>NZ_CATNLZ010000037.1:168645-283149 GCF_950101795.1 Nocardioides sp. T2.26MG-1 | reverse complement strand
GCGCCACCCTCGGCTCGGGCCAGCGCCTGCTCGGCCTCGCCGAGGGTGGCGCGGGCGCCGGCCCCGACGTCGGCCCGGTCCACCTCGTCACGCGCCTCCGCGACCGCGGCGGCCCCGGCGCCGAGCACCCGCTGGGTGTCGTCGTAGGCCGCGATCACGGCGGTGACCACCGCCGCGCTGTCCCGCACCCGGCGCCCGAGCCCCTCGAGGTCGTCGCGCAGCGCGAGGAGGGGCGCCTTGGGCGCCTTGGCGCGCTCCCCGAGCCGCCCCGCCTCCGACTCGAGCTCCGCGACGGGCGGCACGACGTCGAGGTAGGAGATCGCGGTCGCGTTGGCCTCGATCTGCTCCCGGACGCCGGCGGCGTCCGCCACCAGTCGCTGGGCGGTGAGCGGCAGCTGTGCGGTGAGCTCCGTCAGCTCCCGCTCCCGCTCGCCCGCGGCGGCCGCGTCGGTCGCGATCGTGTCGGCGCTCTGCTGGGCGGCGGTGATCTCGTCGCGGGCGCGGCGGAACGCCTGCGTCGACATCGAGGCGTCGTCGCGGATCGTCGCGAGCTCGTCGTCGAGGCGCGTGCGGCCCAAACGGGCGGCCTCGAACCGGTCGCGCACGCCGACGACGCACGAGGGGTCGTACGTCGCCTCCAGGTGCTCGAGCGTGACCCGGGCGTCGCCCAGAGCGGCGTCCAGGTCGGCGGTCCGGGCCTCGAGCGAGGCCAGGTCGGCGGCGAGCGCCGCCCGGTAGTCGTCGAGGCCCTCCAGCCAGGCCGTCTGCTCCGCCAGCGTGGCCGCAGCCTCGGCGAGCCGGTTCGAGGCGTCGCCGAAGCGCAGCTGGCGGCCGAGCCCCTCGGCGTCGCGCGCGGCCTGCTCGGCGGTGCTCGGGGCGCCGTCGAGGTCACCGGTGCGGTAGCCCTCGCCGCGGCGACGCCCCAGCAGGCCGGTCATCCGCTCCGCCTCGCCGCGCAGCGAGGCGACCTGCTCGGGGAGCGCGTCGCGCAGCCGCTCGAAGCCGGTCACCTCCTCCTCGGCGGTGGTCAGGGCCGCGTGCACCTCTCGCAGCGCGGCCGCGGCCTCGGTGACCGGCCCGAGCCCGGCGGCCGCCTCGTCGCGGTCGAGCCGCGCCACCTTGTCCACGGCGTAGGTCTGGGAGAGCGTGAGGTACGTCGCGGTCGCCTGCTCGAGCCGGGCGGCCGCGGCGGCGTGGTCGGACCGGATCTGCCTGATCACCGCGTCGTCGACCGACGGGAGGGCGCCGACCCGCGCCTCGACGTACTCGCGGGCCTCGTCGACCTCCACCCAGGCTGCGGCGAGGTCGTCGGTGGCGGCCGCCAGCGAGGCGCGGGCCGCGCGCGTGTCCCGGCGGCGGCGCAGCAGCACCCACCCGCCCCAACCGGCGCCGCCCGCCACGAGCGCGCCGGGGAGCACCAGCAGCCAGGGGCTCGCGTCGGCCGACTCGACGGGCCCGACCGACTCTCCCGGGTCGTCAAGCCCGCCCGTGACCGGCGCGACGCCGGATCCGCCGCCCGGGTGGGCGGGTCCGTCGGCGCGCGCGTAGGCGCGGGCGTAGATCGCCAGGCCGTCGACCATGCCGCGCGTCCACCGGCCGTTGCCGAAGCTCGCGCCCATGCCGTCGACCTCGGCGTGCTCACGCGCCGCCTCGAACCGGTCCTGCGCGCGGCCGTCGTAGTGGGTGGCCAGCTGGCTGTCCTGGGTCGCGACGGCGAGCACCAGCAGCGACCGGCCGCCCCCGGGCCGGAAGCCCCAGCCGTGGCAGCGCTGCCGCTCCTCGTAGACGCGGTCGTAGAGGTCCTGCCCGTCGGTGGTGAGGTAGCTGATCACCTTGACGACCACCTGATCGCCGAAGGCCGCGGCGGCCCGCTCGACGCGGGCGTCGTCGAGCACGTCGGCACCGTCCTCGACCACGCTCTCGGTGCAGGCCGGGGCGGCCGCCCACGCTGCAGTGGGCAGGACCAGGGTGGCGGCCGTGCCGGTGATCGCGGCGGTGACCAGGGCCGCGAGCACGCCCGAGACGGCGAGGAGCCTTCGCATGCCGCACATCGTGCCCCGCACGGGCCCTGCCGAACCCACCGGCTCACCGCAAGGCCCTTCGCGGGACTAGACCACCGACGTCGACGGCGCGGAACCCGCCACCGCGTCGTCGGCGCCCAGGGCCGTCGCGCGGCAGACCTCGGCCCACGGCGTCGGCTCGAGGCCCAGCTCGCGGGTGATCGCGCTGGAGTCGAGCACGTAGGGGCGCTCGAACTGGTAGACGGTCTCCCGCAGCTCGCGCAGCAGCGGTACGAACCGGCCACCCACGGTCAGCATCGCCTTCGGCCAGGTCCGCACGGTCACGGGCTCGCGTCCGGCAGCGCGGCACACGTCGGCGACCGTCTCGGCCTGGGTGCGGGGGGCGTTGGTGGGCGCGTGCCAGACCCGGCCCCACATCTGCGGCGCCTGGGCGACCGCGGCGAGCGCCCGCCCCATGTCGCGCACGTCGGTGAACGAGTGCGGCTGGTCGGCGCGCCCGAAGACCCGCACGCTCCTGCCGGAGAGAGCGCGCGGCGTCACCTGCGGGATGTGGGCGCTGGTGATCCACGGTCCCAGGTAGTCCGAGCCGCGCACCTCCACGGCGCGGAGCCGTCCGGCCCCGTGTGCTGCGAGCGCGTCGGCCCACATCCCCGCCCGGATCCGCGCCTTGGTGCCGGTCGCGGCGTCTGGCATCCCCTCGACCATCGGTCCGTCGACCGGCCCGTAGCCGTACAGGCAGGACGCCGTGACCAGCGTGGCGCCGGTGCGCTCGGCCGCCTCCAGGAACGCCGCCGCCACCGGCGGCCAGTACGTGGTCCACACGTCGTACGACGGCGGGTTGATGCAGTTGTAGAGCGCGACCGCGCCCGTGGCGAGCTCGGTCAGGCGCGCCGCGTCCGCGGCGTCCGCGGCCGAGCGACGGACGCCCGCGATGGCGGGCCCCGCGCCGGAGCGGCTGGCCAGCAGCACGTCGTGCCCCTCCGAGGCCAGCTGGACGGCGGTGGCCCGGCCGACCGGGCCGGCGCCGACGATCACGTGGAGATCGGACATTGGTTCCTCCTGAGGTCTGGAATCGAGAGCACTGCTCTCCGTTCGCCCCAACACTGACACGCTTGCGTGGCGAAAACAAGAGCACTGCTCTCGTCGTGTGCCACGATGGGCGCATGTCCCGTGCCGAGAACCGCCTCGAGATCACCCGCGCCATCCAGGGGACCGCGCGCCGCCACCTCGCGGACGTCGGCCCGGCCGCGCTGTCGCTCCGCGCGATCGCGCGCGAGGTCGGCATGGTCTCCTCGGCGGTCTATCGCTACTTCGCGAGCCGGGACGAGCTGCTGACCGCGCTGATCATCGAGGCCTACGACGAGCTGGGCGCGGCCGTCGAGGCCGCCGACGCCGGCGTACGGCGTCGCGGCGACCTCGCCAAGCGCTTCCTCGCCGTCTGCCATGCCGTCCACGAATGGGCGCGCGCCCACCCGCACGAGTACGCGCTGCTCTACGGCTCCCCCGTGCCGGGCTACGCGGCCCCCGACACCACGGTCCCCTCGGCGGCCCGCATCACCGGCGCGATCCTGCGGCTGGCCCAGGAGTCCGAGCGCGCCGGACACCCGCTGGGCGCGCCCGTGCGCACGGTGAGCACCCAGGAGCGGCGCGCCCTCGGCGGGGTCCGGCCCGCCCTCGACGTCACCATGAGCGACGACCGCATGGTCCGCTGGCTGATGGCCTGGCAGACGCTCTTCGGCCACGTCAGCCTCGAGCTGTTCGGCCACATGCACCGCGGCATCCTGGACTACGACGCCCACTTCCAGCAGGTCACCGAGCAGCTCGCGGCCGACCTGGGGCTCTCCGGCTGATCAGCACCCGTGGTTCGCCTGGGCGCACGTGTCGCTGCCCCAGTCGAGCCGGTAGGTGTGGCGGACCCCCGAGTAGGACACCTGCGCCGTGATCGGCGGGTCCTTCATCTCGTTGCCGTCGCTGCGGTAGGTGTGCGCTACGCGCCACCACGTGCGGCCGTCCTCGCCGGTCGTCGTCTCGGCCGGCACCGTCCGGCCGTCGGGGAACGTGTACTCGACGTCGTACGCCATCGCACCGTCGGGAACGACCCCGCCGGCGACCCGGACGACGTCGAACGCACCGCGACCGGCGGGCACGTACTTGCTGCTGACCCGGTAGGTCTCGACGCCCTCCACCGGAGTCATCGGCAGCGGGCGGTGCACCGTCGTCAGCCCCCGGACGTCGCACAGCACGAACTGGTCGCCCCTGACCCAGAAGCTCGTGCGGTCGTCGAACGCGGCGGCGAGCTCGGCTCCCGGCAGGACGTCGCGGAGCTCGCGCTCGCAGTCACCGCGGCCGGCCTGCTGCGTCGACGGCGGCGGGTTCGGCGTGCCCGTGACGATGTCCGGCGGCGTGATGCCGGGCTCCGGGATCAGCGGGGGCGACGGCGCCACCGAGGTCCCGGGAGCGGCCGGAGACCCCTCGGTGCCACCGCCTCCCTGCACGGCCCACGCACCCGCGCCGGCGACCAGCACGACGGCGGCCGCCGCCACGGCCGGGGCGACCCACCGGCTCCGGGACGTGGCGCCGTCCTGCGCGGCCCGCAGCAGCTCCCCACGGATCCGGGCCCGGCTCCGGTCGGGCAACGGCTCGTCGGGTGGGGGCGTGAGGTCACTCATCGCGGTCTCCTGGTGCTGTGGTCTGGTCGGTGAGGCGGGCGCGGGCCCGGGAGAGGCGGGACCGGACGGTCCCGACCGGTACGTCGAGGGCGGCGGCCGCCTGCTCGTAGCTCAGCCCGGACCACGCCACGAGGCCGAGCACCTCGCGCTCGCGGGCGGGCAGGCCGTCGATCGCGGCGAGCACGCTGCGCATCCGCTCCTCGGAGCCGAGCCGCTCGGCCACCCGGTCGGCGTGGTCGGGCTCGGCCGCCGGCCGTGGCAGCGCCGCGAGGGCGCGGTGCCGCCGGCGCCGGGAGCGGTTCAGGTTGCGGCAGACGTTCGTGGCGACGCCGTACAGCCAGGGCAGGGCCGACCCGTCGTCCGCCTGGACCCGGCGCCGGTGCCGCCACACCTCGAGGAACACCGTCGCGGTGGCGTCCTCGGCCTCCGACCAGTCCCCCGTCGCCCGGAAGCAGTGGTTGTAGATGCGGTCGCCGTACCGGTCGAAGAGCGCAGCGAGGGCCTCGGGGTCGTCGCTGCGCAACCGGTCCACGAGGTCCTTCTCGTCGGCCTGGGTCGCCACCACTCCTCCTCGCTGCACACCTCTACATGTCCGCTCGCGCTCACGAGTTCCCGCCGGTCTCGCGACAGTAGGGTGGCCGCGTGGACCACGTCGAGCTGCGCGAGGGGTCGCGGGTCGCCCTGCTGGTGCCCGGGTCGCTCGACTACCTGGACCTGGTGATGTCCCTGCTCGCCGCCGGGATGTTCCCGATCCCCCTCGACCCGCGGCTGACGGCGTACGAACGGGAGCGACTGCTCGCCGGCCTCCGGCCGGACCTGGTGGTCGACCGCCCGGAGCAGGTCGCGGCGATGGTCGCGAACACCCCGGACCGGTTCCGGGGCGCCCTGCCGCGCGCCCGTCCGATGCACGTCACCAGCGGCACCACCGGCACGCCGAAGGGCGTCTACTCAGGCCTGCTCGACGAGCAGGACGCCGCGGCGCTGGTCGCGGAGGAGCGCGACCTGTGGGGGTTCACGGAGTCGGACGTCAACCTCGTGCTCAGCCCGCTCTACCACTCCGCTCCCCTGCGCTTCGCGATGGGGACGGCGCTCGCCGGCGGCCGCGTCGTCGCGCCGGGTGCGTTCGACGCCGAGCTGATGACCGAGGCGATCCGCCGCGAGCGGCCGACCACGATGTTCTGCGTGCCCGCCCACCTGCAGCGGCTCTTCGCCCACTGGGACCGGCACGGCTGGCCGGACCTGTCGTCCTTCCGGCTGGTCGCGCACGCCGGCGCACCCTGTCCTCCCGCGCTCAAGCGCCGGCTGATCGAGGCGTTCCCGGACGGGGCGACCTGGGAGTTCTACGGCTCCACCGAGGGCCAGTTCACCGCGTGCCGCGGCGAGGAGTGGCTCGAGCGGCCCGGCACCGTCGGGCGGGCCCGTCCCGGCCGCACCCTCTCGACCGACCCCGACGGCACGATCTGGTGCACGGTGCCGCCGTACGCCCGCTTCGAGTACTTCGGCGATCCGGAGAAGACCGCCGCGGCCTGGCGCGGCGACTCGTTCACGGTGGGCGACCTGGGCCGCCTCGACGACGACGGCTACCTCTACCTCGACGGGCGCCGCGAGGACCTGCTGATCACCGGCGGGGTCAACGTCTACCCGCTCGAGGTGGAGAACACCCTGCGCGAGCACCCGGGCGTCGCGGATGTCGCGGTGTACGGCGTCC
Source organism: Nocardioides sp. T2.26MG-1 (assembly GCF_950101795.1). Classification (GTDB taxonomy): domain Bacteria; phylum Actinomycetota; class Actinomycetes; order Propionibacteriales; family Nocardioidaceae; genus Nocardioides. The sequence continues at coordinate 276,751 of NZ_CATNLZ010000037.1, read as the reverse complement.
CCGACGAACGCTGGGGTCAGCGCGTGTGCGCTGCGGTCGTCGGCGAGGTGAGCGCGGCGCAGCTCGACGCATTCGCGCGCGAGCGGCTGGCCCCGCCGAAGCGTCCGAAGGAGTACCACTTCATCACCGAGCTCCCCAGGACCCTCACGGGGAAGGTCTTACGGGACCAGCTGGGCTGACTAGCCGGCGAAGCGCCGCCGGTACTGCTGGGGGCTGAGCCCGCGCACCCGGGCGAAGTGGTGCCGCAGGGTCGCGGCGTTGCCGAAGCCGACCTCGTCGGCGATCCAGTCGATCGAGTGGTCCGTGCGCTCGAGCAGCTCCTCGGCGGCCTGCACGCGCTGGCGGGTGACCCAGGAGTGCGGCGTGGTGCCGGTCTCGGCACGGAACCGCCGGGCGAACGTGCGCGGCGACATGTGGCTGCGACGGGCCAGCGCCTCGACGCCCAGGTCGTCTCCGAGGTTGGCGACGATCCACTCCAGCAGCGGGCCGAGCGTCTCGGCGTCGCAGTCGGGCACCGCGCGGGCGATGAACTGGGCCTGGCCGCCGTCCCGGTGCGGGGGCACCACGATCCGCCGCGCGGTGGTCGCCGCGACCTTGGCGCCGAACTGCTCGCGCAGCAGGTGCAGCGAGGCGTCGATGCCGGCCGCGGACCCGGCGCCGGTCAGCACGTTGCCGTCGTGGCAGTAGAGGACGTCGGGGCGGACGTCCGCCTCGGGATAGGTCGCCGCGAGCCGGTCGGTGAAGCGCCAGTGGGTGGTGCACTCGCGGCCGTCGAGCAGCCCGGCGGCGCCGAGCTCGAAGACACCGGAGCAGTGGGCGTAGATGATCGCGCCGCGGTCGTACGCCGCCCGCACGGCGTCCAGGACCGCCGGGTCGTGCCGGGAGAAGTCGTACTTCGGGCTCAGGCAGACCAGGTCGGCGTCCTCGGTGGCCTCCAGGCCGCGCTCGACGACCAGGTCGTAGTCGGAGCGCCCCTTCACCCGACCCGGCCGCGGGGTGCAGACCCGGAAGTCGAACACCGGCGTCTGGTCCTCCGGGTGCTCCGGCTCGCCCCACACCTCGACCAGTGAGCCCAACCCGAAGGGCTCGGCCCCGTCCTGCACGATCACGGTCACCTTCTGCACGCGGCACAGCCTGACGGAGAACTGGCAGAAAATCAACGCACCATGACTTTCCTGCCAGTGGTGGCAGGATCACGCTGGGAGCATGATTTCTGCCATGACCTCGATCCTCGTCCTTCTGGCCATGGTCGCCCTCGCCGCCGCCCTGGTCCGCTACGCCCGCCACGACCGGTTCGCCGGCCCCGCCGTCCGCGCCCCCCACCGCGACGACCTGGGGCGGAGCACCTCCGCCCGGCTCGTCTCCTGAGCCCGAGAAGCCCGAAGGCCCGGTCACCTTGCGGTGACCGGGCCTTCGTGCGTCAGATGCTGCGTGCGGGTCAGGCGCCCCCGCCGGTGAGCTTCTCGCGCAGCGCCTGGAGCGCCTCGTCGGACGCGAGCGAGCCGCCGGTCTCGGCAGCCTCGGTGTCGTCGCTACCGCTGGAGTAGGACGTCGCCTCGCCGGCCTCGACCTCGGCCTTGGCGGCCTCGGCCTGCTGCTTGACGTGCGCCTCCCAGCGAGCGTGCGCCTTGGCGTACTGGTCCTCCCAGATCGCGCGCTGCTCGTCGAAGCCCTCGAGCCACTCGCCGGTCTCGGGGTCGAAGCCCTCGGGGTAGACGTAGTTGCCCTGCTCGTCGTAGGTCGCCGCCATGCCGTACAGCGTGGGGTCGAAGTCCTCGACATCGGCCGCGGTCGCGGTCTCGTTGGCCTGCTTGAGCGACAGCGAGATCCGGCGACGCTCGAGGTCGATGTCGATGATCTTCACCATCACGTCGTCGTTGACCTGGACGACCTGCTCGGGGATCTCGACGTGACGCTCGGCGAGCTCGGAGATGTGCACCAGGCCCTCGATGCCCTCCTCGACGCGGACGAACGCACCGAACGGCACCAGCTTGGTGACCTTGCCGGGCACGATCTGGCCGATCTGGTGGGTGCGGGCGAAGTGCTGCCAGGGGTCCTCCTGCGTCGCCTTGAGCGACAGCGAGACCCGCTCGCGGTCCATGTCGACGTCCAGGACCTCGACGGTGACCTCGTCGCCGACCGCGACGACCTCGGAGGGGTGGTCGATGTGCTTCCAGGACAGCTCGGAGACGTGGACTAGACCGTCGACGCCGCCGAGGTCCACGAACGCACCGAAGTTGACGATCGAGGAGACGACGCCCTTGCGGATCTGGCCCTTCTGCAACTGGGTCAGGAAGCCGTGGCGAACCTCGGACTGGGTCTGCTCGAGCCAGGCACGGCGGGACAGGACCACGTTGTTGCGGTTCTTGTCGAGCTCGATGATCTTCGCCTCGAGCGTCTGGCCGACGTAGGGCTGCAGGTCGCGCACGCGCCGCATCTCCACCAGGGAGGCGGGCAGGAAGCCGCGCAGCCCGATGTCCAGGATCAGGCCGCCCTTGACGACCTCGATGACGGTGCCCTCGACGACGCCGTCCTCCTCCTTGACCTGCTCGATCGTGCCCCAGGCGCGCTCGTACTGGGCGCGCTTCTTGGACAGGATCAGGCGACCTTCCTTGTCCTCCTTCTGGAGCACCAGGGCCTCGACCTTGTCACCCACGGAAACGACCTCGGACGGGTCGACATCGTGCTTGATCGAGAGCTCGCGGGACGGGATGACGCCTTCGGTCTTGTAACCGATGTCGAGCAGGACCTCGTCCCGGTCGACCTTGACGATGGTGCCATCCACGATGTCACCGTCGTTGAAGTACTTGATGGTCGCGTCGATCGCCGCGAGGAAGTCCTCTTCAGAACCGATGTCGTTGATCGCGACCTGGGGCGCGTCGTAATCGGGAAGAGTCGAGATGGTGCTCGTCATAAGGGAGGTTGTTCCTTGGGTGGATAGGAGTCGTGCGGACACGGCGAAGGTCCTTTTCACCAACCACGAGATGGAAAGCGAGCGCGTATCCGCTCCGTCTGGGACGCGGGCAGACCTCCGGCGCACCCTGAAGACTACGCGGGGCGTGTGAACTACGTCCAACTCGCGACCGGTCGGTGGTCCCCGGGGCGGCCGGGTTACGCTCCGAGCGTGGAGAACCATCCTCCGGTGCGGGTCGAGCGTCGTCCCGTCACCGAGGACGAGTCCCGCCGGGCCAACGGCCCGGACTGGGACCGTTACGCGGACGAGTACCAGTCCACCCACGGGGAGTTCCTCGGCGACATCGGCTTCGTCTGGGGACCCGAGGGGTTCTCCGAGGAGCAGGCCGGGGTGCTCGGCGACGTCGCGGGCCGCGACGTGCTCGAGGTCGGGTCCGGGGCCGGTCAGTGCTCCCGTTGGGTGCGCAGCCGGGGCGGGCGGGCCTACGGGCTCGACCTGTCGTTCCGCCAGCTCCAGCACTCGCGGCGCATCGACCAGGACACCGGCGTCGCCGTGCCCTCGGTGGTCGGCACCGCCACCGCGCTGCCGTTCGCCGACGACTCCTTCGACGTCGTGTTCTCCTCGTTCGGCGCGCTGCAGTTCGTCAGCGACATCGCCGAGGCCGTCGGCGAGACCGCGCGGGTGCTGCGCCGCGGCGGGCGCTACGCGTTCTCGATCACGCACCCGACCCGGTGGATGTTCCCCGACGACCCGACCGAGGCCGGCCTGGTGGCGAGCCAGTCCTACTGGGACCGCACGCCGTACGTCGAGGTCGACGACGCGACGGGCGAGGTGGCCTATGTGGAGCACCACCGCACGCTCGGCGACTGGGTCGCGCTGCTGGCCGGGCACGGGTTCGTGATCACCGACCTGCTGGAGCCGGAGTGGCCCGAGCACCACGAACGGATCTGGGGCGGCTGGTCCGCGACCCGGGGGCGCTACACCCCCGGGACCGCGATCTTCGGCGCCAGGCTCGGTTAGGTCGCGACGCGCGCCATCGCGGGCTTGATGGCGACGTCGTCGCCCCGCCGGCGGCGGGCGGTGAGCAGCAGCGCCAGGCCGGCCAGCACGCACAGGGCCCCGCCGGCGAAGCCGACGACCGGCACCCACAGTGTGATCGTGTCGAGCATCCGGATGTTGGTCCGGGCGTCGTCGGCGAACTGCTGGATCTGCTCCTCGGTGAAGCCGATCTTGAGGTCCAGCACCTGGGTGCCGTCGTCGAGGTAGCGCTGCTGGTCCTGGGTCTGCTGCTGGATCGCACCGGTCTTGGGCTCGACCCAGACCTCGATCTCGTTGTCGTAGGTGCCGTCGATGCCCTCGGCGATCTCGATCGGCTCGTCGCTGATCGTGACCTCGTAGACGTAGCACTCGATGCCGGCCAGCGTCTCGGTGCGGTCGTACACCGCGTCGACGGCGTGGCCGGCGGTGCCGTCCCACATCGGGTAGGTCTTCTTCTCGGAGTCGAAGGGCCACTTGTTCATCAGACCGTCGTGCGCCTGGGCGTCGGCCGGCAGGTGGTCGGTGTCGTTCACCGCGAGCCCGGACACCCGGTCGGTGGCGAACACGTCGGTGCTCGCGTCGACCAGGCGCGGGTCGTCACCTTCCACGCAGTTGGGTGCGTTGTCGATGTCCATGACCACGCACGTCGTCTGCACCCAGCTGGCGTTGTCGCCGTCGGAGGCGTTGGAGTCGGTCTTGGTGATGCTCTCGACCTTGACCGGGACCGGCTCGGACGGGAACTCACTCGTCGCCGGATCGAGCTTCCTCACCGTGCCGTCCAGGTGCGTGACCTGATTGACGTCCAACGGCGTCTTCTTGACCACGCCCGGAGCCCACACCGTCGCCAGCAGACCCGCCACGAGCAGGAAGGTCCCGAATCCGAGCATGACCAGGCCGAACCACTTACGCTTCACGTCCCCTCCCAAGGATGTTGCGATTCGGTGCACCGTAGCAGTACTCACGGGTAGAAATGCGACGTCCGTCACACTTGTGGGGTGAAGTTGTGCGAGCTCATCGCGCTCCGACGGTGGGCCTCCCCTGTGGGATAGTCCTGCCGTGCCCCGCTCCTCGTTCCAGCACCATCACGATGCGCAGCAGGGACAGATGGTGGTCGCGACGGGCGCGCTCCTCGTGGCCCTGCAGCTCGGACTGAGGGCGTGGCAGCTCTTCCGGTCGTGGTTCTATGCCGACGACTACCGCCTCCTGGACGCAGCGACTGGATCGTCCTTCTCGCTCGACTACGTGCTGCAACCCTTTGACAGCCAGTTCATGCCGTTCGGACGTGCCATTGCCTGGACAGTCGCACGCTCTGGCCACGTCGACTGGGTAGCCGCGGCGTCCCTGACGTTGGTCGTCCAGGCGTTGGCCAGTTCGGCATGCCTGTGGATGCTCGTGACGCTGTTCGGACCGCGATGGGGGGCCTTGGCGCCTTTGGCGCTCTACCTGACGAGCGCTCTGAGCATGCCGGGCGTGATGTGGTGGGCGGCGTCGCTCAACCAGCTCCCGCTGCAGGCGGTGCTGTTCACTGCAGTGGCCGTTTGGGTTCACTACCTCCGCGACCCCCGTCCCGGCCCCTTGGCGCTGAGTCTTGCGATCGTCGGGATCGAGTTCCTCGCCTACGTCAAGGCGGTCCTCGTCCTCGGCGTGATGGCCTTCATCGTGCTCGCCTACTTCTCCACCGGAGGACCTCGCCAGCGGGTGACCGAGGCGGTGCGTCGGTACTGGCTTGCTGCGCTCGCCGCTGTGGTCGCCGGTGGCGCGTTCGTGGCCTACTACCTCGTCGAGGTGCCGTCGGTGTTCGCGCAGCCGACCGTCCGGGTCGCCTCCGACCTCGCCGACACCATGCTCCTCACGTCGTTCCCGACAGGCTTGGTCGGCGGACCGTGGCGCTGGGATGCGTCGAACCCCCCGGCGGCGGTAGCCGACCCGCCGGGCGCGCTCGTCCATGTCGCCTGGGTCGTCATCGCGCTCGGTGTTGTCGGCATCGCCCTGCGGCGACGTCGCTCACTACGGGCGTGGGTGCTGCTCGGGGCCTATCTCGCCGTCGCCTACGTCCTGCTCCTGGTCAGCCGCGCGCCGATCACCGGAGGGTACGGCGGCCTGGAGTACCGCTACATCAGCGATGTCGCGGCTGTGAGCGTCCTTTGCATCGGACTCGCAACGATGCCGCTGACGGGAGCTGTCGAGTCGAGTGAGCCTCGGCAGCGACCGCTGCTGCTGCTCCAGCCGCCTCCCCTCGCCGTCGTCGTTCTCACCGCTCTGCTCTGTGGGTCCGGGCTCGTGAGCTCGACCCAGTACTCCAACGTGTGGGCCGACGAGAACCCTGGGGCGGACTACGTGCACACCGCAATCGATGGTCTCCACGGCCAAGGTGAGCTGGATCTTGCCGACCAGGTCGTGCCGGCCACTGTGATGCCGCCGCTCTCGGCGCCCCTCAACACGACCTCCCGGCTGCTCCCCCTGCTCGCGGACAACGTCAGCTTTCCCACTTCAACCCCGACCCTGGTGGTGCTCGACGACGGCGGAATGCCGTTCCGCGCAGTGGTCGAGCCGACGGTCGAGAGTCTCGCCGGCGACCTACCAGGGTGCGGCTGGCGTGTGCGCAGCCCGATCGTCTCGATCCCACTCGACCACCGGGTCTTTGACTTCGGGTGGTGGATCCAAGTCGACTACCTGGCCTCAGCCGACGACGTCATGAGGGTGCGCGTCGGGGATGAGGAGCAGGAGGTCGGAGTGACGCGCGGGCTCAACACTGTCTTCCTCCATGTCGACAGCTCCTTCGATGCGGTCGACGTCGGGGGGCTCTCCCCCGGGACGACCGTGTGCGTGGACACGGTGACAGTGGGCCAGCCGAAGCCGGCGGGGCCCCTGTGACCTCGCCTTCCCGTGCACCCTCGCTCGGAGCGGACATCGTCCCGCCTCCCCCGGCCACGTCGGGTCAGTACGTCGTCCTCGACACTCTCCGGGCGGTCGGGGCGCTCGGTGTGCTCACCACCCACACGTCGTTCCAGTCCGGGGCTTACGTCACGCACGGAACATGGGGCACGATGTTGGCCCGTCTCGACGTCGGCGTCGCGATCTTCTTCGTACTCTCGGGCTTCCTGCTCTCCCGACCGTTCCTGGACCGCGGTCTGCGCGGTGAGCGGCGGCCCTCCACCGGCCAGTACCTCTGGAAGAGGTTCCTGCGGATCGCGCCGGTCTACGTCCTGGCCGTCTTGGTCGCGCTCACCTTCATCCACGAGAACGCCGATCTGGGGGCGGGCCAGTGGCTCACGACCCTCGCGATGCTCAACACGTTCGTCGACCCGACCCTGCCCTACGGGCTCACCCACATGTGGAGCCTTGCGGTCGAGGTGACCTTCTACGTGGCGCTGCCCGCCCTGATGCTCCTAGCCATCGGCCGACGTCGGCTGCGTCCAGCACGGGTGACTGCGGTGCTCGTCGTGCTCTCGGCGGTCTCGGTGTGGTGGCATCTCGACGGCGCGGGCCGGGTCGCCCACCACACCGAGGCCTCACCGTTGCAGTGGCTCCCGACATACCTGATCTGGTTCGCCATCGGCATCGGGCTCGCCCTCGTCAGCCTGCTGCACGCCGACGCGGAGCGTGGGACACGGCCCGGGGGGCGGATCGTGGCGATGATCGTGGGGGTGGGCCGACAGCCCGGCGTGTGCTGGACCATCGCACTAGGGCTGTTCCTGGTGGCCGCGACGCCACTCGCTGGTCCAAGCGTGCTGGCACCGCTCACGTCCGCGCAGTCGCTGACCAAGAACCTGCTGTACGCCGGCATCGGAGGGCTCCTGGTGGCATCGGGCGCCTTCTCGGTCGAGGGAGGACGTTACCAACGGGTGTTCGGGCACGTCTCGCTGCGACGCCTCGGCTGGATCTCCTACAGCGTGTTCAGTCTGCACATGTCGGTGATCCAACTGGTCATGTGGGCGACCGGCTGGCCGCTCTTCGGTGGCCACGCGCTCGAGCTCTGGGCCCTGACGCTCGTAGCGAGCCTGGTGGTCGCCGACCTCACCTACCGGCTCATCGAGCGGCCGGCTCTGCGCCTGAAGACCCTGCCCCTCGGCCGTCGCCAGGGCACGCAGGCCAGCGCCGACACCACCGGGACCAGCAGGAGGTAGTGCAGCCAGGCGTCGTTGCCGGCCCACTCGTCCCCCCAGGGACGCAGTGCATAGGCCGCTCCGGCGATCAGGCAGGGCGCAGCGAGCAGCCCGGGACCGAGGTCAGGGGTGCGGCGCACGAGTAGGGCGGCCACGGGTGCGGCCACGGCAGCGATCACCACGCCCATCCACCCGGCGACGAGGCCCAGGACGGCCACGGCGATCGGGCCCGCCAGCAGCGGCGACAGAGGGCGTGCACCGAGCTCATCTGGCAGGGACCGGCGGGACCGACGACCGACGAGCGCAACGGCGAGCAGCAGCCCGACCAGCGCGACCCCGCCGGCGAGCAGACCGAACCGGTAGGGCCGGTCCGGTGCGAACGACGCTTTCACACGTGCATCACCCTGGAGCCGCCAGCCTTGTTCCCATCCGTCGATCCGCACCGGCGCCAAGTCCTGACCGCCCTGATCGGCCTCCCAGCCGTCGTTGATGTTGCTGCGCGCCGCGAGCACGCCCGATCCAGGGGCAGGAACATAGTCCCGGTCGACCGGGCCCTGCACCGTCACCGGCGCCGGCGTCACCGTTGCGGGCGGCAGATCCGGTCCCAGCACGATGCTGGAGAGCCGGAAGGCATCCGACGCAGTTGCTGACACGGTCGCCTCGCCTGAGGGCAGGGCGACGCTCTGCCCGCCGCAGAGCTCGGCGGGAACGACATCGCCTTGCGCCACGGCGAACGGCGCTGCGACAACGCGGCTCTGCCGTGTCGACCCGTCGACCTCGACGTCCGGGCCGGACCCACACGGATAGCGGACCGGGTCGAGGGAAAGCCGCAGCGGCAGGTAGGGCACACCCCGGAGCCGGAGCTCCGAGACGGCGACCCCCACCCCGGACGGCTGGCCGTCCGGACCGACGGAGTACCCCGACCGCGTGGCGACCACCGTGACCGTGAGCTGGTCGGTGCGGATGGTGCGGAAGCTCGCCCGACCGGAGTCGAGGTCGACGGTGCGGGAGCCACCAGGCCAGGTGAGGCGCAGGCTGACCGGCCGCCGGCCGTCGGCCTCCCGGTCCACACGCAGTGCCAGGCCGTCGACCGAGCGCACGCCTAGCCAGCTCAGCCGCAAGGTGGGCGACGGGTCGTCGGGGTCGGATAGCCAGCTGGTACCCCGGTCGCCGTCGATGGCCGCCACCGGCCAATCCCGCGGATCCTTGGGCGCGAGCACCGTCGATGCGGAGACCTCGACGGGCTGATCGATGAGAACCAAGCGGTCCAGTGCCGCACTCGCGCGAGGAACCACGCGGATGCGGGCGTCGTACGTCGCCGGACGCGCGAGTGTCACGACCCTTGCCATGCCCGCGTCCTCCTCGCCGTCCCCGGCCTTGTCCGGTGCACAGCGGACGTCACCCTCGACTGCCACACAGCCGGTGCGCGCATCCAGGTCTGAGCGAAGCGTGATGGTGTGCGGGTCGCCCCACGCCTCGGGGAGCACGGGGAGCACGAGCGAGCGCTGCACGTGCACGCCGGGGACCTGCACGTCGGCCAAGGAGAGCTGTCGGAGGTCGTCGCCGACCACCTCGACCCGCAGCCAGGAGGTGCGCCCCGCCGGCAGAGCCACGGTGCGGGTCACGCCCTCCCCGAGCCGCACTGGCTCGCTGCTGCCGCTCTCGGTGGTGACCACCACGGCGAGGTTGTCCGGGTTGCCGAGCCCGCCGGTCAGCTCCACCCGCCCAGGGCTCACCGCCGACGTCAGGCCGAGCCGCCACCAGGCGGGCTCGGCGGAGCCTGGCGCCGAGCGCCAGGCGGTGTCGACGGAGGCGTCCACCGCCGCATACGGGAGCCGGCCGCGGCGCGCGCCGCCGATTGCGGTCGAGTCGGACTCCGACGACGACGCCGCGAGCGAGGCGGCGCCGTCGAGGCGGACGGTCGTCGACCAGCGGTCATCGTCGGACACCAGGTAGTCGCGGGTCGGGTTCCCGGACCGGCGTACATCACCCGGCGTCAGCACCGGTGAGTAGCCGTCGTGGACGCGACCGAAGAACCGCTCCCGCTCTCGGAGCCCGTCGGTGAGCACGATGTCGCCGTCCGGCGCCTGGCTTGGGTCGGCGTCCACACCGAGGACCGTCGGCTCGTCCGTCAGGACGCCGAGGTCCGCGAGGTCGAGCAGGTCCTCGGGCCCCCCGACCACCACCGGGGTCGTGCTCACGCTGACCGCGGCGGCGGCGTCCTCGACCTCGAACACCTCGACCGCCGGGTAGGTCGACCGCCAGCCATGGTCGACGAGGATGCGCTGACCTCCAAGCCGGGTGCTCCCTCCGCCCCCGACGTCGGGGCCGAACGTCGCGACCCGGCTCAGTCCCGGCGAAGAACCGAGGGCCTGGTGCACGAGCACGGGGTCCGGAACATCATCCGCTGGCTCGAGGTCGTTGCGGACCACGACGTACCTGACCCCAGCGCGCCGAAGGAAGGTGGTCAGTCCCGCGGATCCGCGGCCCTGGCTCAGGGCCGTCTCCACCTCGTCGAGCATCCTGATGTTGCCGGGAGGCGTCAGTGGGATGGCGTTGCGCACGGCCCACGGCGAGTCCGCGAGCCACTGCAGCGGCTCGTCGCGGGGCGAGCCCCACAGGTACTCACCGAACGGCGCGCCCGGCGCCAGCAGTGCGGTGCCGGCCCCGGGCTCTCCTCCGTGCGCTGCCAGCCAGGTGGCGGTGTCCCGCCAGTAGGCCGGGACCGACAGGGTCGGACCACTCGGGGCGATCCGGCCCGCGACCGCCGGGGTTGCCGCGCCGGCCACCACGACCACGGCGACCAGGCAGAGAGCGGTCCGGTTGACGCGGGCGAGCAGCGTGTCCAGCGCCGGTGCCTGGGTGCCGTCAGGCCGGCCCCGCGGGGCGCTCGACGCCGACGAAACCGCACGGTCGACCACGAAGGCCAGCCCGACGACCAGCGGGATCCGCAGCACCGGATCGAACTTGTGGACGTTGCGCAGGGGCGCCAGGACACCGTCGAGCGCACTCTGGATATCGGGCTGGAACCAGCCCTGGACGCTGCCGTGGTGCCCCATGGTCACCATCAGGAGCCCGACCAGGAGGCCAAACGTGAGGAACGCTCGCTCATGCGTGCGTCGGTCGACCAGGCCCAGGAAGCCGAGGAACAGCACCATCGCGCTGTCGAGCGCGATGAAGGACGTCGTGATCAGGTCGTTGCCCGCCCGGGAGCCAGGGTCGACGTAGGGCACCCAGTCGGACGTGCCGCGCAGTGCGTCGAAGACCGTCGTCGGGAACGTGGTGACCGCGGTGGTCTCGATGAAGTCGAGGAACGGAGGGCTGTAGGAGCCCATCACGAAAAGGGGTACCAGCCACCACAGGGTGCCGAACAGCGTGAACACCGGCCACCACAGCATCAGCGAGCGCCGCCGGCGGCCACCTGTTCGGGTGAGCAGCCAGACCACCCCCAGGGGGATCACCGCGAACGTCGCCGCCGCGTTCACACCCCCGACCATCGCCACCGCGAACGCTGACAGGGCGGCCGCGCGGCGCGGCGAACCGCTCCGCGAGCCGGTGACCAGTGGCAGCAGCACCCATGGCGCGAGCGCACTGGGCCACGTCTCGATCGAGATCGGTCCCAAGGTCGTCAGCATCCGGGGGGAGAGCGCGAACGCCATCCCGGCAAGGAGACAGGCGAAGTCAGTGCGCACGCCCATCACCCGGCACAGGCGCGCCATGCCGGTGAAGGCCACCGACAGCACCAGCCCCATCCAGAGTCGCTGCACCACCCATCCGGGAAGGGCGACGATCCAGCCGACGAGGAAGAACGGTCCCATCGGCCAGAGATAGCCGTAGGCCTGGTTCTGCAGTTGCCCGAACGCGCCCTCGGGGTCCCACAGGTGCAGGGCCCGGGACAAGAACTCGGCGGGAGCAACCGCGAGATCGAACTTCGTGTCTGCGACGAGGTAGCCGGGGTCCTGCACGAAGGCGAGGCCGACTAGCACGGCGCAGCCCGCTACCAGCCGCAGCCAGTTGACTGAGGTCTCGGCATCGCGGAACCGGCTCACGGTGCCCTCATCTCTTGCGGAGCACGATGACGAGGTTCCACGTCACCACCTCTCGGAGGACCGGGACCCGGGACATCCAGTAGCTCCACCGGGGGTTGTAGCGCGGGATCACCGCGAGCACCTCGCCCGCCTGCTGGCGCCGCGTCCAGGCCACCCCGTCACGCATGGTGACGCGGAACAGCGACTCGCCGTACTTGTTCTTCGGCTCGTGACCGTGCCGCCTGTGGTAGCGACGACGAGCACGCGCCCCGCCGAGGTAGTGCCACGGGGAGGTCTCGTGACCGCCCCACGGCCCCCACCACAGCGTGTAGGAGATGAAGACGACGCCCCCTGACCGGGTCACCCGCAGCATCTCCTCCGCCATGTCCCACGGGCGCGGCACGTGCTCGAGGACGTTCGAGGAGTAGCAGACGTCGACCGAGCCGTCGCGGAACGGCAGGTTCATGCCGTCGCCGACCACGGTGCCCCCGGCGATCTCGCCGGTCCCCGAGAGCTCGCCGACGTCGGCGTCCAGGGCCCAGTACGTCGCTCCGGCCCGGCGGAACGCGTCGCGGAAGTACCCGGGTCCGCCGCCCACGTCCAGGACGGTCGTGCCGGCGAGGTCCCGGTAGCCCGAGAGCTGCCCCACCGAGTCCTCGGCCAACGCTGAGTAGAAGCGCGCGGGGTCGCTCTGCTCGACCCGGAAGTCCGAGAAGAGGCGCACGGACCGACGAAGATCGGCGGTCCATGGCATGCCGCGCACCATATCCGAACTACCCGGTAACCTCGCCGGATGCCGACGTCCGAAACCCTCGCGGGGCGCCACATCGTGTTCCTGAGCTGGCGCGACACCCGCAATCCCGAGGGCGGCGGCGCGGAGCGGTACCTGGAGAAGATGGCCGCGGGGCTCGTCGCCCGGGGCTGCCGGGTCACGATCTTCTGCGTCGCCTACGCCGGCGCAGCGCCCGACGAGGTCGTCGACGGCATCCGGTTCGTACGCCGCGGCGGCAAGCTGTCGGTCTACGCCCTCGGCATGTGGGCGCTGCTGCGCCGCCGGCTCGGCCGGGTGGACCTCGTGGTCGACGTGCAGAACGGACTGCCGTTCTTCAGCCCGCTCGTCACCCGCAAACCGGTCATCGTGCTGGTGCACCACGTCCACCGCGAGCAGTGGCCGGTGGTCTACCCGGGCCTGCCCGGGCGCGTCGGCTGGTGGGTCGAGAGCCGGCTCGCGCCGCGGCTCTACCGGTCGTGCCAGTACGTCGCGGTCTCCCGGGCCACTCGTGCCGAGCTCCGCGAGCTCGGTGTCACCGGCGCCCGGGTCGCGGTCGTGCACAACGGCACCGATCCGGTGATGCGGGTCGGGTCGCGCAAGTCGTCGCACCCCTCGATCTGCGTGGTGGGCCGGTTGGTCCCGCACAAGCAGGTCGAGCACGCCATCGACGCCGTGGCCATGCTGCTCGAGGAGTTCCCGGACCTGCGGCTGCACGTCGTGGGCAGCGGCTGGTGGGAGAGCCAGCTGCGCGCCTACGCGGCGCCCCTGGTCGCGCGGGGTGCGGTCGTCTTCGAGGGGCACGTGTCCGAGGTCCGCAAGCAGGAGATCTACGAGGAGTCCTGGCTGATGGCGCTGCCGTCGCTGAAGGAGGGGTGGGGCCTCGTGGTCGGCGAGGCGGCCGCGCACCACACCCCCACCGTCGCCTACGCCAGCGCGGGCGGCACCCGCGAGTCGATCGTCCACGGCGTGTCCGGCGTCCTGGTGGACTCTCCCGCCGAGCTCACGGCGGCCATCGGCGCGCTGCTGCGAGACGAGGCCGGGCGCGAGCGACTCGCGGACGGCGCGTTCCGACACAGCAAGGGCTTCACCTGGGGGCACTCCCAGGCCGCCTTCGCGCATGTCGTGACCGAAGCGCTGCGGGGCGTCCTGGTCAACGACCAGGACGCGACGGACGACTGAGCGGCGACGCGCCGGCTCAGGTCACTTGGTGGCGCCGTACTCCAGCACGGGGTTGGAGACGTTGGCCGGGGAGTTCTCCGGGGGCGCGGTCTGGCTGTTCACGAGCCCCACGACCGTTGCGCCGGCGAGTCCGCCGCCGACGATCACGCTCGCGAAGGTGATGATGAATGCCTGCACGTGTGTTCCTCCCTCAGGTCCCCGCAGACCGTATCACCCGTCCCGCGGTCGCACAGCCATTCTAGGGGCAACCCGTCGAACGAGGTTCGCGACCGCCACCGCAGCCAGGCCCACATAGGCGGTCCACGCCGCGAGCAGGGCGACCCACCACTCGGCCGGCGTGTCGCGCCGGTCGACCGTGACGTCGAGGAGGGTGACCTCCAGGCCCGCCCCGCGGTGCACCACCGTGCCGGCCACCGGCGCCTCGTAGCCGGCGACCGGCTGCGACAGGTCCCGAGCGACCGCGCCGATGCCGAGGGCGCCCAGCGCGTCCGCACGCTCGCCGGCACTGGGGAGCGCGAGCGCGTCCAGCACGTCGGGGACCCGCGGGTCCTCCCCCGCGATGATCCGTCCGTCCACGGCGAGCTCGTCGTTGACGACGTAGTTCGGCTCGAGGAACCGCGGCAGCGGGTCGAGCACCTTGTGGTCATGGTTCCAGGCCGGCTGCCGGTAGCTCGTGAACGGGAGCACCAGCAGGTCACCGCGACCGTCGCCGAGCTCGGAGCGTGCCACCGCCCAGTCGTCGGGGTAGTCGGCAGGCCGCAGCGTGCCGCCCACGCCCCACGCAGCGTCGGGCATGAACGCGAGGGGCACCAGCGCGGCGGCGACCGCGAACCGCTGCGGGACGCGACCGGCCCACCGGGTCGCCCCCTCGGCCACCACCACCGCGGTGAGCGGTGCGCAGAGCGCCAGCCAGCGGCTGCCGTCGCGCAGCAGCCCGCCGGCCGGCAGGGTCTCGGCGAGCCACCCGACGAGGTCGGGAGTCGCCCACGACACGATGGCGACGGCGTACCCGATCGCCCACAGGACCACCAGCGCCGTCGTCGTACGCCGGCCGAGGCGGCGGGCCATCGGTCGGTACCCGGCCACGGCGAGGGCGCCGATCACCAGCGTGAGCACGAGCGGCAGGAGCAGCTGCGTGCGGGAGTCGGGCACGACCTCGGCGTTCCAGATCCCTCCCGAGGTGAGTGCGGCCACCGGCGCCGGCAACGTGCCCTCGGCGTCGAGGCCGAAGACCGCGCCCGCCGAGCTGCTCCTCGCCTCGCCGACATGGAGGACGCCGGCGACCAGCCACGGCGCGTTGGCCGCCAGCAGCAGGGCGACCATCCGCGGCGTCGAGCGGCGGGTCGCGCCGACGGCGAGGAGGGTGGCCGCCGCCATCAGCCCGGCGTTGGCGCTCAGGCTCCCGATCAGCAGCAGCACCGGCAGCGTGGAGCCGACGCGAGGGTCCTCGCGCAGCCGCACGCCCTGGCGGACCAGCCACGGCAGCACAGCCCAGCACAGCACCAGCGGCCAGTGCCCGATCCAGAGCCGCTCGATGACGAACGGGCTCCACACGTAGACGCTGACGGCGACGAGCCGCGCCGACAGCGCGGAGCCGGCCAGGGCGGCCGCGCCCACGCCGCCGGTCACGAGCGCGCCGAGCAGCATCAGCTTCTGCAGCAGCATGCCGGGGACGACTTCGTCGAGGACGGCGACGACGGCATCGGACGGGACCGCTCGCGGAAGCGCCGACCCCAGGCCGAGGAAGTCGCTGCGGAGCGCGAGGTCGGGGACCCAGACCATGTCGTAGGTGAGGAGGTAGCCCGGCCCGAGGGCGGGGCCGAGGAGCAGCACCGCGAGCACGGTCGCCCAGGCGGCGGGAGCGGCTCGCCGGAGAACTGCCGTACCACCGCCGGTCACGGCGGGAGTCTCGCATACGCTTCCCTCCTGTGGCCTCACCTACCCGTCGCCTGACCGAGCTGCTCGGCGGCGGCGGCGTCATCGCGGTGGCGATGGGCGTGATGAACGTCGCGACGTACGGCTTCACGATGATCGCCGCCCGCATGCTCGGCCCCCGCTCGTACGGCGCGCTCGCGAGCCTCATGGCGACGCTGCTGGTGATCACCGTGCTGCAGCTGGGGCTGCAGGCCACCGCGGCCCGGCGGATCGCCGCCGAGCCCGAGCACGTCGCGCAGATCGAGAAGACCATCCTCGGCGTCACCTACCGCGCGGCGGCCGCCCTCGGCGTGCTGCTGCTGGTGGTCTCGCCGCTGCTGAACATCGTGCTGCGGCTCGACAGCCTGCTCACCGCCGCGCTGGTCTCGGTGGTCTCGATCCCGTTCACGATCATGGGCGGGCAGGCGGGCATCCTCCAGGGGGAGCGCCGGTGGCACGCCCTGTCGGTGCTCTACATCCTCAGCGGGGTGCCCCGGCTGCTGATCGGCACCGCGCTGATCGCCTGGGAGCCCAGCGAGCTCTCCGCCCTGGTCGGCACCGGTCTCGGCGCCTGCGCGCCGGTCGTCGCCGGCTGGTGGCTGCTGCGGCGCCCGCGCGACCCGGGCGTGTCGAGCGAAGAGCACGGCTTCCGCCGGGTGATCCGCGAGTCCGTGCTCAACTCCCAGGTGCTGCTCGCCTTCTTCGCGCTCTCCAACGCCGACATCGTGGTGGCCCGCAACGCGCTCGACAGCCACGACGCGGGCCTGTACGCCGGCGGGCTGATCCTCACCAAGGCGGTGCTGTTCCTGCCGCAGTTCGTGGTGGTGATCGCGTTCCCGTCGATGTCCACGATGAGCGAGCGACGGCGCGCGCTGACCGGCAGCCTGGGCGTGGTGGCCGTGCTCGGCGCCGTGACCACGGCGGGGGCCGCCCTGCTCCCCCAGCTCGCGCTGATCTTCGTGGGCGGCGACCGCTACGACGACATCGCCGACCACCTCTGGATCTACGCGATCCTCGGCACCGTGCTCTCCATGCTCCAGCTGCTCATCTATTCGGTGCTCGCCCGCCAGGGGCAGCGCTCGGTCTACCTGGTCTGGACGGCCTTCGTCGCGATGGTCGGGCTCGGACTCACCAGCGACACGCTGCGCGGCCTCCTCACCGTCGTGATCAGCGTCGACGCGGTGCTGCTGGCCGCGCTGCTCGCGGTGAGCCTGCGCGTGACCAAGCAGGCCAGCGAGCCGGAGCCGGCCGCCGCTGCGTAGGTGCGGCGCCTGGCTGCGGGGTTCGGCTGCTGGCAGCCGAAACCCGCACGACACGCCGTGGGTCACCGGCGTGTCGTGCGGGTTTGGGCTGCCAGGTTCAGGGAAGGCCGACTGCTACCGCCACCCCAGTGCCGGCGCCAGGTGCGTGACCACGCTCTCGAGCACGTGAGCGTTGTAGTCGACGCCGAGCTGGTTGGGGACCGTGAGCAGCAGCGTGTCGGCCGCGGCGATCGCCTCGTCCTGGGCGAGCTCCTCCACCAGGCGGTCGGGCTCACCGGCGTACGTCTTGCCGAAGCGCGCGATGCCGCCGTCGATGTAGCCGACCTGGTCCTGGCCGCGGCCCTCCTGGCCGAAGTAGGCGCGGTCCATGTCGTTGACGATCGGGAAGATGCTGCGGCTGACCGAGACCCGCGGCTCCCGGTCGTGTCCGGCCGCCCGCCACGCGTCGTGGAACCGCTGGATCTGCTCGGCCTGGAGCTGGTGGAACGGCACCCCGGTGTCCTCGGTGAGCAGCGTCGAGCTCATCAGGTTCATGCCCTGCTCGGCGGTCCACTCGGCGGTGGCCCGGGTGCCGGCGCCCCACCAGATGCGGTCGCGCAGGCCCGGTGAGTGCGGCTCGAGGCGGAGCAGCCCGGGCGGGTTGGGGAACATCGGGCGCGGGTTGGGCTCGGCGAACCCCTCGCCCTTGAGCAGCTCGAGCAGCACCGCGGTGTGCTCGCGCGCCATCGCGGCGTGGTCGGAGCCCTCGCCGGGCTCGTAGCCGAAGTAGCGGTAGCCGTCGACGACCTGCTCCGGTGACCCCCGGCTGATGCCGAGCTGCAGCCGGCCGCCGGCGATCAGGTCGGCCGCCCCCGCGTCCTCGACCATGTAGAGCGGGTTCTCGTAGCGCATGTCGATCACGCCGGTGCCGATCTCGATCCGGCTGGTGCGCGCCCCGATCGCCGCCAGCAGCGGGAACGGCGAGGCGAGCTGGCGCGCGAAGTGGTGCACCCGGAAGTAGGCGCCGTCCACGCCGAGCTCCTCGGCGGCGACGGCGAGGTCGATGGACTGCAGCAGCGTGTCGGACGCCGTACGCGTCTGGGAGTGCGGCGAGTCCGACCAGTGGCCGAACGAGAGGAACCCGATCTTCTTCATGGACACCTCAACCAGTTGAACACTCAATCTCTTCCCTGGTCACGCTAGCGTGGCCGGATGGCCAGCGAGCTGCTCGACGTGGACGGCGAGACCTGGGAGGTCAGCGACCACCCGGGCGTGCCGGGTCGCTACCACTACGCCTGGCTCAGCGGGCCGAACCGCGGGTACGGCTTCACGTCGCAGACGTCGAACAACGCCGAGCTCGACACCGGTCACCACCGCGCCGCGATCCGCGACTTCCTCCGTCACGTCGACCCGGAGACTGGCTACCTGGAGTAGCACGCGGCCGGGCGCCCGGCCCTAGTGCGCGGCCTCGTGCCAGCTGCGGCCGAAGCCGACGCTGACGTCGAGCGGGACGGCGAGGTCGGCGGCGCTGCCCATCTGCTCGCGGACCAGCACCTCGAGCGCCTCCTGCTCCCCCGGCGCGACCTCGAACACGAGCTCGTCGTGCACCTGCAGCAGCATCCGCGACGCCAGACCGGCCGCGGTGATCGCCCGGTCGACGTTGAGCATCGCGATCTTGATCAGGTCGGCAGCCGAGCCCTGGATCGGCGCGTTGAGCGCCATCCGCTCGGCCATCTCGCGGCGCTGCCGGTTGTCGCTGGTCAGGTCGGGGAGGTAGCGGCGCCGGCCCTTGATCGTCTCGGTGAACCCGGTCTTGCGGGCCTCCTCGACCACGCCCGCGAGGTAGTCGCGAATGCCGCCGAACGTCTCGAAGTACTCGTCCATCAGGCCGCGCGCCTCGGCCGGCTCGATGCCGAGCTGCTGGCTGAGGCCGAACGCCGACAGGCCGTAGGCGAGCCCGTAGTTCATCGCCTTGATCTTGGCGCGCATCTCGCTGGTCACGTCGTCGGCCGGGACGTCGAAGACCCGGGCGGCGGTGATCGAGTGGAAGTCGCGACCCGACCGGAACGCCTCGATGAGCAGGGTGTCCTCAGAGAGGTGCGCCATGATCCGCATCTCGATCTGGCTGTAGTCGGCCGTCATCAGCGACTCGTAGCCGGGACCGACCACGAACCCCTCGCGGATGCGCCGACCCTCCTCGGTGCGGACCGGGATGTTCTGCAGGTTGGGGTCGGTGCTGGAGAGCCGGCCGGTCGCTGCGATCAGCTGGTTGAACGTCGTGTGGATGCGCCCGTCGCCGGCGACGGTCTTGAGCAGCCCCTCGATGGTCTGCCGCAGGCGCGAAACGTCGCGGTGGCGCAGCAGGTGCAGCAGGAACGGGTGCTCGGTCTTGACGTAGAGCGCCTGCAGGGCATCGGCGTCGGTGGTGTAGCCGGTCTTGGTGCGCTTGGTCTTGGGCATGTCGAGCTCGTCGAACAGCACGACCTGCAGCTGCTTGGGCGAGCCGAGGTTGATCTCCTTGCCGATCACCGCGAACGCCTCCTCGGCGGCGTTGCGCACCTCGGTGGCGAAGTGGCCCTCCAGCGCCTCGAGATGGTCGACGTCGACGGCGACCCCGGTCTGCTCCATCTTCGCGAGCAGGTCGACGAGCGGCAGCTCGATGTCGTTGAGCAGGCGGGTGCCGCCGCGCTCCTCGAGCTCGTCGTCCAGCGCGGCGGCCAGGTCGAGCACCGCGCGGGCGTGCAGCATCTCCACCTCGCCGGCGTTGCCGGCATCGAGGCCGTCGAGGCTGAGCTGGCCGTCGTCGGCGCCACCCTGCTTGAGCTCGCGCTTGAGGTAGCGCACGGTGAGGTCGGCGAGGTCGTAGGAGCGCTGGTCGGGGCGGGCGAGGTAGGCCGACAGCGCGGTGTCGCGGTCCAGACCGGCGAGCGGCATCCCCCAGGCGGCCAGCGCGAGCATCGGGCCCTTGGCGTCGTGGAGCACCTTGGGCCGCTGGGGGTCGGCCAGCCACGCGGCGAGCGCCGCCTGGTCGGCGGCGTCGAGCTGGTCGGCGGCGATCCAGGCGGCGGCGCCCTCCGTGGTCGCCAGCGCGAGCGACGTGACGTCCCCGGTGCCGGCACCCCACCGGCCCACGACGTGCAGGCCGACGCGGTCGCCCGAGGAGGTGTGCTGCTCGAGCCAGGCCGGCAGCTCGCCGGTGGCGAGCACGCTCATCGCGACGTCGAAGCCAGAGTCGTCGATCTCCTCCTCCGAGGTCAGCGTCTCGAAGAGCCGGTCGCGCAGCACCCGGAACTCCAGCCCGTCGAAGAGCGTGTGCACCTCGTGGCGGTCCCACGGGCGCACCGCCAGCTCCTCGGGCCGCAGGTCGAGGCTGAGGTCGCAGACCAGGCGATTGAGGTGGCGGTTGCGGATCACGTCGCCGAGGTGCTCGCGCAGCGCCTCGCCCTTCTTGCCGGTGATCTCGTCGGCCCGGGCGATGACGTTGTCGAGGCCGTCGAACTGGTTGAGCCACTTCGCCGCGTAGCCCTGACCGACCCCGGGCACACCCGGGAGGTTGTCGGAGGTCTCCCCCACGATCGCCGCGAGCTCGGGGTAGCGGGCCGGCGGGACGCCGTACTTGGCCTCGACGGCCGCCGGCGTCATCCGGGCCAGGTCCGAGACGCCGCGCATCGGGTAGAGCACCGTCGACCGGTCGGTCACCAGCTGGAGCGAGTCACGGTCGCCGGTGAGGATCAGGACCTCCATCTCGGGGTCCGTGAGCGCCTGGGTCACCAGCGTGGCGATGATGTCGTCGGCCTCGTAGCCCTCCTTCTTGAGGAAGGGGATGCGCAGCGCGTTGAGCACCTCCTCGATCAGCGGCAGCTGGCTGCTGAACTCGGTGGGCGTCTTGTTGCGCCCGGCCTTGTACTCGGCGTACTCCTCCAACCGGAACGTCTGGCGCGACACGTCGAACGCCACACCGACGTGGGTGGGCTGCTCGTCGCGCAGCACGTTGATGAGCATCGAGGTGAAGCCGTAGACGGCGTTGGTGTGCTGCCCGGTGGTGGTCGAGAAGTTCTCCACCGGGAGCGCGAAGAACGCGCGGTAGGCGAGCGAGTGGCCGTCGAGCAGGAGGAGGCGTGGCACCCTGCGACTCTAGCGGCGCGCGCCGACAGCCAGAATGTGCCCATGAGCGACGAGCTGCGCCCCGAGATGGGCATCGACGACTACATCTCCTCCATGCCCCAGGGCATGGGTGGGCTCAACGAGAAGATGGGCATCGAGCTCGTCGAGATCTCCGCCGAGCGGGTGGTCGGCACCATGCCGGTCGAGGGCAACACCCAGCCCTACGGCCTGCTCCACGGCGGCGCCTCCGTGGTGCTCGCCGAGACGTTGGGCTCGGTCGGCTCCGCCGTGCACGCCCACCCAGACCGACTCTCGGTCGGCATCGAGATCAACGCCACCCACCACCGCTCGGCGACCTCCGGCACCGTCACCGGCACCGCCACCGCGATCCATCTCGGCCGCACCATGGCGACCTACGACGTGGTGATCACCGACGAGCACGGCAAGCGGGTCTGCACCTCGCGGATCACGTGTGCGCTGATGCCGCGGGAGCGGTACGCCGGGTAGCGGTGGTCAGTTCTCGGCGGTGGCGCGCGAGCGGCGCATCGAGCGCCGCGCGGCGAGCACCTGGGTGAGCTGACGCCCCCCGGTGGTCTGGGCGGGCCGGCGCTGGGCGCTCAGCCGGGTGCGGACGGCGTGCGTGGTCGCGACCCGGAGCACGGCGTACGGGCCGAGCGCGATCCGGGCCATGAAGCGGTTGGCGTCGCGGTTGCCGGCGACGGCGGCGGTGGCCACGTGGGCGATGCCGAGCTCCTCGGCCCAGGTGACCGCGGCGTCCATGAGGGCGCTGCCGACGCCGTGTCGTTGAAAGCGGGGCAGCACGTGCGGTGAGAGCGCGCGGACGACCGGCTCGAGGTTGATCGCCGACATCGTCGTCGCCTGGAGGTGCACGGCGCCGGCGAACTCGCCGTCGTACTCCCCGACTACGATGCGCTGGTCGGTGCTGCCCTCGAGGGCAGCGAGCACCGACTCGAGGTCGGCGACCTGGTCCTCGGGGCCGGTGCGACGTAGCACGTCGCTCCAGAGCTCCGCGAGCGCGGGCGCGTCGGCAGCCACTGCCATACGGAGCGACACCAATGAACGGCTCATCGAGTTCTGGCCTTCCGGACCTCGTGCTCGGCCGCGTCTCTCGTCCCCCGAACGCGGCACCAAGCCACGAGACTACGCTCAGCCCCGCTGTCTTGTCAGAGGAGTCCTGTGTTCCCGGGTATCGGCACCGTCGTCAACGTCGCGACCGTCCTGCTCGGCGCCACCATCGGGGTGCTTCTCGGCAACCGCCTGCCGGTGCGCACCCGCGACCTGGTGACCGACGCGCTGGGACTGGTGACGCTGCTGATCGCGGGCACGTCGGCGATGGCGGTGCTCGACGACGACCTCGCCGACAAGGTGGGCGACAGCGCCCCGATGCTGATCGTGCTGGGGTCCCTCCTGGTCGGAGGGATCGCCGGGTCGCTGCTGCGCCTCGAGCAGCGGGTGGAGTCGCTGGGGGGCTGGCTGCAGGCCCGGCTGACCCGCGACTCGGGGTCCGTCGAGCGGCACCGCTTCATCGAGGGCTTCGTGGTCTCCTCGCTGGTGTTCTGCACCGGGCCGCTGACGATCCTGGGGTCGCTCAACGACGGGCTCGGGAACGGCGCCGACCAACTGTTCCTCAAGGCGGCTCTCGACGGGTTCGCCGCGATCGCGTTCGCGGCGTCGTTCGGCTGGGGCGTGGCCGCCAGCGCGGTCACCGTGGTCGCGATCCAGGGCGGCCTGACGCTGCTCGGGCTAGCCCTCGGCGATGTCCTGCCCGACGCCCACCTGGCCGCGATCACCGCCACCGGGGGCCTGCTGCTCGTCGGCGTGGCGCTGCGGCTGCTGCGCATCCGCGAGATCCCGGTCGCCGACCTGTTGCCCGCGCTGCTGGTCGCGCCACTCCTCGTCGAGGCAGTGGCGACACTGCGGTGAACCGTCCCGGGCTGAGACCATTCCGTGACCTACCGGGCCCCGCGCACCACTAGGGTGCACCCATGCTGATTCGTCTGACCCCTCGCGCCACGCTGGCCGCCGCCGTTCTGTCCGCCCTCGCCCTGACCGCCTCGGCCTGCGGCTCCGACAGTGGCTCGGACGGCAAGGCCTCGGACAACCCCGGCAGCAGTGAGGCCCCGAGCCTCGACCTGATCTCCGACGGCACGCTCACGGTCTGCTCGGACGTCCCCTACCCGCCGTTCGAGGCCTTCGACAAGACCTCTCCGACCGGTTTCAAGGGCTTCGACATCGACATCGTCGACGCGATCGCCACCCAGCTCGACCTCAAGGTCGTGATCAAGGACTCCGACTTCAACGCCCTTCAGAGCGGCCTCGCGCTCAACGCTGGTCAGTGCGACCTGGCCGCGAGCGCGATGACGATCACCCCGGAGCGCCAGGCGAAGCTCGGATTCAGCGACGGCTACTACGACTCCGAGCAGTCCCTGCTCGTCCCCTCCGACTCCAGTATCGCCTCGATCGACGATCTCGACGGGGTCAAGGTCGGTGTCCAGAAGGGCACCACCGGGGAGGCGTACGCCAACGAGCACGCCTCGGGCGCCGACATCGTGGTCTTCCCCAGCGACGGCGAGATGTTCGCCGCGATCAAGGCCGGACAGGTCGAGGCGCTGCTCCAGGACCTGCCGGTCAACCTCGACCACCAGAACGACCCCGCGGCCGCCGGTGAGTTCAAGGTCGTGGAGACCTATGACACGGGCGAGAGCTACGGTCTGGCGATGAAGAAGGACAACACCGACCTGATCGACGCGGTCGACGAGGCGCTCCAGACGATGCGTGACAACGGGGAGTACCAGAAGATCTACGACACCTACTTCGCCACCGAATGAGCCTGAAGCGCTCCACCCGGCGGCGGCTGCGGGACGTCGGAGCATATGCCGCCCTCATCGCGGTCATCGTCGTTGTCGTCGCGACGGCGGACCGCGAGGCGATCTCCAAGAACTTCCTGGACGGGGACACCTGGAAGGGGATGTGGCCGGACATCATCCTGATCGGCGCCAAGAACACCGTGAAGTACACGGTGATCGCGTTCGCCGGCGGCATCGCGCTCGCCCTGCTGCTCGCGCTGATGCGCCTCTCGCCGCTGCGGCTGTACCGCTGGCTGGCCACGGTCTACATCGAGTTCTTCCGCGGCTTGCCAGCACTGGTCGTCATCATCTTCATGGCACTGGGCGTGCCATTGGCGTTCGGCTGGACACCTCCCGGCGGCACCATCGGGGCAGGTCTGATCGCGCTGATCATGGTGTCGGGCGCCTACATGGCCGAGACCCTGCGCGCCGGCATCCAGGCGGTGCCCAAGGGGCAGCGCGAGGCCGCCCAGTCGCTCGGCATGAACGGCTTCTGGACGATGGTCACCGTCGTGCTCCCCCAGGCGGTCCGCATCGTGATCCCGCCGCTGACCAACGAGTTCATCCTGCTGGTCAAGGACACCTCGCTGCTGACGTTCGTAGGCATGCAGGCCGACCAGGTCGAGCTCACGTCGTTCGGTCAGCAGGGTCTCATCAACTACTCCAACGCGAGCCCGCTCCTGGCGATCGCGCTGGTCTACCTGGTGATCTCCATCCCGGCCAGCCAGCTCGTCGCGCACCTCGAACGCCGTCAGCAGAGAGCAGCCCGATGAGCACCCCGGCGATCCAGGTCTCGGACCTGCACAAGTACTTCGGCGAGCACGAGGTGCTCAAGGGCATCGACTTCCACGTCAACCAGAGCCAGGTCGTGTGCGTGATCGGCCCCTCCGGGTCGGGGAAGTCCACACTGCTGCGCTGCGTGAACCGGCTCGAGGAGCCCACGTCCGGCAAGATCTTCGTCGAGGGCATCGACATCACCGACCCCGAGGTCGACCTCGACGCCGTCCGGTCCCGCATCGGCATGGTGTTCCAGCAGTTCAACCTGTTCCCGCACATGAACGTGCTCGACAACCTCTGCGTGGCCCAGCGCCGGGTCAAGAAGCGCTCGAAGTCGGAGGCGGTCGAGATCGCTCGCCAGACCCTCGAGAAGGTGGGGATGGCCGACCGGGAGAACACCTACCCCGCGCACCTCTCCGGCGGTCAGCAGCAGCGCGTCGCGATCGCCCGGGCACTGTCGATGAACCCGGACATGATGCTCTTCGACGAGCCCACCAGCGCACTCGACCCCGAGCTCGTCGGCGACGTGCTCGCGGTCATGCGCGACCTCGCCTCCGAGGGCATGACGATGATGGTCGTCACCCACGAGATGGGCTTCGCCCGCGAGGTCGGCGACAACCTCGTGTTCATGGACGACGGGGTGATCCTCGAGGAGGGCGACCCACGTCAGGTCCTCGGCGACCCGCAGCACGAGCGCACCAAGCTGTTCCTGTCCAAGGTGCTCTGATCCGGTCCGCTGACGCGTCCCGGATCAGATGTCCCCGCCGAGGTACGCCGCCTTGACGGAGTCGTCTCCCGCGAGCTCGGAGCCGCTGCCGGAGCGCACGATCTCGCCGGTCTCGAGCACGTGTGCGGTGTGTGCCCGCTTAAGCGCCTGAGCGGCGTTCTGCTCGACCAGCAGCACCGTGGTGCCCTGCTCGTTGATCTCGGTGATGATCGAGAAGATCTGCGCGATCAGCTTCGGCGCCAGCCCCATCGACGGCTCGTCGAGCAGCACCACGCGCGGGCGCGCCATCAGCGCGCGGCCCATCGCGAGCATCTGCTGCTCGCCGCCCGACATGGTGCCGGCCACCTGGTCGATGCGCTCCTCCAGCCGTGGGAACAGTGCCATCACCCGATCGAAGTCGGCGGCGATCGCCGGCTTGTCACGGCGCGTGTAGGCGCCCATGCCGAGGTTCTCGCGGACCGACATGCCGGGGAAGATCCCTCGGCCCTCCGGCGACTGACTCAGACCCATCTTGACCCGCTCGAACGGCGGCAGGTGGGTGATGTCCTTGCCGTCGAACGTCACCTTGCCCTCGCGCACCTTGCGCAGGCCGGAGAGTGTCTTCAGCGTCGTGGTCTTGCCGGCGCCGTTCGCCCCGATGAGCGTGACAACGGTCCCCTCCTCGACCCCGAAGCTGATGTCGCGGATCGCCTCGATGTGCCCGTAGTTGACGCACAGGCCCTCAACCTCAAGAAGCATCTTCTTCATCCACTCCCAGGTAGGCGGCGATCACCGCGGGGTTGTCGCGGATCTCCGCCGGGGTGCCTTCGGCGATCTTGCGCCCGAACTCCAGCACCACGATCCGGTCGGTCACGCCCATGACCAGCCGCATGTCGTGCTCGATCAGCAGGACGGTGACGCCCTGGTCGCGCACCTTGCGGATCAGCTCCATGAGTCGCTGCTTCTCCGCCGGGTTGAAGCCGGCGGCCGGCTCGTCGAGACAGAGCAGCTTCGGCTTGGTCGCCATGGCACGGGCGATCTCGAGGCGGCGCTGGTCGCCGTACGAGAGGTTCTCGGCCAGCTCGTCGGCACGCCCGGCGACGCCCACGAAGTCGAGCAGCTCGTAGGCGTGCTCGCGGGCCGCCGTCTCGGTACGACGGTGCCGGGGGGTCCGGAACAGTGCGTTGAGCAGGCCGACGTTGCTCTGCGCGTCGGCGCCCACCATGACGTTCTCGAGGGCCGTCATCGCCTTGAACAGCCGGATGTTCTGGAAGGTCCGTGCCATGCCGAGCTTGGTGATGGCGTGGCGCTTCATCTTCGCCAGGGGTGTCCCGTCGAAGCGGATCTGGCCGCTGGTCGCCTGGTAGACGCCGGTCATCACGTTGAAGCAGGTCGTCTTCCCGGCGCCGTTCGGCCCGATCAGTCCCAGGATCTCCCCCTCGCGGATGTCGAAGTCGACGTCGTCGAGCGCGGTGACGCCACCGAACCGGATCGTGACGTGGTCGACCTCGAGCAGCTTGCGTGCGCCCGGACGGGGCTCAGACTCAGACATTGACTGCCCCCTCTCCCTCGAGCTCACGTATCTCCTCCTCGGCCCGGAGCACCCGCCGGGCCCGCCGCGGTGGCAGCAGGCCCTGCGGACGCCAGATCGCGAGCGTGGTCAGAGCCAAGCCGAAGACGAGGATGCGGTAGTCGGCGAACTCACGGAACCGCTCCGGCAGGTAGTAGACCAGGACGCCTCCGAGGATCGCGCCCCAACGGTTGCCGGCCCCGCCGACGATGACCGCTGCGACGAACAGCATGGAGTACAGCAGCAGGAAGCTGTCGGGACTGACGTAGCCGCTCTGGCCGCTGGCGTAGAACGCGCCGGACATGCCGCCGATCGCGGCACCCATCGCGAAGGCGAGCAGCTTGTAGCGGAATGTCGGCACGCCCATCAGCTCGGCGGCGTCCTCGTCCTCGCGGGTGGCCTCCCAGGCCCGGCCCACGCGACTCGACTTGATCAGCCGGTCCGCGAACAGCACCAGGATCAGTGCGGTCAGCAACAGCCAGTAGTACGGGACCGCGTCCACCGCTCCGAAGGACAGGAACGCGGTCGTGTGGTCGCGGTCCACGCTCGGCACGAAGCCGTCCCACTCCAGCCGCGGGATGGAGAACAGTCCACCCTTCTCGAAGGGAGGCTTCGGCCCCCCGCCGATGCTGTTGGGGTGAGCGATGTCCTTGATGCCGGAGGAGGCGCCGAGCCACTCGATGTTCTTCACGCAGATCCGGATGATCTCGCCGAAGCCGAGGGTCACGATCGCGAGGTAGTCACCGCGCACCCTCAGGGTCGGCGCACCCAGGAGCACGCCCGTCAGCATCGTGACGGCGATCGCCACCGGCAGCGCGAAGAAGAACGGCCAGTGCCAGTGGAAGGAGGTGAGCACGCCGACGGTGTAGGCGCCCGTCGCGTAGAAGCCGATGTAACCGAGGTCGAGCAGACCGGCGTACCCGATGACGATGTTGAGGCCCAGGGCGATCAACGCGTACGCCGCGCACCCGAACATCACGCCACCGAAGTCGATCTCCTGCGTGGTGATGACCGGCGGGCGGAGGAGCGGAAGCGCGTAGACCAGCGCCACCACCAGCACCAGCACCAGCAGCTTCACCGCCATCGGCAGCCTGCCGAACCTGTCGACCACGTGGTCCCACCACAAGCCGAGACGGCGGAGCGGTCGACCGGCGGGAGCGGAGCTCGTCTGCGACATCACGCACGCGCCTTTCCGAGGGACTCGCCGAGCAGACCGGAGGGTCGCACCAGCAGGATCAGGACCAGCAGCACGAACGCCACCACGTCCCGCCACTGCGAGCCGAACACCGCTGCGCCCCAGTTCTCCATCACGCCGAGGACCAGGCCGCCGAGGAGAGCGCCGCGGAGGTTGCCGATGCCGCCCATGACGGCGGCGGTGAAGGCCTTGACGCCGAGGATGAAGCCGGCGTTCTGCCGGGTCGACCCGATCTTCATCATGTAGAGGGTCGCGGCCGCACCGGCCATCAGCCCGCCGATGAGGAACGTCAGCTGCACCACCCGGGTCGAGTTGACGCCCATCAGCGCCGCCGACTCCGGGTCCTGCGCCGTGGCGCGGATGCCGCGACCGAAGCGGGTGCGCCGCACGAACTGGTCGAGGGCGACCATCATCAGCAGAGCCGCCACGATGATGAGGAGGTCCACGTCGGTGACGGTGTAGCCACCGATGTCGAACAATCCCTTGGGGTCGATCCCCACCGGGTTGGAGTAGACGTCCCGGGCCTTGCCTGGCGAGACGTAGTTCGCCAGGTCGTCCTCGAGACCGACCCAACCCGCGAACCGATCCCGCAGGCCCATGGCCTCGGCGAGCGCGAAGGATGCGCCGATGGCCGAGATCAGGGCGATCAGCTTCGGCGCGCCCTTCTTGAGCAGTGGTCGGTAGGCCGCGCGTTCGAGGAGCAGCGCGACGCCTGCGGAGACCAGCATCGCCATGACGAGCGCGAGCAGCAGGGTCGGCAGCGCCTCGCCGAGGCTCCATGAGGCGTCACTCGTGCCGTGCACGAAGATGAAGGTCCACGCCACGGCGAAGGTGCCGTACATGAACACCTCGGAGTGGGCGAAGTTGATCAGCTGCAGCACGCCGTACACCATTGTGTAGCCCAGCGCGATGAGCGCGTAGATCGCTCCGAAGACCAACCCCCCGATGGTGAAGCTCACGAAGTTGTCGAAGCTGCCGAAAAGGGCGCCGAGGTCCAAGGGGTCTCCTCTGTCGATCTGACCGACTGCGGCCGGAGGGGGCACCCCCTCCGGCCGCAGCCTATGACACGTCGTTCAGATGACTCGTTACTCGATGACCTCGGGGTTCTGGACGTCGAGCTTGCCGTCCTTGACCAAGTACGCGTAGATCTTCGACTCGGTGATGTCGCCGTTCTCGTCGAAGGTGATCGGGCCGCTGACCCCGTCACCGGAGTAGCTGCCGATGAAGTCGTTGACCTCCTCCGCCGTCGACGCACCGTCCTCCAGCGCCGCGAGGAAGATGTTCGCCGCGTCGTAGGACTGGGTGGCGTAGAGGCCGGTGGCACCGAAGTCGGCCGGCGGCGGGCCGGCCGGAGCCGACAGGACCGCACCCTCGGCGGCAGCAGCACCCGCAACCTTGACGAAGCTCGGGTCCTCCGCACCGTCGCCCGACATGAACGTGCCCTTGAACCCACCCTGGCGCAGCGCCTTGGCGAGCAGACCGGCCTCGGTGTAGTAACCGCCGTAGAACACGGCGTCGGCACCGGCAGCCTGAACCTTGGTGACCGTCGCCGACATGTCGGTCTGGCCGACCGAGATCTGGTCCGTGCCGGCCATCGCATCGCCGAGCGCCTCCCTGACCGTGCCGGCCAGGCCCTTGCTGTAGTCCTGGCCGTCGTCGATGACGAAGACCTTGCTCGCGCCGACCGTCTCGGTCAGGTACTTCGCGTCGGCGCTGCCCTGGGCGTCGTCGTTGCCGATGACCCGGTGCCACGTGGTCCAGCCCTGCTGGGTGATCGTGACGTTCGTCGCCGAGGGGGAGATCGACGGCAGGCCGGCCTCGAAGAAGGTCTTGCCGGTCGCCAGCGACTCGCCGGAGAAGCCGGGGCCGATCAGGCCGAAGATCGTGTCGTCGTTGATGATCTGGGTCGCCAGAGCAGGTGCCTTCTCCGGGCTGCCCTGGGAGTCGAAGGTCTTGAGGTCGACCTGGCAGTCGGCGTTCTTGGCGTTGTACTCCTTCAGCGCCAGCTCGATGCCGCCGACCATGTTCTGGCCCAGAGCACCGGCGTCGCCGGTCAGAGCGCCCAGGTACGCGAGGTTCTTCCCGCAGAGCTCGCTGGTGCCCGAGTCACCGCCGTCGCCGGCAGCGTCGGACCCGCCGTCACTGTCACTGCCGCAAGCAGTGAGGACGAGCGCGGACGCCGCGAGGGTGATGGCAGCGCGGTGGATGCGGCTGGAGCGAATCATGAAGCCTCCGTTGGACTCAACTGTCCCCCGGGCTGCATGCGCATGCCCGGAGATCGACTCTCGATACGGGGCAAACTAGCGTCGATCCCGGGACAATCGTGGGTTGACCAGGACTTTGTGCCCTGTCGTTGCCAATTCGTGATCTAGCAGAATGGACTGCTTGTCCGCCGCAGCGCCGCCCGCGGCCCGCTCTGCGGGCTCAGCCGGCGATGCCGGGACCGTGTGTGATGACCCCGTCTGCGACCTGACGCATCGAGAGCCGCAGATCCATCGCGGTCTTCTGGATCCAGCGGAACGCGTCGGGCTCGGAGAGCTGCAGCTGCTGCTGCAGGACGCCCTTGGCCCGGTCGACCGCCTTGCGGGTCTCCAGGCGCTCGGTCAGGTCGGCGACCTCGGACTCGAGCATCGAGAGCTCGGCGAACCGGCTGACCGCCATCTCGATCGCAGGGACCAGGTCGGACTTGGAGAACGGCTTGACCAGGTAGGCCATCGCCCCGGCGTCGCGAGCCCTCTCGACCAGGTCGCGCTGGGAGAACGCGGTGAGGATCACGACCGGGGCGATCCGAGCACCCGCGATCCGCTCGGCCGCGGCGATCCCGTCGAGGACCGGCATCTTCACGTCGAGGATGACCAGGTCGGGCCGCAGCTCCTCGGCGAGCTCGATCGCCCGCTGCCCGTCACCGGCCTGGCCGACGACGTCGTAGCCCTCCTCACCGAGCATCTCGGCGAGGTCCATCCGGATCAGCACCTCGTCCTCGGCGATGACGACGCGCCGCGGCGTCGGCTGTGATGCTGACTGGTCGTTCGCGTTCACGGCACCAGGCTATCGGCCGGGTTGGCCACGATGGCTGCACGGTCTTCGGGTAGCGTGTGGCGCGCTCCCAGCCGGGTTGGCGGAACAGGCAGACGCGATGGTCTCAAACACCATTGTCCGAGAGGACGTGTGGGTTCAAGTCCCACACCCGGCACCGTCGGCGGTCTGGGCTTTGCTGAATCCATGGCACACGTCCGACCGCAGGAGACCGTCGACAGCGCCTTGCGCTGCTCCGACGCCGGGATGCCGGACGCCGAGAACGCCGCGATGCACGGCGTGGCGATCAAGACCATCCGGCGGTGGCGACGCGAGTACCAGCGGCGCGGCCGCCCCCGCGGTCAGACGCACCTCGCCACACCGTGCCCGCGGTGCGAAGAGGGGGTGCTCGACCGCGAGGCGTATGCCGAGCTGTTCGGTTGGTATCTCGGAGACGGCCACATCAGCCGTGGCCGCCGGGGCGTGTTCAATCTCCACGTCTTCAACGACATCCGATACCCGGTCGACAACGCGCGCATCCAGTTGCTCATGAGTGCGGTGAAGCCGGGAGGACGCCCCCATACCCGCCTGTCGCCCGGCTGCATCATCACCACGGTCTCCTGGAAGCACTGGCCATGCCTGTTCCCCCAACACGGCCCCGGCCGCAAGCACGAACGACCGATCGTGCTGGAGCCCTGGCAGGTCCAGATCGTCGAGGTGCACCCGGCCGCGTTCCTCCGCGGGCTGTTCCACTCCGACGGCAGCCGGGTCAGGAACTGGGCGAGCCGGATGGTGGCAGGCGAGCTGAAGCGCTACGACTATCCACGGTGGCAGTTTCCGAGCCTCAGGCCGAGCCTGCGAGGCCTGAGATCCTGCGAGGAGATTGAGGGTGTCGGCGTACATCGGAGCGAAGCGACGAGGCACGCGACATGTCTCGAAATCGAATGTGTCTGCCGACATCAGGGAGCTCTGCTGCTGGGCCCTCGACCTCGTCGACGTCCCCTGGCGGCAGTCGAACCACAAGACGATCAGCGTGTCGACCCGGGCCGCGGTGGCCAGGCTCGACACGCTGATCGGTATGAAGCAGTGAGGGTCAGGCCCGGCGGTACGCCGGAGCGACGCCGCTGATCGCGTCGCCCATCCGGTGCACGCGCAGTGCGTTGGTCGAGCCGGGGATGCCCGGAGGGGCACCGGCGATGATCACCACGAGGTCGCCCTCGCGCACCCGGCCGATCTCGAGCAGCTGCTCGTCGACCTGGCGGACCATCTCGTCGGTGTGCTCGGCCGGCTGGGTCTTGAAGGTCTCGACGCCCCAGCTCAGCGAGAGCTGCGACCGCGTGGACGCCACCGGCGTGAACGCGAGGATCGGGACCGAGCCGCGCAGCCGCGACATCCGGCGCGCGGAGTCACCGCTCTGGGTGAACGCCACGACGTACTTGGCCCCCACCCGCTCGGCGACCTCCTCGGCGGCCTTGGCGATCACGCCGCCGGTGGTGTGCGGGTCCCAGTCGATCTCGGCGAGCGCCGCCCGGGACGCGAGGTGCACGTCCTGTTGCAGCGCGTGCGCCTCGGTGGCGGAGATGATGCGGGCCATCGTCTCGACCGTGTGGACGGGGTACTCCCCCACGCTGGTCTCGCCGGACAGCATCACAGCGTCCGCGCCGTCGAGCACGGCGTTCGCGACGTCGGAGGCCTCGGCGCGCGTGGGCGCCGGGTTGCCGATCATCGACTCGAGCATCTGGGTCGCGACGATCACGGGCTTGGCGTTGAGGCGGGCCTTCTCGACGATCCGCTTCTGCAGGAACGGCACGTCCTCGAGCGGGCACTCCACGCCGAGGTCGCCGCGGGCGACCATGAAGCCGTCGAACGCCGCGATCACCTCGTCGAGGTTGTCGATGGCCTGGGGCTTCTCGATCTTGGCGATGACGGGCAGGTGCACGCCCTCCTCGTCCATGATCTTGCGGACGTCCGCGGCGTCCTTCGCGTCGCGCACGAAGCTCAGCGCGATGAAGTCCACGGTGAGGTGCAGCGCGAAGCGCAGGTCCGCGATGTCCTTCTCCGACAGCGCCGGGACCGACACGGCGACGCCGGGCAGGTTGATGCCCTTGTTGTTGCTGACCTTGCCGCCGACGAGCACCTCGGTGTGGACCTCGGTGTCCTCGACGGCCGTCACGCGCAGGCGGACCTTGCCGTCGTCGATGAGGATCGGGTCCCCGACGTTGACGTCGCCCGGCAGGCCCTTGTACGTCGTGCCGCAGATCGTCGCGTCGCCGGCGACGTCGCGGGTGGTGATCGTCCACTCCTGGCCGCGGTGCAGCACCACGGGGCCGTCGGGGAAGGTCTCCAGCCGGATCTTGGGCCCCTGCAGGTCGGCGAAGATGCCGACCCCGTGCCCGCTCGCATCCGAGGCCTCACGCACGAGGCGGTAGGCCTCGGCGTGGTCCTCGTGCGAGCCGTGGCTCATGTTGAGACGGGCCACATCCATGCCGGCGTACACCAGCTCACGGATCCGTCGAGGGGTGGCCACCGCGGGGCCAAGGGTGCAGACGATCTTTGCTCTACGCACGTGCTTCACCCTACCGCGACTTTGATCGTTAAAAGACCGAACTCCCCGGTAACAAGCACGGCCGGGACCAACTCGGGTCGTTGGTCCCGGCCCACCCAGGTCCTTCAGACCAGGAGTGGCCGCTCGGTCGGCGGGATCGGCGCCGGGAGCGTCGTCGAGCCGGTCAGGTAGGTGTCGACCGCGGCCGCGGCGGCCCGGCCCTCGGCGATCGCCCACACGATCAGCGACTGCCCACGCCCAGCGTCGCCGGCCACGAAGACGCCGTCGACCGACGACATGTACCGCTCGTCGCGAGCCACGTTGCCACGTTCGTCGAGGTCGACCGCGAGCTGCTCGACCAGGCCGGCCCTCTCGGGGCCGGTGAAGCCCATCGCCAGCAGCACCAGGTCGGCCGGGATCTCCCGGACCGTGCCCTCGACCTCGACGAACCTGCCGTTCTCCATCTTCACGTCGACCAGGCGCAGCGCGCGCACGTGGCCGGCGTCGTCGCCGAGGAACTCCTGGGTCGAGACGGCGTAGACCCGCTCGCCCGCCTCCTCGTGCGCCGAGGAGACCCGGAACACCATGGGGTACGTCGGCCACGGCTGGCCGGCCGGCCGGCTCTCCGGCGGCTCGGGCATGATCTCCAGCTGCGTGATCGACGCCGCGCCCTGGCGGGTGGAGGTGCCGAGGCAGTCGGCGCCGGTGTCGCCGCCGCCGATGATCACGACGTGCTTGCCCTCGGCGGTGAGCTGGTTGTCGACCTGCTCCCCCAGCGCCGC
This sequence comes from Nocardioides sp. T2.26MG-1, assembly GCF_950101795.1. Lineage (GTDB taxonomy): Bacteria > Actinomycetota > Actinomycetes > Propionibacteriales > Nocardioidaceae > Nocardioides. The sequence continues at coordinate 241,998 of NZ_CATNLZ010000037.1, read as the reverse complement.
CCGGTTGGCCTGCGGCAGGAAGTCCATCGCCTGGTGGATGCCGTCGAGGCTGCGACCGGGCACCTCGAGGTCGCGGGCGACCGTCGAGCCGATCGCGAGCACGACGGCGTCGTAGCGCTCACGCAGCTTGTCGCCGGGCAGCTGCCGACCGACGTCGACGCCGGCCCGGAAGACGGTGCCCTCGCGCCGCATCTGCTCGAGGCGCTTGTCGAGGTGCTTCTTCTCCATCTTGAACTCGGGGATGCCGTAGCGCAGCAGCCCGCCGATCTTGTCGGCGCGCTCGTAGACGGCGACCGTGTGACCGGCCCGGGTCAGCTGCTGGGCGGCGGCCAGGCCGGCCGGGCCCGAGCCGACGACCGCGACGGTGCGGCCCGAGAGCCACTCCGGCGGCTGGGGGCGCACGTAGCCGGAGTCCCACGCCTTGTCGATGATCGCGACCTCGACGTTCTTGATCGTCACCGGGTCCTGGTTGATGCCCAGGACGCAGGCGGTCTCGCACGGCGCCGGGCACAGCCGCCCGGTGAAGTCCGGGAAGTTGTTGGTCGCGTGCAGGCGCTCGATCGCGCCCTCCCAGTCGTCACGCCAGACCAGGTCGTTCCACTCCGGGATGATGTTCCCGAGCGGGCAGCCCTGGTGGCAGAACGGGATGCCGCAGTCCATGCAGCGTCCGGCCTGCTCGGTGATGATCGGCAGCAGCGCCCGCCCGGCGGAGCCCGGGTAGACCTCGTTCCAGTCCTGGACGCGCTCCTCCACCGGACGCCGCTCGGCGACCTGTCGGCCGTTCTTCAAGAATCCGCGGGGGTCAGCCATGCTGAGTCACCCCCTCCATTGCTTCGCTGCGCTCATCCATGGAGTGCCTCCATCATCGCGTGGGCGGTCTCGTTCTCGTCGAGGCCGTCGGCCTCGGCCTTGGCCTTGGCCTCCAGCGACTTGCGGTAGTCGGTGGGCATGACCTCGGTGAACCGGGTCAGCGAGGTCTCCCAGTCGGCGAGCAGCTCCTCGGCGACCGTCGAGCCGGTCTCCTCGAGGTGCGCGCGCACCAGCTGCTCGAGCTCGGCGGCGGCCGCGCCGCTCACCGGGCCGAGCTCGACCAGCTCGGGGTTGACCCGGCCGGGCTTGAGGTCGAGGACCCAGGCGACGCCACCGGACATGCCGGCCGCGAAGTTGCGCCCGGTCTTGCCCAGCACGGCCACCCGGCCACCGGTCATGTACTCGCAGCCGTGGTCGCCGACACCCTCGGTGACGACCCACGCGCCCGAGTTGCGCACGCAGCAGCGCTCGCCGACCCCGCCGCGGATGAAGATCTGGCCCGCGGTGGCGCCGTACGCGATCACGTTGCCGGCGATGATCTGCTCGTTGGCGGCGAACGTCGCCGCCCGGTCGGGCCGGACCACGATGCGCCCGCCGGAGAGGCCCTTGCCGACGTAGTCGTTGGCGTCGCCCTCCAGGCGCAGGGTGATCCCCTTCGGCACGAACGCACCGAACGACTGGCCCGCGGAGCCGAGGAACGTGAGGTCGATGGTGCCCTCGGGCAGCCCCTCGCCGCCGTAGCGCTTGGTCACCTCGTGGCCGAGGATCGTGCCGACCGTGCGGTTGACGTTGCGGATCGCGACCTGGGCGCGCACCGGCTCACCGGACTCCAGCGCCGGCTGGGCCAGCGGCAGCAGCTCGGTGAGGTCGAGCGACTTCTCCAGGCCGTGGTCCTGGGTCTTGGTGCAGCGCAGGTCCTGGTCGGGGAACGCGGACCGGACCGGCTGGTGCAGGATCGGCGACAGGTCCAGCCCCGAGGCCTTCCAGTGGTCGACCGCCTCGGCGACGTCGAGCGCGCCGACCTGGCCGATCGCCTCGTCGAGCGTGCGGAACCCGAGCTCGGCCAGCAGCTCGCGGACCTCCTCGGCGACGTACTCGAAGAAGTTCACGACGTACTCGGCCTTGCCGCTGAAGCGCTCGCGGAGCACTGGGTTCTGCGTCGCGACGCCCACCGGGCAGGTGTCGAGGTGGCAGACCCGCATCATGATGCAGCCGGAGACCACCAGCGGCGCCGACGCGAAGCCGAACTCCTCGGCGCCCAGGAGCGCCGCGACGACCACGTCCCGGCCGGTCTTGAGCTGACCGTCGGTCTGCACCACGATCCGGTCGCGCAGCCCGTTGAGGATCAGCGTCTGCTGGGTCTCGGCCAGGCCGAGCTCCCAGGGACCCCCGGCGTGCTTGAGCGAGGTCAGCGGAGCGGCACCCGTGCCGCCGTCGTGGCCGGAGATCAGCACCACGTCCGCGTGCGCCTTGGACACGCCCGCCGCGACCGTGCCGACGCCGACCTCGGAGACCAGCTTCACGTGGATGCGGGCCCGCGGGTTGGCGTTCTTGAGGTCGTGGATCAGCTGGGCCAGGTCCTCGATCGAGTAGATGTCGTGGTGCGGCGGCGGGCTGATCAGCCCCACGCCCGGCGTCGAGTGCCGGGTCTTGGCCACCCACGGGTACACCTTGTTGCCGGGCAGCTGGCCGCCCTCGCCGGGCTTGGCGCCCTGCGCCATCTTGATCTGGATGTCGTCGGCGTTGGTGAGGTACTCCGCGGTCACGCCGAAGCGACCGGACGCGACCTGCTTGATCGCGCTGCGCCGCTCGGGGTCGTAGAGCCGCTCGGCGTCCTCGCCGCCCTCACCGGTGTTGGACTTGGCGCCCAGCCGGTTCATCGCGATCGCCAGGGTCTCGTGCGCCTCCTGCGAGATCGACCCGTAGGACATCGCGCCGGTGGAGAACCGCTTGACGATCTCGGAGACCGGCTCGACCTCGTCGATCGGCACCGGCTGCCGGCCGGTGGCCGCGGCGTCCTTGAAGCGGAACAGGCCACGCAGCGTCATCAGCCGCCTCGCCTGCTCGTCGACCCGCGAGGAGTACTGCTTGAAGACGTCGTAGCGGCCCGCACGGGTGGAGTGCTGGAGCCGGAACACGGTCTCGGGGTCGAACAGGTGCGGCTCGCCCTCGCGGCGCCACTGGTACTCGCCGCCGATCTCGAGCTCGCGGTGCGCCGGGGCGATGCCACCGCGGGGGTACGCCGTGGCATGCCGCCGCGCAACCTCCTCGGCGATCGTGTCGAGCTCGATGCCGCCGAGCTTGGAGACCGTCCCGGTGAAGTACCTGTCGACGACGGCCTGCGACAGACCGACGACCTCGAAGATCTGGGCGCCGGTGTAGGACGCGACCGTGGAGACGCCCATCTTGGACATCACCTTGAGGACGCCCTTGCCGAGGGCCTTGACGAGGTTGGCCACGGCCTTCTCGGGCTCGGCCTTGACGTAGTAGCCCTCGCGGGCGAGGTCCTCGACGGACTCCATCGCGAGGTAGGGGTTGACCGCGGCCGCGCCGTACCCGACGAGCAGGGCCACGTGGTGCACCTCGCGGACGTCGCCGGCCTCGACCAGCAGCCCGACCTGGGTGCGGGTCTTCTCGCGGACCAGGTGGTGGTGGACCGCGCCGGTGAGCAGCAGCGACGGGATCGGCGCCAGCTCGGCGGTCGAGTGGCGGTCGGAGAGCACGATGATGCGGGCGCCGCCGGCGATCGCCGAGGACACCTCCGCGCAGATCTCGTCGATCCGCTGCGCCATCGCGGCGCCGCCGCCCTCCACGGGGTAGAGGCCGCGGGCGACGTGGGTGATGAACCCGGGCATGTCGCCGTCACGGTTGATGTGCCGGATCTTGGCCAGGTCGTCGTTGGAGATGACCGGGAACGGCAGCTGCACCATCCGGCACGACGCCGGGGCCGGCTCCAGCAGGTTGGCCTCCGGGCCGATGGTGCCGGCCAGCGAGGTGACGAGCTCCTCGCGGATGGCGTCCAGCGGCGGGTTGGTGACCTGCGCGAAGAGCTGGCTGAAGTAGTCGAACAGCAGCCGGGGCTTGTCGCTGAGCGCCGCGATCGGGGTGTCGGTGCCCATCGAGCCGAGCGGCTCGCCGCCGCTGTTGGCCATCGGGGTGAGCAGGATCCGCAGCTCCTCCTCGGTGTAGCCGAACACCTGCTGGCGCCGGGTCACCGAGGCGTGCGTGTGCACGATGTGCTCGCGCTCGGGGATGTCGTCGAGGTGGATCAGGCCGGCGTGCAGCCACTCGTCGTAGGGGTGCTCCGCGGCGAGCTCCGCCTTGACCTCCTCGTCCTCGATGATGCGGTGCTCGTCGGTGTCCACGAGGAACATCCGGCCCGGCTGGAGCCGGCCCTTGCGGACCACCTTGGCGGGGTCGATGTCGAGCACCCCGACCTCGGAGGCGAGCACGACGAGGCCGTCGTCGGTCACCCAGTAGCGCGACGGGCGCAGCCCGTTGCGGTCGAGGACCGCGCCGATCTGGGAGCCGTCGGTGAACACGACGCACGCGGGCCCGTCCCAGGGCTCCATCAGCGCGGAGTGGAACTTGTAGAACGCACGGCGCTTCTCGTCCATCTCGGTGTGGTTCTCCCACGCCTCGGGGATCATCATCAGCACCGCGTGGGGCAGCGAGCGGCCGCCCATGTGCAGCAGCTCGAGCACCTCGTCGAAGGACGCCGAGTCGGACGCGCCCGGCGTGCAGACCGGGTAGAGCCGCTCGAGGTCGCCCGGGATCACGTCGGAGGCGAGCAGCGCCTCGCGGGCGCGCATCCAGTTGCGGTTGCCCATGACGGTGTTGATCTCACCGTTGTGGGCGATGAACCGGAACGGGTGGGACAGCGGCCAGCTCGGGAACGTGTTGGTGGAGAAGCGGGAGTGCACGACCGCCAGCGCCGAGGTCATCCGCTCGTCGCGCAGGTCGGGGTAGACCTCGTCGAGCTGGACCGGGGTCAGCATGCCCTTGTAGACCAGCGTCCGCGACGACAGCGACGGGAAGTAGGCGTCGGTCTCGTGCTCGGCGCGCTTGCGCAGGCAGAAGGCCAGGCGCTCGAGCGCCATCCCGGTCACGCGGGTGCCAGCGCCGGCGACGAAGAGCTGGGCGAAGGACGGCATCACGGCGCGCGCGGTGCTGCCCAGGGACGACGGGTCGACCGGGACGTCGCGCCACCCGAGGACGGTCAGGCCCTCCTCGGCCGCGATCTCCTCGATCCGCTGGCGGGTCTTGGCGGCCTGCTCCGGCTCGCCGGGCAGGAAGGCCGTGCCGACGGCGTAGGCGTGCTGGGGCGGCAGCTCGAACCCGGCCTCGTGCGCGACCTCGCGCAGGAAGGCGTCCGGGACCTGGATGAGGATGCCCGCCCCGTCGCCGGAGTTGACCTCCGCACCCGCGGCTCCGCGGTGGTCGAGGTTCAGCAGGGCCTGGATCCCCTGCTCGATGATCTGGTGGCTGGCGACGCCGGTCAGGGTGGCCACGAATGCCACGCCACACGCGTCGTGCTCGTGGCGGGGGTCGTAGAGCCCTTGGGGCGGCGGGAATGCGTGCGAGTAGGGCACCGGGCATTCTCCCGTCGTCTTCAGCGCCGCGCCGCCCCACGACGTTGTCGGGACGGGCACCGGCGAATCAGCAGTGCAGTGGTGCAGGGGACGACATTGGCCCTAGCGGAGGTTCAGAGATTACCACCGGGTGACCCCGGTGCAGGCTGCTCGTCCAGCTGGTCCGGCCGCTGGTCGCGGTACACGTGCTCCTCGCGGCCCGGGCGGAGCCGGGCGCTCACCACGAAGCAGACGGTGGCGACCACGAACAGCACGATCGAGGTCCACACGTTGAAACGCAGCCCGCCGACGTCGGAGAGCTCGACGGCGTCGATGCGGAGCATCTCGATCCAGCCGCGACCGAGCGTGTAGGTCATCACGTACAGCGCCAGCACTCGGCCGTGGCCCAGCCGGAATCGGCGGTCGGCCCAGATCACGAACGCGAAGGCCAGAAGGTTCCACGAGAACTCGTAGAGGAACGTGGGGTGGAACGTCGCGTCGTCGAGGTAGCCGAGCGGGCGGTGGTCGGCGTCGATCTCCAGGCCCCACGGGAGGTCCGTGGGCTTGCCGAACAGCTCCTGGTTGAACCAGTTGCCCCACCGGCCGAGCGCCTGCGCGACCAGGACGCCGGGGGCCAACGCGTCGAGGACCGGGAGCATCCGGATGCCCTTGCTGCGGGCGCCCAGGTAGACCCCGAGCGCGCCGAACGCGACCGCGCCCCAGACCCCAAGGCCGCCCCGCCAGACGTACAGCGCCTCGATCGGGTGCTGTCCGGCTCCGAAGTAGAGGTCGTGGTCGGTCATCACGTGGTAGATCCGCCCGCCGACCAGGCCGAACGGGACCGCCCACAGGGCGAGGTCCTGGACGTCGCCGGCTCGCCCGCCGCGCGCCACCCAGCGGCGTTCGCCGATCCAGATCGCGGCGATGATGCCGAGGATGATCGAGAGGGCGTAGCCGCGGATGGGCAGCGGCCCGAGGTGCCAGACGCCCGAGGACGGGCTCGGGATCGAGAGCGCGACCACGTGGTTCAGCACGTGGGCCGTGAGCTGGTTCACCGGTCCGCCTCCTCGGCGAGCAGCGTGTGGATGTCGGCGGCCAGGTCGGCCGACGAGGTGTCCTGGGTCCAGAGCAGCGGTGAGGTGTCGTCGGCGGTGATCGCGCTGATCTGGGTGCTGTGGCTGTTGAGGTCACGCCCGCCGCTGGGCAGCCGGGCGCCGTCCGCGACGTACACCGCCAGGGGCTCGCCGACCGCCGCGATCGTGCTCAGGTCACCGGTCAGGCCGATGAACGACGGGTCGAACCGGTCGAGGTAGTCGCGCAGGTGCTGCTCGGTGTCGACCTTGGGGTCGGTGGTCACGAACACCACGTCGACGGACCTGCGGTCGGCCTCGTCGAGCCGGGTCATGGCCGAGGCGATGTTGGCCATCACGACCTGGCAGATGTCGGGGCAGCTGGAATAGCCGAAGAACACCAGCGTCACCGGCTTGTCGGTGTCCTCGGTCAGGGAGAACGGCTGCCCGTCGGTGTCGGTCAGCGGGGTGTCCGCGACGGGGTAGGCGTCGTGGGTCTGGGCGGCGCGGTAGCCGTCGCCGTCCTCGGCGGTGCTGCTGCTGCAGCCCGCGAGCAGCGCCGCGACGCACACGCCCGCGGCGAGGCCGCCGAGCCGGTGGCCCAGCTGGCTCCTACGCACGCCGGACCCCACCTGCCAGGTCCTCGGTGAGGATGGTCAGGGCGCGCAGGCCCGCGGCCCGGTCGTCCGGGTGGTCGAGGAGCGCCCGGACGAAGGCCGAGCCGACGATCACGCCGTCGGCATACGACGCCACCTCGGCGGCCTGGTCGCCGTCGCTGACCCCGAGCCCGACGCCGATCGGCAGGTCCGTGACCGCCTTGGCGCGGGCCACGAGCGGGCCGGCGAGGTCGCTGGTGGTGGTCCGGGTGCCGGTGACGCCCATGACGGCGGTCGCGTAGACGAAGCCACGGCACGCGGCCGTCGTCATCGTGATCCGGGCGTCCGTCGAGGAGGGTGCGACGAGGAAGACCTTGTCGAGGTCGTGCTCGTCGGCGGCCGCAATCCAGTCGGTGGCGCTGTCGGGGGTGAGGTCCGGTGTGATCAGGCCCGCTCCCCCGGCGCTGGCGAGGTCCCGCGCGAACCGCGCCACCCCGTAGTGCTCGACCGGGTTCCAGTAGGTCATCACGAGCGTGGGGGTGCCGGTCGCGGCGACCGCCTCGACCGTGCGCAGCACGTCCGCGGTGCGCACACCCCGCTCGAGCGCCTGCTGGGCGGCGGCCTGGATGGTCGGTCCGTCCATGACCGGGTCGCTGTACGGCAGCCCGATCTCGATCACGTCGCAGCCGGCGTCGACCATGGTCCGCAGCGCGTCGATGGCGCCCGGGACGTCGGGGTAGCCGGCCGGGAGGTAGCCGACCAGCGCGGCGCGGTCCTCGGACCGGGCCTTCTCGAACGCGGTGCGCGTGCTCACGCCGGGTCCCCCGTCTCCACGTCGGGCCGGCCGAGCCGGCTCTGCCGATCGCTTCCGGCCTCGGCTTCGCCGAGCCGGAAGTAGTCGATCGCCGTGCCCATGTCCTTGTCACCCCGGCCCGAGAGGTTCACCAGGATCGTCTGGCCGGGACGCTCCGCGGCGAGCCGCAGCGCGCCGGCGACCGCGTGGGCGGACTCGATCGCGGGGATGATGCCCTCGGTGCGGGCCAGCAGCGCCATCGCGTCCATCGCCTCGTCGTCGGTGACCGGGAGGTACGTCGCCCGCTTGATGTCGGCCAGGTAGGAGTGCTGCGGGCCGACCCCGGGGTAGTCCAGGCCCGCCGAGATCGAGTGCGACTCGATCGTCTGGCCGTCCTCGTCCTGCAGCACGAACGTGCGGGCGCCGTGCAGCACGCCACGGTCGCCGGCGTGGATCGTCGCGGCGTGCCGCCCGGTCTCGAAGCCCTCGCCACCGGCCTCGAACCCGTAGATCGCGACGTCCTCGTCGTCGAGGAACGCGGTGAACAGGCCGATCGCGTTCGACCCGCCGCCCACGCAGGCCGCGATCGCGTCCGGGAGCGCGCCGAACTGCTCCAGGCACTGGGCGCGCGCCTCGTCGCCGATGCCGCGGCAGAAGTCGCGGACCATGCTCGGGAACGGGTGCGGGCCCGCGGCGGTGCCGAAGAGGTACGCCGTGTGGTCGACGCTCGCGACCCAGTCGCGCAGCGCCTCGTTGATCGCGTCCTTCAGGGTCGCGCTGCCGGAGTCGACCGCGACGACCTTGGCGCCCAGGAGGTTCATCCGCGCGACGTTCAGCGCCTGCCGCCGGGTGTCGACCGAGCCCATGTAGACCGTGCAGTCGAGGCCGAAGTAGGCCGCGGCGGTCGCGCTGGCCACGCCGTGCTGGCCGGCCCCGGTCTCGGCGATCACCCGGGTCTTGCCCATCCGCTTGGTGAGCAGCGCCTGGCCCAGCACGTTGCGGATCTTGTGCGCGCCGGTGTGGTTGAGGTCCTCGCGCTTGAGCAGGATGCGCGCGCCGACCTTCTTGCTGAGCCGCTCGGCGTAGTAGAGCGGGCTCGGGAGCCCGCCGTACTCGCGCAGGATCGCGTCGAACTCCGCGACGAACGCCGGGTCGGCCATCGCCTCCTGCCACGCGACGGTGAGCTCGTCGAGCGCCGCGACCAGCGCCTCGGGCATGAACCGGCCGCCGAAGCCCCGCTCGGGTCCGCCGAACCACCCGAGCGCGTCCGCGTCGTACGTCGTCGTCCTCTCGGGCCGGGTCGTCATGCCGTGACTCCTGTCATCCTGCGGACGGCGCCCTCGGGGTCGCCGTCCTTCACGAGTGCCTCGCCCACGAGCACGGCCCGCGCGCCCTCGCGCACGAACCGGGCCACGTCGTCGGGGCCGAAGATGCCCGACTCCGCAACCTTCACGCGATCGTCCGGGACCAGCGGCGCTAGCCGACCGAACGTGTCCTCGTGGATCGCGAGCGTCTTGAGGTTGCGGGCGTTGACGCCGACCAGCTCGGCGCCGAGCTCGACCGCGCGCTCGGTCTCCGCCTCGTCGTGGACCTCGACGAGCACGGTCAGGCCGAGCTCGCGGGCCTCGTCGTGGAGCCGCCGCAGCTCGTCGTCGTCGAGGGCGGCGACGATGAGGAGCACCAGGTCGGCGCCGGCGGCGCGGGCCTCGACGACCTGGTAGGTCGTCACGACGAAGTCCTTGCGCAGGATCGGGGTGTCGACCGCGGCGCGGACGGCGCGCAGATCCTCGACGCTGCCGCCGAAGCGACGCTGCTCGGTGAGCACGCTGATCGCGGCCGCGCCCCCGGCCTGGTAGCGCCGGGCCAGCTCGGCGGGGTCGGGGATCGCGGCGAGGTCGCCCTTGCTGGGGCTGCGCCGCTTCACCTCGGCGATCACGCTCGAGCCCTCGGCGCGGAACCGGGGCATCGGGTCACGTGGGGGGTCGACGTCGGCCAGGGCCGCGCGCAGGTCGGCGAGGCTCGTCGTGGCCTCGCGCTCGGCGAGGTCGACCCGCACGCCGGCCACGATGTCGTCGAGCACGGACATTGCGGGCACTCCAGATCGGCGTCGGGTCAGCGGGAGGTCGGCAGGCAGGGCCGTGCCGCACCCGAAGTCTGTCACGTCGGCGGTCGCCCCCTGACCGCGCCTCGGGCCGCGGACGGCGAGGCGCAGCGTCCCCGGGCCGCACCCGGGTAGGGTCCGCACCAATCGGCCGGCAGACGGACGGCCACAACGAAGGGTTTCACGCACGTGAGCTACTCAGAGCCACCTCCCCCGCCGCAGTACGGCGTGCCGGTGCCGCCGCAGGGCGGGCTGCCGCCCAAGACGGCGGGCAAGGCGATCGCGTCCATGGTCACCGGCCTGGTCGGCCTGCTGACCATCTGCTGCGGGTTCTTCGTGATCACCAGCATCGTGGGGCTCGTGCTGGGGATCCTGGCGCGCAAGGAGATCCGGGCGTCGAACGGTCAGCTCAAGGGTGAGGGCATGGCCCTGACCGGCATCATCACCGGCGTCATCGGGATCCTGATGGTGGTCGTGACGATCATCCTGGTCGCGACGGGCGTCATCGACACGAACTTCGAGTACAGCACCTCGTAGCCACCGGCTCGACGACGACGTGGGCCGGCTCTCCGGGGCCGGCCTTCGTCATGTCCCGGCACCCGAGGCCGGGGGTCAGGGGGCGAGCCAGGACCCGGCCGGCAGGTTGCGCACGATCGCGAACGCCAGCGCGACGACGCACAGGGTGACGGTGCCGATCGCCACCAGCCGGGCGTCGGGCTCCCGCTCCCGACCGACCCAGCGGTCCACGGTCCACCGGCCGAGCAGGAACACGATGAACGGCAGCAGCACGATGAAGAGCAGGTTGCTGGAGGCCGCTGCGCCCACGTCGCCGTTGGTGAGGTCGTTGACCGCCCGCAGGCCGCCGCAGCCCGGGCACCAGAAGCCGAGCGCGGCGCTCGGGCAGTAGCCCCAGGAGCCGCCCTGGTGCGGGTCGCGGAGGTGCAGCGCCAGCGTCGCCGCGCCGAGCCCGCCGAGCGTGTACGCCGGCGCCGCGATCCGCTGCCACCGGCTCGGCTCGTCGACCGCCGAGGCGGCGGTCGAGGAGGGCACGGTGGAGGTCACGGCCGGACCTGGGTCAGTGTCCGGACTCGTGGAGACCGAGCTTGGCCATCACGCCGAAGACCACCAGCGAGGAGACCCCGAGGGCGACGCCCACCCAGAAGACCGGGTAGCTCACCGGGTCGAGCAGCAGGCCCACGGCGCCGACCACGAAGCCCAGCATCGCGACCGCGACGGCGGTCCAGGCTGCGGGGGTGTTGCCGTGGCTGTCAGACATTGCGGGGCTCCTCGATGCGGGGGGTCCTGGCGGGCCGGGTGCTGACCCGGGCACAGTCTATTCAGGCTCGGCCGCCGTCGGGTCGCGACCCTCGTCGATCGCCCTCCAGAGGTCCAGGCTGGTCTGCTCCTCCGGCGCGACCGCCGGCGCGGCCGCGGCGGACCCGGGCGCGTCGTACCGGCTGCCCATCTGGGGCCAGCCCGGCACCCAGGCGACCGCCGCAGCAGACGTCAGCACCGAGAGCAGCGCGGCCACGGCCGCCGCCCAGAACCAGGCGGTGTGGCCGACCCCGGCGTCGGCGACACCGACCTGGGCGAGCTCGACGCGCAGCCGGTCGGGCACCTGGGACCACGCTGCCACCACGGCGACGGCGGCTCCCACCGCGGCCAGCACCGCCAGCGCGGCGACCGCTCGGCGCACCCGACCGCGGGTGACCAGGACGACGCCCCAGCAGGCCAGCACGACCAGGCCGAGGGCGGTCACCACCGGCATGTGCGCGTCGTAGGTGACCAGCGCGTCGGCGGCGCTGTGCGGGCCGTCGGCGGCCGCCGCCGGCCGATCACCGGCGATCGCCGTGGCGGCGCCGGCCACGAGCCCGGCCAGCACGACCGGACCGAAGCTGCGGCGGGGCTCAGGCACGGGCGTCCACGCTCGGCAGCAGGTCGGCGTCGAAGCAGGTGCGGTCGCCGGTGTGGCAGGCGGCGCCGACCTGGTCGACCTTCACCAGCAGCGTGTCGCCGTCGCAGTCGAGGCGCACCTCGCGGACCCACTGCACGTGGCCGGAGGTCTCGCCCTTGAGCCAGTACTCCTGCCGGGAGCGGCTCCAGTACGTCGCCCGTCCGGTCGTCAGGGTGCGGGCCAGCGCCTCGTCGTCCATCCAGCCGAGCATCAGCACCTCACCGGTGTCGTGCTGCTGGACGACCGCCGGGACCAGCCCGTCGGCGGTGCGCTTGAGCCGGTCGGCGATGGCGGGGTCGAGGGAGGTCACCACGCCAGTATCCCGGGTGGCCTCACGCGCCGTGCTGGGAGACCCAGGAGGCGTGCAGGCCGGCGTAGACCGACCCCTCCTCCTCGACGAGCCGGGCGTGCGGCCCGCGCTGGACGATCCGGCCCCGGTCGACCACCACCACCTCGTCGGCGCCCTCGGCCGTCGAGAGCCGGTGGGCGATCGTCACCGAGGTGCGACCGGTCATCAGCCGCTCGAGCGCCCGGCCGATGCGCATCTCGAGGGCGGGGTCGACGGCGCTGGTGGCCTCGTCGAGCACGAGCAGGTCGGGGTCGGCGAGCTGGGCCCGCAGCAGCGCGACCAGCTGGCGCTCCCCCGCGGACAGCGACTCGCCGCGCTGACCGACCCGGGTGGCCAGGCCGTGCGGCAGGCCGGCGACCCAGTCGCCCAGGCCGAGCTCGGTGGCACTCGCGAGGATCTCCTCGTCGGTCGCGTCCAGCCGGCCGTAGCGCACGTTGGCGGCGATCGTGTCGTCGAACAGGAAGCCCTCCTGCGGCACCAGCACCACGCTGCGGCGCAGCGAGCTGTCGGCGATCTCGCGCACGTCGACGCCGTCGAGCAGCACCGCTCCCTCGGACGGGTCCATGAGCCGGGTCAGCAGCTTGGCGATCGTCGACTTGCCCGAGCCGGTCTCGCCGACGACCGCGACCCGGGTGCCGGCCGCGATCTCGAGCTCGACGTCACGCAACACCGGCGGGCCGCCGGGGTAGGCGAACGTGACGCCGGCGAGGTGGACGTCGATGGGTCCACGGGGCAGGGTGCGGCCCTCGGGACCCGGGTCGACCAGGTCGGCGGGGGTGTCGAGGATGCCGATCACCCGGCGCCAGCCGGCGATCGCGTTCTGGGCGTCGGTGAGGATCTGGGTGCCCATCTGGACCGGGCCGACGAAGAGCGTGACCAGGAACGCGAACGCGAGCACCCGGCCGGAGGTGAGGTCGGCACCGGTCGGCAGCACCTCGAGCCCGAGCCAGATGCCGACGATCAGCACGCCGGCGTTGGCCATGCCGGCCGAGACCCCGCCGAGGGAGAACGAGAACGCCGTGAAGCCCTGTGCGCGGGTGCTCGCGGCCTTGTACTCGTCGATGGCCGCGTCGATGCGTGCCTGGGTGCGCGCCTCGACGGCGTACGACCGCACCACCGCCGCGCCCACGACCGGCTCGGAGACCGCCGAGAGCATCACACCGACCTGCCGGCGGACCGTGCCGTAGGCGTCGGAGAGCTTGCGCTGGAAGTAGCGCAGCGACAGGAACAGGGGTGCGAAGCAGACCCAGACGACCAGGGCGAGCTGCCAGCTGTAGATCACCATCACCACGGTGGCGACCAGCACCTGGCCGACGCTGACCACGAGCAGCAGGCCGCCGAAGACCAGGAATTGGCTCACCTGGTCGACATCGCTGGTCACCCGCGAGACCAGGGCGCCGCGGCGCTCGGTGTTCTGGGTGAGCAGCGGCAGGTCGTGCACGTGCCGGAACGCCTTGATCCGCAGCGTGGCGAGGCCGCGCTCGGAGGCGGTGAACAGCCGCGCGGTCATGGCGTACGACGCCCAGCTGGTGAGCGCGATCGCCACCGCGGCGCCGATGCCGGTGAGCACCGTGTACGACACGTCGGGCCCGCCGGGCCCGTTGAGCCCGCGGTCGAGGGTCTGCTGCACCGCGATCGGGACCACGACCTGGCCCAGGGAGGCGATCACCGCGAGCCCCAGCGTCCACCAGATGCCCTCGGTGAGCTCCGGGGAGAAGTGGACGCCGCGGCGCAGCGTCGCGATCGCGCCGATCTCCTCGCCGGAGTCGAGCACGGTGCTCATGTGGTCTCCTCCACGAGGTCGGCGTGCTGCTCGTAGGCGTTCACGAGATGGGCGTAGGACGGGTTGCGCGCAAGCAGCTCGGCGTGGGTGCCGCGGTCGGCGACCCGGCCGTCCTGGAGGTGCACGACCTCGTCGGCAAGCCCGATCGTGGCCTTGCGGTAGGCGACCACCACCAGGGTGGTGCCGCCGTCGCCGGTGCGCAGCGCCTCGAGGATGCGCGCCTCGACCTCGGGGTCGACCGCGGACGTGGCGTCGTCGAGGATCAGCAGCCGCGGCCGCCGGGCCAGGGCGCGCGCCAGCGAGATCCGCTGCCGCTGGCCGCCGGAGAGCGAGGTGCCCCGCTCGCCCAGCCGGGCGTCGAGCCCGTCGGGGAGCGCGGCCACGAAGCCGTCGGCCTGGGCGGCCCGCAGCGCGGCCCAGACCTCCTCGTCGGAGACATCGGCGCCCAGGGTGACGTTGCCGCGGACGGTGTCGTCGAACAGGAACGCGGTCTGCGGCACCAGGGCGACGGTCTGCGCGAGCTGGCCGCGGGCGAGGTCACGCAGGTCGGTGTCGTCGAGCACGATCCGGCCCCGGTCGGGGTCGACCAGCCGCGCCATCAGCGTCGTGAGCGTGCTCTTGCCGGACGCCGTCGCCCCGACGATCGCGACCGTGCGGCCGGGCTCGACGGTGAACGTCACGTCGTCGAGCACCGGCTGGTCGGCGTCGTAGGCGTAGGCGAGGTGCTCGATCTCGAGGCGGGCCCCGTCGGCACCCGCCGCGGCCGGCTGGTCGCCGTATGGCATCTCGCCGGTCGCGCGCAGCACGTTGCGGACCCGGTGGTAGCCGACGACGCTGCGCGGGAACTCGCCGAGCAGCCAGCCGATCGACCGGATCGGGAAGGAGACGATCGTGAGGAGGTAGGCGACCGTGACCACGTCACCGGCGTCGGTGGTGCCGTTGAGCACCCGCTGCACCCCCACCGCGAGCACGACCAGCACGCCGACGTTGGGCAGCGCCGCGAGCGTCGGGTCGAAGGCCGCGCGGATGCGGCCGGCACGGATGTTGACCTCGCGGAGCCGGTCGGCCTGCGCGGCGAACCGCGCGGTCTCCTCGGACTCCCGGCCCAGCGTCTTGACCACCATGGCGCCGTCGAAGGACTCGTGGGCGACCTCGCTGAGCTCGGCCCGCAGCTGCTGCGCGCGGGTCATCAGCGGCGAGGCCAGGCGCTGGTAGGCGAGGTTGGCGGCGATCACGGCCGGGAAGACCAGCAGACCGACCAGCGCCATGACCAGGTCGGCCGCGAACATCTGGGCGACCGCGATCACCATCATCGCGACGGTGCCGACCGCCATCGGCAGCGGCGCGATCGGACCCCAGGCGGCCTCGACGTCGGAGTTGGCGTTGGAGAGCAGCTGACCGGTCGGGTGGCTCTGGTGCCACTCCATCGGGAGCGCGAGGTACTGCCGGGTGACCGCGCGCCGGGTGTGGGCCTGCATGCGGTACTGCATGACGCCGGCACCGAGGCGGCGCGCGACGATGCCGACCGCGCGCAGGATCGCGACGCCGAGGAACAGCGCCAGCACCGCGAGCAGCATGTCGGCGCCGATCTCGCCGTTCTCGTACGCCGGCAGCACGACGTGGTCGGTCGACCAGCCGAGCACCCACGCGTCGGCGACCGTCAGTGCGCCGAACAGCACGCTGCCGATCGTGGAGACCGTGAAGATCCACGGCTCGCGGCGGATCGCGACGCCGAGTACGGCGAAGCCCTCGCGCGTCGTGCCGCGTCGGCTCGCCTGCTTGTCCGCCACCGTGTTCCCTGGCCCGTCTCTCTCGTCTCTCCTGCGGGCAACCCCGCGGCCCGGACAGGGTATTCCCCGGCACCGACATACTCTCGTGAGCATGAGCGCCTCCCTCGCCCGCCGGGAACGGACCGACCTGTGCGACCTCGCCCTGACGCTCGGGCCGGACGCGCCGACGCTGTGCGAGGGATGGGACGCTCGCGACCTGGTCAACCACCTGCTGATCCGCGAGCGGCGGCCCGTCAGCGCTCTCGGCAACGTGGTGCCCCCGCTCGCCGGGCTCACCGACCGCGCGATGGCGCACGGGCGGGACCGGTCCTTCGGCGTGGAGGTGGAGCGGCTGCGGCGGCCGTCGCCGCCGCTGCGGCTGGCACCCCGGCTCGACGAGCTGATGAACACCGTCGAGCTCGTCGTCCACCACGAGGACCTGCGCCGGGCCCAGCCCGGCTGGGAGCCGCGCTCACTGCCGGCCGAGGACCTCGACGCGCTCTGGTCGCAGCTGACCAGGGCGGCCGCACTCTTCGGCCGCAAGCTGCCCGAGCCGACGGTCCTGAAGCGCGTGGACACCGGCGCCACGGCGACGGCGCGCAAGGGCCCCGACCCGGTGACGATCTCCGGCCCGGTGGTCGAGCTGGCCCTGTTCCTCTTCGGCCGCGACCAGACCCGGGGGCTCGGGTTCGAGGGACCGCCGGAGGCCGTCGAGCGGGTGCGCGAGGCCGACCTGGGGATCTGACGACGCGACCTTCAACCACCGGTCACCGAGCGGGGCGTACCGTTGGCGGTCACATCTGCTCTCGGGGGAGGTACCGATGATCGTCCTCTGGATCCTGATCGGGATCGTGGTGCTGGGCCTTGCGGGATGGGCGTTCTGGCCCGGCCGCCGTGGGGTCGTCGACGGCGACGTACGTCGCGCGCGCGTGCTCGACAAGGGCAAGGTCGAGAACTACCACAACTACCCCTGACGGCCCTTTTGCGGCCGGCCCGTGGCGGCCGGCTAGGCCGCACCCGCTGACGACGAGCGCTGCTCGACCAGCGAGGCCTCGGTGATCGTCACGCCCGGGCCGGTCACGACGGCGAAGAACACCGTCTGGCCCAGCACGATCTCGAGCTCGGCCGGTTCGGGCCTGCCGTCGTTGATCATCACCAGCGCGCCTTCGGCGAGGCGCGCCCGCCAGGCGCGCAGCTCCTTCTGGTTGCGCGGCTGGGGGTCGGCCACCCGCACGACGCCGCGGAGCCCGGAGCCGTACGCGTCGGCGTACTCGTGCTCGCCCGGCGTCGTGAACACGTGGGTGTAGCCGCACTCGTTGGTCAGCGCGCTGCTGCCGAAGAACTCCTTCTCGCCGTCCACGGCGAACGGCCGGGTGGCCGCATCGGGTGAGTTCCACACGACCATGTCGCCGGCTTCGACCGTCACCCGCTCCAGGTCCGGCACGAAGCGTCCGGGGCCGGAGGTGCGTTCGTCGCAGCAGTCGCCGTGTCGCTCCTTCTCGAAGCGCACCGTGACGGTTGCCTGGTGCATGGCGCGTTCGCCCTTCGAGGACTTCTCCACGACCTCCACGACGTACGGGAAGTCGCCACCCGCGCCGGGTCCACCGGCCGGGACGAGAGCGTAGGGATAGGTGCCCGGCTTCATGAACCGCTGCCCGTAGCAGTCGGTGTTCCGCAGGGCGCGGCTGTCCAGGTTCTCGGTCATGACTGCCTCCTCAGGCCGTGATGTCGGCGAGGACGACGAGCTCGTCCTCGGGTGGGTTGTGCTGGATCTCGGCACCGAGGCTGTCGACCGTCACGAACACCGCGGGGTCGAACGGGCCGGAGGCGGGCAGCACCTCGAACAGGGCGGGGACGTCGGTGATCGGGAACCGGGTGCCCGAGACGAACGGCGTGATGATCGGGCCGAGCAGCCCCGTGAGGCCGGCGATGCCGATGGCGGCGACGACCGCGCCCACCAGCACCGCCAGGAAGGGCCCGATGAGGGGCACCCACGCGACGGCGGCCGAGACGGCCAGCCCGATGGCGGCCAGGAGGGCGGCCGTGGACGCGCCGAACTGCAGGCTCGGCACGCCCTGGACGATCCCCTCGACCTTCCACACACCCGAGACGAGACTCAAGGCGACGCCGAGGTCGACGGTCGTCAAGAGGAAGTCGCCGAACGACACGTGCACCGGCACCGTCGGCCAGACGATGTCGATCTTCGGCGTGCACACGGTGCCGACGCAGGGGATGTGGATGCACACCTGCGGGATGTGGATGTCGGGGATGAAGTCACCGATGTCCAGCTGGAACGTCAGGTCGACGTGCCAGTCCAGCCGGAGATCGGCGATCTCGACCGTGGCCGGCGCGATCAGGTCGACGGTGCCGTTGGACAGGGTGCCGCTCACGGCGTACGACACCCCGAACGGACCGAGTGACGAGGAGCCGCTCGTGGACTGCGTCCCCAGAGCGGCAACCTCGGTGTCGAACAGCTGCTGGGCAGCCATCTCGTCGATGGCGGCGAGTATCTCTGACATGACTACCTCCTAGAAGTCGCCCCGGGCCAGGACCCGGTTGACGTCGATCAGGGGACCCACGGTCGGGGTCAGGGTGAACGCGCCCAGCTCGAGGGCGGTCACGGGGAGCGACAGGGTGGCGAGCACCGAGCGCAGGATCATCGTGAGCAGGCACTCGATCACCGACTCGAGCGCGTTCGGCTCGATGTCGACGATCTCCACGGAGTCGACGGCGAAGCCGATGGCGCGCTGGCCGCCTGCCCAGGTGCTGACCAGGTGCCCGACCGCGTAGACGTCGAGTCGGCAGCACATCGGGTTCTGCGCCTTGCCCCAGTCGTCCCGGTCGTCGCGCCACGGCTTGTCATCGCGGTTGGGATCGTGGTTGGGATCGTGCTCGTGCTCGTGCTCCGGACGGTCCTCGCCCCGCGGGTCGTTCTTCCCCCGGGACGCGCAGTCGACGCACAGCGTGACGACGGTGGACAGGCTGAACTGACCGGCGCCCAGGCTCAGCTCGGGCGGCAGCGCCTCGTCCTGCTTGAACAGGTCGAGCCGGGGAATGCCCAGCTCGACCGACCACTGCAGTCCCGACGATCCCGGGAACGGGATCGGGGCCATCTGGGTGGCCGAGGTGCTGGACGCCGGCACGAACGCGGGTGACCCGTAGTGGAGCAGGTGCGGCCTGGTCGTGCACACCGCGGTGATGAGGTCGTTGAGCGCCGACTCCTCGACGGCGACGAAGACCTCGCTGGTTTCGGTGAGACTCATGGTTCCCTCCTGGATCATGCGGCCCCAGAGAAGGCCGTTGATGGGAGGAGTCGCCGGACCGCCCCGTGATACCGGAACCGTGAGCGGTGTCGCCGCGTCAGCCCGTCAGCAGTCCGCCGCGATCACGTGTGCGATCTGCACCTGACGGAGCAGGAACGCGCCGTCGTCGCGCTTCTTGCGACGCAGCCAGGTGGTCACCTCGGTGTTGCACTTGCTGGCGTTGCACGACCGGCACGCCGGCACGACGTTCGCCAGGGTGTACCGGCCACCGCGGGAGATCGGCAGCATGCAGTCCTTCTGCAGGGCGTCCGCGACGTTGCCGCAGTAGGCGCAGCCGCCCCACGCCTCCATCAGCGCGAACCACTGGGCGTCGGTCAGGTCGTGCTCGACGAGGGACATCCGGCGCTTGCGGCGACGGGCGTACGTCGCAGCGCGGGTGCGGGAGGCCACGGACCGAGACTAGAGCCGGGCGGGCCCGCTACGAGCGAGGCGTGCCGATCGCCCCCACACACCGGCCGCGTGCGCCACGATGGCAGGCATGGACGAGCCCACCTTCCGCACGATCTTCGAGCCGTTCCGCATCCACTCCGTGGAGCCGCTGCGGATGAGCACCCGCGCCGAGCGCCGGTCCTACCTCCGGGAGGCGGCGTTCAACCTCTTCCAGGTGCGCGCCGAGCACGTGCTGGTCGACCTGCTCACCGACTCCGGCACGGGCGCGATGAGCCGGGACCAGTGGGCCGCGATCCAGCACGGCGACGAGTCGTACGCCGGCTCGCCGTCGTACTACCTGTTCGCGGACGCCGTGCGCGAGCTGTTCCCCTTCGAGCACGTCATCCCCGTGCACCAGGGGCGGGCCGCGGAGAAGATCCTGTTCTCGGTGATCGGCGGGCCCGGCAAGGTGGTGCCGAACAACACGCACTTCGACACGACCCGCGCCAACGTGGAGGCGACCGGTGCGCAGGCGGTCGACATCCCGATCCCGGAGGGGCGCGACCTGTCGTCGCAGCACCCGTTCAAGGGCAATATGGACCTCGCGGCGCTCGAGGACCTGCTGGCGGCCCGCGCGGACGACGTACCGTGCGTCTTCGTCACGATCACCAACAACAGCGGCGGCGGCCAGCCCGTCTCGCTGGCCAACCTGCGCGGCGTCCGCGAGATCTGCGACCGCTACGGCAAGCCGCTGTTCCTCGACGCGTGCCGGTTCGCCGAGAACGCCTGGTTCATCCGCGAGCGCGAGGACGGCCAGGGCGACCGCGAGGTGGCCGACATCGTGCGCGACGTCGCCGGTCTGGCCGACGGCATGACGATGAGCGCCAAGAAGGACCCGATGGGCAACATCGGCGGCTGGCTGGCGATGAACGACGACGAGCTCGCCGCCGCCTGCCGCAACACGCTGATCCTCACCGAGGGCTTCCCGACGTACGGCGGGCTCGCCGGGCGCGACCTCGAGGCCCTGGCCCAGGGGCTGAAGGAGGTCGTGCAGCACGACTACCTGCGCTACCGGATCCAGTCCACGGCGTACCTCGGCGAGGCGCTGCACAAGCGCGGCATCCCGGTGCTCAGCCCGTTCGGCGGGCATGCCGTCTACATCGACGCCCGCGCGCTCGCCTCGCACCTGGATCCCCTGCAGTACCCCGGCCAGTCGGTCGCGGTCGCGCTCTACGAGACCGGCGGGATCCGCTCGTGCGAGATCGGGACCGTGATGTTCGGGCGGCAGCCCGACGGCACCGAGGTGCCGGCCTCGATGGACCTGG
Organism: Nocardioides sp. T2.26MG-1; assembly: GCF_950101795.1. Classification (GTDB taxonomy): domain Bacteria; phylum Actinomycetota; class Actinomycetes; order Propionibacteriales; family Nocardioidaceae; genus Nocardioides. The sequence goes on along the minus strand of NZ_CATNLZ010000037.1, from coordinate 221,185 downwards.
TCAGGCTGGCGATCCCACGGCGCACCTACACCCAGAGCCACATCGACTACGTCATCGAGGTGTGCGAGGAGGTGGCCGCCCACGCGGAGGACCTGCCGGCGTACCGGATCGTCGACGAGCCCAAGTCGCTGCGGCACTTCACGTCGTCGTTCGAGCCGATCTGACCGGCCGGACGCCCAGGCGCTGCCAGTGCTGGACGCCGCAGTAGTCCTCGACCATGCCGTAGGGGTACGGCGGCAGCCCGGGGTCGCTGACCTCGGTGAGCGCGCGCACGGCGTCGTCGTCGAGCTCGAGGTCGATCGCTGCGAGCGCCTCGGCCAGCTGGCCGACGGTGCGCGCACCGAGCAGCACCGAGGCGACGCCGGGCCGGGTCAGCAGCCAGGCCAGCGCGACGTGCGCGGGCGGCCGGCCGTGCCCCTCGGCGATGCGGGTGACGACCTCGAGGATCCGCCAGGTCCGCTCGGTGTTGCGGACGTCGTAGGCCTCCACGCCCCGCCCGGGGTCCTCGCCGAGCCGGGTGTGGCCGACGGGACGGCTGTCGGGCCGGTACTTGCCGGTCAACCACCCGCCGGCGAGCGGCGACCATGGCGTCAGCGCGACCGACTCCTCCAGGCAGAGCGGCAGCAGCTCGAGCTCGATGCCGCGGTCCAGGAGGTTGTACTGCGGCTGGAGGAGGGCCGGGACGACGTACCCGCCGAGCCGGGCGGTCGTCAGGATCCGTTGGAGCTGCCAGCCCGTCACGTTCGACCACCCCAGCTGGTGGATGGTGCCGGCACGCACGAGCGAGCTGAGGGTGTCCAGGGTGTCCTCGACCGGCGTCTGCTCGTCCCAGCCGTGCACGAAGTACACGTCCAGCGCGTCGAGACCGAGCCGCGAGCGGCTGCCGTCGACCGCGCGCCGGAGCCCACGGCGCGAGGCTCCCGGGGTGCCGGCGGGCGCACCGAAGCGCCCCTTGGTCGAGATCACCAGGTGCTCGTGCCGCCGGTCGGCGAGCCACCGTCCGATGATCCGCTCGGACTCGCCCCCGCCGTACACGTCGGCGGTGTCGACAAACGTGCCCCCCTGCTCGACGTAGTGATCGAGCTGCGCGAACGCCTCGTCCTCGACCGTCTCGACCCCGAAGGTCATCGTCCCGAGCGCGAAGCGGGTGACCACCGGGCCGCCTCGGCCGAGCGGCGCGGTGGAGGAGGTGAGGGACGGGGTGGGGACGGGCTGAGTGGACATGGGGCCAGTTCACTCGTTGGAGCGCACTCCACGTCAAGGGCCTCCGGTCCCGGGATCGCGGTGGGCCCTGCGATCATCCCCGGGTGTCCCATCCCACAACACCGGCCGCCGAGGACGTCATCGACGCACCTCCCAAGGTCCAGTTCGAGACCTTCCTCGATCAGCACCGCGACGCACTGAACGCCTGCCTCGACGGACTCACCGAGGAGCAGGCCCGCCGTTCACTGGTGCCCTCGAAGACCACGTTGTTAGGCCTGGTCAAGCACGCGACCTTCGTCGAGCAGGTCTGGTTCGGCGAAGCCGTCACCGGCCGTCCCAGGCACGAGCTGGGCATCCCATCCGGCCCCGACAGGTCCTTCGACCTCCACGACGACGACACCATCGCCACTGTCCGCGACGCGCATCGCGAGGTGTGCCAGGCGTCGCGTGAGGCGGTCGCAGCCCTGGAGCTGGGCGACCTTCTCCACGGGAACCGCCGCGGCCCGCTGCCGCTGCAGTGGGTCTACCTCCACGTGCTGCGCGAGCTCGCCCAGCATTGCGGACATGCGGACATCCTCCGCGAGCAGGTGCTGCGCGTTGCGCCGAGCGGTTGAGTCCGCTGTGCGTGCCCGAGCTCGCGATCGCCCGGCAGACCCACCCCGCCTCCACCCGCGCCACCACCGGCGACGCCCTGGACCTGCGGCACCGGCTGCCGGCGACCTGGGCCCAGGTCGTCGCACTCGAGTGCGAGCCCTGGGTGGCGTGCAAGGTGGCCCGGATGTCCCGCCGCCTGGAACGCGACCAGGTCCGCATCGTCGACCAAGCGGTCGCGGACGCGATCGGCGATGAGTCACCCGGCCGGATGCTCACCATCGCCGAGGCCAAGGTCGTCTAGGCCGACCCGCCCACACCGCCCGGTTCGACCAGGCCCGGCACCGCAAGGGCGACTGGGTCAGCCGCACCGACCTGGACACGCGGCCAGGTGACGACCTGGGATCACCGCGCCGGCGACCACACGCCGAGCCACTGCTCCGCACCGAACTCCTCGAACCGCTCCACCTCGGCGAACCCGAGCCGCGCCGCCAGTCGCATCGACGCGGCGTTGGCGGTCTGGGTGCAGAGCACCACCCGTTCACCCGGCAGTACGCCGGCAAGCCAGTCGAGCACCGCGGCGCAGGCCTCGGCGGCGTACCCGCGTCCCCAGGCGGTCGGCAGGAACAGGTAGCTGAGCTCCACCTCCCCGGCGTCGGAGCGGAGCTGACCGGGGCGCTCCGGATCGCGCCGACCGAGCGTCACCGTGCCGATCGCCGCGCCGTCGAGGTCGACGACGAAGTAGCCGGGGCGTTGCCCGGGCACCTCCGGCACGAGTCGCTCCAGCTCGTCGAGCGCACGTGGCCCGCCGAGATAGGCGTGCACCTCGGGCGACGCGTACAGCTCGATGACCGCAGGCCGGTCGCGAGCCTCCGCGTCACGCAGCACGAGGCGCTCCGTGCGGATCGGAGCAGGCGGCCAGGTGACGGGTCCGAGATCTGCCATGCGGGGCAGGGTAGCCACGTCTCCTCAGCGGACCGGGAAGCCCGCCCCGGCGAGCGACTGCTTGACGTCGGCGATCCGCAGCGTGCCGAAGTGGAACACCGAGGCGGCCAGGACGGCGTCGGCACCGGCCTCGACCGCGGGCGGGAAGTGCTCGACCGCGCCCGCGCCGCCGGACGCGATGACCGGCACGGTCACCTCGCGGCGTACGGCGCGGATCAGCTCGAGGTCGAAGCCGTCCTGGGTGCCGTCGGCGTCCATCGCGTTGAGCAGGATCTCCCCCGCGCCCAGCTCGGCCGCGCGGACCGCCCACTGGATGGCGTCGAGCCCGGCCGACTGGCGGCCGCCGTGCGTGGTGACCTCGAAGCCGGACGGCGTGCCTGGGGCGCGGCGGGCGTCCACGGACAGCACCAGCACCTGGTTGCCGAACCGGTCCGCGATCTCGGCGACCAGCTCGGGACGGTGGATCGCGGCGGTGTTGACGGCGACCTTGTCGGCGCCGGCGCGCAGCAGCCGGTCGACGTCGGCGACCGACGACACTCCCCCGCCGACCGTGAGCGGGATGAACACCTCCTCGGCGGTGCGCGACACGATCTCCATCGTGGTCGCGCGACCCTCGTGGGAGGCCGAGATGTCGAGGAAGGTCAGCTCGTCGGCGCCCTCGGCGTCGTAGGTCCGCGCCAGCTCGACCGGGTCGCCGGCGTCGCGGAGCTCCTTGAAGTTGATGCCCTTCACGACCCGGCCCGCATCGACGTCCAGGCACGGGATCACCCGGACGGCGAGCGTCATCGCGGCCCTCGGGTCAGCGCGAGGGCGTCCTCGAGCGTGAACCGGCCCTCATAGAGCGCGGTGCCGGCGATCGCACCCTCGACGCCGACCGGCACCAGCTCCATCAGCGAGCGGACGTCCTCGAGGGTCGTGACGCCGCCGGAGGCCACCACCGGCGCCGACGTGGCGGCGCAGACGTCGCGGAGCAGCTGCAGGTTGGGGCCCTGGAGCATGCCGTCCTTGTTGACGTCGGTGACGACGTAGCGGGCGCAGCCCTCCGCGTCGAGGCGCGCCAGCGTCTCGTAGAGGTCGCCGCCCTCCTGGGTCCAGCCGCGGGCGGCCAGCGTGCGACCCCGTACGTCGAGCCCGATCGCGACCCGGTCGCCGTGCTCGGCGATCACCCGGCGACACCACTCGGGCTGCTCGAGCGCGGCGGTGCCGATGTTCACCCGACGGCAGCCCGTGGCGAGCGCGGCGGCGAGGGACTCGTCGTCGCGGATCCCGCCGCTCATCTCGACCTGGATGTCGAGCGCGCCCACGATCTCGGCCTGGAGGTCGCGGTTGGAGCCGCGGCCGAACGCCGCGTCGAGGTCGACGAGGTGGATCCACTCCGCCCCGGCGTCCTGCCAGCGCATCGCGGCGGCGACCGGGTCGCCGTACACGCGCTCGGAGCCGGCAACGCCCTGGGCGAGCTGGACGGCGCGCCCCTCGGTGATGTCGACGGCGGGGAGCAGCTCGAGGTAGTCAGACATGGTGTCCTTCAGGATCGGCGGAACAGCATCGTGTGGAAGACGGGGGCGGCCAGCACGCTGACCACGAACGCGGCGAGCCGGATCTCCCACTCGCCGAAGAAGATCCAGGCCAGCACGTTGAACGCGAGCAGCCCGGCGAACAGCGCGCCGTTCTGGCGCCGGCGCCGCTGGGCGAGCAGCCCGGTCGGGCGCTTGGGCGGCTTCGGCAGCCGCGAGGTGACCGCGCGCACCCGCGCGTCGCGGCGCTCCTGGCGTTCGGCCTCCGCCGCACGGGCGGCGGCCAGCACCGCCGCCGCGCGCTCGCGCTCGGCCCGGCGCTGGGCCCGCTCCTTGCTCACAGCGAGCCCACCCAGTTGCGCAGCAGCGCGGCGCCGGCGTCGCCGGACTTCTCCGGGTGGAACTGGGTGGCGCTCAGCGGCCCGTTCTCGACCGCCGCGACGAACCGGTCTCCCCCGTGCTCCCTCGGACCGGTCTGGGCCCACGTGACCAGCGGCGGCCGGGTGCGGCCGTGGGTCTCCAAGGTCCACTCGCGCACGCCGTAGGAGTGCACGAAGTAGAAGCGCTCCTGCTCGATGCCGCGGAACAGCGTCGACCCGTCGGCGGCCTCGACGGTGTTCCAGCCCATGTGGGGTACGACGGGCGCCTGGAGCCGCTCGACGACACCCGGCCACTCGTCGCAGCCCTCGGTCTCGACGCCGTGCTCGACGCCCCGCTCGAACAGGATCTGCATGCCCACGCAGATGCCGAGCACCGGGCGGCCGCCGGCCAGCCGGCGGCCGATCACCTCATGGCGGCGGACCGCGCGCAGGCCGGCCATGCAGGCCGCGAACGCGCCGACCCCGGGCACCACGAGGCCGTCGGCCTCCTGCGCCAGCGCGCGGTCGGCGGTGAGCGTGACGTCGGCGCCGGCGCGCTCGACCGCGCGCACGGCCGAGCGGAGGTTTCCCGAGCCGTAGTCGAGGACGACGACGTTCGGACGGGTCACAGGCTGCCCTTCGTGGAGGGCACACCCGTCTCGCGCGGGTCGAGCGCGACCGCGTCACGGAACGCGCGGGCGAACGCCTTGAACTGCGTCTCCACGATGTGGTGCGGCTCGCGGCCGGCGAGCACCCGCACGTGCAGCGCGAAGTGCCCGTGGAAGGCGATCGACTCGAACACGTGCTGCGTGAGCGAGCCGAGGTACGACGGAGTGGTCCCGCCCAGCTGGACGTACTGCTGCCCCTCGGGCTCGCCGGTGTGCACGCAGTACGGCCTCCCCGACACGTCGACGACGGCCTGCACCAGCGCCTCGTCGAGCGGCACGGTGGCGTCGCCGAACCGGCGGATGCCCTGCTTGTCGCCGAGCGCCTGGCGCAGCGCCTGACCGAGCGCGATCGCGGTGTCCTCGACGGTGTGGTGGGCGTCGATGTGGGTGTCGCCGTCGGTCTGCACGGTCAGGTCGACGAGCGCGTGCCGGGCGAACGCGGTCAGCATGTGGTCGTAGAAGCCCACACCGGTGGAGATGTCGTGACGCCCGGAGCCGTCGAGGTCGACCTCGACGAGCACCTTCGACTCACTCGTCTGGCGCTCGACTCTGCCGATGCGAGGGGCTGCGGTGCGGCTCATGCTTCCTCCTTGACCCGGGCGATCACCTGGGTGAGTGCGTCCTTGAATGCCTGCATCTCCTCGGCCGTGCCGATCGACACCCGGAGCCAGCCGTCCGGGCCGGTCTCCCGGATCAGCACGCCCCGGTCGAGCAGCCCCTGCCACACAGCATGACGGTCGGGGAACGTGCCGAACAGCGCGAAGTTCGCGTCGGAGTCGGCGACCCGCAGCCCCTGGCCCCGCAGCCAGTCCACGGTGGCGTCCCGCTCGGCCCGCAGCCGGTCGACCTGGCCGAGCAGCTCGGGGGCGTGCCGCAGCGCCGCGAGGGCGGTCGCCTGGGTCACCGCAGAGAGGTGGTACGGCAGCCGCACCACCCGGATCGCGTCGCAGATCTCGGGCGCGGCCGCGAGGTAGCCGACCCGGGCGCCCGCCAGCGCGAACGCCTTGCTCATGGTGCGGGTGACGACGAGGTTGCGGTGGCGCGGCAGCAGCTCGAGCGCACTCGGAGTGCCGGCGCGGCGGAACTCGCCGTACGCCTCGTCGACCACCACGATGCCGCTCTGCTCATACCCGGCGGCCGCCTCACACAGCGTCGTGACGGCGTCGAGCGGCAGCGCCGTGCCGGTCGGGTTGTTGGGGCTCGGCAGCAGCACCACGCTGGGCCGCCGCTCCTCCACGAGCCGGCGCGCGTGGTCGAGGTCGAGGGAGAAGTCGCTCTCCCGGTGACCGACCACCCACTCGGTGACCGAGTCGCGGGCGTACTCGGGATACATCGAGTACGTCGGCGCGAAGCTCAGCGCCACCCGGCCCGGCCCGCCGAACGCCTGCAACAGCTGCAGCATGACCTCGTTGGAGCCGTTGGCCGCCCACACCTGGTCGTGGGTGACGCCGTGGCCGAGGTACGACGCGAGCGCCAGCCGCAGGTCGACGAACTCGCGGTCCGGGTAGCGGTTGAGCGTGCGCGCGGCGACCGCGACCGCGGCCGCGATGTCCGCGGCGCAGGCCGGGGACGGCCCGTAGGGGTTCTCGTTGACGTTGAGCTGGACGGGCACGTCCAGCTGCGGGGCGCCGTACGGCTCGATGCCGCGCAGCTCCTCGCGCAGGGGAGGCCAGGTCACTCTGCTGATTCCTGGCTGAACCGCACCGAGACCGCGGCGCCGTGGCCGGGCAGGTCCTCGGCCTCGGCCAGCGTCACCACGTGGCGGGCGACCTCCTCGAGCGCCGCGCGCGAGTAGTCGACGACGTGCACCGACTTGGTGAACGCCCGCACCGACAGCCCCGAGGAGTGGCAGGCGCAGCCGGCGGTCGGCAGCACGTGGTTGGACCCGGCGCAGTAGTCGCCGAGGCTCACCGGGGCGTGCGGGCCGACGAAGATCGCGCCGGCGTTGCGCACCCGGGCGGCGTACGACGCGGCGTCGGCGGTGTGGATCTCGAGGTGCTCCGCGGCGTAGGCGTTGACCACATCGAGGCCCTGCTCGAGGTCGTCGACGAGCACCACGCCCGACTGTCGGCCGGACAGGCTGGTGCGGATCCGCTCGACGTGCTTGGTCGCGGCGACCTGGACGTCCAGCTCGGCGTCGACCGCGTCGGCGAGCCGCACCGACGGGGTGACGAGCACGGCGGCGGCCAGCGGGTCGTGCTCGGCCTGGCTGAGCAGGTCGGCGGCGACGTACGCCGGGTCGGCGGTGTCGTCGGCCAGGATCGCGATCTCGGTCGGGCCGGCCTCGGAGTCGATGCCGACCAGGCCCTTGAGCAGCCGCTTGGCCGTGACGGTGTAGATGTTGCCCGGCCCGGTGACCAGGTCGACCTTGGCGCAGGGACCGGTGCCGTAGGCGAACATCGCGATCGCCTGGGCACCGCCGACGGCGTAGACCTCCTCGACCCCGAGCAGCGCGCAGGCGGCCAGGATCGTCGGGTGGACGGCGCCGCCGAACTCGCGCTGCGGCGGGCTCGCCAGCGCGATCGACTCCACACCGGCGGTCTGGGCCGGCACGACGTTCATCAGCACGCTCGAGACCAGCGGCGCGAGGCCGCCCGGCACGTAGAGGCCGACCCGGCCGACCGGCACCTTGCGGTGGGTGACCCGGGCGCCGGGGCCGAGGTCGGTGACCGCGTCGTGCTCGAGCTCGGCCGTACAGGTCGCACGCAGGCGGGAGATCGACTCCTCCAGCGCCGCCCGGATGTCCGGGTCGAGCTGCTCGAGGGCGGTGCTCAGCGCCTCGGGAGCGACCCGGATGTCGTCGACCGTGACGCCGTCGAAGCGCTCCGAGAGCTCCCGGATCGCGTCGAGACCGCGCGTGCGCACGTCCTCGCAGATCGCATGCACCGCCGGCACCGCGGCCTCGACGTCGAAGTCGGCGCGGGGAACCGCTGCGCGGTAGTCGACACTCTGGTCGGCTCCTCGCAGGTCGATGCGTCGGATCATGGGCCCGATTCTACGGGCGGTCGCCTGTCGCTCCGGACCGGCGACGGTGGCTGGACTACGTTGGCAGCGTGCCCGAGCCGCTGCCGATGTTCCCGCTGAACGCGGTGCTGTTCCCGGGGGTCAGCGTCCCGCTCACGGTGTTCGAGGACCGGTACCGCGCGCTGGTGCACCACCTGCTGCGCATCGAGGACCCGGCGGCCCGGGTCTTCGGGTCGGTCGGGATCCGCGAGGGCTACGAGGTCGGCGACCACGGCGCCCAGTCGCTGTACCGCGTCGGCTGCCGGGTGCAGCTGACCGACGTCGAGGCCCATCCCGACGGCACCTTCGACATCGTCGCCGTCGGGCAGGAGCGGATCCGGCTCGACCGGCTCGACGCCACCGGCCTGTTCCCGGTGGGGCACATCACCGAGCTGCCCGACCCGGAGGCCCCGGTGTCCGAGGCCGTCCTGGAGCAGGCCCGGGTGGCGTTCACGGCCTACCGGGCGGCGCTGGCCGACATCCGGGCGGACCCCTACAGCGGGGCGCTCCCCCGTGACCCGACGTACCTCTCGTGGACGCTGTCGGCGGTCGCGCCGCTGCCGATGCCCGAGCGTCAGGCGCTGCTCGAGGCCGAGGACGCCGCGGTCCGGCTGGTGCTGGTCACCGACCTGCTGCGCACCGAGCTGCGGGCGATGAACGTGATCCCGTCCCTCCCGGCCACCGAGGTGGCCCGCACAAGGTGGAGCCCCAACTGAGCGAGCGAGCAGTGGCACGCGAGGAATGAGCGTGCCGCGTCGCGAGCGAAGATTGAGCAAGCGACGCGACTGAGGAACGAAGTCGCGCGAGCGCGTCGAAATCCAGTCAGCTGAGTGGAGCGGTATGCCCAGGAAGACAACCGGAAGCACGCCCGCCACGGTGACCCTCACCAAGGCCGGCATCCCCTACACGGTCCACGAGTACGACCACGACCCGCGGGCGACGTCGTACGGGCTGGAGGCCGCCGAGGCGCTCGGGCTGGACCCCGGGTGTGTCTTCAAGACGCTGCTGGCCAGCGCCGACGGCAAGCTGGTCGTCGGGATCGTCCCAGTCTCCCAGCAGCTCGACCTCAAGGCGCTCGCCCGCGCCCTGGGCGCGAGCAAGGCCACGATGGCGGACGTGGCGGCCGCCGAGCGGGCGACGGGGTACGTCGCGGGCGGGATCTCGCCGGTCGGCCAGAAGCGCCCGCACCCGACCGTGCTCGACGAGAGCGCGCCGGCCCACGAGGTCGTCTACGTGTCCGGCGGCCGCCGGGGCCTCGACCTCGGCATCGCGCCCGCCGACCTGGTGCGGGTGACGGGCGCGACGGTGGCGCGGATCGCCCGGTAGCCCGTCAGTCGGTCGTGACCCGCAGCACCGCGTGGCTCACGCCGTCCTCGAGCCAGGCGCTGACGCCCAGGCCCTCGAGCGGCTCGAGGTTGTCGGCGACCTCCGGGTCGTCCTCCGCGAGGCCGGCGAGCCAGTCGCCGGCGTCGAAGTTCACGAAGACGACGGCGGCCGCATCGTCGGCCTCGCGCACGACGTTGTCGAACACGTCCGAGTCACCGAGCCCGCCGTCGTCGAGCAGCCGCTCGCGGTAGTCGCCGTCGGGGCCGATCGCGATGACGTCACCGTCGCTGTCGCTGCCGAGGGCCGACTCGGCGCCGCCCATCTGGGGGCGGAGCTTGTCGAGCACGGACTCGATCGCGTCGGGGTCGCCCTGCACCTTGAGCCCGACCGGCACCCCGCTGCCGTCGGCGGAGTTCACGAACGTCTCCAGGTCGAAGTCGCTGCCCAGGGCGAGCGCCGCGGAGTCGCCCATCATCGTCTCGACGTCGTCGGGGAGGTCGAGGCCCGACTCGGCCGAGAGCTCGTCGAGGAGCTCGTCGGCGGACATCCCGCCGACCTGGCTCGACACCTGGTCCATCAGGTCGCCGAACCATCCGTCGGCGAACCCGATGCCGATCGCGGCGGCGGTGTCCTCGGGCAGCGTCGCGAGCACGTCACCACCCCGGTCGGCGTCCTTGAGCGCGTCCTGGGACGTGCCGGGGTCGGCCGCGAGCTCGAGCTCGAGCGACCCGTCGTCGAAGCGGACGGTCGCCGCCATGCCCTGGAAGTCCTCGAGCGCCGTGGTGACCTCCGTGGGCGTGAGCGGCGCCAGCTCGCCGGTCGGTCCTGGGACCGCCTCGTCAAGGCCCTGCGTCAGGGGCATCAACCCGTTGAGACTGTCGGCGAAGAGCTTGCCGGCCTCGGGGGCGACGTAGAACGTCGCGATGCCGGCGTCGCCGGCCGCGTCGGTCCAGCTCTGGTATTCCTCGTCGTCGGACAACGACGTGTCGGCCGCGTCGTCGGCGATCCCGTCGACGATCTCCTGGGTCTCGCCGAGCAGCGCCCAACCGTCGTGGATCGTCCAGGCGCCCTCGGCGGAGCCGTCGCCGCCGTCACCGTCGGCGCTGCACTCCTTGATCTTGGCCATGCCCTGGTCGGCCCGGTCCTCGTCGGTGACCTGCAGCACGAACACCGGGGACGGGGTGTCCTCACCGGTGTCGACGGCCGCGACGGCCATCCGGTCACCGAGCCAGGGCTCCACGTCGTCGCCGTAGTCGAGGTCCTCGCACGCACCCGTGCCCTGGATCTCCTCGAAGATCCGCTGCCGGATGTCGTCGTCGGTCTCCAGGCCGATGTGGTCCTTGAAGGCGGGGAACTTGCGCAGCGTCCGGAGCGCCTCGATCTTCTGCCCGCCGCTCGGGTCGAGGTCGATGCTCGCGTAGACGACCGTCGACGCCGGCAGCGCCTCGGCCGGCTGGGGTCCGGTGGCGAAGAACGACCAGGCCGCCCAGGCGCCGGCTCCGATGCCCGCCAGGACGACGACCGAGCCGACGGCGATCAACGCCGTACGCCTGCCACCACCGCCGCCGGACGGGCCGCTCGGCGGCGGGATCGGGCGGCCGCTGCCGCTCTCGAGGTACTCCGGGCTGTTGGTCACGAGAATCCCCCATGCGTCGTTCGCGGACCGATCGTCCACGGCGGGAGCCTACCCGGCGCGGTGGGGATGGTCGTGGCGGTGAGCGTCGGGGTGGGCACTGTGGTGACCGTGGTCGTCGAGCGGGTGCCGCCGCCCGGCGGAGAGCCCGAAGAACACCAGCGTCAGGGCCACCAGCGCCCCGGCGGGCATCGAGATCCACGGCGTACGGCGGGACACCTCGAGCCGGCCGGGCAGGTGCGTGCCGTCCTTCGCGGTCGCCGCGAGGTGCACGGGGTCGGGGGGTCCGAGCGCGGCACCCACCTCCAGCATCAGCCAGGTGCCGAGCACCGAGCCGATGACCACGGCGAGCAGCGTCAGCAACGGGACCCGGTCGAGGAACATCGCGACCACGCCACCCGCGAGCAGGCCGGCGACGGTGGCGATGACCACGAACCACCCGGTGCCGGAGAACTGGCCGCGCAGGCCCGCCTCGTCCTCGGCCAGCCACTTGTGGTCGACGACCACGCCGACCGGCGCGGTCCACAGCCACTCCCACACGACCCCCGCGAGGGCTCCGGCGGCCCCGAGCACGAGCACGCCGATCGCCGCCTGCACCAGCCCGGGCCGCAGGGAGGCACCCCTGGATCGCGCATGCCCGGGGCCGCTCACCCCGTCAGGCACCCAGGCCCCAGCAGCTGCTTGAGGTCGGCGAACAGCGCCGGGCTCGGGGTGACCCGGAGCCGGTCGTCGAGGCGCATGACCAGGGTCTCCTCACGGGTCAACAGTCGCAGGCGCACCTCGGTCACGCCCGGGTGGGTGCCGAGCACGTCCTTGAGCTGCTCGACCACCGGGGGCGTGCACCGGGTCGACGGCAGGCTGATCACCACCGGGCCCGAGGGCCCGTCGGAGAGGTCGGGGACGGTGACCTCCTGGCCGTGGATCTCGGGCTGGTCCTTCTGCCGCGAGAGCCGGCCCTTGACCGTGATGATCGCGTCCTCGACCAGGTGCGGCCCGGCGAGCTGGTAGGCGCTCGGGAACAGCAGCACGTCGATCGCGCCGTCGAGGTCCTCGACGGTGATCATCGCCCAGGCGTCGCCGCGCTTGGTGATCTTGCGCTGCACGCCGGTGATCAGGCCGCTGATCGTGACGGGCGTGCCGTCGGCGCGGTCCTCGTCGAGCATCAACTGCCCGATCGTGCAGTCGCTGCTGTTGGCGAGCACGTGCTCCAGACCGAGCAGCGGGTGGTCGGAGACGTAGAGGCCGAGCATCTCGCGCTCGTGACCGAGCAGCGTGGTCTTGTCCCACTCGTCGATCTCGGGGATCGTCACCGTGATGCCGAAGCCGCTGCCCGCGGCGTCGTCGAGCCCGCCGAACAGCGAGTCCTGGCCGATCGCCTCGTTGCGCTTGATGTCGACGTACTGGTCGACCGCCGTCTCATGGATCGCCACCAGCGCCCGGCGCCGGTGCTTCATCTCGTCGAAGGCGCCGGCCTTGACCAGCGACTCGATCACGCGCTTGTTGCAGACCAGCGCCGGGACCTTCTCCATGAAGTCGTTGAAGTCGGCGTAACGACCCTTCTCCTCGCGCGCCGCGACGATGCCGTCGACGACGTTGCTGCCGACGTTGCGGATCGCCGTCAGGCCGAAGCGGATGTCGTTGCCGACCGGGGTGAAGTCGGCCGCGGACTCGTTGACGTCGGGCGGCAGCACCTGGATCTTCATGCGCCGGCACTCGTTGAGGTAGATCGCCGACTTGTCCTTGTCGTCGCGCACCGAGGTCAGCAGCGCCGCCATGTACTCGGCCGGGTAGTTGGCCTTGAGATAGGCGGTCCAGTAGGAGACCAGGCCGTACGCCGCCGAGTGGGCCTTGTTGAAGGCGTAGTCGGAGAACGGCAGCAGGATGTCCCACAGGGTCTTGACCGCGGCCTCGGAGTAGCCGCGCTCGCGCATGCCGGCGGAGAAGCCGGCGTACTGCTTGTCCAGCTCCTCCTTCTTCTTCTTGCCCATCGCCCGGCGCAGGATGTCTGCCTGTCCGAGGCTGTAGCCGGCGAGCTTCTGCGCGATCGCCATGACCTGCTCTTGGTAGACGATCAGGCCGTAGGTCTCGCCCAGGATGTCCTTGAGCGGCTCGGCCAGCTCGGGATGGATCGCCTCGACCGGCTCGCGCCCGGTCTTGCGCCGGGCGTACTTGTTGTGGGAGTCGGCGCCCATCGGCCCGGGCCGGTAGAGCGCGCCGACCGCGGAGATGTCCGCGAAGCAGTCGGGGCGCATGCTGCGCAGCAGCGCCCGCATCGGGCCGCCGTCGAGCTGGAAGACGCCGAGGGTGTCGCCGCGCTGGAGCAGGGAGTACGTCGCCTCGTCGGTGAGCGGGAGCTCCTCGAGGACGATCTCCTCGCCACGGTTGGCGCGGATGTTCTTGACCGCGTCGTCGAGCACGGTGAGGTTGCGCAACCCGAGGAAGTCCATCTTGATCAGGCCGAGGCCCTCACAGGTGGGGTAGTCGAACTGCGTGATCATCGCGCCGTCGGCGGGCCGCTTGAGCAGCGGGATGATGTCGATGAGCGGCTCGCTCGACATGATCACGCCGGCCGCGTGCACGCCCCACTGGCGCTTGAGGCCCTCGATGCCGATGGCGGTGTCGACGACGCGCTTGACGTCGTTGTCGCCGTCGTAGAGCGAGCGGAACTCGCCGCCCTCGCCGTAGCGCTTGTGGGCCGGGTCGAAGATCTCCTTGAGCGGGACGTCCTTGCCCATGACCGAGGCCGGCATCGCCTTGGTGATGCGGTCGCCCATCGCGAAGGGGTAGCCGAGGATGCGGGAGGAGTCCTTGACCGCCTGCTTGGCCTTGATCGTGCCGTAGGTGACGATGTAGGAGACCCGGTCGTCGCCGTACTTTTCGGTGACGTACTTGATCACCTCGCCGCGCCGGCGCTCGTCGAAGTCGATGTCGAAGTCGGGCATCGAGACGCGGTCGGGGTTGAGGAAGCGCTCGAAGATCAGGCCGTGCTCGAGCGGGTCGAGGTCGGTGATGCGCATGGCGTAGGCGACCATCGAGCCCGCACCCGAGCCGCGGCCAGGCCCGACCCGGATGCCGTGGTCCTTGGCCCAGTTGATGAAGTCGGCGACCACCAGGAAGTAGCCCGGGAACCCCATCGAGGTGATCACGCCGACCTCGAACTCCGCCTGCTTGCGGACCGCGTCGGGTACGCCGTTGGGGTAGCGGACCTTCAGGCCCCGCTCGACCTCCTTGACCAGCCAGGAGTCCTCGTTCTCCCCCGGCGGGCAGGGGAACCGTGGCATGTAGGTGCCGTTGCCCTCGGTGAACGACACGTCGCACCGCTCGGCGATCAGCAGCGTGTTGTCGCACGCCTCGCGCAGGTCGTACTTGTCGACCCAGAGCGCGCGCATCTCGGCCGGCGACTTGATGTAGTAGCCGTCGCCGGAGAACGCGAACCGCTGGCCGGGGCCGTCGCCGGCCGGGATGTCCATCGTCGAGCCGGAGTTGATGCACAGCAGGTGCTCCTGCGACGGAGCGTCCTCGCGCATGACGTAGTGGGAGTCGTTGGTCGCCAGCAGCGGGATCTGCAGGTCCTTGGCGAGGCGCAGCAGGCCGTCGCGGACGCGGTTCTCGATGTCGAGCCCGTGGTCCATCAGCTCGAGGAAGTAGTTGTCCTTGCCGAGGATGTCCTGGAACTCGCCGGCGACCTTGCGTGCCGCGTCGTACTGGCCGTAGCGCAGGTGGACCTGCACCTCGCCGGACGGGCAGCCGGTGGTGCCGATGATGCCCCGGCCGTGCTGCGCGAGCAGCTCGCGGTCCATCCGCGGCTGCTTGAAGAAGCCGTCCCGCCACGCCCCGGTGGAGAGCCGGAACAGGTTGTGCATGCCCTCGGTCGTCTCGCTCAGCAGCGTCATATGCGTGTAGGCGCCGCGCGCCGAGACGTCGTCGGGGCCGCCGTCGTAGAAGTTGACGCCCTTGCGCTCGAACCGGGAGATGTTGGGGGTGAAGTAGGCCTCGATGCCGATGATCGGCTTGACCCCGGCGGCCTTGGCCTTGCGGTAGAACTCGTGCGCCCCGAACACGTTGCCGTGGTCGGTCATCGCGATGGCCGGCATCCCCAGCTCCGCCGTGCGCTCCGCCAACGCCCCGAGCCGGGCGGCCCCGTCGAGCATGGAGTACTCGGTGTGGACGTGGAGGTGGACGAAGGAGTCCTGGGAGCCTGTCGCCATCGTCGCGGGCCACTCCTCGATGTGCTCAGCGGGAACTCGTGTGCGGGCATGCGGGACCAGAGCCACGGGCGAGCGCGGCGCCGATCAGGGGAAGGGGACCACCCTAACCCGCCCGCGGAACCCATCGTGGCAGCAACCGCCGACAAGGTCGGGAGGGGCCTATCGGTCGACCGTGTCCAGGCTCTCGGTGATGATCGTGTGCACGATCCGGGCCAGCCGGTCGGCGCCGAGGACGGGGGCGCGCAGCGCCATCGCCTCGGCGATGGCGCGCTCCCGCTGCGGGTCTCGGGATTGCTCCGGCTTGTGCGCCTGGACCGCCCTCGTCAGGGCCACCCGCCGGGCCAGCAGGTCGCCGAGCTGCTCGTCGACCTCATCGATCAGTCCACGGAAGAACGCCAGCGGCTCGGCCCCCGGCCAGGCCATCCGGAGGTCGGGCGAGCGCTCCTCGTTGGCCGAGCCGTCGGTGCGCTCGAGCTCGACCAGCCCACGGTGGCGGTAGAACGTGCGGGCCGGCTCGTTGCTCTCGAACACCCACAGGCAGAAGCCGCCGGGACGGCTGGCCTTCACAAGGTCGAGGAGGGCGGTGCCGATGCCCTGGCCGGCGTGGGTGGGCAGCACATAGAGGTCGTCGAGCCACGTGTCGGTGAGCCGCACGTAGCCGACGACCTCGCCGCCGGCCTCCGCGACCCACGCCTCGTCCTCGCGGAGCCTCGCCGCGAGCCAGTCGCGGACCTCATCGTCCTCGTGCACGGGCGGCGGCATCGCCGCGGCCCGGCGGCTGGCCAGGTGCACCTCGGCCACCGCGGGTGCGTCCGCCTCCGTGGCGGGCCGCAGGAGAAGCTCGCTAGTCGGCATCGCGGATCACCTCGAGCGCGTGCGCGAGGTCCTCCGGATACTCCGACTCGTACTCCACGTGCTCGCCGCTGTCCGGGTGCTCGAACCCGAGGCGTACGGCGTGCAGCCACTGTCGCTCGAGCCCGACCCGCTTGGCCAGCGACGGGTCGGCGCCGTACGTGAGGTCGCCCACGCACGGATGCTTGAGCGCGGCCATGTGCACCCGGATCTGGTGGGTGCGGCCGGTCTCGAGGTGGATCTCGAGGAGGCTCGCGAACCGGTGCGCCTCGAGCGTCTCGTAGTGGGTCACGCTGTGCCGGCCGTCGGCCATCACCGCGAACTTGTAGTCGGCCTTGGGGTGCCGCCCGATCGGCGCGTCGATCGTGCCCTCGTGCGGATCGGGGTGCCCCTGCACCAGCGCGTGGTAGACCTTGTCGACCGTGCGGTGGCGGAACGCGTTCTTGAGCACCGAGTAGGCGTGCTCGGACTTGCAGATCACCATGACGCCCGAGGTGCCGACGTCGAGCCGCTGCACGATCCCCTGCCGCTCCGACGCCCCGCTGGTGGAGATCCGGAAGCCGGCGCCGGCGAGGTGCCCGACGACGGTCGGCCCCGACCATCCCGGAGACGGGTGCACCGCGACCCCGACCGGCTTGTCGATCACCACGATGTCGTCGTCGTCGTGGATGATCTTGATCCCCTCGACGATCTCCGGCACCACCGCGAGCGGGTCGGCCTCGATCGGGATCGTCACGTCCACCACCGATCCCGGCAGCACCCGGTCGCTCTTGCCGACGGGCGCACCGTCGACGAGCACGTGTCCGGCGGCGATGAGATCTGCACCGCGGGTCCGCGAGAGCCCGAACATCCGCGCGAGTGCGGCGTCGACGCGCTCCCCCGCGAGCCCCTCGGGCACGGAGAGCACCCGGTGGTCGGCGCCCCGGCTCATGCGGACTCCTCCGTCGTGCGCTCCTTCGGCACGCGGGTGCCGTCGAGCCGGATCCCGCGGTAGACCTGCACGAGGATCAGCGCCGCCGCGGTGTCGATGCAGATGTCGGCCACGTTGAACACCGGCCAGTGCGGGAGCATGAAGAAGTCGATGACGTGCCCGCGCAGCGGGCCGGGCGAGCGCAGCAGCCGGTCGGTGAGGTTGCCCCCCACGCCGGCGAGCAGCAGGCCCAGCGCGACCGCCCACCCGGTGCTGCCGATGCGGCGGGCGAGGTAGAGCAGCACCAGCACGGCGGCGATCGCCACGCCGCTGAGGACCTCGGTGTACGCCGTGCCTGTGCTGAACGCGGCGCCGGGGTTGCGGACCAGGTGCAGCTGGAAGAGGTCGCCGACCAGCTGCACGTCCGGCCGGTCGGTCAACCGGTCGACGGCCACGACCTTGGATACGACGTCGACGGCGTACGCCGTGAGCGCCACCGCGGCGAAGACCAGCAGGCGGGTCCGCGGACGGCGGGTCGGGTCGGTCGGGGCCGGATCGGTCTGGTCGCCGGTCAGCGACGTTCCTCGCGCTGCTTGCATGTCATGCACAGTGTGGCACGCGGGAACGCCATGAGCCGCATCTTGCCGATGGGGTTGCCGCAGGACTCGCACACGCCGTAGGTGCCGTCGTCGATGCGGCTCAGGGCCCGCTCGATCTGGGCCAGCTTGTCCCGCTCGCTGTTGAGCACGGTGAGCTCGTGGTCACGCTCGAAGCTGGTCGCGCCAAGGTCGGCCTGGTCCTGGCCGGCACCGTCGCCGGAGTCGCGCATCAGGCCGTTGAGCTCGCTCTCCTGCTCGTCGACGACCTCCTGGCTGTGCGCCCGCTGCTCGTGCAGCTCGTCGAGCACCTCCTTGAGCTCGGCCTTGGTCCACGCGGCCTCGCCCTCCTGGACGACCAGCGCGCTGACCGGGGCCTTCTTCGCCGGGGTCTTCTTCGCCGGGGCCTTCTTCGCCGGGGCCTTCTTCGCGGGGGCGGCCTTGGTTGCGGGCGCCTTCTTCGCCGGGGCGTTGGTCACAGGAGCTGCCTTCTTGGCCGGGGCCTTGGTGGTGGCCGGGGTCGTCTTCTTCGCGGGGGTGGTCTTCTTCGCGGGGGTGGTCTTCTTCGCGGGGGTGGTCTTCTTCGCGGGGGTGGTCTTCTTCGCGGGGGTGGTCTTCTTCGCGGGGGTGGTCTTCTTCGCGGGGGCGGTCTTCTTCGCGGGGGCCACCTTCTTCGCGGGGGCCGCCTTCTTGACCGGCTCGGTCTCCGCCTTCTTGGCCGGTCGGCGCGCGATCACCTTGCGGGCGGCCGATGCCGCCTGGCCAGCGAGCGACTTCCTCGTGGAGCGAGCCATGGTCGGGCCTCCTTGGGCCTCGGGACTGTGGCTGCAGCCACAGGTGTGCGTGGAGGGTAGCCGGTGAGCCCAAGCCCCTCCAATGCGGCACACCGTGAAGACCCCGAACACCCGGGAACGCGAACTGCGGCCGCCCCCCGAAGGGGCCGGCCGCAGCAGCGTGCGTACGTCGTCGAGGCAGCGACTCAGGAGTCGTCCTCGCCCAGGATCGAGCGCAGGCGCTTGGGCGCCGGAGCGTCGTCGCCGGAGGCGATCGGGGCGTCGGTCGGCCCGCTCAGTGCCTCCAGCTGCTGGGTGAAGTAGCTCTTGAGGCGGGAGCGGTACTCGCGCTCGAAGGAGCGCAGGTTCTCCACCTCGCCGTTGAGCTTGTCGCGCTCCTTCTCCAGGTCGCCGAACATCTGGCGGCGGCGCTCGGCGGTCTCGGAGTCGAGCATCTGGGCACGGGTCCGGGCGTCGGACTCCATGCGGTCCGCCTTGGACTTGGACTCCGACTCGAGGCGCTCGGCCTTGGTGCGCGCCTCTCCGACGATCTTGTCGGCCTCGTTCTTCGCCTCCTCGACCAGCTCGTCGGCGTTGCGCGTGGCGATCTCGAGCAGCCGGGCCGCGGCGTTGGACGCCTGGGGCACGGTCTCGACCCGGATGGTCTCCACCGGGCTCGCGGCGACGACCGGGGCCGGCGCGACGACCGGCGTGGGCTCGGGCGTGGGCTCGGGGGCCCGCTCCTCCACGCGGGGCTGCGGGGCGGGCTCGGAGACCGCACCCGACCCCTGCGCGGCGGCGAGCTTCGACCTGAGGTCGTCGTTCTCCTTCGTGAGTCGCGCCAGCTCGGCCTCCACCTCGTCGAGGAACTGGTCGACCTCACCCATGTCGTAGCCCTCACGGAGCCGGACGGGAGTAAAGCGCTTGTTGCTCACGTCCTCAGGCGTCAGCGGCATGACCTCACCCATTCATAGATCGTCAAAGTAACTGTCGGTCGAACAATAGCGCTTGCACCGGGGCCCGGCGCATTGCCAGGGGCACCCCCGGAGCTGCGTCTCCGGTCTAGTTCAACATGATCTCCCGGTTGAGCTGGAGGAGCACGTAGGCCGCGATCATCACGATCAGGAAGCTCAGATCGAGCGAGATGCTCCCGATCCGCAGCGGCGGGATCACCCGGCGCAGCGCCTTGATCGGTGGGTCCGTCGCGGAGTAGACGCCCTCGAGGAGCACGAGCATCACCCCGCGCGGGACCCACGCCCGGGCGAAGATCTGCACCCAGTCCACGACGAACCGGATCCAGAGCAGGGCGATGAAGACCCAGAGGACGATCTCGATGACCGACCCGACCGCATGCACGTGTAGCCCTCAGCTCTGGTTGAAGAATCCGCCCTCAGCGATGCGCTGCTTGTCCTCAGCGGCGACCGAGACGTTGGCCGGCGAGAGCAGGAAGACCTTGTTGGTGATGCGCTCGATGGTGCCACGGGTCGCAAACACGAGCCCGGCCGCGAAGTCGACGAGACGCTTGGCGTCCGAGTCGTCCATCTCGGAGAGGTTCATGATCACCGGAGTGCCCTCGCGGAAGTTCTCTCCCACGGTGCGCGCCTCGTTGTAGGTGCGGGGGTGCAGGGTCGTGATGCGGGACAGCTCAGCCACCACTCCGGTCGGGCCCGTCGCCGGACGGCGGCGCTCGGACAGGTCTGACACGGGCGCCGGACGGCTCTCCCGCCTCGGCGAGCGGACGGCGACCGGAGCGGTCTCCTGGGTCTCGTAGTCCCCGGCCCGGTGGTCGTACTCGTCGCCGTACTCGTCGTCGTACCGGCCGGTGTCCTCGAGCAGGCCGAGGTACTCGCCGATCCTGCGCATCGCGCCGCTCATGACTGTTGTCCTCCGGAACTCCGCGCCCCTTGCGGGACGCACTCTTGGTGTCTTGGACCCTACTTGAACTTCGGCCGCGGACCGAGGACCGCGGAGCCTATGCGCACGTGTGTCGCGCCGACCCGTACGGCGTCCTCGAGGTCGCCGCTCATGCCCGCCGAGAGCCACCCCGCGTCCGGGTGGTCGACGAGGAACTCGCGGCGGATGGCAGCCAGGTGGGCGAACGCCGCGGCCGGCTCCTCGCCCCCCGATCCGGGCAGCGGCGCCACCGCCATCAGCCCGCGCAGCCGCAGGTGCGACGACTGCGCGACCGCGGCGGCGAGCGTCGGCAGGTCGTCCGGGTCGGCCCCGGAGCGACCCTCCGCGCCGGGCGGGTCCAGGCTGACCTGGAGCAGCACGTCGACGACGTGCCCGCGCCGCTCGGCGCCCCGCTCGAGCGGCGCGACGAGCTTGGCCCGGTCGACCGACTCGACGACGTCGGCGTACGCCGCGACCGCCGCGGCCTTGTTGCTCTGGAGGCCGCCGATGAAGTGCCAGCGCAACCCGAGGTCGGCACACTCGGCGGCCTTGGCCTCGGCCTCCTGGTGCCGGTTCTCCCCGACGTCGGAGACGCCCAGCTCGGCGAGCAGGCGCACGTCGGAGGCGGGGAAGAACTTGGTGACGACCACCAGCTGCACGTCGGCCGGGTCCCGGCCCGCGTCGGCGCAGGCCGTGGCGATCCGGCCGTGCACGGTCTCGAGGCCGGCCGCGATCTGGTCGCGGCGGGTGGTGCCGTCAGCGCCGTTCATGCCGCCCTCCAGATGACGCCGGCCATCCGCCCGGCATCGGCTCCGTCGCGTCGGTAGGAGTGGAGGGCCGGGAGCTCGCGGGTGCAGCCCCCGACCTCGACCACGGCGCAGTCCGCAGCGTCGAGCTGGGCCCGCACCCCGGCGCCCAGGTCGAGCGCGGGCGTGTCCCAACTGGTGGTGGCGTGGGTCTCCGGCACCGCGGCCGCGACCTCGGCGCGCATGCTCTCGGGCACCTCGTAGCAGCGCCCGCAGATGTGCGGCCCGACCCAGGCCCGCACCCGGTCGGCGCCGAGTGCCCGGAGCCGCTCGACCGCGGCCGGCACGATCCCTCGGCGTACGCCCTCGCGTCCGGCGTGCACCGCCCCGACGGCGCCGGTGTCCGCGGCCAGGAGCACCGGCACGCAGTCGGCGGCGCGGGTGAGCAGGGCGCGTCCGGGCTCGGTGGAGAGCAGCGCGTCGACGTGCGGGTCCCAGGTCGGCGCGTCCCACTCCTCGACCACGAGCACGTCGGTGCCGTGCACCTGGTGCATGAGGTACGGCGTCGCCCCCGTCACCGCCGCGAGCTCGGCGAGCGCGGCGTCGCGCGTCGCCGGCGGCGCCAGGTCGCCGAGGTCGAGGCGCCGCTCGGTGAAGCCGACCGACACCGTGCCGGCCGGCCCCAGGAGGAGGGTGTCGTGGTAGAGGAACGTCACTTCAGGAAGTCGGGGATGTCCAGGTCGTCGTCGTCGAACTGGACCTGTCGCGGCGCCGGGCGCGTGGCCGCGTCCGGCGTGGTGCCGCCCTGGGGACGCGCCTGCGCACCCGCGGGCACGCGCTCCTTGGACTGGGCGTCACCCGACGCCGGGGACCCGGCCGGGGCCGCGGACCTGGTCTCCTGCTGGGACTGGGCGGGCGCCGGGGCCTGCTTCGGCTCCCGGCGCAGCACCGTGCCCTCGCCGCTGCGCTTGGGCATGCCGCCGTCGAACCCGGCCGCGATCACCGTCACCCGGACCTCGTCGCCCAGGGCGTCGTCGATCGTGGCGCCGAAGATGATGTTGGCGTCGACGTGCACGGCCTCCGCGACCAGGGCCGCGGCCTCGTTGATCTCGAAGAGGCCGAGGTCGGAGCCGCCGGCGATCGAGAGCAGCACCCCGTGGGCGCCGTCGATGCTGGCCTCGAGCAGCGGGCTCGAGACCGCCATCTCCGCCGCGGCCACCGAGCGGTCCTCACCGCGTGCGGAGCCGATGCCCATCAGGGCCGAGCCGGCGTTGGACATCACGGACTTGACGTCGGCGAAGTCGAGGTTGATCAGGCCCGGGGTCGTGATCAGGTCGGTGATGCCGGAGACGCCCTGGAGCAGCACCTGGTCGGCCTGCTTGAACGCGTCGAGCACCGAGACGTTGCGGTCGCTGATCGAGAGCAGCCGGTCGTTGGGGATCACGATGAGGGTGTCGACCTCCTCGCGCAGCCCGGCGATGCCCTCCTCGGCGGACGTGGCACGGCGGCGTCCCTCGAACGCGAACGGCCGGGTCACGACGCCGATGGTCAGCGCCCCGAGCGACCGGGCGATCCGGGCCACGACCGGCGCTCCGCCGGTGCCGGTGCCGCCGCCCTCACCGGCGGTCACGAAGACCATGTCGGCCCCCTTGAGGACCTCCTCGATCTCGTCGGCGTGGTCCTCGGCGGCGCGGGCGCCCACCTCGGGGTTGGCGCCGGCGCCGAGGCCGCGGGTGAGCTCGCGGCCGATGTCGAGCTTGACGTCCGCGTCGCTCATCAGGAGCGCCTGCGCGTCGGTGTTGATCGCGATGAACTCGACGCCCTTGAGCCCGACCTCGATCATCCGGTTGACGGCGTTGACGCCGCCGCCACCGATGCCCACGACCTTGATGATGGCCAGGTAGTTCTGCGCTGCTGCCACGGCGGATTCGCCTCTCGCTGCTCGGGTGCGGGATGAACGGGTGCTTCGGGATGTCGGGGAAGCGGCTCGGTGTGTCGGAACTCTTACCCTCAGCCTGAGGGTTATAGTTATGTCAACCTCGCCGTGGTGACGAGACTAGGCAGCGCACACCGCCAGATCGTGGCGACACGCCCAACCCGTGTCGACCCGCCCGAAACTTTCGGGCGGGTCAACCGTGCGTGGTCGGTCGCCCGGGGACGCTCACGTCGTAGTGCGGAGCCTTCGGGGCCGCGGCGAGCAGGTCGGCGAGCACCCGGGCCTTGAGCTCGGAGTCGTCCGCGCTCCCCCACTCGACGCTGCGCCCGTCGCGCAGCTCCAGCGAGATCTCGTCGATCGTCGCGACCTCGACGTGGTCGACCTTGGCCTGCAGGTCCGTGGGCAGCGAGCCGGCCACGAGCGCGGCCTCGCGCAGCGCGTCGCTGCTGGTCGGTCCGCCGGTCTCCACTCGGGGCAGCCCGGCCGGCGGCTGGGCGTAGTCGCGGAACACGACCCCCTGGTCGTCCATGCCCTTCAGCTGCCCGCCGATCTCGACCACCGCGACGGCGACCCGCTCCTCGACCTCGATCAGCACCTGGTCGGGCCACTGGCGCGACACGTCGGCGGACCGCACCGGCGCGAGCGCCTCGACCCGGGACCGGATCCGGTCGAGGTCGACGCGCGCCAGCGCCTCGCCCTCGGGCACCGCGGCCGCCTCGCGGACCTCGGCCGCGCTGAGCTGGTCGACCCCGTCGACCTCGACCCCCGACACGGAGAGCCAGGAGGAGAAGTACACCGCCCAGATCCCACCGGTCACCAGTGCGACCAGGACGACCACGGCGACGACGTACCGCCAGGCCAGCCAGCGGCGGGCCCACTGGCGGCGCGCGAAGCGGCGCCGGGTCCGCTCCGCGGGGTCGCGCGGGGCGCCGCGCCTAGCCATCGAGCAGGTCCAGCACCCGCGGCCCGATCTGGGTGATCGTGCCGGCACCGAGCGTGAGCACCAGGTCGCCGGGGCGAGCCCGGGACACGAGCTCCGCGGCGACGTCGTCGAAGGCGGGGACGAAGGCGACGCGCTCCGCGGGCAGGGGCACCGCGGCCGCGACCAGCGCGCCGGTCACCTCGGGGTCGGCGTCCTCGCGGGCCAGGTAGACGTCGAGCACCACCACCTCGTCGGCCGCCCCGAGCGCCTCGCCCATCGCGGTGCCGAAGATGCGGGTGCGGGAGACGAGGTGCGGCTGGAACGCCACGACCACGCGGCCGGAGCCGGCGATCGCCCGGGCCGACTGGAGGTCGCCGGCGATCTCGGTCGGGTGGTGGGCGTAGCTGTCGTAGACCCGTACTCCCCCGGCCTCGCC
The DNA here is from genome assembly GCF_950101795.1 of Nocardioides sp. T2.26MG-1. Lineage (GTDB taxonomy): Bacteria > Actinomycetota > Actinomycetes > Propionibacteriales > Nocardioidaceae > Nocardioides. The sequence goes on along the minus strand of NZ_CATNLZ010000037.1, from coordinate 196,671 downwards.
CTTGAGCTCCATGCGCCGCTTGGTGCCGGCGTACGACGCCAGGCCGCGCCTCAGGTCGTCGGCGGCGAAGCCGAGCTCGACGCCGGCGGCCAGCGCCGCGAGGGCGTCGGCCAGGTAGTGCTCCCCCGGCGACCAGAGCGTGACGCCGTCGAGCGCCGCCGGCTCGCGGGCCGAGACCAGGACGACGCGCCGCCCGGCGGCGCGGTGGCGTGCGGCCAGCGCGGCCGCGCCGGGGTCGTCGCCGACGCAGACCAGGAAGCCGTCGGGGTCGAGGGTGTCGGCGAACTCGTCGAACGCCGCGGCGTACGCCTCGGGCGTGCCCCACTGGTCGAGGTGGTCGGCCTCGATGTTCGTGACGACCGCGGCGTAGGGCGAGTAGTGGAGGAACGCGCCGTCGCTCTCGTCGGCCTCGGCGACGAACAGGTCGCCGGTGCCCTCGGCGGCGTTGACCCCGGTCGCGGCCAGGTCGCCGCCGATCGCGTACGTCGGGTCCGCGCCTGCCGCCTGCAGCGCGACCGTGAGGAGGGAGGTCGTCGTGGTCTTGCCGTGGGTGCCGGCGACGGCGACCACCCGGCGCCCGGCCATCACCGCGGCGAGCGCCGCGGAGCGCGGCAGCACGCGGAGCCCCTGGCGCACGGCCTCGGCGTACTCCGGGTTGTCCTCGCGCACCGCGGTCGAGACCACGAGCGTGTCGACGTCGTGGACGTGCCCGGCGTCGTGGCCGAGGTGCACGCGGGCGCCGAGCGCCCGCAGCGACTCGAGGGTCGGGGAGTCGGTGCCGTCGCTGCCGCTGACCGCGATGCCGCGGGCCAGCATGATGCGGGCGATGCCGGACAGGCCCGCGCCGCCGATGCCGACGAAGTGGACGCGTCCGAGGCGGTCGGCGGGCAGCACCTCGTCGGGGACGGGGACCCTCATCCGCGGGCCGGACCTTGGGCGACCTCGAGGACGATCCGCGCGACCCGCTCGTCGGCGTCCCGCGGGATGACCTCGGCCGCGGCCGCACCCATCGCGGCGAGCCGGCCGGCGTCGGCGGCCAGCTGGGGCACGGTGCCGGCCACCCAGTCCGTGGTGAGGTCGGCGTCGTCGACGAGGATCCCGCCACCGGCGGCCACGACGGACTCGGCGTTCTTGCGCTGCTCGCCGTTGCCGATCGGCAGCGGCACGTAGATCGCCGGCAGCCCGACGGCTGCGGCCTCGGTGACGCTGTTGGCGCCGGCGCGACAGATCGCGAGGTCGGCCGCGGCGAACGCCAGGTCCATCCGGTCGATGTACTCCACGACGACGTACGGCACGTCGGACGGCCCGGAACCCGGCAGCGCGGGCGCGGCCCCGCCGTGCTTGCCCTCGGCGTGCAGCACCTGCACCCCCACGGCCGCCAGCGCACCGGCGGCGCCGGAGACCGCCTGGTTGAGCCGGCGGGCGCCCTGAGAGCCGCCGGTGACCAGCAGCGTGGGGCGGTCCGGGTCGAGGCCGAAGAACTCGCGGGCCTCGGCCCGGCGGGCCGCCCGGTCGAGGCCGGAGATCATCGGGCGGATCGGCAGGCCGACGTACTCGGCCCTGGGCAGGGGGGTGTCGGGGAAGCTCACCAGCACCCGCCGCGCGAACCGCGCGCCGGCCTTGTTGGCCAGGCCCGGGACGGTGTTCTGCTCGTGGATCACCAGCGGGACCGGGCCCTTGCGGACCGCGAGGTAGAGCGGCATCGAGACGTAGCCGCCGTAGCCGACGACCACGTCCGGGCGGACCCGGTCGAGCACGGCCCGGGTCTCCTTGACCGCCGCGCGGAGCCGGGCCGGGACCTTGAAGAGGTCGGCGTTCGGCTTGCGCGGCAGCGGCACCGGCGGGATCAGCTCGAGCGGGTAGCCGGCCTCGGGGACCACGCGGTTCTCGAGCCCGCGCGGGGTCCCGAGACAGGTGATCTCGACGTCGGGGCGCAGGCGCCGCAGGGCGTCGGCGGTGGCGAGCAGGGGCGAGGTGTGGCCGGCGGTGCCGCCGCCGGCGAGGAGTACGCGCATCGCGGACAGCCTAGGCGCGGGCCGACAGCCCGGCGGAGCGGGCCTTCTTGCGCTGGGCGAGCGCTCGGGCCGCCTCGGGCTCGCGACGGGCGAAGCCGATGAGCAGGCCGAGCGCGACGAGTGACGGCACCAGCGCGGAGCCGCCGTACGACACCAGCGGCAGCGGGATGCCGATCACCGGCAGCAGCGCGAGCACCATGCCCACGTTGATGATCATCTGCCCCAGCAGCCAGACCACGATGCCGAACGTCGTGTAGCGCACGAACGTGTCCTGGGTGTGGGCGGCGACCCGCACCGCGGCGTAGGCGATCGTGAGGAACAGCACGATCACCAGCAGCGTGCCGACCAGGCCGAGCTCCTCCCCCAGCACCGCGAAGATGAAGTCGGTGTGCGCCTCGGGGAGGTTGCCCCACTTCTGCTGGCTGGCGCCGATGCCCTGGCCGAAGACGCCGCCGTGCGAGAGCGCGTAGAGGCCGTGCGCGGGCTGCCAGCCGGCGTCGTGGAAGTCCTTGAACGGGTCGGCGAAGTTGGTCAGCCGCTCGCGCCGCTCCGTGCTGGTCGAGGCCAGCCAGATCGCGACCACCCCGATGAACGACATCGAGCCGGCGAAGAGCCGTCCGGGTGCGCCGACCACCCAGAGCATCGCGAGCATGATCGCCATCAGCACCAGCGCGGTGCCGAGGTCGTGGCCGACGACGACGAGCCCGATCACCAGGAGCATGCCGGGCACGACCGGCACGAACACCTCGTGCAGGCTGCCGAGGCGCTTCTCCTTGCGGGCGTAGACGTGGGCGGCCCACAGCACGATCGAGAGCTTCGCGATCTCGGCCGGCTGGACCACGAACGGCCCGACGCCCAGCCAGTTGGTGTTGCCGTTGACGGTCCGGCCCAGGCCGAGCTGGGTGAGCGCGAGCAGCACGATCGCGACCGCCAGCGCCAGCCAGGCGAAGCGGCGCAGGAACGAGTGCGGCAGCCGGGAGGCGATCCAGGCGCACGGGATGCCGATCAGCACCCACATCAGCTGGCGCTCGACCACGGCGTAGGAGCTGCCGTTCTTCTCGTAGGAGTAGACGCTCGAGGCGCTCAGCACCATGATCAGGCCGATGGTGAGCAGCAGCGCCGACGCGCCGAGCAGCAGGTAGTAGGCGGTCAGCGGCCGGTCGAGCGCGTGGCGCACGGCGGCGTACCAGCCGAGCGCGGTCGAACGACGGCGGGGCAGGTCCCGGGACAGCCCGGACACGTCGTCGGGGTTCGCGGTGGTCATGCCCACCCCCTCCCGTCGGGTCCTCGGCTCCTACAGCCTGCGTCGTACGGCGTCGGCGAACGCGTCGCCACGTTCGGCGTAGTTGGTGAACATGTCCATGGAGGCGCAGCCGGGAGCCAGCAGGACCGTGTCGCCGGGTCGGGCCAACTCGGCTGCTGCTCCCACCACGCGCTCCATGGAGGCACGTCCACCGTGGTGGTCCCCAGTCTCACCGCCGTCGACCACGATGACCGGCACATCCGGCGCGTGTCGCGAAAGCGCCCCGGCGATCACGTCGCGGTCGCGGCCGAGCAGCACCACGCCCCGCAGCCGGCCGCGGACGGCGAGCACCAGCTCGTCGAAGCTGGCCCCCTTGGCCAGCCCGCCGGCGATCCACACCACCGGGTCGTAGGCCTGCAGCGAGGACTGGGCGGCGTGCGGGTTGGTGGCCTTGGAGTCGTCGACCCAGGTGATGCCGTCCCGCTCGGCCACCACCGCAATCCGGTGCCCGTCGGGACGGAAGGACCGCAGCCCGTCGCGCACCGCGGCCTGCGAGACCCCGTGGGCACGGGCCAACGCGGCCGCCGCCAGCGCGTTCGCGACGTTGTGGGGGGCGGCCCCTGCCGGTGAGTGGAGTGCCAGGTCGGAGATCGTGCACAGCTCGGCGGCGCTGGTGTCGCGCTGCTCGATGAACGCCCGGTCGGCCAGGATGTCCTCGACCAGCCCGACCATGCCGACGCCGGGCATGCCGAGGGTGAACCCCACGGCGCGGGCGCCCTCGTGCACGTCGGCCTCGCGGACCAGCCGCTCGGTCTCGGGGTCGGCGACGTTGTAGACGCAGGCGCGCTGGACGCGCTCGTAGATGCGGCCCTTGTCGGCGGCGTAGTCGCGCATCCCGGTCGGCCCGGAGTACCAGTCGAGGTGGTCCTCGGCGACGTTGAGCACCGCGGCCGCCTCCGCGCTCATCGAGTCGGTGTAGTGCAGCTGGAAGCTGGACAGCTCGACCGCGAGCACGTCGTACGGCTCGGGGTCCATCACGGCCTCCACGATCGGGAGGCCGACGTTGCCGACGGCCATGCTGCGCAGCCCGGCGGCACGGAGGATCGCGTCGAGCATCTGGACGGTGGTCGTCTTGCCGTTGGTGCCGGTCACGCACAGCCACGGGCTGTGGTGGTCGGGGTCGCGCAGCCGCCAGGCGAGCTCGACCTCGCCCCAGATCGGTACGCCGCGCTCACGCGCCTGGGCGAGCAGCGGGGCCGTCGGCCGCCAGCCGGGCGAGGTGATCAGGAGGTCGACGCCGTCGGGCAGCACGGCGGTGGCCCCGGCCCCGAGGCGCACGTCGGCGCCGAGCACCTCGAGCAGCTCGGCCTTGGCCGGCCGGTCGTCGGCGTCGGACTCGTCGAGGGCGACGACGCTCGCGCCGAGGTGGTTGAGGTTGTCGGCAGCGGCGAAGCCGGACACGCCGAACCCGGCGACGACGGCGCGGACCCCCTCCCACGAGTCGTGGCGGCCCAGGCTGGTCGGGTCCATCAGATACCGGCTACCCATTCTGCGTAGAAGATGCCGAGGCCGGCCGCAACGCACAGGCCGGTGATGATCCAGAACCGGATCGTCACCGTGACCTGCTCCCAGCCGAGCATCTCGAAGTGGTGGTGGATCGGGGCGATGCGGAACACGCGTCGCCCGGTGCCGGTCAACCGCTTGGTGACCTTGAAGGTGGTGACCTGGAGCATGACCGAGACCGTCTCGAGCACGAACAGGCCACCGAGGATGATCAGCAGCAGCTCGGTGCGGGTCAGGATCGCCAGGCCCGCGAGCGCACCGCCCAGCGCCAGCGACCCGGTGTCGCCCATGAAGATCGCGGCGGGCGAGGCGTTCCACCACAGGAACCCGAAGCAGGCGCCGGTGATCGCGGCCGCCACCACGGCGAGGTCGAGCGGATCTCGGACCTCGTAGCAGAGCGTCGGCTGGTCCAGGCCGGTCTGCCCGCACCACTGGTTGTTCTGCCAGATGTTCACGAGCATGTAGGCGCCGAACACCATGACCGAGGCACCGGTCGCGAGCCCGTCCAGCCCGTCGGTGAGGTTCACGCCGTTCGAGGTGGCCGCGACGATCAGCCAGATGAGCACGACCACGACGACGGTCGGCAGGGTGATCCAGCTGATGTCCCGGATGAACGAGACGTGCTTGGACGCCGGCGTCTGGCCGCGGAAGTCCTCGAGCCACGGGGAGAGCGACAACGACCCGAACACCACCGCGACGACCGTCAGGCCTATCATCTTCGCCTTGCTGCGCAGGCCGAGCGAGCGCTGCTTGGAGATCTTGATGAAGTCGTCGAGGAACCCGACCAGGCCGGTGCCGACGAACAGGAACAGCAGCAGCAGTGCGGACGCGCTGGGCGCGTGCCCGGTGATGAGGTTCGCGCCGAAGTAGCCGATCAGCGTCGCGAGGATGATCACGACGCCGCCCATGGTGGGCGTACCCCGCTTGGTGTGGTGACTGGTCGGTCCGTCGTCGCGGATCTCCTGGCCGTAGCCCCACTTCGTGAACTGGTGGATCGCGACGCGGGTCCCGAGAAGCGAGATCAGCAGGGCCAGGCCACCTCCGAACAGGATGGCTCTCATGGCGTGCTTCCGTCTCCCTCCACCTCGGACTCCACTTCGATCTCCAGGTCGGGATCGAGCAATGCGTCGGCGACCACCCAGAGGCCGACGCCGTGCGACGCCTTGACGAGGACCACGTCCTCGGGCTCGACATTCTCGCGCAACCACTCGATCGCCTCGGCCGGGTGCTCCGCGACCAGGGCATCGCCGGACCAGGCGGCCACGGCCTCGAGGCCCTCCACGATGCCCCCGGCGGCCGCGCCCACCACGACGACGAGGTCGGTCCCGAGCCGGGCGGCCGCCCGGCCGACCTGGACGTGGCCCTTGAACGACTCCCGGCCGAGGTCGAGCATCTCCCCGAGGACCGCCACGGTACGCCGGTGGCGGCGGTGCCCGATGATCGCCAGCGCCTCGAGCGCGGCGGTCGCCGAGGCGGGGTTGGCGTTGTAGGCGTCGTTGACCACGATCAGCCCGTCGTCGCGCTCGTGCATCTCCATCCGCATCGGGGAGGACGCCGTCGCGGCGGAGAGCGCCGTCGCGATCCGGTCGAGCGGGACACCGACGGCCAGCGCCATCGTCGCGGCGGCGAGCGCGTTCTGGGCCTGGTGCAGGCCGGTCTGCTGCAGCCGGACCTGGTGCCACTCGTCGGCGTACCCGATCTCGAACGACACCCGGCCGAGGTCGTCGACCTCCGTACCCCGCTCGCTGACGTCGGCGTCGTCGGGGCCGAACGTGAGCACGTGGGCCTGGGTGCGCGACGCCATCGCCGCGACCAGCGGGTCGCCGGCGTTGAGGACGGCGGTGCCGTCGGACGGGAGCGCCTGGATGATCTCGCCCTTCGCGAACGCGATCGAGTCGCGGCTGCCGAACTCGCCGATGTGGGCGGTCCCGACGTTCAGCACCGCCGCGACCTGCGGCGGTGCGATCTCGCAGAGGTGCCGGATGTGGCCGATCCGGCGCGCACCCATCTCGAGCACGAGGAACCGGGTCTCGGCGTGGGCCCGCAGCACGGTGAGCGGCAGCCCGAGCTCGTTGTTGAAGCTGCCGTCGGTGGCGACGGTGGAGCCCTCGGGCCGGAGCAGGTGCGCGAGGTAGTCCTTGGTGCCGGTCTTGCCCTGCGATCCGGTCACCGCGAGGACGGTCGCGTCGAGGCGGCGCACCACGTAGGCGGCCAGCTTGCCGAGTGCGACGACCGGGTCGCGGACCACGACGGTGGGCGCCTCGGTCGCCGAGCTGCCGAGGACGGCGTGCGCGCCGGCGGCGTAGTCGTGCCCGTCGACGTGCTCACCGACGACGGCCACGAAGAGCCCGCCGGGGACGGCCTTCCGGGTGTCGACGTACGCCGGAGCGTCGACGACGATGTCGGGGTCGCCGACGACCTGGCCTCCGACCACCTTGGCGATCTTGCCCAGCGTCATCGCGAGCACGCGATCTCCTCTCGCACTACGTCGCGGTCATCGAAGGGGTGGACCACTCCGGCGACCTCCTGTCCGGTCTCGTGTCCCTTGCCGGCCACCAGGACGATGTCGCCCGGCCGGGCGCGGCGCAGCGCCTCGCGGATCGCGGCGCGCCGGTCGCCGACCTCGATCGCCTCGCCGGTCTCGACGCCGGCGAGCATGGCGGCCCGGATGGCGGCCGGGTCCTCGGTTCGTGGGTTGTCGTCGGTCACGACGAGTAGATCGGCCAGCCGAGCGGCGATCTCAGCCATGATGGGGCGCTTCCCGGGATCGCGGTCCCCGCCGGCACCGAGGACGACGATCACCTGCCCCGAGGTCAGGGGACGCAGGGTGCGGATCGCCGCCGCGACCGCATCGGGCTTGTGGGCGTAGTCGACGACCACGACGAAGTCCTGCCCGGCGTCCACCCGCTCCAGACGCCCGGGCACGCCGCCGCTCGCGGCGATCCCCGCGGCGACCGCGGCGGCGTCCAGGCCCGCCTCGGCGGCCGCGGCGACCGCGGCCAGGGTGTTGGCCACGTTGAAGTCACCGGGCAGGGGGCACCGGGCCGCGACCCGGTCGCCGGCGGGCGTCGTGATGACGAACGCCGAGCCCTCGGCGCTCAGCTCGACGTCGGAGGCCCGCCAGTCGGCGTCCGCGCCCGTCGCCGAGAAGGTGCGCAACGGGATCGTGGCGCGCTCGAGCAGCAGCCTGCCGTGCTCGTCGTCGATGTTGACCAGCCCGAGCCGGGCCCGCTCCGGCGTGAGCAGCGACGCCTTCGCCTCGAAGTAGTCGTCCAGGTCGCGATGGAAGTCGAGGTGGTCACGCCCCAGGTTGAGGAACACCGCGACGTCGAAGACCACGCCGTCCACGCGGCCCATCACGAGCGCATGGCTGGACACCTCCATCGCGCAGGCCTTCACGCCGCGCTCGCGCATCATCGCGAACAGCCCGTGCAGGTCGGGTGCCTCGGGCGTGGTCAGCGTGGTCCGCACGTCCTCGCCGGCCACCCGGGTCCCGACCGTGCCGATCACCGCGGCCGGCACACCGATGTGCTCCAGCCCACTCTCGGCCAGGCGCGTGGTGGTGGTCTTGCCCTGCGTGCCGGTGACGCCGACCATCCGCATCGAGGCCGCAGGCTCGCCGTAGATCCTGGCCGAGAGCCGGCCGAGCACCGCACGCGGGTCCTCGACCACCAGGAGGGGTACGCCGAGGGCCCCGGCCGCTGTCGCGCCCGCGTGGTCGGTCAGCACCGCGACGGCACCCGCCTCGACGGCCGCGTCCATGAACTCGATGCCGTGTGCGCGGGTCCCGGGCAGGGCGGCGTAGACGTCGCCGGACCGGACCCGCTGCGAGGACAGCGAGATGCCGGTGACCTCGATCCCCGAGCCGTCACCGTGGACCTCGGCGGCCGCCCACTGCGCCACGGTCGCGAGCGGGGTCCGCTGCGGCCGCACGGGTCGGGTCGAGTCGCTCACCACGCGAGGTTATCGTCGGTCGAGCCGAACCCCGCGATCACCACTCCACCGGCAGCCGGGAGGGCCGGGTGCCGGTCGGCGGGACGGCGTACCGCTGCAGCGCGTAGCTCATGATCTTCGCGAAGGCCGGGCCGCCGACCGAGCCGCCACCACCGCCGTTGCGGGGGTTCTGCACGACGACGTAGACGGTGAACCGGGGGTCGTCGGCGGGCGCGAAGCCCGCGAACGACACCGTGAAGGTGCCGTCGTAGCAGCCGCACTCGGCACCGACCCGCTGGGCGGTGCCGGTCTTGCCGGCGACGCGGTAGCCGGGGATCGCGGCGCCCGGCGCGACGCCGACGTCGGGGTCGACCACCCGCTCCATCATCCGCATCGTGTCGCGGGCGGCCTGGGTGCTGATCACCCGGCGCTTCGTCGCGGTGTCGGTGCCGACGACCTCGCCCTCGTCGGTGGTCGCCTCGCCCTCCACCAGGCTGGGCGAGACCCGGACGCCGCCGTTGGCTATGGTGTTGACCGCCGCGGCCATCTGCACGCCGTTGACCGAGAGCGACTGGCCGAACGCGATGCGGTCCTGCATCTGGTGGGTCCACGCGCTGCCGTCGGGCAGCAGCCCCTGGGTCTCGCCGCGCACCCCGATGTCGGTGCGCTGCCCGAGGCCGAACGCGTGCAGGTAGTCGTAGAGCTGGCCCTGCTCGAACTTGTCGGCCGCCAGCACCGTGCCGATGTTGGAGGACTTCGCGATCACGCCGGCGAGCGTGAGGTGGATGGTGCCGTGGGTGAACCAGTCGTTGATCGGCCGGTCCTCGCGCTGCAGCTGCGGAGGCACCGCGATCTTGGTGCGCGGCGTGACCAGCCCGAGGTCCATCAGCGAGCTGACCGTGAGCACCTTCTCGACCGAGCCGGGCTCGTACACGTCCTGCATGGCCCGGGAGCCCAGGTCGGCCTTCGGCGACTTCGTCGGCTCGTTGGCGTCGAACGTCGGGTAGTCGGCGACCGAGAGCAGCTCACCGGTGCGGCTGTCCATGACGACGGCGAACCCGCTGTCGCCACGGGCGTCCTGCACGGTCTGGCCGAGCACCCGCTGGGTGTACCACTGCAGGTCGAGGTCGATCGTCGTCCTCAGGTCCCGGCCGTCGACCGGGTCGGTCACCGTGCTCTCGCCGAGCGGGATCCGGTTGCCGCCGCCCACCTCGTAGCGTGCGGAGCCGTCGGTGCCGGCGAGCTGCCGGTCGAAGGTGCGCTCGAGCCCGGCCAGCGGCTCGTCGGTGCCCATGAAGCCGATCAGGTTGGCCGCGACGTCCCCCGCCGGGTAGTCACGCAGCGGGTCACGGCGGGTGCCGAGCCCCTCGAAGCCCGCGTGCTCGGCGGCCGCGACCACCGCGGTGGCCTTGGCCGCGGGCACCCGGCGCGCGATGTACTCGAAGCGGCTCCCCTGCTCGCGCAGCTTCTTGAGGGTGTCGACGTAGTCGACGTCGAGCCGGTGGTAGAGGAACCGGGCGAGCTCGGGGGCCTTGTCCGAGGTCATCTGCGGGTCGGCCACCACCATCAGCCCGTCCACGGACCCGGCGAGCGGCTTGCCGTTGCGGTCCAGGATGTCCCCCCGCTCGGCGGGCAGGTCGACCTCGACCAGGCCCTCGGCGGAGGCCATCGCGGCGTACGAGTTGGGATCGAGGCCCTGCAGCTGCACGAGCCGGGCGCCGAAGACCGAGAGCACCATCGCGATCACGACGAAGCCCATCCGCAGCCGCAGCTGCGGGGAGCCCCGACGGGAGCCGCGGGGAGGACGGGTCTGGCGCAACGTGGTCTCCGGTGGTCGGTCGGGTGATCAGCGGCGGGTCTGTTGCTGCTGTTGCTGATGTTGCTGGTGTTGCTGCTGGTTCTTCCTATCGCCTGCGTCGCCGTTCCCGGCGGCTCCGTCGCCCGTGTCGCCCGACGTGTTCGCCGCGGGTGGCGCGGTCACCCGCACGACGTGCGGCGCGGGATCGAGGGCGGCGGGCTTCACCGGCGTCGGCGGCGTGATGCGGAACCGGGCGCTGCCGTCGGCCGCGCAGGGCCGACCGGTGACCGTGCCGGTGCCCAGCCGGAGGAACGCCGGGGTGCAGGCCTGGACCATCCCGAGGCGCTGGGCCGCGGCGGCGATCCGCTGCGGGTCGCGCAGCCGGTCGAGCTCCATCTGCAGGCCCTGCTGGCGGGCGGCGAGCGTGGTGGCCTGGCCCTCGAGCGCGGTCGCCGCGAACGACGACTGCTGCATCGAGGTGTTGAACAGCAGGAGCCCGACCACACCGCCGAGCAGCATGAGGCTCACCAGGGCGACGAACGGCATCCGGGCCGCCTGGGCCCGGGTGCGAGGGACGACCGTCAGCCGGGCACGCTCGACAGCGCTCGTCCTGAGGCGCGAGCCTGCGAGCCTCGAAGGGGCCTCGGCGATCCGCGGCATCCGCGAGCGGACCTGGGGCACCGGACTGCTCATGCTGCTGCCTCTCTCGTTCGCTCGATCGCGCGCAGCCGGACCGAGGCGGCGCGCGGGTTCTCGGAGATCTCCTCGGCGTTGGCCTTCTCGGCGCCCCGGGTCACCAGGCGCAGGGACGGCTCGTGGCCCTCGGGCACGAACGGCAGGTCCTCGGGGACGTCGAGGCGGGTCGCGGCGACGAACGCCTGCTTGACCAGCCGGTCCTCGAGGGAGTGGTAGGACTCCACGACCACGCGGCCGCCGACGCCGATCGCGTCGATCGCCGCCGGGATCGCGCGGCGCAGCACCGCGAGCTCGTCGTTGACCTCCATCCGCAGCGCCTGGAACGTGCGCTTGGCCGGGTGCCCTCCGGTACGTCGGGCAGGTGCGGGGATCTCGGCGTACAGCAGCTCGACCAGGCGACCGGAGCGGGTGAACGGCTCCTTCGCGCGCTCGCGCACGATGGCGCCGGCGATCTTGCGGGCGAACTTCTCCTCGCCGTAGTCGCGCAGCACCCGGGTCAGGTCGCGCACGTCGTAGGTGTTGAGCACGTCGGCTGCGGTGATGCCGGTGCTGCCGTCCATCCGCATGTCCAGCGGGGCGTCCTCGGCGTAGGCGAACCCGCGTTCGCGGACGTCGAGCTGCATCGAGGAGACGCCGAGGTCGAAGAGCACCGCGTCCACCGAGGCGAGACCGAGGTCGGCCAGCACCGCCGGGAGCTCGTCGTAGACCGCGTGCACACCGGTGAAGCGGTCGCCGAACGGCGCCAGCCGCTCTCCCGCCAGCGCGAGCGCCTCGGGGTCGCGGTCGATCCCGATCACGCGGGTGAGCGCGAGCCGGGACAGTACGGCCTCCGTGTGGCCGCCGAGGCCGAGGGTCGCGTCCACGAGAACGGTGTCCCGCTGCCCGCGCTCGAGCGCAGGAGCCAGGAGGGCGACGACCCGGTCGAGGAGGACCGGGACGTGGGAGGGGGTCCGCATCGTCAGGCCTGACGAGCCAGGAGCGCGAGGAACAGGAACCCGAGCGTGACTCCGACGGAGGTCACAGCGGAGAAGGCCATCAGGGTCGCCGCGTCGCGGGCCTGCTGCCGGACGCGGCGCACCGGCGCCTCGACCGGTGCCTGTGCTGGCGCGATGCTCATGAGTTCGACCCTCGTGTCCCGACTGTCTCGAGCGATGTGTGGCGATGGACGGTGCTGCGTGGTGATGAAAGGGGCGATCCGCCTGACCAGGTCCCTGCCCGCTCCCGATGTGGTGACTCGGGGAAGTTGGCCCTCTGGAACCGGGGAAGGTGCCCCAGATGGCTGCGGGAGCGGGCTCGAGACCTCGTCCTGCGGATCGCTGTGGTGTTGTCGTGCCGTGCGCCTGCTGTGCTCCTGCTGCTAGCTCGGGGGTGGTGCCGGCTGCTCGTCGAGCTCGGCGAACTTCGCCTGAGCGCCGGCCGAGTACTCGCGCCACCGCACCGGGTCCCAGATCTCGATCCGGTCCATGACGCCGATCACGACCACGTCGCGGTCGAGCGAGGCGTACTCGCGCAGCGGAGCCGGGATGCTGACCCGGCCCTGCTTGTCCGGCGTGCCCTCGTCGGCGCCGGCGAACAGGATGCGGGCGTAGTCACGGGCGCCGCGCACCGTCATCGGCGTCGCCTGCGCGCGCCGTGCCTCCTCCATGAAGACGTCCGTGGGCCACACGACCAGGCAGTTCTCCTGACCTTGCGTCACCACGAGCCCCTCCGCCAGCCGATCCCTGAACTTGGCCGGGAGGAACAGCCGTCCCTTCTCGTCGAGCTTGGGGGTGTAGGTGCCCATGAAGAACATCGGGCGCCTCCACTCCGGTCCACTCCACGTGACCCTTCCTCCACTTCGCACCACTTTACGCCACTTTGCTCCACCGTCAACCACATCGTGCGTGTTGACCCGGCGGATCTCGGCCGTGCTGGGCGCGCTCGCCGCCGGCGCGGCGCCGGCGCAGCGCCGGCGCGTGGTCCCGGCGTACGCCGCATCTGCGCAGGTCAGCGCGCCCTTCGACGCGCCAGCAGGCCGACCGACCGGGCGAGGTGGAGCGCTGGTGGGGAGCGCGCCGCTCCGGTGGAGCGGAGTGGAGGAGAACGTGGGGCCCGACGCCGCTCCCCCAGAACACGAACCGGGACCGCAACCAAACCGTGATCCCAGGAGTCGGATCGGGCGGGGAGCCGAGCCCGTAGGTTTCCGAGACGACTACCGTTGGTCCATCCGGTGACACGGGTCACGCAGGAGGGAAAGGGACGCAGACGTGGGAACTGAAGCGGGGGGCGCGGACCTCCAGACCTTGGCGCGCGTGGTCGGTCGGGTGCGCAGCAACGTCGAGCGGGTGATCGAGGGCAAGCCCGACGTCGTCAACGCCTCGCTGGTCGTGCTGCTCGCCGAAGGTCACCTGCTGATCGAGGACGTGCCGGGGGTCGGCAAGACCCAGCTCAGCAAGGCGCTGGCCCGCAGCATCGACTGCTCGGTGCGGCGCATCCAGTTCACCCCCGACCTGCTGCCCTCGGACGTCACCGGCGTCTCGGTGTTCAACCAGAACACCCGTGAGTTCGAGTTCCGCCCGGGCGGCGTGTTCGCGAACATCGTGGTCGGCGACGAGATCAACCGGGCCTCGCCGAAGACCCAGTCGGCGCTGCTGGAGTGCATGGAGGAGCGCCAGGTCACCGTCGACAACACGACCTACCAGCTCGAGCAGCCGTTCATGGTGATCGCCACCCAGAACCCCATCGAGATGGAGGGCACCTACGCGCTCCCCGAGGCGCAGCGCGACCGGTTCATGGCCCGGGTCTCGGTGGGCTACCCGGTCGAGGCGGCGGAGATCGCCATGCTCAACTCCCACACCCGGACCAACCCGCTCGACGACCTCGAGCCGGTCACCGACGCCTCGGAGCTGCGCAAGCTGATCGGGATCGTCGGCCAGGTCTACGTCTCGGAGGCCGTGCAGCGCTACGCCGTCGCGATCGCGTCCGCCACCCGCCGGTCGGACGAGCTGACGCTGGGCGCCTCGCCCCGGGCCACCCTCCACCTGGTGCGCGCCGCCAAGGCGGCCGCCGCGCTGGACGACCGCGACTACGTGCTCCCCGACGACCTCACCCGGCTGGCGCGCTCGGTGCTCGCCCACCGACTGCTCCCCAGCGTCGAGGCGGCGATGACCGGACGGTCCACGACCGCGATCCTCGACACCATCGTCGCCGGAGTGTCGGTGCCCGACAGCTCCGCACGCTGACCGGAACGACCCGAGGGGACCTGCGATGAGGGAGGCACTGGCCGGGCTCACCGTCCGCGGGCGGGCGTTCCTGGCCGCGGGTGTGACCGCCGTCGTATGCGCAGTCGTGCTCGACCAGAGCGCGCTCACCCGGGTCGGCATCCTGGTGCTGGTGCTGCCGCTGCTCACCGCGTGGGTGGTGGGACGCAACCGCTACCGGCTCGCGCTGGTGCGCACTGTCACCCCGCAGCTGGTGGCCGCCGGCCAGCCGGCCCGGGTCTCGCTCGCGCTGAGCAACGAGGGCCGCAGCCCCAACGGCGTGCTGCTGCTCGAGGACCAGGTCCCCTACGTGCTCGGCACCCGGCCGCGGTTCGTCGTCGAGGGCATCGGCACGGGCTGGCGCCAGTCCGTGTCCTACCAGGTCCGCTCCGACGTCCGCGGACGCTTCGAGATCGGGCCGATGTCGGTGCGGGTGACCGACCCCTTCGGGTTGGTCGAGCTCGGGCGGACCTTCCGCACCACGGTGCCGCTCACGGTGACGCCCCGCACCGTGCTGCTCCCCCAGATCCCCCTCGGAGGAGCGTGGACCGGGTCCGGCGACAACCGGCCGCGCGCCTTCGCCACCGGCAGCGCGGAGGACGTCACCGTGCGCGAGTACCGCCAGGGCGACGACCTGCGCCGCGTGCACTGGCGCAGCTCGGCTCGGCTCGGCGAGCTGATGGTCCGCCGTGAGGAGCAGCCGTGGCAGTCCCGGGCGACGCTGTTCCTCGACAACCGCACCTACGCCCACCGCGGCCAGGGCATCGCGTCCTCGATCGAGGCGGCGGTCTCGGCCGCGGCCTCCATCGCCGTGCACTTGAGCCACCGCGGCTTCGCCGTACGCCTGGTGACCGCGCTCGGCGAGGACCCCACCAACGCCTGGCACCTGCGCGACACCGACCTCAACACCGCACCGCTCATGGAGGCACTCGCCGTGGTGCAGCCGACCCAGCAGGCGCACCTCGACACGACCTGGCTCGCCGAGGGGGCACACGGTGGACTCACCGTCGCGGTCTTCGGCGGCATCATGCCCACCGACCTCCCGGTGCTGCGCCGGATGCGGCACCAGGCCGGCTCGGCGCTGGCGATCGCCCTCGACGTCGACGCCTGGACGGGCGCTCCACCCAGCGGCGGCGCCACCCAGGCGCTCGGCCAGCAGGGCTGGCGGGCGGTGCCCCTCGGCCCGCGGGACCGACTCGACGCGGTCTGGCAGGAGCTCGGGCACACGAGCGCGCACAGCTCGCGCGGCGTCGCCGCGCCGGCACCGGAGGCGATCGGATGATGCACTCCCTGACCCGCTCACGCGGCAGCCTGTCGGCCAGCGTGACGCTCGCCGCGGTCGCCGCCATGACCACGCTCGTCGCGATGTACGCGTGGCGCGGCTTCGCCGAGCGACCCGGCGGCTTCCTCAACCCCCTCCTGCTGCTCGGCATCGTCGTCGCGGCGACCGGCACGGCCACCCGCTGGTGGCGCTGGCCGGGCGCGGCCGTCGTCGCCACGCAGGTCGTGGTCTCGGGGCTGGTCGCGGGACTGCTCATCACGGGCGAGCTGGTGCCCGGCACCGGGATGCTCGCCGAGGTGCGGTCCGCCGTCGGCGACGCGATCGACAGCGCCCAGGGTTTCGCGGCGCCGGTGCCGGCCACCGAGGCGCCGATCGACCCGCTGCTGATCCTCTGTGGTCTCGTCTGCCTGGTGCTGGTCGACCTCCTCGCCTGCACGCTGCACCGCGCGCCGCTCGCGGGACTGCCGCTGCTCACGATCTACACGATCCCGGTGAGCATGGTGGAGACCCCGATCGCATGGTGGGTGTTCGTCGGCACCGCGGCCGGGTTCCTCGGCCTGCTCTTCCTCCAGGAGACCGAGCACGTCAGCCGGTGGGGCCGGCCGATCGCGGAGGACCGCGAGACCGGGGACCCGATCTCGCTCGGGGCCGGATCGCACGCGGTGCGGCGTACCGCCACCGGCATCGGAGGCACCGCGACGGCGCTGGCCCTGGTCCTGCCCCTGCTCGTCCCGACGGCCGGCCTCCAGCTCTTCGACTTCGGCCCCGGTCGCGGCGACGGCAACGACATCCGGGTCGACAACCCCGTGGCCAACCTGGTGCGCGACCTCAGGCGCGGCGAGGACACCGACCTCGTGCAGGTCACGACCACGGACCCGGCCCCGGCCTACCTGCGGATCCTGACGCTCACCCACTTCACGGACGTCGAGTGGACCCCCGGTGACCGTGACGTGCCCACCGAGAACCGCGCCGACGGGCCGCTACCGCCACCCTCCGGGGTCGACGCCGAGGTCTCTCGCGAGGAGATCCCCTACGACGTCAAGGTGCTGCCGACGTTCAAGTCGCGCTGGCTGCCGACGCAGTTCCCGGCCAGCAACGTGCAGGCCGAGGGCGACTGGCGCTACGACACCTCCACCATGGACTACCTGGCGGTGCCCGACGACCTCACCACGGCCGGGCTGCACTACACGATGAGCGCGCTGCAGCTCGACCTGAGCGCCCAACGCCTCGAGAACGCCGGCTCGTCGACCGGCAAGGTGAACGAGTCCTTCACCGACTACCCCGCCGACATCCCGCCGATCGTCCGGGAGCTGGCCGCCAGCGTCACCGAGGGCAAGACGTCACGGTTCGACAAGGCGGTCGCGCTGCAGAACTGGTTCCGCAGCTCCGGCGGGTTCGAGTACTCCCTCGCCACGCACACCGAGGGCAACGGCGTCGACGCCCTCACCGCCTTCCTCACCGACGGGCCCGGCGGCCGGGTCGGCTACTGCGAGCAGTTCGCCTCGGCGATGGCACTGATGGCGCGGGTGCTCGGCATCCCCTCCCGGGTGGCCATCGGGTTCCTCACCCCCGACCGGGTCGGGCCGGGCACCTGGATGTACAGCTCGCACGACATGCACGCCTGGCCGGAGCTGTACTTCCAGGGCTCCGGCTGGGTCCGCTTCGAGCCGACCCCGGCGGGGCGGGCGGCCGACGTGCCGTCGTACACCGTCAACGGCGTGCCCGACGACCAGGGCCCCTCCCAGACCACCCAGACCCGCTCCGCGTCCGCGGCCACGGGACCGAGCAAGCGGCCCAGCCAGAGCGAGACCGCCGCCGCCCAGACGCAGGACGACGAGGGCGACGCCGGCATCCACTGGGCACCGCTCCTCCGCGCGGTCGGCGGCGTCGCCCTCGTGACCGGCCTGCTGCTGATCCCGAGCCTGGCCCGCCGCCGCCGTCGTGACCGGCGCCTGGCGGCGGGTGGTCCGGAGGACATCTGGGCCGAGCTGCGCGACACCGCGGTCGACCTCGGCATCACCTGGCCCGGAGGTCGCTCACCACGCGAGACCCGCGACGCGCTGGTCGGCCACCTCGGCCGGCCCGTCGACTCGACGACGCCCGACCGGCCCGAGCACGGGCCGGAGGTCGCCCAGGAGGGCGTCGGCGCGCTCGGCCGGCTCGTCACCGACCTGGAGCGGCTGCGCTACTCGCGCTCCCCTGCCGAGGCGGACCGAGCACGGCTGCGCGCGGACGGACGGGTCGCGCTGGCCTCCCTCGCCGGTGGGGCCACCCGCGCGTCGCGCCGGCGCGCCACCTGGTGGCCGCGGTCGGTGCTCGACCTGGCCGCGCTGCGGCCGACGCGCGGCACCCCGGCGACCGTCGAGGCGCGCTACGGCGGGGTCGTCGACCACGTGGGCTGAGCGCGCCGGCTGACGGAGCTGCGTCCGACGGGCCACGCTCGCGCGGACGCTTGCCGCCGCTGACTGGGCGAGCCTGTCAGTCGAGCCGCTGGCGCGTCTCGACTAGAACCCGCCGTTCTCGCGGCGGCGGCGCCACCGCTCATCCATCCGCTCCATGAAGGAGTGGTGGGAGCCGCCGGAGCGGCCGTGGCGGCGCGGGCGGCGGGTGCGGCCCGAGCGACCGCCGTCGACGACGGTGAAGCCGCCGCGACTGGGGTGCTGGATCGAGCGGGGATCGGGAGCCGCGGGGCCGCGCTGGCCGCGGATCGCGGTGAGGGCCACCGTGGCGGAGCCGAGCATGATCACGAAGCCGACGATCCCGACCGGCGTGATCCGGGCGACCGCGCCGGTCATCAGCACGACGACGCCCAGGACGAAACAGACCCCTGCGAAGATCGCCCGTCGACGGGCGGAGCGGCGGAAGGCCGTACCGCGCAGGGTCGAGGCGAGCTTGGGGTCCTCCTCGACGAGGGCGCGCTCCATCTGCTCGAGCAGTCGGAGCTCCTCTTCCGAGAGTGGCACCGTTCCTCCCCACAAGGTCATCGCCGTGTCGCCGGCCAGCGCCTCAAGTCTAGGCAGCGCCTGGTCATCGCGGTAGGCGGGTTGCAGAAAATCGTGACAGAACCGTTCCCGAGGGACCTGCTGTCGAAACGGGTCAGCCCGCGAGCACGTGCAGCTGAGCCGCCAGCGGGCGGAACTCCGGCCTCTCCGAGACCGCGCACTCGAGGTCGACCAGGGCCGCAGTGGACCCGGGCTCGAGGTCGAGCAGCGACCCGGGCACCAGGTCGGCGAACACCCGGATGCCGTGCACCGCGTCGACGCGGAAGCCTGCGGCCTCGAGCAACCCGGTGACCTCGGTGTCGGTGAAACGACGCCCCGAGCGGCCGGTGCCCGCGTCGCGGACCCCGGAGGCGTCCGTCGGGTCGAGCAGTGCCAGGGCCTGGGCGAAGTGCCCGGCCATCGCGCGGGCCACCACCGCGGCGTGGCGCTGGCCGACCAGGAGGCTGAGCGTCCCGCCGGGGCGCAGCACCTGGCGCAGGGTGGCGAGCGCGGCGGCGGGGTCGTCGACGACCTCGAGCACGCCGTGGCAGAGCACGACGTCCGCGGCGGCCGGGCCGGTCACGTCGAGCAGCGTGGACAGGTCGCCCTGCTGACCGGTGACCGCCACGCCGAGCTCGCGGGCTCTCCGGCCGAGGGCCGCGAGGGCGTCGGGGCTCGGGTCGACGACCGTCACCCGGTGCCCGAGCTCCGCGACCCGGACCGCGAAGCCGCCCGTGCCGCCACCGATGTCGAGCACGTCCATGGCGACGCCCTCCAGGGCCGGGCGAAGCGCGTCCCACACCACGGAGGTACGCGCCGCGCTCCTCCGCTCGCTGGGCCGCTCGCTGGGCCGTTCACTGGACCGCTCGTGAGGCATGACCCAACCCTAGGGCCCGGACCGGCGTCCCGCCCGCGGCGGGCTCACCAGATCGCCTCCGCCCACTCCGGGTGATCGACGAACGGGTTGCGGTTGTGCTGGTAGTCGGTGTAGATCACGTCGTTGCGGCGCATCTCGAACGCGCTGGGCGGGTCCTCGGCGTTCCACCGCAGCAGCACCGACAGCCGTCCGATGTGGGGCGTGGTGCCGTTGCCGACGAGGTCGTTGACCTCCAGGTCGGGCCAGCCGTCGCCGCCCTCGTAGCGCACCGACATGTAGAAGATCATCCGGGCGACGTCGCCCTTGACCGCGTCGCGCGGCTCCCAGGAGTCGGCGTCGGCGAAGTTGCCGGGCGCCTCGGCGTTCTGGCTGCCACCCTCGTCGAAGTCGAGGTTGCCCCGCGCGGAGTTGACGGTCACGTCCTCGGGGCGCAGGTGGTGCAGGTCGGTGCCGGGGCCGGTGGCCGTGCCGAAGTCGCCGTGCGACTTGGCCCAGACGTGCTCCCGGTTCCACTGGTCGGCGCCGCCGCCGTTGTCGCTGGCCGGCAGCGAGAACCCGCTGTAGAGGCAGATCACGCGGCTGGCGTTCGCCGGGTCACGGTCGGTCACCTTGAGCGCGTTCCACACCGCGTCGTAGGACAGCTTGGTGACGCCGCTGGAGATGATCGTGTGCAACGACGACTCCAGCGCACTGCCGGTCTTGCCGATCGCGGAGGCGTAGTAGGTGGAGTCGTACTCGCCGCTGCCTCCGGACGGAGGCGGGTTGGCCGGGTCGCTACCGCCGGCGAACGCGAACGCCGTGCTCGACGTGAGGCCGGGCCGGGAGAAGTACGCCGCGAGCGTGCCGGTCACGTCGATCTGGCGGCCCATGAGCCCCGGGTTGGACCGCAGGCCCCAGGCCGAGCGGAAGGCGCTGGGCACCTGGACGTAGACCATCCGCGAGGTGTCGGTCGTGCCGGGCGCGTCGGCGAGCGCGAGGGCGTAGTCGTTCGGGAAGCTGCTGGTGACGACCGTGGTCGACGAGGTCGGCTGCCCCACGACGTAGCCGCGGACCGTCGCCGACGATCCGTCCTGGGTGGAGCGCGCGGTGGCGACGCTGATCGGCACGGCCGCCTCGGCCGGCACCGCTGCGGCGCCCGTGACGGCGAGCAGCACGAAGGTGAGGATCCACGCCGCGCGGCGGCGCGGGCCGAGAGGTGGTCGCATGCGCCCAGCGTGCCGACCGCCCGGGCTCGCCCGCATCGCGGAAAACCCTTGTCGTGGATCAGCCCGCGCGCATCGCCGCCGCCCGAGGCGGGGCCGAGACGTGCGGGACCAGGCCCAGCGAGCGCTCGACGACCGCGAGGAACCGGTCGGCGTCACGCACCAGGTCGTCCGCCTCGCGCTCGGAGACCGCACGGGTGGACCCCGCCTCGGCGGCGGCCCGCTTGCCGGCACCGGCGGCGAAGAACCGGGCCCACTCCTCGAGCTCGGGGGCCACCTCGGCGAGCAGCACCCAGGCGTTGCGCTGGGGACGACGGCGCGCCGGCTCCGGGTGTGCCCGGGCCGCCAGCAGCGCGGCGGCGGCGCGCAGCGCCGCGACGTGCGCGCAGGCGTAGCGGGTCGGCACCTCCGTCGCCGCGACCGCCTCGCTCAGCGACTCCGCGGCCCGGGCGAGGTAGGAGTGGGTGGTGGCGGGAAGGGCATAGGGGTTCATCGAGGATCCTCTCCGTCGACCCCAGAGCGGCGACCCCTGGCACTGCACCGGATCCGGTGGACCGGACCCGGCGGGGACGGGGGTCGAGGTCGTCCCCGCCGGGCGGTTCGAACACGTGTTCGAACGCCTCCACCGTACACCGCCCCCGCCGGGGCCCGTCAAGACCACCGGGCGGCCGCGACCGAGCGGGCGGTGGACAGGACAGCAGCCGGGACCGGGACGGCGAACGTCCCCGTCAGGAGTGGAGGCTGCTCTCCACCGGGGCGTCGCTGGTGAACGCACGGGTGTCGCGGTGCCACAACAGCACGGCGGCAGCAGCGTCCAGCGCCAAGGACGCGACCGAGAGCACCACGAACAGCGCCGGCGGGTTCGCTCGCAGGCTGGCGAGGGTGGCGATCGCCATCAGCACCACCATGGCGCTGAGCAGCACCCGGGCCCAGTTGTGGCCCTGACCGAGGAACATGATGAGGACGGCGGCGAGCATCGCGACCACGACGAACATCGTGATCGCCACCGGCGCGAAGGCGGGCGGGTCGACCGACCCCAGGTCGGTCCGGTCCGCAGCCCAGGACGCGTCGAGGTCGTCGGTGAACACGAGGGTCAGCACAGCGGTCACCCCGCTCGTGACGATCAGGCCCACCAGCGCCCAGATCGCGGCGATGACCGAAACCGGCCGCTGCGGTGCCATCCGCACTCCTCTCCCCTGCTCGAAGACCCTAGGGTCTCGCACCATGACCACCGAGCACCCGACGATCACCCGATTCCGCGAAGACCACCGTCGCCGTGGCGGCGCCGGTGACATCGTCATCCTGCCCGACTCCGTGCACACGGCGGCCCTGGCCGCCGAGGCGCTCGGCTGCGAGGTCGGGGCGATCGCCAGCAGCCTGCTCTTCGATGCGGACGGCTCGCCGGCACTCATTCTGACCTCCGGCGCCCACCGCGTCGACACCGCGAAGGTAGCCGCCCGACTCGGTGTGACCAAGCTCAAGCGGGCCACGCCCGACTTCGTCCGCGAGCACACCGGCCAGGTGATCGGCGGCGTCTCCCCGATCGGGCACCCGGCAGCGGTTCCGACGTACCTGGACTCGTGGCTGCGCCGCTACGACGTGGTCTGGGCCGCGGCCGGCCACCCGGCCGCCGTCTTCTCCACGACGTACGACGAGCTCGTGACGATGACCGGCGCCCCGACGATCGAGGTCGAGTGATGGAGATCTGGCTCAACCCCGCCTGTTCCAAGTGCCGTACGGCGGTCGCCGAGCTCGACGCGGCCGGTGTCGAGTACACCGTGCGGCGCTACCTCGACGACCCGCCGACGGCGGCCGAGCTCGGCGAGGTGGTCGCGCGCCTGGGCCTCGAGCCCTGGGACGTGGCGCGGCCGAAGGAGGCGCGCGAGGAGGGCATCGACCTGCCCCGCGACGCGGACCACCGCGACGAGTGGCTGGCCGCCCTGGCCGCCCACCCGCGTGCCCTCCAGCGGCCGATCGTCACCGCCGCCGACGGCACGACCGTGGTGGGGCGCGACGAGGAGTCGCTGCGACGGGTGCTCGACGCCGAGGACTGAGCCGGCACTGGCTAGGGTTCGGCCCATGGCGCGGGTCGTGGTGGTGGGGGGCGGCTTCGGCGGTCTCGCGTCCGCGCTGCGGCTGGCCAAGCTCGGCCACGACGTCACGCTCGTGGAGCGCTCCCCCGACCTCGGCGGCGCCCTCGCGGAGGTGTCCGCCGACGGCTACGCCTGGGATGCGGGCCCGACGTACACGCTGCTGCCGGCGGTGGTCCGCGACCTGTTCCGCAAGACGGGGCGGCCGCTCGAGCGCGAGCTGGAGCTCGTGCCGCTCGACGTGGTGCGCGAGCACCGGTTCGAGGACGGCACGTCGGTGCAGCTGCCGGCCGGCCGGGCGCCGCAGCTGCGGGCCTTCGACGAGCTCGCACCGGGCCTCGGGCAGCGCTGGGTCGACCATGTCGCGTCGTACTCCGACGACTGGGACGTGGTGCGCCGCGGCTACCTCGAGAACCCGTGGCGACCCGACGACCTCCCCCGCGAGCTCGCCGCCCGGTTCGACAGCCGCGAGACGCTCGCCAAGCGGCTCAAGCGCACGTTCAAGGACGAGCGGCTCCGGATGGTCGCCGGGCACCCGCTCGTCGCCGAGGGCCACGACCTGCGCAACGTCCCGGCCTGGATGGGCCTGACGGCGTACGTCGAGCAGCGCTTCGGGGCCTGGACGGTCGAGGGCGGGATGGCCCGGCTCGGCGACGCCCTCGCGGCCCGGCTCACGACCCGCGGCGTCACCACCGTCACCGGCACCGAGGCGACCGACGTCGTCGTGCGCGAGGGCCGGGCCGTCGCGGTCAGCGCCGGCGGCGGCGAGCTCGACGCCGACGTGGTGGTGTGCGCCGTCGACCCGCGCCGGCTGCCGGCGCTCGCGCCGTACGTCGCCCGCTCGATGCCGGCGATCCCACCGGTCGTGGTGCACGTGGGCCTCGACGGCCCGGCACCGGACCTCCCGCACGAGCTCGTGCTGCACGGCGACCCGATGCTGGTGGTGCGCACCGGGGGCCGCGCACCCGACGGCGGCTCGGCGCTGACCGTGCACGGCCGCGGCCGGCTCTCGGAGGACATCCTGCGAGCGCTCGCCCGGCACAAGATCGACCTGCGCCCCCGGGTCGTCACCCGGGTCGACCGCAGCCCTCGCGACCAGGTCGAGCGGTGGGGCGGCTCCCCGATGGGCGTGCTGTGGCAGGGCCGGGCGACGATGCGGCACCGGCTCGGCCCGGGCACGCCGATCCCGGGTGTGTACGCCGCGGGAGCCCACGCGACCCCGGGCGCCGGGCTGCCGTTCGTCGGCCTCTCGGCCGCTCTCGTCGCCGCCGAGGTCGGTCCGGCCTGACGGGCGCCGGTCAGACCGACAGGTTCAGCGCCGCGAAGATCTCGCGCGTGGCCTTGGAGCGGTTGAGCGTGTAGAAGTGCAGGCCCGGCGCTCCCCCGGCCAGCAGCTCGTCGCACAGCTCGGCGGCGATCGCGATGCCCTCGGCGCGCATCGCCGCAGGGTCGCCCTCGTGGGCGGTGATCCGGGCGACGACCTCGTGGGGCACGTCGGTGCCGATCAGCTCGCCCTGCCGGCGGATGTTGGCGAGGTTCAGGATCGGCATGATGCCGGGCAGGATCGGCAGGTCGACGCCACGCGAGCGGACCCGCTCGACCAGCGCGAAGTAGTCGGCGGCGCGGAAGAACATCTGGGTGACCGCGAACTCCGCCCCGGCCCGCGCCTTGGCGACCAGCACGTCGGCGTCGTGGTCGAGGGATGCTGCGGACGGGTGGCCCTCGGGGAACGCCGCCACGCCGATGCTGAAGTCACCGCGGCTGCGCACGAGACGCACCAGGTCCTCGGCGTACGTCAGGCCGCCCTCGGTGGGCGTCCACAGCGCCCGCGGCCCCTCCGTGGGGTCGCCGCGCAGCGCCATCACGTTGCCGATGCCGACCGCGGCGTAGGCGTCGAGGATGGACTCGAGCTCGGCCCGGGTGTGGCCGACGCAGGTCAGGTGCGCCATCGCGGTCAGCGACGTCTCCGCGGCGATCCGGCCGGTGATCCTCACGGTGGAGTCGCGCGTGGACCCGCCCGCGCCGTACGTCACCGAGACGAACGTCGGCCGGTAGGGCTCGAGCTCGCGGATCGCCTGCCAGAGCTGCTCCTCGCCGGCCGCGTCCTTGGGCGGGTAGAACTCGAACGAGAACGACCGCTCGCCCTCGCGGACGAGATCGCCGATCCGCCGAGCCTCGTGGTTCGCCATGCCCAGGAGTCTAGGGACGACACCGGCCCGGGCCCGGCGGCGTCCACTGGCTGGTGGCCGTCGACGCGAGAACGTCGGAGGCCCCGGCGGGCGAGCGGAGACGGCCACTAGTCTCGGCCGGGTGACGGCGACCGGTGGCACAGACGGGCAGGACTGGGACAGCACGGCGTTCCGTGGGCGGATCCAGACCACGCTCGACGCGTTCATCGACGACCAGGCCGCGACGCTGGCCCCGTTGGGGAGCGACGCGGCCCGGCTGGTCCGTGAGGCGCACGCCTCGGTCTCCGGCGGCAAGCGGTTCCGTGCGGCGTTCTGCTACTGGGGCCACCGGGCCGTGGCCGCGGACGTCCCGGACGAGGACGCGCTGGTGCGCGCCTGCGCGTCCCTGGAGCTGCTGCACGCGAGCGCGCTGGTGCACGACGACCTCATGGACGCCTCGGACACCCGGCGCGGCCGGCCGGCGACCCACCGGCTGTTCGAGGGAGAGCACCGGGGCGCGCAGTGGCGCGGGGACCCCGAGCAGTACGGCGCAGCCGCGGCGATCCTGCTCGGCGACCTGCTGCTCAGCTGGTCGGACGAGCTGCTCCGCCGGTGCGGCCTGCCGATCACGCAGGTGGCGCCGGCCCTCGAGGTCTTCGATCGGTGCCGGGCCGAGGTGATCGCGGGCCAGTTCCTCGACGTCTCCGTACAGGCGCGTGGCCGGGCGGACGTCGAGACCGCGATGACCGTGCTGCGCTACAAGTCCGCGAAGTACTCGATCGAGCGGCCCCTGCACATCGGCGCGGCCCTGGGCGGGGCGGACCCGGCGACGATGGCCGAGCTGTCCGCGTTCGGGCTGCCGCTGGGCGAGGCCTTCCAGCTGCGCGATGACCTGCTCGGGGTGTTCGGCGACCCGGACGCCACCGGCAAGCCCGCCGGCGACGACCTGATCGAGGGCAAGCGCACCGTGCTGGTCGCGCTCGCCCTGGACGCCGCGGAGCCGGCCGCGGCGGCGCTCCTCGACCGCTCGCTCGGCACCGCCCTCGCCGTCGAGCAGGTCGCCGAGCTGCGCGGCATCATCGACGACTCCGGCGCCCACGCCCAGGTCGAGTCCGTCATCGGCGAGCTGGCCGCTCACGCGGTCGCGGCCCTGGAGAAGGCCGACATCGACGAGGACGCCCGCGGCGTACTGCGCCAGCTGGCGTCCGCCGCGACCCAGCGGGTCGTCTGAGGATCGGCTACAGCGCCATGGCCTGGGCGCGGCGCTTGGCCTCCGAGCCACGGTTCTCGCGCAGCGCGTCGATCGGCCGGCCCGGCAGGTCGTCGTCGGTGAAGAGCCACGCGATGCACTCGCGGTCGTCGTAGCGGCCGTCGTGCAGGATCGTCAGCAGGCCCGGCAGGCCCTTGACGACCACGCCGTCCTGGATGAAGTCGGCGGGCACCCGCTGCCCGGCGCCGGGCGTCGGCACCGCCGCGGCGAGCTCGTGCTCGCGGATCATCGTGCGGACCTTCGCGACGGTGACCCCGAGGAGACTGGCGGCCTCGGCCCAGTCCAGCCACTCCGGGACGAGGGCGGCGAGGTCGGTGTCGGCGAGTCGTGGCTGGTTCATGGTGACCAGTCTCCCACCGTGGTCCACGCCACGCCGGAGGCGGCTCAGCACCGTCCGGCGCACCGGCGTCCGTACCATTGAGTCTCCTGGTCCTTCCCCATCAGGAGCGCAGGAGGGTCGCTGTGCCGCCAGACCGGCAGTCCGATCGGCACGCCCACACGGGCGCCGACGCCGCTGGCGACCCCATGACCGGCCGGCTGCTCGAGGGTCGCTACCGGATCGGCGCCCGCATCGCGCGTGGCGGCATGGCCAGTGTCTACGAGGCCTCCGACATCCGCCTCGACCGCACGGTCGCGGTGAAGATCATGCACCCGGGCCTCGGCGACGACGCCGAGTTCGCGGCCCGCTTCGTGCGCGAGGCGCGGTCGGCCGCCCGGCTGTCGCACCCGAACGTGGTGGCGGTCTACGACCAGGGCGACGACCAGGGCACGGTGTTCCTCGCGATGGAGCTGGTCGACGGCATCACCCTGCGCGACCTGATCCGCAAGGAGAGCCCGATGCCGCCGGCGCGGGCGCTCGCGCTGATCGAGCCGGTGCTGTCCGCCCTGGCCGCGGCCCACCGGGCCGGCATCATCCACCGCGACGTCAAGCCCGAGAACGTGCTCATCGCCGAGGACGGCCGGGTCAAGGTGGCCGACTTCGGGCTGGCCCGCGCGGTCAGCGCCGACACGCAGCACACCGCCACCGGCGGGGTGCTGATCGGCACCGTCTCCTACCTCGCCCCCGAGCTGGTGGTCGACGGCCGTGCCGACGCGCGCGCGGACGTGTACGCCGCCGGCGTGGTGCTCTTCGAGCTGCTGACCGGCGCCAAGCCCCACGAGGGCGAGAGCCCGATCCAGGTCGCCTACAAGCACGTCCACGAGGACGTGCCGCCGCCGTCGCGCCTCGAGCCGGGCATCCCGGCGTACGTCGACGCGCTCGTCGCCCGGGCGACCGCCCGCGACCGCGGCCTGCGCCCCGCGGACGCCGGCGTGCTGCTCCACCAGCTGCACCGGGTCGCGCACGCGCTCGCCGAGGGGGTGCGCGACGACCCGGAGCTGACCGCCGACCTGACGCCGCTGCTCATGCAGGCCCAGCGGGTCGAGGCGCCGTCGCCCGACGACACCGCGCCGGACCCGTTCGACGCCCGCGAGTTCGCCACGCTGATGGCCCCCTCCCAGATCGTGAGCCCCTCGCAGGCTGCCGAGGCTCACGCCGACCAGACCACGCCCATCCAGACCCTCGACCGGCGCTCGGCGGCACCGCCGCCGAGCCCGCCCGCCCGTCGCACCCCGCCACCGACGCGGCCGCGGCGGTCCCGCCGCGGCCTGGTGCTGCTGCGGGTCGCGG
>NZ_CATNLZ010000037.1:0-168575 GCF_950101795.1 Nocardioides sp. T2.26MG-1 | reverse complement strand
GCTGACCGTGGCCGGCGCCGGCGCCGGCGCCGGGTGGTTCCTCGACGGCCGCTACACCTCGACCCCCGGGGTGCTCGGCATGAGCCGCACCGCTGCCGAGCAGCGGCTCACGGACGCCGGGCTCGAGGTCGCCTGGGGCGACGAGGCCTACTCCGAGACCGTGCCGGCCGGCGACGTCGTGGCCACCGACCCCGCACCCGGGTCGAAGGTGCTCGACGGCGGCACCGTCACGGTGACGCTGTCGCTGGGCAAGGAGCGCTACGACGTCCCCAAGCTCAAGGGCATGACCGTCGACCAGGCGCAGGACGCGCTCGCCAAGACCCACCTCAGCTACGGCACGACCACCGAGAAGTGGTCCGACACCGTCGACAAGGGCGTGGTGATCGCCACCTCGCCCAAGGCCGGCACCACGCTGCGTCCCGACGCGGCCGTCGACCTCGTGGTCAGCAAGGGGCCCAAGCCGGTCACGCTCAAGGACTGGGTCGGCAAGGACGCCGACGACGCGCTCGCCTGGGCGGACGCGAAGGGCCTCGACGGGAGCGTCTCGGGCCGGGAGTACTCCGACACCGTCGACGAGGGCGACGTGATCTCGATGGACCCGCCCTCGGGCACCACGCTGCACCGCGGCGACGCGGTCTCGTTCGTGGTGTCGAAGGGCCCGCACCTGATCGAGGTCCCGTCGGTCCGCGCCCAGGGCGTCGAGGCCGCCACGCAGGAGCTCGAGGACCTCGGCTTCCACGTCGTCACCGAGCGCGCCAGCGGCTACCTCGGCCTCGGCTTCGTGTTCTCCCAGAGCCCCGGTGGCGGCGAGATGGTCCCGGTGGGGTCCACCATCACCCTCAGTGTCATCTGAGCAGCATC
The DNA here is from genome assembly GCF_950101795.1 of Nocardioides sp. T2.26MG-1. Classification (GTDB taxonomy): domain Bacteria; phylum Actinomycetota; class Actinomycetes; order Propionibacteriales; family Nocardioidaceae; genus Nocardioides. The sequence goes on along the minus strand of NZ_CATNLZ010000037.1, from coordinate 167,714 downwards.
TGACCGTTAGGTTGTGCGGGTGCTCGACCCGACTCTCCGCAACCCGATCGGGACCCACGTGTTGGTCGGCAAGGGCCTCGTGGACGGCGCGGTCGCGAACGCCGACCTGGTCGGCTGCGAGACGTTCCAAGTGTTCGCGGGCAACCCGCGCGGCTGGGCGCTGAGCGCCGGCAGGCCCGCCGAGGACCGGCGGTTCCGCGACCTGATGGGCGAGCGCGGGACCCGGGTGTTCATCCACGCGCCGTACCTCGTGAACCTCGGCTCGCCCACGCCGGCGACGTACGAGCGCTCGGTCGCCTCCGTGGCCCACAACCTCAGGCGGGCGGCCGAGATCGGCGCCGAGGGCGTCGTCGTGCACACCGGCTCGTACGTCGACCCCGGTGAGGGTGACGGCGTCGCGCGGCACGCCGCCGCGATGCGGCAGGTGCGCGAGGGGCTGCTGCCGCTGCTGGAGGCGCTGTCCTCCGGCTCGGCCGGCGACGCGGCCCCGTGGCTGCTGCTGGAGCCCACGGCCGGCCAGGGCCGGTCGCTGTGTGCGGGGGTCGAGGACCTCGCGGCGTACCTCGACGCGCTCGACCACCATCCCCGGGCCGGGATCTGCCTCGACACCTGCCACGTGTTCGCCGCGGGCGCGCCGCTCGACGAGCCGGGCGGCACCACCGCGACCGTCGACCGGATCGTCGAGATCGGCGGTCCCGGACGGCTGCGGCTCGTGCATGCCAACGACTCGATGGACGTGCGCGGGGCGTTCAAGGACCGCCACCAGCGGATCGGGGAGGGCCACATCGGTGAGGACCCCTTCCTGGAGCTGTTCGCCCACCCGGCGATCGCGGGCGTCCCCTTCATCCTGGAGACGCCCGACTCGCGCGACGTCGACACCCGCGACATCCCGCTGCTGAAGAAGCTGCGGTCGCACGCCACGATCGACAGGACGGACGCGTAGGCATGCCCACCCGCAAGATCGTGGACGAGGACGAGGTCCTCCGGTGGTTCGAGGAGGGCCGGACCTACGCCTGGATGGCCGAGGAGTACCGCCGGCGCTACGACATCGAGACCGTGCCCTCGATGTGGGGGAACTTCCGCCGCCGCAAGGGGCTCGACCGCCGCCTGGAGCGCAACGACGACCTGATCCCCTGGGCGGTCGACAAGAGGCACCGCTGGGCCTACCCGCTGATGATGCTCCGCACCGAGGCGCGGCGCCGCGCGGGCATGGAGGTGGCCGACGGCATGCTCGACCGGGTGGAGCGGTGGCTGCTGCGGATGCAGGCCGACGAGACCGTCGTGCACTACGACCCCGCCACCGGGGGCGGGTTCTCCTACGTCGCACGGCGTGCGGACCTCGACGCCGACCTGATCCGGGCGCCCGAGCACAAGACCACCAACCGGCCCCGCGCCCGATGAGCGACGACCCGGCCGCGCCGCCGGGCGAGCCCGGCGGCCGGCTGATCACGGTGGCTGCCACCGCCGCCCTGCTCGCGATCTGCGCCGCGTGGGGCAGCACGTTCTTCCTCATCCACGACCTGCTGGACCGGGTCCCGACGCTCGACTTCCTCGCGGTGCGGTTCACGATCGCGGGGCTGCTCCTGCTCGCGGTCGCGCCGCGCGCGGTGCTGCGGCTCTCCCCCGCGGCACGCCGGCAGGCCGTGGTCCTCGGCGGCGTCTACGGTGTCGCCCAGATCCTGCAGACCGCCGGCCTGGCGCACACCCCTGCGAGCGTCTCCGGCTTCATCACCGGGATGTACGTCGTGGCGACGCCGCTGTTCGCGGCGGTGCTGCTGCACAACCGGATCACCGCGATGACCTGGCTCGCCGTACTGCTCGCGGCCGCGGGCCTCGCGGTGCTGACCCTGCAGGGCTTCTCGGTCGGGTACGGCGAGGCGCTCACCCTGGTCGCCGCCATGCTGTACGCGCTGCACATCGTGGGCCTCGGCGCCTGGTCGAGCGCCCGGGACGCGCTGGGCATGTCGATCCTGCAGGTGGTGATGGTCGCGGCGATCTGCCTGGTCGCGAGCGCGCCGCACGGCATCGTGCTGCCCGACAACGGCCGGGACTGGCTCTCGGTGCTCTACATGGCCGTCTTCCCGGCCGCGTTGGCGCTCCTCGGCCAGACCTGGGCCCAGGCGCACCTCTCCGCGACGCGCACGGCGATCGTGATGAGCATGGAGCCGGTGTTCGCGGCGTTCTTCGCCGTCCTGCTCGGCGGTGAGTCGGTCACGATGCGCATGCTCGTCGGCGGCCTGATGGTGCTGGCCGCGATGCTCACGGTCGAGCTCGCACCGCGCCGCAAGCTCGAGGGCGAGGTGCCGCACATCGCGGTGTGAGCAGGGTGTCGCGGTGCCCTCTGCCCTTTGGTCCTAGTACCCGTCATTCGCCCACGCGTGCCGACCATGCGGACCTAGCCTGTGGCCGTCCGAGGGTGCCCGTCGCCCTCCCCCGCAGCGCAGCGGCGGGCGAAAGCACGAGCACCCTCGGACCACCACCCCTCGTGCGCGGGAGCTACCACTAGTCTGGCGCCGGGCCAGCGTGACGGCCCACGAGGAGTCAGATGAAGTTCTGCGTGAGCTGCGGTCACGAGCTGGGGGTCGGCCGCTTCTGCACGAACTGCGGTCACCCCATCGACCGCGCCCCCACCGACGCCGGCTGGCGCACCGACACCGCCGAGCGTCCGGCGATCCCGCCGTCGCCGCGGTTCCCGCTGTTCGCCGACGAGGTCGAGGAGCCGCCGCCGGCGCCGGAGCCGCCGTACGCCGAGCACCGCGGGCCACGGCCGCCGTGGGGCATGTGGGCCCTGGTGGCCCTCGCCCTGGTCGCGGTCGCCGGGCTCGGCATCTGGCTGGTCTCCGACGGCGACGACCCGGCGGGCGCGGGCCGCACCGGACCCCGCGACTCGGCCTCGACGCAGGACGGCCCGGGCTCGAGCGACAGTGGGAGGCCGTCCGCCTCCACGGACCCGTCCGGCGTCACCGCGGGCGCCAAGGTCGAGGTGCCGGACACCGCCCCGCCGGGACAGGACATCAGCGGCAAGCCCGTCGACTACGAGGCCGCCAACATGCTCGACGGCATCCCGGAGACGACGTGGCGGATGCCGGGCGACGGCACCGGCAAGGAGATCGTGCTGACGCTCGCCGGTGACACCAGGCTGCGCAGCGTCGGCCTGATCAACGGCTACGCCAAGACCGCTCGCGACGGCCGCGGCCGCGAGCTGGACTGGTACCACGGCAACCGGCGGACCGACCGCGTCGAGTGGGTCTTCGACGACGGCAGCACGGTCACCCAGGACCTCGAGGACACCACAGGCGTGCAGTCCGTCGACGTCGACATCACCACGACGACGGTCACGCTGCGGCTGGTCTCGGTCTCCGCACCCGGCACCGGCCGCGCGGCCCGCGACTACACCGCGATCAGCGAGGTGTCACTGGTGGGCGCCGGCTAGCCGGCCGAGCACCGCGGCCGCCTTCTCGGCGTCGTCGCGACTGACGTCGAGGTGCGTGACGAGGCGTACGGCGGTGGGCCCGACCGCGGAGACCAGCACCCCCTCCTCGCGGGCGGCCGCGACGAAGTCGGAGGCGTCGGAGCGGCGCACGACCACGATGTTGGTGTCCACGGTCGCGGGGTCGACTCCGCAGGCCTCGGCGAGCAGGCGGGCGTGCGCGTGGTCGTCGGCGAGCCGGTCGAGGTGGTGGTCGAGGGCGTGCAGCCCGGCCGCGGCCAGGATGCCGACCTGGCGCATGCCGCCGCCCATCCGCTTGCGCCAGATGCGCGCCTCGGCGATCGCGTCGGCGCTGCCGGCCATCAACGAGCCGACCGGGGCGCCGAGCCCCTTGGAGAGGCAGACGGACATCACGTCGGCGATCGCGCCGTACTCCGCGAGCGGCGTGCCGGTGGCCACGTGGGCGTTCCAGATGCGGGCGCCGTCGACGTGCACCCGGACGCCGACACCGGTGGCGTACTCCCGCAGGTCCCGCAGGTCCTGGAGCGGCAGCACCGCTCCTCCGGCGAAGTTGTGCGTGTTCTCGACCGAGATCGCGGCGGTCGGCACGAAGAACGGCCCCATGTCGGGCGCGAAGATCGTGCGGATCGCGTCGAGGTCGACCTGGCCGCGCGGGTGGATCCAGGTGCGCATGGTCAGCCCGGTGTAGGCCCCGTGCGCGCCCAGCTCGGCCCGCGCGATGTGGGCGCTGGCCTCGCAGAGGACCTCCTGGCCGGGCCCGACGAGCGACCGTACGGCGAGCATGTTGGCCATCGACCCGGTCGGCGTGAACAGCGCGGCCTCGTGGCCGAGCAGCCCGGCGACCCGCTCCTCGAGCCGCGCGACGGTCGGGTCCTCGCCGTACACGTCGTCACCGACGTCGGCGCGCGCCATCGCCGCACGCATGTCGCCGGTGGGCTTCGTCAGGGTGTCGGAGCGCAGGTCGATCACGCGACGATCCTGTCAGGTCACCCCACCCGCCGGTGGGCCCGGCCGCCGAAGTGCAGGTACGTCGGCGTGGCGGTGTCGTCGTCGGGGTTGAAGAAGACGGCCAGCAGCTCGCTGTCCGCGATCGGCAGCTTGAGCAGGAACGACTGGTCCCGCTCCACCGGGATCAGCGGCAGCTCGTTCATCGGCGGCAGGTTCTGCAGCTCGGCGGCCGCGTGGGTGACGTCGACGCTCGCCACCAGCGATCCGTCGCCCGCCCGGGCGACCTCGTAGGAGAGGCCCTCGCGGCGGTAGGTGCCGACGTACCGCTCCGCATCGGCCACCACCCGGGACGGGAGCGGCTCCGGGTCCTGCCGCGGGGCGACGCCGAGCCGCTCGCCGAACAGCCAGGCCGCGAGCTCGCGGTACATCGAGAGCGCACTCTCGACGTTGGTCTGCAGACAGAACCCGAACCGCTGCTCGGTCGCCAGCCGCATGAAGGCGTTCTGGCCGAGCGAGTTCCCGTCGTGGCCGATGACGGCGACGTCGCCGAAGTGGTCCAGGATCCAGCCCAGGCCCCACGCCTCGCCCAGCACCGTGTCGTCGACGAGCGTGACCTGCGGCTCCTGGGCCGCGGCGACCAGGTCGGCGGAGAGCAGGCGGGTGCCGTCGGCGCTCACGCCGCCGTCGAGGTGCAGCAGGGCGAACCGGATCACGTCGGCGGCGCTCGCGACGAGCGAGGCGCCCATCGGCCCGCACGAGCGGAACAGTCCCCACGGCTCGCTCACCACATGGGCCTCGGGGTCCTCGGGGTCGGGATCGTGACCCACGGAGACGGGGTGCGTGATCGCCTCCTCGGGAAAGACCACCGAGTGCTTCAGCCCGAGCGGGGTGAGCAGCCGGTCGCGCAGCGCGGTCTCGTAGACCGTGCCGGCGACCACCTCGACGAGCCGGCCGAGGATCGCGTAGCCGCTGTTGCTGTAGCTCCACACGGCGCCGGGCTCGCAGATCTGCGGGAGGTCGGCGATCTCTTCGAGGTACCGCTCGAGCGCGTCGTCGCCGCGCCCGGTGTCGATGAAGATGTCGCCGTCGAAGCCGCTGGTGTGCCGCAACAGATCGCGCACGGTCACGGTGTCACGCGCGTGGTGGTCGCGGACCTCGAAGCCGGACAGGTAGCTTCGCACCGGACGATCGAGGTCGATCAGGCCCTCGTCGACGAGCATCAGGACCAGCGTCGCCGTGTAGAGCTTCCCGATCGAACCGGGTAGGAACAGGGCATCGGTGGTGACCGGGGCCCCCGTGCGGATGCTGAGCACCCCCGCCGCCGCCTCGGTGATCGTCTCGCCGTCGAGCACGGCCAGCTGCGCACCCGGCACGTGGTGACGGTCGATGAGCTCTGCCAGCTTCGTCTCGAGCTCGGCCTGGGTGAACGACACGATTCCTCCTTCGGCCGGCGAGCCGGCGTCGACCTACAGTGTAGGTCAGGGTTAACCTACGGCGTAGGTTTGTCAAGAGACGAGGTGGCCATGGCGGCGTTGACCCGCGAGCGGATCCTGCAGACCGCAGTGCGGCTCGCCGACCGCGACGGCCCGGACGCGGTGACCCTCCGGCGGATCGCCGGCGAGCTCGGCGTCCACGTCACCTCGCTCTACAACCACGTCCCGACACGTGAGGCCGTCACCGACGGGATCGTCGAGATGCTGCTCGCCGAGGCCAAGCTGCCCACGGGCCCGGTCACCTGGGAGGACTGGGTCCGCCAGTTCACCGGCGCCGTCACCGGCATCGCCGCCACGCACCCGGGCGCCTTCCACGCGCTCCAGCAGCGCCCGGTCCAGGGCGCGCTCGCGACCGCGTCCTTCGAGGTGGCGCTGGCCGCCTTCCGGGAGGCGGGCTTCGCGCCGGCCGACGCGTTCGCCGCGGTCAAGACCGTGTCGTTCCTGGCCCTGATGATCGGCACCGAGCGCAGCATGGCGGCGCGCGGCGACACGCCCGAGACCCAGCTCGACGAGCTCCCGGCCGAGTCGTTCCCCCTGGTGCGCTCGGTCGCCACCGACGTGGGCGACCACGAGCAGGTCTGGGCGTTCGGCGTCGAGACCGTCATCGCCGGACTCCACGCCAGGTTGGCGCAGGACGGCTGACCCGTCCTGACGCAGGCTCAGGACGTGGTGGCTCGGAGCATCTCCGCGACGAGGAACGCCAGCTCCAGCGACTGCACCCGGTTGAGCCGCGGGTCGCAGACCGACTCGTAGCGGTTGCCGAGGTCCATCTCGAGCAGGTCCTCACCGCCGCCCACGCACTCGGTGACGTCGTCGCCGGTGAGCTCGACGTGCAGGCCGCCGGGCCAGGTGCCGAGCGAGCGGTGCACGTCGAAGAAGCCCTGGACCTCGTCGATCACGTCGCCGAAGCGGCGGGTCTTGTAGCCCGAGCTGGCCTCGAACGTGTTGCCGTGCATGGGGTCGCAGACCCAGGCGACCTCGAGCCCGGCGGCGGTGACCTTCTCGACCAGCGTCGGCAGGCCGTCGCGGATCTTGCCGGCGCCGAAGCGGGTGATGAAGGTCAGCCGGCCCGGCTCGTTGTCGGGGTTGAGCTTCGCGGCCAGCGCCAGCGCGTCGTCGGGTGACGTCGACGGGCCCAGCTTGACGCCGATCGGGTTGCGGATGTGGCTCATCAGCTCGACGTGCGCGCCGTCGAGCTGACGGGTGCGCTCACCGATCCACACGAAGTGCCCGGAGACGTCGTACGGCGTGCTGGTGCGCGAGTCGATGCGGGTCAGCGCGTGCTCGTACTCCAGCACGAGCGCCTCGTGGCTGGAGTGGAAGTCGACCCGGTGGAACTCGTCGGGGTCGGCCCCGATCGCCTTCATGAACGTCAGTGCGCGCTCGATCTCGTTGGCCATCGCCTCGTACTGCTGGCCGACCGGAGACTCGCGGACGAAGTCGGTGTTCCAGGTGTGCACCTGGCGCAGGTCGGCATAGCCACCGGTGACGAACGCGCGCACCAGGTTGAGCGTCGAGGCCGAGGAGTTGTAGACGTCCACGAGGCGCTGCGGGTCGGGGATCCGGGCCTCGGGGGTGAAGTCGTAGCCGTTGACGGCGTCGCCGCGGTAGGCCGGCAGCGTCACGCCGTTGCGGGTCTCGAGGTCGGACGAGCGCGGCTTGGCGTACTGCCCGGCGATCCGGCCGACCTTGACGACCGGCACGGACGCGGCGTACGTCAGCACGACGGCCATCTGCAGCAGCACGCGCAGCTTGTTGCGCACGTTGTCGGCGGTCACGCCCGCGAACGTCTCGGCGCAGTCGCCGCCCTGGAGCAGGAACGCCTGACCCCGCGCGACCTGCGCGATCTTGCCCTTCAGCTCGTCGCACTCACCGGCGAAGACGAGCGGCGGTGCCGTCCGCAGCCGCTGGACCGCCGCGTCGACGGCGGTGCGGTCGGGGTACGACGGCTGCTGGGCGGCGCCCAGGGCGTGCAGGGTCGCGAGGTCGGGGATGCTGCTCACCGGTCCAGGGTACGGCGGCGGCACGTCTCGCCCCGATTCGGTGGCCGGGCGCGAGACGCGGGCTCACCCGACGGGTCACTCCCCCAGGTGCTCGATGTCGCGGAAGCCGGTCTTCTTGGCGCGCACGCCCCGGTTGGTGAACCAGGTGAACAGCCACAGCACCAGCCCGACGCCGAGCAGGCCGAGCGCGATCCGGTACTGGATGAAGTCGGCCTCCAGCCGGGCCCACGGCCCGAGGAGGAAGGCGCACGCGAGAGCCCCCAGGACCGGGAACACCGTGGGCGCCCGGAACCTGCTGGGCGTCGGGTCCCGCCGCAGGATCAGGCAGGCGACGTTGACGACCGTGAAGACCCCGAGCAGGAGCAGCGCGGTCGTGCCCGACAGCGCGACCACGATGCTGCTCTCGGACTGGAGCCGGACGACGAGGATCAGCGCGAGTGCGAGGACCGTGGTGAACGCGATCGCGGTGTACGGCGAGCGCCGGGACGCGGACACCCGGCCCAGGCTCCGCGGCAGCACGTCCTGGTGGGCCATGCCGTACACGAGGCGGCTGGCCATCAGCATGTTGATCAGGGCGGTGTTGGCCACGGCGAACACGGTCATGAACGGGAAGAGCTTGTCGACCGGGATGTCCGGGGACCCGACCCGGACCACGTCGAGCAGCACGCCGGCCTCCGGGTTCTGCGGAGTGGCGATGTCGCCGGCGGGGATCACCGCGACCACCGAGATCGCCACCAGCATGTAGATCATCACCGCGATGCCCAGGCCGGTGAGCATCATCTTGGGGAAGATCCGCTCCGGCTCCTTGGTCTCCTCCACCATGTTCACCGAGTCCTCGAAGCCGACCATCGAGAAGAACGCGATCGCGGTCGCGATCGTCACGGCCGCGAACATCCCCTTCTGGTCCGGGCTCTCGAAGACCGTGATGCGCGAGAGGTCACCGTCGCCGCGACCGACGACCCAGAGCCCGATCGCGATCACGATCGCGAGGGCCGTCATCTCGACGATGGTCAGCACGACGTTGAACTTCACGCTCTCGCCGACCCCGCGCAGGTTGATCAGCGCCAGCACGACCATGAACGCGAGCGCCACGAGCAGCGTGGCGGTCTCGCCCGTGGGAACGCCCGGGAGGAGCTCGTCGAGGCCGACGAGCAGGTTGGCCGACAGCAGGCTCGACGACGTCGCCGCGCTCGTGATGCCGGAGCACACGACCGTGAAGGCGACCAGGAACGTGACGAAGTGGATGCCGAACGCCTTGTGCGTGTACAGCGCGGCGCCGGCGGCCTGGGGGTATTTCGTGACCAGCTCGAGGTAGGAGAACGCGGTGAGCGTCGCGACCGTGAACGCCACGAGGAACGGCGCCCAGGCGATGCCACCGACCTGGCCGGCGATCTTGCCGGTGACGGCGTAGACGCCCGAGCCGAGGATGTCGCCGACGATGAACAGCAGCAGGAGCCTGGGCCCCATCACCCGCTTCAGGTCCGGTGTCGGTCCGTTCACGTCGACGGTCTCGGCCGTGCTCGAACTCATCGCGGTCTCCTCGGTCGGGGTCGGATCTCAGAGGCGGATCTCGAAGTCGGATCTCTGGGATCGTTCCCCAACCGCGGGCCACTTCAACCCCGCGCCGCCGCGAGGCGGGTGTCAGTGCTCGAGGGTCAGTGCTCGAGGGTCAGTGCTCGAGGGTCAGTGCTCGGGCGTCACCGCGTCGCCGACCGGCTGGCCGATGCCCTCGAGCAGCTCGCCGAACCACGGCACGGAGGTGTCGAAGACCTTGCCGCCCTTGATCCGCGGGAACTCGCAGACCCGCAGCTCGTCGCCGGCGTCCTCGTCCTGGCCCACCACGCCGCTCTCGCCGCGCAGGGCAGCGTCGACCGCGAGGTCGGAGCACGCCTTGATCAGCGCCAGGTCCTCGTCGTTGGCGGCGGCGGAGCGGGAGAAGTAGCCGCTCTTCTGCACCATGGTCTTCTCAGCGCCGATGTGGTGGCCGAACTGCTTGGCGAACCAGGCGCCGGGGTTGATCGTGTCGATCTTGACGTGGCCGAACGCGTCGCGCTTGGGCTCCTCGCCGCGGGCGAGCATCTCCTCCACGATCGTGGAGACACCGGCGCCCTCGGACAGGAAGATGTTCACGCAGCCGGTCTCGTCCATGACCGCCTTGAGCCGCTCGGCCTCGGCGGCGATGTCGAAGGCGAGCTCGGGGACGTAGACCGCGTGCACGTCCCAGTGCGCGGCGGTGTTGCCGCCGAAGCCGGAGAACTCCTGCGCCGCGACCCACTCGCGGTACTTCACCGCGGTCGCGGCGGTGAGCCAGCCGCAGTTGCGGCCCATGACCTCGTGGATGATCAGCATCCGGGGGTTGGAGGAGTGCTCGGCGACGATGTTGCGGGCGAACAGCGCGCCCTGCTCCGCGGCCGTCCAGGCGCCCAGCGACTGGCGGATCGGGATGACGTCGTTGTCGATCGTCTTGGGCAGGCCGACGACGGTGAGCTCGTAGTCGTTCTCGTGCAGGTACGCCGCGAGGTCGGCCGCCGTGGTGTTCGTGTCGTCGCCGCCGATGGTGTGCAGCACGTCGACGCCGTCCTTGGTGAGCTGCTCGGCCGCCACGTGGAGGGGGTCCTGCCCCTCCTGGACCAACCCGCGCTTCACGCAGTCCTTGACGTTGGTGAGCTTGACCCGGCTGTTGCCGATCGGGCTGCCGCCGAAGCGGTGCAGCAGGTGCGCCTGGGCCCGGACCTCCGGGGTGACCGTGAGGTACTTGCCGCCGAGCAGGCCGGCGTACCCGTTGACGTAGGCGATGATCTCGATCTCCGGCTCGAGCTCGGTGTAGCGCTCGATCAGCGCTCCGACAGCCGAGGACAGGCACGGGGCGAGGCCACCGGCGGTGAGCAGGGCAACGCGTCGGACGGTCATGGGGGTTCAGGACTCTCTGCTCGTGGGCTCGCGGCCAGAACTGGCGCGGACCTCTTTGGATCGTTCACAACAGACGGTTCGACTCTAGTGCCGCGGCCGCCGCGCGGCCACCTCTGGAGCCGGGCCCAAAGGCACGAGACTGAAGGCCGAAGGGCACGGCCGAAAGTCCCTCGCGGCCGGTCGAGGGGTCAGGCGGGGGTGGGCTCCTCGGCCCGGTTGGTGACCTTCCGCGCGGCGTGCGGAAGCACCCGGCCGAGCAGCACGCTCAACGCCGTACCGGCGAGCGAGAGCCCGGCCAGCGCCAGCCAGATCGGGGTCGGGCCACGGTCCAGGAGCCACGCGAACGCCAGCGGGGCCACGGTGCTGGCGAGGTTCCACGCGAGCTGGATCAGCGAGAGGTAGCGGCCGCGCAGGTGCTCGGGCGCCGCCTCGGCGGACAGCGCCCCCAGCACCGGGCCGCCGAGCAGCTCGCCGACCGTGTAGACCACCGACCCGACGATCACCACGGTCGTGGCGAGAGCCACGGACAGCCGGCTCGCGCCCAGCAGCACCACGAACGACCCCGCGAACACCAGGTTGGTCAGCAGCAGCACCCGCCACCGCCGCGCGCCGGTCATCGCGCGGACGACCAGACCCTGGCCGAACCCGATCATCACGGTGTTGATCGTGAAGACCGCGCCCGTGACCCACCCGGAGAGGCCGAGCACCGTCGTCGCATAGACGGGCATCGCGAAGTTCAGCACCATCATCGCCAGCGAGTAGACGAGCTGGTTGGCCCACAGCAGCCGGTACGGCCGGTCCCGGAGCACCGTGCCCCACCCACCCTCGACCGCCCGGTGCACCACGCGCGCCGTGGGCGGCACCGCGAGCAGCAGCGCGAAGGCGACGACGTACGACACCGCGTTGACGACGACCACTGTGTAGTACGCCGCCGGGGTGCCGACCGTGATCGCGAGGCCCGACAGCAGGCCGCCCACCGCGAACCCGACGTTGCGCAGCGCCCCGAGGAACCCGAACCAGCGCTCGCGCTCCCCCGGCGCTGAGATCGCGGCCACGATGTTGCCGTAGGAGCCCCAGAACGCCGTGCGGCCGACGGTGACCACGACCGTCCAGAGCGTCAGCCCCAGGAACGAGTCGGTGGCGAGGTAGGCCAGGAAGCCAGCGGCCTGCAGGAGGTTGCCGCCGAGCAGGACGTGCTTGGCGCCCCACCGGTCGACCAGGCCGCCGAGGACCGGGCCGGCCGGCAGCGCGACGGCCGAGGCCAGCGAGATCGCCGCGCCGACCTGCACGAGGGTGAGGTCGGTGGTGACCAGGAAGTAGAGCATCGAGACCGGCATGAACACGCCGCTCCCGACAGCGTCGATCGCGATCGCGGTGACGAACCTTCGGTGCTGGCCGATCGAGGGGAACCCCAGGGCGGCGCCGACCCTGGATGCGACGCGACCGAGCATCCCCCCATCCTCCTGTGTCGTGGCCACCTGCGGCCAACGAGTTGTGGCTAGGGTCGGCGCCATGACGTTCTCGATCGTGGCCCGCTCCGCCGACGGTGAGTCGTGGGGCGTGGCCGTGGCCTCGAAGTTCCTGGCCGTGGGGTCGGCCGTCCCGGCGGCGGTGGCCGGCGTCGGGGCCATCGCCACCCAGGCCGACGCCAACGTGGCCTACAAGGGTCTGGCCCTGGCCCACCTCGACGACGGCGCCACCGCGGAGGTCGCCCTCCAGCGGCTGCTGGAGGAGGACGAGGGCCGCGACCACCGCCAGGTCGGCATCGTCGACGTCGACGGCAACGCCGCCACCCACACCGGGCCCGCCTGCCTCGACTGGGCCGGCGGCGTCACGGGGCCGGGCTACGCGATCCAGGGCAACATCCTGACCGGCAGCGAGGTCGTGGAGGCGATGGAGGCGGCCTGGCAGGCCTCCTCCGAGGACGCCCCCCTCGCCCACCGGCTGCTCGCCGCGCTCACCGCCGGCGACGAGGCCGGTGGCGACTCCCGCGGCCGTCAGTCGGCGGCGCTCCTGGTCGTCGAGGACGGCGCCGGGTACGGCGGGCTCGACGACATCGCCGTCGACCTCCGCGTCGACGACCACGTGGCTCCGATCACCGAGCTGACCCGGCTGCTCGAGCTCAACGACCTCTACCTCACCGCCTCGACCGAGGACGAGAAGGTGCCGGTCACCCCCGAGCTCGAGGCCGAGATCGAGCGGCTCGCCCGGGCCGCCGGTGCGCGCGACTTCGCCGCCTGGGTCGGCACCGAGAACTACGAGATGCGGGTCGCTCCCGACGGCTCCTGGATCGACGAGAAGGTGCTCGCGATCCTCCGGGGCGACCGGCCGTGAGCGTCCTCGCGATCGACGCCGGCACCACCGGCGTCACCGCGGTCGTCGTGGAGCGCGACGGGTCGATCGCGGCCAAGGGCTACGAGGAGTTCGCCCAGCACTTCCCCCGCCCGGGCTGGGTCGAGCACTCGCCCGAGGAGATCTGGCAGGCCACCCTGCAGGCGGTCCGCGACGTGCTCGGCGGGTACGACGCCGGGCGGCTCGAGGCGGTCGGCATCACCAACCAGCGCGAGACGATCGTGCTCTGGGACCGCGAGACGCTGGGATCCCCCCGCCGGGCGATCGTGTGGCAGGACCGGCGTACGGCCGAGCTCTGCACGCGGCTGCGCGACGCCGGCCACGAGGACCGGGTCAGCGAGCTCACCGGCCTGCGCCTGGACCCCTACTTCTCCGGCACCAAGCTGCTGTGGCTCAAGGAGAACGAGCCGCACACGTGGGCGCTGGTCGAGTCGGGCCGCTACGCGGTCGGCACGGTCGACTCCTACCTGATCGCGCGGATGACCCGCGGCACCTGGCACGCCACCGACGTGTCGAACGCGTGCCGGACGCTCCTGTTCGACCTCGAGACCGGGGACTGGTCCGACGAGCTGTGCGAGCTGTTCGGCGTGCCCCGCGACGCGCTGCCCGAGCTGGTGCCCAACTGGGGCGAGATCGCGACCACCGACCCCCGGACGTTCCTCGACCTGTCGCTGCCGATCTCGGGCCTGGCCGGCGACCAGCAGTCCGCGCTGTTCGGGCAGACCTGCTTCGACGAGGGCGACTCCAAGTGCACCTACGGCACGGGGTCGTTCATCCTCACCAACACCGGCTCGACGATCCAGCGCTCGGACGCCGGCCTGCTCGCGACCGCCGCCTGGCGCTCCCCCGACGGCGAGCTGACCTACGCGTCCGAGGGCGCGATCTTCGTGACCGGCGCCGCGGTGCAGTGGCTGCGCGACGGGCTCCAGATCGTCGGGTCGGCCGCGGAGACCGAGCCGATCGCGCGCACCGTGCCCGACACCGGCGGCGTGGTGTTCGTGCCGGCGCTGACCGGGCTGGGTGCGCCCCACTGGGACCCGCACGCGCGCGGCCTGATCGTCGGCATCACCCGCGGCACCACCCGGGCCCACCTGGTCCGCGCCACGCTCGAGGCGATCGCGTTCGAGGTGCGCGACGTGCTCGACACGATGACCGCCGCCGGCGCCGGGCTGTCCGCGCTGCGCGTCGACGGCGGCGCCTCGGCCAACAACCTGCTCTGCCAGATCCAGGCCGACCAGGTCGGCGTCCCGGTCGAACGGCCGCGCACCGTCGAGACGACGGCGCTCGGCGCCGCGTTCCTCGCCGGCCTCGGTGCCGGCGTGTGGGGCTCCACCGACGACCTGCGCGAGACCTGGGCCCTCGACCGGCGGTTCGATCCGGTCCTGGACCGCCCCACCGCGGATGCCGCCCACGCCCGCTGGACCCGCGCCGTCGAGCGGTCGATGGGCTGGGCCGAGTAGGCGGTAGTCCCTGACGATCGGTTCCCAAGGGGCCCGATCGTCAGGGACTACCGTTCCAGCCTCTCCAGGGCGGCGCGGGCGGCGTCGCGGGCCCGGGTGGCCTCGGCGAGCGCGTCGTCCGCCTCGGAGCGGGCGTCCTCGGCCTCGGCGATCTCCTCGTCGACCTCCTCGGCGGCCGACTCGAGCTCGGCGATCCGGCCGCGCAGCTCGTCGATCTCGGCCTGCAGCTGAAGGCTGCGGGCCTCGAGCTCGCCGACGGCGGCCGCGGCCTCCTCGTGGGCCTCGGCTGCCTCGGCGAGGGCGTCCTCCGCGGTCGCCAGCCGCTCCTGCGCGGCGGCGACCGCCTTGCGGTCGGCCTCGGGGTCGGGGACCACGTGCAGGTCGGGGCGCGCCGGCGGCTCGGCCTCCCGGACGGTCGCGGCGAAGCCGAGCGCCTCGGGTACGGCGACGGCGGCCGCCACCTCCGCCGGCTCGAGGCCGGTGCTCGTCAGCGCCGCGACCAGCAGCCCGCTGCGCACCGCCTGCGCGCACTGCTCGTCGACCATCGCCGCGGTCAGGGTGGCCTCGACCTGCTCGGCGACCGCCTCGGTGACCTTGGTGCCGGCCTCGCGCGCGACCCGGCGGGCCTGGGTCGTGACCGCGGCCGTGAGCTGGCGACGCTGCCGGGTGAGCGCCCGCAGGTCGTCGGCGGACATCGCGGCCTGCGCCTCGCGCAGCGCCTCGCCGACCGCGAGCACCTGGGCGACCTGATCCGCCTCACGACGCACCAGGAGGTTGACCACCCAGGCCGCGGTCGACGGCTTGCGCAGGGCCTTGACCTGCTTCGCGAGGTCCGTGCCCTTCAGCTCCTTGACCCGGGCGTCGCGCGCAGGGGTGAAGTCGGGCAGCGGCAGTCCGTAGAGCTCGTCCGCGATCTCGAGCAGCTCGGCCATGGGAGGACCCTACGGGCGGACCCTCAAGGCCGGACGTAGCGGCCGCGCCGGTGCACCAGCGGCTGGTCGTCCTCGCCGACGACGACCTCCTCGATCGCGAGCGTCAGCAGCCGCGACCAGCCCACCTCGGCGGCCGACTCCCGGACCGCACCGGCCCAGGTCGAGGCGCCGGCGAGCCGCGGGCCCCACGAGGTGTCCTCGAACGCCGCCATCCGGAACGGCCCGCCCGGGGCGGGCGCGGTCCCCGCGAACGCCTCCGCGAGGTCGCGGTGCGGCCACGACAGGAGCTGTACGACGGCGCGCCCGGTCCGCTCCACCACCTCGGCGAGGTCGCTGTCGGGGTCGACCAGCGCGAGCACCCGGGCCGGCTCGCCGTTCGCGACCATCAGGGAGCTGACCGTCAGCCCCGCGCGGCTCGCGGAGTCACCGGAGGTGACCAGCGCGACCACGCCGCCGAGGCGGCCGCGGAACCGGCGCACCGGGTCGGGCTCCGGGTCGAGGAACGGGTGACCCGAGTGGATGGTCAAGACGCGAGCTTGGGCTCGTCCGGCTCGCCGGCGTCCTTGGCCGCGGCCTTCTCGGCGTCCTTCTCGGCCTTCTTGGCCTCCTCCTTGGCACGGGAGGCGTAGGTGTCGACGTACTCCTGACCGGAGAGATGCATGATCTCGTACATGATCTCGTCGGTGATCGATCGCAGGATGTAGCGGTCGTTCTCCATGCCGTCGTAGCGGGAGAAGTCCAGCGGCTCGCCGAACCGCACGACGGGGCGGGTGAAACGGCCGAACTTCTTGCCCGGGGGCGCGATCTCGTCGGTGCCGACCACCGCGACCGGGATCACCGGCACCTTCGCCTCGAGCGCGAGCCGGGCCACCCCGACCTTGCCGCGGTAGAGCCGGCCGTCGTGGGAGCGGGTGCCCTCGGGGTAGATGCCGAACAGCTCGCCGTCGGCCAGCACGCGCTTGGCCGAGATGATCGCGCCCTCGGCGGCGCCGCCGCCGGACCGGTCGATCGGGACCTGACCGGAGCCCGCGAAGAACGTCTTCTGCAGCCAGCCCTTGACGCCCTTGCCGGTGAAGTACTCCGCCTTCGCCACGAACGTCACCCGCCGGGGCAGGGTGAGCGGCATGAACAGCCAGTCGGCGTACGAGAGGTGGTTGCTGGCCAGGATGGCCGGCCCCTCGGCCGGGACGTTCTCGGCTCCGTAGACGCGGGGCCGGAAGAACAGGCGCAGCCACGGACCGAGGGCGATCCACTTCAGGAACCAGTAGAACACCGACGACCTCCCACCTATCCCGAGACTTCCGACGGGGCGAAGCCTAGACCGTCGTCAGCCACTTGCCCCACACCCCGGTCGCTGCGCCCCTGCGTGGGGCAGAATCCCCGCCATGACGATCCACCCGCTCGCCTCGCCGTACTCCCGACCGGCGCAGCCGGAGCTCACCGGCGGCCTCCGCGTCGGCGTGCTGCTCAGCCACGGCTTCACCGGCCAGCCCGCCTCGATCACCCCGTGGGGCGAGGCGCTGGCGAGCAAGGGGTACGCCGTGGAGGTGCCGCGCCTGCCCGGGCACGGGACCACGTGGCAGGAGCTCAACACGCTCACCTGGGCGGACTGGTACGCCGAGATCACGCGGGTGTTCGAGAAGCTGCTCGCCGAGAACGACGCGGTGGTCGTCGGCGGGCTCTCGATGGGCGGCGCGCTGGTGCTGCGGCTCGCGGCCGACCACCCCGATCGGGTCGCGGGCGTCGTGGTCGTCAACCCGGCGCTCGCCACCAAGCGGCTCGACGTCAAGCTCCTCCCGCTCCTCAAGCACCTGGTGCCGTCGTTCCCCGGCATCGCCAACGACATCAAGTTGGCCGGCGCCCAGGAGCACGGCTACGACCGGACCCCGCTCAAGGCGGTGCACTCGATGATGCAGGCGTGGCCGGTCCTGGTGCGCGACCTGCCCCGGATCACCGCGCCGGTGCTCTACTTCCGTTCCAGGGAGGACCACGTCGTCGACGAGGCGACGGAGCCGCTGATCCTGGCCGGGATCTCCTCCCGCGACGTCACCGTGACCCGACTGGAGAACAGCTTCCACGTCGCCACGCTCGACAACGACGCCGAGCTGATCTTCGAGGACACGGCCGCGTTCATCCGGAGGATCACTGCCGCAGGTTGACCGAATCTGGGCGACCACCGGACACGGGTCGGGCCTGCTCCCGCCCACGGTGACGATCAGCGCCACCAAGGCCGGCTACACCGCGGCGACCGACACCTCCGCCCCGACGGCAGCCGTCGGGTGCTGCGGGCCCGTGGCGCGCACAAGTAGGAGCGGGCGCCTAGGCTCGTCCTCGTGCAGCCGGACCGCCCAGACCAGCCGGACCGCCCGGACGGCGACGACGACCGCATCTGGCGGTCGATCGTCGAGAACTACGGCGAGCGCCCCGAGCTCGACGAGCCGCCGGCGCCCGAGCTACCGGCGCGGCCGTCCGCGCCTTTCGGGGGCCGGTTCGGCGACCTGCGCGCGCTCGGCCCCGAGGACGAGGACGAGCCGTTCGTCGCGGAGGACGAGGGCTTCGAGCCGCCCGAGCCCCCGCCGGTCCCGCGCACCACCCCGGACCGGCTCGCCGCCTGGATCGGCATCTTCGGCTCCCCCGTCGTGCTGCTGCTCGCACTGATCTTCGGGCTCTCGCTGCCGACGTACGTCGGCTACCTGCTGGTCGGCGGGTTCGTCGGCGGCTTCCTCTACCTGGTGTTCAAGATGCCCCGCGGCCCGCGCGACCCGTGGGACGACGGCGCGCAGGTCTGAGGTTCGTTAGGGTCCTCGCGTGAGCGCCCACGAAGCCGTCGAGATCACCGGCCACCTGATGGACCACGGCATCCTGTCCCGGGTGCTCGACGACATCCGCGAGTACGGCGGCGACTACAGCATCGACCGCTTCGACGTCGGCCGTGAGACCGACGACCCCTCGCACGCGGTGATCACCGTGACCGCCGAGGACAACGACGCCCTCGAGCGGCTGCTGATGCGGCTGCAGACCCGCGGCGTCAACCAGGTCGACACCGGGGAGGCCGGGATCACCGAGGCCGACCGCGACGGAGTGTTCCCCGACCACTTCTACTCCACCACCAACCTCGAGACCCGGGTCCGCATCGAGGGCACCTGGCTGCAGGTCGAGAACCCCGAGATGGACTGCGGGCTGATCCTCGAGCGCGACGCGGACGGGCGGCCGGCGAGGGTCTACACGCTGCCGATGTCCGACGTACGCCGCGGCATGCTGGTCGTCACCGGCGCCTCCGGCATCCGGGTCACGGTCCCGGCCCCCAGCCGCACCGCCGGGGCCTTCGGCTTCATGGAGTCCGAGGTGTCCTCGGAGAAGCCCCAGGCGGTGCTGGTGCGCCAGGTCGCCGACGGGATGCGCGAGGCCAAGGCCGCCGGCAAGCGGGTGCTGTGGGTCGGCGGCCCCGGGGTCGTGCACACCGGAGCCGCGCCCGCGATGGTCGCGCTCGTGCACGCGGGGTACGTCGACGTGCTGTTCGCCGGCAACGCCCTGGCGACCCACGACATCGAGGCCGCGCTCTACGGCACCAGCCTCGGGATCGACCTGGCCATGGGCCGGGGTGTCGAGCACGGGCACGAGCACCACATCCGTGCGCTCAACACGATCCGCAAGGAGGGCTCGATCCGGGCCGCGGTCGAGAGCGGGGTGCTGACCGGCGGCATCATGCACGCGATGGTGACGCACCAGAAGACGTTCGTGCTGGTCGGCTCGGTGCGCGACGACGGCCCCCTGCCGGACGTCTACACCGACGTGATCGAGGGCCAGCGCGCGATGCGGCAGAACCTCCAGGACGTCGGGTTCTGCCTGATGGTCGCAACCATGCTGCACTCGGTCGCGACCGGCAACATCCTGCCGGCGTCGGTGCCGCTGGTCTGCGTCGACATCAACCCGGCGACCGTCACCAAGCTCGCCGACCGCGGCTCCTCGCAGGCCCGCGGCATCGTCACCGACGTGGGGCTGTTCCTCGAGCAGCTCGCCGTCGAGCTCGTGCCCGAGTACCGGCGCTCCTGAACGTCTGCCGGGCCAGCTCGGCGGCGCCGATCGCGCCGGCCTCCGGCCCGAGCGCGGCCCGGACGACCGGCGGGATCGTGCGGTGCGGCGCGCCGACGAGCGACTCGCGCAGCGCCTCTCGTGCGGGCTCCAGCAGCAGGTCGCCCGCCGCGGACAGCCCCCCGCCGATCACCACGATCTCGGGGTCGAACGCCGCGACCAGGTTCGCGATCCCGACCCCCAGCCACTCGCCGACCGACGCGAACGCGTCGAGCGCGACCGCGTCGCCCGCCTCGGCGGCCGTGGTCACCATCGGGCCGGTGAGCCGCTGGGGATCCCCGTCGCAGGCCGCATCCAGCGCGGTCGGCTGGTGGCCGATCCGGGCGCGGGCGTGCCGCACGAGCGCGTTGCCGCTGGCGTACTGCTCCCAGCAGCCGGAGCCGCCGCACTCGCAGTCGTGGCCGCCGGGCACCACCTGCATGTGTCCGAACTCGCCGGCCATCCCGTTGTGGCCGCGGTGGACCGCGCCGTCGAGCACCACGGCGCCGCCGATGCCGGTGCCCATGGTCACCACCAGTGCGTCGGAGGCGTTGCCGACCGCGCCGTAGGTCAGCTCGGCCCGGGCCGCGCAGTTGGCGTCGTTGTCCAGCACCACCGGGGCGCTCCAGCGCTCGGCCAGCCGGGCCCGGACGCCCTCGTCGCGCCACGGCAGGTGCGGTGCGAACCGCACCCGCTCCCCCTGCGCGTCGACGAAGCCCGCGGCGGCGATCCCGATCGCGCCGATCCGCCGGATGCCGGCGATCTCCTGCACCGCCTCGGTCAGCGCGTCCTCGACCAGCCTGGCCTCGACCCGCCGGCCCGGCGTCGTACGACGTGCCGTGCGCAGCACGCGCCCGGACCGCGAGACGGCCGTGGCGAGCACCTTCGTGCCGCCGATGTCGACCCCGATGAACAGTGGCACGGCGTGCTCCCCTCTGGACGGAACTAGCGACGCGAGAGGTCGGCCGCGCCGATCAGTCCCGCGCGGTTGCCCAGTCGGGCCTTGCGGATCTCGGGGATCGGCCGGAACCCGCGGCCGACGAGCTGCCCGGCGAACGCCGCCCGGGTCGGCTCGAGCAGCAGGTCGTCGGCCTCGCTGACGCCGCCGCCGACCACGACCACGCCCGGGTCGAGGATCTCGGTGAGCGACGCGATGCCCTCGCCGAGCCAGCGGCCGAGCTCGGCCAGCTGCTGGCGCGCGCCCTGGTCGCCGTCGCGGGCGGCCTCGGTGATCAGCGGCCCGGTGATCTTCGCGATGTCGCCGCCGGCGCGCTCGAACATCCCGCGGGCGATCATCGCGCCCGACATGGCGAGCGCCCGGGCCTCGCGGACCAGCGCGGAGCCGCTGGCGTACTGCTCGAAGCAGCCGTGCTTGCCGCAGCCGCACAGGATGCCGTTGGGCACCACGCGCATGTGGCCGATCTCGGCGCCCACGCCGTTGGCGCCGCGGTAGACCGCACCGTCGAGCACGAGGCCGCCGCCGACGCCGGTGCCGACCGTGACGAGCAGCAGGTCCTCGGCGTCGTGGCCGGCGCCGTAGGTGAACTCACCCCAGGCGGCCGCGTTGGCGTCGTTCTCGATCACGACGGGCAGGTCGATGCGCTTCTCGAGCTCCCCCTTGAGGTCCTCGTTGCGCCAGGCGACGTTCGGCGCGAACAGCACCACGGCGCGCGCCTTGTCGACGTAGCCCGCGGCACCGACCCCGACCGTCGCGATCGGGTGCCGCGACCGCAGGTCCACGACCAGACCCGCGATGGCCTCCTCGATCGCCTCCGCGTCGGTCGCCGGGGACTCCACGCGCAGCTCCTCGAGGATCGCGCCCGACTCGTCGACCACCCCTCCGGCGATCTTCGTCCCACCGACGTCGATCCCACACGCCAGGCTCATCTGTCTCCATCCTCAGGTCCGCCCGGGTCAACCGGGTCATCCGGGTCCTCCGGCCAGGCGCCGGGGTCGTCATCGAGGTCGATCCGCTCCACACCACCGGGGCCGCCGCGGGCGCCGCGATCGTCCGGCACGGTGGTCGCCAGCATCGCGGCCGCCGCCTGCATCAGGGCCGTGGCCGCCGTCGTCAGCTGGGCGCGCACCTCCGGCGTCGTCTGCCGCAGCACGTGGACGGTGCGGCAGATCGGGCAGTAGGTGCACTCCGCGGCCCCGGTCGCCAGGTGCTCGTCGACGTCGTGGGCCGCACGGGCCGCCTGGCCCGCGAGCCCGGCGACGCCCTCGCCGATGCCGGAGCCCTGGTCGCGCGCCCACTCCGAGAGCGCGCCGAGGAGCCTGGCCGCCTCCTCGGCGACGGACCCCACCTCGGGCTCGGACCCGCGGCCGGCGTCGCCGGCGTCCGTGGGGCCCTCTCCGTCGTGGCTCACGTCATCTCCCAGCTTCGTCATCGGGGGTCTCGACGAACCGCACCTGCAGCTCGCCCCGCTCCACCCGGGCACCGGCGATGCGGAACCGCGCCAGACCGGATGGGAGCGTGATCAACCGACGATACGATCCCACGGTCACGACCAGATCATCGCCATTGCGGGCCAGGTCCACGTCCGTGCGCGAGACCAGGGGCAGCGCGAGGCGCACGACCGCGCCGCCCTCGGTGCGCCGCACCCGGTACGGCGGCCTGCCGAGCGCGCTGCTCAGCGGGTCGTGCCCGGCGTACACCTCGCGGGCCAGGTCGGCGAGCGGCAGCACGCCGACCGGCTCACGGGGCCGGTACTCCGAGCGCCAGATCGGCAGGCCCGCGAACGACTCCTCGACCCGGCCGAGCACCTCGTCCTGGGCCACGACCCACCCCGCGCGCCAGTCGTCGGCGCCCTCGGCCGGGAAGATCCGGTTCGCGACGACGCCGTCGACGCGGTAGCCGAACAATGACAGCGTCGTGTAGGACCGGCGCGCCTCGGCGAGCACGACGTTCTCGGGGGTGAGCACCAGCCGGACGCTCGCGTCGGCGCCGGTGAGCAGGGTGCGCACCTCGTCGAGCTCGCCGTGCAGCCGCTCGATCGCGTCGAACACCGAGTCCCCGGGCATCGGGACGCCGGCCGCCCGGGTCAGCACCGGCCGCAGCGCCTTGACCACGCGCCGCTCGACCGGGAAGACCCGGTTCATGTACCAGCCCAGCGCCTCGGGCAGCGCGAGCAGCCGCAGCGTCTCGGCCGTCGGTGCGCAGTCGACGACGATCACGTCCCAGGCCCCGGAGAGCGCGTGCAGGCGCAGCTCGAGCAGCGCCAGCACCTCCTCCGCGCCGGGGATCACCGTCAGCTCCTCGGCCGCGACCGGGTCGACGCCCGCGACGTCGAGCACCGAGAGCAGGTAGCGCTGGATGTCGGCCCACGACTGCTCGAACCGCAGCTGCGCGTCGACCTGCACCACGAACAGCCCGGGCGACACCTCGGTCGGCTCGGACCCGATCGCGCCGTACTCGCAGCCGAACGCGTCGGACAGCGAGTGCGCGGCGTCGGTGGAGAGCACGAGGGTACGGCGGCCCGCGGCGGCCGCGAGCGCGGCGGTCCCGGCAGCGACGGTGGACTTGCCGACCCCGCCCTTGCCGGTGAACAGGAGGATGCGCACGGTCAGCTGGTCAGCGTCCCCTCAGCCGAGCGACTCGACGCGCTTCTTGAGCCCCTTCAGCGCCGTGTCGATGAGGATCTTCTCGCCCTTGCGCTTGAGCATCCCGATCAGCGGGATGTTCACGTCGAGGGCGAGGCGGTAGGTGACCTCGGTGGAGCCGTCGGGCAGCTCGCGGAGCAGGTAGGCGCCGTCCAGCGCCCGGAGCATCTTCCCGTGCACCAGCGTCCAGGTGACCATGTGGTCGCCGTTCCAGATGTACTCGAGCGTGTACTCGTCCTTGATCGGCGACACGTCGAGCTTGAAGAAGACCTGCTCGGCGCGCCCGTCGGGGAACTCCGCGACCACGTCGGAGGTGGTGACTCCCTTGGCCCACTCGGGGTAGGCCGGGAAGTCGGCGATCACGGCCATGATGTCGGCGGCTGCAGCGTCGATGACGATCGACGAGGTGGTCTGCTCGGCCATCGGGTCCCCTTGATCACACACAGGTCGTGAGCGAGTCGTCGTGCGGACATGCGTTGGGCACGGGCGATTCGCGGTCGGCTCGGTCTGCGAGCGTACCGGATCCCGGCCGCCGCCCGAGCGGCGGTAACCTCCCTCGGGGAGCCCCAGCGACCTCCGCGCGAACGCGCGCGGCGCCGGACCTAGTCGGATACCCAGGAGGCCATCGTGCGTGAGTTCTCCACCCCGTCGACGATCGAGGTCCCTGCGACCGGCAACCTCACCGACGACGTCGTGGCCAACGCCCGCGAGGCCGGCGACAGCGTGGTGTTCAGCCGCCTGTCGGAGCGGCCCGGCGGTCCCGTCTGGGAGGACGTCACCGCCGCCCTGTTCCTGGCCGAGGTCAGCGCGGTGGCGAAGGGGTTGATCGCCGCCGGCATCGAGGCAGGCGACCGGGTCGCGATCATCTCCAAGACCCGCTACGAGTGGACGCTGCTCGACTACGCGACCTGGTTCGCCGGTGCCGTCAGCGTGCCGATCTACGAGACCTCCTCCTCCGAGCAGATCTCGTGGATCCTCGCCGATTCCGGAGCCCGGGCCGTGGTGGCCGAGGGTCCCGAGCACCTGGCCCGGATCAGCGAGGTCCGGCCGGGTCTCGACCGGCTCAACCACGTGTGGTCGATCGCCGACAACGCGGTCGACAACCTCGCCAAGCTGGGCGCCGACATCTCCGACGAGGAGCTCGAGAAGCGGCGGACGTCCTCGGGCCCGCTCGACCTTGCCACGCTCATCTACACCTCCGGCACGACGGGCCTGCCCAAGGGCTGCATGCTGACCCACGGCAACTTCATGTTCGAGATCGGCGTGGCCGTCACCGAGCTTCCCGAGCTCTTCGAGGGCGATGACGCGTCCACGCTGCTGTTCCTCCCGCTGGCCCACGTGTTCGCCCGGATCATCCAGGTCGGCTGCGTGAAGATGCGCACCCGGCTCGGCCACAGCTCCGACATCAAGAACCTGGTGGCGGACCTCCAGGAGTTCAAGCCGACGTTCGTCCTCGCGGTGCCGCGCGTCTTCGAGAAGGTCTTCAACACCGCCTCCCAGAAGGCCACGGCCGACGGTCGCGGGCGGATCTTCGACCGGGCCGCCGAGACCGCCATCGCCTACTCCCGCGGGCTCGACAAGGGCCGCCCCTCCCTCGCCGTACGCGCCCGGCACGCGATCTACAACCGGCTGGTCTACGGCAAGCTCGCCGCGGCACTCGGCGGCAGCTGCCGCTACGCCGTGTCCGGCGGCGCTCCGCTGGGCGACCGCCTGGGCCACTTCTACCGGGGCATTGGGCTCACGGTTCTCGAGGGCTATGGGCTGACCGAGACCACCGCCGCGCTGACGGTCAACCTGCCCGACGCGATCAAGGTCGGCACCGTCGGGCGACCGCTGCCCGGCACCGCCGTCCGGGTCGCCGACGACGGTGAGCTGCTGTTCCGCGGCGGACAGGTGTTCGCGGGCTACTGGCACAACGAGGCCGCGACCACCGAGGCGCTCGAGCGCGAGGGCTGGTTCCACACCGGCGACGTCGGCGAGGTCGACGACGAGGGCTTCGTGCGGATCACCGGCCGCAAGAAGGAGATCCTCGTGACCGCGGGCGGCAAGAACGTCGCCCCCGCCGTTCTCGAGGACCGGCTGCGGTCCCACGTGCTCATCGACCAGTGCATCGTGGTCGGCGACGGCCAGCCGTTCATCGCCGCGCTGATCACCCTCGACCGCGAGTCGCTGCCCGCCTGGGCGGAGGCCAACGGCAAGTCCGGCAGCTTCGACGACCTGCTCGACGACCCCGATCTGCGGGCCGAGATCGAGGCCGCGGTCGAGGACGCCAACAAGGCGGTCTCGAAGGCCGAGTCGATCCGCAAGTTCACGATCCTCCCCGACGAGTGGACCGAGGAGGGCGGCCAGCTGACCCCCAGCCTCAAGATCCGGCGCAACGTCGTCATGCGCGAGTTCAAGGAGGACGTGGCCGCGCTGTACGTGTCCTGACGGGACCGAGCTTCCCGACACGGAGAGTGGCTCAACGCCCTTGCGGAGGCCGGCTCCACACCGGCACGGCCACTGCCATGTCCGGGCCCTACTCCCCCGCGAGCTGTCGGGCGATCGCGATCCGGGTCAGCGTGGTGGGGTGCGAGCCGAACCAGAACGACGACCACGCCGGGGGGGTCACGTCGGCCAGCGAGTGCAGCGCCAGCTGGCGCTGCACGCCGACGAACGCTCCCGGGTCGTGCGTGGTCTCGAGGGCGTCGACGTCGGCGCGGGTCTCGATCTGCCGGCTGATGCCGTTCTCGACCGGGCTGGCCAGCAGCGTGCCGACGGCCAGCAGCGCCAGCACCAGCGGCACCACCGCGGGGTCGCCCATGCCGGCCCGGCGCCGCCCGACCAGCAGCCCCAGCAGGCCGACGCCGAACACCGCACCGGCCGCGCCGAGCAGCGACCCCGTGAGCACGTCGTCGTGCTTCGCGTGGGCGAGCTCGTGCGCGACCACCGAGAGCGCCTGGTCGCGCGGCACGTCGTCGACGAGGTTGTCGTAGAGCACCACCCGGCGGGTGCCACCGAAGCCGGACACATAGGCGTTGAGGGTCGTCGTACGCCGGGAGGCGTCCGCGACGAGCACGTCGTCGACCGGCACGTGCTCCCGCTCGGCGAGGTCGAGGACCTCGGTGCGCAGCGGCTCCGCACGGAGCGAGGTGAAGTCGTTGAACAGCGGCTCGATCACGACCGGGTAGACGAACGACCCGGCCAGGACCAGCCCGCCCAGCAGCGCCCCCGCCAACGCCGGCCAGGCCCGGGTCCAGCGCCGGGCCATGCCGACCAGGACCACCAGCACGATCGAGGTGGCCACGATCGCCACCAGCTCGTTCTTCACGACGTCGACCGCGAACCCCGACCAGGCCTGGTGGCTGAGCCCGTGGTCCAGCGCATGCCGGCGCAGCAGCACCGAGAACGGCAGCGTGGCCACCCGCCCGACCAGCGCGAGCGCCGCCACCGCGAGCACCACCCGGACCCACCACCACCCGCGCAGCCGGGCCGCCAGCCGGGCGCCCCACGGGCCGAAGCCCAGCACGCAGGCCACCGCGAGCGACACGGCCAGCGAGCTCCAGCTCCACGCCCGCGCCCAGCGCGCGTAGTCCTCACCGCGCTGGAGCTCCGCACGGGTGAACACCGAGCCGGGGTCTGCGGGCGCGGGGGTGCCGCCGGGCACCGGGTGCCACGGCACCAGCCAGGCGGCGAGCACGACGAACGCGAGGCCGCCGAGCACGGTGACGGCCAGCGCCACCCTGAGCTGAGCCGGGCGGCCGGGCGGGGTCCTCACCTGGCCGATTGTGACAGGGCCAGGTGCGCGAGCAGGTCGCGCCACCGCGCGGTCAGCTCCCGGACCGACAGCCCGAACACCGACTCCAGGGCCCTGCCCACCGGCTGCCCGTCGTCGACCGCACGGTAGAAGCGCACCAGGCCGACCTGGCCGCCGTCCTGGGCGAGCAGCCGGCAGACGAGCCAGGCACTCTCGTACGTCGCGCCCAGGTGGGTCGCGCGGGTGCCGAACTCGGCGGCCCCGGGCAGCGTGCGCGGCGGCCCGGAGCGGCGCACCTCCGCGATGATCTGGGCGGCCGACCGCGAGACGGGGAGGTCGACGTCGCGCAGGGCGACGTAGTCGGCGAACCCCTCCAGCAGCCACAGCGGCATCCGGCTCGTCCAGGCCTCGGCGGCCACGTGCGTCGCCTCGTGGCTCATCACGACCTGCGCGCCGGTGGGCCGCAGGCCGTCGTACACGTCGGGGTTCACGAACACGTGCACCGGAGCGTCGGCGGCGAGCGAGCCGTCCGGGGAGGTCGTCACCGCGGCGATCTGGTCGTAGGTGCCGGGCTCGGCGTCGAGCGCCCGGTCCAGCTCGTCGACGGAGCCCGGGACCTCGACGACGAGGCCGCGGTCCCACCCCGGGAGCACCCGGCGTACGACGGGAACCGCGACGGCGGCCCGCCGCGCGTATCGGTCGGCCTCGGCGGCGGAGCCGTCCACGAGCACCAGCGTCCGGGCGGTGCGCCGCACCTGGAGTGGACCCGACAGCCACAGGGGGGACACCCGGTCCCCGCCGCCGAACCCGGTCAGCGCGACGCGCTCGTCCTCCTGCCGGAGCTCCACCGTCACCTCGGCGCGGGCCGGCGCCCGGTCGAAGCCCGCGAACCGCCAGGTGGCGTCGACCACGGCGCGCCAGTCCCCCTCCGCGTCGAGTCCGCCCTCGGCGTCGACGTAGCGCAGGGTGAAGTCGGCCACGCGCAGCTCCTCGGCGTTGCGCACCACGGCGGCCAGCAGCTCGGCGGCGGCCGGGTCGTCGGCCGGCGCGAGCGCGCGGGCCGCGTCGAGGTCGCCGGCGTCGACCGCACGCTCGAGGCCGGTCAGCGTCTGGGCCGCCAGCCCGGGCGAGACGCTGTGGGCCGGCGGCCGCGGCGGCGGTGCGACGTAGACGTCGTCGTCGGTCAGCCACCAGGCGAGCAGGCCGGTCGCGACCACCAGGCACAGCGAGAGGCCGGCCACCCACCAGCGTGGGCGACCGGCCTCTCTGCGCCGATCGGGGGTCTCAGGCACCTGCAGCGTCAGCCGGGGCGGACCGCACCGGAGTAGGGCATCGAGAAGACGCCGGCGACGACGACGCCGGTGCCGGGGTTGGCGGCGTGCACGATCATGCCGTTGCCGATGTAGATGCCGACGTGGCTGATCGGGCTGTAGTAGAACACCAGGTCGCCCGGCTGGAGGTCGCCGGACGCGACGTGCGGCCCGGAGCCGAACTGCGCGCTCGAGGAGTGCGGCAGCCCCACGCCGGCCTGGGCCCAGGCCATCATCGTCAGGCCGGAGCAGTCGAAGGCGCTCGGCCCGGCGGCGCCGTAGACGTAGGCGTCGCCGACCTGCGCGAGCGCGTACTGGACGGCCGCGGCCGCACGGCCGGAGACCGGGACGTCGGAGGGGACGCGGACGCTGCCACGAGACAGGATGTCCTGGCGCTCCTCCTCCTTGAGGTCGGCGAGCAGGGACTTGGCCGACGCGAGCTTGTCGTCGATCGTCTTCTTCTCGGTCGCCAGCTCCTTCTCGAGCTCGGCGACCTCGGACGCGCGCTTCTCGGTGGCGGCGCTGCGGATGTCGAGCGACTTGAGCTCGGTGGCGTAGTCGTCGAAGAGCTGCGACTGCATGTCGTTGAAGGCCGACATCGTCGAGAGCTGCGACAGGAAGGCCTGCGGGTCCTCGGAGACGACGACCTGGCTGACGGCGTTCAGGCTCTGGCCCTCGTACTGCCGCACGACGGAGTCCTGGACGTGCTCGCGCACCACCTGGAGGCGGGCGTCCTGGCGCTCCTGGTCGGCGCGCAGCGAGCCGAGGTCACGCTGGAGCTCCTGGAGCTCGAGCTTGGCGTCGTTGTAGCGCTCGGAGGCCTGCTCCGCCTCGTGGTAGAGCCGGTCGACCCGGCTCTGGACGTCGTCGATGTCGGGTTCGGCCTGCGCCGGCGAGGAGGGCATCAGGCCCACCGCGGCGATGAGGGCGAATCCGCTCAGGACGGTGATGAATCGGTTCCGGCCGTTCTGCACGAGCGGGCGCTCTCCCTTGCACGTCGTACGCCTACCGGGTGAGCTGACGGGTTCGGGCACGACATTTGCCCTACGCCTCGAGAGGCGATTCACCCCAGGTGGTCTGGGACCACCGATGGTTCCCCGGCTCCCGGGCCGGCGAACCGGTCCGGGACTCAGCGCGGTGACCGCGCGGATCCGAGTGATCCACAACCACGGCCACCTCAGCGCCACACGTTAGTGCGCCTGGTCGGCAGCGGCCAAGTTTCGGGGAGTGTCACCGTGAGTTTCTCGTCACGTCGGCCCGGTCTCTGCCCCATCCGGGCCCCAGGAGCCACACCAGTCACACCCGTCACAGGGAGGCATTCGCGTCCTCAGGCCGACTCGACCACCACCGGGCCGTCGAGGGGCTGGACCAGGCGCAGGGGTGGGACCAGCCCGCCCTGGGCGAGGACGTCGAGGGCACGCCGCTCGTCGTCGTCGAAGGTGAGCTCGGGCGGGGGCCCGAGCAGCACGGTCACCACGCAGTCGTGGCAGTGCAGACCCCGCACCTCACAGGAGTCACAGTCGATTCTCGTCGTCATGTCAGGAACGGTCGCAGGGCCCACCGACAGCGGGGCCCGACACCGCCACCTCCCGGCGTGTCGCGCGGGCCAGCGCCCACGCCGCCGCCGCCAGCAGCAGGTCGCCACCGGTGTGCAGCACCCGGGTCAGCAGCGCGAGCGCCGTGGCGGTCGTGACCCCGGTGACCGGCGCCAGCAGCGCGATCAGCGTGACCTCGCGAGCGCCCACCCCCGCCGGCGCGAGCACGACCAGCACGCCCACGGCGTACGCGGTCGTGAACGCCCCGGCCGCGACCGGGAACAGCGCGACCGAGGGCTCCGGCGCGAGCGCCAGCAGGGCCGCCGCGTAGCAGCTCCACGTCACCGCCATCAGCGCCACGAGCACGCCGACCTCCGGCACCGAGAGCCGCAGCGCCCGCCCAGCGCCGGCGACGAGCGACCCGGCGCGGTTGACGGCGTACGGCGTCAGCCCGGCCACGCACCCGGCCACGCCGACCGCGACCAGCCACCACGGGACCCCGGGGTCCCAGGCGCCGCTGAGCGCGAACGCCCCCGACACGAGACCGGACGTGGCCAGGTTGAGCCACAGGAACATCAGCGACGTGCCGACCGTGACCCGCGGGGGGACGTCGAACCCGCGGGCCAGCCCCGCGTGCGCGCCCATCGACCACACCGAGCCCGGGATGTACTTGCCGAGCTGGCCGACGAAGAACACCGCCCGCCCCTCACCGCGTGGCAGCCGGTGGCCGTAGCCGTCGAGCAGGCGCAGCCACGCCACGCTGGTGACCAGCAGCCCCGCGACCACGAGCCCCGCGGCAGAGGCCAGCGCGAGGGGCGAGGTGCGCCGCGCGACGTCGGCGAGCTCCTCGCCCTGGCCGCGCAGCCCCCACCAGGCGAAGCCGAGCACCGCGACCAGGAACCCGCCGCGCAGCACGTCCAGCCAGCGGCGCCTGCTCACGGCCGCCCCAGCGAGATCAGGGCGGTCCGCGTGGGGTAGGGCAGCGCCGGCGTCCGCCCGCGGGTCCAGCGCACCCGCAGCCGGGTCCCCAGAGCCTCGACCGCGGCGCGGTAGCGGGCCCGGTCGACGTTGTCGAACACCACCAGCCCGCCGTCGGCGATCCGGTCGACGGCCCGCACCAGGCAGGCCTCCCGGGCCCGCCCGTCGATCACGACCAGGTCGAAGTCGCCGTCCAGGTCGTCGATCGCGTCGGCGTACGCCGTGAAGTCCAGCCCCTCGAAGCCCCGCTTGGCCGAGCGCACCCCACCCGGTCCCGGGCGGGGCTCGACCACGCGGAGCTCGACGCTGTCGAGGTCGCGGGCCGCGAGGGCGCGGGCGGTGCGTGCCGCCCACGCCGGGTCGTGCTCGACGGTCACCACCGCACCGGCGCGGCGGGCCAGCCAGACCGTCGAGGCTCCCGAGCCCCACTCGAGCACGCGCGCGGCCGGCCGGGTGCGCAGGAAGTCCTCGACGGCGTCCGCCGACGCGAGCGTCCACCACGGGACGTCCAGCGCGAGCATGTCGTCGAGGTCGTAGATCGCCAGCCAGGACCGCACCCACAGCGCGGTGCGCGAGCGCCGGGCCGCCGCGTCGAGCAGCCGCAGCAGCCCGGTCGCCCGGAGCAGCGACCGGACCGACCGCAGTGCGGCGATGTAGATCCTCTTCACCGGTCCTCCTTCGTTGCCGTCTCGACTCGCAGCGTCAGCAGGCGCAGGGCCTCGTCGGCGTTGGAGTCGGTGTCGCTCACCGTGATCAGCAGCCGGTCCGCGCCGTACGCAGCGGCCAGCGGCGCCGGCACCCGCGCGGCGAACTCCTCGCCCGTGCCGCTCACCTCGACGGGCGAGCCGTTGACCTCGAGGCCGATCCCAGCGCGTCCCAGGGCGGTGCCGCGCAGCACCAGGTCGCGGCCGCGGGCCCAGTCGGGCAGCACGAACCCGAGCCCGGCCCGGTCGAGCTCGAGCCCGATGCCCGGGTCGTCGTGGTGGACCGCCCAGCCGTCCAGCATCACGTCGCCGCCGTTGCCGCCGTGGTCGAGGTCGAGGCCACCGGCCGGGTAGTCCGCGAGCACCAGCTCGCAGCGGGCGGCGTACGACATCGTCACCCGGTGCCACCACAGCCACCGGGTCACGTCGGCGAACCGGGTGCAGTTGTCACCGATCCGGTCCACCCCGCTCACCGTGGCGAGGAACTCGGTCGGCGCCGCCTCCCAGGAGCCGCGGCGCTGGTCGTCGTAGGCCGCGAGAGGACCGATCAGGTACGTCGCGCAGTTCTCCCGGCCGTCGTTCGAGACGCGCATGAACGCGCCGTCCTCGGTGTGCGGCTGGCAGACCACGAACCCGCCGCGCGGGATCGAGGGCGCCAGCTCGCGCACGCTGGTGCGCCAGTAGTCCGTCGGCAGGTCGTACGTCGGCCACCGCTCCCCCACGGCCGGCGCGATCGCCGCGGCCGGGAGGCTGGAGTAGGCGTAGCCGTAGGGGAACAGCTGGACCTGGACCACGAGGGGGACGACCAGCGCGAGCGCCGCGAGCGGCCACCCGCGGGGGCGCGCGGCCACCGCCGCGATGCCGACGGTGGCGAGCACCGCGAGCGCCGGGTAGGCGAACAGCAGCTGGCGCAGGCCGTTGTAGAGGTTGGAGCCGCGCGCGATCGCCAGCAGCGGCAGCGCGAACGCCTGCAGCAGCACCATCGCCAGCACCACGCGGGCGGGGTCGGCGCGGAGCCGCCGTACCGCGAGGACCGCGCCGAGGCCGCCGAGGAGGAGCAGCAGGGTCGGCACCTCCGTGACCAGGAACGCCGGGATGTACCACCGGCTGCCGCTGGACCCGCCGAACCTCGAGGACTCCGACACCGATCCGGTCAGGGCCTCCAGCGGCGAGCCGAACGGCGCCGGGTAGACCAGCGCGACCACGCCGACGCCGGCGGCGACCGCCGCCGCGACGGCGACCGACCGCGCGACCCGGTCGCCGCGGCCGAGCAGCAGCGCGGCCAGCGCCGCGAGGGCCAGGCCCGGCCAGATGCCGGGGCGGGTGCCCGCGGCGAGCACCGCGCCGGCGGCGGCGGTCGCGGCGCCGGCCGCCATCCGCGCACGCCGCCCCGTGGTCGCGACCACCGCGAAGCCCAGGGTGGCGAGCGTGTAGCCGCTGGCCACGGGCACGTCCTTGAGGTTGAACATCGCGTGCCCGGTCCACGCCGGCATCGCGGCGAGCGCCGCGGCCGCGACCAGGCCCCAGCTCCACGAGCGCAGCGCCAGCCGCGCCAGCGCCGCCACCCCGGCCAGGGCCGGGAGCGCGAGCAGGCCGACGCCGAGGTGGCGTACGGCGTACGCCGTGGCGCTCGCCGACACCTCGCCGGCGCCGTCGACGCCGGTCAGCAGGCCCAGGCCGTGCAGCAGCAGCATCGTCACCGGCCCGTAGACGTGGACCGTCCCGGCCCACGAGCCGGGGGCGTCGCCGTGCAGGTCCTGCTGGAGGACGTACCAGCCCGAGCTGCCGAGGTAGGTGCGCATCCGCAGCACGTGGTAGGTCTCGTCCCAGGACACCCCGATCCGCCAGCCACCGGCGAAGACCAGCACGGTCGCGCAGACGAGGACGGCCCCGGCCGCGAGGAGCAGCGGCCGCGGGACGGGGGCGCTCACGTGCGCTGGCCCAGGCCCCGGTTGCGCGCGTGCACGACCATCTCGGCGAGCAGCCCGAACAGCGTGAGCTGCAGGCCCACCATCACCATCAGCACGCCCGCGATCAGCAGCGGACGGTCCCCGATCGGCTCCCCGAGCACCTTGACCACCGTGAGGTAGCCGAGCGTCAGGAACCCGAGCAGCAGGCTCGCCATGCCGAGAGCCCCGAACAGGTGCGAGGGACGGTGCTCGTAGCTGAGCAGGAAGCGGACCGTGAGCAGGTCGGCGAAGCCCCGCCAGAACCGGGCCAGGCCGTACTTGCTCGACCCCGACATCCGGGCGTGGTGCTGCACCGGCACCTCGGTGACCCGGTAGCCCATCCCGTGCGCGATCACCGTCAGGTAGCGGTGCATCTCGCCGTACAGCATCGGTGAGACGTCCTCGGCCACTGCCGCGCGCATCGCCTTGTAGCCGGAGTTGAAGTCCCGTCCCGGCGCCCCGGAGAGCAGCCCGGTGGTCCGGTTGTAGAGGCGCGAGGTGGTCCGCTTCACGAACCGGTCCTGGCGCACCAGCCGGGCCCCGGTGACCAGGTCGGCGCCCCCGTCGATCCGCTCGAGGAGCCGGCTCAGCTCGGCCGGGTCGTCCTGGCCGTCGGCGTCCATCATCACCACCACGTCGGCGCCGCCGTCGAGGGCCCTTCGGAAGCCGCGCTGGAGCGCCGCCGCCTTGCCGAGGTTGTGCCGCAGCGTCTCGAGCTCGACCTCCGGGTGCTCGGCCATCAGCCGGGCCACGGTCTTGCCCGTGTCGTCGGTGGAGCCGTCGTCGACCACCAGCACCCGACCCGAGGGGGCGAAGGTGGCGACCTCGGCGGCGATGCGGGGCACCAGCACCCGCAGGTTCTCGGCCTCGTCCAGCGCCGGTACGACGACCCACAGCATGCCCGCATGGTCGCGAGGGCGGGTGAACGCGCCGCGACGTCGCCACGACGTGCCCGTGAGCCGGGCGTGGCTATCGGGCGAGCAGCTCCACGAGCGCGCCGGGCGAGACCACCCGGGCGCCGTCGCGGGCGACGTCGTCGGCGACCGCCCGGTCGTCGGTCACCACCACGACGACCCGGCCGGCCGGCTCGGCCGCGACCAGGTCGCGGAGCACGTCGTCGGCGATCACCCCGCGCGGGCTGAAGAGCACCTTGACGCCGCGCGGGGCGTGCACCGGCGGCCGGTGGTCGGTGTCGGCCGCGTCGAACACCACGGTGGTCTCGGCCCGGGTGCGCGCGACCAGCGGCGCGAGCGCGGTGACCAGCCGGTTGCGCTGGGCCTCCAGCGGCGCGGTCGGCCACGCGGTCTTGGTGAGGTTGTAGCCGTCGACGAGCAGCCGGGCCTGCGGCATCGCGAGGAACTGCTCGAGCAGCGCCGCGCTCGAGGCACCGAGCGCCCCGGCGGAGCTCGGGTCGCGGCTGCCGGCGGCCGCGAGGTCCGCCTCGACCCGGTCGCCCGGCGCGCCGGCGACGGTCGGCAGGGCGAGCTCACGGCGCAGGCCGGTCGCGGCGTCGATCACGGTGTCGAGCAGCACCCGGGCGCGCAGGGTCGCGTCGTCGCGGTCGGAGCGGGCGTCCCGGCGGTCCCGGGCCGCCTCGGACTCGAACCGCTCGACCAGCCCCCGCAACCGGCGGTTGTCCTTCTCCAGGGCCGCGCACCGCTCCGCGGCCTCCGCCTCCGCTGCCTCCCGCGCCTCGGCCGCCTCCTGGGCCAGGCCCCGTGCCTCACGCTCGGCGGCCCGGGTGTCGCCGAGCTTGCGCCGCAGCGCGGCGTTGTCCGCCTTGTACTCCTCGACCTGGGCCCGGTGTGCGGCCCGCAGGTCGCGCAGCGCCTGCTCGGCGTCGGCG
The DNA here is from genome assembly GCF_950101795.1 of Nocardioides sp. T2.26MG-1. Classification (GTDB taxonomy): domain Bacteria; phylum Actinomycetota; class Actinomycetes; order Propionibacteriales; family Nocardioidaceae; genus Nocardioides. The sequence continues at coordinate 132,433 of NZ_CATNLZ010000037.1, read as the reverse complement.
AGCCGGGAGCGCAGCCGCTCGACCTCACGGTCGGCGCGGTCCGGGGCCGTGGTCTCGGTGCGCTCCGCCACCCGGCGTACGGCGTCGTCGAGGCTCGCCTCCCAGCCCTCGGGCCGGGTCAGCCACTGGCGGGCGGCCTCGGTGGCCGGATCGTCGGCCGGCTCGGCCGGCACCCGCGCCGCCACCTGGGTGCCGACGCGCGAGCGGAACTCGTCGTCGGCGAGCGCCTCGGCGATCGCGGTACCGCCCAGGCGGGCCCGGCGGGCGGGCGCGAAGTCGGCGACCCGGCGTACGGCGGCGGGCAGCCGGGGCACGTCGGGGAGCGTGTCGGCGGTCAGGGCGACGACGCGAGCGCGGACCGGCTCCGGGAGCTCGCCGAGCGAGCGGAGCACTGGATCGGACACGGCCGGCCCGTCAGCTCGGCCCGGTGTCGACGCCGGCCGGCTCCCCCGAGGGCTGGGTCTGGTGGCGGGGCACGACCTCGATCGCGTCGGACCGGCCGCACCAGCGGCAGGTCACGGCCTCGACCGACTCGTCGCGGACCCGGGTCTCCTCGACCCGGTGGTCGCCCGCGAGGTCGAAGTGCCAGAACTCCGTCGTCCGGCTGGTCCGGGTGACGTCGAATCGGGTGAGGTTGCCGCAGCCCGAGCAGCGCCAACGGTGACCGGCGTCGGGGATCCCGGTGGTCATCGCGCTCCTCTCGGTCCTCGGTGGTCGGTGATCTGTGGTCGGCGGTCGGTGCCCGTCGAGACCACAGCCTATTCCTCGCAACCGCGCGTCTCCCCGGGATTGTCGGTGGCCGGATCTAGCGTCAGTGACATGGCCAGCGGCGTTCGAGAGGCGACCTCCCGGTGGGAGTCGCAGCGCAGCTTCGACGAGCTGGGCCGCCCGCTGCGCGACATCACGTTCTGCGTGGTCGACCTGGAGACCACCGGCGGCTCGCCCGACGGCGGCTCGATGATCACCGAGATCGGCGCGGTCAAGGTCCGCGGCGGCGAGGTGCTCGGCGAGTTCCAGACGCTGGTCAACCCGCGCACCGAGATCCCCGCGTTCATCGCGGTCCTCACCGGCATCAGCAACTCCATGGTGGTCGACGCGCCGCCGATCGAGTCCGCGCTCCCGGCGTTCCTGGAGTTCGCCGCCGGCACCGTCCTGGTCGCCCACAACGCCCCGTTCGACGTCGGCTTCCTGCGCCACTTCGCCGAGCAGCAGGGGCGTGCGTGGCCGCGGTTCGAGGTGCTCGACACCGCCCGGCTCGCCCGCCGGGTCGTCACCCGCGACGACGCGCCCAACTGCAAGCTGTCCTCGCTGGCCAAGGCGTTCAACTCCACGACCACGCCCAACCACCGGGCCCTGTCCGACGCCCGGGCCACCGTGGACGTCCTGCACGGGCTGATGGAGCGGCTCGGCGGCGTCGGGGTGCACACGCTCGAGGAGCTCCAGACGTTCTCCTCCCGGGTCAGCTCCGCCCAGCGCCGCAAGCGCCACCTCGCCGAGGCGCTCCCCCACGCCCCGGGCGTCTACCTGTTCCGCGACGACCGCTCCCGGGTGCTCTACGTCGGCACCTCCCGCGACCTGCGCACCCGGGTCCGCTCCTACTTCACCGCCTCCGAGACCCGATCGCGGATGGGCGAGATGGTCGGCATCGCCGCCTCGGTCGACGGCATCGAGTGTGCGACCGCGCTCGAGGCCGAGGTCCGCGAGCTGCGGCTGATCGCCGAGCACAAGCCGAAGTACAACCGCCGCTCCCGGTTCCCAGAGAAGGTCCACTTCATCAAGCTCACCCGCGAGCCCTGGCCCCGGCTCTCGCTGGTGCGCCGGGTGCTCGATGACGACGCCGACTACCTCGGCCCGTTCTCGTCGAAGAAGACCGCCGAGAAGTGCCTGGCCGCGCTCCACGAGACGTTCCCCGTCCGGCAGTGCTCCGACCGGCTGCCCCGCGACCCCTCCGGCTCCGGCGGGCGGGCGCCGTGCGTGCTCGCCGAGATGGACCGGTGCCTGGCCCCGTGCGACGGCAGCGTCGACGAGCCGGCGTACGCCGCCGTCGTCCGCCAGCTGCGCGACTCCGTGCTCCGGCGGCCCGACGAGGTGGTCGAGACCATCAACGCCAAGATGGCGGCGCTGGCCGCCGACGAGCGCTTCGAGGAGGCCGGCGTCCACCGCGACCGGCTGGCGGCGTTCGTGCGGGCCGCGGCCCGCACCCAGCGGCTCTCCGCGCTCACCCGGTGTCCCGAGGTGGTGGCGGCCCGGCGCGACGACGACGGCCGGTGGGCGGTGCACGTGGTGCGCCACGGCCGCCTCGCGGCCGCCGGCGTGATCCCGCCCGGCGCCGACGCCCACTCCTACGTCGCGACGCTGCGCCTCTCGGCCGAGACCGTGGCCACCGCGCCGGGCCCGGTGCCCGCCGCCACCGCCGAGGAGACCGAGAAGGTCCTGCGCTGGCTCGAGTCCCCCGGCGTGCGCCTGATCGACGTCGACGGCGAGTGGAGCTGTCCGGTCGCCGGCGCGACCCGCCACCTCGCGATCCACGACGCGGTCAACCAGTCCCGGCTCTCCCTGGTGCCGTTCGGGGAGCGCAGCCGCACCCTGACGACCGTCCACCAGCCGGCGCGATAGGCGCCCCGGCGATGCCGTGGCGCACCTCGGCCGGCGGTAAGGTCCGTCTGTGATCACCGCCATCGTCTTCGTGAAGGCCGACGTCGCCAGGATCCCCGAGGTGGCCGAGGAGATCGCGGCCCTCGACGGGGTCAGCGAGGTCTACTCCGTCACCGGTCAGATCGACCTGATCGCGTTGGTGCGGGTGCGCAACCACGAGGACGTCGCGTCCGTCGTGGCCGACCGCCTCAACAAGGTCGCCGGGGTCAACGCGACCGAGACCCACATCGCGTTCCGCACCTACTCCCGCCACGACCTCGAGTCGGCGTTCTCGCTCGGTCTGGACTGACCGGGCGTGGACTGGGTCCAGGACCACTGGCTCGACGCGGTCGGGTGGGGCGGCAGCGCGCTGCTCGTCTTCTCGCTGCTCCAGGCGCGGGTGCTGCGCTTCCGCATCCTCAACACCCTCGCCTGCGTCGTGCTGATCTTCTTCAACGCGATGATCGACGTGTGGCCGATGGCGGCGATGAACGTCGTGCTGACCGCGATCAACGTCTGGTTCATCGTCAATCTGCGCGCCCAGCGGCACGACGAGGCGGCGTTCGACGTGCTGGAGGTCCGCCCCGACGACGACTACCTCCGCCACGTGCTGCGGGTCCACCGCGAGGACATGCTGCGCTACCAGCCGGACTTCTCCTGGCAGCCCGGTGATGGTGACGACCGCGCGTTCATCGTGATGAAGGGCGACGAGACCGTGGGCGTGGTGGTGCTCCGACTGGAGGGCGACGTCGCGCAGATCCGCCTCGACTACGTCACGCCGCGCTACCGCGACTTCACCCCGGGCGAGTTCGTCTGGCGGCGCAGCGGCATGCTGACCGCCCTGGGCGTGCACCAGGTGGTGACGCCGCCGAACATGATCGGCGCCTACTACGACCACGTCGGGTTCCGCAGCAACGGTCGGGAGTACGTCCTCGACGTGTGATCCGCGGCGTCAGCCGGCGGTCGCCACGACCCAGCGGTCCAGCACCGCGGCCGCTGCCCCGGTGTCGAGGGCCTCGCGGGCGCGCTCGACCCCCGCGGCCAGCGCCTGGTCGGGCGCGGTGGCGGGAGCGTCGTACACCGCGAGAGCGGCGCCGGCGTTGAGCAGCACGGCGTCGCGCACCGGACCGGTCTCGCCGGCGAGCAGCCGTCGTACGACCTCGGCGTTGTGGGCGACGTCGCCGCCGCGCAGCGCGTCGGGAGTCGCCCGGGCGAAGCCCAGGTCGGCGGCGTCGACCGCGCTCTCGCGGACCTCGCCGTCGTGCACCCACCACAGGCGCGACGTGGTGGTCGTGGTCAGCTCGTCGAGCCCGTCGTCGCCGCGGAACACCCAGGCGTCGACGCCGCGGGCCGCGAACACGCCGGCCATCACCGGCGCCATCCGCAGGTCGGCGCAGCCGATCGCCTGGGCCTGGGCGCGCGCGGGGTTGGTCAGCGGGCCGAGGAAGTTGAACGTGGTGCCGATGCCGAGCTCGCGCCGCGGCACCGCGGCGTGCCGCATCGCCGGGTGGAAGGCGGCGGCGAAGCAGAACGTGATGCCGGCCTCCTCCGCGACCGCGGCGACCCGGGCAGCCGGCAGGTCGAGGCGGATGCCGAGGCTCTCGAGCACGTCGGCTGAGCCGGACTGCGAGGACGCGGACCGGTTGCCGTGCTTGACCACCCGGGCACCGGCGCCTGCGGCGACGATCGCCGCCATCGTGGAGATGTTGACCGACATCGACCGGTCGCCGCCGGTGCCGACGACGTCGAGCAGCCGGCCGGGCACCGTGATCGGCGTGGCCAGGCCGTACATGCTCTCGACGAGGCCGGTGACCTCCTCGACGGTCTCGCCCTTGGCGCGCAGCGCGACCGCGAACCCCGCGATCTGCGCCCCGGTCGCCTCACCGGAGAGGATCTCCCCCATCGCCCACGACGTCTGCGCGGCGCTGAGGTCCGACCCGGCGACAAGCGCGCCGAGCACCTCCGGCCAGGCCGTCATCGGTCGGTCACGTGCGGGCGGGTGCGTGCGGACGGAGCAGCGAGACCACGGTCTCGGCCAGCTGGATCGGGTCCAGCGGGTGCGGTACGGCGGCCTCGGCGCGCGACCACGTCGCGAGCCAGGCGTCCTGGGGCCGGCCGGTGAGCACCACGATCGGCGGGCACTGGTAGATCTCGTCCTTGAGCTGCTTGGCGATGCCCATCCCGCCGGCGGGGACCGCCTCGCCGTCGAGGATCACCAGGTCGATGCCGCCGGCGTCGAGGTTCTGGATCACGACCGGCTCGGTCGCGACCTCGACGTACTCGAGCTCCGGCAGGTCGGGGTGCGGCCGACGCCCCAGCGCCACGATGACCTGCTGGCGGGTGTTCACGTCGTCGCTGTAGACCAGCACCCGCAGGGCGGTCCGGTGGAAGGTCGAGTCGGTCACGCCCGCGATGCTACTAGGGAGCGTCCTCCGCGCCGGAAGCGCCTGCTGCGTGGGACGCGGGGTTCGTGGCCGCGGCGCGCTCCCGCGCCTCCAGCAGGTCCAGGCGCCGGTCCTCGCGGGCCGCCTCCTTCATCGACGAGCGCACCCACTGGGTGAACAGCGCGGCGAACAGCACGATCGCGATCAGGTCGCCCGAGCCCCACAGGATGCCGCCGGCGAGGTGCTGGTCGTCGGCCGGATCGGGCAGCCAGGCGCCCATCGGGCCGTTGTGGAGGTCGGGGTACCAGGACCCGCCGAGCAGCTCCTCCTGGCCCATGATCGTCACGCCGAGGAAGGCGTGGAACGGCAGCGTCAGCACGACCAGCAGCATCCGGAACGGGTAGCCAACCCGCCCGGGCACCGGGTCGATGCCGAGGATCGGCCAGAAGAAGAGCGATCCCACGAGCACCAGGTGGATGTGCATCATCTCGTGCACGTACGCCGAGTGCAGGCTCGCGGCGTACCACCCGGAGAAGTAGAGCGCCCACGGCGAGACGACGTACACCGTGAACGTCAGCGGCGGGAACGACAGCACCTTGGCCGCCCGGGAGTGCAGGACGACCAGCAGCCACCGCCGCGGGCGAGACGGGAGCGTGCGCAGGGCGAGCGTCACGGGCGCGCCGAGTGCCAGCGCCATCGGCACCAGCATCGAGAGCACCATGTGCTGGACCATGTGCACGCTGAGCAGCGTCAGGTCGTACGCCGCGAGCCCCGAGCTGGTGGCGAACAGGAACGACCCCATCCCGAGCCCGACGAACGCCAGGGTGCGCCCGACCGGCCAGTGGTCGCCGCGCCGGCGCAGGACCAGGGTCCCGTAGACGTAGAGCCCCGCGACCCACACCGTGAGGACGAACGACACTGGCTCGAGCGACCACTCGCTGAAGAGGCTGGAGGCAGTGAACCGGGGAAGGTCGCCGGTGGCCTCGACGAGGGTCCCGACCGCGGCTTGGAGCACGGTCTGAACTCTAGGACCATGCGACACGGGCCCCCCGGGGTGCCCTCCTGCCCGAGTCACGACATAATGACGCCCGTGGCGACTGCAACCGCGATTCCGGCATCCCGTCTGCACGGGCACCACGACCGTCCGAGCATGGTCAGCGTGGGGACGATCATCTGGCTCTCGAGCGAGCTGATGTTCTTCGCGGCGCTGTTCGCGTCGTACTTCACGATCCGGGCGGTCAGCCCGGATCTGTGGGCCCAGAACACCGAGCACCTCAACGTGCCGTTCGCCTCGGTCAACACCACGATCCTGGTGCTGTCCTCGCTCACCTGCCAGCTCGGCGTGTTCGCCGCCGAGCGCGGGCAGGTCGGTCGCGCCGGCTCGATCTTCAAGGTGTCCGGCTGGGGCCTGCGCGAGTGGTTCGTGCTGACCTACCTGATGGGCGCGGTCTTCATCGGCGGCCAGGCCACCGAGTACGCCGAGCTCGTCCGCCACAACGTCACGATCCAGGACTCGGCGTACGGCACGATGTTCTACCTGACCACCGGCTTCCACGGACTCCACGTGACCGGCGGCCTGATCGCCTTCCTCTTCGTCCTCGGCCGCACGTTCGTGGCGCGCAAGTTCACCCACGAGCAGGCCGTGAGCGCGATCGTCGTCTCCTACTACTGGCACTTCGTCGACGTGGTGTGGATCGGCCTGTTCGCGACCATCTACCTCGTCCAGTAGTCCCGACCCGCAGACCGACCAATCGCAAGGACTGAATCGTGCGTCTCCTGAATCGCTCCGCCGGTCGCCTCTCCCGGCACCGTCGCGGACCGCTGGCCGGCCTCGCCGTGGTGCTGCTGGGCCTGCTCCTGACCGGTGGTCTGTACACCGTCTTCTCCCCCGCCCAGGCCGGCTCCGCCGCGTCCAGCGAGGAGCAGATCGCCCAGGGCCGTCAGCTGTTCCTCGTCAGCTGCTCGTTCTGCCACGGCCAGAACGGCGAGGGCATGCGCACCCAGGAGGGTGACGGCGACCAGACCCAGCTCGGCCCCTCGCTGGTCGGCGTGGGTGCTGCGGCCGTCGACTTCCAGGTGAGCACCGGCCGGATGCCGATGGCCCGCCCGGGCGCCCAGGCCCCGCGCAAGCCCGAGACGTTCAGCGAGGACGAGGTCGCCGCGCTCGCGGCGTACGTCGCCTCCCTCGGCCCCGGCCCGGCCATCCCCGACGAGAGCGACTACAGCATCGACGGGCTCTCCGACGAGGAGCGCCAGCAGGCGATCACCAACGGCGGCCAGATCTTCCTGACCAACTGCACCGCCTGCCACAACTTCGAGGGCTCCGGCGGCGCGATGCCGCGAGGTGGCTACGCCCCGCAGATCCGGGGTGTGGAGCCCCGGTTCATCTACGAGGCCCTGCTGACCGGTCCGCAGAACATGCCGAACTTCTCCAACGGCAACCTCTCCCCCGACGAGAAGCGCGACGTGATCGCCTACCTCGGCTCGCTCGAGGACATGCCCGACTACGGTGGGTTCGGCCTCGGTGGCCTCGGCCCGGTCCCCGAGGGGCTGGCGGCCTGGGTCCTCGGCATCGGCTCCCTGGTGGGTGCCGCCGTCTGGATCGCCGCCCACACGACCCGCTCGACCAAGAAGAAGGTGGACGCGTGACCGAGAGCCACGACCACGCCCACGAGCTCGTGAACGTGCCCGACGACGCGGTGGTCAACGACCTCTACGCCAACCCCGGGATCCCCGAGCACCAGTGGCGGCCGACCGACGTCGACCCCAAGGCCGAGAAGCGCGCCGAGCGGCAGGTCGCCGCGTTGTTCGGGCTGTCTGCGCTGTGCACGATCCTGCTGCTGGTGTCGTACTTCGTCTTCGACATCGGCGACGACCCCGACGTGGTCGGCGGCCTCGGCGCCTCCAACCTGTTCCTCGGGCTGTCGCTGGCCGGCGCGCTGCTGTTCCTCGGCATCGGCATCATCCAGTGGGCCCGCAAGCTGATGGCCGACCACGAGATCGTCGAGGACCGGCACCCCGCCGCGTCGTCGACCGAGGACCGCGAGGCCACCATCGCCGCGCTCAACGCGGGCCTGGAGGAGTCCGGCATCGGCCGTCGCCCGCTGGTGCGCAACTCGCTGCTCGGCGCCGTGGGCCTCCTCGGGCTGCCGGCGGTCGTGCTGCTCCGTGACCTCGGCCCGACGCCCAACCAGGTCAAGAACTCCGGGGACTACCCCGGCGCCGGCATCGAGCACACCCTGTGGAAGAAGGGCATGCGCGTCGTCCGCGACGTCGTGGGCACCCCGATCCGGCCCGGCGACCTCGAGATCGGCGACCTCGTGAACGCCGAGCCCGAGGCCATCTTCAACGGCGGCGCGGACGGCGAGCCGCTCGAGGGTGTGGCGCTCCAGATCGGCAAGTCCAAGGGCGCGGTCGTGGTCGTCCGGATGGAGCCCGACGAGATCACCCCCGGCAAGGGCCGGGAGAACTGGTCGGTCGACGGCATCGTCTGCTACTCCAAGATCTGCACCCACGTGGGGTGCCCGATCTCGCTGTACGAGCGGACCACGCACCACCTGCTCTGCCCGTGCCACCAGTCGACCTTCGACCTCGCCGACTCGGCGAAGGTCGTCTTCGGCCCGGCCGCCCGACCGCTGCCGCAGCTGCCGCTCGAGGTCGACGACGAGGGCTACCTCGTGGCGAGCGATGCATTCGACGAACCCGTGGGACCGAGCTTCTGGGAGCGTGGCTGATCATGGACACCACCAAGGTCGCCAAGACCAACGCCACCACGGCGGCGACTGCGCAGAAGCCCAACCGGGCCGGCGCGGTCGCGGGCTGGGCCGACGAGCGCCTCGGCCTCGCCACCGCCATGAAGAAGAACCTGCGCAAGGTCTTCCCCGACCACTGGTCGTTCATGCTCGGCGAGATCGCGCTCTGGAGCTTCGTCGTCCTGCTCCTCACCGGCGTGTTCCTCACGCTGTGGTTCACGCCCAGCATGGGCGAGGTCCAGTACAACGGCTCCTACGACCAGCTGCGCGGCATCCACATGTCCGAGGCCTACGCCTCCAGCCTGCGCCTGTCCTTCGACGTGCGCGGCGGCCTGCTGATGCGTCAGATGCACCACTGGGCCGCGATGCTGTTCGTCGCCTCGATGATGGTGCACCTGCTCCGCGTGTGGTTCACCGGCGCCTACCGCAAGCCTCGTGAGCTCAACTGGGTGATCGGCTGCCTGCTGCTGATCCTCGGCACGCTCGAGGGCTTCACCGGCTACTCGCTGCCCGACGACCTGCTCTCGGGCACCGGCATCCGGGCCGCCGACGGCTTCGTCAAGGCCACTCCGGTGGTCGGGACCTACATGTCGTTCTTCATGTTCGGCGGCGAGTTCCCGGGTGAGTCGATCATCCCGCGGCTCTACATCGTGCACGTGCTGCTGATCCCGGGCCTGCTGCTCGCGCTCATCGGCGCCCACATGCTGCTGCTCGTCTACCACAAGCACACCCAGTGGCCCGGTCCCGGCCGCACCGAGAAGAACGTCGTGGGCTTCCCCATGCTCCCGGTGTACGCCGCCAAGGCCGGCGGGTTCTTCTTCATCGTCTTCGGCGTGACCGCGCTGATGGGGGCGTTGCTGACGATCAACCCGGTCTGGAAGTACGGCCCCTACGATCCGTCGAAGGTGACCGCGGGCTCCCAGCCGGACTGGTACATGGGCTGGCCGGACGGCGCACTGCGCATCATGCCCGGCCTTGAGACCCACATCTGGGGGATCACGATCAGCTGGAACGTGATGCTGCCGATCCTGATCCTGCCGGTCGTGATGTTCACGATCCTGCTGCTGCTGCCCTTCCTGGACGCGTGGATCACCGGGGACAAGCGCGACCACCACCTGCTGGAGCGGCCGCGCAACGCGCCGACCCGGACCGCGCTGATGGTCGCCCTGATGACCATGTACGGGCTGTTCTGGATCGCGGGCGGCAACGACATCATCGCGATCAAGCTGCACGCGAGCATCAACCAGATCACGTACTTCCTGCGGGTCGCGGTGTTCGTGGGCCCGGTGATCGCCTTCGTGGTCACCCGGCGCTGGTGCATCTCGCTGCAGCGCAAGGACAACGACACGCTCCTCCACGGCTACGAGACCGGCATCATCATGCGCTCGGCCGAGGGTGGCTACACCGAGCGGCACCTGCCGCTGCCGGCGTCGCGCGCCTACTCGATGGCGGCGCGTGACCGCGACCCGGTGCTCGACGGCCACGACGTCGACGAGGTCGACGCCAACGGCATCCCGGCCCCGACCGGCGGCCGGCTGGCGGCGCTGCGGCACCGCCTGCGCACGGTGTGGTACGCCGACAACGTGCAGAAGCCGACCCCGGCGGAGCTCGAGGAGGGCCACCACCACGCGGAGCACGAGCACGAGCTCCAGGCACCCGTGGAGGGCCACGCCGCCGACGGCCACCAGTTCGACGGCCACCACCTCGTCGAGGACGAGCACCTGCGCTCGCACTGAGCCTCGCAACGTTGACCCGCCCGAAACTTTCGGGCGGGTCAACGTCATTTGGTGAGCTCGGCCCACGCGCGGCGCAGGATCCGGTCAGCGTCCTGGTCCCGCCCGTACACATTGGCCTTGCGGAAGACGAGGATGATCCAGCCGTGCTCCCGACGGCACCAGTCACGCCGACCGGCGTCATGTTCGACGGCGCCATCGTCGTGGAACTCCTCCCCGTCGTACTCGGCACCAAAGAGGCGATCCTCGAGACCCAGGTCGAGGTAGTACCGCCCGCCGTCGGGAGCCCGGACCGGGACCTGGCAGCGGGGGCGGGGGATGCCGGCCTGGATCCAGCGCAGCCGCAGCACGCTCTCCCCCGGCGACTGGGCCATCGGGTCGACGAGTGGCACGAGGACCCTCAGCTGCACGACACCTCGGTAGCGACGGAAGCGCAACGTCGCCAGGGCGAGCTCGTCCAGCGTGAAGCAGCGCAGCGCTGCCAAGCTGTCCATGGCGGCAAGTGCCTGGTCGACGTGCAACAGCCGCCCGAGATCACAGGCGGTGCGAAGCGGGGTCGTCACCCGCACACCGTCGAGGTCGGCGACATCTTCCGGAGGCAGTCGACGTTCGCCACTGGCGACCAGTCCGTTGCGCAGCCGATGGCCGGGAGGGCAGAAGACGTGCACAGCCGGGGTGACGAGATGGTCTCCCGGGGCAAGGATCATGTTGGCGCCCCACACCCATCCGGCGGTGCGATCGGTCACGACGCAATCGGCCGGCACGACGAGTCGAAGCACCGCGAGCCGGAGGCTGAGGTCGTCGGTGAGGTCGGCCGCGTGGTAGACACCGCGAATCGGGTGCTTGAGCAGGCCGTCGCGGCACCACCGCCGCAGCCACAGGTACGACGCACCGTCGTCCAACGCGTCGCGCGCCGTGAACGGACCGGGCCGTTCCAGAACACGGCCGAGTGCGGCGAGCTCCTCACCGACGGGCAACTGGGTAGAAGACATGCGGAGAGGCTGCCCGGCACCCGCCGTTCACGGAACCCGCTCCCCTCGAGCCTGTGGAGAAACGTTGACCCGCCCGAAACTTTCGGGCGGGTCAACGTCATTTGTCGACAGTTGGCGTTGACCCGTCGCGAAGTTTCGGGCGGGTCGAGCTCAGGAGAGGGCAGAGCCCTGGCGGTACTGCCGGAACGACTCGTTCCAGTCGCCGTAGCCGTTGGTGAGGGTCATCGGGCGGTCGGTGCCGGTGTACTCGACCACGTCGCCGCGCCGGGACATGGCGTAGAGCCAGGCGGCGTTGGCGGTGCTCATGCCCGTGCAGCCGTGGGAGACGTTGGCGTAGCCCTGGGAGCCGACCGACCACGGCGCAGCGTGGATGAACTCGCCGGAGTAGGTGACCCGCATCGCCCACTGGACGTCGTCGATGTCGTAGGAGTCGGCGCTGCCTGCGGGGATGCCGACGGTCTCGGAGTTCATCCGCTTGACGTCGAACTTCTCGATGATCACCTTCACGCCGGAGCGGGTGGTGAAGCCGGGCTTGCCGGTGGTGATCGGCAGGGTGCGCAGCAGCTTGCCGTTGCTGAACACCTTCATCTGGTGGGTCTGGGCGTTGACCCGGTAGATGTGCGCGTCCCCGACGTGGAAGTCGAGCTCGCGGCTCTCCTGGCCGTAGATCCCCTTGCCGGCCGGCACGCTGTTGATGTCGACGTCCACGTGCACGTCGGTGCCGGCCTTCCAGTACGACTTCGGGCGCCAGTGCGCCTCGGTGTCGCTGATCCAGTGCCAGGCCCCCGGCTGGCTCGGCGACGAGGTGACCTCCATGTGCTTCTCGAAGGTCGCCTTGTCGGTCACCGGGAGGTCGAACGTGACGATCACCGGCATCCCGACCCCGACGGTCTCGCCGGCCAGCGGCGCCACCGACGGATAGGTCTGCTGGTCGAGCGTGAGCGCCTGGGTGCTGAACCTCGCGGTGCGGGTCACCCGGGTGCCGTCGGACCTCTCCGCGACGGTCGTCATCGTGTACGACGTGCCGGGCTCGAGCCGCCCGGACGCGGCCCAGCGCGTGCCGTCGGCCTGCACCTCGCCGGGGACCTTGCCGGCCGGGGAGGTCACCTGGACCGACTCGATCGAGCCACCCGTGGCCCGGACCGACAGCTCCCGGTCGACCGGGACGTCCTTGGCCCCCTTGGCGATGCTCGAGACCAGCTTCAGCGGGGGCACGGACTCCGACGCCGAGGGACTCGGGTCACCCCCGAGCGCGGACGCTCCGGGGAGGTCGTCGGACTGGCAGGCCGTGAGCGTCAGCACGGCAGCCATCGCGAGGGCGGCAACCGCGCCGAGGCGCGGACGACTCTGGGACATGCTGGAACTCCCCGTGACGAGCGTGCGTGTGGTCCTGCGACCAGCCTAACCGGCCGCACCCACAGCGCCGATTCGACGCCGCGGGCGTGGACCGGGCTCGTGCTCAGTGAGCGTGCTCGCCCCGGTAGTACTCGAAGATCCACCCGCTGAGCGCGATCGCGCCGAGCGCGATGCCGATGATCAGCAGCCACCAGGCGCCGAGAGCGGTGGCGTAGACGACGACGCTGAGCGTCATCGCGCACCAGAGCGGCCACCAGGAGTACGGCGGGAAGAACCCGAGCTCGCCGGCACCGTCGGCGATCTCGCCGTCCTTGCGGTCCTCGGGACGCGGGTCCATCGTCTTGGCGTGGAACGCCAGGTAGAGCGTGACCATGCCGGCGAGCAGGAAGGTCATCGTCAGCACCGAGGTGCCGGTCCAGTCGGAGGTGATGAACCAGTACGCCGGGCTGACCAGCGCGAAGAAGATCGCGGCGATCGCGAAGATCCAGGCCTCGGACTTCATCAGGCGTTGCCCTCCGGGTCGTTGTTGCGGTCGCGCAGCATCTCCTCGCGACCCTCCATGTCGGGCGCGTCGGCGGGCCCACCGACCCGCGCCATCTCGTTGTCCTCCAGCTCGATGGCCGCGACCTCGGGGTGGTGCAGGTCGAACGCGGGCGACTCCGAACGGATCCGCGGGATCGTGACGAAGTTGTGGCGCGGCGGCGGGCAGCTGGTCGCCCACTCGAGCGAGCGGCCCCAGCCCCACGGGTCGTCGGTGTTGACCAGCGGCGAACGGCGGGAGATGTAGACGTTGTACAGGAACGGCAGCGTCGAGGCGCCGAGCAGGAACGCACCGATCGTCGACACCTGGTTGAGCGTCTGGAACCCGTCGCCCGGCAGGTAGTCGGCGTAGCGCCGCGGCATGCCCTCGACCCCGAGCCAGTGCTGCACCAGGAAGGTGGTGTGGAACCCGACGAAGAGCAGCCAGAAGTGCACCTTGCCGAGCCGCTCGTCGAGCATCCGGCCGGTCATCTTCGGCCACCAGTAGTAGAAGCCCGCGAACATCGCGAACACCACGGTGCCGAACACCACGTAGTGGAAGTGCGCGACCACGAAGTAGGAGTCGGACACGTGGAAGTCCAGCGGCGGGCTCGCCAGGATCACGCCGGTCAGGCCGCCGAACAGGAAGGTCGTCAGGAACCCGATCGACCAGAGCATGGGCGTGTCGAACGAGATCGACCCGCCCCACATCGTGCCGATCCAGTTGAAGAACTTCACTCCGGTCGGTACGGCGATCAGGAACGTCATGCCGGAGAAGAACGGCAGGTCCACGGCGCCGGTGACGAACATGTGGTGGGCCCACACGGCGACCGAGAGGATCGCGATGCCGAGCGTGGCGCCGACCAGGCCGATGTAGCCGAAGATCGGCTTGCGGCTGAACACCGGGAGGATCTCGGTGACGATGCCGAAGAACGGCAGCGCGATGATGTAGACCTCGGGGTGGCCGAAGAACCAGAACAGGTGCTGCCACAGGATCGCGCCGCCGTGGGCGGTGTCGAACACGTGCGCACCGAGCAGGCGGTCGGCCTCGAGGGAGAGCAGGGCGCCCGCGAGCACCGGGAACGCGATCAGGATCAGCAGGCTGGTGACCAGCGTGTTCCACACGAAGATCGGCATCCGGAACATCGTCATGCCGGGCGCACGCATGCAGATGATCGTGGTGATGAAGTTGACCGCTCCCAGGATCGTGCCGAGGCCGGCCATCCACAGGCCCATGATCCACAGGTCGCCGCCGACGCCGGGCGAGTTGATCGCGTCGGAGAGCGGCGTGTAGGCGAACCAGCCGAACGACGCGGCGCCGCCGGGGGTCAGGAAGCCGGAGGCGGCGATCAGGCCGCCGAAGAGGAACAGCCAGTAGCTGAACATGTTCAGCCGCGGGAACGCGACGTCGGGCGAGCCGATCTGCAGCGGCATGATGACGTTCGCGAAGCCGAAGAACAGCGGGGTCGCGAACAGCAGCAGCATGATCGTGCCGTGCATCGTGAACAGCTGGTTGTAGACCTCGTCGTTGACGACCTGCATGCCCGGGTAGGCCAGCTCGGAGCGGATCAGCATGGCCATCAGGCCGCCGATCATGAACCACGCGAACGACGTGCCGAGATAGAGCTTGCCGATCAGCTTGTGGTCGGTGGTCGTGAAGACCCGGGCGAGCTGCTCGCCCAGCGGGGGACGTGCTGCGACGGTGCTGGGGTGTGCGGCGGTGGCGGTCACTGGCCCTCTCCCTCGGATTCGTCGTCCAGTCCGATCTGCGTGGAGGCGAACTCGCCGCCCAGCAGCGGGGTCTGCGACGTGGCGCCGGCGTCCTCGAGCTGCTGGAGGTACGCCTCGTAGTCGGCCTCGCTGACGACCTTGACGTGGAAGAGCATCCGCGAGTGGTAGGCGCCGCAGAGCTCGAAGCACCGGCCGTCGAAGGTGCCGATCCGGGTCGGGGTCACCTCGTAGTGGTTCACCCGGCCCGGGACCACGTCCATCTTGATCAGGAACGCCGGCACGCTGAGGTCGTGGATCACGTCGGGCGAGTGCAGGTTGAAGCGCGTGGTCTTGCCGACGGGGAGCACCAGCGTCGGGATGTAGGACGCCGTGCCCGCCTCGTAGGCGTACGACGAGTAGGGGAACTCGTCGTCCGCGGCGTCCTCGTTGGCCGCCGCGTCCTGCTCGCCGAGCCCGTAGTTGAACGTCCAGGCCCACTTCTGGCCGACGACCTCGATCGTGTTGTCGACCGGCAGGTCGTCGTCGAGGACGGCGTTCTGGGTGTCGACGGTCTTGGCGAAGAAGACGATCACCATGATGATCGGGGCGATCGTGTAGAAGATCTCGAGCGGCAGGTTGTAGCGCGTCTGGACCGGGATCTCGTCCTCGCTGCGGCGGCGGAAGCGCCAGATCGCATAGAAGATCAGGCCCCAGACCACGGCACCCGTCAGGAGCGCGGCGATCCACGCGCCCTGCCACAGGCTGAGGATGTGCTCACCTTGCGTGGACGCCGGGTCCGGCATCGCCAATCGCTTCCACTCGCCCTCGGTCTCGGACGAGCAGCCACCCAGCACCAGCACGCCGGCACCCATCGCGGCCAGGCCGATCACCCGGCGGGCGGGCCCGCGGCTGCCGGCCGTGCGCTTGGGGAGTTGCAGACTCAACGCCTGAGCCTCTCTCTCAACGAACACGGATGTGCGGAACCTTATCGGAATCCCAGGACCTAATGCCCCCTGGGGGGCCCTTGTGCGGACAGATGTCCCGGGACCTTGTACCCGCCGGTACCCGCCTCGGGACCTCGCCCGGGTGCGGATAGGTTCGGGCACGTGACGAGCGCAGCTCCCCCGGGCGGGCCACGAGGCCCGGTCTACCTCGACTCGGCGTCGTCCGAGCCGCTGCACCCGACGGCCCGCGAGACCCTGCTGGCCGCCCTGGATCGGGGGTACGCCGACCCCCGGCGCCTGCACGGCCCGGCGCGGGACGCCCGGCTGCTGCTCGACAACGCCCGCGCGGTCGTCGCCGAGTGCCTCGGGGTCCGCCCCGACGAGGTCACGTTCACCTCCTCCGGCACCGAGGCGGTGCATCGCGGGCTGCTCGGGCTGCGCCGTGGGCCGGCCGCCCGGATCGGGTACGCCGCCGTCGAGCACTCCGCTGTCGTGCACGCGGCCCGGTGGGCCGGCACCGAGCCGATCGAGGCCCCGGTCGACCGGCTCGGCCGGGTCGACCCGGAGGGCTTCCCCGGCGCCGACGTGGTCGCGCTCCAGAGCGCCAACCACGAGGTCGGCACCCTCCAGCCGGTCGGCGAGCTCCGGCTGCCCGCCGGCGTCCCCGTCTTCGTCGACGCCTGCGCCTCGATGGGCCGACTCCCCCTCCCCACCGGGTGGGACGTGCTTGCCGGCTCCGCACACAAGTGGGGCGGCCCGGCGGGCGTCGGGGTGCTCGTGGTGCGCAAGGGCACCCGGTGGCTCAACCCGTTCCCCGGGGACGACCGGGTCGACGAGCGCGCCAGCGGCTTCGAGAACGTCCCCGCCGCCTTGGCCGCCGCCGCGGCACTGCGGGCGGTCGTGAGCGAGCGCGACGAGGTCGGCGCCCGCCAGTTCGCGCTCGTCGACCGGATCCGCGCGGCCGCCACCGCGATCCCCGACGTCGAGGTCGTCGGCGACCCGGTCGACCGGCTCCCCCACCTGGTGACGTTCTCCTGCCTGTACGTCGACGGCGAGGCGCTGGTCACCGAGCTCGACCGCCGGGGGTACGGCGTCGCCAGCGGTTCGGCGTGCACGGCCTCGACCCTGACCCCCAGCCGCGTGCTGCAGGCGATGGGCGTGCTCACCCACGGCAACCTGCGGATCTCGCTGACCCGCGACACGACCGAGGAGGACGTCGACGGCCTCCTCGCGGTGCTCCCGGGCGTCGTCCGGGACATCCGGGCGGAGGCGGGCCTGTGACCGGGCCGGCCGACCTCGAGCTGGACTGCCGGGGGATGCTCTGCCCGCTGCCGGTCATCGAGCTCGGCAAGCGGATCGGCGAGGTGCCCGTGGGCGGCCTGGTGGCCGTGGCCACCGAGGACGTCGCGGCCCGCACGGACGTCCCGGCCTGGTGCCGGATGCGCGGCCAGGAGTACGTCGGCGAGGAGGCGGCCGCGGACGGGACGCCCCGCTACGTCGTCCGGCGCGTCAGCCCCTGACTCCCGGTCAGCTGAGCGCCTTGAGGTACGGCGCGACGTCCTCGGCGGCCGCCGAGCCGTAGGAGTGCTCGATCCGGGCGAGGAACTGCCCGGGGGTGAAGGTGTACTCCTGCGTGCCGACCGTCTCCACGACGTACGCCGCCAGCACGCACCCGACCTGGGCGGCCCGCTCGAGGCCGACGTGCCAGGCCATCGCGGCGAGGAACCCGGCCCGGAAGGCGTCACCGACCCCGGTCGGCTCCACCGCCACGACGTCGCGCGCGGCCGGGAGCTCGATGGGGGGCTCGCCGGAGCGCAGGACGCGCACGCCGTCCTTGCCGAGGGTGGTGACCTGGATCCCGACCCGGGACAGGATCTCGTCGGCCGACCAGCCGGTCTTCTGCTCGATCATCGCCGACTCGTACTCGTTCGAGAACAGGATCGCCGCGCCGTCGATGAGGTTGCGGATGAGGTCGCCGCCGCTGAACGCGAGCTGCTGGCTGGGGTCCGCGATGAACGGGTAGCCGCGCTGGCGGCACTCGTCGGTGTGCCGGAGCATGCCGTCGGGGTCGTCGGCGCCGATCAGGACGTACTCGGGCTCGCCCACGCGGCCCGCGATCGGCGCCAGCTCGATCAGCCGGGCCTCGCTCATCGCGCCGGGGTAGAACGACGCGATCTGGGCGCCCGTCGGGTCCGTGGTGCACACGAAGCGGGCGGTGTGCCGGGTCTCGGAGATCCGCACGTGCCCGCAGTCGACGCCGTGCCGCTCCAGCCAGGACCGGTAGTCGGCGAAGTCCTCCCCGGCCGCGCCGACCAAGACCGGCCGCACGCCGAGCTGGCCGAGGCCGAAGCACATGTTGGCCGCCACCCCGCCGCGGCGGATCTCCAGGTCCTCGACCAGGAAGGAGACCGAGAGCTTGTCCAGCTGCTCGACGACCAGCGAGTCGGCGAACTTGCCCTGGTAGCTCATCAGGTGGTCGGTGGCGATGGAGCCCGCGATCAGCAGCGACATGCCGAGAACACTACTGATTGGTACCGCTAGGGGTACCAATCAGTAGCCCCTACCGTCGCTGGTATGAGCACTGAACCGACTCCCGGCCGGCTGGCGTACGACGACCCCGCCACCCCCGCCGAGATGAGCCGCGACTGCGAGGCCGTCCGCGCGGCGCTCCGCCCCGCGCCGTCGATCCACTACGCGGACTTCCCCCGCGAGGTGCCCAAGCGCGGCGAGATCGAGATCTCCGCCGCCGCCGCCCGGATCGCCGGGGCCCTCAACCTGCAGCTCGACGGCGACGCCTGAGCCGTCCCACGAACGCGCAGAAGCCCCGCCAGCACTGCTGGCGGGGCTTTCTGCTGAGTCAGCTCAGTGGAACGAGTCGCCGCAGGCGCAGGAGCCGGTGGCGTTGGGGTTGTCGATCGTGAAGCCCTGCTTCTCGATCGAGTCGACGAAGTCGATCATCGCGCCGTTGAGGTAGGGGACGCTCATCCGGTCGACGACGACGGACACGCCGTCGAAGTCGGTCACGACGTCGCCGTCGAGACTGCGCTCGTCGAAGAACAGCTGGTAGCGCAGTCCCGAGCAGCCGCCGGGCTGCACGGAGATGCGCAGCGCGAGGTCGTCGCGGCCCTCCTGCTCGAGGAGGCTCTTCACCTTGGTGGCGGCCACGGGGCTCAGGTTGATCTGGTCCGTACGGCGCTCGGTGGTGGTCTCGACCTGCTCGGTCATGTGGGGTTCTCCCAAGGTCGGTGGAAGGGGCGTTACTGGTTCAGCTACTGGGTCAATGGTCGCACACGGCCGGTTATTCCGGACCATCATCGTGACCAGGTCCGCGCGACCCGCTCCGCGAGGTCGGCCAGCGCCCCCGCCGGGTCCGCGAAGGCCCGGTCCTCCCCCACCAGCTCGACGAGCGAGTACGCCGACTCGATGCCCAGCGCCCGCATCTCCCGGGCCCCCACGAGCACCTGCCCGGCCAGCGCCACGCACGGTCGCACCGCCTCGGCCGCGATCTCGGCCACGCCGTAGGGCACCTTGCCGGAGCGGCTGGAGAAGTCGAAGGCGCCCTCGCCGGTGATCACGAGGTCGGCCGCCCGGGCCCGCTCCGGCAGGCGTACGGCGTCCGCCACCAGCCCGATGCCCGGCTCGCGGGTGCCGCCGAGCAGCAGCAGCGCGAACCCGAGGCCGCCCGCCGCGCCCGCCCCCTTCGACAGGGCCACCCGGCGGTCGGTGGCCACCGCCAGCTCCTCGAGCCACCCGTCGACGACCGGCAGCCGGTCCTCGGGGATGCCCTTCTGCGGCCCGAACACCTTGGCCGCGCCGAACAGCCCGGTCAGCGGGTTGTCGACGTCCGTGGCCGCCACCAGCGGCAGCGGGTAGTCCGGCAGCTCGACGCGGGAGACCCCGGCAAGCCCGGCGACGCCGGCGTCCAGCGGCCGGTCGGCGGTCGCGCCGAGGGCCGCCAGCAGGCCGGCGCCGCCGTCGTTGGTGCCGCTCCCGCCGAGCCCCACCACCACCCGTTGCGCCCCGGCGCGGGCCGCGGCGAGCAGCAGCTCCCCCACGCCGTACGTCGTCGCCGACTCCGC
Source organism: Nocardioides sp. T2.26MG-1 (assembly GCF_950101795.1). Lineage (GTDB taxonomy): Bacteria > Actinomycetota > Actinomycetes > Propionibacteriales > Nocardioidaceae > Nocardioides. The sequence goes on along the minus strand of NZ_CATNLZ010000037.1, from coordinate 112,330 downwards.
GCCCTCGCGCCCGGTCAGGTGCAGGCCACACGCCTGGGCGGCCTCGACGTACGCCGCGCCGCCCGCGAGCAGCAGGGTCGCCGGTGTCGGCTCGCCGTGCGGGCCGCGCACCGTGACCGCGAGCAGCTCGCCGCCGAGCGCGGCGTGCAGCACGTCCACGAAGCCCGGCCCGCCGTCGGCCATCGGCGCGAGGTCGAGCTCGTCGCCGGGGGCGCGGCGCTGCCAGCCGGTCGCGATCGCGTCCGCCGCCTCGACCGCGGTCAGCGTGCCGGCGAACTTGTCGGGGGCGACCAATATGCGCATGCCGCCATCCTCGCCGGTCCCTAAGGTCAGGGTGTGCCCGGCCCTGCGAACGATCTGGTGATCCGCCCGATGACCCCCGACGACGTGCCCGCGGCCGAGCGGGTCAGCGACGAGGGCTTCTTCGAGCTCGACTCCCGGATGCGGCGCACCCACGAGCCTGCCGCGGAGCGCCGGACCGACCCGCACCGGGCGGTCTGGCTCGAGCGGACGCGGCACCTCGTGCGGACCGACCCGGGCGGCTGCTGGGTCGCCGAGGACGGCACGGGCGTCATCGGGATGGCCACGTCGTTCCGGCGCGAGACGCTGTGGTGCCTCGCGACGTACGCCGTGCTGCCGGGCCGGCAGGGCCAGGGCATCGGCAAGCCGCTGCTGGCGGCGGCGCTGCAGCACGGCCGGGCCTGCACCCGCGGCATGCTCTCGGCGTCCGCGGACCCGAAGGCCGCCCGCGTCTACCACCAGGCCGGCTTCGAGCTGCACCCGCAGATGTCCATGTCGGGCACGGTCGACCGCTCCGCGATCCCGGTGGTCGAGAAGGTCCGTGACGGCAGCGCGTCCGACATCGACCTGATGGACTCGCTCGATCGGGCGACCCGGGGCGCCGGCCACGGCCCCGACCACGAGCTGATGCTGCGGACCTGGCGGCTGCTGGTGTCGGACACGACGACCGGGTCGGGCTACGCCTACCTCAACGAGCGCGGGATGCCCGCGCTGCTGGCCGCCTCCAACCGGCGTACGGCGACCCGGCTGCTGTGGGCCGCCCTGGCGGAGGGCCCGGAGCGGACCACGCTGGGCCACCTCACGCCCGCGAACCGGTGGGCGCTCGACGTCGGGTTCGCGAGCCGGCTCGAGCTCCAGCAGGAGGGATATCTCGGCCTCCGCGGGATGAAGCCGCCCGCGCCGTACGTTCACAGTGGTGCCCTGCTCTGACGGGCCGGCACCCTCGCGAGAATAGGATCGAGCCCATGACGACCGTCGACCTCCCGCTGCTCCCCCTCGGCCGCGGCACCGATCTCACCAGCGAGCGTGGCGTGGAGTGCCCGGGCGACCTGCCTCCGGCGTCCGACCCGAGCCTCGTGGCGCGGGCCCGCGCGGCCAAGGACGCGCTGGGCGACAAGGTCTTCATCCTCGGCCACCACTACCAGCGCGACGAGGTCATCCAGTTCGCCGACGTCACCGGTGACTCCTTCAAACTGGCCCGGGACGCCGCCGGCCGGCCCGACGCCGAGTACATCGTGTTCTGCGGCGTGCACTTCATGGCCGAGTCGGCCGACATCCTGACCGGCCCCGGCCAGCAGGTGATCCTGCCCGACCTGGCCGCGGGCTGCTCGATGGCCGACATGGCCCGGCTCACCCAGGTCGAGATGGCGTGGGAGGCGATGACCGAGGCCGGGATCGCCGACTCCGTCGTGCCGGTCACCTACATGAACTCCTCGGCCGACATCAAGGCGTTCTGCGGCCGCAACGGCGGCGTCGTGTGCACGTCGAGCAACGCCGAGGTCGCGCTCGAGTGGGCGTTCGCACAGAAGGCCGACGCCCCGGGCGGCGCGAAGGTGCTCTTCCTGCCCGACGAGCACCTGGGCCGCAACACCGCGGTGCAGAAGATGGGCCTCACCGTCGACGACTGCGTGGTCTGGGACCCGCACCTGCCCGGCGGCGGCCTGACCGCCGAGCAGCTGCGCGACGCGACGATGATCCTCTGGAAGGGCCACTGCTCCGTGCACGGCCGCTTCTCCCCCGAGGTCGTCGACGAGCTGCGCGCGACGATCCCCGACGTGCAGATCCTGGTGCACCCCGAGTGCCGCCACGAGGTCGTCCTCAAGGCCGACCTGGTCGGGTCCACGGAGTTCATCATCCAGACGATCGAGGCCGCCCCGGCCGGGTCGAGCTGGGCGATCGGCACGGAGCTCAACCTCGTCAAGCGGCTCGCCACCGCCCACCCGGACAAGAACATCTCGTTCCTCGACAAGACCGTCTGCTACTGCTCCACGATGAACCGCATCGACCTCCCTCACCTGGTGTGGGCGCTCGAGTCGCTCGTCGCCGGCACGGTCGTCAACCGGATCGAGGTCGACCCGGACACCGAGAAGTGGGCGCTGGTGGCGCTGGAGCGGATGCTGGCGCTGCCCGGCAAGACCCACAAGGACTGACCGGGCGCGCTACGCCGGCAGCTCGAACCACGCGCAGGTGCCGCCGTACGCCGCGTCCGTGAGCCCGATGCGGCCGCCGTGCGCCTCGACGATGCGCCGGCAGGTCGACAGCCCGATCCCGGAACCCTCCACGCTCTCGTCGATGCGCGCCAGCGGCGCGAACACCCGGTCCCGCTGGTCCTCCGCGATCCCCGGGCCGCGGTCGCACACCTCGACCCGCCACCGGTCCCGGATCAGCACGGAGTCGACCTCGACGTGCGCCGGCTCTCCCGGCCGGGTGAACTTCAGCGCGTTGGCCACCAGGTTCTGCAGCACGGCCCGGAGCTGCACGGGGTCGCCCACCACCGTGGGCAGCTCTCCCACGACGAGCGTGGTCCCCACGAGCGCGGTGGCCAGGTCGGCGTGGACGTCCGCGAGCACGGCCGCGAGATCGACCGGCACCCGCTGCAGCTCGGCCCCGACGCGGGCGTAGGCCAGCAGGCCGTCGATCAGGCCCTGCATCCGCTCGGCGCCGCCGAGCGCCCGCTGCAGCAGGTACGCCATCGCGCCGTCCTCGCTCGGACGCTTGTCGAGCTCCTCACCGATCAGCCGCAGCGACAGCGACACCGCGGCGAGTGGGTTGCGCAGGTCGTGGGCCACCTGGCCGGCGAAGGCGGCCAGCTGCTCGTTGGAGCGCTTCAGCTCACGGGTCCGCAGCTCGAGCTCGAGCAGGTCGACGACGCGGTCGGCGAGGCCGGCCAGTGCGCGCTCCTGCTCGTCGCTCAGCTCGCGCGGGACGGTGTCGAACACGCAGAGGGACCCGATCACCACGTCCTCGGGCGTCACCAGCTGGTGGGTCGCGTAGAACCGCACGTCACCGAGCACGCCCGTCACGAACGGGTTGTCGCGGAACCGGTCGTCCCGGCTGGCGTCCGGCACCACCACCGGCGCACCCTCGTGCAGCACCAGGTTGCACATCGAGTCCTCGCGCGCGCAGATCGAGGCCTCGAACCCGTGCGTCGCGATCTGGTGCTGGGCGGTGTCGGTGATCAGGTTGATCGTCGCCATCGGCACCCGCGCCACCTGGGCGGCGATCTCGACGAGCGCGAGCAGGTCGGCCCGGGGCGGCTCGGTCAGGACGTGGTACTTGCCGATCTCGGCGACGCGCGGCAGGTCGAGGTCGGTGGTCGTCACGTGCTCAGCCCCCCACCAGGTCCCGTCGGTCCCCCCGACCTGGCCAATCTAGTACGCCGTGGGGCATCCCGGCGCCGGATGACCGGTCACCGCTGGAATGTCACCGGCCCACCGCCCGGGCCGGCCGGACCGGTGCCGAACTGCGGACCGCCGCCGAGGTCGGAGCCGAACCCGCCCAGGCCCGTATCGCCGGTGTCGCCCGTCGGGACCGCGGCCCCCAGGTCGGCGACCACGACCTCGTCACCGGCCGACAGGCCCTCGCTGACCTCGATCCGGGTCGCCCCGACGAGCCCCGTCGTCACCGGCGTCGCCGTCGCCGTGCCGTCGCGCAGCACCGTGACCACACCGTCGCGCACCGCGGAGGCGGGCACCGTCACGACGTCGTCCGCGGCGCCGACCACCACGTCGGCCGTCGCGGTCGCGCCCGTCGGGAGCACCACGCCCCGCCTGTCCAGCGTGATCGTCACCGGGTACGTCGTGCTCCCCGACGACGTGTCGGGCAGGGCGCCGATCGCGGTGACGCTCGCCGGGTAGGAGCGGGATGCGCCCGCCGCGGTGACCTCCGCGCGCTGGCCCACCTCGAGCTGCCGCACCTGGGTGTCGGTGACCGCCACCTCGACGGTCGTGGTCCCGGGGGCGACGACCGTCGCCACCACGTCGCCGGCCGCGACCGTGTCCCCGGCCGCGACGTCGAGCGCCGCCACCCGCCCCGCGTGCGGGGCCCGGACCGTGGCCGCCGCCAGTGACTGCCGGGCGGTGACCAGGTCGGCCCGCGCCTGGTCGATCGTCGCCTGGTCGCGGGCGAGCGTCGCGGCGGTGACGGTCACCGTCGCGCTCTGGTCGGTCGGGGTGTCCTGGATCGGGGTGTCCTGAGCGGGCGTGCCCTGGCTCGGGGTGTCCTGGGTGGGGGTGTCCTGGGTGGGGGTGTCCTGGGCGGGCTGCTCGGTCGGGTCCGCACCGCTGCTGGAGCCGAGGGACTCGATCGCGGCCGTGAGCGTGTCCGTCAGCTGCCCCAGGGCGGCCTGGAGCGCGTCCTGGGCGGTCGCGACCGTGTCCTGGGTGGCCTGCACCGTCGCGAGCGCGGTCGCGCAGGCCTCGTCGGCCGGGTCCGGGTCGGGTGCGTCGCTGGGGTCGTCGCTGGGGTCGGCGCTGGGGTCGTCGCTGGGGTCGGTGCCGGGGTCGCTCTCGTAGGCGTTCGCGCAGGCGTCGGTCTGGGCGGTGAGTGCGACCTTCGCGTCCGCGATCGCGGCAGAGGCGGCCGACTGCGCCGTCACCACCGCCTGCTGCTGGGTGGCGAGCTCGGCCAAGGGGTCCGGTGCCCCGGGGTCATCGGTCGGGTCCTGGCTCGGGTCGGCGGACGGCTCGGTCGTCGGGTCCGCGCTCGGCGAGGACTGCTGGCCCGAGGAGCCCGACGATCCCGAGGAGGTGCTGGCGGAGTCGCTGGAGGAGTCGCTGGAGGAGGCGGCGCTCACCGTGTCGGCCTGGGCCTCCTCGTCCGCCTCCAGCTGCGCCCGGGCGGCGGCGAGGTCGGCGCGGGCCCGGTCGACCGCGGTGCGCAGGCTGTGTCGGTCCAGGCGGGCCAGCACGTCCCCGGCCCGGACCCGCTCGCCGACCTCCACCGGCACCGCGGCGATCGTGCCGTCGGCGCCGACCTGGAGGTCGGCGGTCCCCGACGGGGTCAGCGTGCCCGCGAGGGCCAGGGTCTGCTCGACGTCCGCGACCTCCGCGACCGCCGTGCGGTACGCCGCGTCCGCGTCTCCGGCCGCGTACGCGGCGTACCCCCCGCCCACGAGCCCGACCACCGCGACGACCGCGAGGCCGCGACGGAGGCGTCGCCCACGCGGCGACGTCACTGGTCCTCCCCCGGACGCACCGAGAGGACCCGGATCCCGCACTCGCCGTCGACGGGGTCGGTGACGCTGACCCGGTCGGCGGTGACCGCTCCGGTCGAGTCGGTGTCGCCGGTGGCGCTCACGCAGCGGCCGACCTCGAGCGCAGTGGCGTCGGCGTCGGCCATCCGGCTGTAGGTCGTGGCCTCGGCCACCGTCACCTCGACCGACGTCGCGTCGTCCTCCCCCGGGAGCGTCGAGGACACGGTGAACCCGTCGGCCGACACCGCCACCACCTCGCCCGCGGTGCCCCCCATCCGTGCCTGCATGTCCGACGGCATGTCGCTGGGCATGTCCGACGGCATGTCCGACGGTATGTCGGATGGCATGTCCGACGGCATGTCGGAGGGCCCGCCCGACCCCATCCGGGGGCCGCCGCCGAACCCGGCGCCGCACCCGTCGTCGGTGGCCTCGGTGATCCGCACCGCGGTGGCCGCGACCGGCTCGCCGTCCTCTGCTCCCGTGTCGGCTCCCGTGTCGGACTCGACCATCACGCACGAGCCGACCGTGACGTCCGCCAGCGTGGCCCTCACCTGCTGGGTGAAGGCCGTCTTCGCGGTCCAGGAGACCGCGACCTGGCCGGAGGTGTCGCTCTGCACCTGCATGGTCCTCCCGCTGATCGCCGCGACCTCGCCGGAGGCGCCGGGCAGCGTCCCGGGCCCGGCCTGGTCGGCACTCGGCGCGGCACCCTGCTGGTCGGTCGTGGCACCGGAGTCGTCGGTGGCGGTCGCGTCGTCTCCGCCACAGGCGGTGAGCGAGGCGGCCAGCAGCACCGCCGAGGCGGTCACGAGGAGGGAGGTGCGGACCCGGTGGATGGCGGGGTTCATGGTGGTGACCTTTCGGGACGTCATTCGCTGCGCAGGGCGTCGATCGGGGTGAGCCGGGCGGCCCGGCTCGCGGGGTAGACACCGAAGCCGATGCCGAGGGCGAGAGCGGTGCCGATCGCGCCGAGGGTGGCGACGACCGAGACCGCGACGGGCTGGTCGATGAGGCCGGGCAGCACCTGCGCGCCGAGCACGCCGAGGCCGACCCCGAGCACCCCGCCGGCCAGGCCGAGCACGGAGGCCTCGACGAGGAACTGGCGGCGGATCACCCGAGGGGTGGCGCCGAGGGCCTTGCGGAGCCCGATCTCGCGGACCCGCTCGGTGACCGAGACCAGCATGATGTTCATGACGCCGATGCCGCCGACGAGCAGCGAGATCGCGGCGATCCCGCCGAGCAGCACGGTGAGCGTCCGGTTGGTGGAGTTCGCGGTCTCGACGAGCGAGTCCTGGGTGGCGATGCTGAAGTCCGCGTCGCTCTCGGCCACTCCGTGGAGGTTGAGCAGCAGCGCCTGCACCTCCTGGTACGCCGCACCCAGGGTCTCGGCGGACGCCGCCTCGACGTAGATCGTCGAGACCGACGACCCGCTCGCGCCGGTGACCAGCTTGGCGGTGCCGATCGGCATCACGGCGACGTCGTCCTCGCTGCTGCCGCTCGAGGACGAGCCGGTCGAGGCGAGCACGCCGATCACGGTCAGCTCGGTCCCGTCGACGATGACCGTCTGGCCGACCGGGCTGCCGAAGGAGAACAGCTCGCTCGCCGTGTCCGGACCCAGCACGACGACGTTCGCGGTCTGCTCGACCTCCGCGTCGGTGAAGAACCGGCCCGATGACAGCTCGCGGGCGCGCACGCCGAGCCAGGAGGTCGTCGTCCCGGCCACCGAGGTGGTCCAGTTGGTCTCCCCCGCGGTGAGCGAGACGGAGCCGGAGGTGGTCGGCGCGACCGCCGCCGCGTCCGGCACGACGCTGTCGTCGCCGATCGCGGCCGCGTCCTGGAGCGTGAGGGTCGAGGCCGAGCCGAACCCGCCGCGCAGGCCCGAGGAGTCGGTGCTGCTCCCCGGCGAGACGATCAGCAGGTTGCTGCCGAGCGCGCTGATCTGGTCCTTGACCTGGTTCTGGGCGCCCTGGCCGAGCCCGACGGTGAGGATCACCGAGGAGATCCCGATGACGATGCCGAGCATCGTGAGCGCCGAGCGCAGCCGGTGCGCGCGCACCGCCTCCACGCCGGCGCGGAACGTCTCCAGCCAGCTCACCGGACCACCTCGCGGCGCTCGTCGGAGGTGATCCGCCCGTCGCTGATCACCAGGCGCCGCCCGGCGCGGGCGGCGACGTCGTGCTCGTGGGTGATCAGCACGATCGTGCGGCCGGCACCGTGCAGCTCGTCGAGCAGGTCGAGCACATCGGCGGTCGACGAGGAGTCGAGGTTGCCGGTGGGCTCGTCGGCCAGGATGATCGCCGGCTCGGTCACGAGCGCCCGGGCGACGGCGACCCGCTGCTGCTGGCCTCCGGAGAGCTCACCGGGGCGGTTCTCCGTCCGGTCGGCCAGCCCGACCCGGGCCAGCGCCGCGTGCGCCCGCTCCCGGCGCTCGGCGCGCCCGAGCCCGGCGTACACGAGCGGCAGCTCGACGTTGCGCCACGCCGGCAGCATCGCGAGCAGGTTGAACTGCTGGAAGACGAACCCGATCCGCCGGTTGCGCACCTCCGCGAGCTGCGCCTCGGACATCACCGACACGTCCTCGCCGGCGAGCAGGTAGGTGCCCTCGGTCGGCACGTCGAGGCAGCCGAGCACGTTCATCAGCGTCGACTTGCCGGAGCCGGACGGTCCGAGCACGGCAACGTACTCCCCCGACCCGATCCGGATGTCGATCCCGCACAGCGCCTCGAACTCGATGCTGCCCGAGCGGTAGGTCTTGCGGACCCCGTCGAGCTCGATCGTGCTCACTGGCCGGGGCCGATCACGATGGGGCCGCCCTGCTGACCGCCGGGCAGCTGGCTCATGTCGGGCAGGCCGCCCTCGCCGAACCGCTCCTCCAGCGAGCCGCCGTCGTCGCCGCCGCTGCTGCCACCCGGGACGAACGACGGGATCTCGACCACGTTCCCCTCCTCGAGGCCGGAGGTGATCTCGGTGGACATGCCGTACGCCGTCCCGACCTCGACCGGGGTCCTCACCTCGTCGCCGTCGACGATCCTCGTGACGTAGGTGCCGCCGTCCTCGTCGGTCTCCAGCGCGCGGCTGGGCACCGTGAGGACGTCGGCGTGCTGCTCGACCACGATCGAGGCGTCGGCGGAGGTGCCGGCGTACAGGTCCGTGCGCTTGCCGGTGACCTCGATCGTCACCGGGAAGACCGCGGCCCCGCTGCTGCTCGTCTCGGCGACCAGCCCGACCGACGACACCGTGCCGTAGACGGTCTCGGTCACCCCGGTCGGCGTGATCTCGGCCTGGAGCCCCTTCTTCAGCCGCTCCACGTCGCTGCTGGCGACGGTCGCGTCCACGACGTAGTGGCCGGTCGAGACGAGTGTGACGGCGCTGGTGCTCGTGCTGGCGTCCGCGGTCGGGTCGGTGCCCGAGGACCCGCCGACCACGTCGCCGACCGCCAGGTCGAGGGAGACCACGGTGCCGGCGATCGTGGCCCGCAGGGTCGCGTCGGCCACCGCCTGCTTGGCCTCCACCAGTGACGCCCGGGCGGCCACGATCGCGGCCTGGTCGGCGGCGAGCTGGGTGTCGGAGGCGTCGGCGTCCTCGTCGTCGTCGAGCTGGGAGTACGCCGCCGCCAGGCTGGCCGCGGCCGCGGTCCGGTTGGCGACCAGGGCGTCGTCGTCGACCCGGGCCAGCGCCTGCCCCTTGGTCACCCGGTCGCCCTCCTCGACGTACACGTCCGTGACCGTCCCCGAGACCTCGAAGTCGAGGTCCGCGCTGTGCCGGGGCTCGATGGTCCCCGAGGCGGTCACCGTGTCCTTCATGGTCGTGGCGGTGACCGTGTACGTCGTCGGCTCGGTCGCCGCCGACGAGTCCCGGGTCATCAGCCAGGCGCCACCTCCCCCGGCCACGACGAGGGCGAGGGGGACGACGAGCCAGGAGCGGCGCCGGCCGCGCAGCGGATTCCACACGGGCAGGACTCTCGTGGTCCGGCCTGTGCCGGACGTGGGGTCTCCCTGTGGGACACCTGTGCCTCGGCGGCCCGCGTCACCTTCGGCGCCAGATCGCACCTAGGGTGCAGCAGTCGGGCCTCTACTCGCCCACCACCTTCGATTGGCGGGCGTCCTGGGGCATCCCGCCGCGTCGGACGCACGGATCTGCCGATGAGCGAGCACAGCTCGTGATGGAGGTTCCGCGCATGGCGAACCCGTCCACTGCCGCTTACCGGTGGCTGGAGGATGACACGACCGCGTACTCGATACCGGGTGTTTGACGGTCGCGTGTGGCATCGGAACAGAGAGCGCGCTGATCGCCATGGGCGCCGGTCCGCACCAGGCAACGCCCGTCGCCAAGGCACAGCTCGCCGACGGGGTCGCTTGGGTATCGACGGCAGGTCCCAGCGCTGGACTGCCCAAGGACACCGTTGTGCTGGTTGAGGACAACGGATGGCAAGGCGTGCGACCCGAAGTCCTTTCACGACTGTCGAAGCCCAGCAAGGCGGCATCGGTCTCTTGGAACGTCAACGGCCTGTTGATGTTTTCGTGCGCTCGCCGAGGCGAGATCGTCTCAACCGTTGATCTCTGGGACCCGGATGCCGCCGGAGAACTGCCTGCGGCACTTCGACACCTCTGGGAGCGCGGTCCTGACACCGATGAGCCACTGGCCGCAGCCATGACTCTCGTTGAGAAGTACACCGGGGTCGCGGTTCCACCAGCGCCTGAGGTCATTCAGCCCACGATCGCCTTCCCTATCACCTCACCGGTTCTTGGCCACCCGGTCACCAGGGACGAACTCCTCGCTCTCAAGTACCCAGGAGCGGCGGAGGGGCCCCGCCGCGGGTGAGCGCGCAGCCTTGAAGGTGCTGCTGCGTCAAGACGCCGGGGCCTGCCGGTCGATCCCGCCAAGGTGAAGACCAGGTTTAGATAGAGCCCTCGGCGGGAAGGTCGTGCGCATCAACAGGTCCGGTCACCTGCGGCGGCCGGCTTTCAGATCTCGGGGGATTCACCATGCTTCTTCACCGCAGAGTTCGGCGCGCCCACCGGTACACGGCTGCGGGCGCGGCCACCCTTCTCACGCTCTCGTTGGCCGCGACGGCTGCGCTGCCATCGAGCGCGACGGCAGCGGCCGCGGCGTGCGCGCGGGACGCGTCCGCCGTGTCCGGGTTCGTCGGCAACGGTTCGAATCCGCTCTCCGGGGCGGCGATCGAGCTGTACGTCGACCCGGACGTGTCAAGAATGAAGGTTGGCCAGTCGGCGAGCGCGACCCGCCTCGGCACCGCCACGACCGACGACAACGGCTGCTTCCAGATCCCGGCGTCCACCACCTGGGCATCGTCTGCGACAGGCGATGTCATGGACATCCGGGCGTTCATCCACCGACCCGACCAGCTCGAGCTGCGCCTCATCCACGTCTCGCTCGGGAAGTCGGCGGCCGGCGACCCGACCGTCTCCCCTCTCGACGACGCGTCCGGCTCCTCGGCTGCCGCCCGCAAGAACGTGTTCGAGACCTTCACCGGCTCCGAGACCACCAGCTCGCCCACCCCGGCAGCATCCGCGGGGAGCTCGACCGCTGACGCACGGCTTGTGCCGGCACGGGCCACGACCTCGCCCGCATCGGCGTTCGTTGACGACCCGGTCCTGGCGCGCGGTGGCGGCGGTGTCCGTTGGACGATGGTGAACGACTTCGGGAAGCGCCCGGTCTTGGTGGGCCAGTGGTGGAGCACCAACCCGGGGACGATGCAGCGATGGGTCTACAGCAAGGGTGCAACGAGCGCGCTGGAGGCCGCGTTCACCCTGGCTGGCGACAACGGCGAGTACAAGCACAGCGAGACCAACACAAGCTCGTCAACCGGCTCCGTGGGGTTCCCGAAGGTGAACGGGAAGGCTGGGAAGTTCTTCTACTCGTTCTTCAAGTACGGACGCTTCAAGGCCGAGGAGTACGACTACGCGACCGGGAAGTGGTACTACATCGGCCACTGGGTCAGGCGCACCCACTGGGCGAAGGGCCAGGATGACGCCAGCGGCATCAAGGTCCCGGCCACCAAGCCGAAGAACTGCGCGCCCTACCTGCCCGGCGGCGACGACACGACCGAGAAGAGCACGGCGGTCACCTGGACCAACGGCGTCAACCTGTCCGGCACGATGAAGGGCATCCTCGGATCGGTGTCCCTGTCCTCCCGGACCGGCTTCAGCACCACCGCAACCAACTACGTGCTGTTCCACAAGAGAGGTCGACTCTGTGGCGTCTTCGGCGACTTGCACAAGCCGGGTGCGCTCGTGGCCCGGCTCCCGAGCTAACAAGCCCGTGGGACTTGGTCGGGTCGCGGCGGCCATCACGGCCGCCGTGGCCCTCGCCTGCAGCACGGCTGCCTGCGACGATTCCCAAGGGGCCGACCCCCAGGCGTCCGACGCGCTCTACCCGGTTGGTGACAAACACCAGCTGTGTGCCCCGTCGAAGCGTTGGACCACGTTCACCGAAGGGTTCGACGCGTTCGGGAACCGCGGACCGGCGCCGGTCACCATCGAGAAGGTCGACTGGCCAACCACCGGGGACGTGAAGGCTGACTCGATCCAGGTGTTCCAGCGTCAGCCTCAAGACCGGTTCTCAGCCCTGGGCCTGGTCGAGGGCCTCCCGGAGAAGCTCACCGGCAGTCCCGGCCGGGCCTGGCAGCGCTCTCAACCCGCCGACGGCGCCGCCCTCGAACTCGCCGACCCCGACACCGGCGGCTACCTGCTGTTCGCGATCGGCGTCCGCGGCACTGAGGGGACCGGCGGGCCGCTCACCATCCACTACACCGACGGTGACGGTCACGCTGGAACCGCAACGTCACTCATCACGTTGAGCATCACCAACGACTGCCAAGCTGCCCACAGCGACTCCGACGGCTGAGCTAGACAAACAATGCGCTTCTTGGGCGCACGTTTCCCACGTCTGAGTGCCCTGAGCCGATGGAGCGGCGATCCGCCCCGGACGTCCGGACATGCCGAGGACGGTGAGTGTTGCGAACTGCCGGTGAGTGCGCATCACCTCGGATGGGGACTCGCCACGTACCTGAGACAGTGTGCAAGGGTGACGTCGACCACGGAGGTGTCGACGAGCAGTCGGGGCCCGTCGACCGCGTCGCTCCAATCGTCGTACTCCATCTCCAGGATCTGCTCCCAAGTGGGACCCACATACCCGTTGGCTTGACGGTACTCAACCCGGAGACGGTGCTCCTCCTGATCGGACAGCGTCATCTCCAACTGAACCAGGTGGGCCTGGTTCGCCTCGGCGACACCGCGCCACAAGGCTCTCCGTTCGTGCGTCGCGTGCACCCCGTCGACCACCACAGGAACGCCCACGCCTAAGTTCTCGGCCGCGACCTCGCGGGCAATGCCGTACGCCACACGCCCGGCTTCGGCGCTGTCCTCAGTGAGACCTTCGAGAAGCATCGGAGCAGCGATCGCATCGGCGCGCAGATATGCAGCCCGCAGCCGACCAGCAAGCGCCCTTCCAATCGTGGTCTTGCCTGTGCCGGGTAGGCCCGCCAACACGACAAGCACGCCGCGGAAGTTCGGTCCCGGAGGAGTGCTCTGGTCGCTGATCCCGTTCACCGCGGCATTCTCGACGATCCTTCGTGGGAACGCACGGACATGCCGCTGTCCGGTTAGTCGCAAAGTTGCCGTCGACGCCTGCGATCGCGGGTGACACGGAAGTAACGTCGCCCTTATGCCCCAGCAGTCGACGCGCCAAGCTGCTCGCGAGAGGGTCGCGGCCTACCACGAGTCCCAGCTCGGCCAGCTCATCGAACACGTCGCCAAGTCTGCCGACCGCTTCAGGGCCGGCGAGCTCGACGCCTTTGAGACCGACGAGGTCATCTTCCAGTACACCCGAGCCGCGAAGGAGCTATGGAAGTTCTGCAACCAGTCCGACGTCGAGTTCACCGCCTCGCTGATTGACGGAGACGCGCCGATCGACTGGTGGGAACGAGGAGCTCCACGCCGACGATGAGCCGCACCGACACGAGAGCTGATGGCGGGCCGTCCGATTACTGCAAGGACTATTAGAGACCCGCAATGACTCACGATCCAGGGCCGTGACACCAGCGTCTTATCGCCGCCAAGGACACGACCACGAGCATCGACGCTGCCTTCGGAGATGCGGCCCCGATCCCCGTGGGATCAGGCGGCGTGGTGGTGTTCGGGTGGGGGTGGGTAGTCGAGCTCGATGTCGATGGGTGAGTGCCACAGCTCGACGACGACCGGTCGGCGGGCGCGGGGACCGGCAGTGCCGGGGAGCCGGCGGGTGCCGGTGTGATCGACGAGGTAGAACGCGCCGTGAGGGTCGCGCCAGACGTAGATCCCGGGGAACGGCTGCCGGACGTCCCAGCCAGGCGCATGGGTCTTGACCCGGTGATGTCGCCTGGACATCGGGCCGTAGTTGCCGACACCGCTGACCCCGCCGCGTGCGTGCGGGGTGGTGTGGTCGATCTCCATCGACCGGGAGGTGCAGGAGGCGAAGGGGAAGGTGTCGGCCGGCGTCATCAGATGCACGGCCCGACGATGTCGATCCGGGATCTCGTAGGCATCCACCGGCGCCTGCCCGGCAAGATCCAACACCGGCCGGACCGTGAACCGCGCCCGTGGCCCGAGCACCTCTCGCAGCCAGGTCTCGGTGAGCGGGCCATGCCCCTCGACCCGCACGACGGGTTCGCGGTCGGGGCCGGCGTAGGTGTGCACGAACAGCTGCACCCCCGGCAACAGATCGGCCAGGTCGGTCTCGTCGGGCTTCCCGGAGACGAGGAGCAAGAACGCGTGCACCCGCCGCTCGTCGTCGGTCTGCAGGTGCGGGGCGTCCGGCATGGTCTCCGCGAGCCGGCGGGCGCGGGTGGTGACGTAGTCGTCGATGGCCTCGATGGTCGCGATGTCGGCGCGGACCAGGAACGACCCCATGCCATGCGCGTCGTCCACCCGGGTGTGAGTCTTCTTCGCGAACCGCGCCTTCGCCGCCCGCTCCTCCTTCTCCCGCGCCAGGTCGGGGGCGGCCTGGGCGACCTTCGCCGCCACCAGCACCTCGAACCGCGACCACGGAATCCGTCCGTCCGCGGACTCGGTCACCCCGGCGTCCACGTGGGCGGCCTGCTCCAGGGACAGCTCGCGAGACCTCGTCGCCACGAACCGGGCGTAGGAGGCGCGGACCTCGCCGGCCTGGACCCGGGCCCACAGCTGCGGGAGCCGGTGCTGCAGATCCAACGCGTCCCCGATCAACGACGCCGCCGCCGCAGGTGATCGGCCGATCCGCGCGCCGAACTCCGCCGCCGCGAACTCACTGACGTCCGGTGTCCCGTCCCCGCCCCAGTGCTTCGCGCGCTCCCGGCCGGGCTTGTGCGCGTCCGCGGGGTCCAACGCGATGCCGGGGTGCGCAATCGCCCACTGGTAGGCCAAGCGGAGCAGGTCGGTCTCCGCACGCTGCAGGCTCAGCGCGCACGCGCCTGCGGCGTCGAGGATCTGCTCCTCCGACATCTCCGTCCAGGCGTCCGCTGTGACCATGACCACAGTCAAACAGAGGGCACCGACAGTGCCCCGGGGCGACGTCTGCCCAGGTCAGAGCCCACAGACCGAGGCGGCCGGACGGTGGTTTCGAGGCTCGCTTCGCTCGCACCTCAACCACCGGCATCGCTTCGCTCGCACCTCAACCACCGGCATCGCTTCGCTCGCACCTCAACCACCGGGATCGAGCGCTACAGCCCTGGAGCACCCCAGACCGCCAGCCACCGGCCGAGGTCCTGCTCCATCGGCAGCTCGCCGGCGAGCGTGTCGCGCACCTGGATCTCGAGCAGGTTGTCGCGCTGCCGGTCCGCGCCGGGCTTGGGCGCGAACGCGTAGAACGTGCCCTGCTTGTAGAGGTAGACCAGCCCGAGCCGGCGGCCGGACACGTCGGCGAACGGCACCAGCGAGCACAGCAGCCCGGTGCCGAAGCCCTGGGCCTCGAGCGCGGTGTTGACCGCGTGCAGGTCGGTGCACAGCCCGGCGGTGTCGGACGGATCCCGGTGGGCGACGAGCCAGGTGAAGCCGTACTCGTCGCGCGAGACCTGTACGGCGGGGGCGTCCGGGTCGGCATCGAGCAGCGCGACGACGTCGTCCTGGGTCTCCTGGAAGGCGGCCCCGGCGGCGGCGCGGTAGCAGACCGACCCCTCGCCCGTGGGCGTGAGACCGATCGTCGTCTGCAGAGTGATCGCCGCGCTCGGCACGAGGAACAGCGAGTCGAGGTTCGCTGCCTTGGGCCGGCTGCGCCCGGCGATGACGTCCCAGAAGCCCATCGGCGCTAGGCCGCGGGGCGGCCGAGCTCGGCCTGGATCTTGGCGAGCTGCTCGAGGCGCTGCTCGAGGGTGGGGTGGGTCGAGGTCAGCGTGCGCAGCGAGACGCCCTGGACGGCCGGGGCGATGAAGAACGCGTTCATCGCGCTCGCCTGACGCAGGTCGCGCTGCGGGATCTGGTTGATCTCGCCGGTGATCTTCTGCAGTGCGGACGCCAGGGCGTGGGGCTTCATCGTGAGGTAGGCGCCGGCCCGGTCCGCCGACAGCTCGCGGTAGCGCGAGAGCAGCTTGAGCAGCAGGAAGCTGATCGCGTAGGTGACCAGGCTGACCACCAGAACGACGAGCCAGACCGGCAGGCCGTTGTTGTTGTTGTCGCGGCGCCCGCCGCCGAAGAACGCGCCGTACTGCGCGCCGCGGGTGAGCATCCCCGCGACGATGCCGGCGCTCGAGGCTGCGGTCATGACCAGCACGTCGCGGTGGGCGACGTGGGAGAGCTCGTGGGCGAGGACGCCCTCGAGCTCCTCGGCCTCGAGCCGGCGCAGGATGCCGGTGGTGACCACCACGACGGAGCGCTGCGGGGACCGGCCGGTGGCGAACGCGTTGGGGAGGTCGGTGTCGGCGACGCCGACACGGGGCTTGGGCATGTCGGCGAGCGCGCAGAGCCGCTCGATCATGTCGTGCAGCTCGGGCGCCTGCTCCCGGCTGACCTCGCGGGCCCGCATCGCCTTCATCGCGACGGTGTCGGACTTGTACCACTGGAACCAGACGACGCCGAGCCCGATGACTCCGATGAGGACCACGATGCCTGGAGAGCTCCAGAACACGCCCATCAGGATCGCGATCAGCCCGACGAACAGGGCGCCGAGCAGGAACATCACCAGCGTCATCCGGGCGGTCAGCCCGGCGTCACCGACGAAACGAGTGCGTGCCATGTCGTCCATTCTCCCCGATGTCACCAAGGGGTCAGCGGCACCCGCGAATCGGGTGTCACCTGTGAGAACGGACCGCGGTCAGCCCTGGTTCCCCTCGGTGGACTCCTTCTCCGGCTCGGCCTGGAGGATCGCGCCACCGGTCTCGGCGGGCTCGATCGCCTGCGGGCCGCTGCCGGCCTTGAGTGCCGCCAGCTCGGCCTCGACGTCGGCCTGCGAGCTCATCGCGTCGAGCTCGCGGGCGATGTCGTCGCCCGCCCCGACCGCGCTGACGTCGTCGAGCGCACCGGAGGCGATCAGCTCGTCGATCGCGCCGGCCCGGGCCTGCATCTGCGCGGTCTTGTCCTCGGCGCGCTGGATGGCCGCGCCGACGTCGCCCATCTCGTCGCCGATGCCGGACATCGCCTCGTTGATGCGGGTCTGCGCCTCGGCCGCGGTGTAGGTGGCCTTGATCGTCTCCTTGCGGGTGCGGAAGGCCTCGACCTTCGCCTGCAGCCGCTGCTGCGCGAGGGTGAGCTTCTCCTCCTCGCCCTGCAGCTGGGCGTGCTGCGTGCGCAGGTCGTTGATCTGCGTGGTGAGCCCGGACTTGCGGGTCAGCGCCTCGCGCGCCAGGTCCTCGCGGTTCATCGAGATGGCCTTCTGGGCCTGGTCCTGGAGCTTGCCGGACTGCTGCTCGAGCTGGTTGATCTGGAGCTCGACGCGCTTGCGGCTGGTCGCGACGTCCGCGACGCCCCGACGCACCTTGGAGAGCAGCTCGACCTGGCGCTGATAGCTGTAGTCGAGGGTCTCGCGCGGGTCCTCGGCGCGGTCGAGAGCCTTGTTGGCCTTCGAGCGGAAGATCAGGCTGATGCGCTGCCACATACCCATGAGGACGGATCCCTCTCCAGTGATGCTGAGTCGTTCGGGGTCGTTCGCCGGCGGTGCGCCGGTCTGAGGCAACAGCCTAGGCTCAAACGCAAGCACGTGCGACGCCGCCGGTAGTCTGGTGCCGATCTGCACCCACCCATGTCCGACCCCGTGTTAGGCCGCCCGTTGTTCCGTCGCAGCAAGTCCGAGACCACCACCCCCGAGACCACCGCCACCAAGGTCGGGGGCAAGGGGCGTCCGACCCCCACCCGGCGCGAGGCCGAGGCGGCCGCCAAGGCTCGCGCCAAGGTGCCACGCACCCGCAAGGAGCAGGTCCGCGCCCAGCGCGCGGCCCGATCGCAGTCGAGCCAGTCGGTCCGCCAGGCGATGAAGTCCGGCGACGAGCGCTACTACCCCGACCGCGACCGCGGCCCGGAGCGGCGCTTCATCCGCGACTACGTCGACAGCCGGTTCTCGCTGATCGAGCTGGTCATCCCGCTGCTGCTGGTGACGATGATCCTGGGCTACTCCGGCAACCGCGCACTCGCCAACGTCGGCAACACCGTGCTGCTCGTGACCGTGCTGCTGGTGCTGCTCGACATGGTGGTGCTGCGCTTCCGGCTGCGTCGCGAGATCACGCGTCGCTTCCCCGACAGCCCGACCAAGGGCCTCACCTACTACGCGATCACCCGGGCGCTGCAGATGAAGTTCATGCGGCTGCCCAAGTCCCGGGTCAAGATCGGCCAGCAGCTCCCCGACGACTACCGCTGAGCCGCGGCCGCGCTCTCAGGCGAGGTCGCGGCGGCGCGGCGTCCGCGTCTGGGCGGGGTCGCGCTCCACGATCGGCCCGACCGCCTCGTCGATGGCCTTCAAGGTGGCCTCGTCGAGGCGTACGCCGGCGGCCTTGACGTTGTCGGTGACCTGCTCGGGCCGGCTGGCGCCGATGATCGCCGCGGACACGTTGCTGTTCTGCAGCACCCACGCGACGGCCAGCTGCGCCATCGTGAGACCGGCCTCCTCGGCGACCGGCCGCAGCAGCTGGACCCGCTCGAGGACGTCGTCCTGCATCCAGCGGCCGATCATGTTCGCGCCGCCCTTCTCGTCGGTGGCGCGCGAGCCCTCCGGCGGCGCCTGGCCGGGCAGGTACTTGCCGGTCAGCACGCCCTGGGCGATCGGCGACCAGACGATCTGCCCGATGCCGAGCTCCTCGCACCTCGGGACGACCTCGGACTCGATGACCCGCCAGAGCATGGAGTACTGCGGCTGGTTGGAGACCAGGGAGATCTTCAGCTCCCGGGCCAGCTCGTGCGCCGCCCGGATGTCCTCGGCGCGCCACTCCGAGACGCCGATGTAGAGCGCCTTGCCCTGGCGCACGACGTCGGCGAAGGCCTCCATCGTCTCCTCGAGCGGCGTCTCGTCGTCGTAGCGGTGCGCCTGGTAGAGGTCGACGTAGTCGGTGCCGAGCCGGGTGAGCGAGGCGTTGATCGACTCCATGATGTGCTTGCGCGACAGGCCGTGGTCGTTGTGCTTGCCGGGCCCGGTCGGCCAGTAGACCTTGGTGAAGATCTCCAGGCCCTCACGGCGCTCGCCCGTCAGCGCGCGCCCGAGCACCGACTCGGCCGCGGTGTTGGCGTAGACGTCGGCGGTGTCGAAGGTCGTGATGCCCTCGTCGAGAGCCTGCCGGACGCAGGCGGTCGCGGCGTCCTCCTCGACCTGCGACCCGTGGGTCAGCCAGTTGCCGTACGCGATCGCCGAGATCTTGAGCCCACTGCTGCCGAGGTTGCGAATCTCCATGCTCCGACACTAGTCAGGCGTCGAAGTCGACCACCACGCGGTCCGACGTCGGGTGCGACTGGCAGGTGAGGACGTAGCCGCGCTCGATCTCGTCGGGCTCGAGCGCGTAGTTGACGTCCATCGCCACGCTGCCCTCGACGACCCGCGCGCGGCAGGTCCCGCAGACGCCGCCCTTGCACGCGAACGGCAGGTCGGAGCGCACCCGCAGCGCCGCCTCGAGGACCGGGACGTCGTCCGGCCTCAGGTCGAGCTCGGAGGAGCGCCCGCCGAGCCGGATCGTCACCCGGGCGGCGCCCTCCGGAGCACCCTCGAGGACCGCGACCGGAGCCCGCTCGACCGGGTCGGCGTGGAACAGCTCGCTGTGCACGTGCCCGGCGTCGACCCCCAGCCGGTCGAGCGTCGCGCGCAGCTCGGTCACCAGCTGCTGCGGCCCGCAGAGGTACCACTGGTCGACGTCCGCCGGCGGCATCAGCGCGGCCAGGATCCGCTCGAGCCGGGCGCCGTCGAGCCGGCCGGAGAACAGCTCCACGTCCTGGGCCTCCCGCGAGAGCACGTGCACGACCTGGAGCCGGGTCGGATAGGCGTCCTTGAGGTCGTGCACCTCGTCGAGGAACATCACCGAGCGGTGGGTGCGGTTGGCGTAGATCAGCAGCACCGACGACTCCGGCTCGCCCTCGAGGATCGCCGAGACGATCGAGAGCACCGGCGTGATGCCGGAGCCGGCCGCGATCGCGACGTGGGTACGCCGGGCCGTGGGGTCGAGCGCGACCGTGAACCGCCCCGCCGGCGTCATCACCTCCAGGTGGTCCCCGACCCGGAGCCCGCCGAGCACGCCCTCGCTGAACGCCCCGCCGGGCAGCCGCTTCACCCCGATCCGCAGCACCCGCGACGACGGGGCCGTGCAGATCGAGTAGGACCGGCGCACGTCGCCCACGTCACCGGCGCCGCCCCGGATCGAGACGTGCTGGCCGGGCTCGAAGACGAACTCACCGGCCAGCGCCTCGGGCACCTCGAAGGTCAGCGCGACCGCGTCGTCGGTCAGCTCGTCGATCGCCGCGACCCGCAGCGAATGGAGGGCCGCCGGCACCTCAGATCCACCCCATCAGAGGGCCTTGAAGTGGTCGAACGGCTCCCGGCAGCTGCGGCAGACCCACAGCGACTTGCAGGCGGTGGAGCCGAACCGGCTCGACTCCCGGGTGTCCAGCGACCCGCACTGCGGGCACCGCACGGCGAGCGGGAGGCCGACCGGACCCGTGCCCGGCGGCGCGACGCCGTACGCCCGCAGCTTCTCCTTCGCCTCGTCGGTCATCCAGTCGGTGGTCCAGGCGGGCGCGAGCACGAACTCCACGTCGACCCGCTGGTAGCCGGCCCCGGTGAGCGCGTCGA
Source organism: Nocardioides sp. T2.26MG-1 (assembly GCF_950101795.1). Lineage (GTDB taxonomy): Bacteria > Actinomycetota > Actinomycetes > Propionibacteriales > Nocardioidaceae > Nocardioides. The sequence continues at coordinate 91,611 of NZ_CATNLZ010000037.1, read as the reverse complement.
CCAGGTCCGTGCGGATCGTCTCCATCGCCGGGCATCCGGAGTACGTCGGCGTGATCTGCACGTGCACGCGGCCCTGGTCGTCCTCGGTGACGTCGCGCAGGATGCCGAGGTCGGCGATCGTCACCACCGGCAGCTCGGGGTCGGGCACGTCGGCGGCGATCTTCCAGGCGCCGGTCTCCCGCGTCACCACGTCGCCCCCGGGTGCGACCGGTGCAGGTGCTGCATCTCCGCCAGGAGGTAGCCCAGCTCCTCGGTGTGCAGCCCGTGGCGGCCACCGCCACGGGCGCGGGCCACCTGCGGGACGCTCAGCGTGGCCTCGGCGAGGACCGCCTCCACCGTCGTGAGCACGGCGGGCCGGAGCACGGCCGGGTCGACCACGGCACCCTCGACCGGGCCGAACAGCTCGTCGACGTAGGGCCACTCCGTCTCGAGCGCGGCCTGCATCCGGGCGTGCGACTCCTCGGTGCCGTCGCCGAGCCGCACCACCCAGTGGGCCGCGTGGTCGAGGTGGTAGGCCACCTCCTTGACGGCCTTGCCGGCGATCGCGGCCAGCGTCGGGTCGCTGCCGGCCGCGAGCGCGGCGTACAGCTCCGACTGCCAGGCCGAGAACAGCAGCAGGCGGGCCATCGCGACGCCGAAGTCGGTCTGCGCGCGCTCGACGAGCCACACGTTGCGGAACTCGCGCTCGTCACGCAGGTAGGCGAGGTCGTCCTCGGTCCGGCCGGCGCCCTCGACCTCACCGGCGTACGTCAGCAGGGTGCGGGCCTGGCCGAGCTGGTCGAGGCCGATGTTGGCGAGCGCGAGGTCCTCCTCCAGCTGGGGGGCGCGGCTGATCCACCAGCCCAGCCGTTGGGCGGAGACCAGCGCGTCGTCGGCGAGGCCGAGGACGTAGGAGAAGAGACCAGCAGAACTGGGTGGGGTGATCACAGGTGCTCGACCCCCTCGGGGACGTCGTAGAACGTCGGGTGGCGATAGACCTTGTCGGCCGCGGGGTCGAAGAACGACTCACGCTGGCCGGCCTCGGAGGCCACGATCTGTGCCGACGGCACGACCCACAGCGAGACGCCCTCCTGGCGTCGGGTGTAGACGTCGCGGGCGTTGCGCAGCGCCATCTCGGCGTCCGGCGCGTGCAGCGAGCCGACGTGCACGTGGGACAGCCCGCGGCGCGAGCGCACGAACACCTCCCAGAGCGGCCAGTCCTTGACGCTGTTCGTCACGCTGCCCCCTCCCTGGTCCGCGCAGCGTGCTTCGCCGCGTAGGCGGAGGCCGCCTCGCGCACCCAGGCGCCGTCCTCGTGGGCGCGCACCCGGTGCGCCATCCGCTGGGCGTTGCACGGGCCGTTGCCCTTGATCACCTCGAACAGCTCGGTGAAGTCGATCGGACCGGAGTCGTAGTGGCCGCGGTCGGCGTTCCAGCGCAGCTCCGGGTCGGGCAGGGTCAGCCCGAGGGCCTCGGCCTGGGGGACGGTCATGTCGATGAACCGCTGCCGGAGCTCGTCGTTGGAGAACCGCTTGATCCCCCATGCCATCGACTGCTCGGAGTGCGGCGAGTCGGCATCCGGCGGCCCGAACATCATCAGCGCCGGCCACCAGTAGCGGTCGACGGCGTCCTGGGCCATCGCCCTCTGGGCGGGCGTCCCGTGCGAGAGCGTGTGCAGGATCTCGAAGCCCTGCCGCTGGTGGAACGACTCCTCCTTGCAGACCCGGATCATCGCCCGGGCGTAGGGCCCGTAGGAGCAGCGGCACAGCGGCACCTGGTTGACGATCGCGGCGCCGTCGACGAGCCAGCCGATCGCGCCGACGTCGGCCCAGGTGAGCGTCGGGTAGTTGAAGATCGAGGAGTACTTCTGCCGGCCGGTGTGCAGCTGGTCGAGCAGGTCCTCGCGGTCCACGCCGAGCGTCTCGGCGGCGGCGTACAGGTAGAGGCCGTGCCCCGCCTCGTCCTGCACCTTTGCCATCAGGATCGCCTTGCGGCGCAGGCTGGGCGCCCGGCTGATCCAGTTGCCCTCGGGCTGCATGCCGATGATCTCGGAGTGCGCGTGCTGGGCGATCTGGCGCACGAGCGTGCGCCGGTAGTCGTCCGGCATCTCGTCGCGCGGCTCGACCCGGCCGTCGTCGGCCAGCAGGTCCTCGAAGCTCGACATGGGGGTCACGCGGGCACGCTACCACCGCGTGTTACAGATCACAGTACGCCGGGCGCGACGATGTAACACGACGGGTCGGCTGTCAGGATGGCGGCATGAGCAGCTCCCCCGGGCCCACCGCCGACGTCTCCGTGCGGGTCGCGTGGGCCGACGACGCCCCGGCGATCGCCGAGCTGCAGCTGCGCACCTGGCGCGAGACGTACGCCGGCGTGCTGCCGGCCGACGCCCTCCCGGGGCCCGACCAGGTCGAGGCGGCCGCCGCCGCGTGGCGGGCGTCGCTCGCTGCGCCGAAGGACGCCCGCAACCGCGTGCTGGTCGCGCTCGAGCGCAACCGCGTGGTCGGGTTCGCGATCACCACGCCCGCGAGCGACCCCGACTGCGACCCGGTCGCCGACGCCGAGCTGCGCGAGCTGGCCGTCGACCCCGGCGAGCGCGGCCGCGGCCACGGCTCGCGGCTCCTGCAGGCTGCCGTGGACACCATGCAGGCCGACCGCTTCACCCGGGCCGTGACCTGGTCGATCGCCACCGACGACGCGCTGCGGGGCTTCCTCACCGAGGCCGGCTGGGCGCCCGACACCGCGCACCGCGAGCTCGACCTGGACGGCGAGGGCACCACCCGGGTCAAGCAGGTCCGGCTGCACACAGCACTCTCTTAGGAACTCCCTCTTGAAATCCTGGGCTGCGGGTGCACGATGGAACTCCACTCCAGAACGGGGGCCTCTCGTGTTCGGTCCACTCCCGCCGCTGTATCGCATGCTCGTCATCGCCACCGTCCTCGCGGTCGGCATCGTGTCCGGGATCTGGATCGCACAGTTCGCCACGGCGTCGGCGGCCGCCGTAGCCGGCGCACTCTGGGGTGGCCTCGCCGGCGCGCTCCTGGGCTTCGTGCTGCTGCACGACTTCCACCACCGGCCGCGCCCCGTGCGCGTGCGTCGCCACTGATATCCGACCCCGGTCCTTCGACCGGCCCACTACCGTCGGGCTCGTGACCGACGCGCCACTCGAGCCCACCCTGGATGCGGCGGAGCGGTCCTCGATCATCCGCGACAGCCTCGGCGTCGGCGTAGCCACGGGCGCGTACGGCGTCGGCTTCGGAGCGGTGTCGGTGGCCGCCGGCCTGTCGGTCGCGCAGACCTGCGTCCTCTCGCTGCTGGTGTTCACCGGCGCCAGCCAGTTCGCGCTGGTGGGGGTCGTGGCCGCCGGCGGCGCTCCCCTGTCCGGGGCGATGACCGCGCTGCTCCTCGGCACCCGCAACACCCTCTACGGCCTGCGGATGGCGCCACTGCTCGCCTGGACCGGCTGGCGGCGGGTGCTGGGCGCCCACGTCCTCATCGACGAGTCGACCGCGATGGCGGTGACCCGGGAGTCGGTGCCCGCCGCGCGGCTGGCGTTCACCTGGACCGGGGCCTCGATCTTCGTGCTCTGGAACCTCGCGACCGCGGCGGGAGCCGTAGCCGGCAACGCGCTCGGGGATCCACGCACCTACGGGCTGGACGCCGCCGTGGGCGCGGCCTTCCTCGCCCTGCTCTGGCCGCGGCTCCACTCGCGCACCAACCAGGTGGTCGGGGTGGCGGCCGCGGCGGTCGCGCTCGGCGTCGTACCCCTGGTGCCGGCCGGCGTGCCGGTGCTCGCCGCGGCGGCCGTGGCGCTGATCGCCGGCGTCCTGACCCGGGGTGCGCGTCCGTGACCGCGACGTGGGTCGCGGTCCTGGTGACGGCGGCCGGCTGCTACCTGCTCAAGCTCGGCGGCCTCTCGGTGCCGCCCCGGGTCCTCGAGCACCCGGTGGCCGAGCGGATCGCCGACCTCATCCCGGTCGCGCTGCTCTCCGCGCTCGTGGCCGTGCAGGTGGTGGCCCGAGGGCACGAGATCGTGCTGGACGCTCGCGCCCTCGGGCTGATCGTGGCGGTGCTGCTGTTGCTGGTGCGGGCGCCGTTCCTCGTGGTGGTGTTCGGCGCCGCGCTCGTCGCGGCGCTGGCCCGGATGGTGTGAACCCTCCGGGCCAGCGTCGTGTGTCCCCCTCAGACCGGCTGAACCTCGCCGAGGACAGCGCGGACGTCGGCGGCCGAGGTGGCCGTCTCGAGCCGGCGGACCTGCTCGGGATCGACGAACACCTCAGCGATCCGGCCGAGCATCTTCAGGTGCTCGTTGCCGGTCGCGGCGATGCCGACCACGTAGCGCACCGGCTTGCCGTTCCAGTCGATCGGCTCCGGGTAGCGGACGAACGACAGGGCGGTCCGGCTGACCGCGGTCTTCGCCTCGTTGGTGCCGTGCGGGATCGCCAGCAGGTTGCCCATCGCCGTCGAGACCGAGGACTCCCGGGTGTGCATCGCCGCGACGTACTCGGCGGTGACGGCACCCGTGGTGCGGAGCAGCTCACCCGCGCGGGTGATGGCCTGGTCGCGCGACTCCCCCGCGGGGGCGTCGAGGACGATCGCGTCGTCGGTCAGGAGTCCACCCGCTAGAGCAGGCTCCTCTCCGTCGGCGGCACCCACGGTTGCCCGCGCGCCACCGTTGCGCTCGCGGACCAGCTCGACAATCTCGTCGTACCGCGGGCTGCCCATGAAGTTCTCGACCGACACGTGGATCGCCGAGCCGGTCTTCTGGCGGGCTCGGGCGGTCAGGTCCTGGTGGGTGACCACCAGGTCGTAGGTGTCGGTCAGGTTGGCGATCGCCTTGTTGACCACGGTGACGTCGGTGAAGCCGGCGTCGTGGACCTTCTTGCGCAGCACCGAGGCGCCCATGGCGGAGGAGCCCATGCCGGCGTCGCAGGCGAAGACGATGCTGCTGATCGGGCCGGCGTGGCCGGCCGCCGACGAGCCGGCGACCAGCGACGAGGCCACCGACTTCCTGCCCTTCATCGCCTCCATGCTCTCGGTGGCGGTGACGAGCTCGTCCTCGGCCTCGATGGTCCTGTCGGTCTTCAGCAGGATCGCCGCGACGAAGAACGACGCCGCTGCGCCGCCGAGGATCGAGAGCGTGATGCCCGTGAGGTTCTTCAGGTCGGTGGGCGCGGAGATGTAGACCGCGAACACCGAGCCGGGAGCCGCCGGGGACCGCAGGCCGCTGGAGAAGATGACGTTGATCAGGATCTGGGTGAAGCCGCCGGCGAACATCGCGAGGATCAGCTTGGGCTTCATCAGCACGTAGGGGAAGTAGACCTCGTGGATGCCACCGAAGAAGTGGATGATCGCGGCACCGGGGGCCGACGCCTTCGCCAGGCCCTTGCCGAAGATGCTGTAGGCGAGCAGCAGACCGAGACCGGCGGCCGGGTTGGCCTCGAGGAGGAACAGGATCGACTTGCCGCTGTCGGCCGACTCGGCGAGACCGAGCGGCGTCAGCACGCCGTGGTTGAGGGCGTTGTTGAGGAACAGCACCTTGGCGGGCTCGATCACGAAGGCCGCGAACGGCAGCAGGTCGTGGTTGACGAGGAACTCCACGCCGTCGCCGAGCCGGTCGGCGACCCAGGTGAGCACGTCGCTGAGGGCGAAGAACCCGAAGGTCGCCAGGATGCCGCCCCAGATGCCGGCGGAGAAGTTGTCGACGAGCATCTCGAAGCCGGGCTTGATCTTGCCGAGCCACATGCTGTCGATGTGCTTCATGCTCCAGCCGCCGAGCGGGCCCATGATCATGGCGCCCATGAACATCGGGATCTCGGTGCCCGCGATGACACCGAACGTCGCGATCGCGCCGACGACGCCGCCGCGGGTCAGGTCGTTGTAGGCCATCTTGCCGCCGGTGTAGCCGATCAGGACCGGCAGCAGGAACTTGATCATCGGGCCGACGATGCCGCCGCCCGCGTAGTCACCCCAGCCGCCGATGTGGGCGACCCAGCTGTCCGCGCTGAGCCAGCCGTGGTCGCCGCCGCCGAGGTTCAACCACCCGACCTCGATGAACATCGCGGTGATGAGGCCCCACGCGATGAACGCGCCGATGTTGGGCATCACCATGTTCGACAGGAACGTGCCGAAGCGTTGGACGTGGACGCGGGCGGAGGTTCGTTCCGCCGGCGTCTGCGTGGCTGTGGCCATGCTGCTCTTCCTCCTGAGGCGCCAGCCTGCGCAGGCTGGTCGGGCCTTGTCGCCAGCGACCGGCACGGGATGTGACGAGCGCCATTGCGAATCTGTGATTGCCTGTATATCTCCGCGAAAAACACCCCGTCAAGGGTCTAGAGCAACATGTTCGCAGATAAACACAGATAAACGGTGCTACCGTGGGTGCACCACTGGACCCCCGACGAGGAGAGAACATGAAGGCCCTGCGCTTCTACGCACCCGAGGACGTGCGACTCGAGGAGGTGCCGGAGCCCACGTGCGGCCCCGACGAGATCAAGCTGCGAGTGCGCAACTGCTCCACCTGCGGCACCGACGTGAAGATCCTCCACAACGGCCACCAGAACCTCACTCCCCCGCGGACCATCGGCCACGAGATCGCCGGCGAGGTCGTCGAGGTCGGCGCGGACGTGAACGCGACGTACGGCTCGAGCTGGCAGGCCGGGGACCGTGTGCAGGTCATCGCGGCCGTGCCGTGCGGTGAGTGCTACGAGTGCCAGAAGGGCTGGATGGCGGTCTGCCAGAACCAGACCTCGATGGGCTACCAGTACGACGGCGGGTTCGCCGAGTTCATGATCGTCCCGAAGCAGGTCCTCAAGGTCGACGGGCTCAACCGGATCCCCGACAACGTCGGGTACGACGAGGCCTCGGCCGCCGAGCCGTTCGCCTGCGCGATCAACGCCCAGGAGCTGCTCGGCATCGAGCCCGGCGACACCGTCGTGGTCTTCGGCGCCGGCCCGATCGGCTGCATGCACATCCGGATCGCCCGCGGCGTCCACCAGGCCGGACCGGTCTACCTCGTCGACGTCAACCCCGACCGGCTGAAGATGTCGGCCGACGCCGTCCAGCCCGAGGAGACCATCAACGCCGCCGAGGTCGACGTGGTCGAGAGGGTCATGGAGCTCACCGGCGGCCGCGGCGCGGACGTCGTGATCACGGCGACCGCCGCGAACATCACCCAGGAGCAGGCGATCGCGATGGCCGCCCGCAACGGCCGGATCTCGTTCTTCGGCGGGCTGCCGAAGACGAACCCGACGATCACCTGCGACTCCAACATCGTGCACTACCGCCAGCTGCACATCCACGGCGCCAACGGCTCGGCCCCCGAGCACAACAAGCGGGCCCTCGAGTACATCTCCACCGGCCAGGTGCCGGTCAAGGACCTCATCACCCGCCACATCCCGCTGGACGAGGTCCTCGACGCGTTCTCGATCGTCCAGAACGGCGAGGCGATCAAGGTCACCGTCGAGCCGTAGGACGACTCCGTCTTCCTCGACTCGATGACAGCGGGGCGGTGACCACCAGGTCACCGCCCCGCTGCGTCCCGGCTACTCCCCCGGGGCCGCGACCCACTGCACCAACTGCCAGACGATCCCGTTGTCGTCGGCGAACTGGCAGTAGCGCTCGCCCCACGGCTCGGTCTCCGGCGGCGTGACCACGCGGGCGCCCGCCCCGGAGATCCGGGCGAACTCGGTGTCGAGGTCGTCCACCTCCAGGGCGAGCAGGAGGCCCTGCCCGGCCGGGCCGGCGATCCCCTCCGGCTTGAACGTCGACAGACCGGTGCGCAGGAAGACGACGTTGACCCCGGCGCTCGGGTGCGCGAGCGAGACGAACCCGTCCGCGGCCATGGCCTGGGTGAAGCCGAGGTGCGTCGTCGCGAACGAGGCCGACGCGTCGACGTCGGCGACGTTGAGCGAGATGGCGGTGGCGTTGACCTTCACATGTTTCCCTTCGTCGTGATGAACTCTGTACGCCGTACAACGTATCGGAGTCTAGGATGATTCCCGACATGGAGAAGACGTGCCTCGGCCGCTGATCGACCTCCTCTGGAGGGACCACCCGGACGCCCCTGCCGGCGGCAGCCGGGGCCCTCGGGCCAGCGTGTCGACCGGCACCGTGGTCGCGGCTGCGATCCGGCTCGCCGACGCCGACGGGCTGGGCGCGGTCACGGTGCGCAGGCTCGCGGGCGAGCTCGGCGTCTCGACGATGTCCGTCTACACGCACGTCAACAGCCGCGACGACCTCCTCGTCCTCATGGCCGACGCCGTCCACGGGCAGCTGGACCGGCCGTCGTACGGCCGCCTCGGCTGGCGCGCACGCGTACGCCGACTCGCGGAGGCCAACCTCGCGCTGCTGCAGGCGCACCCGTGGCTGCACGAGGTCCGCGACGACCGGACCGCCCTTGGCCCCGGGACGATCGCGAAGTACGACCACGAGCTCCGGGCGCTGACGCCGCTCGGGCTCGACCCCGTGACGTGTGATGCCGCGCTCACGTTCGTCCTGGACTTCGTGCGGGCCGGCGCCCGCTCGCTGGCCCCCCGCCCGCACGCCGCCGAGCTCGCGGAGCACTGGCCCGAGTGGGGACCGCGGCTGGCGGCCTACCTCGGCGAGGACCACCCTCTCGCGCAGGAGGTCGGCGCGGCCGCGGGCGCGGCCCACGACGGCGCGACCGACCCGTCGTTCGCCTGGGACTTCGGTCTGGCCCGGGTCCTCGACGCCCTCGCCGCCCTCACCTGAGACGAGGCAGGGCGGTGACCACCCCGGTCACCGCCCTGCGCTCGTCGATGGATCAGCAGATCAGCTGACGCTCACCGCGCTCCACGCGGCGGCCACCGCGCTCTGCTGGGCGCTGCCGGCGCCGTACAGGTCGCGAGCGGCGTTCATCGTGGCGGTGCGGGCACCGGCGTAGTTGGTGCTGGAGGTCATGTAGACCGTCAGCGCGCGGTACCAGATCGCGCTCGCGGCATCGCGGCCGATGCCGGTGACGCTCGACCCGTTGCAGGTCGGGCTGTTGTGCGCGACACCGCCGATCGTCTTGGCGCCCGAGCCCTCGGCGAGCAGGTAGAAGAAGTGGTTGCCCACGCCCGAGGAGTAGTGCACGTCGGCGCTGCCGACGGTGGACGACCAGCAGTTGAACGACGAGCCGTCGGACGCCGGGTTGTCCATGCGGCGGAAGCCGACGTGGTTCTTGAGGTCGAACTCCTCGCCGATCAGGTAGTCGCCGGCGTCGTTGGCGTTGGCGGCGTAGAACTCCACCATCGTGCCGAAGATGTCCGAGGTGGCCTCGTTGAGGCCGCCGGACTCACCGGAGTAGTTCAGGCCCGCGGTGTTCTCGGTGACGCCGTGCGACATCTCGTGCCCGGCCACGTCGAGGGACACCAGCGGGCCGTAGTTGACGCCGTCACCGTCGCCGTACGTCATCTTGGTGCCGTCCCAGAAGGCGTTGACGTAGTTCTTGCCGTAGTGGGTGCGGTTGTACGAGCCTGTGCCGTTGCCGAAGATGCCGTTGCGGCCGTACGTGGACTTGTAGAAGTCCCACGTCATGTTCGTGCCGTACTGCGCGTCCACGCCGGCCGACTCGCGGCTGCTGGTGGAGCCGTTGCCGAACAGGTTGTCCGGGCTGGTGTAGATCGTGCCGGCCTTGCAGTTGAAGCCGAAGTACTGGCAGCCCAGCGAGTCGGTCGCGTTGTTGAGGTCGGTCGTGTAGGTGTTGCCGCGGGTCGGGTCCTTGAGCTGGTACGTCGACCCCGAGAGCGTCAGCTGCAGCGGGACCGTGCCGGAGTAGAGCGACTGGCCCGACCCGTCCGCGGTCTGGATCTGCTGCTCGCGCCGGATCACCTTGCCGGTCTTGGCGTCGACGTAGGTCGCGAGCCGGCTGGGCGTGCCGTCCTTCTGGGTGCCGCCGGTGACGACCTCCCACGCGAGCCGGGCGGTGCCGGTCGTGGCGTCCACGACCAGGCGGCTCGACTCGGCCTTGGCCCCGGTGATGCCGCGGGTCGCCTTGGCCGGCGCCGTGGCGCGACTCGCGGCCGCGCTCTTGCCGACCGCGGGCGTCGTGGCGACGTGCACCTCGTTCTCGAGGGTCTGGGTCACGCCGTTCCAGGCGTCCGCGGCACCGCGGTGCACCACGAGGTCGCCACCCAGGACGGGAAGGCCACGGTAGGTGCGGTCCATGCGGACGTGGGTGCTGCCGTCGGCGTCGGTGACCCTGTCGGTGACCTTGAACGCCGTGCCGTCGCTGGCCAGGGCCGCGCCCGGGTGGGCGAGGAGGGCCTGGACGGCGTTCGGCCGGTGCGGAGCGGCCTGGCTGCTGCCGGACTGGATGCCGACGACCGTGAGGGCGAGAACCGCCGCCGTGGCGACGCCCGAGATTCTGCGCATGTGTGGGTCCTTCTCGTGGGGGTGGGTGGACTTCGGACACGAAGCCTCGCCCGGGACAACGAGAAGTGGAACGGCCCGGTACGTGCGGATTCCTGCAATGCAGGAACGTGCAGAACGGCGATCTTGCGGCAGATCAGGCCAGGTCGAGGAAGTGCTCCAGCCCGACGGTGAGCCCCGGGTGGCCGGCGATCGCGCGGAGCCCGGTGAGCACGCCGGGCGTGAACGACGCCCGGTCGAGCGAGTCGTGTCGGATCGTGAGCGTCTCCCCCACCCCGCCGAGGATCACCTCCTGGTGAGCGACCAGGCCGCGGATCCGCAGCCCGTGCACCCGGATCCCGTCGACGTCCGCGCCCCGCGCGCCGTCCAGGGCGGTGGAGGTCGCGTCCGGCACCGGCCCCAGGCCGGCCTCGCGGCGGGCCGCGGCGATCAGCTCCGCCGTACGCCGCGCGGTCCCCGACGGCGCGTCGGCCTTCGTCGGGTGGTGGAGCTCCACGACCTCGACCGACTCGAAGAACGGCGCCGCGACCGCGGCGAACCGCATCATCAGGATCGCGCCGATCGAGAAGTTCGGGGCGACCAGCACGCCGGTCCTCGGGGAGTCGGCCAGCCAGCCGCGCAGCTGGTCGAGGCGAGCGTCGTCGAAGCCGGTCGTGCCGACCACCACGTGGATGCCGTGGTCGATGCAGAACTCGAGGTTGTCCATCACCACGTCGGGATGGGTGAAGTCGACGACCGCCTCGGCGCCCGAGGTCACCAGGGCCTCGATGTCGTCGTCGGCGTCGACCTGCGCGACCAGCTCGAGGTCCTCGGCGGCCTCGACCGCCCGGCAGACCTCGGCTCCGACCTTGCCCCGCGCTCCGAGCACACCCACCTTCATCACGCCCGACAACCTACTAGCCGAGCGAGGCATCCTCCCGGGCCCTGCCCACGTCTGGCAGGCTGACCCCATGGCAGTGCAGACGATCCCGCCTCGGATCCGGTGGGCGGTGGACATCATGGACGTCCAGCCGTCCGACCACGTCCTGGAGATCGGCTGTGGTCCCGGCGCCGGAGCCGAGCTGATCTGCGAGCGGCTCGAGACCGGCAAGCTGTTCGCGATCGACCGCTCCGAGTCCGGCGTCGACCGCACGAAGCGCCGCTGTGCCCGGTTCGTGGAGTCGGGGCGGCTCACGGTCCGGCAGATCGACCTGGCCACCCTGCGCGTCCCGGTGAAGCGGCTGAACAAGGTGTTCTCGTTCAACGTCAACCTGTTCTGGGTGCGCTCCTGCACCGAGGAGGTCGCACTGCTGCACGAGCGGGTCGTCCCCGGTGGCGAGGTGTTCCTGTTCTACGAGGCCAACCGCCCCGAGCTCGTGCCGACGATCGTGAAGAAGGCGTCGGCGGCGCTGACCGAGGGCGGTTTCCGCGTCTCGGTGGTCGACCAGAAGGCCCCGCCGGTCATCGGCATCATCGGACGTCGATGAGGTTATTTCCTTATCTGGTGCTTGCATTAGGTTATTTCCTAATCTAGGCTCATCTGCAGGAAGGAGCCTGATGACCGTCGCCCTCGTGCTCACCGTCGACCAGCGCGACAGCAGCCACACGCCGGACCGAATCCCCGAGACCCTCGAACGGCTGGCGCCGGTCCCGACGCTGCTGGCCTTCGAGCGCACCGCGGGTGACGAGCTCCAGGGGGTCCTGGACGACGCCGACGCGGCGATGGCCGCGGTCGGCGAGCTGCTGCGCGCCGACCAGTGGTACGTCGGCGTCGGCGTCGGCGTCGTGGAGGAGCCGCTCCCCGACCACGCCCGGGCCGGCCGCGGCCCGGCGTACCTGCGCGCCCGCACCGCCGTCACCGACGCCAAGACCAGCCCGTGGCACGTCCGGGTCGTCGCCGACCACTGGGCAGGCCGCGCGCTCGAGAGCACGCTCTGGCTCTGGGCGGCGGTGCTGGCCCGGCGCAGCCCCCGCGGGTGGGAGGTCGCCGACCTGGTCGCCGAGGGCCTGTCGTACGCCGAGGCCGGCAAGCGCCTCGGCATCAGCCAGTCCGCGGTGAGCCAGCGCGCCCAGGCCGCCGGCATCGTCGAGGCCCGGCGGGCCGAGGAGCTCGCCGGCGTCCTCGCCCGGATCCTGCTGGAGGAGGCGTCATGACCGCCGACAACTGGGGCGCCCTGGTGATGGTGCTGCTCGCCTGCGCGCTCGTCTGCGCCCTCGGGGCCTGGGCCCGGACCGCCCGCCGCATCTGGGCACCCGCCTCCCTCCTGGTCCTGCTCGCGGCCGGCGTCGTCGCCGCCGCCCCGCCCGACGTGGCCGTCGACGGGCGAGGACTGACCGCACTCCTCGCGCTGCTCGCCGGCGCCGTGGCCGTCGCCGGCGGTGGGCCGGTGACCGCCCTGGTCTTCGACCTCGTCGACCGGCGCGAGGCCCCGGCCGACTCGATGCAGACCGCGGGCCGGGTGCTGCGCGGAGGAGCATGGATCGGCGCGCTCGAGCGCGGCGCGATCCTCGCCACCCTCGTCGCCGGCTGGCCCGAGGGGCTCGCCGTGGTGCTCGCCGTGAAGGGGCTCGGCCGCTACCCCGAGCTCCGCGCCGCGGAGGACGGCGTCCGCACCGGCGCCGCCGAGCGGTTCATCATCGGCACGTTCGTCAGCGTGCTGTGGGCGTGCGCGTGCGCCGCCGTCGTGGTGCTGGTGCGTTAGGCGCCCTCAGCCGACCTCAGCGGGCGGCGCTACGCTCGGCCGGCACCTGTATGACAACAGCGCCGGCATCTCGGTGTCGGGGCGATACCTCCAGCCACCTGTCCGAAGGAGCGTCATGGCAACTCCCAGTCCCGGCTACTCGATCACGGTCCGGATGGAGGTGCCCTCGTCCGCACGGGCCACCGGAGACGTGGTCGCCGCAGTCACCGGGGCCGGAGGCTCGGTCACCGCACTCGACGTGGCCGAGTCCCTCGCGGACCGCCTCGTCGTCGACGTCAGCTGCGACGCCTCGGACATGGACCACGCGGACCTGATCACGGAGGCGCTCAACCGCGTGGACGGTGCGACGGTCCGCAAGGTCAGCGACCGCACCTTCCTCCTGCACCTCGGGGGCAAGCTCGAGGTCGTGCCGAAGGTGCCGCTCAAGCACCGCGACGACCTCTCGCGCGCCTACACGCCGGGAGTGGCGAGGGTGTGCCTGGCCATCGCGCAGAACCCCGAGGACGCCCGTCGGCTCACCATCAAGCGCAACACGGTCGCCGTGGTGACCGACGGCTCCGCGGTCCTGGGACTGGGCAACCTGGGCCCGGCGGCGGCCCTGCCGGTGATGGAGGGCAAGGCCGCACTCTTCAAGCAGTTCGCCGGGGTCGACGCGTGGCCGGTCTGCCTCGACACCCAGGACACCGAGAAGATCATCGAGATCGTGAAGGCGATCGCGCCGGTGTACGGCGGCATCAACCTCGAGGACATCGCCGCGCCGCGGTGCTTCGAGATCGAGCGGCGGCTCCGCGCGGAGCTCGACATCCCCGTGTTCCATGACGACCAGCACGGTACGGCGATCGTGGTGCTCGCCGCCCTCACCAACGCCCTGCGGGTCGTGGGCAAGCAGCTGAGCGAGGTCCGCATCGTCGTCAGCGGCGTGGGAGCGGCCGGTCACGCGATCATCGAGCTGCTGCACGCCCAGGGCGCGACCGACATCGTGGCCTGCGGCCGGAACGGCTCGGTGCACGACGGACAGGAGAACCTCGACCCGGCGCGCCAGTGGATCGCCGACCACACCAACCGCGGCCACTTCGCCGGCTCGCTCGAGCAGGCCTTGCCCGGGGCCGACGTCTTCATCGGTGTCTCGGCGCCGAACCTGCTCTCCGGCGACGACATCGCGACGATGGCCGATGACGCGATCGTCTTCGCGCTCGCGAACCCCGATCCCGAGGTCGACCCGGTCGCCGCAGGACAGCACGCGGCAGTGGTCGCCACCGGTCGCTCCGACTACCCCAACCAGATCAACAACGTGCTGGCCTTCCCGGGGTTCTTCCGCGGGATGCTCGACGCGGGCACCCACGACATCACCCAGGAGGTGATGCTCGCGGCCGCCTCCGCGATCGCGAACGCCGTCTCGCCGTCGGAGCTCAACCCCAGCTACATCGTGCCCTCGGTCTTCGACCCCCGTGTCGCGCCTGCGGTGGCCGACGCCGTACGCGAGGCCGCGACCTCGGCCTGACGCACCGCAGCGAGTCACCCCGCGCGATCTGGTGCGGGCGCCACCATCTGACAGGCTCTGGCCCATGGCCACGTTCCGTACGCCCCAGATCGTGCTGTTCAGCCGCGACCCAGCTCGTACCGCCGACTTCTACACCGCGCTCGGGTTCGACGAGGTGTTCCGTACGCCGACCGAGGGCGACCCGATCCACGTCGACCTGGTGCTCGACGGCTACCGGCTCGGCGTCGCGAGCGTGACGTCCACCCGCCAGGACCACGGACTCGAGCCCGTCGCCGACGGCCAACGCGCCGCGGTGGTCTTGTGGACCGATGACGTGCCAGCCGCGTACGAGCGCCTCCAGACACTCGGTGCCACCCCGGTCAAGGAGCCCGCGCCGTGGCTCGACCGGCTGCTGATCGCATGGGTCCTGGATCCGGACGGGCACCTCGTCCAGATCGTGCAGCCACACCGCGTATGACGATCTGGACCGCAGCGACGGGTCAGGACGGGGTGCCGTCCTCGTCGGGTGGCACGTAACCGGGCAGGATGCGCGCGTCGAGCTCCTTGATCAGGCGCCACGACAGGAACACGACGGCGATACCCAAGCCACCGGCGACGACTCCGAGGACCTTGGCCGCCGCGTGGTCGGCGGGGGTACCCGTGCCGTCGTCGACCCACGCGGCCATGATCAGGAAGTACAGGGCCAACGTGGCGGTCAGGGCGAGTGCGGGTCCCGAGGAGGTCTTGTCCATGGGAGGAGCCTCCCTGGCCGCATACCGCTGTGTCGAGCCGCGCGGGGTGCTGTCAGCCCGGACCGACCACCGCGAGGATCTCGGGCCGCGAGAAGACCTCGGCCGCGATCTCGCGGACCTCGTCGAGCGTGACCGCGTCGATGCGGTCGATCACCTCGTCGATGCTGAGCAGCCGGTCGTGGACCAGCTCCGCCTTGCCGATCCGCGACATCCGCGAGGCGGAGTCCTCGAGGCCGAGCACCAGTCCCCCGCGCAGCTGGCCCTTGCCCCGGGCCAGCTCCTCGGCGGTGATCCCGGACTCGGCGACCTTCGCGAGCTCCTCGCGGACCACGGCGAGCACGTCGTCGAGCTTGCTCGGCAGGCAGCCGACGGACACGCCGACCAGGCCCGAGTCGGCGTGGTGGCTGGCGAAGGAGAACACCGAGTAGGCCAGGCCCCGGCGCTCGCGGACCTCCTGGAAGAGCCGCGACGACGTCCCGCCGCCCAGGGCGGTGTTGAGGACACCGAGGGCGAACCGGCGCTCGTCGTCTCGCCGCAGCCCCTCCATGCCGAGCACCACGTTGACCTGCTCGAAGGGGCGGGTCGTCACGAGCTGCCCGGGCCGGATCCGCTTGCGCGACCCGTGCCGCGCCTCGACCGGAGTGTCGAGGCCGTCGAGCCAGCCGTTGCGGCCGAAGGCCTGCCGCACCTGGCGCACCAAGGCGGCGTGGTCGACGTTGCCGGCGGCGGCGACCACGATGTTGGCGGGACGGTAGTGGCGCCGGTAGAAGCGGCGTACCTGGTCACGGGTCAGCGACCGGATCGAGGCGACGGTGCCCGCGATCGGGCGGCCGAGCGGGGTGTCGCCCCACGCCTGCTCCGCGAACAGGTTGTGCACGACGTCGTCGGGGTCGTCGTCGTGCATGGCGATCTCGTCGAGGATCACCTCGCGCTCCGCCTCGACGTCCTCGGCATCGAGGGTCGAGGCGGTGATCATGTCGCCGAGCACGTCCACCGCCAGCGGCAGATCCTCGTCGAGGACCCGCGCGTGGAAGCAGGTGTACTCCTTGGCGGTGAACGCGTTGAACTCCCCGCCGACCGCGTCGAGCGCCACCGAGATGTCCAGGGCCGTCCGCTCCGCGGTGCCCTTGAACAGCAGGTGCTCGAGGAAGTGCGAGCAGCCGTGCAGCGCGGGGCTCTCGTCACGCGAGCCGACACCGACCCACACACCGATGGCGGCGGACCGCACCCCGGTCTGGTGCTCGCTGATCACACGCAACCCGGAGGGCAGCACGGTACGCCGCACCCGCGACGTCACCTGGCCCCCTGCGTCGGTGGTCGTCTGCAGCGTGCGCGTCGTACCCCGGGAAGACGGCGACCCGCCAGAGATGCTCTGGCGGGTCACCGGTGTTGAAGCGTTGGTCACTCGGAGTCGTCCGCACCCTCGGCGTCGTCCGCCGGCGCGTCCTCACCCTCGACGACCGGGATCAGCGACAGCTTGCCGCGGTCGTCGATCTCGGCGATCTGGACCTGGATCTTCTGGCCGACCGAGACGACGTCCTCGACCGCGTCGACCCGCTTGCCGCCGGCGAGGGAGCGCAGCTTGCTGATGTGCAGCAGGCCGTCCTTGCCGGGCATCAGCGAGACGAACGCACCGAAGTTCGTCGTCTTGACGACGGTGCCGATGTAGCGCTCGCCGATCTCGGGCATCGTCGGGTTGGCGATCGCGTTGACGGCGTTCTTCGCTGCCTCGGCGGCCTCACCGTTGGTGGCACCGATGTAGATGGTGCCGTCGTCCTCGATCGTGAGCTGGGCGCCCGTGTCGTCCTGGATCTGGTTGATGATCTTGCCCTTCGGACCGATCACCTCGCCGATCTTGTCCACCGGGATCCGGATGGTGATGATGCGCGGCGCGTAGACCGACATCTCCTCGGGCTCGTCGATGGCCTCGGCCATCACGTCGAGGATCGTCATGCGGGCGTCGCGCGCCTGCTGGAGCGCCTGGCCCAGGACCTCGGCGGGGATGCCGTCGAGCTTGGTGTCCAGCTGCAGCGCGGTCACGAACTCGCGGGTGCCGGCGACCTTGAAGTCCATGTCGCCGAACGCGTCCTCGGCACCCAGGATGTCGGTGATCGCGACGTACTGGAGCTGGCCGTCGACCTCACCGGAGATCAGGCCCATCGCGATGCCCGCGACGGGTGCCCGCAGCGGGACACCGGCCTGGAGCAGCGACAGGGTCGAGGCGCAGACCGAGCCCATCGAGGTGGAGCCGTTGGAGCCCATGGCCTCGGAGAGCTGGCGGATCGCGTAGGGGAACTCCTCGCGCGTGGGCAGCACCGGCAGCAGCGCGCGGCGGGCCAGCGCACCGTGGCCGACCTCGCGACGCTTCGGGGAGCCGACGCGGCCGGTCTCACCGGTGGAGAACGGCGGGAAGACGTACTTGTGCATGTAGCGGCGCGACTTCTCCGGGGAGAGCGTGTCGAGCTTCTGCTCCATGGTGAGCATGTTCAGCGTGGTGACGCCCAGGATCTGGGTCTCGCCACGCTCGAACAGCGCGGAGCCGTGGACCCGCGGGATCACCGCGACCTCGGCGTGCAGCGGCCGGATGTCGGCCAGCCCGCGGCCGTCGATGCGGACCTTGTCGCGCAGCACCCGCTCGCGGACGACCTGCTTGTTGACCGAGCGGAACGCCGCGCCGATCTCCTTCTCGCGACCCTCGAACTGGGCGGCGAGCTGGTCGAGCAGCGCAGCCTTGAGCTCGTCGGTCTTGGCCTCGCGCTCCTGCTTGTCGGCGATCGTCATCGCGGCCGAGAGGTCGGCCTTGGTGGCGGCCTCGACGGCGGCGTAGACGTCGTCCTCGTAGTCGAGGAAGACCGGGAAGTCGACGACCGGCTTGGCGGCCTCCTTGGCCAGCTGGGCCTGCGCCTCGCAGAGCTGCTTGATGAACGGCTTGGCGGCGTCGAGACCGCTGGCGACGACCGACTCGGTCGGGGCCTGCGTGCCGGACTGCACCAGCTCCCAGGTCTGCTCGGTGGCCTCGGCCTCGACCATCATGATCGCGACGTCACCGGTCTCGGTGACCCGACCGGCGACGACCATGTCGAAGACGGCGTTCTCGAGCTGGCTGTGCGACGGGAAGGCGACCCACTGGCCCTCGATCAGGGCGACGCGGACGCCGCCGACCGGGCCGGAGAACGGCAGGCCGGAGATCTGGGTGGAGAGCGACGCGGCGTTGATCGCGAGCACGTCGTAGGGCATGTCGGGGTCGAGCGCCATCACCGTGATGACGACCTGGACCTCGTTGCGCAGGCCCTTCTTGAACGTCGGTCGCAGCGGGCGGTCGATCAGGCGGCAGGTGAGGATCGCGTCCTCGCCCGGCCGGCCCTCGGACCGGAAGAACGAGCCGGGGATCTGCCCCACGGCGTACATCCGCTCCTCGACGTCGATCGTGAGGGGGAAGAAGTCGAAGTGGTCCTTGGGGTGCTTGCCCGCCGTCGTGGCCGACAGCAGCATGGTCTCGTCATCGAGGTAGGCGGTGACGGAGCCGGCGGCCTGGCGCGCGAGGAGTCCGGTCTCGAACTTCACGGTGCGCTGGCCGAACTTGCCGTTGTCGAGAACCGTCTCGACGGCGGAGATCACGGGCTCGGTGGAATGGGCTTCAGTCAAGGGTTCGTCCCTTTGCTTCGCGGAGCGATCCGCGGCGTCCCGCTCGGGGCGGGAGTTCTCTCCGGTGTCCGGAGGAAGAGCCGCCATGAGGGGCCGGTCTTCGATCGAGGCCCGCAGATCCGTGCGCCTGGGTGAGGCGCGGATCGTGAGAGCCACTACCGAGGACCGGGCCAGAACGTGCGGGTCGCTCCTGGGTTGCTGTTCTTCAGTTGTCTTCAGTGGTGAAGTCTGGTGCGTCCGACACTATCGGGATTGCCCGGATATGCAGAACCGCGCCGGACACCGCTACGGATGAGCGGCGTCCAGCGCGTGCGTTCTCAGGGCGTCGCGTTCCTCGGTGCTCCTGCGCGTGCGGCCGCAAGGCGGAGGCCCGAAGGCGGCCTTGGAGCGAAGCGGGCCGTCGAGGGCCGACAACGCGGCGGACGCTCCGCAGGAGCGGCGAGGTCAGCGACGCAGGCCCAGGCGCTCGACAATAGAGCGGTAGCGGGCGATCTCGGTCTTCTGCAGGTAGTTCAGCAGCCGGCGGCGCTGACCGACGAGCAGCAGCAGACCACGACGGCTGTGGTGGTCGTGCTTGTGGGTCTTGAGGTGCTCGGTGAGGTGGCTGATGCGGTGGCTGAGCAGCGCGATCTGGACC
Organism: Nocardioides sp. T2.26MG-1; assembly: GCF_950101795.1. GTDB lineage: Bacteria > Actinomycetota > Actinomycetes > Propionibacteriales > Nocardioidaceae > Nocardioides. Next base: position 72,066 of record NZ_CATNLZ010000037.1, on the reverse strand, counting down.
TCCGGCGAGCCGGTGTCGCCCTCGGTCGTGGCGTACTCGGCGATGATCTTCTTCTTGGTCTCCGCGTCGGTACCGATCGACATGCGGGCTCCTTCCGGCCCTCTCGGGCACAATCGCTGCGCGGCGCGCCGGGGCCTGTTCACCCGGGCACTCTGGTTCCGCGGCCGTTGGACGGCGTGTCGCCCCTGGAGGCAACCTGAGAACTCTAGCGCGAGGGCCGTCCGGGCACCCAATCCCAGGCGCTCCCGTGTGATCATCGAGCGGTGGTACGCCGACTCGGAGCACTCCTCGCCCTCCTCCTCGCAGCCACGGTGCCGGCCGTGTTGCCCGCACCCGCGCAGGCGGCAGCTCCGCCCTGGGCGGAGCTGGTGCCGGCGGGGACGACCCAGGTGGTCCGCACCGTGTCGAGCCACGACTACTGCCGTCGGGTCTGGTGCACGCTCACCCAGGCCTGGGAGCGGGATGCGGAGGGCCGCTGGGAGAAGGTCCGCGAGTTCCGCTCCACCATCGGGAGCCGGGGCTGGGGCAAGCAGCGGGAGGGGGACAACCGCTCCCCGGTCGGGGTCTACCGGATCAAGGTGACGTTCACGACCGGGTCCGAGAACCCCGGCGAGATGCCGTGGCGTCGCCGGCGCGCGACCTCGGTGGTCTCGGGGGCCGCCGGGCCGAACTACAACACGTGGGTCGAGGTCCCCGGCGTCACCAGCGGCAACCGGCCGTCCATGCGGTCGGGCTGGGTGGTCGACTACAACCACGTCCGGCTGCGGCCCGGGGCCGGGCCGCGCCCGGTGCCCGGCAAGGGCAGCGGGATCTTCTACCACACCTCGAAGCCCGGGCACCGCTGGGCGCCGACGGCCGGCTGCACCCAGGTCGGCAACCCCCGGCAGATGCGCTGGCTGCTCACCTGGCTGCGACCGGACGCCCGGCCGCGGATCGTCCAGGGCCGCTGAGCAGAGCCGGCCCCCGAGGGCCGGCGCAGGCTCGGGCTCAGATGGCCGGGGGTGCCTCGTCGCGGCGCTGCGCCACGGTCTGCGTGCCGTCCGCGTGGGTGGTGACCGCCGTCGAGCGGCGGGCGCGGTTGGTGGAGATCGCGGTCAGGACCACGGCAAGCAGGCCGACCGCCGCGAGGATCCATCCCACCATCGTGAGATCCACGCCCGAGATGCTGTCGGTCACCGCCAGCGCCAGGATCAGACCGAGAGCGAGCAGGAAGATACCGAGTCCGTATCCCATGGAGGTTCCTTTCACCGGGCCCCTTGATGGGCCGTTCTCTAGGCGGTGTCCATTCGGCGGTATGCGGAAACCCTCGAGGGACGCCTCCCCCGGGTGGGTCGTGTCACGATGAGGCGCATGCCGGTCGAGAAGAAGCTGGGCGTCTGCAACCTGTGCGAGGCCATCTGCGGCCTGGAGCTGACCCTCGAGGACGGTCGAGTCACGGGGATCCGCGGCAACCCCGACGACCCGCTCTCGCGCGGGCACATCTGTCCCAAGGGCACCGCGCTCGCGGACGTCCACGCCGACCCCGACCGGCTCCGGCGGCCCGTCCGGCGGGTCTCGACAGGCTCGACCACCGAAGACCGCTGGGAGGAGATCGGCTGGGACGAGGCGCTCGACCTGGTCGCCGACGGGCTGGCGCGAGCGGTCAACGAGCACGGCCGTGACGCGCTGGCGATCTACCTCGGCAACCCCAACGCACACAGCCTCGGGTCACTGACCCACGGCAGCGCGCTGCTGAAGTCCTTCCGCACGCGGAACAAGTACAGCGCCACCTCGGTCGACCAGCTCCCGCACCAGCTCGTGGCCCACGTGATGTACGGCCACCAGCTGTTCCTCCCGATCCCGGACATCGACCGCACGTCGTACTTCCTGGTGCTGGGCGCCAACCCGATGGCGTCCAACGGCTCGCTGATGACCGTCCCCGACTTCCCGGCCCGGCTGCGCGAGCTCGACGCGCGCGGCGGCCGGATGGTCGTGATCGACCCGCGCCGCACCGAGACCGCGAAGGCCGCCCACGAGCACCACTTCGTGCGGCCCGGCACCGACGCGCACCTGCTGCTCGCGATGCTGCACATCCTGTACGACGAGGGGCTGACCCGCCCGCCGGGCTACGTCGACGGCCTCGAGCTGGTGGAGGACGTGGTGCGGCCGTTCACGCCCGAGGCCGCGGCCGAGGTGACGGGGGTGCCCGCCGACGAGATCCGGCGGATCACCCGGGAGTTCGCGGCCGCCGACGGGGCCGCGGCGTACGGACGGGTCGGCGTCTCCACCCACGCGTTCGGCACCGTGTGCCAGTGGGCGATCCAGCTGCTCAACCTGCTCACCGGCAACCTCGACCGTCAGGGCGGGGTCTGCTTCACCAGCCCTGCGATCGACGCGGTCGGCACCGGGCTGATCGGGCGCGGCCACCACGACCTGTGGCGCAGCCGGGTGCGCGGCCTGCCGGAGTCGGGCGGCGAGCTGCCGGTGTCGGTGCTGCGCGAGGAGATCGAGACGCCGGGCGAGGGTCAGGTGCGCGCGCTGCTCGCCCTGGCCGGCAACCCGGTGTCGTCGACGCCGGACGGCAACGCGCTCGACCGGGCGCTGGCCGGGCTGGACTTCATGGCGGCCGTCGACATCTACGTCAACGAGACCACCCGGCACGCCGACGTGATCCTGCCGCCGACCACGGCGCTCGAGCGCGACCACTACGACCTGGTCTTCCACCTGCTCGCGGTGCGCAACACCGCCCGGTTCACCCCGGCCGTGCTCCCCGCCGAGGACGGCGCGATGCACGACTGGCAGATCTACCGCGAGATCGCGCGGCGCACGCAGCAGCGGCTGGCCGCCAAGCTGCCGCTGTCGAAGCGGCTCGTGCTCCGGGCCCGGCTCACCGTCAGCCCGACCCGGCAGATCGCGCTGCTGCTGCGGCGCGGGTCGTCCGGGGTCACCATGCGCGACCTGCGCAAGCACCCCGAGGGCGTCGACCTCGGTCCGCTGCGCGCCGGCCAGCTCCCCCGGCGGCTGCCGCACCGCAGCGGCCGCATCGACGCCGCCCCGGCGCTGGTGCTCGCCGACGTGGCCCGGCTCGCCGCCGTACCGCCCCTCGAGCCGGGCGCGCTGCGGCTGATCGGCCGGCGCCACCAGCGCGACTGCAACTCGTGGATGCACAACACGACCCGGCTGACCAAGGGCCGGGCGCGCCATCAGCTGCTGATGCACCCCGACGACCTCGCCGAGCGCGGCATCGCGGACGGCTCGGTCGTCGAGGTGAGCTCCCGGGTCGGCACCGTGGACGTCGAGGTCCTCGCGACCGCGGACATCATGCGCGGCGTCGTCAGCCTCCCCCACGGCTACGGACACCGCCGGGAGGGCGTCCGCCTGGAGCAGGCGGTCGACCTCCCGGGGGTGTCCATCAACGACCTCACCGACCCCGAGCTGCTGGACGTCTCGGGCAACGCCGCCTTCAACGGCATGCCGGTGCAGGTCCGGGTCAGCAGCAGCGTCAGCGACCGGACAGGGCGTACGCCGGATCCGGTTCGCTGATCTCCACGCCGCGCGGGCGCTGGGGCCGGCGCGGCCACCAGGCCCGCTCGCCGAGCAGCACCAGGATCGCCGGCAGCATCACCAGCCGGATCAGCGTCGCGTCCAGCAGGATCGACGCCGAGAGCCCGACGCCCATCATCTTCATCTCGACCATGCTGAGCGTCGCGAAGATCGCGAACACCGAGACCATCACCGCCGCGGCGCTGGTGACCACGCCGGCCGTGTCGGCGATGCCGCGCTCGACGGCGAGCCGCGTCGGCAGACCCCGGTCGACGTGCTCGCGGATCCGGCTCAGCACGAACACGTGGTAGTCCATCGAGAGCCCGACGAGCACCACCAGCACGAACAGCGGCAGCCAGTCGATCACGAAGCCGGGAGTGGTGAAGTCGAGTGCGCCGCTCCCCCAGCCGTGCTGGAAGACCAGCGTCAGCACGCCGAACGCCGCGCCGACCGAGGCCAGGTTGAGGATCGTGGACACGATCGCGAGCGCGACGCTGCGGAACGTCGTCACCATGATCAGCATCGTCAGCAGCAGCACGAAGCCGATCACCAGCAGCAGCCGGCCGTCCTGGTGGTCGGCGAAGTCCAGGTCCTCTGCGGCCCAGCCACCCACGGCGTGCTCGCCGTCGACGTCGCCCAGCGCGGCGGGCACCAGCTCGTCGCGCAGCTCGCGCACGGCGCCGTTCACCCGGTCGTCGGTCTCGACATAGGGCATGCCGAGCACGACCATCGACGTGGTGCCGTCGGCCGAGGTCTGCACGCCACGGCCCGAGGCCACGAAGTGCCCGGTCGCCACCGCGCGGTCGGTGAGGTCGCGGAGCGCCTCCTCGACGTCGCCCTGTGACGCGGCGTCGGCTTTGACCACGACGTTCGCGCTGGCGCCCTCGTCGGCGGGGAAGACCTTGCTGATGTCCTTGACGGTCTGCACCTGCGGGATCGAGGCGGGCAGGGTGTCGAGCGTTCCCGAGTGGGTCTTCATGCCGAGAGCAGGTACGGCGAGCCCGAGGACCACGACGCCCGAGAGGACGAGTGCGATCGCGGGGTGCCGGACGACCGGCCGGAGCAGCCGGCTGCTGATGCCACCGCGCCCGATCCGACGGTTCAGCCGCCAGAGGAGCGGGACCCGCGGCCGGTCGACGAAGCGTCCGAGCTTGACGAGCAGCGCGGGCAGCACGGTGATCGAGCCGAGGACGGCGACCGCGACGACCAGGATCGAGCCGATCGCGAGCGAGTTGAAGGTCGCGTCGCCGACCACGAAGAGGCCGGCCATGGACGCGATCACCGCGCCGCCGGACACCAGGATCGAGTGGCCCGACGTACGCGCCGCGATCTCGACGGCGTCGAGCGTGGTCCGGCCGTTCGCCCGTTCCTCGCGCTCGCGCTTGAGGTAGAACAACGAGTAGTCGACGCCGACCGCCATGCCGATCAGCACGATCATGCTGGAGACGGTGAGCTCGGCCGGCACCAGGTGCGAGAGCGGCGCCAGGAGCCCGATGGTCGCGGCGACGCTGCTGGCGGCCAGGAGCACGGGGATGCCCGCAGCGATCAGGGCGCCGAACGCGAGCGCCATCAGGAGCAGGGTGATCGGGAGGCTGATCGTCTCCGCGGAGCCGAGGTCGTCCGCCACCCGGTCGTTGATGGCCGCGTCGATCGTCAGGTCCCCGGCCTCGCGCACCTGCAGGCCGGAGTAGCTCGCCTGCACGTCGTCGGTCACCGCCTGCACGGCGTCGGCGTCGTCGGCCCCCGCTGCGAGCTCGACCGAGACGAGCAGCGCGGTGTGGTCCTGGTCCCACTGGGGCTCGGCGACCCGGGTGACGCCGTCCGCGGTCCGGGCCCCGCTGACCAGCTCGGCGGCGGCCCGGTCCGCCTGGTCGGCGTCGAGGGCGCCCGAGCGGGCGGTGATCAGGATGTTCTCCGTGTCGGGCTGCGTGAGGTGGGCGTCGGTGACCATCGCGTCCGCACGGCCCGACTCGCCGATGCGGTAGTCGGCGTCGGTGGTCTCGTGGGTGGGGATCGCGACGGCGCAGCCGACGGCGACCGCGACGAACGCGATCCAGCCGAGGATCGCCCGCCAGGGATGCTCGGCGCTCCATCTCGCCGCCTTCATCGGTGCTGCTGTCAGTGGGTTGCCCATGGCAGTCTCTCCTGGGTTGTCGTTTGGTGCTTCCAGCCTCGGGTCGCGCGACCTGCGCGTCAGGGGCGCAGGGACCCGGCCCCAGGTGGTGCCAGCACCACTGCGCGGAGTCGGGCGGACCCGAGAGGATGAGGGCGTGAGTCGCCTTCGTCTGACCGGGTACGCCGTGGCCCAGTTCTTCCTCTCCATCGCGATGCTGGTGCTCGCGGCGCTGTGGGTGGTGGGCGGCGTGCTCGTGGTGGTCTGGGTGGGACTGGCCCTGCTCGCGGGCACCCTCGCCGCGACCCGGGCCATCGCCAACGCGCACCGGACGATGGCCGCCCGGACCCTGGGGCAGCCGGTGCCGGTGCCCTACCGGCCCCTGCCCGACGGGTCCTTCTTCGACAAGGCGCGGGTCGTGCTCGCCGACCCGATGACGTGGCGCGACCTCGCCTGGCTGTTCGTCGCGCCGGCGGTCGGGCTCGTGGTGTCGCTGCTCGTGATCGTGCTGATGCTCGGCGTCGTCACCGGCTTCATCTGGTGGTTCGCGACCCCGCCGCTGATGACCGCTCGCGCCTACTTCGACCGGTTCTTCCTGGCCTACAGCCGCACCGAGCGCCTCGAGCAGCGCGTGCAGGTGCTGACCGAGAGCCGCGCCGACGTGGTCGACCACTCGGCCGCCGAGCTGCGCCGGCTCGAGCGGGACCTGCACGATGGCGCGCAGGCCCGGCTGGTGGCGCTCTCGATGAGCCTCGGCATGGCGGACGCGGCGTTCGAGGAGGACCCCGACAAGGCCCGGCAGCTCGTGCAGGACGCCCGCAGCACCACGGCCGCCGCGATCGGCGACCTGCGCTCGGTGGTGCGCGGCATCCACCCGCCGGTGCTCGCGGACCGCGGTCTGGCCGGCGCGGTGGCAGCGCTGGCGCTGGACATGGCGATCCCCGTGCAGGTCGACGTACGCCTCCACGGCCGGCCGCCGGCGCCGGTCGAGGCCTGCGTCTACTTCGGGGTCGCGGAGTGCCTGGCCAACATCGGCAAGCACGCGGGCGCCCACAACGCCTGGATCACCATCGGTCACGAGGGCGGACTGCTGCGCACCGTGGTCGGTGACGACGGGCGCGGCGGCGCCGACCCGGGATCCGGCACCGGCATGCTGGGGGTGATGCGCCGGCTCGCGGCCTTCGACGGCACGATGTCGGTGTCGAGCCCGGCCGGCGGCCCGACCCTGGTGACCTTGGAGGTTCCGTGCACGCTGCAGGCGACCGTGGACTCAGGCTCGTCCTCGCCGAGGACCACGCCCTCCTCCGGGCCGGCCTGATCCAGCTGCTCGAGGGCAACGGGTTCACGATCCTGCACGCGGTCGACAACGCCCCCGCCCTCGCGCAGGCGCTGCTCGACCCGGACGCCGACGCCGCCGTCCTCGACGTACGCCTGCCGCCGACGCAGACCGACGAGGGCCTGCGCGCCGCGATCGAGGTGCGCGCGGCGCGGCCGGGCTTCCCGGTGATGGTGCTCTCGCAGTACGTCGAGCAGCTCTACGCCCGCGAGCTGCTGGCCAGCGGGGTGGGCGCGGTCGGCTACCTGCTCAAGGACCGGGTCTCCGACGTGGCGGAGTTCGTCGACGGCGTACGCCGCGTCGCCGCGGGCGCGACCGTCCTCGACCCCGAGGTCGTGGCGACGGTGATGGCGCGGCGCCGCGACGAGCCGCTGGACCGGCTCTCCCCGCGCGAGCGGGAGGTGCTCGGGCTGATGGCCGAGGGCCGCTCCAACGCCGCGATCGGCGCCCACCTCTCGGTCACCGAGAAGGCCGTGGCCAAGCACATCAACAGCATCTTCACCAAGCTCGACCTGCCGATCGACGAGGACGACCACCGGCGGGTGCGGGCCGTGCTCGCCTGGCTGCGGGTCTAGCCCAGCAGCAGCGCCCGCACGGCGTCGCGGGCGGCGGCCGGGTCCGTGGCGGACAGCGCCACCTCGGCGGCGTCCTCGCACACGTCCATCGGCACGGTCGCGAGCCGCGCCCCGACGGGACGGACGGCGGCGGCCGCCATCGAGAGCGACGTGACGCCCATGCCGACCAGCACGCAGGCCAGCAGCGGGTCGGCGGCGGCCTCGCCGCAGACGCCGACCGGCTTGCCGGCGTGGAAGCCGGCCTCGGCGGTGATCGCGATCAGCTGCAGCACCGCCGGCTGCCACGGGTCGGTGAGGTGGGCGAGGTCGGTCGCCATCCGGTCGGCGGCCATCGTGTACTGGGTCAGGTCGTTGGTGCCGATCGAGAGGAAGTCGACGACCTCGAGGATCCGGTGGGCGAGCAGCGCCGCGCTCGGGACCTCGATCATCACCCCGGCCTTGAGGCCGAGTGCGTGGACCTTCGCGGCGAAGTCGCCGGCCTCGGCGACCGTCGCGACCATCGGCGCCATCACCCACGCCTCGGTGCCGGTCGCGTTCGCGGCCTTGGCGATCGCCTCGAGCTGCCGGTCGAGCAGGCCCGGGTTGTCGAACGACAGCCGCAGGCCGCGCACACCGAGGGCCGGGTTCTCCTCCCCGGCGTGGGTCGCGAACGCCACCGGCTTGTCGGACCCGGCGTCCAGCGTGCGGACCACGACGTACCGGTCCTGGCCGAAGGGCCCCAGCACCTCGCCGTAGATGCTGGCCTGCTCCTCGACGGACGGCTCGTCCTGGCGGTTGAGGAAGCACAGCTCGGTGCGGAACAGGCCCACGCCCTGCACCGGCGCGGCGCTCGCGGAGCGGGCGGAGTCGGCGTCGGCGACGTTGGCGAGGATCTTGATCGACACCCCGTCGGCCGTGGCCCCCGGCCCTTCCCAGGACGCGAGAGAGGCGCGCTGCGCCACGTCGGCCGCCACCCGCTCCTCGGCCTCGGCCGGGTCGGGGTGCAGCTCCACGACGCCGGTGGTGCCGTCGACGAGCAGCGGCGTGCCGGCCGGGATCGTCATCGCACCGGCCACGCCGACCACGCAGGGGATGCCGAGCTGGCGGGCGATGATCGCCGTGTGGCTGGTCGGGCCACCGCGCTCGGTCACCAGTCCGAGGACCACGGCCGGGTCGAGCCCGGCGGTGTCGGAGGGAGCAAGGTCCTCGGCGACCAGCACGGACGGCGTGTCGGGCACGACCACACCCGGCTCGGGCTCGCCGACCAGGTGGGCCACGATCCGGCGTTCGATGTCGTGCAGGTCGGTCACCCGCTCGGCCATCAGGCCGCCCATGCCGGTGAAGACCGTGACGAACTGCTCGACGCCGGAGTGGACGGCGGTCAGCAGGTCCTCACCCGCAGCCAGGTGCTTGCGCACCGCGGCGCGCAGGCCCTTGTCCCGGGCCAGGCCGGCGCTCGCGGTGAGCACCTCGGCGGCGGCGCCGGAGGCCTTGTCGGCCTTGCGCGCGAAGCCCTCGGAGACCGCCTGGGCCGCCTCGACGTACGCCGCCAGAGCGGCATCCGCGTCGGCGAACGACGGCTCGAAGGCGGCGATCGCCTCGGGGGAGACCGCGGACCGCACGAGCACGGCAGGACCGTGGGCGAGGGCGGGGACGACCGGCGTGCCGCGCAGGGTAGAACGGACCTCGGAGCTGGTGACCATGCTCACCAGTAAACGACCGCCGCCCTTGACAGTCAACACGTTCGGGCGTAAAACCACAGATACAAAGATCGGGAGGAGTGTCATCGCAATGTACGCCGAAGAGCGGCAACAGGCTATGGCCCAGCTCGTCACCGAGCACGGCCGCCTGTCGGTCGCGGCGATCGCCGAGCAGTTCGACGTCACCACCGAGACCGTACGGCGCGACCTCTCCACCCTCGAGCGGATGGGGCTCGTCCGCCGGGTCCACGGCGGCGCGGTGCCGGCGAGCTCGCTCGCGGTGATCGAGTCCGGGCTCGGCGAGCGCGACCAGGCCAACACCACCCAGAAGGAGCTGATCGCCAAGGCGGCCCTCGACCAGCTCCCCCCGCCGGGAGGCACCGTCCTCCTCGACGCGGGCACCACCACCAGCCGCTTCGCGATCATGCTGCCCCGCGACCACCGGCTCACCGTGATCACCCACGCCGTGCCCGTCGCGGCCCGGCTGGCCGGCCTGCCCCAGATCGACCTGCACCTGCTGCCCGGCCGGGTGCGCTCGACCACGCAGGCCGCCGTCGGCGCCGACACCGTCACCGCGATCAACCGGCTCAGGGTCGACGTCGCGTTCCTCGGCACCAACGGCATCTCGGTCGAGCACGGGCTCTCGACGCCCGACCCCGACGAGGCCGCGGTCAAGCGCGCGATCGTCGGTGCGGCCCGCCGGGTGGTCTGCCTGACCGACTCCAGCAAGGCCGGCACCGACGCCTCGGTGCGCTTCGCGGCCCTGGACGAGATCGACGTGGTCGTCACCGACGACCACCTCCCCGTTGGCGACCGCGTCGCGTTCGAGGTCGCCGGACTCGAGGTCGTGACCGCATGATCCTCACCCTGACCGCCAACCCCAGCGTGGACCGCACCGTCGTCCTGGCCGGGCGGCTCAAGCGCGGCAAGGTGATCCGGGCCGACTCCGTCATCTCCCAGGCCGGCGGCAAGGGCGTCAACATCGCCCGGGCCTGCATCGCGGCCGGCGTCCCGGCGATCGCCGTGCTGCCCGCGGCCAAGGACGACCCCTTCGTGCTCGAGCTGCTCTCCGCCGGCATCGACTGCCGCCCGGTCCCCCACGACGGCGCCCTGCGCGTGAACATCACCATCACCGAGCCCGACGGGACCACCACCAAGCTCAACAGCCCCGGCCCGGCGCTGACCGACGCGGTCCGCCGCGAGCTCGCCGAGGCGCTCCGACGGCGGGCCGCGGACGCCGACTGGGTCGTGCTCGCCGGCTCGCTGCCGCCGGGCACCCCGCCCGAGTGGTACGCCGAGCTCGTGGTGCTGCTGCGCGAGAACGGCGCCCGGGTCGCCGTCGACACCAGCGACGCGCCCCTGCGCGCCCTCGTCGACCGGCTCCCCGCCTCGGCCCCGCACCTGATGAAGCCCAACGGCGAGGAGCTCGCGTCCTTCACCGGCGACGACCCCGAGCTGCTCGAGTCCGACCCGTACGCCGCGGCCAAGGCCGCGCGCACCCTCGTCGAGGCGGGCGTGGAGAGCGTGCTCGCCACCCTGGGCGCCCGCGGTGCCGTGCTGGTGAACGCCGACGGCGCCTGGCACGCGACGCCTCCCCCGACCACCGTGGTCAGCACGGTCGGAGCGGGTGATTCGAGCCTGTTCGGGTACCTCCTGGGTGATCTCCGCGGCAACCCCCCGGAGGAACGACTCGCACTAGCAGTGGCCTACGGCAGCGCGGCCGCAGGACTACCTGGCACGACCATGCCTCATCCCCAGCAGGTGCGCCCCGATCTCGTCTCGGTGCGGGACCTGGACCTTCGCGAAGGGTGACCCGATGTCAGACCTGATCACCGCCGAGCTGATCCGCCTGGACGCGGACCTCGGCGGGGACAAGCACGCCGTGATCCGCTCGATGGCCCGGATCGTCGGCGCCGCCGGCCGGGCGGTCGACGTCGACCAGCTCGTCGAGGACGCGTTCGCCCGCGAGGCGACGTCCGGGACCGGGCTGCCCGGCGGCATCGCGATCCCCCACTGCCGCACCGCCGGCGTCGAGGAGCCGGTGCTGGCCTTCGCCCGCCTGGAGCCGAAGGTCGACTTCGGCGCCAAGGACGGCCCGGCCGACCTGGTGTTCCTCATCTCGGCGCCCGCCGGGGGCGACAACACCCACCTCCAGCTGCTCACCAAGCTCGCCCGGGCCCTGGTCAAGCCGGCGTTCACCGATGCCCTGCGGGCCGCGGAGACTCCCGACGAGGTCGCCGAGGTCGTCGGCGATATCGTCGGTGCGGCGCCCGCCGCCGCGAAGCCCGCCACTCCCCCGGTGGCCTCGGCGACCCCGGCGGCCGCGCCGGCGCCCGCCACGCCCGCCGTACGCCGCCTGGTCGCGGTCACCGCCTGTCCGACCGGCATCGCCCACACCTACATGGCCGCGGAGGCGCTCGAGGCCGCCGCGTCCCGCGCGGGCGTGGACCTCCAGGTCGAGACCCAGGGGTCGGCCGGCGCGAAGCCGCTCGACCCCGCCACGATCGCCGCCGCCGAGGCGGTGATCTTCGCCGTCGACGTCGGGGTGCGCGACCGGCACCGGTTCGCCGGCAAGCCCCTGGTCTCCTCCGGGGTGAAGCGTCCGTTCGACCAGGCCGACGCGATGATCGCGGAGGCCCTGCAGCACGCCGACGACCCGAACGCGCCCCGTGTCGAGGGCACCTCGGGCGGCGGCGGGACGGCCGCTCCCTCGACCGCTGGCGAGAGCTGGGGCGGGCGGACCCGCCGGGTGCTGATGACCGGTGTGTCCTACATGATCCCGTTCGTCGCCGCGGGCGGTCTGCTCATCGCCCTCTCGTTCCTGCTCGGCGGCTACGAGATCGCCAAGGACAACAACTATGGGCAGATCGCGGTCGACAACACGATCTTCGACCTGCCCAGCCCGGGCGCGCTCGGCCTCGACCACGCGCTGTTCGGGTCCGGCCTCGCGGCCTACATCGGCGCCCTGTTCTTCGTGATCGGCAAGACGGCGTTCATGCTGTTCATCCCGGCGCTCGCGGGCTACATCGCCTACGCGATCGCCGACCGGCCCGGCATCGCCCCGGGCTTCGTGATGGGCGGCCTCGCGGCCAACCTCTTCGCCGTTCAGAACTCCGCCGACAGCCCCGTGTCGATCCCGGCCACCGGGTTCCTCGGCGCGATCGTCGGCGGCGTGCTCGCCGGCCTGATCGCACATTGGGTCGGCGGCTGGAGCGTCCCGGTCTGGATGCGCGGCCTGATGCCGGTCCTGATCATCCCGCTGGTCACCTCGGTCGTCGCCGGCCTGCTGATGATCGTGGTGTTCGGCAAGCCGATCGGCTGGCTGATGGACCAGCTCAACGACGGGCTCAACTCCCTCAGCGGCAGCAGTGCCGTCCTGCTCGGGATCATCCTCGGCCTGATGATGGCCTTCGACATGGGCGGCCCGCTCAACAAGGTCGCCTACAGCTTCGCGGCGGCCGGCGTCGGCGGTGCGTCCCTGGCGAGCGGCGCACCGGAGCTGAAGATCATGGCCGCGGTGATGCTGGCCGGCATGGTGCCGCCGCTGGCGCTGGCGCTGGCGACCGTCGTCCGCCCCGGCCTCTTCAACCAGGCCGAGCGCGAGAACGGCAAGGCCGCCTGGGCCCTCGGGGCGAGCTTCATCACCGAGGGCGCGATCCCGTTCGCCGCCGCGGACCCGCTGCGCGTGATCCCCGCGATCATGGCCGGCAGCGCGGTCACCGGCGGGCTCTCGATGGCGCTCGACGTCGGTGTCCGGGCACCCCATGGCGGCATCTTCGTGCTGTTCGCCGTCAGCAACATCCTCGGCTACCTGATCGCGCTCGTGGCCGGCACCATCGCCGGCGCCGCCGCCGTCGTCGCCCTGAAGTCGCTCGGCAGCCCCGACCCCGACCTCGTCATCAGCTGAGCACCGACCCAACCCGCCCGACCCATCAAGGAGAACACCACATGCCCACCAAGACCGTCACCGTCGGCTCCTCCGTCGGCCTGCACGCCCGCCCCGCCCAGCTGATCGCGGAGGCCGCCGAGGCGCTCGACGCGGAGGTGCTCATCGGGCTCCCGGGCGACGACGGCGTCGACGCGAGCTCGTCGCTGATGATTATGACCCTGGGCGCCGGTCCCGGCGACGAGGTCGTGGTCTCCAGCGACGACCAGGCCGCGCTGGACACGATCGCGGCGCTGGTCGAGAAGGACCTCGACGCCTCCTAGGACCTGGTCAGGGGCGGTCGCGCAGCGTGAGGTAGACCGCGCGCATGCCGACCGCCCGCTCCAGCTCCCGGGTCACCCCGGAGAAGAACTGCGCGCGGTAGCCCTCGTCGGTGATCGTCGAGACCGTCAGGTAGAGGCCCGAGAACGCCGACAGGAACACCGAGACCTGGATCAGCGCCCGGGACTCGTTGAAGGCCGGGCCGGTCCGCCAGGCCCCGATCACCGGGTCGGTCATGATCAGCGCGCCGAAGAGCATGAGGAACGCGAACACCGCCACCGAGAGCAACAGCACCTGCACGACCTGCACCACGAGCAGCACCAGGATCAGGTTCCACCGCTCGTAGCCGGTGACCTCGGCGTGCGCGGCTGGGTCCGCGTCGGCGTCCTCCACCAGCGCCCGGCAGGGCTGCTCCAGCGGCGTGCCCGCGCAGGCCCGGAGCAGCAGCGCGTCGTCGACGTCGTCGTCGGCGCGGTCGACCTCCTCGGGGAGCCGCACGAGCAGGAACGCGACCGCGAGGAGCGCGAACAGCAGGACCACGAGCCACAGTGACCCGACCGTGAGGTTGCCGCCGACCTGCCACATCTCGGTGTTGATGAACAGGAACGTGATCGCCAGGAGCAGCAGCGGCAGCGCGCGGGTGGTCATCGGCAGCACTCGGCGCAGGCTGCCGAAGGTGCGCTTGAGGCCCCAGCCCACGATCGCCGTGCCGTGCAGCGCGGTCAGGGCGTACCAGACGGCGGCGGCCAGCCCCAGCGAGACGAGGGTGGCCGGAGCGGCGCTGAACTGCCCCGACACCCACGCGAGCGCGGCTCCCGCGGCGGCCGCGAGCAGCGCCACCAGCAGCACGAGCGGGACGGTACGCCGCAGCCGCAGGGCGTTGCGCACGTCGGCCCGGCGCTCGGGCACGAAGTAGGTCAGGCCGTGCCCGAGGAACCACGCGTCCGCGGCCGCGATCGGGTCATCGGGGACGGCGGCCGTCACGTGAGCAGCCCGCGGGCGTGGTCGACGTCGTCGGTCATCTGGTCGATGAGCTTGTCCACCGACTCGAACGCGACCATGCCGCGCAGCCGGTCGACGAAGCTCACCTCGACCTCGACGCCGTAGAGCTCGAGATCGGTGCGGTCGAGCACGTAGCTCTCGACCCGCCGGTCTCGGACGCCGTCGAAGGTCGGGTTGGTGCCGACGCTGATCGCGGCGGGGTACCTCTCGCCGGTGTCGAGCCGGCGCAGCCAGCCGGCGTACACGCCGTCGGGGGGCACCGCGGTCAGCGCGTCGGTCGGCACGTTGGCGGTGGGAAACCCGAGCTCGCGGCCACGCTGGTCGCCGCGCACGACCACGCCGCGCACGGCGTACGGGCGGCCCAGCGCCTCGGCGGCACCGGCGACGTCGCCGGCCGCGAGGCTCATCCGGACGTACGTCGAGGACCACACCTGCGGGCCGCCGTCGAGCGGGATGCCCTCGGCGGTGAAGCCGTAGCGCTCGCCGGTCTCGCGCAGCGTCGCGACGTCGCCGGCCGCGCGGTGCCCGAACCGGAAGTTGGCGCCGACCACGACCGCGGCTGCGTGCAGGACGTCGACCAGCACCCGCTGCACGAACTCCTCGGGCGTCCAGGAGGCCACGTCCCGGTCGAACGGCAGCGCCAGCACCGCGTCCGCCCCGGCGTCGGCCAGCAGCTCGGCCCGCACGTCGAGCGAGGTGAGGGTGGTCGGCGCGTGCTCGGGTCGCAGCACCGCCATCGGGTGCGGCTCGAAGGTCACGGCGACGACGGTCAGCGATCGGTCGGCCGCGGTCTCGCGGGTCCGGTTGACCACGTGCCGGTGCCCGAGGTGGACGCCGTCGAAGTTGCCGATGGTGACGGCGGTCGGTCCGAGGTCGGAGGGGACCTCCTCCAGAGAGCGCCAGATCTGCACCTCGGAAGCCTATCGAGCGATCAGACGAAGACGGCGACGGCCTTGGCGATGTCGCCGCGCGGCTCGTACAGCGCGAGGAACTCGCCCTCCGGGGAGAACACCGCGGTCAGCCCCGCGAGGTCGAGGTCGAGGGCCCGGCCGACGCGCACGTCGGCGGCCTGGGCCTCGTCGAGGTCACGGCTCGTGAACGCGGCGCGGACGGCCTCGGCGATCGGCATCATCGTGAAGTCGTCGGCGAGCTCGTCGAGCGTGTGGGCGGCGTCGAGGCCGTACGGCCCGACGGCGGTACGCCGCAGCGCGGTCAGGTGCCCGCCGACGCCGAGCCGGGCGCCGAGGTCGCGGGCGATCGCGCGCACGTAGGTGCCGCTCGTGCAGCGCAGGGACACGTCCAGGTCGACGGTCTCCGCGCCGGGGCGGACGTCGTGGACCGCGAGCTCGTGCACGGTCACCGGACGGGCCTTCAGCTCCACGTCCTCGCCGTCGCGGACCCGCTGGTAGGCGCGCTTGCCGTCGACCTTGATCGCCGACACCGCAGTCGGCACCTGCTGGAGGTCGCCGACGAACTCCGCGGCGGCCGCCCGGATCGTGGCCTCGTCGAGGCCACCCGCCGAGACCGAGGCGGTCACCTCGCCCTCCGCGTCGTCGGTGGTCGTGGCGACGCCGAGCCGGATGGTGGCGTCGTACGCCTTCTCGGTCAGCATCAGGTGGCCGAGCAGCCGAGTGGCGCGGTTGACGCCGAGCACCAGCACCCCGGTCGCCATCGGGTCGAGCGTGCCGGCGTGGCCGACCTTGCGGGTGCCGGCGAGCCGGCGCACCCGGGACACGACGTCGTGCGAGGTCATCCCGCCCGGCTTGTCGACGACGACCAGGCCGGCGTCACTCGTCGTCATCGACCCCGTCGGTCTCGGGGCCGGACTCGTCGCCCTCGGAGTCGTCGCCGGCCTCGCGGGGCTTCTTGTACGGGTCCTCGCCGCCGGCGTACGCCGTGCCGCGGCGGGCCGCGACCTCCTCGTCGAGCGCCTTGGCGCGGGCGAGCACCTCGTCGAGGTGCCGGGCGCTCTCGGGCAGCGCGTCGGCGATGAACGTCAGCGTCGGCGCGGTGCGCATGCCGAGCTGCTTGGCGACCTCGGAGCGGAGCAGGCCCTTGGCCGACTCCAGCGCCGCGGCGGTGCTCGCCAACGCCGCCTCGTCGTCACCGGACGCGTCGAGAACGGTGTAGAAGATCGTCGCCTGCTGCGAGTCGCCGGTGAGGCGCACGTCGGTCACGGTCACGAACCCGAGGCGCGGGTCCTTGATCCGGCGCTCGAGCATCTCCGCGACGATCACCTGGATCCGGTCGGCGATCTTGCGGACGCGTGGGCTGGCCATGGTTCCTACTCTCTCAAATGGTCGAGTCGGGGCAGCCATACGCGGAGGCTGCGCCGACTCGGCAGTGCATCAGCTGCGCGCGATCTCGCGCATCTCGAACGCCTCGATGACGTCGCCTTCCTTGATGTCCTGGAAGTTGCGCAGAACCAGACCGCACTCGAAGCCCTCGCGGACCTCGGACGCGTCGTCCTTCTCACGCTTGAGCGACGCGAGGTCGAGGTTGTCGGCCACCACGCTGCCGTCCCGGATGACCCGGACCTTGGCGTTGCGGCGGATCAGGCCGTTCGTGACCATGCAGCCGGCGATGTTGCCGATCTTGGACGAGCGGAAGATCGCTCGGATCTCCGCCTGACCGAGCACCGACTCCTCGTAGACCGGCTTGAGCATGCCCTTGAGCGCTGCCTCGATCTCCTCGATGGCCTGGTAGATCACCGTGTAGTAGCGGATCTCCACGCCCTCGCGGTCGGCCAGCTCCGTCGCCTTGCCCTGCGGGCGGACGTTGAAGCCGATGATGATCGCGTCGGACGCGGCCGCCAGGTCGACGTTGGTCTCGGTGATCGCACCGACACCGCGGTCGATGACCCGCAGGCTGACCTCGTCGCCGACGTCGATCTTGGCCAGCGCATCCTCGAGGGCCTCGACCGAACCGGACACGTCGCCCTTGAGGATGAGGTTGAGCTCCTGGCTCTCGCCCTTCTCCATGGAGGCCATGAAGTCCTCGAGGGTACGGCGCACGCGGCGCTTGGCCTGCATGGCCGCCCGCTCGCGGGCCTCGCGCTTCTCGGCGATCTGGCGCGCCATCCGGTCGTCCTCGACCACGATGAAGTTCTGCCCGGCGCCGGGGACGGCGGACAAACCCAGCACCATGGCGGGGCGCGACGGGTAGGCCTCGGTGAGCTCGTTGCCGAACTCGTCGAGCATCGCCCGGACTCGGCCGTGGGCCGGACCGGCGACGATCGAGTCGCCGACGCGAAGCGTGCCGCGCTGGACCAGGATCGTGGCCACCGGGCCACGACCACGGTCGAGGTGCGCCTCGATGACCAGACCCTGGGCGTCCCGGTCGGGGTTGGCCCGCAGGTCCAGCGAGGCGTCGGCGGTCAGGATGACCGCCTCCAGCAGCTTGTCGAGGTTGAGCTCGGACTTGGCCGAGACGTCGACGAACATCGTGTCGCCGCCGTACTCCTCGGGGATCAGGCCGTACTCGGTCAGCTGGCCGCGGACCTTGGTCGGGTCGGCGTCCGGCTTGTCGATCTTGTTGACCGCGACCACGATCGGGACACCGGCCGCCTTGGCGTGGTTGAGCGCCTCGACGGTCTGCGGCATCACGCCGTCGTCGGCCGCGACCACGAGGATCGCGATGTCCGAGGACTGCGAGCCGCGAGCACGCATGGCGGTGAACGCCTCGTGGCCCGGGGTGTCGATGAACGTGATGCGGCGGTCCTCGCCGTCGACGTCGGTGTGCACCTGGTAGGCACCGATGTGCTGGGTGATGCCGCCGGCCTCGCCCGCCACCACGTTGGCGTGGCGGAGCGCGTCGAGGAGCTTGGTCTTGCCGTGGTCGACGTGACCCATGACCGTGACGACCGGCGGGCGGATCTGGAAGTGCGCCGCGTCGCCCTCGTCGTCGGCGAACTCGAGGTCGAAGGACTCGAGCAGCTCGCGGTCCTCGTCCTCGGGGGACACGACCTCGACGACGTAGTTGAGCTCGTCGCCGAGCAGCTCGAGCGTCTCGTCGTTGACCGACTCGGTCGCGGTGACCATCTCACCGAGGCTGAACAGCATCTGCACCAGCTGGGCGGCGTCGACGTTGATCCGCTCGGCGAAGTCGGTCAGGGACGCGCCACGGGGCAGCCGGACGGTCTCGCCGTTGCCCTTGCGGACGCGGATGCCGCCGATCGTCGGGGCCTCCATGGCCTCGAACTCCTGGCGACGCGCCCGCTTGGACTTGCGTCCACGGCGCGACGGACCGCCGGGGCGGCCGAAGGCGCCCTGCGTCTGGCCACGCTGTCCGGGGCGTCCGCCACCGGGGCGGCCGCCGCCGCTGGGGCCGAAGCCGCCACCACCGGGACGGCCGGGGGCACCGGCACCCGCACCGGGGCCACCGCGGCCCGGAGCGCCACCGCGAGCGGGGGCACCGCCGCGGCCGGGGGCGCCACCGGGGCGACCCGGGCCGCCGGGGCCACGGCCACCGGGACCGGCACCGAACGCGGACGGGGACTTGGGCATCATCGCCGGGTTGGGGCGCGGCATGCCCGGGCGACCGGGCGCGCCACCCTCACGGGCTGCCGGCGGACGCGGCGGGCGGTTGTCGCCCGCACCGGCACCGGGACCGGCACCAGGCGCGGCGGGGCCGGCACCGGGCGCGGGCGCGGGCCGACGGCCCATGCCCTGGCTGGACGCGAACGGGTTGTTGCCCGGACGCGGGGTGCCGCCGGGCTTGCCGACGGGACGGGGGGCCGGAGCCTTGGGCGCGGGAGCGGCCGGAGCCGCCGGGGACGCCGACGCGGCCGGGGCCTGCGGGGCCTCGGGCTCGGCCGGGGGCTGCTCGGCCACCGGGGCCGGCTTGGGGCCGGGCTTCGGGGCGGAAGCCTTGGCGGCGGGCGCCTCGGCCGGGGCCTCGGCAGGGGTCTCGGGGGCGACCGGGGCCTCGGCGGCGGGCGCCTCGGGCTCCGGGGCGGCAGCGGCCTTCTTGGCCGGCGCCTTCTTGGCGGGGGACGGCTTCGCCGCGGGCGCCTCGGCGGGAGCCGCCGGCGCCTCGGTCTTCAGCTTCTCGCCGTACTCCTTGCGGAAACGCATCTCCGCGGGCAGCTCGACAGTGGAGCTCGCCGACTTGACGAACTCCCCCATCTCCTTGAACTTCTCGAGAACGAACTTGCTCTCGACGCCGAACTCCTTGGCGAGTTCGTGAACTCGGGTCTTAGCCACGCTTCTCCTTCTGGCCGCAGACCCGGGTCCAGTTCTTGTGCTGGGGGGTGATTGCGACCGTTAGTGGTTGTGCAAACTCATCGGGAAGTACTCATCGAGTGCTCATGAGCTGCTGCTCCAGTTTCTGTCGGTCGATCAGGGCGGTGGTGCTGTGCTGCGGGGGTTGCTGGGTGAGGCGAGGTACTCCCCCACCGGTGCGCTGGAGAGCCCGGTCGAGACCCGGAGGGCCCGGCCGAACGCCTTCCGGCGCACCGCGAGGTCGTAGCACTCGACGGTGGGGTGCAGATGCGCGCCCCGGCCGGGTGCGGTGCCCTGCGGATCGGGGGCGACGACCGGCTGGCCGTGCGTCTCCGAGCCGACGGTCACCCGTAACAACTCACTCTTCGCGGCCCGCTTGCGGCATCCCACGCAGGTCCGGACCGGGCCGATGAGGGCTGAGG
This sequence comes from Nocardioides sp. T2.26MG-1, assembly GCF_950101795.1. Lineage (GTDB taxonomy): Bacteria > Actinomycetota > Actinomycetes > Propionibacteriales > Nocardioidaceae > Nocardioides. Next base: position 51,988 of record NZ_CATNLZ010000037.1, on the reverse strand, counting down.
GTTCGGGGCATGCAGAAGGAATGCGTTCACGCGCCACTGGCGACAACCCTACCGCTACCGGGCCGGGGATTCGAACCGGGGCGCGGCGCTCGCCTCGGGTCGGAGGCCGCCTTCGTCCCTCAGGCGTCGTCGCTCGCCTCGTCATCGCTGCGGATGTCGATCCGCCACCCGGTGAGGCGGGCGGCGAGGCGGGCGTTCTGGCCCTCCTTGCCGATCGCCAGCGACAGCTGGAAGTCGGGCACCACGACCCGCGCGGACCGGGCGGCCAGGTCGACGATCTCGACCGAGCTCACCCGGGCCGGCGACAACGCGTGCGCGACCATCTCGGCCGGGTCCTCGGACCAGTCGACGATGTCGATCTTCTCGCCGTGCAGCTCCGACATCACGGCGCGCACCCGCGAGCCCATCGGCCCGATGCAGGCGCCCTTGGCGTTGACCCCGGGCACGGTCGAGCGGACGGCGAGCTTGGTGCGGTGGCCGGCCTCCCGCGCGATCGCGGTGATCTCGACGGTGCCGTCGGCGATCTCGGGGACCTCGAGGGCGAACAGCTTCTTCACCAGGTTGGGGTGCGAGCGCGACAGCGTGACCTGGGGTCCGCGCATGCCCTTGCGGACCGACACGACCAGGCACTTGATCCGGGTCCCGTGGGAGTAGCGCTCCCCCGGCACCCGCTCGCCGACGGGCAGCAGCGCCTCGAGCTTGCCGAGGTCGACCATGACGTCGTCGGGGTTGCGGCCCTGCTGGATGATGCCCGAGATGATGTCGCCCTCCTTGCCGGAGAACTCCCCGAACCGGACGTCATCCTCGGCGTCGCGCAGCCGCTGCAGCATGATCTGCTTCGCGGTCGTCGCGGCGATCCGGCCGAAGTCGGCCGGGGTGTCGTCGAACTCGCCGACCGGGTTGCCCTCGTCGTCGACCTCGGTGGCGAACACGGTCACGTGACCGGACTTGCGGTCCAACACGACACGCGCCTGCTCCTGGGCGCCCGGCGACTTGTGGTACGCCGTCAACAGGGCCTGCTCGATCGCCTCGACGAGCACGTCGAAGGAGATCTCCTTCTCCCGCTCGAGCATGCGCAGGATGCTCATGTCGATGTCCATCAGGCCTCCCCCGCCTCGTCGTCAGTGTCGTGGTCCTGCTCGCTCTTGGGCCGGTTGAACTCGACCTGCACCAGCGCCTTCTTCACCTCGGCGTAGGCGACGTCCTTCCGCACGCCGCTGACGTCGAGCGCGACCCGCTCGTCGTCGCTCTCGAGCACCCGGCCCGTCGCCGAGCTGCCGTCGGTGAAGGTGACCTTCACCAGCCGGCCGGCGTTGCGCCGCCAGTGGCGGGGCAGGGTCAGCGGGCGGTCGACGCCGCGCGAGGTGACCTCGAGCGTGTAGGGCTGCTCGCCCATCACCGCGGAGCCGTCGAGCACGCGGTTGACCTCACGGGTCGCCTCCGCGACCTCGTCCAGCGTCACCCCGCCGTCCTTGTCGACGGCGACGCGCAGGATCCGCCGCTTGCCGGCCGGGGTGATCTCGACGGCCTCGATGTCGAGGCCCAGGGCACGCAGGGGGTCGTCGAGCTCTGCCTCGATCTGGTCCCGGGTGGCGTCCTGGTTGGCACTGCTCACGAGTGGGCGACCTCCTTGTGCTGTTGTTGAACGACCACGATAGCGGCTGGCCGGGCTCGGTAGGGTCGTCGCCGTGCCCGCCGGTCCTGCTCTCTCCCGCCGTACCACGCTGGCCCTGGCCGCCGGCGTGGTGGCCCTGGCCGGCTGCGACGACGGCGACGGCGGTCCGGACTCCGCACCCACCGGGTCCCCGGGTTCAGCCGACCCCGACGTGGCACTGGTCGACGGCGTCCTCGCCGAGCTGGCTCGTGCCCAGCGCGTCGCCTCGTCGGCCGGCGACACCGACCTCGTGGCTCTGCACGGGGCGCACATCGAGGCGCTGAACGGGACGCCGGCGCCCACCCCGGCCCGCGGCCGGTTCGGGGCGGCCGACGTCCAGCAGCGCGAGCGCCGCCTGCAGTCCCACCTGGTCGCCGCCGCCGTGGACGCGCAGAGCGGCGCCTTGGCGGCGCTGCTCGCGTCGATGAGCGCGGCCGTGTCGCAGCGGCTGGCGTCGCGATGACCGAGGTCGACGCGTTGCAGGTGGCGCTGGCCGCGGAGCACGCGGCCGTCTACGTGTACGGCGCCATCGGCGGCCGGACGTCGCGCTCGGCGACGCCCGCGCTTGCTACGGCCGTCACGGCGGCGTACGACGCCCACCGGGCCCGGCGCGACCAGCTCACCGCCGCGGTGCTCGACCTGGACGCGGAGCCGGTCGCCGCGGAGCCGGCGTACGAGCTGCCCCGCCTGGACAACCCCGACCAGCTGGCCAGGGGTGCGCTGCACGTCGAGCGCGCCTGCGCCCGCACCTACGTGTACCTGGTGGCGAGCACCACGGACGAGCGGCGCCGCAGCGCGATCGGGGCGCTGAACGAAGCAGCGGTCCGCGAACTCGTCTTCCGGGGAACTCCCGAGATATTCCCCGGAAGAGACGAGTACGCGGACCGCTGAGGCCTGGACATGGCCCGTTGAGCGGCCCCCGCGAGGATGTGGGGGGACTGGCGGGGGAACCGCTCTTGCAAAAGCATGCAACAGAGCCGCCGAGAGCGCGACCGGACCCGAACCTCACGTTTTCGCATTGCACAAACGTGCAGAACTGCAGGTCAGAGCCCTGTCACAACCACTGCGCGACGAGGTCGCCGACCTCGACCAACCGGTGCGCGACGCCGTCCGGCTCGCCCTCGGAGTGGCCGAGCTGGTCGGCGGGGATCGCGCTGAGCGGGATGTGGATGGCACGCATCCCCGCGTTGTGGGCGCCCCACACGTCGTCGAAGAGCCGGTCGCCGACGTACACGCAGCGCCCGGGATCGGGGGCGCCGACCGCGTCCAGCGCCGCGCGGAAGGCATGCGGGGACGGCTTGGTCCACGGGATCTCGCTGGTGTAGACGTCGCCGTCGATGAGGTGGTCGACGCCGTCGCGGCGGAAGAAGCCCTCGTGCCAATCCCGCGGCCAGATCGTGTTGGACAGCACCCCGACCTTCAGCCCGAGCTCGTGCAGGCGCTCGAAGAGCGGCCCGGCCTCCGGGTCGGTCAGGGTGTGCGGCTCCCAGAACTCGTAGTATGCCGTGAGCAGCGCGGGGTCGTGGTCGAGGCCGGCCTCCTTGAAGAGGTCGGCGACCGTCGCGCTCTGCTGGTGGCCGCGGGAGCGGCCCCAGATCCGCTGGTTGGCCTCGTGCAGGCGGGCCTGGGAGACGTCGACGGGGTGGTCGACGTCGATCACAGCCTGGGCGAGCGCCAGCGACTCGGCGTGGAAGTCGATGTCGTGCCAGCGCGTGAGGGTGCCGCCCCAGTCGAAGATGACGGCGTCGATCGCAGACATGGCGTCAACCTAGGACCCGGCACCGACGCCGACGAAACCGGCGATCTCGTCGGCGAGCCGGGCCGGCTGGTCGAGCGCCACGAACGCCCGCGCGTCGGGGATCTCGACCAGCCGCGCATCCGGGAGGGTCTCCGCGAGCCGGTGCGCGAGCCCGATCCGGAAGAACCTGTCCTCTGGAGCCCAGCACAGCAGCACCGGGCTCGTGAACCGCGGCAGCCAGGTGTCCGCCTCGGCCAGGTCCGAGGCTCGCCAAGCGCGGGCGAACGCGGCGACGTCGCGGCGTACCCCGGCGTCGGAGAGGTACGGCGCCAGCCAGCCACGGGTCTCGGCGGCGGTGAGCGGCCGCTTGACCAGCCACCCGAACCCGAGCGGGCTGTTGCGCAGTGCGGCCGGCCGCATCGTCTGGAGGACCGCCCGGGCCGCCCACGGGTGGCGAGCAAGACGGAAGAGCAGGTTGAAGGGGAACGGCGGGAAGGTGTCGAACGCGTCGCAGTTGGTGAGCACCACGCGGGCGACCCGGGAGGGGTCCTCGTCGAGGACGAGCTGGCTCACCGCTCCCCCGGTGTCGTTGCCGACCAGGGTCACGTCGGTGAGCCCGAGCCGATCGAGGAACGACACCACGATGCGCGCGATGCCGCGGGGCGAGAGATCGGCACCTGCGGACATCGCCGTCCGGTGCGCCCCGAGCGGCCAGGTCGGCGCGAGCGTGTGGAGGCCCCGGTCGGCCAGCCGCTCCGGAATGTCGGCCCAGAGGGTGTCGTCGACCAGGAAGCCGTGCACGAGGACCACCACCGGCCCGTCCGCCGGCCCGGCCTCGCGATAGTGGAGAGTGCCGGTGGGAAGGTCGATCGTGTGCTGGGGCATGCCATCCTCCACTACGGTTTGCAATCAGGTTGTATGTAACTTACGGACAGGTTGTATGGAAAGCAAGAGGACCCAGGCGGGGCGCTCCGCCGCGACGCGGGCGGCGCTCATCGGCGCCGCGCGCCCGCTCTTCGCGGAGCACGGGTACGCCGCGGTCTCGACCGACCAGATCGCCCGGGCCGCTGGTGTCACCCGTGGGGCGCTCTACCACCAGTTCGACGGGAAGGAAGAGCTGTTCGCGGCCGTCTTCGAGCAGGTGGAGGCCGAGCTGGTCGCCCAGCTGGGCGCGGGGATCGCGGCCGCGGACCCCACCGACGCCGTGGCGATGCTCCGGGCCGACATCGCCGGCTGGCTGGCTGCTTGCGCCGAGCCCGAGGTGCACCGCATCGTGCTGATCGAGGCACCTGCCGCCCTCGGCTGGGAGCGCTGGCGCGAGATCGGCCGGCACTACGGGGTCGGCCTGGTCGAGGAGGCGGTCCAGTCGCTCGTCGACGCGGGCGCCGTGCCCCCACAGCCGGTGCGACCGCTCGCCCACGTGCTGGTGGGCGCGCTCGAGGAGGCGGCGCTGTACGCCGCCCGGGCGGAGGACCGTCAGGCCGCGACCGAGGAGGTCCGCGAGGCGTTGGTCGCGCTGGTGACCGGGCTGCTGGTGCGCTGAGGTTCCGTCAGACGCGCACCACTCGCACCACGCGGTCGACGACGTGGTCGGCGGGCACGTCCTCGCGCTCGCCGCTGTGCCGGTCCTTGACCTCGATCGTGCCCTCGGCGAGTCCCTTGCCGACCACGACGATCGTCGGGACGCCGATCAGCTCGGCGTCCTTGAACTTCACGCCGGGGCTGACCTTGGGGCGGTCGTCGTAGAGCACCTCGATGCCCTGGGCGTCGAGCTCGTGGGCGATCCGCTCGGCGGCGGCGAAGATGTGCTCGTCCTTGCCGGTGGCGACGATGTGCACGTCGGCGGGCGCGACCTCGCGCGGCCAGGAGAGGCCGAGCTCGTCGTGGGTGCCCTCCGCGATCGCGGCCACGGCGCGTGAGGGCCCGATGCCGTAGGAGCCCATGGTCACCGTGACCAGCTTGCCGAACTCGTCGAGGACCTTGAGGTCGAGCGCGTCGGCGTACTTGCGACCGAGCTGGAAGATGTGGCCCATCTCGATGCCGCGGGCGGTCTCGAGGACGCCCTCGTCGCAGTTGGGGCACGGGTCGCCGTCGCGGACCTCGGCGGCCTCGATGGTGCCGTCGGGAGTGAAGTCGCGGCCGGCGACCAGGTCGAGGACGTGGCTGCCGTCGACGTCCGCTCCGGTCACCCAGCGGGTGCCCTCGACCACCCGGGGGTCGACGAGGTAGCGGATGCCGGACTCGTTCTTCTCCCCCAGGACGCCGGGGCCGATGTAGCCCTTGACCAGCGCCGGGTGGTTCTTGAAGTCTGCCTCGTCGAAGGCCTCGACCTCGATCGGCTCGAGCTGGCCCTCCAGGCGCTTCTGGTCGACCTCGCGGTCGCCGGGCAGGCCGATCGCGACCGGCTCGCGGGTGCCGTCGGGGTGCTTGAGGACGACCAGCACGTTCTTGAGCGTGTCGCCGGCGTGCCAGGGCCGGTCGCCGCGGGGGAACCGCTCGTTGAGGTGGTCGACCAGGGTGTCGATCGTCGGCGTCCCGGGTGTGGCCTCGGCGTGGGCCTCGGGCGCGTCGTCGTACGCCACGGGCAGGGGCGCGCGCACCTGGACCGCCTCGACGTTCGCGGCGTAGTCGCACGTGGTGCAGCGGACGTAGGTGTCCTCGCCGACGCTGGCCTTGGCGAGGAACTCCTCGGACTTCGAGCCGCCCATCGCGCCGGAGGTGGCCTTGACGATGACGTAGTCGAACCCGAGCCGGTCGAAGATCCGGATGTAGGCGTCGCGGTGCTTCTGGTAGCTGACGTCGAGGCCGGCGTCGTCGATGTCGAAGGAGTAGGAGTCCTTCATCACGAACTCGCGGCCGCGCAGCACCCCGGCGCGGGGGCGCGCCTCGTCGCGGTACTTGTTCTGGATCTGGTAGATCGAGAGCGGCAGGTCCTTGTACGACGAGTAGAGGTCCTTCACGACGAGCGTGAACATCTCCTCGTGGGTGGGGCCGAGGAGGTAGTCGCCGCCCTTGCGGTCCTTGACCCGGAAGAGGCTGTCGCCGTACTCCGTCCACCGGCCGGTGGCCTCGTAGGGCTCGCGGGGCAGCAGCGCCGGGAACAGCATCTCCTGGGCGCCGATCGCGTTCATCTCCTCGCGGATGATGTCCTCGATCTTGCGCAGGACCTTCAGGCCGAGCGGGAGCCAGGTGTACATGCCGGGGGCGGCGCGGCGGATGTAGCCGGCGCGGACGAGCAGCCGGTGCGACGGCACCTCGGCGTCCGCCGGGTCCTCTCGCAGGGTCCGCACGAACAGGCTCGACATCCGCATGATCATCTCGGGGCCCCCGCGGAGGCGTGAGCGCAGCGAGCGGCTTCGTGGGGTGAGATCATGCGGAGAAGGCTACTTGTTCGAGACTGCAACCCTCGCCTGGGTTATCGCGTCAGGAGGGTATGAAGAAGTCTCTCCTGCTCGCCGGTGTCGCGTTGCTGCTCGCGGCCGCACCCGCCTCCGCCTCCGTCCCGACCACCGAGATCAACCCCGGGGATCTCCCCCGCGGCGAGGACATCGCGATCCCCCACCTCGAGGGGCGCGTCATCGTCGACGGCGACACCCGCATCCGGGTCTCCGCCCCACGGGTGGCACTGCTGGGCAAGTCGGGGACGTCGTACGTCGTGCACACCACCGGCGCGGACGGGTCCACGAACGGTCGCACCTACCGGGTGCACCCGGACGGGACCAAGACGCTCCTGGGCCGGGCCCAGGACGCCTCCGAGCTGCTGCTCAGCGACGAGGGCGACCACCTGGTCCGCACCCACATGCTCTCGCACGAGCGCACCGCCCTCCGGGTGACCGACGTCGACACCGGCGACGTCGTCGCGACCCGGACGTTCCGCGGCTGGATCTTCTCGCTGGACGCGGCGAACGGCCGGGTGCTGCTCTCCAGCTGGTCGCCGGCCCGGACCACGTGGTGGAACTTCGTCTCGGACAAGACCCGCCGGGTCGTCGGCCGGACCGGCGGGGTCGCCGACATCGCCGCCGACCGCCTCGGCAGCTACACCGGCGACCCGTACGACGGCGGCTGCTACGTGATCAGCTCGCTGAAGCACCCGACCGACGTGCTGTGGCGCACCTGCGGCGAGCGCGCAATCGCCTTCTCCCCCGACGGGCGCCGGGTCGCCACGGTCGGCATCGTCGACGACGGCATCGGCCCCGCCCAGGTCACCGTCCGTCGCGTCGCGCGCGGCGCCGCCCTCGCCCGCTACGCGACGAAGTGGTTCGGCGCGGTCCGCTGGGAGTCCGCCACCGCCCTCCTCCTCGACGCCAACGGCGCGCGCAAGGCCGCCACGGTCCGCTGCGTGCTCGCCGACTGCGAGCGCGCCTCCGACCTGACGCCCGTGCCGGAGTACTGAGCCGTCGGCGGTCCACTCCCGGGTCCGGCTCAGGCCGAGCGGGGCTCAGAACATCACGGTGGCGAACCGCGCGGTCTCCCGGAAGCCGACCTTCTCGTAGACCGCGCGGGCCGAGGCGTTCCAGTCGTTGACGTAGAGCGACACCGAGGGGGCGATCTCGCGGCGGACGAGCTCGACGACGGCGGCCATGCCCGCGGTGGCGAGCCCCTGGCCACGGCGGTCGGGCGGGACGAAGACGCCCTGGATCTGCGCGGCGTACGGCGTGGCACAGGCGACCTCGGCCTTGAACACCAGGCGCCCCTGGTCGAAGCGGGCGAACGACCAGCCCCGGTTGACGAGCTGGATCACGCGGGCGCGGTAGAGCTCGGCGCCCCCGCCGTGCTCCGGGGAGACGCCGACCTCCTCGGTGTACATCGCCACGCAGGCCGGGTAGAGCTCCGTCAGGTCGGCACGGACGGTACGCCGCACCTGCGGATCGGGGGCGACCAGCGGCGGACCGCCGATCTCCAGGTGCGGCTGCTCCCAGCGGGTGTCGCGGGGGCGGCCCCAGCTCGACGCGACGGCGTTCCAGAACCCGCGGACGGCGTCCTGCGGGCCGACGATCGTCGAGACGGTGCGGCTGCGCGCCAGCGCGCGCTCGGCGAACGCCGCCGCGTCGTCGGGCGTGGCCTCGACCGGCACCAGGTTGGCGCCCACGTGGCAGGCGGCGACGAGCGCCCCGCCGCCGAAGCGGCCCCACATCTCCCCGCCGAGCCAGCGCGGCTCGAGGTTGGTCGTCGTGGCCCGGTAGTCGACGAACGCGTTCACCACGGGGCGACGGCGAGCGAGCGCCAAGAAGTCGTCGAGGTCCGCCGGCCCGAGCGGACGGACGCCGTGGCGGGTCGTGAGCACGGGCGAAGCCTACGTCGCAGGCACCCCCGTCTGCTCGTGCAGCGCGCCGAGTGGCGGGGACGCTCAGATGCCGCTACCGCTCCCAGCCGGAGTTGTAGACGTCCAGCCCGACGCTGTCGACGCCGAGGCCGCGGGCGGCAGCAGGCGGTCGCGGCCGGCGTTCAGGAGACGCTGACCTGGGCGGCGGCACCGTCGACGGACTCCATGCCCTCGGCGATCCGCATGGCCTCCTCGATCAGGGTCTCGACGATCTGGGACTCGGGCACGGTCTTGATCACCTCGCCCTTCACGAAGATCTGGCCCTTGCCGTTGCCGGAGGCGACGCCGAGGTCGGCCTCACGGGCCTCGCCCGGCCCGTTGACGACGCAGCCCATCACCGCGACCCGCAGCGGCACCTCCATGCCCTCGAGGCCGGCAGTCACCTGCTCGGCGAGCGTGTAGACGTCGACCTGGGCGCGGCCGCACGAGGGGCAGGAGACGATCTCGAGCTTGCGGGGCCGCAGGTTCAGCGACTGCAGGATCTGGATGCCGACCTTGACCTCCTCGACCGGAGGCGCGGACAGCGAGACGCGGATGGTGTCGCCGATCCCCTGCGAGAGCAGCGCACCGAACGCGGTCGCGGACTTGATCGTGCCCTGGAACGCCGGGCCGGCCTCGGTGACGCCGAGGTGCAGCGGCCAGTCGCCGCGCTCGGCGAGCATCTCGTAGGCGCGCACCATCACGACCGGGTCGTTGTGCTTGACGGAGATCTTGAAGTCGTGGAAGTCGTGCTCCTCGAAGAGGCTGGCCTCCCACACCGCGGACTCGACCAGCGCCTCCGGCGTGGCCTTGCCGTACTTCTCCAGCAGCCGCTTGTCGAGCGACCCGGCGTTGACGCCGATCCGGATCGAGGTGCCGCGGTCCTTGGCGGCGCGCGCGATCTCCTTGATCTGGTCGTCGAACTTGCGGATGTTGCCGGGGTTGACCCGCACCGCCGCGCAGCCCGCGTCGATCGCCGCGAAGACGTACTTGGGTTGGAAGTGGATGTCGGCGATCACCGGGATCTGCGACTTCTGGGCGATCGCGGGCAGCGCGTCGGCGTCGTCCTGGCTGGGACAGGCGACCCGGACGATGTCGCAGCCGGTCGCGGTGAGCTCGGCGATCTGCTGCAGCGTGGCGTTGATGTCGGAGGTGAGCGTGGTGGTCATCGACTGCACGGAGACCGGGTGGTCGCTGCCGACGCCGACCTTGCCGACCTGGATCTGGCGCGTCTTGCGGCGCGGGGCCAGCACCGGCGGGGGCGCTTCGGGCATGCCGAGGCTGATCGCAGTCATGTCCTCGATGGTATGGCCGGGAGCCTAGGACGCGAGGTGGAGGGGTACGACGAGGTCCCCGACGATCAGCACGACGCCCATGAGCATCAGGCACGCGGCGACGCCGTACGCGATCGGCAGGAGCTTCGCGACGTCGGCGTAGCCCGGGTCGGGGCGACCGCGCAGGCGGGCGAACCCGCGGCGCAGCGCCTCCCACAGCGCACCGGCGATGTGGCCACCATCGAGCGGCAGCAGCGGGACGAAGTTGAACATGCCGATGAAGAAGTTGAACCCCGCGATCAGGCCCAGCAGGTAGACGGTCTTCTCGACCACCGGGAAGTCCTGGTGCGACACGGTCTCACCCGCGATCCGGCCGCCCCCGACGATCGAGACGGGGCTGTCGATGGACCGCTCCTCGACTCCGACGATCGCCTTGGCGACCCCCCAGACCTTGACCGGGAGCGTGCCGAGAGCCTTGACGGTCGTCACCGTCATGTGGCCCATCTGCTCGGCCGTGTAGATCGGGCCGCCCTTGGTGACGACCTCGTGCGAGGTCGGCGTGACACCGAGGAACCCGACCTGACGCAGCGTCTGGTCGGTCTCGGAGGTGGGGCGTGCCTCGACGGTGGTGCTCGTGGTCCCGGTCAGCTGCTGACCGTCGCGCTCGTAGCCGATCACCGCCTGGCCGTCGTCGTTGCCGCGGATCAGCGTGCGCAGCTGGTCCCAGCCGGTGATCGGTGCGCCGTTGAACGAGGTGATCACGTCGCCGGGCCGCAGGCCGGCCGCCGCGGCCGGGCTGGGCGGGTCGGAGGCGGTGCAGTCGCGCCCCTCCTCGGCGTACGGCAGCACGCACTGCGAGACACCCTCGATCACCGGGGCGCCGGCGTCGGGCTCGACGGTGTGCTCGCCGTAGAGGCCGAAGATGCCCCAGAAGATCGCGAACGCGATGAGCAGGTTGACCGTGGGGCCGCCGGCCATCACGACGACCTTCTTCCACCAGGTCATCTTGTAGAAGAGGCGGTCACTGTCCTCGGGCTGGATCGTCTCCCACTCGGCCGCCCGGGCGTCGGAGATCAACTGGGTGAACATGCCGGTGTTGGACTTGCGGACCTTGACGACCTGGTTGCCCTCGGCGTCGACGGTGACCTCGTCGGCGAGCTGGTCCGCACCGGGCGGCAGCATCCCGACGATCTTCACGTAGCCGCCGAGCGGGATCGCCTTGACGCCGTACTCGGTCTCGCCGACCCGCTTGCTCCACACGGTCGGCCCGAAGCCGATGAAGTACTGCGTGACCTTGCCGCCGAACTTCTTCGCCGGGATCATGTGACCGAGCTCGTGCAGGCCGATCGAGGCCAGGATGGCGACCACGAAGATCACCACTCCGAGCAGGTAGAACAGGCCGGTCATCGGGTCCCTTCGATCAGCTCGCGGGCACAGGCTCGGCCCCACGCGTCGGCGGCGAGGATGTCCTCGATCCTCACCTCAGAGGGTACGTCGTGGCGGCTGAGAACGGTCTGAACCGTCGGGACGATCTCCGTGAACGCGAGCCGGCCGGCGCGGAAGGCCGCCACCGCGACCTCGTTGGCGGCGTTGTAGACGGCCGGCGCGGTGCCGCCGCGCTCCCCCGCCGCCCGGGCCAGCGACACCGCCGGGAACGCCTCGTCGTCGAGCGGGAAGAACTCCCAGGTCTCGGGCCGGCTCCAGTCGACGGGCGGGGCCGCGTCGGGCACCCGGTCGGGCCACGACAGCCCGAGCGCGATCGGGATCATCATCGTCGGCGGGCTGGCCTGCACCAGCGTGGAGCCGTCGACGAACTCGACCATCGAGTGCACCACGCTGGTGGGGTGCACGACGACCTCGATGCGGTCGAAGGGGATGCCGAAGAGCAGGTGCGCCTCGATCACCTCGAGGCCCTTGTTGACCAGCGTGGCGGAGTTGATCGTGATCACCGGGCCCATGTCCCAGGTCGGGTGGGCCATCGCCTGCTCGGGGGTGACCTCGGCGAGCTCCTCGCGGGTGCGGCCCCGGAACGGCCCGCCGCTCGCGGTGAGCACCAGCCGGCGTACCTCCGCGGCGGTCCCGCCCCGCAGGCACTGCGCGATCGCGCTGTGCTCGGAGTCGACCGGCACGATCTGGCCCGGCAACGCGTGCTCGAGCACGAGCGGGCCGCCCATGATCAGCGACTCCTTGTTGGCCAGGGCGAGCGTGGTGCCGGCGTCGAGCGCGGCCAGGGTAGGCCGCAGGCCGACGGCGCCGGTGATGCCGTTGAGCACCACGTCGCAGGGCCGCGACGCGGCCTCGACGGAGGCGTCCTCCCCCAGACCGGAGAACAGGCCGGGGTACGCCGGCGCGAACTCCGCCACCTGGCGCTCGAACAGCTCGGGGTGGGACCCGCCCGCGGTCAGTGCCACCACCCGGAACCGGTCGGGGTTGGCCCGGACCAGGTCGAGGGCCTGGGTGCCGATCGACCCGGTGCTGCCGAGGATCGCGACGTCTCTGACCGGGCCACTCACGCGCCCAGTCTCCCGCAGGGCAGCGCCGGTGACGGAATCCGCGGTGCGCTCCTTCGAAATCGATGCTGGAACCCCCTCCCGGGAACGGAACCAGTCGGACTAGCCTCGTCTCCATGACCGAATCTGCTGTCAGTGCCGTCGGTGGCCCCGCTCTCCCCCAGGAGCGCCGCCTCGTCACCGCGATCCCCGGCCCCGCGTCCCTGGAGCGGCTCGACCGCAAGAAGGCGCACGTCGCCGACGGCGTCGGCACGATGCTGCCGGTGTTCGTGGTCGCGGCCGGCGGCGGCGTGCTCGTCGACGTGGACGGCAACTCGCTGATCGACCTCGGGTCCGGCATCGCGGTGACGTCCGTCGGCAACGCCGCGGCCGCGGTCGCGCGCAACGTGCACGCCCAGGTCGACGCGTTCACGCACACCTGCTTCATGATCACGCCGTACGACGGCTACGTGGACGTCTGCGCCGCGCTCGCCGAGCTCACGCCGGGCGACCACGCCAAGAAGAGCGCGCTGTTCAACTCCGGCGCCGAGGCGGTCGAGAACGCGGTCAAGATCGCCCGGGCGGCGACCGGCAAGGACGCGGTCGTCGTCTTCGACCACGCCTACCACGGCCGCACCAACCTCACGATGGCGATGACCGCCAAGAACATGCCCTACAAGCACGGCTTCGGCCCGTTCGCGGGCGAGGTCTACCGCGCGCCGATGTCCTACCCGCTGCGCGACGGGCTGAGCGGCGCCGAGGCGGCCGCTCGGGCGATCGACGTCATCGACAAGCAGGTGGGCGCGGCCAACCTGGCCTGCATCGTGATCGAGCCGATCCAGGGCGAGGGCGGGTTCGTGGTGCCCGCGCCCGGCTTCCTGCCCGCGATCGCTGCGTGGGCGAAGGCCAACGACGTGGTGTTCGTGGCCGACGAGATCCAGTCCGGGTTCTGCCGCACCGGCGACTGGTTCGCCTGCGACGACGAGGGCGTCGTGCCCGACCTGGTCACGACCGCCAAGGGCATCGCCGGCGGCCTGCCGCTGGCCGGGGTCACCGGCCGCGCGGAGCTGATGGACGCCGTGCACGTCGGCGGCCTCGGCGGGACGTACGGCGGCAACCCGGTGGCCTGTGCGGCCGCGCTCGGTGCGATCGAGGAGATGCGCGAGGGCCGGCTCGACGCCCGCGCCCGCGGGATCGGCGACCTGATGCGGGCCCGGCTCGAGGCGCTGGCGGCCGAGCACGACGTGATCGCCGAGGTCCGCGGCCGCGGGGCGATGATGGCGATCGAGCTGTGCCACCCCGGCACGACCGACCCCGACCCGGTGCGCACCGCCGCGGTCTCGGCGTACTGCCACCAGCAGGGGGTCGTCACGCTGACCTGTGGGACATGGGGCAACGTGTTCCGCTTCCTGCCGCCGCTCTCGATCGGCGACGCGCTGCTCGAGGAGGGCTTCGACGTGGTGGCGGAGGCGTTCGCAGCGACCGCCTGAGCCCGCGGGCGCCTGGTCAGTCGGCGGCGGCGGCGCGCAACTGCGCGAAGGAGTCGGCGACGATCGCGCCCAGGTCCTGGTGGGCCGTGTCGGCGATCCAGGTCTCGAACGCGACCCGGAACACCGCCACCCCGGTCTGGGCGACGATCTCGGCGAGCCGCGGCTCGACGCCGCGCTCGCGCAGGGCGGTGGCGATCGCCGTACTCCAGGCCGCGAGCTTGCCGAGCTCGCGCTCGCGCAGCTCCGCGTGGGACTCGATGACCGCCTGGCGCCGCGGGGCGACGTCCGCGCGCTCACGCAGCACCGCGACGACCTGGTCGAGCGCGGCCTCGACGGCGGCGTAGGCCGAGGTGCCCTCGGGCGCCTCCTCGATCGCGTGGACGAGCAGCTCCTCGAGGGCGGCGCCCCCGGAGAACAGCACCTCGCGCTTGTCGGTGAAGTGGCGGTAGAAGGTGCGCTCGGTCAGCCCGGCCCGCTGGGCGATCTCGGCGACCGTGGTCTGGTCGTAGCCGCGCTCGGCGTACAGCTCGAGCGCTGCCTCCTCGAGGCGGCCCCGCGCGTTCGGCTCCCAGCGACCCATGGGGCGATCCTACGCTGACGACAGTCCCTGACATGCCGGTGCTACGCTGATGACAGACTCTGACATCAACTCTCTGTGGAGGTATCCCATGCGTGTGTTCGTCACCGGCGCGTCCGGCTTCATCGGCTCCGCCCTCGTCCGCGACCTGCTCGGCGCCGGCCACGAGGTGGTCGGCCTGGCGCGCTCCGACCAGGCGGCTGCGACCGTCGCCGGCCTCGGCGCCGAGGTGCTGCGCGGCACCGTCGACGACCTCGACGTCCTGCGGCGCGGCGCCGAGGAGTCCGACGGCGTCGCGCACCTCGCGTTCCGCCACGACATCGCGTTCGGCGGCGACTTCGAGACCGCCGCCGCGTCCGACCGCGCCGCGATCGAGACCCTCGGCACGGCGCTCGCCGGGTCCGGCCGGCCGCTCTCGATCGCGTCGGGCACCGGGCTGCTCGCGCCGGGCCGCCTCGCCACCGAGGACGACCAGCCCACCGGCGAGGGCCCGACCGGCGGCCGGGGCGCCAACGGCGCGGTCGCCCTCTCCTTCGCCGACCGGGGCGTCCGCTCCTCCGTCGTACGGCTGACCCCGACCGTCCACGACGCGGGCGACCAGGGCTTCATCCCGATGGTCGTCGGCATCGCGCGGGACAAGGGCGTCTCGGCGTACGTCGGCGACGGCTCGCAGCGCTGGCCGGCCGTGCACCGCGGCGACGCCGCGCGGCTGTTCCGGCTCGCCCTGGAGTCCGCGCCCGCGGGCGCCGTCCTGCACGCCGTCGGCGAGGAGGGCGTGGCGCTGCGCGACGTCGCCGAGGTCATCGGCGAGCACCTCGGCCTGCCCGTCACCTCCATCCCGGTCGAGCAGGCGACGGAGCACTTCGGGTTCCTCGGCACCTTCCTCGCCCAGGACATGCCGGCCTCCAGTGCGCGGACCCGGGAGCTGCTCGGCTGGGAGCCGACCGGTCCCGGCCTGCTCGCGGACCTCGCCCGGCACTACGTGTGACCATTGACACGCGTCAACTAGAACGGGTTCCATGCGCGCATGACCTTCGACGTGATCATCCGGAACGGGCGCTGGTTCGACGGCACCGGCGCCCGCTCCGCCATCCGTGACCTCGGCGTCCGCGACGGCCGCGTGGTCGCGGTCAGCGAGGAGCCGCTGGACACCACCGGGTGCCCCGAGGTCGTCGACGCGACCGGCACGTGGGTGATCCCCGGCCTGGTCGACATCCACACCCACTACGACGTCGAGGTGCTCGAGGGGCCCGGGTTGTCGGAGTCGGTGCGGCACGGCGTGACCACGCTGCTGCTCGGGTCGTGCTCGCTCTCGACGATTCACGTTGGCGGGGTCGACGCCGGCGACCTGTTCGGGCGGGTGGAGGCGATCCCCCGCCAGCACGTGATCAGCGCGGTCGAGAAGCACAAGACCTGGTCCTCGGCCGAGGAGTACGTCGCCGCGCTGGAGTCGCTGCCGCTCGGCCCCAACCTGGCGGCGTTCATCGGCCACTCCGACATGCGCACGGCGACGATGGGCCTGGACCGCGCCACCCGCAAGGAGGTCCGCCCGAGCCGGCGCGAGCAGGCGCGCATGGAGCGGATGCTCGACGAGGCGCTCGACGCGGGCTTCGTCGGCATGTCGGCCCAGCAGCTGCTCTTCGACAAGCTCGATGGTGATCTGTGCCGCTCGCGCACGCTGCCCTCGACGTACGCGAAGCGGCGCGAGATGCACGGCCTGCGCTCGATCCTGCGCCGCCGCCGGCGCGCGCTGCAGGCGGGTCCCGACGCCAGCCACCCGCACACGATCGTCACCCAGGCGCTCGGCTCGATCGGACTGTTCGGGCGGGCACCGCTGCGCACCAGCCTGCTGTCGGCGGCCGACATCAAGGCGATCCCGTTCGTGATCCACCTGATGCGCCCGCTGGCCTGGGTGGTCAACCGGCTCGGCGCGGACTTCCGGTGGCAGCACCTGCCGGTGCCGTTCGAGGTGTACGCCGACGGCATCGACCTGGTGATCTTCGAGGAGTTCGGCTCGGGCGCCGCCGCCCTGCACCTGCAGGAGAAGCTCGCCCGTGACGAGCTGATGCGCGACCCGGAGTACCGCAAGCGGTTCCGCAAGGACTACGAGAGCAAGTACGGCCCGAGGGTGTGGCACCGCGACTTCTTCGACGCCGAGATCGTCGAGTGCCCCGACGCCAGCGTCATCGGCAAGTCGTTCGGCCAGGTCGGCGTGGAGCGCGGCGGCAAGCACCCGGTCGACGCGTTCCTCGACCTCGTCCTCGAGCACGGCACCGCGATCCGGTGGCGCACCACGATCTCCAACCACCGCCCGGAGGTGTTGCGCAAGCTCGCAGCCGACTCCGGCATCCAGATCGGCTTCTCCGACGCGGGGGCGCACCTGCGGAACATGGCGTTCTACAACTTCGGCCTGCGCCTGCTCAAGCACGTCCGGGACGCCGAGCGCGCCGGCGCCCCGTTCATGACCGTCGAGCACGCCGTGCACCGCCTCACCGGCGAGCTCGCCGACTGGTACCGCATCGACGCCGGCCACCTGCGGATCGGCGACCGAGCCGATCTGGTGGTGATCGACCCCGCGCACCTCGACGACGACCTGGAGAGCTATCACGAGAGCCCGGTGGAGCAGTACGGCGGGCTCTCGCGGATGGTCAACCGCAACGACGCCGCCGTCCCCGCCGTGTTCATCGCCGGGCGCCGGGTGGTCGCCGACGGTGAGCCCACTCCCCTGCTGGGCCGCGAGCGGACGGGCAGCTTCCTGCGGGCGGAGCAGGCCGCGACCGTTGCTCGGGTGGCGACCTCGTCCGTCGACGTGGAGGTCGAGACCGCGTCCTGACCCGCTCGCCCGAGGACGATAGTTGCTGCTACGCGGCGGAACCTGGCAGGTGGGCGAGCACCACTGGGTGCCGCATCTCCTCTGGTCGGACGCTCAGTCAGCAGGCAGCCCGGATGCGGTGAGGTCCTCGAAGCCACCGCCGTTGGTGAGGTCGTCGAACCCTTGGTCGCTCATGATCTCGATGGCCGTACCGGCCCGGTTGCCGGAGGCGCAGTAGATGACGTAGCTGCCCGTCTTGTCGAGGGCGCCGACGCGCTCGTCGAAGTCGGGTGCTGACAAGTCGATGTTCTCAGCGCCACGCAGGTGGCCGGCATCGAACTCCTCCGGGGTGCGGACGTCGATGAGCTCGGCGCCGTCGGCGACGGCTTCCTGCACCGCCGAGGGGTCTGCGACCGCCGTCGCTGCCGCCGCCGGGGCTTGCGCCTTTGGGGCCTCGTCGGATGAGTCCGAACCAGCGCATCCGGACCCTGCCAGCAGTACGAGGGCGAGGGCCGCTGTCAGTCCGCGCCAGGTCGTCCTGCGGTTGTGGCTCGGTGTCGTGCCTCGCATGTAGTCGACGCTAGCCGGTGAGGCCCGGGCCCGCGCTCGGGGGGTGCGTCCCCGCCGCCAGCGGGGCCGCAACCGAGACGAGCCCGCAGGCCGACGAACATCCCACCGCCCTGCGCAGGCTGCGGTGGTCCCGACAACATCGACCACCGGTTCGCGCCGACCATCGGGTCCCGGGGTGGTTTCGAGGCTCGCTACGCTCGCACCTCAACCACCGTGATCGGGGTCAATCGACGCCAGCCCAGTCACCCCGCCGGCTGGCCCATCACGGCCTGAACCGTCATCGAGCATCGGGCGAGCCGCACCCGTGGAGGACGAGCCCGGCGATAGCGTCGTGCGATGCCCGGTCGACGCCCCTCCAGCACTCGTCGACGCAACGCGTCGCCGCGCCGCAAGGGGACGCGGCAGGCGCAGCGGCCCTTGCCGGCTGCCGGGCCGGGCGAGCGGCTGTGGGTGCTCGACGTCCCGTACGGGACCCAGGTCGACGGTGCCAGCTGGCACCCCGCGGTCAAGACCCACCTGTACGTCGGGCGCGCCCTGCCCGCGCACCTCGCGCCGTACGCTCCGGGACCGCACACGCTCGGCCGGTTCATCGAGAACACGCTCAACCCCGACAGCCCGACCCGCTCCCCCGAGCCGACCGACGACCTCGAGCCCCGACGCATCCAGTTCGAGGCGGCCGACGCGATCGCGGCGCGCGCCGCGGCGGGCGGGCGGCAGTTCCTGCTGGCCGACGAGCCCGGCGTGGGCAAGACGATCTCTGCGGTGCTCGGCGCGATCGCGGTGGGCGACCTGCGCGGCGCGCAGCGGGTGCTGGTCGTGGCCGACCGGCCGGCCGCGATCACCATCGGCCACTGGTGCCGCACGATCACGGCCCTGGGCGACGGGGGCCTGGAGTGGGTCGTGATCACCTGGGACCGCCTCGAGAAGGTCAAGGACCACACGTGGGACGTGATCATCGCGGACGAGGCCCATGCGCTGCGGCGTACGACGACGAAGCGGTGGAAGCACTGGGCGCGGATCTCGGGCCATGCCAAGCCGCACGACCAGGCGCCGTTCGTCATCGCGACGACCGCGACGCCCGGACACACCCCCCTCGAGCTGCCGTACCTCGCTCCCGCCTATGCACAGGTGCTCGGCGAGCCGATGCGGGAGTGGACCTCGGCGACGCAGCCCGGGGGCACGTTCGCCGCCGCGCTCGAACGCCACGGCGTCGTGGTGGAGCACGGCCGGTACGGCGCGACCTGGACCACCGATCCGGGGCAGCGCGCCGCGGACCTCAAGCTGGTGCGCGGCTGGCTGGCCGACGAGCGTCCCCCGGCGATGCTGCACCGCGCCGCACCGTGGGGGCCGGTGCCGATCTCCGGCATGCCGGTGACGCTCACGCCCGCGGAGCGGGCAGCCTACGAGAGCGAGTGGGGCGAGTTCTGTCGGGAGATGGACCTCGCGCGACGCGGCCGCAACAACGCCTTGGGGCGGGCCGCGCTGCTGCGCTTCCGGCAGAAGGCCGGGCTGATCCGGGTCGACTCGACGGTCGACTGGATCACCCAGCAGGTCGAGTCCGAGCGACAGGTGGCGTGCTCGGTCGAGTTCGTCGCGACCGCGGCCGACCCCATCGCCGACCGGCTGCGTGACGCAGGGCTGGAGGTGGCCACGATCTACGGCCGCGACCGATTCGACGTCGAGGCCGAGCGGCTCCGGTTCCAGACCGGGCAGGCGAAGGTCTGCGTCTTCACCACGGTCGCCTCGATCAGCCTGCACGCCGGCGAGACCCTCGCCGACGGCCGCCAGGCGAGCACCGAGCCGCGGGTCGGCGTCTTCCACCAGGCCCGCTTCTCCGGCATCGCCGGACGACAGGTGACCGGCCGCACCCACCGCGACCACCAGGTCTCGCCGTGGCACATCGTGTACGCCGAGGGCACGGTCGAGGAGCAGGTCGGCCGGGTCATGGTGGAGCGGATCGCCGCAGCCTCCGACACGGTCGGCAGCGACACCGCCGGCCTCGCCGACCTCGCCGAGCTCCTCGGAGCCGACTGGCTGCCGCCCACGACCCTGACCGAGAGCGGCACCTGAGCGGGCGGCTCGAGCAGCCTTAGCCTGACCGAGCACACGATCGCGGACAGAGGGGATGCACATGTCGAACACTCCAGCCGGCTGGTACGACGATGGTTCGGGATCGGGCAGGAAGCGCTGGTGGGACGGTGAAGTCTGGACCGACCGGTTCGAGGGCCCGGCCGACGGCGGTGGCATCGCTGGACTTGCCAACCGGATCCAGGAGAGCTCTGTCGCTGGCGCCCAGCCTCGGCCCGCTGCGCAGGGCGCGAGCTACGTGGTGCTCCAGGTCATCCTCAAGGAGAAGCTGTGGGGCACCGGCTCGGGCAACCTCACCGAGCTGGAAGGCGTCCTGAACCGTCAGGCCTCCCTCGGGTACCGGCTCCACACGATCACCACTGCAGCGTCCGGGAGCAAGGGCCTCGGCGGCGGCGACCGGATCCAGGCGACGATGGTGTTCGAGAAGGTCGTGTAGGCGCGCGTCGTCTCGTCGCGGGCCGGGCCCTCAACGCACCACCGGACTCAGGAGGCGCTGAGCGGCACCTTGCGGGCCCACCGGACCTCGCCGTCGGGGTTGATCTGGACTGCCGTGCCCACGGTCCGTCCCAGGAGATCTGGCCCGTGATCCGGGGCTACCTGGCGCCGGTCAGCCCCTCCGCGGTCGAGCCGGAGAGCCGCTGGGCGAGGTAGATCGGTACGGCGGACGCGACCACCAGCACCGCCGCGACCACGTTGACGACCGGCGCCTGGTTGGGCCGGAAGAGGTTCTGGAAGATCCAGATCGGCAGCGTCTGGTCGTGGCTGCTCGCGGTGAACGTGGTCACGACGATCTCGTCGAACGACAGCCCGAAGGACAGCAGGGCGCCCGCGAGCAGCGCGGAGCGCAGCATCGGGAACGTGACCAGCCTAAACGTCGTCCAGCGCCCTGCGCCGAGGTCCATCGACGCCTGCTCGAGGCTGCCGCCGAGCCGCTGGAACCGGGCCTGCACGTTGTTGAACACCGTGACGATGCAGAACGTCGCGTGCGCGATGACGATCGTCCACAGGCTCAGCTGGATCCCCAGGATCGTGCGGAAGCCGTTCTGGAACGCGAGGCCCGTGACGATGCCCGGCAACGCGATCGGCAGGATGATCAGCAGCGAGACCACGTTGCGCCCGAAGAAGCGGGTACGCCGCAGCCCCATCGCCGCGAGCGTGCCCAGCACCAGTGCGATCGCGGTCGCGGCGAGCGCGACCTGGATGCTCGTCCACAGCGCGTCGCGGGCGCCCTGGCTGTGCCAGGCCAGCTTCCACCAGCGCAGGGTCAGCGACTCCGGCGGCCAGCCGAACGTGTTGTCGGCGTTGAACGAGTTGACCAGCACCAGCGCCAGCGGCACGTAGATCACCACCAGCACGACCAGCGTCGTGGCGGCGAGCGAGCGGCGCAGCCCGGCCGAGAGGATCATCCGCTGCGACATCAGAGGTTCTCCAATGCGCCGGTACGGCGGGCCGCCGCGAGGTAGCCGAGCATCACGACGATCGGCACGGTCGCCACCGCGGCGGCGAACGGCAGGTTGTTGGCCGTGCTCGAGTTGTCGTAGACGACGTTGCCGAGCAGCTGCCCGGTGCCGCCGACGATCTTCACCGCGATGTAGTCGCCCATCGACAACGAGAACGTGAAGATCGACCCGGCCACGATGGCCGGGAACGCCATCGGCACCACCACGCGCCGGATCGTCGTCCACGCGCCGCCGCCGAGGTCGGCCGAGGCCTCGAACAACGAGTCGGGCACGCGCTCCAGGCCGGCGTACACCGGCAGGATCATGTACGGCAGCCACAGGTAGGCCAGCGTGATCGTCGTGGCGACCAGCCCGTAGCCCGGCGTCCCGAGCCCGAACGGCGACGCGATCCACGCGATCGGGCCGTCGGCGGAGAGCATGCCGCGCCACGCGTAGGCCTTGACCAGGTACGACGCCCACAGCGGCATCAGCACCGCGATCACCAACAGCCGCTGGAGCCTGGGCGAGGCGACCTTGGCCATGTACAGCGCGATCGGGAACGCCAGCACCACGTCGACGACCGTGACCAGGGCCGCGATGGCGATCGTGCGCACGGTGATCGTCCGGTAGACCTCGACCGTGAACAGGGTCCGGAAGTTCTCCAGCGTCCAGGCCCGCTGGATGGTGCCGGTGAAGTCGTCCTGGGTCCACAGCGAGGTGATGAGCAGGGCCGCCAACGCCCCCAGGTAGGCGACTCCCAGCCACAGCATCGGTGGCGTGAGGAGGACGCCCACCCGGAGGCCCGGGCGACGTTCGAGCAGGCTCAACAGATCAGCCCTTGATCTCGGTCCAGGCCGTCGTCCAGTCGCCGTAGTCGGTGCACTCGGTATCGGTCCGGCCGTCCAGACACTGGGAGATCGGCGTCGTCCAGTACCAGATCTGGTCGGCGTAGTCGGCGTCGGTCGCGTGGTAGGTCTCGCAGAAGGACGCGTCCGACGTCAGGCCGCAGGCCTTGGTGTTCGCAGGCGCCTCACCGAAGTACTCCGCGACCGCGGCCTGGGCCTTCGGGCTGGTGATGTAGTCCATCCACGCGTAGCCGCAGTTCGGGTTCGGCGCCTTCGCGCCGATCATCCAGGTGTCCGACCAGCCGGTCGAGCCCTCCTCCGGCAGGACCGCGTCGACCGAGTCGCCGATCGTGGAGGCGATGACCTGCCAGGTGGTGCCGATGACCGAGTCGCCGCTCTTGAAGGCCGCGACCTCCTTGAGGTAGTCCGACCAGTACTCCGACACGTTCGCCTTCTGCTTCTTCAGCAGGTCGACGGCCGCCGCGAGCTGGTCCTTGTCGAGGGCGTACGGGTTCTCGATCCCGACGTCCGGCTGGGTCTTCATCAGGTACAGCGCCGCGTCTGCGATGTAGATCGGCGAGTCGTACGCCGTCACCTTGCCCGCGTACTTCGAGGCGTCGTCGAAGACCGCGCCCCAGCTCGTCGGCGCGGGCTTGACCACGTCCTTGGTGTACATCAGCAGGTTAGCGCCCCAGCCGTGCGGGACGCCGTACATCTGGCCGTCGACGGAGTTCCAGTCCCGGTCCTTGAGGAAGTCCTCGATGTCGCCGTAGTTGGTCAGCAGGTCGGTGTTGACCGGCGCCGCGTCCCCGGACGCGATCAGCCGCAGCGACGCGTCGCCCGAGGCCGAGACCACGTCGTACTCGCCGGACTTCATCAGCTGGATCGCCTCGTCGGACGTCGCGAAGTACTTCACGTTCGCCTGGCAGCCGGTCTCCTTCTCGAACGGCGTCACCCAGTCGACCGACTTGTCCGTGGACCCGTCCTCGGCGTATCCCGGCCAGGCCAGGATGTTGACCTGTCCCTCCATGTCACCCAGCTTGTCCAGCATCGGCACGTCGGGGGCGGTGAACCCGCCCTGCTCCTCGCCGGCCTTGGGGCCGCCGTCGCCGTCACCCGAGCTCGTGCCGCAGGCGGTGGCGGCGAGGGCGAGCGCGCCGGCGCACGCGATCGCGGCCAGCCGCTTGGTGGGGATCCGTCTCATGCTGTCTCCTCCTCAGGGGACGCCGCTGGGTCGGGGGAACCCAGGGACACCAGGTGGTCGCGCCGCCACGTCACGACGACGCGCTGGTCGCGCCGCTCGAGGGCGGCGTCGATCGAGGTGTCGGTGTTCTGGTGCGACACCGTCACGGTGGGGCCGGCGTCGAGCTCGACGACCGACGTCGTGGAGGCGCCGAGGTAGACGACCTCCCGCACGACCCCCGGCGCCGACAGCCGGCCCGACTCGGTCGGGGCCTCGGAGACCAGCTGCAGCTTCTCGGGGCGGATCACGAAGCTGCCCTCGACACCCAGCAGGTCGCGCGCGGCCTCGCCCTGCAGGAGGTTGGAGCTGCCGACGAATCCCGCGACGAACGCGCTCGCGGGGCGGTCGTAGAGCTCCACCGGCGTCGCGAGCTGCTCGATGCGCCCCTCGTTGAAGACCGCGATGCGGTCGCTCATCGTGAGCGCCTCCTCCTGGTCGTGGGTCACGAACACGAACGTGATGCCGACCTCGCGCTGGATCTCCTTCAGCTCGATCTGCATCTCGCGGCGCAGCTGGAGGTCGAGGGCGCCCAGGGGCTCGTCGAGCAGCAGCACCTGGGGCCGGTTGACCAGGGCCCGGGCCAGCGCGACGCGCTGCCGCTGGCCGCCGGAGAGCTGGTGCGGCCGCCGGTCGGCGTAGCCCTCGAGCCGGACGGTCGCGAGCGCCTCCTCGGCGCGGCGGCGGCGCTCGGCCTTGCCGACCTTCTTGACCCGCAGCCCGTACTCGACGTTCTGCCGCACGCTCATGTGCGGGAAGATCGCGTAGTCCTGGAAGACCGTGTTGACGTCGCGGGCGAACGGCGGGCGGCGGGTCACGTCCTCCTCGCCGAGCAGGATCCGGCCCGCCGTCGGCTCCTCGAAGCCGGCGATCAGCCGCAGCACCGTGGTCTTGCCCGACCCCGACGGACCGAGCATCGAGAAGAACTCGCCGTCGGCGATGTCCAGGTCGAGATCGTCCACGGCACGCACGTCTCCGAAGTGCTTGCTGAGCCCGCGCACGGAGATCGCCGTCGACATAGGCGGCAAGGTAGCGGTAGTCGACGGCGCATATCCATCGTCTGGGACGACGAAGACGACGATTTAGCACGCCGTTACCCACTTGTGACTTCGGTTTACGTCGGACGACAACCCATCGCGCCTGCCTGGCGTCTCACCGGCAGGAGGTGGTCGAGGTGCGACGACGCACCACGCTGGTCAGCGTGCTCGCGGGGGCCCTGTCGGCGGCGCTGGTCCTCAGCGGCGCGCCGCAGGCGGCCGGCGCACCCGGACGCGACCACCCGGTGCGGCCCTGCTCGCGGGGCCTGGTCGCCCTCACCTTCGACGACGGCCCCTCCGCGACCGTCACGCCCCGGATGGTGCGGCTGCTGCGCCGTCGCGGCGTGCCCGCCACGTTCTTCATGGTCGGCAGCCGGGTCGCCGCGCATCCCGAGCTGGCGCGGCTGGTCGCCGGCGCCGGCCTCGCGATCGGCAACCACACCTGGGAGCACACCAACCTCACGGAGCAGTCCGGCAGCCAGATCCGGCACGCCCTCCAGCGGACCCGGCACGCGCTCGTCGAGGCGGGCGCCCCGGCCCCGACGCTCGTGCGCCCGCCGTACGGCGCCATCGACGACCGGGTCCGCGGGGTGCTCGACGCGGCGGGCTACACCCCGGCGGTCTGGACCATCGACTCCCGCGACTGGGCCGGCGGCACGCCCCGCGAGATCGCCGACCGCGTGCTCGCCGCAGTGCACCCGCACCGGACCAACGTGGTGCTCCAGCACGACGGCGTCACCCGCTCCCCGGTCACGCTGCGCGCGCTGCCGCGCGAGATCAGGACGCTGCGCGAACGGGGCTACTGCTTCGCCGACCTCGGCCCCGACGGGCAGCCGACCCCACCGGTGCCGGTCGCCACGGTCACCGCTGCCCGGGACCGGGTCGCCGAGGGTGGTCGGGTGCGGCTCACCGCGCACCTCGACCGGCCGACCACCCGCGCCACGACCGTGCGCACCACCGCGGGGACCGTGTCCATCCCCGCGGGAGAGCAGACGGCGCGACTGTGGCTGCGGATCCCCCAGGACCGCGCCGATGAGGTCCTGGAGGAGGTCACGACCAAGGTGTACGGCGGACGCGGCGTCCAGCCCGCGATGGTCGCCCAGGCGCTGGTCCGGGTCGTCGACGACGACCCCCCGCCGGTGGTCCGGCTGACGTCGCTCGAGCTGACCGCCTCGCCGCTGCTGACCACGACCGCGCAGGTGGGCGTGCGGCTCGACCGCCCCTCCGACCGTCCGGTGCGGGTCGTGGCGCGCGCCCCTCTCGGCCGGCTCGTGACGGTCGTGCCCGCCGGCGACGAGAGTGCGACGCTGACCGTGACCGTGCCGCCCGGGGCGCCGCGCGACGGCGACCGCCGGTTGCCCCTTCGGCTGGTGCGGGTCGTGCACGGCACCGCCGGACCGGACGCGACGCTGACCGTTCGGGCGCCCGAGCAGACCGCCGCCGAGGCCCGGCGCGCGGCCGTCGAGACGATCCGCTGGCCGGCGCCCGCCGTACCTCCCTTGTTCTAGGCCGGCGGTTGCCGGTCCGGGCCGGTGGGTACCGTCGAGGCATGATCGGATTCCTCGTAGCTGGCCTCATCATCGGAGCCCTCGCCCGGCTCATCAAGCCGGGACGGCAGAATCTCGGCATCCTGGCCACGCTCGGGCTCGGGCTGGTCGGCTCGCTCATCGGCGGCCTCATCGCCCAGTTCTTCGGCACCGGCAGCATCTGGGAACTCAACATCCTAGGCTTCGTGCTGGCAGTCATCGCCGCCGTGCTGCTGATCGGCGTCGCCGAGTCGGTGGCCGGCAAGCGCGACTGAGCCCGGTCCCAGGGCTGAGCCCACGAACCCACCTCGCCTCTCCGCACGTCGGAGCCCGCGGGGTCACGCACCCCAACCCGCCCGTCCGCGCAATCGCCCGATAGGGCAATTGCGCGGCGACGACCGGGGGGCCAGGGTGAGGCAGCCGCGCACCAGGTCACCACCATCTCGGGCGACCCGCGGCCTCAGGGAGGGCTCATACCTTGACTGGTAACACTCGACGGGGCCTGGCCGGCCTCGCTGCGGCGACCATGGTCGCCGCAGGTCTCGCGATCGCGACGGCTCCGGCCGACGCGGCCCCCTCCGGCTCCGGATCGGGGCTGGACAAGCACGACCGGGAGCTGCTCGCGCAGGCGCGCGCCGACGGCGACTCAGCGGTGACCCTGCTGATCGCCGCCCGGCCCGGTGCGAACCGGAGCGTCGTCCAGGGCATCACCGCGCTGGGCGGCACCGTCCAGAAGCGCGACGACGACGTCAGCTACCTCCGCGTCAGCGTCCCCACCAAGAGCGCCGAGCAGGCCGCCCGGGTCTCCGGGGTGCAGGCCGCCGACGTCGACGAGGTCATCGCACTCGACGACCCGGTGCCCGACGGCGCGCAGCCCGTCGCGCCCCAGACCCCGCCGGGTGCGGACACCCCGCAGGACAACCCCTACATGCCGATCGCCGACACCGGCGCCGTCGACTTCATGAAGGCCCACCCCGAGTGGGACGGGCGCGGCACCACGATCGCGATCGTCGACTCGGGCGTCGACCTGAGCCACCCGGCGCTGCGCACGACCACGACCGGTGAGCGCAAGATCGTCGACTGGGTGACCGCCACCGACCCGTTCACCGACGGCGACCCGACCTGGGTCAAGATGACCGACCAGGTCAGCGGAGCCACGTTCACCTACCAGGGCACGGCGTACACCGCCCCGGCCGCCGGCTCCTACCGCATCGGGCTGTTCGACGAGCGTGACCCGAACCTCGGCGGCGAGGTCGGCAACGACGTGAACCGGGACGGCAACCCGGCCGGCAGCAGCGGCGTCTTCGGCGTCCTCTGGAACACCTCGAGCAACGACGTGTGGGTCGACACCGACCAGGACCGGTCCTTCGCCGACGAGAAGGCGATGACCGACTACGCGAAGCGCTACGACGTCGGCACGTTCGGCCAGGACGACCCGGCCACCGACGTCCGCGAGGCCATGCCGTTCGTCGTGCAGACCGACGGCAAGGACAAGGTCGTCAACATCGGCATCGTCTCGGGCGCCCACGGCTCCCACGTCGCCGGCATCACTGCGGCCAACGGCATGTTCGGCGGTGCGATGACCGGCGCCGCGCCTGGCGCCAAGATCAAGTCCGTCCGGGTCTGCCTGTTCGTGGCCGGCTGCACCGCCCACGCCCTGATCGAGGGCATGACCTTCATCGCCAAGCAGGGCAACGTCGACGTGATCAACATGTCGATCGGCGGCCTGCCGGCCCTCAACGACGGCAACAACACGCGCGCGGTGCTCTACGACCGGCTCATCGAGCAGTACAAGGTGCAGATGTTCATCTCGGCCGGCAACAGCGGCTCGGGCCTGAACACCGTCGGCGACCCGTCGGTGGCGACCAACGTGATGAGCGTCGGCTCCTACATCACCGACAAGACCTGGCGCAGCAACTACGGGTCGGACTCGGCGTACGCCGACAACATCCACGGCTACTCCTCGCGCGGTCCCCGGGAGGACGGCGGCTTCAAGCCGCAGATCCTCGCCCCGGGATCGGCGATCTCCACCGTGCCGACCTGGCAGGAGGGCGGACCGGTCGGGGGCACCTACCCCCTGCCCGCCGGCTACGCCATGTTCAACGGCACCTCGATGGCCTCGCCCCAGGCGGCCGGCGCCGCGGCGCTGCTCGTCTCGGCGGCGAAGCAGGCCGGGGTCCAGTACCAGCCGGCGCAGCTGCGCCAGGCGATCAACTCCTCGTCGCGGTTCCTGCCGCGGTACGGCGCCTACGAGCAGGGCAACGGCCTGATGAACGTGCCCGCCGCGTGGGACGTGCTCGAGCGCACCGTCAAGCCGGTGGCGATCACCGCCACCGTGCCGGTCAACACGGTCCTGTCCGGATACCTGGCCAAGCCGGGCGTCGGCACGGGCATCTTCGACCGGGAGGGCGTCAAGGCCGGTGACACCTACACCCGCACCTACACCCTCACCCGCACCTCCGGCGGATCCAAGTCGATCAGCTACCAGGTCGGCTGGGTCGGCAACGACGGCACGTTCTCCTCGCCGGGCACGGTCGCGCTGCCGCTGAACAAGCCGGTGAGCCTGCCGGTCGAGGTCGAGGCCGGATCGGCCGGGATCCACTCGGCGATCCTCAACCTCGACGACCCCGCGACCCCGGGCATCGACGCCCAGACGCTCAACACCGTGGTCGCCGCGGAGCAGTTCACCGCGGGCAACAACTACACGGTCACGAAGAGCGGGACGATCGGCCGCAACCAGACCCGGTCGTACTTCTTCAAGGTCCCGGCCGGCACCCCGGCGTTCAAGGTGGACTTCAGCGGCCCGGACGGCACCCCCGGCACCGGCCAGGCCCGGTTCCTGCGGTTCCACCCGTACGGCGTGGGCGTCGACAACAACGCCACCACGAACTGCTACGCACCGCCGGTGGCGGGCTGCGCCGGTGGCACGCCGTACAGCCGCACCGCCAGCAACCCGCAGGCGGGCGTCTGGGAGGTCAGCGTCGAGGGCCGCCGCACGTCCGACATCGCGGAGGTGCCCTTCACGCTGACCGCCTCGATCCTCGGCGCCAAGGTCTCCCCCAACCCCGACACCATCGAGTCGGCGACGGCGGGCACCCCGGTCGAGCGCAGCTACGACATCACCAACCTGTTCGGCGCCTTCACCGGCCGGGCGGTCGGGACGACGCTGGGCTCGGCGAGGATCGACAAGCCGACGATCGCCAATCTCGCCCAGCAGGTGACGACCGTCCAGGTGAGCCCGGGCTCGACGAGCCTGCGGGCCACGATCGGCGGCACCTCGGACCTCGGGGCGGACCTCGACCTGTACGTCCTGCGTGACGGCCAGATCGTGGGACAGTCGGCGGACGGCGACTCCGAGGAGTCGGTGACGATCCCGAACCCGGCGGCCGGGGAGTACACCGTCCTGGTCGACGGCTACTCGGTCCCCGCGGGCTCCACGACGTACGACTACGTCGACGTCTTCGTCAACTCGGCGTTCGGCGCGGTCAGCCTCACCGACGCGAACGCGTCGCGGCCCGCCGGCAGCACGTGGACCGTGGCCGGCACGGTCACGGCCCGCCAGGCGCCGAGCGACGGTCGGGTCCTGGTCGGCAACGTCCAGGTCCGCACCGACGGCAACGTGCTCGTCGGCAGCGGTGACGTCGTGGTCCGCAACGTCACTCCGTAGCACCCGCTCCACCCGAGCACGTCCGGGCCCGCCGCCTCTCCCCCGGAGGCTGCGGGCCCGGTCGTCCTGCTAGCCGGCTGCAGGTAGCGCGACCGGCTCGGGGTCGGAGAGGTCGATGGCGTGCAGCACCCGCAGCCGCACCCCGAGCACGAGCACGGTGGCTGCGAGGCCGATGCTGCCGGCCATCACGGCGGCCATCGCGTGGCTGTCGTTGCCGAGCATGCCGACGACCGGGGCGGCGAGCGCGCCGAGCCCGAAGTTCAGCGAGCCGAACAGCGCGGCCGCCGTACCGGCCGACTCGCCGTGCAGCGAGAGCCCGAGCGCCGAGGCGTTCGGGCCGCTCTGCCCGATCGCCCCGAGCAGGACGAACAGCGGCACCAGCAGGCCGAGCACCCCACCCGCGCCGGTGACGGCGACGACCAGGAGCGCCAGGGACGCCACCACCGCGGTGGAGAGCGAGGCGACCAGGATCCGGGCCGGCTCGAACCACGTCAGCAGCACCACGTTGACCTGGCTGGCGCCGATGTTCGCGACCGAGTTGACCGCGAAGATCAGGCTGAACGTGTGCTCGCTGAGGCCGTACTGGTCCTGCATCACGAACGACGAGCCGGCGACGTACGCGAACAGCGCCGAGGCGTTCAGGCCCGACACGAGGACGAGGCAGACGAACGTGCGGTCGGTGAGCAGGCCGGCGTAGGTGCGCAGGGTGGCGGGCACCCCGCCAGTACGCCGGCGGGCGGGCGGCAGCGTCTCGGGCAGCGCGATCGCGGCCATCACGGTGACCGCCAGGCCGAGCACCGCGAGCGCGGCGAAGACGCCCCGCCAGTCGGTCCAGCGCAGCACCTCCCCGCCGACCGTGGGCGCAAGCACCGGCGAGGCGCCGATGACCAGCACCAGCCGCGAGATCATCCGCGCCGCCCGGACTCCGCTGAACAGGTCCCGGACCACCGCGATCGCGACGACCGACGCGGCGGCGGCCCCGAGCCCCTCCAGCACCCGCAGCGCACCGAGCACCCCGACGTTGGGGGCGACCGCACACAGCAAGGAGGCGACGACGTGGACCGTCGTGCCGGCGAGCAGCGGCCGGCGCCGGCCGAAGGTGTCCGAGAGCGGCCCGAGCACCAGCTGCCCGAGGCCGAGCCCCGCGAGGGTGCCGGTGAGTGTCAGCTGGACGGCGGTCGACGTGGTCTGCAGCTCGTCGGTGATCGTCGGCAGCGCGGGCAGGTACATGTCGATCGTGAACGGCCCCAGCGCGACCAGCACGCCGAGCATCAGCACCAATCGGAGCGACTCGCGCGGCGGTGCGGGACGGACGACGCCGGGGGTCGCCGAGGCCCCGGTCCCGCACCCGTCTGCGGTCGTCCTCATCGAACCGGGCCCCTGTGCTCGTCAGCTGTGCCGAGACCGGGCACGTCGCCCGTCTGTCGCGGTAAAGAATGCCAGCAACGAGTCCTCCCGGACGAAGCGGGTCCGGATCAGAGCTCCTGGATCCCCCACGGGCTGCCGTACTCGGTCAGCAGGTCGAGGAACGGCACCGCGTCGAAGGCCTCCGGGCCGAGCACGCCGGCGCCCGCCCAGGTGCCGCGGGCGAGCAGCTCGAGCGCGACGACCGGGTTGACCGCGGTCTGCCAGACCACGCACTGGTGGCCGTACTCGCGCATCGTCCACTCGTTGTCGACGACGTGGTAGAGGTACGTCGAGCGTGGCGCGCCGTCCTTGCCCGCGCCCGTGACCCACAGGCCGGCGCAGGTCTTGCCCTTCATCCGCGGTCCCACGGTGGCCGGGTCGGGCAGCACCGCCGCGACCACGTCGCGCGGGCTGACCTCGCTGAACCCATCCTTGGCCTTCACCCGGACCTTCTCGGTGCGGTCGAGGCCGAGAGTGTGCAGGACCTTGAGGATGTTGATGAACTCGTCGCCGAGGCCGTACTTGAACGTCGCGCGCCTGCAGTCGATCCAGCGCGGCATGAGGAGCACCTCCTCGTGCTCGACGTTCACGCACTCGACCGGCCCGATGCCCTCGGGGAAGTCGAAGACCTCCGGCTCGGAGAACGGCGCGGTCGTGTGCCACTGCCCGTCCTGCCAGACCACGGGCGGGTTGAGGCACTCCTCGATCGTGGTCCACATCGAGAACGACGGCGCGAAGATCTCGTTGCCGTCGTCGTCGGTGACCACGAGGTTGGCGCCGTCGCGGGTGCCGAGCTCGTCTACACGGGAGAAGAGGTGGTCGGCGGCGTACCGCGCGAACACGTCGGAGAGCCCGGGCTCGACGCCGATCCCGACCAGCGCGAGCCGGCCGGCGATCTCCCACTCGGACGCGACGGCGAACTGCTCGTCGCCGAGCTTCACCCCGGTCTTCTCGTACGGCGCCTCGGGGTGTGGCCGCGACAGCGACATCGCCATGTCGAGGTAGTCGGCGCCGGCCTCGAACGCCCCGTCGAAGATCGGCATGTCGAACACCGGGTCGACCGCGTTCATCACGTGGGTGATGCGGTGCTCGCGGCACAGCCCCGCGACGGCGGCCATCGAGGACGCGTCGACCTGCGCCGCGACGTACCGCTCGTCGGTCGCCGCGGCCCGCTCGGCCTTCGCGAGGTCGTAGTCGGCGACCACGATCGTCTCGAAGAAGTCGCGCCGCGCGGCGATCGCGGCGAACGCGGCACCAACTCCCCCGGCTCCGACCAGCAGGATCCTCATGAAGAACTCTTTCTAGGCGTCGTCAAACGTGGTGCATGGCAAGGCGGAGGAGCGAAGGCGGCCTTTGAGCGAAGCGGGCCGTCGAGCGACGACAACGCAGCCAGGCGCCGCGTTTCACGGCGCCTAGGACCCGATGTAGCTCATGACGTGCTTAATACGGGTGTAGTCCTCGAGCCCGTACATCGAGAGGTCCTTGCCGTAGCCGGAGTGCTTGAACCCGCCGTGCGGCATCTCGGAGATGAACGGGATGTGGGTGTTGATCCAGACCACACCGAAGTCGAGGCCCTTGGACATCCGCATGGCGCGGGCGTGGTCCTTGGTCCAGACGCTGGAGGACAGGCCGTACTCGACGCCGTTGGCCCAGCGCAGCGCCTCGGCCTCGTCGGTGAACCGCTGCACGGTCATCACCGGGCCGAAGATCTCGGTCTGGATCTGCTCGTCGTCCTGGCGCAGGCCGGAGACGACCGTGGGCTCGTAGAAGTAGCCGCACTCGCCCTTGCGGGCGCCACCGGTCTGGAGGTTCGCGTGGTCGGGGAGCCGGTCGACCATGCCGGTGACCCGCTCGAGCTGGCTCTGGTTGTTGAGCGGGCCGTAGTACGTCGCCTCGTCGTCGGGCATGCCGGTCGGCATCCCCTTCGCCGCCTCGGTGAGCGCGGCGACGAACTCGTCGTGGATCCCCGGCCCCGCGAGCACCCGGGTCGCGGCGGTGCAGTCCTGGCCCCCGTTGAACAGGCCGGCGCCGGCGATGCCCTCGGCCGCCTTCTCGATGTCGGCGTCGTCGAAGACGATCACCGGGGCCTTGCCGCCGAGCTCGAGGTGGACGCGCTTGAGGTCGTGCGAGGCCGACTCGGCGACCTCCATGCCGGCGCGGACGGAGCCGGTGATCGCGACCATCTGGGGCGTCTTGTGCGCGACGAGCGCGCGGCCGGTGTCGCGGTCGCCGGTGACGACGTTGAGCACGCCCGGCGGGAGGAACTCCTGGGCGATCTCGGCGAGCAGCGTCGAGCTGGCCGGGGTGGTGTCGCTGGGCTTGAGCACGATCGTGTTGCCGCCGGCCAGGGCCGGGGCGATCTTCCAGATCATCATCAGCAGCGGGTAGTTCCAGGGCGTCACCTGGCCGACGACGCCGACCGGCTCACGCCGGATCCACGAGGTGTGGTCGGCCATGTACTCCCCTGCCGAGCGCCCCTCGAGCACGCGCGCAGCGCCCGCGAAGAACCGGAAGTGGTCCGCTGCGTACGGCATCTCCTCGTCCATCGTGATCTGGAGCGGCTTGCCGGTGTCCCGGCACTCGACCGCGTTGATCTCCTCGACGCGCGCCTCGATGGCGTCCGCGATCTTGAGCAGCGCCTCGGAGCGCTCCTTGGGTGTGGTGGCGCCCCACGACTCGAAGGCCGTCGCGGCCGCGGCGTAGGCGCGGTCGACGTCCTCGGCGCCCGACCTGGGCGCCTGCGCGTACACCTCGCCGGTGGTCGGGTCGACGATGTCGTAGGTCTCCCCCGACGCGCTGTCGACGAGCTCTGCGTTGATGACGTTCTTGAAGGTTCGGTCGGCCATGCGGGGAGCCTAATGACCGATCTACGGAATCGGTAGGGCGAACCCGCGATGTAACACGGAATTAGTTGTCACGGGGTGTTCAGTCGGCGTGGACGGCCGCTCCGTCGATCCAGGTGGACACGACCCGCGCCTCGCCGATCTGGTCGGCCGGGCCCGCGAACGGGTCGCGGTCGAGCACCACGAGGTCCGCGACCGCCCCCGCTTGCAGCACGCCCGCGTCGTCGCGGCCGTTCGCCCATGCCGAGCCGGAGGTGTACGCCGCGAACGCCGCCTCGAGCGGCAGCGCCTGCTCGGGGAGGAACGGCTCGCGGTCGCTGCCGGGCTCCACCCGGGCGACCGCCACCTGGATCGCCTGGAGCGGGTCGGGGGCGCTCACCGGCCAGTCACTGCCGGCCACCAGCCGCGCCCCGGAGCGCAGCAGGTCGCCGAAGGGGTACTGCCAGGCCGCCCGCTCCGGGCCGAGGTGCGGCAGCGTGAGGTCGACCATCTGGTCGTCGAGGCACGCCCAGAGCATCTGCAGGTTCGCGGCGACGCCGAGCCCGGCGAAGCGGCGTACGTCGTCGGGGTGCACCACCTGGACGTGGGCGATCTGGTGGCGGCGCGCCGGGTCGGTGCCCTCGAACGCGTCGAGCGCCTCCCGGACGCCGCGGTCGCCGATCGCGTGCACGTGCACCTGGAAGCCGGCCGCGTCGAGGGCCGCAACCGCCTCGCGGAGCGCGTCCGCCTCGAGGAAGGAGTGCCCGCTGTTGTCGGTCGGGTGCCCGCACCGGTCGAGGTAGGGCGCGAGCATCGCGGCCGTGCCGTTCTCGGCGACGCCGTCCTGCATGATCTTCACGGTCGTGGCGCGGAACCGGCCACCCGTCATCGCCTCGCGCCGGCCGACCAGGTCGGCGACCTGCTCGGTGCCGAGCCGCCGCTCCCACCACAGCGCGCCGACGACGTGGGAGCGGAGGTCGCCGCTCGCGGCCGCCGTGACGTACGTCGACGCCGGGTCGTCCATGCCCGAGTAGGCGCCCACGATCGCGTCCTGCCAGGAGGTCACCCCCACCGAGTGCAGGTAGGCCTGGCCCGCCATCAGCGCCCGGCGGTAGTCCTCCCCGGTGGTGCGGGGCAGGTGCCGGGAGACCAGCGAGGTCGCCCCCTCGTGGAGGGTCCCGCTCGGCCGGCCGTCGGCGTCGCGCTCGACCCGGCCGTCGGGCGGGTCGGGCGCGTGCTCGTCCACGCCCGCGAGCTCGAGGGCGCGGCTGTTGACCCAGGCGCCGTGGTGGTCGCGGTTGGGCAGGTAGACCGGGCGGTCGGGCACCACGCGGTCGAGGTCGGCGGCGGTCGGGGTGCCGCCGGGGAACGCCGGCATCGCCCAGCCGCCGCCGAGGACCCAGGCGGCGTCCGGGTGCGCGGCGGCGTACGACGCGACCGCCTCGAGGTACTCCTCCCGCGTGGCGAGCCCGGACAGGTCGCAGCGCAGCCGCTCCAGCCCGCCCTGGATGGGGTGCACGTGCGCGTCGACGAAGCCCGGCGCCAGCAGACCGCCCTGCAGGTCGATCACGGTGGTTGAGGTGCGAGCGAAGCGAGCCTCGAAGGGCGCCTCGAAACCACCCGACTCGACCGAGACGATCCGGCCGCCCTCCACCAGCACGGAGCCGCGGCCGAGGTGGCGACGCCCGTCGAACAGGCCGCCGTTGGTGAACAGGACCTGCGTCATGCGGCAGTTCTACCACGCTCTCGACAACTGATTTCGCACGATTTCGCCCCCCCAAGCGACGGATTCACTTGCCTCCACGGGGTGTGACCGCGCACCATGGGGGCATGCACCCGGACTACGACCACCTGCAGCGGGCCGCGAAGGACCACCTGTGGATGCACTTCACGCGGCACTCGACGTACGACACGTCCGACGTGCCGATCATCGTGCGCGGTGAGGGTGCCTACATCTACGACGCCCAGGGCAAGCGCTACCTCGACGGTCTCGGCGGGCTGTTCGTCAGCCAGCTCGGCCACGGGCGCACCGAGCTCGCGGATGCGGCCGCGGCGCAGGCCAAGGAGCTCGCCTTCCACCCCCTGTGGTCCTACGCGCATCCCAACGCCATCCTGCTCGCCGAGCGGGTCGCCGGCTACGCACCGGGCGACCTCAACCGGGTCTTCTTCACCACCGGTGGCGGCGAGGCCGTCGAGTCGGCGTGGAAGCTCGCCAAGAACTACTTCAAGCTCACCGGCAAGCCGATGAAGCACAAGGTGATCAGCCGCTCGATCGCCTACCACGGCACCACCCAGGGCGCGCTCTCGATCACGGGCCTGCCCCCGCTCAAGCAGCAGTTCGAGCCGCTGGTGCCCTCGACGTTCCGGGTGCCCAACACCAACGTCTACCGCGCCGAGGAGACCACCGGCGGCCTCCTCGACGGCAGCGACCCCGAGGCCTTCGGCCGCTGGGCCGCCGACCAGATCGCGGTGGCGATCGAGAACGAGGGCCCCGACACCGTCGCCGCGGTCTTCCTCGAGCCGGTCCAGAACGCCGGCGGCTGCTTCCCGCCGCCCCCGGGCTACTTCCAGCGGGTGCGCGAGATCTGCGACGAGTACGACGTGCTGCTGGTCTCCGACGAGGTCATCTGCGCCTTCGGCCGGCTCGGCCACATGTTCGGCGCGGAGCGCTACGGCTACCAGCCCGACATCATCACCTGCGCCAAGGGCATCACCTCCGGCTACTCCCCGCTCGGCGCGATGGTCGCCACCGACCGGCTCATGGAGCCGTTCCTGCACGGCGCGGAGTCGTTCGCCCACGGCTTCACCTTCGGCGGCCACCCGGTCTCGACCGCGGTCGCGATGGCCAACCTCGACATCTTCGAGAACGAGCACGTCCTCGAGCACGTCCGCGACAACGAGGACGCGTTCCGCTCCACCCTGGAGCGCCTGCTCGACCTGCCGATCGTCGGCGACGTCCGCGGCGACGGCTACTTCTACGGCATCGAGCTGGTCAAGGACAAGGACACCAAGACGACCTTCGACGAGGCCGAGTCCGAGAAGCTGCTGCGCGGCTTCCTCTCCAAGGCGCTCTACGACGAGGGCCTCTACTGCCGCGCCGACGACCGCGGAGACCCGGTCATCCAGCTCTCTCCCCCGCTGATCTGCGACCAGACGCACTTCGACGAGATGGAGCAGATCCTGCGCACCGTCCTGGACAAGGCCGCCACCCTGCTCTGATGCGGCCCGCGTCCCCCTGCGGGACGCCGGGCGCCATGAGCATCACCTCAGCGGCTCCAGGTCGACCGGCGGCGTCGCCAGAGCTCTGCGGCGATCACGACCGCGAAGGAGACCAAGAACATCGCCGAGCCGACGACGAAGAGCTGCGGTGGGAAGTCCTTGAGCTTCGCGCCGTAGACGTAGAGCGGGAAGGTCACCGACTGTCCGGCGGTGAAGTTGGTGACGATGAAGTCGTCGAAGGACAAGGTGAAGGACAGTAGCGCCGCTGCGACGATGCCGGGCATCGCCAGCGGGAGCGTGACCAGCCGGAAGGTCTGCCACTCGTTCGCGTACAGGTCCATCGCCGCCTGCTCGAGCCGCGCGTCCATCCCGACGAGCCGCGCCTTGACGGTGACCACGACGAACGAGAGGCAGAACATCACGTGCGCGATCACGATCGTGACGAAGCCGAGCACGCCGTCGAAGCCCAGCGACACGAACATCGCGAGCAGCGAGGAGCCCATGACGACCTCGGGGGTGGCCATCGGCAGGAAGATCAGCAGGTTCGAGGCGGAGCGTCCGCGGAAGGAGTGCCGCACCAGCGCGAACGCCATGAGCGTGCCGAGCAGGGTGGCGAGCACGGTGGCGGTGAGGCTCACGGCGAAGCTCAGCTTGAGCGACTCGCACAGTCCCTCGGGCTCGCACACGGAGCCCCAGTTGCTCCAGGTGAACGACTCGAACTCCGCGGTGGCTCCGCGCCCGCTCGGCTGGTTGAACGACAGCGCGAAGATGTAGCCGATCGGCACGAACATGTAGACGAGGACCAGGATCCCCAGCAGCAGGACAAGGTGGTCCGCGAGCCAGCGCCCGGCAGGTCGGCGCGCCGGGGGCGGCGGGACTGCGGCGGTGGCGCGCTCCCGCGACGCGAGGCTGCCGGTCATCAGACGAGGTCCTCCGTGCCGGCCCTGCGGATGTAGAGCACCACCATGACCACGACCACGGCCATCAGGATCAATGACAGGCTCGCCGCCAGCGGGTAGTTGTGCTCGGTGAGGAACGCCGACTGGATGCGGTTGCCGACCATGTACTGCTTGGGCGTCCCCAGCAGCTCGGCGTTGATGTAGTCGCCGCACGCCGGGATGAAGGTCAGCAGCGTGCCGGACACCACGCCGGGCAGCGAGAGTGGGAAGGTGACCCGGCGGAACCCGGCGATCGGGCTGGAGTACAGATCGCCGGCTGCCTCGATCAGGCGGTGGTCCACCTTGTCGAGCGAGGCGTACAGCGGCAGGGTCATGAACGGCATGAAGTTGTAGACCAGCCCGGCGATCACCGCAACCGGCGTGGCCAGCAGCCGGCCG
Organism: Nocardioides sp. T2.26MG-1; assembly: GCF_950101795.1. GTDB lineage: Bacteria > Actinomycetota > Actinomycetes > Propionibacteriales > Nocardioidaceae > Nocardioides. The sequence continues at coordinate 13,455 of NZ_CATNLZ010000037.1, read as the reverse complement.
TCGTCCGGGAGCACCGCGATCGTCTGCAGGAAGCTCGTCACGGGTCCCTGGTCGGAGAGGATCGTCCGCCAGGCGAGGGTGCGCAGCAGGAAGCTGGTGAAGAACGGCGCGATCACGAGCACGAGCAGGAAGTTCTTCCAGCGGCCGGCCTTGAACGCGATCGCGTACGCCAACGGGTAGGACAAGGCCAGGCAGACGACGGTGGCGATGCCGGCGTACGCGAAGGACCTCACGAACAGGTTCCAGGTGTCCGTGACCGCGTCGACGTAGTTCATCACGTGCCACGTCATGGTGTAGCCCTGCTCGTACGAGCCGCTCGGGTCGTAGAGGGAGGTGAAGAAGAGCTGGATCGTCGGGAAGAGGAAGAACACCGCCAGCCAGAGCATGCCCGGCACCAGCAGCAGCCAGCCCAGCCCCCGGCGGCGGCTCGTCTCGCCGTCGACGGCGGCTCGGGGGGCGGGCGAGGGAGGCGCTGCGCTCACTCGCGGTCCTCCGGTCGCATCATGCCGGCGTGCGCGTCCTGGTCTGCGTCGAGCAGGAAGGCGTGGTCCGGGGCCCACATCAGGTCCACCTCGTCCCCGTTGCGGAACGAGGGCCGGCTCCCCGTGTTCTGCTCGAAGACCATCAGCTCCTGGCCCCACGGCATCGCGACGAGGTACTGCGTGCTCACGCCGATGAAGCTGACGTCGGTGACCCGGCCGCCGGTCAGAACGTCGGCGTCGGTGCGGTCCTCGACGCCGGCCACCGACGCGTAGATCTTCTCCGGTCGGACCCCGAGCCAGGCCGACCGGCCGTCGGCGTGGGAGCGCGCTGCGGCCACCGCGAGCTTCTGCCCGTGGCAGTCGAGCACGATCTCCCCGCCGGACGTCCCGATGACGTTGGTCTTGATCAGATTGGACTGGCCCAGGAAGTTCGCCACGAACGTCGTCACCGGGTTCTCGTAGAGGTCCGCGGGAGCGCCCATCTGCTCGATCACCCCGTGGTTCATCACCGCGATCGTGTCGGCCATGGTCATGGCCTCCTCCTGGTCGTGCGTGACGTGGACGAAGGTGACGTCGATCTCGGTCTGGATCCGCTTGAGCTCGATCTGCATCTGCCGGCGCAGCTTGAGGTCGAGCGCGCCGAGCGGCTCGTCGAGGAGGAGCACGCCGGGCTCGTTGATGAGCGCCCGACCGAGCGCCACGCGCTGTTGCTGCCCCCCGGAGAGCTGGGCCGGCTTGCGATCGCCGTAGGGTCCGAGCTGCACGAGCTCCAGCATGTCGCGGGTCTTCTGCTGGTAGTCCTTGACGCCGCGCCTCCGCAGGCCGAAGGCGACGTTCTCGAAGATGGAGAGGTGGGGGAACAGCGCGTAGGACTGGAACACCGTGTTGACCGGTCGCTTGTACGGCCGCAGGTGGGTGATGTCCTGGTCGCCGATGAGCACGCGGCCGGCACTCGGATCCTCCAGGCCCGCCACCATTCGCAGGGTCGTGGTCTTGCCGCAGCCGGAGGGACCCAGGAGCGCGAAGAACGATCCGCGCGGCACCGTCAGGGTCAGGTCGTCCACGGCGACGAAGTCGCCGAAGCGCTTCGTGAGGCGCTCCAGGCGCAGGTCCTTGCCCGCGTCCGCTTCGTTCTCAGCCACCCATGACCTCGTTGAACTGGCGCTGGAAGTCCCGCTCCTGGTCACCGCTGAGCGGCATGAACTGGTGGCCGGCGGCCAGCGTCTCGGCCGAGGGGAAGATGAAGTCGCTCTTGGCAGCGGACTTGTCGAACTGGGCGATCTCCTGCTGAGCACCCTCGACCGGGCAGAGGTAGTAGTTCCAGGCGGCCAGTTTCGCCGCGTTGACCGGGTCGTAGTAGAAGTTCATCAGCTCCTCGACGTTCGCCTTGTGCTCCGCCTTGTTGGGGACCAGCATGTTGTCGGTCCAGATCGCGAAGCCCTCCGAGGGCGGCACCCACTTGTACTTGCCGCCACCCAGCAGGTTGATGACATCCCCGCTCCAGGCCTCGCAGGCCACGATGTCGCCCGACTTCATGTCGTCGACGTAGTCGTTGCCCGCGAACCGGCGCACCTGGCCGGAGTCGACGTAGCCTTGCAGCCGGTCGATCGCAGCAGAGAACTCGTCGTCGGTGAAGTCCGCGGGGTCGCTGCCCTCGAGCAGGAGCATGAAGAGCATCGTGTCCCGCATCTCGGTGAGCAGCTCGACCTTGCCCTTGAGGTCGGGCCGGGTCAGCAGGTCCTCGAAGCTGGTGACCGGGTCGGTCAGCTCGGAGTTGTAGCAGATGCCGGTCATGCCGCTCTGCCACGGGACGCTGTAGTCGCGGTTCGGGTCCCAGCTCGGCGACCTCAGCGACTCGAGCAGGTTCGCGTCCACGTTCGGGATCTTGTCGTGGTCCAGCTTCTGGACCCAGTTCAGCTCGATCATCCGGGCGGCCATGTAGTCGGTCACCACGAAGACGTCCCGTCCCGTCGAGCGACAGTCGCCCAGCTGGGGCGAGACCTTGGCGAAGAACTGCTCGTTGTCGTTGACGTCACCGTTCTTGTAGTCGACGGTGATGCCGGTCTCCTGCTGGAACTTCTCGAGGGTGGAGGTGTCCTTCGCCTTCACCGGATCGACATAGCCGATCCAGTTCGAGAAGACGATCGACTTCTCCTTCGCACTGAGATCGGTGCTCGTGCACGTGTCCGCCTCCACCTTGGCCCCTCCGGTGCCGCAGGCCGAGAGCAGGCCGGGCACCCCGACCGCCATCGCGGCCAACGAGGCGCCCCGGAGGAACGAACGGCGGCCCACCCCTGCGGAAGCCCCGGCGAGCACCCCTCCGCCCCGACCCATCCGCACCATGCTCGCCGGTTCCGACATGCAACTACCTCCTGCAGGTTGAAGGGCCCCTAGGCGTGGATAGTTGCAGAGCAACGGCCCCCCGACAAGGGAAACCGTTGATCGGAAACACACTTGCAACGAAATCCCATGTGGACCCCGGACCTTGGCGCCGACCGCCGTCGCCTGTCAGTATCGGCCGGTGACCAGGAGCTCCCGCGACACCCAGACCGTCTTCCACCTCGACCAGGTGTCCAAGGCCATCATCGAGCAGCTCCAGCAGGACGGGCGACGCTCCTATGCGGCCATCGGCAAGGTCGTCGGGCTGTCCGAGGCAGCCGTCCGACAGCGAGTCCAGCGCCTGATCGAGGCGGGGGTCATGCAGGTGGTCGCGGTCACGGACCCACTCCAGATGGGCTTCGCCCGCCAGGCGATGGTCGGGGTCCGGGTGGCCGGCCAGCTCGAGTCGGTGGCGGACGCGATCGCCGCGCTCGACGAGGTCGACTACGTCGTCGTCACCGCCGGCTCCTACGACCTGCTCGTGGAGGTGGTGTGCGAGAGCGACGAGCACCTGCTCGAGCTGATCTCCGGCCGGATCCGCGCGATCGACGGCGTCGCGATGACCGAGACGTTCATGTACCTGCAGCTGCGCAAGCAGACCTACTCCTGGGGTGTGCGCTGAAGCACCGCACCGATCCCCACTGGGAGCGCCTCTCGCTCTGGCACGACACCGTCGACACCGACTGGACGCCACGACCCGCGCTCGGCTCCGACGTGGACGCCGACGTCGCGATCGTCGGCGCGGGCTTCACCGGGCTCTGGACGGCGTACTACCTGGCCGAGGCCGACCCGAGCCTGCGGATCGTGGTGCTGGAGGCCGAGACCGCGGGCTTCGGCGCCTCGGGACGCAACGGGGGCTGGTGCTCGGCGCTGTTCCCGGCGTCGCTGTCCACGCTCGCCGGGCTCGCCGACCGCGAGCGCGCGCTCGCCCAGCACCGGGCGATGCGCGAGACCGTCGACGAGGTGGTCAGGGTCGCGGCCGCGGAGGGCATCGACGCGCACATCGCCAAGGGCGGGACGATCGCTCTGGCCCGCAGCCGGGCCCAGTGGCGCCGGGCGCGCGCCGAGGTCGCCGAGGCGCGGCGCTGGGACCGCGGCGAGGACGACCTGCGGCTGCTCGACCGGGCGGAGGCGACATCGGTGCTGCGCGGCAGCCGGACCGTCGGCGCGACGTACACCCCCGACTGCGCGGCGCTGCACCCCGCGCGCCTCGTGCGGGGCCTCGCCGAGGCCGTCGAGCGCCGCGGCGTCACCATCCACGAGCAGACCCGGGTGCGGGCGATCGCGCCGGGCCGGGCGCACACCACCGACGGCGACGTGCGGGCGGCGACCGTGGTGCGCGCGACCGAGGGCTACACGCCCGGCCTGCGCGGCGAGGAGCGGACGCTGGTGCCGGTCTACTCCCTCATCATCGCCACCGAGCCGCTCCCGCCCGCCGTCTGGGACGAGATCGGGCTCGCCCGGCGCGAGACGTTCACCGACCACCGGCACCTGATCGTCTACGGGCAGCGCACCGCCGACGACCGGCTGGTCTTCGGCGGCCGCGGAGCGCCGTACCACCTCGGCTCGCGGATCCGGCCGGAGTACGACCGCGACGAGGCCGTGTTCGCGCGGCTCTACGCGACGCTCGTCGACCTGTTCCCGGTGCTCGCCGGCACCCGCGTGACGCACGCGTGGGGTGGCGCGCTCGGCATCCCGCGGGACTGGTGCGCCTCCGTGGGGCTGGACCGCCAGACCGGGCTCGCCTGGGCCGGCGGGTACGTCGGCGACGGGGTGAGCACGACCAACCTGGCCGGCCGCACGCTGCGCGACCTCGTGCTCGGCCACGACACCGAGCTGACCCGGCTGCCGTGGGTCGGGCACCGCTCCCCCGCCTGGGAGCCGGAGCCGCTGCGCTGGCTGGGGATCAACCTCGGCCTGCGGGCGATGACGCTCGCGGACGCGGAGGAGTCGGTGACGCGGCTGCCCAGCGTGGTGGGCAGGATCGTCTCGCCGCTCGTGCACTGACGGCGGGTCGCTACCCGAGCCCGTTGGCGACCGTGTCGGCGGGCTTGCTCGGCGACCGCACCCAGGCGTCGAAGAACGAGCCGAGGTCCTGGCCGCTGACCTTCTCGGCGAGGGCCTGGAACTGGTCGGTGTTGCCGTTGCCGCCGGCCCGGTCGGCGGCCCACCGGCGCAGCAGCGTCGAGAAGTCGCGGTCGCCGATCCGGTTGCGCAGTGCCGAGAGCGCCATGCCGCCGCGGTCGTAGACGAAGTCGGCGAAGATCGGCCCCACGCACGCATCGTGGTCGGGACACGGGTCCGCGACCTCGTGGTTCCAGAACGAGTCGCCGGCGGGGATGTCGCCGTACGCGTCGCGCATCAGCTCGTCGGTCATCGGACCGCCGTGGGTCTCGGTGTAGTAGTCCTCGAGGTAGGTCGCCCAGCCCTCGTTGAGCCAGATGTCCCGCCAGCCCTCGATCGCCACCGAGTCGCCGAACCACTGGTGCGCGAGCTCGTGGACGACCGTCCGCACCGCGCCCGGGCTGTCGCCCATGAAGGGGTACGTCGGCCGAGTCTGGTTCTCCAGCGCGAAGCCGACCGGCAGGCTCGTCGTGAGGCCGCCGACCTGGCGGAACGGGTAGGTCCCGATGACGCCCTCCAGCCAGTGGACCAGCGCCGGGGTCTGCCTCATCAGTCCCATCGCGACGCGCTGCGACGCCGTACCGAGACCCTTCGAGACCGCGACGACCCAGCGACGTCCGTCGGCCCGGCCCCTCGCGATCTCGAACGACCCGGCCGCGAAGAACGCCAGGTAGGGCACCATCGGCTCGTCCGCCTGCCACGTCGTCGTGGCGAGCCCGCCCCGGACGGTGCGCTGGACGCGGCGCCCGTTGGCCACCACCTGCCTGTCGCTCGGCACCGTGATCGAGATCCGCATCAGCGACCTGTCGAGCGGGTGGTCGTTGGCGGGGAACCACCACGGCGCCATGTGCGGCTGGTTCATCGCGACGACCTCGTGGTCGTCGGCGAGCCAGTTACTCTCCCCGGCGTAGGAGTAGCGCCCCGGCAGCCCGGAGTACCGCACCACCACCCGCGCCGACTCGCCGTCCGCGAGGGGCGCGTCGATCGAGAGCTCGTGGTGGCGCTGGTCGAAGTGCACCCGCCGACCGTCGACCTCGACCCGTGACACCGGCAGCAGGAAGTCCAGGTTGAACCCCGAGATCGCCTTGGTCGCGGTCAGCCGCACCGCGGTCCACCCGGACAGCCGTCCCTCGGAGAAGCGGTAGCGGTCGTGGACGTCGTAGGCGCGGACGTCGATGCCGCCGTTGCCGTCCAGCGGGAAGTAGGGGTCGCCGACGCCGGCGGATCCGTGCGGCGCCTCGGCCCGGCCCGCGGACGCGGACGAGGACTCGGACGCGGCCGCGGACGAGACGAGCGGGACGGCGAGCGCGACGACGGCGGTCAGCGCGGCCAGGCGACGGAGGGGCACGGCTGCAACCTACCGAGCGCCGCACGAGGGGCGACACGGCACTGCCGAGCGAGACGTCGCCGTTATTCGGTTGCGGGCGGCAGGGCGCGGCCCGGAGACTCGTTCCAGCCGTCCGGCAGCTGCCGGGTGCCCGAGCGAGAGGAGCGTGACATGTCGACGACTGTCCTTGGCCTGTCCGCAGACCATGTCCTCTCGAACTCCTGGAGCACCCACCGCGATGTCTCACGACCTCACGCAGCACACCTCGCAGTACCCGCCTGACCTCGACCCCTCCTTCGTCTTCGACTTCACGGCGTACGACGACCTCGACGACGACACCCAACGCTGGTCGACCTGGCTCAGCGTCGAGCCGCTCTGCCGCGGCCCGGAGCCGCGTCCGGACTGGGTGGTGACCTCGCAGGCCGCGGTCGACACCGAGCTCGGCATCCTCAAGACCGGCAAGGAGGCCGACGCGTTCCTGCTCGAGCGCGCCGTCCCCGGCAGCGAGGACCTCGACGACCCCACCGGCCAGTCCGTCGTGATGGTGGCCAAGCGCTACCGCGGCGACGACCACCGCACGTTCCACCGGTCCACGGCCTACACCGAGGGCCGCAAGACCCGCAACACGCGCGACGCCCGCGCGCTGGCCAAGAAGTCCGCCCACGGTCGCGCCGTGGCCGCGGGCCAGTGGGCGTGGGCCGAGTGGGAGGCGCTGGTGCGCTGCCACAGGCTCGGGCTGCCGGTCCCCTACCCGGTCCAGCTCGACGGCACCGAGCTGCTCATGGAGTGGATCACCGTCGAGGGCGAGGACGGCGTCGAGACCGCGCCCCGGCTCGCCCAGACCCGGCCGGACCGGCCGCTGCTCGAGTCGTACTACGAGCAGCTGCGCGAGGCGATGTCCGAGCTCGCGCGGCACGGGGTGGTGCACGGCGACCTGTCGCCGTACAACATCCTCGCGGCCGGCGACCGGCTCGTGATCATCGACCTTCCCCAGGTCGTGGACCTGGTCGGCAACCCGGCCGGCACGGACTTCCTGATGCGCGACTGCACGAACGTCGTCGGGTGGTTCCGGGCCCGCGGGCTCGGGGTCGACGAGCACGACCTGTTCGGCGAGCTCCTCGCCCACGCCTTCTAGCGATCCACGTCGACCCGCCTGAGATTCTCGGGCGGGTCGACGTAGATTCGGCCCGTGAAACGCACCCGCGGCCGCGTCGTCCACGTCGAGACCCTCGCGGAGCTCGACCACCGCCTGGCCGCCGGGGCGACCTCGCTGCGCGGGTGGCGGGTCCGCGGCGTGGACCTCTCGGACCGGCACGCCGAGCTGGCCGGCGTCCGGCTGGCGGGGGCGACGTTCCTCGGCTGCACGTTCGCACCGGGCGACGAGACGATGGTGCGCGCCGCCGGCGGCCTCGTGCTGCCGGCCACGGCGGCGGCGCCGGTGGACACGGCGCGCACCACGCTCTACACCCCCGACGAGCTGTACGACGTCCCCGACTACGCCGACTCGCTCGACGCGCGGGCCTACGCCTGGTCGCAGCGGCCGTCGACCCGCGACAAGGCCCTGGCCAGGGCGCTGCACGACCACGCCGTGGACGTGGCCCTGGAGTCGTGGATCGAGGGGCGCCGGCTGGTCGGCGTGATGGGCCGGCACACGGCCGACCGCGACGCACCCGGATTCGCGGACGCGGCCCGGCTGGGCGCGGCCCTCGGCCGCTCGCTCACGGTCGCGACCGGCGGTGGTCCCGGCGCCATGGAGGCCGCGAACCTCGGCGCGTGGCTCGCCCGCCAGGCCGACCCGACCGCCGCGCTCGACGACGCGCTGGCGCTCCTGTCCGCGGTCCCGTCGTACCGGCCCTCGATCGGAGCCTGGGCGGACCAGGCGTTCGCGGTCCTCGACCGGTTCCCGGGCGGCAGCGAGTCGCTGGGCATCCCGACCTGGCACTACGGCCACGAGCCGCCCAACGTGTTCGCGACGGCGATCGCGAAGTACTTCCGCAACTCCACGCGCGAGGCGACGCTGCTGGAGGTCTGCGACGCCGGCATCGTGTTCCTGCCGGGCTTCGGAGGGACCGTCCAGGAGATCTTCCAGGACGCCTGCGAGAACTTCTACGCCGACGAGTCCTCGGTCGCGCCGATGGTCCTGGTCGGCGTGCACTACTGGACCGAGGAGCTCCCGGCCTGGCCGCTGCTCAGGGCGCTCGCGCTCGGCCGCCCCATGGAGCACCACGTGCACCTCGTCGACACGTGGGAGGCGGCGGCGAACCTGCTTGTTTCGGGGACGTGAACGCGGCCGGGAGCCTAGATTGACGCGATGCAGATCTCCCGTCGCGACCTCTTCCGCTCAGCCGCCGCCGTCGGCGGCGCCGCTGCCCTCGGCGGTCTCGGTGGCCTCTCGGCCGACGCCGTCGCCGGCACCGGGCCGGCCGCCCGGGCCGCCCGTGCCACCACCACCCGCGCCACCGTGCTCCTGCGCGGCACCCCCGACCCCACGACCGGGTGGCGCCCGGTCGTCACCGGCCCCGGGGAGAAGCACCTCGTCCGCGCCGGGCTCGGCGCCGCCGCCCAGAAGGGACGCGCTCGCCGGCGCCGGCCGCTGCTCGCGTTCGCCCAGCTGAGCGACGTCCACATCATCGACGCCCAGTCACCGATCCGCCTGGAGCTCGGCGAGAAGGTCAGCAGCAGCGCCTACCGGCCGCAGGAGATCCTCAGCGGTCACGTGGCCGACGCGATGGCCCGCGAGATCAACGCGATCGGTGCGGGCCCGGTCACCGGCCGCAAGCTGGCGTTCGCGATCCAGACCGGCGACAACTCGGACTCGACGCAGTACAACGAGATCCGCTGGAACATCGACATCCTGGACGGCGGGACCGTCACCGTCGACTCCGGCGACCCCTCCAAGTACGAGGGCGTCATGGATCAGGACCCCGACTTCTATGACGTCGTCTTCTGGCACCCGGACGGCACCCCGGCGGGCAAGGTCGACGACGACCCCCGGGCCAAGCACGGGTTCCCGACGATCCCGGGCCTCCTCGACGCGGCCCGGCAGCCGTTCGAGGCGGCCGGCCTCGACATGCCGTGGTACGCCGCGATGGGCAACCACGACGGGCTCGTGCAGGGCAACTGGCCCGTCGACGAGAGCTACAAAGCGGTCGCCATCGGCACCGTCAAGAAGACCACCAAGGGCCCCCGTACCGTCACCGCCGACCCCAACCGGCGGCTGCTCGAGCGGGTGGAGTGGGTCCAGGAGCACTTCACGACGACAGGTCTGCCCGAGGGGCACGGCTTCACCGCCGAGAACGTCGCCAAGAAGACCGCGTACTACACGTTCGACCAGGGCAAGGTCCGCTTCGTCGTCCTCGACACCGTCTCCCGGTTCGGCGACAAGGGCGCCCTGGGCACCGTGCAGTTCCAGTGGCTGAAGAAGGTCCTCGACCAGAGCCGCCGCAAGCTCGTCGTCGTCGCCAGCCACCACCCGCTGGCGTCGTTCGAGGACACCTCGCTCGCGGGCCGGATCGCCCGCACGCTCGCGGCGTCCCCGAACGTGATCGCGTGGGTCAACGGCCACACCCACACCAACCACATCTGGGCCCACCCCCGCAAGGAGAAGGGCAAGGTCGTGGGCGGGTTCTGGGAGATCAACACCGCCTCGCACATCGACTGGCCGCAGCAGTCCCGGCTGCTGGAGATCACCGACAACAGGGACGGTACCGTCTCCATCTTCGCCACGATGGTCGACCACGGCGGCTCGCTCGCGTTCAACGGCGACCTCACCGACCCGGTGCAGCTCGCCGGCCTGTCCCGCGAGCTCGGCGCGAACGACTGGCAGGAGCAGAGCAACCAGCGGCGCGGGGCCCGCAAGTCCCGCAACGTCGAGCTGGTCGTGAAGGCGCCCCGGTTCCTCCGGTAGTGATCAGGCCACGCGACGTTGGACGGCCCGCACCGCGACCACGTCGCGGTAGTGGGCCACCAGGGCCTCGTTGACGCCCTGCCACGAGCGGGTCGCGACACTGCGGCGCGCGGCCAGGCCGGTCCGGCGCCGGAACAGCCGGTCGGAGGCGAGGGCGTCGACGTACGCCATCAACTCGGCGCGGCTGCCGGGCTCGTAGAGGAAGCCGGCCACCCCGTCGGCGACCACGTCCACCGGTCCGCCGGCCCGCGGCGCGACCACCGGGACCCCGGAGGCGAGCGCCTCCTGGGCCGACTGGCAGTAGGTCTCGTGGCGACCCGTGTGCACGAACACGTCGAGCGAGGCGTAGACCCGGCCCAGCTCCTCGCCGTGCAGCACCCCCAGGAACGTGGCCCCGGGGAGCAGCTCCCGCAGCCGCCGCTCCTCGGGGCCCCCGCCGACCAGCACCAGCGCGTAGCGGGGGTCGTCGGCGAGGCAGGTGAGCAGGTCGAGCTCCTTCTCGGGTGCGAGCCGGCCGACGTACCCGACCAACAGGCGGCCGTCGGGGGCGATCCGGCGCCGGAGCTCCGGCGACCGGTGCACCGGGTGGAACTGCTGGAGGTCGACGCCGCGGGGCCACAGCGCGGTGGCGTGGATGCCGAGGGAGGCCAGCTGCGCGAGGCTGGTCGACGACGGGGCGAGGGTGCGGTCGACCCCGAGGTGGATCCTGCGGGTGAGGTAGGCCATCGCCCGCACCCCGCCGGCGATGTCGTAGCGCTCGGCGAAGCCCACGAGGTCGGTCTGGTAGATCGCGACCGTCGGGATGCCGAGCTCCTCGGCGGCGCGCACCGCCTGGTGGCCGAGCGTGGCCGGCGAGGCCACGTGCACGATGTCGGGACGGAACCGCAGCATCACCGCACGCAGCCGCGCCCTGGTCTCCAGGCCGATGCGGAAGTCACGGTAGAACGGCAGGCTGGCGCCACGGGCCCGGGTGACGGGGAACCCGGCGTACGTCGGGGGTCCGGTGGGTGCGACCAGCTCGGCGTGGTGGCCCTCGGCGGCGAGGTGCTCGAGCACCCGGCGCACCGAGTTGGTCACGCCGTTGACCTGCGGGAGGAACGACTCAGCGACCACCAGCACCCGGAGCCGGTCGGTGGGGGTCTGGGGAAGCTCGACGAGCGCGGAGCGGTGCTGACGGAGTCGCATGGCGCAACCTTTCCAACACGGTGTCCTGCCGTCTCGGACGATGCCGACCCGCCCGGAACAGGCGAGGATGCCGACACGAACGTCACGTGAATGCCGTGTGGCGGTCAGCCTTGGTGGTTCGGGAGCCGCAGGCGGTAGCCACGCTCCTGGCCGTACGCCGTGAACCCCGCCCGGCGCAGGATCGGACCGGAGGTCGCCGCGCGCCCCTTGACCAGGGCCAGCTCCGCTCCACCCTCCGCGCTCCAGGCGAGCCGGTGGTCGAGCAGCGTGCGGTAGATGCCCCTCCCCCGGTGCCGCTCGAGCACGGCCCCACCCCAGAGGCGGGCCACGCCGTCGACGAGCGAGACGCCGGCCGCGGCGACGGGGCCGCCGTCGACGTAGGCGACCAGCCGGGCCGCGGCGCCGGTCGCGAACGCGAGGGCGGCGCGAGCGGCCTCCTGCTCGAGGTGGCCGGGCGGGGGCAGGGCTCCTCCGAACACCTCGACGCCGACCGCCTCGAAGTCGCGGAGCGTCGCGAGGTCCGCCACCCAGCGCAGCTCGACCCCAGGAGCCGCCGGCGCCGGGGGCTCCGCACCGAGGCCCCGGGCGAGCACGTCGACGGTCTCCGCCAGGGTGCCGCGAGCGGCGAGCAGCGGCTCGAGGTCGGCGACCGAGTCGGGCCGCACCCAGCACACGACCTCCGGCGGACCGAGCTCGGCGGCGCGGGCGAGCGCCTCGTCGAGTACCTGCGCCGTCGGGCGGCGCGGACGCACCCGGGTGAGCACCAGCGGCTCGTCGTACCAGTCGGGGTAGCGCACGAGCAGGTACTCGTCGGCCTCGACCGTGATCGCCACGTCCGGGATCCACACCCAGGCCTCGCTCGCGGCGGCGACGGCCGCCGCGGACGGGGTCATGCCTCCGTGGCCGCCAGCTGGCCGCAGGCCCCGTCGATCTCGCGGCCGCGGGTGTCGCGGACCGTGGTCGGGATGCCCTTGGCCTCGAGGCGGCGGACGAACTCGCGCTCGTCGGCCGGGTCGGAGGCGGTCCACTTCGAGCCGGGCGTGGGGTTGAGCGGGATCAGGTTGACGTGCACCCAGCCCCAGTCGCCGCGCTCCTGCAGCACGTCGCCGAGCAGGTCGGCGCGCCAGGCCTGGTCGTTGATGCCGCGCATCATGGCGTACTCGATCGAGACCCGGCGCTTGGTGGTGCGCGCGTAGTTCCAGGCGGCGTCGACGGTCTCGGCGACCGAGTAGCGCGTGTTGATCGGGACCAGCTCGTTGCGGAGCTCGTCGTCGGGCGCGTGCAGCGACAGCGCCAGCGTGACCGGGATGCCCTCCTCGGCCAGCTGCAGCATCCGCGGCACCAGCCCGACCGTGGACACCGTGACCCCGCGCGCACTCATGCCGAGCCCGTCGGGCGTCGGCTCGGTGAGCCGGCGTACGGCGCCGATCACGGCCTTGTAGTTGGCCAGCGGCTCGCCCATGCCCATGAACACGACGTTGGAGACGCGCCCCGGCCCGCCGGGCACCTCGTCGCGGGCCAGCGCCCGTGCGCCGGCCACGACCTGCTCGACGATCTCCGCGGTCGACATGTTGCGCTGGAGACCGCCCTGGCCCGTGGCGCAGAACGGGCAGGCCATGCCGCAGCCGGCCTGGCTCGACACGCACATCGTGGCCCGGTCGGGGTAGCGCATCAGCACCGACTCGACCAGGGCGCCGTCGAAGAGGCGCCACAGCGTCTTGCGGGTGGTGCCGCGGTCGGCCTCCATGGTGCGCAGCGGCGTCATCAGCGTCGGCAGCAGCCCGGCGACCAGGTCCTCGCGCTGCCCGGCCGGGAGGTCGGTCATCTCCGCGGGGTCGTCGACGAGCCGGGCGAAGTAGTGCGTCGCGAGCTGCTTGGCGCGGAAGCCGGGCAGGCCGAGCTCCTTGGCGTACGCCGTCCGCTCGTCGGGAGCGAGGTCGGCGAGGTGCCGCGGGGGCTTCTTGCGGCCACGCGGCTCGTCGAAGACCAGGGGCAGGGGGGTGCGCTCGGAGTCGGACATCAGGCCTCGATCATCCCATCCGGGTGGGTGG
>NZ_CATNLZ010000036.1 GCF_950101795.1 Nocardioides sp. T2.26MG-1 | reverse complement strand
TTCATGGCCGTCTCCCTATCGTCAGCGTCGGCAGGTCCGGTGCGCCCGCGCGTGCCAGCGCCAGCAGCGCGTCGACGTCGAGGTGCTCCTCGACCAGGTCGCCCAGCAGCTCCAGCCGCCGCTCCCGGGCGGCCGGGAACGACGCGGTGCTGGTCACGCCGAGCGCCTGCGCGAGGTACGCCGCGCGGTGGGCGTCGTCCTCGAGCGCCCCGTGGACCATCGTGCCGGTGACCGGCCCGGCGGTCCGCTCGCCCACCACGCGGCCGTGGTGGATCTCGTAGCCCGCGGGCGCGCGGAGGCGCAGCACCTTCTCCGGGCTGAACGTCGTGGCGAGGTCGAGCAGGCCGAGGCCCTCGACCGTCCGCGGTGCGCCCTCCACGCCGTCCGAGTCGGTGATCGTGCGGCCCAGCATCTGGCAGCCACCGCAGATGCCCAGCACCGGCCGTCCGGCGCGGGCGTGCTCGACGATCGCCTCGTCGAGCCCCCGCGACCGCAGCCACGCCAGGTCGCTGATCGTCGCGCGGGTGCCGGGCAGCACGACGAGGTCGGCGTCGGCGAGGTCGCGGGGGCGCGCTGCGAACACGACGTCGAGCTCGGGCTCCAGGCCGAGGGCGTCGACGTCGGTGAAGTTGCTGATGCGGGGGAGCCGCACCACCGCCACCCGCACGCGTGCCGTGTCCTGGCTGCGCCGGCCGTCGAGGTCGAGCGCGTCCTCGGAGTCGAGCCAGAGGTCGGGGTGCCAGGGGAGTACGCCGTGCACCGGCCGGCCGGTCAGCGCCTCCAGCTGCCGCAGCCCGGGCTCGAGCAGCTCGAGGTCGCCGCGGAACTTGTTGACGATGAACCCCGCCACCAGCGCCTGGTCGGCCGGCTCCAGCAGCGCCACGGTGCCGACCATCGAGGCGAACAGCCCACCCCGGTCGATGTCCCCGACGACCACCACCGGCAGGTCGGCGTGCCGGGCCAGCCCCATGTTCACGTAGTCGCTGGACCGCAGGTTGATCTCCGCCGGGCTGCCCGCGCCCTCCGCGACGACGACCTCGAAGCGCGAGGCGAGGTCGTCGTACGCCGCGTGGGCCGCGAGCGCCAGGTGCCGCCGGCCGGCCTCCCAGTCCGTGGCCGAGACCTCACCCGCCGGCCGGCCCATCAGCACGACGTGGCTGCGCCGGTCGCTGCCGGGCTTGAGCAGCACCGGGTTGATCGCCGGCTCGGGCGTGACCCGGGCAGCGAGGGCCTGGATCCACTGGGCTCGCCCGATCTCGGCGGTCGCGCCGTCGCGGTCGTGGCAGACCATCGAGTTGTTGGACATGTTCTGCGCCTTGTATGGTGCGACCGCGACGCCGCGTCGCGCGAACGCCCGGCACAGCCCCGTGGTGACCACGGACTTGCCGGCGTCGGAGGTGGTGCCGGCGACCAGCAGGCCGCTCATGCGGGTGCTCGCAGCAGGTAGAGGTCCATCACCCAGCCGGCTGCGGCCTTCGCGCCGTCGCGGGCCCGCTCGATCTCGTCGAGGACGTCGCCGACGCGTCCGGCGGCGAGCGCCTCGGTGGGTGTGCCGAGGTTGGCGCCCCACCACAGCGACCAGTCCTCGAGGCCGGCGAGGTCGAGGTGCGCGTTGAGCATGACGCAGAGGTTCGTCTGCCCGGCCGCGATGTCCTCGCGCAGGCGACGTCCGGTGGTGACGTGCACCGGCCCGCCCACCGGGTGCAGCACGATCCGGTGCCGGGCGGCCAGCAGCTGTGGGGCGCTGATGCCCGGCAGCACGTCGTAGTCGATCGGCAGTCGCGCGGCGAGCCGCTCGACGATGCGGATCGTGGAGTCGTAGAGCGACGGGTCGCCCCAGACCAGGAACGCCGCGGTGCCGCCGCGCTCGCGCAGCACGCTCTCGTACGCCGACACCCGCGCCTCGTGCCAGTCGGCGACCGCGCGCTCGTAGTCGGCCTCGCGGTCACGGGGCGGGTCCGGGACGGCGACGACCTCGACCCCGTGGGCCCCGGCGATCGCTCGGCGGGCAGCCAGGAGACCGTCGTCGGTGTTCTTCGCCGCGGCGATCACGTAGTCGCAGCCGCGCAGGGCCTCGGCGGCTTCCGGCGTCACGTGCTGCGGGCCCATCCCCACGCCGATGATGCGGATCCTCACGCGTCGTCTCCTTCCAGGTCGCCCTCGACCTCGAGGTAGACCTTCTGCAGCGAGGCCAGCGTCTCCGCGTCGGGCTCCGCCCACAGCCCGCGCTCGGCGGCCTCGTGCAGCCGCTCGACGATCCCGCGCAGCGCCCACGGGTTCGAGGTGCGCAGGAACTGCTGGTTGGTCTCGTCGAGCACGTAGGAGGCGGCCAGCGACTCGTACATCCAGTCGTGCACCACCCCGGCGGTCGCGTCGAAGCCGAAAAGGTAGTCCACGGTCGCGGCCAGCTCGAACGCGCCCTTGTAGCCGTGTCGCTGCATCGCGCCGATCCACCGCGGGTTGACCACCCGCGCCCGGAACACCCGGTTGGTCTCCTCCTGCAGCGTGCGGGTGCGCACCGCGTCGGGGGAGGTCGAGTCGCCGACGTACGCCTTCGGGTCCGCGCCGGTCAGCGCGCGGACGGTGGCGATCATCCCGCCGTGGTACTGGAAGTAGTCGTCGGAGTCGGCGATGTCGTGCTCGGTGCTGTCGACGTTCTTGGCGGCCACCTTGATGCGGCGGTACGCCGTGCGCATGTCGTCCGCGGCCGGTGCGCCGTCCAGCCCGCGGCCGTAGGCGAAGCCGCCCCACGCGGTGTAGACCTCGGCGAGGTCCTGGTCGTCGCGCCAGCTGCCGGACTCGACGACCTGGAGGATGCCCGCGCCGTACGACCCCGGCTTGGAGCCGAAGATCCGCGTGGTCGCGCGCCGGGCGTCACCGTGCTCGGCCAGGTCGGCGCGGGCGTGGGCGCGCACGAAGTTCAGCTCGTCGGGCTCGTCGAGATCCGCCACCAGCTGCACGGCGTCGTCGAGCATCGCGACGACGTGGGGGAACGCGTCGCGGAAGAACCCCGAGATCCGCACGGTGACGTCGATGCGCGGGCGACCGAGCTCGGCCAGGTCGATCACGGCCAGGTGGTTGACCCGGCGCGACATCTCGTCCCACTCGGGGCGGACGCCGAGCAGGGCCAGCACCTCGGCCACGTCGTCGCCGGAGGTCCGCATGGCGCTGGTGCCCCACACCGAGAGCCCCACCGAGGTCGGGTGCTCCCCGGTCTCGTCGAGGTAGCGCTGCACCAGCGACTCCGCCATCGCCTGGCCGGTCTGCCACGCGAGCCGCGACGGGATCGCCCGCGGGTCGACGGTGTAGAAGTTCCGTCCGGTCGGCAGCACGTTGACCAGCCCGCGCAGCGGCGACCCGGACGGCCCGGCCGCGACGTACCCGCCGTCGAGGGCGTGCAGCAGGGTGTCGATCTCGGCGCCGGTCCCGGCGAGGCGGGGGACCACCTCGGTGGCGGCGAAGCGCAGCACCCGCCGGACCGCCGGGTCGTCGTGCAGGGTGTCCGCGACGGCCGGGTCCCAGCCGGCCGCCTCCATGGCCACGACCAGCGCGCGGGCCTGCTCCTCGTAGGCATCGACGGTCGCGGTCGCGGCGCCCTCGGTGAGACCGAGCGCGGCGCGCAGGCCGGTCACCGCGTCGCCGACCCCGCCCCACACCTGCGAGGCGCGCAGGATCGCGAGCACCAGGTTGACCCGCGCCTCGCCGGTTGGCGCCTGGCCCAGCACGTGCAGGCCGTCGCGGATCTGCACGTCCTTGATCTCGCAGAGCCAGCCGTCCACGTGCAGGATGAAGTCGTCGAAGTCGTCGTCCTCGGGGCGCTCGTCCAGCCCCAGGTCGCGGTGCAGCTCGGCGGCCCGCATCAACGCCCAGATCTCACCGCGGATCGCCGGCAGCTTGGCCGGGTCCATCGCTGCGATGTTGCCGTACTCGTCGAGCAGCTGCTCCAGCCGCGCGATGTCGCCGTACGTCTCCGCGCGCGCCATCGGCGGGACCAGGTGGTCGATGATCGTGGCGTGCGCGCGGCGCTTGGCCTGCGCGCCCTCGCCGGGGTCGTTGACCAGGAACGGGTAGAACAGCGGCAGGCTGCCGAGCGCGGCGTCGGTGCCGCACCCGGGGGAGAGCGCGGCGTTCTTGCCCGGCAGCCACTCCAGCGAGCCGTGCTTGCCGACGTGCACGACCGCGTGCGCGCCGAAGCCGCCCTCCGCCTCGGGGGCCTCCAACCAGCGGTAGGCCGCGAGGTAGTGGTGGGTGGGCGCCAGGTCGGGGTCGTGGTAGATCGCGACCGGGTTCTCCCCGAAGCCGCGCGGCGGCTGGATCATCAGCACCACGTTGCCGGCGACCAGCGTTGCCAGCACGATCTCCCCGTCGTCGTTGACGAACAGGCTGCCCGGCGCCTCGCCCCAGGCCTGCGTCATCTCCTCGCGCAACGCGCTCGGCAGGTCAGCGGTCCACGCGGCGTACTGCTCTGCGGTGATGCGGACGTGGGCGTCGGTGAGCTGGCCCGCGGTCAGCCACTCCTCGTCCTGGCCGCCGGCCGCGATCATCGCGTGGATGAGGGCGTCGCCGGCCTCGGCGTCTCCCTCGAGGTCGAGCCCCGGCACCGCGCCCGGCTCGCCGAGGTCGTAGCCCGCATCGCGCATCCGGCGCAGCAATCGGATCGTCGACACCGGGGTGTCGAGGCCGACGGCGTTGCCGATCCGCGCGTGCTTGGTGGGGTACGCCGACAGCACGAGCGCGACCTTCTTCTCGGCGTTCGGCACGTGCCGCAATCGCGCGTGGTTGACCGCGATCGCGGCCACCCGCCGGCAGCGCTCGGCGTCGGCGACGTAGCGGGGGAGCCCGTCGCGGTCGATCTCCTTGAACGAGAACGGGACCGTGATGATCCGCCCGTCGAACTCCGGGATCGCGATCTGGTTGGCGGAGTCGAGCGGGGTGACGCCGTCGTCGCTCGCCTCCCACTCCGCGCGGCCGCTGGTGAGGCAGAGCCCTTGCAGGACAGGGATGTCGAGCGCGGCGATCCGCTCCACGTCCCAGGTCTCGTCGTCGCCGCCGGCGCTGACCGACGCCGGCACGCTGCCGCCGGCCGCGAGCACCGTGACGACCAGCGCGTCGAGGGTGCCGAGCGCCTCGAAGAGGTCGTCGGGCGCGCTGCGCAGCGACCCGGCGAAGATCGGTACGCCGACCGCCCGCTCGGTCGCGTCCACGGCGTCGGCCAGCGCGTGCGCGAACTCCGTGTTGCCGCTGGCCTGGTGCGCCCGGTAGTAGAGGATCCCGACCCGCGGCAGCGGCGCTCCGGTGGTTGAGGCCTCGAAACCACCGCGCTCGGCGTACCCCCACGACGGGATCACCGCGGGCGGCTCGAAGCCATTGCCGGTCAGCAGCACGGTGTCGGAGAGGAACGCGTGCAGCTGCGCCAGGTTCGCGGGCCCGCCCTCGGCGAGGTAGCGGTGCGCCTCCGCGGCGATGCCGATCGGGATGCTCGAGAGCTCCATCAGCTCCGCGCTCGGCTGCGCCTCGCCACCCAGCACCACGACCGGCCGGCCGCCGTCGAAGATCCGGTCGCGCCACGGCTCCAGGTCGTGCGGTGAGCCCAGCAACCGGACGACGACCAGGTCGACATCATCGAGAGCCGGGAGCGACCGGGCAGGGTTCGCCAGCACGTACGCCGCGCCGCTGGCCCGCGCCGAGAGCAGGTCGGTGTCGGACGTGGACAGCAGACAGATGCGGGTGGACGCGTGGGTCGGCACAGCCATGGCCGGGGTTCCTCCTCCGGGGTTCTCGCCCCGTCTAGCGGTCGGATCGAACCCCAGGTCAGTGTCTGGCTGGCGGCCCTCTCGGGCTGCGTCACAGTGGCGGAACCGCCCCGGAGTCTCACCGGGTTCCTGTGCCAAGGGCGTGGCCGCAGCCTACGGCAGCCGCCCGCGTCGCGTGGGGCCGCTCAGCCCGCGGGCGGGTACGGCTCGGACCTCAGCAGCCGGGCCAGGTGCGCCGCGTTGGCGGCCAGGACGCTCGTGGTCGAGGCGGTCTTCTCGGGACGCGGGTCGACGTCGCGGTAGTCGGTGGACTGCATCGCCTCGCCGACCCAGTAGGTCACGGCGTTCGCGGGGATGGTGAACCCGGTGTCGTTGAGCGCCTGGTAGAGCTCGGCCGAGACGTGGTGGGCGCCGTCCTCGTTGCCGACGACGGCCACGCCGGCGACCTTGCCGAACGTCACCATCCGGCCCTCGTCGTCGGTCTCGCTGATCTCCGCGTCGAGCCGCTCGAGCACCATCTTGCACACCGAGGAGGGCTGGCCCATCCAGATCGGCGTGGCCAGCACCAAGATGTCGGCAGCGAGGACCTGCTCCCGGATGGTGGGCCACTCGTCGCCGTCGCCCTCGTCGGCGGAGACGCCGAACCGGACGTCGTGGTCGACCACCCGGACCAGCGTGCTCTCGACGTCATGCCGCGCGAGCGCGGCGATGACCTCGGTGGCGAGCAGCTCCGCACTGGAGTCGGCGGGTGCGTGCTTGAGGGTGCAGTTCAGGACGAGGGCGCGCAATGACGTCGGCATGGCCGGCCGGTACCCGGCCCGGTCCGGGGCCACACGGACCCCGCTCGGTCGCCGCGAGGGGGAGTCCCCTTTTCGCGCTGTCGGTGACCTTTGCGATGCTTGGCGCTCCGAAGACGCAGGGAGGGACCAGGGGGGAGCAGCAGTGAGCGAGATCGCGGGCGAGCTCGCGCGCGTCAAGGGCGCGTTCGCGCAGCCCACCCTGACGCTCCTCCACCAGCGGCAGGCGCCGGTGGTGATCACGATCTTCCGGGCGGCCTTCGGCCGCCACAACCGGCCGATCCCGACGGCGCGCCTGCACACCCAGGTCGAGGAGCACCTCGCGGCGATCCGGCTCGCGGGGGAGCAGGACGTCCCGGTCGGCACGGGCAGCCAGATCTGCCAGCGCTGGATGCGGGGTCAGTGGCTGGTGCGGTCGCTCGACGACTCGGGCCGCGAGGTCTACGCGTTGACGTCGCACGCGCAGCAGGCCCTCGAGCTGGTCAAGAACCTCGCCCGCGACCGGGCCACGTTGAGCGAGCACCGGATCGCGACCATCCTCGGGACGGTCCGCCGCTTCAACTCCGAGGCCAACCCCGACCGCTCCGCGCGGGTGAGCATCCTCAACGAGGAGATCGCCCGGCTGCAGCTCGAGCGCGACCGGCTGGTCGAGGGCGCCGACATGGTGGGCGCCACCGAGGACTACATGCTCGAGGGCTTCACCGAGCTGCTCTCGCTGATCTCCGCTCTGCCGAGTGACTTCGCCCGCGTCGAGGAGCGGTTCGCCACGATCCGGGGCGAGATCCTGGCGGCGTTCCGGGCCGAGGACCGACCCGCGGGCGAGGTGATCGACGACTACCTGGCGCGCGCCGACGCGCTGATGACGGCCACCCACGAGGGCCGGGCGTTCGAGGGCGCGTTCATGCTGCTGCGCGACGACGCGCTGGTCACCCAGCTGCGGGAGGACCTGACGGCGCTGCTGGAGCACCCCCTCGCCGACCGGATCATCAGTGACGCGGACCGGGCCGAGGTGCGGGGCACGGTGCGCCTGGTGCGCGACGGCCTCGACCGGGTGCTCGCCCAGCGGTCCCGGGTCACGGCCACGCTGAAGGAGTACATCGTCTCCCACGACGCCGCCCGCGACCGCGAGCTCGAGCAGACCCTGCGGCAGGTGGAGTCGGAGCTGATGACGTGGATGGCGACCACCGGGCCCCGGGCCGCGCACGACGTGCCCCTGCTGCCGGCGCGCGCCGCCGTCGAGCACCTCCGTGAGCGGTTCCACGACCCCGCCGACGACCTGCTGCCCGAGCGGATCGGCCAGGCCGACCCCGACGACGCCCCACCCCTCGCGCTCGCGGACCTCATGGCCCAGGGCGGACCGAAGCTGTCCTCGCTGCGTCGTCGCCTCGACGAGGCGCTGGTCTCCCTGACCCCGGTCAGCTCGCTCGGCGAGCTCTTCGACGAGCTCGAGCCCTCGCTGCGGCGTCCGGTGGAGATCTTCGGCCTGCTGCACCTCGCGGCCGACCGGGAGTGGCGGGCCGACGACGCGACGGAGCCCTATGTGGCGGTCCGCGCGGACGGGACCCGCCGTACGTTCGCCGTGCCGCGCACGCCGCTGCCCGACCCCGACCTGCGCGAGAAGCGCGAGAAGCGCGAGAAGAAGGACACCCGCCGATGAGCGTCGACACCCACGCCGAGACCGCTGCCGGGACCGACCTCGAGGAGCTCCTCGACCAGGACTCGGTGTCGCTGTTCGAGGGCGACGAGGGCGGCCTCGAGTACGCGCAGCGGCATGCCCTGGTGACCCTCCTCAAGCAGCGCTTCATCAGCGCCCGCACGCACGCGCGCGACTGGCAGGTCCTGGTCGAGCACGAGCGCGTCCTCCGCTCCCGCCTCAACGACCTCTTCCTCGACCTGCAGGTCGACCGCGTCCGGGAGGTCGCCTGGAAGCGGCAGGCGACCGCCGAGGCGGGCGACCGGTTCCCGACCCTGCTCTACGACGCGGCCTGGTCCCGCGAGGAGACGCTGGTGCTGGTCCACCTGCGCGACCGGCTGCGCGCGGGCCTGGCGAGCGGCGACGCCCGGGTGTTCATCGACCGCGAGGACCTCGTCGACTACGTCGCGAGCTTCCGGCCGCCCCACGCGACCGATGTGGCGGGCGACGAGAAGCGCGCCCGCAACGCCGTCGCGAGCATCGTCAAGTCCGGCCTGCTCATCGGGTCCGGGACCGACGAGCGGTTCGAGATCAGCGAGGCGGTGGAGCCGCTCCTTCCCCTCGAGCTGCTGCAGGAGCTCTTGGCGGCGCTACAGCGCGCCAACAGCACGGACGCACCACCGGAGCCCGACGTACCGGCGGACCTGTTCGACGAGGACGGCGACTCGGAGACGACCTCGCAGGGGGATGACGACGATGTCCGTTGACGAGATCGAGGCCGCGTCCGCCGAGGGCCTCTTCGAGCGGCAGCAGGTCGCCACGCCCACCGACGACACCGTGCAGTGGCGCGCGTCCCTGCTGCAACTGGTCAACTGGGGCGGCTTCGGCGGCCTGACCACGGTCCCGCTGCGCGGCGACACCACGGTGATCTCCGGGGCGTCCGGAGTGGGCAAGAGCACGATCCTCGACGCGTACACGGCGCTGATGATGCCGTCGGACACGAAGTTCAACGGCGCGTCCAACGACGCGGTCGCAGGGCGTGCCAGGAGCGTCGGCCAGCGCAACCTGCTGTCCTACCTGCGCGGCGCCGTCGACGTGGTCGACGACCCGCGCACCGGACGTCCGGTCGAGAAGCTCCTGCGCGGCAAGGGTGCGGACACGTGGGGCGCGATCGCGATGACGTTCGTCAACGACCGGGGCGGGCTCTTCACCGCGCTGCGCACCTACTACGTGCCGCGGCGCGCGACCCGCCCGGCCGACGTGCAGATGCAGCTGGCCACCCACGAGGGCGCGGTCGCGCTGGACGCGCTCGAGGCCGCGGTGCCCGAGCGCTTCCACGCCAACACCCTGAAGAAGCTCCTGCCCGGCATCCGGGTGCACCGCACCTACGCCGAGTACTCCGCCGTCCTGCACGCCCGGCTCGGCATCGGCGCCAACGGCGACGGGGCGAAGGCGCTGCGGCTGCTGGCCCGGATCCAGGCCGGCAACCAGGTCCGCAGTGTCGACGAGCTCTACAAGGAGATGGTGCTCGAGCGGCCGTCGACGTACGCCGCCGCGGACCGCGCCATCGAGCACTTCGACGACCTCGAGACGGCCTACTCCGCGATGCGCACCGAGGAGCAGAAGCTCCAGCTGCTCGAGCCGATCGGGGGGCTCCACGAGCGCCGGGGCGTGGCGGCGCGACGGCTCGCGGAGCTCGACTCGTACGGCGTCACCCTCGGCGGCGACACGCCGCTGCGGCTCTGGCTGCTCCGCACCCACCTGCGCCTGATCGAGGCCGCGGTCGCCCGCAACCGTGACGACCGGGCCTCGACCGCCGACGAGCTCGCCGCGACGGCGTCCACCGAGCGCGACCTCGTGGCCGACCTCGAGGCGGCGAAGCAGGCGCACCGCGCGGCCGGGGGATCGACCCTCCAGGCGCTCGCGCTGTCGCTGGAGCAGGAGCAGGTGGTCCGCGAGGACCGGCTCGGCCGCCGCGCGGTCCTGCAGGAGCGGATCCTGCCGCTCGTCGACGTGGCCGACGCCTCGGCGCCCGACGTGGCCGACGCGCTGATGTCGGCCGAGTCGTTCGCGGTGCTCCAGCTGCACGCGCGGCAGTGGCTCGCCGGCTGGCAGCGCGACCAGGAGCGGATCCGGCAGCAGCGCGACGCGGCACTGCGCCGGCAGTTCCCGCTCAGCGACCGCCAGGCCGAGCTGCGCCGCGAGCGCGACTCACTGGAGATCCGCGCCGGCCGGGTGCCCGCCCGCCTGCACGAGCTGCGCGCCGAGGTCGCCGAGGCCAGTGGGCTCGGCGCCGACGAGCTGCCGTTCGTCGCCGAGCTGATCGACGTCGCGCCCGAGGAGGCCCGCTGGCGCGGGGCGATCGAGACCGTCCTCGGCGCCAGCGCCCGGACGATGCTCGTGCCGCTGGACCGGCTCGAGCAGTTCTCCACGGCCATCGACGGGCTGCGCCTGCGCGGCCGGCTCACGTTCGAGGGCGCCGAGCTCGACCTGCCCGACCTGGGCCCCACCGACCCCGAGCGGGTCGCGGGCAAGCTGCTCTACCAGGACTCGCCGTTCTCGGGCTGGGTCCAGGCCCACGTCGGCGCCCCGGCCCGCAACGCGCTGTGCGTGGAGTCCGCCGACGGCCTTGCCGGCCCGGGCTTCCGGGTCACCGTCGCGGGGCAGACGCGCAACGGTCGCCGCGGTGCCCACGGTCGCCAGGAGTCGCGCAACATCATCGGCTTCTCCAACGCCGACGCGATCGCCGAGGTCGACGCCGAGCTGGTCGGCCTCGAGGAGCAGCTCGACACGATCGCCGGCGAGGTCGCCGAGCTCGACCGGCAGGCACGGATGCTCGAGCAGCAGCGGGTGTCGTACGACGCCGTCGCGGCCGCCCGCTTCGACGACCTCGACGTCGACGGCAGCGACCGCCGGATCGCCGAGCTCGAGCACCGTCGGACCGAGATCCTCGGCGCCGACGACCAGCTGCGGGCCCTCGAGTCGCAGATCGACGGTCTCGAGGTCCGGCTGGAGGAGACCCGTCGTGCCCGCTTCGCCCTGGAGCAGCGTCAGCGGGAGCTGAACACCGCGCACGGCGACCTGGTCGACGCCGAGGACCACGTGAAGGACCGGCTCCAGGCGATGGAGACGACCGGCCGCGTCGTGATCAGCGACGAGCAGGAGGCCGCGCTGGCCCGGGACTTCGCCGAGGCCGCCGCCCCCGCCGATCCCGAGGACCTCGAGCGCTTCCCCGAGACCTCGCAGCGGCTCGCCGGCCGGCTGCGGGACGCGGTGGCCGACGCCGAGGCCGAGATCCGGCGCGTCGACGACGAGCTGACCGCGATCTTCCGGATGTACAAGTTCCAGTGGGACTCGCCCAACCTCGGGCTGACCGCGGAGTCCTTCCCCGACTACGCCCGGATCCTCGACGACATCCGGGGCAAGGGCCTCGCGGCCCGCCGCTCCGAGTGGCGCCGGCGGCTCACCGAGTGGAGCGGGCAGGACCTCGTGCCCCTCGTCGGAGCGATGGCGGCCTCGATCGAGGAGATCGAGGACCGGCTCGAGCCGATCAACGCGATCCTGCGTCGTCTCGAGTTCGGCTCCTCCCACGACCGGCTCCGGATCCGGCTGCGTCGGCTGGCGCCGGCCCACGTCCAGGCGTTCATGAAGGACCTCCGCGCGCTCTCATCGGGATCGACCACGGACCTGGGCGAGGAGCTGATGGAGAAGCGGTTCACCGAGCTCAGCAGGTTCATGCAGCAGCTCCGCAAGCCCAGCCAGGTCGGGGGGGCGACGGCCGTGCTGACCGACCGCGACCGCCTGCTCGACGTACGCCGCCACGTCGAGGTCAGCGCCGAGCGCTACGACCACCTCACCGGCGAGCTGCGCGCGACGTACCGGACGCTGGGGGAGAAGAGCGGCGGGGAGAGCCAGGAGCTGGTCGCGTTCATCGTCGGCTCGGCGCTGCGCTTCCGGCTCGGCGACGAGATGCGGTCCCGCCCGCGGTTCGCTCCGGTCTTCCTCGACGAGGGGTTCGTGAAGGCCGACTCCGAGTTCGCCGGCCGCGCCGTCCAGGCCTGGCGGGGGCTCGGGTTCCAGCTCATCGTGGGTGTGCCGCTCGACAAGGTGACGGGTCTCGAGCCGCACATGGACGAGCTCCTGGCGATCACCAAGAACAGCACGACCCACCGGTCCTGGATCACGCCGATCACCGGGGCCGGTCAGGTGGAGGCCTCCGCCGGGGGCTGAGCGGCCGGGGCCGGGGCGCCACCAGCGCCCCGGGATACTGGGGCCGTGTTGATCACCAGGGAGGACGTGCTGCTCGCGGCCCGTCGGATCGAGGGACGTGTCCGGCGTACGCCTCTGCTGGCGCCGGCGGGCCGGGACGGTGTCTGGCTCAAGGCGGAGTTCCTGCAGCACTGCGGGGTCTTCAAGACCCGGGGCGCGTTCGCCTGGCAGCTCGCCTCGGTCGAGAGCGGTGCCCTCGGGGACGCCGGCATCGTGATCGCGTCCGGGGGCAACGCCGGTCTGGCGCACGCCTTCGCCGCGCAGCAGCTCGGGCTGCGGGCCACGGTCTTCGTGCCGGAGGCGGCACCGGAGGTCAAGGTCGCGCGCATCCGCGGGTACGGCGCGGACGTCCGGCGGGTCGGGACGGAGTACGCCGAGGCGCACGGCGCCGCCGTCGAGTTCAGCGAGGAGATCGGGGCGGGCCTGGCACACGCCTACGACCTACCCGAGGTCGCGGCCGGCGCCGGCACGCTCGCCGAGGAGATGCTCGAGGACGAGCCGTCGATCGACACGATCGTCGTGGCCGTCGGCGGGGGAGGGCTCTACGCCGGTGTGGCCGCGGCCGCCCGCGGCCGGGCCCGGGTGGTCGCCGTGGAGCCGGAGCGGTGCCCGACCTTGCACGACGCGATGTCCGCAGGGCACCCGGTCGACGTCGCCGTGTCGGGCGTGGCGGCGGACTCGCTGGGTGCGCGGCGTGTGGGTGACCTGGCGTTCGCGGCGCAGCAGGCGGAGGCTCCGGTCTCCGTGCTCGTGAGTGACGAGGAGATCGTGGCCGCGCGGGCGGCGTTGTGGGCGGAGTACCGCATCGCCTCCGAGCACGGCGCGGCCACGGCGTACGCCGCGCTGCTCTCGGGTCGCTACCTGCCCGAGCCGGGGGAGCGCGTGGCCCTGGTGGTCTGCGGCGCGAACACGGATCCGGCGACCGGCCTCACCTCGCCGTGACCATCCGTGACCGCGCCGTGATCAGTTCGTGACCTTCGACGGTCTCGGGTGCGGAGCGCCTCGTGCGACACGCTCCCACCTGGATGTTGCGGGCGTGTTTCCGCAGGTCAGCCGGGGGTTCGATGTCGCCGAGGTCACACGTCGCGGAGGCGGCGTACGACGAGCGGGTCGGCCGACCCCAGGGCTGCCACCCGGCGGCGCAGGTGGTCGCGGTCGAGCTCGTTGGTCGCCATCCCCAGCGCTCGCTCGTACGACGACCGCGCCTCGTCGGCCCGACCGGAGCACTCGAGCAGGTCGCCCTTGACGGCCGGGAGGAGGTGGTAGTCCGTGAGGTTGCCGGACGACTCGATCTCCTCGACCAGCCGCAGCCCGGCCTCCGGTCCGTCCGCCATGCCGACCGCGACGGCGCGGTTCAGGGCCACGACGGGCGAGCCGGTCACCGCGAGGAGCGTCGCGTAGAGCTCGGAGATCCGCCGCCAGTCCGTGTCGTCGGCGGTCGGTGCGACCGCGTGGCCGGCGGCGATCCTCGCCTGGAGCGCATAGGGCCCGTCGCCGTCGGCTCGAGCGAGCAGCGCGAGTCCGTCGGCGATGGCCTCCTGATCCCATTGCGAGCGGTCCTGCCGGTCGAGGGTGACGAGCCGGCCGTCTACGGCCACCCGCGCGGCCCGACGGGAGTGCTGCAGGAGCAGCAGGGCAGCCAGGCCGAAGGTCTCCGAGTGCGGCATCGATCGCACCAGGAGGGAGGCCAGCCGGATGGCCTCGTCGCAGAGGTTGCGGCGGACCAGCACGTCGCCCGTGCTGGCGGCGTACCCCTCGTTGAAGAGCAGGTAGACGACCGCGAGCACGCCGTCCAGGCGCTCGGGAAGCGCCTCGGACGGCGGCACCCGGTAGGGGATGCCCGCTGCCCGGATCTTGTGCTTCGCGCGCACCAGACGCTTGGCCATCGTCGGCTCGGAGGTGAGCAGAGCGCGTGCGATCTCCGCGGTCGTCAGGCCGGTGAGGGTTCGCAACGTCAGCGCGACGCGTGCCTCCAGCGGCAGCGCCGGGTGACAGCAGGTGAAGAGGAGTCGCAGCCGATCGTCGGCGATGCCGCTCTCGTCGGCCGGGGGTACCTCGGGCGCGGGCAGGAGAGCCACCTCCCTCAGCTTGGCCGCCTCCACTCCCGCGCGGCGCAGCCGGTCGAGCGCGCGGTTGCGCGCAACGGTGGTGAGCCATGCCCCCGGCTTATCGGGTGCGCCGTCCGGCCACGTCTCCAAGGCGCGAGCGAAGGCATCCTGGGCGCACTCCTCGGCGAGGTCCCAGTCGCCGGTCGTGCGGATCAGGGTCGCGACGATGCGACCCCAATCCGAGCGGAAAGCGGCCGCGACCGCCTCCTCGACACCCACGCCGCGGTCGCTCACTGGTCCCAGAACGGCCGGATCTCGATGGTCCCGATCCTCGCGACCGGGTGCTTCGAGGCGATCTCGATCGCCTCGTCGAGATCCGCCGCCTCGATGATGTCGAACCCGCCGACCTGCTCCTTGGTCTCCGCGAACGGACCGTCGGAGACCAGCACCTCGGTGCCCCGCCGGCGGACGGTGGTGGCGGTACTGGTGGGGGCCAGACGGTGGCCGTCCTCGCGGGCGCCCCGGGCGGTCATCTCCTCAACCCAGGCGGTGGGGTCGAGATCGACCCCGGAGAAGTCGCCGTTCTCGTCGCCGCAGACGAGCATCAGGTACTTCATCGGACCTCCTCGGTGCGAGCGTAGTTGCGTCCGAGGACGGCGGCGACCCGCGCGTGCCGCGCGCGGCGACGGGCGGCGCGCAGCTCGGTCTCGCGGTGCACCTGAGCCAGTTGTGCGTTGATCAGCTCCGGGTAGGCGTCGGCCAGTGTCACGATCATCTCGGTCTCCTTTGGTTGGAACGTCTTGCCCAGACGACGAACCGAGGACGGCGAGATGGACAGGCCGACCAAGGAAGTTCGAGAAGGGACGGTGGTCGACCCTCGTGCTGGAGTAGCCGGCGTGGTCGCGTCATCTACCGCGTCCGGATCCGTCTATGACAGGTCATCCAGATCAGGAAGAAGGAACGATGAAGACTCTCCTCGTCATGACGGTGGCGCTCGGTGCCCTCGTGGTCGGCGCGGCTCCTGTGGAGGCGGCGACGTACTACGGACACACCTCGCGTGCGGTCGCTCGCGACATCGGCTGCACGCACTTCAAGGGCAACGGCGGTGGGGGCATGGTCTACCGGACGGGCGTGTGCCAGTTGCGGGGCAAGCGGGTGAACGTGATCACGTTCAAGAACAAGGAGCAGCAGCGGTCCTGGAACGTCGTCGCGAGGGCGGCCTTCGGGCCGCGCTACTTCTGGGGCAACGGCAAGGGGGCGCTCATCGTGGCCCGGAACGGCAACCGGCCCGCCGCCGTCCTCGGGGCCCACGTGCTTCCGGGCAGGGTGGCGCAGGGTAGCGCCCAGCGCTTCGCTCTCACCACAGCCTCGGCTGTCGACGGTTCCCCTGGAAGCGACGAACGGCGCCCCCGCGGGCAGAGGCCGCGGTGGCGCCGTCGCTGGTCAGCGAACCGCGCTGATCAGATGTCGTAGTTTTGACCTTGCGCGCTTCTGACCTGCGCGAACGGCATGATCGTGGCCAGTTGGGCCGCGCTGGGGCCTCAGGCGAGCTGTCATCGATTGGTCTTGTGAAGACGATCTCCCGCCGAGTTCGAGCTCTTGGCGGCGGGACACACCTTAAGGTGAGGCGACCGCCGCTTCCAGCCTCGCCGAGAGGTAGTCCGTCCGGTTCCGTGACAGTAGGTACTGGACTCCGCCCCGCCGCCTGACGAGAACTCGACGGCAGGGATACCGCCACGCCCGTCGGCACCGACTCTTCCACCCTTGTCGCCCGATTGACGACTAGTGACCACCTTCGGCTAACATCGCCCTATGACGATGAAAGCGACGGACGACGAAACAACCGTCCTCGACGAGAGCGCGGCCCTCACGGCAGCAGCCTGCCTGTTCCACGGGTTCTCCGACCCATCCCGGCTGACGATCGTGCGGCACCTTGCGCTGGGCGAGCACCGCGTGGTGGACCTGACCGATCACCTCGGCCTCGCCCAGTCCACGGTCTCCAAGCACCTTGCCTGCCTCAAGGACTGCGGGCTGGTCACCTCCCGACCCGAAGGCCGGGCCTCGATGTGGTCGCTGAACCACACCGACACCGTCATCGAGCTTCTCTCGGCCGCCGAACGGCTCCTGGCCGCGACCGGTGACGCCGTCACGCTCTGCCCGAACTTCGGCGCCAGCACCTTGGTGGACGCATCATGAGCACGTCCGTGAGCCTTGCCCCGACCGAGAGAGCACGACTGGGGCGGCGGGCACAGCTGCTGGCCGCTGCCTCCGTGTCCTACAACCTCATCGAGGCGATCATCGCGATCACCGCCGGCATCATTGCCGGCTCCGTCGCCCTGGTCGGCTTCGGACTGGACTCGGTGGTCGAGGTCTCCAGCGGTCTCATCATCCTGTGGCAGTTCCGCCATCGGCTGCCCGAGTCCCGCGAACACCAAGCGCTGCGACTGATGGCGTTCTCGTTCTTCGCCCTCGCCGCCTACGTCACCTTCGAATCAGCCCGAGCCCTGGTGAGCGGCCACGACCCGGACCCCTCGCCGGTCGGCATCGCACTGGCCGCGGCCTCTCTGGTGATCATGCCGTTCCTGTCCTGGGCACAACGCCGCACCGGCAAGGCCCTGGGGTCCAACGCGGTCGTCGCCGACTCCACCCAGACCCTGCTGTGCACCTACCTGTCGGCCGTGCTGCTCGTCGGCCTGGTCCTCAACGCGACGCTGGGCTGGTCCTGGGCTGACCCGATCGCCGGCCTGGTCATCGCCGGCGTCGCGGTCAAGGAAGGACTCGAGGCCTGGCGTGGGGAGGGCTGCTGCGCGCCCACCGGCATTGGCACCCCTGGCGCCGCATCCGATGTCGGCTGTGACGATGGCTGCTGCAGCCCCGCCTCGGAGAGCCCCGTGCTCCTGTCCCTCGACGAGCTCACGAAGGAGATTCACTGATGGGTGCAGGACACGGACATGGCCATGGTGCGCCCACCGGACATGCCGGTGGTCGCTATCGCGCCCGACTGGCTGCCGCGTTCGCGCTCGTTGCTGGGTTCTTCGTCGTCGAGCTCGTCACCGGGATCGTCTCGGGCTCCCTCGCCCTGATCTCCGACGCCGGGCACATGGCCGCTGACGTGGTCGCCCTGGGTGCTGCCCTGGTTGCGACCAAGATCGCCACCCGACCGGACTCGACCGGCCGTCGCACCTACGGCTCCTATCGTGCCGAGGTGTTCGCCTCGGGCCTCACCGTTCTCATCATGCTCGGCGTCGCCGTCTATGTGGTGATCGAGGCGATCGGCAGGATCAACGGCGAACCCGACGTCGCCTCGACCCCGATGCTCGTGGTCGGCGCCATCGGCCTGGCGATCAACATCGTGTGCGTACTTCTGCTGCGGGCCGGATCCCAGGAGTCCCTCAACGTCAAGGGCGCCTACTTCGAGGTCGTCGCCGACGCAGCGGGCAGCGTCGGGGTGATCATCGCCGGTGTGCTGGTCACCCTGACCGGCAACGGACTGTGGGACACCCTGGTCGCGCTCGCCATCGGCATCTTCGTCGCCATCCGCGCCGTCGTACTCGGCCGCCAGGTCCTCGCCGTCCTCGGCCAGCACATCCCCGAAGGCATGACGCTCACCGAGGTCGTCGCCGACCTGGAATCGGTCCCGGGCGTCAGCGACATCCACGACCTGCACATCTGGACCCTCACCTCGGGGATGAACGTCGCCACCGCCCACCTCGTCCTCGGTGACGGCGCCGCCGCCCAAGACGTGCTGGCCGAAGCGCATCGTGTCCTCGCCGAACGCCACCACATCGAACACGCCACCCTCCAGGTCGAGGAAACGCCCACCAATCGATGCCACGAGGTCAACTGGTGACTGAGCCGACAACGACCCCACGTCGTCTCCCGGTCCCACCTGTCGCGGTCCTCGGCGCGGCCGCAGCCGCCCAACACGTGCTCTCACGCCGACACGGACACATCGGGGCCGCCCGCGGGCTCGCGGGCGCCGCGCTCGCCCTGACTGCGGGTGGGTTCATCGCCGGATCGGTCCGCGAGTTCCGGCGCGCCCAGACCACCGTCAACCCCGTTGCCCCGGACAGGGCAACGTCCCTCGTGACCGGCGGCCCCCACCAGCTGTCCCGCAATCCGATGTACGTCGGGATGGCTGGACTGCTGGTGGCACACGCGGTGGCACGGGGGAACTGGGCCGCAGTCTTGCCGGCCCTCGGGTTCGTCGCCGTAATCGACCGCGTGCAGATACCAGCCGAGGAGGGAGCGATGGCAGAGCTCTTCGGTCGCGACTACGCCGAGTACGCCGCACGCGTGCCTCGCTGGCTTGGGTTCTAACTCGGGCCGCGGTCGGATCCCACGCCTGGACTATGAATGGTCCGGAGGACGTCGCTGCAACCGCCTTCGGAGTCGGTCCGCCATCGAAATCGCTCTCGCAATTGCTCTTGAATCGCCGCGGCGGTTCGACGCGAGTTCGACCCTTCCGTCCTGGCTGTTGGCGCTAGTCACGCGGGTGATCAGAAGGCATCGTCTTCGTTCTCTTCGGGATCTATGTTGTCCACGGGACTTTCGCCGTCCGGTGGCGCATCGCCCGTATCACGCTCCGGCGTACGGTGCCCGAACACGGCGTCGACAGCTCGCTTCGTGCGCTCGGCGCTGTCCTCGACGAGGTGGGTGTAGGTGCGCAGGGTGAAGCCGGGGTCCGCGTGGCCGAGGTACTCGCTGAGGGCCTTGATCGACTCGCCCTCATGAAGTGCCGTGCTGGCGTAGAAGTGTCGAAGTGCGTGACTGCCGTTCTCTCGCGTCACCGGGACCTCTGCCCGGTTCAACGCTGGCTTCCAGATGAAGGCGTTGATGTAGTTCCGTGCCAGCGCCTTCTTCTCGCGGCTGTACAGGAGCAGCGAAAAGGTCGTGGGCTTCCCGTCCGTCCTGTCCCAGGGGAGTGTCACCTCGATCGGTGGATGGGCGGTCATGTGCGCGTTGAGCGCCTCCAAGACCGCATCGGGCAGCGGAACGTCTCGGACCTTCCGTCCCTTCGGCAGGCCGAACATTTGCTTGTTGCGGACCAGCTTGACCTGGCGCCGAACGTGCACCTCACCACGGTCGATGTCGATGTCCTCCGGGGAGAGCCCGAAGATCTCGCCCTGCCGCATGCCGAGTCCGGCACCAAGCCAGACCATGAGTTGGTAGCGCGGCGGCAACTCGTCGCGGACGGCGAGCACCCGATCCCGGGTCCAGGGCACGACCTTGTGGTGCCCGCGCTTCGGGCGGCGCACGGACCGCGCTCGACACGGGTTCGCGACGATCAAGGCGTCGTCGACCGCCGCCGTGAAGACCGTCGACACGTTCGCGAAGATGATCTGTCTATAGGACGGTGCGAGATCCGTAAGCGTGCGGAGCCAGCCTTGGATTGTCGACGGCTGGATGTCGTTCAGGTTCCGGTTCCCGAGCACCGGAAACGCGTGCAGGCGGAACCTCAGCTCGACGGCGACGTGGGTGCCTTCATCGAAGGTTTGGGCCGCGAGCCACTTCCGCGCGTAGGTCTCGAACAGGACCTTGCCCGCGTCGGGATCGACGTACTGACCGCGCACCAGATCCGCAGACACGGTTGCTGCGAAGCGATCAGCGTCCACCTTGCGCTTGAAGCTCTTGTTGCGCTCCTTGCCATCCGGACCACGCCAGCGGACTCGGTACGACCTGAGGACCTGACCGTTCTTGCCCCGGCGCTCGCGCCGCTCAATGTGGGCCATGGTGGCCCGCCAGATGTTCATCTAGCCATGCGCGGACGGCGGCCGGTTCGTACCGGAGGTGCCGGCCGACGCGATACGCGTCGGGACCAGCGCCCTTGTGTCGCCACTGGTACAGGGTCGCCACCGGAATGCCAAGGAACTCGGCCACCTCGTCAACGGACAGCAGACGCTCCATCTTCTGCCTTGGCGGGGGAACGGACGCCTTCGCGCTAGAGACCTGGGACATCGAACTGCGCTCCCTTCTCGGGTGGACGGTGGATGAGGGCGGCATGGAGATCGACCCGGCTCGCGCCCGGTGACGCCACGGCAGCCTCTGGCCGAGGCCGCAGTTGCTCACGTGCGGTTCGGATGACATCGAGGTCGGCCGCGCGGGCGACGGGCACGAAGCGCTCGCGGACGGGGTGAACTAGTCGTCCCTCGCCGCTCACGAGTCGAGGGAGGGTCACGCGTTGGAAGAATGCCCCGCGCTCGACGCCGGCTTCGACGACATCGCTGATGCGTTCGTCGATGCGGAGGAAGAGTGTCTGGAAGCCTCCGAGCATCCGCGGCTCGATCACGGTGGCGGACGGCAATGCCTTCATTCGGCTGACCGCGTTCGCGGCCTCCGCAGTTGCGCCGGCGCCGTTGCCGAGTCTTCCCGCAACATTGCGGAGCTCGCGCTGCATCCGCGAGTACGTCGCGGTGCGGGCTCGCCAGTGTTCGGCTAGCTCGGGATCGACCCGTTCTGCGTACGGAATGAGTTGCGAGGTGAGCAGGCGCTGAGAGTCGACGATCAGGCGCAAGTTCATGGCGTTCGGGAACGACTTCAATCGGACCAGAAGGTTGTGCTCGGCCTGGAGCACTCCGAGGACTCCCGGCTTGGCCGGTCCACGGATCGGCTTGGTACGCGGGCGCCAGCCGGTGTGGTCGACGCTGTAGTCGGGCTGCCCGAGGCTGACGTCGAGTGCCGTAGCGAGCGCTGCCCACCCGAGTCGATCGCAGCCGGCGAGCGACTCCCAGTCGGGTGTGTTCCGGTAGCGACGATCGAGCACAACCAGTGCTTGGCTGATCGCCGCGACGTCGCCTGTGATGGCTCGGGCTTGGGCTGTCGTCAGGTGAACGGCCAGGTCGGGTGCGGTGTCGTGTTCGGCGAGTACTGCAGCCCGTGCCGCCAAGCGCCAGTGTTCGACCACGTCGTTCAAGGCCGGCGTCGCGATCTCCGTGCTGGACGCGGCCGGCGTCGTTGCCTGATCGCGAGCGAGCTCCAGTGCGCGGGCCAGCTCGCTCACTGCCGCGCCATGCGCGTTGGTCGCACGGAAGGGGTCTGCCGGTTTCTGCGGGATGTTCGAGAACGTGAGCGGCTGTGCCACTTGGATGGCTTGACCGCACCAGCCGACGAGCGTTCGCCTGTAGCGAAGGATCTGTTGCCCCACCTCAGCCCGCTCGGTGGGCGAGTCTGCGGCGAGACGGTGCATCACCCGGTGCTGACGCAGGAGCGAAGCCAACTCCGTGCGCATCTGGGCACCGTTCTCGCCGTACATCAGCCGATGTCCAGATCGTGCGCGTCGATGAGCATCGCCAGGATGAGCTCGACCGACAGCGATTCCACTCCGTAGTTCTCGAGCTGCTCCACGGTGTTGCTCGCGTCGGCGAGCAGGATGTCGCGGTCGTCGGTGAGGTCACCGGTGTCGAGTGCCGGGCAGTCGTCGCCGTGCACGCGGTCGAGTTCCAGCAGCACCCGCTCATACGCTGACGACGCCTCGATCGTCAGGGCTCGATCGGCGAGGGCGGCGACGTACGACCTGGCTTGCGCGAGGGTCTGTGCATGGGGGAGAAGCATGTTCCCTCCTTCAGGGGTCGGGTACCGACCGTGCGCCGGTGACCGCGGCCCGGCTTCTGGCGGCGCGGATGCTGTGGACGAACGTGCGTATGACTCGGTCATGGCACAGATCCGGCTCAGCCGATAAGTTGCTGATTCACAATTGCCTCAAGCCGGCGTCGGCGCAGAACGTCCTCTCGGACGAAATCGGCGAAGTCCTTGTTCCGGTCGCGGATCTCGATCTCTCCGCCGGGGTCAACCGGGACGTCGCCGGGCCAGGAGGTCTGCCGAGTCGGGCGGTCGCGGTCGAGCCGAGTGCCGCAGATGGAGACCCAGTCCCTCAGCCGGCCGCGAGTCTCGGCGAACTCGCGCATCCAATTGATAGGTGCCGACGGCGACGCCGACTCGTGGTAGCAGCTGAGCCAGTGGCAGTGCAGCGCCGAGAGTTCCCAGACGAGCTCGTCGTGACGGTGCCAGTACGGCGGCACGATGTTCGGCGGGAGCCCGAACGTGCCCTTGAGCCATTTCACCCACAGGTCGAGGTCATGCCACTCGATCTCGGCCTGCTCCGCATCCAGCAGATTCCAGTTGATCGGGACCGGCGGTCGTTCCAGGAGATCAGTCACGCTCCGGTAGCCGCCAGGGTCGTCGGGCTCGTCCGGATGCGGAGTCATCGCCGCAAGCCGATTAGAGGCCGACGGCGGGAGGCTGGGGCACAGCCGTCAGGGACCGGTCAGCAGCGCGCCGGCCGCGCTGAACGACGTAGTCGGTCTTGTTAACGTTGTGGCCGATCTTGCGGGCGACGAACTCCTCCTTGATGACACTGCCCTCGCGGCTGTCCACCTCGTATTCGTGGACGTAGCCACTGGCCACGAACGAGTCGCCCTTGCGGAAGCGGGCATAGGTCTCACGAGCCGTGCTCTCGAAGGCAACCATGTCGTGAAAGGTCGGATCGAGCTTCGTGAAGCTGCCGTCGACCTCCTTGCGCCACTGCTCGATGCCGACGCGCATCCGGCAGCACTCGGCGCCGGCCTTCGTGAAGTGCAGTTCGGGTGCGGAGGCGATGAGGCCGACCAGGCTCATCTGGGTGGGGATGGACATCCTGACTCCCGATTCCGACGGCGCCCGGTGCACCGCGCTTAGGAGATAGGTGCACCGGCCTCACCAGCAGACTGCCGTTGCGTCCTATGCGGCTACTAGACGACTCCCGAAGTGACCGCCTCAATGCCGCGCGGATCGCGGTACGAGCTTGCGGATCATCAGTGGTCTTTTCGCGGGCGGCACAGAACATCACTGGCGCCGAAAGTCCGTGCGACGACAAAGACGAGGTCGACGTCGCCTACAACTTCGCTGGAGAGACGACGACCGAGAGCGACTTTGAAGTCACGGCTACGGGCGGGAAGTGTCACCCAGAGTCCGGCTGGAGTGGCCAAGACAGCATCAGCACCGTCGACTTCAAACCGCTGGGGTCCGGCGCGCTCGCCCAGACGTGTCACAACTTCAGTGGTTCGGCGATCGTGGAGGCCGACGTGCGTCTAAACGACAACTCTCCCTGGACGTTCTACCCGAGTGGCTCGGCGTGTGAGAGCGCCAAGGCCTATGACATTGAAAGCGTACTGACGCACGAATTCGGACACGTCTATGGCTTAGCCGATCTCAACATCGACGACACCAGCACCACTCAGGGCTCCTTCTACCAGACGATGAATAGTGGTCTTCCCAAGTGCACCAAGTTCCAACGAACTCTCGCAGCGGGCGAGCTCACCGCCCTGCGGTACCTTTACTGAAGGGTGGTCATCATGAGAGCAGTTTGGGCTGTAGGAGTCGTCGCATTGCTAGCGTCGGCGTGTGGCGGTGGGTCTCCAGAGGCCACGGCGTCGCCGTCAGGAGAGCAGGCACTCTGTGTCGACCGGGCCGTAGTGCATGGACACGAATACCAGCAGATGACCCTGTCTGGGCCATTCAAGCGGGACACCAAGGGAAAGCCGATCGCAGGCCGCGAACTGGGCTGTGACGACGGCGGCGATACTGATGAGCTTCGTGTTTCCCTTCGACGCATCGACGGGATCCCGGGGCGACAGGCGCTGGTGCGCGAGAACTACCCATCGAAGTTCTCCGTCTATGTGCGCGGCGATGTCGACACGAGAGTCCAAGATCTTTCGGATCCCGTTCGCGAACTCATCCTGAACGGATGACATCCACCGCTCCACTTGAAGTTGTGGGCTGACCGCGCAGACAAGCGCCCTGCCAGCCAAGAGTCGACTCGATCGGCTGCGCAGTCCCGCCGGTTCCCGTCTGATAGTTGAGTCCACCGTTCGAGCTGTGAATGATCCTGCAGCCTCCTGCAAGCGAGCAGATGCTGCTCCGGCGAAGGGCCAATTGGAAGCTGGCGAGGCGGCGGCGAGGGTTCGCACACGCTCGCCGTTCGTCATCGTGGGCGGAACGGTGCGGGTCATGCGGCCCGATGCCGACGCGTCCACCGGCGAAGTTCCGTCACGATGGGCGGTGCGCTCCGCAAAAGGATTAAGGCGGTGCCGAACGGCAGCGTGCGGATCCGCTCGGGAGGCATCACGTGCGCGCGCCGGAATGACCGCTGGACGGAACGGTTGCCATAGTCGCCGGTCGTGACTGTGTCCGACCGCTCGTCGCGTTCGCCGATGAGTACGGAGACCTCCTGGAGGTCCTTCGACGCGGATGCGCCGCCGAGGATCACCTTCACGATCGAGGCGTCCCAGATCGTGCTGGCGGCGTGGTCACCCCATTTGTTGCGCGCCTGTGAGAGTGACTGGAGGACCGGCATCGTCGTGATGCCGGTGCCGCCGCCCTCCGCCATCAGAACTGGTAGCGAGGGGAGCGGGGCGAGGTTGCCGATCTCGTCGAGGGCTAGCAGCAGCGGCGGGTCGAGCCGCGCGCTGGTGGAGCCGGCTGCGAGATGTCGAGCGACTTCGGTGAGGTCCTCCATGAAGGCCGCCACGAGGGGCCATGAAGCGCCCGCGCCGGCGCCGGTCGCCAGCAAGTAGAGCGTTCCGTTCTGCACAAGGAAGTCGCCCGGATCGAAGGCGTCCTCCGGGTCCGGGCTGACGGCCTCGAGAACAGCCGGATCCGCCAGGGACGCGAGAGCTTGGCTGACCGCCATCCAGATCGAGTCGCGGGTCCGCGGGTCCGAGTTGATCATCCCTGCGAGAGCGTCCGCCCATCCTGGCGCAGCTTGCGGTCGGCTGGCGAGGATACCGACCGCATCCGTCGCCGCCGAAGGCGAAAGTGACCACTCGAAGAGAGCGCGCGTAGGTAGTCGTTCGATGGCAGCGGCGTGGAGGAGCGACTGGAGTGCCGCCCTGGCCTTGCCTTCCCAGAAGCCACCGGACTCAACGCCGCCAGCGGAGAGTCCGGTCGTCGAGGCGAGACCGGCTGCTCGGATCATCGCAGTGAGCGGCTGTTCGCAGCCGCGGATGGGGGACCAGCGGACCCCGCTCGCGGCGACGATCGGGAGTCCTGCGGTCAGGTGCTGCGGATCGAAGAGCGCTACAGGCCCGCGTTCCTTACGGGCAGCGATGGTGGCGACGAAGTTGTCCGGCCGAGTGGAGGTCGTGACGACGGCTCCGGGGGCATCGAGTATCGCGTTGATGACCAGGTGCAAGCCCTTGCCGGAGCGTGGTGGCCCGATGACCAGAATCGAGTCCTCCACCGAAGCCCAGATCTCGCGGCCGCAGCTTCGCCCGAGCAGGTAACCGACATCCTCGGGCCGCGGACGGCTGATCGAGGGGCGGAGGGTCTCGCCTCGGCGTACGAGCGCTCGCTTCGACGCGACGAGGTCGATGTCTCGGCGGGTGGCGATGCCATCGATCTTGTGAGGATCGTGGTTGGTGCGGTGGCGTAGTCGCGCGACGACGGTCCAGACAGGCCACGCAGCGATACCGATCAGCGTGAGGATGGCTGCGACGATGAGCCAGTACGCCGAGGCCGACAGCCCGGGTGTGCCGAGCGCCGTGCCGGGGTCCCCGGGGTCAGTGAGGACCCGAAGCCCACTTGCGACACCTCCGCGGGGACCCGGCTCACCGGCCAGGAAGGCGGCGACCTCTCCTGCGACGCTGAGGGCGAGCCCAGAGCCGAACAGCGCGATCAGACCCATCAGAGCAAGATTGACGAGCTCGTCGTTCGCGCTGCGAGCACGCGGGTTCATGCCTGCGCCTCGACTGGCGCGACCGTCAGCGAGGTCAGGCCGAGAAGCACGAGTCCGTGGCGTGTTGCGGTCAACAGCGCAGGTGGAAGGTTGATGGCGGCATTGCCGTTGCCATCGGCTTCTTGACGCGCTACGACGAAGGCGAGAGCGACCTGTTCACCTGGGCGGAAGCCGCTGCCGGCAAGAGCGCGTGCTGGTGTCTCGGGCCCGGGGGCGGCTTCGGGAGCAGGACTCGCTGGAGGGGTTTCGATGTCCCAGTACGTCGTGCCGTCTGCCTCGTGGACCTCGACCCGAACGGCCGTGCCGAGGTTCGCAGTGACCTCACAGAGAACTGAGCGGACGTCGTCGCGAGACAGAGTCCGATCGCCTGCCCGTGGCTGGCCGTCGACGCTGACCTCGAGTCGCCCCTCGGTGTCGATGTCGAAGCGGACGGTGGGGAGGACAATGGGGATCTTCATAGCCCCAGCGCCGCCCCGTCGCGTCGTACACGGGGAATAATCGGTTCGGCTCCCCGCTGGTTGAGCGCCTCCCGATCGAGGCCGGGCGGATTGCCGTCGCCGACCTTGGGGGTGTCGAGCTTGTCGAGGATCCCGAGCGCGGAGGTCCTCACCCGCTCGGCCGTCGACTGGATGACCTCGACCGGCGTCTTGCCGGGCACACTAGCTGCCCACGTCGAGACGTAGGGGACGGTGTACGTCGAGGTGTCCAGCCCGTGCGCCGCGCCGACCATCAGGGCGATCGACTCCGCTTCGACCTCCGCGATTCCGCGGTGCAGGGTCGCGTCGGCGGCGACATCCGTGGAGATCACGTTCTCCCGCGGAGCGTGGAGGAGGATGTGCCCGAGTTCGTGGGCGAGAGTCTTCACCTGGGCGGCGTCGTCCATGTCCATTCGCACCGAGACCTCGCGGGCGAGGAAGTCGGTCAAACCGTTGGCGCCGCCGATCGCCGCAGCAGACGAGACCAATCGAAGCTCGAACCCAAGCGCAGTGATCTGATCGGCGAGGCCGTCCCACAAGCCGGGTGGACCCTCGCCCTGGAGCAGGTCCGGGCGGGGGAGTTCCGGCACCGGGTCTCCGGTGGTTTGAGACACGTCCCAGACATGAGCGGGCTTCAGACCGACGAGTTTCGACTTCACGATCTCGCCGCGTCCGGGCTTCTCGCCGCGGGCAAGCCGGCGCCACGAAGTGGCATCGGCCGGGTTCGTCGAGGCGAACCTCGCCGTTACGGGCGCGAGGATCCCGTACCCCTGCTGGCCCTTCAGGACGTGGCGCCCGAGGGAGAGCCACTGGTGGAACCCGGCGACGTACATCGGGGTCGGTTGAGGAACGCGCCCCTCATTGAACGCCGAGAAGTGCTGGGCGTAGATCAGCATGGTGTTGTTGAAGCTGCGGGAGCGAAACTGCGCGGCGAACGTGAGCGCTCGCTTCCAGTCCTCACCCGTGACGAGTGCTGCAACGGACTCCGAGAGTTGCTGTTGGAGCGCCTCGAGCCTGGCTTCGCGCGACGAGCGTGTCGGGTGTGTGGTCACGACGACGGGCCTCCTGTCATCCGTCCGGTGGTGTCGAAGAGCTCGAGCTCGGCGGGATGCATCTGGTGCTGCACGATGAACGACCGGTGCTTGATCCGCCACAGGCCCTGGCCGATGCCGAGCGTGGGGATGAGGGACTGTTCGGTGCCGGTGAGCCCGAGTGCCACTGAGGTGGCGCCGAGCTGGTCGGACTCCTGGCGGTAGACGATTCGGGTCTCGGCATTGGCCAGTAGCGAGGAGGCGAGCGCACGCATCGCCGACCCCTGGTCGCCGACGTTGTCGAGGTCGGTGAGCTTGTGGAAGATCAGCATGTTCGCGATGCCGTAGTGGCGAGCGAGGCGCCAGTGAGCGTCCATCCGTCGCAACAGGGCGGGGTGCGACATGAGGCGCCAGGCTTCGTCGTATACGACCCAGCGCTGGCCACCGGCGGGGTCTAGAAGCGCGGACTCCATCCATGCCGATGCGCAGGTCATGAGGACCGAGATGAGGGTCGCATTCTCGGTGACGCGTGAGAGGTCGAGCGAGATCATCGGGAGGGACGGGTCGAACGTCACCGTCGAAGGCCTGTCGAAGAGCCCAGCGAGGTCTCCGGCGACGAGTCGACGGAGACCGTGCCCAACAAGTCGGCCGTCCTCGGTGAGGCGTCCGTCCGGGTCATCGGTGCGGTCAGGCGCGAGCAGCCTTTCGACGACCATCGGGAGAACGGGTACCTCGGCGCTCCGGACCGTGCGGTCGATCGCGATGTCGACGGCAGTGTGTTCAAGAGGGCTGAGTCGCCGGTCGAGCACGGTCTCAGCGAGCGCGCCGACGAGGTCGCGGCGGCGGGAGGCGATCTGGCTGGCCCATTGCACGTCGTCGAGACCTGAAGGGCGGTGGCCTTCGTCGAGCGGGTTGAGCCGGTTGGACATCCCGTGGCCAAGCGCGATGGCTCGGCCACCCACGGCTTCTGCAACCGCCGTGTGCTCGCCCTTGGGGTCGCCGGGCACGTATACCCGGCGGCCGAACGGGATGGATCGCGTGTAGAGACTCTTGGCGAGACACGACTTGCCGGAGCCGACGATGCCGGCGAGGACAAGGTTTGGTGCGGTGATGAGACCGCGGGCGTAGAGGATCCAGGGGTCGTAGACGAATGAGCTGCCCGAGTACAGGTCTTGGCCGACGAAGACGCCCTCACTGCCCAAGCCGCCCTCGGCAAGGAACGGGTACGCGCCCGCCAGGGTCGCGGAGGTGTCCTGATGGCGCGGGATGCGGAATCGTCCGGGAGTCCGGAGGGCGGCCGGACCCGATTCGCCGGCGCGGGGGAGCGTCACGGTTGCCCGCTTCTCAGCGGAGAGCTGGTCGGCCTTGCGCTTCGCTTCTGTACGCCGGGAATCCCGGTCAGCGGACAGGAGTTCTCGCGCGGCTGCCTTGCGCAGCTTGCGATCGTGCCGCCGCTCCCGGCCTGGCGAGACAAGGACAGCTGAGTGCAGCCGGCCGTCCTGCCACCCGGTCACAGCGACATCCCGGACTGACGCGATGAGCGCTGGACCGGTGCGAGCGACGGGTAGTCGTCGATGTCGTAGGCAACTGTCGCCTCGATCTCGTGCGCCCGGTCCACGCAGTCCGCAACCTGATGGATCATCTCTGCTGCGCGATGAAGCTCCCAGGACTCCCTGTACGACGCTGCGCGCCCGGCGTGGGCATCGCCGTTCATCCAGGCCTGCTTGCGAGTCGGCCCATCGTGGAACTGGCCGAGCTGGTGCAGCGACTGGCTCAGCGACACGAGCGCGGAGCTGATGGACCCGAGTACGGCATAGAGCGAGGTCGGATTCTCGATCGAGCGCGTCGCGTGGGCCAGGCCGCGGACTGCTTCCCGGAGTTCTTCAGCGTCGGCGACCGGGTCGGTGAAGGTAGGCATCGGTGGCTCCTCGGTCGATGGCTTTCATCGATGAGGTGCGCGTGGAGGTCCGCCGTGTCGCCGTGTGGGCGGTCGCTGGCCGACCTACCCTGTGGCCGTGGCCGATCTGACGGAGCCTTGCCCGAACTGCGACACCCTGATGCGCTGGGATACCTCGCACGAGCGTTGCGACGGCTGCGGTTACATCCGGCCCTGCTGTGAGGGCGCTCCCTGTAACTGAGCCGGTCTACTCGTCGGCGGCGTCGCCGATATCCCGGCGGCGGACACGGCGGCGCTTGCCGGTCCTGCGGAGCCCGGCCAGGTTGCGCGCAGCTGCGCTACATCTGCCGGAAGCGACGCTGCCTGCGAGGGGCACCTGCAGCCTGACAAGCCAGCTCACGAAGCGCGGTCGCGACAGATCCCGTAAATGGGAGCCGGCGGGCCCTTCAGTCGCCGATAGAGACACACCCAGTAAGAACGCAGAACTCGTCACCGCCGAAACCGTCCCTGACAAAGGCTCAGCGGCTGCCTGCGATTGTCGGTGGACGCCCTTACGGTGTGAGTCTCCGCCCACGTGGCTTCAGTTCTATACGGATCCGAGGAGAACACCCGCCTTGCCGTCTGATCGCACCCGGATTGCCCCGTCTGTACCACTTCGTCCCCTGTGCGGTGGTGCAGCGTGACTCTGTATGGCGAGTTGATTGAGTGGGCGGAATCGCGTCCTTGGTGGCAGCAGCAGGCGCTGGCCCGATTGGCGTCGGGCGAAAAGATCGGACCAGATGATCACGCGGCGATCGCGGCGTCCCTGCTCGAACCGTCTCCGACGCCACCGAACGGTGGCTGGCTGGCTGCCGTGCGTCCACCTGCCGAATCGACCGAGGACCAGGTGAAGCTTTTGGCCGTTCGGGACGTGAAGAACGTGAACCGACTCCGTCCCGAGGAGCGGCTGACGTTCGGCACCGATGGCGTGACGGTGGTCTTCGGATTCAACGGCAGCGGAAAGTCTGGCTATGCCCGCTTGGTCAAGCAGATGGTCCGCACGCGGCATCGGGAGGACATTCTCCCCAACGTCTTCGGTGCTCAGCAGCAGATCCGCGAAGGTCACCTGGACTACGTGGTTGACGGTGTCGCCGCGGACGCTGACCTTGCTGGCTTGCCGCCGCTGCCGCTTGGCCGTGTGGCCTTCTACGACGAAAAGTGCGGCGACGCGTACCTGACGACGGAGGCGGAGATTGCCTATAGGCCGTCCGTGCTGACGCTGCTCGACGACCTCTACGACGTCTGTGAGGGCGTTCGCCGTGAGTTCGATCGAATGCTAGGCGAGAACGCGCGCGCAGCAGCAACCATGCCTGCGCTGGCACCAGGTTCGCCCACGGCGGCATT
This sequence comes from Nocardioides sp. T2.26MG-1, assembly GCF_950101795.1. Classification (GTDB taxonomy): domain Bacteria; phylum Actinomycetota; class Actinomycetes; order Propionibacteriales; family Nocardioidaceae; genus Nocardioides. Next base: position 140,846 of record NZ_CATNLZ010000036.1, on the reverse strand, counting down.
CGCCGCTTCCCTAAACGCGGATACCTCCGACAGCGACATCGAGACCGCGTGTGCTCTTCCTGGGGACCACGAGTCAGAGGCCACTCGCCTGGATGCGGAGGAGGCGCGTCTGCGGTCGACCAACCCTGAACAAGAGAAGGCCCGGCTGAACTCGGCAGCCGGGTCCGCCGAGGCGGTCTCGGCGCACCTGATGTACCTGGAGCAGGGGCTCGGGGACTATGCGGTCACGGCTCTACGGGGACTCGATGTGGTTGCGCGAGAGAAGCGTGCTGCGGCCTCCATGGCGTCGACGGCGTCGTTCGATGGCGAGCCGGTCGGTGGTGTGGGTACTTCGACATGGAGGGCCCTGTGGGACGCCGCTAGGCGCTTCTCCGAGGCCGAGGCCTACCCGGCTGAGACGTACCCGCACACCGGCGAGGCGGCGCACTGTGTGCTGTGTCAGCAGCAACTCTCTGGTGATGCCAGTCAGCGCCTGAACCGCTTCGAGTCGTTCTTGGCAGACGACACTGAGCAGCAGGCCGAGCGCGCGGAGGGGGATCTCGCCCGGGCCCTCAGCATAATCAAGGCCGTCGAGGTGGATCCTGCCGCGGTAGCCGTCGCCGCCGCCGCTCTGGAGCAGGACCACGCTGGCTTGAAGGCCAAGGTGGACAGCACCCTCGGCGTGTTCCGGACCCGCCAGCACGGACTCGCCGCTCACCCGCTACGAGAGCTGCTGCCCGGGGTGGAGGTCACCGGCCTGGTCAGCGAGTTGGACAGGTTGGCCGGCGAGTTGCGCACGGAGGCCCGGGCGATCGACGCCGGCGACTTCGCCGTCAAGATCGAGGAAGTCGCCAATCAGCGGCGCGATCTCGGCGCACGCATCGTGCTCGCGGGCGCCAAAGACATGCTCATCGCGGAACGTGATCGGCTCCTCGCGCGGCGCTGTATCGAGGAGGCCCGGAAGCAGACCGCGACTACGGGTCTCACCACGAAGGTCGGTGAACTGACCCGGAAGTACGTCACGATCGCGGTCCAGGACCGGTTCTCCCGCGAGTCCGAGCGGCTACGGGTCGAGGGAGTCACGCTCCAGGACAAGAAGGGAAGACAGGGGGCACTGCTCCACAGGCCTGACTTCATCGGCACAACGCTGGGCGCCGAACTCCCACAGGTTCTCTCTGAGGGCGAGCAGACAGCGCTTGGACTGGCGGGGTTCTTCACGGAGGCCCACTTCGACCAGTCCCGGTCTAGCCTCGTGCTCGATGACCCGGTGACGAGCCTCGACCATGAGCGTCGCGGCCGAGTCGCCGAGCGACTGGTTGACCTCGCGAAAGAACGACAGGTCATCGTTTTCACGCACGACGCCACGTTCGCCGCCGAGATCAAGCGGTGCGCTGGCGAGGAGGAAATCGAGTTCACCGCCCGCACCATCGAGCGCGGCCGACCCGACCAGCAGCCGGGTGCGTGCCGGGACGACCATCCCTGGGCAGTGAAGGACGCACCCGGCCGCCTCGGATGGCTGAAGCAAGACCTCGTAAGGATCAAGAGCAACGCCGCAGGCTGGGACAGCGAAACCTACGACCGTGAGGTCGCGATGTGGGCCGGCAACCTCTCCGAGACCTGGGAGCGGTTCATCAGTCAGAACGTCGCCGACGCGCTCGTGAACCGCGGCACCCTGGAGGTCCAGGTGACGATGATGAAGGTCGTCGCAAGGATTACGGATGAGGACAACAAGCAATTCCAAGAGTCCTACAAGCGCTGCTCTCGATGGGCCCGCCGGCACGACAAGGACGCCGCACTAATCTATTCCGCTCCACCGATAGAGGACTTGGAGAAGGAACACGCGCTCGTTCAGGAGTGGTTCGACCGAGTTCGCAAGTACAAGGCCTAATCGCTAATCGCTGACTGGTGGGCGCTCATCGGCCCCGCAGACGCGGCCGCCTCTCAAACAGCCAGTGGAGACACCCGATTAGACACCTCGTGCTAGTGGCAGCGCGGCTACGGCGAAGCCCTGAGCCTGCTGTCCCCAGAGCCGACGGGTCTCGCATGACGCTTGGATCGCTGCCTGCTCGATCGCTGCGACAGCGCGCTCGAGCTCGTCGGGATCGCTCGCGCTGACCGCGACGAAGCCCGTTGCCCGGAGCACGCCATGGCCGGCCGTAAGGTCCGCCTCCTGCTGGAGAACGTCCTGGTACTCAGCCGCCTGCTGGGCATCCTCGATCTGGCCGATCCTCTGCCGCTGAGCCGCGTCAGAGATGTACTCGGTCTTCTTCTTGCGGATGTCACGCGCCGCCCTGTCGGTACGCATCGGTGTGTAGAGCAGGGAGAAGGTTCGTCGGATTCCAGAGGACAGGAGGAGGGGGGCGAGGAAGTCGGGGAAAACCAGCGAGCGTGGCCATTCGCTGATCCAGAGGACGCAGTGATGCGCCGAGTCACTGCGAAGGCTGCCCCAGGACTCGGTTACCGCAACTGGTCCAGCGGTTGCCAGGTCGCGGCCGACGGCGCCGTGGCGCTCCAACGCGCCAGCGACAGCTGGGTCGTATGCCGAACGCAGGATCAGGGCGAGGTCGCCAGGCGTGAGCCAGTCAGAAGGGGATAGGTCAGCGGACCGTAGGGCTGCCAGCATCGTCGCCATCTCCTGACGGAGTACAGCGGCAGCGCCGCGATTCCCGCCGCCTGCGGCCCGGATCGCGCGTCCAGCAGCCCTGACGTCGAGGGAGATCGAGATGGTGCTCGCGTGACGCTCGCCAGCGGGACCGGCGCGGTCGACGAGCTCTCCGTAAGTCGTCGACGCCCACGCGTCCGTGCGGCTTCCGTGCTGCTCCCACCAGTCCGCCAGGCCCTTGCCGGAGTCGGGGAGCGTGCGCTCCATGACCTGGAGCGACGCCAGCCGCCCGGATCGACAGGCGGTCGCGAGCACACGTCCCCAGCTGACAACCCGACGCTCCTGCTCGGCTGGGTCGAGGAGCACGAAGGCGGGGTGGGAGACGCCGACGATCGCGGTCAGGGTCGCGGCGTGTGGGTCGTGGACCATGACAGCGCCAGTCTCGGGATCGACCCACTGCCTCAGGCGGGCGGCGTCGCCCGGCAGCGCCAGCGTTCCAGCCGGTCGCGGCTTGACGATACGACGGCGGTAGAGCAACTGGCCTCCGGTTGAGCGCCAGAACCAGCGTGCTCCGATCGGTCCCCACTCGACGATCTTCCGGCCGCCGACGCCGGCGAACCCGAGGGCTACGAAGAGGAGGATGATCGGGAAGGTCACGATCACCGCACCGAGGTAGAGGCCGAGAATCAGCGTCCCGGCGGCAAGACTCGCCATCATGAGTTGGGGACCAGATAGCCCGACGAGGAATCCGCGCTTGGTCAGTCGGGAGAGCTTGATCGGTGTGAGCGACGGTTCGATGCTGCTCGACGAACTCACCGAGGATCACTTCCGTCCTGCGGGCGCGGCAAGCGTCGTGTCCGCGGCCGGCGGCGGGACCACTGACGGTGCCGTCGACTCATGGGCCTCTACTTGTCCGGTCGCTTGAGTGGCGACGAACCCACCGAAACGCGGTCCGGCTGCCGCAGCTTCTTTCGCTACCACTGCGCCCGCGGCGACCGCGCCGCCAGCAGCCGCAGCGCCACCCGCGGCAGCTGCTCCGCCCGAACCCCCACCAGTTGTGCCGCTTTCCGAGGTGGTTCCGGCTGGCCCGCCGCCGCCCGCGGAGGGTGTGATCGCAGGGGACCCACCGGTCGGTGTGCGGCCGACGCCGTCTCCCAGGATCTTGGCGGGTTCACTGCCGATACGGCGCGAGAGGGGGATCGGCATCGGCCGGTTGAGGGACGCCTTGGCCTCCTGCTCGGCCGACATCGCGTGGTGCATGTCGAAGCCCATGAATGCGATGGCCTTGTAGGTCAGGTAGGGTGCGAACCCGGCCATCAGCATCAGCACGACGCCGGCCATCGGCTGGCTGACAGATTCCAGGTCTGCATCGATCGGAGCCGACACCTGCGCGGTGGCGAGCAAGAAGATCACCACCAGGACGACCTTCGAGAGGATCATCGCGATCACGAACGTCGCCCAGCGGCTGAGCCAGGTGCGGGTGTGGTCCCAGCTGGATCCGGCGAAGGCGATCGGCGCGAACACGATCGCGATGAGCAGCAGGGCCTTGCGAATGAGGAGGCTGATCCAGACCACCATTGCGCCGACGATGGCGAGGCTCGAGAGGAAGATCGTCAGGATCGCGCCCGCGCCGGGTGCGCTGAGGTTGATCGCTCCGAGTCCGGCGGCGAGTACGGCGACCTTGTCGCCCATCTCGTTCATGTTCGTCCCTGCGGCGTTGACGATGCCGAGGCAGAGTTGGTCCGTAATCTCGAGCGCCGTGCCGAGAAGTGCCAGGGCGACGAAGGATCCAAGGATCGATTTCGCAAGGCCGAGCGCTGCTCTGGACAACGCGGCTGGCTCGCGGCGGATCATGCCGCCGATGACTTGCAGCATGAAGAACCCGAGCATCACGAAGACACCGACGCCGAACATGATGTTGTAGACCTTCGTGTACTCACCGCTGGTCACGTCGACGAACGTCGTGGTGTCGATGACCTTCCAGACTGAGGTGAACATCCACTCGGCCGCACCGCCCATTCCCTGAGCGAGCCAGTCGAACGGCGCGGTCACCACTGCGCCGGCCGCGTCGCCGGCGGAGTTGCAGACCTCGTGGATCACCGGGACGTCGCACACACCCATGACTGGACCCTCAGACCTGCTGGCCGACGTTCCAGAAGAAGTTCACCAGCGTCACCGAAGCGCCGCAGACGATCGCGGCGCCGAGGGCGACGAGGACGCCAAGCTTGCCGCGACCCGCGAGATGGGGATTGGACGAGTTGGCCCCCAGTGCCCAGACGATGGCCGAGATGATCAGCGCGAGTACGGCGAGGACCAGCCCGACCGTCATCGAGGCCCCGACGACCTTCTTGAGCTGGCCGATCCCGGGTAGGCCGTTGGAGTTCGGGTCAATCTCGATGTCGAGCGGGACTAGGAGAGCTGCTGTGAGAAGGTCCATCGGAGGGCTCCTGACGTCGGACGGGCGGACGACTTACAGGTGTGCACCGATGTCCAGCAGCCAGTTCGCCCATGCCAGCGCGGCGCCGCTCAGCGCGGCACCGCCGATGGCGACGAAGCACCCGAGCTTCGCCTTCTGGGCTGCGTGCCAGCTGCCGGAGCTGGACGCGATCGCCCAGGTCGTGGCCGAGATGACGAGCATGAGTACGGCGATGATCAGGCCATAGGTCAAGAGCGCGCCGACAATGGCCCGGAGATCGCCGGCTCCGCCCACAGCTCCGAAGTCGGGGCTCGCATCCATCCCGATCAACAAGGTCGCGCTCATGGTGTTCAGGTGCGCGTCGGCTCGCATTCGAGTTCAAACGTCGGACCGCCCGCATAGGGTCCGGGGCTATGCAGCCGCCGATCCCGCTCGCTTCTCTCCTACCGGCGAATCTCGACCCCGCGACCTGCAAGGTGCATTGTGCGGTCTTCAACGGGCAGAACTACCCCATAGACATCTTGGCCAACGACCCCGAGGAGTGGCAGCGCTGGAACTCCTGGCGCCCAGAGACGAATGCCTTCAACAGGCAGTTCATCTTCTCGCTCGCCCAGGACCGCCACGATCAGACTCTCTGGCTCTTCGGCGGGGTCTGGGAGGTGGTCGGCCGGCGGCCCGAGCCGAGGACCTACTCCTACGACGTCGTCCCGCGCGACGATCTGATGGGCCCCTTCGTCCGCCGCCTCTACGTCCGGCTGCACCTCGCCGGACGTCAACGGCGCCGGACCATGGAGTCCTGCCTGGATGAGATGACCGTCTCATCCATCCTCGAAGAGGCCTTTGTGGGCGACCCTTTCCCGGGCCACGATCGCATCAACCACACGCTCGCCGATCTTCAGGTCATCGTGGGCCAGCAGCGACCTGACTGGCGTATCGCCCTCGAGCAGATGAAGGGCGTCTACGTCATCCACGACCAGACGACCGGCGCCAGGTACGTCGGGTCGGCCTACGGTGACACCGGAATCTGGCAGCGCTGGAGCACCTACGCCGCGACGCTGCACGGAAACAACGTAGGTCTCAAGGAGCTCTTGGACGAGAAGGGTGAGGACCATTTCCGGACGAACATGAAGTTCGCATTGCTGGAGTTCTGGTCCATGCGTACCGACGACGACCACGTCCTGGAGCGCGAGTCTTACTGGAAGGAAGTCCTCCACGCGCGCTCGCTGGGCCACAACAAGAACTGAGGTCGTCCGAGCATGCGTGGCCCTCAGTGGTCGAGCAGGAGTCAACCGAGACGTCGAACCGTCAGCGTCTCGCCAGCGAACTCACCGATCGTTCCGTATCGGACGACGTCGCCGGTTCGAGGAGCGTGGATGATCCTGTCACCTCCGACGTAAATCGCGACGTGATGGGGACCGCCGGCGCCGGGGTAGCTGAAGAAGATCAGGTCGCCGGGCTGTTTGGACGCCCAGGGGATGCCGGCTCCAGAGTGAATCTGGTCGCCTGAGTAGTGGGGGAGTCGGATCCGGCCGCCGGAGGCTTGGTATGCGGCGTAGAGCACGAGGCCCGAGCAATCGAATCCGCCTCCCGCCGGTCCGTTGAAGTCTCCACCGCCCCAGACGTACGGCTTGCCGAGCTGCGAGGCGGCCGCGGTGATGAGTGCTCCGGGGAAGCCAGGTGGGAGGTTGGCCGGCAGGTCACCCGCGGGTTGCGCGCACTCCAGATCCTTACTGAGTGAGACCCCGCTGAGGGTGCTCAGCACCTTCTCGGCCACTGGCTGGTTGACGGCGTACCGATCCGGATAGGCGGAGACCTGCACCGCCTGCGCCGCCGCGCCGGGGTCCATGGACTGCCAGCCGTGGATGTCGAGGAGTCCGCGGGGAGATCCGTGGTTCGGGCCGTTGTCGCCACCATAGAACGCACGGGATGACCAGACCGGGTCCATCAGGCTCTCGACCGTCCCCCAACCTGCCGCAGGTCGCTGTTGGAAGAGGCCAACGGAGTCGTGGTCGCTGCCGTCGCCGTCATTCGGGATGTTGGCGGAATCGGGGTACGCGCTCGTGTTGGACAGGACTCGCAGTGACGACTCCGTCAGAGCGGTCATGATCGCGATCAACTGGCCGCGGGCCGGGATCCGCTCGTGGTTGCCGACGGCGATGATCGTCGCTGCCCGCGTGAGTTGCTGCTCGCCGAGGGTGACTGCGACGCCGTCTGCGTTGGTCGCGGTGAGTCTCGCGGGAACGGGGCCGGCGACTCCGAGGCTGGTGCTGGACTGGCCGTCCCACATGCAGCTCCCTGACCCGGCGGCCGCCGGGCTGATCAGCGTCGCCACGCCGAGGACCGCGGCGCCGGGCGCGAGCAACACTGCCGCCGCGGCGCCGATGGCAAGGACCTTCATAGCCATCGGCGTCTCACCTCAGGGGGTTGTCGAGCTGCGAGATTCGCAGAACGTGGCAGCGCTCGAAGGACGGCGGGCACGCAACGAAGACCGTGAAGGAGACCGGGTACGACGACTCGACCAGTTCACCGTTCCAGACTCCGCGGCGTTGGCGAGTGCCGGTGATCGTCACGGCTGTCGTCCCGGGTCGGAGGTGTCCGTGGGCCTGCTCGACCGCGGCCGACCAGGAATCTGGGACGTACGCGTCGTCGATCTCGATCGTCTGCACGACCTCCATCGCACCGAGGTCGAGCCACTGCTCGACCGTCGGCAGGTACGCAGCGGCGTCGTCGATGAGTCCGGGAGTCTCCTCGCCGGACGGGTCGGCGTCCCCCAGGACCGCGGCCGTGTAGTCGGTCGGGAGGAAACCGGCCGTCGTGTCCCAGTCGAACAGGGAGACCGCTACAGCCTGCGCGTACGAGATGGGATCTGTCGTGTGGGGCAGCGATCGGTCTCCCAGGGTGACGACAGGGTCGGCGGGATCCGCGCCCGCCTCGACCTGCGTCCTGCTCGCGGCCGATGAGTCGGAGGTCGTGCCGCCAGGTCCCCGGACGAGACCGTAGATGCTGACGCCGGCGGTGAGCAGGGCCAGCGCGCATCCCAGAAGGAGCATGATTTGGCGGGCGGTCAGGTTGGACATCGGAACTCCGAGCGACGGGTTCAGGGACGTCCGATAGGTGCGCCGCCTATGCCGATGTCGCTATGTGGCGCCGGGCCTCGACGAGCTGGTCGCGGAACGCGATCGTGGCTGTCACGAGGCGGTCGAACCGTTGCCAGTCGTTGCTGCTCAGTTGGGAGGCGAGGGCGTCGACGTCGTACAGCTCCGTCCAGCCGTCGAGTTCGGACCAGGTCAGGTTGAACGAGCGGACGCTTCGGAAGTGACTGCCCGGTCCGTGGTTGCGCTTGAGGTTCTTGCGGCCCCTCTCGCGCACCTCGCGTTCGGCGCGCTCACGTGCTTCGCGAGCCCGCCGAGCAAGATCCGTCTCGATCTCCGGCTGTGGCTGCTGTGAGTTTTCGAAGGCTTTCTTGACCTTGAGGTAGAGCGGCTTCACGGACTCGCCCTGCTCGATCATGTGGAGGGCTTCGTTCGCCATGGCTCGGATCTCCGGAGGCGTGGCCTTACGGGACGCCCAGTCCATGAGCGCGCAGACCCGTTCGTGGGTGCTGTACGACGCCTTCCCGGTGATCGCCATCGCTGCCTGTCGACGAGCTCGTCCTGTCTCCCCCGGCTGTGCCCCCGGCGCACAGCCGGAGTCGCCCGTGTCGGCGGACGCCCCGAACTGGGTCGCCTGCATGCGGCGCTCAGCCTCCTCCGCGCGAAGTGCCTTGAGCTCCCGGTAGAGGGACGCCTTCTCGAGCTCGTTCAGCGGCTTGTGGAGCTGGTTCTCGTCCTGCTGGGCAAGCAAGCCCTCGAGCTTGTCCGAGATGCCCGAGCGGACCCAGACCTTCATCGTGCGCCATCCGAGCCGGCGAACAGCCTCCAGGCGTCGCCACCCGCATACGAGGACGCCTTCAGGGGTGATGGTGATCGGCTGGAGCAGGCCGAGGCGTTCGATCGACTCCATGAGCGGTGCGAGGTCACCGGGGTCCTTGCGGTGACGGACTCCGACGGTGATCGAGTCGAGCGCTCGGTCGAGTTCGATGTGGCCGCGCGTGTCAGGCATGGATCCGCGCCTGCGGTCGCGGAGCGGTCTCGCTGATCTCGAACACCAGCAGATCGTCGTCCAGGAGTTCGGCCACCGGGTGCTCAATGAGCAGCCTCAGGAGGACTCCGTGCCCGTCCGACGTACAGGCCTCGTCGGGGTTCGGATTGCCCAGCACGATGCGCAGAACCGTTGACCACGCCTCCTGGTCGATGTCGAGGAGAGCCCGCGCCGTGTGGTCACGCCGCAGAGCTGCGTGAGCCTTCGGGCGGGATCCGGACTCGACCAGCCGGGCGGAGATGTAGTCGAGCGCGCAGGTCGCCGTGTCCCGTGGCCAGCCGAGGGCGGTGAAGAGGTCGATCGTCGCGTCGACCGCCTCGTACGCACCGGTCGGTGGAGTCTCGTCGGGGTTGAACGGCTCGATTGCGAGCGCCGGGAGGAAGTTGGGCAACTCGGCTTCGGTGTCGCAGAACCGGCGGACGTCGTGGTGCCGGGAGATCTCCGGGCGCCGGGCCTGGTCGACCGAGCACAGGAGCCCGTCGGCGCGCTCCTCGGCGATAAGCGTGACCTTGACCGCCATGGTCACGACTGCCCACGGGTCGTCGGCTGTGCGGACGGCATAGGTCCGCATTGCCTCGAAGGCCGCCGCGGCTCCAGCGGTCCGGTCGCAGCGGTGCTTGATCGCCAGCGCCTCGTACTTCTCTGCGGCGTAGAGCATCAGCTCGCGGGCCTCGGGGTCCTGCTCCCAGGCCTGCGGCCCGGACACGCGGAGGCGCATCAGGAGCCGGCGGAGTCCGTTCGCGGTCTTGAACGATTGGTTCATAGCGAGAGCCCCTCCGTACGGTTCGCCGGCGGCCTAGGCGACGGGGAGCTGGGGACGCCTCGCGCGAGGACGCGCTTGGTCGCGACCGGAGAACGGCGTGCGCGCCGGGTCAGTTCGGCATGGAGGTCGACTCCGCGCCCGACCATGGGGGTGACGTACGCAGCCAGATCGGTCGGCCGGACCCATGCGATGTCCTTCGCTGCCCTCGCCGATGCCTGCCCTTCCGCCGCGGACAGCGACGGATCGTGGTGGTGAGCTAGTTCGTTGGGTGCTGATTCGGTGCCCGGCACCGGCGGTGAGGGTTCGGGCGGCCGGTAGCTGTGTCGGCGGTACTCGGCGTGGGTGTTCACAGCTGGATCGCCTCACTCCGGACGGGAGGGCCCACGCCGCTCCAAGGGCCGATCCGAGAGGCGATCCGGTACGCCGAGTCGATCGTCGACTCGATCTCGCGATCGGGCAGACCGGCGTACTGCGCGGCCGGCATGAGGTAGCTGACTGCGTGCGCCCGGGTCTGGCCGTCCTCGGCCATGCGGCAGGACGCCCAGAAGAGGGCCCGGTTGCGACCACCTTCGGGAGTCAGGGCGACCACTCTGGCCAGTGCCTGAGGGCGGCACCGCTTCGGCGGAAGCCCCGAGGGTGGGTTTACCGGTCGAGGCCGGGGCGGCTCCAGGAACTGCCGAAGTCTGATCGCGTCGAGCGGCTTCGCCGGCTGGGTCGTGACCGCGATGACCTCGTATGTCGTGAGCTCTCCGTCGACCTCGATGCGTGACGGGGGAGCGATGACGTAGCCGCCGTCGCCCCGGAAGTCGACGTGCGAGGAAGGCACCTGCCAGGAGCGCTGCTCGCGGTCAGTCTCGGCGGGGTAGTAGGCGTGGATTCCGCCCGAGGGTGTGCGGACGATCCAGCCCCAGCTGTTGGTGAGCTCTTCTGACCGTGCTCGCTCGAACGCGGCGAATCCGCTGCCCCCAGGATGGACGTCGATGTCGACGACCAGGATCCCGGTGTCGGCACCTGTGGGCAGGCCGATGTTCGCGTCCGGCGTTCGCCGCCACCAGTGATGCACGGTGCGAGCCGACGATGTCGCGTCGTAAAAGCCGTTCGGCGTGAGCGGTTGCTTGCCGCCCGGGACGCAGGGGAAGACCGGTATCCCGAGGTTGGCGTAGCGGATCGCGGCATCAGCCAGGGTTGGCTCGGTAGCGACGCGCTGCATTGACGAGACGGTCCAGAGCGGGATCGGGTTGTCCGGGTCGTACATGGCTCGACCTTCGCCCGGCACCGTTTCCGGAACCTGGTAATCCCGTGGGGGAACGTAGGGTTAAGCCACGCGTTTGCGCAGGTCAGAAGCGTTCCCTAAGAGTTGCGGGTCGACCTGCCAGGGGACCGCGTTGGGGATTCAGAGCCGCCGCTCACCACCGGCAAATTGAACCTAGATGGCCACGCCGGCGTTGGTGATCCTGTGCCCTGCACTGCCCTGCCTGACGCCCAGCTTGACGTACGCCTCGCCTGCCTGGAGGACTGCGGGCGAGTGAGCTTCCGATTGGAGGGACGAGCCTCGATGTGGTCGCTGAACCACGCCGACATCGTCATGCAGCTGCTCGCCGCGGCCGAGCGACTACTCGCGCTGACCGGTGACGCCGTCACGCTGTGCCCGAACTTCGGCGCCTCCACTCTCGAAGGCGCCTGATGAGGAACCACGTCCACACTCACGCGAATCTCGACGCGACCGAAAAGGCCAGGCTTGGCCCGCGGGCGCAAACTGCTGGCCGCTGCCTCAGTTTCGTACATCGTCATCGAGGCGATCATCGCGATCACCGCCGGTATCGTTGCCGGATCCGTCGCTCTGGTCGGATTCGGCCTGGACTCGGTGGTCGAGGTCTCCAGCGGGCTCATCATTCTGTGGCATCCCGCCACAAGCTCCCCGAGTCCTGGGAACAGCAGGCACTGCGCCTCATGGCGTTCTCGTTCTTCGCCCTCGCCGCCTACGTGACGTTCGAATGGGTGCGAGCCTTGGCGAGCGGACACGATGCGGACCCCTCGCCGGTCGGCATCGGGTTGGCCGCGGCCTCCTTGGTGATCATGTCGTTCCTCTCATGGGCGCCGCGCCGCACGGGCAAGGCCCTTGGGTCCAACGCCGTCGTCGCCGACTCCACCCAGACTCTGCTCTGCACCTATCTGTCGGCCGTGCTGCTCGTCGGCCGGGTCCTCAATGCGACGCTGGGCTGGTCGTGGGCCGACCCGATCGCCGGCCTGGTGATCGCCGCGGTAGCGGTCAACGAGGGCCTCGAGGCCTGGCGCGGTAAAAGCTGCTGCGCACCCACAGCTACCTCCCACGGACCCAGCTCTGTCGAGACCGATGCCCCCTGCGGCGACGGCTGCTGCAGCAACGACACCGCGCTGCATCAGATCTCGACCGGTAAACCTGCAGGGCACAGCCCGTGAACTCGGCTGAACTCCGCCGGGTGCCGCCGCTGGGCTGGCTGGCCGGCGCGTTGCTGGCGCAGAAGTCGCTTCTCGGTGGCCGTTTGCCGAGCCGGACCTCACTCGGGCTGTCCGGGGTGATCGGCAAGGCGAGCCTGGCACTCCCTGATCTGGGCCGTGACCGCGTTTGGGCGCCAGGAGACAACCGTTGATCCGCTTGCCCCGGAGCTTGCCAGCCGCCTGGTGAGTGACGGGCCCTTCCAAGTCACCCGGAACCCGATGTCCCTGGCGATGGTCGGCCTACTTGTCGCCACCGCGATCGCCAGGCGCTCGCCCCCTGGTCTCCTCCCTGCCGCGGGGTTCGTCCTCCTGATCAGCAAGGCACAGATCGAAGCCGAGGAGCGCGCGATGGGGGCCAGCTTCGGCCCCGAATGGGAGCGGTGCGTTGCAGCCACACCCCGATGGCTGAGCCTCCGGTCGTTCGCAAGAAGGATGCCGTCTGCATGAAGAGTCGCTCGTACACCTACCTCGTTCTCGTGAAGGGAAGCTGATCGGTTGAGAGCAGAAGCCTGCGGAATCGGCTTGCGCCGCCATGAAGGCTCAAGCCCCGCGCGACCCAATCGCGCAGGGTCTCCAGCGGCGATGCAACGGAACCCTTCTCCCGACCTCATGGCGGACCCAACGGGTGTCGCTCACACGTGCCGCTACTACTATGTCAACTAGTAGTGGCGAACGCGGTGCGCGTGCGCTGTTGGTCGAGGCCGCTTCTTCGCGCGTTCCAACCAGCAGGGAGATGGAAAAGTATGCCTAGTGATGGTCCCGACGAACGGTCGGCCGCATCGTTGGACAAGGACCTCGGCGCCGTGTCGGTCCACGCTACCCAGGTGCCGCAGGCAAGCTTCCCGATGCGAGGGCCCTGGGCGGTGCAGTTGGTGGCGCTGCTCGTTCTGGTGGTCGTGTCAGCCTGGTGGGCCATCACGCGCGCGGAGGAGCCATCGTCTGGCCGATCAACGGGGGAGTCGGTCATTCAACAATTTCCAGTGTCTGAGCGTGAGTCCGTCGACGACTTTGCCGGAGAGCTGCTCAATGGATCCAAGTTCGAGAGCTCGGCTCTCGATGGCCAGGTTGCGGTGTACAACGTCTGGGGTTCTTGGTGCGCGCCCTGCAGGCAGGAAGCCCCAGCCTTGGTGAGAACGGCTCGGGAAACGGCGGGGCGCGTGAGGTTTGTGGGGATCAACGTGCGCGACAGTGAGGGCGCTGCCCGAGCCTTCGAGCGACGGCAGAGGGTGCCTTACGAGAGTCTCCGGTCTGAGGACAGCGATGAGGCGCTGTTGGCTTTCGGTAGCGCTCTGGGTGTGGCCGTGCCCACCACGGTCGTGGTGGACCGGGATGGCCGGATCGCGGCGCGGATAGTAGGGCCGACTACATACGTGACCCTGAGAGAGCTGGTTGAGGCGGTCCTCGCCGAGCGGTCTGCCGATCCGACGGCGGCTTCCCAGACTTTGCGGTGAGTCAGAGTGGTCGGCGTCTGCCGTTGCCCGCCCTTCCCAGGCCCCGCGTTCGCTCACCGGGTTGTGGCCCGCTTCTGGATGCCCGGGGGTGGTCGTCGGTCACCGGTCATACGTTCAGGCAGGTCGGCGCAGGCTCGACCATCGGGATGTTCCTTGCCTCCCCAGACATAACCGACGCGCCGTGCACGCCCTTGCCGACGCGTGGAGAGGTCTCACGCCGCAACGGCGCACTCGTGGTCATCAATGCCAGGCGATGGGCGTTCGGTGTGCCTCACTACAAGGGCCGGCTGGTCGACTACCGCAGGTACGTCATCAACCACGAGGTCGGCCACGCACTCGGAGGATCGCACGAGGCCCGCCCCTCCCCGGGATCGCCGGCGCCCGTCATGCTGCAGCAGACCTACGGGCTCGATGGCTGTGCTCGGAACCCGTGGCCGGGGACCGAGGAATGAAAGTCTGAAAGGGTCTTGCCTCCGGGGCGTTGCCTCACTTGCGCTGAGGGTCCGCCGGAAGGGCCACGTGACAGCAGTCGCGAGCCGACGCCTCCATTGCCGGTGCGAGTGCCAAGGCGACCGGCGCCGAGAGCAGCGCGACGGTACAGGCCCCGACGGCGAGACGCTGTCTGGGCCGGACGATCGACGGTGATGCTTCCGCCAGACGACGGATCCGCGCCGCCACGCGGTTGGTCTCCGTTGGCGCCGCGGGGGAACGAACGGTGGAGCCCAACGTGACGAGGGCGCTCGCCATCGCGTGGCGGGCTCCTACGCCACGCGCCGCGTCGTCGGCCTGCATCTCCACCAGTGTGGCAACCTGCTGGTGGGCGGTGGTGAACAGCCCGATGCCCCTGAACGTGCGGGACAGGGCGTCGGCCACCGCCAGCGCCAAGTCGTGCCGTGCACGAAGGTGAGTCCGCTCATGGGCCAGCACAGAGTCGAGCTCTTGTGGTGTGAGCACTTCCATCGCTGCGCGGGTGACCACCACTGCGCGCTGTCGCCCGGGAAGGCAGTAGACGAGCGGGACGGGGTGATTGATCACAGTGAAGCCGCCCGGGTGGCGGGTGCCGATGAGTCGCAGCCCCTCGACCTGCTGCGCGCGGCGGCGTGCCGACCGCCGGAGGTTCGAGAAGAGCAGGATCGCCGCGCGCCCGAACAGGGCGACCGAGAACACCGCGGCAATGACCGCCAGCCCGTTGCCAGCCGGTGTCGTGTAGTGGTCGGTGACGTCAAGGTGCGTTGTCCGGACGAGCTCGGTGAGGTGCGGGCCGATCGGCAAGATCGGCAGAGCAAGGGTCACGCCGATGAGCAAGACAGCAAGAGTGACCGCGAGCGAGACCGCCTGCCACGCCCAGATGCCCCAGCGCGGCGAGCGGTGCACCCAGCTCGCCCGCAATAGGTGACGGGGGGCCAGCACCGCCGTCGCCCCCACGAACAACGCGAGGATGAGCGGCGCGGTCACCGGGACGCCCGGGGCGGGTCGTCGCCAGTGCTCTCGACGCTGTCGAGAGCCGACCGGAGCACGGCGAGCTCGTCGTTCGACATGTGACCCACGAAGTGAAGGAGGGTGGCGCCGAGGTCCGTGCTCTGAGAGAGGACCTGGTCGAGAAGTCCCGCGGTGTACTCCTCGCGGGTCAAGGTTGCTACGTAAACGTAGGCGCGGCCCTGCTTCTCCCGTCGGACCAGTCCCTTGCTGTGGAGGTTGTCCAGAACGGTCATCACCGTCGTATAGGCGATCTCCCGACCCTGTTGCAGGTCTTCGAGCACCTCACGCACGACCACCGGCCGGTCCCAGTCCCAGAGGCGCTGCATGACCGACGCCTCCAGCTGCCCCAGCTGCCGCACGTCCTCACCTGCTTCGTCGTCGTCGTGTCAATCATCGTACTATCGGTCATAGTAGATTGTCCGAGTCCACCAGTAGAGGTCACGATGCCGGTCGCCATGCTCGCAGGCAACATCCAGGACACGGTGCTCTCGGGTCCCATCATCGCGGCTCTGCTCGTGGCAGCGCTCGCCGGGTTGATCTCGTTCTTCTCGCCCTGCTGCCTTCCGCTGGTTCCCGCCTACCTCGGCTACGTGTCTGGTCTAGCCAACGACGGGCCTGCAGAGAACAGCAAAGGAGGAGTCGGGCGATCGGTCGCGGTGCGGCAGCGAACGGCCGCGTCGCGGACCGTGCTGGGCGCTGGACTATTCGTGCTCGGCTTCTCTGGGGTCTTCACGGCGTACGGCGCCGCGTTCGGGGAGATCGGACGGCAACTGACCCTCCACCAGGACGCGCTGCTGCGGATCTCCGGCGCGCTCACCGTCCTCATGGGGCTCGTGTTCATGGGGGCCATGGGCAAGATCCCCCTTCTGAACCGCACCTACAAGCCGTCTTTCGCCCCCCGTGTCGGCCTCGCCGGAGCCCCGCTGCTAGGCGGCATGTTCGCGGTGGGGTGGACACCGTGCATTGGCCCCACTCTTGCTGCCGTCCTCACGCTCTCGACAACGTCGGCAACCGCCAGTAGGGGGGCACTGCTGACGTTCGCCTACAGCATGGGCCTGGGCCTGCCGTTTCTCGTAGCGGCGGCCTCCTACGGCCGCGCCAATCAGACCTTCGCCTGGGTCCGCCACCACCAAGGCCTCATCGCCCGCCTGGGAGGGACCTTCCTCGTTCTCGTCGGGCTGGCCCAGCTCTCAGGCGTCTGGTCCACGGGTATGGCCCAGCTGCAGGGCCTCATCACCGGCTGGCAGACCCCCCTGTGAACAGTGCTGCGGCGTCCGCCGCGGCCGTCCTCGGGGGGTTGCTGCTTGCGACGTCATTCGAACCCTTCGGCTTAACGGTCGGCATCCTCGCCGGACCGGCCTGCCTCATGGTCGCCCTCCAGGGCCGCACCAGGCGCGACAGCATCCTGGTCGGGTTCGTTTTCGGGGTGGCCTTCCAGGGAGCGCTCCTGATCTGGCTTGCGCAGTCGATCGGGCCAGCGGCCTGGGTCGCCCTCGTGTTGGTTCAGGCCTGTTGGTTCGGAGTCCTGGGTCTTTTCGTGCGCCTCTTGTCCGGACTTCCCGGCGCCGCCATCTGGTTCGCCATTGGGTGGACCGGAGTCGAGCAGGCGCGCTCGGCATGGCCGTTCGGCGGACTGCCATGGGGCCGCCTGGGGGGCCAGGTCCTCGACACCCCGTGGGCCGCGACGCTTCCTTACCTCGGCGTCACCGCGACAGGGCTGTGCATCTCCCTTGCCGCCGGGATGATCGGCATGGTGATCCTGGCGCAGGGGCGCGCCAGGTGGGGACGCCTCGCTGCCCTCGGTGCTGTCGTCGGTGTCGGTCTCGTTCCGCTCGCTGCGCCGTACCCTGCGGTGGACGCCGGGTCGATGACCGTCGCCGTTGTCCAGGGCGGGGTCCCCGGCGACGGCCGCCAGCTCGTGGCAAACCATCGGGAGGTCACCGACAATCATGTCGAGGCGACCCGCGAGCTGGCCGAGCTGGTCGAGCTCGGAGGCGAGTCACGGCCCGACCTCGTGGTGTGGCCCGAGAACTCGACGGCGGTCGACCCGTTCACCGACGCCACGGCGCGTGCGGATATCGAGGTCGCCGTCGCGAGTGTCGATGTGCCGGTGATCGTCGGGGGCATGGTGGACGGGCCCACCCCCCGGAACGTGCTCAACCAAGGCATCGTCTGGACGTCGGAGGGTCCCGCCGCTGCGCGCTACACCAAGCATCACCCTGTGCCGTTCGGCGAATACATCCCGTTCCGAGGCCTACTAGGGCGGATGTCCTCCCGCTTCGATGAGATCCCTCGAGACATGCTCCCGGGGACCTCGTCGGCCCCCCTGGACGTCAGTGGGGTCCGCATTGCCGACGCGATCTGCTTCGACGTCGCCTACGACGACGTTCTTGCTCCGCAGATCCGGCGCGGAGCCCAGCTGATCGTGGTCCAGACGAGTAACGCAAGCTTCACGGGGACCTCCCAGCTGGATCAGCAGTTCGCCATCACCCGTGTCCGGGCCATCGAGACTGGGCGCGCCATCGCGGTCGCGTCCACCAACGGCATCAGCGCGATCATCGGCCCCGACGGAACGGTGGTGGAACGCGCACCCCTCCGTGAGACCGGTGTCCTCGTCGCTCGAGTGCCACTCCGCGAAGCGCGCACCCCTGCCGTCAGATTTGGCGGGGAGGTTGCGACGGGGGTCATGCTCGTCGGCCTCTTGGGTGTACTCGTCGCCGGAGCCCAGGCCGCTACCACCCGGAGGGGGCGAGGCAGGCGGGGCAGACTCCTAACGCCGGGCCTGTCGAAATGATCGTGTCCGACGGCCGCACTCGCCGGCGTATCTGCCCTCACGCTGGCGGAGGACGCCGAAGAATTCGTGTCTGACGATGTGCCCGATGATCTACTGGGTCACGAACTCGGTGAAGTAGACGTCCATGAGTTCACCCGCATAGAGCTCGAGAATCGCCGTGGTCAACTCATTCTTGAGCTCTGCTCGTTGCTTCGGCTGCGAGACCGCGGACAGCGGTTTGCCCGAGTAGAGACTTATGGTCGCGTCAAGTGCCTTGCTGCCGTCCACCTCGTCGACAACCTCGGTGGTCATCTGCAGTGCCAGAGCAATACGCAGATAGTGACCCTCGGCCAGGTTCACCTGGAGTGGGCCGACGATGAGTACCTCCCCAGGCTCGGGCGACGGGTCCTGGGATGGGCGGAGAATCAACCAGCATGACGCCGCTACAGCGATGGCGGCGACCAACAGCAACATCAGCGCGCGTTTCTTGGGCCCTTTGGTCGGCCGCTCCTGCTCCGTCTCCCTCAACCTTCGACCTCCCTGAGTCGTCTGCGCAGGCTCAATCAGCCTGCCTCGCACTCGGGCAATCGACCCGTCCCGAAGGCACCTGAGAGAAACACTATTCGGCTTAGTAGAGGTTCGCGAGATATGCCCTCACAGGCTGCGATCTGTGGCGACTGAGAATGCCTAGGGTGTGCGGTCACCCTCACTTTGGTCCGATTCCGTGTGGGCAGTACCGCTGCGGCCCAGCGTTGACTCAGACCTCAGTCGGGCCAGGTAGTCGTTGTAGGCGGTCAGCTCCTGATCGCCGTCACGTCTCGCCTTGCGATCGAAGCGCAGTCGCTCCCGACGGTCGGCGCGGACCCACGAGACGATCAGCGCCATCGCGAGGATGGCCAGGGGGTAGTCGCCCAGCGCCCAGCCCAAGGAGGCACCGAGGTACTGGTCGTCGATGAGGGACCCTCCCCACGTGCGGTCCAGCGGGGCAAACCAGTCACGTGCCAGCACCTTGTTGTTCGCCATCAGCGACACCGAGAAGAGGGCATGGAAGCCGAACGTGACGAGGATCAGCAGGACTCGCAGCGGGTACGCGGGCCGACGCGGGCCGGGGTCGACCCCTACCAGGCAGTTCGCGAACAGATAGCCGGAGATCAGGAAGTGAGCCGTCATGAGCAGGTGGGCGGTGTGCGTCCTCAGTGACAGCTCGAACAGAGAGGAGTAGTAGAAGACCGCGAGGCTGACGATCACCATCCCGGCGGCAACGATGGGCGAGCCCAGCAACCGCGCCGGCCAGGAATGGACGATCCGCATCAGCCACTCACGCGGCCCCATGGATCCGTCTGCGCGTCTACTCAGCGTCCGCAGCGCCAAGGTCACGGGTGCTCCCATGACGAGGAACGCAGGCACGGCCAGAGCGACCGTCATGTGCTGGACCATGTGCATGCTGAACAGGACACGGCCGTAAGCCCCCGGCGACCCGCTGGTCGCCCAGATGAACAGCACCCAGCCAATTGTCCAGGCGACGGTCCGGGAGAGGGGCCAGCGGTCACCGCGCGATCGAAGCCGCGCCACGGCGGCGGCATAACTGGCGAGGAGCAGTAGTGCGATCGGCAGCCAGAACGAATCCGGTTCCCACTGGGTCAACCACTCGGCCGCGCCCAGTGGGGGAGGCAACTCACGGCCTAGCAGGGACTGTGCCGCGGTGAGCGGTTCCTGCGCGCCGGGCGGAGCTGGCGGCGGGGTTCGGCTCAACGCGACCCCGGTGCCGCTGGCAGCCGCGAGCACTCCGATCTCGATCACCACCATGCGTGCGAAGGCGCGCTGCCTTCCCTGGGCGAGTCGACGGATGCCGACCTGCCGTTGCCACCACCCGAACCCGGCCACCACGGTCGCGGCCGCCACCTTGATCCCCAGGAGCGCGCCGTAGGTCGAAGTGACGTCAGCCAGGCTCGGAAGTCGCAGGAAAGCGCCGAGCAGCCCGGACACTGCGACCACGGCCAGACACCAGCCGGCCAGCGCCGAGTACCGCTTGACCGTCGGGAGCAACGACTCACCGAGACGGGGCCGGACCACGATCAGGGCGACCAGGCCCCCAGCCCAGACCGATACGCCGATCAGGTGCATCGCCTGCAGGTTCACGGCGTCGTCGTGGTTCAGTGATCCTGCCGCATGTCCGGTCAGCGCCATCGGCCACAACCCGGCGACCGCGAGCGCGGCCAGGATGCCGACGCCGTTGATCCGACGGACGACCAGCGCCCCCACCGCGACGACGGCCCCCATGCTCGAGCTGACCACGAGATACCGACCGAGCTCGAAGCTGCGTCCGAAGAACGTCACCTCCTCCACGAACCCCGGGCTGGTCAGAGGGACACCAGCGGCGTCGGAGTACACGAAGCCGAGGAGCGCGAACCCGGACCACGTCCACGTGCTGGCGGCGACCACGACCAGGTCAAGCAGTGCGCGCCGCGCTCCGCCGATGCCTTCCCGGTCCTCCGGAGACCCGGGTGGTACGCAGAGGACGGTCAACGCGAGAGCGCCCACCGTGACCGCTGCGGCGACGTCGCGCAGGGCCTGGGTCAGTGGAAGGCCGTAGCGGGTGAGCTCACCAGCATCAGGCAAGCCCGGCACGAGGCTTGTCTCCGTGCCTCCGGTCACGACGAGCAGCATCAATGAGACCAGGGGAGCCACGGTGACCAGGCCCGCGGCCACGACCGCACGCCTCATGGCGCTTCGTCCCCCCTGGTGGGAGGCGCTTCGGTGGCGCGAGAGCGCCCCTCGAAGCGCGCCAGACCCAGCAGCGTGCCGAGCATGACCAACGCGCCGATCAGGATCGCCGGGCCGGCGTACTGCCAAAGAGAACGGCCGGTCCCCAACGCCCGGGATTCGGCGGCTCCGGTGACGGTCGTGGGGTCGTCCTCCTCCGGCGGCACCTCGCCAGCCGGGCGGGGCGCCGGGCCAGAGCCAGCCACGATGAAGTCGACCGATCCGTCGACGGGATGCCCATCGACGGATGTCACGCGATAGCCGACACTCCACGCCCCCGTGGCAGATGCGGTCTCGGCGGGGACGGTTGCCAGGAGGACGGACGGTTGTTCACCTCCGACCACCTCGAGTCGGACCGGGTCACTCCCGTCTCGGGAGAGGACGACTGTCGACAGGCCCGGGTCGACGTCTTCGCTGAATTGGAGCTCGATCTCGCGCGGCGGGGCCGAGAGCCGCTCGCCCTCGGCGGGGGACGACCGGACCAGGTCGGTGTGTGCCTGTGCCGGGCCCGTCCCGAGCAGGCTCAATGCCGCCATCAGTGCCACCACCAGGGTTCGTACGACGGATCGGCGAAGCTTCTGCAGGGCGGTCAAAGTGTTCGTTCCTCCAACAACTGCTGCATGATGTCGATCTCGGACTGCTGCGACGCGACGACGGCTGTCGCCAGCTGACGAACCTCAGAGCGCGCGGCCAGGTCAAGTGCGGCGCTGGCCATGTCCACTCCGGCGCGGTGGTGGCGGAGCATCAGCTTCAGCCAGAGGATCTCCGCGTCACGGCCGGTGGCCTCGCGGAGCCGCGCCATCTGAGCCGGCGTCGCCATCCCGGGCATGGGGCTCGGCATCGCGGAGTGGCCCATGTCGGACATCGCGTTGCCGGCTGCCCAGGTCATCGGTGTGTCGGCGCCGGTCTGCGGTAGACCCCAGATCTCCAGCCAGGCGTGCATCTGGCCCACCTGCTGCTGTTGTGTCATGGCGATGTCGAGGGCCATCGTGCGGATCAACCGGTCCTCGGAACGGTCCAGGATCAGGAAGGACATCTCTACAGCCTGGGCGTGGTGGGCCTGCATGTCACGAGCGAAGCCGGCATCGGCGCTGCCATCGGTCGGGTACGTCGATGCCGTCGCACCCGGGATGGCGGCAGTGCGGAGGGCGATCACGCCAACAGCGGCCACGAGACCCACGACCAGGATCAGCACCGCTGCCTTGATGGGAGAGGTCATCGAGGTCACTCCATGGTCTCGACGGCGTCGAGTGGCAGCGTGCCGTCGGATGCGCCGGTGCAGGGCGCGCCGATTTCGGGAGCCACGCCTCCGTTGCGGTACTCGGCGATGAACTCCTCCAGCTGGGGGTCGTCGGGCGACTCGAGCACAAGTTGGCGGCCCCAGGCGGATGCAACGACCGGCGACGGCAGGCCTTCGAACGGCGAGAGGATCGCGTACGTCGAGGGCAGCGACTCCTCCAGCTTGGCCACAGCCGCCTCGTCGAGGGCCGGGTCGTAGGTGATCCAGACCGCACCGTGCTCCATGGAGTGCACCGCGTTCTCGCTGAAGACGGGGTCGTCGTATGCGCCGCAGTTGAGCCAGAGCGGGTTGTGGGCGCCGCCGACCGGGGGCGTCTGCTCGTACTCGACCTCGGTGATCACGTGGTCGGCGACCACGTCGTACTCCTTCACGCCGGCGGGAGCGCTCTTCTCAGCCGTCTCCCGTGCCGGTGGCTTGTCACTTGCGGCCAGTCCCCAGAGGCCGACCGCCACGAGGATCAGTGCGACCATTGCGCCCCCGATGAGCAGGATCGTCCTCCCGCTCCGGTCGTGTGGGGGCTGACTCGCTGGCGCTGGGGTGGTCATGCCTGCCTCTCTGGTCGCGGACGGCGAGGGAGCCCGGGGCAGAGCCGCCGGATGCAAACAATCTACTATGAGTCTTCGTAGAGGCAGGGGTCGGTATGGCACTACGCTGCCGAACCGAACAGTGCGCGAGGAACGGCCCCGACAACACCACCAGGACGCCAGGAGGTCCGCATGGGCGCGGGACACGGTCACGGCGGGGCAACGGGCCACGCGGGCGGCAAGCACCGATGGCGGCTGGCCGTCGCCTTCGGGATGGTCGCCTCGTTCTTCATCGTGGAGCTCGTCTTCGGCATCCTCAGCGGCTCATTGGCGCTGATCTCCGATGCGGGACATATGGCCGCCGACGTCGTTGCCTTGGGTGCCGCGTTGGTCGCCACCAAGATCGCGTCCCGGCCCGACACGACCGGCCGACGGACCTTCGGTTCGTACCGCGCCGAGGTCTTCGCATCCGGGCTCTCGGTGTTGCTGATGCTTGGGGTTGCCGTCTACGTCGTGGTCGAGGCGCTGCGACGGATGGGCGAGCGCGTCGAGGTGCAGACAGGCACCATGATGGTCGTCGGAGCGATCGGACTTGGAATCAACGTCGTGTCGATCTTCATGCTTCGGGCGGGTGCCTCCGAGTCGCTGAACGTTCGAGGTGCCTACCTCGAGGTGGTCGCTGACGCGGCCGGCAGCGTCGGGGTCATCGTGGCCGGGCTCCTCGTCGTCCTGACCGGGGACGGGTGGTGGGACACGGTCGTCGCCCTGGCGATCGGGATCTTCGTGGCGGTGCGCGCGGTCGGACTGGGTCGCCAGGTCCTGGCCGTGCTCGGCCAGCACGCGCCAGCAGACCTCGACGTCGACAAGGTTGCCGCGGATCTTGCGGGGATCGCGGGCGTGGGTGACGTCCACGATCTCCATGCCTGGACACTCACCTCAGGCATGCACGTCGCGACGGCGCACCTGCTTCTGGTCGCTGGCGCCGACTCCGCTACCGTGCTCCGGGAGGCCCAAAGAATCTTGCGCACCGATTTCGGAATGGAGCACGCCACCCTGCAGGTCGAGGCGGCGACGGACCGGTCGTGCCACGAGCTCAACTGGTGACCTGACCGGGCTCTTCCGGGCCGATCGAAGCCTCAGAGGCCGAACAACAGGTAGAGGCCGCCGAAGGTGTAAAGAGTCATCGCGGCCAGCAAGGGCAGTTGTCCGATCACGTGGTGGCGCTTCGGGATCGTCTGGAGCGCGCGGTCGTGGGCCATCACCACACCAAGAACATGCCCGATCACGATCGACAGCACCTTGATGGTGGCGAGCCGCGTCGGGTCCTCGGACAGCCAGTAGTTCACCGACCAGTCGGCCGTTCCCAGGAGGTTCGAGCCGTTGCTCAGTGGATCACTGACCTGGATGAGCGTCTGCTGGCCGTACTCCACGAAGAACGTCAGGTAGTGGGCAACGATGTACCCGATGATGATCGGGATGATCGAGTGCGCCATGGCCCGAGGCAGCTGACGTCGTGACTCACCCGGAACGACAAGCGTCGCCATCGTGGCCAGGGAGAACGTGCCACCCACCAGGGTGCAGGCGAAGATCAAGAGCGCGGTGTTGACCAGAGTGATGTCCGCGCTCGTGCCCTGACTGAACTGGACCCAGAACGTCGACGAGTTGAAGCTGTCGAAGCCGGTACTGCCGAGCAGCACTGCTACCACGGCCACGAGGCCGGGTTCGCCGCCAACGGAGGCCAGGTTTCGAAGGGGGCTCCGAAGTGTCAGCACACCGGGGCTTCTGCCATCCGCGGAGGCTTCACGACTCCAGATCGACAGGTGACCGACGAGGGTGGAGTAGACCTCGAATGGGTCGGCGCGCTCGAGCCACCGGGATCCGAAGATCGCTCCGCCCATGAGCATCGCCGCAAGGTACATGGCCAGCCAGAGGCGGACGGGGCCGAGCATGGTTCCGTCTGGGTACACGAGCTCGAGCCAGACGAACGCGAGCAGCCCACCTGCTGCCGGCCAGTAGCCAAGCCACGGGGGATATGGGAGAAGTCCGCGGTCAGGGTCGCCACCGGTGAGCTTGCTCATGATGAGGTGGAACGTCCGCGCCGGGTTGATCGCCTTGTAGAACGGGCCGAAGAGCAGGGAAAGGGGCACGAGCCCGACCCAGAGCCACACGTAGATGACGCCGAACGTCGGATTCGTCAGCAGGTCTCGCCCGAAGATGGCCGCCCATGCGACGAAGCCGAAGATGACGAGACCGGCCGTGCGCAGGGTGAGTGCGAAGGCGCGACTGTCGACAACCAGGGCGATCCAATGGGCGCGGACACCGCCGCTCAGCTCGTCGTACCGGGGCCTTCGCCAAGCCAGCATGAGGATGATGAACGAGATCGTGAGCGCCGCGGTGCCGCCGGCGATGGCGTAGGAGGCCGGGATCGGTAGGTCGCTGCCTCCGCCGAGGCCGTGGGCGAGGTTCATCCGCCGACCTTGATCTGTGCGACCACGGCGCCAGTCTCGTGCTCCTCGACCTCGACGAGACCCGGGGTCTCGATCACCAGTTCCTGCGTCGACTTGCCGGCGGGGAACTCCAGTACCTGCTCGGGCTTGGAATGAACATGAAGCTCGCCGGGCCGGTCGGAGGTGAAGCTGATGACCAGGGATTCGCCAGTATCGATACTGATCTCCTTCGCGTTGGGCAGGACCTCGTCGCCACTGATGGTGACAACCAGTTCGGATCCAGGCTTCGGTGTCTCCTTCGGCGTTGCTTCCTGCGTCGAAGAGGCGGCCGGCGAGTCCGTGGAAGTGGGACTGGTGCTTCCAGGCGAGGAAGTGGAGGTGGAGGGATCCGGGCCGGATGTGCACCCGGACAGAGCAATCGTGAGGGCCGCGGTGAGGGCTAGGGCGGGGAGTGCGCGCAAGGTGCTTCCTCGGTGTCGGTGTGGTGGGGATTGAAAGTTCACTGATTCGGGTCGTCGTCGTACTCGGTGTGAGATGCGCGGGCGATCAGGTAGAGGACGACGAGGGTGGTCACGGCAGTGAAGAGACCGATCACGATGGTGGACAAGGCGGGTCAGACGCCCGCGTAGGAGTGGAGTCCGGTGATCCAAAGGTTCACACCGACGAAGTTGAACATAAAGGCGGCGTAACCGGCCAGCGCAAACCAGGAGGCGCGGACACCACGCCATCCGCTGGTGGACGCGGCGTGCAGGTAGGCCGCGTAGAGCACCCAGGTGATGAACGCCCAGGTCTCCTTGGGGTCCCACCCCCAGTAACGTCCCCAAGAGTTCTCCGCCCAGATGGCACCGGCGAGCACCGCGAACGTCCAGATCGGGAAGGCGAACATGTGGGCGGCATGCGCGACATGTCCCAGGGTCGTGCTCGGCGGAAGGCTCGCGGCGTACCTGCCATCCACGTCACCGCCGCGCTCCTTTGCGCGCGTCTCGGCGCGAGTCCGCACCAGGAAGAGCGCTGTCGCGACCGCACCGACGGTGAAGATGCCGCCTGCGCTGATCGCGGCTGCCACGTGGATGACCAGCCAGTAGGAGTTCAAGACGGGCACCAGCGCGTCCACCGGCGTGTAGAGGACCGTGACAGCGAGGCCGAGTGCGAGCAGCACGATGGCGACGATCCACACCCCGAAGTCCCGAACCGGTCGCCGGGACAGGAAGAACAGGTAAGCGCCACCCGCAGCGAGCGCACCGACGATGGCGAACTCGTACATGTTTCCCCAGGGCGCGCGCTGGGCCGCGAGGCCCCGTGCGGCCACGCCCGCCAGGTTGAGCAGGAAGCCGAGCACCGTCATCGACGTGCCGATTGCCCCGAGACGCCGCCAACCGTCGGGCGCCGGTTCCGGTTCGGGGGTCGTGGGCGAGTTCACCGCTGCAGTTGCTGCGGGCACGAGGACGACGTGTCGCCGGGCCGCCCGCCCGGCGGCCTCTGCCGAGTAGGCGAGCAGTGCCAGCGCGTAGACCGCGATGGCGGAGTAGACGAACCCGTTCGAGAGGCTCGCCATCGTGTCACTGAAGCTCATGAGGCGCTTCCTTCTGGTGGATGCAGTGCGGTGGCGTTCGCGGCGAGGGTTTCGACAAGGTGCGCGATGTCCTTGTCCGGGAGCGGCCAACGGGTCATGGACTGCCCGGCGACCTCGAGAGTCGAGGACCCTGCGGTGCCCGAGGCGTCGGGAATGGCCCGGACCCAGATCCGCCGTCGTCGGATCGACAAGGAGGTCGTGAGCCCGAGCAGCAGCATCACACCGGCCGCGAGTGAGATCTCCTTGCCTGGGTCGTAGGCGATCTGGAAGTTGGCGAACCGCCCCACTCGGTCGAAGGTGAGGCTGCCCAGTCCGTTGGGCAGCTTCATGGTTTCACCGACCGAAAGTGCGCGGGCGAACGGCTGGCCGTCAGCCTGCCGCAACTGCTTCATGCCTGACTTGTCCAGCGTGTACACCGATTGGGCCTCCCCGTCGTCCACGCCCAGGTCGCCCGCGAAGGCTGTCAGGAAGAGTTGCGGGTTCAGGGCGTCCGGGAAGGCCGAGTACGGACCTTGAGGGCCCGTGGCGGCGGTGGGGAGGAAGAACCCTTCGAAGCCCAACTGCTGAGGCATTGCGTCAGGCACCTTCACGACGCCGTCGGAGGCGTAAGAGCCGTCGTTGGGCAGGAAGATGACAGGCCCCGAAAAGGCGATGTCCCCACGGCCGTCCCGGACAGTCACAACCGGCGCGTAGCCGTGCCCAGTGAGGAAAGCCTTGGTCCCGTTCACGTCGAGGGGGTGGTTGGGTCGAACGTCCAAGCGGCGCGTCTCATCGTTGGCGCCGGCCTGGTAGGACAGGGCCGCGTTGAAGAAGCGAGGTTCGCCGCTCTTGGGCCCTTCCGCTGCGTACTCGGCGTCGAACTCGTCCAGGGTGAATGCGAACGGCTCCAGGCTCTCGGTGTCGGTCCAGACTGACGGGGTGAACGCGTCGTAGGCCGAGCTCACGTTGGTGAAGGTCTCGCCCTCGGCGAGCGCCACCCGCCCTTCGAACCCGAATAGGCGGCCCGCGGCCACACCCACCAAGAGCACCAGGAGGGACAGGTGGAATGCGAGGTTTCCGACCTCGCGAAGGTACCCGCGCTCGGCACGCACCTCGTCCTTCGCCACCTCCACACGGAACCCGCGACGCCTCAGAACCTCTGCGGCCCGCTTGAGCGGACCGGCCGAGCCGGGCTCTTCGTCTGCGACGGGGTCGCGCTCCCTGACCGGGAAAGATCGATAGCCCTCCATTCGCGTGAGGTTCCTCGGCGCGGGCGCAGGGGCGGAGCGGGCTGCCTGCCACAGCCGGGCGCACCGCGGCAGAACACATCCGGTCATGGAGACCAGCAGCAGGAGGTAGATCGCGGCGAACCAAGGGGAGGCGTAGACCTCGAACAGTCCCAGGCGGTCCAGCCACGGGTAGAGCTCGGGATTGTCCGTCGCGAAGTTCAGGACGGCGGCGGGGTCGCTGGCGACGTTGCGCTGGGGCAACACCGATCCCGGGATTGCCGCCGCCGCGAGGAGCCCCAACAGGATCACGGCGGTCCGCATCGACGTGAGGGACCGCCAGAACCAGCGACCCCAGCCCCAGCCATGGATCGGCTCATCATCCGGCGTCGAGGTTGACGCTGGTCGAGGGCGCAACTGGGTCGTCACGATCTGCCTTCGGGTGGGTGCTCGTGTATGCGATCTGCCACTGGCGACCGGCTCCCGGTGGGGAACCCGGTGGCCGGTCGCCGGGCACCGGCACTCTACTAGATGACCTAGTAGATCTCTCATCAGAACGTCGAGACGTCCGGCGTCCCACCGTGCCTGCCGTTGCGATGAGCACAAGGGCTTTCGGTGAAGAGGGTGACGTCCTTAGCGCCATCGGAAGGCGCGGGCACCCTGCTAGGGGCCAATCTGCGTCTCGCCCAACGCTCGTGAAGCCCTTATGTGCAGGTCTGTGAGCCGTGCTTGCAGCCTTGGTCCCACACAAAGGTTGACTACTAAGTATTTTCGTAGACAGCGGAGGGTGTGCTTGACTCGTCGCGGTCGGTCGAGCTCGCTGATCAGCCAGAAATGTCCGCCAAGAGTAAGGACCAGGCTGTGGTAGAGCATCGCCACAAGCGGGAAACCACGGCCAGCCGCAAGCCCTTACGCGCACTCGTCGCTGGCTCACTCGCAATCGTGGCGACGGGTAGTGCCGTGGCCCTGGGGGTCGCGACCAGCCCGCGGAACGCCGTCCCGGCGATCAGCGCGCGGGACCACGCCCCTGGCGTGCCGAGTACGTGGGTCGCCGGCGAACGCCGAGACGCTATCTCTCGGTCGGGCGTTCGATTCCAACCCAAGCCAACGAGGGCTCAGCGGTTGCTGTCGGTCAGCAGGACTCGCCAGGCGGTGCGTCAAGCTGATGTCAGACGGTGGACCACAGTGGCGCTGAATGTGTGGACCGAGCCCGGCGAAATGGCCCGTAAGGTTGGGCTGCTCGACGACCTGACGAAGGTTCTGGTGACGGGTAGGGCGTTGTGGGGCCGCCAAGAGGTGGTCCTCGAGGGTCGCTCCCGGTGGGTCACCGAGGGGTATCTCGTGGCGAGTAAACCCGAGGTGAGGCCCGAACCGGCCGATCGTGTCCAACCGGTGGGCGGTGGCACCTGCTCGAACGGCACGTCGGTGCCGTCCGGTGTGAGCCCGAACATCGTGGCCGTCCATGCGGCCGTGTGCGCTGCGTTCCCCGAGATTACGACCTACGGGACATTGCGCGGCGACGGCGAGCATGCCCAGGGTATTGCTGTCGACATCATGGTGAGCGGCTCGCGCGGCTGGCAGGTGGCTAACTTTGTCCGGCAGAACTACTCCGACCTCGGTGTCTCCTATGTAATACACGCTCGGAGAATTTGGTCGGTACAACGGGCCGGAGAGGCCTGGCGGGGCATGGAAGACCGGGGCTCCGTGACCGCCAATCACTTCGACCACGTCCACGTCACAACATACTGATCCATCGAATCGAGCCGACCCGGGGATGGCCGGACCTCAACCAGAGTCGCGGACGGCCACGACCGCCATCGCTACCGTCGGGTCGCAGTCTGGCCGTGAGATCGTCGGTCGACCCCCAAGTCTGGCCACTCGGTCGGCAGGTGGCGACTCCCGGGTCGGGGGTAAACACTCAACAGCGCCGGGCGGCTGATGATGTGGTTCAGGTCGAACGCGTGCGGTCACAGGACGTTGAAGCGTCTCAAACGAATGCCTTAGCGTCCGCGGTTGCCTTCTCCGATGGTGGCGACGTGTCTCAGGCTGAGTCGACGGGGACGGCCGAGGTGGTCGTCGTGGGGTGCGACGCCAGGCCGTGGCGCTCGAACTTCTGCCCGGAGGCGATGCCGCCGAGGTAGAAGGAGATCAGCGCGATCAGGATGCCGGCGATGTCGTCGGCGACGTAGTGCCAGCCGAAGTAGAGCGTGGCCACGATGGTGAGGGCGAAGTTGGCCCAGAAGACCCAGTGGGCGACGCGGGAGCGGATCGTGTACTGCACCATCAGCGCCACGAGCAGGGTGATGCCGCTGTGCAGGCTGGCGAAGCCGGCGACGGACTGCACCGCTCCCTCGACGCCGCCGAGGATCACGCCCTGCCGTTGGTAGGCGAGCGTGTCCATCAGGGCCGCGGTGGGGGTGTCGGCGAGGTCGAAGAACGACGAGGGGTACTCGAAGCCGGGGCCCAGGGTCGGCAAGGCGTAGTAGGACGCCGTGCCGAGCGTCCACGCGAGGCACTGGGAGGTGGCGAACCAGTAGCCGAAGGAGATGTTGCGCGACCAGATCAGCCAGGCGGTCAGCGCCAGCGGCACCAGCGGCAGGAACCACAGGTAGATCGCCGAGAGGAAGTGCGCCGCGATGTTGGTGCCGAGCAGGTCGTGGAGCACGTTGGCCGGCTGGTGGCCCAGGAACAGCGCCTGGTCGACGAGGTGGAGCTCGCGGTCGTACTTGACGTCGCCCATGACGAAGGGCAGGTAGGACTTGAGGTTCCGGTAGCTCACGTAGGTGATGTAGAAGCAGACCAGCCCCATCACCACCAGGGTCAGCCGCTCGCGCGTCCAGTGAGTGCGGACCCGCTCGCGCACGATGCCGGGCCACCGCCGCGGGTCCATCCGTGCGGTCCAGATGATGCGCGGCAGCATGTCCAGCAGGAAGGCACCGGTGAGCAGCATCGGGAGCCGCAGCCAGGACGGTCCGAGGAAGCCCTCGGGGTCGGCGAGCCGCTTGTCGAGGACGAGAGCCGCTACCACGGCCAGCGTGCCCATGACGGTGGCGGTCCCGACGAGCAGGACGTAGGCGCGGCGATACACCCGCGCAGTCTACGGAGACGCCGCTGACGATGTTCGCGCGCGACCTCGGCCCGGTGCCCCTCGCTTGGTCCACGGGGTTGTTAGCCGTGGGCTGCAAAGCTCAGGACCGCCGCAAGGTCGCTTGCGGCATTGCGCTGGAGCAACACCCCCCCCGGGGATGGGCGCCGCCGCTAGTGGCACCAGCAGGGTCACGGCGGTCCGCATCGACGTCACGGATCGCCAGAGCCAGCGAGCCCAACCGCACCGGGCGTCCATGATGGAGCGCTTGTGCATGTGTCATCATATATGCATGCGCGCATATGCTGCCGGTGAGGAATCGCCTGGCGTCGAGCAGATCGACCTCGCGGTCGAGGTCTTCCGCATGCTCGCCGACCAGACAAGGGTGCGGATCCTGTGGGCCGTACTCGCTGAGGAGCGGTCGGTCAACGAGATCGTGGAGATCCTCGGCAAGCCGCAGAGCGCGATCTCCCAGCACCTTGCCAAGCTGCGGCTGGCCCGACTCGTCCTTCCCCGCAAGCAGGGAGCCCAGGTCTTCTACCGAGTTGCCAACGATCACGTCCGGCAGCTCGTTGCCGACGCTGTGTATCACGCTGAGCACGCCGGTCCCGGCGTCCCTGCCCACCACCGCGGCGACGCCGTCGACCTCAAGGACGCCCGATGACCCACGAACGGCCTCCCCATGAGCACGAGGCGGATCCTCAGGTCACCGAAGCACTCTGGGCACACGAGGCCGCGCATCCCGGCGAGCACGGTGACGGGCATGGGCACAGGCACGACCACCAACACGGACACGGGCATGGCCACGGTCACGGGCACGGCGATTGGCCACGTGGTACTCTCAGACGATTCCTCGCCGAGACACTCCGGCCGCACAGTCACGACAGCACCGACTCGGTGGACTCCGCGCTGGAATCCAGCGCGCTCGGCATCCGAGCCGTCAAGATCAGCCTGCTGGTGCTCTTGGTGACCGCCATCGCGCAGGCGGCGATCGTCGTGCTGACCGGGTCGGTCGCGCTGCTCGCGGACACCATCCACAACTTTTCCGACGCCCTGACGGCCATCCCGCTCTGGATCGCCTTCGTCCTCGGCCGCCGACGCCCGACCTCGTCGTACACATACGGTTATGGACGCGCCGAGGACCTCGCTGGGATCTTCATCGTCGCGATGATTGCCCTGTCCGCGGGGATCGCAGGGTACGAGTCGGTGCGCAAGCTGCTCGACCCGCAGCCCCTCTCATACCCGTGGGTCGTGGTCGCGGCCGGACTGATCGGCTTCGCAGGCAACGAGCTCGTCGCGCTCTACCGGATCCGGGTCGGCCGCCAGATCGGCTCTGCCGCACTGGTCGCCGACGGCCTGCATGCCCGCACCGACGGCTTCACCTCCCTGGCTGTCGTTCTCGGCGCGATCGGGGTGCTGCTCGGCTTCCCCCTCGCAGACCCCATCGTGGGACTTCTCATCACGATCGCGATCCTGCTCGTGCTGCGGGACGCTGCCCGTGACGTCTACCGGCGGCTCATGGACGCCGTAGATCCCGAGCTCACCGCGACCGCCGAGACAACCCTCCGGCGCACCGACGGGGTCCGCGGCATCGAGCAGGTCCGGCTTCGCTGGATCGGGCACCGACTTCGCGCTGAGGCCG
Source organism: Nocardioides sp. T2.26MG-1 (assembly GCF_950101795.1). Lineage (GTDB taxonomy): Bacteria > Actinomycetota > Actinomycetes > Propionibacteriales > Nocardioidaceae > Nocardioides. Next base: position 108,226 of record NZ_CATNLZ010000036.1, on the reverse strand, counting down.
GCATCGTCGTTGACAGCACGCTCGATATCGTCGCCGCGCACGCGATCGCCACCGACGCCCATCACCGGCTCCTCCATGCGATCCCGAGACTTGTCGGCGCGACCGTGCAGACTAGCCCCAGCGACGAAAACGGCGACCCGCATCAGGTGCTCGCCCATCACCACGTGTCACCGCGCGCCTGAACGCCGAACGCCGTGCTCGCTCCAGGCACACGGGCACGAGGGCCACGACAGCGCCGGAGAGGAAGGTCATCCGGCGCGGGGATCGCCCGCAGCGGACACAACGCTGCGGGCGGTACGGCTGCCGGGTGGGTCCACAGGGTCACCCGGCCTCGGCGGCGAAGTCGAGTCGAGCTGATGGGGCGGTGGCCACGGCGGTGACCCGCGCGGCGAGAGCACGCAACTCGGCGGGCGACCCAAGCCTCATCCGGATGGGCTGGCGCGATGATGCTCGTGTCGGTGTTGCGGATCGGCGTGCTCGCCCTGATCATCTAAGGCGGTCGTGCGGCTCAACAACCCGGTGGCCGGGAGCCCGGGTCGCAATGAGCTAACAGTGGGCTGGCTGACGAGCCAGCCAGTGAGCGATCGGAGAACGCGATGAGCGCAGTCGGTCAGGCGGCAGTCCTCGTCTCCTTCCCGGTGGTTGCCGCAATCACCGGCTCGGTGGCCTCGGTGTTCACATCCTTCAGTGCCAAGGCCACCAGCGGCGTCCAGCACTTTGCTGCGGGTGTGGTGTTCGCAGCGCTTGCGTCCGAGATCCTCCCTGACCTGCGCGACGAGGGGCACGTGGTCGTGGTGGTGATCGCCTTCCTTGGCGGGGTCATGCTGCTGTTGTTCCTGCGGGAGATCTCGGCTCGGCTGGAGTCACGAGCTCGGGTCGCTGCCGTGGTGCCGCTGTCCTTGACGGCCACGGTCGGCGTCGATCTGCTCGTCGACGGACTCCTAGTCGGGGTCGGCGCAACTCTCGGTCGGACCGAGGGCATCATCTTGTCGATCGCTCTGACGCTGGAGATCCTGTTCCTCGGTCTGGCTGTGTCCTCGGAGCTGCTCGACCGGGGCGCCAGCAAACGTGTTTCGGCCCTGGTTCCGAGCCTTCTCGGGCTGCTCACAGCAGTGGGCGCGATTGGCGGAGCGCTGCTCCTTGCCGGCGCGAGCGCCGCGATCCTGGCGGCGGTCCTAGCCTTCGGAGCAGCCGCGCTCCTCTACCTGGTGACCGAAGAACTTCTGGTCGAAGCCCATGAGAGCGAGGAGACCCCAGTTCTGGCCGGCATGTTCTTCCTGGGCTTCATCATCATCTACGCCATGGCAGCGTGATCGGCTCGCACCACCGCTGGCTCACGCCAACAGACAACGCTTCCAGAAGCCACACATGTGACACGCCCGGCAAAGGCCCACGGGCCGGATCATCTTGGTGACGCTTCTCGCGTTCATCGTCGCCACCGCGCTTATGGTCGGACTGACCGAGCTGCTGGAGCGGATGTGAGCGAGATCCCGGACGCTGTTGGCGGACACCTTCCACAACTCTTCGACGCCCCTGACGGGCTCCCCATCGGGCGCCTGTGACTCAGGTGGGTCGTGGCGACGCGCGTCGCGACACCCACCGCGGAAGCGAAGGCCCTGACGGGCTTCGAGAGTCCCGGGGCTCCTGGGTCATTGGACTCTGGGGACGGCGGCCAGCTCGGCGCACGCCGATAGGCGGGTTCGGAAAGCGCGGAACTCAGCAACATCCTAGGAGGTCCGTGGTGACTGGTCCAAAGCGTATCGCTGCAGCGTTGATGGTCGCTCCGCTGGCAGTCCTGATCGGTCAGCCCATGGCGGCCTCGGCACCGTTCGCATTGTCAGCATGGTCGACTTCCTCGGAGACCGCCGCTGACCAGGCGTCGCAGCCCACCATCGTGGTCACGTCCAAGTCGCCACACGTCGTCCGGGGCACCAGTCACCGGGACATCATCGAGATCCGAGTCAGTGGGCATGTCGTCCGAGCGCTGGGCGGCGACGACGTGGTGTACGGGAGCGCCGGACACGACAAGGTCTTTGGCGGTCACGGGGCCGACCGCGTGTACGGCCACGCCGGCGACGACACGATGTACGGCGGGTCGGGCAACGATCACATCTACGGCGGCCATGGCGACGATGTCTGTGAAGGCGGCGTCGGTCACGACAGCACGGATGACGGGCATGACGGCACTCACGACGGGCATGACGGCGGGCATGGTGGCACCCACGACTGACACTCAGCACGAAGACGTACCTGTGCTGGGCGCTGCGGCTGGGCAGAACCGGCGCAAGATCACCGCTCATAAGGACCGTGGCGGGGCTAACTCAGGACTGGTCGATCGATGCGGCCACGCAGCCTAGGCCCAGTCCTTGTCGCGAACGATGTGAGCGGTGCGGGCCGGCAGATCGATCGGGGGTAGTTCGTCGTCGCGTCGATCGAATACCTTCTCGGTCAGGCGTTGGTGGGCGGCGCCGGCTCTTCCGTTGGCCTTCTCGGCCTGGATCATGTCGAGCTGCGCCACCTCGTCATACGGCGCCGCGGTGTAGGCGACTTGGGCTGCCCACAGCGCAAGGTTGTGGTCGCCCGAGGCAAGCGCGTGAGTCGTGACGATGTGCCCGACATCGACGATGGCGCTGGTCATGATGTGGTCCCACCGGTCACCGTCGAGTAGCCAGTTCCAGTGGTCCTTGCGCAGTTCCGTGAACGGCTCGCCCCTGACCAGTCGAAGTGCCGCGATCAGGTCGTCCATGCCGTCGGCCCCGTGGCTCTGTCCGCGGGCCCTGAGACGCCGGAAGAGGTCGAGGTCACACAGCACGCCGTCGAGCTTGTATAGGGCTGGCGACTCCGGGTCTGGCCCAGGCTGTGCCTTCGGCAGATAGGGCTTCCCGGTGCGGGGATCGTTGCCCAGCCATCGACGCAGTTGGCTGATGTCCACCCGAACCCGCTCCGGGCGGATCCCGAACGCGTCAGCAAGTTCGTGCCCGGAGACCCCGCGCGGGTGGAGTGCGAGGTAGGCCAGCAACTCCACGTAGAACGGCCTCCGGTGTGCCGTCGCTTTCGTGTCTCCCGTCGTGCGGGCACCGACTGGCCCGAGGAGGGTCAGCTTCGGTGCGGACAGCATCGGCGACTCCCAGCGAGCGAGGTCCTCGTCCAGCGCCGGGTCCGCCGCCTTCACGACCGTGCTGGCCTCCGGCGCCGCCCGGGGCGCGAGCACCTCCACGTCCTCGACGGTCGTCGCGGCGGCGTCGGCGTACACGACCGCATCGAGCGGCAGGAGTGACTCGTCTCCAGCCGCGCCGCGTTCAGGTCTCGGTTCCGTGAGTCGCTCGGAGAGGGCGCCTGCCAGGTTGAAGACCGCGCTATCGCCGTCCGGTTGCGGGACGGGAACGTCTTGCCCATCGAGAGCGAGGTCGAGGAGCAGCGCGCAAGCGCGAGCCTCCTCGGCGCTCAGCTCTGCCGCTAGGACGTCGATCCCTAGGCTGGGGGCTCGGAGGCGCCCGTCATCGGTCAGTTCCAGTTGCGTACCCGAGGGTCGAGGTTTGCCCTCGAGATCCACGAGCGCTGCCGCCGAACGGCCGGGAACATTTTCGATCGCCGTCGCGAGCGCATCGACGTCCGAGACCGGACGATCCGTGGCGGCGATGATCACCGCGCGGAAGTCATCGGGATCAACCGGCTCGACGACGGACGACAGGGTCTGCGCAGCTTCCGCGATGAAGCCGGTGTCACCTGCGGGGTGGGTGCGCACGCGGCCGAGGTTGAACGATGCAAGGTCCGATCCGAGACCGAAGACATCGACCGTCGTCACGACTGACCACGGGTTGACGGCCAGTTCGGCAGCGAGGTGACGTGCGAACCCTGTCTTGCGGTCGCTAGCGCCGGCGACGGCCACCGTCCGGAGCTCCTCGAGGTTGACGAACAAGAAGGAGCCGTCGTCAGTTCGTCCGACGCTCACCAGTAGCGGGTACGGAGGGAAGGAGTCCTCTGGGCGGTTGGGGACCTCGCCCAGTTGGATCCGCCATTCGGTGCCGGACCCGGTCCACGGCTCTGGAAGGTCAGCGGGCTCACCGAGGGAAAGGACGATCTCGTCCGCGGAGAGCACAGCCCCGACGAGCCGCGGTAGCGGCAGGTGGATGGAGCGCAGCGCGGCGTCGAGGGCGTCGATCCGGGGCGCGATCATCGATGCCGTGGCGTAAGCCGTCTTTTCCGCAGGGATCAGCTCCGCGGGCGGCGGAGGGATGATCGCGCCGGGACGCCGATGACGCAGCTGGGTTCGTCGCTGTGCACGCAACGCGATCCAAAGCGCGGCCCCGAGAACCGCTCCCGCTCCCGCGAGTCCGGGGACGAGCCAGCTCGACACGACGCTGTCATCCGAACTCTGGCCGGAATCGGCCGAGTCAGCCTCCGCTTCGCCGACCGGCTCAGTAGGCGTGACCTCGGCCGGAGGTGGAATCGTGTCGGGAACCTCTTCAGGCGGCTTCGCGTGCTTGGGTTCCCGTGATTCCGACGGCTTCTGCCCGGGGATGGTCAACTTCCAGCCGGGCAGGATCAGATTGGGGTCCGTGAGCCGGTCGCCGGTGGGTTGGACGGTGTTCCGGGATGCCTCGAAGATCGTGGGGTAGGCGTCGGCGTCCCCCAGTTCGTCCTCCGCAATCTCCGACAGGGTGTCGCCGGGCTGCACGACGTACGCGCCCGGCGGCGCGACCTCGGCCACAGGCACCCTCAAGACGGTGCCCGGCAGCAGGAAGTCGGGACGCCCGTCGAGGACGGCCTCGTTGAGCGCAACGATCTCGACGTACCGCGTGCCGTCGCCGAGGCGGTCCTCGGCGATCCTCCAGAGGCTGTCGCCACGCTTGACTGTGTACCGCTCGACTTCCCGCTCCGTCTCATGCTCGACCATCGGCGCAGGAGCGGAGGCGGAGGCGGGCTTGACCGTGACTCGGGTGTCGTCGGGCAGGGGAGCGGCCGTCGGAGCGGCCTCGGCCCTCGGCTGGGGCAGGAACGCCGTCGACGCCGGCAAGGCGAGGAACAGCAGGGCAGCTGCCGCGACGAGTCGATCTGCTGCGAGCTGGGGCATGGCTAGGCCTGGCAGCCGCGGTGTGCGGATACCTCGCACCTGAGAGACAACCGATGCGACGAGTTGCAAGCTGAACACCGCCCAGGCGATCCAGCAGACCACGGCGATCAGCTCGACCACCAGCGTGCCGTCGTCCGGAGCCGTGAGTCGCGACCACGTGAACCCCCCGAGGTCCGGAGCTGCGTCGATCGCAACCAGGACGGCCGGTACGCCGAGGACGAAAGCGACCAGGGCCAGCGCGGCTACCAAGCCACGCAGGCGGGTGTTGACGGTGCTCATCGCTGGCTACCTCCCAGGGTGCGGATCAGTCGAGCCGTCGCGGTGCTTGACACGTCGAAACGATGGATACCGATCAAGCCCAGGAACTGGGGGTCGTACGAGTCGTGGACGGTGACTCTGATGGTGTCGCCGTTGGTGATCTCGACCGTTCCGCTCACGCCCGCGGCATCGAGGTAGCGCTCAGCTGCGGCGCGAGCCGCAGTGGGGCTGATGATGAGCTCGCGCCCCTGGATGGCCGCACTGCCTTCAACCTCTTCGCCCCCGGCGCGTGCCGCTTGGGCTGCAAGGTCGTGGGCTCGTTCCTGGGCGTGCACCTGGCCGCCGAGATCAACGGCCAGTCCGACGAGGAACATCATCACGAAGCTTGAAAGGGCCAGCCAGACGGTGATCGAGCCGCGCTCGTCGTACTGCCGGATCATCGTTCCCGCCATGTGTCGATCGGGCTGGACATGGTCGCGCGCATGACACGGGAGCCGGGGACGCCAGGAACCGCCAGGTCGGAGAGATTCAAGCGACACGAGACAGTGACCTCGACCGAGCCGGGTATGCCCGGTTGCTTGTTGAAGTCGGTGGTGTCGACGGTCACGTCGACGTCCGAGCAGCCGAGCTTCTGATTGGCGATGCTCGCAGCAGCGGCCTCGCGGGCATCAGCTTGCGCAGTCTGGGAGTCACGAGCGATGGAGGCCGACCTGGCGCCGTCGGCGGCAGCAGACTGGAGAGCCTCGTGGGTGCTCGCCGTCCGCCCGCCGAAGATGATCAGGCCGACGAACAGCGCGAAGGCAGGTACGCCGACGGCCGCCTCGATCGCCGCGGATCCGCGCTCGTCTCGTCGACTCATGGTGTCCCCGCCGCGTTGGGAGCCGTAAGTCGCTCGACAGGGACTGTCGCGCTCTGCGTGATCCGGACGTTCCATCCGGGGATCACGCTGAGGCTGAACCCGGTGACCGTCACGGTGGCCGTCGTCGCCGTACGGTTGGCGCTCGTCGAGGCGCCGGTCAGGACGTCGTCGCCGCCGGCTTCGGCAAGGAAGTCGTTGGCCGCGCCCACACCGTCGGCTTCTCGGCCCTGCTCGGCGCCGGCCGCTCGAGCGCCCTCCTGCGCGGCCGCGATGGCCACGGTTCGCGCGTGGTAGAAGAGCGCTGCCTGCATCCCGATGAACATGAGCGCGAAAAGCGCGGGCAGCAGGATGACGAGCTCGATTGAGACCGAGCCCCGGTCGTCGCGCCGCCGCCGGCGGCGGCTACTTGATGTTGCCGGCCTGACTTTTGACATAGGTCGTCACAGCCGCGACCACAATCCCAACGATGGCAATCACGGCGACTGCCCAGAGCACGTGCTCTGTGGTCACCGAACCACGCTCGTCTCGCCGGGTGGTCCGCAGGTCGTCGTATTTGGTCACCACCGCTAGTTGAAGCAAGACCAGGACTTTCAACATGAGTTCCTCCTTGGATTTGTCCTTCCGTGTCACGAGCTCGTGAACATGCGAAGCAATGAGGGGGCCACGAGCAAGGCCATGAAGATGACGCCGAGCAGGGAGCCCGGGATAGTCATGCGCTCACCGACGGCGTTCGCCTGAGCAATTTCGTCGTTAAGCATCGCCGTGCGCATGGCGGCGGACCGGGCACGCAGGGTGGCGTACACGCTCGCTCCCTCCTCGCCCGAGAGGCGCATGATGTCGGCGAAGTCGTCGAGCTCGGGGAGTCCGAGCTCCTCTGCCAAGGTGTGCAATGCGTCCCAAGGCGGGAGGCCCGACCAGCGCGATCGGGTCAGTTCCTCTGAGAGGCGGGTGAAGACCCAGGAGTCGCCGACTTCCGCGGCTGCCTCCATGGCCTGCCGGACGCCGATCCCGTTGTGACGTTCGACGGCGACTAGGTCGATGTAGGCACCTAGGGCACGGGCGAACTCGACACGTGCCTTCCGCGCTTCATCGAGCGCGTTGTAGTTCGGGATGAAGAACATGACGGCCGCGAGGGCGATCGAGGCGAGGGCCGGAATCTGGAGTGGCAGATCGAGGCCGAGCGAGTTGAACAGCAGGGTGAGCCCGGGTGGGATGACGAGGCCGAGCCCAGCGAAGGTGAGCTTCTCGCCGTAGAACTGCGCCACGGATATCCGCAGCAGCGCGAGTTCGCGCGTCGGCGTCCGGATCCACAGGCCCGGCGGCAGCACGCGCATTCCCCACAGCCCGAGTCGTTCCTTGCCGGTGCGGGCAGCTGCGGCACTGGAGGTCGTGCGGTTGCGCGTCGAGGAGACGCGCTCCAAGGCGTCGGCGAGGTCCGGCTCGGCGGGCAGGATTCGCGCGACGACCAGCGTCAGCCCGAGGCCGACAAGGCCACCGGACAAGATCGCCAACTGAAGACCGGTGATCATGGCATCGCCGTCACATCGGGTCGGGTCTGTAGGAAGCGCGGCATCGGTTTACCGGTAGCCATGCGCCGCATCCAGATCAGGGTGCCGACGTAGGCCGAGAGAAGCACGACGAGGATCACCTGGCCGACAGCGGTCGCATACGGCTCGACGTACTGACCGGACAGGGCCAGGACCACCAGGACGCTGGTGCTGATGAGTGTTACCCATCGGGCAGTCGCACGCGGCTTGGCCCGATCGGCCTCGACCTGGCGACGGGCTCGTACGTCGGCCGCGACCGACTCGGCGAGACCTTCGAGGACGCTCGCGAGGCCGGCACCGCGGCGGCGTGCTCCGAGGATGAGGTTCGCGGCAATGAGATCGCCGGTCGCATCGTCGAGCTCGTCCGCGAAGGCCCGGAGCGCCGTCTCGGTGTCCCACCGGGCACGAAGGCGAGCCACGAGCCGGCTGACTTCAGGATTGATCGGGGCGGGAGTGGAGCGCAATGTGGCGACCAGTGCCTGCTCGAGCCCGATCCCTACTGTGAGGACGCCGGCGAGTGAGCGTGTCCATTCCTCCATCGCTTCGAGTCGGTTGATGCGAGTCGCGGCCGGTGGAGCGGACACCAGAGCTGGCAGCCCGAGGACTGCGACCGGCGCAATGATCAGCGCGAGTACCCACCCGGTGATGACCCAGCCGAGGAGGCCCAACCCGACGCCGATCAGCAGGAGCATCCGGGTGCGTGAGGTCAGGGCCACCCGACGTGCCCACGCCAAGTGCTTCTCGCGCGGGGGTTCGGCCGTCGGCCGCATGCCGAGGGCGATGCCGAGTATCCCGATGGCAATAAGTCCGCCTGCAAGAGCAGGAAGGAACGGGGTCACGGCTGCGCTCCGTACGGCTGGGTCGAGAGGTACGCCGCGAGGTCGAATCCGTGGTGGGCCAGCGCCCGGTACTCGTCGGGAAGCACGTCCGGTACGGCGACCCCTGATGCATCGGCACGAAAGACGTGCGTGGTCGCGTATCCGACCTCCCTCTCGCCAGGGGCAAGGGCGATGATCTCGGCGACTCTCCTCGTACGCTGCGCACCGCCCGAGATGGCCTTGGTCTCCATGCTCAGCTGGACGATCAGGTCCACCGTGGCCGCGAGCTTGCTTGTCGCGAGCCCCTGGGTGACGTGCGGACCGGCCTCCATCGCGCACGTGACGAGCTTGCGGACTGCCGAGACCGCGTCAGCTGCGTGGGTGGTCGAGATGGAGCCGGTCCCGGACTCCATCGCCTTGATCATCGCCCAGATCTCCTTGCCTCGTACCTCGCCGACGATCTGGCGGGAGAGGTTGAAGCGGAAGGAGTCGACCAGCGCCTCATCGAGAGTGAACTCGCCAGCCTGGCGGCCATCAGGCGCACGCTCTCCGGATCCCGGGCGTGCCTCCCAGGCGTGGACGACTTTGTGGCGGCCGAGTTCATGGAGGTGGAGTTCGTACTCGGTCTCGAATGTGCCGATCGCCTCCATGGTGTCGATCTCGGCACAGAGCGCGCGGACCAGGGTGGTCTTGCCTGTTCCCTGGGCGCCCGCGACGACGATCGAGCGTCGCGCCCGGACCGCCGCGCGCAGGAACGAGGCCGCGGTTGGAGTCATCATCTCTCTGGAGACGAGGTCGTCGAGGGTGACCTGCATCAGTCGGTGCCGTCGGATCACCACTGATGGGTGGGGCGTTACCCATGCTGCGGCAGCCAAGCGAGAGCCCCCGTCCAGCCGCAGATGAAGCCGCGGCTGGGCCTCGGAGAAGGACCGAGCGTTGACCTCGCTGCGCGAGGCAAGGAAGACGAGGAAGTCGATGAGTTCCTGGTCGGAGTCAGCGACCGGTGGACCATCGATCAGAGTGCCGTCGACCAGCTCGAGTAGGACGTTGTCGTGGCCGACGATGACGATGTTCTCGATGTCGTCGTTGTCGACCAGAGGCTGCAGCCGACCCAGGCGGAAGAGAGAGTCGAAGACAGCCTTCGCCGTGGCCTGTTGTCGCGCCGGGCTCCAGGCCCCGCGGCCGGCGTCGACGTCCTCGGCCATCGCGGACTCGATGAGGTCCAGCAGGATTGAGCGGCCGAGCTCCTGCTGCGCGGCCTTGTCGAGCCGGCTTCTGTCTGAGGCGACGGCCTGGCTCAACTGCTCGGACGCTCGAGCGCGCAGCTCCGCGACGATCGACCAGTCGACGTCGGGGACAGTCGTAGGGGGAACGGTCAATGGAGTGCCGAGCTTGGCGGCTGCGGGTGCAGAGCCGTTGGTCGGCTGGGCGAACAGTGGTAGTCGCGACAGCTCGCCGTATTCGCTCAGATAGCGGGATGCCTCAGTCACCGTGGGGCCTCCTCCACGAGAGCGAACCGACCGCGTGCGACGTGTGCCTGGACCGACTGCACCGCTGCCTGGAGCCCCCGGACGTAGGGTCCAGTTTCGAAATGGCGAGGCGGATGGTCCCCGCGGTGATAGACAGCGGCCGCCACCGGATCGTCGGGCAGATCGGCGACTACCGGCATTCCGAGCACCTTGGACACCTCGGTGTATCGGTACGGCTGACCTTCGCCGATCAGGAGCAGGCCCGCATGTCTCCATCCGGTGCCAGGCTGGCGCACGGTCTCCGCCCACGAGCGTGCCGCTGAGATCGACGGCAGGTTGGCGCGAGTTACGAGCAGGGTTGAGTCAGCCGAGTCCAGGAGTTGCTGTGGCGATCCCATCAGCCCGAGCCTGCCCGCATCGACGATGACGTCCTGGCCGCTCGCTTCCAGTTCGCGCAACGCCGAGCCGAGCGGCTCCCACACGTCGCGGAGTGCCGCCGCCTGAGCGTGGGTCCGTGTTCCGGCTACCAGCGAGACGTTCGGGCTTAGCGGCCGGACGACGTCCCGCAGCGCATCCGCCGCGCTTAACGGCGAGAGCGCCAGCTCGACCAGCCCGGCGTCGTACGGCCTCGTGCCCTTCATGAATCCTGCGAGGATCCCGGAGCCGCCGGTCGGGTCGGCCTCGACGAGAAGCACTGGACGCGGCCAGCAGAACGCGAGGCCCACGGCCGTCGAGGTGACGCCGGGCGATCCCGACGCGGAGGTTAGGCAGACGACGGCCATCACTCGGCTCCGGAGTCCAGGACCAAGGCGACGTTCCCGGTGGCGGCTCGTGCGGCAAGGACACCTGCGTCGGCGTACGGCACCAGGACGTTGACGACTGTGTTGCCTGTCGTTTCGTCCATGTAGGTGCCGACGACCTCGGCGACCGTGAACTGCGGAGAGTTGGCGGGTGCCTCTCCGTTGTCGCCTGGCGTGACGATGATGCGGACCTTGTCGCCGCCGTACAGAGGCATTCCCGGGACCTGCGCGGGTGCCAGGGAGATCCCGACGACGGACTGTCCTGGTGGCGGTAGGGGCTCGTCGGCAGTCGACTCGCTTGTGAGCAGGCCCCCCGCCGCGATGTCGAGGGCCGCCCGCTGACCGACGACGTCGTCGTAGGCCGAAGCGGGCAACGGGGCCAGAGCTGGGTCGCCGCTGATCCGGATCCGCTCGATGTCCTCAGCCTTGATCACCTCGCCGCGGTGGATCGTGTCTCGCGCAGCTAGAACCTCCTGGGTGTTCGTCGTCACGCTCCAGGCCCACGCGCCGAGCAGGCAGCCAAGCGCGGTCACGATGACCGCCGCAACGACCAGCGCGGGGCGTCGCCGGAGCTTGGGCGGGGGAGTGATGCTCGCGGCCGTCTCCGGCATGGTGGGGCGCGGGCCGGTCCTCCGGTCCTCTCGGGCAGTTGTGGACACTTCGTCGTACCTCCCGCGCAGCTCGTCAGTTCACGAGCACCTGCGCCTCGCCGATCCGGATCTGTGTTGAGCGGTTGAGGCCGTCGAGCCGGATCGTCCCCGTCTGGCCGGCGCCCGACCAGGTGATGACCCAGCTCGACGTCGCCGTGACTGTGTAGGAGTCATCGGCTTCCTGCGCGCTCGACTTCTTATAGGTGTGGCCGCAGTCAGGAGAGTCCTTCCGCCCGTACGACGGCTTGTACGGCGTGCCCGCCGTCTCGCAGACGACCTCGGTGCCGTCACCCATGTCCCACGTGATGCGGAGGACCTTTGCGGTGGCCGTGATCGTGATGCCTCCTGCGGAAGCGCTCTCAGTAATCGGGCCAACGGTGTGGGCGTTCGGGTCCTTGGCCCACATCCAGACCGGCATGCCGACCAGGCCGATGCTGTCCGGACCCGGCTCGGGGGCGATGCCGATGTTGATGGCAGACAGATGCATCTGCTCGATCGCGATCTGCGCCACCTCGCGCGGTGTTGGTCCCGTGCCGGAGTTCGGCGGCGGGTCCTGCGACCAGATGGTGATGAGCAGACCCGTCTGCGGCTGGTAGCAGTTGTAAACAGCGCCGTCGCCGGGCTCGTGACCCTGCCAGCTCGGGTCGCCGGCTGGCGGCTGGGGCTCGACCGGACTGATGTAGCAGTGGTAGCTGTTCGACCAGTAGCCGGCTGGCGATGAGCAGGGCACAGGCCCGGGCGGAGGTTTCGTGATGCCTTGGCTGGTGCCATCCCAGTAGCAGGCGGCTCCGCTGCCGGTGTCCGGTGGCCCGTCGTCGCCTGGCTCACCGGGCGTACCTGGCGTGCCCGGTACCTCGATCCAGATGAGGCACTCGCCCGTCGCTGGGTCGGTCTGCGAGCACACGGTGTCGGCGTATGACGGGGCGTTGACGAGAACGGAGAGGCTGGCGGCGGACAGCCCAGATAGGAGGAGGCGAATCAGGATGCCGCGCATGGCGCCTGCTTGAGGTCCTGGCCCGTCGCCACGCGCCAGCCGCCGGTCGGATCGGCGGCGTAGTCGTAGTTCGCGACGGTGTAACGCGTCCACCCGGTGTCCCGGCGGTCGGGGGAGACGATCGACTTGCCTCTCTTGTCGAGCACGTCGACCTTGCTGACGTCCCAGCAGACGTCGATGACGACCGTCGGAACCTTGCCGGCCTTCGGGTCGGAGTTGTCGAGGTTCACCGACTGGACCTGCAACTCGTTGATGGCTGTGGCGCCGGTCTGCCGCTGGCCCTCGTCACGCTGCCGGCCGATCAGGGTCTCGACGGCGTTGAGTTGCGCGCTCGTCGCGACGGACTTCAGCTGCTTGAGGTCAGCCGCTGGGTCGCTGCGGAGTTGGTCGACAACCGTGAAGTAGCTCCGGACCGCGTCGGTGGCATCGGCGGTCGCCGCATCCGAGGGGGAGCTGGGCGAGGCGCTCGTCGTCGGTGAACTCGGCGACGTCGACGACGGCTCCGAGGTCGGCGGCGGATCGGTGTCGCTGGCGCCGCATGCGGAAACCGCGGCCAACATCACTGTGCCGGTCGCCCAGGAGATCAACCCGAGTCGATTCATCATGCGGTTCCTGTTCCTCCTACAGGTGACTGAGGAGGCGGACGCCGCTGCGGACGGATCCCGAGCGCCGTCTGCGCCTCATCGTAGTCACGATTTCTGATTTCTGGCCCGCCAACTTCCACAGCCCTTCCATCCTCAGGTGCCTCTCCTTCTCCAGTCCGCTCCACCGACTCACGTCTCCTGCCCTATCCCGCCCCTTCATCCGTCCTCCCCTTCGTCCGATCTGCTCCGTCCCCGTGTCTCCACCCCACTCCTTTCGGCTTCACACGGTTTGCAGATCGAGGGGCCTGTGGATGGCGAAGCGCACCTGAGGGCTGTGGAACGGAATCGGCGGTGACGGTCTCGCTGCGCCGGATGTCCGCGGGCAGCGGCTACCACTACCTGCTGCGCAGCGTTGCGGCCGGCGATGGCGGCAGAGCCCTATCGACGCCACTCACCCGCTACTACTCCGAGGTCGGTACGCCGCCTGGTCGCTGGCTCGGCTCGGGAGTCCGGGCCTTTGGGAACGGCCAGCTCGTCGCGGGGATGCAGGTGACCGAGGAGCAGCTTGCGCTGCTGATCGGCATGGGCCGAGACCCGATCACGGGGGATCAGCTCGGGCGGGCGTACCCGACGTACAAGCGTCTGGCGGACCGCATCAACGAGCGAGTGGCGGCTCTCGATCCGGAGATGACCCAGGAGGATTGCGCGGCCGAGACGAGCAGGATCGAAGCCGAGGAGACTGCCGCCGGCATGCGCCACGCCGTGGCTGGCTTCGATCTCACCTTCAGCGTCCCGAAGTCGGTGTCGGTGCTGTGGGCAGTTGCCGACGCGGCCACCCAGGAGCGGATCGCGAACGCGCATCACGCCGCCGTCGCCGACGTCATCGCGTTCTTCGAGCGGGAGGTGGCCGCGACTCGGGCGGGCATCTCCGACAGGGACGGCGCCGTTGCTCAAGTCAGCGTCGAAGGAGTCGCCGCCGTTGCCTACGACCACTTCGACTCGCGCGCCGGAGATCCACAGCTCCACACGCACGTGGTGGTGTCCAACAAGGTGCTGACCGTGATGGACGGGCGATGGCGCAGCCTCGACGGCCGCTCGGTGTTCTCCTCCGTCACGGGATTGTCAGCGCACTACAACGCCCTGCTGGCCGACCGACTCAGCCGGGACATCGGCGTCGACTGGGAACTTCGCCAACGCGGCGCCGACCGCAACCCGCAGTGGGAGATCGCCGGCATCAGCGAGGAGCTCATCGGGGAGTTCTCGAGCCGCACCCGCGAGATCGAGCTCAAGAAAGACGAGCTGATCGCCGAGTACGTCGCAGGGCACGGTCGGATGCCCTCGCCCAAGACCATCGTGGAGCTGCGCGCCCAGGCGACATTGGCGACACGGCCACCCAAGGAGCTGCGGTCGCTCGCTGACCTGACCGCAGAGTGGCGGCGTCGCGCATCTGAGCGACTGGGCGCCGACGCGACCGCGTGGGTGGCAACGCTCCTTGGTGTGGGCGGGACGCCGCTCACCGCTGACGACATTCCCCTGGCAGCGATCGAGGCGATCGGCGCTGACGTCGTGGCCGCGGTCGAGGTGAAGAGGGCAGTGTGGAACCACTGGAATCTCATGGCCGAGGCGTCGAGGCAGACGATGGACTTCCGGTTCGCAAACACCTCGGACCGGGAGGTGGTCGTTTCCATGGTGGTCGACGCAGCTCAGGGTCAGTCTGTGTCGCTGACTCCGCCTGAGTTGGCGATCAGTCCGATTCGCTTCCAACGCGAAGACGGCACGAGCGTCTTCCGACCGCGGCACGCGGCCAAGTACTCGTCGACCGCGATCATCGAGGCAGAAGCACGACTCCTGAACTGGTCGGAAATCACCACCGCACCGACCGTGCGCCCCATCGCGCTGGGGCGGGTGGTGACGCGCTCGCGGGCTCGACTCAGCTCTCAGCAGCGCGCTGCCCTCGAAAGCATCACGACGTCAGGTCGACGGGTGGACCTGCTCGTCGGGCCCGCGGGCGCCGGCAAGACGACAACGATGCGCGCTCTTCGTGCCGCGTGGATCATCGAGCACGGGCAGGGCAGCGTGATCGGTTTGGCGCCCTCGGCGACAGCTGCCCAGGCCCTGGCCGACGATCTAGGGGTCGCCTGTGACAACACGGCCAAGTGGCTGCACGAGTATGACCGCGGGCGAACGCATCTCCGCGCCGGGCAGCTGGTGATCATCGACGAGGCCACGCTCGCGGGAACGACGACGCTCGACCGGATCAGTGGCATCGCGGAGGCCGCAGAAGCCAAGGCCCTGCTCGTCGGTGACCCGTATCAACTTCAGTCCGTAGAAGCCGGCGGCGCATTCGCGCTCCTGGTCGATCGCCGTACCGACGCCGCGGAGCTGACCGACATCCATCGCTTCGTCAACGAGTGGGAGAGGCACGCCTCCCTCGCCCTTCGTCGAGGTGAGGTCGAGATCATCTCGACGTACGTCCGACAGAAGCGAGTCCGCGAAGGGCTGACCGACGAGATGCTCGACCGGGCCTACGAGGCGTGGCGTGCGGACTGCAGCGCCGGCAAGGCCAGCATCCTCGTGACCGAGTCATCCCACGCCGTGCGAACTCTGAACGAGCGGGCCCGCGCCGAACGGCTGCTGCATGACGGCGCCGCCGATGGTCACGAGATCCCGCTGGCCGCCGGCCACAGCGCCTCGGTCGGAGATGTGGTCATCACCCGGCGCAACGAACGCACTCTTCGGACCTCCGGTGGCGGCTGGGTCAAGAACGGCGACCGCTGGCGGGTGATCGACATCCGCCGCGATGGCTCGATGCTGGTCGAACGGCTCGATCCACGACGTCAGGGCAAGGCGGTGCTGCCAGCTGAGTACGTCGCTGAGTACGTCGACCTCGGTTACGCCATCACCGCACACCGGGCCCAGGGCGTCACCGTCGACACCTCCCACGTCGTCGTCACAGCGTCCACAACCCGGGAGAACCTCTACGTCTCCATGAGCCGCGGCCGCGAGTCCAACGTCGCTTACGTCGCCATCGACCAGCCCGACGATAGCCATTCGACGCCATTGGCAGACGACGTCACTGCCAGGACCGTGCTGTACGGCGTCCTGCAACACAGCGGCGCAAACCTTTCCGCCACGCAGACGATCGAGGCCGAGTACGAGCTCCACGGTGGTATCGACCGACTGGCCGCAGAACTCGAGACAATTGCCGCCGAAGCTCAGCGCGATCGCTTCGCCGAATTGCTAAGCCGATCGGGCTTGACCTCCCAGCAGCACAGGCAGGTCGTCGAGTCGACGGCCTTCGGCCCGCTCGCAGCGGCGTTCCGTCGCGCCGAGGCCTACCATCATGACCTCGAGCAACTCGTGCCAAGAGTCGTGGGCCAGCACGGTCTGGATGACGCCGATGACGTCGCAGCGGTGCTGCGCTACCGCGTCGACAAGCTGGCTGCGACTCCACCTCGTGGATGCCTTCTCCGCCCGCGTCTGATCGCCGGGCTCGTCCCCGAGCCGCTCGGTCCGATGTCCGCGGATGATCGCCGGGCGATCCACGAGCGGAAGGAGTTGATCGAGGCCCGCTCACGGGCGCTTGCCGAGTCCGCTGTCAGTGGCCGCGAGGCATGGACCCGCCGGCTCGGTCCGATGCCGTCCGAATCGAAGGCGAGGGTTCGATGGCTTGACGCTGCGGCGGCTGTCGCCGCGTATCGTGACCGCTACAAAGTCAGCTCGGATCTGCCAGTAGGAGCGGCAGCCCGAAGTGACGCTCAGCGAGCCGACCGCCAGCGCGCCCTCGCGGCCCTCCGCGGCGCCGCTGCGGTGAACATGCATGAACGTCCGTCGTTCCCGCCGGCGCCGTCCGTGGAAATTCGTCCCGTTTCCGCTCCATAGGTGCCCTGAGTGCCGCCGGGGTCCACAGGAGCGCCCGGCTCATGCATGGCCGATGTCGAGCGGGCGTATCGAGGATGTCCCAACCCCCGGAGGCACCCATGCTGATCCTGCTCGCACTACCAGTTCTCTTCGCCGTCTCGGCGATCCACCGATATCTCGCCGTGTTCGCGCCCACCAACCTGCTGGTCCGGGGTGTGCGCTCTCACGAGCCTCGATGGCGAACTGTCGCCATGCTCGCCGCGATCGCCGTCGGCCTGTTGCTGGCCATGCACTTGGTCGCCATAGCCGTCGTAAACGGCGCGCCCGGCTGGCTGAACCTCGCTGTGCTCGTCCTTGCGTGGGATGCCCTGAAGGTCGGGGTCCTCAGTTTCCTTCAGGCGCTTCGCTGGGCGCACGCCCGTCGTCGTGCTGAGCTTGCTACTGGCAGCTCGCGCCTGAAGCAGGCGCGACGGATGCACGGATCACCGGTGCGGTCGGTTTGATGGATGAGTGACCCTTGGCGTCAAAGGCGATGTCGCGATCGTATGGCGTGGGTGCTCGGGCGCAACCTCTCGGGACATGCGCACCGCAACAGAGCTCTCGGTCACGGGTCTACTCCACCCCTTGGACCTTCGTGGCTTCAGTTGACGGTGCCGACGTGGAGCTGCCAGCTGTTCGAGGGGCTGGCCCGGTTGACACTGTGTGTGCTTCCGACGCTCCATCCTGCCAGGTGGAGCAACGCGTCCTCGGGTCGTTTGAGATTCGCGTCCGAGACGTCAGCCCGCTCACCCAGACAACCCGCGATGGATCTCTGTGCACCATTCTCTCGGTGTCTCGGCTCCGACTCTCGGTTTCTTGAGTCTGCGCCGCGCATATCCGTGCGGCGCTGCACGCATCTCAAGCAGCACCTCTCGGTCGAGGTTCGCTGCAGCACCAGCAGCCAACGACTCACATCTGTCAACGTAAGCGGAGACCAGACGTTGGCCCAACCAAGTTCCCAAGTACGCGTCGTGGTCCACCCTCCCGGATATAGCCATGGCAATGTCCCGATAACTGTCGGATCCCGTCGCTAGGGTGAACCTGGCCGTCTTGGCTGACTCGGGCAGGGCTCGAGCCGGACGACTGTCGGACCATTGGCAACTGCACCCTCGCGGGGCGGACGAGGGCTTGGAGTGGTGGCGTTGGCGCTGAAGAAGTCGGATCTGTACAGCTCCCTCTGGAGCGGTGCCGACGAGCTTCGGGGAGGAATGGACGCCTCCCAATACAAGGACTACGTCTTGACGCTGCTCTTCGTGAAGTACGTGTCGGACAAGGCGAAGGCCGACCAGGACAGCCTGATCGACGTCCCGCCCGGCGGCTCGTTCGACGACCTGCTCAAGCTCAAGGGCAAGTCAGACATCGGCGAGCAGATGAACATCGCCATCCGTGCTCTGGCCGAAGCCAACGACCTGCAGGGCGTCATCAACAACGCCGACTGGGACGACCCGACGAAGCTTGGCGACGGCAAGGCCATGGTCGACCGACTCGGCAGCCTGCTGGGGGTCTTCCAAGGGCTGGACTTCACCGGCTCCAAAGCAGAGGGTGACGACCTCCTCGGCGACGCTTACGAGTACCTCATGCGTCACTTCGCGACTGAGTCTGGCAAAAGCAAAGGGCAGTTTTACACGCCGTCCGAGGTCTCGCGGGTCATCGCGCGTCTGCTTGAGATCAAGCCTGGTACGTCCCGCAACACCACTGTGTATGACCCGACCTGCGGCTCCGGGTCGCTGCTCCTCAAGGTGGCCGACGCAGCTCCGAACGGCCTAACGATCTACGGCCAGGAAATGGACAACGCCACCTGGGCGCTCGCGCGAATGAACATGATCCTGCACGGGAACGTCACTGCAGACATCCGGCACGGCAACACTCTGGCGGATCCCAAGTTCCTCAAGAACGACGCACTTCAGACCTTCGACTACATCGTCGCCAATCCGCCGTTCTCGGTGAAGACCTGGACGCACGGCGTTGACAACGAGCGGGGCCGCTTCGACGGCTTCGGTCGCCCGCCGGAGAGGAATGGCGACTACGCCTTCTTGCTCCACATGGTTAAGAGCCTCAAGTCGAACGGCAAGGCGGCCGTCATCCTGCCGCACGGCGTTCTCTTCCGTGGCAACGCCGAAGCCACCATTCGCACGGAGCTTGTGAAGCGCGGCTATATCAAGGCAGTCGTCGGATTGCCCGGCAACCTCTTCTACGGAACGGGCATCCCGGCCTGCATCCTCGTCCTGGACAAGGAGAACGCTCAGGCGCGGGCGGGCATCTTCATGGTCGACGCCAGCAAGGGCTTCGTGAAGGACGGCAACAAGAACCGCCTGCGACCGCGAGACATGCACAAGATCGTCGACGTCGTGACCAAGCAGATCGACGTCGATCACTACTCCCGGATGGTGCCGCTGAGCGAGATCCAGAGCGCCGCCAACGACTTCAATCTGAACATCACGCGTTACATCGACTCTTCGGAGCCCGACGACATCCAGGACCTCGACGCGCACCTCAATGGCGGCATCCCGGACCGCGACTTGGACGAGTTGGCCGCGTACTGGGAGGCGTTCCCGTCGCTTCGCTCGTCGCTGTTTAGGCCGCTTCGAGCTGGCTACTCCGAGCTGGCTGTCGAACCGGGCGACGTGCGCGCAGAGATCACGGGCTCTTCGGAGTACCAGGGCTTTGCGGACGATGTCGCCGACCAGATCGCTCGGTGGTGGACGAACCACCGCGAGCGGCTGGAGTTGATCACCGCGAGCACTCGCCCGGTCGACCTGATCGACAACATCTCGGAAGACCTACTCGTTCGCTTCATCAAGCGGCCGCTCATCGACGAGTACGGCGTCTACGAACGTCTGATGCAGTACTGGAACTCCGTCATGCACGACGACGTGACGATGGTCGTCGGCGAGGGCTGGGTCGAGGCGTCCCGTCCACGAGAGGCCCGCATCGTCGGTACGACGAGCGCCGGCAAGCCGAAGTACGAGGACGCACACATCGTCTTTGGCACCGGTGCTAAGGCCAAGCGATGGGTGATGGACCTCATTCCTCCACACCTGATCATCGACCGCTACTTCAGCGCTGAGAAGGCCGGGATCGAGAAGATCGAACTGGACGTCGAGACGGCCACCCAGACGATCGCCGACTTCGCCGAGGAGCACGTCTCGGAGGGCGGTCTGCTCTTCGACGCGGCTGACGATGAGGGCAAGGTGACCCAGAAGCTCGCCAACGAGCGTCTTCGCGCAGCAAAGCGCGAAGACGCCGATGCAGATGAAGTCGAGGCGCTGAAGAAGGTCATAGAGCTCTTCAAGGCCGAGACCGCCGCGAAGAAGGCGCTCAAGGAGGCGCAGGAGGCTTTGGCACTCGCCACAATTATGAGGTACGGCGAGCTCAGTGAGGACGACGTCAAGACACTTGTGCTCGAAGACAAGTGGTACGCGTCGGCCGTCGCCCTGGTTGAGGAAGAGGTAACAGGCCTCACGTCGACGCTCGTCGGCCGCTTGAGTGCGCTCGGCCGTCGGTACGCATCGACTCTAGGTGAATTACAGTCGTCCGCGGACCAGCTGAACCAGCGTGTGCTCACCCATCTTGAGTCGATGGGAGTGAGCTGATGTCGCTGGGAACGCCACCATTTCCCTCGGACTGGTCTGAGCATCGACTCGGGGACCTCCTGGACTTCAGCAACGGCGTCAACGCCGGCAAAGCTGCCTACGGACGCGGCGTCCGATTCGCCAACGTGATGGAGGTTGTCAACAACGAGGCTCTAACCGAGAAGGACATTCCGGGCCGCGTCGCACTGTCCTCGGACGCTGTGGCTCGCTATCTCGTCCGGCCCGGAGACGTCCTCTTCAACAGGACCTCGGAGACTCAGGACGAGGTGGGTATGACCTCCGTCTACGTTGGCGAGGAGCCGGTGGTCTTCGGCGGCTTCGTGTTTCGTGGCCGGCCGCGCACGTCGTTGCTCGACCGCGGGTTCAGTCAGTACGTCCTGCGTAGTTCCGCAGTGCGAGGGCAGATCATTGCCCGTTCGCAAGGTGCCATTCGTGCCAACGTCGGGCAGCGCGACCTCAAGTCGGTTCGCGTCTTCCTTCCTGGCAAGCCGGAGCAAGAGGCGATCGCAAGTGTGCTCGACGACATCCGCTCGTCAATCGTCAGGCAATCCGCTCTGGTTGCGAAGAAGCGCGCCATGCACCTCGGGCTAACGCAGGTGCTGTTGACTGGCCGGATTCGTTTGCCTGGTTTCGCCGCTGACTGGAAACGGGTTCCCATTGCTGAGGTGCTGGAGCCGCGGACAGAGCGCAACGCTGCTGCGGCGGCGCTTGAAGTTCTGAGCTGTACCAAGCATCAGGGCTTCGTCCGCTCGCTCGACTTCTTCAAGAACCAGGTGTTCAGCCGTGACCTCAGCAACTACCTGGTGATCCACCATGGAGACATCGGTTATCCGGCCAACCACGTTGAGGAGGGCTCGATCGGTGTCCAGGAGTTGGCGGAACGGGGGCTCGTGAGTCCGATCTACGTGGTGATGCGCCCGGTCAGGGGTACGGACACGTTCTTCTTGCACAGGCAACTGAAGCTCGACTCGTTCCGACAGGAATTCGCTCGCGCCACCAACGCCTCTGTGAACCGCCGGGGGAGCCTCAGATGGCCCGAGTTCTCGCGCATCAACGTCTCGGTACCTGAACCGGACGAGCAGCGCGCAATCGCCTCAGCCATTCGCGACGCAGAGGCCGAGATTGCTCAGTTGCAGCGAGAGGTTGAGAAGTTGCGAAACATCAAGCAGGGCGTAGCGCAGCAGCTGCTCAATGGGTCGACTCGTCTCCCAGGAATGGGTGCAGCGGCATGAGTGAAGTTGGCCAGCCCGAACGCAAGACCCAGATCCGCGTCGTGAAGCTGCTCCAGAAGCAGCTCGGGTACGACTACCGCGGTGACTGGCAGGACCGCGTGGGCAACTCCCACGTGGAGGAGGAACTTCTGCGCGCGTACCTCGACGAGCGCGGCTACGACGACGTCCTGGTCAAACGCGCTATCCACGAACTCAAGACTCGTGCGACAGTCGGCGGCGCGCGCAAGCTCTACGAGGCAAACCGCGAGGTTTACGAGCTGCTGCGCTACGGCGCGAAGGTCAAGCGCGAGGCAGGGGACCAGTACGAGACCGTCCACCTCATCGACTGGGACAACCCCGAGAAGAATCACTTCGCGGTCGCGGAGGAGGTCTCCATCAAGGGCGCGCACAACAAGCGCCCCGACGTCGTGCTCTACGTCAACGGCATCGCGCTCGGTGTCATCGAACTGAAGCGCTCGAAGGTGAGCGCGTCAGAGGGCATCCGGCAGAACATCGGCAACCAGGACGAGCACTTCATCCGGCCGTTCTTCTCGACGGTGCAGTTCGTGTTCGCCGGAAACGACGTGGAGGGTCTGCGCTACGGCGTCATCCAGACCCCTGAGAAGTACTGGCTCTCCTGGAAGGAGCCGTCCGAGATCGAGGAGCCGCTGGACCGCGCCCTGCTCCAGATGTGCAGCAAGGAGCGACTCCTCGAGCTCATCCATGACTTCATCGTCTTCGATGCGGGCATCAAGAAGGCTCCGCGCCACAACCAGTTCTTCGGGATCAAGGCTGCGCAGGAGCGCATCGCCAAGCGCGAAGGCGGCATCATCTGGCACACCCAGGGGTCCGGCAAGAGCCTCATCATGGTCTGGCTGGCCAAGTGGATCCACGAGAACCAGCACAACGCGCGGGTCATTGTCATCACCGACCGCACCGAGCTGGATGAGCAGATCGAGTCCGTCTTCGGCGGCGTCGACGAGAGCATCTACCGCGCCACCGGCGGGGCCGACCTCATCGGCAAGCTCAACTCCCACAACCCATGGTTGATCTGCTCGCTCGTGCACAAGTTCCGCGGAGGAGACGACGAGAAGGAGCTCGACGAAGCCAGCGACGACTTCATCGCGCAGCTGCACAAGACGCTGCCTCCCGACTTCTCGGCGAAGGGCAACATCTTTGTCTTCGTAGATGAGGCTCACCGCACGCAGTCGGGCAAGATGCATGCCGCTATGAAGAGCCTTCTGCCGGACGCCATGTTCATCGGCTTCACCGGTACTCCGCTGCTCAAGACCGATAAGGCGACGAGCATTGCCACGTTCGGCACTTACATCCACACCTACAAGTTCGACGAGGCCGTCGAAGACGGTGTCGTGCTGGACCTGCGCTACGAGGCTCGTGACGTCGAGCAGGATCTGAGCAGCCCCACCAAGGTTGACCAGTGGTTCGAGGCAAAGACCAAGGCGCTAACGGACCTGACCAAGGCCACGCTCAAGAAGCGTTGGGGCACGATGCAGAAGGTGTTCTCCTCTGAGGGGCGCACCAAGCAGATCGTGCAGGACATCCTCATGGACATGGAGACGAAGCCTCGTCTCATGGACGGTCGCGGCAACGCAATTCTGGTCAGCGACAGCATCTACCAGGCGTGCCGGTTCTACGACCTCTTTGTGCAGGCGGGCTTCAAGGACAAGGTCGCCATCGTCACGAGCTACGTGCCGAGCGCATCGGAGATCTCTAAGGAGGACGCCGGCGACGGCAAGACCGAGAAGATCCGCCAGTACGAGATCTACCGCCAGATGCTCGCGGACTTCTTTGGCGTCCCGGCCGACGACGCGGTGGCTCGGGTCGATGAGTTCGAGAAGGAGGTGAAGCGCCGGTTCGTCGAAGAGCCTGGCCAGATGCGTCTGCTCATCGTGGTCGACAAGCTGCTCACCGGCTTCGACGCGCCCGACGCAACCTTCCTCTACATCGACAAGGCCATGCACGACCACGGCTTGTTCCAGGCGATCTGCCGGGTAAACCGGCTCGGCGGCGACGACAAGGAGTATGGCTACATCGTCGACTACCGCGACTTGTTCAAGTCGCTGGAGGGAGCGATCACCGACTACACCTCTGACGCATTCGAGGGCTATGACGAGGAAGACATCGAGGGGCTCCTTAAGGATCGCTTGGTCGACGGTCGCAAGGACCTGGACGAGGCACTCGAGTTCCTGCGGCTGCTCTGCGAGCCTGTCGCTGCACCGAAGCAGACGCTGCAGTACCAGCACTACTTCTGTGCCAAGGAGGCCGGCAATGCCGAGCAGCTCAAGGCCAACGAGCCGCTCCGCGTCGAGTTGTACAAGGGCGTGTCGTCGCTGGTGCGGGCCTACACCACTATCGCGAACGAGATGGCCGAGGCCGGGTACTCCGACGCCGAAGCGGCCTCCATCAAGGCCGAGGTCAAGCACTTTGCCGATGTGCGAGACGAGGTCAAGCTCGGTGCCAACGAGAACGTCGACCTGAAGCAGTTCGAGGCCGGCATGCGTGCGCTACTCGATACCTACATTCAGGCGCAGCCCCCGGAGATCGTCGCGACCTTTGAGGAGAAGGGTCTCGTGCAGCTCATCGTTGAGCGGGGCGAAGACGCGCTCAACAACCTGCCCGACGGCATCAAGAAGGACAAGGACGCGGTCGCCGAGACGATCATCAACAACGTCCGCAAGACCATCGTCGACGAGCAGGCGATGAACCCGAAGTACTACGACAAGATGTCGGAACTGCTCAGTGCGCTCATCCAGCAGCGCAAGCAACAGGCCATCGAGTACAAGACATTCCTGCAGGGGCTGCTCGACCTCGCGAAGAAGGTCGGCACGGGGGAGTCCGATGACGTCACGTACGACAACTGGGTGAAGGACGGTGCGCAGCGGGCACTCGTTGACTCTGGGCTTCCTTCGGACCTGGCCGAGCTCGTCGACGAGACCGTGCGGCGGGAGCGTCTACACGACTGGGTCGGCAACAAGATGAAGGAGCGCGCACTCGCCAAGGCGATCCGCTCGGTTCTTCCGCCGGACTTCAGCGCCCAGGAATTCGAGAAGCTGTTCAACCTTATTAAGGCACGCCATGAGTACGAGTAGCGCGTACCTCACGGTCGGGGGTATCGGCATCGACGTCATCTACAAGGACATCAAGAACCTCCACATATCGGTGCACCCGCCAGTTGGTCGTGTTCGTGTCGCGGCACCGAACCGTTTGAACGACCAAGCCATTCGGCTCGCGGTGATCCAGCGTCTGCCGTGGATCAAACGGCAACGCGAACAACTGCAGTCCGCACCCCGCCAGACCAAGCGCAACATGGTCTCGGGGGAGAGCCACTACGTCTGGGGCCAGCGTTACATCCTCGATGTGTCCCGCACCGGACGGCACGGCGTTGAGCTCGCTGGCAAGACGCTCTGGGTCGTTGCACCAAAAGGCAGCGACGACGACGTTCGTCTGCGCGTGTTGGAGAACTGGTATCGCCGCGAGTTGAAGCGTGCGATTCCGTCATTGATCGCCAAGTGGGAGCCGGTGACAGGTCGCCAGGTGGAGAGCTGGACCGTACGCCGGATGAAGACCAAGTGGGGCTCCTGTAGCGCTGACTCCGCGCATCTCTGGTTCAACGTTGAGCTAGCGAAGAAGGATCCGCGCTGCCTGGAGTACATCGTTGTCCACGAGATGGCTCACCTGCGCGAGCGTGGTCACGGCGAGCGCTTCGTTTCGCTCATGGATCAATACCTGCCGAACTGGCGCGCTCTGCGCGACGAACTCAATGCCGCGCCACTCGCTGACGAGGAGTGGACCGAGGCCGAGGGCGGCGCCTGATGCAGATCAAGCTCGCCGGGCGGCCGTACGAGTTGACCCCAGACCTGATCCGGGGGCGGCTGCGCGACCGCACGCCCGAGGAAATCCAGGAGTACTGGGTCGAGATCGACTGCGTTCGGTGGCCGGTCAAGCAGGTGATCGCACTTGCAACTGGCGCAAAGCGATCGGAGTTCCAGTCTCAGGATTCGCGGCGCTGGCTACAGAACCTGGGTTTCTCCCTGGGCGCCGGTTCCAGCGCTCTCAACGGCCGAGTCCACCCAGGTCGATCATCCGGGCGTCAGCAGGTCGCTGTGCAGGATCTCCCGGAGCTCGAGTCACTGAGCGTCTCGCTCAGCCTGACGTGGCGCTTGGCTGGAGCGGTCACTCTCGACAGTGCAGGGGTGCCGGACTTCCCGACACTCCCGAGCAAGCCCGGGCTGTATCGCTACGACTTCGGCACCGATGACGCCGGGGTGCGGACGTATTACATCGGGGAATCGCAGGACCTCGCCCGACGAGCGCGCAACTATCGCGGCGCGAAGACTGATCGCTCCACGCAGCGGACGAGTCGGCGAATCCACCTGGAAATCATTGAGCACCTGATGATGGGCGGCTCCATCGACTTTGCAATCGCGACTGAGGTCAGCGTCGACGGTGACGTCGCTGTAGACCTCCGCCTCAAGTCGGCTCGCCGCATGGCCGAGAACGCCGCCGTACTCGATGCACAGACGAGCGATCAGGTTCGCGTACTCAACATCGACGCGGACCTCGGAGACCCAGAAGGCGGAGCGGAGTAGTACATGCGGCTGACCAGACTCGCGATCACGAATCACAGCCGCCTTCAGGACGTCGAGCTGGAGGTGCGCCAGCACCTGGTGCTCGTTGGCCCGAACGACGTCGGTAAGTCGTCCGTCCTGCGCTGCCTCAACCTGCTGCTCGGCGCAAGCACCGCCCAGCTCTATTCCTGGCTGACACCCGACGACCTGCGTGACCAGGCGCAGTCGCTTGTTGTCGAGGCAGATCTGATCGACTTCACCCCGGACGACGAGGCGGTGTTCCCGGACGAGATCAACGTTGACGCCAGCGGCAATAAGTCGCTCACGCTGCGGCTTGAGGCCACATATGACGCGAACCAGACGCTTATCGTTGAGCGTCGCGCGCACGGTGCAGGGCACAACCGCCAACTTTCGCGTCAGCAGTTGCAGGCCATTGGGTGGAAGCTCCTCGGCGCGACTGCGATGAGTCGGGATCTGCGCGAGGACCGACGCTCCGCACTGGACGAGATCCTGGAGCAGGTGGAGCTCGGCGCGGAGCAGGCTGAGTTCGACAAGTTGGCTGCGCAGCTGCAGGAACAGCTCAAGAGTTCGACGGCGCTCGGGGCACTCAGAGGTGACCTGGCAAGCCAGCTAAGCCGAGCGCTTCCTGATGCAGTGGCGCAGGACGACCTGCTGCTGGTTCCCGGCGCGACCGCTGACAGTGACGTACTCAGCGATGTGCGCCTCCAAGTCGTAAAGGGCGGCGTGCCGCGCAACCTTTCGGAGCAGTCGGACGGGATGCGGGCCTTGTACGCGCTTGCGCTCTACGACCTGGTAAGCGTGGGTGCGAACGTCGTTGGCATTGATGAGCCAGAAGTTCACCTTCACCCGACCAGTCAGCGCAGCCTCGCACGCCTGCTGCAGAGCGGGCCAAACCAGAAGATCCTCGCGACCCACTCGGCAGACATCGTGGGTGCCTTTCAGCCTGACTGCATTGTCGCGGTACGTACCGGCGGCCACGTCGTGCAGCCGACCGCGAACTTCCTCTCTGATGACGAGCGGATGGTCGTGCACTGGTGGGTTCGCGACAAGCTCGAGCCGCTCACCGCACGCCGCGTGATTGCGGTCGAGGGTGTGTCCGACCGGATCATCTTGGAAGCGATCGGTGAGCTGACCGGAAGCAACCTTGACCGGCTCGGAATCTCGCTCATGGAGACCGATGGGTCTGGCGACATGGGTGCGATCATCAAGCTCTTCGGCAAGAGCGGCTTCGACATTCCTCTCTCGCTCCTCATCGACAAGGACGCCGCTGCGGATACCGCGAACAAGCTTGGCATCCCGGAAGCCGACCTCGAAACGCACTCGGCATACGTCTCCGATCCCGACCTTGAGGCCGAGTACGTCGGGGCCCTCGGCGCGGATGTCGTGTGGGCTGCCATCGAAGAGTCGACGCTCTTCTCAAGGAACGAGCGAGCCCTTTGCGCTGCGTCGGGCCCTGGCGGGACACGTACTGCCGAGGACGTCGCAGCCTTCTGTCGGCGCAAGGGGAGGGGCTACAAGGTGCGAGCGGCCATGGTCGTCGTGTCGCTGCTAAACGGGACGACGGCTAAGAGCATCCTGAGTATCAATCGCCTGTTGGACGAGTTCACGGCATAACCAGATGGTCACCCCCACCGCGGCTCAGGAGAAAGTCCGCGACCACGATGGTCTCGCGCTGCTCGTGGTCGCGCCTGCAGGATGTGGCAAGACCGAGGCGCTTGCTCTGCGGGTCGCGGGTCTCATCGACCGGAACGTCACCGACGGTGCCCGCAAGGTCCTGGTCACAACCTTCTCCAACCGTGCGCGCGACAACATCCGCGACCGGCTCCGGTCATATCTGTCGTCGCCGGCACTTCGCGACCGGGTCTCGGTCACCAACTTCCATGGCCTCTCGGCTCGCATCTTCAGGGCCCACGCGCGCGTAATCGGCCTTGACCCCGAGATGGAGTTGCCCGAGTCGGATTGGGTGCGCGAGCAATGCCTGAGTTGGGGTTGGGGGTGGGACTGGATCACTCTGTCAGAAGAGGCCCTGCGTCTTGCTAAGCAGCAGCCGCTCGACGACGCCGGCGTGGACGCGTTCCTTGGAGAACGTGGGGCGACGGGAGCGCTGCAACTTGAGCAGCAGCGGCTGGCCGAGAACCGTCTCACCTACGACGACCTTCCCCGTGTTGCCGAGCTGATCCTTGCCAACGACGCGGTCGCTGAGCTCTACCGGAATCACTTCGGCGCCGTCATAGTCGACGAGTTCCAGGACCTCACGCCCCAGCAGTTGCGGATCGTGAACCGGATCGGACTCGCCAAGACCACCTATGCGGGCGACCTTGCACAGGGCATCTACGGCTTCGCAGGCGCGCAGCCCACGCAGATCGACGCCGCGATCCGCGCCGAGTGCCCCGATGTCATCGAATTCGCCGAGTCGCACCGATCGTCGCCAGCTGTGCTCGGCATGGTGAACTCGCTGAACGGCTTAACCGGAGGGCTCACCCTCACGTCGGCGCGGCGTGAGTCGTGGCCTGGAGGCGGTCTGGCAGCAGGGATAGCGTTCAACGACGCAGCGCAAGAAGGACAGTGGGCGGTGCAGTTCGCTCGCTTCATCCTCGAGTGTGCCCCTCAACAACGCATCGGCATCATCTGTCGGAACGGACCACGGCGGGAGACGGTCGACGCGATTGCCGAGCAGTCTGGGCTTCCCGTCTACCGATGGGATGATGGTGTACTCGACACCGAGACGGCCAGACTCATGAAGATCATGCTCGTCCGCCTCAATGCTGCCGAAGCGCTAGCAGCCGCCGACCCGCTCCAGTACCTCCGGGAGGCGGCCAAGCTTGGGACGATTGCCGACACTGACACGAGGCGCTTCTTGGCTGATGCGCTGGTCTGGTGCCTCGACAAGCTCCGCGACGGCATGACGCCGTTGCAGATCCGTGACCGGATCAAGGTGGGCGACCAGGACACCCTTCTGACGGTGGCTGGGCTGCATCTCTTGAGTGGCCACGTCGGGAAGGGGCAGCAGTTCGACTGGGTCGTTGTTGTCGGGGCAGAGGACGGGGTCATCCCGGATTGGCGCTCGAACACCCAGGCCGCAAAGCTCGAAGACGCCCGCGTGCTCTCGGTGATGCTCTCGCGTGCCCGCCACGGTGTGGTCGTCACGTATGCCACGCGGATCGCTGACAAGTACGGGCGAGTACGCGCCAAGCAAGGTACTCCGTACTACAGCCACCTCAGGGCGGCGCCGTTTACGGATGCGGTAGGTGTGCAGCGCTTCCTGGAGACAGCTGACTGGGCAGCGATCGCTGCACGATGAATGGCAGTGCACCGCGTCGAGCTGTGGTCAAGGGTTGGCCGGCGCCATACACCCTAGTGGGGTATAGGGCCTGAGTAGGCCGTGGGCCGCACTGGGGCCGCAGACGAATGAAAAACGACCCCTGACGCCGGAAGACGTTGGAAGGCGTCTTCGCAGGTCAGGGGCCGTTTCAGGCACTCGGACGGGTGGGCATCACCCACGCGGGACTAGATGTCGTAGTAGAGCTCGAACTCGTGCGGGTGCGGGCGCTGCTGGACGGGGAGGATCTCGTTGGTGCGCTTGTAGTCGATCCAGGTCTCGATCAGGTCCGAGGTGAACACGTTCCCCGCGGTCAGGAACTCGTGGTCGCTCTCGAGGTTGTCGAGCACCGCGCCCAGCGAGGTGGGCACCTGGTCGATGTCGGCCATCTCGTCCGGCGGGAGCTCGTAGATGTCCTTGTCGATCGGGGCGGCGGGCTCGGTCTTGTTCTTGATGCCGTCGAGGCCGGCCAGCAACAGCGCCGAGAAGGCGAGGTACGGGTTGGCCGACGGGTCGGGGCAGCGGAACTCGATGCGCTTGGCCTTCGGGTTCGAGCCGGTGATCGGGATCCGGACGCAGGCCGAGCGGTTGCGCTGGGAGTACACCAGCGAGATCGGGGCCTCGAAGCCCGGCACCAGGCGGTGGTAGGAGTTCACCGTCGGGTTGGTGAACGCCAGCAGCGACGGGGCGTGCTTGAGCAGGCCGCCGATGTACCAGCGGGCGGTGTCCGAGAGGCCGCCGTACCCGGTCTCGTCGTAGAACAGCGGCGAGCCCTCGTTCCAGATCGACTGGTGCACGTGCATGCCCGACCCGTTGTCGCCGAAGATCGGCTTGGGCATGAACGTCGCGGTCTTGCCGTTGCGCCAGGCGACGTTCTTGATGATGTACTTGAACTTCATCACGTCGTCGGCTGCCTTGAGCAGCTCGTCGAAGCGGTAGTTGATCTCGGCCTGGCCGGCGGTGCCGACCTCGTGGTGGGCGCGCTCGACGATCAGGCCGGACTTCTCGAGCTCGATCACCATCTCGTCGCGGAGCTCGCCGAAGTGGTCGGTGGGCGCGACCGGGAAGTAGCCGCCCTTGTACTTGACCTTGTAGCCACGGTTGTCGTTCTCGAACGCCGCGCCGGTGTTCCAGGCACCGGCGGAGGAGTCGATCTCGTAGTAGCCGGCATTGGCCTTGGTCTCGAACCGCACGTTGTCGAAGACGTAGAACTCGGCCTCGGGCGCGAAGTACGCCGTGTCGCCGATGCCGGTCGTGGCGAGGTAGGCCATCGCCTTGCGCGCGATGTTGCGCGGGTCGCGGGAGTAGGCCTCGCCGGTGAGCGGGTCGTGGATGAAGAAGTTGACGACCAGCGTCTTCGCCGTGCGGAACGGGTCGAGGTAGGCGGTCGTCGGGTCCGGGAACAGCGACATGTCGGACTCGTGGATGGCCTGGAAGCCGCGGATCGAGGACCCGTCGAAGTTCAGGCCGTCGTCGAAGACCGACTGGTCGAACGACGACACCGGGACCGTGAAGTGCTGCATGACGCCGGGCAGGTCGCAGAAGCGGATGTCGATCATCTCGACGCCCTCGTCCTTGACGTACTTGAGCAGCTCGTCGCTGTTCTGGAACATTCGTCCTCCTTGGCTGCCAACGCAGTGGGTAACAGCCGGAAAGTCTGTGAGCAAGAGCCGGGGCGACGCTGCTCCGGGCGGTGCTCGCAACGTATGCACGGCCAGTTTCTCGACCGTATCGGGTTTGTTTCCGGCGTGTAACAGGTGGTCGGTGACTGGACCGGATCGGCGCCCGCCTACCCTGACCGTCGTGACTGAGCCCGCAGCGCCGCTGCTCGAGACCGCCTCGTGGGGGCGCCGGGTGCTGGCGCTCCTCGTCGACTGGTTCGCCTCGATCCTGGTGGTCAGCCTGTTCGTGCCGGTGTTCGGCACCACCGGTGGGCCCGGGAGCTTCTACACGCTGCTGGTCTTCGTGGTGGAGTCGGCGCTGCTGACCGCCACGGTGGGCGGCTCCTTCGGCAAGATCGCGACCCGACTGCGCGTGGTGCGGGTGGACGGCGGCGGCAATGTCGACCTGCTGCGCTCCTTCGCCCGGGCGATCGGGGTCGCCCTGGTGATCCCGCCGCTGGTGTTCCGTCCTGACCGGCGCGGCCTGCACGACGTGCTCGCCGGCACCGCGACGGTCACCCTCGACGTCGCGCGCTCTCCCCGGTCCTGAGCCGGAGGTTCGGCAGCTGGGGTCGGTGGGTCATGCTGGAGGCACCGTCCCGCTCTCGGAGAGGCCCAGCCGTGACCCGTCTGACCGCCGTACGCCGCAACCTCGCTGCGCTCGCCGTCGCCCCGCTGCTGCTCACCGGGCTCGCCGCCTGTGGTGACGGCGGCGAGACCACGGCCAAGGACCCGGCCGCCGAATCCCTCGCCGGCGCGGCCGTCCTCACCGGCCTGAAGACCGGTGACGAGGTCGACCCGGACGAGTTCATCGGCATCGTCGTCGACGGCATGGAGGCGTCCACGACCGCGCACATGACGATGACGACCACGATGGGCCAGCTCGGCGAGATGACCGCGGAGGGCGACGTCGACTACACCGCCGACCCGGTCGCGATGGCGATGACGCTGGCCATGCCGACGTCGATGCCGATGGGCGACCAGCCCGCCGACCTGCGCTTCGTCGACGGCGTCTTCTACATGTCGATGGGCGAGCTGACCGGGGGCAAGTTCTGGAAGCTGGACCCTGCCGACTCGTCGAGCCCGCTCGGCGACCTGGGACCGATGCTCGACCAGATGGATCCGACCGCGATGATGCAGCGGCTCGAGCCGGCCATCGACTCCGTCACGTACGCCGGCGAGGAGGACGTCGACGGGCGCTCACTCGACCACTACGAGCTGACCGTCGACGCCGCTGCGCTCGGCAAGGCGATGAACGCCCCGAAGGGCGCCCTGGGACAGCTGCCGGACAGCGTCAGCTACGACCTGTGGCTCGACGAGGAGCACCGGATGGTGCAGACCACGATGGAGCTGCCGATCCAAGGCATGACCGCCAGCGTCGAGATGACCGTCGAGGACTGGGGCAAGGACGTCTCGATCGAGGCGCCGCCGGCCGGGCAGATCACCGACATGCCGGACCTGGGCGCCATGACGCACCCGTCGCCGACTGTCTGAACCAGCTCGCGATACGACTGGGTCTCGACACGCCGGTCGCGGCTTCGTTCCTCAGCCGCGCGGCTCGCTCGACCACCATCAGCGGGTCCGCTGGCGCGTCCCCGCTAGCGGCCGCGCATCTGGCCGCGCATGCCCTTCATGCTGGTCGGGACCGGGCCCTTGGGCAGCGGGATGCTCGACCGGTTGGCGTCCAGCGCCTTGAGCCGGTTGAGGATGTCGGTCATCTCGGCGGGCTTGACCGAGCGGCCGAGCTTCTGCACGTGCTTGACCAGCTTCGACAGCGGGACCTGACCCTCGCCGTTGCCGCACACGACCTCGTGGATCGGCACCTCGGAGGCGACCCGCTCGTGCTTGCGCCGCTCGGCGGTCATCAGCTGGCGCAGCCGGTGCGGGTTGCCCTCGCCGACCAGCACGATGCCCGGAGGGCCGATCACCCGGTGGACGACGTCCTGCTGCTTGGTGAACGCGATGACCGGGTCGGACTTCCACCCGCGGCGCAGCATCCGGAGCGCGGCCGCCGCGGCGCCCGGCTGGCCCTCCATCTGGGCGTACGCCGCGCGCTGGGCGCGGCGGCCGAAGACGATCATCGCCAGCATCGTGCCGACCAGCAGCGCGCCGATCACCGAGAGCACGATGCCGAGCACGCCCTCTCCGGGGAGGATCCAGAAGACCACGAACCCGATGACGCCGCCGACGAGCAGCGAGCCGAGGATCCAGAGGTTGAGGCGAGAGTCGGACTTCTTCGCCATGCGATAGGTCTCGACGAACTGCGCGCGCCGGCTCATCTTGTCGGGGTCGACGGGCTTGGGGTCCTTCGCCATCGTGCTGGTTGCCTCTTCGAGTCGAACGGTTGGGATCAGGCGGTGACGCCCTCGCGGGCGTCCACAGCCTGACGGTACAGCCGACCGGCTCGGTAGGACGAACGGACGAGCGGTCCGGAGAGCACGCCGGAGAACCCGATCTGGTCGGCCTCCTCCTTGAGCTCCACGAACTCCTCCGGCTTGACCCAGCGCTCGACCGGGTGGTGCCGCACCGAGGGGCGGAGGTACTGCGTGATCGTGACCAGCTCGCACCCGGCGGCGTGCAGGTCGCGCAGCGCCTGCGAGACCTCCTCGCGGGTCTCGCCCATGCCGAGGATCAGGTTGGACTTGGTCACCAGCCCGAAGTCGCGGGCCTGGGTGAGCACGTCGAGCGAGCGGTCGTAGCGGAACGCCGGCCGGATCCGCTTGAAGATGCGCGGCACGGTCTCGACGTTGTGGGCGAGCACCTCGGGGCGCGACTCGAACACCTCGCGCAGCAGGTCGGGCTTGCCGTTGAAGTCGGGGATGAGGTTCTCGACCCCGGTGTCCGGGTTGAGCTCGTGGATGGCACGCACCGTCTCGGCGTACAGCCAGGCGCCGCCGTCCTCGAGGTCGTCACGCGCGACACCGGTGATCGTGGCGTACCGCAGGCCCATGGTCTGCACGGACTCCGCGACCCGGCGCGGCTCGTCCCGGTCGAGCGCCTGCGGCTTGCCGGTGTCGATCTGGCAGAAGTCGCAGCGCCGGGTGCACTGGTCGCCGCCGATGAGGAACGTCGCCTCGCGGTCCTCCCAGCACTCGAAGATGTTGGGGCAGCCGGCCTCCTGGCACACGGTGTGGAGTCCTTCGGACTTCACCAGGCTCTGGAGGTGTTTGTACTCGGGCCCCATCTTGGCCCGGGTCTTGATCCACTCCGGCTTGCGCTCGATCGGGGTCTCGGCGTTGCGCACCTCGAGCCGGAGGAGCTTGCGACCTTCTGGTGCAGGTGCTTGCGTCACGTCGGCCAACTGTACGCGGGCCCCCCAGCCGGGCTCAGGGCACGTCGCGCCGCCGGAAGGAGACCAGCGAGGCACCGGACGTGACCACCAGGGCCGCGCCGTAGTAGGCCGCGCCGTCCCACAGGGACAGCACGCGCTCGCCGGAGCACTCCGAGCCCGGCTGCGGCGGCGGCCCGGTCTGGTTCTCGGCGAAGCAGGAGGGCGGTGGCTCGACCCAGTACGTCGTGCCGTCCTTCACGATCGCGGCCACGTTCTTCTGCGGCTGCCAGTGCTCGCTGAGGCCCAGGACGGCGACGATCACGCCGCCGGCGACCGAGACCGCGAACAGCACCCCGACGGTGGCGACCGTGCTGCGCAGCAGAATGGTCAGGGCGTAGCCACCCAAGGCCGCGGCGGCCGCGAACGCCGCCCCCCGCAGCCCGTAGGCCAGCGAGTCGGTGAGGCCGCCGTCGCGGATCGGCAGGTCGCGGGCATGCATGGTCGCCCACATCGCGAGCCAGTACGCCGTGCTCACCACGGCGGCGGTCACCAGCGCCACGGCCGTGACCGCGAGGGCCTTGGCGCCCCACACTCGCAGCCGCCGAGGCTCGAACAGCAGTTGGTTGCTCATCGAGCCGCTGTTCCAGTCGTGGCCGACGAACGTGGTGCCGGCGAGCAGGAGCAGCGCGGTCAGCACGGCCACCACGGCCATCCCGGCGCCGCCGTCGCGCTGCTCGGCGAGGCTGAGCTGACTGCGGCCGGTGTACCAGCCGACGATCAGGTCGGTGCACTGCTGCTCGGTGCCGTGCCGGTCGCCGAGGTAGCGGCGGGGATGTGCGACGCAGTGGTCGATCTCGCGGGACTGGTCCTGGACGACCTGCGCGATCTCGCTCTCGGAGACCGGCCGGGTCGACCACGCCTGCGCCGCGCCGATGAACGCCGGGATGGCGACGGCGAGCAGCAGCAGGAGCAGCACGGCCCGTCGCCAGCGCAGCCGGGTCAGCTCGATGCGCAGCAGCCGGGCGCTCACTGGTCGCCGCCGAGCTCGGTGCCGGAGGTGAGCTCGAGGAACGCCGCCTCGAGGTCGCGGCGTACGGGCGAGAGCTCGGTGAGCCAGATCCCGGCCGCGCCCAGGGCCTCGGTGACCGCGGCCGGCCGGTCGGTGTCGACCACCAGCCCGTCGCTGACGGTGAACCCGGCGCCGGCGAGCACGCGGGCCGCGGCGTCGGGGTCGGGTGCGCCGACGCGGTACGCCGTGCTCGCGCCGACCAGGTCGTCGACCTTGCCGCTGGCCAGCAGCCGGCCCTGGCCGATGATCGTCGCGGAGGTGCACACCTGTTGCACCTCGGCGAGGATGTGCGAGCTCAGCAGCACCGTGACCCCGGACTCGCCGAGGTCGCGGATCGTGTCGCGGATCTCGCGGATGCCGGCCGGGTCGAGGCCGTTGGTGGGCTCGTCGAGGATCAGCAGGTCCGGGTCCTTGAGCAGGGTGGCCGCGATCGCGAGCCGCTGCTTCATGCCGAGCGAGTACGACTTGTAGCGGTCCTGGTCGCGGCCGGTGAGACCCACGGTCTCGACCGCGGCGCCCACCCGCGAGCTCGGCACCTCGATGGAACGGGCCAGCAAGGTGAGGTTCTGCCGCCCGGAGAAGTTCGGCGAGAACTTCGGGCTCTCCACCACCGCGCCGATCCGGACGATCACGGCCGGCAGCCGGCGGGGGACCTCCTCGCCGAAGAGCCGCATGCTGCCCGCGCTCGCGCGGGCGAGGCCCAGCAGCATCCGGATGGTCGTGGTCTTGCCCGACCCGTTCGGTCCCAGGAACCCGTGCACGCCACCGCGCGGGACCGCGAGGTCCAGGTCGTGGACGGCGACCCGCAGCCCCCGTCTGGTGCGGAACTCCTTGCGCAGGCCCGTGGCCTCGATCACCAGCTCGCTCATGCCGACCCCCCGAGTCGTCGTTG
This sequence comes from Nocardioides sp. T2.26MG-1, assembly GCF_950101795.1. Taxonomy (GTDB): domain Bacteria; phylum Actinomycetota; class Actinomycetes; order Propionibacteriales; family Nocardioidaceae; genus Nocardioides. The sequence goes on along the minus strand of NZ_CATNLZ010000036.1, from coordinate 71,647 downwards.
CCATGTGCGGTGTCCGACGATCCAAGCAGGGATCGGGTTGCGCCGGGGAAGGGACGCGCCGAGCCGGCCTACGGCGTGAGGATCTCGATCCGCGGGTGCCGGCCCGGCTCGGGGCGCGCCTCGTAGTCCGGCGTCGGGTCGTACGGCGCCCACGCGAGGTAGTCGCTCAGGTGCCGCTCGACCAGCGGGGTGACCTCGGCGACGGTCACGTCGCGATCGAGCTCGCGGCTCAGCGACGTCACGCCGGCGTCGGCGATGCCGCACGGCACGAACCGGTCGTACCAGCCCAGGTCGACGTCGCAGTTGAGGGCGAACCCGTGCATGGTCACACCGCGGCTCACCCGGATGCCGATCGCGGCGATCTTGCGCTCCGGCCCGCGCTCGTCGGCCTTCAGCCAGACCCCGCTGCGGCCCGGCACGCGCGCGGTGGTGACACCGAGGTCGGTGCACACGTGGATCAGCGCCTCCTCGACCCGGCGGACGTAGTCGACGACCTTGACGTGGTCGGGCAGCGTCACGATCGGGTAGCCGACCAGCTGGCCCGGCCCGTGGAACGTGATCTTGCCGCCGCGGTCGACGTCGATCACCGGCGCCCCGCCGGGGTCGGCCGGCCGCTCGTGCGGCTCGGTGCGCTTGCCGGCGGTGAACACCGGCGGGTGCTCGAGCAGCAGCACGGTGTCCGGCTGCGCGCCGTCCGCGACCCGGGCGTGGACCTCGCGCTGGAGGTCCCACGCTGCGACGTAGTCGACGAGGCCGGCGTCCTGGAAGATCACGCGCTCGAGCCTACTGCGGCACCCAGGAACGCCAGCTGGTCCGGCAGCATCCGCCGCCAGTACGCCGGGTCGTGGGCGCCCGGCTCGAACGTGCTCGTGACGTCGGCGTCGTCGGGGAACGCCCCGACGTAGTCCTGCACGTCGCGGTAGAACGGGTCGCCGGTGCCGCAGTCGACCCGGACGGCGATGCCGGTCAGGTCGGCCTGGTGGCCGACCACGGTGTACTCCTCGTACTCCGCGGCATTGGAGAACCCGGAGGACGACGCCTCGTCCGCGTCGCTCCAGATCGCCGGGCTCGAGGCGACCACGCCCGCGACCCGGTCGGGACCGAGCAGTCCGCCGAGCCGGAGCGCGCCGTAGCCGCCCATCGACCAGCCGATGAGCCCGATCCGGTCGCTGGTCGTCGCTCGCAGCCGCTGCTCGGCCAGCAGCGGCAGGAGCTCGTCGACGACCATCGCGCCCGCGTCCTCGCCGTCGGGGCGCGGGTGCCAGTACGACGTGCCGCCGTCGGCGGCGGCGATCGCGAACGGCGGCACCCCCGCGGCGACCGCGGCCGCGAGGTAGCGGCCCAGGCCCATCGCGGGCCCTACCAGCGTGGCGGCGTCCTGGCCGAGGCCGTGGAGAGCGACCACGACGGGCAGGTCGGTATGCCGCCCGGGCGGCCGGATCAGGCACCAGCCGGTCTCGGCGCCGAGCCGGTGCTGGGAGACGAACGTGTGCGTCTCGACGGGTCCGGCCTCGACATCGGGAATGACGCCGGCCTCCCCGTTGAGGCCGAGGTGGGCCTGCAGCCACGGCCGCCCGGGGAGCACTCCCTGCTCGACGCCGGCTCCGGCGCCCGCCACGACGACCGCCGCGGTGGCGCCCCCGAGCAGCACGGCGCGTCGGCTCAGCACCCGGTCAGTGTCCCAGGCCTGTGGACGACTGCGGCGACGGCTCGCCCGCGGGGTAGGAGGAGGCGATGACGCTCCTGGCCCTCCTGCTGGCCGCGCTGATGGGCACCGTGCCTGCGCCCCCTCCTGCTGCTCCGGACCCTGTGGCCGTCCTCCACGCCTGGGACGACGCTCGCGCCGAGGCGTGGGCGACGGCGGACCCACCTGCCCTGCGACGGCTCTACACCTCGGACAGTGCTGCCGGAGCGGCCGACGTCGCCATGCTCCGGGCCTGGCGGGAGCGTGGCCTGCGGGTCGAGCGGCTGCGCATGCAGGTGCTGTCGGTCGTGGTCCGCTCGCAGGAGCGGCACCGCCTGGTGCTGGTCGTCCGCGACCGGGTGGCCGCGGCGGTCGCGGTCGGTGACGGGGTACGCCGCTCGTTGCCGCACGACGAGGTCTCCACCCGGCGTCTGGTGCTGGTGCGGGTGGCGGGGGAGTGGCGGGTCAGGTGGGTCGCCGACAGGTATTGACAGTGACTGTCAGTTTCGTGCAACACTGAACTGACAGTGACTATCAGATATGCCGATGGAGGCGTGATGACCACTCCGATCCAGCAGTCCCCGCGTCGGTGGTGGGCGCTGCTGTCCTTGGTGCCCGCGGTGCTGGCCGTCGGCCTCGACGGCACGATCCTCAGCGTCGCGCTGCCGACCCTCGGGGGCGAGCTCGACGCGACGACCGGCCAGCTGCAGTGGTTCGTCACGGCCTACGCGCTGGCCTTCGCGGCGGCGATGATCCCCGCCGGCATGCTGGGGGATCGGTGGGGTCGCCGGCGGGTGCTGCTCGGTGCGCTCGGCGTCTTCGGGATCGGGTCCGTGGCCTGCGCGGCCGCGAGCGGCCCGACGACCTTCATCCTCGCCCGGGTGGTCCTCGGCATCGGCGCCGCCGCGATCCTGCCGATGGCGCTGGCCGCGACGCCGTACCTGTTCACCGAGGAGGAGCGCCCGCGGGCGCTCGGCGTGCTGATGTCGGTGACGATGCTCGGGTTCCCGCTCGGACCCCTCCTCGGCGGCTGGCTGCTCAGCAACGCGTGGTGGGGCTGGGTGTTCCTGATCAACGTGCCCGTGGTGGCCGTGGCCCTGGTGGCCGTCCGGGTGCTGATGCCGGAGTCGCGCGGGGCCCGGGCCGGCCGGATCGACCTCGGCGGCGTCGCGCTCTCGGCGACGTCGCTGACCGTGCTGAGCTACGGCGTCATCGAGGCCGGCGACCGGGGATGGACCGACGCCCGGTCGGTGCTGCTCGTCCTCGCCGGCATCGCGCTGGTCGCGGCGTTCGTGTGGTGGCAGCGCCGAGCCCTGGAGCCGCTGGTCGACCTGCGGCTGTTCGCGTCCCGCGCGTTCTCCGGCGGCGCGGTGGTGTCGACCGTGGTCTCCTTCGTGATGATGGGCCTGCTGTTCACGCTCCCGCTCTACACGCAGACGGTGCACGGTCTGGACGCGGAGGGCAGCGGGGTCCGTCTGCTGCCGCTGATCGCCGGGATGCTGCTGACCGCCCTGCCGTCGGGGTTGCTCGCCAAGCGGATCGGCCAGCGCGCGACGGTCGCCGCCGGCATGGTGGTGCTCGCCGTGGGCCTGGGCTGGGGAGCGACCACCGGCGTCGGCGACGGCAGCTGGGCGTCCGCCGGGTGGACGGTGGTCTGCGGCGCCGGTCTCGGGCTGTCCCTGCCCACCGCCATGGACGCCGCGCTGGGGGCCGTGCCCGCCGACGCGGAGGGCGTCGGGTCCGCGGTGTTGCAGGCGCTCCGGATGGTCGGCAGCTCGTTCGGTGCCGCGATCCTCGGCTCGGTGCTCAATGCCGGATACCGCGGCGATCTGCCCACCGACGCACCGTCGTTGCGCGGCCTCGCCCCGGACCTGGCCGCTGCGGCGCGGGACAGCGTCGTCGGGGCGTCCGAGATCGCCCGCAGCCGGGGGTCGGCGGACCTGCTCCACGCCGCGCGGTCGGCGTTCGTGCACGGCATGGACCTGACGCTGTGGGTCTCGTCCGGCCTCGCGCTCGCCGGCGCCGTGCTCGCCGTGGTCGCTCTGGCGGGTCGGGAGCCCGCGCCGGCGGTGGTCGGGGCAGACTCGGTGCATGAGCACGACCCGATCGGCTGAGGGGCAGGCGCGACCGGCGCCGGGGCTCCGCGAGCGCAAGAAGGCCCGGACCCGGTTCGAGATCCAGCAGGAGGCGCTGCGGCTGTTCCGTGAGAAGGGCTACGCCGCCACCACGGTCGAGCAGATCGCCGAGGCCGCGGAGGTCTCACCGAGCACGTTCTTCCGCTACTTCCCGACCAAGGCCTCGCTGGTGCTCACCGACGACTTCGACCCGGTGTTCATCGAGAACTTCCGGGCGCAGCCGGCCGAGCTGGGCGTGGTGGCCGCGATGCGCGCCGCCGTCCGGGCGACGTTCGCCGACATGCCGGCCGATCAGGCGGCTGCCGCCGAGCAGCGCAACGCGATGATGCTGGCCGAGCCCGAGCTGCGGGCGGCGTTCGCCGAGTTCCTCCTCGACTCGACCCGGCTGCTGCTCGGCCTGGTCGTCGAGCGCACCGGCCGTGCAGAGGACGATCCCGAGGTCGTCGCCGTCAGCGGAGCCATCATGGGCGTCCTGCTCTCCGCGCTGCTGCTGTCCGGTGCCAGCGTCGGGGAGCTGGTGGCGCGCATCGACACGCTCGACACGCAGCTCGCCCGGCTCGAGTCGGGGTTCAGCCTGTAGGGCTGGCTCAGGACGCCGCGTCGAGGCCCGTGCGGACGACCTCGTCGACGGTCCGGTCGCGGAACCGGTAGCCGAGGTCCTCCAACGCCGCCGGCCGCAGGTTGAGCGACCCGAGCGCCTCGGGGGCGAGCGAGCCGGCGCCGGCCTCGATCGCGAAGCGCGGCACCGCGAGGAACGCCTTGCGGTGGACCGCGCGGGCTAGCGCCGCGGTGAACTCGGCGTTGGTCGGGGTCTGCGGGCAGCAGATGTTGAACGGGCCCGCCGCGGTGTCGTGCTCGGCGAGGTACGCCGCCGCGCCGACCCAGTCGCGCAGCGTGACCATCGCCATCCGCTGGTGGCCGTCGCCCAGGCGCGCGCCGAGCCCGAGCCGGGTGAGCAGCTGGAGCTGCTTGAGCGGTGCGCCGCGGCGGTCCATCACCGGTGCGGTGCGCAGCAGGCACAGGCGCGCGCCCGCGTCCGCGGCCGGCCCCGCGGCGTCCTGCCACTCCCGGGTGACCTGGGTCAGCAGGCTGTCGCCGGTGCTCTCGGTCTCCTCGGTGACGACCTGCTCGCCGTGGTCGCCGTACCAGGCGATCGCGTTGCCGGCCAGGAACGCCGGACGCCGCTCGCTGTCCGCGATCGCGCGCGCCAGCACGCGTGTCGTGGTCACCCGGCTCTCGCGCAGCTCGCGGGCCCACTTCTTCGAGTGGGGGTTGCCGACCGTCGGCGTCCCGGCGAGGTTGACGACCACGTCGGCGCGCTCGATGACGTCACGGTCGTAGACGCCGGCGTAGGGGTCCCAGGTCGACTCACCCGGCCCGGACGCCGGCCGGCGCACCAGAGCGACCACGGTGTGCCCGCTGGCGCGTAGCTCCGTGCTCAAGTGGGTGCCCAGGAATCCGGACGCACCGGCGATCACGACGTTGAGTGCCATAGGGCCAGCCTCCCAGGTGCCTGGTGACCGTGCCGGTGCCGGAGAGCGGCCGAGGCCCGCCGACCGTGGTCGGCGGGCCTCGTCGTGCTGGGACTCAGGTAGCGCAGCCGACCACCTTGGCATCCGCCCAGTCGGCGTGGTCGTGGCCGTTGGTCCCGAGCGGGTCGACGTACAGCCGCAGCCTCGACACGCCGGTGAGGTCGACATCCGCGGCCGCCGTCTGGCTGCCGGTGATGTCGGGGGAGCGCCACAAGACCCGGCCGTCACCCTCGACCTGGAAGGCGACCTTGCCCGCCCGGTCCTCGGCGTCGAGGCCGACCACGCTGGTGAAGCGCGTGCACCCGTCGAGGTCGAGGACGACCTCCGACGGCGCGTGGGCGCCGAGCCCCTTGGCGTACTCGGTGTCTCCCACGGTGATCGGCGCACCGTCACCGGCGGCCTGGCCGTTGACCGACATGTCTCGCTCGACCGGTCCCCAGCCGTTCGTCGACGACACCCAGGGGAGGTCGCTGACGTAGTGGGTGCCGGGCTCGACCGGTGGGGGCGGCGGGACCGGCCGGCCCACGAACCACGTGGTGCCGACCTCCTGTGTCGCATCGCCCGAGCCCCACCGGGCGGTCCCGACCAGGGCCGCCGGGGGAGAGGCGGAGGTGCGGCCCGAGGCCGGCGCGGTGACGGACCACGCGGCCTCCGCCTCGCCGCTCGTGGGGTCCTCCTGGCGCTCGACGGCCCAGCCGTCGGGGGCGGTGAGGTCGTACGCCGCACCCGTCAGGTCCGTGCCGGCCGGCGCGTCCACGTGGGCGGTGACCGTGAACGTCTCGCCGTCCGCGGCCTGCGACGGTGCGGTCAGCACCAGAGCGGCGTCCGCCGGTTCGGCGTACGTCGCGGCGGCGTATTCGGGACTGTCCACGTCGTGGATCCGCTGGCTGGTGAGGTGGTTGCCCAGCGTGACCAGGCTGACCGGGCCGAGGCCCGCGCCCGAGTCGGACCACACCGCGAGCGAGATCCGGTTCCGGCCCTGGTGCCGCAGGATGCCCTGCGGGAGGTAGAACGTGCGCTGCGGCCCGACGTCGTTGACGTACTGCCCGAGGTTCCAGCCGTTGACGAACACCAGCGCGCGGTACTTCGTGGTGTGGTCACCACCGAAGTGCAGCCCGATCGGGGTGTCCTGGTCGCGCGGCACGTCGAGCCGCACGTCGGTGGAGTACCAGCTGAGACCCGGCTCGGCCGACGCCGTCGGCGTGCTGACGGTCTCCCACGACGAGGTGGGGTAGCCCGGCAGCGGATAGCCGGCGCGCTCGCCGTGCAGACCGCCGTTGTTGAGGATCCCGCGGGTGCTGTCGACGAGGTGCTCACCGCCACGCGCCCCCTGGATCCGCCAGGTCGGTGTTACCCCGGACCCGATCATTGATGCCGAGAGCAGGCCGCGCGGGTTCTTGTGGGCGTCGTTGTTCCCACCGTCCTCGTTGTGGCCCATGTTGCGGACCAGGACCGAGACCACGTTGTCGTCGCCGGCATGGACCGCCCCGTCGGGGAACGCGACCTCCTGCGTCGACTCCTGCGCGGCCGTGGAGGTGCGGTAGGTGCCGAGGTAGCCGCCGTTCAGCCATACCGCCCACGCCCCGGCCTTGCCGGTCCCGGCGCGCAGCTTGATGCCCTGCTCCTCGCCGGTGCCGGTGAAGTGGCCGCGATACCAGGTGTCGCCGTAGTGGAACCCGTAGTCGTCGGTGTAGAGCACCGGCAGCGTCTTCGGCCGCGTCGGGTTGTTGGTGGTGAGGTGGTCGGCCACGGCCCATGCCGAGTCGTCGAAGTCCGGCCGGGCCTCCGGCTGGTCGACGGTCCGCTTCCAGGTGGTCAGTGCCGGCAGGGTGACCTGCTGTGGCCCGTCGACGGAGAAGACCCGCGATCCCCACGGGGTCGGGCTGGTGGTGACCTCCCGACCGTTCCAGAAGACGCTGGACACCCCGCTGGACGCGAACACCTCGAGTCGGCCCGCCCGGTCGGTGTCACCGTCGAGGCGGAGCACCGGACCGTGGCGAGTCGCCTGTCGCATCATCGACCCCCCGCGGACCAGCACCGGCCCGTCGTCGGTGTCCAGCTTCCAGAACGTCGAGGCGGTGTCGCTGTCCGCGAGCATCAGGTCGAGTGGGTCTCGTCCGCCGCCGGTGATCCGGATCCGGGTCAGCCCGTCGGTGACGTAGTTGAGGCGCAGGTCCCCCGTCGCGTCGTCCCAGGTGGTGGCCACGTCGCCAGAGAGCACCTCGACCTGCGGCCGCTCGGCGTACCTCAGCACGGTCTCGCCGTCCTCGCCTGAGCGGCCGTGGAGGATCGCGACGTCGCGGTCGTCGATGCGCTGGTGGGTGTAGATCTCCGACGTGGAGTACACCAGCCGCTGGGCACCGAGGTCGTAGCCGCCGAGGAGGATCTTGTAGTCCTTGCCGTCGATCGTGATCCCGGTCCCCGGCTGCTGCGGCACGGTGTAGCTGCCGTCGGGGACGTCCACGCTCAGCGTCGTGGACTCCGTGCTCGTCGACTTGATGTTCTCCTGCCGGACGAAGTAGACCCTCGCGCCGGTCTCGGGGTTGACGTCTCCGGCGACGTGCAGCGCGGCGTTCGAGTGCTCGACCTGGCCCGGCAGGTTGTCGAGTTGGCGGAGGTCGGTGACGGCGTCCACGAGGTAGCCCTGCTGCTTGAGCACGGGGACCTTGTTCGTGAGCTCGCGGGGCTCGCTGAAGGCAGCGTGGTAGTCGTAGGAGGTGTAGACGACGTTCGGGTCGGCGGTCCAGCCGATGTTCGTACCGCCGTAGGCCATGTAGATGTTCTGCATCGTGAAGTGGTTGTCGATGTTGTTGCCGTAGGTGATCCGCTCGAACGTCGGGCCGTAGGTGTCGCGGTTGTCCTCGTAGAGGCCGCCGCCCCAGGGCTGGAACCAGCCGCCCTGGAACTCGGCCCAGAAGAACGGCCGGTCGCCCACCCCGCACCGGTCGGGGTCGAAGCTGGTGCCGTCGCGGAGGAACTCGTAGTCGGTGACCGACGTGCCGGGGTAGGTGTCGGTGGCGTAGAGGTCCGGTGCTCCCTTGCCGCAGGCCCAGCGCAGCTCGCGACCCTTGTCGTTGTGGAACAGCGGGACATCGATGCCATCGCCGCGGACCGCGGCCTTGAGCTCCTCCATGTAGGTCTGCCCGGTGGCGTTGGTGCCGGTGTACTCGTTCTCGATCTGGTAGAGGATCACCGAACCGCCCCCGTCGGTGAGCTGGTGACGGGCGATGATCGGATTGATCGCGTCGAAGTACTGCTCCCACGCGGCCTGGTAGTCGTCGGCGTCCGTCCGGGCGCGGCCGGCCTGGGTCTGGAGCCATCCCGGGAAGCCGCCGCTGTCCACCTCGGCGTTGATGTACGGACCGGGCCGGGCGATGACGTACAGGCCGACGTCCTCGGCGAGGTCGAGGAGCCGCTCCACGTCGCGGATGCCGGTGAAGTCGTAGCTGCCGTCGCGGGCGGAGTACTGCGCCCAGTCGAAGTAGAACGAGACGGTGTTGAACCCGTTGGCCTTGTACTTCTCCAGCATGTCGCGCCACAGGTCCGGGTTCGGCAGCCGGAACGGGTGGAACTCCCCGGACCAGATGTACTCGCGCTCGCCGTCGATCTTCAGCGAGTACCGGTCGTAGCTGATCGTGTGCGGGCGGCCGTCGCCGAAGTGCGGCCGGCCCTCCGCGTCCTGACCGGTTGGGGTGGCAGTGGCGGCGGCCGTGGTGGCTGCAGCGGTGGTGGCCTGCGCGACGGGGCGGGGCGCCGCCGCCGCGGGGGCGCCGACCGTGGTCAGGCCGAGCCCAGCGGCCAGGGCGAGGACCGCGGCCAGGCCGGCGGTGCGCCGCCGTCCGGTCCTCGACGGGTTGCTGTGAGCGTTCACTTTCATGAGCCGAGATCTCCTGTGTCGTGGTGGGGCGGGATGGGGGTGGGGGTGAGGGTGGACCCGGACGTGGGTCCGGGAGAGGTCAGGAAGGGGCGAGCACGCGGATGCCGTCCGGCGCCGCGTCGACGACCTCGACCTCCACGTCGTGACCGCGGAGCTGCTCGACCGCCTCGGGCGGTGCGGAGGCGCCGGTGAGGACGAGGTCGACGTCGTCGACGGCGCACACGTGCGCCACCGAGACCACGCCGATCTTCGAGCCGTCCGCCACGACGACCCGGCGGCGGCCGGCGGCGAGCATGCGCTGCTTCATGGCCACCTCGGGGAGGTTCACGTTGGTGACGCCCGCCTCGGGGTCGACCCCGTTGCAGCCGATGATCGCCAGGTCGGCGTGGATGCGCTCCAGCAGGAGGCCGCCCATGGGGTCGACCAGCGAGTGCTGCATCCGGCGCAGCGTGCCTCCGGTCAGCATCACCGTGAACCGCTCGGAGGCGGGCTCGAGCTCGGCTGCGATCGTGAGGCCGTTGGTCACGACCGTCACGCCGGTGAGGTCGGTGCGCCGGCACAGCGCGCCGGCGACGGCGGTGGTCGTGGTCCCGACGTCGAGGACGACCGTCGAGCCCGAGCGGACGAGCGCGGCCGCGGACCGGCCGAGCGCCGCCTTCTCGGCCGAGTGCGTCGTGGCCGTCTCCTCGAAGGACCTCTCGGGCTGTGAGGGGGAGGTCGCCATCACACCACCCCGGATGCGGCGCAGGTCGCCACGCTCGGCGAGCCGGTCGACGTCGGAGCGCACCGTGACCACGGAGACGTGGAACCGGTCGGCCAGGTCGGAGATCGTGACGAAGCCCTGCTCGGCGACCGAGGCCACGATCCGGCGCCGGCGCTCGGTGGCGGTCAGCTCGGCGGCTCCTCCTGTGGCGTCGGTCACGTGCCAAGAAGACGCCAGGTGACGGCGACTTGTCAATGGGCAAGCGTCAACGAAAGTGTCTTGCGTTTAGGAAAGTCCCCGGCGACGAGCGCGACGCGGGGCGCGACGCCGTCACCGGTCGTCGCGCCCCGCTGGCGCTCAGATTTCGAACTGGCCGGACTCCAGGCGCTGCTTCACGTCGCTGAGGAACCGCCCGGCGTCGGCGCCGTCGACCAGCTGGTGGTCGTAGGTCAGCGCCAGGTAGACCATGTAGCGCACCGCGATCGTCTCGCCCAGGTTCGGGTCGTCGATCACGACGGGCCGCTTGACGACCGCGCCGGGGCCGAGGATCGCCACCTGGGGCTTGTTCACGATCGGGGTGTCCCACAGGGCCCCGACGCTGCCGAGGTTGGTGATCGTGAAGGTCCCGCCCGAGAGCTCGTCCGGGCCGATCTTGTTGGTGCGGGTGCGCTGCGCGACGTCGCCGATCTTCTTCGCGAGCCCGGCGATGGAGAGGTCGCCCGCGTCCTTGATCACCGGCGTGATCAGGCCCTTCTCGGTGTCGACCGCGATCGCGAGGTTCTCGCGGTCGTAGTAGGTGACCTCGCCCGCCTCGGTGTCGATGGTCGCGTTCAGCGCCGGGTGGGTCTTGAGCGCGTCGACCGCCGCCTTGGCGAAGAACGGCAGGTAGGTCAGCTTGACGCCCTCGCGAGCAAGGAACTCCTGCTTGGCGCTGTCGCGCAGCCGGGCGATGTTGGTGACGTCGACCTCGACGACCTGGGTCAGCTGCGCAGAGGTCTGCAGCGACTCGACCATCCGTGAGGCGATGATCTTGCGCAGCCGCGACATCTTCACGGTCGTGCCGCGCAGCGGCGACGGAGCACCCGACGGCGCGGCCGGCGCGGCCGACGACGCGGCCGCAGCGGGTGCCGCCGGGGCCGGAGCCTGCTGGGCCTCCTGCTGGGCCTGCTCCTGGGCGCGAGCGGCGTCGAGGACGTCCTGCTTGCGGATCCGGCCGCCCACACCGGTGCCGGTCACCTGACCGAGGTCGACGCCGTGCTGGGCGGCCATCTTGCGCACCAGCGGCGTGACGTACCCAGGACCGTCGCCGGCCGCGGCCGGCTGAGCGGACTGGGTCGGCGCAGCGGCCGGCTGGGTCTGCGCCGCAGGCTGCGCGGGCGCGGCCTGGGGTGCGGACGCCGGCGGCGGGGTCTGCTCCTGCTGCGCGGGCTCCGGCTCGGGCTTGCGCTCCGGCTCCGGCTCCGGTGCGGGCTCGGGCTCCGGCTGCGGCTCGGGGGCCTGCTGCGGCTCGGGGGCCTGCTGCGCCGGGGCGGGCTGACCCGACCCGATCACGGCGAGCACGGCGCCGACCTCGACCGTCTCGTCCTCGGCGACCTTGGTCTCCAGCAGCGTGCCGCCGACGGGCGAGGGGATCTCGGTGTCGACCTTGTCCGTCGAGACCTCGAGCAGCGGCTCGTCGACCGCCACCGTGTCGCCGACCTGCTTGAGCCAGCGGGTGACGGTGCCTTCGGTGACGGACTCGCCGAGTGCCGGCAGGGTGACTTCGGTGGCCATGGACTTCCTTCGCTTGCGTGTCGTGGAGAGTGCGTTGAACGGTTCAGGAGTGAGCGTGGAGGGGCTTGCCGGCGAGCGCGAGGTGCGCCTCGCCGAGGGCCTCGTTCTGGGTCGGGTGCGCGTGGACGAGCGGGGCCACGTCTTCCGGGTACCCCTCCCAGTTGTAGATCATCTGCGCCTCGCCGATGAGCTCGCCGACCCGGTCGCCGACCATGTGGACACCCACGACGGGGCCGTCCTTGCGGCGCACGAGCTTGACGAAGCCCTGGGTCTTGAGGATCTGGCTCTTGCCGTTGCCCCCCAGGTCGTAGGTGAGCGTCTCGATGCCGTCGGCCCCGTAGGTCTCGGCCGCGTGCGCCTCGTTGAGCCCGACCGAGGCGACCTCGGGGTGGGAGTAGGTGACCCGCGGGATGCCCGCCTCGTCGATCGGGGAGGGGTCGAGCCCGGCGATCTCCTCGGCCACGAAGATGCCCTGCTGGAAGCCGCGGTGGGCCAGCTGCAGGCCGGGCACGATGTCGCCCACGGCGTACACGCCCTCGAGGTTGGTGCGGCACCGGTCGTCGGTGAGGACGAAGCCGCGGTCCATCGTCACGCCCTGCTCGTCGTAGCCGAGCCCCTCGGTCACCGGGCCGCGCCCGACCGCGACCAGCAGCAGCTCGGCCTCGATCGCGTCACCACCCTCGACCATCACCGCGACGCCGGTGTCGGTGTGCTTGACGCTCTCGAACGGCGTGCCGGTGCGGAACGCGATGCCGCGCTTGCGGAACGCGCGCTCGAGCGCCTTGGACGACGCCTCGTCCTCGACGGCCACCAGTCGCGGCAGCGCCTCGACGATCGTCACCTCGGCCCCGAAGCTGCGCCACACGCTGGCGAACTCGCAGCCGATGACGCCGCCGCCGAGCACAACGACCGACGCGGGCACCCGGTCCAGGCGCAGCGCGTGGTCGGAGGTGATGATGCGCTCACCGTCGATCTCGAGGCCGGGGAGTGTGCGGGCGTACGAGCCGGAGGCGAGCACGACGTTGCGGCCGGAGTACGTCGCGTCGCCGACGGTCACCTGGCGCGGGCCGGTGAGCCTGCCGGCGCCCTCGATGACCGTGATGCCGCGGCCCTTGATCAGCCCGGTGAGGCCCTTGAACAGGCGGGAGACCACGCCGTCCTTGTAGGCGTTCACGCCGGCCATGTCGATGCCCTCGAGGGTGGCCCGGACGCCGAACGACTCGGCGTCGCGCGCCTGGTCGGCGACCTCGGCGGCGTGCAGGAGCGCCTTGGTGGGGATGCACCCGATGTGCAGACACGTGCCGCCCAGGTTGGCTTTCTCGACCAGGCCCACGGTCAGGCCCAGCTGCGCCGCGCGGAGTGCGCAGGCGTAACCACCGGAGCCTGCACCGAGGATGAGTACGTCGAATTCGGCGTCGGCCACCCGCCCATCCTTGCACTTCCGCCCAACGTGTCCACACCGGCCTCCGGCGCGGGGGAGGGGCGTCCGGGAGCTACTCGGCGGTCACATCACCGGCGATCCGCCGGGGGTTCGCCCGGGTTGTTGGCACACTGGTGGTCATGGCATGGATGGACCGGTTCCGGCGCGGCTCGGGCACGAAGATGCGGCGCCCTGCGCGCGACGGGTTCCGCACGGGCTCGACCCGGGTGCGCGCATCGGACTCGGTGGACCAGGAGCACCTGCACACATGGGTCGCGGAGCGGCGCGGCGTGGAGGGCTTCGTCGAGCCGCGCACCGCGGTCAGCGACGTGACGCTGCTGCTCGTGGCGCACGACGGGGAGTGGACCCGTCGCCGGGTGCCGTCGGTCGCCTGGGCGCACGACTTCTGCAACCGGCACCAGGTGCCGTCCTACGACGCCGCCGTCGTCGGCATCCCGCAACGGATGCGCGACTACAATCGCCGGCGCAAGCAGCAGGGGCTCTAGGACCCCGACTCGCCGGCCAGGGTCCGCACGTAGTCGACCAGCGTCGCGACCGCGACGCCGGTGCCGCCGGCGGTGACATGTCCCCACGCACCCCCGGAGTTGAACGACGGCCCCGCGATGTCGAGGTGCGCCCACGGCAGGCCGCCGGTGAACTCGCGCAGGAAGGCCGCGGCGTACAGCCCGCCGCCCCAGCGGATCCAGTCGTGCTGGGAGAGGTCGGCGATCCTGCTCGAGGTGATCCGCTCGCGCATCGCCTCGGGGATCGGCATCGGCCACATCTCCTCGCCGGCCGTGGCGGCGGCGGCGAGCACGTCGTCGACGACGTCCGCGGAGCCCATCACGCCCGCGACCCGATCGCCCAGTGCGACGACCATGTGGCCGGTCAGGGTGGCGACGTCGACGATCACGTCGGGCTGCGCCTCGGTGGCGCGCACCAGCGCGTCGGCGAGGATCAGCCGCCCCTCGGCGTCGGTGTTGAGCACCTCCACCGTGGTGCCGCCGTACATCGTGAGAACGTCGCCGGGCCGGACCGCGGAGCCGGAGAGCATGTTCTCGGCCATGGGGACGTACGTCGACACCCGCACCGGCAGCCCGAGCCGCGCGATCGCGAACGTCGCCTGCACGACCGCCGCGGCGCCGGCCATGTCGGACTTCATCTCGTGCATGCTCTGGGCGGGCTTGATCGTGAGCCCGCCGGAGTCGAACGTGATGCCCTTGCCGACCAGCGCGACGTGCCGCTCGGCCCCCTTGGGGGCGTAGCTGAGCTCCACCAGGCGGGGCGGTGCCGACGAGCCCGCGCCGACGCCGAGGATGCCGCCGCAGCCGAGGTCGGCGAGCTCGGCCTCGTCCAGCACCCGGATCGTGACCTTCGGTGCGCCGCGCCCCTTGGTGAGCTCCTGGGTGGCCGCCAGCACCGTGTCGGCGAACGCCGGCGGGGTGAGGTCGCCCGGCGGGGTGTTGACCCAGTCGCGGGTGGTGGCGACGGCCGCGGCCACCACGCGGGCCTCCTCGAAGGCCGCGACCACCTCCTTCTTGCGGGCCGCGGCGCTGAGCACGATCACGTCGGCGGGGGCGTCGGTGGCCTTCGACTCGGGGGCCTTCTTGTACGTGGTGAACGTGTAGCCGCCGAGCTCGTAGCCCTCGGTGACCGCTCGCACCAGCCCGGGGGTGCCGGCGGGCAGTGCGATCGCGACCGACGCGGCGTTGGTGACCGCTCGGGCGGCCACCCCGGCGGCCCGGCGTACGGCGCCGGCGTCGGGAGTCTTGCCGAGTCCGACGAGCACCAGCAGCGGCGTGGGCAGGGCGCCGGCGGTCGGCACCTTGGCGACCTCGCCGGCCTTGCCCTTCACCCCGAGCGTCGCGAGGAGGGGGCGCAGCTTGCGACCGTAGGCGGCCGCGACGTCCTCACCCCCGTCGGCGAGCTCCGGACCCTTGGCGCCCTGGAGGACCCCCACCACCACGGCCTCGCTGCGGGTCTTGGCGGGGCTGGCGCTGCGCAGGGTGTAGGACGTCACCGGGGAAGGATAGTCCGGTAGGTTCGCGGTCATGGCGGACCACCAGGACCAAGGTCAAGACATCGAGCTCCACTCGCCACTGCACGCGCGGCACGAGGCACTCGGGGCCAAGTTCGCCTCGTTCGGCGGCTGGTCGATGCCCCTGGAGTACTCGACCGGGGTGGTCAAGGAGCACACCGCGGTCCGCGAGTCGGTCGGGATCTTCGACGTCAGCCACCTCGGCAAGGCCACGGTCGAGGGTCCCGGGGCGGCGGCGTTCGTCAACAGCACGCTCACCAACGACCTCGGCCGGATCGGTCCGGGACAGGCGCAGTACACGTTGTGCTGCGACGACGAGACCGGCGGCGTGGTCGACGACCTGATCGTCTACCTCCACGACGACGACCGGGTGCTGCTGGTGCCCAACGCCGCCAACACCGCCGAGGTGGTGCGCCGGCTCACGGCGGCCGCCCCCGACGGGGTCACGGTGACGAACCGGCACCGCGACTTCGTCGTCCTCGCCGTCCAGGGCACCCGTTCCGACGAGGTGCTGGCGAAGGTCGGGCTGCCCACCGGGCACGACTACATGTCGTTCGCCGAGCAGACGTTCGCGGACGAGACCGTCGTGGTGTGCCGCACCGGCTACACCGGCGAGCGCGGCTACGAGCTGATCGCGCCCAACGCCGTCGCCGAGCCGCTCTGGGACGCGCTGCTGGCTGCGGGCGAGGAGTTCGGGATGCTCGCCTGCGGGCTCGGCGCACGTGACACCCTGCGCACCGAGATGGGCTACCCGCTGCACGGCCAGGACATCTCGCTCGACGTGACGCCCAACGAGGCCCGGCTCGGCTGGGCGGTGGGCTGGCGCAAGGACGCGTTCTGGGGCCGTGACGTCCTCACCGCCGAGAAGGCCGAGGGCCCCAAGCGGCAGCTGCGCGGCCTGGTCGCCACCGGCCGGGGCATCCCGCGGCCCCACATGAGCGTCAGCCTCACCCCCGACGTGCTGCTGGGCGAGGTCACCTCCGGCACGTTCTCGCCGACCCTGCGCCGGGGCATCGGCCTGGCGCTGCTCCCGTCGTTCGTCGACCCCGACGCCGAGGTCGGTGTCGACATCCGCGGCCGGCGCGAGATCTTCCAGCTGGTCAAGCCGCCGTTCGTCGACCCGTCCGTGCGGGAGAGCTGAGATGAACCTGCCCGAGCAGCCCTCCACGTTCCGCCCGCCGTCACCGGCCGAGCGGCCCTGGTGGTGGCGTCTCGAGAACGCCGCCGGCGAGGAGGTCGCCGTCGGTCCCGACCTGGCCGGGGAGCGGTTCGCCAGCCAGGCCGACGCGGAGTCGTGGGTCGGCGAGGCCTGGCCCGATCTGGCGGCCGAGGGCGTCGACGCGGTCACCCTGTTCGAGCACGAGCGCCGGGTCTACGGGCCGATGTCGCTGCACGCCTGACGGCCACCGTCCCGGTCCTTTCGGCTCTGGCCTGACGGGCCCGGCGAGGAGCAGGATGCCGCCATGCGCAACGACGCCGACTTCGTCGCGTACGTCGCGGCGCGCTGGCCGTTCCTGGTCCGCTCGCTGGCGCTGATCGGCTGCCCGGTGCCCGAGGCCGAGGCGATCGTGCAGAGCGCGCTCGCCCGCTGCTACGCGGCCTGGGACGAGGTGCTCGGCTCCGACGACGTGGACGTCAGCGTCTACGGCGCGGTGCTCGACGGATGGCACCGGAGCCGGCGGCACCGGCGGCACCCGGCGCCCGCCGTACCGATGCCGGAGACGGTCCCGGCCGACGACCTGGTCCCCGAGCTGGTGCGGGTGCGACGGGCGCTCGAGGAGGAGCTCGGCCACCTCGGCACCGAGGACCGGGAGGTGCTGGTGCTGCGCTTCGTGGCCGGCCTGTCGGAGGACCAGGTCGCCGACCTGGTCGGCGTCCCCGTCCGGTCGGTCCCGAGCCCCGCGCCCGCCGAGGACTTCAGGACGGCGAGCGAGTCGATCGACGTGCTCGCACCCCCGCTCGACCGCGTGCTCGCCGAGGCGGCGGTGCAGCGCCGCCGGCACCGGCGGACCGTGCTGGCCTCGGTCGTCGCGGCCGTGGTCGCCGTCGGCGGGGTCGGCTGGCTCGCCTCGCGGCCGCCGCCCGCGGAGCACCCGTCGGACCTGCCCTGGACGGTGGTGCGCCAGCCCAACCCCGTCGACGTCGCGTGGTACGCCGGCGGCCAGCTGCACCTGTCACGGGTCACGGTCGAGATGCCGGCGATCGGCCAGCTGGTCGCCGTGCACGACGGCGCCCTCGTCACCGATGCCGAGGGCACGGTGGTGTTCGTGGCGGAGGACGGCGCCGCGACCGAGCTCGGCCGGACCGACCCCGGCGCCTCGGTGGCGGCCTCGGACCAGACCGACTGGGTGGCGTGGGTCGACGGGTCCTCCGACGTACCACGGCTGGTCGTGCACAACCTGATCTCGGGCAAGGACTTCGCGGCCCGGGACCTGCCCGACGGCGGGCAGCTGGTCGGCGTCGACCAGGCCCGCGTCTACTACGCGACGCCCGGCGGCGAGCTCGTCTGGCAGCCGGGCGAGGAGCCGCAGGAGCTGGACCGGACCGGCCTGCTCGACGTCGAGTCAGGCACCCGGGCCTACGACGTACCGGGCGGCATCGAGGTCCAGCAGGCCTTCTACAGCGCCGCCTACGTCCGTCCGGGGACCGGCGCCGTCCTCTCACCCGGCGGCAGCTTCCTGCTGAGCCGGGCCGGCGACGCGACAGCGCCGTTCCGGCCGATCCTGTACGACGTGCGCTCGGGCGGCCGGATGCGCTCGGGGCTCTCCGGCGGTGAGCTCGCCCTGGACGCGACGTTCGGCCCCAACCACACCGTGAGCTATCTGGTCGCCGCGCGTGCCGACCTCGCCGGCAGCCCGGACCTCGACGGCAACAGCGCGCCGCTGGTGGTCCTGCGCACCTGCGACCTCGCGCCGGTCACGTGCCACGACGTGCTCCCGCTGGCGCGTCCCGACGAGCGGCCGCTGCTCGCCCACTGAGACCCGGCGCTGACAGAATCCGCCCATGCGCTTCAGCCAGGTCGACGTGTTCTCCAGCGAGCCCCTGCTCGGCAACCCGGTCGCCGTGGTGCACGACGCCGACGGTGTCGACGAGGAGGCGATGGCGGCGTTCGCCCGCTGGACGAACCTCTCCGAGACGACCTTCCTGCTCGCCCCCACCCAGCCCGGTGCCGACTACCGGCTGCGGATCTGGACGCCGGGCGGCGAGCTGCCGTTCGCCGGGCACCCGACCCTGGGCAGTGCGCACGCCTGGCTCGAGGCCGGGGGCGTCCCGGCCGCCGACGGGGTCGTGGTGCAGGAGTGCGGTGCCGGACTGGTGCAGGTGCGCCGTGACGAGCGACTGGCGTTCGCCGCTCCGCCGCTGACCCGCGCCGGCGCCGTCGACGAGGCGGACCTGGTGCGGATCGCGGCGGTGCTCGGGGTGGACCGGGCCGACCTGCTCGACGCCGCCTGGATCGACAACGGCCCCGGCTGGGTGGGCGTGCTGCTGCCCCACGCCGACGCCGTGCTCGCGCTCGATCCCGACTTCGCGGCGTTCGGCGACCTCAAGATCGGCGTCGTGGGGGAGTACGCCGACGGGCCGGCCGCCGTCGAGGTGCGCGCGTTCTGCCCCGGCTACGGGATGCCCGAGGACCCGGTCACCGGCAGCCTCAACGCCGGGGTCGGCCAGTGGCTGGCTGGCGGCCGCCTGCCCGCGTCGTACGTCGCGAGCCAGGGCACCGCGCTCGGCCGCCGCGGCCGGGTGCACGTCGAGACCGTGGCCGGCCAGATCTGGGTGGGCGGCGACACCCGCACCACGATCACCGGGTCCGTGGGGATCTGACCACTACGCTCTGACTCGTGCGGGCCTACCTCGACCTCCTCCAGCGCATCCTCGACGAGGGCGTGCCCAAGGACGACCGCACGGGCACCGGCACGCTCAGCGTGTTCGGCCACCAGATGCGCTTCGACCTCGCCTCCGGCTTCCCTCTGGTGACGACCAAGAAGGTGCACACCCGCTCGGTGTTCGGCGAGCTGCTGTGGTTCCTGCGCGGCGATACCAACGTGAAGTGGCTCCAGGACCGTGGCATCACGATCTGGGACGAGTGGGCCGACGAGCACGGCGACCTCGGGCCCGTCTACGGCTACCAGTGGCGCTCCTGGCCGACGCCCGACGGCCGGCACGTCGACCAGATCGCCCAGGTCGTCCAGCAGATCCGTGACAACCCCGACTCGCGGCGGCACGTCGTGTCGGCGTGGAACGTCGCGGACATCCCCGACATGGCGCTGGCCCCGTGCCACACGATGTTCCAGTTCTACGTGGCGGGCGGGAGGCTCAGCTGCCAGCTCTACCAGCGCTCGGCCGACGTCTTCCTCGGCGTGCCGTTCAACATCGCGTCGTACGCCCTGCTCACCCACATGGTCGCCCAGGTCACCGGGCTCGAGGTCGGCGACTTCGTGCACACGCTCGGCGACGCGCACCTCTACACCAACCACCTCGACCAGGCGCGCCTCCAGCTCACCCGGGAGCCGCGGCCACTGCCCCGCCTGGTGCTCGACCCGTCGGTCACCGAGCTCGACGCGTTCGACCTCGACCACATCGCCGTCGAGGGCTACGACCCGCACCCCGGGATCAAGGCGCCCATCGCCGTATGAGCGCTCGATGACGCCCGGCGGCAAGCGGATCGTCCTGGTCGCCGCCGTGGCCCGCAACGGCGTGATCGGCGACGGCCCCGACATCCCGTGGCAGCTGCCGGGCGAGCAGCGGCTGTTCAAGGGGCTCACCTGGGGCCACATCCTGCTGATGGGCCGCGCGACGTACGAGTCCATCGGCCGCCCGCTGCCGGGCCGCACCACGATCGTGCTCACCCGGTCACCCGGCTGGTCGGCCGAGGGGGTCCTGGTCGCGCACGACCTCGACGAGGCCCTGGCGATCGCGGACACCCTCGACGGCGAGGTGATGGTGGCGGGCGGCGGGCAGGTGTATGCCGCCGCGCTGCCGGTCGCCGACGAGCAGGTGCTCAGCGAGGTCGACCTCGAGCCGGCTGGCGACGCGTTCTACCCCGACTTCGACCGCGCCGACTGGCACGAGACCGCGCGCGAGCAGTACCCGGGCTACGACCGCGTGGTGCTGGTCCGGGCCTGATGGCTCACCGCGGGCCTGGCAGGCTGGCGCCATGGAGCTGCGCGTCTTCACCGAACCCCAGCAGGGTGCCACCTACGACGACCTGGTCCGGGTCGCGCAGGAGGCCGAGCGACTCGGCTTCGGGGCGTTCTTCCGGTCCGACCACTACCTGGGCATGGGCACCGAGGGGCTGCCCGGCCCCAGCGACGCCTGGGTGACGCTGGCCGGGCTGGCGCGCGAGACCAGCACGATCCGGCTTGGCACGATGATGACCAGCGCGACGTTCCGCCACCCCGGCCCGCTGGCGATCTCGGTGGCGAACGTCGACCAGATGAGCGGCGGCCGGGTCGAGCTCGGCATCGGGGCCGGCTGGTTCGAGGCCGAGCACACGGCGTACGGCATCCCGTTCCCGAGCACCGCCGAGCGCTTCGACCGGTTCGAGGAGCAGCTCGCGGTGATCACCGGGCTGTGGGCGACGCCCGTGGGGGAGCGCTTCGACTTCGCAGGCGCGCACTACCGGATCGAGGGGTCGCCGGCGCTGCCGAAGCCCGTCCAGGCCAAGCCGCCGGTGCTCGTGGGCGGGCTCGGCAAGCGGCGCACGCCCGAGCTGGCGGCCCGCTACGCCGACGAGTTCAACCTGCCGTTCGTCGACGAGGAGACCACTGCGACGCAGTTCGCCCGCGTGCGGGCGGCGTGCGAGGCACAGGGCCGCGACCCCCGGACACTGACCTGGTCCAACGCGCTGGTCCTGTGCGTCGGCGCCGACGAGGCCGAGGTCGCCCGCCGGGCGGCCGCGATCGGCCGCGAGCCGGACGAGCTGCGGACCAACGGGCTCGGCGGGACCCCGGGCGAGGTGGTCGACAAGATCGGGCGGTACGCCGAGCTCGGGGCCGAGCGCCTCTACCTGCAGGTGCTGGACCTCGCGGACCTCGACCACCTACGGCTGGTCGCCGCAGAGGTCATGCCGCAGGTCTGACGCTCGGCCGACCTGATCAGGCGAGGGTCGAGGCGATCAGGTCGGCCGAGATCTGGTGCGCCCAGTCCTCGATGCCGGCCCAGTCGCGGTAGTCGCCCGGGCGCAGCGCCCGGCGTCTCGCCGGCTTGAGACGCAGCACCCGGTCGATCAGGTCGAGCCGGCGCACGACGAGCGCACCGCCGAACACCTGGCGGCCCCGGGCGTCGAGCAGGGCGCCCAGCCGGTCCAGGTCGACGGGCGGCTCGTCCGCCCCGAGCAGGCCGCTGCTGAACAGCCAGACCGGTCGCTCGGCGAGCGCGGTCTGGTGCTGCTCCGCGAACGAGGTGGCCTGCTCCATCCAGTGTCCGCGGTAGACCGAGCTGCCGAGGATCACGGCCTCGTGGTCGCGCAGGTCCGCGACCGCGGTGGTCGGCCGGACCCGGACGTCGTGTCCGGCCACGGTGAGCACGGCTCCGATGTGTTGGGCGATCTGGCGCGTCGCGCCGTACCTGCTGGCGAATGCCACGAGCACTGACATGGGTGGGCCTCCTCGGCATCCAGCCTCCCGGGCACCGCCGCGCCGGGCCCAGGGAACAAAGACCCCGGTCCTCGGGGACCGAAGGACCATCACCGGCCGAACGGCCCCCGGGTTTTTCGAAACGTTTTCGACAACGGGGCGCCATTGACCCTCGCGAGCGGGCGTCCCTAGCGTGATGGAGGCCACACCAGGCCATCTCTCGGGAGTCAACATGTCACTGCGCACGCTCAGGTCCCTCGTCGCCGTCGCCGTTGCCACCGCGGTCGCGACGACCGCCCTGGTCGGCCCGCCGGTCACCGCCCACGAGGCCCGGCAGGGCGGACCCCGCCACCACGCTCCGACCCTGCGCCAGGCTGCGCCTCCCGGCTTCGTGATCGGCAGTGCCGTCGCGGGCGGCGGCCACCACGTCGACCAGCCCTACCCGGACCCGTTCCCCAACGACCGGGTCTACCGGCACCTGCTGGGCAAGGAGTTCAGCTCGGTTTCGCCGGAGAACCAGATGAAGTGGGAGTTCATCCATCCCGAGCGGGACACCTACCGCTTCGGACCGGCCGACGCGATCGTCCGGTTCGCCCGCCAGCACCACCAGGTGGTCCGCGGACACACGCTGCTGTGGCACAACCAGAACCCGTCCTGGCTCACCGAGGGTGACTTCACCGCCACCGAGCTGCGCCAGATCCTGCGCGACCACGTCTTCACCGTCGTCGGCCACTACCGCGGCCGGATCCAGCAGTGGGACGTCGCCAACGAGATGCTCGACGGCAGCGGACAGCTGCGCACCACGGACAACCTCTGGCTGCGCGAGCTCGGCCCGGGCATCATCGCCGACGTCTTCCGCTGGGCACACCGCGCCGACCCGCACGCCCAGCTCTTCTTCAACGACTACGGCGTCGAGGGCGTCAACGCCAAGAGCGACGGCTACCTCTCGCTGATCTCCGACCTGCTCGCCGACGGCGTCCCGGTCGACGGCTTCTCCGTCCAGGGGCACCTGAGCACCCGCTACGGGTTCCCCGACGACCTCGCGGCGAACCTGCAGCGGTTCGCCGACCTCGGCCTCGAGACCGCGGTCACCGAGGTCGACGTCCGGATGGACCTCCCGGGAGGCGCCGAGCCGACCGGCGCGCAGCTGGCCCAGCAGGCCGACTACTACCAGCGGATGCTCGAGGGCTGCCTCGCCGTGGACACCTGCCGCTCGTTCACGGTCTGGGGCTTCACGGACAAGTACTCGTGGGTCCCGGTGTTCTTCCCCGACGAGGGTGCGGCCACGATCATGACCGGTGACTTCGAGCGCAAGCCGGCGTACTACGCGCTGCGCAGCACGCTCGCCGACGCCACCTGACCGGGGTCGCGGCCGGGGAGCGATAGCCTGGGGGGCATGACCTCCGCGCCCGCCGTTCCCTTCGGTCGGTTGCTCACCGCGATGGCCACCGCGTTCCACGACGACGGGTCGGTCGACCTCGAGGGCACCGCGCGGATCGCCGCGCACCTCGTCGACCACGGCCACGACGGCGTCGTCGTGTCCGGCACCACCGGTGAGTCGCCGACGACCACCACCGCCGAGGACGGGGCGATCCTGTCCGCCGTCAAGGACGCCGTCGGCGACCGCGCGGTCGTCGTGGCGGGCGTCGGCACCAACTCGACCGCCCACTCCGTCGAGCTGGCCGAGCAGGCCGCGAAGCTCGGCGCCGACGCGCTGCTGCTCGTCACGCCCTACTACAACAAGCCCGGCCAGGCCGGCGTGCTGCACCACTTCACCGCGGTCGCCGAGGCCAGCGACGTGCCGGTGATGCTCTACGACGTCCCGGGCCGCACCGGCACCCAGATCGCGCTGGAGACCTACGAGGCCGCGATGCGCCTCGAGAGCGTCGTGGCCGTGAAGGACGCCGTCGGCGACTACGTGCGGGGCGTCAAGCTCATGCAGATGGGCTACGCCGTCTACTCCGGTGACGACGCCAGCAACCTCGGCTGGCTGGCGCACGGCGCCGCCGGGTTCGTCTCGGTCGTCGGCCACGCCGCGGGGACTGAGTTCAAGGCGATGATCGACACCTTCGACGCCGGCGACCACGCCGGCGCGCTCGAGATCTTCACGCGGCTGCTCCCCGCGATCGACGCCGTCATGGGCGTCCCCAACTACGGAGCCACCACCGCCAAGGCAGCACTCCAGCTGCTCGGCGTCCTCGACAACCGCAACGTCCGTGCACCCCTGGTGCCGTTGGACGACGACGAGGTGGCCGCGCTGCGAGCAGGACTCGCAGCCTCCGGCCTCCTGTAAAGGAACCAGATGAGTCATCCCCACCCCGAGCTCTCCGCACCGGCCGCACTACCGACGGGGGGCCTGCGGGTCACCCCGCTGGGTGGTCTCGGCGAGGTCGGCCGCAACATGACGGTCTTCGAGTACGCCGACCGGCTGCTGATCGTCGACTGCGGAGTGCTGTTCCCCGAGGACCACCACCCGGGTGTCGACCTGATCCTCCCGGACTGGTCGTCCATCCGCGACCGGCTCGACGACATCGAGGCGCTGGTGCTCACGCACGGCCACGAGGACCACATCGGTGCGACGCCGTACCTCCTGCGCGAGCGCGGCAACATCCCGCTGGTCGGGTCCGAGCTCACGCTGGCGCTGCTGGGCAGCAAGCTCCGCGAGCACCGGCTCAAGGAGACCGTCCACCACGTGGTCAAGGAGGGTGACCGGGTCAGCTTCGGCCCGTTCGACCTGGAGTTCGTGGCCGTCAACCACTCGATCCCGGACGCACTGGCCGTGGCGATCCGCACCGGCGCCGGCATGGTCCTGCACACCGGTGACTTCAAGATGGACCAGCTGCCGCTGGACGGCCGGATCACCGACCTGCGGTCGTTCGCGCGGCTGGGGGAGGAGGGCGTCGACCTCTTCCTCACCGACTCCACCAACGCCGAGACACCCGGATTCACCCCGACCGAGAAGTCGATCACCCCGGTGATCGACCAGGTGTTCCGCGAGTCCCAGCAGCGGATCATCGTCGCCTGCTTCGCCTCCCACGTGCACCGCGTGCAGCAGGTGCTCGACGCGGCGTACGCCCACGAGCGCCAGGTCGCGTACGTCGGCCGCTCCATGGTCCGCAACATGGGCATCGCCCGCGACCTGGGCTACCTCCGCGTCCCGCCGAGCGTCCTGGTCGACGCCAAGGACCTGGCCGACCTGCCCCCCGAGCGCCAGGTGCTGATCTCGACCGGCTCGCAGGGCGAGCCGATGAGCGCGCTGTCGCGGATCGCCCAGCGCAACCACAACTTCGTGCACATCGAGGAGGGCGACACGGTTCTGCTGGCCTCGAGCCTGATCCCCGGCAACGAGAACGCCGTCTACCGGGTGATCAACGGGCTCGCGCGATGGGGAGCCCGGGTGGTGCACAAGGGCAACGCGCTCGTGCACGTCTCCGGCCACGCCAGCGCGGGCGAGCTGCTCTACTGCTACAACATCGTCCGGCCGCGCAATGTGCTGCCGGTGCACGGCGAGATCCGGCACATGCTGGCCAACGCGCAGCTGGCCCGCGACACCGGCATCGAGAACGTCGTGATCGCCGAGGACGGCGTGGTCGTCGACCTGGTCGACGGCGTCGCCTCGATCGTCGGCAAGGTCGACTGCGGCTACGTCTTCGTCGACGGGTCGTCGGTGGGCGACATCACCGAGTCCGACCTCAAGGACCGCCGGATCCTCGGCGAGGAGGGCTTCATCTCGGTGATCGTCGTCGTCGACTCGGTCAGCGGCAAGGTGGCCGGCGGGCCCGAGATCCACGCCCGCGGCAACGCGCTGGACGGCTCGAACTTCGACGACCTCAAGCAGCCGATCATCGATGCGCTCGACCGGGCCGTCGCCGAGGGCAACACCGACTCCTACCAGCTCCAGCAGACCGTGCGCCGGGTCGTCGGACGTTGGGTGAGCAGCACCCACCGGCGTCGGCCGATGATCATCCCGGTCGTGATCGAGGCCTAGCGGCACCCACACGAAGGCCCCGCCGGACACGTCCGGCGGGGCCTTCGTTGGGGCTGGTGCTGATCAGCCCTCCGTCGACGACCGGCCCAGGGTCGCCGCCGCACGGTGGTGAGTCCGCTTCTTGCAGATCACGAACCGCACGTTGTCGACGTACCAGCCGTCGTTGCCGCCGCAGCCGTCGCGGCCCAGCTCGATGCGGACCCGGACCCGGTCGCCGACCCTCGCTCCGGCCTTCCGGAGGTCGATGATCGAGGTGCCCCAGGAGCCGAAGGCGATGCCACCGTCGGTGCCGGTGAAGCCGACCTGCCCGGCGAGCGGGTTGGTGTTGCCGTCGGCCTCGGTCGCGAGCGTGGTCTTGGGCCCGTTGTAGAGGTAGGCGGCCGTCGGGATCACCTTGAACGCCTTGCCGTTCACGCTGATCTTGACGTTGCCGCCGTCGTACCCGGGCTCGGTGGCCATGTAGTGCTGGAAGCTGAGCTTGCGCACACCACCGCCGGGCATGGCGATCCGCGGCGTCGTGATGCCGTTGACGCTCGAGATGTCACCTGCCCCCGCCGAGCAGTCGCCCTCGTCGGGCGCGGGCCCGAAGGCGACCTTCGAGTCGTGCCTGCCGGGGACGTTCCTCGTGCCGCGCCACTTGTAGCCGTGGCCGCCGGCGTAGACGACGGTCTCGGTGGCCTTCCACCGACCGAGGCCCTTCTCGAAGTCGTCCTTCCAGAAGGTCCGGGTGCGGAACCTCTTGCCGCACAGGGCCGGAGCGTTCTTGGCGAGCATCGGCTTGAAGTTGCACTGGGTGGGCGGGGTGCGCAGCTCGGTCGCCTCGGTGACGGCCTGCACGGCCGCGCAGTCCTGCGCCGTGATCGGATCGGCGGCCTGGGGCGTGCCGTCCGCGACCACCTGCACCTTGTTGATCGGCTGGCCGACCAGGTCCGTGCACGACGCGGTGAGCGCGTCGGCCAGGTCGGCGAAGTCCGAGGTCGGGGTCAGGTACGCCGTCTGGGCCCGCCAGAACACGTTGGCGGCCTTGTCCAGACCCAGACCGGTGACCTCGACCCCGTTGGACGTGCTGCCGTCGACCAGGAGCGCGTACGTGTGGTTCACGACCCCGGAGTTGGAGTGCACGCCGCCGGAGTCGTCGGTGGAGCACCAGTACTGCGCGTCGGTGACCTTGCCCGGGTCGTCGTAGCAGTTCGGGTTCCACATGTCGCGGATCGCGCCGCCGAAGGCCGGGTCGTTCTCGCTGGAGAGCCAGCGGTAGGAGTCGGCCTTCGGGGCGTCGTCGATGTCCTTGATGGTCACGTTGACGGTGCCGGTGGCGCCCTTGATCTTGGCCCCGCTGGCCTGGTCGATCATCACGCCGTAGATGTCGGCGCTGCCGGAGGGCGAGAACGGCGGGTCGCTGACGTTGTTGCCGATGATGATGCCGGTGGCGCCGGCGTCCTCGGCGTTCCCGGCCTTCACGGCGAACGGGCAGCTGCCCCGGTCGACGTACACGAACAGACCCGCGAGAGCGGCGGCGTTGCTGAACGGCGAGCAGCCGTCGGTCGTCGAGCCGCCGCCCTCCTCGGCGGCGTCCTGGCCGACGACGACGTCCGTGGTGACGCCCGTCTTGTCGAAGACGGGCCCGAACTGAGCGGGAGCCGACTCGCACGGACCGGCGATGTCGGCCGGCGCGTTGATCGTGACGCCGACCTCGCCGCGGGTGTACTTCGAGCACTGGCCCTCGGGGCGGACCGTGTCGGGCACGTCGTTCTGCCGGTCGTTGGCCATGTCGACGGTCTCTCCCCAGATGTCGGAGAAGGCCTCGTTCATCGCGCCCGGCTGCCACTGGTAGATCAGCCCGGAGGTGTACTCCGTGTAGGCGTGCGCCCACTCGTGCGCGACGGTGTCGTCGGAGGTGACGCCGTCGCAGTAGTTGGTGGTCGTGCCGTTCCAGTTGGCGTTCGGGCAGGCGATGCGGCCGTCGTTGTTGACGGTGGTCATCGGGTGGCCCGCGCCGTCGTACGAGTCGCGGCCGAAGGTGTCCTTGAAGAACCAGTAGGAGTCACCGGTGCTCAGCACCAGCTCCTGCTGGGCCTCGTCGAGACCGCCTGGGAACGGGTCGCCCTCGGTCCACACCTCGGTGAACGTGTCGGGGTCGGTGGAGCCCGCCGCCTCGATCAGGTGCCGCTCGAGGGCGGTGTCCATCATCGAGTAGCGGTTGACGACCTTGCCGGTGGCCGCGTCGAGGAAGACCATGTCGCGCACGTTGGCGTGGTTGGTCACCTCCACGACCCAGGCCAGGACGTTGGCGCCCTTCTCGCCCTTGATCGCGCCCATCCGGTAGATGCTGAGCGTCGCGGTCGCGGTCAGCCCGGCGACGTCGGCCGCCGCGTCCTTGCTGCCGGTGGGCGGGTCCGCCCGGACCACGGACAGCGCGCGAGACTCGGCCTGGGCGCGGGTGACCCGCGGGCTCACGCCGAGGTCGAGGGCGGGCGCGACGAAGCCGTTGACCGAGGTGAGGTCACCGGCCTTGTCCACGTTCGCGAGGAGCCGCGACCCGAAGACCGGGATGCCGCGGTAGGTCTGCTCGAACCGGACGGTCCAGCCGTAGCGGGTCGAGGTGACCCCGGCCTCCCGGAGCTGCGCTGCCGGGGCGCCGAACGCCGGGGCGTACTTCGCGAGGTATGCCGTGGCCTTGGCCGCCGCGTCCGGGGCCGAGCGGGCGCTCTGCGACGGCATCAGGTCGCCGTGGCCGGCGGCGCGGACGAAGCCGACCTTGCCCGTGGAGCGCTCGAGCGCGAGCCGGGCGCCGTCGGACGCCTCGGCCCGCATGCGCTGGACCAGGGTCTGGTCGCCGCCCGTGCGAGCTGCTGGGGCCGCGGCCTGGGCCTGGAGGGCCGGCACGGCGGCGAGCCCGGCGATCACGAGCGCGAGGCTCACCCCTGTCTTGATGGGTTTCACGGTTCCTCCGAGAGTGGGTGCGCGGCGCCGTGGCGGTGGGCGCCATCCGGGCACCCTAGGGACAAGTCACGGCCACGGTCCAGGGTCTCGGGAAGATCGCCGGAAGTCTCCACCTTCGGGTGTAGTGCTTGCGGTGGGACCGAGTCGGCCGCCATGGTTCACCAAGACACGCACTCGTGTGGTCCCTGTGACTGGTGGGACGTGCGCCTAGGGTGGTCAGCATGGCGACCCGTACGTCTTCCCCGCCGGGGTCGCGGAGCAAGAGCACGTCTCGAACTGGCTCGAGCACCCGATCCCGGAGTACCAGCCCGAAGCGCAAGCCTGCCCCCAAGAAGGCGGCTCCGAAGAAGTCGACCCGAGGATCGTCGACGCGCGGAGCCGGATCTGGGGGCAAGGGCAGCACCCGCCGTCCCGCCGCCCGGCCGGCTCCACGGGCCGTGCGCAGCGGCCCCGGGCCGGTGGCACGCGTCTTCGGGCTGGTCTGGCGGGGGATCTCGGCGGTCTGGCTCGGGATCGCCCACGGTGTGGGCGCGGTCGCCCGCGGCATCGGGCACACCGCTCGCGACCTCGAGCCCGCGCACCGGCGCGACGGGGTCGGGCTGACGCTGTTCGGGATCGCGGTCGTCGTCGCCGCCGCGGTCTGGTGGCAGCTGCCCGGCTCGGTCATGGACGGAGCGCGCACGGTGGTGGAGGGCTCGGTCGGGAAGGTCGGCTTCCTGGTGCCGCTGGCGCTGCTCTACGTCGGATGGCGCACGATGCGCGACCCGGAGCACAACGGCCCGGCCGGCCGCCAGGTGGTCGGCTGGACGGCGTTCGCGCTCGGCCTGCTCGGCATCGTCCAGATCGCCGGCGGCAACCCGCAGCCGGTGCTGGGCGACACCAGCGACCTGCGCGGTGCCGGCGGCGCCGTCGGGTACGTCGTCGCCAGCCTGCTGCTCGACCTGCTCCGCTCGGAGTACGTCGTGATGCCGCTGCTGGCGCTGCTCGCGTTCTTCGGCGTGCTGATCATCACCGCGACCCCGCTCTACCAGGTGCCCGCCCGGCTCGCCGATACCCGGGACCGGTTGCTCGGCCGGACCGCCCCCGAGGTCGACCCGGACGCCACCCAGGCCATGCCCGCGGTCCGCGGCCGCCGGCACCGGACGCACGACACGGGCGAGATCGACCCCGAGATGGGCGACCCGGCTTACGACAGCCCGGTCCTCAGCGACCGCGAGCTCAAGAAGCGCCGCAAGAAGCCGGTCGGGGACCCCGATGCCGGCATCGACCTGTTCGCGCCGACGGAGGTCACGCCCGCGGTCCCCGACGACCCGGCCGACGAGCACAAGGACCTCGAGCCGCCGCCGCACGCGCCGCTGCCCGCGCGGGTCGAGCAGCTCGAGCTGTCCGGTGACATCACCTACGCGCTGCCGCCCAACGAGGTGCTCAAGCCGGGCTCGGTGCACAAGCCTCGCTCCAAGGCGAGCGACGCCGTCGTCGACCGGCTCATGCAGGTCATGGACGAGTTCGCGATCGACGCCCAGGTCACCGGCTACACGCGCGGCCCGACGGTCACCCGCTACGAGGTCGAGCTCGGCCCCGCGGTCAAGGTCGAGAAGGTCACCGCGCTGTCCAAGAACATCGCGTACGCCGTCGCCTCGGCCGACGTGCGGATCCTCAGCCCGATCCCCGGCAAGTCGGCGATCGGCATCGAGATCCCCAACGTGGACAAGGAGATCGTCTCCCTCGGCGACGTGCTGCGCTCCACCACGGCGCGCTCCGACCACCACCCGATGGTGTGCGGGCTCGGCAAGGACGTCGAGGGCGGCTTCGTGGTCGCGAACCTCGCGAAGATGCCGCACCTGCTGGTCGCCGGCGCCACCGGCTCGGGCAAGTCGAGCTTCATCAACTCGATGATCACCTCGATCCTGATGCGCTCCACGCCCGACGAGGTGCGAATGATCATGGTCGACCCCAAGCGGGTCGAGCTGAACGCCTACGAGGGCGTCCCGCACCTGATCACCCCGATCATCACCAACCCCAAGAAGGCCGCCGAGGCGCTGGCCTGGGTCGTCCGCGAGATGGATCTGCGCTACGACGACCTGGCCAACTTCGGGTTCCGGCACATCGACGACTTCAACAAGGCGGTGCGGGCCGGCAAGGTGCAGGTGCCGCCGGGCAGCGAGCGGGTGCTCTCGCCGTACCCCTACCTGCTGGTGATCGTCGACGAGCTCGCCGACCTGATGATGGTCGCGCCGCGCGACGTGGAGGACGCGGTCGTCCGCATCACCCAGCTCGCGCGTGCGGCCGGCATCCACCTGGTGCTGGCGACCCAGCGACCGTCGGTCGACGTCGTGACCGGCCTGATCAAGGCCAACGTGCCCTCGCGGCTCGCGTTCGCCACCTCGAGCCTGGCCGACAGCCGGGTGATCCTCGACCAGCCCGGCGCCGAGAAGCTGGTCGGCCAGGGTGACGGGCTGTTCCTGCCGATGGGCGCCTCGAAGGCGGTGCGCGTCCAGGGCTCCTGGGTCACCGAGGCCGAGATCCACCAGGTGGTCAAGCACTGCAAGACGCAGCTGGAGCCGTCGTACCGCGAGGACGTCACCGCCCCGGCCGCGGCCAAGCGCGACCTGGACGACGACATCGGCGACGACCTCGACCTGGTCGTCCAGGCCGTCGAGCTGGTCGTGTCGACCCAGTTCGGGTCGACCTCGATGCTGCAGCGCAAGCTCCGCGTCGGCTTCGCCAAGGCCGGACGCCTGATGGACATCCTCGAGAGCCGGGGCGTGGTCGGGCCGAGCGAAGGCTCCAAGGCCCGCGACGTGCTGGTCAAGCCCGACGAGATCGACGCCGTGATCGCGACCCTCCAGGGGGAGATGTGAGCAACCTCAGCATGGATCTGCAGGAGACCACCGACGCCGAGCGCGCGCCGCTCGAGGTCCGTGTCGACGCCCGCCTCGCGGCGCCGGTCGGCGGGATCGCGGCGCTGGTCGCGATCGCCTACCTGTCCCGGGCCATCGGCGGCGGCGGCTGGCTCGACTGGGCGCTGGCGGTCGTCACCGGTGCGATCGCGGTCGCGCACCTCCAGTCGCTCGTCGACGCACGGGTGCCGCTGCTGGTCGTCGACCAACAGGGCGTCCGGCTGCGCCGTCGCGGCACCTGGCACGGGATGCCCTGGCACGAGATCGAGTACGTCGAGCACGAGCCGCGGCGTGGCCTGCTCCACGACGGCCGCATCGTGCTGGTGCCCCGCGATCCCGACGTCACGGTGCTCTCGGTGCCGCTGTCGCTGTCCACCCGTGTGGTCGGCGCCGGCGCCGGCCTGACCGAGGCCCTCGCGGAGCTGGCGGGGGACCCCGACCAGGTGGTCGAGGTGCTGGCGCACGTCCCGGAGGACGTCCACGACGAGTGGGTCGAACCGACCGACGAGACGACCGACGAGCCGACCGGCGAGATCGACCTCCGCGAGGCGGACCTCGCGGAGGAGGACCCCGAGGACGACGAGCCCGGCGTCCACCACCCTCTGCTGCACGACCCGCGGCCGACCCTGGCCCGCGGCATCGGCTTCCTGGCCACCCGGCTGCGGCTGACGCCCGGCACGACCGCCGGCGAGCCCGAGATGGAGCCCCAGGGCGAGGTCGAGACCGCGCCCGGACCGGAGCCGACGGTCGCGCTGCCGGTCGTGGCGAGCGCGACCCCGCTGCCGCTGCGCGACCCGGTCACGGCGGCCCGCGTGGAGGCGCGCTTCGACGGCGCCGCAGCGCTCGCGGCCGACCCCGATGACGCGGACGCGACCAGCGCCTGGCTGCCCGAGTTCGCCGAGCTGCGCCGCGGCGATTCACCCGTGATCGACGACCTGGTCTTCGACCAGGCCGCGGTCGAGCCGGCCGCCGACCCGGTCGTCGGACCCGAGCTGGCGTCTGCGCGGACCCGTCTCGGCCTGACGGTC
Organism: Nocardioides sp. T2.26MG-1; assembly: GCF_950101795.1. Lineage (GTDB taxonomy): Bacteria > Actinomycetota > Actinomycetes > Propionibacteriales > Nocardioidaceae > Nocardioides. The sequence goes on along the minus strand of NZ_CATNLZ010000036.1, from coordinate 39,051 downwards.
GACCAGCTCGCCGAGCGCACCCGGATCCGTCCCCACGTCATCGAGTCCATCGAGGTCGACGACTTCGCGCCCTGCGGCGGCGACTTCTACGCCCGCGGCCACCTGCGCACGCTGGCCCGGGTCCTGGGCGTCGATGCGGCACCGCTGCTGGTGTCGTACGACGAGCGCTATGCCGACGCCCCCATCGACGCCCGACGGGTGTTCGAGGCCGAGCTCGCGACCGGAGTCGATGGGCCCATCCGCAGCACCCGCGGCGGCCCGAACTGGTCGGTGCTGGTCGCCGCGGTGATGGCGATCGTGCTGGCTTGGTCGATCGCGCGCCTGGTGATGGACAGCCCCGTGGAGCTCAGCCACAAGCCGGTGCTCAACGGCTCGCCGTCGAACGCGGTCAAGGCCGGGCCCCCGGTGTCCGTGGCGCTGAAGGCCGCCGCGGGCGGTGCCCACGTGAAGGTCTTCGACGCGACCGGGGAGATCGTCTTCTCCGGCGACCTGGCGTTCGGCGACTCCAAGAAGCTCAAGGCCTCGCCGCCGGTGCGGGTGCAGTCCTCGGACGGTGCACTGCAGGTCACCGTGGACGGGCAGAAGCGCGGCGCGCTCGGCGAGGAGGGCCAACCGGCCCAGAACACCTTCGCCGCGAGCTCCGACTGACGCGCCATCGACCGGCCACTTGGCCGAGGGGGCGGGGTCGTCGTTTCGACGCCCTGCTGCTCGGTTGACATACTCGGGGACGACCATGACCACTGACTCGAGCCCTGTCCCCGTCCGCGACCTGCTGTCGGTGGCGATGGTGACCCTCGGCTGCGCGCGCAACGAGGTCGACTCCGAGGAGCTGGCCGGCCGTCTGGAGGCGGACGGCTTCCGTCTCGTCGAGGATCCCGCCGACGCCGACACGGTCGTCGTCAACACCTGCGGCTTCGTCGAGGCCGCCAAGAAGGACTCGGTCGACACGCTGCTCCAGGCCGCCGACCTCAAGGAGCACGGCCGCCCGCAGGCGGTCGTGGCGGTGGGCTGCATGGCCGAGCGCTACGGCAAGGACCTCGCGGCGTCGCTGCCCGAGGCCGACGCGGTGCTCGGGTTCGACGACTACCCCGACATCGCGGCCCGGCTCCGGTCGATCGTCGCGGGGGAGCACCACGAGGCGCACACGCCGCACGACCGGCGCACGCTGCTCCCGATCACGCCGGTCGAGCGCGCCCTGTCCACGACCCCGGTGCCCGGGCACGCCTCCGGGCCGGCCTCCGTACGGCGGCGCCTCGACCCCGGTCCCACGGCCGCGCTCAAGCTCGCGAGCGGCTGCGACCGGCGCTGCTCGTTCTGCGCGATCCCGTCCTTCCGCGGCTCGTTCGTGAGCCGCCGGCCCAGCGACGTGCTGCAGGAGGCCCGCTGGCTGGGGGAGCAGGGCGTCCGCGAGCTGTTCCTGGTCAGCGAGAACTCCACGTCCTACGGCAAGGACCTCGGCGACCTGCGGCTCCTCGAGACGCTGCTGCCCGAGCTGGCGGCCGTCGACGGCGTCGAGCGGGTGCGGGTCTCCTACCTGCAGCCCGCCGAGACCCGCCCCGGACTGATCTCGGCCATCGCCGGGACGCCGGGCGTTGCGCCGTACTTCGACCTGTCGTTCCAGCACGCCAGCGCCACTGTGCTGCGCCGGATGCGCCGCTTCGGCGACCCGGACAGCTTCCTGGCGCTGCTCGAGCAGGTCCGCGGCCTCGCGCCGGCGGCCGGCGTCCGTAGCAACGTCATCGTGGGGTTCCCCGGCGAGACCGAGGAGGACCTCGAGGTCCTGTGCGACTTCCTGGTCGCCGCGCGTCTCGACGTCACCGGGGTGTTCGGCTACTCCGACGAGGACGGCACCGAGGCCGCGACGTACGACGGCAAGCTCGACGACGACGAGGTCCGGGTGCGCGTGGAGCACGTGACGGCGCTGGTCGAGGAGCTCACCTCCCAGCGGGCCGCGGACCGCGTCGGCGAGGAGGTCGAGGTGCTCGTCGAGCGCGTCGACGACGCAGCGGTCGACGGGGCGGTCGAGGGCCGCGCCGCCCACCAGGGCCCCGAGGTCGACGGCTCGACGTACCTGATCGAGCCTGGGCCGCAGGTGGGCGACCTGGTGCGCGCCGTGGTCGTCGACAGCGAGGGCGCCGACCTCTACGCGAGGGCGCTGTGATGGCCGAGGTGCAGGCACCGCCCAGCAACTGGAACGTGCCCAACGTGCTGACCACCCTCCGGATCGTGATGGTCCCGTTCTTCGGGTGGGCGCTGCTCGTCGACGGCGGCGACTCGATCCTGTGGCGCTGTATCGCCTACGTGCTGTTCGGGCTCGCGATGATCACCGACAAGATCGACGGCGACCTGGCTCGCAAGCACAACCTCGTCACGAACTTCGGCAAGATCGCCGACCCGATCGCGGACAAGGCGATCACCGGGATGGCTCTGATCGGGCTGTCCGTGGTCGGCGACGTGTGGTGGTGGGTGACGATCGTGGTGCTGGTGCGCGAGTGGAGCGTCACGCTGCTGCGGCTCTCGATCCTGAAGAAGGTCGTGATCGCGGCGGCCGACCTCGGCAAGCTGAAGACCACCTTCCAGGCGCTCGCACTCGGCACCCTGTGCCTGCCGCTGCGCGACACCGACCTGCCGGGCTGGGCCGAGGTGCCCGGCGACGTGCTGTTCTACGTCGCCCAGGCGTGCCTCGCCGTGGCCGTCGCGCTGACCCTGTGGTCGGGCTGGGAGTTCTTCCACGGGGTCTGGAAGCAGCGCCACCAGCTCCGCTCGGCCTGACAGCGACATCTGCCCGGTCGAAGATCCCGGCATCGGCGACTTCTGCCGTTGCAAACTGTGAGCTGAACAGCATTCTTTGCGGTCGCCATCCGTTGGTAGCCGAACCGTTACGTCCTGGGCACTTGGACTCTGGATTTCTTCCGGCGGCGTGGGGTTAGGTTCCAGGCACCACCCTTTCTCCACCAGTCGAAAGGTCCATCTAGTGCCCACCAGTAGTACTCGGGCGCGACGGGGCATCCGTGCCCTGACCGCCACCGCCGGGCTCGCGCTCGTCGCGACGTCCACCACGTTGGTCAGCCCCGCTGCCCACGCCGCCGACCCCGTCGACATCCAGATCCTCGGCATCAACGACTTCCACGGTCGGGTCGAACAGAGCCTCAGCAAGTACGACCTGTTCGGCGGGGCCGGCGAGCTCGCCGGCGCGGTCAACCAGCTCCGCGGCGAGCACCCCGACACCGTCTTCGCCGCCGCCGGCGACCTGATCGGTGCCTCGACGTTCACGTCGTTCATCGCCCAGGACAAGCCGACCATCGACGCGCTGAACGCGGCCGGCCTCGAGGTCTCGGCAGTCGGCAACCACGAGTTCGACAAGGGGTACGACGACCTGCTCAACCGGGTGATGGCGCCGTACAACGCCGACACCAACCCCTACGGCGGTGCCCAGTGGCAGTACATCAGCGCCAACGTGAAGGTGAAGGCGACCGGCAACCCGGCTGTCCCTGAGTCCTGGATCAAGGACTTCGGCGACGTCCAGGTCGGCTTCGTGGGCGCGGTCACCGAGCACCTCGGTGAGCTCGTCTCTCCGGCGGGCATCGCCGACCTCGAGGTGACCGACATCGTCGCCGCGGCGAACAAGACCGCTGACGACCTCAAGGCGGACGGCGCGGACATCGTGGTCCTGCTGGTCCACGAGGGTGCGTCGGGCACCGACTGCGCGACGATGGACGACGACCCGGCCTCCGACTTCGGCAGCATCATCACCGGCGTCGACGACAACGTCGACGCGATCATCTCCGGGCACACCCACCTCGCGTACAACTGCAAGTTCCCGGTGGCCGGCTGGTCGGGCCGCGCGCTCACCGAGCGTCCGGTGGTCTCGGCCGGTCAGTACGGCATGAACCTCAACCAGCTCGTCTTCTCCCTCGACCCCACCACCCAAGACGTGCTCGGTGTCGAGCAGAACCTGCTCCCGCTGGTCACCAACAAGGACGGCGTGATCGCACCCGTCTACCCGACGGACGCTGGCGTGCAGAAGATCGTCGACGACGCGGTCGGCCAGGCGGAGGTGCTCGGTGCCAAGCCGCTCGGAGAGATCGCTGCGCCGTTCAAGCTCGCGAGGCTCGCCGACGGCACCACGGTCAACCGCGGTGGCGAGTCGACCCAGGGCAACATGGTCGCCGAGGTGCAGCGGTGGGCGACGTCGAGCCCCGAGGCCGGGAGTGCCCAGCTCGCCGTCATGAACCCGGGTGGGCTGCGTCAGGACCTGCTCGGTCTCAACGAGAACGGCTACCCGGCGACCCTCACCTACAAGCAGGCGGCGACGGCCCAGCCGTTCGCCAACACGCTGGTGAACATGGACATGACGGGCGCCCAGATCAAGACGATGCTCGAGCAGCAGTGGCAGCCCGAGGGCTCCTCGCGGCCGTTCCTCAAGCTCGGCACGTCCGACGGCTTCACCTACACCTACGAGCCCGCCGCTCCCGCTGGCGAGCACGTGCAGCAGATGTGGCTCAACGGCGAGCCGATCCGGCCCGCGGTGACCTACTCGGTCACGGCGAACTCGTTCCTGTCCAGCGGTGGCGACAACTTCGCCGTGTTCAAGGAGGCCGCCACTCACAGTGACACCGGCAAGACCGACCTGCAGGCGATGGTCGACTACCTCGACACCTTCGCGTCGGAGACCCCGCTCGAGCCGTCGTACCAGCAGCATGCGGTCGGCGTGAGCTACCCGTCGGGCACGTCGGTCTACCGCAGCCGGACGGTCTCCTTCGGGCTGTCCTCGCTGGCGTTCTCGAACGCGTCGGACGTCAAGGACGACACGGTGAGCGTGTCGCTCGGTGAGGTGCAGCTCGGCGAGTTCCCGGTCGACAGCACGGTCCCCGACGGGCAGTTCGACGAGACCGGCGTGGCCCAGGTGCAGGTGACGCTGCCCGCGTCCGTGCAGCCGGGCGATCACACCCTGACCGTGACCGGCGCCACGACCGGCACCACCGTGGCGGTGCCGGTGACGTTCAAGAAGGCCTTCTCGTCGGTGTCCGCCACGGCCAAGCCCACGAAGGCCGTCGTCGGCAAGACCCGCCCGACCATCAGCGTGCAGGTCACCTCCGGCGGCGCGGCCGCGCACGGCAAGGTCGTCATCAGGACCGGCGGCAACGCCTACACCGCGACCCTCAAGAACGGGGCGGCCGTCGTCAAGCTGAAGCCGTACGGCAAGGTCGGCAGGAAGAGCGTTACGGTGCGGTATCTCGGCAACGACTCGATCATGCGGTCGTCGACGACCCTGAGCATCACTGTCGTCAAGAAGTAGTACGTCGTCTGTCGGGGCCCGCCGTGAGGCGGCCCCCGACGACGGATCCCCTACACCCCACTCGGAAGGCTTCCCATGTCCACGACGTCCCGGGCGTCGCGACGAGGTCTGGCGGCAGTCGCCACCCTCGCTGCGGCGGTCGCCGGCCTCACGCTGGCCCCGCTTCCCACCGCCCAGGCCGCGAGCACCGGCCTGGTCATCAGCGAGGTGTACGGCGGCGGGGGCAACTCCGGCGCCACCTACACCAACGACTTCATCGAGCTCTACAACCCGACGTCGGCGCCGATCAGCGTCGACGGCATGTCGGTGCAGTACCGCAGCAGCGGCGGGACCGCGGCCGCGTCCGGCGTCACCGCGCTGAGCGGCACCGTCCCCGCCGGTGGCCACTACCTGATCCAGGAGGCCGTGGGCGCGGGCGGCACGACGGCCCTGCCGACGCCGGACGCCACCGGCACGATCGCGATGAGCGGAACGGCCTTCACGGTCTGGCTGGCCTCCGGCACGACCGCGCTCAACCCGGCCGCGGACGGCACCGCCGTACGCGACGGCATCGTCGACCTGGTCGGGGTCAACAGCAACACCTACGAGACCGCCAAGGCCGCGGGCCTGAGCAACACCACCTCGAGCAGCCGCACCAAGGCCGACAACGACAACAACGCGGACGAGTTCGCGGCAGGTGCACCCACGCCCGAGGCCGCAGGCCCCACCGACCCGGAGCCGCCGGCCGAGCCGACCGAGGCGACCATCGCGGAGATCCAGGGCACCGGTGACGTCTCGCCGCTGGTCGGGGACCCGGTGACCACCGAGGGCGTCGTGACCGCGGCGTACCCGACCGGTGGCTACGACGGGTTCTACATCGAGACGCCCGGCAGTCCCGACACCCCGGGGGCCTCCGACGCCGTGTTCGTCTACGGCTCGGCCGCGACCGCCAAGGTCGCCGTCGGTGACAGCGTGGAGGTGACGGGCAAGGTCAGCGAGTTCAACGGGACCACCGAGATCACCCCGGCCGCCGAGGACGTCACGGTGCTGCCGACCCCGCTGGGCACGGTGACGCCGCTGACGGCGCCGTGGTCCGAGCTCGACACCGCGGCGGAGAAGGAGTCGCACGAGGGCGAGCTCGTGGTCCCGCAGGGCGACTTCACGGTCAGCGACAACTACGACACCAACTTCTACGCCTCGTTCACGCTCGCAGCCGGAGATCACCCCCTGGTCCAGCCGACCGACGTCGCCGACGCCCAGGACACGGCCGCGATCGCCGCGGTCCAGGCCGAGAACGCCGCCCGGACGATCACTCTCGACGACGGCGCGAGCATCAACTTCAGCTCCGCCGCCAACAAGAGCATCCCGCTGCCGTGGCTGTCGAAGTCCAACCCGGTGCGGATCGGCTCGGCGGTCACGTTCCACCAGCCGCTGGTGCTGGAGTACCGCTTTGGCATGTGGAACCTCCAGCCCACCAGCCAGGTGACCGGCGACGGAGCGGACGTGGCCACCTTCACCGACACCCGCACTGCCGCACCCGAGCCGGTTGGCGGCGACATCCGGCTGGCGACGTTCAACGTGCTCAACTACTTCCCGACCACCGGTGCCGACTACGAGGCCGCCGGTCTCGGGACCTGCACGTACTACAACGACCGCGCCGGCAACCACATCACCGTCAACCGCTGCGGCACCGACGCCTCACCCGGTCCCCGCGGGGCGGCGGACGACGTCAACCTCGCGCGTCAGCAGGCCAAGATCGTCGCGGCGATCGACCACCTCGGCGCGAGCATCGTGTCGCTGGAGGAGATCGAGAACTCGGTGAAGTTCGGCCTCGACCGGGACTACGCGCTCTCGACGCTCGTCGACGCGCTCAACGCCGACGCCGGTGCGGGCACCTGGGCGTACGCCCCGTCGCCCGCCGCGGCCGACCTGCCGACGGTCGCCGAGCAGGACGTGATCCGCACGGCGTTCATCTACAAGCCCGCCGACGTGACCCTGGTCGGGCCCTCGCACGTGCTGACCGGGTCGGCGGCGTTCGCCAACGCGCGGCAGCCGCTCGCCCAGGGCTTCAAGGCCACCGGCGCACCGGACTCCGACGCGTTCGCCGTGATCGTCAACCACTTCAAGTCCAAGGGCTCCGGCGTCGATGACGGCACCGGGCAGGGCAATGCCAACCCGGACCGCGTCGCGCAGGCGGAGGCGCTCAGCGACTTCGCCACCGAGATCGCCGCAGGGCTCGACACAGACGCGGTGTTCCTGACCGGCGACTTCAACTCCTACACCCAGGAGGACCCGCTCCAGGTCCTGTACGGCGACGGCTACGACAACCTCGAGTCGACCACCGACCCGGAGGAGACGACGTACAGCTACGACGGCATGGCCGGCTCCCTCGACCACGTGCTCGCCAGTCCGGCGGCCGCGGCGATGGTCACCGGCGTGGACATCTGGAACATCAACGCCGACGAGTCGATCGCGTTCGAGTACAGCCGCTACAACTACAACGCGACCGACTTCTACGCGCCAGACCCCTACCGGGCCTCCGACCACGACCCGGAGGTCGTCGGGATCGATCTGCCCGCGATCAAGGCCGGGGCCACCGTGACAGCACGGGCGGTGCCCGCGACGACCATCGCGAACCTGGTGCCGGTCACGCTCGTCGTGCGGGTCACCGGGGACGGCGGCGTGCCCACGGGCGCGGTGACGGCGACGTACGACGGACGAACCGCGCAGGCACGTCTCGTGCACGGGCACGCCGTGCTGCGGCTCGGCAGGTTCGCGGACGCCGGCACCCACCACGTCGAGGTCGCCTACTCGGGCGATGCCACGTTCGGTGAGGCGACCACCGGAGTCGACGTGAAGGTGATCAAGCTGTTCTGAGGTCGAACGCCGCGCGCACGAGGGCCAGGTGACTGAACGCCTGCGGGAAGTTGCCGATCATCCTCGTGCGCGCGGCGTCGTACTCCTCGGGGAGGAGCCCGACGTCGTTCGCCAGGCCGCAGAGGCGGTCGAAGAGCGCGAGCGCGTCGTCGGTCCGGCCGGCCCGGGCGTACGCCGACACCAGCCAGAACGAGCAGGCCAGGAACGGATGCTCGTCGCCGGGCAGACCGTCGACGCCGGTCTCGGTGCGGTAGCGCAGCACCAGCCCGTCGCGGATCAGGTCCTCCTCGATGGCGGCGATGGTGCCCAGCATCCGGGGGTCGTCGCCGGCGATGAACCCGATCTGGGGCAGCACGAGCAGTGACGCGTCGACCTCGGTCGTCTCGTAGTGCTGCACGAACGTCCCGCGCGCGTGGTCGAACCCGTGGTCGAGCACCTCCGCGCGGGCCGTGTCGCGCAGCTCGCGCCACTCGTCGACCGGCCCGTCGAGGTCGAAGTCCTCGATCGCGCGGACCGCCCGGTCGAACGCCGCCCACACCATCGCCTGGGAGTGGGTGAACCGCTGCTGCGGACCGCGGACCTCCCACAGCCCGTGGTCGGGCTGCTGCCAGGTCTTCGCGAGGTTCTCGACGAGCGCGCGCTGCAGCGCCCACGCGCTGCGGTCGGCGTGACCGGTGGCCTGCCGGGTCTGCTCCAGGGCGATCATCACCTCGCCCAAGACGTCGAGCTGGCGCTGGAGCGAGGCACCGTTGCCGATCCGCACCGGCCGTGAGTCGGCGTAGCCGGGCAGGTGGGGGAGGTCGACCTCGGTCAGCCGCCTGCTGCCGTCGACGGCGTACACGATCTGGAGGTCGGCCGGGTCGCCGGCGACGGCCCGCAGCAGCCACCCCCGCCACAGTTGGGCCTCGGCCGTGTAGCCCGCCTCGATCAGGGCCCCGATCGTCAGTGCCGCGTCGCGCAGCCAGCAGAAGCGGTAGTCCCAGTTGCGCTGCCCGCCCGGGTCCTCGGGGAGAGAGGTCGTGGGGGCCGCCACGATGCCGCCGGTCTCCGCGTCGGTCAGCAGCCGCAAGGTGGACAGTGACCGCCGCACGAGGTCGGGATGCGGCATGTCCGCGCGGCAGCGGCCGGCCCAGTCCTGCTCCTCGGCGATCGACGCGTCGACCCGATCGTCCTGCACCCCGAGGTCGCCCACGGGCAGGTGGGAGGGCAGCCAGGTCGTCGAGAACGTGAGTACGGCGTCGGCCGCGACGTCGAACTCGTCGGTGTGCCGGTGATCGCTGGCTCGGGGGAGCCGAGGGCCGCGCAGCACCAGGAGATCCGGACCGCCGATCGCAGTGATCACCGCCTCACCGTCGACGGTCTCACGCTGGACCCACGGCAGGATCGCGCCGTAGTCGAGGCGCACCATCCACTCGTGGCGCATCCGCACGGTGCCGCTGACCCCGCGGACCCGGCGCACCACGTCCGCCCGGTCGTCCCCCGGCGGCATCACGTCGGTGAGCGTCACCACCCCGGTCGCGGTGGTGAACGTGGTCTCCAGCGCCGACGAGGCGCCGACGTAGCGGCGGCTCACCTCGTAGTCGTCGACCGGGCACAGCTGCCAGTGGCCGTGCTCGTCGGTGCCGAGGAGGCCCGCGAAGCACGCCGAGGAGTCGAAGCGGGGCAGGCAGAGCCAGTCGATCGAGCCGTTCGTGCCGACGAGCGCCCCGGTCCGGCGGTCGCCGATGAGGGCGTAGTCAGCAATCGGGAGCGCCATGGCCAGAGGCTAGCCTTGCCCCCGTGACGGACCTCCTGACCCGGGTGCACCTCCTGCTCCGCGCCGGCGGCAGCACGATCGCCACCGCCGAGTCGCTGACCGGGGGGCGGCTGGCGGTCGCCCTCACCGACATCCCGGGCGCGTCGGAGACCTACCTCGGCGGCGTGGTCACCTACGCCACCGAGATCAAGTCGTCGCTGCTCGAGGTCGACCAGTCGATCATCGACCGGCACGGCGTGGTGTCCGCCGAGTGCGCCCGCGCGATGGCCTCGGGAGTGCGTGCGCTGATGGGGGCGACGTACGGGCTCTCGACGACCGGGGTCGCCGGCCCCACCGAGCAGGAGGGCAAGCCGCCGGGCACCGTGTTCGTCGGCATCGCCGGACCGGGCCTGCTCGAGGCGGTCGCGCTCGAGCTGAGCGGCGACCGCGGCAAGATCCAGCAGCGCACCTGCCAGGAGGCGTTCGAGGCGTTGGAGGCGGTCCTCCGACGGGAAGAAACGACCCTCCGGTAGCGTTGTTCGCACAGACCTTCGACCCAAGGAGACGCGCATGGTGCTGTTCCGTCGGCTTCTCGGCGACGTGCTCCGCGACCTGCGGCTGCAGCGGGGCATGACCCTGCGCGAGGTCTCCGCCGAGGCCCGGGTCAGCCTGGGCTACATCTCCGAGATCGAACGCGGCCAGAAGGAAGCCTCCTCCGAGCTGCTCGCCTCGCTGTGCTCCGCACTCGACGTCCCGCTCTCCGACGTGCTCCGCGACGTCTCCGACGCGGTCGCGCTGGAAGAGACCGCGACCGCGCTCGCGGTCGTGCCCGCCGCCTGATCGGTCAGCGGCGCGGCTGGCACGCCGGGCACCAGTAGGCGATGCGCTCGCGGCCCGGCTCGCCGAGGTGGTCGTGCTCGACCACCGTGCCGCACCGCAGGCAGCGCTCGCCGGCACGGCCGTAGACCCAGAGGCTGCGGCCCCGGCGCTTGTCGCCGGTGGTGCAGATCTGGGGCTGGTGGCGGTTCTGGTCGAGCATCGAGCGCGCCAGCCGCACCATCCGCAGCGGGTCGGCGACGACGGCGACCGGGTCGCGCGGGTCGTAGCCGGTGAGGAAGCAGAGCTCGGTGCGGTAGACCGTGCCGAGGCCGGCGAGGTTGCGCTGGTCGAGCAGCGCCTCGCCGAGCGGGCGGCTCGGGTCGGCGGTGAGCCGGCGTACGGCCTCGTGCTCGTCCCAGTCGGGGCCGAGCAGGTCGGGGCCGAGGTGGCCGACCAGGTCGGCCTCACGCTCGCGGGGCACCAGGTCGACCACACCGAGCTGGAAGCCGACCGCGCTGCGGCTGCCGACGTCGAGCACCACCCGCGCGAGGTGGGCGGGCCTAGTCCAGCGCTCGCCGGCGCGGAAGACACGCCACGAGCCCTCCATCTTGAGGTGGGTGTGGAGGGTCCACGGCACATCGTGCTCGATGCGGGTGAGCAGGTGCTTGCCCCGGGAGACGGTCTCGACCACGGTGCCGCCGGACAGGTCGGCGGTGGCGTGCTGAGGCACCCGCAGGTCGGCGCGCACGAGGCGCTGCCCGTCGAGCGCGCGGCGGAGCCGCTCGGCGGTGCGCCAGACGGCGTCGCCCTCAGGCACCGGCGACCGTCCGCAGCCGCAGTCCCCGGGGGGTGGCGACGAAGCCGGCGCCCTGGAGCGCCTCGCGCAGGGGCGTGGATCCGGAGCCGAGCAGCTGCTCGCCGTCGGCGCGCTCGACGGTCATCCGTCCCAGCGAGCCGCGGCGCGCGGCGTCGGCGAGGGACGCGGCGGCCGGACCGAGCAGGTCGGCGTCGTCGGACCAGGTGAGCAGCGTGCGGCCGCCGCGCTCGACGTACATCGTGAGGACGCCGTCGACGAGCACCACGATCGCGCCGGCCTTGCGGCCCGGCCGATGGCCCCCGTCGCTCTCGGGCCAGGGGAGCGCCGCGCCGAAGGGGTTCGCCGGGTCGGTCGCGGCGAGCGCGAGAGCGGTGGGCTTGGCGTCCGCCGGCACCTCGGCGAACGTCCGCAGCCGGTCGACGGCGCCGGCGGAGCCGAACTGCGCCGCGCCGAGGCCGGCGACGAAGTAGCCGCGCCGGCAGCGACCGGAGTCCTCGAACGCCGAGAGCACCTTGTAGACGGCGGCGAACCCACCCGGGACGCGCTCGCCGACGACCGCGCCGCGGGTGACCACGCCGTGCCGCTCGAGCATCCGCTCGGCGGTGGCGTGGGCGCGGCGCGTGGCGTCGGTGTCGATGGCCGGCAGCAGCGCCCAACGCCCGGCGGTCTCGGGCGGCCCGGTGCGGATCGGCCGTCCGGCGCGCGGCGGCGGGCGCCGGGTGCGATGGGCAGGGGTGCCGGAGCGGGTGAGCGCGCGCAGCGGGGTGAGCGTGTCGTTGCTGATCCGGCCGGCCCAGACGAGGTCCCAGATCGCCGCGGAGAGCGCCGTGTCGTTGGTGGAGCCCACCGCGTCGGAGAGCTGGCGGAAGAACCACGCGCCGCCGGGGGCGAGCGCGTCGAGGACGGCCTGGTGGAGCTCTCCCCAAGATCCAGGGGAGTGCTCGAAGGGCTGCGGCTCGGGCAGCGTGAGGTGCGCCTGGTCGGCGAGGTGCAGCGACACCCAGCCGTCGGCCCCGGGGAGCGCGGCGTGGCCGGCCCACAGCACCTCGCCCGAGGCGGTCAGCTCGTCGAGGTACGACGGCTCGTAGTCCCGCACCCGGGCGGCGAGCACCAGCGGCTCGAGCGCGGACGCGGGCACCGAGCAGCCGGCGAGCTGGTCGATCGTGGCCAGCACGCCGTCGACGCCGCGGCGGCCCCGGGTGGTCACGTGCTGCCAGGCCCCCAGGAAGCGTCCGAGCGCCTCCGGCTCGACCGGCTCGATCTCCTGGCGCAGCCGGGCCAGCGAGCGGCGCCGCAGCCGGCGCAGGACCTCGGCGTCGCACCACTCGGTGCCGCTGCCGGACGGGCGGAACTCGCCGTCGAGCACCCGTCCCTGGGCAGCGAGCCGCTGCAGGGTGTGGCGCACGACCGCGGCGCCGAGCCCGAGCCGGGTGGCGACCTCGTCGGTCGTGAACGGTCCGTGGGTGCGGGCGTGGCGTGCGACCAGGTCGGCCAGCGGGTCGGCCACCGGCTCGGCGAACACGTCGGCGACGCCGGGCGGCACCGGGACACCGAGCCCGTCACGCAGCCGGCCGGCGTCCTCGACCACGGCCCAGCGCTCCTCGCCGGCCATCCGCACCTGCACGAGCCGGCGGCTGAGCGCGAGTGCGTCCAGCCACTCGGCGACGTCGGCGCCCGGCACGGTGCGCGCGGCCACCTCGTTGGTGCTGAGCGGGCCGACCAGCCGGACCAGGTCGACCACACCCTCGGCGTCGCGGGCGCGGCGGTCGGGGGCGAGCCGCTGCAGCTCGGCCTCGACCTCGGCGAGCACCTCGGGGTCGAGCAGCTCGCGCAGCTCGGCGCGGCCGAGGAGCTCGGCGAGCAGCCCCTGGTCGAGGGAGAGCGCCGCCGCCCGGCGCTCGGCGATGGGGGAGTCGCCCTCGTACATGAACTGGGCGACGTAGCCGAACAGCAGGCTGCGCGCGAACGGTGAGGGCGCCTGGGTCGACACGTCGACGACCTGCACCTCGCGCCGCTCGACGCCGCGCATCAGCGCGAGCAGCGAGGGCAGGTCGTAGACGTCCTGGAGACACTCGCGCACGGCCTCGAGCACGATCGGGAACGACGGGTACTGCACCGCCACCTCGAGCAGGGCGGCCGAGCGCTGGCGCTGCTGCCACAGCGGGGAGCGCCGGCCGGGGTCGCGGCGGGGCAGCAGCAGGGCCCGGGCGGCACACTCGCGGAACCGGGAGGCGAACAGCGCGGACCCGCCGACCTCGGTGGTGACGATGGCCTCGATCTCGTCGGCCTCGAACACGATCACGTCGCCGCTGGGCGGCTCGGCCTCGGTGTCGGGGATGCGGATCACGATGCCGTCGTCGGAGGCGACGGCCTGGCCGTCGACGCCGTACCGCTCGCGCAGCCGGGCGTTGATCGCCAGCGCCCAGGGTGCGTGCACCGGGGTGCCGTAGGGGGAGTGGACGACGAGGCGCCAGTCGCCGAGCTCGTCGCGGAACCGCTCGACGAGCAGGGTGCGGTCGCTGGGCAGCACGTTGGTGGCCTCGAGCTGCTCGTGGAGGTAGGTCAGCAGGTTGCCGGCGGCGTACTCGTCGAGCCCGTCCCGTACGGCGCGCGCGGTGGCCTGGTCGCGCGGCAGGGCGGCCAGTTCGCGGGTGAACGCGCCGATCGCGGCCCCCAGCTCGGCCGGGCGGCCGAGGGTGTCGCCCTTCCAGAACGGCAGCCGGCCGGGGATCCCGGGCGCGGGCGTCACCAGCACCCGGTCGTGGGTGATGTCCTCGATGCGCCAGCTGGTCGCGCCGAGCGCGAACACGTCGCCGACCCGGGACTCGTAGACCATCTCCTCGTCGAGCTCGCCGACCCGGCGGCCGGGGCCGGTGCCGCCGACGAGGAACACGCCGAACAGCCCGCGGTCGGGGATGGTGCCGCCGCTGGTGACGGCCAGCCGCTGGGCGCCCGGGCGGCCGGTGAGGAGGCCGGTCACGCGGTCCCAGACGATGCGGGGGCGCAGCTCGGCGAACTCGTCGGAGGGGTAGCGGCCGGCGAGCAGGTCGAGGGTGGCGTCGTAGGCGCTGCGGGGCAACTGGGTGAACGGCGCGCTGCGGCGCACCAGGTCGTAGAGCTCGTCGACCGGCCAGGCGTCGAGCGCGGTGGCGGCGACGACCTGCTGGGCGAGCACGTCGAGCGGGTTGGCGGGCACCCGCAGCGACTCGATCGCGCCGGTGCGCATCCGCTCGACCGCAACCGCGGTCTGGGCGAGGTCGCCGCGGTGCTTGGGGAACAGCACCCCGCGGGACACCTCGCCGACCTGGTGACCGGCGCGGCCGACCCGCTGGAGCGCGCTGGCCACGCTCGGGGGGCTCTCGATCTGGATGACCAGGTCGACCGCGCCCATGTCGATGCCGAGCTCGAGGCTGCTGGTCGCGACCACGCAGGGCAGCCGGCCGCGCTTGAGGTCGTCCTCGATGAGCGCCCGCTGCTCCTTGGAGACCGAGCCGTGGTGGGCCTTGGCGATCACGGTCTGGGCGCCGTGGCTCTGACCGGACTGCGCCATCACGTGTGCGGGCGCACCCACGGTGGTTGAGGTGCCAGCGGAGCGAGCCTCGAAACCACCGTCACCCGCCCGCTCCGTCGCGATCTCGTTGAGCCGGGCGGTGAGCCGCTCGGCGAGCCGCCGGGAGTTGGCGAACACGATCGTGGACCGGTGCTGCTCGACGAGGTCGACCACCCGCTCCTCGACGTGCGGCCAGATCGACTGGGCGCGCTGCGGGTCGTCGCTGTCCTCGTCGTACTCCGACGGCGCCGTCATGTCCTCGACGGGCACGACGACCTTGAGGTCCCACTCCTTCTCGCTCGGCGGCGCCACGATCTCGACCGGGGCGGTGCCGCCGAGGAACCGGGCGACCTCCTCGAGCGGGCGCACGGTCGCGCTGAGGCCGATGCGCTGGGCGGGCCGCTCCAGCAGCGCGTCGAGGCGCTCGAGGCTGACCGCGAGGTGGGCGCCGCGCTTGCCGCCGGCGACGGCGTGCACCTCGTCGACGATCACGGTCTCGACGCCGCGCAGCGACTCGCGGGCCTGGCTGGTCAGCATCAGGAACAGCGACTCGGGCGTGGTGATCAGGATGTCGGGCGGGCTGGTGGTCAGCTTGCGTCGGTCGGCGGCCGGGGTGTCACCGGACCGGACGCCCACCCGGAGCTCGGGCACCGGGGTGCCGAGCCGGTCGGCGGTGTGGCGGATGCCGGTCAGCGGGGCCCGCAGGTTGCGCTCGACGTCGACGCCCAGCGCCTTGAGCGGGGAGATGTAGAGCACGCGGCAGCGGTGCCGCTTGTCCTCGGGCGGCGGCGTGGTCAGCAGCCGGTCGAGGCTCCACAGGAACGCGCTGAGCGTCTTGCCCGACCCGGTCGGCGCGACCACGAGCGCGTGCCGCCCGGCTCCGATCGCGTCCCAGGCGCCCTCCTGGGCGGGCGTGGGCGTCGCGAACGCCGCACCGAACCAGGTGCGGGTCGGCTCGCTGAACCGGTCGAGGGCTGCCACCCGACCATCCTTGCTCACGGCACCGACAGTCGGGTGCGGGTCACCGCCGCGGCAGCTCGAGGTGCGGGACCGGCGGCTCGGTGAGCTGCGGCATGGGCACCGGACGGGGATCTCGCTGGTGCACGTGCGGGATCGGGACCGGCGGCAGGCCGTGCGGCTGAGCGTGCGGGATCGGCACCGGCCGCGTGGCGTCGGGGAGGTACGGCGGTGCGACGTGCCGGTGCGCCCGGGCGGCGGGCGGCACGGGGTCGGGCGCCGGTGCCGTCCGCGCCTGCGCGGCGACGCCCGGGCTCAGCGCACCCGCGGCCAGCACCAGGGCCGCGAGCGCGGGCAGCGGCCTCATGAGACCGATCGTAGCTCCGGTTCGATCTGCACCGGCGCCGATCGACGGCCGGTGTCCCGACCGCCCGGCCACTGGACGAACAGCACCGTCCCGAGCACCAGCGCACCGCCGAGCACCTGCTGCGGCGACAGCGACTCGCCGAACACGAGGGCCGCTGCGGTGACCGTGACGACGGGCTCGATGATCGACAGGAGCGCGGCGACCGACGGCCCGACCCGGGCGAGACCGGCGAAGAACAGCAGGATGGCGCCGACGGTGCTGACCAGCGCGATCAGCGAGAGCCAGAGCCAGCCCCGGGCCGCGAACGCCAGGTCGGGCGCGCCGTGCAGCCCCGACCACACCGCGAACGTCGCGAACGCCCCGCAGCAGACGAGGGTGGCGAAGGCGATCGGGTCGGTGCCCGCGACCCGGTCGCCGACGAGGATGTAGACCGTGTAGACGACTGCCGACCCGAGGGCGCACGCCGACCCGGCGAGGTCGAACGTCCCCGCGGACGCGCCGCCGAGCACCAGCGCGACACCGGTCAGCGCCACCACGAGGCCTAGGGCCCGGCGGCGGGTCGGCGGCTCGCGCCGGGTCAGCACGGCCATCGTCATCACCAGGAGCGGATAGACGCTGAAGACCAGGGCCACCTCGGACGCGTCGACCCGGGTCAGCGCGGCGAAGTAGAGGCCGGCCTGGGCGGCGTACCCGACGGCGCCCATCAGCAGGCCGACGACCACCGCTCGCCGGGTCAGGAGGCGTAGCCGTCCTCGGGAGAAGGCGAGCAGCAGGAGGCCGGCGAGACCGAAGCGGACCAGCAGCAGCGCGTCGAGCTGCACGCCGTCGTCGTACGCGAGCTTCGCGAAGACCGCCATCACGCCGAAGGCGACGGCGGAGAGGAGGCACGCGATCGATCCCATGCCTCCAGTCTCGGTGGCGGAATCGTTCAGGTCTATCGCCGATATGTGCGGACTGTCGTTCAGTTATTCTGAACAGATGATCGACCTGCGGCGGTTGCGCGTGCTGCGCGAGGTGCACGTGCGCGGCACCCTCCACGCCGCGGCGCAGGCGCTGGGCTACACCCCGAGTGCGGTCTCCCAGCAGCTGTCGGCCCTCGAGCGCGAGGCCGGGACGCCGCTTCTCGAGCGCGTGGGGCGCAACGTCCGGCTGACGGAGGCCGGGCAGGTCCTGGTCCGGCACGCCGACGGGCTCCTCGAGGGGGTCGAGGCCGCCGCGGCCGAGGTGGCCGCCGTCTCCGCGGGGCGGCTGGCGGGCGTCGTCCGGGTCGCAGCCTTCCAGTCCGCCTTCCTGCGGATCGTCGCGCCCGCCATCCGGGCGCTCGCGGAGCGGCACCCGGCGATCCGGCTCGAGGCCACCGAGACCGAGGTGGAACAGGCCCTGCCCGACCTGCGGCTGCACCAGCTCGACCTGCTCGTCGGCGACGAGTACGACGCGCAGCCTCGCGCCATCCATCCGGAGTTCCAGCGCGAGGTCGCGCTGCGCGAGCGCATCAACATCGTGCTGCCGGTCGACCATCCGCTGGCGAACGCCAAGCGGATCCGCCTCGCCAGCCTGGCCGGGTTGCCGTGGGCCACCAGCCAGCCGGGCACCGGCCACTACGCGATGCACCTGCGGGCCTGCCGGTCGATCGGAGGGTTCGAGCCCGACATCCGCTACACGTCCGACGACTTCGTCCTGCTTCTCGAGATGGTGCGTACGACGGGGGCCGGTGCCCTGCTGCCGGACCTGGTCGTCGGCTTCGAGCCACCGGGCGTGGCGGTGCGGCCGTTCGAGTCCGGGGGCGTCGGGCGCGAGGTGTTCCTGCTGACCCGGAGGACCCGGACTCCCACGGTCGAGGCGGTCGCCGAGCAGTTGCGCGAGGCCGCCGAGGTGGCTGCCACCCGCTCGCGCGCTCAGTCCTTGTCGTGACCGTGGGCTTTGCCCTGGCCCTGGCCCTTGCCCTTGCCGTGCTCCTTCGGGACGTCCTCCTCGTCGTCGGGCTCGACCGGCGTGCTCTGGGTGGCGACGGACGAGGGGCTCGGCGTGGTCGACGGCTCCGGCGACTCGCTGGCCTCCGGCAGCCGGTCGGCCAGGGCCGCGGCCGCGCGGAGGATGGCGTCGGCGTCCGCATCTGCGAGGGTGCCGTCGGTCCGGGCCCGCTCGGCGGTCGCGGTGAGGGCATCGAGGGCGGTGCGCGCGTCGTCGTACCGCTCGCCGGCGATGGCGGTGTCGACCCGGTCGAGCTGTCGCGAGAGCGCGGGGACCGAGTCCGCCGGGGTGCTGTCGTCGCCGCAGCCCGTGGTCAGGGCGACCAGCGTCGCGGCGACCACGAGCGCGCGGGAGCGTCGCTGCCTGCTCATCGGCCCTCCACCGCGTCGTGCAGGTCGGCCAGCGGCCGCTCGAGCGCCGGAGGAGTGTTCGGCGGGATGTCGCTCCGGCTCCCGTTCCCGCCGCCGCCACCGGCGACCACTGCGACGACGAGGATGAGCAGGAGCAGGCACGCGACCGCCGCCGCCACTCCGCGCTCGTGCGGCTCGAGGGCACGCGCCCGGTCGAGACCCCGGCGTACGGCGCCTGCGATCGCCTCGCCCGCGGCATCGGTCCGGGGCGAACGGCCAGGGGGTGCGGTCGTCGGCGGGGCAGCGGCGGCGTATGCCGTCGGGTGCTCGGTGAGCACGGCCGTGGTGGCCGCATCGACGGCCGGCTGCGCGCGGAGCCGGTCGGCGACCTCGGCCGCCGAGCACCGGTCGGCCGGCTCGGTCGCGGTCATCGCGCGCAGGAGGTGCTGCCACGACTCGGGGAGGTGCGCCGGAACCTCGGGCTCGCGGGTGAGCCGGGCCATCGCGGCCTCCGTGGGCGTGCCGGGGTAGGCCCGCTCGCCGGTGACGGCCTCCAGCAGCACCAGGCCGAGCGAGTACACGTCCGCCGCCCCGTCGACGTCGCGGCCCATCACCTGCTCGGGGGCGAGGTACGCCGCGGTCCCGATGGCCTGGCCGGTCCGGGTGTGCCGGACCGTGTCGCCGATCAGCCGGGCGATCCCGAAGTCGGCGAGCTTGACCCGGTCGTCGGCTCCGATGAGGACGTTGCCGGGCTTGACGTCACGGTGGACGACGCCGCGGTCGTGGGCGTAGGCCAGGGCGTCGGCGAGCTGGACCCCGATCGCGCCGACGCGCTCGCGGTCGAGGGGGCCCGCAGCCAGCTCCGCCGCGAGGGTGGGGCCGTCGACGAGCTCCATGACGAGGAACGGCCGGTCGGCCGTGTCGGTGCCGGCGACGCCGGCGTCGAGCACCATGACCAGGCCGCGGTGGGAGAGCTGCGCGAGCGTGCGGGCCTCGGCCGTGAACCGGGCGCGGTCGGCGGGGTCGTCCGTGCCGTCCCGCAGGACCTTGACCGCGACCGGGCGGCCCAGGAGCGTGTCGGTGGCGCGGAAGACGTCGGCCATGCCGCCGCGGCCCAGGAGCTCGCCGAGCTCGTAGCGCTCGCCGAGCAGGACGGCCTGCCTGGCCATGATCGTTCTCCCTCTGCACGTCCCCCGACGTCGGTGACAGGTCTCCTTGTACCCCGCTGCGTCCGACCGAACCCCGCGGATCGACAACGTCACACTCGCGGGAGGTCATCCGGATGGAGCAACCGCTTGCTCCATCCGCATGACGTCCCGCGACCGCACCGGGCGGAGTCGGACAGCGACCGCGATCGGGATGCGCAACCACGGCCGACGGACGGGCGTCCCACCCCGGTGAAGAGGCTGGTGCTGTTCAGCTGGGAGGCCGGCCTGCCTGTCGTCATCTACGTGCGGGACGACGAGGGCCAGGTCTGGACGTACGGGATGGTCGGCGGGCCGTAGGAGCCGCCTAGAACCCCACGGCCGCCGTCGGCGCCACCTCGGTGCGCAGACCCCGCCACACCTCGCGGACCGCGCCCGGGCGGTGCTCGGCCAGCAGGCCGGCGCGGTGCGCGGTGACGAGGTTGCCGCCGCCGAGGTACGCCGCCCCCAGCACGGCGACGTCCAGGGACAGGTCGGGCTCGGCTGAGGAGCGCTCGACGGCGGCGACCCCTGCGGCGTCGGCGTGGATCCGCCAGGCGCCGTCGTTCCAGGGTGCGGCCCGGTCGGCCACCTCGACGACCACGTCGCACGGTGCGCTCCACGTGCGGGCCGCCAGCGCCCCGGGCAGGTCGACCAGCCGCACCCACAGGCCGTCGTACATCCCCACGTCCGACGCGCCCCGCGGGCCGCCGGTCCAGGACAGCAGCGGGTCGTCGACGCCGACGGTGCCGACCTTGACCGTCGCCATCAGGTCGAGGTCGACCAGACGCCGCAGCAGCGCCAGCCGCGCCGCTGGCTCTCCCACCACCGTCCACACCTCCACCTCGCCGGCAGGGCGCGCTCGCTCCCACTTCTCGGCGCGCCGGAACAGCGTGAACCCGACGTCCACGCCGTCGCGCTGGGCGAACAGCACCCGCCACGGCTCCTTGCCTCGCAGGTCCTCGGGCAGCTGCAGGCAGACCCTCTCGTAGTAGCCGTGCTCGCCGACGACCGCGCCGACCTCGGCGTGGGCGAGGTGGCAGGCCCGCAGCCGCGCGGGGATGCCGGGGTCGGTCACGGTCGCCATCCGGGTCGTGACCGCCGCATCCTCGAGGTGCGGCGCAGAGAGCTCCGTGCCCCGTCCGACGCGCACCTGGAGCTCGATCGCCGCGAGGCCGTAGCCGTGCCGGCCGTAGATGGCCGGCTCGCTCGCGTGCAGGGCCGAGAGGTGCCCACCGTCCGCGTGCACCTGTTCGAAGTGGTGGCGCAGCATCGCGCTCAGCACGCCCCGGCGCCGGTGGTCCGGGTGCACTCCCACCCACGTGAGGCCGGCGCACGGGACCTGGCGCCGGCCCGCGTCAGGGCCGGGCACCGCCAGCGTCATCGGGTACACGCCGTAGATGCCGGGGTACGTCGCCGGGTCGGCGCCCACGGCCTCGGCCGCGAACCGGTGTCGGGGCTCGACGCCGGTCAGCTGCACCTCGGTCGGGGCGCTCCGCACCTCGGCCGACCAGACGAGCTGGTCGGTCGCCAGGTAGCGGTCGGCGTCGGCGGCGCGGTCGACGCGGATCGGGTGGTTGCTCATGTCCTCAGCCAACCGTCTGCCGCGCCGCGGCACCAACAGGTTTGACTACGCTCGCGGACGTGACGACGCCGCACCAGCTCTCACGCGCCGACGCGCGGCGTGTCTCGGTGCGCGCACAGCTGCTCGACGCGGGTCGGCCGGCCGACCTGATGACGGTGCTGCGCCACCTGACGATGCTGCAGCACGACCCGATCAGCGCCGTCGCGCCGAGCGCCGACCTGGTGTTGTGGAGCCGCCTCGGCTCGACGTACGACCCCGGCGAGCTGCGCGACGCCGTCGACGAGCAGCGGGTGATCGACCTGCACGGCCTGCTGCGACCGGCCGAGGACCTGGCGCTGTTCCGTGCCGAGATGGCGCAGTGGCCGGGCGCCGGCGATCTGCGCGACTGGCAGGTGCAGCGGGTCGCGTGGGTGGAGGCCAACGAGGCCTGTCGGCTCGACATCCTCGAGCGGCTGCGCGCCGACGGGCCGCTGCCGGTCCGCGACCTGCCCGACACCTGCGAGGTGCCGTGGGGGTCGAGCGGGTGGACCAACAACAAGAACGTCCAGCGGATGCTGGGGTTCATGGTGCAGCGCGGCGAGGTGGCGACCGCCGGCGGCTGGGGCAAGGACCGGCTCTGGGATCTCGCCGAGCGGGTCTACCCCGACGACCCCGTGCCCCCGGTCGACGAGGCCGACCGGGTGCTCCGCGAGCGCCGGCTGCATGCCCTGGGGATCGCACGGCCGCGGGTCGCCGAGGCGCCGGGGGAGCCGTACGACGTCGGCGACGCCGGCGAGCGGGCCGTGGTCGAGGGCGTCAAGGGGGAGTGGCGCGTGGACCCGGCCTACCTCGACGGCTCGCCGTTCGAGGGCCGGGCCGCACTGCTCTCGCCGTTCGACCGCCTGGTCGCGGACCGCAAGCGGCTGGCCGAGCTGTTCGAGTACGAGTACCTGCTCGAGATGTACAAGCCCGCCGCCAAGCGCCGCTGGGGCTACTACGCGCTGCCGGTCCTGTACGGCGACCGGCTGGTCGGCAAGCTCGACGCCACCGCCGACCGCGCGGCCGGCGTGCTGAGGGTGACGGCCGTGCACGAGGACGAGCCGTTCACCTCCGAGGTGCGCGCGGCCGTGGACGCCGAGATCGCGGACCTGGCGCGGTGGCTGGACCTCGAGATCGAGCGCGACTAGTCGTCGACGACGGCGTCCAGCTCGACCTCGACCTTCCACCGCGGGTCGAGCAGCCCCGCGACCACGACCATCGTCGAGGCCGGCCGCACCTCGCCGAACACCTCGCCGTGCACCGACCCGATCACGTCCCCGTCGGCCGCGGAGACGACGTACTGCCGGGTGCGGACGACGTCGGCGACGGACCCGCCGAGCTCCTCGAGCGCGGCCAGGCAGATCTCCCAGCAGCGGCGCGCCTGCACGGCCGGGTCGGGGTCGACGGCGCCGTCCGGCCACACCGGAGCGGTGCCGCTGACCGCGACCGTCGAGCCGACGCGGACCGCACGGCTGAACCCGATGGCGGACTCGTACGGTGACCCGGAGCGGGCCGAGGTGCGTGTCATGGGGGCAGCCTAGATATCCCAGGTCTCTAGGTCGTCAAGCGGCTGCTGGTTGGCGGTGTGCCCAGGCGATTGCTTCGTCGTAGGTGGTGCGGTGGCGCAGGCATCCGTCGAGGATGCCGACGAGACGGTTGGACAGGGCTCGTAAGGCTTGGTGGTGGGTGGCGCCGCGGGCGCGGTGGTGGTCGTAGAACGCCCGGGCGCCGGGTGATGCGGTCAGCGCTGTGAAGGCCTGCTGATGCAGGGCGTCCGCGAGCCGTTTGTTTCGGGCGTAGCGAGCCAGCACGACGCGTTGTTTGCCCGAGGTCTTCGTGATCGGGCTGGTCCCGGCGTAGTTGCGCCTGGACTTGGCATCGGCGTAGCGGTCCTTGTCGTCGCCGACTCGGCAAGCACCCGAGCGCCGAGGACCACACCGAGGCCGGGCTGGCTGGTGATGATCTCAGCGTCCGGGTGCTGGCCAAAACACCGCTCCACCTCGCCCTCGAGAACCTGGACCTGCTCGACCATCGTGGTCAGCACCGCCACCAGCGACTTCACGCTGGCGCCGTAGGCGTCGGTGAGCGCGTCAGAGAGTCCGAGGTGCTCGGCATGCAGGACGGTCGAGATCTCCTCGGCCCGGGCCTGCAGGTTCCGCTGCCGACTCGCCTTGCGCAGCACACTGACCAACCGTGACCGGGACAGTGCCCGGCCGGCGGCCGGGGTGGGCGCGGCCGCGAGGACCGCGAGCGAATCCCGCCCGGCCAGGTCATCGCCGAACGCCTCGAGTGCGGCGGGGTAGAACTCCCGCAGCATCGAGCGCAACTGGTTGGCCTGACGCTGCCGGGTCCAGATCATCGTCTGGTGGGTCCGGGCCACGGTCTTGACGACCTCGGCCTGTTCGCTATCCCCGGCCACCACACGGTGGTGCTCGCGGTCCTTGCGGACGATCTCAGCGAGCACGTGCGCGTCGCCGGGGTCACTCTTGGCGCCGGAGGTGGTGAGCCGTTCGCGGTAGCGGGCCGCCTGCTTGGGGTTGATCGCATACACCGTGTAGCCGGCGGCGATCAGGGTGTGGACCCAGCCGCCGCGGTCGGTTTCGATGCCGACCAGCACCGACTCCGGCTCGTCCTCGTCGGCGAGGTGGTCGGCGATCAACTCATGGAGCTGGGTCAGGCCGGCAACTCCTTCGGGCAGCCGGCGCCGCTTCAGCACTCGGCCGTGTTCGTCTTGGAGCTCGATGTCGTGATGGGCCTCGGCCCAGTCATCACCCAGGAACAGCACCCGATCTCTCCTCGTCGTGAACGGATCGTCAGAAGAGGCTCGCAGGCGACCCAATGGTTCAGTGCTCACCGCACACGGCGGGGCGCGTCATCCCAGCAGCCATCAACGCCTCCTCGTTCACCGGCGGGCGCACGATCTAGACCTAGGCCTCAAGGGCCAGGAGCCAGGAGTGCTCACCCACCGGCGGACTCGGACACCACCCTGCCGCAACGACCGGACGATGCACCCCCATTAGGAGCCGGAGGGCTCCTGCGTGCAGCGACTGGGCAGGACCGCTGTCGGCAGCGCGGCCTCGTCGACGAGGTCCGCCGCCCGGGAGCGGCCGAGGTTCCACTCCAGCCAGTCGTCCTCCGCGCGGTCGCGCCCGGCGAGCGCGCACACCCGGTCGTCGCCGTCGACGTGCGCGAGGGCCGGGACGGCGTCGTCGGACAGCCCGCGCAGGTAGGTCCAGTCGACCCGTCCCGTGTCGGCGTAGCGGTCGAGGTTGTGCTCGGCGATCCACGCATCCGGGTTGAGCGCCGCCAGGGCGAGCAGCGCCATCGCCCCGCTGAGCAGCGCGAACCGCGGCAGCCACGCGGCTCTGAGCAGGACCCCGCTCGCGAGCACCGCGAGCACGAGCAGCCCGAGCCAGCCCTCGAACACGTCGACCAGCAGCCGCAGCCGGGTGAAGCCGTACGCCTCCTGGTAGAGATGCATCCGGTGCAGCGCCGAGCCGACCACGACCAGCGTCTGCACCCCCAGCAGGCCGAGCGACCCGCGGAGCCAGGCCCGGTCGGCGGCGGTCTCACGCGGTGCCTTGCGGGCCGCGGCCCAGATCACCATCAGCGTCAGCGCGGTGGCGACCGTGAGCTGTCCGAAGCCCTGGTGGGCGTACTCCGCATAGGTCAGCCCGGTGGTGCGGCGCAGGTAGTCGTGCCCCCCGAACACCACGGTCGCCTGTGCGACCAGCAGGGCCGCGAACACCGCGTTGACGACGACCACCGGTGCCAGCCACTCGAAGCGGTGCGTCACCGCGCGGGCCGGGCCACCGTCGCGGTCCACCACCGGCGGGTTGAGGGCGAGGTACACCGCGGCCAGCACGGTGCCGCCCACCGCGAGGGCGACGAACGTGCGCTGCACGAACGTGTCGATCGTGAGGTCGGGGAGCACGGTGTCGACCCACTCGGCCAGCAGCGCGTCGGCGGAGGCGAACAGCGCGCCGAAGACCAGCACGCCCAGACCCGACAGGACCAGCGTGCGCAGCAGCGCCGCCCCGCGGCCGAGCCCGGTGAGCACGCCCAGCGTGCGGCCCAGCCAGGGCAGGCCGCGCAGCCCGGCGAGCGGCCAGGCCAGGCCGGCGAGCACGAAGCCGCCGAGCGTGCGGCCGCGGACCACCCCGCACACGCACAGGGCCGCCCCCGCGAGCAGGCACAGCACCACGATCCAGTCGGCGGCGCGGACCGCGGCCGTGGCGGCCAGCAGCACGCTGAGCACCCCGCAGGCGATCGTGAACGGGTCGCGCCGGTGCCGGGCGGCCGCGGCGACGACGCCGCCGGCGGCGAGCAGCACCACGACGGTGCCGATCCCGAGGTCGCGGTTGGGCAGCACGAGCCCGCCGAGCAGGCCGACCACGACCGCGCCGAGCAGCAGCGGCAGCCGGGCCGGGACGTCGCGGTCGGGCCAATAGGGGCCGAAGAGGTCGTCGAGCACCGGCCGGGCCGGTACGGCGACGGGGGTGGGCACGGGATCGAGGGCCGGCGTCGGGGCCGGTGGGGTGGCGGGCAGGGGGTCCTCCTGGGACGGGTGCTGGGACGGACGGTCGGGTGGCGAGAGCGGCAGGTCGACGCGCACGCGGGCGCCGGTGTGGCCGGCCTCGGGGTCGACGAAGCGGATGGTGCCGCCGTGCAGGTCGGTCACCCAGCGGGCGATGGCCAGCCCGAGGCCGGTGCCGCCACCACCGCCGGCGGCGGCGAGCGTGCCGAACGGCTCGAAGACGCGCTGCCGGTCACCCGCGTCGATGCCCGGACCCTGGTCGTGGACCTCGAGCCTGACCAGGCCACCGGCGCGGGCGGCGGTCACCAGCACGATGCCGCCCTCCGGGCTGTGCCGGGAGGCGTTGTCGAGCAGGTTGGCGACGAGCTGGCGCAGCCGCGCGGGATCGGCCCGCACCACCAGGTCGGCGGGCTCGACGCGGACGTCGTACTCCACGTCGCGGCCCAGGACCCGCGCCTCGGCGACCGCGTCGCCGAGCAGCGCCGCGACCGCCACCGGCTCGGGGGTCAGCGGCGCCTTGCCGGCGTCCACCCGCGCCAGGTCGAGCAGGTCGTCGACGAGGCCCGCCATGCGGGTCGCCTGGTCGAGGGCCGCGCCGAGCGAGGCCGGGTTGCGCGGACCGACGCCGTCGACCCCGTCGATGGCGTTCTCCAGCACGGCGCAGAGCGCGGTGAGCGGGGTGCGCAGCTCGTGGCTGACGTTGGCCACCAGCTCGCGGCGCTGCCGGTCGACCGCGTCGAGGTCGTGCGCCATCGTGTTGAACGCGCGGGCCAGCGCGCCGACCTCGTCGCTGGACGTGTCCGTGACGCGCACCGCGTAGTCGCCGGTCGCCATCCGCTGCGCAGCGCCGGTCATCTCGCGCAGCGGGGAGGTCATGCCGACGGCGAGCAGCTGGGTCACCGCCAGCGCGAGCAGGATCGTCACCGGGATGCTCAGCCAGACCGGCACGCCGGCGGCGCGTCCCAGGCTCGCGACCGCGGCCGCGACCGTGACGCTCGCGGCGACGAGGACGCCGAGCTTCACCTTCAGCGAGGTGACCCGGGCGAGCGGCTGCGGCGTCACGCGGAGTCCCCGCTCGCCGGGCCGGTCTCCAGGGCGTAGCCGACGCCGTGCACCGTGCGCACCGGGTCGGCGCCGACCTTGGCGCGCAGGCCCTTGACGTGGCTGTCGACGGTGCGGGTGCTGCTCGCACCGGGCCAGCCCCACACCTCGGCCATCAGCCGGTCGCGGGTGATGACCGTGCCCGGCTCGGCCGCCAGGCACAGCAGCAGGTCGAACTCCGTCGGGGTCAGCCGCACCTCCTCGCCGTCGCGCCAGACCCGGCGGGCGGCGGGGTCCACGCGCAGGCCGGCCAGGTCGACCGGCTGCCGGCCGGTGGCGGCCGCCAGCTCCGCGGCCCGCTCGACCCGGCGCAGCAGCGCCGCCACCCGGGCCACCAGCTCGCGCATCCGGAACGGCTTGGTGAGGTAGTCGTCGGCCCCGACCCCGAGTCCGACCAGGAAGTCGCTCTCATCGGTGCGGGCGGTGAGCATCAGCACGGGCACCGGCCGGTCGGCCTGGATCCGCCGGCACACCTCGTGGCCGTCGTACCCGGGCAGCATCACGTCGAGCACGACCAGGTCGGGCGTGTGCTCGGCGTGCGCCGCCACGGCGCCCGGACCGTCCCACGCGCGGACCACGGCGTACCCCTCGACCTCGAGCCGGTCGGCGACGGCCTGGTTGATCACGCGATCGTCCTCGACGACGAGGACCCGGCGGCGCTCCGGCGCAGGTGCGGTGGTCATGCCAGCCAGGCTAGGAGCGGCGGGGGCCTCCGGAGGCGTGGGCGCGGGGGAGGAGCTGTGGAGGTTCTGTGCAGACCCGTCGGCGCAAATCCTGATGAACGGCGTCCCCACCGCGGCCTAGGGTGTCGGACCGTGAGCGACTCGATGATCCTGGCCTCCGGGCTGCGCAAGTCCTTCGGGAGCTTCGAGGCGGTGCGCGGGATCGACGTCGACGTGCGCCGCGGTGAGTCGTTCGGGTTCCTCGGCCCCAACGGCGCCGGCAAGTCGAGCACGATGCGGATGGTGGCCGCGGTGTCGCCGGTGAGTGGCGGGACCTTGCGCATCCTCGGCCTCGACCCGGCCACCGACGGACCCGAGATTCGGGCGCGGATCGGGGTCTGCCCGCAGGAGGACACCCTCGACACCGAGCTCACCGTGCGCGACAACCTCGTCGTCTACGGCCGCTACTTCGGGCTCCCGCGCGCGGAGGTCCGCGAGCGCGCCGACGAGCTGCTGGAGTTCGTCCAGCTCACCGACAAGGCGGGTGCGAAGGTCGAGGACCTCTCCGGCGGCATGAAGCGCCGGCTCACGATCGCCCGCAGCCTGGTCAACCGGCCCGAGCTGCTGCTGCTCGACGAGCCCACCACCGGCCTGGACCCGCAGGCCCGCCACGTGGTGTGGGACCGGCTGTTCCGGCTCAAGCAGCAGGGCGTGACGCTGGTGCTCACCACCCACTACATGGACGAGGCCGAGCAGCTCACCGACCGGCTGGTGGTGATGGACAAGGGGCTGATCGTCGCCGAGGGCTCGCCGCTCGCGCTGATCGCCGAGCACTCCACCCGCGAGGTCGCCGAGCTGCGGTTCGGGGTCGCCGAGGAGGGCGAGAGCCACGAGGTGCTGGCGCGCAAGGTCGAGGACCTCGCCGAGCGCGTGGAGGTGCTGCCCGACCGGCTGCTGCTCTACACCGCCGACGGTGAGGAGACCGTCGCGCAGGTCCACGAGCGCGGGCTCACGCCGGTCGCGACGCTGGTGCGCCGCTCGACGCTGGAGGACGTGTTCCTCCGGCTCACCGGCCGGACCCTGGTGGACTGATGACGGGCACCGCACCCACCAACCCGTTCGCCGGCGCCGCGCGGCTCACCGACTACTGGGCGACGGTCTACCGCCGCACCTGGAAGGGCTCGGCGGTCTCGTCATTCGTGTCGCCGCTGTTCTACGTCGTCGCGATGGGCGTGCTGCTCGGCGGCTTCATCGACGCCGACCCCGACCGGCTCGAGGGCGCCACGTCGTACCTCGCCTTCATCGCGCCCGGCCTGCTCGCCTCGCAGGCGATGACGACGGTGTTCGGCGAGACGACCTACCCGGTGATGTCGATGGTGAAGTGGCAGCGGACCTACTACAGCATGACCGCGTCGCCGCTCTCGGTGGGCGAGGTGATCCTGTCCCAGCTGGGGTTCGTGGTGGTGCGGGTGGCGATGTCGTGCGGGGTGTTCCTGCTGGTGATGGCGCCGTTCGGGGTCTTCACGTCGTGGACCGGCGCGCTCGCCGCGTTCCCGGTGCAGCTCCTGCTCGCGCTGGCGTTCGCGACCCCGGTGCTCGGGCTGTCGGCCGGGCTCAAGGACGAGAGCCCGTTCGCGCTGATCTACCGCCTCGGGCTGATCCCGCTGTTCCTGTTCTCGGGAGCGTTCTTCCCGGTCGCCAACCTCGATGGGTGGATGCAGGTCCTCGCCAAGGCCACGCCGCTGTGGCACGGCGTCGACCTGACGCGCATGCTCACCCTCGGCCGGCTCGACTGGTCGATGGCCGCCGTCCACGTGCTCTACCTGGTCGCGCTCGCCGCGCTCGGGTGGTGCTGGGCCGTGCGTCGGCTGACCCGACGGATGGTGCTCTGATGGCGCTCGTGTCCGTGGCCGTCGGCCGCTCCGCCGCGCGGCCGCTGGGGGCCGGCGAGGCCACCGGGCTGCTGCTCTACCGCAACTACCTCGCCTACCGCCGGGCCTGGTACATCTTCCTGACCGGCTTCCTCGAGCCGGTGTTCTACCTGTTCTCGATCGGCGTCGGCGTCGGCCAGCTCGTGACCGGCTTCGAGTTCAACGGCCACGAGATCCCGTACGCCGAGTTCGTCGCGCCGGGCATGCTCGCCACATCGGCGATGAACGGCGCAGTCCTCGACGCGACGTTCAACTTCTTCTTCAAGCTGAAGTACAACAAGCTCTTCGACCAGCTGCTGGCCACGCCCCTGACGACCGCCGACATCGCCCGCGGCGAGCTGTCCTGGTCGCTGCTGCGCGGCGGCATCTACTCCGCCGGCTTCCTGGTCGTCATGGTCGCGATGGGGCTGGCGTCGTCGTGGTGGGCGCTGCTCGCGGTGCCGGCGGCGCTGCTGATCGGGCTCTGCTTCGGCGCGCTGGGGATGGCGCTGACGACGTACATGCGCAGCTGGCAGGACTTCGAGTGGGTCAACCTCGCGATGATGCCGATGTTCCTGTTCTCCGCGACGTTCTTCCCGCTCAGCGCCTACCCGACCGGCGTCGCCTGGGTGGTCGAGGCGACCCCGCTCTACCGCGGTGTCGTGCTGTGCCGCGAGCTGACCACCGGCACCCTGTCGTGGGCCTCCGCGGTCTCGGTCGTCTACCTGGTCGTGTTGGGTGCCGTCGGCCTCGCACTGGTACGGCGCCGGCTCGACGCGCTGCTGCTCACCTGAGCCGCAGCTCCCACAGCTCGGTGTCGATCCACCGGCCGAACTTGTGCCCGACCTCGTGCAGCACCCCGGCCCGGACGAACCCGCACGCCCGGTGCAGCCCCTGGCTGCCGGGGTTGGGCACGGCCACCACGGCCACGACCAGGTGCACGCCGTCGGCGCGCATCAGGCGCAGCAGCTCGTCGTACAGCGCGCGGCCGATGCCGCCGCCGCGGGCCTCTGCCGCGAGGTAGACCGAGCTCTCGCGGGTGGCGGCGTACGCCGCGCGCGGGCGGTAGCTGCCGGAGAAGGAGTACCCGACCACCGCCCCGTCGCGCTCGGCCACCAGCAGGTGGTCGCCGGTCTCGGTGCTGGTCAGCCGCCCGGGCCAGTAGTCCGGCGGCGGCGGCTCGGTCGCGAACGTGGAGATCCCGTGCGCCACCTCGTGGTCGTAGATCGCCGCGATCGCCGGCAGGTCGGCCTCCGTGGCCGGGCGGATCCTCGCAGCGCTGGCCGCAGCAGTCATGGCGCCATCTTCCCGGTCGCTGGCCGGAAGTCGCGCGCCGGGCGTCGGGGGCGGCTGGTTGGATGGCGCCATGAGCAGCGACACCGCCGGCGGCGCGATCGTCCCCGACACCAAGGACTGGACCTGGGTCCTCGACGCGCCCTGCCCCGAGTGCGGCTTCGAGGCCGCCCGTGTCACCGTCGACCGGATCGCTGAGCTGGTCCGCGACAACGCGACCACCTGGGAGGCGGTGCTGACCCTGCCCGACGCGACCGTCCGCCCCGACCCGTCGACCTGGTCGGGCCTCGAGTACGCCTGCCACGTCCGCGACGTGCACCGGGTCTTCGACGACCGGCTGCGCCTGATGCTCGACGAGGTCGACCCGACGTTTCCCAACTGGGACCAGGACGAGACCGCCGTCGCCGAGCGGTACGCCGAGCAGGACCCCGCCACCGTCGCGGTCGAGCTGCTGGAGGCGGCCGCCGCGGTCGCGGCCCGCTACGAGTCGGTGCCGCCCGACGCCTGGGGCCGGCGCGGCCTGCGCAGCAACGGCAGCGAGTTCACCGTCGAGAGCCTGGGCCGCTACCACCTTCACGACATCGTCCACCATGCGTGGGACGTGCGGACGCTGGCGGCGCGGGCGACCGTCGAGGCCTACGACACCCACGCGGCTGCCTACCGCGACGCGACCGACCAGATGTCCGCCGAGAGCCTCGCGCAGGTCGACGACCTCGCGGCGGCCCTCGGGCCGGGTGCGCGGGTGCTCGAGATCGGCAGCGGCGGCGGGCGCGACGCTCGCGCGCTGGAGACCGCCGGGCTGAGCGTGCGGCGCACCGACATCACGCCCGCGTTCGTCGACCTCCTGCGCGAGGCCGGCCACGAGGCAGACCTGCTCGACCCGCTCACCGACGACCTCGACGACCCGGCGCGCCCGGGCACGCCGTACGACGCGGTCTGGGCGAGCGCCAGCCTGCTCCACGTCGAGCGGTCGGCGCTGCCCACGGTCCTGAGCCGGCTCGCCCGAGCCACCCGGCCGGGCGGCGTGCTCATGCTGTGGCTCAAGGAGGGCGACGGCGAGGGCTGGTCGACCCACGGGTCCGTCGGCGCGCCCCGGCACTTCGTCTACTGGCGCGAGACGCCGCTGCGCGAGGTGCTGGGCGGGGCCGGCTGGGAGGTCGAGCGCGTCGACCACACCCGGAGCACGCGCACGGATGAGCCGTGGCTCGACGTGCGAGCGGTGCGGGCAGGCGCGTGAGGCACCGATGAGACACACCGAGTTCTGGTCCCGGATGGACCACGCCCTGGGCCCGGCCTACTCCCGGTCCTGGGCCGACCTGTTCGTGATGGCCGACCTCGGCGGACGGACCGCCTCGCAGGCGCTCGCCGACGGCGTGCCGCCCAAGCAGGTCTGGGCCGCGGTCTGGCGCGCGCTGGAGCTGCCGGCGAGCGAGCGGTGAGGCAGTGGTGAGCGTCCGGACGCTGCCGGACCTGGCGCTCGTCCAGCGGCGCACGATGCGCACGCTGGTGGCCGCCCAGGCCGTGGGCGCGATCGGGATCACGATCGGCATCGCCACCGCCTCGCTGCTGGCGCGCGACATCTCCGGCTCGGAGAGCCAGGCCGGGCTCGCCCAGACGTTCCAGGTGCTCGGCGCCGCGGTCGCGGCGTACCTCCTGGCCCGCCTGATGTCCCTGCGGGGCCGCCGGATCGGCCTGGTGACCGGCTATCTGCTGGGGGCGGCGGGCGCGGTGCTCGCGGTGCTGGCCGGCGTCGTCGACTCGATGCCGCTGCTGCTGGTCGGCGCGGTGCTGCTCGGGTCGACGTCCGCGGCCAACAGCAGCGCACGGTACGCCGCGACCGACCTGGCGGAGGACGCCCACAAGGGACGCGCGCTCTCCACGGTCGTGTGGGCGACGACCGTCGGCGCGGTCGCCGGCCCCAACCTCACCGGCCCGTCCGGTGCGCTGGCCCGCTGGCTCGGCATCCCCGAGCTGACCGGCCCGTTCGCGCTCGGCAGCCTCGGCATGCTGGGCGCGGCCCTGATCGCCGGCCTGCTGCTGCGCCCCGACCCGCTGCTGCTGGCGCGCGAGGTGGCCGGCGAGCCGCCGGTCGCGCCCACCGGCACGGCATGGGCGCGGGCGCTGAGCGCCGCCCGCGAGCGTCCGGTGATCGCCTTCGCGACCCTCGCCATGGCCTGCTCGCACGCGGCGATGGTCGCGGTGATGGTGATGACCCCGCTGCACATGGAGCACGGGCACGCCGAGCTCCGGGTGATCGGCATCGTGATCAGCATCCACGTGCTCGGCATGTTCGCGTTCTCGCCGCTGGTCGGCATGCTCGCCGACCGCACCAGCCGGCCGGCCGTGCTGGTCGAGGGCGCGGTGCTGCTGCTCGCGGCGCTCGTGCTCTCCGCCCGCTCGCCCGAGGGCAGCTCCTGGCAGATCTTCGTCGGGCTCTTCCTGCTCGGGCTGGGCTGGTCGTTCACCACGGTCGCGGCCTCGACGCTGATCGCCCAGCACGCCCCGCTCGACGCCCGCACCGACGTGCAGGGCGCCGCCGACCTGGTGATGGGGCTGACCGCGGCCGGCGCGGGCGGTCTGGCCGGGGTCGTGGTCGGCGCCTGGGGCTACCCCGAGCTGTCGGTGTCGGCGATCGGCCTGGTCGCGCTGGTCGCGATCGGCGGTCTCGGCGCGCGGGCGACCACCCGGCCGGCCCTGGCTGGCAGGGTGGGCCCATGACCACCGCGGACGTGGCCGTGATCGGCGGCACCGGCTTCTACTCGTTCCTCCGCGACGCAGACGGCGAGGTGGTGGACCACGTCGTGGAGACGCCGTACGGCGCACCCTCGGCGGCGGTCTCGGTCGGCACCGTCGCCGGCCGACGGGTCGCGTTCCTGCCGCGCCACGGACCGCACCACGAGCACCCGCCGCACCGCATCCCCTACCGCGCCAACCTGTGGGCGCTGCGCTCGCTGGGCGTCCGCCAGGTGCTCGCGCCCTGTGCAGTCGGCGGGCTGCGCCACGAGGTCGCGCCGGGCGACATCGTCGTGCCCGACCAGCTCGTCGACCGCACCCACGGCCGGGCCGGGACCTACGTCGAGACCGGTGCGGTGCACCTGCCCTTCGCCGACCCCTACTGCCCGCGGGTCTCGTCCGCCGTGCTCGCCGCCGACCCGGGCGTCAAGGACGGGGGAGCGATGGTCGTCGTCGACGGCCCGCGGTTCTCCACCCGTGCCGAGTCACGCCACTACGCCGAGCAGGGCTGGACGTTGATCAACATGACCGGGGCGCCCGAGGCGGCGCTCGCCCGCGAGCTGCGGATGTGCTACTCCGCGATCGCCCTGGTGACCGACATGGACGCCGGGGCCGAGACCGGCCACGGCGTCGGCCAGGAGGAGGTGTTCGCGCTGTTCCGCGCCAACCTCGAGCGGCTCACGGGGCTGCTCGCCCGCACCGTCGCCGGGCTCCCCGACCCTGCCGGCTGCACGTGCTCCACCTGGGCCGACGGCATCGACCTCACCTACGCCACCCCCGGCCCGGGGAGCGCATGAGAGTCCTGGTCACCGGCTCGGCCGGCTTCATCGGCGGCGCGGTCGCCGCGACCCTCGAGCACGCCGGGCACGACGTGGTCCGCGTGGACGCGATGCTGCCGATGGCCCACGGCGCGACCGAGCCGCCCGCGGGCACCCACGCCGTCGACGTCCGCGACGCAGAGGCGCTGGCCGCGCTGCTCGACGGGGTCGACGCGGTCAGCCACCAGGCCGCGATGGTCGGCGCCGGCATCCGGGTCGCCGACCTACCCGACTTCGCCGCCCACAACGACCTCGGCACCGCGGTAGTGCTCGCGGCGATGCACGAGGCCGGGGTCGACCGGCTGGTGCTCGCGTCGTCGATGGTCGTCTACGGCGAGGGCCGCTACACCTGCCCCGACCACGGCGACCAGGTCCCACCGCCGCGCAGCCGCGCGGCGCTGGAGGCGGGCGACGTCGACAACCACTGCCCGAAGTGCGGCCGGGTGCTCGGCTGGGCCCTGGTCGACGAGACCGCCCGGCTCGACCCGCGCTCGTCGTACGCCGCCAGCAAGGTCGCCCAGGAGCACTACGCCGCCTCGTGGGTGCGGCAGGCGGACGCGTCGGCGGTCGCGCTGCGCTACCACAACGTCTACGGCCCCGGCATGCCGCGGGACACGCCGTACTCCGGCGTCGCGGCGATGTTCCGCTCCTCGCTCGAGCGCGGGGAGCGGCCGCAGGTCTACGAGGACGGCGGCCAGATGCGCGACTTCGTGCACGTCTCCGACGTCGCCCGCGCCAACCTGCTCGCGCTGGAGTCCGTCGCCGCGGCCGGCCCGGGACGGTACGCCGCCTACAACGTCTGCTCGGGCCGCCCGGTCTCGATCCTGCGGGTGGCCGAGCTGGTCGGCGCCGGCACCGGCATCGAGCCGGAGGTCACCGGCGGCTACCGGCTCGGCGACGTCCGGCACGTCGTGGCCTCGCCTGAGCGCGCCCGCACCGAGCTCGGGTTCGCCGCGGAGGTCGACCCCGACGAGGGGCTGCCCGCGTTCGCGACCGCGCCGCTGCGCAACTGAGTCACCAGGTCGTGTAGAGCAGCTGCTGGACCGCGATCGCCCACACCACCTGCAGCAGCAGGCCCCGGCGGCGCCAGCGCGCCGGCAGGAGGGCGGTGGTCAGCATCAGCCACGGCACGAACGGGAGCCAGATCCGCTCGACCTCCGCCCGGCTCATCTGGGAAGCGTCGGCGAGCAGCACCGCCGCGGCGGCCGACCCGGCGAGCAGCAGCACCGTGCGGTCGACACCCCGGCGTACGCACCCGAGCCCCGCGCCCAGCAGCGGGCCCGTGCACACGAGGAGCGCCGCGAGGTTGGCCCAGGTCCAGTACGCCGCGGGCCGGTCCGCGGCGATCCCGTCCCAGTAGCGCTCCCGCAGCACCGGGAACGCCTCCCACCACGCGAACCCGCCGGCGGCGAACGCCAGCACCACCGCGGCCGCGGCCGCCGCTGCCACCGGGAGCGGCCACCAGCGACCGGCCCGGAGCAGCACGGCGAGCGCCAGCAGCCCGAGCAGCGGCAGCCCGTAGGACAGCATCACGCAGCCGCCCAGCAGCAGCCCGGCGAGCATCGACCAGCCGGCCGCCCGGCCGCGTCGCGGCGCGGTCGCGCCGAGCGCCAGCGTCGCCAGCCCCCACGCGGCGACGGCCGCGAACAGCCCGTCGGCCGAGACCGCCGTGAACACCGCGGCCGGTGCGAGCACGAGGAACGGCGCCGCCCGCCGGGCCGCGTCCTCGGCGCCCAGCGCCCGCAGCGTGACGAGCACCGCGACCGCCGTCGTCGCGGCGAGCACCGTCACCACGACCCCGGCGGCCAGGTCACCGCCCAGCCCGACCCGCACCAGCCCGACGAAGAACAGCAGCGCACCCGGCGGGTGCCCGGCCACGTGGGTCGGCCAGCTGTCCGCGAGGCCGTACGGGATCCGGTCGACGTAGCCCTGCAGCAGCGCGTGCACGCCCGCGCCGCCGCGCGCCGTCGGGAGGTACTCGTAGTGGCTGCCGAGCGCGCGCGAGAGCCCGTCGGTCCCGTCGACGAGGGCGAGCGCGAGCAGCCACGCGAGGGAGGCGGCGTACGTCGCCCCCAGCAGCCACCGCCACGGCAGCCGCTCGGCCAGGCGCGGCCCGTACCGCCAGCCCGCGAGCCCGAGCGCCACCGCGAACGGCGTGCCCGGCCCGAGCAGCTTCGGCTGCCAGTAGCCGTGCAGCGGCGGCAGGCCCGCGGCGACCGCACTGCGCGGTGCGCGGGCCCACACCTCCCAGTCGGCCACCTGCGGCACCGCGAACGCGAGCACCACCAGCACCAGCGCGACCCCGAGCCCCGCCCACGGCGCACGGGCGGGCGTCTCCGGCATGGCACCGACCCTAGGTGCCGCCGCGGGTCCGGGGCAGCCGAGCGGCCGATGGTCACGGCTTCGTAAGAACTGGGGCGCCGCAACGGGTCCCCGGATCCCTACGGTCGACGACATGACTGCTGGACCCGACTGCGACCTGGTGCTCCCGTGCCGCGACGAGGCGGCGGCGCTCGAGACGCTGCTGCCGGCGGTGCCGGCCGGGTTCGCGGTGATCGTCGTCGACAACGGCTCGCGTGACGGCACCGCCGACGTGGCCCGCCGCCACGGCGCGACCGTGGTCACCGAGCCCCGGCCCGGGTACGGCGCCGCCGTGCACGCCGGAGTGCTCGCGGCGACCCGTGAGCACGTCGCGGTCATGGACGGTGACGCCTCGATCGACCCGACCGAGCTGCTGCCGCTGCTCGAGGACGTCCGCAGCGGCCGTGCCGACCTGGCGGTGGGGCGCCGGATCCCGGTGCGCCGTGGGGTCTGGCCCTGGCACGCCCGGGCCGGCAACGGCCTGGTCGTGTGGTGGCTGCGCCGGCGGATCGGGATGGCCGCCCACGACCTCGCCACGGTGCGCGTCTGCCGTCGTGACCGGCTGGTGGCGCTCGAGGTACGGGACCGCCGCTTCGGCTACCCGGTCGAGCTGCTGCAGAAGGCCACCCGCGAGGGCTGGCGGCTCACCGAGCACGACGTGGCCTACCACCCGCGGGCCGCCGGCACCCGGTCGAAGGTCTCCGGATCCGCGGTCGGCACCGCCCGGGCCGTCCGGGACTTCTGGAAGGTGCTCGCATGAACGACGCCCGCGTGCTCGTGGTCGCGAAGGCGCCCGTCGCCGGCCGGGTCAAGACCCGGCTGGGCGCGACGGTCGGCATGGTCGCGGCCTCCGAGCTGGCCGCGGCCGCGCTGCTCGACACGATCGCCGCCTGCGCCGAGGCGTTCGCGCCGGACCTGCGGATGATCGCGCTGGCCGGCGACCTCGCCGACGCCGTGCGCGGCGACGAGATCGAGCGGGCGCTGGAGGGCTGGGCGGTCGGCCGCCAGCGGGGCAGCACGTTCGCGGAGCGGCTCGCCAACGCCCACGTCGACGTCCCCGACGGAGGGCCGGTCGTCCAGGTCGGCATGGACACGCCCCAAGTCACGCCGGCGCTGCTCGACGCGGCCGCCGCGCAGCTGCTCGAGCACGAGGCGGTGCTCGGCCCGGCCGAGGACGGCGGCTGGTGGGTGCTCGGCCTGCGTGAGCCGCGGTCGGCGGCGGCGCTGCACGACGTGCCGATGTCCACGCCGTCGACGTACGACCACACCCGCGACGCGCTGGTCGCCGCTGGGGTCGGGGTCGGCGTGACCACCGCTCTGCGCGACGTCGACACGGTCGCGGACGCGGACGCGGTCGCCCGCGTGGCGTCGGGCAGCGAGTTCGCCCGGGTCTGGGAGCGGGTGCGCCCGTGAGCGGCGCCCAGCCCCTCGACGGGCCCCTCGGCCGGTCCCTCGACACGGTCCTCTCGATCGCGACCTGGGCGCACCCCGCCGACGAGCACGACCGGCAGCTCGCCGCACTCTGCGTGGGCCCGACGCTCGACGTCGGCTGCGGACCCGGGCGGCTGACCGCGCACCTCGCCGATCGCGGGCACGTGGTGCTGGGCATCGACGTCGCGCCGGAGTGTGTCGGCCAGGCCCGCGAGCGCGGTGCGGCCGCGCTGCACCGCGACGTGTTCGACCGGCTGCCCGGCGAGGGTCGCTGGCGGACCGCGCTGCTCGCCGACGGCAACGTCGGCATCGGCGGCGACCCGGTCGCGCTGCTCCACCGGCTCCGCGAGCTGCTCGACCCGCGGGGGCGTGTGGTCGTCGAGCTCGCGCCGCCCGGCGCCGGCGTCCGGCGCGGCTGGGCGACGCTCCGGTACGGCGGCGGCGTGGTCCGCCCGCTGCGGTGGGCCGTGGTCGGGGCCGACGACGTCGATCGCGTCGCGGACGAGGCCGGTCTCGCCGTGACCAGCCGGCACGTGTTCGGCGGCCGCTGGTGCGCGGTCCTGGAGGAGGCGGCATGAGTTGCCCTGTGTCAACGTCGGCCGTGTCAGGCGGCTTTGGCGGTGTGTTCGTTGAGGACGCGTTGCAGGGCGTTGTGTCGGGCGGGGTCGTAGGCGACGCCGTCTTGCCAGCAGCGCCA
>NZ_CATNLZ010000035.1 GCF_950101795.1 Nocardioides sp. T2.26MG-1 | reverse complement strand
CATCCCATCCGGGTGGGTGGGCGGGCCATTCGCCGGAGCCAGGCTCCGCAGGTCAGCTCTGGTAGGTGACCATGTACCAGAGGACCACGGCGCTCACGCCGCCCACGACGAGAGCGGTCACCGCCATCCCGATCAGCATGTAGCGGCCGAACCGGCGGGTGCGGGGAGCGATCACGAGCCCGATCGGCACCACGAGCGTCACCAGCACCAGCGGGAACAGGTCCTCGGCGGTGTGGTAGTCGAAGATCCAGCCCAGGATCGCCGCGAACAGGCCCGGCACCACGATCACGAACGCCAGGCCGGTGAAGAACCCGGTGAGCGAGGTGAACGTCGGGTGGTCGCGGTGCCACCAGTCCGGCACGCG
This sequence comes from Nocardioides sp. T2.26MG-1, assembly GCF_950101795.1. Lineage (GTDB taxonomy): Bacteria > Actinomycetota > Actinomycetes > Propionibacteriales > Nocardioidaceae > Nocardioides. Next base: position 265,783 of record NZ_CATNLZ010000035.1, on the reverse strand, counting down.
CTCGGGGGCGGGCGCCGGCTCCGGCGTCGCCTCGTTCACGGTGCTGCTCGGGTGGTCCGGGTCGGTCGACATCAGGGCGACTCTACGACCGGATCGACCTCGATGACGTCCGGCATGCCGAGAAGGGCCCATCGGTCGAGGTCCGGCTCCGCGCCGGTCAGCTCGGCCGCGAGGACGGTCCAGGCGGTGCCGTGGCCGACCAGCACGAGGTCCTCGCTCGGGTGGTCGGCGATGAGGAGGCGGACGCTGGTCGCCACCCGCTCGCGGGTCACCGCCAGCGGCTCCCACCCGGGGTGGGCCGACCGGGTCGGGTCGGCGAAGGCACGCCGTACGACGGCCTCGAAGCGGTCGATCCAGTCGCCGGTGTCGCGGATCTGCTCGGCCAGTCCCTCGACGATCCCGACCGGGCCGTCGGTGAGCAGCTGGGCGGTGGCGACCGCCTTGGGCTCCGGCGAGCAGAACCAGTGGCCGTCGTCCGGCAGCCGCCCGGACTCGCGTAACGCCCAGATGTCCTCGAAGCCGGCGGGGTCGAGCTCCCAGGCGCTCGGGAGCAGGCCCGGCTCGACGAGCGGGCGTCCGTGCCGCACCAGGTAGAGCATCAGTACACGAGGTAGTGGAGGAGCAGCCAGATCGGGGCGATCGTGGCGAGCAGCGAGTCGAGACGGTCCATCAGTCCGCCATGGCCCGGGATGACCTGGCTCATGTCCTTGATGCCGAGGTCGCGCTTGATGACGGACTCGCACAGGTCGCCGAGGGTGGCCATCACGACCGTGATCAGGCCGAGCAGCAGGCCGACCCACCAGTCGCCGTCGAGCAGGTAGACCACGAGCGCCCAGCCGGCGAGCAGGCAGAAGAGCACCGAGCCCGCGAAGCCCTCCCACGACTTCTTCGGCGAGATGACCGGGGCCATCGGGTGCCGCCCGAACAGGACACCGGCGACGTACCCGCCGATGTCGGAGGCGATCGTGACCAGCACGAACGCGACGATCCCCTGTACGCCGGCGTCATCGAGCCCGGCGGCGTTGGCGCCCCCACCCTCGGAGAGCAGCAGCGTGACGAACGACCCGAGGAACGGCACGTACACCAGGACGAACACGGACCCGGTGGCGTTCTGGACGTATCCGGCGACGCCTCGCCGGAGGAGCCAGAGCATGATCACCAGGGCCGTCACCGCGGTTGCGGTGACGAGCGCCGGTGCACCCCAGAAGTACGCGACCACGACCATGACGACGCCGCCGACCATCAGCGGCTGCTCCGGCAGGTCGATGTCCAGGGCCCGGAAGCCCCGGTGCAGCTCCCAGATCGCCACCACGACCGCCACGGCGACGATCACCATGAAGGCGGTCTTCCAGAACAGCAGCGAGAGCGCGATCGCGCTCAGCAGCACGACCGCGGAGGCGACGGCGGCGCGCAGGTCGCGGCCGGCGCGGCCGTGGTCCTTGGCGGTCGGTGGGACCGGTGAGGGACTGGCCTGCGGCCTCGCGGACGGCGCGTCGGGCATGAGGGTTCCGACTGCTCAGACCTCGAGCAGCTCGGACTCCTTGTGCTTGAGCAGCTCGTCGATCACGTCGGTGTGCTTCTTGGTCATGCCGTCCAGGCGCTTCTCGGCACCGGTGACGTCGTCCTTGCCGACCTCGCCGTCCTTCTCGAGCTTCTCGAGGTGCTGCTTGGCGGTGCGGCGCAGGTTGCGGACCGCGACCCGGCCCTCCTCGGCCTTGGTGCGTGCCACCTTGATGTACTCCTTGCGCCGCTCCTCGGTCAGCTCGGGGAACACGCAGCGGATCACCTTGCCGTCGTCGGCCGGGTTGACACCCAGGTCGGAGTCGCGGATCGCCTTGATGATGTTGTGCATGGCGCCCTGGTCGTAGGGCGCGATCAGGATGATCCGGGCCTCGGGAGCGGTGAACGACGCGAGCTGCTGCAGCGGGGTCGGCGAACCGTAGTAGTCGACGACGATCTTGCTGAACATGCTCGGGCTGACCCGACCGGCGCGGATCGCTGCGAACTCCTCGCGCGTCGCCTCGACCGACTTGTCCATCTTGCCGTCGGCCTCGTGGAGGATGTCGTTGATCACGGGTGCTCCTAGCGTTGCTGGTCGATGCTCGTCGTCGGGGCTGGGTCAGCCGGCGCTCACGAGCGTCCCAATCTTCTCACCATGCACGACCCGCAGGATGTTGCCCTCCGGCTCCATGCCGAACACGACCATGGGCAGCTTGTTCTCGCCGCACAGCGCGAACGCCGTCTGGTCCATGATCCTCAGACCCCGGGCGATCGCCTCGTCGTAGGTGAGGTCGTCGAACTTGGTCGCGGTGGGATCGAGGTGGGGGTCGGCGGTGTAGACGCCGTCCACGCCGTTCTTGGCGACGAGCACGACGTCGCACTTGCTCTCGAGGGCGCGCTGGACGGCGACGGTGTCGGTGGAGAAGAACGGCATGCCCATGCCCGCCCCGAAGATCACCACGCGACCCTTCTCCATGTGCCGGATCGCACGCCGCGGGATGTACGGCTCGGCGACCTGGCCCATGGTGATCGCGGTCTGGACGCGGGTCTCGACGCCCATCTTCTCCAGGAAGTCCTGGAGGGCAAGGCAGTTCATCACGATGCCGAGCATGCCCATGTAGTCGGCACGGACCCGGTCCATGCCGCGCTGCTGCAGCTCGGCTCCCCGGAAGAAGTTGCCACCACCGGTGACGATCGCGATCTGGACGCCGGCGTTGACGACGCCGGCGATCTCGCGGGCGACGGTCTGGACGACGTCGGGGTCGACGCCGACCTCGCCGCCGCCGAACATCTCGCCCGACAGCTTCAGCAGGACGCGCTTGTATCCGGTCACGGGCGGCTCCTCGGGTGGGCGGGGCAGGAGAAGGCCGGTCCGATGATCAGGGTCGCTGACATCGAACCGGCCTCCTCGTGTACGTCTGGCTAGAACCTATCCGGTTACGCGCCGACCTCGAAACGGGCGAAACGCTTCACGGTGGTGCCGGCCTCGTCCAGGACGGCCTTCACGGTGCGCTTGCTCTCGGTGACCGACGGCTGCTCCAGCAGGACGACGTCCTTGAAGAAGCCGTTGAGCCGGCCCTCGGTGATCTTGGCGATCGCCTGCTCGGGCTTGCCCTCCTCGCGCGAGGTCGCCTCGGCGATCTCGCGCTCCTTGGCCACGATGTCCGCGGGGACCTCGTCGCGGGTGAGGTACTGCGGGCGCATCGCCGCGATCTGCATCGCGGCGCCCCGGGCACCGGCCTCGGCGCCGTCGTACTCCACGAGCACCCCGACGGCCGGCGGCAGGTCCGCGGCACGCTTGTGCATGTAGGTCACGACCGGACCGTCGAAGTAGGCGACGCGACCCAGGGCGATCTTCTCGCCGATGGTGATCGCCAGGTTCTCGACGACCTCGCCGACCGTCTTGTCGCCCAGCTTGACCGACTTGAGCGTCTCGGCGTCGCCGGCCTTGGCCTCGTTGGCGACGTCGGCGATCTGCTGCGCGGCGGCGACGAAGTCGTCGCCCTTCGCCACGAAGTCGGTCTCGCAGTTGAGCTCGACGAGCGCGCCGCCGGAGGTGGCGACCAGCCCGTTCGATGCCTCGCGCTCGGCACCCCGCTCGGCCATCTTCTTGCCGAGCTTGATGCGGATCAGCTCGGCGGCCTTCTCGAAGTCGCCGTCGGCCTCGACGAGCGCCTTCTTGCAGTCCATCATGCCGGCGCCGGTGAGCTCACGGAGCTTCTTGACGTCGGCGGCGGAGATGTTCGCCATGGTCCTTCTTCCTCGAAGTGTTGGAAGGTTGTCGCGGATGTTCCTGGTGACCGGACCGGCCGGTCAGGCCTCGACCTCGGCGGCCGGCTCAGCGGCAGCCGGGGTCTCCTCAGCGGCAGCCTCGTCCGTGGCGGCCTCGGGAGCGGCCTCGGCGGCCGGCTCGTCGGTGGCGGCCTCAGCAGCCTCGGTGGCCTCCGCGGCCTCGCTGGCGGCACCGGTCGCCTCGGCGGCCGGGGTCTCCTCGGCGGCGTCGCCACCGGTCGCCGCGACAGCGGCCTGCTCGGCCTCGCCGCCCAGGAGCTCGCGCTCCCACTCGGCCAGCGGCTCCTCGGCGCCCACGGCCTCGGTGCCCTCGCCGGCCTTGACGCCGGAGCGGGCGATGAGGCCCTCGGCGACGGCGTCGGCGACCACGCGGGTCAGCAGACCCACGGCGCGGATCGCGTCGTCGTTGCCCGGGATCGGGAAGTCGACCAGGTCGGGGTCGCAGTTGGAGTCCAGGATGCCGATGATCGGGATGTGGAGCTTGCGCGCCTCCTCGACGGCGAGGTGCTCCTTGTTGGTGTCGACGATCCACACCGCAGAGGGGGTCCGCGTCATCTCGCGGATGCCGCCGAGCGACTTGTTGAGCTTGTCGCGCTCGCGGCGCATCTGCAGCAGCTCCTTCTTGGTGCGGCTGCTGCCGGCGACGTCGTCGAAGTCGATCTCGTCGAGCTCCTTGAGGCGGTTGATCCGCTGGTGCACCGTCTGGAAGTTGGTGAGCATGCCGCCGAGCCAGCGCTGGTTGACGTAGGGCATGCCGACGCGGGTCGCCTGCTCGGCGATCGCCTCCTGGGCCTGCTTCTTCGTCCCGACGAACATGATCGTGCCGCCCTTGGCGACGGTCTCCTTGACGAAGGCGTACGACCGGTCGATGTAGGCCAGCGACTGCTGCAGGTCGATGATGTAGATGCCGTTGCGCTCGGTCATGATGAAGCGCTTCATCTTCGGGTTCCAGCGACGGGTCTGGTGTCCGAAGTGCACGCCGCTCTCGAGCAGCTGGCGCATGGTGACGACTGCCATGGTTTCTCCTGTTGTGTCGGGCACCGCCACCGTTGCCGTCCGGCCTTCAGCAGGCCGGACCGGGGCGGACCCGGTCGTTGTTTACAGTTGCTGCACCCGACGGGTGTCGGCTGCCCTGACGCTCGCGCGCGACCCGACCGTCCGGTTGCCCGGACGGACTGAAAGTCGTCGCCCACGGGTGGTCGGGACCTCGGAGGTGCAGGGCCCGTCGCGGTCTGCGAGCGTGCGAAGTCAATCCGCAAGGATTGCTCCGGTCAGCGTAGTCGACACCGGCGGACACCCGCCAATCGCGGCCCGCTCATCGTCCACCCCTCGCGTTGCGGCGCGCGTCTCCACCGTGCCCGACGGCCACGATGCGGGCGTGCGCCGGGCGGGGCAGGGTCGGGCCATGGCTCGTCGACTCCCGCTGCTGCTCTGTCTGGTCGTGGCGCACGCCCTGCTCCCGGCCCTGCTGCTGGCGGCGCCGGCCCGGGCGGCCGAGGCCGATCCGGTCGGGGTCTGGCCGCTGCTGCCCGTGCCCGAGGTCGTCGCCGGGTTCGACCCGCCCAGCGACCCCTGGGGTGCGGGTCACCGCGGCGTGGACCTGCTCGGGTCGCCCGGCCAGACGGTCCGCGCCTCGCTCCCGGGCCGGGTGACGTGGGCGGGCATGCTGGCCGGGCGTGGGGTCGTGGTCATCGACCACGGCTCGACCCGCACCACCTACGAACCGGTCGGTGCCACGGTCGGAGTCGGTACGACGGTGGCCGCCGGGGACCCGCTGGGTCACCTGACGTCGGCCGGGTCGCACTGCCCCCCCCGGGCGTGCCTGCACTGGGGCTGGATCCGGGGCGAGACCTACCTCGACCCGCTGCGCCTCATCGGGGCCGGTCCGGTGCGGTTGTTGCCCCTGTGGCGCGACGAGCCGGCCACGACGGGCGTCTCGCCGACGCGGTGGCGGCCGCTGCCACTGCCATACGCCGCGTTCGTCGCGCCGTTGGTGCTGTGGTCGCGCTACGCCCGCGGGTGCGCCTGCTGGTAGGCCCGCCGCAGGCGGTCGGTGCTGACGTGGGTGTAGATCTGCGTGGTCGCCAACGAGGCGTGGCCGAGGAGCTCCTGCACCGACCGCAGGTCCGCGCCGCCCTCCAGCAGGTGGGTGGCGGCGGTGTGCCGCAGCCCGTGCGGCCCGATGTCCGGCGCCCCGGGCACGTCGGCGATCCGGCGGTGCACGACCGTGCGCACGGCCCGCTGGTCGATCCGGCCGCCCCGGGCACCGAGGAACAGTGCTGCTCCGCTGCCGGGCACCGCGAGCAGCGGACGGCCCTGCTTGAGCCAGAAGTCGACCGCCCGCGCGGCCGGGCGGCCGAACGGCACGGACCGCTCCTTGCGCCCCTTGCCGAAGACCCGGACGACGTTGCGCTCGCGGTCGAGGTCGTCGATGTCGAGACCGACCAGCTCTCCCACCCGGATGCCGGTGGCGTAGAGCAGCTCGAGCATCGCGACGTCGCGCAGCCCGACCGGGCTGCCGTCGTCGGCATGCTCGGCGGCCACACGCACCAGCTCCGCCGCCTCGTCCGCACGCAGCACCGGCGGCAACGACCGGTGCGCCTTCGGGGCGCCGAGGCTGGCACCTGCGTCGACCGGGGACCGTCCGGTGCGCGCGAGCCAGGCCGTGAAGACCCGCGCGGCAGTCGCCCGCCGCGCGATCGTGGTGCGGGACCGACCGAGGCTCTGCTGCTTGGCCAGCCAGCTGCGCAGGGTGCGGAGGTCGAGCTCACCTGCCTCGGTGTGCCCGAGACGGGCGGCGTGCCCGAGCAGTCCGGCCACGTCCCCGACGTACGCCCGGACCGTGTGTGCGGTCAGGTCGCGCTCGGCGGCCAGGTGCCGCTCGTACTCCCCGAGCACCCGGGTCATCGCCTCGGGCAGGTCGGTCGCCTGCTCCTCGTCGCTCACGTGCCGAGTCTAGGAAGACCGGGGGCGGCTACTCGCGAGCGAGCGCGGCGAGCCGCCATCCGCCTGGGACCTGCTCGGCCAGCCCCTGCTCGGCCAGCGTGGCCAGCACGCCCCGGGTGTCGGCGAGCAGGAGGCCGGCGGTGCGGGCGATCGAGGCCTCCGGCGCGGCCTGCACCACCGGGACGGCGTCGAGGACCTGCCGCTGCCGAGTGGTGAGCCGGTCGCGCGGACGGACCGGTCCGCGCGGCTCCTCGACGAGGTGCTCCCCCGCGGCGCTGACCTCCTCGAGCACCTCCGCTCCGGACGTCACCAGGGTCGCGGCCTGGGAGCGGATCAGCTGGTGCACCCCCTGGGACGGGGCGCTGGTGACCGGCCCCGGCACCCCCATCACCGGCCGGTTGAGCCGGGTCGCCCAGTTGGCGGTGTTGAGGGCGCCGCTGCGCACGGCGGCCTCGACGACCACGGTGCCCGTGGTGAGCGCCGCGATCAGGCGGTTGCGCGCCAGGAAGCGGATCTGGGTCGGCGCCCACCCGGGAATGGCCTCGGACACCACGGCTCCGTGGGCGGCGATGTGCTCGATGAGCTGGCGGTGGGAGGCGGGGTAGACGCGGTCGGCACCGCACGCGAGCACGGCCACGGTCGTCCCGCCGCCGGCGAGCGCACCGCGGTGCCCGGCCTGGTCGATCCCGTAGGCGGCTCCGGACACGACGCAACGGCCGGCTGCGGCCACGTCCGCCGCAAGGTCGGCCGCGACGTCGGCACCGTAGGTCGTGGCCGACCGGGAGCCGACGACCGCCACCGAGCCGACGAGCTGGTCGAGTCGGACCGGACCCCGCACCCAGAGACCGACCGGGACGCCGCCGCGGTTCTGCAGCGGCGCGGTGAGCGCCAGGTCGTCGAGCTGGGAGGGCCACTCCTCATCTCCCGGGACGACGAACCGCAGGCCCTGCACCGCCGCCTCCGCGAGGGTGCGCTCGGGATCGGACGCCGAGCGCCGAGCCTCGGGGTCGGTCTGGAGGTCGTCGATCGTCCGCTGGCCGACCAGCATGTCGAGGACCCGAGGGGCACCGTGCTGGGTGACGGCGTCGAGCAGTCGAGGATCCCCCGGCTCACCGAGGGCGTTGATCGCAACCCGCGCGAGCCGGTCGTCGAGCGCGGTCATCCCGTGCGCTCCAGCATCGAGAGCAGCAACGGCTCGCCGGTGCGCAGCCGCAGCGCGGTGTCGACCTCGTGGAGGCCGGGGTGGTCCAAGCCCCGCAGGTCGGCGACGGTCCACGCGAGGCGGTGCACGCGGGTCGCGCCGCGGCGGCTCAGCCGGCCGGCGTAGAGCTGGTCGTCGACCGCCTTCTGGCCGGCCTTGGTCAGCGGCCACCGGTCGCGCAGCACCGGCCCGGGGGCGTGGGCGTTGAGACGCCAGCTCTCGTCCGCGTAGCGCTCCGCCTGCCGGGCTCGGGCCGCCTCCACCCGGCGCCGCACCACCGCCGACGACTCACTCGGTGCGAGGTCGAGCCGAGCGTCGCGCCGGCGCAGCGCCCGCAGCTGGCGGACGATGTCGACCCGGTCGGCAACGGGTCCGGTCACCTTGTTGCGGTAGTCGCGGCGCTGGACCTCGCGGCAGATGCAGTGGTTCTCCCGGACGTCGCCGCTGTAGTCGCCGCAGGGACACGGGTTGGCGGCGAGCACGACCATGCCGCGGGCGGGAAGGGTGACCGACTCGTCGCGCCGCGCGACCGTGACGTCGCCGTTCTCGAGCGGCTGGCGCAGCGCCTCGATCACGTCGGACCGGAACAAGGGGAACTCGTCGAGGAACAGCACCCCGGTGTGGGCCTTGCTCACCTCACCGGGACGCACCACACCCAGGCCACCCCCGATGAGGCTGGCCTTGCTGGCGTCGTGGTGTGGAGCCGAGAACGGCGGTCTGGTCGGGAACCCGGCATCGGGGTCGAGCGCCCCGGCCAGCGAGTGGATGGCGCTGAGCTCGAGCGACTCCGCCGGGCTGAGGTCGGGGAGGATCCCCGGGATCCGCTCGGCGAGGCTGGTCTTGCCGCATCCCTTGGGCCCCGAGAGCAGCAGGTGGTGGCCCCCCGCAGCCGCGACCTCGACGGCGTAGCGCGCGTCGTCGACGCCGACCAGGTCGGCGAGGTCGAGCTCGTCGAGCCGCTCCTGACCGCGCCACGCCAGGAGCCGCGTCCCGGAGAGGGGGGCGACCGGGGGTGCCTCGGGCACCTCCTCGTCGCGGAGCACAGCGACGACCTGTCCCAGCGACCGGACCCCGATCACGCTCATGTCGGGGACCATCGCGGCCTCGGCCGCCTGCGGCTCGGGGACGAAGACCGCGCGGATCCCGCGCTCGGCCGCGGCCATCACCATCGGCAGCACCCCGGCGGCGGCGCGCAGGTTGCCGTCGAGGGTGAGCTCGCCGATGAAGGCGGTGCCGTCGAGCGTGGAGGCCGGCACGCTGCCGGCCGCCGCCAGCACCGACACCGCGATCGCCATGTCGAAGTGGGTGCCACTCTTGAGCAGGTCGGCCGGGGACAGCAGGATCGTGATCCGCCGGGTGGCCGGCCAGTCGAGCTGGCTGTTGATGATCGCCATCCGGCACCGGTCGCGGGACTCGTTGATCATCGTGTCCGCCCGGCCGACCATGGTGACCCCCACCTGGCCCGGTGAGACGTCGGCCTGGACGTCGATGAGGTGGCCGACGGCGCCGTGGAGCGAGACGGTGTGGGCGGTCGCGAAGGGCATCAGCCGATCCCCCGCACGTGGTCGAGGATCGAGGACCCGCGTCGAGGCCGGACGATGCCGACCATGTCGATGCGGACGTCGCGGACGGCCACGCCGCGCTCCTCGATCCACCGGGTCGCGAGCCGCCGCAGTCGCGCGAGCTTGATGTCCGTCACGGCCTCGTGCGGGGTGCCGTAGCGCACGCTGCTGCGGGTCTTGACCTCGCAGACGACCAGCACGTCGCCGTCGCGGAGGACGAGGTCGATCTCCCCCGCCTCGCACCGCCAGTTGCGGTCGAGCACCACCATGCCCTGGGCCACCAGGTGCCGCATCGCGAGGGTCTCGCCGTAGGCCCCGAGGGCCTGCTTGATCGCCGCTGCTGTCGAACTCGTCATGTCCTCGACCTCCTGTGCACGACCCTCTCCGAGGCGAGGGACAGCCCGCGCGTCGACGACGCACGGCTGTGGGCAGTCGTGCCGGAAGCCACGCTGTGCACGGAAAGCGGGCTCCGCCCCCGCCCCTGCCCAGCTCCGTCAGGTGCGCCGTGTGCTCGAGCGCGCCACGACCGACCAGGGCGCCGACCGGGACCGATGGCGGCCGCCCAGCGCGATTCGCGCACAGGTCGCGCCCTGGTCGCGCAGTGACTGGTGCACCGTGGTCAGACCCGCCTGCGCGGCGGCGGGCACGTCGTCCCACCCGGTGACGGCGAGGTCGCCCGGCACGGTCAGGCCGAGCGCACCGGCAGCGCGCAGCACGCCCAGCGCCTGCTGGTCGCTCATCGCGGCGATCGCGTCCGGCGGCTCGGCGGAGGTCAGCAGCGCGGTCGCGACCCGCTCGGCCTCGGCGACGTCGTTGCGGGCACACACCGCGACGACCACGTCGGCCCAGTCCGTCCCTGTCTCCTCGGCGGCTTCGCGATAGCCGGCCAGGCGGTCGCGGGTCACCGGGAAGAGCGCGTCGGCGAGGTCGACGCCCCGCGTGATCGTGCCGGCTCGGTCGCGGGAGACGGGCTGGCTCACGACCGCGGGACGGCGCGAGCCCGCGAAGGCGAGGTCACCGACCGCGCGCGCCGCGGCCCGGTTGTCGATGCTCACCCGCACCAGCCCCTCGACCCGCGAGCCGCCGTGGATGACCGCGGGACGCCGGGTCGCCAGGACCGCAGCCAGGGTCGGGTCGTCGTCGGTCGTCGTCCAGACCACGAACCCGTCGACGGCCGCATCGGCGATCCGGTCGGCGTCCTCCACGGCGCCGGTGATCGGCAGGATCGTCATCCCGAAGCCGCGCTCGGCGCACACCTCGGCGATCCCGGCCATGAAGGCGACGGCCGCCGGGTCGTCGAACGCGTAGGTGAGGTGCTCGCCGAGCACGACCCCGAGGGCCAGGGTGCTGCCCCGCCGCAGCGACCGGGCGCTCGGGTGCGGGCCGGCGTATCCCAGCTCGGCCGCCGCGGCGAGCACCTTGCCCCGCGCCTGCTCCGAGACCCGCTCGGGCCGGTTGTAGGTGTACGACGCGGTCATCACCGAGACACCGGCGAGCTCGGCGACCTGGGCGAGCGTCGCCCGCTTGGCTCCGAGGGTTCCCGCCATGGCACGACCCTAACGTGTGTATCGTTACACGCATGCCGCAGGTGTTCGTCCGGGACCGTCTCACCTGGGTCATGTACCTCGTGCTCGGATGGTTCGCCTACCTGCAGGCCGCGCCGGGGCTCGTGGTGCCGCACCTGCGCGAGGAGCTGGGCCTCAGCTACTCGACCGGTGGCCTGCACGTCGCGGCGTTCGCCGCCGGCAGCATGCTCGGCGGGCTCGTCTCCGCCCAGGTGGAGCGCCTCCTCGGCCGGGGCACCCTGCTGTGGGGCTCGGCGGGGCTGATGGGCGCCGGCGCCGTCGGGCTGACCGCCGGGCAGACGGCCGTGGTGACCATCGGCTCCGTCCTCGTCATGGGCACCGGCGGCGGCCTGCTGCTCGTGACCCTCCAAGCCGTGCTGTCCGACCAGCACGGCGACTTGCGGAGCGTCGCCCTCACCGAGGCCAACCTGTCCGCCAGCGTCGCCTATATCGTGCTCATCGGCGCCCTGTCGCTGACCGCGGTGCTGCACCTGGGCTGGCGTACGGCGCTCCTGCTGTCGCTGGTCGCGCCCGTGCTGCTGTGGTGGAGCAACCGCGGACTGACGATGGCCGCTCCCCCGGTCACCTCGGTCGCCAAGGAGCCACTGCCGCGACCGTTCTGGATCGCCGCCGGGATCCTGGTCTGCACGACGGCGGCGGAGTGGTGCGTCACCGGATGGGGAGCGAGCTTCGCCGAGGAGGCGGCCGACGTGTCGGCCGAGCGGGCCGTGTCGATGATGGGCGGCTTCTTCGTCGGGGTGCTCGTGGGCCGGACGCTCGGCAGCCGCCTGGCCCTGCGCATCGAGCCGACCCGGCTGCTCGGCTACGCCCTCGCCGTGAGCGGCGCCGGGTTCGCCGTTCTCTGGACGTCCACGGCGACCCCGCAGACGCTGCTGGGACTCACCGCCCTGGGTCTCGGGATCGGCAACCTGTTCCCGATGGGGATGTCCATCGCGGTCTCTCTGGCTCCCGGACGAGCCGTCCTGGCCACCGGTCGTGCCGTGACAGTGACGTCGCTGGCGGTGCTGGTCGCCCCGTTGACGGTGGGGGCGATCGCGGACGCGACGTCGCTGAAGTCCGCGCTGCTGGTCGTGCCTGTGGTGCTGGCGCTGGCCGGCGTCGGGCTCACCGCGGTCGTCCGCGCGACGACGCCCGTGGGCACGTCGGCCTGAGACAGCGGCGTCAGCCGCGGAGTACAGGGCTCGTGCACGTCGGGTGGTCGAGCAGCAGGACGTCCGCGTCCGCGGTCCGTAGACCGACGAGGTCGGAGACGGGACCCAGGATCGTGCCGTTCACGCCGTTCACGATCGGCGTGACGATCGTGGTCGCGACGGCGTTGAGGACCGCGGTCGCCTGGCCGAGCGAGAGCGAGCCGACCGAGACGGACGCAGCCTCGAGAGCCGCGGCCGGGAGCTGCGCCGCCGTTCCGCCGTTGGAGTACGGCGTGTCGTAGCCGTGCGGCGGGACCGAGATGGCCACCGTCGTCGCGACGCCGTTCGGCGTCGGCTTCGCGACGATGCTGCCGTCGATCGTCACGGGCAGCAGGCCGAACAGGAGGTCCAGCCTCACCCTGACCGGCACCGTGAGCGTCGCCGCCAGCAGGCGCACATGGACGACGCGTTGTTCGTGCAGGCAGCGACGGTGAGCGTGCACGTCCCGGCGGACTGCCAGGCCCCATCGACCTTGTGCTGAGGGCCGGGCCGTTGCAGCGCACGCCGTAGCTCCCCAACGCGGCGTCGACTGCTGCCCGCATCGCGGTCTCGAGGGTCGCGGTGGCGGTCCCGCTCGGCTTCACCGCCGCGGCGCGGGCGCCCTCCGCGGCACCCGGCTCAGGGCCTGCCGGAAGCAGCATGTAGCCGTAGCCGATGATCCCGAACAGCAACAGCAGCAGCACCGGGACCACCAGTGCGAACTCGACCGCCGCAGCTCCGCGTTCGCGGTCCCGCTCGCGCAGTCGGCGCGCCACCCCACCGGCCATCGGTCCACCTCGGCGTCAGAGGGCGGTCCCCACGGCCGCCGTGGCGCGCGCCACGTCCGCGGGCGATTCGGCAGGACTGGTCTGGTCCGGCTGGGCCGGGTCAGGCCTTCGGCGGGTCGATCTCGGAGGGGCTCAGCTCCTCGACGTTGACGTCCTTGAACGTCAGCACCTTCACGTTCTTGGCGAACCGGGCCGGGCGGTACATGTCCCACACCCACGCATCGCTCATCGAGACCTCGAAGAACACGTCGCCCGCCTCGGTGCGGGCCTTCACGTCGACCTGGTTGCAGAGGTAGAAGCGGCGGTCGGTCTCGACGACGTACTTGAAGATCCCGACGACGTCGCGGTACTCGCGATAGAGCGTCAGCTCCATCTCGGTCTCGTACTTCTCGAGGTCCTCCGCGCTCACGTCGTCGACTCTATCCCGGCGGCGCGGCGGACGTTGACGAAGCGCATCCGGTGGATCGGCGACGGCCCGTGCTCGGTGAGCGCGGCGGCGTGCACGTCGGTGATGTAGCCCTTGTGGGTCTTGAAGTCGTACGCCGGCCACTGCGCGTCGAGCTCGGTCATGATCCGGTCGCGGGTGACCTTCGCGAGCACCGAGGCGGCGGCGATGCAGGCCGCGACGCGATCGCCCTTCCACATCGCCAGGCCGGGGACCCCAAGTCCGTCGACCGGGAACCCGTCGGTGAGCACGTACGACGGCGGCAGCTCCAGCAGCGCGACGGCGCGCCGCAGCGCCTCGACGTTGGCGACGTGCATGCCGAGCCGGTCGCACTCCTCGTGCGACACGACGACCACCGACCAGGCGAGGGCTCGCCGCACCACCTGGTCGTAGCAGCGCTCGCGGGCCTTCTCGGTCAGCAGCTTGGAGTCGGCGAGGCCGGGGATGATGCCGGCCCTGCCGGGCGGGAGGATCGCGGCGCCGGCGACCAGCGGCCCGGCACAGGCCCCGCGGCCGGCCTCGTCGACGCCCGCGATCGGCTCGATGCCGTGGCGACGCAGCGCGCGCTCGTACCCGTAGATCCCGGCGTCTTTGCGGATCGTCGATCCGCGGGGCAGCTCACTCACGGCCGGCTAGGAGGGGTCTGGCACGTCCGCGAAGGTGTCGGGACGATGCAGGAACTTGAAGTGGTCGCTGGGCCACAACAGCACGAACACCTTCCCGACGACGTCTCCGACGTCGACATAGGGGTTCTTGGTGCAGTCGGTCTCCTCGGGTTTGCACATGTGGAACGAGGAGTCCGCGGAGTTGTTGCGGTTGTCCCCCATCACGAAGATCCGGCCCTCGGGGATCGGTCCGATCTCCCAGTCCTTGCCGCAGCTGTCGACCATCGGGCCGTAGCAGTCGGCGCCGCCGAGGCGGGCGTAGGACTTCTCGTTCAGGGGCTGGCCGTTGACCAGGATCCGGCCCTGCGCGTCGCAGCAGGAGACCGTGTCGCCGGCGACGCCGATCACCCGCTTCACCAGGTGGCCGCCCGAGGGGTAGAGGCCGACCTTGGACAGCAGCTTCGCGACCCCGTTGGTCGGGCCGGCGGACTCCTCGGCGGACAGCCAGCCGTTCGGGTCCTTGAACACCACCACGTCGCCTCGCTCGGGGCTCCCACCGAGCCAGTACGACACCTTCTGCACCAGGATCCGGTCGTTCTTGACCAGCCCGGGCTCCATCGACTGCGACGGGATGTAGAACGCCTGCACGAACAACGCCTTGATCACGATGGCGAGCACGACGGCGATCCCGAGGAGCAGGATCGTCTCCTGCCAGACCGGCAGGTGCTTCTTCTTCGCGGGCTTCGACGCCGGTGCCTGGGCAGACGAAGACCGCGACCCAGTCTCGTCAGGTTCGGCGACGGACGTGGAGTCGCGGTCTTCGGAAGTCACGCTGGTGAGCGTAGTCAGGCTGCCTGAGATTTCCCTCAGCCCTCGCGGCGCTCCTTGATCTTCGCCTTCTTGCCGCGCAGGTTGCGCAGGTAGTAGAGCTTGGCGCGGCGGACGTCACCGCGGGTCACGATCTCGATCTGCTCGAAGATCGGGGAGTGAAGCGGGAAGGTGCGCTCGACACCGACGCCGAAGGAGACCTTGCGGACGGTGAAGCTGCGACCCACGCCGGAGCCCTGGATGCGGATGACGACGCCCTGGAAGACCTGGACGCGGGACCGGTTGCCCTCGACGACCTTCACGTGCACCTTGACGGTGTCGCCGGCCCGGAAGTCGGGGAGGTCGGTGCGCTTGCTCGCGTTGCCGAGCTCGGTGATGACGTTGCTCATGTCTCTCCTCGCGAGTGCCACAGGTCAGCCGCGGTATCGGAACCGTTGAAGTTGTGGACCCAGTCTGTGCTGGCCGGCGGCGCCATGTCCCCCCTGTGGCAGGGACCGGTGCGGACCCCCGGCGGACGAGTCCTCCGGGCGATCCTTGTTTGGCCGACTGGGCCGAGGAGCAAGTCTGCCACAGCGGGGGCGCTGCGCAGAAATCACCTGCGGACAGGTTTGGTCATCCGTACGACGCCGGGCTCGATCTCGCCTCGGAGCCGGTATCCGGCCTTCTTGTAGATCCGCTGGTTGCGGGTGCTGCCGGCGCCGGTGAACAGGGCGTACGTCGTGGCCTCGGGCGGCGCCAGCCCCTCGATCCGGGCCAGGAGGACGCGTCCCAGGCCGCGGCCCGCGAGGTCGGGGGCCACCATGAGCCGCCCGACCTCCCACGCCTCTCCGTCCAGTGAGGCCCGCACCGCGCCGACCAGGCGCCCGGCCGCGCGGGCGACCACCACGGTGTCGCGCGCCAGCCACGCCCGGGCGTCGTCGAGCGACTCGTGGAGCGCCGGGATGCGCACCCCGGGGTTGTCGTGCATCTCCTGCACCCAGCAGGCCAGCTGGAGGACGTACAGCTCTCCGGCGTCGGCCGGCACGGCCGCGCGCAGCTCGACGCCCTCGAGCGTCGTCGAGGGGTGCAGCAGGTCGGGGCGCCGCCGCCCTGTGCGCCGTTCGGCCTGCTCGCGGCGCCACGCGGCGATCGCGGCGTGGTCGCCCGACAGCAGCACGGGGGGCACGTCGCGGCCCCGCCAGGACGGAGGCTTGGTGTAGACGGGGTACTCCAGGAGGCTCGCCCCCGAATAGGACAGAGCGTGGGACTCCTCGAGCAGCGACTCGGCGTTGCCCATGAAGCCGGGCACCAGCCGGACCACGGCCTCGGTGACCGCGAGCGCGGCCACCTCTCCCCCGTTGAGCACGTAGTCGCCGAGCGAGATCTCGCGCAGCTCGGCCCGCTCCGCGACCTCGTCGAGCACCCGCTGGTCGATGCCCTCGTAGCGCCCGCACGCGAACACCAGCCGCTCGCGGGTCGCGAGCTCGCGTGCGACCGCCTGGGTGAACGGCTGCCCCGACGGGGTGGGGACCACGACCGTCACGCCCTCCGCGGGCCCCGCGCCGAGCAGGTCGTCGAACGCCTCGCCCCACGGCTCCGGCTTCATCACCATGCCCGCGCCGCCGCCGTACGGGGTGTCGTCGACCGTGCGGTGCCGGTCGTGGGTCCACTGGCGCAGGTCGTGCACCTGCACGTCGATGAGGCCCTTCTCGCGTGCCTTGCCGGCCAGCGAGAGCCCCAGGGGGGCGAGGTACTCCGGGAAGATCGTCAGGACGTCGATGCGCACGTCGTCAGTCGTCCTCGGGCAGCGGCGTGACGAGGCCGGGCCGGTCCGCGACCACCAGGCGGTGGGCGGCGAGGTCGACCTCGGGCACGAGCGCCTTCACGAACGGCACCAGCGCGTCCCGGCCGTCGGGGGTGCGGATCGTCAGCAGGTCCTGGGCACCACCGTGCACCAGGCCCGTGACCTCGCCGAGCGCGGCGCCCGAGACGTCGTACGCCGCCAGCCCGATCAGCTGGTGGTCGTAGAACTCGTCGGGGTCGTCGGGCGAGGCGTCCGCGGGGATCGTGGCGTGCAGCAGGATCCCGCGTGCGGCCTCGGCGGCACTGCGGTCGGGGATCCCCTCGAAGTGCACGAGCAGCGTCGACTGGTGCCAGCGCATCGTGGCGACGGTCAGCTCGCGCTGCGCGAACGCGGACCCACGGGGCGGCTCGGCCCGCAGGACGGTGC
This sequence comes from Nocardioides sp. T2.26MG-1, assembly GCF_950101795.1. Classification (GTDB taxonomy): domain Bacteria; phylum Actinomycetota; class Actinomycetes; order Propionibacteriales; family Nocardioidaceae; genus Nocardioides. The sequence goes on along the minus strand of NZ_CATNLZ010000035.1, from coordinate 248,652 downwards.
CGGGCGCGAACCGGCGGTCGGGCTCGTCGGTGCGCACGTCGAGGGTCACCTCGCCGCGCAGGCCGTGCGGCTTGCCGATCCGGCCCACCAGGACCTCGATGCTCTCCACGCGGTCAGGGTAGGGGGTCGGCACCGTCGAGCCCGACGAGGCGTCGGAACGCGGGCAGCCCCTCGACCTCCAACGGGTCACCGCGGACCAGGGCGCCCGGGGTCAGCACCAGCTGCTGGTTGACGGCGAGCTCGCCCGGCCGGCGCTCGAGCCGTTGCCGGCCGTTGTCCCGATAGCCGACCTTGCGCGAGACCGCCAGCGAGGCCGGGTTGTCAACGAACGCACCCGAGGTCACCTCGGCAGCGTCGAGGTGGTCGAACGCGAAGGCGCAGATCGCCTGGCGCATCCGGGTGCCGATCCCCCGGCCCTGGTGTGCGCGTCCCAGCCAGGACCCGGTCTCCCCGGTGCGCGTCGTGAGGAAGCGTCGGGTGCGGAGTCCCTGGCTGCCGACCAGCACGCCGTCGTACCAGACCCCGAGCTCCAGGGCCCACGCGGAGGACGAGTACTCGGCCCGGTTGCTCCAGTGGTACGCCGCGGTGCCGCGGACCAGGGCGCCGGGCTCGGCGTCGGTCCACGGCACGTAGAACGGCATCTGGTCCGGCGGGTGGATGCCGTCGCGCGCGAGGGCGCACAGGCCGAGCAGGTCGTCGTCGGTGATCCCGCGGAGCTCGAGGGGTCCCGCGGCGATGCGGAGCCCGAGCACCGGGTGCAGGTCGGCGAGGGTGAGCGTCATCCCCCGACCCAACCGAGCAGGGCCCGCTCGCGCAACCGCGTTGTCGGGCCCTGGACGCGCCACGGGCGCCGTCCCAGGGGGACGGCGCCCGTGTGCGCGTGCGTGCTGGTGACGCCTCGTGCTAGGGGCGCCGGTCGACGTCGACGAAGTCGATCCGCGCGCCGCCGCGACCCGCCAGCGCGGAGATCACGGTGCGGAACGCGGTGGCCGTGCGCCCGCTGCGACCGATCACCTTGCCGAGGTCGTCGGGGTGCACCCGGACCTCGAGGATCGAGCCGCGGCGCAGCTGCTTGTCGCGGACACTGACGTCGTCGGGGTGTTCGACGACACCGCGCACCAGGTGCTCGAGCGCCTCGGCGAGCATGCCGCTCAGGACTCCGCCTTCTCAGTGCCCTCCGCAGCCTCGGCCGCCTCGGCCGCGACCTCGGGGGTCTCGTCGGCGGGGACCGGAGCCGGGGCCTCGGTGGGCGCCTCGGCCTCGGCCGGCGCCTCGGCGGGAGCCTCGGCAGCAGTCTCGGTCTCGGCCTCCGCGGGCTTGGCCTCGGCCTTCTTCTTCGACGAGGCCGCCTTCTTGGTCACCGCGTCGCCCTTGGGCTCGCTCGCGGCCTCCTTCAGCGCCTCGTTGAAGACCTCGAGCTTGTCGCGCTTGGGCTCGGCGACCTTGAGGGTGCCCTCCTGGCCCGACGTGCCCTTGAACTTCTGGAGGTCGCCGGTGATCTTGAGGATCTTGGCGACGGCCTCGGTCGGCTGCGCGCCGACACCGAGCCAGTACTGCGCCCGATCGGAGACGACGTCGATGTACGACGGGTTCTCCTTCGGGTGGTACTTGCCGATCTCCTCGATCACCCGTCCGTCGCGCTTCTTGCGCGAGTCGACGACGACGATGCGGTACTGCGGCACCCGGACCTTGCCCAGGCGCTTCAAACGGATCTTGACGGCCACGTTTGTGGTGTCTCCTCGGAAGTTGTGTGTGGGTGAAGGGCACCGTGACCAGGTGGGGAAAGCACCGGCCGGGACCTTCGATGGGCTCTGCGGCGTCCGGGTGAGAGGGTCCGGGCGCGCAGGACTCAGCGGCCTATCCTGCCAGAGGGCTCGTCGCGGCGAAAATCGGGCGGCCCGGAGATCGGGCAGAGTCGTCCCATGACCCAGCTGCCGCCACCCTACGGCCCGTCCCCGGTCCCGCCGCGACCAGCCAAGCCCCGGCCCAGCGCGTGGTGGTTCGGGCTCGGGATCGCGCTGATCCTCTCGGCCGTGGCGGCGGGCGTCGGGCTGTTCGTCTGGACGCTGTCCGCGTTCCTGCAGACCGACGTCGAGGTGGTACGCGACGGCGAGGCGCACGCGGTCGAGGTCTCCACCGACGGCGACCTGATGCTGTGGAGCTACGACTTCGAGTCCCGGCCCTCCTGCAGCGTCGTCGACCGGGCCACCGGCGACGAGATCGAGCTGCGGCGTCCCGGAGGCGAGTTCCGCCGTGACAGCGGCACCGCCGGCGACTGGGTCGGCACCTGGCGCTTCGATCCGGGCTCCGGCGACCTCGAGGTCAGCTGCACCGCCACCGACTCGAGTCCGCTGTCGACGGTCGAGATCGGTCCGGCCCCACGGATCGGCAGCTTCGTGGTCGGCATCCTGGCCACGATCGTCGTGCCGCTCCTGCTGTTCCTGGCCGGCGTGGCGGTGCTGCTCGTCACCGGGATCCTCTGGTCGGTGCGGCCCGCCAGGACCCCCGCCGCGCCCTGACAACCAACCGGCGGGCGGGGGCGTCCCAGCAGCATGACTCCCTCGCAGCGCTTCCCCTGGCTGAGGCCGGCGGCGGTGCTCGCGCACCGCGCCCGACGCCGGGCGCGGTGGCTGACGAGCGGCGCGGACTGGGCGTCGTACCGCTCCCCCGCCGACCTGCCCGTCCGGGTCCACCGCCACGGCTCGCTGCTGCTGCGGCAGCTTGAGGGTGCCGAGATGGTGCTGCAGCACAACAAGGTGGTCAACCTCAGGCTCGCGAGCGCACGCACCGACCGGCTGGTGATCCGGCCGGGCGAGACGTTCTCGTTCAACAAGGTCGTCGGCAGCTGCTCGCGCCGCAAGGGCTACATCGAGGGCATGCGGCTCTCGGACGGGGCGCCCGTGCCGGGTGTCGGCGGCGGCATCTGCCAGCTGGCGAACCTGCTGCACTGGATGTTCCTGCACTCCCCGCTCACCGTGCTCGAGCGCAGCGAGCACAGCTTCGACCCGTTCCCGGACAACGGCCGGGTGCTGCCATGGGGCGTGGGCTGCACGATCGTCTACAACTACGTCGACCTGGTGGTGCGCAACGACACCGCGGCGACGTTCCAGCTGCGTACCTGGGTCGGTGAGCGGCACCTGTACGGCGAGCTGCGCGCCGACCGGGAGCTGCCGGTGTCCTACTCGGTCGCCGCGCGCGACGAGCGGTTCGAGGTGGGCGAGGACGGGTTGGTACGCCGCAGCAACGAGATCTGGCGGACCGTGATCGACCGGCGCACCGGCGTACCTGTCGCCGACGAGCTGGTCCGCCGCAACCGTGCCGTGGTGAAGTACGCCGCGCCGTACCTCGTTCGCTGACCGGGGGCGCCCGCGCCTGAGATACTCGCTGCTGTGTCCCACGTCTCGGTCGAAGCCCGCCCCGTAGCCCTCGTCATCGACGACGACCAGGACACGGTGGACCTGCTGGAGATCGTGCTGACCCAGGCCGGGTTCGAGGTCGTCACCGCGACCAACGGCGCCGACGGGATCGCCCTCGCGCTGGAGCACCACCCGACCCTGGCGACGATCGACGTCACGATGCCCGGGATGGACGGTCTGGAGGTCACGCGCCGGGTCCGGGAGGCGACCAGCACCTACATCGTGATCATCAGCAGCCGCTCGCAGGAGCACGACGTGCTGGCCGGCTTCGACGCGGGGGCCGACGACTACGTCCCCAAGCCGATCCGCCCCCGCGAGCTGCAGGCCCGCCTGGCCGCGGCCGCACGCCGCCCGATCTCCTCGATCACCGACGGCTCGGCGGAGGCCTGGGAACCGGCTGCCGCCCACCCGTCCCCGCCGTCGGACCTGCACCTGGTCGCCCCGGACCGGTCGACCCAGGCCGAGGGCGGCCACGACGGCCCGGAGGGAATGCACGAGCGCGGCGTGCGGTTCGTCGGCAGCTGGATCGAGTTCAACGGGCTGCGGATCAACCCGTCCCGCGACCTCCTCGTCGTCGACGACCGGCTGGCCAACGCACTCCCCGAGCAGGTCAAGCTCATCGAGACGATGCTGTACGCCGGCACCTCGACGCTGGGTTGGCGTCAGCTCGCGCTGCGCTACCGCGGGCAGACCGAGGAGACCTCGACCCGGTCGCCCCTGGAGGACCGCGCCTGGTTCGACTCGGAGATGGAGGGGCTGCTGGCCCTGATCGGCGACGACGACGCCCAGCCGCGCTGGTTCCGGGTCCGCAACGGCCGACTCAAGCTGGTCGACCCCACCGGCTGACCCGGCGGGGCCTGACGAGGCTCACTCAGGCCACGACCCGGCCGCGCAGCACGACCGCCGCGGGCCTGAGCAGCACCGAGAGGTCCTCGAGCGGGTCGGTGTCGTAGACGACGAAGTCCGCGGGTGCGCCCTCCTCGAGACCGGCGTTCCAGCCGAGCCACTCCCGGGCCCGCCAGGATGCCGCGCCCAGCGCGTAGTCGGCCGGCAGGCCGAGGGCGGTCATCGCGATCACCTCGCCGGCGATGTTGCCGTGCCGGCTGATGCCGCCGCCGTCGGAGCCGGCGTAGAGCGCGACCCCGGCCTCGTAGGCCGCCATCACGGTGTCGCGGCGGCGGATGTAGAGGTCGGTGATCGTCGAGGTGTAGGCGGGGAACTTGGCGCGGCCGGCCGCGGCGTACTGCGGGAACTTGTCCAGCTGCATCACGGTCGGCACCAGGGCGACACCGCGGGCCGCCATCGTCTCGACCTGGTCGGGGTGCAGGCCGGTGCCGTGCTCGATGCAGTCGATCCCGGCCTCCAGCAGCCCGGCGAGCACCTCGTGCCCGAAGCAGTGCGCCGTCACCCGGGCACCGTGCTCGTGGGCGACCCGGATCGCCTCGGCGAACGCCTCCTCCGGGAAGGACGGCGCCAGGTCGCCGGCGTCGCGGGAGATCCAGTCCCCCACGAGCTTCACCCACCCGTCACCGCGCTCCGCCTCGCGGGCCACCACCGACGCCAGCTCCTCGGGCTCGACCTCGTGGGCATAGTTGCGGATGTAGCGCCGGGTACGCGCGATGTGCCGTCCCGCGCGGATCAGCCGGGGCAGGTCCTCGCGCTCGTGGACCCAGCTGGTGTCGGCCGCCGAGCCGCAGTCGCGGATCAGCAGCGCGCCCGCGTCCCGGTCGGCGACCGCCTGCTCCTCGGTGGCCTCCCGCGAGATCGCGCCGTCGTCGTCGAGGCCGAGGTGGCAGTGCGCGTCGACCAGCCCCGGCACGATCCAGCCGTCGACGGCCCGCTCGGAGCCCGCCACCGGGTCGTAGGTGACCCGGCCGTCGACCACGGACAGGGTGCGCGGCTCACCGTCGGGCAGGACGGGGCCGGAGAACCGGAGCGCAGGCGCGACCATGCCCCGGACGGTACCCGTCGGGGACGGTACGTCCGGGGCAGGCCCCCCGCCGATCCGTGGTCAGCGGGTGCGCAGGCCGAAGCCGTAGCGGTAGAGCGGGTCGTAGCCGGGGTCGCCGACGTTGATCGGCTCCTGGGCGACGGTCCGCGGCCAGCTCACCGGCAGCTTGCCGGTGAACGGGCGTCGGCCGAACAGCACGTCGCTGACGCCCGCGCCCTCGCTGCCGGGCAGCCAGGAGGCGACCAGTGCGTCGATCTGGCGCAGCAACGCCGGCGGGATCACCATCGGGCGTCCGGAGACCACGACCACCGTGCACGACTTGGCCTGTGCGCAGACCTTCTGCACCGCGCGGGTGTCCGCGTCGGAGAGCCGCATCGTCTGCTTCTGCCGCGGGACGCCGCCGTCGGCGGGGTCCCAGGCCCACTGCGGGCCGCCGACGTCGCCGAAGCCCTCGGCGTACGGCGTCTCGCCGACGACCACGATGCCGTCGGCCTTGCGCGGGATCCGCTTCTCGGCGGTCTCGCTGTAGGTGACTGCGCCCCGCGCGGACCTCTCGATGCCGTCGAGGATGGTGGTGCCGGGCACGACGTTGGTCGAGCCGCCCTGCCAGGTGAGCGTCCAGCCGCCGGTCTGGTTGCCGATGTTGTCGGCGTTGCTGCCCGCGACGTACACGTCGTGGTTGCCGCGGAGCGGGAGCGTGTGCCGCTGGTTGCGCAGCAGCACCTGGCTCTCGGCGGCCGCCTGGCGGGCGACGGCGTGATGGGCCTTGCTGCCGATCTGGGCGAGGTGGGTGCGGTCGGTGAAGGGGTGCTCGAAGAGACCGAGCTCGAACTTCGCGGTGAGGATCCGCGACACCGCGTCGTCGATGCGCGCCATCGAGACCTGGTCGGTGTCGACCAGCTGGGTCAGCGTCGGGATGAACTCGTCCCAGCCGGTGGGGTTGTTGGGTGCCTGGATCGGCTCCATGAACATGTCGACGCCCGCGTTGACCGACGTCTTCACCTGGTCGGCGTACGTGCCGGGCAGCTGCCGGATCGCGCGCCAGTCGGAGATCACGAAGCCGTCGAAGCCCTGCTGCTGCTTGAGCCACGTGGTGAGCAGGTCGGCGTTGGCGTGCATCTTGACGGCGTCGTCGGTGTCGCCGCCGTTGAAGTCGGTGCTGGAGAAGGACGGCATCACCGAGCCGACGTGGTGCTCCTTGATCGCCGGGACGTACGGCGCGAGCGCGAGCCGGTCGAACTCCGCGCGGGTGACCCGGTCGATGCCCTGGTCGATCGGGTAGGAGCCGGTGTCGGCGAGCGAGTCGTCGTACGCCGTCAGGCCGTCGCCCGCGAAGTGCTTGGCGGTGGCGAGCACGCGGTCGGGCTCGTCGAGCTGGCCGGGAGCGCCCTGCAGCCCGTCGATCGCGGTCTCCATCGACGTCACCAGGGACGGGGTCTCGCCGAAGCTCTCGTAGGTGCGGCCCCACCGGTCGTCGCGGGCCACGCAGATGCACGGCGCGAACACCCACTGCGGTCCGCTAGCCCGGGTCTCCTCGGCGGTGATGTGGCCGATCCGCTCGACCAGCGCCGGGTCACGGGTGGCGCCGAGCCCGATGTTGTGCGGGAACACGGTCGCGCCCAGCAGGTTGCCGTGGCCGTGGACCGAGTCGACGCCGTACAGCAGGGGGATGCCGAGGGGCGTGTCGAGCGCCGCCTGCTGGTAGCGATCGACCATGTCGGCCCAGGCCGTGGGGGTGTTCTCGGCGGGGACCGAGCCGCCGCCGGACAGCACGCTGCCGAGCCGGTTGTCGGTGATCAGGGACGGGTCGGCGTCGACGTCGACGCGCTCGGCCTGGGTCATCTGCCCGATCTTCTCCGCGAGCGACATCCGGCCGAGCAGGTCGGCGACCCGCTGCGGCACGGGGAGGCCGGGGTCCTGGTAGGGCAGGGCCTCGTCGGCGTCGGCCGCGGTCTGGGGCTGGAGGAGCACGGCCGCGAGGGCCCCCGCGGCGAGCGCCGCGAGCAGCGCCGGACGACGGCGGCGCCAGGCCCGACGAGGGGCCCGACGAGGGGCCGGACGAGGGGCTGGACGAGAGGAGGGACGGGGGGTGGGGTCGCTTGACATGGGGTCTCCTTGCCCGAGCAAGTAGTGGTAAGCGATCCCCAACGTAGGAAGGCGAATACTCCGAGTCAATGCGTAAAGATCGCGTAACAGGGGCTTGTTTGTTCTTCTTCCGGACGAATCGTGCCTACGCTCGGTGGTCATGGCGATGACCAGCTCCCTCGAGCGTCTGCGGGACACGAACCGGCGCTCGATCACCTCCCTGCTCGCGGCCGAGGGGCCGATGAGCCGGGCCGACCTCGTCCGCGGCACCGGGCTGTCCCGCACGACCGTGTCGAGCCTGGTCGGTGACCTGATCTCGACCGGGCACGTGGTGGAGACGACCGACCGGGGCCGACCGCACAAGGGCGGCAGCGGCCGCCCGCCGCTGCTCGTCGCGCTCAGCACGCCGGCCGGTGGCGTCGCCGGGGTCGACATCGGCCACGGTCACGTCCGCGTCGCCGTCGCCGACCGGGTCGGCACCGTGCTGGCCGAGGAGACCGCCGAGGTCGACGTCGACGAGGACGGCGCGGTCGCCCTCGACCGGGCGGCCCGGATGGTGCGGCAGGCGCTGCAGGCCGCCGGGCTCGAGCTGTCCGACCTGCACGCGGTCGGCATGTGCGTGCCCGCTCCCCTGGACCGGCGCTCGGCGAGCATCCGGACCGGCATCCTGCCGGGCTGGCGCGAGCTGACCCCCGGCGACGAGCTGCACCGCCGGCTGGGCGTGCCGGTCTTCGCGGACAACGACGCCAACCTCGGCGCGCTCGCCGAGCTCGGCCAGGGGGCCGCGCGGGGCTCGAGCGACCTCGTCTACGTCAAGGTCGCCAGCGGCCTGGGGGCCGGCATCGTGCTCGGCGGGCGCCTGCACCGGGGCGCCAGCGGCATCGCGGGCGAGCTCGGCCACGTCCAGGTCGACGAGGACGGCCAGGTGTGCCGCTGCGGCAACCGCGGCTGCCTGGAGACGCTGGTGTCGGCGCCGCGGCTGCTGGCGCTCCTGCAGCCGGCGTACGACGTCCCCCTCTCGATCGAGCGCATCCTCGCCCTCGACGACGACGGCGACGCCGGGGTGCGGCGCGTGCTCAGCGACGCGGGACGGGCCGTGGGCCGGGCCCTCGCCGACCTGTGCAACAACCTCAACCCGGAGCTGGTGGTCGTCGGCGGGTCCCTCGGGGCGTCGACCTCGCTCGGCGAGGGCATCCGCGCGGCCGTCGACCGGTTCGCCCAGCCGGACACCGCCGCCGCCCTCACCGTGGTCTCGGGCGACCTCGGCGACCGTGCCGAGGTGGTCGGCGCGGTGTCGCTGGCGATCGCGCGGGTGTCGGTCTGAGGGGCTGAGCCCGGCCCCCCCGGGCGGTGCCGGGACCATCGAGACACCACAACTGGCTGTCCCCGCCCGGCGTGTCGCAGCCGTTCCGGGTGTCTCGACGGTGGGGGGGTCAGAGCTGGTCGAGCAGCCAGGACGGACCCAGCGCGACCGCGCCGACGCCCTGCACGCGGGCCTGCAGCATCCGGTCGGCGGTCACGACCGCAACCCGGCCGCCCCGCTCGACCGCGGCCCGGGCCTGCTCGACGATCGTGTCGTCCCCGTGACCCTTGGCGTGCACGGTGCGCACGTGGCCGTCACGGCCGGCTCTGGCCCCGGCCTTGGCCGCGCCCTCGAGGACCAGCACGACCTCGTCGTACGCCGTGTCAGCGACCAGCAGCCGCTCGTGCAGCCGGCGGGCCGCCCCGGCCCGGTCCTTCCACCAGCCGTCCGGCCGGCTGCCGACGACGTTGGCCGCGTCGACGACGAGCGTGGTTGCCATCAGCCGCACCGAACCGCGAGCGAAGCGAGCCTGGTTCGGCGGAACAGGAGGACGGGGAGCACAGCGACCACGACGCCTTCCGAAGTCGACGAAGTCGACTACTTGAGGAACCTGGAGAAGTCCTGGGGCAGGTTGAGGGCGGCGGCGGCCTTCTCGTAGTCCAGCTCCTCCTCGCCGGCGGGGGTGCCGAACGGGTTGGCCTGGGCGGCCTTGGCCTTCTCCTTCTCGGCGGCCGCCTGCTGGGCGGCCTTGGCCGGGTTGCCGGAGACCCGCTTGCCCTTGCCCTTCTTGGGGGCCTGCTTGGCCTTGGTCCGCTTGCCGCCCATGCCCGGCATCCCGGGCATGCCCGGCATCCCCGGGATGGAGCCGCCCTTGGCGAGCGACATCATCATCTTGCGGGCCTCGAAGAAACGGTCGACGAGCTGGTTGACGTCGGAGACCTGGCGACCGGAGCCGCGGGCGATGCGGGCCCGGCGGGAGCCGTCGATGATCTTGGGGTTGGCGCGCTCGGCGGGCGTCATCGACTGGATGATCGCCTGGATGCGGTCGATCTCGCGCTCGTCGAAGTTCTCGAGCTGCTCGCGGAACTGGCCCATCCCGGGGAGCATCCCCATGATCTTGGACATCGAGCCGAGCTTGCGGACCTGCTGCATCTGCTCGAGGAAGTCGTCGAGGGTGAACTCGCCGCCCTGCCCGGTGAGCTTGGCGGCGGCCTTGGCGGCCTGCTCCTGGTCGAAGGCCTTCTCGGCCTGCTCGATCAGGGTCATCACGTCACCCATGTCGAGGATGCGCGAGGCCATGCGGTCGGGGTGGAAGAGGTCGAAGTCGGTGAGCTTCTCGCCGTTGGACGCGAACATCACCGGCTTGCCGGTGATCGAGGCGATCGAGAGCGCGGCTCCACCGCGGGCGTCACCGTCGAGCTTGGTGAGCACGACGCCGTCGTACCCGACGCCGTCGAGGAAGGCCTGGGCGGTGACGACGGCGTCCTGGCCGATCATCGCGTCGACGACGAAGAGCACCTCGTCGGGCTGCACGGCGTCGCGGATGTCCGCGGCCTGCTGCATCATCTCGGCGTCGACGCCGAGACGGCCCGCGGTGTCGACGATCACGACGTCGTGCAGCTTGCGCTTGGCCTCCTCGAGGGAGGCGCGCGCGACGCCGACCGGGTCTCCGACGCCGTTGCCCGGCTCGGGGGCGAAGACGGGGACGCCGGCGCGCTCGCCGTTGACCTGCAGCTGGTTGACCGCGTTGGGTCGCTGGAGGTCGGCGGCCACGAGCAGCGGGCTCTTGCCCTGCTCCTTGAGCCAGAGCGCGAGCTTGGCGGCCAGCGTCGTCTTGCCGGCACCCTGGAGGCCGGCGAGCATGATCACGGTCGGGCCGGTCTTGGCGTAGCGCAGCCGGCGGGTCTCGCCGCCGAGGATCGCGACGAGCTCCTCGTTGACGATCTTGACGACCTGCTGGGCGGGGTTCAGCGCGCCGCTGACCTCCTCGCCGCGGGCCCGCTCCTTGACGGCGCCGACGAACTCCTTGACCACGGGCAGCGCGACGTCGGCCTCGAGGAGGGCGATCCGGATCTCACGCGCGGTGGCGTCGATGTCGGCCTCGGAGAGCCGGCCCTTCCCCCGGAGGTTCTTGAAGGTGTCGGCGAGCCGGTCGGAGAGTGTGGCGAACAAGGATGCGTCCTACGGGCTTGGCGGCAAGTCTGGCGCGCCCCAGCCTAGTCGGCGGGTCGTCGAGCGGGCGCATCCTGCCCGGGGAGGCCCGCCTCAGGAGTCCCACAGGTTTCACCTGGCAGCCGGAACCCTCACGACACGCCGGTGCCGCTCGGCGTGTCGTGCGGGGTTCGGCTGTCAGCAGCCGAACCCCGCGAGCCTCACCCCACCACCGTCAGCGCGGCGCGTACGGCGTGCGCGGCCTCGGCCGCCCGCTGGTCGCTGAGCGCGCCGGCCGAGGCCTCCTGGAGGTAGAACACATCCACGGCCTGAGGCCCGAGCGTGTCGACGTGGGCCGAGCGCACCGCGATGTCCAGGGCGGCCAGCGCCGCGCAGACCAGGTGGATGACGCCGAGACGGTCGGCGGCGCGCACCTCGAGCACCGTCGACTGGTCCGAGGCCTCCGGCCGGATCACCACCGACGGGTCGAGCGCGGCGGCGGGGCCGGTGGGCCGCAGCCGACGGGCGGCGTCGACCCGGCCCTCGACCACGGCCTCGTAGCGCTGCCGGAGCACGGCCGGGTCGAGGTCGGGCTCCCCGACCTCCCACACGGACACGCCGTACTGGTCCTGCGCCCACGCCCGCGCCGCCCGCACCGGGATCCGCTGGAGGGCCAGCGTCGCGGCCAGGTCGGCGAGCAGGCCGACCCGGTCGGGGGCGATGACGGTGACCCGCGAGCCGTCTCCGGCAGCCTCGACGCTGATCGACGCGGAGCCGCGGCGCACCTCGCGCGGTACGTCGACGTCGTCCACGACGATCGCGGGCAGCGGCTCGCCCGAGTCCAGCGCGGCGCTCGCCCGGCGGGCGAGGTCCTGGATCAGTCCCGCGCGCCACGACGACCACGCCTTAGGTGCGGTCGCGCGGGCGTCGGCCTCGGTCAGCGCCACGAGCAGTCCGAGCGCCTCGGCGGAGCCGATGCGGGAGGCGACGAGCTCGACGGTGGCGGGGTCGTCGGGGTCGCGGGTGGTGGCGGTCTCCGCGAGCAGCAGATGGTGGCGCACCAGCCGGGCGATGAGGTCGACCGCGTCGGGTGCGAAGCCCATCCGCTCGGCGGCGGCCCGCGCGATCGGCTCCCCCGCCACGCTGTGCTCGGTCAGGCTGCCCTTGCCGATGTCGTGCAGCAGCGCAGCCACCATCAGCACGTCGGGCCGGGCGACCGAGCGGATCAGCGTCGACGCCTCCACACAGGTCTCCACCACGTGCCGGTCCACGGTGAACCGATGGATCGCGGAAGCGTGCGGCAGCAGCCGGATCCGCTCCCACTCCGGCAGGAACCCGTCCAGGGCGCCGGTCTCCTCCAGCGTCTCCCACACGCCGAGCAGCCCGCGGCCGGAGGCGAGCAGGCGCACGAGCAGCTGACGCACCTCCGTCGGCCAGGGCGTCGGGAGCGGCGCACACTCGCGCACCAGCCGCGCCGCGGTGGCCGGCGCGAGCACGGCGTCGTGCTCGGCGGCCAGCGCGGCCGCGCGCAGCAGCAGGGCCGGGTCGACCGCGGGCCGCGCCCGCGCGTCCAGGACCACCTCGCCGGCCGAGAGCGCCACCCCGGGCGCGAGCGGGGCGAGGGCGGGCCGCCGGGCCCCGCGGTACGACGCCGGGCGGGCCAGCACGGCCTCGACCCGCCGCCACGTCAGGTGCGAGAGGTGGGTGATCCGGCGCCCGAGCTCCCGCACGTGCACCTGGGCAGCTCGGGCGTCGTCGAGACCCAGCCGGTGCGCGACGTCGCTCCACATCTCCGGCGCGATCCGGTCGCTGGCCCGGCCGGCGGTCTCGTGCACCATGTCGCGCACGTCGAGGAGCGCGAGGCGGGTGCGCTCCACCTCGACGTGCGGCACGTCGACCAGCCAGGTCGCGACCAGCGCCTTGAGCACGGTGGCGTCGCGCAGCCCGCCCTCCGCCTCCTTGAGGTCGGGCACCGAGAGGTGGGCGAGCTCGCCGACGAGCTCGTGCCGCGAGCGCACCAGGTCCCGTAGCGCCGGGAGCCGCTCGCGCGCCGAGCGCCGCCAGTGGGCCAGCATCGTGGTCCGCAGCCGCATGGTGATCGCGGGGTCGCCGGCCAGGTGGCGCACGTCGAGCAGCCCGAGCGCGACCTTGAGATCGCCCTCGGCGGCCGCCAGCATCTCGGGCAGCGTCCGCACCGAGTGGTCGAGCTTGGCGCCCGAGTCCCAGAGCGGGTACCAGACCTGCTCGGCGACCGACCGGATGTCGACGCCCTCGTCCGAGACGAGGACGACGTCGAGGTCGGAGTACGGCGCCAGCTCGGCGCGCCCGTAGCCGCCGACCGCGACGAGCGCGGCACCGACGTCGGGCCCGCCGCAGTCCGCGTAGGCGCCGGAGCACAGGGCGTCGGCCGCAGCGGCCCGCTGGGCCCGGTCCGCGGCGCTCATGCGGGCCCCCGGGCGCTCAGAGCGCGCCCTCGTCCCGCTCGCCGGTGCGCACCCGCACCACGGACTCGACCGGCGAGACCCACACCTTGCCGTCGCCGATCTGGCCGGTCGCCCCCGAGGCGACGATCGCGTCGACGATCGGCGCCGCGTCGTCGTCGGCCACCACGATCTCGACGCGCAGCTTGGGCACCAGCGTCACGTCGTACTCGGCCCCCCGGTAGACCTCCTTGTGTCCCTTCTGCCGGCCGTAGCCGCTGACCTCGCTCACGGTCATGCCGCTGACGCCGGCGGTCTCGAGGGCGACCCGGACGGCCTCCCACTTGTGCGGCTTGATCACGGCGGTGACGAGCTTCATGGCTACTCCCTCGAGGGGCCGGCCGCTGGAGGACCGGGGCGGAGGACAGGGGCGGAGGACGGGGCCGGACGCAGGTGGGGCCGATCATGCCGGATCGCGCAGCGCGGCCCGGCCCCCCAGCGGGGAGCCGGGCCGCACGGTGTCCCGGTAGCGATCCCAGGGCCGCCTCAGAGTGCGGCGGCGTCCCGGTCGCCGGTGCGGACCCGGACGACGGTCTCGACCGGGCTGACCCAGACCTTGCCGTCGCCGATCCGCCCGGTCTGCGCGGTCTTGACCACGATGCCGACGACGTCGTCGGCATCGTCGTCGCCGACCACGATCTCGATGCGGATCTTGGGCACGAGCGCGATGTCGTACTCCGCGCCCCGGTAGACCTCGGTGTGCCCCTTCTGGCGCCCGTAGCCGCTGACCTCGCTGACGGTCATGCCCGTCACGCCGAAGGTCTCGAGCGCCTCGCGGACGTCCTCCCACTTGTGCGGCTTGATCACCGCGGTCACGAGCTTCATGCGTTGACTCCTTCGGAGACCGTGTTCTTGGCGAGCACGGAGGTGGAGGTGCCCGTACTACCGAGCCCGCTGTGCAGGTCGTACGCCGTCTCACCGTGCTGGGCGAAGTCGATGCCGTCGACCTCACCCTCCTCCGGCACCCGCCAGCCGATCGTGAACTTGATCGCGAAGGCGATGAGCCCCGTGAAGACGGCCGACCAGACGATCGCGATCAGCGCGGCCATGACCTGGTCGCCGAGGGAGCCCAGGCCCCCGCCGTAGAACAGGCCGTCGATGCCGCCCGGGGCGTCCGCGGAGGACACCAGGCCGATCAGCACCGTGCCGATCACGCCGCCGACCAGGTGGACGCCGACGACGTCGAGCGAGTCGTCCAGGCCGACCTTGAACTTCAGACCAACCGCCCAGGCGCACGCGCCGCCGGCCACAGCGCCGATGAGGATCGCACCCGGCAGCTCGACCGCACCGCACGACGGCGTGATCGCCACCAGGCCGGCCACGATGCCCGAGGCGGCGCCCAGCGAGGTCGCCTTGCCGTGCAGGATCCGCTCGACGAGCAGCCAGGCGAGCATGGCCGCGCAGGTCGCGATCGTCGTGTTCAGGAACGTCACGCCGGTCTCACTCTGGAACTGCGCCGAGAGGGCCGACGGGTCCGCCAGGGACTCCTCGCTGAGGACGATCGAGCCGACGTTGAAGCCGTACCAGCCGAACCACAGCAGGCCGGCACCGAGCATCGTCAGGGTCAGGTTGTGCGGCCGCATCGGCTCCTTGCCGAAGCCGACCCGCTTGCCGATCACCAGCGCCAGCACCAGACCGGCGACACCGGCATTGATGTGCACGACGGTCCCCCCGGCGTAGTCCTGGGCGCCGAAGTGGTCGGAGATGAACCCGCCGCCCCAGACCATGTGGCCGATCGGGAAGTAGCTCAGCGTCACCCAGAACGGCAGGAACACGATCCAGGACGACAGCTTCACCCGGTCCGCGATCGCTCCCGAGATGAGCGCAGCGGTGATGGCGGCGAACGTCATCTGGAACATGACCGCGATGTAGCCGTCCGAGGTGACGTCCTTGAGGCCGAACAGGTCGAACGGGTTGGCGAACAGGCTCCCGACGTCGTTCGGGCCGAACGTCATCGACCAGCCCCAGAGCACGTAGACGATGGCCACGACGCCCATGGAGACGTAGGACATCATCATCATGTTCAGCACGGACTTCGACCGGCTCATGCCGCCGTAGAACAGCGCCAGGGCCGGAACGGTCATCATCAGGACGAGGGCTGTCGCCACCAGCATGAAGGCGTAATAGCCGTCCACGGAACCTCCAGGGATCACATCTCGGGAGGGCGGTCACGGCCACGACCGCACTGTCGCTCCGGGGTCCGCCCCATTGGCAGACACCTTGTTGGCCGGAGGTTTCGACGTCCGCCACCGCATGTTGCAGCGATGCAACGAGTCCCTGGTCGGTGTTACTTCCGTGTTACGGCCGGGCGGCGGCCGGCTCAGCCGAGCAGCGCGTCGACGAACGCGCCGGCGTCGAACGGCGCCAGGTCGTCGGCGCCCTCCCCCAGGCCCACGAGCTTGACCGGGACGCCGAGCTCGCGCTGGACCTGGACGACGATGCCGCCCTTGGCGGAGCCGTCGAGCTTGGTGAGCACGATGCCGGTGACGTTGACGACCTCGCTGAACACCCGGGCCTGGATCAGCCCGTTCTGCCCGGTGGTGGCGTCGAGCACCAGCAGCACCTCGGTGACCGGCGCCTGCTTCTCGATCACCCGCTTGACCTTGCCGAGCTCGTCCATCAGCCCGGCCTTGTTCTGCAGCCGGCCCGCGGTGTCGACGATCACCGTGTCGGCCTGGGTGTCCACGCCCTCCTTGACCGCCTCGAACGCGACGCTGGCGGGGTCGGTGCCCTCGGGGCCGCGCACGACGTCGACGCCGACCCGCTCCCCCCAGGTGGCCAGCTGCTCCACGGCGGCGGCGCGGAACGTGTCGGCGGCGCCGAGCACGACCTTGCGGTACTCGGCGACCAGGATCCGCGAGATCTTGCCGACGGTCGTGGTCTTGCCCGAGCCGTTGACGCCGACCACCAGCACCACGCCGGGCATGCCGTCGAGACCGCTCACGTGCAGCCGGCGGTCCATCGTCGGGTCGACCAGGGTCAGCAGCTCCTCGCGCAGCACCGCGCGGAGGTCGTCGTGGGCGCCCTCGACCCGGAGCCGGGTGCGCAGCCGCTCGACGAGCTCCTGGGTCGGCGCCACGCCGACGTCCGCGGTGAGCAGGGTGTCCTCGATGGACTCCCAGGTGTCCTCGTCGAGGCGGTCGCGCGAGAGCAGCGCGAGCAGGCCGCGGCCCAGGCCGCCCTGCGACCCGGCCAGGCGCTGGCGCAGCCGCACCAGGCGGGAGGCGGTGCCTTCGGGCCTCTCGAGGCCCGGGGCGGCCGGGGCGGGTGCCTCGGGCTCGAGCGTCGCCGGCGGTGCGCTCACCTCGACCGGCGGCGCGCCGGCCTCGGCCTCCTCGGGCGTCTGGACGATCACCCCGGTGTGGGTGTTCGGCAGCGGCGCCGGCGTCCGCCGCCGGGTGACGACCAGGCCGACCACCGTCGCGATGAGGCCCAGCGCCACGACGGCGATGGCGATGATCAGCAGCAGCACGGCGTCCATGCGGTCAATCCAACCAGAGCGCGTCGACGATGCCTCGATCGAGGCTAGGCGCGATGCGTCCGGTCGTCCGGGGCCTGCTGGGCCTGCGGGCGCCCCCGCAGCGCGCTGTGGAGGTCGGGGCGCTCATCGGGGTCGTGCTCCTCCGGCGCGATCGTGGGCGCGGCCTCGACCGCCTTCGTCATCGCCTCACCCAGCCACGGCGCGGCGGGGATCTGCTCGCCACGATGCGGGTAGGCGACGTAGAGCACCACCAGGCCGGCGAGCACGAGGATCAGCATCATCACGACGACGATCGGCAACAACGGGGCACACCTCCGAGACTGGGGACACGACCGCCGTACCCCTCCCATCACCGTGCCACACGCCTGGTAGGGCGACGGTCAGGCGCGCAGGAGCGGCTCGACCGCGGCCCGGATCACACCGGGGATCGGCGTCACCGGCCGCGCCGGGTCGGTGTCGTCGACGTACACGTGCACGAACCGGCCCTCGGCCGCCGCCAGGTCCCCGTCGCCCTGGAACAGGCCGACGCGGTAGACGATCGAGGAGGTGCCGACCCGCTCGACGACCAGCCCGAGGTCGACCGGCGCGGGGTAGCCGACCTCGGCGAAGTAGCGGCACGACACCTCGGCGACCACGCCGATCGCCGGCAGCCGGCGGATGTCGGTGCCGGTCGCGGCGGCCAGGTGGTTGTTGACGACGGTGTCGATCAGCTCGAAGTAGCGGGCGTTGTTCATGTGCCCGTAGACGTCGATGTCGGCCCAGCGGGTGGTCGCCCGCTCCCAGTGGACGTACGCCGACCGCGTCGGCCGGGCCGGCCGCGCCCCGTCGGCCATCAGGCCGACTCGGCGTCGCGCAGCCGCTGGCTGATCACCGCCGACACGCCGTCGCCGCGCATGGTGACGCCGTACAGCGCGTCACCGACCTCCATCGTGCGCTTCTGGTGGGTGATCACGAGCAGCTGGGAGTTCTCGCGCAGCTCCTCGTAGATCTCCAGCAGCCGGCCCAGGTTGGTGTCGTCGAGCGCGGCCTCGACCTCGTCGAGGATGTAGAACGGCGACGGGCGGGCCTTGAACAGCGCGACCAGGAACGCGACCGCCACCAGCGAGCGCTCACCACCGGACAGCAGCGAGAGCCGCTTGACCTTCTTGCCGGCGGGGCGGGCCTCGACCTCGATGCCGGTGTTGAGCATGTCGTCGGGCTGGGTCAGCACCAGCCGGCCCTCGCCGCCGGGGAACAGCCGGGTGAACGTCGAGTCGAAGGCCGTGCTCACGTCGGCGTACGCCTCGGTGAAGACCTGCTCGACGCGCTGGTCGACCTCGTGGACGATGTCGAGGAGGTCCTTGCGGGTCTTCTTGAGGTCCTCGAGCTGCTCGGTGAGGAACTTGTGACGCTCCTCCATCGCGGAGTACTCCTCGAGCGCCAGCGGGTTGACCTTGCCCAGCATCGACAGCGAGCGCTCGGCGGCGCGCAGCCGCTTCTGCTGCTCCTCGCGCACGAACGGCACCGGCTCCGGGGGCTCTTGGCCCTCCTCGACCTCGCCGACGAAGGGGACCAGCTGGTCGGGGCCGTAGTCGGCGACCAGGGCGTCGGCGTCGAGGCCGAGCTCCTCGAGCGCACGCTCCTCGAGCTGCTCGATGCGCATCCGCTGCTGGGTGCGGGCCATCTCGTCGCGGTGCACGGAGTTGACGAGGTCGTCGTGCTCCTTGTCGAGGCGGCGCAGCTCGGAACGGACGGTGAGCAGCTGCTGCTCACGCCCGCTGCGGGCCTGCTCGACCGCGGTACGGGCCTCGGTCGCGCGGTGGATGGAGACCTCGAGGCGAGTGAGGACATAGCCGACCGCGACGCCGACGGCCTCGGCGGCCCGGCCCTCGCGGATCAGGCGCTCGCGCCGCTCGGCGGCCCGGGCGCGGGCCTCGCGCTCGGCCGTGGCCGCACGGACCATCGCGTCGGCGCGGCCATGCAGGGCGCGGGAGCGCTCCTCGGAGGTGCGCAGCGCCAGCCGGCTGTCCATCTCGGCCTGCCGGGCGGTGCGGGCCTCCTCGACCAGCCGCTCCCGGACAGAAGTGTCGGGCTCCTCGTCGGGGGCGTCCTCGGCGGAGGCGAGCCGCGACTCGAGGTCGGCCAGCCCGGTCATCGCCTGGGCGCGCGCCTCCTCGGCCTTCTCGATGGCCTGGGCGAGCCGGTCGGCCTCGCCGCGGGCGGCGCGCGCCTGTGAGCCGTACTGGCCGAGCTCCTCGGCGACCGCGGCCAGCGTCGCGTCCGACTCGTGCAGCTTGGCGAGCGCGACGTCGACGCGCTTCCGGGCCTCCAGCCGCTCACTCTCCAGGCGGGACATGTCGAAGCCGAGCCGCTCCGAGGACGCGACCGCCTCGGCGAGCTGCTCGGTCGCCTCGTCGACCGCGGCCTGGACCTCGATCAGCGTCGGCTGGCTCGAGGAGCCGCCGGAGGCGAAGTGGGCGCCGAGCACGTCGCCCTCGCGGGTGACCGCGGTGATGTCGGGTGCGTCGGCGACCAGTGCGCGAGCGGCGTCGAGGTCGTCGACGACCGCGACCTTGAACAGCAGGCGGTCCAGTGCCGAGCGCAGCGTGTCGGGGCATTCGACGACGTCGATGGCGTACGTCGCGCTCGCGGGCAGTCCCGGCCAGTCGCGGTCGGCGACCGGTCCCCCGCCGAGCAGCATGCCGGCGCGGCCGAGGTCGTCGCCCTTGAGGTGGGCGATCGCGCGGACCGCGGCGTCCGCATCGGTGACGGCGACCGCGTCCGCGGCCGACCCGAGCGCCTGGGCGACCGCGGTCTCGAAGCCGCTGCGCACCGAGAGCAGTGCGGCGACCGAGCCGAGGAGGCCCGAGACCGACTCGGTGGCGGCCAGCAGCGCGCCGGCGCCGTCCTTGCGGTTGAGGCCCATCTCGAGGGCGTCCTTGCGGGCGGCGAGCGCCGTACGGTCGCGATCGGCCTGCAGCGCCTCGTCGCGGGCCTTGGCGAGCCGCTCCTCGATGTCGTCGAGCTCGGCGACGGCGGCCTCGTGCTCGGCGTCGAGGCCCTCCTCGCCGGCGTCGAGGCCGGCGACCTTGGTCTCCAGGGAGGTGAAGTCGCGCTGGGCACGGTCCGCGCGGGCGACGGCCTCCTCGCGGGCCAGCCGGAGCCGGCCGACCTCCTCGTCGGCGGCGGCGGCGCGGGACTTGAGCGCGTTGACCTGGCCGTGCAGGCGGGCGAGGCCCTCACGGCGGTCGGCGGCGGCGCGCTGGAGTCCGGCGATGCGGCGCTCCTCCTCGGCCGCGGCGTCCTCGGCGGCCCGGCGGGCGGTGACCGCCTGCTCGAGCGCGACCCGGTGCTCGTCGACCTCCGCGGCGATCCGCCGCTCCTGCTCGCGCACCTGCTCGGCCTCGGCCTCGAGCTGGTCGGGGTCGCGTCCCGAGCGGGCCTCCTCGACGTCGGCGGTGCCGGCGGCGTTGCGGACCCGCTCGGCGGCGAGCGACTGGGTGCCGCGGAGCCGCTCGCGCAGCCCGGAGAGCGCGAACCAGGTCTCCTGCGCCCGCGACAGCGCCGGCAGGTCCTCGCGCAGCGCCTCCTCGAGTCCCGCCTCGACCTCGCGGGCCTTGGCGATCTCGGCCTCCACCTGCTCGCGGCGCTCGACGAGGATCGACTCGTCGGCGAGCTCCTGCTGGAGCGCGGTGCGGGCGGTGACGAGGTCGTCGGCGATCAGGCGGGCCCGGGCGTCGCGGACGTCGGCCTGCACGCCGGCGGCCTTGCGGGCCACCTCGGCCTGCCGGCCGAGCGGCTTGAGCTGGCGGCGGATCTCGGTGAGCAGGTCGCTGAGACGGGTGAGGTTGCCCTCGGTGGAGTCGAGCTTGCGGAGCGCCTTCTCCTTGCGCTTGCGGTGCTTGAGGACGCCGGCGGCCTCCTCGATGAAGCCGCGGCGGTCCTCCGGAGTCGCGTGCAGGATCGTGTCGAGCTGGCCCTGCCCGACGATCACGTGCATCTCGCGGCCGATGCCGCTGTCGGAGAGCAGCTCCTGCACGTCGAGCAGCCGGCAGGAGCTGCCGTTGATGGCGTACTCCGACCCGCCGCTGCGGAACATCGTGCGGCTGATCGTCACCTCGGCGTACTCGATCGGCAGCGCGCCGTCGGAGTTGTCGATGGTGAGCAGCACCTCGGCCCGGCCCAGCGGAGGGCGGCCGGAGGTGCCGGCGAAGATGACGTCCTCCATCTTGCCGCCGCGCAGCGACTTGGCGCCCTGCTCGCCCATCACCCAGGCCAGCGCGTCGACGACGTTGGACTTGCCGGAGCCGTTGGGGCCCACGATGCAGGTGATGCCGGGCTCGAGCTGCAGCGTCGTCGAGGAGGCGAAGGACTTGAACCCCTTGAGGGTCAGGCTCTTCAGGTACAACGCGGGCTCCCAGCTCGTTCGGGCACGGCGACTCGTCGGTGCGACTGAGGACGAAGGCCGCCCATCATGGCAGCCGCGGCTTGGGGGAAGCTCAGCGCGGCTCACGATACCGGGCCCACCCGCCGATCCGTGGCATCACCGTCACGCGTGGCTGAGCGCGTCTCGGCGCGGTAGTCCCTGACGATCGGGCCCTTTGGGAGCGTTCCCAGGGGGCCCGATCGTCAGGGAGTACGCCGCCGGACGGCTCCGGGGTCGGTCCCAGGGGGCCTCAGACGCGGCCGAGCGCGTCCCGGAGGGCCGCGAGCACGAGCAGCACCCGGTCGGGGCGCGCGTTGGGACCCATCAGGCCGATCCGCCAGACGCTCGCGGCGAACGACCCGGCCCCGGCGCCGATCTCGAGGTCGTGGTTCGTGAGCAGGTAGCGGCGCACCGCGGCGGAGTCGACGCCCTCGGGCACCTTGACGGTGGTGAGCTCGGGCAGC
Source organism: Nocardioides sp. T2.26MG-1 (assembly GCF_950101795.1). GTDB lineage: Bacteria > Actinomycetota > Actinomycetes > Propionibacteriales > Nocardioidaceae > Nocardioides. Next base: position 226,916 of record NZ_CATNLZ010000035.1, on the reverse strand, counting down.
CGGTGCCCCTCGGCCGCGAACAGCTCCAGCCCCATCTCCTCCAGGCCGTCCTGGAGCTGTCGCCCGGCGGCCTCGTGCCGTGCCCACACGGCCTCGAGGCCCTCGTCGAGGATCCGGGTCAGCCCGGCATGGAGGCTCGCGACCATCGCCACCGGCGCGGTGTGGTGGTAGGTCCGGCCGCCGGACCCACTGGCCTCGCCGACGTACCCGCCGAGCAGGCCGAGGTCGAGGTACCACGACTGCGGCCTCTCCACCCGGCGGGCGAAGGCGCGGTCGTTGATCGTGAACGGCGCGAGGCCGGGTGCGACGCCGAGGCACTTCTGGGTGCCGGCGTAGCCGACGTCGACGCCCCAGTCGTCGGCGCGCAGCTCGATGCCGCCGATGCTGGTGACGGCGTCGACCAGCAGCAGCGCGTCGCCCTTCCCGGCGCCGAGCGCGGCGATGTCGGAGCGCACACCGGTCGAGGTCTCGGCGTGCACGGCGGCGATGATCGCCGGGGCCGGGTGCGCGGCGAGCACCCGCTCGACGTCGACCGGCTGGCCCCAGTCGTGCTCGACCGGCACGACCTCGGCGCCGCAGCGGGCCGCGACGTCGCACATCCGCTGGCCGAACAGGCCGTTGACGGCCACGACCACGACGTCGCCGGGGTGGACGGTGTTGACGAACGCCGCTTCCATGCCGGCCGAGCCGGTCGCCGAGATCGGCAGGGTGCGGGCGTTGCTGGTGCCCCACACCTGGCGGAGCATCGCGCAGGTGTCGTCCATGAGCTCGAGGAACGCCGGGTCCAGGTGGCCGAGGATCGGGGCGCCGAGGGCGAGCGTCGCCTCCGGGTAGGGGTTCGTGGGTCCGGGGCCGAACAGGTGGCGGTCGTGGATCATGGCCCCGACGCTAGAGGATCGCGCCCGGGTTGAGGATCCCCAGCGGGTCGAGGGCGTCCTTGACCCGGCGGGTCAGCGCCATCACCTCGGGGCCGAGCTGGTCGGGCAGCGCCGCCTTCTTGGCCCGGCCCACGCCGTGCTCGCCGGTGATCGTCCCACCCAGGGCGATCGCGGCCCGCATGACGTCGTCGAAGGCCGCGCGGGCGCGGCGCTCGGAGTCGGCGTCTCCTGCGTCGTAGACGATGATCGGGTGGGTGTTGCCGTCGCCCGCGTGGGCGACGACCGGGATCTCGACCCCGTGCTCGGCCGCGATCGTCTCGATCGCCGCCAGCAGCGCGGGCAGCTGCGGCACCGGTACGCCGACGTCCTCGAGCAGCAGCGCACCGCGGGCCTCGATCGCGGGGAAGGCCGCGCGACGGGCGGCGACGAACAGCTCGCCCTCGTCCGGGTCGTCGGTGACGAAGACCTCCGTGGCACCGGCCGCCTCGCACGCCGCCCGCATCGTCTCGACCTCCACGGCGCGCGCGGCCGCAGGGGCATCCGACTGCGCGACCAGCAGTGCGCCGGCGGTGCGGTCCAGCCCCATCGGCCGGTGGTCCTCGACGGCGTTCACCGCCGCCTGGTCCATCAGCTCCATCATCGAGGGCCGGATCCGCCGCCCGGTCGCGACGACGGCCCGCGCCGCGGCGCCGACGTCCCCGAAGGCCGCCACCAGCGTCGAGCGTGCCTCCTGGGCCGGCACCAGCCGCAGCAGCGCGCGGGTGACGATGCCGAGCGTGCCCTCGCTGCCGACGAAGAGCTTGAGCAGGCTCAGCCCGGCCACGTCCTTGATCCGCTTGCCGCCGAGCGTGACCAGCGTGCCGTCGGCGAGGACGACGTCGAGGCCGAGCACGTAGTCGGTGGTGACGCCGTACTTCACGCAGCACAGGCCGCCGGCGTTGGTCGCGACGTTGCCGCCGACCGAGCAGATCTCGTACGACGACGGGTCGGGCGGGTACCAGAGCCCGTGCTCCGCGGCGGCGGCCTTGACCTCGGCGTTGAGCGCGCCGGGCTCGACGACCGCGACCCGGCAGTCGACGTCGATCTCGATCGCGCGCATCCGCTCGAGGCTGAGCACCAGGCCGCCCTCGACCGCGGTCGAGCCGCCCGACAGGCCGCTGCCGGCGCCCCGCGGGACCACCGGCACCCGGTGCTCCGCAGCCCACCGCACCGCGGTCTGCACCTGTGCGGCGTCCTCGACGCGGACGACCGCGAGCGGGTGTCCCGCGGTCTGGTCGCGGGACCAGTCGAAGCGGTACTTCTCCATCGCGTCCGGCTCGGTGACGACCGCGCCGCTGGGCAGGGCGTCGACCAGCTCGGCCAGGTCGGACAGGTCGGTCAGCGGGTGCATGGGGCCATGCAACCACCCTCAGGCGGCCGCTGGCTGCTCCCGCCCGTCGGCGTGGGCGATGTGCGAGAGCTGCCCCCAGATCAGCACCACGAACACCGCCGACCCGGCGAACGCGAACCAGAACGGCGCGGTGACCCCCCAGTGCTGGGCGAGCCCGCCGCCGATGCCGGAGCCGATCACCAGCCCGCCGAACACGCCGACGAGGTTGACGCTGCCGACCCGGCCCTGCAGCTCGGAGGGCACGGCCCGCTGCCGGACGGTGGTCGAGGTGGTGCCCCAGATGAACGCGTGGGCGCCGAAGAAGAAGAAGATCACCATCGCGACCACGGGCCGGGTCGTCAGCGCCAGCGCGAGGTGGGTGAACGTCTCGAAGACCAGCCCGACGCGCATCAGGTTCGCGAGGCTCACCCGACGGGTGATCCAGCCGTAGCAGAGGGTCGCGATCAGCCCGCCGACGGCCGAGACCGTGGTCAGCAGCCCGAAGCCGACCTCCCCCATCCCGAGCCGCTGGGTGGCGTAGAGGACGAGGATCGACCAAGCCGCGCCGAAGGTGATGTTGAAGACGAAGATCGTCAGCACCAGCGTGCGTACGGCGGGGTGGCGCAGCACCCAGCGGAACGCCTCGGCCACGTCCTGGCGCAGGCGAGTGCGCTCCTCGTGGGCCTGGCCGTGCGGCGGCAGCACGATCCGGGCCGCCAGCATCGCCCCCAGCGCGACCATCACCGCCTGCGCGACGAACGGCACCGCGTGCCCGGCCGCGAAAAGCGCCGCGCCGATCGGCGGCCCGGCCAGCTGGTTGACGGTGATGAAGCCCGAGGTGAGCCGGGCGTTCGCGATGCCGAGATCGTCGCGGTGCACGAGCATCGGCAGCAGGGTCGAGGAGGTGTTGTCCGCGAACACCTCGGCAGTGCCGAGCAGGAACATCGCGACCAGCACCAGTGCGATCGACACCACGTCGGTGGCGATCGCGAACGTCAACAGCGCCAGCACGGCGGCCCGCAGCAGGTCGACGGTCACCACGATCAGGCGGCGGTCGAGCCGGTCGGCGAGCGCGCCGGCGTACAGCCCGAAGACCAGCGGCGGCAGCCACTGCAGCAGCGCGGCGAGTGCGACGAGGAACGGGTCATGGGTCAGCGACGCGACCAGCAGCGGACCCGCCGCGATCGCGATGCCGTCGCCGAGGTTGCTGATCCACGAGGAGGCCAGCAGCCATCGGAACCCGGTGCCGAGCCGACGGGGTGCGACGATCTCGACCAGGGTGCTCACAAGGGGGTGAGACTAGTCCCGGACGTCCTCACGGACACCCGGTTTTCGAGCCCGCGGTCAGGCGGGCTGCATCTCCTGCAGGGACTCGTGCTCGAGATCGAGCATCGCGACCGCCTGCGCGGCGGCCAGCTTGTCGTTCTGCTCGCTGAGCCGGAGAGCGAGTGCCTCCAGCTCACGCACGCGCGCGCGAAGCCGGTGGTTCTCGGCTACGAGGGCGGCGGGCGTCCGCAGGTCGCTGTTCATGTATCCGATCAGCGCCTTGGCCATGGACAAAGCCTTCCGGGTGGGTGGGAAACCCGCGGCAGCGGGCCGTCTTCAAGAGTCCCACCAGCGAGGCGTCAGGTCAATCTGCGGCGACCCGCGGCACCACGGCACGACGCTTGCGCGGGGCCGGCTGGCAGACCGGGCAGAAGTAGCTCGACCGGTTCATGAACGCGATCCGCCGGATCGGCGTGCCGCACCGCTCGCACGCCTCGCCCTCGCGGCCGTAGGCGTGCAGGGAGCGGTCGAAGTAGCCGGACTCGCCGTTGACGTTGACGTAGAGCGCGTCGAACGACGTACCGCCCTCCCCCAGCGCCGCCACCATCACCTCGCGGGCGTGCCGCAGCAGCTCGCGGGCCTGGGTCGCGGTCAGCCGGTCACCCGGGCGGTCGCCGTGGATCCGGGCCCGCCAGAGCGCCTCGTCGGCGTAGATGTTGCCGACCCCGGAGACCAGGTTCTGGTCGAGCAGCTGCCGCTTGATCCCCGACGTACGGCGGCGCACCTTGCGCACGAACGCGTCGTCGTCGAACTCGGGGTCGAGCGGGTCACGGGCGATGTGCGCGATCTCGGGCGGCAGCTCGGCACCGCCGGCCGAGACCGACAGGCCGCCGAACATGCGCTGGTCGACGAAGCGGAGCTCGCGGCCCTCGGCGGCACCCGCGAGCGCGATCCGCACCCGCAGGTGCCGCTCGGGCGGGGCATCGGGCGGCTGCACCAGCAGCTGGCCGCTCATGCCGAGGTGGCCGAGCAGCGCGTCGCCGTTGTCGAGCGGCAGCCAGAGGTACTTGCCGCGCCGGCGGGCGGCCTCGATCCGGCGGCCGGTCAGTGCTGCGGCGAAGCCGGCCTGGCCGCGCAGGTCGCGGCGGACCGGCCGCGGGTGCAGGACCTCGACGCGGGTGATCGTGGCGCCGAGCACGTGCCGCTCCAGGCCGGCCCGGACCACCTCGACCTCGGGCAGCTCGGGCAAGGCGTGTCTTCGGCTAGTTCTCGGCGGAGCGCAGCGAGGTGTGCGCGGCGGCCTCGATCGCGGTGCCGATCGCCGGGTCCTCGATGCCGAGGTCGGTGGCGATCTCGCCGTACGCCGTCTCCGCGGCGGCCTGCTCGGCCTCCTTCTTGGAGCGGCCCACGCCGTTGCCGTAGAGGCCGTCGCCCACGCGGACCTGGGCGGTGAACGTCTTCATGTGGTCGGGGCCGTCGTCCTCGATGACGTACTCGGGGACACCGAGACCGTGCTCGGCGGACAGCTCCTGGAGCGAGGTCTTCCAGTCGAGGCCGGCGCCCAGCGCGGAGGCGGCCTCGATCAGTGGGTCGAACAGGCGGTGCACGACGACCGCGGAGGTGGCGAAGCCGCCGCTGAGGTGCACCGCGCCGATCACCGCCTCGACGGTGTCGGAGAGGATCGAGGCCTTGTGGCGGCCCCCGGTCGACTCCTCGCCGCGACCGAGCTTGACGTGCTCACCGACGCCGATCCGGCGGCCGACCTCGGCGAGCGCGCGGGCGTTGACCACCGCGGCCCGCAACTTGGCCAGCCGGCCCTCGGAGAGGTCCGGGTGGGTGCGGTAGAGCGTCTCGGTGACCACCACGCCCAGCACGGAGTCCCCGAGGAACTCCAGCCGCTCGTTGGTGGGCAGGCCGCCGTTCTCGTACGCGAACGAGCGGTGGGTGAGGGCGCGCTCGAGCAGCTCGGGGTCCAGCGTGGGATCCCCGAGCGCTGCTCGCAGCTCTGCGTAGTTGGTCAGTGGACCGGGCGTGGTCAGAGGACCTGACGACGGTCGGCGCGGGCGCCGTACTGGCCGCACTCGCCGCACGCACGGTGCGGCAGGTGCTTGGCGGCGCAGGCGGGGTTCGCGCAGGTCACCAGCGTCGGGGCGACGGCCTTCCAGGCCGAACGACGGTGACGCGTGTTGCTGCGCGACATCTTCCGCTTCGGGACAGCCACTGTTCTCTCCTACTGCTCGGTTCTACGTGCTCGGGTCTCGTGCTCGGTCTACTGCTGAGGGTCGGTGTCCTGCTGGAGCTGCTGCAGCTTTCCCCACCGCGGGTCGATCGCCGCGTCGTGCGTGTGGCCGGGGTCCTCGGCCAGGCGTGCCCCACACTCGGGGCACAGGCCAGGACAGTCGTCCTCACACAACGGCTGGAACGGCAGTGCGAGCACCACCGCATCCCGCAGCAGGGGCTCGAGGTCGAGCAGGTCGCCCTCGAGCATGCTGACACCGTCGTCCTCCTCGGAGGAGTAGTCCTGGTCGTCGTACACGAACAGCTCCTGGAACCGGACGTCGATCTCGTCGGCGATCGGTTCCAGGCACCGCGCGCACTCACCGGCGAGCTCGGCCGAGGCCGAACCGGTGACCAGCACACCCTCCATGACCGCTTCCAGCCGCAGGTCGAGGTCGACCGGCGAGCCTTCCGGGACACGGAGGACTTCGATGCCCAGATCTGCGGGTGCCGGAACCGTCCGCTTCTCCTCGCGCTGGGACCCCGGGCGGCGGCCGAGCTCGCGGGTATCGAGCACGAGCGGCGCTCTCGGGTCCAGGCTGCTCAGGGGTCTACTTCCGGGTCCGGGCACAAACAGATCGTCGGCAAGCGTACCGGCGCCCCGGGGTAGGGACAAAACGGCTGGTCAGGCACCGTCCTGCGCCGCCCGCTCGGCGAGCCGGGCGACCAGCCGCGCGTGCACCACGGGCGGCACCAGCGACGAGACGTCCCCGCCGAGCGTGGCGACCTCCTTGACCAGGCTCGAGGAGACGTAGCCCCAGGACGCGTTGGTCGGCAGGAACACCGTCTCGACACCGGTGAGGTGGACGTTCATCTGGGCCATCGGCAGCTCGTACTCGTAGTCGTTCCCGCCGCGCAGGCCCTTCACGATCGCCGGCGCACCGAGGTCGCGGCAGAAGTCCACGATCAGCCCGCTGAAGCCCATCACCGTCACGTTCGGCAGGTCCGCGCACACCTCGCGCAGCATCTCCAGGCGCTCCTCGGGCTCGAACAGCCGGGACTTCGACGGGTTGGTCCCGGTCGCGACGACGAGCTCGTCGAAGATCGCGGCGGCCCTCCGCACGATGTCGAGATGGCCGTTGGTCACCGGGTCGAACGAGCCGGGGCACACCGCGCGGGTCATGCCGGGAGGCTATCGCCTCGCCCGTGCGGCGCCAGCGACGTGCTAGCGACCGTGGTCCGCGGACTCGGCGTACCAGAGCGTGGTCTCGCCGTAGCGCTTGCTGCGGGTCTCGGTGAACCCGGCGGGCCAGGTGGGCTCGGGGCTGCGGGACGAGCGCTCGACGACCACCAGCGCGCCGGGGACCAGCCAGCCCTCGGTCGCGAGCGCCGCGAGGTCGTCGGCGAGCGCCTCCTCGGTGAGGGGGTAGGGCGGGTCGAGGAACGCGACGTCGTACGGCGCGGTGGGCGGCCGTCGCAGCACGGCGGCGACCGACCCGGCGAGCACGTGGGGCTTGGCGAAGCCGATCGCGTGGGCGTTGTCGCCGATCAGGGCCGCGGTCCGGCGCTCGTGCTCGACGAGCGTGACCACGCCCGCGCCGCGCGACCACGCCTCGAGCCCGACGGCGCCCGAGCCGGCGTAGAGGTCCAGGAAGCGGAGCCCGTGCAGGGAGCCGCACCAGGACTCGACCGCCGAGAACAGCGCCTCCCGCACCCGGTCGCTGGTGGGCCGGGTGGCGGCGCCGCGCGGGGTGTGGATGCGGCGTCCGCCCGCCGCGCCCCCGATGATCCGGGTCATGGGCGCGGCCTCATCCCTTCTCCAGGAAGTCCGCCTGGACGGAGGCCTCGAGCCGGTGGACGGCCTGGGCGAGGTCGGGGGCGTGGCGCAGGTCCTCGTCGGCGTCGAGCAGCCGGACGGCGGCCTCGCGGGCCTCGATGATCGTCTTCTCGTCACGGAGCACGCGGAGATTGTGCAGGCCCGAGCTGAACCCCGACTGCGACTTGCCGAGCACGTCGCCCTCGCGGCGCTGCTCCAGGTCGACGCGGCTGAGCTCGAAGCCGTCGGTGGTGCGGGCCACCGCGTCGAGCCGCTCCCGCGCGGGCGTATCCGGCTCGGCCCGCGAGACCAGCAGGCAGATCGCGGGGTGGCTGCCGCGGCCGACCCGGCCGCGCAGCTGGTGCAGCTGGGAGACGCCGAACCGGTCGGCGTCCAGCAGCACCATCGCGGTCGCGTTGGCCACGTCGACGCCGACCTCGATGACGGTGGTGGCGACGAGGACGTCGACGTCGCCGGCGGCGTAGGCACGCATGACGCGGTCCTTGTCGTCGGGCGCCATCCTGCCGTGCAGGGGCTCGACGCGGAGCCCGGCGAGCGGTCCGTCGGCGAGCAGGGGCGCCACCTCCTCGACGGCGGCGAGCCCGTCGCCGGGCGCCGCACGGTCGACGGGGTTGCCGTCCTCGTCCAGGTCGAGCTGGTCGGACTCACCCTGCTCCTGCTCGTCGCCGGTGATCCGCGGGCACACCACGAAGGCCTGGTGGCCCTTCGCGACCTCCTCGCGCACCCGCTCCCACACCCGCTCGAGCCAGCCGGGGTGCTCGGCGAGGGGCACGACGTTGGTCTGGATCGGCGCACGGCCGGCCGGCAGCTCGGTGAGCGTGGAGACCTCGAGGTCGCCGAACACCGTCATCGCGACGGTGCGTGGGATCGGCGTCGCCGTCATCACCAGCACGTGCGGCGGGGTGCCGGCCTTGTCGGTGAGCGCGGCGCGCTGCTCCACGCCGAAGCGGTGCTGCTCGTCGACGACCACCAGGCCGAGGTCGGCGAAGACGACCTTCTCCTCCAGCAGCGCGTGCGTGCCGATCACGATGCCCGCCTCGCCGGTGGCGATCCGCGACATCGGCGCGGTGCGCTGCGCCTTGGTCATCGACCCGGTGAGCAGCTCCACGTTGGTGGCCTCGGCGGCGCCGCCCAGCATGCCGCCGGCGGCCAGGTCGCCCAGCATCGCGGTGATCGAGCGGTGGTGCTGCTGGGCGAGCACCTCGGTGGGCGCCAGCAGTGCCGCCTGCCCCCCGGAGTCCACGACGCGCAGCATCGCGCGGAGCGCCACCAGCGTCTTGCCCGCGCCGACCTCGCCCTGCAGGAGACGGTTCATCGGGTGCGGCTGGGCGAGGTCGTGCTCGATCTGGGCGCCGACCTCGCGCTGCCCGGCGGTCAGCTCGAACGGCAGCCGGTCGTCGAACACCGCCAGCAGGCCGCCCTCGGCACCGGTCCTCGCCTGCGCCCCCAGCCCGCGCAGCGCCCGCCGGCGGCGCGCGAGCACCAGCTGGGTGACCAGCGCCTCCTCGAACCGGAACCGGCGCTGGGCGCTGGTGACCTGGCCCCAGTCGTCGGGGTTGTGGATCCGCCGCAGCGCGGTCCGCACGTCGAGGAGACCGTGTTCCTCGCGCACCTCGGGCGGCACCACGTCGGGGACGTCCTCGACCACCGTCAGCGCGAACGCGACCGCCCGCTGGAGGTCCCAGGAGTCGACGCCCTTCGTGAGCGGGTAGATCGGGTAGAGCTCGCCGATCGCGTCCAGCGAGAGCTGCGCCGCGTCCTCGTCGGGTGAGCCGAAGAGCACCACCTGCGGGTGGGTGAGCTGCCACTGGCCGCGGAAGCTGCTGACCTTGCCGACGAAGATGCCGCGGCGTCCCACCGGCAGCCGCTTCTGCTGCTGCCACTCCCCCATGTGCTGGTTCTTGGCGAACATCGAGATGCGGAACGACGGTCCGTCGGTGCGGACGGTCACGTCCACTCGGTACGCCGGGCGCCCGGTCCGCCTGTCCTTGTAGGTCGCGAGCTCGCTGCGGGCGATCTGGCCGACCACGGTGAGCATGTCGCCGTCGTGGAGCTCGTCGACCTGGGTCAGCTCGCCGGTCTTCACGTAGCGGCGGGGGAAGTGGCGCAGCAGGTCGTCGACCGAGCGCAGCCCGAGCCGCTCCTCGATCGCCGCACGCTTCTTCTTGTGGTCGCCGAGGACGGCGACGACGGGCGAGTCGAGGCTGATCACCGGATCTCCCACTCACTCCTACTCGACGGCCATGAGGAGCGGGTAGCGCTCCTGCCCACCGTCGTACACCACGACGTCGACAGCGGGGTGGTGCTCCTCGACGTACCCCGCGCACCGGGTCGCGAGCGACCCCTCGGCGTCCTCCGCCCCGGCCACGATCGTGACGAGCTCGCCGCCGCCGCCCAGCAGGCGGTCCAGCACCTCGACGGCGACGGCGTACAGGTCGTCGCCGACGACGGCGAAGTCGCCGGCGATCACGCCGAGCGCGTCGCCGGGCTCGCAGGGTCCCGCCATCGTCATCGCCTGCTTGGCCGCGACCGTGACCGCGCCCTGGCGGGCGTGGCGTGCGGTGGCGGTCATCTCGAGCACGTCCTGGTCGAAGGAGCGGCCGGGCTCGTGGACGGCGACCGCGGCGAGGCCGGTGACCTGCGCCTGCGTGGGGATCACCGCGACCCGGACCGCGCCGTCGGAGTCGGCCTCGGCGGTGCTCGCCGCGATCTGCGCCACCCGCACCGAGTCGTGGTCGTTGGGCAGCACGATGACCTCGGACGCCCCGCACGACGTGATCGCCTCGAGGAGCTGCCCGGTGGAGGGCCGGCGGCCGGGCCCGCCGTGGACGACGACCGCGCCGGCCTCCTCGAACAGGGACGCGAGGCCGGGACCGGCCGCGACCGCGACGACCGCGCGGCCGTCGCGGGCGGCGGTGCGGCTGCGGGCCGCGGCGATCTGCTCGGCGAAGTGGGTGACCCGCACCCGGTGGGGACGGCCGGCCGCGATGCCGGCCTCGATCGCGGCACCGACGTCGTCGACGTGCACGTGGACGTTCCACAGACCCTCGCCGCCGACGACGACGAGCGAGTCGCCGAGGGCGCTGAGCGTCGTGCGCAGAGCGGGCATCGCGGCGTCGTCGGCGTCCAGGAGGTACATCACCTCGTAGGAGGGACCGCCCGGCGTCAGGTCGCCCTCGGTCGCGGTCACCGGGACCGGGATGTGGTGGCTGCCGAACGGCGCGGTCACCGGCGTGGGCCGGCGGCCCGTCAGCACGGTCTCCGCCGCGTCGAGGATCACGCTGACCCCTCGGCCACCGGCGTCCACGACACCGGCGGCGCGCAGTGCGGGGAGCTGCTCGGGGGTGTGCGCCAGCGCCTCCCGGGCGGCGGCCGCGGCCGCGGTGAACACGTCCCGGGCGCGGGCGGTCGAGTCCTTGGCGACCTCGGCGGCCGCCTCGCTGGCGGCACGGGTCACGGTGAGCATGGTGCCCTCGACCGGCGTGCCGACCGCGGCGTAGCTCGCGTCGGTGGCCCGGCGCAGCGCGTCGGCCATCACCTGGGCGTTGCGCTCCCCCGGGTCGGCGTGCGCGATCCGGCGCACGATCGCCCCGAGCATCTCGCTGAGGATCACCCCGGAGTTGCCGCGAGCGCCGAGCAGCGCGCCCCGGCTGAACGCGGCGAGCGCCGTACCGAGGTCGGCTGCCGGGCCGACGGCGCCGTCACCGCCGGTGGCCTCGCGCACCGCGTCACGGGCGGCCGAGACCGTGAGGTACATGTTGGTGCCGGTGTCGCCGTCGGGCACGGGATAGACGTTGAGCGCGTCGATCTCCTCGCGGGCGTCGGCCAGCGCGTCCGTGGCGATGTCGACGAACCGCAGCACCACCTCCAGCGTGATGGCGCCGCTGCGGGGAGTTTCCATCGCCGTCCTCGATCGTGGAGACTGCTCGCTGAAGTCGTTGCTCGGGAAGATGAGTGCCACAGGTTAGTGCGTCCGCTCGATTTCCGCGTGCCCGGGCCCATCGGATACTCTTGTGCGGTTGCCCGCTCAGCGGGCCCCACATGCGAATCAAGTTCCACACCCTCGATCGTTTAAGGAGCACACGGTGGCTGCCGTCTGCGACATCTGCGCCAAGAAGCCGGGCTTCGGCAACAACCGTCCGTGGTCGCGCAAGATCACCAAGCGCCGCTTCGACCCCAACATCCAGCGCGTGCGTGCCACCGTCAACGGCACCCCCAAGCGCCTCAACGTGTGCACCGGCTGCCTCAAGGCCGGGAAGGTCACCCGCTGAGCCCAGCTCTTCTCGAGAAGGCCCCGACCGTCACGGTCGGGGCCTTCCTTTCGTTGGTCGAGTAGCGAGCGCCAGCGAGCGTATCGAGACCGCAGAGGTACAGGGTCTCGATACGCCGGTCGCGGCTTCGTCCCTCAGCCGCGCGGCTACTCGACCTTGGTGCTGCGTCTGCGTCGCCCCGAGCAAGCTCTGGGCGACGCAGGCACCTAATAGTGCGTCCAGCCCGTGGGGCCGACGTACTCCGCCCCGTCGACGGTGACGCCCTCACCCTCGGTGACCGCGCCGACGACCGACCAGCCGGCCGGCACCGACGCGACGTCGGGGAACGTCGCGAGCAGCGCGTGGTCGTCGCCTCCGCCGAGGATGAACTGCATCGGGTCCGCGCCCAGGGCCGCGCCGACGGCCCGCAGCGGCTCGGGGATCTCGAACGCCGCGGTGTGCACGTCGATGGCGACCCCGGAGTCGGCGGCGACGTGGCCGGCGTCGGCGAGCAGGCCGTCGGAGACGTCGATCATCGCGGTGGCGCCCGCCTCGGCGGCCTCCCGGCCGGCGTCGTACGGCGGCTCCGGGCGCCGGTAGGCCTCCACGAGCACCCGCGGGGAGCGGAAGCCCCGGCCGAGCACGGTCAGCCCGCCGGCGGCCCAGCCCTGCCGCCCGCGCAGCGCCAGCACGTCACCGGGCCGCGCCCCGGAGCGCAGCACCGGCGCCTGGGTGCAGGCGCCGAGCACGGTCACGGCGATCACGATCTCGTCGGCGCGGCTCAGGTCGCCGCCCACGACGCTGGCGCCGACGAGCGAGCACTCCTCGGCGAAGCCGCGCGCGAAGTCCAGCGCCCATTGCACGGGCAGCTCGGCCGGCGCGGCCAGCCCGATCGTCAGCGAGGTGGCCCGGCCACCCATCGCGTTGACGTCGGAGATGTTCTGCGCGGCGGCCCGGTGACCGACGTCTGCGGCGTCGGCCCACTCGCGGCGGAAGTGCCGCCCCTCGACCATCAGGTCTGTGGAGACCACCACGTGTCCCGTGCGCACCCGGAGCACCGCGGCGTCGTCGCCGGGGCCGACCAGCACCTCCTCGCCCTGCGGGAACAGGTCGACCAGCGCACGGATCAGGCCGAACTCGCCGGCGTCGGACAGCGTCGCGTCAGGGGGGAACGGCATGCACCCATCCCACCAGATGCGGCGGCGGGTACCGCACGGTAGGTTGGCGTGGCACAGCCCCGCAGCACGAAGATCCCCAGACCGCCCCAAACCTCAGGGAGAGCTCGATGGTCGTCCAGGCGTACATCCTGATCCAGACCGATGTCGGCAAGGCCGCCGAGGTCGCCTCCGCCATCGCCCAGGTGAAGGGCGTGACCCTCGCCGAGGACGTCACCGGCCCCTACGACGTGATCGTGCGCGCCGAGGCCCGCAACGTCGACGAGCTCGGCAAGCTGGTCGTCTCCAAGGTGCAGAACCTCGAGGGCATCACCCGCACGCTGACCTGCCCGGTCGTCCACATCTGAGGGTGACCCCCGCCGCACGTCGTCGGCGCCCCGGGTCCCCGCGGACCCGGGGCGCTGTCGTGTCTGCGGTGGTTCTGGCGCTCCTCGCGACCGGCTGCTCCGCGGGCCCGGTCGAGATCGACGCGCCCGCGCTCTCGGCCGCCGACCGGACGGCGTGCGAGGGGTTCGTCGACGACCTGCCCGACACGCTCGCCGGCCTGGACGCACGCGAGATCACCGGCGACACGGCGTACGGCGCCGCCTGGGGCGACCCGGCGATCGTGCTGACCTGCGGGGTCGGCGTACCGGAGGAGTTCGACCAGTTCTCCGCCTGCACCGACGTCTCCGGCGTCGGCTGGTTCGTGCCACCGGAGCAGGAGCAGGACCAGGACTCCGACGCGGTGCTGACCGCGGTCGGCTACGCGCCCCGGGTCTCGCTCCGGGTGCCGGCCGAGCAGCGCGGCGCCCCGTCGGCGGACGCGCTCGCGACGCTCGCCGCCCTGGTGAAGCGGCACCTCACGCTCCAGGACGAGTGCGTCTAGAACCGCGTCAGCGCAGGCCGGTGTCGCGCTGCAAGGCCAGCTGGATCAGCCGGTCCACGAGCGCCGGGTAGTCGACGCCCGAGGCCGCCCACATCCGCGGGAACATCGAGGTCGGGGTGAAGCCGGGCATCGTGTTGATCTCGTTGACCACCACCCGCTCCCCCGGCAGCACGAAGAAGTCGACCCGGGCGAGGCCCTCGCAGCCGACCGCCTCGAACGCGCGCACGGACAGCTCCTGGATCTGACGGGTCAGCGCGTCGGGCAGGTCGGCGGGCACGTCGAGCTCGGTGTGCTCCTCGGGAAGGTACTTGGCCGCGAAGTCGTAGAACTCGTGCTCCTCCGAGAACCGGATCTCCGCGGGGACGCTGGTCTGCGGCCTGCCGTCGAGCGACTCGAGCACACCGCACTCGATCTCGCGGGCGTCGACGGCGGCGGCCTCGACCAGCACCTTCGGGTCGTGGCGCAGCGCCTCCGCGACCGCGTCGTCGAGCTCGGAGCGGTCGTGCACCTTGGAGATGCCCATGCTCGAGCCGCCGCGGGCGGGCTTGACGAACAGCGGGTAGCCGAGCACGTCGGCGCGGGTGCGGCAACGCTCCGGGTCGCGCGTCCACTCGCGCCTGTTCACCGTGGTCGACGGCAGCACGGGAAGCCCGGCGGCGGCCAGCACGACCTTCATGTACGCCTTGTCCATGCTCACGGCGGAGGCGAGCACGCCCGCGCCGACGTAGCGGACCCCGGCCATCTCCAGCAGGCCCTGGATGGTGCCGTCCTCGCCCCACGGCCCGTGCAGCAACGGGAAGACCACGTCGACCTCTCCGAGCGCGCGGGGCGGCTGCGTCGGCTCGGTGACGACCAGCGAGGTCGACGCACTCTCGGGCGCGAGCGCGATGGCCGCGCGGTCGCCGTCGACCTGGGGCAGCTTGTCGGGTCCCTCGATGCGCAGCCGCTCGGGGTCGCCGGACTCCAGCACCCAGCGGCCGTCGGTCGCGATGCCGATCGGCACGACGTCGTACGCCTCACGGTCGATCGCGGCCAGCACGCTGCCGGCCGTCACGCAGGAGATCGCGTGTTCGCTGGACTTGCCGCCGAACACGACGGCGACCCGGGGCCTGCGGCGAGACTCGTTCATCGCGCCCGACCCTATCCGTCTAGCGTGGTGGCATGAGCAGCGCCTCGCGGAACCACCAGCCGGCCACGATCGCCGTCACCGCCGGACGGCCCGCGCGCGAGCCGGACCGGCCGCTGAACGAGCCGATCACGATGGCCTCGACGTACGTCGCCACCGGCGGCGTGGAGTACGGCCGCTACGGCAACCCGACCTGGTCGGCGTTCGAGGACGTGCTCGGGTCGCTGGAGGGCGGCCGCGCGCTGGCGTTCTCGTCGGGCATGGCCGCGGTGACCACCGTGCTCGACCTGGTCGGGCACGACGGGCTGGTCGTCGCACCCGTGCACGCCTATACCGGCACGCTGCTCCAGCTCGCCGATCTCGAGAGCCGCGGCCGGGTGCACACCTTGCTCGTCGACATCACCGACACCGACGCGGTCGTCGCCGCCGCGGCGGACGCGGCGCTGGTGTGGCTGGAGTCCCCCACCAACCCGGCGCTCGAGCTCGCCGACATCGCGACGATCGCCGCCGCCGCGCGCGAGGCGGGGGCGTACGTCGTGGTCGACAACACGTTCGCGACCCCGATCCTGCAGCGCCCGCTCACGATGGGCGCCGACCTCGTCGTCCACTCCGTCACCAAGTACCTCGCCGGGCACAGCGACGTCCTGATGGGCGCGATCGTCGCCGGCGACGAGGAGCTCTACACCGTCCTCAAGGGCCGGCGCGACCTGATGGGCTCGACGCCCGGCACGCTCGAGGCGTGGCTCGCGCTGCGCGGCCTGCGTACCCTGCACCTGCGCGTCGAGCGCGCGCAGGCCAACGCCGCCGAGCTCGTCCGCCGCCTCGAGGGGCACCCTGCGGTCGCCGAGGTGCGCTACCCGGGCTTCGGCGGCATCGTCGCGATCGTGGTCGCCGGCGGCGCCGACACCGCGGACCTGCTCACCCGCTCGACCAGCCTGTGGGTGCACGCCACCTCGCTCGGCGGGGTGGAGTCGACGTTCGAGCGACGCCGCCGCTGGAAGGCCGAGCCGGCCACGATCCCCGACGGGCTCGTGCGGCTGTCGGTCGGCATCGAGGACGTCGACGACCTGTGGGACGACCTGCGGGCCGCGCTCGACGACCTGGGCTGACACCGGCCAACCGCGGTTCGGTGGTCGAGTAGCCGTGGCGAGGGACGAGCCACGGCGTATCGAGACCCACGATGCCCTACGCACCTCACTGGATCTCGACGCGCTCGCGCGACTTCGTTCCTCAGTCGCGTCGCTTGCTCGATCTGGCCGAGCCCACGCGCCGCGCTCGTTCCTCGCGCGACGCTGCTCGTCTCAGTCCGTCTCAGCCTTGGTGTCGCGGGCGATGAAGGCGTCCATCATCTCCTGCGCGGTCATCCGGCCGTCGACGACCGCGGTGACGTGGTGGGCGATCGGGGCGTCGATGCCGGTGCGGTCGGCGAGGGCCAGCAGCGACGTGCACGACTTGGCTCCCTCGGCGACCTGGCGGGTCGTCGCGTAGATCTCCGCGGCCGTCAAGCCCTGGCCGAGCTTCTCCCCGAACGTGCGGTTGCGCGAGAGCGGTGAGGAGCAGGTGGCGACCAGGTCGCCCAGGCCCGCCAGGCCCATCAGCGTGAGGGGGTTGGCGCCGAGCGCCATCGCCAGCCGCGCGGTCTCGGCGAGGCCCCGGGTGATCACCGACGCGGTCGTGTTGTCGCCGAACCCGAGCCCCACGGCCATGCCGACCGCGAGGGCGACGACGTTCTTGTAGGCACCGCCGAGCTCGCAGCCGAGCACGTCGACGCTGGTGTAGGGACGGAACGCCGGTGAGTGGATCCGCGCCTGGAGCAGCTTCGCGACCGCCTCGTCCTCGCAGGCGACGACCGACGCCGCGGGCTCGCGACGGGCGATCTCCTTGGCGAGGTTGGGGCCGCTGACGACCGCGATCCGCTCCGGGCCGGCGCCGGTCACCTCGGCGATCACCTGGCTCATCCGCTCCAGGGTGCCGAGCTCGACTCCCTTCATCAGCGAGACGAACACCGCGTCCTGCTCGACGTACGGCGCCCACTCGGTGAGGTTGCCCCGCAGCGTCTGCGACGGGGTGGCGAGCACGACGACGTCTGCGCCGTGCAGCGCCTTCTCGACGTCGTGCGTCGCGGAGACGTGCGGCGGGAGCTCGACGCCGGGGAGGTACTCGGGGTTCTCCCGCTGCTCGTTGATCGCCGAGGCGACCTCCTCGCGGCGGGCCCACATCGTCACGTCGTTGCCGGCATCGGCGAGCACTAGCGAGAACGCGGTGCCCCACGACCCGGCGCTGAACACCGCGACCTTGCCCGTGCTCATGCGCGGTCCTTCTTGTTCGGGTTGCCGATCTGGCGCACCCCGGCCTTCTTCATGTCGAAGCGCTCGGCCGGCGCGGTCTCGCCGCGCACGTCCTCGACGAGCGCGGTGATCGCGGCCATGATCCGGTCGGTCGCCTGCTGGACCACCGCGCCTGTGCGCGGCTGGTCGACCAGGTCGGAGAGGTCGACGGGCGTGCCGACCTTCATGGTGATCTTCTTGCGCGGGAACAGGTCGGGCTTCTTCGTGTACGGCGCCAGCAGCTGCTGCGCGCCCCACTGCCCGACCGGGATGACCGGGCAGCCGGTCGCGAGCGCGATCCGCGCAGCCCCAGACTTGCCGGTCATCGGCCAGCCGCCCGGGTCGCGGGTGATGGTGCCCTCGGGGTAGACCACCACGCACTCGCCGCGACGGACCGCCTCGACCGCGGCGTCGTAGGCGCCCACGGCGTTCTTGGTGAGCCGCTCGACGGGGATCTGGCCGGCGGCGGTGAAGAACCACGCGCCCGCGCGGCTCTTGAACAGGCCGGACTTGGCCAGGTAGCGCGGCAGCCGTCCGTGGTCGTAGACGATGTGCGCAGCAGTCAACGGGTCGACGTGCGAGACGTGGTTGAGCGCGAGGATGAACCCGCCCGACTCGGGGATGTTCTCGCCACCGATCCACTCACGCGTGGTCGTGGCCAGCAGCAGCGGCTTGATGATGGGAACCGCGAGGTTCCACGCCCATCCGCGCCTCTGCTGGAGCTTGCGTACCGTCACGGACGCAGGCTACTCGGTCGCCCCGCTGCCACCCGTCCCATCGCGGGGACGCCGCGCCGGGCCGGCCGGACGCACCTGACAGGATCGTGGGGATGTCCGACCAGCAGTACGCCGCGCTCATCCCGGTGAAGCCTCCCGCCGTCGGCAAGTCCCGGCTCGTGGGTCTGGGCCCGGGGTCGCGACGCGCCTTGGCGGAGGCCTTCGCCCTGGACACGGTCGCGGCCTGCGTGGCGTCGGTCGCGGTCGCCCGGGTGCTGGTGGTCACCGACGACGTGCACGTCGCCTCCCTGGTCGGCGAGCTCGGCGCGGCGTCGCTGCCCGACGGGGTGAGCGGCGACCTCAACGGCACCCTGCGACAGGCCGCGGCCGAGGCCGGACGACGCTGGCCGCACCTGCGGCCGGTGGCGCTCTGCGCCGACCTGCCCGCGTTGCGGGTCGCCGACCTCGACGACACCCTGGCGCGGGTCCTCACCGCGCACCCGTGGTTCGTGCCGGACGCCGCGGGAGTCGGCACCACGATGTACGCCGCGGCCGTCGACGAGTTCGACCCACGCTTCGGGCCGGCCTCGCGGCGGGAGCACCGGCGCGCCGGGGCCCAGGAGCTGGTCGACGTGGCGCCCTCGCTGCGACGAGACGTGGACGACCTCGACGACCTGCGGGATGCCGTCGCCCTCGGAGTCGGCCGCTACACCGCGGCCGTCGTCCCCCCGACCTGACCCCGCTCCACGACCCGGACATGACGACGGGCCGCCACCCGCGAGGGTGGCGGCCCGTCGAGCGCTGAGCGTCAGGCCTTCTTGGCCGTCTTCTTGGCAGGGGCCTTCTTGGCCGGAGCCTTCTTCGCAGCAGGCGCCTTCTTGGCCGGCGCCTTCTTGGCGGGCGTCTTCTTGGCGACGGCCTTGGCGGTCGTCGTCTTCTTGGCAGGCGTCGACTTCGCCGCCGTCTTCTTGGCCGGAGCCTTCTTGGCAGCAGGCGCCTTCTTCGCCGGAGCAGCCTTCTTGGCCGGAGCGGCCTTCTTGGCCGGCGCGGCCTTCTTGGCCGACGCGGAGGCCTTGACCGGCGACGCCTTCTTCGCGGCGGCCGAGGCCTTCTTCGCCGCGGCCGGACCGGCAGCCAACGTCAGCTTCGGGAGCTTCTTGGCACCCGAGACGACGTTCTTGAGGTCTGCGCCGGCGGTGAACTTCGGAACGGCGGTCTTCTTCGCCTTGATGCGCGCACCGGTCTGCGGATTACGCACCCAACGAGCCTCACGCACCCGCTTCTCGAAGGACCCGAAGCCCGTGATGGCGACCTTCTCGCCCTTCGCGACCTCGCGCGTGATCGTGTCCAGCACGGACTCGAGAGCGTGCGCCGCAGCCTTGCGGTTCCCCTCGTAACGCGCAGCCAGCGCGTCGATGAACTCTGACTTGTTCACTGTCTTCCCTTCCAATGAACGACAAGTGGTCGAGCTCGTGCCCGACTTTCTTCAACGCACGCTAGGTATTCGTGGCCTCACTCACAATCACCACAGGGTGTTTTCGCCCGTGTTTTTCTGAATCTTCTCTTCGCGGAATCCGGTCAGCAGAGCGGGATTGGGCAAACAGAGAGGGCGGAATCCCAAGCCTGCTTGGGATTCCGCCCTCTTGGAGCGTCTTGGCCGACCGTTAGATCGCGTGGATCGTCGCGGGCTTCCAACTGGGCCGCGTCGACTCGTAGGACGCGATCTCGTCGGCGTGCCCGAGGGTGATGCCGATGTCGTCGAGGCCCTCGAGCAGCCGCCAGCGCGTGTAGTCGTCGATGTCGAAGGAGTCCTCGATCGCGTCGGCTCCCTCACCAGCGCGGACCGTGCGCGACTCCAGGTCGACCGTCACCGTGGTGCCGGGGTGCTCCTCGAGGAGGTCCCACAGCCTCTGGACGACCTTCTCGTCGACCTGCGCTGCGAGCAGGCCGGCCTTGCCGGAGTTGCCGCGGAAGATGTCGGCGAACCGGGGCGAGATCACGGCCTTGAAGCCGTAGTTCTGCAGGGCCCAGACGGCGTGCTCCCGCGAGGAGCCGGTGCCGAAGTCGGGACCGGCCACCAGGACCGAACCGCCGGCGTACGCCTCGTTGTTGAGCACGAAACCCGGGTCGTTGCGCCAGGCGGCGAACAGCCCGTCCTCGAAGCCGGTGCGCGTCACGCGCTTGAGGTAGACCGCCGGGATGATCTGGTCGGTGTCGACGTTGCTGCGGCGCAGCGGGACGCCGACGCCGGTGTGGGTGGTGAACTTGTCCATGTCAGCTGTTCCGTTCGGTGCAGGAGTCAGTCGAGGTCGGCGGGCGAGGAGAGCGTGCCGCGGATCGCGGTCGCCGCGGCCACCGGCACCGAGACCAGGTGGGTGCGGCCGCCCTTGCCCTGCCGTCCCTCGAAGTTGCGGTTGGAGGTCGACGCGCTGCGCTCCCCCGGCGACAGGGTGTCGGGGTTCATGCCCAGGCACATCGAGCAGCCGGCACCACGCCACTCGGCGCCGGCCTCCTTGAAGATGACGTCGAGGCCCTCCTCCTCGGCCTGCAGGCGCACCCGCACCGAGCCGGGCACCACCAGCAGGCGGGTGTCCTTGTCGACCTGGCGGCCCTTGATGATCGCGGCGGCGGCGCGGAGGTCCTCGATGCGGCCGTTCGTGCACGAGCCGATGAAGACCGTGTCGACCTTGATGTCGCGCATGGGCGTGCCGGGCTCGAGGCCCATGTACTCGCACGCCTTCTCGGCGGCGATGCGGTCGGAGTCGTCGTCGTACTGCGAAGGGTCGGGGACGGCACCGCCCAGCGGCACGCCCTGTCCCGGGTTGGTGCCCCAGGTGACGAACGGGGTCATCGTGCTCGCGTCGAGCACGATCTCCTTGTCGAAGTGAGCGTCGGGGTCGGTGACCAGCGTCTTCCAGTGGGCGACGGCGGCGTCCCAGTCGGCGCCCTTCGGCGCCTCGGGCCGGCCCTCGATGTAGTCGAAGGTCGTCTGGTCGGGCGCGATGAGGCCGGCCTTGGCGCCCCACTCGATCGACATGTTGCAGACCGTCATCCGGGCCTCCATCGAGAGCTCCTCGACGGCCTGGCCGCGGTACTCGACGATGTAGCCCTGGCCGCCGCCGGTGCCGGTGTGCGCGATCAGCGTCAGCACCATGTCCTTGGCGGTGACGCCCGGCGGCAGGCTGCCCTCGATGGTCACGGCCATGGTCTTGGGCTTGGCCTGCATCAGCGTCTGGGTCGCGAGCACGTGCTCGACCTCGGACGTGCCGATGCCGAACGCGATCGCGCCGAACGCACCGTGGGTGCTGGTGTGGCTGTCGCCGCAGACGATCGTCATGCCGGGCTGGGTGAGCCCGAGCTGGGGACCGACGACGTGGACGATGCCCTGCTCGACGTCGCCGAGCGGATGCAGCCGGACCCCGAACTCCTCGCAGTTGCGGCGCAGCGTGTCGACCTGGGTCTTGGACACCGGGTCGGCGATCGGCTTGTCCCAGTCGAGGGTGGGGACGTTGTGGTCCTCGGTCGCGATGGTGAGGTCGGGCCGGCGCACCGTGCGGCCGGCGAGACGGAGCCCGTCGAACGCCTGCGGGGAGGTGACCTCGTGGATCAGGTGGAGGTCGATGTAGAGGAGGTCCGGCTCCCCTGGTGTCGACCGGACGACGTGCTCGTCCCAGACCTTCTCGGCCAAGGTCTTGCCCATGACTCTCTCCCTCGTGCGCTCGCGATGGCCCGACTCATCGGGCCGCCTCCTTCGACAACATCACAGATGCTAACGCTTGCGTCCCATGATCTGAGACGCCAGTATTGCCATATGGACAATTCCAGCGGAGTGGGCGTCCTCGACAAGGCCGCCCTCGTGCTCACCGCCCTCGAGGCGGGTCCGGCGACGCTCGCGGGCCTGGTCGCCGGCACCGGACTGGCCCGGCCGACCGCCCACCGGCTGGCCGTCGCCCTCGAGCACCACCGTCTCGTGGCCCGCGACATGCAGGGCCGCTTCGTGCTCGGGCCGCGGCTCGCGGAGCTCTCGGCCGCGGCCGGCGAGGACCGTCTGCTGGCGACCGCGGGCCCCGTGCTCGCCCGCCTGCGCGACATCACCGGCGAGTCCGCCCAGCTGTGGCGGCGCCAGGGCGAGCACCGAGTCTGCGTCGCCGCCGCCGAGCGGCCCAGCGGCCTGCGCGACACGATCCCGGTCGGCTCGCAGCTCACCATGCGCGCCGGGTCGGCCGCGCAGATCCTGCTGGCCTGGGAGGACCCAGAGCGGATGCACCGCGGCCTCCAGAACGCCGCGTTCTCCGCGGCCGCGCTCTCCGGCATCCGCCGCCGTGGCTGGGCGCAGTCCGTCGGTGAGCGTGAGCAGGGCGTCGCCTCGGTGTCCGCCCCGGTCCGCTCCCCCGGCGGCAAGGTGATCGCCGCCGTGTCGGTCTCCGGCCCGCTCGAGCGGCTCTCGCGCCAGCCCGGCCGGATGCACGCCCCCGCCGTACTCGCCGCCGCCGAGCGGCTCAGCGAGTCACTGCGGCGGGCTGCCGCCGAATAGGTTGACCCGCCCGAAACTTTCGGGCGGCTCGAGCTCGTGACGTTGACCCGCCCGAAAGTTTCGGGCGGGTCAACGTCTTTCAGAACAAAGCATCCTGCTCGAGCTCGAGGAGCAGCTGCTTGCGGGGGAGGCCGCCGGCGTAGCCGGTGAGGGTGCCGTTGGCGCCGATGATGCGGTGGCACGGGATCACGATCGGGATCGGGTTGCGGCCGTTGGCCAGGCCGACGGCCCGCGAGGCGGCGTTGGTCATGCCGAGGCGGTGCGCGACCTCGCCGTACGACGCGGTCTCGCCCCACGCGACGCCGAGCAGCTCGGCCCACACCCGCTGCTGGAACGCGCTGCCGGCAGGGGCCAGCGGCAGGTCGAACTCCTTGAGGTCGCGGTCGAAGTAGGCCCGCAGCTGGCGGGCCGCCTCGACGAGCAGCGGGTGGGCATCGTCGCGGTCGCCCCGGGGACGCCCGTCTGAGTCACGGAACGGCGAGAACTCGATCGCGGTGATCGCGCCGTTGTGCTCGACCAGTCGCAGCTCGCCGATCGGCGAGTCGATCACGGTCCACATCTCAGTTCTCCTTCCCGAGGGCCACGAGGGTCTGCCAGAGGTACAGCTGGGCGTACGAGCGCCAGGGCGACCAGCCCCGGGCCAGCTCGTCCGCGGTCGACGGGTCGTGGCCGAGGCCGGCCAGGGCGTCGCGGATGCCGACGTCGGTCGGCAGGAACACGTCGGGATGGCCGAGCGCGCGCAGCGCGATGTAGTCGGCAGTCCACGGCCCGATGCCGGGGATCGCCAGCAGCGCCCGGCGTACGTCGTCGCGGTCGGGCCCACGGTCGAGCGCGAGGTCTCCACTCGCCAGTGCCTCGCACAGGGCGATCAGCGCCCGCCCGCGGGCGCGCGGCATCGGCAGGTCCTCGGGCGACAGGCCGGCGAGCGTCCCGGCGTCGGGGAACAGGTGGGTGAGTCCCTCGGTCGGGTGGGCGACCGGCCGGCCATGGGTCTCGACGAGCCGGGCCGCGACCGTGCGCGCCCCGGCGACGCTGACCTGCTGGCCGAGCACGGCGCGGACCGCGATCTCGTGGCCGTCGACGTGGCCCGGCACGCGCAGCCCCGGCCACGTCCGCGCGAGCGGCCCGACCACCGGGTCGCCGGCGAACGCGTCGGCGACCGCCAGCGGGTCGCAGTCGGCGTCGAGCATCCGGCGCACCCGTTCGGTGGCCGCGGCGGTGTCGCGCAGGTCGTCGAGCGCGAACGTCGCGACCGCGAAGGCGGTCTGCCCGGGCTCCTTGCTGTCGGGCACCTCGAGCCGGACCGTGCCCGACCCGTGCGGGAGCGCGAGCGTCCGGGCGTACCAGCCCGGCCCCGCGGCCTCGACCCCCGGCACCGCGCGGGTGGCGAGGAACGACAGCAGTGCGGAGCCAAGGTACGGCGTGCGCACCGCGAGCCGCATCGTCACCGTGCCGGTGGTGGCGGCGTGGCCGCCGCGGCGGCCGCGCAGGTCGGTGGGTGACGCGGCGTAGACCTCGCGGATGGTGTCGTTGAACTGCCGGACGCTGGAGAAGCCGGACGCGAACGCGACGTCGGCGTAGGTGAGCTCGGTGGTCTCGATGAGCACTCGCGCGGTCTGCGCCCGCTTGGCCCGGGCGAGCGCGAGCGGTCCCGCGCCGAGCTCGGACGTGAGGATGCGGGTCAGGTGGCGCGGGGTGTAGCCGACCCGCCGGGCGAGGCCTTCGACGCCCTCGCGGTCCACCACGCCGTCCGCGATTAGGCGCATCGCGCGGCCGGCTGCCGTGGCGGCGACGTCCCAGTCGGGGCTGCCCGGGGTCGCGTCGGGCAGGCAGCGCTTGCAGGCGCGGTAGCCGGCGCCCTGCGCGGAGGCGGCGCTCGGGTGGAACGTGACGTTGTGGAACGCCGGGGTCCGCGCCGGGCAGGAGGGCCGGCAGTAGATGCCGGTGGTGCTCACCGCGGTGTAGAAGACGCCGTCGAACCGCCGGTCGCGCGACTTGACGGCGCGGTAGCAGGACTCGCGGTCGAGTCGCGCGTCGTGCCTCTCGGTGCTGGTCATGGCACCATCCTGACTGGCGCCGCCGACATCCTCTGGCGGGAATCGGACACGACCACGAGCCTATCCCGGGGTCGACTTCCGGTGGGCACGTACGCTGGAAGCCCACGGATCTCGGGAGTCCTCTGGAAGGATCCCGACGTGCCCGAAGTCGCTCGCCACCACCGCCGCACCGCCCTGCGGGTGATCGTCGTGGCCGAGCTCGTGATCGCGATGGTCACCGCCGCGACCGTGGTGTTCGCCTACAACCGCATCGACAGCGGGATCACCGCCGGCGAGCCCATCGACCACGAGGTGAGCCGCCCCAAGCCGGTGCTGGACACCTCGGAGCTCAACATCCTCGTCATGGGCAGCGACGCCCGCGACTGCGAGGGCTGCGACATCGACAAGGAAGCGGGCGAGGGCGGCTCGGACACCACGATGCTGATCCATGTCGAGGACGGCCGGAAGTCGGCGTACGGCATCTCGATCGCGCGCGACATCCTCGTCGACCGACCGGACTGCACCAACGGCAGCGAGACCGTGCCGGGCGCGCAGGACGTGCCGTGGAACGAGGCGTTCGCCCTGGGCGGGCCGGAGTGCACGGTCAAGCAGCTCGAGGCCGTGACCGGCATCTACGTCGACTCCTACATCACGCTGAACTTCGGCGGCTTCAAGGGCATGGTGGACGCCGTCCACGGCGTCGAGGTCTGCATCCCGGAGCCGATCGACGACGAGTTGGCGCACATCCACTTCGACGCGGGCACCCAGACCCTCGACGGCGACCGGGCCCTGCAGTACGTGCGGGAGCGGCACTCGACGGCGAACTCCGACCTGGGCCGGATGAAGCGCCAGCAGGCGTTCATCGCCTCGATGATCGGGAAGGTGAAGTCCGCCGACACACTGACCAGGCCGGACCGCCTCTACAGCTTCGCCCGGGCCCTCACCGGCTCGATCGAGACCAGCCCCGACCTGGCCAGCGCCGGCAAGCTCGTCAAGCTCGCGATGTCGGTCAACGGCGCCGACCTCCAGCACATCAAGTTCGTCACCGCGCCGACGACCGACTTCCCGGTCGGCGACCCCAACTGGGGCCGGCTGCGGTTCACCCCGGACGCCGAGCAGCTGTGGCAGAAGGTGACCGACGACGAGCCGCTGGGCAAGCTCGGCAAGGGTGCCGTCAGCGGCAGCAACCCCAACGGCTCCAAGGACGCCGCCGCCGCCAACGGGCTATGCGCCTGACCGCTGCGCCCGACCTCCGTCCTCACACGACGGTCAGCGACAGCGAACGCCCGACCAGGCTGCGGCGGACCACCGGCAGGCTTGCGGCGATCCTGCGCAGCTCCACGACGGACGCGGCGTCCGGGGCAGCCACCATGGCCGGCGTGCCGAGATCCCCGGCGGTCCGGAGCGGGAGGTCGAGGGGCACCTGGCCGAGCAGCGCCGTCCCCAGCCCGGCGGCGAGGCGCTCCCCACCGCCCTCGCCGAACAGCGGGGTGTGCGCGTCGCACGAGGAGCAGACGAGCGCCGACATGTTCTCGATCACCCCGGCCACCGGCATCCGCGCGTCCAGGGCCATCCGGCCCACCCGCGCGGCCACGGTCTGCGCCGCCACCTGCGGCGTGGTGACGGCCAGCAGCTGCGCGTCGGGGAGCAGCTCGAGCAGCGTCAACGTGACGTCACCGGTGCCCGGAGGCAGGTCGATCAGCAGCACGTCGAGCTCTCCCCAGTGCACGTCACCGAGGAACTGCTCGATCGCCTTGTGCAGCATCGGCCCGCGCCAGACCACCGGCTCGTCGCCGTCGACGAGGAAGCCGACCGACATCAACGCGACGCCGTGGGCCTGCAGCGGCAGCATCAACCCCTTCAGCGCGACCGGCGGCCGGCGTACGCCGAAGAGCTGCGGGACCGACCAGCCCCACACGTCGGCGTCGAGCACACCGACCCGCTTGCCCTGCTGGGCGAGCGCCACGGCGAGGTTGGCCGTCACCGTCGACTTGCCGACCCCGCCCTTCCCGCTGGCGACCGCGTAGACGCGGGTGCCGGAGTCGGGCCCGAACGGGTGGCCTGACTCGCGCCCTCCGCGCAGCCGCGCGGACAGGCTCATCCGCTCGGGATCGGTCATCGCCTCGAACCGCACCTCGACCCGGGTCACGCCGGCCACGGCGCCCGCGGCCGTGGCGACGTCTCCGCCGATCTGCTCGCGCATCGGGCAGGTCGGCGTCGTGAGCCGCACCGTGGCGTGGAGGACGCCGCCGCGGCCGACCCGCAGGTCGGCGAGCATGCCGGCCTCGGCCAGCGTGAGGCCGAGCTCCGGGTCTCGGACGGCACCGACGGCGCTGCGCGCGGCCTCGAGGTCGACCGTCGCGAACACCTGGTGGCGCGGCAGGACCCTCACTGGTCGTCCCCGCTCGGGGTGACGGCAGCCATCCGGTAGGCGGACCGCTTCGGAGTGACGTGCCGCATCATGAACTCCGGGCGGCGCTGGCCGTCGGGGCCCGGGCCCGGCCGGGTCATCGCCAGCCACCGCCGGTAGACCTCGCGCGACCTGGTCACGTCGACCTCGACGTCGCCGTACTGGTCACCCTCGTGCGCCTTCTCGATGCGCACCTTCTGGTGCCAGCAGTGCATCCCCGAGATCGGGTCCGGCTGGACCGGGAACGCGAGGTTCTGGTGCACACCCGGGTCGTCCCAGTAGATGCGCTCGGAGTCGGGGTCGTCGCTCTTGAACGGCTTGACCCCCTCGAGGTAGCGGAGCCTCCAGATGCCGTCGTCCGACCTGTTCAGGTCGACCTTGCCCATCACCCAGCGGCTGCCGGGGTGGCCCTCCTGCATCCACCGGCCCATGTGGTGGGAGAGCCCGACCACGCCGGGCCGGATCGCCTCGGTCGCCCACGCCCGGGCCACGAAGTGGCCGATCTCGGTGGTCACGCGCACCAGGTCGCCGGTCGCCACGCCGAGCGCGTCGGCGTCCCCGTGGTTGAACCACAGGGGGTGGGTGTTGGCGATCTCGTTGAGGTACTTCGCGTTGCCCGACCGGGTGTGGATCAGCGTCGGAAGCCGGAAGTTCGGCATCAGCACGAACTCGTCGTTCGCCCGGTCGATCTTCCGGGCCGAGACGTGGGACTCGATGTAGCCCGGTGTGGCCTGCTCCGGCCAGCCCCAGTCCGCGAGCGTCGTGGAGTAGAGCTCCAGCTTACGTGACGGCGAGAGCCAGCCCGCCGTCTTCGAGCCGTCCGCGTGCACCACCCCCACCGCTCCGGCCTCGCCCACGAGAGGCGGGGCGGAGTCGAGGGTGACGGGCTTGCGAAGCACGCCGTTCTGGTCGGCGACCGCCCCGTCCAGCTCCGCCTCGGTGAGCGGGCGCTCGTCGAGCCGGTAGACGTCCTTGGCGATCTCGAAGACGCCGTACTTCCGCATGTAGGCCAGTGGGCTCAGGCCCTGCTGCTCCGCCGCCTGGGGCAGGCCGGGGACGCTGTGGGCGAAGAGCGTCTCGTAGTACTCGTCCTGCGTCATCATCTCGCCGGGTCGGTCCTTCGACTCGAAGTACCGACGGATGCCGAGCGAGCCGTCCGGATCGATCTTCCAGGACAGCGCGAACCAGAACTCGTTCTCCTCCCAGACCTCGCCCGGGTTGGTGTCCCGGCTGTCCCGGTAGGGGATGCCGCGGCGCTCCATCGCGACCCGCGTCACCGGCTGGCGGAACGCCAGCCACTTCGACGTGTGGGTCTCGAAGGACATGGTGTCGTGGCGCTCCGACGCGTGCCCCATGGGCAGCACGTAGTCGGCGAACGTGGCGGACTCGCTCCAGGTCGGGGTGAGCGCGACGTGCAGGCCGATCTTGCTGGCGTCCTTGAGCACGTCGATCCAGGTGAACCCGTCGGGGTTGACCCAGAGCGGGTTGTAGACCCGGCTGAAGTACACGTCCAGCTTGCCCCGGCCGTCCTTGAGGAGGTGCGGCAGGAGGATCGACATCTCGTTGGTGGTCAGCGGGTATTCGATCGGCCAGAGCTTCTCGCTCCAGCTGTCGTTGGCCTCGGGCATGTCCGGGAAGTGCGCGATGAACTTGTCCCAGCCGTTGGGGTGGGTGCCGCCGACGGTGCCGACGCTGCCGGTCAGGACGTTGAGGAAGAAGAGGCTGCGCGCGATCTGCCAGCCGCCGAGGTTGCCGGCGGCGGCCGAGCGCCACGTGTGGGTGGCGAGGCTGGTGCCGGCCTGGGCGACCAGGCGTGCGAGCTCCTCGATCTGCGCGACCGGCACGTGGGCCTCCTGGGCCGCGAACTCGAAGGAGTAGTGCGCGTAGTCCTCGGTGAGACGCTCCAGGAACACCTCGAACTCGGGCTCGGCGTCGGGGTGCAGCCGCTGGAGGTAGGTCTCCCAGTTCACCCAGCGCCGGATGAACGCCCGGTCGATCGCGCCGGTGCGCAGCAGGTACGACGCCACCGAGAGGAAGATCGCGCCCTCGCTGCCGGGCCACGGCGAGATCCAGAGGTCGGCGTGCGAGGCCGTGTTGGACAGCCGCAGGTCGAGGACGACGACCTTGGCGCCGTTCTGCTTGGCCTCCATGATCCGCTGGGCGTGCGGGTTGAAGTAGTGCCCGGTCTCGAGGTGGGAGGACAGCAGCAGGATCGTCCTCGCGTTGGCGTAGTCCGGCGACGGCCGGTCGTAGCCCATCCAGTGGGTGTAGCCGCTCCGGCCGCCCGACGAGCAGACGTTGGTGTGGCTGTTGTGCCCGTCGATCCCCCACGCCTGCAGCACCCGCTCGGCGAACCCGTCCTCCCCGGGGCGCCCGACGTGGTACATCACCTCGTCCCGGCGGTCCTCGACGATGGCCGCGCGGACCCGGGCCGCGATGTCCTCGAGCACCTCGTCCCAGTCGACCCGCTCGAACCGGCCCGACCCGCGCTCCCCGACCCGCTTGAGGGGGTGGAGGATCCGCTCCGGGTCGTGGACCTGGTTGATCGTGGCCGGGCCCTTGGCGCAGTTGCGTCCACGCGACCCCGGATGGGCCGGGTTGCCCTCGAACTTCTTGATCGAGAGGTCCTCGTGGTCGACGTAGGCCAACAGCCCGCACGACGACTCGCAGTTGAAGCAGATCGTCGGGATCAGCGAGTAGGTGTGCGGCACCTTGCGCGGGTGCGCCTTGGCGTCGTACTCGACGTGGTGGTCCCAGTCCTCGACGGGCGGGTAGTTGCGCAGGCCCTCGTGCCGGCGGGCGCCGGGCATGTTCACGGGCGGGTTCACGGGGTTCACGGGTGCTCCGTTCGTGGTCATGAGAGAGGCGGGTCCTGCCCAGCGCGGACGAAGACGCTTTCGTAGGCGACCAGCGCCGGCTGGACGACGAGGCCCGCCATCGCGAGCAGCGCGACCGGCAGCCCGCCCCAGGTGAGCGCACCGAGGACCGCCGCCGCGGCGGCGGGCCCGACCGCGCCCACCCAGAACAGCCGCGAGTAGCGGCCGGACGTGATGATGTGTGCGGCCATGGTCGCCTGACGGCTGGAGTGCCTGCCGGCGTACTCGATGCCGAGCATCAGCAGGTGCCCCACCGTGGAGACGACGAACGCCACGGCCAGCAGCCGCCACGCGTCGTCGGAGAGGTCGGCGAAGAGCCCGGCGACCGCGAGCGCGCCGCTGCCGACCATCACGGCCTGCACGATCAGGTGCCAGAAGAGCAGCGGCGACTGCCACAGGTCCCGGCCCTCGGCCTGGCCGAAGAGGAACGCGGTGTACGCCGCCATCAGGGCACTGACCGGGATCCCGACCCAGGCCAGGACGGTCATCGCCCAGCCGATGTCGAGTGCGACCGCGAGCATCCAGAGGATCGCACCCCCGGAGAACACGGTGAGGACGTAGGCGCCGAGCACCAGCCAGGAGGTCCAGTTCGACTTCAGGAAGATGTAGAGGAACCGCTCCGGGCGCTTGAGGTCCCACACCAGGAGCGCGCCCGTCGTGGCGGCGCCGAACAGGCCCAGCGCCGGGGCGACGTAGTCACCGACCCCGCCGAGGCCGATGCCCATGAGGTGGGCCAGCAGCGCGAGTCCGAGAGCACCGGCGCCGACGCCCTTGGTCCACAGGTAGGTGACGACCTTCCAGCCCCAGGGCCGGGGGTGGGCGGTGTTCAACGTGGTGCGCGCGTTGGTCACCGGGTCCGGAGTGAGGTCGCCGGCGTTGCGGAGCCGCTGCGCGTCGGGCTTGGCCCAGATGTAGGTGTCGTCGACCGGCGCGACCAGCGGGTCGAGGACGGCGCGGTCCGCCCCGAGGTAGAACACGTTGGGCCCGGTGTTCTGCTCCGGGCTGCGTACGGCGGTCTGCTGGGTGGCGACCAGCTTGGCGATCCCGCTCTCGGGATCCTCGAGGTCGCCCACCCAGATGGAGTGCGTGGGGCACACCACGACGCAGGCGGGCTCGAGCCCCTCGTCGACCCGGTGCGCGCACAGGTTGCACTTCGCCGCCGTGTGGGTGTCCGCGTCGATGTAGATCGCGTCGTACGGACAGGCCTGCATGCAGCTCTTGCAGCCGATGCAGCGCTCGTTGTCGAAGTCGACGATGCCGTCCTCACGCTTGTAGAGCGCCTGGGTGGGACAGATCTTGACGCACGGGGCGTCGGTGCAGTGGTTGCACCGCATCACCCCGAACGAGCGGGTGGTGTCCGGGAACGACCCGGAGTCGACGTACTTGACCCAGGTGCGGAACTGGCCGACGGGCACCTCGTGCTCGGTCTTGCACGCCACGGTGCAGGCGTGGCACCCGATGCAGGTGCGCTGGTCGATCGCGAAGCCGTACTGCACCCGGCCTCACTTCTTCCGGATGACGTAGCGGTAGAACCCGTCGCCGCTGGAGGCGTCCAGCAGCTCGTTGCCCGTGTCCTTGGCCCACGACGGGATGTCGCTGCGGGAGCCGCCGTCGGTGGCCTCCACCAGCATGATCTGGCCCGACTCGATCTTCTTGATCCCCTGGGAGGTCATCAGCACCGGCATCGGGCACTTCTTGCCCTTGGCGTCGATGGTCAGGTCGATCTCGTACTCCACTGCCGGCTCCATTGCTCGCTCCATTGCTCGCTCCATTGCTGAGTCCACTGGTCTCGCTCCTAGATGAAGAGGTTGATCTGCGACCTGCCCATCTCGGAGAGCGCGGTGGCGGCGCCGACCGGCTCGCCCACCCCCTCGATGAGCTGGTCACGGCGGAGGCCCAGGAGCTCCATGGTCATCTCGCAGGGCCAGAGGTTCACGTCGAGGTCACGGCACATCTCGATGAGCTCGGTGGGGCTGGAGACCGACTGGTCGGAAGCCAGCTTCTTCATCATCCAGGCGCCGGCGCCCGCCATCTGCAGCTTCGAGAGCTTCATGTGGCTCATCCCCGGCCGGTTCATCGCCGCCAGGGCCTTGGTCATGGCGTTGGTGCCGGTGATCCGGACGTCGTCACGCACCAGGGGGAAGAGCCCCCAGAACGTGAAGAAGATCGTCGTCTGCATGCCGTAGGCGGCTCCGGTCGACCCGAGGATGAGGGTCGGCCACATCCGGTCCAGGTCGCCGCTCCAGGCGATGATCGTCATGCTCTGCGGTGCATCCGGGCTTTCGTGATCCGACACAGGACGGATTCCCTTCGCTCGAGACAGGCGTTGCCATGTGTGATCTCGGACACTACATTCGCATTTGCGCATATAACAAGAGCCTTGCCTAAGTCCAATTCGAGGAGGGGCCGTGGCCCAGACCGTGACACCGCTTCAGCTGTTCCAGGAGATCGCCGAGGGACGGATCACCGAGATCCTCGACGTCCGCAACATCGACGAGTTCGAGGCCGGCCAGGTCGAGGGCTCACGTCCCGTACCGACCCGCAACGTGCCCGTGTACCGGGTCTTCGAGGATCTCGAGGACGAGTGCGCACGCACCCTCGACGACGCCGTGGTGATCTGCGGCCAGGGCAACGGCTCGGAGCTGGTCGCCGAGGAGTTCGAGCAGCTGGGCCGCACCGTGCGGTCCCTCGAGGGCGGGACCGACGCCTGGAACCGGCTGCTGGTGCCGTTCGAGATCAGCGGCGTGCCGGCGCCGGTGCGGGTCTGGCAGTTCCAGCGCCCGGCCAAGGCCTGCCTGTCGTACGTCGTCGGCGTGCCCGGCGAGCAGTGCATCGTCATCGACCCCACCCGGCAGCCGCAGCCCTACCTCGACCTGGCCGCCGAGCACGGGATGGTCGTGAGCCACGTCGTCGACACCCACGTGCATGCCGACCACATCAGCGGCGGGCCGGCGCTGGCCGCCGACCTGGGGGTGGAGTACCACCTGCCGCCCGAGGACTGCGGAGGCATCGTCCCCTTCCCCAACCGGCCGCTCAAGGACGGCGACGTGCTCGACCTCGGCTCCGCCCAGGTGCGGGTGATGAGCATGCACCTGCCGGGTCACACCCCGGGCACGATCGCCCTGCTCGTCAGCGAGGCGGTGCTGCTGGTCGGCGACACCGTGTTCGTGCGCGGGCTCGGCCGGCCGGACCTCACCGGCCAGGCGGAGGAGCTGGCCCGCGACCTGTTCCGCAGCGTCCACGAACGACTGCGCCCGCTCGACCCCCGGACGATCATCGCCCCGGCCCACTGGTCCACCTCGGAGGAGATCAACGGGGACGGCCTCGTCGTC
Organism: Nocardioides sp. T2.26MG-1; assembly: GCF_950101795.1. GTDB lineage: Bacteria > Actinomycetota > Actinomycetes > Propionibacteriales > Nocardioidaceae > Nocardioides. The sequence continues at coordinate 193,699 of NZ_CATNLZ010000035.1, read as the reverse complement.
ACGACGCTCGACGACGTGTTCACCGCGACCCTGCTCAACGAGCGGGCGATGGAGAGGTTCGTGGAGGAGATCGTCACCTCGCTCCCGGCGGCGCCGGAGAGCTACGACCTCATCCGGCTCGTCAACTCCGGCCGGCTCGAGCCGCCCGAGGACGAGATCGACATCCTCGACGTCGGGCGCAACCAGTGCGCCGCGTCGACCTCGCTGGCGTGACCTGATGCTGGCTCCACGAGGCCCGGGCCGCACGCCCCTCCACGAGGTCGGCGAGGCGCCCGACTACCGGTTCACGCTGGCCAACGAGCGCACGTTCCTCGCCTGGGTGCGCACCGCGCTGGCCATGATGGCCGCGGGCGTGGCCGTCGTGCAGTTCGTCACCGGCCTCGACCTGGTCCGGCACGTGCTCGGCGTGCTCCTCATCCTGCTCGGCGGCCTGCTGGCCGGGGTCTCCTACGCGCACTGGGAGCGCAACGAGCGGGCCATGCGCCTCGGGGAGCGGCTGCCGCACTCGCCCATCCCCAGGCTCGTCGCCGCAGCACTGACGATGACCGCTGCGGTCGCCGTCGTGGTCACGATCGTCGACCTGGTGGAGTGATGAGCGACGACCGCGGCCTGCAGCCGGAGCGCACGGTGATGGCCTGGCAGCGCACCGTGCTCGGCCTCGGCGGTGTCTCTGCGATGCTCCTGCACCACGCGGACGGGCGCCTCGGCGCCTCGATCCCGGGAGTCGTCGGCATGCTGGTCGCGCTGGTCACCCTGGTCCTCGTGGAGGTCCACCACGAACGGCACCGCGACGAGCGGGAGAACAGCCCGATGGGACGCGGCGCGGTGCGCGCCCTCTCCACCGCCACCGTCCTGCTCTCGCTCGCGTCGGTCGCCGTGGTCCTGGGCCAGGTGGGTTGAACCTACAATCGTGACGACGACGCAGTGTGGACGGCGCCGAGGTCGGAGGACGCGTGGACAGGCAGGTAGCGGCCGAGCTGCACGAGCTGCACGCACGGATCTGCAAGGCGATCGCCGACCCCAAGCGGCTGCTGATCATCAACGAGCTGCGCGAGCAGGAGCTCAGCGTGGGCGACCTGTGCGAGGCGCTCGACCTGAGCCAGTCGAACGTCAGCCAGCACCTGGCGATCCTGCGCGAGCGCGGGGTCGTGTCCACCCGGCGGGTGGGCACGAGCGTGCTCTACAGCCTGCGGGGGCAGAAGGTCCTGCAGGCGGTCGACCTGCTGCGCGAGTTCCTGGCCGAGGACCTGGCCGAGCGCGGCCGCGTCCTCGGGAGCGAGGTCGGCGGCTGATCTCCGCCCTTCCGCTCTGGGTTAGGCTCACCTAACCAACGACGCGAGGAGCAGGGATGCACGGGCAGGTCATGAGGACCGAGCGGCTGACGCCCGGGCTGGTGCGGGTGGTGCTGGGCGGCCCCGGTCTCGCGGGGTTCTCGATACCCGATGCCACCGACGCCTACGTCAACCTGGCGTTCGCGCCGCCGGACGCGCCGTACGGCGGCGCCTTCGACCCGGCCCGGGTGCGCGACGAGCACCCCCGCGAGCTCTGGCCGGTCCGGCGCCGGTACACCGTGCGCCGCTGGGACCCGGCGGCCGGGGAGCTGACGCTCGACTTCGTGGTCCACGGCGACGCGGGCGTCGCCGGCCCGTGGGCCGCATCCGCGCGGCCCGGCGACGTGCTGGTCCTCCAGGGACCGAGCGGCGGGTACCGCCCCGACCCCGCCGCGGACTGGCACCTGATGCTCGGCGACGAGTCGGCCGTCCCGGCGATCGCCGCGTCGCTCGAGGCGCTTCCGAGCGGCGCGGTCGCCGTCGTGCGTCTCGTGTGCGACGGCCCCGCCCACGAGCTGTCGCTCCCCTCCCCAGCGTCCGTCGACCGGGTGTGGCTGCACCGCACCGGCGCCGACAGCGACGCCGACCTGCTGCCGGCCAGCGTGCATGACCTCGCGTTCCCCGCCGGGCGGGTGCACGCGTTCGTCCACGGCGAGGCGGACGAGGTCCGCGCCCTCCGGCGGCACCTGCTCGCGGACCGCGGACTGTCGCGCTCCGACATGTCCTGTTCGCCGTACTGGCGGCGATCGATGTCCGACGAGGTGTGGCGTGAGGTCAAGCGCGAGTACGTCGCCGCCATGGAGGCCGACGTCGCCTGACGGCAGTGCTGGGGGCTACAGGTCCGCCGCCGCCGTCTTGATCCGCGCCTCGGCCCATGCCCAGTCGATGCGCTCCTGCTCGAGCCGCACCCGGTCGCCGAGGCGGTCGGTGACCAGGTCGTCGTAGAGGTCGACCTCCTGCGCCGACAGCCGTGTCAACCTCGCCCTCGTCGGCAGGCTTCAGACAGGCTGCCGCAATGTGCCCGCACGTGGTTCGGGCCGAGATGCCGAATCGGTGCTACCGCCTTGCCGCGCAGGGTGGCGTGCCAGCACACCGCGAAGACGACGAAGGCCCGGTCTGGCGACCGGGCCTTCGTCGGTGGTACCCCGTACGGGATTCGAACCCGTGCTTCCGGCGTGAGAGGCCAGCGTCCTGGGCCGCTAGACGAACGGGGCAAGTGTTTCAGTTGTCGCTCTGCGAGCAACCCGAGAGACCTTATCGGACCCGGGCTACTCGCTCAAAATCGCGGCTCCGTGGCGAACTCCGGGCCGCGATCTCGCTGGGATACTAGGACTCGAACCTAGACTAACTGAACCAGAATCAGTCGTGCTGCCAATTACACCATATCCCACTGACTTACCAGTCTTATGCCGTCCCGCCGAGGCGGTTGGGCACGGTGGAGAAGACTACACGCGACCTCTCGGAGCGACCAATTCGCCTGCCCCTGCAGGGGTCTCGGTGGTCGTGCGCAGGCCGATACGCCGCGCCACGAGCAGCACCAGCGCGAGGTAGACGAGCGACTGGGTGAGCGTCACCGGGATCGACCACCAGCTGTCGCCGGTGGGGTTCAGCGTGGACGCCATGTCGCCGTACGCGAGCGCCAGGCCGAAGGCGAGCCAGTTGTTGAGCACGTGCATCGCGATGCCCGCCTCGAGGCCCCCGGTCAGGACCACCAGCAGGCCCGCGACGAGCCCGAACGCGAAGCGGTCGAAGAACACAGGCGCGCTCTGGGCGCCGTGCGCGAGGGCGAACAGCAGCGCCGGGAAGAGGACGGCGGCCCAGGCGCGGCCGAACAGCCCGCCGAACGCCTGGGTGAGGTAGCCGCGGAACATGTACTCCTCCCCCGCGGCCTGCAGCGGCGTGAGCAGCAGCACGACGAGCAGGAAGTCGCGGGTCGTCGAGGTGAAGTCGTTGAGCTGACCGCTGACCTCGGTCCCCTCGCCCTGGGACGGCACCACCACCGACACGAGGAGCGTCGCCACCAGCGCGATCATCGACAACCCGAAACAGGTGAGGAACCAGCCCCAGCGCATCCGGGGCCGTACCGACGCGAGCCACCCGGGCCGCAACCCGTGCAGCACCCGGGAGATCAGCCACACCGCCGGGATCGCGCAGGCCAGCACCACGTTGAGGTACGCCAGCCCGAGCGGGGTCGGGTCGTCGAGGTCGAGCAGCCGGTCGATGCCGTCGACGACATCACGGCCGGCGAGCGCCAGCCCCAGCGCGAACGGCAGCTGGACCAGCACCGGGATCACGACCAGGAACGCCAGTCCCAGGCTCAGCACGCCCACGATCGGCCGCCAGGAGCCGCGCCACCCCCCGCGGTGGATCAGGTGGTAGGGCCGGCCGGGCACGTCCGGCACCGTCGGTCCCCCAACCTCAGGCAAGGGCGCTCTGCAGCCGCTGCAGCGATCGCTCGCGGCCCAGCAGCTCCATCGACTCGAACAGCGGCGGGGAGACCCGACGACCGGTCACGGCGACCCGGACCGGGCCGAACGCGTTGCGCGGCTTGAGTCCCATCCCCTCGACCAGCTCGGCCTGGAGGGCCGCCTGGATCGCGCCGGCCGACCACTCGCCGAGGTGCTCCAGCGCGTCGAGCGAGCGGCGTACGACGGCGCGGCCGTCGTCGTTCAGCAGCTTCTCCACGTCGGCCTCGTCGCGGGTGAACGCGTCCTCGTCGACGAACAGGAAGCCGAGCATGTCCACCGACTCGGTGAGCTTGTTGATGCGCTCGGCCACGAGCGGCATCGCGAGCTCGAGCAGCTGGGTGTCCGCGGCGTTGACCGGGTCGGACAGCACGCCCGCGTCCTTGAGGAACGGCAGCACCCGCTCGGTGATCTCGTCGAGCGAGAGCATCCGCATGTGCGCGGCGTTGATCGCCTCGGCCTTCTTGAGGTCGAAGCGCGCCGGGTTGGGGTTGACGTCCTTGATGTCGAAGGCCTCGACCATCTCCTCGAGGTCGAACACGTCGCGGTCCGCCGCGATCGCCCAGCCGAGCAGCGCGAGGTAGTTGAGCAGGCCCTCGGGCAGGAAGCCCTGGTCGCGGTAGAGGAACAGGTGGGACTCGGGGTCGCGCTTGGAGAGCTTCTTGTTGCCCTCCCCCATCACGAACGGCAGGTGGCCGAACTCCGGCATCACCTTGCCGATGCCGAGCTCGACCAGTGCCGCGTGCAGCGGGATCTGGCGGGGCGTGCTGGAGAGCAGGTCCTCGCCGCGGAGCACGTGGGTGATCTCCATCAGCGCGTCGTCGACCGGGTTGACCAGCGTGTAGAGCGGGTCGCCGTTGGCACGGGCGAGCGCGAAGTCGGGCACGAACTGGGTCTCGAACGTGATGTCGCCGCGGACCAGGTCGTGCCAGGTGATCGAGCCGTCGGGCATCCGGAACCGGACGACGGGCTCGCGGCCGAGCGTGCGGAACGCCGCGACCTGCTCGTCGGTCAGGTCGCGGCAGAAGCCGTCGTACCCCATCACCTTGGAGCCGGAGGCCTTGCGCCGCGCGTCGACCTCGTCGGTGGTGCAGTAGCACTCGTAGGTGTACTTCGACTCCGCGAGCCGGGCGAGCACGTCGCGGTAGATGTCGCCGCGCTCGGACTGGAGGTAGGGCCCGTGCGGGCCGCCGACCTCGGGGCCCTCGTCCCAGTCGAGGCCCAGCCAGCGCATCGCGCCGATCATGGCGTCGTAGGACTCCCGGGTGCTGCGCTCACGGTCGGTGTCCTCGACGCGGAACACGAACGTGCCCTTGTGGTGACGCGCGAACGCCCAGTTGTAGAGCGCCGTGCGGGCGAAGCCGACGTGCGGCGAGCCCGTCGGGGACGGGCAGAAGCGGACGCGGACGTTGGTCACCTGGATGCCACCTTGTTCGTGAGGGTGCCGATGCCGGCGATCGAGACCTCGACCTCGTCGCCGACGTTCATGGGTCCGACACCCTCGGGGGTGCCGGTGAGGATGACGTCGCCGGGGAGCAGCGTCATCACGCTGGAGACATAGGCGACCAGCGTGGGGATGTCGAAGATCAGATCACTCGTCGAGCCGTCCTGCATGAGCTCGCCGTTGAGGTGGGTCTGCAGCTGCCGGCCCACGGCGAAGTCGTGCGGGTCGAGGTCGGTCTCGATCCACGGCCCGAGCGGGCAGAAGGAGTCGAAGCCCTTGGCGCGGGTGAACTGCACGTCGCTCTTCTGCAGGTCACGGGCGGTGACGTCGTTGGCGATCGTGTAGCCGTGGATGACGTCCGTCGCCTGCTCGGGGGGTACGTCGCGGCAGATCCGGCCGATCACGACCGCGAGCTCGCCCTCGTAGTGGAGGTTCTGGGTCTGCGGCGGGTAGAAGATCGGGTCCCCCGGGCCGACCACGCTGGTGTTCGGCTTGAGGAACATCAGCGGCTCGGTCGGGACGTCGCTGCCCATCTCCGCGGCGTGGGCGGCGTAGTTGCGGCCGATCCCGACGACCTTGCTGCGCGGCAGCACGGGTGCGAGCAGCCGCACGTCCTCGAGCCGGTGCTCCTGCTCGAGCAGCTTGACGCCGACGTACAGCGGGTCGCCGGCGAGCGCGACGATCACGCTGTCGGGATCAGGCTGTCCGTACTCGTCGACCTCGCCCGTGACCACGCCGTACAGCGGGTCCTCTCCCGTGGTGAACCTAGCGATGCGCACCAGGCGAGCCTACCCAGCGACTCGGCTCAGTCCCCGGTGAGGTGAAGCGTCGTCACCAGCTGCTCCTTGATCTGGGCGGCCGTCCACGGGAAGCGGACCCACCGCTCCTGCGAGAACATCCGCGTCTGGTCGTCCGACCAGGGTGACGCCGGGTCCTCGTACTGGCTGTAGGTGAGGATCGTGCGGGCCACCACCTCCTCGGTCCCGCGGAACGCGATCGCCTGGATGTACGACGACCCGCGGGTGACCGGGTCGAGCACGGGGTCGCCGAGCGTGCTGCTGACCGCGTTGGCGTCTCCGGAGAGATCGCCGAGGCCGCCACCGAGTGGCCAGCCGGCGGAGCCGCGGTCGCCCGAGCGGTGCAGCTCGCCGTAGGTGGCGGTCAGGTCGGGGTCGCGGTCGGTGACGCGTGCGATGGCGGCGGCCATCGCGTCGACGACCGGCTGCGAGGTGGACAGCGTGCGCGGCGTGGTCAGCGGCTGCGCGGCCGAGAACGGCACCTCCCAGAGGCGCACGTCGCGCTGGTCCGCGAGCGCGACGAACTCCTGGAAGATCGCCGCCCCGGCCGACGAGGTCGCGTCGGAGTGGCCGTCCCAGTCGTGCAGGACCCGGCAGGCCTCCGCGAGGCCGGTCGCGGCGCAGACCTGGTCGAGCCGGCCACCGGCACGGGCGACCTCGGCCGCATACACGCGGTTGGCGTGCTCGTGCGAGGCCAGCGTCGCCGGGTTCTCCTTGCCCACCTTCAGCCGGTCGCGGACGTAGGCCATCACGACCTTCGTGCGCATCGTGCGCTCGCAGGACTCGCAGCCGATGATGCGCGGGTAGCCGGTGAGCCGCACCCGGTCGTTCGGCATCCAGTAGGAGTCGTTGGCGTTCATCACCCAGTCGCGGCGGACCACCTCGGGAAGGTGCGAGGGGCCGAGGATCCCGGGCCGCTGGGCGTCCTTGTCGGTGCCCCATGCGCAGGTGGTGCCCGCCCGGGTGCCGTCGAGGCCCGGGAGGCCGGCGATGCCGAAGATCAGCCGGCCCGCGCCGGTCATGCACCGGTCCGCGAGCTGGTCGGTGACGTTCGGGGTGACCGCGTGGTCGGCGTACAGGACGTCGCCCGTGCGGTCGGCGGCGATGGTGTTCACCCACGGCATGCCGCCGCCCCGGTCCTGGCGGCGCAGCAGGTTGCCCACCGAGCTGGCCATGTCCATCGACAGGAACGTGTCGAACGTGCGCAGGTGCTCGACGTTGGCGTCGCGGAAGGCCCAGAAGCTGTCGTTGGTCCAGCCCATGAACAGGCTGGGTGCGTTCAGCACGTAGCCCTCGGGCGTGCGCCAGAGCGTGCGGGTCACGGTCTCGACGCCGGTGTCGGTGCCGACGTCGACCTGCACGTCGCGGCGCTCGAGCTCGGCGGTCTGCCCGCCGGCGGTGCGATAGCTGGTCGGCGTGCCGGCGGTCGTGTACTGGTACGGCGTGAACCGGTAGCCGGTCGAGACCGTGTGGCTCCACGCCACGTCCTTGTTGAACCCGATGTTGACGGCCGGGAAGCCGGTCAGTGCCCCGCCTGCGACGTTCATCTTGCCCGGCACGGTCAGGTGCAGCTGGGTGAAGCGGTAGCGGCCCAGCCACGGGAAGTGCGGGTTGCCGAGGATCATCCCGCGGCGCGTGGAGGTGTCGGCGCCGCCGACGGCCGTCGCGTTCGACCCGAACGCGTCATCCTGCTCGAGGGCCTCTCGGACCTCGGCGCGGGTCGGCCGCGGCGCGGGCCTCGCCCCGGCGGCGGGCGGCGTGGCGCTGGTGATCTGCGGCAGCAGCCGGCTCGTCGAGGAGATCAGCTGCGCGAGGTAGAACGCGTACCAGACGTCGGTGGTGGTGACGTCGGGCCTGATCCACTCCTCGTCCGCGCAGGCGGGGTCGGTGACCTCGTGGTCGCGCAGCCAGTCGTTGATGCCGGCGGTCTCGGCGACGACCATCGCCTTGGCCCGGGCGCTCGGCCCGGCGACCGGGTCGGCGAGGAGCTTCTCCACGACGCGGCGGTCGTGGAGGTCGGTGACGAGCGTGTCCCACTCGAGGTTCGTCGCGGAGCCGCCGACGTTGTCCCGGTACGTCGCGTCCGAGCCGTAGTGCAGGGACCGCTGCCCGCGCGCGGTGACCAGCGTGTCCATCAGGGTGCAGGTCGCCTCGGCGGTGGTGATCCAGCCGGCGCCGTACGCCACGCCCGGGAATGTGGCCGAGCGGACGTGCGGGATGCCGTGCTCGGTGATCTTGATCGTGACGTCGTACGGCGTGGTCCGCGCCGGCGCCGCCGCCCGCGGCGGAGGCGCCGCGTCCGCGGGCACGGCTGCCACGGCCACCGGGAGCAGGAGCAGGGTCGCGAGGAGGAGGTGTCCGCGGGTGTGACGCCGGACATACGGAAGATGCACCTGCGCAACCTAGTGCGCGACGGGGCCCTACGACAGGTAATCACCTCCCGGCACCCCGAAGAACTCCTCCAGCGTCGTCACCCCGGTGCGGTGCAGCTCGGCGGCCAGCTCGGTGCCCACGAAGCGCAGGTGCCAGGGCTCGGGGGCATAGCCCGTGACGTCGGTGCCGCCTGCCTGGTAGCGGACGATGAACCCGTAGCGCCACGCCTCGGCCGCAAGCCACCGCCCGCCGGGCGTGTCCGCGAAGCACTCGTCGAAGTCGCACCCCGGGTCGGCGGGCGTCACCAGGTCGACCGCGAGCCCGGTCTGGTGCTCGCTGTAGCCGGCCCGGGCCGAGACCCGGTCCGCCTCGGCCTGCCCGCGTTCCGCGACGTGCGCCGCATGGACGGCGAGCTGGTAGTCGTAGGACCGGAACGCGCTGGCGATCTTGAACCCGAGGCCCTCGCGGTCGGCCGCCGCGAGGAGCTGCTCGAGCGGCTCGGCGGCCGCGGTCGCGACCTGGTAGCCGCGCACCAGCGCGATCTCGGGCCGGAAGTCCGAGGGGTCGACGGGGTGGGTCTTGTTCACGACCACCCAGATGCTGCCGGGGTCGGTGGTCGAGTGCGCGCCCGTGTCGAACCCCCCGTCGTCGGGCGGGCAGCGGTGGTGGCCGCGGCCGGCGGATCCGGCCGCCGGAGGGTCCGGCGGTGGCGTCGGCAGTGCGGCACCGTCGGACAGGCTCTGGACGAGCAGACCGGCGCCGACGACGGCACCGACGGTCGCGACGGCCGCCGCAGCGAGCTTGGTGTTCCCCACGCTCGGTTGACCGGTGCGGCCTCCCCGGCGGTTGCATGCAACCGTTGGTGGGCCGACACCCGTCAGGTGGGTGAAGGGAGGCCCATGTGCGCACCGCTGATCGCACCACCGAGTTCGTCGCGTTCACCCGCGACCACCGCCGCGACCTGATGCGGACGGCGACGCTGCTGTGCGCCGGCGACGACGCGATGGCCGAGGATCTGGTGCAGACGACGCTGACCCGTCTCTACCTCTCCTGGGCACGGGTACGCCGGGCCGACAGCCCGCTGGCCTACGCCCGTCGCAGCCTCACCCACGTGTTCATCGACGAGACCCGTCGTGCGCACCGGCGGCGGGAGACCACCTCGGCCGACCCCGCGGGCGAGCTGGTGACCGAGCCCGTCGTACCGGGTGCGGATCCCGACGTCCGGGCGGTCGTGCTCGCGGCGCTCACCTCGCTCGGCCCGCGCCAGCGTGCCGTCGTGGTGCTGCGGCACTGGCACGACCTCGACGTCGCCGAGACCGCCCGGGTGCTCGGCTGCTCGCCCGGCACTGTGAAGTCGCAGAACGCCCGGGCCCTCGCCCACCTGCGCGCCGTGCTCGGCGCGGCAGACCACCTGTTGCTGGAGGTATCCCCATGACCCCGACCCACGACCTCAAGGACGCGCTCGGGCTGGTCGCCGAGACCGGCCGGCCGGTGCCCGACCCCGGCGACGACCTCGCCCGCGCCCAGGGCGCGGCCCGCGCGCGCACCCGGCGACGGTTCCGCGTCGGCCTCGCCGGCCTCGCGGTCGTCTCGGTGCTCGGCGTCGGCAGCGCGACCCTGCTGGACGGCACCGACCAGCGGACGACCCAGGTCTCGCCCGGAGGTGTCCAGCTCGTCGCGGAGCGGTTCGACGCCGCGCCGTACTCCTTCGACCTCACACCACGCGGGTGGTCGGTGCAGGGCCAGCGGCCGCAGACGGTGACGATCGCACCCGACGACGGCTCGACGTCCAGCCACCCCGACGACTTCGTCGGCAAGCTCGTGATCATGTTCGACGCCAACCCGCCGGACGGTCGGGAGGTCGAGCACGACGGCCGCACGTTCTGGGTGTCGGACTCAGGCGGCGGCTACACCACGATGGCCACCCGCACCCGCGGCGACGAGCCGGCCGGGGTGGTGCGCATCCAGTACCCGCGCGACGCGGGCTGGGACGAGGACTCGATGCTGGCGTTCCTGGCCAGCGTGCACGTGGGCGACACCGCGCAGCTCGGCATGGGCTGACGCCGCCTCGGCTCACACCAGCAGGTGCTCGAGCCCGCTCCGGGCGAACGCGGCGCGCACGTCCTCCTCGCCCTGCGTGAAGTGCGCCCAACTGTCGGCGTGGACGACCAGGACCTCGGGTTCGCCGAGCAGCCGAGCGGCCTCGACGACCTGGGGAGCCGTCAGCGTGAGGAAGCCGTCGACGAGCGGGGTGCGGGCCGCACCCGCGAACAGCACCGCAAGGTCGACGGCCGGCACCCGGCGGGCGACCTCGGCGACGACGTCGAGCGAGGCGTTGTCGCCGCTGACGTAGACCGTCGACTCTCCCGGCGCGGTGAGTACGAAGCCGATCACCGGGCCCGTCAGGTGCTCGGTCCCGTCCGGACCGTGCTGGGCGGGAACTGCGGTCACGGTCACCGGACCGACCTCGGTCGCGCTCCAGGGCTCGAGCCCGCGGACCGGGGCCTCGAGGCGACCGGCCGCGACGGTGGTGGTGAGCACCTGCGGCACCGTGGTCAGCAGGGCCCGGCCCGACGTGTCGAGGTTGTCGGGGTGTTGGTCGTGCGAGAGCAGGACCGCGTCGATCCGACCGAGATCCTCGGCCGACATCCGCGGTGGGCGGGTCTTGGTCAGCGACCGGCTGCCGACCGGGTAGTCGCCGGGCGGGTCGAACGTCGGGTCCACGAGGAAGCGGACTCCGGCGAGCTCGACCAGGACGGTCGGGCCGCCCACGTGGATCAGGGTCGGCGGCTGGGTGCGGGTGTCCATGCCCCGATCCTGTCGCATCCCTCTCAGAGCCGTTGCGGACCGGGGCCGTAGTCGGCCAGCGCGTCCTCGGGATTCAACAGTCGACAGGCCTTCATCGACAGACAGCCGCACCCGATGCACCCGTTGAGCTCCTTCTCGAGTCGCTCGATCTGCGATCGGCGCTCCTCGAGCGTCCGCTTCCACCGGGTCGACACGCGCCGCCAGTCGTGCGCCGTCGGTCGCCGGTCGTGCGGCAGCGGCTCGAACGCGTCCCGGACGTCGGAGAGTGGGATGCCCAGCCGCTTGGCGACCAGGATCAGCGAGATCCGTCGCACCATGTGCCGGGCATATCTCCGCTGGTTCCCCGGAGACCGATGCGACGAGATCAGGCCCAGCGACTCGTAGTAGTGCAGCGCCGACGCGGCGACGCCAGTGCGCCGCGACACCTCGCCGACGGACAGCGCGTCGTCCGGGTGCGCCACCACGCAGCCTCCTTGACCTCAAGTTCACTTGAGATTCTAGCGTCACGGCTATGACGACGAACACCGACACCGACCTGTCCGCCCGGCCGCCCACGCCCCCCACAGGCTGGGCCGAGCTGCGCCCGTACGCCGGCTCGGTCACGGTGCTGGCCGGCGGCATCCTGACCCAGGCGCTGACCATCTATCTGACAGCGAGCCTGCTCCCCTCGACCGTGTCCGACATCGGCGGGCAGGACGTCTACGCCTGGGTGACGACGGCGTACCTGCTGTGCAGTGTGGTGTCCGCGACCTTGGTGAGCCGTGTGCTGGCATGGCTCGGGGGCGTGCGGGCCTACCTGGTCGGATTGGGCGGCTTCGCCGCGGGCTCGCTGGTCTGCGCGCTCGCGCCGAACATCGCCACGATGCTGGTCGGGCGTGCCCTCCAAGGCCTCGGCGGCGGCCTGCTCGCGGGACTCGCCTTCGCACTCGTGCGCAGCGCGTTGCCGGAGCGGCTGTGGGGTCGCGGCTCCGCGGTCATCTCCGCCATGTTCGGCATCGGAACCCTCGTCGGCCCCGCCGTCGGCGGACTGTTCGCCGAATGGGACGCGTGGCGCGGTGCGTTCGCCACCATGGCCGTGGTGACGCTCGCGCTGGCGACGTTGGTGCCGCGGGTCCTGCCTCGCGCCGGTTCGGCACTCCGAGTCGAACCCTTTCCGGCGGGTTCGCTGCTGCTCTTGCTGGCCGCCACGACTGGGCTCAGCCTCGCCGGCATCGTCGACGGCAGGGGCGCGGTGGTGACCCTCCTGGCCCTCTCGGGAGTGCTGCTGGTCGCGTTCCTCCGGTGGGACCGCGGCACTGACGCACGGATCCTCCCAGCGGCGACCTATCTCTCCTCCTCAAGCCTGCGGTGGGTCCTCCTCGCCAACGCGCTCACGACCGTGGCCGTGGTGACCGAGGCGTTCACCCCCATGTTCGGCCAACGCATCGCCGGCCTTCCCCCGCTTGCCGCCGGTTTCCTCGGCGCGACGATCTCCGCCGGTTGGGCGTTCACCGGCCTGTTCAGTGCCCACACCGACTCCGTGAAAGCACGGCGCTCGATGATCAGCGGCGGCGCCGCCCTCGTCGCTGCCGGACTGCTGGCCGCCTGCGTCGTTCAGGTCGTCGGCGGTGACTCCTCCTCCACCGTGGCGGGCTGGGGTGTCGCTCTGGTCGTCGCGGGCGTCGGGATCGGTCTCGCGTTCCCGCACCTGACCGTCGCCGCGATGAGCAGCAGCCGAGACGAGACCGAGGCCGGCAAGGCGGCCGCGGCGATCCCCACCGTTGGCCTCATCGCACAGACGGTCGGCGCCGCGTTCGGCGGTCTCCTCGTCAACGCGGGTCTGCCCTCGACCACCGACGCCGCACGCAACCTCTTCCTCGGGCTCGGGATGGTCGCCGCCCTCGGGACTGTCGCGGCGCGCGCGTCACTGCGCGCACTCGACGAGGGAGGCCGCACCGCCGGCTGAGCCACCGCGAACGCCTAGGCTCGACCCGTGGAGTGGTTGAGTCGCAAGGAGTGGGAGCAGCAGGCAGCCGCCCACGGTGATCGCCTGCTCCCGTATGTCGGGCCGCACCTACAGCGACGACGCAGCGGCGTCCGGCACCCGGTCCACGACTTCCTGTTCACCTACTACTCCCACCGCCCCGCCCAGCTGCGGCTCTGGCATCCGGGGTACGGCGTGGCGCTCGCCGATGCGCCGGAGTACGCCGGGCTCAAGGGGTACGCCGACGGGACGGTCACCGACGAGTTCGTCGCGTCCCAGCGGCCGCTGCTGGAGTCGCTGCGTCGACTGCTTCGCGCGACCGCGGAGCGGCCGGCGAACTTCGGCTGCTTCGGCATGCACGAGTGGGCGATGGTCTACCGGCTCTCCGAGGACGAGACCCGCCACTCCGCCTGGCCGCTGCGGCTCGGCGCGGCTGGCACCGACACGGTCGTGGAGTCGCACCGGATCGCGTGCTCGCACTTCGACGCCTACCGGTTCTTCACCCCCGCCGCCGCCCCGATGAACACGCTGCGTCCCACGGCGGCCGAACGGCCGGCGTACGAGCAGCCGGCCTGCCTGCACGCGGGCATGGACCTCTACAAGCACGCCTTCCGGCTCACGCCGATGATCAGCTCCGACCTGGTGGCCGACTGCTTCGAGCTGGCGTGGGACATCCGGGTGCTCGACATGCGCGCCGCGCCGTACGACCTCTCCGGCCTGGACGACGGCGCGTTCGAGCCGGTGCGCGTCGAGACGGCCGCCGGCAAGGCGGAGTACGTCGAGGCGCAGCGCGGCTTCGCCGAGCGCGGGGCTCCGCTGCGGGCCAGGCTCGTCGCCGAGTGCGAGCGGCTGGTCGGCTGAGGTCGGTCAGACCCGCTTCGGCACGTGCCCGGTCAGCCCGAACATCCAGCGCATCGCCTTGTGGCCGCCGTCCGCGGTGGGGTCGAACATGCACGGGCAGCCGCCGGGGATCACGGACACGCCGTTCTCTCGGCCGTACGCCGCGGCCTTCTCCGAGACGCTGCCGGCGCCGGGACCGCGGTGCATCCACACGTGCTTGATGCCGAGGTCGACGCACTCGTGCATGGTCGACTCGGCGATCGACGGGCGGGTGCCGATGACGACCGCCTCGACGCCGCCCGGCACGGACTTGAGGTCCGGGTAGCACACGTCGCCCTCGGCACGCTCGGCGTTCGGGTTGATCGCGAACACCTCGTATCCACGGTCGCGCAGCCGCTGGTAGACCGCGTTCGCGCCATGGCCCTTCGCGGCGTGGGACACGCCGGTGACGGCGATCCGCTTGTGCGACAGGAACTCCGTCGCCGCATCCTTCATCGTGACCACGAGACACCTCCGGAACAGGGCGGGTCACGTCGGCACGGGGCCGGGCCGGCTCTCCCGCCTCCGCTCTCGATGCTGGCCGTCGTCCTCGTGGCGGACCAGAGTCGAATGTCCCACGGGGTGACCTTCGGCCCTAGAAAGACCAAAGTGTCGGGCGTAGCGTCGCAGCCATGGGAGCACCCGAACCGCAGTGCCTGCTCCGGCCAGGTGACTGGTGCCGGATGTGCCAGCCGGGGGCGCACGGACCCGAGGACTGCCAGCTCGTCGCGCTCGTGCTCAGCGACCCGGACCTCAAGGCCCGGCTCGACGAGATCTGGCGCGAGCACGCGCCCGCCGGCTGACCGACGCGGCACCCGAGGCGCCCAGGACGGCACCTCAGGTGGAGGTCCACGGCCGCGCGGCGGACCAGGCTCGTGGCCATGACCACGATGCAGGCGCCCGGCCTCGCCACCACCCCCGTCTCCCCCACCGTCTCGTGGCCGCGTGCGGCCGCCGCCGTACCCATCTCCGCCGCGGCGGGCGTGCTGCTCGGCGTGGGCGACCTGTGGTGGAACATCAACAGTCCCGGGCCATGGGCCACGGTCGCCAACTCCTGCGCGGGCTGGGCGATCGCGCCCTTCGTGCTCGGCGCGCTCCTCACTCTGGTCCTGCGCACCGGCGCGGCCACGGCCGCGGCCAGCGGCGTGGTGATGCTCGGCGTGGCCGTCGAGGCCTACTACGTGGCGGGCGTCGTCTGGCTCGGTGACGATCCGAGCATCGTCACCTCGCCGGTCGCGCACTACTGGCTGGTGCTCGCGATCCTCGTCGGGTCGACCCTCGGCGCGGCCGGCGCCTGGGCCGCGGGCCGGTCAACGTGGTTGGCCGCGCCCGGCACCGCGTTGGGCGCGGCACTCCTGCTCGGCGACGCGCTCCAGCTCTGGCAGCTCTCGTACGGCGGCACCGAGCCCGAGGCCCGGATCCTGGCACTCCTCGGGGTGGCCGTGCTCCTCGCCTCGCTGCGCCGCCCGCTGGTGACGCTCGGCGCGCTCGTGCTCTGCGCGCCGCTCACGGTCGCGGTCGCCGCGTGCTTCGTGGGGACCGGCGTCGTGCTCTGACCGCCGAGCGCGCGGACACGTGGGATGAGACTCCGATCACCGCGCACCTGGGCAATTTGACCCTTCCGCGTCTCGCACCACAGCGAGACGGTCGACCCATGCGGACTCCGACCGTCCCCGAGAGCCACCCGCCCGAGCGGAGCACCGCCCCGACGGCGTACGTCGAGCCCGACACCGGGACCGGCCCGCGGCTCGCCCACTTCCCGGTGACGTTCTTCGCCACGGTCATGGGTCTGGCCGGGCTCTCGTTGGCCTGGGCGCGGGCCGCGGAGGTGCTGGACGTCCCGGACTGGGTCGGCAAGGGGCTGTTCTGGCTCTCGCTCGTCGTCTACGGGGCCGTGCTGCTGGCCTACCTCGCCAAGCTCGTCCGCCACCCGGACGCCGTCCGGGAGGAGCTCGCACACCCGGTGCGGCTGTCGTTCGTGCCGACCATCACCATCGGCATGCTGCTGGTCGCCACCGCCGGTCAGCACATCTCGCCCACGCTCGCCGAGGCGCTGTGGTGGGTGGGTGCGAGCGGGCAGCTGGCGCTGACGCTCTACGTGCTGTCGGCGTGGATCAACCGGCCGACGTTCACGGCGGACCACGTCACCCCGGCCTGGTTCATCCCCGTCGTCGGAATGATCGTGGTCCCGCTGGCCGGGGTCTCGTTCGCCGACGACGAGGTGTCGTGGTTCTTCTTCGCCGTCGGGGTGACGTTCTGGCTGCCCCTGCTGGCGGTGGTGCTGTCCGGCTGTTCCTGCACGAGCGGCCGGTGCCGCCCCGGCTGCTGCCGACGCTCGCGGTGCTGATCGCGCCGCCCGCGGTCGCCGCGATCGCCTACCTCCGGCTCGCCCCGGAGAGCACCGACGGCCCGGTGCCGCGGGTGCTCTACTACGCCGCGCTGTTCTTCGCCCTGCTCTTCGCCGCACAGGCGAACCGGCTCCGCAGGCTGCCGTTCTTCCTGTCCTGGTGGGCCTACGCATTCCCGCTCGCGGCCCTCAGCGCCGCGACCACCGTGATGGCCGACGTGATCGACGGCTGGTTCCTCACCGCCGCCGCATGGGCGTTCCTGGTCGCCGTCAGCGCTCTGGTCGCCCTGCTGGTCGCGCGGACGGCGACCGGCATGGTCCGCGGCGAGATCTGCGTGCCGGAGTAGCCCCGGCCAGGTCGGCCCATATACCCCCCTGGGTATGGTCGTGAGCGGTGACAGACCCGTTCCGGAAGGAAGAGAGAGACATGACCCAGCCCGTGGCAGAGCCCGCACCCGTCAGCACGATGCCGAGGATCGGCGACCCCGCACCCGAGTTCACCGCGGTCACCACGCAGGGAGAGATCCACTTCCCCGGCGACTACGCCGGCACGTGGGTCATCCTCTTCTCCCACCCCGCCGACTTCACACCGGTGTGCACCAGCGAGTTCATGACATTCGCGACGATGCAGGACGAGTTCAAGGCCTACAACACCGAGCTCGTCGGGCTCTCCGTGGACGGGCTCTACAGCCACATCGCCTGGCTGCGCACGATCAAGGAGAAGATCACCTTCCGCGACATATCGAACGTCGAGGTGACCTTCCCGCTCATCGACGACGTGTCCATGAAGGTCGCCACGCTCTACGGCATGATCATGCCGGGCGAGGCCACCACCCAGGCCGTGCGAGCCGTGTTCGTGATCGACCCCCAGGGCATCGTCCGCACGGTGCTGTACTACCCGCTCAGCCTCGGGCGGAACTTCGACGAGCTGCTGCGCGTGGTGAAGGCGCTCCAGACCGCGGACGCCTTCGGCGTGGCGACCCCCGCCGACTGGCGGCCCGGCGAGCGGGTCATCGTCCCGCCGGCCGGCTCGTGCGGCACCGCCAAGGACCGGATGGCGGGCACCGAGGAGGGCGTCGAGTGCGTCGACTGGTTCTTCTGCACCAAGGAGATCTCCGAGGCCGACATCGACACCAAGATCCGCACCAGCTGACGCGGCAGCACGCGGGTCGCCCTACGGTGGGCGGGTGTTCCCCGGCCACAGCGTGCTCCAGGTGCCGGTGCCGCCGCTGGAGGAGTTCGTCCGTGCGCGGACCGTCCACTACGACGCGACGTACCTGTCGACGGACTCGGCGTACGTGCACGCCCACGTGACCGCGCTGGGGCCGTTCGCGAGCGAGCTCACGCCCGACATCGAGCGCCGCGTGGCGGCGGTCGCGGCCGAGACGCCGGCGTTCGACTTCGTGCTCGAGCGGATCGGCCGGTTCCGGGACGGGATCATCCACCTCGTCCCGGAGCCGGACGAGCCGTTCCGCAAGCTGACCGCGCGGCTCGCGGCGGAGTTCCCCGAGCACCCGCCGTACGAGGGCAGGTACGGCGACGTCGCGCCGCACCTCACCCTCGACCTGCTCTCCGAGGACGTCACCGAGGCCTCGACGCGCGCACTGCTCGACGGCGTGCTGCCGGCCCGCTGCCGGGCGACCCGGCTCGACCTCGCGTGGTACGAGCCGCACGCGACCGGCGTACGTCGGTCCTGGCCGTTAGCGTGACCCCATGCGCCTCGGACGTGTCGCCCCGCTCCTGCTCGCTCTGGCACTGGTCGCCACACTGACGGGCTCGGCCACCGCGGGCGACCCGCGCTGGGTCTTCTACACCACGGACAAGACGCACTACACGTCCCCGTGGTTCAAGGGCGCGCACCGGATCATGATCCCGTTCGGCTGCACGACCGCGCCCTACTACTCCCCCGACCCGCGCTGCCGCAACGACCGCGGCTTCCACCACGGCCTCGACGTCGCGATGCCGTGCGGCACCCCGCTGTACGCCGCGGTCCGGCTGCGGGCCATGCCGCACGACTCGCTGGGGTCGGCGTACGGCGACAATCCGGTGCTGCTGCGCAACCGCAAGCGGGGCTTCGACCTCGTCATCGGCCACACCCGCAAGGTCTACGTGAAGCCGGGCGACATGGTCGCGAAGGGCACGATGTTCGCCCGCGCCAACGACCGCGGCGCGCCCGACGGCTGCCACCTCCACTTCGAGAGGCGCGCGGTCGGCGGTGGGCTCTCGACCGCGGTCAAGCCGCGCGCGCTGCTGGCACTGACGCCGCGACGGGAGTCCCGGTGAGCGACGACCGCGTGCTGCGCGCGTTCCTCACCGACGAGGGGCGGCTGCACACGATCCCCTCCAAGCACGCCAAGCTGCTGGTCGTGCTCGACCACCTCGCCCAGAGCTTCGAGCCCGGTCAGCGCTATCGCGAGGCCGAGGTCAACGAGATCCTCCAGCGGTTCCACCCCGACCACGCCGCACTGCGCCGCTACCTGGTCGAGAACCTCTTCCTGACCCGCGAGGACGGCGTCTACTGGCGCAGCGGCGGGACGGTCGAGGTATGACCGAGCAGCCACAGCACCTCCCCAAGCATCTGCAGAGCCTGGACTGGTACGGCGAGGACCTCGGCGCGGCGTCGCACGTCGGCGTCACGTTCACCGAGGTCGACCTCAGCGAGACGGTCACCAGGGGGGCGACGTTCGAGGGCTGCACGTTCCACAACTGCCGCTTCAACTCCTCCACCCATGTGGCGACGGCGTTCGTCGCGTGCGACTTCCGGCGCACCAGCTTCTTCGACGCGATGCTCGACGGCTGCAAGCTCACCGGCTCGGTGTTCTCGGAGTGCACGATGCGGCCGCTCGCGGTGCGCGGCGGCCAGTGGCTGGGCGTGAGCCTGCGCGGGACCAACCTGTCCGGCCTGGACCTCACGGACCTCGACCTGCGCGAGGCGGACCTCTCGATGTGCGACCTCACCGGCGCCTCGCTGCGCGGCGCCCGGCTCGCCGGGGCGACGGTGCGCGAGGCCGTCCTGACCGACGTCGACCTGCGCGGCGCGGACCTCGCCGGCGTCGACCTCACGGTCGCGCGGCTCAAGAACACCAGGCTCGACCTGGTCGGCGCGGTGCAGCTCGCCGAACTGCACGGAGCGGTCGTGGAGCCATAGCTGCTCCAGGAGGTCATACGGAGGGTGCTACCGCTTGCTCCGTCCGCATGACGTCCCGCGGTCAGCCGACCCGCTGGCGCAGCCTGATCCCGTCGAGCACGAGGCCGAGCCCGAGCGCGAAGTCCGACGACTCCCGCGGCTGGTCGTCGATCGCACCGGCCGAGCCCGCCTGCAGGTGCGTCTGCTCGTCGGTGACGTGACCGAACACGAAGTGCAGCAGCGTGCGCGCCGCCGTCGGCACCAGCGCCGGGTCCAGGCCACCGTCCGCGAGAGCGGCGACCAGCTCGTCGTACGGCCCGGCGGCGCCGAGCCCGAAGGAGTACGCCGTGGCCACCAGCTCGGCGCCGTCGCGGTAGGCCAGCATCGCGTCGCGCAGCTCCCCACAGACGGCGGCGACCCGGTCGTCCCAGGCGGCCGGGCGCGGTGCGTGCGTGCCGCGCGCCAGCACCTCGTCGGCGACGGCGGCCAGCAGGGTCTGCTTGTTGGCGAAGTGGTGGTAGAGCGCGCTGGGCTGGACGCCGAGCTCGGAGCCGAGGCGCCGCATGGTCAGGTCGGCGAGCCCGTAGGCGTCCAGCACACCGACCGCCCGGTCGACCACGTCCGCGCGGTGGTAGCGCATGTCACACCTCTCCTGGTCCACTGGGGTCGATGGTCCGTTGACCGACCCGCGACCCGCAGCCTAACCTGAACGCCGTTCACCTGACCACCGTTCAGGTGCGTGTCCGCACACCGAAGGAACCCACGATGGCCATGGCCGAGACGACCGACCCCACGACCACCGACACGACGGACGCGCCCGCGCGCCGGCGGTCCTCGACGACCGACATCGCCCTGATCTCGGCCTTCGCCGCGCTGATCGCCGCGTGCGCCTACATCGGCGGCATCCCGGCCGGCGGCGGGCAGGTCCCGATCACCCTCCAGACCTTCGGCGTGATGCTCGCCGGCGCGCTGCTGGGCCCGTGGCGCGGATTCCTGGCCGTGAGCCTCTACCTCGGCCTCGGCGCTGCCGGGCTCCCGGTCTTCGCCGAGCACAGCTCGGGTCTCGGCACCTTCACCAGTGCGAGCGCGGGCTACCTCTGGACCTTCCCGGTCGCCGCTCTCGTGACGGGGCTGCTCGTGCAGTACGTCGCCGGGTCCCGTCGCACCGTCGCGCTCTGGGTGTTCCTGTGCGCCGTGCCCGGGATGGTGATCAACCACCTCGCGGGCGCGTTCGGCATGAAGGTCTTCTTCGACATCTCGTGGCAGACGGCCTTCACGTGGGACGCACCGTACTGGCTGGGCGACATCGTGAAGATCCTCGTCGTCGCGCTGGTGGCCTCCGAGGTGCACAAGGCGTTCCCGCAGCTGCTGCGGCGCGGCTGACCGCGCCGTGCCGATCGTCTTCGATGCTGCCGGCCTGACCGTCGAGGCTCCGGACGGCCCTCGGGTCATCCTCGAGCCCACGACGGTCGAGCTCGTCGAACGACGGATCGGCGTGATCGGGGCGAACGGATCTGGCAAGTCCACGCTCGCCCGGATGATCAACGGCCTCGTCACACCGTCGACCGGCCAGGTGGTGGTCGACGGGTACGACGTCACTCGCCAGGGCCGCGAGGTACGCCGCCGGGTCGGGTTCTGCTTCACCGATCCGGCGGCCCAGCTGGTGATGCCGACCTGTGTCGAGGACGTCGAGCTGTCGCTGCGACGGACCGTCAAGGACGCCCGGCAGCGCCGTCAGCGGGCCCTCGACGTGCTCACCCGGCACGGTCTGGCCGAGCACGCCGACGTCAGCGTGCACGCGCTCTCGGGCGGCCAGAAGCAGCTGCTGGCCCTGGCGGGCGTGCTCGCCGTCGAGCCGGCGGTGCTGGTCGCCGACGAGCCGACGACGCTGCTCGACCTGGCCAACACGAGGCGGGTCGCCGACCTGCTGTTCGGCCTGGACCAGCAGGTCGTGCTCGTCACCCACGACCTCGACCTGGCCCGGCGCTGCGACCGCGTGCTCGTGGTCGCCGACGCGGCGGTGCGGTACGACGGTCCGGCCGACGCGGCCGTCGACCACTACCTGCAGAGCGTGACCGCGTGAGCAACCCGCTGCTCGTCGGGGTCTACCAGCCGGGGACGTCCCTGCTCCACCGGCTGCCGGTCGGCGCCAAGCTCGGCGGCCTCGGCGTCCTCTCCCTCACGATCGTGGCCGTGCGGGACGCCCGAGCGGCCGTCGTGTTCCTCGCGGTCGCAGTGGCGCTGGCCCTGGTCGGCCGGATCGGCCTGCGGATGCTGGCGCGGACCACACGCAGCGTCCTCCTCATCGCCGTCATCGCCGGCGCCGTCCAGTGGTGGGTCAGCGGACCGGCGAAGGCCGTCGAGACCCTCCTCGACCTGGTCTCCCTCGCGCTCGCCGCGATCGCGGTCTCGGCGACGACGCCGGTCAACGCGATCCTCGACTCCCTGGTGCGCTGGATCTCCCCGCTGCGCCGGATCGGTGTCGACCCCGACCGGGTCGCGATGACCATCGGGCTGGCCGTCCAGGCGCTCCCCGGGACGGTCGCCCTCGCGCTCGAGACCCGCGACGCGGCCCGCGCCCGCGGGCTCGGCCGGCACCCGCGGGCCTACCTCACGCCGTTCGTGATCCGGGTGGTCGCCCGCGCCCACGAGACCGGCGACGCCCTCGCCGCCCGCGGCGTCGGGGACGACTGAGCCGAGCCCGACCAACGACACCGTTGACCCGCCCGAAAGTTCACGACGGCTCAACGCAAGATGTCGACAAATCATGTTGACCCGCCCGAAAGTTTCGGGCGGGTCAACCTGGATGGTCAGCGCGGGCGGACCTTCACGCAGCACAGCCCCGGCTCGGGCTCGAGCACCGCGTCGAGCGACTCGGCGCCCAGGCCGTCCAGCACGCCGCCGACCAGGCCGAGGTTCATCCCGCACACCAGCTCGACGTGGTCGCGGGCGAGCCGGTCGAAGGGACAGTTGGACAGACACAGGGTGTCTTCACGCTGCTGCGGCTCGTAGCCGTGGCCGGCGAGCACGTCCGCCGTCCGGTCCAGATCTCCGCCGACGCGGGTCTCGGCCGTCGCCGCCATCGCCCGTCCGCGCTGCGCCGCGACCGTCACCACCGCCTGCTGGACCGGGACGCCGCTGCGGGTCGACTCGTCGATCGCCGCGGCCAGGACGTCGCCGACCAGGTCGTAGTGGCGCTCCGGCAGCGTGACCGAGACCTCGCGGTCGGCCCGGCGGTAGAGCTTCGACGGGCGGCCCGCGCCCGGCCCGGTGCGGCCGGAGAGCCGGCGGTACTCCACCTCGAGCAGCCCCTCGGCGACCAGCCGGTCGAGGTGGAACTTCGCCGAGTGCAGCGGCAGCTCGCACGCGGCCGCGGCCTGCTCGCGGCTGACCGGCTCCGGCTGCGCCGCGGCGTACAGGTAGAGGGCCCGGCGGGCGGGCTCGACCAGCGCACCCACCCCGCTCACCGCGGCCTCGAAGTCCTGGCTCACGAGCCGACCCTATCTCTAAGAGAACGATCCATTGACAAAAGAAGCATCGCATCTCTAACGTCAAAGCAACAGTCCTTTAGAGACGGAGCCTCCGATGCCCGACACCCACATCCCCACCACCTCATCGAGAGCAGCCACGGCCGACCCCGCCGCCGACCCCGGCGCCCAGCGCGCCTACCTGCTGCTGCACACGGTCTTCACCGTCGCGCCGATCGCCTTCGGCCTGGACAAGTTCGCCGGCCTGCTCACCGACTGGGACGACTACCTGGCGCCGTGGATCAACGACCTCGTCCCGGGCTCCGGCCACGACGCGATGCTGCTCGTCGGAGTGATCGAGGTGGTGGCCGGCGTGCTGGTGGCGCTCGCACCGCGGATCGGTGGGTACGTCGTCGCGCTCTGGCTGGCCGGCATCATCGTCGATCTCGTGTCGATGGGCGACTACTACGACATCGCGCTGCGCGACTTCGGTCTGCTCGTCGGGGCGCTCGCGCTCGCTCAGCTGGCCACCACCCCCGGCCGCCGCGGCTGGACCCTTCGATGAGCCAACCGATGAGCCTGTCGATGAGCAACGCCGCGCACGAGGCCGCGGCCCGCTGGCGCCCGCGGGTGTCCCCGCCGGCGAGCGAGGTCGACCTGGCCGCGGCCGAGCAGGCCGCCGCCGACCTGCTTCGTGCCCTCGGCCTCGACCTGGACACGGACGGGATGGCGGAGACGCCACGACGGCTGGCGGCGGCGTACCACGAGCTGACCAGCGGCCCGGACGTCGACCTGACGACGTTCCCCAACACCGAGGGGTACGACGAGCTCGTGCTCGTGGCCAACATCCCGGTGCGGTCGATCTGCGAGCACCACATGCTGCCGTTCGTGGGGGTCGCGCACGTCGGCTACCTGCCCGACGAGCGGATCCTCGGCCTGTCGAAGTTCGCGCGACTGGTCGACCTGGTGGCCCGGCGCCCGCAGACCCAGGAGCGGCTCACCACCCAGGTCGCCGAGCAGCTGACCACCCACCTGCACCCGCGCGGCGTGGGCGTCGTGATCGAGGCGGAGCACACCTGCATGAGCCTGCGGGGTGCCCGCGCCCCCGGCACCCGCACGGTCACCTCGGCGCTCCGCGGCAGCCTGCGGGACGCCGCCGCGCGCGCGGAGTTCCTCTCGCTGGCGCGCGAGCAGGGCGGTCGGCCATGAGCGCGCCCATCGTGATCGTCGGCGGCGGACTGGCTGCGGCCACGGCCGCGGCCGCGCTGCGCGACTCGGCGTACGACGGCGGGGTGGTCGTCTACGCCGCGGAGCCGCACCTGCCCTACGAGCGGCCCGCCCTCTCCAAGGGCTACCTCGCCGGCGAGAAGGACGCCGACAGCCTGCTCGTCCACCCGCCGGCGTGGTACGCCGAGCACGATGTCGAGGTGCGCACGAGCTGTCGCGTCGAGTCGGTGGACCCGGACGCGCACACGGTCACCGCCGGCGGCGCGACCCAGCCCTACGACAGGCTGCTGCTCGCCACCGGCGCCTCGCCGCGGCACCTCCGGTCCGCCGACGAGAGCGGCGCCCCGATCGCGTACCTGCGCACCCGCGAGGACAGCGACCGGATCCGCTCGGCGCTCGCCGCGGGCCGGCGGGTCGCGATCCTCGGCGGCGGCTTCCTCGGCCTCGAGGTCGCCGCCGCCGCCCGGACCGCCGGAGCGGAGGTCACCGTGCTCGAGTCGCTGGAGCAGCCGCTGCTGCGCGTGCTCGGACCCGAGGTGGGGGCGGTCTTCGCCGACCTGCACCGCGAGCACGGCGTGGACCTCCGCCTCGGCGCCCATGTCGGCGCGATCGAGGCCGACGGGCCCCGGGCCAGGATGGAGGTCGCCGGCGGCGACGTCGTCGCCGACCTGCTGGTGGTGGGCATCGGGGCCGCCCCCGACGTCGCGCTCGCCGAGGCCGCCGGCCTCGCCGTCGACGACGGGATCGTGGTCGACGAGCGGATGCGCGCCTCCCACCCCGACGTGTTCGCCGCGGGCGATGTCGCGCGTGCCCGCCACCCCGTGCTCGGCCGGTCGCTGCGGGTCGAGCACTGGGACAACGCGATCCGGCAGGGCCGGGTCGCCGGGCACACGATGGCCGGCGTCGACGACGAGCTGCGGGACCTGCCGTACTTCTTCACCGACCAGTACGACCTCGGCATGGAGTACGTCGGCGCCGTCGGCCCGGACGGCTACGACGAGGTCGTGCTCCGCGGCGACGTCGCGGGCCGGGTCTTCCGGGCGTTCTGGGTCGCGAGCGGCACCGTGGTCGCCGCGATGCACGTCAACGACTGGTCCGCGAGCGACTCGCTGCGGACGGCCGTCGGGGCACGGGTGGCCGATCTGGGGTAGCCCCTGAGCCTCGTCGGCGAATCGAGGTCGAGGCTCAGCCCGTGTACGGGATCTCGGAGCGCCAGTCGGTCTCGTCCTGCCGGGCGGCGGCAAGGATCGCCTCCGCGACCCGGTCGGGGGTGAACGGCCCCTCCTTGGCGAGCGTGCCCCGGACCGTCACCGAGACCGCGCGGATGCCGTCGGGCGCGAGCGTCGCGTCGAGGCTCTGCACGAGGTTGCGCAGGCCGGCCTTCTGCACGCCGAGCGACGCGGCGCGGTGCGAGGGCTGGTCGGCGGCCATGCTGCCGGTCGCCGTCACCCGACCGCCGGCGGACATGAACGGCCGGGCCGCCTGCACCACCACCAGCAGCGCACCGACGCCGAGCGTCACGTCCTCGAGCAGCTCGGGCACGGTGAGCTCGAGCGGGTCCTTCTCGCGGTAGGCGCTGGGGTTGAAGTGCAGGACGTCGACCCGCTCCGTGTGCTCTCCAAAGCGGCGGATCGCGGCGGTGGCCGCGGCGGCGTCGGTCAGGTCGGCCACCGCATGGCCGACCGTCGCGCCGAGCTGCTCGCACTGGCCGGCCAGGGTGAGGAGCTGGGCCTCGTCGATGCCCAGCAGCGCCACGTCGTACCCCTCGCGGGCGAACGCGCGGGCCACCGACCCGCTGACGCCCGGTCCTGCTCCGACGACCACGATCACGGGACGGCTCATGCGGCTCAGCCTAGGCCGTTCACCAGACGTCGCCGTCGCGCCAGTCGCAGGCGATCGGCGCGTCGAGGTCGAGCCGAGCACTGCCGGGCAGCACGTAGATCGAGTCGTCGTCCTCGGGCGTCGGCGTCGGGCCGTCGGCCGCCAGGACGTACGACGACCCACGCCACCGCTGCCAGCCACGGGAGAGGTAGAGCGGGATGCCGAGCTCCGAGGCACTCAGCGCCAGCAGGTCGTACGCCGGCGCGAGCTCCTCCAGCGAGGCCATGACCTGCGACGCCAGCCCTCGTCGGCGGGCGTCGGGGTGGACGGCGACGGCCTCGACGTACCCGCAGCGCAGCGACCACCCGCCGTGGTGGACCCGCCGTGCCACCAGGGATCCGTGGGCGAGCAGGCGGCCCTCCTCGACGACCAGCGCGTGCATGCCGCCGAGGGCGTGTGCCCAGTCGTGGTCGGTGAAGTCGCGGAAGGCCAGGTCCAGGAGCGCCCGGGCCCCGGCGAGCTCGGACGCGGTCAGCTCAGCGGTGTGACAGCGACGCAGCACGATCCCGACCCTGCCACAACGACGACGGACCGGACGGGCAGCGGGCCGGCCTCGGACCCCGGCCCGACACCCGGTCCACCCGCCAGCGTCCCGCCCACCGGCCCCGGCGCGCAGGGCACAAGGGCCCGACCCTCAGGACTCGGGACCCGGCCCGACCGGGCTCGCGACGTCGGTTGCGGTCGTGGGGTCAGGACGGTGCGGTGAGTGGTCCGGCACCGAGCAGGAGCTCGTCGCGAGCGGGGTACCGCGCCAGCGAGTCGCGTCCGATCACCGTGGACGCCACGCGTACGCCGGTCGCCAGCGCTCGTGACATGTCGTCATGCTCGACGAGCTCGGCCAGCATCCCCGCGGCCAGGCTGTCCCCGGCTCCGGTGGTGTCCTTCGCGACGACCTGCGGCGCGGCGATCCGGAGCCGCGCCCCCTCCGGTCCGCGGGCGACCAGCCCGCGCTCGGCGAGCTTGACGACGACCCATCCGCCGCAGCGTCGCTGCAGGGACTCCGCAGCCGTCTCCGAGTCGGGCTCACCGGTCAGGGCCTGGGCCTCGGGCTCGTTCGGCAGGAAGATGTCGACCGACGGCAGGATCGCCAGGACCTCCTGCCCGGCGCCGCCACTCCAGTTGTCGGGATCCCAGCCGGTGTCGAAGACGGTGAGCGCACCGCCGGCGCGGGCGCGACCGAGCAGGTCGAGCGTGCCCGTACCGCGAAGCCCCGGCAGCGAGAAGTAGCCGGTCAGCATCACGATGTCCGCCGCTGTCGCCTCGGCCGGGACGTCGTCTCGGGTGTACCCCGCCAGCACCCCGTGTGCAGTGAGGAAGGCCCGCTCGCGACCGGGTGCCTCGAGGGCGATCGAGATGCCCGTCTCCTGGCCGGCGACCACCTGCAGGTCGCCCCCGAGGCCGGCCCGGTGCAGCTCGTCGGCGACCCAGCGTCCCGCCTGGTCGTCCCCGACGGCACCGAACAGGCGGTGCGGCACCTCGAGCGCTGCCAGCGCGAGCGAGACGTTGCCGGCGGCCCCGGCCGGCCGGACCGCGATGTGGTCGATGACGTCGTCGCCCCCCGGGTCCGGCAGCCGCGTGACCGGGCTGGCGATCACGTCGAGCTGGACGTTGCCGAGCACATGGACCGATCGGGTCATCGGCTGCCCAGCTTGATGTCGTCCTGGTGGTAGCGGAAGCCGTCCGCACGCAGCCCTCGCCGACTCGCCAGGCTCCAGCCGAGCAGCTGCAGCGGAAGGATCTCCAGCACGCTGCGGGCGAGGGACGAGGCCGGCTCGGGGAGCCGGATCGGGATGAGCCCGTCGCCGCCCTCCACGTCGGTGTCGGTCGTGACCAAGAGCGTGCAGCAGCCGAGGTCGCTCACCTCTCGAGCAAGCCGGAGCTCCCGCCCTGCACCGACGACGACGCAGGCGACGCTCGGGTCGAGCGGCTCCATCGGCCCGTGCAGGTAGTTGTGGGTCTCGTGAGCAGCGGTGAGGGCACGAGCGGCCTCGCGCAGGAGCAGCGCGCCCTCGCCCGCCGTCGTCAGCGATGCGCCGGACCCGACGACGTCGATGATCCTGGCCTCGTCGAACCGCTGCACGACCGAGTCGACGAGCGGCCTCGCGTCGGCGATCACCCGCCCCGCCTGGTCCGGCAGCGCGGACCAGTCGGATCCCCGTCCCGCCCAGTGCTCGCCGAGCAGCCCGATGGCCTGCAGGGTCGCGGTGTACCCGGTCGTGTACACCGGGCTGTCCGGCCCGCTCTCGAGGGCGATGACCTCGTCGACCAGGCCGGCGAGCGGGGAGTCGGCGAAGTTCGTGATCGCGATCCGTCGGCCGCTCGTGCTCTCGAGCGCCGCCACGGTCTCGGTGCTACGCCCGGACTCGCTCATCGCGACCACGACGTCGGCGACACGACCGGGCGCGTCCGCGAGCTCGGTGGCGGAGAGCGCGAACGCCCTGAGGCCGAGCCTGCGCCAGACCGGAGCAGCGCTCCTCGCCACGTGCTCGCTGGCGCCGATGCCCACGAGCGCGACCACGGCACCCTCGTCGAGCGGCGCGATGTGGTCGAGCGTGCCGCGCACGGACGCCGCACTGGTCCGCAGCACCTCCGGCTGTGCCTCGATGCCGTCGGGGAATCGCATGTCGATCAACCTTTCACTGCTCCGGAGGTCAGGCCTCCGACGATGTAACGCTGGAAGGCCAGCGCGAGGAGGACGGGCGGGATCGTCGCCAGCACCCCGCCGGCGGCGATCAGCCCGAAGTCCGAGGAGTGCTTGCCGGTGAACTCGGCGATCGCGACGGGGATGGTCTTCGACTGCGTGCTGGAGGTGAAGATCAGGGCGTAGAGGAACTCGTCCCAGGCGAGCAGGAACCCGAACATGCCGGTGGTCAGGATGCCCGGCCTCGCGAGCGGGAGGATCACCCAGACGAGCGCGCCCATCCGGCTGCAGCCATCGACCCGGGCCGCGTCCTCGAGGTCCCGAGGCAGGCTGAGGAAGTAGTTGCTCATCGTCCAGAGGCAGAACGGCGTCACGATCGAGCTGTAGGTGACGATGAGGCCGATCTTCGTGTCGAGCAGCCCGAGGTTGGCGAGCGCCAGGTACAGCGGGATCACGAGGGCGATCGGCGGCAGCATGTAGATCGCCAGGAAGCCGAACAGCGAGGTCCGCCGGAAGCGGAACGTCAACCGCGCGAACGCATATCCGCCGAGCACCCCCACGACCAGCGACACGGCGGTCGTTGCCGACGCGACCACGAAGCTGTTGAGCATGGCGCTGCGGAAGTTGGCGGCGACGTCGCCGCCGCCGCCCTCGGAGCCGAAGATCGCCCGGTACCTCTCGAGGGTCGGGTGGTCCGGCCACCAGTGCGGGTGCGGCGAGAGCAGCTCCGCGGGCGGCGAGATGCTGGAGATCACCAACCAGGCGAACGGCGCCAGCACCACCAGGGCCATGACCACCGCCGCCACGTGGATCCAGATCAGGTAGGCCCGACTCGGTCTCATTCGACACCCGCCAACTGGTTCTGCTTGAGGATCCGCAGATAGACCATCGCGAGGGCGAACACGGCCAGCACGATCAGGTACGCCAGCGCGGCGCCGTAGCCGAAGAGCTGGTTGGAGAACGCCTGGAGGTAGGTGTAGAACGCGATCGTCTGCGTCCCGCTCGCCGGCCCACCGCCGGTCATCACGTAGATGATGTCGAAGACCTTGAACGCCTCGATCGTGCGCAGGATCAGCACGACCGCGATCGAGGGCGCCAGCATCGGGATCGTGAGTCGCCAGAACGCCCGCCAGGGACCCGCGCCGTCGACGCGGGCCGCCTCGTAGAGGTCGCTGGGGATGGTCTGCAGGCCGGCGAGGATGAAGAACACGACGATCGAGGTGTTCTTCCAGACGTCGGCGATGATCACCATGTTGAGCGCGAGGAAGGGCTCGCCGAGCCACTGCGTCGGGGTCTCCGAGATGCCCAGCGTGTCCAGGAGGCCGTTGAGCGCGCCGTACTGGCCGTTGTAGATCCACCGCCACAGGGCGCCGTTGACGATCGTCGGCAGCGCCCACGGCAGGACCACGATGCTGCGCCACAGCCACCGGGCCCGCAACGGCGCGTTGAGCAGCAGCGCCACGGCGATCCCCAGGGCGAGCTCGAGGAACGTCGACACCAGCGTGAAGTACATCGTGTGCCCGAGGACGGTGTAGAACCGGTCGTCCTGGAACACCCGGACGTAGTTGTCGAGACCGACGAACGGGTAGGAGCCCGGCATCGCGCTGTCGACGTCGTACAGCGAGACGACCAGGGTCCGGACGACCGGCCAGATCACGACCCCGAACACGACGACGGCCGCGGGCAGCAGCAGGAGGAGCGCGAAGCGCCCCTCGTGCTGTCCCGCGCCCTGGCGTGCCCAGGGACGGTCGGCCTCCCGGACGGTCGACCTCACCGTCAGGACTCCAGCAGCTTGGCGGCCTCGGAGGCTGCGTCGTCGAGGGCCTGCTGGGGCTCCTTGTCACCCAGCAGCGCCTTCTGGATCTCGGCCTGGAGGACCTGGGACATCGCGTTGTAGCTCGCGACCTGGGGCCTCAGGATCATGTCGCCGAGCTGCTTCTTCGCCTGCGGCACGACGGCGGGGTTCGTCTCGACGACCTTGGGGTCGTCGTACGAGCTCTCCCAGACCGGGAGGGAGCTCAGCGCGTACTTGTCCTGCACGGGCTGGCTGGTGAGGTACTCGATGTACTTCCAGCCCGCGTCCTGGTTCTCGCTGGTCGCGGTGAGCGCGAGGGCCATGCTCCCGTTGACGCCTGGACGGCCGACCGGCCCGGCGGGCGTCTGCAGCACGGCGACGTCGCCCGGGATCTGGCTCTCCTTCGGGTCGTTCGCCAGCCCGTACATGTAGGTCCAGTTCAGGGCGATGCTGGCCTGACCCGAGGAGAACACCCGCCGCACGTCCTCCTCGAGCGACTGCGTCGACGCCGGGTTCGTGAGGCCGTCGACGATGGTCTGCCTCATGAACTCCAGGGCCGCGACGCCGCCGCCCTGGTTGAACGCCGGCTGCCCGGCGTCGTCGAGGAAGGTGCCACCGAACGCACCGAGGAGCTGGGTGTAGTCGCAGATCAGCGCCTCTGCCTGCTGCCAGGACCAGATCAGCGGGTACTTCACCCCGCTCTCCTTGAGCGCACGAGCGGCCGTGAGCACGCCGTCCCAGGTGTCGAGCTCCGCGGCGTCCACCTTGGCCTTCTCGAGCTGGGCAGTGTTGTAGAAGAGGTACTTGGTGTCGAGGATCCACGGGACCCCGTAGAACTTGCCGTCGTACTGCGGCGTCGTGACCGCGCCGCCGAGCATCTGCTGCTTCCAGTCGTCGGGCCAGCGGTCCGTGACGTCGGCGACGATGTTCTTCGTGCCGAACTCGGCCGGCCAGATCACGTCGATCAGCACCACGTCGTAGGTCCCGGCCGGGGCCGCCGCCACCGTCTTGTCGTGCAGCGCCTCGTAGGAGACGAAGTCCGCCGTGACCTTGATGCCCGAGTTGGCCTTCATGAAGGCAGCGGTCATCTCCTGGATGTTCTCCTCGGAGTAGCCGGCCTGCTGCATGAACAGGGCCCGGATGCTGCCGCTGCCGCTGCCGCCGCCGCCCTTCTTCCCACCCCCGCCGCCGACCCCGCAGGCGACGAGCAGGCCGGAGAGCCCGAGAGCACTGCCGCCGACGAGCAGTCCGCGTCGCGTGGGCCGGGGCGCGATGATCCCGGCGATCGAGCCCGAGGAGGGTGATGTGGGCTTCATGACGTCTCCATTTGTTAGGCAGGTTGCTTATTGAATGGATATTCTCAGCGTGCCAGGAGGGCGTCAAGGGCGACAGGGGAGATTTGTGACTGCACCAGCACACGGATCGAGCACCGACCAGGTGCTCGGGCTCCTTCTCGACCAGGAGGAGCCGGTGACGCGTCCGTTCCTCGCCTCGGCGTGCGGCCTGTCCCGTCCGACGATCTTCACCGCGATCCAGCAGCTGGAGAAACGCGGGCTCGCGCACGCGGTCGGCCAGCAGAGCGGCGCACCCGGGCGGTCGGCCACGTTGTACGAGGTCCCCGAGGAGGCCGGGGCGCTGGCGGCCGTCGACATCGGCGGCAGCAACGTCCGGGTCGTCCTCACCGACCTGCGCGGGACGCTGGTGGCCGAGCAGCACCAGCCGACCGCCCGCCCCGGCGGGCCGGCCATCGTCGGCCAGGCGACCGAGCTGCTCCGCTCCACGCTGCTCGCCTCGCGGCTGGCCGCCGTTCCGCTCCACACGATCGCCGTCTCCGTCCCGGGCGTGCTGTCCCACGACGGACGCACCGTCAGCTATGCCTCGAACATCGACCAGTTCGAGCCCTTCGACTTCCACACGCCGTTCGCGGACGCCTTCCACGTCCCCGTCGTCTTGGACAACAACGTCAACCTGGCCGCGATGGGCGAGCGTTGGCGAGGCGTCGCCCGCGAGCTCAGCACGTTCGCCGTGGTGGCCGTCGGCGCCGGCATCGGCGCTGGCATCGTGCACGAGGGCCGGGTCATGCGCGGGGCGCACGGCGCGGCGGGCGAGGTCGCGTTCCTCCCTCCGTTCGGGAAGCGCCGCAAGGTGGACGCGCGCGCCCACGACGAGGCTGGGGGCCTGAGCCTGCTGCACGATGCCCGGTCGCGCCCAGGCTGGGCCGGGGAGCCGCCCACCACGGTCGAGGACCTGTTCCGTCGAGCAGCGGCCGGCGAGAAGCCGGCGGTGGCGCTCGTCGAGGAGGAGTGTGCGCGGATCGCGTCGGTGGTGGCCTCGATCTGCGCGGTCATCGACCCCGAGGCGGTCGTCCTCACCGGCGGGGTGGGCGACAACGACCGGCTGATCGCGCGGGCCGCCCACCTGGCGGAGGCGATGATCCCGTTCCCGCCCTCGGTGATCAGGTCCGGCCTCGGAGACCGGGCCAGTGTCATCGGCGCGGTGTACCTGGCGGCACAGTCCGCGAGACTCGCCCTGATGGAGGTCACCGGCTGACCGGTCACCAGCCGGGCGGCCGCCGATCGGCCCAGGGTGCGGCCGCCTCGATCTGCGCGGCGAGCGCGAGCAGCAGCTCCTCCTCCGCCGGCCGGGCGGCGAGCATCACCCCGACCGGCAGGCCGCTCTCGGTCCAGTGCAGCGGCAAAGAGACCGCCGGCATGCCGGTGACGTTCCACGCCGACGTCCACGGCGTGAAGGCCTTCTGTGCCTCGAAGTCGGCGTTCGGGTCCTGATCGTTGCGCATCGCCCCGACCAGCACCGGAGGGCTGGCGAGCGTGGGCGTGAGCACGGCGTCGTACGCCGCGAGCGCGGCCAGCGCACCGGCGGCGTGGCGCCGCACCGCGCCGACCGTGAGGCCGAAGTCGGGTCCGTCCACGGCCCGGCCGCGGGCGCTCAGCCACCGGGTCAGCGGCCGCAGCAGGTGCTCGCGCTCGGGCGGCACGACCGACATCGCGGTGAGCACCGCCCAGCAGGTCTCGAAGTCCGCGACCGCCTCGCGCGGCAGCGGCACCGGGACGTCGACGACCTCGTGGCCGAGCGACTCGA
This sequence comes from Nocardioides sp. T2.26MG-1, assembly GCF_950101795.1. Taxonomy (GTDB): domain Bacteria; phylum Actinomycetota; class Actinomycetes; order Propionibacteriales; family Nocardioidaceae; genus Nocardioides. The sequence goes on along the minus strand of NZ_CATNLZ010000035.1, from coordinate 160,055 downwards.
GCAGCCGGGAGGCGTCCTCCCACGCGCGCACGCAGTCGGGGTCGACGTCGGTGTCGGTGATCACCGGCTCGACGAAGCGGGCGATCCGCAGCCGGCCCGGGTCGCGGTCGCAGGAGGCGAGGAAGGTCTCCGACGGAGGTGGCGCCCAGAACGGGTCGCCCACGCGACGACCGGCGAGCACGTCGAGCAGTGCGGCGGTGTCGCGCACGGTCCGGGCGATCGGCCCGGCCGTGGCCAGGCCCACCGCGTCGCCGTACATCGGGGAGCCGCTGATCCGGCCGCGAGTCGGCTTGAGCCCGACCAGCCCGCAGCAGGAGGCGGGGATCCGGATCGACCCGCCGCCGTCGGAGCCGGGGGCGAGCGGCACCAGGCCGGCCGCCACGGCGGCCGCGGCGCCGCCCGAGGAGCCGCCGGCGGTCCGGGTGCGGTCCCAGGGCGTGACCGCGGGCGGCCCGACGTCCGGCTCGGTGTAGCAGGGCGAGCCGAACTCGGGGGTGTTGGTCTTGCCGAGGCTCACCATCCCGGCGGCCTCGACCGAGAGGGTGACGTTGTCGGACACCTCGGGCACGAAGTCCGCGAACGCCGCAGACCCGAACATCGTCCGCACCCCCGCGGTCAGGTTGAGGTCCTTGATCGCGGTGGGCACCCCCCACAGAGGCGACGCTCCCTCCGGCACGTCACCCAGCGCCCGGGCCTGCTCACGCGCCCGTTCGGGCGTGAGCGTGACGAACGCGCCGACCGTGTCGAGACGGTCGGCGCGTTCGAGGTAGTGGTCGACGAGCTCGAGGGGCGACACCTCACGGCGTCGCACGAGCCCGCCCTGCTCGACGGCGGTCAGGTCATGGAGTTCGGCCACGACCCGACGCTAGCGCTCCTCGCGCGAGTCAGGCAGCGGCGCCGTCGACGTCGTACTCCGCGAGGGTCCGCACCGCGCGGTGGAGCTTCTCCAGCACGTGCGCGTCGGTCAGCGGGTCGACGTCGACCGCCGACTGGGACACGGTCACGTCCTCGACGACGACCGCGCCCGCGACACCCGCGGACCGGGCCGCGTCGGCGTGCGCCCACTTGCCGCCGTACGGCGTGGGCGTGGCGCCCACGACGCCGAACGGCTTGCCGACCATCGCGCCGGCGCCGTACGGGCGGGAGAGCCAGTCGATGGCGTTGTTGAGAACGGCCGGCATCGTGCCGTTGTACTCCGGGGTCACGGCGAGCACGCGGTCGGCGGCCCCGACCCGCTCCCGCAGCCGGGCGGCCGAGGCCGGGATCGCCGTGGGGTTGTCGATGTCCTCGTTGTAGAACGGGACCTCTCCGAGGCCGTCGACGATATCGACGGTCACGCCCTCGGGGGCCTGGTCGCGCAGGACCTGGGCGATGCGGCGGTTGACAGAGTCGGTGCGGAGGCTGCCGACGAGGACAGCGATGGTTGTGGTCATGCCGGACGAAACGGACCATGGTCCGTTTTCTATTCCCAGGCATCTCAAGGAGTGGCTCCCTAGGCTGGGCCCGCCATGTCCGAGCACCAGCTGCTGCCCCTGCTCACCGGTCCGCCCCCGGAGCGGCGCGACGCCGCGCGCAACCGCGAGGCGCTGCTCGTCGCGGCCCGGGAGCTGGTCGAGCGCGACGGCGTGCAGGCCGTGACGATGGATGCGGTGGCTGCGGCGGCCGGCGTCGGCAAGGGCACGGTCTTCCGTCGCTTCCGGTCCAAGGAAGGCCTGATGGCGGCCGTCCTCGACCACTCGGAGACCGAGTGGCAGCGCCTGCTGCTGTTCGGCCCCCCGCCGCTCGGACCGGGCGCGCCGCCGTGGGAGCGGCTGGTCGCCTTCGGGCGGTCGCGGCTGGAGACGACGCTCCTGCACGCGGACCTCATCCGGGCCGCGGGAGCGGCCGGCACCCGGTCCTCGGCGGCGTACTCCCTGGTCGCCATGCACGTGCGCTACCTCCTCGCCGAGCTGGGCGTCACCGGCGACCTGCCACTGCTCGCGACCGCGCTCCTGGCGCCGATGGAGATACCGATCCTCGACCAGCAGCTGCACAACGACGGGTTCCCGATCGACCGGGTCCACGCGGGGTGGGTCGACCTGGCCCGGCGGATCGTCGGCGACGCCGCTCCCCCGCGGTGACGCTCAGGCCCGGGCGAGCCGGCGCGCGAGGTACGGCGCGGTCACGCTCGCCTCGACCCGCGCGACCTCGACCGGCGTGCCGGTCGCGACTACCCGGCCGCCCGCGTCTCCCCCGCCCGGACCCAGGTCGATGACCCAGTCGGCGGTGGCGATCGCGTCGAGGTCGTGCTCCACCAGGACCACCGTGTTGCCGGCGTCGACGAGCCGGTGCAGCTGGCGCAGCAGCAGCGCGGTGTCCGCAGGATGCAGGCCCGAGGTCGGCTCGTCGAGCAGGTACAGCGCGTGCCCGCGGCGCGCCCGCTGCAGCTCGGTCGCGAGCTTGATCCGCTGGGCCTCACCGCCGCTGAGCTCGGTCGCCGGCTGCCCGAGCCGCAGGTAGCCCAGGCCGACGTCGCGCAGCGTCTCCAGGCTCCGGGCGGCGGCCGGGACGTCGGCGAGGAACGCGGCGGCCTCGTCGACGGACAGTGCGAGGACCTCCGCGACGTTCCTGCCGCGATAGGCGACCTCGAGCGTCTCGTCGTTGTAGCGGGCGCCGTGGCAGGCCGGGCACGGCGCATAGGTGCCGGGCAGGAACAGCAGCTCGACCGCGACGAAGCCCTCACCCTGGCAGGTCTCGCAGCGACCCTCGGCGACGTTGAATGAGAAGCGCCCGGCGCCGTACCCACGCGCCTGCGCCTCGTCGGTCGCGGCGTACACCTTGCGCACCGCGTCGAACAGCCCGGTGTAGGTCGCGAGGTTGGACCGCGGCGTCCGCCCGATCGGCCGCTGGTCGACGAGCACCAGACGGTCGAACGACTCCATCGCGGTCGGGTCCTCGGCGAGCACCTGGCTGACCAGGGTCGACTTGCCCGATCCGGACACGCCGGTGACCGCGGTCAGCACGCACAGGGGGACGTCGACCGACACGTCGCGCAGGTTGTGCCGGGACACTCCGGCGAGCTTCACCCAGCCCTGCGGGTCGCGCACGTCGTGCTCGAGCCGCTCGGCCCGACCGAACAGGTAGGCACCGGTCGCCGACTCCGTGACGTCCTCGAGGCCCGCGACCGGACCGCTGTAGAGCACCCGGCCGCCCGCCTCGCCGGCGCCCGGGCCGATGTCGACGACCCAGTCGGCACGCCGTACGACGTCGAGGTCGTGCTCCACGACGAACAGCGAGTTGCCGGACGCCTTCAGGCGGTCGAGCACGTCGAGCAGCGGCTCCGCGTCGGCGGGGTGCAGCCCCGCAGAGGGCTCGTCGAGGACGTAGACCACACCGAAGAGCCCGGAGCGCAGCTGGGTCGCGATCCGCAGGCGCTGCGCCTCGCCGGGCGAGAGCGTCGTCGAGCTGCGACCGAGGCTGAGGTAGCCGAGGCCGAGGTCGAGCAGCACCCGGACCCGGGCGACCAGGTCGGCACAGATCCGCACGGCGACCTCGTGGGTCTCCTCGGGCAGGTCCGCGACCGGGCTCAGCAGCGCGACGACCTCGGTGAACGGGAGCTGGTTGACCTCCGCGATGGAGTGCCCGGCGAAGGTGACCGCGAGCGCCTCCGGCCGCAGCCCGCTGCCGTGGCAGTCGGGGCACGGCGCGTCCTCGACGAACCGCAGCGCGCGCTCGCGCATCCGCTCGCTCTTGGAGTCGGCCAGGACGTGCATGACGTGCTTGCGGGCGCTCCAGAACTTGCCGTAGTAGCCGTAGTCGATGCGGTCACGCTCGGGCTTGATGAGCACCGAGGGCTGCTCGTCGGTGAACAGCAGCCAGTCCCGGTCCTTCTTGCGCAGCTCGCGCCACGGCGTGTCGACGTCGATGCCCAGACCCGTGACGATGCTGCGCAGGTTGGCGCCCTGCCAGGCGCCGGGCCAGGCCGCGATCGCGCCCTCGCGGATGCTGAGCGACGGGTCGGGGACGAGCAGCTCCTCGGTGACGTCGTGCACGACGCCCAGACCGTGGCAGCGCGGGCACGCGCCCGCGACGGTGTTGGGCGAGAACGCCTCCGCGGCGAGGTGCTCGGCACCGGCCGGGTAGTCGCCCGCCCGCGAGTAGAGCATCCGCAGCAGGTTGGACAGCGTGGTGATGGTGCCGACCGACGAGCGCGATGTCGCGGCGCCGCGCCGCTGCTGGAGGGCGACGGCCGGGGGCAGGCCGGTGATCTCCTGCACGTGCGGGGCGCCGACCTGCTGGAGCAGCCGTCGGGCGTACGGCGCCACCGACTCGAAGTACCGTCGCTGCGCCTCGGCGTACAACGTGCCGAAGGCCAGCGAGGACTTGCCCGAGCCGGAGACCCCGGTGAACGCGACCATCGCGTCCCGGGGGATGTCGACGTCGACGTTGCGCAGGTTGTGCTCGCTGGCGCCGCGGACGCGGACCATCTGGTCGGGCGCGTCGGAGGTCACTCGTGAGCGGTACCCCGCCTGGGCGCTACGTAGCGGACGACGTGACGAGGAACTCGTTGCCGTCCGGGTCGATGAGCTCGACGCCACCCCGGTCCGGTCCGACCTCGGTCGCCCCGAGTGCCACCAGACGGGCGATGTCGGCCGCGAGGCCCGTCGCCGCGAGGTGGAAGCGCTGCCGGTTGCGCCGGAGCTTCGGGGCCACCGGCGGGCCACCCCAGGAGACCTTCGTGCCACCGTCGGGCGATTGGACCGCGGTCTCCTCGTTCTCGTCCCAGACCAGCGGCCATCCCAGGGCCTCGTGCCAGAACAGGCCGACGTCACGGGTGCCGTCGCAGGTGACCTCGCCGAGCAGACCACACCCGGCGAGGAAGTTGTTGCCGTGCTCGATCACGCAGAACTCGTTGCCGCCCGGATCGCGGAGCACCACGTGGCGCTCCTCGGGCAGCTGGCCGACGTCCAGGTGCTGGGCCCCGAGACCGAGCGCCGTCTCGACCATCCGCTCCTGGTCCCCGGGAGCGGCGCTGGTCACGTGGAGGTGGTAGCGGTCCGGCTCGGCCTTCACCGAGTCGGAGGCGACGAACTCGAGCCCGACCTGGCCGCCGCCACCGGGCAGCAGGACCCCGTCCGGACCGTCGACGGCCTCCCGGCCGAGCAGGGCACCCCAGAACGCCGCCACACCGGCCGGGTCCCGAGCGTCGTACGTCACCGCCACGAGTTCCAAGGACATCTCGGCACCGTAGGCACGGGCCGCGGAACGGCGCATCCCATTTCTGCGTGCCGTCGCGCTAGCGTGCCGAGAGACACGGGGGAAGGACACGATCCATGGCACACCACGACCAGCGGCTGACCGGTGACGCGGACGCACTCGTCGCCCATCTCGACGAGACGATCGTCTCCGGCAGCATGACCGCCACGTTGGAGCACGCCGTCGACCACACCATCGGCGACGCCCGGATGCTGGTGCGCGTGTACGAGCGGTACAGCGCCGCCGGCGGCAACCGGCTCAGCCTGTCCATCAGCGTGCTCGCCGTCGGCACCGACCTCTCGGTCCGCTCGTGGCCGCCGGTGGCGCCAACGCGCTCCTCTTCAAGCTCAACACCCTCGGCGAGGAGACGTTCCTCGACCTGGCACTGAGGGGGCTCGAGGACTTCATCGACCGGTCCGGCACGAGGCCCGCGCCGAGCTACCTGGACGAGGACGGTCGCTGAACGCGCAGCCGGGGCAGGGTGGACGCGTGCCGACCAGGGTCCCGCTCGAGAAGACCGCCGAGGAGCACGCCGAGGACGAGGCGTTCCTCGCGCTCTACGGACCGTGGGCACCGCTGGGGCCCGCGGAGCTCGCACGCGAGCTGGCCGGCTTCGACCGGCCGTGGTGGGTCGTCGGCGGCTGGGCGATCGAGGCGGCGACCGGCTACCGGCGCGAGCACGAGGACACCGACATCTCGCTGCTCGTGTGCGACGTACCTGCGTTCGTGGAGCTCGTCCGCGACCGGTGGCACGTCTGGAACAACGTCGGCGGGGTCCTGCACCCCCTGGGAGGCCGTTGGCGCACCGTCGACGAGCCGGCCAGTCAGCTGTGGCTGCGCGCTGATGCCACCTCGCCCTGGGTCGTCGACATCCCGCTGACGCCGGATGTGGACGGGCTGTGGAGCAACAAGTTCCTCGACGGACACGTCGCGCCCTGGGAGCAGGTCACCTGGCGGGCCGCCGACGGCATCCACTACCTCCGGCCGGAGATCGTGCTCGCCTACAAGGCCCGCCTGCGCCGCCCGAAGGACGAGCCCGACTTCGCGGCGACCCTGCCGGTGCTGGACGACCGGGCCCGCGCCTGGCTGCGGACCGCCCTGGGGTCGATGGTCCCCGACCACCCGTGGCTGGACCGGCTGTGAGGTCGTCGTGTCAGTGCCGGACGTGCTGATGCACGAGCAGCAACGCGTACGCCGCGGCGGACTTCGCGTCCGTGATGCTCCCGTCGCGGAGCATGCGCTCGACGTCCGTGACGCCGAACCACGCTGATCGCATGTCCTGCTCCGCGGCGTCCCGCCGCGGCACGCCCGGCGTGAGCTCCGTGGCCAGGAAGACGCTGCAGCGCTGGCGGAGGGTCCCCGGCGCCGCATCGAGCGTGCCGAGCAGCGTCAGGGAACCGGCCGACAGACCGGTCTCCTCGCGCAGCTCTCGGTCGGCGCACGTCTCCGCATCGGCATCGTTGCCGTCGACGCTCCCGGATGGGAACTCCCACCGCCGGCCCGCGACCGCATGGCGGTATTGCTCGACCACGTGCAGGCGGTCTCCGTCGGAGGGGATCACCAGAGCGATGTCGGGAGAGTCCACGACTGTGTAGTGACCGGTCGATCCGTCCGGTCGCCGGACCGCGTCCTCGCGGACCGACAACCACCGGTTCGCGAACACCTCACTGCTTCTCAGCGTCTCCACACCGCGATGATGCCCGCCAGGCGACGGCCCGGCGTCCCTAGCGCGGCTGTGTCGGCGTGGACGCCGCCGGCAGCGGCTCCGGGCCTCGGCCGGCCCGGCTCAACACGAGGTCGGCGACCACGAGCAGGAGCACCCCGATGATGCCGTCGACCCACCAGTGGTTGGCGGTGACGACCACGACGAGCACCGTCACCACCGCGTGCACCGCGGTGATCACCGCCAGCCAGCGCGGTCCGGTGCGGGCGACGACGTAGGCGATCAGGACCGCCCAGCCGACGTGCAGGCTCGGCATCGCCGCGAACTGGTTGGCCATCGCACCACTGGCGCCGTCGTACGGCGAGGGTCCGAGGATCGTCATGGTGTCGGTGAAGCCCCACTGGGGGAACATCCGAGGCGGCGCGAGCGGGAAGGCGAGGTGGATGAGCAGCGCGGACCCGGTCTGGAGGACCAGCAGGTTGCGGGCCCACGCGTACTCGTGCGGCGCGCGCCGGGCGAAGCCCCAGGCGAGGAACAGCACCATCAGCGGGAAGTGAACGCCGGTGTAGTAGACGTTCGCGGCGCGGAACAGGGCATCCGAGCCGACGGCCGCCTGGAGGGCCGCCTCGGAGGGCAGCCGCAGGACGTCCTCGAGCCGACGCACCAGGTCGGCGTGGCGCAGGGCGACGCCCTCCTGGTCGGCGACGAGCGCGCGGCCGAGCTTGTAGACGCCGAACAGGGCGACGACCAGGATCAGCTCGCGCGCCGCTCGGGCCGCGCGGGTGCCGTGCGCGACGCGGGCAGCACGGGCGACGGCGGGCCGGTACGACGGCGCAGGGTCGGCCGTTCGCGGAGGGCTGTCAGGGTCGTCGAGCATGGTCATCAGGGTGCGGAGGCGGCGCCAGTCGGCAACCACCGTGCCACTCACCGACCCTACCGAGCCCGCCTGCCCAGTCGACGACCGGACGGCTCGACCGGCCGCTGACGCGGACGACCCCGCCGGGCAGGTTGAGTCGGGAGTTCTGACGGTTGAGTCGGGACAAGACTCCGGACTCGAGCGTCAGAAGTCACGACTGAACCTCGGAGCTCGTCGGAGAGGAAGGGGGACGCGCTCAGACCTCGTGCTTGCGCAGCCCGAACGTCAGCCCGTCGACCAGCGCGCCCCACGACGCCTCGATCACGTTGGCGCCGACGCCCACGGTGACCCAGGACGACTCGCCGTCGCTGGTCTCGATCAGCACCCGCGTGATCGCGTCGGTGCCGTGCCCCTGGTCGAGGATGCGCACCTTGTAGTCGATCAGCTCGAACTTCGCGACCTGCGGGTAGGCCTGCACGATCGCCTCACGCAGTGCGTGGTCGAGGGCGTTGACCGGCCCGTTTCCTTCGCCGGTGACGACGTAGCGGACGCCTCCGGCCTTGAGCTTCACGGTCGCCTCGGAGACCGCCTCCTCGTCCGCACTCCGCTTGGTGAGCGTCTCGGTGATCACCCGCCACGACTCGACCTCGAAGTACGACGGGCGAACCCCCTCGACCTCCTCGGCCAGCAGCAGCTCGAAGGACGCGTCGGCGGCCTCGAACGTGTAGCCGCGGTTCTCCAGGCGCTTGACCCGCTCGGTGATCCTGGTGACGAGGGCCTTGTCGTCGGGCGAGTCGCCCGAGAGGTCGAAGCCGAGCTCGCGGCCCTTCAGCTCGATCGAGGCCCGCCCGGCCATGTCGGAGACCAGCAGCCTCATGTCGTTGCCGACGGCCGCGGGGTCCATGTGCTGGTAGAGGTCGGGGTCGACCTTGATCGCGCTCGCGTGCAGGCCGGCCTTGTGGGTGAAGGCCGAGCTGCCGACGTACGGCTGCCGCGATGCGGGCGGGAAGTTCGTCACCTCGGCGACCGCGTGCGCGATCCGGGTGGCCTCGGTGAGCAGGCCGGGCGGCAGCACCCGGCGGTCCAGCTTGAGCTCGAGGTTCGCGACCACCGCGATCAGGTCGGCGTTGCCGGTGCGCTCGCCGTAGCCGTTGATCGTGCCCTGGACGTGCGTGGCGCCGGCGTCCACGGCCGCCAGCGTGTTGGCGACCGCGCAGCCGGTGTCGTTGTGGCAGTGGATGCCGACCCGCACCTCGGCGTTCTCGCGCACGTCGTGCACGACGTCGGCGACCCAGGCCGGCAGCATGCCGCCGTTGGTGTCGCACAGCGCGATCACCTCGGCGCCCGCGTCGTACGCCGTGCGTAACACCTCGAGCGCGTAGGCCCGGTTGGCCCGGTAGCCGTCGAAGAAGTGCTCGGCGTCGAGGAACACCGTCTGCCCCTCGGCGCGCAGGTGGCTCACGGTGTCGCGGACCATCGCGAGATTCTCCTCGAGCGTGGTGCGCAGCGCCAGCTCGACGTGGCGGTCGTGGGACTTCGCGACCAGCGTCACCACCGAGGCGCCGCTGTCGCGCAGCGCGGCCACGAGCGGGTCGTCGGCCGCCTTCACACCGGCACGTCGGGTGGCGCCGAACGCAGCCAGCCGGGCGTGCTCGAGGTCCAGCTCCTGCGCGGCGCGGCGGAAGAACTCGGTGTCCTTGGGGTTCGCGCCCGGCCAGCCGCCCTCGATGTAGCCCACCCCGAGCCCGTCGAGCTGCCGGGCGATCGAGAGCTTGTCGGCGACGGAGAGGTTGAGCCCCTCCTGCTGGGCGCCGTCGCGCAGGGTGGTGTCGTAGACGTGGAAGGCGCCGTGCAGGTCCATGGTTCTCTCTCGGCTGGGTGGGCCAGACATGAAAAAACCTCTCGGAGTACGAGAGGTCGGCGCGTCGGGCGGGAGGCTCGACGCGCTAGCAAATGATGATCTGCTGGTGGTGCACGGACTCATGGTGCCACGGCGACCACATCGCGAGCGAGCGATCTCGACATCCGGATCACGGGCTGCGCCTAGATTGGGCTGATGCGCCCCGGCCGTCTCGTCCTCCTCGGCCTCGGGCTGCTCACCGGGATCGGGGGCACCATCGCGCCGGTCGCGGCCGAGCCCGCCGACCCGTTCGTCGGCACCGGCGGGCCGCGCCCGTGGTTCAGCGGCAACACCACGCCCGCGGCGACGGTGCCGGTCGGGATGGTCCAGCTCGGCCCGGACACGACCGGCGGCGCTTCGTCCGGGTATGCCGCAGGCGAGCCGGCGGTCCGGGGCTTCTCCCCCACCCACCTCTCCGGCGCCGGCTGCCCGGTCTTCGGCGACGCACCGCTCCTGCCCATCGCGGGGACCGCCCCCCGCGACCCGGCGACGGCGACCGTCCCGATCCGCGCCGACACCGAGCGGGCGGTGCCCGGGCGCTACTCCGTCCGGGCCGGCGCGGTCGGGGTCGACCTCGCGGCGGCGACGCGGGCCGGCCTGATGCGCTTCACCTACCCCGCCGGCCGGCGCGCGACCGTCCTGGTCAAGGCCGACGGCAGCCTGAACGGCACCCGCGGCCACGGCGTGTGGTTCCCGGGCGACCGCGAGGTCGCGGTGCGCGTGCGCAGCGGCGGCTTCTGCGACCGGCCGGGCGAGTACGTCGTGAACGTGCTCTACCGCTTCGACCGGCCGATCCGCTCCCGCGCGAGGTGGGACGGCGGCGCCGGCGTCGGGTTCGGGCGCGAGCGCAGGGTCCGGGCGCAGGTGGCGATCTCCTTCGTCGACGCCGCGGGCGCCCGGCGCAACCTCGACCGCTCCGGCATCGGCTGGTCGGTCGACCGGCTGGCCGGCTCCGCGGCCGCCGCCTGGGACACCGAGCTCGACCGGGTCGCGGCGACCGGAGGCGACGCGACCGACCGGGCGCTGCTGCGGACGGCCGTCTACCACGCGTTCCTGCACCCGACGCCGGTCAGCGACGCCGACGGGCGCTACCCCGGCTTCGACGGCCGGGTGCACCGACTCGCCGCGGGTGACGTCCAGTTGAGCTCGATCTCGGGGTGGGACGTCTACCGCACCCAGGTCCCGCTGCTGGCCTGGCTGCGCCCCGACGTCGCGTCCCAGGTCGTGCGGTCGCTGCTGCGCGACGCGCGGCAGGGCGGCGCGTTCCCGCGGTGGCCGGTCGTCGCGGAGGACAGCGGGGTGATGGGCGGCGACCCCGCCGGCCCGATCGCCGCAGCCGCCTGGGCCTTCGGCGCTCGTGACTTCCCGCTCGACGAGGTCGTCGAGCGCCTCGCACGCCAGCCACGGACGGGGCTCGATGACTACCTCCGCCTCGGCTGGGTCCCGACGCCCGGCGAGCGGTTCGGGGCCTCGACCACGCTGGAGTACGCCGCCGCCGACTTCGCGATCTCCCGGCTCGCCGCGGCCGCCGGCCACCGCGACCTCGCCCAGCGCCTGGTCGACCGGAGCACGACCTGGCGCTCACTGCTCGACGGCGACCTGCTCCGTGCCCGCGACGCCGACGGGTCCTCGGTCGTCGGAGGCTTCGAGGAGGGCAGCCCGGTGCAGTACACGTTCGGCGGAGTGCCCCAGGACATGGCCGGACTGCTCGGCTCCCTCGGCCCGGCCGACGAGGTCGCCGCGCGGCTCGACGAGTTCTTCACCGAGCTCAACGCCGGCGACGGCCCCCACGCCTGGCTCGGCAACCAGCCCTCCTTCCTGACCCCGTGGGCCTACCAGTGGCTCGGCCAGCCCGCCCGCACCCAGGACGTCGTCGACCGCGCCCGCGCGGAGTTGTGGTCTCCGGCAGCCGACGGCCTGCCGGGCAACGACGACCTCGGGAGCCTGTCGGCCTGGTACGTGTGGTCCTCCATCGGGCTCTACCCGCTCACCCCGGGGACGCCGAACCTCGCCGCCGGGGTGCCGGCGTTCGACTCCGTGGTGCTTCGTCCCCGGGGTGGCCACGCGACCCGGATCGTCCGGTCCGGCCCGGGACGCCACGCCGCGGCCCTGCTGGTCGACGGCGTCCCGCGGACGTCGTCGTGGCTCGGCACCCGCCCCCGGCTGATCGAGGTCGTCACGAGTGACGACGTCGAGCCCTCGTGGGGGACGGCTCCGGCGGACCGCCCCCCGTCCTATCCCGGCAGCTGAGCGCTGGGCCGGCCGTCGGCCGGCGTCCAGGTGGTGCCGGAGAGGTCGGCGCGCAGGCCCAGCCCGACGGCGGCGGCGACCACGAGGAGGAGCGCGACGATCCAGCGCCGCGGGTCGGCGGCGAGCGGGTTCACCACCCGCGAGACCGGTCCGCGGACCCGCGAGCCACCCGGCCCGAGCCAGAGCGAGACCGTCAGCGCGGTCCCGCACACGAACAGCGCCAGCGAGAGGCCGGCGGCGACCGCGTAGCAGACGAGGGCCGCGGCCAGGGCCAGCCCGACGCTCCACAGCGCGAGCAGCAGCGTGCCCGGCACGGACTGCACGAGGTGCCACGGGGTGGCGACGAGCAGCTGCACCCCGTCGTACCACTTGCGGCCGCGCAGGTCGCGGCGCTGGTCGCGTGCGGACCCGGCCAGCGAGCCACTGCGCAGCAGCCACACCAGGACGAGCAGCAGGATGACGGCGATCCAGGGGTACGCCGCGCACCCGGCGCCGGCCACCAGCGCCAGGCCGGCCAGCAGGGTGCCGCGGCGCAGCCGCTCCCCCCAGGGGACGCGCGCCGGGGCCTGCTCGCCGGGCTCGCCCGGTTGGTAGCCCGGTTGGTAGGAGGTGAGCGCGAGCGTGTGCGGCTCGGCGGTGCCGTGGCCGGGCCACACGTCGGTGGTGTCGTCGGCGGCGGCCTGCGAGGCCAGCGCGAGCGGCACGGTGTAGGGGTCGTGCGGCGGGGCGGTCGGGGGCGGGGTGCGCCGCTCGCCGGGCCGGGTGGTGAGCGGGCGCAGCCAGGCGAGGAGCTGCTCGAGCGTGGGCCGCTCGAGCGGGTCGGGGGCGAGCGCGGCGGCCACCACCTCGCGCAGCTCGGGGGGCAGACCGTCGAGGTCGAACTGGCCGCGCCGGACCCGGTCCATGATCGCCATCGAGGGGCCACGGCCGAACGGCGGGTGGCCGGTGCCGGCGTACGCGACCGTCGCCGCCCAGGAGTGGACGTCGGTGGCGGGCGTCGCGTCGTCGCCGTACAGGATCTCGGGCGCGAGGTAGCCCGGCGTGCCGAGCAGCCAGCCGGTGTGGGTGAGCTTGGGGTCGTCGGCGACCCGGGCCAGCCCGAAGTCGATGAGGATCGGGGTGCGTCCCTCCATCAGCACGTTGGAGGGCTTGACGTCGCGGTGCAGCACGCCGACGGCGTGCACCGACGCGATGCCCTCGGCCAGGCAGGACGCCAGCCAGAGCAGGTCGGCGCCGGTAACCGGGCCCTCCTCGACCACGAGGTCGTGCAGCGAGAGACCGGGCACGTAGCGGGTCGCGACGTACGGCACCTCCGCCCACGGGTCGGCGTCGACGATCTCGGCGACCCACTGGCTGCGGACCCGGGTCAGCGACCCGACCTCGCGGGCCAGCCGCCGGCGTGCCTCCTCGTCGCCGACGATGTGCGGGCGTAGCACCTTGAGCGCGACCCGCTGGCCGGCGGGGCCGCGGCGAGCCAGGTGCACCACGCCCATGCCGCCCTCGCCGAGCCGCGCGAGCAGCGTGTAGCCGCCGACGGTGGCCACGGCGTCGTCACGGGGCGAGGTCGTCACGTAGCGAGGCTACAAGTGCGGCGACCCTCCGACCGAGAGGCTCGGTCGAAGGGTCGCCACGGACGTGGACGTCAGGAGGCGGGCACGGCCTCGGCGAGCGCGTCGACGAACGTGTCGAGGCTGTAGGTCAGCGACAGCGCCGTCGGCGGCGAGACCGAGGAGACGATGTCCTCGCCGACCACGCTGGCGACCCGGCCGTCGGCGAACTGCTCCATGGCCTGGTACGTCGGGTCCGCCGCGATCTCGTCGGCCCGCGCCTGGTCGGCGGCGTACGAGAGCAGCACGTCGGAGGTGAGCTTGTCGACGTTCTCGGTGCTGATCGTGTAGTAGAACGTGCTCTCCTCGGTGTCGAGCGCGTCCACGCTGGGCGCCAGCGTGAACCCGAGGTCCTCGAGGAACTGCACCCGCGGGTCGGCGCCGCGATAGACGTAGAACGCACTCGGGTCGATCGCGACCGCGGCGATCGTCCTGCCCTCGAACTCCGGGTGCTCGGCGGCGGCCTCGGCCACCTCGGCGTCGATCTCCGCGAGCACCTCCGCGGCCTCGTCGGCCTCGCCGAGCACCTCGCCCACGGTCGTGATCACGTCGCGCCACGGGGTCGACCACGGCTGGTCGGGGTAGGCCACGGTGGGCGCGATCTTCGACAGCTTCTGGTAGTCGGCCTCGGTGATGCCGGAGTAGTTGGCCAGGATCACGTCGGGCGCGGCCGCGGCGATCTCCTCGAACGGCGGCGCCTCGCCGGGCGTCAGCGCCGTCGGCGTCTCCCCCAGCTCCTCGAACGCCTCTACCTGCCACGGCATGAAGCCGTCGTCGTCGGCGCCGTACGTCAGCGCCTCCATCGCGACCGGGACCGTCCCGAGGGCCAGCACGGCGTCGGGCGAGCCCCAGCCCCAGGTCGCGACCCGCTCCGGCTTCTCGCTGATCTCGGTGCTGCCGAAGGCGTGCTCGACGGTGACCGGCTCGAAGGCCGCCTCGCCGGTGCTCTCGTCGGTGTCGGTGGCGGCGTCGGCGGAGTCGTCGGCGCCGCAGGCGGCCAGGGGCAGGGCGAGCAGGGCGACGGCCAGGGGCAGGGCCACGCGGGACAGCGTGGACCGGGACGGGGGGCGAAGGGACGACACGTCCACTCCTCGGGGGTGCGGGACCGCCGACGCGGTCGTTGGTTAGGTAAGCCTTACCTTACACAGCCGTAACAGCCGGCCGCACCCGGGTCCGTCCGAGCGGGACGACCAGCGGGCAGCCGGCGACCGGATCCTCGATCACCCGCGCCTCCAGTCCGAACGCCTCCCGCACGCAGGCGGCGTCGAGCACCGCCGCGGGCGCACCTTCGCGGATCACCCGTCCCTCTGCCATCACCACCAGGTGGTGGGCGTAGCGGGCCGCGAGGTTGAGGTCGTGCAGCACCATCACGACGGTGGTCCCCCGCTGCTCGTTGAGCTCGGCCAGCAGGTCGAGGAGGTCGACCTGGTGGGCGATGTCGAGGTACGTCGTGGGCTCGTCCAGCAGCAGGATGCGCGGGTCCTGGGCGAGCATCATCGCCACCCAGACCCGCTGCCGCTGACCGCCGGAGAGCTCCTCGACCCGCCGGGCGACGAGGTCCTGGGTGTCGGTGAGGGCCAGGGCCCGGGCGACCGCGTCGGCGTCGCCGGCGCTCCACCGGCGGAAGGCGCCCTGGTGGGGGTGGCGACCGCGGCCGACCAGGTCGGCGACCGTGATGCCCTCGGGCGCGACCGGCTGCTGGGGCAGCAGCCCCAGCACCGCGGCCACGTCACGGGGGCGGGTCTTCTGCAGGTCGCGGCCGTCGAGCTCGACGCAGCCCTCCACCGGCCGCAGGATCCGCCCGAGCCCGCGCAGCAGCGTGGACTTGCCGCACCCGTTGGCACCGACGATCACCGTGACCTGCCCGGTCGGTACGGCGAGGTCGACGCCGTGCACGACCCGCCGCTGGTCGTAGGCCAGGTGCACACCGCGCGCCACGAGCGAGGTCGTACCCGTCCGGCCGCTGTCGTCCCTCATGTCGTCCTTCTCCCTCCGGTGGCCATCAGCCAGATCAGGTAGGGGCCGCCGACGGCCCCCGTGACGACGCCGACGGGCACCGACAGGTCGGCGGGCAGCAGGTGCTGGGCCACGAGATCGGCGCCGACGACGAGGACCACGCCCACCAGCGCGGCCTCGACGAGCGCGAGCGTGCCGTCGCCGAGCAGCCGCCGCGCCACGGGGGCGGCGACGAACGCGACGAAGGCGACCGGGCCCGCGGCCGCGGTCGCGGTGCAGGCCAGCGCGACCCCGGTCGCCACCACCAGGGCGCGCACCAGCTCCGGACGCAGCCCGAGGCTGCCGGCCTGGTCGTCGCCGAGCAGCAGCAGTTCCAGCCCCCGGGCCAGCAGCGCGACCGCGGGCACCAGGACCGCGAGGGCCACCGCGAGGACCCGCACCAGCGACCACTCGGCCTGGGCGAGGCTGCCGGTCATCCAGCGCAGCGCGACCTGGGCCTGCTTCACGTCACTGCGGGTGAGCAGGTAGCCCACGACCGCGGAGGCCACGTAGGCCACGCCGATGCCGGAGAGCACGAAGCGGTGGCCGGTCATGCCGCCGCGCCAGGCCACGGCGTACAGCAGCAGGCCCACCGCCGCCCCGCCGGCCAGGGCGGCCGCCGACACGACCGCACCGGTCGCGCCGCCGACCAGCAGCGCGGCGACGGCACCGGCGCTGGCGCCCTGGGAGATGCCGATGATGTCGGGGCTCGCCAGCGGGTTGCGCAGGACGGACTGGAACAGCGCGCCGGCCAGGCCGAAGGCGATCCCCACCAGGACACCGAGCAGCAGCCGGGGCAGGCGGAGCTCGACGACGACGAAGTGGGCCGACGGGTCGTCCGACCCGGCCAGGGCACCCAGCACCTGCCCGGCCGAGAGCCGGAACTCCCCCATCATCAGGGCCGCGACCGACAGGACGGTGGCCAGCCCGGCGAGCACCACGAGCACGGCCGTGCGCCGGGCCCGCCGGCGCCGGCGGGCCCGGCGCAGCCCGGACGCGGCGACGGCGTACCCGGCCTCCGCGACGGCGCCGCTCATGCGGCGATCCCGCGTGAGCGGCGCACGATCGCGAGCAGCACCGGGGCACCGACCACCGCGACCACCAGGCCGGCCTCGAGCTCGCCCGGCCGGGCCACCAGGCGCCCGGCGATGTCGGCGGTCAGCAGCAGCACCGGCCCGAGCAGCATCGAGAGCACGACGATCCAGCGGTAGTCGGGGCCCACGAGGACCCGCGCCAGGTGCGGCACCGCGAGCCCGACGAAGGCGATCGGCCCGACCATCGAGACGGCCGACCCGCACAGCAGCACGACGGCGGCCACCACCAGCAGCCGCCCGCGGACCACGTCCTGGCCGAGCCCGCGAGCCACGTCGTCGCCGAGCGCCAGCGCGTTGAGCACCCGGCCGGCCGCCAGGGCGAGCACCAGGCCGAGCGCCACGAACGGCAGCACCGCCGTCAGCACGCCGATCGGCCGGTTGGCGAGCGAGCCGACCTGCCAGAAGCGGTAGTCGTCCAGGGCCCGCTGGTCGGTGAGCAGCACGACGGTGATCACCGAGGTCGCGGTCGCGGTGAACGCGGCGCCGACCAGGGCGAGCTTGACCGGGGTGACGCCCTCCCAGCCGAGCGAGGCGGCGCCGTACACGACCACGGCGGCGACCGCGGCACCGGCGAACGCGAACCAGACGTAGCCCGACACCGACGTCACGCCGAGCGCCGAGATCGCCACCAGGACGGCCAGGGAGGCGCCGGAGTTGATGCCGAGCAGACCCGGGTCGGCGATCGGGTTCCGGGTCACCCCCTGCATCAGTGCGCCCGCGGCACCCAGGGCGGCGCCCCCGACCAGGCCGATCAGCGTGCGCGGCACCCGCAGGTCGCGGACGACGTGGTGGTCGGCGTCACCCGACACCGGGTCGACCAGCGCCGCCCAGACCTGGCCCGGCGCGATCTCGCGGGCGCCCCACATCAGGCTGGCCAGCAGGGCCAGCGCGAGGAGCCCGAGCAGCGCGACGACCGCGGCGAGCCCTCGCCTCGACGTGGCCCGCTCCGACCCGGCCGCCGCGGCGGTGGACGTCGGTTGCGCGCACAGGAGAAGGGCCACTCACTTAGGGTAGCCTCACCTATCCTTTGGTCGGTGACCAGGCCGGGAGGTCCACCATCACCAGGGTCATCCGGCACGCCGTCTCGGCGACCACCGCGTGGGTGGCACCGGGCGCGAGGTAGATGACGTCACCATCCCCCATCACGTGCTCCGTGCCGTCGACCGTGAACCGCATCCGGCCGCTGACCAGCTGGACTGCCACGGCGCGCGGTGACGTGTGCTCGGTGAGCATCTCCCCCGCGTCGAAGGTGAACTGCACGATCCGCATCACGTCGTTCGTGACCAGGACCCGCGAGGTGGTCGACTCCGCCACGACCGGCAGCGCGTCGATCAGCTCCAGATGAGCGGAGGAATCTGAGACAGGAGACGGCTTCGCCATGTGGTGAGACTACGGCGATCCGTGCGCGGCCGGCCGAGCACGGCCCTTCGGTCAGACGATGCGGTGCATCCAGCCGAAGGTGTCCTCGGCGCGACCGTACTGGATGTCGACGAGGGCCTGGCGGATGCGCATGGTGAGGTCGGTGCTCGCGGGCGCGGGCACCTCTCCCCCGTCCCACTTGAGTGCGCCGACCGGGGTGACGACCGCGGCGGTGCCGCACGCGAAGACCTCGGTGATCCGGCCGCTCGTGACGCCCTCGCGCCACTCGTCGATGGAGAACTTCCGCTCCTCGACCTGGTGGCCGAGCTTGCCGGCGAGCTCGATGATGCTCGATCGGGTGATGCCCTCGAGGATCGTGCCGATCTCGGGGGTCACGATGGTGCCGTCGTCGTGGACGAAGTACATGTTCATGCCGCCGAGCTCCTCGACGTACCTGCCCTCCTGGGCGTCGAGGAACACGACCTGGTCGCACCCGTTGGCGGTCGCCTCCTGCTGGGCGACCAGCGAGCTGGCGTAGTTGCCGCCGGTCTTCGCCGCGCCCATGCCGCCGCGGCCGGCCCGGGTGTACTCCTCGGTCAGCCACAGCGTGACCGGCTTGACGCCGCCCTTGAAGTAGGCGCCGGCGGGGCTGGCGATCACCATGAACGTGACGTGCTGCGCGGGCCGGACGCCCAGGAACGCCTCGGAGGCGAACATGAACGGCCGCAGGTAGAGGCTCTTCTCCCCCGCCCCCGGCTCAGTGCTGTCGGGGACCCACCGCTGGTCGACGGCCACCAGCGCGTCGACGGCCTGGACGAAGTCGGCGACGTCGAGCTCGGGCAGCGCGAGCCGCTTGCTCGAGCGCACCATCCGCGCGGCGTTCTCCTCGGGGCGGAACGACCAGATCGACCCGTCCTCGTGGCGGTAGGCCTTCATCCCCTCGAAGATCTCCTGCGCGTAGTGCAGGACGGCCGTCGCCGGGTCCAGCGTCAGCGGCCCGTAGGGCTCGACACGCGCCGCATGCCAGCCCGCGTCGGGCGTCCACTCGACCGTGAGCATGTGGTCGGTGAAGTGCACACCGAAGCCCGGATTGGCGAGGATCTCCGCCAGGCGCTCGTCGGAGACTGCGGTGGTCGACGGGGTGGTGCTGATCTCCATGGGGGACAACTTAGTAGGCCTTCCAGGTAGTTGCAGTCGGTCGGAGGCCTCGGAGCGTCGTCGGGTTCGGCTGCTGGCAGCCCAAACCCGCACGACACGCCGAGGGCCGCCGGCGTGTCGTGCGGGTTTCGGCTGCTGACAGCCGAACCCCGCAGCCCGCCGGCTAGCCGGCTACTCGCGCGGCGATGACGTCGCCGACCTCGGCGGTACGGCGCGTCGCGCCCGGCTCGCGCGCGGCGAGGTCGGCGATGGCGGCGGTCTCGATGGCCGCGGCGGCGTCGGCGTACCCGAGGTGGTCGAGCAGCAGGGACGCGGAGAGGATCGCGGCGGTGGGGTCGGCCTTCTGCTGGCCCGCGATGTCGGGCGCCGAGCCGTGGACGGGCTCGAACATGGACGGCGTGGTCCGGTCGGGGTTGACGTTGCCGGAGGCCGCCAGGCCGATGCCGCCGGTGATGGCGGCGGCGAGGTCGGTGATGATGTCACCGAACAGGTTGTCGGTGACGATCACGTCGAAGCGCGCGGGGTCGGTGGTCATGAAGATCATCGCCGCGTCGATGTGCATGTAGTCGGTCGTGACCTCGGGGTACTCCCGGGCCACGTCCTGGAACAGCCGCCACCACACCGAGCCGGCGTTGACGAGCACGTTGGTCTTGTGGACCAGCGTGAGCTTCTTCCGGGGACGCCGCTGGGCGCGGGCGAAGGCGTCGCGGACGACGCGCTCCACCCCGAACGCGGTGTTGACCGAGACCTCGGTGGCGACCTCGTGCGGCGTGCCGACGCGGAGAGCTCCGCCGTTGCCCGTGTAGGGGCCCTCGGTGCCCTCGCGGACCACCACGAAGTCCACCTCTCCCGGGTTGGCGAGGGGCGACGCGACGCCCGGGAAGATCCGGGACGGGCGGAGGTTCACGTAGTGGTCGAGCTCGAAGCGCAGCCGCAGCAGCAGCCCGCGCTCGAGGATGCCCGGAGGCAGGTTCGGGTCGTTGGGCTTGCCACCGACGGCGCCGAGCAGGATCGCGTCGTGCGCGCGGACCTCGTCGAGCACCGAGTCGGGCAGCACCTCGCCGGTGGCGAGGTAGCGCTCGGCGCCGAGGTCGTAGCGCGTCTGCTCGAACTTCACGCCCGCGGGGGACGCGACCTCGAGGACCTTGAGGGCCTCGGCGGTCACCTCCGGCCCGATGCCGTCGCCAGGGATGACGGCTAGGCGCAGGGATCCGGACGTGGCAGGAGAGTCGGTGGTCATGCGTCCGAGGCTAGTTGTCGTCGGGACGCTGGCCGCCGTTGTCCCGCAGGTCGAGCGAGGCCTGCAGCGCCGCGCTGACGTTCTCGTAGCTGCGGGGGTTGTCCGGGTGGTGGCTGGCGGGTCCCCAGTCGGGATACATGTCGTACATGGCGGTGTTCTCTCTGGTGTCGTGTCGGGTGCGGTTGGCCGTGCGGCCCCGATACACCTGAGACGAAGATGGCCCGGCGCGGGATACGCGATCGCTCGTGGATCGCACGAGCGAGGGAGAGAACCATCAGGATGCGGATCACGCCGTGCTGCTGGCGGCGGGTCTCGCGCGGAGACATCTTCGACTCAGATGTACCGAGAGACCGTCAACGCCGAACACCGCGGCGAGGTGGCCTCTCTTAAGAAGCCTCGCCGCGGCAGTCAATAAGTACGAAGACGTTCCGCATGGTGCGCTCACCGTACGACAGCACGTGCGTCCGCGCGACGACATTCCACAGACTGTTCGCGATGCGAGACGGAAGTCCCGCAATGAGAGACTCGCCCCATGAGCGCCCCGCCCGACCTCCCCGACGTCGTGTCCCGTGCGTTCGCCGTCTCCCGCAAGGCGGGATACGTGTCGTTCTGCCGCAACGAGACCGGACGCCTCCTGGCGGCCCTGGCCGCCACCCGGGAGGGCGTGATGGCGGAGTTCGGCACCGGATGCGGGGTCGGCACCGCCTGGCTGCGCTCGGGGGTCCGCGGCAACGCACGCATCATCACCGCCGAGCTCGACGCCAAGCTCGCCGACGCCGCGGCCGAGATCTTCGTCGACGACCCGCAGGTCGAGGTGCTCTCCGCGGACTGGTCGACGCTGCTGGACAAGGGCCCGTTCTCGCTGCTGTTCCTCGACTCGGGCGAGCCGGGCGACGTGGGCGTCGACTCGATCGCTGACCTCGTCGAGGCCGGCGGCATCGTGGTGCTCGACGACTTCACCCCGTGCGAGGTGTGGCCGCCGATCGCCTACGGACGGGTCGACACCCTGCGCGAGCAGTGGCTGACCGACGAGCGGTTCACCTCGGTCGAGGTGATGGTCGCCCCGGACGCCTCCGCGCTGATCGCCACCAAGCGCTGAGTCAGGACACCGCCCGGCGCACCAAGGCGGCGACCTGGTCGGCGACGACGTCGTTCCACGCGGTGAGGGCGAAGACGGTCGGCCACATGTCGCCGTCGTCGAGGTTCGCTGCACCCTCGAAGCCCAGCGTGCAGTAGCGCTCCTTGAACTTGCCGGCGTTCTTGAAGAACAGCACGACCTTGCCGTCCGCGTTGGCGTAGGCCGGCATGCCGTACCAGGTCTTCGGCTCGAGCTGGGGCGCGTGCTCGGTCACGGTGACGTGCACGCGCTCGGCGAGCGCGCGGTCCTCGGGCGCCATCTTCTCGGTCGACTCGAGGAGCTGCTCGAGCCCGTCGGCCCGCTTCGCGCCCTTCTTGCCCTCGGCGCGCAGCTCCGCCGCACGGGACTTGATCGCGGCGCGCTCCGCCTCGGTGAAGCCGTCGCTGCCGGTCTGCGTCGTGGTCATGGTTCCTCCTGGAAGCTCGTCCCCGGCTCGCCGCCGGGCAGGACCGAACCTAGTTCGGCTCCGACACCCGTGCTTCTCGATTCCTGATCGATCGGGAGGCGGGCGCGCGCACGTCGACGGTGAATGCCGGCAGCCAGAGCTGGGTCAGGGGCCCGATCGCGAGCGCGTACAGCACGGTGCCGAGGCCGAGGGTGCCGCCGAGCAGCAGCCCGATCAGCACGACGACCACCTCGAGGCCGGTGCGGACCAGGCGCAGCGAGCGGCCGGTACGCCGGGCCAGGCCGGTCATCAGGCCGTCGCGCGGGCCCCGGCCGAGCTGGGCGCCGATGTAGAGCGCGCTGGCCAGCCCGCACAGCAGCACGCCGCCGACCATCAGCGCGATCCGCAGCGGCAGCCCGTCGGCCCGGTCGAGCACGGCCAGCGTGGCGTCCGCGGAGAACCCGACGACCAAGGCGTTGGAGATCGTGCCGATGCCAGGGGTCTCGCGCAGCGGGATCCACGCGATCAGCACCACGAAGCTCATCACGACCACGGCCTGGCCGATCGTGATCGGCACGTGGCGGATCAGGCCGGAGTGGAGCACGTCCCAGGGGGCGAGCCCGAGGTGGCCGCGGAACATCATCGCCAGGGACACGCCGTACAGCACCAGGCCGAGGAAGAGCTGGGGCAGCCGGCGGGCGAGACGCCCGGCGCGGAGCTGGGCGATCGGGCCGAGGTCGGTGAGCCCGGGACGGGCGGCGGTCAGGGTCACCCCACCATGGTGGCGGCGATTGGCCTTCTCGGAAATAGCCAATCGTGGAAGAGTGGCCTGCATGACGCGCATCGTGAGTGCCGCCCGCGTGGCCACCCTGGTCGGCGACTTCGACCGCGCCCCTGCCTACGCCGGGCTGGCCCGCGCGCTGACGCTGCTGATCGGCGACGGGCGGATCGCGTTCGACACCCGACTGCCGAGCGAGCGGGAGCTGACCGAGGCGCTCGCCGTCTCGCGCACCACGGTGACCCGCGCCTACGCCGCGCTGCGCGAGGCGGGGTACGCCGAGGCCAGGCGCGGCGCCGGCACGTTCACGCGGGTGCCCGGCGGCCGGGCGCGCGCACACGACCGGGCACTGTTCCCGCGGTCCGGTGACGACGACGTGATCGACCTCGGCTGCGCGGCTCCGGGAGCCCCGGTCGGCATCGCGAAGGCCTACGCCGAGGCCGCGGCCGACCTGCCGGCGTACCTCGGTGGACACGGCTACTTCCCCGTCGGACTGCCCGACCTGCAGCGCGCGATCGCCACGACGTACGACGCGCGCGGGCTGAGCACCGAGCCCGACCAGATCATGGTGACGTCGGGCGCCCTGGCCGCCGCCTCGATCGTCGCGCAGGCGTTCACCCGGCCCGGTGACCGGCTGCTGGTCGAGTCGCCGGTCTATCCCAACGCCACCGACGCGCTGCGGCACGCGGGAGCGCGACTGATCCCGGTGCCGGTCGATCCCGAGGCATGGGATCTCGACGCCGTCGCGGCCACGATCCGCCAGACCGCGCCGCGGCTGGCCTATCTGATCCCGGACTTCCAGAACCCCACCGGGCACCTGATGAGCGACGCGCAGCGCGAGGAGTACGCCGGCTGCCTGCGCCGGGCACACGCGACCCCGATCGTCGACGAGTCCCACCAGGCACTGGCACTCGAGGGGCAGGAGATGCCGCGGCCGTTCGCGTCGTACGCCCCCGACACGATCACGATCGGGAGCGCGAGCAAGGCGTTCTGGGGCGGCCTGCGGCTCGGCTGGATCCGGGCCCCGCGCTCGCAGATGGAGCGGCTCACGAAGGCGCGGGTCTCGCTCGAGCTCGGCGCCCCCGTGATGGAGCAGCTCGTGCTCGTCCGGCTCCTGGCCGAGGCCGACGAGATCCTCCCGGCCAACCGCGAGACGCTCCGCACCCAGCGGGACACTCTCGTCGCCGCGGTCCGCGAGCAGCTGCCCGAATGGACGTTCCGGGTGCCGTCCGGAGGACTCGCTCTCTGGTGCCGGCTGCCAGCGCCGCTGGGCTCCGCGCTCGCCGCCGAGGCCGAGCGCCAGGGGGTCGCGATCGTGCCCGGCCCGATGTTCGCCGCCGAGGGCGGCCTCGACTCGTTCGTCCGCATCCCCTGGGGCCGGCGGCCCGACGAGCTGGCCGAGGGCGTACGCCGGATCGCCGCGGCCTGGGCGGTCGTGCGGGAGCGGCCCACGTCGTCGGCCGGCTCGTCCGGTCGGGTGATGGTGGCCTGACAGCCCGTCAGCGCGCAGGCCCGGCTCCGCCCGAGCACCGCGGCGTCGGTGACATCCTGACCGCATGCAGCCCGTCCACGTCTGGATCCGATCCGAGTCCCGCGGCACCGAGCGGCGTGCGCCCGTCGTACCTGCCGATGTCCGGCCGTTGCTGGACGCGGGGCTGCAGGTGACCGTCGAGGCGTCGGCCCAGCGGATCTTCCCCACCGAGGAATACGTCGCGGCAGGGGCGTCCGTCGCCGCCGAGGGCAGCTGGGTCGACGCGCCCGACGACGCCTACGTCCTGGGGATCAAGGAGCTGCCCGACGAGCCGGAGTCGCTGCGCCACCGGCACATCTACTTCGCCCACGCGTTCAAGGGTCAGGCGGACGCTCGGCGCACCCTGGAGCGCTTCGTCCGGGGCGGCGGTCGGCTGCTCGACATCGAGTACCTCGTCGACGAGAGCGGCAGGCGCGTTGTCGCGTTCGGCTACTGGGCGGGCTACGTGGGCGCCGGTCTCGGGCTGCTGCACCTCGCCGGCTCGTTGACCGCGCCGCTCGCTCCGATGGCCAGGCCCGAGCTCGACGCCGAGCTGGAGCGCGCCGGGAGGGCCGGAGCGGACCGGCTGCTGGCGCTGGTCACGGGCGCGCTCGGCCGGTCCGGTCGCGGCGCCCAGGACGCGCTGACGACCGCCGGCGTGCCGACGACCCGGTGGGATCGCCAGGAGACGCAGGACCTGCACAAGCAGGCGCTCCTCGGCCACGACCTGCTGGTGAACTGCGTGGTCACGCACACCCCGACGACGCCGTTCGTGGAGCCGGAGGACCTGGACCGCGAGCGCCGGCTCCGGGTGCTCGCCGACGTCACCTGCGACGTCACCGGTCCCACCAACATGCTCCCGGTGAACAACAGGATCACCACCTGGGAGGAGCCGGTACGGCGCCTGCACGCGGGCGATCCGGAGCACGGCAGCGCGCCGCTCGACGTCATCGCCATCGACAACCTGCCCTCGCTGCTCCCCCGCGAGGCCAGCGAGAGCTTCAGCGCCGACCTGACGCCGCACCTGCTGACGCTGGTCCGCGACGGCGAACCCGCGGGGCCGTGGGCGGCGGCGGGCCGCGCCTTCGAGCAGGCGGTCGAGAGACTCGAGGCGCCGAGAGGGTCGCGGAGCTGACCGGACCTGGGCTGTCGATCTCGGTCGGTGCCGTTCGTGGTCTTGGTGAGACCAGGTACAGCAGACCGCCATCCCCGGCGGTCGCCCCAGACCACAGGAGATCACCGAGATGCTCACGATCGAGGAAGAGAGCGGCACCTACACCGGACCTCGCCGCCGCCGGCACAACGGGTACTACGCCGGGGACTTCTCCCGGACCCCCATGCTCACGGCCAGCGAGCTCTCGGCGCTGGCGAAGCTGCGGCCGCCGACCTTCGCCAGCACCTCCCCGACCCGCGACTGACCTCGACGGCTGCCCGAGCGCGTCACGAGTAGCGGTGACTCTTCGCCGCGTGGCCCAGCTCGCGGGTGCAGCTGCGTCCGTTCATCGAACGGTGACCACACAGGCCATCGACGGACGGGCCCGGGGCAGCCGCAGCAGCCGTCGTCGGAGTCGCCTTCGGGCGTCGCGCCGCCGGCCTGGCCGGCGTCGCGGCGGCGGTCGGCGCAGCCGACCTCTCGTTGTACCTGGCCTCTCGCATCGCCCGGACCGCTGCTTCCTTGCTCATCGCTCGTTCACCCGACGAACTCTAGGCGCGCGGACCGACAGTCTCCGTCAGGCGCGACGCGGCACCGAGCGACGTGGAGGTCACGGACCTGAGCGGCGTCGTCCTGGACGACGCCGGGTCCCGTGTGGCTACCTGGTGCCATGGCGACCACCGATCAGATCCGGGCCTGGGCGATGGAGTTCCCCGAGGTCACCGAGAAGCAGCACTTCCGGTTCAGGGTCCCGCTGTGGCAGGTCCGCGGCACGACCTTCCTGGGCATGGGTCGAGACGAGACCACGGCCGTGTTCTGCGTCTCCGAGGAGTCGGCGCAGGCAGCGGCGACCGCCGACCCGGAGCACGCAACAGCGGTGCGCCGCTCCGATCCCCCACGCAGCTTCCTCGGCCTCGAGGTCCAGCTGGCGGGTGTGCCCGACGACCGGCTCGAGGCCCTCGTCCGGGAGGCGTGGGCGGCCCAGGCGCCGAAGCGACTGGTCGCCGAGCACCTGGGCTGAGAACCCGATGGCTACGACAGCCCGATGATCGTCCCGTCGTCGGCGAGGTCGATCCGTTGCGCGGCCGGGTGGCTGGGGAGCCCCGGCATCGTCATCATGTCGCCACAGACCACGACCACGAAGCCGGCGCCCGCGGACAGCCGCACCTCACGGACCCGCAGCTCGTGGCCGGTGGGGGCGCCGAGGACGGTCGGGTCGGTGGAGAAGGAGTACTGCGTCTTGGCGATGCACACCGGGAGCCCGGCGTACCCGTCCCGCTCGATGCGGGCGAGCCGCTTGCTCGCCTTGCCGTCCCAGGTGACCCGGCCGGCGCCGTAGATGCGGGTCGCGACCGCCTCGACCTTCTCGGTGAGCGACAGCTCGTCGGGGTAGGTGAACGCGAACGTCGACGAGGGCGGCTCGTCGAGCACCTGCAGCACGCCCTTGGCGAGGTCCTGGGCGCCGATGCCGCCGTCGGTGAAGTGCGTGGCGGGGTACGCCGTGGCGCCGGCCGCCTCGCTGAGCTCCACGACGCGCGTCACCTCGGCGTCGGTGTCGCTCGGGAACCGGTTGACCGCGACGACGCACGGGATGCCGTGCACCTCGCGGAGGTTGTGCAGATGGCGGCGCAGGTTGTCCATGCCGGCCTCGACCGCGTCGAGGTCCTCGGTGTCGAGGTCGGCGAGCGCCACGCCACCGTGGTACTTCAGGGCGCGCACGGTCGCGACCACGACGGCGACGTCGGGGCGCAGGCCGGACATGCGGCACTTGATGTCGACGAACTTCTCCGCGCCCAGGTCGGCGCCGAAGCCCGCCTCGGTGACGACGTAGTCGGCCAGCCGCAGGCCGGCGCGGGTGGCCATCACCGAGCTGCAGCCGTGCGCGATGTTCGCGAACGGCCCGCCGTGCACGAACGCCGGCGCACCCTCGAGCGTCTGCACGAGGTTGGGCGCGATCGCGTCACGCAGCAGGACCGCCATCGCGCCGGTGGCGCCGAGGTCACGCGCGGTCACGGGGGCACCCGCGCGGGAGTAGCCGATGACGATGTCGCCGATGCGGCGCTTGAGGTCGGCCCACGACTCGGTCAGGCAGAAGATCGCCATCAGCTCCGAGGCGACCACGATGTCGAACCCGTCCTCGCGCGGGAAGCCGTTGATCGGGCCGCCGAGACCGACGACGACCTCGCGGAGCGCGCGGTCGTTGGTGTCGAGCACCCGCTTCCAGGTCACGGTGCGCACGTCGATGTCGAGCTCGTTGCCGTGGTGGACGTGGTTGTCGATCAGCGCCGCGAGCAGGTTGTTGGCCGCGGCGATCGCCGCGAAGTCGCCGGTGAAGTGCAGGTTGATGTCGGTCATCGGCACCACCTGGCTGTAGCCGCCGCCGGCGGCGCCGCCCTTCATCCCGAAGACCGGGCCCATCGAGGGCTCGCGCAGGCAGGCGATGGCGCGGTGGCCCATCCCGTGCAGGGCGTCGGTCAGGCCGACCGACGTGGTCGTCTTGCCCTCCCCCGGTGGCGTCGGCGACAGCGCGGTGACCAGGATCAGCTTCCCGAGCGGCCGGTCGGCCAACGAGGTCAGGTAGACCGGGTCCACCTTCGCCTTGTCGTGGCCGTACGGCACCAGGTGCTCCGCGTCGATGCCGAGTGACTCGACGGCCACCTCGGTGATGGGCCGCAACGTGGCGGCGTTGGCGATCTCGATGTCCGACAACACTGTCGGCCTCCCTTCGTACCTCTTTGCACGCTAACGCGGCGTTCACCGCAGAAAAGTGCCAAACGGCCTCTCCTCAGCGCTGATCGTCCCGTCCGACGCCCGGTCCGTGGCCGAGGTCGAACAGCTCGCCGGTGCCGCCCGGACGCGGGATCGACGCCGGCAGCCGGCCGAACGGGTCGCAGACGGATCGGGCGCGCATCGGGCGCATCGGGCGCGCATCGGGCGACGCTAGCGCGGTGCGGCCGCCGTGGAGGTCGATCCTGGGAACGGTGCCGGCAGCGCGGCGGCGTACCGCCGGGCCAGCTCGCGGACGTGCTCGACCAGTTCGGGCGGGTCGGTGACGTGGAACTGGAGGCCGAGCATCGAGATCCAGACGGCGACCACCTCGAGGCTGTCGCCGCCGGTGACCAGGACGCTGCCGCCGTCCGGGTGGGACTCGACCGTGCCGACGGCGGGGTTGATGCGGGCGACCACCGCCTCGGCCGGGGCGTCGACCAGGATCCGCGCGTGCACGGCCCAGCCGGTGCGGGCGACCTCGCGCACCACGAGCTCGGTGAGGTCCTCGGGGAGGTCGACCGGGGTGAACCGCCGCCCGCCCGGCGTCTTGAGCCGCAGCCAGTCGACCCGGTACGGATCCCAGGTGTCGGTCCGCGGGTCGCGGGCGACGAGGTACCACCGCCGCTGCCAGGCGACCAGGTGGTAGGGCTCGAGCTCGCGCGGCTCGCCGCGGTAGTCGCAGCGCAGGCCCTCGTGGTCGCGGATCGCGACCGAGACGGTCTGGAGGACCTCGGCGTCGACCTCGGGGTCCTCGACGTTGCTGTCGGTGTTGACCGGACCGGCCGAGGTGGCCCGGACCAGGGCGTTGAGCTTGCGCCGCAGCCGGTCGGGCAGCACCTGCTCGAGCTTCGCGAGCGCCCGGGCGCTGGTCTCCTCGACCCCCGCGACACCGGTGGCGGCGCGCAGGCCGACCGCCACCGCGACGGCCTCCTCGTCGTCGAGCAGGAGCGGCGGCAGCTTGGCGCCGACGCCGAGGCGGTAGCGACCTCCCGGGCCGCGGACGGCGTCGACCGGGTAGCCGAGGTCGCGGAGCCGCGCCACGTCGTGCCGGATCGTCCGGTCCGAGACGCCGAGCCGCTCGGCGAGGTCGGCGCCGGACCAGTCCGAGCGGCTCTGGAGCAGCGAGAGGAGGGCGAGGGTGCGGGTCGCGGTCTCTCCCATGAGCATCTCTCCCGGGTTGCGATTCAGGAACCATATCTTCCGCAACCCACCCTAGCGTCAGGGACATGACCACGAACCCCGCCTCCCCCACCGCCCTCCACCCGTTCACCGTCGAGGTCGCGCAGGCCGACCTCGACGACCTGAGCCGCCGGCTCGCCTCCACCCGGTTCGCCCGGCCCGCGCCCGGCGACTCCTGGGAGTACGGCACGCCGGACTCCTACCTGCGCGAGATGGTCGAGCGCTGGCAGCGCTTCGACTGGCGCACGGTCGAGGCGCGGATCAACGCGCACCCGAACTTCACGACCGAGATCGACGGCCAGACGATCCACTTCGTGCACGCCCGCTCGGCGGTGCCGGGCGCGCGGGCGCTGGTGCTGTCGCACACCTACCCGGGGTCGTTCCTGGAGTTCCTGCCTCTCATCGGTCCGCTCACCGACCCCGAGGCGTACGGCGGCCGGGCCGAGGACGCCTTCCACGTCGTGATCCCCTCGATGCCCGGCTTCGGGTTCTCCACGCCGGTCGCCGAGGGTGGCTGGACGATGGCCCGCACCGCCCGCGCCTGGGACACGCTGATGCGCCGGCTCGGCTACTCGTCGTACGGCGTGCATGGCTCGGACGGCGGCGCGATGGTCGGCCGCGAGCTGGCGATCCTCGACCCGGAGGGATTCCTCGGCGCCCACGTGCTGCAGCTCTTCTCGTTCCCCTCCGGCGACCCGGCCGAGTTCGAGGGCTTCGGCCCCAAGGAGTACGCCGCCCTCGAGCACCTGCAGTGGTTCCAGTCGGTCGGCGGCTACAACGCGATGAACGGCTCGCGGCCACAGACGATCGCCGCCGGGCTCTCCGACAGCCCGGTCGGCCAGCTCGCCTACTCCGAGCTGTTCGAGAGCTTCGGCAACGGCACCTCGCTGGTCACGCCCGAGCAGGTGCTGGAGCAGGTGACGCTGTACTGGCTGACCAACACCTCGGCCGGGTCGGTGCGCTACCACTACGAGGAGGCGCACGCCCAGCGCGAGCCCGTGGTGAGCACCGGACGGCTCGGCGTGGCGGTCTTCGAGCACGACTTCCAGACGATCCGGTCGCTGGCCGAGCGCGACAACGCGAACATCCAGCACTGGTCGGAGCTGGACGGCGGCGGGCACTTCGCCGTGCTGGAGAACCCCGGCGCGGTGGTCGCCGACCTGCGGGCGTTCTTCGGCGCCGCGGGCTGAGCCGCAGTCAGACCAGGTTGACCGCGCGGGCGGAGACCGCGGAGATCGCGTGCTGCAGGTCGGCCAGCACGTCGCCGGGGATCGCGGTG
The DNA here is from genome assembly GCF_950101795.1 of Nocardioides sp. T2.26MG-1. Taxonomy (GTDB): domain Bacteria; phylum Actinomycetota; class Actinomycetes; order Propionibacteriales; family Nocardioidaceae; genus Nocardioides. The sequence goes on along the minus strand of NZ_CATNLZ010000035.1, from coordinate 129,507 downwards.
TCCACGGAGAGCGCGACCAGGGCGCGGCCGCCCTTGGCATCGCGGGAGACCTGCATGCCGGCGATGTTGATGCCGGCGTCGCCCAGGATCACCCCGACCGTGCCGACCATGCCGGGGCGGTCGCCGTACGTGAGGAACGCGAGGTGCTCGGTGGGCTCGAGGTCGACGTCGAAGCCGTTGACCTCGACCAGCCGCTCCTTCTGGTTGATCCCGATCAGCGTGCCGCTCACCGAGACCTGCGAGCCGTCGGCGAGGGTGCCGCGGATCGTGATCAGGTTGCGGTGGTCGGGGCTCTCCGGGTCGGAGACGAGGCGGACGGCGATGCCCCGCTCCGAGGCGAGCAGCGGCGCGTTCACGTAGGAGACCTGGTCCTCGACGATGTCGGTGAAGATGCCCTTGAGGGCGGCCAGCTCGAGCACCTTGACGTCGTAGTCGGTGATCTCGCCGCGGACCTCGACGTCGATCGAGAGCGCGACCTCGCCCGCCAGGCCGGTGAAGACCCGGCCGAGCTTCTCGGTGAGCGGGATCCCGGGACGGACGTCCTCGGCGATCAGACCGCCCTGGACGTTGACCGCGTCGGGGACCAGCTCGCCGGAGAGCGCGAGGCGCACCGACTTGGCGACCGCGATGCCGGCCTTCTCCTGGGCCTCGTCGGTCGAGGCGCCGAGGTGCGGCGTGGCGACGACGTTCTCGAGCTCGAACAGCGGGCTGTCGGTGCACGGCTCCTGGGCGAACACGTCCAGGCCCGCGGCCGCGACCCGGCCCTCCTTGAGGGCGGCGTAGAGCGCGGGCTCGTCGACGATGCCGCCGCGGGCGGCGTTGACGAGCACCAGCGACGGCTTGACCTTCGCAAGCTGCTCGGTGCCGATCAGGCCGACGGTCTCGGGGGTCTTGGGCAGGTGCACGGACATAAAGTCCGCCTCGGTGAGCAGCGTGTCGAGGTCGACGAGCCGCACGCCCATCTGCGCGGCCCGGCCGGCCTGCACGTAGGGGTCGTAGGCGATGACGTTCATGCCGAACGCACTGAGCCGCTGGGCCACGAGTACACCGATGCGGCCCAGGCCGACGATGCCGACGGTCTTCTCGTACAGCTCGGTGCCGGTGTAGCGGGCGCGCTTCCACTCGCCGTTCTTGAGCGCCGCGTGGGCCGGCGAGACGTGCCGCGCGGCGGCGAGCATCAGCGCGACGGCGAGCTCGGCGGCGGACACGATGTTGGACGTCGGCGCGTTGACCACCATCACGCCGGACTGGGTCGCGGCGCGCACGTCGACGTTGTCGAGGCCCACCCCAGCGCGGGCGACCACCTTGAGCCGGCGGGCGGCCGCGAGCGCCTCGGCGTCGACCTTGGTGGCGGAGCGGACCAGGAGCGCGTCGGCGTCGGCGATCGCGGCGAGCAGCTCGCCGCGGTCGGCACCGTCGCAGTACCGGATCTCGAAGTCCGGGCCGAGCGCCTCGACGGTCGCCGGGCTGAGCTCTTCGGCGATGAGGACGACGGGCCGGCTGACGGGCATGGTCACAGCGGGGGGTCCTTGCGGGGGGTGTGCGATGTGTCGGTGGGCGCACGACGCTGTGCTGCGCGGGCACTCTACCCGACCGCGATGAACTAATCGCTCGCGTCCGCGCCAGCGACCGACCTACGCTGGGAGCCGTCCTACCCCCTCCCGCAGGCAGGTCCACTTGAAGCTCTGAGGTCGCCGCCCCATCCCGCCACCTCGTACGGAGCTCGCCATGCCTGCACCCACCCCTGTCATCAGCGCGTCCGGCCTCGGTTTCACCTGGCCCGACGGCACCCCCGTCCTCGACGGCCTCGACCTGCTCGTCGGCCCGGGCCGGTCCGGCCTGGTCGGCCTCAACGGCGCCGGCAAGTCGACGCTGCTGCGCGTCGTCGCCGGCGACCTGCGGCCCACCGCCGGGCACGTCCAGGTCTCCGGCGAGGTCGGCTACCTCCCCCAGGACCTCACCCTCGACGTGCACCAGCCCGTCGAGGACTTCCTCGGCATCGGCCCCGTCCGCCGCGCGATCCGCGCGGTCGAGGACGGCGCGGTCGACGAGGCGCTCTTCGACACCATCGGCGACGACTGGGACGTCGAGGACCGTGCCGTCGCCGAGCTCGGACGGCTCGGCCTGCCCACCGACGTCCTCGACCGCCGCCTCGGGCAGCTCTCCGGCGGCGAGGTCACCCAGCTCGGGCTCGCGCGGCTGCTGCTGCGGCGCCCCGACGTGCTGCTGCTCGACGAGCCCACCAACAACCTCGACGCCCGGGCCCGCGAGCGGCTCTACGACGTGGTCGCGGGCTGGACCCGGTCGCTCCTCGTGGTCAGCCACGACCGGGAGCTGCTCGAGCGGATGGACCGGATCGGCGACCTGCGCGACGGCGGGGTCCGCTGGTACGGCGGCGGCTACTCGGCGTACGCCGCCCAGGTCGCCGCCGAGCAGGAGGCCGCGCGACAGGCGGTGACCAGCGCGCGCTCCGACGTACGCCGGCAGCGCAACGACCGGGTCGAGGCCGAGCGGGTGCTCGCTCAGCGCCGGCGGCAGGGCGCGAAGGCCGCCGAGACGCGGGGGCTGCCGAGGATCGTGATCGGCGCGAAGAAGCGCGCCGCGGAGGAGTCGGCGGCGAAGTACCGCCGGGTGCACGACTCCCGGCTGGCCGTCGCCCGCGAGCGGCTCAGCGAGGCCGAGACCCGGCTGCGCGAGGACCGGGAGATCCGCATCGACCTGCCCGGCACCGAGGTCCCACGCGGCCGGGTGGTGCTCGAGGCCGGCGCCGCGGGCGGCCTCGCGATCAGCGGACCCGACCGGATCGGGCTGGTCGGGCCCAACGGCTCGGGCAAGACCACGCTGCTGCACGCGCTCGTCGACCACGCGCAGGTCCCGGTCGGGCTGCTCCCCCAGCGGCTCGACGTGCTCGACGACGACGCCACCGTCTACGAGAACGTCAGGCGGCGGGCCCCGGGTGCCGACGCCAACGCGGTGCGCGCCCGGCTCGCGCGGTTCCTGTTCCGCGGCTCGGCGGCGGACCGGCGGGCCGGCGACCTGTCCGGCGGCGAGCGGTTCCGCGCGACGCTGGCCACCCTGCTGCTGGCCGACCCGGCCCCACAGCTCCTGCTGCTCGACGAGCCGACCAACAACCTCGACTTCGCGTCGTACGACGCGCTGGTCTCGGCGCTGGCGTCGTACCGCGGCGCGCTCCTCGTGGCCAGCCACGACGGGGGCTTCCTGGAGGACATCGGCGTGGAGCGCGTCCTGGACCTCGCAAACCCCGGTGCGGACGACCAGGGCGACTGAGAGGCTGGCGCTCGTGCACCTCGCGACCGACCGCCTGCTGATCCGCCCCTGGCGCCACGAGGAGGCGCCCCGGCTGCTCGACCTGCTGAGCCGGCTCGAGGTCGTGACGTGGCTCGGCGACGGCGAGCCGGAGCTGATGAGGGACCTCGACGAGGCGCACGAGCGCATCGACAAGTACGTCGAGCGCGACGTGCCGCCGCTCGGCATGTGGGCGGTCGAGCGGGTCGAGGACGGCGTGGTCGTCGGCACCGTGCTGCTGATGACGCTGCCGAACGCCGAGCACGGCGAGGTCGAGATCGGCTGGCACCTGCACCCCGACTCGTGGGGCCGGGGCTACGCGACCGAGGCGGCGCGGGCGGTGCTCGGCCACGCGTTCGCGGCCGGGCTGCCCGAGGTGATCGCGGTCAGCCACACCGACAACGGGGCCTCGCAGGCGGTGATGCGCCGGCTCGGCATGGAGGACCGGGGCATCACCGACAGGTGGTACGAGGAGGAGTCGGCGTTGTTCGTGATGACCGCGGAGCGGTGGGCAGCGCAGTCGTGACCGAGCGGGCACTGAGCTTCGGGGCCGCGGCCGGCGACTACCACCGCTACCGCGCCGGGTACCCCGACGAGCTGGTCGACGTCGTCCTCGGCCACGCCACCGGGCCGGTCCGGCGGGCGGTCGAGGTCGGCGCCGGGACCGGCAAGGCCACCACGCTGTTCGCCCGGCGACGCATCGAGGTCGTGGCCGTCGAGCCGGACGCCGGCATGCGCGCCGTGCTCACCGAGGAGACGCGCGACCTGCCCGTGGAGGTGGTTGCCGGGACGTGGGAGACGGTCGACCTGGCCGGCGTCGCGCCGGTCGACCTGTGCTTCGCGGCGGCGTCCTTCCACTGGACCGACCCGGCGACCCGCTGGCAGCGGGTGGCGGGGTGCTGAGGCCGGGCGGTGTGGCCGCGGTCTTCGGATCGCAGACGGTGCTCGCCGACGCGGACCTGGCCGCCCGGGTCCAGGCGATCGAGGACGAGCTCCTCGGCACGGTCGCGGACCCGCCGCAGCTCTCGACGACGTACACGGAGATCGACGAGGTGCCCGAGCTCACCGAGGTCCGCCACCTGGTGCTCCCCCGGCGTTCGACGCACGGCACCGAGCACTTCGTGCGCCACCTCGCGACCGTGTCGGCCTACCTCGTGCTCGACCCGGCCGTGCGCACCGAGACCCTGCGGCGGGTGCGGGCCGCGCTCCCGCCCTCGGTCGAGCTGGCCCAGGACGTCGGCGTCCACCTGGCCCGCCGGGTCTGAACCTCTCTCAGGCCTCGAACAGCGCCTGACCGACGTACTCGCCCTCTGCGATGCCGGGGGGTACGGCGAACAGCGCCGAGCCGGTGACCTTGAGGTACTCCATCATCGCGTCGGACTTGGCCATCTTGTTCTGGATGGGGATGAAGTGGGTGTCGGGGTCGCGGACGAACGCGATGAAGAACAGGCCCGCGTTCAGCCCGCCCAGGGGGTCGCTGCCGTCGACGAAGTTGTAGCCGCGGCGGAGCATCCGGGCGCCACCGTTGAAGTCGGGGTGGACGACCCGGACGTGGGAGTCGCGCGGGATGACCGGCCCGTCGCTGCCGGGCATGGAGAAGTCCGGCTCGGTGAACTCGTCGCCGCCCGAGAGCGGCGCGCCGCTGCCCTTGGTGCGGCCGACGAAGGCCTCCTGGTCGCCCAGGGGCTGGCGGTCCCAGACCTCGATCGTCATGTTGATCCGCCGGGTCACCAGGTAGGACCCACCGGTGAGCCAGCTGGAGGTGGCGTCGCCGTCGTCGGCACCGACCCAGATGTGGTCGTCGAGGGCCTCGGGCTCCTCGGCCTTGACGTTGGCGGTGCCGTCCTTGAAGCCGAACAGGTTGCGTGGCGTCGACTGCGACGTCGAGGTCGTCGACGTACGTCCGAAGCCGAGCTGGGACCAGCGGACCGCGACCGTGCCGAAGCCGATGCGGGCGAGGTTGCGGATCGCGTGCACGGCGACCTGCGGGTCGTCCGCGCACGCCTGGACGCACAGGTCGCCGTGCGAGCGCTCGGGGTCGAGCAGGTCGCCCGGGAAGTGCGGGAGGGTCCGCAGCGCGTCGGGCTGCCGGCCGGCCAGGCCGAACCGGTCGCGTCCGTCGGCGTCGCGGAACAGCGTCGGCCCGAAGCCGAAGGTGATCGTCAGGCCACTGGCGGGGAGGTCGATCGCCTCGCCGGTGTCGTCGGGGGGCAGCACGCTCGCACCCTCGGTCGGGCCGACCTCGCCGGCGGGGAGGCCGCGGGTCATCCGGTCGGCCGCCTCGGTCCAGGCCTTGAGCAGCGCGATCAGCTGGGCCCGGGAGCCGGTCGTGACGTCGAAGGCCGCGAAGTGCAGCCGGTCCTGGGCGGGGGTGACGATGCCGGCCTGGTGCGGGCCGCGGAACGCGAACGCGTCACGCCCGCGTGCGGGCGGGTCGGCGTCCGCGGCCGTGGCGCGGCCCGCGGCGAACGCACCGGCCGCGAGGCCGGCGGCTGCGACGCCGCCGCCGACCAGTCCGCGGCGCGAGAGGCCGCGCCGCCCGGTCGGCTCGTCCGGGACGGAGTGCTGGGTGGTGGGCTGCTCGGTCAGGACACGACCGCCGCGGTGAGCCGGGACAGGGGCTCGGCGAGCGCGTTGACGGCGTTCGCCAGGGCCTTGATCTCGTTTTGGGCGAGGTCGTCGTAGAACGTGAAGCCGGTGGCGGTCTTCTGCTCGTCGAGGAGCCCCTGCAGGTCGGCGAACCGGGTCTCCAGGGTCTCGGCGAGCTCGGGGTCGTTCTGCGCGACGATCGGCTCGACGCCCTCGAACGCCACCCGGGCGCCGTCGACGTTCGCCTGGAAGTCCCACAGGTCGGTGTGCGACCAGAACTCCTCCTCGCCGGTGACCTTGCCGTTGGCGACCTCCTCGAGCAGGCCGCGCGAGCCGTTGGCGACCTGGTCGATGGTGTAGGTGAGCTTCTGCACCCGGCCGTCGAGGACCTCGGTGTTCTTCAGCAGGTCGTCGGCGTACGTCGCGCGCTGCTTGGCGGTGAGCGGCGTGTAGTCCTCGGCCTCCTCCGGCCAGAGGTCCTTCTCGATGCGGTGCCAGCCGGTCCACTTCTGGCCGGGCTCGAGGTCGGCCTCGCGGGCGTCCATCTTGGGGTCGAGGTCGCCGAACGACTCCGCCACCGTCTCGATCCGCTCCCAGTGGGTGCGGGCCTCGGGGTACATCGCCCGCGCCTCGTCGTCCTTGCCGGCCTGGTAGAGCTCGACGAACTGGCGGGTCTTGTCGAGCAGCTGGTCGGACTGCTCCTGGACGTAGGCGCCGTAGTTGTCCAGCGCGCTCTCGACCAGCTGCTGGTCGTCGGCCGACGTGCTCGGGGCGTCCTTGGACTCGGTGACGGTGAAGTCCGACCGGATGCCGTCGCCCTTCATGCCCGGCTTGCACGCCGCGACGTAGGAGCCGGCCGGGGCGTTGACCACGAGCTGGCGCGAGAGGTCCGGGCCGATGTTCTCGACCTCGCCCACGATCCGCAGCCCGTCCTCGCCGAGGAGGTAGAACTCCGTGATCTGCGAGCCGTCGTTGGTGACCTCGAAGGTGAGGTGGCCGGCCGGCGCCTCGCTGGCGGACAGGTCGCACGCGTCGGCGGTGGAGCTCACCTTGATCGTGCGGGCGTCGCCGGAGTCGCCGGCGGTGTCGCCGTCGGTGTTCTCGGTGCACGCGGCGACGAACGGCGTCGCCAGGAGCAGGGTCACGAGCAAGGGGGTGCGCATCGCTGTCGAGTGATCCTTCGCAGACGGCCTGGGGAGGCTCAGTGGCTGACAGGGGTGGGGGCGGCGGCCCGCGCCGGGGCCACGCTCCGGCGGCGGACGCCGCGGACGAACAGCGTCATCGTGGGGACGACGTACAGCAGCCAGGCGACGGCCTCGAGGACCGTGGTGACCGGCGAGAAGTTGAAGACGCCCTTGAGGAGGGTGGCGTACCAGGTCGACGGGTCGATCACGCCGGACACGTCCCAGGCGATGGTGTGCAGGCCGGGCAGGATGCCGGCCTCCTGCAGGTCGTGGACGCCGTAGGACAGCACGCCGGCGGCGACGACGATCAGGAAGCCTCCGGTCCAGGCGAAGAACTTGCTGAGGTTGATCGTGATCGCGCCCCGGTAGAGCAGGTAGCCGAGAGCCACCGCGGTCGCGATGCCGAGCGCGGCGCCGACCAGCGGCTGCCAGGTCCCGCCGCTGTCGCGGGTGACCGCCTCGGTCGCCGACCACAGGAACAGCGCGGTCTCGAGGCCCTCACGGCCGACCGCGAGGACCGCGACCAGCACCAGCGCGAACCAGCCGCCCTCGGCGGCCTTGTCGATCTGGCCGCGCAGCTCGCCGCTGAGCGTGCGCGCCGCACGCGCCATCCAGAAGATCATCCAGGTGACCAGCGCGACCGCGACGATCGACAGCGTGCCGCCGATCGCCTCCTGGGCCTCGAAGGTCAGCCCGCGGGGGCCGTAGAACAGCGCGAAGCCGAAGGCCAGCGAGACTCCGACGGCGAGCGCGACGCCCGCCCAGATGCGGGGCAGCAGCTCCCGGCGCTGGGACTTGACCAGGTACGCCACGAGGATGCTGACGACGAGCGCCGCCTCGAGGCCCTCACGCAGGCCGATCAGGTAGTTCGCGAACACGCAGCAGATGCTACGCGCACCTACTTAGGTTTGCCTAACCATGCTTGGCGGATTTCACCTGGCGGACCGGGGGCCGGCCGGTCAGATCGCGCAGCCGTCCGGTCCGCACGCCTCGGCGTCGCCGCCCACGGTCTGGAGCACGGGGTGGGACTCGGTCCACGCCTGCTCGAGCACCTGGGAGAACACCGCGGCGGGCTGGGCACCGGAGACGCCGTACAAGCGGTCGACGACGAAGAACGGCACGCCGGTCGCGCCGTAGGCCCGCGCCTGGGCGATGTCGGCCGCCACGTCGGCGGCGTACTCGGTGCCGGCGAGGACCTCGCGCACCCGGGCCTCGTCGAGCCCCGCCGCGGCGGCCACCTCGGTGAGCACGTCGTGGTCGCCGACGTTGCGGGCCTGGAGGAAGTACGCCGCGAGCAGCGCCTCCTTGAGCTCGCGCTGGAGTGCCGGTCCCCCGGTCTCGAGTGCGAGGTGCAGCACGCGGTGGGCGTCGACGGTGTTGGTGTGCACGGTCTCGAAGAGCTTGAAGTCCAGCCCGTCCTGGGCGGCGAGGTCGATCAGCTGCTGCTGCATGTCGCGCATCTCGTCCTCGGTGCGGCCGTACTTGCGCGCGATCACCCCGGTGGAGAGCTCGTGGCCGTGCCTCGGAGCGGTCGGGTCGAGCTCGAAGGAGCGGTAGACGACCTCGACGTCGTCGGCGTGCTCGAAGCCCGCCAGGGCCTTCTCCAGGCGGCGCTTGCCGACGTAGCACCACGGGCAGACGACGTCACTCCAGATCTCGATGCGCATGGTGCTGGAACCAGCCACCAGACTGCCCCATTCCCGAGCCCTGACCGGGCGGCCGGACTCGTCGTCGATGGGTCAGTCGAGGCCCCGCGGTGACCAGACCTCGGCGGCATCCCGATAGGTGCGTCCTTCCTGTCCTGGGCGTCGGCGGTCAAGGGCGGCGAAGCCGGCGAAGCGGACCCTGACGGCCGGCGCCCAGGACGGACAATCCAGCACCGGGAGGCCGCCGCCCCCTTCACGGAGCCTGGAATTGACGTTGACCCGCCCGAAAGTTTCGGGCGGGTCAACGTCATTTGTCGACGTGGAGGTGGATCAGCGGGTGGCGGTGCCCTCGGTGTAGTCCGAGTCGTGCGACTTCACCCAGGCCATGAGCTTGCGCAGCTCGCGGCCGGTCTGCTCGATCGGGTGCTGCTCGCCCTTCTTGCGCAGCTCGTTGAACTCCGGGGAGCCGGCGTCCATGTCGTCGATGAAGCGCTTGGCGAACGAGCCGTTCTTGATGTCGGCGAGGACGGCCTCCATGTTCTTCTTCACCTCGGGGGTGATCACCCGCGGGCCGGAGACGTAGTCGCCGTACTCCGCGGTGTCGGAGACCGACCAGCGCTGCTTGGCGATGCCGCCCTCGTACATGAGGTCGACGATCAGCTTCAGCTCGTGCAGGCACTCGAAGTAGGCGACCTCGGGCTGGTAGCCGGCCTCGGTGAGGACCTCGAAGCCGTACATGACCAGCTGCGAGGCGCCGCCGCACAGCACGGCCTGCTCGCCGAACAGGTCGGTCTCGGTCTCCTCGGTGAACGTGGTCTTGATGCCGCCGGCACGCAGACCGCCGATCGCCTTCGCGTAGGAGAGCGCGAGGCCCCAGGTGTCGCCGGAGGGGTCCTTCTCGACGGCGACGAGGACCGGGACGCCGCGGCCGTCGACGTACTCGCGGCGGACCAGGTGGCCCGGGCCCTTGGGGGCGACCATGAAGACGTTCACGCCCTCGGGCGGGGTGATGTAGCCGAACCGGATGTTGAACCCGTGGCCGAAGACGAGGGTGTCGCCCTCGGTGATGTTCGGCTCGATCTCCTCGGCGTACAGCTTCCGCTGGTGCTGGTCGGGCGCGAGGATCACGATGACGTCGGCCTCCTCGGCCGCCTCCGCGGGGGTGAGGACCCGCAGGCCCTCGGCCTCGGCCTTCGCGCGGCTCTTGGAGTCGGGCTGCAGGCCGACGCGGACGTCGACGCCCGAGTCCCGCAGCGACAGCGCGTGGGCGTGGCCCTGGCTGCCGTAGCCGATGACCGCCACGTTCTTGCCCTGGATCAGGGACAGGTCGGCGTCGTCGTCGTAGAACATCTCAGCCACGGGGGCTTCTCCTTCTGGTTGGTTTCCTAAGTCCTGGTGGTTTCGAGACGGGACTTCGTCCCTCCTCAACCACCGACGGCAGGCGGGGCAGGGATGGTGACCGGGCGCAGGTTGCGCTCGGAGATGGAGCGGGAGCCGCGCCCGATCGCGACCATGCCGGACTGGACGAGCTCGCGGATGCCGAACGGCTCGAGCACCCGCAGCAGGTCGGAGAGCTTGGCGGCGTTGCCGACCGCCTGGATGGTCACCGCGTCGGGTGCGATGTCGACCACCTTGGCACGGAACAGCTGCACGGTGTCGAGCACCTGGCCCCGGGTCTCGACGTCGGCCTTGACCTTGACCAGCAACAGCTCGCGGTTGACCGAGGCGGAGGTGTCGAGCTCGACGATCTTGATCACCTCGACGAGCTTGTTCAGCTGCTTGGTGACCTGCTCGAGCGGGGACTCCTCGACGTTGACGACGATCGTCATCCGCGAGACCTCGGGGTGCTCGGTCGGGCCCACGGCGAGGGAGTCGATGTTGTAGCCGCGGCGGCTGAACAGTCCGGCGATCCGGGCGAGCACGCCGGGCTTGTTCTCGACCAGGACGGACAGCGTGTGCCGGCTGTTGGAGGGCATGCTCATGCTCGGAGGTCCACTTCGGTGTCGTCGTCGAACCGGGGCGCCATGTCCCGGGCGTACTTGATGTCGTCGTTGCTGGTGCCGGCGGCGACCATCGGCCACACCATCGCGTCGCGGTGCACCCGGAAGTCGACGACGACCGGGAGGTCGTTGATCTCCATCGCCTTCTGGATGGTCGCGTCGACCTCCCCGGGGCTGTCGCAGGCCAGGCCGACGCAGCCGTAGGCGTCGGCGAGCTTGACGAAGTCGGGGATGCGCTTGGAGTGCAGGTCGGTGTTGGAGTAGCGCTCGTTGTAGAACAGCGTCTGCCACTGCCGGACCATGCCCAGCGACTCGTTGTTGATGATCGCGACCTTGATCGGGATGTCGTTGATCGCGCAGGTCGCGAGCTCCTGGTTGGTCATCTGGAAGCAGCCGTCGCCGTCGATCGACCACACGGTCGCGTCGGGACGGCCGACCTTGGCGCCCATCGCCGCGGGCACCGAGAAGCCCATCGTGCCGAGGCCGCCGGAGTTGATCCAGGTGTTGGGGTTCTCGTAGCCGACGAAGTGCGCCGCCCACATCTGGTGCTGGCCGACGCCGGCGCAGTAGATGGCCTCGGGGCCGGCGATCGCGCCGAGCCGCTCGAGCACGTACTGCGGGGCCAGTCCGCCGTCGGTGGGGGTGTCGTACCCGAGCGGGTACTTCTTCTTCACCCCGGCGAGGAAGTCGACCCAGCCCTCGTAGTCGCCGGTGTGGCCGGCGTCGGCCTCCGCCTTGAGCGCCACGATCAGGTCGCTGATCACCTCGCGGCAGTCGCCGACGATCGGGACGTCGACGGCGCGGTTCTTGCCGATCTCGGCCGGGTCGATGTCGGCGTGGATGACCCGCGCCCCGGGCGCGAACGAGTCGAGGTTGCCGGTGACCCGGTCGTCGAAGCGAGCGCCGAGGCTGATGATCAGGTCGCTGCGCTGCAGCCCCATGACCGCGGCCACGGTGCCGTGCATGCCGGGCATGCCGAGGTGCTGCGGGTGGCTGTCGGGGAACGCGCCGCGCGCCATCAGCGTGGTGACGACGGGCATGCCGGTCAGCTCGGCCAGCACGCGCAGCTCACGGGAGGCGCGGGCGCGGATCGTGCCGCCGCCGACGTACAGCACCGGGCGGCGCGACTCGAGGATGAGCCTGGCGGCCTCGCGGATCTGCTTCGAGTGCGGCCGGGTCACCGGCCGGTAGCCGGGCAGGTTGAGCTCGGTCGGCCAGGCGTAGGTCGTCATCGCCTGGAGCGCGGACTTCGCGACGTCGACCAGCACCGGGCCGGGGCGGCCGGTGGAGGCGATGTGGAACGCCTCGGCCACCGTGCGCGGGATGTCTGCGGGGTCGGTGACCAGGAAGTTGTGCTTGGTGATCGGCATCGTGATGCCGCGGATGTCGGCCTCCTGGAACGCGTCGGTGCCGATCTGTGCGGCCCCGACCTGCCCGGTGATCGCGACGATCGGCACGGAGTCCATGTGCGCGTCGGCCAGCGGCGTGACCAGGTTGGTCGCGCCAGGGCCGGACGTGGCCATGCAGACCCCCACCCGGCCGGTGGCGGCGGCGTACCCCTGGGCGGCGTGGCCGGCGCCCTGCTCGTGGCGCACGAGGATGTGCCGGATCGAGGAGTCCATCAGGGGGTCGTACGCCGGGAGGATCGCGCCGCCCGGGATCCCGAAGATGTGCTCGGTGCCCGCGGCCTCCAGCGACCTGACCAGGCTCTGGGCGCCTGTCATCTGCTCGCTCATCGATGTCTGTCCTGTCTCGCTACCTGGTGCCGTGCCCTGCCCAACAAAAAACCCCTCGGCCCGGGTGGGCGGCGAGGGGTGACGTGCGCGCTGTGGTCGGTGTCGACTCAGCTCACACGTCGCGTGCGTACAAGGATGTCCATGCGCATGGGCCAACCGTAGCCGCAGGGCCTGCCGCCCGCATCCGAGTGTGACAGGCGTCCCAGCATCCGGGACAGTGGTCCCGGCATCCGGTCAGCTGCCCTGCTTCGAGCGCGCCTCCGGCGTGCAGACGCAGGCGTGGTTGCCGTCGGCGTCGGCCAGCACCCAGAACGCGGGCGCGTGCTCGTCGGTCACCAGCGTGCCCCCCGCCTCGAGGGCCGCGTCGATGCGGGCGCGGGCCTGCTCGATCGGGACGACGACGTCGACGTGGAAGCGCTGGCGCGGGGTCTCGTGCGGCTGGGTCTCCTGGAACCACAGGGTGATCTGTCGACCCCCGGCGTCGACGACCTCCTTGTCGCCGTGGACCGGGCTGTCGTCGTAGCCGAGGAGCGCGCGCCAGAACGGCACGATCCGGGTGTGGTCGGCGGTGTCGAGCCCGAGCTCGAGCACCTGGAGGTCCTCGGGTGCCGCGCGGACGCCGGCCCGGGCGGCCAGCTCGCTGATGCGCGCGGCCAGCCGCAGGTCGCGCCCGGTGACGCCACCGGCGTCGTGGCTGACCAGCCTGACCGCGAGGAAGGAGTAGCGCAGGTCGAGGTCGGGGTGGTGGCCCGCCGCCTCGGCCGCGGCGCCGATCTCGTCGACGAGGGCGAGCCCGGTCTTGAAGTCGCCGGTGGCGAACCGCGCGTGCAGGCCCCCGACCAGCCAGCGCCAGTGCCCGAGCTTCTCCTCCTTGACCCGCTCGTAGCTCAGCACGGTCTGGTCGTTCTGCTCGCTGTTGCCGAGGTCGCTCATGGCAGCACCACCTGTCCGATCGGTCCGGAATTGAAGGCGACCTCCCAGCGGTAGCCGTCGGGGTCGCCGAAGTAACCGGTGTAGCCGCCCCAATCGCGCTCGACCGCCTCGTGCACCGGGTCGGCGCCCGCGGCCCGCGCGGTGGCGAGCACGGCGTCGACCTCCTCGCGGGTGGGGACGTTGTGCGCGAGCGTGATCGGGGCGACGCCGGGACCCCGCACGATCGGGCCGACCTCGGCCTCGAACGCGGAGTCGACCCAGAGCGACAGCACGACGTGCTCACCCACCTGGAGCATCAGCACCTCGCCGGGCACGTCCAGGGCGGCGGTCCAGCCGAGACCGTCGAGGTAGAAGCGCCGGCAGGCGTCCAGGTCGCGCACCGCCAGGGTGACGAAGCTGATCCGCTGGTCCATCCCGCAACCTTGGCACAGGCCACCGACACCGTTCCACCACGCGGGGACGAGGCCCTGCGGAAGGTTCCCGGGATGTCGGGACGCGCCGCCCTGACGGCCGGGACGCCGGGCGTCCGAGCCTGGTGCCGTCATCGAACGCATCCCGAGGAGATCCACCGCGAGCACCACCAGCATTCCCGGCCGCTCCCCCGCCCGCGACGAGGTCGAGGCCCGTCCGTGGCGCATCCCTCCCGCCGTCAGCCGGACCTTGGGCACTCGTCGGCGCGGCGGCCGGCCTGGCCGGCGTCGTCGGGATCCAGGCATCGAGCCAGATCGACTGGGGGTGTGAGGACTGTGGGGTACTCCCTGACGATCGGGCCCCGAATCCGGCGGGCGAGGGGCCCGATCGTCAGGGAGTACCGCTCCGGATGAGCTCGGAGAGGGCCGTGAGCTGGTGCCCGTCGGGGGCGAAGTTGGCGGGGTCGAGCCAGCGTTCGTGGGCGGCCTTGACCTGTGGCCACTCGGCGTCGGTGACCGAGAACCAGTCGGTGTCGCGGTTGAACCCCTTGGTGATCATGTGGTGGCGGAACCGGCCCTCGTAGGTGAAGCCCAGCCGGATGGCGGCCCGCCGGGACGGCTCGTTCAGGCTGTCGCACTTCCACTCGAACCGGCGGTAGCCGAGGTCGTCGAACGCGTGGCGCATCGCGAGGTGGATCGCCTCGGTCGCCGCCCGGGTGCGCTGGAGCGCGCGGGAGTAGAGCACCCCGGCGATCTCGACCTGCCCGGTGGCCGGGTCGATGCGCAGGTACGACGCGATGCCCTGCGCCGTACCTCCCTTCGGCACCAGCGCGAACGTCACCAGGGTGGGCGACTCGAGGTGGGCGCGGACGAGCTCCTTCATGGCCGGTACGTCGGCGGGCGGGTCGGTCGGCCGATAGGTCCACAGCGGCTCGTCACCCGGGTTGCACAGCGCTGCGTGGAGGTCGGCGGCGTGGTCGACGGCGAGCGGCTCGAGGCGCACGTAGCGCCCCTCGAGGAGCACCGGCTGCGGGGCCGGCCGGGTCGTCCACGCCGGCACCGGGTCGCCCACCTGCTGGCCGTAGTCGTTGGTCCAGGGCACGCCGCGACCCTAGTCTCGGAGGATGACCGAGCGCGCGGGGATCGATCCGACGGTGCCACCCAGTGGGACCGGGTGCGTGGAGTGCGACGCCGCGGGCGGCTGGTGGGTGCACCTCCGCCGCTGTGCCCAGTGCGGGCACATCGGGTGTTGCGACACCTCGCCGGCCCAGCACGCGACCGCGCACTTCCGCGAGACCGGCCACCCGGTGATCCAGAGCTTCGAGCCGGGCGAGGAGTGGTTCTGGGACTACACGACGGCGGAGGGCTTCGAGGGCCTCGCCCTCGCCGCGCCCGGCTCCCACCCCGAGGACCAGCCGGCGCCAGGCCCCGCCGGCCGCGTCCCCGCCGACTGGCGGGCGCACCTCCACACGTAGCGCCTCCCACCTGGGGCGGCACCCTGGCCATCATCGCGCTCGTGCTGTTCATCCTCGGCCGCGTCCGCGGAGGCCGCGGCGTCTGAGCCACAGCCGATGTCTCCAGAGGCACCGTCCCCCTTCCCGGGGCGGTGCCTCGCGTTTGTCACGGCTGGTGAGCGTCGGCACTGGGCGCGACCGGCCTACGCCAGCGTCTGCGTGATCTGCCGAGTGTCGTCGTCGGCCACGACCCGCGCGAGCGCGCCGTTGACCAGCGGCAGGTACGGCGCGACGTGCCCGCACTCGACGTCGAGGACGATCGGGATGCCAAGGTCGCCGAGTGCGTCGGCAACCGCGCCGGTCTGGGTCAGGTCGGGCATGTCGGGCGCGTGCGTCCGCCCGATCAGCACGGCGTTCGCGTGCTCGAACCAGCCGGCGTGCCGCAGCGCGTGCAAGGTGCGCGCGATCGTGTAGGCGTTGTCCTCGCAGGCCTCGAGATAGACGACCAGTCCCTCGGCCGCATGCTCCCGGCCGAACGCCCGCACGTCACCCCAGGGCGTGGCCGCGACCGGACCCACGGTCTCGATGCAGCCGCCGATCAGCCGACCCGTCACGTCCACCGCCGACCCGTCCAGCACCCGCCACGTGCCGGCGCTCTCCAACGTCCAGCGGCAGACGCCAGGCTCGGCCTCGTAGTCGTCCCAGCCACTCGCGCGGTAGCGCCCCGGGCTGGTCTGCGTGAATGGCGCCGTGGCGGACGCGACGTCGGTCCAGTGCAGGAGGCCCTCGGGCGGGGCGTAGGGGGTGTCCATCAGGTTGCTGCCGTGCAGGGTCGCCCAGCCGAGCTCGAGCGTCACCGGCACCATCAGTGTGGTCAGGTCGCTGAAGCCCACCAACCAGGTGGGCTCGGCGTCGGAGAGCTCGGACCAGCCGATCCGGTCGAGCAGGTCGATCGCGAGCTCCCCGCCCCAGGGCGGCACGACCGCCCGGATCGCGGGGTCGGCGAGCATCGCGGTCAGCTCGGCGGCGCGCTGCCCCTTCGGCGCCGACACGACGCCGTCGGTGCCGAGGCACTCGCCGAGCACCACCGAGTACCCGCGCTCCTCCAGCGCGCGCACGGCGGCGCCGAGCCGCGGACGGTAGGACGGCCGGATCCCGCTCGAGGGCGCCGTGACGCCGATGGTGTCGCCGGGACGGAGGGGCCGAGGGAAGCGCATGCCCCTCAGGCTGTCATCTGCTCGAGGGTCTCGCGAACGAGTTCGAGACCGCGGCGCACCTCCGCGAACGACGTCGACAGCGGCGAGAGGCCGATCCGCAGCCCGTGCGGGTCGCGGTAGTCGGGGATCACGTCGCGCTGCCACAAGGCCGCGGTCACCTCGCGCATCAGCGGGTGGTTGAGCGTCACGTGGCCGCCGCGCAGCGCGGGGTCGCGCGGCGAGGCGAGCGTGACGCCGATCGGGGCGAGCAGCTCGTCGGCGACGTCGACGGCGTACGACGTGAGCGCCACCGACTTGGTGCGCACCGCGTCGATGCCAGCCTCCTCGACGAGCGCGAGCATGTCCTGCATCGCCAGCATCCCGACGATCGGCGGGGTGCCGGACAGGAAGCGCCGGATGCCCGGCGCCGGGGCGTAGGTCGGCCCCATCAGGAACGTGTCTACGGCCCCCATCCACCCCTGGATCGGCTGGGTCAGCTCCCCCAGATGCCGCGACGCCACGTAGGCGAACGCCGGGGCACCGGGCCCGCCGTTGAGGTACTTGTAGGTGCAGCCGACCGCGAGGTCGACGCCGGCCGCGTCGAGCGCCACCGGCACGGAGCCTGCGGAGTGGCAGAGGTCCCACAGCACCAGCGCCCCCGCGTCGTGGGCGATGGCGGTCAGCGCGGGCAGGTCGGCGAGCCAGGCCGAGCGGTAGGCGACGTGCGAGAGCACCACGAGCGCGGTGTCCGGGCCGACCGCCGCCTCGAGCTGCGCGGCGGTGACGCCGGCGTCGAGGTCGACGTCGATCCAGCGCAGGGTCAGCCCGCACTCGTCGGCGATCCCGGCGGCGACGTACCGGTCGGTCGGGAAGTTGTCGCGGTCGATCACGATCTCGGTGCGCCCGGGCCGGGCGGCGACCGCGGCCCGCATCAGCTTGTAGAGCAGCACGGTCGTCGAGTCGCCGACGACCGTCTGGCCGGGCGCGGCACCGAGCACCACCCGCCCGAGGTCGTCGCCGATCACCTGCGGCAGCTCGAGCCAGCCCTCGTCCCAGCCGCGGATCAGCCGCCCGCCCCACTCCGCCTCGACGAAGCGCGCGAGCCGCGGGCCGGTGACCGCGAGCGGCCGCCCGAGCGAGTTGCCGTCGAAGTAGACGAGCGGCTGGTCGGCGCCGACGAAGCGGTCACGGTACGGCGCCAGCGGGTCGTCGGCGTCGAGGGCGTGGTGGCCGGCCGGATCCGTCACGGGCGGCTGGCCGTCAGGTCGCGCACCTCGGCGTACCGCTGCCGCACCGCGGGGGTCGGCTCGACCTCGGTCTCGACCACGTCGGCCAGCGGCCACTGCGGCGGCTCGGCGGCACCGGAGAGCACCCAGGCGGCCTGGCGGGCGGCGCCGCGGGCGACGTACTCCCCCGGCTGCGGGACGCTCACCGGCAGGCCGAGCACGGCCGAGGCGATCTCGCGGACCGCGCGCGAGCGGGCAGCGCCGCCGACCAGGATGATCCGCTCGACCGGGGTGCCGAGCGCGCGGACGGCGTCGACGGCGTCGGCCAGGCCGCAGAGCATGCCCTCGACGGAGGCGCGGGCGAGGTACGCCGGGTTGGTGGTCTCCAGCCGCATGCCGTGGAGCGCGCCGGTGGCGTCGGGGCGGTTGGGGGTGCGCTCACCCTCGAGGTAGGGCACCAGCACCATGCCGCCGGCGCCGGCGGGCGCCGCGAGCGCGAGGTCGGAGAACTCGTCGTGGTCGACGCCGAGGATCCGCTCGGCGGCGGCGAGCACCCGGGCGGCGTTCATGGTGGCCACCAGCGGCAGGAACCGACCGGTGGCGTCGGCGAACCCGGCGACGGCGCCGGACACGTCGCCGACCGGCTGCTCCGCGACCGCGCACGCCACGCCGGAGGTGCCGATCGAGACGATCACGTCGCCGGGGACGGCGCCGAGTCCGAGGGCGCTCGCGGCGTTGTCGCCGGTGCCGGGGCCGAGCAGCTGGCCGGCGGGGGTCCGGCCCGCGATCTCGGACGGGCCGAGCACGCGCGGCAGGATCGCGTCGTGGCCGAGGCCGAGCTCGAGCAGGTCGCGGCGGTACTCCCCCAGATTCCCTTGGCCGGTGGTCGGCGACCAGTAGCCGGTGCCGCTGGCGTCGCCCCGGTCGGTGACGAGGGTGTCGAGGGAGGCCGCGCCCGACAGCTTCCAGGTCAGCCAGTCGTGGGGCAGGCAGACCGCCGCCGTGCGCGCGGCGTTCTCGGGCTCGTGCCGGGCGAGCCAGCGCAGCTTGGTGACGGTGAACGACGCCACCAGCACGAGACCGGTCGCCTCGACCCACGCGGCCGGGCCGCCCAGCTCGTCGATCAGGTCCAGCGCGGACTGCGCGGAGCGGGTGTCGTTCCACAGCAGGGCCGGGCGCACGACCTCGCCGGCCTCGTCGAGGCAGACCATGCCGTGCTGCTGGCCGCCGACCGCGATCGCCTCGACGTCGTCGAGCCCGCCCGCGGCGGCACTCGCCTGCTGGAAGGCCTCCCACCAGGCGTCGGGGTGGACCTCGGTCCCGTCGGGATGGGCGGCCGTCCCGCTGCGGACGAGCTCACCGCTCTCCGCATCGCAGACGACGACCTTGCAGGACTGGGTGGAGGTGTCGACCCCCGCTACGAGTGGCACGAGCAGAGGTTAGTCCCGTCCGGGTGGGAGCGTGGCCACAGGGGGATCTAGGGTGAGCGCGTGCGCGATCCGGCCGGCCAGAACCTCGTCCTCTCCCACGGCTCCTACCGGGCGGAGGTCGTCACGGTCGGGGCCGGTCTCCGGTCGTTGTCGTACGACGGCCGCCCGATGCTCGCCGGCTGGCCCGTGGGCGAGGTCTGCCGCGACTACCGCGGCTGGGTGCTGATGCCGTGGCCCAACCGCGTCGGCGACGGCGCGTACGAGTTCGGCGGGCAGCGCCACCAGCTCCCGCTCAACGAGCCCGAGAAGCACAACGCCCTGCATGGGATGTCCGGCTGGGCGGAGTGGACCGTCGTCCACCACGACGCGACCCGGGCGTCGCTGACGCTCCCGCTGGTGCCGACCACCGGCTACCCGTTCGTCCTCGACCTCGCGGCCGACTACGCACTGGGTGACGACGGCCTGCGGATCACGCTCACCGCGACCAACGCCGGCGGCGTGGCGGCGCCGTACGGCACCGGGCACCACCCGTACTTCACGTTCGGCGACGAGCCGATCGAGGACCTCACACTGACGCTCCCCGCCTCCACCTGGTGCCCGATGGACGAGCGCGGCCTCGCCGGTCCGGCCGAGCCGGTCGACGGCACGACGTGGGACTTCCGGGAGGGACGCGCGATCGACGGCGCCGTCATCGACCACCCGTTCGGCGGGCTCGCCGGCACCGTCGCCACGATCGCCGCACCCGGCGGCGCGACGACGACGCTCACGCTGCACGAGGGGTACGACTGGCTGCACGTCTTCACCTCCGACACCCACGACCCGCCCCGGCGCTCGATCGCCGTGGAGCCGACCACCTGCCCGCCGGACGCGTTCCGCTCCGGCGTCGACCTGGTGGTGCTCGAGCCCGGCCAGACGCACCGGGCGTCGTTCACGATCTCGGGGAGCTGACCCCCGGCCACCCCGGGCCGACCCGGCGTAACGCAACGTCGCGCCGGTCGCGGTCGCATCACTGGAAGCTGACGAGCCGGACCTTCGGCCGCAGACCGAACACGTCGCGCGGGCCCATCCGGCGGACGTCCTCGTCGTAGAACAGCTTGAAGCCCATCGTGAACTGCCCGGGACGCGCGACGGCGGCGTACGTCGACCGCTTCTGCCCCCGAGTACCGAAGCCGTCGACGTGCTGGACCATCGCCAGCCCGGCGCGGGCGCGCACCTGGCCGATCCCCAGCACCATGTCGGTGCGGAACTGGTGCAGCACGAACAGCTTCTCGGGCAGGCCCGCGTCGCGGTTCAGGCGGGCCAGCCACGCGGTGGTCCGGTTGACCTCCGCGGCGCTCACCTGCCCGATGGTGCGGGCGGGCACCTGGCGCCGGCCTATCCGCCACTCCGGGTCGAGCGCCAGGCCGACCCACGGGTCGCGCAGCGCCCAGGCCCAGCGCTTCGCGACGTCGAGGAAGCCGGTGCGCCCGGGCTGGAGGTCGAGCAGCAGCAGCGCGCCGTTGCGGTGGGCCGCCTCGATGTAGGTCTCGACCACCGACCGCGGGACGTCGTGGCTGTAGTCGCCGTCGGTGCCCGGGTGGCCGTCGGCGATCGTCACGATCAGCTCGTAGACGTGACGGACCGGCCGGGCCTCGGCCGCGAACGGACGGGCCGCGCGGCGCAGTCGCGCGTCCATCGTGTCGGGGTCGCTCTCGCCGAGCACGCCCATCGAGGCGGTCTGGCCGGTGCCGTAGTAGGCGACGAGAACGTGGTTGCCGCCGAAGACCTGGGTGCCGCCGCCGGGGAGGGTGGCCGGTGGGGTGGTCTCGACAGGCTCGACCACCGACGGGGACGGCCCGGCCACCGACGGGGACGGCTCGACCACCGACGGGGACGGCCCGGCCACCGACGGGGACGGCTCGACCAGCGAAGGCCGGCGCACGTCGATCGCCGCTGCGCCGTCCGCGTCCTCCTGGCCGACGCCCCAGGCCACGACCAGGAGACCGACGATCAGCAGCAGCACCAGGAAGAGGACGGGACCCCGCTGGTCCGGCTGCTGCTGCGTCACTCGATTGATGATCGGGCCGGCGCTCAGCCGGTGATGGCGCCGTGGGCGGCCGACTGGACGATCTTGGCGTATTTGCCGAGCACGCCGCGGGTGTACTTGGGCGGGTTGGGCTCCCAGCCGACCTTGCGTGTCTCCCACTCCTGCTCGTCGGCGATCTCGACCTCGAGCAGCCGGTTGGCGACGTCGAGGGTGATCTGGTCGCCGTCGCGGACGAACGCGATCGGGCCGCCGTCGACGGCCTCGGGCGCGATGTGGCCGACGCAGAGGCCCGTCGTACCGCCCGAGAAGCGGCCGTCGGTGATCAGCAGGACGTCCTTGCCGAGGCCCGCGCCCTTGATGGCGCCGGTGATCGCGAGCATCTCGCGCATGCCGGGGCCGCCCTTGGGGCCCTCGTAGCGGATCACCACGACATCGTGGGCCTGGATCTCGCCGGCCTCGAGGGCGTCCATCGCGGCGCGCTCCCCGTCGAAGACCCGGGCGGTGCCGGTGAACACGGAGTCGTCGAACCCGGCGGTCTTGACCACGGCTCCCTCCGGGGCGAGCGAGCCCTTGAGGATGGTGAGCCCGCCGGTCTTGTGGATCGGCCGGTCCAGGCTGCGGATGACCTCGTCGTCGAGGGCCGGGGGCGCGAGGTCCTCGAGGTTCTCGGCCAGGGTCTTGCCGGTGACCGTGAGGCAGTCGCCGTGCATGAGGCCGGCGTCGAGGAGCGCCTTCATCACCACGGGGATGCCGCCGATCTTGTCGACGTCGTTCATGACGTACTTGCCGAACGGCTTGAGGTCGCCGAGGTGCGGCACCTTGTCGCCGATCCGGTTGAAGTCGTCGATCGTCAGGTCGACGTCGGCCTCGCGGGCCATCGCCAGCAGGTGGAGCACGGCGTTGGTCGAGCCGCCGAGCGCCATCACCACGGTGATCGCGTTCTCGAACGCCTCGCGGGTCATGATCTGGCGCGCGGTGATGCCCTCGCGCAGCAGGTTGACCACGGCCTCGCCGGAGCGGTGGGCGAACCCGTCGCGGCGCCGGTCGACGGCCGGCGGCGCCGCCGATCCGGGCAGGGACATGCCGATCGCCTCGGCGACCGAGGCCATCGTGTTGGCGGTGTACATGCCGCCGCAGGCGCCCTCGCCGGGACAGATCGCCCGCTCGATGCGGTCGACCTCGTCGCGGGTGATCTTGCCGGCCAGGCAGGCGCCGACGGCCTCGAAGGCGTCGATGATCGTCACGTCGTTGCCGTCGACCTGGCCGGGCATCGTGGAGCCGGCGTACAGGAAGACGCTGGCGAGGTCGAGCCGCGCGGCCGCCATCATCATGCCGGGCAGCGACTTGTCGCAGCCGGCCAGCAGCACCGAGCCGTCGAGCCGCTCGGCCATCATCACGGTCTCGACGGAGTCGGCGATCACCTCGCGCGAGACCAGCGAGAAGTGCATGCCCTCGTGGCCCATCGAGATGCCGTCGGACACCGAGATGGTGCCGAACTCCAGCGGGTAGCCGCCGGCCGCGTGCACGCCGTTCTTGACGGCCTTGGCGAGGCGGTCGAGCGAGAGGTTGCAGGGGGTGATCTCGTTCCAGCTCGACCCGACCCCGATCTGGGGCTTCGCGAAGTCGTCGTCCCCCATGCCGACCGCCCGCAGCATGCCGCGCGCGGCGGCCTTCTCCAGGCCGTCGGTGACGTCGCGGGAGCGGGGCTTGATGTCGGGGCGGGTCGTGGGGTCGGTCATGCGGCCAGGGTATTCCGGACGGGGCCGGGTGGTCTCGACAGGCTCGACCACCGAGAAGGTGGCCCGACCACCGAGAACGGGGCTCGACCACCGTCGAGGGTGACGCACGTGACAACTGGATGACGTTGTGGAGCATCTGCGACGCCCCGCCACGGGTGGGCCCTAACCTTTTCGGGTGAGTTCGGTGAGATGGCGGCGGTACGACGCCGTGCTGTTCGACCTTGACGGTGTGGTCACCCCCACCGCCGAGGCCCACATGCGCGCCTGGTCGGACATGTTCAACGCGTTCCTGTCCTCCTACACGGGGGACGGCGACAGCTCGCCGTACACCGAGGTCGACTACTTCGCGCAGGTCGACGGCAAGCCCCGGTACGACGGGGTGCGCGACTTCCTGTCCTCGCGCGGCATCGTGCTGCCCGAGGGCACCCCGGCCGACCCGGCGTCGGCCGACACGGTCTGCGGCCTCGGCAACCGCAAGAACGACGCGTTCAACATCGTGCTCGAGCGCGACGGGGTCACCGCCTACCCGGGCTCGGTGCTGCTGCTCGACCACCTCGAGCGCCTGGGCATCCCGCTGGCCGTGGTCTCGTCGTCCGCCAACGCCCCCGCCGTGCTGGAGGCCGCCGGCCTCGCCGACCGGTTCCGCACCGTGGTGAGCGGCACCGTCGCCCACGAGCTCGGGTTGCCCGGCAAGCCGGAGCCCGACACCTTCCTGCACGCGGCTCAGGTACTCGGCGCCCCGGCCGATCGTGCTGTCGTGCTGGAGGACGCCGTGTCAGGAGTGCGCGCAGGCGCCGCCGGCGGCTTCGGACTGGTGATCGGGGTCGACCGCGGCGCCGGCCACGCGACCCTGGCCGAGGCCGGGGCGGACGTCGTCGTCTCCGACCTGGCCGAGCTCGTCCCGGGTGAGACCGAGGACGGACGATGACCCGCAGCTTCGGCGACGAGGTCGGCCCGGACCCGATCGACCGGGGCCGCTTCCCCGCCAACCCGTGGGCGCTCGTCGAGACCGGCTACAGCCCCGTCGACCTCGGCGTGACCGAGACGCTGTTCTCGGTCGCCAACGGCTACCTCGGCATGCGCGGCAACCCCGAGGAGGGGCGCCCGGCGTACGCCCACGGCACGTTTGTCAACGGCTTCCACGAGACGTGGCCGATCCGGCACGCGGAGTCGGCGTTCGGCTTCGCCCGCACCGGCCAGACGATCGTGAACGCGCCGGACACGATGGTGCTGAAGATCTACGTCGACGACGAGCCGCTCACGTTCGGCACCGCCGACCTCGAGCACTACGAACGCTGCCTCGACTTCCGCGACGGCATCCTGCGCCGGCACCTGATCTGGCGCACGCCGTCGGGCAAGCGGGTGCGGATCGACTCGACCCGCATGGTGTCGATGACCCAGCGACACCTCGCGATCATGACCCTCGAGGTCGAGATGCTCACCGGCGACGCCCCGGTCGTGATCTCCTCGCAGATCCTCAACCGGCAGGACGGCCTCGACGAGTACCGCGCGGTGCACCCGACCAGTGAGACGGTCGATCCCCGACGGGCCGCGGCGTTCGGCGAGCGGGTGCTGCTCCCCCGGCTCAGCTACGCCACCGAGGAGCGGATGGGCCTCGGCTACCAGTGCGCCCACTCCGGGATGACGATCGCGGTCGCGGCGGACCACGTGCTGGAGACGCCAGACGAGCACGAGGTGCTCGCCCGGTGCGACGAGGACCAGGCCAAGATGGTGTTCCGCATCGACGCGACGCGGGGCACCAGGCTGCGGCTGCAGAAGACGGTCGCCTACCACACCTCGCGCGTGGTACCGGTGCGCGAGCTCTCCGACCGCTGCGACCGGACCCTCGACCGGGCCCGCCGGCACGGCGCCGAGCACTACCTGGCGGACCAGCGGTCCTGGTACGCCGACTTCTGGGCCGCCGCCGACGTCGAGCTCGCCGGCGACACCCCCGAGCACGCGGCCGTGCAGCAGGCGATCCGGTTCAACCTGTTCAGCCTCGCCCAGGCGACCGGGCGCATCGACGGGCTCGGCGTACCGGCCAAGGGCCTCACCGGCTCCGGCTACGAGGGCCACTACTTCTGGGACACCGAGATCTACGTGGTGCCCTTCTTGACCTACACCCGGCCCGAGGTGGCCCGCAACGCGCTGCACTTCCGCTCGGTGATGCTCCCGTCGGCCCGCGACCGGGCCCGCGAGATGGCGCAGAGCGGCGCGATGTACCCGTGGCGCACCATCAACGGCGAGGAGGCCTCGGCGTACTACGCGGCGGGGACCGCCCAGGTGCACATCGACGCCGACATCGCCTACGCGCTGGTGAAGTACGTCCGCGCCACCGGCGACGACGGGTTCCTGCTGCGCGAGGGCATCGACATCCTGGTCGAGACCGCCCGGATGTGGGCCGACCTCGGCTTCTGGCGCAGCAACGGGGAGCCGTCGTTCCACATCCACGGCGTCACCGGGCCGGACGAGTACACGACGGTCGTCAACAACAACCTCTTCACCAACGTGATGGCCCGCTTCAACCTCGAGCAGGCCGTCGAGGCGATGGAGTGGATCCGCGCCGAGCATCCCGAGGACTACGTCCGGGTGGTGGCGCGCCTGCGTCTCGACCCCGACGAGGTCCAGGAGTGGCGCGCCTGCGCGGACGGCATGGCGATCCCGTACGACGAGGGGCTCGGCATCCACCCGCAGGACGACTTCTTCCTCGACCGTGAGGTGTGGGACCTGTCCCGCACGCCGGCCGAGCTGCGGCCGCTGCTGCTGCACTACCACCCGCTGGTGATCTACCGGTTCCAGGTGCTCAAGCAGGCCGACGTCGTGCTCGCGCTGTTCCTCCAGGGCGACCGGTTCAGCCTCGAGGAGAAGCGCGCGGACTTCGAGTACTACGACCCGATCACCACCGGCGACTCGACGCTCTCGGCGGTCGTCCAGTCGGTGATCGCGGCCGAGGTGGGCTACCACGAGGCGGCGCTGCACTACTTCCACGAGTCGCTCTACGTCGACCTGGCCAACCTGCACGGCAACACCGTCGACGGGCTGCACGTCGCGTCGACCGGCGGCGTGTGGAGCGCACTCGTGTTCGGCTTCGGCGGGATGCGCGACCACGGCGGCCTGCTCCGCTTCGAGCCGCGGCTGCCGCTCACCTGGCCGAGCCTGACCTTCCGGGTGTGCTGGCAGGGCTCGCGCATGCTCGTCGAGCTCACCCAGGAGCGGGTGGTCTTCACGGTCGTGGAGGCCGGCCAGGCCGAGGTGCCGCTCACAGTGCGCGGCCGGGACTACGTGCTCACCAAGGACGCCCCGCTCGTGGTCGAGCTGCCCGACCAGGGCGACCGGATCGACGGGCTGCTGGGGGAGCACCCGATCATCGGCGGCACCCGCGCCGACGGCAGCACGATCACCGCCGGCGTCCCCGACCCGATCCTGCCGCCCGAGGACCCCATGGAGACCACGGGCGAGCTGCCGGCGTACGTCGACCCCGCGCCGCCGCTGGCGCCGTAGGGCGACGGCCGGGGCCGGCCGGAGGCGGGTCAGCTCGACGCATGCTCGGGTGCGGCGGGCAGGAACCTGTCGGCGCGCCCCTCGACGTGCAGCTGGGGCAGCCGCCGGTCGAGGGCGCGCGGGAGCCACCAGTTGCGCCGGCCCAGCAGCTGCATGACGGCCGGCACCAGGAGCATCCGCACGAGGGTCGCGTCGACGACGATCGCGGCCACCATCCCGACGCCGAACGACTTCATCATCACGTTCGGCAGGGCGACCATCGCGGCGAACACGGCGATCATGATCGTCGCGGCAGCGGTGATGACCCGGCCGGTGCCGGCCAGGCCGGCGAGCACCGCCTGGTCGTTGTCACGGGTGCGGACCCAGGCCTCGCGCATGCGGCTGACCAGGAACACCTCGTAGTCCATCGACAGCCCGAAGAGCAGGGCGAACATGATCATCGGCAGGTACGCCGCGATCGGGGCGGGCTCGTCGATCCCGATCAGGCCGCCGGCCCACCCTCCTTCGAGGAAGAACGCCGTGACGCCGTACGCCGCGGCCACCGACAGCAGGTTCATGACCGCCGCGGTGAGGGCGACGACGACGCTGCGGAACGCCACCAGCAGCAGGAGGAACGAGACGCCCACGACCCCGCCGATCAGCAACGGCAGCCGGCTGATCAGGACGTCGTTCATGTCGAGCTCGGTGGCCGTCCTGCCGCCGACGAACGCCTGGACCCCGCTGCCGACCAGCGCGTCCGGGATGACGCGGTCGCGCAGGTCGCGCGTCAGGTCGGTGGTGGCGCCATCCTGGGGACCGGTCGTCGGAACCACCGTGAGCAGGGCGGCGTCCCCGGCGGGGCTGAGCACCGGCGGCGCGACGGAGGCGACGCCGGGGGTCCCGGCCAGCGCCCCGCTGAGGCGCTCGACGTACGGCGCGCTCGAGCTGCCGTCCGCGTCGGCCAGGTCCGCGACCACCAGCAGCGGACCGTTGTACCCGGGGCCGAACGAGCCCGCCACCATGTCGTAGCCCTGCCGGCCGTTGAAGTCCGGCGGGTCGTTCCCGGCGTCCGGGATCGCGAACGACGCTCCGAGGAAGGGCGCGGCCAGGAGCAGAAGCGTGGCCACCGCCGCGACGGACGCCGCCACACTGTGCCGCTGGACGAACCGGCTCCACCGAAGCCAGCCGGGTGCCGGCGCCAGGTGCCCGTCGGCGGCGACCTCGGCCGCACGCGGTCGCAGGAGCGGCAGGCCCAGCCGGTCGATGGCGCGGCCCCCGAAGCCCAGGAGCGCCGGGAACAGGGTGAGCGCCGCGATCATCACGACCAGCACGGCGGTCATCGCCACCACGGCCGTCCCGTACATGATCGACATGCCCATCGCGAACAGGCCCGCCATGCTGACCATCACGGTCAGGCCGGCCACCAGCACGGCGCGCCCGGCGGTGTCGAGCGTGGCGACCGCGGCCTCCTCGGGACCGAGTCCGAGGGCCCGCCACTCGCGGAAGCGGGTCACCATCAGGAGCGCGTAGTCGATCCCGACTGCGATGCCGATCATCGAGCCGAGGATCCGCGCGAAGTCGGGCACGTCGAGGAAGGCGGCGGTCAGCCCGACCAGGCTCGAGCTGACCGCCAGCCCCGCGATCGCCGTGCCCAGGGGCAGGCCCGCGGCCACCACGGAGCCGAAGACCACCAGCAGGATCACCCCGGCAGCGAGCAGGCCGATCGCCTCGGTGCCGCCCGGCGAGGGCATCTCGGCGATCTGAACCGCGCCTCCGGTGATCGCGGTCTCGAGGGCGTCGGTCTCCGCCGCGGCGACCGCATCCATCAGGCGCCGGGTGTCGTCGACCGGCATGTCGTTGGGGTTGGCGGCGTCGAGGCTCACCCTGACGACGAGGGTGCGGCCGTCGGGTGCGATCGCCCCCGGGGTCGTGTAGGGGTCGGAGACCTGGGTGACGTGCGGCACCACCGCCATCTCCTCGCGCAGGTCGCTCACCGCGGACCGCACCGGAGGGGCGGTGATGTCGTCGGCGCGCAGGACGACGTCGAGCTGGTCGCCGGAGCGGTCGGGGAAGCGCTGCTCGAGCAGATGCTGGGCCTTCTCGGAGTCCGAGCCCGGCAGCGTCGCGCCGTTGGCGAGGTCGCCGCCGAGGGCAGCGGTGAGTCCGATCGCGGCGCCGAGCGCGAGCAGCCAGCAGGCGACGACCAGCCGGCGCCGCCGGTAGGACGCGCGGGCGAGGCGCCCCAACGGGCCGGTGGCACGCGGCGGCGCGGCGCCGGTCTGGGAGCGGGCGAGCAGGTCCGTCATCAGGTCCTCCACGGGTAGGTCACGGTCGGGTCGACGGCACCGATCGTCCTGCCGCGGCAGCCCCGGCGGCGTCGGTCCAGCAGCGACGTCCGCCCGCGGTCTCGCCGTACGCCGGGCACCCGCGACCACCGCCTCCCGACGTAGGCGACCGCGCTTCTCGACGCAGTCGTGCGGACCCACCGGGACCTAGGATCGATCCATGGCCGCGCCCGCGACACCGCCCCGCGTGTCGGTCGTCGCGCAGGACGCGACCCTCGCACTGTTCGTCACGTACGTGCAGGTGCAGGGGGTCCGCCGGGTGACGGCCGCGAGCGAGGTCGCGGGGCGTCCGATCGACGACCTCGGCCACCTGGGGCTTGCCCTGCTGCTGGTGAGCGGGGCGGCGCTCATCGCCCGGCGCCGGTGGCCGGTCGCCGTCGTCCTGCTGGAGGCAGGGGCCAGCGCTCTCTACTACGGCCTCGAGTTCCACGACGGGCCCGTGTGGCTGTCGCTGTTCGTCGCCCTGTACACGCTGACGGCGTACGGCGACGGCCGCCGCTCGGCCCGGGTGGCGACCGGACTGATCGTCGGCCTCTCGATCGTCTGGGTGACGACCGGTGCCGACGTCGAGCCGCAGGCTGCGCTCGGCTGGCTCGTGTTCCGGATCGGAGCATCCGTCATGAGCGCGGCGCTCGGCGACTCGGTCCGCTCCCGACGGGTGATCGCCGCCGACGCGGTCGAGCGCGCCGAACGCGCTGAGCGCACCCGCGAGATCGAGGCCCAGGCTCGCGTCGACGCCGAGCGGCTGCGCATCGCCCGCGAGGTCCACGACACGGTGGCGCACGCGATCGCGATCATCAACGTCCAGGCCGGCATCACGGCGCACGTCCTCGACCAGCGTCCCGAGCAGGCCCGCGAGGCGCTCGAGACGATCGAGCAGACGAGCTCCCGTGCGCTCGAGGAGATGCGCTCCGTCCTCGGCGTCCTCCGGGCCGACGGCGACGCCCGGGCCCCCCAACCGGGCCTCGACCAGGTCGAGGAGCTGACCGCGAAGGCCGCCCAGGCGGGCCTCGACATCGACCTCGCCTGGGCGGGCACGCCTCCCGACCCGCTGCCCGGCGCGGTCGGCCGGGCGGCGTACCGCATCGTCCAGGAGTCGCTGACGAACGTGATCAGGCACGCCGGGCCGACCCGGGTGCGGGTGTCGATCGTGTACGGCGACCGCGCGCTCGAGGTGCGCGTCACGGACTCCGGTGGCTCGATGACGCAGGACGAGGGCGGGTCCCGCGACGCCGGGCACGGGATCGCCGGGATGCGGGAGCGCTGCCGTCTGCTGGGCGGCGACCTCGACGCCGGGCCTCTGCCCGACGGGGGATTCCAGGTCGGGGCCCGCCTGCCGTTCGCGCCTGTCGAGGCGCGGGCATGACCGCGACGCCGGCCACGGCCCCCGTGAAGGTCCTCCTGGTCGACGACGAGGGGCTCGTGCGGTCGGGCTTCCGGATGCTGCTCGACACCGAGGACGGCATCACGGTCGTCGGCGAGGCGACCAACGGCCTCGAGGCCGTCGACGAGGCCATCCGCTGCCGACCGGACGTCGTGCTGATGGACATCCGGATGCCGAAGGTCGACGGCATCGCGGCCACCGCACGGATCGCCTCGACCCGTGGACTCGAGGGTGTCCGGATCCTGGTCCTGACCACCTACGACACCGACGAGAACGTCTTCGACGCCCTCGAGGCCGGCGCCAGCGGCTTCCTGCTCAAGGACGCCGGCCCGTCGGAGCTGCTGCACGCGGTGCGCGTCGTCGCGGCCGGCGAGGCCCTGCTCGCGCCGAGCGTCACCCGTCGGCTCATCTCCCAGGTCACCGCGCGCCGGGCCGCGGACCGCGACGCCGACGCGCGCCTCGCCGTGCTGACCGAGCGCGAACGGCAGGTCCTCGGCCTGGTCGGGCGCGGGCTCAGCAACGCCGAGATCGGCGCCGAGCTCCACCTCAGTCCCGCGACCGCACGGACGCACGTCAGCCACGCGATGGCCAAGCTCGGCGCGCGGGACCGGGCGCAGCTGGTCGTCATCGCCTACGAGACCGGGCTGGTCCTGCCCGGCACGTGAGGCACCGATCGCCCGGAGCAGGGGGATCGGACCCCCGAGCCCGTCCCCCCGCCGGCCGGTCCTACCCGCTCGTGGTGCCCGACGGCCCGACCCTGTCGCGAGGACTCCTCGCCCAGACGACGAACGCGACCACCCACGCCGCGAGGAGGACGAACCAGATCGTCACCTCGACCGGGCCGAGCCCACCCAACGGGGCGAGTGCGGCGGGCGCGAGGAACAAGACGACGAGCAGCAGGAGCAACGACCAGCGGCGCGAGTTCACGAGGGCCTCCTCAGCCAGGCGCTCCGACCGTACTCCTTGGCCGCGAGTCGGCGCGTCTGCGCTGCAGATGTCGGTGGGTCGGCGGGCCTCTCGGTGAGGTCGAGGAGGTCATCCGGCTGGAGCGAGCGGTCGCTCCCTGCGCATGACCTCCCGGGAGCCCTCGCGGGAGGGACTCAGATCGCGGCCGCCCTGACCACCATTACGTCGGGGAGGTCGCAGACGATCTGCCGCCACGACTCCCCTTCGTCGGCCGAGCCCCACACGGCGCCGTTGCGGGCGCCGAAGTAGAGGCCGGTGCGGTCGTGGCCGTCGGCGCACATCGCGTCGCGCATGACGGCGACGTAGAACGAGTCGGGCAACCCGTTGCCGAGCTCCTCCCAGGTCTCGCCGGCGTCGCGCGAGCGCCACACGCGGGCCTTGCCGCCGGGCGGGTAGCGGCCGTCGCCGGAGCCGTTGGGGAAGACGAACACCGTGTCGGGCTCCTGGGGGTGCACCACGATCGCGAAGCCGAAGTCGGAGGGGAGACCATCGGCGATATAGGTCCAGGAGCCGCCGTGGTCGTCGGAGCGGTAGACACCGCCGTGGTTCTGCAGGAAGAGCCGCTCGGGGCGGGACGGGTGGCGGGTGATCTTGTGGACGCACTGGCCGAACTCGGGGTACTGCTGGCCCTCGGGCAGGAACTCGGCGCGGATACCCTGGTTGCGCGGCGCCCAGGACGCGCCGCCGTCGCTGGTCTGGTAGACCCCGCCGGTCGAGATCGCGACCGTGACGGACTGCGGGTCGGTGGGGTGCGGCAGCACGGTGTGGAAGGCCTGGCCGCCGAACCCGGCACCCCACTGGGGCCGGTGCGGGTGGTCCCAGAGCCCCTGCTCGAGCTCGAACGTCTCGCCCCGGTCGGTGGAGCGCCAGACCGCACCCGGCTCGGTGCCGGCGTAGACGACCCCGTCCTCGACGCCGGGGGTGAGCTGCCAGACCCGCTCGACGGTCGCGTCGGCGCCCTCGGGGAAGCGGATCGCGCCGCCGGGGGTCTCCTGCCAGGTGGCGCCGAGGTCGTCGGAGCGCCGGATCTGCGGGCCGAGCCAGCTCGAGGACGCGCCGGCGAGCAGCCGGGGCGGGTCGCTGCGGGTGTCGACCAGGCAGGAGTAGACCTCCTCCATGTCGCAGTGCGGACCGGTGAACTCCCAGTCCGTGCGCGCCTCGTCCGAGGTGCCGAGCCACAGGCCCTTGCGGGTCCCGACGATCAGCAGTGTCCGGTCTGCCATGTCCGCTCCATTCGTGTTCGCGACCCCTCGTGTGACCCCTCGACTGACCAGGGTGCACCCCGGCGGGGACAACCTTCTAGATTGACCGGGTGACCGCCCCGAACTCATCGCGCGGGCTGGTCTCCCCCGTCTCGCCCGTCTGGCTGGTGCTCGCCGGGATCCTGTCGGTGCAGTTCGGGGCCGGGATCGCCAAGAGCCTGTTCGACGAGGTCGCGCCCACCACGATCGTGTGGCTGCGCCTGGTGACGAGCGCGATCGTGCTGCTCGCGGTCGCCCGGCCGGTGCTGCGCGGGCGCAGCCGCTCGGACTGGCTGGTCGTGCTCGGGTTCGGGGTCAGCCTCGGGGTGATGAACTGGGCGATCTACCAGGCGTTCGCGCGGATCCCGCTGGGCGTCGCGGTGACGCTGGAGTTCGTGGGGCCGCTGACGCTCGCGGTCGTCGGGTCCCGCCGCGCGCGCGACCTGCTGTGGGTGCTGCTCGCGGCGGTCGGGGTCGCGCTGCTCGGCCTGCGCGGCGGCGACCTCACGCTGGCGGGCGTGCTGTTCGCGCTGCTCGCCGGCGCGATGTGGGCGTCGTACATCCTGCTGAGCGCGCAGACCGGCCGCCGCTGGCCGGGCTTCGACGGGCTCGCGCTCGCGTCGCTGGTCGCGACCGCGCTGCTGACGCCGTTCGCGATCGGCACCGGCGGCGGCGACCTGCTCGACCCGCGGATCCTCGCGCTCGGGGCCGCGGTCGGGCTGCTCAGCTCGGTGGTGCCCTACAGCTGCGAGCTGGTCGCGCTCCGCTCGCTGCGGCCGTCGGTGTTCTCGGTGCTGATGAGCCTCGAGCCGGCGGCCGCGGCCCTGGCCGGCATCGTGGTGCTCGGCGAGCTGCTCAGCGCCGAGCAGTGGGTCGCGATGGCCTGCGTGGTCGTCGCCTCGGTCGGAGCGACCCGCTCGGCGCCCACCGCGGCTCCGGCTCCCGACTGACCGGGTCGCCCCGAGACGTCATACGGGCGGAGCAAGCGGTTGCTCCCTCCGTATGACGTCCCGGGCCCGGGCCGGCGGACCGCGCCGGAGTTCACGGAACCGTCACACGACGTTGACGCGGGCGAAT
Organism: Nocardioides sp. T2.26MG-1; assembly: GCF_950101795.1. Lineage (GTDB taxonomy): Bacteria > Actinomycetota > Actinomycetes > Propionibacteriales > Nocardioidaceae > Nocardioides. Next base: position 96,139 of record NZ_CATNLZ010000035.1, on the reverse strand, counting down.
CGGGCCGTGCCTAGCGTGGAGAGCACACCACTCGGGAGTGCTTCATGGGGAGCCCACGATGAACGTTGCCTCGCACCTGCTCGGCCGTCCCCTCGGGGGGATCGTCGACGCGGTGAGACGTTGGCCGGAGGAGTCGCAGCTCGCGGCCCGGCGCAACGCGATGGTCGCCTCCACCGCTCTCGCACAACGGCGTGCGGAGCTCGACGAGGTCGAGGAGTTCCTGGCGGCTCGCCGCCAGGCTCCGGTGCCGGAGGTCGCAGCACAGGCTGCACACGGCTGAGTCCGCCGGGCGGTACGGCCTCTCCCACGCCGCCCGGTGGGCTCAGTCAGGACCCTCGAGCCGACGGGCCGCGCCCCGGCAGGGCAGAATCGGCCCATGTCCGCGACCCCTGCCCGCGCGCTCCCCGCGCCGACGCTCGCGTTCCACGACGTGCTCTCCGACGACGGCACCCGTCTGCGCGCCTGGACCAACGACCCCGACGGCACCCGGCCCGGGCCGACCGTGGTGCTCTGCAACGGCCTCGGCACGAGCCCGTGGGCGTGGCCGGCGTTCCTCGACCCGGACTGCGAGGTCCGCGTCGTGTCCTGGAACCACCGCGGCACCGGCGGCTCCGAGCGACCGGCCGACCCCGACCACGTCGGCGTCGAGGCGTTCGCCGAGGACGGCCTGTCGGTGATGGACCACTTCGGCATCGACAAGGCGGTGCTGATCGGCTGGTCGATCGGCGTCAACACGATGTTCGAGATCGCGGTGCGCCACCCCGAGCGGGTGACCGGGCTGTTCGCGGTCGCGGGCGTCCCCGGCGACACGTTCGCCACCATGCTGCGGCCCCTGCGCGTCCCCCGGTTCGCCGCCAAGGCCATCGCGGTCAACCTCTCCCGGGCGCTGAAGTACGGCGGGCACCTGGTCACCCCGCTGTCGACCCGGCTCCGGGTGGGACGCCGTACCGTCGACGTGCTGAGCCACAGCGGCTTCATGCTCCCGGTCGCCGACCCCGAGCTGACCCGGCGCACGATCGCGGCGTTCCTCGAGACCCCGGTCGAGTGGTACTTCCACGTCGCCCTGCACACCTCCAAGCATCCGCGGGTCTCGCTGAGCCGGGTCGGCGTCCCGGCGGCGTTCGTGGCCGGCACGTTCGACGTGCTCGCCGGCACCCACGCGATGGCCGAGGCGGCCGCCCGGATCGAGGGCGCGACCTACACCGAGCTGCGCGGCAGCCACTTCGTGCAGATGGAGCACCCCGACCGCGTCCACGCCCTGCTGCTGGAGTTCCTGCGTAAGGTCGGCTGACATGCGACGCGCCGCCGCCCTGGCCAGCCTCGCCGTGCTCGGCGCGGCCCTCGTGGCCGGGTGCGGCGGCGACGACGAGCCCGAGGGCCGAGGCGGCACCGTGACGGCCACGCCGCAGTCGACCGAGCCGTCGTCAGCGACGACCGAGCCGTCCAAGCCGACCGGCGACAACACGCCGCCCCCCGACGACGGCCCGGCGAGGGTGGTCGGCACGATCGCGACCGGCCTCGCGGCGCCGTGGGGCGTTGCGTTCCTGCCGAACGGCGACGCCGTGGTCACCGAGCGCGACACCCGCCGGGTGCTGCTGCTCGAGGCGCCGTCGTACGACGTGCGCCGGATCGGCCTGATCGACGCGGCCGTCTCCAACGGCGACACCGGCGGCGAGGCGGGCCTGCTCGGGGTGGCGGTGTCGCCGGACTTCGCGGCCGACCGGATGCTGTTCTTCTACCTCAGCACCGCCTCCGACAACCGGATCGTGGCGGCCCGGCTCGAGGGCGGGCGGCTGGGCTCCCCCACCGTGATCCTCAGCGGCATCCCGGTCGGCGGCATCCACGATGGCGGCCGGCTCGCGTTCGGCCCCGACGGCTACCTCTACGCCTCGACCGGCGAGACCGGCCAGGGTGACCTCGCACAGGACAAGACCACGCTGGCCGGCAAGATCCTGCGGATCACCACCGACGGCAGGCCGGCGCCGGGCAACCCGTTCCCGGGCTCGGAGATCTGGTCGTTCGGGCACCGCAACGTGCAGGGCCTGGCCTTCGACGACGACGACCGGCTGTGGGCCTCGGAGTTCGGGGACCAGACGTTCGACGAGCTCAACCTGATCCACCCGGGCGAGAACTACGGCTGGCCGATGGTCGAGGGCCGCGGCGGCCAGGACGGGCTCGTCGACCCGCAGGTGGTCTGGGAGACCGACGTGGCGTCGCCCTCCGGGCTCGCCTGGCTCGACGGGCACCTCTGGCTGGCCTCGCTGCGCGGCCAGCGGCTGTGGCGGGTCGACGTGCACGGCGACCACGCCAGCCACCCGGTCGACTTCTTCGTCGGGACGTACGGGCGGATGCGCACGGTCGTGGCGACGCCCGAGGGACAGCTGTGGTTGACCACCAGCAACACCGACGGCCGCGGCGACCCGGGCCCGGACGACGACCGGATCCTGCTCATCGAGCCGTGACCGGCCCGACCACCGTCCCCGTGACCGTGGTCCGGCGCGCGGCCCGACGCAGCGTGGTCAGCACGGCGGGGCCGAGCAGCACGATCGCGACGACGTTGGTGATCGCGCGCATGCTGTCCCAGCTGCCGGTCGAGGTCAGCAGCGTGTAGACGAGGAACGTGTGCAGGTTGTCCAGCAGCGGGGCACCGGCCACGTAGGACAGCGACCCCTCGTGGCCCGGCACCTCGATGCCCATGATGAACGGCCAGCCCGAGAGGTTCATGAGGAGCCCGAAGAGGTACGCCGCGGCCACGCCGTACGCCGCGAGCATCGCGATCTCGGCCCGCCCGCGGACCCGCCGGGGCAGCAGCCCGGCGCCCATACCGACCCAGGCCGCGCACAGCATCTGGTAGGGCAGCCACGGCCCGACGCCCGCGGTCATCAGCGCCGAGGCGAACAGCGAGGTGCACCCGAGGACGAACCCGAAGCCGGGGCCGAACACGCGTCCGGCGAGGATCAGCAGGAAGAACACCAGCTCGACCCCCGCGGTCCCGGGTGAGACACCCCGCAGGACGGCGTTGACCGCGCTCAGCACCCCCAGCACCGCGAGCACGCGGGGGTCCATGCCGCCCTCGTTGAGCTCGGCGAGCACGACGGCCAGCACGACCGGCAGCAGCCCGACGAACAGGAACGGCGGGTCCACCCGGGCACCCTCGGGCACCTTCAGCAGCAGCGGCCAGCAGAGCATCATCAGCCCCGCCGCGGACGCCACCGCGAGCACGACGCTCGAGCGCAGCGAGATCCGCACCGCCGCCGTCGAGGTGCTCATGACGCGCTGGCCTGCTCGTCGAGCCGGCGGACCACCTCGTCGACGCGCAGCCATCCGGCGCCGAGCACCTTGGTGACCTGGGGCGCGAACGACGGCGACTCGGCGAGCACCCGGCGTACCGGCCCGGACGAGACCACCTCGCCCTCGGCGAGCACGAGGACGTCGTCGGCCGCCTGGGCGACGAACTCCACGTCGTGGGTGGCCACGAGCACCGTGCGCCCGTCGGCGGCCAGCCCGCGCAGCACCCGGGCGAGCACGTGCTTGGCGGCGTAGTCGAGCCCGCGCGTGGGCTCGTCGAGCAGCAGCACCCGCGGCCGCGCGGTGAGCACCACCGCGAGGACCAGCGCGAGCCGCTGCCCCTCGGAGAGGTCACGGGGGTGCTGGTCGGCCGGGATGCCGGGGACCAGCTCCTCGAGCAGCGCGCGGGAGGTGCCGGTGCCGCCGTCGGCGGCGGTGCACTCCTCGGCCACGGTCTCGAGGTAGAGCAGGTCGGCGGCGTTCTGCGGGACCAGCCCGACCAGCCCCCGCCGCTCGGCGGCCGAGAGCGCCGCCGGGTCGACGCCGTCGACGGTGACCTGGCCTCCCGCGCGCCGACCGCTGCCCTGGAGCGCCCAGATCAGCGACGACTTGCCGGAGCCGTTGCGGCCCATGAGCGCGGTGACCCGGCCGCCCCCGAGCACGAGGTCGACGTCGCGCACCGCGACGGTCTCGCCGTGGACGACCGCGAGCCGGCGTACGGCGACGGCGGGCTCGGCCAGCGACTCGTCGACGACCGGGGCGACGCCGAGCCGCTCGACGAGCCCGCGGGCCCGGCGGCGTGCGTCGCGGACGCTGAGCGGCAGCGGGTGCCAGCCGGCGGCGCGGCCGAGCTCGACGATCGGCGGCACCACGCACGAGGTCACCAGCAGCTCACCGGGCTCGCCGACGTGCACGCGGCCAGCTCCGGTCAGCAGGCACATCCGGTCGGCGAACGGGACCACCCGCTCCAGGCGGTGCTCGGCGAGCAGCACGGAGACCCCGAGGTCGTGGACCAGGCGGGTCAGCGTCGCGAGCACCTCCTCGGCGGCGGTCGGGTCGAGCGCGGACGTCGGCTCGTCGAGCACCAGCAGCCGGGGGTGCATGGTGAGCACCGAGCCGATCGCGACCCGCTGCTGCTGGCCTCCCGAGAGCGTGCGCAGGTCGCGGCCGCGCAGGTCGGCGATGCCGAGCAGGTCGAGGGTCTCCTCGACCCGGCGGCGCATCGTGTCCGGCGGGAGCCCGAGCTGCTCCATGCCGTAGGCGAGCTCCTCCTCGACGGTGTCGGTGACGAAGCCCGCGGCGGGGTTCTGCCCGACGAAGCCGATCGCGTGCGCCCGCTCGCGCGGCGGGGCGTGCACGATGCTCACCTCGTCGAGCAGCACGTCGCCGCGCAGGGTGCCGCCGGTGAAGCGCGGCACCAGCCCGGTGACCACGCCCAGCAGCGTCGACTTGCCGGCGCCGGTCGGGCCCGAGACCAGCACCAGCTCGCCCTCGTCGATCTCGAGGTCGACGTCGGCGAGCACGGGAGGCCCGTCCTCGTAGGCGAAGCGGATGTCGCGCAGCTCGATCACGCCGCCACCTCCTGGGGAGCGTCGGCGCGGAGTGGGGTGGCGGTCAGGGGCCGGGCCGGCAGCGGCGAGCACAGGGCCCCGGCCAGCGCGACGGCCGCCGCCAGGAGCGCGGCGGCGCTCACCGGCGGGACCGCGTCGAGCAGCGGGTAGGCGACCAGGAGCTGGTGGTGCGCGAGCCACCAGCCGATCACGCCGACGGCGACGCCCGCGCCGGCCACGGCGAGCTCGGGCCAGCGCCACCGGTCCGCGCGGTAGCGGGTGCGCTCGACGCGCCGGCCGGCGCTGAACAGCCCGGCGCCGGCGGCGACGACACCGAGCGCGAGCATCGGCAGCGCGAGATAGCGCGGGGCGGTCGTGTCGAGGACGGCGTACGTGCCCACGCAGATGCCGCCGAGACCGGTCAGCATCAGGGCTCCCGTCGTCCGGCGCTGAGCGCGGGTGAGGCCGGCGGCGCGGCCGTAGCCGCGGGTGTCCATGCCGGCCGCCAGCGCCAGGGAGCGCTCGAGCGCGTCCTCGAGCACCGGCACCAGGAAGCGGCGCAGCCGGCGGACGCGGCCGGTCTCGCCGCCGCGCAGCACCTGGGCGGCCCGGACCCGGCGCGCGCTGTCGGCGAACTGCGGCAGCACGCTGACCGCGACCACCAGCGCGGTGCCGATCTCGTAGAGAGCGGGCGGCACCGAGCGCAGCAGCCGCTTGGGGTTGGCCAGCGAGTTGGCGGCGCCGATGCAGATCACGATGGTGGCGAGCCGGAGCCCGTCGTACAGCGCGAAGAGCAGCGCCTCGGCGTGGACCGGGCCGAGCAGGGTGATGCCGGCGACCCAGTCGGGCAGCGGGATCTCGGGCAGGTCGAGCAGCACCCGCCCGTCGGCCCAGCCGCCGAAGACCAGCCGGAACACCACCCGGATCACGACGATCGCGACGCCGAGCCAGAGGTAGAGCCTGAACGAGCGCGCCCACGGCTGGTCGGAGCGGCGCAGCGCGACCGCGGTGGCCGCGACCCCGATGAGCAGCAAGAGCACCAGCGGGTTGGTCGTGAACGACGCCGCCACCGCGAGCCCGACCGCCCACAGCCACCAGGCCACGGGGTGCAGGTCGCGGTGACGGCGTACGTCGGGGGTCACGGCCGGCCGATCCTCCGGCGCCGGGCCAGCGCGGCGCCACCGGCGGCACCGAACAGCACCACGATGACCGCCGGGGCCACCCAGCCGGGCAGCCCGTCGTCGGCAGGCTCAGCCGCCTCCGACGAGACAGGGGCGGCGTCGGTCGTGGCCGCGTCCGTCGGCGACGTGGTCACGGCCTCGGTCGGGCTCGGGCCAGGGCTCGGGTCGGCGGACCCGGACCGGTGGTGCCGCCCGGGTCGGCGCGACGCGCCGGCCGACGCCGTCGGGTCGTCCGTGGCGGCGGATCCCGAGGCCGTCGCCGACGGCCCGGACGCGGACGGACCGCTGCCGGACCCGGACTGCGAGGGCGCGTGGGTCGGCGTGCGGGTCGGCGCCTTGGTGGGCGACGGGTCCGCGGCCGCGTGCGGCGACGGGCTGAACCCCGGCGTCGAGCGGGCCGACGAGCCGTTCCACGAGAACGCGACATAGCCGCCCTCGGGCACCTTCAGCGACCCGGCGCCCGTCGTGGCGTAGGTCCACGACCCCGACTTCCCGTCGGACCAGAACAGCGCCCAGTAGGCGTCGGCGGGCGGGGTGTTCACGCACGGGTCGTCGGCGGGCTGGCCGGAGACCCGGCACACGAAGCTCTGCTGGCGCTGGACGTAGGTCAGCGGGAAGCCGGCCGCCGGGAACAGGCTGGCGGCGGTGTCACCGCCGCCGTCGGCGACGCACGCGGACTTCACGCCGCCGCCGAGCTCGTGGAAGTCCACGACCACGGTGACGCCGTCGGCGGATGGGCAGCCCGCGGCGCTGGCGGGCGCGGCGGGGATGCCGGCGTACGCCGCCGCGGCCAACATGGCCCCGGCGGCGATCCGGGACAGGATCCTCATGTCAGCGGGTGACGGTGAAGGTGCCGCCGGCCTTGCGGTTGGCGAACTGGCCACGGGCGTGGATGGTGGCCTTGCCCGGCCGGCGCGGCACCTTCGTGTGGACCACGAACACGCCCTTGCGGTTGGCCTGGCCGCCGCTGGCCTCACCCGACCCGCTGCCCGCCCTGGACGGCCACGTGATGTTGACGCTGGCCGTCTCGCCGGGGGCGAGGCCCTTGACCTTGATGACGAGCTTGGTGCGTGCGGCCACGCGGGACGGGTAGCGGAGCGTGAGCTTCTTCGCGCCGAGCGCGTTGATGGTCACCGTGCCGACGGCGCCGGCGGCGTTGGCCACCGCGACCCGGCTCTTGCCGGTCGTCGACGGGATCCGCACCCGCAGCTGGGCCTCGCCGTTGCGGTTCGCGTAGCCGAGCACGGACTGCTCGCCGAGCTTCGCGCAGAGCGCCTCGCCGGGGGCCGCGCCGATGACACCGACCGGCTTGCGGCCGCCGGCCTTGACGTACTCCGCTGCGAACAGCGCGTGCGGGTCGCCGCTGCCGGCCGGCGCCCACTGGAGCACCGGAAGGGCCTGCGCACTCGCCAGGAGGAACTGACCCTGGGTGGCCGCGTCGATCGGCGTGCTCTGGACGGCCCGGAGCGCGGCGCCGTCGTACGCGATCGCGCCGAGGTCGGCGGCCGCGTAGTACCCGCAGCTGGAGACGTTGGCTGCCTGGTGCGCACGCACCCAGGCGGCGGCGTCCGCGGCGGCGTCGGTCTCGCCCAGCGTGCCGAGCGCCCAGCCGGCGAGGCCGGTGCTGTCGGCGTTCGGGGCCTCGGTGGTCGGGCCGCCGCCGAAGGAGCCGTTCGGCCGCTGGGCCTCGAGGAGCCAGGCCTCCGCCTTCGCGAGTGCCTCCTGGACTCCGGGGGTGCCCTGGTCGGCGGCCAGCGCGAGGACGGCCTGAGCGGTGGAGTCCGTGTCCGGCGCATCGCCCGCGCAGGACTGCGCACCCGGCGCTGCCGGGATCTCCCCGCGGAAGTAGCCGTCCGCGCACTGCTGGTCGAGAAGGTAGTCGACCACGTCTGCGTACGCCGCGCTGCCGGTGCCGCGCAGACCCTCGACCGCGAGCGCCTGGATGTAGGAGTTGTCGTAGCTGTCGTCGGGAGCGCCGTCGGCGGTCGAGATGACCCGGCCGCTGTCGGCGACCAGTGACTCCATGCGCTTCACGAGGTCGACGCCGCCGAAGGCGTTCTCGTCGCCGCCGATCCGCTGCGAGAGCACGAGCACCTTGGCGGTGGCACCACCGACCTCACCGGTGTGGGTGACGTTCTGGTCATCCACGTACGAGTACGCAATGTAGTCATCGACCCCGGCCTCCACGGCGTCCCGGATCCGGGTGACGGCGTCCGCCTGGCCGCCGACCGCGTGCAGGCCCAGCGCGATGTCGATCCCGAGGCCGTACTGAAGGCCGTAGTCACTGGGGAACAGCCCGGAGGCGGGCACCTGGCCGGCCAGCCAGGCAGCGCCGGCAGTGGCGGGGGCCGCGTCGATGGTGGCGGCCCCGGCGGGCGACGGCAGCGCCCCCAGGGCGGTGAGGGAGAGAGCCGGGACCGCCAGAACGGCGGCCGTACGGCGCAGGACGTGGTGCATGGAGTTCCTTCCCGCTGCGACAGCGGGAGGCGGTCGGGGAGGTCCCCGGTCGGCCACCCGCTGTGTTCCTCGACAGCGTGTGATCAGGACGCGTCGCATCGGGTGCTCCGGCTTGCCCCCGGCCCTGGCTGGTCGGGAGGCCTACGGTTGCGGGTCAGCGCCGGACTCGGACCGGCTTCCCCCGCTGCGGGCGTGGTGAATGTGTTTGAGTTGTTGGGGTGGTGCGAGCGCAGCATATCGCTGGGCGAGCCCGCTGCCTCGGGCGGTCCATCCGCGTTGACCCGCCCGAAAGTTTCGGGCGGGTCAACGTGGATCAGTGGTCACTGCAGCTTCTCGAGCACCAGCTCGCGGACCCGGGCGGCGTCGGCCTGGCCGCGCATCTCCTTCATCACCGCACCGATGAGTGCACCGGCGGCGGCGACCTTGCCCTCGCGGATCTTGTCGGCCACGTCGGGGTTGGCGGCGATCGCGTTGTCGACGGCGGCCGAGAGCGCGCCGTCGTCGGAGACGATCCCGAGGCCACGGGCCGCGACGATCTCGTCGGGCGTGCCCTCACCGGCGAGCAGGCCGTCGAAGACCTGGCGCGCGAGCTTGTCGTTGAGCTTGCCCTCGTCGACCAGCACCTGCACCCGGGCGACGTCGACCGGCGTGACGCCGAGCTCGCCGACCTCGACGCCGGCCTCGTTGGCCCGGCGCGCCATCTCGCCCAGCCACCACTTGCGGGCGGCCTGGGGCGACGCGCCCGCGGCGATCGTCTCCTCGACGATCAGCATCGCGCCGGCACCGACGGTGTCTCGCATCTCGAGGTCGGAGAAGCCCCACTCGGCCTGCAGGCGGGCCCGCTTCTGGGTGGGGTTCTCGGGCAGCGTGGCGCGCAGCTCCTCGACCCACGCGCGGGTCGGTGCGATCGGCACCAGGTCGGGCTCGGGGAAGTAGCGGTAGTCCTCGGCGTCGGACTTCTCGCGGCCACTCGTGGTCACGCCCGTGTCCTCGTGCCAGTGCCGCGTCTCCTGCAGGATCGTCCGGCCCGAGTCGAGCACGGCGGCATGCCGGGACATCTCGTAGCGGACCGCCCGCTCGACCGAGCGCAGCGAGTTGACGTTCTTGGTCTCGGTGCGGGTGCCGAGGGTGCCGGTGCCCTTGGGCGACAGCGAGAGGTTGACGTCGGCCCGGATCGAGCCCTGGTCCATGCGCGCGTCGGAGACGCCGAGCGCGACGATCAGGTCGCGCAGCTGCGCGACGTACGCCTTCGCGACCAGCGGCGCCTTGTCCCCCGTGCCGAGGATCGGCTTGGTGACGATCTCGATCAGCGGGATGCCGGCGCGGTTGTAGTCGACCAGCGAGTGGTCGGCACCGTGGATGCGGCCGGTCGCGCCACCGACGTGGAGGGACTTTCCGGTGTCCTCCTCCATGTGGGCGCGCTCGATCTCGACGCGGAACGTCTCACCATCCACCTCGACGTCCATGTAGCCCTCGAAGCAGATCGGCTCGTCGTACTGCGAGGTCTGGAAGTTCTTCGGCATGTCCGGGTAGAAGTAGTTCTTCCGCGCGAACCGGCACCACTCCGCGATCTGGCAGTTCAGCGCGAGCCCGATCCGGATCGCCGACTCGACGGCCTTGCGGTTGACCGCCGGCATCGCGCCGGGCAGGCCCAGGCAGGTCGGGCACACCTGGGTGTTGGGCTCGGCGCCGAACTCGGTCGGGCAGCCGCAGAACATCTTGGAGACGGTGTTCAGCTCGACGTGGACCTCCAGGCCCATCGCCGGTTCGTACGACGCGAGCACGTCCTCGAAGCTCACCAGGGTCTCGGTCATCGCACGTCTCCGTTCAGCTCAGGGGCGCGGTCGAGCAGGGGGCCGCCCCACTGGTCGGTCAGCGCGGCCTCGAGGGCGGCGCCGACCCGGTAGAGCCGGTCGTCGGCGAGCGCCGGGGCCAGGATCTGGAAGCCGGCCGGCAGGCCGTCCTCGTCGGCCAGGCCGCTCGGCACCGAGATGCCGGGCACGCCCGCGAGGTTGGCCGGGATCGTGGCCAGGTCGTTGAGGTACATCGAGAGCGGGTCATCGAGCTTCTCCCCGAGCTTGAACGCCGTGGTCGGCGCGGTCGGGGAGACCAGCACGTCGGCCTTCGCGAACGCCGCCTCGAAGTCGCGCGAGATCAGCGTGCGCACCTTCTGGGCCTGGCCGTAGTAGGCGTCGTAGTAGCCGCTGGAGAGCGCGTAGGTGCCGAGGATGATGCGGCGCTTCACCTCGTCACCGAAGCCGGCGTCGCGGGTCGCGCGCATCACCTCCTCGGCGCTGGCGTCGGGACGGCCCTCGGGCCAGACCCGCAGCCCGTAGCGCATCGCGTCGAACTTCGCGAGGTTGCTCGACGCCTCCGCGGGCAGGATCAGGTAGTACGTCGCGAGCGCGTGCACGAACGTCGGGCAGGACACCTCGACGACCTCGGCGCCGGCCTTGACCAGCAGCTCGACCGACTCCTGGAAGCGGGTCATCACGCCCGGCTGCCAGCCGTCGCCGGAGAGCTCGGTGATCACGCCGACGCGCACGCCGGTGAGATCGCCGGTGGCGCCGCGGCGCGCGGCGTCGACCAGCGACGGGAGCGGCTGGTCGATGCTCGTGGAGTCGAGCGGGTCGTGGCCGCCGACCAGCTCGTGCAGCAGCGCGGAGTCGAGGACGGTCCGGGTCACCGGGCCGACCTGGTCGAGGGAGTTGGCCAGCGCGACGAGGCCGTAGCGTGAGACCCCGCCGTACGTCGGCTTCACGCCGACCGTGCCGGTCACGGCACCCGGCTGGCGGATCGACCCGCCGGTGTCGGTGCCCAGCGCGAGCGGCGCCTCGAACGAGGCGACGGCAGCCGCCGAGCCGCCGCCGGAGCCGCCGGGGATCCGGTCGAGGTCCCACGGGTTGTGGGTCGGGCCGTAGGCCGAGTGCTCCGTGGAGGAGCCCATCGCGAACTCGTCCATGTTGGTCTTGCCGAGGATCGGCAGGCCGGCGGCGCGGAGCTTGCGCACCACGGTCGCGTCGTACGGCGGGATCCAGCCCTCGAGGATCTTGGAGCCGCAGGTGGTGGGCAGGCCCTCGGTGGCGAGCACGTCCTTGACCGCGATCGGCACGCCGTCGAGGGCGTGCAGCGGGGCGCCCGCGGCGCGGCGGGCGTCGGACGCGGCCGCCTGCTCGAGCGCGCCCTCGGCGTCGACGTGGAGGAACGCGTGGACGGCGCCATCGACCTCGGCGATCCGGTCCAGGTGGGCGCGGGTGACCTCGACCGAGGTCGTCTCACCGGTGGCGAGCGCGTCGGCGATCTCGGCGGCGGTGCGGCGGATGATCGACATCAGGCCTCCTCGCCCAGGATCCGCGGGACGGAGAAGCGCTGCTGCTCGACGGCGGGCGCACCCGACAGGGCCTGCTCGGGCGTCAGGCACGGGGTGTTGACGTCCTCGCGGAAGACGTTGGTGAGCGGCAGCGCGTGCGAGGTGGGCGGTACGTCGTCGCCGGCGACCCCGCTGATCGACGCGACCGACTCGAGGATCACCGTCAGCTGCGGGGCGAGGTGGTCGAGCTCGGCGTCGGACAGGTCGATCCGGGCGAGGTCCGCCAGGTGCGCGACCTCGTCGCGAGTGATCTCAGGCATGGTGTCCATCCTAGGAGAGATGCCGCGCCGGGCCGTCGTCGGCTGCTAGCCTCGGTCCTGTCACGAGTACTGGTGCGAAGCCCCGGCTGGCCAGTCGGCAACCCTCCTCCGCGGTGGGGTGCCCCGGGTGAGGACACGGTCGGCTGCGAAGTGCAGCCGGCAAGCGCGGACTCGCACGAGCGGGTCCCTGACCCGACGGATGTGCCGACATGCCCACCACTCGCCCGACCACCCCCCACGCCACCACGCACGCCCGCCTCACCGGCCCGCTCGCCCTGCTCGTCGGGGCCGACGAGCAGGTGCCGCTGGTCACCGGCGACACGGCCCGCTACGCCAACCTCGACATCGCAGCGAGCGCGCCCGCACTCCAGTCGGTCGCCGACCGCGTGGCGGAGTTCCTGCCCTACTACTCGAGCGTGCACCGCGGCGCGGGCTACGCCTCGGCGGTCAGCACCGCGGCGTACGAGACCGCCCGGCGCACCATCGGCGCGTTCGTGGGCGCCCGCAGCGGCGACGTCGTGCAGGTGGTCCGGAACACGACCGACGCGTTCAACCTGCTCGCGACCGCCGTCCCCGGTGACGTCGTGCACCTCGACGTCGAGCACCACGCCAACCTGCTGCCGTGGCAGGGCCTGGGCGAGCGCGCCCGGGCGGTCACCGCGGACGAGACCGTGACCGAGACGCTCGCCGTGGTCGAGGCCGAGCTCGCCCGCACGCCCGCCGCGCTGCTCGCGGTCACGGGCGCCTCCAACGTGACCGGGGAGATCCTGCCGCTGGCCGACCTGGTCGAGATCGCGCACCGCCACGGCGCCCGCATCGCCGTCGACGGCGCCCAGCTGGTCCCTCACCACCGCGTGCACCTCGAGCTCCTCGGCATCGACTACCTGGCTTTCTCGGGGCACAAGCTCTACGCGCCGTACGGCGCCGGCGTGCTCGTCGGGCGCCGCGACTGGCTCGACGCGGCGCCGCCGTACCTCGCGGGCGGCGGCGCGGTCCGCGAGGTCACCCTCGACGGCACCTCGTGGGCCGACGCACCCGCCCGGCACGAGGCCGGCACCCCCAACGTCGTCGGCGCGGTCGCACTCGCGGCGGCCTGCGAGGCGATCGCGGCGCTGCCGGACGGCGAGCTCGTGCTGCACGAGGAGGGCCTGCGCGACCGGCTGCTCGCGGGGCTCGAGGCGATCGAGGGCGTGCGCACCCTGCACCTGTGGCGCGGTGCCGTGCAGGCCATCGGTGTCGTGACCTTCACCGTCGAGGGCTACACCGCGGAGCTCGTGGCGCAGTACCTCTCCGCCGAGCACGGCGTCGGCGTCCGCGACGGCCGGTTCTGCGCCCACCCGCTGCTGGAGCGGCTCAACGACGGCCGGACCGCGGTGCGCGCCAGCCTCGGCCTCGGCTCCTCCGCCGAGGACGTCGACCGCCTGGTGGCCGGGGTGGCCCGGCTCGTCGCGCACGGACCGCAGTGGACGTACGACGTCGACGGCCGGCCGACTCCCGACCCGCGGCCGCTCCCGGCCTGGGTGACCGAGACCGGGACCGGCTCCGCCTGCTCGTAGCCTCGCCCCAACCGATGCGGCCGCCACGACGTCTTGTCAGTCGACCGCTCGAGGAGGATCGATGGCGAGACCGCTGACGGACGAGGACTTCACCGAGTTCGTGCACGCCGCCTGGCCGGGCCTGTACCGCACGGCGTACCTGATGCTCGGCGAGCACCAGCTCGCCGAGGACCTGGTGCAGACGGCGCTTGCCAAGACCTACGCGTCCTGGCGCAGGGCGAGGACCCGGGAGCGGCGCCGGCCTACGCCCGCGTGGTGCTCGCCAACACGGCCGCGTCGTGGTTCCGGCGGCGGTCGTGGCGCAACGAGCGGCCGACCGAGACGCTGCCCGACGCCGGCGTCCAGTCGGACCCCAGCGACCGCCCGGCCCTCGTCGACGCCCTGAGGACGCTCGCCCCCCGGCAGCGCGCCGTGGTGGTGCTCCGCTACTACGACGACCTCAGCGTCCACGAGGTCGCCCGCACCCTCGGCATCGCCGAGGGGACCGTCAAGAGCCAGACCTCCGACGCGCTCGCCCCCGTCTGCGCGGGCTGCTCGGCGATGACGTCCTGCCGCAGACCCAGGGAGCCCACCATGACTGATCGACTCGCGATCATGTTCCGCGAGGCGGCCGCGGCGGTCGAGGTACCGCCGACCCCCGCGGGCCACATCCTTCGCTCCGGGCGCGCGCTGCGCCGACGGCGCCGGCTGGCCTCCGCGGGCGGCGTGCTGGCCCTCGGCATCCTTGCCGCCGCCACCGTGGGTCTTCTGACATCCGGCTCGTCGGACCGAGCCGTCAACCCGGCGCGGATCGCCGAGTTCGAGCGGTGGGGGGCGGTCGCCGTCGGGCGCGACGTCTTCGTCGGCGACCAGCACGTCCACTGGGACAGCGACATCCGCGCGATGTACTACACGTCCCAGGGGGTCGTGGTTCGTGGGAAGGACTATGCGCTCGTCCGCGCGGACGGCGAGGTGTCGAGCATCGACGTCGACATCCCCGACCGCATCCCGGGCTTCGAACCCGACAGCACGCGGTTCGCGTACGCGGACTCGGCTCGGGGCGGCGGATGGGACGTGGTCGTCCACGACGCCGCCTCCGATGAGGAGCTGGCCCGGGTCCCGGTCCGAGGCACGGCGTTCGGCGGCTGGGCGGCGCCGCCGGTCTCGATCGACGGCGACCTGGTCTGGGTCCACTTCGAAGGGCACTGGACCGAGGTCGACTGGCGCACCGGAGCCGTCCAGGAGGTGCCGGCGACCGACCGCACCTACGAGATCCAGAATGGCAGCTACGCGGTCCAGCGCGGGTCGACCTGGACGATCCGGGCGATGGAGGATTCGCGGGCGCTCGGCACGGTGCGGCTGCGTCGCGGCTGGTATGCGTTCTTCTCGCCCGATGGCCGTTTCATGCGCAGCTTCCCCAATGGGTCGGAGTCGGAGTCCACCGACGAGATCGAGGACGTGGTGCACGACGTCGCGACCGGGGAGACCCGTGAGATCACCGACCCGGGCGAGGACTTCGGCTGGACCCCGGACGGCAATCTCCTCACGGTGCGGGCGGGCTCGCTGTCCGTGTGCCAACCGATCTCGGGCAACTGCCGGACGCGTCGGTTCGACCAACCGTCGGGCGACCTCCGGATCGGTGGCAACCCGTACGAGTCCTGAACGCTCGTCAGTGCTGGTGGGCGTGCGCAACCAGGGCGCGGACCCGCTCGGCGTCGCCGGGCTGCGGGCAGCCGACCAGCAACCGCTCCGGGGTCTCCTCGATCGCCACGAAGCCGGCGCCGTGCAGCGCGGCCATCAGCACCGCAGGGTCCTGGCCCGGCGGGACGCCGACGACCTCGGCATGGGCGTCGGGCTCGTGCAGCTCGGCCTCGGTGCGGCTGACCTCGGTGCCCCAGCCGCGGAGCAGGGCGAAGGCCGCGAGGGTCACCATCACGATGCCTCCGACCACCATCAACGCGATCACGACCATGACGACCTCCCAGTGCGTGGACCTGATGCTGATGCCCCGAGCATGGGCCGGGTGAGACCCACGTCACGAGAGTCGGATGTCCCGACCCCTGGGCCACAAGTCACCCCGGCCGTCCGGGCCGGGGGGGAACCACGTCGGCGCCGGCACCGTCACAGCGTCATGCGCGCGCGACGACTGCTGGTCCTGCTCGTCCTGGCGACGACCGCTGCTGGATGTGGCACCCGGGGGGCCTCACCACCCGGACCGGACTCCTCCGGCGTCCCCGCCCGCGCACCTTCGGCACACCTGGCGGACGGTGAGCGCGATGTGGTCGGCGCGCTGGCACCGGGACCTCCCGGCGACCCGTCGGACTTCCGGTGGGAGGACCAGATCTTCCACTTCCTCACCGAGCAGGGTCGGGTCCTCGACGAGCAGCCGTGGACGGCCTGCCTGGGCAATGGCTGCTGGGACGGCGCGCCGGGCCTTGCCCGGCCGGTCCGTTCGGTCGGCTCGCCCGACGCCCTCTACTTCGCCCTCGACTACCCGGGCTGGACGTTCCACGATGTCAGCTTCAACCCGGTCGACGACGAGTGCGGAGGGCGGACCATCACCGTCCGCGCCGAGCCCTTGACTGACCGCGTCTTCCGCGTCGACCCCGCCGGCCTCACGGGCGAGTGGCGGGTGGACGTGTTCGGCCGGTCACCAACGGGCGGGGACGCGGTGGCCTCGGTCCGCTGGACCACGCCGGCCGACGGATCGATGCCCAAGCCCCACGCGACCGGCTCGCTGTTCACCGACCAGGACGGCAGGCGGGTCGCGCCGTACGGCGGGCCCGAGCTGTTCCTCACCGACCTGGAGCGCACCCCGGTGGAAGCTGCGGCCACGTGGACGGCGACCGACCGATCCGGCGCCTCGGTGACCGTCCCTCTGCGCCGCGAGAAGTCGCGCTGTGCGGCGGACGGATCCGTGGCCTTCCGGGGCCGCGAGCTCACCCCCGCCGAGCTGGACACCCTCCCCGGCAGGTCGGTGACCTACACGGTGCAGGTGTCCCTCGACGGCACGGCCTACACCGGCACCGCGAGGTGGCCGCAGGACGAGACCGCCGAGGCGCCGTACACGAGGTTCACCTTCGACCCAGGCCTACCGGCGTACGTCGGGTGAGCCCTCACAGCGCCTGGGGCCCACCCTCCAGCAGCGCCTTGAACCCGTCCTCGTCGAGGACGGGCACGCCGAGCTGCTCGGCCTTGTCCGCCTTGGAGCCGGCGTTGTCGCCCACCACGACGTAGTCGGTCTTCTTCGACACCGACCCGGCGGCCTTGCCGCCACGCGCCAGGATCGCCTCCTTGGCGGAGTCGCGGCTGAAGTCGACCAACGAGCCGGTGACGACGACCGTCAGCCCCTCGAGGGTGCGCGGCACGGACTCGTCCCGCTCGTCGGCCATCGTGACGCCGGCGCGCTCCCACGTGTCGACGATCTGCACATGCCAGGGCTCCTTGAACCACTCGATGACCGCCTCGGCGATCGTCGGCCCGACACCCTCGGCCGCTGCCAGCTCCCCCTCGCTGGCGCCGCGGATCGCGGCCATCGAGCCGAACTCCTGGGCCAGTGCCCGGGCCGCGGTCGGGCCGACGTGGCGGATCGACAGCGCCACCAGCACCCGCCACAACGGCACCCGCCTGGCCTTGGCCAGGTTGTCGAGCAGGCGCTGGCCGTTGGCGCTGAGCTGGGGACCCTCCTCGCCCTTCTTCGGCGCGCGGGTGAACAGCGGGGCCCGCAGCAGCTTGGCCTCGTCGAGGTCGAACACGTCGCCCTCGTTGGCGATCACCCCCGCGTCGAGCAGCGCCACGGCGGCCTCGTAGCCGAGGCCCTCGATGTCGAACGCGCCGCGACCGGCGACGTGGAAGACCCGCTCGCGCACCTGCGCGGGGCAGAACTGGTGGTTGGGGCAGCGCCGGTCCTTGTCACCCTCCTTCTGCTCGACCAGCGTGGTGCCACAGGCCGGGCACTCGGTAGGCCCCACCCAGGCGGGCAGACCCTCGGGGCGCAGCGGCAGCACCGGCCCGAGGACCTCGGGGATCACGTCGCCGGCCTTGCGCAGGATCACGGTGTCGCCGGGGCGCACGTCCTTGCGCTCGACCTCGTAGTAGTTGTGCAGCGTGGCGTTCTCGACGGTCGAGCCCGCGACCTTGGTCGGCTCCATGACGGCGTACGGCGTGACGCGGCCGGTGCGGCCGACGTTGACCCGGATCTCCAGCAGCTTGGCGTTGACCTCCTCGGGCGGGTACTTGAACGCGATCGCCCAGCGGGGTGCGCGGCTGGTCGAGCCGAGCCGGCGCTGGAGCGCCACGTCGTCGACCTTGATCACGACCCCGTCGATCTCGTAGGGGACGATCGAGTGGCGGTGCTCGCCGGCGTTGTCGATGTAGGCCTCGACCTCCCGCAGGGTGGGCACCACCCGCACCTGGTCGCTGGTCGGCAGGCCCCAGGCGGCCAGCGCCTCGTAGCCGTGGGACTGGGCGACGGGCTCGAAGCCGCGCCGCTCGCCGATGCCGTGGCAGACCATGCCCAGGTCGCGGGAGGCGGTGACCCGGGGGTCCTTCTGGCGCAATGAGCCGGCGGCGGCGTTGCGCGGGTTGGCGAACACCGGCTTGCCGGCCTCGGTCATCGACTCGTTGAGCCGCTCGAACGCCGCCACCGGCAAGAAGACCTCGCCGCGCACCTCGAGGAGCTCGGGCACCGGGAACTCCTCCGTGCCGGTGAGCCGGTGCGGGACCGCGTCGATGGTCTTGACGTTGGGTGTGACGTCCTCGCCGGTGGTGCCGTCGCCGCGGGTGAGCGCCCGCACCAGCCGGCCCTGCTCGTAGAGCAGGTTGATCGCGAGCCCGTCGACCTTGAGCTCGCACAGCAGCGCCGGCGCCTCGATGCCGTCGCGGCCGAGCCGGGCGTACCACGCCTCGACCTCCTCGAGCGAGAACGCGTTGTCGAGGCTCTCCATGCGCCGCAGGTGGGCGACCGGGGTGAACTCGGTGGAGACCGCACCGCCGACCTTCTGCGTCGGCGAGTCGGGAGTGCGCAGCTCCGGGAACTCCTCCTCGAGCTCCTGAAGGCGTCGCATCCGGCGGTCGTAGTCGGCGTCGTCGAGCGTGGGGCTGTCGAGCACGAAGTAGCGCCAGCGCGCCTCCTCGATCTCCTCGGCCAGCAGGCGGTGCTCGTCGCGTGGGTCGGTCACGGGAGCCATTGTGCCGGGGCCGACCGACAGTCGCCGAGACCCGCCCGCCACGCTCCGGTCTAGACCGGCTCCAGGCGTGCCGGGAAGAAGTTCACGAAAAGTCGGTTGGGACGGAATGGCCCGCGCGCCTACGCTGTTCTCGATGAAACGAAACCGTTTCGTTTCATGCAGGTTAACGACAGCCGAAGGACACGATGACCCCGATCGAGCGCCCCCGCATCGAGGGCGACCGCGAGCAGGAGATCCTCGACGCCACGCTCGAGGTGCTGGCCGACGTCGGCTACGACCGGCTCACCATGGACGCCGTCGCCGCCAAGGCGAAGGCCTCCAAGGCGACGCTCTACCGCCGGTGGAACAACAAGGTCAGCCTGGTGATCGAGGCACTCCACCACTCCAAGGGGGTCACCGAGCTCCCCGACACCGGGACCCTCCGCGGTGATCTCCAGGGCATCTTCTGCGGGATGGGTGGTCTCGTCGACCAGCAGACCGTGGCCACGTTCGCGAGCGTGCTCACCGCGATCGCCCGCGACGCCGACTTCGCCGAGGCCTTCCGCCGCGAGGTGGTCGGCCCCAAGATCGCGCTCTCCCAGCAGGTCTGGGAGCGCGCCCGAGAGCGCGGGGAGATCGGCCCCGACGTCGACCTCTCGCTGCTCGAGCCGGCCCTGGCCGGCATCGTGCTGCACCGCGTGTTCGTGATGGGCGAGCAGCCCAGCGAGGACCTCATCACCCGCGTGATCGACCAGATCATCCTCCCGGCCGCCACCTGTTGCGGCTCGGCCTCACTCCAGACGACCACCTCCTCCCCGTCCCACAAGGACTCCCTCAAGGAACAGGAAGACTGATGACCGAAGTCACCAGCACCGCGAGCGCGGAGACCACCGCGCCACCCGGCAAGAACCTCCACCTCGGTTGGGCGCTCGTGCTCATCTCGATCGCCCAGCTGATGGTGGTCCTCGACGGCACGATCGTGAACATCGCGCTGCCCTACATCCAGGGCGACCTGGGCATCTCCGACGCCAACCTCCGTTGGATCGTGACCGGCTACGCCCTGGCCTTCGGCAGCCTGCTGCTGCTGGGCGGCCGGCTCGGCGACCTCTACGGCCGTCGCCGAGTCTTCATGCTCGGCCTGATCATCTTCGGCATCGCCTCGCTGCTGGGCGGCCTGGCGACCAACGAGCCGCTGCTGCTCGCCGCCCGTGGCCTCCAGGGCCTGGGCGCCGCGCTCGCCTCCCCCGCCGCGCTCGCGCTGATCGCGACGACGTTCCCGGCCGGCCCGGCCCGCAACCGGGCGTTCGGGGTGTACGCCGCGATGTCCGGCGTGGGCGCCGCCGTCGGCCTGCTGCTCGGCGGCTGGCTGACCGGCATGGACACGTTCCTCGGCATGGACGTCGAGGGCTGGCGCCTCACGCTGCTGATCAACACCCCGATCGGCGTGCTGACCGCGATGCTCGCGCCCCGGTTCCTCGCCGAGTCCGAGACCCACCCCGGTGAGCTCGACCTGCCCGGCGCCGTCACCGGCACCCTCGGCGTCCTCGGTCTCGTCTACGGCATCAGCCGGGCCGGCACCGACGGCTGGGGCGACGCCTGGACGATCGCCAGCCTCGCGGCCGGTGTCGCGCTGGTGGGCCTGTTCCTGAGCCTCGAGCGCCGCGTCGAGCACCCGCTGCTGCCGGTGCGGGTCTTCACCAACCGGACCCGGGCGGCCAGCTTCGTGGCGATGTTCTTCGCCCCGGCGGCGATGTTCGCGATGTTCTTCTACCTCAGCCAGTACATCCAGACCGTGATGGGCTACAGCCCGATCAAGGCCGGTGTCGCGTTCCTGCCCTTCGTGTTCGGCCTGGTCGCCGCGGCCGGGATCTCGTCGAACCTCGCCAACCGCATCGACCCGCGGTACCTGGCCGGCGTCGGCACCCTGCTCGCCGCGGTCGCGCTGTTCGGGTTCTCCCGGCTGCCCTACGACACCTCGTTCCCGGTGGGCGACGTCCAGGGCGACTACGCCACCGACCTGCTGCCGTTCATCGTGATGATGGCGTTCGGCATGGGGCTGGTGTTCGTGCCCCTCACGCTGACCGCGGTGCACCACCTGCGGGTGGAGGACTCGGGCATCGGCTCCGGCGTGCTCAACACCATGCAGCAGGTGGGCGGCGCGCTCGGCCTCTCGCTGCTCGGCACCATCGCCACCCAGACGATGGACGACCGCAGCGCGACCCTGATGCCGAGGGTGGCGCAGGCCGCCGCCGAGCTGGACCCGACCCAGGCCGGGCTGGCGCAGAAGGTGGCGTTCACCCAGATCTTCACCGAGGGCGCCACCGACGCGTTCCTGCTCGGGGCCGGCCTGATGGTCGTCGCCTCGCTGGTGACCTGGGTCTTCCTCAACGTCAAGCACCAGGAGCTCGCCACCGACGGACCCGAGGCCCCTGCGCACGTGGGCTGACACGTCCCCTCCCACTCGGTGGCACAGAGACGATGCCCACCCCCGCTCGCGGGAGTGGGCATCGTCGCGTTCCGAGCCGGCTCAGGACAGGGCGTCCTCCAGCGCCTTGACGAACGCCGGGAGGTCGCCGGGGTTGCGGCTGGTGATGAGGGCGCCGTCGACGACGACCTCCTCGTCGGTCCAGGTGCCGCCCGCGTTGCGGACGTCGTCGGCGAGGCTGGGATAGCTGGTCAGCCGGCGGCCACGGGCCAGCCCAGCCGAGACCAGCAGCCAGGGCCCGTGGCAGATCACGGCCAGGGGGATCTTGAGCTCGACCGCCTGGCGCACGATGTCCTGCGCCCGCGGCTCGGTGCGGATCCGGTCGGCGTTCACGGTGCCGCCCGGCACCACGACGGCGCTGACGGCACCGACGTCGAGGTCGTCGAGGGTGCCGTCCACCTCGACCTTCCGGGTCGGCGTCGTGTCGCCCTCGACGGCCTGGATCGGGTCGGTGCCGGTGGAGTAGATCCGCACGGTCGCTCCCGCGTCGCGCAGGGCGTCGCGCGGCTCCACGAGCTCGGCCTCCTCGAAGAAGTCGGTCGCGATGATGGCCACGGTCTTGCCGGTCAGGTCGCTCATGCGGGCCTGGTACCCGTCTGGAGCGGCCCCGATGCGCGGGCGGCGTCGCCCGCAGATGACCGGTCCCCGATCGGTCCGCGGGTGAGGCGTCCGCGCCGACCGACCCGGCAGGGGACGCGTCGGTCAGCCGAGGTTGGCGGCGGTGGTGTGCAGCAGGGCCAGCGCCCGGCGCGCCCAGGCCGGCGACGCACCGGCCAGCCCGCAGGACGGGGTGAGCACCAGCCGCTCGCCCACCTCCGCCGGGTCGAGCCCGACCATGTCGAGCCAGCGCAGCGCCCCCTCGGTCAGGCTCGCGTCCGAGGGCGGCTCGGCGGGGTCGAGGGTGGGTACGACGCCGAGCGCGACGGACTCGCCCGCCTCGAGCGCCTCGGCCAGCACGTCGTGGTCGGCCGCCGTCGCCACGGCGAGGTCGACCGAGAGGCCCCGGGCTCCGGCGCCGCGCAGCAGCCGGAGCGGCGTACCGGCCGCGCAAGTGTGCACCCACGGCTCCGCCTGGGCCGCGGTGATGGCGCCGAGCACCCACTCGAGCGCCTCGGACGCCTCGGGCGGATGGATCGTGCGGTGCCGGCCGAACCCGGACGCGGTCGGCACCCGAGCGTCCAGCACTGCGGCGAGGGCCGGCTCGTCGACCTGGACGACGAGCCGCTCGACGCCGGGCAGCCGGCGGCGCACGTCGCGCACGTGGTCGCCCAGCCCTTCGGCGAGGGCCTGGGCCAGCTCGCGGCGGGCGCCGTGGTCGGCCAGCACCTTGTCGCCGCGCGGCCGTTCGACGGTGGCGGCCAGGGTCCAGGGCCCGGCCACCTGGATCTTGAACGCGCCGGTCCAGTCCTGCGCCTGCTCCTCGAGCGAGTCCAGGTCCTGCGCGAGCAGGCTGCGGGCCCGGCGGTGGTCGACACCCGACGTGCCCTGGGTGCCGGTGAGCCGCCAGCCGGCGGGCTGGAGGTCGACGCCCAGCTCGGCCACGACCGCGAGCGCGCGCCCGGTCATCGACGCGGCCGCGCCGCGGCCGGGGACCTCGGGCAGGTGCGGCAGGCCGTGGTCGGTCGCCAGCTCGCCGAGCACGGCGCGCACGGCCTCGTCGTACGCCGTCTGGTCGTCGCCGGGCCAGGATCCGACGCCGCTCGCGGAGGTCACGCCGGAACCCGCTCGGCCGCGGCGATGGTGGCCGAGCCGACCACGCGGGTGCCGTCGTAGACGACAGCCGCCTGGCCGGGGGCGATGCCGTACGCCGGCTCGAGCAGCTCGATCTCGACCCCGTCCTCCCCCACGTCGACCCGGGCCGGCAGCTCCTCGCCGTGGGCGCGCAGCTGCACCGTGCCCTCGAGCCGCCCGGGGACGGTGCCGCACCAGCGCGGGCGGATGCCGCGCAGCCGGTGGACCGCGAGCCGCTCGCGCGGGCCGACGGTGACCGTGCCCGAGACCGGCTCGATGTCGAGAACGAAGCGCGGCTTGCCGTCCGCGGCCGGGCGTCCGAGCCGCAGGCCCTTGCGCTGGCCGATCGTGAAGCCGTAGGTGCCGGTGTGCTCGCCGACCACCTCGCCGGACTCGTCGACGATCGCGCCGCCGTGGTTGGGCGCGCGGTCGCCGAGCTTCTCGCGCAGCCAGCCGGCGTTGTCGCCGTCGGCGACGAAGCAGATGTCGTGGCTGTCCGGCTTGTCGGCGACCAGCAGGCCGCGCTCGGCGGCCTCGCGGCGCACGTCGGCCTTGGTCGAGTCGCCCAGGGGGAACAGCGAGTGCCGCAGCTGCTGCTGGTCGAGCACACCGAGCACGTAGGACTGGTCCTTGCCGTGGTCGACCGCGCGGTGCATCTCGACGAGGCCGTCCGGTCCGGTGTGCAGCCGGGCGTAGTGGCCGGTCGCGACGGCGTCGAAGCCGAGCCCGAGCGCTCGGTCGAGGACGGCGGCGAACTTGATCTTCTCGTTGCACCGCAGGCACGGGTTGGGCGTGCGGCCGGCGGCGTACTCGTCCATGAAGTCCTCGACGACGTCCTCGTGGAAGCGCTCGCTGAGGTCCCAGACGTAGAACGGGATGCCGATCACGTCGGCCGCGCGCCGGGCGTCGTTGCTGTCCTCGATCGTGCAGCAGCCGCGGGCGCCGGAGCGGTACGACGCCGGGTTGCGCGACAGCGCGAGGTGGATGCCGGTGACGTGGTGGCCCGCCTCGACGGCGCGTGCGGCCGCGACGGCGGAGTCGACGCCGCCCGACATGGCGGCGATCACCCGCACGTCAGCGCCTCGCCGCGCGGGCCCGCTCGACGACCGGCCCGATCGCCTCGACCACGGCGTCGACCTCGGCCTGGGTGGTGGTGTGGCCGAGCGAGAAGCGCAGCGAGTGGCGCGCGGCCTCGGCGGTGCAGCCCATCGCCAGCAGCACGTGGGAGGGCTGCGGCACGCCGGCGGAGCAGGCCGAGCCGGTGGAGCACTCGATGCCGCGCGCGTCGAGCAGCATCAGCAGCGAGTCGCCCTCGCAGCCGGGGAAGCCGAGGTGGGCGTTGCCGGGGAGCCGGCGCGCCTGCCCGGAGTCCAGCTGAGCGCCGTGCAGGTGCGCGTCGGGGACGGCGTCGATGACGCGACGGACCAGGTCGTCGCGCAGCGCGCCGACGCGGGCCGCGTGCTCGGCCTGCTGCTTGACGGCCAGCTCCACGGCCGCGGCGAACCCGGCGATCGCAGGGGTGTCGAGGGTGCCGCTGCGGATGTCGCGCTCCTGGCCGCCGCCGTGCACCAGCGGCCGCACCGAGATCTCACGGCCGACGACGAGCGCGCCCACGCCGTACGGCCCGCCGAGCTTGTGGCCGGTGAGCGTCAGCGCGTCGACGCCGGAGGTCGCGAAGTCGACCGGCACGTGCCCGACGGCCTGGACGGCGTCGGTGTGCACGGGGATGCCGTGCTCGGCCGCGAGCGCCACCACCTCGTCGATCGGCTGCAGCGTCCCGACCTCGTTGTTGGCCCACATCACCGAGATCAGCGCGACGCCTGCCGGGTCGCGCTCGACGGCGGCGCGGAGCGCCTCGACGTCGAGCCGGGCGCGATCGTCGACGGGGAGCAGCTCGACGTCGGCGCCCTCCGACTCGCCGAGCCAGCGGACCGGGTCCAGCACGGCGTGGTGCTCGACGGCGGTCGTCAGCACGCGGGTGCGCCGGGGGTCCTCCGCCCGGCGCGACCAGAACATGCCCTTGACCGCGAGGTTGTCGGCCTCGGTGCCGCCGGAGGTGAACACGATCTCCCCCGGCCGGCAGTTCAGCGCCTGCGCGATGGTCTCCCGCGACTCCTCGACGACGCGGCGGGCGTGCCGGCCGGAGGCGTGCAGCGAGCTGGGGTTGCCGACCTGGAGCAGGTGGGCGGTCATCGCCTCGACGGCCGCGGGCACCATGGGGGTGGTCGCGGCGTGGTCGAGGTAGACGGTCGGGCTGGTCATCGCACCGCCCAGCGTACGGCGCGGCACGACGACCAGCCCAACCCGCTCGGCCGGTGGCCGAGCGAGGTCGCTACCGGGTGACCTTGATGACACCGAGCTTCGTGGGCGCGCCGTCCGCGACGGTGCACGGGAACGGCGAGCTGGGGACCGGCTGGCCGTCCTGGTTGGCGGCGTTGAAGGTGAACGACGTGGGGATCTTCACGACGTACCTGCCGGGCTTGGTCAGCCTGAACCCCTTGGCGGTCCCGCTGGCGCGCAGCGTCATCGCGCCACTGTCGGGCACGTCGGTCTGCGGGATCTTCACGTTCGCGAGCGGGACCTTCTTCGCCCCGACGCTGTAGCGGATGTCGCTCGCCGAGCCGGACAGCGCGGTGATGCCGAGCACGTCGCGCATCGGGGTCACCAGGGTCTCCGGGATCACGACCGTCATCTTGACCGGGCGGCTCGCGACGGGCTTGCCGCGCTTCACCTTGGCCGGCAGGTCGATCTTGATGGTCACCGCCATCGTCTGGTCGCCGAGGGCGGTGGCGCAGGTGTAGCTGCTCTTCAGCGAGACCGGCACGGCCTCGGCGGCCGGGGCCGCCACCAGGAACGTGCCGCCCGTCAGGGCGGCGGAGGCGCCCAGGGCGGCGAGTCGTGCAGCGGGTCGTGCGGGCATGCGGATGGACATGTGGGTCTCCTCCCGAGAGCCGCGCCCCTCCCGGGCGCGGACGTGTTCCGGACGATAGTGGTCCGGCAAACCGGGTTGCAACCCCCAGTTGCAACCCGGTTTGCGCAACTCACTTCCGGGCGACCTCGGCCACCACCCCGCGGTGGTCGCTGCCCGGGAGGCCGACGGTCCGCACCGAGACGACGGCCAGCCGCGGACCCACGAGCACGTGGTCGATCCCGGCCAGCGGCGGCACCGGCGGCAGCATCCCCCACCGGCGACCGGCGGGCCAGGTCGGCTGCCAGCCCGCGTTGGCGACCTCGGCGGCGTCCCGCAGGCCCGCGTCGGCGAGCGCCCGCAGCGGAGCGTGGTCCACGGTCGCGTTGAGGTCGCCGAGGACCAGGTCGGGGTGGCGATCGCGGACGACGTCCAGCAGCGCCGCGTGGTCGGACCGCCACAGGTCCGGCTCGGTGGGGGCCTGCGGGTGGGTCGCGACCACCACGAGGTCACCCATCGTCACCACCCAGCCGTCGAGCCAGGTGTCGGTGGGCTCGGCCGCCGCGAGCTCGGCGCGGGCGAACACCATCGTCGCGCTGCTGCCGCTGCGCGGCTCGCCGACGCGGTGCGGCAGCAGGTCGTCGAGCCCGGCGCGCTCCATGTCGGCCAGCTCCGCGGCGGTGATCTCCTCGACCACCAGCAGGTCGACCCGCTCCCGGCTGGCCACCCGCACCAGCTCGAACGGGTCGCCGTCGCCCTGCGCGATGTTGGCGGTCATCACCGTGAGCGTCTCGGCGCCCTCCGCGGGCGGCGGGTTCGCGCCGGACACCATCGGGGCGAACCACCAACAGTGCACGCCCAGGCCCAGCGCCGCCAGCACGGCCACGGCGGTGGTCGCCGAGCGCCGGCGCCTCCGCACGACCAGCCTGGCGGACGCGACCAGCAGCGCCGCGGCGTACAGGACGAGGCAGAGCGGCGTGAAGGCCTCGAGCTGGATCCAGAACCCGGTCCCGGGCTCGACGAGCCGGGCCGTCGTCACGAGCACGGCCGGGACGAGCAGCACGGCGAGCGCCAGCCAGAACACCACCACCCGCGCACGCACGGGGCGAAACTACCGGGCAGGTATCAGCACCAGGTCGTCACGGTGGACGACCTCGCGCTCGTAGCCCGCCCCGAGCTCGCGCTTGAGGTCGTGCGACGAGCGGCCGAGGAGGTGCGGGATCTCCTCGGCGTCGAAGTTCACCAGGCCCCGGGCGACGGGCACCCCGTCGGGGCCGGTGAGGTCGACGGGGTCGCCGGCGACGAAGGTGCCGGTGACCCCGGTGATGCCCGCGGCGAGCAGCGAGGCGCGCCGCTCGACGACCGCCCGCACCGCCCCGGGGTCGAGCACGATCGTGCCCTTCGGCTCCGTGGCGTGCGCGAGCCAGAGCAGCCGCGTCGGGCGGCGCCGGCCGGTGGTGTGGAACAGCGTGCCCACGGGGTCGCCGGCGAGGGCCGCGGCGGCGCGCTCGGCGGAGGTCAGCACGACGGGGATCCCCGCACCGGTGGCGATCCGGGCGGCGTCGAGCTTGGTCTGCATGCCACCGGTGCCAAGACCGGCGGCGCCGGCCTTGCCGATGCGTACGTCGCCGAGATCGTCGACCGAGACGACGTCCGGCACCAGCGAGCTGCCGGGCGCGGCCGGGTCCGCGTCGTACAGCCCGTCGACGTCCGAGAGCAGCACCAGCAGGTCGGCGTGGACCAGGTGCGCGACCAGGGCGGCGAGCCGGTCGTTGTCGCCGAAGCGGATCTCGCTGGTCGCCACCGTGTCGTTCTCGTTGACGATCGGCAGCACGCCCAGCTCGAGGAGCTTGGCGAAGGTCTGATAGGCGTTGCGGTAGTGCGAGCGGCGGGTGACGTCGTCGACCGTGAGCAGCACCTGTCCCGCGATCACGCCGTGCTGGGCGAGCTCCTCGGTGTAGCGGTGCACGAGCAGGCCCTGACCCACCGAGGCCGCGGCCTGCTGGGCGGGCAGCGACTTGGGTCGCCGACGCAGGCCGAGCGGGGCCAGCCCGGCCGCGATCGCACCGGAGGACACCAGCACGACCTCGGCGCCGCGGGCGCGCAGCTTCGCGAGCACGTCGACGAGCTCACGCACCCGGCCCGGGTCGATGCCGCCCGCAGCCGTGGTGAGCGAGGAGGACCCGATCTTGACGACGACCCGCTTGGCCTCCGTCACCTCGCGGCGCACGCTCACGACTCCCCGTCCCTACTCGTCCGCGGGGGCGTTCTCGGCCCAGTCGGGGTCGTCCTTGCCGCCGATCTCGTAGGACTGCGGTCCATAGGTCTCCGGCTTGTCGAGGCGGCGGGCCACGTCGGCGCGCGTCTCGCCCTTACCGCGCTCGGGCATCAGCTCGTCGATCGTGCGCCGGCGGCGGGCGGCGGGCCGCGACTCCTCGAACCGCTGGTCCTCGCCACGGCGGCTGAGGATCTCGGCCGCTGCGTCGATGCCGGGCTTGAAGTCGAACACGACCGCGTTGTCCGGGTCGCCGATGAGCACGGCATCGCCCTCCTCGGCGCCGAGCTCCACCAGGCGCTTCTCGACGCCGAGCCGGTTGAGACGGTCGGCGAGGTAGCCGACGGCCTCGTCGTTGCTGAAGTCGGTCTGCCGCACCCAGCGTTCGGGCCGATCGCCGAGCACCCGCCAGCCGTCTGGGGTCGAGGTCACGGTGAAGGAGTCGCTGCCGTCGGCGGACGGTGGGCGCAGCACGATGCGCGTGGCCTCGAGCACGGGCTTCGCATCACGGGCGGCCTGGACCACTGCCGCCATCGCGAAGGTGAGCTCGCGCAGCCCCTCCCCCGACGCCGCGGAGACCGGGAAGACCTGGAGGCCGCGCTCGCGCAGCTCGTCGACCACGAAGCCCGCGATGTCGCGGCCGTCGGGGACGTCGACCTTGTTCAGCGCCACCAGGCGCGGCCGGTCCTCGAGCCCGCCGTACCGGGCCAGCTCGTTCTCGATCACGTCGAGGTCGTCGACGGGGTTGCGGCCCGGCTCGATGCTCGCGGTGTCGACCACGTGCACGATCGCGGCGCACCGCTCGATGTGGCGCAGGAAGTCATGGCCCAGGCCGCGGCCCTCGCTGGCTCCCTCGATGAGCCCGGGGACGTCGGCGACCGTGAACGTCGTGTCGCCGGCGGTGACCACCCCGAGGTTGGGCACCAGCGTCGTGAAGGGGTAGTCGGCGATCTTGGGGCGCGCACGCGACATCGCGGCGATCAGGCTGGACTTGCCGGCACTGGGGAAGCCGACCAGGCCGATGTCGGCGACCACCTTGAGCTCGAGGACGATCTCGAGCTCCTCACCGGGCTCGCCCAGCAGCGCGAAGCCAGGCGCCTTGCGCTTGGCCGAGGCCAGCGCGGCGTTGCCGAGCCCGCCGCGCCCGCCCTGGGCGACGACCAGCTCGGTGCCGGGCCCGACCAGGTCGGCCAGCACGTTGCCCCGGCGGTCGGTGACGACCGTGCCGTCCGGGACCGGCAGCACCAGGTCGGAGCCGTGGGCGCCGTTGCGGTGCGCACCCGCGCCGTGGCCGCCGTTCTCGGCGCGCCGCTTGGGGCTGTGGTGGTAGTCGAGCAGCGTGGTCACGTCGGTGTCGACGCGCAGGATCACCGAGCCCCCGGGCCCGCCGTTGCCGCCGTCGGGGCCGCCGAGCGGCTTGAACTTCTCGCGGTGCACGGAGGCGACGCCGTGGCCGCCCCGTCCCGCGCTGACGTGCAACGTCACGCGGTCGACGAAGGTCGGGACTGCCATGGTGCCTTCTCTCAGAATGTCACGATGAAACGCGAAGGGCGTCCCGAGACCGGGACGCCCTTCGAGGTGGTGCGGGGTGCGAGCGTCAGGTCACTCGCCCGGGACGATGTTCACGACACGACGGCCCCGACGGGTGCCGAACTGCACCGCACCGGCGATCAGCGCGAACAGCGTGTCGTCGCCGCCGCGGCCGACGCCGCTGCCCGGGTGGAAGTGGGTGCCGCGCTGACGCACGATGATCTCGCCGGCGTTGACGGCCTGGCCGCCGTAGCGCTTGACGCCGAGGCGCTGGGAGTTGGAGTCGCGGCCGTTCTTGGTGGACGCGGCGCCCTTCTTGTGTGCCATTTCGTGTCCTTGCTGTCTCGGAGCTGTCTCGGAGCTGTCTCGGAGCGTGAGCTCAGAGGGAGATGTCGGTGACCTTGACCTGGGTGTACTTCTGGCGGTGACCCTGGCGCTTCTTGTAGCCGGTCTTGTTCTTGTACTTCTGGATGATGATCTTGGGGCCCTTGGTCGCACCGAGGACCTCGACCGTCACCGACGCCTTGTCCAGCGCCTTCGCGTCCGAGGTGATGGTCTCACCGTCGACGACGAGGACCACGGGAAGCTTCACGGAGTCGCCGGCCGCCGTGGCGACCTTGTCGATCTCGATGACGTCGCCGACGGCAACCTTCTGCTGCTTGGCGCCTGCGCGCACGATCGCGTACACCGCGGTCTCCTTCGTCATGTCTGTTGCGTTACGTCGGGGCCTGGGGCGCACACACTCGGGCGCCGCACAGAGAAAGGCACGCCTGGACGCACCGAGGATCAATACTACGGACCGGGCACCCTCACGGCAAAACGCGAGGCAGCTCAGCGCTTGCGCGAACCCTTCTTCTTGACCGGCACGTGCTCGATCACCGAGCCCTCTCCGGGCTCGGCGTCGGCGGTGCCGGGTTCCACGGCGCCCGTGATCGGCGGCACGCCCACGCTGCCGATGGCGCCCGGGGGCGCCACGTCGGCAACGGGGCTGACCTCGGCCGCCGCGTCGGCCACGGGCGGGCCGGCCGGCCGGCTCGCCGCACGGCGACGGGTCCGGGTGACGACCCTGGGCGGCTCGGGCACGGACTCGACGACGGGCTCGACGACGGGCTCAGCGACGGGCTCAACGACGGGCTCGGCGTCCGGGCGCTCGGGCGTCTCGTCGGCCGCGAGGGGCGGCGTCTGCTCGGTGGGAGCCTCGGCGGCCGTCTCGACGGCGGAGGCGGGACCGGCGTCGGCCTCGGCCGCAGGCTCGGTGTCGCCGGCGCCGTCCGGGCGCGCCATCGCGGCGATGTCCTTGGGCGTCGGCGGCGTGGGCGGCCTCGGAGGCGTGGCGCTGACGTCCTGGTCGGCGCCGCGACCCCGGCCACCGCGACTGCGGCGTCCGCCGCCGCTCGCGCCGCCGCCACCACCACGACGAGCGTCGTCCTCGCCGCGCTTGGGCTCGACCGGAGCCTCGCGGATGATGACACCGCGGCCCTGGCAGTGCTCGCAGTTCTCGCTGAACGCCTCGAGCAGACCGGTGCCGATCCGCTTGCGGGTCATCTGCACCAGCCCGAGCGAGGTCACCTCGGCCACCTGGTGGCGGGTCCGGTCACGCCCCAGGCACTCGACCAGGCGACGCAGCACCAGGTCACGGTTGGACTCCAGGACCATGTCGATGAAGTCGACGACGATGATGCCGCCGATGTCGCGCAGCCGGAGCTGGCGGACGATCTCCTCCGCGGCCTCGAGGTTGTTCTTGGTGACGGTCTCCTCGAGGTTGCCGCCCGACCCGGTGAACTTGCCGGTGTTGACGTCGACGACCGTCATCGCCTCGGTGCGGTCGATGACCAGGGAGCCGCCCGAGGGCAGCCAGACCTTGCGGTCCAGGCCCTTGGAGATCTGCTCCTCGATGCGGTACTCCGCGAACACGTCCGCCTTGCCACCGGCGCCGTCGGCTCCGGGCTCGTAGCGCTCGAGCCGCTTCTCGAGGTCGGGAGCGACGTGCTGCACGTAGCCCTGCACGGTGTCCCAGGCGTCCTGGCCCTGGATGACCAGCTTGGAGAAGTCCTCGGTGAACAGGTCGCGGACGACCTTGAGGGTCAGGTCGGGCTCGCCGTAGAGCAGCTGCGGGGCGCTGCCCTTGGCCTTGCTCTCGATGTCCTCCCAGCGGGCCTTGAGCCGCTCGACGTCGCGGGTCAGCTCGTCCTCGCTGGCACCCTCGGCCGCGGTGCGGACGATCACGCCGGCGGTGTCCGGGACGATCTCCTTGAGCAGCGTCTTGAGGCGGTTGCGCTCGGTGTCCGGGAGCTTGCGGGAGATCCCGCTCGTCGTGCCGTCGGGCACGTAGACGAGGAACCGGCCGGCCAGGGAGATCTGGCTGGTGAGCCGGGCGCCCTTATGGCCGATCGGGTCCTTGGTGACCTGCACGAGCACCGACTGGCCGGAGCTGAGCACCGACTCGATCTTGCGGGGCTGCCCGTCCTTGTGGCCGAGCGCCGACCAGTTGACCTCGCCGGCGTACAGCACCGCGTTGCGGCCCTTGCCGATGTCGATGAACGCCGCCTCCATCGAGGGCAGCACGTTCTGCACCCGGCCGAGGTAGACGTTGCCGATCAGGGAGGTCTGCGACTCGCGGGCCACGTAGTGCTCGACGAGCACCCGGTCCTCGAGCACGCCGATCTGGATCAGGTCCTCACGCTGGCGGATCACCATGACCCGGTCGACCGACTCGCGGCGCGCCAGGAACTCGGCCTCGCTGACGATCGGGGCCCGCCGGCGGCCGGCCTCGCGGCCCTCCCGGCGGCGCTGCTTCTTGGCCTCCAGGCGGGTGGAGCCGGACACCGCGGTGATCTCGTCCTCGGCCGAGCGGCGGTTGCGGACCCGGGTGACGGTGCCCTCGGAGTCCTCGGACGACGAACCGCCGTCCTCGCCCGACCGGCGCCGGCGGCGCCGGCGACGCGAGGTGCCCTCGCCGCCCTGCTCGCCCTGGTCAGCCTGGTCACCGGCGGAGTCCTCGCCGCCGGCGGCCTCGGCGCGCTCGGTGTCGCCCTGGTCGGTGTCGTCGTCCTGGGCAGCGGAGTCGGAGGCGCCGTTCTGCCCGGACTCGCCGTCGCCGGGCTTGCGTCGGCGGCGGCCACCGCGGCGGCGACGCCGACGGGCAGTGCCGTCACCGCCCTCGGCCTCGGTGTCACCGGCGTCGCCGGTGTCCTCGCCGTCGGGCTGCTGGGCCTCGACCGGGGGCTCCGCGGCGAGCGCGGTCTCCTCGGCGTCCTCGACCTCCTCGGCGGACTCGCGCCCGCCGACCTTCTTGGCTGCGGTCTTCTTGGCGCCGGTCTTCTTCGCGGCGGCCTTCCTGGTGGTGGCCTTCTTCGCGGCCTTGGTCGGCTCGGGCGCCTGGAACAGCACCGCCGGCGCCGCCGGCGCGTCGCTGGTCTCGGTCGTCTCGGTCAGCGGGTCGCCGTGCGGCGGCGTCGCGGACTCCTCGAGCGGCGCGGCCTCGGTCGCGGCCTTCTTGGCGGGCGTCTTCTTGGTGGTGGCCTTCTTGGCGGGCGCCTTCTTGGCGGTGCTCTTGCGCGCGGCGGCCTTCTTGACCGGCGCGTCACCCGCCGTCTCACCGGCCGTCACACCGGGCGCGTCGGCGACCGGCTCGGGCAGCGGGACGTCGACGGGGGACGCGGGCGTGTCGGAGGCGTCCGCCGGCGCGGCGGCCTTCTTCGCGGTCTTCTTCGCCGCGGTCTTGCGCGCGGCGGTCTTCTTGGCGGCCGCCTTCTTCGCCGGCCGGCCGGCCGTGGCCTCCGACGGCTCCGACGTGGTGTCGGGCGTGGTGGCCGGTGATTCTGCTCCGGGCTGGAGGTCGTCGGGCATCGTGTGTGCTCCTAGGCCCGTGCGCTCCGCGCCGGGCGAGTCCGACGTCGCCCACCCGAGTGTTCAGAGCCGGCGACGCAAAGCCTTCGTGTGGCGGCGACACCCTCCGCGGTGCGTCACTTGTGCACGTCGTCTCGCCTGCCGCGGTCGCATGGCCTGTGTCCTGAGGAGCTCGCGATGGGTCGCTGTCACCGACCTACCGGGCCGCGTCGCGGTCTGGTGAGACGAAGTCCAACCAGCGTGCCGACCCTGGGTGGGCCGGCGAGAACGTCGTCGGATCGTTCCGGACAGGGTGTCCGGGCCGATCACAGCGAGTATCGCACACGTCGAGGTGAGGACCCCCAACGTCGAGGGTCAGCGGTGCAGCGGGTCGCCGATCTCGCCGGTCGCGGGATCGAGCGGACCTTGGGCCAGCCGGGTCAGCAACGGCGCCCCGGCGACCTCGAGCCCCCCGACCGACGCGAGCCCGGCCAGCACGTCGTCGGGGCGGACCGACGGGACGCCGTGCCGCAGCACCAGGTCGAGCCGGGTGCCGCCGTCCCGCGGCTCGGCCGCGAGCGCCACCACCGCGGCGCGGCAGTCGAAGTCCCGCAGGCCCTTCTTGGTCATCCGCTGCACCGGCACCGTCTCGGCCGCCAGGAACGTCTCGACGGCGGGTCCGGCCGCCTCCGGCGCGACGTCGAGGTCGAGCAGCCAGTGGCTCGCCTCCAACAGGTCGGCGAGCGATCCCCCCGGCGCCTCGACGACCTCGACCACGTCCAGGCCGTCCGGCAGCGACTCCTCGAGGGCCCGACGCACGACCTCGGGGTCCTGGACCTCGGCGAGCCCGATCTCGAGGTACTCCGCCTCGCTGGCCGACCCGGTCGGCGCGGCGCCGGCGTACGAGATCCGGGGGTGCGGGTTGAACCCCGAGGAGTAGGCCATCGGCACCCGGGCCCGGAAGATCGCGCGCTCGAAGGCACGGCTGAAGTCACGGTGGCTGGTGAACCGGAGCCGGCCACGCTTGGCGTAGCGGATCCGCAGCCGCTGGACGGGTGGGGCTTGCTGCTCGGGCTGGTCGCGCACCGCCCAAGGCTACGGGGACAATGCCTGCTTCATGGCGGCCGAGGGGTAGACGGTGCTCACCTTGTGGCCGTCGAGCCAGGCCGTGAGGCGCTCGGCCTCCGCGGCCAGCGCCGCGCGACCCTCCGCACTGACGTCCTCGAGCAGGTGCAGGACGACGACGGCGTCGGCGTCCTGGACCCAGCAGCCCACGACCCGGCCGTCCCACCAGGCGGTGGTGCCGGCGTTGCCGTTGGCGTCGAACAGCGCCGGCCCGTGCGGGCCGAGGTAGAACGCGCGCTCCTTCCACCCCATCACCGTGGGGTCGAGGACCGGGAGCAGCGCCGCCCACGGCTCGAGCGGCGGCTCGGGCTCCTCGACGAGCGGGTCGTCGGGCAGCAGCCAGCCCACCGCTCCCCCGTCGAGCCCGACCTCCACGGCGCCGACGTCGGCCAGGGCCGCGCGGACAGCGGTCTTGGTCGCGCCGAGCCACCAGACGATGTCGGCCTCCGTGCCCGGCCCGAAGGTGGCCAGCCAGCGGCGGACCAGCTCGGCGTAGCCCTCGCGCTCCTTGGCCGGCACCGGCACCTCACCCAGCCAGGTCTCCATCGCGGTCCACTGCGGCCGGGCCGTGCGCCAGTGGCCGGCATTGCTGCCGCGCACGATCTTGGCCTCGACCGCGAGCTGGGTGAGGACCCGCGGGGCGACCGAGACGTTGGCGGCGTACTTGCCCTTGCCGATGTCCAGGCGGCCGGCGAGCTCCGGCACCTCCTCCCGCAGCTGTTGCGCGGACCGCTCGACGTCGCCCGCGAGATGGGCGAGCGTCGCACGCTCGGCGGCGTCGAGCCAGGCCCGGCCGTCGGATGCGAGACCGGCCTGCTCGACCACCTTCGCCAGCTGGCTGCGGTGGGTGGCGGCGACCCGGGCCGAGGCGCTCCCCCAGGCCGCCGGCAGCAGGTCGCGCGGGAAGACGAACAGCGTGCGGCGCATCGCGAGCTGCTTGACCAGCGTGCGGTCGGCGTACAGCGCCCGGTCGACGTCCGCGACCGTCACGCCGTCGACCCGCGCCCAGAGCGAGAGGTAGACCGTCGGCGCCTCGGTGGCGTGCAGCACCGTCATCGCCCGGGTCGCCGCCTCGGGATCGGTCGCCCGGTGACCGGGCGCCAGGGCGTGCCGACGGCCCAGCCGGGCGCGGCGCTCGGTGTCGCTCACCACTCGCATGGCGACATCCTGCCCCGTGCCGCCGACAGCCGGATGAGACGATGGTGCGAGTGAGCACCCCTGCCCGTCGTACGTCAGCACTCGTCCTCGTCGGGCTGGTCCTCCTCTCCTTCAACCTGCGCCCGACGGCGGTCAGCGTCGGGCCGGTGCTCGCCGAGGTGCGCGACTCGTTCTCGATGTCCGGGCCGGCGGCCGGACTGCTCACGTCGCTGCCGGTGATCGCGTTCGCGGTGTTCGGGGCGCTCGCCCCGGCCGCGGCGCGGGCCCTCGGCGTCCACCGGGTCACGCTGCTGGCGATCCTCTCGTCGATCGCCGGGCTGACCGGCCGCGCGCTCACGCACAGCCAGTCCGTGTTCCTGCTGCTGTCGCTGCTCGCGCTCGGCGGGATGGCGATGGCCAACGTGCTGCTGCCCTCGCTGGTCAAGCTGCACTTCCCCGACCACATCGGACGGGTCACCGCGATCTACACGACCGCGCTGTCGATCGGCCTCACCGCGGCACTGGTGCTGACCGTGCCGATCTCGCACGCGTTCGGCGGGTGGCGCTCCGGGCTCGGGGCGTGGGCCGCGCTGGCGGTGCTCGCCGCCGTCCCGTGGGTGTCGCTGATCGCCCACGACCGGCACCTCGAGCGCGCTCGGCGGACGATCACCTTCGGCGCGGTCGCCCGGACCCCGCTGGGCCTGGCGATGGCGCTGTTCTTCGGTCTCCAGTCGCTGCAGGCCTACGTGATCTTCGGGTGGTTCGCCCAGCTGTGGCGCGACAGCGGCTACTCGGCGGGCGTCGCCGGCCTGCTGGCGGGCGTCGTGGCCGGCACGAGCATCCCGCTCTCGCTGTGGCTGCCGAACGTGCTGGCCCGCAGCGCGGACCCGCGTCGCGTGCTGTTCGCGGTGATCGCGGCCTATCCCGTGGGGTACGTCGGGCTGATGGCGGCGCCGTACTCGCTCGCCCCGTTGTGGGCGGTGCTGGTCGGCATCGGAACCGTGACCTTCCCGCTGATCCTGACCCTGATCGGGCTGCGGGCCCGCACGCCCGAGGGGACCGCGGCGCTCTCGGCGTTCACCCAGTCGGTGGGCTACCTCGTCGCCGCGATCGGGCCGTTCCTGATCGGGGTGGTGCACGACGCCACCGGCGGGTGGAACGTGCCGCTGCTGATGCTGCTCGTGCTGGTGCTCCCGCTGTTCGCGCTCGCGGCGTACGTCGGTCGGGTCCGCTACGTCGAGGACCAGCTCGCCTCCCCCCGTTGAGTCGGGACTTCTGCACGTCGAGTCGGGACTTCTGCACGTCGAGTCGGGAGTTGTGACCGTCGAGTCGGGAGTTGTGGCAGCCCCGGCCGCCAGAAGTCCGGACTCGGTCGTCACAACTCCCGACTCAACGTCAGAAGTCACGAATCAACGAATGGCTCAGACGACGGAGAGGGGCAGGAGCTGCTGGCCGGTGGGGCCGATCTGGATCTCGGTGCCCATCTCGGGGCAGACGCCGCAGTCGTAGCAGGGCGTCCAGCGGCAGTCCTCGACCTCGACGTCGGAGCCATCGGCGGCCGCGAGCGCGTCCTCCCAGTCGGCCCACAGCCAGTCCTTGTCGAGCCCGGAGTCGAGGTGATCCCACGGCAGGACCTCGTCGTACTCCCGCTCACGCGTGGTGAACCACGCCAAGTCGACGCCGGTGCCGGCCAGCGCGGCGTCCGCGGAGGAGACCCAGCGCTCGTAGGAGAAGTGCTCGCTCCACCCGTCGAACCGGCCGCCGTCGCGCCACACCTGCTCGATGACCGCGCCGACCCTGCGGTCGCCGCGGGACAGCAGTCCCTCGATCGTGCCGGGCTTGCCGTCGTGGTAGCGGAACCCGATCGCGCGGCCGAAGCGCTTGTCGTCGCGGACGGTGTCGCGCAGCTTCTTCAGCCGCTCGTCGGTGGTCTCGTGGTCGAGCTGCGCGGCCCACTGGAACGGCGTGTGCGGCTTGGGCACGAACCCGCCGATCGAGACCGTGCACCGGATGTCGTTGCGCCCGGAGACCTCGCGGCCCTTGGCGATGACCAATTTGGCGAGGTCGGCGATCGCGAGCACGTCCTCGTCGGTCTCGGTGGGCAGCCCGCACATGAAGTACAGCTTCACCTGCCGCCAGCCGTGGGAGTACGCCGCCGCCACGGTGCGGACCAGGTCCTCCTCGGTGACCATCTTGTTGATCACCCGGCGCATCCGCTCCGAGCCGCCCTCGGGGGCGAACGTCAGGCCCGAGCGGCGCCCGTTGCGGGAGAACTCGTTGGCCAGGGTGATGTTGAACGCGTCCACGCGGGTCGACGGCAGCGAGAGCGACACGTTGGAGCCCTCGTAGCGGTCGCCCAGCCCCTTGGCGATGTCGCCGATCTCGGTGTGGTCGGCGCTGCTCAGCGAGAGCAGGCCGACCTCCTCGAAGCCGGACTTGCGGATGCCGTTCTCGACCATGTCGCCGATGGTCTTGATCGAGCGCTCACGCACGGGGCGGGTGATCATGCCGGCCTGGCAGAACCGGCAGCCGCGGGTGCAGCCGCGGAAGATCTCCACCGAGAACCGCTCGTGGACGGTCTCGGCGAGCGGCACCAGCGGCTTCGCGGGGTAGGGCCAGGCGTCGAGGTCCATCAGCGTGTGCTTGCGGACCCGGAACGGGATCCCGGGCCGGTTGGGGACGACCGCCTCGATGGTGCCGTCCTCGGCGTACACGACGTCGTAGAACCGCGGGACGTAGACGCCGCCGCTGACCGCGAGCCGGCGCAGCACCTCGTCGCGACCTCCCGGGCGGCCCTCGACCTTCCACTCGCGGACGACCTCGGAGATCGCGAGCACGACCTCCTCGCCGTCGCCCAGCACGGCCGCGTCGACGAAGTCGGCGATCGGCTCGGGGTTGAACGCCGCGTGTCCCCCGGCGAGCACGATCGGGTCGTCGTCGCCGCGGTCGGCGGCGTGCAGCGGGATGCCGGCCAGGTCGAGGGCGTTGAGCATGTTCGTGTAGCCGAGCTCGGTGGAGAAGCTCAGGCCGAACAGGTCGAAGGCGCGCACCGGCCGGTGGGCGTCGACCGTGAACTGCGGGATCGGCCCCTGGGCGTCGCCCTCGCGCATCACCCGCTCCATGTCGGGCCAGACGGCGTAGGTGCGCTCGGCGACGATCCAGTCGCGCTCGTTGAGCACCTCGTAGAGGATCTGGACGCCCTGGTTGGGCAGGCCGACCTCGTAGGCGTCGGGGTACATCAGCGCCCAGCGGACGGTCTCGCCCTCGGGCGTGACGGCGCCGCAGTCCCAGTCCTTCACGGTGGAGTTGAGCTCGCCGCCGACGTACTGGATCGGCTTGGAGACCGACGGGAGCCGGGGCTCGAGGCGGGGGAAGACCGACTCGGGGACGTTCGCGGACGCGGACATCAGAACTAACCTCGCAGGACGGCGTGACGACGGATGGGCGAAGGATCCAGCGT
The DNA here is from genome assembly GCF_950101795.1 of Nocardioides sp. T2.26MG-1. Classification (GTDB taxonomy): domain Bacteria; phylum Actinomycetota; class Actinomycetes; order Propionibacteriales; family Nocardioidaceae; genus Nocardioides. The sequence goes on along the minus strand of NZ_CATNLZ010000035.1, from coordinate 56,851 downwards.
ACGTCGGGCGTCCACCCGCGGGCGAACCGTCGTCCGGGGCGTCACTCCGGCTCGGCGGCGATCTCCTCGAGCGCCGCGAGCGCCGCGCGGGCGACCTCCAGCTGCTCCTCGGCGAGGGCGATGAGGTCCTCCAGCCCGCTGGCTCCGTAGCGGTTGCCCACACTCAGGACGGCTTCGACGATCTCCGGCTCGATGTCGCGGTCGCTCATGGCACCATCCAAACAGACCCGGCCGGACCCGCCCGGACTCGCCCGCCCGACGGCGCGCGCCACCGACGATCCGCGATTGGCTACGCTGACCGGCAGCGGGGCCTTCTCGGGCGCGTTCACATTCGAACGAGAAGGCCCCGCGTTCTCGTTCTCAGACCGGCGGCTCGGCCGCCTCGGCGCGGGCCGCGGCGCTCGCGGACGTGGCCCGCAGCTCGACCGGTGGCAGCAGCAGCAGGATCAGGAACGCCAGCACCCCCACGCCCGCGGCCAGCAGGAACACCAGGTCCATCGACTCGGCGAAGCCCACCTTGAACGGGTGCGCGATCACCGGATCCATGCGCTCGATGACCGAGGAGTCGTCCTGGACCTGGGCGATCAGCTCGGGGGTCGGGCCGTGTCCCTCGGCGACCGCCTGCTGCCACGCGGGGCTCCGGCTGTCGTGCTCGATCGCGTCGGCGATGTTGCCGCCGACGCCGCCGAACAGCACCGAGAGGAAGATCGCGACGCCGAGCGTGCCGCCGATCTGGCGGAAGAACGTCGCCGAGCTGGTGGCCACCCCGATCTCGGTGGGCGGCACCGCGCTCTGCACGATCAGCAGCAGCGGCTGCATGCAGTTGCCCAGCCCGATGCCGAGCACGAACATCGAGAGGCTGATCAGCACCAGGGGCGTGTCGGCGCCGGCGAGCGAGAGCAGCCCGAGCCCGAGCACCATCACGCCGGAGCCGACGATCGGGAACAGCCGGACGTGCCCGGTCCGGGAGATCACCAGACCGGACCCGATCGACGCCGCCATCATCCCGACCACCATCGGCAGCATCAGCAGGCCCGACTCCGTCGGCGAGGCGCCGTGGGCGATCTGCATGTAGAGCGGCAGCAGCATGATGCCGCCGAACATCGCCATGCCGACGATCACGCTCGCCGAGATCGTCACCGCGGCCGCCCGGATCCGGAAGATTCGCAGCGGGATCAGGGCCGCGTCGCCGATCGCCCGCTCGGCCAGGTAGAAGCCGCCCAGGCCGACCGCCCCGACGGCGTACGCCGTGAGCGACCGGGACGAGCCCCAGCCCCAGTCGCGGCCCTGCTCGGCCACGGCCAGCAACGGGACGAGCCCGACGGCCAGCGCCGCCGCGCCCCACCAGTCGATGCGCACCTGGCGACGGACGTGATGGACGTGCAGGGTCGCGGAGACCACGAACAGGGCCGCGATGCCGATCGGGACGTTGACGAGGAACACCCACCGCCACCCGTCGATCGAGAGGATCGTGGACCGGCCGGCGAAGAACCCGCCGATCAGCGGACCGAGCACGCTCGAGGTGCCGAACATCGCCATGAAGTAGCCGGTGTAGCGGGCCCGCTCGCGCGGGGACACGATGTCGCCGATGATCGCCAGCACCAGCGTGAACAGACCGCCGGCACCCAGCCCCTGGAACGCGCGGAACGCCGCCAGCTGGACCATCGAGTCCGCGAACGAGCACAGCGCCGAGCCGACGACGAACACCGTGATCGCGAACATGAACAGCTTCTTGCGGCCGTAGAGGTCGCCGAGCTTGCCGTAGATCGGCGTGGTGATCGTCCCGGTGATCAGGTACGCCGTGGTCACCCACGCCTGCACCGAGAGGCCGTGGAGGTCGTCGGCGATCGTGCGGATCGAGGTGCTGACGATCGTCTGGTCGAGCGCGCCGAGGAACATCCCGAGCATCAGGCCCGAGAGGATCGTGAGGACCTGGCGGTGCGTGTACTCCCCGGTGTGGGCGGTGCTGTCCGTCAGCTCGCCGTCGTTGGTTGTCATCGGCAACGAGGTTAGCGGGCGCCGCCAGCCCTGGGACCGCGATCTCGGCGGGTCACCCCCGGACGAGGACGCGCTCCGGCATCGTGTAGCGGGACGGGACCGTGGCGGTCGAGCGCAGGTGGATGTTCTGCAGCAGGCCGATCGCGAGCATGCCCGCGAACATCGAGCTGCCGCCGTACGACACGAACGGCAGGGGTACGCCGGTGACCGGCATGATGCCCAGGCACATCCCGACGTTCTGGAACGCTTGGAAGCCGAACCAGCAGGCGATGCCGGCCGCGGCCAGCCGCCCGAACAGGTCGTCGGTCTGCGCGGAGATCCGCAGCGCCCGCCAGATCACCACGCCCAGCAGCGCGATCAGCACGCCCGCGCCGAGCAGGCCGAGCTCCTCCCCCGCGACCGTGAACACGAAGTCGGTGTGCTGCTCGGGCACGAACCCGGCCCGGGTCTGGGACCCGTCGAAGAGACCCTGGCCGAACAGCCCGCCGTTGCCGACGGCGATCCGCGCCTGCTCGACGTTGTAGCCGGCGCCGCGCGGGTCGAGGTCGGGGTCGGTGAACGCGAGGAACCGGTCGACCTGGTACTGCTTGAGGAAGCCGCCCGCGACCGCCGCCGCGGCCGCGGTGACGCCGCCGGCGGCGAGCAGCGCCAGCCACCGGCGCGGCGCGCCCGAGACCGCGAGCACGCCGAACACGGTCGCCGAGAGCACGAGCATCGTGCCGAGGTCGGGCTGGAGCATGATCAGCGCCGCCGGGAGGCCCGCGATCAGGAGCATGCCGGTGACGTCCGCGTGGGCGCCGCCGGGACGGCCCCGGCGGACGTCGGCGCGCTCGGCGACCCAGAGCGCCATGCCGATGACGACGGCGAGCTTGGCGAACTCCGAGGGCTGGATGGACATGCCGCCGAGCTCGAGCCAGGAGCGGGAGCCGTTGATCGTGCTGCCCATGGCCAGCACCAGCGCGAGACCCGCGAGCGAGGCGACGTAGACCAGCGGCGCGACGATCCGCACCCACCGGTGGTCGGTGGCCAGCACGACGACCATCAGCACCAGGCCGATGAGCACGTTGACGATCTGCTTCTTCAGGTACGCCGTGGGGTCGCCCCCGGTGAGGTCCTCGCGGTGGGTGGTCGCGGACCACACCAGCAGGCTGCCGAGCGTGACCAGGCCGAGCACGGCCAGCATCAGCACCCAGTCGAGCCCGGGGGCCCGGAACGCGGGTCGGGTGGTCGCCACTCAGTCCTCCTCGTCCTGGCCGTGCTCGTCCCGGGCCGGCGGCAGGATCGTGCCGTCGTCCATGAACGTCGGCAGCGCGTGCGGCGGCGTCACCCCCGGGATCGCGGCCTTCGACGGGTTCACGTCCATCCCGTCGATGCCGTACAGCGTCTCCCAGATCTTGCGGACCGCCGGGCCGGAGGTGCCCGAGCCAGTGCCGGCCTGGCTGACCATCATCACCACGACGTAGTTCTCGTCGTACGACGCGACCCACGACGTCGACTGCTTGCCGTAGACCTCGGCGGAGCCGGTCTTGCCGCGGATGTGCACGGTGTCGAGCGGGAAGTCACCGAACTTCCAGGCGAGCGTGCCGACCTTGGGCGTGCCCTGGAGCGCCCGGTCGACGTAGCGCAGGCTCGCCGCCGAGGCGTCGACCTTGCCCTCCACGACCGGCTTGAAGCGCTTGAGCACGGTGCCGTCGGGGCTGACGATCGCCTTGGCCACGCGGGGCGAGTAGAGCGTGCCGCCGTTCGACAGGGCGCTGTAGGCCCGCGCGAGCTGCAGCGGGGTGACCATCGTGTCGCCCTGGCCGATCGAGTAGTTCACCGCGTCGCCGGCGCGGTAGTAGCTGCCCTCGAGGCAGAACTCGTGGGCGAAGACCCGCAGGAAGCTGCTCTTCGCGCTGCCGTCGCGGTCGATCTTGCAGTAGTAGCCCTTCATCGCCTTCCAGTAGGCGAGCTTCCAGTGCCGGTCGGCGATCCGGCCGCTGGCCTCACCGGGGAGGTCGACCCCGGTCTCGCTGCCGAAGCCGAAGTCCTTCGCCTCCTGGACCAGCGGGTCCAAGGCGTCGACGTTCGTCGGGTCCGAGCCGTACTTGTTCCAGTAGTGCAGGCCGACGCGGTAGAAGAAGGTGTCGCAGGAGTACTGCAGCGCCTGGTCGAAGCCGATGAATCCCTTGGACGCCGACTCGTAGTTCTTGAACCAGCGGTTGCCGACCTGGAGCCCGGAGGAGCAGTCCAGGCGGGTGTCGGTGGAGAAGCCGTTGTTGAGCGCGCCGACGGTCATGATCGGCTTCCACGTCGAGCCGGGCGCGAACTGGCCCTGGGTGGCGCGGCCGAGCAGGGGGTTGCCGGCGTCCTCGGAGTAGAGCCGCGCGAGCTGCTTCTTGGTGATGCCGCCGACCCACACCCCCGGGTCGTACGTCGGCTGGCTGGCCATCGCCACGATCCGGCCGGTCCCGGCCTCCATCACGACCACGGCGCCGGAGTCGGCGCGGTAGTTGCGGTGGGTGACCTCGTCGTAGGTCTGGCGCGCGGTGCGGATCGTCTCGGCGAGCTGCCGCTCGACGACGCCCTGCACCTTGGCGTCGATCGAGGTGACCAGGGTGCTGCCCGGCTGGCTGTCGACCTCGCCGTCGTCGCCGAGCACGCGGCCCATCGAGTCGACCGCGACGCTCTTGTAGCCGGGCATGCCGCGCAGCCAGCGGTCGTACTCCTTCTCGACGCCGGCACGGCCCACCGACGAGGCCCCGTTGACCGACTGGTCGTCGCTCTCCTGGGCGCGGTCGAGCTCGTCCTCGGTGATCGGGCTGAGGTAGCCGAGCACGTGGGCGAGGTTCACGCCGTACGGCCGCGGGTAGGCGCGCACGCTCTGCTGCTCGGCGAGCACGCCGGGGTAGTCCTCGGGCTGCTCGAGGATGCGCAGCGCCACGGCCTGCTTGACGTCGGTGGCGACGGGCACCGGCTGGTACGGCGAGCCGTTCCAGCAGCTGCCGACCACGCTGCCGTCGTCGCCGCAGGTGACCAGGGCCCGGTGGATGGCGCGCTCCGGGACGTCGACGACGCCGGCCACCCGCGCGATCAGCACGTCCTGCTGGTGCTCGGTCATCTTGCCCAGCATGGTGCGGTCGATCGACACCACCCACGAGGTGCGGTTGGTGACGAGCGGGCGGCCCAGGTCGTCGACGATCAGCCCGCGCTGGGGCTGGACGACGATCTCGCGCACCGACTGGGACGCGGCCTGGGCGTGGTACTCGTCGCCGCCGACGACCTGCAGGTAGTAGAGCCGCGCGAACAGCGTCGCGAACAGCGCGAAGACCAGCGCCTGGATCACGACCAGCCGCAGCCGGCCGGACCCTCGAGAACCCGTGGAGGACACCGCCGCCACCCCCTAGGCGAGCGAGCGGTCGGGCTCGAGCCGCCGGAAGACCGCCATCACGGCGGGCAGCACGAGCGGCGTGAGCAGGAGGTCCCACAGCAGCGCGACCACGATCACCTCGAGCAGCTGGGGGACGCCGAGGGCCGGGTCGTCGAGCAGCAGACCGCTGAGCGCGAACACCGAGGTGCCGACGAACGACGAGGCGGCGACGGTCGCGACCACGGTGCCCGCCGACGGGCGCGCCTCCTGACGCACCCGGCCGGCGACGTACCCGACCAGCACGAGCGCGAGCGCCCAGCGGCCGGCGACGTGGTCGGCCGGCGGCGCGAGGTCGAGCACGACTCCGGCGCCGAAGCCGAGCACCACCGCGAACTGGGCGCCCCGGGTCAGGGCCGCGCCGACCACGACGAGCAGGCACAGGTCGGGCACGATGCCGTCCCAGGCGAGGTGCGGGAAGACCGAGACCTGGAGCACGACCGCGATCCCCACGGCGGCCGCGGCCGCGGCGGCGCGGACGACGTTCACCTCAGGCCCCCGCTCGACTCGATGACCGCGCGGTCGCTGGGGGTGCCGGAGGGCACCACCACGCCGACCAGGTCGAGGGTGCCGAAGTCGACGAACGGGTCGATCACCGCGCGCTGCGAGGACTCGCGCAGGCTGCTGTAGACGCTGGTGACCCGGCCGACCGGCACGCCCGAGACGTACGGGCCGCCGGCCTCGCTGCCCCAGGTGACGACCGCGTCGTGCTTGGCGGGGACCGCGGTCTGGTCGACCAGCTCGAGGTCGAGGCGGCCGTCGTTGCCGAGGACGCCGCGGCCGTGCAGGAAGCCGACCTCCATGCTCTCCCCGACCCGGCCGCCGACGACGGAGTCGGCGTCGACGATCAGCAGCACGGTGGCGGTGGAGCGGGTCACCCGCAGCACGCGCCCGACCAGCCCGTCGTTGTTGACCACGGTGAGGTCGGGGTGGATGCCGGCGTCCGAGCCGGCGTCGATGGTGACGGTGCTCGAGAAGGACTGCGACGGGCCGAGCCCGACGACGCGGGCCGGGACCAGGTCGTAGCCCAGGCTGCGGGCGGCCGCGGTGAGGCCGTCGTACTCCTCGAGGCGGTTGCGGTTGTAGCCCTGGGTCGCGAGGTCGGACTTGAGCCGGGAGTTCTCGGCCTGGAGCGCGATCAGGTCGTCCTGCATGGAGTTGCGCGAGCGGAACCAGCCGGAGACCTCGGTGAACGGCCGGACCGCGGTGTCGGCCGCGACCTCGACCGGCCCGAAGACCTCGCCGGCGGCGCGCCGGGCGGGGTCGAGCGGCGAGCCGTCGCCGGCCTGGTCGAGGGTCATCAGCGTCAGGCAGGCGAGCACCAGGGCGACCAGCAGCGCGGGCGACGGCTGCGGCCCCTCCCCCGGGGTGCGCCAGCGTCGCTCGCGGGTGGCGCGGAGCCGGTCGTGGCGCCGGTCCCGCCGCCAGTCGGGGGAGCGCATCAGCGGCGCCTCTGGTCGCTGACCAGCACCTGCTGGAGGGCCTCGAACTCCTCGACACACTTGCCGGCGCCCAGGGCGACGGAGCTGAGCGGGTCCTCGGCGACGTGCACGGGCATCCCGGTCTCGTGGCGCAGCCGCTCGTCGAGGCCGCGCAGCAGCGCACCCCCGCCGGTGAGCACGATGCCGCGGTCCATGATGTCGCCGGCCAGCTCGGGCGGGGTCTGGTCGAGCGTGCTGCGGACGGCGTCGACGATCGCGTGCACCGGCTCCTCGAGGGCGTGGCGGACGTCGGCACTGGAGACCACGACCGTGCGCGGGAGGCCGGAGACCATGTCGCGGCCCCGGATCTCGGCCTCGGGCTCCTCGGACATCGGGAACGCCGAGCCGATGGTCATCTTGACCTCCTCGGCGGTGCGCTCGCCGAGCATGAGCGAGTGCTCCTTCTTCATCCAGGCGACGATCGCCTGGTCGAGGTCGTCGCCCGCGGTGCGGATCGAGAGGCTGGTGACGATGCCGCCCAGCGAGATCACGGCGACCTCGGTGGTGCCGCCGCCGACGTCTACGACCATGTTGCCGGTGGCCTGGTGCACGGGCAGACCGGCGCCGATCGCGGCGGCCATCGGCTCCTCGACGATGTAGACGCGGCGGGCACCGGCCTGGTAGCCGGCCTCCTTGACCGCGCGCTGCTCGACCGCGGTGATGCCGCTGGGCACGCAGATCACCATCCGCGGCTTGGCGAAGTAGCGGCGCCGGTGCACCTGCTGGATGAAGTAGCGCAGCATCTGCTCGGTCGCCTCGAAGTCGGCGATCACGCCGTCCTTGAGCGGCCGGATCGCGGTGATGTTGTCGGGCGTGCGCCCGATCATCCGCTTGGCCTCGTGGCCCACCGCGAGGATCTCGCCGGTGGTGTCGTTGAGGGCGACCACGCTGGGCTCGTCGAGCAGCACGCCCTTGCCGCGGACGTACACCAGCGTGTTGGCGGTCCCGAGGTCCACGGCCATGTCGCGGCCGATGAAGCTGTTCGCCATGCGTCGTCGCCCTGTCGGTGGTGCGCCACCGCTGGGAGCGGTGATGCAGATGGGGAAGGTGTGACTACAGGCTACGAAGGCTGAACGCTGCCGCCCGGGAGGACACGCGGGCCCCGTCGGGCAGTAATCGCCGCCGCGGGGCGCTGGGCGACGTCAGGTCAGAGACCCGGGAACCAGATCGCGATCTCGCGCTCGGCCGACTCCGGGGAGTCCGAGCCGTGGACCAGGTTCTGCTGGTTGGAGATGGAGTAGTCGCCGCGGATGGTGCCGGGGGCGGCCTTGCGCCCGTCGGTCGCGCCATTGAGGGCACGGACGATCTCGACGGCCTCGTCGCCCTCGAGCACCAGCGCCACGAGCGGGCCGCTGGTCACGAAGTCGCGCAGCGGCGGGTAGAAGGCCTTCTCCACGTGCTCGGCGTAGTGCCGGTCCGCGACGGCCGCGTCGATCGTGCGCTGCTCCATCGCGACGATGGTCAGGCCCTTGGCCTCGTAGCGGGACAGGATCGCTCCGACGAGCCCCCGTCGGACGGCGTCGGGCTTGAGGAGGACGAGGGTGCGCAGACTCATGGTCCGCACCCTACTGAGCGGTCCGGGGGGTGGGGCGAGGGCCCTTCGGCGCTCAGGGGCAGGCCCTTCGGCCACTCATCCCCGGGACACCGCCCGGGCCAGGACGTCGCGGGGCACCGGGACGACCGCGTCCTCGTCGGGCACCGGAGCGGCGGGGACCCGGCGCAGCGGGATGTGCCCGCCCCACACGCCGGCGGCGACGTCCTCGGGCTCGTCGACCGGGCCGCCGGCGCGGGCCTTCATCGACGCCTCGTGGAGGGGTACGGCGAGCACCGCGGTCGCGGCCAGCTCCTTGCGGGTCGAGGGCCGCAGCGTCGCCGCGCGGCCCGGGATCATGTGGTCGACGATCAGGGCGAGCGCCCGCTCGCGCTCCGTGGGATCTGCCACCAGGCGGGCCTCGCCGATGACGACCGCGGAGCGGTAGTTCATCGAGTGGTGGAACGCCGAGCGTCCGGCCACCAGGCCGTCGAGCTCGGTGATCGTGACGCAGACCGTGGCGCCGGCCGCCGCGTGCACCCAGCCGGCGGCGACCGACCCGTGCACGTAGAGGCTGCCACCGGCGTCCGGGCCGTCGAGGTCGACCGCGAACGCCGTCGGGAGCACCAGCGGGTGGTCGCCGACGGCGACGCCGAGGTGCGCGACCAGGGCATCCTCGAGCAGCCGGTGCAGGTCGGCGCGGTCGTCGACCGCGCGGTTGCGGCCGCGCCCGACGGTGGTGCGCGGGGTGGGCGAGAGCGGGGCGAGCGATGCGGGCGCGGTGGTCACGGGTCTACGATCCGCGAGAAGTGGCCTGCACGCACGGGCCAATCCCGCACGACTTCGACAGGACACTTCCGATGGCCACGATGACGACGCTGCCCCTGCGGCTCGACCGGGACGCGCCCGGACCGCTCGGGGCGCAGCTCTCCTCCCGGATCCGCGACCTGGTGGTCGCCGGGACCCTCGCCCGCGGCGACCGGCTGCCGAGCAGCCGCGCACTGGCCGCCGAGCTGGGGGTCAGCCGGACGGTGACCGAGCAGGCCTACGAGCAGCTGCTCGCCGAGGGCTGGCTGGCGGCCCGCCGCGGGTCGGGGACGTTCGTGGCCTCGACCGTCGCGCCGGGCGTCGCGGGCCCCGGCGCAGCACCCCGCCGGCGCGTCGTGCAGCCGGCCGCCGACCTGGTCCGTCTCGACGCCGGCACGCCCTGGATCGACCCGCGGCACGCCGCGGGCTGGCGCCGGGCGTGGCGCGAGGTGTCGGCGGCCCGGCCGCCGCGGGGGTACGACGACCCGCGCGGGCTCCCCGAGCTGCGCGCGGCGCTCGCCGACCGGCTGGCGCGGACCCGAGGCCTGAGCGTGGACGCCGATGAGGTCATCGTCGTCAACGGCACCACCGACGGGCTGCGCCACCTGCTGACCGTGCTGCCGCCGGGGCCGGTGGCGATGGAGGACCCGGGCTACCGCGCCGCCGTCGAGACGGCCCGGGGCGTCGGCCGCGAGGTGCGCGACCTGCCGGCGCTGGCCCCGGTGCGCGACCTGGCCGGCGTGGCCGCGGCGTACGTCACCCCGGCTCACCAGCACCCGCTCGGCCGGGTGATGCCGGGCGCCGACCGGGTGGCGCTGCTCGACGCGGCCCGCGCGGCGGACGCGCTCGTGGTGGAGGACGACTACGACTCGGAGTTCCGCTACGACGTCGCACCGGTGCCCGCCCTGGCCAGCCTGGACCGCGGCCGGGTCGCCTACCTCGGCACCGCCGCCAAGTCCGTCGCGCCGTCGCTGCGGCTCGGCTGGCTGGTCGCGCCGCCCGAGCTGGCCGACCGGGTCAACGCGCGGCGGCTCGTCACCCACGAGGGCGCCCCGTGGCCGGTGCAGCGCGCCTACCTGGCGCTGCTCCGGGACGGCTACGTCGACAAGGTCGTGCGCACCGCCCGCCGGGTCTACGCCGAGAGGGCGCCGCGGGTCGCGGCCGCACTCTCGCCGTACGCCGAGCTCGCGGGCCCGCTCGCCGGGATGTACTCGACCTGGCTGCTGCCCGCCGCCGACGCCGTCCGCGCCCGCGACGCCGCGCGCCGGGCCGGCTTCGAGGTGAACCTGCTCGCGGACTACTGCCGCACCGCGACGCTCACGGGGCTGGTCGTCGGGTTCGGCGGGGTCACGGACGACGAGCTGGACCGGGCCCTCGTGGCGCTGGTCTCAGCCCTCTGACGCCGGGGGCTCCGCCGCCGTGTCGTCGAGCGCGGCGTAGGCCGCCGCCCGCTCGCGCTCGATCTTGACGCCGAGGAAGTACGCCGTGCCCCACAGCAGGGCGAAGATGCCGCCGAGCAGGAACATCAGCGGGATCACGAAGCCCAGGCCGACCGCGGCGCCCTGCACGACCCAGCCGAGGCTGTAGGCCCACTCCGCCCGGAGCATCCCGGCGAGCAGCAGGCACGCGACCGCGAGCCCGAGCCCGACGCCGACCGCCGTGGCGGTGTCGACGTCGGCGATCGAGATCATCACCGGGGTGGTCAGGCCGAGCGCGATCGCCTCGAGCGACAGGATCGCGGCGCACATGCCGCGGCGCGGCGACCGCTCGGGTCCGCTCATGCCCGCTTCTCCTGCCGGACCAGCAGCGAGCGCGCCTCCCCCACGGTCACCACCGACCCGGTGACCAGCACGGCGCCGGACCCGAGGCCCTCGCCGTACGCCGCGCCCGCCTCGGCCAGCGTCGCCGCGGCCTCGATGGCGTTGCCGAGGGAGGACTCGACCGAGACCCGGTCCTCGCCGAAGACCTCGCGGGCCACGACGGCGAGCCGCTCGGCCGGCAGCGCCCGGTCGGTGGAGTTCTGGGTGCACACGACGTGGGCGAGGTGCGGCTCGAGAGCGGCCAGCAGCCCCTCGTGGTCCTTGTCGTCCATCACCCCGATCACCCCGATCAGCGGGTGGAAGGTGAACGAGTCCTCGAGAGCCGCACCGAGCGCCTCGGCGCCGTGCGGGTTGTGCGCGGCGTCGAGCACGACGGTGGGGCTGCGGCGCACGATCTCGAGGCGTCCCGGCGAGGTCACCTCGGCGAACGCCGCGCGCACGACCTCGGCGTCCAGCACCTGGCTCTGCTCGCTGCTGGCGACGAACGCCTCGACCGCCGCCAGCGCGATCGCGGCGTTCTGCGCCTGGTGGGCGCCGTACAGCGGCAGGAAGACGTCCTCGTAGCTGGCGCGGAGGCCCCGGAGCGTCAGCATCTGGCCGCCGACCGCCGGCACCCGCGAGGCGACGCCGAAGTCCAGCCCCTCCCGGACGACGCTCGCGCCGACCTCGGCCACCCGCTCGAGGAGCACCTCGGCGACCTCGGGCGACTGCTCGGCGAGCACCGCGATGGATCCGGGCTTGATGATCCCGGCCTTCTCGACCGCGATCTCGCCGGCGGTCGTGCCCAGGTAGGCCGCGTGGTCGACCGCGACCGGCAGCACGACCGCGACCGCGGCGTCGACGACGTTGGTCGCGTCCCAGGACCCGCCCATGCCCACCTCGACGACGGCGACGTCGACGGGCGCGTCCGCGAACGCGGCGTACCCCATCGCGACGACGGTCTCGAAGAACGACAGCGGGTGCTCCTGGTCGTCGTCGATGATCTGGAGGTACGGCGCGACGTCGTTGAACGCGCGCACGAACTCCTCGTCGCCCAGGGGCTCGCCGTCGACCGAGATCCGCTCCGACATCCGCTCCACGTGCGGGCTGGTGAACCGGCCGGTGCGCAGGTCGAGCGCGCGCAGCAGCGTGTCGATCATCCGCGACGTGGAGGTCTTGCCGTTGGTGCCGGTCAGGTGGATGACGGGGTAGCCGGACTGCGGGTCGCCGAGCACCTCGGTCAGCGCGCGGATCCGGTCGAGGGACGGCTCCAGCCGGGTCTCGGGCCACCGGGACAGCAGCGCGTCCTCGACCTCCGCGAAGGTCTCGGCGAGTCGGGGTGTCTCGGGCGTGCTGCGGGGGGTGTCCGTCATGGTGCCCCGAGTCTAGGAGTGACCGAACGGGTGACAGGAAATGGAACAGGTTCTAGGTTGCTCGTCATGAGAACCACGGTGGCGGTCGTCAACGGTCCCGGCGAGGAGTTCGTGCTCGAGGAGGTGGAGGTCGACGGCCCCCGCCCCGACGAGGTGCTGGTGCGCATCGTCGCGACGGGGCTGTGCCACACCGACCTCTCGCTGCGCGACACGCTCCCGGCCGAGATGTTCCCGCGGGTCTTCGGCCACGAGGGCGCGGGGGTCGTGGAGGAGGTCGGCGTGGAGGTGACCGGTGTCAGCGTGGGCGACCATGTCGTGCTCAGCCTCGCGTCCTGCCGCGAGTGCGCGCGCTGCCGGGACGGCCGGGCGGGCTACTGCGAGCAGACGCTGATGCTCAACTACATGGGCTTCCGGATGGACGGCTCGACGTCCTACTCCCGCGAGGCCGGGCCGGTCTACGGCCACTTCTTCGGGCAGTCGTCGTTCGCCCAGCACGCGGTCGTGCTCGCCTCCAGCGTCATCGTCGTCGACCCGAGCCTCGACCTGACCCGGATCGCGCCCTACGGCTGCGGCTTCATGGCCGGTTCCGGCTCGGTGCTCAACGTCGCCCAGCCGCAGCCCGACGACAGCGTCGTGGTGTACGGCGTGGGCGCGGTCGGCCTGGCCGCGGTCGCGGCCGCGCGGGCCAGCGGCGTGGAGACCGTCGTCGCCGTCGACCTGCAGCCGAGCCGGCTCGAGGCGGCAGAGAAGCTCGGGGCGATCGGGGTCGACCCGGCCGGGCTCGGCGAGACCACCGTGGTCGACAAGGTCAAGGAGCTCACCGGCGGCGGGGCGACGTACGGCATCGAGACCACCGCGGTGCCCTCCGTGCTCAAGGAGGCCGCCCAATCGCTCGGTGTCCAGGGCACGCTGGTCGTGCTCGGTCTCGACATGAGCCGTCCGGAGTTCCCGGTCGACGCCATCGACCTGCTGCAGAACGGCAAGATCCTGCGCGGCTCGGTCGAGGGCGACTCCGACCCCCGCGAGATGGTTCCGCGGATGCTGCGGCTCAACGCCGAGGGCAAGTTCCCCGTCGACGACCTGGTGACGACGTACCCGTTCACCGAGATCAGCGCCGCGATCGCCGACGTGGTGGCCGGGAGGGTCGTCAAGCCGGTCCTGGTCTGGTGATCACCAGGTTGACCATGTCGACGACCGGCACGTAGCCCAGCGCCTGGTAGATCCTGTTCGACGTGGGGTTGGCCTGGTCGGTGAACAGGCAGCAGCGCACGCCCTGCTCGACGTACTGCCGCGACACCTCGGCGACCGCGGCGCTCGCGTAGCCGTGTCCGCGCTGCTCGATCGGCGTGTAGACGGGGCCGATCCGGGTGACGCCGTTGGCCGGCGGGTTCGCGCCGGTGAGGTGCACCCGCTCGCCGCGCTCGTCCTCCCAGAGCCACACCACCTCCTGCTCGATGCGCAGCAGCATGTCGTCGATCGTGAACGTCTCGAGCGGGCCCTGGTGCGGCTCGTCGCGGCCGGCCTGCTCCGCGGCAGCCATCCCGAACGCGCGGAACCATGCGAGCGCGAGCTCCGCATCGTCGGGCGTCGCCAGGCGCAGCCGGCCGGGTGGGCTGGGTGGCACCACCAGATCGCCCAGCTCGAAGAGCCGCAGGTGCTCGTGCACCCGGACCTCTCCCCCGGCCAGGCGGGCGGTCTCCTCGGCGACCAGACGGGCGGCGGGCAGGGCACCGTTCACGCCGCCGACCGCCTCGCCGCGCTCGTGCACCAGGCGGGCCAGGTCGACCGCGGCGTCGTCGGGCATCGGCAGCACGTACAGCGGGTGCGGCTCGAACGGCGCGGTCCGCATCGCGACCCCGGACACGGTGCCCGCGTCGTCGCGCACCAGCGCCCACCAGCGGGGGTGCTCGCCCGGCGGGAGCCCCCGCTCGTCGGCCAGCGCCAGGCGCTCGGTCACCGAGGCGATCACCGTCGTCACCACCGGGTCGGCGGCGAGGTGCTCGCCCGCGGCGGCGAGGAACGCGACAGGGTCGTCGATGATCTCGAGGCGGTGGTCCATGGAGGGAAGTGAGCCAGCCCGGTGCCCGTCGTCACAACCGGTTTCTCCGCCGCGGACGTCTGACCCTAGGATTTCGCCATGACCGACACGCAGGCTGACCAGGCACCGGAGACGGTGGAGACGACGCAGACCGCCGAGCGGCCCGTCGTCGCCGTACCCGACAAGCCTGCGCTGGAGGGTCTCGAGGCCACCTGGAGCGAGCGCTGGCGGGCCGAGGACACCTACGCCTTCGACCGCACCCAGCCGCGCGAGAACGTCTACTCGATCGACACGCCGCCGCCGACCGTGAGCGGCAGCCTGCACGTCGGGCACGTGTTCTCCTACACCCACACCGACCTGGTCGCGCGCTTCCAGCGGATGCGCGGCAAGTCCGTGTTCTACCCGATGGGCTGGGACGACAACGGCCTGCCGACCGAGCGCCGGGTCCAGAACTACTACGGCGTCCGCTGCGACCCGTCGCTGCCCTACGACCCCGACTTCACCCCGCCCGAGAAGCCCGACCCGAAGAAGCAGGTGCCGATCAGCCGGCCCAACTTCATCGCGCTCTGCGAGGAGCTCGTCCAGCAGGACGAGCAGGTCTTCGAGCAGCTGTGGCGCACCCTGGGGCTCTCCGTCGACTGGAGCCAGCACTACACGACGATCGGCACCAAGGCCCGCACGGTCAGCCAGCGCGCGTTCCTGCGCAACTTCGCCCGCGGCGAGGCCTACCTGCAGGAGGCGCCCACGCTGTGGGACGTCACGTTCCAGACCGCGGTGGCCCAGGCCGAGCTCGAGGCGCGTGACTACGCCGGCGCCTACCACCGGGTCGCGTTCCACAAGCCGGACCGCGAGCCCCTGTTCATCGAGACCACCCGGCCGGAGCTGATCCCCTCGGTGGTCGCGCTGATCGCGCACCCCGACGACGAGCGCTACCAGCCGCTGTTCGGCACCACCGTCACCAGCCCGGTGTTCGGAGTCGAGATCCCGGTGCTCGCCCACCCGCTGGCGGAGATGGACAAGGGCGCGGGCATCGCGATGTGCTGCACGTTCGGCGACCTGACCGACGTCACGTGGTGGCGCGAGCTCAACCTCCCGGTCCGCACGGTGATCGGCCGCGACGGCCGGATGTCGCGCGAGACGCCCGAGTGGCTGGCCCACGAGCCCGCGGCGTCGGCGTACGAGGACCTCAAGGGCAAGACCGCGTTCTCCGCACGCGAGGCCGTCGTGGCCAAGCTGCGGGAGGCCGGAGACCTCGACGGCGAGCCCAAGCCCACCCAGCGGATGACGAACTTCTACGAGAAGGGCGACAAGCCCCTCGAGATCGTCGCCACCCGCCAGTGGTACATCCGCAACGGCGGCCGCGACACGGACGTCCGCGACGAGATGATCGCGCGCGGCGCCGAGATCGAGTGGGTCCCGGCCCACATGAAGCACCGCTACGACAACTGGGTCGGCGGCCTCAACGGCGACTGGCTGATCTCCCGTCAGCGGTTCTTCGGGATCCCGTTCCCGGTCTGGTACCCACTCGACGCGGACGGAGAGCCCGACTACGAGCACCCGCTGCTGCCCCGCGAGGACGAGCTGCCGGTCGACCCCTCGACGATGGTCCCGCAGGGGTACGCCGAGGACCAGCGCGGCAAGCCGGGCGGCTTCGTCGGCGACCCCGACGTGATGGACACCTGGGCGACGTCGTCGCTGACCCCGCAGATCGCCGGCGGCTGGGAGTCCGACCCCGACCTGTGGCAGCGGGTCTTCCCGATGGACCTGTGCACCCAGGCGCACGACATCATCCGCACCTGGCTGTTCTCCCGGGTGGTCCGCGCGCACTTCGAGAACCACGCCGCGCCGTGGTCGCACGCGCTGGTCTCGGGCTTCATCCTCGACCCGGACCGCAAGAAGATGTCCAAGTCCAAGGGCAACGTCGTGGTCCCCACCGACGTCCTGGAGAAGTTCGGCGCCGACGCGGTCCGCTGGCGTGCCGCGATGGCCCGGCCGGGCCTGGACTCGCCGTTCGACGAGACCCAGATGAAGGTCGGCCGCCGGCTTGCGATGAAGGTGCTGAACGCGTCCAAGTTCGTGCTCGGTGGCGTCGGCGCCACCAGCGTGAACGCGTTCGAGGTGTCCGAGCCGGTCGACTGCGCGCTGCTCGCCCGCCTCGGTCAGGTGATCACCAAGGCCACCGACGCGTTCGAGGCCTACGACTACACGACCGCGCTGGAGACCGTCGAGAAGTTCTTCTGGGAGTTCTGCGACGACTACCTCGAGCTGGTCAAGGAGCGGGCGTACGCCGAGGACGGCGGCGCTCCCACCGCGTCGGCCAAGGCCGCGCTCGCGATCGCGCTCGACGTCCAGCTCCGGATGCTCGCGCCGTTCCTGCCCTACGTGACCGAGGAGGTCTGGTCGTGGTGGCGCTCGAGCGAGGGCTCGATCCACCGGGCGACCTGGCCCACCGTCGTCGAGCTGGGCTCGGCCGCGGCCGCCGACCCCTCGACCCTCGACGCGGTCGCGGCGGCACTGATCGGCATCCGCGGCGCGAAGTCCAACGCGAAGGTCTCGATGCGCGCCGAGCTGTCCCGGGTGGAGATCCGCGGCCCGCAGGCGCTGGTCGCCGCCGCGGAGCTGGCCGCCGACGACCTGCGCAAGACCGGCAAGGTCACCGGAGACGTGGTGTTCACCGTCGACGACACGGCCACCGAGCTCGGCGTCGACGCGGAGCTGGCCGCGACCGAGTAGTCAGCCGGCGAGGCGGCAGGCGGGCCGGGTGCGCTCAGCGCGCCCGGTGCCCCTGGCCGTGACCGTGCTCGCCGTGGTCCGCGTGGCCGTGCCCACCGTTGCCGTGGTCGCCCTGGTTCGCATGACCATGCCCACCGTTGCCGTGGTCGCCCTTGGCGTGGTCGCCCTTGGCGTGGTCGCCCTTGGCGTGGTCGCCCTTGGCGTGGTCGCCCTTCGCGTGGTCGCCCTTCGCGTGGTCACCCTTCGCGTGGTCACCCTTGCCGTGACCGCCCTTGCCGTGGTCACCCACCCAGTCGTCACGCCAGTCGCGGGGGTCTGGACCCGCGGAGGTGCCCGGAGCGGGGATGCCGGCGTCCACCTGCTCGTCGTCGCCCTTGCTCTGGCCTTGGCCCTTGCCCTGATGACCCTTGCCCGGGCCCTGGTCGCCGTCGGCGTCAGCGGAGCCGGCCGGGTCGTCGTCGATCCCCGTGAAGGGGTCGGTGGCATCGCCGGCGTCGACGACCCCGACCTGAGCGCCGGCGAGGTGCGACGTCCCGCCCGTGACTGCCGAGTCGGCCGGGGGCGAGCCGGCGTCGGTGCCCGAACCGTCCCCGTCACCTGACGGGGACCCGACCGGGCCGTCAGCGGTCGGGAGCGGGCCCGCCGCCTCGGTGGTCCGTGCGGGCGCCGGGTCGGGCTCGAGCACGGTGGCCTCGATGACGTGCTGTGCCACGATGCCGCTCAGGCCGGCGCGCAGCCAGCCTGGGGCCGCCTCGCTGCGGGCCACGTGCACCATCATCAGGGCGCACGCGATCGACACGACCGCAAAGGCCACCAGGGGTGGCTTGTGGTCGAGGAAGAGGCGGGTCCTGCGGGTGGCGTTCATCGGTGCCCAGTCTTCCGGTCCGGCACCCGTCACTCCAAGCGAACGAGCCTCTCTGGGCACGATATGACCCGAATGGACTAGTCCGGCTAGTCATCGTGAGCCACGGGCCGTGTGAGGCCCGTCACGCGCGGGACGTCTGCCGGCTGCTGCCGGAGCCGCGACGGTCAGGCGGACTTCTTCTTCTTGGCCTCGGACTCGCGCGGGATCAGCGTCGGGGAGACGCCGTCGGTGACGACCTCGCGGGTCACGATGACCCGGGCGATGTCGCCGCGGGAGGGCACGTCGTACATCACGTGGAGGAGGACCTCCTCGATGATCGCGCGCAGGCCACGGGCGCCGGTGCCGCGCTCGAGCGCGTTGTCGGCGATCGCCTGGATGGCCTCGGGGGTGAACTCCAGCTCGACGCCGTCGAGCTCGAAGAGCTTCTGGTACTGCTTGACGAGCGCGTTGCGCGGCTCGGTGAGGATCTGGACCAGGGCCTCCTGGTCGAGCTTGGTCACGCTCGCGATCAGCGGGAGACGGCCGATGAACTCGGGGATCAGGCCGAACTTGGTGAGGTCCTCGGGACGCACGAGCGACAGCAGGTCCTCGGCCTCCTTCTCGGCCTTGCCCCGCACCTCGGCGGTGAAGCCGAGGGTCTTCTTGCCGACCCGCTGCTCGATGATGTGCTCGAGCCCGGCGAACGCGCCGCCCACCACGAACAGGATGTTAGTGGTGTCGATCTGGATGAACTCCTGGTGGGGGTGCTTGCGACCACCCTGCGGCGGCACTGAGGCGGTGGTGCCCTCGATGATCTTCAGCAGCGCCTGCTGCACGCCCTCACCGGAGACGTCGCGCGTGATCGACGGGTTCTCCGCCTTGCGGGCCACCTTGTCGATCTCGTCGATGTAGATGATGCCGGTCTCGGCCTTCTTGACGTCGTAGTCGGCGGCCTGGATCAGCTTGAGCAGGATGTTCTCGACGTCCTCGCCGACGTAGCCCGCCTCGGTGAGGGCGGTCGCGTCCGCGATCGCGAACGGCACGTTCAGCATCCGCGCGAGCGTCTGGGCGAGGTAGGTCTTGCCGCAGCCGGTCGGGCCGATCACCAGGATGTTGGACTTGGCAACCTCGACGACCTCGTCCTTGCTGTGCTTGCCCGGGCCGGAGCCACCGCCGGGCTGGAGCCCGGCCTGCACCCGCTTGTAGTGGTTGTAGACCGCCACCGCGAGGGACTTCTTGGCGTGCTCCTGCCCGATCACGTAGGAGTTGAGGAACTCGAAGATCTCCTTGGGCTTGGGCAGCTCGTCGAGGCTGACCTCGGCGCCCTCGCTGAGCTCCTCCTCGATGATCTCGTTGCACAGGTCGATGCACTCGTCGCAGATGTAGACGCCAGGACCCGCGATCAGCTTCTTGACCTGCTTCTGGCTCTTTCCACAGAAGGAGCATTTGAGCAGGTCGCCGCCGTCACCGATACGTGCCACGGGTGGTCATCCTCCGGGTTGTCGAGCTCTGCGGGGTCGAGCCTGGTGCCGAGTGTTGCTGCGATCTGGTGGTACGAGGGTGGTGCGCAGGTCGTGCGCGACGCCTCCGACGGTACCCCGTGCCGCCCCCGGTTGGGGTGCGGACACGAGGAACCAGGAGGAACTGCCGCCCGGTCAGCCGGTCACCGCGGGGGTGCCCTTCAGTGACTGCAGCACGGCGTCGATCAGGCCGTACTCGACCGCGCCCTCGGCGGTCAGGATCTTGTCGCGCTCGATGTCGCGGCTGACCTGCTCGAGGTCGCGGCCGCTGTGGTCGCTGATCATCTTCTCCAGCAGCTCGCGCATGCGCAGGATCTCGTTGGCCTGGATCTCGATGTCGGAGGTCTGGCCGAAGGTGCCCTCGGTGTAGGGCTGGTGGATGAGGATCCGGCTGTTCGGGAGCGCCAGGCGCTTGCCCGGCGTGCCGGCGGCGAGCAGGATCGCGGCCGCCGAGGCGGCCTGCCCGATGCACACCGTCTGCACGTCGGGCTTGATGAACTTCATCGTGTCGTAGATCGCCGTCAGCGCGGTGAAGGAGCCGCCGGGGCTGTTGATGTAGATGCTGATGTCCTGGTCGGGGTTCATCGATTGCAGGCAGAGCAGCTGGGCGATCACCGCGTTGGCGACGTCGTCGGAGATCGGGGTGCCGAGGTAGATGATGCGGTCCTCGAACAGCTTGGCGTAGGGGTCGATGCGGCGGAAGCCGTAGGACGTGCGCTCTTCCCACTGCGGGATGTAGTAGTTCATGTCAGTCCTTCTTGCGGGCCGGACGCCCGTCGTCTGCGGCTTCGCGGGCACTCTTGATGACCTGGTCGACCAGGCCGTACTCGAGCGCCTGGTCGGCGGTGAACCAGCGGTCGCGGTCGGCGTCCATCTCGATCTGCTCGACGGTCTGGCCGGTGTGCTCGGCGATGAGCTCGAGCAGCACCTTCTTGATGTGGAGCGACTGCTGGGCCTGGATCTTGATGTCCGAGGCCGAGCCGCCCATGCCCGAGGAGGGCTGGTGCATCATGATCCGCGCGTGCGGGAGCGCGTAGCGCTTGCCCTTGGTGCCGGCGCAGAGCAGGAACTGGCCCATCGAGGCGGCCAGGCCCATGCCGACCGTCGCCACGTCGTTGGGGATGTAGTTCATGGTGTCGTAGATCGCCATGCCGGCGTCGACGGAGCCACCCGGCGAGTTGATGTGGAGGAAGATGTCGGCCTCGGGGTCCTCCGCCGAGAGCAGCAGCAGCTGGGCGCAGATCGCGTTGGCGTTCTGGTCGCGCACCTCGGAGCCGAGGAAGACGATCCGCTCGCGCAGCAGGCGCTGGTAGATGTGGTCGTCGAGGACGTTCATGCCCGCGCCGCCGTTGAGCTGTGGGCTGGAGTTCTGGGTCACGAGAGCGACCCTAGCCGGAAGCCTCGACAGTTCCACGGCCAATCCCCCGCTGTTCGCCGACAGCAGATAAGCCCGCGGACCGTACGGCGCTCAGGTCAGGCCTCCGCCGCCGCCTTCAGCCGGGCCACGGTCCGGGCCATGCCGTGCTCGAGCTCGTCCGCGTGGCCCTCGTTCCCACCCAGGAACAGTGGCGCGAAGACCTTGGACATCGCGGTGACGCCGTGCGGCACCGGCCGGCGGTGCACGACCCGGGTGAAGGCGTCGTCGGGTCCGGCCGGGCTCAGTTCCCAGATCCACCGGGCGCCGCTGGACGTGGTGTCCCACGCGATCGTGCGGCCCGGCTCGAGCGCCGTGACCACGCTGCGGGTCGGCCAGACGGCGGCCTTGCGGCGGTTGATGCCGAGGTACCACTGGCCGATCCGGAGATCTCCGGGCTTGAGCGGGACCATCCGGACCAGCTCGGGGCTCCATTCGGGCATCCGGGAGAAGTCCGTCAGCAGCGCCCAGACCCGCTCGGGGGGCGCCTCGACGACGGCCTCGGCACGCAGCTCACGATCGGCGGGTCCGCTCATGCGAGCCACTCTCGCAGAGCGCGGTGGACCTCGGGGTGGTTGAGCAGGCCGAAGTGGTCGGTGCGTCCCAGGTGCAGCACGTCGGCGCCCGGGAACAGGTGGCGGCCGTGCCGGTCGCGGCCGTACGCCGAGGGCACCCGCACCAGCAGGTCGCCCACGACGTGGCCGACGGGGTGGCGCTGGCGGGCGGTCACCGTCGCCGCGACGAGCCGGTAGCGCGCGTGCGGCAGAGGCGGCACGTCCTCGGCGAGCCCGCTCACCAGGTCGTGCACCCCGACCGAGCGCTGGTCGAGGATCCGGCCGAACGCCGCGGTCTCGCGGCGTCGGCCCAGACCGCGGCTGCCGTGGCCGATGCCGCGCGCGATCGGGGCGCCGAGGTGCGGCGTGCCGAGGGTGACCACGTCCGAGACGAGGTCGGCCCAGTGCCGCTCCGCCTGGTGCTCGGCGAGGTGCACCACCGCTCCCGCGGCCCGCACGATCAGCCCGCCCATCGAGTGCCCCACCAGCGCGATCCGCTGCAGCGGCACCGGCCACTCCTCGACCAGCCGCTGCAGCAGGGCGGCCAGCGCGACGCCGTTCTCGCGCAGGCCGAGACCGGTGTTGGCACGCAGGAAGACCGGCGTCCAGCCCGCGTCCGTGACGGTCTCGCCGTACGTCGTGCCGGTCCGCTCGCGCCACCGGTTCCAGTAGGACTCGTTCTCGCAGAGGCCGTGCACGAACACCACGACCCGCCCGGCGGCGTCGGGGAAGGCCGCGGCGAGGTGGTCGGTCGCGGGCGGCACGTCGCGGCCCTCGGACCGGACCGCCATCGGGATCGCGAGCCGCGGCCTCTCCGCCACGAGCCGGTCCCCGATCAGGCCGTTGACGGCCGAGCTGACGAACCGACCGCGTGGCCCCTCCTCGAGGCGCGGCCCGACCCCGGTCGCGGCGACCTTGCCGAGACCGGCGGACGCCGCGCGGAGGCCGGCGCCGAGCCCGCCGAACACGGCGCCGGCGATGGCGCTGCCCGGGTAGCCGCCGAACCGCTCGGCCCAGGCGTCGTGGGTGTCGTGCACGCTGCGCACCACCAGCTCGTCGACGACCTCCGTCAGCAGCGCGAACGCGTCGAGGTAGGTCGGGGCGGTGCCGGCGCCGGGGTGGTGGGTGCTCACCCGCGGCAGGATAGCCACCGAGTGCACGGCTGTGCACTCATCTGTCTCCGCTCGGCGCGCCGGGGTCCTGCCCGGCAACGGCCCGGCTCACTCCTGGGTGGCGGTCTCCTCCGCAGCCGGCTCCTCGGCGGTGGCCTCGGGCGCGTCGCCCTCGGACTCCGGCTCGCCGATGGTGCCGTCGGGGCGCAGGTTCTTCAGCTCGACCACGTTGCCGGAGGCGTCCTTGACGACCGCCGACTCCACGACCCGGGCGAGCGCCTTGCCGCGCAGGATCTCCTGCACGAGCTCGGGGATGTGGTTGTGCTCGAACATGTGGTTCGCGAACTCCTGCGGGTCCTGGCCGGACTGCTGGGCGCGACGGACGAGGTGCTCGGAGAGCTCGCTCTGGTCGATGCCGAACTCCTCCTTCTTCGCGATCTCGTCGAGGAGGAACTGGGCGGCGACCGCGTCGCGGACCCGGCGGTCCAGGTCGGCCTCGAACTCCTCCAGGGTCTGGCCCTCGTCCTCGAGGTACTTCTCCATGGAGACACCGGAGTAGGCGAGCTGCTGCTCGACGTTCTGGCGGCGGGCGTTGAGCTCATCGGTGACGACGACCTCGGGCAGCGGCACCTCGACCCGGTCGAGCAGCTGCTCGAGCACGGCGTCGCGGGCGGCGGCGGCCTGCTCGAGGCGGCGGCCGCGGCCGAGCCGCTCGCGGACGTCCTCGCGGAGCTCGTCGACGGTGTCGAACTCGGAGGCCATCTGGGCGAACTCGTCGTCGAGCTCGGGGAGCTCCTGCTCCTGGACCTGGCTGACCTTGACGGTGACGTCGACGGGCTGGCCGACCAGGTCACCTCCGACCAGCTCGGACTGGAAGACCTTCTCGTCGCCGGCGGCCATGCCGGTCAGCGCCTCGTCGAGGCCGTCGAGCATGCCGCCGCGGCCGACGCGGTAGGACATGCCGGACACCTCGGCGCCCTCGATCGGCTCACCCTCGTGGGTCGCCACGAGGTCCATGACCACGAAGTCACCCTCGACGGCCGGGCGCTCGACGTCGATCAGGGTCGCGAAGCGCTCACGGAGCGCCTCGACCTGCTCGTCGACGTCGGCGTCGGTCAGCTCGATGTCCTCGACCTCGGCCTCGACACCGTCGTAGTTCGGCAGCGCGATCTCGGGACGGATGTCGACCTCGGCGGTGAACTCCAGGGTCTCGTTGTCCTCGAACTTCGTGACCTCGATCTCCGGCTGCGCCAGCGGCTGGAGGGAGTTGGCCTGCAGCGCCTCGACGTACTTCTGCGGCACCACCTCGTTGATCGCCTCGTCGAGCACCGCGCCACGCCCGACCTGACGGTCGATGACCATCGGCGGGACCTTGCCGCGCCGGAAGCCTGGGACGTTGATCTGCTGGGCAATCTTCTTGTACGCCGCGTCGAGGCTCGGCTTGAGCTCCTCGAAGGGCACCTCGACGGTCAGCTTGGCCCGGGTCGGGCTCAAGGTCTCGACGGCGCTCTTCACAGGTCTTCTCCTCATGCTTCTCATTGGGTGGGTGTCGGGGCGACAGGACTCGAACCTGCGATCTCCTGCTCCCAAAGCAGGCGCGCTAGCCACTACGCTACGCCCCGCCAAGTGGGCTCCCGATCCACAACTGGTGCGGTCGGTCCCTGCTTGGAGCGGATGACGGGAATCGAACCCGCGTAGCCAGTTTGGAAGACTGGGGCTCTACCATTGAGCTACATCCGCACCCCCGAGGGCACGCCCCCGGGAACCCCCGAATCCTGCCACACCAGAGCGTGCGCCACCCAACCGAGGGCGCCGCGCGAGATCGGGTCAGCGACGGTGGAGCAGCACCAGAGCGCGGTCGTCGTTGTCGGAGCCGAGAGACTCCACGAGCCGGTCGGCGCCGCCCTCGAGTCCGCCGCGCAGCAGCCGTTCGGCGTGGCCGAGCATCCGGTCGATGCCCATGCCGATGTCGCGGCGCGGGGTCTCGACCAGGCCGTCGGTGTAGAGCAGCAGCGCGTCACCGGAGCGCAGCTGGCCGTGCACCACCGCGAACTCGGCGTTCTCGATCAGGCCCAGCACGGGTCCGTCGCCCTGGTGGACCGTCCACCGGCCCGACCCGGCATCGAGCTGGGCGGCCGGCGGATGCCCCGCCGTCCGCACCTCGAAGGCCCCGGTGTCGGTGTCCAGCGAGAGGTGGACGGCGGTCGCGAAGCCCTCCTCCCAGTCCTGTCGCAGGAGGTAGTCGTTGGCGGCCTCGAGGAACTCCGCCGGCGGCAGCGCGCCGAGCAGGCCGCCGAAGGCGCCGGAGAGCAGCAGCGCCCGGGTTCCGGCCTGTTCGCCCTTGCCGGACACGTCCACCACGGCGAGCTCGACCCGGCTGCTGCCCCGGGGCCGGGTGGCGACCACGAAGTCGCCCGCGAACGGCGTACCGCCGGCCGAGCGGAGCGCGGTCTCGACCAGCCAGTCGTCCCCGAGCGGCGGAACACCGCCCTGGTTGAGGATCCGGTCGCGCAGGTCGACCAGCATCGACTCGCCGAGCACGCCGGCGACCCCCAGCCGGGACCGGCGGAACGACGTGACCAGCACGATGAAGCAGAGCAGGAACACGATCGCGATCGACATCACGATCCGCAGCGTGATCTGTTCCTGAGCGCTGACGGCGACCATCAGCATCACCATGAGGAACACCACGAACCACGGCAGGTGCCGCGGGCCGAGCAGCAGGCTGCCGAGCAGGAGCGGCACCATCAGCACCGTCAGTGGCACGTTCGTCGACCACGTCACGGCCACCGCGGTCGCGAGGACGGTCAGCGCGACCAGGGCCACCAGGATGCGGTTGTGCGGCGACACCCCGCGGCCCAGGACCTGCGACACGAGATGCCGGCGACGCCGGGCCCGGGCGGGCCGGGCCGCGTCGCGGCGTTCGGTCATGGTCGGCGGTCCTCGTGCTCGGGGGTGCTCACTGTAGTGCTCGCGACCGGAACCTGCGTTGGCATCGGGGACACCAGAACAGGTTCCTGCCCTGGAGCTCGGCCGTGCGGACCGCCACGCCGCACACGTGGCACGGCTGACCCGTACGACGGTAGACGTAGACCTCGCCGCCGTGGTCGTCGCGGCGCGGCGGGCGCCCCATCGCCTCGGGGGTGTGCTCGGGACGGACGGTGTCGATCCGGCCGGTCCGGACCCCCTCGCGCATCAGCGCCACCAGGTCCTCCCACATCGCGTGCCACTGCCCCACGCGCAGGGTGCTCCCCGGCCGGAGCGGGTCGACCCGGTGGCGGAACAGCAGCTCGGCCCGGTAGACGTTGCCGACGCCGGCGAGCACGGCTTGATCCATGAGCAGTCCCCCGATCGGCGCCTTGCTGCGCCGGATCCGCGCCCAGGCGCGGTCGGGGTCGGCGTCCCCACGCAGGGGGTCGGGCCCGGACCGGGCCACCACCGCGTCCCGCTGCTCGCGGGTCACCAGCTCACAGGTCGTGGCCCCACGCAGGTCGGCCCACGCCTGCCAGTCACGGTCGGCGGCGACCAGGCGCAGGCGCACCTGCCCGATCGCGGGTGGGACCGCCTCGCCGGTCGCGACGTCGAGCTTGCCGTACAGGCCGAGGTGGATGTGCACGAACCGGTCGTCGGGAAATGCGATGAACAGGTGCTTGCCCCATGCCTCGGCGCCGACCAGCACCTGACCGTCGACGAGGGCGGCCGAGCCCGCGAACCGGCCCTGCGGGCTGGCGGCGCGCACCACCCGGCCGGCGAACGTCGCCGTGACCTGGTCGGCCAGGCGATGGAGGGTGTGCCCCTCAGGCATCGCCGGGCAGCGGCGGCAGCTCGCCGGTGGCCTCGTAGGCCGCCATCTGGCCGATCCGGCGCACGTGCCGCTCGTCGCCGCTGAACGGCTCGGCGAGGAACACCTCGACGAAGCGGGTCATATGGCCCAGCGAGTGCATCCGGCCGCCGACGGACATGACGTTGGCGTCGTTGTGCTGGCGCGCGAGTACGGCGGTCTCCTCCGACCAGACCAGCGCGCACCGGATGCCCGCCACCTTGTTGGCGGCCATCTGCTCGCCGTTGCCGGACCCGCCGATCACGACCCCGAGGCTGTCGGCCCCGGCGGCCCGCTCCTGGGCGACCGCCTCGGCCGCGCGCAGGCAGAAGACCGGGTAGTCGTCGAGCGAGTCGTACTCGAAGGGCCCGTGGTCGACCGGCTCGTAGTCGTGCTCGGTGAGCCAGCGGCTGAGGTGGTCCTTGAGGTCGAGTCCGGCATGGTCGCAGCCCAGGTGCACACGCATGGCGCCCATCCTGTCAGTC
This sequence comes from Nocardioides sp. T2.26MG-1, assembly GCF_950101795.1. Classification (GTDB taxonomy): domain Bacteria; phylum Actinomycetota; class Actinomycetes; order Propionibacteriales; family Nocardioidaceae; genus Nocardioides. Next base: position 29,936 of record NZ_CATNLZ010000035.1, on the reverse strand, counting down.
GTGCTGGCGGAGGAAGCCCGCCACCTGCCGAAGCAGCGGCTCGGAGGCGGTGAACACGGCGTGGTGGCGCCAGAACCCGTGGACCTGGCCGAGGTAGCGGGTGGCGGTCACCTCGACCCCGGCGACCGCGAGCCGCCGGGCCAGCTCCTCCCCCTCGTCGCGCAGCGGGTCGTGCTCGCAGGTGACCACGAGGGTCGGCGGGAGCGTGCCGAGCCGGCCCGAGAGGAGCGGCGCGAGGTCGGGGTGCGTGAGGTCGGCCGGGGACGCGGCGTACTGCTGCCAGTACCACGCCGCCTCCCGCCCGTCGAACCCGTCGGCCGCGGTCCGGTAGGACTCGAAGCCGGCGGTCGGGTCGAGGAACGGGTAGAGCAGCGCGATCGCGGCGAACCTCCCGGGGTGGCGCAGCGCCGCGACCAGCGCGAGGTTGCCGCCGGCGCTGTCGCCGTGCGCGAACAGCGGTCCGCCCAGGTGTCGCTGCGCCCACGCAGACGCCGTCGAGACGTCGTCCGGCGCCGCCGGGAACCGGTGCTCCGGCGGACGGCGGTAGTCGACGCTGAGCACGCTGAGGCCGCTGCGGTTCGCCAGCCTGCGGGCGCCCGGGTCGTGCACGTCGACGTCGTTGAAGACGAACCCGCCGCCGTGCAGGTGCAGCACCACCCCGGCCGCCGCCCGCTCCGGCCGGTAGAGCCGCGCCGGGACGCCGTCGGCGTCGACGTCGGCGACCTCGGCGACGTCCTCGCGGGGCTCCGCCGCGGCCGCCTCCCGGGCCTGGGCGCGGGACGCGGCGATGTCGAACCCGTCGGCCCAGACCGGCGTCTCCCCGGCTGCTGCCTCGACGGCGCGCAGGGTCTCGGGATAGAGCATGGCGGCACCCTACTGACGCGCCCGCTCGGCGCGGGATGATCACCGCATGGTGGTCTTCGGCTGGCTGGTGCTGTTCCTGGTGTTCGTCGACGAGATCGCCGCGGTCGCGGCGTTCGGCGTCTGGGGGTGGGAGTCCTCGGTGCTCGGCGTCCCCGGCTGGGTGCTGGTGTGGCTGCTGCCGGTGGCCGCCGCCTCGACGTGGTACTGGTTCGCCTCACCGAAGGCGCCGTACGGCGGCACCGTCGTCCGGCCGGTCGCCAAGGTGCTGGTGTTCGGGCTCGCCTGCCTCGCCCTGTGGGACCTCGACCACCACGCCTGGGCGGTGGCGCTGCTGGTGTTCTCGGTCGTCGTGAACGGGCTCGCGATGCTGCCCGGGGTGCGCGCGCTCACCGCGGATCGTGGCAACGGCTGATCGGCTCGGTGCTGCCGCTCCACCGAACGACCACCGAGCGCGGTACCAGGGGCCAGCACCCCGGCACCTGAGGTGGAGGCGAGGGGACCCCAGGACTTCCTAGCGTCGACACCATGACGATCCTGCTGTCGGACCCGCGGGTCCGTGCCGTGCCGGTCGCGGAGACCGGCGAGCCGCTGGTCCTCCTCGAGGGCGACCTCTCCCCCTTCGGTGCGCTGGTGCGCTCGAGCCTCGCCGACCGGCTCCGGGCGGCGGACGCGGCCCTGCCGCGGGGCATCCGGCTGCGGGTGATCGAGGGCTACCGCCCGCTGGACGTGCAGCGCGCGATCATCGCGTCGTACGCCGCCGAGGTGCGTGCCCACCACCCGCACGCCGACGCCGCCGAGCTGGAGGTGCTGACCAGCCGCTTCGTCAGCCCGGTGGACGTGGCGCCGCACGTGGCGGGGGCGGCCGTCGACCTGACGCTGGTCGACGTCTGCGGTGACCAGCTGGACCTCGGCACGGCGATCGACGCGACGCCGGAGGAGAGCGACGGGCGCTGCTACTTCGCGGCCGATGGGATCGGCGCCGATGCCCGCGCGCACCGCGACCTGCTCGCCGGCGTGCTGACCGCGCAGGGGCTCGTCAACTATCCGACCGAGTGGTGGCACTGGACCTTCGGCGACCGCTACTGGGCCCTGATGACCGGCAGCGGGCACGCGCTCTACGGCCCGCTGGCCGCGGAGGTCGCGGCATGACCGGCCTGGCCGCCGCCGCCCGCCCCGGCACCGGCTCCGGCGCACGGCTCGACGTCGACCTCGCGGCGATCGCCCACAACACCCGGCTGCTGACCGGCCGGGCGACCGGGGAGCTGATGGCCGTGGTCAAGGCCGACGGGTTCGGCCACGGCGCCGCCGACGTGGCACGGACGGCGCTCGCGAACGGCGCCACCTGGCTCGGCGTCACCAGCCTCGAGGAGGCGTTCGCTCTCCGTGCGACCGGGCTGGACGCGCCGCTGCTCAGTTGGCTCAACCCGGTGGACGCGGACTTCGCCCGGGCCGTCCGCGAGGGCGTCGACGTCGCCGTACCGAGCCTGGCGCACCTGGCGGCCGTCACCTCCGCCGGCCGCCGTGCGCGGGTGCACCTCCACGTCGACGCCGGCATGGCCCGCGACGGTGCGGCTCCGGACACCTGGGCCCAGCTGTGCCGGTCCGCGCGCCGGGCCGAGCAGCGCGGCGAGGTCGAGGTGGTCGGGGTGATGGGCCACCTCGGCTGCGCCGACGACCCGGCCGACGACTGCAACGCGCTCGCGCGGACCCGCTTCGCGTGGGCGCTCGAAACCGCGCGCGCGGCCGGGCTCCGGCCCGCGCACCGGCACCTCGCGGCCACCTCGGCGACCCTGACCGACCCGCGCAGCCACCACACGATGAGCCGGGTGGGGGCCGGTCTGGTCGGCATCGACCCCTCGCAGACGACCCGGCTGCGGCCGGCGATGACGCTCACCGCCCCCGTCGTGCAGGTACGCCGCGTCCGCGCCGGCACGCCGGTCGGGTACGGCCATGCCTACCGGACGCCCGCGGCGACGCACCTCGGGCTGGTGCCCCTGGGCTACGCCGACGGGCTGCCCCGCATCACCGCGGGCCGCGCGGAGGTGCTGGTCCGCGGCCGCCGCCGGCCGGTCGTCGGCCGGATCTCGATGGACCAGGCCGTCGTCGACCTCGGCGAGCGCGCGGTCGACCTCGGGGAGACCGTGACGGTCTTCGGCCCGGGTGACGCCGGCGAGCCCACCGTCGCGGAGTGGGCGGCGTGGGCCGGCACCATCGAGCACGAGATCGTCACCGGCATCGGCGCCCGGGTCTCGCGGACCGTGCGCCGGCCGACGCACCTGCGGAGCCTGTCGTGAGGACCAGGGTCGCGGTGATCGGCGGCGGCCGGAACTGCGAGCACGAGGTGTCCCTGGCCTCCGCCGCGTCGGTGGCGGCCGGGCTGGACGCCCGCGCCTACGAGGTGATCGCGCTCACGATCGGTCCCGACGGCACCTGGCGCGACGACGAGGGGCTGCCGGTCGGCCTGTCCGGCGCCGCCCGGCTGCTGGCCACCTGCGACGTGGTGTTCCCGATGGTGCACGGTCCCCGCGGGGAGGACGGCGCACTCGCCGCATTGTGCGAGCTCGCCGGCCTCCCCTACGTCGGGTCCGGGGTCGGCGCGGGCGCGCTCGCGATGGACAAGTGGGCCACCAAGCTGGTCGCCGCGGCGCTCGGCATCGCGACCGCGCCCGGTCGCCTGGTCACCACGGCGACCGCCGCCGAGGAGGTCTGGTCCCACCCCGTGGTGGTCAAGCCGGTGGCCGCGGGCTCCAGCCGGGGCGTGAGCCTGGTCCGCGAGCCCGGCCACCTGCGCAGCGCCCTCGAGGCGGCACTAGCGCTCGACGACCGCGCGCTCGTCGAGGACGTCGTGGCCGGACGGGAGATCGACGTCGCCGTGCTCCGCCGCGCGGACGGGACCGTCGTCGCCTCGCCCGCCCTCGAGATCGTGGGCGACGGGCTGTTCGACTACGACGCCAAGTACGGCGGCCACGCCGACCTGCGGGTCCCGGCCGAGCTCGCGGACGTCGAGGCGAAGGCGCTCGCCGACGCCGCGGTGGCGGCGTACGACGCCCTCGGCTGCGCCGGGGTCGCGCGGGTCGACTTCTTCCTCACCGAGGACGGCCCGGTGCTCAACGAGGTCAACACCGTGCCCGGCATGACCGAGCACTCGCAGGTGCCGCGGATGTTCGCGGCGGCGGGCCTCGCCTACGCGGACCTGCTCGACGAGCTGGTGCGTGGCGCCCACCGGTGAGCAGCGCGGCCCGTGTGGTTCGCTTGCCGCGACAGCCACCGACCTCACAGGGAGCACGCATGACCGGCTGGCGCACCTGGGCGCCCGACGCGGCGGTCGGCCTGGCCGTCCTGATCGTCGGCCTGTACGAGGTGCTCGGGGTCGACCACCCCTACTACGTCGACGACCCCCGCCCGGCGCTCGCGCTCCTCGTCGTCGGGATCGCCACCGCCGCAGCGCTCGCCCGCTGGCTGCCCGCGCTGGCACTCGGACTGGTGTGGGCGATCTGCGTGCTGCAGGTGATGACCGGCACCCAGCTGCTGATGATCGAGCTGGCGATCGGCATCGTCGCGTTCGGCACCGCCCGCTGGGGCAGCGCGGCGACGGTCGTGGCGAGCGCGTTCTCGATCCCGGTGGCCGCCGTGATCACCGTGCTCTGGATCGACCCCAGCGTGTTCTACTCCGCGCTCGCGACGGCCGGGTTCGAGTCGCTGGTCCAGCAGACCGCCCGGTGGAGCGACCGGTGGCAGGTGACCGCGGCGGTGCTCGGCATGTCGGTGCTCGGGGTGCCCTGGCTGGCCGGTCTCGCGCTGCGGTTCTCCACCCGGGCCCAGCAGTCCCGGGCGTCCCAGGTGGTCGCCGAGGCCGAGCGCGACCAGGCCGAGGAGATCGCCCGGCTCCGCGACGAGCAGGCCAAGCTGGCCCGGGACGTGCACGACGTCGTCGGCCACTCGCTCGCGGTCATCCTCGCCCAGGCGGAGTCCGCGCAGTACCGCAAGGACGCCGACACCGAGGTCCTCAAGCAGACGATGGACAACATCGCGACCACGGCACGCAGCTCCCTCGACGACATCCGGCAGGTGCTGGCCTCCACCAGCGGCGCCGCCGGACCGCGTACCGGCAGCACCGACCTCGACAGCCTGGTCGCCGGGGTGCGGGCCAGCGGCCACGAGGTGCGGTCCACCGAGTTCGGGACGCCGCAGCCGCTGCCGCCCGAGCTGGCCACCGTGGCGTTCCGGGTGCTGCAGGAGATGCTCACCAACGCACTCAAGCACGGGCGGCGCGGCGAGCCGGTGCAGGTGGAGCGACACTGGGAGGGAGAGCTGAGGATCGAGGTGCAGAACGTGGTCGAGCAGGGGACCGAGGAGACCCAGCCCCTCGTGGTGGCGGTGCCCACGACGGGGGGGCAGGGCCTGGAGGGGATGCGGCGCCGGCTCGAGTCGGTCGGCGGCCGTCTCGACGTACGCCGACGCAGCGACCCGCCGACGTTCACCGCCACCGCGTGGCTGCCGGTGCGCAGCCGGTGACCGCACCGGAGCCGGAGTCGGCACCCGCGATCCGGGTGCTGCTCGTCGACGATCAGGAGCTGTTCCGCGAGGGCGTGCGGGTGATCGTCGACGCCCAGGACGGCATGGAGGTCGTCGGTGCCGCGGCCGACGGGCTGGAGGCCGTGGCACTCGTCGAGGAGCTCGAGCCAGACGTGGTGCTGATGGACATCCGGATGCCGGAGATGGACGGGGTCGAGGCGACCCGCCAGATCTTCCTGCCCGACCGCGCCGCGCGACGCGATCGGCCGGTGCGCGTGGTCGTGCTCACGACCTTCAACCTCGACGACCGGGCCGCGACCGCGATCCGCTACGGCGCGAGCGGCTTCCTGCTCAAGGGCACCACCCCAGTGATGCTGGCCGACGCGATCCGCACGGTGTACGCCGGCAACGCGGTGCTCGCGCCCCAGGACCTCTCGACGCTGCTCGACGGGCAGTTCCGCAGCCGAACGCCCACGCCGCCGGCGTACCTGGGCCTGACCGACAAGGAGCGCGAGGTCTTCGCCGCGGTCGCCCACGGCCTGTCGAACACCGAGATCGCCGGCCAGGTGTTCGCCAGCGAGTCGACGGTCAAGACGCACGTGGGCGCGATCCTGCGCAAGCTCGGCCTGCGCGACCGCGTGCAGATCGTGGTGTTCGCCCACGAGCACGGGCTGGTCGGGCCGGCCGCGGACCCGGGGACCGAACCGGGAGCCGTCTCCTAGGCGACAATGAGGGCCGGGGTCGGGACCGATCCCGGTTTCGACGAATCTCTCGGGGCCCACATGCAGCAATCGCTCGAGCGGCAGCAACGGCAGTTCCTCGCCGTGCTGCCGCTCATCGTGGCGGTGCTCGCCGTGCTCGCCGCGCTGCTCCAGCCCGCACTGGTCGGTCAGGACGCGCGGGAGCTCACGAGCGGGCTCGGCCTGGTCGCCAGCGGGGCCTTCCTCGCGGTCTCGTGCTGGCTGCGCGCCCGGCAGACCGTCGGCCGGCGGCGACGGTCCTGGCTGCTGATCATGACGGGCGCGCTGGTCGCGATCACCGGCAACGTGTGGGCCACCGCGACCGGGTCCGACCCGGTCACCTCGCCGAGCGCCTTCAGCGACCTCGCCATCACCGCCGCTCTCGGCCTGTGCATCGCCGGCGTGCTCGGTTTCCCGAGCGTGCGCCGCCGCGGCGTCGACCTGGTCGTGATCAGCCTCGACGGGCTGGTGGTCGGCGGCGCCGTGCTGATCATCGCCTCCACGCTGGTCTACGACGAGCTGCTCGAGCAGACCAGGGGCGGGCTCGCCTCCCAGCTCACGACGCTGCTGATCCCGGTGCTCGACGTGGTGCTGGTCGTGGTCGGCATCCTGCTCCTCCTGCGGGCCCGCGGCTCGGACCGTCAGGCGCTGGCGCTGCTCGCGCTGGGCTTCCTCGCCTACGCCCTCGCCGACCTCCCCTTCGCGGTGCTCGTCGCGCAGGAGGACTTCGAGTTCGGGACGCCGCTCGACCTCGGCTGGATGGTCGGCTACGCACTGCTCGCCCTCGCGGCGTGGTACCCCAGCACGGAGGTCGATGTCCCGCACGGCTCGGGGACCGCCACCGACGTGCGCGACACCGCGTTCGTCTACCTCGTGCTGCTGGTCGCCGCCGGCATCCAGGTGGTCTCCGGCAGCCAGGAGCGACTGAGCCCCTCCACCGCGGTGCTGTGGATGCTGGTCGCGATCGCCGCCGCCGGCCGCCAGATCGTGCTGACCCGGGACAACAACGCGCTGCGGCGCGGGCTGGAGCAGCGGGTGAGCGAGCAGACCGCCGACCTGCGGCGGCTGGCCCGGCAGACCGAGGTGCTGCTCACGTCCGTGGGCGACGGCATCTACGGCGTGGACGCCGCGGGCCTGATCACGTTCGTCAACCCGTCCGGCGCGGACGCTCTCGGGTACGCCGCGGAGGACCTTCTCGGCCGCTCGGCGCACGACGTCTTCCACGCCCCTGCGGAGGACGGCCTCGCCTACCCCTACGAGGGCTGCTACATCGCCGAGGCCATCGGCTCCGGTATCAACACGTTCGCGGAGGAGGACGTGTACGTCCGGTGTGACGGCTCGAGCTTCCCGGTCGAGATCACCGCGAGCCCACAGCTCGAGGGTCCCCCCGACGACCAGGTCGTGCGCGGCGCCGTGGTCGTGTTCCGCGACGTCACCGAGCGGCGCGACGTCGATCGGATGAAGAACGAGTTCATCTCCGTGGTCAGCCACGAGCTGCGCACCCCGCTCACCTCGATCCGCGGCTCCCTGGGACTGCTGGCGAGCGGCGTGCTCGGCGAGCTCTCACCCCGGGCCCGCTCGATGACCAGGATCGCCCTGGAGAGCAGCGAACGGCTGACCCGCCTGATCAACGACTTCTTGGACCTCGAGCGGATCGAGGCGGGCCATCAGCCGATGGACATCGCGTCGATCGCCGCCGAGGAGCTGCTGTCCCGCGCGGTGACCGAGATGGCCGGCCAGGCCCTCTCGACCGGAGTCCGACTCCGGGTGGCGCCGAGCGCCGGCCGGGTGCTGGTCGACGCCGACCGCATCGTGCAGACGCTCACCAACCTGCTCAGCAACGCGATCACGTTCTCCACCGAGGGGCAGACCGTCGTCCTCGACGCGGCCGCCGAGGACGGCCAGGTCGTCTTCCGGGTCCGCGACCAGGGACGAGGCATCCCCGCGGACCAGGTGGAGTCGGTCTTCCAGCGGTTCGACCAGGTCGACTCCTCCGACGCGCGTCAGAAGGGCGGCACCGGTCTCGGTCTGGCGATCTGCCGCGGGATCGTGGAGGGCCACGGCGGCCGGATCTGGGCCGAGAGCGCGCCGGGCTCCGGCACGACCGTCACGTTCACCCTCCCGGCGGCGAGCCGGAGGGGTCCCGGCCACCACGCCACATCGCGCCACCGGCCCGCCGGCGGTCGGGCCGGGCGGGGCACCGTGCTCCTCGTCACGGACGACGACGAGGTGGCCGACGTTCTCACCACCCTGCTGACCGGGCACGCCGTGCCCGTCGTCCGCGCCGTGGGGGCCGGCGACGCCGTCCGCCTGGCGCGCGAGGTGCACCCCCGGGTGGTCCTGCTCGACCTCGATCTCGGGCCCTCGAGCGGCAGCGGGTACGCCGTGGTGAGCGAGCTGCGCCGCGATCCGCGCACCGCCGCCGTCGACCTCATCGTCTACAGCGCAGCCGAGGTGGAGCCGGCCGACCGTCCCCTGCTGACGCTGGGCCGGACCGAGTTCATCACCAAGGACCGGGTCGACCCGACCGGCCTCGAGGACCGGGTGCTCGAGCGACTCGAGGACCCCCCGGGAGGAACGGCCTCCTGACCGACGCGACGCTGCGGCTCGGCGGTGCTCGGGTCTGGGGCGACGGTCAGGTGGAGGACCGCTAGAACCCGAGGCGCCGGCCGGGGCGGTCGCTGCGGACCGCCTCGCCCTTCTGTTGGGCCGTCGCACGCAGCTCGGCCTGGAACGCCCGCATCCGCTCCTGCAGCCCGGGGTCGGCGGCGGCGAGGATGCGGACGGCGAGCAGGCCGGCGTTGCGCGCCCCGCCGACAGCAACGGTCGCGACCGGCACGCCGGCAGGCATCTGCACGATCGAGAGCAGCGAGTCGAGACCGTCGAGGTTCTTCAGCGGCACCGGTACGCCGATCACCGGCAGCGGGGTCACCGAGGCGAGCATGCCCGGCAGGTGCGCGGCGCCCCCGGCGCCCGCGATGATCACCGCGAGGCCGCGGCCCGCGGCCTCGCGCCCGTAGGCCAGCATCTCCTCCGGCATCCGGTGCGCCGAGACGACGTCGGCCTCGTAGGCGATGTCGAACTCCGCGAGCGCCTCCGCGGCCGCCTTCATCACCGGCCAGTCGGAGTCCGACCCCATCACGATCCCGACCTGAGGGTTCATCAGCCGTCCTTCCGGGGGTCTGGGGGCCTAGCCCCCAGTCGGGGGTCCACGGGGGCGGAGCCCCCGGGTATCTCACTCTCGTTGCCGAGGTCTCCGCGGAACCACGCGGCGGCGTGCCGCGCGCGCTCGAGACAGTCGTCGAGATCGTCGCCGTAGGCGTTGACGTGGCCGACCTTGCGGCCCGGGCGCAGCTCCTTGCCGTACAGGTGCACCCGCAGCAGCGGGTCGCGGGCGAGCGCGTGCGGGTAGCCGTCGTACAGCCGGCCGATCGTGGTGTCGTCGCTGCCGAGGATGTTCACCATCACCGTCCAGCGCGCCCGGGGCGCCGGCGACCCCAGCGGCAGGTCCATCACCGCACGCAGGTGGTTCTCGAACTGCGAGGTCACCGCGCCGTCCTGGGTCCAGTGGCCGGTGTTGTGCGGGCGCATCGCGAGCTCGTTGACCAGCACCCGCCCGTCGCGGGTCTCGAACAGCTCCACGGCGAGGACGCCGGTGACGTCGAGCGCACCGGCGATGCGCAGCGCGATCTCCTGCGCCTGCCCGGCGAGCTCGGGGTCCAGGTCCGGAGCGGGGGCGATCACCTCGCGGCAGATCCCGTCGACCTGGGTGGAGGCGACGACCGGGTACGCCGCGGCCTGCCCGCTCGGCGCGCGCACCACGAGCGCGGACAGCTCACGGCGGAACTCGACCAGCTCCTCGGCGAGCAGGCGCACCTCAGCCTCGGACGCGGCCCGGAACGGCTCCTCGCAGTCGCCGGCGGAGCGCACGAACCACACGCCCTTGCCGTCGTAGCCGCCGCGGGAGGTCTTCAGCACGCACGGGAACCCGAAGGCCTCCACGTCGGCGACGGTCGTGACCACGGCGTTCCGCGGGCACGGGACGTCGAGCTCGGCGAGCCGCTCGCGCATCACCGCCTTGTCCTGGGCGTGCACCAGCGCGTGCGGGCCCGGCCGCACCGCGACGCCGTGCTCCTCGAGCGCGTGCAGGTGCTCGGTGGGGACGTGCTCGTGGTCGAAGGTGACCACCGGGCAGCCGTCGGTGACCTGGCGGAGGGTGGCGAGGTCGCGGTAGTCGCCGACCAGGTGGTCGGGGATGACCTGCGCGGCCGAGACGCCCTCGCCCTCGGCGAGCAGGCGCAGCGGGAGGCCGAGCGCGTTGGCGGGCGCGGCCATCATCCGGGCCAGCTGCCCGCCGCCGATCACGGCGAGGGTCGGAGCGGGGCTGGGCACGCCGGAACTCTAGACGACCGCTGTCAGCGGGAGTGGTCCTCGGTCTCGAACCTCAGGCCCTCACCGCGGATCGTGGTGATCAGGCGCGGGTGCCGGCTGTCGTCGCCGAGCTTGCGGCGCACCCAGCCCAGGTGCACGTCGATGGTCTTGGAGGACGTCCAGAACGTCGTGTGCCAGACCTCGCGCATCAGGTCGTCCCGGCTGACCACGTCCCCCGCGCGCTCCATCAGGGCGTGCACCAGGTCGAACTCCTTGCGGGAGAGCATGATCTCCTGGTCCCCACGCCAGGTCCGCCGCGAGACCGGATCGAGCCGGATGTCCTGCACCTCGATCATCTGCCCACCGTAGGAACGCACCGGCTCCCCGGTGGGCTAATCGCGGAATTTTACTTTCGGGTGACGGTGGACGGCGCGAACGGCCCGACGGGCGGTCGTTCAGGCGCGGCGGACGGCCACCGGCTCGACGATGCCGAAGCCGCGCACCGGTCGGGCCGGCAGGGTCCGGGTCTCGAATTCCTCGGCCGGGAGGAGCTCCGCGGTGGCGGAGTCGATGATGATCCGGTTGCGCCGGGCGACCGCGGTCAGCCGCGCGGCCAGGTTGACCGGCGGGCCGAACACGTCGCCGAGCCGCATGACGACCGAGCCGCTGGCGAGGCCGAGCCGCACGTCGGGCATCCGGGAGTCCCGCCCGACCACGTTGATGATCCCCTCGGCCGTGTCGTAGGCCCGGACGGGGTCGTCGTTCACGAACAGCACCGAGTCGCCGATGCTCTTGATCACCCGGCCGCGCTGGGATGCGACCACGTCGCTGCACCGGGACTCGAAGAGCTCGACCAGGTCGCCGATCCGCTCTTCGCTGAGCCGGTTGGAGAGCGCGGTGAAGCTGACGATGTCGGCGAAGCCGACGGTGAGCTGGACGGTGTTGAGGTCCTCCTCGTTGGCGCGCAGCGCCTCGACCCGCGCGACGGCGGCGGCGAGGTGGCGGCGCCACACGTAGACCAGCAGCTCCTCGAAGGGCAGGTTGATCTCGTCGATGAGGCGGATCGCGGAGCCGATCCGGCTGCCGGTCGCCTCGTCGCCGGCCTCGAGCTCCTCGACCCGGTGGACGAGGGTCGCGACCTCCCAGTCGGCGAGCCGGGCCATCGTCTGCCCGACGGCACGGGTGAGGTTGACCGCCATGTCGAAGTCGATGGCCCCGGACGCGACCACGCCGAGCAGCGTCGAGAGCGCGTCGGCGTCGGCGTCGGTGAACGCGGTCTCCAGGCCGTGCTCGGGGAAGCCGAGGGCGCGCCACAGCCGGCGCGCCTCCGCGACCGTCACGCCGGTGCGGGCCGCGACCTCCTGGGCGTTGAAGACGGGGTTCTCACCGAGGATGGCCCGCTCCAGGTCCTCAGAGCTGGGCCCGGGGCCGTCAGGTGCCGTCGTCATGTCCCGCCGTGGGGTGGTTGATGCTCTGGAGCATCGCGTTGACCTTGCGCTGGGTCTCCTCGACCCGCGGGATGTCGTGCAGCCGGATCTGCCCGTGCTCGCTGGCGTCGGAGATGATCAGCGTGCCGCAGCCGAGCATCCGGTCGATCAGCCCGAACTCGTAGGCGATGTCGCTGATCCGCGCCAGCGGCATGTCGTGGCCGCGGCGCACGAACACGCCGCTGCGGGTGATCAGCCGGCGGTTGGTGAACGTGTAGCTCGCGGTCGCCCAGATGATCGCCGGCCGCAGCACGAACCACACGATGCCGACCGCGACGACCGCCCACACGACGTAGGCGAGCGTCTGGTCCCACTGGACCTGGACGAACGTGCCGGCGGCGAGCAGGACGACGAGGACCAGCAGGGGGAGGATCAGCGCCTTGACGTGGGTGCGGGTGTCGACGACAACGGTCTCACCCTCGTTCAGCAGCTTGCGGGAGATGGCCACGCGCCGATCATGTCACTCTTCGGGCCCGGAAGTGGCGGGGCGCACATGGGCCCGCACATGGATCACGTCACCCGCGCCGACCACGACGCTCTCACCGTCCTCGGAGCGCACCACGAGCCGGCCGGCGTCGTCGATGCCGGTGGCGCGGCCGGTGAGCACCCGGCCTCCGGGCAGGTCGACCCGCACGTCGCGGCCCACGGTGACGCAGGCCGCGGCGTACGACGAGCGCAGCCGCCCGGTGGCGTCCTCGCCGCCCGCCTGCCAGGCGTCGTACGCCTCGCGCAGCGACCGGAGCAGCTCGACCAGCAGGTGGGTGCGGTCGGGCGCCTGCCCGGACTCGAGCGCGAGCGACGTGGCGGTGGGCACGGGCAGCTCGTCCTCGTTGAGCGTGACGTTCAGCCCGACGCCGAGGACCGCGGCCGGCCCGGCCGGGGTCTCGACCCGCTCGACGAGGATGCCGACCAACTTGCGGTCGCCGATCAGGACGTCGTTGGGCCACTTCACGCCCGCGGCGTACCCCTCGGCGCGCAGGGTCTTGGCGACCGTGTAGCCGGTGAGCAGCGGCAGCCACGGCCAATCGGCCGCGGGCACCGTCGGGCGGACCAGCAGCGAGAAGGTCAACGAGGACCGCGCGGGTGTCTCCCAGGAGCGGTCCAGGCGGCCGCGACCCGCCGTCTGGTGCTCGGCGACCACGACCAGGCCCTCCTCCGCGCCCTCCCGGGCGCGCTCGGCGGCGACCGCGTTGGTGGAGGTCGCGGTCTCGTGCACCTCCACGACGAGATCGGGCGCGAGCTCCGCGAGCGGGGCTGGGTCGAGTGATGGGCGTCTCACCGAGTCGGGGGTCACGGGCACTACATTGACCCACGGTCCCAACCACCCGCCACTGAGGAGCCCTGGAGAAATGGCAGAGCCGATGGCAGAGACGGCCAGCGAGCCCACCAGCGAAGGAGCAGCCCCCGACATCCACACGACCGCGGGCAAGATCGCCGACCTCGACCGGCGGCTCGACGAGGCGGTCCACGCGGGGTCGGCCAAGGCGGTCGAGAAGCAGCACGCGAAGGGCCGCAAGACCGCCCGCGAGCGGATCGCCATGCTGTTTGACGAGGGGTCCTTCGTGGAGCTCGACGAGCTGGCCCGGCACCGGTCGACGGCGTTCGGGCTGGAGAAGAACCGGCCCTACGGCGACGGCGTCATCACCGGCTACGGCACCGTCGACGGCCGCCAGGTGTGCGTGTTCTCCCAGGACTTCACCGTGTTCGGCGGCTCGCTCGGCGAGGTGTACGGCGAGAAGATCACCAAGGTCATGGACCTCGCGATCAAGACCGGCTGCCCGATCATCGGCATCAACGAGGGCGCCGGGGCCCGCATCCAGGAGGGCGTCGTCTCGCTCGGCCTGTACGGCGAGATCTTCCGGCGCAACGTGCACGCCTCGGGCGTGATCCCGCAGATCAGCCTGATCATGGGCTCCTGCGCCGGCGGTCACGTCTACTCACCCGCTGTCACCGACTTCACGGTGATGGTCGACGGCACCTCCAACATGTTCATCACCGGTCCCGACGTGATCAAGACCGTCACCGGCGAGGACGTGTCGATGGAGGACCTGGGTGGCGCGCGCACCCACAACACCAAGTCCGGCAACGCCCACTACCTCGGCTCGGACGAGGAGGACGCGATCGAGTACGTCAAGGCGCTGCTGTCCTACCTGCCGCAGAACAACCTCGACGAGGTCCCGGCGTACGACGAGGCGGCGGACACCGAGTTCACCGAGCTCGACCGCAGCCTCGACGCGATCATCCCGGACTCGCCGAACCAGCCCTACGACATGCACGACGTCATCCGGGCCTCGCTCGACGACCAGGAGTTCCTCGAGGTCCAGGAGCTGTTCGCCCCCAACATCGTCGTCGGCTTCGGCCGGGTCGAGGGCCACTCGGTCGGCGTGGTCGCCAACCAGCCGATGCAGTTCGCGGGCACGCTCGACATCGACGCCTCCGAGAAGGCCGCGCGGTTCGTGCGCTTCTGCGACGCGTTCAACATCCCGGTGCTGACCTTCGTCGACGTCCCCGGCTTCCTGCCCGGCACCGACCAGGAGTGGAACGGCATCATCCGGCGCGGCGCGAAGCTGATCTACGCCTACGCCGAGGCCACCGTCCCGCTGGTCACGATCATCACCCGCAAGGCCTACGGCGGCGCCTACGACGTGATGGGCTCCAAGCACCTCGGTGCCGACATCAACGTCGCCTGGCCCACGGCCCAGATCGCGGTCATGGGCGCCCAGGGTGCGGCCAACATCGTCTACCGCAAGGAGCTCGCGGCCGTCGAGGCCGAGGGCGGCGACGTGGAGGCTCGCCGCGCCGCGCTCATCGACGAGTACGAGATGACGCTGGCCAACCCCTACATCGCGGCCGAGCGGGGCTACATCGACGCGGTCATCGCCCCGCACGAGACCCGCCTCGAGATCGTCCGCGCGCTGCGCCTGCTGCGCTCGAAGCGGGAGAGCCTTCCCGCGAAGAAGCACGGGAACATCCCGCTGTGAGCGGGGGCTGCGAAGCGCCCCCCGAGCAGCGGGATCGCCACCACAGCGAACAACAAGACGAGAGACGACGGTGAGCGAGGAGATGGACGAGACCGCCGCAACATCCGCGCCAACCCCAGCCACCGACATCACCCCCGACCGCCCCGTCCTCCGCGTGGTCCGTGGCGACGCGACGCCCGAGGAGGTCGCCGCGCTGGTGACGGTGTTCGCCGCGCTGCGCGCGCCGGAGCCGCCCGCCCGGCGCCAGGCTCCCGCGTGGGCGGCCCCGTACCGCAAGGTGCGGCGCACGCTCCCGCACGGCCCGGGTGGTTGGCGCGCGAGCGCGCTGCCGCGCTGACCCGTCCGCCCTCAGGGGCGGAGTTGCCGAATCACCGTATGGGGAGTGGTCCAGACCACTACGCTCCACGAATTGGGGCAATCTTTGAGGTTTGCCGTGTGGCGTCTTGAGGTGCGTTCCCGAGACTGATGGGGCCAGATGACCGGCGGGACGCGGACGCGACCCGCACCCGACGGAAGACGACGAAGCCGTGAGCGCGAGCAACTTGGGTCCGGAGGCCGGTCCGCCGCTGCCCCCGGCGGGGAGCCTCGAGCACCCCTACGTCCGCACCGCCGACCCCGGCCTCGCGGCCTACGAGGGCCGGTTCCTCGACGAGGTCGAGGAGCTGCCGACGTACCGTCCGACGGTCGGCTGCGTCATCCCCGCCTACAACGAGGCCGAGACCATCGCCGGCGTGCTGGACGCGCTCCTCCAGCAGACCCGGCTCCCCGACGCCATCCACGTGGTCATCAACAACACCAGCGACGACTCCGTCGAGATCGCCAGCCACTACGCGGGGCCACAGACCCGGATGACGGCCAACGGCGAGCAGAGCACGGTCATCTACGTCCACGACATCGGCAAGAACCCCGACAAGAAGGTCGGCGCACTCAACTACGGCTACTCCCTCGTCGAGACGATGGACTACCTCCTGGGCGTCGACGGCGACACGACCCCCGAGCCCGACGCCGTCGAGCACCTGGTCGACGAGATCGCCAGCGACGACCGGATCGGCGGCATCTCCGCGATCTACTCCATCGACGACAGCGCGCTCGACGGGTGGATGTCGAAGTTCCTGATCGCCGGCCAGCGCGCCCAGTTCTCCGCGTTCAACATGCAGAACCTCCTCAAGGGCCGCAACATGGCGGTGCTCGGGGGCCAGTTCTCGATCTTCTCCACCCAGGCGCTGCGCGACGTGATGCGCGACAGCCACCAGCGCACCCCGTGGGTCAACGACAGCGAGGTCGAGGACTCCCTGCTCTCGCTGCAGATCAAGAGCGCCGGCTACCTCACCAAGATCAGCTCGCGGGCCCGAGCCCACGTGGGCGGCATGACGACGCTGCGCTCGCTGGACGCCCAGCAGGTGAAGTGGAACTTCGGCGCCATCGACCTGATGTGGCCCGGTCAGCGCGGCGACACCAAGGGCCAGCCGTTCCACCCCAACCTGCGGCTGCGGTGGTTCGAGCACATGTCGATGATCATCAACATCACCACCCGCACGCTGTTCATCCTGCTGCTCGCGGGCTCGCTCAACATCTCGGCGTTCGTGTTCAGCCCCTGGTGGGTGATCCCGCCGCTGGCCGCCGTCTGGCTGAACTTCCGGGTCGCCCGGTCGATGGCGTTCGCCAACCGGCGCGACTACCTGTTCGCGCTGCTCGTCTTCCCGGCCGAGATCTACATGGTGATCCGGATGGGGCACTTCATCCGCGCCTGGTTGAAGTTCTTCAGCCGCCAGCAGACCGACAACTGGGCCGCGCAGGCCAAGGCCGAGCGCGGCAAGGGCATCGCCTGGCTGTACCCGTTCGTCGCGTTCGGCGTCGTCTTCGGCGTGTTCTTCGCGGTCTGGTCGCAGCTGCTCCCCATCCCGCTCCGGTCCGACATCCTCGCCGTCGCCTGGCCGATCCTCGGCCTCATCACCGTCCTCCAGACCGCCTGGATGATCATCAAGTCCATGAAGCGCTACCGCGGCTTCAAGGCCTGAGCGACGCCCCTCCGCTCCTCCCCCGACTCTCCAGGAGAACCCGATGTCCCGCACCCGCTCGCGCCTGGTCCCAGCCGTGGCCGCTCTCGCCACCGCCGCGGCGCTGCTCAGCGGCTGCTCCGCGTTCGACGGGCTCACCAGCTCCGATGACTCCGGCGAGTCCCCCGCGGCGACGCCGACCGCGACGGAGACGCCGTACGACTCGCAGTTCACCCGCGACGGCACGTTCCAGTCGCACATCGACGTCAACGGGGTCGACTTCGTCTACACGCTCTACCCGACCAAGTCCACGCCGCGGACCAACGAGTGGTACCCGAAGGGCAACAAGTTCTTCTCGTTCACCTTCCAGGCCTACGACCTGAACCGCTCACTGCGCGACAAGTACGCCACCAAGCGCAAGGTCTACCTCGACCACATCACGGTCAGCTCGACGACCAAGACCTCCGACGGCGGGCAGGTGCAGCACCCCTACCAGCTGGACGCGGTCGCGAAGGACGTCACCTTCGACCCCGAGCCGCTGACCACCAAGTACGGGATGATCATCACCTCCCCGAAGGGCGCGTTCGAGCTGCGCAACCAGCGGATCAGGCCCACCTCCCTGGACACCAGGGGCATCGACCTGCTGTTCACCGCGACCGTGTGGATCCAGGACCGTCCCGGCTCGGCGAAGTTCTACAAGAAGGTGATCCGGCAGAAGGTGCCGATCGCGATCTTCGAGAGTGACAAGCCCACCGAGGTGCAGTCGATCCCGGTCGACGCCAACTGAGCTGCCCGAGCCTGAGCTCGCGAAGGCTCGGACCCAGCAGCCAGGTCGAGTAGGCGCGCGGCTGAGGAACGAAGCCGCGATCGCCGTATCGAGACCAGTCCGACAACGAACCGACCCTTCCGAGAGGGCGGTCTCGATACGCTCGCTGGCGCTCGCTACTCGACCAACGAGCGCTCCTCGGTGGTCGCGACTCCCGCAGGGTCAGGAGGCCTCGGCCAGACGGTAGCCGACGCCCCGGACCGTCTCGATGTAGCGCGGGGTGGCGGCGTCGTCGCCGATCTTGCGGCGCAGGTTGGCGATGTGCACCTCGACCGAGCGCTTGTCGGCCTCGTTGACGAAGTACGACGTGACGTACTGCTGGCCGCGCATGGTCAGCACCAGGTCGGCCTTGCTTCGCACCCGACGACCGGTGCTCAGCAGCGAGGCGAGCAGGTCGAACTCGGTCCGGGTGAGGTCGACCGCCGAGTTGTTGACGGTGACGACCCGGGTCTCGCCGTTGAGGGCGAGCCCGTTGAAACGGACCCAGCCGTCCTGCTGCTGGGGAGCGCCGTGCGCCTCGGCGGGGTGCTGCTGGGGTGGCGCTGCGGCGGCGGGCTGCTGCGGCGGGTAGGCCTGGGGCGCCGGTGGCTGCTGGTACGCCGGCGGGTACTGCTGCGGCGGCGGCTGCTGGTACGCCGGGTCCGGGTACTGCTGCGGCGGGGGAACGGGCTGCGGCGCGACGGGCGGCTGCGGGGCGGGAGCCTGCGGGGCCGGCGGCTGCTCGTGGTGGAGCGGCTGGAGCGGCTGGGTGGCCGCGAGGTCGCGCGCGGCCGCGGCCGCCCACGACTCCTCGTGCGGCTGCTCCCCGGCGGGCGGCTGCTCGTCGGCACCGGCCCAACCGCCGGGGGTGTCGAGGCGGGTGCGCGGACGCCGCAGCATCGAGTCGGCCCGGGCGCGCAGCTCGCGGGGACGGAACGGCTTGACGAGGTAGTCGTCGGCGCCGGCCTCGAACCCCTGGACGACGTCGATCTCGTCGGCGAGCGCGGTGATCATGATCAGGTAGGTGTTGCTGAACTCGCGCAGCCGCTTGGCGACGGCGAACCCGTCCATGCCCGGCATGTTGACGTCGAGCGTGGTGATCAACGGGTTGTGGAGGCGCACCGCCTCGACGCCGTCCGGTCCGTTCTCGGTGACCACGGTCCGGAAGCCGGACTGCGTCAGCACGATATCGATCAGATCGCGAACGTCGGGGTCGTCCTCGATGATGACGGCCACCCATTCGCTGCCCTGCTGCATGGGGCGAATGCTAACAACGGCCGGGGGGTTCTGGTCGGCAGGGCCGAGGCCCCGCGCGGCGGGGACGCCGGATCGTGCCTGGCTCGTCACCAACCGGACGACACGGACATCTCCAGAGCCCGCTGAGGCCAGAACCGGCCGGCCGCCGGGCCACCGCCGCACTCGCCGTCGCTCTCGCCCGGGGGCTTGACCCACAGGTAGGCGTCGAGGTGCTCGGGAGCGCCCTCCGGGGCGGGTGCGGGATCGGTGCCGTAGGCCCGGCCGGTGGGGTTGCACCAGTCCTCGGTCGAGCCGTTGCCGTTGCGGCCGGTGTCGACGATGTAGTGCGCGCCGTCGAGCAGCCCGCTGAGCTGCTCGGCGTACGCCTGCTCGTCGTCGTCGGTCTGGTAGTTGGAGACGTTCGTGGCGAAGCCGCGGGCCCGGTCGATCCCGGCCCGGCGCAGCAGCGGCGCGAGCTGCTCGGGCTCGACCCAGTGCGAGTGGCCGCCGTCGACGTACGTCGTCACCCCGGCGGCGACCAGCCGGGTCACCGCGTCCTTGATCAGCCGGACCCGCTCCTCGCGCCGGTCGCACTCGACGGCGGAGGCGAGCGCGTCCGGCTCGACGACCGCGACCACGGGCACCGAGATCTCCGTCGCCGTGACGGCGTCGGCGAGCTCCTGCACCCAGGGCCCGTACTGATCGGCGGTGAGGCCGCCACCGGAGAAGCCGCCGGTGCAGTCGCGGTCCGGGATGCCGTACACGACGAACGTCGGGACCTGGTCGGCCTGCCCCGCGGCCGCGGTGATCTTCGAGACGAACGGCGCCACCGCCCCGGGTGGGTACTCCTCGGGCGTCAGCCAGATGCCCTGCGGCGTGTCGGCGAGACGGGTGAAGACCCGCTCGGCCTCGGCGTCGCCCTCGCTCTTCGCGCGGGCGGCCGCCTGTGCGGTGCGCGAGCCCGGGTCGGCGAAGGCCGGCCGCCCGGCGTACGGGTTGCTGGCCTGGGCGTCGGGCGGCGGGTGCGGCTCCCCGCCGCCACTTCCCGAGCAGCCCGCGAGGCCCAGCAGGGCGACGAGGAGCGGAGCCAGGACGGAGCGGCGGGGCACCGCGCCATCATGCCCGAGGCGCCCCGTCCCGCTGCCGTCCGGGGGCGAGGAGCGCGGCCAGCCCCGCGACCGCGACCGCGGCGGCGCCGGTGAGCAGCGCGGGGCCGATGGCACCGTCGTACCCGACCGGGGAGATCGCTCCCCCGTTGCCGAGGAACACCGCTGTGAGCAGGGCGATGCCGAGCGCGACCCCGAACTCGCGGATCGTGGAGTTGGCCGAGCTGGCCATCGCGAAGTCGTCCTCCGGCAGCCCCTCGAGCACCGCGGTCGCCATCGGGGCGAACGTCAGCCCCATGCCGACGCCGGCCATCAGCAGCGCGGGGACGAACGACGAATAGCCCGCGGCCGACTCGGTCAGCACGGCGAACCACACCAGCGAGCCGGTCTGCAGCACCAGGCCGACCAGCAGCAGCGCCCGCAGGCCGGTGCGCGGCGCGAGCAGCCCGGCCAGCGGCGCGACCACCATCGGGGCCGCGGTCCACGGCAGCGTCCGCAGCCCCGCCTCGAGCGGGGTGTAGCCCTGCACGACCTGGAGGTACTGCGCGAGCAGGAAGACCGTGCCGAACATGCCGATCGTGAAGAACAGCGCGATCACGTTGGCGACCGAGAACCCGCGGTCGGCGAAGAGGCGCAGCGGCAGCACGGCGTAGGAGCGGCCCCGCGCCCAGCGCAGGTACGCCGGCACCAGCAGCACCGCGACCACCAGCGGGCCGAGCACCCGCGGGTCGGACCAGCCGTCGTCGTTGCCGTGCACGATCCCCCAGATGCCGAGGAACACCGCGCCGCCGAGCAGGATCGCGCCGAGCAGGTCGAGCCGCTGCCACGCCCCCCGCGACTCCCGGACGGCGATCACGAGCAGCGGCGCCGCCACCGCGGCCACCGGCACGTTCAGCCAGAAGATCGCCTGCCAGCTGACGCCCTCCACGACCGCGCCGCCCACGACCGGGCCGAGGGCGACCCCGAGGCCGCTCACCCCGCCCCAGATCCCGATGGCGGCCGACCGCATCGCCGGAGGCACGGCAGCCGCGAGCAGGGTCAGCGAGAGCGGCATGATCGCGGCCGCACCGAGACCCTGGACCGCCCGCGCCGCGATCAGCGCCTCCGACGTCGTGCTCAGCGCCGAGGCGATGGAGGCCAGCGTGAACACGGTCAGGCCCGCGAGCATCACCCGGCGCCGGCCGAGCCGGTCGCCGAGCGTCGCGGCCGGCAGCATGAACGTGGCGAAGGTGAGCGTGTAGGCGTTCATGAACCACGAGAGCTGGCCGACGCTGGCGCCGAGGTCGGCGCGGATCACCGGCAGGGCGCTGGTCATCACCAGGTTGTCCAGGGTGGCCATGAACATCGGCAGCGAGGCCGCGACGATCGCGAGCCACACCGGTACGTGCCGGGCGGGAGCCCGGCCTGATCGCGGGTCCTCGACCCGGGTCTCGACGGTCGTCGTCATCAGAAGCTCCTCGGTGCAGCCTTGGAAGGCATTGAATGATTACTTGTGCGGAGACAGTAAGTAATCGAGTGATAACCTGTCAACCATGATCTCTCCCGCGACCACGGCCCGCACCCGGATGAGCGCCGAGGACCGGCGCGAGCTGGTCCTCGCCGCCGCGACCCGCGCGTTCGCCAGGTCCGGGTACGCCGGGACCAGCACCGACGCGATCGCTCGGGAGGCCGGCGTCTCCCAGCCGTACGTCGTGCGCATCTTCGGCACCAAGCTCGAGCTGTTCCTCGAGGTGTTCGAGCGCTCGGTGCTGCGGATCCGCACCGCGTTCGAGGACGTGCTCGACGCGGGGCCCTTCGACCCCGAGAGCGAGGACGACTGGGCGCGGATGGGCGCGGCCTACAGCGAGCTGCTCGCCGACCGCGACTTCCTGCAGGTGATGATGCACGGCTTCTCCGCCGGCGGCGTCGACGAGATCGCCTCGGCCGCGCGCCGGTGCATGGGCGAGGTGTTCACGACCATCAAGCGCACCGGCTGCGATGACGAGCGCGCCCGCGACTTCGTCGCCTACGGGATGCTGCTCAACGTGATGCTCTCGATGCGCGCGCCCGAGCACCTGGCGCCGGGCGACCCGCTCACCGCGCTGACGACCTGTGCGTTCGGTGACGCCCTCGAGATGCTTGAATCCCCCGCGTGACCTCCCCCGCGCCCCTGGTCCTCGCCTCCGCCTCCCCCGCCCGCCTCGCCACGCTGCGCAGCGCGGGCGTCGAGCCGGTCGTGATCGTCTCTGGCGTCGACGAGTCCCAGCTCGACGGGCTGCCCCCGGCCGAGCTCGCCCTCCAGCTGGCCGAGCTGAAGTCCGCGGCGGTGGCCGCGCGTGACGACCTGCCCGCCGGCGCACTGGTACTGGGCTGCGACTCCGTGCTCGAGCTCGACGGCGCGGCACTGGGCAAGCCCGCCGGCGCCGACGAGGCCGTCGAGCGGTGGCGGAGCATGCGCGGCCGCACCGGCGTCCTGCTCACCGGGCACTGCCTCACCGACAGCGCCTCGGGACGGGTCGCGGCGGCGACCGCCGCGACGACGGTCCACTTCGCGGAGCTGACCGACGAGGAGATCACGGCGTACGTCGCCACCGGCGAGCCGCTGGCCGTCGCCGGGGCGTTCACCGTCGACGGGCTCGGCGGGGCGTTCGTGACCGGCATCGAGGGCGACCACCACAACGTGGTCGGCGTCAGCCTGCCGCTGCTCAGGGAGCTGGTCGTCGAGCTGGGTCACTCCTGGACGGCTCTGTGGGCCGACCAGGGACCTCGTTGACGACCTCGACCGAGGTGACCCCGCCCTCCGAGAGCTCGCTGAGCTCGAAGACCTGCAACGGGTTGTGCATCAGGTCGGGCAGGTGGACGGGGCGCTTGAACACCAGGGTGCGGAACAGGTAGAAGCGCGCCACCAGGCCGAGGAACAGCCCGATGATGTTGGCCGACACGTTGTCCGACCAGGGGTCGTCGAGCCCGAAGGCGTTGCGGCTCAGCCACAGGCAGGCGATCGGGATCAGCATCGTGACGAGGTTGATCGCGATGAACGCCGTACGACCGCCGTCCGCCGAGCGCGGCGGCCGGTCCTTGAACACCCAGGTCTTGCTGCCGCGGAAGCTGATCACCATGCCGACGGTGTTGGCGATGACGTAGCCGAGGTAGGGGTGCCCGTCGAGCAGCGCCTGGTGCTCGGTGTTGAACCCGTGCACCAGGAAGTTGAAGATCACGAAGGCGACGATCGTCGCGATGCCGCCCACCGCGAGGAACCGGTACGCCTCGGTGAAGACGCGTTGCCACCGGCTACCCATGCGCTCAGGCTAGCCAATCACCCCGCATGTCTGACGCTCCCCCGCGGGGTGCGTCACTCCACCGGCAGGCCGAGGCCGCGGGCGATCAGCATCCGCTGGACCTCGGAGGTGCCCTCGCCGATCTCGAGCACCTTGGCGTCGCGGTAGAACCGCGCCACCGGGTACTCCTCCATGAAGCCGTAGCCGCCGAAGACCTGGGTGGCGACCCGGGTGGCGGTGACGGCCGACTCGGTGGCGTAGAGCTTGGCGACCGCCGCCGCCTGCTTGAAGTCCTTCGTCGACGCCCCGCCGCCGCCGCGCTGGCTGTCCTTCATCGCGGCGGCGCGGTAGGTCAGCAGGCGGCTCGCGTGCAGCATCACCTCGAGATCGGCGATCTGGAACGCCACGCCCTGCTTGCGGCCGATCGGCCCACCGAACGTCTGCCGGTCACCGGCGTACTCCAGGCTCAGGTCCAGGCACGCCTGGATGCACCCGACCGCCAGTGCCGCGATCGCGACCCGGCCGTCGTCGAGGGTCGCGAGGAACTGGGCGTAGCCGCGCCCACGCTCGCCGAGCAGGTGGTCCTCGGGGACGCGCACGTCCTGGAGGCTCAGCGGGTGGGTGTCGGAGGCGTGCCAGCCGAGCTTGTCGTAGGCCTTCTCGGCCGTGAAGCCGGGGGTGCCGCTCGGCACGAGGATCGCGCTGATCTCCGCCGAGCCGTTCTCACGGGTGCCGGTGCGGGCGGTCACCGTGACCACGCTGGTCAGGTCGGAGCCGGAGTTGGTGATGAACTGCTTCGCGCCGTTGACCACCCACTCGCCGTTCTCGAGGACGGCGCGGGTCTTGGTGGCGCCCGCGTCGGAGCCGGCACCGGGCTCGGTCAGGCCGAAGCCGGCGAGCCGGTCCCCCGACACCAGGTCGGGGAGCCAGGTCCGGCGCTGCTCGTCGGTGCCGTAGGTGAGGATCGGGTTGATGCCCAGACCCACCGCGGCCTCGAGCGTGATGCCCAGCGACTGGTCGACGCGGCCGACCTCCTCGATCGCCACACACAGGCTGGTGAAGTCACCGTCCTCGCCGGCGCCGCCGTACTCCTCGGGGGCGGTGAGCCCGAACAGGCCGAGCGCGCCCATCTTGCGCACGACGTCGACCGGGAAGTGGTGCTCGCGGTCCCACCGCGCCGCGTGCGGGCCGATCTCGGCCTCCGCGAACTCGCGGACGGTACGGCGGAACTCCTCGTGCTCGCGGGACAGCTCGTAGGTCGACTCGCTCATGGCGGTCACCCTAACCGGTCCGGTTAGCGGTTGTTAACCTCTGCGCGGGTCGGGATCAGCGGACCACGTGGAAGTTGAACGCATTGGTCCCCAGGTGCAGCCGGAGGCTGATCCACAGCGGCAGGACCATCTCCGCGCCCCGCGCGGTCGCCAGCCCGCCGAGGTCGATGACGTCGGTGTGGCCCATCGCCACGAGCAGGCCGGTCACCAGCTGCTTGGCCTCGGCGTCGTCGCCCGAGACGAACACCGAGGTCGGGCCGGGCAGCTCGGCCGGGCGGACCATCACGTCGGCGTTCATGGTGTTGAGCGACTTCACCACCCGCGCCGCGGGGAAGGCGCGCTGGATCATCTCGGCGAGCGAGTCGGCGTCCTTGACGAACAGCCGCGGCGGGAAGCCGTGCGAGTGGTCGAGCGGGTTGGCGACGTCGAGCAGCACCTTCCCCGCGAGGTTGTCCGCGCCGGCCAGGGTCAGCACGTCGAGGCTCACGTCGCCGCCGGTCGCGTTGACCACCAGCTCCGCGCCCGCGGCGGCGGCCGCGAACCGCTCCAGCCCGATGTGCGGGTGCGCGCCGGCCCACTCGGCGTACGTCGCGCGCCCGTCGTCGTCGGTGCGGGTGCGGGTGGCCTCGGGGTCGCGGGTGCCGACGGTGACGGTGTGGCCGAGCTCGTCGAGACGGCCCGCGAGCGCGCGACCGACACTGCCCGTGCCGAGGACGGCGATCAACATGGGGATGCCCCTTCCCGTGGTGCCTGTCTCGCAACCTACTCCCGCCCTGCCGTCGCCGGGCGTGCGATCGGGCAGGACGGGATACCGGGTGGCCATGAGCCCCGACGAGCCCCCTGCCGAGCCCGAGACCACGACCCCCGACGCCGACTCCGGCGCCGACTCCGGGGAGGTCTCGGAGGTGTCCGGGATGGGGGACGGCCCCGAGCCGATCTCACCCGAGGACGCGACCGCCGGCTACCCGACGAGCGAGAGCGGCGAGCCCGACGAGGGCACCGCCGGGCCGGCCGCGCTGCCGCGGCACACACCACCGGAGGACGGCAACCGGTCCTCGCGGTAGCTCAGGCCGGTGTGCCGACGGCGACGACCGTCCACGAGACGGGCGGGAGGGTGAGCGTGAGCGCACCGTCGTCACGCCGCTCGGCGCGGAGGGGCACCGGGCGCACCCGGTCCGGCGCCTGGGCCGTGTTGGTCAGCTGCGGGTCCGCCCCACCGACCGTCCAGGCCGCGACGTCCCCGGTGCCCACACCGGGCATCTCGACCTCGACCTCGGTGGCCGCGTCCTGCGAGCGGTTCACCAGGAACACCGCCGCCTGGCCGGTGGCCTCGTCGTACGACGCGGCCGCGTCGAGGCTCGGCACCGTGCCGTAGGCCGCGCAGTCGTAGTCGTCGCACGCGACCTGGGCGCGCAGCGCCTGGCCGCGGGCCCACCTCGAGGTCAGCGCGAACGGGTGGAAGGTCGTCTGCCGCCAGGCGGGTCCCCCCGGCTCGGTCATGATCGGGGCGATCACGTTGACCAGCTGCGCGAGCGAGGCGCTGGTGACCCGGTCGGCGTGGTTGAGCAGTGAGATCAGCAGGCTGCCGACGACGACGGCGTCTGCCGCGGTGTAGACGTTCTCGAGCAGCCGGGGCGCCACCGGCCAGTTGTCGAGACCCTGGATCTTCTCCTCGTTCTCGAACCGGGTCTGGTACCACACGTTCCACTCGTCGAACGAGATCGCGATCGTCTTGTCGCTGCGCGTGACGGCCCGGACGTGGTCGGCCGTGGCCACGACGTCCTCGATGAACCGGTCCATGTCGACGGCGGACGCGAGGAAGCTCCCGAGGTCGCCCTCGCGCTGCTCGTAGTAGGCGTGGCAGGAGATGTAGTCGACGTCGTCGTAGGTGTGCAGGAGCACGGTCCGCTCCCACTCGCCGAACGTCGGCATCTGCGACCCGGAGGAGCCGCACACGACGAGCTCGAGGCGCGGGTCGAGCTGGCGCATTGCCTTCGCGGTGCGGGACGCGATCCGGCCGTACTCCTCGGCCGAGCAGTGGCCGAGCTGCCACGGCCCGTCCATCTCGTTGCCCAGGCACCACATGCGTACGTCGAACGGGTCGGTGCGCCCGTGCGCGACCCGCAGGTCCGAGAGCGCGCTGCCGGCGCCGAGGTTGGTGTACTCGAGGAGGTCGAGCGCCTCGGCGACCCCGCGCGTGCCGAGGTTGACCGCGAGCATCAGCTCGGCACCGACGGTCTCGATCCAGGATGCGAACTCGTGCAGGCCCACCTCGTTGGTCTCGGTGGAGTGCCAGGCCAGGTCGCGGCGGCGCGGCCGCGCGTCCTTCGGCCCGACGCCGTCCTCCCAGCGGTAGCCCGACACGAAGTTGCCGCCCGGGTAGCGGACCGTGCTGACGCCGAGCTCCCGGACCAGCTCGACCACGTCGGCCCGGAAGCCGTGCTCGTCGGCCGTCGGGTGACCGGGCTCGTAGAGCCCGTCGTAGACGCACCGGCCGAGGTGCTCGACGAACGAGCCGAACAGCCTGCGGTCGACGGGGCCCACCGCGGAGCGTGGGTCGATGAGCACTCGTGCGTGGGACATGGTCTCCCTCAGATGTCGTCCGGACCAGCCCCATGATGTCGGTTCCGCCCCGGCCGCGGCGAGCGGGGCCGACCAGCACGACGACGGCTACATCCGGTGCGCCATCGGCAGGGCGAACAGCACCGCGTTGACCACCGCGAAGAGCAGCACGATCGCGATCACCGGGGTCGCCACGTCCCGGGCGCGCCGGGTCTCGCCGTGGCGGGCCACGGCGATCCGGCGGGCCGTGTAGACCGAGAGCGCCGCGCCCGCGGCGAGCAGGACGTACTGGAGCACCTGGATCGTGCCGGTGCCGACGACGGCGGACGAGCCCTCACCCGACCCGCCGAAGACCCGGCCGACGGTGAACAGCACGGACCTGCCCTCGGCGAGCAGGTGGAACAGGTTGTGTGCAACGTGCGCCGCCACGTCGAGCGGGATCAGCGCGTAGCCGAACCGGGCGAAGTTCTGCCGGACGCTCTCCCGGCTGGCCGGTGCCGCGGCCCAGGAGGCGGCGGCGAGCAGGGCCACCGGCGCGGCCACGGCGACCGCGAACGCGAGCGTGAAGATCACCGGGTAGCTCGTGATGCCGGTGTGGACCTGGAGCCAGTCGAGGAGGTCCTGCCAGACCCCGAGCATCGTGAGGTTCTGGATCAGGACGATGCCCATGATCGCCATCGCGAGGAACGACTCCTCGATCCGGGCCCGGCCCACGAGCCACAGCTCCTTGGCCGGCGGCCGCACGGTGAGCTGGATGGCGTCGTGCGGGCAGGACTTCACGCAGCTCAGGCACAGGTTGCAGTTGGCCATGCTGTCCATGGTTCGGGGGAAGCTGAACAGCGGGCAGGGTGCCGTCGTCTCGGTGCCGTTGAAGCAGGCAGCCTTGGACGTGCAGGTCGAGCAGATGTCGGGGTCGGTGCGCAGCTGCACCATGCCGGCCCGGGCGTAGTTGCCGGACAGCCCGCCGAGGAAGCAGAGGTAGCGGCAGAAGGTACGCCGCTGGAAGAAGGCCCCGCTGACCACGACCGCCGTGGTCAGCAGGAGCAGCAGCATCCCCGAGCCCCACGGCGACTCGACGATGCCCCACACGTGGTCGGCCCAGGTGATCGCGATGAAGAACGCGTCGATCAGCCAGATGCCGTACGCCTTGAGGAACCGCGGCGCCGGGCGGTTGACGCCGACCAGGCGCTGCACCAGGTCGGAGAGCGTGGCGAAGGGGCACACCGCGCACCAGAACCGGCCGAGCAGCAGGAACGTGATCGGCACCAGCGGCCACCACAGCACCCACATCAGCGCGGTGCCGGCGTTGTCGTGCGCGGCACTCGGGCCGGTCAGCAGCTCGTAGGCCACGAACCCGAACACCGCGGCGACCGGCACCTGGAAGACCGTCGGGTACCACCGGCTGCGGACGAACGCCGAGAACGCGCGGTTGTCGAGCAGGTTGCGCTCCTGCACCGGCGCGCTCATCGGGCGATCCGACCGGCACGGGTGCCGTGGCGGGGGTGCCGGCGGTCGTGGCGGCGCAGCACCAGCGCGCCGCCGAGGACGCCGACGTTGACCGCGGCGAAGCCGCCGAGCACGACCGCGCGGGTCCCCGAGGAGACGGTGTCGCCCGGGTCCTCGGCATGCTCGGACGTTCCGTGCCCGCCGTGGCCGGCCGGCTCGTCCATCTCCGCCATCTCCTCCTCGGTCATGTCCGACATGCCCATGTCCGACATGTCGTGGCCCGAGTGGGGATCCGCCGGGGTCGGCGACGGGGCCGTCGACTCGTGGAGAGCGAGCCCTCCGCTGGCCGGAGTCGGGGGGTCGGCCGCGAACGCCACGTTGGGTCCGCCGACCGCCAGGGCGAGTGCGGCGAGTGCCGTGCCGACTGCGAGTCTCATGCGCGCCTCCTGTGCCTCGACTCGCAGTCTGCGGGCCGGCCGCGCCGCGCCGGATGCGCCGATCTCCCCGCGCCCGCGGGCCGTTGGTCCCGGCTGCGGCCGGGCCCGTCAGCACAGGATGAGGACGGGATGTGCACCCGATGAAGATTCGGTCAAGATCGGGCCGCCGACCAGCAGTCAGGGCAGCACGAGGCCCGTGTGCAGCAGGTCGGCGGTCAGGTCGACCAGGCGCTCCTCGGCGATGCCGGGCGGCGGCTCGAGCGCGATCCGCAGGCAGGTGCTGAGCGTGACGCCGAGGGCCAGGTAGATGCGCGCCTCGGCCTCCGCCGGGGTCAGGTGCGGGGCATGCACCGCCACGAACATCCGGGTGAACTGCCCCAGCTGCTGCTCGACCTCGGGCAGCACATTGCTCTGGGCGCCGAGCGGCACCTCGTTGACCAGCGCCGAGGTGAGCGCGTGATGCCGCTGGAGCGCCGCGACCAGGGTGGCGAGCACCTGGCGGATCGCATCGCGGGTGGGCAGTGTGACCGCGTCCGACATCGCCGCGGTGAGGTCGCCGAGGATGTCCTGGGTGCTGCGGACCCGGAGCTCGCGCACCAGGTCGTCCTTGTCGCCGAAGTAGCGGTAGAGCGAGCCCACGCTGACCCCGGCCACGGCCGCGACCCGGTTGGTGCTGAGGCCGGCGTACCCGCGCTCCGCGAGGACCCGCGTGGCCGCCTGGAGGATCCGGTCGACCATGGCCCGGGAGCGGACCTGCACCGGGCTGCGCCGGTCGGCCATCAGCGTCGTCCAGAACGCGAGTAGAACATGAGCATTTGCTCACTTTACCGTGGTCGTCATGGCCGACGTCCTCTCCAATCC
>NZ_CATNLZ010000034.1 GCF_950101795.1 Nocardioides sp. T2.26MG-1 | reverse complement strand
GCCGGGCACGTCCAACGGTCCGACCGAGGCCATCAACGGCAGGCTCGAGCACCTACGCGGCTCCGCACTCGGGTTCCGCAACCTCACGAACTACATCGCGAGATGCTTGCTCGAGTCCGGCGGGTTCAGGCCTCGACTACACCCTGGATTGTGAAGAGCCAACAAACAGCCGAGGACGGCGCTCGATTCAACGGCCGGGCCCGGTGTCGGATTCGCGCCCGGTCCCGCCTCTCCAATGGGTGGTCCACTCCGACAACGCGCGTAGCGCGGGCACGAGCGCCGGCCCTGTCTAGGTCGGGGCATACCCGACCAGGCCCGGATCCGTGGCGGCGTGACGCTCGAGGAATCCCTCGGCCTCGAGCCGGCGCAGCCGGTCGCACAGCAGTCGATCCGAGACGCCAGGCACGGCGACGCGGATGTCGCTGAACCGCCGGGCTCCGGAGAGCACTGCGAGCAGGATGCTGCCCCGTCCATCTGCCGCCGATGAGTTCCAGCGCTTGCTGCAGGCCGAGGCAGTGGTCGGGCGGCCATTGTCCGGAAGTGCTGCTCTGCTGCGTCACTGGTCCATCATGACGTTTCGGTTCGTCGCGAGGATCCTTTGGCGGGAAACCACGCCCGCAGCGGTCACGTCGCCGGAGGGCACACCCTCCACCGTCACTACGAAGAGTACCGGCCCGGGGTTGGCTGGAGCGCCCGGGGAACCAACACGAAAGGGCGGGCTCCTTTCCGTGGGCGAGCTGGACGCGAAGCAGCCCTGGTGACGCGGAGGTCGCATGCTCCGGACGCGTCCGGACGCCCGGCGTCCGCGACCGCGCCAGACACGGCATTCCCGGGTGCGGGGACGATATCGACGCCGTGACGGCGCTCATCTGAACTTCCCCAGTTCTGCTCACTGAAATTCCCCACCCTGTGGCTCCACCGGAAGCAGGTGGGGCTCCTTCGAAGATGGCGGTCTCTGACCACACACCGTCTATCGAAGGAGCCCCTCGCTTCCCATGCTGACACGGGAGGAAGACATCGACGCTCACGCGCTTCGGCGCCAGGGGATGAGCATCTCGGCGATCGCGCGGCACTTGGGCCGGGACAGGAAGACCATCCGCGCCTACCTGGCTGGCGAGCGGGTCGCCGGGGTGCGCAAGCCTGCGGGTGAGGATCGGTCCAGCCGTACGTGGACTACGTCCGCGAGCGCCTCACCGAAGACCCGCACCTGTGGGCGGTGACCTTGTTCGACGAGGTCGTCGAGCTCGGCTACGACCGGTCGTATCCGACGTTCACCCGCCAACTCCGGGCGAGGAACCTGCGGCCGCACTGCGAGCCCTGCTCGGCCACCAAGGGCCGGGCCAACGCCCCGATCGCGCACCCACCGGGTGAGGAGACCCAGTGGGACTGGGTCGAGCTCCCCGATCCGCCCGAGCACTGGGGGTGGGGCAAGAACGCCCACCTGCTGGTCGGTGCCCTCGCGCACTCGGGCAGGTGGCGCGGGACCCTCGCGCCGGCCGAGGACCAGGCCCAGCTCATCGCTGCCCTGGACAAGACCACGCGGAAGCTGGGCGGGCTGACGAAGACGTGGCGCTTCGACCGGATGCGCACGGTGTGCCACCCCGAGTCCGGCAGGGTGACCGCGACGTTCGCTGCGGTCGCCAAGCACTACGGCGTGCACGTCGCGATCTGCCCGCCGCGGCGCGGCAACCGCAAGGGCGTGGTGGAGAAGTCCAACCACACCGCCGCCCAGCGCTGGTGGCGCACCCTGCCCGACGACGTCACCGTCGAGCAGGCCCAGGCGTCGCTGGACAAGTGGTGCGCCACTCGCGGGGACGCCCGGCTGCGCCGCTCGCACGTCGATGGCCGCGCCAGCGTCCTGACCATCGCCGAACGCGAGCCCCTCACACCGGTACCGACCATGCCGTTCCCCGCGACGATCAGCGAGGAACGCATCGTGTCGGCCCAGGCGCTGGTCGCGTGGCGGGGGAACTCCTACTCCGTGCCGCCCGAGCTCGCCCGCGCCCACGTCACCGTCTCGCAGCGGCTCGGCGAGCAGCACCTCGACATCGCCACGCCCGGCGGGATCGTGATCGCCCGCCACGAGATCGCACCCGACGGTGCCGGGGTGATGGTCCGCGACCACGGCCACGTGATCGCCCTCGAGCAGCTCGTCCTGACCGGCCACGACACCTCCCGGCCGCACCGCCGCAAGGAACGCATCCCACCCGGGCCAGCGGCCCGCGCCGCCGCCGAGCAGCTACGCGACGCAGCACGACCCGTCGAGCACGCCGTCAACGACGACGCCGTGATCGACCTCGCCAAGTACGACCGAGCAGCACAAGGAAGGAACACCCTCACGTGACCGCCG
The DNA here is from genome assembly GCF_950101795.1 of Nocardioides sp. T2.26MG-1. Lineage (GTDB taxonomy): Bacteria > Actinomycetota > Actinomycetes > Propionibacteriales > Nocardioidaceae > Nocardioides. Next base: position 300,943 of record NZ_CATNLZ010000034.1, on the reverse strand, counting down.
ACTCCCTGACCGTGCCGATGACCGGCTCCCAGGCCAGCATCTACCAACAGCTGCGCGGCCACCTCGCCACGTTGAAGCTCACCGCCGCAGCCGAGCACCTGCCCAGCGTGCTCGCCCAAGCCGAGCAAGAGCAGTGGTCGATGACCGCCACGCTGGAGCACCTGCTGGCCCGCGAGGTCGAGGCCACTGAGGCCCGCAAGCTCGCCGGCCGGCTCCGGTTCGCCTCCCTGCCGACACCGGCGACCCTGGCCGACTTCGACTTCGACGCCGCCCCCGGCGTCGACCCCAAGCTCATCGACGAGCTCGCCACCTGCCGCTACCTCGACACCGCCACCAACGTGCTGCTCATCGGACCACCTGGAGTCGGGAAGACCGACCTCGCGGTCGGACTCGGCAGGGCCGCGGCCGAAGCCGGCTACCGGACCTACTTCACCACCGCCGCCGACCTCGCCGCACGCTGCCACCGCGCCGCCATCGAGGGCAGGTGGGCCACCACCATGCGGTTCTTCGCCGGCCCCACCCTGCTGATCATCGACGAGCTCGGCTACCTCCCGCTCCCCGGCGAGGCCGCCTCCGCGCTGTTCCAGGTCGTCTCCCAGCGCTACCTCAAGACCAGCATCGTCTTGACCACCAACCGCGGCGTCGCGTCCTGGGGCGAGGTCCTCGGCGACACCACCGTCGCCGCCGCCATGCTCGACCGGCTCCTGCACCGCTCCGTCGTGCTCAACCTCGACGGCGACTCCTACCGGCTACGCGACCACCACGCCAAGAACGACACCCTCCGCGCCACCGCGACCGGCACCCGCCGACCACTACAGTGACCACCGCCCAAGGTGGGGACTTTCGATGAGCATCACTGGGGAAATTCGGCGAGCGCCATCACCGGCTGACGGGCCCCAGATCGGTCGCCCCGCTACGGAACTCGGGCGGGTGTGGTGCGGGCATCTTGTGGACTCCTTCCTGCAGCGATCATCGCTACAGATCAGGTGTCCGGGCTACGGGTCAGGCTCCCCGCTGGTCGAGTAGAACAAGCCCACTACCGTGCTCTCAACCGAGAGCCGCACTCGTGTAGGAACGGCCGAGAACCTGGGATGCTTCTATGTCGTGTCAAGCGGCTGGCGCGAGTGCTTCGGGTTGCCGGTGAGCCGCGGCGAGCGTTCTGAAGATCTGACGAGTGGCGTACCGCTTGAGGCAGCGGCGGATCTCCTTGGTTGTCTTGCCCTCGGCCAGCCGGCGCTCGATGTAAGTGCGGGTCTCGGTGTCGATACGCATGCGGGTCAGGACGATGGTGTTCATCGCGCGGTTCAGCTGCCGGTCGCCACCGCGGTTGAGGCGGTGCCGGACGGTGTTCCCCGAGGAGGCAGGGATCGGCGCGGTCCCTGCGATCGCGGCGAAGGCTGCCTCGCTGCGGACCCGGCCCGGGTGGGACCAGACAGTCAGCACGATCGCTGCGGTGACCGCGCCGACGCCGCGCAGTTCGAGCAGCTCGGGTGCCTGGGCGGTGACGACCTCGGTGAGCCGCTCGCGGTTCTCTGCGAGTTCCTCATCGAGCACCAACACGCGCTTGGCCAGGCGGACGGCTTCAGCGCGGGCGGTAGCGGTACCGAAGGGCTCCTCGCGGCGCCGCCACCCGGCGATCGTGATGGTCTGCTGGGAGGTCAGGGACTTGCGCGCATCGATGCCAAGGTCGTGGCTGCGCAGCAGCGAGGTCAGCGCGTTGATGCAGCGGGTTCGCTCGATGTTGATGTGCTCGCGAGCGACAGTGAGGACTCGCAGCGCGGTATGTGCCTGGCCGGCGCGGCGATCACGCAGCGAGGCCATCGGCATCACCAGCGTGGAACGGGCCGCGAGGGCGGCGTCGAGAGTGTCAGTCTTGCCGCGGCCACGGTCGCGGCGGGGTGTGGGGGCCTCGACCACGCGGTACCCAGCGTCAGCCAGGACGTCGCTAAGGACCGCGCCGTAGGAGCCTGTGCCCTCGGCAGAAACCAACACCGAATCGAGGTCGCCTTCGGTACGGCGACCGATCCAGTCCCGCGCGCGTCGCAGCCCCGCTGGCGTCGTCGGGAAGGTCGCCTGGTCCAGCAGAGCGCCGCTGGCCTCGACGATGGCGTAGCTGTGAGTAGCGGCGTGGGTGTCGACCCCGACGACGTAGCGGTAGGTCTCAGCCACGGTGGCAGGCAGACTAGACATGCGATGTTCTCCTCACTGATCGGGTTGGACGTCGTTGCCGGCGTCAGCCCGGGTGAGGAATCACGACGAGGCAGGCCTGTAATGAGCCACACCACCAGGACGGCAATCCCGGTGGTGGACATGCTTCTGATCAAGCCATCGTTGTGGGCCAGGGTCGGCGCCGGCACCCCGCGCCCGCCGGACAGATCCCAGGCATGACACCCCCGAGGGGTCAGGCGATTCAGGAGTCACGACGCGCACCGGGTGACCGGCGCTAACCCTGCCAGCCAGCCCCAGGCCAGCCGCCACGAAGACTTACAGGCGCTTCAGTTGTCGGCAAAGGATCACGCTCAGGCTCAGTAGTGTCGCGAAATCTGGACCCAGTCCGGGGCGTGCTGACTCGGGGCGGTCCCGGCGGCGCCGACAGCGTCTGGTTCCGTCGGGCATGGAACCCTTCACCGAGCTGACTCACGACGCCCTGCTCGACCTGCTGCCCGAGTGGGAGCTCGCGCTGCGGGCCGAGGACAAGACTCCCGGCACCATCGAGGCGTACCTGGGCGGTGCTCGTCGCTACCTCGACTGGTGCACGCCCGTCGACGCGGTCCCGATGACGCGGACGTCGCTCCAGACCTGGATGGTCTACTTGCTCGAGTCCGGCAATGCGCCCGGCACCGTGCTGGCTCGCAAGCAGTCGGTCAAGCGCCTCGGTGACTGGCTGCTCGCCACGGGCCGGATCCCCGGCCACCCCTTCCTCTGCGTCAAGGGCCCCGCCCAGCGGCGCCCGATCGTGCTGCCGCTGACCGACGACCAGCTCCGCGCCCTCATCGCCACTTGCACCCACCCGGTCCACCGCCCCGACGAGCGGCTGCACCACCGCCGCGACGAAGCCCTCATCCGGCTGATGGCCGAGACCGGCATCCGTGCCGGCGAAGTCGTCGCCCTCGACCTCGCCGACCTCGACCTCGACCTCAACCGGATCTCGGTCCGACACGGCAAGGGCCGCCTGTTCCGCACCATCCCGGTCGGGTCGACCACCATCGCGGCGATCCGCGCCTACCTCGCCGAACGCGCCCAACACCCGGCGGCAGACGGTCCGCGGCTGTGGCTGGGGGAGCGCGGCGCCAGCTTCGGCTACGACGGCCTCAACCAGGCCCTGCGCCGTCGCGCTACGCAGGCCGACATCGACGGCTTCCACCTGCACCGACTCCGCCACACCGCCGCCCACCGCTGGCTCGCCGCCGGCGGCTCCGAATCCGGGCTCATGGCCATGGCCGGTTGGACCCGCACCGACATGCTCGTGCGCTACACCCGCGCCACGGCCGCCGAACGAGCCGCCGCCGAAGCACTGCGCCTCGACCTCGGAAACGTCTGACCACCTCGACCGTTGATCTATTGCGTTTGCTTCGAATATTGCGAATAATGGATGTCTTGAGAGAGGAGTCACCATGACCGCCTTGGCACTCGCCCCCGTCCAGCCCGACGAGTCCGACATCAACACCGCCGTCGAGGCACTGCCGCACGTCAAGGACTACCTCGCTACGCACACCGACAGTGTGATCCGCCTTGTCGTCGCCGACGACCCCGAGGAGACACTTGTCGTCCCGCGGGGGGCGGTCGAGCTCCTCGCGCGGGTGCTCGCCCACATGGCCGCAGGGCAGGGGGTCTCGGTCGTGCCGGCGCATGCCGAGCTCACCACGCAGCAGGCAGCCGAGCTGCTCAATGTCAGCCGACCGTTCCTCATCGGGCTGCTCGACGCCGGAGACATCGAACACCGCAAGGTCGGCAAGCACCGCCGGATCAAGGCCCAGTCTCTGATGGCCTACATGGCCCGCGACGACCAGGAGCGGCGTGACGCCGCCGACGAGCTCACCCGGCTCAACCAAGAGATGGGCCTGCTCTGAGGTGTCGTTCGTCGTCCTGTACGACGCCAACGTGCTCTACCCGAGCACGCTCCGCGACCTGCTCATCCGCATCGCCCAAGCCGGACTCGTCCAGGCCAAGTGGACCGACCAGATCCTCGACGAGGTGTTCCGCAATTTGACGGCCAATCGCCCCGATCTCGACCCGCAGAAGCTGGCCCGCACCCGGGAGCTGATGAACCGTGCCGTCCGCGACTGCCTCGTCACCGGCTACGAGCCGTTCATCGACGCCCTCGAGCTGCCCGATCCCGACGACAGGCACGTGCTCGCCGCCGCGATCAAGGCCCGCGCACAGGTCATCGTCACCAACAACCTCAAAGACTTCCCTCCAAAGGCCCTCGAGTCGTGGGACATGGAGGCGAAGTCACCCGACGGCTTTGTCCTCGACCAGATCGACCTGAGTCGCGAGACGGTATACGCGGCCGTCCAGCGGATCGCCGACTCCCGACAGAACCCGCCTGCGACCTTCGCCGACGTCCTCGCCATGCTCGAACGCGACGGCCTCGTCGAAACGTCGGCCGCACTCCGCCCGTGAGCGCGGATGCGTCGCGGCTATTCGTCGCTTGAGGCTGAAACAATGTGCTGGTGAGCGCTGCAGCCCCGACACGCCCCTCGGCCATTGTCTCCTACTCTCACGCCGAGACTGGGTGGACACCGGCACAGGCGGCCGAACGCCTCGACCAGGTCCATCGGCTCGTATACGCGCTGCGCACCGTCGGGGCCATCGACGCCGATGCCGACATCTTCCACCCCAACGAGGACTGGACCCGCTGGGGACCGGCCCGAGTCGCTGCCTCGGATTTCGTGCTCGTCGTCGCGTCGCCTGCTTGGCGCGACGCCTGGATCGGAGACGGTGACCCCACGAGGAACAAGGGAGTCCGTGCGGAGGCGGACGTAGTCAGGAGCATCGAGCAGGCGGGTCGGCCGCAATTCCAGAAGCGGGTTCGGCTCATCATGCTGCCCGGCAGCAGCGACGCCGATATCCCAGTGGGGATGCATGGGATCACCCGACACTACGTGTCCGGCTTCGAGCAGTCCGAGCTCGAGGAGTTGCTTCGGGACCTCACGGACCAGCCGAAGTTTCTTAAGCCTGCTCTGGGAGAAGTCCCGGTCTTCCCGGCGGCGATGACTACGCACACCCCGGACGTCGCTCGACTCGAGACCGGGACGGACGGCGTGACTCCTCCGCAGCCCGTTGCGGTGACGCCCGTCTCCGACCCGGCGGGTCGGGCCGAGCGCGTCGAGCAGCTCAAGGCGCAGCTCGAGGCTCTGCCGCAGCCGCTCCCCGGTGAAGGGCCGCATCTGCCTTGGTACCGGCTCAGGCAGCAGATCGAATCGCGTCTTTGGAACGAGCTTCGGGAGGAAACAGCGCCGTCTTCCAACCTCGGGAGCACCTCAACCGGGCCTGAGCCCTCCGTTGAGTGGACGCCAGCCTCGAACGTCCAGGTCGCTTGGGCGGAGAGCCTGGGGCGCGAAGTTGGTTACGGAGCTTCTGCTGTTGTGGTCCATCTGATTCCCGTTCCTCCGGCGGCGATCACCCAGCGGCTGTTGTCTTCGCTGGACGACATCGGCCCCCGGATCGTGCGGGAACGAAGACTCGTCGACGACAGCGCTGGCCTGACGCGGGCCTCCTCTGGCGAGGACATCTTCATCGAGTCCCAGCCCACCCAGCGCGTGGGTGGGGTGTCGAGGGGTCGCTTCCTCGCTTTGCGCATCAGCCGGTCTGGCCAGACCTCGGTCTGGTACACCTTGCCTCGCGACAGCATGGGCTCGGTTCTGGATGAGCATCACCTTAGACACGACATCCAGGCGGCGCTCGGCCTCGGTGCCGGGATCATTGAAGCAACGCATGGCACCGCGGTCGCCCGCGTGGCTGTTGCAGCGGAGCTCGTCAACACGACGTCGCTGACCGGCGGAACCGTCGATGAACTCGGCACTCGTACTCAGGCAACGATGCCCGGGGCGTTTCGGTCCCCGCCGCGCATCGACCCAGACGAGTCTGTTGGCGTCCGTGATCTGAACGGCCCAGGGTCGTGGACAGTCGCAGGTGTCGTTGCCCAGCTCCTTATCCGCGCCTGGAGTGCATGACATCGGTTCGGTGCGGCAGTCGCGATGCGCCGGACCCAGTCGTGAGGGCGCGCACGCGGCAAACCTCGATGAGCCCTCACATCAGCAGGTCGTCACGCAGCGACGGCAGAAGCACAAAGACGTCGCCGGACTGATCGCCACCAAGCTCGATCCTTGTGCCGTCGCGATACACCAGCTCGATTGACGTGCGGTAACGCCATGACCCATCGCTTTCGTCGCCCCACGCGTCCGGACCGTTGTCGTAGCCAGTGGAGGCCGGAACCTCGATCCGCGCCAGGTCGGACCGGCGAATCAATCGAGCGTCCACCGCGCCGTCGTCGTCGCGCGCCCCGCGCCAACGGTGTTCTCGTACGTTCTGAAGGGTGACGACAACGAGCAGCCTCTGGCCGAAGATGGCGAGCATGCCGGCGAGGCCTTCGCCCTCCTCCTTGCGGGCATAACGCACTGTCGACTCAACCCAGTCGATTTGCGCGTCATCGCCGATCAAGGCACCGATCCGCTCGAGCACGTGCCGTGGAACGCCCAAGCGGTTGCCTTGCGGTCCGCGCACCATGTCGCCGAGCTCAGTGATCCATCTGTCGTGGCTGTTTGGATGTGCTTCTTGCGAGGCCATCACATCTCCGTCCCTGACGCCCGCGTCGATCGCGAGACCATTTTGGCGCAGCATCCCGGAAGGCACCGACACATGCGGGCCACCTCGACGCCGGCGCGAAAGGGCGCGGGTCGGTGGCAGGCTGTTGCCATGACCGAGCAGGATCCATGGGAGGCCGCCCAGACCTACACCTGGGAGCAGGACATGCACCGGGGAAGCTGGCCTACCCCGCGAACGGCGAAGATGCCCGACCCGCCGTGGCCAAGTCCGGAAAGTCCGATGCTGGCCGCGTTGCTGGGCGACGCCCGCAAGAACGTCGACACCTTGGGCGTCGATGCGGCAATCCTCCAGTTGGCCACAGTTGAGTCCCCGATAGTGGTGTAGCGCGGTCGCCGAGATCGTCCCTGGCTTGGACGTGGACGCGGCCACCGCGTGATCCTTCGAGTTCACCTCTCACAGCTCTCTCGAACGGACCATCACGATGACCGCTCCACACATTGTCGACCCTGCTGGCCTGCTCGGCGAAGCCCTCGCCGAGGCCAGCCCCGATCTCATGCGCTCGTTGCTGCAGTCGATCATCAACGCCCTGCTCTCCGCGGATGCCGACGCGGTGGTCGGTGCCGAGTGGGGCCGCCCCTCGCCGGGCCGGACCAGTCAGCGCAACGGCTACCGGCACCGCGACCTGGACACCCGGGTCGGCACCATCGACGTCGCGATCCCCAAGCTCCGCAAGGGCACCTACTTCCCCGAGTGGCTCCTCGAGCGCCGCAAGCGCTCGGAGTCGGCGCTGATCACCGTCGTGGCCGACTGCTACCTCGCTGGCGTGTCCACCCGCCGGATGGACAAGCTGGTCAAGACGCTCGGCATCGACGGCCTGTCGAAGTCCCAGGTCTCCCGGATGGCCGCCGACCTGGACTCGATCGTCGAGGACTTCCGCCACCGCCCACTCGGTGACGCTGGGCCGTTCACGTTCGTCACCGCCGACGCGCTCACGATGAAAGTCCGCGAAGGCGGCCGGGTCATCAACGCCGTCGTGCTACTCGCGACCGGCGGAACAACGACGGCCACCGCGAGGTCCTCGGCATGCGGGTTGCCACCGCCGAAACCGGGGCTGCGTGGAACGAGTTCTTCGCCGACCTGGTCGCCCGCGGCCTGACCGGTGTCCGGCTCGTCACCAGCGACGCCCACGCTGGGCTGCGGGAGGCGATCGCAGCGAACCTGCCCGGTGCCAGCTGGCAGCGGTGCCGCACCCACTACGCGTTCAACCTGATGGGCGTCACCCCCAAGAGCATGTGGCCGGCGGTCAAAGCGATGCTGCACAGCGTCTACGACCAGCCCGACGCCACCGCGGTCCAGGCCCAGTTCGACCGGCTGCTCGACTACGTCGAAGAGAAGCTCCCAGCCGTCCATGACCACCTCGACCGCGCCCGAGCAGACCTGCTGTCTTTCACCGCGTTCCCCAAGGAGATCTGGACCCAGATCTGGTCCAACAACCCCACCGAGCGGCTCAACAAGGAGATCCGGCGCCGCACCGACGCGGTCGGCATCTTCCCCAACCGCGACGCCATCGTCCGGCTCGTCGGCGCCGTCCTGGCCGAGCAGACCGACGAATGGGCCGAAGGCCGCCGCTACCTCGGGCTCGACGTCCTGGCCCGCTCCCGCATGAACCTCATCGCCACCACCGAACCCGAGATCGGAGCCGACCACCTGCCCGCACTGACCGCCTGACACCTCAGCAAGGACAACGCAGCGCTACACCACTACCCGGGACTTGACCTTGGCCACGCACTGTTGGTTCGAGGGCGGCATCGAGGGCTACGACCGGGATCAGCGCGATGCTTGCGGACACGAGGGGACCGTCGGCGACGCGTGACAAGGGGATTGGACCCGGTACCGCTTACGGTCCACTTTGGGCCCGTCCCACTCGACACTCGACCGGTATCCTGTGATTGGAAGCGAGGGCGAATCCCTCACCCCACCGAGCGAATCGGTAGCTTTCGGCCCAGGACCGTAGTAGTTGCGACGCCCCCGATGGCGCCCAGAGGTCGCAGGTTCAAATCCTGCCCCCGCTACCAGAAAGTGGCCCCTGACCTGCGGAAACGCAGGTCAGGGGCCACTTGGTTTCTTGAGCCACATAGCCTTGTGCCGCGTTTATGTCCCGGAAACCTCCGCGTTGGCGGCCCATTGTTGTCCCGGGGTTGGGGCCAGGCCGGCGCTCGAGGCGGCCGCCTGGGGGACGTCAGACGTCCGATTTGGTCGTCGTGGCTTTGCCGGCGAAGGACTGAAGGATGTGCGTCACGTCGGGTGTCGTCCTGTCCTTCTGGATGTAAAACTCTTTGGTGATCGCGTCTGAGGAGTGGCCGAGAACGCGGGCCGCGGTGTCCGAGTCGACTAGGCGGTCGATCAAGGTCGCGACGGTCTTGCGGAAGGTGTGTGGCGTTACCCAGTCGAAGCCTGTGTCTGCTCGGATCGTGCGCCACCGCCGCTCGATGTTGCCGACTTGGTGCCATGTGCCGTTGCGGGTGGCGAAGACGGCGTTGTAGTGATTCGGTCGTTGCTCGACACGTCGCCTCATCAGGACATCGACTGCGAACGGCGGGAGGGCGATGGTGCGCTTCGAAGAGTCGGACTTCGGCTTGGGCTTGCGGTAGGTGCCCTTTCCCGTCTCCGTCTTGATCGTGCCGCTGATTGACACGGTCGGTGGCGTCGCACTCAAGTCGATGTCCGTCCATCGGATGGCGAGTACTTCTCCGATCCGGCAGCCTGTGGCGAGTAGCAGGTCAATGATGTCGGGCATGTCCTGGTTCGGCTTTGGACCGGGCCGCTTCTTGGTCATCCAGGAGTCCACGGCAGAGCGGACGGCGTTGAGGTCCTCCACCGAGAGCGCTTGGACGTCCTTCTTCTGGCCTCGAAGCCGTGATGTGGAGGAGACCGGGTTGGCTGGGAGCGCGTCGTCGATGACCGCGGCGTCAAACATCATCTTGAGGACCGTCTTGGTCTTCTTGCGGCGGCTGTGGGAGTCCTGGGACCTGATTAGCCGTTCCAGGCGTCCAGCTGTTGCCTCGCGTAGGCGGATGTTGCCGATGGCTGGGTTGATGACGTTCTCGATGACGCGTTGGTATTCGTTTGCGGTAGTTGCTTCGGAGCGCTGTTCGGCGCGATACAGCGAGAGCCAGATGTCGGCCACCTGGCTGATTCGCATGTCGGGGCCGATGAGGTCGCCGGACGGGGCGCTTCGGTCGGCGATCTTGGTCTTGAGTTCTCGTACTGCGGCGGCGGCGCTTCGACCGGTCCCCTTGATCTCGCGCGTGACGCCGTCGAAGTCTCGGAAGCGGGTTCTCGCGCGGTACACGCCAGGGCGTACCTCGTTCGTTGTGATGCTCCCGAATGTTCCGATGGGGAGCGGGGGGCGAGCCATGTGCCTTCCTTCTTGACCTCTGAGCGCTAGCGATGCCGCGGACGGGAGCGTCGTGACATGGAACCTAGTGTGCGGGATGTTGGTTGCTGGTCGCTCCCCGAGCGTCGACCCTCATCGTCGATGTCCGTTTCCGCCTGGAGGTCCAGGGTCTCGGCGTGGGCCTCGATCCATGCATCGAGATCGGAACGGCGGTACCGCAATGCGCCGCCGGCCTTCACCGCGCGTGGTCCGAATCCCGGGCGTCGCGTGCGCCAGGTATAGAGCGTCGACTTAGCGATCCCGATGTAGGCAGCCGCCTGGGCAATGTTCATTGTCGCAGGGGTGAGTGCGGGTCGGCCGCGTTCTGTCAGGCGTAGCTCGTCGGGGTCTGCGCCTGCATCGTCGGGGATGCGTTCGCTCTGAGCAGCGAGCATCCGGTGACCGCCAACGATGAGGGTCTCCTTCACGGTTTCCATCTCGTGTCCTCCGACCTGCTGTGGTGGGCGTCGGTGGATCCAAGCCCACGGTGGTGTCTGATGGTCACCTAAGTGGTCCAACAGGTGCCGAGCGATCAATGCTGCTGGGTGGCTTTCTGGGTGGCACGCCGTGTTGCGGCGAAAGGGCCGAGGTGACGTGGGCGTCATGCGCGTGGGCGGTCGTTGATCGCCCTCCGGGCCGATGGCTAGGGCAGTTGGAGTGCGCGAGCATGGCAGAGGCTGCCGCGGTGGATGCCGCGGTCGCGGTGGCGGTACTTGCCGAGCGCAGGGTCTCCCGTACCGGCTGCGGCACTCTGACGGCACGTCGGGCGAGGATGTCGGCCGGGGAGACCCAGACGACGTCGCCGTCGGCGGGCGGGGTGACCAGTCCGGACTCGACGTCGTTGTGTGCTCGGCGGGACAGGGCACGCGCTGGGCCGGTCAGGTTGGGGGTGTCGGCCTTCTCGGCGACGACGTGCGCGAGCTCGGAGCCGGCCTCGATCGCGCGGAGGGTTGCCATGGTGGCCTTGGGGAGTTCGGGGCGGGTGGCGATGGCCTCTGGTGTCGTCAGGGTGGTGGTGTCGTGGGTGATGTGGCGGTAGGCGGCTCGGACCGCTGCGGCTGCGCGGGCCAAGCGCTCGTCGAGGCGGGCGCCGGGGGGAGCGAGGTCGCCCCAGCGGCTGGCCAGGTTGCTCCAGGAGCGGCCTGCGTCGGCGATCGCGGGCACCAGCCGCTCCGAGGGCTCGAGGACTCCGGCGGTGGCGGCCGCGTTGACGAGGACCATGCTGGCGCCGGCGATGAGCGCTTGGGTGCGGGTGATGAGCAGGACGTTGGCCGGCGCGAGGTGGCGGGCCAGGGCGCGGTGGGACTGGATGTCCCAGTTGGCCAGCGCCTGTGCCAGTCGGCCGGGGTCGTCGACACGGCGGATGGCCTCGCCGGTGAGGGCGTGAGGGAACCGGTCGGTCAGGTAGCTGCGGGCGGTGTTCTCGCACGCGGACATCCGGTCGACCCAGACCCCGGTGGGTGCCACCGCATAGGGGGAGTGGTGCTGGGCCAGCTGGACGCGGCGGCCTGATTCGCGGGCGTCGGTGACCCGGTCGCGGCCGTTGTCGTGCAGGGCGACGTTGACGGCGTGGGCGGTCAGGTAGAGGCCGTGCATGATCCTCGTGCGCGCTGCCTCGAGGTCGCGGTGGGCCTCGGTCTGCTCGTGCGGGATCTCGGCGCCGTAGCGGCGGACCAGGGCGGCGGCGTTGAGGAGGGTCTGGGTCATCTGGTCGACGCGGGGGTTGGTCGGGCCCTGACCGGGCCAGGCCTTCCGGCCGGACAGGCTGGACTTGATGGTGGCGGCCTGGGCGGAGAGGCTGGTGATGGGGCGGTCGCGCTCGTCGACGCCCGGTCGCCGGCCAGGGAGGGAGGCCCACAGGTCCTCGGCGGCCGCGACCATCGTCGGCCAGCTGCGCAGCAGCGTGCCGGCGTCGTCGCCTCCGACGTCCATGAGCAGCTGGCGGGCCAGGTAGTCGACGTCGAAGAGCATCTCGCCGACGCTGCGCACGTCGCGCGAGGTCATCGGGATCTGGTCGACGTCGAAGAGCTCCTGGTCGATGTCGGCGTATGCGGGGCGCAGGTCAGTAGCCAAGGCCGCGGGCTTCCCGGATGAGGTCGCACAGGTCGACGACCAGCTGCGAGCCGTGGACCAGGTCCGGCTGGTGCAATGGCAGTGGGCGGGTCAGTTCCTCGGCCTCGGTGAGCAGCTGCAGCGGGGTGCGCTCCTCGAGGTCGGCGAGCAGGTCGACGTCCTCGGGCAGCTCGTAGTCGTCGGGCAGCAGGGCGCTGGCTCGGGAGTGGGCGAGGTAGACACCTAGCCCGAGGTCGTGGAGCGGAGAGTCGGCGGCGGCCGCGTCGGCGTCGGTCCACACCTGGGTAGCGGCCTGGTGCAGCAGCTGGGCGATCGAGCCGAGGCGGTCCCAGGTGCCGTCAGCGTTGAGGGTGTCCACGGGCGTTCCTTTCGGTTGGAGGTAGGTCTGGCCCATGAACCCACGTCCCGGCCGCGGCCCGCTGCGCCGAGCGGCGGGCTGTGGATAACTCGGGGTGCTGTCGGCACCTGGGCACAAACTGGTCTCGTTCGCCTATGTCGTCCGGCGGGTGTCGGACGATCACCGCGAGCAAAGTCAAGAGATCCGCACTAGTGCTGGAAGATGGAGGAGGTCGAGATGAGGTGCCCGATGACCGTGCTGAGGGTGGTGACGCTTGGGCCGGCACTGCTGGCGAGCTTCGTCCTCACCGTGGTGGTGTGCGCCCTGCTCCCGCCGGCGCTTGGCCTGGTGGTGTTCATGGCTGCGGGCGGCCTGCTGGTCGCGCTCGCGCTGGGGCAGCTGCAGGAGCCGGCGATCGCCGCGCTGACCAGGTCGCGGCCGGCGACCGAGGCCGAGTACGGCGTGCTGGCGCCGGTGCTGGCCGAGCTGGGCGGCCGCGGCGTCGACGTCGGCGCGTTGTTCGTACGCCGTGTGCAGCGGCCGAGCACCCCGGTGGCGGCGGCGATCGGCCGGCGCACCGTAGTGGTCAGCCCTGGGCTGGTCGAGGCGACGTACCGCGGTGGCGTGACTGGCGCGGAGGCGGCCGCCGCGGTGGCTCATGCTGTCGGCCGACATCAGGCGCTTCGGCCGAGGCTGGAGCTGGCGGTGCTCGCGGCGACGACGCCGTGGCGAGTGGTGGTGGCGACGTTCCGCGGCGTGGGCCGGGCGTTCGCCTGGCTTCCGTTCATGCGGCTGGCCTGGAGGCTGCGGGGCGTCGTGGGGGTCATCTGCGTGGTGCAGTCGGTCGCCGAGGGACGTGCCGCGCCTGGGCTGCTCGGCGGCGCGGTCGTCGCGTTGACCTACCTGGTGCCAGCAGCAGGCCGGCAGATCGGGCCCCGCATTGAGGCCGAGGCCGACCGGTTCGTGCTCGCGCGCGGTCTCGGTCCCGTGCTGGCAGGTCTGCTGCGGCGCTTCGGGCACCCGATGACGCTCGAGCGGATGCGGCAGGTGGAGGCCGCCGTCGAGCAGCCTCAGCGGCCGCGGCTGCACCTGGTGCACGGCTGAGGCTGTTCGCTGGCGGGTCGCGCGGCGGCCCGACGTGGGCTACTCGTCGTCGACGAAGCCGGACGTGGAGTGATGCACGCAGCCGCGGCCGTCGCCCTCGTGCGGCTTGTGGTTCATGCACGGCAGCGAACCCAGCTTGTGCGAGCAGTCGACCCAGCGGACGGTCGAGGGGCCGGTGGTCGGCGCGAGTGCGGTAGCCATCGCGGCCTCCTACCGGCGCGGGCCGCGGCGGCGGCCGAGCTGGGGCCGTTGGTATGCGGCGGTGTCGGTGTGGTCGTGCTGGCGGCCGGACCGGTGAACCTGCGCGATCTCGGCGTCGGGGGAGGGGCCGGTGTCGGCGGCCGCGGCCTGGGCGGCTGCCTCCTCGCTGGCCCTGACCTCCTCGGCGCGCTGGCGTGCCTCTTCCTCGAGCGCGGCTTCCTCGCGAGCGGGGTCACTCATCTGAACTCCCATGGATCTGTGGACCGGCACCGGCTGCGCCGGTCCTCCTGGTCACCTATGTGCGGGGCGAGGGTCCAGGCGATCACCGGCGGCCGAACTCCTTGGAAGGCGTGTTGGCCCGGGCTCAGGCAGGCTGGGCCAGCGGCGTGGCGCCCAGCAGCTGCGCCGTATGCTCGAGGACGGTGTGGGAACCGGCGGAGCTTGGGCGGTCGCAGCACGGATGGGTGTCGTAGCCCTCGTCGACGACGATGCGGTGCAGCTGGCTACCGCAGGCGCGACAGCGTCGACCGGCGTGGGTGGGGCACTGCTCGGCGGCAACGGCGCAGGGAAGGCATGCCGCGGCTGGCGGGGGAGTGACTTGGTGGTCGCGGTCCCAGTCGCGCCGCTGGCGCAGCAGCGTGGCGGTCTGTTGCCAGAGCGCGTGCTCGAGGTGCGGCGGCGCAGGTCGGCCGATCGCCTGGTCGACGGCCTTCTTGAGCAGCTGGTCACCGCAGGTGAGGATCCGCTCGTCGACGCCGCGGCCGTAGCACCAGCGGGCCAGTGTCTTGGCGGCCGTCATCAGCTGGTCGTCCATGCCCGGCCCTCGCTCAGCAGCTGCCCCACAGGCCGCTGGCGGCCTCCTGGGCGTCGCCGGCGGCCGCGGAGTAGGAGTCTTCCCGGGCGAGATCCTGGGCGGCGTCGTAGCGGCGTGCGGCGCCGCGGGCCAGGAGCTCCTGGGCTACGTCGACGTCGTCGTGGTCGACGTAGCGCAGCAGACGGTCGTACCGGTCGCGGTCGGGCTGTCCGCTGTCGGTGACGAGCTGGACGGTGCTGTCGACCGGGACGAGGTCCTCGAGCAGGTCGGTTGCCTGGTCGGCGTAGCACTCCGCCGGCGCTGGCGGGTGGGCGACTTCGGGGGCGTCGATGCCGAGCAGGCGGACTCGGCCGAGCGGGCGGCCGGCCAAGTCCTCGACGCGCAGGGTGTCTCCGTCGACGACGGCCGTCACCCTGACCTGGGTGGCCGTGCCCTCGGCTGGGTCGGCGCCCGTGGGGGTGCCGGGGAGGGTTGCGGTGATGCCGCCGGCGGTCAGCGCGGCGATGGCAGCGGCGGCCAGGCCGATGAGGGCCTTCACCGGGCGACCCTCAGCTGCCGGCGCTCGCCGGCGACGGGAACCGCGCGCTCCTGGGCCCGGGCGCCGGGAGAGCGGTAGCCGGCCTCGGGGATCTGCTCGTCGACGGCCGCGCGGGTGCTGGCACCGGCCGGCTCATCGGGGAGCTCGGCGGCGATCTTCGCAGCGAGGTCGCGCAGTGGCGGGGTCTTCTCGATCCGCCGGGTGGCGTGGAGCACGGTCGTGTGGTCGCGCTCGAAGTGCCGCGCGATCGTCGGCAGGCTGTGCCCGTGGATGCGGGCCGCGGTCATGGCCACGGCTCGGGCGTCGGCGGCTGTCCGGGTCCGATCGGCGCCCAGGAGGATCTCGGGGTGGTGCCGAAGGCCTCGGCGGCCGCGACGACGGCGTGCTCGACCGGGCCATCGGGCTCGAAGGTCGACGCGGGCTGGTCTTGGTGGAGGCTGACGACGGTGGCCTCGGATCGGGGGAGTTGGGCGGTGTAGCGGTCGTTGACGTGCTCGGTGACCCGGGCCGCGGCGTCGGCCAGCCGGGGGCGTTCGGCGGTGCGGCGTACGGCGTGGATGACCGAGCCGTGGTCCTTGTTGAAGTGCTAGGCGATGGCCGGCAGGGACAGGCCGACCTCGCGGGCGGCCGTCATGGCCACGGCGCGGGCGTCGCTGACGGGGCGGCTGCGCTCGGCGCTCAGGATCGCCTCGGGGGTGGTGCCGAACATCGGCGCGGCGGCGTTGATGGCCAGCTCGCACACCGCTGCCGGTCCGGTTGCCGGCGCCGCCGGCAGGGTCTGGTCGACCTGGACGGCGAGGACGGCCACCAGCGACCGCAGCTGGTCGGCGTCCAGCGGTGCGACCAGGTCGGCGACCTGGTCATGCTGTCCGCGGCCGGCGGCATCGAGGATGAGGCCAGCCAGCTGGCGGCCGCCCTGATCGAGGTTCATGACCGTCCCCTCCTGCTTACCGCGCCGGCGACGCGACGGGCGGGGATGCCTGGCGCGGCACTTGGGCGCGTCCCTGTTCGGCCATCCGCCGGCGGGCGTTGTCGGTGATGTCGCTGGCGATCCCGGCCGACTGCCGGGCGTTGGCCGCGGCGTGGTCGACGACGTTCTCGAGCAGGCGCACGTCCTCGTCGGCGCGGCCGAGCTCCTTGCCGGCGGTCGCGATGCTCCGCTCGAGGGTGACCGGCTCCAGCAGCGACGGTGGAGTCACCTGCTGTGTCGCCAGATGCGCGCTGTCGACGTGCTGGGCGGTCAGGCGCGCCATCGGCTTGGCCAGGTCGATCATCTCGCCCACCACGGCGAGGCGCGGCTTGAGCTGCGCGACCTCACTGGTGATCTCGGGATCGGAGGTGTCTGCGTCCTGGAGGAGGTCGTGGGCGGTCGCGATGGCGTTCGATGCCCGCTCTAGGTGTCCGGTGAGTTCGTTGGCCAGCTCGGCGTTGTCGCTGCAGCGCCGCTGCAGGCGGCTCAGGTGCTCGCCGGCGGCCTCGAGGTAGTAGTCACCACGGTCGCTGAGCCGGGCCTTGGCCGAGTCGAGCTCAGCGTCATCGAGCACCCGGAGCGCGGAGTTGATTGTGTTGTGCAGCTCGTCGACGACCCGGCGGGCGCGTCCCACGGCCTGCTCGGCCATGAAGACGGCGTCGGCGGCTTGGAGAGCGGTGGCGGTCCTCATGCGGACTCACCGCCTCCCGAGTCGGGCGGGGGTGTGCTGCTCGACGGGGGCAGTACGTCGCGGAGACGGTCGAGCGCGGCCAGGGCCTGCTCGAGGTGTTCGCGGGCCTCCTGAACCGGGTCACGGTCGGGTGCGCCGGAGGGGGAATCGGTGGGCGTGCTCACGGGCAGCTCCTTGGTTGACCGGGGTCATCTCTCAGTCACCAAAGGAAGGTCGACCCGCTCGGGCGATCACCGAGGGCTAGAAATCTGGCCGCGAAAGGTCAGGGCTGGTCCCAGGGCATCGACTCCTGCCCGTCGTCGACGCCCTGGCTGATGATGTGCGCGGTTGCGTTGCGGGCGGCGTTCAGGTGCTTGTGGAGGTCGACCGCCAGGCCGCGGGCCTCCTCCAGATGGAGCCGCGCAACGCCGATCGCCATGGCGGGGTCGGACTCGTCGGTCATCGCATCCATGCTGAGCACCTGGTCGGCCAGTGCCCGCTCGAGCGTGCTCGACACCTGCGAGAACGCCTGGGGCAGCGCGGCCGCGAGGTCGGCGAACTCCGCGAGCTCATCCGAGGTCTCGGCCGGGATCTGGTCGCGCTCCCACAGGGTGGCGCGGTTGAAGCCGTAGACGTGTTCACGGGCCGCCGTCGCGTGCCCGCTCGCCTCGAGCTCGTCGTTGTCGTCCACCAGGGCGCCCTTCCTGCTGGGGGAGGTCTCGTTGGCGTTGAGTCTCGCGGATCTCGCCGGCGTACGCGCGGACGCGGTCGGTGGGCTGTGGATAGCCGCGCCGCAGGGGTTCCCTCCGGCGCGTCCGGGCGGGAGACTGATCGGCCATCGACGACCAGGCGGCCTTGATCGCGCGACGCGTGGCCATTGGCGGCGGCCGCCTGGTTCAACGCTCCGGCCGACGTCGAGGCCTACCGTCGGCTCGCAGCCGCGGTGGGGGAGTGGAACGCCTACAGCGCCCCGCAGCTGGAGAACGTCGACGTCGACGAGCTGCTCGACGACCTGGCGGACGTCGCGCCCCCGACGCCGCTGGGCGAGGGCGTTGCCGACCTCGAGCCCGTCCTGCGGCGGCAGGCTCGCCGGCAGCTCTAGCGGCGAGGGGTGCCGCGGCCGGGATCGGAGGCCGGCGGCAGTTCACGCCGGCGGCGCCCGGTAGCCAGCTGGCCGGTGCCCTGGTCGGCGTCCGCAGGTTCGCCGGCCAGGGTCTCCCGGATGTAGCGGTCGAAGCCGGGCATCGTGAATCGCACCTCGCCGCGCCCGGCGGGCTCGATGATCCCCTTGTCGATCAGCCGTTCGCGGGGAACGCCCAGGGCCTGCGTGGATCGGCCAAGCTGCTCGGCGATCTCCGCCCTCGTCACCGTGGGCGTGCCGACCCGCGCCATCACGGCCATGATCTGCCGCTCCAGCTCGGTCGCGGCCGCCCACCGGGCGGCGTACATGGAGGTCAGCTGGTCGTCGGCCAGCGGCAGGCCCGCCTGGACCTCGCCGACGTCGAGCACCTCACCGGTTCCCGAGGGCTTGGCCACCTCCCACGTCGCGTGGGCGAGGACCTGCAGCAGATACGGGAAACCCTGCGCCTCGGCCGCGATCGTCTGCAGCGCGGCGGGTGTCCAGGTCACGCCCAGCTCGGCGGCCGGCCCGGCCACCGCGGCGGCCGCGGCGGCCGGCTCGAGTCGGGGCAGGGTGAGGAACGTGCTGCGCTCCCCGAAGGTGGCTGCGTTGACCAGGACTCCCGGAGTCGAGGGCAGGCCGGCGCCGATGATGGCCAGCGGGTTGTGCTCGCGCCGTCCAGCCAGGTTCTGCATCGCGTTGAGCAGGACCGCGAGGTCATCACGGGCGGCCGCGTGCAGCTCGTCGACGAAGACCACGAGGCCAGCGCCACCACGTGCGCGGACCTGCGAGCTGGTCTCGTGCAGCAGGTCCTCCATCGCCGAGATCTGCGCCCCGCGCGGGGGCGCGTCCGCCCCGGAGCGCTCGGCCGCCGCCGTCGCGCTCACCTTCACCCCGCTCGGCAGCCCGAACTCCAGGGCGATGCTCTCCAGGCGGAGCCTCCAGGAGCCCTTCTCGCTCCGGGGCAGGATGTCCGCGGTCTCGATCGCTTTGCCGACACGGCTCACCAGGTCGGGCAGGAACGGCGCGTTGCGGCGGCAAGCCACCCATGCGGTGATGAATCCGTGGGCCTCGGCGTCGCGCTGGGCCTCGCGCAGCAGGGAGGTCTTGCCGACGCCGCGCGGGCCTAGGAACACCAGGAGCGGGCCGCCCATCTCGCCGTAGGTGCCGATCCGGCTCAGGTAGTCTCGAATCCGGTCCTGCTGTTGTTCCCTCCCGGCCAGGACCCGCGGCAGTTCGCCCGGTGCGTAGGGGTTGGGCAGCATCAGCGGCCTCCCATACATTCTGTTACACAGCGGCCTTGTGTAACGAAGTGTATGCCGTCGAGCCGGATCAGCGCCCGACGTCGAAGCTGCGTGTCCCAGGCGTACTGGCAGCGCCTGGCGTGCGCGCTCCGAGTCGACGACGGGCGGCATCGTCGGGATTCTCGCCCGCGGAACCGACCTCGTCGACGCCGCGGCCAGGTCGATCGGCGTGCAGCCGGGTCGTCTCGCTCAGGCATTCGGCTAGGTCCTCGACGTCGGCCTCCAGGACCCGCTCGAGGATGTCAGCGATGCCCCCTGACGAGCCGTCACACTCGGCCACCAGGGCCTCGGCCAGACGATCGAGGGCAGCGTCTCCGCGGGCGGTGAAGGTGACGACACCGGGGACCGGGTTCTCGGCTGGGGGAATGCTCATGGTCCACCTCGCTTTCTGGTCACCTAGGTGCGAAGGAGGTTGCTAAGCGATCAGCCCGATCTGCGACACCAGGACAATCCGCCGGTTATCGCGCGGGAGAACTCACGGCCCTGTGCGGGGCTTGCGCCGGGCGGCCAGCGGGGGCGAGGCCACCGAGGGTGAACCGAGGCTGGGCGCGATTCCGTGCCCAAGGTCATTCGCCGAGCGGCGAGGAGTGTCCGCGTGGCCAGCGGCGCACTCACTGAGAGACGGACAGGCTCCGCGGTCCCACGTCGGTCCGGGGCGACCCAGACTGACCGATCCCGCAGGCGATCGGTACCGCTAGTGTTCGTCGGCGATGGCCTCCGGAATCGACCCCAACGCGTTGAGGGCTGCTCGCGAGGAAGCGGGGTTGACTCAGCATGAGTTGGCGCGCTTGGTGGGAGCGGCTGGGGGTGAGCGCATCTCTCGCTGGGAGTTGGGCACGTCATCTCCGCGCCCCGACTTCCTGGTGAGGCTCGCCCAGGCCCTCGACATCCCGACGCTTCGGCTGATCCAGATCGACGGTGAGGTCCCCGACCTCAGGGCGTTGCGCCTGCAGGCAGGGCTCACCGCGCAGAAGCTCGCGATGGCCGTGAAGGTAGCCGTCCCGACCTACTACGCCTGGGAGCAGGGGCGCTGGGCCCGACTCCCTGCACTTGAGTCGCTTGAAGCGCTCGCCCGCGCTTACGGGGTGGCCGTCGATGCGGTGGTCGCGGCTTTCCGTGAGTCCCAGCGACAGCGCCAGCGGGGCGGAGACACTTCGGACTGAGGAGACCTTCGGCAGCCGCACGGCGTCGCAAGTGGGCAACTGCAGCCGGGTTTGGACGCTATCCACAGGCGAGAAACTGGTCCGGGAAGAAGCGGACGATCTGTGGTCCCATGGACTCCGGAGCATTCGGAGGCGTTGACGCTAATTCCATCGGGGGAATGAGCTGCGCAACCCTTGCGGTCAGGACTGGGCGATGTCATCTCGGAATCGGTCACCTGTGGAAACCGAGCCGTTCGATAGAAATGCACTAGTGTGCAGGTATCGAGTTGGGCTCGTGGTGATCGCCGAGGGCCCGTCTTGACACGTAGGTGATCGAGACACGAGAGGACTCGGGATCCATGTCGCTGAACACCGCTCAAAGTGCGTCGGGCGAGGCGCCCTCCACCAGTCGACCTGCGCCCAATCTCAACAACAGTCCACGGCTCAAGCGGCGCCGCAGGCCGTGGGTTTTCGCACTTTGTGCTGCCCTCGTCGCCGCCGGCGCCCTGGGAACCGCGTTCGCGTTCACCTCGGTCAACGACACCCAAGAGGTCCTGGTCGTCAGCCGTGACATCAAGCGCGGCGAGACCATCGAGGCCGGGGACCTCTCGGTGGTGCAGGTCAGCGTCGACCCAGCGCTGACCCCGGTCGCCGGGAGTCAGAAGGGCGAGCTCGAGGGCAGCCGCGCCGCCGTCGACCTGTGGGCCGGCACCCTGCTCACGGAGGAGGCCGTCACCGACAGCCTAGTGCCGCGGGAGGGGGAGTCCCTCGTGGGCATCAGCCTCACCCCCGGCCAGATGCCCTCGGAGCCGCTCTACTCCGGCGACTCGGTCCGGATCGTCACCACGCCCGGCGACCAGGGCGAGATCACTAACGGGGACCCGGTCACAGTCGAGGCAGTCGTCGTTGGTGTAAGCCGGGTCGAGGAGACAGGGGAGACCGTCGTCGACGTCTCTGTCCCCGAGGCCGATGCCGCCGACCTGGCCGCCCGTGCCGCGACCGGGCGGGTCGCACTGGTCCTGGACGCCCGGGAGCGCTGACCGATGGCGCTGATCGTCCTCGCCTCCGCCAGCGGTTCGCCCGGCGTCTCCACCACGGCGCTCGGGCTCACCCTCAACTGGCACCGACCAGTGCTCATGGTCGACGCCGACCCGACCGGCTCCTCCTCGGTCTTCGCCGGGTACTTCCACGGCACCCACGAGCCGACCGGCGGGCTGATCAACCTCGCCCTCTCCCTGCGCGAGGGGACACTGGCTGCCGCCCTCCCACGCGAGACGCTGCTGCTGGACCCCGAGGCCCCGGCCGAGCGCGCGCCCTGGTTCCTGCCCGGCATTCGCGCCCACGAGCAGGCCCCGAGCCTGCTGCCGCTGTGGGAGCCGCTCGCCGACCAGCTGCGTGCGATGGACCGCAACGGGCAGGACGTCATCGTCGACGCCGGCCGGCTCGGCCTCGCCGGCTGGCCCCAGCCGCTGATCGCCGCCTCCGACCTCACCCTACTCGTCACCCGCAACTCGCTGCCGGCCCTGGCCGGCGCCACCAGCTGGGCCAAGACCCTGCGCGCCCAGTTCGCTGGAGTCGGTGGCCTGTCTCGGCTCGGGGTCCTCCTCGTCAACGAGGAGCGACGCTGGCCCGCGATGCCCACCGGCGCCCGAGTCCGGCCCTACAGCGCCCGGCACACCGCCAAGGCCCTGCAGATCCCCGTCGTCGCCTCCGTGGAATGGGAGCCCGAGGTGGCGGAGGTCTACTCCGACGGCGCCCGCAAGCCCCGCAAGTTCGAGTCCTCCGGGCTGCTGCGCGGTTACCGAGCCAGCGCCGCGGCCATCCAGTCCATCCTCGGCGCCAACCAGGCCGCCCTCGCTCCCACGAACGGAGGCCACGCATGAGCACCAACGGACACCACCCCGACACCAACGGTCGCGATCCGCTGCGCGCCGACGAGTGGCTCGAGGCCCGTCACGCCGCGAACCGGGAGCAGACCTCGCCCTTCGCGCGCGGCCGCAGCACCAACGGCACCCCGCCGCCCCCGCCGCCGGTCGTCGAGGACCATGACCCGACCTCCCTGCCGATCTTCGCCGGCGCCTGGACCAGCGAGCAGGAGCTTCCGGGCCGCGCCCGCTCGGAGTTCAGCCTGCGCCCGCTGGTGGCGCCCGCACCGGAGGAGCACCACCACAGCGCCCCCGGCGCGGACGGCCGGGTCGAGCTGGACTGGGAGCTGATCGCGCAGTACCGCGCGGAGATCTCCTCGCGACTGACCGCCCGGCTCGACAAGGAAGGTGGCCGGGTCACCGACGAGGACCGCGAGCAGATGGGCCTCGACGTCATCGAGGAGCTCATCAAGTCCGAGGCCGAGACGCTGGTCTCCACCGGCCGGCCCCCGTGGACCAAGAACCAGGAGAAGGCGCTCAAGTCCGCCCTCCACGCCGCCCTGTTCGGTCTGGGCCGCCTGCAGCCCCTAGTCGAGCGCGAGGACGTCGAGAACATCATCGTCATCGCCCGCGGCCCGGTCTGCGCGGTGTGGCTGGAGCTGGTCGACGGCACCCTGGTCGAGGCCGACCCGATCGCCGACTCCGAAGACGGGCTGCGCGAGTTCCTCGCCGACCTCGGCGCCCGGCAGAACCGGCCCTTCACCGAGGCCCGCCCGCACCTGGACCTCCGGCTGCCCGGGGGAGCGCGGCTCGCTGCCGGCTCCTGGGTGATGGCCTACACCTCGGTCGTGATCCGCCGCCACGGCATGCGCGAGGTCTCCATGGACGAGATGGTCTACGACCGCAAGGCCTGCACCGCGGTCCTGGCCGACTTCCTCGCCGCCTGCGTGCGGGCCGGCAAGAGCATCGTCGTCTCCGGTGTCCAGGGCTCCGGCAAGACCACCTGGGTCCGCGCCCTGTGCTCGTGCATCCCGCCCTGGGAGATGATCGGCACCTTCGAGACCGAGTTCGAGCTGCACCTGCACGAGCTGGTCGACCGGCACAAGATCGTCCACGCCTGGGAGCACCGCCCCGGATCCGGCGAGGTCGGCATCGACGGCCGCCAGGCCGGTGAGTTCAGCCTCGAGGAGGCCATCCACCACTCCTTCCGGTTCAACCTCGCCCGCCAGATCGTCGGCGAGGTCCGCGGCCCGGAGGTCTGGAACATGCTCAAGGCCATGGAGTCCGGCCCGGGCTCGATCAGCACCACCCACGCCCGCAGCGCCGAGCACACCATCGAGAAGCTCGTCTCCTGCGCCATGGAGAAGGGCCCGCAGGTCACCCGCGAGCTGGCGATCAGCAAGCTCGCCGCCGCCATCGACATCGTGATGTACCTGCGCTCCGAGGTCGTCCCCAACGGCGACGGCACCTTCCGCAAGCAGCGCTGGGTCGAGGAGGTCCTGGTCGTCCAGCCGAGCATCGACGCAGCCCGCGGGTACGCCACCACCCCGATCTTCGCGCCCAACCAGCTCGGCCAGGCCGTTGCGACCGGGAAGCTCGATAACTTCCTCGCCCAGGAGCTGGCACGCCACGGATTCGACCTCGAGGGGTACAAGGCCGAGTCCCAGGCCAACCCGGGGGTGGCCACCTCATGAGCCCTATGTCATCGGGGTTCCTGCCCGCCGTCTTCGGCGCCCTCATCGTCATCGGCCTGATCGGCATGGCCTACGCGATGATCCCGGCGCCGCCCAAGCCGCCGAAGCCGGCCCGGACCACCACCCCGTTCGGACGGCTCGGGAGCTGGTTTGTCCGGCTCGACCGTCGCACCCGGACGCTCGTGATCGGCGGCGCCGTGGCCGGCCTCCTGGTCGCGCTGGTGACCGGCTGGGTGATCGCCATCGTCCTCGTCCCGGCCGCGATCGTCGGCATCCCGCTGCTCCTCACGCCCCCGCCGGCCGCCGCGAGCATCGAGAAGCTCGAGGCGCTCGAGGAGTGGACCCGGTCCCTGTCCGGCAAGCTCACCGCCGGGCAGTCGCTGCGCTCGGCGCTCATCAAGTCGCTGCAGTCGACACCGGAGCCGATCGAGCGCGAGGTCGGGCTGATGGTCTCGCGGCTGTGGAACAACACCTCCTCCACCGAGGACGTCCTGCGCGCCTTCGCCGAGGACCTCAACGACTCCACCGGCGACGTCGTGGCCAGCCAGCTGATCCTGGCCGCCAGCGGCCGCGGACAGGCCGGACTGTCGAAGGCACTGGACGCCCTCGCCGAGACCGTCGCGGCCGACGTCCGCGCCCGCCGCCAGATCGCCGCCGACCAGGCCAAACCCCGCACCACCGCCCGCACCGTCACCGTCATCACCCTCGCTGTCCTCGGCATCCTCGCCTTCACCGGCGACTACATCGAGCCCTACGGCACCCCACTGGGTCAGGTGGTCCTCGCCGTCCTGCTCACCGCGTACGTGGCCACCCTGCTCTGGATGCGCCGGATGGCCGTTGCCAAGCCGCTCCCGCGGTTCCTCGACCTCCAGGCCCGCAACGCCCACCGCGCCGCCCAGCGCACAGCACCGGGCGAGAAGGAAGGAGCACTGGCATGACCGGCCTACAGCTCGCGCTCGCCAGCGGCACCCTCCTCGGACTGGCCCTCGCCCTGCTCGTGTGGCGCCTCGCGCCCTCCGACCCCGACCTGGTCGACGCGCTGGACCGGCTCTCGCCCGACCGCGTCGTGCCCCGCCGCAGCACCCCAGGCGTCGACGAGGCCGGCACCGACACCGGCTCGGCCGTCGACCGGATCGGCCTGTGGGCGATGAAGAACCTCCCCGGCGGCGCGTGGGCACACACGCCCCGCAAAGACCTGGCCATCCTGCAGATCAGTGAGACCCGGTTCTACGGCGAGAAGGTCGTCTGGGCCCTGCTCGGCCTCGTCATGCCGCCGCTGCTGGCCGCGTTCTTCACCCTCATCGGGCTGCCACTGCCGTTCGCGATCCCCACCCTCGGCTCAGTGGCCCTGGCTGCCCTGTTCTGGTTCATGCCCAACTACAACGCCACCGACGACGCCAAGAAGGCCCGCATCGAGTTCAACCGGGCACTCGGCGCCTACATCGACATGGTCGCCACCGGCGTCCGCGACGGATCCAGCGGCCAGCAGGCCCTGCGCTCGGCCGCCGAGGTCGGCGACAAGTGGGTGTTCAAGCGCATCGAGAGCGAGCTGCGCCGCGCCCGCTACATGACCCGCGCACCATGGGACTCCCTGCACAGCCTGGCCGACGAGCTCGGCGTCCCCGAGCTCGACGACCTCGCCGACATCATGCAGCAGTCCGGCCAGGACGGAGCCCAGATCTACAACAACCTCAGGGCCCGCGCCGCGGCGCTTCGCTCGGCGATGCTCAGCGCCGAGCTCGGCAAGGCCAACGCCGCCTCCGAGCGCATGTACATCCCGGCCAGCCTCCTCGGCATCGTCTTCATGGCGATCCTCGTCACCCCCTCGATGCTCCGCTTCGCCACCTGACCGACCTAACACCGACCCCACCTCGGGATCCCCTAGACCGCACCCAACAACCAAGGAAGGAAGACCCCCGATGTTGAAGCTCTTCATCGCCCTCCAGCTGGCGGCCATGGCGGCGCTCGCATCCGTCGAGAACCGCGTCACCAGACGGCGCGACGATCGCGGCTCGGTCACCATTCAGGAGGTGCTCTGGGCGGTGGCCGCCATCGCCATCGTCGGTATCGTCGTCGCAGCCATCAGGGCCTTCGTGACCAGCGAGTCCGGCAAGATCAAGTAGGCAGGACCGGCTTCTCGTCATGTTCGCCAGCTCTCAGCGCCGCAGCCGGGACGAGCGCGGATCAGTGACCATACAGATGGTGTTCCTGATGCCCGCGCTGTTCCTGCTGATGTTCCTCGGCGTCCAGGGAGCCCTGTACTACCACGCGAAGCAGGTAGCGCTCGCGGCCGCGCAGGAGGGCGCCCGCGAGGCAGGCAGCGAGACCGGAACCCACGAGTCCGGCGTCGCCACGGCGAACACCTTCCTCAACCACGCCGGTGGCTCCGACGTGATGACCTCCACCAGCGTCTCCGGATCACGGACCACGACCACGGCAACGATCGTCGTGACCGGCAAGTCGCTGAGCGTGATCCCCGGCTGGCAGGTGACCGTCAAGCAGAGCGCCAGCGTCCCGGTCGAAAGGCTGACCGAATGACCTGGCGAGTTCATGATTCCCGACGCCGCCGGGACGAGCGCGGATCCGTGGCGATCGAGGCCGCGATCGGCGTCCCGGCCTTCGGCTTGTTCATCGCGATGATCATCCTCGGCGGACGCGTCGAGATCGCCAAGCAGTCGGTGGAGGCCGCCGCCTACGAGGCAGCTCGAGCAGCGTCCATTGAGCGGACCCAGAGCGAGGCGATCAGCTCGGGCAAGGCCGCGGCCACCAGCAGCCTGAACGACCAGGGCTTGCAGTGCGCGACCACCAGCGTCACGGTCAACGCCGCGGCGTTCAACGCCCCGCTGGGCACCACCGCCCAGGTGACCGCCACGGTGACCTGCATGGTCGACGTCGCCGACCTGGCCATCCCCGGTCTGCCCGGCACCAGGACGATCATCGCGACCGCCAGCAGCCCCGTCGACGCCTACCGGGAGCGCCGATGATCAGCCGCCTGCGCCGCCTGCGCCGCCTCGGAACGCGTGGTGTGCGCGATGAGCGCGGCTCCATCAGCGTCTGGTTCGCCACCGCGTCCTTCGTGATGATCATCCTCGTCGGGATGGCCGTCGACCTCGGCGGCAAAGTCCACACCCAGCAGCAGGCGCGCAGTGCCGCCGCCCAGGCCGCCCGCACCGGCGCCCAGGAGGTCCAGGGCTCCACCGCGGTGCGCGGTGAGGACCTCCGGGTCGACATCAACGCCGCCAAGGCCGCCGCCCAGGACTACCTCCACGCCGCCGGCGTGGAAGGAACCGCGCGCGTCGTCAACGGCGACACCCTGATCGTCACCACCACCGACACCTACACCAGCAAGTTCCTCGGGATCATCGGCCTGGACTCCATGCAGGTCACCGGGGAGGCGTCCGCGCGGCTCATCCGCGCCGAAGGAGGCATCGAGAGATGACTACGCCCACCCATCCCACCATCGGCCAGCGACTCACCGGCCTCGCCGCCTCGCTCGCCGTGCTGGGCATCGTCCTCGGCCTGCCCGCTCTCTTCCTCGCGATCGGCGCCAGCCCGATCCCCGACCAGATGCCCACCCTGGGTGGCGTCAAGAACGCGCTCCTGGCGCCCGACGACGGCACGCTCGTTCTCGGCCTGTTCAAGGTGATCGGCTGGGTCGCCTGGGCGTTTATGGCCCTGAGCCTTGTTGTGGAGGCCATTGCAGCGCTCCGCAAGGTCCAGGCACCTCAACTGCCAGGTCTGGGTAGGCCCCAGGCCGCAGCGCGCGGCCTCATCGGTCTGGCCGCACTGCTGTTCATCGCCGCCCCCATCGCCACGCAGGCAGCAACGATCAGTTCGGCCGCCGCGGCCCCGGCGACGGTGGGGCACGTCACCGCCGGCGCCGACCACGCCTCACAGCAGGGACCCGCCCGCCAGGACGTCAAGGCCGAGACGACGCAGGAGCGCCAGGGCCCCAAGACCGTCGACCACGTCGTGAAGCCGGGGGAGAGCCTTTGGTCGATCGCCGAAGACCACTTCGGTGACGGAGCCCGCTACAAGGACATCGCCGAGCTCAACCCCGACCTGCTCGGCACCCAGCCGAGCTTCCTCGAGCCCGGATGGGTGCTCAAGCTGCCGGCGCCCACCGACGCAGCACCGGCGCACGTCTACACCGTGCAGCCCAACGACACCCTCAGCGACATCGCGCACGACAAGCTCGGAGACGCCGACCGTTGGCCGGAGATCTACAAGGCCTCCACCACGATCACCCAGCCCGGCGGAGTCCACCTGACCGATCCCGACGTGATCGACGTGGGCTGGAAGCTCAACATCCGGGCCGCGACGCCGGTCGACGACCGGCAGCGCCAGCCGCAGCCGCGCGAGGACAAGCCGCAGACCCCCGCGGAGCCCAAGGACGAGCAGCCGCCGGTCGACCCGCCGGCCGAGGAAAGCCCGCCGGTCCCCGAAGAGACCCCGGCGCCGGAGACCGCCGCACCGGAGGTCCCGCAGGCCGAGGAGCCGGCGGCGCCGGCCGCCGACGTCGACCAGGTCGACGACACCGACGACTCGATCCTCGAGGCACCCTGGGTCCTCGCCGGTCTCACCGGCGGGGGCGTCCTGCTCTCCGGAGCCCTGCTCATGGCCCTGCGGTCGCGCCGGCGCTCCGCCTTCCGGAACCGGCCGCCCGGACGCGCTATCGCCGCCCCGCCGCCCGAGCTCGCGCCGGTGGAGATGACCCTGAACGCGACCGGTTCCGCCGCGGCCGCCACCGTGGAGTTCGCCGACGAGGCCCTGCGGCGCCTCGCGGCCGCGGTCGGAGCCCAGGGCACCACGATGCCGCCGCTCGCCGCGGTTGAGCTCGCGCACGGCAAGCTGACGCTGCACCTGAGCGCGCCGGCCGCCGTCCCCGCTCCCTGGGTGGGCAGCCCCGACCAGACCCACTGGCACGTCACCACCGACACCGCGTTCGAGGACCTCGGTCCCGACACCGGCAACGTCGAGCCGCCCTACCCGCTGCTGGCCACCATCGGCATGAGCGACACCGGCGAGACCTGGCTGCTGAACTGCGAGGCGCTCTCCACACTGACCATCAGCGGCGACCCCACCTACGGCCGCGACTTCGCCCGCCACCTCGCCGCCCAGCTGGCCGTCAACCCGTGGTCGCGTCGCGTCCAGGTCGACTGCATCGGCGTGGCAGAGGAGACCGTCGCCATGGACGAGCGGATCACCTACTACCCGACCGGCGCGGCCGGGACGCCCGCAACCGCGGAGATCCTCGCCGCGGCGGTGACCACCGTCGACCGTGCGAAGCGACACGACACCGACGTGTCCACGGCCCGCACCGGCAGCGTCGACGACGACACCTGGCCCGCACGGATGCTGCTGCTGGACGCCGCGGCCGGCGACCCCGACGACCTCGAGCAGCTGCTCCAGCTGGTCAACGACAACGTCGGTCAGTCCGCGACCTCCATCGTGGTCGCCGGCGAGCGCCCCAACACTCCCGGTGCCGTGCTGCACATGACCAACACCGGCCGCGTCGTCCTCGAGCACGCCGACCTCAACCTGATCGCGGTCGGGCTCACCAGCGACGAGGCCCGCGGCTGCGCCCTGGTCTATGCCCAGAGCGAGACCCCGGAGTACGTCGACACCCCGGTGGACGAGACCGCCACCGATGGCTGGGAGGCCTACACCGACTCCTCCGGAGCCCTGCGCCGCGAGTACACCCTGCCGCGCAACACCCCCGAGGACGCCGTCGACGAGCCGATGTCCTCCCTGCTCGAGGGCGAGGACGAGGACTACATCCGCGAGAGCGCCATCGTGCAGGAGGACCTCGATGCCCTGGCCCCCAAGGTCCCCGCCCACGTCCGCGCCGAGGTCGAGGAGAAGGACCCCACCCTCGACCAGGACATCGCCGACTGGTTCTCAACCGACTGCGACCGTCCGCGGCTCACCCTGCTCGGCCCGGTCACCGCGCGCACCCACGGCAAGGCGCTGGCCAAGCGCAAGCCGTACTTCACCGAGCTGCTGGCCTTCCTCGCCCTGCACCGCAAGCACGGCGCCACCCGCGAGCAGATCCGCGACGCGTTCTCGATCTCCGACGGCAAGGTCCGCGACTACACAAACATCGTGCGCGACTGGCTCGGCACCAACCCCCGCACCGGCGAGGACCACCTGCCCTACGCGGACAAGGCACCGGCGGCCAAGGTCACCGGGGTCAACGTCTACCAGGTCGACGACGGCCTGCTCGTCGACCTCGACCTCTTCCTCCGCCTCCGCAAGCGCGGACAGGCCCGCGGCGGAGCCGAAGGTGTCGCGGACCTGTGCACCGCGCTCGAGCTGGTCGGAGAGGCGCAGCCGTTCAGCCAGCTGCGCGAGGAAGGGTGGGCTTGGCTCGCCAACGAGCCCGACCGCGTCGACCTCATGGCGGGCGGCTGGATCGCCGACGTCGCCCTCATCGTCGTCACCGAGGCCCTCGCCGCCGGCGACCTCGTCAAGGCCCGCTCCGCGGCGTACGTCGCCAACCGGGCCGACCCCGACGGCGAGAGCACCCGCCTGTGCCTGGCCCACGTCATGAAGGCCGAGGGCGACCAGCTCGAGGCCGACCGGATCCTGCGCGAGGAGATCTGCAACCGGTCCGACGACGGCGACGCGCCCATGGAACTGTCGGAGCGCACGAAGACAATCATCCGTACGCACGGCTGGCTCGCGAGCTGACTCGGGGAAGGGAGCACCAGCACATGGCAACGTTCGACCAGGAGATCACCGGCCGCTACGCCCCGGCAGGCGCCGACCACGCCGACCTCGACGCCCGCCGCGTCGCCCGGGCCGTGTTCGTGCGCGACACCATCCGAACCCTCTACAACGCCGACAAGAAGTTCGGGTTCGACCCGGCCGACAACGGCTCGCTCGCAGAGCTCGTCGACGCCGCCGAAGAACACCTCGAGCACATCGCCAACGACGTCAACCAGCGATCCGTCATGGCCCCGCCCACCACAGGAGGAGACACCGCATGAGGAAGCACCACTCCGCACTCGGGGGAGTGGCCCTCGCCCTCGCCCTGGCTCTCACCGGCTGCGGCGGCGACGACAACGAGCCCACGGTCCAGGAGACCCCGAGCCAGTCCCAATCACCGACGGCGCCCACCAGCTCGCCGACTCCGAAGACAGATGAGGAGAAGGCGGCCGCGCAGCTGACGCGATACCTGGAGGTGAGGGACCTGGCGCACCGTAAGCGGACGATCGACTTCAAGACCCTCAACCCGGTCGCGACGGGCGACGAGTTCCTCGAGCTGCAGGAAACCGTGGTCGGCATGAAGAAGGCAGATGTCACCAAGACCGGCAGCTTCGTCCACATGCTCGGTGAGCCCCGAAACCGGGGCAACTCGATCGAGATCACCGACTGCGAGGACCGCTCTGGCGTAACGGTGAAGGTGAAGGGCAACGTGCGGAAGCCTGACTACACCGCTCCGGACGGCAACCCTCTTCGCAACCCTGTGCCGGTCAAGTACACCCTCATCAAGGACAAGGGCACGTGGAAGGTGTCCGAATCAGATCTCCTGTGGGACGAGTCATGCTGAGACGATTTCTCGCTCTTCTGGCGATGCTTGGGGCGTCGCTCGTAGTCGCAGTCGCCGTGGCGCCCGCAGCCAACGCTGATGGTTGCGACGTCGACGAGGAGACCGGTGAGGTCGTCTGTGAAGACGAGGACGGCGGCGGCAATGGCGGTGACAACGGCAGTGGCAACACTGGTGGCTCTTCGACTTGCAACTACAACGGCCGCGAGATTCCGTGCACCGGCCCCGGAGGGTCGGTGTGGAGTAGCCTGCACGAGTGCTGGATCGGACCGTCTGCTGAGGAGCTGGGCGAGGATCTTGTTCCGCCGGATGGCCAGACGGAGGAAGACGGCGCCTGGCACGTCTGCTACTTCCCACCGCCCGGGTCGTCCTGGGAGTACACCTGGGTGCAGACGGGTGAAGTCGGCATCGACCCGGTAGTGCTCGCCCAGCGAGCGATTGCCTCGATGGACCTGGACCCCATCAAGATCGGTATTGTCCCCGAGTCTGGCCCAAACCGGGTCGGCCTCGTGGGGCTGCCGGTGTGGATGTGGGTCGACAGCCCCACCGACGACACGTTCGGCCCGATCACTGCATCGGCCAGCGAGGGATCGGTCTCGGTCAGTGCCACCGCCAGCGTCTCCAGCATCGTGTGGGACATGGGGGACGGGACGAAGGTGAACTGCACCGGCAAGGGCACCCCGTACGCCGATCACTACGGCAAGCAGGACTCGCCGACCTGCGGGCACCGCTACGCGAAGATGTCGACGGACCAGCCCGACGGCGCCTACCAGGTCACTGCCACGAGCCACTGGGTTGTCGAGTGGACCGGTGGCGGCCAGTCCGGAACCATCGAGTTCGACCTGACCACCGACCCGCTGCCGATCCGCATCGGCGAGGCACAGGTGCTGACCCAATGACGTGGCAAGGGCATGAAGAACGTCGGGGGTCGCCTCACCGAGCTCCCGAGGGTGTGAGTTCGTCGCCGAGCCGCCGGTGGTCGTGGACGGCGAGCTCGGCGACGACCAACCGGCCGAGTGGATCGCACGTATGGCCCGCGACGGTGAGGCGATCGTGGCCGCGGAGAAGCCGGGGCCGGGCGGCTTCTCGACCTTCGCTGAGTGGAGCGCCACCTGGCACCTGAGCATCGTTCCGGTCGCGACCTACATGAGCCCACGCGGCGTCGGCGTCACCCGCTAACTCCGCGTCAGAACCAGGTCCCCGTCCTCGAGTAAGGACGGGGACCTCTTCTCGTTTCTCCGGCGGCATAGCGGCGGGACGGCTCGGGCGATAGCCGGCCCGATGGGGTGCCCGATGCAAGGGGCGAGCCCCAGGCGTCTCGGGTCACCTGGGGCTCTGGCGCCAAGTAGAGCACGCCCCGTCGCGGGGCCGCAGAGGAACCGGAAACTTCGCCGCGGCGCCGCCGGGGTGGGCCGCTCACCTGGCCGATCGCGGCCGCGCCAGTGCCCGGTAGGCGCAGCTCGACCGGGCACTTCGCGGTGTCGAGTTGCAAAGAAGTCTGAGCGGCTGTCGCCGACAGAGATTGCGTGGGCGGGTCGGAGCCGAGACCGGCGCTCAAGATCGAGGTGGCCGGAGGGGACGGCCGTTGCAGACCGGTCGTCTTCCCCCAGGGCGACCATCTGCGGCGACGGAGATCACGACAAGCGAGGTAGTCGCCCCCAAGTGCCGAGCATGGCGGCGAACGGGGCTTCGGATCAGGCGAGGATGCGGTCGCCGAGGGGGTCGCGGAAGCGTTGTGAGAGAACGGACCTGAGTTGGAGGAACAGCGCCACGTCGCCAGGAAGCACGTGAGTGAGAGCCGCGCTCAGTACTTCGGCTGCCTCAGGGTGGTTCAGGCAGGCGACGAGGTCGGCTTCGTGCTCCTCGGTGAAGACCTCGTTCTTGATTGCCTCTAGCGCGTCGGCCGCACCGCGGATAACGGGGTCGAGCGTGTCCGGGTGGGGGCTTGTGTCCAGTTCCTCGTTCAAGGCGTCCCAGTCCACGCGAGGGCTTGCGGGGTGCGGGCTCCTGGCGAACTGGTCGAAGACGAAGCTGAGACCGAGCGTGCGCTCGTGGACGCGCAGATCGCGTTCGATCGCGGGCACCATCTCGGCCGCGCTGGCGAGGGTCAGGCGGTTTGCCGTCGCGGTCAGGTCGTCCCGAATCATTCGCGCTACGGCGTCTCGTTGGTCGGCGCCGCCGTCGGCGTACCGCAGAAGGATGCGTAGGGCCCGGTCGAGGTTGAAGGCGGAGGGAGCGTCGAGCACGTGGAGGCCGTGGGCGAGGATTCGCCGGCTCCAACTTGGCCAGGCGCGAGCCATGCCGTCGTCGAGTATGTCGAGAGCGAGTTCGGGGCCGATCGGTAGGTGCTCGCCGATTCGTTCGGCTGCACCTACGTCGATCGTCTCGACGAGTTCGACCACGGCCTGGTGTTCGTGGGCGCGCGGTTCGGCGAACATCCGTCCGGTCGCGAACAACCAGGTGTTGCGCCAGTGCGGGCTGGGCGCGAGGAGACGGAGCCTGTCGATGAGGGTCTCCAGGGGCGCGTCGCTGATTCGCCTCGCCGCCATGAGTTCCTGGAGTGAGCGCACGTCGAAGCCGAAGCCGTCGCTCCTTGGCGCAATGAGGAGGAGCCGCTGCGTTGCTGACTTGATGATCGAATCCAGGACGTCAGAGTGATGCCCGTCAGGCTGAAACTCAGCCTCGTCGAGGATGTGCCAGACGATGTCGCGCAGCTCTGGCTCGGTCAGCACGGCGGTGGAGTGGTCGGCGGTCTCGCTGCGCTGTTGCAGCACGAAACCCGCACGCTCGTGAAGTTGGTGGATGAACGGCTCGTACTTGGTCAGCAACGTGCGGACCATAGTCGGCTTGTTGCGCTCGCGCCGTACGACGGTGTCGTAGTAGCTCCAGAACAGGCTGTACCGGTCGGGCGCGATGGTCCCGGCACCGTCGACGATGATCGACAAGATGAGCACCTGCAGCGGAGTCCGCAATAGCTTGACGAGGTTCTCATCCTGGGCGGCGTTGCGAAGGGCCACGGTGACCTTGTCGATCCGCTCCTCGTCGCCATTGAGGCGCACCTGGGCGGCCTTGGCTCCGAAGGCGAGCGCTTCGTTGGGGGTGAGGTCGTCCAACGCGACGGTCTCGAACGACGTTGGGTCGATGTTCTCCGTGTAGCCCACTGGTCGCGTGGTGATCACCGCAAGGAGGTCGCATCGGTCTCCCTCGGCGTTGTTGACGAACTCCACCACCCGCTCGATCACGGTGCGCCGGGTCTCGGGCTCGGTGACTTCGTCGAGGCCGTCGAATACGGCAACCCATGGCCAGGCGCGGAGCCAGGAGGTGAGGGTGGCTGGCGTGACGGTTCCGTGGTTCGACTTCTTGCTGATGCGTTCGGACACGTAGCGCATCAGTGATTCGTCGAGCTTGTGGCCCCGCTCCTCCGCGTAATGCGCCAGATCGATGCGCAGTGGCCATCGACGGTGCCGCGGGAGTTCGTGTCCCAGCTTCTGCAGCACGGCCTCGGTGCCGGCGATCACCGCGTCGTGGTTCGCGCCCAGTGCAGTTGAGCCTTTGAGTGCGGCCACGCGGTAGGCCTGCACGATCAGTTTGGAGATCGTGGTCTTTCCGTTGCCCGGCTGGCCGGTGAGCACGATGTGCCGCGGCCCGTCTACGGCCGTGATATCTCGGGCGAGGATGTTGTCGCCGCGTTCGAGCACATGCCCCAGCACGGTGCTCCTGATTCCTCCTCCTGGGAACGTCACTGGGAGGTCGATTGCGACCTCGTGCACTGGGATGCCTCGGTTGTCGCGGTCGCCGGCGTCATCGAAGTAGACCAGTCCGTCGGAGAGGAGCTCCGTGCGGGCCTGGTCGAGCAACACCGGTTCGCTGTCCTTTACCGGGACATTCCCGGTGAGCTCGGAGATGAAGGTGAACACGTCGCTGGCGGTCAGGAACGCGTCGAATCGACGACGTACCGCGTCGCTGGTGCTCAACAGGGCGTCGAGTTGGTTGCCGTCCCAGAATCGGATCGTCTTGATGTGCGCGATCCTCTTGCGTCGCTGGACCTTGTCGAGGATGGCGTTCTGATCGTCGATGTCGCGGCTCGCGTCGTTGAGCTTGTCCCGGTAGGCCTTGATGTTCTTGTGGATCACGTCGTGGCCGCCAGTGTTCTGAACCGGCGTGAGGGCGACATTGGTGATGAAGATGAGTTGGTCGGGCACCGGGTCGCGCGGGTCCTTCTTGTCCCACTCGGACCAGGCGTCGAGCTCCTTCTTCACTTCTCCCCAAAGCCACGAGGCATTGGCGGTCTCCGAGTCGGAGACCTTGTCGTGATGTTTGACCTGGAAGACGGTGTACCCGGTTAGCGTCTCAGATGTGGAACCGTCGGCCGAGCCGAACGTCAGAGACCCCTCGAAGTAGAGGTCGCGGCCGCCGTCCTTTCCTGCGCCCATGACCTGGACTCCCGAGCCGAACTGGGCGATCGCGAGGGCGGCTGCCATCGACTGAAAGGCACCGGGGCTCAGCAACTGCAGCTGGTGCTTCAAGGGCGACTCCACGATTCGAGGGGACAGCTCAAGGTAGCAACGCCCGGCGACACGGGCTCCCGGTTCTGCAGTCACCACGACGGAGTCAGTGCGGGCCGCCTCCAGCTCCTGGAGGTGTGGGCGGACGAGCTCGACGAGCTGACGGTGCGTGAACCGATCGGCATCGGCGACGAGGCCCCGGCTGGCCGAGCGAATCTCTACCGATTCAGTGTTCTTGAGGCGAATTTCCGATCGCCTCGTTTTCGCTGCATCTCGACACGCGGCGGGGCTGCGCAAGGGGTTGGCCAGAAACTTCTTCAACTTTCGGGGGGACGCCCTCTGACCTGCGCAAACGCGCGTCCCCCCTCAGCGTCCCCCCTTGAAATCAGGGGTCTGGGGGGACGGATGCGGGGACGCCCGCTCGCGACCTTTCTGCCGTGCACAGCCACGGACGAAAGGAGCGAGTGCGATGAGTGTGGGCGACCAGCTCGGCCTCGACGACAACAGCGAACTGCTCGACCAGGCCCGCCAGAAGTGGCCGGCCTGGGTGGCCACCGATCCGCGCCTCGGCGTGGTCGACAACTTCGACGACCTCCGCTCCTGGCTGCCGACGGTGGACCACGAAGAATCCGACCAGGCCCTCTTGGCGCTGGCCATGCTGGCCGCCCCCGACGGTGGTGACGACATCGCGGCCGCGGCCGCGCTCGCCAAGTGCCTGCTGCCCGGCGCCTGCCGGCTAGCTGGCTGGCTGAGCACCCTCCCGCCGCGCGAGGTCTTCCGCGACAGCCAGCCGGTCATGGCGGGCACCTGGTCGGCGGTCGAGCGTGTCGACGAGCTCGTGGCCTCGCAGCTGTGGATCGAGGTCCGCACGTTCAAGTGGCGCCGGCTCCGGAAGGTCGCGGCCAACATCTTGATCAACACCCGCGTCGGCGTGCTCCGCGAGGTCGGCGACTTCTTCTATGTCTCCCGCGCCGACCGCACTTGGGCAAACACGACCCTCGTCGAGTCCTTCTCGGCCGGCGACATAACGAGCGCCGACGGCGGCGCCGGCTACTCGGCCGAGATGCCGACCGAGCGGGTCACAGGCGCGCTCTTCCACCGCCCCGAGATCCTCGCCGACGCCGGCCCCGAGCAGGAGGAGCCCACGGCCACCGAGGAGCTCCTGGAGCTGCTCGCTTGGGCGTGCGACCACGAGGTCATCAGCCCCGCCGACCGGTACCTGCTGCTGTGCCTGGTCGAGGAGGCCGACCGGGTCGAGACCCGGCGTCTGGCGCGTGGCTACGGCGGCCTGCTCGGCAACGAGGTCTCCAGCCGTGTCGCGCCCCGCATCGGGGTCTCGGAGGCAACCGTCCGACGTCACGGCTCGCGCACCGTCCGCGCCCTCGCCGCGGCCGCCCCCAGGAAGTTCGGCCATGACGAATAGGCCCGGAAGTGATCGCTCGAACCACCCCGCAACACATAGGCGACTGGAGGTGGTGAAGCCCATGACAAACACCCACGACGGCGAGACCCGAACGCCGGAGCAGGTCGCCGAACTGTTCGCGATCGCCGGCCGCGAGATCGAGGCCATCGAGCAGCTGACCGGCTGCGTCGCGCAGCTGCACGAAGTCCAGGCCGCCAAGGCACAGCTGGCGACCCTGACCCCGGCCGAGGTCAGCGCCGCACTCGAGTTCCGCCGCGGCACCATCGGGGAGGCCCAGTGAGCACCCAGACGTCGAGCCGCCCGGTCGGCGTCGACGAGCTCAAGCGCGCCTGGCAGGCACTGAACGCCGGCGAGTTCCGCACCGGCCCCGGCGGCGGCAAGGGCCCCCGCGGCCGCGGCACCGCCGCCGAGGACGACTGGACCCCGGCCGACGGCGAGCACACCATCGCCGTGATCGGGTCCGCAGGCTCAGTCGGCGCGAGCACCGTCGCCCTGGCCACCGGCCTCGCTGCAGCCGCCCCGGTCCGCGTCATCGAGTGCTGCTCGGTCACCGCCTCCGGCCTCGCCGCGGCCAGCACCGCCGAGCTCGGCCTGCACCCGACCGACTGGCGCCAGGGCAAGCGCGACCACGTCCTGCTCGAGCGCGCCAGCGAGGTCCTCGCCGGCGTCGACGAGGTCCCGCTGCCCACCGACGCCGAGCACGACACCCAGCTGACGATCCTCGACATCGGCTGGGAGGCCGGCCAGCTGCTGGCCACCGATTGCTGGCTCGCCGAGGCCGTCCGCACCGCCAACCAGGTCGTCCTGGTCAGCACCGCCACCGTCCCCGGGATGCGCCGCGCCGGTGTCGTCATGGACCTCCTCGCCGGCCACTGGCAGCCCGAGCAGATCACTCTCGCCATCCGCGGGCCCCGTCGCAAGAAGTGGCCCCGCGGCCTCGAGCACGCCGGCGGCCCCGCCGTACGTCGCGCCCTGGACGCGGACCGGTGCGTGGAGATCCCCGAGGACCGCGACCTCGCGGTCAACGGCCTGGACTCCCGGCCCGTCCCGGCCCCCCTGATCTCGGCAGCACGTCAGCTGCTCGAGCCCCAACACCTGTCCACCGACGCCAGCGAAAGCGCCTGACCCGCCCGGGTCAGCCACCCCAGAAAGGAAGTCCACCCATGGACGTCATGACCGCACTCCTCCCGATGGCCGCCAAGGTCTGCCCGAAGGCGCCCCCGGGTGCTGTCGGCCCCACCAACGAGATCACCAGCTACGTGCTGTGGGGCGTCATCGTCCTGTTCGGTCTCGGCATCATCATCGCCATCGGCGCGATCATCGCCGGCCGGGTGTTCTCCCTGCCGCACGCCTCCAAGGTCGGCGTGATCTCGGTGGTGGTCGTGTTCGCCTGCGCGATCGCCTACCTAGTGCTGCCCGGGATGCTCAACGGGATCCTCGGCAAGGGCTGCATCTGATGCGGCGCGCAGCCACGAAGAAGGCAGAAGGCACCAGCGAGTGGAGCCGGCGCCGGTTGCTCGGCATCCTTGCGGCCGCCGTCGCCGTGGCTGCGCTCCTGCTCGGCGGCCTCGTGTACGCGATCTACCTGGCGGTCTCCGGTATCGGTGGCGAGGCCAGCGCGAACACCGGAGTGGCCACCGGCGTCACCGAGCGCTCGACTGTGGCCCGCGGTGCCGCGCATCGCGACGAGATCGCGGCCGAGCCGATGCTGACCGTGCCCGAGAGCGCGGCCTTCCCGGCCGAGACCACCAGCGCCAAGGCCCCGGAGATCAAGATCCCGACCGGGACCGGAGTAATCGGACCCGCGTTCGTCATGACCGGGTTCCCGCAGACCCCGGAGGGCGCGATCGGCCAGCTGGCCCAGATCGACGTCGCGGTGCTGCAGTCGATGAGCCTGAGCACCGCCGAGGAGGTCTACAACGCCTGGGCGCTGCCCGGCGGGGTCCGGGCGGAGGACTGGTGGATCACCGCCAGCGTCCGCGCGTTCCTCTCCAGCACCGGGATGGGCGAGGTCAAGGACCCCAGCGCCTCGGTCTCCCTGGAGCCCGCCGCCGCGCTAGTCAAGGGCACCGACGGCCCCGACTGGGCCACGGTCTGCGTGCTGATGAAGGTCAGCGCCACCTACAAGTCCGAAGGCCAGATCGCCTTCGCGCACTGCGAGCGCATGCATTGGGTCGGCGGCCGCTGGATGGTCGCCCCTGGCGCCCCGCCGGCACCCGCGCCCGCGACCTGGCCCGGAACCCAGCTGGCACACGAGGCCGGCTGGCGCACCTGGTCCACCGACCACACCGAACCCACCAACCCCGGCGACCACGACCACGGACACCACGAAGGGGAGCACTGAGATGAGCAGCCGCATGAACGACTCGATGGGGGAGTCCCGCACCACCCTGCTGCGCGTGGGCGTCCTAGTGGTGATCGCGGCCCTGGTGGCGACCGCCGTCTGGCTCGGAGCGCGCGGCCGGACCGACGACAGCCGCGGCACCGACAAGACCAGCGGCGACTCCTCGAGCCAGACCGGGCAGCAGGGGCAGAACGTCTCGGTCGACCAGGTCGCCCCGGAGACCGCCCCCGCCGACGGCGTGGAGATCCCGACCGGCGCCGAGGTGGTCGACGGCTACCCGACCCGGTTCCCCCAGACCGACCTGGGCGCGGTCGCGCTGCAGGTCGAGGTCACCAAGGCCCAGGTCGGGTTCGACTACGACCAGGCCGCCGCCGTCGCCGGCCTGTACGCCAACCCCGAGGACAAGGCCGTCTTCGAGCAGCGCGCCCGCGACGCCGTCGCACTGCGCCGCCAGCAGGCCGGCGTCCCGAAGGAGGGCGACGTCCCCCCGCCCGCGTCGTACGCCGTGACCCCGATCGCCTACACCCTCGAGGAGCTCGACACCGGCTACTACGCGGTGAACCTGCTCAGCTACGTCACCCTCACCACCGCCAACGGCAAGGTCAGCGACGGCCTTTACGCCGGCACCCAGCTGATGCGCTGGATCGAGGTCGACGGTGTGGGCGACTGGCGCCTGGTCCAGGGCAGCGATGAGGACATCGAGCACCTGGTCTCCACCGGCCAGCCCAGGGCGGTCGCGCCCGGCACCCCGGAGTACAAGCAGGCCGGCTGGATCCCGATCAAGGGAGCCCCCCAGTGACCGCCGGCGACCTCTTCCACCGGGTGACCCGCCTCGGCATTGGCGCCCTGGCGGTCCTGGTCCTCACCACGCTCCTCGGGGCGGCCATGGCCATCCAGCCGCCCGCCGCGGCCGCGGCCGAGCCGGCGGCCGCCACGGCGAACGTCGCCACGGTTGAGACCGCCGGCCAGCTGCCGGCCCGCAAGGTCAAGATGGGCTGCCCCGGCCCCGACGCGCTGTGCGACCTCGGCGGTGACGCCGTCGACTGCGCCAAGGACCCGATCGACTGCGGCAAAGACGCAGCCGGCGAGGTCAAGGACGGCGCCGGGAACGTGATCAACGGCGCCGGAGACGTCCTCGACGGGGCCGCCGGGCTGCTCCCGGACGGCTGCGGCATCCTCGACGCGATCTGCGACGGCGGACTCCCCGGGCTCCCGGGACTGCCTGGCGTCCCCGGTCTGCCCGGGATCCCCGGCCTCCCGAACGTCGGCGACCTGTTCGGTGGCGGC
The DNA here is from genome assembly GCF_950101795.1 of Nocardioides sp. T2.26MG-1. Classification (GTDB taxonomy): domain Bacteria; phylum Actinomycetota; class Actinomycetes; order Propionibacteriales; family Nocardioidaceae; genus Nocardioides. The sequence continues at coordinate 259,796 of NZ_CATNLZ010000034.1, read as the reverse complement.
ATCCCGGGCCTCGGCGACATCCCCAACCCGTTCGAGGCGATCGGGGACGTCATCGCCAAGGCCGCGGCCGACGCCTGGACGGCGGCCATGCTCGCGGTCTGGAACTCCGGCCTGTTCGTGCTGCGCATCGTGCTCACGTTCAGCGAGCTGTTCTTGACCCCCGACCTGCGCGCCGACGGACCGGGCAAGGACGTCTACGCCTTCACCCTCTGGCTCGCGCTCGCCCTGGTGGTCATCTTGGCGACGATCCAACTCGGTGCTGCGGCGTTCAAGCGCGAGGGCAAGGGGCTCGCGCGGGCGTTCATCGGCGCCGGCCAGTTCGTCTTGGTCTGCGCCTGCTGGTTCGGCTACTGCGTGATGATCGTCGCCGCGTGCGGCGCCATCACCAAGGCGCTGATGAAGTCGCTGCTCAAGGTGCAGACCTGGCCCGACTGGGATCCCCTGGGCGGCCTCGGTATCGACGACATCACCGACGCTGGCGTGGCCACCGCGCTCGCCTTCCTCGGCATCTTCCTGTGGCTGGCCGCGATCGGGCACGTCTTGGTCTACCTGGCCCGCGCGGCGTCGCTGCTCGTGCTGACCGCCACCGGCCCGCTCTCGGCGGCCGGGCTGGTCTCCGACTTCACCCGCTCCTGGTTCTGGAAGAGCCTGCGGTGGTTCCACGCCGCGGCGTTCACCCCGGTGCTGATGGTGATGGTGCTGGGCATCGGAGTGCAGTTCGCCAACGGTGTCGCCGCCCACCTCGCCGACGACACCGCCAAGGCGTTCGGCACCGCGCTGCCGGCGGTGATGACGATCCTGATCAGCGTCGTCGCACCGCTGGCCCTGTTCAAGCTCCTGGCCTTCGTCGACCCCGGCACCCCCAGCGGAGCGTCGTTCCGTCAGGGCATGGCCATCCAGGGTGGCCTCCAGGGCCTGCTCAGCGGTGGTGGTGCCGGCGGCGGCTCCTCGGCCGCGTCGACCACCGACGGGAACGGCCGCTCCTCGGGTGAGCAGAGCGCCGAGGCCTCGACCGGCGACCGGTTCAACAAGTCCACCCAGGGCCTCCTCGGCAGCTTCGGCCCGGTCGGGCAGGCGCTGTCGACCGGCATGGGCTGGATCAACTCCGCTGGCGCCAAGGCCACCTCCCTGATGTCGGACGAGACCAACCAGGCCGGCGTCGGGCAGAGCACCTACGGCCCTGATTTCCGTGGCATGGGTGGCCGCCAGTCCGGTGGCCAGTCGGGTGGCCAGTCCGGCGACCAGAGCAGCGGCACGCACCCCGGCTCCCAGAACATCGGCGACGACGACCCGCCCCCGAACCCGCCCATGCCGCCGGCACCCCCGACACCGCCGACGCTGCCCACCGGTGGCGCACCCGGCGGCGGCTCGGGTGGCGGCCAGAGCGGGTCCGGAGGAGCCGCAGCTACGCCCAAGACTCCCGCCGCCAGTGGCGGGGGAGCGGCCGGCGGCGCTGGCGGGGCTGGTGCGGCCGCCGGCGGGATCCCCCCGGTGGCGGTGTAGCCGATGCACCCTGCCTCCGGCCCCCGATCCCGATCGACCTCTACTGACCCGGAAGGAAGCCGACGATGACCATCTACGCCGACTACCAGCGCGACCGCATCGGCTGGTTCTTCGGCCTCTCCGGAGGCCAGCTGATGTTCCTGGCGCTGGCCAGCCTGCCGGCGTTCTGGGCGATCAGCCGCGGAGCGTGGTTCTCCGCGTTCCTGTTCGCCCTGGTCTGGCTGTTCCTACTGGCCATCACCGTCATCCCGGTCCGGGGCCGCTCGGCCACCGGCTGGGTGTTCGCCTCGAGCATGTACGCCGTCGGCGGGCTGCTCGGCTGGACCTCCTTCCGTGCCAAGGCTGCGCAGGGTCGCGCTGAGGACCTCGACACCCCCGACCTTCCCGGGGTGCTGCAGGGCATCAAGATCCACGACGGCCCGCCGCACGGCTCGCAGCTGCAGCGCGTCGCGGTGATCCACGACGACGCCACCAAGACCTGGGCAGTCACCGCCGCCGTCGTCCACCCCGGCATCGGCATGAAGGACACCGAGGAGCGCAACCGCTACGGCGAGGCGCTGGCCGGTCTGCTCGACGTCGCCGGCCGTACCGAGAAGATCGACGAGATCCTGTTCATGATCCGCACCGTCCCCGAGGACGGTGCCGAGCGCGAGCTGTGGGTCACCAAGCACCGTCGCGGCAACGCGCCGGAGCTGTCGGAGGTGGTCAACAGCGACCTCGCCGTCGGCCTCACCCAGGCTTCGGTGCGCACCGAGCAGTTCATCACGATCGTCGTCCCGGAGACCCGGATCGCCCGGTCGGCCAAGGAGTCCGGTGGCGGGTTCGAGGGACGCTGCCGCGAGATCTACCTGCTCATGGCCGAGATCGAGGCACAGCTGCGCGGCCCGATGGGCATGACCTCGGTCCGCTGGCTCACCTCGCCCGAGCTCGCCCTGGCGTCCCGGACCGGGTTCGCCCCCGGCGACCGCGCCAGCATCGTCGAGGCCCTCGCCATGCGGGAGAAGGACCCGAACGTGAACGCCGACGTGCCCTGGGCACTGGCTGGCCCCTCGGGCGCAGACGCGACGGTGCGGCACTACAGCCACGACGCGTGGAACTCGATCAGCGCCACGATCAAGCTCCCGACCCGCGGCGTCGCGATGGGCGCACTCGCGCCGATCCTCACGCCCAGCGAGTCCGGGGAGCGGCGCTCGTTCGTCGTCGCCTTCCCGATCGTGTCCCAGTCCAAGGCCGACCGGCAGTCCGGCAACGCCGAGTGGGCCGCGGACCTGGCCGAGGGCATGAACGAGAAGCTCGGCCGCAAGACCCGCGCCAAGCAGCGCGACGAGGCCCACAAGGCCCGCGGCCTGGACGCCAAGCTGGCCCGCGGCAACTCGCTGGTCCGGCCGTACGCGGTCTGCACGGTCACGGTTCCCAAGACGCTGCGAATCACCGAGTTCGGCCGCCGCCTGGACGCCTCGATCCGTCGCGCCGGGTTCGCGCCGCTGCGGCTCGACCTCGCCCAGGACGTCGGCTTCGCCGCCTCGACCATCCCCGTCGGGATGAGCCTGACCCGGAGCGGAGACGCCTGATGCCCACCACCGCCCGCCGCAACCGAGGTAGCGGCCGTGACATGGCCGCCCTGCTGTCGGACTTCGGTCACGACCTGCCCACGATCCCCGCCCTCGAGCCGGAGGCCAAGGAGCCCCGGATCTTCAAGTACGCCCCGCGCCGCGGCGCAGCTCGCGGCGGCCGCGGCTGGGCGGCCGCCACGGCGCCGGCGTCGGCCTGGCGCATGACCAGCGACCAGGCGCCGGTGTTCTGGCCGTTCGTCTCCGCGCCCGCCCTGCCGCCCACCGGGGCGCAGATGGGCGTCGACCAGCTCTCCGGCGGCTCGTTCTACTGCGACCCGTTCGGGTGGGTGCTGCGCGACGACGTGCCGGCGACCAACCCCAACATCTTCCAGTTCGCCAAGCCCGGCAGCGGCAAGTCCGGCACCACCAAGGCGTTCTGCACCCGGATGATGCCCTTCGGCTACCGCACCCTGGTCACCGGCGACGTCAAGGACGAGTACGAGTCCCTGTGCCGCGCGCTCGGGGTCGAGCCCTTCGTCATCGCCCCCGGTTTCTGGGCCCGGGTCAACCCGCTGGACATGGGCCCGCTCGGCGACGGCTGGAAGGACCTCTCCGCCGAGGAACAGCAGCGCCGCGCCACCATCATCTTCAAGCGCTGGCTGGTCCTCGTCCGCGGCCTGGTCGGCTCCATGAAGATCGACGACGAGCGCCGGGTGCCCTTCGGCCCCGACGAGTCCGACGTCGTCCGCAACGCACTGCAGATCCTCACCGGCTACGCCGCCGGCAACACCATCCTCAAGGAGACGACCATCCCGCGACTGTGGGACCTGCTCCGCAACCCCACCGAGGAGCTCGTCCGGGCCTGCGAGTACGCGAACACCCGCGTGTTCCTCGACGACACCCGGCTGCTGCGCAACGCACTCGGCGAGCTGGTCACCGGCACACTGGCCGGCCTCTTCGACGACTTCACCAACATCGAGGTCGACTGGCGCGCCCCGATCCAGTCGTTCAGCCTCTCCCGGCTCGACGGCCTGGGCGATGAGGCAGTGGGCATCGCGCTGCTGTGCATGAACTCCTGGGGCCGCGGCCTGCGGGAGATCGCCGAACCGGGCGACCTGCGCATCGTCGTGCGCGACGAGGTCTGGAAGCAGATGCGCCTGGGAACCGCCGCGGTGGCCAGCTTCGACGCCGACCTGCGGCTCTCGCGCGGCATGGCCGGCAAGGGCGGCGACATCCAGTTCTGCAACCTCCACAAGCCCTCCGACCTGCTCTCGGTCGGCGACGCCGACTCCCAGGCCGCGATGATCGCCAAGGACCTCCTCGAGCTGGCCGACATCAAAATCCTCGGCGCCCAGAAGCCGCGCGTCGCCCGCGAACTCGACTCGATGCTCGGGCTCGGCCCGATCGCCCAGGACCTCGTCTCCGGGTGGGCGATGCAGGACAAGGGCCGAGCGCTGTGGTGCATCGGCGACGCCACCTACAAGGTCCAGACGGTGCTCCACCCGCTGGAGAAGAAGCTCTACTACACCAACGAGGCCATCGAGGCCGCTCTTTAGAAGTTCGCGCGAATTTTGACGGTTCTGCGACGAACCTGAGCATACGCAACGTCCTCGAGCCTGTTGCGGACGCTCAGGTTCTGGGAGTTCGCGGTGAGAAGCGTGTCGCGCTCCGGATAGGGGGCCGTCACCGAGAACCTCTCCGGACGGGCTATCCGGGACGCTTGAGGAGCGACGAGGGGACTGGCCTGGGGCTTCACCGTTGTGGGTTCGGTTTGCGGGACGGATCCACTAGCCCCACGTCGGCTGGCCGAATGGTTGGGCTCGCCTCGCCTTGTCTTGGTACCGGCTCCGTGCTCTCGCGCTCTCGACGCGGCGCTGCGTTCATCGGCTCCAGTCGATGGCGTCGTACTCGGTCAGCAGTCGGGCGCCGCGGGTGGGATCGTGCTGGGCGATCCAGGCGATCCGGCCTCGAAGGTGTTCGGCGAAGGCTGGGTGGTCGTCTCGGTTCTGGGTGCTGGGTCCTAGGCGGCGGCAGTTGTGGAGGATGGCACGAAGAGTGTCTACCTCGGTGCGGGCGACCCGTGGCCTGTCGTTGACGACCAGACCGCCGAGGGTTTGACGTCCCCCGCGAGGCATGACGCCGGTCTTGCGGAGGTTGAGCCGGAAGCCTTCGTCTCGAACGATTCTGTCGATGGCGTCGAGAAGCCTCGATGTGCCGGTCGCCCATCCGCGGCCGCCGGAGAAGGCGAGGTCGTCGGCGTAGCGGGTGTACCGACCACCCCACGACCTGGCGAGCGCGGTCAGGCGAACGTCGAGGCGGAAAGCGGCGAGGTTGGCGAGGGCCGGGGACGTGGGGGCGCCCTGCGGCAGGTGCGGCACGGCCAGCCGTCGGCCGAGCCGCCAATGCGCGTCGAGGAGTGCGTTGTTGGCGGGACGGGGCACGGCACGCCACTGCGACCGCGGCAGCACGGTCGTCAGCAGCCCGGCCAAGCAGTGCGCGACGGGTTCGGGGTAGCCGGCGGTACGCCAAATGCCGTAGACGCGGGCGACCGTGACGCTGGCGAAGAATGCCTCCAGGTCGAGGCGGATCACTACCCTGCTGTCCGCATGAGGGGCGGCGTAGGATCTCACCGAGCCACCCGGTCTGAATCCTCGGGCGGCTGCGTGCGGGGGAACCAGGGACACCACGTCGTCCAAGAGACCACGCTGCATGCGCTTCAGCTCGAGTTTGGGGGCCTCCAGGACCCGGATAGCCCCGCTTGGAGCGAGGCGGTGGCTCACCCGATAGTGCTGCAGGGGTACGGCGCTGGTCTCGCGGGCCAGATGTCGCGGGTCGGCGAACCAGCCCAGTTCCGATTGAGTGAGGTCCAGGAACTGCGCGACGTCGTGCAGATCGTTCAGAGCGGGCAGGGCCCACCTGTTCGTGAGCATGCGGGTGGAGGCGACGGGATGAGTGAACGGTTCGTCGTGGACTGCCTTCTCCGCGGCAGGCAACGTCGCGATCACTGTCGCGAGCTCTCGTGGACGATCGGACGGCGGTCGGGGATAGAGCTCTAGCGTCTGACGGGCGAGTGGTGACAACCAGCGGCGTCGCCGACCCAGGACCAACGCACCGCTTTCCACCAACCCCGCGCGGGTCCACGCACCGGCAAGGAAACCAGCAGCCAACGCACGCGCCAAATCCCGCCTCACGGGTGCGCGCTTGGCCTGGGCGAAGACCACGGGTCGGCGTAGAAAGGGTGCGGCAGCGCTGCTCGACCTGTCCCGTCGTGCGCGCGATCACCTGCAGCGAAGCGCAGCGCCTCGCGCGCGATGCGATGCCTGAACGTACCGATGGCCCCCGGGGTAGCCCCGGGGAGGCGAACTGACGACACGCGCCAGTGCACCGTCTCGAGATTGCGCTGCCGCACAGGCCCCACCCTAGCCACCAGCTTCAGAACACGCTTCGAGTCAAGGACACGCCGTGCCCACAAGCGTTGGTGATGCCTGCAGTCATGTCGCCGCCTGTGACTGTCAAGGTCGGGCCGACCTGCGCTGATCTCCGGTTCGTTCACGTCCCGCGAGCGGATCAGCATCTGGTGCGTGACCAGTGCGGGATCCCGCACCGGCACGCTCCGCGAGCCCATCCCGCACCGGCACGCTCCGCGAGCCCATCCCGCACCGGCACGCTCCGCGAGCCCATCCCGCACCGGCACGCTCCGCGAGCCCATCCCGCACCGGCACGCTCCGCGAGCCCATCCCGCCCCGGTGCAGCCACGCGGTGAGGCTTCGGCGTCCTTGGCCACGCTGCCCAAGAGACGGGAGCATCGACAGGGAACCTTTCGCCGGGATGGTGCGTCTTGTCGACGACAGCGGACGGCTGCAGGGAACGGAGGCGCGATGACGGACGTGGACGACTTCAGCGCGTTCGTTAGCGCCAGGTGGCCCCGCCTGGTGCGGTCAGCCATTCTCCTCGGTTGCTCGCCCGCGGAGGCCGAGGACGTTGTGCAGGCCGCCCTCGAACGCTGCCTGCGCAGCTGGAGCAAGGTGCAGAAAGCCCACAACCGAGACGCCTACGTGCACCGCACCTTGGTCAACACGTTCATCTCCTCTCGGCGCGGGCGCTCTCGCAGGGAGACCCCGGTCGGCTTCCGTGCGGACCAGCCTGTCGGCGACGCCACGCACCAGGTCGACGGCACCAGCGCCATTGCGCAAGCACTCAGGCGCCTACCTGAGGACCAACGCATCGCCGTCGTGCTGCGCTACTACCTGGGCCAGACGGAAACCGAGATGGCTGACGCTCTCGCCGTCGCGCCCGGCACTATCAAGAGCCGCCTCTCTCGCGCCAAGTCAGCTCTGGCCACTGACCCCGACCTCATCGAACTGCGGGAGCTGCGATGACCGAACAGTCCCTCACCGACCTTCTCGAACGCCTAGGCAACCAGACCACGGTCGGGGCGCCACCCGTCGAGCAGATGGTCAGTCGCGTCCGGCGTCAACGTCGGCTGCGCGCTGCGGCCGTCACTGTCGCGGCCACCCTCACCGCGGCCGTCGCCGCCACAGGCGTCGTAGCCGCGCTTGGCGGGTCCAAGACACCTCCCGCCGCCGACCGCGGCGTCGACCCCACCACGGCCCAAACCCCGACATCCGCGAGCGGTGACACCCTCGGCCCCACGCCCTTGGACGGAACATGGCAGGTGACCGCCCTTGTCGGTACGAACGGAAGGTCAGTCCTGCCCACTGACGCCCAGCCGATCGACCTCGTCATCGAGAACGGACGGATGACCGGCACCACCGGCTGCAACAACTTCACCGGCGCCCCCCAGCAGTACGACGAACGCGAACGCTCCATCATCTACACCACCACGGTCACTGGCGCGCCGAGTACGCCCAGCATCGTCTGCGTTGCTGTCGACACAGTCGCCGAGCGGCTCGACGTGGTGCGGCACTTCAACCGCACCGAGGAGAACACCCTTACGCTGCACGCAGCGAACTGGATGATCGTGTTTCAGCTGGACCTCATCGCCCCCGCCACCAACGGCGCCCCGACCACCGCCACTCTCGCTTGCCTGCCAGTCGCTCCGCGAGAGCTACCCGACGGGGCACCCGCCGGCCGCAGCCGCGAGATAGTCAGCGTCACAGGTCAGGAGACCGTCCGGCAGTTCAGCTGGGGGAACGGCAAGAACACCGTCACCCAGCAGGCTGGAAACCCCCTCCGGGTACCTGAGGACCTTTCCCAGGCCCAGCAGGCACCAATGCGGGACACCACCGCCCGCCTGATCCCCATCGGCGACCCCGGCCAGATCGCCTTCGTCTTCACCATCGAGGGCTGCACCTACACCAACTGGATCGGCCCGGGCATCGATATGGTCGCAGCCCGGGACTACGTCACCCGCTACTAAACGAAGAGCCCTCGACTTCCCGCGACATCCCCGCTGTGAGGGGATAGCCCATGCCGTGTACTCCGTCCGTGACGAAGGCCTGGGTGTCGAGGAGACATCAGCGACGTGCGCGTCCTACCGCGTGTGATTGTCAAATGCCGACGGGCGGGGCCGGCACTCCGGTCCGATCGTCCCGGAGGCCGAACGACTCCCCGGCGTCATTCATGCTCAACGACCATGCTCGAGTCGACGACGCCCCATCGCCGCAAGCGGATGGGCATCTGGGACCCGTCGTCGGCTCGTGCGCGGGCCGACGGGGTCTCTGTGCTGGACGAGCCGACATCGACTTTCGGGTCGCGGCTTACTCGCGGGCTGCGGCGAGGGTGATCGGGTTGGTGCGGGTGGCGAGCCAGGTGCCGATCGTGGCGGTGCCGACAACGGCGGTGATGCTGACCGCGGTGAGGGTCAGGAGTGTGGCCCAGGGGATGACGAGTACGGGTTCGCCGAGGAGTGTCAAGAATCCCCGGCGTGCTGCAAGCAGGCAGCATGCGGCGGCAGCAGCGCCCAGAATGACACCGATGGCTGAGACGGCGAGGGCCTCGAGTGCTGAGGTGCGGATGGTCTGGCCTCGGGTGAGTCCGCTGAGTCGGGCGACGGCGAGCTCGCGTTTGCGGGCGGCCGCGGCGAGCGCGACGGCGTTGATGACGGCGATGAGCGCGTAGAGGCCGCCGAGTCTCGCGGAGCGCGCCAGTGCAGGATCCCGCACTGGTCACGCTCCGCGTGACGATCCACTCAGGGCACTGACAGCCAACCTGTCACCTGCTCGTGCAGCAGACCCCAGCGGCAGATCCTGCGGTTGCAGGGGGTAGGTCGAGAACTACCAGTTGGCCTCACGGCATGGGTGGTGGCCTGGCAGGCACTGTGCGGCAAGTCTCGCCGTTGCAGCGGTCGGTCGGCGCGATGTATGCCCTTTGCGTGGCCGTCGTGGCGGGTGTGGGATTCGTCGGCGATTCGACTTCCACGATTCTGCTCGCCGCAGTGCTGTCGCTTCCAGCAAGCATGATTGCCGTGCCCGGCTACTACCTGGCGTACGGCCTACTGGCGCTTGTTCCCGGTGCCAACCCCTCTGGGAGTTCGGGCTCTGCATCGTGCACGGCGGCTGGCGAGTGCAACTCATCGGCAACAGGAGGTCTGCCGCACTGGTTTGTGGTCACCACGGACGTCGTCGGCGTCCTCGCATTGACCTGCGCAGCGCTTGTCAACGTTCTCGCGCTCCGAATCCTGACCGATCGTCGACGGGGCGCAGGGAGGGTCTGAGCCCGCTCGTCGAGCTGTCAGCGCAGATCACGGCCATAGCAGGATGCGATGCCCGCAACGGGGATCCGGACGAGCGTAGCCGCCCTCAACGCGGCAGATCCAGAGGGCCGCACCGGTCGAAAATGCCACCTGACATCGCAACGGCCTCCACCTGAGAGTCCAACTCGCGTCGTCACATCAGAGGCCGGACGCTCCGCCGCCCCACAGAATCACGATGCCCAGTCCGATGAGGACGATCGGAAACAGCACATGCTCCCAACGCTCAAGGACCTCGTTGATACCCGGACGAGTGGCAACGAACTTCGCCAGCACGACCAGCGCCGCCACCAGGATGAGGAATACGACGCAGTACGCGGCAGTCGCGGCGGGACCCACGTTGAGGAAGACAGGAACGTAGACCCCGATGTTGTCACCACCGTTGGCGAAGGTGACTGCGGCGACCGTCCAGGCCGCCACAGACTTGCCCGCGACCTTCGCCTCGTCATCGTCATCGTCGCCGTCACGCCAAGCCTGCCATGCCGCCCAGAGGCCCAAGGCCAACGGGATGAGGCCGAAGTAGGGGATTGCCTCCTCGGGCAAGAAGGCTCCTGCCCCCAATGAGACGAGCACCGCTGCGGCCAAGATGCCAGCGAAGCCGAGGTACTGACCGGCCAAGATTCGAGTTGTGGTCCCGCTTCGTCCGGCTCCTCGGGCAAAGAACAGCGAGAGCACGATGATGTCGTCGATGTTGGTGGCAATGAACAGCCCGAACGCCTGAAGTGCGGAAGTCAGGATCACGCGCCGACCCCTCCGCTGCCGCACTCCGGCAGGGAACAGGCCGGGTCAATGCACGGTGCACTCTCGTCGACCGCGAGCGTGACCTCCACCAGGGCGGTGAGTGCTCGCGCCAGGTGCGGGTCAGCGATGGCATAACGCATCTGGCGACCCTGCGGTTCCGCGACAACGATGCCGCAGTCCCGCAGGCACGAGAGGTGGTTCGACACGTTGGATCGGGTCAAGCCAAGATCTGCCGCCAGTTCGGCGGGATACGCGGGCCGCTCCAACAGGATCATGAGCAAACGCGAACGGGTCGGATCGGCCATTGCCCGACCAAGCCGATTCATCACGTCCAGGCGCGTGGCGACGGTCAACATGGCCGAGACAGTACAGCAGTCGCTGAACTGTTGATCTGTGGGGGGTAGCCCTGCCCGATGTCGGCCGTTGGCTCGACGCGCATCCGCGAGTGCGGTCGACAGAATGCCGACGCGCTCTCATCGCAGTTCCGGGTGTTCCGGTACGCCGACAGGCGGTGGAGAGACGTACTCATCGCGGCTGTCAGGACGTGTCCGGATCGGAGGTCGAGCGCCACGCTCCCGTCGAGGGAGCCCGGGAGATACTAAAGGTCAAGGGGTCGGGGTGACCCACCACGCGGCTTCGGGAGGTTGGTCATGAAGGTCGAGTTGCTCTACTTCGAGGGCTGCCCGAACTGGACCGTGGCAGATGAGCGGCTGGCGCAGGCGCTGACGACCCTGAGGCGTGACGACATCACGGTGGAACGACGCCAGGTGGAGACCACTACTCAGGCCGAAGAGTTCGGTTTCACCGGCTCCCCGACGATCCGGGTCGACGGCCGCGACCCCTTCGCGACCGGTGAGCAGCACGTCGGGCTGGCCTGCCGGGTCTACTCGACCCCGAAGGGTCTGAGTGGCTCGCCGACGGTCGAGCAGTTGGTGGAGGTGTTGTCGTGAAGCGCCTCGTACTCATCGTTCTCGGGGGGTACCTGCTCGTCGCGGTCGGCAACAAGGTCGCGGAAGCAGCGGGCATGATGACGTGCGGCTGCGCCGACGACTGCTGGTGCAAGCGCCCGGGTTTGAGCCCGTTCCGGTGGGTATTTCCGTGGCGGCACCGCGGTCCTCACACGGCTCAGGAGAAGGCCACTCTGGAGCACGCGCAGGCGTAGCCGACGGGAATCCGGCGCCGGGGCGACCGAGGACCCGTGGGCCCCTGTGGTGTCGCGCGATCAATCCCTGACAGAGCGGACTTGGAGTTCGGTGGGGCTCGTTTAGGGGAATAAGACCACCACCACAGCGGGTCGTCCGGAATTCGGCATGTGCGGACGCCCGGGTGCGGCTACTAGGAGACTTCCGGCAGGGTCGGGGTCTGGCCAGACTCTGATCCAGGTGATCGGCGGGACGCTCTCATTGCGGCTGCCCACCCGCTTGCGGGTGTGGCTCTCATCTGGACTGCGACCCCGTCGGTCACCGTGACGAGGCGTGGCTCAAGAGGGGTCTGCCCAGCTCGTAGTAGCACTGCCCACCTCGCCGTTCCGCTGGATCCCAGGCACAGACGAGGTGAGCAGATGAATAGCACGAAGAAGGGCGTGATCATCGGGGTCGATCCCCACAAGGTGTCGGTGACGATCGAGGTCGTCGACAGCCACGAGCAGCTCCTCGGCGGTGGCCGGTTCGACACCACAGGGGCCGGGTACGCCGCGATGACGCGTTATGTGAAGCAGTGGCCCGACCGTGTCTGGGCGGTCGAGGGCGCCAACGGCGCGGGCCGTCCGCTGGCCCAACGGCTCCTCGCGGCCGGCGAACAGGTCGTCGACGTGCCGGCCAAGCTCGCCGCGCGGGTGCGGCTCTTCGACACCGGCCACAACCGCAAGACCGACGCCTTGGACGCCCACTCGATCGCGGTCGTCGCGGTCCGCACCGACGGCCTGCGGGTGCTGGTCGAGGACGGCGAGCTCGAAGCCCTGCGGATGCTCACCGACCGCCGCGACGAGCTCGCCCACCAGCGCGTGCAGACCGTCAACCGGTTGCAGCGTCTGCTCAGCGAACTGCTGCCCGGCCAGCGCAAACGTGACCTGTCCGCCACCCAGGCGAACGCGATGCTCGCCACCGTCCGCCCCCGTGACATCGCCGGCAAGACCCGACGACGGATGGTGGCGAACGCGATGCTCGCCACCGTCCGCCCCCGTGACATCGCCGGCAAGACCCGACGACGGATGGCCGCGGAGGAGATCGCCGACCTGGTCGCGGTCGACGCCAAGCTCAAGAAGATCAAGGCCGAACTCACGGCTGCGGTCCTCGAGCGTGGCTCGCACCTGATGGACATCTACGGCATCGGACCCGCCGGCGCTGCCCGGGTGCTGGCCGACGTCGGCGACATCGCCAGGTTCGCGGACCGGAACCGGTTCGCGTCCTGGACCGGCACTGCACCCATCGACGCCTCATCCGGCGAGCAGACCCGTCACCGCCTGTCCCGGGCCGGGAACCGACGCATGAATCACCTGCTCCACGTCGCCGCGGTCGTGCAGATCCGCCACGACACCGAGGGCCGCGCCTACTACCGACGCAAGCTCGCCGCTGGCAAGACCCCGATGGAAGCCCTGCGCTGCCTGAAGCGACGCCTGTCCGACGTCGTCTACCGCCAGCTCGTCACCGACTCGCAACTCGACGTTGGAGCAGGTCCGGGAGGGCACTGCGGGGCGACTCTTCAATCCAGCGCGGCCGACTCGCACCCGCTCATCGACACTTCGGATCAGCCACTTCCCGGACCCGCACAACCGACGCTACGCCGACCACCAGCAGCCCGGAAGACCCTCGCCAAAGCCGCTCCTTGACACAGAGGGGAGCCAGATCCGGATGTCCAGTTCGGCGCCCCTGCGGAACCCGAGGCACAGCGACCCCGCAGTTACGCCGACGAGCCCCTACTTGCACTTATCACCTGCCGCTCACTAGAACCAGAGCGAGGTGCGCTGCCTGCCGGTGTCGTACGTGCACTGGAACCCCGGCGGGCTCCACGACCACCCGTACTCGACGGACCTCCAGTCAGGGTCGCCCGGACCGTCTGCACTGCACGCAGCCTCCATGCGCGTCCACCCGGTGCGGTAATAGCCCACCGACACCGCAACGACCAGTGCTGACAAGAGGCAGAACGCGACTAACCGTCTCACCGACATCACCCTAGGGACGTCTGACGCCCCGCTCTGCGCTCATGGGCAAGCCTTCACACGATCTCCATAAGCCGCTGACCCACACAGCGGCCAACACGCGGCATGCTCCATCCATGACCACTCTGGAGTCGGAACGTCCTGCGGACTACCTCACTCGCCTAGCCGCGTCGGAACTAGGGCAGGCGTACAAGGCCCTCGTCGTCGATGAGATGCAGATCGACGACGGCGCCACCGTTCTGGACCTGGGCTGCGGCCCGGGCGCGGACCTACAGGCGTTCGCCGACGCAAGCGGTCCCCAAGGACGCGTCATCGGGATCGACAGCGACAGCGAAGCCATCGAGGTGGCTCGACGACGGGTGGCAGTCGACAAGCAGATCGAAGTCGCAGTCGGGGACGTTCATCGCGTGCCCATGCCAGCGCACTCAGTCGACCGAGTCCACACGGACAGGGTCATCCAGCACGTGGACCATCCCGAAGCGGTCATCGCTGAGGCCGCTCGGGTACTTCGCCCTCGTGGCATCGCTGCATTCGCCGAGCCGGACTGGGACACCCTCGTCATCGACTTCCCACGTCCTGAGGTCCACTCGTCCTACCGCCGTTTCATCGTGGACCACGTCGTGCGCAACGCGCGCATCGGACGCCGCATCGCCAACCTCTGTGACGAACAAGGCCTGAGCGCGATACGCGTCATCCCTGTCACCGCCATCTACCGCGACGCAGCCTCAGCGGATCGAGTCTTCGGCTTCGCACGAGTGACCCGGCGCGCGGTAGAGGCGGGCTACCTGTCAGCGGCGGATGCGGACGAGTGGCTCGGGCACCTGAGTACCCAACGCTTCTTCGCGTCGGTGAGCCTGTTCGTCACGCTCGCCCAGAAGCCCGGCTCGTAGGGTGCCCGCATCTCGGCAGATCCGCGCAGTCGGCAGGCGAGGGCTGAATGTTGGCACGCTGTCTCGCTACGCCCTTCCGATGCACTTGACGGCCGGCTGTTGGCCGGTGCGACGTACTGGGATGGACACCACCACCCTCCCTGCCCTGCTGAACGTCGATGATCCGATGCTGCGCCTGGCCGTCGCAGCCCACCTGGCCCGCTACAAGGGACAGAGCCGCGCCCACACCGCCTCCGACCTCAACGCCTACCTGCGCTGGTGCCTCGAACGAGACGTGATGCCGCTGCAGGCTCAGCGAGCGCACGTCGAGCTGTACCTGCGCTGGCTCCAAGAGATACGGCACCTTCGCCCCTCGACGGTGTCGCGTCGGCTGTCGGTGCTGGCCACGTTCTACCGGACCTGCGTCATCGACCAGATCCTCGACCACTCACCGGCCGAGTTCGTGCGCCGCCCTCACGTCCCGCTCGAGTCACCCACCCTCGGTCTGAGCCACCTTCAGTTCGAGGCCATCCTCACCGCCGGCCGCGACTCCGCCAACCTCAACGACTTCGCACTGGTCGCGATGCTCGGACTGCTCGGCCTGCGCATCTTCGAGGCCACCGGCACCGACGTCCAAGCGCTCGGCGAAGCTCGCGGCCACCGCGTGCTCAGCGTTCACGGGAAGGGCGACAAGACGGCTGTGGTCCCACTACCGCCGGCTGTCGGTCGCGCCATCGACCGAGCAGTCGAGGATCGCGTAGACGGCCCGATCCTGCTCAACCGGCGCGGCCGACGGATGGATCGGCACGCCGCCACCCGACGGCTCCGAGCACTAGCCCGGTCCGCCAACGTCACCACCGCTCGCATGCACCCGCACATGCTGCGCCACACGTTCGTCACCACGATGCTCGACGCCGGCGTCGACCTGCGCGACGTCCAGGTTGCCGCCCGCCACGCCGACCCCCGCACGACCATGCGCTACGACCGAGCTCGCAACAACCTCGATCGCCACCCGAACTACATCCTGGCTGCGTTCATGGCCTCAGCCACGTGACAACCGCACATGCCGATGTGCGTGCACGTTCTTGCCGATGAGGACTCAGCACCTCCACCACGGCAACCAAACTGTCCGGCCTCGCGTCTACGGTGAGTGCCGTCAACAAGGTGGAGAGGTGGCTTGCCGGTGAAACACAGGGGCGTGGCGGCATTGTGCGGGGCGCTACTCGGGGCTACGGGTTGTTCTGCCGGAGTCACAGCAGACACGGTGGCACCTCCTGCTCCCGAACGGACCGCCGCCTCCACGGCATCGCCTACCTCGCCTACCTCGCCTTCAGAAGCCCTCGGCTCGATCCCCGACGCTCTTCGACAGACGCTCCCTACCACGACTGAGCCAGTCGAGGGCGGCATTGACATCGACCTCATGAGCGCCATCGCCGCACCAAAGGTCGACGAAGCGCCGGTCGGCAGAGGAATGCTGCTCGCGCAGTTGCTCCTCGAATCGACCGACGTCAACCGCGAAACGATTCGAGCGGGCCACCCCTACCTCATGACGCAGACGGGCGATTGGCGGCAGTTCGACCTCCAGCGGTACGGGTTCGGTGCCGTCGCTTACGGGGAACTGTCGATGGCAATCTCCTCGGACGGTCGCAAGGTGGCTCTGGCGGACCCTTCTGGACTCGTGACTGTTGACCTCCGGAACAACGGCTTTCGACGGTTCAATCTGCCTGTCCATCACGCCGTCGCCATGGTGTGGTCCTCGGACGGGGCGACGCTCTTTCTCAAGGACCGGCACAGCAGCAAGCGACCCTGCGGACCGAAGGGCTGCGCCCTAGACGTGGCTACCGGAGACCTCACTGCCGTCCCCTACGACCTTTTCTACGCCACGCCAGGAGCAGTTGCGGAGACGTTCGAGGTGAAGGGTTCGACCAAGTCGCGCCCTGGACGAGTCATCACTTATCAGGAAGGCGCGGCATCCACGGCCGTGGAGTTGGCGTATCGCATCTCGCCGTACACCGCCGGTGGTCCGACTGCTGCCCGACATGTTGCTTTCCCACAGTGCTCACTCACTCCAAAGGCGCGGGAGGCGGGTGGTGTCGTTGTCGTGGAGCCACCGACGGGCACGGTCGTTGCCATGCTTGCGAGCAAGCCGGGGCGTCAGTGCCACCTCGGGGCGCAAGCATGGCTCACGGACCGCCACCTGCTGGTTGACGACTGGCGAAGCGGCGACCTCTGGTTGTGGGACGTTCAGAATGAACTCGTCTCCCATGTCGCAACCTCCCAAGCGACCGGCCTGAACGTGCAGGTGGCCCGCGGAGTCATGGCGCAGCATTTCCGAGAAATCCTGCGGCCCTAGCGGGTCCTGTGCGCAGCGACAGCGAATCTCTGTTCGAGAGGCTGCGAGGCGTGACCGGGCCACTCCGAACGCCCGGATCTGCCGCTGATAGTGCGCAGCTCCGACGCCGGCGACACATCGAGTCCCGCTCGGGGATCCGCTTGCGGGACTCCTCCTTCACCGTCCGAGCGACCGGGTCTCAGGAATTTCCTTGGATTTCGGGGGGACGCTGTTTGACCTGTGCAAACGTAACGCGGGCTGCCGCGTCCCCCCGCCCTTCGACGGCCCAGGGGGACGCATAGGGGGACGCTGAGCCGCCACGCTGCGGCCGTGACCAAAGTCAGTGGCGTCAAGGTGTCCGATTCGTGCGCCTCGCGGTTGCTTATCCGTGGCGTGAGGATGTTGCGACGACTCTCGGCCCACGCCGCGCGGTACGCAACGACATGGTCATGTCTGGCTTCCGGGGTGATCCGTATACCTCAGGTCGGGGTGCTCGATCGTCTTGAGGTAGCGGGTGGCGCCTTCGACGCTGAGTCCGAAGAGGTCGTAGATGCGGCGTACGTCGCCGCCGGTGGCGTGGATCTCGTGCAGGATGCGGTCCTCTCGCAGGGCGCGCGGGCGGATGCGGCTGTCCCTCCAGGGAAAGGACGGACCGCCGGGGACGAGACGTGGCGCGGTGCGTCGGTTGATGAGCAGGTGCGGGTTCGCGGTGGCCGGCCAAGTGCGGTTGCGGTGGTCGAGCCAGGCGCTCAGCCGTGTCCTCACGGGTGCGGCGAGTGGGATGTCGCGGCCATCGAGGTGGAGGCGGCCGTCAACGATGTCGCTCAGCTGCAGCTCACGAACCTGCTTGCCGGTCAGCCCGTGGAAGGCCACCACAGCGACGGCCAGCGCGACGGCCGGGTTCGGCGAGTCGAGCTCGGCGCGGATCAAGGCGGGGTCCAGCGGCAGCGGGAGGGTCGTCGGCACGCGGGTCAGGTCGATGCCGCGCATGGGGTTGGTGAAGACGAGTCGGCGGCCTTTGAGGATCTTGAACAGCGACTTCAGGCCGATCTCGGCGAAGTGGCGTTGGCTGGTGCTGGGAGGCAGGGCCGCGAGGGCGGCCAGGATGTCGTCGGTGCTGATCTCGGCGAACGACTGGCGCCCGGTTTCGACCCATCCCTGTACGACGGGCGCGAGACCTTGGATGTGGATCTCGACGGTCTCGGGTTCGCGGGGCAGCTGGCGTGGTGCTTGTCGGGATCCGCCGAGCATGATCTGAAGCCACAACTGAAGGTGATTGCGCATCGTGTCCGGGAGGGCTCCGGACGCGATGAACTTGGCGTTGAAGTACCGCTCGACCCGGGTCGGGACGTCCTCGATCAGGAGCCCGGCTTCCGCGAGGACGTCGAGGGTGGATGTGATGGTGCCGTCGTAGCGGCGCAACGCCACGACGTCACTGGCGCGGACCTTCGCGGTGGGAGTAGGACGCAGGATCTGCAGCAGCCGCAGGGACTGGATCACGGCATTGCGCTGCCTGACGCTCCAGCCATAGCGGCGGGCGTGATCGGCGACGATGGCCGCGCAGTACCGGGTCAGTTCGCTGTCCTCGACCAGGAGGCGTTGGCGCAGCACCTCGGGGTCGGGGTGCATGTCGAACAGGGTCAGCTGTTCGAGCGCGTGGTCGTCGAAGCTGGTGCCGGGCTGGCAGGGCAGCTGGTTCTTGTTCTTCGTCGACCAGCGATGGTCCCAGCGGACGTAGTCGGGCAGCGGTGTCACGCGCCGCTTGAAGACCATGTTCGCGAAGAAAAGTTGCTGGCTGTCCTTGCTCGCCGCGGCGACGTCGGGTGCTCGGCCGGCTTCCTGTTCGAAGCGGGCATTCTCGAGGCACAGGCGACAGGCTTGACGGTCGCTGACGTGGCTGGTGCGGCCGCAGCAGGCGCAGGTGCCTTTCGGGTAGTGGCTCTGCCACCAGCGACACGACCAGCAGGTCCAGTTGTGGCGGGGGTAGACGCCCCAGGCCAGGCAGCCCTTGCAGGATCCGATGTGCTCGGGGCTGCGGGGATGGCACCGGCTGCACAGGCCCTGGCTGAAGTAGTCGGTTCGTGTGCGGCAGCGGTTGCACGGTGGAGCCGTGAATGGCCCGCCTGGCAGGCACTGGTAGCAGAAGTCGACCCTGGGGCTGGTCCACGCGACGCGGTTGCTCTGGCAGGCGTTGCACTTGGGCGGCAGCCGCAACGCGGCGTTGGGTCCGGGCGCGGGCATCTCGATCGTCTCGTGCTCGTCGTGTCCGTGAGCGGTGGGGGTGCGGGCTACAGCGGTGGGGTCGAGCGGGGCTTGCCGAGCCGCGGTGTGACCGCCGGTGGCGTGCCGCCGTTGCCGTTCGGATCGCCATGGCCGTTTCCGCCGTTGCCGTTGGCTGCGTCGGTGTTGCGGGGACGCCGCGCGGCGACCTTGTCCGGCTCGGTTTTCATCAGGTCGTTCGGGGTGCATTCGAGCACGGCGCACAGCACGTCGAGCTCTTCGAGGCGCATCGTCGGCGGGGTCCCGGCCCACCACGACGACATCTTCCCGGCGGAGATCTCGAGCCCGGCATCTGCCAGCATCCGCCGCAGCTCTGCGGACTTCCAGATCCCTCGTTCGGCGGCCCGAAGCCGCAGGCTCCACTGCATCTGGATCCTCTCCTTCAGTGCACTAGTCGGGTCAGTTCGATCAGTCGATATGGAGGCCCAAGCGGGCCTCGACGCGGTCGCTCGCGCTGTTCCACGCGCGCTCGATGTGGTCACTGCGGACGTGAAGGTACCCCGAGGTCGTCGCCAACCACTGGTGCCCAAGCAACTCCTGGAGCGCCTTGATGTCCATCCCGGCCGCGTACAGCGACGAGGCGCAGTAGTGCCGCAGCACGTGTGGCGTCATCCGCCCCGACCACGCCGGCAACCATTCGTCGACCTGGATTCCCAGGGCGCGGCGCAGCGCGTTCGCGCCGACACGTCCGCACCGGTCCAAGTCGCGGTCGAACCGCTCAGACGGCAGCAGCGGCGCGTCCGGGGCGGCCCAATCCTCGCCGTACTGCGGGCGGACCTCGGCCAGCCACCAGTCGATCAACTGGTTCGCGCCGTTGATCGCCGGCACCAGCCGTGGCTTTGGCCCGCGGCCGCCGGAGCCCTTGCCGTGGCGGACGTGGAGCTTGCCGAACTCACCCAGATCGGGGCGCCAGTCGCGGATGTCGAGCATGACGGTCTCGTTGATCCGCAGCCCGAGTCGGCGCCACAGCGAGGCGGCGAAGTAGTCGCGGGCCGCCGGCCGGTACTTGCGCGCCTGCGTGACCGACCCGCGCCACGCGGTGAACAGCGAGTCGATCTCCTCATCCGAGGGCGGCACCCGGACCTTGCCCAGCGACGCCCCCGACTGGCGGTTGAACTCATCGATCGGCTGCTCGACCAAGACACCGGTCGCGCGGCGGATCGTGCCCTCGTAGCGGGCGATCACGAAGTCGTAGAAGCCCGCCAGCGCGCCGGCCTTGCCCGCGCGGGTCGACACGCTGAGTCCCCGCCGGCGCTGCTGGGCCAAGAAGGCGTCCGCGTCCGCGCAGGTGGCCTCCCACAGGGGAGTCGACAGCGAGCGAGCGAACTCGATGACGATCGCCCGAGTCCCCCCGATGTGGCGGTCCGTCAGACCTGCTGCGGACATCGCCAGTGCGTACTGGTCAACGAGCGCCTGCTCGAAGTCCTGGACCGCCTGCGTACCTATCAGTGCCGGTCCAGCAGCGCTGCCACCCGGCAATGCCACCAAGCCCATCAGTCACCATCTTCAAGCGAGACGATCATGCGTCGACAGTACATCGAAACCATCAGCCAGAGTGACGAGTCTTCAATTCAAGTGCTGACGAGTGTCGAACCGGCACGACCTGCACGAACTCAGATCAGGGCCTCCGGGCGTCCGATCGAACCTGAGTTCCTCGAGACAGCGGCCTGAGCCGCTCGGGACTGACCTGTCGTGAAGAAGCTGCTGCTCGCCGGACTGCCGGTCCTGATCATCTTCATGGGCCTGCCGCTGCTGGTCTCCCTGATGGTGGTCATGAGCACGACCGCGGCCGCGGAGTGCCGCACCCAGACCAACCAGACCGCCCCCACCGAGCTCGGGGACCTCGGCGTCATCGACGGGCCTGTGGGCGGTCCGGTCAAGGGCAAGGTCACCCTGGCGCAGGCCAACATCCCGCGCCGGTCCGGCCTGGACGGCTTCCGTGCGTCCATGCCCAAGGTCCTCTCGACCAACCCTGACTTCGTCACCCTCAACGAGGCCAGCGGGTGGACCCTGGCGCAGATCGAGGCCGCCGCCCCCGGCTACGGCGCCTTTCGGGTTGCCGACCACACCGGCGACAACAACTCCATGGGCAACGTCGTGCTCTGGAAGCGCGACACCTGGTCCAAGGCCAACGGCGGCCGGGTCACCCTCGTCGTCGACGACAACACCTACTACCAGGGCCGGGCGGTCACCTGGGACCGGTTCGCCACCTGGGTGATCCTCGAGCGCGCCGACGGCGCCGTGGTCTCGGTCATCTCCACCCACCACATGACCAACCCGCACAAGTACCCCCGGCAGCACGGCAACCCGCCGCTGACCCGGCCCCAGCAGTACGGCGCCGGCATGGACATCCTGCTGCAGCTGCGCAACTCGCTGGCCACCCACGGACCCGTGCTCATCGGCGGCGACATGAACACCCACGCCTCCTACACCGACCTGCCGTGGGCGGCAGCCGCGAAGATGAAGGCCGCCGGCTACGGCTGGCACAACCACGCGGTCGACTTCGTCTTCTTCCCCCAGCACCAGGACGTGCGCCTCGAGCGGGGATGGTCCGGAACGATGGTCTCCGACCACCACTGGATCTCCGCCCGCCTCTCCATGAACGGCGCCGGCCCCGAGAGCGCGCCGGTACCCGCGGCCACCAGCGACGGCGTCGTGAACGCCGCCCACACCACGAGGACGGCGGCCGCGCCACCATCCGGGAACGTGCTCGCCCAGCTGATGCGGCTGCGGTTCGCCTCCAGCTACCCGACCATGAACGCCGAGCAGGCCCGCAACGCGATCACCATCGCCCAGGTCGCCCGCGACCTCCAGATTCCCCGCCGCGGCCTGCAGATCGCCATCGCCACCGCCATCCAGGAATCCAAGCTGGTCAACCTCACCGGCGGCGACCGCGACTCCGGCGGCCTGTTCCAGCAGCGCCCCTCGCAGGGGTGGGGCAGCCGTGCCGAGGTCACCAACCCGGTCCTCGCCGCGCGGGCCTTCTTCGGCGAAGCCCAGCACACCGGCAACCCCGGCCTGCTCGACATCCCCGGCTGGCGGAACATGCCGCTGACCGAGGCCGCCCAGGCCGTGCAGCGCTCGGGCTACCCCGACGCCTATGCCCAGTGGGAGGACGTCGCCGGCGACATCACCGACCTGCTCGGCGGCGACCTGCCCGACCTTCCCAACGACGGCTCCACCACGAACGTGGCCAACTGCCAGGGCGAGACCGTCAACCCGGTCACCGTCGGCACCCTCAACCTGCTCGGCGCCGGCCACACCGACAAGGCGGGGGAGCGGCCCGGCTACGACACCTGGGACAAGCGACTGCCCGGAGCCATGCGCACGATCGAGAACGCAGGCGTCACGATCGCCGGCCTCCAGGAGGTGCAGGGCCCGCAGGCCAACGCGCTGGAGAACCAGTACGCGGCCAAGTGGGGGAACTACCCGGCCAGCGGGAAGGCACAGAACCGGGTCATCTGGGACCGCAACGAGTGGAAGCAGACCGACGGCCGCCTCGTCGACATCCCTTACTTCGGCGGCAAGGACGTCGGCATGCCCCTGGTGCAGCTGACGTCGACCACCACCGGCCAGGTCATCTGGGTGTGGAGCATCCACAACCCGGCCAACACCCACGGGAACACCGCCGCGCACCGCAAGGAAGCGCTGCGGCGCCAGCTGGCCACCATGACCGACGTCGCCGGCACCGGGATCCCGGCGGTGATCCTGGGCGACTTCAACGACGGCAAGGACGGCAACAACTCCTCACACTGCGCGCTCACCCCCGAGCTCACCAACGCCTTCGGTGGATCGGCAGAACCCTGCAAGAAGCCCAAGAAGGACGCGCCGATCGACCACATCTACGGCGCCAACCTCACCTGGGCCAGCGCCGAGGTCGACAACAGCACCAAGGCCAACAAGATCGCCGACCACCCGCTGGTGGTCGCCACCACCGCCGGCAGCAGCGCGGGCTGCGCGGTCGCGCAGGCAACCAACTACAACCTCGGCCCGGTCAAGCCGCAGCTGACGCAGCTGGTCAACATCCTCGGCCCGATGTTCGACATCAAGACCGTCGGCGGCTACCGCGCGAGCGCCACCGACCCCAACGGCCACCCGGCCGGGCTCGCGGCCGACTTCATGGTCCCCCTCACGCCCGCCGGCAAGGCCCAAGGAGACGCGCTCGTGGCGTACGCACAGGCCCACGCTCGCGAGCTCGGGATCGACTACATCATCTGGTACCAGCGCATCTGGTCCGTCGCGCGCGCCGACGAGGGCTGGCGGCGGATGGAGGACCGCGGCTCCGCTACCGCGAACCACATGGACCATCCGCACATCAACGTGCTGCCCAACGCCAAGGTCACCCCGATCGGTCTCGACGGCGCGAGCTGTGACGAAGTGGTCTACCCGGTGCCGGCGAAGTACATCGGCGCCGACAACCACAACTGGCACGAGACCGGCCCCTACTGGTCCAACTGGCACACCGGCACCGACTTCTCCGCGCCCTGCGGGACCACCGTCTACGCCGCCCACGCCGGCACCATCGAGATCGACACCACACAGCGCTCCTGGGCTGGTCCCCAGCTGGTCAAGGTCACCACCGGCGCCGGAGGCCTCACCACCTGGTACGCCCACATGCAGAACATCAGCGTGAGCCGCGGTCAGACCGTCGCCGCCGGCGAGCCGATCGGGCAGGTCGGCAAGGAGGGCAACGTCTCGGGCTGCCACCTCCACTTCGAGGTCCACCTCAAGAACGGCTCGATCTACGGCCCCGACAACGTCGACCCGTCCACCTGGCTCGCGGAGAACGCCTCGCGCCCGAGCCGCGCCGTGTGATCGCACCGGAGGGCTGACCGCACATAGGTGACCAGCGAGGCCCAACGACCCACGACCGCCCGGAGGTGGCCAACCGATGCAGCGCGACCGACGACGAGACCCCTACCCCTGGACCTGGGAGGTCCCGCTAGCAGTGACGCTGGCGACCCTGTTCGTCATCGTCATCGGCATCCAGCTCGGCCGATCGGTGGCCAACCTGCTGGCCGGCGCCGGGTGGACCTGGCCCGACGCCAACGCCGGCGCCTTCCCCTCACCGATCGGGACCGCGTTCTGGACCAGCTTGCCCGGCGTCCTCGGCGGTAACGCGGAGGCGGGACTGCCCACCCCGGTCCCCGACGACCTCGCCGGCCGCGGCCTGGTGTGGGCCAGTCTCGCGCTGACCGAGCTCTCGCTGCTGGCCGCGACCGTCTGGGCCGGCGTCTGGGCCTACCAGCGCTGGGGGCCCGGCCGGATGCGCGGCATGGCGACCGCAGCCGAGGCCGAGAAGCTCCTTGGAGTCACCCGCCTGCGCAAGGTCGCCGGCATCGTCCGCCCCGACATCTACGGCAAGCACGCCGCCGCCGCGGCCGCGCCGATGCAGCGCACTTCCGGCGACCACACCGAGCATCCCGGCCCGCAGCTCGGCCACGGGCTCAGCCCCTGGCTCCTGGACGGCCGACGAACGAAGGAGGAGCGATGAAGCTGAGGTTCGACCCGTGGGACGTCGGCTGGCGGATCGGTGACGCGCACGAGCCGAGGGGCGGCGAGCTGTGGGTGCCGTGGGACCGCACCGCCGGCGTGATCGGCCCGCAGGGCTCCGGCAAGACCCTCGACCTGCTCACCCCTGCGCTGCTCGGCGCCCCAGGCGCCGCCCTGGTGACCCTGACGAAGGTCGAGGACCTGCTGCTCAGCCTGACCGAGCGCTCCCGCGGCGACCGGCCGTGCGTGGTGCTCGATCCGTTCGGGCTGGCCGAGGGCGTCGTCGACGAGCTGATCTGGGATCCGATCGCTGGCTGTGTCGACCCCAAGGTGGCCGAGCGTCGCGCCAAGGCGTTCACCGCCGGCACCGTCAAGGGCGCGATCACCGGGGGCACCGGGGACGATGCTGCGCGGTTCTACGCCGCGGAGTCCGCGAAGGTGCTGCAGGGCTACTTCCACGCCGCGGCGCTGACCGGGAAGACGCTCGAGGACGTGCTGCAGTGGGTCGCGAATCCGACCGCGGCCACGCAGCCGATGGAGATCCTGCGCCGGCATCCGCACGCCGAGCCGTTCTGGCACGGCCTGCTGCACGGTGCGCTCAACGGCGACGACCGCACCGCCGGCAACACCGTCACCACGGTGCAGCAGGCGGTGTCGCTGTTCTTCCAGGCCGACATCCGCCGCCGCTGCATTCCCAGCCCCGGACACCCCGCCACCGACCTGACCGACGTGATCCGCCGCCGCGGCACCATCTACCTCCTCGGCCGAGAGGACCCCTACGCGTCGGCCAGCCCGCTGATGACTGCGGTGGCCGAGCACGTGCTGGACACCGGCCTGGTGCTGGCCAACAACTCACCGTGGGGCGGCCGGCTGTGCCCGCCGCTGGTCTCGGTGCTCGACGAGCTCCCGTCGACCGCGCCGCTGCCGACGCTGCGGACCCGGATGGCCAACGAGCGCGCACTGGGGCTGTCGTTCATCTGGGCCGCCCAGACCCGGCCCCAGCTGACCAGCATCTTCGGTGAGCACGAGGCCCGGGCGCTGCTGGGCCTCACCAACGCCCTGGTCATGTTCGGCGGGTCCAAGGACGTCGCCTTCAACCAGGAGATCTCCGACCTCCTCGGCCAGGTCCGGATCGGCCGGCGCACGCACCGCGGTGGTGGCGGCGGCTACGAGGGCGACGACATCGCGATCATGCGGCCCGAGGAGGTCCGCCAGCTCCCCGAGCGGCAGGCCCTGGTGATCGCCGAGAACGGCAAGCCGATCATCGCCAAGCTGCACCGCTGTGTGGAGGGCAAGGCAGGCGAACGCCTCCTGGCCGACCAGCGGGCATTGCGCGAGCGCCTCACCAACGACCGGCGCATGGTCATCACCCCCGAGGCCCGCGCCACCGCGGCACTCGTCGAGGCACGCCGTCTCGGCTTCGTCGACGACGACCACGCAAGGAGTGATGACCTGTGACCACCGAGCAGCAGACCCGCCGGGCGGCGCCCGCGCTGATGGTCTTCCCGTTCCCCATGCCCGGCGACCACGTGCGGCTCGCCTACCGGGAGCTGCACATCGCCATCAACGGCACCGAGGAGGAGAAGAAGGCTCTCGGCAACCACGCGCTGTTGCCGCGGCCGTGGGAGCCGGCCTCCTGTCTGGACCCCGATCTTCGGCACGACCTGTGGGAGTGGCTCGAGGACGTCGTGATCTGGCTGAACCGCGAGTACACCTGGGACGTCTCCGGCCTCATCCCCAGCTGCTGGCCCCTGCACCCGCACCTGGTTCACGAGATCGCCGTCCTGGCCGACCAGCGCCGACGAGCCGGGCTGGCGATGACCAGCGACGCCCTCGAGGAGTGGCACCGCTACTGCCTGCCGGCATTCACCGACCGCATGCGCAACAGGCTGCGGGCCCACTGCGACGACGAGCACAAGACGTGGCCGGCCAAGCCGCGACACAACGAGCACCTGGCCGAAGCCAGCCGCCAGCGGCGCGAGAACGCCTTCGCCCACGACGTCGACGCCCTGCCGGTCAACAGGCGGGCGCACGCGCAGCCGTCGGCGCCGGCCGGGCCGCCGAGGCTCGGACTCGTCGACCTCGACACCGGCGAGATCCAGGACGACGAGCTCGACGGCCCACAGCCGCGTACCCGCACCGAGAAAGGACCGAGAGAATGACACAGGCACCGATGCAGATGAAGGAGCGCTCCGAGGCCATCCAGCGAGCCCAGCGCGCACTCAAGGCGCTCGGCGAGCACCCGCGCTCGAGCAAGAAGGAGCTCGGCCACGCGCGCGAGCACGTCAACGCCTGCTACGCCCACGCATCCGGGGAGCACGTGTGGAACGCCGTGGCGCAGGTCGAGGCGATGGCTGAGCGCCGCTACGGCCTGCCGAGCACCGAGGAGCAGCGACAGCTCGTCGAGGCGAGCGAGGACCTCGAGGAGCCTGCGACAGCCTCCCGCGGCCGTGCTGCGGAGGACCGCGCGATCCCGTCGACGTCGCCGGCCCCAGACGTGGACCGCGCGGCCGCTCCAGCGCGATGAAGGGCATGCGACGGGCTCGAATCGGGCTCACAACGCCGCTGGGCGACGCCGAACCACCTCTTTCGGGCACTCGTGGCCCGTTCGGTTGTCAGGGAGCGATTCTGAGCGCTCTCCTCACTGCCATCACCTCGGCGTAGAACGGGTCCAATCCCGTGACCTCAGCGCTTCTTCTCGTCGTGGCGATCGCCTACCTCGCCGGCGCCTTCCTGGTGGTCGCCGCGCTGGCGAAGGTCTTCGGCGCGTGGGCCACCAGCTGGCGCACGCGCCGGCACGCTGAGCCGGTCGACGCCGCGCTGCAGGACCAGGCGGCCGCGGCGATGGCGGCCGTCGCGGCCCTGGCGAACGTCACGCCCCCGGCCACCGACGTCGTCGCCTACCTCGGTGCGCCCACCGGGGACGACGCACGGCCCGTGGGCGACGGTGGTCTCGCGGTGACCCGCTTCCGGGCCGGGCACCCCACGGTGGTGTTCGCGCAGTCCGCCCTCACCAGCCTGAGCCCCGCCGCGGTGCAGAGCCTCGCCGCGCACGAGCTCGCGCACGTCATCCGCCGTGAGCACTCCTCGGCCGCGGCGCGCTACGGCTGGCTCGTCGGCTACCTGGCGCTCGTGCTGGCCGGCGCAGGACTCGCGGTCGCGGCCCTGGTGGCCGCGCCCCAGCTTGCCGGGCCGGCACTGCTGGCCACGATGAGCGCCGCGGTGGCGTTCCTCGCTCTCCAAATCGCGTTCGACCGGCGCGAGGAGATCGCCGCCGACCGGTTCGCGGTAGACCTGACCCGCGACCTCGAGGCGGCCACCGAGCTGATGCAGTTCTACGAGGACTACGTCGCGAAGCCCCTCCCGGCTGGTGGTCTCGCACGCGGGTGGGCGGAGCTCGAGCGCCGCTGGTTCGCGACCCACCCGGACCCCCGGGCCCGGCTCGCAGCGATGCGTCGACACCTGGTCGACGAGCCGAGCAACAACTGTATGAGGCCAGGACGTTGTTAACGCGAATTGGCACGAGCGTGGCCGGCGGCTGACCGTCCGCGGCACCGTGCGGGCGGTGGTAGTTGTAGTGCAGGTTCCACCGTTCGAGGGCGTTGGAGCGGTCGTCTTCTGAGGTCCATGTCCGCGCGTATAGGAACTCTTCGGCGAGGATCCGGTTGTACCGCTCGATCTTGCCGTTGTGGCGTGGCGTGTAGGGCGTGATCCGTTGGTGCCGCGACCCGGCCAGTGCATTGGCGAACGCTGAGGCGCGGTAACAGGATCCGTTGTCGGTCACGATCCGTTCGATGTGCGTGATGCCATGAGCTGCGAACCATGCACGCGCTCGTGCGAGGAACGCGACGGCCGTCGTGGCCTGCTCGTTCGGCAGAGCCTCGGTGTACGCGAGGCGTGAGTAGCCGTCAATCGCTGAGTGGAGGTAGACGTAGCCGGTTCGCGTGCCGCGGGTCTTTGTCCGCGCGACGGCGCGGGCTTCGGGGCTGTCCTTGCCATGGGCCCGCCATCCGCCGCCATCGGGGATGCGGCCGACCTTCTTGACGTCCAGGTGAACCATGTGGCCGGGGCGCCGAGCGACAATCTTCCTCGCTTCGCGGTTACTTTCCCCGGTCGGGTCGATGAAGCGACGTCGGTTGAGCTGGAGGTCGGCGAGGATGCGACTCACCGTGCGCCGGCTGATCTGAATGCCGACCTGTTCGAGTTCGAACGTGATCCGAGCCGCTGACCACTTGTGCTCGCGCCGCATGCGTTCGACTTCGCGAACAACGACGTTTGGGGTGGCTGTCGGGGAGTGCCTGGGTGTCGAGGAGTGGTCGAGCAGACCGACCTCACCGAACTCGCGGTGGCGATGGACCCACTTTGACGCGGTAGCGCGGGAGATTCCCATCTCAGCTGCCACGTGAGCGATCGGCCTGGTCTTGCAACGCTCGACCAGCCGCCGACGTCCCTCGACTGACAGTGGCGAGTTGCGGTGAGTCATGCACGTCCTTCGAAGAATGTTCCAGTCGAGTCGCTGAGTCCCGGACCAAGCCCCCCTCAGTCGTCGGCTACTGACGCTCGTGGTCGCCGCCTGACACGCCGAGCCCGACGTTCGTGGTGTCGCAGCAGGCCTCCGGCGATTCGGAACTGGCCCGACGCCGCCTATGGGCGGCGCCAAGGGCGAGTACTGCGAGGAGGGAGATGACCGCGAGCGCCGCGATCGGCGCCGTGTGAGCCTGAACCCAGCCGGACAGGGTCGTTGAGAGCCCGGCGACGCCGCCGGCACGGCCGGTCGCGACGAGGTTGTTGTCGGCGGTGGCGGCGGGCCACCAGTACCACGCGAGGTAGACGCCGGTGAGCAGCAAGACGAAGCCGGTGATCCGGGGGCCATAACTCCCGAGGCGTGCGACGTGGCGGGTTAGGCCGGTACCCGCGGCGGTGGTCGCGAGTGCGAGCAGCAGCAGGATGCTGGCTGAGCCGGCGGCGTAGACACCGAAGACCAGCAGCAGCCCCGCGTAGCTGGCGGTGGCCTGTGCCTGGGCGATGACAGCAAGGATCACTCCGAAGGTGCACGACAGGGAGGCGAGGGCGTAGCCGATCCCGAAGACCAGCATCCGGGCGGTTGGCGGGAGGCCTTCGGTTGCTCGGCCGGTGATCCGGGGCAACCGCACGGAGATCGAACGGCCGGCCAGCATCCACAGGCCGAGGAGCACCAGCATGACGCCTACGGCGAGGCCGAGGCGGGGCGCGGCCTGGATCAAACCTCGGGCTCCCGCACTCACTACGAGGCCGGCGGCCGCGAGGGTACCCGCGAACCCGATTGCCAGCACCGTGCCGGACCGTAGCGCCTTGGCCAGTCGCACAGGTATGTGCGCGGCGTCGGTGTCGCCGAGGGTCTGGGTGATCCAGGCTGGCAGCAGTGCGAATCCGCAGGGGTTGACCGGGGCCACCATTCCGGCAGCGAAGGCGAGGGTGAGTAGTCCGCCCATGGGTCAGGATCCGGCCTTCTCGAGCTCGGCGATGATCGTCTTGGCGTCGGGGTCGGTGGCGCGGAAGGTCACCGTGCCGTCGGCGTCGACGACGATAAGGGTGGACAGTGCGGCGACATCGAACCGCCGCGACAAGGCGGCGCCCTCGTCGATCACGGCAGGGACGTGCTCGGCCTCGACGTAGTCCATGAAACCCTCGATGGTCTCCTTGGACTCGCCGGGGTCCATGTCGACGGCGAGGAAGGCTGCCTCAACACCAGCCTTCTCGGCAGCGGTGGTGGCCTCGCCGAGGGAGCGGACGCCTTCTACGCATTCGCCGCAGCCGACGGAGAAGAAGAACACCGCGGCCGGCTTCCCGGTTGCGGGCAGGCTGACCTTCTGGCCGTCAATGCTAGTAACCGCCGCAGGCGTGCCCGCATCTGCGGCAGGTGTGGCGTCGGTGTTTCCGCAGGCGGTCAGAGCCAGGGAGCCTGCAAGCAGGAGGCCGGCGACCGAGAGGGTCGCGCGGCGGGTGCGGGTAATCGTCATCGGTTCTGGTCGTCCTTCGTGTCGCTGGGGTGGGTGGAGTTCACAGGCGGGCAACAGCCATGCCTTGCGTCGTTGCCGCCGCTGCGGCGCCGCGTGGTCGCGAGGACCGCGAGCACCAGGACGGCGATGCCGGTGCCGATCACCCCGGGGTTGCCGAGGAACCCGCCGACACCGGCCAGCAGACCACCGGCGAGGAGCAAGGGAAGTAGGGCACAGCAGGCGACCATGAGCAGCGCGGCGCCGGCTCCGAGGAGCAGGCCGCTGCCTCCCGGTTGGTCGTCGTGGTTGGACTTCATCGGAGTTGAGTTCCCTTCGGTGTTCTTTGTCAGCAGCAGCAGTGGCCGTCGTCGGCCACCGCCGCGTCGGCCTGGAACTGGTTGAGGAAGCCGGTCGTGAGGTCGGTACCGATCCGATAGGCCCCGGCCACGGGCACGACCTCGGCGCTGGGGTGCTCGGCCAGCCAGCCCGCGGCGTCCTCATCGGAGGTGAAGTAGTGGACCTGGTTGCAGAAGGAGGAGCGGATCGAGGTGATCTGGTCGGGGTTGACCAGCGAGACCACCGCGGTGGCGGGTTCGACGCTGGTCACGCCGGCGCTGGGGTCGATGGTTACCCGGATCGGCTCGCCGCTGGTCGGGGAGACCGACTCCACGCTCGCCGCGCGCTCGAGCAGGGTCGGGAAGATCAGGGTGTCCAGGGCGCACCAGGTGTAGAGCTCCTCGCCGGCGACGGTGAACCGGTGCGGGGTGGGGCGCAGGGTGATGCCCTGGCCGATGATGCGGCCCTGGTCGTCGTACTCGGTGTCCGGCACCGCGGCCAGACCCGTGCGTACGTCGTCGACCGGACGGCCGGCGGCCGCGGCGAGCTGCTCGACGGTGACCGGGTCGCCCTCGACGAGCAGCCGCAGCAGCGGGATCAGCAGGTCGGCGTCAAGGCCGGTCTCTGCGGTGTTGGTGAGCCGGTCGGGCAGTTGCGTCGTGAGGTCCGACAAAGCGGTGCCTCCTTCATGAGTCGGGTGCAGGCTGTCGGCTGCGGGTCAGGCGCAGCAGGACAGCTTGGAGATGTCGGTGGTGAAGGCCTTGGCGGCGATCCGGATGCCCTCGGTCATGGTCAGGTAGGGCGCCCAGGCGTCGGCGACCTCGGTGACGGTCTTGCCGAGGATGTGGACCCCGGCGGCGGCGAGCTCGCCGGCGTCTTTCGCGACGGCGGTGAGGCCGAGGATCTCGCCGGTGTCGGCGTTCGCGACCAGCTTGATGAAGCCGCGGGTGTCTCGGTTGACCAGAGCGCGGGGAACGTAACCCAGTGGCAGGACCCGGCAGTCGCAGCGGATCCCGGCCGCGAGAACCTGGACCTCGGTCATCCCGACCGCACCGACGGCGGGGCTGGTGAACGTCACCCGCGGCAGCCGGGTGTAGTCCACAGACCGCTCAGCACCGGCGAACGCGTTCTCGGCGACCACGCTGCCGTGGTGAGCGGCGACGTAGACAAACTCCGGATGCCCGGTGACATCGCCGGCCGCCCAGATCCGCGGGTTGGAGGACAACAGCTGGTCGGTGACCACGATCTCGCCCGCGTCACCGGTCTTCACCTCCACCGCATCGAGGTTCAGCCCATCGGTGACCGGCCGTCGGCCGAGGGCGACGAGGACCTTGTCAGCGCGGAATTCCTGCTCGCCGCCGGAGATGTCAGCGGTGACAACAACCTGGCCCGTGACGTCGTCGCGGGCAACGCGGGTCGGGACCGCACGGCGGACCACGCGGATGCTCTCGTCGGCGAAGATCTCCTGCAGCGCCTTGGAGACCTCCGGCTCCTCCTTCGAGGCCAGCCGGGAACGAACCAGCAGCGTGACCTTCGACCCGAGCCGAGCGAACAGTTGGGCCTGCTCCAAGGCGACGTAGCCGCCGCCGAGCACCAGCAGCGAGTCGGGGACCTCGGTCAACTCCATCGCCGTGGTCGAGGTCAGGTAGCCGGCCTCCTCAAGACCGTCGATCGGTGGGGCCCATGCTCTGGCGCCGGTGGCCACCAGATAGTGCTCAGCCTCGATCGTCTCGACCGAACCGTCCGCCGCGGTGACCTCCAGGACGGGCGCTTCTGGGGTGCCGGCGAACGCGGCGCCACCCCGGCGGATCTGCCAGCCGTAGGAGTCGGCGACGTCGACGTACTTCTCGCCCCGAAGTTCCTCGACGAGATCCTGCTTGCCGCCGATCAGCGCGGGCATGTCCACGGCGTTCGCGCTGGTGGCGATCCCCGGGAATCGGTTGCCCGCCTCGGCAGCGGTCTGGCGGGCCTCAGCGGCGGCGATGAGCGCCTTCGACGGCACGCAGCCGGTGTTCACGCACGTGCCACCGAAGGTGCTGCGGTCGACCATCACCACCGACTTGCCCAGCGTGGTCGCGCGAATGGCCGCAGCGAACGCTCCGCCACCCGATCCGATGATCGCAAGGTCGTACCTGGACTGCATCCCGATTCCTCCCCTGAGTCTTGGGAAAAGCTCCTGATGCAGCCACAATGGACCTTCCAGTACAGGAGAAGGTCCATTGTGACCTGTGACACATCGGAGACCCAGATGAGGATCGGCGAAGTCGCCGAGGCGGCCGGCACCACCGCCAAGACCCTGCGGTTCTACGAGGAGCAGGGGCTGCTCCCAGAGGCCGAGCGCACCCCGTCGGGCTACCGGGACTACACGCCCGAAGCGGTCGTGCGGATCGACTTCATCCACCGCGGCCAGGCTGCTGGCCTCACGCTCGCGCAGATCAAGCAGATCCTCGACATCCGCGATGGAGGCGAGATTCCCTGCGGCCACGTCCGCGACCTTCTCGACGCACGCCTGGCGGACATCGACCGCCAGATCGCCGATCTCCTCGCCCTCCGCGACAACGTTGCCGCCCTCCGCGACGCAGCCGCAGAACCCGAACCCGAGACCTGCAACGCCGACGAGGTCTGCAGGTACCTGTAGCCAATCCGAGGTCGTGGCAGATGACGCGCGCAGAGGCGGAGCCTCCTGCCGCGACCTTCCTACGTGACCACAACGTCATGGCCAGCGACTAGCTCTCGATCCTTCCCGCGGCCGCGGCCAGCGACCGCGGCTCCGTGCTGTAGGTCAGCACCCCGTCGTTCGCGAGCAGGCGGATGATCCGGGCCCGCAGCGCCGGCGACCAGCCGAGCTCGTCGCCCAGCTCGGCCCAGGTCGGTCCCGCACCAGTGCGCTCCCACACGCCGGCGACATAGGCCGCGGCCCGCTCGGCGTCACGCGTGGCCATGTCTCGAGCCGCGGCGGACGCCTGCGCGCGCGTCTGCTGCTGCTCGCGCCAGGCCTCCTCGAAGGCCACCACGGCGGGCGCGGCCCACCCCGCGGACTGGGCAGTCAGGTGCACCGCCAGCCGGTGCCGGGGCAGCCCGGGACGGCCCGCGGCGCTCACCAGCTCGACGTACTCGGTCACCAGGTCGTCCGGGGGAGTGCCCTCGTAGCCGGCGGCCGCGAGGAACTGCCGTACCTGGGAACGCGTCGCGCGCCGGGGCTGCTTCGTGTCGGGCATGGCACCTTGATCGGCCGGGGACGGGGCCGCCCAAGGCTAGCGACCGGACCGGGGATCAGGTCGATTTCAGCGGCGCGGAGTGCCCGGGCGCGGCGGCCGCGGACGGTTGACGTCCTGCCGGTCGCGGGCCGCACCCTGCGACGTGGTCGACGCCGGGCTGCCGGCGCCGGTGTCGTCGATCGGGAGCTCGAGACGGGACATGACCCGGTAGCGCAGGTCACGGGCGGGGCTGTCGCCCAGCGGCTTCTCAGCGACCAGCCCGCGCGTGGCGGCGCCGACGTCATGACCCTGCTCGTGGGCCTGCTGCAGCATCGCCGCGGTGGCGGCCCAGTCGCCCTGCTCGAGCAGGCGCGGGTCGAGCTCGCGGGCCAGCGGCGCCCACCGCTCGGCGGGCGTCTTGTTGGCCGCGGCCGCGAGCCGTGCGCGGACGTCGC
Organism: Nocardioides sp. T2.26MG-1; assembly: GCF_950101795.1. Taxonomy (GTDB): domain Bacteria; phylum Actinomycetota; class Actinomycetes; order Propionibacteriales; family Nocardioidaceae; genus Nocardioides. Next base: position 225,190 of record NZ_CATNLZ010000034.1, on the reverse strand, counting down.
TGCTCTTGTGCAGCTCGGCCAGAGCCGCCTTCCGCGGGTCGGCATCCCAGGTCTTGACCGCGTCGCGCAGGTCGCGGCGGGCCTGCATCTGGGAGAGCTGCAGCCGTGCCCGCACCTGGTTGACGCCCGGCTCCCAGGCGCGGCTGGGACGGGCCGAGAGGATCCGCATGGCCGCCACGCGCGCCTGCTCGGGTGCGAGGTTGTCGAGCCGCTCGGTGAGCAGCTGGTCACCCAGCGACCGGAAGGCCGGCTGGCCGCTGGCCACCGCGGCGGTGAGCGCGGCAGGGCCGTGCTGGGCGAGCAGGTCGGCCGGGTCGAGGCCGTCGGGGAACCGGGCGAAACCGGGGTCGAGGCCGTGCGGGGTGAGCATCCAGAAGTCGCGCTCGGCCGCGACCTGGCCAGCGAGGTCGGCGTCGGTGGCCACGATCGGGTCGCGGCCGACGGCAGCCAGCTGGGCGGCCTGCTCGTCGGTCAGGGACGTGCCGAGCGGCGCCACGCCGACGTAGAGGCCGGCGCTGGCGATGGTGACGGCGACGGCGTCCATCGGGCCCTCGACGATCACCGGGACGGCGCCCTCGGCGAGCAGCTCGTCGACGACGCCGAACAGCTGCGCGCCCTTGTGGAACAGCGGGGTGTCGGCGGTGTTGAGGTACTTCGGTCCGGCCTTGTCGGCGTCGGTGAGGTCGGGTCGGCGGCGGCCGACGAAGCCGAGCACCTCGCCCTGGTGGATCACGGGGAACATCACCCGGTCGCGGAACCGGTCGATGAGGCGGCCGGTGCTGGCCTCGGTCGCCACCCCGGTGGCGAGCATCTCGGTGTCGCTGACGCCGCGGCCGCGGAGGTGGTCGACCAGGTTGGTCCACCCGGCCGGCGCCTGGCCGGGACGGAACCGCGCGTCGCCGGCGAGGTCGACGCCGAACCGGCCGGTGAGGTAGTCACGGCCCCACGAGTCGATGAACCGGGCCTCGAAGAAGGCCTGGGCCAGCTCGTTGATCTCGACCATTCGCTCACGCGTGACAGGGGAGGAGTTCCACTCCTCGGCCCGCTGGTACATGAGCCGGATGTCGGCCTCGGTGGGCTCCAGTCGGGCGCCGCCGAGGTCGCGGAGGTAGGCCGCCAGCGTGAGGTCGGGTTCGACGTACTGGTCCTCGTCGACGTCGATGACCAGGTCCTCCTCGAGCGCGTTGCCCAGGTGCTCGTCGACCACGTCGACGGGCGGCTCGAGGTCCTCGGCCAGTGGCCAGGGGGCGTCGTCGGGGTGGTCGACGAACGCAGCCGGGTCGGGCTCGACGCCCTCCCACAGGTCTGCCGGCGGCTCGTCGAAGTGGACCTCGTGCGCGTGCTCGTCGGGCGCGGTCTCCAGGGCGATCGAAGTCCGCCAGACCAGCGCCTGGCACTCGTCGACGCCCTCCCAGCCGTCGCTGGGCATCGCTCGGCCGGCGCCCAGCAGGGCCTCCAGCTGCCAGCCGCGCTGCAGGCCGTGGTCCACGTTGGAGACCAGCGCCGGCCACCAGGTGCTGGCCTGGATGCTCGCGGCCCGCTCTGGACCGAACAGGTCCGCGAGCCGCGGAGCCCAGTCGGTGGTGACGCTCTCGCCGTGGGAGCCGTCGCCGATCTGCGCGGCGACGGCCGGCGTGAGCTGGCGGGCCATGCGCCACCAGATCGCGGCCGCGGCGTGCTCGTCGGGGAGCGGGCCGGCCGGGTGGTCGGCGGCAGTGGCGGTGCGCAGCAGCTGGTGGGCGGTGACGCCGGCGCGCGACATCGCGGCCAGCCGCTCGGCCAAGAGCGGGGTGAACTCGTCGTCGCGGACCTGCGGGGCCAGCGTGTAGAGCAGCTGGCGCCATTCCTTGAGCGCCGGCGTGTGATCGCCAGTGACGGCCCGGTTGAGGCGCCGCTGGTAGGTGGAGGAGGCCTTCTGCAGCTGCGGAGCTCCGGTCGGTCGCCGGTCGTCGACGGGGACCTGCATGGCTGCGCGCCAAACCTCGACGTCGGCCACCGTGGCAGCCTCGGGACGGATGCCGTTCTGCGCCCACACCGGCAGCGAGGACTGCTCGGCGGCGCGGGTGTGGACCTGCACGGCGAGGTGCTCGACCAGGTGCGCGCGCTGGGAGAGGTAGGCGCCCCAGTGCGGGTCCTCGGCCAGACGGGCGGGGATCCCGGGCATCCACGGCAGCGGCCCGGCGCCCGCGTTGCGCAGGCCGGAGGCGTCCAGGCGCCAGTCCAGGACCGCTGCCCGGTCGCGCGCGCTCTCCAGCTCCCGGTCGCTGGCCGCGGCGCGGAGCGCTTCGACGGGGTTCTCCCCGGCCGCGCCGAGCAGGAGCAAGTGGGCGCGCAGGGTGGGCCAGGCGGGCTCATCCGACAGCCCGGGCGCCAGGGTCTCGACGGCGGTGTCCAGCGCGTCGACCATGTTGACTGCGGTGCCGTCGGCGCCGGTGAGGGTCTCGTGGCGCAGCAGATCCTCGGCGGCGACGTAGAGGCTGTCGAGGTAGCGCTGGGCGGCCTCGCCCAGCCTGGTGGCCGGGTCGGCCTGCTCGCGGATCAGGCTCGTCGCGGACCGCTGGGCGTCGTCGCGGGCCAGCATCGACTCGAGGATGTCGGTGGGCGTGAGCGGCCGAACCAGGGTCGGGTGGATCACCGAGTGCGGGTCACCGTCGCCGACGACCTCGAGGTAGACGTGGTTGGCGTGCGCGCCGCGGGTCATCATCGTGTAGAGCTGCTGGCGCGACTCGGCGCCGGTGGCGAGCCCGTGCATCGTGTCGGCGGTGACGCCCTGGGCGGTGTGCACGGTGCACGCGTAGCCGAGCTCCGTGGAGCGGGCGACGTAGTCGGCCGGCAGCCGCACGGTGCGGCCGTGCTGGGTGTGCTGGACGGTCAGGTCGCCGCCGTCGTGGATCTCCAGGACGGTCCAGCGGTCGCCGTTCTTCACCCAGTCGGTGGCCGAGGTGCGCAGCCGGCGGTCGTTCTCGCGGGTGATGATCAGCTCGCCGATCGAGGCCTCGTTTCCGTCGGCGAGCCGGCGCACCGGGCCGCTGGCGGCAACGTCGGCCGGGTCGATCCCGTCGAGGCGGTGCGCGCGGGCCTGCTGGTTCAGCTCGCTGACCAGGTCGCGGGTGGGGGCGAGCATGATCGAGTCGAGCCCGGCGCCGCGGTCGGCCTGCCAGGCGGCGAAGACGTCCTCGGTCATGGTGGCCAGGTCGCCGACGTGGACCCGGTCGCGATCGAGGTAGAAGCCGAGCGCCTCTGCCTTGCCCTCGCGCAGCGCGAGCGAGGCGGCGCCCTCGGCGGGGTCCTTGAACCGGACGAGCTCGGTCAACTGCAGCGCCCCGTGGGTGGCGCGGATGTCGCGCAGCACGCCGCCAGCGCCGATCGCGGAGAGCTGCTGGTCGTCGCCGATCAGCCGAACGCTGCCGCCGCGCTCGAGGATGTAGGAGACCGCTGCATCCAGCGAGAGGGTGTCGGCCATGCCGGCCTCGTCGATGACCACGAGAGTGGAGGAGTCGATGCCGGCGACCCAGTCCGGCATCGCGGCGCCGGTCTCGCGGGACTGCTCAAGGGAGTGGGTGAGCTTGGCCAGGGTGTCGGTCTGGGTGTCGATCTGGGAACGCAGGGCGTCCGCGGCCGCGGCCGAGGGGGCCAGGCCGATGATGGTGCCGCCGCCGTCAGCCCAGGCACTGGCCAGGGCTCGCATCGCGGTGGTCTTGCCCGATCCGGCCGGCGCGATCGCCAGCTGGAGCCGGTCGCCGGAGGTGGCCATCTCCCGGACCAGGGTGGCCTGTCCGGCGTTGAGGGTGATGCCGTTGGCGGTCGACTCCAGCAGTGCCAGCTCGACCGACGCGGCCTCGACGGCGTACCCGTCGTGGCGGCCGGCGGCGTCGACCAGGCGCTGCTCGGCGGCCAGCACCTTGCTCGAGGTGAACAGGTCGGCCCCGGCCTGGGTGTAGACCGAGGAACCGTCGGCGCGGCGCAACTCGGCGGGATCGCTGATGGTGTCCCAGGGGCGAGCCATGCTCACCGAGTGGTCGTCGAGGACCTCGCTGACCAGCAGGTCGACGACCTGGGAGACCTGGTTGGTCGGCACGTTGGCGGCCCGGACCTGCCGCTGGGCCTCGGCGTAGACGTGCCAGTACTGCCACGTGCTGCGGCTGCCCTCCATCGTTGCCACGATGCGGTCGGTGGTCTTGGCGAACCAGGCTGAGTCGGCCAGCGAGCGGGCCGCGCCCTTCGGGTTGAGGGCGCCGTGGACCATCTGCTTGACCCGCTGCGGGGTGCCCAGCACCTCGACCGCCTCGCGGTTCCACGCCTCGCGCTGCTCGGCCAGCGAGCGGGGCTCGTGCTTGGCCTCGCGGGTCTCCAGCGTGGCCTGCTGGGACAGCTGGATCGTCTCGACCGGGGTCGGCGGCCGGCCGTGGGTAGCCTGGAAGGCGGCCGCGAGGACCTTGCGGCGGTCCTCGACGCTGAGCCGGCGCTTGGAGAAGCGGCGGTTGAGCTCGGGGTCGACGCCGACGATCTCGCGGATCGGTCGCTTGCGGACGTCCTCGTTCGGGCGCTCGGCGAACTCGACGCCGAGGGCGTCGACCAGGTGCAGCTCGAGCGCGGTGTTGTAGGTCTCCGAGGCCGAGACGACCGCCTTGTGCAGCGGTCGCCCGTCGATGGCCAGCCACTTGCCGTCGAGGGTCTGGACCTTGTTCGCCACGGCCACATGGGCGTGCAGGTCGGGGTCGCCGGCGCGGGAGTCGCGGTGGGTGAACGCGGTGGCGATCAGGCCGCGGACGTCGACCTGACGCACGCCGTTGGTACCCTGGCGGGTGAACAGTGCCCTGGACTCGATGAAGTCCAGGGCGTCCTTGATCGCCGCCTGGTGGGCTCGCTCGATCACCGCGGCGGTCTTCTGGTCGGAGATCGCCCACAGCACCGAGACGCTCTTGACCGGGGAGAAGGTCAGGTCGTAGCCGGCCACCGCGTTGGTCTTCGGGCGGGAGTGCTTCGCGATCGTGGCGGCGAGCTCGCGGGCGTCGGCCGGCTCGCGGCCGTGCTCGGCACGGAAGAACTCCGCGGCCACCTCGGTGCGGATCTTGGCCCGGTCGGCCGCGGGGACCGGCCAGTCACCGGGCAGGCCGACGGCCTCGTTGAGGGCCGCGATGCGCTTGGCGACCTCGATCCGGAACGGGCTGATGTCGTTGTCGTAGACCTTGTACGGGGTGCCGAGGCGGACCGCGGTCTTGTAGTCGGCCGCGGTCGGGCGGCCGGCTTCGTCGCGGCCGATGCGCAGGTCCAGCTCCTTGGTCCGCTGGGTGGCCAGCGGGTGGTGTCCGGAGCCGAACAGGCTCTGCATGTGGTCGGCGGTGACGATGTCGCCGGCGTCGAGTCCCTCGATCCCCTCCATGCCCGATCCGAGCCACACGCCGGGGGTCTCGCCCTTCTCGGTGTAGTAGCTCGCCAGCCCGGTGTGGCCCTTGTCGGTGGCGTCCATCGCTGCGACCTGGCGGGTCAGGTAGTCGTACCCCGACCCGGCCGTCAGCTTGTGGAGGCTCATCGTCACGGTCACCTACGTGCGTGCGCGCGTGGCAGGCGATCACTTTCGGCCGGATTTCTGGTGTGTTCTTTCTATTCGGCGAACCGAGAATGCAAGAGGTGTGTGGCACTTCGTCAGTCGAGAAAGCTTGGGGGGACGCCGAGCGCCTCAGGGGCGGCTGGGGCGTCGGATCCGTTCGGGTGGGGTGGACGGGTCGAGGGGGCGGGTTCTCGAATCTTCTCGCGATTCTGTGATCGCTCGGGGTCCGGGAAATGTCGTAGGTGACTGTCAGAGTCCATGTCGACACGAGTGAGGACCGGATGAGTCAGCAGACGATCAAGCAGCAGGCGCGGCGTACGGCGCGGGAGATGGCCGACAGGCGGCGCAAGGAGCGGGAGGAGCGGGAGCGCCGGGTGATCGAGCTGGCCGAGCGGGTGATGGTCGCGATCGGTGAGCGCGGCGCGGCGGTGGCCGAGACCGAGAAGCGTGCCGGGGAGGCGTTGCGGGGGCTGACGGAGCATGAGGGCCTGTCGCTAAGGGAGGCCGTGGAGTGGTGCGACGAGAGGATCACTGTGCGCGAGGCAACACGGTTGCGGAGGATCGCCGGGGGTGGCTGATAGCGGCAAACTCTGACGTGGACGACCGTACCGCTGTGCGGTTCGCTTCGTGCGGGCTATGCCGCCAGCACCGGCGTGGAGGGACTGCTGCACAGATAGGTGACATCCGATCTGTGACGCTATGAGGCGTCGCTGGAAGGATGTGCACCGTGCCGAAGCCATTTCCCAGGGAGTTCCGTGAGGACGTCGTCCGGGTGGCCCGCAACCGCGAGCCCGGGCAGTCGCTGAAGCAGATCGCCACTGACTTCGGGATCGCGGAGTCGTGTCTACGCAACTGGTTGCGTCGGGCCGACGTCGAGGACGGCGTCAGGCCCGGAACCACCGCGGCGGACAACGCTGAGCTGCGTGAGGCCAAGAAGCGGATCCGGCTGCTGGAGCAGGAGAACGAGGTCCTCCGCCGTGCCGCGGCCTACCTGTCGCAGGCGAACCTGCCGGGAAAATGATGTACCCGCTCGTCCGCGAGCTGGCCGTCGACGGGATCCCCGTGACGGTGACGTGCCGGGTGCTCGATCTCGCCCGTCAGCCCTACTACCGGTGGCTCGCGAACCCGGTCACCAACGCGGAGCTGGCCGAGGCGTACCTGGCCAACGCGCTGTTCGACGCCCACCGCGACGACCCCGAGTTCGGCTACCGGTACCTCGCCGACGAGGCCCGCGACGCCGGCCACACCGCCTGTGACCGGACGATGTGGCGGGTCTGCTCAAGCAACGGCTGGTGGTCCGCGTTCGGCAAGAAGCGTGGGAAGAACGGCAAGAAGCCCGGCCCACCCGTCCACGACGACCTCGTGCAACGCGGCTTCACCGCCGACGCGCCGAACCAGCTGTGGCTGGCCGACATCACCGAGCACAAGACCGGCGAGGGCAAGCTCTACCTGTGTGCGATCAAGGACGTGTTCTCCAACCGGATCGTGGGCTACTCGATCAGCGACCGGATGAAGTCACGCCTTGCCGTCGACGCCCTCAACAGCGCCGTCGCTCGCCGCGGTGCGGTGGCCGGCTGCATCCTGCACACCGACCGCGGGTCGCAGTTCCGGTTTAGGAAGTTCGTCCGGGCCCTGGGCCGCCACGACATGGTCGGGTCGATGGGCAAGGTCGGCGCGGCCGGAGACAACGCCGCGATGGAGTCGTTCTTCGCCCTGCTGCAGAAGAACGTCCTCGACCGCCGCAACTGGGCCACTCGCCAGGAGCTCCGGATCGCGATCGTGACCTAGATAGAACGGACCTACCGCCGCCGCCGCAGGCAAGCAGCCCTCGGCCGATTGACCCCCATCGAGTACGAGACGATCATGACCACACCTGCCGTTCAGGCAGCCTGACCGACCTGTCACCCGTTCGTGCAGCAGTCCCACCTGTCGGCGGTCGAGATCACGACTCCATTGCTGTGAGGTCCGGGCAGGGAGCTCAAGTGGCGTCCGGTTTGGACTGTCGATTCTCGGCGGCGCTGCCGCCTCGAGCTGGGGTGTTGCGGCGCTACCGCCTAGCGTCGATGCCCCCGCCACGGCGAGCCCGGTGGCCATCACGCCGAGGGCGATGAGAGGCGATGGTCGCCATGTCGATCCTGGCTTCCTCGGGTGCTCCCGGGATAAGCGACGTTCCCCGCGGTGTGCTCCCTTCCGCGAGGGGGCGAGGGAGCGGGGGCTGTCGGCCCGGTGGTTGCTCATGTACTCCTCAGACGTCAGTCGAACTAGTTATGCCGGGTATGCAGTTCGGCGGCATCCGGCCTGGCCGCGCAACGCCGGCGGGTTCGATCGCGTTAGCTATGCGTTCAAGTCGGCAGTGCCCTTTGGAGCGGGGGCGTCCGCTAGGGGCTCGACCCGTCGCTGGCGGATGAGGAGCCCAGTCCCGACGATCATGAGCGCGAGCGACCACCACTGCGGCTGGGTGAGGCCTAACCAGCCCTCGGTGTTCACACGGAGCTCCTCGATGAGCAGGCGGGTGGCGCCGCTCCCCACGGCGTACAGGCCGAAGACTGCCATCGGCGCGACCGTTCGCCGGATCCTCCACAGCAGGATGGCCAGCAAGAGGGCCCCCACGGCTTCATACAGGGCCGTTGGGTGAACCGGCACCTGGGTAGGGACGGTGCCGTTCGGGAATGACATCGCCCATGGTAGGTCGCTGGGTTGACCGTATGTGCCGTCGCCGGACAGGAAGCACCCGAGTCGCCCGACGCCATAGGCCGCGGCAAGAGGCGCTGCAAGCGCCCCAGCTAGTGCTCGCCACGGCAGTCCCCAGCGGCGCGCGAGCAGGAGGACCGTGAGTGTGCCGGCCAGGAATCCCCCGTACCAAGTGAATCCTGCGGAACCGAGATCATGAGGGCTGACGCGCCCTCCCTGTTCGGCCAGGTAGTACAACTTGGCGCCGGCGAACCCGAGGAACGTCGCAGCCCAAACGAGGGTCCAGGCGCGGTCTTCATCCCAGCCGAGTCGGCGGAACTCCCTTGTCAAGAGGATCCCTGCGAGCATGGCAGCTAGGGCCTTACTCACGCCGTAGCTGTTGATCTCCAGACCGAACAGTTCGAACAGGACAGGTCTCACATCGCACGCTCCGATGTCGCTGACAACGAGCGCTGCCACTGCTGCCGTGGGGTCAGAGTCTGGGGCTCATCTGGTGTTCCGGGGGAGTGTTGCCACGGACGGCCCGCATGGTTGTCTCGCATGGTTAGAGCATCGACTTCTCTGATGAAGATCTCTTGAGGTTCCGGTTCAGGCTCAATGAGGTTGCGACCGCTTCGTCACGGGGATGCCGTCACCAGCAAGACGGACGGCTCCCGCCTGCTGAACGATGGACATGAGACAGTCGCGTGCGCACCTGCATGCGTGCTGGCGAGGGACAAACCGGCTCCTCCGTGCCACTGCTGCGATGGCGGGGCAGGCTGACATCTTCGTGGGGGCCGCGCTTACGCAGGCCGGAAAGCGAGTGGCGCTCCCTGCGATGTAGTCAGCTCCCCTTACACATCGTCCTCAGGGCAAGATGCGCGACGCGGAGTGCGCATGCGTGGCTCTTCGAGAAGCTGGTGCAGATCCTCCACGGTGGCAACCCGAGCGGACCCCTTGTGGTGCCCCAGGTTCAGCACTGCCCGCGGATGCCGCCGGCAGCGCGGGGAGCGACGACTTGGCCGGCGACACCCGGGCCGGGTGTTGCGAGAGGGTGGAACATCGTTCCTCGGGGGTGACTGTTAATCAGGCGTCGAGGAGGTCCTGCATGAGGGCGATTTCGGCCTGCTGGTCGGTGATGATCTTCTCGGCCAAGGCGACTGCCTCGGGGCTCTCTCCCTCGTCGACCTCAGTCTCAGCCATCTCGATGGCGCCTTCGTGGTGCTCGATCATCATCTCAAGGAACATTTGGTCCCAGGACCCGCCCATGGCGTCTTCGAGGTCACTCATCTGCTCGTCGTCCATCATCCCGGCCATGTCGCCGCCGCCGTGCCCCATGTCGCCGTGCTCCATGTCGCCTGACGGCACCTCCTGACCCCACTCCTCGAGCCAGTTGGTCATGGTCTCGATCTCGGGGCCTTGCGCGGCCTCGATGTTCTCGGCGAGCTCCTTCACCTCAGCGCTGGTGGCGCGGCCATCTGCCATCTGAGCCATCTCCACCGCCTGCTGGTGGTGGGGGATCATCTGCTGAGCGAAGGTCACGTCGGCATCGTTGAAGCTTGTCGCGGTGTCGCTGCTCTGTGCCTGCCCGTCGCTGTCGCCGCTGGTGTCGTCGCCGCAGGCGGTGAGAGTGAGGCCGCTGGCGGCGAGAAGGGCAACTGCGGCAAGCGTTTTCTTGGTCAAGGCGTGGTCTCCGTCTGTGAAGAGGACCGTCGGTTGATGGCCGGCGGTGCAGGTTGAGGATCTCTCTTCGAGCCTCCCTGACGCAGGTCGAGGGACAAGGGGGTCGGTGGTGACGGCTGGGCCTACGACATCGGCTACGGCGGCCTCGACCACGTCCTCGCCTCGGGACGCAACGTCAACATCCTGGTCCTCGACACCGAGGTGTACTCCAACACCGGCGGACAAGCGTCCAAGGCCACCCCGTGGGGCGCGGTCGCCCGGTTCGCCTCCGGCGGCAAGCAGGCCGCGAAGAAGGACCTCGGCTACCTCGCCCGCGGCTACCCCGACGTCTACGTCGCCACGGTGGCCCTCGGCGCGAACCAGATGCAGACCCTGCGTGCCCTCCGGGAGGCACAAGCGTGGTCGGGAGTGTCGCTGGTCATCGCGTATGCCTCATGCGTGGAACACGGCATCGACATGGCCGATGGCCTGGCCCATCAGCAAGCCGCGGTCACCTCCGGCTATTGGCCGCTCTACAGACATCAACCGACCCTCGACCGGCAGGGGCGACTGACGCTGGACTCCAAGCCCCCGTCAATTGAAGGCAGCGCTCTACTAGCCACCCAGGGTCGATTCCAGTCACTTCGGCCCCACGACCCGGACAGTGCCGCCGACGTCGCGGCTCAGTTGGACGAAGACAATCGGGCCCGGTGGGCCAATCTCGTCGAGAATTCAGGGCGCACCGAGCGATGAGACCTTCGTGAGATGTCCGGGCTTTCACGCGCTTCAACAGGCGAGCTTGAACGCAGACGTCGACTTAGGCAACCGTCGCGTCACCGGGAGAACCAATGAGCAAGGCAACCGACCGCGAGGCGCACCCGTCCGCGAGGCAAGCCCGCCTTAACGTGCCCGCCTTCATCGGCGTCGTAACGGCACTTCTTGTGGTCACCACAGCGGCAGGGTTTCTGACGCTTCGCGGTGAAGGCGGGGCACATCTGCCACAGCTGTCGCAAGGGGGCATGAAGGACTGACCGTTACCGCTCGCTCAGGACGGGTGTGCTGTTCTGACTCCAGGTCGCGCGAAGCCGTGAGGTCGTGCTGCGAAGATAGGATCGCGAGACGCGGGGAGTGGCCCGCCGCACCTGAACGCAGGGGAGAGGCCGATGGAGGGTCTAGGGCAGCTGGAAGCAGCTGTCATGGAGCGGTTGTGGGAGTGGGACCGCCCGGCCTCGGTGCGGGACGTGCTGTCCGATCTGGAGCGCGAACGGGTCATCGCATACACCACCGTGATGACGGTGCTCGACAACCTCCATCGCAAAGGCATGGTGGCTCGCGAGAAGCGCGGTCGGGCCTTTGTGTACCGGTGCGTGCAAGCCAAGGCGAACTACATCGCCGAGCTCATGGATCGGGCCCTGTCCGAGGCCCCCGACCGAGACCAGGCGCTGCTGCACTTTGTTAGGAGACGGCCACCGGAGGAACTGCGGGAGTTGCGGCGGCTACTTGAGGGGATGTCGACCAGGGGCGTCGTCGACGACGCGAGGCGGCATTCGGAGCGATGAGTGCCGCGCTGTTGTTTCTCGGCGTCGCCGCCGTCCTCGCGGGGCCGATGGCGCGAGGATTATCGCGGGCTTCCTGGCCAAGCCGTGCGCCAAGCCTTGGCATGGCCGCCTGGTTGTCGCTCCAGTTCACCACGTTGCTGTCGATCGTGTTGGTCGGCCTTTCGCTGTTGGTCGGCGACCTGCCGCACGAATGGACGCCAATCGCCTTCTTCCACGCTTGCGCCGACGCTGTCCAGCACCACTCCTGGCAGGGCAACACGCCGCTCGCCTGGATGGGTGGCACGCTTGCTCTAGCGATGTCAGCGCGCGTGGTCGGCGTGCTCCTATTTCGCGGCGCCCGCCGGCGAAGGGAACTAGGCAAGCATCATGCTCTACTCCGGTTGGTCGGCTCTCCAACCATTCAATCCGATCTCGTGATTCTCGACCACCCGATGCCGGCGGCCTACTGCATCCCAGGTCGGCGTGGCGTTGTTGTGATCAGTGAAGGGGCGCTGGGGCTTCTCAGCCCAAGTCAGATCGCTCAGGTCCTGGCGCACGAGCGGGCGCATCTCCGGGCTCGTCACCATCGGGTGCTGTTCCTTGCGGATGTCTTGGCGTCGGCGTTCTTTGGACGGTTCGGGTTGGCCAACGCCCGTATGCACGTGGCTCAGCTTGCCGAGTTGCATGCTGACGACGCGGTGCCGGCGCCGGAGCGACCGGCGCTCGCGGAGGCAGTTGTCGCTATGGCGTCGCGGGATCACCACCCTCTGGGAGCGCTTGCTGCGACCGGTGGCGCCACAGCCGCGCGAGTGCTGAGATTGACGGCGGGGACCCGGCCCCTCAGTGGTGTGCAGCGAGCAGCCGCGCGATCACTGGTCGCCGCCACGCTGGCCATGCCTGCCGTGGTCGGTTTCATCCCCATGGCGACTCGGGCCCTGCTCGACTACTGCTTCCCGTATTAATCGCGCGTCCGATTTTCGACCTTTGCGGTAGGTCAGCAGCCTGTTTGCGGTTCGCCAATATATGGCAGCCAACGCTACCAAGACCATCACGAATGGGAGAGTCCTACTCATCCGAACAGCAGGTGTCTCCTCGGAGTGCGTCGACGCGCTCACCACCATGGCACCGCTGGTGCGGGATGGAAGCTGGTTCTTCACTGCTCCGGACGAGGAGATATGCGCGCTTATGCCGTTGACAGAGGACACAATCACATCGCGCCCGGTCTCAACGGCACGGGCCCTCGTGATCTCCAGCTGCTGTGCGGGTTGGGCGGTGTTGAGGAACATGGCGTTGCTGGTTTGCACGACGACCAGGTCCGCCCCGTTCCTAATCTGGCTGCTGAGCGGTTCGGCGTACGCGATATCGAAGCAGATCGCCGTTCCGATTTGGAGGCTGTTCAACTCCATCGGTTGCTTCGACTCGCTGCCAGGCACCATATCTCGGGATATCGCGTCCAGGCGTTCGTTGAGGTTACCCAATACCTTGCGGAAGGGAATCCACTCGCCGAACGGCACCGGATGCGCCTTCGTGTAGACCTGGGATGTCCTTTCGCTGCGGAGCCAGATGCTCGCCTGGTTGTACGCTGTGGCGGCGGTTGGTCCGTCCTCAACGGACCCGAGCAGCAAGGGCGCATCGATTGCTGCCATCGCGCGGCGGAGTTGGTCCTGGGCCGTCCGGTCAGTGTCGATGTCGACGGCAGTGGAGTTCTCCGGCCACAAGATGAGATCGGGTGGCGACACTGATCCCTGACCGATCTCCTCGGCGAGTGCTTCGGTGGCGCGTGCCAAGGACCGCGTGACGGCGCGGTGATTCGCCGCAACCTGTGTGCCGTCACCGGGTACCTCCCCCTGCACGACAGCAACAGACAGCGAGCCGGTCGCCTCGAGGCGAATAGGAAAGACGGCCGGCGTCGCGCCGAGTGTGAAGGCGATTAGTGACCATACCCAGCTCTTCGGGTCGCGTCCTCCTCTTTCGGTCGCTTGGACGAGGAGGCAGCCGATGAGCACCGTTAGGAACGAGACGCCGACGACAGAGAGATAGGGAAGTGCCGACGACCAGATGGAGTCAACGGCAGCGAACCCCAGTTGCCCCCACGGCATCCCGCCGAACGGCCAGCGGGTGCGGACGATCTCAATCGATGCCCAGTTGGCGGCGATCCAGAGGGGCCATCCGCGCATTGAGCGCAGGCGCCGCGCACATGCCGCGAAGAGCGCGAACCACCAGCCCTGGGCTGCCGCAAGGAGCAGCCAGGCGGCTGCACCCATGGAGGAGTAGAGCCACCAAGTGTGAACACTGAGGAAGGCAAACCCGAAGAGATAACCCGCTGCCCAGGCGTGCAGTCGTGGCTGAGCAGGGCAACTCGACGCCCAAACCAGGAGTGCCACCGATACCGGTGCGAGGTAGGACCACCCCACGGGCTGAAAAGCCGAGCTCAGGAGCGCGCCGGCCACGGCACTGGTGAGGAGCAGGAGTAGGTGGCGAGCGCGCGTCGCGTGTTGCCGGACATGACGGGGGGTCTCGCCACACAGGGATCGACGGTCGAGTGCCCGGGATGCGTGGACACCTGCGCACTCATTCGGGTAGCCCGCGCCTGCGAGGCGGGATCCGAGCGCTCTCCGACGCAGTGGTCGACTTGAGCTGCCTGACGTCACGTACCAGACCTCCCGCCCGTGCCTGTCTGATCGGCCCACACGGGGGCTCGTGCAGGGGTGGCCGCCTGTGGTCCTGACTACTAATCGGACCCGAAGGTGCGCGGCATTGGCCCCCGCCACCAGAAGTACTACGCAGTGTAGTAGTATGGCGGTGCACCGAGGCTGAGTGCCCGGGCTTCCCCCCTCCGGGCACTCAGCCGGGTGAGCGAGGTCCAGCTCAGAGGGCCCCAGCAGGTGGACTGCCGCTCCGACTTCCTGAAAGCGTCGCTTCGAGCGAACTAGTCGAGGAGCAAGTCGGCGCGTCCCTGTTGACGGATCTGCAAAAGGACCATGGAGCAGACGATGGCCAGCAGGAGGAGCCGTCTTGCCGGTGACGACAAGGATAGGGACACCGTCAGCCAATGCCTCGTTGTCAGGCCGACTAATGCGCGGATCGTAGCGATCGACGCCCCCGCCACGGCGATGATGCCTAACGGGTTATACTCCCAAGCTGCTCGAAACTCACCCGAGGCCGTCAGTCGGGCCGCGCGAGTACCCCCGCAGAACGGGCTCATGATGCCCATGCGATGCAGCGGCCCTTGCAAATCAACTGGGGGCAACCCAAACATGGCCATGCCCGCTGCTGCGGAGAGCCCGAGCGCTCCCAGCATGGTGACCGCCAAGTATGTGTCTCGGTCACGCCACGTTAGATGCAGCGTCGTCTGACGTGCGCCTGCTTTCGGCGACGTCGCATCCATGGGGATCAACTGCAGCCTTCCCTTCGACCGTTTAGGATGGGCGCCCCATCGTCATGCCTACGACCCGTAATCGTAGTTCAGCAGCTGGCTGTGCATCGGTGGAACTCGCGGTGGTCGCGGGGAAGATCGAGTCGCCCGGTGGCGACCGCTTCTCCCGGATGCTGGCACGCCGGACGCTGCTTGCAAGGCTGGGCAGGGCGCGCAAGGGTGAAACCGAACTTGATCTGCTCTCGACGACGCCGCAGACGCGGTCCGCGATGACCTGTGAGTCGGGTCCCGGCGCTTGGTCGCCCAGCGGCGGCGCTGCCTCGACGTTCCCGCATCTACCTGCCGTCGGAGCCTGACAGCGTGAGACACGGCCTTTGGGCTCAGTGGCACACCAGGTCAACCGAGGTCGGGTAAGGATTGGGGCGTGATGCAGCGGTAGGTGACAACTGACTTCTGGTGCCCGGCGCCGGAAGAGAGGATGTCTGCCATGCCCGCTCCCTACCCGCAAGAGTTCCGTGACGATGTCGTCGCGGTGGCCCGTGGCCGTGAGCCAGGGGTGAAGCTGAAGCAGATCGCCGAGGACTTCGGGATCAGCGAAAGCACGTTGTCGAACTGGCTGAAGACCGCTGACGTCGAGGAAGGCTCCCGGCCCGGGGTGAGTCAGGACGCGGCCGAGGAGCTGCGGCAGCTGCGTCGTCGCGCCAAGCTGCTCGAGCAGGAGAACGAGGTGCTGCGCCGTGCTGCCGCGTACTTGTCGCAGGCGAACCTGAAGCTTGGTGGCTCGGCAAAATGATGTACCCGCTCGTCAGTGAGCTGGCCGCCGACGGGGTGCCCGTCACGGTCGCGTGCCGGGTCTTGAAGCTCGCCCGCCAGCCCTACTACCGCTGGCGCGAGGATCCGATCACCGACGCTGAGTGGGTCCAGGCGCACCGCATCAATGCCCTGTACGACGCCCACCGCGATGACCCGACCTTCGGGTACAGGTTCCTGGCCCATGAGGCCCGCAAGGCCGGCTGGCGGATGAGCCGACGAACCGCGTGGTCGCTGTGCTCGACCTCGGGGATCACCTCCGCCGCGCAGCGACGTCGCCGCGGAAAGGGCAAGAAGACCGGCCCGCCGGTCTTCGACGACCACGTGCAGCGGATGTTCACCGCCGACGCTCCGAACCGAGTCTGGCTCACCGACATCACCGAACACGCAACGAGCGAAGGCAAGCTCTACTGCTGCGCGATCAAGGACGTCTACGCGAACCGGATCGTCGGCTACTCCATCAGCCACCGGATGACCGCCCAGCTGGCGGTCGACGCCCTCAAACAGTGCCGTCGCACGACGCCGGCTCGAGGACCAGGACGTGGCCGGCTGCATCCTGCACGCCGACAGGGGCAGCCAGTTTCGTGCACGGAAGATGGCCCACGCGCTGAACCGCCACGGCATGGTCGGATCCATGGGCCGGGTCGGCACCGCCGGCGACAACGCCGCCATGGAGAGCTTCTGGTCGCTCCTGCAGACCAACGTGCTCAACCAGCAGCGCTGGACTTCGCGGCAAGACCTGCGCCTGGCGATCGTGGTGTGGATCGAGCGGAAGTACCACCGCCAGCGCCCCCAGGACTCACTCGGCGGGTTGACCCCCATCGAGTACGAGAACAAGATCACCGCGAAGGCCGTGACCGCGGCCTAGCCCAACCTGTCACCAACGGCTGCATCACGCCCATCCGACCCGTCCAGGCACTCGAGAACACCTCCAGCAAGGACCTCGGGTTGTGATGCCCGCCAAGCGATGCTGAGGGCGGCCGTTGGGCAGGCCGTGGCCATCGCAGGTGACCCGCGACCGGACTTGCGCTTTTGAATCCGGTCACCGGCTCGCGGGCCATCGCGAGTGTGCGACCTCGACGTGGTTCCTGCGGCTCGCATGGAGATGAAGCAGGGAAGCATAGCGTCACGACGCGCTGGCGCACGGCTTCGATCCCTTGACCAGGCGGAGTCGACCAGCGTCAGAGAAGTCGAGTCTTCGGTACGCTTGACCAGTGAGGACGCCAAAGCGCAAGCGGCAATTGCCGCGCAAGCCTGCCCTTGGCGTTCCTCCGGAAAGCTTGGAGCGGTGCGCGCTCGCCGTGACCTACGTCGGTTCGCCCGAGCACAAGTCGATGCCGTCCTTCGCGGGGCCGCCGAAGCTGCGTTCTGACGCGAGCCGCTGCCCGACTGACCTCAAGGATGCCGCTGAGATCACGAGCTGGCTGGCGGCGGCGATTCGTGCTGGCCTTGTTAGCGATGACCCCGGAAGCGACGGGTTTCCCAAGTACGTGTGGACCTTTAAGAGGGGTACTTGGTTCGAAGCCCGTCTCGTCAACGCGACTCAGGGCACCTATAAGGGCTACCCGTTGGCGGACGATGAAGTCACTGGTGGTCTGCGCGCCCGTGAGAGTGACTTACGAGAGTCCGAGGACGCCTCATGACACTGCGTTTCAAATGGGAGTGGGAGCCGGAACCGAATGTCCGTCTTCCGGAACTGGCCGCCACCTGGTCTCGGCTCAGCATCGACCTCGGCGACACCCCCGTCACGTTGGTAGAACGCCGAGACGGTTCGGGCGGGCCTCGTCATGGCTTGGATGTCCCGCTGTATCCGCTGGCGGAGTTCTTGGCGATCAACTGGTGGGGCCTGAGCGCGACGTCGCATCTTCCTTCGGATCCGGGGGTCAGATTCACGAAGGCGGGTGCAGGGTTTGCGTGGCCAGACTTGACCCTGCGCGGCGACCGCGGGCTTGTGTGGGCAAGTCTGCGGCAACGTGACAAGGCGCCGGAGCACATTCGATTCCTAACTCAGGCAGAGACTGTTCTTGATGCGGACTCCGTACTCACCGGCATTGCTGATCTGATCGACAGCACGGTCCGGCGTCTGGATGATCGGGGGGTCCACGGCACGCTGCTCCAGGACGAGTGGGCATCGATACAGCACGCGGATCAGGAGGAGCGCGACTACTGCCTCGTGGCGGCCGCCTGGGGGCAAGACCCATATGACACCGCGCCTGAAATGGAACGTCTGTTGCTTGGGGCAGGCGCAGAGATTGGTGATGCCGCGCTCGTCGCGGACCTGGCACGAGCGGTACCGCGCGAAAGACTCGCCGACTCGACGGGTTGGCTCCGGGAGGCGACCCGCTCGCTCGATCTGAAGTCGCTTCGATTGCCCTCGCTGGGCTCCCTCGACTGGTCCGCGACGGCCGGCGTGGCACCTTGGAGAATCGGTTACGAACGCGCACGAAGGCTTCGGGTCCTTCTTGATCTGCATCCGTCACAGCCCGTCCCGATTGAGGACCTAGTAGAGGTTCGCCAAACGCAGTCACTCGCGCCCGTCAACGTTGACGGGTTGGTTGGCTCAGAAGGGATGTCCTTGGCGGTGGTGGTCGGTGCGACAGCCAGTGTGAACGCCAAGCGCTTTGCTGCGGCACGGGCAATCGGCCGACACGCTTTGGCTCGCCCCCACACACGTTCCTTGCTTACTCGATCGACGCAGTACACCGAGCGGACCGAGCGCGCCTTCGCCGCCGAGCTTCTTGCGCCAGCAGAGGGCATTGCAGAGATTCTTGGCGGGGATTTTTCCGATGAGGCCCTGCAGCGCGCAGCTGAGTACTTCCGCGTGAACACGATCCTGGTTCAGCATCAGGTCGAGAATCAGGTTGTTGCCTGACGGAGGCGCTGTCGGCAAGACCACGCGTCGTCTAGCAAGTCGCTCAGTTCGTAGCCGGCGAGCCCTTTCGGTCATCGTCAGTTCCGGAGCGAGCGACCGTCTCGGTCGCAACCTGTCGACGCCACGTCTGTACCGGGCCGCCGCGCTTGATCTTGCTGAGGGCCTCGAATACGTCGGGGTTGATCCATCGCATCCGATCGGGTGCCGCGTGATTCAGGTAGCGGACCTTAGCGACCGTCCACAACGCGTCCATGAGGATCAATGCCGTGTGCGTGAGGAGCGCGGCTTCCTCGGGACTGAACCAGCGGGTGACGTGGTGCCACGTATACCCCGTTCTCGCCTTGCCTTCCCGCTCCAGGTAGACGGCGCTGATGCCATTGGCGCCCACGACCCCGCGCTCGTTGATGATTCGGGCGGAGGGCGCTGCCGGATCGAAATCCGGCTCATCGGAACCGTGTGCCGCGGGGACGATGTGTAGCGCGGCAGACCCGCCGATCATCGTCAGACCATGCTTTGCGGCGTTATAGAGGGCGCTCTGCTCGTTGAGCCGAGCCGCGAGTATGCGGATGAGACGAATCGCGTCGTCGCGATGCTCGATCCATTCTGGTGCCGGCTCATCCGGCACGCCGCCCATGAAGACCTGAGCAACTCGATCGATCCGTTCTTCTGGCCAAGCCGACTTCGCGAGTTCGGCGACGGCGTCCCGGAAGGTGCCGGGGTCCTTCTGTGCGGCTATCCGCAGCCACGGGCACTCCGGCCAGCCTTCGTGGGCCAGCATCATCCGCAGCAGCGCCTCGACCGTGTGATGAAACAAGACCTGGGACTCAGTGGCGACGAACCGCATATGAGCGGCGTCCTCGTAGTCTTCCGGGCTGTCCGCGTCGGCCTCGTCGTCGCTCGCAATCCAGAGTTGGCCCCAGAGGATCCCTTCCCCGGCCGCAGCCGCCAGGGCATCAGACCTGGCCGCTCGGAGAGCCAACAACGTTAGCCGGTCGCGGAAGTAGGTGCTCGGGGCGTGGCCCGAGTAGAACTCCTCATTCAGTCGATAAATGGGCCGCTCCTCGTGCATGGGGGGACAGTAGGCCAGGGGTTCGACAGTTACGGGGCGACGCTCCCGGGTTGCTACGCAATCTGGTGGCGCAGGACCGAGGCGGATTGCGCCACCTCCTGCGGGAGTGTCCCGGTAGCGTCGGGCATGTGACCTTCGCAGCCAACGTCGTTCGCGTCCTGATCGCCTCACCGTCCGATACGGCTGAGCTCCGCGATGCCGTCGAGGTAGCTCTTCACGAGTGGAACGGGGACCGGGCTGCTGCGGCCGGGGTGGTGCTGCTTCCTCGACGTTGGGAGACCAACGCCGTTCCCGAGTTGACGGGGGAGGACGGTCAATCGGTGATCAATCGCCAACTGGTCGATCAGGCTGACGTTGTCATTGGGATCTTCCACGCCAAACTTGGCCGAGCGACTCCTCGTTACGCATCCGGAACCGCCGAGGAGCTTCATCGCGCCAAAGATGCTGGCAAACGCGTCCACGTCTACTTCTCAACGATGCCAATCAACCGGGAGCATGTGAACCCCGAGGCGCTCGCGACGCTCGAGGAATTCAAGCGGGAGATCGAGAAGCTCGGCCTGTACGGATCGTTCGACACGCCCGGCTCGCTGAAGGACCAGGTTCGCCGCGCTATCGAGTCGGACATTGAGCAGCTCGACATCACTCCGCCGGCCGGGGGGCCGAACTCCTCACGACGTGGCGCTGCCCTACGAGCCACCTACGAGTACACGCGGGAGCCGAATAAGCAGGGGCGGATGCAAACCCGGCGCCAGCGCCTAGTCGTCACCAACACCGGCGATACCGAGGCCGCCGACGTCACCTTCACACTCGAGCCGGCTGGGGACGAAGGTCTGGAGGCGCCTCAACTGCTCCACGACTTGGGGCCGATCACCCTTGCCGCCGACGGCGGCCAGATCGCGATTCCGGTACTCACGCACATGGGGACATCGAATATCGCGACCATCACGTTTGACTGGAGCGAAGGCGGCGAGCCGAGATCGTCCTCGCACACGATCTCGTTCGTCTGATCCGCCAGCGGGCGCCAATGCAGTAGGACCAATGCGAGGGCCCCAGTCGATCGTAGTGGGGCGGGATTCGGCCGGTCATCAGAAGGTCATCGGGAACGGCGGGCAGTTGTTCCGAGACGTTCCGATACTCTGGAAGCCGTCCGATGAGGAACCTCCTCAACAACCCGAGGTTTCCCAGAGGGACCCGAAGTCTCATGTAGTCCGGGACGGGCCTCCGATCTTGCCCAGAGGTCGCAGGTTCAAATCCTGCCCCCGCTACAACAAAGTGGCCCTCTGACCTGCGGAAACGCAGGTCAGAGGGCGCTCGCATTTTGAACCGTTTTTGCTTATGTCGCGGATTGATGACCCAAAAACTCGGGGGAATGCTCGCCCAGAGTGGCGAACGGTGCGGTGATGGCGGGCGATGTCCACCCCGATGCCTGGCTCTGAGTCAGCCGCACTGAGGCGCCGTCGCCTTCCAGAAGATCAGTGACCGTCCTCGTGACCGTCTCCGTGATCGATTTCGATCTCGTCGGCGGGCGCTTCGGGATCCGCGGGAAGGTCGAGCGTGACGCTGCCGTCTTCGGCGTCGTTCGGGAGCGGGGAGAAGCTCACGCCGTTGGGCTTGTCACCGACAGGGATCCGGGTCACGACCTTGAGCTCCTGAAGGTCCAGGACGGCGACGTCGTCCCCGTAGATGTTGGTGACGTAGGCGTGCTGGCTCGAGGGGTCGACGACGACGCCGTGGGAGCCCTGCCCGGTCTCGACGGTTGCGGTCACGGTGAACGTCTTGGTGTCGATCACCGAGACCGTGGTCCCGGGCGAGTCTTCCGTGCCCTGGTTGGCGACGAGGAGGTAGCGGTTGTCGCCGCTAACGTACGTCTGAATGGGGCCGTCTCCGACTGCGACCGTGCCGACCAGCTTGCGCGTCGTCATGTCGACCTTCGCAACGGCGTCCTCGCCGTTCAGGGAGGCGTAGACGAACCGGCCGTCGGGGGAGAAGGCGACTTGCGCGGGGGCCTTCCCGACTTCGATGTCTGTGACGAGCTGGTTGGTCCGAGTGTCGATGACGCTGAGCGTGGTGTCGGCGACGTTCGCCACGACAAGCCAGCGGCCGTCCGGGCTGGGTCGGAGGCCGTGCGGGCCCTGGCCCACCTTGATGGTCTCGGTGGCCTTCATCGTGGACGCGTCAATGACGGAGACAGTGTCGTCTGCGCCGTTGGTGGTGTACGCGGTGGCCCCGTCCGGGGAGACCACGACATGGGCTGGCGCCGAGCCGGTCGGAACCACGCCGTGCAGGTCCAGGCTTTCGGCGGACAGCATGGCGGCGTATCCGTCGTGGCCACTCACCGTCCACACCGAAGCGCCGTCGGGAGACACTTGGACGTTGTGTGGCCCTTCGACGCCGGCGACTGTGGTCACGATCCGGTTGGTGGCGGCGTCGATCGCCGTGAGCGATCCGCCGCCCTCGTTGGCGATCCAGACGGTGCCCTCCACCATGCCGCGGTGGCCGGCGAGAGTGGCCGCCGTCGGGTCCTCGTCGGCGCGATCGTCATTGCCGTTGAGGACCGCCAGGCCACCCGCCACGGCGAGCACGGCCAACGCACCGGCAGAGAGAGCAACGACGCGCATGCGCCGGCTCCACTCGTGCCGATCCTTCGGGAGCTGCGCAGAAGCCGCATCGGGACCGGTGTCGGATGTTGAGCTCATGGGCGAGCCTTTCGTATAGACGAAGTCGGCCCGGTGGGGACCGCGCCATCACGTTCGCCGCTTGACCCGGACGGATCGCCGGTGGTTTCGGTGAAGAACCGATGAAGGCCGATCACGTGGCTGGACAGTGGCCGATCCGGATAGTCAGATCGAGGTGGGACGCCACCCGCATGCATGAAGGAAGGACTCGACGGTGGACCTCATCCATCGCCTCTTGCCGATCCCGGCCTTGGCGCGCTCATGTGAGAGCGCTGCTGCCGTGGGCGTTGGACGGCATCTCCCTCGAGCGGGCGGCTGTCCTGGAGCTGGGGCCGGGTCCGGGACTGACCACAGACTGGCTGGTGTCGCGCGTGGGATCGCTGACGTGCCTGGAGTACGACGACTGCCGACCCTGTGGCAGCACTGCCTAGTTGGAGGCCGGCCGTGGGGTGAATCGGTCGGGCTGGGTGACAAATTCCCGTCGGCAGGCGTCAGAGCAGAACCACCACTGCTCGCCGCGCCAGCTCGCGTGGGGTCCGTTAGGCTCGACCTGCATGCGGCAGACGGGATCGACGGCAAGCGCGGCGACGTGGCGGAATTGCCCGTCCTCCAACCAGAGCACGCGGTCGGCGATCTCTCGGAGTCGATCGTCGTGGCTCACGATGACGATCGAGCGGGCGTCCTCGTCGGCGAGCTGACGCAGCAGCCGGGCGAGGTCTCGACCCCGGGAGGCGTCGAGGTTGGCGGTGGGTTCGTCCGCGAGCAGAACGGGTGGATCGTTGGCGAGCGCGCGTGCGACTGAGACGCGCTGTTGTTCACCGCCGGACATCTGGGAGGGCCGCGCCGCTGCGCGCTGGGCAAGGCCAACGCGCTCGAGCAGATCACTGGCTCTCTGGAGTGCAGGGGCGCCGGTGGTGCCGGCGAAATTGGCGGCAACGGCGATGTTCTCGGTGGCGGTGAGGGCGTCGAGCAGGGCGTAGTCCTGGAAGATGAACCCGAAGGTGCGCGACCGCAGCACAGGGAGCTCCTTCTCACGCGCCGCGGCGATGTCCACGTCGACGCCGTCACGGCTGGTGACGGTGATGAAGCCTGCGCTCGGACGCAGCAGTGCGCCGAGCATCAGCAGCAAGGTGGTCTTGCCCGATCCGGACGGTCCCATCACGAGGAGCACTTCGCCGGCGGCGAGGTCGAGGTCGACTGCTCGCACGGCATCCACGGTTGTGTCGCCTGCCCCGTACGTCTTCGTGAGCCCTCGAACGGTCAGCACCCCGGGCCTGGTCGATTCACCGTGGTGCGTGTTGTCGCCCGGTGACCGGAGCACTGGGTCGGGGACCGGGGCGGTACCGGAGGTGGTGTGGGCGTTGGTATTCATCGTGTCTCCCGGAAGGCGGTTGCCGCGTCGAGCGCGGCAATGCGGCGCAGCGGCCACAGGGCGGCGATGAGGCCGACCAGGAGCGCTGTGGTGGCGGTCTGTGCGACGGCGGTGGTGGTGATGGAGATCTGGAATGCTGGAGCGGCGAGTGGTAGCAACCACGCCAGTGTCAGCGCGGCTGTGGTGGCGACGCTGGAGGCGAGTACGACGGTGAGCAGGACCTGCATGGCCACGGCCGCGGCGAGCCGAGGTGTGCGGGCGCCGAGGGCCTTAAGGACGGCGAAGTCCCGCAGCCTGTTCAAGGTGGCCGTCATCAGTCCCAGGGCGATGACGGCGAGCGCGATGACGAGCCCGATGGAGGACATCAGCCGGAGCAGGTCAGCGCTCATATCGGTGACGATGCGGGCTTCGGAGTCGGCGAACTGCTCGCGGGTCTGGGCCGTGACGCCACCGACTTCGGCCTCGATCCGGTCCGTGACCGCTTCTGGGTCGGCGCCTGGGTCCAGCCCGGTGAGGACGTACGAAACGAGGCCGTCGTGGATCCGGCCGAACTCGCTGAGCTCGACGAAGACGGTGGTGTTGGTGATGCTGCTGCCACCGGTGGAGAAGCCGACAGCGCGCAGGGACGTGCCCATGACCGTGAACTGGTCGCCGACCTGGACTCCGAGCTGTTTGGCTGCCTGCTCGTCCAGGACGGCCTCGCCGGCGGCCGGTGTGCGGCCGGCCACGAGGCGTGTGGGGCCGCCCCGGCCGGTGCGGGTGTCGTAGCCGATGAGGTAGGACAGCTGCCGGCCCTGTGGTCCGGCTACCGAGCCGGAGGCGAACGCGATCGGTGCGGCCCAGGCAACTCCCGGTATGTCGGCGACGCGCTCGGGGGTGTCCGCGGGGAGCGTCGAGGCGGACATGTGCATGGTGCGGACCCCGGCCTGGGAGACGAACACGTCGGCCGGGGAGGTGCGGATGTAGTAGGTGACGCGGTCGACGGCTCCGGCGAAGATGCCGCCGAGGACGAGGACCAGTAGCAGGGAGGCGGCCACGCCGAGGACGGTCAGCGTGGCGCGGCGGCGGTCGGCGAACAGGAAGCGGCGCCCCACGGGCACGGCTCCTGTCGCGAGGGCGCGTCGTGGGTGATCGGATCGCGGCGGAGTTGGTTGCGTGGTGGTGGTCATCGTCCGCTCCGGAATGCGGAAGCTGCGTCGAGCCGGTTGAGTCGGCGTGCCGGTAGCCATGCGGCGAGTAGTGCCATCGTGACCGCTGCGGCGGCGGTCTGGGCGATGGTGCCGGGGGTGAGCAGCACCGGGAATGCGGGTCGCCACCAGGCGAGGACTTCCCGGGTGATGATCAGCAGGACGATCGCGGCCAGTGTGCCGAGCACCGTCAGTGCCACGGTCTCGGTCACCGCGATTCGGCGAAGCCGGCCGGGCGTGGCGCCGAGGGCCTTGAGGATGCCCAGGTCCCGCTGTTGTTCGGTGACTCGGGTGTAGGCCACGAGCGCGACGATCAGGGTGCCGGCTGCGAAGGCCACGCCCACCATGAGCCGTACCGGCGAGCCGTAGATGTCGGTCGCCAGTCGCAGGGACGCCTCCCGCAGTTCGGCAGGAGTGCGCACGGTGTACCCCTCGTCACGCAGCTGCGCTGCTACGGCATCGGGGTCCGCGGTCGTGACCAGCACCGCTCCGGTGGTGCCGGTAGCCCGCAGCATCTGGTCCATCCCGGCCGTGGTGGTGAACAGCAGCGGGGTCATGAACAGTGCGGTGTCGTCGGTGAGGCCGACCACCCGCATCGGGTGTCCGAGAATGGGCAGCCGATCGCCGATGGCGAAGTCGTGTTGTTCGGCCCACAAGGCATCGATGGCCACCTCGTCGGGGGCTTCGGGGGCACGGCCATCGGTGAAGGCCCAGGGGCCACCCAGCCCGCTGCCGGGTTCGTAGGCGACCGCGGCCACGGCAGCCTTGCCGTGCGACAGCTCGAGGATCTGATACATGGTGCGCAGCGGCGCGGCTCGTGTCACGCCAGGGGCCTGGGCGATGGCGTCCACGGCCGGCGCCGGCAGAGCGCCGGGGTCGGCGAAGAGGTTGCGCGTTCCGGCCGGGACGACGACCAGGTCGGCACCGAGGTGGTCGTCGTAGGTGGTGACGCGGTCCTGGACGCCGACCCAGAGTCCGGCCAGCAGCAGCATGAGCATCAGGGCGAGCCCGATCCCGGCGGCTCCGGCGGCGGTGCGGAACGGACGCGTCGTGAGAAACCGGCGGGTGACCGGGACCGAGGCTTCAAGCCTGGCCTTCATGTGGCTCACTTCCGTTTGCCGAGCGTGGCTCGACGTTCGTGCTACTTGTGGCCGTGACCGCCGTGCCCGCCGGGCATGGCGAACATCATGGCCGCCATCATCGCGGTGCACAGCAGGGCGGTGACGATGATGCCGGAACCTGCTACGCCGGTGAGGAAGAGCAGGCCGGCGATGGCGAGCATGGGGATGCAGCAGACGATCATCATCAGCCCATGACCACCGTGCGCTCCGTGGGCGCCGCCGTCGGGCTCCTGTCCGGCGTGGTGGGGCTCGGTGGGTGTCGAGGACTCTGGCTGGTAGGGCCATTGCTGGGAGTCGCGGAGGGATTCGCGGTCCATGCCGTTCGGGGTGCTCATGACGTCCTACCCTTCAGGGATGCGGGCACGTGGCCGAGCTTGGCGTAGAGCGGGCAGTGTCCGAGCGCTCCGGTGACGACCAGGTCGAGGCCTGCCAGTACGAGTAGCAGCTCGAGGACGACCGCCAAGGTGGAGGCGGCGCCGCCCAGCAGGAACGCGCCGGCGATCGCGGCGAGACCGCCGATGGCGACGCGAGCGACGCGTTCGGCGGGGGTGATGTTGATGCTCCAACGGTTACTCATGACTTCCTCCAACTTCGGTGGACCGCTGGTCTCCTCGGTCCACTTCGAGGGTCTCGCCGCGCGGTGAAGGTGACCGGCGCCGTCTTGTGAAGGTTCGCTGAAGAACCACGTGGCGTCGAAGTGCTCGGAGGGGCTGAAGGGCGGCGAGTCACCGCGGCGGCCACATGTCAGGTGGGAGGGAGGGTGGGTGCGGCGTTGAGGTCCAGGTGGCTGGCGCAGCAGGCAGGGAGCTCTTCTCGCAGCAGGTCCAGGGTTCGGGTCGCCTTCTCGAGGAAGTCGCCGGTGGATGGGATGACGTGGCGATGGGGGTGGCGCTGCCAGGCCTCCAGGATGCGGGCGTCGACATCAGCCGCACGGAGGGCCGTCTCGGTCCGCAGCGGGTTCTGGTGGTTGTAGCCCTGGTCCGCGGTGGGCGTGCGTAGATGCAGCACTGTGTCGTACCGATGCAGCTCGGTGTCCATCGTGGTGGCCGTCGAGGTCCAGAAGTCGCCCGGTGGCCCGGGCCAGTACGCGAGCCCGTCGACTGTGCCGCGGTCGCACAGCACGAATGCCGGATTGTGGGCGTCCCCGGTCGCCTCGAGTTCCTTCTGAACGTGGAGGATCGCCCGTTGCGCCGCGCGTCGACATTCCGCGTCGTCGTCGCGCGGGAACCCGCCACCGAAGACGATTCCTGCCGATTCCGGCAGGATCTTGACGTGTCGGCACAGCGAGCGGCGTACGAGTTCTAGGACGGCCGTCTTGCCCGCACCCGGCCCGCCGGTGAGCACAACCCGGCGGGGTACATGTGGGTGGTCGCACTCGCACTCGGCCATGACGCGCCTCCTTACGGGACGGGGAGGCGATCCGCAGCGTTGTGGCCGAGCCCCCACTTCTCCATCAGCGCGAGGACAGCGAGTCCCTCGTCGTGGATCTGCGCGTGGCGCAGCACCTGCCAGTGTGCGTGGAGATAGGCCTGGAGGTACTCCACGACGTGGTTCATGGGCACGGTTGTCCACGGATTGTGAGGTTCTACCTGGCCCGGTGTGCCGCCGAAGGCCACCACCCGGATCTCATGGCCGGCCCTGGTGGCTGCGCGGCCATGGTCGAGCAACCGACGCGAGACTTCTCGGGCCTCCTGGGCGGGGCAGCACCCGAACCGCGCGAGCGCGACCTCTAGTGTCGCCGGGTCGCGCAGAGCCGGGTTCAGTCGCGCACGACCTTCTTTGACCTCGCCGACGATCATGTCGGCTCGGCCAGTCGGCGCGCCGAGGGCCGGGTCGACCTCGGAGCTCAGGCGCTGGGGCACGGTTCCTGAGCGCCGGTGGATCAGGTCGTGGCCGGCACCGGGAAGGCGATAGGCCAGGACGTCGAGATCGGTGACGGTGCGCACCTGGCCGGCACGCAGACTCTCCAGGACCGGGTGCTCGACGACGGTGAAGTAGCCATTGACGTGCAGATAGGCCTGCACCAGGGCCACTGCGGTGTCCATGGGGACCTCCTCGGTGACTCGTGCCGTTGTCGTGAGGGCTCGTCAGTCGTGGTGGCCCTCGTGCTCGTCAGGGTCGGGGGTCTGCACGGGGGTGCGGTCCCGGTCCGGACTCGGATCGTCGTTGCTGATGGCCGGGCCGATGACGAACGCCGAGAGCGAGAACATCAGCGCGAACACGCCCAGAGCGAGGGCGGGGGCCTTCCAGGAGCCGAAGCGCCGGTAGAGGCGCCGAAGCAGGGGCAGAGAGAACACCAATCCCAGTACGGCGAACAGGACGTTGCCGGTGGCGCCGGTCACCAGTACCGCTCCTCCGAGGAGCCCGACGTGGTGCAGCAGGTGGGGAAGCAGGCCCATGATGCCGCCCACCACAGCGGTCACCGCACTCCAAGCGGTGGCCAGGACGCCCCGCCTCTGCGAAGTCTGGTTGGGGGTGCTTTCGGCGCGGGACTCGTCGAGGCGGTCGTCCGCTACCTCCCCGGCGGCAGCGTGGTGGTCGGACATCGTCACTCCTGTGCCTGGTAGGAAAGCGTGGTCATCATGCCGGTCTCGGCGTGGTAGATGTTGTGGCAGTGGGTCGCCCACTGTCCTGGGTTGTCGGCTTCGAGGTCGACGTCGAGGGTCGCCATGGGGCGCACGATGACCGTGTCCTTGCGGGCTCCGCCGCTCCTCAGCGCGAAGGTGTGGCCGTGCACGTGCATGGGGTGGAACATCATCGACTGGTTGACGAAGCGCAGCCGGACCCGCTCACCCTGAATCAACCGCAACGGGTCGGTGTCGGGGAAGGTCTTGCCGTTGATGGTCCAGCGGTAGGGCGCCATGGTGCCGCCCAGGACCAGGTCGTGGGTTCGGTCGGCCGACCGTCGGTCCAGGCGGGCCGACTCGACCGCCGACAGCGCCGTGCCGAGTAGTACCTTGCCCGACAGTTCGCGGACCTTGACGTCAGCCGTGGGCGGGCGACCGGCGCCGGTGCGGATCACGGCCAGCGCCTGGCCCTGTTTGCCCTCGGCCGAGGCAACCAGCGCGAACACGCCGTCGCCGATGGTGACGGTGGCGTCGAAGCGCTCGCCCATCCCGATCAGTAGCGCGTCGATGGGCACCGGCACGACGGGGAAGCCGTCGCTGTGCGTGACGGTCATGCGGTGCCCACCGACGGCGACCCGGAACGCCGTGTCCGAGCCGGCGTTGACGAAGCGGATCCGAACGCGTTGACCCGGCTTCGCCGACAGCGTCGCCGGATCGGCGGCTGTCCGGCCGTTGAGCAGGTAGTACGGGTAGGTGATATCCCCGGCACCACCGAGCAGGGGCGACCGCATGGCCTCCATCCCACCCATAGAGCCCATCGAGCCGTGGTCCATCCCCTCCATGCCCATACCGCCCATGTCGTGCATGCCGCCCATGGAGTCGTCGCCGCCGGCTTGCTGCAGGTCGGAAAGGACCTGGTCCGGGGTGCGACCCGTTCCGTCGACCCAGTCGTCCAGGACGACGATCCACTCGGCGTCGTACTCACCGGGCTCCTGAGGGTCGTCGACGATCAGGATGCCGTACAGGCCGCGGTCCAGCTGAACTCCGGAGTGCGGGTGGTAGAAGTACGTGCCCGGGTGGGGTGCGGTGAACTCGTATCGGAACGTCTCTCCCGCGGCGATCGGATCTTGGGTGAGTCCGGGCACGCCGTCCATGTCGTTGCGCAGTGCGAGGCCGTGCCAGTGCACGCTCGTGGCGTCCGGGAGCTGGTTGGCGACGTCGACCCGGAGCACGTCTCCGGCGTCGACGCGGAGCAGCGGTCCCGGCGCGGTGTCGCCGTACGCCCACGTGCTCACGGTCTGGCCACCCAGGTCGAGGGTCACCGGCTGGGCCGTGAGGCGCGCGGTGACCACCCGAGCTCCGGGCTTCCGGCGCGCCGCCTCCGCCGCTGCTACCGCGTCGGCGGCGGGCCCGACCGCTGTGCCAGTGGACCGATTGCAAGCGGCGAGGCCGCCGAGGGCGGCCACGCCTGCGAGCCCGGCGGCCCCGCGAAGGACGGCGCGACGAGTGATCTCGGACAAGTGGGGGCTCCTGACTCAGGTTCGGCGAGAGGCGAGATGTGCGAGGCGGGAAGGGGCGAGCGGCTAGTGCACCGAGGCACGCAGCACACTGCTGCGGGCGTGGTACTCGTCTTCGTCGATCTCGCCTCGGGCGAACCGCTCGTCGAGGATCTGCATCGGGTCGCGGCGGTCCGGGGTGGACCCACCGGGGCGCTGCGTGCGGAACAGGGCGAGAACGGCAAAGACCACCAACGCCCAGAACGCGACCATGGCCACGGTCATGATGATCCAACCGCCCCAACCCATGCCGTCGTGGTACCAGCCCATCATCGTCCTCAGCTCCTTCGCTTGGCTTGGTGACTCCCACGATTGCCCGGGCACCACTGTGTCCCGGTCGCGTTCATGTGAAGGTTCGCTGAAGAACCCGCCCTCGCCGGTGCTGACCTACGGCTGGCCGGGCAGCGGACTGAGACCATGGCGGGTATGGGCGAGGACGTCATGGACGAGAAGGCCGGCTCACCGGCAGGGGGTACCGCGGGTGGCCGCCCCCGAACCGGTCTCCGGGCGATGGTGGTCGAAGACGAGACGCAGCTGGCCGGACTCATCGGCAGCTACCTCGAGCGCGACGGCTTCGAGGTGGCGGTGGTTCATGACGGGCTCGAGGCGGTGGAGGCCGCCCGCGCCGTCGACCCGGACGTCGTCGTGCTGGACCTGGGCCTGCCCAGCCTGGACGGGGTGGAGGTCTGTCGGCAGCTGCGCACCTTCTCCGACGCCTACGTGGTGATGCTGACCGCACGCAGCGAAGAGATCGACACGCTCATCGGGCTCTCGGTGGGAGCCGACGACTACCTGACCAAACCGTTCAGCCCCCGAATCCTGATGGCCCGGATCCAGGCCATGCTCCGCAGGCCCCGTCCACTGGGAACGGCGTCCGATGCCCTCGAAGGCGCTCGCACCTTCGGTGCCCTGGTCATCGACCCGCTGGGACGCGACGTATGGCTCGACGGCGAACCAGTGGCGCTCACGCGCACCGAGTTCGACCTCCTCGCCGCCCTGTCCGAGCGACCCAGGATGGCGTTCAGCCGCCGCCAGCTCATCGACGCCGTCTGGGGACCCTCGTGGGTCGGTGACGAGCACCTGGTCGACGTCCACGTCGGCCACCTGCGCCGCAAGCTGGACGACGACGCCACTCAGGCCCGATTCATCCGGACCGTCCGCGGTGTCGGCTACCGGATGGGCACAGGGCAGTGACCAGCCCCCCACTCCTGGCGGACACGGTCCGTGCCCGGCCACGGTTCGCCACTCGGCTCCTGGTCGCCCAGGCCCTGGTGCTGGTGGCCGGGGCCCTGACCACCTGGCTGGTCGCCTCCGTCGTCGGACCCAGCATCTTCAGCGACCACCTCCAGCAGGCCGGCGACACCCACACCGCCGAGGAGACTCGTCACGTGGAGGAGGCCTTCGCCTCGGCGCTGGTCCTTTCGGTCTCTCTGGCGCTGCTCGCCTCGGTCCTCGCGGCGTTGGCGGTCTCGTGGTACTTCAGCCGCCGGGTGCAGCGCTCGATCGGCAACGTGGCCGCCGCCGCAGCGGACATCGCCGCCGGACGGTACGACGCCCGGGTGCCCGACCCGGGACTGGGCGGCGAGTTCGCCTCCCTCGCACTGACCTACAACCGCCTCGCGGAGAGGCTCGAAGCGACCGAGTCGACTCGACGCAGCATGCTGGCCGACCTGGCCCACGAGATGCGCACGCCCCTGGCCACGATCGACGCGCACCTCGAGGCCGTCGAGGACGGCATCCGAGCCCTGGACGACGACACGCTCGGGGTGATCCGCGGCTCGACGGGCCGCCTGCGGCGCCTCGCCGAGGACATGTCCGCAGTCTCCCAGGCAGAGGAGGGGATCGACGTGACGCTGCGACCGATGGCCGCCGCTGACGTGGCTGCCGCGGCCGCCGACGTCGCCCGCGACCGGTACGCCGCCAAGGGGGTAGACCTGCGCACCGAGCTCGCCGATGCCGGCCAGGTCCGCGTCGACGCCGACCGGTTCGGACAGGTGCTCGGCAACCTGCTCGACAACGCCCTGCGCCACACTCCGGCGGGCGGGACCGTGACCCTGGGCTGCCGCCGGATCGACCAGTGGGTGGAGTACCGCGTCGCCGACACCGGCCAGGGGGTGGCGCCCGAGCACCTGCCGCACCTGTTCGACCGGTTCTACCGTGCCGACTCCGCCCGCGACCGTGGCCATGGCGGCTCAGGCATCGGGCTGGCCATCGCCCGCGCCCTCGTCGAGGCACATGGCGGCGGCATCTCGGTGACCAGCGCCGGACCCGGGCATGGGGCCACGTTCACGGTACGGCTACCCGGCCTCCGGTAGGGCCTTCGGGCCCGGACATCCGGGGCCAACCGCCGGGCATCTTCAGCGAACCTTCACACAACCTCGCCACTTTTCCCCGAGCACCCCGTCGACGCTGGACCGTGTCGAACCAGCGCGCACGAGGGGAAGCCATGTCATCACCCACGCCGGCATTCAAGCCGCTCCGGATCACCGTCGTGGACAGCGAGGCCTGCCACTTCTGCGAGGACGCGCACCGGGCGCTTGCGACGCTGGCAGCCAGCTACCCGCTCGCGGTCGACACCCTAGCTGTGCGCAGCGAGGCCGGGCAGGCGCTGATGGCACGCCACCGCGCGCCGATGAGCCCCCTGGTCCTCCTCGACGGCACCTTCTTCAGCAGCGGACGCCTGCCACGACGCAAGCTGGAGAAGCTCCTCAAGAGCAGGTACGGCGACGCACCGAGCACCGCCTCCGCGACGAGGGGGGCCAACCATGGGTGACCTGCTGACAACCGGCTCGGTCCTCGCCGCGTTCTTCGCCGGAGGCGTCGCCCTGTTCGCACCGTGTTGCATCGTCTTCCTCGCCCCGTCCTATCTGGCGGTGGCCGTGAAGAACCGGCGGTGGCGACTGCTGCCGCTGACCTTCGTGTTCGCCGCCGGCCTCGCGCTCGTGCTCGTGCCGATCACGCTCGGCATGAGCCTGGTGGCCTCGACCATCGCGAACTACCACGCACCGCTGTACTACGCCGGCGGAGCATTGATGCTCGCGTTGGCGGGGCTCAGCCTGTCCGGTCGGATGGTCAGCCTGCCGTCCTTCCT
This sequence comes from Nocardioides sp. T2.26MG-1, assembly GCF_950101795.1. Lineage (GTDB taxonomy): Bacteria > Actinomycetota > Actinomycetes > Propionibacteriales > Nocardioidaceae > Nocardioides. The sequence continues at coordinate 192,073 of NZ_CATNLZ010000034.1, read as the reverse complement.
GCGAGCCCCCGACACCACTCGCGGGGACTCGGCCAGCTTCTTCGCCCTCGGCGTCTTCTCCGGAATCGCCAGCTCCTGCTGCGCCCCGGTGCTCGCCGGGGTGATGACCCTGTCCGCCCTGTCCGGTTCCGCCGTCGGCGGAGTGACGCTGGGACTGGCCTACACCTTCGGCATGGTGTTCCCGCTGTTCGTGATGGCCCTGCTCTGGGACCGCTTCCGGCTCGGCGAGCGGCGCTTCCTGCAGGCCAGGCCGGTCCGGCTGCGGCTGGCCGGCAAGGTGCTGGCCACCAACACCATCAACATCGCGGTCGCCGTCGCGTTCGCTGTGATGGGTGGCTTCGTCATCTACCTGGCCAACACCGGCCAGATGACCGGTGGCCCCGGATTCCAGGTCTCCATCGGCAAGGGGCTGTCCGAGGTCTTCGCCCGCATCGAGACCTGGACCGACCCGGTCCCCGAGCCCGTGCTCGGACTCGCCGTGCTGGCCCTCGCCGCAGTCTTCGTCATCGCCACCCTCCGAGACCGACACCGACCGGACGCATCGACCGACGCGGACCCCGACGAGCATCCCGCCTGCCACGGCCCGGGCGTCGGCGCCCACCCCGACAACCACAGCTGACCCGGACCCTGGAGGAAACATCATGTCGCACAAGGCCGCCGAGCAATCCCGTAACGAACGCCGTCAGCGCGCGGAACAGGCCGCGCGGGCATCCGGTCGTCGTCGCCGCCTGCGCATCATGATCGGCACGGCCAGTGCATTGGCTCTGGTCGCCGCGGTGACAGCCATGATGCTCACCTCGCGCCCCGAGTCCTCCGACGCGATCCGCACCGCCCCCGAATTCACCCTCACCGACACCGGCGGCTCCGAACACACCCTGGCTCAACACCGCGGCGAGAACGTGCTCCTGTACTTCTCCGAGGGCGCCGGGTGTCAGTCCTGCATCGTCCAGATGGGCGAGATCGAGAAGCAAGCGGCAGCCTTCGAGAAGCTCGAGGTCACCGTGCTGCCGATCGTGATGAACACCCGCGAGCAGATCACCGCCGACATGACCGCCAACGGAGTCACCACACCGTTCCTGCTCGACGACGGCACGGTCTCCGAGGCCTACGGAACCCTCGGCAAAGGCATGCATGCCGGACTGCCCGGGCACAGCTTCGTGCTCATCGACAGGCAGGGCCGACAGCGCTGGTACGGCGAATACCCCTCCATGTGGCTGGCGCCCCAGGACCTGCTCGACGAGGTCCGCAGCAACCTCAGCGCCTGACCACCGAGGCAGAGTACCGACCTCGATGAAGGTTCGATGAAGGCCTCTCCGACCACCTTGTGGTGGTACCCCATGGGGGTATAGTCAAGTCCGAAGCCAGACACCCCGTTCGGGTACAGGCAGAGGAGGGTCGCGATGGCAGTCGAACCGGGATACATCACCGAGAAGCAGGCAGTGCTGACCCGGCTGCGCCGCATCGAGGGCCAGATTCGCGGCCTGCAGCGCCTGGTGGACGAGGAGCAGTACTGCATCGACATCCTCACCCAGGTCTCGGCGGCGACGAAGGCCCTCGAAGGCGTGGCGCTCGTTCTCCTCGACCAGCACCTCGAGCACTGCCTGACCCACGCCACCGACCCCGCCGAGGCCCAACAGAAGCTCAACGAGGCCTCCGCAGCGATCCGACGACTCGTCCGCTCATGACCGACCCGACCAACCAAGGAGCACCCATGCCCGCCCCACACACCAGCCACGAACTCCAGTTGGCCGACAGCCCCCCGAACGGCGGTGGCTGCGGCTGCGGAGGATGCGGCTGCGGCGCCAACACCGAGACCGGTAGTTCCACCGGCACCACCATCGAATCGACCGCCACCGCCGCAACGAAGGGAAACGAAATGACCACGACCAGCTACGACGTGACGGGGATGACCTGCGGCCACTGCGCCAGCGCCGTCACCAGCGAGCTCAAGAGCCTGGACGGCGTCAGCGACGTCTCCGTCGACCTCGTCGCCGGCGGGACCTCGTCGGTCACCGTGACCAGCGCCCAGCCCCTCGATCGGGCGCAGGTCGCCGCAGCCCTCGACGAGGCCGGCGACTACCACCTCGCCTGACGGGCCAGGCCCCTCACGTCCGAAGCGCGATCCATCCCCCAGGAGGCACAGTCATGACCCAGCAGACCACCGCGTCCGACACCGTCAACGACATCGAGCTCGCCATCGTTGGGATGACGTGCGCCTCCTGCGCCGCGCGGATCGAGAAGAAGCTGAACAAGCTCGACGGCGTCACCGCCACGGTCAACTACGCCACCGAGAAGGCCAAGGTCAGCTACCCGACAAACCTCAGCCCCGACGACCTCGTCACGGTGGTGGAGGCCACCGGCTACACCGCGACTGTGCCGGCCCGGGCGCCCAGCGGTGACGAGGGCGTGGCCACCACCGAGCCGGACGATCGGGACCGCGAGGCCGCGGGGTGGTGGCAGCGCCTGGTGGTATCGGCCGTGCTGACGGTGCCGGTGCTGGCCATGTCGATGATCCCGGCGCTGCAGTTCGACAACTGGCAGTGGATCTCGCTGACCCTGGCCTCACCCGTCGTTGTCTGGGGTGCCTGGCCGTTCCACCGAGCCGCGGTGACCAACGCCCGCCACGGCGCCGCCACCATGGACACCCTGATCTCGGTCGGCGTCACCGCCGCCTGGCTGTGGTCGCTGTGGGCACTGCTGTTCACCCACGCCGGGATGACCGGGATGCGGATGCCGTTCGACCTCTTCCCAGACGGCGAGGCGGACGTCCACATCTACCTCGAAGTGGCGGCCGCGGTCACCACCTTCATCATCGCGGGCCGCTACTTCGAGGCCCGCGCCAAGCGCCAGTCCGGTGCGGCGTTGCGCGCCCTGCTCGACATGGGCGCCAAGGACGTCGCCGTCCTCCGTGACGGCGCAGAGGTGCGCGTGCCCGTGAGCCAGCTGGCGGTCGGGGACCGGTTCATCGTGCGTCCGGGGGAGAAGGTCGCCACCGACGGTGTCGTCGAGGACGGCACGTCGGCCGTCGACGCCTCCATGCTCACCGGAGAGCCGGTGCCCGTCGAGGTCGGGCCCGGCGACTCCGTCGTCGGTGCCACCGTCAACGCCGGCGGTCGCCTCGTCGTCCGGGCCACCCGCGTCGGAGCCGACACCCAGCTGGCCCAGATGGCCCGCCTGGTCGAGGACGCCCAGAACGGCAAGGCCGAAGTCCAACGCCTCGCCGACCGAGTCTCGGCAGTCTTCGTCCCCATCGTCATCGCCCTCTCCCTGGCCACGCTCGCCGGGTGGCTGCTGAGCGGCCACAGTGTCACCGCGGCGTTCACCGCCGCAGTGGCGGTCCTGATCATCGCCTGCCCCTGCGCCCTCGGGCTGGCCACGCCCACCGCCCTGCTCGTCGGCACCGGCCGCGGCGCCCAGCTCGGCGTACTCATCAAGGGCCCCGAGGTGCTCGAGTCCACCCGGGTGGTCGACACCATCGTCCTGGACAAGACCGGCACCGTGACCACCGGGCGCATGGAGCTGGTCGAGGTCGTCCCCGCCGACGGCGTCGACCCTGCTGACCTGCTCCGACTGGTCGGGGCCCTCGAGAACGCCTCGGAACATCCGATCGGTCAGGCCATCGCCACCGGGGCCAGCCAACGAGTAGACAGGCAGCTGCCCGACGTCGAGGGGTTCACCTCGACGCAAGGCCTCGGGGTCGCCGGGGTGGTCGACGGCCACGCGGTCGTGGCGGGTCGACCCTCCTGGCTCGCCGGAGAGTGGAGCCAGCCACTGGACGCGCACCTGACGCAGGTGATCGACACCGCCGAGCAGCAAGGCCGGACCGTGATCGCCGCCGGCTGGGACGGATCGGCGCGCGGTGTGGTCGTGGTCTCGGATGCGATCAAGCCCACCAGCGCCCAGGCCGTGGCCGAGCTGAAGGAGCTGGGGCTGGAGCCGGTGCTGCTCACCGGCGACAACGAACGCGCCGCCCGGGCCGTCGCCGCAGAGGTCGGCATCGCGGAAGTCATCGCCGAGGTCCTCCCGGCCGACAAGGTGGCCGTCGTCGAACGCCTGCAACGCGAGGGCCGCACCGTCGCCATGGTGGGAGACGGCGTGAACGACGCCGCCGCCCTGGCCACCTCGCACCTGGGGATCGCTATGGGCACCGGCACCGACGTCGCCATCGAGGCCTCCGACCTCACCCTGGTCCGCGGCGATCTCCGCGCCGCCGTCGACGCGATCCGGCTGTCCCGGCGCACCTTGCGCACGATCAAGGGCAACCTGTTCTGGGCCTTCGCCTACAACGTCGCGGCACTGCCCCTGGCCGCGCTCGGCTTGCTCAACCCGCTGATCGCCGGCGCCGCGATGGCGTTCTCCTCGGTGTTCGTGGTGTCCAACAGCCTGCGGCTTCGCCGGTTCCAGGCGGTCTCCACGCAATCAACCGAGACACCGCACCTGGATCACGACTCGACCAGGACCAACCCTTCCAAGGTGGAGGCAGGACGATGACCACGCACCAGCACCCCAGCGGCCGCCACGACCACGACGCGGACGCGCACCGTGACGGCGCCGCCACCGCTGTCCTCGAGGTCTCCGGCGTTCAATGGGCGACCAGCAAGAACGTCGCCGAGGCCGTGCTGTCCCGTCAGCCGGGCGTGATCTCCGTGGACGCCAACCCGGTCGCGCAGACCGCCACCGTCACCTACGACCCGAAGCGCACCAGCATCAGTGAGCTGCGGGACTGGGTCCGCGAGTGCGGCTTCCACTGCGCGGGACAGTCCGTTCCCAGCCACGTGTGCGACCCCATGCTCGAACCAGGTCATGACCACCCCGTCGACCACGCTCGGCGGGGCACGGACGGCGCACATGACGCGCACGCCGGGCATCACGGTCACGCCGGAGCTACCGGTCCGGAGTCGCCCGTCTCGTCACCGCACGACGCGATGGGTCACGGCGGTCACGGGGAGATGTCGATGGCCGACATGGTCCGCGACATGCGCAACCGGTTCCTGGTCGCCGTGCTGCTTGCCGTACCCGTCTCGCTGTACTCGCCGATGGGGCGCGACATGCTCGGCTTCGACGCCGCCGCCCCGTTCGGCATGCGCGACGACATCTTCACCCTGATCCTGTCGCTGCCTGTCATCTTCTACTCCGCGTGGATCTTCTTCGACGGCGCCTGGCGGGCCCTGCGGGCCCGGACCCTGGACATGATGGTGCTGGTGGCCGTGGCCGTCGGCGCCGGTTGGCTCTATTCCCTCGGGGTCACTATCACCGGCGGCGGCGAGGTCTTCTACGAGGCCGCGGTGATGCTCACCGCATTCGTGCTGCTCGGCCACTGGTTCGAGATGCGGGCCCGAGGCGGTGCCAACGACGCCATCCGCACCTTGTTGGACCTGGCCCCGCCGATGGCGGTCGTGCTCCGCGCGGGTGAACCCGTCGAGGTCCCCACCTCTGAGGTCCAGGTCGACGACCTGCTCCTGGTTCGCCCCGGCGCGAAGATCGCCACCGACGGCACCGTGGAAGAAGGCGAGTCCGAAGTCGACGAGTCCATGGTCACCGGCGAGAGCCTCCCGGTGCACAAGGCGCCGGGCGACCAGGTCATCGGCGCCACCGTCAACGCCAGCGGCACGCTTCGAGTGCGCGCCACCAAGGTGGGCTCCGACACCGCCCTGGCCCAGATCGTCGCCCTGGTGCAGCAGGCGCAGAACTCCAAGGCCCCCGGACAGCGGCTCGCCGACAAGGCCGCGTTCTGGCTGGTCCTCGTCGCCCTCGTCGGAGGAGTCGGCACCTTCCTGGTCTGGCTCGCGGCAGGCGCCAGCGTGCAGACCGCCCTGCTGTTCGCCATCACCGTCGTCGTCATCACCTGCCCCGACGCCCTCGGTCTGGCCACGCCGACAGCGATCATGGTCGGCTCCGGTCTCGGGGCGAAGCGCGGAATCCTGTTCAAGAACGCCACCGCGATCGAGTCCTCCGCCCGCATCGACACCGTCGTGTTCGACAAGACCGGCACCCTCACCAAGGGAGAGCCCGAGGTCACCGAGGTGGTGGTCGACGACTTCGATCACGACCGGGTGCTGGCCCTCGCCGGCGCACTCGAACGCGAGTCCGAGCACCCGCTCGCAGACGCCGTCGTGCGATACGTCGACGCCACCGACGTCCCGCGGCTGCGCGCCACCCGCTTCCGCAACGTCACCGGCATCGGCGCCCTCGCCGAGGTCGACGGCCACCAGGTCGCCATCGGCAACCGACGCCTGATGGAGTCCGAAGGCGTCACGATCGGCGAACTAGGCGCGCGGCGCGACGAGATCGCCTCCGGAGGCCGCACAGCGGTGTTCGTCGCCGTCGACGGCCGAGCCGTCGCCGTGATCGGCATTGCCGACGCGGTCCGTGAGACCTCCGCCGCGGCTATCGCCGCGCTCCACCAGGCGGGCATCAGGGTGGCCATGCTGACCGGTGACAACCGGGCAACGGCCGAGCGGATCGCCGAGGAGCTGGGGATCGACGACGTCATCGCCGAGGTGCTGCCCGAGGACAAGGCGCACCAGGTCCAGCAGCTGCAGGCTCAGGGACGCACCGTCGCGATGGTGGGCGACGGCGTCAATGACTCTCCCTCGCTGGTACAGGCCGATGTCGGCATCGCCGTGGGCGCGGGCACTGACGTCGCGATCGAGGCTGCAGACGTCGTGCTCATGCGGTCCGACCCGCTGGACGTCCCAGTGGCGCTGACGATCGGCCGGGGCACGCTGCGCAAGATGCGCCAGAACCTCGGCTGGGCGGTGGGCTACAACGCGATCGCCCTACCGATCGCGGCGGGCGTGTTCGAGCCCGCCTTCGGGCTGGTGCTCCGACCGGAGGTTGCCGCCTTGTCGATGTCCGGGTCCAGCTTCCTGGTCGCGGTCAACGCGCTCCTGCTCAAGCGCCTGCGGTTGCCTGCACAGCCCGCGGATGCTGAGCCGGTAAGAGACGAACGCCTTCAGCCCGTGGGCTGACACTCATCCCCTGCGAGGGCTTGTCGAACTGTGTGCCGGCAAGCCCTCGCATGTAGTCACTGCTGACCCAGCTCCTTTGGCAGTGGCAGGGCCAAGAGCGCCCGCAGGAACTCTCGGGCACTCCATTGAGCATCCTGGAGGCTCGAGGCCGAGCCTTGGAAATCGGGGACGGGTCGTGCGTCGGCTTCTTCCTTCGTCGTAGCCGGTCCGTTCTCCTCGATGTCCTGGACCAGCCAGTCCATCTCCTTGATCTCCTTGCGCTGCGTCGCCGCGATGCCGTCCGCTAGCTCGCGGACCCGGACGTCCTCGATTCCGGCTCTCTCGCTGGTCAAGATGGCGATCGAGTGGTGGGGGATCATCGCCTTCATGTAGCTCTCGTCATCGACGAGGACCTGCGAGCGCGACAGGTACAAAGCTGTACCGCCAAGCACGATCGCGCCCAGGACGATGCCGACGTTCACCACACGGTTCCGGTACATCATCCCCCACATGAACGCCAGCATGATGAGGGCCATCGCCGCGCCCATGAGGAGTGCCATGTACACGCGCTCCTCGCTGAAGCGGACATGATCGGCGCTGAACGCGTTGGTGTAGGTGAGCCCGAACATGACGACAGTCGACGTCGCGATCATCAGTCCGAAACGCAGATACATCTTCGCCTCGTGGTGTCCGCTGGAGTTGCCGTCGTGAGCTCCGTTGTCGCTGTTGTGCTCGGAATGTTCGTCCGGCTCGGGGTGGGTGGCATGCTGCTGTTCGTTCTGCTGACGCTGGTTCATCTCGTTGTCCTTCAAGGTCGAAGTCGGTGCGTGCAGGCGGCATGGGATGACCGAACCTCTCGGATCCGGTCATCCCAAGCGGCCGCGTTAACCGATGGCGCTCAGGACGCGGTTGCAGGCGTCCTCGCACCGGCGGCACGCCTCGGCACAGATGCGGCAGTGCTCATGCATCTCGGCGTGCTTCTCGCACTCCTCCGCGCAGGACCTGCAGGCTTGAGCGCACGCCTGCAGCACTGCGCGGGTGATGTTGGCGTCGTAGCCCGTGTGGCGTGACAGCACCCGGCCAGTGGCCTCGCAGATGTCGGCGCAGTCTGAGTTCGTGCGGATGCACTTGGTCAGTTCGGCGACCATTTCCTCGCTCAGGCACGCGTCGGCGCACGCCGTGCACGCCTGAGCGCACTCCACGCATGCTTCTACGCATTGCGCCAAGAGCTCGCGGTCCGTGTTGATCTGCGCCGGGTAGGTCTTCATCATGTCGCTGATCGTGCTGGTCATGAGCTTCTCCGTATCGTCGTGATGTGGTCCTGTGGGCTATCGAGTGCGCAGCAGCGGGCACCGTGGTGGTGTCGCAGGCTGCACAGAGCCCTCAGGTCCGGATCACCGGAGACGCGCGTGGCGGCGAGAGGGGCGGGGGACTTCCGCGGGCGGTTGCCCTCCAGTGGGCGACGAGGAGCCGCCGCGAGGGCAATGCCCTGAGCAGGCGGGTCGGTTCACGCCACATTCCGCCCCGGCGTAACAGCAGAATGCCGACGGCAAGGATGGAGAGACAGGCGCCCAGCAGGTGCAGGAGCTGTGCACTTCCGTTCTCGCTACCAGGCCCGTGGTCAGAGCCGGCGTCGCGCAGACCCTCGCCGTCCCTGCCAGACCCGACGGAAGCCGCCTGCATGGCTTCTCCTGTCGCGGCGGAGGCTCCCGCCGGCGCGACCGTGGTCATGCCCACGTGTCGGGCGAACAGGTTGTCGCCTGAGGCACCGGCGAGCACGAAGAGAGCGGCCAGGACACACCCGGCGAGCGTTCGAGCTCGGCTGAAGGGCGGTCGCTGGCGGCGGTCCATCACTCCACCCGTACCCCTATGGCGCTGAGGTCATACGCAAGCTGCTGTCGGCCGTCCGAACCATGGTGCCGTCAGTGGACGAGATCTACTCGCGACGGCCACGGGTTCGGCCGACAACCGGCCAAGCCCTTGGTCTGCTGCAACATCACTGGCGCGAGCCTTCCCGGACCGGGACACCCGACGTGGGGATAGCCCAGGGCGTGGCCAGTCTCGTGGTTGACGACGTAGCGCCGGTATGCCCGCAGGTCACCGGCGTATCCGTATGCGCCGAACTGCCAGCGCCAGGCATTGAGGACGACGTCCCCGCCGTTGCGGCACGACAGCCGACCGCCCGTGTCGAGCGGTGCGCAGAGTTCATCGGCCGTCTCTGGGGTGGCCAGGACGATCCGGAGGTCGGCATGGCCATCGACGCGGACGAGCGTGTGTCGCGTCGCCCAGCCGCGCCCATCAGACAGGGTCTCTTCGACCAGCCGCGCCACATCCGCCGTGTTGAAGGGCAGGCCCTGCTCGACCTCGACCCGGTACGTCACCCCGTTCTGCGAGCCGCGCGGCGCGGCGGCGGCGACTTCAAAGGTGCCTGCGCCGCGCTCCGGAATGCGAGTGGCGGGGGAGGGGGGCCCACTCGGATCTGGGTCACGATCTCGACGGACCTCCACCTCGCCGTCGGTCCGCTCGCGCCTGACAGCCTGTTCAGCGGAAGGAGATGCGGCAATTGCAGTGCGGCCGCCCGCGTCTTCGGTGTCCGTCGGGCGGGGGATGAGAAACGCGACGGGTCCAGCCACGGCGGCAGTCGTCGCCAGCGCCGCCAGGCCGGTGAGCGCTGCCGTGGCACGCCGACGTGGCGCGCGATGGGAACCCGCTCGTCGATGCGTGGCTTTGCGCCTACTCATCGTCCCGGCACCGTCACAGCACGCGGGACCAGGTGTCGCCGCCATCAGTGGACTGGTAGACGGTGGTCTCGGTCGCGGCGAACCAGCGCTGGGCACTGATGGTGAACGCGGCCGGCTGGCCATCGATCGATCCGACCTCGCGCCAGGTTCGACCGGTGTCGGTGCTGACCCGAACGACGCCGTCGGGGTCGACACCCGCCAGGCTCCCGTCGGGAGTGGTGTCGAGGTACATCATGTTCGGGCCGCCGAGCTCACGGGTCTCGCCGGACCTGGTGTTGATGCTGACGAGCTGGCCGTTGGCGTTGGTCGCGATCAGCGAGTCGTTGTCATCGACCGCCGCAACGCTGATCAGCGGACCTCGGTATGTCTCGTCGAATGTCCTCCGGTCCTCGGTGCGCAGCAGGCTTCCGGACGTGGCGTCGTATGCGTAGAGGGCGTCGCCGGCGGGCTCGAGGATGTGGAAGTCCGCCTCACCCTGGAGGGCGAGGGGGGTCCAGGTCCGTCCGGCGTCGGTGGATTCGGTCAGGCCCAGGTGGGCGGGCAGGTCCTCGCGGAGGTCCGGGTGCCCGCTTCCCAGGAAGTGGCCAGGGCCGACGACTGTGAACGCCATCGTGTCCTGATACCGGTCTGCGACGCGGCTCGGCCGGCCGCTCTCGTCGACGTGGAAGAGGCCGAAGTGGGTGGCGACGTAGAGGCTGTCGTCGGCCGGATCGACGCCGAGACCGTGGATGTGGCCGACGCTCGTGTCCTCATCTACGGGCGGTGTTGTTGCCGGGGTGTCCTTGGCGCAGGCGCCTGAGAGCAGAGCTGTACCGAGGAGGACGGCTGTGAGGGCGACATGGGGTCGGTACATAGGGCGGCTCCGAGGTAAGGATGGCGCCGGGCTGGCGGAGTAGCTCCGTCCTGCCCGGCACCAGGGACGAGATCAGGACTTCAGCAGGTCCTGCATCGTCTGGATCTCCTCCGCCTGTGTCGTCTCGATCTCCTTGGCCATGTCGACAGCCTCGGGGAACTCGCCCTCGGACTGCTCGGTCTTCGCCATCTCGATCGCACCCTCGTGGTGCTCGATCATCATGGTGAGAAACATCTGGTCGAACTCCGCGCCGGACGCCGACTCGAGGTCGGCCATCTCGTCCTCGGTCATCATTCCGCCCATGTCGTCGGAGGACATGTCGCCGTGATCCATGCCCGACATGCCCTCATCCGGGACGTCCTCGCCCCATGACTCCAACCAGCCGGTCAGTGTCTCGATCTCGGGGCCTTGGGCTGCCTCGATGTCGGTGGCGAGGTCCTTGACCTCCTGGCTTTCAGCGCGTGATTCGGCGAGGTCGGCCATCTCGATGGCCTGCTGGTGGTGGGGGATCATCTCCTGGGCGAAGGTGACGTCGGCGTCGTTGTGCCCGCCAGCGGTGTCAGTGTCGTCTTCGTTGCCACAGGCGGTGAGGGTGAACAGCGAGGCCGTCACGACGGCGGTGATCAGCGACTTGCGCATGAGTGTTTCTCCATCTGTGTGATCAGTGTCTGGGGAGGCGAAAGCCCCGAGTCGCCCGGGTCGGGCGCTCGTGGCGGACGCCTGTCAGCAGCGGATCACACAGAGCATGCGGAGGCCTGGCGGGTCACGGTCTCGCCCGATGAGCCGCAAGGGCTGCCACGCGGGCAGCATGGTGCGGGCGATGCGGACGCCGCGACGTGCGAGCAGCAGGGCGATCCCCAGCAGTAGGAGGCCGGCCAGCACGGCTAGGCAGAGCCCAAGAAGCCCCGCACCGTTCTCGCCGACGGGCTCCTCAGAGCTCATTCCCGCTGGGTGGCCCGCGACGATCGGTTCGGGGGTATCCGGCTCATTGGCAGCCGGCCCGGAGTGGTCATGGCTGATGGCGCCGCTCGCGGCGATCATGGCGATTGCGCTCTGGGATGTGGCTCCCACGGAGTGAGCGCCGGTGTGGGAGCCCCAGCCGTGCATCGACAGAAGGCCGAACAGTGCGACGGCAACCGCGACCAGCGCGTAGCGCGGCCCGCGTGTCCCGGTCGGTGCTCGGAGATCCTGCATGAGCTCGATCTTAGGCAGCCGCTGGTGCATGGTCGTGGGGCGGTTACGGTCGAGGTCACCATTCCAATCCGAAGGCGCAGGGAGATGGATCAGCACCGGATCTGCCGGGGCGGTGTTCGGATTGGGCCGGAGGAGATCCGAATCCGGCCTCATGGTGAAGCGCGGAGTCGACACAGGTCGAGATCTCATCCGCATACCCGTGCCGGAAGCTCCCGAACGCGCCGCCCTTCGGCTCGACCTGGGAACTCCCGACCCAGGTCGTGACTCCGGTCAGCCAGCCGCCGTACCGTGCGGCCGCCAACGCGCTGAGGAATTGCGTCACAAGCCTGGACCCACCGGAACGGCGCTTGGAGGTGTGGCCCACAGGGCGGCGTGGCGTGCAAGGGAACTACAACATTGAGCCCAAGTCGGACCCTACGGTGGGGTAGGCGGCTGTCGCGGACTTCAGTTGACGGGTGGTGAGGCCGACCTTGATGGCCAGGCCGAGAGTGTTGATCAGCTCCCCGTACTCGTGTCCTAGCAGGTGGGCTCCGACGACCTGGTCGGTTGACTGGTCGATGAGGATCTTCGTCGCAGCGGTGGTTGCGCCGATCCGGTAGTTGGAGTACCAGCCGCTGGTGTCGGAGTAGCGGATGGCGAGATCGATGCCCTCCTGGCGGGCTTCGGATTCCAGCATGCCGACGCGGGTGAGTTCAGGGATGGTGAAGACCGCCGTGGGCACGCCGGCGTAGTCCGGGGTCGTGGTGGTGCCCTTGATCATGTTGGAGGCGGCGACCTTGGCCTCCGAAACCGCGACCGGTGTGAGCGGCATCCCGGCGGTGTCAGCGGAGTCGCCTGCGGCCCAGACGGCCGGGTTGGTCGTGCTTTGGAGGTAGTCGGCGACGTGGATGCCGTGCTCGCCCCATTCGACCCCGGCGGCGTCGAGGCCGAGGTCTGCCAGGTCCGCGACTCGGCCGGCGCCGTGGACGACGAGGTCGGTCTCGATGGTCTCCTGGGCGCCGTCGTGCTCGAGTGCGACTCGGTAGCCGGTGTCGGACTGGTGCAGGTTCACGACGCTGGTGCGTCGGCGCAGGTCGATGCCGACTTCCCGGCCGTGGTCGACCAGGAGCTCGACGAGGTCGGGGTCGAAGCCCTTCAATGGACGCTCGCCGCGGTCGATGATCGTTGCTGCGCTGCCGGCGCGTGCGGCTATGTGGGCGAACTCGAATGAGATGAAGCCGCCTCCGACGAACAGGATCCGAGAAGGCAGTTCCTCGAGATCCAGGAAGTCGGTGCTGTCGATCAGATGCTGGTGGCCCGGGAACTCCAGGGGACGTGGTCGCGCACCGGTGGCGACCAGGAGGCGGTCGGCGTCGTAGACGGTGCCGTCGATCTCGAGCTGGCGAGGACCGGTAAACCTCGCCCGGCCGTGCAGGGTGGTGACGCCGCTGCGGGTCAGGCCGTCCTCCATGCTCTGGGGGACCGGGTCGGTGAAGCCGTGTTTGTGCTTCATCAAGTCCGCCCAGTTGATCGACAACCCGTCGCTGTTGATGCCCTTGCCGCTCAGCAGGCGGGCACTCTCGATGACCTCGGCGCCGCGTCGCAGGATCTTCTTGGGATCGCAGCCCCGCAAGGCGCACGTGCCGCCGTAAGGGAGTGAGTCGACGATGGCCACTTCCCACCCTTGGGCTGCGCACTTGTTCGCGGCGGCGACTCCGGCCATGCCGGCGCCGATCACGATCAGGTCGAAGTGCTGGCTCATGCGGTGTTCTCCTTGACTGTCAGGTCGGTGGAGCTGTCAGCGTTCTGTGCGGGTGAGGTGTCCGTGTGCACGGTCGGTCTCGGGCTATGGCTCGGACGATTGCGTCGCCGGCCTCGGACCCACCGTGCCCATCCGGGCAGCGGCGAGCACGAGCCCAGATCAGCACCCAGTTCTGCAGGGACCAGCTGGCGATGGCGCCGGCGATCCCCAGCGACAACAGGACCGGCAGGCCGCAGCAGAGGCCGATGGCGTCGGCCGTTGCCGCGATGGGGCCGATGGTGGTGATGCGGTCACGCATCGGCCAGGACCGCCCGTAGTTGCTCGAGGGTCGGTGCGCCTTGGAATCCATCCGGCGTGCGGTAGCGGCGGCAGGTCAGGCCGACCTCGGAGTCGGGCTCGGCGAAGACGTCGACGCCGTCGACCTGGATGCTCGGGGAGCCGTGGAAGCCGGTGCGCTCGGCCTCCGCCGGAGTCTCGACAAGATGGCGAGTCAAGCGGACGTCGCCGCGCTCCGACGCAACGACGCGGAGTCGTTCGTCCGCCACCTTCCAATTCGGGCAGTCCTCGAAGTAGAGCAGCGTGATGTCCATAGCCGTCACGTTAAACCTTGATCCATGGTGCAAGGTCAAGCGTAAAGTGAGACCATGCGCATTGGAGAGGCTGCCGAGGCGGCGGGCGTAGCGGCACAGACCATCCGCTTCTACGAGCGGCGTGGCCTGCTTCCCCAGCCACCGCGGGGTCCCAACGGTTACCGGGACTACGACGCCTCGGTCCTCAACCGGCTCGCATTTATCCGCAGCGGCCAGGCGGCTGGTCTCACCCTGGTCGAGGTGGCCAGCATCCTCGAGCTGCGTCGAGACGGCGCCGTCCCGTGCTCGCACGTCCAATCCCTGCTCGTGACCAAGCGGGAAGGCATCCGGGCCCGGCAACGCGAGCTCGCCGCGCTCGAAGCGGAGATTGAGGGGCTCATCAGCCGCAGTGACCGGCTTGATCCTGCTGACTGCACCGACACCAAGATCTGTCACATCATCGTGCGAGACACGTGAGGCAAGGGTCGAGGTTGTAGGGCGGGGAGTTCGCAGGTGTCCATCATGGCGGCAGTGACGCCTGCATCCGGGGGACGTCGGTGATCGTCCCGTTGACGTCGGCGGTGGGCTGCGCGCCAGGGTGCGAGCGGCCTGGCAGCTGTAGGGGCCGCAGGCACCCAGATGAAGCACTTCGTCCACTACTGCGCCGTCGCCTCGTAATGGTGTGCGCTGCGAGGTGCCTGGACGGGCAACCACCACTTGGCCGCCGCTCGACCAACCGCCGTTCGGCCGCACCAGTGGGTCCGACTGCGATTCGAGCCACGCCGCGCTTATGTCCCGAAAACGTCAGCGCAAGCCGTCTGATCTGAGCACATAGCGTCAAGAAGATCTGGATTCGGCGCGCTGGGTTTTGCGCGTCTGCGCAGGTCAGAGCACACATCGGCAAGTGCGGTCAAAGGATCCAGCGGCGGAACGCACACACGCTGGAGGTCCAGAGGTCGCAGGTTCAAATCCTGCCCCCGCTACAAAGTTCAGGCTCGGAATCTACGGATTCCGAGCCTGAAAGCATTTGGAGATTTGATCCAGTGTCCACTTACTGTCGCGAAATCTGGACCCAGCCTGACGCCGGCCGAACTAGGTCGTTCCCGATATCGTCGATGCAGGCCCTGCGCCGCCGCGCCCAGCACGCCGGCATCGACGGATTCCACCTGCACCGGCTCCGCCACACCGCCGCCCACAGCTGGCAGGCCGCTGGTGGCACCGAATCCGGACTGATGGCCATGGCTGGCTGGTCCCGCACCGACATGCTCGTGCGCTACACCCGCGCCACCGCCGCCGAGCGCGCCGCCATCGAGGCGCTGCGCCTCGACGTCGGAAACATCTGACCACCTCGACTGTTGATCTATTGCGTTTGCTTCGAATATTGCGAATAATGGATGTCTTGAGAGAGGAGTCACCATGACCGCCTTGGCACTCGCCTCCGTCCAGCCCGACGAGTCCGACATCAACACCGCCGTCGAGGCACTGCCGCACGTCAAGGACTACCTCGCCACGCACACCGACAGCGTGATCCGCCTTGTCGTCGCCGACGACCCCGAGGAGACACTTGTAGTCCCGCGCGGGGCGGTCGAGCTCCTCGCGCGGGTGCTCGCCCACATGGCCGCAGGTCAGGGGGTCTCGGTCGTGCCGGCGCATGCCGAGCTCACCACGCAGCAGGCAGCCGAACTGCTCAATGTCAGCCGACCGTTCCTCATCGGGCTGCTCGACGCCGGAGACATCGAGTACCGCAAGGTCGGCAAGCACCGCCGGATCAAGGCCCAGTCTCTGATGGCCTACATGGCCCGCGACGACCAGGAGCGGCGTGACGCCGCAGACGAGCTCACCCGGCTCAACCAAGAGATGGGCCTGCTCTGAGGTGTCGTTCGTCGTCCTGTACGACGCCAACGTGCTCTACCCGAGCACGCTCCGCGACCTGCTCATCCGAATCGCCCAGGCCGGTCTCGTCCAGGCTAGGTGGACCGACCAGATCCTCGACGAGGTGTTTCGCAACCTCCTCGCGAACCGGCCCGATCTCGCCCCGCAGAACCTGGCCCGCACCCGCGAGCTGATGAACAAAGCAGTTCGCGACTGCCTGGTCACCGGCTACGAGCCGCTCATCGACGCGGTCGAGTTGCCCGACCCCGACGACCGGCACGTGCTCGCCGCCGCGATCAAGGCCCGCGCGCAGGTCGTCGTGACCGACAACCTCAAGGACTTCCCACCTGCCGCGCTCGAGGCTTGGGACATGGAGGCGAAGTCACCCGACGACTTTGTTCTCGACCAGATCGACATCAGCCGCGAGACGGTCTACGGCGCCGTCGAGCGGATCGCCGACTCCCGCCAGAACCCGCCGGCCACCTTCGCTGACGTGCTCGCCATGCTCGAACGCGACGGCCTCGTCGAAACGTCGGCCGCACTCCGCCCGTGAGTGCGGGTGCGTCGCGGATGTTCGTCGGTTGAGGCTGAAACAAGTGCAGGTGAGCCCTGTAGCCCCGACACGCCCCTCGGCCATCGTCTCGACGTGGTCGACCGGCCAGGGACGCGAGGCGTCCGGTGGAACGCGAGTCCGGCGGTCCCTGGGGTGGTGAGCATCCCTCCGGAGGTGTTCGCCGCCCAGCCCGGGAAGTGGGAGGGGAGCGGTTGGGCCGTGCTGGAGTGCACGTTCTGCCGGAAGGGTGATGTCTTCTACCCGGTTCTAGACGAGATCTCCGGTGCGGCCCCCGGCACCTCCAACGGACTCAAGGCGTTCACTCCCGAGCACCTGCGGCTGTTCGCGAACGGCACGGAGCTGCCGCAGGAGGAGCACTTCTTCTACGGCCCGACCTACCGGCTCCCACCGGAGGCGACCGACTACCGGCTCATCGGTGAGTCCGCGACGGCGGAAACCACCTGGACCTTCCGGTCTGCCCGGGGCAGCCAGGATCACGCCCCGCAGGGCTTCGCGTGTCCGGAATGGTGGAGCAGTCCCGACGGTGGTTGTCAGTTCGAGCCGATGCTCTTCCTGCGCTACCGGATGAACACCGACCCGCACAACGCCGTACCGGAGCGCAGCAGGCAGACCCTCGTGGTGAGCGCCTACCGCGCGCTCGGTCAGGCGCCACAGGTCCGCGACATGCAGGCGTTCGTGAGCACCGACAGCGGCACGACCTGGCAGGACGTGCGGCTGCGCGCCCTCGGCGGTGGAGAGTTCGCCGCCGGACTCAGGATCCCGGCATACGACGCGACCGACGGGACACTCGCACTCAAGGTCACCGCAACGGCCGAGGACGGCAGCACGATCCAGCAGACGATCCGAGAGGCGGTCAGCATCCAGCGAGAGAGTGGCTCCATGTCTCGCACAGCCACCGGGTAGCCCGTCCTCGTGTGGCTGCTCTTCGGGACTACGCGCAGGTCGTCCTAGACCTCCACTGTCGAGTCGGTCTGACGCTGCAACGGCAAACCGAGACGGCCACCGGCTCGGACTCAATGTTGTCACCCGAAGACCTTCGGGACACCGCGTGGCATGTTCTCAACGACTCCGGCTACGACCCATCGAACGCCGACATGGGGTTACTCGACCAGATCGTCACCGCCGCGACCCACCGCCTTGTCCTCATCACGCCCCAGCCCGGCGGCGGTGACGGCTACGACGTGAGATCTCTGCAGGAAATGATGGCCGCGCTCGCGCTGACGACCGGGACGGCCGAAGAGGCCGTCCCCACGTTGCGCAAGATTGGTGCTTCGCCCCAGGACAACGCTTCTGCGCTGTCCGGGCGATGGGGACCTTCGGTGCGGGGTCGACGGAGCTTGTCGACCGTTGACGTGTGCGACGTGCCAGGCCCTCGACCCGAGGTCCACCCGAACGCAGACTGGTGATGACGCGAAAAGGAGGAGCACTCATGCCTGAACTTGTCGTCGACTTCATCACGTCACTCGACGGGTATGCCTCCGCCGAGGGCTGGCCCGGCTGGTGGGGCCTGGAGGGTCCGGAGTACCTAGCGTGGCTGGGCGAGAACCCCGAGCGGGACTACCGGCTCCTGATGGGCGCGAACACCTACCGCCTCATGTACGGCTTCACCAAGGAGGGTGAGCCCGGGACGGATGCGCTGGGAGGCGTGTCCAAGGTCGTCTTCTCCAGGACACTGACCGAGCCACTGGAGTGGGAGAACTCGACCCTGGTCGCCGGTGACGCCGTCCAGGCCGTGCGCGAGATGAAGGAGACCGGTGACCGGTCGATGCGCACCATCGGGAGCCTCGCGCTGTGCCGCTCGCTCCTGGAGGCCGGCCTGGTCGACCGGTTCCGGGTGGTGATGTTCCCCGTGATCACGGGAGCGACAGGCAGCGAGCGCATCTACGACGGCTATCCCGACGTCGCCCTCGACATGACGGACAGCCGCACGTTCGACGGCCGGATCCAGCTGGTCGAGTACGTGCCGAGGGTGCTGGACGGCCCGCCGGGTTCGCCCTGAGCGCGATCACGGCATCCCGGTCGGCGGTCACTCGCTGCGCGCCGGCCACGTCACGACCGCCGCTGTCAACGGTGCCCCGATCGACCGGATCACCACGCAGACCCGGCTCCGCGACCTCGGCCTGTGACTGGCCTCGCTGTCCACCGGAAGGTCTCAGATGGCGGCCGGGCGCTGGTGACGGATTCGCCGGGTCGACCGCTGAAGGGCGTCTCCCGCGAGGCTCCCGGGCGTCCGCGAGGAACGCACGGCCCGCAGGTCCCAGTCTGATGGCGTGGCGCCTTCCCCCCGTCATTGGGCGTGTTCGCCCCTGGGTCCAAGGACTCTGGTGAGGCGGCCGCGGTGAGGCCTAGTCTCGTGACGAGAAGGTGAGGTTGTTGCGAACCCGGCCCATTGGCGTTGACGTCGGCAACCCGCGCTCGGAGTTCGGCGACTTCGAGGGCACGCGGTTCCTCCTGCCGTTCCACTGGCCCGACCTCGACGCCTACATGGCGGTCTTCCGGGCCTCGATGCAGGCAGCGCGGCAGATGTTGCCCTCCGACGGCTTGGTGCCGGTCAGATGGCTGGACGGGTCCGCCCTCGTTGTCGTGGAGGCCGCCCGTGCCAACCTCTTCGCGGCTCGGCTCGAGGGCGGAGAGGTCCGACAGGCCGCTCCATTCGGCATGGTGCACGCCGCACTGCTGGTCGCCCGCTCGGATCCGGGGCCTGCTCCGATGGCGTTCTCACGGAGGCGAAGTGCGAGACACCGGCTCGGGGCACTACAGCTGGCGTTCCCCATCACCTCCCCGATCGGCGCAGCCGTGGGCAAGGTCGCCTTCGGAGAGGCCAAGTTCGTGGCGGACATGTCGTTCGTCGAGGGCACTAGCGAGCGTTCCGTGACAGTGACGGAGGACGGCGAACTCGTCCTGCGTCTGGCGGTCATGCCCCGCGGGCCGGTGACGCGGTACTCGGCTGATGTGTGGCTGTACATGGCGCCGGGCGATGAGTTGCTCTCCATGGCCGCGCCCGCAAAGGGGTACCGGCAGTTTCGCCTCGGACGCCGCGCGGCCAGCCTCGACGTGGGTGATCACCCCGCCGCCGCGTCGCTGCGAGCGCTGGCGGTGGACCGGCGTCCGGTGATGTCGATGAACTTCCTTCAGTACGCATTCGACCAGTACGCGGTCGAGCCGGTCGCTCCGTGCCGACCCTTGGCTTACTACTCCAACGCCGCCGAGAGAGCCGCTTACACGGTCGAGTACGAAGGCCTCGGAGTCATCGACGTCCATACCGGCCTCAGCGACGCACTGCTCCGCGATGAGCTGATCCATACCCAACCCTGATCCAGGGCGCTGCTTGTGGCGACGCCGTCGATCCCCCATCGCTCCCGGTCACGAGAGTCCGACCGCGGGGGCATGTCCTTCGCGGATGTCGACGGGGCCCGGCTCTGCTATCGGGAGGCCGGTGCCGGCCCGGTGTTGCTGCTCATTCACGCTTCTGGTCCCGGCTCGCGGGGACGGGGTCAGACCTTCGACGACGTCGCGGGCGCGCGAACGTCACACTCGTCGCGTGTCGTAGGCCCACATGGCGATCTCGACGCGGTTGCGTGCGCCGAGCTTGGTCAGCAGCGAGGCCACGTGGGTCTTGACCGTGCTCAACCCGATGAACAGCTCGGAGGCGATCTCGGCGTTGGTCCGGCCCCGCGCCACCAGCGCCAGCACCTGTTCCTCGCGCTCGGTGAGCGGTTCGATCGGCTGGACCGGCACGGCCGGCGCCTGGTCGGCGAAGGTCGACAGGAGGCGGCGGGTGACGTTGGGAGCGATCAGCGCGTCGCCGTTGGCGGCTGCGTGGATGGCCTGCACGAGGAGGTCGGGCCCGGCGTCCTTGAGCAGGAAGCCGCGGGCGCCGGCGCGCAGGGCGCCGAGGACGTACTCGTCGAGGTCGAAGGTGGTGATCACGACGACCGCCATCGGGTCCGGCACGCCCGGCCCGGCCAGACGGCGGGTCACCTCGACACCGTCGAGCCCGGGCATCCGGATGTCGACGAGGAGGACGTCGGGCCGCAGCCGCGTCGCCAGGTCGAGCGCCGCGAGCCCGTCGCCGGCCTCGCCCACGACCTCGAGGCCGGGCTGCGCGTCGAGGATCATCACCAGCCCGGTCCGGACCAGGTCCTGGTCGTCGGCCACGACCACGCGGATGGTCATGCCGGCGCCTCCACCGGCAGCACGGCCTCGACCAGCCAGCCGCCGCCGGGCCGCGGGCCCGCGGTGAGCGAGCCGCCCAGGAGCTGGGCGCGCTCGGACATGCCCTGCAGGCCGAACCCGGGCTCGCCGACCGCGGCCGGCACGGTCCGTCCGTCGTCGACGACCCGCAGCCGGACGGCGTCGCCCTCCCGGCAGACGTCGATCCCGATCCGGGTCACGCCCGGCGCGTGCCGTACGGCGTTGGTCAGGGCCTCCTGCGCGAGCCGGTAGACCGCGGCGTCCACCGGACGCGGCAGCCGCGAGAGCGGCCCGGTCAGCGTCACGTCGACGGTCGGGGTCGCCTCCGCCCGTGCCAGGGCAGGCAGGTCCGCGACGCCCAGCTGCGGGGCGTACGCGGCCGGCCCGTCCTCCCGCAGGACCCGCACCATGGCCCGCATCTCCGCCAGGGTCAGGGACGCCTCCGACTGGATCGCGGCGAGGACCTCGGCCGCCTTCTCGGGCCGGGTGCCGGCGACCACGCCACCCGCCTGGGCCTGCACGGCGATGGCCGAGACGTGGTGGGCCACGATGTCGTGCAGCTCGCGCGCGATCGCCACCCGCTCCTGGTTGCGGACCTCCAGCTGCGTGCGGCGCCAGACGTCCGCGCGGTAGCGGAACACCGCGCCGAGGGCGACGAACAGCAGCAGGAAGACGCTCCCGCCGAAGACGTCGGCCCAGCCCGCGAAGGAGACGTACAGCCCGAGCGCGACGACGACGGCCACGAACGCCAGGCCCAGGACGACCTCCCGTCCCGAGCCCCACCGCACCAGGGAGTACAGCAGGATGACGACGACCATCATCGAGTACAGGCCGAGCTCGCCGGTGTCCGCGGCCAGCTGGAGGACCGAGAGGAGCCCGGCGGCTCCGAAGCCGACGAGCGCGGCGGCCAGGGGGCGGCTGCGCCGCCAGAGCAGCGCGGGCACCATGGCCACGGCCAGCACGGTGACGAAGAGCCGCCAGGTCACGTCCGGCCGGGCGACGGCCTCGACCAGGGCAGCGACCTCGAACCCGGCGACGAGCAACCAGTCGAGACGCCCGACGGGCGGGGCGTCGACCGGACGGGGCTCGCGCCACAGGGAACGCCGGTCGGTGACCACGGTCCCAGCCTAGGGACCCGCGAGCCCCGGCGTACCCGTCTGAAGAACGAGCCGAGAACCGGCCGAAAGGAGGACCCACACCGGCCTCGACGCCGATCCGCCCGACCGGCTTCTCGCGCGACGGTGGAGACCGCCGGGCAGGGAGCCCGCAGCAGTCCGAGCCGAGGAGCCTGCCATGTCACACATCCTGTACCGCTGGGGTCGCTGGGCGGCCGAGCACGCGTGGACGACCGTCGGGATCTGGGTGGTCGTCGCCGTCGCCGTGGCGGGCCTGGCGAGCACGGCCGGGCACGCCCTCGACACCAGCATGGAGGCGCCCGGCACCGACTCCGCTGCCGCCGCCGACCTGCTGTCGCGCGCCGACACCGGGACCGGCGGGCTCACGGCGTACGTCGTCGCGACCCCGCGCAGCGAGGACGAGACGTTCCTCGGCTCCCCCCAGGCCCGGCGCGACCTCGCCGCCGTGGAGCAGCAGCTCCGCGGCCTGAAGGACCAGCTCGGCGCCACCGACCCGGCCGGCGCACTGGCCCGCGACCCCCAGGCCGCGATGGCCGCCCAGATGGTCTCGGCCGACGGCCGGGTCGCCATCATCCGGCTGCAGTACCCCGTGATCGCGGAGACCGACAAGTCCGCGCTCGCCGCGCTCACCTCGGCGCTCGACCGGGCGCAGGCCGGATCCGACCTGCGTCTCGAGGCGGGCGGCGACCTCTACTACACCTTCGCCGAGCCGCCGATGAGCCTCTACGAGGCCGGCGGCATCCTCACCGCCCTCGTCATCCTGCTCCTCGCGTTCGGCTCGCTGGTCGCGGCCGGGCTGCCCGTCGTCATCGGACTCTTCGGCCTGCTCGTCGGGACGAGCGCGCTCTCGCTGGTGGCCTACGTGGTCGACATCCCCGAGTGGGCGCCGGTGATGGCGTCCATGGTCGGGCTGGGCGCCGGCATCGACTACGCCCTGTTCCTGGTGACCCGGCACCGGGAGTTCCTCGCCCGCGGGCTGTCCGTCCCCGAGTCGGTCGGCCGCTCGCTGGCGACCTCGGGCCAGGCGATCCTGTTCGCCGGTGGCACCGTCGTCGTCGCCATCCTCGGCCTGACCTTCGCCGGGCTCCCGTTCGTGGCCGCCGGTGGCGTGGGCATGTCGTTGGTCGTGCTCGTGATGGTGCTCGCCGCGCTGACCCTGCTGCCCGCACTGCTGGGCCTGGCCGGCCAGCGGATCACGCGGAAGCGGGCGCGTCGTACGTCGGGCGCCACGCAGCGCTGGACCCGGTGGGGCGCCCACGTGACCCGGCACCCGGTGGTCTACCTCGTCACCGGCACCGCTCTGCTGCTCGCGCTGGCCGCGCCCGTGACGGCGCTGCGGCTCGGCATGCCCGACGAGGGCAACTACCCCCAGGAGCGCACCGAGCGGCGCGCCTACGACCTGGTCGCGGACGGGTTCGGGCCCGGCGCCATCAGCCCCCTCGTGATCGCCGTCGACACTGCGGGCGACACCGGCGCGGCCGAGCGGGTCGCCGCCGCCGTGGCGCAGGACCCGGGCATCGCCACGGCCTCCGTGCTCAGCAGCGAGGAAGACCTGGGCATCGTCACCGCGCAGGCCACCTCCACCCCGCAGGACGAGCAGACGCAGACGACGCTGCAGCGGCTGCGCTCCGACGTGCTGCCCGCCGCCCTGGACGGCAGCCCGGCCACGGCGCACGTGGGCGGCTACACCGCGACGATGACCGACATGAGCACCCGGGTGCAGGACCGGCTCCCGGTCTTCCTGGTCGCCGTCGTGCTGCTGTCCTTCCTGCTGCTGGTCGTCGTGTTCCGCTCGGTCGCGGTGCCGGCCAAGGCCGCCGTGCTCAACCTGCTCAGCGTGGGTGCGGCGTACGGCGTCCTGGTGATGGTCTTCCAGTGGGGCTGGGCGAAGGACCTGATCGGCCTGCACGCGACGGTGCCGATCATCTCCTTCATCCCGCTGTTCATGTTCGCCATCCTGTTCGGCCTGTCGATGGACTACGAGGTCTTCCTGCTCTCGCGGATCCGCGAGGAGTACCTGCGCACCGGTGACAGCGACCACGCCATCGTCCACGGCATCGGCGTCACGGCCCGCACCATCTCGGCGGGCGCCGCGATCATGGTCGCCGTCTTCGCCGGGTTCGTCGCCGGCAACGACCCGGTCGTCAAGATGCTCGGCCTGGGCCTGGCGACCGCCGTGGTCGTCGACGCGACCATCGTGCGCCTGGTCCTCGTCCCGGCCGCGATGAAGCTGCTCGGCCACCTCAACTGGTGGCTCCCCGCCTGGCTCGACCGGCTGCTGCCGCGGATGGACGGCCACCGGGAGTACGGCGTGGACCACCCCGCCCAGCTCCCGCAGCCGGCCCTCGGGCCGCTGCTCGAGCCGGTCCGGAACGGCTGAGACCGGCGACGGGGGATGAGTGCCTACGGACCCTGGTCAGAGGCCGAGCATCATGGTGGCGACCTGGTCTGCTGCGGAGTCCGGCAGCACGGTGCCCATGGTGTCGATCACGAGGAGCCGTGCGTTCGGGACCTCGCTCGCGAGCACCTCGGCGTTGCCGACCGGGAAGAACGGATCTCGCCGGCCGTGGACGACCAGCGTCGGCAGTGAGAGGTCGCCGAGGCGCTCGCGCCACCGCGGTGCACAGTCCAGCCGGGCGAACATCGTGGCGAGCTGGTTCGCCTCGTGCACCGAGGCCTCGCTCGAGTGCGTGCGATCCCAGATCCGCGCCGCCGTCGCCCCTGCCTGCTCGGGGTCGTTGCCCAGCAGCTCGGCACCGTCGGCAGCGAACCGGACGACCTCCGCGCGGTCCGTCCAGTCCGGTCTCGGACGGGAGAACAGTGGCTTCATGACCGCCGGGTCGTGACCCGGGAGGTCGTCGTCGACCGGGCCGGGTGCGACCGGCCGAGTCGCGACCAGCGTCAGCGCAGCGAACGCGTCGGGGTGGTCGAGCGCGGCCACCTGGGCGACCATCCCGCCGACGCCGACTCCCGCGAGGTGAGCCCGGGCCGCACCGAGAGCCTCGACCAGTCCCGCGGCGTCCGCAGCGAGATCGCGCAGGTCGTACGCCGGGACTCGAGGGTCGACCGTCGTCGAGGCGCCGCTGTCACGCAGGTCGTAGCGAACCACGCGCCGGCGTCCCGCCCCGAGGCGCTCGCACAGGGAGTCCGGCCAGGACAGCATCGTGGGCCCTCCGACCAGCAGCACCAGGGGATCGTCCTCGCGCCCGAAGGTCTCGATGCCGAGCTCGACGCCGTTCGTGCGAATCGTCGCGCGGCGTGCCGCGGGGTGGTGGTCCATCGACGTCCTCTCCCTCACGTTCCGTCCCCCGGGCAGACCGCCCTGCCGGTCGGGACTCATCGGCGAGCGATCCGCCGATCCCGGGAGCGGAAGCCGCGCGCCGCCCCCGCTTCAGCGTGTCTTCAGCAGAAGTTGGGCACGGTTGAGGGATCTGAGAGGAGGATCCCCATGAAGGCCAGCAAGCTCTCCGTCCTCGCTGCCGCGGTGCTCACCGTCGGTGGCATCTCCGGGGTGTCCGCGTCGGCGCACGGCCCGGCGCCGAGCGCGACGGACGCGACCGTGGACCCCGGCCAGTTCGACAACCCGCGACAGAACCCGTACTTCCCCCTCCGGCCGGGCACCGTGTCGCGCTACCGCGGCACGGACGAGGGCGAGCGGTACGTCGAGCGGGTCGTCGTGACGCATCGCACCAAGGTGATCCAGGGCGTCACGACCACCGTGGTCAGCGACGTCCTCCGCCGGGCCGACGGCAGCCTGGCGGAGAAGACCCAGGACTGGTACGCCCCCGACAACGACGGGAACGTCTGGTACTTCGGGGAGGCGACCGCGACGTACGACGAGCACGGGCGTCTCGAGAGCAGGGAGGGGTCCTGGCAGGCCGGAGCCCGCGGTGCGGTCGCCGGCCTGATCATGCCGGCGGACCCGCGGCCCACCGACGCCTACCGGCAGGAGCTCTATCGGGGCCACGCCGAGGACCAGGCCTGGATCGTGCAGCGCAACGCCTCCACCACGGTGCCCTACGGCACGCTCCACCACCTGGTGCGCAGCTTCGAGTGGACCCGGCTGGAGAGGAACGTGCTCTCGCTCAAGCTCTACGCGCCCGGCCTCGGCATCGTCCGCGAGAAGGACATGTCGGGCGGCAACGAGTCCTTCGTGCTCGTCTCGGTCCACCACCGCTGACGAGTCCGAGGATCGACCTCGCCCCAGACCTGGCGTCGCGGTCTCGGCAGCCGCAGGCCGGGCGGTCGGTGGGCTCAGGACGCGTCGGGGAACACGGCCGGGACGGCGTGCTCGCTCACGATGCGGTCCGCGATCGAGGCGAACGTCGTGCACACGTCCGGGGGCATGCACGCGACCATCTCGTTCAACCGGTCGGTGGCCTGGGCCCGGAACGTCTCGGCCAGCCGGCGGCCGGAGGCGGTGAGCTCGACCGTGACGGCGCGGCCGTCCTCGGGGGAGGCGACCCGGCGTACCCAGCCCTTGCGCTCGACGCGGTCCACGAGCCCGGTCAGGCTGGACTTCTCCAGGCGCATGGTCGGGACGAGGTCGGACATCCGGCGGGGCGCGTCGGTCACCACGCACAGCAGCTGCGCCTGCGGCGGGGTCAGGCCGTGCTCGCGGCACACCTCGGCGTAGACCGACTGCACGAGGAACGTGAGCCGCACCAGGCCGGCGGCAACTCCCAGCTCCTCGGGCACGTGACGCTCCAACTTGGTATTCGTTCGCGATGCGAACTAGTATGGTTCGCACTACGAACAATACTGGGGAGAGGGTCATGGCGGCAACGTCGGCGGCGATGCCGGGGCGGGTCGGATGAGGCCCGACCCGAGGTGCCCGCTGCGGCCCGGCGAGTTCTGCACGCTGTGCGAGCCCGGCGCCACCGGCCCCGAGAACTGCCCGGCGGTCTACCTCGTGATGAGGGACCCGGAGCTCGTCGAGCGGCTCGCCGAGCTCCGTCGAGAGGCGGCCCGCGCCCTCGATGACGAGAAGGTCGGATAGGCCTGCTCGAGGACCGCCCTCCCGCGCGGGCGCGCGGTTGATGAAGGTTCGTTGAAGTTCCGGCCGAGGACCCCCGAATCGGCAGGTCGGGCCGCGTGCTGCCGTCACGATGAGGGCGACCGACGACACCCCACGACCCGCCCGCCCAGGAGATGCACGCATGACGTCCACCGGCCCCGCCCGACGTACTCGACTGGCCGCCAC
Source organism: Nocardioides sp. T2.26MG-1 (assembly GCF_950101795.1). Taxonomy (GTDB): domain Bacteria; phylum Actinomycetota; class Actinomycetes; order Propionibacteriales; family Nocardioidaceae; genus Nocardioides. Next base: position 165,046 of record NZ_CATNLZ010000034.1, on the reverse strand, counting down.
GGCTGCCGCGCTCACGCTGCTCGCCGCGCTCGCCGGCTGCTCCTCGAGCGACGGCTCCGGCGACGGGGAGACTGCCGCCCGGGACGAGGCGGCCTCGCACGCCGACGACTCAGGGGTGCCGGCGGTGCCGGCCGAGGCCGGGCACGTGCACGGCATGGCCCTCAACCCGGCCGACGGGCTGCTCTACCTGGGCACCCACGCCGGCACGATGGTCGTCGACGGTGGCGAGGTCACCCGGGTCGGTGACAGCACGGTCGACCTCATGGGGTTCACCGCAGCCGGGCCGGACCACTTCTACGCCAGCGGCCACCCCGGCGCGGACGACGACCTGCCAAACCCCGTGGGGCTCATCGAGAGCACCGACGGCGGGCAGACCTGGCGCAGCCTCTCGCTGGCCGGGGAGGCCGACTTCCACACGCTCGGGGCGGCCGACACCCACGTCTACGGGTTCAACGGCCGGCTGGTCTCCAGCAGCGGCGGCACGGACTGGGCGGCGGCCGCCGCGGACGTGGCGCCGGTGTCCCTGGCGGTCGACCCCGCCGAGACCAGCAGGGTCGTCGCCACCACGGAGCAGGGCCCGATGCTCTCGGAGGACGCGGGCGCGACGTTCACGGACCTCGAGGACGCGCCGCTGCTGGTGTTCGTGGCCTGGCCGGACGCCGACCGCCTGTGGGGTATCGGTGTCGACGGCGCGGTCTACCGCAGCGGGGACGCCGGCGCGACCTGGGAGCAGCTGGGCACGGTCGGCGCCGCACCCGCGGCGTTCACCGCCGCCGAGGACGGCACGATCGCGGTCGCCACCGAGAGCCAGATCGTCACCTCCGCCGACGGCGGCGAGACGTTCGCGCCGGTGGCCTCCTACTCCGCTGCCGGGCACTGACCCGGCGTCAGGAGCCAGGCGCGCCGGGCCGGTCGCTCTGCTCGCTCAGCCGGCCGTCGACCATCGAGTGGGCGGTGGTGAGCCGGGGGAGGAAGCGGGGCTCGTGGGTGACGAGGATCGTGGCGGTGCCGTGCTCCGCGGTGAGCCGGAGGAGCAGGTCGATGATCTGGGCGCCGCGCTCCTGGTCGAGGGCGCTGGTCGGCTCGTCGACGACGAGGACGGCCGGACGGCTCATCAGCGCCCGGGCGACGTTGACGCGCTGTCGCTGACCGCCGGAGAGCTGGGCGGGGCGCTTGTCCGCATCCGCCGCGAGGCCGACCTCGTCGAGCAGCTGGAGCGCGCGCCGACGCGCCGCGGCGCGCGCCGAGCGTCGCCGCCGGTCGGTGGTGAGCTCGTTCGTGACGGTGAGCTGCTCGACGGCCGTCAGCGAGGACAGCAGGTTGGACTGCTGGAACACGAGCCCGACCCTGGTACGTCGCAGCTCGGCCCGGCCGGCCAGGTCGAGGTCGGTCGCCACGACCCCGTCGATGGTGACGGTGCCGCTGTCGGGGGCGATCAGCGTCGAGGCGACGGCCAGCAGGCTGGACTTGCCCGATCCGGAGGGGCCGATGATGCCGACTGTCTCTCCCGCGCCGACGTGCAGCGACGCGTGGTCGACCGCGGTGATCCGGGAGGTCCCGTCCGGGAAGGTCAGCGTGACGTCCTGCAGGTCGATCATCGGTTGCTCCCGAGTGCGGTGAGGGGGTCGACGTGGGTGATGGAGCGGGTGGCGACCCCGGCGCCGGCGAGCCCGAGCACGGTCATCACCAGCCCGGGCAGGAGCGTGGTGACGGAGCTGAGCACGAACGGGAGCGCGGTCCCGGCGAGCGCGCCGAGCCCGGCGGTGACGGCGATGCCGGCGCCCACCCCGAGGACCAACAGGGCCGCGGCCTGACCGAGCGCGTCGAAGGTCAGCATCCGGTCGGTGGCGCCCAGCGCCTTGAGCACGGCCACGTCGGGTCGTCGCTGGATGCTCCAGACCGCGAAGAACGCGCCGACCACGAGGGCGGAGATCCCGAACAGCATCAACACCATGAGCAGCAGCGAGCCCACCTCCGACGTGAACGACCCGAGCGCGGTCAGCGACGTGAGCAGGCCCTGCGACGACGTACCGGCCGCGGCGTCCGCGGCTGCGTAGTCGGCGTCCCGAGCGCTGACGGCCAGCACGCTCGCGAACGGCGCCGGCTCGCCGGGGCGCGCGGCGAGGTGCTGCCAGTCGCCCAGGCTGACGTGTGCGACCGCCAGGTGGGAATACCACGAGTCGCCCCGGGTCGCGTCGACGACGAGGTCGCGGTCGCCCAGGTGCACCCGGTCGCCGGGCTGGACGTCGAGCGCGGCAGCGGTGCGGGCGGTGAGCGCGACGTGGCCCGAACGCGTCGCGGCGTCCCCTGCTGCGGGGCCCCCGCCGAACAGCGCGACCGTCTGCTGCCGGCCACCGGCGGTGATCCTGGTGGTGCTGATCCCCAGGGGCTCGACAGCGGTGACGCCGTCCCGGCGCGCCCAGGTGCTCGCCTGGTCCTCGGTGACCGCGGAGTCGGCGTACGTGCTCGGCTCGCCGTCGGTGACCGAGAAGACGATGCGGTCGGCGTCCAGCGAGGTGAGGGCGGAGATGTTCTGCTCGACCAGGCCGCCGGTCAGGCCGCCGAGGAAGGTGACCAGGACCGTGATGAGCGTGACGACCGCGGTGATCAGGGCGAAGCGGCCCTTGGCCGCCTTCAGGTCGCGCCAGGCGACGAACATCGGCTGTTCCTTCTCGAGGGGTGCGGGCGCCTCGGACGGCCCTCCGCGTGGTCTCCACGGTGCCGCGACACCGGCCGCCGGCCATCGTGGGCGCGGACGGTTCCGGAAGGTCGAAGGGACCGCGCCAGGTTCCAACTTTCGGATGACAACCCCGGCCGTACGCCGCCGTAGGGTGAGCGGGTGAGGCGGCCATGAGGGGCGAGGACGGCGGCGGGCTGGAGCCGATCTCGGCCTGGCTCTCGGCCTCGCTGCACCTGCTGGTCGCGGCGCTCACCGCCGTGGTCATCGTGAGCGCCGGCGGCGACGACCCGGGCGGGCGGACGGCCGTGGCCGGTCTGGCGGTGCTCTTCCTCGTCACGTACGTCGCCGGCATCCTGCCGACCTGGGCGATCCCGGGACCCGGTCGTCGGGGCTGGTGGTGGATCGGCGTGCTGAGCCTCGAATGGCTGGTGCTGCTCCGGGCGAGCGGCGAGGCGACGTACCTGGCCTTCGCGCTGTTCTTCCTCTACATGCGCCTGCTCGGCGCGGTCCGGGGCGCCATCGTGGTCGCCGCGACCACCGGGGTCGCGGTCGTCGCGTTCGGCCTGCACCGCGGCTTCGACCTCGCCGGCCTCATCGGCCCGACCCTGGGCGCCGGGGTCGCCGTCGCCATCAGCGTGGGCTACCAGGCCCTGACCCGGGAGGTGCAGACGCGTCAGCGGCTCGTCGAGGACCTCACCCGCACGCGGCGCCAGCTGGCCCTCGCGGAGCGCGCCGCCGGGGTCGTGGAGGAGCGTGAACGGCTGGCCCGCGAGATCCACGACACCGTCTCGCAGTCGCTGTCGAGCATCATCATGCTGCTGCACGCCGCCCAACGCAGCGAGCCCGGCTCGGCGAGCGGTCCCGAGCGGCTGGAGCAGGCCCGGGCCGCGGCCGAGGACGCCTTGGCCGAGACCCGCGAGTTCATCCACGCGCTGGCGCCCCCGTCGCTGCGCACGGGCGGCATCGTGGCGGCGCTGGACCGGCTGGCCCGCCAGACCGAGGAGACCACGGGCCTGCGCGTGCAGCTCGCCGTGCCCCAGGACACCGGAGTCCTGCCCACCCCGGTGGAGGCCGGGCTGCTGCGGGTCGCGCAGAGCGCGGTGGCCAACGTGGCCCAGCACGCCCACGCGAACCGCGTCGACCTGACCCTGACCCGCCTGGACGACGAGATCATCCTCGACGTGGTCGACGACGGCGCCGGGTTCGACACCAGCGAGCTCGCCACCGGGCGCCCCGACCGGACGCCGTTCGGGCTCGTCGCGATGCGGGACCGGGTCGCGAGCCTGGGCGGCACGCTCGTGGTCGAGAGCCACCACGGGCAGGGGACCAGCGTGGTGGCGAGCTTCGCCGTGACCCCATGAGCGTGCGCGTGCTGATCGTCGACGACCACCCGATGATGCGGACCGGCCTGACCGCCCTGTTCGAGACCGACCCGACGATCGAGGTCGTCGGCGCGGTCGGTACGACGCAGCGCGCTCTGGTCGAGGTGGCCCGGGCGGCCCCCGACGTCGTGCTGATGGACCTCCAGTTCAACCGGGTGTTCGAGGGAGCTCAGGCGACCCGGGACATCCGGGCGCTGCCGGATCCGCCGGCGGTGCTCGTGCTGACCAACTTCGACACCGACGCCGACATCGTGACCGCCATCGAGGCGGGCGCCGCGGGCTACCTCCTCAAGGACGCCACCCCGGACGACATCAGCGCGGCCGTGCACGCCGCCGCCGCCGGGCAGACCGCGCTGGCGCCGGCGGTCGCCACCCGGCTCGTCGCCCGGATGCGCCAGTCCCACTCCTCGCTGAGCGCCCGGGAGCTCGAGGTGCTCGACCTGGTGGCGGCGGGGCACAGCAACACCGGCATCGCGCGCCGGCTGCACCTGAGCGAGACGACGGTGAAGTCCCACCTCGCGCACATCTACCCCAAGCTCGGCGTGAACTCGCGCACCGCCGCCGTCGCCGCGGCACGGGAGGCCGGGATCATCGGGCGGGAGTGACGCCGCCGCTCGGTGCGGCCCGGCGGGCTGCGCGGGTCTGGGTGGCGCGGTAGTGCGACGGGGAGACGCCGTACGTCGCGGCGAACGCGAGCCGGAGCGTCTCGGCCGAGCCGAAGCCGCACCGGGTGGCCACGGACGCGATCGGGAGCGCGGTGCCGGTCAGCAGGTGAGCCGCCGCCTCGGTGCGGATGCGGCGCACGAACCGGCCGGGGGTGAGGCCGAGCTCCTGGACGAACAGCCGGTCCAGGTGCCGCTCGCTGACGCCGGCGCGGGCGGCCAGGGTGGCGGTGGACAGGTCGTCGGGCAGGTGGGCGGAGGCGTAGGCGACCGTGTCGTGCACCACGGAGTGCTCGACCGGGCGGGGCGCGTTGAACATGCTCATCTGGGCCTGGTTGCCGGGGCGCTGGAGGTAGGTCACCAGCTGGCGGGACACGTCGCGGGCGACCGTCGGGCCGATGTCGGCCTCGATGAACGCCAGCACGAGGTCGAGGGCCGCGGTCACCCCGGCCGAGGTGCAGACGTCGCCCTCGGCGATGAAGATCGGGCCGCTGTCGAACCGCACCCGGGGGAAGCGCCGCTGCAGGAACGACGCGTGGTCCCAGTGCGTGGCGGCCCGGCGGTCGTCGAGCAGCCCGGTGGCGGCGAGGACCCCGGCGCCGGTGCACACCGACGCCACCCGCCGGGTCTCACGCGACAGCCGGCGCACGTGCGCGACCAGGTGGTCGTCCTCCATCGCGTCCACGTAGCCGATGCCGCCCGAGACGACCAGCGTGTCGAACGGCCCGCGCACCCGCTCCAGGCTGACCTCGGCGTTGAGCACCAGCCCGGTGCTGGTGCGCACCGGCGCGCCGCCGGGGGAGGCGAGCAGCGTCTCGTAGGCCGCGCGGCCGTGCAGCCAGTTGGCGAGCTGGAACGCCGACACCACGCAGGCGATGTCCAGGAGCTCCGCCGCCGGGTAGGCGACGACCAGCACCCGGCGGGACTGGGGGTCGGTGGTGACGGTCGGCACCCGGTCACGGTACGGCGGCCCCCGCCTGCAGCTCCAGGGGTCTGGCGGACAGGGATCCCACGATTCCGGACACCCTCGCTCCTCGGTCTGGCGCGGCCGCCGCCGGGCGGCGAACCCTCGTGCCATGACCTCGACAGCCGATCCCTTCCTGCCAGCTCCTCCGTCCCTCGTGGGCCGCCGCGGTGCCCGCCGGGTCGACTGGCCGCTCGTCCGCCACGGCGCGGAGATGCTCCTCGCCATGGCCCTCGGGATGGCCGTGCTCGGCACCGTGCGGGCCATGGCCGGCCTCGCCCCCGGGTTCGCCGAGCACCCCGGCGGCTCCTACGCCCTGATGGCGACCGACATGGCGGTGCCCATGGCCGCCTGGATGCGGATCCGGGGGCACGCCTGGACGCCGACGCTCGAGATGTCCGCGGCGATGTACGTGCCGGTGGTCCTGGTGCCGTTGGTGTGGGCCGGCGCCCTGTCCACGATGGCGTTCATGGTGCTCGCCCACACCCTGATGGTGGTCGCCATGGTCGCGGTGCTGTGCCGGACGATCGACGGGCGCACCCAGGAGCTCACCTGCCGGCCGACCCCCCACTGAGGCGGGCGCGATGGCAGCGTTCGGGCACTCGCCCCTCACCCGTGCGGCCAACCGGATGCTCACCCGGATGGTGAGCCGGGGACGGGGCCCCGGCTTCATCAGGCTGCTCACCGTCCGGGGACGCCGTACCGGGCGCGACCACACCACCCCCGTCGTGCCGCTGGTGACCGCCCGGGGCCGCTGGCTCGTCTCGCCGTACGGCGAGGTCGGGTGGGTCCGCAACGCGCGCGCGGCCGGCGAGGTCACGCTGAGCCGCGGCCGCACCGCGGAGGTGCTGCGCGCGGTCGAGGTCGACCCGGCCGACGCGGTGCCGGTCCTGCGGGCCTACCGAGCGAAGAGGCCGGTCGGCTGGATCGTGCGCTCCCACGTCGGGTTCGGGCCGCGCGCCTCCGACGCCGAGATCGCCGCGCAGGCGGCGCGGTACCCGGTGTTCGAGCTGCTGGCCGTCACCGACGCCGACGAAGCGGAGAAATGACCTCCAGTTCTCTTGACAGGCGCGCTGTGGCGGGCACATGCTGAAGCGGAGATCAAGCCTCCAGTTAGTGCAAAGGGACCCGACCATGACCATCCCCCTCTCGACCGACCGGGCGGGCACCGCCGCCCCCGCACGCGACCGCCGCTGGGCGGCCCTCGGCGTCATCGCGCTGGCCCAGCTGATGGTCGCCCTCGACGCGACCATCGTGAATGTCGCGCTGCCGACCGCCCAGGCGTCGCTGGGCTTCGACGACGCGCACCGCTCCTACGTGGTGACGGCGTACACCTTGTCCTTCGCCGGGCTGCTGCTGCTCGGCGGCAAGGCCTCGGACCGGCTCGGTCGCCGGCGGGTGCTCACCGCCGGCCTGGCCGGGTTCGCGGCCGCCTCGGCGCTGGCCGGTGCGGCCCCGACGTTCGAGGTGCTGGTGCTCGGGCGCGCCCTGCAGGGCGCGTGCGCGGCGTTCACCGCGCCGGCCGCGCTGGCGCTGATCGCGGCCACGTTCACCGAGCCGCGCGAGCGCGGCAAGGCGTTCGGCGTCTTCGGCGCCGTCGCCAGCAGCGGTGCCGTGGTCGGGCTGCTGCTCGGCGGCGTGCTGACCGAGTACGCCGGGTGGCTCTGGTGCCTCTACGTCAACGTCCTGGTGGCTGCCGTGGTCATCGTCGCGGGCCGGCGGGTGCTGCCCACCGACGACGGCTACCCGGTGCCGGTCGACGTGCTCTCCGGGGTGCTCGCGACCGGCGGGCTGGCCGGGCTGGTGCTCGGCGCCAGCGAGGCGGCCTCGAACGGGTGGGGATCGGCGCAGGTGCTCGTCCCGGGCCTGGTCGGCCTGGGGCTGCTGGCCGGGTTCCTGGCCCGTCAGCGCGGGCTCGCCGCACCCCTGCTGCCGCTGACCATCCTGCGGGACCGCGGCCGGGCCACCGCGTACGCCGCCACCGCGGTCAGCGTTGTCGGCACGTTCGGGATGTTCCTGATGCTGACCTACCACTTCCAGGTGGTGCTCGGGTACAGCCCGGTCCGCACCGGCCTGGCGTTCCTGCCGATGAGCCTGGCCGTCGCGGGCAGCTCCTACGGCATCGCCAGCCGGCTGATGCACACCGTGGCGCCGCGCGCGCTCGTCGCGCCGGGGCTGATCGTGGCCGCCGGCGGCCTGGCCGTGCTGACCCAGCTCACCCCGTCGAGCGGGTTCCTGACCACGATCCTGCCCGCCGAGGTGCTGGTCGGGCTCGGCATCGGCTGCGTGTTCACACCGTCGATCGCGGTCGCCACCAGCGGGGTCGACCCGCGCCAGGCCGGCGTGGCCGCCGCCACCGCCAACACCGCGATGCAGATCGGCAGCAGCGTCGGGACCGCCGTACTCAACACGATCGCGGTCGCCGCGACCCGCGACTACGCCGGCACCCCGACCCAGGCCCTGGTCCACGGCTTCGCCACCGCCACCGGCGTCGCCGCGGTCGCCCTGCTCGCCGGCGCCCTGCTGGTGCTGGCCTTCCTCCGCCCGGCCGCGACCGCACAACCCCAGCCCACGGGAGGCACCCGATGAGCGTCGAGCTCAACCACACCCTGGTCCACGTCCGCGACATCTGGGCCGCCGCCCGCGAGGTCGGCACCGTGCTCGGGCGGCCCGAGCCCACGCCGTACGGCCCCTTCGCGGTGCTGCACCTCGACAACGGCGCGTCCCTCGACTTCCTCGAGGACACCGGCGAGATCCAGGCCCAGCACTACGCGTTCCTGGTCGGCGAGGACGACTTCGACGCGATCTGGCGACGGATCCGCGAGCAGGGCCGCACGTTCTGGGCCGACCCGTTCAAGCAGCAGCCCGACCGGATCAACCACAACGACGGCGGCCGGGGCCTCTACTGGGACGGACCCGACGGGCACTGGCTCGAGATCATCACCCGTCCCTACGGTGGCGGCGTCCCCATCGGCACCACAGAGAGCGAGACGCCATGACCGGCCCGCTGCACCGCCCCTACCCGCCCGACCTCTATCGCGGCACGACCGGCGAGGTCTCCGGCTGGATCCGGCCGACCGACACCGAGGCGGAGATCCGGTACCGCTCCGGCGGCACCTGCGAGTACCTCGCCACCGGCGACCGGACCGGCGGCACGTTCGGGCTGTACCGGTGGACGTTCGGTCCCGACGAGTCCGGGCCCGAGCCGCACTTCCACCGCGCGATCACCGAGTCGTTCTACGTCCTCACCGGCGAGGTCCAGCTCTACGACGGCACCGGCTGGACGACCGCGCGGCCCGGCGACTTCTTCCACGTGCCGTACGGCGGGCTGCACGGGTTCCGCGGCGGCGACCGCGCCTCGATGCTGCTGATGTTCAGCCCCGGCGCGCCCCGGGAGGACTACTTCGAGACGCTCGCCGGGCTCGCGGACCACCCGATGACCGAAGAGGAGCGCGTCGAGTTCATGCTCCGCCACGACACGTACTGGACCTGAGCCGGGCCACGCCCCAGTCGCCCGTTCCGAGGAGGAACCCATGGTCAAGCCCCTGCTGACCCTCGCGTCGCTCTACCTCGCGGCCATCGGGCTGGCGTTGCTGCTCGTGCCGGCGCAGTTCGGCGTGGACGCGGTGCCGGACGACCCCTCGTCCGAGCTGCTCGCGCTGCTCCGACTGCTCGGCGGGCCGATGGTCGGCATCGCCGTCTTGAACTGGGTCTCGCGCGCGACCGAGCTGCCGGAGGCGCTCCGCCCAGTGCTGCTGGCGAACCTTGTCGGCTTCACCCTGGTCGCCGCCAACGACGTCGTCGGGGTGATCACCGGCGACGCGCGTGACGCCGCGCGGGTGTTCGTGGTCGTCCACCTGGCCTTCGCCGTCGCCTTCGCGGTCGCGTGGCGGCGCGCCACCGCGACCCGCACCGGCTGACCGCGTCGGTCCTAGGGTGGCGGGCGTGACCGACGCGCCCGACTCCGCCACCGAGACCGACGCGGCCGCCCGCGGGTCCCGCCGGCGCGAGCGCACGCGGGGACTCCTCCTCGACGCGACCGAGCGGCTGATGTCGCAGCGCGCGCCGGAGGAGATCAGGATCGAGGACGTCGCCGCCGAGGCCGGTGTCTCGCCCGCGTCGGTCTACGTGCACTTCGGCACCAAGGACGCGCTGCTGGCGGCGGCCACCGAGCGGGTGCTCGGCGTGGCCACCGAGACGCTCCGGGCGGCGTACGCCGCGGAGACCTCGCCGCTCGAGCGGTTCGCCGGCGTGGGTGCGGCGTACCTGCGGCTGGTGCTCGACCACCCGGTGGTGGTGCGGTACCTGACCGTCACGGGGGAGCGCGGCCCCCGCGCGCCGGTCGAGGGCGAGGTGGTCGCGCGGTTCAGCGAGCTGCGGGGGGAGTTCGAGCAGAGCATCCGCGAGGCCGTGGAGTCGGGGGCGATCCGGTCCGTCGACCCGGAGCTGATGTCGTACTTCCTCTTCGGCGCCTGGAACGGCGTCGCCGCGCTGGGGCTGCGCCGCGACGACCTGGCGCTGGCGCCCGAGCGGGTCGAGCTCGCCGTGATCGAGGCCGGTCTGGTGCTGCTCGAGGGCCTGGTCCCGGAAGTGTTCTAGAGTCAGACTCCAGAAACGTCTCTTCTTCCGAAAGCGACCGCCATGACGCAGACCGCGACGCCCCCGACGCCCAGCACCGACGGCGGTCACGACACCTGGGACGTCGTGGTGGTGGGCGCCGGTCCGGGTGGCCTCACCTGCGGGGCCTACCTCGCGGCCAACGGCCGGAAGGTGCTGGTGCTCGAGGCCAACCAGGTGGTCGGCGGCAGCACCCAGGTGTTCCGCCGTGCGGGCAACAAGTTCGAGTTCGACGTCGGCACCCACTACGTCGGCGAGTGCGGCCCGGGCGGCCGGATGCAGACCGCGCTCACCGGCCTGGCGCTGACCGAGCGGATCAAGTGGCTCCGCCAGCGCCCGGAGGGCCACTGCCAGATCATGGTGCCGGGCACGACGTTCCAGACCCCGACCGGCTGGGACACCTACCTCGACCGCCTGATCGCGGCGTTCCCCGACGAGGAGGGCGGGCTGCGCCGCTGCGTCACGATCATGCGGACCGTCGCCTCGGGCGACCGGCGGCTCCGGCGCTCCTACGCGCTGCTGCGCTGGGGGATCCGGCCGATCACGACGCTGATGGCCGCGTGCGGCCTCAGCGCCGACGCCCAGGCGGTGATCCTCGCGGAGAACGGCGACTACACCTGGCCGCCGCACCGCACGCCGACCGCGATGCACGCGGGCTTCCTGCACCACTACCTCCAGGCCGGCGCCTACTACCCGCGCGGCGGCGGCCAGGTCATCGGCGCCCACCTCACCGACGTGATCTCGACCCACGGCGGCCGGGTCCGCACCAAGGCCCGCGTCGAGCGGATCCTGATCGAGGACGGCCGAGCGGTCGGCGTACGCCTGCGTGGTGGGGAGGAGATCCGGGCCGGTGCCGTGGTCTCGGCGGCGGACTTCAAGAAGACGTGGGCCGAGCTGGTCGGCGACGAGCACCTGACCCGTCGGCTGCGGCGCCGGCTGCAGGGCCTGGAGATGACGCTGCCGATGTTCGCGGTGTACGTCGCGCTCGACGTCGACCTCCGCGAGCGGGACACCCCGCCGCTGGCGTGGGTGTGGCCGACCAACGACGTCGACGGCTACTACCGCGAGGTCGCGGCCGGTCGCTGTCCGGAGAAGATGCCGGTCGGCATCAGCTGCCCGACGGCCAAGGACCCCGAGGGGACGCACTCGGCGCCCCCGGGCTACTCGACGCTCGAGCTCGTGAGCTGGGCGCCGGCGGAGCACGGGTTCTGGAACGTCGCGACCGATCCCCGGGAGGGCGACGGCTACGGCCACGACGAGCGCTACCGCCGGCTCAAGGAGGAGCTCGCCCAGCGGGTGCTCGACACCGCTTCGCTGATGATCCCGGACCTCCGGGAGCGGATGGTGTTCTGCGAGGCGTCCACCCCGATCACCCAGGAGCGGTTCACGCTGAGCACCGGCGGCTCCTGCTACGGCATCGCCCCCCTGCTGAAGAACCTCGGCCCGTTCCGGCCGCGGGTCACCACGCACATCCCGGGCCTGTTCCTCGCCGGCGGGAGCACCGAGCACATGTTCGGCATCAACGCCACGATCTGGGGCGGCATGGGCACCGCCGGTGCGGTGCTCGGCCGGGACCTGGTCCAGGAGGTGCGCGACGGCGCGGTGTTCGTCGACGAGGCCAGCCTGACGCCGATCACCGACGACTTCGACCCGCTGCTGGCGTCCAAGCCCGGATCCGTCATCCGGCGTCCGGCGCGCCGGCGACCGCGGACCGCGGTGCCGACGAGCGGCTGAGCGTCAGCGGCCGCTGGCGTAGGCGTGGCTGGCGGCGACGATGCCGAGGACGACCGCGAGCTCGGCCTCGTCCCGAGGGCCGTGCACCATCACGAAGCCGGGGGAGAGGCGGGTGCCGGCCCACATGTGGGGCCGTCCCCAGCCCTTGGCCGACACGTCGGCGGCCAGGTCCGGCGGCAGCACCAGGTGCAGCGAGCCGTCGTACGCCGGGTGCAGGTGGGCGAACTCCCCGACCTGCGGCACGAGCCACGCCTGCTCGTCGTCAGAGCCGTCGCGCAGGGTGAAGCCCCGCGCGCCGGGCACCGAGATGCGCGAGGGGCCGACGTCCACGCCCGCCAGCCCGCGGACCTCCTCGAAGAGCCGCTCCTGCAGGTCGGCCGGGGCGTTCTGCGACTCCTGCTGCTGGGGGATCGTCCAGCTCACCTGCGGCCGGGGCCCGGCGCGTCCGGGCAGCTCGCCGGACGGGAGGGTCGGCCAGGCCGGCCGCGACGGCGGTCCGGCCGGCGTGGCGCCGAGGTGGTCGACGAACGCGAGGCGGTGGGCGATCCACTCGCCGAGGTCGTGGACGGTGCGGGCGGTGAGCTGGTGGCCGCCGGGCTGGCGCTGGGCGACCGTGGGCGCGCCCGACTCCGAGAGCAGGTAGTCCCACGTGCGGTCCAGCAGCTCGCGGGGGATCACGTGGTCGCCCTCGCCCTGGGCGACGAACACCGGCAGGTGGGCGAGCCGGCCGGGCTCGGTGGCGAGCCCGGCGTCGAACGGCAGGGTGCCGTAGAGGACGGCCGCGCCGGCGTACCGCCCGGGCTCGTCGAGGACGAGGCCGCCGGCGAACGCGGCACCGCCGCTGAAGCCGACCAGGACCACGGGGCGTCCGGCCGGGGCCGCCGCGTCGAGCCAGCCGCGGAACCAGTCCATCGTGGCGCGCAGCGAGTCGGCCTGCGGCCGCCCGATGCCGTGGTTGGCGAACCAGGCGTAGCCGCCACCCTCGGCGATCGGCGCCCGGACCGCGGCGTACGCCGGTCCCGCCGGGAGGTGCGGGGCCAGGCCGAGGATCTCGGTCTCGTCGGATCCTCGGCCGTGCAGCAGCACGACCAGCGGAGCCGCCGGGTCGGTGCTGCCGTACGTCGCGACCGTGGGCGGGGCGAACGTCTCGACTGTCATAGGGCTTCTTCCGGGGTCATGGCGGTCGGGTCGAGGGCTCAGGCGACGACGCCGAAGCCGCCGGTCCAGGAGACCTTCTCGTTGGCGGCGAGCGTGAGCTGCAGGAAGCCGACGGCCTCGAGCTCGCGGGCGCGCTTGAGCGAGCCGGCGTCGACGGCGTGGAGACCGCCCGAGGTGACGACCCCCGCCAGCGCGGACTTGGCGTCGGCGTCGTCGCCAGCGATCAGCACGGTGGTGGTCAGCGGGCCGACCGTCCCGGCCGCGAGGGTGCCGGCGAAGTTGGTGTTGAACGCCTTGAGCACCCGCGAGCCGGGCAGGGCCTCGGCGATCACGGCGGCCGCGGAGCCGTCGGCGGGCACGACGAGCGAGTCGAAGGTCTCGAAGTTCAGGGGGTTGGTGATGTCGACGACGATCTTGCCGGCGAGCTCCTCGCCGCGCTGGGCGATGACGTCGCTCACGGCCGGGTAGGGGACGGCGAGGACGACGATGTCGCCGGTCACCGCGGTGCCGAGGTCGCTCGCGCCGAGCTGCTGCACGCTGTGCCCGCCCTTGGCCGCGATCGCCGCGATCGCCTGGCCCATGTTGCCGGTGCCGAGGATGGAGAGGTTCGCCATGGGGTGCTCCTGGAGGTCGTGGTTCGACAACCCATTTGGTTGTCGCTTCAATTAACACTCTACAGGCTTTGGTTGTTCCGTCAACTAATCGGCTAGGCTGGGCACATGGAGACAGGGCCCGCGGAGACCAGGTGGCTCGACCCGGCCGAGCGCGACGCGTGGCTGCGCCTGGTGGCGGTGGTCGAGCTGCTGCCCGGCATACTCGACGCGCAGCTGCGCGGCTCGTCCGGCCTGACGCACTTCGAGTACTTCGTGCTCGCGATGCTGTCCGAGGCGCCCGATCGGACCCTGCGGATGACGACGCTGGCGCAGCGCACCAACGCCACGCTCCCGCGGCTCTCGCACGTCGTCCGGCGGCTGGAGGACCGGGGCCTGGTGGTCCGGGTGCCGTGCCCCGAGGACGGCCGCGCCACCAACGCCCACCTCACCGACGCCGGCTGGGACGCCGTGGTGGCCGCTGCTCCCGGACATGTCGAGACCGTGCGCTCCCACGTGCTCGACCCCCTGACCCGCGAGCAGCTCGACCAGCTGCGCGACATCGGGGACGCGCTGCTGACCACACTCGACCCCGAGGGCCGGATGACCGCCCTCTTCGAGTAGGCCGCGTCAGGCGATGTGCCAGATGCCGGCGTCGTCCTGCCGGATCCGCCACTGGGCCACCGGGTCGTCGGGCAGGGCCACGACCCAGCCGCGGTCGTCCTGGCTGGGCCGGTAGTCCTCGAGCTCGTACGCCGCGAGCCGGGTCCAGGTCGACGCGGGCCGGCGGGCGTCGCGGGCCGGCTGCTCGTCGGCGAGCACGCAGGGTGCGTCGTCGAAGTCCGAGGTGCCGCGGTACTGGAACTCGCACGCCCGCTCCGCGTCGCCGGCCGCCATCGCCTGGACGTAGCCGTACACGGTCCCGACCGGGTCCTCCGACGGGACGGTCGTGTCGATGTCGGCCCACGGGTCCGACGACGCGGGCGGCGTCGGGTCGGGCGCGGCGTCGTTGCTGGTGCTGCCGCACCCGACGCCGGCGGCCAGTACTGCGACGGTCAGCGCGGCGGCGGCCAGCCGCCTCATCGGCGCCGTCCCTCGTCGCCCCCGGCCGCGATGAAGTCGCGGAGCAGGTCCGCGAAGCGGTCCGGGTCCTCGAGGTGGGGGAAGTGGCCCGCGCCCTCGAACAGCTCGACGCGACAGTCGGGGACCGCCCGCTGTGCGCTGAGGGCGTGCCAGGCCGGGATCATCCGGTCCTTGGAGCCCCAGACGATCAGGGTCGGGATCGGCAGCACGCCCTCGAGGTGGTCGTGGGCGCTGATGCTCTGGCCGCCGATGTCGATCACGGCCCGGGTCGTGGCGAGGAAGGCGCGCCGGCTCTCCCGGTCCGCGAGCGAGCGGAACCCGCGCCAGATCGCGCCGACGTCCGCGCCGGGCCGCCAGCCGACCTTGGACGCGCCCCGCCCCAGGGTCTCGACCCGCGACAGCACGGGGGTGGAGGCGACGAGGCCGAGGACCTGCTCGGCGCCGGGCAGCGTGGCGGCGCGCAGGATCAGGTTGACCTCGCGGCCCAGGCCGCCGCTGGAGACCAGCACCAGGCGGTCGACCCGCTCGGGGAAGAGGTAGAAGAACTGCATCGCGATGCCGCCGCCCAGCGAGTGCCCGACGAGCGTGACCCGCTCGATGTCGAGGTGGTCGAGCAGGTCGCGCAGGGTGGCCGCGTGCGCGCTCAGGGAGTAGTCCCCGAGCGGCTTCGCCGACTCGCCGTGGCCGAACAGGTCGGGCACGAGCACCCGGTGCTCGTCGTCCATCCGGTCGACGAGGTGGGCCCACTGCCGCTGGGAGCCGAGGATCCCGTGGATGAACAGCACCACCGGGCCGGCGCCGCTGTCGACGTACGACAGCTCGTGGCCGTGGAGCACGACCTTGTGTGGAGCCATGCGCACCATGACGGGCATCCTCCAGAAGGCCGTGGACCGGGCAGGGCCAAGGTAGCGCTGCCGGAGCCCGCGAGCCGCACCGCGGGACCCGTCGTCCATCGGTCGGGGTGCCCACGATGTCGGATCGGAGCGATGCTGTTCGTCGGCAAGGTGTACGGCGGTCACCGGGACCGCCGCGAGTCGAGGAGGAGTGGGATGGCGCACTACCTGTTGTCGGTGCACGGCCCGGCGGAGATGGACGAGTTCGGCAACTACGGCTCGCGTGAGGAGATGGAGGCGGCGTTCGAGGCCACCGGCGCCTTCAACGACCGTCTCCGTGCCGACGGCTACTGGGTGTTCGCGGGTGGGCTGGCCCCCGCGTCGACGGCCACGGTCGTCGACGGCCAGGGTGAGACGCCGATGGTGACCGACGGTCCCTACCTCGAGACCAAGGAGGTCATCGGCGGGTTCTGGGTCATCGACGCCCCGGACCTGGACGTGGCGCTCCGCCTCGCGGCCGAGGGGTCGAAGGCGTGCCGCGGCAAGGTCGAGGTCCGCCCGTTCGACGGGCTCGCCTGAGCCACCGGCTCGATCCGTGGCCCGCCCGTCACTCGCGGGCGGGCCCGGCGGTGCGGATGAGTGAGGAGGAGGGTCATGAGAGTCGCGGTTCTCGGTGGCAGCGGCGTTGCCGGGAGGTACACGGTGGACGCCCTGCGGGCCGACGGGCACGACCCGGTCGGGCTCTCCCGCGCGACGGGAGTCGACCTGCTCACCGGGGATGGACTGGTTCCTGCCCTGGCCGGTGCCGAGGCGGTGGTGGACGCCACCAACCTCGCCACCATGAGGGCCACGAAGTCCGAGGCGTTCTTCGAGACCACGACGAGGAACCTGCTCTCGGCGGCCGGCGAGGTGGGGGTCGGGCACATCGTCGCGCTGTCGATCATCGGCATCGACCGGGTCCCGTTCGGCTACTACCAGGGCAAGGTGCGTCAGGAGCAGGTGCTGGCCGGATCGGACATCCCGGTCACCGTCCTGCGCTCGGCGCAGTTCCACGAGTTCGCGAGCCAGTACCTCGAGCGCATGACGGGACGGCTCGTCCTCGTCCCCACGTGGCGGGTGCAGCCGGTGGCGGCCCGCGAGGTCGGCTCCGCCCTGGCGAGGCTGGCGGTGCGCTCGCCGGTCGGCCACCAGGAGCTGGCGGGCCCGCGCGAGGAGGTGATGGCCGACCTGGTCCGCCAGGTCGCGCGGCGTCGCGGCGGTGCGCGCCGTCGGATCGTCGAGCTGCGCCTCCCGGGCGCCGCCGGCAAGGCGATGGCCCGGGGCGGCAGTCTCCCCACGGTGGACGGGATGCGCGGCACGCAGACCTTCGCCGACTGGCTGGCCGGCCAGGCCTGATCCCCGGGTGACTGGCCGATCGTGACAGCACTACTGTTACGGTCATGCCGGGATTCGACGCTGACGTGGTCGTGGTGGGGAGCGGCTTCGGTGGCGCGGTCACGGCGCTGCGGCTGACCGAGGCCGGCCATCGCGTGCTGGTCCTCGAGAAGGGCCGCCGGCTCGCCGACGCGGACCTGCTGCGGGCCCGCCGGGACCCGCGCGCCTACCTCTGGCAGCCGGGCCTGGGCCTGCGCGGGTTCTTCTGGCAGCGGGTGTTCCGCCACGTCGCGATCATCGGCGCGAGCGGGGTCGGCGGCGGGTCCACCGTGTGGGCCGGGGTGCTGCTCGAGCCGCGCGAGGGCTTCTACGCCGATCCCGCCTGGTCGCAGCTGAACCCCGACTGGCGCGCCGAGCTCGCGCCGCACCTCCACCGGGCCGCCGGCATGCTGGGCCGGGTCGTCACCTCGCACCGCGGTCCGATGGACGACCACCT
The DNA here is from genome assembly GCF_950101795.1 of Nocardioides sp. T2.26MG-1. Taxonomy (GTDB): domain Bacteria; phylum Actinomycetota; class Actinomycetes; order Propionibacteriales; family Nocardioidaceae; genus Nocardioides. The sequence continues at coordinate 147,473 of NZ_CATNLZ010000034.1, read as the reverse complement.
CGCCGCCGCGGCCGCGAGTGTCGGCGCGGGGGCGACGTACGGTCCGGTGCCGCTGGCGATCCACTTCGGCCGCGAGGGGGTCACCGAGCCCGACCCGTTCTTCGGGGGCGAGGGGCCCGACCGCACCGGGTGCCGCCTGTGCGGCGAGTGCCTGCTGGGCTGCCCGTACGGCGCGAAGAACCAGCTCACCCGCAACTACCTGCCGCTGGCCGAACGGTACGGCGCCGAGGTGCGCGCCGAGCACGAGGTGGCCGGCATCCGGCCGCTGCCCGACGGCGGCTACGAGCTCAGCGTCGCCCACCCGTGGCGGCGTACGCCGATCGCGCCGATCCGGGCGCGCCGCGTGGTGCTCGCGGCCGGGGTGCTCGGGACGCTCGACCTGCTGTTCCGGTGCCGCGACGAGCTGGGCACGCTGCCGCACGTCTCACCGATGCTCGGCCGGCGGGTGCGCACCAACAGCGAGGCGCTGACCGCGATCCTGCAGCCGCCGGGCGAGGACCTGTCGCGCGGACCGACGATCTCCAGCGACTTCTACCCCGACGCGGACACCCACGTCACCCAGAACCGGTTCGTGGGCGGCTGGCACCTGCGCCTGCAGGTCGGGCCGATCGTGGACGGTGACCGCAGGCTCGGCCGTGCGGTCCGGACCCTGGGTCGGCTGGCCGCCTCGCCCGTCGCGCAGCTGCGCGCCATGGCCGCTCGTGGCTTCGAGCGCCGGCTGACGGTGCTCACCGTCATGCAGCACCTGGACAACGAGCTGGCCTTCGAGCGCCGCCGGTCACCGGTCCGGCCGTGGCGCCGCGTGCTCCGGTCGCGGGCGGTCCCCGGGCGGCAGGCGCCGAGCTACCTGCCGGTGGCCAACCGGGTGACGCGCGCCTTCGCCGAGTCCTCGTGCGGCACGCCGCTGAACCTGCTCGGCGAGACCCTCGGCGGGCTCTCGGTCACCGCCCACGTCCTGGGCGGTGCGGTCATGGGGGCCTCGCCCGACGAGGGTGTGGTGGACGCCTCGCACGAGGTCTTCGGGCACCCCGGCCTGTACGTCGCCGACGCGAGCATCATCCCGGCGAACCTCGGGGTGAACCCGTCGCTGACGATCACCGCGCTCGCCGAGCGGTTCGCGTCGCTGTTCCCGCTCGCCCCCGAGGGCGCCGTACGCCGGGAGCCGGTCACGGCCCGCCCGGCCGCCGTTCCGACCGGCACGGAGGGTGGCCGGTGACCGGCGTGGTCGGGCTGCTGCGGGCGTGGTCGAGCCTGCCCGCTCCCGCGCTCGACGACGTGACCGGCACCCTCCGGGCCGAGTTCGTCGCGCCGCTGCGCCAGGTGGCGCCCGCCGGCCTCGGCCTGGTCGGTCTCCCGCGCTGGCACGGCAAGCGGTTCACCCGCTCCGGCCCGGACGAGCTGACCGGGGTCAACCTGGTGCGGCCGCGGGACGGCTCGGGGCCTCTGGAGGAGCGGCTCACGATGCGGGCGGTGCCAGGCACGGGGCTCGCCGACGGGCCGGCCTGTGGTGGTGGTGACCTACGCCCCGGACGCGCCACGGCCGTGGCGGTGGGTCCGCGACGAGCTCCGGGTCGGACCCGAGGGCGTGCTGGTGGGGATGTCGTACGTCGACCGCCCGCTGCTGCGCCGCGGCGGACTGCCGTTCCTGCTCCGACGCTAGTCAGGGCGTGCGGCGCGGCCGGCGGGCCAGCAGGCCGGCGTCGACGGTGCGCAGGACGTCGGGCTTGAAGCCGTTCGCCACGCCCCAGAGCACGGCCTGCGAGCGCCGGGTGACGCCGATCTTGCGGTAGGCGGACCGGATGTAGGTCTTGACCGAGTTGATGCTGAGGTAGGCCCGGTTCGCGATCTCCTGGTTGGACAGGCCCTGGGTGATCAGCGCGAGGATCTCGGCCTCGCGCGGCGAGAGGCCGGTCGACCGGCCGGGCCAGTCGCCGACGCCGCCGACGCTGGTCTCGTGGTCGCCGGTGAGCACGACGACCTCGCCGGCCATGACCCGCTGGAGGGCGGCGACGATCTCCGGGCCGGTCAGCACCTTGGAGAGGTAGCCCCGGGCGCCTCGGGCCACCGCGTCCGCGACCATCTCCGGCTGCAGGTTCCAGCTGTAGACGACCACCTTCGCGCCGCTGTCGCGGATGAAGTCGTCGAGGTCGATGCCGTCGCCGTCGAGCTGGCCGAAGGTGTCGAAAAGGACGATGTCGACGTCGGAGACCACCGGCAGCGAGGCGTCCGTCTCGACGACGTCGATGTGCTCGGGGGCGAGGAACGACGCGACCCCGGCGACAACCACGGCGTGGTCGTCGACGATCGCCAGCCGGATGGGTCGTGTCATCGCCGTTCCATGCCCGGAGCCTACGCGCCGGACGCCGGCCGGCGGCGTCGATCCGGCACACCTGCCCGGATGGGCAGTCGGGCGCGCGGTCAGTAGCTGTCCGCGACGACGACGCGGTCGTACTCGAGCGGCAGGCGCGCCGCCGTGGGGAGGCACCGCATCGGCACGGTCTCGCCGGGCTCCACCGACGGGCAGAAGCAGTCCACCTCCGTGACCCACCGGCCGTCCAGCCGGAACGTGAACGCGTAGCGCAGGTTGACGGCCCGGACGCCGACGTTGGTGACCCGCAGGCCGGCGATCGTCGACCCGCCGAGCGAGGTCTCCGCGAGCGCCCATCCCGAGGCGGCCCGGAACCCGGAGAGCACGAAGGGCATCCCGGTCTCGACCGGCATCGAGGTCGCCGAGGTCACCGGCGCCGGGTCGACCTCGAACACGGTGCGGAACTGCTGGGCCATCGCCCCCACGGTGACCAGGCAGCCGCCGACGACGAGGACGAGCGTCAGCACGGCGCCGAGAGCGACCATGCGGAACGGGTCCCGCGCGGGCTTCTCCGGCCGCACGGCGTAGAACCCCCACGGCGTCAGCTGCGGCCCGGGGTCGGGCCGGTCGTGGTGGTGGAGGCGGAACATGCGGCGCCGGCTTCCTCAGGGCGTACGCCCTGCTGGATTCCACGCTATTCCGGGACCCCGACTTTCGCCGCAAAAGTGCAGAACTTGGTCCGTGATGTGCGCCATGGCGGAGCCGGTGCGACCAGTCTCACGCGTCCGCCACCCCATTACGGCAACACCCGAGCCACCGGATGGCTAGCGTCACACTGTGACCGTCGAGCTGTTGATCGACGGGGCCGAGCATGTGGTGACACTCGACGCCGAAGACCGCGAGATCGCCGGGGGCTGGATCGCCCTCGACCACGGCTTGGTCGCGGCCGTGGGCGGTCCGGGTGACGAGCGGCCGCCGGCCGCACGGGTGCTGCCGGCGGACGGCTGCCTGGTCACCCCGGGCCTGATCAACACCCACCACCACATCTACCAGAACCTCACCCGAGCCCACCGGCCGTCGGTCAACACCTCGCTGTTCACGTGGCTGACCACGCTGTACCCCCTGTGGGCCGGGCTCGACGAGGAGGCGGCGTACCTCTCGGCCTGGGTCGGCCTGGCCGAGCTCGCGCTCGGTGGCTGCACCACCACCACCGACCACCTCTACGTGCACCCGCGCGGTGGCGGTGACCTCATCTCCGCCGAGATCACCGCGGCGACCGAGCTCGGGATGCGCTTCCACCCCACGCGCGGCTCGATGAGCCTGTCGGAGAAGGACGGCGGCCTGCCGCCGGACTCGGTGGTGCAGGACGACGACGAGATCCTCGCCGACAGCGAGCGGCTCGTGGCCCGCCACCACGACCGCTCGTGGGGCGCGATGGTGCGGATCGCGCTGGCGCCGTGCTCGCCGTTCTCGGTCTCCTCCGACCTGATGCGGCGTACGGCGGAGCTGGCCGAGCGGCTCGACGTGCGGCTGCACACCCACCTCGCCGAGGACCCCGACGAGGACCGCTTCGCGGCGCGCGCCTTCGGCCGCCGCACGATCGACCACTTCGAGGACGTCGGCTGGCTCTCGGACCGCAGCTGGGTGGCGCACTGCATCTACCCCAACGACGACGAGGTGCGCCGGCTCGGCGCCGCCGGCGTCGGCGTCGCGCACTGCCCCTCCTCGAACATGCTGATCGGCGGCGGCGGCATGGCCCCGGTCGCCGAGCTGCGGGCGGCGGGAGTCCCGGTGGGGCTCGGCTGCGACGGCTCGGCGTCCACCGACCACGCGTCGCTGTGGCTCGAGGCCCGGACCGCACTGCTCCTCGGCCACCAGCGGAAGGGGCCGACGGGCATGACCGCCCGCGACGTGCTCGACATCGCCACCCGCGGCTCCGCCGCCTGCCTGGGCCGGACCGGGGAGCTCGGCACGCTCACCCCGGGCGCGGCCGGCGACCTCGTCTGCTGGCCGCTGACCGGGATCGCCTTCGCCGGGGCGCTCACCGACCCCGTGGAGGCCTGGCTGCGGTGCGGTCCGGTCGCGGCCCGGCACACGGTGGTCGCGGGCCGGCCGGTGGTCGAGGACGCCGCGCTCGTGCACCCCGGGCTCGAGGACATCCTGCGCCGCCACCACGCCGCCGCCAGCCGCCTCCAGCGACTGGCCTGAAGGACCCAGGAGAGAACGGAGTTCCCATGTCGTCACTCGGTGTCGAGACCCACCTCGTCGACGCGGCCGTCCGAGACCGCGCCGTCGCGCACTTCCGGGACGCCGGCATCATGCTGCCGACCCTCGCGGAGCTGGCCGACCCCGCCCGGATCCCGGACTCGACGACCGACGCGCTGGCAGGGGTGGGGCCCGACGAGGCCGACCCGCGCAACCTGTTCCGGATCCACTGGTACAACGACGTCGACCGCACGTCGCGCGCGGCCCTGCCGGCCCATGTCGTGCTGCCGCGCGAGCTCACCGGCGTCGACGCCACGATCGTGGTCGCCCTCGGCGACCGGTTCCCGATGATCCGCGCCCACAAGGTGCTGGCCGCCTACGGGTGCCTGGCCCCGCGGATCGTCACCGGCACGTTCGACCCGGCCCACCAGCGCGCGGTGTGGCCCTCGACCGGCAACTACTGCCGGGGCGGCGTGGCCATCTCGCGGATCCTCGGCTGCCGCGGCGTCGCCGTACTGCCCGAGGGGATGAGCCAGGAGCGCTTCGACTGGCTGCGGGGCTGGGTGGTCTCGCCGGAGGACATCATCACCACGCCCGGCACCGAGAGCAACGTCCGCGAGATCTACGAGGCCTGCGACGAGCTCGCCGGCGACCCCGGGAACGTGATCCTCAACCAGTTCGCGGAGTTCGGCAACCACCTGGTGCACTGGCTGTGCACGGGTCGGGCGCTGGGTGCGGTCTTCGAGCATCTGCGGGAGGCCGGCGCCGAGGCCGGTCGCGAGCTGCGGCTGCGCGCGTTCGTCTCGGCGTCCGGCTCGGCGGGGACGCTCGGCGCCGGCGACCACCTCAAGAGCGAGTACGGCGCCGCGATCGTCGCCGTCGAGGCGCTGGAGTGCCCCACGCTGCTGCGCAACGGCTTCGGCGAGCACAACATCCAGGGCATCGGCGACAAGCACGTCCCGCTGATCCACCACGTGCACAACACCGACATCGTCACCGCGGTCACCGACCGGGCGACCGACCAGCTCGCGGTGCTCTTCAGCGACCCGGCCGGCCTGGCCTACCTCGCGGACCGGTGCGGCGTGCCGGAGGCGACCCTCGCCGCGCTGCCGTCGTTCGGCCTGTCGAGCATCTGCAACATCCTCGCCGCGGTGAAGGTCGCCAAGCACCTCGACCTCGGCCCCGAGGACGTGATCGTCACCGTGGCCACCGACGGTGCGCCGATGTACCAGAGCGAGCGCGACCGGATCACCGCCCGCGACTTCGCCGACGGCTTCGACGAGGCGGCGGCGGCCGGCGTGTTCGGCCGGTGGATGCTCGGCGCGGACACCAGCGACCTCCTCGAGACCACGAGCCGGGACCGGGACCGGATCTTCGACCTCGGCTACTACACGTGGGTCGAGCAGCGCGGCACCGCGATCGAGGACTTCGTCGTCCGGCGGGACCCGGGGTTCTGGACCGGCCTGCACGACAGCATCGAGGCCTGGGACGAGATGATCGTCGACTTCAACGCGCGCACCGGCGTCGGCGCCCCGTGAGCTCGCCGGCCAGCCGACTCGTCTGCTGGGGCTGCGGCGGCGTACCCGACCCGCGCGACCCCTACCCGTTCCGGTGCCCTCGAGCGGGCGCCGGCGACGTCGACCACGTGCTGGTCAGGCTCCTCGACCCGGAGCGCGTCCGCTTCCCGGAGGGGACCGCGGGGGCGACGTCGCCGTTCGTCCACTACCGCCGGCTCCTGCACAGCCATCACCGCGCGACCGCGGGCGGCGTGAGCGACGACGAGTTCGCGGAGCTCGCGGGCCGCCTCGACGACGCCGTGGCGAGGGTCGCCGGCAGCGGCTTCCGGGCGACGCCGTTCGGCCGCGACGACATGCTCTCGGACCGGCTCGGGTTCAGTGCCGCCGGGGGAGTGTGGCTCAAGGACGAGACCGGCAACGTGGCGGGGTCGCACAAGGGGCGCCACCTCATGGGGGTGCTCCTCCACCTGGAGGTCGCCGAACGCCTCGGGCTCGTCGATCCCGGGCACCGGCCGGACCTGGCGATCGCGAGCTGCGGGAACGCCGCGCTCGCCGCGGCCGTGGTCGCCCGTGCCGCCGGCCGGCGGCTCCGGGTGTTCGTGCCGGTCGACGCCGACCCGGTGGTGCTCGACGGGCTGCGCGACCTGGGCGCCGACGTCGTCACCTGCGTGCGCACGCCGGACACCGACGGCGACCCGGCCTACCTCCGGCTGCGCGCGGCGCTCGCCGCGGGCGCGCTCCCGTTCACCTGCCAGGGCAGCGAGAACGGTCTCGTCATCGAGGGTGGGCAGACCCTCGGCTACGAGATGGCGTCCGACCTGCGGGCCGCGGGCACCGACCTGGACCACCTCGTCGTCCAGGTCGGTGGCGGCGCCCTGGCGAGCGCCTGCATCCAGGCGTTCGACGAGGCGGTCGGTCTCGGGGACCTCGACCACGGGCCGCGGGTGCACACCGTGCAGACCACCGGCGGACACCCGCTCGAGAGGGCCTACGCCCGGGTGCGCGCGGGCCTGTCCGCGTCCGCCGGCCGTCCCGAGATCGACGACGCCCTGCATGCGGCCGCGCGGCACCGGTCCGCGTTCATGTGGCCCTGGGAGGGCGAGCCCCGGAGCATCGCCACCGGCATCCTCGACGACGAGACCTACGACTGGCGGGCCGTCGTCGGCGGCATGCTCGCCACCGGCGGGCGGCCGCTGGTCGTGACCGAGGAGCGGCTGTCGGAGGCCCACGAGCTCGGCCGCGCCGCGGGCTACCCCGTCGACCCGACCGGTGCCTCGGGGCTGGCCGGTCTCCTCGACCTGATCGCCGACGGGGACGTCGATCCCGACGCCCGCGTGGGCGTCCTGTTCACCGGGCTCGACCGCTCCGCCGCAGGGTCCATGGACCCTAGCGGGCGGTCCTGCCCCGGAGCACGCTGAAGAGCAAATCGGAGCAGAGGAGCCCACGCCGTGGCTACCGACATTCTGGACGTCGCGCCCTCCCTGGCGCTGTGTGGGGCCACGGTCGTGGTCGCGCTCGACCCGCCCGAGGTCGTGGCCGCCGACGTCGTGCTCGCAGGTGGGCGGATCGCCGCGGTGGGCACCGCGCCGCCCGGCGTACCGCGCCGGGACTGCTCCGGGACTCTGATCGTGCCCGGCAACGTCTGCGCCCACCACCACCTCTACTCGGCGCTCAGCCGCGGGATGCCGTACCGCCTGGCCCCGCCGGTCACGTTCACCGAGATCCTCCAGCGGGTCTGGTGGCGCCTCGACCGGGCGCTCGACGAGCGGTCGATCCGCGCCTCGGCGCTGCGCGGGGGCCTCGACGCCCTGCGCGCCGGCACCACCACGATCGTGGACCACCACGCCTCGCCCAACGCGATCGACGGGTCGCTGGACATCATCGCCGACACCCTGGCGCAGCTGGGGGTGCGCAGCGTCCTGTGCTACGAGGTCAGCGACCGCGACGGCCCCGAGCGCGCGGCCGCCGGCATCGCCGAGAACCGCCGCTTCCTCACCCGGGCCGGCGGGCTCTCCCGCGGCATGATGGGCGCCCACGCGTCGTTCACGCTGTCCGACGAGACCCTGGCCGAGGTCGTCGACGTCGCCCGGTCGGGTGGCGTGGGCGTGCACATCCACGTCGCGGAGGACGCCGCCGACCAGGCCGACGCGCGCGCCCGGTGCGGCCACGGGGTCGTCGAACGCCTCGACCGGGCCGGGCTGCTCACCGACCAGGCGCTGCTGGCGCACTGCGTGCACGTCGCCCCGGCCGAGATCCACGCCGTCGCCGACACCGGTGCGACCGTGGTCTGCAACCCGCGCAGCAACATGAACAACTCCGTGGGGCACTCGCCGTTCCACCACCTCGCGCCCGGCCTGGGCGGCGGCGTCGCCCTGGGCACCGACGGCATCGGCGGCGACCTCTTCGCCGAGTCGCAGGTCGGCTACTTCCGCACGCGCGAGGCCGAGGTGGCGACCCCGGGGAACTGGCCGCTCGCCCGGCTCGCCGACGGTGCCCGGTTCGCCGGCGGCGTCCACGGGGAGCCGCTGCTCGGCAGCATCCGGCCCGGCGCCCCCGCCGACCTGGTCGTGCTCGACTACCCGACGCCCACCCCGGTGACCGCCGACAACCTGGTCGGCCACTGGGTCTTCGGGCTCACCTCGGGCCAGGTGCGCGACGTGCTCGTCGCCGGTGAGCTCGTGGTCGCGGACCGCCGCTCGACCCGGGTCGACGAGACGGAGGTCGCTGCCGAGGGCTCGGGCGAGGCCCAGCGCCTCTGGGGCCGGATGGACGAGATCGCGGCGCACGGCTTCACACCCGAGAGGAGCAGACGATGAGAGTGGCGCTCTACCTCCAGGACCTCCACCCCCTGCGTGAGGGGATGGAGTACGCCCGCTACGCAGAGCAGCGCGGCTTCGACGCCGTCTGGCAGGCGGAGAGCCGGCTGGTCCGCGAGGCCACGGTCCCGATGGCGGCGTACGCCGCCGTCACGAGCCGGATCAAGGTGGCCTCGGGCATCGTGCCGATCTGGACCCGCAACGTCGGGCTGCTGGCGGCGACGTTCGCCACGCTCGACGAGCTCGCCCCCGGCCGGGTGGTGCTCGGCCTCGGGGCCTGGTGGGAGCCGCTCGCCAGCAAGGTCGGCGTCGACCGGCGCAAGCCGCTGCGCGCGATGCGGGAGACCGTGGAGGCCACCCGCCGCCTGCTCGCGATGGAGCGGGTCACCTACCACGGGGAGTTCGTGCACCTGGACGACGTCGAGATCGACATCGTCCACGGCGACCGCTCGCCGAAGCACGTGCCGATCTACATCGGCGCCACCGGCATGCAGATGATGGCGCTGGCCGGGGAGATCGGCGACGGCGTGCTGCTCAATTACATGGTCTCGCCGGCGTACAACGCGCAGGCCCTCGAGGCGCTGGCCACCGGTGCGGCGAAGGCCGGCCGCTCGCTCGACGACATCGACCGCCCCCAGCTCGTCGTCTGCTCGGTCGACCGCGACCGGGACCTCGCCCTCGACCGGGCCCGCGAGCTGCTCACGCAGTACCTCGGCCAGCAGCCGCACATCATGAAGGCCAGCGGCGTCGACCCCGCCCTGATCGAGGAGATCGGCAAGGTCCTGACCTGGCCGGCCTCGCACGACGAGATCCTCCGCGCGATGCGCCTGGTCCCCGATGACGTGGTGCAGCAGATCACCGCCTCCGGCACCCCCGAGGAGTGCCGCGCCAAGGTCGCCGAGTACGTCGAGGCGGGCGCGACCTGCCCGGTCCTCTACCCGCTCGGCGACGACGTCCAACTGATGATCGACACCTTCGGTGTGTAGTGGCGTGTCTCAGGAATATCTGTGCGCTTCGCGCACCCATGACACGCACCTCGCGGCGTTGCCGTCGCTTGCTAGACGAACGGGGTATGGCGGCGCCCCGGCGCCTTGCGATGCACGCACCCTGAGCACGCCAACCGGACAGCTGTTCCTGAGACACACCACTGAAGAGGAGAACGCACGATGAGGAGCTTCCTGGGCCGCGACATCCTGTCCCTGAAGGACGTCGAGCGGGACGACTACTTCCGGATCTTCCAGGTCGCCGAGGAGCTGCGCCCTCACGCCGAGAACCGGCGCAACGGGAACCTCCTCCAGCACAAGACGCTGCTCACCGCGTTCTACCAGCCGAGCACCCGCACCCGGCTCTCGACGGAGGCCGCCATGCACCGCCTCGGCGGCCACGTCCTCGGCTTCTCCGACGCCAAGATGACCCGCGCCGGCGACTTCTACCAGGAGTCGATGAAGGACACCGTGAAGATGCTCGAGTACTACGGCGACGTCATCGCGATGCGCTCCCACGTCCAGGGCGCGCCCCACGAGGCCGCCCGGTGGGCGTCGGTGCCGGTGATCAACTGCGGGGACGGGTGGGGCGAGCACCCGACCCAGGTCCTCACCGACCTCTACACGATCTGGCGCGACAAGGGCACGCTCGACGGTCTCAAGGTGCTGTGCGTCGGCGACATGCGGATGCGGACGATGCACTCGATCCTCTACGCCTCCTCGCAGTTCGACATGGAGGCGTTCGTGGTCTCACCGCCCGAGCTCTCCCTGCTCGACGAGTTCAAGGACGAGCTGGCCGAGCGGAGCGTGAACTACCGCGAGGTCGAGTCCGTCGAGGAGTGCATCTCCGACGCCGACGTCATCTACATGGAGCCGGTCGTCCAGGCCGACTACACCCAGTCCCGCGTCGACCCGACCGCCGAGAAGGGCACCACGCCGGCGGCGTACCAGGTCACCCGGCGGCTGCTGCACGAGAAGGCCAAGCAGGACTCGATCGTGCTGCACTCGCTGCCCCGGATGGACGAGCTGACGACCGACGTGGACAGCACCCGGCACGCCCGCTACTGGGCCGAGGCCGCCAACGGCGTCTCGTTGAGGATGGCGCTGCTGGCGCTGGTCCTCGGGGCGATCGAGTAGCGGGGGGAGGGCCTCGATGCAGACGAACCTCCGCGGCCGCGACGTCATCGACTTCCAGGAGTGGACCCGCGACGAGCTCGACACCGTGCTCGACGTGGCGTTCGCGCTCAAGCGGGACCGCGCGCTCGGGCAGCCGCACCCCTACCTGCGGGACAAGGTGCTGGCGATGCTGTTCTTCTTCGCCAGCACCCGCACCCGGGCGTCGTTCGAGGCGGGGATGGCCCAGCTCGGCGGGCACGCCCAGTTCATCGAGAGCCGCTCGACCCAGATCGCGCACGGCGACACCGCCAAGGAGATCGGCGAGATCCTCGGCCGCTACAACGACGGCATCGCGATCCGCAACGTCGACTGGGGCGTCGGCAACGCCTACATCCGGGAGGTCGCCGCCGCGAGCCGGGTGCCGGTCCTCAACATGCAGTGCGACCACTTCCACCCCCACCAGGCGCTCGCGGACCTGATGACGATCATCGAGCGGTTCGGCGACCCGCGTGGGCGGACGGCCACGGTCAGCTGGGCCTGCGCGAAGACGTACTCCAAGCCGCTGAGCGTGCCGCAGAGCCTGATCATGCTGCTGCCGCGGTTCGGGATGAACGTGCGCCTCGTGCACCCGCCGGAGTTCGCACTGATGCCGGACTACGTCGACCAGGCGCGGGAGAACGCCCGGCTCGGGCGCGCGTCGTTCGAGGTCCTCGACGACTTCGACGAGGGCATCCGCGGCACCGACGTCGTGTACGCCAAGAGCTGGGGAGCGGTGATGACGACCACCGACGAGGCCGAGGAGGCGAAGCTCGTCGACTCCTACCGGGACTGGATCGCCGACGAGCGCCGGATGGCGACCGCCGCCGACGACGCGATCTACATGCACCCGCTGCCGGGGGAGCGCGGGATCGAGGTCACCGACGAGGTGATCGACGGGCCGCAGAGCGCGGTCTACGACCAGGCAGAGAACCGCCTGCACGGCCAGAAGGCCGTCATGGCATTGACGATGGGCTGAGGCCCGGGAGGACGGTGGCACGATGGTCATGGTTTCCGCCTATGCGCGTCCCTCGACGATGGACGAGGCCCTCGAGCTGCTGTCCTGGTCCGGCGCGGTCGCGCTCGCCGGTGGCACGCGACTCGGCGGCGACAGCTCGGCGCGCGAGGTCGAGGTGGTGGACCTGCAGGCGCTGCGCCTCGACGGCATCCGAGCCGACGGCGAGCACCTGCTGCGGGTCGGCGCGATGACGAGGCTGCAGCAGCTCGTCGACAGCGACCGGGTGCCCGCGCTCGTCCGCGAGGCGGCCCGCCGGGAACGGCCGAGCACGCTGCGTGCCCAGGGCACGCTCGGTGGCTGCGTCGCGACCGGCGACGGCGAGAGCGAGCTGCTGGCGGCGCTGCTCGTCCACGAGGCGCTCGTGCACGTGGAGACGAGCCGGGGGGCCGATTCGGTCCCGCTGGAGTCGTTCCTCGCCGGGCTGCCGCTCGGAGCCGGAAGCGTGGTGACCGCCGTGACGCTCTGCACCGACGGCGCCGCCGCGGCCTGCCACACCGCCCGCACGCCTGCCGACCGGGCCATCGTGGCGGCCTTCGCCCGGCAGACCGAGGACGGGCGACGGGTCGCACTCACCGGGGTGGCCCGGACACCGATCCTCGTACGGCTCGGCGACGCGCTCGATCCGGTCGGGGACTTCCGGGGGTCGAGCGAGTACCGCCGGGCCCTGGCCGACGTGCTGACCCAGCGAGTGGTGGAGGCGATCTCATGACCGGGCGGACGATGGACCTCGAGCTGACCCTCAACGGAGCCCCGCAGCGCATCACCTGCGCGCCCGGTGACTCGCTGCTGGCCGTGCTGCGCCGGCTGGGCTGCTTCAGCGTGAAGTTCGGCTCCGAGACCGGCGAGACCGGGGCGGCCGCGGTGCTGCTCGACGCCCGGCTGGTCTCCGCCGACGTGCTGCTCGCGGCCCAGGCCGGCGGCCACGACGTCACGACCGTCGAGTCGCTGAACGTCGCCACCGGCGAGCTGCACCCCATCCAGGCGGCCTTCGTCGAGTCCGGTGCGCTGCAGTCCGGCTACTCGGCCGGGGCGATGGTGCTGGCGACCAAGGCCCTCCTCGAGAGCAACCCCGAGCCGACCGAGTGGGAGATCCGCGATGCGCTCTCCGGCATCCTCGACCGCGAGACCGGCTACGTGAAGGTGGTCGACGCCGTCCAGCGGGCGGCCGCGCTGCTCCGCGGGGAGAAGCCCGAGCCGATGGCGCCGGTGCTCGTCGAGCGGCTCACCGACGGCGGCGCCGGCGGGCCGGTCCCGGACGCCCCGGCGGCGATGCCCCGGCTGGTGCCGTCGGCCGACGTGCCGGTCACCACCGTGGTCGGCACGGGTGCGGCGAAGGTCGACGCGCTCAAGCTGGTCAAGGGCAACCCGGCGTTCGTGGACGACATCGAGCTGCGCGGGATGCTCTACGCGAAGGTGCTGCGCAGCCCGCACGCCCACGCCCGCATCGTGGCGATCGACGACTCCGAGGCGCGCGCGCTGCCCGGCGTGCACGCCGTACTGCACACGTTCAACACCGCCCGGGTGAAGTACGCCTCCGGCGGCCAGAGCTGGCCGAACCCCCGGCCCTGGGACCAGGTCAGCTTCGACGACAAGGTGCGCCACGTCGGCGACAGGGTGGCCGCGGTGGCGGCCGAGAGCGTCGAGATCGCCGAGGAGGCGTGCCGGCGGATCAAGGTGACCTACGACGTGCTGCCGGCCGTGTTCGACGAGGTCGAGGCGATCCGGCCCGGCGCCCCCGTGATCCACGACGAGACCGACACCGAGGGCATCCTCGACGCGGCACGCAACATCCCCCGCGAGGTGAACGGGCAGACCGTGACCGACGAGGAGATGGAGGCGGCGTTCGCCCAGGCACCGCACGTCTTCGAGCAGACCTTCCACGTCCAGCAACAGCACACCTGCCCGATCGAGCCGGCCATCACCATCGGCTGGCTGGACGAGGACGAGCGTCTGGTGCTGCGCAGCTCCACCCAGGTGCCGTTCCATGCGCGCCGCATGGTCGCGCCGCTGCTGGGGCTGCCGGTCAAGCAGATCCGGGTGATCAAGCCGCGCATCGGCGGTGGGTTCGGCGGCAAGCAGGAGATGCTGCTCGAGGATCTCGTCGGGCACCTGGTGCTCGCGACCCGCCGTCCGGTCCGTCTCGAGCTGACCCGCGAGGAGGAGTTCGTCTCCGCCCGCATCCGGCACGCGCAGACCATCACGTTCCGCGCCGGCGTCGACGACGACGGCCGGCTGCTCGCGCTGGACCACCGGGTGGTCGGCAACACCGGCCCCTACGCGACGCACGGCTTCACCGTGCAGTCGGTCTCCGGGCAGCGCGGGCTCTCGCAGTACAACTGCCCGGCCAAGCGCTACCACGCGGACGTCGCCTACACGAACCGTCCGGTGGCCGGTGCCTTCCGCGGGTACGGCGCCCCGCAGGCGCTGTTCGCGCTCGAGTCGCACCTGGACGACATCGCACACGCCCTCGGCATGGACCCCGTCGAGCTGCGCCGCAAGAACTGGGTGCGCGAGGGCGACCCGCTCGACATCCTCCCCGCGCTGGGCGAGCGCGGTGCCGCGGAGATCGCGGGCGAGATGCCGCGGGTGACCAGCTGCGCGACCGACGAGTGCGTCGCGCAGGTCCTGCGGGCGATCGGCTGGGAGCGGCGGCTCGACCCCGCGTGGAAGCAGCCCGCGGACCGGCCGAGCATCCGCCGCGGGATCGGGTTCGCCCTGTGCATGCAGGCGACGGCGATCCCGAACCTCGACATGGGCGGCGCGTCGATCAAGATGAACGACGACGGGTCGTTCAACCTGCTCTTCGGCGCGACCGACCTCGGCACCGGGGCCGACACCGTGCTCGCCCAGATCGCCGCCGAGGTGCTCGGCGTCGACTCGGACGACATCATCGTGTACGCCGCGGACACCGACATGACGCCGTTCGACGTGGGCGCCTACGCCGACAGCACGACGTACATCTCGGGCATGGCGGTGAAGAAGGCGTCGGAGGCGGTGCGGGAGCGGATCGTGCTGCGGGCCGCCCGGCTGCTCGGGCTCGACGACCCGGGCCAGGTCGAGCTGCGCAACAAGCAGGCGTGGGCGCCCGACGGCCGGTCGGTCACGCTCGAGGAGGTGGCGCTGCACGCGCTGCACCTGGAGGACCAGGAGCAGATCATGGCGACCGCCTCGCACGTCTCCGGTGAGTCGCCACCGCCGTTCGCCGCCCAGGTCGCCGAGATCGAGGTGGACGTCGACACCGGCCAGGTCACGGTCACCAAGCTCGTCATGGCCGTCGACGCGGGCGTCGTCATCAACCCCACGACGGCCAGCGGCCAGGTCGAGGGCGCCATGGTGCAGGCCCTCGGCTACGCGCTCACCGAGGACCTGGTCCTCGACGAGGCGGGCCGGGCGGTGAACGCACGGTTCGGGCCGTACTGGATCTTCCGGCCCGACGACACGCCCCCGATGGAGGTGTTCCTCGTCCAGACCATGGAGCCCAGTGGCCCGTTCGGCGCCAAGTCGATCGGCGAGATCGCGATCGACGGGGTGGCGCCCGCCGTCCGCAACGCGATCCTCGACGCGACGGGGGTCACCGTCAACGAGCTCCCGCTCACGCCCGAGCGGGTGTGGCGGGCGCTGCACCCGCAGTAGCCCGTGATGACCAGCGACCTCCTGGTGCGGGGCGGCACCGTCGTGGGACCGGCCGGCGCCCGGCGGGCCGACGTGCTCGTGCGCGCCGGGGCGATCGTGGCCGTCGAGCCCGACCTGGCCGTCGACGGCGGCTCGGACCTCGAGGTCGTCGACGCGGGCGGGGCGTACGTCGTCCCCGGCGGCGTCGACGTCCACACCCACTTCGCGCTCCCGGTCGGGGCGGTCACCTCGGCCGACGACTTCGAGTCCGGGACCCTGGCCGCCGCCTGCGGCGGCACCACCTGCGTGGTCGACTTCGCCGGCGCCGGCCGCGAGCCGTGGCGGGAGGCGCTGGCCACCTGGCACGACCGGGCCCGGGGCCGGGCGGTCGTCGACTACGGCTTCCACCTGACGGTCACCGAGCTCCCCGACGACCTGGAGGTCGCGACCGCCCGGTTCGCCGAGCTCGCCGAGCGCGGCGTGACGAGCGTGAAGCTGTACCTCGCCTACCCCGACCGGCTGATGGTCGACGACGACACGCTCGGCCGGGCGCTGGCCGCGTCCCGGCGTACCGGGGTGCGGGTCTGCGTGCACGCGGAGGACGGCGCGCGGGTCGAGGCGCTGGTCGGCGAGGCGATCGCGGCCGGCCGGACCGGCCCGGAGGCGATCCCCGCGGCGCGGCCGCCGACGGTGGAGGCCGAGTCGATCCGCCGGGCGGCGGCACTGGCGGGCGCCGCGGGAGCGGGGCTGTACGTCGTCCACCTCTCCAGTGCGGAGGGGCTGGAGGCCGTCCGCGCCGCACGTGCCGCCGGCGTCGACGTCCACGCCGAGACCTGCCCGCACTACCTCTACCTCGACCAGTCGCACCTCGAGGCCGGTGAGCAGGACTTCGTGTGCGCCCCACCGCTGCGGGGCGCCGACGACCGCGAGGCCCTGTGGGGTGCGCTGGCCCCCGGCGACGTCGAGGTCGTCGCCACCGACCACTGCCCGTTCACGATCGAGGACCGGCGCCGCGGAACCGGTGGGACGGGCTGGGAGAACTTCACCCAGATCCCGGGCGGCCTGAGCGGCGTCGAGACCCGGCTGTCGCTGGTCTACCAGGGCGTCGTCTCCGGTCGGCTGTCGCTCGAGAGGTGGGTCGACGCGACGGCCGGCGCACCCGCGCGGCTCTTCGGCCTGGACGGCGCCAAGGGCGCGATCCGGCCCGGGCTCGACGCCGACCTCGTGGTGTTCGACCCGGGCGCCACCCGCAGCCTCGACGCCTCCGGCCTCCACTCGCGCTGCGACCACAGCCCGTACGCCGGCCGGGTCGTCACCGGGTGGCCGGCCCTCACCCTCAGCCGGGGCGAGGTCGTCGCCGCGGACGGGGAGCCGGTCGACCCGCGGCCCGGTCGCGGTCGCTTCGTACGGCGGTCGCGCGGGCCGACCGCCGCGTAAAGTCTGTTGTGCGTTGCGTGCGTGATGGGAGAGGGCATGGCGACACCCGGCGTCACCGTCAACGGCCGGTCGCGGTCCCTCGCCGGGGTGCCGCCGCACACCACGGCGCTGGACTGGCTGCGCGGCCTCGGGCTCACCGGGGCCAAGGAGGGCTGCGCGGAGGGGGAGTGCGGCACCTGCTCGGTGCTGGTCGCCCGGCCGGACGGCGAGGGCACCCGGTGGACGGCGCTCAACGCGTGCCTGGTCCCGGCGGTCGCGCTCGACGGCCAGGAGGTCGTCACGGCCGAGGGCCTCGGGACCCCCGCCGACCTGCACCCCGTGCAGCGCGAGCTGGCCACGCGAGGCGGGTCGCAGTGCGGCTACTGCACGCCCGGCTTCGTGTGCAGCATGGCCGCGGAGTTCTACCGGCGTGACCGCGTGGACACCCCGCCGGACGACGAGCACGGGCCCAACGGCTTCGACCTGCACGCGCTCGGCGGCAACCTGTGCCGCTGCACCGGCTACCGCCCGATCCGGGACGCGGCGTACGCCCTGGGAGCACCCTCGCCGGAGGACCCGCTGGCGGCGCGCCTCCACCGGCCCGCGCCCGCCCCGGCCCCCACCCGGGTCGATGACCCGACGGGTGGCTTCGCCCGGCCGCGGGACCTCGCCGAGGCGCTGGACCTGCTCCGTGAGCACCCGGACGCGCGGGCGGTCGCCGGCTGCACCGACTGGGGCGTCGAGGTCAACCTGCGCGGCGCCCGAGCGCCGTACGTCGTCGCCCTCGACCACCTCCCCGAGCTGCGCGGGCTCTCGGTGCCCGCCGCACCCGGAGCCGGCTTCGAGATCGGCGCCGCGCTGTCCCTCTCCGAGGTCGAGTCGGCCCTCGCCGGCCGGATCCCGCTGCTGGCCGAGGTGTTCCCGCTGTTCGCCTCGCGGCTGATCCGCAACGCCGCCACGATCGGCGGCAACCTTGCGACCGCCTCGCCGATCGGCGACCTCGCACCGGCGCTGCTCGCCCTGGAGGCGACCGTGGTGCTCGTCTCCGCCGAGGGCGACCGCGAGGTGCCGCTCGACGGGTTCTTCACCGGCTACCGCGAGTCGCAGCTGCGCCCGGGCGAGCTGATCCGTGCGGTGCGGCTCCCGCAGCCCCTGGCCGGGCTCACGGCCTTCCACAAGATCGCCAAGCGCCGCTACGACGACATCTCCAGCGTCGCGGTCGCTTTCGCCCTCGACGTCGTCGACGGCGAGATCGCGCGGGCCCGGGTCGGCCTCGGCGGGGTCGCGGCCGTGCCGATCCGCGCGCGGGCCACCGAGGCGGCGCTCGAGGGCCGGCCGTGGTCGGCCGACACCGTGCGCACGGCCGCGGGCGTCCTGCGTGGCGAGGGCACCCCGATGGACGACCACCGGGCGAGCGCCGCCTACCGGTCCGCGATGCTCGAGCAGGCGCTGCTCAGGCTCCGGGCGGATCACGCGGACGACGAGGGCGAGGTGCCGGCGTGAGCGACCTGTCCAGGCGTCCCCCGGACGCCGCTGTCGGCATCGAGATGCCCCACGAGAGCGCCGCCCTCCACGTCACCGGCGCGGCGATGTACACCGACGACCTGGTCGTCCGCACGCGCGACTGCCTGCACGCCCATCCGGTCCAGGCCCCGCACGCCCACGCCCGGGTGACCGCGCTGCGGGCCGCCCCGGCTCTGGACGTCCCCGGTGTGGTGCACGTGCTCACCGCCGCGGACGTGCCCGGCCGCAACGACGCCGGGGTGCGGGACGACGAGCCGCTGTTCCCGACCGAGGTCATGTTCCACGGCCACGCCGTGTGCTGGGTGCTGGCGGAGTCGCCGGAGGCGGCCCGGCTCGGTGCCGCCGCCGTCGAGGTCGACTACGAGCCGCTGCCGGCCGTGCTCCGCGTGACCGAGGCGATCGCCGCCGAGAGCTTCCAGGGAGCCCGGCCCACGGTCGAGCGCGGCGACGTGGAGCGCGGCCTCGCGTCGTCCGCCCACGTCTTCAGCGGGGTCACCGAGACCGCCGGCCAGGAGCACTTCTACCTCGAGACGCAGTGCTCGCTGGCGCACGTCGACGAGGCCGGGCAGGTGTTCGTCCAGAGCAGCACCCAGCACCCGACCGAGACCCAGGAGGTCGTCGCGCACGTGCTCGGCCTCCGCGACCACCACGTCACGGTGCAGTCGCTGCGGATGGGCGGTGCGTTCGGGGGCAAGGAGATGCAGCCGCACGGGTACGCCGCGATCGCGGCGCTCGGCGCCGTCGTCACCGGCCGGCCGGTGCGGGTCCGGCTCACCCGCACCCAGGACCTCACGATGACCGGCAAGCGCCACGGGTTCCACACCGCGTGGCGGGTCGGCTTCGACACCGACGGGCGGCTGCGGGCGCTGGACGCGACGCTCACCTCCGACGGCGGCTGGAGCCTGGACCTGTCCGAGCCGGTGCTCGCGCGGGCGCTGTGTCACGTCGACAACGCCTACTGGATCCCGGACGTGCGCCTGCACGGGCGGATCGCCCGCACCCACAAGGCCTCGTCCACCGCGTTCCGCGGGTTCGGCGGACCCCAGGGGATGATGGTGATCGAGGACATCCTCGGTCGCTGTGCGCCGCTGCTCGGCGTCGACCCGACGGAGTTGCGCCGCCGCAACTTCTACACCGAGGGGCAGGCGACGCCGTACGGCCAGGTCGTGCGGCACCCCGAGCGGCTCGGCCTGGTCTGGGACCAGGTACTCGCGAACGGGCGGGTCGCCGAGCGGCGGGCGGAGATCACCGCGTTCAACGCCGCGCACCCGCACGCGAAGCGGGGGTTGGCGGTGACGCCGGTGAAGTTCGGCATCGCCTTCAACTTCAAGGCGTTCAACCAGGCGGGCGCGCTGGTCCACGTCTACAAGGACGGCTCGGTGCTGATCAACCACGGCGGCACCGAGATGGGGCAGGGGCTGCACACCAAGATGCTCCAGGCCGCGGCGACCACCCTGGGGGTGCCGCTGGCGCGGGTCCGGCTCGCACCCACCCGCACCGACAAGGTGCCGAACACGTCCGCCACGGCCGCGAGCTCCGGTGCCGACCTCAACGGTGCGGCGGTCAAGCACGCGTGCGAGCAGATCCGGGCCCGTCTCGACGAGCTCGCCGCCCGCCGGGAGCTGGGCTGGGAGGACCTCGTGCGCGAGGCCTACCTCGGCCGGGTCCAGCTGTGGGCGGCCGGCTTCTACCGGACCGAGGGCCTGGAGTGGGACCCGGCCCGCATGCAGGGTCATCCGTTCAAGTACTTCGCGTACGGCGCGGCCGCGGCCGAGGTCGAGGTCGACGGGTTCACCGGGGCCTACCGCACGAGGCGGGTCGACATCGTCCACGACGTCGGTGACAGCCTGTCGCCGCTGGTCGACCTCGGGCAGATCGAGGGCGGCTTCGTGCAGGGCGCCGGCTGGCTGACCCTCGAGGACCTGCGGTGGGACGAGTCCGACGGGCCGGCCCGCGGCCGGCTGGCCACCCAGGCCGCGAGCACCTACAAGCTGCCGAGCCTCGGCGAGCTGCCCGAGGCCTTCCACGTGTCCCTGCTGCGGGGCGCCCACGAGGACGGCGTGGTCTACGGCTCCAAGGCCGTGGGGGAGCCGCCCCTCATGCTGGCGCTCTCGGTGCGCGAGGCGATCCGTGCCGCGGTGGCCGCGTTCGGCCACGAGGGTGGTGTCGTCGAGCTGCCGTCGCCGGCGACCCCGGAGGCGGTGTTCTGGGCGATCGAGCGCGCCCGGCTCGGCTCGGCCACGGGGCAGGCCGTCCCGGCAGGGACGGGGGTCGACTGACATGCACTGGCCGACGGTGGTGGAGCGGCTCCGGCGCGAGCGCCGGGCCGGTGTCCTGGTGACCGTGACGGAGGTCCGCGGCCACGCGCCGCGCGAGGCGGGGGCCAAGATGGTCGTCGCCCTGCCGGCGCCCGGCACCGAAGGCGGCGCGCCGGTGCAGGCCTGGGGGACGATCGGGGGCGGCAACCTCGAGGAGACCGCGCTGGCCCGCGCCGCCGAGCTGCTCGCCGGGCCGCCCGGGCCACCCGAGTCCCTCACCCTGCAGCTCAGCGACCGGGCCCGCACCGAGCACGGCCGTCAGTGCTGCGGCGGCGAGGTCACGCTGCTCCTGGAGCAGCTCCCGGTGCCGGCCGCGATCGCGATCTTCGGGATGGGTCACGTCGGCCTCGAGCTGGCCCGGATCCTCTCGCGCCAGGACGTCGAGCTGCACCTGGTCGACTCCCGGGCGGACCGGGTGGACGGCGGGCTGCTCGCCTCCCTCGACGACGGCCCGGCCTCGATCCACCCGCACCACGCGCCGCTGCCCGAGCTCGTCCTCGCCGAGGTGCCCCCGGGGACGCACGTGCTGGTGATGACCCACGACCACGCCGAGGACTTCGCCCTCTGCGACGCCGCGCTGCGCTGCGAGCACCTGGCCTCGGTCGGGCTGATCGGGTCGGCGGCGAAGTGGCGCAGGTTCCAGCAGGGGCTGGCCGTCGAGGGCCACCCGGCGGCCGCGATCGCGCGCATCCAGTGCCCGATCGGGCGCCCGGAGCTGGTGGGCAAGGACCCGGCCACGATCGCGGTCGGGGTCGCCGCAGACCTGCTGTCCCGGCTCGCGTCGGTGCGGACCGGCTCCTGACCGTCAGAGGCCCAGCTCGGCCCGCAGCCGGTCGGCATCCATCGCGACGTCGGACCCGCGCTGCGAGATCTCGATGTCGTCGAGCAGCGCGACCAGGTCGGGGCGCAGGCGGGCATCGGCCGCGGCCTCCCGCGGCGTGTGTCCGCCTAGGGCTGGGATCGCCGCATCCAGCCAGCGGTCCTCGAAGGTGCGGACGATCCCTGCCAGGTCCTCCGGCGAGAGGTGGACCGGCTCGGATCGGGCGTCCGGCGCAGGGCCGTCGGCGAGCAGGTCGCCCGGTGCCCTGGAGGACTCGTCGACCAGGAGGGCATCCGGTGCGGCCGCGAGCAGGATCTCCTGGAGGGCCCGGAGCCGCTGGAGCGACATCGCCTGGAGCTCGAGCATGTCGCGCACCCGGGTGACCGTGCCCCGGATCGGGGCCCCCTCGCCACTGCCCAGGTGCAGGACGTCGGCATCGCCGGACAGCGTCTCCGACAGCGCCACCCAGACCGCCTCCAGGTCGTCGACCCGGTAGTGGGCGGTGCAGAACAACAGCTCCTCAGCGTCCGTGGTCACCATCTCCGGAGGACCGGACGGCGCCAGTATCACGGCGAGGTCGGCGGCGTCGATCCCGTCGCGCAGCGCGGCCAGGATCCGCGGTCGCCACGTGCGGGGGATGCCCAATGGGTCGTCCCAGGGTCGCAACGTGCCGTCGCCCGGGTCGAGGAACCGCCCGAGGAGCAGTGCCTTCGCCTCGAGGCCCCGCGGGAGGGTGCGGTCGCGCACCTCGACCGTCTCGTCGGTGAGCAGGTCGCGTGCGGTGAGTCCGGTCAGATGGGTGGAGGTGACCTCCAGCAGACGGCGCTCCGACTCCTGCCACGCCCGGACCAGGGCGGCCTCGTCGGCGGGGAGCAGGTCGCCGTACAGCGTCAGGAATCGCGCCAGGATGTCGCCGTCGAACACGGCGAAGTCCCAGGTGGTGGGGTCGCTCATCGCGCGGACCACGGCGGCGTGGTCGTCGCGGCCCGCGCCGGACAGGAGTTCGGCCCAATCGAGGAGCTCGTCGCGGTTGATGCTCCGCTGCGCGAAGCTCTTGAGCTTCACCCACAGCCACTGGGCCCGATCGGGCAGCGGGTGCCGTTCGTCGCGGCCGTGGCAGAGCTTGTACTTCTTCCCCGACCCGCAGGGGCAGGGCCGGTTGCGGCCGGTCTCGCCCTCGGGTGCCCTGAGGAAGGGGCCAAGAGCCGCACGGTCGGGGTACGACGGGTCGATGCCGGCCAGTCCGAACAGTCGGTGTGCGGCGGTGGCGTCACCCTGGACCGCGCGGACCTCGGCCAGGTCGGCGACCGCGTCGTCGAGTGTGGGGTTGGCGGCCACGGCCTGCTCGAGCAGGGTGAGGTAGGCGGCTCCGTCCAGCCGGGCCTCCGCCTCCCGGGCCATCAGGTAGAGCGGGCCGGCGGTTGCGGCGCCGGACGCTCGCTGCAGCAGCTGCTCGAGCAGCGGGGTGCACGGTGCGTGCTGGGCCGAGTCGATCGCGGCCAGGTCGAGGGTGAGGCCGCTCAGACCGACGGCGGCCGCCAGGTCGTCCTCTCGCGGCTTGGCTCCGTGCTCGTGCGCGCGCAGGGCGTCCCGCCACGCGTAGTACGCCGTGCGCTGGTCGGCGGTGAGCGGCGGCTCGCCGTACCACCGGGTGCCCGGCACGCCGTACTTGCCGAGGTGCTCCTCAAGGCCCGTCTGTGCCAGCACCTCGCGCAGCGGCGGAGCGGGCTGTGAGAGGACCTTGGGATGCTCGACCCGGGCCATCATCACGACGTCGTCGCTGGTCACACCCTCGAAGCCGTGCTGGTTCACCGGGTCCGCCAGTCGCGCCACTGCGCGGGCGACGTCCACCAGCACCGGCACGTCGGCGTCGGAGGTCTGGTCGACCGGCTCCAGGCTCACCGCCCCGTCGGTGAAGCGGAGCCCGATGAGGTCACCGGCGGCGTGGCCGGACAGCCAGCCCTCCGGTCCGGTCATCGTGGAGAGCCAGCCCGCCGGCAGCTGCTCCGGGCCGTCGCCGAGGACGGCCACGAGCGTGCCACCCTCCCGGAGGGGGAGACCGTCCTCGGCGATGAGGGAGAACAGCTCGAGGTCGACGCTCGGCTCCAGGATGCCGAGCTCGAGCTCCTGTGCCGTGAGCCGGTGGGTGAGGACCAGCCCGTCGGCGACCGTGGGCAGGTGGGCGAGACGATCGTCCTCGAGGGGCCACACCTTGGCCCGGCTGATGATCGAGCGGTAGAGGGTGTCCTCGTCGGTGAAGACCCCGTTGTCCGCACACGCCGACCGGAGCTGCGCCAACGTCATCGGGCCGGCCCGGAGCAGGTCGACGGCGGTCTCGGCGGCCTCGTGGTCCAGGCGCGGCCCGCGCGGCTCGGACCGCTCGAGCTCGTCGCCGGACCAGACGAGGTGCAGGGCCCGCGGCAGCCCCCACCACCCGAGTGCGGTGAGCCGCCGGTCGGCGTCCACGGCGCCGAGCGCCTGCCACAGCGGGGCGAGGACCTCGACAACCAGGCGGAAGTCGCCCTCCTCGGGGAGCTCGTCGGTCTCGATCTCGGGCATCGCCGCGAGATCGTCGACCACCTGCCCGGCGTCCAGCTCGGATCCGACTCCCCGGCGGACGAGACCGACGATCATCGCCAGCCAGTCGGCGTGCTCCATCGCGAGGACGCTGGCCTGCAGCTCGGGGTCGGTGCCGGGGTCGTCCCACGGCGATATCGTCGACCCGGCGGCCTGCAGCCATAGCGCCAGGTCGAGATCGGGAGGGGTGTCCCAACCGCAGGCGTTGCTGAAGTAGCGGCCCTCGTCGGTCTGCGTCGCGACCGCGGCGCGGATCCGCTCGGCCGCGCGAGCCACGTCCTCCATCGGCGGCTCGCCGGCGAACACGTCGGGAACCGCTGACTGCAGGACGTCGGCCGCTTGGCGGTCCACCTCCTCCCACTCGGCGAGGAAGGCATCCTCGTCGAAGCCCGCGAAGAGGTCCTCAGCGTCGGTGTCGTCAGCCACGGGACGACGCTAGCGGCCGTGGCGACCGGCGTCGCGGGGTGAGCGGTGTCAGTGCGCGGACGGGTGGTTCGCCGACAGCGTCGACGGCTGTTCGCTCCCGAGCCCGGCCGGACCGGTCAGGTAGCCCTGGATCGCGGGGGCGACCGCGGCGACCAGCTCGTCCAGGGAGGGCGTGACCAGCGCGGGGACCCGGATCACGTGGCGGCCCATCGCGACGCCGAGGAGGTGGCTCATCGCGAGCGCGACCCGCAGCTCGCGGTCGGCCCGGTCCTCGGCGGGCACCGCCTCGCTGAGCACCTCGGACAGCAGCAGACCGCGCAGCCGGTCCATCGCCTCGCCGAGGACGAGCGCCGACCGCGCGGTGGCCAGGAGCGGCGCGGCCGTCTCGGGGTCCTCCCACCAGGTCAGGTAGACCGACGCGAGCCGCGCCCCGGCTCCCTCGGGCGGCGACAGTGCATCCAGGAGGTCGCCGGGCACCCGCGCCGGGAGGCCCGCGACGGCGGCGAACAGCCCGCCCTTGTCGCCGAAGAAGTGGGCGATCAGCGCGGCGTCGACGCCGGCGCGGTCGGCGATCGCCCGGACGGTCGTGCCGGCGTACCCCCGCTCGGCGAACAGCTCCCGGGCTGCCGCCAGGATCGACTCGCGGGACTCGCTGTGACCGGAGCGCCGTCCTCGGCGTCGCGCGCCGGTGCCGCCGGCGTCGGGGTGGTCGCCGGACTCAGGCAACCGGACCACCCCGGCCGAAGCCGTCGAGGAACGAGCTCGCCACCAGCTCGCCGGCCTCCCCGGGGTCGACCAGGCCGGCGCCGGCGGCGCGGGCGGCGGTCATCAGGAGCCCGGCGAGCACGGCGCGCAACCAGGCGGGGTTCGCCGTCGCGGGGAGCTCGCCGGCCTCGACGCCGCGGTCCAGGACCGCCCACAGGGGGGCGAGGACCTGCTCCCGGGCGGCCAGGAAGGCGGGGTCCCCGGAGGCGCCTCCGGCGAGCAGGATCCGGAACCGCAGGCCCAGTGGCACCAGCTCGGCAGCGGCGCGCCGGATGCCCTCGCGGGTGTCGCACCCGGCCAGGTCGAGGCCGACCAGCACCTCCGAGGCGCGGCGCAGCACCTCCTCCTGGATCGCGGACAGCAGGGCGTCGCGGCTCTCGAAGTGGCGGTAGAGGGTCGCCCGGGTCAGCCCGGCCCGGGTGGCGACCTCCGCGAGGGAGGCCTCGGGCGCCGAGGCGAGCACGTCGGCGGCCGCGTCGAGCAGCGCCGCTCGGTTGCGGAGCACGTCCGCCCGGGTGTGCTCCTCCTGGACCGCCACACCTCGCAGGCTACCGAGTTGGTTCTGCGGGGGAGCGGCGTATAGTCGAGAAAACGAGACAAATGTGTCTCACTTCTCGAAGGGAACGACCATGACCCCGCCGCCTACCCACCACCGGGAGTCCTGATGCTGCGCGCGCTCGGCTCACTGTCCGTCCGCCACCGGTGGCTGGTGATCGTGGTGTGGCTGCTGCTCGTCGGCGGCGTCCTGGTCACGGGGCGGAGCATCGGCGGGTCGTTCAGCAACGACCTGTCGGTCGAGGGCACCGACTCCCAGGCGGCGTACGACGCCCTGGTGACCACGTTCCCGGAGATGTCGGGCGACGGCATGCAGGTCGCGATCCACGACGACCGCGGCGTCGCGTCGGCCCCGGTCCGCGGCGCGGTCGAGGACGCACTGGCCGAGGTGTCGTCGCAGGACGGCGTCGCGGTGGTGCAGTCGCCGTACGGCCCCCAGCAGCAGATGGTCTCCCCGGACGGCACGACCGCCGTGGCGACGGTGCGGTTCACCGACCGGGCCGTCGACATCGACACGGGCGAGATCGCCGCCGCCCAGACCGCGTTCGACGAGGTCGAGGGCCTCGGCACCCAGGTCGAGTTCGGTGGCGCCGCCCTCAGCGGGGAGTCCGGCCCGTCCGGCAGCGAGGTGATCGGCCTGGCCGCCGCGGTCCTGGTGCTGCTGATCGCGTTCGGGTCGGTGTTCGCGACCGTGGTGCCGCTGCTCACCGCCGTGCTGGCGCTGGGCCTCGGGATGGGGACCGTCGAGCTGCTGGCCGAGCTCACGCCGATCGGCACGGCCGGTCCGGTCGTGGCCGCGATGATCGGGCTCGGCGTCGGGATCGACTACGCCCTGCTGATCGTCACCCGGCACCGTGAGGGGCTGGCCGCCGGCCTCCCCGCGGCGGAGTCCATCCCGCTCGCCATGGCCACCGCCGGCCGGTCGGTGCTGGTCGCCGGCACCACCGTGGTGATCGCGATCCTGTCGCTGTACCTGATCGGCATCCCGTTCGTGGCCACCCTCGGTCTCGCGAGCGCGATCACCGTGGCGACGACGCTGCTCGCCTCGATCACCCTGCTGCCGGCGCTCCTCGGCGTCTTCGGCGACCGCCTGGACCGGTTCCGGGTGCGCCGCGCGCGCCTGGACCACGACGGCGGCGCCCGGGTCAGCGGCTGGCACCGCTGGACGCGGCACGTGCAGCGCCGGCCGTGGCCGTACCTGGTCGGGGCGCTCACGCTGCTCGCGGTCATGGCGATCCCGCTGCTCAGCCTGCGGCTCGGCACCGCCGACGACGGGTCGGCGCCCGAGGGCAGCACCGAGCGTGCCGCCTACGACCTGGTCGCGGACGGATTCGGCGCCGGCTGGACCGGCCCGCTGCTGGTCACCGCGGAGTACGCCGGCGACGGACCGGAGCAGACCCAGCGCTCGGCTGCCGCACTGGCGTCCGCGATCGCCGATGTGGACGGGGTCGCGCAGGTGTCGCCCCCGGTGCTCAACGACACGGGCGACACGGCGGTGCTCACCGTCGTGCCCACCGGGGCGCCCGACGACCAGGCGACCGAGGACCTCGTCCACCGGCTCCGCGACGGCGTGCTGCGCGACCAGCCCGCGTCCGCGGAGCTGCACGTGGGCGGCCCGACGGCCACGTCGATCGACCTCGCGGACCGGCTCGGGGACCGGATGGGGTGGTTCATGGGCTTCGTCGTCGGTCTGAGCTTCCTGCTCCTGCTCGTCGAGTTCCGCTCGATCTTCGTGCCGATCAAGGCCGCGCTGATGAACCTGCTGTCGGTGGGCGCCGCGTACGGCGCGGTGGTGGCGGTGTTCCAGTGGGGCTGGCTCTCGGGCCTGATCGGCGCCGAGCCGGGGCCGGTCGAGTCGTTCGCGCCGATGATGCTGTTCGCCGTCCTGTTCGGGCTCTCGATGGACTACGAGGTCTTCCTGCTCAGCCGGGTCCGCGAGGAGTACCTCCGCACCGACGACGCCGGGGGAGCGGTGGCCGACGGCATCGCCGCGACCGCGCGGGTGATCACCGCCGCGGCATCGGTGATGGTCGTGGTGTTCGCGAGCTTCCTGCTCAACGACGAGCGTGTGGTCAACCTGTTCGGGTTCGGCCTGGCCGTCGCGATCGGGATCGACGCGACCGTCGTGCGTCTCGTCCTGGTGCCCGCGCTGATGGCGGTCGCCGGACGGCGCGCGTGGTACCTGCCCCGGTGGCTGGATCGCCTGCTGCCCCGGCTCCGGCCGGTGCAGGTCGACCTCGAGCGGCCAAAGGTCCCCGAACAAGCGGCACAAGGCCCTGGGAGCCGAACTCGCCGGTAACTAGTCTCCGAGACGTACCCAGCCCGACGTGTCGCGGAGCCGAGCCGCCCCGGGCCGGGACATGGGTGGAGAAGGTGGTCCGTCGTGGCTGAGCTGCTGATGACCGGGTTCCCGGGGTTCCTCGGGTCGGCCCTGCTGCCGCGGGTGCTGGCCCGGCGCGAGGGGGTGCGGGCGGTCTGCCTCGTGCAGCCGCAGCACCTGGACGAGGCGCGCGAGCGCCTCGCCCGGATCGAGTTCGAGCATCCGCACGTGGTCGGCCGGGTGGACCTGGTGGAGGGCGACATCACCGCGCCCGACCTGGGGCTGGCCGCCGAGGTCCTGGACGAGCTGACCGACGTCACCGAGGTGTGGCACCTGGCCGCGGTCTACGACCTCACGGTCCCCGAGGCCGTCGCCCATCGCGTCAACGTCGACGGGACCGCCCGGGTGCTGGACTTCTGCCGGTCGCGGGAGCGCTTCGACCGGCTGCAGTACGTCAGCACCTGCTACGTCAGCGGCCGGCACGAGGGGCGCTTCACCGAGGACGACCTCGACACCGGGCAGGAGTTCCGCAACCACTACGAGTCCACGAAGTTCGAGGCCGAGGTGCTCGTCCGGCGGGCCATCGGCCAGGGCCTGCCGGCCACCGTCTACCGGCCCGGCATCGTCGTCGGCGACTCCCGCACCGGCGTGACCCAGAAGTACGACGGCCCCTACTTCCTCGCCTCGTTCCTGCGCCGCCAGCCGAAGCTGGCGGTCGTGCCCGCCGTCGGCGACGCCGACGCGGTGCGGTTCTGCCTGGTGCCCCGTGACTTCGTCATCGGCGCCATGGACGCGCTGTCGGTGCTCGACCGCTCGATCGGACGCACCTACGCGCTCACCGACCCCCGCCCCCCGACGGTGCGCGAGCTGGTGACCACGTTCGCCCGCCACCTGGGCCGCAAGGTCGTCTGGGTCCCGCTGCCGCTCGGCCCGACCCGGGCGCTGGTGTCGCTGCCGGGCGTCGAGCGGCTGCTCGGCATCCCCGCCGAGTCGCTGGACTACTTCGCCTCGCCGACCACCTACGACACCTCGCACACCACGGCCGACCTCGAGGGCACCGGCGTCGCCTGCCCGGCGTTCGAGACCTACGCCGACCGGCTCCTGGACTACATGGTCGAGCACCCGGAGATCGACGCAGCGGCGATGGTCTGAGGAGTGAGCGCCATGAGCAGGACCGCCGTCCCCCTGGTCGTCAACGTCAGCCTCACCGGGCGCGAGCGCGACTACGACGAGACCGTCACGTTCCTCAACCGCCGGTTCCGGATCCGCCGGATGGGCACCGACGGAGACGTCGCGGCCGCCGAGGAGCTGGTGCGTACGATGGCCCCGCACGCCGCCGCGATCGCGGTCTCCGGCCTGCGCGAGGCCAAGGCCAGCGGCATGTACGACGGCGACCTCGCCGCGATCGAGAAGGTCGTCCGGGCCACGGACGAGGTGCCCGTCACCCTCGGCCGGGCGCTGCTCGGCGTGCTCCAGGAGTGGGCCGTCCGGCGGGTGCAGACCGAGATGCCCGGCTACTTCGACAACGCGCGCACGGTCGTGCTCGGCGGCACCAACCACGACCCGACGGTCCGGATCCTGCGCGAGTACACCGCGAACCTGGAGTTCGCGGACCCGCTGCTGCGCGTGGATCTCCCGGCACGCCTCGACGCCAACCCGCTGCTCGCGCTCGCCGCGGACGTCGGCCGGGCGTCGCTGGGGCTGCTGCCGGGCCTGGTGCAGTCCCAGCTCCAGACCCAGCTGCAGGCGCCGGGCCAGGCCGTCAGCCACGCGCTCGCGCGTCGGGCCGCGCGGGACTGCGACGTGGTGGTCGCGACGTACGAGGAGCTCACCGGCTTCGGCCTCGAGGACCTCGCCGGCAAGACCGTGATCACCATGTCGATCTCCGAGGAGCGGCTCGCCGACCTCGGCGACCGCGGCGTGGACATGGTGGTCGACGTGACGCCGCAGCCGTTCGCGGTCACGGTGAGCGCCGCGGTGCTCGAGGCGCTGATGCTCGCGACCGTGCACTCGTCAGGCCGGCTGACCAACGACGACCTGCTCGAGATGATCGTCGCCGCGGGCTTCGAGCCGCGGGTGCTCTACCCCAACGGGTTCAAGCGCAAGAGCCGGTTCGCGTTCGTCATCCACCCGCTGTCCCAGCAGTACCTCTCGAACGTCGAGCCGCTGCGCACGATCTCCAAGGTCGCGCCGGGCGTGGTGATGGACGCCGTGGAGAAGGCGGTCGCGTACGCGCCGCCGTTCACCTACAGCCACGTCACCGGCATCGTCTCGCCGACCGGCGCCGAGGCGGAGGGGTGGCTGATCTCGGTCGGCGGCACCCCCAAGGAGCTGATGGCGCACAGCCCCGAGTTCACCTACGCCCGGCTGCTCGCGGCCGCGGAGACCGCACGCAAGCTGGGCGCCCAGATCATGGGGCTGGGCGCCTTCACCAAGGTCGTCGGCGACGCCGGCGTCACCGTCGCCAAGAAGGCCCCGCTGCCGGTCACCACCGGCAACAGCTACAGCGCCGCGGGCGCCCTCTGGGCCGCCCACGAGGCGCTGGTCCAGCTGGGCCTCGCGCCCGTCGACGACGAGGGGCACATCAAGGGCAAGGCGATGGTCGTCGGCGCCACCGGGGCGATCGGCTCGGTGTGCGCCCGGCTGCTCGCGCTGGCCAGCGCCGAGCTGTGGCTGGTCTCCCCGGAGTCGGCCAAGCTGCTCGCGCTCAAGCAGGACATCCAGCGCGAGAACCCGCGGGCCAAGGTCCACGTCGCCGCGACCCCCGACGAGCACCTGGCCGCGATGGACCTGATCGTCACCGCGACCTCCGGCGCCGGCAAACGGGTGCTCGACATCATGGCGGTCAAGCCCGGCTGCGTGATCACCGACGTGGCCCGGCCGCTGGACCTCTCCGCCGAGGACGTGGCCCGGCGCCCGGACGTCCTCGTGGTCGAGTCCGGCGAGATCGAGCTGCCCGGCGACGTCCGCATGAAGAACATCGGGCTGCCCCCGAACGTCGCCTACGCCTGCCTGGCCGAGACCGTCGTGCTCGCGCTGGAGGGCCGCTACGAGACGTTCACCGTCGGGCGCAACATCGAGTGGGCCAAGGTCAAGGAGATCTACAAGCTCGGGCTCAAGCACGGGATGAGGCTGGCGACGATCTCGGGCGTGAACGGTGTCTACACCGCCGAGGACATCGCCGAGATCCGGGAGCGCGCGCTGGCGGCCCGGGCCGCGGTCGGCGGCGGCCGGCGTACCGCCAGGTGACGGTCGGCGACCCGCAGGTGACGTTCGTCCCTGCCCGGGTGGCCGGTGCGGGACTCACGATGTCACTACCGGCGGGTAGCACGAGGGCGAGGGTGGTCATGGATGGACGACAGCGGCTGAGCGGCCAGGACGCGCTCTGGCTGGAGATGGACAGGCCCGGCAACCTCATGGTCGTCGACAGCCTGTTCTGGACCGAGGGGCCGATCGACTGGGACCGCTTCCGCGACCTGATGCGCGAGCGGTTCTGGGACCGGTACGCCGTGGTCCGCAGCGTCGTCGTCCGCGACGAGTCGGGTGCGCTGTGGTGGGAGGAGGCCCCCGACGCCGACATCGACGACCGCTTCGAGCACGTGGTGCTGCCGGCCCCCGGCGGCGACGCCGAGCTGCAGCAGCTGATCTCCGAGCAGCGGGTGCTCCCGCTCGACCGTGGCGAGCCGCTGTGGCGTGCGCTGCTCGTCGACGGCTTCCACGACGGCAGCGCCGTGATCTTCCGGGGACACCACTCGATCGCCGACGGCATCCGCATGGTGCAGCTGGTGCTCCGGATCTTCGACACCAGCCCCGACGGTCCCGCCCGGCGGCGCAAGCCGAAGGCCGGCGCCGAGGTGGCGGTGACCCGGTCCGCGCCGGAGGAGACCACGCTGACCGAGCGCGCCATGTCCGCGGCTGCCACGTCCCTGCAGGTCGCCCGGAGTGCGGTGACCAACCCGGTCGGCGCCGCGCACAGCGCACTGGCCCTGTCGGAGTCGCTGCTCGGCCGGATCGGTGCGATGCCGCTGGTCTCGGCGCTGCCCGGCGACGTCGACACCGCCCGCAAGCTGGTGTTCGGCACCCGCAACGACACGACGGCGTGGACCGGGACCGTGGGTGACCGCAAGGCGATCAGCTGGTCGGCGCCGCTGATGCTGACCGACGTCAAGAACGTCGCCCATGCCCATGGCGCCACGGCCAACGACGTACTGGTCAGCTGTGTCGCGCAGTCGCTGCGGGCCTACCTGGCGGCGCACCAGGCGGTCTGCAACAGCGTGACCTGGGACGTGCCGGTGAACCTCAAGCCGTTCGACCCCTCGCTGCCGGTCGAGCTCGGCAACGGGTTCGCGCTCGTGCAGCTCGAGCTCCCGACGAACATCGAGGACCCGGTGCGCGCTCTCGACGTCGTACGCCGCCGGATGACGCGCATCAAGAACGGCCACGAGGCGGTCGTCGACTTCGGCATCCAGGCCGCGATCGGCCGGATGAGCACGGTCCTCTACCGGGCCACCATCGACCTGCTCGCCAACCGTGCCATCGGCGTCCTCACCAACGTGCCCGGCCCGCAGGTGCCGCTGTACGTCGGCGGCCAGAAGGTCGAGGCGATGATGGGCTGGGCGCCGCTCACCGCCGACCAGGTGATGAGCCTGACGATCTACAGCTACGACGGCAAGGTGTTCGTCGGCCTCGCGGCGGACGCCGGGCTGGTGCCCGACCACCAGCAGATCGTCGGCGGGTTCAGCGAGGCGTTCGCGCGGCTGGTCGAGCACACCGAGCGCACCCCCCGCAGGTAGGCCGCCGGGTCAGCTCGGGGCCGTCACCGCCCGGGTCAGCTCGTCGACGGCCCGGCGGACCTCGGTGTCGAGCCGGTCCCAGGGGACGCCGTGCTCACTCGCGCCGTCGGCGGCGGACCGCTCGATGAGCCGGGCCAGCGCGGCCGCAGGCGCGGCCCCGATGTTGTCGGCGGCGCCGGCGAGCTGGTGGGCCTGGGCCCGGAGCCGGGACGGGTCGCCCTCCTCCGCGGCGGTCCGGATCGCGAGGACGAGCTCGGGGGCGCTGGTCGCGAACGCGTCGGCCAGCGCGGGCAGCAGCCCGCCGCGGGCGGGGTCCCCGAGGCCACGCAGCAACGCGAGCCGCTCGGGGTCGATCGCCGGGCCGGACGCGACGGGAGCCGGGGGCGTCGCCGGCGCCGGTGCCGCGGCCGCGACCGGCACCCAGCGTGAGAGCACCCGCTCGAGCGCCGCCGCGTCGACCGGCTTGGGGACGAAGCCGTCCATCCCCGCGGCCGCGCAACGCAGGCGGTCGTCCTCGGTCGCGGACGCGGTCATCGCGATGATCGGCAGCCGCGACCCCGTCTCGCGGGCGCGGATCCTGGCCGTCGCCTCGAACCCGTCCATCACGGGCATCCGGCAGTCCATGAGCACGGCCGCGTAGGACTGGGCCGCGACGGCCTCGACCGCCGCCGCGCCGGTCTCGGCCAGGTCGACCTCGAACCCCAGCCGGGACAGCAGGCCCTCGGCGACGAGCTGGTTGATGCGGTTGTCCTCGGCGACCAGGATGCGGCCTCGTCGCGGCGCCGTCGTGCTCGGTGCCGGGGACCCCGCCGGTCGGGGCGGGGTGTCGACGGAGTGGGCCAGCAGCTCGGCGAGCCGGGTCTCGAGCTCGCCGGTCCGGACCGGCTTGGTCAGCACGGCGCGCACCCCCGCTCGCTGCAGGGTGTCCCGGTCGACCTCGGCCGAGACCGCGAGGATGACCACCACGCTGTCGCGCAGGACGGGGTCGGAGGTGATGGAGGCGGCCAGCTCGAGACCGTCCGCGTCCGCCGCCCCCGCGTCGACGACGACGGCCGGGTAGGGGTCGTGGGCGGCGACTGCGGCCCGCAGGCGCTCGACGACCCCCTCGGCATGGGCGATGGCGTCCGGCCGCATCCCGGCCCGGGCGAGCTGGGAGGTGAGCGCGTCGCGCTGCGCCGGGTGGTCCTCCACGACCAGGACCCGGACCCCCGACAGCGCGGTGGGCCTCGGATCCGGGGTGCGGCTGGCGGGCTCGGTGGTCAGGGGGACGACGAACCAGAAGGTGCTCCCGCGGCGCACCTGGCTCTCGAACCCGATGGTGCCGCCCATGAGCTCGACCAGTCGCCGCGAGATCGCGAGCCCGAGCCCGGTGCCGCCGTACCGCCGGGTGGTCGACGCGTCGGCCTGCGTGAACGACTCGAACAGCGTCTCCCGGGCTGCCGCGGAGACGCCGATGCCGGTGTCGGCGACCTCGAACCGCACGGGCACCTGGCCGGGGCCTGTGGGATGCGCGGCCGCGCGGCTCAGCGAGGCACGGATGACCACCTCGCCGGTGTCGGTGAACTTCACGGCGTTCGCGGCGAGGTTGAGCAGCACCTGACGCAGCCGTGCCTCGTCGCCGACGACCCCGACGGGCACCTCGGGGGAGCAGTGGACGACGAGCTCGACCTCCTTGCGGGCCGCGGCGGGTGCCACCATGCCGGCGACGGCGTCCACGACCTGGCGCGGGTCGAACGGCGCCTGCTCGAGCTGCAGCATGCCGGCCTCGATCTTGGAGAGGTCCAGGATGTCGTCGATCAGCGTCAGCAGCGTGGTGCCGGCCTCGTGCAGCCCGTCGACGTAGCGCCGCTGGGACCGGTCGAGCTCGGTGTGGAGCAGCAGGCTGGTCAGGCCGATGACGCCGTTCATCGGAGTGCGGATCTCGTGGCTCATCGTGGCCAGGAACGCCGACTTCGCCTGGTTGGCGGCCTCGGCCTCCCGGCGGGCCTCGACCGCCTCGCGCCGCGCGTCCTCGAGGGCCGCGGTGCGCTTGCGGATGCGCCGTTCCAGGTGCGAGCGGCTGGCGCTCAGCTCCTCGGCGAGCATGTTGATCCCGAAGATCACCGCGTCGAGGTCCTCGTCGTCGTGGACCCGGTCGCCCCGAGCGTCGAGGTCGCCCGACGCGAGTCGACTGAGGAGCTCGATGACGGGATCGATGCGCCCCTGACCCGTCATGGCTGCGACCGGAGCCACGCGACGGCGTCGGCCTCCGCTGCGAACATGCGCAGCGGGATGTCGCCGCGCCGCAGGCCGAGGAAGAAGTTCGCGAGCATCCGGGCCGGAGCGTTCTGCGCCAGCAGGGCCACGGCCCGGTAGTGGGGGTTCTGGTTCATGAGGAACTCGCGGGCGTCCCGGTCGAACTGCACCCCGTCGCGCAGGTCGACCAGCAGGCACACCTTCCCGCTGGCGAAGCCCCGGATCTCGGCGTTGATGGCCTTCGCCCGGGCGAGGTCGCAGTGGGCTCCGGGGCTCCAGGTCGTGCGGGCGATGGCGGCGTCCTCGTCCCACGAGACCTGGTACTGGTCGTCCGCCGACACGCCGATCACCTCCCCACGTCCCAGCCGTCGGCTGAGTCAGCCCCCTGCGCTGCTCATCGGCAGCTCGGACGCCATCCTGAGGGGCTGAGGCCGAGCGTCACTCGGTCCGGAGGTTGGCCGGGTCGACGGCGGCGTCGAGCCACGGGCGGACCAGCGCGGTCGCCGCGACGACGGAGACGCCGACCACCAGCGCGACCAGGACGAGGGCCGCCAGCCCCCCGGCGTAGGCGACCGGCGACGCACCGACCAGCCAGCCGTAGCCGAGCGAGCCGGCCACCGACCCGGCCAGGGTCAGCGGCAGCGTCGTGAGCAGGCACTCGGTGCGCTGCGCGGCCCGCAGTGCGGACACCGGGACCCCGGTCGCGAGCAGGGCGGCGGTCTCGCGACGGTGCTCACCGGTGGTCTCGACCGAGTGCACCGCGATCGACGTGGCGATGAGGGCGACCGCGAGCAGCGCGCACACGCCGACCACCGACGCCGGGACGAGGTAGTCGTCCCGGTCGTACGACGAGGTGCTCTGCACCACGTCGGCGACGAACACCCCGAGCACCCCGGTGGTCAACCCGACGGCGCCGACCGCGGCCGCCGCCCGGCCGGCGGGGCGCGGGTTGGCGTGCAGCCGCCGCGCGGCCAGCAGCGTGGGCGCCCGCTGCGCGCGCCGGGCCGCCACCGCGCCCGCGGCGTGCGCCGCCCACGGTGCGAGCCCGACCGAGCCGAGGGTGACCAGCACCACGGCGGAGATCAACCAGGTCAGGCCCAGGGGGCTCGACGACCCGCCGCGTCCGCTGATCACGACGAGGACGCCGACCCCGACCAGCACGAGCAGAGCGGACCAGGGCCGGGGTGCGCTCCGTTGCCCGCCGCGTGCCACCAGCGCCGTGGCCCGCGAGCCGCGGCGCCTGCCGACGAGGGCGCCGTACGCCGCCACCACCAGCACGACGGGCAGCGTCCAGGGCCCCGGACCCACCGTCGTGGGCACGAGTGCGGCGCCGTGCTCGGCCAGGCGGTGGCCGAGCACCTCGCGCAGCAGCCACCAGCCGGGCACCCCGAGCAGCGCCCCCGCCAGGGCCGGGAGCCCGACCTCCACCGCCGCCCACCGTCTGAGGTCGCGGCGGGTGGCGCCGGCCACCGACAGCGCGGCGTACCGCCGATGCTGGCCGGTCGAGCCCAGGCGCACCGCCTGGTCGAGGAGGAGCAGGACGGGGACGGTCAGCAGCACCACGGTGAGGACCGCCCCCGGCCGGGTGCCCGGGTCGCGGATCGGGGCCAGCAGCGGCTCCTGCGCGGGCCCGTTCCAGCTGTCGCTCCCGTCGACCCGGGAGATGGCGGCGGCCACGAGCAGCAGCGCGGCCGTGGCCGCGGTGGTGACCACCACGAGCGCGGCGCGCCCGCGCCCGGCGGCGAGCACGACCGTCACCGCGAGCGGCCTCATGCGGGATCGCCCGGACCCGGCTCGACGGCGCCGTCGCGCAGCACGACCTCGCGGTCGGCCACGGCCGCCACCCGGTTGTCGTGGGTGACCAGCACCAGCGCGGCCTCGGTCTCGCGGGTCGCCTTGACCAGCACGTCGAGCGCGAGCTCGCCGGTGACGGTGTCGAGGGCGCCGGTCGGCTCGTCGGCGAAGACGATGTCGGGCGAGGTGACCAGTGCTCGGGCGATCGCCACCCGCTGCGCCTCGCCTCCGGACATCGCCGTCGGCCGGGTGGTCGCGAGCTGGCCGACCTCGAGCCGCTCCAGCCACTGGGCGGCGACCGCGGCGGCGTCGGGCCGGCGGCGGCCCTCGAGCAGGAGGGGGAGCGCGACGTTCTCCAGCGCGGTGAGCTCGGGCACCAGCTGGCCGAACTGCAGCACCAGCCCGAAGCTGATCCGCCGCAGCCGGGTGCGCTCGTCGACGCCGAGCCCGTCGAGGCGGGCGCCTCGGAAGGTCACCACGCCGCTGTCGGGGAGGAGCACGCCGGCCAGGCAGTGCAGCAGGGTGGACTTGCCGCTGCCCGACGGACCGGTGATGGCCACGCACTCGCCGGGCCGCAGCTCGAGGGCGGCGCCGCGCAGCGCGACCGTCCGCCCGAAGGACTTGTGGATGCCGTGCGCCGACAGGATCGGCTCCGGTGCGTCGATCATCGTGTCGTCCCGTCCTGCGCGATCCGCTCGCGCGTCTCCTCCAGCCACCGCAGGTCAGCGTCCAGGTGGGCCAGTGTGTGGTCGAGCGCGATCCGGGTGCCTGGCTCTGCGGCCGCGGCCCGCTCCCGGGTGAGCGCCCGCATCGCCTCGAGGTGGACCGCGCGCTGCCGGCGCAGGAAGTCGACGCTGTCCGCGCCCGTGTGCAGCGCGGTGATCGTCTTGCGGACCAGCTCGTCGGCGGCGTACGGCCCCGGCTGCTCGGTCTCGGCGAGCCAGCGGCGCAGCTCGTCGCGCCCGGACGCGGTCAGCGCGTAGACGGTGCGCTCGGGCCCGGCGTGCTGCCGGGTCTCGACCTGCTCGACCAGGCCGTCCCGCTCGAGGCGGGCCAAGGTGGCGTAGACCTGCCCGTAGGCGAGGGGTCGCGCAGCGGGGAACCGGCCGTCGTGCGCCCGCTTGAGGTCGTACCCGTGCGCCGGACCTGCGGCGAGGACGCCGAGGAGCACGGATCCGAGAGACATGGTGCATGTATACACCATGTGTATACATCGGATGAATAGGTGGTTTTGTCGGGCGCGGGTCGGGTGCCGGAGCACCGCGCGGGTCGCGCGGGTGGTGCCGCCCTCTCAGGCCTGGACGGTCTCGCTGGTCTGAGCGGGCCGGGTGTCGGTGAAGGCGCACCCGCCGGGGACGCCGAGCCGGCGCAGGATGATCGCCGCCGGGCAGAAGCCGGTGAAGCTCGACTGCAGCAGGTTGAGCCCGACGAAGGCGGTGAGCAGCAGCCACCACGGCGAGACCACGGCGGCGAGCAGGGCGCTGACGAGCGTGACGGTGCCGGCGACGGTGAGGACGGCGCGGTCGAGGTTCATGACGTGGGGGTTCCTTTGCTGTGGACATGCGGATGTGCCGCGACTGGGGTCCAAAGACCCGATCGCCGGGTCACTGGACCCTCGCCCACTATATACCCCGGGGGGTATACCTGAAGGCACGGAACCACCCACAGGAGGAACGAGATGCGTGCGAAGGTCCTGGTGCTCGGCGCCAACTTCGGAGGGATGACGGCGGCGCTCGCCGTACGGCACGAGCTGCACGGCGACGTGGACGTCACGGTCGTGTCGGCCAGCGACCACTTCCTCTTCAATCCCAGCCTGATCTGGCTGCCGTTCGGCAAGCGCGACCGTGAGGACATCACGTTCCCGGTGGCGCCCACTCTCGAGTCGCACGGCATCGAGTTCGTGCACGCCGCCGCGACCGGGATCGACCCGGTGGCCAAGAAGGTCACCACCGACGGTGGTCACGAGCTCGACTACGACTACCTCGTGATCGCGACCGGCTACCGCAACAAGGACGACGTGGTCCCCGGGTTCTCCGAGAACGCCAACACGATCACCACCCTGGTCGAGGCCGAGCGCACGGGCGCGGCCTGGCAGCGCTACCTCGACGACGCCCGCGGGTCCCGCGGCCCCCAGGACGTGGTGATCGCCGCCAGCCAGAGCGCGGGCTGCTTCGGTGCGGCGTACGAGTTCCTGTTCAACACCTCCTACCAGCTCAAGAAGGCCGGCCTGCGCAAGCAGGTCAAGCTGACCTACGTGACCTCCGAGCCGTTCCTCGGGCACTTCGGGATCGGCGGGCTCCCGCACGGCGAGCAGCTGCTCGGGATGTTCCTGAAGAAGGAGGGGATCGAGACGCGCCTCAGCGTCGGCATCGACCACGTCGACCAGGGGTCGATGGTCCTCGCCGACGGCGAGCGGCTGCCGTTCGGCTTCGGCATGGTGGTGCCGCCGTTCCTCGGGCAGGACTTCCTCAAGACCTCCGACGGCCTGGCCGACGAGAAGGGCTACGTGCGGGTGCGCGACACCTACCAGAGCGACAAGTACGACGACATCTACGCGGTCGGCGTGGCCGCCGCCGTCGACGTCCCGTGGCAGACCCCGACCCCGGTCGGCCTCCCCAAGACCGGCTTCCCGACCGAGGTGATGGCGCACACGGCCGCGGCCAACATCGCCGCCCAGATCAAGGGCGAGCAGCCGACCCAGGTGAAGAGCTTCGGCGACATCAAGGCGGTCTGCGTGATGGACGCCGGGAACAACGGCGTGATCATCCTGGCCGACAAGATGCTGCCGCCGCGCAAGCACGGCGTGCTGATCCCCGGCCCGCAGGCGCACCTGATGAAGCTCGGCTTCGAGAAGTACTTCCTCTGGAAGATGCGCAACGGCCACGTCCAGCTGCCCTGACTCCTGCAGCGGGACGTGGTGAGGGGGGAGTGTCGTGGCGGTCGGTCAGCCGGCCGCCACGGCCACTGCCCCGGCCGCCAGGACCACGATGAAGCCGGCCAGCTCGACCATGCCGATCGCGCCCGGCCGCATCCCCGACCAGTCGCGCCGCAGCGCCCGGCCCGCGAGCAGCGCGAACGGCACCACGAACGCCCAGCCCTCCGGGAGCCCCCAGGCGAGGGCCAGCGCCGGTGACGCGACCAGGCAGGCCACGGCGTACCACCGCGACGCGCTCGCGTAGCGCGGGTCACGGCGTTCGCGCAGCAGCGACTTCACGTGCAGCGTCGAGCCCAGCAGGACCATCGCACACACCCCGCTCAGCAGCCAGGCGTGCGCCGAGACCGCGCCCAGCAGCGCCCCGGGCGACCAGGTGTCCGGGTCGTCCCCGACCAGTGCCGTGACCACGACCATGACCGAGCACTGGGCGACGAACACCGCGTCGTTGACCAGGTCGCGCTCGCGGTTGCGCCGTGCGTAGGCGAGGTTGACCGCGAACGACGCGAGGTAGACCGCGGCGACCCAGAGCAGCCACGGGCGCAGGGCGACCGCCGCGAGGCCCGCCGGCGCGAACACCGCGACCCAGATCGCGAGCGGCCGGCGGAACCGCTCGGGCCGGCGGGCCCGGACGTAGCTGAGCAAGAAGTACGACGCCGGGTAGGCCGCCACCCACGCCCAGGCCAGCGGCAGCCACGTCCACGCCGGGTCGGCCACCAGGAACCCGAGGGCCAGCGGCAGGCCGAGGAACGCCCAGGCGCCGTGCTGGGGCGGGACCAGCGACGTGCGCTGGACGGCTCGGGCCGGGGGAGGGGCGGCGGCGGTCACGGACCGAGCCTACGAACGTGCGGACCGTCCCGCATCCCGGGGAATGCCGACCGCGCGCCGGATGCTGTGTACGATGTCAACTGGAACCGGCCGCACGTCGTGGGCCGGTGCTCCGCGCCGAGTCCCGGCCGTCTCGCCGGCACTCATCGATCTCGTAGATCCGTGGACCAGCACGTC
Organism: Nocardioides sp. T2.26MG-1; assembly: GCF_950101795.1. GTDB lineage: Bacteria > Actinomycetota > Actinomycetes > Propionibacteriales > Nocardioidaceae > Nocardioides. The sequence goes on along the minus strand of NZ_CATNLZ010000034.1, from coordinate 106,382 downwards.
GAGTGGCGCGTCGCCCGGGCGCACCTCTCGCCGTACCGAACAGTCGTTTCGCACCGTCGTATCGCAACCGGGCACACTCCGGAGGAGGGGTCCTTGGCTCGACAGGGCCAGCGCCAGTCGGCGGGTCGTCGTGCACCGGCACGCAACCAGCGCCGCGGCGGCCGCGCGCTCGACAACGAGGGCATCATCCCGGTACTCGCCCGCGCCGTGCGCGAGGTCGAGACCGCCGTCCAGCGCGGCGCGGTCGCACCGTCGACGCGCACCAAGTTCCAGGTGGTCGCGCTCCTGGTCCGCGAGGAGCGGGCCCGGGTCAAGGCCGACCCGGAGAGCACCGAGGCGCAGCGCGCCGAGCAGCTCAAGCGGCTCGACGGGATCGCCACCATCCTCGCCAAGAGCGCCGCCCGGGAGACCTCCCTCCTCGCGCTGCTGGCCGAGCAGGCCGAGGTCTCCGACGCCGCCCGCGAGCTGCGCCGCCGGATGATCGAGGCCGCCGGCCTCGATGCGGAGGAGGAGCCCGAGCCCGAGGCGCCCGAGACGCTCGCCGTGGTCTCCGGGCCGAGCCGGCGGGTGGTGCCCCAGTCGGTCATCCAGCGCCAGCTCTCCAACCCGTTCCTGGTCCCCGACTTCTCCCACGTCCAGCCCGGCAGCGGCCACGCCCGCCGGCTGGCCGGCTGGGAGCTGCTCGGCCCGCTGTTCCGCTCGTTCGAGTACGCGTCGAACGGCATCTCGTGCATGCCGCTGCCCGAGCCGATCTCGGCGGTCAAGCTCCCCGACGGCCGCGAGCTCATGCACCACCAGGCACAGCTCGTGGCCGGGGCCGGCAGCGGCCACCGCACGTTCCTGCTCGCCGACGAGCCCGGCCTCGGCAAGACCGCCCAGGCGCTGCTCGCGGCCCAGGCCGCCGACGCCTACCCGCTGCTGGTCGTCGTGCCCAACGTCGTCAAGACCAACTGGGCGCGCGAGGTCGGGCTCTGGACCCCCAACCGCTCGGTGACCGTGATCCACGGCGACGGCGAGGACGTCGACGGGTTCGCCGACATCGTGGTGGTCAACTACGAGGTGCTCGACCGGCACGTGGGCTGGCTCGGCCAGCACGGCTTCCGCGGCATGGTCGTCGACGAGGCGCACTTCATCAAGAACAAGTCCTCGCAGCGCTCCCAGCACGTGCTGCAGCTCTCGGACAAGATCCGCAGCCGCTACGCCCGGCCGCTGCTGATGGCCCTGACCGGCACCCCGCTGATCAACGATATCGAGGACTTCCAGGCGATCTGGGAGTTCCTCGGCTGGATCGACGAGAAGAAGCCGCTCGGCGCGCTGATGGACGCCCTCGAGGACACCGGTCTCACGCCGGCCGACCCGGGCTTCTACCCCAACGCCCGCCGCGCGGTCGTCGAGATGGGCATCGTCCGGCGCCGCAAGATCGACGTCGCCGCCGACATCCCCGCCCGCCGGATCGCCGACCTGCCGGTCGAGCTCGACGACGAGGCCGGCCGCTCGATCCGCGAGGCCGAGCGCGAGCTGGCCCGCCGGCTGGTCGAGCGCTACGAGATGGCGCTGGCCACCCGCAAGGAGGGCCGCACGGTCGAGGGCATCGACCACGAGCTGGTCCGCCGCGTCGCCACGTGGGAGCGCGAGGACATGGACACCTCGAGCGGCGAGAACGTGTTCAGCATGATGCGCCGCATCGGCCGCGCCAAGGCCGGCCTCGCGGCCGACTACGCCGCCCAGCTGGCCCGCAGCGTCGGCAAGGTCGTGTTCTTCGCCAAGCACATCGAGGTGATGGACATCGCCGAGGAGACGTTCGCCGCGCGCGGCATCCGCTACTCCTCGATCCGCGGCGACCAGACCACCCCGGTGCGCCAGCGCAACATCGACGCGTTCGTCGACGACCCCGAGGTCGCGGTGGTCGTCTGCTCGCTGACCGCGGCCGGCGTCGGCGTCAACCTGCAGGTCGCCTCCAACGTCGTGCTCGCCGAGCTGTCCTGGACCGACGCCGAGCAGACCCAGGCGATCGACCGGGTGCACCGCATCGGCCAGGAGGAGCCGGTCACCGCCTGGCGGATCATCGCCTCGCAGACCATCGACACCCGGGTCGCCGAGCTCATCGACAGCAAGGCCGGCCTCGCCGCGGTCGCGCTGGACGGCTCCGACGAGGAGATCGGGTCGTCGGTCGACATCCAGCTCGAGGCGCTGGTCGCGCTGCTCACCCGGGCGCTCACCGAGGCGCAGGAGGCCGCCGCCTCCTGACGTGTCCTGCGCCACACTGAACCGCACAGGCGGTTGCTGCGTGTGACCGGGTGGGAGGTGAGATGGCGACCGACAGCCAGGGGAGCCCCGAGGCGCTGATGCAGCAGCTGCACGACGAGCATGCCGCCGCGCTCTGGGGCTACTGCCTGCGGCTGACCGGGCAGGACCGCGCCCGTGCCGAGGATGTCGTGCAGGAGACGCTGCTGCGCGCCTGGCGCAACTTCCCGGCGCTCGACGAGGCCCACGGGTCCGTCCGCGCCTGGCTGTTCCGGGTCGCCAAGAACATCGTGATCGACGAGTGGCGCACCAAGCGCTCGCAGAGTGAGTTCGCAGTCGCGGAGGTGCCCGAGGGGGCCGGGGAGCCGGACCGCACCGACCAGCTGCTGCTGTCGTGGGTGGTTGCGGACGCGCTCACCCGGCTCTCGGCGGAGCACCGGGCGGTGCTGCTCGAGTGCTACTACCGCGGCCAGTCCGTCGCCGAGGCCTCGCGCCGCCTCGGCGTGCCCGAGGGCACGGTCAAGTCGCGCACCCACTACGCGCTGCGGGCGCTCCGGCTCGCGCTCGAGGAGAGCGGGGTGGTGGCATGAACAGCGTGGGCAGCTGCGAGCTGAGCCACCTCGACGGCGCCTACGTGCTCGGTGCGCTGTCGCCCGAGGAGCGCCTGGAGTTCGAGCGGCACCTCCCCGGGTGTCCCACGTGCGCCCGCGCGGTGCAGCAGCTCGCCGGCCTGCCCGGCCTGCTCTCGCAGGTCTCGGCCGAGGTCCTCGAGTCCGCGCCGGTCGACGAGCCCGTGCCCGACACGCTGCTCCCCGCGCTGGTGCGGGAGGTACGACGCGGCCGCCGGCGCCGCCACTGGGCGACCGGCCTCGCCGCGGCCGCCGCGGTGGTCGCGGTCGCCGGGGTGTCCGTCGCGGTCGTGACCGCGGGTGACGACGGCACGCCGAGTGCGACGCCCCCGATCTCGGCCGCGCCGTCCCAGCAGATGACCCCGGTCGGCACCAGTGGCACCACCGGCTGGCTGACGCTGACCTCGGTGGCGTGGGGCACCCGCCTCGAGCTGACCTGCAGCTACCCGCTGCCGGAGGGCTACCACGGGGGCGGCCCGCCGACGTACGAGATGGTCGTGCACACCCGTGAGGGCGCCACCGAACGGGTCGCGAGCTGGCGCGGTGTCGCGGACCGCCCGATCACGATCACCGGCGCCACGGCACTCGAGGCCGCGGACATCGTCTCGGTCGAGGTGCAGATCTCCGGCGGCCCCCGCGTCCTGCGCCTGACTACCGGCTGAACGACTCCAGGAACCGGTCGCGGAAGGAGTCCATCCGCCAGACCGTCGCGTCCGGGCCCGGGTGCAGGCCCGGCTGCCAGCCCCACCCGGCGACCCGGTCCGCGACCCGCGGGTCCTGGGCGATGACCGAGATCGGAACGTCGTGTCCAGGGCCGGGCCCGCTCACGTAGGAGTGCGGCTGGTGGTCGCCGAGGACCACCAGCACGAGGTCGGGGTCGGGATAGGTCTCCAGGAACGAGATCAGGGTGCCCATCGTGTACTCGACCGACTGGCCGTAGAGCTTGCGCACGTCGGAGGAGGCGGGCTGGGTGGGCGTGTCGGTGAACACCGAGCCGTCGCCGACCCGGTCCCACGGCACCAGGTCGGGCGACGGCGCCCACGGGTGGTGGCTGGAGACCAGATCGATCTCGGCCATCACCGGGCGCCGGTCCGCCGGGGCGAGCTCGAGGTCGCGGAACCGCGCCAGCGTGTACTGGTCCGGCATCGTGGCGTAGCCGTACCGCGGGCCGCGGTAGCCGACGTTGCGGGAGTCGTAGAGCTGGTCGAACCCGTAGAACCCGGCGCCCTCCGGCCAGTCGCGGGTGTTCGCGGGCACGTCGAAGACCGTGCGCCAGCCCGCGCCCGCGAACGCCGAGGCGAGCGTCAGCCGGTCGGCGCCGAGCAGCTGGTCGTAGCGCTGCTGGCTGTCGACCCACAGCCCAGACTGGAACGTGGAGTGGGCGAGCCAGCTGGCCGCGCCGAACGTGGGCGAGGTGAGGAACGCGCTGCGCGACGACCAGCCCGCGGCGCGCAGCCGGCGGGTGCCGTCGTCGAGCACGGCGTCCACGCCCGGTGAGAACGTCGTGCCCTGCACCGCGACCCGGCCGTAGGACTCGACGAACACCACGAGCACGTCCATGCCCCGCAGCCCACGCAGCAGCCGGCCCGGAGGTGTCGCGGCGTAGCGGTCGGTCGCGATCTCGCGGTCGAACGTACGCCGGTCGGCGAGGTCCGCACGCACCTGGCGCACCTCGTCGAAGGCGAGCACCGCGGCTCCGCTCGAGCCCCCCTCGGTCAGCGGCGCCAGGACGACCGACGGCAGCGCAAGCACGAGCCCCGCCGCCACCGCCGACCGGCGGTGGGCCGCGGCGATGCCGGCGACCCGGGCCGCGGCCAGGGCGAGGAGCACGAGCAGGCCGAGGCCGAGCGCGACCGCGGCGATCGCCGTCGCCCGCGCGGCGGTGACGCCGATCGAGTCGCCGAGCACCCCGACGCCCGGGCCGAGGTAGACCCAGTCGGCCACCGGGTCGAACGGCCGGTCCAGGATCCGTTCGAACCCGACGTCGAGCACCTTCACGACCACGGCGGCCCCGACGAGCACCCCGAGACCCGCCGCCAGCACCCGGCGGGTCCGATGCCACGGCAGCAGCGCCAGCGCCACGACCAGCAGGGCCTCGGGCGGGGGACGCAGCAGGTCGGCGGGCCGGTCCGGCAGCGCGAGGGCGGCCCACACGACGGCGAGCGACGCAAGCGTGAGCCAGCCGCCCCGCGGGTAGGCCGCAGGCTCGCGCCGCGTCCGCGCCAGCCACCACACGTCGCGCCCGAACGACTCCGCCAGCAGCGCCAGCGCGGCCACGAGGGCCGCCTCGGTCACGGTCGGCGGCAGCACGTCCGCCGCGGCGACCGCGAGCGTGACCCCCTGGATCCCGGCCACGACCTTGCGCCACCGGCGCGGCGGCACCGGGCGGCGCAGCCACGACCACACCCGCTCGGCGAGCCACAGCAGGTAGCGGGCCGCGCCGATCAGCAGGACCCACCACCCGGCCGCGGGGGCGACGTACACGCTCAGGACCGCGATCAGGAACGCGTCGGTCTCCATGTCGAAGCGGGCGCCGAACGCCGACACGGTGCCGGTGCGGCGGGCGACCTGGCCGTCGACCAGGTCCAGCGTGAGCGCGATCGCGACCAGCACCAGCCCGGGGCCGGTCGGGCCGACCACGGCGACCACGACGGCCAGCGCCGCACGGGTGGCCGTGACCAGGTCGGCCGGACGGTGAACCAGGAGCACCTTGCCTCCGTGTGTCGGGGTGTGACCAGTCGTACGGACGCGGCACCGGCCGGGTTCACCCTGACGCGGGCGGCGTGCGCGTTCTGGGTGGAGGCCCCCGGACGCGGCGCGCTGCGCCCGGTCGGGCTCACGGCGCCCGGCCCCGGCGAGGTGCTGGTCCGCGCCCTACACTCCGGGGTCAGCCGCGGGACCGAGACGATCGTCTTCCGCGGGCGGGTGCCGGCCGACCAGCGCGAGGCGATGCGGGCGCCGCACCAGGAGGGCGACTTCCCGGGACCGGTGAAGTACGGCTACCTCAGCGTGGGCGTCGTCGAGCAGGGCCCCGAGGACCTCGTCGGCCGCACCGTGTTCTGCCTGCACCCGCACCAGACGGCGTACGTCGTCCCCGCCGCCGCCGTTACGGTCGTGCCGGACGGAGTGCCGGCCCGGCGGGCCGTGCTCGCCGGCACGATCGAGACCGCGCTCAACGCGCTGTGGGACCTCGGTCCGCTGATCGGCGACCGGGTCGCCGTCGTCGGCGCCGGCATGGTCGGGTGCAGCGTGGCCCGGCTGCTGGCGCGGATCCCGGCCACCGAGGTCACGCTCGTGGACGTCGACACGGAACGGGCCCGGGTGGCCGCCGCGCTCGGGGTCGGCTTCGCGCTGCCCGCCGACGCACCGCCCGGTCGTGACGCGGTCGTGCACTGCAGCGCCACGTCCGAGGGCCTCCAGGTCTCGCTCGACCTGCTCGGCGCCGAAGGTACCGTGCTCGACCTCAGCTGGTACGGCGACCGGCCGGTCCAGGTCGCGCTGGGCGGGTCCTTCCACTCCGGCCGGCTCGGCATCCGGGCCAGCCAGGTCGGCACCGTGGCCGCCGCCCGCCGCGGCACCCGCAGCCACGCCGACCGGCTGGCGCTCGCGCTGGGGCTGCTGCGCGACCCGGCCTTCGACGAGCTGCTCACCGGCGAGTCCGGCTTCGCCGAGCTCCCCGAGGTGATGGACGCGCTCGCGGCCGGCCGCTTCCCCGGGCTGTGCCACACGATCCGCTACGACGCCGATCCGGCAGGGGAGCCCTCATGTACACCGTGACCGTCCGCGACCACATGATGATCGCCCACAGCTTCACCGGTGAGGTGTTCGGGCCGGCGCAGCGCCTGCACGGTGCGACGTACGTCGTGGACGCGGCGTTCTCGGGCCCCGAGCTCGGCCCGGACGGCATCCTGCTCGACATCGGCCGCGCCACCGAGCTCCTGCGGAAGGTGCTCGGCGGGCTGACCTACCGCAACCTCGACGACGAGCCGGAGTTCGCCGGCGTCAACACCTCGACCGAGGTGCTGGCCCGCGCGGTCGCCGACCGGCTGGCCGGGGGCGTGGCCGGGCTGGGTCCGGTGACCGGGCTCCGGGTCACGCTGCACGAGTCGCACGTCGCGTCGGCGAGCTACGAGAGGCCTGTGTCGTGAGGCAGGCGACCGTCCACCTGGTGCGTCCCGTGGGCGTCGACGACCCGGCCCGGCCGAGCGGCGGCAACGTCTACGACCGGCGGGTCGCCGACGGGCTCGGCGCCGTCGAGCACACCTCGACCGGCACGGTCCCGGACGGGTCGCTCACGCTCGTCGACGGGCTGCTCACGACGCCCGCGCTCGTGGCCGAGGCGGACCGGCTGCGGCTGGTCGTGCTGGTGCACATGCCGCTCGGGCCGGACGCCCCCTGGGAGCGGGACGTGCTCTGCGCGGCTGCCGGCGTGGTCGCCACCAGCCGGTGGACCCGGTCGCGGCTGGTGGCGGCGTACGGGCTCGACCCCGCGCGGGTGCTCGTCGCCGAGCCGGGCACCGACCCGGCGCCGGTCGCCCCCGGCTCGCCGGACGGCGGCGCGCTGCTGTGCGTGGGCGCGGTGACGCCGCTCAAGGGGTACGACGTGCTGGCCGCTGCGCTCGCCCGGTTGGACGACCTGCCGTGGACCTGCCGGGGCGTCGGTGCGCTCGACGTCGAGCCGGCCTTCGCCGCCGGCCTCGGGGACACCGTCCGGCTCACCGGGCCGATGACCCGGGCCGAGCTGGACGCGACGTACGCCGAGGCCGACCTGCTCGTGCTCGCGTCGCGGGCGGAGACCTACGGCATGGTGGTGACCGAGGCGCTGGCCCGCGGGCTGCCGGTCGTCGCGGCCGACGTGGGCGGGGTGCGCGAGGCGCTCGGCGGCGGGGGAGTGCTGGTGCCGCCCGAGGACCCGGTGGCGCTGGCCGGCGAGCTGCGGCGCTGGCTCACCGACCGCGGGCACCGCACCCGGCTGCGCGAGGCGGCCCGCCGGCGCCGGGACACGCTGACCGGCTGGGACCGCACGACCGCACTCGTCGCGGCGGCGCTGGATGTGCTGCGATGACCGGGACGACGAGGTGGCTGCGAGTCGCCGGGGGCGTGCTGGTGCTGGCCGTCGTCGTGGAGCGGGTCGGCGGCGGGCCGTTCGTCGACGCCGTGCGCCTGACCTCGCCGGTGGCGTTGCTCGCGGCGCTGATGATCACGGCCGGGACGACGCTGTGCTGCGCCTGGCGCTGGCGGGTGGTGGCCGCGCGGCTCGGGGTCGACGTACCGCTGCGTCCCGCGGTCGGCGCCTACTACCGCTCCCAGTTCCTCAACGCCACGCTGCCGGGCGGGGTCGTCGGCGACGTGCACCGGGCGGTGCGGCACGGCCTCAAGCCGGTCGCGCTCGAGCGGGTCGTCGGCCAGGTGGTGCAGGTGGTCGCCACCGGCGGGGTGCTGCTGCTCGTCTCGCCGTGGCCGGCCGCCGCGGCCGCCGTCGGCGTCGTGCTGACCGCCGGGCTGGTGCGCTGGCCCCAGGTGGTCGCGGCGTCCGTGCTCGCCGCGGCCGGGCACGTCGTGGTGTTCCTGGTCGCGGCGCGGGCCGCCGGCACCGACGCCTCGCTCGTCGAGCTGCTGCCGCTTGCCCTCGTCGTCCTGCTCGCCGCGGCGATCCCGCTCAGCGTCGCGGGTTGGGGGCCGCGCGAGGGTGCGGCCGCGTGGGCTTTCGCGGGTGCCGGGCTCGGGGCGGCGCAGGGCGCGACGGTCGCGGTGGTCTACGGCCTGCTGGCCCTGGTCGCCACCCTGCCCGGTGCCGTGCTGGTCACCCGCGGCCTGGCGAGGGAGGCGGTGGCCCGTGGCTGAGCGTCCCTACACGCTGCTGAGCTGCGGCATGTCGCTCGACGGCTACCTCGACAGCGCGGCCGACGAGCGGCTGATCCTCTCCAACGACGCCGACCTCGACCGGGTCGACGCGGTCCGCGCGGAGTGCGACGCGATCCTGGTCGGCGCCGCGACCGTCCGCAACGACAACCCCCGGCTCTTGGTGCGCAAGCAGGAGCGGCGCGACGAGCGGGTGGCCCGCGGCCTGGCGCCGACGCCGGTGAAGGTCACCGTCACCTGCCGCGGCCGGCTCGACCCACGGGGCCGGTTCTTCACCACCGGCGACGCCGAGAAGCTGGTCTACAGCCCCACCGGCGCCGCCGGCGACCTGCGCTCGCGCCTCGGCTCGGCGGCGACCGTCGTCGACGGTGGGCCACGGGTCACGATGCGCCGGATGAGCGAGGACCTCCACGACCGCGGGGTGCGCCGGCTGATGGTCGAGGGCGGCGGCACCATGCACACCCAGTTCCTCACCGAGGACCTCGCAGACGAGCTGCACCTCGTGGTGGCGCCCTTCTTCGTCGGCGACTCGCGGGCGCGGCGGTTCGTCGACGACGGCCCGTTCCCGTTCCAGCCCGACCGGCCGGCCCGGCTCGTCGACGTACGCCGCATCGGCGAGGTGGTGCTGCTGCGCTACGCGCTGTCGCCGCGGTTCGAGGACGCCTCGTGACCGCCGTGGTCCGCACCGAGCTGCTGGTGCCGCTGCGGCTGGCGGACGGCTGGTCGACCGTCGCGCGGGTGTTCACGTTCGACGGCCTCACCGACCCGCGCGAGCACCTCGCGCTGCGGCTCGGGTCGCCCGGCGACGTACCCCTCGTGCGGGTGCACAGCGAGTGCCTGACCGGCGACGTGTTCGGCAGCCAGCGCTGCGACTGCGGCCCACAGCTGCACGAGTCCTTCCGGCGGGTCGACGCCGTCGGCGGGTACGTGCTCTACCTGCGCCAGGAGGGCCGCGGCATCGGGCTCTACCCCAAGCTCGACGCGTACGCGCTGCAGGACGCCGGGCTCGACACGTTCGAGGCCAACGTCGCGCTCGGGTACGCCGAGGACGAGCGCGACTACTCCGTCGCCGCCCAGATGCTGGCCGCGCTCGGCGTGTCCCGCGTCGCGCTGCTCAGCAACAACCCCGACAAGGCCGAGCAGCTCACGCTCGGCGGCGTCACGGTCGCGGCGCGGGTGCCCACCGCCGTACACCGCTCCGACGCCAACGCCCGCTACCTCGCGGCCAAGGCGCAGCACGCCGACCACACGCTCGATCTCGGCGCCTAGGCAGGGCTCGGGGAATGCGCGGCGGGCTCCGAGCGCTGTCCCCGGCATGGGACATCAGGTGGTCGTGTCGGGGGACCGCATCGAGACGGCGCGGCTCGTGCTCCGGCCGTGGACCGTGGAGGACGCCCCGGCGGCGCTGGAGATCTACGGCGCCGAGGACGTGACGCGGTGGCTGAGCCCCGCCATGGAGCGGGTCGCCGACCTCGCGCACATGGAGGAGCTGCTCTCCCGGTGGAGCTCCGAGGAGCTCGAGCCACCGCAGCGTCGGTGGGCCGTCGAGCTCCGTGACGGCGGCACGCTCGTCGGCAGCGCCACCTTGCGCGCGCTCCCGCCCGGCCACGAGGACCTCGAGGTCGGCTGGCAGCTCGCCCCGGCGTACTGGCACCGGGGCCTGGCCACCGAGGCCGCGCACGCCGTCGCGCACTTCGCCTTCGAGTGCGGTGCCGAGGAGCTGTTCTCCGTCGTCCGGCCGCGCAACGTGCGCGGCATCGCCACCGCCCGCCGGATCGGCATGGAGTGGGTGGGGGAGACCGACAAGTACTACGACCTCCGGCTGCAGGTCTACCGGCTCCGCAAGGCCGACCTCGACCTCCCGGTCCCCGGCGAGCGGCCGATCGCCTGACGGCGGTCTCGCCGTGGGACGATGGCGGCGATGAGTGACGGGGCCGATCGCCAGGACCGGGCCGCGCGGGCCCGTGAGCTCGGCGCGGCCCAGGACCGCCGCAGGCGCCGAGAGTCGGAGCAGGCACAGGCGCTCGTCGACCGGTTCGTCGAGGACGCGGTCCGCGCTGGGCTGCCCACCGAGGAGCTGACCGCCCGGCCGTGGTCGGGTGGCGGTCGCTACCGCACCGGGCTCGTCGGCTGGTACCTCCGCCGCGACCGGTCGGTGGGGATCAGCCGCGAGGGCGGCTACCACGTGCTCGTCGTGGCGCCGCGGCGTTGGGGCCGCTGGCGCACCCTCCGCCTCGACCCGGTCCCGCCACCGCTCGTGGTCGGAGAGGGAGCGCGCGACGGAGAGTCGGTCGCGCTCGAGAACCTGCTGCGGATCCGGCTGGAGTCCTGAACGGGCGGTGAGCCACGGGCGCGCGAGGACCCGGTCCTTGGTTGTCGAAGGAGTGTGGTTGCGGTCCGCCGTGGTCGCCGTGGGACCTCGTCGCCCGCTCTCGGCTGAGGGTGGTCGGTGGTCGCCGTGCTGTGGTGAAGGCCGAAGCCCGAGAATCCGCGCCGACATCAGGTCGTGGGCATGGATGTGGCCCCGCCGGCCGTGGTCGGCGGGGTCGGGTGGTCAGGTATGTCGTGTGTAGGTGCGTCCGTGGGGGCTGGTCCAGGTGAAGATCCGGTGGCCGGTGCGTTGGAGGATCCAGCCGCCGTGGGTCTTGAGGCGATGGTGGAAGCGGCAGAGGGGGACGAGGTTGCATGAGCAGGTCGGGCCGCCGTCGGCCCAGGCGATCGCATGGTCGAGGTCGCAGCCCCGGGATGGCCGGCAACAGCCGGGGAACACGCACGTCGGATGGGTGAGCAGGACCTGCTCACGCAGCCGTGGTGAAGTGGTGTAGCCGGGGACCTCGAGGTGCTCGGTCAGGTCCAGCACCGGTCGGAGGGTGACGGGCCCGGTGGCGGTGGCGCACCAGCCGGCCACCTGGGCGACCAGGACCTGGCTGCGGGTGTTCTCCACGCCGGCGAGGGCGCCCTCGGAGAGGTGGGTGTAGATCACCAGCTCCCGACCCCGCCGGGCCGGCTTCTGCCGCGGCCGCTCGGGCTCGGTGGTGGTCTCCGGCTGGAGCATGAGGTCGCCGCGGGCCAGGGCACCGGCGGCCATCGCGCGGCGCACGTCGAGGGGCTCGGTGCAGCCCAGGTCGGCCAACTGCTGGGCGCCGGTGGTCAGGGCGTGGTCGAGGTCGAGGGCGTCGGCCAGGTCGAGCTCACCGCGCACCGCCATGGTGCCGTCGAGGGAGACCTGGGTGGTGTCGACGTCGCAGAACCGGCCGTCGGCGGCCAGCAGGCGGCGGTGCTCGGCCTCGATCGGGTCGAACGTGGCCCGAGCGGCTTCCACCGTCCGCTCCAGCTGGGCCCAGGACAGCCGGTGCGCGAGGGGGGCCAGGTGCCGGTCGACGTGGTCTGCGCCCTCGGCCGGCAGGGACCGGGTGTGGGCGGCGATGCGGCGGGCCCGCCAGACCGGCACCGCGCCGGCGACCACGCGGGCCCACAACCGGGGGAGGCGGTGGCGGACCTCGACCGCGTCGCCGAGGTAGCTGCGGCCGGCGTCGGTGGACATCCCGACCGCGAGCGCGAAGTCCGCGACGCAGAACTCCGCGACCAGGGGTGCGCCGGGTCCTGCGATCGCGAGCTCACCCTCGGTCCCCTCGACGGTCGCGGCGTCGTCGAGCCCGTCGGCGGGGTGGGCGGTGGCCCACTCGACGGCCAGCTGGAACTGCGCGACCTCGTGCTGGGTCAACGCGGTGTGGGTGGTCTCGAGGGCAGCCAGCAGCGCCCGGGGACCGTCGAGGTCCGGGTGCACGAGCGGGGTGGCTGCCATGTGTCCATCCCAGCAGAGGCCACCGACAATCAGAGCCCCAGAACCCCTTGAATCCACAGGGGTTGGGAAACCCGAAGGTAAAATCTCGGCGCTCTTGGTGGTGGCCGCGCTGCCCTTGGGTGTGGTGGTCTCGACAGGCTCGACCACCGGTGGCAAGTGGCGGCCGGAGAGCCGGGAGGCGACCTGGGCCCGAGGCCGCCGTACCGGTTCTTCTCTGGCAACCACGGCAGCCGCTCACGGCCGGCGGGCCGAGCGCACCAGCCGGTCGTCTTGACAGGCTCGACCACCGAACGCGGGGTGGTTTCGAGACGGTTGCTGCGCAACCTCCTCAACCACCGTGACCCGCCGCGGCGGCGGCCGGGGAGCCGGGAGGCGACCTGGGCCCGAGGCCGCCGTACCCGCCTGGCTGCCAACCACGGCAACCACCCACGGCCGGCGGGCCGAGCACACCAGCCGGTGGTCTCGACAGGCTCGACCAACGACGAGGACACCGCCCACCCAGCAAGATGGGCGCATGCCCGACTACGGCCAGGACCTGCAGTTCGGAACCTTCCTCACGCCCGACGCGAGCGACCCGGACCGGGTGGTGCAGCTCGCGCTGCTCACCGAGGCGAGCGGGTTGGAGCTGGCGACGTTCCAGGACCACCCCTACCAGGCGCGGTTCCTCGACGCGTGGGCGCTCGCGGCGACCGTGCTGGCGCGTACGTCGACGCTGCGGGTGACCACCAACGTCAGCAACCTGCCGCTGCGTCCGCCGTTCGTGCTGGCGAAGACCGTCGCCAGCCTCGACGTGCTGAGCCGGGGTCGGGCGGAGCTGGGGCTGGGCGCCGGCGGCTTCTGGGACGCGATCGAGGCGGCCGGCGGGCCGCGGCGCAGCCCGGGGGAGGCGCTGCGGGCGCTCGAGGAGGGCATCGCGGTGATCCGCGGTGCGTGGGACACGTCGCAGCGGTCGGTGCGAGTGGACGGCGAGCACTACCGGGTGGCCGGGGTGCACCCCGGGCCCGCGCCCGCCCACGACGTCGAGATCTGGGTCGGCGCGATCGGCCCGCGCATGCTGGCGCTCACCGGCCGGGTCGGCGACGGCTGGCTGCCCAGCCAGGCCTTCGTCCCGCCCGAGACGCTGGCCGAGCGCAGCGCCCGCATCGACGAGGCCGCCGTGGCGGCCGGCCGCGACCCGTCGCGGGTACGCCGGCTCTACAACGTCAACCTCTCCGACGACCCGGCGTGGGCGGAGTGGCTGGCGGCGCTCACTCTCGAGCACGGCACGAGCACGTTCGTCCTCGGCACCGACGACCCCGCGCAGATCCAGCGGTTCGGCACCGAGGTCGCGCCCGCGGTCCGCGAGCTCGTGCTCGCCGAGCGGTCGCGAGGACGTGAGTCGGCGCCGGAGCCGGAGCCAACCCCCGACCCCACCGTGCAGGTGCGCGGCGGGGAGCCCGTGCGGCCGACACCCGACGACGGCGTACGACGCAGCGGCCGGACGCCGTGGGACGAGTCGACCCGCCCGGCGTACGACCCCGGCCTGCCGCCGCTGGCGTGGACGGCGCACGAGCGCGCCACCGGCCAGCACCTCGTCGACGTCCACGACCACCTGCGCTCCGAGCTGGCGCAGCTCTTCGACCTGATCGACCAGGTCGAGGCGGGCAGCATCGACGCCGGGCGGGCGCGGTCGCTGATCAACACGATGACGATGCGGCAGAACGACTGGGCGCTCGGCGCCTACTGCCAGTCCTACTGCCGGCTGGTGACCACGCACCACACGATCGAGGACACCAGCATGTTCCCGCACCTGCGCGGCCGCGACACCGCGCTGGCGCCGGTGATCGACCGGCTCGAGGAGGAGCACCACGTGATCGCGGGGGTGCTCGACGACGTCGACCGGGCCCTGGTGGCGGTGGTCGCCGAGCCCGGCAGCATGCCCCAGCTGCGCGAGGCCGTCGACCTGCTCGCGGACACGATGGCCTCGCACCTCTCCTACGAGGAGCGGATGCTGGTCGAGCCGCTGGCCCGCTACGGCTTCTACTGACGCCTCAGCCCTCGCTCGCCCAGAGCCGGAACAGGAAGTAGGCCGCGACGGCGTCGAGCAGGTGCCACGCGGCGTGGCCCTGCAGCAGCGAGTGCGGGTCGCACCAGTCCGCCTTGGTGACGTTCCAGATCGCGAACGCCACGAGGATGCTGGCCAGCGCAGCGGCGCCCCAGCGCAGGTCGGTCCGGGGCCGACCGGCCGCCCGCGCCCGCCGCCACAGCACCACCTCGACCACGACCGCGGTGATCAGCAGGGCGGCGAACGCCACGTTGCCTGCGTAGCGCACCAAGGGCACCTCGTGCGGCCACAGCCCGACCAGCTCGCAGCCCGCGACGAACCCGACGAACACCCGGCCGAAGAGCCGGGTCCCGCCGCCGGTGAGCCGCATCAGCGCGTACGCCGCCGCGAACGACGCGACGAGGTACATGCTCAGCAGGTCGAGCTGCCCGCCCGCGGCCGACTGGGTCGCGTGCATCGCCGCGCTGGCGGGGCCCAGCACGACGACCAGACAGGCGTACGCCGTGGCCAGGCCGGCCGGCCTCACCCCGCCCGGCGCCACCCGGCCGGCCTGCCAGGCCACGGCCAGGCCGGCGACCACGAACCCGAGGTTGGAGAGCGTGTTCGCGGGCTGCTTGACCCAGCCACCCCGGGCCGCCTCGCAGAAGTCGTCGCCGCGCCCGACGTCCGGCCCCAGCCAGCCCAGGCCGACGGCCACCACCAGCAGCCCCGTGGTGGCCGCCGCGACCGCGGCGGTCACCGCGAGCGGTCGCAGCGAGCGGGGGTGCACGCCCCTAGTGTGTGGCCATGGACCTGTCGGTCGACCTGGACGCGCGGGGCGACCGGGTGAGTGCGATCTACCGGGCGCTGCTCGACGCGATCCGCGCCGGGCGGCTCGGTGTCGGTGATCGCCTGCCCCCGAGCCGGGCGCTGGCGCGCGACCTCGGCGTGGCGCGCAACACCGTGGCGACGGCGTACGAGCGCCTGGTCGCCGAGGGGCTCCTCGAGGCGCGGGTGGGCGCCGGCACCTACGTCGCCGACCTGGCCGCGCCCGTGCCCGCGCCCCGCCGCGCCGGGTCGCTGCACCCCCGGGAGGGCTGGACGTTCCGGCCGGTGCCGGTCAGCGGTGAGCGGCCGGTCCCGCCGCACGACTTCCGGGTCGGCATCCCCGACGCCTCGCTGTTCCCCTTCGACACCTGGCGGCGGTTGGTCGCGGCCGAGCTGCGCGGGGGAGCGCACAGCCCCGGCACCTACGCCCACCCGGCCGGACTGCCCCTGCTGCGCGAGGCGATCGTGCGCTCCCTCGCCCGCTCGCGCGGCGTCGCGGCGGCCGCCGACGACGTCGTGGTCACCCACGGCACCCAGCAGGCCCTCGACCTGGTCGCGCGGGTGCTGATCGAGCGGGGCGACGTCGTCGCGGTCGAGGACCCCGGCTACCCGTTCGCGCGCGAGCTGTTCGCCTCGTACGGCGCCCGGGTGGTGCCGGTGCGCGTCGACGCCGAGGGCATCGTGGTCGAGGAGATCCCCGACAACGCCCGGCTGGTGTTCACGACGCCGTCCCACCAGTTCCCGCTCGGCCCGCCGCTGTCGCTGTCGCGCCGCCAGGCGCTGCTCGAGCTCGCCAACCGGCACCGGATCGCGATCATCGAGGACGACTACGACAGCGAGTTCCGGTTCACCGAGCGCCCCCTCGAGACGCTGCAGGCGATGGACCGGCACGGCCGGGTCGTCTACGTCGGCACGTTCTCCAAGTCCCTCCTGCCGGCGCTCCGGGCCGGCTACCTCGTGGCCCCGCCGTCGCTGCGGGAGGCGCTGCTCGGCGCCCGGCAGCTCGCGGACGGCCACGGTGCGCCGGCCGAACAGGCCGCGCTGGCGCGCTTCGTGGCCGACGGGATGCTGGCCCGGCACCTGCGGCGAGCACGCGCGACGTACACCGAGCGGCGCGAGCTCGTGCTCGGCGGCCTTGACCGGCTGCTCGGCGACCGGCTCGAGGTGGTCCCGTCGGCGGCCGGGCTGCACGTCACGGCGACGTTCCGCGACGCCGGGGTCGACGACGTCGGGGTCGCGACGGCCGCGCTCCGCGCCGGGGTCGCGGTCGAGGCGCTCTCGGCGTACGCCCACGGTCCCGGAGTGCCGCCCGGCCTGGTGCTCGGCTACGGCGCGGCCGTCACCGCGTCGATCACGCCAGGTCTGCGGCGGCTGGCGCGGCTGGCGTGACCGATCGGCCCGTCCGCCGGCCGGTCCAGGTCATCCAGGCGACCGAGGCGAGGCCCACCACGAGCTGGGGGAGCAGGTAGCGGCCGGTCAGGCCGAGCAGCGCGAGCGTCGACACGAACGACACCGCCGCGCCACGGCGCACCCAGGTGCCGTGCGGCAGCAGCCGGAGCGCGGCGGCGGTGCCCACGACGTACACCAGGCTGAACGCGCCGGTCACGAGCAGCATGGTCCGCTCGAGCGGCACGCCGGTCAGCGCCACGGCGCCGAGCGTGCCCAGCGCGCCGACCGTGACGACCATGAGGGAGCGTCGGGGGACCTCGCCGGCCGTCGACCCCCGGGCGAACCACGCCGGCAGCGACCCGTCCCGGCCGAGCGCCGCGCCGAGGCGCGCGCTCCCCGCGAAGTAGGCGTTCATCGCGCCGAGCGACAGCAGCACGGCCACGACGGTCGTCACGCCGCGGGCCGGCTCGCCGAAGCCGAGGACGAGCAGGTCGGAGAGCGGCGCCTTGCCGCTGTGCTCGCCCAGCACGGCGACGGTGGCGAACGCGACGCCGAGGTACATCACGCCCATGACCACCAGCGCGATCGCGGTGGCCCGGCCGATGTCGCGGGCCGGGTTGCGGTACTCCGACGACAGCGAGGTGACGACCTCCCAGCCGGCGAACGCCCAGATCAGCAGCGCCGCCGCGGAGCCTGCCGCGGCCCAGCCGTGCGGCGCGAACGGCGTCAGGTTGTCCATCCGTGCGTGGGGGAGCGAGACCGCGGTGGCGACCAGCAGCAGCACCGCGAGGGTGCCGGCGATCGCGAGCTGCACCCGGCCCGACACCCGGATCCCGTGCCAGTTCATCAGCGCCACGGTGCCGATCAGCAGGCCCGCGGCGAGCAGCTGAGTCTGCCGGCCGCCGCCGACGCTGTCGGCGACGTACGCCCCGGCGAATCCTGCTGCCACCGGCGCGCCGAGCGGGATCGCGAAGTAGAAGCACCAGCCCACGAGCGTCGCCACCTGGGCGCCGAAGGCGCGCCGGGCGTACGTCGCCACCCCACCGCCGTCGGGGTGCCGGGCGCCGAGCGCGGCGAACGTCGCCGCCAGCGGCACGGAGAGCAGCACGAGCGCGAGCCACGCCACCAGCGAGGCCGGCCCGGCCTCGTGCGCGGCGAGCGCCGGGAGGGAGATCACGCCGGTGCCCAGCACGGCACCCAGGGTGAGCGCGGCCCCCTGTGGCACGCCGAGCCCGTGCTCCCCGGCGCCGGAGCCGGGGAGCGGGTCGGGAGTCAGGGACTGAGCGGGAGCTGCCTGGGTCATGCGGTCAATCTAGGAGCCGCGATTGTCCTTCGGCAGCGCCAATCCGGACACCCTTGTCCGGGCCAATCCTCCCCTGGCGAGAGCCGGTCAGCGCCGGTGCGCCCGGCTCGCGACCGCCCGCACCAGGAACGGCGCGTCGTTGTCGCGCGCACGGCCCTGGCAGGACCAGGTGGTGCGGTGCCAGCAGGAGAACCGGGTCGAGGCGTTGACGAGCACCACCGTCGCCGACCGGACGTTGCGGGCGGTGAAGCTGGTCGAGGTGCTCCCGCGGCCGTCGTCGTTGAGCCGGATGGGCAGCTTGTTCACGCCGTGCTTGGTGCGCACCACGAGGTAGGCGCCCGGAGACATGCGCTTGCCGGGGCCGTCGACGAGCACCCGCAGCTTCCACCGCTTGTCCTTGAGCTCGGGGTGGGGCCTGATCACGATGTTGCGCGAGGCCATGTGGTCGATCCGCACGGTCGCCCCGTGCCGTGGGCTGCCCTGCGAGAGCGTCCAGCCCGCGGCCGGAGCGGGACCGGGCCAGGTGCTGCCCTCGGCGTAGGTGCGGCCGGGGAACACGTTCGCGGCGGCGAAGGACCGGTAGATCCCGGCGAAGCCGCCGTGCTTCTCCAGCACCCCCTTGACCGCGCTGGTGGAGTACTGGTGGCCGGAGCCCGGGTAGGCCCCGGCCCGGGTCCAGATCGCGCGGACCACGCCGGTGCCGAAGCGGTGGGAGAGGTACTCGAAGAACGGCCAGTTGCCGTACTGGTTGAAGCCGCCCTGGTTGAACACGTCCAGCGGCTGCTCCGACGCGCCCAGCTGGCCGTAGGGGAGGTACTGCCGGTTGTCGTTCACGTCGTCGGCGACCTGCTCCTCCATCCAGGTCGCGGTGGCCTCCATCAGCCACGGGTCCTCGCCGTAGTCGTAGGCGAACTGCACGGCGTGGAAGAACTCGTGCGCCGCCGTGACCCGCAGGCTGTCGCGCGGCGGCGCGTGGAACTGCGCCTCGGCGAAGTCGTTGTCGAGCACGCAGTAGCCCGAGGCGAGCCACTTCTGGCCGGGAGCTCGTCGCTCGGGCACGCAGTAGCCGTAGAGGCCACGGGAGCCGAGCTCCTTGAGGTAGACGTCGAACTGGCTGTTGCCGCCGCGGTGCCGGTCGCTGACCGGCGGGCGGTAGCCGAGCTTGCGCACCTCCGTGCGCCACACCCTGTTCATGACGGTCAGCGTGGTGTCGACCCACGCCTGGTCCGGCGGTGCATCCGCGGTGCTGCCCACCCAGTGCACGCAGAGGTGGTTGCGGCACCTCCGCTCGGCCGGGACGGTGTAGCCGTCGCCCTGCGGGTCGGCCCCGCCGTCGGTCGGACGGGCGAGCAGACCGCGCGCCTCGCGTCGCCCGGCGAGGTCGAGACCCGGCAGGGCGCGGAACAGGTCACGCAGCGCGAGCGTGGCGTCGGGCCGCCCGGCGGTCCCGGCGGCTCCGGTGGTACGCCGGGCGTGGGGCTGCTCGCCCACCCCGAGGGCGGTCCGGGCCGCGGCGAGGGCCTGGCCGGCCGTCCCGCCCGGTGCGCTCGCGGACGCCGGGAGCGTGCGGTCCTGGGCCAGGGTGGGGGAGGCGGCCCCCGCCGTGAGCACGGATCCGACCAGGGCCGCCGCCGCGGTGGCGGCGAGGATCGAGCGACGCATCTGACTCCCTCGAGAAGTGGCGCGGACGGTCGCCCCCGTCCGGGACGCCCCCGCCTCGAGAGTGCCCGCCGACCGGGCGCTCCCAAACCGGCGTTGCTGTCGGGCCGGTCAGGTGCGGGCCGGGAGTGCGGTCGCCCAGCGAGGCATGCGGTGCATTCTGGCATGCACACCCGTGGGGGAGGATGGCGGGCGATGACCACAGCGACGCCGACCCCAGCCAGCATCTCGATGATCACGCCCAACCCGGCGGCCGACGAGGAGCGCCGCCGCGGACTCCGGCAGATGCGCACCCTGGCGGTCTCGCTGCTGCTGTTCGCGGCCGCGGTGTACGTCGTGACCCTCGACGAGGACGGGTTCCTCGGCTTCGTGAACGCCGGGGCGGAGGCGTCGATGGTGGGCGCGATCGCCGACTGGTTCGCGGTGACCGCGCTCTTCAAGCACCCGCTCGGGCTGCCGATCCCGCACACCGCGCTGATCCCGCGGCGCAAGGACGAGCTCGGCAAGGGGCTGGAGGAGTTCGTCGGTGAGAACTTCCTCCAGGAGGGGATCATCCGCGACCGGGTGGCCGCGGCGACGATCTCGCTGCGGGTCGGCCGCTGGCTCGCCAAGCCCGAGCACGCCCGCCGCGCGGTCGACGAGGCCGCCGACGTCGCCGTGATCGTGCTGAACCGGGTCCGCGACGAGCACATCGAGGGGCTGATCCGCGACGCGCTCGTGCCGCGCTTCCACGACGAGCCGATCTCGCCACTGCTCGGCAGCCTGCTGGAGGAGACGGTCCGCGACGACCTGCACCACGGCCTGGTCGACCTCGGGCTCGCCGAGCTGCACCGCTGGCTCCTGGACAACCCCGACACGGTCACCGAGGTGTTGGGGGAGCGGGCCCCGTGGTGGGCGCCGACCCGGCTCAACGACGCCGTGACCTCCCGGGTGCACCGCGAGCTCGTGCACTGGGTCGAGGACATCCGCGACGACCCGCGTCACCACGCCCGGCAGGCGCTCGACTCGATGCTGTCCCAGCTGGCCCACGACCTGCTGCACGACCCCGACACCCAGGAGCGCACCGAGCGGCTCAAGGAGCGGCTCCTCGACCACCCGCAGGTGCTCGCGTCCAGCGTGTCGCTCTGGAACGCGCTGCGACGTACCCTCCAGTCCTCGCTCACCGACCCCGAGGGGGCGCTCCGGCAGCGGCTGCTCGCGGAGGTGTCGAGGTTCGCCGACCGGCTGCTGGCCGACGAGACCCTGCGCGAGCGGCTCGACGGGCTGGCGGCCGACGCCACGGTCTTCGGGGTCGAGCGGTACGGCGCCGAGGTGACCACGGTGATCACGCACACCATCGAGCGCTGGGACGGCAAGGAGGCCGCCCGGCGCATCGAGCTGCACGTGGGCCGGGACCTGCAGTTCATCCGGATCAACGGCACGATCGTCGGCGGCCTGGTGGGGGTGCTGATCCACACCGTGAGCGTGCTGGTTCACTGAGCACATGCCCGAGCCCGTCGATGTCGCGATCCGCGACCAGTCCATCCGTCTGGGGCAGTTCCTCAAGCTCGCGAACCTGGTCGAGTCCGGTGCCGAGGCCAAGCCGGTGATCGCCGATGGTCAGGTCCTGGTCAACGGCGAGGTCGAGACCCGCCGCGGCCGTCAGCTGGTGCTCGGCGACGTGGTCACCCTCGGCCCGGCGTCCGCCCGCGTCGCCGACGAGTCCGCCACCGACAACCTCCCCTGGTGAGGTGGTTGCGGGGTTCGGCTGCCAGCAGCCGAAACCCTCAGGCTCAGCTGACCGCGAGCAGGTCGACGACGAAGATCAGGGTCTCGCCGGGCTTGATGACGCCGCCGGCGCCGCGGTCGCCGTACCCGAGGTGCGGCGGGATCACGAGCTGGCGGCGACCGCCGACCTTCATGCCCTGCACGCCCTGGTCCCAGCCGGCGATGACCTGGCCGACGCCGAGGCGGAAGCTCAGGGGTTGGCCGCGGTTGTACGACGCGTCGAACTCCTCGCCGGTCGAGTGGGCGACGCCCACGTAGTGCACCGAGACGGTGGCACCGGCGGCGGCCTCCGGGCCGTCGCCCTCGGTGATCTCGGTGACCACCAGGTCGGCGGGCGGGTCGAAGTCGGGGAAGTCGATCTCGGGTTTGTCCATGGTTCTCACCCTATGCACCCGGTGGTCCTGACAGGATCTGCGGGTGACTCCGTTCTCGGCCGGCCGCCGGCACCTCGACCTCGGGGTGGTGTCGGGGCTCGCCGTACTTGCCGTGCTCGTGATCCTGTCGCTGACCACCGACGTGCAGCTGATCGCGGTGTTCGCGGCGGGCACGATCGTCGCGAGCCTGCTGACGACGCCGCGACGCACCACGGACGTCGCGATCGCTGCTCTCCTCGCCGCGGTGGGCGCCGGGGTGTGGCACGGCAGCCTCGGGACGCTCGACTGGGCGGTGCGCGTGCTGCTCTGCGCGCTGCTGTCGCTGGTGGGCATCCAGGGAGCGGCTCTCCGTGAGCGCCGTGAGGGCCGCCTGGAGCGGATGACGGTGATCGCCGAGACCGCCCAGCGGGCGGTGCTGCGGGCGATGCCGACCGCGATCGGCTCGGTCGGGCTCGCCGCCCGCTACGTGTCCGCGACCGCCGAGGCGCTCGTGGGCGGCGACCTCTACGAGGTCGCGGCGACGCCGTTCGGGGTCCGGGTGATCGTCGGCGACGTCCGCGGCAAGGGGCTCGAGGCCGTGCAGACCGCGGCCGCGGTGCTCGGCGCGTTCCGCGCGGCGGCGTTCACCGCGCCCGACATCGCCGTACTGGCCCGCACGATCGACGAGACGCTGGCCCGGATGATCGGCGACGAGGAGTTCGTGACGGCGATCGTGGGGGAGTTCCACGGCGACCGCGTCACGCTCGCCAACTGCGGCCACCACCCGCCGCTGCTGGTCGTCGGGGCCGAGGTCGAGACCGCCGACACCGGGGAGCCGGCGCTGCCGCTCGGCCTCGGTGCCGAGCCGATGCTGACCGAGCACCCGTGGCCCGTGGGCGCTCGGGTGCTGTTCTACACCGACGGGCTGGTCGAGGCGCGCGACGGGCACGGGGAGTTCTTCCCGCTCGACGAGTACGCCGCCGAGCTGGGCGAGGGCTCGGTCGAGGAGGCGCTCGACCGGCTTGTGGAGCGGCTGCTGGCCTGGGGCGGGCACCGGATGTCCGACGACCTCGCGCTCGTGCTCGCCGAGAGCGAGCAGCGCTAGCCCGGTCCCTGACCGGCTCAGGTCTGGTGGACGTAGCTGTCGAGCTGGTCGCGCTCGAACTCCAGCTGGTCGATGCGGTGCTTGACCACGTCGCCGATGCTGATGATGCCGACCAGCCGGTCGTCCTCGACCACCGGCACGTGCCGGATCCGTCGCTCGGTCATCGTCTTCATCAGCTCGTCGACCTGGGTGTCCTGGTCGCAGGTCTGCACGACGGCGGTCATGATCGCCTGCACGGTGTTGTTGATCACCGTGCCGTCGCTGTGCAGGTGGCGCACCACGTCACGCTCGCTGACGATGCCCTCGATCGTGGCGCCGTCGGAGCTGACGATGAGCGCGCCCACGTTGTGCTCGGACAGCTTCGCGAGCAGCTCGCGTACGCCGGCGTCCGGGCCGATCGTGACCACCTCGTGACTGGGCTTGGCCTTGAGCACGTCGCCGATCCGCATCGCTGCACCTCCGTGGGTCCGTCAGGTGGTCCGTGGCCGACCTATGGGGCGACCGTACTGGCCGCGGGGGCCGTCGTACACCCCTGCGCCCGCCCCTGGGACGGCCGGTCAGTCCCGGGGCCGGTGCATCCGCAGGTCGGACACGGAGCCCGGGCCGGAGCGCCGGGAGTCGGGGTCGTCCTCGTCGTCGGGGAGCGAGCCGAGGAAGGAGAGCGCGGCCTCGTGGAGGTGCCCGTTGGTGGCCAGCACGTTGCCCCCGAACGGCCCGTCGGTGCCGTCGAGGGAGGTGAACCGGCCCCCGGCCTCGCGCACGATCACGTCGAGCGCGGCCATGTCGTAGACCTCGAGCTCGGGCTCCGCGGCGATGTCGACCGCGCCCTCGGCGAGCAGCATGTAGGACCAGAAGTCGCCGTACGCCCGGGTCCGCCAGCACCGGCGCATCAGCGACATGAAGTCGTCGAGCCGGCCGCGCTCCTCCCAGCCGTGCAGCGAGGCGTAGGACAGCGAGGCGTCTTCGAGGCGGCGTACGTCGGAGACCTGGCAGCGGGTGGCCTTGAGCAGCGATCGGCCGGTCCACGCGCCGTGCCCGGTCGAGGCCCACCAGCGGCGCTGGAGCAGCGGGGCGGAGACGACGCCGAGGACGACCTCCTCGTCGACGACCAGCGAGATCAGCGTCGCCCAGACCGGCACGCCACGGACGAAGTTCTTGGTGCCGTCGATCGGGTCGATGATCCAGCGGCGCTGGCTGTGGCCGGTGGAGCCCTGCTCCTCGCCGGTGACCGCGTCGCGGGAGCGCACCCGTGACAGCGTGCGCCGGATCGCCTCCTCGACAGCCTGGTCGGCGTCGGTGACCGGCGTCAGGTCGGGCTTGCTCATCACGTGCAGGTCGAGCGACTTGTAGCGGGCCTCCGTCAGGGAGTCGGCGTCGTCGGCGAGGAGGTGGGCGAGCCGCAGGTCGTCCGTGTAGTCGGTCGGCACGCCCTCAGCCTAGTGCCGCCCGCGCTGAACGATCCGCGGTGGCGGCACGTGTACCCGACATGGAGATCAACGGGCTTCCCCTGCATCCCCTCGTCGTCCACGCCGCGGTCGTGTTCGGCTCGCTCGCCGCCGTCGGCGCCCTGGCGTACGTCGCGGTCCCGGGCCGCCGGGCGACGCTGCGCTGGCCGATGGTCGGTCTCGCGCTGGTCGGCGTCGCCTCGCTCGTCGCGGCGTACTACACCGGCCGCAGCTTCTTCGACTCGCGGCCGCCCGAGATCCAGGCCAACCCACAGGTGCTGACCCATGAGCGACTGGCCCGGCAGCTGTTCTGGATCGCGCTCGGCTTCGGGCTCGTGGCGCTCGCCGCCGGCTGGCTCTCGCGGCGCACCGGCGCGGTCCGGGTCGTACTGGACGTGGTGCTCGCGGCCGGCGCGGTGGCGGTCCTGGTGTGGGTGGTCCGCACCGGTGACGCCGGTGCCCGGGCCGTCTGGGGGTGACGGCGCGCGCACTGTGACGCCGGGCTAACCGCTCTTCCCATGATGCTGCGACACCGTGGGAAGGTTCGGCGTTACGGCTAGCGGGGTCAGTACAACGGCTCGCTGCGGGCGGCGAGCAGCCGCCGGAACGACGAGACCCGCTCGGGGTCGGCCTGGCCGTCGGCGACCGCCTCGTCGAGCCCGCACTCGGGCTCGTCGTCGCCGTGGGTGCAGCCGCGCGGGCAGTCCTCGGTCATCTCGTCGAGGTCGGGGAACGCCTCGATCAGGTGCTCGGGCTGCACGTGCGCCAGCCCGAACGAGCGGATGCCGGGGGTGTCGACGATCCAGCCGTCCCCCTCGGGCAGCGGCAGCATGTAGGCGGAGGTCGAGGTGTGCCGGCCACGGCCGGTGACCGCGTTGACCACGCCGACCTCGCGCCTCGCGTCCGGCACCAGCGCGTTGACCAGCGTCGACTTCCCGACGCCGCTCGACCCGACCAGCACGCTGGTGCGCCCGCGCAACCGCTCGCGCAGGGCTCCGATGTCGCCGCCCCGCTGGGTGACCACCCACGGCACGCCCAGGGACCGGTAGGTCACCAGCAGCGTCTCGGGGTCGGCCAGGTCGGACTTCGTCATGCAGAGCAGCGGCTGCATGCCGGCGTCGTACGCCGCGACCAGCGCGCGGTCGATCAGTCGGGGCTGCGGTTCGGGGTCGGCGAGCGCGGTGACGACCACGAGCTGCTCGGCGTTGGAGACGATCACCCGCTCGACCGGGTCGTCGTCGTCGGCGGTGCGCCGCAGCGTGGTCACCCGCTCCCGCACCTCGACGATCCGCGCGAGGGTCCCGGTCTCACCGGAGGTGTCGCCGACGACGCGGACCCGGTCGCCGACCACCACGCCCTTGCGGCCGAGCGGCCGGGCCTTCATGGCCATCACCCGGTGGTCCCCGACCAGCAGCGTGAACCGCCCGCGGTCGACGGTGATCACGACGCCGTCGACCGCGTCGTCGTACGTCGGGCGCTCCTTGGTGCGTGGGCGGGTGTGGCGGCGCGGGCGGTCGTAGTGCTCGACGTCGTGCTCGGAGTAGCGTCCCCGCGCCTTCGGGCTCATGCCGTGGTCACCCCGGGGCTCACGCCGGGATCAGCCCGGACCAGAAGCCACCGAAGTCGGGGAAGGTCTTGCCGGTGGTCGCGATGTTCTCGACCAGCACGTCCTCGACGGCCGCGCCGATGATCACGCCGGCGTGGGCCATCCGGTGGTCGGCGTAGGTGTGGAAGACGCCCCCGTGGAGCGGGGCGGGCCGGATGCTGAGCCCGTCGTCGTGCTCGGTGACGTCGGCGCCGAGCCCGGTGAGCTCGGTGGCGAGGGCGGCGAGCCGGTCGGTCTCGTGGCCGCGGATGTGCGCCACCCCGCGCAGGTGCGACGGCGCCTCGGCGAGCGCACAGAGGGCGGCGATCGCGGGCGTCAGCTCGCCGACGTCGTGCAGGTCGACGTCGATGCCCAGCAGCGTGCCGCTGCCGGTCACCCTCAGGCCGGTGGCGTCCGGGCCGTCGACGAACGCCACCTCGCAGCCCATCGCGGTGAGGATGTCGCGCAGGGCGTCGCCGGCCTGGGTGGTCTCGTGCGGCCAGTCGCGGACCACGACGGTGCCGCCCGAGACCGCCGCCAGTGCGAGGAACGGCGCCGCGTTGGAGAGGTCCGGCTCGATCAGGTGGTCGACCGCGCGCACCGGACCGGGTGCGACCCGCCAGCGGTTGGCATCGCCGCTGGAGGCAGGGTCGTCGACCTCGACCCCGTGCTCGCGCAGCATCGCCACGGTCATGTCGATGTGGGGGAGCGAGGGCACCGGCTTGCCGTCGTGGCGGACGTCGACGCCCTCGTCGTAGCGCGCGCCCGCGAGCAGCAGGGCCGAGACGAACTGGGACGACGAGGAGGCGTCCACGACCACGGTGCCGCCGCGCACGGCGCCGGAGCCGTGCACCGCGAACGGCAGCGCGTCACCCGGGACGTCGACGCCCAGCCCGCGCAGGGCGGCCAGCACCTCGCCGATCGGGCGGGTGCGCATGTGCGGGTCGCCGTCGAACGACACCGTGCCGGTCGACAGACCCGCGATCGGCGGCACGAAGCGCATCACGGTGCCCGCCAGGCCGCAGTCGACGGCCGCGTCCCGGTCGAACGGCCCAGGCGTGACGACCCAGTCCTCACCGGACGTGTCGACGTGCGAGCCCAGCGCGGTGAGCGCGCCGGCCATCAGCAACGAGTCGCGGGAGCGCAGAGCCCGGCTGACGACGGACGGGCCCTCGGCGATCGCGGCGAGCACCAGCGCGCGGTTGGTGAGCGACTTGCTGCCCGGCAGCGTCACGATGGCGTCGACCGGACGACGGGCGCGGGGCGCGGGCCAGGGCTCTGTCACGCGCGCAGCCTATCGGCGCGCGCGCTCAGGTCACCTTCGCCTTCGCCAGCTTGGCCTCCTGGCGCGCGGCAGCGGCGAGGTGCTTGGCCTGGCGGCGGGCATCCTTGCCGGCCCGGCGTGCCCGCCAGGCGACGCCCGGCTTGCCGTCGGTGTCGCCCGCGGCGATGACCAGCCCGCCGAGGACCGAGAGGTTCTTGACGAAGTGCAGCTTCTGCTGGGTCCGCTGGGTCGGGTCCTGCACCTCCCAGAACCGGTGGCCCGCGGCGGTCGTCGGCACCAGCGATGCGGCGAGCACCGCAGCCGAGATCCGTGGGGCGCGCCCCGTCGCGAGGGCCAGGCCGGCGCCGAGCTGGACCCCGGCGTTGAGCTTCACCAGCGTCTCGGGGTCCTCGGGCAGCGGGATCCCCAGGCGCTTCGCGAGCGGGACGATGCGGCTCGTGACGGGCTCGGCCTTGGCGGCGGGCACCGAGGTGTTCTTCAGGGCGTTGACCGCGCCGACGAGGAAGACCGAGGCGAGCATGGGGCGGGCGATGACTCTGCTGATGCTCATGTGTCCTTCTTACCCGCCCGGGCCAGCGGCCAGTCCTCGGGCGCTCCGCGCCTACGGCGTCGTGATGGGCACACCGACCGAGATCGGCGGCAGCGGTACGCCGGCCACCCCGGCCGAGACCTGCGCCGAGATCCCGCCCGGACCGGCCGAGGCCTGCACACCCAGCTGGACCAACGGCGACTGCGGCGGCGCCGAGGGCGGAGCGGTCGGGGCGCCCGACGGCTCGGTGCCCGGGCCGCGGGTCGGACCGGCGTCGGGGCCCTCGGTCGGGCCGGTGCCGGGGCCTGCGGTGGGCCCCGCCGTCGGCCCGGCCGCGTCATCGGCCGTGGGCGAGGCGGAGGCGGACCGGGTCGGGGTCGCGGCGTCCGGCCCGCTGCGGCCGGTCACCGCGCGCCGGTCGCGGGTCGCCTCCGGGCCCGCGGAGGCGGTGCGGGCGGGCGGCAGCGTCAGCACCGGGGTGTCCTCGGCCGCCGGACGCCCGGCCGGGTCCTGCTGCAGCAGCGCGACCACCACGCCCGCGGCGACCACGGAGGCGGCCGCGCCGGCGACGGCGGCGGTCGGGGCGTGGGTGGCGACCGCGTCGCGAGCCCGGCCGAGCAGCACCGTGACCCCGCCGGTGGCGGTGGTCAGCCCGCCGGTCGCGGAGCCGACGTACGCCGCCGCCGCCGAGCCCAGCAGCAGCGGTGCGAGGAGGGCGCCGAGACCGGAGTTGACCTCGCTGAGCTCGAGGAAGATCGCCGTGCAGCGCCGGCACTCCTGCAGGTGGTGCTCGACCCGCGCCGTGTCGCGACGGGACAGCCCCCCGCGGACGTAGGCGCCGAGCTGCGCGCGGGTGCGGGCGCAGGCGTCGTCCTCGACGTCCTGGGAGTGCATCGACAGGTAGGCCTGACGCAGGCCCTCGCGGGCGCGGTAGGCGAGCGCGGACACCGAGTTGGCGCTCATGCCGAGGAGCACGGCGACCTCGGCGGGCTTCTGCTGCTCGACCTCGGTGTGCCACAGCACCAGCTGCCAGCGCTCGGGGAGCGAGGCGAACGCGCGCGCGGCGGTGCGGCTCTCGAAGCCCTCGAGCGCGGTGTCGCGGAACGGGACGCCGGGGTCGAACGGTGTCAGGTCGCCCGTGGTCTGCAGCCGGGCCGTGGACCTGATCCGGTCGACCTGGAGACGGCGTACGGCGGTGAGCAGGTAGGCCCGGAACGCGAGGTCCGGCCCCCCACCACGCTGGAGGACGGCAAGGACCTTCGCGAACGCCTCGGAGACGAGGTCGTCGACGTCGCCGGCCGAGACCAGCTGCCGCGCCAGGCGGCGAGCGGACTCGACGTGCCGTGCGAAGAGCTCGCCGTAGGCGTCGGTGTCGCCGCCCCGGACGGCGGAGATCAGCTCCCCGTCGCTGGGACCCTCGAGGGTGGAGACATGACTGGCCACATCCCACCCAACGCGCCACCGGGGAAAAGATCACGGCACCGGGGCCCAGAAAAAAAGTGACGAAGTTCGCGTCAACCGCGTCATGGACCCCGTGCCGGTCCGTTTCCTCGGGGCAGACCAACCGAGGGGGAGCAACCGTGGGCCGGTTCACGACGCGCAGGCGGCGTGCCACCACGGCCGACCCCGGAGCAAGGGGGGAGCTGTCCTCGCAGCTGCGCGCGGCCCTGCCGCCGCGGTTCGAGGCAGTCGGGGAGGCCCTTGCTTCGGGGTCGGGCACCATCGCCGCGTGCGAGGTGGCCGGCGCCCTGCTCGCCCGCGACGGGCTCTCGCTCGACGAGGCGCTCGACGGTCTCGCCGCCACGGCCGGGCTGGTGCTGGGCACCGATCCGGAGTTCGCCGCCACCCGCGCGCTCACGGTCGCGTGGAGCGAGGCCGTCCTCGGCTACCTGCACGGACTCTCGTGCGACGACCCGCTGACCGGGCTCTCGAGCCTCGCGCACCTGCGCAGCCGGGTGTCGGACGCCTACCGCGGCGAGCACCGGGCCGGGGCGCCCGTCTCGGAGTCGCACGCTCTCGTGGTCGTCGCCGCCCCGCCGTGGCCCGACGCCGCCTCGGGACGTGACGACGTGCTCACCCGCGCGATGCGCACCGCACAACTGGGCGACACCGCCCGCACCGTGTTCGCCGGGCCCGAGACCATCGGCCACGTCGCGCCCGGCCGGGTCGTGGTGCTCGCCGGCCGGGACGAGCGGATCGGGCGCCGGGTCGGCCTGCTGCGCCGGATGCTCGACGGGGGAGCGGTGCCGCACACCCGGGTCTGGATCGAGGGCCTGCCCGACTCCGACGAGGCCGCCGGGCGGCTGCTCGACGAGCTGACCCGCGTCTAGCGCCGCCTGCGAGCGCCACCCTGTCACGCCCGGATAGGGTCGCCGTATGTGTGGCCGCTACGCCTCCAGCCGGCGTCCCGAGGACCTGGTCGAGGAGTTCGACATCGCGGACGTCCGCATCCCGGCGCCGCTCGAGCCCGACTACAACGTGGCCCCCACCAAGGAGGTCTACGCGGTCGTCGAGCGCACCCCCAAGAGTTCGACACAGTCCAAGGAGAGCTCGGCTCGTGCTGAGGAGGGCGCCTCGCGCCCGTCTCGAGGTGAGCCGCCCGAGCGCCAGCTGCGGGTGCTCACCTGGGGCCTGGTGCCGTCCTGGGCGAAGGACCCCTCGATCGGCAACCGGATGATCAACGCCCGCATGGAGACCGTGGCCGAGAAGCCGGCGTACAAGCGGGCCTTCGCGAAGCGCCGGTGCCTGCTGCCGGCGGACGGCTACTTCGAGTGGTACCCGACCCAGGAGCTGACCTCGAGCGGCAAGCCGCGCAAGCAGCCGTTCTTCATCCGGCCCCGCGACCACGGCGTGCTCGCGATGGCCGGCCTGTACGAGATCTGGCGCGACCCGACCAAGACCGACGAGGACCCCGACCGGTTCCGCTGGACCTGCACGGTGATCACCACCGAGGCCGAGGACGCCGTCGGCCACATCCACGACCGGATGCCGCTGATGGTCGAGCGGGAGCGCTGGTCCGCGTGGCTGGACCCGACCGCGCCGCAGGACCACCTGCTCGACCTCCTGGTGCCGGCCGCCCCGGGGACGCTCGAGGCCTACCCCGTCTCCACGCTGGTCAACAACGTGCGCAACAACGGCGCGGAGCTCCTCGAGCCGCTGCCGCTCGACGAGCCCGAAGGAGCCGGCGGATGACCAGCATCGAGCGGCGCATCGACACCCCGCACGGCGAGGCCCGCCTGGTCGTCGACCAGGCGCGGCGCCCGGTCGCGACCGTGCTGCTCAGCCACGGGGCCGGCAACGGCGTCGACACCGCCGACCTCGAGGCGCTCGCCCACCACCTGCCCCGCAACGGGGTCACGGTCGTGCGGCTCGAGCAGCCGTGGAAGGTGGCCGGCCGCCGGGTCGCGACCGCGCCGCCCACGCTCGACGACGCGCTGGTCGCCGCCGCCAACAAGCTGCGCACCCGCACCCCGCTGGTCGTCGGCGGCCGGTCCGCCGGAGCCCGCTCGGCCGCGCGCTGCGCCCGCCGGCTGGGGGCGAGCGGGTGCCTGGCGCTGTCGTTCCCGCTGCACCCGCCCGGCCGCCCGGAGAAGTCGCGGCTCGAGGAGCTCGAGCGCGCCGGCGTACCGACCCTGGTGATCCAGGGCGAGCGCGACACGATGGGCCGGCCCGAGGAGTTCCCCGACGGCCTCGACCTGTGCGTGGTGCCCGGCGCCGACCACGGCCTCAAGGTGCCCGCACGCGGGGCTGTCTCCCAGGCCGACGCACTGGAGATCGTGGTCGAGGGCGCACTGGAGTGGATCGTCCGGGAGATCACCGGCGGCGGGCGCGGGAACGACCGTGGGAATGGCGGCCGGGCCTGAGGCGTTCACCCACCATGCTGGCCGTGCTCGATCCACCCGTCACGGGGCTAGTCTGGGATGCGATGACTGACCCCACACCGACGCCTGAGGGCGTCCTCGACCCCACCGGCCTCGGCGAGCTCGCCGAGATCGACGTCGACACCGAGACCGAGACGGACCGGTCCGCGCGCTTCGAGCGCGATGCGCTGCCGTTCCTCGACCAGCTCTACTCCGCCGCGATGCGGATGACGCGCAACCCCGCCGACGCCGAGGACCTGGTCCAGGAGACGTTCGCCAAGGCCTACTCCTCCTTCCACCAGTTCCGGCCCGGCACCAACCTCAAGGCCTGGCTCTACCGGATCCTGACCAACACCTTCATCAACACCTACCGCAAGAAGCAGCGCCAGCCGCAGCAGTCGATGTCCGAGGACGTCGAGGACTGGCAGCTGCACCGCGCCGAGTCGCACACCTCGACCGGCCTGCGCTCGGCCGAGATGGAGGCGCTGGAGCACCTGCCCGACTCCCAGGTCAAGGACGCCCTCCAGCGGCTCCCCGAGGAGTTCCGGCTCGCGGTCTACCTCGCCGACGTCGAGGGATTCGCCTACAAGGAGATCGCCGAGATCATGGACACCCCGATCGGCACCGTGATGTCCCGCCTGCACCGGGGCCGGCGCCAGCTGCGCGACATGCTGTCGGACTACGTCCGCGACAACGACCTGCTCACCGTCGGCCGCGGCACCCCCGAGGGTGGTGCGTGATGAGCCACGAGCACGGGGCCGACCCCTCTCCGGGGGACTGCGCGGACTTCCTCGAGCGGATCGTGTACTTCCTCGACAACGAGCTCGACGAGAGCGACTGCTCCGCGGTCCGCCTCCACCTCGACAGCTGCAACCCCTGCCTGCAGAAGTACGACCTCGAGCGCACGGTCAAGGCCGTCGTCGCCCGGTCCTGCTCGGAGCCCGCGCCCGCAGACCTGCGCCAGCGGGTGATGCTGCGGCTTCGCGAGGTCCAGGTGCAGATCCGCGAGACCTGACGAGACGCTCCACACAGCAGAGAACCCCCGGGCCGTCAGGTCCGGGGGTTCGTTGCTTGTGGCGCTCAGGCGTTGGGACGCTTGCCGTGGTTGGCAGCTTTCTTCTTGCGAGCGCGGCGCTTGCGGCCGGTCTTGCCCATGGGGTTTCCTCCTGATCGGGACGTGTCTGGCCCGTCAGGGCCAACGGGCAGTCTCTCAAACTCCGGGGCGGAGCGGAAATCAGGGGGTTCGGCCGTCTCCCGTCGAAACACCTGGAATGGCTGCTCCGCGGCGCGGCCGGCAGCCATTTCTGGTGCCTCGACGGCAGACAACCAGCCCCGGACGGCTCAGAGGCGGGACAGGAACCGCTCGGCGTCGACGACCACCCGGGTGATCTCCCCGGTGGCGACGACCTTGCCGGACCCGCCGCCGCCCCCGGGAGCGACGTTGCGGGCGGCGACCGTGAAGCGGTGCAGCCGCCCGTCGACGTACGACGCCGACGCGGTCACCTCGACCTGCTGCCCGACCGCGCTGGCGCCGACGTGCTCGAGCTCGACGCGGGTGCCGACGCTCGTCGACCCCTCGGGGAGCGCCGGGTCGATCGCGGCGCAGGTGGCCGCCTCGAGCCAGGCCAGCAGCCGCGGGGTGCCGAGCACCGGCAGGCTGCCGGAGCCGACGGCCAGGGCGGTGTCGTCGTCGGTCACCGTGAACCGCAGGGTCGCGTCCATCAGAGCTCGAGCCGGAACGCGACCAGGTCGACACCGAGCACCGGCGACCAGTCCCGCTCGGGGATCCGCCGGAAGCCCAGCCGCTCGTAGATGCGGTGGGCGGCCGTCATCTCCGCCAGGCTGGAGAGCACGATCGCGTGCGCGCCCAGGTCGCGGAACCGGTCGAGGACCAGCTGGCTGAGCGCCTCGCCGACGCCCTGCCGCCGCGCCCCGGGCGCGACCGCGAGCATCCGGAACTCGCCCTCGCCGGGCTCGCCGATCTCGCGCCACGGAGACCCCTCGAGCGCGAGCGTGACCGTCCCGAGGACCTCGCCGGCCCGCTCGGCCACCCAGAGCTCGGCCTCCCGGTCGCGCCGGGCCGCGTCGCGCAGCAGCGCGACGTAGTGGTCGTCGGGACCGTTCACGAACTCCGCGTACGCCGCGACGGTGACCGCCCCGACCGCCTCGTGGTCGGCGGCGGTCGCCCGGCGCACGACGAGGCGCGGCTCAGACACCGAAGCTGTTCCGGGGGTAGGTCGCGGTGACGTCGGTGATGACGTTGACCAGGTAGGGCACGCCCGAGGCGAAGGCCCGGTCGAGCGCCGGCCCGACCTGGCGGGGGTCGGTCACGGTCTCGCCGGCGCCGCCCAGGGCGCGGACCACCTCGTCGTACGCCGTGCGGGGCGCGAGGTCCGCGATCACGTCGTAGCCGTAGAGCATCTGCATCGGGCCCTTCTCCAGGCCCCAGGCGGAGTTGTTGCCCATCACCATGACCACCGGCAGGTGGTGGCGCACCAGGGTGTCGACGTCCATCAGCGAGAAGCCCGCGGCGCCGTCGCCGAGGAGCAGCACCACCTGGGCGGACGGCCGGGCCAGCCGGGCCGCGATGGCGGCGCCCAGCCCGGCGCCGAGGCAGCCATAGGGGCCGGGGTCGAGCCAGCCACCGGGGCGCTTCGGCTCGACGAACTTGCCGGCGAAGCTGACGAAGTCGCCACCGTCGCCGATCACGACCGCGTCCTCGGCCAGCCGCGGCACCAGCTCGCCGTAGATCCGGGCCGGGTGGATCGGGTCGGCCTCGGCGCCCAGCAGCGCCGCGTCGCGCTCGACCGCGGACCGGACGCCCGCCTGGAGGTCCGCGACCCACGCCGACCAGTCCGGGCGGCGCACGACCTGCTCCATGCCGGCCTGCAGCCCGTCGAAGACCGCGGTGAGGTCACCGGAGATCGACGCGGCGAGGTCGGCGTGGCCCGAGAGCTGGCCGGGGGAGTCGGCGACGTGCACGACCTGGGCCGCCGGAGCGCTCGCCCCAGAATCCGACACGGCGCCGCCGAACACGCCGTAGCCGAGCCGGAAGTCGAGCGGGGTGCCGACGACGACCACGAGGTCGCTGCCGCCGAGGGCCTGGCTGCGGGCCTTGGTGACCAGCAGCGGGTGCCCGCCCGGCACCACGCCGCGGCCCATGCCGTTGGTGATCGTGGGCACGCCGACCGCCTCGACGAAGCGGAGCGCGGCCTCCTCGGCGTGGTCGGCCCACACGTCGGTGCCCAGGATCAGCACCGGGTGCCGGGCGGCCGCGAGCAGCTCGGCGACCTCGGTGAGCGCATCGGGGTCGGGGTCGGCGCCGCGCGCCCGGCCGACCTGCGGCAGTGCGCCCGAGGCGTTGTTGAAGAGCTCGTCCATCGGCACGTCGACGAACACCGGGCCGCGGTGCGGGGACCGCGCGGTCACGAACGCCTCGTGCATGCCCTCGAGCACCGCTCCGGCCGTCGGGATCGTCCGCGCCAGCTTGGAGACCGGCGCGAAGATCGGCGGCTGGTCGAGCTCCTGGAGCGCACCGGTGCCCCAGCGGCCCTGCGGTGCCCGGCCGCCCACCACGACCATCGGCGAGCCGGCGAACTGGGCCTGGGCCACCGCGCTGAGCCCGTTCGTGACGCCCGGGCCGGCGGTCAGGACGGCGAGGCCCGGCACCCGGGTGAGCTTGCCGGTCGCCTCGGCGGCGAACGCGGCGGTCTGCTCGTGGCGCACGTCGAGCAGCCGCAGCGGCGTCGCCGCCTTGACGGCGCCGTCGTACAGCGGAAACACGTGCGCTCCCGAGAGGGTGAACATCGTCTCGACCCCGTGGGCCTGCGCGACGGCGACGGCGAGCTCGCCGGCGTGACCGCTCAGCTCCGCGTCGTTCACTTCCGCGTCGTTCGTGTCGGGGCCGTTCACTTCGGTGGACATGGCGGAAGGTTACTCACCCGTATCCGCCTTTGCTCACGCTGGCCGCGTGACCCTTTACCGGACCCCCTGGGTCCCGATAGAAGAACGTGGATGGACTACACGACATGGATGAAGGTCAATGGGGCCCGTGAGCGCACGATCCACCAGCGCGAGAAGTTCCGCTGCTCCCGGCTCCGAGAGTGGGGCACCCTCGACGTGCCGGCAGACCAGATCAAGCGATGGCTCTCTCAGTACGACGGCTGGACGCGCTGCACCTACTACGGACATCTCGTGTCTCTCTACGACTGGGCCGTCGAAGTCGGGGAGATCCCCACCAACCTCGCCCGCACCATCACGCGGCCGAGGTCCCCGAAGCCTCGGCCGCGGCCGTTGACCCGCGACGAGATCAACCTCGCGCTCGGCTCCGCAACCGGCGACCTTCGCACCCACCTGCAGCTTGGCCTCCTCGCCGGCCTCCGCGCCCACGAGATCGCGAAGTTCGCTGGCGCCGACATCACTGAGTCGGGCATCTACGTCATTGGTAAGGGTGGGCAGGGCGCGATGCTCCCGACCCACCCCGACCTATGGGCTGTCGCGCAGAACTACCCTCGCCACGGCTACTGGTTCCCCTCCGAGCGAACCGAGACCGGGCACATCCTGCCGAACACCGTGTCGCGTCGTGTCACTGCGCACTTCCGCGAGCTGGGGATCGCTGGGTCGAGCCACCGCAACCGGCACGGGTACGGGACGCTGCTGCTCCGCGGCGGTGCGAACCTCCGGGTCGTGCAGGAGCTGATGCGACACGCCACACTGAACACCACCGCGCTGTACCTCGGCGTCGACGAGGACGAGAAGGTCGCCGCGATCCGGGGGCTGGTGGCATGATCGCGCCCATGAGGACGCTCGTGCCCATGCTGGTGGCGGTCACCCTGCTCGGGGCGACTGGCTGTAGCGCGGGGTCTGACGATGGTGGTGGCGAGGCCGGCGCCAAGGACGTCTGCCAGCAGTTCGTCGGCAAGCGGCTCAAGTCGCCCGGATCAGCCGACTTCTCCGGTGAGACTGTCACCGAGAACACGGACGGGTCATGGACGGTGAGTGGCGACGTGGACTCGCAGAACAGTTTCGGCGGGCTGGTCCGGAACAGCTACACGTGCAAGGTCCGGCACACGAGTGGCGCGGACTGGCGGCTGGTCGATCTGCAGTCGACAGGCAACTAGCCCGGCCGCGTCGGCGGCCGATCGTAGGGTTCTGGGCATGGTGAGGGCGACTGACGGGACGGGGCAGGCTGGTCACGCGACCCCGCGGCACGTCTGGGTGGTCACTCCCGAGGGTCGTCGCTGCCCGGGTGTGCTCATGGAGTGGCGGCAGGGTGGGGGCCGGTGGGAGGCGCTGGTGACGTATGCCGATGGTGGTGGGGTGGCGCCGGTCAACGCGCAGATCGCGTGGGTGCCTGCCGAGCACGTCGAGCTGCATGAGCCTCAGGTCTGACCCTGGAGGTCCGGGTGAGTGCCGAAGGCCAGGAGGTACGCCAGGTCGAGGTCGGTCCAGTGCTCGAGGTCCATGGGAGCCAGCGTGCCCGACCGGGTGCCGGGCACGCTGACGTCATCCACAGGGGTCCTAGGCGGTGAGTCGCGCGGCCATGATGTGCGCCGGGTGGGTGTCGTGGTTGTGGGCGCCCAGGTCGTAGATCGAAGTGGTGCGGGGGTCGAGGTGCCCGGCGAGGCGCTGCACCTGCCGTCCCGGGAGGCCCTGCTCGAACGCGTCCGTGATCACGGACGCCCGGACGAGGTGCGGGTTGACGTGGCGGCCGATCTTCGCGCGCCGGACGATCGTCTCGAACACCCCCGTAGCGGTGTGGCGGTTCAGACGGCGCCCGTCCAGGGTCGTGAGCAGCGGGCCCGACGTGCGGCCTGCAGCGGCGTCGTCAAGCGCCAGGAGCAGGGCCACCGGCACAGGCACGGTGGAGGTCCGGCCGCCCTTCCTGGTGAAGTGCAGCACTCGGCGGCCTTTCTCGACGTCCTGGTAGTCCTCGATGTCGATCGAGCACGTCTCGCTGATCCGGAGCGCGTGGACGGTGAAGAGCTCGATCATCGCCCAGTGGCGGCCGCCGAGCTCCTTGCCGGCGTTGATGAGGCGGCGGAGTTCCTCGCGCTCGAGGGGGTGCTTCTTCTCGTAGTGGATCTTGGGGAGCCGGACGTAGGCGGCGGGGTCGCGGTCGATGAGGCCCTCGACCATGGCGTACCGGTAGAACCCCTTGATCGGGGCCATGGTGGTGCCGACGGTGGAGGCCTTGTTGCCGCGGACCTCGGAGAGGTACCGGACGTACATCGCGACGTGGGGACGGTCGACGGTGAGGGGGTCGAGGTTGTGGTCGCGGCACCACTGGAACCAGTTGGTGAGGTGGTAGTCGTAGAGGTCGCGGGTGAGGGCTTCGTAGTTGGCGAGGTAGCCGAAGTACGCCTTCTGG
The DNA here is from genome assembly GCF_950101795.1 of Nocardioides sp. T2.26MG-1. Classification (GTDB taxonomy): domain Bacteria; phylum Actinomycetota; class Actinomycetes; order Propionibacteriales; family Nocardioidaceae; genus Nocardioides. The sequence continues at coordinate 68,341 of NZ_CATNLZ010000034.1, read as the reverse complement.
AGTGGGGTGAGGTCTGCCAGGGCGGGCAGGGCGCGGGTAGCGTGCAGCATGGTCGTTCCTCCGAGTCGGATTCGGTTGGACGGCTAGGCCTCCGCACGGTGTTGGCGCACCGGCGGGGGCCGCTTGTCGAGTTGGGCTATCGACTGTACGTCGGGGTCTGGGAAGACGGAAGTGGCCCCGCCCTTCCGCCGTGGTGGCGGAGGGGCGGGGCTTGTGTGCGAGGGGGCGGTGGGCTTACGGGCTATCCCTGCCGTATGCGGGGTTCGGGTGCCGGCTCTATGCTGCAACGATGGATCACAAGGACCGACTCGTCGCGGTGACCGGCGGGGGACGCCTCGACGCGATGGACTGGGGCGACGTGCAGCCCTACGTCATGTTCATGACCGGCCGGTGCGGGTCGACGTGGCTGACCGAGCTGCTGGCTGCGACCGGTCTGGCTGGCAATCCCGATGAGTGGCTGAACCCCGACCGGGCGACTCACTCCCGAGCGTTGGCCGGTTCGCTGCCGGGATACTTCGCGAACCTCGTAGGGCAGCAGTCCTCAGGCGGCCGGTTCGGGATGCAGGTTGACGCGGTGCGTCTGCGGGACACCCTGCCTGTCGTGGAATGGGACCGGGTCTTCCCGAGCGTGAGCACCCCGACGTTCTTCCTGTACCGGCGTGACATCGCGGCGCAGGCGTGGTCGTGGGTCCACGCGAGGAAGTCTGGGATCTGGCACTCGACCAGTCCGGCGCGTGAGGACCGGCCGGAGTACGCCCCCACGATGCGCGAGCTGGCGGACGAGGTGGTGTTGCTGCGTCGCCAGGAGGAGTACCTGGCGTCGTTCTGGGCCGAGCACGGCTACGAACCCATGTTCATCGAGTACGAGACCCTAGCCGCGGACCCCGCAGTCACGGTGGCCGGCATCCTGCGACACCTCGGTGTAGCCGAGGATGAGATCGCCGGGCATCTCGCCGTGGCAGAGACGAAGGTCGAGCGGTTGACCTACGACGCGTCCCGGGAGCGGGAGTTGCGGACGTTCCGGTACGGCAACATGACTGTCTTGGCTGCCCTGGAGCGTGACAGGTTCGGGGTGGGGTCGGGGGTTCTTGATGAGTGGCTGGCGAGGGTGGAGCCGATCGCGGCGCACCTTGTCGGCGCTGACTCGGTGGTGCCGTCTCCGCTTGGCTAGAGCACCTTGTAGGTGAAGCTGTAGTAGAAGATGTACGCCGCCGTCCCCGGAGCCGGAAACTGAACCTGTGCCCAGTCGTTGGTGGTGTCGGCGCTAATTGCGGCGACTGTGCCGAACTGGGTGGCTGCGGTGCCGAACAGGTCGGTGGACGCGGAGGCCAGGTTCGATGCGACCGGGAGGCTGATCGACGCCTGGGTGGTGGTGTTGGCGCCTGCCGTGGGGGTGATCGTCATGCGGCCTCGGACGGTCACGAGGTCGCCGTCGCGGGACCAGATCGCCGCCGATGCGGTGACAGTGGCGACGTTGGCGACGGCGGTCACGGTGGGGGTGTAGCTGCCGCCGGCCGGGTTGTTGTTGACCGTCCCGAGCGTCCCCGCAGCGAGCACGCCGTCGACGTGCTTGGAGGTGAGTGCAGCGGTGGTGCTGAAGTGCACCGCGTAGGTGTGGGTCGTGCCGGTGACGACGTTGGGTCCCTCGACGATGCCGCCGGAGATGTCGTTGATGCAGATGGCCGCCCCCGTGTCACTGGCGGCGGAGAGCAGCACGTTGGCGTTGTGCACGATGTTGTGGGCGATGATGCCGTCCTGGGCGCCGGTGATGCCGCCGGCCCCTCCGGCGGTCTCCTGGTAGGCCCGGATGCCGTTGCTGCCGGTGTTGAGGGTGTGGTTGCCGATGACGGTGAAGCGGCGCACGTCGGAGACTGCGATGCCGAAGTAGTCGGTGACGCCGTCAACGGTGTTGCCGGTGACCTTGAAGTCGGTGTTAACTCCCTCGCGGCCGTTGACCCAGATGCCGACCCACCGAGCGTTGTAGATCCGGTTCTTGTCGATGTCGAAGTGATGGCAGGCTGCGGCGACGGCGGCAGTGTCCTCGCCCGTGACGAGGATCGGGTACTTCGCGATCCCGTTGCCCTCGATGGTGTTGCGCAGCACCTCGAAGTGGTGGCAGCCACCCCACTGGTCGATCACGCCGTCGTGGTGCGCGACCCCGTCCGAGGAGATGGCCTCGGCGTGGTTGTCGGTGATGCTGTAGTAGCTGGAGCCGATCGAGGCGACGGCCGCGCCGGGGGTCTTGAACCCGCAGAACTGGACGGCGTACTGGCTCGCGTCGGCTGCGTGGATGCACCGGACGCCGGAGGTGAAGACCGTCATCGCGGACATGTCGAGGGTCAGGTGGGTGATCTGCCAGTCGGTCAACCCAGCCATGTCGATCAGGCGGTGGCCGATACCTGCGCCGCCGCTGGGGATTGAGGTGCCGCACTCGATGAAGGTCGCGTCCTTGCCGGCGCCCTTGAGCCAGAGGCCCGATACGCCGATCAGTGCGTCGGTCAGGACGTGGTGACCGGCGGGGACGTAGGCGGTGGTCCGGCCTAGTGTCACGGCGTCGTCGATGGCGTCCTGGGGGGTGGCGTAGTCGGTGACGATGACCCACCCGAGCGCGCGCGCCACGACCGTCGATGGGGTGGTCCATGCGACGCCCTTGGTCACGTCGGAGGTGTCGCGCCGCAGGAGCGTCCAGTCCCCGAGGTCGGCGGTGGGCTTCTGGACATACGAGGCCGAAAGAGCACCTGCCGTTGCAGACGCCGGGTCGTTGATCCGGCCCGCGATGATCGTGTCGTTCGTGGTCCCCACAGCCTCGACTGCGGCACGGTCAGCCGCCACCGCCTCACGGTCGGCTGCAGCCTGGACCGCGATGTCCGCGCCGGCATCGATCATCCGGCGGGTGGTGGACTCCCCGGCCTGCACCCACATCGCCACGACCATCGGGTCGGTGTCCGGGCCCTGGAACGCGGGGGGCTGCCCGGTGTGCGGGACCGTGATCGAGTCGACCGGGGTCGTCCCGGCCAGGAGGAGGCCGGTGTACCGGTTGCCGCCGGTCTCGGCGTCCCAGAACGTCCATACGGCGGCGGCCGGCCGGTAGGGGTCGCCGGGGGCGATCGGGCCGGCGACGTTGAAGTCCTCCGATCCTCGGCAGAACCAGGCACGTGGCATCAGGGTCTCCTCAGTGGGGCGTGGGGGTGTCGGTGGGTGGGAGCTCGCGGAGGTGGTGCGCGAGCCACGCGGACCCGGCGCCGACGAGGACCGTGGTCGCAGCGGCACCCGGACGGGTGTGGGATCGCAGCGCCCACCGGAGCTGGGGGGAGAGGGTCCAGTGGGTGCGGCCGGTGGCGACGGCCCAGAGTTCGACGGTGATGGGTGCGCCGACGAGCGCGGCCCAGGTGATGCGTTGGCGGCGCATCAGCGGGTCCGGCGGATGTCGTGGCGCCACCACAGCCAGGCGGCGTACGCCGCGGCGAGCTGGGCGGTTGGGATGGCGAGGCCTGCCCCGAGGAGTAGGCCGGTGGTCCGGCCCACGACAGGCCTACTCGACGACGGAGGGGTCGTTCTCCGGGCCGGCGCCGGAGGTGATCAGCGAGGTCAGGTACGACAGGACCGCCCCGCCGAGCGCGACGGACCCGAGGTAGGGCCAGTCGGCGTGGACGGCGTCGAAGGACGCGGCGGTACCGATGCCGAGGGCGAGGGCCTGGGCGGCGGACTTCACGGCACGCTCGGTGGCGCGCCTCCAGAACAGGCGAGTGAACATCAGCGGGTCTCCTTGATCTCGAGGTCAACGACCACCGGTCGGTGGTCGCTGGAGTAGCCGTCGAGGGCCTGGGCAGGGCTGACCTTGAGCCAGCGGCGCCAGGCGACGCGGATCTTGTCGATGGGCCGGTGTCCGTGGGAGGCAGCGGTGCGGAGCACCACACGCGCGCCGCGCCGGCCGGCGCGGCCGATGACACGGAGCGCGCGGAGGAGCGGGAACGCCGTCGTGGCGTTGTCGTCCGTGCCGAGGACCTTCCCGCCGCGCCGCGTCGTCCACCAGGCCCGCACCGCGACGACCTGCCGAGCGAACAGGGCCCGCCGACGCGCCCGGCCCGGCGTGGCCTTCTTGCGCTGCACCGACGGAGGAAAGTGCGTCGACCCGAACCACAGGACCCGCCCGGCGACCTCGATCTCCACCCACGCGATCCACTTCGCGGCGAGCACCCGGGGGCCGGCGCCCCAGTCGCCCACCTCGGTGCGGTCGGTGCAGCGCCAGTAGCCGGCGGACTTGATCGGGTAGTCGTCGTGCACGAGGACCGCGACGTGACCCTGGTCGTTGGAGTCGCCCTGGTGCAGCTGGAACCCAGCAGCCTCCGCGAACCGTGCGAGCATGTGGTGCCGGTCGGCGACCTCTTGGAGGAGGAACACCCGCACGCCGAGGTCGGCGAGCCGGCGGAGGTCGTCGAGGACGTGCGCGTCGGAGCGGCTCCCGACGTTGTACGTCGCGACCAGCAGGTGGATGACGCGGCGCAGGCGGTGGCGCATCGGTCAGTCCTTGGCCAGTGAGTCCACGAGCTCGGCGAGGTCGGTGTGGAGCTGCTCGTGGTCGGCCTCGGTCGCGGCGTGGCCCTTCTCGATGATCGCGCGGATCCGCTTCGCCTGGGCGAGCTGCCGGCCGCGTTGCCGGGCGAGCATCCGGGTGGCCTGCTCGGCGGCGGCCTGGGCGGCCTCGGCGGCCTTCTGGATCTTGTCGAGCTGGTCGGCGTACTGAGCCATGTCGTCCTCCTGGGCGAGGTTGAGAATCGTGGGGATCTGGGCGATGCGGTTCCGGCCGGGGCAGACCTTCCCGGGGCTGGTGGTCCACGTCTCGCCGCCGGGCACGCGGCCGGGGTAGCCGTCGGTGAAGGCGCCGTCGATGCCCTGCCGGTGGTATGCGAGCCCACGAGAGGCCGGCCGGGAGTTGGGGCACAGCTGCAGCGGGACGCCGTGCTCCTCGTGGGCCCAGCGGAGGATGCGGGCGTTCGCGGCGACCTGCGCGTCGGTGAGGGCCGGCACGTTGGAGCCGGTCCAGGTGGGGAACGGGTCGCCGTGGTCCTCGTTCTCGATCGCGATGACGCGGTGGTTGCCGTCGAGGTTCGCGGCCGACCGGTAGGCGGTGTCGCGGGACTGGAAGATGTGGCCGTCGCGGCGTACGGAGAAGTGCGCGGCGTGCGCGGGGGCGTAGCCGACGATGGTGTGGACGCACACGATGTCGTAGCGCTCCATCGGGACGCGGGGGGACTGCTCACCGACCCACTCGGTGCCGGGCATCCTGGCCATCAGCAGGCCCTCCAGACGCCGTGCTCGACGTAGCCGTGCCAGCTCTTGCCACCGGCCCCTTCGATCAGCACCGAGTTGCTGGAGCCGTCCCCGGGGCGGATCGAGATCGTGCTGTCCTCGTGCTCGCGCACGGTGTGCAGGCTGAGCCCGCCGAGCAGACCGTTCGGCGTGACGACGAACCACACCGTGCCGGTGAGGTTGCCGCTGTAGTCGCGACCCGCTCCGCTGTACTCCTCGGGCGTGACCGGACGCGCGCCGTCGGCGGTGAGGACCTTCCAGAAGTCGCCCGGCTCCCAGGCGTCCGGGAGTCGGCCGGCCGGGGTGTCCGGGAGTCGGCGTCCTTGCATGGGGATCTCCTTCACGACGCGGTGGTGCGCGGGCAGGCCATTCACCGGCTCGGCGTGGGGCATGGCGGGGCGGCTCCCGAGACGGTCGAGCAGGACCGCGAGGCGGACCCGGAGTCGGCGGGCCGGTGGGCGGGTCAGGACTCGGTGACGGTGCAGCCGTCGGCGGTGCAGGTCACGGTGTAGGTCGTCGTCTGCACGGGGTTGGTCTGGACGGTGAAGGTGAACGTGAACGGCCACGGGTTCTCCCCGGCCGGCCCCTGGTCGCCCTTCGGGCCGGGTTCGCCGCGTTCACCCTGGGGGCCAGCAGGCCCCTGGGGGCCCTGGGGGCCTGCAGGGCCGGTCTCCCCGTCCGCGCCGGGTGTCCCCGGTGTGCCAGCCGGGCCGGCTGGTCCACGGGCCCCAGCGGGGCCTCTGGGTCCTGCTGGGCCGGTGTCCCCGGTGTCCCCGGTCTCGCCCTGTTCGCCTGCAGGCCCGGCCGCACCGGGCTCACCTGTCGCCCCTGGCTCACCCGCGGGGCCGGCGATGACCTCCGGGGCGGGAGGTTCCGTCACGGGCTGCCGGCCGGCGTCGACGAGCCGCTCGTTCGCCTTCGCCAGGGCGCCGGCGAGGTCGTCGACCGCGGCGTGCAGCTGGGCGCGGTCGGTCTGGGATTCGCGGCTGTCCTCGGTGGCGGCGTCGAGCTGCCGTTGGGTGGAGAACACGACCGCGACCAGGAAGACCAGCAGGGCGACGGCGAACATGCCGATGAACACCCACACGATCCCGAGCGCCCGCCGCGAGGGCACGTAGCCGGAGAGTCGACTGAACATGGGCACCCCTACTTGATGAAGGCGATGATGACGGTGGTGAGCAGGCTCAGGAATCCGAGGGTGAGGCCGCCGATGGTGGCCCACATCTGGCGGCGCTTGTCGTCGTCCGCACGATGCCGCTTCTCGATCGTGCTGAACTGGGTGTCGGTCGTCGAGGCCAGGTGTGCGAGGTCAGCGCGGACGTCGGAGAGGTTGGCCTCGATAGCCTGCCGCTCGACGAGGTAGACGTCCTGCCGCATGTAGGTCTTCGCGGCCGCGAGGCGGTCTTCCTTCAGCTCGGCGACGAGGTTGGTGACCTGCACGGTGAGGCTGTCGATGCGTCTGAGCACTTCGCCCAGGGTGGGTTCCTCGATCGGTGGTGGCACCCGCGTCTCCCTCGCGTCGGTGACCCGGGCCTCTGGTATCTGGGGGCTGGGTCGTGGTCTCCTCGTGTGCAAGCGCGGGCGGCCGGTAGGGTCGGCTGCCTTCGCCCAGGGGGCCCGGTCTCCCCGGGCCCCCGCCTCCTTCTGGTTCAGATGGACGACGAGGTGGTGCCGTTCGCCGCTACGGCGACCACCCGGATCCGGGCCCCGGAGTAGTCCCAGGAGCCGACGGGCACCCGGTACCGCCATGGCGTGTTAGCGGGATGCTCGGTAACCCGCCGCTCCTCGGTCACGACCCCGGACGGCAGCGGCTCGGTGATGTAGATGTCGTTGTAGGCCGCGGCGGGCTCGGCACCGGTGGGGTCGGGGTTCGCGATCATGACCAGCAGCGACCCGTCGGTCGGGTCGGGGTAGGCGGTGAACGTCGGGGCCGGCGGGGGCGTGTAGGACACATCTCCGGACACGGAGACCCAGTCGGACCAGAGGCCACCGTCCTTGACCCGGACCTGCACGTGCTCGGTGCGGCCGTTGACGGCGAAGTTCAGCGGCAGCGACCGGGTGAGGGTGTCGACGACCTCGAGCGTGTCGTAGTAGATGACCGCCGGGTTGGGTGCGCCGGCGCCGTCGTCGGCGACGCGGCGCACCTGGTAGGAGTCCTGGGCGGGGATGGACCAGTCGACCCGTTCGGCCTGGTCGAGGGTCTGTCCGTTGATCGGGTAGGTGATCGACGGCCCGGCCGGTGGGGTGGCGGCGGTGAAGAACCCGGATGCCGTGAAGGCGGGTGCGGGTTCGCCGGCGGCGTCGTAGGTGAGGATCTGGCGTTCGTAGTTCCCGGGGGTGAGGGTGCCGGCGGGGATGTCGTGCCAGGGGTTGGGGGAGATGACGGTGCCGGTGGTCCAGGTGGGGTCGCCGACCTTGCGGTAGCGCCAGTCGAACTTGGACTGGGAGTCCCCGGCGTTGGGGTCGTTGAACTGGTGCCGGGCGCGGTTGGTGGAGGCGGTGGAGACCAGGGCCCCGCTGGTCATGGTGAGGAGGGTGGCGACGGTGGGGGGTTCGTTCTGCTTGTACGCCCACGCCTGCGCGGTGGATTCGGTGGTGGTGGCGCTGTCGACCGTCCCGCCGAGGAGGTAGATCTGCCCGCCTGGCTCCGCGGTGATGGACATGTCGGAGATCGATGCAGGGAAGTCGGGGGTCACGCCCGCGGTCCATGTTCCGGTGGCGGGGTTGTACCCGTCGACCCGGGACAGCAGCCCGCTGTAGGTACGGCGCCCCACGGAGAGCACGATCCCGGACGGCAGCCGCGACACCTGCCCGGCAGATGTCCCGAACCCGCCGGTGGGTGGTGCCGTGGTCGTGGACCACGTGTCGGTGGCGGGGTCGTAGACCGCGAGCCCTGCGGTTGACCCGCCGAGGTACACCTTGTTGTCGCCGCCGAGGACGCCCTCGGAGGTGGTCGAGCCGGTGTCGAAGTTGGCGGGCAGGTCTGCTCGGGCGGTCCACCCGTTGGTGGTGGGGTCGTACCGGTTCACCTTCAACGAGGATCCGCTACCGACGAGGGTGCCGCCTGCGAGGTAGAACCGGCCCGACGCGTCGGTGAAGTGCGCCGCCCGGAGGAGGGTGGGGGCCGGCGCTGACGTGCGGACAGCCCACACCGGCACGGGGTCTGCCGGGTCGATCGCGTAGTGCGCGCCCGTGACCGGGAACACGAGGTGGATGCCGTCGGCGGCGGTCGAGAACGCGTAGGCCGGACCCGTCGCGGGCAGTGGCGGCCCGGCCGTCCACGTGTTCCCGGCCGGGTCGTAGATGAACATGGTGTTCTGGTAGCTACTACTGCCACCGGAGAAGAACCGCTGCCCGCCGAGGAGGTACACCTTCCCGCCGTGGAACACCGCGGCGGCCTCCCACCTGGTCTCCGGGAGCGCGGCGAGTTGACGCCAGGACCCCATGTCAGGCCCCCGCCTCGGCGGCCAGGATCAGACCCAACGCCGTCAGGGACGCGACATCACCACGGTGGGTCCAGTCCCCGGGCTGCCCGACCACGCGGGTGACCCGCGTCGGGTTGCCCTGGTCGTAGACCGCGAGGAACAGGCCAGCACCGTCACCGAACACCACCAGCCGCGGGTCGGTGTCCACGACCGTCAGGCCGTCGACCGGGGCCGGGTCCAGCCGCGCCGCCAGGACCCCCCGGGCGGCCGCCTCCCGCTGCTCCTTCGCCGCGTCCGCAGCCGCCAACGCCTCTTCACGTAGACCCATTCCGGTGCCCCCTTCCCTCTCAGCTCTCGACGCCCTGGACAACCGGGATCTGCGGGTTCCGGACGGTGACACGGACCCGCTGGCCCACGCTGTACGCGGCCACGTCGAGCACGTAGGCGGGACAGGAGGCGGTGGCGCCGTCGATGAGGATCCACAGGTCCGGGGAGGCGGTGGTGACGGTCGCGGTCATCTGGACCTCGTTGACCTCACTGGCCATCACGCACCCCCGCTCACAGGACGACCTCGAGGACCCAACGGCCCTGGGACCCATCGAGCGGCTCCTCCCACGACACGACCTCAGCGACCGCGGCGTCGTCCCCGTCGACGTACCGGACGACGTCGAGGTGCCCGGCGATCGGCAGCGGGTCCACCGACAGAGTCACGGTCCGGGTCGCGGCGGTGTCCTCGGCCACGACCCGATCACCCCGCGCGACGAGCGCCGCCTGGTCGACGGCGTCGAGGTACACCGTCTTCCGGCGGACCTTCCCGAGAGATGCCTGTGAGGCGGGGCCGCGGGCGAGGTTGTTCACCGTGTAGATCCCGTCGCCCTCGACCGGCTGCACAGCCATCCCGCGGCGCACGAACGTCCACCGGTTCGGGGCGTCCCACACGTCCTGTTCGCTGGTGCGGTCCCCGCCGACGAGGTTGGTCCGCTCGTCGGCGAGGTCGAAGGTCCACGACACCGGCCGCTGCTCGGGGGGCACGAACGGCTCGGACCGGTAGGTGCCGTCCTGGTCGACCCACAGGGCCCCGTACCCGATGGCGTCGAGGAGGTCGTTGCAGATGTCGAGCCACGTCGTGGGCTGGGACTCGGTGAGCCCCCACACCATCGGGCCGGGCAACACGGCGACCTGCTGGGTGCCGTCCACGGAGAACGGGGCGCCGCCGCCGGCGAACTCGATCACGGTGCGGACCGCGTCGAGACAGGTCGTGGACTGGCCGGTGGCGTGGAACCCGTCGATCCAGGTCTTCGTGCCGGCGACCGGGTCCTGGGCCGTGAGCCCGATGAAGACATCGGACTTCGTGGCAGTCCACAGCCACTCGAAGTGGTTCATGGCTCCCTTGGTCGGCGCCATCCACGGCGAACCGGCCAGGAAGATGACCTCGAACCGGAAGAAGCTGGGCCCATCGAGCGGCACCCACACGTCGGCCTCGAACAGGTAGGTCTTCCCGACCACGAAGTCGCCGGAGTGAGTGTTCGCCCATGAGCGGGAAGCGGTCGGCCACGTGATCTCCAGCGAGCCCGTACCCGCGGAGGCGTGCAGTGTCGAAGACGCGAGCGTGGCCGGCGTCATCGCCCCGAACGCCGGATTCGACTCCCATCCGGTGATCCCTCCCTCGAACCCGGAGTTCGTGACCAGGTCGACGCCGGCCTCGGGCATCACCACGTAGGTGTCCCCGACGGGGTCGAGGAGCGGCTGCAGCAGGTCGTAGCCCTGCACGTCGAACGTCTGCGGTGTCTCCCCGCGCTGGTCCTTCGGGGTGGTCAGCACGTACACGCCACGGTTGAACCGCGCCGTCACCGCCCCATTCGACAGGGTCCGGTACACCCGCACCCGGTCCCGACCCCACGCCAACGGCCGCTGGATCTGCAACGAACACGTCCCATGCACGGTCCCGCGGCCCTCGTGGCCGACCGTCCCGCCGACCATGTCGTCGGAGATGTCCTCGATGAACCGGTTCTGGGAGTCCAGCAACTCCAGGCCCGACGACACGGTGACCTCGTCACCGGTGATGAGGTCCCGGACCTGCTCCTCGGTGAGATGCTCGCGGGGGGCCGCGGTCAACGGCTGCACGACGTCAGACCGCCTCGGGGTGCGTTACCTGGTCGACGGAGAGCTTCACGTCGATCCAGTCCCGGAACTGGGGCTGCACCTCACGCGGTGTCTCCGACCATGCGCCGTAGAACTTCGTCCCGACGTGGTCCCGGAAGCACATCAGCACCCCGGTGCGGGCCCGCAACCAGGCGACGTCGTCGCGGTCGAGGTGCACGAGGGGCACACTCTGCGACTCGGCCAGATCCACGGCACCAGTAACGCTGCCCTGCCGGATCAGCCGGACCCGGTTCGCGAGCTGCCGGATGTCGACCCGGGCCTTGGTGTTCGCCGACAGCGGGCCACCGACCTTCCGGAAGGACCGGACGTCGGAGAGGTCGGTGGCAGTGTTCAACCAGATCGCCGTGAGGTCCAGGCCGGTACCCGGCTCGGCGGCGAGGTCGACGATGATCGGCATCTACCTACCCCTTCGTCCGCATCAACTGCTGCAGCTTCCGCGGCAGCTCGTCGACCGCGCCCTTGATCGCCCGCAGGTCCGGATGCAGCTGCGCCGCACCGGCCTCCGCACCGGCCCGGACCTGCTCCCCGAGGACCGCCTGCGTGGCCTCCAGGACCGTGATCGTCGCGTCGAGCGCACGGACCGCCGCCGTCGACTGGTCCACCACGGCCACCATCTGCGCGAACTGCTCCCCGTACATCGCCTGCGTGGCCTGCGCAGCCACCACCGCGGCCACGTCCTCCCGAGCCGCGAACAACTTCTCGTACTCGTCGATCTGCGCCGCCGACAGGTCAGCGAGGTCCTCCGCGGTCACCACGTCCCCGGACGCCGCGAGCTGCGCGTACAGGACGCCGAGCGGACCCGTGGTGTCCAGACCCTTCGACGCCAGCTCGGCCAACGCCGCGGTGAACGCCTCCGCGTCCGCGATGTCACCCTCCACCGACGCCCGCAACGCCTCGAGCCCCGTCGCCCCAGAGGCCTGCGCGAGCGCGATCTGCTGCATCAACCGCGACGCCGCCGCCGCGTCCCCGGCAGCCTGCGCCCCGGCGAGTTGCTGCTCGAGCACAGTCTGGCCCGGCGCCGGCCGGTCGAGGCTGGAGCGGGTGAACGGGTTGCCGGTGAAGTTCCCGGCCACCGACGACCCGAACGACTCCATCGTCGAGGTCAGCTGCTCGAGCTGCGACTTCTGCTCGTCGAGAGTCTGCGCGAGCTCGTCACGCTTCGTCTGCTCGGCCTCGATCGCGGCCGCGTTCGCGTCGTACTGCGCCGCAGCGGCCTCCGCCTGGTGCGCCCAGTCGCGCAGGTCCTGAGTCCACTGCCCGCCGGCCGCGAGCCACTGGTCCTGGAAGTCCGCGATCGCGGCGGTGACCTGCTGGAGCCGGGTCTGCTCGGCGGGAGGGAAGATCGAGTCGAACAGGCCACCGAGGCCAGCGGACAGCTCGGCACGCTGCTGCCGCTGCTCCTGGGCCTTCTCCCGGGCTGCCTGGGCGGCCTCCCGCTCATCAGCGTGCTTCGCGCGACGCAGGTCCCGCTCAGCGGCCTCGAGCTGCAGCTCCGCGATCCTGCGCGCGATGCCGCTGAGATGGTCCTTCCCGCCGGCGGCGAGGTCGTGCCGGTAGCCGCGGATCGTCTGCAGCAGCTGCGCGATCTCGAGCCGCTCGTCCAGGGACCGTGCCCCGCCGGCGCCCGCGAACCCGCCGTCGGCCAACATGCCCTTGACCTGGGCGCGGGTCATGCCGGCGTTGATCCCGGAGATGACGTCACGGAACCGGTCGGTCTCCCCGCGGCGGTTCGTGGTGACGCCCTCACCGTCGGCCAACAGGTAGGGGTGCCGGTCGGCGTACGGGAGGCCGGTCTTCGGGACGAACCCGCCGCCCGCCTGCGGGGTTGACGGGTCGCCGTCCATGCCGCCGCCCTGCGTGGACTTCCCGATGTGCTGGTACACGGTCCGCACGTAGGTGGTGGCGGTGTCCCCGTCCATCGACCGCAGCAACCTGGCGACCTTGTCCATCGCGGACATCGCCTGCCCGGTGTCCGCCTGGATCACCGTCTTGATCAGCTTCGGGGTGAGGCCCAGGACCTTCAGGTACGCCCGCATGTCCTCCCGCGAGATCCCCGCGGCCTTGCCGGCGTCGATGAGGGCGTCGCGCTGCGAGAGGAGCGACTTCCGCAGCTTCCCCGACGACGCCCCCGCGTCCGCCTCCGCGACGAGGAGGTCCTTGATCTGCCCGACCCGGTCGCGGATCGCGGCACGGTTCTTAATCGCCGCGTCGCTGTTGCCCTTCAGGGTCCGGTTGTTCTTGTCGAGGTCGTCGTTGAGGTGCCGCAGCGCCGTGGTCCACTCGTCGGTGGCCGCCGACAGGCTGATGTTGGGGTCGAGGAGGTCGTCGAGCGCGGAGGAGAGCGCATCGGCCCGGTCCGCGGTGGTCTCCATCTGGTTCCCGAGACCATCCAGCGCGCTGTCGACGGCCTCCACCCGGCCGGCGTTGGAGTCGGCGTGCGCGAGGGCGTCGTTGATCGCCTGCACCGCCGCCACAGCCTCGTCCGACCCGGGCTTCATCGACATCAGGTCCTGCAGCGAATACCCGAGCTCGTCGAGGACCGGCTGGACCTTCGACCCGACCCGGGCGAGGTCCTCGAGGTTGCCGTACGGCAGGTTCATCAGCCCGTCGGTCGCCGAGGCGATGAAGTCGTTGTTCGCCAGGGCGACCCCGTTGAGGACCCCGGTGAGGTTCGTCAGCTTGTCGACCGACTTGTCGCTGGCCTGGTTGAGTTCGTCGGCGCCGGTGCCGAAGAGGTCCACGATCCCGGACCAGGTGTCGGACAGGCCGTCCTTCCACCCTCGGCTGAGGATGAACGAGGTGTCCTCGAGGTCGGCGTTGAGGTCGGTGGTCTTGGACTGCAGGGCCTCGAACCCGGCGAGCATCCGGGTGACGTCGGTGTCGTCGAGGCTGTCGTTGAACCCGTCGATCGCGCCGGCCGCGTCCTTCGAGGTGTCGCGGAAGTCCTTGATGAGGCCGACACCGCCGCCGATCGCGGCACCCCAGGGGCCGGCGATGAGGCCCATGAGGGCGTAGGACGCGGTGTTGGTGAGCGCGAGGCCGTCGGCGGCGTCGGAGGAGGCGAGGGCGATCCCGGCGAGGAGGCCGGCGCCCTTGAGGCCGGAGGAGAACAGGCTGGAGCGGACGCGCTGGGAGGCGGCCTGGACGCGGGCGAGTTCGCGGGTGGTGGTCGCCCCGGCGGTGCGGGAGGTGGTGGCCATGATGCCGAGGTCGGCGATGAACGGGCGGACCCCGGACCGGGTGGCCAGGGTGGTGCCGACGCGGGAGATCTCGGGGCGCAGCGTCGCGAGGGATGCGCGGGTGGAGGTGATGCCGTTGACGACCTTCGCGCCGAACCACAGGCCCCCGCCGAGGATCGCGGTGAGGGCGAGCGCGCCGGTGGTGATGTCCTGGATCGGGCCCGGCAGCGACCCGTAGGCGTCCGCGACGGTGCCGATACCGGTCGCGATGTCCGCGACCACGGGGAGGACCGCGGCCCCGCCTTCGATCGCGGCGTCCTTGATCTGGTTCCACGCGACCTGGACCTGGGAGGCGGTGGTCTCCGCACGCTTCCCGTACTCGTCGGTCAGCGCCGTGTTCTGCTCCCACGCTGCGTTCGACTGGTCCAGCGACCGGGACAGCATGTCCCCGGACCCGGCGAGCCGGAGCATGACCTGTAGGTTCTGGGTGCCCTTGATCCCCATGTCCCCGAGGACCGAGGCGACGTCACCGCCGGAGTCCTGGATCCGCCCCAGACCCTGGACGAGCATGTCGAACGCCCGGACCGGGTCGCTCCCCCACGCCCGCGCGAACTCGTCCGCGCTGGTGCCGGCCACGTCGGCGTAGTCCTGCAGCTTCTCGCCACCGGACGCGACCTGGGTGTTGATCCCCAACAGCACCCGCTGCACCGCGCCGCCACCGAGCTCGGACTGGATCCCCAGGTTCGCCATCGCCGCCGACAGGCCGAGGACGTCCGCCTCGGTCGCGCCGATGGTGGTGCCGGCGCCGGCGACCCGCTGCGCCATCTCGGTGATCTGCGCCTCGGTGGAGGCGCCCTTGTTGCCGAGGTCGACGATCGTGTTGCCGATCTCGTCGACGTCACCGGCCGCGGTCTGCATCACGTTCATGAACTGCGCGATGCTGGTCGCCGCGGCGTCCGCGGTGAGGTTGGTGGTCTCCCCCATCTCCACCATGACCTTGGTGAAGTCGGTGATGTCCCCGGTCGCGACACCCAGCTGGCCGGCTGCCTCCGCGGTGGCCGCGATCTCCTGGTGGGTGGCGGGCATCTCTCGGGCGAGACCACGCAGGTCGTCCTCGAGGGCGTTCAGCTGGCCGCTGGTGCCGTCGACGGTCTTCGCGACCCCGGCCCACTGGGACTCCCAGTCGATCGCGGCCTTCCCCATGCCCGCGAGGCCCGCGGCGGCGGCGAGGCCGAGCTTCCCGGCCTTCCCGCCGAGGTCGTCGATCGCCGCGGACTGCCGCATGACCGCGGCCTCGGCCGGCTTCATCGCTGTCGCGGAGATCCGGCCGGCGGCCTGCATCTGGGCGATGTACTGGGCGGTCTCGGCGGTGAGCCGTACGACGACGGAGCGTGCCTCAACAGCCATCAGGGGGACCTCCAGGTTCTGGGGGTCAGCCCGGGATCGGCCCGGGAGGGATACAGCAGCAGGGGTGGTTCAGTCGCGCTCGGTGGTGGTCTTGCCGAACTCGAACGGCGGCAGCTCCGGGTGCCCCGGTGGGCGGGTGTCGCGCACGATGGTGTGCCAGACCTCTTCGCCCTTGCGGACCGTGCAGACCTCGCACAGGTAGTCCTTGGTCTCGAGCCACCCGTTCATCTCCGAGTGCCACGCGATCTCGATGGGCCATCCGCACGCGCACGTGCCCCGACCGTGGGTCTGCTGCTGCCGCTCCCACATGTCCAGCGCCATCAACAGCAGCTGGTCCGACGAGGTGTACGCCGCCGTGGTGGTCGACCCCGTCTGCCGGTCCGGGTGCTCCGGGTCGTCGTAGAGGAACGTCGTGACCACCTGCCGCAACCCCGCGAACACCGTCGGGGCGACCCCCAGCGACCGGGCGGTGGTGACGATCTGGCGGGCTACTGCTCCTTCAGGCGAGCCCAGCCGGGCGGCAACTGAGGAAAATCCGTGCCACCCTGAGTGGACGCCTCCCGCGCCGCCTTCGCCAGGGCACCGACCGCGCGGGCGCCGAGCTTGGCCCGGAGGCTACGGACGTCGTCCACCGACAGCTTCGGGCCGTGCTTCGACGCGACCGAGCACTCTGCGATGAGGAGCGTGTGGTACTCGGTGAGGTCGGAGTCCTCGCCGTTGGGCTTGGGCTTCGGGAGGTGTAGCCCGTTGAACTCCGACAACTGGTCGGAGGTGAGGCCCTTGAACAGCGGGTACCACATCGCGCCGGCCATCTCCCGGCGTACGACGTCGTCGCGGGCGGCCAGCTCGCGGGCACGCGCGGCCCGAGACGGGGTCGCGGCGTCGCGCTCCTCGTCGTCCTCGATGACCTTCCCGCGCGCGTCAACGAGGATCGCGAGCTCGGCGAGGATCATGTCGTGCTCGGCCTCGAGGTCGCCGCGGAGGCAGACGCGGGCATGGCGCTCGGGAGGCCTAGCGGTGCCGAGGATCTCCTCGATGGTCCACTGCCGTACGACGGGCGGGGGAGTGATGATCTCCTCGGCCTGCGGGGTGGGGGTGCCGAACGGGGTCGCGGCGCCGGCGTCCACAGCCGAGGGCGTGGGGCCGGCGGTGGTGCCGGTGAGGGACTGGTCGTCGTTCATGGGTGTGCTCCTGTCGAGGCGGTCGAGGTTGGTGTCGAGGTGGTGGGGTGGTGCAGGGGTGGCGGGCGACCTCGACAAGCGCCCGCCACCCCGTACTGGGGGCCCGGCCGGGGAGGGGTCAGGCCGCGGCGACCGTCGCCTCGCCACCGTCCTGCGGCTCCAACGGGATCCGCCGCTTGATGTAGCCGCCCGCGTTCTGCGGACGCTGCGGGTTGTCCGTCAGGACCTCCAGGTACGTCGCCTCGTCGGCGGCCGCCCACGCGTCGGCCGAGAGCTTCCCGTCCTCACGGAGGTACCCGTAGACGGTCGTGCCCTTGGCCTTCAGGGTCTGGAACGCCACGTCCGCGGTCACGTCGACCGCGCCGGTGGTGTCGTCGAAGTACCGGAAGATCGTCAGACCGGCCTGGAAGTTGCTGGCGCCGATCGCGTTGGCGTTGTTCGTGGTGCACAGCGCCTTCTCGTTGACCTTGTCCGAGTCGGCCGCACTCCAGGTGAAGTCGGAGGCGAGGACGGCGCAGGAGATGTCGGTGCCGGCGATGAGCTCGGCGAGGGTCGGGGCCAGCGGGTTGGCCGGCTTCACGGTGAGGATGGTGAGCTTGAGGTGGCCGTCGGCCAGGGACTTCACAGCCATGATGAGTTACTCCTTCGCCCCGGCGGCCGGGGTCTCGGTGGGCTGGGCGGTGGTGGTGCGTCCGGGCCGGGTGGTCCGGGTGCTGGTGGTGCTGTCGAGGTCCGGCACCGGGTCCGCGGGTGCGGGGGTGTCGGGGCTGGTGGCCGCGGTGTCGCGGCTGGAGGGGGTGCGCTGGAACGGGGCAGCGAGGGTGGGGTTGTCCATCCAGTGCGGAGGGATCCGGACCTTCTCGCCGGTGTCGGTGCGGTAGACGGTGATGAGTCCGTCGATGGACATGGGTGCCTCCTCAGGCAGACGGGCCCGAGGGGGATGGCGCCTCGGGGTCAGGTGTGGGCGATGAGCCGGTACTGCAGGGGCGTGAAGAACCGCGGCGGCGCCACGCCGTTGTCGGACAGCAGCGGCGGCCGGTAACCGGGCTGCGGCACCAGGGGCCCAGCGATCACGCCGGCCACGCCCGGGTCGGGCGTCCAGCCGTTCAGCGCGGCGTCGATGCGATCCACGAGGGCGAGGAGGTCGCTGACGTCCCCGGCGGCCGCGCGGACGGTCCAGGGGGCGTCGTCGTCGCGGAAGGCGTCGACCGGGCCACCGGCCGATGCCTCGCCCGCGAGGGGGGCGCCGATGCCGGGCTCGAGGATGAAGTAGGGCTTGACCCGCAGGTCCGTAGCGGACTTGGTGGGCGGGTCGGCGGGCGCCGCGACCGTCGGGTCGAGGCCGTTCTTCGCGCCGATCTGCCCCACATAGCCGGTCGCGTTCGTCACCGACTGGAGTCGGGTGGCGAGGGAGACCAGCAGCAGCCGGCGGGAGATCGCGGGCATCAGAACGCGCCCGAAGCGATCTGCGCGAGCGCCGCCTGATACTCGGGGACACGACGCTCGAACGCGGGCGCCATGTACGGCTGGCCCGCCATGCGCGAAGTCCCGAGCTCGACCCAGATCCCGTAGTCGGCGGTGGGGCCGATCTCGGCGGTCATGCCGTCGATGTCGGTGGAGATGGAGTTGACGAGGTTCCCGGTGTCGACCGGGGCGATGAGCTGTGCGTCGCCCTGGATGGCGTAGGCGGTGTGTCCGAGCGCGGCCTGTGCCTGTGCGTGTGCGGCGGGGCCGGCGGCGGTGATGCGGACACCGAGGCTGGTGAGCTGGGAGACGTCGAGCTTCGCGCCCATCAGGCACCTCCTCGCAAGCGGTGGGGGTGGGGTCAGTCGTTGAGGGAGCAGGAGAAGACCCGCTCGAACCGCAGCGACCCACCCGAGACCTGCGCGACCCGCAGGGTCCGGCCGGCCAGGAACGCGTCGTCGACCTCGGTCACCGTGACCAGGTCGTCAACGGACGGGACGACACCGGCGTCGACGGCGACGTCGTAGCGGACCACGACCTCCCGGTCCCCGGCGGTGACCTTCACCTGGTCACGGGTCGCGAGCTCGGTGACCCGCGCCGGCCCGGTCCAGTACGGGTCGAGGGGCACCTCGATGTTCTGCTGCTCCGTCTCAGACCATGCCTGCCGGGTGCCGGGGTGCCGCAGCGACACGGTCGCGGCACGGTGGGTCTTCTCCGCCACGACCCGGTGGTCGGCCTCCCAACCGTCCGGGATCACCGCGGTGCCCGGCCGGCCGTACGCACGCCGCGGACGCATCAGGGGTCAGATCTTCAGCGCGGCGACGGTGACCGTGGTCGTCGCACTGTAGGAGATCGCGACCAGCGAGTCCGTCGCCCGGTCCTCGAGGAACTCCGCGAGCGGCCCGATGAGCTTCGAGGCGCCGGCGGGGACCGCGATGACGACGTCGGGTTCGGGCTGTCCGGCGCGGGTGTTGCCGGGGACGGCGATGGTGACGTCGACCGGAGCGGCGCTGCCGTTGGTGACGAGGACCGCGACGTCGCTGCCGCCGTCGACCTTGTCGCCGCCGGCGGACGCGGGAGCCATGGTGACGGTGGTGCCGGCGAGGGCGGCCTGGACGGGGGTGAGCGTGGCCATGACAGCCTCCTAGGCAGGGGTGGGGGGACCCGGGGGTCAGAAGTACGGGTAGCTAGTGCGCTCGACGTGCGTGTCGCTCGGGTCGAGGCTGATGACGTCGAAGAAGAACCCGTCCTCGGAGTCCGCGAGCTCGACGTCAGCCTGAGCGCGGAGGTTCGCGGCGTGCTTCCGCATCGCGTCCGCGAGCTTCGCGCCGTCGGTCTGCACACCCGAGTCGGTGCGGAGGACCTTCGATGCGAGGGCCTCGTTCGTGGCGTTCGTGTCGATGACCTGGGCGGCCGCGCGCTTCACGGATCCGCCCTCCAGCGCGAGGACCGCTGTGAGCTCCTCGTCGGAGAACACCGCGGTCGCCGGGGCGCCGTCGGGGATGTCGTTCAGGAGGAACCGCACCATCCCGGCCGGTGTCGACACGTCGTACGTGTAGGTCGGGCCAGCCACGGCTACCTCCTCGAGTCGTCGTTGGTGGCCGGTGGGCGGGACAGGCGCGTGGCCATCCCGCCCACCGGTGTCAGGTCAGGACCCGGGGGTCCCGAACTTCGCCTTGATCTCGTCGCGGCCGAGGTCCTTGCCGTCGGTGTCGACGAGGTCGGCGTCGGTCGCGCCCTTGACACGCTTGGCCCAGTCGGCCCAGGCGTCGCGGGACGCGTTCCCGGCCGGCTCGGCGTCCGGGTCCGGCGGCGGGGTCGGGGTGCTCGAGCTGCTCGAGGAGGAGCTGCTCGCGCGGCCCTTCTTTGACGCACCCGCGGGGAGCTGGTCCTCGCCCCAGTGCTTCGGCACCGCCGGCAGGTCGTTGCCGTCGGCGTCGACCACCTTGACGAAGTCCTTCTCCTTGAGCAGGAACTGGCCCTTGGTGCTCTGGTTCTCAGCCATGCCGTCCTCCTCAGACGCCGGTGTTGTCGGAGCCGTAGGTCAGGGTCGGGTCACCGTGCGCGACGCCCATGATGTGGCGCCCGCGGTACCAGATGGTGTCGTCGTCGAACGACCCCTCGTTGACCACGATGTCCCCGCCGCCGATCGCCCGGCCCTGGTCGGCCTTGTACCGGAAGTCGGGACGCTCGTAGCCGCGGACCCGGGCGAACCAGAACGGCGCCCGGCGCGCGGTGCCCGGCTTGGGCATCACGACCCACGACTCGCCGAGCTGCTTCTCGTTGACGACGAGGTCGACCTTGCCCTTGAGCGGGTTCGGCTCGTAGGTGAACCCGCCGGCGCCGTCGGAGACCTGGACACGGTCCACGTTCAGGATCCGCTCGGCCTCCGCCTCCAGGGCGTACCCGACGACCAGCTGCAGCCGACCGGAGGGGATGATCGCACCGCTCTTCGGGTCCCGCTTGGTGCGCAGGGAGACCAGCACGGTCTGCAGGTTCGTCGCGTTCAGCACGAGGGTGCCGATGTTGCCGTTGCCGGCGTTGAAGAACCCGGTGTTCAGGGCGCCGGTCTCGAGGTTGACGAGCAGCCGCAGGCCGCGGTCGTCCTCGGTGTCGACGGCCATCTGCGGCATCTGCCGGGGCACCAGCATGAGCTGGTCGAGGTCGTCGTTGACGCCGGCCTCGAAGGAGAATCCCCACAGGAGACCCGTCTTCTTGCCCTGGATCGGGTACTCGCCGAGCTCGGGGCCCTCGGCCATCGGGTACGCGGTCCGCTCGGGGACGTCCTTGAAGACCTGCGCACCGAGCTCCAGGGTGCTCATGTACTTCGGCTTGAAGTCCTTGAGCGTGGTCTCGGTGAGGAACTTCGGCCACTGCGTGGGCAGCGAGTCGTAGTTCTGCAGCATCTCCCGGTCGATCAGCATCCCGGACGCGAACTGCGCCAGGTCGCTGGTCGTGAGGGCCTCGGTGAGCTCGAGCGCAGCACGCTTGGAGCCCTCCCGGTAGTGGGTGATGAGGCGCGCCATGCCGAGCGCGGCCTCCATCACGGCGGGGTTCGCGGCGAGCCGGCGACGGTGCGCCGACGGCGAGGTGCCGCGGGTCTCGGCCTCGATCGCCTCAGCGATCTCGAGAAGGTTCATGGTCATGGTGGTCCTCCTCAGACCTTGACGGGACGGACGTAGACGGTGCCCTCGACGCCGCCGGAGTCGACGGCCTTGGTGGCCCCGACCGCGACACCGCGCTGGATGATGGGCTCGGTGTGGCCGAACAGCGTGTTGCCGGTGGCCGTGGTGGTGAGCGTGTTGTCGGCGGCCACGATGTAGATCGGGGTGCCCGCAGCGGTGACGGCCTCGGGAACCTTGAGCTCCCACAGGCCAGTGACCTCGACGGGCGCGTACCCGTCGGGGCAACCGACGGCGCCCTTCTTGGTCGCGGCGTCGGCGCGGTCAGCGGCCGCGACTCCGACGAACCCGCCCACCAGGACGGGGCCCCCGGACACGGTCCCGGCCGGGACGGGAAGAACCCGGGCCGGCTCGGTGGGTGCGAGGATGCAGTTCTTGGCCATGATCAGGCCCCCTTCTTGAGGCCGAGGGCCTCGTCGATCTGCTCGAGCGTCGGGGCCTTCCCGGCCTCGACGACGGTGCCGCCGCCGTGGCCGATGACCTTGCCGGTGCCGGCGTCGGCCTTGCGGGACGCGGCGTCCTCGTCGACGGTCTTCGTGAACGCCGCCTCGTCGAGGCCGCCGTCCTCCTTGACGGGGAGGTCGACGCAGAGGCCCTTGACCTCCAGCGGCGTGTAGGAGACACCGGCCTCCTTGGCGCGGGCCTCGATGATGTCGGCCGCGCGGGTGACGCGGCCGGTGCGGGCCTTCTCCTCGCGGAGCTCGTCACGCTCACGCTCGGCGGTGGTGGCGCGCTCCTCGAGCGCGGTCACCCGGCCGGCGTCCTCGCGGAGGCGCGAGAGCTCGGCCTCCTCGATCTGCTTCATGCCCATGGGGATCTCCTTGGACTCCGTGGTGGTGGTGGTGCTGCCCGGCCGGGTGACCGGGACGAAGGTGGTCTGGACGCGCACCTCGGTGCGGTCGCCCGTCAGCGCGAGTGCGCCGTTGTCGGCCGTGGAGTACTCCTGGCCGTAGATCCCGGCGTCGTCGCCGGGGGAGTCGATCTCGAACCAGACGGTCGAGTCGTCGAAGTCGCGGACGTACACCCAGGTGTGGTCGCCGCCGCCGTAGGCGTCGCGGAGGATGGTCTGCAGGGCCTCGCGGGTGTCGTTGACGGTGGACTCGTCGATGCCGCGTTCGATGGCGCGGGCGTTCGCGCGGGCCGACTCGACGAGGGAGAGGACCTTCCCGCCGCGGCCGGCGCGGGTGACCCAGTCGGTGGACTGGATGTGGATGAGGGACTCGACGATCTTCCCTGTGCGGCCGTCGGCCTCACCCTCGACCAGTTCGCCGTCCCCACGGATGGAGAGTCCGATCGCCGCTGAGAAGCTCTCGTTGAGGGCAAGGTCGCGCCACGCGGGGAGGACGTCGGCCTCGGTGACGACGGCGCCCAGCTCTGCGCCCCAGCTGGCGACGTCCTCGTCGGTCGCGATCCGGGCCTCGGCCACGCTGACGGAGACGAGGTCCTTGATGGAGCGGACCGGGCGGGCCCTCGCCTCCTCAGCGGTCGGGTGGTCGGCGTACATGTGCATCCCGGCCGGGAAGAGGCCGTCGCTGACGGCCTGCTCGAGGACCTCGGCGGAGTAGTAGCCGGATGACCCCCATCCGGGGGAGACGAGCTGCACCGGCAGGCGGCCGGTCTCCTTGGCCTTGGCGACCGCCGCCTCGGTGATGCGGCCGGTCTCCTGGAGGAGCTTGGACATGGGACCTCCCGGGTCGCGGTATGGCGGGGTACGGTGCGGTGGTGGGCATGGACGACGACGAGGACTGCACGCACGTCTTCGATCTGGAGGAGGTCGTAGCCACGCCCCGTGGCGCGGACCAGGTGTTGGTATGCCAGCTCTGCGGGACCCCGGTGTACGAGCCGGGTCAGGCGGCGGTGCGGGACACACGACCGCCGCTGTGAGGCGCCGGCGCGGGCTGGTAGGAGTCCCGCCACCCCGGGTTGCTGCGCCGCACGGCCCAGGCGCTCATCGGGAAGTCACCCATCTGGTAGGCCTCGAGCCGTGCCGGGCCGAGGATCCCGCGCTGCTCCTCGACCGTTAGCCGATCGAACCAGAGCTGCGGGTCGGGGTAGATACCAGCCGGCTCCGTGATGTCGGTGAACCCGAGGTCTCGCCAGGGCTTCGGGACCGGGACCGCGGTGCACCGACAGTTTGGGTGCCCGAGCGGGCCAGGTTCCTCGACGGGGTGGATGGTGCCGGCCATCCCGACGCAGGCGGGGCATGTGTTCGTGTCGAGGTGGGTGACCCACCGCCATCCGGTGAGCACGTCGGCGTGCTGGGTGCGGGCGATCCGTGCGCCTTCGCGGTGTGCGTCGAGGGTCTCGGTGCGGGCGATGGTGAGGGCCCGGTTGAGGCCGCCGTTGAACCGTTCCCCGGCGGCGTCGACACGGGCGACGATGCGGCGGGCGGTCACGCGGGGGCTGGACCCGGCCGCTACACCACGGAGGAGCTCGCGGCGGACCGCGGTGTAGGCCGTGCGGGACAGCGGGCGGGTGCGGGCAGTGATCCGCTTCGTGGAGCGGGCGACGATCGCGGCGATCTGCCGCTCATCGACCCTCGACCAGGTGTCGAGCCCGTCGAGCAGGCCGGAGCGGGGCGGGAGCTGGGAGTCGATCACGGATGCCTGGGCGCCGCCGGCCTGGTCGATCACGGTGCGGAGGTCCCCGATGATCAGGACCCCTGCGTCAGCGGCGAGGGTGTCGAGCCGGTCGGCGATCACGGTCAGCGCCTTCCGGAGCCGCTCGGAGCGGAGCAGCTGCGCACGGGTGATCTTGTCCCCGGCGGTGAGCATGTCGAGGAGCGTGGCGGTCAGATCCGGGGCGACCTCGTCCCAGGCGTCGGCCCAGGCCGCGACGAGCGTCCGGGTCTGGCGGTCGGTGATCTTCCTCAGGTCCCGCTCGATGCGCCGCTGCAGCCGCAGGGTCCGGTCGGTGACGCTCACGACGGGTCCCGTACGACGCCGCGGGAGCCCTCGTGCTCGACACACCAGAGCCGTTCCTGCAGGTGCATCCGGTCACCGAGGCTGATCGCGACCGTGACGGAGACACCGGTCGACAACATGCACCGGTTGCACCACAGCCCCATCGTCTGGTCGACGACCTCGACGTGGACCTGCACGACCCGCACCCGCCCAGCCATGGGTCAGCCCCCAGCGGGGTCGTCAGGGGGGTCGAGGACCGCGGCCGGGTCCTCGCCGGCACGGAACCGGCGCACGGCCTCGTTCCCAGCCGACGTCGCGGACCCGGACGGCTCCATGCCGTCCTTCCACTGCCCGTCCTCATCGAACAGCTCGTCGAGGAGCTCGTCGACGTCGTCGACACGCAGCGCCTGCATCAGGAGCTTGCAGGTCAGCTTGTCGGGCAGCTTCCCCGTCCCGTCGGCGTCGACGATCGCGGCGACGAGCTTGACCGGGTCGAGCTCGTTGAGGTCGGGGAACTTCACCTCGACCGTCCGCTCGACGTCGCCGGCGAGGGTGATGGTCTCCCGGCCGGTGCGGGGGTCACGCAGGACGGTCCCGGCCAGCGGGCCGCGGGGTGCGCGGACGGCCTGGTCGATGACGTAGCTGAGGATGGTCTGCAGGACCGACGTCCAGAGGCCGCGGCGGAGGTTCATCTCCCCGACGATGGCCTTGTCCATGGTCTCGGCGACCGCCCGGGCACCGGTGACGCCGGGGTCAGCGAGGAGGTCCACGACGGACACGCCGAGCGCGGCGGCGACCATCGCGGCCAGCGGCCGGCCCGACCCGGAGTCGATGGTGGCGCCGGACTTCGGGATCGCTTCGAGGTTCACCCCGGGCCCCATCCCGGCGACGTTCCCTACATCCCCGGACCCCTGCCCGGCGAGCGCGGCCTCGGTGTCGAGGCGGCCGGGGAACGCGGCGGTGAGGCGCTCGGCGGCGCGGCGGGCCTTCGTGGAGCGGTCGCCGGTCAACCGCCACGCGAACTTGCTCAGGGCCTTCACGAGCTTCGCCCAGTCGGTGAGGAACCCGTCGTACGCCTTCGCCCACGGGACTGCGGCGTACACGTCGGGGATGCCCCACTTCCAGTGCGCCGGCCGGTTCACCGACACGTGGAGGATCGGCTGGTCCCACACGACGGGGATCCCGTCGATCGACTTCGGCCGCTGGGCCGGCCAGAACCCGAGCGCGGGGTGGAGGACGCGGCGGGTCTCGTTGCGGCGGCGCGTGGTGCCGGCGTACCCGGGCTCGACGACGGTGGCGGTGTACTGGCGGAAGTAGAACCAGACGTCGGCGCGGTCGTCGGGGTTGGTGATCTTGTCCTGGATCTCCTCGAACGGGGTGGTGCGGACCTGCACCCGCCCGGTGAGGGGGTCGGGGAACAGCACGAAGCAGAGGTTTCCGTCGGTGCCGAGGGTCCGCTCGTTGGTCTCCCGGGCCTCACTCGAGGTGAGCGCGACCTGGTTGGAGGGGTCGTCCCAGAAGGCCTGCACGACGGCGTTGACGTCCTGCCCGCCGTCGGCGGCGTCAGCCTCGGCGGCGCGGCCCTGGATGGACACGCCCTGCCCCCACACGTACCCGAGGCGCAGCTGCACGCCGCGCTTGACCAGCGGGGACGCGATCGACATGAGCCTGCAGTTGTCGACCACGGCGGCCAGGCCCTGGCGGGAGAACTCCTGCTCGAGCCGCATCGACGCGACCCGCCAGCCGCGGTCCTCGGCGGCGATCTCGAGGTCGGAGACGGCCTCGACGAGGAGTTCGTTCATCTCGCGTTCGGCGCCGAGCTCGACGAGGAGGTCGGCGTACGTCGGACCGGTGGGCTGTTCGGTGAGCTCGAGGGTCATCGGGTCACCGCCTCACGTCAGTAGTTCACGATCCGGAACTCGGCCAGCTCGTCGTCGAGGTCGTCCTCGTCCCACGCTTCGCCGGTCAGCAGCGGTTGCAGGAGGAGCCGGTTCAGGGCCTGGGAGCCGGAGTCGACCTGGTCGTCGTGGCTGCCGGTGGGGAACGCGGCGTGCTCCTCGACGAACCCCTCGACCCACGGCGCCCATGGCATGTCCGGGTCCATCGGGTGCGGCATCGACGGGTCGGGGAGCAGCACGTTCCCGGCCTCGATGAACGGCGACACGGCCTGCAACCTGGCGGTCTTCGACTTCGGGCCCGGGTCCTCGGGGATGATCCCGCCGACCGTGAGCTCGAGGCTGTTGATCACCGCGGTGCCGTTCGCCTTGTCCTCGACGAGCTTCGCGACTGCCTGGGGCCACTTGGCCGCGAACGACTTGAACCGGCGGCGGGTCTCCACGAACGACATCCGGCCGCGGACCTGGTCGAGGAGGAACGCCCGCGCGCCGCGGCGCATCCACACCTGCCCGACGACGTAGTCGGAGGAGTCGGTGTCCTTGAACGCCATGTCCCACGACATCAGCATCAGGTCGTACTCGGTGACGATGTGCGCCCCGTCGTCGCGGACCACCCACAGCGGGGTCGTGTAGTACTTCCACCAGTCGCGGTGGATCAGGTTCCCCTCAGGCGGGGCCGGGTTGCCCTGGTAGAGGGCCTCCCAGTCGCGGGACCCGACCTGGACCTTGATCTGCTCCCAGTCCTCGCCGGTGCGGGGTTGCCCGGTGTGTTCGTCGGTCCGCGCGGAGATCATGTACTCCCCGGGCTCGCGGCCGAGGATGTCGGTCTCACCCTTGGCGGGGTCGTGGTCGGCCTGGGCGGGGATGTTCAGGACCCGCCACCGGTGCCCGTCGGGCTGCTTGAGGAGCCACCCCGCGAGGTCTTCCTCGTGCCAACGGGTGGTGATCATGATGACCGGTGCGCGGGGCGACAGGCGGGTGGAGAGCACCGAGCGCCAGTAGTTCTGGGCCTTCTCGCGGTAGGTCTCGGAGTCGGCCTCGTCGCGGTTCTTGATGGGGTCGTCGATGATCAGGACGTCGGCGGGGCGGCCTGCGATACCTCCGCCAAGGCCGACGCAGCGGAGCCCGCCGCGCTGACCTTGGAGGGTCCAGTTCGAGACCGAGCCGTTGTCGCGCGCTACCCGCAGACCGAGGTCGAGGATCCCGTCGGTGCCGTTGTACCCGGTGATCCAGCCCCGGACGTCGCGGCCGAACTCGTTGGCGAGGTCCTGGCCGTAGGAGACCTCAATGATGCGGCGACGCTTGTTGCGGTGCAGGAGCCACAGGGCGGCGACCTTCGCCCTGGTCGACTTCCCCTCTTGGGGGGGCATGGTGATGATGAGCCGGTCGCAGGTCCCGTTGTCGACGTCGACGAGCGCTTGGTCGATGGCGTCGAGGGCGGGGGTCTGGACGGTGAGGGGGTCGAGGTCGCGGGCGAGGTCGCCGGGTGTCGCCCAGCTGCGGGTGGCGTCGGCGGTGGTGGGGTCGGGGTCGCGGCCGCGGAGGCCGACGAGGCCGTCCTCGATGAAGTCGATCCAGAGGTCGTCGCGGGCGGCGGCGGCCCGGTGCTGGGTGGCGGTCATCGTCACCCCCTGGACGTGCGAAGACCTCCGCTCCACCGGGTTCTGGGGTCGCGAAGGTCTGATGGGATGAGAACATCCAGGGTTGGCGCGTGTCAACTGCCGAAGGTCCTGGGCACTTCGTGTCGCGACGCTGGTCTAGGTCAGCGCCGCCAGCGTTCGTCGTACTCGTCGCTGAACTTGGTGTCCGTCGCGGCCAGGGCGGACACCGGAGCGCACCAGAACCCGCCGTCGCTCTGCTGGATGAACGAGCCGCCGTCGGGATGCGCGAACCACTGCTCGGTCGCGCGGTGCCCTGTGGCGGCACGCGCTGCCTCTTCGGATGGGTAGATCCCGCGGGGCATCGCGAGCGGCGTCACCCCGCATTCGGCGCAGCCGACCTCGATCAGGAACCAGCGGCTGTCGCTGTTCATGGCCGCCACTCCTGCCGGTAGTCCGGGTGGTCGGCGTAGACCGCAGCGAGGGCGCGCAGTGTTGGGCATGGCCAGTTCTGCTCGTCGGTGTAGGCGTCGTCTGCCGGGTACTCGCCAGACGCCGTGCACCGGGAGCAGAACTCGGTGCCGCGGTAGGACACCCCGTCGCCTTGCTCGTGGAGCGCGATGATCTGCCGCTTGGCCCCGCACTCGGCGCGCCACCGGTCATCGCAGATGTCGCGGTCCTCGTCTACGAACCGGCACGGGCAGCCATCGCGCTCGTCCTCGGCGATCCGCGCCAGCAGGAACTCCACGATGGTCATGCCGACTCCTTCTCCCGTGCCGCCTCGAGCTCGTCCAGGAACGCCCGCACCCGGTTCGGATGCAGCCCCATCGACTTCCCCACCTTGAGCGCGGCTGCGCGCTTCGTGATCTTCCGCGAGTCCAGGACAGCGTAGAACCGCCGCGCCTGCTCCGCCCGGACCCGCCGCTCCTCCTCGACCCGCAGGTGTCGCTCGACCAGCGCCGCGGACCGCTCCGCGACGTCGGGCCAGAACACCAGGATCTGCCCCCAGCCCACGCCCCGAGACCAGCGGCAGCACGACGTCACCTTCCCGGTGTCGACCCACTTCCGCACCGTCGCCGGCCCCACCGGGTAGCCCGTCTGCGTGGACGCGGCCTCGGCAGCCATCGCGATGAACGTCCACCCGTCACCGTCCGGGCCACCCTGCTGCAGGTCGGCGCGCACCGCCTGGGCGTACTCCCCGGGGGTGTACTTCTTCCGGCAGCCGATGCACTCCCAGGACTGCCCGACCGACGGGTCGTCGATCCCGCCCTGCCCGCGGCGGACGCAGTCGTCGCAGGGGACGCGCGCGGCGGACTCCTCCGCGCTGGTCGGCTGTCGGCGGGCGGCGCGGAGGTCGGCGTACGTCGGCGGGCCGAGCTCGGGGTAGGTGGACATGACCGCGATCCGGTCGGCCGCCGCAGCAGCCTCGCGGCGGACATCGGCGAGGTGCCGGCGCCCCGGGGTCGGATGCTTGCACGGCGCCGGGCGCCCGAACTTCCGCACCAGCCGCTGCCCGCACTCGAAGCAGGAGATCCCCTGCTCGGGCTCGGTCTCGTCGTGCAGGACGCCCTCGAGCTGGCGGAGCAGCGCGCCCATGTCCCACGCGAACGCAGTCCAGTCCGGGCCGTCGACGCACTGGGCCATGGTGTTGAGGCGGTCGCCGTCGGTGAGGTACCGGATGATCCCGGACACGCTCGCCTTGGCGGCGAGGTCGTGGCCGAAGTAGCGGCGCCAGGCGATGGCCCAGGAGGCGAGGGGGAGGAGGACGGGGACGACGTCGGCCTCGTGGTGGTCGTCGTCGAGGTGGGGACTCCACTTGAGGTTCTCGAGGAACCGGCCGGCGCGGGCGTAGAGCACGAGGGCGTCACCGCCGGGGATGCGGGCGGCGGCGGCGAGGTGGCCGTCGTGGCCGGCGCGGGTGGCTTGCCAGCGGAGGTGGCGGCAGTGCCAGAGGATGTCGTGGAGCACCGTGCGGATGTTCCCGACGCAGGACGCACAAGTCACCGGGTGGTCGTTGTCGCAGTGCGCCTTCCTGCAAATCACGCAGTGCGGGGCCGTGCACGGCGCACACCCACGGTGGTCAGTCCCAGGACACCGCTCGGGGTGGTTCTCGTGGATCGGGCAGTCGTCCCGGTGCTCACCAGTGACGACACGCGTGTCGAGACCGCGGTCGCGGTGGCATGGCTTCGGCCTGCTCATCGGCGCCCCCTGTCGTAGGACTCCTGCACGTTCTCCGACTGAGTACCCCACCGGACGTGGCCGGGGTTGCAGCACGGCGGGTTGTCTGTCCCACGGGCGCGGTGGTCTCGGCGGCAGGTGGGCGGGCGGCGGGTGTCGGTCACGAGTCCTCCGAGGTGACGGGCTGGGCGGGATCGGGGACGGCAGTCAGCAGTGGTGGCGGAAGGCAGACCCGGCACGGCGTGAGGCCTCGGCGTACGACGTCGGCGCGGGTGATCGACGGGACGCCTGTCATGCACTGAGCCATCTCGGTGGAGTTCAGGCCGTTGCAGCACGGGTTTCCGTGGTAGCGCCGGCCGCCGTACGGGGAGGCGTAGAACGTCATGCGTGCTCCTGGCAGGGTCGGGCGAGGAGGAGTTGCGGGACGGGGTCGCACAGCGCGCGGGTCTCGGACCACTCGCAGGCGGGGCAGCCCCACGCGGCCGGGAGCTGGGCGAGGCAGGTCGTGCAGATCCGGGCGACGGTCACCAGGCCGCCGGTCGTGTGGTCGCGGACCTCGACGGGCTCGCTCGTCTCGTGGGGGCAGGTCCGCTCGTCGGTCATCGGGCGCTCCGTCGTGGGCGGAGCGTCCCGCCCGTCTGCTCGACGATCTCCGCGAGCATCTCGTCGGGGTAGCCGCGGACCACGATCCGGCCGCCGCTGGGGAGGTCGATCACGTCCGTCGTACGCCGTTCGATCCACCGGTCGAGACGGTCACCGATCCAGCGCGACCAGTAGACGACCCCGAACAGCCCGAGCGGAGTGAGGGGGAGGTGGGCGAAGAGCAGCCAGTCGACGAGGCCCCTCATGCCTGGTCTCCGTCCCACAGCAGCGGCGCACCGCGCGGGCCCGTCCGGACCGACAGCAACGTCGCCGCCGACACCGCAGCCCCGAGCGCCTCGGCCTGGGCCTGCCGTGCCAGGTGGAGGCGGCTGACCTGGACCAGGGCCGCATCGGTCGCGTCCTCGAGCTCGCAGAGGAGGACGGTGTTGACGGTCTGGGCGAGGTCGTAGGCGCAGGCGAGGGAGAGGCCGCGGCGGGTGAGGGCGGCGCAGCGGGTGGCGTAGTCGACGGGGTTCATGCGTACCTCCCGGGGTAGGTGTGGGTCTCGGTGTCGGTGCCGCGCCACGTGGCCTTGACGTCGAGGAGCGCGGCGGTGAGGTCGACGCCGGCCTCGATCTCGACCCTGGTCGGGCGGAGCGGGTCGGCGACGTCGGCCAGCAGGGTGAGCCGGACGACGCCGCGGTGGTGGGAGTGGCCCGCGCGGCGGCAGGCCGCGCAGACCTGGTCGTCGTGGCGGGTGTGGCCGGCGCAGGTGAGGCAGGCGTGGGTGCGGCGGCTCATGCTGTGCGCTCCCATCCGGCCTCGTGCAGCAACCGCGCGGCGAGCGCCTCGTGGATCCGGACCCGGCCCTCATGGTCGACGTCGAGGTGGATCCGGACTTCGGCGATGTCGGTGCCGGCCACACGCCGCTCCCACGTCTGACGCTCGGCCGGGGCAGTGGGGAACGGCTCGACCATGTCGAGGAGCCGGAGCACGTTCTGCGCGCACGACCGGCAGCCGGTGTCGTCGCGGAGGTGACGCTCGGTGTCGGCTCGCATGGCGGCCATGTCGATCGCGTCGAGGTGGTCGCTCATCGCCGTCCCTCCGTGAGCCGCACAAGGATCGCCGCGAGACCGAACCACGCGCCAACCACCAGGCCGGCCGCGGCGGCGAGGAACACCTCGACGAACAGCGCGAGCGCAGCGGCCTGGCCTGCCACCTCGACGGTGGACGAGCGGGTGACCGGCTCGTGGCCGCGGTCGAGGCCGACGATCACGACCGAGAGCACGAACAGCACGACGTAGACGATCACCGCGGCGAGCACACAGCCCGCCGTGGCGAGCGCGAGGTCCTTGAGCCGGGTCTTCATCGGGTGGCCTCCTCGGCGGTGGGTCGGGTCGGGACATACGCGGCCGGGCGTTCGTGGCAGCCACAGCCCTGCTGGTTGCACTGGCACGCACAGTCGGGGCGGCAGGTCACGACGTCACCGCCGACCGCGCGGCCTCGACCTCGGCCTTGTGCGCCTCCACCCGGCACCACCCGCAGGTCACGGCCTCAAGGGCGACAGCGGTGCTGATGACGTCGGTCTCTCTGCAGGCGGCGAGCGTGTCGTCGTGCGGCGCGAACAGGTGCACGAGGTCATCGGGGTTCGCGTCCTCACCGACGCCGACGGCGTGCTGGTGCAGCCACGCAGCAGCGGACTCGTAGGAGTAGCGGCTGGACATGGCGAAGCCGCTGTCGGTGCGCCAGAACACGTCGTGGGCGTGGTCGACGAGCGCGTCGGCGGCAGCGTGGATCGCCGGGGCGGAGGGGTGGTTGGTCATCGGGTCTCCTGGGTGTCGAGGTCGGGGTCTTCGTCGTCGAGCCGGACCAGCACGCCCGGCATCCGGTCGACGCCGTGGCCGTGCGCCGCGCGCATCACGTCGCCCGGGGTGTGCCACTCCGGGTCGGTGATGAGCCGCCCGTCGTCGAGGCGGATCGCGTACGTCACGAGTTCGCCACCTCCAGCAGCACGTCGGCGTGGCACGGCTGGCCGAGCGGGCACCAACACGCGAGGTCACGGCCGGCCAGCTCGCGGCGGACCTTCGCGACCGAGAACTGCAGACGGCCGTCGAGGAGCGCACGGCGGAAGTTGTCAACCGCCTGCTGCCGGGTCTGGTGCTCGGAGACGATGAACGGGTTGCCCCAGCCGCCGAGGCCGTTCGGGAGCCGCCCGACGTAGACCGCACCGTCCGGCATCCGCCACCCGCGAGCACGACGGCGCTGGATCCGCTGCGGGAGCACGAGCTGTTGCTGGCCGGTCACGACGGCCCACCTGCCTCGAGTTCCCCAACCACCACGCCCGCCCGCGACCGCCGCATCGCCTCCAAGAACCCACCCATCACCGCGTCCAACTGCACCCGCGACATCCCCACAGCCGCACCAGCCTCGAACCCCGCCCGCAACCACCCGAGCATCTGATCCGCCTGCCCCTGCTGCACCTCCACCGCACGACTGGCGATCCCCAGACGAGCCATGTCCACCAGCAACGCCCGCAGATGCCCGAGCGCCCGCTCGAACAGCACCACCTCGGCACGGAGCTGGGTGAGCTGCGCACCGCCGGCCAGGTGCTCCATCTCCGAGACCTTCCGACCCGTCTCGTCCACCAGCTGCTCCAGAGCACCCGCCAGCCGCTCAAGCGACCCAACCGGGTCCTTCACCGGCTCCGCCTTGTCCAGCCCAGACCAGAGCTGCCGCACGACGGTCTCCGCCGCGGCCTCGGCCTGCCGATGCTCGGCCGCCGCCTTCACCTGCGGAGCTGACCCGCCGTGGTACCGACACACCGCGGCGCCCTTGGCCGGCCAGTTCCCGCACGGGATCGTCTTCGCCGGGTCCTTGTGCGCCCGGCAGCCACGTGGATGGGTGCTCCCGCACGTCGAGCAGTCGAAGGGTCCGCTCGTCATCGTGGCGCTCCGACGAGGACGGGGCACTGGCAGGTCGGGTCGGTGCAGCCGGTGCAGCAGGTGCCTTCGCGGGGGCAGTGCATGCAGCAGTCGCAGGTGGGGCAGCGGGTGCCGGTGCAGTCGCCTCGGTGGGGGTTGGCGCGGTCGCCTTGTCGACGGTCGTGAGCGGTGCTCGGGACATACTCGTGGGACACACTCGGTGAGGGCTCGTTCGAGTGTGTCCCCCCGAAGGGAGGGGGACACGGGGACACACTCGTCTCGCGGTGGCCCTGGACCCCTTGCGGGACACACTCGGGACACACTGGGGACACACTCGTTTGGTGGGTGTCAGGCACGGTCGTCCTCGGTCTCTCGGTAGGGGGCGATGGAGTGGTGGAGCTTGGCTCTGCGGGCTCCGTCGATGCGGGCGACGAAGCCGTCGACGACGAGGACCTGGATGGCGTCGCGGAGCCACTTGTCCTTCGCGGTGATGGCTTCCTTGATGTCGGTGAAGGTGCACTGGTCGTTGTCTTCGATGAACCGGGAGACGCGTTCCATGAGGCCGGTCGGGCGGAAGCTGCCGTCGGGGTTGGTCGGCATGTCTTCACGGGTGATCTCGTAGGTGGTGACGTGGGGTTGGGTGGAGTCGAGGACGAAGGTGCCGGCGTAGCCGCCGGGGGTGACCTTGCGGAGCTCGCCGGTGGTGTCCTTCTCGATGCGGAGGGTGATGCGGCCGATCTGGCCGGGGGCGGGCTGGGTGCGGGCCTCGGCGCGGATGTAGGAGCCGCGCATGATGCGTTTCTTGGCGGTGCCGCCGATGGCGTAGCCGGTGACGCGGGCTTCGGCTGACTTGGGGAGGTGGTCGATGGTGATGACGCAGGATCCGGCGACGGCGATGGGTGTGCAGACGAGGCGGAGGGCGTCGGTGATCTCGTCGTTGTCGACGGACTTGACGTTGAGCATGGGGAGGACTTCGCCGAGGGAGTCGATGACGACGACGTCGGGTGCGCGGGTGGTGATGTCGGTGACGGCGGCGCGGAGCTGGTCGGCGTCCTCGGGCTCGTAGTAGCGGAACTTCTCGGGGTTGGCGAGGTCGTCGATGTGGGCGCCGAGGAGGAGCATGCGGGCGGCGGTGTGGTCGGCGCCGTTGTGGTCGACGTCGATCATGGCGAAGGTGCCGCCGGCGTTGAGGGCTTGGACGCCGGCGGTTTGCGCGACCCAGGTCTTGCCGCACTCGGGGTCTCCGAAGATGCCGTTGACCTTGCCGGAGTAGAAGAGGGCGTGGCCGTCGGTGCGGACGCAGTAGACGGGTGGGGCGGCGGTGGGTGCTTGGCCGGTGAGGATCCAGGAGAGGTCGTGGAGACCGGTGCTGGTGGTGCCGCTCGTCGTGCCGAACCGCATGGCGGTCTCGGTGATGTGGTCGACGGCGTCGCCGAGGAACTTCTCGGCCTTGTCGATGTCGCCGGCGTAGCCGAGGTTGGTGAGCTTGGTGCCGTCGTCGACGAGGGTGCGGAGGCGGGCCTTGTCGCGGACGATCGCGGCGTAGTAGGAGGCGTTGGCGGCGATCGGTACGCCGGAGGCGAGGGTGTGGAGGTAGGGGGCGCCTCCGATGCGCTGGAGCTCGCCGCGGCGCTCGAGCTCGGCGCCGACGGTGACCATGTCGACGGGGTCGCCGCGGTGGTGGAGGGCGACGATGGCGTCGTGGATCTGTTCGTGGGAGGGGCGGTAGTAGTCGGAGGGGTAGAGGACGGCGGTGACCTGGGTGATGGCGTCGGTGTTGATGAGCATCGCGCCGAGGCAGGATTGTTCGGCCGCGAGGTCTTGGGGTGGCTGGCGGCCGTAGGGCTGCCCGTCGTCGGGTGGTGGTTCGACGGGGTGTAGGTGACGGGGTGGTGGTCCGTCGGTCACGTGGGGGTCCCTCCCGACCTTCGTGGTGGCGTGGGTGGTGGTGCTGGGTGGCGCCCGGGGAGCAGGTGCTCCACCGCCTGGAAAGGAACGGGCGGCTTGGTGGGAGTCCTTCGACCGTGGTCGTGGGTCGTTGACTCCCCGGGCGCTGGTCTCAGCCGGCCGGGTCGGGCTCGGGCTCGGTGTGGATGGCGGAGGTCTCGGGCTGGTCGCACTCGAGGCAGGTGCCGTTGCCGTCGTCGATGAAGTCGTGGGGCTCGTAGGCGCTGTCGTCGGGGTCCGGTCCGTCACCACCGTGGGTGGGATCGTCGCCGTCGTCGTCGGGGATGGTGAAGGGGTCGGGGAGGGTGCCCTGGGTGGAGTGGATGGGGGCGGTCTGGAGGAGACCGCAGATGTCGCAGATGGCGTCGTCATCGGTCGAGAGGGTCGAGGCGATGTAGCCGTGTGGGCGGTGGCGGGCGCCGGCGGCGAGGACGTCCTCGACCTTCGGCTCGGGGGAATCGCCGTCGAGGGGGAGGGTGGGGCCGTTCTCGGCGAGCTTGCGGTTGTAGGTGACGACGTGGGCGATCTCGCGGACGTGTTCGGCGGCGCCCTGGTCGTCGGGGATCACGACGAGGTCGGTGATGGCGAGGCTGACGGTCTCGTCGCCGTTGAGCTTCTCGCCGCGTGACTCGGAGCGCAGCGAGACGACGGCGGTGATGGTCTTGCCGAGCTGGTCGTGGAGGGTTCTGGCGAGGTCTGGGGCGATGCCGGATCCGGATCCGGTGGCGGCGTTGATCTTGGCGGTGGTGGTCACTGGGTGTCTCCTGTCGAGGTGGTGTTGTGCTGGAGGTCGGTGGGGTGGGCTGCGGCATAGGCCTCGACGAGGCCGAGGTGGGGGAGGCCGCGGGCGATGGCGGGGATGAGGCCCTGGGAGAGGGCCCAGTCCTTGATCTGCCGGGGTGTGGCTCCGGTGGCGTTGATGGCGTCGCGGAGTCGGCCGAGGGTGTTGGTCCGGTGGCTGGTGCCGGCCTGGGAGCGTTCGACCGCGGTGGCGCGGGTGGGGATGTGGGCAGCGCGCATGACGTTCTGCACGACCTTGATTCCGATGCCGAGATGGTTGGCGACCTCGGCCTGGTTGAGGTGCTCGTCGGTGTAGAGGCGGCGTACGTCGGCGATCAGGGTGGGGTCGTAGTTCTTGTGCTTGTCGCCGGGCTTGGGGCCGCGGGGGCGGATCTGGACGCCGGCGTCGATGAGGACGCGCTTGATGGTGGAGACGGCGTTCCCGGTCTCGGACTGGATCTCGTTCATGTACTTGCCGGCGGTGTAGAGGGCGACGATTCGGTCGGCGTCGACGCGGCGGTGGGTGGCCGGCCGCGCGACGGCTTCCCCTTCCGTGCGCGCGGCCGGTCGTCCTCCACCGAGCCCCTGGGAAGCGCTGAGGGGTTCGGGTGAGGTCTGGCCCGCGCCGACCGGGGTGGGGGTGGGGTGGGTCGGCGCGGGGGCATAGGTGTGGTTGAGCTGGTGGAAGAGGTGGAGGGCTTCGAGGGCGGCGATCGCGTTGAGGCGCAGCAGCCGGGTGGCGGGGTGTTGGGCGTCGGCGGTGTCGCGGAGCACACGGGCGGCGTGTTCGATCTGGGCGGCGAGGTTCGCCTCGGGGGAGTAGGTGGGCAGTTGTGCCGCGCGCTGGACGTGCTGGACCTCGTCCTCCAGCTCTGCGCGGGCCGGGTGCCCAGCCGGCTCCTCTTCATGGGTGGGCTCGGGGTCGACCTCGAGGTGTCCGAGCGGGGTGTCGTCGGGGCCGGTGAACCTGCGGAGGAGCTCGTCCTCGGGGAGCTGGGCGGCGGCGTACCCCTGCTTGCGGGTCTTCTTCCCGGTGGTGGGTTGGACGCCGCGGCAGGTGGGACAGAGGCCACCGGGACCGAGCTGGCCGGACCTCTGGCTGCAGCTGGTGCAGGTGGGGGTGATGGCGTCCCAGTCGAGGCCGGTGGGCTTCGGTGTGGGCTCGGTGTGGGTGGTGCGCCGTACGCCGCTGTCGGTGGCCATCGGGATGGGGCGGTGGCTGGTGCCGGCGACGTAGGCGAGTGGGGTACCGGTGACCATCACCGCTCCTTCCGTGGTGGGACGAGCGCGAGCGGCTCCTGGCGGTGCAGCCGGTTCGCGAGCTCGGGTTGTCCGTGGCGGCGGAGCCACTTGTCGAGGTTCTTCGCGGTGCGCATCCCGGTGCGACGGGCTGCCTCGCTGGCGCCGACGCCGTGTGCGGCGAGGAACTCGAGGTCCTCGAGCAGGTGGTCGATCTCTTGGGCGAGCGCGGCCATCACTCCTCCTCGTCTTCGCGGGAGGGGCGTGCGTGGGTGCGTGCGTGGCCGGTGGCGGCGAGGTCCGCGTCGATCCGCATCACCCGCATGAGCCGCAGCTGGGGGCAGGCCGTGCAGGTCACGAGGAACCCGCCGTGGCCCTCGTCGTGGCCGCCTTCGACGGCAGTGACCTTGACGCGCGGGACGGTGCTGGTGGTGGCCATCAGAACTCCTCGAGGATGATGTCGACGCCGGCGCGGTCGAGGGCGAGCTCGTCCTCGCCGGCGTAGAACTTGCGGGCGCGGACGTCGACGACGAGGCCGTCGTCGGCCCACACCTGGGCGTCGGTGATGGCGTCGAAGCAGGCGCGCTGCAGCTTGTCGACGTCGTTCTTGTGGGTGGGGAACCGCGGGGCGTCGGCCTTGAGGAGGTGGGCGTTGCGGCCGGTCCGGTAGTGCGACGGTGGGCGGTCGAAGGTGAAGCGGATCCAGACGCGGACGGGGCCGGTGATGGTGTCGTGGTAGCGGCCGGCGTCTTCGGCGGCGGCGCGTACGGCGGCTCGCCAGGGCTTGAGGACCTTGGCGTTGTCGTCGTGCATGCCGTAGCGGTTCTTGGTTTTGGAGCCTTGGGTGATGGGCCGGCCGTGGACGCGGATGGCGATGCGGCCGCCGAGGCTGGGGAGCGTGGTCATGGCGTGGCCCAGATGGGGCCGGTGAGGGCGATGGCGGTGGCCCAGACGAGGAGGGTGTTGAGGAGGGCGCAGTAGAGGGTGCGGGCGGTGCTCACGACGCACCGCCGGTGGTCCTACCGGGCGTAGAGAGGTGTCGGCGCACCACACGTGAGTCGCCGTAGATCATGTGTCCGCGCATCACCTGCTCGCGGCGGTCGCTGTACGCGTCGACCTCGCTGCGGCGCGGCTCAACCCACCGCGCCGTCTCCCACTCCTGGGTCCGGCGGTTGTAGACCTCCAGGCCGTACAGCGGCTCGATCTCGGGCTTGAGTGGTGTCTGCTCAGTGCTCATGCCCGGCTCGCTGCCTGCTCGGCGACCGGCCAGCCGGCCTCGGTAAGCGCGACGCACTCCCACCCGATCGGCGTGACCAGCCCACGGGTGGCGAGCGCCCGGACGGTGCCCCAGTGCGCGCCGATCTCCCTGGCGTTGAGCACCGCGGCGTCCTGAGCCTCGGTCTCCCGACGGATCGTGGCGAGCAGCTCCTGCATCCGCGCTGAGAGGGCATCGAGATCGTGGTGCACGAACTCGGGGTGCTTGGTGGCCACGTGCGATGCAAGCGCGCGGAACGTGCGCTGGCAGCAGGGACAGACCCCGTTGCCGACCCGCCACCGGAGCCTGACCTCGCTGGCCTTCGCCTCGGCTGCTTCGCGCCGGGCGGCCTCTGCCTGGTCCCGCTGGGCGCCGAGAGCGGCGCTCAGCCGGTCGGCCCGCTCCCTCGCGGCCCTGGCCTCCTTCTCGGCCTGGGTGAGGCCGGAGAACACCATGCTGTGGCCGTTGGGGCAGTAGAACGAGCCGTGGTCCTCGCGGCGCCGGGCCTCGAGGTCCTTGGGAATTCCGAAGACCACGCCGCAGCGCGCGCAGTCGGAGACGTAGAGCTCGAGGACGCCGCCCTCGACGGTGAACGTGCGGATCCGCTTGCTAGTCATCGTGTGCCTCCGTGAGGTCGTGTCGGTCCGGCGCGGTGCTGCCGGTGTGGGTGCAGCCGCGGCCCTTGCCG
Organism: Nocardioides sp. T2.26MG-1; assembly: GCF_950101795.1. GTDB lineage: Bacteria > Actinomycetota > Actinomycetes > Propionibacteriales > Nocardioidaceae > Nocardioides. Next base: position 29,044 of record NZ_CATNLZ010000034.1, on the reverse strand, counting down.
GGGTGCTCGTCCTTGTTGTCGCAGGGGAGGCCGCCGGGGCCGCCGAGCTCGTGGCCGCACATCAGCGGGTCACCCACCAGCGCGGCAGCGGGTTGAACTCCAACGTCCCGTCCGACGCTCGGCCGCTCTTCATCAGCGGCGGGTCGACCCACTGGCCGTCGAAGTTGACGCGGCCGCCGGCGCCCGGGCAGTCGTCGAGGTGCTCGACGTGCGCCTGCGCCATGGCCATCAGCGCGGGCTGGGCGCCGCCGAGGTCGGAGACGGCGCCCGGCCGTACGTCGATCTGCCAGTGGCGGCAGGTCATGCAGACCCCGACGTACCGGCGGATGTCCGGGGTCCGGGGGGCGTCCTTGATCTTGAGGCGGCTCATCGGACACCGCCGTCGTGCTCAAGGCGACGGCCGGTCCTGCCACAGCGAGGGCAGATCGGCAGCTGGACGGTCCCGCCGCCGGCGATGCGGTTCTGCCGCTCCACCGACCGCGCCAACAGGAACAGGGCGAACCCGGGCCGGCCCTCGCGGAGCGCCGCGGTGGCCTTGCGGACCCCGTCGTGGCGCTCCTGGTCGATGTAGGACTCGGGCCGCGAGGTGAACGCCGCGGCGTTGGCCTGCCACACGGTGGTCATGCGGTCACCTCTTCGATGTGGTCGGCGAACTCGCGGAGCAGCTCGATGACGGCGCGGCCGAGGCCCGGGGTTGCCTTGAACTCGTCGGAGACGTAGGCGATCTGCTTGCCTCGCGCCGTTCCATCGTCGAAGCGGGAGAACCCCTCTACGAGGCCGGCCAGGAAGTTGGCCTGCTGGTCGCTGGTCAGCTCGGAGACGACGGTCCCGAGGCCTTCGTAGTCGACGAGCTCGACGGTGGTCTCGACCTTGAGCGCGGCCATGAGGTCGGGCTTGGGCAGGGTGGACGTCATGCCGCCACCACCTGACGGTGGGCGTCGGCGCACGCTGTGGTGTGGAGTGGCCACGCTCCGCAGCAGCCATCGTTCGGCTTCCCGACCTTGTCGAAGAACTCCCGCAACCCGGCCTGCTGCTGGGCCCGCCAGGTCTCCTGGTGCGCGTGGAGCGTGCCGAGCTTCCACGTCGCGAGCTGGGGCCACCCGGACAGCAGCTTCCCGAGGAGCCGAACAGAGGCGATGGCGTCGACGGCGGCGTCATGGGCGCCGGGGAGCGGGACGCCGTAGTGGGCGCACAGGGAGGTGAGGGTCCGGTCGGTGGACCCGCAGCCGCCACAGGTCCACTTCCCGCCGCGGCAGCCGCCGCACACGTGGATCCGGTTCTCGACGTCGCACGCCTCGCCGGTCTCGGGGTGCTTCTTGTAGCAGGACTTCCGGTAGGGGTCGTACTGCTTCTCGATCACCATCGGGTCGACGACACCGGTCACGCCGTGGGGGCGGGTGGTGAGGGGGTCGACGTCGTGCCGGGCGGCCTCGTGCTCGAGGAGGGTGAGGTCGTAGGCGGCGTTGTGCACGACGAGGGCCTGCTCGCGGCCGATGGTGGCGGCGACTTGGGCGGTGATCTCGAAGATCGCGGCGTCGCGGGGGATGACCCTGGTGACGCCGTTGAGGATCCGGATCGCGTGGTCGGGTCGGCCGACGAGCTGGAGGATGCGGTCGCGGGTGTAGCCGTGGATGTCGGAGGCTTCGGTGGGGATGTCGATGCCGGGGTCGATGATCCAGCGGAGTGCCTTGGGGCGTTCGCCGGGTTGCATGTGGACGACGGCGGCGGTGACGATGCGGGCCTGAGCGGGGTCCGGGGACGTGGTCTCGGTGTCGCAGGCGGCGACGGGCAGCTCGTGCCACTTCGAGGCACTCATGCCGCACCGCCGTGGCTCGGGTTGTCGAGCAGTGCGCGGACGCGCTGCAGGTCGATGACCTCGACGTCGCGCACCTCGTCACTGCCGTCGGAGGCGGGCCACTGGGTGTCGTCGGGCTGCAGGTAGCCGATGGCGCGGCGCAGGAGGGCGAGCGCCTGGGTGGCGCGCTGGGCCTTCTCGTTGGCCGCGGAGGTGCGCCGTGACCGTGCGAGCAGGATCCGGTCGATCGCCTCGGCAAGGTTGGGCCGACCCCAAGGACTGCCATCCTCGGAGCGGTAGCCGGCCTCGCCGTAGAGCTTGCGGTGCAGGGCATCGAACTCGGTCGCGTGGGCCTGGGCGTCCTTGATGACACGGTCGAACTCGTAGCCGTCGCGCCAGGCGATGAAGGGCCCCGCATCGGGGATCGGCCACTGGTAGTGGGTGGCGGCATGGGGGTCGTGGTGAGCCTTCTGCCAGTCGCCGGACCACTTGTTGCGGCGGTAGACGGCGCCGGTGGTCAGGCAGAGCACGGCGTGCACGTCGTCCTCGTCGGGCTCGGGGCCGGTCTGGTCCCACACCGTGCCGTACTGCGGGTCCTCCTGGACCATGCGCAGCTGCGACTCGGCCTGGCTGCGGTAGTACTCGTGCTGGCGCACCAGCTCGGTGAGTGCCGCGATCCGCTCGTCCGCGACCACCGAGGCGGCCAGAACGGACGCGTAGCGGTCGGCGCGGAGGAACAGCGCCTCGTCGAGTGGCCCGACCGGAGCCTGGGGAACTGCCTTGTGGTCGGCGTCCAGCTCGTACTTGCGGTGCTTCCACTCGCTGGACCACCGCTCGATCGGCGCGCCGCAGGGCCGGGCGTCGGGCTCGTCGGCGGTGTGCCCGCACCAGTCGTAGTCGTAGCTCATGCCGCTGCTCCCTTCTGGAGCAGCCCGAGGTAGAGCGACAGCTCGGCCGCGGACGCCGTGTTCGGGTCGAGCCCGCCCATCTGCTGCTGGAAGTCCTCCCGCAGGTCGCCCTCGGTCCACTGCTGGCCGCCGGCGGCCGCGAGGATCTGCTGCCAGATCCCGGCCGCGTCATCCCCGGCACCAGCGGGCGCGTCGGGGACGAGCTCGGCGTCGACGACACCTTCCGTGTCCGGCTCCCCGGCCTTCGCCTGGGACTCGGCGTCCTTGAGCTCGTGCGCGCGGGCCCGCCAGGCCTCGACGAACGCCCGCGCCTGCGGAGTGTCCGCCGCGCCGACCCCGACCAGACCCGCGGCCTTCGCGGCATCCCAGACACCGGCCAGGTCGTCGAGGACCGCAGCGTCGGTGACCTGCTCGACGAACGGCGCGAACGGGTCTTCGGCGGGAGGCGGTGCCGCTGCCTCGAGTGCCGGGCGGTCCGCGCCGGCACCCTCGAGGGCGGGCGCTCCGCCGGGGCCGCCGACGATCTCGACGAGCCGCTGCTTCGTGACATGCAGGTCAAGCACGGGGACCACGAACCGCGAGGTCTGCGGGCCCTTGTCGGTCTGGACGATCGAGGACCGCTCAGCCAGCGACAGCGTCGCGGGCACCAGGTCACCGACGTGCATGGCGAGCTCCGCCATGGACGGGAGCTCGGCGGCCGCGTTCCAGCCCTTCGACTCCATCCGCCACACGCCGAGGTCCTCGATCTCGGAGAGCATCACCGAGAGCCGCGTCGTGGGCTTCTCGATCGCCTCGATGTGCAGCGGGTCGTCAGGGTCGCAGTAGGTGCCGGCGGCGTCCTTCTCCCCGTCGCAGCGGTGCTGACAACCGGCCTTGGTCCATGCCTCGTGCCATTGAGAGAAGCCGCCCTTGACGACGATGACGGGGATGCTCGTGGCGTCGGAGAGGACCTCCCACTCTGCCTTGCCTGCGTTGTCCCAGGGGCGGGCGGTGCCGCCGTACTTCTCGGCGATCTGCTCGATGAGCCGCTGGGAGGGGCTGGTGAAGCGGAAGGCGGAGAGCTTGGCGGGGCGGGTGTACTCACGGCCGTCGCGGGTGGTGCCGGTGATTTTCTCGCCGAGGCGAATCCGGCCCTTCTCGGTCATGCGGCGCTGGGTGGTGATGATGGGCATGTCAGGAGTCCTTCTCGTCGATGGCGCGGACGGCCTCGCGAGGCGGGCGCCCGTAGCGGGTCTGGTCGGGGGCCGGCAGCACGCGGTGCCGGAGCGTGGCGAGGTCGGTGGGGACCGACCAGTCGTGGTCGTGCCAGGGGTCGGCGTCGTTGGAGAAGCCGCCCTGGCCGCGCTGCTCCTTGGTGATGTAAGGCATCAGGCCACCGCCGGCTTCGGCTCGTCGACGACCGGGGCGTCGACCTGCTCCCACGCCTTCACGTTCTGGGAGTGGAAGAGACGCTGCAGCTCGACCGCACCGAGGAACGCCTTGAACACGTCCCGGCCGGCAGGCTGGGGGATCAACGCGTGCGCGGTCGCCCGCCAGTTGAGGATCGCGGCGCCCTCGAACCGTGGGACCTTCACCACCGACTCGTCCGGCAGCACCGCCTCTTCGGCGAACCGGAGTCCGGCGAGCTGGAGAGGCTGGTCGGCGTAGACGACGTTCGCGGGCTTCTTCAACGACGACTTGCCGTCGATGAGCCACAGCTTCCGCCGGGTCCAGCTGGTGAACGACGTGCGGCCGGTGGCCTCGTCGTACGCCAGCGGCAGGTGCAACCACAGGTCACCGGTGCCGGCGTACCCGTGCTTGCGGGACACGACGGTGAGCTCGGCGGCCTCGACGTGCTTGTCGAGGTCGATGCGCCAGGCGTCGAGGAACCGGATGTGCTGGAAGATGAACGGCTCGACGTCCGGGTCGTAGGGGAGTGGCTGCCCGAGGACGTGGCCGTGGGCGTGGGCGTGGACCAGGCTGCCGAAGTCGGCGGCCTTCTCCCACTCGTTCTTGTGCTCGGCCTTGATCGCGGCGGTGACGCAGAACCGGCACCGGCCGCACCGGTCGGCGACCCGCGCTCGGGCGCACGGTCCCTCGGGAGACTGGCGGCTGGTGGCGACCATCTGGGGGAGCCGGTCCCACGCGGCCTGGGCGGTGGCCTTCGCTGCGGCGGGCACGAGAGCGGGCTTCGCGATCACGCCCTGGGCGTTGGTGACGGAGATCAGGCCGGGGGGTGCGACGTCGCGGAGAGGGCAGAAGTCCTCGCCGCAGGAGCCGTAGTAGCGGCCGATGCCCTTGATGTCGCGGGCGTGCTTGGGGGCGGTCATGTCCGAACCTCGAGGATCCGGTCGAGAGGGATCCGGTCGTCCCAGGAGTGCCCGGTCTTCACGGTGACCGACTTCGCGTTGACGCGGACGACGCGGTGCCACCCGATGTGGTCCCGGATCAGGACAGCGTCGACGAGATCCTCCGCGGTGAACTTCACTCGGGCGGCCTCGGCGGCGCGTACGGCCTTACGTTCCTGGGCCATCGCTCGGCGCTGGCGGCGGGCATCGCGGCGTTCGGCGGCGAGGGCCTTGTCGATCTGGGCGTCGAGCGATCCGCGTCCACGCTTGGAGATCGGGACGTTGAGGATGCCGTGGTCGAGGGGGTCGGGGGCGATCACGGCTGGTCACCACCCGTCGAGCCGGGCGAAGTGAGGTGCGCGTAGTCCCAGAGCCAGAGCGACTTGGGGCCGCGCGCCGGGTGGTCGGAGTCGCGCGAGGTCGAGTAGCTCCCGGCGCCTGGCGTCGTGCCGCGGACCTCGCGGACCTTCGTCCACCCGTCGAAGCGGTAGATCCGCCCGTCGTGGCGGTCGTTCTGGCTGTAGGCAACCGCGGCGAGCGGCGACCAGTACGGCCACCGCTGAGCGTGGACCTCGCGCCAGAGCCGCAGCATGACCCGGGTAGCCCAACGCTCACCGGGAGCAGAGCAGAGCCGCGCCAGCTCGACCAGCTCCTGACGCCGGAGCGTCCGGTCGTCGGTGATCCGCACTGTGCTGCTGACGGTCGAAGCGGACACGGCGACGCTGACCGGTCGGCCGTCGATGTGCAGCGCGAACGACTGCCGTCCGAACGGCCGATCGCACGGGCCGAGGTAGTGGCCCCAGGCCGTCAGCAGTCGGTCGGCCTCCGCGTTGGCGAGCTGCTCGACGCCGACGACTGGCAGGAGCGACAGGCCCACACTCTCGGGCTTCATCGGCAGAACCCCCAGACGGTCAGGCCGTGCTCGGCACCGCCGATGACCTGGTCGAGAGCCCGGCCGGTGAGCCAGGGGCCGCCGTACGTCGGCCGGTCCTCGCCCGGGAGGGTCACAACCACGTGGCCGGGGATCCGGTCCCGCATGTCCGCGGGCGCGTCCCCCGTCCAGCAGTGGTGCACCGCAAGCAGCGCGGCGGCCGGGTGGGCAGTCGTGGGAGTGTTCGTCTCGCTCCACGTGGCGTCAGGCTGCGACGACGTGACCACGACACCGGCCGCGGCGACAGCGAGGAACCCCGCCGGGGCTGCGACACCGAGGAGCAGGCTGCGGCGGAGCGTGGGGCCAGTCATGCCGCACCGCCCGACCGCGAGCGTTCACGCAGCACCCGGAGCCGCTCGACCGCCGGCAGACCCCACACGGGGTCGACGGTGTCGAGGACGTTCGGCTCGTCGGCGGCGACCGCGAGGAACGGGTCGACGGTCCCGGCGCCCTCGCAGACCGTGCAGGTCGCCCACATCGGGGTGTGGAGGGAGTCGGTGTCGTCGTTCTCCACGACACCCCGTCCGTCACACGGCAGGCACTCCACCGGCCCGCCGACAGGGGCAGGGGGGATCACGCCGGCCGTCACGGCGTCGTCGACGAACCGTGCGACACGACGGGCCGAGACCCGGTCGATCGCCTTGACGAGCCGGGCGAACCCGGCCGGCCCGTACACCCGGGCCAGCACGAGACCAGAGCCCGCGGCCAGGACGGTGCCGGTGGCGACGTCGGCGTTCACGACGACACCGCCGACAGGACGCGGCCAGCGAGGTAGACCAGGTCGACGCGGACACCGCTGTCCGGGAGCCGGCCGAGGACATGGAAGGTGTCCATCGTCAGGCCAGCGGGGCGGGGGTCAATCGTGACGTCGGCGACCTCGATCGACGCCATCCACGGGTCGATCGTGTGAGCGTTGAGCTGGATGACCATCCGGTCGGTCCGGCGGACCGTGGTCGGGGTCTCGAGCTCGATGTAGGGCGGGAGGCCGCGCTCGGCCATGTGCAGTCCGAGGGCCATGAGGCCGTGGGCGACGACGGCGCCGGTGACCTGCGGCGCGTAGGTGGTGGTGCTGGTCTCCGGCATGGGAGACTCCTTCCAGTTCGTGCGCCTCGGTCTCGCTTCGCTGGTGGGCCGGGGCGCCGGCTATTTCGGGTGGTGGTCAGGCGCTCTTGGCGGCGATGGGCCCGGACTCGAGGTCCTTCTCCATCTCGTAGAACCAGAGGCGGACCGTCTCGCTGGTGACAGCGACCTGGGTCTTCTCGTGCAGCTCGCGAGCGATCGCGTTCCACGACCTCTTGGGGGTCTGTCGTCGAGCCGCGGTGACGTAGCGACTCAAGGACTTCCCCAGGCGCTCCTCCACGAGGAGGTAGGTGCGGGTCTTGTTGGCCATGCCTAAGACCTTGCCATAACCAAGAATCTAGCGCAAGGACCTTGGCAAAAGACACGCCTGTTTTTCTGCCAGGATCTTTGGCAGACGCCCGCGTCTTGCGCCATGCTGAAGGCATGACGACACAGCCGCAGGACGAACGTCGGATCCCCGCCGACACGTTCGAGATCAGGCTCGCCATCGCTCGAGCCCACGCCGGGGGCATCTCGGCCAAGGAAGCCGCCATGCGCGTCGGCGTGTCCGGCCAGACGTGGCGCAACTGGGAGGACGGCGCGAGCGGGCCGGCGCAGAAGCCGGCGATGCTGCGCTACATCGCCGAGCAGCTCGACGTCGACGAGGACTGGCTACGAGATGGGGGGCCACTCCGGGGCGCTGGCCACCCGTCTCCCGACGGGACCGCAGCCGCCGTTCCTGAGCCTGCTACTCACCCGTAAGAGTGAGGTACGCCGCGTTGGTCGACTTCAGCGCGTCGAGGACGACCAGGAGCAGGTCGGAGCGCATCTGCGGCGGCCGGCTGCCGAGCGAGAGCTGGAGGTAGAGCGCCCGCAGGAACGCCTCGGCGTTGCCGCCGGCGAGGTACGGGTCGCGGTCGTTGTACGACGAGCGGGTGCCGGCCGCGCCGGCCAGCCGGGCGATCCACGGCTCGAGCACGCGCAGCGGCACCACGTTGCGGCGCAGCACGTTCATCGTCGCGAACGCGAGCCGGTCCGGCTCGCCGGAGGTGAACAGCCGGTCGACCGGCAGCAGCACGCGGTCGGCGATCACGTCGATCAGCACGGTCAGCTCGGGCGTGGCCAGGTGCGGTGAGCTGGCGAGGATCGCGAGGGCGTCCGCACCGTGGGCGATCCCGTGCGCCCACCCCTTGCCGGGCACCCAGCCGCGCAGGTCCCGCTCGCGCAGCAGCCAGGTCGCCAGCCGGTCGCCCCACTCGAGGATCTTCCCACCGGGCAGCAGCGGGCGCCGGTTGTCGCGGGCGATGCACTCGCCGAGGACCAGCGCCGAGAAGCTGCGCCGGAACACCGTGTCGGTGCCCTGCTCGCCGAGGCCCACCAGGAGCCCCATCGCCATGCCGTCGCCGAGGCCGGCCAGCAGGTCGTCGTACACCCCGCGATCGATCCACGTCGTGAGCGTCGGATAGGCGGTCCCGTCCCGCAGTGCGGGGTCGGGATCGCCGAGCATGCGTGTGAGCTCAGCGGTCAGGTCGTCGAGCGGCCGGTCCGACGGGACCGCGAGCCCGTCTGCGTGCACCTGTCGCCAGTATGACCCGGACATAGACCCCATCCTGCCAAAGGCCGGCGAGACGTCCACCGCCGGTCCACGGGTGATCGACCCGGCGGGCCCCCTACGCTTGCGAGGTGCCGACCCTCACCGAGCTGGTGCGCAGCCACACCGACCTCGACGACCAGGATGTCGCCTGGCTGCAGCTGCTCCAGGCGGACTGGCAGATCATCGCGGACCTGTCCTTCGCCGACCTGGTCCTGTGGCTGCCCGACCGCGAGGAGAAGGGCTACTGGGCGGCCGGCCAGATGCGCCCGACCACCGGCCCGACGGCGTACGTCGACGACGTGATCGGCACCTTCGTGCCGGTCGGCCGCCGGCCCCTGATCGACGCGGCGTACGCGCAGGGCCGCCTGGTCCGCGAGGGCGACCCCGAGTGGCGCGACGACGTGCCGGTGCGGGTCGAGACGATCCCGGTGCGCCGCGGGGGCCGGGTGATCGCGGTGGTCGCCCGCAACACCAACCTGCTCGGGGTGCGCACGCCCAGCCGGCTCGAGCTGTCGTACCTGCAGAGTGCCGCCGACCTCACCCAGATGATCGCCCACGGCTACTTCCCGGCGACCGGGCAGCGCAGCGACCACGCGGACTCGCCGCGGGTGGGGGACGGCTTCCTCCGCGTCGACGCCACCGGGCGGGTGGAGTACGCCAGCCCGAACGCGCTGTCGGTCTACCGCCGGCTCGGCCTCGCGGGCGACCTGGCCGGAGTGTCGCTGGCCGACCTCACCCGCGACCTGGTCCCGCCGCGCCGCCGCCCGGACGAGGAGACGCTGAGCGCCGTGCTCGGCGGGCGCGCCTACCGCGACACCGAGATCGGCACCGACACGGTCTCGTTGATCGTGCGCTCGATCCCGCTGCGCCCGCAGGGCGACCACATCGGGGCGCTGATCCTGGTGCGTGACGTCACCGACCTCCGGCGCCGGGACCGCGAGCTGGTCACCAAGGACGCCACGATCCGCGAGATCCACCACCGGGTGAAGAACAACCTCCAGACGGTCGCGGCGCTGCTACGGCTCCAGGCCCGGCGGATGGACTCGGAGTCGGCCCGCCTGGCGCTCGAGGAGGCGGTGCGCCGGGTCGGCTCGATCGCGATCGTGCACGAGACGCTGAGCCAGTCGGTCGAGGAGCACGTGGACTTCGACGACATCATGGACCCGCTCGGCCGGATGGTCACCGACGTGAGCGCCCTGGGCAGCCGGGTGCGGGTGGTCCGCGACGGGTCGTTCGGCGTGCTGTCCTCCGACATGGCCACCGCGCTGGCGATGGTCCTGACCGAGGTGATGCAGAACGCCGTCGAGCACGGGTATGACGGCCACGACCCCGACGTGGCCGGTGAGATCCGGATCACCGTGCGCCGGCTGGTGGGCCGCCTGCACGTGAGTGTCGACGACGACGGTCGCGGCCTGCCCCCGGGCTTCGACCTGGACTCGTCGACGAACCTGGGCCTCTCGATCGTCCGGACGCTCGTGGAGTCCGAGCTCGACGGTCAGCTGGAGCTCGGCCCGGGCCCGTCGGGCGTGGGCACGCGGGCCGCGCTGGACATCCCCCTGGAGTGAACCCCCTGGAACAGCCGGAGCAGCCGGATCAGGCGGTGCGGACCCGGGCGCGAGCGTTGCGGCGCTTCAGCGCGCGACGCTCGTCCTCGCTGAGTCCACCCCAGACGCCGTGGTCCTGACCGGCCTCGAGGGCCCAGGCCAGGCACTGCTCGCGCACCTCGCAGCGGCGACACACCTGCTTGGCCTCCTCGATCTGGAGGATGGCCGGACCGGTGTTGCCGATCGGGAAGAACAGCTCAGGGTCCTCGTCGAGGCAGGCCGAACGGTGGCGCCAATCCATGGCTGGGGAATCCCTCTTTCCTACGACTGATCGTGCAGGTCAGGGGCAGACAAGACCTGCGGTGCCCCATCGGGGCACAGCGAAGTGAACGCATTCACGAGCGCCCACCAAGGGTGGCAACCTTTGGACCGTTAAACAAGCCCTGCCAGCGGTCGGTTTCGTCACAGCAGTCACGCACGTGCCGGCCGCGACCAGGGCGGTCGCCGGGCTCTTCTAGGCTCCACCCGTGACTCTACGCCGTCCACCCAACCCGGCGCCGCTGGTCGCTGCCGCCTCCCTGGTCGCCGTGGAGGCGGTGCTGCTGCTCGGCTACGCCGTCCTCGAGCTGGTCAACGTCTCCTCGGACCGGGTGGCGGTCGCGGTCACCACCGGCGCGTTCTTCGCGGTGTACGGCGGGCTGCTGCTCGTCTGTGCCCGCGCGATCACCCGGGGCCACTCCTGGGCCCGCAGCCCGATCGTGCTGGCCCAGCTGATCCAGCTGGGGGTGGCGTGGAGCTTCCGCGGTGCCGACACCACGCTGGTGGCGATCGCGCTGGCGGTGGCGGCCCTGGTGGTGCTCGCCGGTCTCCTCGCGCCGTCCAGCATCGAGGCGCTCTCCGACGAGGAGGACTGAGCGTCGGTCGCTCCGCGTCAGCGGATGGGTCTCGACACGCTGGTCGCGACTTCGCAGGCTCAGTCGCGCCGCTCGCTCGACCACCCTCGAGCAGTCCGCTGGCGCGTCCTGCTCAGCTGGTCTCCTCCAGGGAGGCCCGCAGCTGCTCGAGGGTCCGGTTGAGCAGCCGGGACACGTGCATCTGCGAGACGCCGATCTCGTCGGCGATCTGCGACTGCGTCATGTTCCTGAAGAACCGCAGCAGCAGGATCTTCTTCTCCCGCGGCTCCAGCCGGTCCAGCAGCGGCTTGATCGACTCCCGGATCTCGACGTGCTCGAGTCCGGCGTCGTCGATCCCGATCGCGTCGAGCATGGTCGCGGTGCTGTCCTCGCCGTCGTCGGTCGCGTCGAGCGAGAGCGTCGAGTAGGCGTTGCCGGACTCGATGCCCTCGACGATCTCCTCGACCGTGCAGCCGATCGCGGAGGCCAGCTCACGGGGGGTGGGGGAGCGGCCCAGCGACTGGGTGAGCTCGGCGGTCGCCGAGCCGATCTGCATGCGCAGCTCCTGCAGCCGCCGGGGGACCCGGATCGCCCAGCCCTTGTCGCGGAAGTAGCGCTTGATCTCGCCGATGATCGTCGGGGTCGCGTACGTCGAGAACTCCACGCCACGGTCGGAGTCGAACCGGTCGACGGACTTGATCAGGCCGATCGTGCCGACCTGCACCAGGTCCTCCAGCGGCTCGCCGCGGTTGCGGAACCGGCGCGCGCAGTGCTCGACCAGCGGCAGGTGCAGGTGCACCAGGTCCTCCCGTGCGGTGTCGCGCGCGGCCGCGGAGGCCTCGTCGTCGCGGAACACCGCGAAGAGCTCGGCGCTGCGGCGCCGCGTGAGCTCGACCCCTGTCGGGGCGTCGAGATCGATGTCGTCGTCCCCCGTCGCGAACATCTCAGATGCCGGCCCCTGGCAGCCCTGACTCCATCGTCACGGAGATGGCGTAGACACCACCGGAGTTCTCGGCAACCGCCCCGCTCGCCAGGGTGGTCAGGACCTGCCAGGCGAAGCTGTCCTCGTCGGGCACGACCTCGTGGTCCACCTCCACCCCGATCCGCACCGTCAGCTCGCCGGGGTTCATGTAGAAGCGGCAGACCAGGTCGGAGTCCGGGCGTGCCTCGGGCAGCACCATGGCGCTCGCCTCGCCGACCGCGATCCGCAGGTCCTCGATGTCGTCGATGGGGAAGTCGAGCCGGGCGGCCAGTCCGGCGGTGGTGGTCCGCAGCACCGACGCGTAGGCGCTGTCGGCGGGCAATCTCAGCTCGACGTCGGCGCGCTCGTCGTCACTCGTGGCCGCGCCGGCCTGTGCGCCGATCGATGACATGTCGCCGTCCTTCGGGTGGAGAGTCTGGACTGGGCGGTGCCCGGGGGACTGGCCGAAGACTAGTAGGGACCGGCCTCCGGGTGCGGTACCCGGGGGCCGGCCCCTCCTAACAGTCGGTACGGCGTGGCGCTCAGGCCTGCTCGCCCGACGGCCTCCGCTGCGCTCAGGCCTTCTTGGTCTCCCAGAAGATCTCCGCGATCTCGTCGATCTTCGCGAGCAGCTCGTCGGCCTTGCCGGCGTCGAGCTCGCCCTTGGTGCCGGAGGCGCCGGCCAGCTTGGTGGCCTCGTTCACGAGCGTGTGCAGCTGCGGGTACTTCTCGAAGTGCGGGGGCTTGAAGTAGTCGGTCCACAGCACCCAGAGGTGGTGCTTGACCAGCTCGGAGCGCTGCTCCTTGATGAGGATCGCGCGGGTGCGGAAGTCCGGGTCGTCGTTGTCCGCGACCTTGGCGATGATGGCCTTGATCGACTCCGCCTCGATCCGGGCCTGGGCCGGGTCGTACACGCCGCAGGGGAGGTCGCAGTGGGCCGAGACCTCGAGGGTGGGGGCGAACAGTCGCGCAAACATGCGGTTCCTCTCGTCGTGGTGTCTGGGTGGTCCTGAAGGGTCGACTGCGACACTACTCCGCGTGCGAGGACGAGGACGAGACGCGTCTTCCGCCGTGGAACACCCCGACGGACGGCGTTCCCGCTGGGGGTTCGCGGTGGTGCGCGGCCGCTCGATGGCGCCGCTGCTCGCCCCCGGCGACCGGCTACTGGTGTCCTACCGGCGGGCGGTCCGGCCCGGTGCGGTGGTGATCGCCCGGCTCGCCGACGGCACCGTGGCGGTCAAGCGCGCGACCGAGCGGCGTACGACGCCCTCCGGTGAGCCCGGGTGGTGGCTGCTGAGCGAGGACCCGGACGCCGGCGTCGACTCGCGGCACCGGGGGCCGGTGCCCGACGCCGACGTGATCGCGGTCACGGTGGCCAGGATCTGGCCGCGACCGCGTCGCCTCTGACGCTGTGCGAGACTGGCCGCGGGAGAACCCCGAGGACCGTGGTTCCGCGCACCACCCCTGCGCGTCGAGCCCGGCCTCCCCCCACCGCCGTCCCCACTGGAGAGTCAGATCAGGTCATGGCCGAAACAGAGTCTGCGAGCCCCAATCCGTACGCCGGCGACCCGGTGTTCGACCTCCACGTGGGCGGCAAGATGGCGGTGCGGTCGACCGTCGCCCTCGACGGTCCCGACGACCTGTCGCTGGCCTACACCCCCGGGGTGGCCCGGGTGTGCGAGGCGATCGCCGCGGACCCCTCGCTGACCCAGTCCTACACGTGGGTGCCCAACACCGTCGCGGTCATCACCGACGGGACGGCCGTGCTCGGCCTCGGTGACATCGGCCCGGCGGCGGCGATGCCGGTGATGGAGGGCAAGGCGGTGCTGTTCAAGCAGTTCGGTGGCGTGGACGCGGTGCCGATCTGCCTCGACACCACCGACGCCGAGGAGATCATCGAGACCGTCGCCCGGCTCGCCCCGAGCTTCGGTGGCATCAACCTCGAGGACATCTCCGCGCCGCGCTGCTTCGAGATCGAGGACCGGCTCAAGGAGATGCTCGACATCCCGGTCTTCCACGACGACCAGCACGGCACCGCGGTCGTCACGCTCGCCGCGCTCACCAATGCGCTCAAGCTCACCGGGCGCAACCCCGAGTCGACGCGGGTCGTGATCTCCGGGGCCGGCGCCGCCGGCGTCGCGGTCGCCAAGATCCTGCTCGAGGCCGGCATCAAGGACCTCGCGGTCACCGACCGCAAGGGCGTCCTCAACTCCGTGCGCGGCGACCTCACCCCGGTCAAGCGCGCGCTGGCCGTGATGACCGCCGACCTCACCGGCCGCACCGGCACCCTCGCCGACGTGCTCGTCGATGCCGACGTCTACATCGGCGTCTCGGGCGGCACCGTGCCCGAGGAGTGGGTCGCGACGATGGCGCCCGACGCGATCATCTTCGGGCTCGCCAACCCGACTCCCGAGGTGCACCCCGACGTCGCCCACCGGCACGCCCGCGTGGTCGCCACCGGCCGCTCGGACTTCCCCAACCAGATCAACAACGTGCTCGCGTTCCCCGGCATCTTCCGGGGCGCGTTCGACGTGCACGCGACCGCGATCACCGAGGGCATGAAGGTCGCGGCCGCCCAGGCGCTGGCCGACCTGGTCGGCGACGCGCTCGCCGAGGACATGGTGATCCCCTCGCCGTTCGACCCGCGGGTCGGACCGGCGGTCGCGGCGGCGGTGGCGGACGCCGCTCGCCGCGACGGCGTCGCTCGACGGTAGGTTCAGGAGAATGTTCGCCGTCTACGCCGACCGGTCCGCCCCGAACGACCCGCTCTCCGCCCTGCAGGTAGGAGAGCGGCCCGAGCCGGCCGAGGTGGGAGTCCCCGACGGGTGGACGACGGTGACGGTCAAGGCCGCCTCGCTCAACCACCACGACCTGTTCTCGCTGCGCGGCGTCGGCCTGCGCGCGGAGGCGCTGCCGATGATCCTCGGCTGCGACGCCGCGGGGTACGACGAGGACGGCAACGAGGTCGTCGTGCACGCCGTGATCAGCGACCCGGCGTGGGTCGGCGACGAGACACTCGACCCGAGGCGGTCGCTGCTGTCCGAGCGCTACCAGGGCACGTTCGCCGACCAGGTCGCCGTACCCCGCAGCAACGTCGTGCCCAAGCCGCCCACGCTGTCGTTCGAGGAGGCGGCGTGCCTGCCCACCGCGTGGCTGACGGCCTACCGGATGCTGTTCACCCGCGGCGAGCTGCGGGCCGGTGAGACCGTCCTGGTGCAGGGCGCCGGCGGCGGGGTCGCGACCGCCGCGATCGTGCTCGGCCGGGCGGCGGGCCTGCGGGTGCTCGCGACCAGCCGCGACGAGGCCAAGCGCGCCCGGGCCCTCGAGATCGGCGCCCACGAGGTGTTCGAGTCGGGTGCCCGGCTGCCGGTCAAGGTCGACGCGGTCATGGAGACCGTCGGCAAGGCGACCTGGTCGCACTCGATCCGCTCGCTGCGCCCGGGTGGCCGGATCGTCACCTCCGGCACGACGTCGGGGCCCGACCTCGACGACGCCGAGCTGACCCGGATCTTCTTCCTGCAGCTGAGTGTGATCGGCTCGACCATGGGCACCCGCGGCGAGCTCGCGGACCTGGTCACGATGCTGGACGCGACCGGCGTGCGGCCGTTGATCGACCGGACCATCCCGATGACCGAGGCGCGGGAGGGGTTCGCCGCGATGCTCGGGGGCGAGCAGTTCGGCAAGATCGTCTTCACCCGGTGACCATGCGGCACCTCGTCACCGGCGCCGGGTCCGGGATCGGCGCGGCGCTCACCCGGCGGCTGCACGAGCGCGGCGACGAGCTCGTGCTGCTGGCTCGCTCGGAGGAGCGGGCGGCCGAGCTCCGCACGGCGTGCGCCGGCGCGACGGTCCTGGTCGCCGACCTCGCCCGGCCGGAGGCCGTGGAGTCGCTGGCGCTCCCCGAGCGCCTCGACTCGGTCGTCCACGCCGCCGGCATCGTCGAGCTCGGCCCGGTCGCGGAGCTCTCGGTCGACGACTGGGCCACCCAGCTGCGGGTCAACCTGGTCGCTCCGGCCGCGCTCACCCGGGTTGCCCTGCCGGCTCTGCGGGCGGCCCGCGGCACGGTCGTCTTCGTCAACTCCAGCGCCGGCCTGACCGCCCACCCCAGGTGGGCGGCGTACGCCGCCTCCAAGCACGGCCTGCGGGCCCTCGCCGACTCGCTGCGCGGCGAGGAGGCGGCGACCGGTGTCCGGGTGAGCACGGTCTTCCCCGGCCGCACCGCCACCCCGATGCAGGAGAAGGTGCACGAGCAGGAGGGCAAGGAGTACGACGCCGGGCAGTGGATCCGGCCGGAGACCGTCGCTGACACGATCCTGCACCTGCTCGACCTGCCCCGCGACGCGACGGTCCCCGAGGTGGTGGTCAGGCCGGCCTAGCCGTTCGTCTCGGAGCGCCAGCTCAGCGCGCCGATCAGCACCATCCGCAGCTGCAGCTGCGCCTGCTCGACCAGCCGCCGCTCGGCGTCCGGGTCGCCGGCCGCGCCGAGGATCGCCTCGGCGGTCGCGACCATCGCGGTCACGATCAGGTTGGACAGCACCTCGAGGTCGCGAGCCGACCACACGTCGGTGCCCGGCAGCCGGGCGAGGTCGGCGGCCAGCTCGTGCTCGAACCGCTCGATCTCGTCGTGGATCGCGCGGCGCACCGCCGGCGGGCCGGCCGCGCGCTCGCGGGCGATGAACGCGAAGTGGGCCCGGTGGTGGTGCACGTGCTCGACGAGGATCGTGATCGACCGGTCGACGATGTCGGCGAGCGCCGGGTCGCCCTGCCGGATGTCGCGCAGCATCGTCCGCAGCGACACGAACGACTCGGCGACCAGCGCGACCCCGAGCGCCTCGACCGAGTCGAAGTGGCGGTAGAACGCGGTCGGCACGATGCCGACCTCCTTGGCGACCTGGCGCAGCGACAGCGCCGCCATCGTGCTCTCGGAGGACAGGTCGAGCGCCGCGTCGAGGATGGCCCGCCGGGTGCGCTCCTTGCGCGCCACGCGCGACAGCGGCTCGCTCCCCGCCTCCTCACCAGGCATGCCCGGCACCCTAGTAGGCGCCGCCGTCCTGTGATCGACTGGTGCCATGCGCGACCGCCTCAGCAAGTCCGAGATCCGCAAGGACGCCGTCCAGGGCACCGTCGAGGCCGCCGCGTCCACCGTCGGACAGGTCGCCACGATCGTCACCGGGGCGGTCCGCGACGTCGCGTCCGCCGTGGGCGGCTTCGCCACCGAGGTCTTCGAGATCCGCGACTCGGCTCGCAAGGCGGCGGCCGAGCACGAGATCTCGCCGCCCTCCGAGTAGGCCGCGGGTCAAAGTCCACCCGATCGGGTGAGTTCGGTGGCCGGTGTGGTCGGGCACACACTCTCTGCGCGGCAAGGCCCCGGCGCCCCCCTCACGCAGCGGCGGCTCCCGGGGCCGCGCCGCGCGACCGTCACGTCGCGGGGGTGTCCAGCAGCCGCACCAGCCTCTGCGGCGCGCAGCAGCGGAAGCTCTCGGTCACCAGCTCGGCGACCTCGGTCCAGTCGGTGTCCTCGTCCAGGACGAGACCGACGATCGTGGCCGACCACGGCGGCTTGTAGAACGGCAGCCCCGCGTGGGTGAGGGCCAGCAGCTCGTCACCGGACGCGTGGAAGGTGAGCACCGTGCGCTGCTCCGGGTCGCCGGTGATGTCGCGGTACGCCGACTCGTAGCCCTCCTGGGCGACCATCACGTGCGCGAAGGTCTTCTTCCGCACCCGCCAGCGCACGCCGGTCCACGCGTCCTCCTCGTAGGCGTCGGGGAGGGCGAGGGCGATGGCGCCGATCCGGCGTACGACGTCCGGCTCGGGCTCCACGCGTCGCGGCACGGCTCGGACCGGGCTCAGCCGAAGGACATCCGGAAGTCGGCCTGCCGGAACGACGCGAGCTGCCGGGCGTCGCGCAGCCAGCCCAGCGGCCCGTCGGCGGCGAAGTCCCAGCGGCCACGGCAGGGCAGCGCCTTGGAGGAGCCCTGCAGCGTCGCGGTCCGCTCCTCGCCGCCGGTGTCCTCGATGCCGGGCTGCCAGGTGCCGCCCTTGAACGGCACCCGCAGCATCGCCTTCGAGACGTCGGTGAACGACGCGCTCGCGATCGGGCGCCGGCCCAGGCTCGCCGACCACTCGGTGGTCGAGAGGGGACCGCGGCGCACCGTCTCGAGCTCGAAGTCGCACAGCCCCTTGGGGATCGCCCACAGCTCGCGGCCACCGGCGACGGAGGCGGGGGAGTCGACCCAGATGTCGGTGATGCTGACCCGGCGGCCGTGGCGGTCGGTGCTGACCGGGCGGGCGACCAGCAGCTCGGAGTAGGTCAGCGGGCTGCCGGGCTCGTAGCTCACGAACGCGGCGCCGTAGATCCCGGCCGGGCGCAGCGCGTTGACCGGCTCGCGGAGCCGGAACAGCGAGAGCCAGAGCTGGCCCACCATCTGCCAGGGTGCGGGCGGGTACGCCGTCGAGGGGGACTGGTGCGGATCGGGCTGGGTGGTCTGCTCGGCCATGAGGGAATCCTGCCGCACCCGGGCCGCAGACAGAAGTGGCAGTCGAGTGACACAATCCGCGGGTGCCGAGCCAGCGCCTCACCACCCGTGTCGCCACCTCCGAGCCCCGCTTCGTCGGCTACCCGCGCGCGGCCGCGGGCGCGCCCAACGTCGTCGTGGTCGTGGTCGACGACGTCGGGTTCGCCCAGCTCGGCTGCTTCGGCGCTGGCTTCGCGACCCCCAACATCGACCGGGTCGCCGCCGCCGGCCTGCGCTACCAGCGCTTCCACGTCACCTCGGTGTGCTCCGCGACCCGCGCCTCCCTGCTCACCGGCCGCAACCACCACGCGGTCGGCATGGGCGTGACCCAGGAGGCCGCCCTCGGCTTCCCCGGCTACCACGGCCGGATCCCCCGGTCCGCGGCCATGCTGCCGCGGGTGCTGCGCGACCACGGCTACAACACGATGGCGGTCGGCAAGTGGCACCTGACCCCGCAGGCCGAGTACTCCGCCGCCGGCCCGTTCGAGCGCTGGCCGCTCGGCCTCGGCTTCGAGCGCTACTACGGGTTCCTCGGGGCCGAGACCAACCACTGGGCTCCCGAGCTGGTCCGCGACAACACGCACATCGACCCGCCGCGCACCCCGGACGAGGGCTACCACCTCACCGAGGACCTGGTCGACCAGGCCATCCGGATGATCCAGGACCAGCAGCAGGCGGAGGCCCGCAAGCCGTTCTTCTGCTACCTGGCCACCGGGGCCGCGCACGCGCCGCACCAGGTCACCGAGGAGTGGGTGGCGCCGTACCGCGGCGCGTTCGACGCCGGATGGGAGGTCTGGCGCGAGCGCGCGTTCGAGCGCCAGCTCGCCGAGGGCGTCGTGCCGCCGGGCACCGTGCTCACCGAGCGTCCGCCGTGGGTGCCGGAGTGGGAGGGCCTCTCGGCCGACGAGCGGCGGCTCTTCGCCCGCTACATGGAGGTCTTCGCCGGGTTCATGGCCCACACCGACCACCACCTGGGCCGGCTGTTCGACACCCTCGACGAGCTGGGCATCGCGGACGACACCCTGCTGATGATCCTCTCCGACAACGGCGCCAGCGCCGAGGGCGGACCGACGGGCACGCTCAACGAGGCCGCTGGGTGGCTCGGGCTCACCGAGACCGTCGACGACGCGCTCGAGCACCTCGACGAGATCGGCGGGCCGGCGGCCAACAACCACTACCCGTTCGGCTGGGCGTGGGCGGGCAACACCCCGTTGCGGCTCTGGAAGCGCTACGCGTGGCTCGGCGGCGTCCGCACCCCGCTGATCGTGCGCTGGGGCGACCGGCTCGCGGAGCCCGGGGGCGTACGCCCGCAGTTCTGCCACGCCGTCGACCTCTACGCGACGGTGCTCGACGCCGCGGGCATCACGCCGCCCGAGACCGTCGACGGCGTCACCCAGCAGCCGCTGGACGGCGCCTCGATGCTCGCGACCTTCGCGGATCCCGGGGCCGCCGACCCCCGGGTGCTGCAGTACTTCGAGATGATGGGCTCCCGCGGGATCTACCACGACGGCTGGAAGGCCGTGACCGACCACGTCACCAACCAGTTCGACGAGCGCACCCACCTGACCGGCAGCTTCGACTTCGCGACCGACCGCTGGTCGCTGTTCCACCTCGCCGAGGACTTCTCCGAGGCGCACGACCTCGCCGACGAGCACCCGGACCGGGTCCGGCGGCTCGAGGAGCTGTGGTGGGCGGAGGCCGGGCGCAACCAGGTGCTGCCGCTCTTCGAGTTCCCGGAGTCGATGGCGCACCTGCACCCCGGGGAGTTCCCGCGGCCGGCAGCCGCGGTCTACCGGCCGGGCGGCGGCCCGGTGCAGGAGAGCCAGCTGCCCGCCGTGCTCGGTGGGTTCACGCTGACGGCGTACGTCGAGGTCCCCGACGGCGGCGCCGATGGGGTCGTCACCGCGCTCGGCGACCGGCACGGCGGATGGGCGCTGTACCTGCTCGCGGGCCGCCCGGTCGCGACGTTCGCGCTGCTCGACGGAGCCGTCCGGGTCGCCGCTGCGGACCCGGTGCCGCCGGGAGCGCACGTCGTCGGGCTCCGCTACGAGCCGGGCGGCGATGCCCGGGTGGTGCTCGCCGTCGACGGCCACGACGTGGCCCAGGCTGCCCTGCCGGGGCTGGTGTTCTTCCCCAACCTCACGACCGCGGGCGCCGGGCTGCTGGTCGGCCGGGACCGCGGTCTGCCGGTGAGCGCCGACTACCGGCCGCCGTTCGCGTTCACGGGCCGGCTGGACCGCGTCGAGCTGCGCAGTGGCCGGCCGGGAGCCCAGCCGGACGACGACACCCGGCTGCGGGCGGCCGTGTCGAGTGACTGAGCCACCGCGGGGCCGCCGTGAGCGGCGCAAGACCGACACCCGCCGGGCCCTCGAGGACGCGGCGCTGCGCCGGTTCGCCCAGGACGGCTACGACGAGACCTCGGTGGACTCGATCGCCGCCGACGCGGGCGTCTCGCCGCGGACGTTCTTCCGCTACTTCGCCACCAAGGACGAGGTGCTCGACATGGGCCGCTCGGTGCGCGAGCAGGAGGTGCGCGCCGCGGTCGGCGTCGCCGAGGAGGCTCGCCTCGACCTGGTTCGAGCGGCGGTGCTGGCGCTCGCGGGCGGGTTCGCCGCCGATCGCGACCGGGTCGCGCTGCGCGAGCGGGCGGCGGCGCGCTCGGTGCTGGTCCGCGGCCGGTTGCTCGACGCGCTCGTGTCGTGGGAGCGCACGCTCGCGTCCGCGCTGGCGGAGCGGGGCGAGCGCGACGCCGAGGTGCTGGCCGCCGTCGGCATCGCGGTCTTCCGCGCCGCGGTCACCGCCTGGCTGCGGACCGGGGGCGACCTGGCCGACCACGTCGCGGACGGGTTCGCCGCCCTCGCCTGAGCGCCGTCAGTCGTCGGGGTCGTCCAGGCGGGCCAGCCAGGTGGCGAACCGCTCCACTGCGGTCTCGAACTCCGGGTGGGTGTCGGTGAACTCCTGGAGCCGCTCGGCGAGCCAGGCCAGGGTGACCTCCTCGTCACCCCGGCGCTTCTCGAGCTCCTCGATGCCGCGATCGGTGAAGTACAACGCTGGCTCCTCGGTCAGCTGAACGCGCGGGCGATGAGGTCCTTCTGCTCCTCGGTGTGGCGCTTGACCGTGCCGACCGCGGGAGAGGAGGACTCGGGCCGCGAGACCAGCTCGACCTGGGCGTCGACGTGCGGCCAGACGTTGAGCTGGTAGTGCGGCCACGGACCCATGTTGGCGGGCTCGTCCTGCACCCAGCGCACCGCCTTGAGCTTCGGGAAGCGGGCGATCTCCGCGCGGATCTCGGCCTCCGGGCGCGGGTAGAGCTGCTCGATCCGGGCGATCGCGAACCGCTCGCCGTCCTCGCGCTTGGCCCGCTCGACCATCAGGTCCCACGTGACGCGGCCCGAGCACAGCAGCAGCGTGTCGACCCGGTCGGCGTCCGCGCCGCCGTCGGCGACGAACGGCCGGAACGTCCCCTCGGTGAAGTCGGCCGGCTGGGAGGCCGCCTCCTTGCGCTTGAGCATCGACTTCGGCGTGAAGACGATCAGCGGCCGGTGCTCCTCGCCGAGCGAGTGTTGGCGCAGCAGGTGGAAGTACGACGCCGGCGTCGACGGCTGGGCGACCACGAACGCCTCGTCGGCGGCCATCGTCATGAACCGCTCGATCCGCGCCGAGGAGTGGTCGGCGCCCTGGCCCTCGTAGCCGTGGGGGAGCAGCAGCACGACGCCGGACTGCTGGCGCCACTTGCTCTCACCGGAGCTGATGAACTCGTCGATCACGGTCTGGGCGCCGTTGACGAAGTCGCCGAACTGCGCCTCCCACAGCACCAGCGCCTCGGGGCGGGCCACGGAGTAGCCGTACTCGAAGCCGAGCGCGGCGTACTCGGAGAGCAGCGAGTCGTAGATGTAGAACTTCGCCTGGTCCTCGGTCAGCGAGGTGAGCGGCGTCCACTCGTCGGCGTTGACCCGGTCGATGATCGTGCCGAACCGCGAGACGAACGTGCCGCGGCGCGAGTCCTGGCCGGCCAGCCGCACCGGACGACCGTCCATCAGCAGCGAGCCGAACGCGAGGACCTCGCCCGTGCCCCAGTCGATCGGGCCGTCGGCGATCGCCGCCGCCCGGCGCTGCAGCTGCGGCATCACCTTCGGGTGGACCGTGAAGCCCTCGGGCGGTGTGACGTAGGCGTCGGCGATCCGCTTCAGCACGTGCGGGCCGACCGCGGTCTGGGTCTCGCCGGCGGGCTTGTCGGGGTAGTCGGGAACCGTGGTCCATTCCGAGGGCTGCGAGCTCGCCTCGCGCACCTCGGTGAACACGCGCTCCAGCTGCTGCTGGTAGTCACGCAGGACCTGCTCGGCCTCCTCGATCGTGATGTCGCCACGACCGATGAGGGACTCGGTGTAGAGCTTGCGCACCGAGCGCTTCTGCTCGATGAGGTCGTACATCAGCGGCTGGGTGTACGACGGGTCGTCGCCCTCGTTGTGGCCGCGGCGGCGGTAGCAGACGAGGTCGATGACGACGTCCTTGTTGAACGCCTGGCGGTACTCGAACGCGAGCCGCGCCACCCGGATGCACGCCTCGGGGTCGTCGCCGTTGACGTGGAAGATCGGCGCCTGGACCATCCGCGCGACATCGGTGCAGTAGAGCGAGGAGCGCGACGAGCCGGGGGAGGTGGTGAAGCCGACCTGGTTGTTGACGACCAGATGGATCGTGCCGCCGGTGCGGTAGCCGCGCAGCTGGGAGAGGTTCAGCGTCTCCGCGACCACGCCCTGGCCCGCGAACGCCGCGTCGCCGTGCACCAGCAGCGGCAGCACGGGGTACGCCGCACCCCGGTCGAGCACGTCCTGCTTGGCGCGGGCGATGCCCTCGAGCACCGGGTCGACGGCCTCGAGGTGCGACGGGTTGGCGGCGACCGAGACCTTGATCCGGTCCTTGGAGCCGGCCTCGAACACGCCCTCGGCGCCGAGGTGGTACTTCACGTCGCCGGAGCCCTGCACGGTCCGCGGGTCGATGTTGCCCTCGAACTCGCGGAAGATCTGGGAGTACTTCTTGCCGACGATGTTGGCGAGCACGTTGAGCCGGCCACGGTGGGCCATGCCGATGCAGACCTCGTCGAGCGCGGCCTCCGCGGCCGCCTCGCAGATCTCGTCGATCACCGGGATCGTGGTCTCGCCGCCCTCGAGGGAGAAGCGCTTCTGGCCGACGAACTTCGTCTGCAGGAACGTCTCGAACGCCTCGGCCTGGTTGAGCTTGAGCAGGATGCGGAGCTGCTCCTCGCGGGGCGGCTTGGTGTGCGGCTGCTCGACCCGCTCCTGGATCCAGCGGCGCTGCTCGGGATCCATGATGTGCATGTACTCGATGCCGGTGGTGCGGCAGTAGGAGTCGCGCAGGATGCCGAGGATCGCGCGCAGCTTCATGAAGCGGCGGCCCTCGCCGCCGAACGAGCCGGTCGCGAACTCACGGTCGAGGTCCCACAGCGTCAGTCCGTGGGACTCCACCTCGAGGTCGGGGTGGCTGCGCTGGCGGTACTCCAGCGGGTCGGTGTCGGCCATCATGTGGCCGCGGACCCGGTAGGCGTGGATCAGCTCCAGGATCCGGGCCTGCTTGCTGATCTCGTCGTCGTGGCTGGTCGAGATGTCGCTGGCCCAGCGGATCGGCTCGTAGGGGATCCGCAGGGACCGGAAGATCTCGTCGTAGAACCCGTCCTGGCCGAGCAGCAGCTGGTGGACCCGCTTGAGGAACTCGCCGGACTGGGCGCCCTGGATGACGCGGTGGTCGTAGGTCGAGGTCAGCGTCATGACCTTGCTGATCGCGTTGCGCGCGATCGCGTCCGCGGACGCCCCCTGCCACTCGGGCGGGTACTCCATCGCGCCGACGCCGATGATCGCGCCCTGGCCCTTCATCAGCCGCGGGACCGAGTGGCTGGTGCCGATGCCGCCCGGGTTGGTCAGGCTGATCGTGGTGCCCTGGAAGTCCTCGACGGTCAGCTTGTTGTCACGCGCCTTGCGCACGACGTCCTCGTAGGCCGTCCAGAACGCGGCGAAGTCCATCTTCTCCGCGGCCTTGATGCTGGGCACCAGGAGCTGGCGGCTGCCGTCGGACTTCTGCACGTCGATCGCCAGGCCGAGGTTGATGTGGGCCGGGGTGATCAGGTTGGGCTTGCCGTCGACGGTGTCGAACCCGACGTTCATCGCAGGCATCGACCGGACCGCCTTGACCAGCGCGTAGCCGATCAGGTGGGTGAAGGACACCTTGCCGCCGCGGGCGCGGGCGAGGTGGTTGTTGATGACGATGCGGTTGTCCCAGAGCAGCTTGACCGGGACCGAGCGGACCGAGGTGGCCGTGGGCACGCTCAGCGAGGCGTCCATGTTCTGCGCGGTCCGGGCCGGAGCTCCCCGCAGCACGGTGTAGGTGGGCTCGTCGCTGGCCGGGGCCGGGGCGGCGGGACGCTTCTCCTTCGGCACCGGGTTGGTGGTGCCCTTGGCGGGCTCGGCGGCCTTGGCGCTCGGGCGCGGCTTGGCCACCGGCGCCGGGGCCGGCTTGTCAGCAGCGGGCGCGGCCGGGGCCGACGCGGCGGCCTGCTCCGTGCTGGTCTGCTGAGGGGCGGCCGGCTGGGCCGTGGCCTGCTTGGCGGGGGCGGTCTTGGTCGCCCCGTTGGCGCCGTTCGTGCCGCCGTTGTTGGCCTTGAAGTACGTCACCCAGGTCGCGTCGACGCTGTCCGGATCGCGTTGGTACTGGTCGTACATCTCCTCCACGAGCCACTCGTTGGCTCCGAAGTCGGACCCCTCGAACTGGGCTGGGGGAACGTCGGATTCACTGCCTTTGGACTGCGGCACGGGTACTTTCGCCTCTTCCGATGCGTGCGCGGGGGAGTAGTTCAGTCCTCAAGGCTAGTCCCCCGACCCAGCAAATGCAGACTGTCTCAGTGGCATTTCGGCGTGGTGTGCGTCGAGCCACATCGCGGTCGCGGACACTGCCGTTCGACGGCACCTCAGAGAGGGGCGGGAGCCATGACCACATCCGTACGACGAGCCTACGTGTCGACCCTGGCCGTGCTGGTGCTGACCCTCGGGGTCGGCGCCTGCAGCGGCGGGGACGACGAACCCGACGAACCGGGCGCGGCCCCGAGCGCCCCCGGGGCCTCGGGCGCGCCCGCCGTCGAGACCGCCGTGACGTTCGGCCGCGTCACCGGCACCCTGCCGAAACAAGTGCGCGGCCGGCTGGCCGACCAGATCGGCGACGTCGTCGACGGCTGGACCGCCGCGGCGTACCTCGACGGCGACTACCCGCGGCGCGACTTCTCCCGATCCTGGCCCGGCTTCACCCCCGGGGCCCAGCAGGAGGCGCACCGAGACCGGGCGCTGATGAGCAACGAGGACATCGGCGGCCGGATCGACGGGGTCGAGGCCCGTCGCAGCCGGGTGCGGCTCGACGTCCTGGCGGTGCGCAAGCGCGCCGTCGGGGTCACCGCGCACGTGGCGCTCGGGTTCAGGACCACCGGCGACCTCGAGCGCACGGTGACCGTGCAGGGCCGGCTCTACCTCACCCACACCGAGCGCGGGTGGCGCGTGTTCGGCTACGACGTCACGAAGGGAGCCCGGTGATGGGACCTGACACGAGGCCGGATCTGACGCCGGCGACCGGGTCGGCGACGACCCGCTACCGCAAGGCCGTGCGTCTCGTCACGGTCGGGCTGATGCTCGCCGTGGCGGCGCTCGTCGTGCCGGCCTCGGCCGTCAAGAGCACCGACGTCGCGCTGGTGAAGGTCAACCGCGCCGACGGTGTGGACCTGACGCCCGACGTGGTGTGGATCCTCGCGGTCGGCTCGGACGCCCGGCCGGGCGAGGACATGACCCGCACGCGCGGGGACGCGCTGCAGCTGATCGGCATGAACTCGCGCACCGGCGCGGCCACGGCGATCGGCGTGCCGCGGGACTCCTGGGTCTCGATCCCCGGCCACGGCTACAACAAGATCAACGCGGCGCTGTACTTCGGTGGCCCGCGGGTGCTCGGCCAGGCCGTGGGGAACCTGGTCGGCATCCAGCCCGACTACGTCTTCATCAGCCGGTTCAAGTTCTTCCAGGCGATGATCAAGGACATCGGCGGCATCAACGTCCAGAACCCCGTCGCGTTCGACGACCCGTACCTGAACCCCGCCGGCTTCCGGAAGGGCCGCATCCACCTCGGCGGGTACGGCGCGATGGCGTTCTCGCGGATCCGGCACAACCTGATCCGCGGCGACTTCGACCGGTCGGCCAACCAGCAGCGGGTGCTGCGCGGCATCCAGGCGAAGGTGCGCGCCCGCTCCCACGTGCCGGGCTTCATCGAGCGCGGCGTGCTGTCGGTGATGGAGCACCTGTACACCGACCTCTCGCCCGCCGAGCTGTTCCGGCTCGCGCAGGTGGTGGCGCACGTCGACCCCCACAAGATCACGACCTGCGTGGTGCAGGGCGGTATCGGGAACGTCGGCGGTGCGAGCGTGGTGATCCCATCGGTGTCGATGGCTCGCCGGCTCGGCAACGACGCGCGCAACGACGCGACGATCGGGCACTGCTGATCCGCTGGACCAGCCGTGCCCGATCGTCGGGAGTGGTGCGTCGTACGACCCGGGGTTTCCGCAGGGGTCAGTTGGGCGTGATGTGCCCGCCGGCCCAGCCGAGCTCGAGGATCGAGCCGCCCGGGATCAGACCCGGCAGGGTCAGCACGATCGCCTTGACCTCGGCGCCGGTCCAGTTCTGCTTGACCACGCGGTACTGCAGGACGTTGCCGTCACCGAGGTCGATGCTCTGGCCCGGCTTGGGCAGGGGGAGCTCCTCGCCGTTGAGCACGATCTTGGCCAGGCTGGTCGAGATCGTGCGCTTGACCTTGGTGGTGTCGGCGGGCTTGCGCATGGCGACCTTGGAGGAGATGCCGTCGATCACGAGGCCGAGCGACGGGATCTCGAGGGCGCCGATGTCGGTGGACACGAGGCCCCGCGCGGAGCCGTTGCGGCTCTGGTCGCCCATCACGGCATAGTCGATCCCGGTCAGCCTCACCAGGCCGCCGAGCACCGGCACGTCGGCGATCCGGTGGTGCCGGGTGACGCCCTTGGTGCCCGAGCACGGGATGGCCTGCTCCTGGAGCCCGCCGAGCCGGATCAGGCCGTTGTTGCCGAACAGCTCCAGCCCCATGGCGCGGGACTGGAAGACGCCGGCGGGGACGGGGGAGGTGACGGCAGTGCGGGCCCGGCCCAGGGTGATCTCGGTCGGGTGTCCGGTCGCGGTCACCCGCAGGCGCAGGGCGTAGCTCTGGGAGGTCGCGGAGTGGGCGGTCGCGTTGCCGGACTTCACCCCGGCCAGGCCGATGCTGCCCAGGCCCGGGATCTCGATGGTGCTGCCGGTGATGCTGGTCAGCAGGTCGAGGACCTGGGTGACGAGGTCGCCCGTGGCCGACCCGAGGATGTCGAGCAGGTCCTGCAGCTCGGCGGGGATCTGCTCGGGCAGGTTGCCGATCGAGAGGCCGGTGAACCTGAAGTCCTCGGCGTGGCCGAACCTCCCGTCGGCTCTGCGGAACGCGTCGGCCGTCGACGTCAGACCCTCGAGCTTCAGGGTCGGCGTCTGGACGCCCTGGAACTCGCCGCCGAGCTCGAGATCCGCGATGGTGCTGATGCCGCGGACTCCCTGGACGCCACCCTTGCGGTAGGTCTGGGTGTAGCTCTTGGTCAGGCCGCCCTGGATCAGGGGGTTATCGGGCAGCGACAGCACGGAGTTGGCGACCTCCTCGAGGCCGACCCGACGCGTACAGCGCTGCTGGGCGAAGGCGTCCTTGAGGTTGCGCACCTCGACGCCGTCGACGAGGAGCTTGGTGCCGTAGACCGTGGCCTTGTAGCCGAGGTTCGTGACTGTGGGCGCCGACCGCTCGGCCCGACCCGAGTCGGGTGAGGCCGAGGTCGCCGGCGGGACGATGACGAGGGCGCCTGCGAGGCCGGCGCCACAGACGGCGAGCGAGGCGATCGCCCTCTTGATGGACATGTTCACTGGTGTCCTGCTTTCGTTGCCCGAGCCGCTGCGTCCCTCCGTCGGCCGCGGCTTGCTGATCCCATGTCGGTGGTCCCACCGAGACGTTGTGGCGACGATTGTGCGTGCGCGCCGGGGTCCTGGGGAGAGGGTCGCACGAGAAATCGGGCGCCGGTCAAGACCAATCGCGCCGTTTTCGTACCGCCGCGTAACCCGGCGGCCGGTCGGCCGTTTTCATCGCCCGACGTCCTGGAACTGGTGTCTCTGGGGCCGATCGACGCGCATCCTCGAAGGGACGGCAGCGGATCGGCGACCACTGGTGCAGGGAGCATCGCCCCGTCGGGATCGTCGCGTCAACCCTGGGGAGCTTCCGACCTGCCGTCGGTCTATGTGCGCCGGGTGAAGGCGATCTTGCCGTTGGGGAGGTGGGTGGTCGTGTAGTGGGGGTCGTGGGCTCTGGCGTGGTGCTTTGGGCAGAGCAGTCGGCCGTGTTTGGTGTTGGTGTTGCCGCCGGTGGCCCAGGTGGGGTCGTGGTGG
>NZ_CATNLZ010000033.1:387823-428377 GCF_950101795.1 Nocardioides sp. T2.26MG-1 | reverse complement strand
AGACCACCATCGTCGAGGGTGCGGGCGACGCGTCTCGAAACCGAGTCGCCCAGCAGGACATCAAGCACCAAGACACCGACCCGCCAGAGGATCACCTCTGGCGGGTCGGTGCATTCCGCCGTCCCGCCTCAACGTGTGGTCGGGGGGATGGCGAGCAGGCACGCGCCCGGCTCGGCGAACGGCACCAGGTCGGTGCCGGCCGGGTCGACGCCGTACGACGCGAGCGCGCCGCTGACGATCCCGCGGTGCACCTCGCACACGACCCCGGGGTAGCGGTGCGCCGCGTCCAGCAGCGGGCAGCGGGTCAGCCGGACCCGCTCCGGCCGGTCGGCGTCGACCTCCGGCTCGAAGCCGAGCTCGTCGAGCATCGAGACGACCTCGGCTCGGGCCTCCTCGGGGGTCCGTGGGTCGGTGCCGCGGTCGGTGGCGAGGGTGCGGCCCCACTGCTCGCCGGCGAACCGGGCGGTCTCGGTGGGTGCCGGGCTGGTGGCGGCGATCGAGGCGGCCAGCGCGGTAGCGAGGCCGGCGTACTCGTCGTGGCCCCGGTCGTCGACCGCCTCGTACCGCCAGGCCGGGCGCCCGCGCCCCTGCGGCTCGCTGCGGACCCGGCGCACCCAGCCGTCCGCGACCAGCGCCTCGAGATGCTCGCGCAGCGTGTTGGGGTGCAGGCCGCTGGTCTGGGCGAGGGCCGCGAGCCGCGGCGGGGTCGGCTGGTCGACCAGCAGCTGGAGCACCGCCGCCCGGCCCGCGGTGAGCGGGCGGGGTCCCCGGCCCGGCCGGGGACCGAGCGGATTATTTTTCACGGGTTCTACTGTAGTAAATATGGTTCACCGACGCACATCCGATCCCCAGAGGAGCACCCGATGAACGACCTGATGGTCGCCTCCACCGCCGCGGACGCCCGCGCGGCCGAGGCGATGGTGGCCCACCACGCGGCGATGGCCGGCACGCTGACCACCCACGTCGCCGAGCTGGCGCTGGCCGCCCGGTCCGGTCGCCCCGACGACGCCGAGAGGGTCCGCGCGGAGCTGCTCACCTGGTGCCGCACCGACCTGGTGCCGCACGCGCTGGCCGAGGAGGCCGCGCTCTACCCGACGGCCGCCGCACAGCCGACCGCTTCGCTGCTGGTCACCGCGATGATCACCGAGCACCAGCTGCTGCTCGACCTCGTCGACCAGCTCGGCCGGGCCGGCGACGCGGTGACCGCCGCGGTCGTGGCCGGCTCGCTGCGCACGGTCTTCGAGAGCCACCTCGGCAAGGAGAACGACCTGCTGGTGCCGCTGCTCGCGACCTCGGCGGACGCCTCGCTCGCCGCGCTCCTCGACGGCATGCACGAGGAGCTCGAGCACCACGCGCACGACGCGCACGACGCCCACGACGGGCACGACCACGCGGCCGCCGCTCCCGCGGCCGGCCACGGCCACGGGCACGGCGGGTGCGGCTGCGGCGAGAGCGACGCCGCCGGCTACCCGGAGCTCGACGTCCGCACGATCCCGCATGCGATCCGGCACGCCACGGTCTTCGGCGCCGTCGACGGGGTACGCCCGGGCAGCGGACTGGTGCTGGTCGCCCCGCACGACCCGCTGCCGCTGCTCGCCCAGCTCGAGAGCCGGCACCCCGGCGTGCTCAGTGTCGAGTACCTCGAGCGCGGCCCCGAGGCCTGGCGGCTCCAGATCGTCCGCAGCTGAGCGACCGCCTCACACCGGTCACCCGACCGCACCGTCCGGCGGACGCCGCCGGACGGTGCGGTCCACGTGCACGACCATCGCGACGAACACCGCCACCGCGGCCGCGAACGCGACCCACAGCTCGACGGCCGCGATCCGGTGCACCAGCGGCAGGTGGTCGGCGCGGCCCAGGTAGATGCCGGCGGCCGCGTACATCCCGAGCGGGAAGATGATGCTCCACCAGGTGGCGTCGTACCGCAGCGGGATCTTGCGCACCACGTGCCGCCACCACCCGGCGGCCACCAGCGGCGGGATCAGCCAGGATGCGAACGCCCAGGCGACGACCGCCAGCCCGGCGATCAGGCTCCGGGTGACGGCGACCATCGGCGCGTCGGCCATCTCCACGATCCGGGCGCCGGCCAGCACGGTGATGGCCAGCGCGCCCATCGCCACCCAGTACGGCGGGTTGAGGTCCTCGGGCCCGAAGTCGTAGAGCATCAGCCGCAGGGTCACGACGACGCCGGTCACGGCGTACAGGAACACCCCCACCGACCACGCCACCACCGCCACCAGCGCGAGCGCCGCGCGGCCGGTCTGCACCTGTGGCTCCAGGGTGGCGGCGACGGTCGCCACGGACTGGGTGGCCACCGTCCAGATGAACCAGGTGCCGTTGGCGAGGGCGACCACCGGCCGCGGCTGCGGACCGAGCACGGCGGTCCACGGCACGACGTACCCCAGCACCAGCCAGGCGGTGCCGGCCAGGGCGAACAGCACCGCGGTCATCGTGTAGTGCCCCTCGAGCCCGAGCCGCACCCCCAGCACGTTGGTGCCCGCGACGAACGTGAAGAACCCGAAGCCGCGCCGGGGGTCCAGGAAGTCGTCGGTGGTCGCCGCCCGGTAGGAGACGAACCGCCACGACGTCAGGGCCAGCAGCAGGACGAACGCGGCCCCGCACACCGCGAGCAGCGCCAGCGACAGCGCGCGGTGTCCCTGGAGCTGCATGCCCACGGAGAGGATCCCGCTGGCCATCACGAGGGCGAAGTAGCCGGGGGCGAGGCCCTCGACGCCGGTACGGATCCGGTCGCCCAGGGTGGGCGGGAGCGTGGTCGACACCTCGGCAGGGTACGGCGGCACGGACCGGCCGGACAGAGATGTGTGAGGGTGGAGACGTGGAGAGCCGACGGGACCGCTTCGAGGAGGTCGCGCCGGGACTGATCGAGCCGCTACGCCGGTTCCTGGCCCGCCGTACCGACCCCGCGACCGCCGAGGACGTGCTCGCCGAGACGCTGCTCGTGTGCTGGCGGCGCGTCGAGGACCTGCCCGACGAGCCGCTGCCGTGGGCGTACGGCGTGGCCCGCAACTGCCTGCGCAACGCCGAGCGGGCGGCCCGCCGCCAGGAGCGGGTCGCCGCACGGATCATGGCCGTGGACCCGCCGCGGGAGGCCGCGCCCGAGCCGGACGGCGACGTCCGGGTCCGCGAGGCGCTGGCCCGGCTGCGGCCGGAGGACGCCGACCTGCTCCGGCTCTGGGCCTGGGAGCAGCTGGAGCCCGCCGAGATCGCCGTGGTCCTGGGCATCACCGCCAACGCCGCGAGCGTCCGGCTGCACCGGGCCCGCGCGAAGCTGGAGGACGAGCTCGGTAAGACCGGGCGGCCGGCCGGACATGAGGAGTCGAGAGAGGGGAGAGGGCCATGAGCGACGAGCTCCGCGACCGGCTGCGGGCGGTCGACCCTGCCGCCTCCCTGCCGCCGGCCGACCCCACGGGGGTGGCCCGACTCCTGGAGGACGTCATGAGCACCGAGCTCACCACCGAGA
This sequence comes from Nocardioides sp. T2.26MG-1, assembly GCF_950101795.1. Taxonomy (GTDB): domain Bacteria; phylum Actinomycetota; class Actinomycetes; order Propionibacteriales; family Nocardioidaceae; genus Nocardioides. The sequence goes on along the minus strand of NZ_CATNLZ010000033.1, from coordinate 424,896 downwards.
ACCGTGCCACCGGGACCCGCGGCCGGGGACCGCTCACCTGGCTGGTGGCCGCCGCCGCGGTGCTGATCATCGCCGGGACCGGCGTGTTCGCCGTCCTGGGCCACGACGACGACCCGGCCGCGCCGCCGACCGCCGAGCGGACCCTGACCGTCACCCAGCTGAACGCGCCGAGCGCGGCGGCCTACGCCGCGAAGTGCATGGTCCCCAACGCCGACGTCATCGGCCAGCAGAGCGTCGCGTTCGAGGGGACGGTCACCACCGTGGCCGACGGGATGGTGACGCTGAGCGTCGACCACTGGTACGCCGGCGGCTCGACCGACCTGGTCCGCATCCAGGCCCCACCGGCCGACCTCCAGCAGCTGATCGGCGCGGTGTCGTTCGAGCAGGGTGGCCGCTACCTCGTGTCCGCGACCGACGACCGGGTGACGGTGTGCGGGATGAGCGCGCCGTACTCCAGCGACCTCGCCGCGCTCTACCAGCAGGCCTTCCCCGGCTGACCTGCGATCCTGGGCCGGTGCACGGACTGCTGCTCGCCGCCGGTGCCGGCACCCGGATGGGGATGCCGAAGGCGCTGGTGCGCGCCGAGGACGGCGAGCCCTGGCTGGTCCGCGGGGTGCGGGCGCTCGCCGACGGCGGCTGCGCGCAGGTGAGCGTGGTGTTCGGCGCGGCGGCCGAGGAGGCGCTCCCGCTGATCGAGGGCACCGGCGCGAGCGCGGTCGTGGCGGCCGACTGGGCCGAAGGGATGTCGGCCTCGCTGCGGGCCGGGTTCGCCGCGGCCGCCGGCACCGACGCCGATGCCGTGGTGGTCACGCTCGTCGACCTGCCGGACGTCTCCGCGGCCGTCGTACGCCGTCTCCTCGACCCGCCGCCCGACGCGCGCACGCTGCGCCGCGCCGCGTACGCCGGACGGGCCGGGCACCCGGTCGTGATCGGGCGCGACCACTGGGCCGGCGCGGGCGGGCTCGCCGCCGGCGACCGTGGCGCGCGCGACTACCTCGCCACCCACGAGGTGGAGCTCGTCGAGTGCGGCGACCTGGCCACCGGAGCGGACGTCGACCGGCCGCAGGCCTGATCCGCGGCGACGGCCCGCCCGGGAGCCGGGTCCGCGGACCAACCCCGGGCCAACACCCGCCCCCGTAGCCTTGGTCCATGGAGCTCGCGTCCCCCGCTGACGTCGCCGCCCGGCTGGGCGCGACCGGCTACCTCAGCGACGACGCGCTCGCGACCGTGACCTACCTGGCGCTGCGCATGCAGCGGCCGCTGCTGCTCGAGGGCGAGCCGGGCACCGGCAAGACCGCGCTCGCCGAGGCGATCGCCGAGAGCCTGGGGCTGCCGCTGGTGCGGCTGCAGTGCTACGAGGGCATCGACGCGACGCAGGCGCTCTACGACTGGGACTTCCCGCGCCAGATCCTGCACCTGCGGGCGCTGGAGGCCGCGGGCGCCGGGGCCGACGCCGAGGAGGCCGAGAAGAGCCTGTACGACGCTCGCTTCCTGCTCGCCCGGCCGGTGCTGCGGGCGCTCCAGGAGAGCCCGGCCGTGCTGCTCGTCGACGAGGTCGACCGCGCCGACGACGAGTTCGAGGCGTTCCTGCTCGAGGTGCTCTCGACGTACCAGGTCTCGATCCCCGAGCTCGGCACCGTCCGCGCGGCCATCCCGCCGTTCGTGGTGCTCACCTCCAACCGCACCCGTGAGCTGCACGACGCGCTCAAGCGGCGCTGCCTCTACCACTGGATCGACCACCCGGGCCTCGACCGCGAGGTCGCGATCCTGCGCTCGCGCGCACCCGAGGTGTCCGAGACGCTGCGCCGCCAGGTCGTCGGGCTCGTCCAGCAGCTGCGGGCGCGCGACGACCTGCAGAAGCCGCCCGGCGTCGCGGAGACACTCGACTGGGCCCGCGCGCTGCACCACCTCGGCACCGCCGAGATCGACCTGGCGTCCGCGTCCGCGACGCTCGGCGCGCTCGTGAAGTACCGCGAGGACGCCGACCGGGTGCGGCACGCCCTGGACCAGATGCTGCGGGCATGACCGAGCGCCAGCCGGACGAGATCTTGCTGGGCTTCGCCCGGGCGCTGCGGGCCGCCGGCGTACCGGTGACCCACGACCGCGCCCAGGGGTTCGTGGAGGCCGCGGCCGTGCTCGGGGTCGACGACCGGCGCGCGACCTATCTCGCGGGCCGGGCCACGCTGTGCGCCGGCCCCGACGACCTCGAGCGCTACGACCAGGTCTTCCACGCCTACTTCGAGGCCCGCGACGGGCTGCCCCGGCCACGCCCGGCCCAGCCGACCGCGCCGTTCGCCGGGCTGCCGCTGGAGGAGTCGTCCGGCGCCGGCGGGACGCCCGACGACGAGGTGCTCCGGGCGCGGGCCAGCGAGACCGAGGTGCTGCGCCAGCGCGACGTTTCCTCGCTCAGCGCGGCCGAGAAGCACCGGCTCGCGGGCCTGTTCGTGACCCTGCGCCCGCGCCCGCCGGTCCGGCGTACCGCCCGGCACCAGGCGTGGCACCGCGGCGACGTCGACGCCTCCCGCACGCTGCGCGCCTCGCTGCGCCGGATGGGCGAGCCGGCCGACATCGCGTGGCGGCGGCGGGGCGTGCGGCCGCGGCGGGTGGTGCTGCTCGTCGACGTGTCGGGCTCGATGAGCGGGTACGCCGACGCGCTGCTGCGCCTGGCGCACCGGTTCACCCAGGTCGGGCGCGAGGGCGGCGGCGTGGTCGAGACGTTCACCGTCGGCACCCGGCTCACCCACCTGACCCGGGCGATGCGGCTGCGCGACCCCGAGCGCGCGCTGGTGGCGGCCGGCGAGACCGTGCCGGACTGGTCCGGCGGCACCCGGCTCGGCGAGACGCTGCGGTTCTTCCTCGACCGGTGGGGGCAGCGCGGGATGGCCCGCGGCGCCGTCGTCGTGGTGTTCAGCGACGGCTGGGAGCGCGGCGACCCGGCCCTGCTCGGCGAGCAGATGGCCCGGCTGCGCCGGATCGCCCACCGCGTCGTGTGGGTCAACCCGCACCGCGGCAAGACCGGCTACGAGCCGGTCCAGCAGGGCGTGGTCGCGGCGCTGCCGCACTGCGACGACTTCCTCGCCGGTCACTCGCTGGCGACGTTCGCCGAGCTCGCGGAGGTGGTGTCCCGTGCGTGACGTGCTGACCGAGCTGCTCGGGTGGTGGCGGGCCGGGGAGACCGTCGGCGTCGGCACCGTGGTCGCGACGTTCCAGTCCGCGCCCCGGCCGCCGGGTGCCTCGATGCTGGTCGGCCCCGACGGGACCGCGGTCGGGTCGGTGTCCGGCGGCTGCGTCGAGGGCGCGGTCTACGACCTGGCGCAGTCCGTCGTGGCCTCCGGCGTACCCGTCCTGGAGCGGTACGGCGTCTCCGACGACGACGCGTTCGCGGTCGGGCTCACCTGCGGCGGGATCCTCGACGTCTGGGTCGAGAAGGTCGACCGGGAGACCTTCCCCGAGCTCGAGGACATCGCCGCCGACATCGAGGCCGGCCGCCCCGTCGCCCTCGCGACGGTCATCGAGCACCCCGACCCCGCCTGGCTCGGCCGCCGCCTCCTGGTGCGCCCGGAGACGGTAGTCCCTGACGAACGGGCCCCTGGGGAGCGCTCCCATGGGGCCCGTACGTCAGGGACTACCGCAAGCCTCGGCTCCGCCCGGGCCGACGACGCCGTCCACGACGACGCCCTGGGGCTGCTGGCGGCCGGGCACAACGCGACGCTGACCTACGGGCCGGACGGCGAGCGGCGGGGCGAGGGGATGCGGGTGTTCGTGTGGGCGTTCGCGCCCAAGCCGCGGATGCTGGTGTTCGGCGCGATCGACTTCGCGGCCGCGGTCGCCCGGGTCGGCAGCTTCCTCGGCTACCACGTGACCGTCTGCGACGCGCGGCCCGTGTTCGCGACCACCAGCCGCTTCCCCGAGGCCGACGAGGTCGTCGTCGACTGGCCGCACCGCTACCTCGCCGCCGAGGCGGAGGCCGGCCGCGTCGACGGTCGCACGGTCGTGACCGTGCTGACCCACGACCCGAAGTTCGACGTCCCGCTCCTCCAGGTGGCCCTGCGGCTGCCCGAGGTGGCGTACGTCGGGGCCATGGGCTCGCGCCGCACCCACGACGACCGCCTGGCCCGGCTGCGCGAGGCGGGCCTGACCGACGACGAGCTCGCCCGCCTCGCCAGCCCGATCGGCCTCGACCTCGGCGCCCGGACCCCGGAGGAGACCGCGATCAGCATCGCCGCCGAGATCATCGCCGGACGCTGGGGCGGCTCGGGCGAGCCGCTCGGTACGCTCGACGGACGCATCCACAAGGAGCTGGCGTGATGGACGGACTGTCCCTGGAGTCCCTGGTCGAGGAGCACCTCGCCCTGGCCCGCGAGCACGGCAGCGGCCGCAGTGCCGTCACCGTGCACGGCGGCCGCGAGCACCACCTCCGGCAGACGCTGATCGCGCTGGCCGGCGGCCGCTCGCTCGGTGAGCACGAGAGCCCCGGCGAGGCGACCCTGCAGGTGCTGCGCGGGCGGATCCGGCTGCACTCCGGGGCCGACACCTGGGAGGGCGGGCCGGGCGACTACGCGCCGATCCCGCCGCACCGCCACGACCTCGAGGCGATCGAGGACGCGGCCGTGCTGCTCACGGTCGCCAACCCGCTCTGATCACCGGCCCCGCGAGACCTGCCCCCGCGCGGGTCCGACGACCTGGCTCGCGCTGACGCCGCGCACCGTCACCTTGACGGTCTTGCTCCGGAACACGCTGGGCAGCACGAGCCGGCGCCGGTCGAGCGCCACCGACCACCGGCGGCCGTCGGAGACGGTGGCGACCACCCGCCAGGTCCGGGCGCGGGCCGCGTCCGGCCAGACCGCGACCGCCCGCGTCGCCGTCCGCCTGATCGTGACCCGGCCGGTGGCGGCCGGCCTCAGCGGACCCGGAGCGCGGTACGTCGTCACCGTGACCTCCTCCCGCGGCACCCCGTCCTGCTCGACGACCGCCACGATCGACCGCGTGCCCGCCGGTCCCGGCGCGGGCTGGAACCGGATCCGGCCCTTCGCGTCGGTCACCGTCGCCAGCAGCTGGGAGGTCCGCCCGGCCCGTTCGAAGAGCTGCACGCTCTGCCCCGCCACCCGGTTGACCGTGTAGTCCAGGGTGCGCGCGTGCCCGCTGCCGCCGACCGTCGCCCGGATCCGCGGCTTCGGCAGGGCCGAGGCCTGGGCGACCGCGACCAGGTCGGGCGACCCGTCGGCGGTGCGCACCTGCCAGCGGCCCGGCGCGGGGTCGCGGACGATGACGTACGTCGCGTGCTCGGGCGGCACCTGCAGGACGATGTGGTCGTCGGTGCCCTCGAAGGCCTCGGTGCCGGCGGGCACCACGATCTCGGTGCCGTCGGGCCCGGTGACCGTGACCTGCGGCGGGTCGCCCGCCGAGGCGAACCGGAAGTACACGGCCCGCTCGCCGGGGCGCACGGTCATGTCCTCGGTGGACACCGCGGCGGTGGCGGCGTACGACGCCAGCCGGGAGCGGGCTCCGCCGTCCCAGGCCGAGGCCCAGTGGTTGATGTCGCAGCCGGTCAGGTAGAACTTGAACTCGCCGTCCCACCGGTAGCCGAGCCCGAAGTTCGCGAAGTAGGTGTAGACGCAGCCGCCGACGCCGGTGCTCGAGATCACGAGGGCGCCGCCGCCGCAGCCCTTCCAGACGCAGACGTCGCCCCTGGCCTGGGCGTTGAACTTCATGGTCGGGGCGTAGAGCCACATGTCGATGCCGGCCTTGGCGCTGACGATGTCGTAGAGCCGGGCGTCGATCTTGCCGCCGAGACGGATCATGCCGTTGGACTCGTACTGCAGGTAGGCGCTGGCGACCCCGAAGCCCGCGATCGAGGCGTTGCCGTCGGCGCGCAGCAGCCACGGGTCGGAGGCCACGAACTTGAGGCGGCCCTCGATCGCGGCGGCCGCGACGCCGTTGACCGGCGGGCCCGCGGTGAGCTTGACGCCGCCGTTCAAGGTCAGCGGCGGCCCGGCGTCGTACCCGAAGTCGATGTGCTGGAGGAACACCCCCGACCCGAGCGCCAGTGGGGGCACGGGCGTGAAGTTCGCGGCGAACATCGTCACGGTCCTGCCGACCACCTGGATGCTCACCTGCAGGTTGCCCACCGAGGTCAGCGAGAGGTCGGCGAAGCCGTCGAACTGGAAGGACGCCGCGTTGTAGCGCAGGTCGAGATCGTTGACCGCGAACGCCCCGAACCTCGCGTTCCTCACGCGGAGGTGGACCTCCTCGAGGCGCAGCCCCTTGAGGTTGTCGGTCTTGAGCGTGACGGTCGCGGACACGTCCAGCGGCGAGGGCAGGTGGATCGTCACGGGCAGCTCGGCGCCGCGGTAGACCAGGTCGAGCCGCGCGTCGCCCTCGACCGAGAGCCCGAAGAGCTCCGCGCCCTTGGTGATCGAGATGCTGCCGAGGTTGAAGCGCGAGGACTTGCCGCTGGGGAGGTCCCAGCTGATCGTGCCGTAGTAGAACGCCAGCTTGCCGAGCGTGCTGCCCGCGTCGACCGACGCCTTGGCCTTGCCACCGATCGTCTTCACCTCGGCGGTCCAGCCGTCGATCTCGATGGCCACGCCGGAGTTGGGCCGCACGTCGATGCCGTTGAGGCGGACGGTCTTCGTGCTGGCGTAGAGCTCCTTCAGCAGCGCCTTGGGGCCGACGCCGATGCCTTCGGTGCGCCGGCGGAAGCAGGGCGACAGGGCCTCGGCGATGCCGGTGCGGACCGTCGTGTAGCAGGTCAGGTCGTCGGCGGGGTAGCCCTCGGGGACGACGCCGTCGGCCGCCGGGCCCGCACACCCGCCCGCGGTCAAGGGCAGGGCGCCGTCGGCGTACTTGCGCTCGATGGACGAGGCAGCGACCGAGACGACGTGGGTGACCGAGGTCGACACGCCGCCGCGGTCGTCGGTGACCATCACCGACACGGGGTGGTCGCCGGGGGCGGCGCTCACCATGCCGACGACCGGTCCCGCGCAGGAGGTCTCGAACGTGCCGTTGCCGTTGAGGTCCCAGCGGTAGCCGACGATCGAGCCCGAGGGCGTCGCAGGCGTCGAGCCGGACGCGTCGAGGACGGTCACGCTCCGCGTCCGGGGTGCGCGGGTGCGGACGGCGATCGCGGCGACCGGAGCCGTGCCCACGACGTTCACCTGGACCGACGCCTCGCTCGAGGCGTTGGAGAGGTCGGTGGCGACGACCCGCACCCCGTGGGTGCCGGTCTCGGCGAACGAGCGGGTCAGCGTGGGGCCGTTCTCCGGGGCGGGGCTGCCGTCGACGGACCAGGCGAGCGCGGCCGAGTCGTTCGGGTCGGGGTCGTCGATCGCGGCCGTGAACGTCACGGGCTCGCCGGGGGACGCCTGCGGCTTGTCCGCGGTGAGCGTCACGGTGGGCGGGTGGTTGGGCTGCGCCGCCCGGACCTGCACCGACGCGGAGGCGGTGCCGGAGTCGAATCCGTCGTCGACGGTGACCGTGACGGTGTGCTGGCCCTCGGACTGGAACGCCCACGCGAGGGAGGGGCTGTCGGCCTGCACGTCGAGCCCGTCGACGTTCCACAGGAACGTCGGGCCGCCGGCGTTGGTGGTGACCGTGAACGTGACCGTCTCACCGGGTGCCGCCACCTGGCGGTCCGGGGTGAGGGTGACGTCCAGCGCGGCGTCGGCGCGTCCGGGCACCAGCAGCGCGCTCAGCACCAGCACGGCGACGGACACGAGCCGCGCCGCTCGGCGCCGGTGCGCGGGGGAGGGACCGTTGGTACCGACAGTTGCGCCCACGTGGCACCCGCCCTCCAGCCGGGGACTTTCGCTGGACGCTAGGTCGGCGACCCCAGGACGTGAATAGCCCGATCGGGCCATGCTGGGCCGGCCGACTGCTTCCCCGGCCCAGGGAGGTCGCGTTACCGTGGCCCGCATCGAGAGTGACGAGGGCCACACATGACCGTTGACGGAGACCTCCAGGCGCGCCGCGTCGACGCCGTGCGCGCGTGGACGTCGTTCGTCGAGCACGGCGACGACGCGGCCGGCCTGGTGCGGCCGGAGATCCTCAGCAGCTGGACCCGCTCGGAGGCCGTGGTGCCGACCGATGTCAGCCAGGCGCCGCTGGCCGACGAGTCCGAGACCGCGGCCTGGTGGCGCAGCTCGCCGCTGCAGACCGCCGTGGAGCGGGTCGAGGCCGAGCTGCGGCGTACCGCCGAGGACGGCGACCTGGTCGTCGCGGTCACCGACGCCCAGACCCGGATCCTGTGGACGTACGGCGGGCGGGTGATGCGCCGCAAGGCCGAGACCGTCAACTTCGTGCCCGGCGGCCGCTGGGACGACCTGAGCGTCGGCACCAACGCCCTCGACCTCGCCAACCGGCACGACGCGCCGGCCATGGTGTTCAGCGCCGAGCACTACGCGCCGATCGTGCACAACTGGGTCTGCTGGGCGGCGCCCGTCCACGACCCGGTGACCGGCGCCCAGCTGGGCGTCATCGACCTGTCGACCACCTGGGACCGCACCCACCCGATCGGCCTGGCCACCGCGCGGGTGCTGGCCCGGCTGATCGAGACCGCGATGCCGGTGTCCGCCCACCACCCCGGCGTTGGCGGCGACGAGCGCCCCGAGCCGGGCCTGGTGATGCGGCTGCTCGGCACGGTCGAGGTGTGGCTCGACGGCCAGCGGCTGCTGCTCAACCGGCGCCAGACCGAGGTGCTCTCCCTGCTCGCGATGCACCCCGAGGGGCTCTCGCTCGAGCGGCTGCACGCACTCGTCTACGGCGACCAGGCGGTCACGCTGTCCACGCTCAAGGCCGAGGTCTCCCACCTGCGCGCGGCGCTCGGCGGCCAGCTCTCCTCGCGTCCCTACCGGCTGCCGATGCCGGTCGCCACCGACGTCGACCTGGTGCTCGGCCTGCTCCGCACCGGCCGGGTCGCGGCCGCGGTCGACGCCTACGGCGGCGACCTGCTGCCCGGCACCAACTCCCCGGCGCTCACCGAGCTGGGAGAGTACGTCGCGGTCGCGGTCCGCGAGGCGCTCCTCGCCGACCCGCAGCCCGATGCGGTGGTCCGCTACAGCGAGCTCGCGCCGTACGACACCGAGGTGGTCGAGGTCTGCCTGGCCACCCTCGCCGGCCGCCCGCACCGCGCGGTGCCGCTGCTCAAGGCCCGGCTCGCCGCCGCCTCCCGCTAGCAGTAACGCCGGGTTACCCCTTCTTCCCACCCGGTTGCAGCACGGTGGGAGGAGCCGGTGACCGGGCGTGACAGCGGGGGGCGGCCGACGACCCAACCAAGGACCAACCGGGGCTGCCTAGCGTGACCTGCACCACACCGGCCGCCGACTCCGGCCGGCCCTCGCACCGTCCTTCCCAGGGAGTGTCATGACCCGGATCAGTCTCACCGTCGACGGAGCGCGGGTCTCCGACGACGTCGAACCCCGCATGCTGCTCGTGCAGTACCTGCGCGAGCGCCTCGGCAAGACCGGCACCGTCATCGGCTGCGACACCAGCAACTGCGGCGCGTGCACGGTCCACCTCAACGGCACCAGCGTGAAGTCCTGCAACGTGCTCGCCGTTCAGGCCGACGGCGCGGAGGTCACCACGATCGAGGGCCTCGCCACCGACGGGCAGCTGCACCCGGTGCAGGAGGCGTTCCGCGAGTGCCACGGCCTCCAGTGCGGGTTCTGCACGCCCGGGATGATCATGCAGAGCGTCGACCTGCTCAACGACAACCCGAAGCCCACCGAGGAGGAGATCCGCCTCGGGCTCGAGGGCAACCTGTGCCGGTGCACCGGCTACCACAACATCGTGCGGGCCGTGCAGCACGCGAGCGGCCAGGGGGTGACCTCGTGACCGCCACCCAGGAGCGTCCCGCCGACGCCGTCGAGAAGGAGATCGGCCGCGACCGGCGGCGCAAGGAGGACCAGCGGCTGATCACCGGCCGCACCCGCTGGACCGACAACATCACGCTGCCCGGGATGCTGCACCTCGCGATGGTGCGGAGCCCGTTCGCGCACGCGAAGATCGTGTCGATCGACACCAGCGCCGCCAAGCAGTCCACGAACGTCGTCGACGTGCTCACCGGCGCCGACCTCGGCGAGTCGCTCGGCGTGAACATCAACGCCTGGCCGATCACCCCCGACCAGGTCACGCCCAACCACTCCCCGATGCCTAGCGACCGGGTCGCGTTCGCCGGCGAGATCGTCGCGGTCGTGGTGGCGCGCACCGCGGCCGAGGCGCGCGACGCCGCCGAGCTCGTCGACGTGGAGTACGACGAGCTGCCGGCCGCCCTCGACCTGAAGAGGTCCGCGGCCGACGAGGTGCTCGCGCATCCCGACCTGGGCACCAACAAGTCGGCGTACTGGGTCTTCGACTCCGGCGAGGCCGGCACCGGCGGCAGCGTCGAGGACGCGATCGCGAAGGCCCGCACCGACGGCATCGTGCTCGAGCGGGAGTACCGCCAGCAGCGGCTGATCCCGGCGTTCATGGAGCCGCGCTCCACGGTCGTCGACCCGACCGGCGAGCAGATCACGATGTGGTCGGCCACCCAGATCCCGCACATCCTGCGGTTCGCGCTCGCGGCCACCACCGGGGTGCCCGAGTCGAAGATCCGGGTGATCGCGCCCGACGTCGGCGGCGGCTTCGGCGGCAAGCTCCAGACCACCCCCGAGGAGTGGATCACCTGGGCGGTGGCTCGGCGGCTCGGCAAGCCGGCGAAGTACACCGAGACCCGCTCGGAGAGCCTGATGGCCGGCCACCACGGCCGCGACCAGTGGCAGAGGCTCACGCTCGCGGCCGAGAAGGACGGGACCGTCACCGGCTTCAAGGTCGACCTGCTGGCCGACCTGGGCGCCTACGTGTCGCTGGTCGGCGGCGGCGTGCCGGTGCTCGGGGCGTTCATGTTCAACTCGATCTACAAGTTCCCGGCCTACCGGTTCGCCGTGCAGACCGTGCTCACCAACAAGACCTGGACCGACGCCTACCGCGGCGCCGGGCGGCCGGAGGCGACGTACGCCATCGAGCGGATGATGGACGAGCTCGCCGCCGAGGTCGGCGTCGACCCGCTCGAGATCCGCGAGAAGAACTGGATCAAGCACGAGGAGTTCCCGTTCACGACGGTGGCCGGCCTCGAGTACGACTCCGGCAACTACGAGGCCGCCACCGCTCGCGCCAAGGAGATGCTCGGGTACGACGAGCTGCGGGCCGAGCAGCGCCGCCGGCGCGAGTCCGGCGACCCGGTGCAGCTCGGCATCGGCGTCTCGACGTTCACCGAGATGTGCGGCCTGGCGCCGTCGCGGGTGCTCGGCCAGCTCGACTACGGCGCCGGAGGCTGGGAGCACGCGAGCGTGCGGATGCTGGCCACCGGCAAGGTCGAGGTGGTCACCGGCACCTCGGCCCACGGGCAGGGCCACGAGACGGCGTTCAGCCAGATCGTGGCCGACCGGCTCGGGGTGGCCTTCGAGGACGTCGAGGTCCTGCACGGCGACACCCAGGTCGCGCCCAAGGGCATGGACACCTACGGGTCGCGGTCGCTGGTCGTCGGAGGCGAGGCGATGGTGCGGGCCGCCGACAAGGTGATCGAGAAGGCCAAGCCGATCGCGGCGCACCTGCTCGAGGCGTCCGTCGACGACCTGGAGTTCTCCGGCGGGCGGTTCTCCGTGCGCGGCACCGACCAGGGGATGGCGATCGGGGAGGTGGCGCTGGCGACGTTCGCGGCGCACAACCTGCCCGACGGCGTGGAGGCGTCGCTGGACTCGGACGCGACGTTCGACCCGGTGGCGTTCAACTTCCCGCACGGCACCCACCTGTGCGCGATGGAGGTCGACACCGAGACGGGCGCGCTGAAGATGCGCAAGTACGTCTGCTGCGACGACATCGGCAACATCATCAACCCGCTCATCGTCAGCGGGCAGGTGCACGGCGGGCTGGTGCAGGGCATCGCGCAGGCGCTGTGGGAGGAGGCGGTGTACGACGACTCCGGCACGCTGGTGTCCGGCTCGTTCGTCGACTACCTGCTGCCCACCGCGGCCGACACGATCAGCTTCGAGATCGACCACACCACCTCGCCGTGCACCACCAACACGCTCGGCACCAAGGGCGTCGGCGAGGCCGGCACGATCGCCTCCACCCCGGCGGTGGTCAACGCGGTCGTGGACGCCGTACGCCACCTCGGCATCAACGACATCCAGATGCCGTGCACGCCCGAGCGTGTGTGGCGGGCGATCAACGGCGCGGGTGCGGGCGGGTCCACCGAGGGTGCGGCGATGCCGCACTTCGAGTCGGGTGGCGCGACCGGCAACCAGGAGCAACCCGGCACCAGCAGCACGGAAGGAGCGGGTTCATGATCCCCGCAGCATTCGACTACGTGGCCCCGGCCTCGGTCGAGGACGCCCTCGCGGCGCTGGCCGAGCACGGCGACGACGCGAAGATCATCGCCGGCGGGCAGAGCCTGCTACCGGTGCTCCGGATGCGGCTCAACGCGCCGGAGATGATCATCGACCTCGGCCGGATCGAGTCGCTGCGCGGTGTGCGCGACGACGGCGACGCGATCGTGATCGGCGCGATGACGCCGCACGCCGTGGTCGGGTCGGACCCGCTGGTGGCCGAGCACGCGAGCCTGATCACCAAGGCGGTCGAGCACCTCGCGGATGCGCAGATCCGGCACCGCGGGACCTTCGGCGGTGCGCTCGCGCACGCCGACCCCGCCGGCGATCTCGGGGCGCCGGCGCTGGTGCTCGGCGCGGAGTTCGTGATCCAGGGCGCCGGTGGCACGCGTCGCGTGGCGGCCGACGACTTCTTCGTCGACCTCTTCGAGACCGCGATCGGGGAGGACGAGATCCTCACCGAGGTGCGGATCCCCAAGCACACGGGCTGGGGCGCCCACTACGAGAAGTTCGTCCGGGTCGCCCACCAGTGGCCGATCGTCGCGGTCGCCGCGACGGTCCGGGTCGACGGCGGCGCGATCGCCGAGGCCCGGGTCGGGCTCACCAACATGGGCTCCACGCCGCTGCGGGCCCGCGGGGTCGAGGAGGCGCTGGTGGGGCAGCCGGCCACCGAGGACGCCGTACGGGCTGCGGCGGCGCGGTCCACCGAGGGCACCAACCCGCCCTCGGACCTCAACGGGGACGCCGACTACCGGCGGCACCTCGCCACGGTCGTCACCCGGCGCGCGGTGCTCGCCGCGGCAGGCGGGTGAGCCCGTGGACCTGACCCACCGGTTCACGGTCCCCACCGGCGTCGAGGAGGCCTGGGCGCACTTCAACGACATCGCCTCGGTCGCCGAGTGCTTCCCCGGCGCGGCCGTCACCTCGGTCGAGGACGACACCTTCCACGGCTCGGTGAAGGTCAAGCTCGGCCCGATCGCGCTGGTCTACAACGGCTCGGGCACGTTCGTGGAGAAGGACGAGGCCGCGCACCGGTTCGTCGTCGAGGCGAAGGGCAAGGACAAGCGCGGCAACGGTACGGCGGGCGCGACCGTCACCCTCACGATGGCCGAGACCGCCGCCGACAGCACCGATGTCGAGGTCGTCACCGACCTGGCGATCACCGGCAAGCCCGCGCAGTTCGGCCGCGGCGTGATGCAGGACGTCTCCGACAAGCTCCTCGGCCAGTTCATCGACTGCCTCGAGCAGCGGATGGGCGAGCCCGAGGAGGTTGCTCCCGAGCCGCCCGCCGCGGTAGTCCCTGACGATCGGGCCCCTGATCTGCCCGAGCAGGGGCCCGATCGTCAGGGAGTACCCCCCACGCCCCCACCCGCGGCCACACCGAAGCACCTGGGCTCGGCGGGTGGGGAGGACCACCTCGACCTCGGGGCGACGGTGCTGCCGGTGTTGGCCAGGACCTACTGGCGGCAGGCGCTCGGGGTCGTGGTCGTGCTGCTCGTGCTGCGTCGGCTACTGGCGGGCCGCCGCTGACCACGTCGACCCGCCCGCAACTCTCGGGCGGGTCGACGTCAGTCGAGCACGACGGGCTGGGTCTGGGGGCTCGCGACGACCGGCGCGGCGAGGGTGGCCACCTCCGGCACCGGCTGCGGCGTCCGCACCCCGTTGACCTCCGGGGTCAGCTGCGGCTCGACCCGCGCAATGGCGAGCGCGCCGCACAGCAGGCAGCCGACCACCAGCGAGCCGATGTAGACGCTGCCGAGCCCGTGGCCGACCAGCAGGCCGGCGACCGGGGGCGCGATGACCGCCGCGAGCTGGAACGAGCCCGAGCTGAGCGCGTTGTAGCGCCCGCGCAGGTGGTCGGGCGCGAGCTCGTTGACCAGCGCCGGGACCGTCGGCTGCAGCAGCGTCTCGCCGAACGCGAACACCGACGCGCAGGCGGCGACCAGCATCGTGGCGCCCCAGGTGCCCGACACCAGCCCGGTCGCGCCCAGCAGCACCCACGAGAACGCCCAGACCACCGACATCACCGCGATCACGCGGGTCCGGCGGCGGCCCTCGATCCGCTGCAGCACGACCAGCTGGAGCACGACGATCACCAGCGTGTTGGCGGCGAACGCCAGCCCGAGGCCCTGCGTGGAGACCTCACCGACCGCGCGGGCGTACGCCGGCATGCCGGCGTTGAGCTGGGAGTAGCCGACGTACGACGACACGAAGCTCAGCAGCATCAGCGACGCGACCGCGGGCCGGCGCATCACCTCGCGGTAGCTGACCTGTGGCGGCGGCACGCCGTCCTCGTGGACCGGCCGGCCGGCCACGTGCCGCAGCGGCACCAGCATGAGGAACAGCGCGGGGAGGTAGCTGACCTCGTCGCCGAGGTAGATGGTCTGGAACGTCACGAGGTGGTCGACGTCGACCAGCGCACCGCCGACGATGCCGCCGATCCCGATGCCGAGGTTGAGCAGCGTGAAGTTCACGCCGAAGTAGCGCTGCCGCAGCCCGGTGGGGACGACGGTGGCGATCAGCGTCTGGAAGCCCGGCCAGGACACCCCGAAGGCGACGCCCGCGAGCAGCAGGGCGCCGGCCGCCATCCACTCGGCCGAGGAGAACGCGAGCAGCACGTTGGCGAGGACCTGCAGGACGAGCGCGCCCATCAGGATGCGGCGCGCGCCGAGCCGGTCGATGGCCGAGCCGCCGGGCCCGACGACGAACAGCCCGACGAGCGGCGGCAGCCCCAGCAGCAGGCCGACATCGCTGAGCTCGAAGCCGCGCACCTCGTGCAGGTAGACCACGTGGAACGGCAGCACCAGTCCGGTGCCGATGAACTCGAACACCACCACCGAGAGCAGCAGCTTGCCCTCGCGCGGGAGGTCGTGCCAGAACGAGCCGAGCGTGGGCCGGGCGGGGGCGTCGGAGGGGGCGGGCGAGCTCATCGGGCTCAGTCTCCCAGCGGCCGCCGACACCGGGCACGCGGTTTTCCGACGCCGCCCACGTCCGGCCCCTAGGCTCCGCACATGAGACGTCTGATCGCCGCGGTCATCGGGCTGGCCGTGGTGGTCCTGGTCCTCCTCGCGCCCGCTCTCCTCTACAACGTCACGCTCGCGGACGAGGAGCCCGAGCCGACCACCATCACCTCGTACGTCGCCCACTTCAGCATCGACGACGAGGGCGACCTCGCCGCGACCGAGACGGTCACCGTGGACTTCCCGGTCAGCGGACGGCACGGCATCTACCGTTTCTTCGACAAGGCCGACCCCAGCGCTCCGCACGCGCGCCGGGTCCCGCACGACATCGACGTGACGATGGACGGCCACGACGTGCCGTTCGAGCTGCTCTCCGAGGAGTCCGGCCGCTACGTCAACGCCAAGATCGGCGACGCCGGCTCCACGGTCCCGACCGGCGAGCACGTCTACGAGATCAGCTACCGGATCGACGGGGTCCTCGAGGACGGCACCGACGGCACCCGGACACAGCTCTACTGGAACCTCATTCCCGCAGGGTGGCGGCAGACGATCGCGACGGCCGACCTCACGGTGGACCTTCCCGTCGAGGCCGACGGCGTCCAGTGCGCGGTCGGGTCCGGCGCGACCGGGGGCTGCACGCTCGCGGGTGACGGCACGCGGACGCTGCGGATCCAAGCGGCCTCGCTGCCGGCCAACACCCCGGTGACCGTCAAGGCGGGTCTCGACATGGACACCCCGCCGGCCGGCACGACGCTGCCGTGGACCGCGCGCTACGACCCGGTGCTCGGCACCAACGTCGTCCTGCTCGGTCTGGTCCTCCTGCTCGCCGCGGCGGCGGGTGTGCTCGGCCACGTGCTGGCCCGCCGGGCCGCGGAGACCGACCCGCAGTTCCCGATCATGTACGCCCCGCCCGAGGGCATCGGCCCCGCGCAGGCGGCGTACCTGGTCACCGAGCAGGTCGACGACGAGCAGTACGTCGCCACGCTGATGTACGCCGCCGAGAAGGGCGCGATCGACCTCGAGCGTGCCGACGACGCCTGGACGATCACCGACAAGCAGGGTGCCCCGGGCTGGGCCGGGCTCGACCCAGTCACCTCGAGCGTCGCCCACCTGCTGGGTGGGCCGGGGACCTCCTTCGTCGCCGCCCCGAAGGACGTCGAGGCCGGCAAGCGGCTCCAGACCGAGCTCGAGTCCTTCAAGGACGGCACCCGGGACTGGGCGGCGACGTCGGGGCTCATGGTCAGCAGCGGTCTGGGGGGCTTCGGCTCCGTCGTGATCGGCGCCTGCTTCGTGGCCGTGATCGGCATCGCGATCGTCAACCCGCTGAACATGTCGGCGATCGGCCTGGTGCCCGGGCTGTTCGCGGTGTTCGGCGCCTATCTGGCCGCCCGCGGCTCGGGCACCCGCCGCACGAAGGCCGGCCGCGACCTGTGGTCGCGTGCGGGCGGCTTCCGCCGGATCCTCTCGACCCCGTCGGCGCAGGACCGCTTCGACTTCTCCGGGCGCCAGGACCTCTACACCGCCTACGTCCCCTGGGCTGTGGCGTTCGGGTGCGCCGACGAGTGGGCCGGCAAGTACCGCACCGAGATGGGCACCGAGCCGCCGGTCCCGTCGTACTTCGGCCCCGCCTACGCCGGCGCCTACACCGGGTCCGTAGTGTCGTCGATGGTCGACGACTTCAACTCCACGGTCAGCTCCGCGATCTCCTCCTACGAGGCCACCCAGAAGTCGTCGTCCTCCGGCGGCGGAGGCGGGTTCTCCGGCGGTGGTGGTGGCGGCGGCGGTGGCGGCGGCTCGTGGTGAACCACATCCTGACCACTGCACGTCCCGAAGCACTCTGAGGAGTTCACATGCTCATCGCCATCATCGTCATCGTCGTGGTGCTCGTCGCCCTGGTGGCCTTCGGTGTCGTCGGCTTCAACAAGCTGCGCACCACCGACATCGGCGCCCAGGAGGCGCTCGGCGGCATCGACGTCCAGCTCACCCGCCGTGCCGACCTGATCCCCAACCTGGTCGAGACCGTCAAGGGGTACGCCGCCCACGAGAAGGGCGTCTTCGAGGAGATCACCGCCGCGCGGGCCGGGGTGCAGCGTGCGGCCAAGGGCGACGACGTCCCCGAGAAGGCCGTCGCCGACGCCCGCATGACGCAGGCGCTGGTCAGCCTGAACGCCGTGGCCGAGAACTACCCCGACCTCAAGGCCAACCAGAACTTCCTCGAGCTCCAGGCACAGCTGGCCGAGACCGAGAACCAGATCTCGTTCGCCCGGCAGTACTACAACGACGCGGTCGCCACGCTGAACAAGCTGACCCAGACGATCCCGTGGATGTTCTTCACCGGCATCGCCGGCGTGCGCAAGCGGGAGTTCTACGACGCCCCCGACGGCCAGGAGAACGCGCCGCAGGTGAGCTTCTGAGCTGCCCGGTGTCTGCGGGCTCGGCTGCTGACAGCCGAACCCCGCGACCGGCGGATCGAGACTCGCAGTCGCCTTTCGGGTGAGCATGGGGGTGTGGTGCGGGGGTACTGCATGGCCATGCAGATCCCCCAGGCGCGCGGCCCGCTGACCGAGGCGCTCTTCGGCGCGCTCCGGTCCGGGTCCGACGACTTCTACCCCGTGCTCGCCGTCGGTCCCGTCGAGGGCGAGGACGCCGCGCTGGCACTGTGGGTGCTCTACGAGCTGCACTACCGCGGGTTCGACGACGTGAGCGACGAGATGGAGTGGGACCCGCAGCTGCTGCGGCTGCGCGTCGCGCTCGAGCGCGACCTCGAGCAGCGCCTGCGCGAGCGGTTCACCTCGCCGCAGGGCCTCTCGGTGGTCGAGGACTTCTTCGACTGGGTCGCCGAGCACGACGGTGCCTCGGTCGCCGACCACGTGCAGCGCGCGGCCGACCGCGACCAGGTCCTCGAGCTGCTGCGTGTCCGGTCGATCTATCACCTCAAGGAGTCCGACCCGGTCGCCTGGGTGGTGCCCCGCCTCGGGGTGCGCGCCAAGGCCGCGCTGACGGAGCTGCAGTACGACGAATACGGCAACGGCGACCCCAACCGCCTCCACCACCACCTCTACGCCCGGGGCCTGGAGGCCTGCGGGCTGGAGGCGGCGTACGGCGCCCACCTCGACGAGGTGCCGCTGGAGGTGCTGGAGCAGAACAACGCGATGTCGCTGTTCGGCCTCCACCGCCGGCTGCGCGGCGCGGCGCTCGGCCACCTGGCGGCCTTCGAGGCGACCAGCTCGATGCCGTCGCGGCGGATGGTGCAGGGGCTCGAGCGGCTCGGGCTGCCCGCGGAGATCGTCGAGTACTACGCCGAGCACGTCGAGGCCGACGCCGTCCACGAGCAGCTCGCGGTGCGGGCCATCTGCGGCGCCCTGCTCGACGAGGAGCCCGAGCTGGCCGACGACGTATGGTTCGGCGCGTTCACCTGCCTCGACCTCGAGGACCGGTTCGCCCGCACCATGCTCGACCATTGGGGCGCCGACCGTCTGGGCGCCGGCGAGGACCGCCGGGAGGAGGTCGCATGAGCGCCGCCTTCGAGCACCCCGACGTGGTGCTGTGCCCTGGCGGGCCGATGCTGCTGCGCGGCGACCATGTCGTCGAGGACGCCGACGGCGTGCGGCACCGCACCACCCGCGCGGTCACCGCGGTGTGCCGGTGCGACAAGTCCGCGTCGTTCCCGTGGTGCGACGGGACTCACAAGGTGCTGCCCGACCGGCTGCGCCCCGCCTGAGCGGGGGACCGGCCTGGGGGTCAGGCCCGGTCGAGCCGCACGAGCACGCCGCGCTCGCACCAGCGGACCTCGCTGATCACGAGCCCGTCGTCGGGCTGCTCCCGCAGCCGATCGCGCAGCAGGTCGACCTGCTCGACGGTGCCGAGCTGGAGCAGCACGCTCCCGCCGCGCATCAGGTGGTCGTGAGCCGTGTCGACACACAGCCAGGCGACCTCCATGCCGTCGGGGCCACCGTCGATGGCGAGCACCGGGTCCTCCGGGAAGCGTCCGATCTCCTCGCGGCGCACCCAGGGCGGGTCCGCGATCACCAGCGCGAACCGCTCGCTGTCGCGCAGCACCTCGTCCATGGAGCCCTCGCGCACCTCGACCTGCTCGGCGAGACCCGCGTCGGCGGCATTGCGCCGTGCGTAGTCGCAGGCGGCCGGGTTGAGGTCCACGCACACCAGCCGGCGCGCGGAGCCGGCCACGGCCAGCAGCCCGATCTGGCCGGCTCCGGCGCACAGCTCGAGCACCGGCCCGGCCGGTGCGTCCCCGAGGATCTCGGCGGCCCACTGGGACTGGGCCGCGGTCCACGGCCGGGGGCGCAGCACCCGGCCGTCGAAGCTGATCCGGAGCGGGCCGAAGCCCATCGTCTCCGCAGCGTGGTCGATCGTGGTCATGCGGAGCAGGTACCCCGCGGTAGCGGCCGCCACGCCTGAGTCCGCACCACCCGAACGGATGGGATGGCGGCTGCCCCGAGGGGGTCGCCGTCGAGGTGCCGCGTCGCCTCCCTCGTCACTCCTGCACCACTTGGCAGCCAGAACCCGCACGACACGCCGGGCGCCGTCGGCGTGTCGTGCGGGGATCGGCTGTCAGCAGCCGAACCCCGCAACGACCAGCTCACGCCACGTTGAGCGGGCGGAACTGCACCGAGATCCGCGGTCCGGCGTGGGCGACCTTGGGGACGGCGTGCTCCCAGGTGCGCTGGCACGAGCCGCCCATCACCAGCAGGTCGCCGTGGCCCATCTCGATGGAGATCGACGCACCGCCGAGCCGCGGGCGCAGCATCAGCCGGCGCGGGTCGCCCAGCGACACGATCGCGACCATGGTGTCCTGGGTCTTGCCGCGCCCGATGGTGTCGCCGTGCCAGGCCACGCTGTCGCGGCCGTCGCGGTAGTAGCAGCAGCCGGCGGTCACGAACGGCTCGCCCAGCTCGGGGCGGTAGTACGCCGAGAGCGCGCCCCGCGCCCGGGCCAGCGCCGGGTGGGGGAGCGGCTCGCCGACGCCGTACGTGTGCAGGAGGCGGGGTACGTCGACCTCCCGGTCGTACATCTGCCGGCGCTCGGCCCGCCACGGCACGTCGCGGACCAGCGTCGCGAAGACCTCGTCGGCCTCGGGCAGCCAGGCCCGGCAGACGTCGACCCAAGCGCCCCGGGTGAGCGGGCGCCGGTCGAGACCGTCGAAGGACGGGTCCTGCGCGGCCGGGGCCTCGAACAGCGTTCGCTGGAAGTCCATGGACTCGAGCATACGCCGAGATCGAACAGATGTTCGAGGCCTATTCGGTGGCGATCGCCTCCAGGACGTTGAGCCGCGAGGCCCGGACGGCGGGGAGGATCGCGGCGAGGACGCCGACCACGACGGCGACCACGAGGAACACCAGCAGCTGGCTCAACGGCAGCCCCAGGCTGGTCAGGTCGTCCTTCAGCGACTGCCGCAGCAGCACGCCGATCACCAGGCCGAGCGCCATGCCGAGGACCGCGCCGAGGACCGCGATGGCGACGGACTCCAGGGTGATCATCCGCCGTAGGCGCTTCCGGCTCATGCCGATCGCGCGGAGCAGGCCGATCTCCCGGGTGCGCTCGATGACGGAGAGGCCGAGCGTGTTCACGATGCCGATCACGGCGATCACGATCGCCAGCGCCAGCAGGCCGTAGATCATGTAGAGCAGCTGGTTGACCTGGTCGCGGATCGACTCGGCGAACTCCTGCTTGTCGTAGACCGCCACGACCGGCGTCGACTCCGCCGCCTTGTCCAGGTCCTTGCCGACCGCCACCGCGTCGGCGCCCGGCTCGAGCATGATGCTGAGGCTGGTGTCCTGGCGCGGCACCCCGACCTCGGCGAGCAGGTCGAGCGGCACGCTGACGTCCCCGGTCACCTCGCTGCCCTCGATGATCCCGGCGACCTCGAGGTCGAGCGTCTTGCCGGCGAGGAACATCAGCTTCAGCGGCGAGCCGACCAACAGGTCGTGGTCCGCGGCGAATCCGTCCGACACCACCGCCTCGTTGCCCTGCACGTCCTGGCGGCCGTCGACGACGGAGAGGTCGTAGATGTTGTTGAAGGCGTCGTCGTTGCCGGTCACGAAGACCGTGGAGTCGCCCACCTGGGCGGCGGTCCACTGCTGCCGGCTCACCGTCGCCACGCCGTCGACCTTCTCCAGGTCGTCACCGACCGCCGTGGTGAACGGGAGGAAGTTGGTGCTCTGCACCAGGAAGTCGGCGGTGAACTGCTCGTCCACGACGTCGTCGACCGACGAGTTGAGGGACGCGGCGAGCACGCCGATGCAGGAGACCAGCGCGAGGCCGATCATCAGCGCCGACGCGGTCGCGCCCGTACGCCGGGGGTCGCGCAGCGCGTTCTCGCCCGCCAGCCGGCCCGTGGCGCCGAACAGCCGGCCGAAGACGCCTCGGCACAGCACCAGCACCGGACGGCCGATCACCGAGCTGATCCCGGCCGCGGTCAGGATCCAGATCGCCGCGGCGATGCCGACCCAGAGCGCGTCG
This sequence comes from Nocardioides sp. T2.26MG-1, assembly GCF_950101795.1. Classification (GTDB taxonomy): domain Bacteria; phylum Actinomycetota; class Actinomycetes; order Propionibacteriales; family Nocardioidaceae; genus Nocardioides. The sequence goes on along the minus strand of NZ_CATNLZ010000033.1, from coordinate 403,094 downwards.
GGCCCCGGCCCGCCGACGACACCGACGACCGCGAACCCGACGCCGACGGCCATGAGCGCTCCGCCGATGATCGTGCGGCGGCGGAGCGAGCCGCTCACGGGCGCCGAGTCGGCTCGCATCGCGGCGACCGGCGCGACCTTGCCGGCGCGCCGGGCCGGCAGGAAGGCAGCGACCAGGGTGACGCCGACGCCGACGGCGTAGCTGATGACCACCGACTGCGCGTCGAGCGTCAACGCGTCGCTCGCGATGTCGAGCCCGACCGCTCGGAACAGCGCGGCCAGCCCGCGGGCCAGCAGCCAGCCGAGGCCGATGCCGATCGTGGCGGCCAGGGTCGACATGAGGATGGCCTCGAGCAGCACGGACTGGGTGACCTGGCGGCGCGCGGCGCCGAGGGCGCGCAGCAGCGCCAGCTCGCGGCTGCGCTGAGCCACGAGGATCGTGAAGGTGTTGACGATGATGAACCCACCGACGATCACCGCGATGATCGCGAACACCAGCAGGAACGTGGAGATCACGTCGAGGAACTGACCGACGGCGTCCTGCGACTCCTCCGCGACCTGGTCGCCGGTGACGGCCTCGAAGCCCTCGGGCGCCACCGTCGCGGCGGCGTCCGCCAGCTCCTCCTGGGTGACGCCGTCGGCGGCGGTCAACGACACCTGATGGAAGGCATCGGCGCCGTCCAGGAAGAGGTTCTGGGCGCCCTCGGTGCTGAACACGAGCAGGGTCGCACCCGCCGTACCACCGCCGTTGAACTCGGCGGTGCCGACCAGGGTCGCCGTGCGCTCGGACTCGCCGAACGGCGCGAGCAGCTTCACCTCGTCGCCGAGCGCGTAGTCGCCGTGGTCGGCGGCCGCGTCGTCGAGGACGATCTCGTCGGGCGCGGTCGGCCAGCGGCCGCTGCTCAGCAGCATCGGCGGCTCGCCCGCCATGTTGGGCCCGTCGGTGTGGTTGAAGGCCAGCGTCGGCGCACCCGTGCCACCGACCAGGGTGCCGTCGGAGGCGAGCAGGCTCATCCCGACGCCGACGACATCGCCGTCCGCGCGGCCGACCTCCGGGAGCGCGGCGAGCTGGTCGACCGCCTCGGGCGAGATGGTCTGCGTCGTCGTGGCGCCGCCCGCATCGAACGACGCCGTCTGCTCGGCGCGCACCACGCCGTCCGGGGTGGAGCTGTAGATGATGCTGTCGAAGGTCGACGACAGGCCGTTGCTGAAGACGAGGACACCCGACAGGAATGCCACGCCCAGCACGATCGCCAGGCCGCTCATCACCAGTCGCACCTTGCGGGCGAACAGGTTGCGCAGGGTCAGCTTGAACACGTCGCGCCCCTCAGGCCCGGGTGCTGCGGGCCGCCGCCAGCTCTTGCAGACGGGTCATGTGCTCGAGGATCTGCTCGCGCTGCGGGCTCTGGATCTCGTCGACCACCAGGCCGTCGGCGAGGAACACCACACGGTCGCAGTACGACGCGGCGACGGCGTCGTGGGTGACCATCACGACCGTCTGGCCGAAGTCGTCCACACTGCGCCGCAGGAACGCGAGCACCTCGGCTCCCGACGTGCTGTCGAGATTGCCGGTGGGCTCGTCCGCGAAGACGATCGAGGGCTGGCTGGCCAGGGCCCGGGCGCAGGCCACGCGCTGCTGCTGTCCGCCGGACAGCTCCGCGGGCCGGTGGCCGAGCCGGTCGCGCAGCCCGACCGCGTCGATCACGGTGTCGAGCCACTGCTGGTCGGGCTTGCGGCCGGCGAGGTTCAGCGGAAGAAGGATGTTCTCCAACGCGGTGAGCGTCGGGATCAGGTTGAACGCCTGGAAGACGAACCCGATCCGCTCCCGGCGCAGTGCCGTCAGGTCCTTGTCCTTGAGTCGGCCGAGGTCGGTCCCGGCCACCTCGACGGTGCCGCCGGACGGGGTGTCGAGGGCGGCCATGCAGTGCATGAGCGTGGACTTCCCCGAGCCGGAGGGGCCCATGATCGCCGTGAACCGGCCCGTCTCGAGGTCGAGGCTCACCCCGGCCAGGGCGTGCACGGCGGAGTCACCGGAGCCGTAGGTCTTGTGCAGGTCGACGGTGCGCGCCGCGGGGGTGTCGGCAGGGGACGTGACGGTCATGGCAGCAGCCTGCCGGAAGGTCGTCGACGCCCGCCATCGGGGACACCCCTGAGCCTGCCCGTGGTACTTCGCGCGATTGCTGCAGAGGAGGGCCCGACACGCGACGGATCTCTCGGGATCGGTCTCTCGAGTCCACGCTGTTCCCGCCGATCTGGGGACGCGGGGGCCGTTGTCTGCCTACAGTTCCCTCTGTGGACGAGTTGCTGGTGACTGAGGGGCGTGCTCTGAAGCACGTTCAGGTGCGTGAGTACGTGCGCACTCTCGTCACGGGGGCGGCACCCGGTTCACCTGCACCGTCTGAGCGTGAGCTGGTGCATCGGTTCGGGGTCGCCCGCATGACGGTGAGGCAAGCGATGGATGCCCTCGTGGTCGAGGGCCTCCTCGAGCGGATCCCGGGACGGGGCACCTTCGTGGCCCGTCCGCGGCGGGCCGCGAGCCGGCTGACGAGCTACACCGAGGAGATGTCGCGTCGTGGCCTGCTGGCCGAGTCTCAGACCCTCCTCGCGCGGCGCGAGCAGGCCGGGCCCGGGGTGGCGCGGGCTCTCAACGTCACCGAGGGGGACGCCGTGATCCACTGGCGCCGCCTCCGGCGCGCGGACAGCCAGCCGATGTGCATCGAGGACGCCTACCTCAACGAGGTGCTGATCCCCGGCTTCCTCCAGAGCGGCATGCCGACCAGCCTCTACGACTCGCTCGACGCGCGCGGGCTCCGCCCGACGTGGGCCGAGGACTCGATCAACGCCGACGTCGCGACCGAGGACGAGGGCAACCTGCTCGAGATCGCCACGGGCACCCCGGTGCTGCGCCACTCGCGCCGGGCGCTCGCGGGGGAGAAGGTCGTCGAGGTGTCCCGCACCGTCTACCGGGCCGACCGGTTCACGATGTGGATCCAGGTCGGGTCCGAGTCCTGACGGGTCAGAGCCCGCCGAGCGGCGCGATGACGTCGCCGCTCTCCTCGCACACCCACACCGGGTCGGGGCCGCCGAGGTCGGGCTGGATGTAGAGCGCGTGCACGGGTGCGTCCTCGCCGCAGTCGTGGCAGACCGGCCAGCGGCCGACGCTCTCGAACAGCGCGTCCTGCACGTCCTGGGCGACCAGGCCGGCGACGTACTGCTCGCCCTCCGGCCACTGCTCCGCCCACCACTTGCGCTGGGCGACCGCGTCCTCGAGGGCCGAGACCGCCGCAGCCGTCGCGTGGTTGCGGGCCTGCAGGTCGGCGAGCACCCGAGCACGCGCGTCGAACAGCAGGGCGTTGTCCATGCCCCCCATCATGCCCCGGCGGTCATAGCGCGCGGCTCCCGAATCGGGGGCCGGTGCGGGCCTACGATGCGCCCATGAGCGAGGCGCTGCTCGAGGTCACGGTGCTCGACCCGCGGGACGTGCCGGGCGCCGCCGAGGGCGGTGCCGACCGGCTGCACCTGGTCTCCCGCGCGACCTCGCCGGCGACCTCGCCCGAGCCCGCGCTGGTCTCGGCGGTCGCCCGCGAGAGCGAGCTGCCGGTGTTCGTGCTGCTCCGGCTCAACGACAGCTGGACCACCACCGGCGGGGAGCTGACCCGACTGGTCGGCCTGGCCGAGGACTACGTCGGGTGTGGTGCGGCCGGCGTCTCGTTCGGCTTCCTCGACGCCGACCTCGAGGTCGACCGCGAGGTGTGCGCGCACGTCGCGGCAGCGCTGCCGGGCGTGCCGTGGACCTTCGGGCGCGCCATCGACGACACCCTCGACCTGCGCCGCTCGTGGCGCTACCTGCTCGACCTGCCCGGCCTGGTCGGCGTCCGCTCGGCGGGCTCGCCGCGCGGCCTCGACGCCGGCTACGACGAGCTGCTGGCGCTGGCCTCCTCCGACGCCACGGTCGCGCGGCTGCTGATCCCCGGTGGCGGGCTGGTGGCCGAGCACGTGCCGTGGTTCGTGCGCGCCGGGGTGCGCCAGTTCCACGTGGGTCCCCAGGCGCGGCCGGGTGCGTCGTACAAGGCGTTCGTCGATGCCGGGCACGTGCGGTCCTGGCGGCTGCTGCTCGACGACGCCGTCCGCCACGAGCAGGCCCGCGCCGCCGGATGATCCTCATCGACCCGCCCAACGCGGCGGGCCACGGCCGGCTGTGGTCGCACCTGGCCAGCGACGAGTCCTACGCCGAGCTGCACGCGTTCGCCGCCGCGCTCGGCATCCCGTCCCGCGGTTTCGACCGCGACCACTACGACGTGCCGGCGGAGAGGTACGACGACGTGGTCGCCGCCGGCGCCACCCCGGTGTCCTCGCGCGAGCTGGTGCGGCGGCTGGTCGCTGCAGGTCTGCGGCGGCGCAAGCACGGTAGTCCCTGACGAACGGGCCCCATGGGAACGCTTCCACGGGGCCCGTTCGTCAGGGACTATCCCTCCAGGACGGCCAGCTCGCGCTCCACGTTGGCCCGGGCGGCCTGCTCCCAGGAGTCGCGGGCGTAGGCGGTGTGGAACAGGTTCGGCTTGGCGAGCAGGTCGCGGAGGACCGCGGCGCGACCGTGGGCGAACAGGTCGTCGGGGACGTGGGCATACTCCTCGCGGACCGCGGCGGTGTACTCGGCGTAGCGCTCCTCGGGGGCCGCGAGGATCGCAAGGTCCGCGTCGCACAGCGCGCCGCCGTTGTCGTCGCCCGCGGCCGGCCGGTGCCCCTCGGTCAGCAGCACCAGCCGTACGACCTCCTCGACCACCTCGGGCTCGACCAGGGTGGGCAGCGCCTCGGCGGCCCAGGCCGCCGACCGGCGCTCGGCGTCGGGGCGCCCGTCGTACACGCCGTCGTGGAACCACGCGGCCAGCACGACCGCCATCCGGTCGAAGGCCTCCTCCTGCGCCGAGAGCTCGTGCACCCGGTCGAGGACCTCGGTCAGGTGCCGGGTGTCGTGGTAGCGCCGGTCGGGGTGGGCGTACGCCGCCACGAGCTGCGCGCCGAGGTCGCGGGCGCCGGGCAGCGGCCAGGCGAGCAGGAGGTCCACGCGCCCCATTGAAGACGGTGCGCGGGTGGAGCCGCTACCGTGTCCCCGCAACGAGAACATGTTCTAGAAGTGGAGGGCCGATGGCCGCGAGCAGGGAGCAGATCCGGCAGGTCGTCGACCGCTACGTCGAGCTGGTGGGATCGGGGACCGCCGACGAGATCGTCGCGCTGTACGCCGAGGACGCGGTCGTCGAGGACCCGGTCGGGTCGGAGCCCCGCGTCGGGCACGCGGCGATCCGCGAGCTCTACGCCACCCTCGAGGGCCTCGACCAGCGCACCCGGCTGCTCGCCGTGCGGATCGCGGGCGGCGAGGCTGCCTTCCACTTCGAGGTCGCGACGCTCGCCGACGGTGTGACCTACACGCTCGCGCCGGTCGACGTGATGGTGTTCGACGACGGCGGCTCGATCACCAGCATGCGCGCCTATTGGGGCGAGGAGGACATGACGATCGGCTGAGCAACGTCAGCGGCGGGCGCTGTGCCTCGCGCCGGCGTTCGCCGACGCACACGCCGGGTCCGGCTGGTCCGGGGTGCGCGGCACCGAGAGGTCGCCGACGTACGTCTCCTCCCCGGTGGCGATCGCGAACCCGGTGAAGTCGGCGGAGTCGAACTGGCAGTAGCCCTCGCCACGCATGTAGCCGGCGCTGTCGATGCCGGGGTTCACGACGATCGTGAGACCGGCCTGGGTGGCGAGCCGCCCGTTGATGGTGAAACTCCCGTCGGCGGTGCTGTAGGCCGACGCGATCTCGGTGCCGTCCTGGTCGAGGAGGAGGAGCTGGGCTCCACGCGCGCCGGTGTACGGCGGGTCGAGGGGGACGTCGGGGGCACCGCGATCGACCAGGTTGCCGGTGATCCAGCCACCGCGCGTGGAGATCGAGAACTTGCCGAACGCCATCTGCCCCGACTTCACGGTCGCCCGCTGCACGGCGCCGGTCCGGGCGAACCAGACCCCCGCGCCGTCGAACTTCAGCGTGTAGTCGCCGGGATAGAGCCCCTTGAAGACGGCCGTCCCGCTCCGGGCGGTCGCGGTCCACCACTGCCCGGTCTTGTTGCTCGTGATCGTCACCGGCGTCGTGGTGCGCAGCCGGCCGTCGGGGGTGAACAGGTAGACGGTCATGCTGCCGGAGCGCTGGGCGAGCCGGATGGCGAGGTTCTTCGCCTGTCCGGGCTTGATGGCTCCGGCCCACGCGCTCTTGCCGACCCACTCCTTGCGCTTGTCGTAGGTGAAGACGGAGTACCTCCCCTGGGGGAGCCCGCCGATCGCGAACTGGCCCTTGCTGTTCGCCGTCGTCGAGAACGACTGCCGGGCGGTGTTCGCGGCGACCAGGCGGGCACCGCCGAGCGCCTTGCCGCCGGCCTTGGCGGTGCCGGTGATCACGGCACCCTTCCGCATGGTCACGGCCCTGGTCGTGATGTCGCTGGCGCGCACCGTGACCTGGATGTCAGTCGGGGCGTACTTCGTGATGTCGTACGCCGGACGCTGGTCGACGAACTGCAGGTGGTAGGTGCCGGGCTCCAGCCACATCGAGTAGCCGTCCACCCGGCCCAGTGCCTTCTGCCCGACGTAGGACCAGTTCTCGTCGAACCACAGCATCTTCAGGCCCGGCTGGTCGTGCTGCGGGAACCTGATCGCCCCGTTCACCAGCCCCTTGTCGTCGGCGGCCTGCGCGGTCTGGCCCGGGACGGTCACGACGAGCGCGGCGAGCAGGGCGGCCGTGAGCGCCAGGAGCATGCCATGGCGCCGGACGGAGGGGAGCATGCGGTCCAGCGTAGGCCGGACGCCTTCAGCCCCGCTCAAGCGCAGATCAGCGTTTGCTCAAGATGCGGTGCGGCTGGTCCGTTGCTCGCGACCGGGCGTCATCGCCCACCGGATGGTGCCGGTGGCGACTCCGCCCAGCGCGCGCACGACGGTCCGCTCCGAGACCGGCAGCCACGGCAGTCGCAGCGGCCGCCGGGTCCAGCGCGGCATCAGCGCGACCGCGGCCGCGACGAGCACGCCGTACCCCGCGCGTGCCGCCAGCGGCAGCGGTGGCCGCAGCAGCACGTAGGCCACCGCCTCGCGGGCCTCGGGGGTGGCCCGCAGCTCAGGGCGGTACGCCTCGAGCGCCGCGGCCAGCTCCGCCTCCGTCGCGGGCGGGTCGACGACGCCCAACCGCCGGGCGATCTCGGCGGTCTGGGCGACGTAGCGGTCGCGGTCGGCGCCGACCAGCGGCTCCTTGCCGTAGACGGTGTGCGCCCGCAGGAAGCTGTCGACCTCCGCCACGTGCACCCAGCCGAGCAGGTGCGGGTCGGAGGCGGCGTACGGCGTCCCGTCGGGCATCGTGCCGACCACCCGCTCGTGGATCGCGCGGACCGCGTCGACGGCCCGCTGGGCGTCCTCGGCGTGGCCGAAGGTGGTCACCGCGAGGAAGCGGCTGGTGCGGGCGAGCCGGCCCCACATGTCGCCGCGGTAGCCGGAGTGTTGGGACACGCCGCGCATCGCGGCGGGGTGCAGCGTCTGCAGCAGCAGCGCGCGGATGCCGCCGACGAACATCGAGGCGTCGCCGTGCACCCGTGCGATCGGGCTGTCCGGCTCGAACCACCGCGGCCCCGGCCGCCCGTGGATGCGCTGCGCGTGCTTGGCGCCGTCAGGCCCCGCGACGCGCAGGAACAGCTGCTGGCCCAGTCGCTCGCGGATCCCCGGCATGGCACGAGCGTACGTCGGCGGTTTCCCCGGTCAGCCGGGGAGACCGCCAGCAGGTCAGGCGTCCCAGGTCCGCAGCCAGATGGTGTGCGACGCCTCGGCGAGCTTGGCCAGCGAGTCCTGCGGCAGCGGGTCGAGGGTGTCGGTGATGACGTAGCCCTGCTGGCCGCGGGTGGAGAGGTACTGCCCGGTGACGTTGGCGTTGGCGTCGGCGAGCAGGTCGTTGACGCTGGCCAGCACGCCCGGCACGTTGTCGTGCAGGAAGCCGATGCGGTGGCCGGCCTCCAGCTCGGGGGCCTGCACCGTCGGGAGGTTCACCGACAGCTCGGTTCGGCCCTCGTGGGCGAACGCCGCGAGCTTGCCCGACACGAAGTAGCCGATCTCCTCCTGCGCCTCCTGCGTGGAGCCGCCCACGTGCGGGGTGAGGATGACGTTGTCGAGCCCGCGCAGCACCGACTCGAACGTCTCGCCCTGCGCCTTCGGCTCGATCGGGAACACGTCGATGGCCGCACCCGCGATGTGCCCGGACAGGATGTGCTCGCGCAGCGCGACGTCGTCGACGACCATGCCGCGGGAGGCGTTGATGAACAGGCTCCGCGGCTTCATCTTCGCCAGCTCCTCGGCGCCGAACATGCCGGCGTTGCCGGGCCGCCCGTCGACATGGAGGCTGACGACGTCGGCCTCGGCGAGCAGCTCGTCCATGCTGCGCATCCGCTGCGCGTTGCCGTGCGCCAGCCGGTCGGCGGTGTCGAAGAAGATCACCCGCATGCCGAGGGCCTCGGCCACGTTGCCGAGCTGGGTGCCGATGTTGCCGTACCCGACGATGCCGAGCGTCCGGCCGCGCACCTCGTGGCTGCCCTTCGCCGACTTGTCCCAGACGCCCTCGTGCATGCGCTGGGTCTTCTCGGTGAGCCGCCGGCCGAGCGCGATGATCTCGCCGATCACGAGCTCGACGACGCTGCGGGTGTTGGAGTACGGCGCGTTGAACACGGCCACGCCGCGCCGGCTGGCCGCGGCCAGGTCGACCTGGTTGGTGCCGATGCAGAAGCAGCCGACGGCCACGAGGTCGGTCGCCGCCTCGAGGGCGCGGTCGGTGAGGTGGGTGTTGGAGCGGATGCCGAGGATGGAGACGCCCGGGAGCGTCGCGACCAGCTCGTCCTCGGAGAGCGCACCCGACCTGAGCTCGACGTCGAAGCCCTGCCCTTCGAGGATGTCGACGGCGGCAGGGTGGATGTTCTCGAGCAGCAGCACCTTCACGATCGACCAGCCTAGGTCGGCGACGTACCTCCCACCGAACTGGCGCCGCAGCGTGGGACGGTCGCCCGGACCGGCTCGACCTGTGCCACCCAGCTCGACGGCGTCGTCCGGGTCCCATCGACCGCGTCCGGCCGGGTTTCGCCACGGCGGGCCGCCCGCAGCGGCATAGTTGCCGGTCATGGGACCACGCCGGCGGATCGCCGCTGCAGCTCTGGCGGCACTCGCCGCCACCACTCTCACCACGGGGACCGTCGCCGCGGCGCCCACGGGCCCAGCCGGTGACAGCGTCGTCGGCGGCACCGAGGTCGGCACCTGGCAGGTGCAGGACCTCGGGCAGGGCCGGTACGTCGTCTCCTGGCGCTCGCCGACCCGGTTCCCGCTCACGTCGGACCGGCCGACGATCGCCGGTCCGGCCGGCGCCCGGATCGGGACCCCCGAGCTCGGCGCCGACGGCCGCACGGTCAGTGCGGTCGTCACCTCCGACACCCGGCCCGAGGCCGCGGCGTACGACGTCCTGCTCTCCGGTGACCGCCTCGACGCACGCGGCGACGACCGCTACCGCGCGGGCACGGCGCCGTCGAGGCCGCTCGACCTCCCCGGCACCGAGACACTGACGGTCGACCCCGCGACTCGGGGGCCGTACGCCGTGGCGACCAGTGACTACCAGCTGGACCCGGTCAAGGTGGCGGGGATGCCCGTGCCCGTCGAGATGGTCGGCCACGTGGTCGAGCCGGCCGCCGACGCGGCGACCGGCCCGCGCCCGCTCGTGCTGTTCCTGCACGGGCGGCACAGCGTCTGCTACGACCCGAAGGACCCCGACGCCTACGGCGACTGGCCCTGCCAGGCGCCCTTGCGCGACATCCCCAGCCAGCTCGGCTACGACTACATCCAGCAGGTGCTCGCCTCCCAGGGCTACTCGACCGTGTCGGTGCGCGTCAACGGCATCAACGGGCAGGACTGGCGGCTCCCGGACGGTGGCGCGGACGCCCGCGCCGAGATCGTCGAGCACCACCTCGACCACTGGGCCGCCGTCGCGGCCGCCCACCAGGTCGACCTCGACCGGGTAGTGCTCGTCGGGCACAGCCGCGGCGGCGAGGGCGTCGACCGCGCGTCGATCCAGATCCCGCTGACCGCGCCGTACCGCATCGTCGGGCAGGTGCTCATCGCCCCGACCGACTTCGGCGCCCAGACCGCGCCGTACGTCCCCACGGTCACGCTGCTGCCCTCCTGTGACGGCGACGTCAGCGACCTGCAGGGCCAGAAGTTCACCGACACCGCCCGCGACCTCACCACCGGGGACACCTCGCTCAAGAGCTCGGTGATGGTGATGGGCGCCAACCACAACTACTTCAACACCGAGTGGACGCCGGGCCTCGCTGCGGCTCCGGCATGGGACGACTGGGGCGGACGGCCCAAGGGGCCCTGCGGCGACCAGAACCCCGACCGGCTCACCCCCGCCGAGCAGCAGGCGGTCGGGACGGCGTACGTCGCCGGGGCGGTGCACCTGTTCGCGGGCGGCGAGCAGGAGCTCCTGCCGCTGTTCGACGGGTCGCGCGCCCGGGTCGCGTCGACCGGCGACGCGCAGGTCCTCAGCCACGCGATCGGTGGCGGCCGCGACGTGCGCGCCCCCGGCGTCGGCGTGGACCGGTCGCTGCCCAGCGGCGCCACCACCCGGATGTGCCAGGGCGTGAGCTCGTTCGACCGGGTCTCGTCCTGCACGAGCGGGATCGAGTACGGCGGGGTGCGCCCGCACTGGCCCGAGGAGTACGAGCACGTCCCGGCCCGCACGTTCTTCGAGATGTCCTGGACCGCCGCCGGCCAGACCGGCGGGCTGCTGGTGGAGGACCCGCTCGACCTCAGCACCGGGCGTCTCGAGCTGCGCACGATCGTCGACCCCGCCGGCGGCCCGGCCGACCTCGACGTCCGCGTCACCGACGCCGACGGCGGATCCGCGCTGCTGGACTCGACGTACGGCGCCATGCCGGTCGTCACCAGCGGCGCCGACACCCAGAAGTACTGGGCGCAGACCCTGGTCGCCGACCCGTCGGGCGCCACGGGCATCGACCTGACCCGCATCGTCCGCGTCGACCTGGTCAGCGCCAGCGCCCGCGGTCGCGTGTGGGTCGCGGACCTCGCGGCCGCGCCGGCGACGCTCGCGCCGGTGCCCGCGCTGCGACTGCCGACCATCGACCTGGGCACGCTGCGCGTCCCCGAGGGCAACGGCCGGTCGCCGAAGACGGCCTACCTCCCGTTCCGGATCACCGGTGAGTTGAGCCGGCCCGGGCGGCTCGTGGTGATGACCGCGGGCCAGGAGCGCGGCAGCGTCCAGCGGTTCACGCTCGACCTCGCGCCCGGCCAGACGACCGGGCAGATCCCGGTCGCCTACACCCCGGACCGCGTCGACGACCCCGACAAGTCCACCACGAGCGTGATGGCCTGGGCGACGCGCAACGTGATGACCGACGGCTACCTCGGCCGGCTCGTCGTCCTCGACGACGACCCCAGGCCGCGGACGGTCGTGACGCCGGTGTCGCGGACCGTCCGCGAGGGCGACACGGCCCGGTGGCGGATCGCGATGGACAAGGGCGTCGACTACGACCTGTTCGTCAGCGGCCGGGTCGTGCGCGGCCCGGGCACTCCCGTGCAGGCGGGCGACGTGGGAACCACCTGGATCCAGCAGCACCTCGGCTCGGACGCCGACCTCGACAAGCCGCTGTGGACCTTCCGGCCGATGCTCTTCGAGCGACTGCGGGCAGGGGTGCGCACCCTCGAGATCGCGATCCCGGTGCGCCGGGACCGGGAGGCCGAGGGGCGCGAGACGCTGACCCTGCGGCTCAAGGTCGGCAAGCGCGCCTACGAGCGGACGGTGTACGTCGGGCCGTCCCGGTGACCGCGCCTCCCGCGTCGCCTCCGGCGCCGCGCGCGGTCGCGGATCGCTCCTGGGTCGATCGCCAGACGGTGTGGTTGCGGCGGACGCGCGGGCTGGGGGCCGCCGCCTGCGGAGTGCCTCAGATCTTCGGGATGCCGGCCAGCGCCGCGCTGAGGTCGGCGTCGGACAGCGGGTCGTCCTCGAGGCGGCCCGCGAGGAACGTCTCGTAGGCGCCGAGCTCGAGCAGCCCGTGGCCGGACAGGCCCACCACGATCACCGGCTCGGTCCCGGCCTCGGTCGCCGAGAGCGCCTCCCGGCGAGCCTGGGCGAGCGCGTGCGACGACTCGGGTGCCGCGACGATGCCCTGGGTGCGGGCGAACTCCAGTGCGGCCTCGAAGCACTCGCTCTGGTGCAGCGCGGTCGCCTCGATCAGCCCCTCGTGCACCGCGTGCGAGACCAGCGGCGCCATGCCGTGGTAGCGCAGCCCGCCCGCGTGGATGGGTGAGGGCACGAAGTCGTGGCCCAGCGTGTACATCTTCATGAGCGGTGTGAGTCCGGCGGTGTCGCCGAAGTCGTAGCGGTACTCGCCGCGGGTGAGCGTCGGGCACGAGGTCGGCTCGACGGCCAGGATCCGCGGGCTCTGCGTGCCGGCGAGCTTCTCACGCAGGAACGGGAACGACAGGCCGGCGAAGTTGGAGCCGCCGCCGGCGCACCCGATCACCACGTCGGCGCCCGTCTCGCCGGCCTTGGCCAGCTGGCGCAGCGCCTCCTCGCCGATCACGGTCTGGTGCAGCAGCACGTGGTTGAGCACGGAGCCCAGCGCGTACTTGGTCGTCTCGTCCTGGGCGGCCACCTCGACCGCCTCGGAGATCGCGATGCCGAGCGAGCCGGGGTGGTCCTCGGCGTACGCCTTGCCGGACTCGGTGAGCCGGCTCGGCGAGCGGTGCACGGTGCCGCCGAAGACCTCGATCAGCGTGCGGCGCTGGGGCTTGGAGTCGTACGACGCCCCCACCTGCCACACCTCGCACTCGATGCCGAACAGCGCGCAGGCGTAGGCGAGCGCGGTGCCCCACTGGCCGGCGCCGGTCTCGGTGGTCAGTCGCCGCACCCCGTGCAGGGAGTTGTAGTAGACCTGCGGCACCGAGGTGTTGGTCTTGTGCGACCCGGCGGGGGAGACGCCTTCGTACTTGAAGTAGATGCGCGCGGACGTCCCGAGCTTCTGCTCCCAGCGGCGCGCCCGGTAGAGCGGGCTCGGGCGGTACTGCCGGTAGACCTCCCGCACCGGCTCGGGGATCTCGACGTACCGCTCCCCGCTGACCTCCTGGAGGATCAGCTCCATCGGGAACAGCGCGGCCAGGTCGTCGGGTCCGACGGGCTCGTGGGTGCCCGGGTGGAGCGGCGGTGGCGGCGGCGTCGGCAGGTCGGCCACGACGTTGTACCAGTGGGTGACCTGCTCGGACTCGTCCAGCGTGAACATGACCTGGTCATCGCTCATGCTCGGCAGCGTAGCGACGCGGACACCCAGGTGGGCAGGGCGCGTCTGACTGGCTCGGACGACACGCGGGCAACGGGGACCCGCGAGCTCCTCGTGTGCCGCACAGACGGGTGCCACGCCGGACTTCTCGGCCTCTCTTGACGCTTCTCGGCTGTTGCAAAGGCCGAGAAGCGCCAGTTTCCCCAGTGCACCGGGGAAACCGCCGGCCGGCCTACGCCTCCGCTCCCAGGTCCTCCGCATCCACGATCCGGTAGGCATAGCCCTGCTCGGCGAGGAACCGCTGCCGGTTCTGGGCGAACTCGGCGTCGACGGTGTCGCGGGACACGATCGTGTAGAAGTGCGCGGTGCGGCCCTCGGTCTTGGGCCGCAGCAGCCGGCCGAGACGCTGGGCCTCCTCCTGGCGGGAGCCGAACGAGCCGGACACCTGGATCGCGACCTCGGCCGAGGGCAGGTCGATCGAGAAGTTCGCGACCTTGGACACCACCAGCAGCCCGACCTCGCCGGAGCGGAACGCCTCGAACAGCCGCTGCCGCTCCTTCACCGACGTCTCGCCCTTGATCACGGGCGCGTCCAGCGCGAGAGCCAGCTCGTCGAGCTGGTCGATGTACTGGCCGATCACCAGCGTCGGCTGGCCGGGGTGCGACTCCACCAGCGACCGCACGACGTCGATCTTGTGGTGCGTGCACGACGCGAGCCGGTAGCGCTCCTCGGGCTCGGCGGTCGCGTAGACCAGCCGCTCCGACGACGGCAGCGTCACCCGCACCTCGACGCAGTCGGCGGGCGCGATCCAGCCCTGGGCCTCGATGTCCTTCCAGGGCGCGTCGTACCTCTTGGGCCCGATCAGCGAGAACACGTCGCCCTCGCGGCCGTCCTCGCGCACCAGCGTCGCGGTGAGCCCGAGCCGGCGCCGGGCCTGCAGGTTGGCGGTCATCCGGAAGATCGGCGCGGGCAGCAGGTGCACCTCGTCGTACACGATCAGGCCCCAGTCGCGGGCGTCGAGCAGCTCGAGGTGGGGGTAGACGCCCTTCCGCTTGGTCGTCATCACCTGGTACGTCGCGATCGTGACCGGCCGGACCTCCTTGACCGACCCGGAGTACTCCCCGATCTCGTCCTCGGTCAGGGAGGTACGCCGGACCAGCTCGTCCTTCCACTGCCGGGCCGAGACGGTGTTGGTGACCAGGATCAGCGTCGTCGCCTGGGCCTGGGCCATCGCGGCCGCGCCGACCAGGGTCTTGCCGGCGCCGCACGGCAGCACCACCACCCCGGACCCGCCGTGCCAGAACGACTCGGCGGCCTCGCGCTGGTAGGCGCGCAGGTGCCACGCGGTCTCGTCGAGCGCGATCGCGTGAGCCTCGCCGTCGACGTACCCGGCGAAGTCCTCCGCCGGCCAGCCGAGCTTGAGCAGCGCCTGCTTGAGGTTGCCGCGCTCGGAGGCGTGCACGGCCACGGTGTCCTCGTCGATGCGCGCGCCGAGCATGCCCTGCACCTTCTTGGCGCGGAGCACCTCCTCGAGCACCGGGCGGTCGTTGCTGGCCAGCACCAGCCCGTGGATCGGGTTCTTCTCCAGCCGGAGCCGGCCGTAGCGGGCCATGGTCTCGGCGACGTCGACCAGCAGCGCGTGCGGCACGGCGTAGCGGCTGTACTCCAGCAGCGTGTCGACGACCTGCTCGGCGTCGTGGCCGGCGGCCCGGGCGTTCCACAGGCCGAGCGGGGTCAGCCGGTAGGTGTGGATGTGCTCGGGGGAGCGCTCCAGCTCGGCGAACGGCGCGATCGCCTTGCGGCAGTCGGCGGCGCGCTCGTGGTCGACCTCGAGCAGCAGCGTCTTGTCCGACTGGACGATCAGGGGGCCGTCGTTCACTTCACGATCCTAGGTGGTGGTGGAGGCGCTCCAGTTTCGGGGGGGGG
>NZ_CATNLZ010000033.1:0-387748 GCF_950101795.1 Nocardioides sp. T2.26MG-1 | reverse complement strand
CGGCCCCACGAAACTCGCGCCGGCTCACGCCGATGCGGCCACGGCCTTCTGCCGGGCCCGGAACGCCGCGACGTTGGCCCGCGAGGAGCACCGCTCGGAGCAGTAGCGGCGGGACTGGTTGGGGGAGGTGTCGACGAACACGGCGGTGCAGCGCAGGGCCGCGCACTCCCCGAGGCGGTTGGGGCCGAGGTCGCAGACGAGCGTCGCCAGGCCGAGGAGCGACTCGCCGACCAGCAGCTCGGCGAGGCTGGCGTTCTCGGTGGCCACGTGCAGGTGCAGGTCGCCGTCGTGGCCGGAGATGCGCGGCGTCACGGGGTGCCGCGCCATCAGCTCGTTGAGCCGCTCCACGACCGCGTCGGCGTCCTCGGCCGTGCCCGCCTCGAAGACCGGCCGCAGCTCGCGCTGGAACTTGCGCAGCAGCATGCAGTCACGGTCGGTGGCCTGGTCGGTGGGCCGGTCGCGGTCGCGCAGGTACGCCACCAGGTCGTCGACATCGGTCATGTCGGCGTTCAGGAGGGCCGCGGCGGCCTCGGCGTACCGGATGAAGTCCACGATTCAAGTTTACGGATCGTCCGCGACCGGGAGGACGGTCGTGATGCGATGCACAGCAAAGGTTCTGACGTCGTCGGAGCGGTGGTCGTACGCCGTGAGCGACCCGCCCTCGACGCGGACCGGGTCGACGAGGCGCTCCGAGCGGGTGCCCTGGTTGTCCAGGTAGCCGATCAGCACGGTCTCGCCGGCCTCCGCGGCCTCGCGCAGGGCGGCCATCGAGCCGCTGGGGGTCAGCACGGCGGCGGGCTTTCCGGGGGACAGGCTGCGGCTGGACTCGGCCCGGTCTCCGGCGCGGATCGCGGTGACGGCGTGCGCCGCGTGCGCGGTCTCGCGGGCGACCTTCGCGGCCCGGACCCGGTGCTCACGGGGCGTGCGGGCGCGCAGCAGGTCGGGGCGCGCGACGTGGACGGTGCCGTCGGCGGCCTCCACCACCGGCGCCGCGCCGAGCTCGCGCAGCCGGGGGAGCAGCACGTCGAGCGGGGTCGAGCTGATCAGCACCGTCGGGGCGAGCCGCCGCAGCCCGAGCGTCGAGGCGCGCGGGTGGTGCAGAAGCTCGGTCAGCGCCGCCTCGTCGTCGGCGCGGAGGAACGCCTCCGCGTGGCCCACCCGGATGCTGCCGAACGTGCGCGCGGTGTCGTCGACCAGGTAGGTCAGCGGCTGCGGGACCGGGGTCCTCGACACCCCGGCGACGAAGTCGTGCACCTCCGCCGCGGTCCAGCCGGTGTCGAGGGCCCGGCGTACGGACCCGGGTGTGAAGCGGTAGACGGTGGCCCCGCCGCGCGACTCCACGTCGGCCACCAGCTGCAGCTGCCGCGCCAGCTGCGACTCCAGCGGGCCCGGCGCCACCGCGGTCAGGTCGGCCTGGAGCAGGACGTGGTCGACCGGCTGGGGCAGCAGGGCCGCCAGCGTCGCGAGCCCGGCCGCCTCGTCGCCGGCCAGCAGCTGCCGGGCGTACGTCGCGAGCCCGCCGAGCGCGCCCAGCCCGAGCGCCGTGGCCTCCTCGACCGCCCACGCCACCTGGTCGGCCCGGGTGCGGGGACGCCGCGGCCGGCGCCAGGCGATCCGGCTCACCAGCGAGGGGACGCCGGTGCCGGTGGCCAGCACCTCGCCCTCCGGCAGCTCGGCGAGCGCGTCGAGCGCCATCCGGCGCGACTCGACCTGGTGGACGCCCGCCAGCTCGGGGGCGAGGGCGTTCCAGACCTTCCCGGCGGGGTCGCGGGAGCCGACCAGCCCGGGCAGCCGCGGGCTGTCGAGCCAGGCCCGCACGAGCGTGGCCCACCGGTCCACCACCGGCTGGGCGGTCCACTGGTCGAACGCGTCGGTGGGGATCCAGGCCGGGTTTCCGTCGGGGTCGGCGGCGGTCGCGAGCAGCCCGGCCGCGGCGGCCACCTCGACCAGCAGCGCGGCGGTCGGCTCGTCGACGTGCAGCTGCGTGGCGGTCGAGCGCAGGTCGCGGACGCCGAGTCCGCCGCCGCGCAGCGCCCCGGGCGGGGTCAGGCCCCACTGGTCGAGGAGCAGCTCGACCCGGCGCACCGTCTCGAACGCCGCGCCCGCCGCGGCCCGGTCGACGACCGCGGCCGCGCGCGCCGAGGTGGCCAGCGGGGGCTCCTCGTCGACCGGCTCGGTCGTGGTCCGGCCGCCGCGCAGCGCGATGCCGACCTCGCCGGGCAGCACGACCACGCCCCCGGAGCGCGGGATGAGCAGCCGGCGGGCGAGCAGCTCCTCGGCGGGGGTCTGCGCGTCCTCGGGCAGCACCGTGTGCCGCGCGGACCCCGTGGTCGCCTCGCCCCCGGACTCGAGGACGTGCTCGAGCAGCGCCCGCGCCGCCGGGGAGAGCTCGTCGAGGCGCCGTTCTACCTCCTCGGGAGCGGGTGGGTCCTCGGACACCGGCCGCAGCCCGCTGATCGCGGTCGCGCCGCCGCCCTGGGTCAGGGCCTCCGCGACGGCGGTCAGCGCACGTACGCCGGGGGGCGCCTCCCACACCAGCGCGAGGTCGAGCAGCCGGGCGAGCGCGGCACCGACGGAGTCGGGCGCGGCCCGGACCACCGTGGCCAGGCCGGCCTCGGACGTGTGGCCGACCACCACGAGCGCGTCGAGGACGCTGAGCTCGGCCCTCGTCAGCTGGTCGAGCGCCCGCAGCAGCGAGGACCGGGTGGCGGCTCGCGACGCCAGCTGCGCGGAGTCGTGAGGGGCGGGGGTGGCGAGGTCGGGGCGGGCCACGAGCAGCCGGGACAGCCGCTCGTCCGGCCAGCTGCGCAGCTGGTCGGCGAGCGTGCGGAACCCGGTCGTGGACATCTCTTCAACGCTACCGGTCGGCTCGGCACCGCGCCGCCGTTGCACGCGTCGGGCTCGCCCTCGACTCAGCCGAGCACGGCGCGCCCACGCGTGGCGTGGAAGACCAGGCTGGTCTCGGCGTGCACGACCCCCGGGCGGCCGGTCAGGTTGTCGAGCACGAAGTCGCGCAGTGCCTCCGGGGTGGCGGTCGCCACGTGCACCAGGAAGTCGTTGGCGCCGGAGATGTTGTAGGCCGCCAGCACGCCCGGCAGGCCGGTCACCTCCTCGCCGAAGGCGTCCACGTCGGCGCGCAGGTGGCCCGAGAAGCGCACGGTGACCATCGCCTGCACGGGCAGGCCCAGCCGGGCGAGGTCGACGTCCGCCGTGACCCCGGTGACGATGCCGCGCTCGCGCAGGCTGCGCACCCGGGCCAGGCAGGTCGACTCGGCGATGCCGACCGACCGCGCGAGCTCGACGTTGGGGGTGCGGCCGTCGCGCACCAGGGCGTCGACCAGGGCTCGGTCGACGTCGTCGAGCACCGGCCGCTCGCGCGGTGACGGGCCGGGGGAGAGGTGTGGCGCATTCTTCGGCACGGGGCCACGATATCGCGCACCGGCCGAAGATCCTGCGGTCGAAACCGGGACGGACAAAGGATCTGCATGACCATTGTGGCAAGGGTCGCGGCGTTCGACCCTGGTGTCATGACCCGCTTCGACACGGACGCCGTCCACCTCGGCCGCGAGGACCTGACCGCGCTCGGCGTGCACGTCCCCTCGCTGGACCTCTCCACGACGTACCCGCTGCCCGGCGTCGACGCCGGCGGCGCGGCCTACGAGCAGCTCGCCACGGGTGGGCGGCCGGAGGGCGTCGACTCGCTGGTCTACCAGCGGCTCTGGAACCCCAACGTCGACCGGTTCGAACGGGCCGTGGCCGGCCTCGAGGGCCTGCCCGGCGCGGTCGCCTTCGCCTCCGGCATGGCGGCGCTCAGCGCGGTGCTGGTCGCCACGGTCGCCGCCGGCCGGCCCCATGTCGTCGGCGTCCGGCCGTTGTACGGCGGGACCGACCACGTGCTCGCCTCCGGCCTCCTGGGCACCCGCGTCACCTGGGCCACCGCCGACCGGATCGCCGAGGCGATCCAGCCCGACACGGGGCTGGTGATCGTCGAGACGCCGGCCAACCCGACCGTCGACCTGGTCGACATCGACTCGGTGGTCGCGCAGGCGGGCGCCGTCCCGGTGCTGGTCGACAACACGTTCGCGACCCCGGTGCTGCAGCGGCCCGGCTCCCACGGCGCGGCGCTGGTGCTGCACTCGGCCACGAAGTTCATGGGCGGCCACGGCGACGCCATGGGCGGCGTCGTCGCCGCGGGCGAGGCCTGGCAGGTGCGCCTGCGCCAGGTCCGGGCCGTCACCGGAGGCCTGCTCCACCCGCGCGCGGCGTACGACCTCCACCGCGGCCTGCAGACCCTGCCGCTGCGGGTCCGGGCGCAGCAGGAGTCGGCGGCCGTGCTCGCCACGCGGCTCGCCGAGCACCCCGCCGTCGCCCGGGTGATGTACCCCGGTCTCAAGGAGTGCGACCCCACCGGGCTGGTCGGCACCCAGATGAGCGGTCCCGGCAGCCTGCTGGCCTTCGAGCTCCGGGGCGCGTACGCCGCGGCGGCGGGCACCGCCCAGCGTTGCCGGCTGATCACCCATGCCGTCTCGCTCGGGGGCGTCGACACCCTCATCCAGCACCCCGCCGGCCTGACCCACCGGCCGGTCGAGGCCGCCGCTCGACCTGGCGAGGGCCTGCTCCGCCTGTCGGTGGGCCTCGAGGACGTCGAGGACCTCTGGGCCGACCTGGAGCAGTCCCTGCGCTGACCGCGATCCACTATCCGTGCGGCCCCGGGTTTGGCACCCGACGACGTGGGCATCTAGGACACTGAGGCCGAGCCGGCCGTCGTCCGCCGGCCCGAGCTCACCAGGCGGGGGCCGGAGTCGTGAGGGGCCGAGTAGCGATGGATCAGGTCGAGCTGCACCACGGCGCCGCCACCGATGTGGGCCGGGTCCGCCAGGTCAACGAGGACGCCTACCTGGCCGAGCCGCCGGTCTTCGTCGTCGCCGACGGGATGGGCGGCCATGAGGGCGGTGACGTCGCGAGCGCGATCGTCGTCGAGGAGTTCGCCCGCCTCGCCGCCACCGGCTACGACCCCCACCGCGGAGCCGAGGCCGTGACCGACACGCTCGACAGGTGTGCGGACCGGATCGCCGAGTACGCCGCCGCACAGCGCGCCGCCGGCGTGGCCCGGGGCCGGTCCGCGGGCACGACCGCGGTGGTCGCCCTCCTGGTGGAGGACGACCACGGCGCGGCCTGGCTGCTCGCCAACCTCGGCGACTCCCGGATCTACCGGTACGCCGACGGCCGGCTCGTCCAGGTCAGCGTCGACCACAGCCTCGTGCAGGAGCTGGTCGACGCCGGACAGCTCGACCCCGACGAGGCCGCAACCCACCCCGAGCGCAACGTGATCACCCGGGCGCTGGGGGACGCGAGCGGTGCCCGGCCCGACTTCTTCGAGCTGCCGGTGGCCGGAGCCGAACGGCTGCTGCTGTGCTCGGACGGCGTCAGTGGGATGGTCGACGACGTGGGGCTGGCGACGATCCTGGGCGCCTGCGCGGACCCCGAGGACGCCGCCGAGCGACTGGTCGCCGCGGCGGTGGAGGCCGGGGGTGAGGACAACGCCACCGCGGTGGTCGTCGACGTGGTAGGAGGGATGCCATGAGCGACGCCCAGACCTGGTCCTTCCGCGGTGGCGAGTGGTTCGGCATCTTCGGCGACGGTGCCACCGTAGTGCTGCCGCCGTCGGAGAAGGCGCGGGTGGCCGCGCTCTGGGAGCTGGTCGACGACGGTGCCGGCTTCGACGAGACCCTCGACGCGCTGATCTCCGGCGGCCTGCGCGACCTGCCGGGCTTCGTGCTGGTGAGCCGCGAGGGAGAGCAGACCCGGGTCGTGCTGCGCGGCGCGGCCCGGGCCCACCTGGCCACGGCCGCCGACGTGGTCCACGTCGAGGGCGACGGGGCGACGACCTGGGTCGAGCGGACGGTGAGCGGGGTGACCCGGATCCGCATCGAGGTGGGCGACGAGGACGCGCCCGACGACGACCTGGCCCTCGCCGGCGGACTGGTGCGGCTCGCGACCGCCGAGTGCCCGCCTGCCCAGCCGCAGCCCGAGGTGCCGGTGTCCGAGCCGGTGTCCGAGCCGGAGCCGGTGCCTGAGCCGGTGCCGGAGCCCGAGCCCGAGCCGGTCGCCGCGGCCGCTCCCGTGTGGACCCCGACCGACGGACCGGTCACCGAGCCGATGCCCGCGGTCCCTCCGCTGGCGCCCCCGCCGATGCACGCGGCTCCGGCCGTGGAGCACGACGGCCTGACCCGCACCGGGGACGCCGGCCTCGGCGGGCTGGGGCTCTCCAGGCCCGGCATCCCGGGCCAGCCGCCGGCGCCGCCGGTGACCGCTCGCCCCGTCGCTCGGCTGGTGTTCTCCAGCGGCGAGCAGGTCCTGGTCGACCGCTCCGTGCTGGTGGGCCGGGCCCCCGAGCCGCGACGCCACACGCAGACCGACGAGCCCCGCCTGGTGGCCGTCCCGAGCCCGCACCACGAGATCTCCTCCACCCACCTCGAGATCCGACCCGGCTCCGGAGCCGATCACGGCGCGGCGGTCGTCACCGACCTCGGCTCCACCAACGGCACCCTCCTCATCCAACCCGGACTGCCGCCCGAGGACCTGCAGGCCGGTGTCGCCGTCCAGCTGATCCCCGGCGCCGTCGTCGACCTCGGCGACGGGGTGACCATCCAGGTCGTCGACCCGTGACCGACGCGACGACGGAGCGCGCGCGGCCGCCGGCGGAGCCGGACCGCCGCTTCTACGCCTTCGTCGTCGATCGGCTGATGGCCTGGTCGGTGGAGGCCGCCGCGGCCTACCTCGCCGCCCGCTACCTGATCGCCCGCGACCACCCGCTCGTGGGCGTCCTGGCCGTCGCGACCGTCGTGGTGCTGGTCAGCGGGACCCTCACCGTCGTGCTCGGCCGCACCGGCAGCTCACCCGGCCGCGCCGCCGCCGGCCTGCGCCTCGTCGACGCCCGGACGGGGCAGCCCCTCGGGCCGGGCCGGGCACTGCGACGCCAGCTGCTGCTCGCTCTGGCGACCCTGCCGACGTTCGGCCTCGGGCTCGCCGCGCTCGCGTGGACGGCCCTCACAGACCCCGGCGGACGACGGCACGGCTGGCACGACCGGGTCGTCGGGTCGGAGGTCGTCGACGACCGGGTGCTGCGGGTCGAGGAGGTCGCCGCCGACGACCCGGGCCCCGGGCAGATCGTCAACCTCACCGCGCTCCGCCTGGTGCCCGCCCCGGCATCCGCCCAGGCGCCGGACGCGGTGGAGCGAGGTGCGCGGCCCGCGGCGGTGCCGCGCCGGCAGTCGCGTCCTGATCCGCGGGACCGCTGGGAGCTCCACTTCGACACCGGCGAGACGCTGGTGGTGGACGGGCCGGTGTTGCTCGGCCGCGACCCCGAGGCGCGGCCCGGCGAGCAGGCGCGCCACCTGCTGCCGCTGCGCTCCTCGGATCTGTCGCTGTCCAAGACCCACGCCTGCCTCCGCCTGGGTGGCGAGGGCGTGCTCGAGCTGGTCGACCTGGGCTCGACGAACGGCTCGATCCTGCTCCGGCGGGGCGCGGCGCGGGAGCTGCCCGCCGGTCGGGCCACCACGCTGCTCGACGGCGACGTGGTCAGGTTCGGCGACCGCGAGATGCGGGTGTCCCGGCGGATCGGGTCCGACCCGCTCCCGGACGATTCGATAACAGTCCGGTAACGAACCCGGGTCCCTCTTTCGCGACCCGCGCCCGGGCGTGTCCACTGCTCTCCACCCTGACGGTGAGTCTCGGCACCGTGATCCGATGTCGAGCCGACCCCCGGGGCTCTCGGGCGTACCTCGCCCCGACATTTGGGAGGAATTCTCTTGCGAAGGACCCGCGTCGCCGCCACGGCGACCGCATCACTGATCGCGGCGGCCACGGCGCTGTCGCTCACCACCCCGCAGGCCGGCGCCACACCTCCTGCCGCACCGTCGGCCAAGGCCGATCGCGACACGCCCTCGGACGTCATCACGCCCGGGTGGAAGACCACCTACCAGGAGCGCACCCAGACCGCTCTCGAGAAGCGGCTGCGCACTGGCGGCCGGGGCCAGGCCGAGAAGGTCGGCAAGGGCGTCTACGGCCGGGTCAGGCAGACCGGCAAGGACCGGATCTTCGTCGTGCTCGCGGAGTTCGGCGACCGGAGGCACCAGGCCTACCAGGACGACCCGGACTCGGGTGCACAGCGGTACGACGGCCCGCTGCACAACCAGATCCCCAAGCCGGACCGCAAGGTCGACAACACCACGCTCTGGAACGCCGACTTCAGCAGGTCGTACTTCGAGAACATGTACTTCAACCGGATGAAGGACTTCTTCGAGGACCAGTCCAGCGGGACCTACTCCATCGACGGCGACGTCACCGCGTGGGTGAAGGTGCCGTTCAACGAGGCCCGCTACGGCAGCAACAAGGACTGCGGCAGCATCGTCTGCGGAAACGTCAACTTCCTCATCCGCGACGCGCTCTCCGAGTGGGTCCAGGGCCGCCTCGACGGCGGCTGGACGATGGAGCGCATCCAGGCCTACCTCAAGACGTTCGACGTCCAGGACCGCTACGACTACGACAACGACGGCGACTTCCGCGAGCCGGACGGCTACATCGACCACTTCCAGATCGTGCACGCCGGCGGCGACGAGGCCGACGGCGACCCGATCTTCGGCTCCGACGCGATCTGGAGCCACCGCGGCAACGCCGCGCTGCACGGCCTGGGCACCGGCCCCGGTCCGGCGATCGGCGGCATCGAGGTCGGCGAGGGCGGCAAGAGCGACACCGGCGCCCCCGACGGCGGTGTCGAGTTCCCCAGCAACCCGACCGGCCTGTGGGTCAGCGACTACACGATGCAGCCCGAGAACGGCGGCCTCAGCGTGTTCGCGCACGAGTACACCCACGATCTGGAGCTGCCCGACCTCTACGACACCTCCGGCAACACCGGCGGGGCCAGCAACAGCGTCGAGCACTGGTCGCTGATGGCGCAGTCGCGCGGCACGGCCAAGCGCGACCAGGCCATCGGCGACCGCCCCCAGCCGATGGGCGCCTGGGAGAAGTTCCAGCTCGGGTGGCTCGTCTACGACACCATCCGCGCCGGCCGGTCCGGCACGTTCCGGCTGCGTCCGGGCGCGTCGACCTCGGGGTCGGAGTCCAACGGCCTGATCGTGCTGCTCCCGGACAAGGACGTCACGTTCCAGTACGGCCAGCCGTGCGCCGACTGCGGCGAGCGGTTCTACTTCTCCGGCTCCGGCGACAACCTGGACCACACCATGACTCGCGACGTCACCGACGGCGGTGCCCTCACCGCCAAGGTCCGGTACGCCATCGAGGAGGGCTGGGACTACGCGTTCCTCGAGGTCTCCAGCGACGGCGGCGAGACCTGGGCCTCGATCCCGACCAGCGAGAGCTATGAGGGTGAGGACCAGGGGTCGTTCAACCCCGACGGCACCGGCATCAGCGGCACCACCGATGGCCAGTGGGTCGACCTGACGGCCACCGTGCCCGCCGGCACCGACGCGGTCCGCTGGCGCTACCTCACCGACGGCGCGGCCGCCGAGGCCGGCTTCCAGGTGGACAACATCACGCTGGACGGCCAGCCCATCGGCACCGCCGAGGCGGGCGCCGAGGGCTGGGCGCTCGACGGGTTCGAGGCCGTCCACTCCGAGGAGACGAAGTCGTTCCTGAACACCTACTTCGTGGACAACCGGCAGTACGTCGGCCGCGACAAGGTGCTGCAGAGCGTCTACAACTTCGCGGGCTTCGAGAAGCGGCCCGACTGGGTGGACCACTTCGCCTACCAGCCCGGGGCGCTGATCAGCTACTGGGACACCTCCTACAACGACAACAACGTCGGTGACCACCCAGGTCACGGCGAGGTGCTCCCCGTGGACGCCCGCCCGGTGTTCCAGCACGCCTTCGACGACTCGATCCTGCGCACGAAGGTGCTGACCGCGGACTCGACGTTCTCGCTGCGACCGAGCCCGTCCCAGAAGCTGCACTACCGGGGCAAGGCCTACACGCTGAAGGGGCAGCGCGCCGTACCGCTGTTCGACGACACCCTGGACTGGTGGTTCAACGGCGACGAGCACGGCAGCGGCGACCACCCGGGCTTCTACGAGCCCGAGTGGTACAGCGTGGACGTGCCCAAGACCGGCACCACGGTCCGAGTGGTCAAGGTCAACCCGAGGACGAAGGTGATGACGGTGCGGGTCGGCACCAGCTGACCTCTCGACACCCGTCGGGCCCCGCCACCTCCAGGTGGCGGGGCCCGCGTCTGGCGTGTCGCCTTCGGCGCCACACCGGCCGCGGGATCGCTCCTGGCTCGGTCGACCGACGGTGCGGTTGCGGTGGGTGTCGAGCCTGTCGAGACCACACCCCGTCCGTGACCCGGCAGACACCAGGACGTCCAGTCCGAACCGACCCACCCGGCGCCCAGTCGTATTAGGTTGCTGAGCATGAGCTTCGACTACGAGCACACCGTGACCACGTCCGCTTCGCCCGCCGATGTCTGGGCGCTCTGGAGCGACGTGGGCAGCTGGCACCGCTGGGATCGGGCGGTCGAGCAGGTGGCCATCGAGGGCCACTTCGGTGAGGGTGCGGCGGGCACCCTGGTGCTCAGCGGCGGCACCTCGGCGCCGTTCGTCCTCGAGATCGTCGAGCCGGGCGCGCGCTACCTCGACAAGATCACCCTGGGCGAGCTGGTGATCCGCATCGACCACCAGGTCAAGGCGACGGCCGAGGGCTCCGAGGTGACCGTGCGCACCACCGTCGAGGGGCCGGGATCGGCCGACGTCGGCCCGATGGTCACCGCCGACACCCACAGCGCGCTCGACGCGCTGGTGGAGATGGCCGAGAAGCTGTCCTGACCGCTGTCGTATCCGGCGTCTCCCGTTCGTGGATCTGGTGATAGCAACCCCCGAACGGAAGGCGTCGACATGCGCACCCTGGTCACCACCCACTTCGTCTCCCTCGACGGCGTCGCCGAGGCCCCCGGCGGCGAGCCCGGATACAAGCACTCCGGCTGGACGTTCGACGTCGAGCCGGACCCCGCGCAGTACGAGCTGAAGGGTCGCGAGCAGGAGGAGGCCACGGCGTTCCTCATGGGCGCCCGGTCCTACGACGCGTTCGCGCCGATCTGGCCGACGATGGACTACTTCGCGGGCTTCAACGCGATGCCGAAGTACGTCGTCTCCAGCACGCTCACCGACCCGGAGTGGAACAACACCTCCGTCGTCTCGTTCGACGACGTCGCTCGCCTCAAGGACGGCGAGGGTGGCCCGATCCTCGTCCAGGGGAGCCTGCAGCTGACCCAGGGCCTGCTCGCGGCCGGGCTGGTCGACGAGATGCGGCTGATGGTGTTCCCGGTGATCCTCGGCAGCGGACGCCGGCTCTTCCCCGACGCCGCCGAGGACAAGGTGAGGCTGACCCTGGTCGAGACCACGACGTTCACCAACGGCGTGCAGCACCAGGTGTACCGACCCGTCCGCTGACCTCGGGCGGACCAACGACAGCCCAACGTCGCGCGGCGTAGGTTGCCGCCATGGAGGCCTACGCGAAGGGCGAGCTCGAGCCGCCCCTGCTCGAGGAGACCATCGGCGCGAGCTTCGAGCGGACCGTGGCGGCGTACGCCGAACGGGAGGCGCTCGTCGAGGTCGCGAGCGGCCGACGCTGGACCTGGGCCGAGCTCGACCGCGACGTCGACGACCTGGCCCGGGGTCTGGTGGCGGCCGGGATCGGCAAGGGCGACCGGGTCGGCATCTGGGCGCCCAACTGCGCGGAGTGGACGATCGTGCAGTACGCCACCGCCAAGCTCGGGATCGTGCTGGTCAACGTCAACCCGGCGTACCGCACCCACGAGCTGTCGTACGCGGTCAACCAGAGCGGGCTGCGGCTGCTGATCAGCGCGTCGACCTTCAAGACCAGCGACTACCGCGCGATGGTCGCCGAGATCGCCGGCCAAGCGCCGACGCTCGAGCGAGTGGTGTTCCTCGACACCGACGACTGGGCGCAGCTCGTCGAGGCCGGCCGGTCGCTGCCCGACGGCGTCGTCGCGGAGCGGATGGCGCAGACCTCGCCGGAGGACCCGATCAACATCCAGTACACGTCGGGCACCACCGGCTACCCCAAGGGCGCGACCCTGAGCCACCGCAACATCCTCAACAACGGCTACTTCACCACCGAGCTGATCGGCCTCGGTCCCGAGGACCGGCTGTGCATCCCCGTGCCCTTCTACCACTGCTTCGGCATGGTGATGGCCAACCTCGGCTGCACCACCCACGGCACCACGATGGTGATCCCGGCGCCGGGCTTCGACCCGGAGATCACGCTCCGCACGATCGCTGCCGAGCGCTGCACCGGCGTGTACGGCGTGCCGACGATGTTCATCGCGATGCAGAACCACCCCACTTATCGCCAGCACGACCTGTCCAGCCTGCGCACCGGCATCATGGCCGGCTCGATCTGCCCGGTCGAGGTGATGAAGCGGTGCGTCGACGACATGCACATGGCGGAGGTGTCGATCGCCTACGGCATGACCGAGACCAGCCCGGTGTCGTGCCAGACCCGGGCCGACGACGACCTGGAGCGCCGTACGGCGACCATCGGCCGGGTCCACCCGCACGTGGAGATCAAGATCGTCGACCCGGTGTCGGGCGAGACCGTCGAGCGCGGGCAGACCGGGGAGTTCTGCACCCGCGGCTACTCCGTGATGCTCGGCTACTGGGACGACCCCGACAAGACCGACGAGGCGATCGACGCCGACGGGTGGATGCACACCGGCGACCTCGCGGAGATGCGCGAGGACGGCTACTGCAACATCGTCGGCCGGATCAAGGACATGGTGATCCGGGGTGGGGAGAACATCTACCCGCGCGAGATCGAGGAGTTCCTCTACCAGCACCCCGACATCGAGGACGTGCAGGTGATCGGCGTCCCCGACCAGAAGTACGGCGAGGAGCTGTGCGCCTGGATCCGGATGCGTGCCGGGGCCGAGCCGCTCGACGCCGGCGCCGTGCGCGCCTACGCGACCGGGAAGCTCGCGCACTACAAGATCCCGCGCTACGTCCTGGTCGTCGAGGAGTTCCCGATGACGGTGACCGGCAAGATCCGCAAGGTGCAGATGCGCGAGGAGACCGCCAAGGCCCTGAATCTCGGTGGTTGAGGAAGGCGCTCTGCGCCTGTCTCGAAACCACCCCCACTCGGACGGGTGCCCCCGTGCGTGAATAGGGGTGTGGAGGACTTCGAGGCCTGGGTGCGCGCCCGGTCGGGCGCGCTCGCCCGCTCGGCATACCTCCTCACCGGCGACGTCCACCTCGCCGAGGACCTCGTGCAGGACACGCTCGCTCGAGTCGCCGACCACTGGGCCCGGGTCAGCCGGCGCGGCGATCCCGACGGCTACGCCCGACGGGTGATGCACCACCTCGCGATCGACCGCTGGCGGCGACGCCGCGCCCGGCCCGCCGAGGTCCTCACCGACCACCACCCCGAGCTCGGCGGCAGCGGCCCCGACGTCGAGCAGCGCCTGGTGCTGCGCGACGCGCTGGCCCGGCTGACCCCCAAGCAGCGTGCGGTGGTGTCGCTGCGGTTCTACGAGGACTTCACGGAGGTGCAGACCGCCCAGGTCCTGGGCTGCTCGCCCAACACCGTGAAGTCGCAGACCCGGCAGGCGCTCGAGCGGCTGCGTGTCCTCGCCCCCGACCTGCTGTCCGCCCTGACCGAGGAGGCCCACCGATGACGGATCTCCGCGAGCGCATGGAGCACCTCGTCGACGAGGTCCCGGCGTACGTCGTCCCCGACGCGCGCCGCGCCTGGGCCGCAGGCGCCCGCCGGCGGCTGGCGCGCCGGATCGGCGCCGGCGTGGCGGTCGTGGTGCTGGTCGCGCTGACGGCCGGCCTGGTCGGGGTGCTGCCCCGGTCCAGCGACGTACCGCCGGCCGACGGGGAGCGGGGGAGCGGTGTCGACGGCTATCCGTCCCGCATCGAGAAGCCCTGGATCCTCCGCGACCTGCCCGACCGGCCGGGTCCGTTGGCGGCGACCGTCGAGCTGGAGACTGATCACT
Source organism: Nocardioides sp. T2.26MG-1 (assembly GCF_950101795.1). GTDB lineage: Bacteria > Actinomycetota > Actinomycetes > Propionibacteriales > Nocardioidaceae > Nocardioides. The sequence continues at coordinate 373,719 of NZ_CATNLZ010000033.1, read as the reverse complement.
TCATCGCGGTGTCGCCGAGCGGGGACGTCTGGCGGATCGTCCAGGAGCAACGCGCCGGAGACTTCTTCCCCTCGCTCTCCGCGGACGGACGGATGATCGGCTACCTGGCCGACCACGGGGCCTACGTCCTCCGCGACCTCGTGACCGGCGCCGAGACCCGGTTCGAGGAGATCGGGGACAACGCCAACGATCCATCGCGTCCGGAGGTCTGGTGGACGCAGGCGCAGGTGCCGGGCTACTGGTCGCCGGACGGCTCCACCCACCTGGTCCAGGCGTGGCGCTGGGACGCCGACCGCAGCAACCTCGTCCTGCTGCTCGGGACGGACGGCTCCCTGCGGCAGGTGGAGCGGCCGGGGAGTGAGGCGTACCCGGTCGGGTGGCTCGACGACGGGCTTCTCGGCTGGCTGACCGTGGCCGGCAAGGGCCGCCGTGCGACAGCCGGCCTGGCCGTCACCGACGAGACCGGTGCCGTGCTGAGGCGGGCCCCGCTGGACCTGCCTGCCCGGCTCCTGCCGGCACTGAACCAGTGGAGCGGGTCGCTCTCGCCCGACGGTGCCCGGCTCGGCGTCGCCGTGCCGGACGAGCAGTCCTGGGTCGTGTCGACGTTCGCGACCTCGGACGGCGCCCGGACCGCGCAGGTCCAGACGGCGATGGACGTGTGGGAGCCGTGCTCGATGTCGTGGCGCGGCCGGGACCTCGTGCTGCCCGTTCTCGGCGACGGACCGCCCGAGCTCGTGACCCGGTCCGGCGAGAGGGTGATGGCCGCCGACCCGGCCCTCAACGCCTACTGCGTGATGACCGCCGGTGACGCGCTCGGCGGTGACCGGCACCGGGCCGTGGGGGACCTCTTCGGCACCACGTGGCTGTCCTGGCACTGGCGCCAGGTGCTCCTGGACTTCTGCGGAGCGCTCGCGTTGGCGGCGACTTTCACGTGGTTCCTGCGCCGGCGCGGTCGTCACCTTCGTCGGGCATAGTGGCGCCCATGGCTGAGCTGGTGCGCACCAACGACCCCGCGATGATCTCGGTGATCGAGGGGCTGCTGACCTCCGCGGAGATCCCCTACCACGTCGCCGACCGCAACATGAGCGTGATGGAGGGCCTGATCCAGGTGATCCAGGTCCGGATCCTGGTGCCCGACGAGCGGATGGCCGAGGCCCGCGAGCTGCTCGTCGACGCCGAGCTGGAGGACTGGCTCAGCGACTGAGCAGGACGGGGATCCGGGTGACGGTGCCGGTGGCGCCACGCCAGGTGATCCACCCGTCGTCGCCCCCGCTCCCGGCCGCGCCGACCGTGAGCCGGAACGTCGCGCTCTCACCCGGCCCGAGCCGCACCGCCGCCGGCGTCACCCGCACGGCGTGCCGGGAGAAGCCGGTGGCGGACGAGGAGAAGTAGAGCCGCCGGCCGGTCACGTTGGTGATCGTCCGCTCGACGGTGCCGGCGCCGGCCAGCCGGATCGACGGCGTGTTCAGGTCCGTCAGGTCGCCGTCCAGCCAGGCCCGGTAGTCCTCGGGCGAGACGTCGTAGGCCAGTCCCGGGCGTACGGCGTCGTCCGGCGAGACCCGGCCGGTGCCCGCCCGGAGCACGTCGGAGCCCGGCACGCGGCGGGCGGTGGTGACCAGCGCCGAGCGGACCTGCGCCGGCGACCAGTCCTCGTGCCGGGAGCGGACCAGGGCGGCGACGCCGCTGGTGAGCGCCGCGGCCGCGGAGGTGCCGGTCATCAGGTCCCAGCCGGGGGCGGTCCCGTGGTGGGGCACGGCGCCGAGGAGCCCGACGCCGGTGGCCACCAGGTCGGGCTTGAGCGTCGCCGCTCCGGGGGTGCCGGGGCTCGACCAGGCGACCACGCGTGCGGGGGTCCGGACCAGGCCGCGCGGCTCGAGCCGCACCCGGGCGTCCGGGTGCGCGGTGAGCCAGTGCAGCAGGCGCCGCCCGGCGGCCTGGTCCACGTGCACGGTCGGCACCCGGTGGAAGTCGGCCACCAGGGCGCCGGGTCCGGCGTTGACCAGCACCATGCCGATGCCGCCGGCCAGGTCGATGGCAGCCGACTTGTCCACGCGGCCGACGGCCCCGCGCTCGCAGACCACGATCCGGCCCTCGACCCGGCCGGCGTCCAGGCTCCCGGGCGTGCAGACCCGGGCCTCGCTCCGGGTGGCGGCCGCGGTCGGCACGTCGGCGGCACGCACGAGCCGCGCCGGCCCGACGTCGCGGGCCGCGGCCATGGCGCCGGCGTACGACGCGCCGCCGGGGAGCACGACCCGACCGCGCCGTACGGGCCCGGTGGTCGCGCCGACCGAGGTCACCCACGGGCTGCGGTGGGCGGCCGGGGTCCGCGGGCTGTTGCCGGCCGCGCCGACGACGACCACGCCGCCCTCGGTGGCGCCGAGCAGCGCGCGCTCGACCGTGTCGATCCGGGACGGGCCACCGACCGAGAGGTTGAGGACGTCGACGCCGTCGGCCGTGGCGGCGTCGATCGCGGAGACGAGGTCGGCGCTCGCGCAGCCGTCGTCGGTGGGGTCGGGGGCGCTCCAGCAGGCCTTGTAGACCGCGAGCCGCGCCTGCGGGGCGACGCCGGCGTAGGTGCCGAGCCGCTGGCCGCGCACCCGCGCGGGGACGCCGGCGTTGCCGGCGACGATCGAGGCGACCTGGGTGCCGTGACCGTCGTCGTCGAGCGGGGAGAGCGAGGAGGCGGAGCGCAGCCGGTCGGTGCCGAACCCCCCGACGAACCAGCGGGCCCCGAGGATCTTGCGGTCGCAGGTGCTCGCCGGCCAGCCGTCGCCGGTCTCGCAGCTCCCGGCGAAGCCGCGCGGGGCCCGGCCGAGCCCGGTCACCGCCGAGAACAGCGGCGAGTCCGGCGCGATGCCGGAGTCCACCAGGCCGACCACCACCCCCGCACCGCCGCGGGTGGCGGCCGGGGTGCCGAGCAGGCCGGTGGTGACCGTGCGGCCGGCCAGCGGCCGCACGGTGTTGCGCTCGACGAGAGCGACGCGTGCGTCGGCGCGGAGCTGGGCGGCCTCGGTGGCCGAGAGGTCGACCGCGACGCCGTTGAGGGCGGTGGTCCAGCGGTAGACGGGGTCGGGGGCGCCCACCGTGTCGAGCACGGCGTCCTGCTCCGTGCGCATCCGGGCGGCGGCGAGCAGGTCGGTGTGGGTGCCCGAGGTGCCCGGCCCCGCAAGCGTGACGAGGTAGAGGGTGTCGGAGGCGCCCGCCGGGTCCGAGGTGTCCGGCTCGGTGGCCGACGTCGGGGCGAGCACCCCGAGGGGACCCAGGACGAGGGCAGCGGTCAGGGCCGCGGTCACTCCGCGCAGCGTCGTCCTCGGCGTCGTCATCGGCACCCCCTGTCACCTGAACCACTCATTGTGACAGGAGTTTCAGGATCCTCCCCAGGGATCCCTACTGTGGAGCCATGCACGCAGCGCCGCTGGTGGTCGGCTTCGACCTCGACATGACGCTGATCGACACCGCCCCGGGCTTCGGCGCCGTGCTCCGGGCGCTGGGTGCGGAGCTCGGCGTGGAGTTCCCTGTCGAGGAGATGACCGCCCGGCTCGGACCTCCGCTGGACCTGATGCTCGGCGAGCACCTGGCCGCCGACGCGGTCGGCCCGGCCGGGGACCGGTTCCGGGCGCTCTACCCCGACCACGCGATCGCCTCGGTGCCGCTCCTGGCCGGCGCCGAGGACGCGATCGCCGCCGTCCGCCGCCACGGTGGCCGGGTGCTGGTGGTCACCGGCAAGTACCCCGCCAACGCCCGGCTCCACCTCGACCACCTCGGCCTGGACGTCGACCACCTCGAGGGGTGGGTCTGGGGCGTCGGCAAGGCCGACGTGCTGCGCCGTGAGGGCGCCACGATCTACGTCGGCGACCACGTCCACGACGTCGAGGGCGCGCGGGCGGCCGGGGCGCTCAGCGTCTCGGTGCTGACCGGCGGGTGCACCCGCGAGGAGCTGCTCGAGGCCGGCACCGACGTCGTGCTCGAGGGCCTCGACGACTTCCCCGCGTGGCTCGAGGACCACCTGCTGACGCTGCGGCTCGACGCGCTCGAGGCCGACCTGCGCGAGCGCGGCTCGGTGCTGGTCGCCTACAGCGGTGGCGCGGACAGCGCGTTCCTGCTCGCGGCCGCCGTCCGCGCCCTCGGCCCGGACCGGGTCGCGGCCGCGACCGGCTACTCCCACTCGCTGCCGCTCGCCGAGCGCGACCCCGCGCGTGGGTTCGCCGCCTCGCTGGGCGTCGAGGTCCTCACCCCGGCCACCCACGAGATGGAGCGCGACGGCTACCGCGCCAACGGCGCCGACCGCTGCTACTTCTGCAAGGCCGAGCTCCTCGACGTGCTCACCCCGCTCGCCGCCGAGCACGGGCTGGCGCACGTGGCGACCGGGACCAACGCCGACGACGCCGTCGCCGGCTTCCGGCCCGGCATCCGGGCGGCCGACGAGCGCGGCGCGATCGCCCCACTGCGCGACGCCGGGCTGACCAAGGCCCAGGTCCGCGAGGCCTCGCGCCGGTGGGGCCTGCCGACCTGGGACAAGCCGGCGGCCGCCTGCCTCTCCTCCCGGGTCGCCTACGGCGTCGAGGTGACGCCGTACCGCCTGGGTCGGGTGGAGCGGGCCGAGACCGGGGTGCGCGCGGTGCTCGAGCCCGCCGGCCTGCGCCACCTGCGGGTCCGCGACCGCGGCGACCGGGCCTCGGTCGAGGTCGACGCGACGCTGCTGCCGCTGCCCGACGAGCTGGAGCGCCGGGTGCTCGACGCCGTCCGGGGGGCCGGGTTCGAGGCGGCCGAGGTGGATCCGCGCGGATTCCGGTCGGGGTCGATGAACGAGGCGCTATAGGCTGGAGTGCCCCAGTCCTACAGCGTTGAGAAGAAGGTCAGACCGTGCCCACTGGCAAGGTGAAGTGGTTCGACGCCGAGAAGGGTTTCGGCTTCCTCTCCCAGGACGACGGCCCCGACGTGTACGTGCGCTCGGAGGCCCTTCCGGACGGGATGACCGTGCTCAAGGCCGGCACTCGCGTCGAGTTCGGGATCGCGCAGGGCCGGCGCGGCGACCAGGCGCTCCAGGTGCGCGTCCTCGACGCGCCGGTCTCGGTCGCGCGCAACCAGCGCGACGCCCGCCGCAAGAAGCCCGAGGAGATGGTCTCGATCGTCGAGGACCTGATCCGGATGCTCGACGGCGTCGGCGAGGCCTACCGTCACGGCCGGCACCCCGACCCCCGTACGGCGAAGCCGGCCGCCAAGCTGCTCCGTGCCCTCGCCGACGAGCTCGAGCGCTAGCCCCCGTTGAGTCGGGAGTTCTGACGGTCGAGTCGGGAGTTCTGACGGTCGAGTCGGGAGTTTCCTCCGGACCCGACCGTCACCCGACCCGAGTCGACCTGCGTGGACTGTTGACGAGCACGAACACCGCCCACGCAGCGAGCACCACGGCCGCGACGCCGAGGCCCAGCCGCGGGGGGTCGAGGGGCATGGCGATGCCGACGAAGCCGCCGATCACCCACGCCAGCTGCAGGGTGGTGTCGCTGCGGGCGAACGCGCTGGCCTGCACCCGGTGCGGGATGTCGCGCTGGATGGTCGCGTCGAGGGAGAACTTCGCCAGCGCCTGGCCGAGACCGGCCACGAGGCCGAGCAGCGCGACCGTGAGCACGCCGTACAGCAGCGCGGCGACGACCGCCACGCCCACGTCGGCCACCAGCACGGCGGTCACCGTGATCGAGGGGCTGATCCGCCGGAACAGCGACGCCGCGACCACGCCGAGGAAGTTCCCGACGCCCGCCGCGCCGACCACGATCCCGGTCAGCACCTGCGGGCTCCAGTCGCCGATCGGGTTCTCGCGCAGCAGGAAGGCCATGAACATGATGAGGAACCCGGCGAGCCATCGCGGGCCGCAGTTGGCGCGCAGCGCGTAGGCCACCGCCGGCGGGATCCGGGTCCGGTGTCGACCCGAGCCGCGGGATGTCTCCGGACCGCGGAGCACCAGCTCCTCCTCGCCCTGGCTGGAGTCGACCCGGGCCGGCAGCCGGATCGCGGCCACCGTCGCGACCACGAACAGCACGAACGCGTACCTCAGCACCCACTCCGAGCCGGCCAGCGAGGCCAGACCGGCGATCGGCGCCGAGATGGCGACCCCCACGATCCCCGACATCGAGACCCGCCCGTTGGCCTTGACCAGCGTGAAGTCCTTCGGCAGCAGACGCGGTACGGCGGCCGCGCGGGTCACGCCGTACGCCTTGGACGCCACGAGCACGCCGAGCGCGGCGGGGAACAGCAGCGCGGACTCGGTGACGACCGCGTCGGCCAGCACCCAGCAGAGGAACGCCCGGATCGCCATCGTCGCGCCGATCGCCCACCGCCGGCCGTGGGCGAACCGGTCGAGGAACGGGCCGATCAGCGGTGCGACGATCGCGAACGGGAGCATCGTCAGCCCGAGGAACAGCGCGACCTGGCCGCGGGCCTCCCCGGAGGGGACCTGGAAGAACAGCGAGCCGGCCAGCGAGATCGCCACCGCCGCGTCACCTGCGGTGTTGAACGTGTGCATCTGGATCAGGCGCGACAGGCCCGACTCGCCGGCGCCCTCCGCCTCCGCGGCCCGCTTCGCCTGGCGCACCGTGAACCGTCCGAAGCGCTGGGTCGCGCGGGCGGTGGCGCCGAGCCCCCGCACCATCTTCGACCCCCGCCCGGTGGTCGGTGTCTCGGGCGACGGGGCGGACATGGGCCCATCCTGCCGCACCCGACCTGACAGTCGGTGCGGACATGAGTCATGATTCCGTGGTGATCACGACCACGCGACCCAAGCCCGACTCCGCCACGGTGGCGGCGGTGGACGTGGCCCGCGACGCCCTCGTCGAACAGGTCGGCGCGGCCGACGTCGGCGAGCACCTCGGCCACGAGGTCGAGGGCGAGCGGGTGGTCACCCACCTCTTCGCCTGCACCCGCCCCGGGTACGTCGGATGGCGCTGGTCCGTCACCGTCGCGCGGGCGCCGCGCCAGAAGCACGTGACGATCGACGAGGTCGTGCTGATCCCGGGCGCCGAGGCGATCGTGGCCCCGCCCTGGGTGCCCTACCGCGAGCGGATCAAGCCGGGGGACCTCTCCCCGGGCGACTTGCTGCCGGTCGACGACGAGGACCCGCGCCTGGTCCCGACGTACTCCTACGGCGACGACCCGCTCGACGCCGACGACAAGGCCCAGATCCGCCAGGTCGCCCAGGACCTCGGCCTCGGCCGGGTCCGCACGCTGTCGCCGGAGGGCCGCGAGCTCGCCGCCCAGCGCTGGTACGACGGCGACGGCGGGCCGGACGCGCCGCTGGCCCGCTCGGCCCCGGACAGCTGCACGACCTGCGGCTTCCTGCTGCGGGTCGCCGGCCCGCTCTCGGAGCTGTTCGGCGTGTGCGCCAACGGTGACGCCAACGACGACGGCCGCGTCGTGTCCTTCGACCACGGCTGCGGCGCCCACTCCGAGGTCCGGCTGGCCAAGAAGCACGAGCCGCTCCCGCCGCCCGAGCCCGTGGTCGACACGATCAACCCCGACGACATCGAGCACTTCTAGGCAGCGCTAGGCGGCCGAGGCCTCCTCGGCCAGCTCCCGGCGCGCCTTGCGGCGGCGCCGGCAGTACTCCAGCCCGAACAGCCCGAGCCCGAAGCCGGCCAGGCACGTCCACAGCCACCACTCGTTGCCGGCGTCCTGGAGCCGTCCGTAGAACGGCAGCAGCGCGAGGAACCCGACCAGCCACAGCCCGGTGCCGACCTCGACGGTGCGGACGCCGTCGACGTCGAGCGGCTCGACGTCCGCGACGAAGAACGTGCGGTTGCCGAACTCGTGCTGCAGCGGCTGGTTGTCGCGAAGCTCCACGCGAGACACGCTAGTCGACGGCCTCCGGGTCTGCGATGCTTGCGGCCCGTGAGCACACACACGACCACGGGTCGCAGCGGCCTGGACCGCTACTTCAAGATCACCGAGCGCGGCTCGACCATCGAGCGTGAGATCCGCGGTGGCCTCGTCACGTTCTTCACGATGTCCTACATCATCGTGCTGAACCCGATCATCCTGTCCGGCGCGGTCGACATGGACGGCAAGCACCTCGGGGGCGCCGACGGCTTCGTCGCGATCGCAGCCGGCACGGCGTTGGTCGCGGGGGTGATGACGATCCTCATGGGGGTGGTGGCCAACTACCCGCTCGCGCTCGCCACCGGCCTCGGCCTGAACGCGTTCGTCGCGTTCTCGGTCGCCAACCAGATGACCTGGGCCGACGCGATGGGCCTGGTGGTCATCGAGGGTCTGGTGATCCTCGTGCTGGTGCTCACCGGCTTCCGCGAGGCTGTGTTCCACGCCGTGCCTCCCCAGCTCAAGATCGCGATCTCGGTGGGGATCGGCCTGTTCATCGCGCTGATCGGCTTCGTCGACGCCGGGTTCGTGCGCCGCATCCCCGACGCGGCCCAGACCACGGTGCCGGTCCAGCTCGGCCAGACCGGGCAGCTCTCCGGCTGGCCGGTGCTGGTGTTCGCCTTCGGCCTGGTGCTGGTGATCGCCCTGTGGGTCAACAAGGTGCGCGGCGCCATCCTGCTGTCGATCATCGGCACGACCCTGGTGGCGATCATCGTCGAGGCCGTCGCCGACCTCGGGCCGAGCACGGAGAACCCCAAGGGCTGGAGCCTCAACGTGCCGGCCTGGCCCGACGACGTCATCGCGACGCCGCACTTCGACACCCTCGGTGAGTTCAGCCTGCTCGGGTCCTGGGAGAACGCCGGCGTCGTGACCGTGCTGCTGCTGATCTTCACGCTGATGCTCGCCGACTTCTTCGACACGATGGGCACCATGACCGCGATCGGCGCCGAGGCCGGCCTGCTCGAGGAGGACGGCACCCCGCCCAACACGCGCCGCATCCTCGTCGTCGACTCCCTGGCCGCGGCCGCCGGCGGCGCCGCCGGAGTCTCCTCCAACACCTCCTACATCGAGTCCGCCTCCGGTGTCGGCGAGGGCGCCCGCACCGGGCTCGCCTCGGTGGTGACCGGCGTGCTGTTCCTCGCGGCGATCTTCATCGCCCCCGTCGTCGAGATCATCCCGTCCGAGGCCGCGGTCCCCGCCCTCGTGCTGGTCGGCTTCCTGATGATGCAGCAGGTCAAGGGCATCGACTGGGACGACCTCGAGATCGCGATCCCGGCGTTCCTCACCATCGTGCTGATGCCGTTCACTTACTCGATCTCGGTCGGCATCGGCGCGGGCTTCCTCGCGTTCGTGCTGATCAAGGTCGTCCGCGGCAAGGTCGCCGCCGTCCATCCGCTGATGTGGGTCGTGGCCGCCCTGTTCGTCGTCTACTTCGCGATCAACCCGATCACCAACTGGCTCAGCTAGGCACCCACCACGTTGACCCGCCCGAAACTTTCGGGCGGGTCAACGTCATTTCCAGCCACAGCGGGAATCGTTAGCACAGGTAATGAGTTATGCTAACGATATGTCAACGCTGCAGAAGGTCGCCAGGACGGACGCCGGGCTCGCCTCGGAGCTCCGCCTCAGCGTGATGCGCCTGCGGCGCCGACTCGCCGTCGAGCGGCACCCGGACAACGAGCTGAGCATCAACCAGATGGGCGTGCTCGGGGTCCTCACCCGCTCGGGCGGCGCCCTGACCGTCGGCGAGCTGGCCGCGGCCGAGAAGGTCCAGCCCCCGTCGATGACCCGCACCGTCAACTGCCTCGAGCAGAGCGGCGACGTCGTACGCCGCCCCCACGAGACCGACGGCCGTCAGGTCGTCGTCGAGCTCTCCGAGCAGGGCCGCGCGCGCGTCCTCGCCGACCGCGATCGTCGCGACGCCTGGCTCGCCCGGCGGCTCAAGGAGCTGACGCCCGAGGAGCGGGCGATCCTCCGCCAGGCCGCCCCCATCCTCGCCAACCTCGCTCAGAAGGACTGACCACCACACCTTGAGTCCCACGTTCCGCTCGCTGCGCAACCCCAACTACCGGCGCTACCTGGCCGGCAGTCTGGTGTCGAACACCGGCACCTGGATGCAGCGGGTGGCACAGGACTGGCTGGTGCTCCAGCTCCCCGGCAACAGCGGCAGCGAGCTCGGCATCACCACCGGCCTTCAGTTCCTCCCGATCCTGCTCCTCAGTCCGTACGCCGGCGTCGTGGCCGACCGGTTCCCCAAGCGGCGGCTGCTGCAGGTGACGCAGGCGATGATGGCGCTCGCGTCACTGGCCCTGGGCCTGGTCGCCGTCCTCGGGGTGGCCCAGACCTGGCACGTGTACGTGATCGCGCTGCTCTTCGGCGTCGGTGCGGCGTTCGACGGCCCGGCCCGCCAGTCGTTCGTCTCGGAGATGGTCGGTCCCGACGACCTCACCAACGCCGTCGGCCTCAACTCCGCGAGCTTCAACGCCGCCCGCATCCTCGGCCCCGCGGTGGCCGGCCTGATGATCGGCGCGCTCGGCGGCGGCGCCGAGGCGACCGGCTGGGTGATCCTGGTCAACGCGGCGTCCTACCTCGCGGTGATCGCGCAGCTCCAGCGTATGGAGGCCGCCCTCCTGCACCCCACCGAGATCCAGCCGCGCTCGCCGGGCATGCTCGTCGAGGGCGTCCGCTACGTGCGCAGCCAGCCCAAGATGGTGCTGATCATGATCATGGTGTTCTTCGCGGGCACGTTCGGCATGAACTTCCAGATCACCTCCGCGCTGATGGCCACCGAGGTGTTCGGCAAGGGCGCGGGGGAGTACGGCGTGCTCGGCTCGGCCCTGGCGGTCGGGTCGCTGACCGGCGCGCTGCTCGCCGCCCGTCGGGTGCGGATCCGGGTGCGGCTGCTGGTGGTGGCCGCGCTGGGCTTCGGGATCGCGGAGGTCGTGGCCGGGCTGCTGCCGACGTACCTCTCGTTCGCGCTGTTCGCCCCCATCATCGGGTTCTTCACCCTGACGTTCCTCAGCTCGGCCAACGCGACCCTCCAGCTCGAGTCGGCTCCGGCGCTCCGGGGTCGGGTGATGGCGCTCTACATGACGATCCTGATGGGCGGTACGCCGCTCGGTGCGCCGGTCATCGGACGGATCGCGCAGGACCTCGGTGCCCGCTGGGCGCTGATCATCGGTGGGCTGCTCACCATCGGCGGCGTACTCTTGGCCCTGGCCGTGCACGCCCGCCTCGATCGGGGGGTGCGCACCGTTTTGACCGTGCCGACCCACCCGGGTAGCCTTTTTCCTCGTGTCTGGGACAACCAGGCCGTTGTGCGTGCCCGGAAGCAATCGGGGAGTCAGGTTCTCGAGTCCGGCACCGAAAACCCCGTCAACGGAACCCTCGCGGGAAGTCGTTGACAAGTGCGGTCAGGGCGACACGCCCGACCTCGGGGGCGAGCGACGAGGGTTGACCTAGCACCACCCGGACACGAGCAGAACACCGTGCGGACAGAGCGTCCGTACTGAGAGCGGAAAAGAAGGGGAACCACCCGGTGCCCACCATTCAGCAGTTGGTCCGCAAGGGCCGCCAGGACAAGGTGTCGAAGAACAAGACGCCTGCCCTCAAGGGTTCGCCCCAGCGACGCGGTGTGTGCACCCGCGTCTACACCACGACTCCGAAGAAGCCGAACTCCGCCCTCCGCAAGGTCGCCCGCGTGCGCCTGTCGAGCGGCGTCGAGGTCACGGCGTACATCCCGGGCGTCGGCCACAACCTGCAGGAGCACTCGATCGTGCTCGTGCGCGGCGGCCGTGTGAAGGACCTCCCCGGTGTCCGCTACAAGATCATCCGCGGCACGCTCGACACCCAGGGTGTGAAGAACCGTAAGCAGGCCCGCAGCCGCTACGGCGCCAAGAAGGAGAAGAGCTGATATGCCGCGCAAGGGTCCCGCTCCGAAGCGGCCGATCGACATCGACCCGGTCTACGGGTCGCAGCTGGTCTCCCAGCTCGTGTCCAAGGTCCTCATGGACGGCAAGAAGCAGGTCGCACAGCGCATCGTCTACACCGCGCTCGAGGGCTGCCGCGAGAAGACCGGCACCGACCCGGTCGTCACGCTGAAGCGTGCGCTCGACAACGTCAAGCCGGCGATCGAGGTCAAGTCCCGCCGCGTCGGCGGTGCGACCTACCAGGTCCCGATCGAGGTCAAGGGCACGCGCGGCACCACGCTCGCGCTGCGCTGGCTGGTCGGCTACGCCGCCGACCGTCGTGAGAAGACCATGCACGAGCGCCTCATGAACGAGATCCTCGACGCGTCCAACGGCCTCGGTGCCGCTGTGAAGAAGCGTGAGGACACCCACAAGATGGCCGAGTCCAACAAGGCCTTCGCGCACTACCGCTGGTGACCTCGGTGGGAGCCGGCGACCCCGGCTCCCGCCGCCCACCAGACTTCCAACTTTCTAAGGAACGCACAGACAGTGGCTGTCGACATCACCACGGACCTCAACAAGGTCCGCAACATCGGCATCATGGCGCACATCGACGCCGGCAAGACCACCACCACCGAGCGCATCCTCTTCTACACCGGCATCACCTACAAGATCGGTGAGGTCCACGAGGGCGCGGCCACGATGGACTGGATGGAGCAGGAGCAGGAGCGCGGCATCACGATCACGTCCGCCGCGACGACCTGCTGGTGGAAGGACCACCAGATCAACATCATCGACACCCCCGGGCACGTGGACTTCACGGCCGAGGTCGAGCGCTCGCTGCGCGTCCTCGACGGTGCCGTCGCGGTGTTCGACGGTGTCGCCGGTGTCGAGCCCCAGACGATGACGGTGTGGCGGCAGGCCAACAAGTACTCCGTCCCGCGGATGTGCTTCGTCAACAAGCTCGACCGCACCGGCGCGGACTTCTTCCGCTGCGTGGACATGATGGTCGAGCGCCTCAACTCCACCCCGCTGGTCCTGCAGCTGCCGATCGGCGCCGAGTCGGACTTCCTGGGTGTCATCGACCTGGTCGGCATGCGCGCGCTCACCTGGCGCGGCGAGACCAAGATGGGCGAGGACTACGAGATCGAGGAGATCCCCGCGGAGCTGGCCGAGCAGGCCGCCGAGTACCGCGAGAAGCTCCTCGAGACGCTGGCCGACGCCGACGACGCGATCATGGAGAAGTTCCTCGAGGGCGAGGAGCTCTCGGTCGAGGAGCTCGAGACCGCGATCCGTCGCGCCACGCTCGCCGACAAGATCAACCCGGTCCTGTGCGGCACCGCGTTCAAGAACAAGGGCGTCCAGCCCCTGCTCGACGCCGTCGTGAAGTACCTGCCCTCGCCCCTCGACATCGGCGAGATCATCGGTCACTCCGTCAAGGACGAGAACGAGCAGGTCTCCCGCAAGCCGTCGGACTCCGAGCCGTTCTCCGGCCTGGCCTACAAGATCGCCTCGGACCCGCACCTCGGCAAGCTGATCTACGTCCGGGTCTACTCCGGCAAGCTCGAGGCCGGCTCGACGGTGATCAACTCGGTCAACGGCCGCAAGGAGCGGATCGGCAAGGTCTACCAGATGCACGCCAACAAGCGTGAGGAGATCGCGTCGGTCGGCGCCGGGCAGATCGTGGCGGTCATGGGTCTGAAGGACACCAAGACCGGCCACACCCTCTGCGACGCGCAGCACCAGGTCGTGCTCGAGTCGATGACGTTCCCGGCCCCGGTGATCGAGGTCGCGATCGAGCCCAAGACCAAGAGCGACCAGGAGAAGCTCGGTACGGCGATCCAGCGCCTCTCCGACGAGGACCCGACGTTCACCGTCAAGTCCGACGAGGAGACCGGCCAGACGATCATCGCCGGCATGGGCGAGCTCCACCTGGAGATCCTGGTCGACCGAATGCGCCGGGAGTTCCGCGTGGAGGCCACCGTCGGCAAGCCGCAGGTCGCCTACCGCGAGACCGTCCGCCGCAAGGTGGCGAACCACAGCTACACCCACAAGAAGCAGACCGGTGGGTCGGGCCAGTTCGCGAAGGTCGTCATCTCCCTCGAGCCCAACATCGACCCGGAGACCGGGACCGGCGCGGGCTACGAGTTCGTCAACAACGTCTCGGGTGGCCGCGTGCCGCGCGAGTACATCCCGTCGGTCGACCAGGGTGGCCAGGACGCCATGGAGTTCGGCGTGCTCGCCGGCTACCCGATGGTCGACGTGAAGTTCACGCTCGAGGACGGCGCCTACCACGACGTCGACTCGTCCGAGCTCGCGTTCAAGATCGCCGGCAACCAGGCCTTCAAGGAGGCCGCCCGCCAGGCCAAGCCGGTGCTGCTGGAGCCGATGTTCGCCGTGGAGGTGACCACGCCGGAGACCTTCCTCGGCACCGTCATCGGCGACATCAACAGCCGCCGCGGCCAGATCCAGGCACAGGAGGAGCGTCACGGTGACATGGTCATCAACGCCCTCGTGCCGCTGTCCGAGATGTTCGGGTACGTTGGCGACCTGAGGTCCAAGACCTCCGGCCAGGCTTCGTACTCGATGGAGTTCGACTCGTACGCCGAGGTTCCCACGAACATCGCCGACGAGATCATCAAGAAGGTGCGCGGCGAGTAGTCGCGGCGGACCCTCGGCACCACCCCCAGCAAGTACGAGTCAAGTAACAACCCAACCAGGAGGAGCCCACAGTGGCTAAGGCGAAGTTCGAGCGGACCAAGCCGCACGTCAACATCGGCACCATCGGTCACATCGACCATGGCAAGACGACGCTCACCGCGGCGATCACCAAGGTGCTGCACGACAAGTACCCGGACCTGAACCCCTTCACGCCGTTCGACGAGATCGACAAGGCCCCTGAGGAGCGTCAGCGCGGTATCACCATCTCGATCGCGCACGTCGAGTACCAGACCGAGTCGCGCCACTACGCGCACGTCGACTGCCCCGGTCACGCGGACTACATCAAGAACATGATCACCGGTGCGGCCCAGATGGACGGCGCGATCCTCGTGGTCGCCGCCACCGACGGCCCGATGCCGCAGACGCGTGAGCACGTGCTGCTCGCCCGCCAGGTCGGTGTGCCCGCCCTGGTCGTCGCCCTGAACAAGTGCGACATGGTCGACGACGAGGAGCTCATCGAGCTCGTCGAGATGGAGGTGCGCGAGCTCCTCTCCGAGTACGAGTTCCCGGGCGACGACATCCCGGTCGTGCGCGTGGCGGCCTTCCCGGCCCTCAACGGCGACGCCAAGTGGGGCGAGTCGATCATCGAGCTGATGGACGCGGTCGACGAGGCCATCCCGACCCCCGAGCGTGAGACGGACAAGCCGTTCCTCATGCCGGTCGAGGACGTCTTCACGATCACCGGTCGCGGCACCGTCATCACGGGCCGCATCGAGCGCGGCATCGTCAAGGTCGGTGAGGAGGTCGAGATCGTCGGCATCCGCGACACCGCCCAGAAGTCGACCGTCACCGGCGTCGAGATGTTCCGCAAGCTGCTCGACGAGGGCCAGGCCGGCGAGAACGTCGGGCTGCTGCTTCGTGGCACCAAGCGCGAGGACGTCGAGCGCGGCATGGTCGTCATCAAGCCGGGCACCACGACCCCGCACACCAACTTCGAGGCCTCGGTCTACATCCTCTCGAAGGAGGAGGGCGGCCGTCACACGCCGTTCTTCAACAACTACCGCCCGCAGTTCTACTTCCGTACGACGGACGTGACCGGCGTCGTGACCCTCCCCGAGGGCACCGAGATGGTCATGCCCGGCGACAACACGGAGATGGCCGTTGAGCTGATCCAGCCCATCGCCATGGACGAGGGTCTGCGGTTCGCGATCCGCGAGGGTGGCCGCACCGTCGGCGCCGGCCGGGTCACCAAGATCACGAAGTGATCGCCTGATCCACCCAAAGGGCCCCGAGAGCTGCGCAGCAGCTTTCGGGGCCCTTTGCTGTGGATGAGCCATCCTGCGCGCTTGCCAGCCGAGTCGGTGCCCCGCGGCCGTCACCCCAGCAGGGCGTCCAGCGCCTCCGCGAACACCTCGGTGTGCCGGTCGACGTCGGCGGGGGTGTGCGCGGGGGAGAACAGCGCCATGTTGTGGAACGGCGTGAGCAGCACGCCCCGGTTGAGGCACCACAGGTGCAGGAACCCCTCGAGCTCCTCGTCGACGGCCGCCGCGGCGGCGGCTCCGTCGCGCGGGGGCGGGCAGAACCAGTACTCCGCGCGGCAGCCCAGCCGCTGCACGTGCCAGGGCAGATCGTGCTCGGCGATCACTCCGGCGACGCCGGCGGCGAACCGCTCCGCGAGCGGCACCGCCACCGCGAAGTCCTCGTCGCGCAGGCAGGTGGACAGGGTGGCCCGGATCGCCGCCAGCGCGAGGGCGTTGCCGGTGAGCGTGCCGCCGACCCCGGCGACGTCGATCTCGTGGTCGAGCATGGGGCCGGTGAGCCGCTCGGCGACCTCGGCGCTCATGCCGTACGCCGCGCACGGCACCCCGCCGCCGATCGGCTTGCCCACCACCACGAGGTCGGGGTCGAGACCCCAGGCGGCGGTTGCGCCACCGGGGCCGGTGCAGAGCGTGTGGGTCTCGTCGATCACCAGCAGCACGCCGTGCCGCCGGGTGATCTCGCGGACCGCGTCGAGGTAGCCCGGCTCGGGCAGCACGATCCCGATGTTGGTCAGCGCGGGCTCCATCAGCAGGCAGGCGACGTCGCCCTCGGCGAGCCGTCGGTCCAGCGCGTCGGCGTCGTTGAACGCGACCACGGCCGTGGTGTCGGCGACGTCGACCTGCGGCCCCAGCGCTCCGGGACGCGGGGCGACCCGGTCGCCGTCGAGGACGGCGAGGGTCTCGTCCACGGTGCCGTGGTAGCACCAGTCCATGACCGCGACCCGGGGCCGGCCGGTGAGGTGCCGGGCGAAGCGCAGCACGAACCGGTTGGCATCCGTCGCCGACATCGCGAGCTGCCAGGTCGGCAGCCCGAACCGGCGGGCGAGCTCCTCGCCGACCCAGATGGCGTCCGCGGAGGGGAGCATCGTGGTCAGCCCCGTGCGGGCTCGGGTCGCGATGGCGTCGGCGACCTGCGGCAGCGCATGGCCGGTCATCGCGCCGGTGTCGCCGAGGCAGAGGTCGACGTACTCCCGACCGTCGACGTCGACGAGCCTGGCTCCCGAGGCGGACTCGAAGAACAGCGGGAACCGTCCGGGCCAGCGGGTCATCCAGGGCATGGGAACGCCCGCGAGCAGGGGCCCGCGTGCGCGTGCCGCCAGTTCGGCGGAGCGAGGGTGGGTGGTGCCGAAGCGCTCCTCCTCGGCTGCTCTCAGGTCGGCGAGGCGGGTTCGGTCCAGCACCCGGTCAATCTAGTAGGCGGACGGCTCAGTGGACGGGAGCCGGCACGTTCGCGTGCGTCACCGGCCAGGTCACCCGGGTGTGGACCTGCTCGGGGTCGACGTCGGGGGCGGAGAGGTACTCCTCCCACATCGTCTCCTGGTCGAGCACCAGGTGGTGCCGGGCGGCGTAGTCCTGGAGTGCGTCGTAGGTCTCGGTGAGCCGCTCGTAGGGGCCGATGTGGACCGTGGAGATCACTCGCCCGGCCGGCAGGCGCATCACCTCGACGGTGCCGTCGCTCTCGAACGCCTGGTCGACGACGAAGCCCGCGGAGACCCGGAAGTGCCCGTTGGTCTGCTTGGTGTAGTAGCCCACGGCGGGTCCGGTGATCGGCACGCGCACCTGGGCGAGGTAGCGGGCCACGGTCCCGAACGACCCGGCCATCAGCTCCTCGATGTCCTCGTGCTCCCAGGGGAACGACGCGACGGCGATCCTCCGGCCGGCCTCGTGCACGTCGTCGATCGTCTGGTTCATGTCCCTCACTACCTCCGTTGATCTGCTCACCTCTGACGCTAGAAACGCGGCCGGACAGGGAGTAGGGCCGAAGGGCACGGTTGGCAGGGACGGCCGGCACGCACCCGGCACGCGGTACGGCGGGCGTGGGGGAGGATGGTCCCATGTCCGACGACGCCCCAGCCGGAGTGCGCCCCGCACGACCTCACCACAAACTGACCGAGGACGGTCGGCGGATGCGCGAGGTGCTGACCTACTCGCGGCGCGGCAACCGCTTCAGCCCGCGCCAGGAGGCCGCCTGGGGCGCCTACGCCCACCTCTGGTGGGTGCCCGACGAGACGGTCGACGACCCCGGGTTCTCGTTGGCCGGCTGCTTCGGCCGCACCGCCCCGCTGATCGTCGAGATCGGCTCGGGGATCGGGGAGTCGACCGTGGCTCTCGCCGCGGCCAGGCCCGACCACGACGTGGTGGCCTTCGAGGTCTGGCGACCCGGCGTCGCCGACACCTTGGGCCGGATCGGTGCGGCCGGGCTCTCCAACGTCCGGCTGCTCAGCGTCGACGCGGTCTGGTCGATGGAGCACCTGGTGCGGCCGGGCAGCCTCGCCACGCTATGGACGTTCTTCCCGGACCCGTGGCACAAGACCAAGCACCACAAGCGCCGGTTGGTGACGCCGTCATTTGCGAGCCTGGCCGCGGACCGGCTGATGCCCGGCGCCGAGTGGCGCCTGGCCACCGACTGGGCCGACTACGCCGACCAGATGGTCGAGGTGCTCGACGCCGAGCCGCTGCTCGACGGCGGTGTCGTGGACCGCTGGGCCGAGCGACCGGTGACGAAGTTCGAGCGCAAGGGCATCGCCGCCGGCCGGGCGATCACCGACCTCGCGTACGTCCGCGTGCCGTAGGCGGCGGCGCGGTGGTGCTCCGCACCACCAGCCTCGTCGGCAGCAGCACCTGCTCGGGCTCCCACTCGGGGAGGGTCAGCGAGCGCAGCACCTGCTGGGCGGCCACCCGGCCCTGCTCGTGCACCGGCTGGGCCACGGTCGTCAGCTCGAAGAACCCCGCCATCTCGTGGTCGTCGATGCCGATCACCGAGAGGTCATCGGGCACCTGCAGATCGAGCTCGCGGGCGGCGCGCAGCACCCCGATCGCCATCTCGTCCGATGCGGCGAAGATCGCGGTCGGAGGGTCCGCGCGCTCGAGCAGCTCGCGGCCGGCACGCATCCCGCCGGCGAAGGTGAACTCGCCGTTGGCCTCCAGGCCCGGCTCGGACACCAGCCCGGCCGCGAGGAGCGAGTCGCGGTAGCCCGCCAGCCGCGCCGTGGGCGCCGTGAAGTCGAGGACGCCCTCGGTCGCGCCGCCGACGTACCCGATCCGGCGATGCCCCAGGTCGATCAGGTGCTCCATCGCGGTGGCGGCGGCATGGCGGTCGTCGATGCGGACCGTCGCCCAGCCGGGCAGGTCCGCCCCGACCACGGTCACCGGCCGCCCGAGCCGCCGGAGGCGCTGCAGCTCCTCCTCGCTGGGCTTGAGGCTGAGCACCAGCACGGCGTCGACGCGCTTGGTCAGCAGGTTGGTCTCGAAGACCCGGTGCCGCGCCGAGGGATCGCCCGCGAGGTTGTAGAGCAGCAGGTCGTAGCCGCGCTCGCGCAGCACCTCCTCGGCGCCCTGCACGACGGCGGCGAAGAACCAGCGGGTCACGAACGGGACGATCACCGCGACCGTCCGGGTCTGCCCGCTGGCCAGGCCGGCGGCGCTCGGCGAGGGCACGTAGCCCAGCCGACGCGCGGTCTCCTGGACCCGGGTGCGGGTCTCCTCCGAGACGCCCGGGAGACCGCGCAGGGCGCGCGAGACCGTCGCGGTCGACATCTCGACCTCGCGAGCGACGTCCTTGATGCCCGTCACAGCGGGAGCGCTCCCACTTTACCGGTCCAGGTACTACGATGGGGCCCATGAGCCTGCATCTGCCCGACGGAAGCACCCTCGCGTACGGCGCCGCCACGGCGTCCTACCAGATCGAGGGGGCGAGCACCGAGGACGGTCGCGGCGTCTCGATCTGGGACACGTTCGCGGCCCGACCGGGCGCGATCCGGGACGGGTCGGACGGCTCGGTCGCGTGCGACTCCTACCACCGCTACGAGGAGGACGCCGACCTGCTCGCCGGGCTGGGCGTCGGCTGGTACCGCTTCTCGATCGCCTGGCCGCGGATCGTGCCGGAGGGCACCGGCCGGGTCGAGACGCGCGGCCTCGACTACTACGACCGCCTGGTCGACGCCCTGCTCGCGCGCGGCGTCTCGCCGACGGCCACGCTCTACCACTGGGACCTGCCCCAGGCCCTCGAGGACCGCGGCGGGTGGCTGGAGCGCAGCACCGCCGAGGCGTTCGCCGACTACGCGATGGTCGTCCACGAGCGCCTCGGCGACCGGGTCGGCGTCTGGGCGACCCACAACGAGCCGTGGTGCGCGGCCTACCTCGGCTACGCCGCCGGCATCCACGCGCCCGGACGGCGCGAGGGCGGCCGGGCCCACGTCGCGGCCCACCACCTCGTGCTCGGCCACGCGCTGGCCGCGGAGCGGCTCCACGCGGCGGGCGTCACCGACGTGGGCATGGCGCTCAACCTGGCGCCGTTCTGGCCGGAGACCCCGGAGGCCGAGGCGGCCGCCGACGGCATCGACGCGATCCGCAACCGGCTCTGGCTGGGCCCGCTGGTCGACGGCGCGTACGACGACGGCCTCCTGGCGGTCGCCCCCGAGCTGGCCGATCCCGCCGTCGTCCGCGACGGCGACCTCGAGCTCGCCCGCGGCTCGGCCGACTGGATCGGCATCAACTACTACACGCCGTTCCGCCCGGCGGTGCCCGACCCGAGCATCCCGGTGCACCACGAGCTCGACGCTTACCCCGGCGCCGCACCCGTCTCGATCGTCGTGCGCGAGCCGCGCACCGACATCGGCTGGGAGGTCGACGCCCGCGGCCTCGAGGAGCTGCTCGTCGAGACCCACGCCCGCACCGGCCTCCCGCTCGTGGTCACCGAGAACGGCGCGGCGTACCCCGACGACCGCCTCGTCGAGGGTGCCGTGGGGGTCATCGACGACCAGGACCGAATCGGCTACCTGCGCGACCACGTCGCGGCGACCGAGCGCGCGCGGGCCGCCGGAGCGGACGTCCGGGCCTACATCCTCTGGACGCTGCTGGACAACTTCGAGTGGGCCGAGGGCTACACCAAGACCTTCGGCGTGGTGCAGGTCGACCCCAAGGACCAGACCCGGACGCCCAAGGCGTCGTACCGGTGGTTCGCAGAGCACATCGCCGGGGCCGGCTGAGCGCCGTACGGCGTTCGACCCGACCCCGGCGTGCACGGTCCTGACCTAGCCCTTGACGCTTCCGGCCAGCAGCCCGCGGACGAAGTACCGCTGGAGCGACAGGAAGACGATCAGCGGCACGATCAGCGAGACGAAGGCACCCGCGGACAGCAGGAACCAGTCGTTGCCGCGGGTGCCCGAGAGCTCCGCGAGGCGCACCGTCAGCGGTGAGACCTCGAGGCTGCCGCCACCGAACACCAGCGCGACGAGCAGGTCGTTCCAGACCCACAGGAACTGGAAGATGCCGAAGGCGGCGATGGCGGGTGCCATCAGCGGCAGCATGATCCGGGTGAAGATCTGCACGTGCGCGGCGCCGTCGACTCGGGCCGACTCGATGAGCTCGCCGGGGATCTGGCTCATGAAGTTGTGCAGCAGGTAGATCGCCAGCGGGAGCGCGAAGATCGAGTGCGAGAGCCAGATCGTGTAGAAGCCTCCGCCGGGGGCCTCCGAGCCCGCGAAGCCCTGGTTCACGTACAGCTTCAGCAGCGGGATCATCGTGACCTGGATCGGCACGATCTGGAGCGCGAAGACCGCCACGAACAGGAAGTCGCGGCCCGGGAACTTCATCCACGCGAACGCATAGGCTGCCATCACCGCGATGCTGATCGGGATCAGCACCGACGGAACGGTGATGATGATCGAGTTGATGAAGTACGTCGACAGGTTGGTGTCGCTGCCGTTGAGGACCTGGTCGTAGTTGGCGAGGGTCCAGTTCTTCCATGGCGTCGAGGTGATGAAGGCGCTCCACCAGCCGCTGGTCTTGATGTCACCCTCCGGGCGGAACGACGTGACCAGCAGGCCGAACGTCGGGAGCGTCCAGACCACGGCGATGATGATCGCCGTCAGCGATGCCCAGGGAGAGCTGAGCGCGCGCTTGGCGGTCGCGGCGACGGGCTCCTGGGCCACGAGGGCCTCGACGCCCTTCTCGTCGGGGACGGCGGTGGTCATCGTGCCTCCAGCTTGCGCATCTGACGGACGTTGTAGATGACGATCGGCATCACGAGCAGGAAGATCAGCGACGCGATCGCCGTGGCCAGCCCCTGGTTCGCCGAGTTGAAGTACTCCCGGTAGAACTGGTAGGCCAGCACGCTGGTGTCGAAGTTGCCGCCGGTCATCGTGCGGACGATGTCGAACGCCTTGAGCGTGGTGATGCTGATCGTGGTGAGCACGACGATCAGCGAGGGTCGGATGCTCGGCACCGTGATGTAGCGGAACATCTTCAGGCCGCCCACGCCGTCGAGCGTCGCGGCTTCGATGATGTCGTCGGGGATGGCCTTGATCGAGGCCGAGAGGATCGTCATCGCGAAGCCCGCCTGCACCCAGATCATCACGATGATCAGGAACACCGTGTTCCACGGGTCGTTGAGGATGAACTTGTAGGTGTCGAAGCCGAGGCCCTTGAGGATCGCGTTCGCGATGCCGATCTGGGTGTTGCTGGAGTCGCGGTAGTCGTACACGAACTTCCAGATGATCGACGCGCCGACCAACGAGATCGCCATCGGCAGGAAGATCAGCGCCTTTGCGACCTTCTCGAAGCGGGACCGGTCGACGAGCACGGCGTACACGAGCCCGATGAACGTGGACAGGATCGGGACCAGGAGGACCCAGGCTGCGGTGTTGCGCAGCACGAGCAGCTGGTCGGAGTCGGTGAAGATCGTCTTGTAGTTGTCGAACCCGACGGCGGCGTCGCCGGTCCGGTCGAAGAACGACTGGTAGATGGTCGTGACCGCCGGGTAGAGCAGGCCGACGCCGATCAAGATGATGGCCGGCAGGATGAATGCCGCCGACTGGATCAACTCGCCCCGGCGGGACCGGAGCCGTTGGGTAAGCAACAAGATGATCGCGACGACGGCGAAGAACACCGCGATCGCGATCAGCATCTGGATGAACTTCTCACCTGTGGACATACAGGCAACTCCCGATGGACTCGGGCCGGCGAGCGGCGGCTCGGCAGCCGGGCGGACGGCGAGATCAGTGGGTCAGAGATCGGTGGAGATGCGCCGGGCCGCGACACCCGCCCGTCCGGGCAGGTGTCGCGGCCTGGCAGATGGAACCAGGAACGGGTCCTCCCCGCCGGTCAGCGACCGACGGGGAGGAGGTCCGTCACGGCCAGGAGGCCTCGATGTTGTCGAGGGCGTCCTGGGTGCTCTCGCCGGTGATCCAGTTCGTCATTTCCTTCCAGAACGACCCGGCGCCGACCTCGCCCGGCATCATGTCGGAACCGTCGAAGCGGAACACCGCGTCGGGGTTCTGCAGGATCTCGCCGGACAGCTTGTCGACCGGGCTGGCGAGGTTGGCGATGTCCAGACCCGTGTTGGCGCTGACCCAGCCGCCGTTCGGGGTGGCCTTGGCCTTCTCGTTGGCCCACTGGTCGCTGGACAGGTAGGTCTGGAACGCCTGGACCTCGGGAGCGTCCGAGAACGCCGCGACGAACTCGCCGCCGCCGAGGACCGGGCTGCCGAACTCGTCACCCATCGGGGGCAGGTAGAAGGCGAAGACCTGGCCGTTCTCCGACACGTCCGTGCCCTCGTCCCAGTTGGCGGCGTAGAAGCTCGCCTGGCGGTGCATGGCGCACTTGCCCTCGAGGATCGGCAGGCCGCCGTCCTGGAACGCGGTCGTGGCGATCGAGCTGACGTCACCGATGCCGCCGTTGACGTACTTGTCGTTCTTCAGGATCGCGCCGACGTTGTCGAGGCTCTCGACGACCTTGGGGTCGTTGAACGGGATCTCGTGGGCGACCCACTGGTCGTAGACGTCCGGGCCGACCGAGCGGAGCAGCACGTCCTCGAGCCAGTCGGTGGCCGGCCAGCCGGTGGCCTCACCGGACTCGATGCCTGCGCACCACGGCTTGATGCCGGTGGCCGCGATCGTGTCGGAGAGGGCGAGCATGTCGTCCCACGTGGTCGGGATCTCCCAGCCGTTGTCGGCGAACATCTTGGGGGAGTACCACACGAACGACTTCACGTTCGCGCCCAGCGGGGCGGCGTAGAGCTTGCCGTCGACGCTGCCGTACGAGCGCCAGTCCTCGCCGAACCACTTGTCGACGTTGGCCGCCACGGTGTCGGGAGCCTCGACGACCTTGCCGGTGCCGACCAGGGTCTGCAGGAGGCCGGGCTGCGGGATGTAGGCGATGTCCGGCGGGTTGCCGGACTGGACGCGCACCTGCAGCTGGGTCTCGAACTCCTTGGAGCCCTCGTACTTGACGTCGGCCCCGGTGCAGTCCTCGAAGACCTTCCAGGAGTCGATGTGGGGCTTGTCCTCGGGCGCGACGATCGAGGTGTAGACGGTGACGTCCTTGCCGGACAGGTCACCGAACTGGGTGAGCTGGGCGCACTCCGCCTTGCCCTCGCCAGGCGACTTGCCGCTGGCCTCCCCGCTGCCCTTGTCGTCGTCGCTCCCGCCACATCCGGCGAGAACGAGTCCTGCGCTCACGAGAGCGGCAGTGACTGCCATCCCCCGGCGCGTCTTGCGTGATCGCATGCGTGCTTCCTCTCTGCGTTGTCAGCAGGTCCGTCCTGGGTCCGCGTGCCCGAAACCCGCTCCGTCGAGAATGATGCAAACGTTTACGCTCCGCGCCGTCAAGGACGAGCCGTAACGTTTCCGTAACGTGCACCACATTTCCGTGGGAACGCTCCCAAACCCGCCGAAACTTCTCGGCCGAGGGGTGGGAACCGGACGATCTCCATCGCTGCCGTCAACGGGATGTTGCCGGTACGGACCATCGTGGGTGCGGCATCCATCCGGCGGGAGGGACCAATGACAGCAGAACTTGTTGACCTTGGGCCCGCGCATGGTCACGGTTCGTGACCTTGGCCGGCCGGCTGCCTCACCCGCCCATCGGCCGGTCTCGGGTCGGTCCCGAGGCGTCCTCAGGACGTCCTGAGTTCGGGGCCGCTCGGCCCCGAACGGGGGTCAGCCGCCGGCGGTGAGTCGCCGGCGCAGCGCCGCCTCCCGAGCCAGCCGGGCGGCGTCGCGCTCGCGCCGGGCGGCGACGACCGCGGCGAGGAACGCCTCCGGCGGGGTGCCGGCCGGCGGCGGGGGAGCGACGTACTCGGCGACGGCGGCAGCGAGCCGCTCGCCGACGGCGGTGCGGGAGGCGGGGTCGATCTGGGGCAGCCGTCCGAGGTACTGGCGGACGGCGAGCGACAGCCCGACCGGCAGCGAGGCGAGGTCGGCACCGGCCGCCCACGCGGCCAGCCCCGGGGGCATCGCCGGGGGCGCGGGCAGCTGCAGCGCGACCCGCTCGCGCACGACGTAGGTGCCGGCGGCGAAGTCGCCCAGCCGCTTGCCGCGCGCGCTCAGCAGCGCCGAGAAGAACGCCGGGCCGCCGGCGAACGCGTAGATCTCCACGACGCCGACCAGGGCCCGGACGAACGCGTGCTGGAACGAGATGGGGCCGGCGTCGTCGCGCACCGTGCGCAGCCCGAGGGCGAGCTTGCCGAGCGTGCGGCCCCCCGTCAGCGTCTCGAGCGTCGTCGGGAAGCCGACCAGCGAGACGATGACCGCGGCCAGCACCGCCACCTGGACTAGGGCGTCGTCGGCCTGCACGGCCGCGACCACCAGACCGAGCAGCAGCGCGACGAGGAGGACGCCCGTCGCCAGCGCGTCGATCAGCCCGGAGGCGATCCGCACCCCGAGGCTGGCGGGTGGGAGGTCGAGCGCGACCGCCTCGCCGGTGACGAGGTCGTCGGTGGTGAGCGTCGCGAGCTCGGGGGTCGCCATCGCTGGCCAGTGTAGGAGCGCTGGGACCTTAGGCTCGGCGCATGGACCTCGATGCGTACGTCGGCGCGCACGCGCCGGAGTGGCGGCGCCTCGAGGAGCTGACCCGCAAGCACCGGCTCACGGGCGCGGAGGCCGACGAGCTCGTCGAGCGCTACCAGCAGGTCGCCACCCAGCTCTCGGTCGTGCGGACCTCGGCCCCGGACGCGACGGTGGTCGCGCACCTCTCCTCGCTGCTCTCGCGCGCCCGCAACCGGGCCGCCGGGGCGCGGACGGGGACCTGGCGGGGTGTCCGGCTGTTCTTCAGCGAGCGCTTCCCCGCCGCGCTCTACCGGCTGCGGTGGTGGTGGCTGGCGACGCTCGCCGCCAACGTGGCCGTCACGGCGGTGATGATGCTGTGGCTCCTGGAGCACCCGGCGGTCGAGCAGAGCCTGCTCTCGCCGGAGCAGGTCGACCAGCTCGTCTCCCACGACTTCGAGGACTACTACAGCGAGTACGCCGCGAGCCACTTCGCCGCGCAGGTGTGGGTGAACAACGCGTGGGTCGCCGGGCTGTGCCTGGCACTGGGTGTGCTCGGCGTACCGATCGTGTACCTGCTGTTCCAGAACGTCGCGAACCTGGCGATCATCGGATCGATCATGATCCGGCACGACCACGGGGCGCACTTCTGGGGGCTGATCCTGCCGCACGGGATGCTCGAGCTCACCGCGGTCTTCGTCGCGGGCGGGGTCGGCCTGCGGCTGTTCTGGTCGTGGGTCGAGCCCGGTGCGCTGACCCGCACCCAGTCGCTGGCCCATGAGGGACGCACCGCCGGCACCGTGGCCCTCGGCCTGGTCGCCGTGCTGTTCGTCAGCGGGCTGATCGAGGCGTTCGTGACGCCCTCGGGCCTGCCCACCTGGGCGCGGATCGGCGTCGGCGTCCTCGCCGAGGCGGTCTTCCTCGCCTACGTGTTCGTGCTCGGCCGGGACGCCGCCCGCCGCGGCGCGACCGGCGACCTGGACGCCGCGCTGCTGGAGGACCGGGTCGCCACCCAGGCGTGAGCGGAGACGCGCCAGCGGATCCGCTGATGGTGGTCGAGCGAGGCGCGCGGCTGAGGGACGAAGCCGCGACCGCCGTGTCGAGACCCAGTGTGTTGGCGGGTCACAGCAACCCCCGCGCCTTGAGCGCCAGGTAGTGGTCGGCGAGCGCGGGCGGCAGCGCCTCCGCGTCCGCGTCCACCACGTCGACGCCGAGCGCCCGGAGCAGGCCCGCGGTGTGACGCCGTCGGCCGAGGACCTGCTCGGCCGCGGCCGCGTCGTACACCTCGTCGAGGGTGCCGCGGGTGGCGGCGAGCTCCTCGAGGGCGGGGTCGCGCACCGAGGCGAGCACCACGCGGTGGTGCTGGGTGAGCGTGGGGAGCACGGGCAGCAGCCCCTCCTCCACGGCCGACGGCTCGAGCGGGGTGAGCAGTACGACGAGGGCGCGCTGGCGGCCCAGGCCGGCGACCGCGCCGGCGAGCGCACCCCAGTCGGCCTCCGCGATCACCGGGTCCAGGTCGGCCATCGCCTCCTGGAGCCGTGCGGCCACGTCGCGCGCGCCTGCTGACCGGAGCCGGCTGCGGACCCGCCGGTCGCCGGCGACGAAGTCGACCCGGTCGCCCGCCCGGGCCGCGAGCGCCGCGAGCAGCAGCGCGGCGTCCATCGCGGAGTCCAGGCGGGGGACGTCGCCGACCCGGCCCGCCGAGGTCCGGGACGTGTCGAGCACGAGCACCACCCGCCGGTCGCGCTCGGGCTGCCAGGTGCGGACCACCACGGTGCGGTTGCGGGCGCTCGCGCGCCAGTCGATCGAGCGGACGTCGTCGCCGCGGACGTACTCACGCAGCGAGTCGAACTCCGTGCCCGGCCCGCGCACCCGCACCGCGGCCCGCCCGTCGAGCTCGCGCAGCCGGGCCAGCCGGCTCGGCAGGTGCTTGCGCGAGTCGAACGGCGGGAGCGCGCGGACCGCGCCGGCGACCACCGTCGTCCGCTGCCGGGACGCCAGGCCGAGCGGACCACGCAGGCGGACGGTGACCCCGAGCCCGCGCAGGTCGCCGCGCCGCCGGGGGAGCAGTGGCGTGCGCAGCACCACCCGGTCGCCGGGGCCGAGCGCGAGCCGGTGCCGGTTGGCGCTCGCCCCGGCCGACGGCTGCCAGGCGTCGCGGAGCACGCCCCGCAGGCGCCGGCGGGAGGTGTTGGCGACCAGCAGCCGGGCCTCGGCCGACTGGCCGAGTCGCACCGTCCCGACCGGTGGTCGCTCCAGGGTCACGCGGGCGGGTGAGGGCGCCAGCAGGACGTCGGCGCCGACGAGCACCGCGACCGCGAGCACCCACAGCCACACCGTGCCCATCCCCGGGCGCAGCACCACGGCCACCACTCCGAGGAGCATCAGCAGCGGGACGCGGCCGGAGATCGACATCAGCGGCCCGTCACCGGGGGACCGGCACGGAGCCGAGCGCCGAGGCGAGGACCTCCCCGACGTCGACGCCCTCGAGCTCGGCCTCGGGACGCAGCCCGAGCCGGTGCACGAGGGTGGCGTGGGCGAGCGCCTTGACGTCGTCGGGCGTCACGAAGTCGCGGCCGGTCAGCCACGCCCAGGCCCGTGCCGACCGGAGCAGCGCGGTCGCGCCGCGGGGGCTGACCCCGAGGCTCAGCGAGGGTGAGCTGCGGGTCGCCCGGGCGATGTCGACGACGTAGCCCGCGACCTCGGGGCTGACCTGCACCCGGCCGACCGCCGCCCTCCCGGCGGCGATGTCGTCGGCGCCGGCCACGGGCCGTACGCCGGCCGCCGCGACGTCGCGCGGGTCGAACCCGGCCGCGTGCCGGCGGACGATCTCGAGCTCCGCCTCCCGCTCGGGCACCGGCATCACGACCTTGAGCAGGAACCGGTCCAGCTGGGCCTCGGGGAG
Organism: Nocardioides sp. T2.26MG-1; assembly: GCF_950101795.1. GTDB lineage: Bacteria > Actinomycetota > Actinomycetes > Propionibacteriales > Nocardioidaceae > Nocardioides. The sequence goes on along the minus strand of NZ_CATNLZ010000033.1, from coordinate 345,080 downwards.
CGGGTAGGTGCCTTCGTACTCGACCGGGTTCTGCGTGGCGGCGACCAGGAACGGCCGCGGCAGCTGGCGGGAGACGCCGTCGACCGAGACTTGGCCCTCCTCCATCGCCTCGAGCAGCGCCGACTGCGTCTTGGGCGGCGTCCGGTTGATCTCGTCGGCCAGCAGCAGGTTGGTGAAGACCGGGCCCTCACGGAAGCTGAGCTCGCCGCGGGTGCTGTCGATGACCATCGAGCCCGTGATGTCGCCCGGCATGAGGTCGGGCGTGAACTGCACGCGTCGCGCGTCGACCGAGAGCGCTGCGGCCAGCGTCCGCACGAGCAGCGTCTTCGCGACGCCCGGCACGCCCTCCATGAGCACGTGCCCGCCGCACAGCAGCGCGACGAGCAGGCCCGACACGGCGGCGTCCTGCCCGACGACGGCCTTGGCGACCTCGGTGCGTACGGCGGCCAGCCGGTCGCGTGCCTCCTGACCGGCGGCCTCGGGGCTGCCGGGCGGGGGGACGGGGGTCTCGGTCATGGGCGGCGTACCTCTCTGTCGAGCTCGGCCAGCTGGCCGGCCAGGGCGATCAGGTCGTGGTCGGTGGCGGGGGACGGGGCATCCGGCCCGAGGAGCCGCGCGAGCTCCTCGTGCGGGCGGCCGGTGTGCCGGGCCAGGTCGTCCAGCAGGGTGGCGGGGCGGGGTCGGCCCGGGTGCCGAGGCCGAACCGTTCGGCGAGCCGGCCGCGCGCGGCCGACCGCAGGGCCGCGGCGGCGTGGCCGCGGTCGCCGGCCTTGCGGTAGAGCCGGCCCCGGCTGTGGGTGGTCTCGATCGCCTTGACGACGACGGGCAGCGGCTCGGTCGCGAGCGGCCCCAGCCTGCGGGCGCGCCAGACGAGGAGCGCGAGGGTCGACAGGGCGACCACCCACAGCGACGGCCGCAGCCAGCGGGGCAGCAGGGTCGTCAGGCTCACCCCGTCGTCGCCGGCGAGGTCGTCGAGGGAGGGCACGTACCAGACCAGCCGGTCGCGTCCGCCCAGCAGCCGCAGCGCGACCGCGGCGTCGTCGGCGCGCAGGACCTGGTCGTTGCTGAGCAGGTCCCCGGCGCCGAGCAGCACCAGCCCCGGCTGCGGCTCGGCGAGCAGCGCACCGTGCTCGCCGCGGAAGCAGCCGCCACCGACGGGGTACTCGACAGCCTGGTCCACCAGCACCGAGAGCCCGGCGTACGCCGGGTCCGCGCAGTCGGCCGCACGCGGCTCGTCCAGGTCGACCCGGAAGGGGAGGCTGCTGACCCCGAGGGCCGCGGTCGTGCCGGGGCCCGGCTCCGCGAGCACGAGCAGCGCGTCAGTGGTGTGATCGACGAGCCGGGCGACCGTGCTCTCGCCGAGGTTGCCGGTGGAGGTGACCAGCACCGTCGCGCCGGCGACGTCGGCCTCCTCGAGCTGGTCCGCGCTGCGCACCACGGTCACGTCGACACCCTGGCCGGCCAGCACGCGCGCCACGGCCCGGCCACCCTCGGGATCGGGGTTGTCGGGGTCGAGCGGGACCCCGTGGCGGGCGCCGCCGCCGCCGACCACCAGCACGACCGCGACTGCGGCGAGCAGCCCGGCCAGGACCGCCAGCGTCGCCCGGTGCCGGCGCACGCGCCCGCCGGTCACGGCCGGCCCGCCAGCGCGTCGTCGAGCTCGAGCACGCCCTGTGCCTGGGCGGTCGTCGCGGGCCGGTCGCCGTACCGCACGGCGTCGAAGAGCGCCGCGGTGCGGTCGACGTCGGGCTGCTGGTGCGGGTGCGCGGCGCCCAGCGCTGCGGCGACCTCGTGGGCCGTCGCCCCGGGTCGGTCCTCGATCCGGCCGCGCTCGACCTGCCGGACCGCGAGCGCGCGGAAGGCGTCGACGACCGCGTCCTCGGAGCGGCCCTCGGCCAGTGCCCGCTCCGCCCGGGCGCGCAGGTCGGCGGCGGTGACGGTCCGGTCGGCGGGCAGCACGGCGCGGTCACGGGCGGCGCGGGCGGTACGCCGGGCCCGCGAGAGCAGCCAGCCCAGCCCGAGGGCCAGGAGCAGGAACGCGACCATCGCCGCGAAGGTCGACAGCGGTGGCGTGCCCGAGGCCGCGTCCACCGCGCCGTCGACCATGCGGCCGACCCAGTCGAGGATCTGCTGGAGCACGTCGTGCTCGTGGTACTCCGGCCGGACCAGCTCGCGGCGCAACAGCGAGCTCGCGTCGTCCGGCGAGGGGTCGAGCGGCGGCTCGGACAGGGCCGCCGCGAGCAGCCAGGTCACGACGCGGTGATCCCTGCCTGGGTCATCAGCTCGACGTCGTACGCCTCCTTGCGGATCCGCTGGTCGAGGTACTGCACGCTCGTGACCGCGGAGGTGAACGGCGTGACGAACGCCGTCTGGACGACGGTGCCGACGGCGGTCAGCGCCACGAGCACGAGGACCGCGTAGCGCGAGTCGGCCATCGCCAGCGGCAGCAGTTGGGCGCCGATCGAGAACGGCGCCGAGAGCATGCTGCCGGCGATCCCCGCGACCAGCAGCGTGAGCAGCGCGATCCCGAAGGTCCGCCAGAACTGGCGCCGGGTCAGCCGGAACCCGCGACCGATCGCGACGAGCACGCCGGTGCGCTCGAGCATCAGCGCCGGGACCGGGAGGTAGTAGACCCGGATCCAGAACCAGCAGGCGAAGGCGAGGAACGCGGGCACCGTGACGACCCCGAACAGCACGATCGCCCAGGTGGGGAGCAGCACGACGGCGAGCACCCACAGCGCGCCGTAGGCGAGCAGCCCGCCGGCCAGCATGAGCCCGAGCAGCAGCGTGAGCCCCACCAGACGCCAGCGTGAGCCCCGGGTCGCGGCCCAGGCCTCACCGAGCGTGAGCCGGCGACCGATCGCGGCGGCGGCCGTCACGTGGGCCACCATGCCGGTGACCAGGATCGAGCCGATCGACTGCAGCATCGTGCCGAGGAACAGCGACCCGATCGAGCCCGCGTAGCCCAGGAGCTCGGCGGTCGAGAGGTCGTCGCCGGACTGGGCCGCGGAGAGGTCGACGAGGACGGTCAGCAGCGCGGTGACCAGCACCGGGACCGCCATCGAGACCGCGGCGACGAGCACCGAGGAGCCGACCGTCGCCCGCGGGTTGAACCGGATGATCCGGAACGCCGCGTCGTACATGTCGCCGAGCGAGAGCGGCCGCAGCGGCATCGCGCCCGGCTTGTGCGCGGCGCCCAGCATCCCCGGGGCGGGCGCCCAGGTGCCGGCGGCGGGACCGGCCGAGGGAGGTGCTCCCCAGGTCGGCGCCGGGGCCGCGGGTGGGGGCTGCCACCCGGGCGGGGGAGGGTATTCGTCGCCCGACACGCGCCTATCCTGTCAGCCGCGCCACCGGGTCAGCCCTGCCGCGCGGGCAGCTGGCACGCGGTGTCCAGGCCCAGCACCCGGTTGAGCCGGCCGAACGCGATCCAGGAGCCCAGGCACATCGAGAGCTCGACGATCTCCGCGTCGCTGTAGGCCCGCTTCACCCGGGTCCAGAACTCCTCGTCCAGGCCGTGGTGGTCGAGGGCGAAGCGCTCGGCGTACTCGGCGGCGAGCCGGACGCGCTCGTCGAGGTCGGTCGCGGTCCGCCAGCCGGCCACCGCGTCGGGGAAGGAGTCCTCGACCGTGGCGCCGTCACGCTCGGTGCGCCAGTCCTGGCAGAACACACAGCCGTTGATCTGGGCGATCCGCAGCCGCGCGGCCTCGAACTCGCGGAGACCCAGGGTGGTGTGGCTGTAGACGCTCTGGGAGAACCGGGACGCCGCGACGCCGATGTGCGGGACCATCTCGCCCCACACGTGCAGGATGGGGTCCACGCCCTCGGGCAGATCGATGATCATCGCCGTAGGATATCTCGGATCTAGAACGTGTTCTCGTGGCCGTTCGGGCGTGCGCGAGGCGCGGATCCGGATGCCGCCGACCCCGGTTTGGCGCTCGCGGCGATCTCTGTCAAGATAGTCCGGTTGCTTCGGCGGGTTGCCGGGGTGCGCCACATCTTGACTACTGAATCGCGTCTCCACGAGAGGTCAGTGGTCCGGCGTGCGGCCGCACCGACCCAGGAGACCCGATCCGCTCGACGAACCGTCGGGCACCACCACCACAGCAGACGAGATCCACCCGGTCTCGTGTTGCGCCTAGCAGGTGCGACACGCCCGACCGCGGGGGTCGGAGCTGCGAGGTGGGGAAGCACGGGCGGGGACGACTCAAGCCGGAGGAACCCCCGGGACTGCACGCGGTACCGAATCGAGAAGGACGAGAGAGACCTATGGCGGGACAGAAGATCCGCATCAGGCTCAAGGCCTATGACCACGAGGTGATCGACACCTCGGCGCGCAAGATCGTGGACACGGTCACCCGCACGGGTGCCAAGGTCGCCGGCCCGGTGCCGCTGCCGACCGAGAAGAACGTGTACTGCGTCATCCGCTCGCCCCACAAGTACAAGGACTCCCGCGAGCACTTCGAGATGCGCACCCACAAGCGCCTCATCGACATCATCGACCCCACGCCGAAGACCGTCGACTCGCTCATGCGCCTCGACCTGCCTGCCGGTGTCGACATCGAGATCAAGCTCTGAGGTTCCTGAGATGACTTTCGAACGCAACGTGAAGGGCCTGCTGGGCGCCAAGCTCGGCATGACCCAGGTCTGGGACGAGAACAACCGCGTCGTCCCCGTGACCGTGATCGCCGCCAGCACCAACGTGGTGACCCAGGTCCGGACCCCCGCCACCGACGGCTACAACGCCATCCAGGTCGGCTTCGGTGAGATCGACGGCCGCAAGGTGACCAAGCCGCAGGCCGGCCACTTCGGCAAGGCCGGCACCACGCCGCGCCGCCACCTGGTCGAGATCCGCACCGCCCTCGCCGCCGACTACACCGTGGGCCAGGAGCTGGCCGTCGACACCTTCGCCCCGGGCGAGGAGATCGACGTGACCGGCACCAGCAAGGGCAAGGGCTTCGCCGGTGTCATGAAGCGACACGGCTTCGCCGGTGTCTCCGCTTCCCACGGCGCCCACCGCAACCACCGCAAGCCCGGATCGATCGGCGCCTGCGCCACCCCGGGCCGCGTGTTCAAGGGCGTCCGCATGGCCGGCCGGATGGGTACCGACACCGTCACCACCCAGAACGTCACCGTGCACGCCGTGGACGTCGAGAAGGGCCTGATCCTCCTCAAGGGCGCGGTTCCCGGCCCCAAGGGTGGCGTCGTGGTGCTCCGCTCGGCCGCCAAGAAGACGCAGGAGGTCTGATCATGGCTGAGGACAACGAGAAGACCACTCCCGACGAGTCGGCTCCGGCGAAGAAGACGGCCGCCAAGAAGGCGACCACCGCCAAGAAGGCTGCTCCGGCCAAGAAGGCCGCGCCCGCCAAGAAGGCCGCGCCCGCCAAGGCCGCCGCTCCCAAGGCTGCGAAGGTCGACCTGCCCGCCGAGATCTTCGACGTCGAGGTCAACATCCCGCTGATGCACCAGGTCGTGGTGGCCCAGCAGGCCTCCGCCCGCCAGGGCACGCACGCCACCAAGACCCGCGGCGAGGTTCGCGGCGGTGGCCGCAAGCCCTACAAGCAGAAGGGCACCGGCCGCGCCCGTCAGGGCTCGACCCGTGCGCCGCAGTTCGCCGGCGGTGGCGTCGTCCACGGCCCGCAGCCGCGCAACTACGACCAGCGGACGCCCAAGAAGATGAAGGCCGCCGCGCTGCGCGGTGCCCTCTCCGACCGGGCGCGCAACGACCGCATCCACGTGGTGGAGTCGATCATCGCCGCGGAGGCACCGTCGACCCGGGCGGCCCTGGCCGCGCTGACGACGCTCTCCGACCGGTCGCGCTTCCTCGTGGTGCTGGAGCGCACCGACACCGTCACCTGGCTGTCGCTGCGCAACGCTCCCCAGGTGCACATCGTGGCGGTCGACCAGCTCAACACCTACGACGTGCTGGCGTCCGACGACGTCGTCTTCACGCAGGGCGCCTACGACGCCTTCGTGAACGGCACCGCGCTGTCCAAGCCCGTTTCGGCCGAGGAGGCTGCGAAGTGAGCGAGCGGAGCGAGCGAACCATTCAAGACCGCGCGACATGTGCCTCATGCGCGCACGGAGCGAAGCGAGTACGCGCATGAGCACGCTGCACAAGGACCACCGCGACATCCTGCTGGCGCCGGTCGTGTCCGAGAAGAGCTACGGCCTCCTCGACGCGAACAAGTACACCTTCCTGGTGCACCCCGACGCCAACAAGACCGAGATCAAGATCGCGGTCGAGAAGGTGTTCAACGTCAAGGTGACCTCCGTCAACACGATCAACCGTCCGGGCAAGACGCGCCGGACCCGCAACGGGCTGGGTAAGCGCAAGGACACCAAGCGCGCGATCGTCAGCCTCGCTGAGGGCGACCGCATCGACATCTTCGGAGGCCCGGTCTCCTGACCGGGCACCTGGATACGAGGACTAGACACATGGCTATCCGCAAGTACAAGCCGACTACCCCGGGCCGTCGCGGCTCGTCGGTCGCCGACTTCGTCGAGATCACCCGGACCACTCCGGAGAAGTCGCTGACGCGTCCGCTGCCCAAGAAGGGCGGCCGCAACAACCAGGGCCGGATCACCACCCGGCACCAGGGTGGCGGTCACAAGCGCGCCTACCGCATCATCGACTTCCGTCGCTACGACAAGGACGGTGTCCCGGCCAAGGTCGCGCACATCGAGTACGACCCCAACCGCACCGCGCGCATCGCGCTGCTGCACTACGTCGACGGCGAGAAGCGCTACATCATCGCGCCGAAGGACCTGTCGCAGGGCACGCGCGTCGAGTCGGGGCCGAACGCCGACATCAAGCCCGGCAACAACCTGCCGCTGCGCAACATCCCGGTCGGTACGACCATCCACTGCGTGGAGCTGCGGCCCGGTGGCGGCGCGAAGATCGCCCGCTCCGCCGGCAACAGCGCCCAGCTGGTCGCCCGTGAGGGCTCCCGCGCGACGCTGCGTCTGCCCTCGGGCGAGATGCGCTTCGTCGACGTGCGCTGCCGCGCCACCGTCGGTGAGGTCGGCAACGCCGAGCAGTCGAACATCAACTGGGGCAAGGCCGGCCGCATGCGCTGGAAGGGCAAGCGTCCGACCGTCCGCGGTGTGGTCATGAACCCGGTCGACCACCCCCACGGTGGTGGCGAGGGCAAGACCTCGGGTGGTCGTCACCCGGTGTCCCCCTGGGGCAAGCCCGAGGGCCGTACGCGCAAGCGCAAGGCCAGCGACTCCCAGATCATCCGTCGCCGCAAGACCGGCAAGAACAAGCGCTGATAGGGAAATAGAGACATGCCTCGCAGCCTGAAGAAGGGCCCGTTCGTCGACGACCACCTGCAGAAGAAGGTGGACGCCGAGAACGCCAAGGGCTCGCACAACGTCATCAAGACCTGGTCGCGCCGGTCGATGATCGTGCCGGACATGATCGGTCACACGATCGCCGTGCACGACGGTCGCAAGCACGTGCCGGTCTTCGTGACCGACGCCATGGTCGGCCACAAGCTCGGGGAGTTCGCTCCCACCCGCACCTACCGCGGGCACGTCAAGGAAGACCGGAAGGGACGACGCCGATGAGCACCACCGAGCGCAGGCGCACCAGCGCCCGCCGCGAGTCGCTGCTCGGCGACCAGCCCGGAGCCTTCGCGAGCGCCCGCTACGTGCGGATCACGCCGATGAAGGCCCGCCGGGTCGTCGACATGGTCCGCGGGCTGCCCGTGGACGACGCCCTCTCGCTGCTGCAGTTCGCGCCGCAGGCCGCCTCCGAGACCGTCTACAAGGTCCTCGAGAGCGCGGTCGCCAACGCCGAGACCACCGAGAGCCTCGACCGCAGCGCCCTCGTGGTCGCCGTGGCCCAGGTCGACGAGGGCCCGACGATGAAGCGCTGGCGCCCCCGTGCGCAGGGTCGTGCGACCCGCATCAACAAGCGCACCAGCCACATCACGCTCGTCGTCCAGCCGGCCGACGTGGTGGCAGAGAAGAAGGCGTCCCTGAAGAAGAGGAAGAGTGCCTGATGGGCCAGAAGATCAACCCGAACGGCTTCCGCCTCGGCATCTCGACCGACCACAAGAGCCGGTGGTACGCCGACAAGCTCTACAAGGCGTACGTCGGCGAGGACGTCGCCATCCGCAAGCTGCTCTCCAAGGGCATGGAGCGGGCCGGCATCTCCAAGGTCGAGATCGAGCGCACCCGTGACCGCGTGCGAGTGGACATCCACACCGCGCGTCCGGGCATCGTCATCGGCCGCCGTGGCGCCGAGGCCGACCGCATCCGCGGCGAGCTCGAGAAGCTCACCGGCAAGCAGGTGCAGCTGAACATCCTCGAGGTCAAGAACCCCGAGATGGACGCGCAGCTGGTCGCCCAGGGTGTTGCCGAGCAGCTCTCCGGCCGCGTGCAGTTCCGTCGCGCCATGCGCAAGGCCATGCAGACCACGATGCGCTCGGGTGCCAAGGGCATCCGGATCCAGTGCTCGGGCCGCCTCAACGGTGCCGAGATGTCGCGCACCGAGTTCTACCGCGAGGGCCGCGTCCCGCTGCACACCCTGCGTGCCGACATCGACTACGGCTTCTACGAGGCCAAGACGACCTTCGGCCGCATCGGCGTGAAGGTCTGGATCTACAAGGGCGAGGTCGCCGGCACCCGTGCCGAGCGCCAGGCCCAGGCCGCCGCCCGCGCCGGGGTCCCCGGCCGCGGTGGTCGCCCGACCCGTGGCAACGAGCGTGGCGGCGAGCGTCCGAGCCGTGGCTCCCGTGGCGACCGTCCGGCGCGCTCGGACCGCGCCGACGCTCCCGCAGCCCCGGCCGAGGCCGCCGCTCCGGCTCCGGCCGCTGACACCCCCAAGGAGGGCTGAGCCATGTTGATGCCCCGTCGTGTCAAGCACCGCAAGCAGCACCACCCCAAGCGGACCGGTGCGGCCAAGGGTGGCACCCGCCTGGCCTTCGGTGACTTCGGCATCCAGGCGATCGAGTCCCACTACGTGACCAACCGGCAGATCGAGTCCGCTCGTATCGCCATGACGCGTCACATCAAGCGTGGCGGCAAGGTGTGGATCAACATCTACCCCGACCGCCCGCTGACCAAGAAGCCTGCCGAGACCCGCATGGGCTCCGGCAAGGGCTCTCCCGAGTGGTGGATCGCCAACGTGAAGCCGGGCCGGGTCATGTTCGAACTCTCCGGCGTCGACGAGACGACTGCCCGCGAGGCCATGCGCCGCGCGATGCACAAGCTCCCGATGAAGTGCCGGTTCATCTCCCGCGAAGCAGGTGAATTCTGATGGCTACGACTGCTCACGAGCTCGACGAGCTGAACGCCGTCGACCTCGAGGCCAAGCTCCGCGAGGCCAAGGAGGAGCTCTTCAACCTCCGCTTCCAGGCGGCCACCGGCCAGCTGGAGAGCCACGGCCGTCTCCGCACGGTCAAGAAGGACATCGCCCGGATCTACACCGTGGTGCGTGAGCGCGAGCTCGGCATCCGCACCGCCCCGGGCAACGACAGCAACGAGGATGGTGACGCATGAGCGAGCAGACTGCTGCGCGGAACGCCCGCAAGGTCCGCGAGGGCCTGGTCGTCAGCGACAAGATGGACAAGACCGTGGTCGTGTCCGTCGAGGACCGTGTGAAGCACGCGCTGTACGGCAAGGTCATGCGTCGCACGAGCAAGCTCAAGGCGCACGACGAGCAGAACGAGTGTGGCATCGGCGACCGTGTCCTCCTCATGGAGACCCGTCCGCTGTCGGCCACCAAGCGTTGGCGCGTCGTCGAGATCCTCGAGAAGGCCAAGTAACTCACCCGTTCGGCCAGGCTCACCGCCCGCCGAGGCGTTGAGAACCGGCACGACAACCAGGAGAAGAAATGATTCAGCAGGAGTCGCGGCTCAAGGTCGCCGACAACACCGGTGCGAAGGAGATCCTCTGCATCCGTGTTCTCGGCGGCTCGGGTCGGCGCTACGCCGGTATCGGCGACGTCATCGTCGCCACCGTCAAGGACGCGATCCCCGGTGGCAACGTGAAGAAGGGTGATGTCGTCAAGGCCGTGATCGTGCGCACCGTCAAGGAGCGCCGCCGTCCCGACGGCTCGTACATCCGCTTCGACGAGAACGCCGCCGTCATTCTCAAGAACGACGGCGAGCCCCGTGGGACCCGCATCTTCGGCCCCGTGGGCCGCGAGCTGCGCGAGAAGAAGTTCATGAAGATCATCTCGCTCGCACCGGAGGTGCTCTGAGTCATGGCCAAGAGTCTGAACATCAAGAAGGGCGACACCGTCAAGGTGATCGCCGGCAAGGACAAGGGCGCCGAGGGCAAGGTCATCCAGGTGCTCCGTGAGGAGCAGCGGGTGATCGTCGAGGGCGTGAACCGCGTCAAGCGGCACACCAAGGTCGTCAACCAGGGCGGTCGCGCCGGGACCACCGGCGGCATCATCACCGCCGAGGCCCCGATCCACGTCTCCAACGTGATGCTCGTCGACGGTGACGGCGTGACCCGGGTCGGCTTCCGCCGCGACGAGGTCACCAAGCGCCGCCCGGACGGCTCGACGTACAAGGCGGAGCGCAGCGTCCGCATCTCGCGCAAGACCGGCAAGGAAATCTGATGACCGAGACCCAGACGACCGCCTCAGCGTCGGTCACCCCTCGTCTCAAGACCCGCTACCGCGAGGAGATCCTCCCCGCGCTGCGCTCCGAGTTCGACATCAAGAACGTCATGCAGGTGCCCGGGCTGACCAAGATCGTGGTCAACATGGGCGTCGGCGAGGCGGCTCGCGACTCGAAGCTGATCGAGGGTGCCGTCAAGGACCTCACCGCGATCACCGGCCAGAAGCCGCTGGTGACCAAGGCCCGCAAGTCCATCGCCCAGTTCAAGCTGCGTGAGGGCATGCCGATCGGCGCGCACACCACGCTGCGCGGCGACCGGATGTGGGAGTTCCTCGACCGGCTGCTCTCGCTCGCGCTCCCGCGTATCCGCGACTTCCGGGGTCTCAACCCCAACCAGTTCGACGGTCGCGGCAACTACACGTTCGGTCTCACGGAGCAGGTCATGTTCCACGAGATCGACCAGGACCGGATCGACCGCTCGCGCGGGATGGACATCACGGTCGTCACCACCGCCACCAATGACGAGCAGGGTCGCGCGCTGTTGAAGCAGCTCGGCTTCCCGTTCAAGGAGAACTGACATGGCGAAGACCGCTCTGAAGGTCAAGGCCGCTCGCAAGCCGAAGTTCGCGGTGCGCGGCTACACCCGCTGCCAGCGCTGCGGCCGGCCCAAGGCCGTCTACCGCAAGTTCGGCCTGTGCCGCATCTGCCTCCGGGAGATGGCGCACCGGGGCGAGCTGCCGGGCGTGACCAAGTCCAGCTGGTGACCACCACCCTCCACAACCGCTGAAGGTCGCGTCTCCGCGAGGGGCGCGAAACCGCAGAAGAGAGAGAAACAACCGCAATGACGATGACTGACCCGATCGCAGACATGCTCACGCGTCTGCGCAACGCCAACCAGGCGTACCACGATGCGGTCTCCATGCCGTACAGCAAGCTCAAGCAGGGTGTCGCCGACATCCTCAAGCAGGAGGGGTACATCACCTCCTACGAGGTCACCGAGCCGGCCGAGGGCGAGGTCGGCAAGACGCTGACGATCACCCTCAAGTACGGCCGCAACCGGGAGCGCTCGATCGCCGGCGTCCGCCGGATCAGCAAGCCCGGTCTGCGCGTGTACGCCAAGCACACGGGTCTCCCGAAGGTGCTCGGCGGCCTCGGCGTCGCGATCATCTCGACCAGCCAGGGCCTGCTGACCGACCGCCAGGCAAACCAGAAGGGCGTGGGTGGGGAAGTCCTCGCCTACGTCTGGTAACGACGAGACCGAGAAGGAGATCTAGAAGCATGTCGCGTATTGGCAAGCTCCCCGTCGCGGTCCCGTCGGGTGTCGACGTCGCCATCGACGGCGCGCACGTGACGGTCAAGGGCCCCAAGGGCACCCTGTCCCACACCGTGGCCGCCCCCATCATCGTGGAGAAGGGCGACGGCGTCCTCGACGTCAAGCGTCCCGACGACGAGCGTCAGAGCCGGGCCCTCCACGGGCTCACCCGCACCCTGGTCAACAACATGGTGGTGGGTGTGACCGAGGGCTACGAGAAGAGGCTCGAGATCGTGGGCGTCGGCTACCGCGTCCTGTCCAAGGGCCCGACCCAGCTGGAGTTCCAGCTCGGGTACTCGCACCCCATCACGTTCAACGCCCCCGAGGGCATCACCTTCACCGTCGACGGCCCCACTCGCCTCGGCGTCCAGGGCATCGACAAACAGCTCGTCGGTGAGGTGGCCGCCAACATCCGCAAGCTGCGCAAGCCCGAGCCGTACAAGGGCAAGGGCGTCCGCTACGCCGGCGAGCAGATCCGCCGCAAGGTCGGAAAGGCCGGTAAGTAACCATGGCGATCTCGCTTTCGAACAACAAGCACACCGCTGCGCGGACCAAGTCCCGCCTGCGTCGACAGGTGCGCGGCCGCAAGAAGGTCTCCGGCACGTCGGAGCGCCCGCGTCTCGTCGTCACCCGATCCTCGAAGCACATCACCGTCCAGGTCGTCGACGACCTGGTCGGCAAGACGCTCGCGTCGGCCTCCACCATGGAGCCGGACCTGCGTGGCTTCACGGGTGACAAGACCGCCAAGGCCAAGAAGGTCGGCGAGCTGGTCGCCGAGCGGGCGAAGTCCGCCGGCGTGGACGGCGTGGTCTTCGACCGCGCCGGCAACAAGTACCACGGTCGCGTCGCGGCCCTGGCGGAGGGCGCCCGCGAGGGCGGCCTGACCTTCTGATCGCGATAGATACGCAAGAAGAGAGAAGAGGAAAGTCTCATGAGCGGAGCCCAGCGCAGTCAGCGCGGTGGCGAGCGCCGTGGTGGACGCGACGACCGTCGCGGCCAGGGTGCTGACAAGACCGCCTACATCGAGCGCGTCGTTGCGATCAACCGTGTCGCCAAGGTCGTGAAGGGTGGTCGTCGCTTCAGCTTCACCGCCCTCGTGATCGTCGGCGACGGCGAGGGTCTGGTCGGCGTCGGCTACGGCAAGGCCAAGGAAGTCCCCGCGGCGATCGCCAAGGGCGTCGAGGAGGCGAAGAAGGCATTCTTCCGCGTCCCGCGCATCCAGGGCACGATCCCGCACCCCGTCCAGGGTGAGAAGGCCGCCGGTGTGGTCCTCCTGCGTCCCGCCGCTCCCGGTACCGGCGTCATCGCCGGTGGCCCGGTGCGCGCGGTGCTGGAGTGCGCCGGCATCCACGACGTGCTGAGCAAGTCGCTCGGCTCGTCGAACCAGATCAACATCGTCCACGCGACGGTGGCGGCCCTCAAGATGCTCGAGCAGCCCGAGGCTGTCGCTGCTCGGCGCGGCCTGCCGGTCGAGGAGGTCGCTCCGGCGGCCCTGCTCCGGGCCCGTGCCGAGGTGCCGGCGGGCGCCTCGCAGGAGGTGTCCTCCTGATGGCGCAGCTCAAGGTCCAGCAGAAGAAGGGCACCGTCGGCGTCAAGGCCAACCAGCGCGAGACCCTGCGCACGCTCGGTCTCAAGCGCATCGGCGACGTCGTGGTGAAGGAGGACCGCCCGGAGATCCGCGGCATGGTCAACACCGTCCGTCACCTCGTGACGGTCGAGGAGGTCGAGTGACATGACGCTCAAGCTGCACAACCTGCGTCCCGCCAAGGGCGCCAAGACCGCCAAGACGCGCGTCGGCCGTGGTGAGGGCTCCAAGGGCAAGACGGCGGGCCGTGGCACCAAGGGCACCAAGGCCCGCTACCAGGTCCCGTCCGCCTTCGAGGGCGGCCAGATGCCGATCCACATGCGGCTCCCGAAGCTCAAGGGCTTCAAGAACCCGAACAAGGTGGAGTTCCAGGTCGTCAACCTCGACCGCCTGGGCGAGCTCTTCCCCGAGGGTGGGGCCGTGACGGTCGACGACCTCGTCGCCAAGGGCGCCGTCCGCGACGGTCTCCCCGTCAAGGTCCTCGGCCAGGGTGACCTGTCCGTGGCCGTGCAGGTGAGCGCGAACGCGTTCTCCGGCTCGGCCAAGGAGAAGATCGAGGCCGCCGGCGGCACCACCACGTTGGTGTGACCGACGGGTGACCCGCTTCAGCGCGTTGGGCGCGGCAGTCCTGCCCCTGGCAGGACCGGCCGCGCCCGTCGCGCGTTCTGGGGCCATCACCCCGCCTGTTAGGCTTCCCCGGGTCCTTGCGATCGAGTCGCAGGGACCGCTTCACGCTTGGAGAAAGAGGATCTCGTGCTGAGCGCGTTCGCGAACGCTTTCCGGACCCCGGACCTGCGGCGGAAGCTGCTGTTCGTCCTGTTGATCATCACGATCTTCCGGCTGGGGTCCCAGGTCCCGACCCCTGGCGTCGACGTGGCCAACGTCAAGAGCTGCATCGATATCGCCAACAACGGCAGCAATGCAGACCTCTACAGCATGGTCAACATGTTCTCCGGCGGAGCGCTGCTGCAGATCACGATCTTCGCGCTGGGCATCATGCCGTACATCACCGCGAGCATCATCCTGCAGCTGCTCGTCGTGGTGATCCCACGGCTCGAGGCGCTGAAGAAGGAAGGCCAGTCCGGCCAGACCAAGATCACGCAGTACACCCGCTACCTGACGCTGGGCCTCGCGGTCCTCCAGGCCACGGGCATCGTGGCGCTCGCCCGGTCGGGCAACCTGCTGCAGGGCTGCGACCCCGACACCTACCCGCTGCTGCACGACAACGGCACCGGGACGTTCCTGGTCATGGTCGTGACGATGACCGCCGGCACCGCCGTGATCATGTGGCTCGGCGAGCTGATCACCGAGCACGGCATCGGCAACGGCATGTCGCTGCTGATCTTCACCCAGGTCGTGTCGGGCTTCCCGTCATCCCTGTGGGGAGTGCAGCAGTCCAAGGGCTGGTGGACCTTCGGCATCGTGGTGATCATCGGGTTCGTGGTGATCGCGGCGGTCATCTTCGTCGAGCAGGCCCAGCGCCGGATCCCGGTGCAGTACGCCCGCCGGATGGTCGGCCGCAAGATGTTCGGCGGCAGCTCGACCTACATCCCGTTGAAGGTCAACCAGGCCGGCGTCATCCCGGTCATCTTCGCCTCCTCGCTGCTCTACCTGCCGGCCATGCTGGTGTCCTTCAACCCGAACGCGGACTCCGCGTGGGCGCAGTTCATCAACGACTACCTCGTCCGGGGCAACCACCCGCTCTACATGATCTCGTTCTTCCTCCTGATCGTGTTCTTCACCTACTTCTACGTCTCGATCACCTTCAACCCCCAAGAGGTGGCCGACAACATGAAGAAGTACGGCGGCTTCATCCCCGGGATCCGGGCGGGCAAGCCGACCGAGGACTACCTGTCCTACGTCCTGTCCCGCATCACGCTGCCGGGTGCTCTCTACCTGGGGCTGATCGCCCTGATCCCGCTGATCGCCTTCGCCGTCATCGGTGCCAACCAGAACTTCCCGTTCGGCGGCACCAGCATCCTGATCATGGTCGGCGTCGCGCTGGACACGGTGAAGCAGATCGAGAGCCAGCTCCAGCAGCGCAACTACGAAGGATTCCTGCGCTGATATGCGATTGATCACTAACGAGGGCGGCGCCTCGACGCGCTCTGCGACAATGCCGCTGACATGCGCCTGATCATCATGGGCCCCCCCGGGGCCGGCAAGGGAACCCAAGCGAAGTTCATCGCCGAGCACTTCAAGATCCCCGCGATCTCGACCGGCGACATCTTCCGTGCGAACGTCTCCGAGGGCACCCCACTCGGCATCGAGGCGAAGCGCTACATGGACGCAGGCGACTACGTCCCCGACGAGGTCACGAACCGGATGGTCCGCAACCGGATCGACGAGCCGGACGCCGCCAACGGCTTCCTGCTCGACGGCTACCCGCGGACCGTCTCGCAGGTCGAGGAGCTCGACGGGATGATCCGGTTCACCGGCCACCGGCTCGACGCCGTCGTCTGCCTCACCGTCGACCAGGACGAGATCGTGGGCCGGCTGCTCCAGCGGGCCCAGGTCGAGGGCCGTGCCGACGACACCGAGGACGTGATCCGGCGCCGGCAGGAGGTCTACCTCGAGCAGACCGAGCCGCTGATCGCGATCTACCAGGAGCGCGGGATCGTGCACGAGATCGACGGCAGCGGCGAGGTCGACGAGGTCACGGCTCGCATCTTTGACGCCCTCGACGTCATCCCCGAATCCTGAGCGGCACCCATGACGCACGTCGGCTGCGTTGTCGTCGGTCGACGACCGCTGCGCTTTGAAGGTCGCCTTCCCTCCTCCGCCTTGCCGACGCACGCCCTGGGCACCGCTCAGCGAGGCTCGTGATGGGGTTGCTCGACCGCGGCATCGAGATCAAGACGCCTGCCCAGATCGACGGCATGCGCAAGGCCGGCCTCGTCGTCGGACGCACCCTGGAGCTGCTCCGCGGCAGCGTGCGAGCGGGGATCTCGACCGGCGAGCTGGACGCGATCGCGGAGGACAGCATCCGCTCCTCGGGTGCGGTGCCGTCCTTCAAGGGCTACCACGGCTTCCCGGCGAGCATCTGCGCCTCGGTCAACGACGAGGTCGTGCACGGCATCCCCGGTGGCCGGGTGATCGTCGAGGGTGACGTCGTCTCGATCGACTGCGGGGCCATCGTCGACGGCTGGCACGGTGATGCCGCGATCACCGTCGCCGTCGGCGCCGTGCCCGACGAGGTGACCCGGTTGATGCGGGTCACCGAGGAGGCGATGTGGCGAGGGATCGCGGCCGCGCGCCTCGGCGGGCGGGTCACGGACATCTCCCATGCCGTCGAGACCCACGTCCGGAGCCAGGGCGGCTACGGCATCCTCGAGGACTACACCGGCCACGGCATCGGCTCCCAGATGCACCAGCCGCCGAACGTTCCCAACTACGGCCGACCCGGCAAGGGCCCCCGCCTGGTGGAGGGGCTCGCGCTGGCGGTCGAGCCGATGATCACGCTCGGCACCAAGGAGACCTCGCTGCTCGAGGACGACTGGACCGTGGTCACCGACGACGGCAGCTGGGCGGCCCACTTCGAGCACACCTTCACGATCACCCCGCAGGGCACCTGGGTCCTCACGGCCCTGGACGGCGGCGAGGCGGAGCTCACCGCGCTCGGCGTCCCGTTCGGCGGCCGCTGACCCTCGCGCCGGCCCCGTTTCGCGCGTCCCGGGCGGCGCGTGACAGGATGCTCCTGCCAGGAGGGGAGTATTCCCGTCACGGTGGCGTCGTCAGTACGGCCCGGGCCCGCGCCCGGACCCGGTGCCATCGGCTCGTGACCCGAGCGGAAGAGACCTCCGGAGACACGACCATGCCCGCGTGCGACGTACGTTGGCACCCTGGGCCACTCCGGAGGAGAACCACTCGATGACCGCTTTCACCGGCGACTCCGTCGCCTCACCGCTCGTCTGGGTGATCACCATCGCCGTCACGGTCGGCGTCCTGTTCGTGGACCTCGTGGTGATCGCGCGGCGGCCGCACGAGCCGACGATGCCCGAGGTGAGCCGCCACCTGGTCTTCTTCATCGGGCTCGCCGTGCTCTTCGGCCTGGCCCTCTGGTTCTTCGCCGAGCCGCACGAGCTCTCCCCGCACCCCGGACCCGAGTTCTTCGCCGGCTGGCTGACCGAGTACTCGCTCTCGATCGACAACCTGTTCATCTTCATCATCATCATGGCGAACTTCTCGGTGCCTCGGCAGTACCAGCAGACCGCGCTGATGATCGGCATCGTGCTCGCGCTGGTGATGCGCGCGATCTTCATCGTGGTGGGTGCCGCGGCGATCAACGAGTTCAGCTGGGTGTTCTACGTCTTCGGTGCCTTCCTGCTCTGGACCGCGGTCAAGCTCGCGAAGCAGGGCTCCACCGACGACGACCAGGAGGAGTTCGAGGAGAACCGCCTGGTCCGGTTCGCGGAGAACCACCTGCCGGCCACCAGCGAGTGGAACGGCACCAAGCTCTTCACCAAGGAGAACGGCAAGCGGCTGATCACCCCGATGTTCCTCGTGGTGCTCACCCTCGGCACGACCGACCTGCTCTTCGCCCTGGACTCGATCCCCGCGATCTACGGTCTCACCCGCGACCCCTACCTGGTCTTCACTGCGAACGTCTTCGCGCTGATGGGCCTGCGGCAGCTGTACTTCCTCATCGGTGGGCTGCTGCAGCGGCTCATCTACCTGTCCTACGGGCTGGCGGTCCTGCTCGGCTTCATCGGCGTCAAGCTCGTGCTGCACGCGATGCACGAGAACGAGCTGCCGTTCATCAATGGCGGCGAGCACGTCGAGTGGGCACCCGACATCCCGATCTGGCTCTCGCTCGTGGTGATCGTCGGGACCCTCGCGGTCACCGCGGTCGTCAGCCTGGCGGTCTCGTCCCGGATGACCAAGGCCGAGATCGAGGCGCGGACGATCTCGCTCGGCGACGACTGACCGCGCCGGGTCCGGGCGGAATGGATCCGACGCCGGCCCGGTTGGCACTGGGGTGAGCGAACGTCGTACCGCCCTGTCCGTCCTCGACCTCGTGCCGGTGCGCAGTGACCAGACCACGGGTGACGCTCTGGCCGCCACCCTCTCGCTGGCCCGGGTCGCGGACGAGCTCGGGTACCGCCGCTACTGGCTGGCCGAGCACCACAACATGCCCGCGGTGGCGGCGACCAACCCGCCGGTCCTGATCGGGCTGGTCGCGGGCGCGACCTCGCGGATGCGGGTCGGGTCCGGCGGGGTGATGCTGCCCAACCACGCGCCGCTGGTCGTGGCCGAGCAGTTCGCGCTGCTCGAGGCGGCCTTCCCGGGCCGGATCGACCTCGGCATCGGCCGGGCGCCGGGCAGCGACCCGGTCACCAGCTATGCCCTGCGGCACGGCGCCGGGGGAGTGAGCGACGAGGCGGTCACCCGCTTCCCCGAGTACGTCGAGAACGTCCTGGCGATGATGGAGCCCGACGGTGTCGGTCTGGGCATCCAGGGCCGCACCTACCCGCTGAAGGCGACGCCCGCCGCCCGCTCGGTCCCCACGATCTGGCTGCTCGGCTCCTCGGACTACTCCGCCCGGCTGGCCGCGGAGAAGGGCATGCCCTACGTGTTCGCCCACCACTTCTCGGGCAACGGCACCGCGGAGGCGCTCGCGCTCTACCGCTCGGGCTTCCGGCCCTCGCCCGAGCTCGCGGAGCCGCGGACGTTCCTGACGGTCAATGCCGTGGTCGCCGACACCGCGGACGAGGCGCGGCGACTCGCGCTGCCCCAGCTGCTCGCGATGGTCGCGCTGCGCACCGGCGGGGACCTGGCCCCCCAGCTCTCGGTCGAGGAGGCCGAGAAGGTCGAGC
This sequence comes from Nocardioides sp. T2.26MG-1, assembly GCF_950101795.1. GTDB lineage: Bacteria > Actinomycetota > Actinomycetes > Propionibacteriales > Nocardioidaceae > Nocardioides. Next base: position 325,790 of record NZ_CATNLZ010000033.1, on the reverse strand, counting down.
TGCCCCCGGCCCACGTCGAGCTGGTCGAGTCGATGGCGCAGCGCTGGGTGGTCGACGCGCCCGACCGTGCGCGGGCGCGGATCGAGGACCTGGCGGCGACGTACGGCGTCGACGAGGTCATGGTGCACCCGGTCGCGGGGGCGTGGACCGGCACCGAGCCCGCCGCGAGCCCGGCCCGCGAGGAGACGCTGCGCCTGCTGGCCGGATGACGCGTCGTGCCGCCGTACGCGTAGACTCGGCACCGCACACGGCCGGGAACGGCTCGAAAGCCGCCTCTGCGGCCCGGTGCCGCCGCTTCGAGCGGCCGGATTCGTGTTTCGCGGCCAGGTCCGACTAAACTGGCGTGTCGGCCCAACGTGGGTCTGCTTCGTGGTGCCTCGCGGCTGCCCGGATCACAACCGAATCGCTCTGCTGAGCGCTTCGCCGTGTGCCCGGGATGAGGTCCACAGGCGGCTGCACGAGGTCCACTCCCGCCCCTGGCGGGGGAGGTTCGCGGGCCACCCGTCACCGGAAAGAACGCCGGTGCCGGTGCAGCAACGGTAGACACAGATCCAACAGATTGTGGAGGACATGCCGAAGAAAGAAGGCGTGATCGAGATCGAGGGCACCGTCGTGGAGGCCCTCCCGAACGCGATGTTCCGCGTGGAGCTGAGCAACGGCCACAAGGTTCTCGCCCACATCAGCGGCAAGATGCGACAGCACTACATCCGGATCCTCCCCGAGGACCGTGTGGTGGTGGAGCTCTCGCCGTACGACCTCACGCGAGGTCGGATCGTCTACCGCTACAAGTAGCAGCCGAGAATCCGAAAGGGCCTCCTAGTGAAGGTCAAGCCGAGCGTCAAGCCCATCTGTGACAAGTGCAAGGTGATCCGTCGCCACGGCCGCGTCATGGTGATCTGCGAGAACCCGCGCCACAAGCAGCGCCAAGGCTGAAGTCGTGCACGACGAAGTCGTGCGCGGCGTCTCAGCCGCAGATTGAGTAAGCCCTCCGACCGAGCTTGCGAGGTCGGAACGGGCGCATCGAAATCCCTCAACTGGATCGATACGCCCGCTACACAACTGAACACCACAACGTGATCGCTCAGCCCGTCGCATGACGGGTCAACCACCTCCGGACGACAGGCCGGAGCCTGAACCACGAGGCTCAGGACGCGTCACGACCAGAAACCTGTCGGAACAACCGAAGGGAAACAGCCACCACATGGCACGCCTCGTTGGTGTGGACCTCCCGCGCGACAAGCGCATCGAGATCGCACTCACCTACATCTACGGCATCGGCCGTACCCGCGCCCAGCAGGTCCTGCAGGCCACCGGGGTCAACCCCGACCTGCGCGTCCACCAGCTGGGCGACGAAGAGCTGGTCAAGCTCCGTGACGAGATCGAAGCCAACTTCAAGATCGAGGGTGACCTCCGTCGCGAGGTCCAGGCAGACATCCGCCGCAAGATCGAGATCGGCAGCTACCAGGGTCGCCGCCACCGCCAGGGCCTCCCGGTCCGCGGTCAGCGCACCAAGACCAACGCGCGCACCCGCAAGGGTCCCAAGCGCACGGTTGCCGGCAAGAAGAAGGCCAAGTGATCGAAGCCCTCGTGACCACCTGCGTGGTCCCGACCGGCTCGACCGCCGTCTCTCACTCACAGACCAGCTACTTCAGGAGATAACTGCATGCCTCCCAAGAGCCGCACTGCGGCCGGCGCCAAGAAGGTGCGCCGCAAGGAGAAGAAGAACGTCGCCGTGGGCGAGGCCCACATCAAGAGCACGTTCAACAACACGATCGTGACGATCACCGACCCGACCGGTGCGGTGATCTCGTGGGCCTCGGCCGGCACCGTCGGCTTCAAGGGCTCGCGCAAGTCGACCCCGTTCGCCGCACAGATGGCAGCCGAGGCTGCCGGTCGTCGGGCGATGGAGCACGGCATGAAGAAGATCGACGTCTTCGTGAAGGGCCCGGGCTCGGGCCGCGAGACGGCGATCCGTTCGCTGGGTGCGATCGGCCTCGAGGTCGGCACCATCCAGGACGTCACGCCCACGCCCCACAACGGCTGCCGCCCGCCCAAGCGCCGCCGCGTCTGATCGACCCGAGAACAGGAGACTTGTAGCTATGGCCCGTTACACCGGCCCCATGACCAAGAAGTCGCGCCGCCTCGGTGTCGACCTCGTCGGTGGCGACTCGGCGTACGAGCGTCGCCCCTACCCCCCCGGCCAGCACGGCCGCGGCCGCATCAAGGAGAGCGAGTACCTCCTCCAGCTTCGTGAGAAGCAGAAGGCTCGCTACACCTACGGCGTCCTCGAGAAGCAGTTCCACAACTACTACACCGAGGCCTCGCGTCGCTCCGGCAAGACCGGCGACAACCTGCTCCAGCTGCTGGAGTGCCGCCTCGACAACGTGGTGTACCGCGCCGGCTTCGCCCGGACCCGCCGCCACGCCCGTCAGCTGGTGACCCACGGTCACTTCAAGGTGAACGGCCGGAAGGTCGACATCCCGTCCTTCCAGGTCACCGCCCACGACGTCATCGACGTGCGTGAGAAGTCGCTGGAGATGACGCCGTTCATCGTCGCCCGCGAGACCCACGGCGAGCGCGTCGTCCCGGCGTGGCTCGAGGCGATCCCGACCCGGATGCGGATCCTGGTCCACCAGCTCCCCGTCCGGGCCCAGATCGACATCCCGGTCCAGGAGCAGCTCATCGTCGAGTACTACTCCAAGAAGTAGACAGAAGGGGGGCTTCGCCCCCCTTCGACCCCCTGCTGGGGGCTCCGCCCCCAGACCCCCGGGTCTGGGGCGGGGCCATCTAGTGGATCGCCTTCCGTCAACCCTGAAGTTCGGGCCTGTCATATAGCGGGTAGGTCCGGAAAGGAAAGAACAAGTGCTCATCGCACAGCGCCCCACCCTGTCGGAAGAGTCCGTCGACGAGTTCCGCTCGAGGTTCGTGATCGAGCCCCTGGAGCCCGGCTTCGGCTACACGCTGGGCAACTCGCTTCGCCGTACGCTCCTTAGCTCGATCCCCGGTGCCTCGGTCACGAGCATCAAGATCGACAACGTCCTCCACGAGTTCTCGACCATCGAGGGGGTCAAGGAGGACGTCACCGAGGTCATCCTCAACCTCAAGGGTCTCGTCGTCTCCTCCGAGCACGACGAGCCGGTCACCATGTACCTGCGCAAGTCGGGTGCCGGTGACGTGACCGCCGCCGACATCGCGCCCCCGGCCGGTGTCGAGGTGCACAACCCCGACCTCAAGATCGCCACGCTGTCCGACAAGGGCAAGCTGGAGATGGAGCTGGTCGTGGAGCGGGGCCGCGGCTACGTGTCCGCCGTCCAGAACAAGGGCGCGGACAACGAGATCGGCCGGATGCCGGTCGACTCGATCTACAGCCCCGTGCTGAAGGTGACCTACAAGGTCGAGGCCACCCGTGTCGAGCAGCGCACCGACTTCGACAAGCTCGTCATCGACGTCGAGACCAAGCCGTCGATCCGTCCCCGCGACGCGATCGCCTCGGCCGGCAAGACCCTGGTCGAGCTGTTCGGCCTGGCCCGCGAGCTGAACGTCGAGGCCGAGGGCATCGACATCGGCCCGTCGCCGGTCGACGAGCAGCTGGCTGCCGACCTCGCCCTCCCGGTCGAGGACCTGCAGCTGACCGTCCGCTCCTACAACTGCCTCAAGCGCGAGGGCATCCACACCGTGGGTGAGCTCATCAGCCGCTCGGAGCAGGACCTGCTCGACATCCGCAACTTCGGTGCGAAGTCGATCGACGAGGTCAAGGCCAAGCTGGTCGAGATGGGCCTGTCCCTCAAGGACAGCGCGCCCGGCTTCGACCCGCACGCCGCGCTCGCGGCGTACGGCGATGACGACGACGATGCCTTCGTCGAGGACGAGCAGTACTGATCTGCGCACCGCTGGCACGCAGATTGACCCATTCCTGAGAAAGCAACATCTACTCCGGTACCTGATACGGCCGGGGAGAATCGAGAGAAGCAATGCCCAAGCCCACCAAGGGTCCCCGCCTCGGCGGTAGCCCGGCGCACCAGCGCCTCATCCTCGCGAACCTGGCCACCCAGCTCTTCGAGCACGGCCGGATCACGACGACCGAGTCGCGGGCACGCGCGCTGCGTCCGCACGCGGAGAAGCTGATCACCAAGGCGAAGAAGGGCGACCTGCACAACCGTCGCGAGGTCCTCAAGACCATTCGCGACAAGTCGGTCGTGCACACCCTCTTCACCGAGATCGGCCCGACCTTCGCCGAGCGTCCGGGTGGCTACACCCGGATCACGAAGATCGGCCCCCGCAAGGGCGACAACGCCCCGATGGCCGTGATCGAGCTCGTGACCGAGGCCTACAAGCCGTCGGCCCCGAAGGCGAAGAAGAAGGCCGCCCCGGCCGCTGCTGCCCCGGCCCCGGCCGAGGAGGCTCCGGTCGAGGAGACGGTGTCGGAGGACGCGGGCGTCGAGGAGGCTCCCACCGAGCTGACCGACGAGGCGTCGCCCGAGACCAGCGTGGTCGCCGAGGAGCACCCCGTCGCTGACGAGGCTCCCGCCGAGGAGACCACCGAGGACGACGACAAGGCCTGAGCCTGATCGCCTGATCCACTGACAAGGCCCGCCACCCGTCGAGGGTGGCGGGCCTTCGTCATGTCCCGGCGGGTGGTTTCGAGGCTCGCTTCGCTCGCACCTCAACCACCGGACGACCAGTGGTGGTCGAGGAGGTGGACGGCCTCGGGGAGGGTGAGGCCGAGGCGGCGGGCGGTGGCGGCGTACGCCGCGGCGGCGTCGGCGGCCTCGGTGGAGCGACCGGCGGCGGTGGCCGCGACGAAGGTGCCGCGGCGGCCCTCGGTCGTGATCACCCCGTCGGCCTCGAGCTCGCGGTAGGCGCGGGCGACGGTGTTGACCGCGAGTCCCAGCTCTGCTGCGAGCGCCCGCACGGTCGGGAGCCGGGTGCCGGCCGGAAGGTCACCCGACGCGGCCCGGGTCGCGAGCTGCGTGCGCAGCTGCTCGTACGGCGCGGCCGGTGAGCCCGGGTCCAGCGGATGCACCTGCATCCCCGCATGGTAGAGACATCCCATGGACAGCGTGCTGGTGGTGGGGGAGTCCCTGGTCGACATCGTGCACGGCGCGGACGGGACCACCACGGAGTACGCCGGGGGCAGCGCCGCCAACGTGGCCGTGGCGCTGGCGCGGCTGGGCCGGCGGGTGCGGTTCGTGACCGCCTGGGCCGACGACGAGCGGGGGCGGGTGCTGGCCGGCCACGTGGCCGCCGCGGGGGTCGAGCTGGCCGGCGACCCGCACGTGCTGAACCGCACCGCGACCGCCGCCGCGACCATCGGCGCGGACGGCGCCGCGACGTACGAGTTCGACCTCGAGTGGAGAGTGCCGGCCGTCGACGACGAGCCGGCGCCGCTGGTCGTGCACACCTGCTCGCTGGGCGCCGTGCTCGAGCCGGGCGCCGACGACGTGCTCGCACTCGTCGAGCGGCTGCGGTCCGCGGCCACGATCAGCTACGACGTCAACGCCCGGCCGGCGATCACCGGCACCGGCCCGGACGTGGTCGCGCTCGTCGAGCGGCTGGTGGCCGCCTCCGACGTCGTCAAGGCGTCCGACGAGGACCTGTCCGCGCTCTACCCGGCGCTCCCCAACGAGGCCGCCGCCCGGGCGCTCCTGGCGCTGGGTCCGGCTGCGGTCGTGATCACCCGTGGCGGCGAGGGCGCGACCTGGGTGCACGAGGCGGGAGTGGTCGAGGCCGCGTCGCTGCCCGTCGAGGTGGCCGACACGATCGGCGCCGGCGACACCTTCGGAGCGGCCGTCATCGACGCGCTGTGGGAGCGCGGTCTGCTGGGCGCGGACCGGCGCGAGCAACTGCGCCACCTCGACGTCGAGGTGGTCGCCGAGGTGCTGGCGCACGCGGCGCGCGCCGCCGCCGTCACGGTCTCGCGACCGGGCGCGGACCCGCCGTACCGCCACGAGCTGTAGGTGAGGGGATATATTCCACCGCAATCGATCGGGGGCGATCACCCTTCCTGCAGATTGCGAGTCTCGGATGAACAACCGTCGTACCCCTCAGCGCATCGTCCTCGTCGGGATCGCCGCCGCCGCTCTCGCCGGCGTCGTGCTCGCGGCCCCCGCCACCGCCACCAAGCCCGGCAGCGGTACGTCGTCGGGCACCGGCAGCGTGTTCATGGTCAACCCGGTGCAGTCCTCGGGCGACCAGACCCTCACCGACCAGAAGGACTCGGCTGCCGCGGTGCCCGCCGCGGCGTACGCCACGGTCCCGCTCCGCAACCTGGACGGCTCCGGCTACCTGCGCGGCGCGTGGGTCAACGTCCGGTCCGCGACCGGTGCCGCTGCCTACAGCCCCACCAACACGTTCTCCTACCTGCGCGACGACGACCGCTTCGAGCAGGTGATGGCGTACTTCTGGGTCAACCAGGCCCAGGAGTACCTCCAGTCCCTGGGCTTCGGCAGCAGCCTGCCCCCGGTCAACGCCGAGAGCCAGGACGTGCGCATCGACCAGTACGGCCAGGACAACAGCTACTCCTGGGACAAGCACGACTACATCCGGCTCGGCAAGGGTGGCGTCGACGACGCCGAGGACGCCGAGGTCATCGTCCACGAGTACGGCCACGCGGTGCACGACGCCCAGGTGGCCGGCTTCGGCTCGAGCCTGGACGCCGGCTCCATCGGCGAGGCGTTCGGCGACTACCTCGCGGTCACCGTCGGCCTCGACGCGGCAGGTCAGTACGGCTGGCCGGTCGACGCGCCCGCACCGTGCGTCATGGACTGGGACGCGACGTCCTACACCTCGACGGTGCCGCACTGCCTGCGCCGCCTCGACACGAGCCTGGTGCTGGAGGACCGGCGCAACGAGGTGCACTACGACGGCATGATCTGGAGCGCGGCGCTCTGGGACGTCCGCCAGCGCTGGACCGCGCTCGGGCTGACCTCGCGCGACTGGGACCGCACGCTGGTGCTCAGCCAGTTCGACTACGCCCCGGACACCACGTTCAGCGCGGCAGCCGAGGCGACGTACCGGACCGCACTGGCCACCCACGGGCCCCAGGCAGCCGCCGCGGTGCGCGAGGCGTTCGCGGCCCGGCACATCACGTTCCAGGGGTCCTAGGTCGGCTCGGGCACCAGGAAGGCGTGCACGAGCGGGACGACCGACGCGCCCTCGCCGCTGGCGGAGGCGACCCGCTTCATCGACCCGGCGCGCACGTCTCCGGCGCAGAACACGCCCGGCACCGTGGTCGCGAGCTCGGCCGGCGGGAGGCCGTCGCGCCAGTGCTCGCGCGGCACGTCGCGGCCGGTGAGCACGAAGCCGCGGTCGTCGCGGGCCACGGAGTCGGGGATCCAGTCGCAGTGCGGCTCGGCGCCGAGCAGCAGGAACAGCCCGTACGCCGGCACCCGCTCGCGCACGCCGGTGCCGGTGTCCTCGAGGCAGAGCCAGTCGAGCCGGCCGTCTCCGCCGCCGTCGACGACCGCGGTGCAGGTGCGCACCGAGACCCGTGAGTTGTACTCGATCTCGTTGATCAGGTACGACGACATGGTCTCGGCCAGGGACGGCCGGCGCACCAGGATCGTGACCGAGCGGGCGAACCGCGCCAGGTGCATCGCGGCCTGGCCGGCGGAGTTGCCGCCCCCGACCACGAAGACGTCCTGGCCCTCCATCTCGCGGGCCGCGGTCATCGCTGCGCCGTAGTAGACGCCCATGCCCACCAACTCCTCGAGCGGGTCGACGCGCAGCTTGCGGTAGGCGACGCCGCTGGCGATCACCACCGAGCGGGCACGCACCTCCCCGCTGTCGGTGCACAGCACGTGGGGGTCGCCGTCGCGGCCGGGGCGCAGCTCATCGACCGACTGACCGGTGTAGAACCGGGCGCCGAACCGCAGCGCCTGGTTGCGCGCCCGCTGGGCCAGCCGCATGCCGGAGATGCCGCGCGGGAAGCCGAGGTAGTTGCGGATCATCGAGCTGGTGCCGGCCTGCCCGCCGATCGCCTCGGCCTCCAGGATCACCGTCGAGAGGCCCTCGGAGGCGGCGTACACCGCGGCCGCGAGGCCAGCCGGCCCGCCGCCGACGACCGCCATGTCGACGACGTGGTCGAGGTCGAGCTCGGTGGGGGCGCCGTACAGCGTGATCGCGACGTCGCGCACGGTCCGGGCGTGGACGACCGGCCGGTTCAGCGCGTAGACGAGGGGGTACGCCGGCTCGCCCTCCCACATGTCCAGCACGAAGCGGCCGCCGTCGGAGTCGGGGGGATAGACCCGGCTGGGCATGCCCATCCGGTCGAGGAAGTCGCGGATGCCCAGCGTGAGCGCGTCGCGCACCGGCGAGACGATCTTGACCGACACGACCTCGGGGTCGGGGACCGTCGAGCCCCAGTCGGAGAGCAGGTCGGTGATCGCGTTGTGGAACTCCTCGTCGCGGGTCCCGCGCGGCATCAGCAGGAACGCGTCGTACTTGCCCGCCGCCATGCCGGGGCGCAGGCCGGGGGCGTCGGTGAGGAACCGGTCCCAGTGCGCGGCGACGACCCGGCGGGCGGTCGGCACCTTCTCGCGCAGCTTGTGGAAGGCGTGCAGGACGGTCTCGGCGTCCGGCACGACCGACTCGGACGCGTACATCGCCACGGTGGCGCCGCCGGCGAGGACGTCGTGGGTCGTCTCGAGCGCCTCACGGCACGACCGGACCAGCCGCACGTCGTACTCGTGCTGGTACCGCGCGAAGCCGCTGAGCAGCTCGTCGGGGTGCTCAGCCCCGATCAGCACGATGGCAGGGATGCTCACCCGGAAAGCGTAGAGGGACAGGGCAATAGGATTGCTGGTCGTGCGGATCCGTCTCGACCTGGCCTACGACGGCAGCGACTTCCACGGCTGGGCCCTCCAGCCGGGACTGCGCACGGTGCAGGGCGAGCTGACCCAGGCCCTGGTGACCATCCTGCGGATCCCCTCGGTCGACGTCGTGTGCGCGGGCCGCACCGATGCCGGCGTGCACGCCCGCGGCCAGGTGGTGCACGCCGACCTGCCCGACGACCTGGCGGCCGGCGCGATCGAGAGCCTGGTACGCCGGCTCAACGGGCTGCTGTCCCACGACGTGCGGGTGCGGCGGGCGGTCGTCGCGCCGGACGGGTTCGACGCCCGCTTCGGCGCACTGTGGCGCCGCTACGCCTACCGGATCGCCGACACCCCCGACGCGGTCGACCCGCTCCACCGCTCGCACGTGCTCACCTGGCCCCGGCGGCTGGACGTCGAGGCGATGAACGCCGCCGCCGAGCTGCTGCTGGGCCAGCACGACTTCGCGTCGTTCTGCAAGCAGCGCGAGGGCGCCACGACGATCCGGACCCTCCTGGAGCTCGGCTGGGAGCGGGACGCGACCGGGGTGCTGGTCGGCACGGTGCGCGCCGACGCGTTCTGCCACAGCATGGTCCGGGCGCTGGTCGGCTGCCTGGTCAGCATCGGCGAGGGACGCCGTCCGCCCGCGTGGGCGGCGCAGATCATGACGGCCCGGGCCCGCGACTCGTCGGTGATGGTCCAGCACGCCCACGGGCTCACGCTCGAGGAGGTCGCCTACCCGGCCGACCAGGACCTCGCCGCGCGTGCGGTGCAGACGCGAGCGAAGCGGATGAGTGACGAGTGATGGGCGAGGACCACTACTTCAGCGCCGACCCGTCGGCGCCGTTCGAGCGCGAGGCGTTCACCTGCGAGGTCTGGGGCCACGAGCTCAGGCTGGTCAGCGGGTCGGGCGTGTTCAGCCGCGGCCACCTCGACCACGCGACCGCGGTGCTGTTCCGCGAGACCGAGCCGCCGACGCCCGGCCGGCTCCTCGACCTCGGCTGCGGGTACGGCGTGATCGGGCTGGCGATCGCCCGCGCGGTGCCGGAGGCCTCGGTCACCGCCGTCGACGTCAACGAGCGGGCGCTGCTGCTCGCCCGCGAGAACGCCGCCGCCCTGGGGCTGGCCGACCGGTTCACGGCCACCACCCCCGACCGAGTGCCGACGGATGCGACGTACGACGAGATCTGGTCGAACCCGCCGATCCGGATCGGCAAGCAGGCGCTGCACGAGCTGCTGCTGAGCTGGCTGCCCCGGCTGGCGCCCGGCGGACGTGCGGTGATGGTGGTCGGAAAGAACCTCGGCGCCGACTCGCTGCAGCGCTGGCTGGGCGAGCAGGGCTGGCCGACGGAGCGGCTGGCGAGCGCCAAGGGGTTCCGGGTGCTGGAGACGCGGCGGGCCGGCTGATCCGCAGGATCGTGCGGCGATGCGCGCTCCCCGACCCGCGGGACTAGACTCGGGCTGCGACGCGGATGTGAGTCCTGAGAGGTGGGCCGGACCGGTTATGGCTCGTGGTGACCACGTCTACGTGCATCGTGGGCGTCGCTACACCCACCACGGCATCGACTGTGGTGACGGCCTGGTGATCCACTTCGTCGGGCCCCGCGGCAGCGTCCGGCACGTCGCGCGGACCTCGATGGACGAGTTCGCCGCGGGGGCGGAGGTCCTGGTCCGCGCCTACGACCAGCGCCTCAGCCCCGACGAGGCCGTCGCCAACGCCGAGTCGCGGCTCGGGTCGTCGGGCTACCACCTGGTCCGGAACAACTGTGAGCACTTCGCCGCATGGTGCTGCACGGGTCGGGCCGCGAGCATGCAGGTGCGGCGGTGGCTGTGGGGATCGCAGGGCGCGCTCGCCACGCTCGTCGCCGCGGAGTCGGCCGGCGCGCACGTGGCTCTGCTCGGGACCGCCGGTGCCGGGGTCTACGCGATGGTGCGTCCGCTCCGCCGGCGCCGGCGGGCGGTCACCCGATGGGACGAGGCGGCGGGCGAGGCCGCCTGACCCTGCGGCGGGTAACCTCGCAGCAGTGCGCGCGTCCGGAGTCATCACGAGGTCACGACGGCTCCTCGGGGAGGTCGTGCGCTTCCTCGCGGTCGGCGGGCTGGCCACCCTGGTCTCACTCCTCGGCTTCAACGCCCTCGCGCACGGCCTCCTGATCCACCGGGCCCCGATGCGCGACCAGCCGGTCCTCGCCTACGTCGCCGCCAACGTCGTCGCGGGCCTGGTGGCCTACCTGGGCCTGAGGCTCTGGGCGTTCAGCCACCGCGACGTCAGCGGCCCCGGGGCGGGCGTGATGAGGTTCTTCGCGCTGGGCGCGGTGACGATGCTGATCCCCACGGCCTGCCTGGCCGTGAGCCGCTACGTCCTCGGTCTCTCCGGCATCTGGGCCGACAACGTCTCCGCCAACGTGGTCGGCCTCGCCCTGGGCACCGCGACCCGGTTCTGGGTCTTCCGGCGGTACGTGTTCGTGACCGAGCCGGTCAGCCTCGAGCACCACGCAGCCGGGCCGCCTGCCGGGTGAGGTGGTCGCGCTCGGCGGTGCTGGACGCCGCGGACGCTGCCCGCACGTAGAGGTCGTGCGCCGCACCGAGGTCCCCGGCGCGCTCGTGCAGCCAGGCCTCGACGGCGGTACGCCGCGGCACGTCCGCGGGCACCGGCTCCAGCTCGCGGAGACCGACCAGCGGGCCGTCGACCTGGCCGACCGCCACCACCCGGTTGAGCGCGACGACCGGGGAGTCGGTCAGGGCGAGCAGTTCGTCGTACCACTCGAGGATCTGCGGCCAGTCCGTCTCCTCGGCCGAGGGTGCGTCGCAGTGGAGGGCGGCGATCGCGGCCTGGGCTTGGTACTCGCCGAGCCGGTCGCGGGCCAACGCCGCCTGCAGGATATCGACGCCCTCCGCGATCAACGCGGTGTCCCAGCCGCTGCGGTCCTGGTCGGCGAGGGGCACCAGCCCGCCGTGCTCGTCCCACCGGGCGGCGCGACGCGCGTGGTGGAGCAGCATCAGCGCGAGCAGGCCGGCGACCTCCGGCTCGTCGCTCTCCCGCGCGAGCATCCGGGTCAGCCGGATCGCCTCGGCGGCCAGGTCGACATCGCCGGTGTAGCCCTCGTTGAACACCAGGTACAGCACGGTCAGGACCCGGCGCAGGTCGCCGGGGGCGCCCACGCCCGCCTCGGCGACCGTTCGCTTGGCCCGGCTGACCCGCTGCGCCATCGTGGCCTCCGGCACGAGGTACGCCGCCGCGATCTGCCGGGTCGTCAGCCCGCCCACCGCCCGGAGCGTCAGGGCCACCGCGGACGACGGGGTGAGCGCCGGGTGGCAGCACAGGAACAGCAACAGCAGCGTGTCGTCCTCATGCTCCGCCGGGCCGGGCGGCGGCTCCTCGCGGACCCGCTCCTCGCGGGCCCGGCGGGCCGACTCCGACCGCCCGGCGTCGACGACCTTGCGCCACGCGACCGTCACCAGCCACGCCTTCGGGTCGTCCGGTGGGGCGCCGGGCCACCGGCGTACCGCCTCGACCAAGGCCTCCTGCACGGCGTCCTCGGCCGTCGCGAAGTCTGCTCCGCGACGGACGAGGACGCCGAGGACCTGGGGCACCAGCTCCCGGACCAGCTCGTCCACCGATCTCGTCCCGGGTCTCACTCGGTGACGTTGGGCGGCATCTCGAGGAACGGGCGCACCTCGATCCACTCCCGGATCGGCTCGCCACCGGGTCCCGGCGCCGACGAGAGGTACGCCGCGGCCTCGTGCGCGCGCTCGAGCGAGTCGACGTCGATCACCACCCACCCGGCGATCAGCTCCTTGGTCTCGGCGAACGGGCCGTCGGTGACCGGGGGCCGGCCCTCGCCGTCGAAGCGCACGAACGTGCCCTCCGTGGAGACCGCCTGGGCGTCCACGAACTCGCCGCGCTCGCGCAGCTGGGCGATCACGCCGCCCATGAACGCCATGTGCGCGTCGATCTCGTCGGGCGTCCACTGGTCCATCGGGGGGCAGTCCAGGGGCTTCGGGCCGCGGTAGTGCTTGAGCAGCAGGTACTTCGCCATCGTGTTCTCTCCTTCGGGGTTCCGTTATAGCCGCCATGGTGGGGGCACGTCCCTGGGACGGAGCAGCGGAGGCGTTCTCGACATCGGCTGTGGACAGCCGGTTTTCGAGACGCGACGTCGTGGGGAGGATGACCACGCAGACGACTCACTCGGGGGAGGTTGCCGTGTTTCCTGAACCCACCACGGGCCTGGCCTGTGACTACGGCGCCCTGCGCAGCGCCGAGGTGGCGCTCGCCTCGGCGGCCGCCGACCTGGACGCTGTGGGAGCGCTGGTCCCGTCCGGTGACCAGGGCGAGGCCGACGGGCTCGTCGCGGTGCTCCTGGCCGTGCTCACCGAGACCGCGGCGCGGCTGGTGACCGAGGGCAAGGTGCTCGGCCTGGGCATCCGGGTGGCCTCTGCCGAGATCGAGACCGCCGACGCCGAGCAGGCGCTGCGGTTCGTGGAGGTCGGGCCCTGATGTCCGGCGCGATCGAGACCGACGTCCCGGGCGACCCGGCCGCGTTCCAAGCGCTGGCCGACTACCTCCGCAGCTGCCTCGCCGCCCGCGCGGAGGCGCTCGCGGACCGGACCGCCGATCAGCGCTCCGCGCTCGCGGGCTCCTGGCTCGGCACCGCCGCCGACGCCTTCGGCGACCGGGCGGCCACCCTCGTGACCGCCTCGGACGGCTATGCCCGGCTTGCTCGCGCAGCGGCGGAGGAGGTCGAGGCGCTCGGCGAGACCCTGAGGCTCGCGCAGCGGGGCATGGCGGAGGTGCGGGCGGCCGCGGGCGCGGGCGGCCTGCAGGTCGAGGGCACCGTGATCGTCTGGCCGGCCGAGGCTTGGGAGCTCGACCTCCTCGCCACCACCCGCCTTCGCGAGGCGTGGAACACCGCCCTCGCGGGGGCGGAGGCGCACCGGCGGACGTGGTACGCCGCCCTCGACAGCGCGGCGGGCTTCGCCCGGGAGCAGTCGGGCACCCTCGTCAGCCTGACCACCAGCCTGGTCACCACCGCTGCCGGGAAGGCGCTGCTCGTGACGGCGTCGCGGATCATGGCGGGGGAGGCGGACTTCCGCGCCTCGGAGGTCGCTCGGCTCGAGAGGCAGATGGCGGAACTCGCGGAGAGCGTCCGGCGCTTCGACCGGCCGGGTGACCGGGAGCTCTACGGGCGGCTCATGGACGAGAAGATCGAGAACCGGCACGCAGCGGCCGCCGCGCGGGTGGCGGCCGAGCGCCCCGAGCTCCCGCGGGAGGTCCGGGGTGGCCTCGGGGCGCTGTCGGTCCTGGCGGCCGGCTACGGCGTCTACGCCGACGTCCAGGCCGGGGAGTCGACCGAGCAGGCAGTCGTCTCGCAGGGCAGTGGCCTGCTCGGTGGGGTCGCCGGGGCCGCCGGCCTCGGCGCGGCTGTGGGCAGCGTTGCCCCGGGGCCGGGCACGGTCACGGGGGCAGTCGTCGTTGGAGGGGCCGCCTTCGTCGGTGGCGCCGCGGGGTCCCTCGTCGGCGACAAGTTCGTGGACTCCCTCTTCGGCCATGGCGACTCCGAAGACGACGATGGCGAGGCGAACAGGAAGCCCGACCCGGGCGTCGAGCTGCTCGACTACGCCGCCCAGGCGCTCTCGTCCCCGCGCGCCGCACACCGGGACGCCCCGTGATCGTCGACCCGCGGTTCGTGGGGCGGGACGCGCGCGACGCCGTCGGCGTCCAGCTGCTGGTCCTCGTCAGCGCCGTGGCGGGCCTCGCACTCGTCGTCGCCGGCGTCCGCATCGGTGGGTGGGGCGCGGTGCTGGGCGGCGGCCTCCTCCTGACCTCGGCTGCCCATCTCCGTCTCTCCATGTTCGGGCGACGGCGCCCCGGCAAGCGGCTACGGGAGACCTGGGGTCCCGACGGCGTCGAGCTCCGGGTCGGGCTCCGCCCCCACCGCCCACTGGGGCTGCTGTGCGCTGCGCTCTCGCTCGTGATGATGTTCGGGACGGCGCTGTTCCTCGTCGAGTCGTCCGCGGGCCGGGTCCTGCTGTGGGTGATCCTGCCGCTGCCGCTCCTGCTCGTCCCCGACTGTGTGCGGGGCCTGCTCGCCGGCGGACGCGAGGTCATCCTCACCCCGCGCGCGTTGACCTACCGGGGCTGGTCCTACGACATCGAGGTCCCCTGGGAGGACATCGCGTACGTCGGCGTCGACGGGCTGAACCCGTGGGTTCCCTCGATCCGGTTCGACCTGCGTCCGACGACGACCGCACGAGCGGTGCGGCACAAGATGGTGGCGTGGCTGGATCCCAAGCCGCAGCCCGACAACTTCCAGATCCCCGTCCTCGCCGTCGACGTGCCGAGGCAGCTGCAGACGCTCGCCGGTCTCCTCGCCGACATGGGGCCTTCGGATCGGTCGAGGTTCCTGGCCCGCGACGGCCTGACGAGCCTGACCTCCGCGCTCCGACGCTGAGGACCACCACGGTGATCGGCATGGGCACGGTCGGCAGCTGACCGCGCCCGAGTCAGCCGTGCAGCACCTGGTGGAACAGTGCGCAGGTCTCGTCGAGCGCCTGCTGGGCGGCGACGGAGTGGCGGCCCATGTCGACGAAGCCGTGCACGAGACCGGGGAACGTGCGCACCTCGACGGGCACGCCGGCCGCGGCGAGCGCCTCGGCGTACGCGAGCCCGTCGTCGCGGAGCGGGTCGTACTCCGCCACCACCACGACCGCCGGAGCGACCCCGTGCAGGTCGCCGAGCAGCGGTGAGAGCCGCGGGTCGCTGAGGTCGGTGCGGTCGCCGGTGTACTGCCGCTGGAACCACGCCATGGTCGCGAGGTCGAGGAACAGGCCCTCCGCGTTCTCCGCGTGCGAGGGGTAGGCGCCGGTCATGTCGGTGACCGGGTAGATCAGCAGCTGGCCGGCGAGCGGGCGGCCCTCGTCGCGGAACGCCTGCGCGACCACGGCCGACAGGTTGCCGCCGGCGCTGTCGCCCGCGACCGCGAGCCGGTCGTCGCCGCCGAGCCGGGCGAGGTGGTCGGCGACGTACTGCGTGGCCGCGACCGCGTCGTCGACCGGAGCGGGGAACGGGTGCTCGGGCGCCAGCCGGTAGTCGACGGAGACCACGACGGCCGAGCAGCCGTTGGCCAGGATGCGGGCGGTGACGTCGTGGGTGTCGAGGTCGCCGAGCACGAACCCGCCGCCGTGGAGCAGCACGATCGTCGGCAGCGGACCCTCGACCGCGGGCCGGTAGACCCGGGCGGGCAGGTCGTCCTCCGCGCCCGCGACCGTGGTGTCCTCGACCGACGCCACGTCGGGTACGGCGGCCGGGTCGCGCAGGTCGACGGCCAGCGTGCGGAAGCCGTGCCGGGCCTCCGCCGGCGTGCCCTCGGACATCGGCTTGGCCTCGACGGACGCGATGAACTCGAGCAGGGCGGCGATCTGGGGGTCGACGGTCACGGACTCTCCTGAGCTGGGTGCTGGGTCAGATGAAGGCGCTGACGCCGGTCTCGGCGCGGCCGATGAGCAGCTTCTGGATCTGGCTGGTGCCCTCGTAGAGCGTCATCACGCGGGCGTCGCGGAGGTACTTCTCGACCGGGTGCTCGTCGACGTACCCGGCGCCGCCGTACACCTGGATGGCGTTGTTGGCGGCGCGGACGGCGGCCTCGGAGGCGAACAGCTTGGCCTTCGAGGCGGCGGTGCCGAAGGGTTCACCGCGGTCGATCAGGTCGGCGCAGCGCCACACCAGCAGCCGGGCCGCGTCGGCGTCGACCGACAGGTCGGAGATCAGCTCCTGCACCAGCTGGAACGACGCGAGCGGCCGGCCGAACTGGGTGCGGTTGGTGGCGTAGTCGCGGGCCACCTCGAGGCAGCCCTGGACGATGCCGACGCAGCCGGCGGCGACGGAGACCCGGCCCTTGTCGAGGGTGGTCATCGCGATCGTGAAGCCCTGGCCCTCCTCGCCGAGCAGCGCGTCGGCGGGCACCCGCACCTCGGAGAGGAACAGCTCGGCGGTGGCCTGGCCGCGCAGGCCGAGCTTGCCCTTGATCTCGCGGGCCTCGAAGCCGGGGGTGTCGGTCGGCACCAGGAACGCGCTCACGCCCTTGGGTCCCGGGCCGCCGGTGCGCGCGAAGACCAGCGCCACCTGGGCCCAGGTGCCGTTGGTGATGAACAGCTTCTGCCCGGTGATGACCCAGTCGTCGCCGTCGCGGCGGGCGCGGGCGCTGAGGTTGCCGGCGTCGGAGCCGGTGTCGGGCTCGGTCAGGCCGAAGCAGCCGAGGATGGTGGCATCGGCGATGCCGGGCAGCCAGCGCTGCTTCTGCTCCTCGGTGCCGAAGCCGAGGATCGACTTGCCGACCAGCCCGTTGGAGACCGACACGATGCCGCGCAGGGCGGAGTCGGCGCGGCCGAGCTCCTCCATGCCGAGCACGTAGGTGACGTAGTCGCCGCCGAGCCCGCCGTACTCCTCGGGGATGGTGAGCCCGAAGAACCCGACCTCGGCCATCTTGGGGATGATCGCGGTGTCGACGGACTCGGCGCGGTCCCACGCGGTTCGGTGCGGGACCGCCTCGCGGTCGAGGAAGTCGCGAGCGAGGTCGCGGAAGGCCTGCTGCTCGTCGGAGAGGCTGAGGTCCATCGCTCAGTCCTTCCAGCGGGCGATCTCGGCCTTGGCCAGCGAGCTCTTGTGCACCTCGTCGGGTCCGTCGGCGAAGCGCAGCGTGCGCACCTGGGCGAACGCGTAGGCGAGCGGGAAGTCCTGGGAGAGGCCGCCACCGCCGTGCACCTGGATCGCCTTGTCGAGGATCCACTGGACGGTCTCGGGGGTCGCGATCTTGATCGCCTGGATCTCGGTGTGGGCGCCGCGGTTGCCGACGGTGTCCATCAGCCAGGCGGTCTTGAGCACCAGCAGCCGCAGCTGCTCGAGCCTGACCCGAGACTCGGCGATCCAGCCGCGGACCACGCCCTGGTCGGCGAGCGGTCGGCCGAACGCGACCCGCGCCGCGGCCCGCTGGCACATCAGCTCGATCGCGGACTCGGCGATGCCGATCGCCCGCATGCAGTGGTGGATGCGGCCCGGGCCGAGGCGGGCCTGCGCGATCGCGAACCCGGCACCCTCCTCGCCGATCAGGAAGCTGGCCGGCACGCGGACGTCGTGGAACTCCAGCTCGGCGTGGCCGCCGTGCTCGTGGTCGTCGTACCCGAAGACCTCCATGCCGCGCTTGACCACCACACCCGGGGTGTCCCGCGGGACGAGCACCATGCTCTGCTGGCGGTGCCGCGAGGCCGACGGGTCGGTCTTGCCCATCACGATGAAGATCTCCGCGTGCGGGTTCATCGCACCGGTGATCCACCACTTGCGGCCGTTGATGACGTACTCGTCGCCGTCGCGCTCGATGCGGGTCTCGATGTTGGTCGCATCGGAGCTGGCGACGTCCGGCTCGGTCATCGCGAACGCCGAGCGGATCTCACCCTTCAGCAGCGGCTGCAGCCAGCGCTCCTTCTGCTCGTCGTTGCCGAACAGCGAGAGCACCTCCATGTTGCCGGTGTCGGGCGCCGCGCAGTTGAGCGCCGCGGGCGCGAGGTGGCCGCAGCGGCCGGTGATCTCGGCGAGCGGCGCGTACTGGAGGTTGGTGAGGCCGGGACTGTCGGCGTGCTCGTGGGGGAGGAAGAGGTTCCACAGTCCGAGCTCGCGCGCCTCGGCCTGCAGCTCCTTGAGCACGGGGGCCTCCGACCACGCCCAGCGGTCCTCGAGCCGGCCGAGCTGCTCGTGGAAGACGGGTGCCGAGGGCACGATCCGCTCCGCCATGAAGGCGAGCAGCGCCTCGCGCAGCTCGGTGGTCCTCTCGTCGAGGGCGAAGTCCATGTCAGTCCCTTTCTGTTCCGTCGGATGCGAGTGCGTCGAGGCCGGCCTCGATCAGGGGGTCGAAGCCGGCGCCGATCCGGTCGAAGCCCTCACCGACGGTCTGGCCCTGGAGGTAGCGGTAGTTGATGCCCTCGAGGATCACGGCGAGCTTGAAGTACGCGAGACCCAGGTGGAACCCCATGTCTCCCAGGTCGCGGCCGCGCATCGCGGCGTACCGCGCGAGGTGCTCCTCGCCCGACGGGTAGCCCGGCGCGGTGCTCACGTCGGACACCAGCCCGGCCGCCGGCAGCTCGGCCAGCCGGTCGTAGACCAGCAGCAGGGCGAGGTCGGTGCGGACGTCCCCGAGGGTCGCCATCTCCCAGTCGACGACGGCCTTCACGTGGTCGTCGCTGCCGGTGAGCAGGTTGTCGAGGCGGTAGTCGCCGTGCACGATACCGACCCACTCGCCGTCGTCCTCGGGCACCCGCACGGCGAGCCGGCGGTGCAGTTCCTCGGCGTTCGGGCGGTCCGTCGTCTTGGAGCCCTCGAGCTGCTGGCCCCAGCGCCGGACCTGCCGCTCGAGGAACCCGGCCGGTCGACCGAACTCGGCGAGACCGACCTCCGCCGGGTCGACGGTGTGCAGCCGCGCGAGCACGTCGACCATCTCGCCGGCGATGGCCGCGGTGCGCTCCTCGCCGAGCTCGCGGAGCTCCCGCGCTGACCGGTAGGCGGTACCGAGCACTCGCTCCATCACGTAGAACGGCGCGCCGAGCACATCCGGGTCGGCGCAGTGGGCGTACGTCGTGGGCACCGGGACGTCGGTGTCGCGCAGGGCGGACATCGCGGTGTACTCACGGCCCATGTCGTGCGCGGTCGCCTGCACGTGCCCGAGCGGCGGGCGGCGCACGATCCACCACGACGTGCCGTCGGTGACCTCGTAGGTCAGGTTGGACTTGCCGCCCGTGATCAGCCGTCCGCTGAGCTCGCCGGCGATCTCGCCCGGCCGCTGCTCGTCGTACCAGCTGCGGAAGGCCGTCAGGTCCAGTCCGGGGATGTCGTTCAACCCAGTGCTCCTGCTTCGTCGAGCTTGTGCTGGAGGCGGCGCATGCCGGCCAGCCAGCCGTCGGTGTCGGTCGCGCGCGCGGCGTAGTAGCCGGCGACCTCGGGATGGGGGAGCACCAGGAAGCGGTCGTCCTCGAGCGAGGCGACCCATGCGTCCGCGACCTGCTCGGGCTCGAGCGCCTCGTCGCGGGACAGCAGCTCCTGCAGGGGGCCGGCGTCCTCGAGCATCTGGGTGCGCACGCCCTGCGGGCAGATCGCCTGCACGGTGACGCCACGGTGGCCGTAGGTCACCGAGAGCCACTCGGCGAACGCGACCGAGGCGTGCTTGGTGACGGAGTACGGCGCGCTGCCGATCATCGTCAGCAGCCCGGCCGCCGAGGCGGTGACGACGAAGCGGCCGCCGCCGGTCTCGAGCCAGCGGGGGACCAGCAGCCGTGCGGCGCGGACGTGCGCCATCACGTTGACGTCGAGGATGCGCTGCCAGTGCTCGTCGGAGGTCTGCAGGCTGTCCGTGCCCCCGCCGGCGCCGTCGATGCCGGCGTTGGCGAAGTAGACGTCGATCCGGCCGAGCGCGTCGGTGGCGGCGTCCACCAGGTGGGCCACCCCGTCGGCGGAGGAGGCGTCGCCCGGGACCGCCGTACCCCCGATCGCGTCGGCGACGTCCTGGGCGCTTGCGGGGTCGAGGTCGTTGACGACCACGCGGGCACCCTCGGCGGCGAGCTGCGTCGCGAGCGCGCGGCCGATGCCGCGACCGGCGCCGGTGACGACGACGCCCGAGCCCTGCAGCTGTTCGTGCATCACACCCCGCCGGTGAGGGTCAGGCCGCCGTCGAGCGTGAGCGTCTGGCCGGTCACCCACGAGGCCTCGTCGGAGAGCAGGAAGACGACCGCGCCGGCGACGTCCTCGGGCAGGCCGAGGCGCTTGAGCGGGTACGCCGCGGCGACCTCGTCCTCGCGACCCTCGTACAGCGGCCCGGCGAACTGGGTCTTGACCACCGCGGGGGCGACCGCGTTGATCCGGACGGACGGGCCGAGCTCGACCGCGAGCGACTCGGTGAGGCTGATCAGCATGGCCTTGGAGGCGCCGTACATCGCGATGCCGGGGGCGGGCTTGACGCCGGAGACCGACGAGATGTTCACGACCGCGCCGCCGTGCTCGCCCATCCAGGCGCGGTGTGCGGACTGCACCCAGGCCAGCGCGCCGAGCGCGTTGACCTCGACGATCTTGCGCGCGGCGCCGAGGTCGATCTCGACGAGGCTGGAGAGGACGGGGTTGATGCCGGCGTTGTTGACCAGCAGGTCGAGGCTGCCGAACGTCTCGATGGTGCGGCGTACGGCGTCCTCGCGGTGCTCGGGGTCGTCGGCCTTGCCGGCGACCGCAATCGCGTGCTCGGGGCCGCCGAGGATGCGGACGGCCTCCTCGAGCGCCTCGGGCTTGCGGGCGGTCAGGCAGACCCTGGCGCCCTCGTCGACCAGACGCTGGGCGATGCCCAGGCCGATGCCGCGGCTGGCTCCGGTGACGATCGCTACCTTGCCGGCGATTCCCTGCACGTGCGTCCTCCTGATCGAGTGTCTTGCCGATGACTAAGCGCTTGCTTACCATGGTGCGTGTGACTGCGTCCACCCCCGTTCCCGATGCCCGGACCCGGCTCGCGGCCGCGGCGGTGGACGCCTTCGCCGCCCGTGGCTTCCACGGCACGACCACCCGCGACATCTCCACGACCGCCGGCATGAGCCCCGCCGCGCTCTACGTCCACCACCGCTCCAAGGAGGAGCTGCTCTTCGAGCTGGCCCGCGTCGGGCACCTGCGGGTGCTCGACCTGGTGCGCGCCTCGGTCGCCGCGGTGCCGGCGTCTGCCGGGCCCGTCGAGCAGCTGGGGCGGCTGGTCGAGGACTTCGTCCGCGACCACGCCCAGGAGCACACCGGCGCGCGGGTGATCAACTACGAGCTCGCCGCCCTCTCGGCCGAGCACCTCGCCGAGATCCGGGCGATCCGGCACGACATCGACGTCGTCGTCCGCGACGTCCTCGACCGCGGCGTCGCCGCCGGGGTCTTCACCACCCCCGACCCCCGGATGACCGCGCTCGCCATCCTCTCCCTCGGCATCGACGTCGCCCGCTGGTACCGCGACGAGGGTCGCTGGACCCCCGACGAGGTCGCCACCCACTACCGGCTCCTGGCCCTCCGGATGGTCGGCGCGGCGTAGCTCGTCCACAGGTCGCGTTCGGCCCGTTTCGCATCGGGCGATCTCGGGGAATGATCGGGCTCGTGAACCGGTCTCGGGCGGCCCTCACCGCACTCTCGCTGGTCTCGGTGCTCGCGCTCGGCGCCTGCTGGTCGGCAGCTGAGCTGAGCGGAGAGTGCGGTGGCTGGGATGAGCCTGGTTGATCCCAGACACCGCACTGTGAGGCAGCCACCACGGTCCGCGGGCCGACGCACGACGGGCGGTGGTTTCGAGGCTCGTCGCTGGCGCTCCTCGCACCTCAACCACCGGTGCCCTCAGATCCAGCGGGTGAACCAGATCCGGTCGAGCCACTCGCCGTGGGTGAGGAGCTGGTCGGTGTAGATCGGCCAGAACCACGCGAAGTTCAGCAGCACCAGCACGAAGAACGTGCCCGAGACGACCACTCCGGCGGTCCGCCGGCGGGACCCGCCCGAGCCGATCAGCTTGCCGATGGCCATCGCGAGCGCCAGGACGAGGAACGGCAGGGTGACGATGGCGTAGAACGAGAAGATCGGCCGGTCGTCGTACTGCAGCCACGGCAGCCAGGTGGAGGCGGCGCCGACGACCACGACGCCGTAGCGCCAGTCGCGGGAGCCGGCCCACATCACGACCGCGAAGATCAGTGCGACGCAGCCGGCCCACCAGAGCGCGGGGGTGCCGAGCAGCAGCACCTGGCGCAGGCAGTCGCTGCCGGCGGGGGCGTGACAGCCCTGGGCGCCGGGCTGGATGTCGGTGTCGGCCGCGACGCCGACGGGCCGGTTGAGCAGCAGCCAGCCGGACGGCTTGGACGCGTAGGTGTGCGTGCTGTCGTTGAGGAACTGGGTGTGGAACGTGTAGACGTCCTGGTGGTAGTACCAGAGCGACCGCAGCGACTGGGTCACCTCGCCGAACCCCGACGCGTCGGGCTCGGTGCGGGTGGGCCAGTCGTGGCCGCCGTCGAAGTGCGTGTACTGCGTGGCGGAGAGGTGCTCCTCGTACTGGTTCGCGTGGATCAGCCAGCCGGTCCAGGTCGCGACGTACACGACGAATGCGACCAGCACGAGGTGCACGAACGCCGGTACGCCGTCGACGACCGCCGAGCGCAGCAGCGGCCAGCGCACGCCGAAGGAGCGACGGGCGCCCGCCGACCACAGCCACACGAGCACGCCGAACGCCGCGAGCGGGTAGACCGCCTCCCACTTCGAGCCCACGGCGAGCCCCCAGCAGACACCGCCGAGCAGCAGCCAGGGCCGGAACAGCAGCCCGCGCACGGGCCCCCAGGCACGGGAGTCGGCGACCGTCTCCGGCACGAGCCGGGCCATGCGGGCACGGTGCCAGTCGCGGTCGGCGACCACGCAGTGCACCCCGCACAGCAGGAAGAACGCCACGAAGATGTCGAGGAGGGCGAGCCTCGAGAGCACGAACTGCAGGCCGTCGAAGCACAGCAGCAGCCCGGCGACCACACCGAGCAGCGTCGACCCGGTGAGCCGGCGCGCGAGCCGCACCATGACCAGCACCATCAGCGACCCGATCACCGCGGACGCGACCCGCCAGCCGAACGGGTCCATCCCGAAGACCTTGATCCCGGCCGCGATCAGCCACTTTCCGACCTCCGGGTGGACGATCATCTCCGGGGAGTTCTTGAACACCCCGGTCAGCGTCTGGCCCTGCAGGATCAGCTCGTTGGCCTTCTCGGTGCCGTTGCGCTCGAAGCCGTAGTTGAGCAGCGCCCAGGCGTCCTTGGCGTAGTAGGTCTCGTCGAACTCGAAGACCCGCGGCGTGCCGAGCTTCCACAGTCGCAGGAACAGCGCGAGCAGCGCCACCGCGATGCTCGCGGTCCAGCCGACGAACGGGTCCTCGAGCCGGACCCGGCTCCTGGCGCGCTCCCAGGCGGAGGGGGAGGCGCCGGTCGTCACGGGCCCGAGGATACGGGCCTGCGATGATCGACCCGTGGATGACACCGGCGGCGTGCTCGTGCTCGCGGCGACGCCGATCGGACAGGTCGGCGACGCGCCGCCGCGGCTGGCCCACGAGCTGGCGACGGCCGACGTGGTCGCGGCCGAGGACACCCGCCGGCTCAAGCGCCTGACCACCGACCTCGGCGTGACGATCACGGGCCGCGTCGTGTCGTACTTCGAGGGCAACGAGTCGGCGCGCACGCCGATGCTCCTCGACAGCCTCCTCGCCGGCGAGCGGGTGCTGCTGGTCACCGACGCCGGGATGCCCAGCGTCTCCGACCCCGGCTACCGCCTCGTCGTCGCCGCGGTCGAGCACGACGTGCGGGTGACCGCCGTGCCCGGCCCGTCCGCGGTGCTCACCGCGCTCGCGGTGTCGGGACTGCCGGTGGACCGGTTCTGCTTCGAGGGCTTCCTGCCCCGCAAGGCCGGCGAGCGGAAGCGCCGGCTCGCGGACCTGGCCGACGAGCGCCGCACGATGGTGTTCTTCGAGGCGCCGCACCGCACCGAGGCGGCGCTGGCCGCGATGGCCCAGGCGCTCGGCGACGACCGCGCGGCCGCGGTCTGCCGCGAGCTGACCAAGACCCACGAGGAGGTACGGCGTGGTCCGCTGGCCGAGCTCGTGGCCTGGGCGGCCGAGGGCGTGCGCGGCGAGGTCACCATCGTCGTGGCGGGCGCCGGGCCGGCCGCCGCGATCGCCAACGACCCGGCCAGCCTGCGGGCCGCGGTCGCCGCGCTGGAGGCCGACGGCACCAGCCGCAAGGAGGCGATCGTCGAGGTCGCCCGCCGGGCCGGCGTACCGAAGCGCGAGGTGTACAACCTGGTTCACGGCGGGGGCCACGGGGCACAGGAGCGACCATGACCGGACGGATCACCCAGTACGAGCACGACGGGCTCACCTTCGACGTCCGCGACGAGGGCCCGCTCGACGGCGTGCCGGTCGTGCTGCTGCACGGCTTCCCCGAGCGCAGCACCACGTGGCGGTCGGTGGCGCCGATCCTCCACGAGGCGGGGATGCGCACCTATGCGCCCGACCAGCGCGGCTACTCGCCGGGTGCCCGTCCCGGGCGACGCCGTGACTACCGGATGGACAACCTCACCGGCGACGTCCTCGCGCTGGTCGACGAGATCGGCACGACCGTGCACCTGGTCGGCCACGACTGGGGTGCGGTCGTCGGGTGGATGGTCGCCGCGCAGCGCCCCGACCTGCTGCGCAGCTGGACCGCGATCTCGGTGCCGCACCCGATGGCCTACCTCAAGGCCGGGGTCACCTCCAGCCAGGGCCTGAAGTCCTGGTACATCGGCCTCTTCCAGGTGCCGCGCCTCGCCGAGCTCACCGCCCGCCGGCGCAACGGCTTCTTCGAGCGCAGCCTGCGCCACGCCGGCATGACCGCGGACGAGGTCGAGCGGTTCCGAGCCGAGATCGTCGAGGACGGCGCGCTGCCGCACGCGCTCGGCTGGTACCGCGCGATCGCACTCGGCGACCCCCGCCAGAGCCGGCGCCGGGTCGCGGTGCCGACCACGTTCGTGTGGAGCGACGGCGATGTCGCGGTCGCCCGCAAGGGCGCCGAGGAGACCGGTCGCTGGGTCGACGCGGCGTACGAGCTGGTCGTGCTCGAGGGAGTCAGCCACTGGATCCCCACGCATGCCCCCGACGAGTGCGCGGCCGCGATCCTCGCGCGCGTCCAGGTCGCCGAGGCGACCCGGTGACCGGGCGCCCCCCGGCCCCCGAGCCGCTGCCGCACCCGGTCGTCGACAACCACTGCCACCTCGACGTCGTGCGCGACGACGACGCCCTGCCCGTGGCGGAGGCGATCGCGGCCGCCGCCGCGGTCGGCGTGACCCGGATCGTCCAGATCGGCTGCGACCTGCCGTCGGCCCGGTGGGCGGTCGAGGCGGCCACGACGTACGACGCCCTGGTCGCCGGCGTCGCGCTGCACCCCAACGACGCCCCGCGGCTGCCCGACCTCGACGCCGCGATGGCCGAGATCGAGCGGCTGGCCGGGGCCCACGACAAGGTGCGGGCGGTGGGGGAGACCGGGCTGGACTTCTTCCGCACCGGCGAGGACGGGCGGGCCGTGCAGGTCGAGGCGTTCCGCCGGCACATCGACCTCGCCAAGCGGCTCGACAAGACCCTGGTGATCCACGACCGCGACGCCCACGACGCGGTCCTCGACGTGATCGACGAGGAGGGTGCGCCGGAGCGCTGGGTGATGCACTGCTTCTCCGGCGATGCGGAGTTCGCCCGGCGGTGCCTGGACCGTGGTGCCCACCTGTCGTTCGCCGGCACGGTGACGTTCAAGAACGCGCAGCCGCTGCGCGACGCGCTCGCGATCACCCCGCTCGACCGGGTGCTGGTCGAGACGGACGCGCCGTACCTGACGCCGACGCCGTACCGGGGCCGCACCAACGCCTCCTACCTCGTCCCGCTGACGATGCGGGCGATGGCGGAGGTCCGCGGCGCGGGCCTCGGCGAGCTGTGCGCGGCGGTCGAGACGAACACCGACGTCGCGTTCGGTGGCGCCTGGTAGCCGGACCGTCGGCGATTCGCCGTTCTCGCAGGTCAGAGGCGGTTTCGGGCCTCTCGTGGCGTCCCGAGTGGCCCAATTTGCCGTCGAGATCCTGCTCACGATCCACAGAATCCGGCCCTCTCGGTTTGCATTTCTGGCAGGTTGGCTGTTCGTCTGGACCACGAGAAGGCCGGGATCGGGACGCAACACCTGACCAGTGCGTGTGGGGAACACACGTCGGGACGCACTGGCCCCCGAGGCCCGGGACGTACGACGTTCGGAGAATCGTGCCCATCGATGAGCACAGCAATCAGCAGCAAGAGCCCAGCAAGAGCCTGCTGAGCCGAGCCAGCAGGAGCCGCCCCCTGATGGTCGCCCTCGCGGCGGTCGTCGTCCTCGCGGTCGCGGGGAGCACCTGGGGCTACAGCGCACTCAGCAAGACCGTGACCCTCTCGGTCGACGGCAAGTCCCAGGAGGTCACCGCCTTCGGCGGCACCGTCGGGGACGTGCTCGAGTCCGAGGGCATCGAGGTGTCCGCGCGCGACGTCGTCGCGCCGAGCCTCGACGAGGCCATCGACGACGGCAGCAAGATCTCGGTGCGCTACGCCCGTCCGTTCGAGCTGAACGTCGACGGCGACGCCCACACCTACTGGGTCACCTCGACGACGGTCGCCCAGGCGCTCGACGAGATCGGCCGGGTGTACGCCGGTGCCGAGCTGTCCGCCAGCCGAGGCGGTGCGATCGACCGCGGGGGTATGAGCCTCGCGGTAGTCACGCCGAAGACGCTGAAGGTCAAGCTCGGACAGCACAAGATGGTCACCCGGACGGTCACCGCGCTCACCGTCGAGGACGCCCTCGACGAGCTCGGGGTCAGCCTCGGCAAGCACGACGAGACCAAGCCCGCGCCGGAGCACGTGCTCCACGACGGCGACAAGCTCGTCTTCACCGACGTCCGCGTCGTCACCAAGCACGTGGACGGCGAGGCCGTCGACTTCGGCACCGTCGAGCAGCAGGACGGCTCGATGTACGAGGGCGAGACCGACGTGGTCCGCGCCGGCAAGCCGGGTCTGCGGGACGTGACCTACCGGATCGTCTTCCGCAACGGCGAGCTCGCCGTGCGCAAGGTGGTCAGCCAGGACGTGCTGCGCCAGCCCGTCGACGAGATCGTCAAGGTCGGCACCAAGGCGCGGCCCGTCGCGACCAACTTCGCGTCCGGCAACAGCGTGTGGGACCGGCTCGCCCAGTGCGAGTCCGGCGGCAACTGGGCGATCAACACCGGCAATGGCTACTACGGCGGCCTGCAGTTCAACCTCGGCACCTGGCAGTCGTACGGCGGCTCCGGTCTGCCGAGCAACGCCAGCCGGGAGACCCAGATCGCCATCGCCACCAAGGTGCGCAACGCATCCGGCGGCTACGGCGCCTGGCCGGGCTGCGCGCGCGCCCTCGGGCTGCCCACATAAGGGTGGTGCAACCAGCGCTGACTACGCTGGCGCACATGTCTGACACCTCCGCCGGTCCGAGGCTCCTCGGACCGGCGGACGTGCGTGCGCTGGCCGCCGAGCTCGATCTGCGACCCACCAAGCAGCGCGGCCAGAACTTCGTCATCGACGCCAACACCGTCCGCCGCATCGTCCGCGAGTCCGGCGTCACCGCCGCGGACGTCGTCGTCGAGGTCGGTCCCGGACTCGGCTCGCTGACGCTCGCGCTGCTCGAGGTCGCCGGTCGCGTGGTCGCGATCGAGGTCGACCCGGCGCTCGCCGGACGGCTCCCCGAGACCATCGCGACGTACGCCCCGGGCCAGGCCGACCGCTTCGAGGTGGTGCTCGCCGACGCGATGCGCATCGAGGCCGTGCCGGGACCGCCGCCGACCGCCCTGGTCGCGAACCTGCCCTACAACGTCTCGGTGCCCGTGCTGCTGCACCTGCTGATGCTGCTGCCCTCGCTCGAGCGCGGTCTGGTGATGGTGCAGGCCGAGGTCGCCGACCGGCTGGCGGCGCCTCCCGGCTCCAAGGTGTACGGCGTCCCCTCGGTGAAGGCCGCCTGGTTCGCGGACGTGCGCCGTGCGGGCGCGATCGGCCGCAACGTGTTCTGGCCGGCGCCCAACGTCGACTCCGGGCTGGTCGCCTGGACCCGGCGCGAGCCCCCCGAGACGACCGCGACCCGCGAGCAGGTGTTCGCGGTCGTCGACGCGGCGTTCGCCCACCGGCGCAAGGTGCTGCGCGGCGTGCTCCGCTCGCTCGCCCCGGCCGAGGACGTCGACGCGGCGCTCGAGCGCGCCGGCGTCGACCCGCTCGCCCGCGGGGAGTCGCTGCGCGTGGAGGACTTCGCCAGGATCGCGGAAGGGCTGCCGTGGAGGTGACCGTGCGCGCGCCCGCGAAGATCAACCTGCACCTCGGGGTCGGCGCCCCCCGCGAGGACGGCTATCACCCGCTGGTCACCGTCTACCAGGCCGTCGGGCTCTACGACGACCTCACCGCCCGCCAGGCCGCCGACTGGAGCCTCGGCGTCAACCTGCCCGACTGGATGGACGACGACGCCGTCCCGCTCGCCGGCGACAACATCGTCGACCGGGCCGCCGACCTGCTCGCCGCCCACCACGGGGTCGAGCGCACCGGCGAGGTCCACATCGCGAAGGCGATCCCGGTCGCCGGCGGCATGGCCGGCGGGTCCGCCGACGCCGCGGCCGCGCTGGTCGCGCTGGACCGGCTCTGGGGCCTGGGCACCACCGACGACGACCTGCTCGGCCTGGCCGCCCAGCTCGGCAGCGACGTGCCGTTCGCGCTGCTCGGCGGCACCGCGCTCGGGGTCGGGCGCGGCGAGCTCGTCACGCCCGTCGACGACCGCGGCACCTGGTGGTGGGTGGTCGTGCCGTCCGACACCGGGTTGCCGACCCCCGAGGTCTACCGCCACTTCGACAAGATGTTCTCCGACGCGCCGTCGCAGCCGGTGCCGGCCGACGCCCTGCTCGAGGCGATCGCCACCGGGGACACCTGGGCGCTCGCGGACGCGCTGCACAACGACCTCGAGGCGGCCGCGATCGACCTGCGGCCCGAGCTCGGCAGGCTGATCGAGCGCGGCGAGGAGGCCGGCGCCCTGCGCGGCCTCGTCTCCGGCTCCGGCCCG
Source organism: Nocardioides sp. T2.26MG-1 (assembly GCF_950101795.1). GTDB lineage: Bacteria > Actinomycetota > Actinomycetes > Propionibacteriales > Nocardioidaceae > Nocardioides. Next base: position 296,307 of record NZ_CATNLZ010000033.1, on the reverse strand, counting down.
ACGTGCGTGTTCCTCTGCGGCTCGGCCGACCACGCCCGCTCGCTGGCCGCCGACCTGTCGGGCGCCGGCCACCCGGTCGTGCTCGCCGCCAACGGCCCCGTCGCGGGCGCCCACCTGGTGTCGTATGCCTAGCCCCGCGGCCAACCTGGTCAACCTCGAGCGGGTCTCCAAGTCGTACGGCGTGCGCCCGCTGCTCACCGAGGTCTCGCTCGGCATCGGCGCCGGCGAGCGGATCGGCATCGTCGGCCGCAACGGCGACGGCAAGACCACGCTGCTCGAGGTGATGACCGGCATCGAGGAGCCCGACGCGGGCCGGGTCTCGCGGCAGCGCGGGCTGGAGATCGGCTACCTCCACCAGGGCGACGAGCTGTCGGACGAGCACACGGTGCGCGAGGCCGTGCTCGGCGGCCGCTCCGACCACGAGTGGGCCGCCGACTCCCGGATGCGCGAGGTCGTCGAGGTGCTGCTGGCCGGGGTCACCCTCGACCGGGCCGTGTCCGGGCTCTCGGGCGGGGAGCGGCGCCGCTGCTCGCTGGCCGAGCTGCTGCTCGGCGACCACGACCTGATCGTGCTCGACGAGCCCACCAACCACCTGGACGTCGAGGCGGTCGCGTGGCTGGCTCAGCACCTGGTCCGGCGTACCTCCGCGCTCGTCGTGGTCACCCACGACCGCTGGTTCCTCGACGCGGTCTGCCAGTACACCTGGGAGGTGCACGACGGGGTCGTCGATGCCTACGAGGGCGGGTACGCCGCGTTCGTGCTCGCCAAGGCGGAGCGGTCCCGGCAGGCGTCCGCCTCCGAGATGCGCCGCCAGAACCTCGCCCGCAAGGAGCTGGCCTGGCTGCGCCGCGGCCCGCCGGCGCGGACCTCGAAGCCGAAGTTCCGCATCGACGCCGCCAACGCGCTGATCGAGGACGTGCCGCCGCCGCGTGACCGGCTCGAGCTGCAGAAGTTCGCGACCCAGCGGCTCGGCAAGGACGTCATCGACCTCGAGGACGTCGACCTCCGGCGTGGGATTCCGGGGGAGGGTGAGCGGACCCTGCTCACCCGCGCCACCTGGCGGCTGGGCCCGGGCGACCGGGTCGGCATCGTCGGCGTCAACGGCGCGGGCAAGAGCTCGGTGCTCAACCTCGTCTCGGGCGCGCTCACGGCCAACGCCGGCAAGGTCAGGCGCGGCCGGACCGTCGCGCTGCGGCACCTGACCCAGCAGCTCGACGACCTCGACGAGGACGGCCGGGTGCTGCCGATGGTCGAGTCGTACCGCCGGGTCACCAAGACGACCGACGGTGGCGAGATCACCGCAAGCTCGATGCTGGAGAGGTTCGGGTTCACCGGCGACAAGCTGACGGCGCGGATCGGGGACCTCTCCGGTGGCGAGCGGCGCCGGTTCCAGCTGCTGCTCCTGCTGCTCGAGGAGCCCAACGTGCTGCTGCTCGACGAGCCCACCAACGACCTCGACATCGAGACCCTCAACGTCCTCGAGGACTTCCTCGACGGCTGGCCCGGCACCTTGATCGTGGTCTCGCACGACCGCTACTTCCTCGAGCGGGTCACCGACTCGGTGTGGGCGCTGCTCGGTGACGGGCAGATCTCGATGCTGCCCCGCGGCGTCGACGAGTACCTCGAGCGCCGCGCCGAGGCGCTGCACCTCGAGGGCCTCGCCTCGGCGGCCGAGTCGGCGCCGGAGTCCGGCGTACCGTCCTCGGGGTCGTCGGGGTCGTCGGGGTCGTCGGGGAAGGCGCGGCCCGGCAGTGCCGAGGAGCGCGCGGCGCGCAAGGCGGTGGCTCGGATCGACAAGCGGCTCGCGCGGATCGCCGAGCTCGAGACCGAGCTCAACGCGCAGGTCCTCGAGCACGCCCAGGACTACGAGCGGCTCGCCGAGCTCAGCGCCCAGCTGCACGCGCTGGCCGCGGAGAAGGACGAGCTCGAGCTCGAGTGGCTCGAGGCCGCCGAGGTGCTGGAGTAGCGCTCGGCCCGCTCCGGCCGCTCAGTCGGCGAACGGCGCCGACAGCGCGCGCAGCAGCCCGGCCAGCCGGGTGCGGTCGCGCTCGGGCAGCGCCGAGAGGAACGTCCGCTCGGCTGCCAGCAGCGCCTCGAACGCCTCGTCGACCGCGGCGCGGCCCTCGGGGGTCAGGCGCACCAGCACGCCGCGGCGGTCGTGCGGGTCGGGCAGCCGCTCCACCAGGCCACGGGCCGTGAGCCGGTCGACCCGGTTGGTCATCGTGCCGCTGGTCACGAGCGTCTCGCGCAGCAGGCGGCCGGGGGAGAGCTCGTACGGCGCGCCCGCGCGGCGCAGCGCGGCCAGCACGTCGAACTCCCACGGCTCCACGCGGGCCGCGGTGAACGCGTCCCGCCGGGCCCGGTCGAGCTGGCGCGAGAGCCGGCTGATCCGGCTGAAGACCTCGACCGGGCCGAGGTCGAGGTCGGGCCGCTCACGCGCCCAGGCCTCGACCAGAGCGTCGACCTCGTCCCGCATGGAACGAGCGTAGCGGATCCCGTCGAGAATCTTGACATCGAGAGATCCTCGTGGCCAAGATGTCTTGACATCGAGAGAATGGAGTCTCGGCATGGCACACACGTGGGACCCGGCTCGCTACCTCGCCTACGCCGACGAGCGAGGCCGACCGTTCGTCGACCTCCTCGCCCGGATCCCTGCCGCGGCGCCGGACACGGTCGTCGACCTCGGCTGCGGCCCCGGCAACCTCACCGCGCTGCTCGCCGAGCGCTGGCCGGACGCCGAGGTCCTCGGCGTCGACTCCAGCCCGGAGATGGTCGCGGCCGCGCGGGCGGCTGCGCCCGGTCTGTCCTTCGCGGTGGGGGACCTGCGCGACTGGGTCCCCGACCAGCCGGTGGACGTGCTGGTCTCCAACGCCATGCTCCAGTGGGTGCCCGACCACCTCTCGCTGCTCTCGCGCCTGGTCGCGTCCATCGCACCCGGTGGCTGGCTGGCCTTCCAGGTGCCGGGGAACAACGGCTCGCCGAGCCACACGATCCGCGACGAGCTGGCCGCGGAGGCGCCGTACGCCGAGCACGTCCGTGACGTCGCCGTCCCGAGCAGCCACGACCCGGCGACCTACCTGGACGCGCTCGCCGGCCTCGGCTGCACGGTCGACGCCTGGGAGACGACGTACCTCCACGTGCTCACCGGCGACGACCCGGTGCTCACCTGGGTCTCCGGCACCGGGGCTAGACCGACCCTGCAGGCGCTGCCCCACGACCTGCGGCCGTCGTTCGAGGCGGAGTTCCGGCGCCGGCTGGCGGCGGCGTACCCACCGCGGCCGTACGGCGTGGTGCTGCCGTTCCGCCGGGTGTTCGTCGTGGCCCAGGTAGGGACGCAGGTGCCCGCATGAGGCACCACCACGTGCAGGTCGCCTGCCCACGCGGAGGCGAGGACGAGGCTCGCCGCTTCTACCGCGACGGTCTCGGGATGACCGAGGTCGACAAGCCCGCCGCGCTCGCCGGGCGGGGCGGTTGCTGGTTCCGTGCCGGGACCGCCGAGATCCACGTCGGCGTCGAGGAGCCCTTCGCGCCGGCCCGCAAGGCACATCCGGCGCTGGTCGTCGACGACCTCGAGGCGGTGGCGGGACGCCTGGTCGCGCTCGGCTTCGACGTCGACTGGTCGGAGCGCCACACGTTCCCGGGCTTCGAGCGCTTCCACACCGCCGACGCGCACGGCAACCGGGTCGAGCTGCTCGCCTGAGGCGGCCCGGTCAACCGCGGGGGCCGGCCGCGCGTGTCACAGGTAGGACGCGAGGAGGTGCCCGATGAGCACGCGCCGGCGGTGGTGGATGGCCCTGATGGTGGTCCCGCTGGTGGTGGCCGCCTGCGGGTCGCCGAGCGACCGGGACGGCGGCGCCGCTCGTGACGCCCCGCCGAACCCGACGACGCCCCCGACGAGCACGACAGCCGACGTCGAGTCGATGCCGGACCTCGTCGGGCTGAGCTCGGCCGACGCCGGCCGACGCCTGGGGGAGCTCGGGCTCGGCTCCGAGTGGCGCACCGTGATGGTGCGCTGCGAGGACCGCCCGGGCACGGTCGTCCGCCAGTCGCCCGCGCCCGGCGCCGCGTTCACCGGCGACACCCAGGTGCGACTGGGCATCGGGGCCCTTGACCTCGAGGGGTTCCGCGGACCGTGCGAGCCTGCCGACGGAGACCTCGGGCCGGTGACGGGTCCGGATGCGGCGCTCGCGCGCGAGTTCTACCGGTTCGCCGCCGACCCCTCGCTCGGCGCGCCCTTCGTCGACGGGGACGTGTGGACCGGCATCGAGGACGGGCTGGCCGCGACCACGGTGAGTGCGGCGCAGCGGGCCGACCTCGACGCCTGGCTCCTGACTGGCGAGTACGCCGAGCAGGGCGGGCCGTTCTCGGCCCTCGACGTCCTGGCGGGCAGCGGCGGTTACTACGAGCTGCACCAGGGCATCGTCGGCACCTGCCCGGCCGGCGACGACGACCCGCCGCCCGACCTGGCCGGCCTGCGGGCGATCAGCCTGACCGTCCCGGAGGACTCGATCGACTCCTGCCTGCAGTGGTGGGGCGTGACCCTGTTCCTCGAGGGCGACCAGATCCAGGGCGTCGCGCTGCGGATCGGCTCACCCTAAGCCGTCAGAACTCCCGACTCGACCGTCAGGACTCCCGACTCAACCGTCAGAACTCCCGACTCGACGGGGCTGGCCCCAGATCTCGCGAGCCAGGGGGGCGACGGCGGCGGCCTGGGCCCGACCGGCACGGGCCGACGCGGCGCGCCGGGCGGGGTCGAGGACGTTCTTGCCGATCGCCGCGACCGAGGCGGCGTCCGGCGACACGACGAGGTGCGGGACCGACCCGAGCAGTTGGCCGGCGGTGCGCATCGGACCGACCGCACGGTCGACCGGGGTGAAGGCGAGGACCCGGTCGCAGTCGGCGGCCAGGTCGGCGTTCGACCCCGACCGGGCGCCGCCGTCGACGTAGCGCCGCCCGTCGACCGGCACCGGCGGGTAGACGCCGGGGACGGCGCAGCTGGCGGCGACCGCCTCGACCAGCGAGATGCCGTCGCTGCCGTCGAAGACCCGGAGCGCGCCGGTTTCGACGTCCACGGCCGTCACCTGCAGCCGGCCGCCCGGCCCCCACTCCTGGATCGGCAGCCGCTCGCGGATCGCGTCGAAGCGGGCCTCGACACTCGGCAGCCTCCCGGCCGCGGCGCGGCGGGCCGACCACTGGCCGACGTACCGGCCGAAAGCCTCGAGGTCGCCGCGGGCACGGACCAGCGTGCGGGCGAACCCGAGCAGCACGACCGGGCTGATCCGGACCAGCGGCGCCGGCTTCGGGGTGGAGACCTGGTGGTCGTAGAGGTCGCTCAGCGAGATCCCGGTCGTGATCTGGGCGCCGACCACGGACCCCGCGGAGGTGCCGACCACCACGTCCGCGTCTGTGACGTCGACGCCGAGGTCCTGGAGCCCGAGCAGCAGCCCGGTCTCCCAGGCGATCCCGGTGACCCCGCCACCGCCCAGCACCAACCCTCGTCGCATGGGCGGACCCTACTGGGCGAGCTCGAGGCTGCCGAGGTCGCGGATCGCCGCGCAGGAGCGCGCGATCATGGCCGCGAACATCCGGTCGCCGCGCTCGGTGCGGGTGCCGTAGGCGCAGCCGAAGACCGAGACCAGCGGGCCCTGGAGCATCGCGAACACGTAGTCGTCCCAGCACTGCTCGGCGGGATAGTCGGCGACGCCGTGGGCGACGAGCGCGTCGTGGTACGCCGCGACCAGGTCGTGCTCGTGCGCCCGCCGGTCGGTGGGGTCCAGGCTGGTGCCGAGGAAGTACGACACGTCCCGCGCCGGGAGCCCGAGGCTGAGCGTCTGCCAGTCGACCGCGGCCACCCCGGAGCCCGAGGGCGGGAACATCAGGTTGTCGAGCCGGTAGTCGCCGTGCACCAGGCCGAAGCGCTCGGGCCGGCCGAGCAGCCACCCCTCGAGCACCGACTCGCAGGCGCGCAGGGTGGCGGCGTCCTCGGGACTGATCAGGTCGCCGAGACCGTCGAGGAACAGCTCGGTCGTCGGGCCGTACATCTGCAGCAGCAGGGCGACCTCGTCGGGCCCGTTGCGACCGAGCGTGTCCACCGCGACCAGCGCCGGGTCGCACCAGCGCGGCCCGTGCAGGCCGGCCAGGTTGACCACCGCGTCCCGCGCCTGCTCGACGGTGCAGCCGGCGATCTGGTCGCCCTGCTCGGCCGGGGCGAGGTCCTCCATCACCAGCACGAAGTCGCCGGAGTCGTCCGCGGCCCACGCGTGGTGGCAGTGGGGCACCCGGATCGCGACCGTGGGCGCGACCTCCTGGTAGAACCGCACCTCGCCGCGATAGGCCCCGGCCATCATGTCGCGGGTGCCCGGATCCGGGGGTGGCAGCTTGACCAGCACGCTGGTGGGTACGTCGGGGCCCTCGAGCCGGACCCGGTAGCAGGTGCCGATCTGCCCGGTGCCGACCGGCTCGACCTCGACCGCGGTGACCTCGGTGCCGAGCATCTCGGTGAGGCGACCAGGCGTCAGGTCCTCGGCGTTCACGCCGCGCGTCCCGGGTTGGCGGGCAGCCCGGCCAGGCGCTCGGTGGGCCGGATCTGGCGCCAGGCCTCGAGCACCGGCGCGAGCTCGGCGGGTGTCGCGCCGTGCAGGATCACGCTGTCGGCGCCGGCGTCGAGCTGGTCCTGGATGCGTGCGGCGCAGGTCGCCGCGGTGCCGGTCGCGGACGCGGCCAGCCACTCGGCCGGGAGCACGTCGTCGCGCAGGTGGGTGAGCTCGTCGACGGTGCCGACCGCGTCGAAGGCGCCGGGGTAGCCCTGCACGAGGTCGTCGGCGCGGAACCGCTCGAGCGCGGCCAGGTCCCAGCCGTTCGCACGGACCAGCACCTCGCCGTACCCCTGCAGGTACGTCGCCAGGCGTCCGACCAGCTTGCGCAGCCGGGCCTCCTCGCCGAGGGACTCCTCGACGGTGGCGAGCACCGCCCAGACTCGCACCGACGCCGGGTCGCGCCCCGCCTGCTCCGCCGCCCGTCGGATGGTGGCGACCGACCTGGCCAGCGTCTCGTCGCTGAGGAAAGTGTGGAGGACGACGCCGTCGGCGACGCGGCCGGCGAGCTCGAGCGTGCGGCCCCCGATCGCCATCATCAGCACGGGGATGTCCTCGTCGAAGCCGCTGTCCTGGGAGAGGTAGGGGTAGCTGCCGGCCGGCCCCTCGTGGCCGGCGACCGCCTGCCCGTGCCACAGCGACCGGTAGATCCCGATCGCGTCCTCCATCTGGGCGCCGGTGACCCGGGGGACCCCCATCACGTCGAAGAGCAGGTCGAAGCCGCGACCGAGACCGAAGGCGTAGCGGCCGCCGGTGAGCCGGTGCATGGTCGTCGCGAACGTCGCGGTGACCAGCGGGTGGCGGGTGTTGTGGTTGGTGGCCGCGGTGGCGATCCCGATGGTCTCGCTCACCGCGCCGGCGGCCCCCGCGAGCACGGCGGCGTCCTTGACGTTGAACCGCTCGGACAGGAACACCGACCCGAGGCCGAGCCGCTCGGCCAGGCGGACCTCGTCGAGCAGGTTGCGCGGGGAGGAGGTGTGGCCGGCGAGGCCGTAGCACCCGAGCTCGGGGTAGAACGTGTTCTCGTCCATGGTGGCGGACGGTAGCAGCAGAGTTGACGCATGTCAGGCGTCCGGGCCGACGTACGTGGCGCCGACGACGCCGGCCACGAGGGCGAGCGCGCCGACCAGCAGTGAGCGAGCGATCCGTCCGAGCATCGCGTGGTCCTTGTCCCGAGCTCCCGAGGGTGCCGACCACGCTAGATGCCGATTCTGCCCGCCGCGAACGGTCATCCAGGCCTCGCCGAACCTGGTTACCGACCGGTAATGTCAGCCCGCATGAGCCAGGTCCTCACCATGTGGCGGAAGACGAGCGCGGTCCCCGTCGTGGGCAGCCGGGTGTTCTCGGTGCTGTTCGCGCAGAAGGCGCCGTACTTCGCCTCGATCCGCCCACGCTTCCTGACCATCGAGCCCAACCGCGCCGAGCTGCTGATCCCCAAGCGGCGCCGGGTGCACAACCACCTCGGCACCGTGCACGCGATCGCGCTGTGCAACGGGCTCGAGGCCGCGATGGGCGCGCTCGCCGAGGCGACGATCCCCGCCGACAGGCGGTGGATCCCCAAGGGGATGGAGGTCAGCTACACCGCCAAGGCCACCAGCGACATCGTCTGCATCGCCGAGACCGACCCCGAGCAGTGGACCGGGACCGACCCGGATCTCCCCGTCCGCGTGCGAGGCGTCCGCGCCGACGGCACCGTGGTGATCGAGGGCGTGATCCGGCTCTGGGTCACCCCGCGGGCGTGAGGAAGATCGGGTTGGTCAACGCGACCATCTTGTCGGCTCGGCGCACCTCCGCCCGGACGAACGAGGTGCCTCCGGGGACGGCTGCATCCAGCACGATCACCCCGTCGGGGTCCGCGGCCGAGGCACCGTAGGTGGCGGCGCCCGGGCCGAGCAGTCTCGCCGTGCATCCCGCGACCCCGGTCGCCTTCAGGTGTACGGCGACCGTCTGGCCGATGTCGCTGGGGACGCGGTCGCCGCACTCGCCGGTGACGTCGCCGAGGGCCGCGGTGAAGTCCAGGCCGACCGCGAAGGACTCGGCGATCCAGGAGTGCCCGGCGCGGTAGCCCGCGATGATCGCCTCTGTCGAGAGTGCCTCGGCCCGCACCACCGTCTGCGCGAGGCCGATCTGCTGGGCCTGCTTGTGGGTGTCGGAGTTGCCGACGGCGGGCTTGAAGACCCCGGCCGTCAGCAGGGCGTGCCACTTGCGGAGCGTGGCGGCATCGAAGCCGTCCCAGGGGCCGTTCCACACCTCGACCGCGTCCATCTCGGCGAACTGCGGGTCGAAGTCCCACCGGATCGAGGGCACCGGGATGTCCGGGTGCGCGGCGATCGAGAGCCCACCGAGGTCGCGCACCTGCTTCGTGAACCCGGCGAGCCGCCCGTCCTCGGGGCGGTAGCGCCAGTCGATCCAGGTGCCGGCCGGCAGCCCGGTCGCCAGCCAGTGCCCGGCTCGGGTGGTGACCTCCTCCCCGCAGATCACCAGGAAGTCCTCGGGGACGTACCGGCCGAACGTCAGCTGGGCGGTGCTGGTGTTGTGCTCCGCGGTGCCGATGAAGTCCAGGCCGGCGGATTGCGCGTACCTGATCACGTCCGGCCGGGTCTGCGACCCGTCGGAGTGCACGGTGTGCACGTGCAGGTCGCCGCGGTACCACCCCTGCCCGGTGCCGGGGACGGAGGTCGGCGCGGGCTCCGCCTCGAAGGCCGCACCCCGGGGGCCGAAGTGCAGGGTCACCGTGACCTCGTAGTCGACGCGGGACACGATCTGGTACGGCCCGAGCGCGATCCTCCAGCGGCCCGGCGTGATCGGCCCGGGCAGGTATCCAGGGGTGGCCCACGTGCGGCTGATCCGGAACGACGAGCGCGCCCCGCCGGACCAACCGCGGAACCCGGCCGCGTTGCCGACCCCGATGCCCGAGGAGTCGAAGATGCCGATGTCGACGACGTTCGAGCTGAACCCCACCCCCGAGTCGATCGGCGGCGGGTAGGAGTAGGAGACCTGGATCTGGCGCACGCCGCGCGGCACCCGGAACGGCAGGTAGCGCCAGTCCTCCCGGTCGGCGGGGGAGAAGCGGCCCTTGAACGTCTTGGTGACCGCCGAGCCCGCGGCTGCGGGCTCGAACGTCGCCAGCGCGGCGGTGGTGGCGACACCCGCGCCGGCCAGCAGCATCCCGCGGCGGTCGAGGTGGCGGTGGAGAGGTCGGTCGCTCATGATGCGGACAGGATGTCTCAGCGTGGGGCGCGGCGTACAGCGAATCCGGTGATCGTGGCGGCGAGCAGTACGCCGCCGGCGACGAGGACGGGCCAGGCCACGAGGTCGCCGTGCTCGCGGTAGCCGCGCAACGCGCGGTGAGACTGGTAGGAGCGGACGGAGCCGTTGCTCTCCCGGGACAGTGCCGAGGCCGAGCTCTGGAACGACAGCAGCGACGCGGCGGACATCATCGAGCCGATCGAGCCGGCCGACATCACCGAGCCGACGGAGCCGAACGAGGCGACCGACCCGATGCTGCCGACCGAGAGCACGGACCCGTCGGACCACAGCGACAGGATCGAGCCCCGGGAGCCGTAGGACCACATGTTCCGCAGCGTAGCCCTGGATTCACGCGCCGGATGCCCGCCGGTCACGGACGGGGTCGAGGCTCCGGATGTCCGGGTCGGGGGTCTCGGATCGGCACATCGTCTGCAACCTCGGAAGGTTCCAACGTGACACCTCAACACCTCGCCAAGGCCGGCCTCGCCGGCGCGCTCGTCGCCGGCGGCCTGGCCGCCCTCTCCCTGGCGCCCGCGCACGCACACGGCGGTGACTCCACCGTCACCGACGTCCCGAGCGCCAACCCGCGCTCGGGGATCCAGGGCAACGTCCTCACCCCGTCGGCGACGCAGACCTCGCTCGCCTGGGGAGCGCTGCCCCTCGTCAACCCCGACACCGCCAACGGCGTCACCCACTACGGCTACAACACCCAGGCCGGCGGCCCGCTCACCCAGGCGCCCGACGAGGCCTACAAGACCGAGCCGGACAAGAACGTCTACCTCACCTTCGGTGGCAAGCACTACCTCTACCAGGGCCACGAGGGCGGCCCGCGCGGCTACGTCACCCGGATCGACCTCGACGAGACCGACCCGGCCAAGCGCGTCACGCTGATCTCCGACACCGACGCCGACGGCAACGCGTACCCCACGATCGACGGCATCACCTGGGACCCGTTCACCCACCAGCTCCTGCTGACCGCGGAGGCCAAGGCCCCCAAGGGCGGGGTCTTCGGCGTCTCGCTCGACGCGAACGGCGACGCGGTCGACGGCCACGCGGTCCGCCTCGACGCGCTCGGGTCGGGCGGCTACGAGGGTGTCCAGAACGACCAGGACGGCAACGTCTGGCTCGTCGAGGACATCGGCGGCGCGTCGGCCAGCGGCGGCAAGGCGCCGAACAGCTACGTCTACCGCTTCGTGCCCACCGACAAGACCGACCTCACCGCCGGCGGCTCGCTCCAGGCGCTCCAGATCCTGCGCACGGACGGCAGCCCGGTGACCGCGGAGCAGCTCCAGTCCAACCCGTCGGACTCCTTCATCACCCAGCTGCACACCTACGGGACGACGTTCAAGACGAAGTGGGTGACCGTCCACACCGGTGCGCCCGTGGCGTTCGACGCGACCGCGGCCGCCAAGTCGGCGAGCGCCACGCCCCTGAAGCGGCCGGAGAACGGCGTGTTCCGTCCGGGCACCGGGTTCCGCGAGTTCTACTTCACCGAGACCGGTGACACCTCGACCAACAGCACCCTGCCGGGTGCGTACGGCGGGGTCTTCCGGGTCACCCAGTCCGGGCCGAGCGCCGGCACCGGCACGATCTCGATCGCGGCCGTCGGCGACGAGGCACACGCCGGCTTCGACAACATCGCGTTCCTCACCAAGGACGACCTGCTGGTCGTCGAGGACGCCGGTGACGGGCTCCACGAGCAGCGCAACGCGCTGGACTCCGGCTACCTCTACCACCTCGGCGACCGCCGGTCGCACGGCAAGGCCCAGGGCAAGGACCGGGCGCCCCGGCCCGTGCGGTGGCTCGCCGAGGGCCGCGACGCGTCGGCGACGTACGACGCCTCCGCCGGTCTGTCCTACAACGACGGCGACAACGAGATCACCGGGATCCACGTGTCCGACGGCGACCCGACGACCGCGGGCCTGCTCGGGGCCAAGGTGCCCAACCCGTTCGCTGCGTCCTGGCGGACGTTCTGGACCCAGCAGCACGGTGACAACGTCACGTGGGAGGTGCACTGGCGCCACTGAGCGCCAGCATCGGCTCCCCTCGGCCCGTCCGGACGCAGTCCGGGCGGGCCGAGGGCGTGGACCCGCGCCGGTCAGACGGCGCGGCCGCCGTCCATGTTGCCGACCCTGCTGGTGTCCACGGGGTTGCGCTCACCGACGTAGCGGCGCTGGAGCCAGGTCGCCAGGGCCGTGAGGAGCAGGTTGCAGGTGATGTAGAGTGCGGCCAGCACGATCGCGGTCGGGACCTGGTTGAAGAACTCCAGGTAGATCTGCTTGCCCACCGCGGTCAGACCGGGAGCGACGATGTAGTAGCCGAGGCTGGTGTCCTTGAGGGCCACCACGCACTGGCTGACGATCGACGGAAGCATGATGCGGACCGCCTGCGGGAGCTGGATGGTCGTCATGACCTGGCCCTTGCGCAGTCCCAACGCGTACGCGGCCTCGACCTGGCCGTGGGGGACGGCGTTGACGCCGGCACGGAAGACCTCGGCGAGCACCGCGCCGTTGTAGACCGTGAGGGCGACCACCACGCACCAGAACTTCGAGAGCGGGCCGTCGCCGACGCTGAGCAGGTAGAAGACGAAGACCATCAGCAGCAGCACCGGCACCGCGCGGAAGAACTCGACGACCAGCCACGCCGGCGACCGGATCCACCAGTGCTCGGACAGCTTCGCGGTGCCGAAGACCACGCCGAAGACCACCGCGAAGACGATCGCGAAGAAGGCCATCTCCAAGGTCTTCAGCAACCCGTCGAGCAGGATCACCCGGACGTAGTCGGGGGTGAGGAACACCTCCCACTGCGCGTACGCGAGCTGGCCGGCGGAGTTGAGCTTCCACAGGACCAGGACGGCGAGGCCGACGAGGGCCAGTGCGGTCACCCCGGCGTAGATGCGGTGCCGTCGGACGGTCCGCGGGCCCGGGGCGTCGTAGAGGACGGTGGCGCTCATGCGACCCGCCAGCGGCGCTCGAGCGCGTAGGAGGAGAACGTGAGGACCTCCACGAGCACGATGTAGCCGACCGCGAACAGCAGGAAGATCTGGATCCGCTGGTCGGCGTGGTCGTTGTTCATCGACTTCATCTGCGCGGTCGCCTCCGCGATCCCGAAGGCAGCCGCGACGGAGGTGTTCTTCAGCAGCGCCACCAGGACACTGGTCAACGGCGGCACCACGGCGCGCACCGCCTGCGGCAGCACCACCTCCTGCATCGTCTGGGTGAAGGTGAGGCCGATGGAGCGAGCCGCCTCGGCCTGGCCCAGCGGCACCGCGTTGATCCCGGACCGGACGGCCTCGCACACGAACGCCGAGGTGTAGAGCGTGAGCGCCACGCACGCCCGGAAGAAGTAGCCGGACACGTGGTGGCCACCGACGTCGACGTTCTCGATGAACGTGAAGCTGTAGCCGATCTTCGGCAGGGCCACGGCCACGAAGATGAACACGACCAGCAGCGGGGTGTTGCGGAAGACGCCGACGTAGGCCGCCGACGCCTTCCGCATCACCGCGACCGGGCCGACCCGCAGCGCGGCGAGGAAGGTCCCCCAGACGAGCGAGCCGAGGCCGGCGACTAGGAACAGGCCACAGGTCAGCCCGAACGCCTTGGCGTACTCACCGAAGTCGGAGAACACCGCCTCCATGGGGGTCCACCACCACCTTCGCTCGGGTCGGGGGCTCAGGCCCGGGTCAGTCCTGACAGGGGTCGAGCGTGGGCTGCTCGGGCGCGTCCACGCCCGACTTGCCGAGCGTGGCGTCGAACGCGTCCTCCCAGGTGCCGTCCTCGAAGGACTGGGTCAACGTGTCGTTGATCCACTCGCACATCTCCGGGTGGTCCTTGGAGTAGCCGACCCCGTAGCGCTCCTCGGAGAACGGGTCGCCGACCACCTTGAGCTCGTCGGGGTGCTGCGCGGCGTAGCCGAGCAGGATCGCGCCGTCGGTGGTCATCGCGTCGACCGTCCCGTCCAGGACCTGGTCGACGCACTCGGAGTAGGTGTCGAACCCGCGCGGTTTCGCGCCCTTGGCCTTGACGTTGTCCAGCGACGTGGAGCCGGTCACCGAGCAGACCTCCTGGCCCTTGATGTCGTCGACGCTCTCGATATCGCTGTCGGAGCGGACCAGGATCTGCTGGCCGGTCACGTAGTAGGGGCCGGCCTGCCCGACGACCTTGCGGCGCTCGTCCGTGATCGAGTACGACGCGATCACGAGGTCGACCTCCCCAGACTGGAGGAACGGCTCGCGGTTGTCCGAGATCGTCTCGGTCCACGTGATGTCGCCGGGCTCGATGCCGAGCGACGCGGCGAGGATCTTGCCCATCTCCGGGTCGAAGCCCTGGGGTTCGTCGTCCGCGGCGCCCTTGAACCCGATCCCCGGCTGGTCGAACTTCACACCGATCTTGATCGCACCCGCCTCGGCGAGCTCCTTCATCCGGGTGCCGTCGTCGAACTGGTCCGCCGCGTTCTCCGCGACGTCGACGTCGGCACCCTTGCCGCTGTCGTCGCCCGCGCTGCCGCAGGCTGCGAGCGTCGAGCCGAGCGCGCTGGCGAGCACGACGGCCGCAGCCGCCGCCTTGGTCCGTCTGATGAGTCGCATCCTTCTGCTCCCTTGCCGAGTGGTGGAGTTGGGCGATGACGGTCAGTGGCTGAGCACCTTGCTGAGGAAGTCCTGGGCGCGCTCCGAACGAGGGTTGGAGAAGAACTCGTCGGGAGAGCCCTCTTCGACGATCGCGCCGTCGGCCATGAAGATCACGCGGTCGGCGGCGGTCCGGGCGAACCCCATCTCGTGGGTAACCACGACCATGGTCATCCCGCCCCGGGCGAGGTCCACCATGACGTCGAGGACCTCCTTGATCATCTCCGGGTCCAGTGCGGAGGTCGGCTCGTCGAAGAGCATCAGCGCGGGGTCCATGGCCAGCGCGCGGGCGATCGCGACGCGCTGCTGCTGGCCCCCGGAGAGCTGGGCAGGATACTTCTGGGCCTGCTCGGCGACGCCGACCCGCTCCAGCAGAGCCCGCGCCCGCTCCTCCGCCTCGACGCGGCTCGTGCCGCGCACCTTGATCGGGCCGAGCGTGACGTTCTCGAGCACGGTCTTGTGGGCGAAGAGGTTGAAGCTCTGGAACACCATTCCCACGTCGGCCCGGAGCCGGGCCAGCGCCTTGCCCTCCTGTGGCAGCGGCTGGCCCTCCAGCACGATCGAACCCCGGTCGATGGTCTCGAGGCGATTGATCGTGCGACACAGCGTGGACTTCCCGGACCCCGAGGGCCCGATCACGACCACGACCTCGCCGCGGCGCACCGACAGGTCGATGCCGCGCAGCACGTGCAGGTCGCCGAACCACTTGTCGACGCTCTCCAATGCCACGATGACCTCGGTGCCGGTCCCCGAGGCCGAGCTCCCTGCCGCCGTCATGCCCGGAGACACTAGCCGCGATGGCCCGAACGGGCTACCGCACTCCTGGGGTCGGGCCGGGGTGGAGGCCGATTTTCCGGTCGGGTCGGCATCCGCCGTACCCTCGTCGGGTCATGTCGCGTACCTACGAGGTCCGCACCTACGGGTGCCAGATGAACGTCCACGACTCCGAGCGCCTCACCGGGCTGCTGGAGGACGCGGGCTATGTCGCCGCGCCGTCGGGCCAGCAGGCCGACGTGGTGGTGTTCAACACCTGCGCGGTGCGGGAGAACGCCGACAACAAGCTCTACGGCAACCTCGGCCACCTGGCGCCGGTCAAGGCCGCGACTCCCGGCATGCAGATCGCGGTCGGCGGCTGCCTGGCTCAGAAGGATCGCGACACGATCACGACGCGCGCACCGTGGGTCGACGTCGTGTTCGGCACCCACAACATCGGGTCTCTCCCGGCGCTGCTCGAGCGGGCGCGCGTCCAGGAGGAGGCGCAGGTCGAGATCCTCGAGTCGCTCGAGGTGTTCCCCTCCACGCTGCCGACCCGGCGCGAGTCGGCGTACGCCGCCTGGGTCTCGGTGTCGGTCGGCTGCAACAACACCTGCACGTTCTGCATCGTCCCGAGTCTGCGCGGCAAGGAGAAGGACCGCCGGCCCGGCGAGATCCTCGCCGAGGTCGAGGCGCTGGTCGCCGAGGGCGTCTCGGAGATCACGCTGCTGGGCCAGAACGTCAACGCGTACGGCGTGGAGTTCGGCGACCGGCAGGCGTTCTCCAAGCTGCTCCGGGCGTGCGGCGACATCGAGGGGCTGGAGCGGGTGCGCTTCACCAGCCCGCACCCGGCCGAGTTCACCGACGACGTCATCGAGGCGATGGCCGAGACGCCGAACGTGATGCCGTCGCTGCACATGCCGCTGCAGTCGGGCTCGGACAAGGTGCTGCGCGACATGCGGCGGTCCTACCGATCCACGAAGTACCTCGGCATCATCGAGCGGGTCCGCGCGGCCATGCCCGACGCCGCGATCACCACCGACATCATCGTGGGCTTCCCCGGCGAGACCGAGGAGGACTTCCTCGAGACGCTGCGCGTCGTGCGGGAGGCGCGATTCTCCGCCGCGTTCACGTTCCAGTACTCCAAGCGCCCCGGCACCCCGGCCGCCACGCTGCCCGACCAGATCTCGCCGGCCGTGGTCAAGGACCGCTACGAGCGGCTGGTCGAGGTGGTCGACGAGATCGCGTGGCAGGAGAACAAGCGGCTGGTCGGCCGGCGCATCGAGCTCATGGTCGCCGAGGGCGAGGGCCGCAAGGACGCCGCCACCCACCGACTCTCCGGGCGTGGCCGGGACAACCGGCTGGTGCACTTCACCCCGCCCGAGGGCGTCGAGGTCCGGCCCGGAGACATGGTGACCGTGGAGGTCACCTACGCCGCGCCGCACCACCTGGTGGCCGACGGCGCCCTGGTCGACGTCCGGCGTACCCGCTCCGGCGACGCCTGGGCGGCCCGCCACGCTCCTCCGGCCGCGCCGGCCGGCGTCACGCTCGGCATGCCGACGCTCGGCGTCCCCGCGCCTCTGCCGGACGCCCCCGCCTGCCGCTGACCGAACGGTGGTTGAGGAGGTTGCGCTAGCAACCGTCTCGAAACCACCGTTCGTCACCCGAGCGGTGGTTTCGAGACAGGCGCTGCGCGCCTTCCTCAACCACCGCAGTGGTCAGACCTCGTCGTCCTCGCGGGGGTCGCGCTCGGAGTAGCCGGCCTTCGGCGGCAGGCCGACCGGGTTGTCCTCGGGGTTGCCCGGCGACTGCTCGGGCGGGGCGTCATCGTCGCCGTACGACTCGTGCGGCGCGACCTCGCGCAGCCCGTCGGTGGCCTCCTGGCCGGGGCCGGTGTGGCCGACCCGCTCGCTGCTGACCCCCATCTCGCCGGCGGCGCGGTCGGGGCCGCTGGAGCCGGGGGTGGAGGACTGGATCTCTTCGTTGGCGTCGCTCATGCGGGGGACTCCTTGTCCTCGTCGGCACCCTCGTGGTCGCCGCTCTCGCTGCGGGTGGCGGTGGTCGAGGTGTCCTCGGCGCCGCCGACCTCCTCGACCAGCGGGTCAGGGGCCTTGTCCTCGATGGCCGGGTTCTCCTCCGGCGTGAGGTCGGGGATCAGGATCGGGCCACTGTCGTCCTCGACGGCGTCGACCCCACCGGGGTTGGGCTCTCCGGGCTCCACCTTGGGAGTCGGCATCGGTCCGAGATCGGATGACATGGGTTCTCCCTCCCCTGTTCAGAATCCGAACGTCGTGTACGGCGTGGTCGTACCCGTTCGCAGGGAGTCCAATACCGCCAGCTCGTGCGGGACCATCGGGTCGGGCAGCGCGTCGAGGGGACACCAGCGCAGGTCGGCGGCCTTCTGCGGCTCGACGATCCGCGGCACCCCGGTCCAGGACCGGGCGGTGAAGAAGAAGTCGATGCGCTCGTCGATCGGCTCGCCGCCGCGGGTGCGCTGCATGGCGGTGACGAACGTGAGGTCGAGGTCGGTCACCCCGATCTCCTCGAGCGCCTCGCGGTGCGCGGCGTCGTACGCCGTCTCGCCCTTCTCGACGTGGCCGGCCGCGGCGGCCGCCCAGTGGTCGTCCATGAAGCCGGTGTTCTGGCGCAGCTGCAGCAGCACCTCGGGCCCCGAGACCCCGTCGCGGAGCAGGAAGACGTAGGCGGCGGGGACGACGACGAACCGGTCGATGACTCCGTCGATCACTCCTCGACAGCCTCGGCGTCGTCCTCGAGGTCGTGGGGGGTCACCAACGGCTCGCCGTGGCTCTCGTAGACCGTGCCGGTGTCCTCCGACACGGCCTCCCGCTCGGAGGCTTCGTACTCCTCCGCGTCGGGGGACTCCTCGGGCTCGAGGTCCTCGGTCAGGTCGAACTCGCTCATCTCACTCACCTCCCGAGCCGTCGGACGGCTCATCGAGCGATGTCTCCGCATTCTCCTCCTGCAGGTCGCCGGAGGGTACGTCGTCCGCCGGTCCGGGGAGCTCGCTGTCGTGCTCGCCGGGCGGCCGGGCCGCGGGGTAGCGCTGGGGATCGCTCATGCTTGCCACACTAGCCACATGCCGCCGACCGCAAACCCCGCGCCGATCGTGGCCGTGGTGGGGGCGACAGCATCCGGCAAGACCGGTCTCTCGCTCGACCTGGCGGAGCGGCTCGGCGGCGAGATCGTCAACACCGACGCCATGCAGGTCTACCGCGGCATGGACGTCGGTACGGCGAAGCTGCCGCCCGCCGAGCGGCGCGGCATCCCGCACCACCTGCTGGACACGCTGACCGTGCGCGACCCCGCCACGGTGGCGGAGTTCCAGGGCTGGGCGCGGGTCGCGGTGGCCGAGATCCGGGGCCGCGGCCGCACCCCCGTGCTGGTCGGCGGCTCGGCGCTCTACACGCGGGCGGTCCTCGACCGCTTCGAGTTCCCCGGCACCGACGACGCGGTCCGGCAGCGGCTGGA
This sequence comes from Nocardioides sp. T2.26MG-1, assembly GCF_950101795.1. Lineage (GTDB taxonomy): Bacteria > Actinomycetota > Actinomycetes > Propionibacteriales > Nocardioidaceae > Nocardioides. The sequence goes on along the minus strand of NZ_CATNLZ010000033.1, from coordinate 277,599 downwards.
GGAGGAGCTCGCGGAGGTCGGCCCGGCCGCGCTGCACGAGCGGCTGCGGTCGGTCGACCCCGAGGCGGCCGAGCGGATCCTGGTCGAGAACGGCCGCCGCATCGTCCGCGCCCTCGAGGTCGTCGAGATCACCGGGCGCCCGTTCACCGCCTCCCTGCCGACGCTGGAGTACGCCGACCCGCGGACCGTGCAGATCGGCGTGGACATCGACCGGCCCACGCTCGACGAGCGGATCGAGCGACGCGTGGACGAGATGTTCGACGCGGGGTTCGTCGCCGAGGTCGAGCGGCTCCTCGCCGAGGGGCTGGCCGAGGGCCGCACCGCGGGCCGCGCGATCGGCTACCGCGAGGTCGCGGCGTACCTCGCCGGCGAGCTGAGCCTCGCCGAGGCGCGCGAGCGGACCGTGATCGCCACCCGGCGCTTCGCCCGGCGGCAGGACTCGTGGTTCCGCAAGGACCCGCGGGTCGTCTGGATCCGGTACGACGACCCCGAGCTGGTCGACCGGGCGGTGGCGGTGGTTTCGAGGCTCGCTTCGCTCGCACCTCGATCACCGGCCTTCGGTGGTTGAGGTGCGAGTCTTGCGCCTCGATCACCGGCTGAGCAAGATCGATCGGGCGCGCGGGCGGGAGTCGCCGCCAGACTGAGGTCATGGCGGGACGGGACCGGCTCCGCGAGCTGCTGGACGCGGTGCTCGACGAGCAGCACTCGACGCTGGCCGAGATGGCGGGCGGGGCGTTCGCGTCGCCGTACCACTTCAACCGCCAGCTCTCGGCGGGCACCGGGGAGCCGCCGGTCGCGATGCGGCGCCGGGTGATGCTCGAGCGGGCCGCCTGGCAGCTGCGACAGGGCGGGTCGGTCACCGACGTCGCGTTCGCCGCCGGCTACGACTCGGTCGAGGGCTTCAGTCGTGCGTTCGCCCGGGCGTACGGCCACCCGCCGTCGCAGCCGGGCCAGGGCAGCCACTGGCTGCCCGCGCCGAACGGGATCCACTTCCACCCACCGACCTCGCTGTGGGTGCACACCGGGGAGCACACGATGACCCAGCCGTTGGACCTGATGATCCACCACGACCTCGACGACACCCGGGCGCTGCTCGACCTGGCCAAGCAGCTGCCGGACGAGGACTACCGCCGCCACCTGCGGCCCGGCCAGCTGGTCTCGACCTGGGAGGGCGAGGAGCCGTCGGTCGCGTCCGTGCTCGAGCGGACCGTGTTCACCAAGGAGGTGTGGCTCGCCGCGATCCTCGGACGCGACCTCCCCGACGACCGGTCCGACGGCCCGGCCGACCTGCTGGAGCGCCACGACGTCGTCGGCCCGCGCTGGCTGGAGATGGTGCGCGACGTCGAGCGCCGCGGCGCGTGGGACGACCGGATCGTCGACGCGCTCTGCGACCCGCCCGAGAGCTTCGTGGTGGGCAGCATCGTCGCCGACGTGCTCACCTTCGCCGCCCACCGGCGCCTGACCGTCCGATCCATGCTCCGCGACCTCGGCGTCGAGATCGACGAGGGCGACCCCATCACCTGGCTACGACGACGCACCGGAGGCACCGCGTGAAGACCATCTACTACACCGCCAGCTCGCTCGACGGCTTCATCGCCGACCCCGACAACTCGCTGAGCTGGCTGTTGAGCCGCGACATCGACCAGGAGGGGCCGATGAGCTACCCGACCTTCCGGGCGACGGTCGGGGCCGCCGCGCTGGGCGCGACCACCTACCAGTGGATCCTCGACAACGACCCGGACGGCTGGGAGTACACCATGCCGTCGTGGGTGTTCACCCACCGCTCGTTCGCGCCGCAGGAAGGCATCACGTTCACCACCGACGACGTCCGCGACGTGCACGCGGCGATGAGCGAGGCCGCCGACGGCAAGGACGTCTGGCTGATCGGCGGGGGCGACCTGGTCGGGCAGTTCGCGGACGCCGGGCTCCTCGACGAGGTGTGGGTGCAGTACGCCCCGGTGACCCTGGGCGGCGGTGCTCCGCTGCTGCCTCGGCGGATCGAGCTGCGGCTCGAGGAGCACGCCCGCAACCGCGAGTTCCTCTGCGCGAGGTACGCGGTTTCGTCGCCCGCCTGACCGGGCACAAGACGCGCATGCGCCGTCTCGGGACCGTCGTACCGCTCGCCCTCGCCACCACCCTGCTCGTCGCCGCGCCGGCCCACGCGGGTCCGCAGCCCACGCCGAAGAGGCCCACGGCCGTCGGGTACGGCGGCGCCGTCACGTCGGTCGACGCCGACGCGTCCCGGGTGGGGCTGCGGGTGCTGAGGTCGGGCGGCAACGCCGTCGACGCCGCGGTCGCGACCGCGGCCGCGCTCGGCGTCACCGAGCCGTTCAGCGCCGGGATCGGCGGCGGTGGCTACTTCGTCTACTACGACGCGAGGACGGGGCGGATCAGCACGATCGACGGCCGCGAGACCGCGCCGGCGGCGATGCCCCACGACGCGTTCATCGACCCCGCGACCGGCGAGCCGTACAACTTCTCACCGGAGCTGGTCACCAGCGGGGTGTCGGTCGGCGTGCCCGGCACGCTCGCGACCTGGCAGCGGGCGCTGCGGAGCTGGGGCACGCGCTCGTTGGCGCGGTCGCTCGCGCCGGCCGAGGCGCTGGCCCGGCGGGGCTTCGTGGTCGACCGGACCTTCCACGACCAGGTCGTGCAGAACGAGCGCCGCTTCAAGGCGTTCGTGCCCACCCGGGCGCTCTACTACGCCGGCGGGCACGCGCCGCGGGTCGGCAGCGTGTTCCGCAACCGCGACCTGGCCGACACCTACGACCTGCTCGCCGACCGCGGCCTCCGCCCGTTCTACCGGGGGCGGCTGGCCGGCGAGATCGTCCGCGCCGTGCGCCGGCCGCCGACGACCGCGAGCACCACCCTGCCGGTGCCGCCCGGCACCATGAGTCGCCGCGACCTCGCGCGCTACCGCGCCGTCGACCGCGCGCCCACCCACGTCGGCTACCGCGGGCTCGACGTCTACGGCATGGCGCCGTCGTCCTCCGGCGGCTCCACGGTCGGCGAGGCGCTCAACATCCTCGAGCGCTACGACCTCGGCTCGCTGCCGAGGGCCGAGGCACTGCACCTCTACCTCGAGGCGAGCGCGCTGGCATTCGCCGACCGGGGCGCGTACGTCGGTGACCCGGCCCAGGTCGACGTCCCGCTCGACGACCTCCTCAGCGACGACTTCGCCGCCGAGCGGGCCTGCTCCATCGACCCCGCCCACGCGGCCGACAAGCCGGTCGCGGCCGGCGACGTGTCGTCGTACGACGGCAGCTGCGCGCCGTCCACGCCCGCAGCGGCCGACCGTGCGACGGACACCGAGAACGTCGAGACCACCAACCTCACCGTGGCCGACCGCTGGGGCAACGTCGTCGAGTACACGCTGACGATCGAGCAGACCGGCGGCTCCGGGATCGCGGTGCCCGGGCGAGGGTTCCTGCTCAACAACGAGCTCACCGACTTCAGTGCGGTCTACGACCCGGCCGACCCCAACCGGATCGAGCCGCTCAAGCGGCCGCGCAGCTCGATGGCGCCGACGTTGGTGATGCGTGACGGCAGGCCGCTCCTCGCGGTCGGGTCGCCAGGCGGGTCGACGATCATCACGACCGTGCTGCAGATCCTGGTCGACCGGCTCGACCTCGCCATGACCCTGCCCGAGGCGATCGCCGCGGCCCGGGCGACCCAGCGCAACACCGCGGCCGACCTGGCCGAGCCCGCGTTCGTCGAGGAGTACGGCGATGCGCTGCGGGCGCTCGGCCATGACGTCCGGACCTACGAGGACATCTTCACCGGCACCCACGAGATCGGCGCCGCGACCGGGATCGAGTTCGGGCCTGGCCGGCTGCTGACCGCCGCGGCCGAGCCGGACCGGCGCGGCGGTGGGTCGGCCACCGTGCTGCACCCGAAACGCAGGTGACGGCGCCAGTACCGTAAGGGTGTGGAGACCGAGGCACCCCCCGCGACCTGGGCCGAGATCGGCACCGTCGGCGAGCTCGTCGCGCTGCTGGGCGAGCCCAGCGCGCGCGCTCGCGACAAGGGCCGCACCGCGCTGCTCGACGTCGACCGCGACTGGCTCGCGGCCTCGCCGTTCTGCGTGCTGGCGACCTCGTCGGCCGACGGCCGGTGCGACGCCTCGCCCAAGGGCGACCCGGCCGGGAGCCTGGTCCACGTCATCGACCAGCGCACGATCGCGATCGCCGAGCGGCCGGGCAACAAGCGGGCCGACGGCTACCGCAACATCCTGGAGAACCCCCACGTCGGGCTGAACTTCCTGATCCCCGGCCGCGGCGACACGCTGCGGGTCAACGGCCGCGCCCGGCTGGTCGGCGACGCGCCGTTCTTCGACGAGATGGTCGTCAAGGGCCACCGGCCGGTCCTGGCCGTCGTCGTGGAGATCGAGGAGATCTTCTTCCACTGCGCCAAGGCGTTCCTGCGCTCTGGGCTGTGGAAGCCGGAGACCTGGGACCCCGAGGCGGTCGTGCCGCGCCGCGCCGTGATCGCCGCGGCGATCGAGCCCAACGAGATGACCGCCGAGCAGCTCGACGACTACTACCGGCCCGAGAACTACGAGCGAGGGCTGTATGCCTGACCCCTACCCGTACCTGTTGGGCCACGGCACCGAGAACGACTTCGTGCTGTTGCCCGACCATGACGGCGCCGTCCACGGCCACCTCTCCGCCCAGGAGATGGCCGAGCGCGTGCGCGCTCTCTGCGACCGGCGCGCCGGCATCGGCGGGGACGGCGTGCTGCGCGTCGTACGCCGCGACGGGCGGTGGTTCATGGACTACCTCAACGCCGACGGGTCGGTCGCCGAGATGTGCGGCAACGGCATCCGGGTGTTCGCGCGGCACCTCGTCGAGGAGGGGCTCGCCGACCCGGCGTCGCCGGTCGAGGTCGACACCCGCGACGGCCTGAAGGTCGTCACCGTCGACGGCGACCTGATCACCGCCGACCTGGGCACGCCGACGGTCTTCGGCGACACCATCGTCGGCGTCGGCACGACCAGCTGGCCGGCCCGCCACGTCGACATGGGCAACCCGCACGCGGTCGCGTTCGTCGACTCCCTCGACCCGCACGGTCCGGTCGGCCCGTTGCTCGACCCGCCGAGCCGCGACCCGGAGACGTTCCCCGACGGGGTCAACGTGGAGTTCGTCGTACGCCGCGGGGAGCGCCACGTGGCGATGCGCGTGCACGAGCGCGGCTCGGGGGAGACCCGCTCCTGCGGCACCGGGGCCTGTGCGGTGATGGTGGCTGCGGCGATCGCCGACGGGGCCCGGCCCACCGACGCCGACGTGGCCTACCGGGTCGACGTGCCCGGTGGCACCCTCACCGTCACCTGGACCGCCGACGACCGGGTGCTGCTCACCGGGCCCGCGGTCATCGTGGCGCGGGGGACCACCAGCCTCTGAGGCCGTGCGGGATCGGCTGCTGGCAGCCGAAACCCGCGACCAACCGTGACAGTCCCACTGTGACGATGACTATGCTCCGGGCCATGGACATCAACGGAGCCAGTGCCATCGTCACGGGCGGAGCGTCGGGCATCGGCGCGGCCGCCGCCCGCCAGCTCGCCGCCAAGGGCGCGGTCGTCGTGGTCGCCGACCTGCAGGCCGACAAGGGCGAGGCGCTCGCCCAGGAGATCGGCGGCGTGTTCGCCCAGGTCGACGTGACGAACACCGACCAGATCCGCGCGGCCGTCGAGGCCGCGGCCGCGATCGCGCCGCTGCGCGCGTGCGTCAACTCCGCCGGCATCGGCTGGGCGCAGCGCACGATCGGGCGCGACGGCGAGTTCGACTCCGCCCACGACCTCGAGGCGTTCCGCAAGGTGATCGCGATCAACCTGATCGGCACCTTCGACATGACCCGGCTCGCGGCGACCGCGATGAGCCGCAACGAGCCCGACGAGGACGGCTGCCGCGGTGCGATCGTCAACCTCGCGAGCGTCGCGGCGTTCGACGGCCAGATCGGCCAGGCGTCCTACTCCGCCTCCAAGGGCGGCGTCGTCGGCATGACGCTGCCGGTCGCCCGCGACCTCTCCGCGGCCGGCATTCGTCTCAACACCGTCGCCCCCGGCCTGATCGACACCCCGATCTACGGCGAGGGCGAGCAGGCCGAGGCGTTCAAGGCCAAGCTCGGCGAGAGTGTGCTGTTCCCCAAGCGCCTCGGGGTTCCCGACGAGCTCGCCAGCATGGTCGTCGAGTGCATCACCAACAGCTACATGAACGGCGAGGTCGTCCGCGTCGACGGCGGCATCCGGATGCCCCCCAAGTAGCCGTTCAGCCCTCGGGCGCCAGTCTGCGGAGCAGCCGGAGCAACGTGGCCCGCTCCGCGGCCGACAGCGGCTCGAGGACGGCCTCCTGGACCCCGCCGAGCACGGCGTCGAGCTCCTCCAGCCGGGCCGCGCCGTCCTCGGTCAGCAGCACCACGTTGCGCCGCCGGTCGGCCGGGTCCGGTTTGCGGCGGGTCAGGCCCCAGGCGTCCAGGTCGTCGAGGACGGCGACGACGTCGCTGCGATCGATCGCGGTCGCGCGGCCGAGGTCGGCCTGACTGCACGGCCCGAGCTGCTCGAGCGCGGCCATCAGCCGGAAGTGGTAGCCGCGCACCCCGGCCGCGGCGAACGCCTCGGCGAGGAGTCCCTGGGCCCGGGCGTTCGCCCGGCTGAGCAGCCAGGTGGGTCGGTCGGCCACCCGTCGCAAGGTCGTCACGCGCCCAGTCTAGGACTGTTGGCTCGGCCAACGATCGGCTATCGTTGGTCCTACCAACGACCAGGAGGCAATCCGATGCCCACTCCCTTCGGACCCCAGCTCATCGGCGAGACCGAGAAGACCCTCAACGCCCTGCTCAACGCCCTCCTGGCCGGCAGGCTCAGCGAGCCCGAGTGGGTGACGCTCCGGCTCGCCCACCTCCTCGAGGGGGAGGTGGGCAGCGCCGACCAGCTCGCCGCCGCGGTGTCCGACCGAGCCCGGTTCGACGACGCCGCCGAACTGGTGCGGGGGCTCACCGCGGCCGGGCTGCTCCAGGACGGACGGCCGACCGCCCAGTCCCGCGCGCTGGTCGCCGACCTGCAGGAGCAGATCGCCGTACGCATCGAGCCGATCTGGCGAGACCTGCCCGCCGAGGACCTCGCCGCCGCCGCCCGCGTGCTCACGCACGTGCGCGACCGCGCCCGCGCCGGGCTCGCCTCGCTCTGATCCTCACCCGCTGTTGACCGACACGACACGTCGGCGTACGGCGCGCGTCGGGCGGCGCCGACAGCGTGCGGGCCATGGTCCTCCTCGGGAGACGCGCCACGCTGATGGCCGGCGTCGCGATCGGAGGGACTCCGGGGCTGCTCGCCTGGAGCGTCCGCCACGGCACACCTGGACTGGCTCGCGAGCGGGTCGAGCACAGCCACGGCGTCCGCTCCGGGGAGGTGACCACCGGCTCCGCCGTGCTCTGGTCCCGGGCGAGCGCCGACGGTCGTCTCGACGCCCGGATCTCCAGCAACGGACGGGTGCTCCGCGAGATCGAGGGCGTCTGGGCCGACGAGCGCACGGACCGCACCGCCCGGATCATGCTCGACGGGCTCGCGCCCGGCCGGCGGTACGACGCCGACCTGTGGTTCACCGGACCCGACGGTGCCGCGGGCGCGGTCCAGCGGGTCAGCTTCACGACGGCACCGATCCACGCCGCGGCGCAGTCGTTCGTATGGTCCGGCGACACGTGCGGCCAGGGGTTCGGGATCAACCCCGACCTGGGCGGGCTGACGACGTACCGCGCGATGCTCGACACCCGGCCCGACTTCTTCCTGCACTGCGGCGACACGATCTACGCCGACATCGAGATCCTCGAGACCGTGCCCGAGCCGACGGGGGAGACCTGGCGCAACGTGGTGGCCGAGGGGGTCGGCAAGGTCGCCGAGACACTCGCGGAGTTCCGCGGCCGGCACCGATACCCGCTGCTCGACGACAACGTCCGGGCGCTGTACGCCGAGGTGCCGACGGTCTCGCAGTGGGACGACCACGAGACCTGCAACAACTGGTACCCGGGCGAGGTCGTCGACGACAGCCGCTACACCGAGCGCCGGGCCGACGTGCTGGCGCTGCGCGGGCGCCGGGCGTGGCAGGAGTACCAGCCGATCCCGGTCCGCACGCTCGTCGACCGGGACGGCGACGGCTTCGCGCCGCAGCGGATCTACCGGCGGGTGCCGCGCGGCCAGCACCTCGACCTGTTCTGCCTCGACATGCGCTCCTACCGCGGCCCCAACCCGACGTCGGCGTCGACCGGCCAGCCGGGCCTGCTCGGCCCCGAGCAGGAACGTTGGCTGATCGAGCAGGTCACTCGGTCGCGGGCCACCTGGAAGGTGATCTCCGCGGACCTGCCGCTCTCGGCCCCCTCCAACCACGCCGACGACCTCGACAGCGTGCCCAACGACGACGACGGCCCGCCGACCGGCCGCGAGCCCGAGCTGGCCCGGGTCCTCGCGGCGTTCCAGCGCGCCGGCGTCCGCAACGTCGTGTGGCTGACGGCCGACGTCCACTACACCGCGGCCCACCACTACAGCCCGGACCGAGCGGCGTTCACCGACTTCGACCCGTTCTGGGAGTTCGTCTCCGGGCCGGCCGCGGCCGGCACGTTCGAGACCAAGGACGCGCAGCTCGACGGCACCTTCGGCCCCGAGGTCGTGTTCTCGAAGGGCAACGAGACGGCCGCGTGGGCGCAGTCGCCGCGCGCCGGCAACCAGTTCTTCGGCCACGTCGCGATCGCCGCGGACGGCCTGCTGACGGTGACGCTGTACGACGGCTCCGGCACGGCGCTGTGGTCCACGGCGGTGGAGCCGGAGCCACCGCTCAGGGCGTCCAGTCGCTGAGGTCGACGACCAGGTCGGCGCGGTCGCGGGCCGCCTCGACCAGCCGGGCGTTGGCGCCGTCGACCCGCTCGACCCACTCGCGGGCGGCCTCCGGCGTCTTGCCGAACCGCACATGCCGGGCGACCAGCCGCTCGACGCGCAGCGCGTCGTCGACGTCCACGTGCCAGACCACGTCGATCTCGGCGCGGACGGCCCGCCATCGCGGCTCGTCGAGCAGCAGGTAGTTGCCCTCGGTGACGACCGTGCCCGTCGCCGGCACCGGGATCGCGCCCGCCAGCGGCTGCTCCAGGCCGCGCTCGAACATCGGGGCCACGACGCCCTCCTCGCCGGAGCGGACCCGCCGCAGCAGTGCGGCGTACCCCTCTGCGTCGAAGGTCTCGGGCGCGCCCTTGCGGTCGCGCAGCCCACGCCGCACCAGCTCGACGTCGGCGTAGTGGAACCCGTCCATCGGCACGATGGGGAGACCGAGGGAGCCGGCCAGCGTGGACTTCCCGGCCCCGGGAGCCCCGGCGATGCCGAGCAGCCGCGTGCCGGCGGGGACCGCGGGGATCATGTCGCCACGGTACGGGTCGCGGGTTCCGGAGGGTGTCACGCGCCCCCGTGGTACCGGTCAGCTCCTCAGGCTGCCCTGGCGAGCTCAGGAGCGGTCCTGACCGGTTGCAGGGTGCCAGGGCTGGTGTCCGCGAGTCGGCACAGGTCGGCCGGTGACCCGGATGCCGTACGTCGGGGTCCCGGGCGTGGGGACGGGACCGAGGTAGCTGTGACCCGTCAGCCGACACCAGGCCGGCAGGTCGATCGGCGCAACGGGATCGCTGGTCGTCAGATGCACGAGCGTGCCCGGGTCGAGCTTGGCCGCATGGTCGCGCAGGAGGATGAGCAACCGCGCGCAGCCCAGATCGCCCCCGTCGAGGTGGTGGACAGCCTCTGTCGGCGCGTGGGGGTGCCCAGGGGCGGAACCGGTCATCGACGGGCGGCCAGGCCGTGATATGCGTCGAGCAGCGCCGCCGCTGCCGCTTCGACGTGCTCCTCGGAGGTGCCCCGTCCCAGGGACAGGCGCACTGCGCCACGAGCGGCGGACGGCTCCAGTCCCATGGAGAGCACCGCCTCCGAGGGGCGGTGCACCCCGGAGTGGCAGGCCGACCCGGTCGCAGCGGCGAGGGTCGGGCATGCCTCGAGCAGGTCCCAGCCGGCTACGTGGGGGAACACGACCAACAGGGTGTTGGGCAGCGAACCCCGGCGCGGCGTCAGGCGCGCGAGCGTCGGGACCGCGGCCCTCAGGCGGAGCTCGAGCTGGTCGCGCAGCTCCGCGGTGCGGGCCGCCTCCTCGCGCAGGTCCGCACGGGCGAGGGCGCTCGCAGCGCCCAGGCCCACGATCCCTGCGACGTTCTCGGTGCCGGGACGTATCCCGTGCTCCTGCCCTGCGCCACGCAGCACCGGCGCCAGGGGGGTGTCGGTCCGCACGTAGAGGGCGCCGATGCCCTTGGGTGCATAGAGCTTGTGTCCGGCGATCGAGAGCAGGTCGACCCCGAGCTCGTCGACGTCGACGGCGATCTTGCCGACGGCCTGGGCGGCATCGGTGTGGACGATTGACCCAGCGGCCCGGGCTGCCGCGGCGACCTTGGTCAGGGGCATGACGGCGCCGGTCTCGTTCTGCGCGAGCATGACCGTGACGAGCCCAACATCCGCGCCGAGTGCCGCATGGAACGCGGGTAGGTCGAGGTGTCCGTCGCTCGTGACGCCGACGGTGGTGACGGTCCAGCCGTGCGAGCCCAGGTGGGCGAGCGGCTGGACGGTGGCTGGGTGCTCCACCGTGGAGGTGACGATGCGGCGTCGATCGCCCGACGCGGCTGCTGCAGAGCCCCTCAGTGCGAGGTTGTTCGACTCCGTGCCGCCCGAGGTGAAGAAGATCTCGGCAGGACTGGCACCGATCAGACCTGCCACCTGCTCGCGGGCGACGGCCACCGCCTCAGCCGCCCGGCGTCCGGGCGCGTGCGGGCTGGACGGGTTGCCGTGGGCCTCGGTCAGGAAGGGCAGCATCGCCGCGAGCACCTGCGGAGCGAGGGGTGTGGTTGCGTTGTGGTCGAGGTAGATCACGTCCTCGGCGCTCACAGCCATCTCCTCAGAACGTTCTGCTCGAACGCGACCTTGCCCAGGTGGAGGGCCCGGCCCGGTGGTCGCAGGGCGACGCGCGGTGCGGGGTCGGCGTAGAAGTCGCCCGAGCCGTAGCCGGCGCGGGCGTCGCCGGTCTCGATGAAGCAACCGCCGTGCCCGTTGAAGCCCGCCGGCGCAGACCGGCCCAGGATGGTCGCCGCGATGGTGTCGGCGACCACCAGGGCCTGTGCGTGAGCGAACACGCCGGCGCGGGGGAGTGGCTTCCCCATGGCCAGGGTGATCTGGACGTTGTCACCGATCGCGTAGACGCCCGGGTACCCGGTCTGCAAGGTGTGCCTGTCGGCCTCGCTCCAGCCGCCGGGGCCGGCCAGACCGGAGTCGCCGACCACGGTCGGGGCGGCGATGGGCGGCATGTAGGCGAGCAGATCGAACGGCACGTCCTGGCCGTCGGCGAACCGTGCCAGATCGCGCTCGATGCGGGTGATCTGGTGGCTGGGCCGGTAGGTGATGCCGCGGGCGGCGAGCAGGTTGGTCACCGCCCCGGAGACCGTCGGGCCGGCCACACCCATCGGCCCGGGCTCGGCCGCGTGCACGACCACCTCGACGCGATCGCGCACCTGCCGCCGGCGCAGCAGTGCGTCGATGAGGAACGCGGCCTCGTACGGCGCAGCCGGGCACCGGTAGACCGGCGAGGCGGTGGCCACCAGGACCCGACCGGAGTCGATGCGGCCCAGCTCGACGCCGAGCCGCTGGGCACCGGTCAAGGTCGCGAAGGTGTGCCCCTCCTCGGCGAGCCCCGGGATCGTCTCGGGTGTCTGCTGCGCGCCGAGGCTGACCACCAGGTAGTCCCCGGTGAGCACCTTTCCGTCGATGACCACGCTGCGTTCCGCGGGATCGATGCGCTCCACGGTTCCGGTGCGTACGTCGATGCCGCGTCGTTCCAGGCGGCGCAGTGGGCGGGTGACCTGCGCGGGCGTCCGGTGCCCCGTCATGACCCACAGGTAGGAAGCCGCGAGCGTGAAGTCCTGCTCCCGGTCGACCAGGACCACCCGGTGGCGGCGGTCCAGTCGGCGACGCAGCCGGTTGGCCGTGACGACGCCGCCTATCCCGCCGCCCAGCACCAGGACCGTCTGCGGACTCATGGGAGTGGCCATCAGAAGACGAGGACCTTGTCCGCGGCGACTGTCAGGTCCGCGAGCTCATCCATCGTCGAGCGGCGCGCGTGGTCCATGAGCATGTCCGCACCGACCCCGCGGGCATCCATGCAGGTGCCGCAGCACAGCACCTGCCCGCCGCTGCGCGGTACGGCGGCCAGCATCCGGTCGAGCGTGTAGTACCCGTCGGGGGTCTTCTGGTTGCGCATCGCGACGGTGACGGCGTCGCCCATGAGGAAGACATGCACATCCTGGTCGTCCTTCTTGGCCAAGGCGACGGCGAGGCGCACGGCGTTGTAGGTGGTGTCCGAGCCGTAGGCCGGGCCGTTGATGATCAGGAGGGTGCGCATGGTGTGTCCTTCGTCGTCGAGTGTCAGCAGGTTGGTCGGAAGGGAGACTCAGGCTGCGCCGAACTCGAGAGAGCGGCCGGCACGGCGCCAGTCGTCGATGCCGGCCTCGACTCGCTGGGCCGCGACTCCGGCCGCGCGCAGCCGCCGAACGGCCTCGGCGGAGAGCACGCAGTACGGGCCCCGGCAGTAGGCGACGACCGTCGCGTCGGAGGGCAGGTCCGCGATCCGTTCGGTCAGATCCGCCAGCGGCATGCTGACGGCTCCGGCGATGTGGCCGGCGGCGAACTCCTCTGCGGGCCGGACGTCGACCACGATCACGTCACCGCGCCCCGAGCGCTCCAGGAGCTCCTCGACGCCGAGCGGCTCGGCGCCGTCGACCTCGCCGAAGAACGCCTCCGCGAGCTGGCGGACCTCCGCGATCCGGGCCTCAGCAGCCTCCCGCAGCGCCCGGTAGGCGGCCACGACGCTCAGGTCGGCGACCCGGTAGACCACCCGCTGGGCATCCCGCGAAGAGGTCACCAGGCCCGCATTGCGCAGGACCTGCAGGTGCCGCGACGTGGCGCTGACCGTCATCGAGGTCTGCGCGGCGATCGACTCCACCGACCGGGGCCCCTGTGCCAGCAGGTCGACGATCTCCAGACGCTTGGGACTCGCGAACGCACTCGCGACTCGTGCGAACTGCTCGAACACCGCGTCCTTGAACTCTCGACCCTCCATGCCACCATCCTATTCACGTATTCGCGTGATTACGAGAATAACAGGATGGACTGCTCACCCGCCACCCATCGCCGATCGGCGCCACCGTCGGACCGGAGCCCGGGTTAAGGGTTCGCCGTGCTCGGGTGCGCGAACGTACGCTGTGCCTCATATGACGAACGCACCCGACTTCAACCTCGACTCCGAGCTCGAGGCCACCGACGACTGGGACGACCCAGACGACTCAGGAGACTCTGACGAGTTCGAGTTCGAGTCCGGGTACGCCGAGCCGGACCCCGACGCGCCCGACCCCGAGGAGCTGACGACCGGCGAGCTCGACCTCGCCGAGCGCCACCAGCTGCGCCGGGTCGCGAGCCTGCGCACCGAGCTCGAGGACATCACCGAGGTCGAGTACCGCCAGCTGCGGCTCGAGCGCGTGGTGCTCGTCGGCGTGTGGACCGACGGCTCCGTCGACGACGCCGAGAACTCCATGGCCGAGCTCGCCCTGCTCGCCGAGACCGCCGGATCCGAGGTCCTGGACGCGATCTACCAGCGCCGCCAGACGCCCGACCCCGCGACCTACATCGGCCGCGGCAAGGTCGACGGGCTGCGCGAGATCGTGCAGGCCACCGGCGCCGACACCGTGATCTGCGACGGCGAGCTGGCGCCCAGCCAGCTGCGCAACCTCGAGGACCGGCTCAAGGTCAAGGTCGTCGACCGGACCGCGCTGATCCTCGACATCTTCGCCCAGCACGCGAAGTCCAAGGAGGGCCAGGCGCAGGTCGAGCTGGCCCAGCTGAGCTACCTCAAACAGCGCCTCCGCGGCTGGGGCGGCAACCTGTCCCGCCAGGTCGGCGGCCGCGCCGCCAACGGCGTCGGCATCGGCGGCCGTGGCCCCGGCGAGACCAAGATCGAGACCGACCGGCGCCGCATCAACACCAAGATCGCCAAGCTGCGCCGCGAGCTGCGCGAGATGAAGGGCACCCGCGACACCAAGCGCCAGGAGCGCCGTCGCCACCGCATCCCGAGCGTCTCGATCGCGGGCTACACCAACGCCGGCAAGTCCTCGCTGCTCAACCGGCTCACCGACGCCGGGGTGCTCGTGGAGGACGCGCTGTTCGCGACGCTCGACCCGACGACGCGGCGTACGACGACGTCCGACGGCCGGGTCTACACGATGAGCGACACGGTCGGGTTCGTCCGGCACCTGCCCCACCAGCTGGTCGAGGCGTTCCGCTCGACGCTGGAGGAGGTCGCCGACTCCGACCTGATCCTGCACGTGGTCGACGGCTCCCACCCCGACCCGGAGGGCCAGATCAACGCGGTGCGCGAGGTGTTCGCCGAGATCGGCGCCTCCGACGTGCCCGAGCTGGTCGTGATCAACAAGGCCGACGCGGCCGACCCGATGGTGCTCGCCCGGCTGCGCCAGCGCGAGCCGCACTCGGTCGTGGTGTCCGCCAAGACCGGCGAGGGCGTCGACGAGGCGCTGAAGCTCATCGAGGGCGAGCTGCCCCGCCCCGAGGTGGAGTTCACCGCGCTGGTGCCCTACGAGCGTGGCGACCTGATCAACCGGCTGCACCAGCACGGCGAGATCGACTCGATGGAGCACACCGGCGACGGCACGATCGTGGTCGGCCGGGCCAACGAGGACCTGGCCGGCGAGCTCGCGGCCTACGCCGTCTGAGAGTCGCTCTCCGGGGTCCACTCCGGCCGCGGGCCGGTGATCTCGTCGACCGAGATCCCCAGGTCGCGTTCGACGGCGGAGCAGATGGGTGTCTCTTCCATGCGGAGCCCGTTCCCGTTCGGCCGCCGGCTCATGCGCGCGCCGGGGTGTGACTCAGCCGACGCCCGCGAGCCGCACCAGGTCGCCGAGCACCTCGTCGAGCCGGGTGACCAGCGACAGGTGGCCCTCGTCCTCGAACAGGTGCGCCTGCGCGCCGGGCACGTGCACGGCCAGCCAGGCGCCGTGCTCGTAGGGGACCATCGCGTCCTGGCGGCCCTGCCAGATCGCCACCGGCACCGCGATGTCGGCGACGTCGAAGCCCCACGGCGCCACCGCCGCGAGCCCGTCGTCGCGCACGCCGGCCGCACCCTGGGCGCCCGCGCGGTTGAAGGTCCGGCTCAGCCAGTCCGCGAACCCCGCGGACAGGGCGTCGCGGTCGACCGGCGTCACCAGCCCGCCCATCCCCTCGACCAGCTGGTCCGGGGTCGCGGCCAGCATCGGCAGCATGTTCTCGACCACATACGCCTCGTAGACCTCGGGCCCTGCCTCGGCCGCGTGGTACTCCTCGTGGTTCTCCTGGGCCATCCCGGCGAACCAGTCGAGCCCGGGGGCGTCGTACGGCGCGACCCCGGCGAGCGACGCCGCCGCCCGGCAGCGCCGCGGCAGCAGCGCCGCGCAGGCCAGCGCCCGCGGACCGCCGCCCGACCAGCCGAGCGTGACGAACTCGTCGACCCCCAGCGCGTCGAGCACGGCGGCCGACTCGACCACGTCGTCGGCGTACCGGCCCGGCGCGGGGCGCGGCGTGGAGCCGCCGTACCCGGGACGCGAGTAGGTCAGCATCCGCAGCCCCTGTGACCGGGCCGCCTCGTCGAGCAGGTCCCACGGCACCGCCGCGGACGGCGAGCCGCCGTGGAAGAGCCACGGGTAGCCGTCCGGGTCGCCACCGGTGAGGACCTCCACGGACCGGCCGTCGGGCAGGGTGACGTCGCGGAGCTCGCTCATGCGCCCCAGCCTGACAGGATTTCTTGCGGATTCGTCACGGGTTGGCAACATCACCGGCGCGGGACCGGTCTGGACCGCATCATTGCTGCCGTGGTCCTCCGGGGGGTCGCGAGCACCGGCTCGCCCAGTCAGATGCGCTCAGTACGCCGTCGCGCGGCGGCCGCCAGCGCGCTCTTCGTGCTCGTCGTCGTCTCGCTGCTCGTGGTGCACGTCGCCGACGACGCCCGGGCCGACGCCGACCGGTGCGAGCGGTTCGCGGCCGACTCGGCCGCCCGGGGCGAGCAGGTCGCCGGCGAGGGCCGGCGGGTCGTGGTGATCGGGGACTCCTGGTCCGCGGGGCTGGGCCTGGACCGGCCGGCCCAGTCGTGGCCGTCGCGGCTGCCGGGGTCGGTCCACGTGGCCGGGTTCTCCGGCTCCGGCTTCGGCGCCCATGCGAGCGCGTGCGCCGGGGTGTCCTTCGCCGAGCGGGCGCCGGCCGCGGTGCGCGGCGGCGCCGACCTGGTGGTCGTCGAGGGCGGCCTCAACGACTACGACCGGCCGGACGCCGAGATCCGCACCGGGTTCGCGAGGCTGATGCGGGCCCTGGGCGGCGACCGGGACCGGGTCGTCGTGGTCGGGCCGGCCAGCGCGCCGTCCCGCGCGGCCGCCGTACCCCGTGTCGACGCGCTGCTCGCCTCGCTCGCCGAGCAGTACGGCGTCGCCTACGTGCGCACCTCCGACCTGCGGCTCGACTACCTCGACGACCGCCTACACCTCACCCCGGCCGGCCACCAGGCGTTCGGCGACTTCGTGGCGGAGCGGATCGCCGGGCTCGGCTGACCGATCGGCCGCGGCCGGTTGGCACCGCGTGGGAGTATCCCTGCGTGCGTCATTCCCTGGCCGGCCGCGCGGAGACCCCCACGCAGGCCCGGCTGCTCGCCGAGCTGCGCGACGAGGGCCCGCTGTCCAAGGCCCAGCTCGCCGACCGGCTCCAGGTCTCGCGGACCACGATCGCGGCCGAGGTCGCCCGCCTCGGCGAGCTCGGCCTCGCCCAGGAGGCGGGACCGGCGGCGTCGCGGGGCGGGCGGCGCTCGACGATGGTCGACCTGGCTGAGGAGATCCGTTTCGTCGGCATCGCGATCGGGGCGACCGGCATGTCCGTCGGGGTGACCGACGGCCGGCTCGCCGTGCTCGCCACCCGGCACCACCCCTGCGACATCCGGCAGGGGCCCGAGCTCGTGCTGGCCGCCGCGCTCGAGCAGGTGCGCGAGCTGCTGGCCGAGGTCGGGGTGACCCGGCTGGCCGGTGCCGGCGTCGGTGTGCCGGGCCCCGTGGACTTCCACCGGGGGGTGCCGGTCTCGCCGCCGATCATGCCGGGCTGGGACGGCTACCCGGTGCGCGACGCGGTGTCTCGTGAGCTGAGCTGCCCGGTCGTTCTCGACAACGACGTGAACGTGCTGGCGCTCGGTGAGCAGCACGCCGGGGTCGCCAAGGGCGCCAGCGACTTCCTGTTCGTCAAGATCGGCACCGGCATCGGCTGTGGCATCGTGATCGGCGGGGAGCTCTACCGCGGGGTCGACGGCTGCGCCGGCGACATCGGGCACATCCGGGTCGACGAGTTCGGGCCGACCTGCGCGTGCGGCAACACCGGCTGCCTCGAGGCATTCTCCGGAGGCGCGGCGCTCGCCCGGGACGCGACGGCGGCCGCCCGCGCCGGACGCTCGCCGGTGCTGGCGGAGCTGCTGGAGGAGAAGGGCGAGCTCACCGCCGCCGACGTCGGGATCGCGGTCTCCCGCGGCGACGCCCAGGCGGTCCAGCTGATCCGCGACAGCGGCCGGCACATCGGCCAGGTGCTCGCCAGCCTGGTGTCGTTCTTCAACCCCGGCCTGATCGTCATCGGCGGCCGGGTCACCGGTCTCGGGCACGGCCTGCTTGCCGAGATCCGCGGCGTCACCTACCGCCGCTCCCTCTCGCTGGCGACCGGCAGCCTGCCGATCGTGCTCAGCGAGCTCGGCGACGAGGGCGGCGTCATCGGCGCCGCGCGCCTGATCAGCGACTCCGTCTACGCCTCCTGACGTCTCGAGTGCGGCCGACTTCGTCAGGGCGCGACGCCGTACGTGGGCTAGACCTCCGCGACTTTGTCAGGTCGGTTTCGAAAGTAACGACGTGATCTGAAGAACTTTCGCGGCGAAACGCTTGCTAACGCATTGTCCGCGGTCCTACTTTGAGTCTCAATCCAACAAACGGGTGACCGCGGTCACAACCGGTGCGGAGCGACGCGAGGGAGGGCCGGTCATGCCAGACACCGCCTCGCGCACGGAGAAGCTCGGGCTGGTGCTGCGCCGGCTGCGCGACCAGGGGCCGCGCTCCCGGGCCCGTCTTGCCGAGGAGCTGGACCTGTCCCGGTCGGCCGTCTCCGGCCTCGTCGCCGAGCTCGAGGACTTCGGGCTGGTCCGGACCGGCGGCGTCGAGCGGGGCGGTCTGGGACGCCCGGGCACCGCGGTCGAGCTCGACGGGAGCCGGGTGTGCGGCCTCGGCGCCGAGATCAGCGTCAACCACGTTGCGACCGTTGCGCTCGACCTGCGTGGCCGGGTGGTGGCCGAGCACCGCGAGTCCGTGGACGCCTCCCGCCTGAGCGTCAGCGAGGTGCTCGACCACCTCGCCGCGCTGATCGCCCGCACCGAGGACGAGGTGCATGCCGCAGCCGCCCAGGTCGTGGGGCTCGGCGTCGGTGTGGCCGGACTGGTCGACCGCACCCGCGACGTGCTCACCCTCGGACCCAACCTCGGCTGGCGCGACGTGCCGCTCGGCGCCGAGCTCCGCGGCCGGCTCGGTGCGGCGTACCCCGTGCTCCTCGACAACGAGGGCAACCTGGCCGCCACCGCCGAGGCGCTGCCCGGCGACCCCGCCCGCCAGGACCTCCTGGTGCTGTTCGGCGAGGTCGGTCTCGGCGGCGGGATCGTCGCCGACGGCCGGCTGCTGCGCGGCCGGCAGGGGTACGCCGGGGAGATCGGCCACATGATCGTCGACCCGGGCGGCCGCCGCTGCGGCTGCGGGCGGATCGGCTGCTGGGAGACCGTGTGCGGCCTCCGGGCCCTGATGGGTGCCGCCGCCGACCCCGACGACCCGGTGCGCGACCCCGCGCTCTCGATCGACGACCGGCTCGCCGAGATCGACCGTCGCGCGGCGCTCGGC
The DNA here is from genome assembly GCF_950101795.1 of Nocardioides sp. T2.26MG-1. Taxonomy (GTDB): domain Bacteria; phylum Actinomycetota; class Actinomycetes; order Propionibacteriales; family Nocardioidaceae; genus Nocardioides. The sequence goes on along the minus strand of NZ_CATNLZ010000033.1, from coordinate 258,552 downwards.
GACACCCGGACGGTCGCGGCACTCGACCAGGTCGGCGGCTGGCTCGGGATCGGTGCGGGGATCCTCACCAACGCGCTCAACCCCGGCGCCGTCGTGCTCAGCGGCTACTACGCCGCCCTCGGCCGGCACCTGCTGCCCGCGATGGAGCAGCAGCTCGCCGCCGGGGTGGTGGCTCCCCAGGTCGGCGGCACCCGCGTCGTGGTGTCGACCCTCGGCTTCGCCGCCGCCGTCCACGGCGGCGCGACGGTCGTCCTCGACACCGTCTTCCACGACCCGACGATCGTCGCGCGGCCACCCGCCGCCGTCCCCGGAGGAGCCCGATGACCACCACGCCGCTCACCCCCGTCCCCGGCCCTGAGGCGCTGCTCCAGATGACCGGCATCGTCAAGGAGTTCCCGGGCGTCCGCGCCCTCGACGGCGTCGACCTCGACGTCCGCGCCGGCGAGGTGCACTGCCTGATCGGCCAGAACGGCGCCGGCAAGTCGACGCTGATCAAGGTGCTGTCCGGCTTCCACCACCCCGACGACGGCACGATCACCTGGGACGGCGAGGAGGCCTCGTTCTCCACGCCCGCCAAGGCCATCGACCGCGGTGTCGCGACGATCTACCAGGAGCTCGACCTGGTGCCGCACCTCGACGTCGCCGAGAACGTCTTCCTCGGCCACGAGGTGTCCCGAGGGGGCTTCACCCAGCGGCGCCGGGCCCACGGACGCGTCCGGGAGCTCCTCGTCCGGCTCGGGCACTCCGAGATCGCGCCGACCCGCATCGTCGGCGAGCTCTCGCCGGCCAAGCAGCAGATCGTCAGCCTGGCCCGGGCCCTCTCGCGCGACACCCGCCTGCTGATCCTCGACGAGCCGTCGGCCGTCCTCGACCAGGAGGAGGTCAACAACCTGTTCCGGGTGATCCGCGACCTCGCCGCCACCGGCGTCGCCGTCGTCTACATCTCCCACCGGCTGGAGGAGATCCGCGAGATCGGGGACCGGATCACCGTTCTGAAGGACGGCCGCACGGTCGCCACCGGGCTCGCGGTCGCCGACACCCCGACGTCGGAGCTGATCAGGCTGATGACCGGCCGCTCGATCGAGTACGTCTTCCCGCCCCGGTCGGAGGCGCCGTCCGACAGCGGCGAGCCGGTGCTCGACGTGCGGGACCTCAGCCTCCCCGGCGTGTTCACGGGCGTCGACCTCTCCGTGCGCGCCGGCGAGATCGTCGGGCTGGCGGGCCTCGTCGGCGCGGGCCGGTCCGAGATCCTCGAGACCGTGTACGGCGCCCGCCGGGCGTCTGCCGGCACCGTCACCGTCGACGGCCGGAGGGTGCGCCGAGGATCCGTCGGGCACGCGGTCCGGGCCGGCATCGGCCTGGCGCCCGAGGAGCGCAAGAGCCAGGCGCTGCTGCTCGACGAGGCCGTCTACAAGAACATCACGGTCTCCTCGATGACCCGGTTCGCCCGCCTGGGCTTCCTCGACCAGCGTGAGGAGCGCCGGCGCGCTCTCGAGCTGACCAGGAGCCTCGACGTACGCCCCGAGGGCGTGACCCGCGCCGCGAACACGCTCTCCGGCGGCAACCAGCAGAAGATCGTGCTCGCCCGCTGGCTGCTGCGCGACTGCCGGGTGCTGCTCCTCGACGAGCCCACACGCGGTGTCGACGTCGGTGCCCGCTCGGAGATCTACCAGCTCATCCGGTCGCTCGCCGACCGCGGCGTCGCCGTCGTGGTCGTGTCCAGCGAGATCGACGAGGTGCTCGGCCTGGCGGACCGGGTCCTCGTGGTCCGGGAGGGCGAGGTCGTCCACGAGTCCGCCGCCACCGCGATCGACGAGGCAGCGGTCCTCGACCTCGTCATGGAAGGAAGGGTTCCGGCATGAGCCAGGACAGTGCCCGCCTCGAGCGGGCCGAGCTCGAGACCGACCGCGAGGCCAGTGCGGTCCTCGCGCTGCTCCGCAGCAGTGTCGGCCGCAACGCGGGACTCGTCGTCGCGCTGCTGCTGATCTGCGTCGTCGGCGCCGTCAGCGCGGGCGACCGCTTCAGCTCGACCGACAACGCGCTGACGATCCTGCGGCTCGCCGCCACCATCGGCGTCGTCAGCATCGGCATGACGTTCGTGATCATCGGCGGCGGCATCGACCTCTCGGTCGGCGCGATCGTCGCGCTGTCGTCGGTCTGGTGCACCACGCTCGCCAGCCAGCAGTTCGCCGAGGACACCCACTGGATCATGATGGTCCTCACCGCGATCCTCGTCGGGGCGGGCTGTGGGCTGGTCAACGGCCTGCTGATCGCGTACGGCGGGATCGTGCCGTTCATCATGACGCTGGCGATGCTCGCCAGCGCTCGGGGCCTGGCCGAGATCATCAGCGACCGCAAGACCCAGATCCTCGGCGCCAAGGGCACCGACGTCAGCGGCTTCAAGGACTTCTTCAACCGGGAGATCCTCGGCGTCGACGTCTCGATCTGGATCTTCGCGATCGTGGCGGTGATCGGTTGGGTGCTGCTCAACCGCACCACGTTCGGTCGCCGCACCGTCGCCGTCGGCGGCAACCCCGAGGCTGCGCGCCTGGCCGGCATCCCGATCAAGCGGCACACGGTGTACCTCTACGTGCTGGTCGGCGTCGCCTGCGGCATCGCCGCGCTGATGCTGGTCGCCCGCACCACGACCGGCAGCTCCACCCACGGCACCCTCTACGAGCTCGACGCGATCGCCGCGGTCGTCATCGGCGGCACGCTGCTGACCGGTGGCCGCGGCACGATCGTCGGCACGGTCCTCGGCGTCCTGATCTTCTCGACGCTCACCAACATCTTCATCCTCAACAACCGCTCCTTCTCCGAGCAGTCGCTCTTCAAGGGAGCCATCATCGTCGCCGCCGTGCTGCTGCAGCAGCGGTTGGCGTCTCGGAGCAACACCACCTAGCGGCACCGAGCGATCCGCCGCGCCACCACCACCCGCACCACCCCTTCTGCATGAGCAAGGAGCACCACCATGTCCCTGCGGTCCACCACCTCGAAGAGCAGGAAGCGGCTCGCCACCGGTCTCGTCGCCGGTCTCGCCGTCCTCGCGCTCACCGCCTGCACCAGCAACAGCGACGGCGACGACAACGGCAACAACGACGCCAACGCCCCCGCGGCGGCCCCGGCCGGTGCGAACGACGAGACCGGTGACACGGTCGTGATCGGGTTCTCGGCACCCGCCGCGGACCACGGCTGGATGGGCTCGATCACCGCGTCGGCCAAGAAGGAGGCCGCGAAGTACGACGACATCGAGCTGCGCGTCGCCGAGGGCACCAACGACGTCGCCGTCCAGATCAGCCAGGTCGAGACCTTCATCAACGACAAGGTCGACGCGATCGTGCTGCTGCCCTTCGACGGTGCCGCCATGACGCCCGTCGCGCTCAAGGCGATGGCCGCCGGCATCCCGGTGATCAACGTCGACCGTGAGTTCAACGACCCGAACGCCGCGCGCGTCACCGTTCTGGGTGACAACTACGGCATGGGTGTCTCGGCCGGCGAGTACGTCTGCGAGAACGCCGGCGGCGACAAGGGCGCCATCGTGGCCGAGATCGCCGGCATCGACTCGCTGCCGCTGACCCAGGACCGCAGCCAGGGCTTCAAGGACGCGCTCTCCGAGTGCGGCCTGGACGTCGACAACAGGGTCGCCGCCGACTTCACCGTCGAGGGTGGCTCGGACGCCGCGGAGCAGCTGCTGCAGGCAGCTCCCAAGATCGACTTCCTCTGGAACCACGACGACGACCAGGGTGTCGGCGTCCTCGCGGCGATCGAGAACGCCGGTCGCGACGAGTTCGCGATGATCGGCGGCGCCGGCTCCAAGAACGCGATGGAGGCCATCCAGGCCGGTGACGGCGTGCTCAAGGCGACGGTCATCTACCCGTCGACCCAGGCCGCCGACGGCATCCGCCTGGCCCGCCTGCTGGTCCAGGGCAAGGCGATGGCGGACATGGTCGAGGTCGAGGTGCCCCGCGTGGTCCAGCTCTACGCCCCCGTCGTGACTGCCGACAACGTCGACCAGTACATCGACACCGCGTTCGAGTCCTGATCGACACCAGTCGACAGCACGCCGCGAGCCCGCCCCCGCTCCGTCCCGGGGGCGGGCCCGCAGACCCCACGGGAGCCACACCATGACCGAGTCACCCCGATCCACCCTGCGCGTCGCGATGGTGGGCCATGCCTTCATGGGCAACGCGCACTCGCAGGCCTGGCGCACCGCACCGCGGTTCTTCGACCTGCCGCTCGCCCCCGAGATGTCGCTGGTCGTCGGCCACGACGCCGACCGGGCCGCGGCCGCCGCCGACCGGCTCGGCTGGGCCGCGAGCTCCGCCGACTGGCGCGAGGCCGTCGCCCGCGACGACGTCGACCTCGTCGACATCTGCACCCCCGGCTTCACCCATGCCGAGATCGCCGTCGCCGCGCTGCGCGCGGGCAAGCACGTGCTGTGCGAGAAGCCACTCGCCAACACGGTGGCCGAGGCCGAGGCGATGACCGCTGCGGCCGCGGAGGCCCGGGCGCGCGGCGTCCGCGCGATGGTCGGCTTCACCTACCGACGCGTCCCCGCGATCGCGTTGGCCCGCCGGCTCGTCGCCGAGGGCCGCGTCGGCGAGATCCGCCACGTCCGTGCCCAGTACCTCCAGGACTGGATCGCCGACCCCGAGGCGCCGCTGTCGTGGCGCCTGGACAGGTCCAAGGCGGGCTCCGGCGCGCTGGGCGACATCGGCGCCCACGTCATCGACCTCACGCAGTTCATCACCGGCGACGTGATCCGGGAGGTGTCCGGCCGGCTCGAGACGTTCGTCAAGGAGCGCCCCTACCCGGCGGGTGAGACCGCCGGCAGCCTGGGCGGCGGCGGGTCCTCCACCGAGCGCGGTCCGGTCACCGTGGACGACGCCGCGTCGTTCCTCGCGACGTTCGCGGGGGGCGCGATGGGCGTGTTCGAGGCGACCCGGTTCGCCTCGGGCCGCAAGAACGGCATCCGGATCGAGGTCAACGGCTCGCGCGGCAGCGTCGCGTTCGACTTCGAGGACATGAACGTCCTGCAGTTCTTCGACGCGACCGAGGACGCCGACACAGCCGGCTTCCGGCGGATCCTCGTCACCGAGCCCTCGCACCCGTACGTCGAGCACTGGTGGCCTGCCGGCCACGGGCTCGGCTACGAGCACGGCTTCACCCACCAGGTCGTCGACCTGGTGACCGCGATCGCGGAGGGCACCGACCCGGCCCCCTCCTTCGCCGACGGTCTGCAGGTCCAGCGCGTGCTGGCCGCGGTCGAGACGAGCTCCGACACCCGCACCTGGCAGGAGATCACGCAGTGAGCGACTACACCCCGCGCCCCGAGGACAAGTTCTCGTTCGGCCTCTGGACCGTCGGCTGGCAGGGGGTCGACGTGTTCGGCCCGGCCAGCCGCGAGCTGCTCGACCCCGTGGCGGCGACGTACCGGCTCGCCGAGCTCGGCGCCGCGGCCGTCACCTTCCACGACGACGACCTGCTCCCCGACGACGCCGAGCGCGAGGCGACGCTGACGCAGTTCCGGAAGGCCCTCGACGAGACCGGGCTGGTGGTGGAGATGGTCACCACCAACACGTTCTCGGACCCGGTGTTCAAGGAGGGCGCGATCACCGCGAACAACCGGGAGGTACGCCGCTACGCGCTGGCCAAGGTGCTGCGCAACATCGACCTCGCGGCGTCCCTGGGTGCGCAGACGTTCGTGATGTGGGGCGGCCGGGAGGGCGCCGAGCACGGCGGCAGCAAGGACATCGGTGCCGCGCTCGACCGCTACCGCGACGCGCTCAACACCGTGTGCGCGTACGTCAAGGAGCAGGGCTACGGGATCCGGTTCGCGCTCGAGCCCAAGCCCAACGAGCCGCGCGGCGACATCCTGCTGCCGACGGTCGGTCACGCGCTCGCGCTGATCAACGAGCTCGAGCACCCGGAGATGGTCGGGCTCAACCCCGAGGTCGGGCACGAGGAGATGGCCGGCCTGAACTTCGCGCACGGCATCAGCCAGGCGCTGTGGCACGGCAAGCTGTTCCACATCGACCTCAACGGCCAGCACGGGCCGCGCTTCGACCAGGACCTGCGCTTCGGCGCCGGCAACCTGCGCGGCGCGTTCTGGACCGTCGACGCGATGCTCGGGGCGGGCACCGATCGGCGCTACGACGGCTATGTGCACTTCGACTACAAGACGCCGCGGGTCGAGGCGATCGACGGCGTCTGGGAGTCGGCGCGCGGGTGCATGCGCAACTACCTCATCCTCCGCGAGCGGGTGCAGGCGTTCCGCGCCGACCCCGACGTCGCGGCGGCGCTCGAGGCCGCCGGCGTCGGCGAGCTGCGGGAGCCGACCGTGGCACCCGGCGAGTCGCTCGACGACATCCGGAACGCGTCGTACGACCTCGTGGCGCTGCGCGAGCGCAGCGTCGCGATGGAGGCCCTCGACCAGCTCGCCATGGAGCACCTGCTCGGCGCCCGCTGAGTCCCGTCACCAAGGAAGGAACGCAAGATGCCACGACCGATCACGCTGTTCACCGGGCAGTGGGCCGACCTGCCGTTCGAGGAGGTCGCCCGGCTCGCGTCGGAGTGGGGCTACGACGGGCTCGAGATCGCCTGCTGGGGCGACCACCTCGACCCGTGGCAGGCCGACGACGACGCCTACGTGCAGGGCAGGCTCGACCTGCTCGAGAAGTACGGGCTGAAGGTCTTCGCGATCTCCAACCACCTCAAGGGCCAGGCCGTCTGCGACGACCCGATCGACGCCCGCCACCAGGCGATCCTGCCCGCGAAGGTGTGGGGTGACGGCGAGCCCGAGGGCGTGCGGCGCCGCGCCGCCGAGGAGATGAAGCTGACCGCGCGGCTGGCGCAGAAGCTCGGCGTCAAGACCGTCATCGGCTTCACCGGCTCCTCGATCTGGAAGTACGTCGCGATGTTCCCGCCGGCCTCGCAGGAGATGATCGACGCCGGCTACCAGGACTTCGCCGACCGGTGGCACCCGATCCTCGACGTCTTCGACGAGTGCGGGGTGCGGTTCGCTCACGAGGTGCACCCCTCCGAGATCGCCTACGACTACTGGACGACCGTGCGGACCATGGAGGCGATCGGTCACCGCGAGGCGTTCGGCCTCAACTGGGACCCCTCGCACTTCGTGTGGCAGGACCTCGACCCGGTCGGGTTCCTGTGGGACTTCCAGGACCGGATCTACCACGTGGACTGCAAGGACGCGAAGCGGTTGACCGGCAACGGCCGCAACGGCCGGCTCGGCTCGCACCTGGCCTGGGCCGACCCGCGCCGCGGCTGGGACTTCGTGTCCACCGGCCACGGTGACGTCCCGTGGGAGCAGTGCTTCCGGATGCTCAACACGATCGGGTACGACGGCCCGATCTCGGTCGAGTGGGAGGACGCCGGGATGGACCGCCTGGTCGGCGCGCCCGAGGCCCTCGAGTTCGTCCGCCGGCTCGCGTTCGACGCCCCCACTGCCGCCTTCGACGCGGCGTTCGCGACGTCCGACTGAGCCCCCGCCGTCCGCTTGTAACGCTCCTCTATCGCCCTCGATCCGGTGGCGCTCCAGCGTGACCGGAGGGACATAGAGGAGCGTTACAAGCGGTGAGGTGTGCACCGCGGCCCTCGACGGTCCGCGACCGCGGCTAGGGTTCTCGGGTGCCTGACGCCCCGCCCACGACCTCGCCTCCGAGGACGTCCGTGACCGAGCTGCTCGGCACCGCGGTGGCGGCGCTGGGCGGCCAGGAGCGCGCCGGGCAGGTGCGGATGGCCGAGGCCGTGGCCGAGGCGATGGACAAGGGCCAGCACCTGCTCGTGCAGGCCGGCACCGGCACCGGCAAGTCGCTGGCCTACCTGGTGCCCAGCCTGCTGCACGACAAGCGGGTCGTGGTGGCGACCGCGACGCTCGCGCTCCAGCACCAGCTCGTCGAGCGTGACCTGCCGCGGCTGGTCGAGGCGGTCAAGGCGGCCCCTGGTGGCCAGGGTCTGGACACCAGCCACGCCGTCCTCAAGGGCCGCTCCAACTACGCCTGCCTGCACCGCATCCGCGAGGGCGTGCCCGACGACCAGGGCGCCCTCGAGGTTGAGCTCCCGTCGGGCTCGCTCGGCAAGAAGGTCCTCGAGCTGCGCGCCTGGGCCGAGGAGGAGACCGAGCAGGGCGGCACCGGCGAGCGCGACAACGCCCCGCGGCACACCGACCGCGAGTGGCGCCAGGTCAGCGTCAACCACCGCGAGTGCCTGGGCGCCGCCAAGTGCCCCTTCGGCCAGGAGTGCTTCGCCGAGCGGGCCAAGGAGAAGGCGCACCGCTCCCACCTGGTGGTCACCAACCACTCCCTGCTCGCGATCGACGCGATCGAGGGCGTCCCGATGATCCCTGAGTACGACGTCGTGGTGATCGACGAGGCGCACGAGCTCACCATCCGGGTGACCCAGGCGGCGACCGACGAGCTGTGGGCCGCCGAGGTCGAGCGCGCGGCCCGGCGCAGCCAGCGCCACGTGGAGGGCGACCAGGCCAACGACCTGGCCGACGCGGCCGACGCGCTGCGCGAGGCGATCGCCGAGGCCCGTCCCGGCCGGTTCGACCGGGTGCCCGAGCAGCTCGCCGACGCGCTCGTGCTGGTGCGCGACGCCGCGCGCGCCTGCGTCTCGGCCTACCCCAAGGCCGACGCCTCCGACGAGGCCGACGCCGGCCGCACCCAGGCCAGGGGCGCCGTGCAGGAGGTGTTCGCGACCGCCGAGCGGATGGCGTCCGGCTCCGACGCCGACGTGCTGTGGCTGACCGAGGGCACCGAGCGGATGCCGCCGCGGCTGTGCGTCGCGCCGCTGCAGGTGTGGGGCCCGATGCGCGACAAGCTGCTCAGCGACAAGACGGTCGTGTTCACCTCGGCCACGCTGATGCTCGGCGGCGACTTCTCCTCGGTCGCGACCAGCGTGGGCCTCAAGCCGTCGGAGCGGATCGTCGACGGCACCCCGGTCGCCGAGCCGTCCGTCGACGAGCACGCCCTGCCCTGGCGCGGCATCGACGTCGGCAGCCCGTTCGACTACGGCCGGCAGGCGATCCTGTACGTCGCCCGCCACCTGCCGCCGCCGGGCCGCGACGGGCTGGTCCGGGCCCAGCTCGACGAGATCGTCGAGCTCGTCGACGCCGCGGAGGGCCGCACGCTCGGGCTGTTCTCGAGCCGCCGCGCGGCCGAGGCCGCGGCCGAGGTGGTCCGCGAGCGGCTGCCGCACCTGACCACGCTCGCGCAGGGTGACGCCCAGCTGCCCGAGCTGGCCGCCCAGTTCGTCAGCGACCCGCACACCTGCCTCTTCGGCACGCTCAGCCTCTGGCAGGGCCTCGACGTCCCGGGCGACACCTGCCAGCTGGTGCTCATCGACCGCATCCCGTTCCCGCGGCCCGACGACCCGCTGCTCAGTGCCCGCCAGAAGGCCGCCGACGCGGCGGGCGGCAACGGCTTCATGCAGGTCGCGGCCACCCACGCCGCGCTGCTGCTCGCGCAGGGCGCGGGCCGCCTGATCCGCACCCACGCCGACCGCGGCGTGGTGGCGGTGCTCGACCCCCGCCTCGCGACCGCACGGTACGGCGGCTTCCTCAAGGCCAGCCTGCCTCCGATGTGGACCACCACCGACCCGGCGGTGGCCCGCCAGGCGCTGGCCCGGCTGTCGGCCGGGGCCACGCCCTAACGCGTCGCCGTCGCCCGCACCAGCACCTTGCGGCCGTCGTCCCTCGAGCTGCCGTTGCAGGAGTAGGCGCCGCCGTTCCAGCAGGTGTAGCGGGTGCCGACGTTGGCCAGCGTGACCTCGACGTACCGCACGCTCTTCGAGCCGAACCCGACCTTGCGGGTGGCGCCGCCGGACGAGCTGAGCGGCACCACGGACACCAGCGGGGCGCCGGCCTTGCGGTAGACGGTGACCACGGCGGCCGGACGGGTGGCGCGGTCGGGCAGGTCGAGCGTGAGCCTCAGCTTCCACGAGGTGGCACTCAGGCCGGTGCCGGGCACGAACCGGGCCGTGACGCTCGACAGGTGCTTGAGGGTGGCGGCCTTCCAGCCGCTGTCCTTCTTCGCACTGGTGAGCTTGAAGCTCCCGGCCGGCGGCGCGGTCGGGTAGTGGTTGGCGGCGCCCTCGGCGTACCACCGCGCCGGCGCCCGGTTGGCGGTGGCGAACAGGGCGTAGAGCGTGGTGAGGTCGTAGCCGTAGTCGCCGAGCGTGTTCGCGACGGCCTGGATCGAGTACTCGTCCCGGCCGCCGGCGGCGCCGTCGGCGCGCCGCCAGATGTCGCGCACCAGCGTCGGCAGCCCGCCCTCGGCGGCGTCGAGCTGCTCGGTGAGGAAGCGGAAGAAGACCCAGGTGCCGTACTGCGCGCCGTCCTCGTTGAACGTGTCCAGGGGCTGGGCGGGCCTCTTGAGCGGGCTCTCCGGCAGGTACTGCAGGTTGTCGTCGACGTCGTCGTAGAGCTCGTCCTCGGCCCAGGTCGCGGTGGCCTCCATCAGCCAGGAGTCCTCGAGGGCGTCGTAGCCGAACTGCACCGCGTGGAAGTACTCGTGCGCCGCGGTGACCTGGAGGTTCTCCAGCGGCGTGTTGGTCGGGAACCCGGCGTAGTCGTTGTCGAGCACGCAGTAGGCCCAGGCGTCGAAGGGCCCGGTGGCGGGCGGGTTGGGCATGTCGCTGGTGCAGTAGCCGTAGAGGCCCTCGTCGAAGACGTCCTCGAGGTAGATGTCGGTCTTGGCGTCGCCGCCCGCGACACCGTCGGCCTTCGGCGCCCGGTAGCCGGCGGCGACGTACCTGTCGTGCACGCCGTCGACGGTCGCGATCACGGCCTCGACGTAGTCGGGCGTCCCGTCGGAGTCCGCATCGGTGGCCGGTACGGCGTCGGCGCCGCTGGTCGTCCAGTGGTAGCAGTTGTCGGCGGTACAGGCCGACTGCGGCAGATCGGGGCGGGCCAGCAGCCGGTTCGCCGCCGCGCGGTCCGCCCCGGCCAGGTCGCCGCGGTGCAGCCACAGGTCCCGCAGCGCCATCGTGGCGTCGCCGCGGTGCTCCCCGGACAGCACGGCCTGCGCCTCGGCCAGCACCGCGCGGGCCTCGGAGCGCGAGGCGGACACCTTGGCGGGATGGTCGGAGCGGCTGTCGTGGTCGTCGGCAGCGGTCGCGACGGACAGGCCGCCGGCGACCAGGACGGCCAGGGTGGTGAGGACGGCAGGGACGGCGAGGGCGGGTCGGAGGTGCACCCCTCCAGCCAACTAGATCCCCGCGTCCGGGGGCATGACCCGATCGGGCTATCGGAGGGCGGTGGCCCGGAACCGCATCGGCAGGTCGTCGTCCTCGGACCGGCCCCGGCAGGAGTACCCGGTGTCGACCGCGCGCCAACACTTGTAGGCGACGCCGGCGTTGGCGAGCGTGACCTCGGCGTACCTCACGTCCCGACCGAAGGCCAGCCGCACCGAGGCGTCGCCGTCCCGGGAGAGGGCCACCGGCGTGGTCACCGGCCGGCCTTCGGTGCGGTAGACGGTGACGACGGCCCCCGACCCACGCCTGGTGGCGGGCAGGTCCAGCCGCACCCGCAGGTGGCGCCGGGCGGTCGCGGGGTCGCGGGTGATGCGGATCGTCGCGCTCGCGAGGTGGTCGACCCGGCGGGTGGTCCAGGCGCTGTCGAGGCGGTCGGCCGAGAGCGCCACCGTGGCGGCCGGCCTCGCCACGGGGTAGGCGTTCGCGGCGCCCTCGTCGTAGGTCCGGCCGGGCCGGCGGTTCGCGTCGCCGAACGCCGCCCAGACGTCGCGCAGGGTGGTGCCGCGCTCCTTCAGGACGTGGTCCACCGCGGCGATCGAGTAGTCGTCGGGGGCGCCCTTCGAGCCGTCGACCCGCTCCCAGAGCTCCCGCATCAGCGTCGGCAGGCCGCCCTTGCGCCCGCCGAGGTTCTCGGTGAGGTAGCGGAAGAAGATCCAGTCGCCGTACTGGCGCATGCCGACGGACTCGAAGTGGTCCATCGGCTTGGCGGGCTGGGCCAGCGGGCTCTCGGCGAGGTACTGCAGGTTGTCGTCGACGTCGTCGTAGACCTCGTCCTCCGCCCAGGTCGCGGTCGCCTCCATGAACCACGCGTCCTCGTAGTAGTCGTAGGCGAACTGCACGGCGTGGAAGAGCTCGTGGGCCGCGGTGACCTGGAGGTTGGCGAGCGGGCTGTGTGTGGGGAACTCCGCGTAGTCGTTGTCGAACGCGCAGTAGGCCCAGGCGTCGTTGGGGCCGTCGGCCGGTGGCGGGACGTCGGTGTCGCAGTAGCCGTAGAGCCCGCGGCCGCCGAGGTCCTGCAGGTAGATGTCCAGCAGCCCGCTGCCGCCCCGGAGACCGTCGCTCTCGGGTGCGCGGTAGCCGGCCGCGACGTACGTCGCCAGCACGTGCTCGGCGGTCTTCGCGACCTGCTCGACGTACGCCGAGCTCGCCTTGCCGGTGCCGGTCGTCGACCAGTGCACGCACACGAGCGTGAAGCACTTCGCGTGCGTGGCGCTCGGCCGGGTCAGCAGCCGGTCCGCGCCGGCCCGGTCGGCGCTGGACAGCTCGTCGCGGTGGCGGCGCAGGTCGCGCAGCGCGAGCGTGACGTCGCGGTGGGTGGCGCCGCTGAGCGCCGCCCGGGCCCCGGCCAGCGCCCGAGCGGCCGCCGGCCGGCTCTCGGGGGTCGCCTGTGCCGGCACCGGCCCCACCAGCCCCCACAGCACAGCGGCGACCGTGGCGCACACGGCGGGGACCAGAGCAGGACGGAGACGCACCTGCTCACCCAATCACGGCCCCGCCTGCCCTCGTGCGTCGGTGGGGAGGCTCACCGCCCCACGCAGCTCCAGGACCCCCACTCGACCCTGACTGTCGCCGCTCAGAGCAGGCTGCGTCCGTCGTAGCCGCCCCGCGGTGCGCCGGCGCCGAAGAACGCGGCGACCGTGGGCGCGACGTCGATGGTGCGAGCCACGCGGGACGACGCGGTGCGGCGGGGTACGGCGCGGTGGCCGCCGCCGATGAAGAACGGGATGGACCGGGTGGCGGGGTGGCCGTGGTTGCCGGGGATCGGGTTCGCGAACAGGTCCGGGTCGCTGAACCGCCAGCCGGCCTTGCAGAACACCACGACGTCGCCGGCCTCCGGGCCGAGGCGCAGCCACGGTGCGGTGCGCGGGTAGGCCGCGAGCACGCCGTCCTGCGCTCGGGCGATCGCCCGCATCCGGCCGACCGCCGCGGCGCGCTGCGCCTCGGGGCCGGTCCAGTACAGGAGGTCCGCGCCGCCGTTGTCGGCGATCTGCACGTTGCCGGCCAGCAGCGGGTCGGCGGCGAGCGGGCCGGTCAGGCTGATCACCTTGTCGGGCGTCGACCAGTCCATGGAGTGGTCGGCGAGCACGATCACGATCGACTGCTCCCACACGCCCTGCGCCTCGAGCGCGTCGAGGAACCGCTGCACCTGGAGGTCGGTGTCGGCGAGCGCCAGCCGCCGGGCGAGCCGGAGCGTGGTGCCGGTGAGGTCGGCGTGCCCGAACCGGTCGATGTCGCCGAGGTTGACGAACATCAGGCTCGGGTCGAACTCCTCGAGCATGGTGATCGCCGCGTCGATCGTGAACACGTCCGGGGCGTGCTCGGTGATCGGGAGGGTCGGACTCGGCTCCCATCGGTGGGTGGCGCGGCCGCCGAACACGCCGTACAGGTAGGTCTTGCTGAGCACCGTGCCGGTGGTGTGCCCGCGCCGGTTGAGCCGCCCGATCAGCGTGTCGCAGCGGATGTCGGAGGGCCGGTCCATGTCCCGGACCTCGCCGAGCGCTCGGTCGTAGACGGAGTTGGCCGGCACGCCCGTGCGGTCGGGCCGCAGCCCGGTCATCATCATCACGTGGTTGGGGATGGTCTCCATCACCGGCATCGAGGAGGCCTGCGGGAACCGCAGCCCGCCGTCGCGCAGCGCAGCGAGGTGGGGGGTCAGGCCGGAGTCGATCTCGTCGGGGCGGCATCCGTCGATGACCAGGACGTAGGCCCGCTTGCGGCTCCGGGCGGCGTCTGCGCGCCCCGGGGTGCCGGCGACCGTGGAGAACACCAGGCCGGCGGCGCCGGCCTTGAGGAAGGTACGCCGGTCTCCCCGGATCTGGCCGCTCACACCGGCTCCGAGACCTGCTCGACGCGTCCGGTGCCGGTCTTGGTCGCATAGGACACCGACCAGGTGATCGGGGTGTCCCGCTCGGCACGGTCGCCGATCACGTACCAGTCCATCTGGGCGCGGGTGGGGGTCACGTCGAGCACCGAGAAGCCGTGGTCGTCGAAGTTGAGGTACTTGATGTGCCGGTTGTTGGCCTTGATGATCCCCTCCACCACGGTGCTGGTCGAGTGGGGCGGCGTGCCGGTGATGTCCTTGAGGTTGTTCGAGGTCACCGAGGAGCACACGAACTCCACCCCGGCGGAGTCGCCGACCGGATAGGTCGAGGCGTCGTACGGCAGCTCGCACGCCCACCCCGAGTGGATGTCGCCGGTGACGAACAGCGCGTCGGTGACCTGGTGGTCGCGGATGTGCTCGAACACCTCGCGCCGGTCGTCGGTGTAGCCGTCCCACTGGTCGACGTTGTACGGGATGCCGTCGCGCGGGATCAGCCCGGTCACGTCGTTGACCGGGTCGACGAGGTCGTGGGGGAGGGCCGCGAAGTCGACGGGCGCGATCATCACCGGGTTGCCGATGATCTTCCACTGGGCGCGGCCGCGCGACAGCGACTGCTTGAGCCAGTCGAGCTGCTGGCGTCCGGTGATGGAGCGGTCGGGGTCGCTGACCGCGGGGCCGGGGAACGGGACCTGGGCGTCGCGGTAGCTGCGCAGGTCGAGCATGCTGATCTCGGCCAGCCGCCCGAAGCGCAGCCGGCGGAAGAGCCGGTCGCCGTCGCCGAGCCGGGCGGTGCCGTCCATCCGCACCGGCATCCACTCGTCGTAGGCCCGGTGCGCCCGCGCCCGGCGCTTCAGGAAGGAGCCCTCGCCGAGGTCGGTGTTGTGGTTCTCGGCGCCGTCGCGGTAGGCGTCGTTGGCGACCTCGTGGTCGTCCCAGGTGATGATCCACGGGTACTTCGCGTGCAGCGCCTGCAGGTCGGGATCCTGCTTGTACTGCGCGTGCCGCTGGCGGTAGTCGGCCAGCGAGACCATCTCGTGGGCCGGGACGTGCGGACGGATGTCCCGGTCGCTGATGCCGTAGCCGTACTGGCCCGGTCCGTACTCGTAGAGGTAGTCGCCCAGGTGCAGGACGGCGTGCAGGTCGTCGCGCGCGGCGAGCCCGCGGTACGCCGAGAACCAGCCGGCCTGCAGGTTCGCGCAGGAGACCACGCCGAACCGGACGTGGTCGGGCGTGGCGTCGGCGGCCGGGGCGGTGCGGGTCCGGCCGACCGGGCTGGTGGCGGCGCCGTACCGGAAGCGGTAGTGGTACCAGGTGGCCGGCTCGAGACCGGTCACGTCGACCTTGACCGTGTGGTCGCGGGCCGGCCCGGTCTGAAACGTCCCGCGCCGCACGACCCGCTGGAACGCCGCGTCGGTAGCGACCTCCCACCGCACCGCGACCCGCGGGCCCTGGCCCGACCCGGGGGTGCTCGCCGCGGTCGGCGTGAGCCGGGTCCAGATCAGCACGGCGTGGGGGAGCGGGTCGCCCGACGCGACACCGTGACGGAAGGGGCTGCGGCGCCGGGCCGGCGCCTCGGCAGCTGCGGCGGCGCTGCCGCCGTCGGGACAGGCGACGGCGAGGGCCGCCGCCCCGGCGGATGCGGTGCCGAGGACGGTTCGTCGGTGCAGGGGAGGCGTGGTCACGCCTTAGTGAACGACGGATCGGCCCGCCGGGCACGGATGGACGGGTGTGAGCATCGTCCGTTCACCTGGGCGACACCTGGTCGACCGTCGACGCAGACGGAACCGCCGCTCAGCCAGTCGGTCTCACTGTTCCGACTCGACCAGGTGATGACCTACGTCCTCATGGTCCTCGTGCTCATCGTCGCCGTCGACCTCGGCAGCGGCCAGGTACGGCGCCGGCTCGCTGCGGAGGATCCGCCGCACCAGACGGCTGATCTGGATCCGGCCCAGCGCCTCGGCGGCGGCCCAGCCGGCTGCGATGACCATCCAGCCGACGATCGCGTCGATCACCCAGTGGTTGCCGGTGCCGACGATCACGATCGCCGTGCCGAGGGCGTAGAGCCAGCCGAGCACGCGCACCCACTTGCGGGAGGCGTAGATCTGCAGCGCGAGCGCGACCCAGAGCGACCAGCCGGCGTGCAGCGACGGGAACGCGGCGAGCTCGTTGGTGAGCCCGCCCAGCCCGCGCGGCGCGGAGGCGTCCCCGCCCCACCAGCCGTCGGCCGCGTGCAGGCTGAGGACGTCGACGTACCCACCGATGAACCGCGGCGGCGCGGTGGGCAGCGAGATGTAGGCCATCAGCCCCAGCAGGGTGCCGATGACGAGCGCCCGGCGGGCCGGGCCGTAGCGGTCGGCGCCGAGGCGCCACAGCCAGATCAGCACGGCGGCGGTGACGATGTAGTGGAGGCTGGCGTACCAGTAGCTGCCGAGCAGGCCGATCACCTTGTAGTCGGTGAACAGCCGGTTGAGCGGCACCTCCCACTGGATGCCGATCAGGCCCTCGATGTCGACCAGCTCGTCGGCGCGACGGAGCGCGGGCGCCATGTTGGTGTCGGCGAGCAGCCGGGCGAGGCTGTAGAGGACCCAGAGGCCCACGACGAGGACGAGCTCGAAGAGCCCGCGCGCCCACCGAGGCCATGGGTGGGCGCGAGCGAGCGCGGATGCTGTCGACACAGCACCAGCGTGGTTCATGCAGCCTCCCCGTGGCATCCGGGATCTCCCCGAACTCAACACCAGGGTCTGCTCTGGTAATTCCCCGACCATCGGGAGAGCTAGACCCGGCGCAGCACCGCTGTCACTTTACCCAAGATCGTGGCGTGGGTGCCGTCGATCGGATCGTAGGCCGGGTTGTGCGGCAGGAGCCACACATTTCCGTCCTTGCGCTGGAAGGTCTTGACCGTGGCCTCCCCGTCGATCATGGCCGCCACGATCTCGCCGTTCTCGGCGGTGGGCTGCTGCCGGATCGCGACGTAGTCGCCGTCGCAGATCGCGGCCTCGATCATCGAGTCGCCGCGCACCTCCAGCAGGAACAGCTGCCCGTCGCCCACGAGCTCGCGCGGCAGCGGGAAGACCTGCTCGACGCGCTCCTCGGCCAGGATCGGGCCGCCGGCGGCGATCCGGCCGACCACGGGCACGTAGCGCGCGGCCGGGAGGGCGTCGCCCACCCCGGTCTCGTCGAACGGGGTCTCCTCGGCACTCGACATCGACCGGCGGGCGGCCATCACCTCGGGCAGGAAGACCTCCAGCGCCCGCGGCCGGTGGGGGTCGCGCTTGAGGAACCCCTTCTCCTCGAGCGTCTTGAGCTGGTGGGCCACGCTCGAGGAGCTGGTCAGCCCGACGGCCTCGCCGATCTCGCGCATGGACGGCGGGTAGCCGCGGTGCTCGATGGAGTCCTTGATGTGCGCGAGCACGCGCTGCTGCCGCGGGGTGAGCCCGGTGGCGTCGGGCGGCCCGTCGGGGAGCTCGGAGACGCGCTCGCTGGAGCGGGGGGCGGGCTTCTTGCCGGTCTTGGGCGGGGCCATGTGAGCACGGTAGCCGGGTCTGGTGGTTGGTTCAAACACCTGTTCGAACGGCGTGTCGGCCAGACTGCGGCCATGAGCGGATCGACCAGGGGTTCAGTCCGGGGCGCAGGCAAGAGCGCGGTGGTGACCGGCGGCGCGCGCGGGATCGGTCGCGGGATCGCGGAGCGGCTGGTGGCGCAGGGGTACGCCGTCGTGCTCGGCGACATCGACGGTGCAGGCGCCCGGCGGTGTGCCGAGGAGATCGGCGCGGCCGAGGGCCGCGCGCTCGACGTACGCGACCCCGACGCGCACCGGGAGGCGGCCGCCGCGGCCGCGGAGCACGGCGAGCTCACGGCGTGGTTCAACAATGCCGGCATCGGCGACGACGGGCTGGTCGGCGACCACTCCGACGAGGTGGTGCGCCGCCTGGTCGAGGTGAACCTGCTCGGCACGCTGTGGGGGATGCGCGCGGCGGTGGCGGCGTTCGGCTCGCGAGGTGGCGACGTGGTCAACACGGCCTCGCTCGCCGGCCTCGGCCCGGTGCCGGGCTACAGCGTGTACGCCGCGACCAAGGCGGCGATCGTCTCGGCGTCGATGTCGGTGTCGGCCGAGACGCCCCGGCGGGTGCGGGTCCACGCGCTGTGCCCCGACGGGGTGCGGACCGCGATGCTCGACGCGCAGCGGCCCGGTGGGCTGGGGGCCGCGCTGGTGCACTCCGGCGGCCGGATCCTCACCGTCGAGGAGGTGGCCGAGGCGGCCGTGGACCTGGTCGGCTCCGGCCGCGTGGTGCGCACCGTGCCCGCCTGGCGCGGCGGCCTGGTGCGGGCCACCACGCTCGCCCCGTCGGTCGCCGGCCGCGCCACCGGCCTGTTCGCCGCGCAGGGCCGGCGGGCCATCGCGAAGGGACACTGATCGCTCCGCCTGGCGGGGAGGATCTCCTCGAACAAATGTTCGTGTCGGACCTTGATTCGTTCGAACACGTGCTCTAACGTCGTACACATGTTCGATCGAACGTCTGATCGAGTCGCCGGTCCAGACCGTCCCGCCGGGACTGTCGGTGGCCGCCACTAGAACTGACATCGAGAGAGCACGACCCGAGGCAGACCGCCACTTCCCCAGGAGGTCACGATGAGCACGATGACGATCGGCACCACCCACATCCACCCGGTGCGCCCGACCCGCCAGGCCCGTCCCGGCTCGGTCCGGCTGACCCGCCGCGGCCGGCTGGTGGTGCTGGCGATCGCCGTGTTCGCGATCCTCACCGTGGGCTTCGTGCTCGCCGGCGGCTCGGTCGCCACCAGTGACTCCGGCACGCCCGAGCCCACCCGCGTGGTGATGGTCGGCGCCGGCGACACCCTCTGGGACATCGCCGCCGGCCTGTCCGGCGACGGCGACGTGCGCGCGATGGTCGACCACATCCAGCGCCTCAACGCTCTCGACTCGGGCATGGTCACCGCCGGGCAGCGGCTCCTCGTGCCGGTCGAGTAGCCGAGCACCACACAGACATCGTCAGCCGCTTCGACCCCGGCTGGCGAGCCGGGGAAGACGAGGGGCGGGGCCCGGTGGCCCCGCCCCTCGCGGCGTCCTGGGAGATCTGGGTCAGCGCGCTGCGCGCCGGCCGCCGACCGGCCGATCGGGCTCGGCCTCCGTGGCGGCCCCGGGGGAGCGCGCGGCGCCCCCGGTCATGCCGAGCCGGCGCAGCACCCGGGCGACGAGCATCAGCCCGACGAACAGGCACGCGACTGCCCCGGCCGAGGCGAGCGCGAGGAACCACCAGGCCTCGGTGTCCCCGTCCCGGGCCGTGGAGCCGAAGTCGATCGCGGCGTACACGAGGTATCCCCACGCCACGATGCAGGCGGTGATGCCGAGCGCCAGGAGCAGGAGGGCCGGTTGGAAGCGCCGGTGCGGCCGCGGCCCACGCCGCGACCCCGCTCGCTTCCCGCCCCCGCTGGCTGCCACCGCGCCATTGTGTCCGATCCGTGGCTACCCTGCTGCCTGTGGGTGAGTTCGCCGAGGGACCGCTCGCGGCCCTGTCCCACTTGGGCACCGAGCTCGAGGATGCCGCCGACGTCGAGACCGTCGCGCGGGCGGTGCTGCGCGACCTGCAGGCGCTGCCGGGAGTCTCGCGGGTGGGCCTGGCGCTCAACGAGGGCGGCGGCCGGCGACTCCGCCTCCTCAGCACCGACTCCGGCGGGTGGTGCCACATCGACGCCTACGACGACGTCCCGCTCACCCGCGTCGTGCGCACCGGCGAGCCGGTCCTCGGCGGCCTCGACGACCTCGGTGGCCGCTTCGCCGAGCTGCTCGCCCGGCAGCGCAAGGTGGGCACCCGCGCGCTGGCGGCGCTCCCACTCCCTGGCGCCTCGTCCCCGATCGGCGGGCTGATCCTCTACTTCGACCAGGATCAGGCCTTCGACGGGCCCCAGCTGCGACTGCTCGAGGCGGCCGCCCGGCGTACCTCCCAGGCGGTACGCCGGGTCCGGCGGCTCGACGCGGACGACCACGGGGACGACGATGGCGAGCACCCGCACCGGGCCTCGGTCCGGCTCGCGGGCGACCCGCGAGCGCCCCGCGAGGCACGGCGGTTCCTGCGCGACGTGCTCGCGACCTGGCAGGTGGGCGACGAGGTGCTCGACTCCGCCGAGCTGTGCCTCTCCGAGCTCGTGACCAACGCCGTCGTGCACGCCGGCACCGGCTCGGTGCTGACCGTCGCGCTCGAGGACGACATGCTCACGGTCGCGGTCCGCGACCGGGGCGCGGGGGACACCCCCGAGCTGGTCGAGGACGACGACCCGCTGAAGGTCTTCGGTCGCGGCCTCCAGCTCGTCGACGCCCTCTCCGACCGGTGGGGGACCGAGCGCGACGAGGCCGGCACGGTCTCCTGGTTCGCGCTCCGGGTCGGCACGGCCGCCTAGGACTCCGGTCCCGGCGCCGAACCGACCCGGAGCGTCGAGTCGGGAGGGTCAGGCGGCGAGCGTGACCTGGAGCTCCTCGCGCAGGCGCGCCATCAGCCGGGTGAGCAGGCGCGAGACCTGCATCTGGGTCACCCCGATCGCCTCGCCGATCTGCGCCTGCGTGCAGCCGCGGAAGAACCGCATCTCCACGATCGTGCGCTCCCGCTTCGAGAGCTTCGCGAGCACGGGGGCCAGCACCGCGCGGGCCTCGGCGACGTCGAAGCCGGGGTCGGTGAACCCCAGGCGGCGGCCCATCGGGTCGTCGTCGTCCTCGTGGGCCGGGGCGTCGAGGGAGGCCGGCGCGAAGCAGCCGCTGGCGCCGAGCGCCTCGACCACCAGGTCGCGGTCCAGGCCCAGGTGCTCGGCGATCTCGGAGGGCCGCGGGGCCCGGCCGAGCTGCTGGTAGAGCTCGCCCTCGCAGGCGATGATCTTGGTCTGCGCCTCCTGGATCGACCGAGGCGGGCGCACCGTCCAGCCCAGGTCGCGGAAGTGGCGACGGACCTCCCCTCGGATCGTCGGGATCGCGAAGCTCAGGAAGTCGAAGCCGCGCTCGGGGTCGAAGCCCTTCACGGCCTTGACCAGGCCGACGTACGCGACCTGCTCGAGGTCGTCGGACGCGATGCCGCGGCCCCTGAAGCGGCGGGTGGCGTCGACCGCCACGGCCATGTTCAGTCGGATCAGCTGGTCGTCGATCTCAGCGCGCTCGGCCGGGCTGGCGTCGGCGCGGAGGGCGAAGAGTCGGACGGTCTCATCGGAACGGCTTGGTGCGGTGCCTGCAGTCATCGGGGGTGACCTCTCCTGTCTTCGGTTGTCCAGCGGCCGTTTCACAACCGCATCCGTAGACCTGCCCGGGATTCGTACACCGTTAAACCACCCTTCGGGGTGGTCTATGCGGCGGCCCCCGCCAGTGGCACCGCGGCCTGCCCGGCACTTCCGGGCGTTCGCGCCGCTCCACCTGTGCGGACCGACGCCGGTCCGCCCCACCGTCTGACCCACCGCCCCGCCACCCGCTGACGCGCCGGGCGCGCGGTGGTGCTCGCGCCGCCATTGCGGCCCTGACCTGCGCGTTTGCGGCGACGTCTGGACATACCCGAAGTACGGTGCCACGCCACTTGCGCACCCCTGGTGGCCAGGCGTACGGTTACCACTACATCTAGTAGTTACAACGGTGTAGTTATCCACATCTAGTCCACAGAACCGCGGTCGTGGTGCACAGGACAGAGGTGGAAGACCCACAGTCTGCTGCTTGTTGTACACAGCGGATCCCCCGATATCCACAGCCCGCGCCCACCCCTTCGAGGGTGTTCTTCGCGACCCCACGCACCGACCGACCCGCGAGAGGAGTGACCCATGCACTGTCCGTACTGCCGCAACACCGACACCCGGGTCCTCGACTCGCGGGTCGCCGACGACGGTGGGTCGATCCGGCGCCGGCGTACCTGCTCGGCCTGCGCCAAGCGGTTCACGACCGTCGAGATGATGCAGCTGACCGTGCTCAAGCGCTCCGGCGCCACCGAGCCGTTCGCCCGCGACAAGGCGATCGCGGGCGTCCGCAAGGCCTGCAAGGGCCGCCCGGTGACCGAGGACCAGCTCGCCTGCCTGGGCCAGGAGGTCGAGGACGCGCTGCGCCTCGACGGGGCCGCCGAGATCCCGGCCCACGAGGTCGGCCTGGCGATCCTCGGCCCGCTCCGCGCGCTCGACGAGGTCGCCTACCTGCGCTTCGCCAGCGTCTACCGCGCCTTCGAGTCGGCCGACGACTTCGAGGACGAGATCGCCCGGCTCCGAGCGGAGCGAGGAGCCGGAAGTCCGGTGGTTGAGGCGCTCGACGCGCCAGCGGCGAGCCTCGAAACCGTGCGGGCCGAGCGGGCGCCTACCGGCGCCCCGGCTCCTCCCCAGCCCGTCGCGACGGGCTGACCCCAGACCGCCCGGGTGGATCGTGGGGAAGCGGTCCGCCCGGGCGCACCAAGCGTCCGCACCCTCGGCGCAGCAGCGCTGTCGGTGCCGAAAGCAATGATCAGGCAACACCAACCTCGAGAGACGGGACACCAGAGGGATGACCGAGACGGTGAGTGGGCGCACGGGCGCCAAGGCGGAGTCCAAGGCCGGCGCCGGCCTGACGATCGAGCGCGTCTTCAGCACCGAGGGAGTGCACCCCTACGACGAGCTGACGTGGGAGCGCCGGGACGTCGTCCAGACCAACTGGAAGACCGGTGAGACCGTCTTCGAGCAGCGCGGCGTGGAGTTCCCCGACTTCTGGTCCGTCAACGCCTCGACCATCGTCACCACCAAGTACTTCCGCGGCGCGGTTGGCACCGACGTCCGCGAGTGGAGCCTCAAGCAGCTCGTCGACCGGGTGGTCAAGACCTACACCAAGGCCGGGATCGACCACGGCTACTTCGCGTCCGACGCCGACGCCGAGGTCTTCGAGCACGAGCTCACCTGGCTGCTCGTGCACCAGTACTTCTCCTTCAACAGCCCCGTCTGGTTCAACGTCGGCACCCCGTCGCCGCAGCAGGTCTCGGCCTGCTTCATCCTCTCCGTCGACGACTCGATGGACTCGATCCTGAACTGGTACAAGGAGGAGGGCTTCATCTTCAAGGGCGGCTCCGGCGCCGGCCTCAACCTCTCCCGCATCCGCTCCTCCAAGGAGCTGCTCTCCTCCGGCGGTACGGCGAGCGGCCCGGTCTCCTTCATGCGCGGCGCCGACGCGTCCGCGGGCACCATCAAGTCCGGTGGCGCCACCCGCCGCGCGGCCAAGATGGTCGTCCTCGACGTCGACCACCCCGACATCGAGGAGTTCATCGAGACCAAGGCGCGCGAGGAGGACAAGATCCGCGCGCTGCGCGACGCCGGGTTCGACATGGACCTCGGCGGCAAGGACATCACCTCGGTCCAGTACCAGAACGCCAACAACTCCGTGCGCGTCAGCGACGAGTTCATGCGCGCGGTCGAGGACGGCACCGAGTTCGGCCTGCGGGCCCGCAAGACCGGTGAGGTCATCGAGACCGTCGACGCCCGCGACCTGTTCCGCAAGATCAGCATGGCCGCGTGGGAGTGCGCCGACCCGGGCCTGCAGTACGACGACACCATCAACGACTGGCACACCAACCCCGAGACCGGCCGGATCACCGCGTCCAACCCGTGCTCGGAGTACATGTCGCTCGACAACTCCTCGTGCAACCTCGCCTCGCTCAACCTGCTGAAGTTCCTCAAGGACGACGACACCTTCGACGGCGAGCTGTTCGCGAAGGCCGTCGAGGTGATCATCACCGCGATGGACATCTCCATCTGCTTCGCCGACTTCCCGACCGAGGCGATCGGCCAGACCACGGTCGACTACCGCCAGCTCGGCATCGGCTACGCCAACCTCGGCGCGCTGCTGATGGCGATGGGCCTGGGCTACGACTCCGACGGTGGCCGCGCGATGGCCGCCGCGATCACCTCGCTGATGACCGGCACGTCGTACAAGAAGTCGGCCGAGCTGGCCGGCGTCGTCGGCCCCTACAACGGCTACGCCCGCAACGCCGAGGCCCACAAGCGCGTGATGCGCAAGCACCAGGCCGCCAACGACACCGTGCGCACGCTCGGCATCGCCGACAGCCAGGTGCACAAGCTCGCCACCCAGGCCTGGGCCGACGTGATCGAGCTCGGCGCGACCAACGGCTTCCGCAACGCGCAGGCCTCGGTGCTCGCGCCCACCGGCACCATCGGCTTCATGATGGACTGCGACACGACCGGCATCGAGCCGGACTTCTCGCTGGTCAAGTTCAAGAAGCTCGTCGGCGGCGGCTCCATGCAGATCGTCAACCAGACGGTCCCGCGGGCGCTGACGAAGCTCGGCTACCAGCCCGAGCAGATCGAGGCGATCGTCGCCCACATCGCCGAGCACGGCCACGTGATCGACGCTCCGGGCCTCAGAGGAGAGCACTACGAGGTCTTCGACTGCGCGATGGGCGCGCGCGCCCTCAAGCCGATGGGCCACGTCCGGATGATGGCCGCCGCGCAGCCGTTCCTGTCCGGCGCGATCAGCAAGACGGTCAACCTGCCCGAGTCGGCGACGGTTGAGGATGTCGAGGACATCTACCTGCAGTCGTGGAAGCTGGGCCTCAAGGCCACCGCGATCTACCGCGACAATGCGAAGGTCGGCCAGCCGCTCTCCGGCGGCAAGGGCGAGAACAAGGGCGAGTCGTCCAACGTCGAGGCCGCCGTCGAAGAGGCGGCGACCAAGGTGATCGAGAAGATCGTCTACGCCCCGACCCGCAAGCGGCTGCCCAAGTCCCGCGTCTCGCGCACCACCTCCTTCACCGTGGGTGGCGCCGAGGGCTACATGACCTCGGGTGCCCACGATGACGGCGAGCTGGGCGAGATCTTCCTCAAGCTCGGCAAGCAGGGCTCGACCCTGGCCGGCGTGATGGACGCGTTCTCGATCGCGGTCAGCATCGGCCTGCAGTACGGCGTCCCGCTGGAGACCTACGTCTCGAAGTTCACCAACCTGCGCTTCGAGCCGGCCGGCCTCACCGACGACGCGGACGTCCGGATGGCGCAGTCGATCATGGACTACATCTTCCGCCGCCTCGCCCTGGACTACCTCGACTTCGAGACCCGCCAGGGCCTGGGCATCTACTCCGCCGACGAGCGCCAGCGCTACCTCGAGACCGGCTCCTACGAGCCCGTCGAGGAGACCGGCTCCGCCGCCGAGCTGATCGAGGCTCCGGTGGTTGAGGTGCGAGGCGCGCCAGCGCCGAGCCTCGAAACCACCCACGGGGACATCGTCGACGCGGAGGTCGAGACCAAGGACACCCACGGCTCGGAGGCCCGCGAGGTCCCCGCCGAGCCCGCCAAGGTCGCCCACACCTCCGCCGAGCTCCTCGAGCAGATCACCGGCACCGCCGTCGACAGCCCGCTGTGCTTCACCTGCGGCACCAAGATGCGCCCCGCCGGCTCCTGCTACGTCTGCGAGGGCTGCGGCTCCACCAGCGGCTGCAGCTGACGGCTGACGCTGTCGTCCGATCGGGCCCCCGGGGCGATGCCCCGGGGGTCCGATCGTTTCTTGTCGCGGCCAACCACGCCGCGACGGTCTCCTGGACCCCGCCGAGCGACGATGGAGGAACGCCCGTCACCGGCTACACCATCACCGTCCAGCCTGGTGGGCGGACGATCGACATCGGCACGGAGGCGACGTCGTGGTCATCGCTGTCAACGGCATCGGGTCGAGCCGTCCGAGCCGACCGGCGACGATCCGCCTCCGTTAGGACCCAGCGGGCTCGAGGTCCTGCTCGCCGATGGTGCTGAGCAGCTCGAACTGCTCCACGGAGCGGGTGCCGGGGACGGGGGTGAACCACAGCAGCCGCTGGGTGGCGTCCTCGCTCTCGAGCGTGAGGCAGTTGACGGGGAGCTCGCCGAGGCGGGGGTGGACGAGGGTCTTGCGGTCGCTGCGGCGTACGGCGACGTCCTGGCGCTCCCACACCCCGCGGAACTCCTCGCTGCGCTCGAGCAGGTCGGCCACGAGCGCGCGGGCCTCGGCGTCGTCGCGGCGACCGAGGACGGCGCGGAGGTCGGCGACGAACGAGGCGCTGGTGCGCTCGTGCTCGTCGGCGCGGTAGCGCGCGCGGGTTGCGGGGTCGGCGAACCACTCGTGGACGAAGCTCGCGGCGTAGCCCTTCGCGGCCGACGGCTCGCCCAGGAGGGCGCGGGCCATCCGGTTCTGCACCAGCGTCACGTGCAGGTCGGTGATGACTCGGGCCGGGGTGTCGCCGAGGCGGTCGAGCAGGTCGAGCATCGCGGGGTGGACGTGGGCCTGGGAGCCGTGCGCGGTGGGGAGTGGGCGGCCGGCGAGGTGGAAGAGGTGGTCGCGCTCGTCGCGGTCCAGCCGCAGTGCCCGCGCCAGCGCGGCCACCATCTGATCGCTCGGCTGCGCGCCTCGGCCCTGCTCGAGCTCGACGTAGTAGTCGACCGACGCACCGGCCAGCACCGCCACCTCGTCGCGGCGCAGACCAGCCACGCGGCGCCGGGGTCCGGCGGGCAGTCCGACGTCCTGCGGGCGGATCCGGTCGCGTCGCGACTTCAGGAACGCGCCGAGCTCGGTGAGGTCCACGCCTCCAGTGTGCCCGGGCGGGCGCCGCGGAGCCTGGGGTCGTCATCCCCAGGGAGAACGTCCGCTTCCTCACGTCCTGCGACGGCGGCACCGTCGATGCCATGGACACCAACAACAACGACACCTTCCGAGTAGCGATCGTCACGGGTGGCTCGCGCGGCATCGGCCGCGCGACCGCCCTCCGGCTGGCCGAGGGCGGGTACGCCGTCGTGGTCGGCTACAGCGCCAACGAGGCGGAGGCCGACAAGGTCGTCGCCCAGATCGAGGAGCGTGGCGGCCGCGCCGTCGCCGCGGGCGGCGACGTCTCCGACGGGGGCGTCGTGCGGGCGATGTTCGACACCGCAGAGCAGGAGTACGGCGGCGTCGACGCCGTCGTGCACGCCGCCGGGCAGATGCGGCTCGCACCGGTCGCCGAGCTCGACCTCGACGACCTCGACCGCACCCTGCGGGTCAACGTCCGCGGCACGTTCGCCGTCGCCCAGCAGGCGGCCCGCCGCCTGCGCGGTCCCGGTGCCCTGGTGCTCTTCTCGACCACGGTCGTGCCGCTGGCCTTCCCGACGTACGGCGCCTACTCCGCCAGCAAGGGCGCGGTCGAGGCGCTCACCCCGATCCTCGCCAAGGAGCTCCGCGGTCGCGACGTCACCGTCAACGCCGTCGCCCCCGGCCCGACCGCGACCGACATGTTCCTCGACGGCAAGTCCGAGGAGCAGATCGCCGGCCTGGCCAAGCTGCCGCCCCTCGAGCGGCTCGGCACGGCCGAGGACATCGCGGCCGCCGTCGCGTTCCTCGTCGGGCCCGACGGCCACTGGGTCAACGGCCAGGTGCTGCGCGCCAACGGCGGGATCATCTGATGGCCGCCGCCAGGACCGTCCTCGTCACCGGAGCGTCCAGCGGGTTCGGAGCCAACCTGGTCGCTGAGCTGGCCGCCCGCGGCCACCGGGTGTACGCCGGCATCCGCGACACCACCGGCCGCAACGCGGCTGCCGCGGCCGGCGTGCCACCCGGCGCGGTCGCGCTCGCGCTCGACATCACCGACGGCGCCTCGGTCTCGGCGGCCGCGGAGCGCCTGGTGGCCGAGGTCGGCGCGCCCGACGTCGTCGTCCACAACGCGGGGCCGGCTCGGCGCACTGTGCCCCGAGGGCAGCGACCCCTACGACGTCGCCGTCGCGACCGCCGACGCCATCGAGGCCGACGTACCGCCGTTCCGGGTGCACGTCGACCCCAGCGACGACGGAGCCGAGGTGGTCAACGCGGTCGCCGACCGGATCCAGGTCGAGTTCTTCCACCGCATCCGGATGCCCCAGCTGCTGCCGGCCGGCGCCGGCTACTGACCCACCACCACGAAGGAGAGATGACATGCCGTTCGCCAACCTGAAGGTGCCCGCCGGGCTCGTCGATGCCGAGCTGAAGGAGTCCTTCATCCACACGATCACCGAGATGTACGTCGCGGCCTTCGGCGAGGCGGCTCGTGCCACCACGATGGTCCTCGTCGACGAGGTCCCCGACGGCGGGTGGGGGATCGGGGACCACGTCCTCACCCTCGCCGAGCTGACCGGCGCCGACGCGCCGAGCTGAGTTCATCGCGGCTCAGGCCCAGGCCTCCACCGCCTGCTCGAGGTTGAGCACGATCGCGGCCGCCGCGAAGTGGTGGGCGCCGGTGGTGGCCTGGGCCCGGACCACGCTCTCGCGCAGGTCCGAGACCGCCGCCCGGGCGGTCTCGGGCTCGGCGCGGTCGCGCAGCAGGGCGGCGACCCGCTCCAGTGCCTCGGCGGTCGTGGCGCGCAGCCCGGTGGCCGTGGAGCCGTCGCGGCGGATCTCGGCCTGCTGGCCGGCCACCAGCGCGATCACCTCGTCGACGCATCCGGTCAGCCGCTGCAGCGCCTGCGCCCGGGCGTCGTGGTGGTCGGTGGTCTCGGCCCAGCGGGCGGCCTTCCAGTTCGCGCGCCGGGCGTCGCGGGCCTCGTCCATCAGGGCGTCGGCGTCGCGGGCGGTGCGCTCGAGGGAGCGGCGCAGCGCGTTCCAGTCCAGCTCGTTGAGGATCTCCTGCACCAGGGCCTCGGCGAGCTCGTCGAGCTGGTCGGCGAGCTGCTCGCGCAGCCGGTCCTGGGCCAGGACGGCAGGAGTCAGCGGCAGCTGGGGGAACACGAGGTACACCCCCACGCCGACCAGTGCGCCGACGGCGGTGAGCCCGCCGTACGCCGCCGTGTACTCGATCGGGTCGCCGCGGCCGGCGATCAGCACGAACATCGCGGCCAGCGGGACCCAGCTGCCCATGTTCCCCGCCAACCCGGACGCGCCGACCAGGACGCCGGCGACGACCGCCAGCCCCAGCGGGATCGGCTCCGGCACCGGCAGCGCCTGGGCGGCCAGCGCGAGCGCCGCGCCCAGCAGGATCGCGACCACGACCTCGGTCGCGTTGCGCGCCGAGCGCACCACCGAGGTCGACACGACCGACAGGGCGCCCAGCGGCGGGTAGTAGGCGTACTCCGCCGCGAAACCACCGAGCGGTTGCACCACCAGCCAGGCCAGCATCGCGGCCATGGCGGCCTTGAGAGCCAGGAAGTAGTGGGGATGAGTGCGCGCCTGGGCTCGGGCCTGTCGTACGGCGGTGGCGGTCGTGCTCATCGGGGACCGGTACCCGCTCGTACCGAGGTCCTCACCCGTGGCGATGATGGCGGCATGAGCTTCGATGTCGACCAGGTCCGGCGGGACTTCCCCGCGCTCTCCGACGGGGTCGCCTACTTCGACAGCCCCGGCGGCAGCCAGGTGCCGCGCCAGGTGGCCGAGGCGGTCGCGCGCACGATGACCGCCGGGCTGGCCAACCGCGGCACGGTCACCGCCGCCGAGCGGCGGGCCGAGGCGGTCGTGGTCGGCGCGCGGCAGGCGGTCGCCGACCTGCTCCGCTGCGACGCGGGCGGCGTGGTGTTCGCGCGGTCCATGACGCAGGTGACGTACGACGTCTCGCGGGCGCTCGCGCAGGACTGGCGGGCCGGGGACGAGGTGGTGGTCACCCGCCTCGACCACGACTCCAACATCCGCCCGTGGGTGCAGGCCGCGGAGCGTGCCGGCGCGACGGTGCGGTGGGTCGCGTTCGACCGTGAGAGCGGCGAGCTGTCGGTCGACGACGTGCGTGCGGAGCTGTCCGACCGCACCCGACTGGTCGCGTTCACGGCCGCGTCCAACGTCCTCGGCACGCGGCCCGATGTGGCCGCGATCGCCGCGGCCGCCCACGAGGCGGGCGCGCTGGTCTACGTCGACGGGGTGCACCTGATCCCGCACGCCCCGGTGGACGTCGCGGCGCTGGGTGCGGACCTCCTCGCGTGCTCGCCGTACAAGTTCCTCGGGCCGCACCACGGCGTGCTCGTCGCCGCGCCGGAGCTGCTCGAGGGGCTGCACCCCGACAAGCTGGTGCCGTCGAGCGACCAGGTGCCCGAGCGCTTCGAGCTCGGCACGCTGCCCTACGAGCTGCTCGCCGGGACGACCGCGGCGGTCGACTACCTCGCCGGGCTCGCGTCCGACGCCGGCGACCGGCGGACCCGGGTGCTGGAGTCGATGGCCGCGATCGAGCGGCATGAGGAGACGCTGTTCGCGCGGCTGCTCGACGGGCTGCGCTCGATCACCGGCGTGCAGCTGTACGGCGACCCCGCCCGCCGGACGCCCACGGCGTACTTCACGGTCGCGGGCCGGTCGAACCGCGAGGCCGCCGAGCAGTTGGCCGCCGCGGGCGTGAACGCCCCGGCCAGCCACTTCTACGCGATCGAGGCCTCGCGGTGGCTGGGCCTCGGCGACGAGGGCGCGGTGCGCGCCGGGCTGGCGCCGTACACGAACGCCGACGACGTCGAGCGGCTGCTCGCCGGCGTCGCGGAGATCGCCGGGTGAGCGCAGCTCCCGGGAAGGCCGGGCGGCCTCGCGTGGTTGTCGACGTGTGAGGCTCTCGCTGCTGGACCGTTCGCGCACGCGGGCCGGCCGGCCCGAGGCCGAGGCCCTGACCGGGACGATCGAGCGCGCCGTGCACGCCGAAGGACTCGGGTACGACCGGGTCTGGGTGGCCGAGCACCACGCCGTCCCGGGCATCGCCTCGGGCTCGCCGCCGGTGCTGCTGGCGGCGATCGGCGCGCGCACCCGCACGATCCGGATCGGCTCCGGCGGCGTGATGCTGCCGCACCACCAGCCGCTGGTCGTGGCCGAGCAGTTCCGGATGCTCGACGCGCTCCACCCTGGCCGCGTCGACCTGGGCATCGGGCGGTCGCTGGGCTTCACGGCGCCGGTGCGTCGAGCCCTGCGCCACGGCGCCGAGGCGCTCGACACGTTCGAGTCGGACCTGGCCGAGCTCCGGGCCTACCTCGCCGACACCGCCGCGATCACCGCCCGCCCGGTCACCGGCCGCCGGGTCCCGGTCCACCTCCTCGCGACCGGCCGCGGGCTCGAGGTGGCTGCCCGGCTGGGGCTGCCCGTCGTCGTGGGCGGTCCCGTCCTCGACAGCGCTGAGATCGGGGACGTGCTGTCGGCGTACCGCCGTGACTTCCGGCCGCACGAGGGGAGCACGCCGTCGGTCACCGTGTCGCTCGACGTGACGGTCGCCGAGACCGATGCGGAGGCCCGCGACCTCGCGCTCCCCGAGGCCTGGGCGATGGCCCGGTCGAGGCAGACGGGCGAGTTCGCGCCGCTGGAGCCGGTGGACGCGATCCGGGCCCAGCCCTGGACCTCTCAGCTGCGGGGCCGCGTCGAGCCGTCGCTCGATCGGGCGGTCCTGGGCAGCCCGGTCACGGTCCGGCGCGCCCTGGAGCGGCTGGCCGAGAGGACCGGCGCCGACGAGCTGATGATCAGCACCTCGACGTACGACCGGGACGCGCTGTTCGCCTCCGACGCCGCCGTGCGGGAGATCGTCGGCGGTGCCTCCTAGAGTCTGCGACGTCAGGTCGTGGGGCGAGTGGTGAGGAGGCCGAAGTGGAGCTGGAGGCGGCGCGCCGGCTCGGGCGCGAGCTGCTCGACGAGCACGGACTGGGCGAGTGGACGCTCGTCTTCGACCGGGCGAAACGACGCGCGGGCATCTGTCGCTACGCCACCCGCCAGATCGGCCTGAGCGCGCCATTGACGGCGCTGCACGACGAGGCCGACGTGCGCGACACGCTCCTCCACGAGATCGCCCACGCGCTGGTCGGTCCACGCCACGGCCACGACGCGGTGTGGCGGCGCACCGCCGTGCGCATCGGGTGCAGCGGGCAGCGCTGCACCGACCCGCAGCTGCCCGCGGTCGAGGGTGACTGGGTCGGCACCTGCGCGGCCGGTCACCGCATCACCCGACACCGACGTCCTGCCCGACCCGGGGCGTGCGCGGAGTGCTCGCCGCGGTTCTCGGTCGAGAACCTGCTCACCTGGACCTACCGCGGCGAGCCCGCGGTGATGACCCCGCAGTACCGCGCCGAGCTGGCCCGCGCCCTCACCCGGGCCCGGGAGCCCGAGCCGGTCGCCGACCTCGTGGAGCAGGTCGCGGGCGTGCGTCCGGGCGACCGGCTGCAGGTCGTCGCGCCCGGCAGCAAGTACCACGGCACGACCGGCACGCTCGTCAAGCGCGGGCGTACCCGCTACCACCTGCGCGTGGGCGGGGCGGTGCTCACCGTGCCGTTCGCGCTGGCGCGA
Source organism: Nocardioides sp. T2.26MG-1 (assembly GCF_950101795.1). Lineage (GTDB taxonomy): Bacteria > Actinomycetota > Actinomycetes > Propionibacteriales > Nocardioidaceae > Nocardioides. The sequence goes on along the minus strand of NZ_CATNLZ010000033.1, from coordinate 226,267 downwards.
CCGGCCTGAGCGCATCGGCCACGCTGATCGACCACCGGCGGTCAGCACGGCGCAGCGACTCCAGCGCCGCGACCAGCGGCACCGACCACATCAGGTAGCCCCAGCCGAACGACAGCAGGGCGACGTTGAAAGCCATCAGCAGCACCAGCGCGACCTGCCGGACGCGCCCCGCCACCAGCACCGCCGCGCCGGCACCGGCCTCGAAGACGATCAGCAGCCCGATGAACAGCGCGTGGTGCGGCACCACCACCGACTCCCAGGTGTCCTTCACGAACGACGTCGACGCCTGGTCGGCGAAACCGGAGAAGTCCTCGCCCCGGATCAGGAAGAGCAGGTTGGCTCCCGCGCCCGCCAGCACCCACAGCGCGGCCACGGCCGCGATGCCGACCCCGGCCGCGCGCCGGCTCCGCGCCGCCCCGACCGAGCAGCCAACGACGATCAGCCCCAGGCTCAACCAGCAGACCGGCAGCACCCACCCGACGTCCATGACGCCCCTCCTCGTGTGTCCTCCCTGATCGTCAGCGTGGTCGGGTGGCGGTCGGTCGGGCAGAGGAATTGGTCCCGCCGGTGCCGATGCGAGCGCGGCTGCGTGGACCCGGGCCCGGTCGGAAAACACCAGGACACCGCCCGTCTCCAGGGCGGAGAATCGGCGGCGATGTTCGCCGCCCTGTTGCGCCACGCGCGCCCCCCGTCGCCCCTTGCCGGCCGCCTCTCGGTGCAGTCGCTGCTGTTCGCGCTCGGTGAGGGCACGTTCATGACCGGGTCGGCGGTGTTCTTCACCCAGATCGTCGGGCTGAGCGCCGCTCAGGTCGGCCTGGGGCTGACCTGCGCCGGCATCGGTGCGTTCCTGGCGGCGTTCCCGATGGGCAAGCTCGTCGACCGGTACGGGCCGAAGCGGATGTGGGCGGTCAGCGCCACCGGGCAGGCCGCGATGTTCGCGGTGTGGCCGTTCATCACCGACTTCCAGGGCTACGTCGCGATGGCCGTCACCATGGAGGTCATCGGGTCGCTCGGCGGTGCGGCGCACGGGGCGTACACGATCGACGTGCTGCCGCCGGCCGAGCGGGTGCAGTCGCGGGCCTACATGTACTCCGCGCTGAACGTCGGCTTCACCCTCGGGTCACTGCTCGGCGGCATCGCGCTGGCGTTCCACTCCAACGACATGCTGCACGCGCTGCCGTGGTTCACCGCGGTGGTCTTCCTGGTCAATGCCGCCGCGATCATGCGGCTGCCGCGCGCACCCCACGACGACCTGTCCCGCGAGGACCGGCAGGTGAAGGTCCCCGGCCCGGGACCGATGCGCAACCTCGGCTGGCTGCTCACGACGTTCTTCAGCGGCGTGTTCTGGACCAACCAGGTGCTGCTGAACATCGTGATCCCGCTGTGGCTGGTCGAGGAGACCGACGCCCCGCGGGTGCTGCTCGCGTTCCTGTTCGGCACCAACACCGTGATGTGCATCTTCCTGCCGATGGCGGCGGCGCGCGGGGTGAAGGACGTGCCGACCGCGCTGCGGGCGGTGCGGGTGTCGTCGACGTTCTTCGTGGTCTCGTGCCTGATCACGCTGGCGACGCATGACACGGTCGGCTGGGTGACGATCGCCCTGGTCTGGCTCGGGCACGTGACGGTGACCGGCGCCGAGCTCTACCTGTCCGCGGCCAGCTGGTCGTTCGAGGCCGAGCTGATGGACCCGCGCCAGCGTGGCTCGTACCAGGGTGCGGCCGAGCTGAGCAGCACCCTCGGCCGGGTCTGGGCGCCGGCCGTCTACACGTTCCTCGCGATGAACTGGGGCGCCGCGGGATGGGTGATCATCGCCGGGATCGTCGTGCTCGCGACCGTCGGCATCCACCCGTCGACCCGCCTGGCGCGCCGCTTCCTGGAGCAGCACGTGCCCGCCGACGTACTCGCCGAGGCCCGGGCCGGCAGCACCGAGCCCGAGGTCGCACTGGTGACGGGACCGCCGTCGCTCATCGACGTCGAGGACCCGGCGCCGGGTCCGATCAGCGGCATCACCCACTGACCGTGCAGACTCCCCACGTGCCCCTCGACATCGTGGTCGCGACCGGCCCGCTGCTCGAGGAGTGGCGGACCATCCACAACACGATCATCCCCACCCACCAGCTGTCGCCCGCCGACGTGGCCGAGCGGTCCACTCGCCACCGGCTCACGCTGGCGTACGCCGACGACCGGCTGGTCGGCAACGCGACCGTGCGGCCGCCGCACGACGGGGTCGCGACCGTGATCGTGCGGATTCTGCCCTCACACCGGCGCCGGGGGCACGGCACGTCCTACCTGGAGGCCGAGCTGGCCGAAGCACGTCGGCTGGGCGCCCGGCGGATCGAGACCGTCGTGCTCGCCTCGAACACCGACGGGCTGGCCTTCGCCCGGGCCCACGGCTTCGTCGAGCACGACCGCTACGTCCTCGACGGCGACACCGTCCCGTACGTCGACCTCCACCTGCCCGCCGGTGACTGAGCGCGGGACGCCTCCGCGGGCTCCTGGACGCTGTCGGCGCCTCGTGATTGTGTGAGTCCAGGTCACAGGGGGTGGCCGACTCTCGGGAGGAACATGCTGATGGCATCACGAGCACGCGTCCGCCGCACCGCTCTCGCCGCCGCGGTGGCGTTGCTGCTGCCGCTCGGCGCGGCACAGGCCGCGCCGGCGTCGGACCAGGGGGACACCACCGGGGCGCGGGGGATCGGCGATCCCTACTACGCCGACTACGGCAACGGCGGCTACGACGTCGACCACTACGACATCCGCGTCTCCTACGTGCCGCGGACCGACCGGTTGAGCGGGACCACCCGCATCCGCGCGCACGCCGCCCAGGAGCTGTCCCGGTTCAACCTCGACTTCGTGCTCCCGGTCTCGAGCGTGCGGGTCAACGACCGGCGCGCGACGTACACCCAGGGCCGGCACGAGCTGGTGGTCACGCCCCGCCAGACCCTGCACGACGGGGAGGTGATGCGGGTCGAGGTCACCTACAGCGGCGTCCCGTCGACGATCAGGTCCGACGGCATCAAGCCCTGGATCCGCACCGACGACGGGGTCGCGGCGGTCGGTGAGCCCGAGATCGCGGCGTGGTGGTTCCCCGCCAACGACCACCCGCGCGACAAGGCGACCTACGACGTCCGGGTCACGGTCGCCAAGGGGCTCGAGGCCCTCGGCAACGGGGTCCTGGTCTCGAAGAAGGACCGGCACGTGAGGCGCACCTGGCACTGGCGCGAGGCCAAGCCGATGGCGTCCTACCTCGCGTTCTTCGTGGTCGGCCAGTTCGACGTCACCCGCTTGCGGGTCGACGGGCTGCCGGTCATCACGGCGGTCGCGTCGCACGGTGGCACGGAGGGCCGGTACGCCGCGCGCGACCTGCGCCAGTCGCCCCGGGTGCTCCGCTTCGAGGCGCGCCACTTCGGCCCCTATCCGTTCGACGCGATGGGCGGGGTCGCCCCCGCGGCCGACTTCGGGTTCGCCCTCGAGAACCAGACCCGCCCCGTCTACACCCGCGGCTTCTGGAGCTCGGGCCCCAACCTCTACGTCGTCATCCACGAGCTCGCCCATCAGTGGTACGGCGACTCCGTGTCGGTCGAGAACTGGCGCGACATCTGGCTCAACGAGGGGTTCGCCTCGTTCGCAGAGTGGCTCTGGTCGGAGAAGCACGGCGACGGCACGGCGGCGCGGCTGTTCAAGCAGACCTGGCGCACCTATCCCCGCCGCGACCCCTTCTGGAAGGTCCGGATCGGCGACCCCGGCGCGCACAACGAGTTCGACGGCGCGGTCTACGACCGCGGTGCGATGACCCTGCAGGCGCTGCGCACCCGCATCGGCAACCCGGACTTCTCGACCGTGCTGAAGGACTGGGCGGCCGACCACCGCTACGGCAACGCCTCGATCCCCGAGTTCATCGCGCTCGCCGAGCAGGTGTCGGGAGAGGATCTCGCGTCGTTCTTCGACGCCTGGCTCTACACCGACGCCCGTCCGGCACCGACCGAGGAGAACGGCTTCCCGCCGGGCTTCACGGCCAGGTCCGCGCGCACCGCGGTGCCGGCGTCCTGGGCGCAGATTCGTCACACCCAGGCGCTGCTGGCGCGGCTCGAGCAGCGCTGAGGTTCTTCCTCTCCTAGCATCGAGCCTGACGCGCCCGGCACCGGGCACGACTCGACCTCGGTGAACGGAGTCCGACGTGGGAGAGGGAGGCGACCTCGAGCCGCCGCGACAGCGCGACCCGGCACTGAGCTGGCTGCCGCTGCCGGTGCGAGGCGACCTCCCGCTGACCGCCGAGGAGCTGCGGCGCCTGGTCCGGCTCCACGCCCGGGAGACGACCGAGCACGGCCGCCGTCGCCGCCAGGCGTTCCCGCCCGAGGAGCAGGTGCCCTCCGAGGAGCAGGTGCGCAAGCTCGCGGACCGGGTGACCCGGGCCGATCTCGCCCTCCGCCAGCTCGACCCGAGCCTGCGCGACGTGCTCGACCGGCCCGACGCCGCGCAGGTGCTCGACGTGATCCGCGACGTCAAGGCCCGGCTCGGAGAGGTGCTCCTGCACCGTCGGGTGTGGGTGGCCAAGGTCGTCGACATCGCCCTGGGCGACCCCGGTGGCGAGAGCTGGCGACGTCTGGAGGGGCAGATCGACGCCATCGATCGCCTGCTCGACGCCGCCGACGAGGTCGGGGACACGGTGGTCGAGGGGGTCGAGCCGTCCGAGGAGGCCGTGCAGGCCTTCGCCGCGCTGGAGACCGATCTCGCCTCGGGGCAGCAGGGGCGACGGTGGTTCCGCGGCAAGGCCCAGCGCGCCACGGCGCGCCTGCTCGAGAGCGCCCGCGTCGACGGCGAGCCGGTCACCGAGGCCGCCCAGGCGGCCGCCGTCCGCCGCGCCCTCGAGGTCGAGGCCGACGTGGCGGCCCTCGAGCAGGAGGTCGCTCCCTTCGGAGTGCCGGTGCCGCCCAGCACTCCTCGTGACGACCTGATCGACGGCCTGACGGTCGTGCGCGATGCGCTGCGTGCGGTTGCGCGGCTGGTCGGGTCGACCCGGCGTCTGGCCGCGGTGCTGGGCCCCGGCCCGGTCAGCGTGCTGCCGACCGGCTCGCTCGAGGAGGCCGAGCGGGTCGGGTGGGCGGGGGACGCCCTGGTCGCCGTGCGCGAGGGGGCCCAGGCCCGCCGCGACCTCGAGGCGGCCGCGCGCACCCTCGAGGAGACCGCCACCCGGGTCGCAGCCGCCGACGGACTCGACCAGCCGGCGCCCGAGGTCGCGGAGCTCGCCCTGTGCCTGCGGGCCGCGGCCGACGCGGCGTACGGCGAGTGGCTGGTCAAGATGCACACCGGCCGCCGGGCCCACCGCCTGGCGGTCCTGCGCGAGCAGCTCCTCGCCCGGCTCGCCGAGACCGCGCCGGCCCTTCCCGCGCTGATCCAGGTCGACACCAGCGAGACGACCTGGGCGCCCCGGATCGCGCGGTGGCCCGAGGCATGGGAGGCCGCCCGCGCCGCCACCCCGCCCGAGCCCGAACCGGAGCCCGAGCCCGAGCCGGTGCCTGGCCCGGCTCCTGCCGAGCCCGACCCCGAGCCCGGCCCGGCCACTCCCCGCGAGGTGGTCCTGGCGCTGGCCGCCCGCGGCCCGGTGAGCGGCGCCGAGGTGCGCGCGGCGACCGGGCTGGACGCCGCGCGGTCGCGGGCGCTGCTCAAGCAGCTCGTGGCGGCGGGCGAGCTGGTCCGCACCGGTGCCACCAGCGCGACCCGGTGGCACCTGGCCGGCCGGGAGTGAGTCGATGAGGCTCGCAGTGATCGGCGGGGGATCGACCTACACCCCCGAGCTGGTCGACGGGGTCGGTCGGATGGCCGACCGCCTCGACGTGAGCGAGCTGGTCCTGATGGACCCCTCTGCCGAGCGGCTCGAGCTGGTCGGCGGGGTGTCCCGCCGGATCCTCGCGCACCTCGGGCACCCGGGTCGGGTCACGACCACCACCGACGTCGCGGAGGCCGTCGCGGACGCGGACGCGGTGCTCCTCCAGCTGCGCGTGGGTGGTCAGGCCACCCGCGACGCCGACGAGACGTGGCCCCTGGAGTGCGGCTGCGTCGGGCAGGAGACCACCGGCGCCGGAGGACTCGCGAAGGCGCTGCGCACGGTGCCGGTCGTCCTCGACATCGCCGAGCAGGTCCGCCGGTCCAACCCGGACGCGTGGATCGTCGACTTCACCAACCCGGTCGGCATCGTCACCCGCGCGCTGCTGCAGGAGGGGCACCGTGCGGTCGGGCTGTGCAACGTGGCGATCGGCTTCCAGCGCCGGTTCGCCGCGATGCTCGACGTCGACCCCGAGCGGGTCGAGCTCGACCACGTGGGGCTCAACCACCTGACCTGGGAGCGCGAGGTGCTGGTCGACGGCGCCGACGTGCTGCCGAGGCTGCTCGAGGAGCGGGTCGCGGACATCGCCGCCGAGATCGAGCTGCCGGTCGAGGTCGTGGACCGGCTGCGGTGCGTGCCGTCGTACTACCTGCGCTACTTCTACGCCCACGACGAGGTCGTGCGCGAGCTGCAGAGCACGCCCTCGCGTGCGAAGGCGGTCGCGGCCATCGAGCGGCGCCTGCTCGACCTGTACACCGACCCGAGCGTGGTCACCAAGCCCGCCGAGCTCGAGCAGCGCGGCGGCGCGTACTACTCCGAGGCGGCCGTCGAGCTGCTCGGGTCGATCCTCGGCACCGACGAGCCGGCGACCCGGGTGGTGAACGTCGCCAACCACGGGACGCTGCCGTTCCTGCCCGACGACCACGTGATCGAGGTCCGCGCCCAGGTCGGCCCGGCGGGTGCCGAGCCGCTGCCGGTGCGCCCGGTCGAGCCGCTGTACGCCGGCCTGATCGGCCACGTCGCGGCGTACGAGCGTCTGGCGCTCGAGGCTGCACTCGAGGGCGGCCGCGACCGGGTGTTCGCTGCCCTGCTCGCCCACCCGCTCGTCGGCCAGGCCGACCGCGCCGAACGGCTCACCGACCTGCTGCTCGCGCACAACCGGGAGTTCCTCGCGTGGGCATGACCGGCGGCGTCCTCGCGATCGACGCCGGCAACTCCAAGACCGACGTGCTGCTGGTCGCCCCGGACGGCTCGGTCGTCGGTCGCGCCCGCGGCGGCGGCTTCCGGCCCCACGACGTGGGAGCGCGGGCCGCCGTCGATGCCCTGCAGCCCCTGGTCGAGGAGGTGGTCACCGGTGGCGTGCCGGTCGCGCACGTGTCGGCCTGCCTGGCCAACGCGGACCTCGCGATCGAGCACGAGCGGCTCCAGAGCGAGATCGAGCGGCACGGATGGGGCGACACGACGTACGTCGGCAACGACACGCTCGCGCTGCTGCGCGCCGGCGTCGAGCGGCCACCCGGGGTGGCGGTCGTCTGCGGCGCGGGCATCAACTGCTCCGGCGTCGGCCCCGACGGCCGGACCGCGGGCTTCGCTGCGATCGGCCGGATCTCCGGCGACTGGGGCGGCGGGACGGACCTCGTCGAGGAGGCCATGTGGTGGGCGGCGCGGGCGGCCGACGGGCGTGGCCCGGACACCGCGCTGGTGCGGCTGCTGCCCGAGCATTTCGGGCGGACCGGCATGGCCGAGCTCATCGAGGCCGTGCATCTCGGCGAGATCCCCGAGGGTCTCCTGTACGACGCGACCCCGGTGCTGTTCGAGGCTGCCCGCGCGGGCGACGAGGTGGCGGTGTCGGTGGTCCTGCGGCAGGCCGAGGAGGTGGTCGCGCTCGCCGTCTCGGTGCTGCGGCGGCTCGAGCTCCTCGACGAGCAGGTCGACGTGGTTCTCGGCGGCGGCGTCCTGACCGGTGGCCACGCGCTGCTGCTCGACGCGATCGGGTCCGGTCTCGCCGCCGCGGCACCGCTGGCCGTCCCCGTGGTGGTCGCCGCGCCGCCGGTGCTCGGTGCCGCGCTCCTCGGCCTGGACCGGATCGGCGCCGCCCCCGCCGCTCACCAGCGACTCCGCGAGGCCTTCGCCTGACCGGGTGCCTGCGGAGGCCGCCCCAGGAGCCCCCGCGTAACACCCAGCAGCCGAACCCCGCAACCGCCCCGCCCCCAGGCCCGTCCGCATGCTGATCCCGCTCTACTGAACGCGATTCAACACCTGGTTGAGTTCGTGCTCGTCAAGGATCGGGCCGAGACGACCGGAGGTCGCGCGCATGGGTGCACTGTCGAGACGAGGGTTCCTGGGGGCGGCCGCAGCCGGTGCCACCGCGGTCGGGGTGGCCGGGCCGGCCCGGGCGGGGATCCTCTCCGCCCCGGTCACCGAGGAGCGCCGCCAGGCGGTGGTGATCGGCTCCGGGTTCGGCGGCGGGGTCACCGCTCGGCGGCTCGGGCGCGCCGGCATCAAGACGCTCGTGCTCGAGCGCGGCATGCGCTGGCCCACCGGCCCGGGGTCCGACACGTTCCCCACGCTGACGAACAACGACCACCGGTCGTCGTGGCTCTCCGCCGTCCCGACGATGCCGGTGCCGCCGACCAACCCCAACGCGTTCATCCCCTACACGGGCCTGATCGAGCGGGTGCGCGGGGTCGGCGTCGACGTCATCTGCGTCGCGGCCGTGGGCGGCGGGTCGATCAGCTACCACGGCATGACCGTGCAGCCGCAGCAGGAGTCGTTCGCGATCACGGTGTCGAGCTCGATCGACTACGACCTGCTCGACCGCGACCACTACCGCCGGGTGGCGCGCGACCTGCACGTCTCGCCGATCCCCGACGACATCCTCGCCGACCCGCGCTACGCCGCCCCGCGGATCTTCGAGAGGCGCGGGCGCGAGGCGGGGTTCGAGACGTTCCGGATCGACTCGCCGACCGACTGGGATGTCGTACGCCGTGAGCTGCGCGGCGAGCTGCCCCCGTCGTACATCACCGGCGACATGACGTTCGGCTGCAACAACGGCGGGCGCTGGTCGGTCGACGTCACCTACCTCGCCCAGGCCGAGGCGACCGGCAACGTGCAGGTCGCGCCGCTGCACCGGGTCGCGGACATCGCCCGCACGCCGGCAGGGGAGTGGCTCGTCGAGTGCGAGCGGATCTCCACCAGCGGGCAGGTGCTCGAGCGCAAGCGGATCACCACTCGCGCGCTGTTCCTCGGGGCCGGGTCGCCCGGCACGACGCGGCTGATGGTCAAGGCCCGCGACAAGGGCCTGATCCCCGACCTGCCCGACGCGGTCGGCACCGGCTGGGGCACCAACGGCGAGCGCGTGTACGCCGCCGTCACCAGCCAGGACAGCCCCGGCGCCTACCAGGCCGGCCCGGTCGCGATGGGTGCCCGCGACTGGTCCGACCCGGCCCGCGCGCTGACGATGACCACGGGCCCGATCCCGCTGCCCGCCGACGTCAACACCTACACGATCGCCGCCTTCATGGTCACCGAGGAGACCGGCCGGTGGCAGTACGACGCCCTGCGCGACGACGCGTTCCCCGTGTGGGACCGCACCAACGAGCTGGACACCAAGCCGGTACTGGACGCGGCGGTCGAGCGGATCACCAGCGACACGCCGTTCCACCTCGACCTCGACTCGAACCTGCTCGACGACACCACGTTCCACGCGGTCGGCGGCGTGCCGTTCGGCTCGGCGGTCGACGACGCGGGCCGGGTGCTGGGTCAGCGCGGCCTCTACGTGATGGACGGCTCGCGGATCGCCGGCTCGTGCGCGGCCTGCAACCCGTCGATGACGGTCGCGGCGCTCGCGGAGTACTCGATGGACGTGGTGCTGCGCCAGGACCTCGACGTGCTCGTGTGAGGCGCGAGGGCTCTCATCCGGCCAGCCGGTCCAGACCGTGGTAGACGAGGAACGCCGGCCAGACGAGGCCCTCGAGGATCGCGAGCACGTACCACCAGAAGCCGTCGGCCTGCTGCCAGAACCACACCCAGGCCCCGAAGATGCCGAGCCCGTAGAGCGCGCCGCTGGCGCCGGAGCTCGCGGAACTGTTGTCACCCACGTCTCCCGACGCTAGTGCCGGCGGGGCGCCCGTGCCCAGGGTCGCAAGACCCAGGTGCGGTGGTGCGCGATCAGGGGCAGGCTGGTGGCATGCCGGGGGCCAGCAGCGAGGACAGGGTCAAGGTCAACGTGCGCTACCGGGCCGAGCTCGAGCTGCTCGCCGGCGAGAGCCTGTGGGCCGCACCGGTCGACGCGCACGACGCCGGCGGCACCTATGCGCTGCAGAACAACTCCTTCTACATCCCGCTCGCCGTGGGCGACGTGGTGCGCGCCGAGCTCAACGGCGACGAGATCCTGCAGGTCGTCGACGTCGTCGAGCCGGCCCCGGTCGTGCTCACCTCGGTCGCGGTCAACGGCGACCACGAGGCGGCCCGCGCGCTGGGCGAGCGGTGGCGCGAGCACGGCGCCAACTGGAGCGAGGGGATGGAGGGCCTGCTCTCCACGGTCTGGAAGGCCGGGGTCGACGCAGAGCAGGTGCTGGCGGCGCTGGCGCCCGACCTCAGTGCGGGGCTGGGCGAGCTGCTGTGGCTGGCCCGGCCCGAGCAGCGCTCGCGCGAAGCACAGACGGCGATCGACTTCGAGCTCGACCGCGTGCAGCACTTCCCTCCGGTCGAGACGAGCTACTGGGCGGCCGACGACCCGTTCTGGCGCGAGGTCGGGCTCGACTCGCCCGACTTCCTCGCCTACCTCCAGACGTTGGCCGGCCGCGACGCGGAGCTGGCCGCGGCCCTCGAGTCCGGCGACTACACCCGGGTGCGCGAGATGCTCTCGTTCATCAACGACGGTCCGCTCTGGTAGCGCCCGGGACGCCGGGTCGTCCGCGACTCGTCACCGGGCCGACACCGGGACGCCGCCCGGCCAGGCCAGCCTGTGTCCATGACTGATCTCGGGCAGCCCCTCCCTCGTCGTACCTTCCTCCGCGCCGGCGCGGTCTCCGTGGCCGGCGGCCTCGCCCTCGGCGCGGCCTCCGGCTCGCTCCGTCCGGCGGCCGCGGCGGCCGGTCTGGTCTCGCGCCGTCTCGAGCTGCCGTCCGGCGTCGCCACCGGCGACGTCACCAGCCGCGGCGCGGTGCTGTGGGCCCGGTCCTCGGACGTCGGCCGGCTCGTGGCCGACGTGCGCAGCGGCCGGACCACCCGCCGGGTCCGCGGACCCTGGGCGACGCCGGACACCGACCACACCGCGAAGATCGTGCTGGACGGGCTGACGCCCGGCCGGGACCACGACGTACGCCTCTCCTTCGAGGACGAGCACGGCCGCACCGGCGAGGCACAGGTGGCCTCGTTCACCACCGCCGGGACCCGCGGCGGGGCGACCAGCTTCGTCTGGACCGGCGACAGCTGCGGCCAGGGCTGGGGCATCAACCCCGACCTCGGCGGGATGGTCGGCTACCGCACGATGCACCGGACGCGGCCCGACTTCTTCCTCCACTCCGGCGACACCGTCTACGCCGACGGCCCGATCGCCGCGACCGTCACCGAGCCCGACGGCCAGGTCTGGCGCAACGTCGTCGCCGAGGGCGTCGACAAGGTGGCCGAGGAGCTCGATGAGTTCCGCGGCCGGCACCGCTACACCCGCCTCGACGCCAACTACCGGGCCTTCGCAGCCGAGGTCCCGATCATCGGGCAGTGGGACGACCACGAGACCCACAACAACTGGTACCCGGGCCAGATCCTCACCGACGAGCGCTACACCGAGCGGCGCGTCGACGTGCTGGCCGCCCGCGCCCGGCAGGCCTGGCAGGAGTACCTCCCGATCGCCGGCTCGCCGTCGCGCGGCCGGATCTACCGCAAGGTCGAGCGCGGCCGGCACCTCGACGTGTTCTGCCTCGACATGCGCACCTACAAGGACCCCAACACCGCCGGCACCGAGGCCGAGCCGACCCACATCCTCGGGCAGGAGCAGACCGACTGGCTGATCCGGGAGGTACGGCGGTCCCGCGCGACCTGGAAGGTGATCGCGGCCGACCTGCCCCTCGGCCTGGTCGTGCCGGACGGGCCGGTCAACCAGGAGAGCCTGGCCAACCGCGACCCGGGCGCCCCGCTGGGCAAGGAGCTCGAGATCGCCGGCGTGCTCAGCGCGTTCAAGCGCCACGGCATCCGCAACGTGGTGTGGCTGACCGCCGACGTGCACTACTGCGCCGCACACCACTACGACCCGGCGCGGGCGGGCTTCACCGACTTCGACCCGTTCTGGGAGTTCGTGGCCGGGCCGATCGCCGCGGGCACGTTCGGGCCAAACGACCTCGACGCGACCTTCGGCCCCGAGGTGGTGTTCACCAAGCACGCGGCGACCCCGAACGAGTCCCCGCGCCGCGGCAACCAGTTCTTCGGTCACGTCGCCATCGACGACGACGGCCGGATGACGGTCAGCCTGCGGGACCTGAGCGGCGCCGTGCTGTTCAGCCAGGACCTCGAGCCGCAGGCCGAGAGGGTCTGAGTCCGGGCCGGGCGTCAGGTGTAGACGTCGACGACGCCGGAGGTCCGGGTCGCGGCGGGAGCGGGCTTGGCTGATGCGGAGCCGGTGCCGGAGGTGGCAGCCGGGGCGGCGGTGGCGTCGGCGGCGGCGGCTGTGGCGGAGGAGCTCGTCGAGGGGCTGAGCTCGTCGTTCTCGAGCGTGAGCGCGGTGGCGGCCCGGGCGACCTCGGCCCGCGCGGCCTCGATGGCGAGCCGGTCGGAGAGGAGGATCTCGTCGGCCGCCTTCCCCGCGAGGTCCGTCGTGAGCTTCTTCTGGGCCTCCTTGAGGCCCAGCAGCGCGGCACGGTAGGCGTCCTGGGCGTTGGTCCCGATCGACGCGCCGGTCACGCCGCCGACCGCCGCAAGGCGTCTCCCGACCGCCTCGACCCTGATACTCATCGCCCTCACCTCGATCCTGCCGATCCGCTACGTCCTGTTCATCGGCAGGCGGCGTGGGGAGGTTGAGCCGGTGTGGGTGAGTTCACAGATCAGGTGCGCACGAGGCGGACCGCGCCCTCCCGCCGCGGGTCGGCGGCCGCCACCAGGTGGCCGTCGGGGCGCACCAGCGTCGCGCCGACCCCGCCGTAGTACATCGACAGGCCCTCCTCGGCCTCGCGCTTGACCACCTCGTCCGCCCGGCCGGCGTGGTGGACGTGCACGCGCGGGTGGTGCACGGCCTCCGCGAGGCCGAGCCCGCCGGCGAAGCCCGCGAGGACCTGGGCGACCGCGGTGGCGATCCGGCCGGCGCCCGGCGAGCCGATCGCGAGCACCGAGCCGTCCGTGTGGCGCCCGACCGTGGGAGCCATGTTCGACAGCAGCCGGGTGCCCGGCGACAGCGAGTGCAGGCCGCCGGGGGTGAGCTCCTGCTCTCCGAGGGTGTTGTTGAGCCAGATGCCGGTGCCGCGGGCGATCATCCCCGAGAAGTAGCCCGAGGAGACCGTGACCGCGCAGGCGCGGCCCTCGGTGTCGGTGGCCGAGCAGTGCGTGGTCGAGCCCGACTCCCGGAGCAGTGCGGGCCCGCGGCCGAGCACCTCGCGCTGCACCCGGACCAGCAGCTCGACGTCCTCCGCGGTCCACGGCCCGTGCGGCCGTCCCCCGAGCAGGCGCAGCATCGCGGCGACGCTCGCGCCGCCGACCGACGGCGGCGGTGTGGTCGCCAGTGTCCACTCGCCGACCCGAGTGGCCAGGGACGTGTGGACCACGGGGCGGTACGCCGCCAGGTCGTCCGGGCCGAGGATCCCGCCGCGGTCCAGCACGTCGGCCGCGATCAGCCGCGCCAGCTCGCCGGTGTGCAGCACCGCCGCGCCCTCGACGGCGATCAGCTCGAGCGAGCGGGCCAGGTCGGGCAGCACGACGAGACCGGTAGTCACCTCGCCCTGGTCGTCGTGCACCGCGGCGCGGCTGGCGTCGTCCCAGCCGAAGATCGAGTCGTGGACATAGTCGAGGTAGTAGCGCGACGCTGCGCTCAGCCGGAAACCGCCGCGGGCCACGTCGAGCGCCGGCGCGACCACGTCGCGCCAGGGCAGTCGGCCGTCGCGGCGGTGCACCTCCTCGAACGCCGCCACCGACCCGTGCGCCGCCACCGAGCCGGGCCCGATGGTGATGTCCACGCCCCCGCCGTACTCCGTGTGGATGTCCCAGGTGCCGCCCCCGAGCGCCCGTCCGCGGCCGGGCATGTCCATCCAGCCGTCGGCGGTGTACGCCGGGCCGCCGGGCGGCTGCACCGTCACGAACCCGCCCGAGCTGAGCGAGACCAGCCCGACCTCGTTGACCATCGTGACCAGCGAGGCGGCCAGCGCGGCGTCGACGGCGTTGCCGCCCGCCAGCGCGACCTGCTCGCCGGCGTCCGCGGCCGCGTCGTTGGGGGCGGCGATCGCGACGTCGGGCATGTCTCGGAGGCTACCGAGGCGGCTGCCGGCGGGGCCGGTCCCGCCACGCAGCGGTGCCCCACAGCGCCCAGAGCACCAGCACCGGCTGGAAGAACAGGCGGACGAACCGCTTGGTGTCGGTGTCGAGACCGAAGGCGTCCTTGTGCTCGGCCCACTGGGCGATGTTGCCGGGGAAGATCGCGACGAAGAACGCCGCCACCACCAGGCCCACGCCGACCCGGCCCCGCGCCCACGCGACCAGCGCGGCGCCGAGCGTGAGCTCGACGATCCCCGAGACCAGGACGACCGGGTCGTCGTCGACCGGGAACCAGTCGGGCACCTGCGCCGTGAAGTCCTCCCGCGCGAACGTCAGGTGGCTGGTGCCGGCGAACAGCAGCACCAGGCCGAGGCCGATGCGGGCCAGGGTGCGGGGCCGCGACGTCGGGGGTGCGCTGAGGAGGCTCATGCGTCGACGCTAGCCGTGAGGTGGTGCTGCTCCTCGGCCTCGGCCTGCGGCCCGGGCACGACGTGGGTCCTGGCCCGGATCACCGGGACGAAGACCGCGACGAGCGCGGCGAGCGCCGAGGTGGCGGCGAGGACGCCGAACCCGTGGGTGTAGCCGGCGTCGACGGGCAGCCCACTGGGCTGGGCGCCGGACGTGACCACCGTGGCCAGGACGGCGGAGCCGATCGCGCCGCCGACCGTGCGGATGTTGGTGTTCATGCCGCTCGCGACGCCGGTCTGGGACTGCGGCACGGCGTCGACGACGAGGTTGGACATCGCCGCGAACGAGAGCCCGAAGGCCAGGCCCAGCACCGTGGTCTCGACGAGCACCAGCCACACCGAGCCGTGCGCGAGCGTCAGGCCGAGGGTGCCGAGCGCGGTGAGCGTGGCGCCGACGACGAGCAGCAGCTTGGAGCCGTAGCGGTGGGCGAGCCGGCCGGCGAGCACCCCGGCGACGAACGACGCCACCGTCTGCGGCAGCAGGAGCAGCCCGGACTCGGTGACCGTGGCGCCGAAGCCGTAGCCGGCCGCTTCGGGGGTCTGCAGGAACTGCGGCAGGAACGCGAACATCGAGTACATGCCGGCGCCGAATAGCAGCGCGACCAGGTTCACGGTCCACACGGTCGGGATCCGCATCATCGTCATGTCGACCAGCGGGCTGTCGCTGCGCGCCTCCGTGACCACCCAGGTGGGCAGGAGCACGGCGGCGGCGACGAACAGGCCGATCACCCGGCCCGAGCTCCATCCCCACGTGTGGCCCTGGCTCACGCCGAGCAGCAGCGCGACCAGCCACGCGGAGAGCAGGAGTGCGGTGCCGACGTTGATCCGACCGGGCGCGCGCTCGGGCGACTCGGGGATGTAGAACGCGGTCGCGACGGTCGCGACGACCGTCATCCCCATCGGGATCCAGAACAGCCAGTGGTAGCTCAGCGCGTCGACGACCGGCCCGGCGATCACCAGGCCGACCCCGCCGCCGACCGCGAGCAGCGCGGCCGCCGTACCGACCGCGCCGGCGACCTTGTCCCGCGGGAACTCGTCACGGATGATCCCGAACGTCAGCGGCAGCACGCCGCCGCCGATGCCCTGGATGATGCGGGCGACGATCAGCACGCCGATCGAGGTCGCCATCGCCGCGAGCAGCGAGCCGACCGCGAGCGCGGCCAGCGCGGCGACGAGCATCCGCTCCTTGCCCACCTTGTCGCCGACGCGCCCGATGATCGGCGTGAACACCGAGGCGGACAGCAGGTACGCCGTCAGCACCCACGTCACCGTGGCCTGGTCGGTGTCCAGCGCCGCCTCGATCGTGGGCAGCACCGGGTTGACCATCGACTGCAGCAGCGAGAACGACGCGACGCCCAGGCAGAGCACCACGAACGTGATGCGGTAGTCGGTGCGGTGGGCAGTCGGGGCCATCGGCGCTCCTCCGGAGTGGGTGGTCCCGGGACGCGCTCCGGGCCTCAGCCCCAACCGCAGGGCCCGACGGTTGATTCCGTCAACGGTCGTCCGATTTCGTGACCTGGGCCACGGTCGGAGCGTCGATCGCCGCCTCGCCCATCGAGAACCCACCGGTGCTCCGGCTGTGCAGCAGGGCCGCCAGCGCCTTCATCGCGGCAGGATGCCGGCGACCGATCTCCACCAGGACCCCTCGCAGCGACGCCTCGCCGAGCGACCCGAGCCAGGAGGTGATCTCCACGAGCTCGCCGTCTCCGACCCCGGAGCGGTTGGTCGGCTCGCCGCCGGTCTGGCCGGACGCCACCAGCGCCGTGGCCACGAGGTGCTTGCAGAACTGACCCTCGGTGCCCACCCCGCAGGTGCAGGACCAGTCGGTCGTGCGGAGCACGACGTGGTACGTCGAGGACCCGTGCGCCACGGCGCGCACCACGCCCGCGGCCGCGGAGACGATCTCGACCCGCCCGCGACGGGCGCAGTCCTCGCCCTCGACGAGCGAGCGCTCGTCGGCGAGGTCGGTCAGCTCGATCCACATGCCTCCAGCATGTCCTACTGCGGCTCGGTGGTGGGTTCTCCACAGGTCGCTCCCGCGCCACTGGCGCCGAGGGCCGCGGCGGCGTTCGCTGGTCCCATGCCGAAATCTCGGGGACGCAAGAAGAAGACGACGCCACCACGACCCGGACGACCGGGCCTGACGCCCCAACAGCGCCGCATGCTCGACCTGATGGCGGCGGCCGATGCAGCCGAGGCGCGGGGGGACGCAGCGGCGGCACTCGAGGTCATGTGTCGCGAGACGATGGACGACAACGGTCGTCTCTTCTGGCGACCCTGGCGCATCTCGAGGCTCGACCAGCTGATCACGCTCGAGCCGCTGCTGCCGCGTTGGGCGATCTCGCGCTGGATCCTCGAGCAGGCGACTCAGGCACTCGATCCGGCGATGCGCTGCGGCCACGCCGCCGCGCGGGCGGTCGCGATCGAGCTGCGCGGTGGTCGCGCCGCGCTGCCCGGGATCGACGAACGCGACGCGATGGCCCGGATCATCGAGAGCGACTGGGTCTACCGCCAGCTCGTTCTCTACGACCACGGTGGGCTCGCGTCGTTCCTGAGGCGGCTGGCGGCGGGCGATCTGGTGGCGGGTGCCGACCGGATCCACGACTGGGTGGGCGTCCCGATGCGCGCCTTCCGGTTCGAGCGACGCGAGCCGACCGTGCTGCACTGGACCGACCTGACCACCGGGGAGCCGGTCACCGTGCCCAACCTGGGCGCTGCCGCACTCGTGCTACCGGGTGAGCATGTGATCGGCCGGCTGGTGCCGACGGCCGAGGGGCGGATGTTCGAAGGCATCCCGCTCGGTGTCCCCGCCGAGGTGGCGGCCGCCGTTGCCGAGGGCGCGGGCGACTGGGTCGGCGCGCTGCGGCGGCAAGCCGCGGACCACCCCGACGAGCTGGCGACGACGATCGTGCGCGGCAATCAGCTGGTCACCGACGTGCCCGACCTGGTCTGGCGCCACGTCGTGCTGGACTCGGCCGGAGATTGGGATCCCCGTTCGGACGGCTGGGAGGTCTTCGTCGAAGGTGCCATCGGGCTGGTCCGAGCCGCGATGACCGGCGGACTCGAGTCACGCGACAGTGACGAGCTCCTGGACCCATGGCCGTGCCTGGGTGCCGTGCTCTGTCATCCACCGACCCTCGAACGGTTGTGGCGTGAGTTCGGGCCTGCGGACGCGCCCGGCCTGCTGGCCCTCGCCGAGCGGATCTTCGGGCCCGGCGGTGCCGTCTGTCGCGAGCTGGCTGCTACGGCCCTGGCTGCGGCCTAGGCCCGAGGCTCCAGGCGGGGTCGTCGCGGGAACAGCATCGGCACGCGGTCGACCACCTCGCGGTACGCCGGGCGCCGCTCGAGGCTGCGCTGCTCCATCATCGGGATGCTGACCCCGAGGAACAGCGCGAGCATCGCGACGGCTCCGACGAAGACCCACCACCAGCTCGACGGGTCTGCGGCCAACCCGAACAGGGCGAGCGACAACCAGAAGGTGATCTCGCCGAGGTAGTTCGGGTGCCGGGTCCACGCCCACAGCCCGCGGTCCATCACCTGACCGGGCTTGCGGGTGCGGAGGAACCGGTGCATCTGGCGGTCGGCGACCAGTTCGAGGGTGACCGCCGCCAGCCCGACCAGGAGGGCGACCCCGTCCAGCCACCCGACGTCGCGCCCGGAGCGCGTGGTGACGACGTACACCGGCACCATGCCGAGGAACACCTGCAGCGTCGGCACCAGGTGGATGCCGCCGAGGTCGACCACCACCGACTCTGCGGTGGGCCGGCCGTCCTTGAGCATCGTGTAGCGCCAGTCCTCGTGGTCGAGGCCGGTGAACGTCTCGACCCAGTTGGCGGTGAGCCGGACCGCCCAGAGCGTGATCAGCCCGATCACCAGCCAGGAACGGGCCTGGTCGACGTCGGGCGTGCTCTCGGCCCACCACCACAGGGCGAGCAGCGGGGGCAGCACGCTCCAGTACGGGTCGTAGAAGCTCGAGTTGCGGTAGCCCCGGCTGAACCCGAAGACCACCAGCGTCGCCAGGACGTCCGCGATCAGGCCGTCCAGCCAGAGCCGCCCGGTGTCCGGTCCGGCGTACAGCCAGGCGGCCGCGGAGGCGAACGCGACGACGTACGCCGCGAGGACGCGCAGCAGCGCGGCGGACCGGGTCATGGCGCCTGACCGTAGTGGCATTCCGCTAGGTTCGGGCGGTGCCTGTGGTCGTGGTGCCCTACTCGTCCGACTGGCCGGTGTGGTTCGAGCGGGTGGCCGCAGACCTACGCGCCGCGCTCGCGGAGGTGCCGGCGGCGGTCGTGGAGCACGTCGGGTCGACCTCGGTGCCTGGACTGGCCGCCAAGCCCGTCATCGACATCGACGTGATCGTGGCCGGCTCCGATGTCGGAGCCGCGATCGCGGCGCTGGAGGCCCTCGGGTACGTCCACCTCGGCGACCTCGGGGTCGCCGACCGGGAGGCGTTCAGGGCCCCCGACGACGACCCGCGCCGGCACGTCTACGTGTGCCGGGCCGGCACCCTGAACGTGCGCAACCATCTGGCGGTCCGGGACGTGCTGCGGGCGCGCCCGGACCTCCGCGACGAGTACGGCGCCGTCAAGCTGGCGCTCGCCTCCGACCCGGCGATGGACATCGACACCTATATCGCCCGCAAGTCCCCGGTGCTGCAGAAGGTCTTGGCGGCCTCCGACCTCACCGACGAGGAGCGGCTAGAGATCCTCCGGCTCAACGACCCGACCGTCTGAGGGCGGCTGGCGCAGCTGTTCCTCGAGTCGGTCGAGGGCGCGTTGGAGCGCCTCGCCGTTGGCGAGGTGGTTGGCGGTGCTGCCGTCGACGACGGTGGTGCCGGTGGGACCGACGAGCCGGTGGAGACCGTGCGGCGTGCGCCAGAGGTACTCGTCGGGGCCGAGCTGACGGAGCCGGTAGTCGCGGTGGGTCTTGGCTCGATGGACCCGCCGCGTGAGGGGTGCGACGTTGTGGTCGCCGGTCTGGCCCGGTGGGCCGCCTCTCGGCGGTGGGAGGTACGGCGTGGGGTGGTCCATGTCGAGGCGGGCCCGGCTGCTGCTGCGGGTGGCGTGTGGGAACACGTCGCCGCCGGTGCGGAGCAGGGTGCGCTCGACGACGTCGGCCGGGTGCGCGTAGGAGTCCACGGTCCGGGTCGTCGCGAGGTCGATCACGCCGGCGCAGCGGACCCGGCTGTGGCGGAGCAGGCGGCGTACCTGGTCGAGGACTATCGGCCCGAGGCCGTCGACCTCGGCGACCGGGCCGACGACGCCGTCGACCGCAGAGCGTGACAGGTGGACGTAGACGACGGCGTCGGTGCGACGCGAGCGGTGCCGACGCGGTGACCCGTCGGAGGCGGGGGCGGTCGAGTGCTCGGCGAGCAGGTCGGCCAGCTGCTCGGGATGGGCCAGCCAGCCGAACGCCTCGGCGCGGAGCTCCTCGGTGCTGACGTCCTCGGGGAGCCCGGTGAGGTCGCGCCGCTCGCGGAGGATCTCGGCCACCCGGGCGACGATCGCATCGATCCACACGGCGTCACCGGGGGTGATCCGGGCGATGACGTGCCGCAGCCCCTGGCCGTCGGTGCGGGACAGTCGGACGTAGCGGGCCCGCAGCGCCGCCTCGATCCGGGCGGCGTGCGCCGCCGGGTCGGCGGCGATGACCGCACCCTCGGCGGCCCGCAGGATGCGGCCCGGCGAGTCGGTGCGGATCACCTCGGCGACCGCGTCGTCGACCAGGGCCGCCTGGTCACGGTCAAGCGCGCGGGTCATCCGGGCGATCTTGCGGGCCACCCACACCTCGCAGGTCAGCTCACGCGTGGCGACCCAGGTGCGCGGCAGCCGGTGCCGCAGGTCCAATGCGTCGGCCATCAGCAGGCCGGCGGCGGAGGTGTGGATCTCGAGCGCTGTCGCGAGCTCGGGCAGGCAGAGGTCCTGGACCAGGGGAGTGCCAGGGCCGCCGTAGTCGATCAGCTGGTCGCCCCCGGCCCACACCGGCACCGCGCCGGGCCGGTCCTGCGGGTCGTCGCCGTGGAGGTCCGCCCAGTGCGCGGCGATCTCGAGCTCCTCGACGGCGGCGCTGCGCCGGGCATGCACCGCCGCGCCCGCGGCGGCCAGCGTGGCCGCCGGGTCGAGCTCGTCGAGGAACGGTTCCATAACGACAGTATATACGAACACAATTGCGAAAACAAGCTAGATTCGAGCGGCCGGAACTGCGAGACTGCGGGACGTGATCGGACGACTTGCCGGCATCGTGATCGACTGTCCCGCACCCCGCGCGTTGGCGGGCAGTGATCGGTTCCGCGCTCCCGACTGGGCCTCCGGGGAGCCGCCGCAGCTGCTGCATCTCGACATCCTGGTCGACGATCTCGACCGGGCCGAGGCTCAGGTCCTCGACCTCGGGGGCACCCTCGTGGACGGCTCCGGCAAGCCGATCGGCTTCCGCGTGTACGCCGACCCGGTCGGCCATCCGTTCTGCCTCGTGACGCCCGAGGGGCTCACGTGCTGAGCGGCGTCGGCCGCCTCACCGCCACGGTGGCGTGTGGCGCGCGACGTACGCCCGGGCGCGCGGCAGCGGGTCGCACCAGTATTGGTCGGGCCGCCGACTAGCGTGCTCGACGCAGTACTCGTCGAGGGTGGACGTGATCGTGAGGCGCTCCAGCGGCCGGCCCTCGAAGTCCGCGTTCACTGCGAGCAGGTCGGTCTCGGAGTTCCACCCCGCGTGGTCGTAGGCCCAGCCGTCCCAGGTGGCGAACGCGTGGAAGGCGTGCGGTTCGCCGACGAACCGGACGCCGGCGAGACCGATCTCCCGGTCGGGGTACGACTCGCGGCACACCCAGGCCAGGACGTGGCAGGCGCCGGCGGCGAAGAACGCCTGGTCGGTCCGCTCCCACGCGACTCGCTGGTCTGATCTCTCGATCGCCGTCCGACGGAAGGTCCCTGCCGCGATCGCCACCATGATGCCGACGCTAGTGGCGGCGATCGGGAGACTGCGACAATCCGGGGATGCCCGGCAGTGTCGTGAAGATCGACTTCAAGAAGTCGCTGGACTCCTACCAGGCTCGCGCCGGCGAGTTCCGGATCCTGCAGGTCCCGCCGCTGCAGTACCTGATGGTCGACGGGCACGGCGACCCGAACACCGCCCCG
Source organism: Nocardioides sp. T2.26MG-1 (assembly GCF_950101795.1). Taxonomy (GTDB): domain Bacteria; phylum Actinomycetota; class Actinomycetes; order Propionibacteriales; family Nocardioidaceae; genus Nocardioides. The sequence continues at coordinate 204,386 of NZ_CATNLZ010000033.1, read as the reverse complement.
GCGTACGCCGACGCGCTCGCCGCCGTGTACCCGGTCGCGTACGCGGTGAAGTTCGCGAGCAAGCGTGACCTGGGCCGCGACTACGTGGTCCCGCCGCTGGAGGCCCTGTGGTGGGCCGAGGACCTGGCCGTCTTCACCTCGGCGCGCGACAAGTCCGCGTGGGACTGGACCGTGATGCTCATGGTCCCCGACTGGATCGGACGCGAGCTGGTCGACGACGCCGTCGCGACGGTGGCGGCCAAGGGCCGTCCGCGCGCTCTCGACCGGGTCCGACTGGAGGTGCTCGACGAGCGTACGGCGGTGCAGACGCTGCATCTGGGCGCGTACGACGCCGAGGCCGAGACGCTGGCCGACCTGCACGACCGGTTCATCCCGGAGGCGGGTCTGCGGATGACCGGCAAGCACCACGAGATCTACCTCAGCGACCCGCGCCGGGTCGAGCCGTCGCGCTTGCGGACGATCCTGCGCCAGCCGGTCGAGCCTTCTACCTGGGGCTGAATCGGGCCGAGGGGTTGCGCACCCGACTGCATAAGTCGTAACTTCTATTCGTCATGACTTATAAACCCGACGACGCATGGACCGCCCTGGCCGACCGGACCCGGCGGGCCATCGTCATGGAGCTGGCCGAGGGTGAGCGCACCGTCGGCGAGCTGACCGCCGCACTGCCGGTGAGCCAGCCGGCGGTCTCGCAGCACCTGAAGGTGCTCAAGGAGATCGGCATGGTCACCGACCGTGCCGAGGGCACCCGGCGCTGCTACCGGCTCAACCAGCACGGGGTCGCCGCCCTCCGTGACCAGCTCGACACGTTCTGGCGGCGGGCGTTGGAGAACCTCGAACAGCACATCGACCAGGAGGATCAGCAATGACGCAGGACGCAGTGGTGCAGCGCACCGTCGTGGTGAAGGGGACGCCCGAGCAGGCGTTCGCGGTCTTCACCCAGCAGTTCGACGCCATCAAGCCGCGCGAGCACAACCTGCTCGGCGCGCCCATCGTCGAGACCGTCCTCGAGCCCCGCGTCGGCGGCCGGATCGTCGATCGGGCCGAGGACGGCACCGAGTGCGCCTGGGCGCGTGTCCTCGCGTTCGACCCGCCCGACCGGCTGGTGTTCAGCTGGGACATCGGTCCGACCTGGCAGCTCGAGCCGGATCCGGCGAACGCCAGCGAGGTGGAGATCCGGTTCGTCGCCGACGGCCCGGACCGGACCCGGGTCGAGCTCGAGCACCGCCACCTCGACCGGCACGGCGACGGCTGGGAGTCGGTGCGCGACGGTGTGGCCGACGAGCAGGGCTGGACGCTGTACCTGGAGCGCTACGCGGGCCTGGTGCCGACGGCGTAGCAACACTGCCACTGCCCGAGCATGCGTGTTTCGGGCGGTCACCGGGCACACTGGAAGACATGACGGTGACGGCGACCCAGGCGGAGCCCCGGACGGCGCCCGGCGGGCTGACCCCCGACCAGGTCGACCAACTGGGCCACGAGCTCGACGCGATCCGGCAGGACGTGCTCGACAGCCGCGGCGAACGGGACGCGGCGTACATCCGCCGCGTGGTACGCGTGCAGCGGATGCTCGAGCTCGGCAGCCGCGCCGTCCTGCTGCGCAGCCGGCGCCCGGCCGCGTGGGTGCTCGGCACCGCCGGCCTGACCGTCGCCAAGGTCCTCGACAACATGGAGATCGGCCACAACGTCCTGCACGGGCAGTGGGACTGGATGCGCGACCCCAAGATCCACTCCAGCACCTGGGAGTGGGACTACGTCACGCCGGCCGCCCAGTGGAAGCGCGCCCACAACGTCACCCACCACACCTACACGAACATCGTCGGCATGGACAACGACCTCGGCTACGGCATCATGCGCGTCGACGAGGCGCAGGAGTGGAAGCCGCGCTACCTGGTGCAGCCGGTCTGGAACTTCGTGACCGCGTGCATCTTCGAGTACGGGATCGCGATGTTCGACCTCGACCTCGGCGACCACATCCGCGACAAGCGGAACATGTCGCCGGAGAAGAAGGCCGAGGTCAAGGTGACGCTCGCCAAGGCGGGCCGCCAGCTGACCAAGGACTTCGTGCTCTACCCGGCGCTGTCGGGCCGCGGCTGGCGCTCCACGCTGGCCGCCAACGCGACCGCCAACCTGGTGCGCAACCTCTGGAGCCACTCCGTGATCATGTGCGGGCACTTCCCCGAGGGCGTGCAGACCTTCGAGCAGGAGCAGCTCGACGTCAACGAGTCCCGCGGCGCCTGGTACCTGCGCCAGATGCTCGGCTCGGCCAACATCTCCGGTCCGCCGCTCCTGCACCTGATGACCGGCAACCTGTCCCACCAGATCGAGCACCACATCTTCCCGGACCTGCCGAGCAACCGGTACGCCGAGATCGCGCCGCGGGTCCGCGAGGTGTTCACCCAGCACGGCCTGGCCTACAACGCCCGGCCGATGGTGCGCCAGGTCGCCAGCGCGTGGCACAAGGTGCTCCGGCTCTCGCTGCCGAACGGCTGGCTGGCCGAGACCAACCGCCGCAACCTGGTGCCTCAGCTCAGGCGGCTCGCGGCGCGTCCCGCCTGATCCAGGCCGTCGTCCGGCCGGTCCGGGTCGTCGGGCTCGTCCGCGCTCTCGGGGCCGCCGGACCCGTCGGTGCCGTCGGGCGCCTCCGACTGCTCGGGGCTGCCCGACGGCTCGTCGGCGGTGTCGTCAGCGGTGCCCTCGTCGCCGGTCTCGGTGGGCCCGGAGCCCGGGTCGTCGGAGTCGGGGTCCGAGGCGTCGGCGTCGTGGCCGGTGTCGTCGCCGGTCTGGCTGCCGGATTCATCACCTGGCTCGTCGTCCGGATCCTCGCCCTGGTGTTGTGCCCCACCCGACGTACCGGAGGCGGGAGCGCCGCCTCCGGCCGTGCCGGACGGGGCTCCCGCGGGCACCACGGGGGATGTGCCCGCGGGAGCGTCTGGGGTGTCCTGCGCCGCGTCGTCCGAGGGAGCGGTGGACGGGGCGCCGGAGGCCGGCGAGCGGTCGAGGGGCGCCGGAGGCTGCTCCTGCCGGCCGCTCCCCGGCAGGAGGTGCTGGTGCTGCGCGATGCCGAGCCCGGCGGCGACGGCGGTGCCTGCTCCGATCGCGACCTGGACGCCGAGACCGAGCCCGGCCACGGCCCGCAGCAGGCGGCGCCACCACGCGGGCCCGGCGACCGCGGCGCGGCCGCGGGTGCCGGGGGCCAGCCAGACCTGAAGAGCCGGTGACGGTGCCGGGGCCGGCGTCGCCGCGAGGTCGGACCGATGGGCGGCCAACGCGGCCGCGAGCGGCCGGAGCTCCGCCTGGACGGGCTGCTCGCCGCCCCGGGCGGCGGCGAGGATCGCCTCCGCCTGGTCGTGGGTCAGGAGCGTGGTCATGAGGTCGCCTTGCTGTCGTGGGGGGAGCTGTCGAAGGGGGAGGCGGGGCCGTCCGGGTCGTCGGCCAGCGAGCGGCGCAGCGCGTCGAGTGCCCGGCGCTGCAGCGACTTCACGGTGCCGACCCGCTTGCCCATCACTCGGGCGGTCTGCTCGAGCGAGAGATCGGTGAGCAGGCGGAGCGTGACGACCTCCCGCTGATCGGGGGTGAGCCGGTCGAGGTGGGTGGCGAGGTCGTCGGCGCCGGCCCGGGCGAGCACGTCGTCCTCGACACTCGGCACCGACCGGGCGTCGTCCTCGGCCTGCCACGGGGCGACCGGCACCCGACGAGCCCGCTGGCGCTGCTCGTCGACGACCCGGCGGCGGGCGATCGTCAGCAGCAGCGCGGTGAACCCTGTCTCGTCGCCCTCGAAGCGGCCGATGCCGGAGAACGCCGCCGCGAACACGTCGCTGGTGATCTCCTCGACCTCGACCGCGCCGCGCGACCGCACGAACGCCGCCACCCGGCCCGCATGGCGCGCCCACAGCTCGGCGAAGGCAGCGCCCTCGCCGAGCCGTGCGTCACGCAGCAGGTCTTGGAAGTCCACGGGCTCACATTGTGCAGCGGGTGCCGCGGGTGGTGCCGGGACCGGGACCTGCCGGGCGATCAGACAACCGCGTACCACACGGTGCGGCCGCCCTCGGCCGCCGCACGGTCGCCGTCGTTGCCGGCCTCGCTCCCGTTGTCGTCGTCGTCCTCACCCTCGTCGGCGGTGGAGCAGGCGTCGTCCGCCGCGTCGTCGGCGTCCTCGTCGTCCACGCCGTCCTCGTCCGCGTCCTCGTTGCCGTCAGCGGTGCCGTCCTCGTCGGAGTCGGCGTCCTCGGGGTCGGTGCCGTTCTCGTTCTCGTCCTCGTCGTCGACGCCGTCGGAGTCGCTGTCCGCGTCGTCGGCGACGCACCGCTCGGTGGCGTCGTCCTCGTCCTCGTTGTCGACCTGGTCGTGGTCGGCGTCCTCGTCACCGTCGAGCGTGCCGTCGTCGTCGGTGTCCGCGTCGGCCGGGTCGGTGCTGCGGTAGCCGTCGCGGACCTCGTCGCCGTCGTCGTCGCCGTCGTCGTCGGTGTCCTGGTCACGCGGGTCGAGCCCCCGGCGGAACTCGCCGATGTTGCGCAGCCCGTCGTGGTCGACGTCCCCGCGGGCGTTGGCGCGGTGCGGGTTGAGGTGGTGGGCGACCTCCCACCGGTTCGGCATGCCGTCCCCGTCGCTGTCCCGGCTCGTCTGCGCCGAGCTCGGGCTGCCCAGCGCCAGGGGGGCCGCGATCGCCGCCAGGCCGGCGGCCACGGCCGCCACGCCGCGCCGGTGCGAGAAGTAGGTGCTCACGATGCTGGGTCCTCCCGGTGGGCGCTGCGGTTCAGCGCGCTCATCGAGTAAATCGTCGGCTGCGTCGAGCGGGATACGGGTCTGCCCGACATTTCTCTCGGGGGTGCCGCTGACGCTGCGCCGTGCCGGCTGCTGGCAGGCTGGCGCCATGGAACGTGTGCTGGGTATCGGTGGGTACTTCATCCGGGCGGCCGACCCCTCGGCCCTGAGCGCGTGGTACCGCGAGTGCCTGGGCCTGGACGCCGACGAGAACGGCGTCTGGCACCCGGACGCCGGCCCGACCGTGTTCGCGGCGTTCGACCCCGACACCGACTACCTCGGGTCCCGCGAGCAGCGCACCATGCTGAACTTCCGGGTCGCCGACCTGGACGCGATGCTCGCCCAGCTGCGCGAGCGGGGCGCTGACGTGGCGGCGGAGACCGAGGACATGGACGGCGTCGGCCGGTTCGGCTGGGTCACCGACCCCGAGGGCAACCGCGTCGAGCTCTGGCAGCCCGCCTGACCACCGGCGGATAACCGGCGCCGGTCGGGGTACTGCCCGGCGTGACCGCTGACCTCGTGTACGTCGTCGCCGGGGGCAGCCTGCTCCTGGCGATCGTCCTGCCCGAGCTGCTCGACCGGTGGGCGGTGTCGGCGCCGATGGTGTTGGTGGCGGTGGGCATCGGGCTCGGGCTGACGCCGCTGCCGGACGGGATGCCGCTCGACCCGCAGGCGAACCGGGCCACGATCGAGCACGTCACCGAGCTCGCCGTCCTGGTCGCGCTGATGGGTGTCGGCCTCGCGATCGACCGCCCGCTGAACCCCCGGGTCCGGGCGTCGTGGGCCCGGTGGGGCACCACCTGGCGGCTGCTCGGCATCACGATGCCGCTGTGCATCGGCGCGGTCGCGCTCCTCGCCTGGGGCGCCGGCATCGCGCCCGCCGCCGCGCTGCTGCTCGGCGCGGTGCTCGCGCCCACCGATCCCGTGCTCGCCTCCGACGTCCAGGTCGCCGGACCCCAGACCGGCGACCACGAGGTGGACGAGTCCGACGAGCTGCGGTTCACGCTGACCTCGGAGGCCGGCCTCAACGACGGGCTGGCGTTCCCGTTCGTGTACGCCGCGATCCTGCTGGCCACCGAGGGCGCGGTGTCGGGCTGGGCGCTGGAGTGGGTCGGCCTCTACCTGGTCGCCAAGGTGGCGATCGGGGTCGTCGTCGGGATCGTGGTCGGCCGGGTGCTCTCGTGGATCGCGTTCCGCTCCGCGAGCCGCTCGCTCCGGGTCGCCGAGCGCGGGGAGTCGCTGCTCGCGCTGGCGGCCCTCGTGACGGCGTACGGCGTCGGCGAGGTCGCCGGTGGCTACGGGTTCCTCTCGGTGTTCGTGTGCGCGATGACGTTCCGCTCCGCCGAGCGGTCCCACGACTACCACGCGGCCATGCACGAGGTGGCCGAGCGCCTCGAGCGGCTGCTGACCCTGTTCGTGCTCCTGGTGCTCGGCATCGCGCTGAGCCGAGGCCTCCTGGGCGGGCTGGACTGGCGCGGCGTCGCGATCGGGCTCGCGCTGCTGCTGGTGATCCGCCCGGTGGCCGGGCTGGTGGCACTCACGCCCTGGTCGCAGCAGGAGCAGCCGCCGCTGACCTCGGGGCAGCGCTGGGCCGCGGCGTTCTTCGGCGTCCGCGGGGTGGGGTCGATCTACTACCTTGCGTACGCCGCCGGCCAGGCCGCCGAGCTCGGCTCGGACTGGCTGTGGTCGACGGTGTCGTTCACCGTGGTCGCTTCGGTGCTGCTGCACGGCGTGCTCGCCTCGCCGGTGATGAGCCGCGTGGGCGATCCCGGCACCAGCTGACCCAGGCGGGCGGCCCGGCCGAGGGTCACCAGTCGAGTCGTCGGACCAGGTGGTCCCAGTCGACGGCCGAGCCGGTGCGCACCCCCGGGGCGAGCCGGGTCGAGACCACGGTGGGATCCCGCCGCTCGAGCTCGTCGAGGTAGGCGCCCCGCCGCTCCACCAGCCGGAGCGCCTCGTCGGCCGGCGCCGGTCGGTGCAGCGCGGCCTCGGTGTCCTGCCACTCGTCCCACAGCTGCTCGTCGGTGAGCGTGCTCCACCGCGGCGGTGGGACGTAACCCGGTGCCGCGTAGGCGAGCCACCGGATCACGGTCTCCCAGGCCTTCATGGCTCAGGCCGCGTGGTCGTGCTGAGGCGGGGCAGCGGTATCGGCTCCGTCCAGACCCGCGCGGGGCTCGATGCGGTCCCCGGTGTCGGCGTGCTCGGCCGGCTGACTCGACGGCTGACTCGACGGCCGGCTCGACGGCCGGCTCGACGGCCGGTCCTCGCGGGTGAGCATGCCGGCGGCCGCGAGCGTGCCGGTCGCGAGCACCACGACGATGATGGCCGCGGTCGCGATGAACCAGATCAGGTATCCGAGGTCGGACATGGGGGTAATCTCCTCTCGTTCACTAGAAACAACGATACGCGTAGCGTTTCGTATTCCCCAGGTGGTGTCGATGTCGCCGTCCGAGTCCGCTCCACAGCACCCGCGACGCGGGCGCCCACGTCAGCAGGTGGTCGACGAGCGTCTCGCCGTGGCCGTGCTCGACCTGCTGCGGACCCGCGGGCCGGTGGCCGTCACCATGGAGGCCGTCGCGGAACGGGCGGGGGTCGCCAAGACGACCGTCTATCGCCGCCACGCCAACCGGGCCGAGCTCTTGGCCTCGGTGCTGAGCCGTGCCGTCGGCGACGTGAAGGCGCTGCCGGACGGTACGGTGCGCGACAAGATCCGCGGTGCCCTGGACCAGGTCTGGAGTCACATGGTCGACGTGCTCGGTCCGGGGGGCCTGGCGGCGATGATGACCGACGCGGACCCCGAGTTCACGGCCCTCTTCCGCGCCTCGCTACGCCCCTACGAGGACGCGCTCGTGACCCGCATCCGTGACGACGCGGCGGCCGGACTGCTGCGACCCGACGTCGACGCCGACGGCGTGGTCAGCCTGTTCGTGGGCGCCTACCTGGGCGAGCTGGTCAGACGCGGACGGGTCGCCGACGACTGGCGCGACCGGGCCCTCGAGATGATGTGGACGGTCCTCGCGGCACCGGCCGACGACGATCGCCGGCCGGACCGCTGACCGGCCCCGTTCACCGCAGGTGGATCGTGTGTGCCTGGTGCCTGCCGTTCCTCCCGGTGACGACCAGCAGGGCGTGGTCGATGCGGCCGGCGCGCAATGCGGCGCGGGCAGTGCGGGTGGCGACCAGCCGGACCGTGGAGTGCGCGCCGACGGTCGCCTCTGCCCGGGCGAGCAGCGCTCCCCGGTGCAGGCCGGCGACCCGGTGGCTTGCGACCAACCTCAGCGAGACGTGGCGTCGAACGTCGCTCTCCAGCTGGACGCGCACGCTCGTGCGGCCCGCGGTCGTCGCGACCCAGCCCGCGCCGGAGGTGTCGATGCCGGTCGCGCTCACGGTGAGGCTCGCGGTGGAGGCGTTGTCGAACTGCGCGGCGTCCGGGCTGGTCGTCGACACCGTGGCGGTGTTGTCGACGCGCCGGACCGCCTCCTGAGCGGCGGTGGTCCGCACGTCCAGGCACAGCAGGCCGTAGTCGACCGTGAGCGGGCTCGCGGTGGGGTTGTAGAACCGGAAGACCCGGGTGACCGGCTGCGGGTCGTTGCCCAGCGGCAGGGTGCCGTGCGGGTCGACCCACGCGACGATGCCCTTCGCACCGTCGCGGCACGTGAGGCTCCGCTCTGCGACCGTGCCCGGGTCGACCACGACGTGGCCCGACCGGTCGGAGGTGAGCAGCTCGTGGGTGTGACCCTGGGTGACGCCCAGGGTCGTGCGCAGGCACCGGGCCGTCAGCACGACGAGGGCATCGGTCGTGACGTCCGCGGAGAACCTGCGGCCCTCGGCGGTCGGCCGGCTCTGGACGACGCCGTCACCGCTCAGGATCGCGAAGCCGGGCGCGATCGCGACCGTGCCGGGCCCGCACGAGAGGTCGGCGGTGTGCGGGCCGGCCGACCACGCCTGAGTCGTGGTGAGCACGTCGGAGACGACGACCGGATGCGTGTGGTCCTCGCCGGACACGGTCCGGTCGGTCATGCACACGACGTTGACCTTGGCCTGGACCTGGCCGGTGGCGTCGTTGCGCACGGTGCCGGTCCACCCGCGGCCGTCGGCCGTCGTGGCCGAGGCGAGGACGGCGGCGTCCTCCCACGTGCCGGTGCCCTGGTCGACGTGGTCGAGCCGGACGCTGCCGTCCGTGGCGAGGTAGCCGGCCGGGCACGCCGTGGTCGCCGAGGACGTCTGCCCGGCGGCGACCGAGAGGTGGCTCTCGACCTTGGTGACGTCCACGAGGTGGTCGTGGGTCGTGACCGTGCTCGGCAGCAGGCTGACCCGCACGGTCACGGTCACCGACCGCTCCTCGTCGGGGCCGATCGTGCCGAGCGGGCAGGTGACGGCCGGCGCGGCGTAGGTGCACGCGGGGCTCGCCGAGACGAAGGCGGTGCCGGCGGGCAGGACGTCGGTGACGACCACGTCGCGGGCCTCGCCCGCCCCGCTGTTGACCGCGCGCAGCGTGAAGGTGACCAGGTCGCCGGGGGCGGCCAGCGAGATGTTCGTGGTCTTGACGATCGCCAGGTCGGCCGGCACCGGGGTGCCCGGGCCGGTGGGGACGTCGGCGTCGTCGGCGTCGGACACGTCCGGGCCGTCGGGCGGGGTGCCGGTGGCCGTGGCCAGGTTGTGCACCACGCCGGCGGCCACGTCGGCCGCGGTCACGACGTACGTCGGGGGTGCGAGCAGGGCACAGGTCGTCGCCTCACCGGGGGCGAGCGTCGAGACGCACGGCGCCGCGGCCAGTCCGAGCAGCCCATCGGAGATCGTGACGTCGGTCAGCGTCGTGATGCCGACGTTGGTGACGGTGAAGCCGTAGGTCAGGGTCTCTCCGAGCGAGCCGCGGGCGTCGGCGTCGGGGGAGTCGGTGACGGTCTTCACCAGGTGGATGGCCGGCCGCGTCGGCACGACCGGGTCGCACCCCTCGACCCAGAAGACCTTGGACTTCTTGTCCGCGCCCTGCGAGCCGGGCGTATGGACGGTGAGCTTGACGTGGTAGCCCTGCTGGGCGTGGGGCGCCCCGTGGAAGGCCAGCACGTAGGTCTCCCGGCCGTCGAGGCCGGGGGTGGTGCCGGCGCCGGTGGCCGGGTCGGCGCCCACGAACACCGCGGCCGGGCCCGTCACGTCGAGGACGACGTCGTCGGTGGGCGCCTGCATCTCGAACGTGACCAGCGAGATGATGTCCGGCCCCTGGTCGAAGCCGTACCACTCCACGTCGAAGCTGCAGCCCACGTGCGGGTCGTTGTCCGGCGCGCCGTCGAGGTCGCCGTGCTCGGCGATCTTGACCGTGCCGTTGTTCCCGGGCGGGTCGGTGGTCGCCCGGGCCGGGCCGGCGAACGGAGCGACCGGGACGACGACGAGCGCGAGCGCGACCGCCGTCCCCACAAGCGCGCTGACGGCGACGTGCAGGCGTGCGGTGGTGCTGCGACCAGTCATGACCACGGCTGGATCCCCCTCGTTCCATCGGTGGCGACGGGACGAGGTGGCCGCGTGCGGTTCGTCATGACCCCCGACGCACCTGCGTGCGCCCGGACCCCCCGTCCTGACTCTTCGAGGCTACCCCCGGGAGCGCCCGGCGTCCCCGGAACGACCGTTCACCGGCAGCTGGTGCAGACCGGTGACACGCGCCGCCCCCGTAGCCTGGACCGCGTCATGCTCTGCTCCCACTTCGACGCCGGTCGGTGCCGCTCGTGCACCTGGCTGGGCACGCCGTACGGCGAGCAGCTCGCCGAGAAGCAGCGCCTGGTGGAGGAGCTGCTGGCCGGGCACCCCGGGACGGCCTGGCTGCCGCCGGCCGCCAGCGCCCAGCTGGGCATCCGCAACAAGGCCAAGATGGTGGTCAGCGGCACCGTGGAGGATCCGACGCTGGGCATCCTCAACCCGGCCGGCGCCGGGGTCGACCTGCGCGACTGCCCGCTGCACACACCGGGCATCCAGGCCGCGCTGCCCGAGCTCGCGGCGTTCGTGACCCGGGCCGCGCTGACGCCGTACGACGTCGCGGCGCGCCGCGGTGAGCTGAAGTACCTGCTGGTGACCGAGTCGGCCGACGGTGAGCTGATGGTGCGCTTCGTGCTGCGCTCCCAGGAGCCGGTCGCCCGGATCCGCAAGCACCTGCCCGCGCTGCTCGAGCGGCTGCCGGCGGTCATGGTGGCGTCGGTGAACCTGCAGCCCGAGCACAAGGCGGTGCTGGAGGGCGAGCGCGAGATCGTGCTCACAGGCCAGGAGTCGCTGCGGATGCGCGTCGGTGGCGTGGCCCTGCACCTGCGGCCGCAGAGCTTCTTCCAGACCAACACCGCGATGGCGGCCGAGCTCTACCGGCTGGCCCGCCGCTGGGTCGGCGAGGTCGCGCCGCGGACCGTGTGGGACCTCTACTGCGGGGTGGGCGGCTTCGCGCTCGGCCTGGCGGGCCCCGGCCGCGAGATCCTCGGCGTCGAGATCAGCCGCGAGGCGGTCGCGAGTGCGGAGCGGACTCGGGACGAGGCCGGGCTGTCCGGGGTGCGGTTCGAGGCGGGGGACGCGACGGCGTACGCGCTCGGGAGCGGGGCGCCGCCCGACCTGGTGGTCGTGAACCCGCCGCGTCGGGGCATCGGATCCGAGCTGTCCGGCTGGCTCGAGGCCTCGGGGGTGCGGCACGTCCTCTACTCCAGCTGCAACGCGCAGACGCTGGTGCGCGACCTGGAGTCGATGCCGGCGCTGCGGCCGGTCCGCGGGCAGCTGCTGGACATGTTCCCCAACACCGCCCACTACGAGGTGCTCGTGCTGTTGGAGCGGGCGTGAGCGCGCCCCGCGACCGGCTCGAGGAGGAGCGGCGCCGTACGACGGCGCGGCTCGCCGCGCTGCGCGGCGACTACCGCGGGTTCGTCGACGCCTCCCGCGACACCAACGCCGACGACGAGCACGACCCGGAGGGCGCGACGATCGCGTTCGAGCGCGAGCAGGTCGCGGCGCTGGTGCGCCAGGCCGAGCAGCACCTGGCCGAGGTGGAGGCCGCACTGGCCCGGGTCGAGGACGGTACCTACGGACGCTGCGTGGTCTGCGGGCGGCCGATCCCCGAGGAGCGGCTCGAGGTGCGGCCGACCGCGGCCGCCTGCGTCGGCTGCGCCTGAGGCGCCGGCCGGGCCCTGGTCCGGCGGGCGCTATTTGGGCGGCAGCGTGCGCGCGTAGCCGGCGCCGATCTCGGCCCAGCGCTCGAGCGCATCGTCGTCGGTGACGCCGCCGGGCTCGACACGCAGCCAGCCGCGCATCTCCCGGTCGCGCATCACGAAGGGGCTGGTGTGCGGCTCGCCCAGCAGCTCCTCGGTGCGCTCCGGGTCGGCGCGGAGCAGCAGCCCGCCCTCCCGGCTCGCCGCGACCGCCATGTTGCCGTGGACCAGGAACGCCAGGCCCCCGAACATCTTCCGCTCGCTGAGGCCGGGCTCCCCGGTGAGGATCTCGCGGAGCCGGGCGGCGAGCTGCTCGTCGTACGTCACGGGACCTAAGTCTCGTGCTTTCCGTCCCCGAGCGGGAGCACACTGGCGATATGCGTACGACTCGGGTTGCTACCTCCCTGGCCGCCCTCGCGCTGGTGGCGGGGGCGGCGCCGCCGGCGGGCGCGGAGCCGCCCACCACGCTCACGGTCCAGGACCCGGTCGAGCCCGGCAAGGCCTTCGACGTCGTGTCCGTGACCATCACCTCCGCCCCCGCCGAGGGGCGCAAGGCGACGATCGCGATCCAGCACGACCGGCGCGTGAAGGTCGGGGACGCGATCGACGCGTGGGTCGACACCGACGCCGACTGGGTGCCGGACCTGTTCATCACCGGGCCGTCGTTCTCCGAGTACGCCGTCTACGAGACCGACTCCTGGACCAGCGAGGGCGACGAGATCACCGACCAGGGCTGCGCGTCGCTAAAGATGGACCGGCGCCGCTCGGTGCTGCGCGTCGACCCTAGCTGCCTGGCGCCGTCGAAGCGGTTCTCGGCGTCCGTGCGCTCCTACGTGATGCACAAGCCGGCGCGCACCGACGACTACGTGCCGGCCAAGCACCGGTTCTCCAAGCGGGTGCTGTCCTACCTGCCTCAGTGACCTCCCTGATCGACCGGGCGGGGTGCGTGCCAGACTCGCGAGCATGGAGCAGCGCACCCTGGGCAGGACCGGCCGTCCGGTCTCCGTCGTCGGTCTCGGCACCTGGCAGCTGGGCGCGGACTGGGGTGATGTCACCGAGGACGACGCCCTCGCCGTGCTGGCCGCCTCGACCGACGCCGGCGTCACGTTCTTCGACACCGCCGACGTGTACGGCGACGGCCGCAGCGAGCAGGTGATCGGCCGGTTCCTGCGCGACCATCCCGAGGTCACCGTGGCGACCAAGATGGGCCGCCGCATGGACCAGGTGCCCGAGAACTACACGCTGGACAACTTCCGGGCGTGGACCGACCGCTCGCGGCGCAACCTCGGCGTGGACACGCTCGACCTGGTGCAGCTGCACTGCCCGCCGGGCGCGGTCATCGACGCGGACGCGACGTACGACGACCTCGACACGCTGGTCGCCGCCGGTGCGATCGCGGCGTACGGCGTGAGCGTCGAGACCGTCGACCAGGCGCTGTCGGCGATCGCCCGGCCGAACGTCGCCTCGATCCAGATCATCCTCAACGCGTTCCGGCTCAAGCCCCTCGACCGGGTGCTCCCGGCCGCGGCCGAGGCGGGGGTCGCGATCATCGCGCGGGTGCCGCTCGCGTCAGGGCTGCTCTCCGGCCGCTACGACGAGCACACGACGTTCGCCGCCGACGACCACCGCACCTACAACCGCGACGGCAGCGCGTTCGACGTGGGTGAGACGTTCTCCGGCGTCGACTTCGAGGCCGGGGTGCGCGCGGCGCAGGAGTTCAGCGCGCTGGTTCGCGACCTCGGCGTCACGCCCGCGCAGGCCGCGCTCGCCTGGGTCGTCCAGCAGCCGGGCGTCACCACGGTGATCCCGGGTGCCCGCAACGCCGAGCAGGCCCGCGCCAACGCGGCTGCCGGCAGCATCGACCCGCTGCCCCAGGCCGTGCTCGACGCCGTGACGCGGATCTACGACACCTACTTCCGCGCCGCGATCCACGGCCGCTGGTAACAGTCGGCTCAGGCCTGGGCGTCGGCGAACTCGCAGAATGCGTCGTAGGCGCGGGGGCCGTAGATGGTGGCCGGGCCGCCCTTCATCAGGAACGTGACGCCGATCGCCTCGGCCGCCTCCTGCTTGCTGGCACCGGCCTTGGCGGCCGCCTGCGCGTGCGAGGCGATGCATCCGTCGCAGCCCTCGACCACGCCGATCGCGACCGCGATCAGCTCCTTGATGCGGGTGTCGAGCGCGCCCGCGGCGAACGCGGCGCGGTGCAGCTCGCCGAAGCCCTTGTAGACGTCGGGCACGGCCTGGCGCAGTTGGCGGTGGAGGGGAGAGAGGGCGTCGAGCACGTCCTTGCCGTGGGCGTGCTCGGTCGTGGTGGCGGTCGTCATGCCCGCGACTATATACCCCCGGGGGTATCCGTCGCGAATCCCCGGACCTCCTCAGGCGAGCAGCTTGCGCAGGCGGGCGTGGTGTTGGAACCGGCGGCGGCGGCGCAGGCCGGCCCGGTCGCCGGCGTGCGCCCGGCCGAACTCGTCGACCCGCAGCTGGGCGAGCATGAGAGCGGCGGTCGGGTCGGGGATGGAGATCGAGGCGATCATCGGGTGCTCCTGGCGGGCTCGTGGCTGATGACGCCACGCTGCGCGCCTGAGGTGGGGCGAGGCATCCGGAGATCGCCCTACTTCCGCCGACCAGCTACCTCAGACTGGATGCCACCTGGCTCTAGCCATACCCCGAGGGGGTATGTTACGGTCCTTCACGTGATACCCCCTTGGGGTATATCGTCCGGATCGAACGAGGAGAGAGACATGTCCACCACGCACATCTACCGCGTCAACGGGATGACCTGCGGCCACTGCGTCGGCGCCGTCACCCGCGAGGTGACCGCGCTGGAGCCCGTCACCGAGGTCCACGTCGAGCTCGAGACCGGCGACGTGACCGTCCAGTCCACCCGCCCGCTCACCCACGACGAGATCGCGGCGGCCATCGACGAGGCCGGCTACGAGCTGGTCTCCTGACGCCGAGGACGCACCGATGACCACCACGACCCCGACGACCACCGAGAGCACCCTCGACATCGAGGGCATGACCTGCGCGTCGTGCGTCGGCCGAGTCCAGAAGGCGCTCTCGCGTGTCGACGGCGTCGTGGAGGCCTCGGTCAACCTGGCCACCGAGACGGCCGCGGTCACCTACGACCCCGCGGTCGTCGCCCCTGAGGTGCTGAGCGCCGCCGTCGAGAAGGCGGGGTACGCCGGCACCGTCCGCCCGCCGGCCAAGCCGGCGGGCCCGAGCGCCCCGGACGCACCTGCGCCGGCGGAGGCCGCCGACCCGATCGCCGAGCTCGACGCGCGCCGCGACGTCGAGATCGCCCGGCTGCGACGCAAGTGGCAGGTGACCCTGGTCGTCGGGCTCGCGCTGATGGGCGTGATGTACCTGCCGGTCCACATCGACACGATGGACTGGCTGATGCCGCTGCTCCTCGTGGTCGCGACCGTCACGCAGTTCTGGGCCGGGCGCGAGATCTACCAGCGGGCCTGGCAGAACGCCAAGCACCGGTCGTCGAGCATGGACACGCTGGTCGCGCTCGGCACCGGCGTCGCCTACGCCTACAGCGCGTTCGTGACGCTGTGGCCGGGCCAGGCCGAGCGCTGGGGGCTGCCGCTCCACCTCTACTTCGAGACCGCGCTGATCGTGCTCGCGCTGGTGCTGATGGGCCGGTGGCTGGAGCTCAAGGCCAAGAAGCGCACCGCCGCCTCGATCAAGGCCCTGGTCGGGCTCGCCCCGACGACCGCGCGGGTGCTGCGCGATGGTGCCGAGGTCGACGTGCCCATCGCGCAGGTCGTCGTCGGCGACCAGGTGCGGGTCCGGCCGGGGGAGAAGCTCCCGGTCGACGGCGTGGTCGTCGAGGGCCGCTCGGCGGTCGACGAGTCGATGCTGACCGGCGAGAGCGTCCCGGTCGAGAAGGTGTCCGGGGACGCCGTGATCGGTGCCACCGTCAACACCACCGGCACCCTCGTCGTCCGCACCACCGCCGTCGGCGCGGACAGCACGCTGGCCCAGATCGTGCGGCTCGTCGAGGAGGCCCAGGGCAGCGCGCCGCCGATGCAGCGTCTCGCCGACCGGGTGTCCGCGTGGTTCGTGCCCGCGGTGCTGGTGGTCGCGCTCGCGACGTTCCTCGGCTGGCTGCTCTTCGGCCCCGAGACCGACCGGCTGGTCCTCGCGATCGGTACGACGGTCGCGGTGCTGATCATCGCCTGCCCCTGTGCCCTCGGCCTGGCCACGCCGACCGCGGTCATGGTCGGCACCGGCAAGGCCGCCGAGCTGGGCATCCTGGTCGGCGACGGCGCGGCGCTCGAGACCGCGCGGCGGCTGACCGCCATCGTGCTCGACAAGACCGGCACGATCACCCGCGGCCGCCCCGACCTCGCGGAGGTCACCACGACCGAGGGCTGGGATGCCGACGAGCTGCTCGCGCTGGTCGCGGCGGCCGAGGTCGGCAGCGAGCACCCCGTCGGTGAGGCGATCGTCCGCGGCGCACAGGAGCGCGGGCTCGCGCTGCCGGTCGTCTCGTCGTTCGACTCGGTGCCCGGCCACGGCGTGGTCGCCGAGATCGGCGGCCGCACGGTGCTGGCCGGCAACGCCGCCCACCTCGCCGAGCACGGCATCGACACCGCCTCGCTCGGGGTTGCCGGCGTCTACGTCGCCGTGGACGGCGCCTTGGCCGGGGCCGTGACCGTGGCCGACACCGTCAAGGACTCCTCGGCCGCCGCGGTGGCCGCCCTGCACGACCTCGGCCTCGAGGTCTGGATGGTCACCGGCGACAACGCCGAGACCGCACACGCGGTCGCCGGCCAGGTCGGGATCGACCACGTGATGGCCGACGTACGCCCGGCCGACAAGGCGCAGCGAGTCGCCGAGCTGCAGGCCGCCGGCCAGGTGGTCGCGATGGTCGGCGACGGCGTCAACGACGCGCCGGCCCTCGCCCAGGCCGACCTCGGCATCGCGATCGGCACCGGCACCGACGTCGCGATCGCGGCGTCCGACATCACGCTGGTCGGCGGCGACCTGCACGGCATCGTCTCCGCGATCGAGCTGTCGCGGCGCACCGTCACCACGATCAAGCAGGGTCTGGTCTGGGCCTTCGCCTACAACGTGCTGCTGGTCCCCGTCGCCGCCGGCGCCCTGTACTGGTGGGACGGGCTGCTGCTCGACCCGGTGCTCGCGAGCGCCGCGATGGCGATGAGCTCGGTCAGCGTCGTCACCAACGCGCTGCGGCTCCGCAAGCCCCCCAAGAGCCCCACCGGCTGGGGCCGGGTCATGGACTGGGGCTACCTCGCCGGCATCGCGGTCGTGGCGATCGCCGTCGGTGTCGGCTTCACCTGGCTCAGCCGCACCGACCAGGCCGAGCGCGGGATGAACGGCGTGCTCAGCTGGCAGGAGGGCATGGGCATGCCGATGCGGCCGCTGATGAGCGTGATGGAGGAGGCCGACGTGCCTCCCGTGAGCGCCGAGCACGCCGGGCTCGAGGTGGCGCTGGACGTGCCCGGCGACGTACGCCCGGGCGTGCCGACCCCGATCACCGTGACCGTCCGCGACGCCGAGACGGGCGACCCGGTTGGCGACCTGGTCCGCACCCACCAGGTGTGGATGCACCTGATCGTCACCCGCACCGACCTCGGCACCTTCGCCCACCTGCACCCCGAGCGCACCGACCAGGACGGTGTGTTCACCGTCGACGTGACGTTCCCGACGGCGGGCACCTACGCGCTGCACACCGAGATGCGCCGCGAGGGCCAGCTGTCCGACGTCATCGACGAGCAGGACGTGACCGTCGCCGGTCAGGTGCCGCCCGCCGAGACGCTGCCCGCCGGCGACGTGCGCGAGGCGACCGTCGACGGCGTGCGGATCACGCTGGCCGGCGACGCGCACGTGGACGACGTCAGCGACTTCACGCTCGGCTTCACGGACGCGGCGACCGGCGCCCCGGTCGACGACCTCGAGCCCTACCTGGGCGCCGCGGGCCACGTGGTCGTGATGCGCGAGGACGGCACCCGGTTCGGCCACCACCACGCGGAGACCTTCGACGACGAGGGCCGTCCGGTGCTGGCGCTGCCCGGCACGAAGTTCGGGCCCGAGCTCGACCTGCACGCCAGGTTCGAGGTGGCCGGCGCCTACCGGCTGTGGGCGCAGTTCCGGCTCGGCGACGGGACCGTGGTCACGGCGCCGTTCGTGGTCCACGCGAGCTGAAGTGCCGCCCCATGATGGTGGGAACAAGGGGTAACTCGGGGCTACAGCAGCCGGGCCGGCCTCAGCCGCAGTTGTCGCAGACCCCGGTCGGCGGGATCGCCATGAAGCAGGTGGGGCACACGGTCGGCGCGGCCTCGTCGCGGGCCCGCTTGCGCTCGCGCACGATGCGCTGGTCGAGCCGCGGGGACAGCGCCGGGTGGCCGCCGCTGGCGGGCATCGTCGCGCCGGCCCAGCGGTAGCACTCCATCCGGGCCGCGGCCGCGTGCTTCTCGCGGGCGACCTCGTCGGTGATGGGGTCGGCGCCGGTGAGTCGGAGCACCTCGTCGTAGTCGTCGCCCACGGCGCCGGTCTGGCGGTGCACGACCAGGGCCGTCAGCGGCGGCTCGCCGTCGACGACGTTGACCGCCGCGACCTGGGCGAGCACCCGGCTCAGCCAGTAGTGCGGGTTCTTGCTCGAGTGGATGCCGCTGGCCTCCTGCACCTGGGCGGCGAGCTCGGTGCGGTCGATCAGCTTGTGGTAGGTGCCGGCGACGCCCTTGAGGATGTCGCGGGCCGCCGCGGCCCAGGCGTCCTCGGCCTCGCCCGGCGGGACCGGGTCGGGAGCGACCTCGCTGTCCGTCGGTCGCCAGTGGGTGGTTCGCTCGACAGTCATGCGTTGTCCCGTTCCGGGCCGGGGCTCGTCGTCGTCGTCGTACGCCGTCGCCTCCGGTGTCCTTCTCCAGCCTAGTTCGCCGAACCCCGCCCGGCGATTCCTCGCGGCCCGGACGGTAGGCTGACCCCGATGAGCGACGAGGACTACTGCGAGCTGTGTGACCTGCCGAAGTCCACGTGCATCCACGGCAACCCGCCGGCCCCACCGCCGCCGACGGTGCGCAAGGCGCCGGCCTCCAGGACCGTCGTCCGCAAGTCGGCGACCACCTCCTCCCGCACGTCGGCGCCGGCCGCGCCGGCCCGTCCCGTGCGGCACCGCTGGACCCCGCCGGACGTGTTCAAGCCCGAGATCCTCGCCGTGCTGTCCGAGGCCGGCGGCGAGATGGAGCAGGACGACGTGTTCCTCGAGCTCGAGATCCGGATGGAGGAGCGGCTCACCGACGCCGACCGGGAGTTGACCCCCGAGGGCGAGCTGCGGTGGCGCTACGCCGCCCGCCGTGCCCGGCAGTCGCTGGTCGCCGAGGGCGCGATGGTCAAGGGCCGCCCCGGCATCTGGGCGCTGGCCTGATGTCGGACCTGGCCCGATGCCGGACCTGACCTGATGGAGGAGCTGAACGTCTTCGGGTCGCCGCTGGAGCCGTGCGGCACCGATCCGATGACCGGCTTCTACCGCGACGGCAGCTGCACCTGCGGGCCCGAGGACGTCGGCCTGCACGCGGTGTGCGCGGTGATGACCACGGAGTTCCTCGAGCACCAGCGCGCGGTCGGCAACGACCTGACCACGCCGCGACCCGAGCTCGGCTTCCCCGGCCTGCACCCGGGCGACCGGTGGTGTGTGGTCGCCTCCCGCTGGCTCGAGGCCTACGAGGCCGGGTTCCCCGCCCCGGTCGTGCTGGCCTCCACGAGCTCGCGCGCCATGGAGGTCATCCCCGTGGAGTACCTCGACGAGCAGGCCGTCGACGTGCCCGACGACCCGGGCGCCCTGCTGTAGGGGTCCGTCATCGGTACTCCCTGACGATCGGGCCCTTCGGTATCGATTTCGAGGGCACTTTTCGTCAGGGACTACCCCCCATCAGGGCACCACCGAGGTGCCGGGGGGCAGCGGGCGGCGGCCGGTCAGCGCGAGCAGGACGTCGACGCCCAGGCCCAGGCGCAGCGCGCTCGCGCCGGCCAGGGCGAGCGTGTCGGCGAGGGCCTCGGCCGGTGGCGTGAAGTCGAGGCCCGTGGCCCGGGCGATGTCCAGGGAGTGCACGGTCAGCTCGAAGGTCCGGGTCGGCAGGTAGTCGCTGACCCGCATCCCGCCGGCGGCGGTCTCGACCACCGGGTCGGCGCCCTCGAGCAGGTCGAGCGCCATCTCTGCCTCGTCGCGGGCCTCGCGCAGCGACGCGACCGGGTCGTCGCCGAGCGCGACGCCGGCCTCGATCCCGCGCTGGTGGACCGCGTCGCGGGCGCTCCCATGCACGGTCCGGCTGACCCGGGCGAAGTAGTCGGCGGCGTCCTCGGCGTCGACCTGCGCCGCGCGGATCTGCAGGTAGGTCGTGACGGTGACCAGGGACCGGCCGGTGTGGCCGATGAGCGCGCGCAGGTCCCACGTGCCCAGCCCGGGCTCGGCGTACCTTTCGACGGGCACCCGCTCGGCCAGGTCGAGGAACGCGGTCGCGGCGGCGGTGAAGGTCTGGCGGATCTCACCAAGGTCCATGACCTCATCTTCGGGCATCGGATCCGGCGCAGGCTCTTGACGTGACGACCGTCTCGTGGCAACTTCTGTAATCGATTCCGTAATCGATTACAGAAGGCCTCCTGGTGACCACAGATCGACCCACCGTCGCCCGCGTGGCGCGCCACGCCGGGGTCTCGGTCGCCTCGGTCTCCCGCGTCCTCAACGGCCTCCCCGCGAGTCCGGAGACCCGAGAGGCAGTCGAGCGTGCGGCCGCCGAGCTCGGCTACCGGCCCAACGCCTTCGCCCGCGGGCTCAAGGTCCGCCGTTCCCAGCAACTGGCCCTCGCGGTGGCCGACGTCGGCAACCCCGTGTACGTCGAGATGATGCGCGCGATCGAGGACGAGGCCCGGATCCGCGGCTACCGGCTCCTGGTCTCCTCGACCGGTGGCCGCATCGACGACACGCTCGCCCTGCTCGACAGCCTGGGGCACGGGTACGCCGACGGCCTGGTGCTCAGCCCGGTCCGGGTCGAGCCCGCGCTGCTCGACGCGCTGCGCGGGGCGACCTATCCGGTCGTGGTCATCGGCACCGTCCCGACCGACGTGCGGATCGACAACGTCCGCGCCAACTCCGCCGGCGGCGTACGGATGGCGCTGGAGCACCTGCACGACAACGGCTGCCGCCGGGTCGCGTTCGTCAACGGTCCCGCCGACACCGTGCCCGGCTCGGCCCGCCGGCGGGCCTTCGAGCGGAACGTCCGGGCCCTCGGCCTCGATCCCGACGAGTCGCTGCGCGTCGAGGCCGGCGACTTCACGCTGGCCGAGGGGCGCAAGGCCGCCGAGGCGCTGCTCGCCCGCACCGTCCCCGACGCCGTCCTCGGCGGAAACGACCTGCTCGCGATCGCCACCATGCAGGTGCTCTCCGAGCACGACCTGCGTATCCCCGAGGACGTCGCGGTCGTCGGGATGGACGACACCGAGCTCGCCGGGGTCACCACCCCCACGCTCACCAGCGTCGGGCTCGGTGCGCTCGAGCGTGGCCGTACGGCGGCCCGGCTGCTGCTCGACCGGCTCGAGGACCCCGAGCGCGAGGTGCAGCGGGTCACCGTCCAGCCGCGGATGACCGTGCGCCGGTCCTCGCTGCGTGGCGCGACCGCGGGGGAGGCGCGCTGATGTCCTCGACCCAGCTCGCCGCCCCGGTGTCCGTCGGCGACCCACCGCCGGAGCGCCGTCCCCGCAGCCGTCGACGTGTCAAGGGCGACGCCTGGCCGCTGCTCCTGCCGGCGCTGCTGCCGATCGTCATCTTCAACGTCTACCCGCTGCTCCAGGGCATCTACCTCGGCTTCACCGACTCGCGAGCGGGTCTCAACCAGGTCACTCACTTCACCGGTCTGGAGAACTACCGCGACCTGATGGACAACGAGCTGTTCTGGAGCTCGTTCCGGATCGGCATGATCTGGGCCCTCTCAGTCACCTCGCTCCAGTTCGTCGCCGCGATGGGACTCGCGCTGCTGCTCAACGAGAACCTTCGGCTGCGCTGGCTGGCCCGCACCCTGTCCCTCGTCCCGTGGGCGATGCCGCCGGTGGTGGTCGCGATCATGTGGCGGCTGATGTACGACCCCAACTCCGGACCCGTCAGCGGCGCCTCCCAGGCGCTCGGCTTCGGCCAGCTCAACCTGCTCGGGAACTTCGAGACCGCGCTGCCGGCGGTGATCGTCGTCGGGATCTGGGCCGGTATGCCGCAGACGACCATCACCCTGCTCGCCGGGCTCCAAGGCGTGGACGAGACGCTCTACGAGGCAGCCGCCGTCGACGGCGCCGGGGCCTGGCGCCGGTTCTGGAACGTCACGCTCCCGCAGCTGCGCCCGGTGGTCGTGGCGATCACCTCGCTGAACTTCATCTGGAACATCAACACCTTCGACCTCATCTACGTGCTCACCAACGGCGGGCCGGGAGGCCGCACGATGCTGCCGATGCTGTTCGCCTACAACGAGGGCTTCCGCTACGGCCACTTCGGCGTCGCGGCAGCGATGGGCAACGTCATGGTCGTCATCATCGTCGGCCTGCTGCTCTTCTACCTGCGGTCCCGGCTGAAGGGGACGGGGGCGGACCGATGAGCGCCGCTCGGATCTCCCCCGCCGGGCGCGCGGGACAGTACGCCGCCCTGATCGCCTACGTCGTGTTCCTCGGGTTCCCGCTGCTGTGGCTGCTGTCGACGGCGTTCAAGAACAGCCGCGAGATCGCGCTCGGCGGCAGCGGGTTGATCCCGTCCTCGCCGACGCTGTCGAACTTCGGCGACGCGATCGACCGGGCGAACCTCGTGCACGCCGGGCTCAACAGCCTGCAGGTGGCCGTGGCGACCACCGTGCTGACGGTGCTGTTGGCGCTGCCCGCGGCGTACGGGTTGGCACGCTTCAAGACGTTCCTGCGCCCGGTCACCCTCGGCTGGGTCCTGGTCAGCCAGGTCTTCCCGACGATCCTCGTGATCATCCCGCTGTTCCTCATCCTCAAGCAGTTCGAGCTCATCGACTCGCTGCCCGGACTGACGATCGTCTACGTCGTCTTCACGATGCCGTTCTGCCTGTGGATGCTGATGGGCTTCGTCGCCAACATTCCGCGCGACCTCGAGGAGGCAGCGGCGATCGACGGCGCCAACCGGCTGCGGATCCTGATCAGCATCGTGTTCCCGCTGCTGCGCCCGGGCGTGGTCGCGACGGCGCTGTTCGCGTTCATCTCGTCATGGAACGAGTTCCTCTTCGCCCTGGTGATGATCCAGACCCCCGAGAAGGTGACGCTGCCGCTCACGCTGTCGCGCTTCGTCGGCGCCGAGGGCCAGGTGCAGCTCGGTGCCCTGGCCGCCGGCTCGCTGCTCGCCACCATCCCCAGCCTCGTGTTCTTCGCGCTGATCCAGCGCCGCCTCACCTCGGGACTGCTCTCCGGAGCCGTCAAGGGCTGACCGCCCGCACCCCACCGCACCACTCACGAAAGGCAAGACCTATGAAGCTCCGCACGACCGTGGGCATCGCCACCGCCGCCGCCCTCACGCTGGCGTTCGCCGGGTGTGCGACGTCCTCGAGCTCCGACGACGACGACAGCAAGAGCGGCGACAGCGGCGAGAAGGTGACCCTGCGGTTCCAGAGCCTCGCCTTCCAGGAGCCGACCGTGGAGGCCACCAAGGAGATCGTCGACGCCTGGAACGCCGACCATCCCGACGTCCAGGTGAAGTACGTGCAGGGCAGCTGGGACTCCGTGCAGGACCAGCTGGTCACCCAGTTCCAGGGTGGCACCGCGCCGGACATCATCCAGTACGAGTCCGCCGCGATGAGCCAGTTCGCGCAGCAGGGCTACCTCGCCGACCTCGACGGCGCGTTCAGCGACGACGTCACGTCCGCGGTCTCCGACGAGGTCTGGCAGACCGTGACCGTCGACGGCACGCTGATCGCCGCCCCGACGCTGCTGCAGAGCTACGTGGTGTTCGCGAACAAGACCCTGCTCGAGAAGGCCGGGGTGGAGATCCCGACCGGGGACACCTGGGCGTGGGACGACTTCATGGCCGCGGCGAAGGCGACCACCGGCGACGGTGTGTACGGCGTCGGCTGGGGCCTGTCCTCCCCGACGGCCACGATGCTCAGCCTCGGCCTGAACTACGGGGCGGCGTACTTCCAGGGCACCGGCGCCGACGCCACCATGGAGGTCGGCGACGCCGAGCTCGCCGTCCCCGAACGGATCCACCAGATGACGTACGACGACAAGTCCCTCGACCCCGTCACCCTCACCCAGAGCGGGTCGGACGTGATGTCCGGCTTCCTCAAGGGCAAGTACGCGATGACCGTCCAGGGCAGCTACGCCGCCCAGACGCTCTCGGAGTCCGCCCCCAAGGGCTTCGACTGGGTGGCGATGCCGGTGCTCGCGGGCGACAGCGCCGCCCAGGCCGCCAACCCGCAGACGCTGTCGGTCGCAGCGGAGAGCGAGGACGTCGAGGGTGCCGCGGCGTTCATCGACTACTACATGCAGCCCGAGAACCTCGCCAAGGTCGCCGAGGGCGACTGGCTGATCCCGGCCTCCTCCACGGCCGCCGACCAGGTCGAGACCGACACCGGTGGCGAGAACGGCTGGCCGACGATCCTCGCGGGTGGCCAGTTCTTCGCGGCAGCGCCGTTCCAGTCGGTCACCAACTACCCGCAGTGGAAGGACCAGATCGCCACGCCGGCCTTCCAGCGCTACCTGGCCGACGACATCTCCGCTGACGAGCTGGCCTCCGAGCTGAGCGACGGCTGGGAGTCGGTCAACAAGTGAGCGACACCTCGTTGGACCCCCTGCTCGACCCTCTCTCGGACAAGGCTCTCGGGACGCTGGTCGGCTCCGCCGTGGGCGACGCCCTCGGCGGGGCGACCGAGGGGTGGACCTCGGAGCAGATCCGGGACCGGTACGACGGCTGGGTCACCGGCATCGTCGCGCCGTTCAACCCCGACTGGCGTGACGCGCGGCCGATCGCGCCGTACCACAAGGGCGACGGGCACATCACCGACGACACGTTGATGACCCATGCGCTCGTGGACGTGTACGCCGCGCGCCGCGACCACCTCGACGCCTATGCGGTCGCCGACGAGCTGGTGCCGCGGCTGATCGGTGAGAAGCGGTGGGTGCCGGAGCTGGAGGCCGAGGCACTGCTGCTGCAGCGGATCTTCCTCGCCGAGAAGTGGCTGGTCGCGCGCCTGCACTACGGGCATGTCGACCCCCGCGAGGCCGGCTCGGGCAACATCGTCAACTGCGGGGCCGCCATGTACATGGCCCCCGTGGGCGTGGTGAACGCCGGCGATCCGGCCGGCGCCTACGCGGAGGCCATCGAGGTCGCCGCACCGCACCAGTCGAGCTACGGCCGCGAGGCGGCGGGCGTGCTCGCCGCCGCCGTGGCCGCGGCCTTCGTGCCGGGCGCGACCGCGTCCTCGGTGGTCGAGGAGGCGTTGAGGCTCGCCCACGACGGCACCCGCGCCGCCGTGGCCGCGGTCGCCGACGCGGCCTCGGGCGTGAGCGACTGGCGAGCGGCGATCCCGCGGCTGCGGGAGGCGGTGACGCCGTTCGACACCGTCGGGCCGGCATACCGCGAGCCCGCGATGGACGCGCGTCGGCCCAGCCGGATCAAGTCCATCGAGGAGCTCCCGGTGGCGCTGGGCATGGTGCTCGTGGCCGGCGGTGACTACGAGCAGGCGGTGCTCGGCGGGGTCAACTACGGCCGGGACGCGGACTCGATCGCCAGCATGGCCGGCGCGATCTGCGGCGCACTCGGCGGCCACGCCTCGGTCCGCAGCGACTGGGCGACGCGGGTCGCCGAGGCGAGCCGGACCCCGCTCGAGCCCGCCGGACACACGGTCGCCGAGGTGGCGCGCGAGGTCTTCGCCAAGGACGCCGAGCGCGCGGCCCGACGCGCCGAGCGTCGCGCGCCGCTGCTGGGGGAGGTGGGCCGGTGAGCCGGCTGACCTGGGTCCAGGCACCCGACCTGCTCGCCCACGAGCTGGTCGCGAGCGCCGACGACGGCAAGGACGTCGCCGACGTGCGCCGCCGGTGGGAGGCGGCCGGCGGGCAGCCCGACGCTCCGGCCTCGGGTGTCGGGCAGGAGGGCGACGACGAGCTGGACCGGCTCGCGCTCGAGCTCCTCGACGAGCTCGCCGCGCTGCCCCGGGACCCGAGCCTGGCCGAGCGTGAGCCCGACGACCTCGCCGCCATCGAGGCGACCTGGCCGACCCCGCCGGGCCGCACGATGGTCGGGGACGACCTCGACGATCGGATCCTCGGCGCCTGGTCGGGGCGGGCCGCCGGCTGCCTGCTGGGCAAGCCGGTCGAGAAGATCCCGCGGCACGGGATCCGGGAGATCCTGCAGAGCCAGGGCCGCTGGCCGCTGCGCGACTGGTTCACCGCCGTCGGCCTGCCCGACGACGTCGCGGCCCGATGGCCCTGGAACCGGCGCAGCGCGCCGACCAGCCTCGCCGAGAACATCGACGGCATGCCCGAGGACGACGACCTCAACTTCGCGATGCTCGCCCTCGACCTGCACGAGCGCCACGGGTCGGGGTTCACGACCCAGGACGTCGCCGACAGCTGGCTGGCCAGCCTGCCGGCCGGCCGGGTGTTCACCGCCGAGCGGATCGCCTACCGCAACCTGCTCCTCGGGGAGTCACCGCCGCGGACCGCGACCCGCCACAACCCGTTCCGCGAGTGGATCGGCGCCCAGATCCGAGCCGACGTGCACGGCTGGGCGCACCCGGGCGATCCCGCGGCCGCCGCCCGCGCCGCGTGGGTGGACGCCCGCCTCAGCCACGTCCGCAACGGCGTCTATGGGGCGATGTTCGTCGCCGCCATGTGCGCCCAGGCCGTGGTCAGCGACGACGTCGACGAGGTCGTCGAGACGGGGCTGTGCGTGCTGCCTCCCCGGAGCAGGTACGTCGAGGCGATCCGCCTCGGCGTCGAGGTCGGCCGGTCCGGGCTGCCCACGGACGAGGCGCTCGACCGGCTCTACGCCGCCTACGGGCACCTGCACTGGGTGCACGTGCTGAACAACGCCGCGCTCGTGGCGTACGCGCTCACGGCCGGGGAGGGCGATCTCGAGGCCGGGATCTGCACGGTCGTCACCGGCGGCTGGGACACCGACTCGAACGGCGCGACCGTCGGCTCCGTGTGCGGCGCCCTCGCCGGGCGCCGCCGGATTGCGGAGCGCTGGGTCGCGCCGCTGCGCAACCGGGTAGCGAGCAGCCTGCCGGGGTTCGACGGCGTCGGGCTCGACGAGCTCGCCGACCGCACCCTCGCCCTCGTCCCCCGGGAGGTGCCCGCGTGAGCGAGCCCGCCGTCGTGGTGATCGGAAGCGCCAACCTCGACCTGGTCGCGTCCGTCCCGGCGATCCCCGCCCCGGGGGTGACGGTCCTGGCCGCCGGCCGCGAGGAGCGCGCCGGCGGCAAGGGCCTCAACCAGGCGGTCGCCGCCGCCCGGGCCGGCGCCCCGACCACGCTGGTCGGCGCGGTCGGCGACGACGACGCCGGACGGCGTCTGCTCACCGAGGCGCTGGACGCCGGCATCGACACCGGATGCGTGCGGACGCTGCCCGCCGCGACCGGGACCGCGTGGATCATGGTGCAGCCCGACGGGGAGAACGCGATCGTGGTCGACGGCGGCGCCAACGCCGCGGTCACGGCGCTCGAGGAGTGCGACCTCGACGCGATCTCCCGCGCCCGCGTCGTGGTCGCCCAGCTCGAGACGCCGCTGACCGCGGTCGCGGCGGCGGCCGCGGCGGCGGCGGCGGCCGGCGCGCGGTTCGTCCTCAACGCCGCTCCGGCTCGCGACCTGCCCGAGACCCTCCTGCGCGGCGTCGACGTGCTGGTCGTCAACGAGCACGAGGCCGCCGACCTCGTGAGCCAGCCTGCAGGCGAGCCCGATGTCGAGGCCGCCGCGACCGCGCTCCTCCGACTGGTCGGGTCCGTCGTCGTGACGCTCGGTGCGGCCGGCGCGCTCGTCGGCGATGCCGAGGGGCTGCGCCGCGTGCCCGGCGTACCGGCCGACGTCGTCGACACCACCGGTGCCGGCGACACGTTCACCGGCGTCCTCGCCGCCGCCCTGGCCGCGGGCTCCGGCCTCGACGCCGCGGTCCGCCGCGCGGTCGTGGCCGGCGCGATCGCCGTCGAGTCCTCCGGCGCGGTGCCCTCGATCCCGACCGCCGCGCAGGTGGACGCCCGGCTCGACCCCCACGCGCCGCGGCCGATCGACCTGCCGGCGACGGTGCCGCTCGACCCGGGCGCCGACCTCGCCGTGCTCGACGAGGCGAAGATCCTCGCGGCGCCCGACGACCCGGCCGACCGGCCGGCCTGGCGCGCGGCGTTGCACCGGTGGCGCGCCGATGCTCGGGAGCGCGCGGTGTACGACGCCGCGCTCTACGACGACCCGCAGTGCGTCTGGGCGGCGACCGCATGGAACGTCGCGATGGTCTGGCTCTGGGACGAGGCCGTGCGCGACTGGGAGGCGGAGCGCTTCGACGCCGACCGGCTGCTCGCGGCGTACGCCGGCTTCGGGTCCCTCGACGCCGTCGTCCTCTGGCACGCCTACCCGGTGATCGGCATCGACCCGCGCAACCAGTTCGACTGGTACGACGTGCCGGGGCTGGACGCGCTGGTCGCCGACCTGCACGAGCGCGGGGTCCGGGTCTTCCTCGACTACAACCCCTGGGACATCGGCACCCGCCGCACGGGGCGGTCCGACGCCGCCAACCTCGCCGGGCTGGTCACCTCGCTGGGGGTCGACGGCGTCTTCCTGGACACCCTCAAGGAGGGCGACCCCGAGCTGCTCGCGACCCTGGCGGGGCTGCGGCCGCGGCCAGTGCTCGAGGGGGAGTCCCGGGTCCCGCTCGCCCGGATCGCGGACCACCAGGCGTCGTGGGCGCAGTGGTTCGCCGACAGTCCGGTCCCCGGGGTGCTGCGCGCCCGCTGGTTCGAGCAGCGGCACATGATGCACCACACCCGCCGCTGGAACCGCGACCACGGCGACGAGCTGCGCTCGGCGTGGCTCAACGGCGCCGGTGTGCTGATCTGGGACGTCGTCTTCGGGGTCCGGGTGGACTGGAGTGCCCGCGACCGGGCGACACTGGCCGCGATGCGCGAGGTCTACCGGCGCTTCGGCGACCACATCCTCCGCGGCGACTGGGAGCCGCTGGCCGAGCTCCACCCGGCCGCCTCCGGCCTCGTCGGCTCCCGGTGGCGCCTCCAGGACGTCGACGTCTACACGGTGGTCAACCCGACCGACAGCGACCACACCGGACCGGTCGTCGCCGGCGCCCACCCGCTGCTGGGCGACGGCACCGTGCCCGCCGGCGGAGTGGCGGCCTTCGTCCGCGGCACCCCCGAGCCGCCGCAGCCCGTGCTCGTCGACGTCGGGGCCCCGGTCGAGCGGCCGGTGCCCGTGCGGGTGGCCGCACCGCGTGCGGTCGGCACGCCGGCTCCGGACGCGGTCGTCGTCGAGGCCGGCGAGCGCGACCTCGAGCTGCGCTGGCGCCAGCGCGAGACCGGGCTCTACGAGGACGCGCCGTACGTCGGCGACTGGAAGCCGCTGCCGCCGCGCCTGCACCGGGTGCGCACCGCGCATCGGACGGTCCGGCTCGGGCGGGTCGCCGTCGACGCGGCCGAGGTCAGCAACGCCGAGTTCGCCCGGTTCCTCGCCGACAGCGGCTACCGCCCGGCCGAGAGGCACCGCTTCCTCGCGCACTGGGCCGACGGCGCACCACGGCCCGGCGCCGAGGACGACCCGGTCAGCCACGTGGACCTCGACGACGCTCGGGCCTACGCCCGCTGGCGCGGCGCCCGCCTCCCCACCGAGGACGAGTGGCAGGCCGCGGCCGGGCTGCCCGGCTGGTCGAGGCGCGAGCCGCTGATGTGGCAGTGGACCGAGAGCGAGCACCGCGACGGCCGCACCCGCTGGTGCGTGCTCAAGGGCGGCTCGTGGTTCGCGGCCGAGGGCTCGGAGTGGTACGTCGACGGCGGGCCACAGGACCCCAGCTGGTCGGTGCGCTACCTGCTGACGCAGGCGGGCACCAGCCGCTCGGAGTGCATCGGGTTCCGGTGCGCGGTGGATCTCGAGGAGGAACGATGGCGATCATGAGCAGGCGACAGGCCCTCAGCGCGACCGGCGCGGGGCTGCTGGGCGCCGGCGCGACCGTCGGCGCCACCAGCGGCGCGGCCGGTGTGGCCACCCGCCCCCGGCCGGGGCGGATCGAGTCGGGCAGCGCGTGGTCACCTGCGTTGGGGGAGGAGATCCGCTACCGCGTCTACCTGCCCGCTGGCTACGCCCGGCGCCGCGCCCGCCACGCCTCGGCGTACCTCCTGCACGGGCGCGGCGACGACCTGGACGGCTGGTCGGAGGTCAAGGACACGCTCGACGCGATGATCCACAGGCGTCAGGTGCCGCCGGTGGTCGTCGTGATGCCCGACGCGCCGTGGTCGGAGGGCGGCAGCTGGTACGTCGACTCCGCGTTCACGGGCACCCCGCCCGGCCGCCCGGTCGAGACCGCGCTGACCCGTGACCTCGTCGGTCACGTCGACGCGACCTACCGCACCCGCGCCGATCGGGCGCACCGGGTCGTCGGGGGCTACTCGATGGGCGGGGCCGGTGCGCTGCGCCACCTCCTGGCCCACCCGGACCTGTTCTCCGGCGGCCTCGTGCTCAGTCCGGCCGTCTACGACCCGCTGCCGCCGGCCGACAGCTCGACACGGGAGTTCGGCGCGTTCGGCATCGGCCCTGACCGGTTCGTCGACGACGTCTACCGTCGGCTCGGCTACCAGTCGCTGCTGGCCTCCTTCGACCCGGCCCTGCCGGTCCGCCTGTTCCTCGCCGTCGGTGACGACGAGTGGCCCAACCCGCTTCCCGAGGACCAGCGGCACGACCTCGACCTCGAGACCGCCCTGGTCCACAACGCGGCCAAGCGGGTCGAGGGCGTCGCCTCCCAGCTGAGGGTGCTCGACGGCGGCCACGACTGGGACGTCTGGGTGCCGGCGTTCGTCGAGGGCCTGCCCTACGTGCTCGGCGCCACCGAGGCGGGTCTGCCGTGACCGGACCGCTCGCCGGCCTGCGGGTCGTGGACGCCGCGACGCTGTTCGCCGGGCCGCTGGCCGCGACGTACCTCGGCGACTTCGGCGCCGAGGTGGTCAAGGTCGAGCACCCCCGGCGGCCGGACGCCGCCCGTGGCCACGGCCAGGTCAAGGACGGCCAGGGCCTGTGGTGGAAGACGCTGGGCCGCAACAAGCGCACGCTCACCCTCGACCTCAAGCACCCCGACGGGACGGCCACGATGCGGCGGCTGGTGGCCGGCGCCGACGTGCTCATCGAGAACTTCCGGCCGGGCACCCTGGAGCGGTGGGGGCTCGGCCCGGACGTGCTGCTCGCCGACAACCCCGGGCTGGTGATGGCGCGGGTGACGGCGTTCGGGCAGGACGGGCCGTACGCCGGGCGACCCGGCTTCGGCTCGCTCGCCGAGGCGATGAGCGGCTTCGCGGCCGTGACCGGCGAGCCGGACGGGCCACCGACCCTGCCGCCGTTCGGCCTGGCCGACGGGATCGCGGCGCTGGCCACGGCGTACGCCGTGATGGCCGCGCTGCGGCACCGCGACGCGACGGGGGAGGGCCAGGTCGTGGACCTGGCGATCATCGAGCCGATCCTGATGATGCTGGGCGCGCCGCTGACGGCGTACGACCAGCTCGGCTACGTGCAGCCGCGCACCGGCAACCGCTCGGTCAACAACGCCCCGCGCAACGTCTACCGCACCCGCGATGGGGAGTGGGTCGCGGTGTCCACGAGCTCGCAGAGCATCGCCGAGCGGGTGGTGCGGATGGTGGGGCGGCCGGACCTGGCCGAGGAGCCGTGGTTCGCCGGCGGCGGCAGCCGGGCGGAGCACGCCGACGAGCTCGACGCGGCCGTCGGCGGCTGGATCGCCGAGCGGGACCGCGCCGAGGTGCTCGCCGCGTTCGAGGCGGCCGAGGCCGCGGTGAGCCCGGTGTACGACGTGCGCGGCGTGCTCGAGGACCCGCAGTACCGAGCCCGCGGCACGGCCCTCACCGTCGACGACCCCGACCTCGGGTCGCTGGTCATGCAGAACGTGCTGTTCCGGCTCTCCCAGACGCCGGGGGAGGTGCGTTGGTCCGGCCGCGGCCACGGCGCCGACACCGACGAGGTGCTCGCCGAGCTCGGCCTACCCGCCGACGAGATCGCGCGGCTGCGGGCGGAGGGGGCGGTGTGAGCGTCGTCGCGCTCTACGTCCCCGGGTCGCGGCCCGACCGGTTCGGCCGGGCCGTCGCGACCGGCGCGGAGGTGATCCTCGACCTGGAGGACTCCGTCGCCCCCGACGAGCGCGCCGAGGCCCGCGCCACGGTCGCCGACTGGGTGACGTCGCACGACGGTCCCGTGCAGGTGCGCGTGAACGCCCCCGGCACGGCGGCCTGCGTGGCCGACCTGGCGGCGCTGCCCGCCGGCGTCGCCCTGCGCGTCCCGAAGGTCGAGGACCCCGACCAGCTGGCGCCGTTCGCCGGGCACCCCCTGCACGTGCTGGTGGAGTCGGCGGCCGGCGTGGAGCGGGTGCTGGAGATCGCCCGAGCAGCGTCGGTGGTCTCGATCGCCCTCGGTGAGGCCGACCTGGCCGCCGAGCTCGGGCTGAGCACCGAGGCGGCGTTCGACTGGATCCGCT
Source organism: Nocardioides sp. T2.26MG-1 (assembly GCF_950101795.1). Classification (GTDB taxonomy): domain Bacteria; phylum Actinomycetota; class Actinomycetes; order Propionibacteriales; family Nocardioidaceae; genus Nocardioides. Next base: position 171,755 of record NZ_CATNLZ010000033.1, on the reverse strand, counting down.
CGCGGATCGTGGTCGCGGCCGCCGCGGCCGGGCTGCCGGCGCCGATGATGTCGGCGTACCCCGACCTGCGTGACCTCGAGGGCCTCGAGGCGTCCTGCCATCACGGCCGGGAGCTCGGGATGCGCGGGCGCACCGCCGTGCACCCGGCCCAGGTCGAGGTGATCCGTCGCGTGTTCGCGCCCAGCGAGCGGGAGCTCGCGTGGGCGGCCGAGGTGCTCCGCGCCCTCGGCTCGGCCGCCGGCGTCGCGACGCTCGCGGACGGCTCGATGGTCGACGCGGCGATGGCGCGGCGGGCCCAGGCGATCCTCGGCGGGTGAGCGACGCCCGCACCGGGTGTGAGGGTTGACACATCGCCCCACCCTGAGGCACCGTCATGTAACCGGTCTCTGAAACCGGTTACATGACGATCTCGGGAGGTGCGGCCGGATGCGAGCCACGATCCGCGACGTCGCCCGCCAGGCCGGCGTCTCGATCGCCACCGTCTCGCGGGTGATGCGGGACTCCGAGACGGTCCGACCCGAGACCCGCGACCGGGTGCTCGCCGCGGCCGGCGACCTCGAGTTCGTCCCCAGCCACCTCGGCCGCCAGCTCGCCGAGCGCCGCCACGCCGCCAACGGCATCGTGTTCCCCGACCTCTCCGGTCCCTACTACGCCGAGGTGGTGCTCGGTTACGAGGCCGTCGCCGCCGAGCTGGGCCGCTCGGTGCTGATCCTCTCCACCCGTGGCCGCGATGACGCCGACGACGCCGTCCGTGCGATGGCCGAGCGGTGCGACGGTCTCGTGGTGGTCTCGGGCCGGACCGTCGACGACGACGTGGTCGCCCGGCTCGCGGCCCGCGGCACCTCGCTGGTGCTGGTCGCCCGGCCGCCGGTCGACACCGTCGACTCCGTCAACGCCGAGAACGACGCCAGCGCCCGCGCGCTCACCCGCCACCTCCTGGACCTCGGCGCGCGACGCCTGGTCTTCGTCGGCGACCCCTCGACCTCGCCCGACGTGGCCGAGCGCCTGCACGGGGTCCAGGAGGCTCTCACCGAGGCGGACGTCGCCGCGGACGTCGAGATCCGGCACGTGCAGAACCTCGACGAGCAGTGCGGTGCCGAGGTCGTCGGCGACTACCTCGGCCGGGCGCTGCCCGACGCCTTCGTCTGTGCCAACGACGAGCTGGCCCTCGGCATGCTCGGCCGGCTGCGCGCCGCCGGCGTCGATCTCCCCAGCCGGGTCCGGGTCACCGGCTGGGACGACGTGATGGCCGCGCGGTACGCCGGCCTCACGACCGTGCGCCAGCCGATGCGCGAGCTCGGTGCTACCGCCGCCCGGCTGCTCGACGAGCTGATCTCGGGCACGCGCACCCATCCACGCCACGAGCTGCTCCCCACCCAGCTCGTGGTCCGCACCAGCACCACTCTCGGGAAGGAAACCCCATGAAACCCCCCAGGAAAGCCCAGACCATCACCATCGCCTGTCTCGCCGCCGCGAGCCTCGCGCTCACCGCCTGCGGGCGCAGCGACGACCAGGGCGCCGGCGGCGAGGACCAGAGCGGCGCGGTCGACAGTGGCAAGGCCAAGGGCACGATCGAGGTCTGGGCGATGGGCACCGAGGGCGAGATGCTCGGCGACTTCGTCCAGGACTTCGAGACCGACAACCCCGACGCCAAGGTCAAGGTCACCGCCGTCCCCTGGGAGTCCGCGCACGACAAGCTCTCGACCGCCATCGCGGCCGGCGAGGGCCCCGACGTCAGCCTGATCGGCACCACCTGGATGGGCGAGTTCGCCGAGGCCGGCGGGCTGATGCCGACCCCCGAGGGCCTGGTCGACGAGGGCGACTTCTTCCCCGGCGCCTGGGGGTCGACCGAGGTCGGCGGCACGTCGTACGGCGTGCCCTGGTACGTCGAGACCCGCGTCCTCTACTACCGGACCGACCTGGCGAAGAAGGCCGGCTGGGACCAGGCGCCGACCAGCTGGGACGAACTGAAGCAGTTCGCGAAGGACCTGCAGAGCAAGGGCGGCGCGAAGTACGGCCTGAACCTCCAGCCCGGCCAGACCGGGTCGTGGCAGACGATGCTGCCGTTCGCGTGGAGCAACGGCGCGAGCCTCACCAACGAGGACGGCACGGAGTACACCATCGACTCTCCCGAGATGGCGGAGGCGCTCGACTACTACACCTCCTACTTCGACGAGGGCCTCTCGATGGACCGCACCCTCGACCCGGGTGAGCTCGAGAGCGGCTTCGCCGACGGCACGGTGGGCGCGTTCATCTCCGGGCCGTGGCACACCGGCCTGGTCGAGGACGCCGGGGTGTCCCAGGACCAGTACGCGCTGGCGCCGATGCCGAGCCCCGACGGCGACGGCATCGGCACCTCGTTCGTCGGCGGCGGCGACCTCGCGGTCTTCGCGGACTCCGACAACCCCGACGGTGCGTGGAAGCTCGTGCAGTGGCTCTCCGAGCCGGAGACCCAGCAGGCGTTCTACGAAGCGGTCGGCGACCTGCCCTCGGTCCAGGCGGCCTGGGACAGCGGCAAGCTCTCCACCGACCCGCAGCTGCAGGTCTTCGGCGAGCAGCTCGACCACGCCCAGGCCCCACCGTCCGTTCCCACCTGGGAGCAGGTCGCCGGCGAGATCGACAGCCTGGTGGAGCAGGCGTCGCGCGGGGGCATGTCCGGCGAGGACGCGGTCAAGGAGATGCAGTCCAAGGCGCAGTCGATCGGCACCGGTCTCTGAGATGTCCCGACTGGCTCGGCAACGGGTCGTCCACGACCCCACCCGGCGCGGCCAGGCCGTCGCCGGGTGGGTCCTGGCCTCGCCGTTCGTCGTGCTGTTCCTGGTGTTCACCGCCGGCCCGGTGCTCGCCAGCCTCGGCATGAGCTTCACCGACATGCGCATCACCGACATCCGCCAACCGTTCTCGGTGGAGTTCGTCGGCCTCGCCAACTACAGCGACCTCGTCCAGGACCCCCTGTTCCGCAAGGTCACCGTCAACACGCTTCTCTACCTGGTTCTCGGGGTGCCGCTGACGATGGCGATCGCGCTCGCGGTGGCGGTCGGGCTCAACGGGCTGAGCCGCTCGCGCGGCTTCTTCCGGGTCGGCTTCTATCTCCCCGTGGTGACCAGCATCGTCGCGGTCTCGGTGGTGTGGAAGTACATCCTCCGCGACGAGGGCGGCCTGCTGAACGCCGTGCTCGACGTCGTCGGCATCGACGGTCCGGGCTGGCTCGACTCGACCACGACCGCGCTGCCGTCGCTGGTCGTGATGGCCGCCTGGCGCAACTTCGGGACGCTGATGGTGATCTTCCTGGCCGGCCTGCAGACCGTGCCGCGCGAGCAGGTCGAGGCCGCCGAGGTCGACGGCGCCACCGCGTGGCGCCGGTTCCGCTACATCACGCTGCCGGCGCTGCGCCCCGTGCTGCTCTTCGGTGCGGTGATCACCGGCATCGGCTACCTCCAGTTCTTCGAGGAGGCGTTCGTGATGACCAAGGGCGGACCGCTCGACGCGACTCGGTCGGTCACGTACTTCACCTACGACCAGTTCGGCTACGGCAACTACGGCTACGCCGCGGCCGCCAGCTACCTGCTGTTCCTGGCGATCGTGCTGCTCACCTTCCTCCAGTTCCGCCTGCTGCGGACCAAGGACTGATCCCGATGACCCAGACCATGGACGTGCCGGCCCCGGCGGTGTCGGGGGAGAGCCCGCCCAAGCAGCGCCGCGGCGCCGACGGGGTGCGCACCCCGGGCTGGCTGTACGTCGTGATGGCGCTCGGGCTGTTCCTCGTGGTGATCCCGTTCCTCTGGATGGTGGTCTCGTCGTTCAAGCCCGAGTCCGAGGTGCGTGCCGTCCCGCCCACCTGGTGGCCGCAGGAGGTGACGACCGAGAACTACGACCAGCTGTTCACCCGGCTCGACTTCCCGACGTACCTCCTCAACTCCGCGATCGTCGCGATCGCGGTGACCCTCGGCAACCTGGTGTTCTGCTCGATGCTGGGCTACGCCCTGGCCAAGCTGGAGTTCCCGGGCAAGCGGGTGCTGTTCGCGCTGGTGCTCGGCACGCTGATGGTGCCCGGTGTCGTGACGTTCGTGCCGCTGTTCGTGCTGACCACCAACCTCAACCTCACCAACACGCTGCCCGGCATGATCCTGCCGTTCCTCGCCGGCCCGTTCGGCGTCTTCCTCATGCGGCAGTACGTCCTCGGCCTGCCCGACGAGCTGATCCAGGCCGCCCGGGTCGACGGCGCCGGCGAGCTGACGATCTTCGCCCGGGTGATCATGCCGCTGTGCGGGCCGGCGCTCGCGACGCTCGGCGTGCTGACGTTCCTCACGTCCTGGAACAACTTCCTCTGGCCGCTGGTCGTCGCCCAGTCCGAGGACAAGTTCACGCTGCCGGTCGCGCTCGCGCTGTACGCCGTCGGCCAGAACGCCACCCAGTACGGCTTGCTGCTCGCCGGCTCGGTGGTCGTCGTCATCCCGGTGCTCGTGGTCTTCCTGCTCCTGCAGCGCTTCATCATGCAGGGCGTCGCGATGACCGGCATCAAGTAGTCCCCAACCAGTCAGGAGATCCCCATGCGCAACTCGGTGCGCATCATCCTGGTCGCGCTCGTCGCGGCCACCCTCCTCGTGCCGCCTGCCGCCAGCGGGGTTTCGAGGCTCGGCGCTGGCGCGCCTCGCACCTCAACCGCCGCTGGGCTCGGCGCTGGCGCGCCTCGCACCTCAACCGCCGCTGGGCTCGGCGCTGGCGCGCCTCGCACCTCAACCGCCGCTGGGCTCGGCGCTAGCGCGCCTCACACCTCAACCACCGGTGGCTTCACGACAGGCGCCAGGGCGCCTTCCTCAACCACCGGTCAACACCGCACGCTCGAGCGGTACGTTGCGGACACGTGGCGCTCGGTCGCCGCGATGGTCGACCCGCACACCGGCCTGCCGGCCGACAACGTCGGCGGCGACCTCGCCGCCGACACCCGCGCCGGCTACACCTCGCCCACCAACATCGGCGCCTACCTGTGGAGCACGGTCGCGGCCCGCGACGTCGGGCTGATCGGCTCGCGTGACGCCCACCAGCGGCTGGCGCGCACGATCCACACGGTCGCGGGGCTGGAGCGGCACGACGCCTCGGGCATGTTCTACAACTGGTACAGCCCCACCACGGGGGAGAAGCTGCGGACGTTCCCGACCGACGGGAGCACGATCAAGCCGTTCCTGTCCAGTGTCGACAACGGCTGGCTCGCCACCGCCCTGCTGCTGGTCTCGCGCGCCGAGCCGTCGCTGAAGAAGCAGGCCGACGCGATCCGCGACGGCATGGACTTCGGCTGCTACTACAACCCGGCCGAGGGACAGCCCGGCACGATCCCGGGCGGCCAGATCCGGGGCGGCTTCTGGGACGAGGACCCGCACGAGTCCGCCGCGGTCCCAGGCGACTACTGCGGGATGGGCACGGACGTCTGGTACACCGGCCACCACTACGGTGCGTTCAACACCGAGCCGCGGATGGCGTCGTACCTCGGCATCGCCGCCGGGCAGATCCCCGACAAGCACTACTACGGCACGTTCCGCACGTTCCCCGACGACAACTGCGACTGGTCGTGGACCGAGACCAAGCCGGTCGGCGAGTGGCGCACCTACACGGTCGACGGGGAGAGCATCGACGTGTTCGAGGGCGCGCTGCCGTACCGCGGCATGCACATCGTGCCGACCTGGGGCGGCAGCATGTTCGAGGCGCTGATGGTGCCGCTGTTCGTGCCCGAGGAGACCTGGGGCCCGCGCTCGTGGGGACGCAACCACCCGCTGTACGTGCGCGGCCAGATCGAGCACGGTCTGCAGGAGGCCGGCTACGGCTACTGGGGATTCTCGCCGTCCAACAACCCCGCGGGCGGCTACCGCGAGTACGGCGTCGACCAGCTCGGGATGGACGGGGCCGGCTACACCTCCGACCAGGAGCGGACCACGGTCGACCAGCCCTACGAAGGTTGCCGCGAGGGCTCGCCCGCCCCGACGTCGTACGGCGACGGCGTGGTCACCCCGCACGCGTCGTTCCTCGCCCTCCGCTATGCGCCGCAGGCGGCGCTGGCCAACCTCGCCAAGCTGGCCCGCGACTTCGACGCCTACGGCCCCGGCGGGTTCTACGACGCGGTCGCGGTGCGCAGCGGCCAGGTCTCGAAGCGCTACCTCTCGCTCGACCAGGGCATGGTGATGGCGGCGCTCGGGAACGCACTCGCCGGTGACGACATGCGGCGCTACGTCGCCCGGGGTGCGCTCGAGCGGCACCTGCGCCCGCTGATGGAGCAGGAGGTCTTCGCCCGATGACGGACGGTTCCCAGCACGATGCACGGAGCGACTGGGAGTCGCGCATCGGCCAGCGCACCGGCGTCTCCTTCGCCGGCAACGCCCCACGCCTCGACCCACCCGACGGGCTGGTCGCGGTGGCCGGGGGAGCGCAGGTGACGCTCGACTGGAAGCCGGTCGAGGGCGCGGTCGGCTACCAGGTGCACGTCGCCGACGGGCCCGACGGCCCGTGGGCCGAGCTCGACCACGCCGGCCGTGACGTGCTCGCCATCCCGCACCCGCCGTACGTCGACACCACGGGCACGCCCGGCCGGGAGCGGTGGTACGCCGTGTCCTCGCTGTCCGACGTCCACGTCCAGGGTCCGCACTCCGCGGCGGTCTCGGCCGCGCCGCTCGCGTCGGCCGGCCCGGTGACGGTCGTGGTCGACGCGGGCTCCGACCTCGGCGAGCTGCCCCGGCCGTGGCGGCCGATGATCGGCAGCGAGCACCTCTCCCACGCCCTGTCGACCGACACCACGGGTGGGCGGGTCGTGGGCGAGGAGTTGACCTCGGCGTTGCGCGCCGCCCACGAGGAGCTCGGGGTCACGCACGTGCGGGCGCACGGGATCCTCTGCGACGACCTCGCGGTCTACCGCGAGGACAACGACGTCCCGGTCCACGACTTCTCGGGCGTGGACCGGGTCTACGACCACATCCGGTCGCTGGGCCTCTACCCGGTCGTCGAGGTCTCGTTCATGCCGCGCGACCTGGCCAGCGACCCGGCCACGACCGTGTTCGACTACGGCGCGATCGTCTCGCCGCCGAAGGACTGGGGCCGCTGGCACGACCTGGTCCGCGACCTCGCCGCGCACCTGCTGGAGCGCTACGGCGCCGAGGTCGTCCAGCACTGGTCCTTCGAGGTGTGGAACGAGGCCAACCTCGAGGTGTTCTGGTCGGGCACACCCGAGGAGTACCTCCGGCTGTACGACGTCACCGTGGCCGCTGTCCGCTCGGTCGACGAGCGACTGGTCGTGGGCGGGCCTTCCTCGGCGGCCGCCGGTTGGGTCGAGGAGCTGCTAGCCCACGCCGAGGAGACCGGCGTTCCGGTCGACTTCGTCTCCACCCACACCTACGGCTCGCCGCCGCTGGACTTCCGCCCGACGCTGGCGCGCTACGGGCGCGCGGGCACGCCGATCTGGTGGACGGAGTGGGGGGTGACCCCGACTCACTTCAACGAGGTCAGCGACGCGGTGTTCGCCGGCACGTTCCTGCTGCGTGGGATGGCCTCGGCGATGGGCCGGATCGAGGCGCTGTCCTACTGGGTGGTCTCCGACCACTTCGAGGAGCTCGGCCGGCCGCCGGCGCTGCTGCACGGCGGCTTCGGGCTGCGCACGGTCGGCGAGCTGCGCAAGCCGCGATGGTGGGCGCTGGCGATGCTGGAGCGGCTGGGTCCCCGCCGGCACCGGGTGTCGCTCGAGGGCGATGGCGGCGGCTCGCTGGTGGAGGCGCTTGCCGCCTCCGGGCCCGAGGGCACGACCGTGCTGCTGTGGAACCTCACCCTCGACCAGACCAAGGCCGCCGGGTCGGGGCCGTTGGCCCGCGACGTCCGGGTGGAGCTGAGCGGCCTGGAGCCCGGGGCGACGTACACGCTCACGCACGAGCGCGTCGACCAGCACCACTCCAACGTGGCGGGGGCATGGGGGGCGTTGCGGCGCGAGGGCCAGGACTGGCCCGACGACGAGCAGTGGGCCGCGCTGCGTGAGGCCGACCGGCTGGAGGAGCTCGAGCCGGCCCGGACGGTGACCGCCGACGGCAACGGCGCGGTGGCGGTCGAGGTCCAGCTGCCGATGCCGGCGATGAGCCTGCTCACGCTCGCCTGACCGGGCCCGGTCGAGAGAGGTCAGCGAGCGCGGAGGAGCTCCAGGACCTCGCTCATCTGGCTGCCCAGGGTCTCGACCTTGGTGTCGAGGGAGCCGACCTTGGCGTCGAGGGAGTCGAACCTGCCCTCGAGGGAGTCGAACCTGCCCTCGAGGGAGTCGAACCTGCCCTCGAGGGAGTCGACCTTGGCGCTGAGTGCTCCGACGTCCTCACCGAGCTCGTGCAGGCGGTTGGTGTGGCGGGTCTGGGTGCTCTGGATGCCCATCAGCAGCTCGTAGATCGACTGCACGTCGTTGTCGAGCTGGCGGACCTTGCGTTCGACCTCGGCGGGCGTCATGGGCATGGGCGCCAGACTACGTCCGCGGCACGGGCGCCGCGAGGTCCGTGCCGCGACCTGTGGACAGGCGCTCGCACAGGTCGTTGACGGTTAATCGGAAGCGGATCCTCAGGCTGGGTGGCCACCATGGGGGACATGAACCCACCGTCCGTGCGCCGCCGTTCCCGGCGCGCGCCCCGAGGCCAGGACCTGGAGGCGCGCCTGGCCGAGCTGCGCCGCCGCCAGCAGGCCCAGGTCGAGCTCGACCTGCGGCTCCTGCGGCGCTGATCGGCCGGTCCAGTCCGCGGCCGCGATTCCCGGTATGGGGTGCGCCGGGCACCTGGGGCCCTTAGCCTCTGACCCATGACCGAGAGCAATGATCCGACCCCTGTCAGCCCCGAGAGCTCGACTGTTCCGCCGCCCTTCGGCGAGGCCACGCCCGCACCCGCGGCGCCGGCCGCCCCGGCGTACGCCGGCCCCTCCCACGCAGCCCCGGCCGCCGGACCGATCGGTCAGGTCCGCAGCACCGGCACCTGCATCCTGCTGAGCATCGTCACGCTCGGCATCTACGGCTGGTTCTGGTACTACAAGACCCACGAGGAGATGAAGCAGCACACCGGTGAGGGCATCGGCGGCGCGGTCGCGCTGATCCTGGCGATCTTCGTCAGCATCGTGATGCCGTTCCTGTCCTCCAACGAGGTCGGCAAGCTCTACGAGCGCCGTGGCCAGAAGGCCCCGGTCACCGCGATGACCGGCCTGTGGTTCCTGCTGCTGGGCTGGTTCTTCCTGGTCGGCGCGATCGTGTGGTTCGTGAAGACCAACAACGCGCTCAACGAGTACTGGAAGTCGCAGGGCGCCCCGGCCTGACCCACCCTCACCGCTGGACACCGCCGGTCTCGGCGGACAGCATCAGCAGCCGGGTGAGCAGGTCCGCGGCCAGCGCGACCTCGGCGCGCTGACCCGTCACCAACAGGTCGACGAGCAGACCCCGGGCGGCGCCGAGGGCGAGACGCGCATGCGTCTCGGCCTCGGCCTCGGGGACGCCGAGCTCGAGACACAGGGCCGTCACCGACGGCAACCACGCCGCGATCAGCTCCTCACGCAGGACGGCGGCGTGCGCCTTGCCCTGCATGGCGTGTGCCGCGAGCTCGAAGAACAGCGGGCCGTACCGCAGCGTCGCCTCGACCGTCTGCTCCCAGTACGTCGCGGCCGCCTCGCGGGGCGGCAGCCCGGCGTCGTACGTCGCGGTCATCAGCGCGCGCTGCCGCGCCTCGACCTCGCGCGTGACCTCGGCGAGCAGCCCCTCGCGCGACCCGAAGTGGTAGATCAGCATCCGATGGCTGGTGCCCACCGCAGTGGCGATCGCCCGCAGGCTGGTGTCGCCGACTCCGTGGTGGCCGAAGTGGATGATCGTCGCGTCGAGGAGGCGCTCGCGCGGGCCCACGCCCGGCGTCACGCGGCCGGGCTGCCGGTGACGCGCGCGGCCAGGCTCAGGGCCTCGAGCTCGATGTAGCGCTGGGTGAGCCGGCGCCACACCAGGGCGGCGACGGCACCCATCGGCCCGGCCTGCTCGATGCCGAGCGTGACCGTGCTGCCGGTGCCGTCGGCGACCACCTCGTGCCGGCCGATCGTGCGCATCCCGGGGCCGCTCGCCTCCCAGGTGAAGCGCCGCCCGGCCACGAGCTCGGTCACCTCCCAGGTCGCCTTCGGCAGCCGCGGCTGCCGCACCTCGGCCCGGGAGCCGACCGCGAACGGCCCGTCGTCGAGGCGGTGCACGCTGTCGATGGTCGGGGTCCACTCCGGCCAGCGGGCGACGTCGACGAGGACCTCCCAGACCCGGTCGGGGGAGGCGTCGACATGGCGGGAGGTGGTGAACACGCGCAACATGTACCAAATGGTACATAGATCGCCGTCGGCCGTCGAGGCCTACCTGCGCTGAGCGAGCACCTCGATCTCGTCGCTCAGCCGGGCGCCCCGCAGCAGCTCCAGGTCGTCACCCGACCAGAACCTCCCGGGGTCGTAGTAGTTGGTGGGCCGGCGGCCGTCGAGCAGGCCCATCGCGGTGTACGTCGCCGCCACCACCTCGGCGCAGTAGGTCAGCTCGGCCGGCGCCGGGCGGCGGACCCGGCCGCGCGCCCACCGGCCGATCAGGGCGGCGGTGGGCGGAAACGGGGTGCCGTCCAGGCGCGCGATCGTCTGCAGCACCGCGTCCTCCATGGTCGGGGTGACCGACGCGTCGAGCTGGCGCAGCCAGGCCCGCTGCTCGTAGCGGCCGGTCCACTGCTCCACCGCGGAGCGCAGGTCGTGCAGCTGCACGCCGCGGTGGTGGCTGTGGGTCCAGACGTCCAGCAGGCCCTTGCCGAGCTCGGCGTGCCACATCAGGGGCGGCAGGTCGTCGAGCACGACGGCCATGCCGACGTGGTTGACCGGCGCGTTGGTCAGGACCCGGATAGCGTGGTCTGCGGTCGAACGGCCGCGGAACAGCCAGAGGTCGCCGGTGCGGGTCAGGTCGACGGCCTCCTCGAGCGAGAGCGTGGAGCCGGTCGGGCCGCTCGGGTGCGTCCTGGACGTCATGGAGAGGAGTCCCTCGTGAAGCTGTGGAAGTGGCTCGGGCTGGCAGGGGTGGCCGGGGTGGCCGCCACCGGAGCCATCATCGCGCGCGACCAGCGTCAACGCGCGCAACTGACCCCCGAGGAGGTGCGCGACCGGCTCCGGGAGCGGCTCGACGGCAGCCTCACCCAGGGCGGACCTCCGGACGCACCAACGCCTGGACCAGGTGCACCGGGCCGCTGATCACGCCGATCGCGGAGTCGACGATCCCGACCGTCCGCAGGCATGGATGGCCGGACTGGCGACCGGGCGGGTGCCGGCGTGCGTGGTCACGGCGCCGGCGTCCCTCCCACCGGGAGCGAGGCCGGGTCGGCGCCGCCGAGGTCGAGCCGGAACGGCGGGTACTCGTCGGTCATCAGCGCGGCGTACGCCGCCACGCGCAGCACCCAGCGGTTGAGGCCCAGGACCAGGTCGAACACGCTGTGCGGGTAGCGGCCCGTGAACAGCAGCGCGACCGCGGCGACCAGCACCAGCACGCCGATCAGGCCGGCGCCCCACAGGGCGGGGGAGCTGTCGTCCTGGGTGACGTACCAGCCCGAGCCCATGAAGAACCCGATCACCAGGTAGTGCGGGATCGCCAGCAGCCACCACTTCACGAGGACCAGCCCGCGCGAGAGGTGCTCGGGATAGGCGATCTCGAGGTGGGCGGGATAGTCGGGCTCCTCCCGCAGGGAGAACGGCGGGTAGCGGTCCGTGCCGAGGGCGCTGTAGCTGTAGTAGCCGACCCGCCAGCACCAGCGCAGCACGCCGACGTTGAAGTCGAAGATGCCGCGGGGGTAGCGGCCGGTGAACAGGATCGCGAAGAGCGCGACCACGCTGAGGGCCACGAACGCGATCCAGAGGAAGAACAGCACGATGAAGTGCGGGATCGCCAACAGCCACTTCGCGAGCCACAACCCGCGGTTGAGCGGCTCCTGGAGGGTGGCGTCGACGCGGACGGGATAGGCGTGCGTACTCATGGCACCAGCGTGCTGTCCTGGGACCGCACGGCCCAGAGTCCCGGGTCCGCAGGACGTACGGACCTTGTGCCTCGGGGGTTCGCGTGAGTCGCCGGGGACCGGCACCGGGCAGACATCACTCGCCGCCGGCGGCCGTCGGCGGTCGGTGAACGACGGTCAGCTGTCGCCGCGGGTGACCGGCACCTGCGTGTGCGCACGCTCCTCGCCGAGCGGCACGACGACCTCGAGGATCCCGTCGCGGTAGGTCGCCTGGACCGACGACGAGTCCGCCCCGGCGGGCATCCGCAGACTCCGCGAGAACGAGCCGTAGCGGAACTCGCTGCGGTTCTTCTCCCGGACCTCCTCACGGCGCTCGCCGTGGATCGTCAGGTAGTCGCCCTCGACGCTGACCTCGATGTCCTTGTCGGGGTCGACGCCCGGCAGCTCGGCGCGGACCACGTACGACCCGTCCCGCTCGAAGTCCTCGACCCGCACGAAGCGGTCGCCGTCCCTCAACGCGAGGCTCGGTCCCGACTCCAGCCAGTCGACCATGTCGGCGAGGCGGTTGGAGGCACGTACGGCCATGGTGGACATGCCCTGCTCCTTCCTCTCGTGAGCCTTCTCCTGCACCCTCCACAGTGCTGCGCGGTGACCGCGCTCACCAGGGTCCGGGTGCTCGCGGCGCCCGGGCAGAAGGTCACCGGCGGCCCGGTCAGGGCAGCGGGTCCACCTCGTCGTAGCCGCTGACGCCCGCGGCCAGCAGGCCGAGGTGGTGGTCGCCGTCGCCGAGCAGGTGGTCGAGCGCGGTGAGCCGGCTGGTGTAGCTGCCGACGCTGTACTCGGCCGTCATGCCGATGCCGCCGTGCAGCTGGATCGCCTCCTGGCCGACGTGCCGCCCGGCGCGGCTGACCTGCAGGGAGGCGCGTGACGCCGCCACGGACGTCTCCTCGCCGGAGCCGCCGTCGAGCACCATCGACGCCCACAGCGCCATGCTGCGCGCCAGCTCGAGCGACACGTACATGTCCGCGGAGCGGAACGTCAGCGACTGGAAGGTGTTGAGCGTGACGCCGAACTGCTTGCGGCTCTTGAGGTACGACGCCGTCAGGTCGAGCGCGACCTCCATCAGCCCCACGGCCTCGTTGCAGGCGGCCACCCGCGCGGCGTCGAGGACCCGCGCGATGATGCCGGTCCGGTCCTCGGCGGTGCCGAGCGGCGTGGCCGGTGTCGCATCGAGCACGACCCGGGCGGCGCGCCCGCTGTCGTGGGTGCGGTAGCCGTCGCGTACGACGCCAGGACCGCGCACCACGAACAGCCCGGTCCCGCCGTCGGGGAGCGCGGCACTGACGACGAGCAGGTCGGCGCGGGCGCCGTGCGGCACCGGCTCCTTGACCCCGCTCAGCGCCCACCCGGTCCCGGCGCTCTCGGCGCGCACCGCCTCCGCAGTCGGGGTCCAGCGCGACCCGGGCTCGGCGTGCGCGAACGCGAGCACGAGGTCGCCGGACGACAGCCCGCCGAGCAGCTCGGCCTTCTGCTCCTCAGACCCGGCCGCGGCGACCAGCCCGCCGGCGAGCACCACCGAGGTCAGGAACGGCTCGGGCGCGAGCACGCGGCCGAGCTCCTGGGCGACGATCCCCACCTCGACCGCGCCGGCCCCCATGCCGCCGTACTGCTCCTCGAACGGCAGCCCGAGCACGCCCATCTCGGCGAGCTGGAGCCAGACGGTCTCGCTGAACCCGGGGTCCTCGGCCACCGCCCGGCGGCGGTTCTCGTAGTCGGAGTAGGCCTTGCCGACCAGGCCGCGCACGGCCTCGCGCAGGGCCTGCTGCTCGTCGTCGTAGGTGAAGTCCATGTCGGTTCCTCTCCGGCGCTCTCAGAGTCCGAGGATCGTGCGGGCGATGATCTGGCGCTGCACCTCGTTGGAGCCGCCGTAGATCGAGGCCTTGCGGAAGTTGAGGTAGACCGGCGTCGAACGGCGTGTCCACCACGGCAGGTCGGAGTCGTCGCCGGCGCCGCTCGCCAGCGAGGCGGGCCCGGCCAGGTCGACCACCAGCTCGGTCACGGCCTGCTGCAGCTCGGTCCCCTTGAGCTTGAGCACCGACGACGCCGGGTGCGGCTTGCCGTCGGCGGAGTGCGCGACCACGCGCAGCGCGGTCAGCTCGAGCGCGAGCAGCTCGTTCTCGAGCTCGGCGACGCGGGCGGCGAGCAGCGGGTCCTCCAGCAGCGGCCCCGCCCACTCCTTGGCCTGGGCCAGGAGCCGCTTGGTCGCGCCGACCGGGGCGACGCCGACCCGCTCGTTGCCGAGCAGGAACTTCGCGTAGTCCCAGGCCCGGTTCTCCTCGCCGACCAGGTTGTCGAGCGGCACCCGGACGTCGGTGAACCACACCTCGTTGACCTCGTGGCCGCCGTCGATCAGCTCGATCGGGCGCACCTCCACCCCGGGGGAGGTCATGTCGATGAGCAGCATCGAGATGCCGGCCTGCTTCTTGGCCTCGGGGTCGGTGCGCACCAGCATGAAGATCCAGTCGCCGTACTGCCCGAGCGTGGTCCAGGTCTTCTGCCCGTTGACGACGTACTCGTCGCCGTCGCGGACCGCGGTGGTGCGCAGCGACGCGAGGTCGGAGCCGGCGTCGGGCTCGGAGAAGCCCTGCGACCACCAGATGTCGAGGTTGGCCGTCGCCGGCAGGAACCGCTGCTTCAGCTCCTGCGAGCCGAACTGCGCGATCACCGGCCCGATCATCGTGGCGTTGAACGCGAGCGGCGCCGGCACGAACGCCCGCTGCATCTCCTCGTGCCAGATGTGGCGGCGCAGCGGCGACCAGTCGCGGCCGCCCCACTCGACCGGCCAGTTCGGTACCGCGAGGCCGTGCTCGTTGAGGATCCGCATGCTCGTCACGAGGTGGTCCTTGGTCAGCTCGCGCTGGTCCCGGACCGCGTCGCGGATCTCCTGGGGGATCTCGGTGGTGAAGAACTCCCGCATCTCGTCGCGGAACTCGGCGTCCTCCGCCGACAGCGCCAGCTGCATCCGTACCTCCGTTGGTCGGGCGTGGGTGGGGCAGAGGCTACCGGCAGGTACGCCGGGCCGCCCGGTGCGTCGCCGCAGCGACGCCCTCCGCGCTGCCTAGGCTGGTCGGGTGCGCCGACTCATCCCCTCTCCCGCGATGCTCGTGGCCTGCCTGGCCCTCGTGCTCTCGATGGGCGGGGTCAGCTATGCAGCCACCCGGATCGGCACCAAGGACATCGCCAACAGCGCGATCACCAGCGTGAAGATCAAGGACGGCGCGGTGAACCCCGCCGACCTGAGCGCCGGCTCGCGCGCTGCCCTGTCGGTGCGCGCCTACGCCTACGTCCCGTGGGACGGCACCGTGGACCTCGACCCGGCCCGCAGCCGCGGCTTCGCCTCGGTCACCAAGCCCGCCACCGGCGTCTACTGCCTGACCTTCACCGACCCGTCCCTCGACCCGGCCACGGTGGCCCCCGTGGTGACGGTCGACTGGGACAAGTCCGCCGGCGCCAACCTCACGGCCTACGTCAGCGTGTCCGCACACGACTGCCCCGCGGGCAGCGACCTCGGCGTGCGGACGTTCTCGTTCACGGCCGGCAAGCCCTACAAGCCCTCGGACACGGTCGGGTTCACGGTCTTGGTGCCCTGACGGCGTGCGTCCGGCCCGGTCTGGGTACGAGCGCGCCATGTCCGCTCTCGACGCTCCGGCGCACGCCCTGGCCTCGGCCGGTGGGACGCTGCTCGCCGCCACCACCCGCGCGGTGGCCGCGGTGCGGCCCGCCGCCAAGCCGCTGCACCCGCGCGGGGAGGTGACCCAGGGCCGGGTGTTCCGCACCGGTGCCGTGCCGGCGACCGGCGTCGCGTGGCTCGACGAGCCCGGGGTGGACGACGTCCTGGTCCGGCGCTCTCGCGCGATCGGGCTGCCCGGGTCCGTGCCGGACATCCACGGCCTCGCGGTGCGGGTGCCGCGGCCCGATGGAGGGTATGGCGACCTGCTGCTCGCCTCCACGGGGTGGGGCCGGCTGACCCGCTTCCTGCTCACCGCGAGCCGGTCGCCGCGGCACCGCCCGATGACCACGCTGCTGCCCTACCGCACCGGCCGCGGTCCGCTGCTCCTCGGCGCCCGGGCGACCGGCGAGGAGTCCTTCGAGCTGGCCGTGGCCACCCCCGAGGGCGAGTGGGCCCGCTTCGCCGAGCTGCGGCTCTCGGCGCTGCCCGCCGACGACCCCGACATCTCGTTCGACCCGGTGACGAACCAGCTCCCCGGGCTCGAGCAGTACGACGCGGTCGAGCGGTTGCGGGAGCCGTCGTACCAAACTGCTCGTGGCACCCGCTCCGAATAGTGTCGTGACCCGCGCCCAGCTGATCGACAACAGCGTGCCCCGCCGCCCGTCCGGGGTGGTGCTGGTGCTGCACGGCGGCGCCAGCCGGACGGGCCGGCCCGAGGTGAGCCCCGCCCAGCTGTCCGTGCTGCGGATGCTGCCGGTCGCGGGCCGGATCGCTCGCGCCGGCCGGGGCCGGCTCGCGGTGCTCCGCCTGCTGAACTCCTCCCGTGGCTGGGACGCCGCGCACACCCCGGTCGACGACGTGGCCTGGGCCATGGCGCGGGTCCGCGAGCGGCTCGGCGACCTGCCCGCCTGCCTGGTCGGGCACTCCCTCGGCGGCCGCGCCGCGCTGCTCGCCGCCGGCGAGCCGGAGGTCCGCGGGGTCGTGGCGCTCAACCCGTGGCTCTACCCGGACGACCCGCGCGTGCCGGTCGACCTCGCCGGCCGCCGGGTGCTGTTCGTCCACGGCACCGACGACCGGGTCGCGCCACCGGAGCGGTCCCGGCTGGTGGCGAGCAGGCTCGAGCGGCGCAGCGACGTCACGTCCGTCGAGTACGTCGAGGTGCCGGGCGGCCGGCACGCGATGCTGCGCCACGGCGCGGCGTTCGAGCGTGCGGCCGCGGACTTCGCCGTCGACACCCTGCTCGGTGGGTCGGAGCTCAGGCCTGCTGCTCTGCGCGCACCGCGGCGGCGGCCTCGTCGATGATCTCCCGCATCGCCCGCTCGGCCGTGGCGCCGTCGCCCAGGCGGATCGCCCGGGCGACCTCGTCGTGCAGCGCGATCGCCTCCGGCTTGGGCCGGTCCGGCATCATCCCGTGGTGGGTGCGCCCGCGGAGCACCTCCTCGACGACGTCGTCGAGCGCCCGGAGCATCTCGTTGCCGCTGGCCGCGAGCAGCGTGCGGTGGAACAGCGCGTCCGCCCTCAGGTAGGCGTCCAGGTCGCCCGAGCGTCCGTGGACGACCATGTCCGAGACGGCCGCGGCCAGGACCCGGCACTGCTCGCCGTCCGCCCGCTCGGCGGCCAGCGACGCGGCGACCGGCTCGATGCCCCGGCGCAGCTCGGAGAGCGAGAGCAGCTGCTCGGTGCGGTCGCCCCCGTCGAGTCGCCACCGGATCACCCGGGGGTCGAAGACGTTCCACCGGTGCCGGGGCTGGATCGTGATGCCCACGCGACGGCGGGAGGCGACCAGGCCCATCGACTCCAGCACCCGGATCGCCTCGCGGGCGACGCTGCGCGAGACGGCGTAGTCGGCGCCGACGCCCTCGAGGGTCAGCACCTGCCCGGTCGCGAGCGAGCCCGAGGCGATCCGCGCCCCGAGGGCGGACAGCACGCTGGCGTGCTGGCCGGCGGGCGGGGTCGTGGTCACGCAAACATCATCCCACCGTGACGTGGGTGCATGAATAGTCAGCCGATTGCAAGATGGGTATTGCAAAAGTATGACGAATGAGTGCACCATGTGAGGGCAGCCACACGCTGGCCCCCGTCCTCAGGGAGTACCCCATGTCCCACCACCCATCCGGTCCCCTCGTCGTGATGGGCGTGTCCGGTTCGGGCAAGTCCACGATCGGCGCCGCGCTCGCCCAGCGGCTCGGCGTCCCGTTCGTGGACGCCGACGACCTCCACCCCGAGAGCAACATCGCCAAGATGTCGCGCGGGGAGCCGCTGGACGACGACGACCGGTGGCCCTGGCTGGAGGCCATCGGCCGCTGGCTGGCCGACCATCCTGACGGCGGGGTCGTGAGCTGCTCGGCGCTGAAGCGGAAGTACCGCGACCAGCTGCGCGGGCACGCGGCCGGGCTGAGGTTCCTGCACCTGCACGGCGGCCGTGAGGTCATCGAGCGCCGCCAGGCCAGCCGGCCCGGGCACTTCATGCCCGCCTCGCTGCTCTCGTCGCAGTTCGCGACGCTCGAGCCGCTCGCCCCCGACGAGGACGGAGTCGTGATCGACGTCGACCAGAGCGTCGACCAGATCGTCCAGGCCTACGTCGACCAGCTCCCCGACGGAGCCGGCACCACCCCCCAGGAGGAGAACTGATGTCCGCACTGTCCGCCGTGCTGCCCCTGGCCGGCACCGACCTCGTCGAGCCGGTCGCGGCCGGCTGGCAGCTGATCACCGCGGCCCTGGTCGCGATCGCGCTGCTGGTCGTGCTGATCACCGTGCTCAAGGTGCACCCGTTCGTCGCGCTGATCCTGGGCGGCCTGACCGTCGGCATCATCGCCGGGCAGAACGTCAACGGCGTCATCACCTCGCTCACGACCGGCTTCGGGTCCACCGCGGCCGGGGTGGGGGCCCTGATCGCGCTGGGCGCGATGTTCGCGATCCTGCTCGCCGACTCCGGGGGCGCCGACCAGATCGTCGACACGATCGTCGGTCGTGCGTCGGGGCGCGCGCTGCCGTGGGCGATGGCCGCGGTCGGCGCGATCATCGGGCTGCCGATGTTCTTCGAGATCGGCCTCGTGCTGCTGATGCCGGTGATCTACCTGGTGGCCCGGCGGGCGCAGGTCTCGCTGATCACCGTCGGCATCCCGGCGCTCGCCGGCCTGTCGGCGATGCACGGCTTCGTGCCGCCGCACCCCGGCCCGGTCACCGCGATCGACTACCTGGGCGCCGACCTCGGCGTCACCCTCGGGCTGGGCATCCTGGTCGCGGTGCCGACGATCATCGTCGCCGGCCCGCTGTTCGGCACGATCGCGGGTCGCTGGGTGGTCGTCGAGCCGCCGCACACCTGGGAGGCCGAGGAGCGTGACACCACCCAGCGCCCCTCGTTCGGCGTCACCATCGCCACCGTGCTGCTGCCGATCGTGCTGATGCTCGGCAAGGCCGTCCTCGACATCGTGATCAACGACTCCGAGGACACCGTCCAGCAGGTCGGGGACGTGATCGGCAACCCGTTCATCGCGCTGCTGATCGCGGTCCTCGTCGCGATGTACACCTTCGGCTTCCGCGCCGGGATGGACAAGGACCGAGTGTCCGAGACCATCGGGCGGGCCCTGCCGCCGATCGCGGGCATCCTGCTGATCGTGTCCGCGGGCGGGGGCTTCAAGCAGGTGCTGGTCGACACCGGCATCGGGACGCTGCTCGCCGACTGGGCCACCGACGCGAACGTCTCGGTGCTGCTGCTCGCCTGGGTCGTCGCGGTGCTGATCCGCCTGGCCACCGGCTCCGCCACCGTGGCCACGATCACCGCCAGCTCGCTGATGATCGCGCTCGTGGAGGGCATGTCGACCGGCGAGACCTCGCTCGTGGTGCTCGCCGTCGGCGCCGGCTCGCTGTTCTTCTCCCACGTCAACGACGCCGGGTTCTGGCTGGTCAAGGAGTACTTCGGCATGAGCGTCGGCCAGACCATCAAGACCTGGTCGCTGATGGAGACCGTGCTGTCGGTGACCGGACTCGTGGTCGTGCTGTTCCTCGGCATCTTCATCTAGGGACGGCATCGAGAAGCCGTGCGGCGCCCCGACCGGAATCGGGGCGCCGCGTGCTGCGTTGACACCCACATGAGCGAGAAGCAGGTGCTGGTGCCCGACGAGCGGCACCCGATCACGGTCACCCCCACCGACGGGCGGGTCGTCGTCACGGTCGGTGAGCGCACGGTGGCCGACACGACGGCCGCGCTGACCCTGCAGGAGGCGAGCTATCCGGCGGTGCAGTACGTGCCGCTGGCCGACGTCGACCCGCAGGTGCTCGAACGCACCGACCACGCGACGTACTGCCCCTACAAGGGTGACGCGTCCTACTACAGCCTCGTCGTCGACGGGGACACCCGGGCGAACGCCGTGTGGACCTACGAGGCGCCGTACGACGCGGTCGCCGAGATCGCCGGCCACGTGGCGTTCTACCCGGACGCGGCGGACGTGCGGACCTACCCGAGCGCCTCACCGAGCGTGTAGAGGTAGCGGCTGGTCGGCACCAGGTCGAGGTCGCGGTCGGCCCCGATCCGCGCGACGCTGGCCATCAGCTCGGTGAGCCGCCGCTGCAGCTCGGCGTCGTCCCCGCCGCTGCCGTAGAACGCGTGCATGTCGGTGATGCCGGCACTGGGGAACAGCTCCTCGACGAACGCATCCACCCGCGGGGCGCCGTCCGTGACCGGCCCGCGCACGACGTTCTGCACGTAGCCGAACGTCGCCTGCGTGCGGATCGCGACCGGGGTGTGGTCGACCATCCAGCGGCGCAGCCACTCCTCGTGGGTCAGCTCGGCCGGGCGGCGCAGGATCGCGACGTTGCTCAGCGCGTCGGCGCGGCTGCCGTCCCACGCCTCGGGCGGATCCAGCCGCCGGCGCTCGTCGACCCGCCAGCCGTGCACGGCGGTCGCCGCCGTCGCGAGGATCCGGGCGACCGGACCGGGCTCGACGTCCCACACGCTCACGACGGCGGCCACCGGCTCCCCGGTCGGGATCCGCATGGCGGCCGCGACGTGATCGTCGTCGACGTTGACCTGCAGCCGCCGCACGCCGGCCGCGGCGAGCGCCTCGTGCAGCGCCGGGTCGTGGAGGCTGCGCCCCACACCCCACAGCGCGAAGACCAGCTTGTCGCCCGGCACGCCCATGAGCGCACACCGTAGGGCATCAGGCCGAACGTGGCAGCCCGACCTCGTCGAGGGGGAGCGGCACCACGTCGGTGTCGGTGGCCAGGTGCACGACCTCGACGCGCACGCCGGCGGCCCGGCCGGCGGCGTACAGGAACGCCGCCCAGGCCCGGTCGTCCGGGACGACGCCGCCGGCGCCGGGGCGCGAGCGCAGGAACGCGAAGCTGCCGCCGGGGTCGTCGGCGTCGAGGTGGCGCAGGAGGTCGCCGAACGGCTCCGGCTCCTCGGGGGCGAGCTCGGCCTCGGCGATCTCGAGCAGGCTCGGGACGGCCTGCCGGTCGGAGTCCAGGCGGAGCATCCAGATGCTGGCGCCGGCGAAGCCCAGCGGTTGCATCAGCGTGCGCCAGACCAGCTCGAGGTCGGCCTGGGTGCGGACGGTGGGACGGTAGGGGTGATCAGTCATGCTCGGCAGCGTTCCCCGTTCGTCCTCGGCCCCGATCCGTTCTCCACAGCCCCCGGACGAGTCGCCGCACCGCGTTCGGGGGTAGTCCCTGACGATGGGGCCCCGTGGGAGCGATTCCATGGGCCCGATCGTCAGGGAGTACCTCCCAGAGCCGACCGGTAGACCTCCACGGTGCGCTCGGCGATCGACGGCCAGCTGAAGTCCGCGATCGCGCGGGCCCGGCCCGCGCGGCCCATCTCGTCGGCACGCGCCGGGTCGGAGACGACCTCGGTGAGCGCGGCGGCGAAGTCCGCGACGTACCGATCCGGGTCGAGCGGCGTGCCGGTGCCGTCTCCTGCCTGGTCGATCGGAACGAGCAGGCCGGTCTCGCCCGGTACGACGACCTCGGGGATGCCGCCGGTCGCGGTCGCGACCACCGCGGTCTCGCAGGCCATCGCCTCGAGGTTGACGATGCCGAGCGGCTCGTAGATCGAGGGGCACGCGAACGCCGTCGCGGCGGTCAGCAGCGCCACGACGTCGCGCCGGGGCAGCATCTCCGGGATCCACACCACGCCGGCGCGGGTGGCGCGCAGCCCGTCGACCAGGCTCTCGACCTCGGCGAGGATCTCGGGCGTGTCCGGGGCGCCCGCGCACAGCACGATCTGCACGTCCGGTGGCAGCGCCGCGCAGGCGCGCAGGAACAGCGGCAGCCCCTTCTGGCGGGTGATCCGGCCGACGAACACCACCGACGGCCGGTCCGGGTCGACGCCGAGCTCGCGCACCCGGTCGGGGTCGCGCGCCGGCTGCCAGTCCCCGGTGTCGATGCCGTTGTGCACCACGTGGACCCGGGCCGGGTCGATGCGGGGGTACGACGCAAGCACGTCGTCCCGCATGGCGGCCGACACCGCGATCACCGCGGCCGCGGCCTCGTAGGAGGTCCGCTCCGCCCACGACGAGATCGCGTAGCCGCCGCCGAGCTGCTCGGCCTTCCACGGCCGCAGCGGCTCGAGCGAGTGCGCGGTCACGACGTGCGGCACGTCGTACAGCAGGGCGGAGAGGTGGCCGGCGAGGTTGGCGTACCAGGTGTGCGAGTGCACGAGGTCGGTGCCGGCGCAGCCGTCGGCGATCGCGAGGTCGACGCCGAGGGTGCGCAGCGCGGCGTTCGCGCGGGACAGCTCCGCGAGGTCGGCGTACGACGAGGTCCGGTCCTCGGACCGCAGCGCACCGAACGCGTGCACGTGGGTGGTGAGGTCGTCGCGGGCCCGCAGTGCCCGGACCAGCTCGGCCACGTGGACGCCGGCACCGCCGTAGACCTCGGGCGGGTACTCCTTGCTCAGCACATCGACTCGCACAGGTGCGAACCTACTCGCCCCCGTCCCGAGGTCCCTGGCGCTAGCGTGACCCCATGGTCTCGATCTCCCGCAAGAACGTGCTCGTCATCTGTCTTGCCGGAGGGGAGGGCAAGCGGCTGATGCCGCTGACCGCCGACCGGGCCAAGCCCGCGGTGCCGTTCGCGGGCATCTACCGCCTGATCGACTTCGCGCTGTCCAATGTCGTCAACTCGGGCTATCTCAAGATCGTGGTGCTCACCCAGTACAAGTCGCACAGCCTGGACCGGCACGTCACCCAGACCTGGCGGATGTCGACGATGCTCGGCAACTACGTCACCCCGGTGCCGGCACAGCAGCGGGTCGGCAAGCACTGGTACCTCGGCTCGGCGGACGCGATCTACCAGTCCTTGAACCTGATGCGCGACGAGCGGCCCGACTACGTCGTGGTGGTGGGCGCCGACCACGTCTACAGGATGGACTTCCACCAGATGGTGAAGGCGCACGTGGCCAGCGGCGCGGCCTGCACGGTGGCGGCGATCCGGCAGCCGATCGAGCTGGCCGACCAGTTCGGCGTGATCGACGTGCACCCTGACGACCCCTCGAAGATCCGCGAGTTCCTCGAGAAGCCCACCGACCCGATCGGCCTGCCCGACAGCCCCGGCGAGGTGCTGGCCTCGATGGGCAACTACGTCTTCGACGCCGACGCGCTGGTCGAGGCGGTGACTCGCGACGCCACCGAGATCGGCTCCAAGCACGACATGGGCGGCGACATCGTCCCGGCGTTCGTGCGCCGCCAGCAGGCCGCGGTCTACGACTACAAGGACAACGACGTGCCCGGGTCGACCGACCGCGACCGCGGCTACTGGCGCGACGTCGGGACGATCGGCTCCTTCTACGCCGCGCAGATGGACGTCGTCTCGCCGCTGCCGGTCTTCAACCTCTACAACTTCGACTGGCCGATCTACACCTCCTACGGCCCCCAGCCGCCCGCCAAGCTCGTCCAGGGGGCGACCGGGGACCGGCCCGAGGCGGACGAGGCCGTGCTCTCGCCCGGTGTCGTGATCACCGGCGGCAAGGTGCGGCGGTCGGTGCTGTCCCCGTCCGTGCGCGTCGAGACCGGCGCCGAGGTGACCGGGTCGGTGCTGATGAACGGCGTGTACGTCGGGCCCGGCGCCGTCGTCCGCAACGCGATCCTCGACAAGAACGTGGTCGTCCCGGCCGGCGCTCAGATCGGCGTCGACGCCGAGGCCGACCTGGCGCGCGGGTTCGTCGTCGAGGACGGCCTGACCGTGCTCGGCAAGGACCAGCCCTTCCCGGAGTGACGCTCAGTCCTGCGGGATGTCGGTCGTGACCGCGAGCGCGCGTCCGGCCTCGAGGTCGTCGGCCAGCGCCTCGAGCCGCGCGCCCGCGAGCTGGTAGGAGTCCGAGCCCAGCAGCTGGTGCATCGGAGCGTCTCGGGTGACGGCCACCTCGATGATGGCCGCCGCAGCACGGGTCGGGTCGCCGAGCTGGGTGCCCGGCATCGCCAGGTGGGTCTCGGTCATCGACCGGATCGCGTCGTAGCCGTCCGCCGTCGTGGTCGGCAGGCCGAGGGAGACCGGGCGCAGGAAGTCGGTGCGCATGTAGCCCGGCTCGACGAGGTTCACCGCGATGCCGTGCTCGGCGACCTCGGCCGCCAGCGACTCGGTCAGCGCGCCGAGGGCGGACTTGGCGGCGCCGTACAGGCCCCAGCCGGGGAAAGGCGTCAGGGCGACGATGCTCGAGATGTTGATGATGTGCCCGGCGTGCTGGCGACGCAGCATCGGGAGGACGGCACGCAGCACGTTCCACGAGCCGAACACCTGCACGTCGAACATCTGCCGCGCGTCCCGGTCGCTGACCTCCTCGACGGCGGCGAGGTAGCCGTAGCCCGCGTTGTTGACGACGACGTCGATGCTCCCGAAGCGCTCGGCGGTCGCGCGGACGGCGTGGGCCACGGACTGCTCGTCGGTGAGGTCGACCTCGAGGGGCAGCAGTTGCGAGGTGTCGGTGGTGCCGAGCGCCTCGCACAGACGCTGGATCGAGCGCGTCGTGGCAGCGACGCGGTCGCCGCGCACGAGGAGCCGGCGGACCAGCTCGAGGCCGAGGCCGCGCGAGGTGCCGGTGACGAACCAGGTGGCGGGACGGTCGGTGGGGTAGGTCATGGGACTCTCCTGTGGTCGGGTGGCGCCCTGGTGGCGCCGACCTCTCGAGTCTTGGCCGCCGTACGCCGCTGCAGGGGCGGTCCGTGAGCCCTCCGATGCCGAGGACTCGGCGTCCTAGGCAGGCCCACCCGAGCCGTGCTCGCGACTGCGACGATGGGGGCATGGCCGAACGCAACACCGAGCTCGCGGACTTCCTGCGGCGTGCCCGGGCCCGCGTCGACCCGTTGCGTGCCGGCCTGCCCGCCGACGGCCGGATCCGCCGGGTGCCCGGGCTGCGGCGCGAAGAGGTCGCGCTGCTCGCGGGGGTGTCGACCGACTACTACGCCCGGCTCGAGCAGGGCCGTCCGATCGCGCCGTCGCCGGCGGTGGTCGACGCCGTCGCGCGCGCCCTCGCCCTCGACGCCGCCGGCCGCGAGCACCTCGACCACCTGCTCGGTGGGACGCGGCAGCGCGGCCGACCCGCAGCGCCGTCGGTGCAGCGGGTGCGCCCCGGGCTCCACCAGTTCCTCGACGACCTCGACGGCCAGCCCGCCCTGATCCTCGGCCGGCGTTCGGAGGTGCTCGCGAGCAACGCCCTGGCTCGTGCGCTGTTCACCGACTTCGAGCGGATGCCCGCCGCCGAGCGCAACTACGCCCGCTGGATCCTGCTCGCTCCCGACGCCCGGGCGTTGTTCCTCGACTGGCCCGACCAGGCGCGGACCGTGGTCGAGTCGCTGCGCCTCGCCCACGGCTCCCACCCCGACGACCGCGGTCTGCAGGAGCTCATCGCCCTGCTGCTCGAGGAGAGCGCGGAGTTCCGCACGTGGTGGGCCGAGCACGGCGTCTACCAACGCACGCACGGCCGCAAGCACCTGCGGCACCCCGTCGCCGGCGAGGTCGTCGTCGACTACGAGACCCTGCTGCTCCCCGGCGACCCGGACCAGACCCTTTTCATCTTCACGACCGAGCCCGCCAGCCCGTCGCGTGACGCCCTGCGTCTCCTGGCCAGCTGGACCGCCACCAGCCGGCAGCTCGAGACCCCTGAGGGGCGAGCGCAGCACGGTGGTTGAGGGGGTTGCGCAGCAACCGTCTCGAAACCACCCCGCAGGTCGGCGCGCGTCGGCCTGCGGGTCTGCTCGGGTCGTTGTGGTCGAAGAACGAGGGAGCGTGGTCGCCGTTCGCTGTGGTCACCCGAGGGTGGTCTTCGTGGTCTGTTGGCACGAGGTCGGCTTGTGGTCGCCGTGCTGTGGTCGTCGTCGTTGACCCGGGATTCCTCCTGCCGATCAGCCCACCTGGACCGGCGCGCGATTCTAATTCGGATTGCCCAGGGCCCTGTGGATACAGCGTTCTGGGCCCTTCGGATGTCGGTGGGCTCTGCTGGGATGGGTACATGGCAGCCACCCCGCTCGAGCACCTCGGACCGGACACCCCGGCCGAGGTCCTGGCTGCCCTGGAGTCGACCCACTCGGTGCTCACCGACGCCGAGGTCGGCCAGTTCCGACTCGCCGCCGAGTGGGCCGCCGCCCACCCGGTCGACGCACTGGACGACGCCGCCACCGTCGAAGGCACGGAGGGTGAGCTCGCGATCGCCGGACCCGGCGCACCGTTGGTCGCGGAGTTCTGCGTCGCCGACTTCGCCCTCGCGGTCGCGATGACCACCGACGCCGGCCGCTCGTACTTGGGTGACGCGGTCGAGGTCAGGTACCGGCTCCCGCGGCTGTGGGCACGCGTGATGGCCGGGCAGGTCGCGGTGTGGCGGGCCCGCAAGATCGCCGACCGGACCATGTCGCTGCCGGCCGACGGGGCTGACCACGTGGACCGGCACGTCGCCCCGGTCGCGCACCGGCTCACCTGGGCCCAGCTGGACCGCACCGTCGAAGCAGCCCGCGCGTTGTTCGACCCGGTCGAGGCCGAGCACCGCCGCCTCCTGGCCGCCGAGGGCCGGTTCCTCGACGTCGACACCCACCACCCCTCACTCGACGGCACCGCGACGGTGCGCGGGGAGCTCGACCTCGCCGACGCCCTCGACCTCGACCACGCCCTCAGGGCAGGCGCTCAGCAGCTGGCCGACCTCGGCTGCGAGGAGTCCCTCGACGTCCGGCGCGCGATGGCCGCCGGCGCCCTGGCCCGCGGAGACCTGATGCTCGCCCCCGACACCGAGTCAGAGCTGCCGCGACGGTCGCAGCGTCAGCTCGTGATCTATACGCACCTCTCCGAGAGTGCGCTGGCCGGAGTGGAGAACACCGGGAGCAACGTCCTGGTGGGACAAGTCGAGGATTGGTGCTCGACCGCCACCGGCCAGGTGGTCATCCGGCCCGTGGTCGACCTGGGC
Source organism: Nocardioides sp. T2.26MG-1 (assembly GCF_950101795.1). Classification (GTDB taxonomy): domain Bacteria; phylum Actinomycetota; class Actinomycetes; order Propionibacteriales; family Nocardioidaceae; genus Nocardioides. The sequence continues at coordinate 144,652 of NZ_CATNLZ010000033.1, read as the reverse complement.
GAGCACATCGAGGTCCCCGGCTACACCCCCTCACCGCGCCTGCGGGAGCAGGTGCTTCTCACGCACCCGACCTGTGTCTTTCCGGGATGTTCCAGACCCTCGCGCGGCTGTGATCTCGACCATGTCGTCGCCTGGGCCGACGGCGGACCCACCTGCTCGTGCAACCTCGTCCCCGAGTGCCGATTCCACCACCGCTTGAAGACCCACGGCGGCTGGACCCTACAGAGGGTCGGGCATCGGTTGATGGTGTGGACCAGCCCGATGGGTCGGACCTACACCCGACATATCGACTGGCACGACCCCGCCGGCCGCGGCCGACGGGGCCACACCCATGACCGGGAGTCATAGATCGAGCAGCGCGGGCCCCCCGGCCCGAGAGCCCGTCGAGATCCCCGCAGCCCCACGCGCCCGCGGCGATCAGCTCGAGCCGTGGTGGTGCCTCAACCGTCGTGCGTCAGCACGACCAGCTGCTGCGTGGCGCGGGTCATGGCGACGTAGCGGTCCACGGCACCCTCGATGCCCTCGCCGAAGGCGTCAGGATCGACGAGCACCACGAGGTCGAACTCCAGTCCCTTGGCGAGCTCGGGCGTCAGCACTCGGACGCGGGACGACGCCGGCAGTGCGACGTCGAGCGGCCCGGTGCTGATCACACACGCGATGCCCTCGGCGTGCTCGGCCAGCCAGGACGTCACGATCGACGGCAGGTCCGCCACGGACCCGTGGCGCACCGGCACGCCGGTGCTGCGCACCGACGTCGGCACGTTGGCGTCGGGCAGCGCGGCCCGGATCACCGGCTCGGCCGCGGCCATCACCTCGGCCGGCGTCCGGTAGTTGATGCTCAGCGACGCCACCTCGACGTGGTGGAGCCCGACCCGCGCCAGCCGGTCCGCCCAGGACTCGGCGAAGCCGTGGCCCGCCTGGGCGCGGTCACCGACGATCGTCAGGCTGCGGGAGGGGCAGCGGGCGAGCAGCATCTGCCACTCGGCGTCGGTCAGCTCCTGCGCCTCGTCGACCACGACGTGGGCGAACGGCCCGGCCAGCCGGTCCGGGTCGGGCCGGGGCGCGGCGTCCTCGTCGACCAGTGCGCCCTGCAGGTCCTCCACGCGCAGCATCGACATCACCATCATCTCGGAGTCGTCGGTGGCGACCAGGTGGTCCACGACCCGGTCCATCTCCTCCCGCGCAGCGGCCAGCGCCGCCTCGCGGCGGCGCCGCTGCCGGGAGACGTCCGGGTCGCCGAGCCGCTGGCGCGCCGCGTCGAGGAGCGGCAGGTCGGACAGCGTCCACGCGTGCGGGTCCGCGCGCTGGAGGCGGCGTACGTCCTCGGGCGCGAGCCAGGGAGCGCAGCGGCGGAGGTACGCCGGCACCGACCACAGGTCGCCCACCAGCTCGGTGGCCTCGACCAGCGGCCAGGCCCGGGTGAAGGCGTCCACGAGGTCGGCGTTGCGCACCAGCGCGCGGCGCAGGCCGTCGCCGGGGACCTCCTCACCGGCCTCGTCGGCGTGCTTGTCGGCCAGGATCGCGAGCAGCGCCTCCCAGACCTCGTCGCGCGCCTCGTTGTGCGGGGTGCCGGGCGCGGGCGACTCGAACGCCTCGGCCCAGTCCTCGGCACTCAGCGGGACGTCGGCCCACGGGGTCTCGACGAGCATCGGCTCGGTGGGCGGCTCCTCCCAGATCCGCACCGCCGGCTCGATCGCGCGCACCAGGTCCGCGGACGCCTTGAGTGCGGCGACCGCGGGGTCGGTCTCGGGTGCGGCGGTCGCGCCCTCCGGCAGCAGGTCGCGCAGCGTGCAGGTCTGCACGCCCTCCTCGCCGAGGCTCGGCAGCACGTCCGCGACGTAGGCCAGGTAGGGCTCGTGCGGGCCGACGAACAGCACGCCGCCGCGGCGGTGGCCGAGCCTGGGGTCGGCATAGAGGAGGTACGCCGTGCGGTGGAGCGCCACGACGGTCTTGCCGGTGCCCGGGCCGCCGTCGACGACCAGCGCGCCGCGCGAGCCCGCGCGGATGATCGCGTCCTGGTCGGCCTGGATGGTGCCCAGCACGTCCCGCATCCGCGGCGACCGGCTTGCGCCGAGGCTCGCGACGAACGCGGACTGGTCGTCGAGGGCAGCGTGGTGCCCCTCCAGGCCGTCCGCGGTGAAGACCTCGTCCCAGTAGTCGGTGACCCGGCCCCGGGTCCAGCGGTACCGGCGGCGGCTGACCAGGCCCATCGGGTGCGCGTGGGTGGCGGCGAAGAACGGCTCGGCCGCCGGGGAGCGCCAGTCGATCAGCAGTCGCCGGCCCGAGCGGTCGGTGAGCCCGAGACGTCCGACGTACGTCGGCTCCGGGTCGTCGGCGCCGACCACGTGTCCGAGGCACAGGTCGAGGCCGTAGCGCCGGAGCGTGCGCAGGCGTGCGGTCAGCCGGTGCACCTCGAGGTCGCGGTCCATGGCCTCCTGACCGGTCCCGCCGGCCTGCCGGCGGGCGGCGTCGAGCCGCTCGGTGAGGTCGTCGACGGCCTCCTCGATCGCCTGGCCGATCGCGGCGAAGTGCCGCTGGTCGCGGCCGATCAGGACCGGGTCGGCCTTGGCCTCGAGCCCCTCGGCCAGGTCGAACGCAGTGTTGGTCGTCGGGCTGGTCGTCGGGCTGGTCGTCGGGCTGGTCGTCGGGCTGGTCGTCGGGCTGGTCGTCGGGCTGGTCGTGCCTCTGGTCATGCGTGAGATCCCCCTGTTGACGGCGTCGGCCGGTGATTCTGCGGCCTCACCGGGGCCTTGCCGCAAGCCCCCACCTGCGCTATACGTTGGAAGTGGAGAGGAGCGGGTGCTCCTCTCCTTCGTCGTCTCCCGAGGATCGACCGGGGCCCAGGACATAGGCCTCTACCCGGGTCCGGGCCCGCCCGCCAGCATGGTGGCGGGCGGGAGTGGCCGCCACGGGAGGGTGAGCGCCATGACGACATGGCATTCGTCGGACGACCAGGGGCTGGTGGAGATCGCGGAGCCGCCCGAGGGCGCGATCCAGATCCACCTCGAGGAGGTGGGCCGGCACTCCTGGAAGAGCGCGTTGTTCGGCGCGGTCATGGGCGCCGGCGGTGGCCCGGTGTACCGGTTCGTCGCGGCCGCCCCCATCCCGGCGCACCAGGAGAGCGACCACGCGGCCGCGAGCGTGCGGTTCCCGCTGCCGTTCCTCCAGGACCTCGAGGACGAGGGGGACGACAAGTGGACCGAGCTCGCCCGCCAGCGTCTCGCCGAGCTCGACGCCGAGCTGGTCCGCATCGGCTGGCGGCGGCGCCCCGACCGGGGGCCGCACTGGTGGTCGCTGCGCTACGAGTGGTGAGCGCGCAGGCCGTCGGCGATCTCGGCCAGGGCCGTTGACAGGTCGACGGTGGGCTGCCAGCCCCACCCGCGTGCGCGGTCGGCGCGGATCCGCCCGGTCCACGCCGGGCCGTCGTCCCAGACCGGCGTCACCCCCAGAGCACCGGTGACGGTCCCGTAGTAGTCACGCGCCGTGCCCGGGGCGGCCGCCAGGTTCACCGCCGTGCACCCGCCGGTGACGGGCCCGGCCTCCGGGTCGGTGCCCGCAGGGACCCGACCGGCGGCGACGTCGGCGACGAACGCGGCGAGGTCGTCGACGTGGACCCACGAGAACGTCTGGTCGGGCGCCACCCGCCGGGCGCTCTCGTCGTCGCGGATCGCGGCGGGGCGGAGCGTGTTCCAGACCGAGCTGTCGCCGCTCCCGAGGATCGCCGGCGGCCGGACCAGCACCCGGGTGGGGCCCGCGACCGCCGCGAGCTCGGCGTCCGTGTCCCGCTTCGTCACGGCGTAGTCGTTCGCGTCGTCCGTGACGAGCGCCGCCGACTCGTCGACGTCCCCGACGCCCGGGGACCGGTCGTAGACCGCCGCGGTCGAGACGTGCACCAGCCGCTCGACGCCGGAGGCCGCCGCGGCCCGGGCGAACGTCGCCGTCGCCTCGACGCCCACCCGGCGCTGGGTCTCGAGATCGCTGCCCATCGGGTGCACGGTCGTCACCGCCGCGGTGGCGCCCTCGGCCACGGCGGCGGCGAACGCCGGGTCCCCGAACGCACCGACCCGCTCCTCCACGCCCGGCAGGCGCGGCGCGGAGCCGGCTCGGCGTACGACGGCGCGCACGGTGGCGCCCCGCTCGGACAGGGCCGCGCAGACCCGCGAGCCGACCAGGCCGTTGGCCCCGGTCACGACCACGATCGGTGCGGTGGCAGCGGAGGTGTCGCTCATGGGCCCCACGATGGCACGCGTGGCGAAGCGCCTCAGATGACGCCCGCCGCCCGGGCCGCGTCGGCGTACGCCGCAGCCAGGGAGGCGACCGTCTCGTGGGCGTTGAGGCCGCTCGGGTTGGGCACCACCCACAGCTCGGCGCCGGCGAGCGGCTCGGGCTGGCGTCCGAGGACCGCCCGCCGCTGTCCGAAGGCGGCCCGGTAGGCCGTGATCCCGGCGATCGCGACCACGCGCGGCGTCGTACGCCGGACCGTCTCCACCAGCGCGACCCCGCCGGCCCGCAGCTCCTCGTCGGTGAGCTCGGAGGCGCGGGCGGTGGCCCGGCGCACGATGTTGGTGATGCCGATGCCACGGCTGCGCAGGTGGTCGCGGTCCGCGTCGGTCATGCCCGCCGAGGGGCTGATCGGCTCGGTGATGATCCCGGCGGCGAGCAGCGCGGGGTAGAAGCGGTTCACCGGGTGTGCGAAGTGCGTCTGCGTGGCCGCGGTCCACAGACCCGGGTTGATGCCGACGAACAGCAGCCTGAGCCCCGGGCCCACCAGGTCGGGGACCTCGGCGTCGCGGTAGGACTCGAGCTCGGCGCGGGTGAAGCGGGGCACGCCCCGAAGCCTGCCACGCACCGGGACCCGAGCCGGAACCCCGGCCGGGCGGCTACCGTCCCATGGTCATGCGACGGATTCTCGGGACGACGATCCTCCTCACCGCCCTCGCGCTCCCGGTCGGGTGCGGGTCGGACGACGCGGGCGCCGGCCGAGGCGACCGCACCCCCTCGGCGGTGGATCCGTGCGACGAGGGTGCCGGCGACTGCTACGTCGCGCCGACGCTGGTGTCCGGGACGGCGGGTGGGGGCGAGGTGTCCCGGCGAGCGACCGAGCTCGACGACGCCGCCGCGGTGGCGGCGTACGTCGCGGAGTTCAGCGACTCCTTCGCCGCGAAGGTCACCCGAGCCGCGGGCCGGGTGGTGATCCCCGAGGGGAACACGCTCGTCGCGGCCGTCGTCTCCATCGGCTGTGACGTGCCGCCCGGCGCGGACGTCACGCGCGCCGGGGGCGGCATCGAGATCACCCCGCAGAAGGTCCCCTCGCCGATGAAGGAGTGCCTGGCCCCGGTGACGACCGTGGCGCTCGCGCCCGTTCCTGCCACGTCGTAGGGCGAGGCCTAGGAGGACGGCGGGGTGTAGGTCACCTCGATCGCGTTGGCGACCCAGCGCTGGAAGCCGTCGGATGGGTCGTTGAGCACCGCCATCCTGCCGTTGCGGTTCTTGGCGATCATCGTCGAGGAGCCGCCGCCGTCGAGGTTGACCGCCTCGTCGGCACCCAGGTCGATCATCAGGTTGGCGAGCTCGACCATCGTGTAGCCGCGGCTGTCGTCCTGCCGGCCGTCGACCACCAGCAGCAGCACCTCGCCGGTGTCCGCGTCGACGCCGACCGCGGTGCGCGGGTGCATCTCGCGGTCGTCCACGACGCGGATGATCCCCTCGTGGACCAGGAAGCGGTTGCCGCTGATCGCCATCTGCGGCCGCTCCGCGAGCGACCACCGGACCTTGAGCCGGGTGCCGACCGGCAGCTGGCGCAGCACCGAGGCGCCGTCGCCACGGCCGACGAGCAGCAGACCCTCGATCGGCTTGTCATTGCTGAGCCTGGGGCGGTTGGTGCTCACCCGTCCGTTGACGACCGTCACCGCCCGCACGTTCTTGGTCTGGCCCTGGGTGACGCCGTACCCGGCGGTCCGGCCCCAGCGGGGGGTGTAGATGCCGATGCCGCCAGGGGTGACGAACGGCGAGTTCAGGTTCGTGATCTTCAGCCGGGGGTGGTAGGGCACGGTCGCGGTCATCGGCAGGTCGCCGATGCCGGCCCGGCCGTTGCGGTTGATGAAGAACGCGTTGTTCCAGCCGTCTTCACGGGCGTGCAGCAGCCCGCGCTGGCGGTCCTTGCCGAGACCGAGCGGCGCGCCGGTGTGGCCGATGTCGTAGAAGTCGCCGTTGACCCCGGCGATCGCGTGGTCGACGGCCAGGATGTGGCGCACCGGCGCGACCCGGCGTACGGAGCCCATGCTGGCGTAGTCGATCTTGAGCCCGGGCGTGCTCGGGTCGATCGTAAGCAGGTGGGCGGTGATCGGACCGCGGGCGTCGGTTTGGCTCCAGCGGGTGAACGACACCCCGGGGGCGACCTGCCAGCTGACCCGGCTGGTCTGGGTCGTGGTGCGCCGCGCGTACGGCGGCAGGGGCGTCGCGAGCTCGCCCTCCTCCCCTCCGGAACTGTGCTGCGGGTGGAGGGTGCGCGGCACGTCCGGCCGGTGTCCCTCGCCGCCGTGCTCTCGCGCAGCGGGCGCGTCGCTGCCCGGGTCGCCCGCGAGGGCGGGACCCGTGGCCGCGAGCAGGCATGCGGCGAGACTGACCGAGAAGAGGCGGGTACGCACCTCTCCAAGGCTATGCCTCCCACCTGCCGACGATGGGGAGGTGGGTGGCCGTGTCCCCGGAGCCCAGCCGTCGGCCAGGCGTGGCTCAGCGGCAGGGCCCGCTGCCGAGCACGGCCAGTCCGGCCAGGTCACCGGCGCCGAGGTGCCGCTGGCCGGTCGTCTGGGCGTACATGAGCTGGGCGGGGTCGTCGACGTGGTCGAGGCCGAGGACGTGGGCCAGCTCGTGCTCGACCACCGCGCGCTGGAGCTCGGGCCCGCCGGGCCGCGCGCCGATCTCGGCGAACCCGTCCCGGTCGAGCGCGACCATCCCCGTCACGTAGACGAGCCGATCGGGGGTCAGCGACCTGGCCTCCGCGCCGCCGACCCCGGCGACGTCACCCGCGAGCTCGGGGACCTCGTCGGGTGTCGCCCAGGCCACGAGCACCGGGGGCGCGGACCCGAAGGGTCCGGACCGGTGCCCGAAGTCGCGGTCGTCGGTGGGGCCGGCGTACCGGAGCCGCAGGCCGCTGGCCCGCTCGAGGTCGGCGGCCGCGGCGGCGACCTGGGCCAGGTGTCCGGCCGGCGCGCCTGCGGGGTTGACGACGTAGGAGATCTCGCGGCAGCCGTCCCACATGACCGGGCTGCGGCCGTCGGGCTGCATCATCGCGAACGCGTAGCCCAGGCCCCCGGGATCGCTGATCGTGAACGTCAGGTCCTGGCCGAGGCCGAGCATGCCGCGCAGCCGCTCGCCGGTGGAGGTCGGGTTGAAGGTGACGACCAGCACGGTGAGCACCAGCGCGAGCAGCATCGAGGTGTGGGTGCGGGCACGGTGCCCGGAGCTGCCCGGCCAGCCCCGTGCGCGCGGCGTACGCTGCGGCCGCCGCTCGAGCCGCTCCAGGTCCCGCAGCAGCCCGCGGATCTCGCGGTCATGCCGGCGCTGGGCCCGTCGCTGGGCCCGGCGCTGGGCCCGTCGCTGGGCCAGGCGCGCCGAGAGGATGCGGAACACCCCGCGATTGTCCGGTGGCCGGGCCGGCGTCCGTGGCGTTTCGGCGATCTTCGCGCGGCGTCCCGCGGTTAGGGTCGGGCCGTGGCCGGGCCGTGGAACCTCTTCGTCGAGGGCGACAACCTCGACGTGCTGCCTCGCGTGCCGGCACTGCTCGGCGGCCCGGTCGACCTCGTCTACATCGACCCGCCGTACAACACCGGCAACGACTTCGCCTACCGCGACGACTTCGCGGGCCACGACGCCTGGGTGGCGATGATGCGGCCCCGGCTGGCGGCGGCGCGCGAGGTGCTGGCCGAGACCGGGGCGATCTTCGTGAGCATCGACGACCACGAGGTCGCGCAGCTGCGGCTGCTGATGGACGAGGTGTACGGCGCTCCCAACTTCCTCGCCCAGGTCGTGGTGAACCTCAACCCCAAGGGACGGCAGCTCGGCAAGGGCTTCGCCACCAGTCACGAGTACCTGCTGGTCTACGCACGAGATGCCGCCCGCACCGCGCTCGATGCGTCCACGACGGAGACCGTGGACCCCGCCGACTTCCCGCTGGAGAGCCCGGAGGGCCGGCGGTACCGGCACCTGCCGCTGCGCAACACCAACAAGAAGTTCAACCCGGTCACCGCACGGACCCTGCACTTCACCGTGTGGGGCGACCCGGACAGCGGCCGCGTCGCGACCGCGCCGTTCGAGGGCGCGGTCGAGATCGGCCCGGTCTTCGGCGACGGGCGGCCCGCCGTGTGGCGCTGGAGCCGGCCGCTGATCGACCAGCGGCCCGGCGACCTGGTGTGCCGGAGGGTCAAGGGCCGGGAGGGGGAGCGGGTCGACGTCTTCCAGAGGGACTGGCTGCACCCGGTCACCGCCGGGGAGACCCCGGGCGTGCGTCGCAAGAAGCTGCGTACGATCTGGCTGGCCGAGGAGATCGGGTCGACCGACACCGCGGTCGCCGAGCTCAAGGACGTCGTGGGCCACGTCTTCGAGTCGCCGAAGCCGACCGGCCTGGTCCGGCGGATCCTCGGCACCATGCCCGACGACGCGGTCGTGCTCGACTTCTTCGCCGGCAGCGGCACCACCGGCCACGCGGTCGCGCTGCAGAACCTCGCCGACGGCGGCACCCGCCGCTGCCTGAGCATCAACTCCGCCGAGCCGACCCGCGAGGGCTCCAACGCCCGCGCCGCCGGGCTGCTCACGGTCGCCGACATCACCCGGACCCGGCTGCGGGCGGTCGCCGAAACCGTCGGTGGTGGGTTCGGGGAGCCCTAGATCCCGGCCGCCTTCTCCATCGCCCGGACCTCGTCGTCGAGGTGGGCGAGCAGCCGCTGCAGGTGCGGGACGGTCCGACGGCAGCCGATCAGGCCGAAGCCCATGTTGCCGTCGTACGACGTGCAGGTGATGTTCAGCGCCATCCCGTTGATCGGGATCGAGAGCGGGTAGTTGCCGACCAGCTTGGCGCCGTTCCAGTAGTGCGTGCTCCGCGGCCCCGGGACGTTGCTGATGATCAGGTTGTACGGCGGCCGCACGACGCCCTGCATGCGGAGCATCGGCGCGACGATCGCGGGCGCCTGGCCCAGCGCGCTCATCACCAGGATCTGGGTGGGCGTCATGCTCGCGAGGGCGTCCTTGCCCTCCTGCATGGACCGATGGATCGCGGTCAGCCGGTCAGCGGGGTCGGCCAGGTCCGTGCCGAGCCGGCACATGACCGCGCCGATGGCGTTGCCGCCCTCGACCGAGGCGACGTGGGACTCCTTGGCCTTGAGCCCGATCGGCACCATCGCGACCAGCGGAGTGTCGGGGAGCGCCTCCTGCTCGAGCAGGTAGGCACGCACCGCGCCGCTGCTCATCGCCAGCACCACGTCGTTGATCGTGGTGCCGGTCGCCTTGCCGATCGCCTGGAGCCGCTCGATCGGCCAGTCCTGGGCCGCGAACCGGCGTGACCCGGTGATCTTCTGGTTGAAGATCGTGCGCGGAGCGTGCAGCGAGATCGCGGAGGTCTCGTTGCGCACGCCCTTGGTGATCGTCCGCACGAGTGCGCCGGGCATGCCGGCCGCCTCGGCGACGATCCCCAGGCCCTGGTGGAGCGCCTCACGGACCACCTGGGCCGGCATCTCGGCGAGGCTGGTGCCGGAGCCGCCGCCGGTGGCGCCGGTACGGCGGTCGCGGGTGCGGGCGTCCCACGGAGCGGGCATCCCGCGCCGGGTGGGGTCGGTGGTGAGCACGCCCTGCAGCAGCCGCATCGCGGAGATGCCGTCGACCAGCGCGTGGTGGGTCTTGGTGTACAGCGCCACCCGGCCGTCGCGCAGCCCTTCGATGACGTGCGCCTCCCACAGCGGCCGCTCCCAGGCGAGGCGGGTGCTGTGCAGCCGGCCGGCCAGGTCGAGCAGCTCGCGCACCCGGCCCGGCCGGGGCAGGGCGCTGTGCCGCACGTGGTGCTCGATGTCGAACTGCTCGTCCTCGACCCAGACGAGCTGCCCGGCGGTCGCGATCGACCGGTGCGGCCGCTTGATGAACAGCGGGGCGACCTCGGAGACGTCGCGCATCGCCTCGAACATCTGGCGCCCGTAGTCCCGTCCGGCGCCCTCCGGCTTCTCGAAGAGCTGCAGCCCACCGACGTGCATGGGCATGCTGCGGTTCTCGGCGAGCAGGAACCCCGTAGCCGTCGGATCGATCGGTGAGACCACGCGCGTCCCCCACTTCCTTGTCGTGGCGTCCGACTATGACCGGTCGTGACGAGCGCCACAAGGGCGGTCTCAGCGGGTCGGCTCAGTGGCGCTTCTTGCCGTGCTGGGGCGGCTTGGCATGCTTCGGCTTCGCGTGACCCTTGCCGTGGCTCGCGGTCGGCCCGTGGCCGCGGGCCTTCCCACGCGGGCCCGCGTCGGTCTGCTGGGGCGCGGGCGCGGGCGCAGGCGCGGTCGCGGTCGCGGTGGGCTCCGGTACGTCGGGCACCACCCACAGGGTCACCTGGGCGGCGGTGCCGGCGTACGGTCCCGGGTCGGGTGACTGGTCGACGACCTCGCCGGGCCTGCCGGTCGTCCGGGTGGTCTCCTGCGCGTCCTCGACCACGACCTCGAAGCCGGCCGCGCGCACCAGCCGGGTGGCCCGGTCGACGGGCAGCCCGACGACGGACGGGACCGCGAGCTCGGACGCGCCGGCTGTCGGCACGTCGCGCCGCTGCAGGGCGAGCAGCCCGACGGTGCCGGCCAGCAGCACGGCGGCGACGGCGATCGCCAGCAGACGTTGCCGGTTCCACCCGGCCCGGACCGGCGGCGCGACCGCGGGCGCCGCCGCCGGCGGCGGCATCGGCGGCAGCACCGGACCCGGGCGGGCGGCCGTCGTGGACCGCTCGGCGACCTCGGCCGCCGTCGGGCGGTCGGCCGGGTCGCGAGCGAGCATCGAGGCGATCAGGCGACGCAGGGGCGCCGGCACCGAGCCGGGCAGCTCGGGGGCGTCCTCGTGCAGGCGGGCGAGCACGGTCGCCGCCTGGGTGTCGCGGTGGAACGGCGAGGTGGCACTGAGGCACTGGTGGGCGACCACGCCGAGACCGAACACGTCGGAGGCGGCCGTGGCCCGCTGCCCCTGCACCTGCTCGGGGCTGAGGTAGTCGGCGCTGCCGATGATCAGGCCGGTCTCGGTCAGCGGCTCCATGGTGTCGGAGCGGGCCACCCCGAAGTCCACGAGCACGGCCCGGCCCTCGGGGGTGACCAGGATGTTCGACGGCTTCAGGTCGCGGTGCACCACGCCCGCCGCGTGCGCGGCCTGCAGTGCCTGGGCGACGTCGCCGACGAGCTCGGCGGTCCGGGCGGGCGACAGCGGGCCCTCCTCGCGCAGCACGTGCGAGAGCGGCGTGCCCGCGACGTACTCCATGACGACGAACGGCGCCACCCCGTCCGGGCGCGGATCCTCGCCGTAGTCGAAGACCTGGACGACTCCGGGATGGCGGACGGTCCCGGCCAGCCTCGCCTCGACGCGCAGCCGGGCCCGGGTGACGTCGTCCACGTCGCGCCCCTCGTGCAGCACCTTGACCGCCACCGGGCGGTCCAGCCGGGTGTCGTGTGCCCGGTAGACGGCGCCCATGCCGCCCGCACCGATCCGCTCGGCCAGCCGGTACCGGCCGCCGAGGAGCTCCCCTGCATCCACGACCGGGACGTACCCACGCCTCGGTGGCCCGAACCTCACCCTTATGGGTCCCCAACCGGGTCCCGCTGAGGAACCGTTGCGGTTTGGTCACCAACGACAGAGATTCCGCCCCGGAGGCTGCGGTTGGTGACCAGACGACACCGGCCGGCAGCCGGTGGGCGGACCTGAGGGTTCCGTCGGCAGAACCACCTGCGCGGTGCCACGCGCCCGACCGGGGCGTGCCACCATCCCTCCAGGACCCGGGACCGTCCCGGAGAGTTCCGTCCCGGTCTCCTTGCCACCCGGGGCGGTCTCCACGAGGGTCGACGTACCACCCACCCGTCCGTTGCACCGTCGACCACCTTCTCGGGAGTCCTCATGGTTCGTCGTCCGCTGCTCGCGCTCGTGTCCGTCACCCTCGCCGTCGCCGGCGTCGTCGCGGTGCCGTCCGCGGCGCTCGCCTCCGACTACTCCGCGCCGCTGACCCAGGCCATCGCCGACCTGCCGACCGCGACCGAGTCGCGCACCGGCTACTCGCGCGACCTGTTCCGGCACTGGGTCGACGCCGACGGGGACGGCTGCGACACCCGCGACGAGGTGCTGATCGCCGAGGCGGAGGAGGCGCCGAGCGTGGGCGCGGGCTGCGCGCTGACGGGCGGTCGCTGGTACTCCTACTACGACGGCGTCTCCCAGACGAGCGCGTCGGCGCTCGACATCGACCACCTGGTGCCGCTGGCCGAGGCGTGGGACTCGGGTGCGGGCAGCTGGTCCAACGCGACCCGCGAGGCCTACGCCAACGACCTCGGCGACCGCCGGACCCTGGTCGGGGTGACCGCGTCGGTCAACCGGTCCAAGGGCGACCAGGACGTCGCCGAGTGGCTGCCCGCCCAACAGCGGTGCCGCTACCTGCGCGAGTGGGTCGCGGTGAAGCACCGTTGGCGGCTGTCGGTCGACAGCGCGGAGAAGAGCGCGATGAGGTCGCTCGCCGACGGGTGCACCGACAGCACGATCACGGTCACGCTGGCGCGCTGACCGGCCCGCTCTCCGTCCACAGCGCGCCCTTCGTCGGCGGTCTCCCCAGGCAGCTTGGCGCGCGGCCCCCGCCGTCGCCGCCCGCTCCTAGCGTCGCTCGTGCGCCGGACCTCCCGGCGACACGAACCCTCGGGAGCTGCCCATGAAGACCACCGTCCTCCTCACCGCCGTCGCCACCGTCGCGTTCGCCTGCGGGGGGCTCGGCGCCGCCGCGGTCGGCGCCGTCGACGAGCCCCCGGGCGACACGATCGTCGAGGTCACCGGTGACGCCGCGAACGGCTTCGAGATCCAGCACTACGACGGCACGGCGGAGTTCCCGCCCACCGACTCCGAGGCCGCCGCGGAGTGCGCCGAGTACGACACCCGCGTCGCGCGGGTGCGCTGCCGCACGCAGGTCCGCACCTGGTACCGCGACCTCGCCGACCTGAAGCAGGCCCTGGACTGGGCGCACGCCGGATGAGGGGGCCGGCCGTGGCAGGATCGCGGCCATGGAGGGGCCGTTCGACCGGATGTGGGACCGCGGTCGCACCTCGGCCCGCGCCCGGGTCCGGCGCTGGCAGTCCAAGTCCTGGCAGATCGGCCAGTGTGCGCTCGCCGCCGCGGTCGCCTGGCTGATCGCCGCCGACGTCCTCGGCCACCCCACGCCGTTCTTCGCGCCGGTGGCGGCAGTGGTCGCGCTCGGCACGTCGTACGGCCAGCGGCTGCGGCGGGTCGCGGAGGTGACCGTCGGGGTCGCCGTGGGCGTCTTCCTCGCCGACCTGCTCGTGGCCGGGCTCGGGTCGGGCTGGTGGCAGATCGGGCTGATCGTGGCGCTCGCGATGTCGGCGGCGTTCCTGCTCGACGGCGGTCAGCTGTTCGTCACCCAGGCCGCGGTCCAGTCGATCGTGGTCGCCTCTCTGGTGCCCGACCCGGGCGCGGCGTTCACCCGGTGGACCGACGCGGTGGTCGGTGGTGCGGTGGCCCTGGTCGCGGCCACCGTGGTGCCCGCGGCGCCGCTGCGCCGGCCTCGGGAGCAGGCGGCGGTCGTGATGCGCAAGACCGCCGCGCTGCTGCGGGCCGCGGGCGAGGTGATGACCGACGGCGAGGCGGCGCGGGCGATGGAGCTGCTCGCCGACGCGCGGTCGACCGACTACCTGATCCGCGAGCTGAAGGACGCCGCGGACGAGGGGCTCTCGGTCGTCGAGTCGTCGCCGTTCCGGGTGCGGCACAAGGGTGACCTGCGCAAGATGGTCGACCTCGTCGACCCGCTCGACCGGGCGCTGCGCAGCACGCGGGTGCTGGTGCGGCAGACGGCGGTCGCGGCCTACCGACGGCGCCCCGTGCCGCCGTCGTACTCCCTGCTGGCCCTCGACCTCGCCGACGCGGCCGACCAGGTCGCCGACGAGCTCGGCGAGGACCGGATGGCGACCGCCGCGCGGGCCGCGCTGCTCGCGGTCGGCGAGGCCACGGGCCTGGTCGAGCGCACGGACCTGCTCACCGCCGAGGCCATCTTGGCCCAGCTGCGGTCGGTGGTGGTCGACCTGCTCATGGTCACGGGGCTCGACCAGCTCGAGTCGACCGAGGCGCTGCCCCCGCCACCGCGATGAGCGCGCCGAGCACTCCGAGAGCGGGCCCGGGCTGGGTGCTGCACGTCGACCTCGACCAGTTCATCGCGGCCGTCGAGGTGCTGCGGCGCCCCGAGCTCGCGGGGCTCCCGGTGGTCGTCGGCGGGCGGGGCGACCCGACGGAGCGCGGCGTGGTGGCCACCGCGTCGTACGAGGCCCGCGCCTTCGGGGTGGGCTCGGGAATGCCGCTGCGGGTGGCCGCGCGCCGGTGCCCGGACGCCGTGTTCCTGCCGGTGGACAAGGACGCCTACGACGCGGCGTCGGCGGAGGTGATGGCGACGCTGCGGGGCCTGGAGTGGGGCGGGGTGCCGGTCGTGCTCGAGGTCCTCGGCTGGGACGAGGCGTTCCTCGCGGCGGGTCCCGGTCACGGCGACCTCGGCGACCCGCGGGAGTTCGCCGAGCACCTGCGCGGGGAGGTGCTGGCCGCGACCCGGCTGCACTGCTCGGTCGGCATCGGCGACAACAAGCTGCGCGCCAAGATCGCGACCGACTTCGGCAAGCCGCGCGGGGTGTGGCAGCTGACGGAGGAGAACTGGTTCGCGGTGATGGGCGAGCGTCCGACCACCGCGCTGTGGGGGATCGGCGGCAAGACCGCGAAGAAGCTCGCGGCGCTCGGCATCGACACCGTCGACCAGCTCGCCCGCTCCGACGCCCGGGTGCTCGCGGCCGAGCTGGGCCCGACGATGGGCCCGTGGTTCCACCGGCTCGGCCGTGGGGTCGACACGAGCCCGGTCGACGCGACGCCGTGGGTGCCGCGGGCGCACGGCCGCGAGGAGACCTACCAGGAGGATCTCGAGGACTGGTCTCGGGTCACCGAGGAGGTCCGGACGCTCGCCCGCCGGGTGGTCGCCGACCTCGACCGGGAGGGGCGGCCGGCCGCCCGGGTGGGCCTCAAGGTCCGCTACCGCCCGTTCGTGACCGTCAGTCGCAGCCTCACGCTGCCCGAGCCGACCAACGACCCGGCCGTCCTCGAGGCGGCAGCGGTGTCGCTGTTGGACCGGGTCGAGCAGGGCCGCCCGGTCCGCCTGCTCGGCGTCCGCCTCGAGATGGTCGACCCGCCCGCAACTGAGCGTTGACCCGCCCGAAAGTTACGGGCGGGTCAACGGTTGAGCCCGTCGCTCAGCTCGCGCACCACCGAGTCGACGACGGCGACCAGGTCGCCGTCGGTGCGCTCGGCGACGGCGCGCTGGCGCTGGTACGACGCCCCGCGCTCCGGGATGCAGGCGACGAGGGCGAGCTCCTCGCTGCACCCGAGCCGGTCGGCGGTCGGTGCGAGCCGCTACAGCAGGTCGGTGAGGTCCTCGGTGACCAGCCGCTCGGCGGAGTCGGCGTCGGTGATCACGATCGCGTCGAGGCCGTAGCGGGCCGCGCGCCACTTGTTCTCCTGGACGTGCCAGGGCGGCATCGTCGGCAGCGTCTCCCCGGCGGCCGCCCGGGTGTCGAGGTCGACGACCAGACAGTGCATGAGGGCGACCAGAGCGGACAGATCGGTGATGTCCGAGACGCCGTCGCAGATCCGGTTCTCCAGGGTGCCGAGGCGCGGCGCCGGGCGCACGTCCCAGCGGACCTCGGAGATCTCCTCGATCACCCCGGTGACGAGCTCGTCGTGGACGAACGACTCGAACTCCGACCACCGCTCGAACTGGAAGGGCAGCCCCGCGGTGGGGAGCTGCTGGAACATCAGGGCCCGGTTGGACGCGTAGCCGGTGTCGATCCCGGCCCAGATCGGCGAGGACGCCGAGAGCGCCTGCAGGTGGGGGTGGTAGTTGAGGAGCGAGGACAGCACCGGCATCACCCGCTCGCGCTCGGGCATCCCCACGTGCACGTGCACGCCCCAGATCAGCATCTGACGCCCCCACCACTGGGTGCGGTTGATCAGCTCCTCGTAGCGGTGGCCCTCGGAGAGCTGCTGCACGGTCCACGACGCGAACGGGTGGGTGCCGCCGCCGTACAGGTCGAGGTCGAGCGAGTCCCCGGCCGGCACCACCACCTCGAGCGTGCGGCGCAGGTCGGTCATCGCCTCGCCGACCGTGTGGCACACCCCGCTGACGACCTCGATGGTGTTGCGCAGCAGCTCCTTGTGGAGCTTGTCGGGGTCCGGCAGCCGCGGCTTGGCCCGGGCGAAGAGGTGCGTGGCGTCGTTGCGCAGGTCGCGGGTGCGCCGGTCGACGAGCGCCAGCTCCCACTCGACACCGAGCGTGGGCTCGGGGGAGGAGTGGAAGTCGATGCGCATCGCACCAGCGTTCCACAGGTCAACCGCGGCGCAGAGAGCCCAAGCGGGTGAGCCACGCCTCAGCGGTTCCGTCGTACGGCGCGGCCTCGGCCGCGACCGCCGCGTGCACGCGCTCGCACGAGGCCAGCGCCGCCCGGGCCAGCTCGTCGGGGTAGTGAAGGGCGACCCGGTGGTCGGCGAACTCGTCCTCGTCGTCCACCCACACCCGGCCGGTGTTGCCTCGGACGACGTCGAGGTCGAGGTCCACGGCGCGCAGCACCGGGCCGTCCCACACGGGCGGGGTGGTGATGTCGACGTAGACCCGCACGGGCCCGGCCGCCGCGTGGAAGGTCGCCAGCCACCCGCGCTCGTCGTCGGGCCCGGGGGCCGGTGCGAGGCCGACCTGGTCGGTGGGGGCGACGTACGTCGCTCCGGGCCGCGACATCCGGGTGCCGGCGGGGATCCCGAGCCAGTCGCCGTGGTGGTCTCGGCCGAGGTAGGTCGCGGTGAACTCCCAGTGGGGTCCGTCACGCCACTTGGTCATCACCACGCGCACACGGTCGCCGGGGTCCGGGGGCACAGCCGGGGTCATTTGGATTGTCTACCAGCCGGGCTGCCACCATGGCGGCCATGCCCGAACGCCAGCTCAACCTGACCCTGGACTTCTGTCTGCGGGTCGGCGAGCTGTTGCTGTCCTCGGGCGCCGGCGCGGCCGACGTCATCGCGACCATGAAGTCGCTGGCGTGGCATCTGGGAGTGCGCAACCCGGAGATCGACATCACCTTCACGTCGCTGTCGATGAGCTACCAGCGCGACCCCGAGGAGCCGGCCGCGGTGTTGCTGCGCCACGTCAAGCAGCGCGACATCGACTACGAGGACCTCACGCTGGTCGACCACCTGGTGCGCGACGTGCTGCGCGGCGAGGTCGACCTCAAGGAGGCCCGCAGCCGCCTGGCGCGGATCGTCTCCTCGGGGCACCTGACGCCGCGGTGGGCGGTGACCCTGGGTTGGGGCCTGATGTGCGCGGGCGTCGGTCTGCAGCTCGGCGGCGGTCCGGCCGTGGTGGCCGTCGCGTTCGTGGCGGCCGCCTGCATCGACCGGCTCCAGCTCGTGATGGCCCGGCGCCGGCTGCCGTTCTTCTACCAGCAGGTGGCCGGCGGCGGGGTCGCGACGATCATCGCCGTCGCTGCGGCGGCCGCCATGCCGGACCTCGACCCCTCCGTCGCCGTCACCGCGAACATCATCATGCTGCTGGCCGGCATCGGGTTCATGGGCGCGCTCCAGGACGCCCTCTCCGGGTTCTACGTGACCGCCGGTGCCCGGCTCACCGAGGCGCTGCTCGCGACCGCCGGCATCATCGCCGGCGTGAGCGGCGGACTGACGCTCGCCGACGTCCTCGGCGTCGACGTCGGCCGGCTCAACCCCGGCGCGGCCGAGGGCCTGAAGGCGGTCTCGCTGATGGCGCTGGGCGCCGCGATCTGCGGCGCGTCGTTCGCGTTCGCGTCGTACGCGCCCCGGCGATCCCTGCTGCCGGTGGGGGCGGTCTCGGCGGCGGCGATGGTGATCGCCCAGACCGGCAGCATCGGGGACGTGGGCCGGACCTGGCCGACCGCGCTCGCGGCGTTCTTCGTGGGCGTCGTCAGCTACACCGTCGCCGGCCGGTTGCGGGTGCCGCCGCTGGTGGTCGTGGTGCCCGCGATCGTGCCGCTCCTGCCAGGTCTGTCGATCTACCGCGGCCTGAGCCTGCTCACCGAGGGCGGCGCGCAGACGTCGGAGGGACTGCTCGCGATCATCACGGCCGCGTCGGTGGCGATCGCCCTGGCCTCGGGCGTGATCCTCGGCGAGTTCGTCGCGCAGCCGCTCAAGCGCGAGGCGCACCGGCTGGAGAGCCGGCTCGCCGGGCCGCGGCTGGTGGGCCCGCTGCGCACCCGGACCTCGCGGCGCGCCCGGCGCGAGGAGCGGGGCCAGGACGCGTGAGGTGGCTCAGACCACCGTGGTGTGGTCGGGCAGCACCCGCTTGCCGGCGCGGGCGACGATGTCCTGGTAACGAGAGCCGGTGAGCTTGGCGAGGTGGTGCACCGCGTGCGCGTCGAGCCCGACGAGGACCCGCGCCCGGTTGTGCAGGATGCCGCGGACGATGATCTCCGCGGCCCGCTCGGGGGTCATCTTCGCGAGCTTCTCGTCGAAGAGCTTCGCGGTCTTCTCCTTGTCCTCGCGCGCGGAGACGCGGGCGTTGCGCGCGATCGCGGTCTTGATGCCGCCGGGGTGGACGACGGTGACACCCACCGGGTGACCGGCGATCAGCATCTCCTCGCGGACCGCCTCGGACATGCCGCGCACGGCGTACTTCGAGGCGTTGTACATGCTTTGCCCCGGCATCGACACCAACCCGAAGAGCGAGGAGATGTTGACCAGGTGGCCGTCGCCGGAGTGGATCAGGTGCGGCAGGAACTCCTTGGTGCCGTGCACCACGCCCCAGAAGTTCACGCCGATGATCCAGTCCATGTCGGCGTACTCGAGGTCCTCGAGGTTGCCGGCCAGTGCGACGCCGGCGTTGTTGACGACCACGTTGACGCGGCCGAAGTGGTCGGCGACCGAGGCGGCGTACGACGCGAACGCGTCGCGGTCGGCCACGTCGAGGTGGTCCGAGCGGACCTCGCGGCCACCGGCCGCGCGCACCTGGTCGACGGTGGCGGCGAGCCCGGCGTCGTCGACGTCGCTGAGCGCCAGCAGCGCACCGCGGCCCGCGAGGTTGAGCGCCAGCGCGCGGCCGATGCCGGACCCGGCGCCGGTGACCACGCAGACCTTGTCCTCGAGCGTCTTCATGCGGTCACGTCCTCTTTCGCGGGGGTGGGGGCGGGCAGGGAGGGGCGCAGGTCGTAGGCCTCGGTGTCGAAGCGGGCGAGCTGACGGCGCAGGGTGACCGTCGACTTCGGCCACAGCGTGGTGTTGCGGCCATGCTCGTCGAGGTACCAGCTGGAGCAGCCGCCGGTGCTCCACACGGTGCGCCGCATCCGTCGCTGGAGGCCGGCGTTCCAGGCGTCGTGGGCGTCCCGCTGCGGCTCGACCGCGCCGTACTCCCCGCGGCGCATCGCCCGGACCGCGCCGCGGAGGTACTCCACCTGCGACTCGATCACGAACACCATGCTGGAGTGGCCGAGCCCGGTGTTGGGGCCGACCAGCATGAAGTAGTTGGGGAAGCCGGGCACCGTGGTGCCCTTGTACGCCGCCATCCCGGACTCGCGCCACACCTCGGCCAGCGTGCGGCCGTCGCGGCCGGTGACGTGCTCGGTGATCGGCAGCTCGGTCGTGTAGAAGCCGGTGGCCACCACGAGGACATCGACCGGGCGCTCCACGCCGTCGGCGGTGACGACGCCGGTGCGGGTCACCTCCGCGATCGGGTCGGTGACCAGGTCGACGTTGTCGGCGGCGAGCGCGGGGTAGTAGGTGTTGGAGATCAGGATGCGCTTGCAGCCGATCTCGTAGTGCGGCGTGACCTTCGCGCGCAGCCCGGGGTCCTGGATGCCGCGGGCGATGTTGGCGAGCGCGGCCTTCTTGGCGGGCAGCGCGATCTTGGGCTGGATCGTGAACGCCGGCACGTAGGTCTCGCGCGCCCAGTAGATGCCGGTGCGGTAGAGCCGCTGCAGCCCCGGCACGTGGCGCAGGGCGGCCCGCTCCCACGCGGGGTAGCGGCGGTCGTTGCGGGGGATCACCCACGGCGCGGTGCGTTGGTAGACATCCAGGTGTCCGCCCGTCGCCTCGAGCTGCTGCTGCAGCTCGGGGACGATCTGGATCGCCGAGGCGCCGGTGCCGATCACCGCGACCCGCTTGCCGGCCAGGTCCACGTCGTGATCCCACCGGGCCGAGTGGAACAGCTCGCCCTGGAACGTCTCGATCCCCTCGATCGCGGGCAGCTTGGGCTCCGAGAGCCCGCCCGCACCGACGACCAGCGTCGTCGAGACGACCGTGCGCTCGCCGTCCGGGCCGACAAGGCGGCTGTGCCAGTGCTGGCTCGTCTCGTCCCAGCGGGCGTCCTCGAGCCGGGTGTCGAACACGAAGCGGTCGAGCGTGCCCGACTCCCGCGCGACCCGGCGCAGGTAGGCCCAGATCTCCGGCTGCGGGGAGTAGGACATCGACCAGTCGGGGTTCGGCGCGAACGAGAACGAGTAGAGCTGGCTGGGGACGTCGCACGCTGCGCCGGGGTAGGTGTTGTCGCGCCAGGTGCCGCCGACGTCGCCGGCCTTCTCGACCACGAGGAAGTCGGTCTCGCCGTCCTGCTGGAGCCGGATGGCCGCGCACAGCCCGGCGAAGCCGGCGCCTACGATCAGGTGGTCGACGTGCTGCTCGGGGATGGGCGTGCCGGTCGCGCTCATGGCGCCGACCGTACTGGCGTTATTGAAAAAGTGTCAATAGAGTGAGGACCGTGACGACGAGCACCCAGGGCGCCCAGCCCGCCCAGCGCACCCGGCTGACGCCCGACCAGCGGCGCTCGCAGCTGCTCGACCTCGGCGTCCGCCTGCTGGCCACCCGCTCCCTCGACGAGCTGTCGATCGACCTGCTCGCCGAGGAGGCAGGCATCTCGCGCGGCCTGCTCTACCACTACTTCGGCAACAAGCACGACTTCCACGAGGCGGTCGTGCGCCGCGCGGCCGACGACCTCATCGAGCAGACCGCGCCGCCCGCCGAGGGCGAGCCGATGGTCCGGCTGGTCACCTCGCTCGCGGCGTACGTCGACTACGTCGTGGCCAACCACGAGGGCTACCTGTCGCTGGTCAAGGCGGCCGCCGGCGGCAACGAGACCCTGCGTGAGATCTACGAGGAGGCTCGCGAGGCGCTCAACGGGCGGGTCTTCCGCGAGGACGACCACGGTCAGATCCTCCCCGACACCCCCGCGACCCGGCTGGTGGTCCGCGGCTGGTCGGCGATGACCGAGGAGCTCGTGCTGTCCTGGATCGCCGACCCCTCCGGCCTCACCCGCGAGCAGCTCCTCGACGTCCTCGCCGCCTCGCTGCCCGCGATCGTCGGCACCGTGCCGGAGCGGTAGTCCCTGACGATCGGGCCCCCTGGGAGCGCTCTCAAGGGGCCCGATCGTCAGGGACTACCCCGGAAGGCGCACGTCGAGGGTCGTGTCGCCGGGGGAGGACGAGAGTCGGACCGAGCCGCCGTGGGCGGTGACGATCGCCTGCACGAGGGCCAGCCCGAGGCCGACACCGACCTCGCCGGTTCGGGTGCGGGCCGCGTCGCCGCGCGCGAAGCGCTCGAAGGCGTGCTCGACCAGCCCGGGCGGGAAGCCCGGTCCGTCGTCGTGCACCGCGAACCCGTCGCGCCGCACGGTGACGGTCACCGTGGTGCCGGCCGGGGTGTAGCGGCGGGCGTTGCTGAGCAGGTTGGTGACCACCTGGTGGAGCCGCAGCTCGTCACCGGTCACCTCGTACGGCGCGTCCACGGCGTCGTCGGGCACGTCGAGCCGCCAGCGGTGGTCGGGGGCGACCACCCGCGCGTCGGAGACCGCCTCGAGCAGCAGCCGGGTCAGGTCGACCGGCGCCTGCTCCAGTGGCCGGCCGGCGTCGAGCCGGGCGAGCAGCAGCAGATCCTCGACGAGCGCGGTCATCCGGTCCGACTCCTCCTCGACCTTGTCGAGTGCGGTGCGCGCCCCGGCGGTGTCGTCGGGACGACGCCGGGCCAGCTCGGTGTAGCCGGCGATCGTCGCCAGCGGCGAGCGCAGCTCGTGGGAGGCGTCCGCGACGAACTGCCGCACCTGCTGCTCGCTGCGGTGCCGCGCCGCGAGCGAGGTCTCGACGTGGGCGAGCAGCGTGTTGAGCGCGGCCCCGACCTGGCCGACCTCGGTGCGGGCGTCGGTGAGGTGGTCGGGCACCCGCTCGGTGATGTCGATGTGGCCCGACTCCAGCGGCAGCTCCGACACGCTGTGCGCGGTCGCGGCCACCTCGCGCAGCGGACGCAGCTGGCGGCGTACGACGATCAGCGCCGCCCCACCCGCCGCCGTCACGGCGAGCAGCGCGAGGAGCACCTCCCACCAGATGACGTTGGCGACCGCCGCGTCCACGTCGCTCGTCGGCAGTCCGGCCGCGATCGAGACGCTCTCGGAGAGAGCGACGACCTCGACCCGGTATGACCCCACTCCGGGCACGTCGATCGTCGCGGCCTCGTTGGTGCGCAGGTTGCCGAGGGCGGTCAGAGTCTTCTGGGGCAACGCCTTGGTCGAGATCTCGCCGGTGGAGCGCTGCGTTCCGACCTGGCCGGACGCCTCACCTGCGGAGGTCCAGATCGCGTTCAGGGTGCCTGGAGGGCCGTCGCCGGCGATCCGGATCCTGGTCCCCGCATCGGGCGCGACGCCGGCCGGACCGCCGGTCACCTCGAAGGCATAGCGCCGTGCGGCGTCGTGGACATCCTGGTCGAGCTGGTCGGTGAGGTACGACCGCACCGCGAACGTGGTCGCTGTGCCGATCAACACCGACACCAGCAGCACGAGCAGCACCGTGGTGACGACCAGCCGGGAGGTGAGCGAGGCGAGCGCGTCGCGCACCCGCTGCCAGGCGGTGCGGATCATGGCGCCGGCTTCAGCACGTACCCCGCGCCGCGCATGGTGTGGATCATCGGCTCGTGGCCGGCGTCGATCTTCTTGCGCAGGTAGGAGATGTAGAGCTCGACCACGTTGGCCTGGCCGCCGAAGTCGTAGTTCCAGACCCGGTCGAGGATCTGCGCCTTGCTCAGCACCCGCCGCGGGTTGCGCATCAGGAAGCGCAGCAGCTCGAACTCCGTCGCGGTCAGCGACACCTCCGCGCCGGCGCGGAACACCTCGTGGCTGTCCTCGTCGAGGGTGAGGTCGCCGACCACCAGCAGGGACGCCGTCGCGGCCTGCTGCGCCCCGGACCTGCGCATCAGCCCGCGCAGCCGGGCCACCAGCTCCTCCAGCGAGAACGGCTTGGTCACGTAGTCGTCGCCGCCGGCGGTCAGCCCCGCGACCCGGTCCTCGACCGCGTCGCGGGCGGTGAGGAACACGACGGGTACGTCGGGGTCGACCGCGCGCATCCGGCGCAGCACCTCCATGCCGTCGAAGTCGGGGAGCATCATGTCGAGCACGACCGCGTCCGGCCGGAACTCCTTGGCGGCCGCGACGGCCTTCGAGCCGGTGTGCGCCGCCGCGACCTGCCAGCCCTCGTAGCGCAGCGCCATCGAGACCAGCTCGGCGATGTTCACCTCGTCGTCGACGACGAGCACGCGCAGCGGGGTTCCGTCCGGTCGGGTCAGCTCCATGCCGCTCACCCTGGCGACGCTACCTGTGCCACTCCTGTGAACGCGCTGTGTCGCTGTGAGGAGTCTGTGAGTCGCCCGTCGACCGGCGTCAGAGGTCGCGGACGGCCAGCGAGGCGAACACCATCGCCGAGCCGAGCGGCGCACCGGGCCCGGGGTAGACGGCGCCGAACACCGACGCGGCGGAGTTGCCGGCGGCGTACAGGCCGGCGATCGGCGTCCCGTCCTCGCGCACAACCCGGCCGCGCTCGTCGGTGACCAGGCCGCCCTTGGTGCCGAGGTCGGAGAGCACGAAGCGCGCGGCGTGGAACGGCGGCTCGGTGCAGGGCGTCAGTGCCTTGTTGGGGCCGGTGCCACCTGCGAAGAACGTGTCGTACTCGTCCGCGCCGCGGCCGAAGTCCTCGTCGACCCCGGTGTCGCAGAACCCGTTGAACCGCTCGACGGTCGTGGCCAGCGCCTCCGCCGGTACGCCGATGAGCGCGGCGAGCTCGGCCAGCGTGTCCGCCCGCACCCAGGTGCCGGCCTCGAGGTGGGCGGCGGGGTCGCCCTCGGGCATCGCGATCGCCGGCAGCCGGCCGCCCTCGCGCGAGTCGAAGACGAACCACGACGGGATCCGGTCCGGCGCCGCGGCCATCTCGCGGCCGAACCGGTCGTAGGGCAGGCACTCGTTGGCGTAGCGCCGGCCGTGCTGGTCGACCATCAGACCGGAGCGGAAGCCCAGCGTGAACGATCCGCAGCCGTCCGGCTGCTCCAGGCCGGGGCAGAACCACCCGACGCCGCGGTAGTCGGTCGCGGCGCCGATGGCCGCACCCGCCTGGATCGGCTCGCCGGTGTTGGTGCCCGCGGGCGCCATCGTCCACGCGACGTCGCCGGGCACGCCGTGCTCCTCCCGCAGCGCGGCGTTCCCCTCGAAGCCGCCGGCCGCCAACAGCACCCCACGCCGGGCGCGCACCTCCACCGGACCCTCGGGGGTCATCGCGGCCACCCCGGCCACCCGGTCGCCGTCGAGCACCAGGCCGGTCACCGGCAGCTCGGTCAGCACGGTGCCGCCGTCGCGCAGGAAGCCGCCCAAGAGCCGCGCGATCAGCGCCTGGCCGCCGCTGAGCGTGTTGCGGCCACCCTCGCCCGCCCGGTCGCGCTCGACCGGCGGCCGCACCAGCTCGCCGACCCGCTCGGGCAGGTCGCCGCGCTTGACGTTGGTCGGCTGGATGGACCGGCCGAACGGCACCCGGCCGGGCGCGTCGTAGTACTCCGGGAACGGCAGCCACTCGAAGTCCAGTGCCGGGTCCGCCTCGAGCTCGGCGACCAGCTCGGGGGCGTGGGCGAGGAACGCCTCGACCCGCACCTCGTCGGGGTCGACCAGGATCGCCTCGAGGTATCCCGTGCCGACTCCGTCGAGTCGGGGATCCCGGCGCGCTGCTGCACCGCGCTTCCCGGAAGCCAGCAGGCGCCGCCGGAGTAGGCCGAGGTGCCGCCCAGCAGCGACGTCTTCTCGACCACCGCGGTGGACAGACCGGCCTGCTGCGCCAGGAACGCGCCGGTCATCGCCCCGCCCCCCGACCCGACCACGACGACGTCGTACTCCCGCACCTCGCTCATGCCCGGATCCTAGAACACGTTCTAGATCGGTGGTTTCGAGGCTCGGGCCTGGCGGCCCTCGCACCTCAACCACCGATGCGGTGGTGGAGGTGCGAGCGCAGCGAGCCGACCTCGGTGGTTGAGGTGCGAGCGCAGCGAGCCTCGAAACCACCGAGCACCGACAGCCACCCGCCGGGCAGAATGGACCGGTCATGACCGAGCTCCAGATCGCCTACCCTCCGGAGCTGCCGGTCACCCAGCGCCGCGAGGACATCGCCGCGGCGATCCGCGACCACCAGGTGGTGATCGTCGCGGGGGAGACCGGGTCGGGGAAGACCACCCAGCTGCCGAAGATCTGCCTCGAGCTCGGCCGCGGCCGGAGGACGAAGTCCGGAGGTGGGCTGATCGGGCACACCCAACCCCGCCGGATCGCCGCGCGTTCGGTCGCGGAGCGGATCGCCAGCGAGCTCGGGACCGAGCTGGGCGACCTGGTCGGCTACCAGGTGCGGTTCACGGACCGTACGTCGCGGGCCAGCCGGGTCAAGCTGATGACCGACGGCATCCTGCTCGCGGAGCTGCAGCGCGACCGGATGCTGCGCCGCTACGACACGATCATCATCGACGAGGCCCACGAGCGCAGCCTCAACATCGACTTCCTGCTCGGCTACCTCAAGCGGCTGCTGCCCAAGCGGCCCGACCTCAAGCTGATCATCACCTCGGCCACCATCGACGTCGACCGGTTCGCGAAGCACTTCGAAGCCCCCGTGGTCGAGGTGTCCGGGCGTACCTACCCCGTCGAGATCCGCTACCGCCCGCTGATGGCCCTTCGAGACGGCTCGTCCCTCGCCTCCTCAGGAACCGAACTCGTCGACGGGGAGGGTGAGCTGATCGTCCGCGACCAGACCGAGGCGATCGTCGACGCGGTCAAGGAGCTGTCGGCCGAGGGCCCCGGCGACGTCCTGGTGTTCCTGCCCGGCGAGCGCGAGATCCGTGACACCGCCGACGCTCTCGCGGATCTCGACAAGCTCGATCACCGGGGGAGGCTCGAGATCCTGCCGCTCTACTCGCGGCTCTCGGCCGCCGACCAGCACCGGGTGTTCTCGTCGCATGGCAACGCCACCCGCCGGGTCGTGCTCGCGACCAACGTCGCGGAGACGTCGCTGACCGTGCCGGGCATCCGGTACGTCGTGGACACCGGTGTCGCGCGGATCAGCCGCTACTCGGTGCGGACCAAGGTCCAGCGGCTGCCGATCGAGCCGATCAGCCAGGCATCCGCCAACCAGCGCTCCGGCCGGTGCGGGCGCGTCGAGGCCGGCATCGCGATCCGGCTGTACTCACAGGAGGACTTCGAGGGCCGCCCGGAGTTCACCGACCCCGAGATCCTGCGCACCAACCTGGCCAGCGTCATCCTGCAGATGACCAGCCTCGGGCTCGGCGACATGGCGCGCTTCCCGTTCGTCGAGCCGCCCGACCGGCGCAACGTCCAGGCCGGCGTGCAGCTGCTCGAGGAGCTCGGCGCGCTGGGCTCGGGCAAGCTCACCAAGATCGGAGGCCGCCTGGCGCGGCTGCCGATCGACCCCCGGCTCGCGCGGATGATCCTCGAGGCCGAGCGGCTCGGCTGCGTCCGCGAGGTCGTGGTGATCGCCGCCGCGCTGTCGCTGCAGGACCCGCGCGAGCGGCCCGGCGCCGACCGCCCCAAGGAGCAGGCCCAGGCCGACCAGCTGCACGCGCGCTTCAAGGCGGAGGGCAGCGACTTCCTCACCTGGCTCAACCTCTGGCGCTACCTCAAGGAGCAGCAGCAGGAGCTGTCCTCCTCGGCGTTCCGCCGGATGTGCCGTCGCGAGTTCCTCAACTACCTCCGGGTGCGGGAGTGGCAGGACTTCGAGTCCCAGCTGCGCCAGGTCTGCAAGGAGATGGAGATCAAGGTCGGCCAGCCCGCGGACAACCCCGACCACGACGGCATCCACCAGGCGCTGCTGTCGGGCCTGCTCTCCCACATCGGCCTGCTCGAGGAACGCGAGAAGGAGCGCCGCGGCCCGCGGGAGTACCTCGGCGCCCGCGGCGCCAGGTTCGCGGTCTTCCCGGGCAGCGTGCTGCACCGCAAGAACCCCCAGTTCCTGATGGCCGGCGAGCTCGTCGAGACCAGCCGGCTGTGGGCGCGGCAGAACGCCGCGATCAAGCCGGAGTGGGCCGAGCGCCTCGGCGCGCACCTGGTCAAGCGCACCTACTCCGAGCCGCACTGGAGCAAGAAGCGCGCGTCCGTGATGGCCTACGAGCGGGTCACGCTGTACGGCGTGCCGCTCGTCGCCGACCGGCCCGTGGGCTACGGCAAGGTCGACCCCGTCCTGTCCCGCGAGCTGTTCATCCGGCATGCCCTCGTCTACGGGGAGTGGTCGAGCCGGCACAAGTTCCTCGAGACCAACCGGCGGCTGCTCGAGGAGGCCGAGGAGCTCGAGCACCGCGCCCGGCGCCGCGACATCGTCGTCGACGAGCACACGCTGTTCGACTTCTACGACGCGCGGATCGGCGCGGACGTCGTCAGTGGCGCCCACTTCGACCAGTGGTGGAAGCGGGAGCGCCAGCGCAACGGCCGGCTGCTGACCTTCGACCCCTCGATGCTCACCCACGACACGGTCGAGCAGATCAGCGAGGCGGACTACCCGGAGGTCTGGGAGGGCGAGGGCCTGACGTTCCCGATCAGCTACCACTTCGAGCCCGGTGCCGCCGACGACGGCCTGACCATCGACGTCCCGGTGGCCACGCTCAACCGGGTCGAGGCCGAGGACTTCTCGTGGAACGTCCCCGGCCTGCGCGAGGCGCTGGTCACCAGCCTGATCCGCAGCCTGCCGAAGAACCTGCGGGTGAGCTTCGTGCCCGCCCCCAACACCGCCCGGGACTTCCTGGCCGCGGTGCCACCGGGCGAGGAGCCGCTGCTCGACGCGCTCGAGCGCTGGTGCCGGTCCACCACCGGCGTGGTCGTGCCCCGCGAGGCGTGGGACTGGTCCAAGGTGCCCGAGCACCTGCGCCCGACGTACCGCGTCGTCGACGACGAGGGCCGCGAGCAGGCCCGGGGCAAGGACCTCGAGGCGCTCAAGGCGCCGCTGCGCCCGAAGTTCGCCGAGGCGATCGCCGAGGTCGCCAGCGAGAGCGGGCTGGCGCGCACGGGGGCGACCACGTGGGAGTTCGGCACGATCCCCGCCACCCACACCGAGCGGCGGGCCGGCCACGAGGTCCAGGTGTTCCCGGCGCTCGTCGACGACGGCGCGACCGTCGGCCTGCAGGTCTTCGGGTCGGCCGAGGAGGCCGACGCCCGGCACCGCCTCGGCGTACGGCGGCTGCTGCTGCTCGAGCTCGCCTCGCCGGTCAAGCAGGTCCTCGACGGCCTCACCAACGCCGAGAAGCTCGGGCTCGCGGGCTCGCCGTACCCCAGCGTCGCCGAGCTGCTCGACGACTGCCGCGCGGCCGTCGTCGGCGCCGCGGTCGACGCGCGCCCGCCGGTGCGCGACGAGGCGGCCTACCTGGCGCTGCGGGCCGAGGCGGCCCGCGACCAGGAGGCGCACCTGCGCGCGGTGATGGGCGACGTGATCCGGGTCCTCGACGCCTGGCGCCGGGCGGAGAAGGCGCTCAGCGGCCGGGCGGACATGGCGGCGCTGCCCGCGCTCACCGAGATGCGCGCCCAGCTGGGGCGCCTGGTGCACCGCGGGTTCGTCGGCGAGGCCGGGCCGGCCCAGCTGCGCCGCTACCCGGTCTACCTGGCCGCGCTCGAGCAGCGCCGCGAGCGGCTGTCCGGACAGGTCAACCGCGACCGCCAGCTGATGGACCAGCTCACCGACCTCCAGGACGCCTACCTGCACCGCGTCGAGGCGCTGCCGGCTGGGCGCCCTCCCGGCGAGCACCTGCGACAGGTCCGCTGGATGCTCGAGGAGTACCGCGTCTCGCTGTGGGCGCAGCAGCTCGGCACGCCGTACCCGGTCAGCGACCAGCGCAT
Organism: Nocardioides sp. T2.26MG-1; assembly: GCF_950101795.1. GTDB lineage: Bacteria > Actinomycetota > Actinomycetes > Propionibacteriales > Nocardioidaceae > Nocardioides. The sequence continues at coordinate 115,230 of NZ_CATNLZ010000033.1, read as the reverse complement.
CCGACGTAGCCTGACGCGGTGACAGACCGACCGCACCACCGTCCGATGACCCCGGGCGGCGGCTTCTTCGAGGCGCTGGTCGGCGGGACCGACCCGGCGCTGGTGAGCGAGGCCGCCGACCGGGCCGCGACCCTGCTGGTGCGCGGTGCCCGCGCCTCCGACGACGCCGCGGTCGCCGACCGGCTGCTGCACCTCGCCGACACCGAGGGCATCGAGACGATCGCCGAGGTCTGGTCCGGCGCGCCCGCCGACTCGCTCGCCGGCTGCCTGTGGCGCCTCTACCTGCTGCGCTCGTGGGTGTACGCCGAGCCGGTCGCGGTGTCCCGGGAGTTCGAGGCGGGCCGCCGCAGCGCGCAGGTCGCGCGGGTCGTGGCCGGCGTCGCCGACCCTCCGGGTCCCGAGCAGCTCAAGGCGATGGTCGACCAGGTCCTGCGCGGCATCGCCGCCGGCGACTTCGCCGACGTACTGCTGCGTGCCGCGGCCTTCGCCCGGGTGGTCGCGACCGGCCGGGCCTCGCTCGGCGAGCGGAACGCCGCCGAGGTGCAGCGGATGCTGGTCCTCTCCGAGCAGCTCGAGGCGGCGGGTCACGCCGAGCTGGAACACGAGTTGGCGTGACGCGGTTACACTCGACGAGTACGCCGGACCGTGGCAGCCCCGGGTCCCAAAATCAGCCGCTACGAGCGGCCACGCGCCGTGAGGCGCTCCCGGTCCGGTGTACATCTCTCTCGTAGTCTCGGCGCATGAGATCACTGCGCCGGCTGCTGCGCCGGGCCCGTTCGACAGCGCGTCCGACGGCCCGTCCGACCGGCCGGTCGGCGCCGTCCGCCGGGACGGCCACGTCGTACTCCCCGAAGGCCGACGGCCGGCCCGACCCCGGGGAGGTCGTCTGGGGCTGGGTGCCCTACGAGGACGACCCGCAGCAGGGCAAGGACCGGCCGGTGCTGCTCATCGGGCGGCGCGAGGAGCTGCTGCTCGGGCTGATGCTGACCAGCAAGGACCACGACCGCGACGCCGCCGACGAGGCCCGCTGGGGCCGGCACTGGATGGACGTCGGCACCGGAGGCTGGGACCGCGAGCGGCGGCCGAGCGAGGTGCGGCTGGACCGGCTGCTCGAGCTCGCGCCCGACGCCGTACGCCGGGAGGGCGCCGCGCTCGACCGCGCCGTCTTCGACCGTGTGGTCGCCGAGGCGGGGCGGTTCCACACGCTGTAGCGACAGGTGCCGGGTCGGCGCTGGGCTGGCAACCGATCTGAGGTGGGAGAAGGTTGCTGGGGCACCGCCCGCCGGAGTGCCGCGGCTAGAAGGTTCGGGCGACCCGTCGGGCTGCGACCCGGGCCGGGTCCCACCCGGTGGGGTAGTGCTCGGCTCCCGCAGCGACCTCGACGAGCGTCAGGAAGCTGCCGGTGCGCAGGATCGCGAGTCCGGCGGCGCGCTTGCGCGCGTCGGTGCGATAGCTCTCGCCGGTGCCGGACCGCACGTCGAGCGGCCGGAGCGGACCGACGTCACTGCCGTCGACACGGTCGGCGCAGTCGTCGCGCCACGCGACCAGCACCTGGTGCGCCCGCCACGCCGACCGGGAGTCGGCGAACCGGGCGACCACCTGGGTGGCGGCAAGGCGGCCCGGAGCGGTGAACGTGCGGCGGACCGTCTCCACGGCGCCGATGGGGCCGAGCAGGGTCTTCTGGCACGTGCCGACCGTGCCGTCGCGCTCGGGATCCTCGGGTCCGGTGGCCGCGACCTCCCACGAACCGTCGCCCAGTGGAGGCAGCGACTCGGCGTCGAGGAGGTGCGCGGCGGTGGTCAACCGCATCCGAGGCGCGAGCCTGCCGACCTTGTGCCCACGGGGCTCGCGGGTCGGCCCGGCGGAGGTCGTGGGCTCGCTCGCGGACGGCGCCGCCGTCGCGGTGCGCGAGGCGCTGGGGCTCGCCGTCGGCGAGGGCGTGCGCGACGCGGCATCCCGACCGTCACCGTCCGCTCCGCAACCGGCGAGCACGACGGAGGTCGCCAGGCACAGGGCGGCCAGGGCGGAGGTCTGGACGCGAGGCACGACCGCCATCGTAGGGATCTCGGGCCGTGGCTCGTGGTTGCGACATGCGGTCGCCACTCGGCTCCCGGCAATGGATCTCCCCGCAGATGGATAGGGTGGTCCGGGCCCCGGTCGCGACCGGGCCGGCAGGTCAGCAGACAACGCGTGCGAGGAGGATGCCGGTGAGGGCGAGTCGGGGGCGCCGGGCACTGCTCTGTGCCGTGAGCGTGGTCGCACTGACGCTGTCGGCAGCGGGCTGCACCGACGACGGATCCGCCCCCCGTCCGGGCCCGACGCCGGCGGCGACGACGCAGACGGTCGACCACCTGACCTTCGGTGTGTACGGCCCGGAGGACGAGGTCTCGGCGTTCCGCGCCATGGTCGACGCGTGGAACGCCGCGGGCGAGGACCGCCCCCCGGTCAAGCTGCGCGCCTGGCCCAGCGAGGCCGCCATGCGCGCCGACATCGACTCCGGCGCCGAGGTGCCGGACGTGTTCCTCGCCTCGCGCACCGACCTGAGGTGGCTGCTGGACGAGCGTCACAACCAGCCCGTCGACGAGCTGCTCGACGAGCGGGGCGTGGAGTTCGGCGACGGCTACTCTCGCGATGCCCTCCAGGCGTTCAGCGCCGACGACCGCCTGCAGTGCATCCCCTACGGCGTCTCGCCGATGGTCATCTACTACAACCCGGCGCTGGTGAACTTCGACCGGATGCGTGCCCGCGGGCTGGAGGCTCCCGGCGAGGACGCGTCGAGCTGGTCCTTCGAGCAGTTCGCGGCAGCCGCGGACTTCGCTGCCCGGCCACGCCGCGGCACCAAGGGCGTGCACATCGCGGCGACGCTGTCGGGGCTCGCCCCGTTCATCAACTCCGGGGGCGGCTCGGTCTTCGACGACTTCGGGTCTCCCACGTCGTTGGCGTTCTCGAGCGACGGGTCCCGCTCGGCGCTCGAGCGCACCCTCGAGCTGCTGCGCAACCCGCAGGTCACTCTCGACGAGGACCAGCTCGCCGAGGCCAGCCCGCTGACCTGGTTCGAGCGTGGCCGGCTCGGCATGATCGCCGGCTACCGTTCGTTGGTGCCGGAGCTGCGGAAGGTCGACGGCCTCGACTTCGACGTGATGTCGATGCCCGTCCTCGACGGGTCCTCCACGGTGGGCGACGTGACCGGGATGTGCCTGTCGCGCACCGCGGCGAGCACCCCCCTGGCCGCCGACTTCCTGGTCCACGCGATCTCCGCCGAGTCGGTCAGCCGGGTGACCCGCACCGGCTACCTCGCACCCGCCAACCTCGAGGTCGCGCTCTCCGAGACGTTCCTCCAGTCGGGCCGCCGGCCGCTCCACGCGTCGATCTTCAACACCAGCGTCCGCTCGATCAGCCTGCCCCCGCTCATCGACACGCTCGACAAGGTCGAGGCGGCGGTGCACCCGACCCTGGAGCAGCTCGTCTACGGCGTCGGTGTCCTCGACCTGGACGCACTCACCGAGCAGATCGACGAGGAGTCGCGCGCGATCCTCAGCCCGCCGGAGCCGTCGGGGTCGCCGAGTGGCTCACCGGGGGAGTCCGAGTCGCCCACCGAGTGAGGCCGGCCGGGCGAATCCCGCGGATTCGGAGGGATCGTCTCCGGTTGCTTGGTACGGTGGGACGGTGACGATGCGCGCGGACGCCCGACGCAACCTGGAGCAGCTCCTCGACGCGGCCCGGCAGCTGGTCGCCGAGAAGGGTCCCGGCGTGGCGCTCGAGGAGATCGCCGACCGCGCCGGCGTCGGCATCGGCACGCTCTACCGGCGCTTCCCCGACCGCACCGCCCTGCTCCGCGCGGTCGTGCTCGACGCGTTGGCCCGGACGGCCGCCGCGGCCGAGCAGGCGGCCGGCGAGAGCGACCCCTTCGAGGCCCTGGCCGGCTACCTGCGCGCCGCCCTCGAGACCCGGGTGTCCGCGGTGATCCCGCAGGTGCTGGACGCGCTCGACCTCGACGAGCCCGAGCTCGCCGCCGCGCGGGACGCGTCGGCGCGGGCCGTCGAGCAGCTGGTCGCGGCCGCCCACGAGAGCGGCGACCTGCCCCAGGACGTCACCTTCCTGGACGTCGGGATGATGCTGGTCCGCATCGCGCGGCCGCTGCCGGGCCCGCTGCCGGACGAGACGAAGCACGAGCTCGCCCGCCGGCACCTCGAGCTGTTCATCCGCGGACTGCGGGCGGGTGGGGACCGCCTGGCCGGGCCGGCGCTGTCCCGCAGCGAGCTGACCGGTCTCGTCGACCGCCGCTGAGTCGAGGCGGAGGGCCGCGATCCCGCTCAGTCCGCCGCGGGGGGCTCCGGCTCGGCGAGGGGCTCCGTCTCGGCGGTGAGGATCGCGTCGACCAGGATGGGCGCGGTCAGCTCGACCTGCCACTCGCGGGCCCCGAGGGCGCGCAGCTGGTCGGCGACCGCGGGGGCGAGCGTCGCCTCGTCCCGGGAGCGCGGCGGCGTCCAGAGGGTGCGGCGCAGGTAGTCGGGGGTGAGCAGGTTCTCCACCGGCAGGTGGTGCTCCTCCGCGAGCGCCGACATGGCCGCGCGGGCCAGGGCCAGGCGGCGCGCCGCGACCGGGTCCTTCTCGGCCCAGGCGCGGGGCAGCGGCGGGCCGTCGCCGCGCGGCGAACGGGTCGGCAGGTCCTTCTCGTCCAGCGCGGCGGCCTCCTGCAGCGCGGCCACCCACCGGGCGGCGTAGCGCTCGGCGCCGCGGCCGTGGAAGCCCTTGGTCGCCAGCAGCGTGGCCCGGTCGGTCGGCAGCGCCTGCGCCGCGGCGACGATCGCAGAGTCGGGGAGGATGCGGCCGGGGGTGACGTCGCGGTGCTCGGCGATCTCGTCGCGGGTCTCCCACAGGGCCCGCACGGCGCCGAGGGCCCGCCGGCCGCGGACCCGGTGGAGGCCCGACGTACGACGCCACGCCTCGACCCGCTCGGCCTGCACGAAGCTGCGCAGCGCGTCGAACTCCTGGCGTGCCCACTCGGCCTTGCCGGTCGCCTCGAGCTCGGCCTCGAGCAGCGCCTTGAGCTCCACGAGGACCTCGACGTCGAGGGCGGCATACTCCAGCCACGGCTCCGGGAGCGGCCGGGTCGACCAGTCGACCGCCGAGTGCTCCTTGGCGAGACGGGCGCCGAGGAGGCTCTCGACCAGCGTCGCGAGGCCCACGCGGGGGTAGCCGAGCAGCCGGCCGGCCAGCTCGGTGTCGAACAGCTCGGTGGGCACCAGGCCGACCTCGGCAAGGCAGGGCAGGTCCTGGGTCGCGGCGTGCAGGATCCACTCGGTGCCCTCGAGCGCCTCCTGGAGCTGCGGGAGGATCACGAACGGGATCGGGTCGACCAGGAACGTGCCCGAGCCCTCCCGGCGCAGCTGGATCAGGTAGGCACGGGAGGAGTAGCGGTAGCCCGAGGCGCGCTCGGCGTCGATGGCGACCGGGCCGGTGCCGGCGACCAGCCGCTCGCACACCTCGGCGAGCCCCTCCGGGGTCTCGACGATGCGGGGCAGGCCGTCGCGCAGCGTCAGCAGCGGTCGCTCGGGTGCGGGGGGCGGCGCGGGCGTCTCGTCGGGAATCTCGTCGGGCGTCTCGGCGGGGGTCGGATCGGGGGGTGCAGAGGTCATGTCAGCGTCCCGAGCCCCGCTGTCCGCGGCGGCTCGGCATCACGGTGACACCCTCGGGCACCGGCGGCAGGCCCACGGCGGTGCAGAGCAGCTCGCCCCACGCCTCGACGTGCGGGGCCAGGTCGAGCGGGGCCAGGTCGTCGGGGACCAGCGGCGTCCAGGACGCCCGGATCTCGATCTGGGCGGTCCCGCCCTCGTCGGACATGCCGCCGAAGCTCTCGGTCGCGACCCGGGTGACCGTGCCGGAGGCCGCGGCGTACGACGCCCCGTGCGCCTCGAGCGCCTCGGTCAGCCAGGACCAGCCCACCGCAGCGAGCATCGGGTCGGTGATCAGCTCGAGGTCGATCTCGGCGCGGGCGTAGGCGACGCACCGGAAGCTGCCCTCCCAGGCGTCGTTGCCCGCGGGGTCGTGCAGCAGGATGATCCGGCCGGTCCCGACGTCGGTGTCGTCGACGGTGACGTCGGCGGAGAGCGCGGAGGCGTACGGCGCGATCCGCTGCGGCGCCGGCATCTCCTCGCAGAAGATCTCCGGGCGCAGCCGCGCGGCGTGCATGGTCGCCACCGCATCGCGGAACTCCGCGGGTGCCGCACCCGCACCCGTGCTCGGGTGCGTCTCCTGACCGACGACCATGGGGTCACAGTAGGTCGATCCTCCGATCCCGATGTGCGAACACGCCGGTTGACCTGCGAGGCTTCGCCCGTGAACGCCGATCCACGCCTCACCGACAGCGCTTTCCTGAGGGCCGTGCGGGGCGAGCCGGTGCCGCACACGCCGGTGTGGTTCATGCGCCAGGCGGGCCGCTCGCTGCCGGAGTACCTCGCGGTCCGTGAGGGCGTCGGCATGCTCGAGTCCTGCATGGACCCGGCCCTGGTCGTCGAGATCACCCTGCAGCCGGTCCGCCGCTACGGCGTCGACGCGGCCATCTTCTTCTCCGACATCGTGCTGCCCCTCAAGGCGGTCGACGTCGACCTCGACATCGTGCCCGGCGTCGGCCCGGTCGTCGCCCACCCGGTGCGGACGCTCGCGGACGTCGAGGCGATCCCGGACCTGACGCCCGAGCACGTGCCGTTCATCACCGAGGCGGTCCGCGGCCTGGTCGCCGAGCTCGGTGGCACGCCGCTGATCGGGTTCGCGGGCGCGCCGTTCACGGTCGCGTCGTACCTCGTCGAGGGCGGGCCCTCCAAGGAGCACGCGAAGACCAAGGCGATGATGTTCGGCGCCCCCGACGTGTGGGACGCGCTGCTGCGCAAGATCGCCGGCATCTCCGCGGCCTACCTCGAGGTGCAGGTCGCCGCGGGCGCCTCGGCCGTGCAGCTGTTCGACTCGTGGGCCGGTGCGCTGACTCCCGCTGACTACCGCGACCACGTCATGCCGCACTCCGCGCACGTGCTCGAGCGGGCCGGGGCGCTGGGCGTGCCGCGCATCCACTTCGGTGTCGGTACGTCGAACCTGCTCGGCCTCATGGGCGAGGCCGGCGCCGACGTGGTCGGCGTCGACTGGCGCACCCCGCTCGCGCACGCGATCCCGCTGGTGGGTGACCGGGCGGTGCAGGGCAACCTCGACCCGACGCTGGTCTTCGCGCCCACCGAGGTCATGACCGCCCGGGCCGCCGAGATCATCGAGGCCGGCCGGGCCGCCCGGGGCCACGTGTTCAACCTCGGCCACGGCGTCATCCCCTCCACCGACCCCGACCAGCTCAAGCGGCTCACGGAGTTCGTCCAGTCCTACCCCGTCTGAGGTCCCGGGGCGGTACTCCCTGACGATCGGGCCCCGTGGGAGCGCTCCCGAGGGGCCCGTTCGTCAGGGACTATCCCTCCGACGGCTCCGGGGCCGGATGCGGGCGACGACGACGGGTGGCCCGCAGGACGAGCAGGGTCGGGACGCCGAGGACGAGCAGCAGGACCATCCACGGCAGCAGGGCGCCGACCAGGGTGGCCATCGCGACGGCGAACGTCGCCAGGCCGTGCCAGCCGGCCGACAGCCCGGCGAGGAAGCCGGTGTCGTCGTCCTTCGGTTTGGTGGCCTTCTTCTCCGGGATCTGGTCGACGCTGACGACGATCGTGGACAGCGAGGTCTGGCTCTGCAGGTACGCCGCCTGCCGCTCGAGCGAGTCGAGGTCGGCCTGCCGGCGGGAGAGCTGGGCCTCGATGGCCATGATGTCGCGGATGCTCTGGGCCCGGTCGAAGAGCACGGTGATCCGCTCGATGCTCCGGCGCTGCACCTTGATCCGGGTCTGGGTGTCGATCAGCTTGGTGGTGACGTCCTCCTCGCTGGTGTTCGCCGACTCCAGCTCCGCGCCCTCGATGGTCTTGAGCTCCGTCATCGCGTCGTCGAAGTCTGCCGCGGGGATCCGCAGCACCATCCGGGTGTACGCCGGCGCCCCGGCGTCGTCGGTCGTGGTCTTCTCCTCGGTCACCGAGCCCCCGTGGGCATCCACGACGCCCTGCACCTCGAACTGGGTCTTGCCGACGTCGTCGGCCCGCAGCGCGACGTTGCCCTTCTTGATCAGTGCCTGCTGCGGGTCGGCCGGGTCCGGCTGCTCCGCTGTCGACAGGAGGTCGGCGCCGTCGCGCACCTCGAAGCCCGAGCGGTCGCTGTCGGCGACGTTGCCCTCGGCCTGGGCAGGGGCGGGTGCGCCGGCGACCGAGCCGCTCGAGTCGCCACCGGAGTCGCCGTTGCCGTCACCGGAGCATCCGGTGACGGCGACCGCCAGCACGAGGAGAGCGGGGACCAGGGTGCGGACCGGGGTGAGCCTCATACCGGCTGGGACGGCAGACCCGGCCGATCGGTTCCCGGGTCCTCTGGGAGACTCGCGGGGTGAGCAGGATCGTGGTCGTGGGTGCCGGCATCGCAGGTCTGAGCGCGGCACGTGACCTGGTCGCCGCGGGCCACGACGTGGTCGTGCTCGAGTCGTCCTCGCGCGTCGGCGGCAAGCTGCGGCGCGACGAGGTCGCCGGCGTCACGGTCGACGTGGGCGCGGAGGCGATGCTCAACCGCCGCCCCGAGGGGGTTGGGCTGGCCCGTGAGCTCGGCCTCCCGATCGAGCACCCCACGGTGGCCTCCTCGCGGATCTGGACCCGCGGCGAGCTGCGGCCGCTGCCGCGCTCGCTGATGGGGGTGCCGCTCGACGTGCGCGAGCTGGAGTACTCCGGAGTGCTCTCCCGCGAGGGCCTCGCCCGGGTGCGGGAGGAGCCGACGCTCTGGCCTGAGCGGGTCGACGACGACATCTCCGTCGGCGAGCTGGTCGACCGCCGGTTCGGGCCCGAGGTCACCGACCGGCTCGTCGAGCCGTTGCTCGGGGGCGTGTACGCCGGGCACGCGCGGCTGATCTCGGCCCGCGCGTCGGTGCCGCAGCTGCTGACCTACGCCTCGCGCGGCTCGATCCTCGAGCAGGCCGGTGCGATCCCCACGACCTACGCCGGCCCGGTGTTCGCCGGCGTCCCCGGCGGCATGGGCCTGCTGCCCGAGTCGCTCGCCGCCGGGCTGGACGTCCGCACCGGCGCGACCGTCCGCGAGCTGGTCCGCACCGCCACCGGCTTCGCGCTGACGGTCGGGCCGACCACCGCCCCCGAGATGGTCGAGGCGGACGCGGTCGTGCTCGCGACCCCGGCGGCGCCGACCGCCCGGCTCCTCGGCTCGGTCGCCCCGGTCGCCGCCGCCGAGCTGGCGGCCGTCGAGTCGGCCTCGATGGTCGTGGTCACGTTCGCGTTCCGCGGGGACGACGTACCGGACCTGGCGGCGACGGAGTCCTCGGGCTTCCTGGTCCCCGCCGTCGAGGGCCACCGGGTCAAGGCAGCGACGTTCTCGTTCGCCAAGTGGGGCTGGGTCCGCGAGGCCGGCGACGGGCTGCTGCTCCTGCGCACCTCGCTCGGCCGGCACCGCGAGGAGCTCGCGCTGCAGGCCACCGACGAGGAGCTGGTCGCGTGGTCGCTCGAGGACCTCGGCGCGGCCGTGGGTCTCACGGCCGTCCCGGTCGACACCCACGTGCAGCGCTGGGGCGGCGGGCTCCCGCAGTACGCCGTCGGCCACCTCGACCGCGTCGCCCGCATCCGCGCGGCCGTGGCCGAGGTCCCCGGCCTGGCCGTCTGCGGCGCGGCGTACGACGGCGTCGGCATCCCCGCGGTGATCGCCTCCGCCCACCGCGCCGCCGCTGCGGTAGTCCCTGACGATCGGGCCCTCCCCGAGCCGGGTTAGGGGCCCGATCGTCAGGGACTACCGTTCCGGGCCGCCCCGGGAGCGCGCGCAGGTCGTTGGCACAATGGGGGGCATGAGCACCAAGGCGCAGAAGGCCCGGGAGATCAACGAGACCATCCGCTACACGATGTGGTCGGTCTTCCGGCTGGCCCAGCCCCTGGGCTCTGCCGACTCCGGGGCGGACCGCGCCGCCGAGGGTGCCGAGGTCGAGAAGCTCTTCGCCGAGCTCGCCGAGGCCGACGTGGTCGTGCGCGGCGTCTACGACGTCGCCGGCCTGCGCGCCGACGCCGACCTGATGGTCTGGTGGCACGCCACCACCTCCGAGGAGCTCCAGGACGCCTACCACCGCTTCCGCCGCACCGCCCTCGGTCGCCGGCTGGCCCCGGTCTGGTCGCAGATGGCGCTGCACCGGCCCGCGGAGTTCAACAAGAGCCACGTGCCGGCGTTCCTCAGCGACGAGGAGCCCAAGAAGCACGTGTGCGTCTACCCGTTCATCCGCTCCTACGAGTGGTACCTCCTCGAGGACTCCGAGCGGCGCCGGATGCTCGCCGAGCACGGCAAGATGGCCCGCGACTACGCCGACGTCCGCGCCAACACCGTCGCGAGCTTCGCGCTCGGCGACTACGAGTGGCTGCTGGCCTTCGAGGCCGACGAGCTCCACCGCATCGTCGACCTGATGCGGCACCTGCGCGCCTCCGACGCACGCCGGCACGTCCGCGAGGAGGTGCCGTTCTACACCGGCGCGCTCGTCGGCGTCGCCGACCTGGTCGACCGCCTGCCCTGACCCGGACGGCGCCGCGGAACCGGTACGACGGGCGGCCCGTCGTACCGGCATGAGGACCCTGCTCGCCGCGGTCGCCCTCTTCCTGGTCGCCCCGCTCCTGGGGGCCTGCGGGGACGACGGCGACACCACGGCCACCGACCCCGGCGCCCACGGCGACCCGACAGCCGCGGCGACGCCCACCGCGATCCCGGCCGCCCGGGGCACCGTGCACACCCGCGGACTCGCGACCGTGATGGACCGGGGCGAGGGCGGCCCCGAGCTCTGCCTGGGCCCGGTTGCGGAGTCGTGGCCGCCGCAGTGCGGCGGGCCGGCGATCGACGGCTGGGACTGGGCCGACCGGCACGGCGTGTTCGAGCGTCAGGGGGAGATCCGGTGGGGGCAGTTCCTCGTCACGGGCACCTGGGACGGCACCACCTTCGGCTACCACGACGCGATCCCCGCAGCGCTCTACGACCCGATGCCGACCGAGCAGGTGACCTACCCGCCGCCCGCGGTCGAGCACACGCCGGCCGAGCTCGAGGACATCGCCGGGGAGGTCGGTGACCTCCCCGGCGCCCAGGGTGCGTACGCCGACGCCGGGCACGTGCTGGTCGACGTGGTCTACGACGACGGCTCGCTGCAGGCCTGGGCCGACGACACCTACGGCAAGGACGTCGTGATCGTCCGGCCGGCGCTGCTCGACCAGTAGTCGCTCAGCGCACCGGGTGGTTCGCGACGAAGACCCCCGCCGGGTCGACGGCGGCGCGGACCTCGCGGAGCCGCTCCCACCGTTCGCCGTACACCGTGCCCAGGTCGGCGCGGGTCTCGACGAAGGTCAGCACCCGGGTGCCCGTGCTCCACGGCTCCAGCGCCGCGCACAGGGCGCGCGCGTCCGCGCGGCCGCGCTCGGCGGCCTCGGGGAACGGCGCCATCGCCACGCACAGCAGCGCGAACGCCCCCTCGACATACGACGTGACGCCGCCGCCCTCGACCGGCCGGCCCAGCGCGCCGCCGAGCTGGCGCAGCTCGCCGAACAGCAGCGACGAGGTGGATCCGGGACCTACCTCGGCGAGGAAGGCCGCGATCGCCTCCTCCGGCAGGCCGCTGAGCACCGCGTGGTCGCCCACCGCCGGGACCGGGGCGGGCGGGTCCATGTGCACCGCCAGCATCCCGGCCGCGGGGATCCGCCCGAACGTGTCCATCTCGGGCGCGAGCGCGCGGAGCGGGGCGAGCAGCTCGGCGGCGCGGTCGTCGTCCTCGAGCACCGCGCCGTCGACCACGACGATCTGGCGGCCGCTGAGGAACGGCGGCAGGTCCGGCAACGGCGGGAAGCTCATCACCCGCACCGCGGTGGTGACCGAGTCCGGGGTCTCGGCCGCCCACGCCGCCCAGGCACGGACCACCTCGGGTGCCCGGTCGCGCGGCCAGAGCAGCATGCCGGCGTACACGTCGGCGTACGGCAGCAGGTCGATCTCGAGCGCGACGACCACGCCGAGGTTGCCGCTGCCGCCGCGCAGCGCCCAGAACAGGTCGGCGTTCTCGTCGGCGGTGGCGCGCACGACCTCGCCGTCGGCGGTGACGACCTCGGCGGACCGGATGCTGTTGGCCGCCAGACCGTGGGCGCGGCCGTAGAACGACATCCCACCGCCCAGGGCGTATCCGGCGACGGCCACGTCACCGGCGCTGCCGTGCAGCGCGGTCAGGCCGTGCGGTGCGGTCGCGGCGACGACGTCCTGCCACCGCGTGCCGCCGAGCACCCGGGCGGTGCGCGCGTCGGGGTCGACGGTGACGCCGGTCAGCTCGGAGAGCCGGACCAGGACGACGTCGTCGAGCGCCGACGCGCCGAGCGCCGCGGCGCCGTGGCCGGTGCTCTGCGGCGCCACACGGAGCCCGGCCGCGGCTGCGGCGCGGACGACGGCGGCGACCTCGGCGTCGGAGTGCGGCACCGCGACCGCGGCGGGTCGCTGGTCGACCGCGAGGTTCCAGGGGGTGCGGGCGGCGTCGTACCCGGCGTCGCCGGGCAGGTGGACCCGGCCTTCACACAGGCCGCGGAGCGTTTCGGCGGGCATGGTCGGGGAGGTGGTCATGACGGTCGTTCCTTCGTGACGGTGGTGTGGTGCGAGCCCGGTGGACTCGGGGGGCCGGCCGTCCAGCGCGGATCGCGCGCCGACACAACAGCCAGGTACGCCGCGACCGGGGCGCGACCCGGTCCAGGACCGTGAGCGCGGCGCGGGGCGTTGCCTCGTGGTCGGTCGTGCCCCGGGATCGTGATGACGCCGCAACCCTCACGCGTCGAGGGTCGGGCAGGCCAGGCCGTCCTGTCGGCCGATTTTCCGCCGCGTCACCTGGTGGTCTGGTCCACCCCGAAACGGGGCGGGGCCCCCCGCGTGCTGGCCCTGGATCGTCGAGGCACCAGGAATGGCTGTCTGGGAGCGCTCCCAACAGCCATTTCTGGTGCCTCGACGGTCGCCCACCCGCCGACCCCGGTCAGCTCTGGTCGACCGGCTCCAGCGTCAGGCTGATCGAGTTGATGCAGTAGCGGTCACCGGTGGGGGTGCCGTAGCCGTCGGGGAACACGTGGCCCAGGTGCGAGCCGCAGTTGGCACAGCGCACCTCGACCCGCTTCATCCCGTGGGAGGTGTCCTCGATGTACTCGATGGTGTCGCTCAGCGGCTGGTAGAACGACGGCCAGCCGCAGCCGGAGTGGAACTTCGTGTCGGACTCGAAGAGCTTGGCCTGGCATGCCTTGCAGCGGTAGATGCCGGTGGTCTCGGTGTCGGTGTACTCGCCGGTGAACGCCCGCTCGGTGCCGGCCTCGCGGAGTACGGCGTACTCCTCCGGCGAGAGCTCCGCGCGCCACTCCTCGTCGGACTTCTCCACGTTGTAGGCCATGGGGCCAACGGTAGTCGGCCGCGGCAACACGATCGCCGGGTGTCGACGTCACGGGCGACCCACGTCACCCCTAGGGGCGTTGACTCATTCGGAGAACAATTGTTCACTGAAACGCATGGCCGGAGCGACGACGATCCCGTGGAGCCGCCTGCGGGGCGCAGGCGACAAGCTCACAACCCCCCTGCACCCCGACGACTACCTGCGCCTGCTCAACCCGCTGTGGAGCGAGCGCGAGCTGCGCGGCCGGGTCGAGGAGGTCATCCCCGAGACCGACGACGCCGCCACGCTGGTGATCCGTCCCGGCTGGGGCTGGCGCTACGACCACCGGCCGGGGCAGTACGTCGGCATCGGCGTCCAGGTCGACGGCAAGTTCCAGTGGCGGTCCTACTCGGTCAGCTCGCCGCCGCGACGCAAGGGCCGCACGATCTCGATCACCGTGCGGGCGATGCCCGAGGGCAAGCTCTCCGCGCACCTGGTCAACGGCCTCGCGCCGGGCACCATCGTGCGGCTCGCACTGCCCGACGGCGACTTCGTGCTGCCGGACCCGCCGCCCGCCAAGATGCTGTTCCTGGTCGGAGGCAGCGGCGTCACCCCGGTGATGGCCATGCTGCGCACGATGGACCGGCGCGCCCAGAAGAACGGCAGAGCCCTCCCCGACGTCGTCATGCACTACTCCTCGCCGACCCCGGAGCGGATGATCTTCCGTGACGAGCTCGACGACCTCGAGGCCCGGCACGAGTCGCTGACCGTGCACCGGCTGCACACCGACCTCGACGGCATGCTCGACCTCGCCGACGCCGAGCGCGGCCTCGACGGGATCTGCCCCGACTGGCGCGAGCGCGAGACCTGGGCCTGCGGTCCCGGGCCGATGCTCGACGCGATCACCGAGCACTACCGGGCCGCCGGCCTCGAGGACCGCCTGCACCTCGAACGGTTCTCCCTCGAGCTCGGCGGCGAGGGCGGCGAGGGCGGCACCATCACGTTCCGCAACTCCGGCAAGACCATCGAGGCCGACGGGGCGACCACCGTCCTCGAGGCGGGGGAGGAGGCGGGTGTCGGTATGCCGTACGGCTGCCGGATGGGCATCTGCCACACCTGCACCCTGACCCTCGTCTCCGGCACCGTGCGCGACCTGCGCAGCGGCGCGGAGTTCGGCCAGCCCAACGAGCGTGTGCAGACCTGTGTCACCGCCGCGGTCGGCGACTGCACGCTCGACATCTGACCACTGACCCGCAGACCCACCGACGAAGGGACCGACATGGCCATCTCGGACGTCAAGGAGTACACCCACCTCACCGAGGAGGAGGTGGAGCAGATCGGCCGCGAGCTCGACGCGATCCGGGCCGAGATCGAGGACTCGCGCGGCGCCAAGGACGCGGCGTACATCAACCGGCTGATCAAGATCCAGCGCGGCCTCGCGGCTGCCGGCCGCGTCACGCTGCTCGCCTCGAGCGCGACCGGCAAGGCCAAGAAGCCCGCCTGGGTCGCCGGAGCGGCACTGCTCGGGGTGGCCAAGATCCTCGAGAACATGGAGATCGGCCACAACGTCATGCACGGCCAGTGGGACTGGATGAACGACCCCGAGATCCACTCCTCCAACTGGGAGTGGGACACCGCGCAGCCGGCCGAGCAGTGGAAGCACAGCCACAACTACATCCACCACCAGTTCACCAACGTGCTCGGCTACGACAACGACATCGGCTACGGCATCCTCCGGATGGCCCGCGAGCAGAAGTGGCACCCGGTCTACCTCGGACAGCCGATCTACAACGCGCTGCTGGCGAGCCTGTTCCAGTGGGGCGTCGCGCTGCACGACCTCGACCTGGAGCGGATCCGCAAGGGCCAGAAGGACCCGAAGGAGATGAAGCGGCAGCTGCGCCAGATCGCGCGCAAGGGCCGCAACCAGATCCTCAAGGACTACGTGGTCTACCCGGCGTTGTCGGGCAAGGGCTGGAAGTCCACGCTGACCGCGAACATGACCGCCAACCTGGCCCGCAACCTGTGGGCCTACGTGATCATCTTCTGCGGCCACTTCCCCGACGGGGCCCTGCACTTCACCGAGGAGGAGATCGAGGACGAGACCCGCTCGGAGTGGTACCTGCGCCAGATCCTCGGCGCCGCCAACTTCAACGGCGGCCCGCTGCTGCACATCATGAGCGGCAACCTCGGCTTCCAGATCGAGCACCACCTGTTCCCCGACCTGCCCAGCAACCGGTACGCCGACATCGCCGTCCGGGTGCGGGCGCTGTGCGAGAAGTACGACATCCCGTACACGACCGGTCCGCTCTACCAGCAGTACGGCCAGGCGCTGCGCACGATCATCAAGCTCTCGCTGCCCAACTCGATGACCTCCAGCGACCAGCCTCCCCCTATGACTGAGCCTCCCACTCCGGCCCACGACCGCAAGCGCCGCTCCGACGACGAGCGCCCGCCCCGACGCCGCGAGCTCGGCGGGTGGATGAGGAGCGCGTCGTGATCGCGGTCGCCGACGGGCGCGTCCCCGACGTCACCGCCGGCCGGTGGGTGACGCAGTGCGCGCTGAGCCGCATCTGCGGCTCGTGCGCGGAGTCCCTGGGACGCCCGGTGGCGTTCCTCGGCACGCCCGCCGAGGTGGCGCGCAACGCGTTCCACCTCCCGCCGATGCACGTCGCGTGCGCCGAGGACCTGCGGCGTACGCCGGATGCCGACCCGACCTGGCAGCTGACGCTGACCGCGGGCTTCGAGTTCGTGCGCCCGGCGCGCGAGGACGAGGACCGGCGCCCGACGTTCCAGCCCAACTCGCTGCTCTGAGGGCAGAAGTAGGAGCCCCGCTGCCGCCTTCTCGGACCCACCCGGGGGAGGCGGGCTCGAGCGCGCGGCAGCGGGGCTCTGCGGTGGCCGCATGTTTCACCGGCGTCCGGATCAGGCTTGGTCCGTGCGACCGATGACCTCACCTTCGGTCGGGCTCGACGGCACCTGAGGACTGGACCAGACCACTTGTCGGCACGCCCCGGCGTCCGGCGTCCAGCCGAGCTCGGTTCCCGGCGCACCGCGTGCGGACGGGGAGCCCCGAGGTCACCTGAGGGACGAGCGGGAGGGCCCTCCGGGTAGGCCCCGATGTGGCGTGAGGGCGTGCGCGGGCACCGTGGACGGGTGCCGATCGCCCGCCGCCGCCTCGTCCTCTGCGCCGCCACGCTGCTGGCCTGCGCACCGTACCTCGTCCTCAAGATCGCCTGGCTGGCCGGGAGCTCCGTCGGCATGGCCTCCGGGGCGGCCGGGGCGGAGATGCACGACCATCGGTACGTCGTCGGCAACCTCGTCACCGTCGCGATGGACCTGGCCGCGGTCGCACTGGTGCTGGCGCTGACCTTCCCGTGGGGCCGGCGGGTCCCCGGCTGGCTGCTCGCCGGGCCGGTCTGGGTCGCCGCCGGGCTGCTGGCACCGATCGCGGTGGGGTTGCCCGTCGGCCTCGTGCTCCAGGCGCTCGTCGGTGGCGCTCCGGCACCGGGGGACAACGGCCTCGCGGGCTGGGTCTACGCCGTGGTCTACGGCGGCTTCGTGCTGCAAGGGGTGGGGATCCTGGGGGCGTTCTGGTGGCACGCGAGCGAACGATGGCCGGCGTGGTGGCGGGCCGGCCGGCTGCCCGCGCGCCCGGCGACGATCGCCGCGACGGTCGCCGCCGTCGGGTTCGGCGGGCTGCACCTGGCGTGGGCCGTCGCCGGCAGCGCCGCGGCCGCACCGGGCGGGTTCGAGACCGCGGCCCAGCGGGCCTACCTGGGCGCCACCGGCGTGCTGATCCTCGCGGGGGTGGTGCTCGACCGGGCCGCGATCGCCTGGGTCGGAACCGCGGTGACGGTCTTCGCCGGGCCGACGAAGATCCTGCTCGCCCACGACGGGCGACCCGGCGCCGTCGTACTGGCGACCGGACTGCTCGGGACCGTCGCCGGCCTGTGGCTGGTGTGCTCGCTGGTGCGCTCCTCGGTCCGTTCGCCGCGCGCGGTCCTGCCCTAAGGTCGGTCCATGGCGAAGGTGAGTGCTGCCGAGGTCCAGGCGGGCGGTCGTGCCGTCCGCGTCTCGAGCCCCGACCGGGTCATCTACGAGTCGACCGAGCGCACGCCCGAGGTCACCAAGCTGATGGTCGCGGAGTACTTCGCGAGCGTCGAGGACGGGCTGATGCGGGCGCTGCGCGAGCGCCCGACCGCGCTGGAGCGCTGGACCTCCGGGGTGCGCGAGGGGATGAGGCTGGCGACGGGTCCGCAGGACAAGGACGCCGACGCGTTCTACCAGAAGCGGGTGCCGAAGGGCGCTCCCGACTACCTCGAGACCGTGCAGGTCACCTTCCCGTCCGGGCGTACGGCGGACGAGATCTGCCCCACCGAGATCGCGGTCCCGGTGTGGTGCGCGCACATGGGCACGCTGGTCTTCCACCCGTGGCCGGTGCGCCGTGCCGACGTGGACCACCCCGACGAGCTGCGCATCGACCTCGACCCGCAGCCCGGCACGACGTTCTCCGACGCCGTCCGGGTCGCCGGCGTCGCCCGCGAGCTCCTCGAGGAGCTCGGCCTCGTCGGCTACCCGAAGACCTCCGGCAACCGGGGGGTGCACATCTACGTGCGGATCAAGCCGGAGTGGGAGTTCACCGACGTGCGGCACGCCGCGATCGGGCTCGGCCGCGAGCTGGCCAGGCGCGACGACGGGGTGACCATGGACTGGTGGAAGGAGGAGCGCGGGGAGCGGATCTTCGTCGACTTCAACCAGAACAACCGCGACCGGACGATCGCCTCGGCGTACTCCCTGCGCCCGCTCCCGGGCGCACCCGTCTCCACGCCGGTCACCTGGGACGAGCTCGCCGGCATCACCGACCCCCGCGAGTACAACCTCTTCACGGTCCCCGACCGGGTCGCCGACGGCGACCCGTGGGCGAGCATCGACGACACCGCCTTCTCCCTCGACCCGCTGCTGCGGCTCTGGGAGGAGCTGCCCGGCGGAGAGATGAACTTCCCGCCGGACTACCCCAAGATGCCCGGCGAGCCGCCGCGGGTGCAGCCGAGCAAGAAGGTCGCGGCGCACTGGGACGAGGACGGCAACCGCATCGAGTCCTGACCTCCGGTGCCCCATCGGGTGCCCTCCGGATGCCCGTTCGGGCACGTTTGGTACAGGCGGACCCGGGGAATCTCGTCCCCTGTCGGGGATGAGAGGAGAGGGAACCGATGTCCGAGCCTGCGCGACCTATCTCGGTGGTAGTGCTGTCAGATCAACCCGTGATCGCCGCCGGGGTGGAGCGACTGCTCGAGCCCTATGCAAACCGCGTCGTGGTCGTGGACGACTCGTCCGCCGATGACGACGCGATCGTGCTGTACGACGTGTTCGGCCTCTACGTCGGGAAGGAGGAGGACTTCGAACGCGTGGTGAAGAAGCACCCCGACCGCGTGCTGGCGATGTCGCGCGTGCTCCAGCCGGGCCTGACCGCCCGGGCCCTCGACCTCGGGGCGGTCGCGTCGGTGTCCGTCGGCCTCGAGGCCCCCGACCTCGTCGCCGCGATCGAGGCCTTCGCCGCCGGACACCTCCAGGACGGCTCGCAGGCCGACCTCGACAACCAGGCGGACCGGCGCCGCCAGCTGGGCCGGGACGTCGACCTGACCCCCCGCGAGCAGGAGGTCCTCGGGCTGATCGTCCGGGGCCGGTCGAACGAGGAGCTCGCCGCCGAGCTCTACCTGAGCATCAACACCGTGAAGACGTTGATCCGGTCGATCTACCGCAAGATCGACGTCACCAGCCGCGCCCAGGCCGTCGCCTGGGGTGTCGAGCACGGCTTCCCGACCGGGGCCGAGTCGGCCGGG
This sequence comes from Nocardioides sp. T2.26MG-1, assembly GCF_950101795.1. Classification (GTDB taxonomy): domain Bacteria; phylum Actinomycetota; class Actinomycetes; order Propionibacteriales; family Nocardioidaceae; genus Nocardioides. The sequence goes on along the minus strand of NZ_CATNLZ010000033.1, from coordinate 95,922 downwards.
CCGTAGGGGCCGGCGGGCCTCGTGCGGCGCCTGCACGCGGCGGGGGAGCCCACCAGCGCGGTGCTCCGGGAGCTCCCGCGGGGCGCGAGGGCGTTACCCGTCGGCCGGTTCGCCGCCGGCCCACCCACGCTCGAGTGGATCCGCTTCCACATGCTCGCGGAGGACGCCCGGCATGCCGGCCACCGGCTGCGGACACGTGAAAGGCCCGCCCCGCCTTCGTGGCTGAGCCACGCGCGCGGAGCGGGCCTTGCGGACCGACCGATGGCGCTCCCCCCAGCGCGCCGGGCGGATCCCCACGTTCCGCTCGATCGGTCCACATGTCGCGACCGGTGGCCCATCTCCCCACAGATCCCGGGCCCCCGGTGCCGGCGGGTCGCCCTGCCGACAACCACAACACTAGGACCGGGTTCTCCACGCCCGGGTCACACCAGATCCACAGGACGGACAGAGAACACCCACGCGTTAGCCTCAGCCCGTGCTCCTCGCCTTCGACACCGCCACCCCGCTCGTCACGGTGGCGCTCCACGACGGCGCCGACGTCGTCGTCGAGCTCCGCGCCGACCGGCCGATGAAGCACGCCGAGCAGCTGGCGCCGCTGATCGAGCGGGCGCTGGCCGAGGCCGGTGTCGTCCGCCAGGACCTCACGGCGATCGCGGCCGGGGTCGGGCCGGGGCCGTTCACCGGCCTGCGCGTCGGCCTCGTCACGGCCCGGACCCTGGCGTTCGTCCTCGACATCCCGGTGTACGGCGTGTGCTCGCTCGACGTGCTCGCCGTCGAGGCGGTCGACTCCCGTGCGGTGTCCGGCCCGTTCGTCGTGGCCACCGACGCCCGGCGCAAGGAGGTCTACCTGGCGCGGTACGACGCCGACGGGGCCCGCCTCGACGGGCCGGTCGTCGGCAAGCCGGCCGACCTCGCCACCCAGGATCAGGTCGTCGGGGAGGGGGGCGCGCTCTACCCCGACTCGTTCCCGCACCGCACCGGCCCGGCGGCGCCGAGCGCCGGGTGGCTGGCGCGGGTCGTCGCGGAGGAGCGTGCCGAGCTGATGGACCCCGAGCCGCTCTACCTGCGGCGCCCCGACGCGATGACCCCGCACGCGCCGAAGCGCGTGTCGTGACCGTCCGACCCGCCGGGCCCGACGACGTACCGGCCATCGCCGCCCTCGAGCGCGACTGCCTGGGGGCGGACGCGTGGTCGGAGGGGCTGGTCGCGGAGGGCGTGGCCGGCACCCTGCCGACGATCAGCTACCTGGTCGCCGAGGCGGGCGGGCGGGTCGTCGGGCACGCGACCGCGAGCGTCGTCGAGGACATCGCCGAGCTCCAGCGGATCGCGGTCGATCCGGGACGGCGCCGGCTCGGGCTGGCCAGCGCGCTGCTCGAGGCGGTGGTGGACCTCGCCCGGGCCGGTGGCGCCGACCGGCTGCTGCTCGAGGTGCGGGAGGACAACGCGGGCGCGCTCGCGTTCTACGCCGCCCGCGGCTTCGTCGAGGTGGACCGGCGCCGCCGCTACTACCGCGACGGCGCGACCGCCGTGGTGATGCGCCGCAGCCTCGTCCGAGGCTGCGGCGCATCCGCCTGAACCCGTCAGGTCACGGCAGGTAGTACGTCGGGTTCGGCAGCTTGACGGCCCGGTCGGACGAGCCGCCGATCAGGTCGCTGAACTGGTCGCCGAAGTTCGCGACGATGTGCAGCCCGAGCTTGTCCTGGACGTACTTCCGGGTCGACGCCTTGTAGTCGATCGTCGAGTAGCCGTCCTTGCCGTCGAGCGTGGGGTCGACGTACGCCGGCGGCGTGTCGGTGCTCGTCCACTTCGTGAAGTAGTACGCCGACTTGAACAGCGGGTTGCCCTGGGCGTCGTGGTAGTAGCGGGCCAGGTTGTCCAGCGTCGCGAGCCGCTGGCCGTTGTTGCGGCCGGTCAGACCGACGACCTTGCAGCCGGCCCTGGCGGCGGCCGCGACGACCCGGGGCATCCGCGGCGTGGCCGGGAAGCGACCCTCCTGCACCCAGGTGTTCTGCAGGGCGGGGTCGAAGTTGAAGTGCATCGCCGCGTCCTCCATGTCGTAGGTCATCAGCGTGGTGTCATCCGCATCGAAGACGACCGCGGGACGCTGGTGGCGCTTGACGCCCTTGGTGCAGATGGTGGTCAACCGGTGCCGCCACTTCGTGGCGACGCGGGTCATCTGGGAGATGTAGGGCGAGGCGTCCTTGCTGGCGATGCCACCGGTGGCGCCGTAGTAGGCGCGGATCGCGCCCTTGACGTTGTCGATGTTGGGGATCTTGTCGCCGGGCGTCGTGAGCCCGCTCGAGCCGTCGGCGGCCATGTCGAACGACGTGGGCAGCGCGAGGTCGGCGTCGCCGGCCGGAGCGCCCTTGATGTCGGGACTCGGCAGGTAGTACGTCGGGTTGGGCAGCTTCACGCTGTTCAGCGCGTGCCCGCCCTGGAGGTCGGAGTACTGGTCGCCGATGTTGAGGGCGATCGTGTAGCCGAGGGACTCGATGTGGGCGCGGGTGCCGGACTTGTACTCGACGGTGTTGCACTTGGCCGGGTCGTCGTTCGGGTCGACGCTGGCATGGCAGTCGAGGTACGCCGGAGGCGTGGCGGGCTTGGTGTAGAAGTTGTCGGCGTCGAACTCGTCGTAGCCGACCTTGGTGAGGTTGTCGAGCGTCGCCTGCTCCTGGGCCTCGCCCCGGCCGGTGATGCCGAAGACGTGGTAGCCGCGCCGTTGGACCTCGTTGACGAAGTCGACCATCCCGGGGGTCGCCGGGAACTTGCCGGGTAGCACCCACTCGTCGTTCTGGACCTTGGGGTCGAAGTTGAAGTGCATCGCCCCGTCCTCCATGTCGTAGGTCCACAGTGTGGTGTCGTCGGCGTCGAAGACGACCGCGAGGTCGGCCGCGGGCGCGGGATCGGGGAGCCGGGCGAGGATGGCCTGCTCGATGCCGGTGATCTCGGTGATGTAGGGCGAGCTGGCCTTGTCGGCGATGCCGGCGCTGGAGGCGTTGTAGTACTTGCGGATCGTCGACTTGACCGAGTCGATGTTGGGGATCGCCTCCCCGTTGGGGGCGGGCGCCGGGGCGGTGCCGTCGGGGTTGAGCGGCTTCAGCACGAAGTGCGTGCGGGGGGTCAGGGTGGAGTCGTCGGTGCGGGCGTCGGCCGTGGCCGCCGTCCCCACCAGGAGGGTGATCGCCGAGGCTGCCGTGACGAGGGCGCGGGCCCGGGAGCGTCCCGAGTTTCGCATGCGTGCTCCTTGAGGTGCGAGGTGGACCGGCTCAAGGTACGCCCGGCCAGGGACGCTGGGAAGATGCCCTTATGGGTGGAGCCGGGCCCCCTTGACGACCTTGTCCACGGCGTTGCGCGGTGCGTGCACGGCCAGCCCGACCAGGTCCAGGTCGTCGCGCGCGACCGCCCGCACCGCGGCGCGGTTGTCCTCGTCGTTGCCGGTGCGGAACAGGTCGGAGGTGAAGACGCCGACGGTCAGCTCGCGCCGCAGCGCCCGGGTGTGCGCCTCGCGCAGCGTGGCGGCATCGCCCTCGAAGACGAGGATCGGCTGGCCCAGCATCGCGAGGTACGCCGTACCGTCCGCGTCGGCGTAGGGCTCCCCGACCAGCTGCGGCCAGGCGGCGGTCACGCCGCTGACCAGGAACGCGGCCGTGTTGAGCCGCTGCCACGGGGCCAGGTCGTCGCGGAGTAGCACGGCGATCTTGGTGTCGTTTGCCATGGGCTGATCGTCGGCCGTCCGGGTGAGGCCGGTCTTGTACGTTCTTTGCATGGTGACGGGCATGGCACCACGGCCGACGATCCGTGCCTGGCGGCCGCCGGTCGCCGGCGTCGCCGAGGTCCTGCACGCGCACTTCCCCGAGCACGCGTACCCGTCGCACACCCACGACACCTGGACGCTCCTGCTCGTCGACACCGGCACGGTCCGCTACGACCTGGAGCGGCACCAGCACGGTGCGCTCGGCGACCGGGTCACGCTGCTGCCGCCGCACGTGCCGCACGACGGCCGGTCGGTGGAGCCGACCGGCTTCCGCAAGCGCGTGGTCTACCTGGAGGAGCAGACGATCGACCTCGGCCTGGTGGGTGCGGCCGTCGACCACCCCGGGTGGGCGGAGGCGGGGCTGCGCCGGCAGGTGCACGAGCTGCACGGATCGCTTGACCAGCCCGGCGACGCGTTCGAGGCCGAGGTGCGGCTGGCGCTGGTCGTCGATGCGCTCGAGCAGCGGCTCGCCGGGACCGAGCCGCCCGCCGTACGCCGTGACCGGCCGCTGGCGTACCGGCTGCGCGACCTCCTCGACGCGCGGGTGACCGACGGGCTGACTCTGCCCGAGGCGTCCCGTGTGCTCGGCGCGCACCCGACCCACCTGGTGCGGGCGTTCAGCGGCGAGTTCGGCATCCCGCCGCACCGCTATCTCACCGGGCGGCGCCTCGACCGGGCCCGCCGGCTGCTGCTGGCGGGTGAGCGGGCCGCCGACGTCGCCGCGATCGTGGGCTTCCACGACCAGGCGCACCTGACCCGGCACTTCCGGCGGCTGCTGGGGGTGACGCCGGCGGCGTACGCCCGGTCGGCACAATGAGCAGGTGAGCAGCGAACGCAACGTGCCCCTGGTGCTGGGCATCGAGACCTCGTGCGACGAGACCGGTGTCGGCATCGTGCGCGGCCACACCCTGCTCGCGGACGCCGTGGCCAGCAGCGTCGACGAGCACGCCCGCTTCGGCGGCGTGGTGCCCGAGGTCGCCAGCCGGGCGCACCTCGAGGCGATGGTCCCGACGATCGAGCGGGCCTGCGAGACCGCGGGCATCCGCCTGTACGACGTCGACGCGATCGCCGTCACCAGCGGCCCCGGCCTCGCCGGAGCGCTGATGGTGGGCGTCGCGGCCGCCAAGGCGCTCGCCATCGGGCTCGGCAAGCCGATCTACGGCGTCAACCACCTGGCGGCGCACGTCGCCGTCGACCAGCTCGAGCACGGCCCGCTGCCCGAGCCGTGCCTGGCGATGCTGGTCAGCGGCGGCCACTCCAGCCTGCTGCGGGTCGAGGACGTGACCACCGGGGTCGACCCGATGGGCGCCACCATCGACGACGCGGCGGGGGAGGCGTTCGACAAGGTCGCCCGGCTGCTCGGCCTGCCGTTCCCCGGTGGCCCGCACATCGACCGCGCCGCCCGCGAGGGCAACAGCGCCTACGTCGACTTCCCGCGCGGCCTGACCAGCCGACGCGACCTCGAGCGGCACCGCTTCGACTTCTCGTTCTCCGGTCTCAAGACCGCGGTCGCGCGCTGGGTCGAGGCGCGCGAGCGGTCCGGGGAGCCGGTGCCGGTCAACGACGTCGCCGCGAGCTTCCAGGAGGCGGTGTGCGACGTGCTCACGCGCAAGGCGATCGACGCGGCCGTCAGCGAGGGCATCGAGGACATCCTCATCGGCGGCGGCGTCGCGGCGAACTCCCGCCTGCGCGCGATGGCCGAGGAGCGCGCTGCCGCGAAGGGCATCCGCGTCCGGGTGCCCCGGCCCGGCCTGTGCACCGACAACGGCGCGATGGTCGCCGCCCTCGGTGCCGAGATGGTCGCCCGCGGCCGCACCCCGTCCGCGCTCGACCTCCCCGCCGACTCCTCGCTGCCCGTCACCGACGTCCTGGTCTGACTGTCCGTCTGGGGTAGTCCCTGACGATCGGGCCCCGGATCTCGCCCGGAAGGGGCCCGTTCGTCAGGGAGTATCCCGGTGGTGGTCCCCCGGGACGTCGGCCAGAGCGTGGGGCGCCTGCTCGTCGCCGTGGCCGGGCCACCAGGCGGTGTGCCCGATCAGCGCGGTCAGGGCGGGGGTGAAGAACATCGCCATCACGAACGCCGCCACGAAGATGCCGAATGACAGGGCGAAGCCCATCGAGACGATCAGCGTGTTGCCGCCCAGCATCAGCGAGGCGAACGTGCCGGCGAGGATCACGCCCGCCGCGGCGATCGTGGGCCCGGCGTGCTTGACCGCCTCCGCGGCCGCGGTGTGGGGATCCTTGCCCTCGCGCGCCTCCTCGCGCAGGCGCGCGATCATCAGGATGTTGTAGTCCGTGCCGAGGGCGGTGACGAACAGGTAGATGTAGATCGGCAGCATGAAGATCAGGCCCTCGTGGCCGAGGACGTGCTGGAACATCACCACCGTGGCACCCAGGGTGGCCGCGAACCCCAGACCGACCGCCGCCATCAGGTACCACGGCGCGACCAGGCTGCGCAGCAGCAGCCCGAGGATCAGCATGATGATGAGGGCGGCGACCGGGAAGACCACGGAGTAGTCGCGGGCCATCGCCTTCTGGAGGTCGGCGAAGACCGACGGCGTACCGCCCACGTAGGCCTCCGTGCCGTCGGGCGCCGAGTCGTGGGCGGTGTCGCGCACCGGCCCCTTGACGTCGTTGAGCGCGGCGTCGGAGGCCGGGTCGTGGTCGAGCACGACGCTGAACTGCGCCGCGGTGCCGTCCTTCGAGACCTCGGCCGGGTAGACCTGCGTCACGCCCTGCGCGGCCTCCAGGTCGGAGCGGTAGGTCTCCAGTGCGGACTCGTCGAGCGGACCGTCGTCGGAGACCAGCACCACGGGGACCGGCTCGCTGGCGCCGGCGGCGAAGTGCTTCTGGAAGACCTCCAGGCCCTGGGTCGACTCGACGTCCTTGGGCAGGCTGGAGTTGAAGTCGAACGACGGGTTGAAGCTGAGCGCGAACGCCGCGAGCGCCACCATGACGGCTCCTGAGGCGAGCGCGAAGCGTCCGGGGCGTCGGCCGAGCGCGGCGCCGACCCGGCCGAACCGCGCCCCCTCGGGCTCGTGGCGCCACTTCCTCGACGGCCAGAACAGCGCCCGGCCGAGCACCGTGACCACGGCCGGGACGAGGGTGAGGGCGGCGAGCAGGGTGACCGCGACGGCGATCGCCAGCGCCGGCCCGATGGCCCGGAACAGGCTCAGCGAGCTCAGCAGCAGCGCCAGGAACGCGACGATGACGGCGCCGCCGGCCGACGCGATGGCCTCGCCTGCGCGCTCGAGGGCGTGCACGACCGACGGCCGGGTCTCCTCGCCCTGCCGGCGGCGCTCGCGGTAGCGGAACAGGAAGAACAGGATGTAGTCGGTGCCGATGCCGTAGAGCACCACGACGAGGATCGTCTGGATCGAGGAGTCCGCCTTGAGCCCGAACGCCTCGTTGGCCCACCCGATCAGCCCGGTGGCCACCGAGGACGCCAACGTGACGACCAGGATCGGCATCAGGCAGATGACCACGCTGCGGAAGATCACCGCGAGCAGGACGACGATCAGCACGACCGTCGCGATGGCGACGATCGCCAGCGTCCGGTCGCCCTCCTCCTGGGAGTCCAGGCTCTGGGGGACCGACCCGGTCGTGAGGACCTCGAGGTCCGAGCCCTCCATCAGGGGCTCGAGCTCCTTGCGCAGGTCCTTGCCGTCCTCGATGGCCTGGTCGTCGAAGCCGGTGGCGTTGTCGGCGAGGCCGATGATGCCGATCTGGACGAGGCCGTCCTGGGAGACGTTGGGGTTGCCCTCGGGGTCGGTGGTGGCGACCTGCTGCACGAAGGTCTTCTCGTTGAGCTTCGGCCCGAGCTCCTGCGCGACCTTGGCGACCGCCGCCTGGTCGTCGGCCGTGAGCTCGCCGCGGTCCTTGCGTTCGAAGACCAGGATCGCGCCCGGTGTCGTGGCGCCCGGGAACTTGTCGTCCTGGATCTTCGCGGCCCGGATCGACTCGTAGTGGTCGGGCAGGAAGTCCGACTCGTCCGAGGTCGTCTGCAGGGCTGGAGCGAACGCGATCACGAGTCCGGCGAGCAGCAGCCACGCCGCAATGACGAACCAGGCACGACGGGACACGAAGCGACCAAGGGCGGCGAACACGATTCCTGACCCTAGCCACGACGGGCGCTCCGATGCCTCCGACTTAAGTAGGCCTCTCTCACCCCGAGAAGAGGTACGCCGCGGACTCGGGGTTGATGCCCGGCCCCTGTGGGACGACCACCTGCGGGTCGTCCCAGCCGAGGCCGACGCGGACCACGCTCCAGGTGTTCGTCTTCCAGTTCGCCTCGGCGACGAGGACGTGTGTCGCGTCCGCCCAGCCGGCCCGGCTGATCACGTCGCCCTTCCCGGTGGACTCGAAGGAGCCCACCGGCTGGAGGTCCAGGTCGAGGATCGTGCCCTCGCCGAACATGTTGTTGTCGCCGCGCAGGCTGAGCACGTGCTGCCCGTCCGGGGAGAACTGCAGGCCCGAGACGTCGCAGGAGCGCGCCACCATCCGGCCGGCTTCGGGGTCGTACAGGCCCTCGCAGCCGTACATCTCGTTGTCGGTCGTGGGGATGAACGTGACCGCCCAGAGATCACCGTCCGGGCTCACGTCGATCACCCGGAACGGTTCGCTGGTCGTGAGGGGCTCGGTGCCTCCCGGCGTCAGGACCTCGGTCGTCGTCGTGTGGTCGCCGACGAGCAAGTGCTCGGCGTCGAGCACGGCGTCGATGCCGCCTGCGGCCTCACCGGGCATCGGGATGCCCGGCAGCGTGCGCGGCTCCGCCGACCCGCTGGCGAGCACGCGGACCGTGAGGTCCTTCGCGACCCAGGCGACCGCGTCGTCGAGGGCGCTCATCGTGATGATGTTGGCGCCCGCGGGGTACGTCGCCTGGACGGTGCCGTCCGCGGCGTAGACGCGGACGGCGTACGGCTGCTGCAGGGCCATCACGATCCGGCCGTCGGTGAGGACCCCCAGCTGCGAGACGTCCGCGTTGGCGACGTCCACCGACACGGTGTCCCCGTCGGGGCGGGTCAGGACCCCGTCGTGGAGCACGGATACTCCCGGCGCGGCGGGCGGCGCCGGTGCCGGGTCGGGACCCTGCGACCGGGGCGACCCGCCGGTCAGCACGGTCGGCACCAGGATCGCCACGGCGACGGCCGCAGCGACGGCTCCGGCGGCAGCAGCGCGGCGGCGCCGGCGGATGCCGTGCGCCTTGCTGCGCACGGACTCGAAGGTGAGCGGCGCACCGTGTGCCCCGTCGAACGCCTGGTCCGCGCGGCGCTCCAGCTCCCGGACGAAGCTCTCCTCGGTCATCGCTCCTCCTCCCGGTGGGTGGGGTTCAGGTCGGCGGGCGTTCGCTCGCGCAGTGCGGCGAGCGCCCGGCTGGTCTGGGACTTCACCGTGCCGACCGAGATGCCGAGCACGTCGGCGGTCTCGGCCTCGGTGAGCTGCTCGTAGTAGCGCAGCACCACCACGGCCCGCGCCTTGCGCGGGAGCGTCTGGACGACCTCCCACACGGCGGCGCCGACCCCCTCGTCGTACACGTCGTGGAACGGCGTCCCCTCGGGGACCGTGTCCGTGGGCGCCTCGCGGCGCTTCCAGCCGCGGCGCCACAGCGAGTTGTTCTCGTTGACCATGATCCGGCGCACGTAGGCGTCCACCGAGTCACGGTCACGCACCTTGTCCCACGCCAGGTAGAGCTTGGCCAGCGAGGTCTGGAGGAGGTCCTCCGCCTGGTGCTGGTCGCCCGTCAGCAGGTACGCGGTCCGGAGCAGCCGGCCCTGGCGGGCCTGGAGGTACGCCGTGAAGTCGGCGTCCCGCTCCGTCATCGTGGCTCCTCGAACTTCTGTCAGCACACACCCGAGACGCGATCGCCTGCGAGAGGGTTGCAATTCTGCACGCCCCGACCCCTGGTGATGGTCCCTGTCGACCGTGCCGTTCGGCCCTGGGCCCGGCGCGCCGATGGCTGGCAGCGTGCGTCGGGGAGTGACCTGACCACCCCGACCAGACACCGCGAGGAGCGCCTGTGCCGGCAACGACGACGTCCATCATCCAGGGCGGGATGGGGGTCGGCGTGTCCTCTTGGCAGCTCGCCCGCGCCGTCGCCCGGGCCGGCCAGCTCGGCGTGGTCTCCGGCGTCGCGCTCGACGCGACCGTGGCCCGCCGCCTCCAGGACGGAGACCCCGACGGGCACGTACGGCGTGCCCTCGCCGCGTTCCCCGACCAGGCGATGGCCGCGCGGGTGCTCGACCGCTACTTCCTCGCCGGCGGCCGCGAGCCGGGCCGCCCCTACCGGCCGACCCCGAAGCTCGCGTTGCGGCCCAGCCGCCACTCCCAGGAGCTCGCCGTCGTCGGCAACTTCGTCGAGGTCTGGCTCGCGAAGGAGGGCCACGGCGGCACCGTCGGCATCAACTACCTCGAGAAGATCCAGCTGGCGACCCCGGCCGCCGCGCTCGGCGCGATGCTCGCCGGCGTCGACGTCGTGCTGATGGGCGCCGGCGTGCCCCGCGAGACCCCTCAGCTGCTCACCGACCTCGCCGACGGACGGGTCGGCGGGGTGGGCGTGGACGTCGCCGGCGCGCCCGAGCGGTACCGCGTGGAGGTCGACCCGGTCGACCTGCTCGGGTCGAACCTGCCGCCGCTGACGCGGCCGCGCTTCCTCGCGATCGTCTCCGCCACCGTCCTGGCCGCGTACCTCGCCCGGGACGACTCGACCCGTCCCGACGGCTTCGTGATCGAGGGTCCGGTCGCCGGCGGGCACAACGCACCGCCGCGCGGCACCATGACGCTCGACGAGGACGGTGAGCCGGTGTACGGCGCCCGCGACGCGGTCGCCCTCGACAAGGTCGCGGCCCTCGGGCTGCCGTTCTGGCTGGCCGGGGCGTACGGCACCCCGGACGGCCTGGCCGCCGCCCGTGAGCTCGGCGCCGCGGGCGTCCAGGTCGGCACGCTGTTCGCGCTCGCGAGCGAGTCCGGGCTGCGTCCCGACCTCCTGGACCGGCTGCGCGGCGGGCTCGGCTCCGGGACGCTGCAGGTCCGCACCGGCGTGCGGACCTCGCCGACCGGCTTCCCGTTCAAGGTCGCCGAGCTCGACGGCACACTCGCCGACCCCGAGGTCTACGAGGCGCGTGACCGGCTGTGCGACCTCGGCTACCTGCGCACGCCGTACCTCACCCGGGCCGGCCGGGTCGGCTACCGGTGCCCCGGGGAGCCGGAGGACGCGTACGTGCGCAAGGGCGGCGACCTGGCGGACACGGTGGGCCGGATGTGCCTGTGCAACTCGCTCACCGCCGACATCGGGCTCGGGCAGACCCGTCCGGACGGCTACCAGGAGCCGGACCTGGTCACGCTGGGTGGTGACCTGGGCGGCCCGCGGCGGCTGCTCGAGCGGCACCCCGCGGGCTGGACGGCCGCCCAGGCGGTGGCCTGGCTCGAGGACCGGTGAAGAGGCGGTTCGGGCGCAGGGACGGCGCGACCAGGCATCCTGGGCGCATGACCCTTGCTGTCCCGCACGCCGGCGCCTCGCCGGACGCCTGGTTCCGGCGCCGTCCGCCCCTGACCTGGGCGGTCGTCGTGGCTCTGTTCGCGGGCATCTTCGCGCTGCGACTCTCCGGCGGCACCGTCGAGGACGCGTACTCCATGCTCTACGTCTTCCCGGTCGCGCTGGTCGCGGTCGCGTTCGGCCGTCGCGCGGGGACCGCGGCCGGCGTCGTCGCCGTGGCGCTGATCGTCGTGTGGGCGGTGACCCGCGACGTGGGGCTGGACCCGCTCGGGTGGGCGTCTCGGGTGCTGCCGATCCTGCTGCTCGGGCTCCTGGTCGGCGACGCGACCGACCGGGTCCGGCGGACCGAGTCCGAGCGCCGGCGGCTCGAGAGCGCCGCGCTGCTGCACCGGGACGCGATCGAGATCAACGACTCCCTGGTGCAGGGGATGGTCGCGGCCAAGTGGTCTCTCGAGGCCGGCAACCTGGACGCGGGACTGAGCACCCTCAACGCCACGATCACCCAGGCCCACGAGCTGGTGTCCGGGCTGATCCGACAGGCCGGCATGGGCGGACGGACCGAGCAGCTGCCTCCGCGCGAGTAGCTCCCGCAGTTCTCCCGCCCCTGCTCGACGGGTGCCCGCCTACGGTGGCATGGTCACCCCACGTCCGGCGAGAGGAAGCAGCATGCAGCAGGTCAAGGCCGTGGTCGCCCACGGCTTGGGACAGCCCGTCGAGGTCACCACGATCAACGTCCCGGACCCCGGTCCCGGCGAGGCGGTCGTGAAGGTGCAGGCGTGCGGGGTCTGCCACACCGACCTGCACTACCGCGAGGGCGGCATCAACGACGAGTTCCCGTTCCTGCTCGGCCACGAGGCCGCCGGCATCGTCGAGGCGGTCGGGCCCGACGTCACGTCGGTCGCGCCGGGCGACTTCGTGATCCTCAACTGGCGCGCGGTGTGCGGCGACTGCCGGGCCTGCCGGCGCGGCGCGCCGTGGTACTGCTTCGCCACCCACAACGCCACCCAGAGGATGACCCTCGCCGAGGGGCCCGACGCCGGGACTGAGCTCTCGCCCGCGCTGGGCATCGGCGCGTTCGCCGAGAAGACGCTCGTCGCCGCCGGCCAGTGCACCAAGGTCGACCCCTCCGCGCGGGCCGCGGCCGTCGGCCTGCTCGGCTGCGGCGTGATGGCCGGCATCGGTGCCGCGATCAACACCGGCGGGGTCACCCGCGGCACGTCCGTCGCCGTGATCGGCTGCGGTGGCGTCGGCGTCGCCGCGATCGCCGGCTCGGCGCTCGCCGGGGCGTTCCCGATCATCGCCGTCGACATCGACGCCAAGAAGCTCGAGGCCGCCCGGCGGCTCGGCGCCACGCACCTGGTCGACTCCAGCGGCACCGACCCGGTCGCCGCGATCCAGGAGCTCACCGGCGGCTTCGGTGCCGACGTGGTCATCGAGGCCGTGGGACGCCCCGAGACCTGGAAGCAGGCGTTCTACGCGCGCGACCTGGCCGGCACCGTGGTGCTCGTCGGCGTACCCACCCCGGACATGAAGGTCACTGACCTCCCGCTGATCGACGTCTTCGGCCGGGGCGGGTCGCTCAAGTCGAGCTGGTACGGCGACTGCCTGCCCAGCCGCGACTTCCCGATGCTCGTCGACCTCTACCAGCAGGGCCGCCTCGACCTCGACGCGTTCGTCACCGAGGAGATCGGCCTCGACGACGTGGAGGCGGCGTTCGAGCGCATGCACCACGGCGACGTGCTGCGCTCGGTGGTGATCCTCTGATGGCGGCGCGGGTCGACCACGGTGTCTCCTCCGGGACCTTCAGCCTCGACGGCGAGACGTTCGAGGTCGAGAACAACATCTGGGTCGTCGGCGACGACACCGAGTGCGTGGTGATCGACGCCCCGCACGACGTGGCCGACATCCTCGCGGTCGTGGGGGACCGCACGGTCAAGGCGATCGTGTGCACCCACGCCCACGACGACCATGTCCGGGTCGCCCCGGCACTGCGGGAGGAGGTCGTCGCGCCGATCATGCTGCACCCGGCGGACCGCCCGCTCTGGGAGCTCACCCACACCCGCTACCTCTGGGACCTCGACCTCGAGGACGGGCTCGAGATCCCGGTCGGCGGGACCTCCCTGCGGGTCCTGCACACCCCCGGCCACGCTCCGGGAGCGGTCTGCCTGTACGCCGCGGACCTCGGCTGCGTCTTCACCGGGGACACCCTGTTCCAGGGGGGTCCCGGTGCGACGGGACGCTCGTACTCCGACCCCGACCTGATCGTCGAGTCGATCCGCTCGTCGCTGTTCGCGCTGCCCGACGACACCGTCGTCCACCCCGGCCACGGGGCGGACACGACCATCGGTGCTGAGCTCTCGGGACTCGGGACCTGACCCGGCTTGGGACAGGTCCCGGGATCCGGTCGCCAAAGGTCCCGCAGATCGGGACCGATTGACCTCCTAGTCCGAGGACTCCGGCCCTGATTCGTTCAGGGTTCAAGTTCTTACGGTGGTGACACCAAAGCAGATGTGGCGGAGACACCGCCCCGAAACTAGGAGTCACCACGATGCGATCTGCATTCGACAAGCTCATCTCGTGGACGGGCCTGGCCCTCGCCGCCGTCCTTCTCATCGCAGGTGGCCTGCTCACCTGGGCGAACACCTTCATCGGCAACCAGGTCCACGACCAGTTCGCGATGCAGGACATCGTCATGCCGGAGGGCGAGGCTCTCGCCAGCCTGCCCAAGGCCGACGCCGACGCCCTCAAGGAGTTCGCCGGCAGCCCGCTCGACAGCGGCCCCGAGGCCCAGGCCTTCGCCGACCACTACATCCTCGCCCACATGAACGCCTCCTCGGAGGAGCTCGCCGGAGAGGTCATGTCCTACTCCGAGGTGAGCGGCAAGGCCCGCGCCCTCGCCGCCGCACTGGCCGAGAACCCCAACCCGACCCAGGCCGAGCAGGACGAGGTCGCCGCTTGGTCCGGCCTGAAGGCGACGCTGCTCGACGGCAACACGCTGCGCGGCCTGCTCCTCTACGGCTACGCGTTCGCCACCATCGGCACCATCGCCGGCATCGCCGCCATCGTCTCCTTCGTCGGAGCGGGCATCCTGCTGGTCCTGTTCGCCCTCGGTATCTGGCACGCCCGCAAGGTCGAGAAGACCGCTCCGGTCGGCGCCCGCGCCGCCGTCGCCTGATCGTCCTCGAGGACTGACTCAGTCGCCACACACCATCTCCCGGGAGCCCCCGTCGGCTCCCGGGAGATGGCTTATTTGCGCCTGGTTCGGGTCGTCCGCCTCAGCGCGGTCCATGCATCGCCGAGAGGCGGACGACCCGTCAATCAGAAGGGTCTGACGAGCAGCGCGACGCCGTGGCCGGCGACCCGGGTGAGCACGATCGTGGCCTCCTGGTCGCCGGAGAGGTCGAGGCGCTTGCGCAGCTGCTCGGGCACCACGTCGACGCCGCGCTTCTTGATCGTGAGCCGGCCGATCCGTCGCTCGCGCAGCGCCGCGCGGAGCGCCTTCTCGCGGTACGGCAGCTCCTCGAGCACCTCGTACCCCTTGGCGAACGGGGTGCGGAACGAGGCGTCGGAGGCGACGTACGCGATGTGCTCGTCCACCAGCCGTCCGCCGACGCCCGCCGCCACGGCGGTCACCAGACCGGCCCGGATCACGGCGCCGTCGGGCTCGTAGAGGAACGCACCCACGGGGCCGACCTCGGCGCCCGGGTCGTCTTCGTCGGTGAGCGTCGCGAGGCCGCCGTCGCCGATCACGGTCGCGCGGCGCTCCGTGGTCGCGAGCCGGCCCGACCAGAGCGCGGCCTCCTTGACGTCGCCGTGGTCGCTGACCCACTCCGCCTCGACGCCGGCCGGGACCAGGTCGTGGGGGATGCCCGGGGCGACCTTCACGCACGCGTCGCGGGTCAGCAGCGCCTCGACGAACGGCCACGGCGGGGTCCACCCGTCGACGTCGAAGACCCGGCCGCGGGCGGACCGGCGGGCCGGGTCGGCGAAGGCCACGTCGAACGGCGTCGTGTCGAGCGTGGTCGCGTCGGCGACCATCACCGCGCCGGCGAGGCCCAGCGCGTCGAGGTTGGCCTGCGCCACGGCCACGCGGACGTGGTCCAGGTCGACGCCGGCGGCGGTGAGCCCGGCGCGGGAGGCCGCGACGAGGTCGCCGCCGATCCCGCACCCGAGGTCGACCATGGTCGTGGCGGACGAGGCGACCAGCCGCGCGGCCCGGTGGGCGGCGACCCGCTGCCGGGTCGCCTGCTCGAGACCGTCGGGGGTGAAGTACATCCGGTCGGCGTCCTCGCCGAACTTCTCGCGGGCGCGCACCCGCAGTGTCGCCTGCGTCAGCGCCGCCGCGACGTGGGCGGGATCCGCCGTACGCCGCAGCCGGGTCTGGCAGGCGAGCGTGTCCTCGCCGGCCGCGACGGAGGCCGCCGTCGCGTCGAGCAGACGCGCGCCCTCGGCGGTCAGCAGCCAGCGGAACGCCTCGAGGTCCATCCCCGGATCCTGTCATCCGGGGGCCCGCTGGCACTCAGTTGCCGCGAGTGCTAGTTTCTGAGTTGGCACTCTCCTCGGGAGTGTGCCAGCGCTTGTCACCCGGCGCGGCCCCCGCGACGGCGTGCCGGACGGACAGGCACCAGACGTGCACCACCCACTACATCGAGTGCCAGAAAGTGGAGGTTGATCAGCAGTGTCGGTCAACATCAAGCCCCTCGAGGACCGGATCGTCGTCAAGCCCCTCGACGCCGAGCAGACCACGGCCTCCGGCCTGGTCATCCCGGACACCGCCAAGGAGAAGCCCCAGGAGGGCGAGGTCCTGGCCATCGGCCCGGGTCGCATCGACGACAACGGCAACCGCGTCCCGCTCGACGTCAGCGTCGGCGACAAGGTCATCTACAGCAAGTACGGCGGCACCGAGGTCAAGTACGCCGGCGAGGAGTACCTCATCCTCTCCGCGCGCGACGTCCTCGCAGTCGTTTCCTGATTTCCCGGGTCGTCCGCCCTACGCCTGTCTCGCGCACGGTGTGGGGCGGACGACCCGAACTCGTTAGAGGAGAGATATGCCCAAGATCCTGGAGTTCGACGAGAACGGTCGCCGCTCGCTCGAGCGCGGTGTCGACGCGCTCGCCAACGCCGTCAAGGTGACGCTCGGCCCCAAGGGTCGCTACGTCGTCCTCGACAAGAAGTGGGGCGCCCCGACCATCACCAACGACGGTGTGACCGTCGCCCGTGAGATCGAGCTGGACGACCCGTTCGAGAACCTCGGTGCCCAGCTCTGCAAGGAGGTGGCGACCAAGACCAACGACATCGCCGGTGACGGCACCACCACCGCCACCGTGCTCGCCCAGGCGATGGTCCACGAGGGCCTGCGCGCCGTCACCGCCGGCGCGAACCCGATGGGGCTCAAGCGCGGCATGGACGCCGCGGCCGAGGCCGTCGGCGACGCCCTCAAGGAGGCCGCCCGCGAGGTCGAGTCGCGCGAGGACATGGCGTCGGTGGCCACGATCTCGAGCCGCGACAGCATCATCGGCGACCTGCTCGCCGAGGCCTTCGACAAGGTCGGCAAGGACGGCGTGATCACGGTCGAGGAGTCCAACACCATGGGCACCGAGCTCGAGTTCACCGAGGGTATGCAGTTCGACAAGGGCTACATCAGCCAGTACTTCGTGACCGACCCCGAGCGCATGGAGGCGGTCCTCGAGGACCCCTACATCCTGCTGCACCAGGGCAAGATCTCGGCCGTCGCCGAGCTGCTCCCGCTGCTGGAGAAGGTCATCCAGTCCGGCAAGCCGCTGTTCATCCTGGCCGAGGACGTCGAGGGCGAGGCCCTCTCGACCCTGGTCGTGAACAAGATCCGCGGCACGTTCAACGCCGTCGCGGTCAAGAGCCCGGCGTTCGGTGACCGCCGCAAGGCGATGATGCAGGACATCGCGACCCTGACCGGTGGTCAGGTGGTCGCCCCCGAGGTCGGTCTCAAGCTCGACCAGGTCGGGCTCGAGGTGCTCGGCCAGGCGCGCCGCGTCGTGATCACCAAGGACGACACCACGATCGTGGACGGCGCCGGCGACCCCAAGGACGTCGAGGGCCGGGTCAACCAGATCAAGGCCGAGGTCGAGAACACCGACTCCGACTGGGACCGCGAGAAGCTCCAGGAGCGCCTCGCCAAGCTCGCCGGCGGTGTCTGCGTGATCAAGGTCGGCGCCGCCACCGAGGTGGAGCTCAAGGAGAAGAAGCACCGCATCGAGGACGCCGTCTCCGCGACGCGCGCCGCGATCGAGGAGGGCATCGTCGCCGGTGGCGGCTCCGCCCTCATCCACGCGGTGTCGGTCCTCTCCGACGACCTCGGCCTCACCGGTGACGAGGCGCTCGGCGTCCGCGTGGTCCGCAAGGCCGCCGACGAGCCGCTGCGCTGGATCGCCGAGAACGGCGGGGTCAACGGCTACGTCGTGACCACCAAGGTCCGCGAGCTCGGCGTCGGCCACGGCTACAACGCCGCGACCGAGGAGTACGGCGACCTGGTCGCCCAGGGTGTGCTCGACCCGGTGAAGGTGACCCGCTCCGCGCTGGTCAACGCCACCTCGATCGCGGGCATGCTGCTCACGACCGAGACCCTGGTCGTCGAGAAGCCCGAGGACGAGGACGACGCCCCGGCGGCCGGCCACGGCCACGGGCACGGGCACGGCCACTAGTCCCATCTGACGTCGACCCGCCCGAAAGTTTCGGGCGGGTCAACGTCATTTCTGGATCAGTCACGCAGGCGGCCCACCCACTGCGTCGCGCCGTTGCGGTGGTTGACCGGCGTGTGCCACATGACCTGTCGGGCGTCCCCGGTCGGACCGCCGAGACCCCACTGGGAGAGCCCGTCGCTGATGCGCAGGAACCGATCGCTGCTCAGGTCGTAGACGTAGGTGCCGCTCCGAGAGTCGTCGTCGCCGGCATAGACCGACGCGTTGACGACCTCGCTGCCGGAGGGCAGCACACCGTCCAGCCCGCTGCCCTGGAGGGTGACAACCTGAGCGCCGTCGGCGGTCAGGATCTGCACCCGGTCGTCCCGCACCCCGTCGTCGTAGGTGCCGCAGTACTCGCTCATCACCACCCGGTCGTCGGTCGCACCGAACCCCAGCAGGTTGCACCTCTCGCCCGCGTGCGGATCGAAGGAGTGCTCGTCGCCGCTCGCGAGGCCGCGCACGTGGACCGACCCTGCGTCGCCGTTGGTCCTGTCGGTCCACATCATCGAGGAGGCGGTGAACGCGACGTCACCGACGCTCAGCTGCTCGTCGCGGACGTCGGAGGATTCGGTGAGCGAGACCGACCACAGATGGAAGGTGTCACCCGCGGCGTCCGCATCGTCGGCCTCGCCGTCGCTCGCCGTCGGCCAGCCACCGGCGGGTGGCTCGCCCTGGGTCGCGGGGATCCTCACGTACAGCCGATGGTCGGGGCCCAGCTGCGCGCGGGGGAAGTCGGTCTTGGGGAGGCCCGGCCAGGTCAGCGTGCGCCACTCCTGGTCCGTGCGGTCGAACACGTGCGCCCTCATCGCACCGCGCAGGCCGTTCTCCAACGACACGAGGACCAGCTGGTCGGCGCCCAGTTCGACCGGCCACAGCTGGTCCTGACCAACCCCTTTCAGGTCGGGCAGCCAGTCCTTCTCGCCGGTCGCGGGGTCCATGAGTGCGTAGTGCTGCTGCCAGCCGGTGCCGTCCCGGGGACCGTTGCGGAAGAGGATCAGGCCGTCGTCGGTGACGCCGTCGAGGTACTGGCCGTTGTCCCTGTTCAGGTTCTCGTTCGTGTACGACGCCAGCACGTCGTAGTCGCGCCCCTCGACAGCCCGCTTGGCATCCGCGAGCCGCATGGTGGGTGCGTCCGGCCGGGGCGGCGTGCTCGCCGGCTCGGCGCGGTCCCCGCCGACGGATCCGACGAGGGACGCCGCAACGACGACTCCGGCGACGGCGAGCGCGACGCCGCCGAACGCCGTGGTCCGGCGTGCCCGGACCCGACGGTGCCCCGTCGCCACGATCGAGGCGAGGTCGAGATGGCCCGGCGGGGCGTCCGCGACGGTGTCGCGCAGCAGCTGTTTGAGGTCGTTCACCACGGCAGGTTCCTCTCTCCGATCACGGCGAGCTCGTCGCGTGACGCGCTCTCGAACATGGACCGCAGCGACGCGAGCGCCCGCGAGCTCTGGCTCTTCACGGTGCCCTCGCTGCAGCGCAGCGCGGCGGCCGTCTCCCGGACGTCGAGGTCCTCGAAGTACCGCAGCACCACGCACGCACGCTGCCGCTCCGGCAGCCGGGCCAGCGCCGCCATCAGAGCCGCCCGGTCCGACACCTGGGCGGCGACGTCCTCACCGGACGCCAGCTCGATGTCGGGCTCACGGGGCCGCTCGGTGCTCGAGCGCTTCCGGCTGGCGTCGAGGAACGCGCTCACCACCGCCTTGCGGGCGTAGGCCAGCTCGCCGCCGCGCCGGACGAGGCGCGGCCAGGCGACGTACACCCGGATCAGCCCCTCCTGCGCGTGGTCGGAGGCGCGGTCCCAGTCGCCGCACAGCAGGTACGCCGTGCTGCGGAGCCGGCTGTGCGAGGCGGCCGCGAACTCCGAGAACTCGGCATCCACCTGGCGTCGATCCATGCCAGTAGAACGAGGTGACCACGACATCGGTTGCACGGTATCCCCGATCGAGGCTCACTCAGTCGCAGCCGGGCTCGACGGCGCAGATACTCCACGGGCACCCTCTCAGGGAGACGTGATGTGCGCGAAACACGCACGATCCGGTGGCGCAACCTGCCCGGGCCACGCTGGGCCCATGTTGTGGAGAGTGCGTACGTCGCTGCCGGACCGGCCGGGCGCCTTGGCCCAGATCGCCGCGAGCTGTGGTGCGGCCGGCGTGAACATCCTGGGCCTGCAGATCTTCCCGGGCATCGAGTCCGTGACCGACGAGCTGGTGCTGCGCACCCCGGAGGGCTGGGACGACGACCGCGTCGTCGAGCTGCTCGAGGGCGCCGGTGGCCTCGCGGTGGTCGCGATGCGATGCGCCGAGGCCGCGCTGACCGACCAGCCGACCCGCTACGTCCAGGCCGCCCGCACGATCCTCACCCAGCCGATGTCGTTCCCGGAGGTGGTGGCGCGGCTCTTCGACGCCGAGGCCGACCCCGCCGACGACGGCCGCGCGCACCGGCAGGACGTCATGGAGATGGTCGTCGGTGACGTCCAGGTGCAGGTCCGGCGTACGGCACCGTTCACCGCCACCGAGCACGCCCGCGGCACCGCGATGGCCGACCTGGTCTCCGACGTGCTCGAGCGAGCGCGGGAGAGCGCGCACGCCCCCCACCTGGGGCGCCGGGTCGGCGGCGGCGCGACGCCGGAGTACGTCGCGGACGGCGACTCGGTCTCCGCGATCATCGACGGCGTCGCGGTCGGGCTGGCCGTGGTGCGGCCCGAGGCCGAGGAGCCCGGTGTCCGGCCGGTGACCCTGCGGGTCGACCCGGCCTGGCAGCGCCGAGGGATCGGCACCCGGCTGCTGGTCGACGCCGCCCGGCTGGCGACCACGCTGGGGGCCGACGAGGTCGTGCTCACCACCCGCTCGGACAACCAGGCGGTGCTGCCGATGGTGATGGCCGCGGGCCTGCGCGGCCGGATCCGGATGGCCGCCGACACCCTGGTGGTCCGGGTGCCCGTCCGCGACCTCAAGCCGCTGCCGGTCTAGCGGTCGCGCGCCGGTAGGCTGTGGGAGTGGAGCTGCCTGAGAAGTTCGCCGCCCTGGGCCTGACCTACGACGACGTCCTCCTGCTGCCGGGTCACTCCGACCTGGCGCCGTCGGACATCGACATGACCTCGCGGCTCACCCGCGAGATCTCGCTGAAGGTGCCGCTGGTCAGTGCCGCGATGGACACCGTGACCGAGTCGCGGATGGCGATCGCGATGGCCCGTCAGGGCGGCCTCGGCGTGCTGCACCGCAACCTCTCGATCGAGGACCAGGCCTACCAGGTCGACCTCGTGAAGCGCACCCAGACCGGCATCATCTCCAACCCGGTCACAATCGGCCCGGACGCGACGCTCGAGCAGCTCGACCAGCTGGCGGGGGAGTACCGCATCTCCGGCTTCCCGGTCGTGGACGCCGAGCACCGGCTGCTCGGCATGATCACCAACCGCGACCTGCGCTTCACGCCGGTCGCGGAGTGGGCCACCACCAAGGTCGACGAGGTGATGACGCCGATGCCGCTCATCACCGGCGACTCCGACATCTCCCGCGAGGACGCGACCGTGCTGCTGCGCCAGCACAAGCGGGAGCGGCTGCCGCTGGTCGACGAGGCCGGCCACCTCACCGGCCTGATCACCGTCAAGGACTTCGTCAAGGGCGAGCAGTTCCCCAACGCGTCGTACGACGCGGCCGGGCGCCTGATGGTCGGCGCCGCGATCGGCTACTTCGGCGACGCCTGGCAGCGCGCGACAACGTTGATCGAGGCCGGCGTCGACGTCCTCGTCGCCGACACCGCCCACGGACACGTGACGCTGCTGCTCGATATGGTCCGCCGGCTCAAGTCCGACCCCGCCACCAAGCACGTGCAGGTGATCGGCGGCAACGTCGCCACCCGCGAGGGCGCGCAGGCGTTCGTCGACGCCGGCGCCGATGCGGTCAAGGTGGGCTTCGGGCCCGGCTCGATCTGCACGACCCGGGTGGTCACCGGCTGCGGGGTGCCCCAGATCACCGCGGTCTACGAGGCGTCGCTGGCCTGCCAGCCCGCCGGCGTACCCGTGATCGCCGACGGCGGCCTCCAGCAGTCCGGCGACATCGCGAAGGCCATCGTCGCCGGCGCCGAGACCGTGATGATCGGCTCGCTGCTCGCCGGTTGCGAGGAGTCGCCCGGCGAGCTGATCTTCGTCAACGGCAAGCAGTACAAGTCCTACCGTGGCATGGGCTCGCTCGCGGCGATGTCGAGCCGCGGCAAGAAGTCCTACTCCAAGGACCGCTACTTCCAGGCCGAGGTCACCAGCGACGACAAGATCGTGCCGGAGGGCATCGAGGGCCAGGTCGCCTACCGCGGCCCGCTGGCCGCGGTCGCGCACCAGCTGATCGGCGGCCTCAACCAGTCGATGTTCTACGTCGGCGCGGCGACGATCCCGGAGCTGCAGAACAAGGGCTGCTTCGTGCGGATCACCTCCGCCTCGCTCAAGGAGAGCCACCCGCACGACGTGCAGATGACCGTCGAGGCGCCCAACTACACCGGACGCTAGCCCGTATCCCTAGAAGGCGTAGCCCATCTGGCCGATCCGCACGCGGGCGCGCTTGGCGAGCTGGGCGGTCAGTCTCGTCCGGGCCGCCACCGGCACCTCCAGCTGACGGGTGACGGTGCGCCGCCGCGGCACCTGCAGCGTCACGGTGCCGCGCCCGGCCGACAGCTTCAAGGTGGTGCCGCGCTGGGCGCCCGAGACGGTCACGTCGACCAGCACCGACTGGGCGGAGTCGGGGATCCGGAGGTCGATCCGCCGGGTGCCGGCGAACGCCGCGGAGAGCAGCGCCCGGGGCGCCGGCCGGAGGCAGTCGGACACGCGCGCCTCGATCGCGCGCAGGCCGATGGTCGTGGCGGCGGGGTCGAGGATCATCCCGCCGGCGACGGCGCACTGGTAGCCGCCGGTGATGGTGCTCGCCTCGAGCACGACCACCCGGCGGCCGACGGGGTAGGTGGTGTCGCCGATCGGCCGCAGCTGACCCGACAGCGCCGCGGTGCCGGTGACGACGAGCCGCTGCGGTGCGATCGTGTCGGTCCGGCTGATCGCCACCGTGGGCCGGTAGACGCCCGCGATGTTGGTGGTGAGGTCGCCGTCGACAGTGAGGATCCCGCTCGGGCGGATGTCGGCCGGGCCGGCCGGCACGTCGCCGGCGATCGTGCCCTCGCCGGTGATCCGGGCCCCGCTGACGAACGTCGTGCCCGCCAGGTCCCACGTCGACGCGCCGGCGTGGGCGACGGTGCCCTGGCCGCCGAGCTCGACCCAGCGCAGTACTGCGGGATCGCCGCCGTCCCCGCCGCCGACCTTCATCGTCGAGCCCTTCTGCAGGGTGACCCGCCCGGTGTCGGTGCAGCAGCCGCCGGAGTCGAGCACGGCCCCGGCCGGGACCTCGAGGGTGGCCTGGTCGGGCATCACCAGCCGCCCGCCGCCCCCCATCACCCGCAGCGTGGAGCCCGGCTCGACGCGCAGCCCACCGGCGGGCGTGAGCAGTCCGGTCTGCCCGGCCCGTGTCCGGTCCCAGACCTCGATGGTGGTCTGGGTGCCCGGCTCGGTCGTCGCCTTCACGGCGTCCGCCATCGTCAGCCGCCCGCGGACCCTGGCGCCGGCGAGCTCCACCGCGCCCTTCCCGACGATGCTCCCCACCCCGGACACCTCGGTGTACGGACCGAGCCGCAGCACCGTGTCGTCGTCGAGGCCCAGCTTCTCGCCGTCCTCGATGAACTTCAGGGTGCCGTCCGGTAGCAGCGGGTGGGCGGGGTCGTAGGCCTCGCCGTCGGTCTCGTTGATGTCGACGGTGCCGCCGCCCTTGAGGGCGGCGTCGCCCACGGTGCCGTTGACGGCATGCCCGCCCACCCGGATCGGCCCGCCGGTGATCTCCAGCGTGTTGCCCTTCGGGACGACCACGTCGCCGGCCAGGTCGATGCCGAGCTCGTCGAGGCGTGCGGTGGAGCCGGTCGCGCCGATCGCCGAGAACACCTCGAGCGTGCCGTCGACGATGACCGTCGACGTGGCGCCGCTGCAGCACCGGCTGCCCAGCACCTTCGCGGCGGGGTCGACCAGCAGCTTGCCGGTGCTCGCGATCCGCATGCTGCTGTCGAACATGAACGTGAGCCACGGGCCGTCCCCGGCGCCCAACGGCCCGGTCATCAGCGACAGCGTGCTGTTGATCGTGAGGGTCTGGTGGCCGGTCAGGCTGCTGGTGCCGTTGCCGAAGTGCATCGGCGTGTCGCTCATCATGATGTACGACGGGGTCGGGTCCAGCGGCGGCGCGGAGACCATCAGGTCGGTGTTGATGTCGCCGCCGTTCCACCGCAGGCTCCCGGTGATGACCTGGCCCTCACCCGTCATCGACACCAGGCCGTCGGTGGAGCCGGTGACGCTCAGGCTGGTGAGGGTGATGTCGGGGACGTCGGTGATCGTCGGCCGGGGTCCGGGGCCGAGCTCGACGGCGTCGCCATCCTTGGGCACGCCCTCGGGACGCCAGTTCTTCTTGTTGCCCCACACCGTGCTCTCGGCGCCGCTCCAGGTGTACGTCGTCGCGGCGCTCGCGGGCGGGACCGGGACGAGGAGGGTGACGACCAGCGTCGCGACGACGGCTCCGAGCAACGTGACCGGGCGCATGGAGCCTCCTCGAGAGTGGTGCGCCCGATCCTGCACCTGCGCCGCCGGCCGCGGAACGGCCCGGCCGGGCCATTGACTACACCGGGCGGTAGACCAGCAACCGCCCCTGTGCGTCCGGGCCCTCCAGGTGAAGCTGCACCGTGTGGTCACCGCTGAGCAGGACCGGGGCGTACATCACGCTCGGGGAGTCGGATGCCTGGCCGCTGGCGTTGGACCCGACCCAGCCTCCCTCGGGAGCGCCGTGCCAGGACAGGAACCCGCCGGTCGCGCCGACGTAAGCCGCTGCGACGAGGGCGTCGTCATCCGAGGTGTCCACCTCGTAGAAGTCACTCCCGTCCCAGCGCACGACGTCGGTGAGCTGCCAGGTGCGTCCGGCCTGTTCGAGCACGGGCGGGACGTCCGTGCCGAGCACCCGCGTCGGGGCGACGGTCTCCCGGTAGAGGGCGAGGCCGAACAGCACATCAACGCCGGCCGCGCGGGGGCCGTCCTCGCCCTGGGTGACGTAGACGGCCATGGAGCCGTCACCGGAGCGAGGCGGGGCCAAGGCCGACTCGTTCGCCGGTCCAGGGTCGGCGCCGGCGTCGAGGTCCTCGCAGGGGGTGGCGCCGGCCGTGAGACCGTCCTGGTGCAGCCAGAGCCCGGGTGTCGAAGACCGGCAGTACGCAGAGGTCTCCAAGCCGGCCAGGTCCTCCGGGGCGCTGATGCGTGCGTCGTCAGCGCCCCGGGAGAACGCTGCGGCGACGAGCTCGTGCCCGGCGTACTGCTGCCGGAAGACCACGCCGTCGGAGGAGATCCCCGGTGCGAGCTCGCCGGTGGGCTCGTAGACCGCCACCTCGGCCTCGGCGACGTCCGGGGTGCCGACGAACTCGACGCGCAGGCCGCTCGCCCCCACCCCGGTCGTGGCGGGGGAGACCTGCTCGCCGCCGCGCACCCGCGCGACCGGGTAGTAGCCCGACCAGAGGGTGGCCTCACCCGAGCCGAGGCCGGTCGACACGAGCCTCACAGCCGTGGGTCCCTCGGGCGCCGGGTCCAGCACAACGGTCCCGTCGCCCGCCACGCGGTGCGTGGAGGCGAGCTTGTACGGGAAGCCGTACACGTCGATTCGCTGCGGGACCTGGACGTCCTCGAGCGTCTCGGCCGGCTCCGGGGACGAGGGGCTGCGCAGCACCCCGACGCCGGCGGTGGCGGCGACCAGCATCACGGCGGCGGCCATCGCGACGGCGCCGGCCCGACGCCGGCGCACCGTTCGCACCCGCTGCCGGACGGCAGCCGGCCGGACGTGCCGCTCGGTGTCGTCGAAGGCCGCCTCCCGCTCGAGGATCGTGCGCAGGTCGTCGAGGGTGTTCATGAGGGCTCCTCCGTGGTCTCGGTCGCGAGCGCGGGGTCCACCCGCAGGTGGGCGAGCGCCCGGCTGGTCTGGCTCTTCACGGTGCCGGGGGAGATGCCGAGCAGGCGGGCGGTCTCGGCCTCGCTGAGGTCCTCGACGAACCGGAGCACGATCACCGCCCGCTGGCGGCGGGGCAGCCGGCCCATCGCGGTCCACAGGTCCTGGCGCTGGTCGGATTCGTCGTGCTCCCCGGAGCGGGCGACCTCGGGCGGCTCGGCGTACGCGTGCTCGCTGTTCCACTTGCGCCGCCACCAGGAGGCGAACGTGTTGACGAGCACCTTGCGGACGTACGGCTCCGGGTCCCCCTCGATCCGGGACCACGAGAACCACGCCTTCGTCAGCGCGGTCTGCAGCAGGTCCTCGGCGAGGGCGTGGTCGCGGGTCAGGAGGTACGCCGTGCGCAGCAGACGGCTCGAGCGGGCCGCGACGAACTCGTCGAAGTCCGTCCGAGTGCTCACCGCGCCTCCCGCGTCCGAGATCAGCCGCTCACCGGCCAGGGCATCCATACCAGGTCCGACCGCCTGGACCCCGCGCCCGGTTGCCGCGGACCTCGATAGAGTTCCTCGGTGACCGACATCGAGATCGGCCGGGCCAAGCGGGCCCGGCGCGCCTACTCCTTCGACGACATCGCGATCGTGCCGTCCCGGCGCACCCGCGACCCGGAGGAGGTCAGCACCGCCTGGCAGATCGACGCCTACCGGTTCGACATCCCCGTGCTGGCGGCGCCGATGGACTCCGTGATGTCGCCGGCCACGGCGATCGCGCTCGGGCGCTTCGGTGGTCTGGGTGTGCTCAACCTCGAGGGTCTGTGGACCCGCTACGAGGACCCCGACCCGCTGCTCGAGGAGGTCGCCGCGCTCCAGGGCAACGAGGGCACCCGCCGGCTCCAGCAGATCTACACCGAGCCGATCAAGCCCGAGCTGATCGCCGAGCGGCTGCGTGAGATCCGCGAGGCCGGCGTCACCGTCGCCGGGTCGCTCTCGCCGCAGCGCACCAAGGAGTTCGCCAAGACCGTGGTCGACGCGGGCGTCGACATGTTCGTGATCCGGGGTACGACGGTCTCCGCCGAGCACGTCTCCTCGCAGGCCGAGCCGTTGAACCTCAAGGAGTTCATCTACGAGCTCGACGTGCCGGTCATCGTGGGCGGCTGCGCCACCCACCAGGCCGCACTGCACCTGATGCGCACCGGCGCGGCCGGTGTCCTCGTCGGCTTCGGCGGGGGAGCGGCCCACACCACGCGCACCGTGCTCGGCGTCGCCGTGCCGATGGCCTCCGCGGTCGCCGACGTGGCGGCCGCGCGCCGCGACTACCTCGACGAGTCAGGCGGCCGCTACGTGCACGTGATCGCCGACGGCTCCATCGGCATGTCCGGCGACATCGCCAAGGCCATCGCGTGCGGCGCCGACGCCGTCATGGTCGGCTCGCCGTTCGCGCGCGCCACCGACGCGCCCGGCCGCGGCTTCCATTGGGGCACCGAGGCCCACCACCACGAGCTCCCGCGCGGCCAGCGGGTGCAGTTCGAGACCGTCGGCACCATCGAGGAGATCCTGTTCGGCCCCTCCCGGGTCGCCGACGGCACCATGAACCTCATGGGCGCGCTGCGCCGGTCGATGGCGACGACCGGCTACACCGAGCTCAAGGAGTTCCAGCGCGTCGAGGTGGTCGTCGAATGAGTCGCGCATGAGGTCCGCGTGATCGTCGCGGCCGGCCAGGCGGCCTCGGTGAGCGGCGACCTCACGGCCAACGTCCGCACCGCGGCCCGGCTCACCGGCCTCGCCGCCACCCAGGACGTCCGGCTGCTGGTGCTCCCGGAGGCGTTCCTCACCGGGTACGACGTCGCCGCGTTCGACGGCCCGCTGCCCGACGCCGGCGACCTCGGCGGGGCGTGGCTCGACCCGCTCCGCGAGCAGGCGGCGGCCGGGGTGACGGTCGTCGTCGGCACCGCGCTGCGGCGGGGTGCCGACCGGCGGCTGTCGCAGATCGTCGTCCGGCCCGACGGCACCGCGACCGCGCCGTACGACAAGCAGCATGTCGACAGCATGGAACGCGAGTTCTTCACCGTCGGCGACCACGGCACCTCGATCGTGGTCGACGGCCTCGAGCTGGGGCTCTCGATCTGCTACGACGGCTGCTTCCCGGAGCACGCCCAGGCGGCGGCCCGCGACGGCGCGGTCGGGTACCTGGCCTCGGCGGCGTACTTCCCCGGCGGGGGCGACCGGCGCGACCTCTACTACGCCACCCGCGCGCTCGAGAACGGCATGTACGTCGTGCTGTCGGCGCTCACCGGCCGCTGCGGTGCCTTCGACTTCATCGGTGGCTCGGCGGTCTACGACCCCGAGGGTCGGCCGGTCGCCCGGCTCGCCGAGGACGAGGGGCTCGCGATCGCGGACCTCGATCCGGCGCTGGTCGCGCAGACCCGGGCGACCCACACGATGGTCGGCGACCGCCGCGACGACCTGGGTCCGCGGGTGCGGGAGTGACCACCGACCTGGCGGTCGCCCTCGAGGCCGTGCGCGCGGGTGCCACGGCGCTCCTGGCGATGTACGGCCGGGACCTCGAGCGCACCTACAAGACCGACACCGACTTCGCGACCGCGGCCGACCTCGCCTCCGAGCGGGCGATCCTCGAGGTGATCCACCGGGCCCGGCCCGCCGACGGGTTCGTCGGCGAGGAGCTCGGCGACGCCGGCGCGTCCGGCAGCGACCGGGTCTGGCTGGTCGACCCGCTGTGCGGCACGTTGAACTACGCCGCAAGGACCCCGCTCTACTCGGTCAACGTCGCACTGCGGACCGCGGCCGGCACGCAGGTCGCGGCGGTCGCCCACCCGTCCGCCGGCGAGGTGTACTGGACGGGCGGTGACGCGTTCGGCATCGACGGTCGCGAGTCCGGAGCGGTGGCCGGCCCCACGGACCTGGTGGACATCGACGTCGACTGGGCGCGTGACGGCGCACCCCTCGGCCTGCGGCTGATGGCCGACCCCGGGTTCCGCTCCCGGTTCGGGGCTCGCGTGTCCTCGACCAGCCTGGCGCTCGCCTGGGTGGCCACCGGCCAGCGGGCGGGGTACCTCGTCGACGGGCGGCACGACGACAGCGTCCACTTCGCCGCCGGCCTCGCGCTCTGCGCGGCCGCCGGATGCGTGGTCACCGACCTCCGCGGCCGGCCCGTCCACACGGGGGAGGGGATCCTCGCCGCGGCCGACCCAGGGACGCACGCCGCTCTGCTCGAGCTGGTCGCGGCCCACCTCTGAGTCGGTGGCGGCGAAGATGTCCGCGATGTCTTTCAACCTTCCGGCGCCGGGCGGGCTCTTCCCCCGGTGATGGCACCCGACACCGAGTTCGCCGAGTACATGGCCGCCCGCTGGGCGGCGCTGTACCGCACGGCGTACCTCCTCACCGGCGAGCACCACCAGGCCGAGGACCTCCTCCAGGACGCCCTCGCCCGGACCTGCGTGCGGTGGCGCTCGATCCGCGACCGCCGCGCCACCGATGCGTACGTGCGCACGGTGATGCTCCACCAGGCGCAGCGCCAGTGGCGCCGGCGCGGGCGGGAGACCGTCGTCGCCGAGACGCCCGACACCGGACAGGGTGGGGGGCTCGACGTCCGGGCCGACCACCTGGCCCTGTGGGAGGGGATCCGGACGCTTCCGCCGCGGATGCGGGCGACGGTGGTGCTCAGGTACATCGAGGACCTGTCGGAACAGGAGACGGCCGAGGCGCTCGGCGTCTCCGTCGGATCGGTCAAGAGCCAGACCCACCACGCCCTCAGGCGGCTCCGCGCCGCCGTACCCGACCTGGAGATGAAGCCATGACGCCCACCGACCTCCGCGAGAGCCTGACCGAGATCCGCGACGCCGTCGCGGTGCCACCGGTCGACGTCGTGCGCTTCGACGATCGGGTGCGCCACCACCGCCGGCTCCTGCGGGCCCGGCGGACGGTCGCCGCCGCGAGCGCGATCGCCGCTGTCGCGGGCGTGGTCGCCGTGGTCCCGCACGTGCTGCCCCGTCCCGAGTCGATCCCGGTCGCGAGCGAGGGCTCGGCGGTGGGCGTGCCCGTCGTGCTCGACGGACGGGTGCAGGAGGTCGGCCCCGGCGGTTCGCTCACCGACACCGGGCTGTCCGGTCGCCCGCTCGGTCGGCTCGCCGGCCGGCTCGTGGTCCTCGACGGGCACCGCCTGCTCGGTGTCGGCGACGCTCCGATCGAGGACGTCGTCACGGCGTACGTCGACCCCACCGGCGTCACCTACCAGACCACCGACGGGCTCATCGTGTTCACCGGCGAGCACGGCCAGCGGAGCGCCCAGGGTCCGGGCACGCTCCTGGCGGGTAGCGCCACCCTCTACGTCGACGACGAGGGGCACGGCCCGCTGATCCACGCCGCCGATGGCATCCACCCCGTCGACCTCGGCAGCGACGGGACCCGCGTCGAGCTGGACCGCGTCGAGGCCGCCGGCCTCACGGTGGTGTTCGTCCACGACGGCCAGGTGGAGGTCTACGGCGCGGACGGCGAGCGCCGCGACGGCCCCCTCGGCGGCACCACGGGTGCGTTGTCGGCCGACGGCACCACCTACGCCTACGCGCCCGACGGCGACGAGCTCGCGAACGGCATGGCCGCCGGGCTCACGTTCTACGACACCCGGTCCAGCGAGGTCCGGCGCGTCCCGCTCGCCGACGCGGCCGTCGACCTCGCCTGGTACGACGGCGACCTCTACGTCCTCACCCAGGGCAACGGCGAGCGGGCACTGTGGCGCTGCGACACCGACGCCTGCGACCGGGTGCTGACCGCGCCCGGCTCGACCCTGAGCCTGGAGTGACCGCGTGCAGCGGCCAGGTGGGCTACTCCTCGACCAGTCCTGAGCGGTGGCCCACCCCGCGGACCGCCGCGCGGATGGACGCGAGGTGGGAGCCCGTGGCGTGCTCGATGCGGACCGGGTTCCCGGGGGTGTAGTGGTTCCACTGGGTCGGGAGGTAGGAGAGGCCGTCGATCCGCCAGCCGCCGCGCGGCTGCTCGGCGACCTGGACCTGGACCGTGATGCCCTCGTAGGCCTCCGGGCGCTCGAGCTCGCTCTGCGCGACCATGTTGCCCATGCCGTAGACGACCCACTTGCCGTGGACCTTGGTGATCGGCTGCACCACGTGGGCGTGCTCGCCGAGCACCAGGTCGACGTCGGGCGAGGCCGTCAGCTGCTCGGCCAGCGCGACCTGGGTGGCGTCGGGCAGGTGGCTGTACTCGGTGCCCCAGTGCACGTGGGCGATCACGATGTCGGCACCCGCCGCCCGCGCGCGGTGGGCCTGGGTGAGCAGGTCGTCGGCGTCGCCGAGCTGCGAGACCGCCCACTCCAGGCCGGCCGGAAGCACGTAGCCGTTGAGCCCGTACGTCGCCGCCACGATGCCGACGCGCAGCCCGTCATCGGTCGTCAGGATCACCGGTCGGCGGCGCTCGGCCGCGGTGCGGAACGTGCCCACGTGGGCCACGCCGGCGTCCTCGAGCAGGTCCGCGGTCTCGACGATCCCGTCGACGCCCGCGTCCATGGAGTGGTTGGACGCGGTGGTGCACGCGTCCCAGCCCATGCTCCCGATCCACGGGGCGATCTGGTGCGGCGCGGCGAAGACCGGATAGCTGCGCAACGGCTCGCCGGGCGCCGCGAACGGCACCTCCTCGTGGCACAGCGCCAGGTCCGCGGACTCGACGTACGGCCGCAACGTCGCGAACATCGGGTCGAAGTCGAAGCGGTCACCGGTGCCGGTGCGGGTGTGGTCCTCGGCGGCGCTCGCCCACACCGTGTTGTGCCACAGCAGGTCCCCGCCCATGAGGATCGTGGCGGCGCGCGGCGGGTCCGGGGGCTCCGGTGCGCTGCTCTCGCCGGCGTCGAGGGCGGTCGGGACCGCGGTGGCGCTCGGCGCCGGGGCCTCGTCGCCGAGGTACGCCGGCCCCGCGACCCCGACGGCCGCGACGAGCAGGACGGTCGCCGCGACCAGGGCAGCGGTGGCGGCGACCAGACGGAGCGGTCGACCGGCCATGCCTCCATTCAACCGGTCACGGGTGACCGGCGAGGACACAATCCGGATACGGCAGTTTGCGAGACTGCCCACATGAGCCACTCGAGCGCCCTCAGCCCCCAGGCCCGTGACCACGCGCTCGCGGCGATGCGGAGCACCCCGGGCACCCTGGCCCAGCCCGGGCAGCCGGAGCTGGACGTGCTCGTCGTCGGCGGCGGGGTGACCGGTGCCGGCACCGCCCTGGACGCCGTGACCCGTGGTCTGCACACCGGGCTGCTCGAGCAGCGCGACCTCGCGAGCGGCACCAGCAGCCGCAGCAGCAAGCTGGTCCACGGCGGCCTGCGCTACCTGGAGATGCTCGACTTCGGACTGGTCCGCGAGGCGCTGCAGGAGCGCGGGCTGCTGCTCACGCGGCTGGCGCCGCACCTGGTCCGTCCGGTGCCGTTCCTCTACCCGCTGACGCACCGCGGCTGGGAGCGGCCCTACATCGCGGCCGGGCTGACGATCTACGACGGCATGGCGGCCCTCGGCAAGTACGACGCCGGCGTCCCGCGCCACCAGCACCTCCTGCGCCGCCAGGTCGCCCGGATCGCCCCCGACTTCAAGGCCGAGACCATCGTCGGCGCGATCAAGTACTGGGACTGCCAGGTCGACGACGCGCGCCTGGTGGTCGGTCTGGCCCGCACCGCCGCGATCCACGGCGCGCACGTCGCGACGCGCGTCAAGGTGACCGGGTTCCTGCGCGAGGGTGAGCGGGTGGTCGGCGTACGTGCCCTGGATCTGGAGTCCCAGGAGGAGCTGGAGGTCCGGGCGCGGGTCGTGGTCAACGCCGCCGGGGTGTGGACCGACGAGATCCAGGAGATGGTCGGCGGCCGCGGGGCGCTGCACGTGCAGGCCAGCAAGGGCATCCACCTGGTCGTGCCGCGCGACCGGATCCGCTCGGAGGCGGGGTTCATCGTCCGCACCGCCACGTCGGTGCTGTTCGTGATCCCGTGGGGCCGGCACTGGATCATCGGCACCACCGACACCCCGTGGGACCACGACTTGGCGCACCCCGCGGCGTCGCGGGCCGACATCGAGTACATCCTCGAGCACGTCAACGCGATCCTGCGCGAACCGCTCGACCACGACGACGTCGAGGGCGTGTACGCCGGGCTCCGGCCGCTGCTGTCCGGGGAGTCCGAGCCGACCTCGCGGATCTCGCGCGAGCACACCGTTGTGACACCGGTGCCTGGTCTCGTGATGATCGCCGGGGGCAAGCTCACGACGTACCGCGTCATGGGCAAGGACGCCGTGGACGCCGCCGCGCACTCGCTCAAGACCACGGGGAGCCTCACCGTCCGCGACTCGATCACCGACCGGGTACCGCTCGTCGGTGCGGCCGACTGGGAGACCCGGTCCAACCAGCGGGTGCTGCTCGCCCGGCGCTCGGGCCTGCACGTCGCCCGGATCGACCACCTGCTCGGCCGCTACGGCGGCCTGGTCGACGACCTCCTCGAGCTCGTCGGGTCGGACCCTGCGCTCGGGCTGCCGCTGGAGGGCGCCGAGGACTACCTCGCAGCCGAGGTGGTCTACGCCGTGACCCACGAGGGCGCGCGACACCTCGACGACGTGCTGACCCGACGTACCCGCATCTCGATCGAGACCTTCGACCGCGGTGTCGGTGTGGCGCCCGAGGTGGCGCGGCTCATGGGGGAGCAGCTCGGCTGGGACGCGGCCCGCACCGCCGACGAGGTCGACCACTACCTGCGCCGCGTCGAGGCCGAGCGACGCAGCCAGCTCCAGCTCACGGACCAGGAGGCCGACGAGGCCCGGGTGCAGGCCACCGACATCGTCTGACGGCGTGTCTGCGGGGTTCGGCTGCCGGCAGCCGAACCCCGCACGACACGCCGAGGGCGCGCGGCGTGCCGTGCGGGTTTGGGCTGCCAGGTGATGCGAGCCGTCTCAGGCGGCGGACAAGCGGTGGCGGGCGGCGAAGGCGGCCCGGATGCGCGCCGCGGTTCGCTCGGGCTGGAAGAGGTCGGCCCAGACGATCCGGATGCACCGCCAGCCGGTGGCCTCCCGAATGGCGTCCTCCCGCTGCTTCTCGCGGAGCACAGCGTCCGCGACCGACTCCCCGGGACGGCGGTAGCGCTCGTACTTGAGCTTGCCGTCGAACTCCAGGAACACGCCGAGCTCCGGCCAGGCGAGGTCGACTCGGCCGATCAGGCGTCCGTTGCGGTCCCGGACCTCGAACTGGGGGATTGGCATCGGCAGCCCCTGGGCCCAGCAGAGGTAGACGGTCAGCGACTCGCCCGCGGACTCGGGGCGGGGATCGGCGAGATCGAGCACGATCCCGGTGTCGGCGGTGTGTGGGTCGTGCTGCATCCCGGCCGCGCGACGTTGGAGCAGCTCTGGAGTCGTCTCGCCGGCGTGCAGCAGGCCGTTGACCGTCACCAGGGCATGGGCGATGTCGCCGATCGCGATCATGTCGAGCGCGGTCCTCGTCCCGCTGGTGAGGGGCACCCCGTCCCGGACGGTGAGGTCCTCGACGAGGAGCGATCCTCGGTGCTGGGCCTTGTTGCACTTGCGACGATTGGCGAGCTGGTCGAGCCGGACCAGGTGCGTGGTGTCCCCCATGTCCCACACCGGGACCCCGAGGACGTCGGCTGCGCTCGGCCCGGCCAGAGCCGCGGGGGAGCGCGCGCTCCGCAGGGTGGCGTGGGCGACGAGCTTGCGGCGTTCGACCTGGTCGAGCTCCTTCCAGAGCGCCCCGAAGGTGTAGGCCCCGTGGCGGAGCCGGTGCAGCTCGCCGCTGCGGACCATGCGGGTGATGTCGCGGTCGTCGTAGCCGGCCGTCAGGAGCTCATGGGTCATGAGCACGTGGTCGTGTCGTAGCTGGATGCTGTTCAGGGAGAGGGTCGTCATGCTCGGTGTTCTCGCCACTCCAGCGGCGTCCCGACCAAGGCGCCCATGCGCCTGTGGACAACCCGGTCGCGCGTGCCGCTGTGGACGGCAACTGGTCCACCAGATGGCTGGGTCGACCGCGGGGTGGGGGCGCCCGCCCCCCCNAACCCCGCACGACACGCCGACAAGCCACGGCGTGTCGTGCGGGTTTGGGCTGTCAGCAGCCGAACCCGCGAAACCCGCCACCCGTTGACAACTAGAACACGTTCCACCGATGCTGAGACCCACGTCACAGCAAGCCTTTGGGAGGGGAACGTGACCCAGGCACCGCCGCCGGCCGACCTCACGCTGCAGCGGTCGAGCAGGGACCCGAGCGCCCTGCCGACCAGGCTGGCCGAGTGGTTGGCGGCGGTGCTGCCTCCGGGCGCCGACCCGGCCGTCACGCTGCACAGCGGCGTCGACGCCAACGGGATGTCCTCGGAGACCTTGATCCTCGACGTGACCTGGAGCGAGGCCGGTGAGCGCCGCCTGGGGGAGTACGTCGCCCGGGTCGCGCCGGCGCCGGAGGACCTGCCGGTCTTCCCGAGCTACGCCCTCCAGGAGCAGTACGACGCGATCCGGACCGTCGGCGAGCTGACCGACGTCCCGGTGCCGCAGGTGCGCTGGATGGAGCCGACCGGCGAGGTGCTCGGCAGGCCGTTCTTCCTCATGGACCGCATCGACGGCCTGGTCCCGCAGGACGTGCTGCCCTACAACTTCGGCGACAACTGGCTGCACGACGCCCCGCAGGAGCACCAGCGCAAGCTCCAGGACGCGACCGTCGACGTGATCGCCCGGCTGCACGCCATCCCCGACGCGGCCTCGACGTTCTCGTTCCTCGACCCGCCGCACCCGGGCGAGACCCCGCTCGCGCGCAACCTGGCCCGCACCCGCGCCTGGTACGACTTCGCGGT
This sequence comes from Nocardioides sp. T2.26MG-1, assembly GCF_950101795.1. Taxonomy (GTDB): domain Bacteria; phylum Actinomycetota; class Actinomycetes; order Propionibacteriales; family Nocardioidaceae; genus Nocardioides. The sequence continues at coordinate 60,126 of NZ_CATNLZ010000033.1, read as the reverse complement.
CGCCGACATCGGCCGCTCGCCCCTGGTCGAGCGCGGGCTCGCCTGGCTCGAGGCGCACCTGCCCGACACCGACGAGGCGGTGCTGTGCTGGGGCGACTCCCGCATCGGCAACGTGCTCTACCGTGACTTCGAGCCGGTCGGCGTCCTCGACTGGGAGATGGCCGCGCTCGGCCCGCGCGAGCTCGACCTGTCCTGGATCGTCTTCGCCCACCAGGTGTTCGAGACCATCACCGGCATGCTCGAGCTGCCCGGCATGCCGCACTTCCTGCGCGAGGAGGACGTGGTGGCGACGTACGTCGAGCGCACGGGCGCCGAGGTCGGCGACCTGCTCTGGTACCACGTCTACAACGCCGTCCAGTGGTGCATCGTGTTCATGCGCACCGGCGCCCGCCAGATCCACTTCGGCGAGATCGAGCGCCCCGACGACCTCGAGACGCTGTTCCACCACAAGCCGCTGATGGAGCGCCTCCTCGACGAAGCCGGAGCGTGACCGGGATGTCCTCCGGCATCGGCCCGCTCGACGAGTTCGCGCTCCACCAGGCCCCGCTGCCGCTGGCCTGGGCCGACAGCAGCGACCGCAACTTCTACGACCGGTGGTACTTCAACGCCCACGACCGCACCGGCGACATCATGGTGATCGCGGGCCTGGGCTACTACCCCAACCTCGGCACCAAGGACGCGTTCGTCCTCATCGCCCGGGGCGGACAGCAGACCGCGGTCCACCTCTCCGACCTGATCGACCAGGACCGGCTCAACCCCCACGTGGGCCGCTACCGCGTCGAGGTCCCCGAGCCGCTGCAGGAGATCCGGGTCGTGCTCGAGGAGACCGAGGGCATCGCCCTCGACCTCACCTGGGACGGCACCTGCCCCGTCGTGCAGGAGCAGCCCCACGTGCTGCGCTCGGGCAGCCGGGTCACGCTCGACGCTCAGCGCTTCGCCCAGCTCGGCACCTGGAGCGGCACGATCCAGCTCGACGGCGACGAGATCGCCGTCGACCCGGCCACCTGGCTCGGCAGCCGCGACCGCTCCTGGGGCATCCGGCCCGTCGGCGAGCCCGAGCCGCCGGGCGCGCCGAGCGACCCGCCGTTCGAGGGCATGTGGTGGCTCTACGTCCCGCTGCAGTTCGAGGACTTCGCGGTCGTGCTGATCGTCCAGGAGGACCCCGACGGGTTCCGCACCCTCAACGACTGCACCCGCGTCTGGAAGGACGGCCGCGTCGAGCAGCTCGGCTGGCCGCTGGTCGACGTCCACTACGCCTCCGGCACGCGTACGCCGACCGGCGCGACCATCCGCTGCACGACCCCCGAGGGCAAGCCGCTGGTGCTCGAGGTCGAGTCGCGGCTCGCCGTACCCCTCCACGTCGGCGGCGGCTACGGCGGCGACCCCGACTGGATCCACGGCTCCTGGAAGGGCGCCGACTTCGCCGAGCGGGTCACCTATGCCATGGACGACCCGGCCGTGCAGGGCCGGTTCATGTTCGGCTGCGTCGACCACGTCGGTCGGGCGACGGCCGACGGCCACGAGGGCTTCGGGCTCTTCGAGCACTTCTGCATCGGCCGCCACGACCCCTCCGGCTTCGCCGACTTCTTCAGCCTCGCCCCCTGAGACCACGGTGGTTGAGGTGCGAGCGCAGCGAGCCTCGAAACCCTTGGGTTGAGGCGCGAGCGAAGCGAGCCTCGAAACCACCGCACCGAAAGGACTCACCATGAGCCTCGACCGTTCTGCCTTCTTCATCGACGGAGGCTGGGCCGCACCGGCGACCTCGGCCACGCTCGAGGTCGTCTCGCCGCACACCGAGCAGGTCGTCGCCACGGTGCCCGAGGGCAGCCCCGCGGACATCGACGCCGCGGTCGCCGCGGCCCGCCGCGCCTTCGACGACGGTCCGTGGCCGCGGATGAGCCCGGAAGAGCGGATCGAGGTCGTGCAGGCGTTCTCGAACCTGTACGCCGGCAAGCTGGCCGAGATGGCCGAGCTGATCACCCTCGAGATGGGCTCGCCGACGTCGTTCTCCAACCTCGCCCAGTCGCCCGCGCCGTGGATGCAGATCGAGTCGTTCCTGACCGTCGCCCGGGCGTTCCCGTGGGAGGAGGCACGCGCCGGCATGCTCGGCACCGACGTGATCGTGCGGCGCGAGCCGATCGGCGTGGTGGCGGCGATCCCGCCGTGGAACGTCCCGCAGTTCACCACGATGTCCAAGGTCGTCCCGGCGCTGCTCGCCGGCTGCACGGTGGTGGTCAAGCCGGCTCCCGAGACCCCGCTGGACACCTACCTGATGGCCGAGCTGCTCGCCGAGGCCGGCGTACCGGCCGGCGTCGTCAACATCGTCGCCGCCGGCCGCGAGGTCGGCGAGCACCTCGTCGCCCACCCCGGCGTCGACAAGGTCGCGTTCACGGGCTCCACCGCCGCGGGCCGCAAGATCGCCGCGGTCTGCGGTGAGCAGCTCACGCGGGTCTCGCTCCAGCTCGGCGGCAAGTCGGCCGCGATCGTGCTCGACGACGCCGACCTGGCCGCCACGATGGAGGGCCTGAAGTTCACCGCACTGATGAACTCCGGGCAGGCGTGCGTCGCGCAGACCCGGATCCTCGCCTCCCGGGCGCGGTACGCCGAGGTGGTGGACGCGCTGGCCGCGACCGTGTCCGCGATGCAGGTCGGCGACCCGATGGACCCCGCCACCGAGGTCGGGCCGATGGTCGCCCAGCGCCAGCAGGAGCGCGTGGAGAAGTACATCGCGCTCGGCCAGGAGGAGGGCGCTCGCGTCGTCGTGGGCGGGAACGGCATGCCCGACGGGCTCACCTCGGGCTGGTACGTCCGGCCCACGGTCTTCGCCGACGTCGACAACCGGATGCGGATCGCCCAGGAGGAGATCTTCGGGCCGGTGCTCTCGGTGATCCCCTTCGACGACGTCGACGACGCGGTCCGGATCGCCAACGACTCCGACTACGGCCTGGCCGGCACCGTCTGGACCGGCGACGTCGCGGCCGGCGTGGACGTCGCCCGCCGGGTGCGCACCGGCACCTACGGCGTCAACACCTACACGATGGACTTCGCGGCGCCGTTCGGCGGCTACAAGTCCTCGGGCATCGGGCGGGAGTTCGGTCCCGAGGGCCTGGCGCAGTACACCGAGCTCAAGGCGATCTACACCCCCTGAGGGCGGCTCGCGAGCGTCTTGACATCCGGACGCATTGTGTCAAAACCCACTCGACGCTACCGAAGGGTAGTTTCAGAGACCCCCGTCACATACCCTCCCCCCTATGAGCGCGCAGAGCCCCTCTCCCGACAACACTCCGGGAGGTCCCGTCGTCGAGGGACCGTTCGACCCCGAGCACGACCCGACGGCGTCCTACGCCCTCGAGCCTGACGACGTCGCGGTCCTGACCCGGCGCCTGGTCGCGACCTCGGGCCGGACGGCCGAGGTGCGCTCGCCGCTCAACGACGCCCCCCTCGCCCACATCCCGCAGTCGACCGCGGCCGACGTCGAGACGGCGTTCGCGCGGGCCCGCAAGGCTCAGGTCGCCTGGGCCCGCACGCCGCTCGAGGAGCGCTCGGCGATGCTGCTGCGCCTGCACGACCTCGTGCTCGACCGCCAGCAGGAGATCATCGACCTGATCGTGTGGGAGAGCGGCAAGGCCCGCAAGCACGCCTTCGACGAGCCGCTGCACGTCGCGCTGACCGCCCGCTACTACGCGCGTACGGCGAAGCGGCACGTCGGCAACTCCCGCCGGATCGGCATCGTGCCGGGCCTCACCCGGGTCGACCTCAACCATGTCCCCAAGGGCGTCGTCGGGATCATCGCGCCCTGGAACTACCCCTTCAACCTCGCGCTCATCGACGGGATCGCGGCCCTGGCGGCCGGCAACGCGGTCGTCATCAAGCCCGACTCCCAGACCATGCTCTCGGCGCTGTTGGGCGCGCGGCTGCTCGAGGAGGCCGGGCTGCCGAGCGACCTGTGGCTGGTCGTCGCCGGACCCGGCTCCGAGATCGGCACCGCGATCGTCGAGCGCGCCGACTACGTCTGCTTCACCGGCTCGACCGCGACCGGCCGGATCATCGCCAAGGGCTGCGCCGACCGGCTCGTCGGCTGCTCGCTCGAGCTGGGCGGCAAGAACCCCCTCCTGGTGCTGCGCGACGCGGACATCGAGAAGGCCGCGGAGGGCGCCGTACGCGCGTCGTTCTCCAACTCCGGACAGCTGTGCGTGTCGATGGAGCGGATCTTCGTCGCCGACCAGGTCTACGACCGGTTCGTGGACCGGTTCGTGGCCCGCACCCAGGCGCTGACGCTCGGGGCGACCCACGACTGGGGCAACGACATGGGCCCGCTGATCTCCCAGGCCCAGCTCGACGCGGTCACCGCGCATGTCGACGACGCGGTCGCCAAGGGCGCCCGGGTGCTCGTCGGCGGGCGCGCGCGCCCCGACCTGGGGCCGTACTTCTTCGAGCCGACGATCCTCGAGGGCGTCAGCCCCGACATGGCCTGCTTCGGCAAGGAGACCTTCGGGCCGGTGGTCTCGCTCTACCGCTTCCACGACGAGGCCGACGCGGTGGCGCGTGCCAACGACGGCCAGTACGGCCTCAACGCGTCGATCTACAGCCAGGACGGCGCCCGGGCCCGGTCGATCGCCCGCCACCTCAAGGCCGGCACGGTCAACATCAACGAGGCCTTCGCCGCGACCTTCGCCAGCATCGACGCACCGATGGGCGGCATGCGGGAGTCCGGCACCGGCCGCCGCCAGGGCGCGGAGGGCATCCGGCGGTTCACCGAGACCCAGGCAGTCGCCACCCAGCGGCTGGTCCGGTTCGCCCCGCACTACGGCATGTCCGACGAGACCTACGCCAAGGTCATGAACGCCAACCTGCGGCTGATGAAGAAGGTGGGACGGGCATGAGCGCGCCCGAGAGCACGTACGACTACGACGTCCTGGTGGTGGGGTCCGGCTTCGGCGGGTCCGTCACGGCGCTGCGGCTCACCGAGAAGGGCTACCGGGTCGGCGTGATCGAGGCCGGCGCCCGCTTCGACGACACCGACTTCCCCGAGACGTCGTTCGAGGTCTCCAGGTACCTCTTCCGTCCCGAGGTCGGCTGCTACGGCATCCAGCGCATCGACGCGCTCAAGGACTGCCTGATCGTCTCCGGCGCGGGCGTCGGCGGTGGCTCCCTGGTCTACGCCAACACCCTCTACGAGCCGCTGCCGGCGTTCTACGCCGACGCGCAGTGGAGCCACATCACCGACTGGCGCGCCGAGCTCGCGCCGTACTACGACCAGGCCAAGCGGATGCTCGGCGTGGTCGAGAACCCGCTCCGCACCCCGTCGGACGACATCATGGAGAAGGTCGCGACCGAGATGGGCGTGGGCCACACGTTCCACCCGACCCCGGTCGGCGTGTTCTTCGGCGGCCCGGGCGCCGGCATGGGCCAGACCGTGGACGACCCGTTCTTCGGCGGCGTCGGCCCCGAGCGGCGTACCTGCATCGGCTGCGGCTCCTGCATGACCGGCTGCCGCCACAACGCCAAGAACACCCTGATGAAGAACTACCTCTACCTCGCCGAGCGCAACGGCGCGAAGGTGATGCCGTTGACGACGGTCACCCGGGTGCGGCCCCGCGACGGCGGCGGGTACGACGTGCACATCCGCTACACCAAGGCGAAGGTCAGCCGGCCGTCGGTGCGGCGGGTGCTGACCGCCGAGCAGGTGGTGTTCGCCGCGTCCGCGCTCGGCACCCAGCGGCTGCTGCACAAGATGAAGGACGAGGGCCACCTGCCGGGCCTGTCCGACCGACTCGGCTACCTCTCGCGCACCAACTCCGAGTCCATCGGCGGCGTGATCGCGCCGGACCTCTCGGTCGACTACAGCCAGGGCATCTCGATCACCAGCAGCTTCCACCCCGACCCCAACACCCACATCGAGCCGGTCCGCTACGGCCCGGGCAGCAACCTGATGTCGCTGCTCCAGTCCGTGCTCACCGACGGCGACGGCGACGAGCCGCGCTGGCGCACCTGGCTGCGGGAGCTCTGGAGGCAGCGCAAGGAGGTCCGCAACCTCTACGACATGAAGCACTGGTCCGAGCGCACGATCATCGCGCTGGTGATGCAGAGCCTCGACAACTCCATCACGCTGTACACCAAGCGGATCCCGGGCACCCGCAAGCGCTACGTCACCTCCAAGCAGGGCCACGGCGTGCCCAACCCGACCTGGATCCCGGCCGGCAACGAGGCGATCCGGATGATGGCCAAGATGACCGGAGGCTTCGCGGGCAGCGCCGTCGGCGACGCGTTCAACAAGCCGCTCACCGCGCACTTCCTCGGCGGCTGCGCGATCGGGGACTCCCGGGAGACCGGGGTCGTGGACCCCTACCAGCGGGTCTACGGCCACCCTGGCCTGCACATCGCGGACGGGTCCGCGATCTCGGCCAACCTCGGCGTGAACCCGTCGCTGACGATCACCGCCCAGGCCGAGCGCGCGATGTCGTTCTGGCCCAACAAGGGCCAGGCCGACCCGCGCCCGCCCCTGGGCTCGCCGTACCGCCGGATCGAGCCGGTCCAGCCGTCCGCGCCGGTGGTCCCGGACGACGCTCCCGGCGCGCTGCGGCTGCCGATCGTCGGCGTTTCCTGAGCCGAGAGGCTAACCGGACGGGCTCGGGACAAATTACCTGTGCATGGCCCGTGACCCGGGTCGGGACGCGTCGTTGAGCCAGCGGACCCGGTAATAACGCTCCCTCCCACCGCCGGGTCCCATGTCCAGGCTCTGTCCAGCAGATGCGTGGACGGTCAGGGCCCGGCCATCCCTCCCTCCCCGGCCGGGCCCTGATGCGTTTCGGCAGCCGGGTGCGGCGAAGCCGCACCCGGCGTCGCCGAAACGGGTTGTCCGAGCCTTCGGGGCGGTGAGCCTGCGAACCGGGCCGAAGAAGCAGCGAGGAGGTTGAGGAGGCCGAACCGGCCGGAGCGAAGCGACGGGGCGTTCAGGGCCGTCTCGAAACCCAGCCCCGTAGTGGAGCATGAGACCCGGCCCCCGATCGGATCGATAGGCTGTGCCGCATGAATCCGGCGGCGGAGCACGATCTAGTCCTGGTGGTCGACTTCGGGGCGCAGTACGCCCAGCTGATCGCCCGCCGGGTGCGCGAGGCACGGGTCTACTCCGAGATCGTGCCGCACACGATGCCGGTGGCCGAGATGCTGGCCCGCGAGCCGAAGGCGATCATCCTCTCCGGCGGGCCGTCCTCGGTCTACGAGCCCGGCGCCCCGACGATCGACGCCGCGATCTTCACGGCCGGCACCCCGGTCTTCGGCATGTGCTACGGCTTCCAGCTGATGGCCCAGGGGCTCGGCGGCGAGGTCGCCCACACCGGGGCCCGCGAGTACGGGCGTACGACGGTCACGGTCGGCCGACCCGGCACCCTGCTGGCCGAGATCCCCGGCACCCACACGGTCTGGATGTCCCACGGCGACTCGGTGGCGGCCGCACCGGCCGGCTTCGACGTGCTCGCCTCGACGGCGAGCACCCCGGTCGCGGCCTTCGAGGCGGTCGACCGCGGGCTGGCCGGCGTGCAGTGGCACCCCGAGGTGCTGCACACGGAGCACGGCCAGAAGGTGCTCGAGCACTTCCTGGTGCAGATCGCCCACTGCCGCCAGACCTGGACGATGGTGAACATCGTCGAGGAGCAGATCGAGGCGATCCGTGCCCAGATCGGCGACCGCGGCCAGGCGATCTGCGGCCTGTCCGGCGGCGTCGACTCCGCGGTGGCCGCCGCGATCGTGCAGCGCGCGATCGGCGACCGGCTGACCTGCGTGTACGTCGACCACGGCCTGATGCGGCAGGGCGAGACCGAGCAGGTGGAGCGCGACTTCGTGGGGGCCACCGGGGTCGACCTCAAGGTCGTCGACGCCGAGAAGCAGTTCCTCGACGCTCTCGCCGGGGTCACCGACCCCGAGGAGAAGCGCAAGATCATCGGCCGCGAGTTCATCCGGGTCTTCGAGGCGGCCGAGGCCGAGATCCTCGGCGACACCGTCACCGGCAGCGAGGGGGACAAGGTCGCCTTCCTCGTGCAGGGCACGCTCTACCCCGACGTGGTCGAGTCCGGCGGGGGAGCGGGCACCTCCAACATCAAGTCCCACCACAACGTCGGCGGCCTGCCCGACGACCTGGAGTTCGAGCTGGTCGAGCCGCTCCGCACGCTGTTCAAGGACGAGGTCCGCCTGGTCGGCGAGCAGCTCGGCCTGCCGGCCGAGATCGTCTGGCGCCACCCGTTCCCGGGCCCGGGTCTGGGCATCCGGATCATCGGCGAGGTCACCCGCGAGCGCCTCGACATCCTCCGCGAGGCCGACGCGATCGCCCGCGAGGAGCTGACCCGCGCCGGGCTCGACCGCGACATCTGGCAGTTCCCGGTCGTGCTCCTCGCCGACGTCCGCTCGGTCGGTGTCCAGGGCGACCAGCGCACCTACGGCCACCCGGTCGTGCTGCGCCCGGTCACCTCCGAGGACGCCATGACCGCCGACTGGGCACGGCTCCCCTACGACGTCCTCGAGCGGATCTCGACGCGCATCACCAACGAGGTCCGCGAGGTCAACCGGGTCACGGTCGACATCACCTCCAAGCCCCCAGGCACCATCGAGTGGGAGTAGCTCAGAGCAGGTGGGCGATGCTCGCGTAGTGCCGGCCGGCCTCCTCCTCGGTCGACGTGCCGTAGATCCGCACCACCTCGGCCAGCCCGGGGGAGACGTCGGAGAGTGCCGCAGCGGCCCGCTCGAGCTCCTGGCCCGACGCGACCGCGCGCAGCAGTCGGCGTACCAGCAACGCCGGTTCGGTGCCTCGGACGAACTGCCCGGTGGCCAGGGTCCCGTGGTGGTCGCGGATCTCCTCGAGCCGGCGGTTCACGGCGTCGCGGGGGAGGCTCGAGGCCTCCTCGACGAGGGCGAGGAGCGTCTGCAGGCGGGCCACGGCCAGCGGGTTGCCGATCTTGACCCGGTGGCCACTCACCAGCTGCGACAGCATCGGCGGGCTCACGCCGAGCACCTCGGCGACCCGAGCCTGGCTCAGCTCCAGGCCCGTCGTGACCCGGCGAACCAGGACGCCGATCGGCTCGCCGTACAGACGACGCTGTACGGCGATCTTGTCCGTCTCGGGTGGCTCCGAAGTCATGCGTTGCCCCTCTCCGGGGCCATGGTAGGCACGAGATGTTTCCGACAGCAACGTTGACATTCGCATTTGCAAATATCTACGGTAGGTGTCTCTCGACCGATATCCGGGAAGGACGAGTCTCATGCAGATCCGCCGCCACCTGATCACCCTGGCCGTGCTCGTGGTCGCCACGTGCACCGGGGCCATCGTCGCGACGACGCCCGCCCAGGGTGCCTCCGCCGGGTCCGTCGGCGCCACCGGCGCCCTCGCCTCGGCCGAGGACGACGGCTACGGCCGGATGATCCTGCTCCTGGACTCATCGGGTTCGATGGCCGAACCCGCCGGCGGCGGGCAGACCAAGATCCAGGCCGCACGCACGGCGCTCCACACCGTGGTGACGGGGCTGCCTGACGAGGCCCAGGTGGGCTTGCGTGTCTTCGGCGCCAAGGTGTTCTCGCGCAAGGATGCGGGCGCCTGCACCGACACCCAGCTCGTCGTCGAGCCCGGCACCGACAACCGCGACCAGCTCTCGGACGCCATCGACGACTACGAGCCGTACGGCGAGACGCCGATCCCGCACGCCTTGGAGGAGGCCGCGAAGGATCTCGGCAATGAGGGGGCGCGATCGATCGTGCTCGTCTCCGACGGCGAGTCGACCTGCGACCCCGATCCGTGCAAGGTCGCGGGACAGCTGCAGGGCAACGGCATCGACCTGCAGATCGACGTGGTCGGCCTCTCGGTCTCCGGCGACGCGCGCCGGCAGCTGCAGTGCATCGCCGAGAACGGCAACGGCACCTACTACGACGCCAACGACGCAGCCGACATCGAGAGCCGGCTGACGAGAGTCGCCGAACGCGCGATCCGGCCCTTCACGCTGACCGGCCAGCCGATCGTCGGCGGCCCCGAGACCTCGCCCACCCCGGTGACGGTGGGGGAGTACATCGACACCCTCGGACCGAACAACGCGTCGAAGAGCTACGTGTTCACGCGCACCACGGCCGGCACCACCCTCCGGGCATCGGCGCTCACCCAGGGCGAGCGCGGGTACGTCGACGGGCTGACCATCGAGATCTTCGGTCCCGACGGGCGCTGCGGCTACGGGTTGACGACTCGCACCCTCGACGTGCGTGAGATCACCGGCGTCGAGGCGATCGCGGGGGCCGAGGGTGGGGCGACGCTCGCCGAGGGCTGCGACCAGCCTGGTGACTACAGGGTCACGGTCACACGCAGCCAGGGCACCACCGCCAAGGTGCCGTTCGGGCTCCGCCTGACCGAGGAGCCCCCGGTCGAGGACGTCGGGTTCACCGCCCCGACCGCCGGCCAGGTCGACGTCACCCCGCCGCAGGTGAGCGGCGCGGCCCAGGGGGTGCAGGGCGGCGCCTCCTTCGCGAACGCGACGCCGATCGGCCCCGGCGCCTGGTCCAGCACGGTCGTGCCCGGCGAGTCCCTGCTCTACCGCCTGCCCCTCGAGTTCGGGCAGGCGGCCAAGATCGGCGTGGAGTTCCCGAAGGCGAAGGGCGCGACCGCCGGGCTCTTCGGGCGCTTCCCCCCTGGCGTCCACATCGCGCTTTACGACCCGATGGGCGGGCAGCTGGGCCATCCGTCGGGGGCGACGTTCGTCGGCAAGCCCGACGCCGTCCGCCTGCTGACGGCGACACCGCCCGTCAGCAGGGAGCTGACGGACCTGAGCGGCTTCAAGCTCAACGGTGGCGGTGACTTCACCACCTCGGGCGACTACTACCTCGGGGTCAGCGTGCAGAAGGAGGACTACACCGTCGAGCTCCCGTTCACGATCGACGTCGAGGTCGTCGGGGATGCGGCGCAGGCGCCGACGTACGCCGGCGGCGCCACCTGGACCGTCGCCGACGGCACCACGGAGGGCGAGGTGACGACGAGCCCGGACGCCTCCGAGTCCTCCGCGCCGGACGACACCGACGCAACGCCGGTGGCGGGCTCGGACGACGACTCCGACGGGTCGGCCACGATGCTGGGCGTCGGCGCCGGGGTGCTCGGTGTCGTGGCCCTGGTGGGGGCGCTGCTGCTCTGGCGCCGCAGACAGGCCTGACGCCGGGGCGTGTGCCCGCAGGGCGTCAGCGCCGGGAGCGCCGTCGCGACCGCCCTGCCGCCCACCTCTGCGCGGAGAGCTCGGACGTCGCCGGGTGCACCAGCGCGGCCGCCACCAGCAGGAGGATCCCGAGGATCGCGATGCCCGTGGCGGTGAAGGGTCGGGCGTCCGAGGAGGGGATGAGCCACAGCGGGGCGTAGTCCGAGGCGTCGGTGCAGCGGACCGACGCGCCGTCGCCGGACCGCCCGTACAGCGCGATCGCCGCGATCGACACGCCGTCGACCACCCGGGCGCCGTAGATGGTGAGGTCCTCGGGCTGCTCCGGAAGCTGCAGGCCGGTCTCGGGCAGGCAGCCGACGTCCGCGGCGCTCGGCGGACGGCGCGGGTCGTCGACCTGGCCGTAGAGGACCCAGGGGTTCTCGTAGAAGTGGGTGGCGGGCACCTCGGTCACACCCTCGGGGGCGAGCTGCACCGCGGCCGGCGGATCAGCGCGACCGGCCGCGATCCCGAACGCCAGGCACCCCAGGCCGACCACGAGCAGGGCCAGGCCCGCGATCGCGCGCCTGCGGCGGACGGCCGCAGAGTCCGTCAGACGTCTAGACCGGTTGGCCCGCGCCGCGGCGAGGCGCCCTCGAGAGAACCTCAACTGACCCTCCCTGGACTCCACGCGCGTCCTGGCCGACCCACCACCGCCACGATCGCGAGGAAACAGGGTAGCCGTCTGCCGGAGTCGGAAGTCGTGGGTTCGGGTGTGCCGAATCGGGGTAGTAGCCGCCCATGTCTCTTGTCGTCGCCATCATGAGCGAGCATCCAGCAGGCTCGTTCCGCGGTCCGGCCCCCTGGGGGGAGTGGCAGATCCACCCGCTCACCGACCCCACCGTGCTCGCGACCGACCTCGCCGTCCGCACCCACCAGACCAGCCATGTGCTGGTCCTCTCCACTACGGCCGCGACCCCTGCCGCGCAGATGGCCGCCTCCACGATCGCGGCCTCGCGGCCCGACCTGCCGGTGCGCGTGCTGTCGTTCCCGGTGAGCCCCACGGTCCTCACGCGGGCCGTCGAGCTGGTGCCGCCCGGCGTCACCACCGCGACCGGGGTCCACGACGCGATCGTCGCGGCCCTCGACACCGTCGTCTGGGGCGCGTGGCTGCCGACGGTCGCGAAGCTGTCGCGGCCGGCCCCGACGCTGCGCCAGCACGTCCGGTCCTGGTTCGCCGACGCCAACGGCTACCTCGCCGTGCACGGCGAGCCCGGATGGGTGGCGAGGCTTCCGATCGCCGAGCTGGCGCCCGAGCGCCGGCTCCGTCGGGTCCCGGCGCCGGGACTCGTCGCGTCGTCGTACGACTGCCACGCCTACGGCGAGCTGCCGGAGGCCGCGATCTCGGCCCTGTTCTCGATGGGGCTGGCCGCCCGGCCGACCCGCCGGGAGCCCGTCGCCGACGTCGCCGCCACCTGGGGCACCGCCAAGGCCGTCGAGTTCGTGATCTCGTGGCCGCCCGCACCGGTAACCCTCGCCCCGACCCACCGTTGTCCAGCGTGTGAGGAGCCGGTCTCCGGCGGGGCGTGCCCCTTCTGCCGGGTCGCGCCCGTGCGGGTCGGCCGCAACGAAGCCGCTGTCCAAGGAGTCGCGAGTTGAACGCCCGTCAACGCCGCGGTGTGCTCTTCCTCCTCGCGGCCGCGGGCCTTGCCGTCGCCGTGTTCATCGCCGTGAGCAACTATGTCTCCCAGGTCGAGAGCCAGGTCGGACCCAAGGTCACCGTCTACCAGGTCTCCAAGCCGGTCGACGCCTACCTGCCCCTCGGCGCCTCGAACGTCGAGGCGATCGAGGTGCCACGGCGGTGGGCGTCACCCACCGCGGTGACCAGCCTCCGCGAGCTCGAGGGGCGCCGCGTGGGCTTCCAGCTGGCCGCCGGCACCGTGGTCACCTCCGACATGCTGATCCCGTCGACCGATCTCAGCCCGACCGAGCGCGAGATCGCGGTCAACGTCGACAGCGTCACGGGCGTCGCTGGCCGGGTCAGGCCGGGTGACCGGGTCGACATCGTCGCTGTGTTCGCCGACGTCCCCGGCCTGCCGAAGCAGGCGCGGGTGCTCGTGCGCGATGTCCGGATCGTGTCCATCGGAGGCCAGCAGGCCGTCACGGTCGACACCGAGGAGAAGATCGGCGACACCCGCGACGTCGTGCCCGTGACCTTGGCACTCGAGCCCAAGGACGCGCTGTCGGTGACGTACGCCGCGGCGTTCGCCCAGGAGGTCCGGCTGGTCGCGCTGCCGGGCGACGTCGGGGCAAACCGCTCCGAGGAGGTCGACGAGTTCGACGCGAGCGATCTCGGCGGCAAGGCCGTGCGGGAGGAGGCACGATGACCAAGGTGGTGGTCGGCGCAGCCGACCAGGGGCTCGTGATGGAGCTCAGGAGCGTGCTCGCGGAGATCGAGGGCGCGGACATCCTGTCCTACGAGGAGTCGAGCCACGAGCTGTCGCTGGCGGTGGCTCGGCTCAAGCCGGACGTGGTCATCATCCACGACGCGCTCGGCCCGCAGTCGGCGCCGGAGGTGGTCCGTGAGATCGTGTTCCGCTCGCCGACGACCGGGGTCATGGTCGTCAACACGGCGATGGACGCCCAGGGTGCGCTGCTGGCGATGGAGGCCGGGGCGAAGGGCGTGGTCGGCTACCCGCTGTTCTTCGACGACGTGCTGTCGCGGTTCGAGGTCGCGCGGCAGTGGTCCGAGCGGATGACCGGCCTGATCTCGGGTGCGGTGGCCGACACGGCCCGTGACCTGGGCCGCCACGGCCGGGTGACGGTGTTCGCCGGCGCCAAGGGCGGCGTCGGCACGACCACGATCGCCACCCACATGGCCATCGACCTCCAGCGCAAGGTCAAGGGCAGCAAGGTCTGCCTCATCGACCTCGACCTCCTCGCCGGCGACGTCTCGGGCATCATCGAGGCGCGGCAGCGGGTGTCGATCGCCGACGTGGCGAAGGTCGCCGAGGACCTCTCCCCGGCCACGATCCTGGACGCGCTCGTCCGGCACGAGTCCGGCATCTCGCTGCTGCTGGCACCGGTGCAGGTCCAGGAGTCCGAGTACGTCACCGCCAGCGCGGTGCGGGCGATCCTCGGCCTGCTGCGGCAGGAGTTCGACGTGATCCTCGTCGACGGCGGCTCGCACGCGACCCCGGCCCAGGCTGCGGCCGTCGAGGTCGCGGACGCGGTCGTCGTCGTCGTGACACCCGACGTGCTCGCCATGCGGGCCTTCCGCCGCAACGTCTCGACCTGGGAGTCGCTGGGGGTGCGCTCGGAGCAGGAGCTGCACGTCGTGGTCAACCGGGTCTCCCGCGACGACGCCCTGCACTTCGACGCACTGAGCAAGCTGACCTCGGCGAGCGTCGTGTCGACCCGGCTGCCGACGGCGTTGCGCAGCCTCGAGCGCGGCGTCAACGCCCGCAACCCCGACGAGGTCCGTGAGGCGACCTGGTGGTCGGCCCTCGAGCGGATCGGCGCCGAGGTCGGGGTCAGCGGGCCGGCCGCGGTCCCGACCGTGGCGCCGGTGAAGCGCCGAGGTGGGCGACGAGCGAAGGTCGAGGCCGGACAGATCACCGTCGAGACCGTCGCGCTGGTCCCGGTGGTGGTGCTGATCTGTCTCATGGTGTGGCAGGTCGCGCTCACGGCGCTGGCCTTCGTCTGGAACGGGCACGCCGCGAATGCCGCCACCCGAGCGCAGTCGATCGGGGAGGACCCGCTCGAGGCGGCGCGCGACGCGATCCCCGACTCCATGCGCGACAGCGTCCACGTCACGGTGCTCAGTGACGGCTCGGTCAGGGTGTCGACCGACATCCCGGTGATGTGTCCCGGGTGTGCCGCGCTGCCGGGCGACATCTCCCAGACCAACGACGTCGTGGAGGAGCCATGAGCAGCTCACGATCCGGGCGCGGCCACGACGAGCGGGGCAGCGTCGCCCTCGAGGTGGTGGTGCTCGTGCCGATCCTGGTGCTGGTCGCGCTGCTGACCCTGCAGCTCGGCGTCGCCGGCTGGTCCGCGTCCCAGACCCAGCAGGCGGCCCGGGCCGCCGCCCGGGCGCAGAGCCTGGGCGAGGACCCGCTGGCCGCGGCGCAGGGCGCGTTGCCGGGCTCCCTCGAGGTCGACAAGATCGAGACCACCTCCGACTCGGTGACCTTGTGGGTCCGCGTCCCGCGGGTCTCGCCGCTCCCGACGTTCACCGTCTCGCGCGACGTGTCGATGGCGACGACGCCATGAGCGGCTACCGCGGGTTCGCCGGGGTCGACTCGGCGGGACCGGACACGGGTGCCGGTGAGACCTCCGACGAGCTGCTCGTCGGCCGGCTCAAGCGGCTGCTGCTCGAGGAGGTCGACCTCCACGAGCTCGGGCGGCTCGACGAGTCGCAGCGGCGTACCCGTCTGGAGCGCGTCCTCAACCACCTCGTCTCCACCGAGGGGATCATCCTCAGCACCCGCGAGCGCACCAGCCTGGTGCGCCGGGTGGTCGACGAAGCGGTCGGGCTCGGCGTCCTCGAGCCGATCCTCGCCGACCCCGCGGTCAGCGAGATCATGATCAACGGGCACGACACGGTGTACGTCGAGCGCTTCGGGGTGCTCGAGCGGATCCCGTCCGGGTTCACGAGCAACGAGCAGCTCCTCCAGACGATCGACCGGATCGTGTCGACGGTCAACCGGCGCGTGGACGAGTCCAGCCCCATGGTCGACGCGCGTCTGCCACCCGACACACGGCTGCCCCGCGGTGCCCGCGTCAACGTGGTGCTGCCCCCGCTGTCCCTGCGCGGCCCCACGGTGACCATCCGGCTCTTCCCACGCCGCTACGGCATGGACGAGCTGGTGCAGCGGGGCGCGATCGACCAACCCACGGTCGAGCTGCTGGCAGCGGCCGTTCGCGCGCGTCTCAACATCGTGGTCTCGGGTGGCACCGCCTCGGGCAAGACGACGATGCTGAACGCGCTCTCGGCGTTCATCCCCGAGCGCGAGCGCATCGTCACCATCGAGGATGCCGCCGAGCTGGCGCTCGTCCAGGAGCACGTCGTGCAGATGGAGACCCGACCCCCGAACGTCGAGGGGAGGGGCGCGGTCACGATCCGCGACCTGGTGCGCAACGCGCTGCGCATGCGACCCGACCGCATCGTCGTCGGCGAGTGCCGTGGTGGCGAGGCCCTCGACATGCTCCAGGCGATGAACACCGGGCACGAGGGCTCGCTGACCACCGTGCACGCGAACACCACCGACGACGCCCTCTCCCGGCTCGAGACGATGGCCTCGATGTCGGAGGTGGAGGTGCCGTTCCAAGCGCTCCGGGAGCAGGTCAACTCCTCGATCGACCTGGTCCTCCAGCTGGTCCGCACCGCGGACGGCACCCGTCGGGTGGTCGAGGTCAGCTATCTCTCCTCCCGTCGCCGGGAGGAGTTCGCCCTCAACCGCCTGGTCCACTGGGATCCGCGGACCCTCGGGCGCTCCGGCACACCGGGCGCCTTCGTCCGGCACCCGGTGCACCCGGCCCTGGCCGCCCGGCTCCAGGAGCGCGGCCAGTCGCTGCCCGACGGGTTCGTACGCGCCGGCGGCAGCCACGAGCTTGACGCGGGAGGGGGCGTGTCGTGGTCCTGACCGTCCTGCTCGGCTCGGCCGCGGCCGCGGTCTGCCTGCTCCTGGGCGTCGGCAACCTGATGTCGCTGGCCACCGATCGCCGGCGGATCGCGGCGGCGATCGCGGGGTACGACCGGATGGAGGACCAGCCGCTGTTCGAGCGGGCCAACCGGAAGTTCCGGCGGACCCGCCTCGGCCAGCTGGTCGAGCGGGAGCTGGTGCTGGCCGGGCTCGACCAGCGACCCCTCGGGGTGGTGCTGGTCGCCGCCGCGGTGGGTGCCACCACGGCGTACATCCTGTGGACCGCGCTGGCGCCGGTGTTCGGCATCCTCGGTCTCAGCGTCGGAGGCTTCGCCCTGCGGGCGTTCGTCCGGCGGGCGAAGGCGCGCCGGCTCGAGGCCTTCATCGTTCAGATGCCGGAGCTCGCCCGGGTGCTGGCCAACGCGACCAACGCCGGCCTCTCGATCGCGACGTCCATCGCGATCGCCGGTGAGGAGCTGGCGGCGCCGGCCGGGATCGAGCTGCGCAACGTCGCGAATGCGCTGCGATTCGGCACGGACCTCGAGACCGCCCTCGACTCGATGGGCGAGCGGCTGCCCTCGCGCGAGGTCGGGGTGCTGCTCTCGACGCTCGTGGTCTGCTCGCGCAGCGGTGGCTCGCTGGTCACCTCGCTGCGCGACATCGCCGACACGCTGGAGGCCCGCAAGGAGACGCGTCGCGAGATCCGCACGACGCTCGCCCAGGCCCTGGCGACCGGCTACCTGGTGATCATCCTCGGGGTCGGGATGCTGTTCCTGCTGAACTTGATCCAGCCCGGCTCCGTCGAGGCGATGACCGGCCACATCGTCGGACAGATCTCGCTGGTGATCTCGGGGTCGTTGTTCGCCCTCGGGTTCTACCTGATCCGCCGGATGACGAGGCTCGACGTATGAGCGTCATGGTCCTGCTGCCGGGCATCGCCCTCGCCACGGCGGTGCTGCTCGCGCTGCGCGGCTACCGGCTGCTGCGGGCGGACGCCACCGAGGGGCTGGGCCTCGAGGAGCTCATGGTGCTCCGGCCCGAGCAGCGCCGGGCGGCTCGCGGCGAGGCGCCGCTCGGGCGTCTCGCGACCCGCCTGGCGCCCGCCGTACGCCGACGGCTCCCGGCTCCCGTGGTCACCTGGCTCCAGACCCAGGTCGACTTCGCCGGCCGTCCCGGTGGGCTCACCGTCGACGGCGTGCTCCGCAGCATCCTGGTCTGGGCACTGATGCTGTCGCCGGCCACGCTCATCTGCCTGGTCTCCGGCAACCTGGTCGGGCTGGGACTGTGCCTCATCGCCCCGCTGATGATGCCGCTGTCGCGGCTGTCACGGCTGCGCCGGCTGCGCACGGAGGCCCTCGACCGCGACCTTCCGGACTTCCTGGACGTCCTGGCAGTCACGGTCACCGCCGGCGTGGGCTTCCGGCCCGCGCTCATGCGCGTCTCGGAGCGCTTCGGCGGCCCGCTCGCGGCCGAGATGCAGCTCGCGCTCAGCCAGGTCCAGCACGGTGCCTCCCTGCGCGGGGCGTTCGAGCAGCTGCGCGAGCGCAGCGACTCCGAGGCCCTCGCCCAGTTCGTGACGGCGTTCCTGCAGTCCGACGAGCTCGGCGCCCCCTTGGTGGACGCGCTCAACCAGATCGCGATCGACCAGCGCCGCGACCACGCCCAGCGGATGCGCCGCAAGGCCGCACAGATCGCGCCGCGAGTCACGTTGGTGACGACCATCGTGCTGGTCCCGGCCACGCTGATCCTGCTCCTCGTCGGCATCGTCCTCGGTGCCGACATCGACTTCGGCAACCTGTTCGGGGGATTCTCGGGATGACCACTGAAGCGATCGCCACCAGCGAGATACGCACGTTGGTGCGCGTCTCGTTCTTCCTGCGGATGCTGACGCTCTTCGCCAGCCTGACGGCGTACACCGACCAGCGGCTCACGGCGGGGGCGATCGCGGCGATCATCTTCCTCACCGCGAGCAGCATGGCCGGCATCGCGCTGCCGACGGCTCCGGCCTTCCTCGAGCGCCACCCGATCCTGGCCGCCTGCGACGCGCTCGTGATGACGGGCCTGATGGTGGCGCTCGGCACCGACAACCCACTGGTCCTCGTGGCCCTGAGCAGCTGCATCATCATCGGGGTGGTGCTGCCGCCCGCGGCCGCGGTGCTGTCGACGGTGACGATGGTGAGCGGCTACCTCGCCGGCAGCCTCGCCGACGACGGGCAGGAGCGCTCCTTCCTCGCCGACTACGGCTTCCCGGTCACGTTCGTCTGCGTGGTCGTGCTGGGGCAGGTGTTCCGCATCCTGGCCGAGCGCAAGCGCCAGTCCGAGCGCGCCTTCGCCGACCTGATCTCGGGCACGGTGACGGCCGAGGAGCGGGCGCGCCTGGCCCGCGAGCTGCACGACTCGACGGCCAAGACCCTCCAAGGACTGGTGCTCTCGGCGCAGGCACTGACGCATTGGATCCCCGTCGACCCGGCCCGGGCCTGCACCGAGGCGAAGGCGATCGCCGCCTCTGCGGACGACGCGATCGTGCGGCTGCGGAGCCTGCTCTCCACGCTGCGTCAGGACGACCTGAGCCAGCCCTTCCACGAGTCGCTGGCGGCGCTCGCCCGGGACTGCACCCAGGACGCGCTGCAGGTCCGGCTCCGGCTCGAGCTCGAGCCGGTCGAGCTCTCGGCCCCGGCGGTCCGCTACGAGCTGCTCGCCGCGGCGCGGGAGGCGATCTGCAACGCGGTCGCGCACGCGGACACCGACCGGATCACCGTGCGGCTGTACTCCACCGACGACGGCGAGGTGGCCATCGAGGTGTCCGACGGTGGCTGCGGCTTCTCGGTGGAGATCCTCCCCGAGCGTGAGCGGGCGGGACACTTCGGGGTGCGCGGCTACTCCGAGCGGCTCGCGTCGATCGGCGGCAGGGCCGACCTCTCGAGCACGCCGGGACGCGGGACCCGCGTGCGCTTCGTGGCCCCCGTGATGGGCCTGCGAGAAGGTGCCCATGTCTGAGGACCTGACCGTCGTCGCGCCTGCGGTCGCCACCGGACCCACGCGCACGCTGATCGTCGACGACAATCCGGTGGTGCGCACCGGCCTGCGCAGCCTGCTGGAGACCTCGGGTGACATCGAGATCGTCGGCGAGGCGGGCGACGGGATCCTCGCGGAGTCGATGGTGCACCAGCTGAAGCCGGACGTGGTCCTGCTCGACGTCAGGATGCCGCGCCGCGACGGTGTCCAGACGGCGCGCGCGATCGCCGGCGAGACGACGGTGATCATGCTGACGTTCACCGAGGAGCCGGAGCACATCCGGGCGGCGCTCGCCGCCGGCGCGAGCGGCTACCTCGTCCACGGCTCCTTCGACGCGTCGACGCTCGTGCACACCGTGCGCCAGGCGGCGCTGGGGGCGGGCGCGTTCTCCCGGCAGGCACTGGAGGCGATCCGAGGCGCGGGCGCCCACGACGACGCCGACGCGGAGCGCCGGCGGCGGCAGCAGGAGTTCGGGCTCAGCGAGCGGCAGGTGGAGCTGATGGACCTGATCGCCCGCGGTCTGACCAATGCGGAGATCGCCCGTGAGCTCTTCCTGGCCGAGAAGACCGTGAAGAACCACGTGAACGCCATCTTCGGCAAGCTCGTGGTCACCAACCGCAGCGAGGCCATCGCGGTCTGGCTCGGCACCCGGGCACTCGGATGACGCGCCCGGCACCGGGCCCGTGCGGGACCCGGGTCATGGGCCCGTCGATGGGCCCGGGAATGGGCCCATGGGTGGGCCCCGGGGCCCGCGAGGATTCCGCCCGATCCACCTAGATTTCTGGTCGTCGGGAGGTCCACCAAGACCGACACACCATCACTGGCTTGCGGCCCGCTTCGGGGGCGGAGCCGCCGGATTCACCAACAGGAAGAGGTTGATCAGGATGAACAAGGTTCTCGAGGCGCTGCTCGTCTTCCAGGCCCGGATGCTCACCGCTCGCGACGACGAGCGCGGCCAGGGCACCCTGGAGTACGTCGGCATGATCATCGTCGCGGCGGGCATCGTCGTGGCCGTGCTGCAGGCCGCCCAGGTGATCGACCTCGGCGCCGTGTTCACCGACGCGGTGAACCAGGTCACCGGCGGCTGAGCTTGACCGCCACTCGTCCCTGACGCGGGCCCCGGAGCAGTTGCTCCGGGGTCCGCGTCGACGTGTCCGTGCTCTCGGAAGGTCTCGCGTCATGCTCCTCCATCGCTCCGGCCGTCGCCCGCGTGACGAGGCCGGTCAGGTCACGACCGCGCTGGTGATCATCGTCAGCGTCGGCCTGATCGCGGTCGCGGTCTGGGGCGTCGCCCTGCTCTCCCGCGGCGTCGACGAGAAGTCGCAGGCGCAGAGCGCGGCCGACGCGGCGGCCCTGGCCGGCGCCGGGTCCCTCACCGACCTGCTGCCGGACCTGCTGGCCCTGATGACCGACAAGGGCGGCCTGGGCTCGACCGCGGGCTGCGGTCTGGGCCAGGACCGGGCCAGCACGTACGCCCAGAAGAACGACGCGACCCTCACGTCGTACTGCTTCGACTTCGCCCACGGCGAGGTGAGCGCGGACGTCGAGATGAACGAGCCGGTCAACGAGGACGTCGGTCCGGCCGTCGCGAGCGCCCGGGCGGAGACCGGGCTCGACCTCTCCTCCTGCTCGTGGACCGACGACGACCCTCCGCCGACCCCGACCCCGACGCCCACGCCCACGCCCACGCCGACGGATGGTCCGGGTCCGGGTGGACCACCGACTCCGCCGCCGCCCCCACCACCGCCGCCGGACCTCGGCACGACGCTGTCCTGCGGGCCCCTGACGGCACACTTCATGATCGACGGGGAGTCCGGCCTGCTCAGCTTCGTCGACCTCGAGCTCGACGGTCTCGAGCCCAGCCTGATCGAGTAGGGCCTCGGACCCCCGAGCCGGTCTGGGATCACGCGGTGTCGCGCCCGGTGAGCATGTCGGGGACGTCGGCACGTGCGGGGTGCCGCCGCGGGTGGTCAAGGCGGCGTACAGCTTGATCTGGAGCGGCCGACCTCCTCGGTCACCTAGGACGGGATGAGGACTCCGGCGTCGAGGTGATCTCCCCGGGCGTACCCGTGCCCGGCGAACCGGCCGGCGAACGCGGCAAGCCAGCCTTGGAGGCTCTCCTCACCCGCTGCCTGCGACCCTGCCGCGGGGGTCGAGGACCAGACTCGCGGCCGGCTTGACCAGCAGCCAGAAGTCGCTGAAGTCGCGGCGGCGCCACGCCGCCTGCACGCGCTTCCAGTCGACCGGCATCGCCGTCATCGCGCTGGCGCCGCGGCGCGGCGCGGCCGGAGCAGCAGCAGCCCGACCAGCCCGACCACGAAGAACGCCACGGTGCCCAGCACCGCGGCGACGCGCACCATCGTCCCGGCGCTCCCGAACGTGGAGGGCTGCGACAGCGCCAGGGGCGCCGCGGCCCGGGCCGAGGAGCACGCGAGGACCGAGCCGTCGGGGTAGGAGTCCACGGCGAAGAGTGCGCGCAGCTCCTGCCCGTCGACCGTCACCGGGTCGGTCCCGAGGACCCGGAGCTCCGACATCTTCGCGACGCTCTGCTCGTGGCCGCTGTCGGTGAGGAGTCGGCAGCCGAGGTCGGAGGGTGCGACGCCGTTGTCGGTCGAGGACCCGAAGACCACGACCTGCGCGCCGAACAGGCCCGGGTCGGGGAGCTCGACCGCCGTCGGGTCGTCGACGACGCTGACCCCGTCCGACCCCGGTGAGCCGGTGTCGACGGTGATCGCGACCACGGCGAGGATGACGGCGCCGATCAGACAGGCCACCGCCCCCAGGCGCAGTGCGACGGTCTGCGCGGCATTGATCCTCATGCGGACGAGGAGTCGTCCACGACGAACGTGCGCAGGATCTTGCTGACCTCCGAGGTCTCGAACTCGTCGGTGGGTGCCAGCGCGACCACGTTGAGGATCAGGTCGTCACCGACCTGCTGGAGGAGCTGCCAGTAGGTCACCTGTACCTGGTCGCCGTCGGCGGTGGCGCGCATCTCCTTCCACGTCACGAGGAAGGCCTGGTCGGCGCCCTCGCCCTGGGCCGGGAGCGCGATGCGCTGGACCTCACCCTCGGGTCCGCCTGCGGCCTTCGCGCTCTCCAGGGCGAAGGACTGCTCGGCGGCGGGCGTCGCGGGAGCGACGTCGCGGATGACGACGACACGCTGCGGCAGCGCGGGGACCTGGGAGGGCTTCTCGAGCACCAGCATCGGCTCGCCGTTCGAGCTCGTCTTGTGCTGCTGTTGGAACTCTCCCGGTGCGCTGATGGTGAAGCCGTCGCCCTCCACCTCGGAGTAGTCGGCTGGTGGGTCGATCATCGTGACCGTCACGGACGGGCTCCCCGTGGGCAGGTAGGCGGAGTCGGGATCGGAGCTGTCGTCGGACCCCCCGGCGCAGCCGGCGGTCGTGAGCGCCATGGTGCCGGACACCACGAGGGCGGCGAGACGTCGACGCCTCATGCGCTGCACTCCTCCCAGTCCACCCACTGCGTGCCGTCCCAGTATTGCGCTCCGGTGGTGGTCATCGAGTCCTCCTGGACGCTGGCGGACACCCCGAGCTCGATGCCGAGCTTGCCGCTGGCGTCGAGACCGAAGACGGTGTTGGAGCTGGTGTCGTAGTCCTGCTGGGTCACGGTGCCGCGGGACTGGGCCGCCTGGAAGAAGTTCTGGGTCATCAGCATTCCGGGCACCCCGAGCGCCGGGTTGCTCCAGCCTCCGAGTGCGCCCACGCCCTGTGCCAGCAGGAACTGGTTCGCGACGGACTGGTCGGCCGCCGAGTCGATCGGCAGGGTGGCCTGGTAGATCCGGAGCTTGCCCTCCTGGTTGGACAGCGCCGGGTCTGACTCGCCCCCGAAGATCGCGGACGCGACGCCGGCCGAGGACCCGGCGGCAGTCGCCGTGGCGCTCACCTTGACCATGTTGCCCTCGGAGTCGAAAGTGACGGCGGTGACGACCTCGGCCGATCCCTCCAGCCGGGCGCCCTGGAACTGGGGGTCGCCGTCGGTGTCGAAGCCCAGGCTCTGCAGACCGGCCTTCCCGGACACCTTGGTCTTGAGATAGACGGTGGTCGTGCCGTCGCGGTTCTTGCGGGTGCCGAGCAGCACCGATTCCGACACGCCGGCGCTGGCGGAGTCGGTCAGGCTGGTCGCCTCCGCGCTCGCGTTCAGAGAGATGCCGCCCTCGGCGTACACCTCGTCGGGGTCGGGGAGGTCGTTGCTCACTCCCACGAGGTCGGTGGCCTGATCGGTCAGCCAGCGGATCGGTCCGCTGTCACCGGCGACCGTGTCCTTCACCTGGTCCTGCAGCAGGGCGTCCATCAGGTCGCCGATGTTGTCCTTGTCGGCGTAGTAGACGTCGCCGTCGCGGATGCTGATCGACGCCCCCGCCTGAGCCGTCGCGCTGCCACCGACCTTGGTGTCGTTGACCGTGACGGTGAGGCCACCGCCGACGCCGACCTCGGCACCAGCGCCGCCGGTGTCGGTCACGGTGACGCGATACTCCCCGTTGCTGAGCTTCTGGATCTCGATGCGGCGCCCGTCCTCGGCGGTGACGACGATGACCGAGATCTTCTGGTTGCGCTCGACACCGTCTTGGGTGAGCACGCACGGGTCCGTCGGCTTGTGGGCATCGGGCGAGGACGACGGCGGCGTGCAGCCGCCCTGGCCCATCGTGACGACCTGGCAGACCCAATAGGAGAAGGTCTCGCCGATGACCTTGCCCTGCGGCACCGCGGCCATCATCAGGCCGAGGACGACCATGGCGGCGATGATGGTGACGCCGGTCGTCTCCAGGCTGGCGGCCCCTCGCTCGTGCCGCCCCGGGTCGTCTCCGCCGCGCATGGTCCTGCCTCTCCTGCTGGGGTGGTGCCGCCCGCGCACCCTCGTGCGCGCGTGCTCCCAGTCAACGGCTCGACCCCGGCGAGCTCGTAGGTCCACGGGCCTGGCCGCGGGCCCATCGGTGGGGCGCCTGCCGAACCTCACGGCGTCAGCTGAGCTGGTACGGCGCCGCTGTCGGCGACGCGGTGCGGGTGTCGGCGCTCTGGCCGGCGGCGACGACGACCGCGACCCACAGGACCAGGTCGAGGATCACCGTCGCGATGCCGGGATCGAGGAACAGCTGGGCCACCAATGCCCGTCCGGCCCAGGCAGCCGGCGAGATCGCGTAGGCCAGCGCAGCCGTGACGGCGACCCTGCCGAGCAGACCCGGCTCGCCGTACGCTCGCCGCATGACGATCCGGGTGAGCAGCACGAGGACGACGATCGTGAGGACGGTCCGCAGGACGACCGCGGCGGTCGGGCTCCCCGACGAGAGGCCGACGAAGAGCGCGGCGAGCCACGCGACCAGTGCCCCGGCCGCGAGGACGACGGCGAGGCGTGACATCAGGCGGAGGTCCATCGGCTGCCTCTGCGGTCCTTCCAGGCGTCGGTGCTTGCGAGCGGATCGTGCCACTCCTGCGTCCGGCGCAAACCTCCGATGACCCGGACCCCGAGGATCTTCGGGCCGGGTGGCCGCGTCCTGCTCTGCGACGGACGGCCGGTCGCACCCCTCGAGGTCGCCGACACCGCGCGATCGCGGCGCAAGGGCCTGCTCGGCACCGATGCCGTCGCGGGGGCGCTCTGGATCACCCGGTGCCCGTCGGTGCACATGGTCGGGATGCGCTACCCGATCGACGTGGCCGTCGTTGACCGGGACGGCACGGTCCTGCTCGTGAGGACGCTGTTGCCGCTGGTCGGCATGACGCGACCCCGGCGACGGGCCAGTGCCACGATCGAGGCCGCGGCTGGGGCGATGGCCTCGTGGGGAGTCCGTCCGGGCGCGGTGCTCGCGATCGCCGAGCGGGAGTGATCGCGCCGCGTTGCTCCGCGTCAGCGGACGACGTCGACGACCAGCGCCGCAGCGCCGAGCAGCACTGCGAGCACGACGGCGACCCGGCCCAGCACCCGCCGTGACGTCGCGAGGGCAACCACCGCCGCCAGCGCACCGAGGGCGGCGGGATAGCCGACGGCCTTGCCGGTCGCGGCGTCGCGGAGGGCCTGCGGGGTGTCCTCGATGTGGAAACCGAGCGCGAGCGCGTGCAGGACCAGGACGCCGCAGCCGATGAGACAGACCACGGCGATCGCCCGAACGACACCAGTACCCACTGCCCACCTCTCGTCGCTGGACGGCCACGATAGCCGCAGCCGGCGGCCGGACCGGGCAGCCGCTCCAGTGCTAGCGGTAGTGCGGGTGCTCCAGCTGCTGCTGGATCAGGTCGGCGATCGCCGCATGCCCCGCCGCGTTGGGGTGGAAGCTGCTGGGGTCGGCGATCATCAGACCGGGGCCGCCCATGTCGAGGTCGTTGATCCAGGGGTCGTCGCTCCCGATGCCGTGGCCGTGGAAGGCGTCGGTCGGGTCGACGAACTCCACGCCTGCCTCCGCTGCCGCATCGGCGAGCATCGAGTTCAGCAGCCCGGCCATCTCGTTCATCCACACCTGGTCCTCCGCGAACAGCAGGTCGTGGTAGTCGTCCGACGGGTTGTCGGGGAACAGCTGGGGGTAGCCGATGATGATCACCCGAGCGTTCGGGGCCTTCTCCTTGATCGCCAGGTAGCGCTCGATGAGCTCCTGCTCGAGCTCGGGGAGCCTGTCTCGGATCCGCTGGTCGTGCTTCTCCTGGCAGGTCGCGATGAACCCGACACCGCCCTCGCCGTTGAGGATGCAGTCCGTGACCACGTCGGCGAAGCCGATATCGTTGCCGCCCATCGTCATCGTGACGAGGGAGGTGTCCTCGTCGAGGGCGTCGAGCTGCGGGTCCTCGCCGGTGTTGCTGTGGTTGGAGTGGGACAGGTCGCCGGCCACGGCGCCCGAGCACGCCACGAACGTCAGGCCACCCTCGAAGTCGTTGTGGTCCGCCAGCACCTGGGAGTAGGCGTTGTGCGAGCGGTGGCAGCGGTTGTGGTCCTCCTCGTCGTCGTTGAAGGGCCACAGGTCGTCGCGGTCGTCGAAGTCGGTGCCCTCCTCGTAGTCCCACGCACCCTCGCCCGAGGAGTAGCTGTCCCCGAGGGCGACGTACTCGCCGCTGGTGGCCTGCTCGAGCGGGGTCCCGCCCGCGCCGGGTCCGACGGCACACCCCTCGCGCTCGATGACGCTGCAGATGGCCTCCGAGAACGAGTCGCGGATCGATGCGCCGGCCGGCGAGACGAGGAGGCCGATGGCGAGGACGGTCGCGACGATCGTCGCGCCGAGGTACTCGAGGGTGCCCGCCCCGCGCTCGTCGTTCCTCCGGTGGCGGCCCACCTGAGGGGTCGTCATCTCACTCGCCCTCCGGCACGGCCGCGGCTGCGGCGGCGAGGACAGCGGGGTCGGGGACCGCACGGATCGCGTAGGACATCAGCATCACCGCCGCGTCACCCCGCCGGATCAGCAGCAGGTCGGCGGTGATCGGGATCCGGCCCTGGCTCGTCTGACGCCACGCCACGCTGTCCTCGGGCGCCCCGTCGACGCTCAGGGGCTTGACGATGAACCTGGCCTCGGGGCTGTCGGGTCGGCTGCCGCTCGCGGTGTACCCGGTGCAGTCGGCGAGCGCGGCGCGGAGCTGGTCGATCACACCGGAGACGAGGTCGGAGTCGTACACCCGGACGTGCTCCTCCAGGAACGGACCGAGGGGGCCCTCGGAGAACCGCACGCTGGTGGCGCGGACCGGCGGCTCGGGTTCGAGGTCGACCCCGCAGACGTCGACCCGGTAGTCGACGCCCTGGGAGTTGCTGTCGCCCCACCCGGTCGGCAGCGACTCGGAGGTGATGAGGTAGTCCGTGCTCCGCGGGCCCGTGGTGTCGGTGGCGTCCCGGGCGGTGCTCTCGCCGCACGAGCACAGCAGCAGGGCGAGCCCGAGAGCCGCAGCGGTCCGGCGCAGCAGGCCGCGGTCCCGCGATGATCTGGTCATGCGCCGGACGCTACGTCCGCGTGGCGCCGTCGACCTGGGCCCCGGGACCCAGGTCCGGTACCAGAGACCCGGGACCGGACGGCGTCAGCGGAGCAGCAGGAGCGCCGAGAGCGTCAGCAGCAGGACGCCGAGCACCACCAGGACGACGATCGGCAGCGACCCGCCACGCGGCCTGGATGTGGTGTCAGCGACGTGCAGCACCGAGGTCGCGGCGACGAGCGGCCCGGGTTGGACGGCGGACGCCGTGCCGTCGAACCTGCCCTCGAAGTGGTCCAGCACCTCGACCTCCCCGGGGTTCCAGGCCGCGGGAGGCAGTGTCGTGCGCAGCTCGTCGAGCATGGCGCTCGCAGTGGCCGGCCGTCGATCCGGGTCGGGATCGCCCGATCGCGCCAGGAGCCGGCCGAGGGGCGTCGCCGGCATCTCCTCCTCGTGGAACGGCGGCGGGTGCCCGACGAGCATCTCGAGCCCGACCATCGCGGCGGCGTAGAGGTCCTGCCGGGGGTCGGGATCGCCGCCGAGGAGCTGTTCGGGGGCCATGTACCCGGGGGTGCCGAGGGTGGTCGACGAGAGCGTCATCCGGGGCTGGTCGACCGGCACCGCGATCCCGAAGTCGGTGAGCCGGACGTGCGGCCGGCCGGCGCCGGTCGGCTCGAGGAGGAGGTTGGCGGGCTTGACGTCACGGTGCACGACCCGCGCGGCGTGGACGGCCTCGAGTGCCGACAGGGTCTGCTCGAGCACGACGCCGACCCAGGCCTCGGGGAGGGGCCCCCAGTCCCCGACGAGCGTGGCGACCGACCCGCCGCGCACCAGCGGCATCGTGAACAGGACGGTGTCGTCCTCGCCCGCCCACGAGATCGGGGTGACGACGTGGGGGTGGTGGATCCGGGTCGACTGCTCACGCATGAACCGCAGCAGGGACCCGGCGTCGCTGTGCCGCAGGAGCTTGGCGACCTTGACCTGCCCGTCCTCCTGGTCTCGGACCAGCCAGACCGACCCCATCCCGCCCTCGGCGATCGGGTCGAGCAGTTCGTAGCGCCGCGCGAACACCTCGCTCACGCGGCCTCCCGCGGTCGACGGGCACGCGGCGCGCGACGCTCGGGGTCGACCATGGCGCGTATCGTACGCACGCCGCGGAGGGGTGGGCGTGCGTGATCGGTCACGGGTCGGCCGAGCATCGTGACAGACGTCTCACTTGTATTAGGACGTTTGCCTGGCGTTCACCCGATCGGATGGGT
Source organism: Nocardioides sp. T2.26MG-1 (assembly GCF_950101795.1). Classification (GTDB taxonomy): domain Bacteria; phylum Actinomycetota; class Actinomycetes; order Propionibacteriales; family Nocardioidaceae; genus Nocardioides. The sequence continues at coordinate 31,162 of NZ_CATNLZ010000033.1, read as the reverse complement.
ACAGTTTTCAACGAACCGCTGGGGACCCGAGACCCCAGCGGTTCTTCCATTTCCCGAATGGGTACGGCGCTGTCATGGCGATCAACACCCGCAGGATGAAGGCCACCCCCGAGCAGGTCTGGGACGTGCTGGCCGACGGCTGGCTCTACCCGCTCTGGGTGGTGGGCGCCTCCCGGATGCGCGAGGTCGATGACGGCTGGCCGGCGGTCGGCACGAAGCTGCACCACTCCGTTGGCACCTGGCCGGCGCTGCTCGACGACACCACCGAGGTCGTCGAGTCGACGCCCGGGTCCACCCTGGTGCTGCACGCGCGGGCATGGCCGACGGGCGCCGCGAAGGTGACGCTGAGGCTCGAGGCGGTCGGTGTCGAGACCGACGTGAGCATCGAGGAGGACGCGGTCAGCGGCCCGGCGCTGCTGATGCCCAAGCCGCTGCGCGACCTCCAGCTGACGTGGCGCAACACCGAGAGCCTGCGGCGGCTGGCGTACGTGGCGGAGCGGCGCAGCGCGGGCAGGACCTCGGCCTCGTAGACCACCCGGCTCTGGGGTCAGTGGCTGGCCTTGCCGCCCTTGCGGCCGGCCTCCTTCTTCTGGGCCGTGGTGCCGCCCTGCTTGCTGCTGCCGCCCTTGCCGGACTGCTGGCCGCCGTGCTTGGAGGAGTCCTTCGCGTTGGCGATCTTGGCCGCCCGCTCCTTCGACATGCCCTTGTCCTTGAGGGCCTCGTACTGCTTCTCGTTCTTGACGTTCGCCGACTTGCTGGGCATCGCATCCTCCTGACGTCGGATGATCTGGCTGACGTCGGGGAGGTACCCGGCTCGCGGAGCCACATTCCAGCTCAGCCGTTGACGGGCACCAACACGTCGCGGGCGAAGCGCTCCATGCTGTCGAGCTTCTGTTCCAGCGTGGCGTCGAGCCCGTGGTAGTACGCCCACGGCATCGTCCAGCAGTCGGTGACCCCGCCGGCCTCGGCGCGGGTGAAGTGCTCGGGCAGGAAGGCGTCGCTGAGCGCCGTGATCACCGAGAAGTCGCCGTTCGCGCCGGCCTCCCGGCGTACGTCGGCGATCCGGCCGGCCAGCGCGATCGCCTCGTCCGTCGGGTAGATGTCGCCGACCCACCCGTCCTGCCGTGCCGCGCGCCGGAACGCGATCTCGGAGAGGCCGCCGATCAGCACCGGGATGCGCTCGGTGGGCGTGGGCTCCATCGCGAGGCGGGGTGCGGTGTAGAACTCGCCCTCGAACTCCGTCCACCCCGGGGACCACAGCTGCGCCATCAGCGCGAGCGCCTCGTCGGTGCGCCGGCCCCGGGTCGAGAAGTCCTGCCCGAGCAGCTCGAACTCCTCGCGGCACCAGCCGATCCCGACGCCGAGGCTGACCCGGTTGCCCGACAGCACGGCCGCGGTGCCCACACTCTTGGCCACCTGGAACGGGCTGCGGATCGCGGGGACGTAGACGGAGGTGAAGAACCGCAGCCGGGTCGTCACGGCGGACAGCGCGCCGATCAGCACCCAGGGGTCCGGCCAGTCCGCGTCGGAGTCCCAGCGGCGGGCGCCGTCCGCGGTGTAGGGGTACGGCGTGGCCAGCTCCTCGAGGTCGACCACGTGATCGGGCACGGCCATGGAGTGGTAGCCGAGCTCGTCGGCCGCGCGGGCCAGGTGGGGCAGGTGGTCGACCGGCTGGAAGGCCGTGCTGATCGAGAAGCGCACCTCGGCAGCCTAGCCGGAACTAGAACGTGTTCTCGGACGTCCCTGCACGGTTTGACCGCCGCGGCCGGCGGGGTACCGACCGGCCATGTCCGAGCAGAGGCCCGGCGCTGCCCGTTGGGTGCCCGAGACGCTGAGCCGGCGCTCGCTGCGCGAGGCGGTGCAGGAGTGTCGGGGCTGCGAGCTCTACCGCGACGCGACGCAGGCGGTGATGGGCGACGGCGACCGCGACGCCGAGCTAATGCTGCTCGGTGAGCAGCCGGGGGATCGTGAGGACCGCGAGGGCGAGCCCTTCGTCGGTCCCGCGGGGAAGGTGCTGGACGAGGCCTTGGCGGAGGTCGGCATCTCGCCCGGCGACGTCTACATCACCAATGTCGTCAAGCACTTCCGCTGGTCGGGGACCCGCGGCAAGCAGCGGATCCACCAGTCACCGACCCGAGCCCAGGTCGCAGCGTGCGGGCCGTGGCTCGAGGCGGAGCTGCGGATGGTCCGGCCGACGGGTGTCGTCCTGCTCGGCGGGACGGCGGGTCAGGCCGTCTACGGAGCGGGCTTCCGCGTGGGCGAGGCCCGCGGCCGGCTCGAGGAGTGGCCGTCGTCGTTCGCGGTGGAGCGGCCGCCGGCATGGGTGCTGGCCACGACGCATCCGTCCGCGGTCCTGCGGTCGGACGACCGCAGGTCGGCGTACGACGGTCTCGTCGCCGACCTGCGGATCGCGGCCGAACAGCTTGCTACTTGAAGATGCTGTAGCCGCCGGGCCCGACGGCGAAGCCGACGATGATGAGCACGATGCCCCAGAGCATCTGACCCTTGAAGAGCTGGACGATGCCGGCGATCACGAGGATCACGGCCAGGATCCACAGCAAGAACAACATGGATGGTTCCTCCCTCTAGTAAGGAGGGGTCAGTGCCCAGTCCGGGACAGGTTCACTCCTCGCGGAAGTCCTCCACGATGTGCATGGCCGCCTCCTCGGCGGACGCGGCCGCGCCGTCGATGCCGACGTCGTCGCCCACGAGGTCCTTCTCCGTGTCCTCGCCGAGCCCCTCGTCGGGGCTCACCAGCCGGCCCGCTCGGGCGGTGCCGACCTCCCCGTCGTCGAGGACGTCCTCGTCGTCGGCGTCGGCGTACGGGTCGTTGTCGGGGACCTCCTGGCCGAGCCGTTGGTCGATCGTCTCGCGGTGCTCCTCCTCCCAGGGCGTGTTGCCGTAGCCCTGGCCCGCGGAGTAGCTCTCGGGCGGCGAGTAGCCGCGGTCCAGCTCGTCGGTGACGTCGCCGTCGCCGAGGTCGTCGATGTTCCCGGGCTGGTCCTCGTCGTCGACGCTGTAGTCGCCGTAGATCTCGGATTCACCTTCGCTGTGGCCGCCCACGTCTCCTCCTTCGTCAACCCTCACGCTAGCCCACGCGAAACAGGACTGATTCCCCCTTGCGTGGGGTGCGGGCAACCGGAACGGTAAAGCCATGGATGACTCGCTTCAGACACTCGACCGCTGGTGGCGCGCCGCGAACTACCTGTCCGTCGGCCAGATCTACCTGATGGACAACCCGCTGCTGCGCGAGCCGCTGGTGGCCGAGCACGTGAAGCCCCGCTTGCTGGGCCACTGGGGCACCACCCCGGGCCTGAACTTCATCTACGCGCACCTCAACCGCACGATCATGGCCCGCCGCCAGCGGATGATCTTCATCACCGGCCCCGGGCACGGCGGTCCCGGCCTGGTGGCGTCCGCCTACCTCGAGGGCACCTACTCCGAGGTCTACCCCGACGTGTCCCAGGACGCGGCCGGCCTGCAGCGGCTGTTCCAGCAGTTCTCCTTCCCCGGCGGCATTCCGAGCCACGTGGCCCCCGAGACGCCGGGCTCGATCCACGAGGGTGGCGAGCTCGGTTACGCGCTCTCGCACGCGTACGGCGCCGCCTTCGACAACCCCGACCTCGTGGTCGCGGCGGTGGTCGGCGACGGCGAGGCCGAGACCGGCCCGCTCGCGACGAGCTGGCACTCCACCAAGTTCGTCGACCCGCGGCGCGACGGCGCGGTGCTGCCGATCCTGCACCTCAACGGCTACAAGATCGCCAACCCGACGGTGCTGGCCCGCATCCCGGAGGACGAGCTGGTCTCGCTGCTGCGCGGCTACGGGCACACGCCGTACGTCGTGTCCGGCTCCGACCCCGAGCAGATGCACACCGAGTTCGCCGCGACGCTCGACCGCTGCCTCGACGAGATCGCGGAGATCCAGGCCGAGGCCCGCGGCTCGTCCGGCGCCGTCGCTCGTCGTCCGTGGCCGATGATCGTGCTCCGCTCGCCGAAGGGCTGGACCGGCCCGAAGGAGGTGGACGGCAAGTTGGTCGAGGGCTTCTGGCGCTCCCACCAGGTGCCGTTCGCCAACGCCCGCAGCGACGATTCCCATCGCGGGGTGCTCGAGGAGTGGCTGCGCAGCTATCGCCCCGAGGAGCTCTTCGGCGAGGACGGCGCCCCGGCCGAGGACATCCGGACGCTGCACCCCAAGGGCGACATGCGGATGAGCGCATCGCCGTTCGCGAACGGCGGCCTGCTGCTCAAGCCGCTGCGGATGCCCGACTTCCGCGACTACGCCGTGGAGGTCGATGCCCCCGGCACCGGCGCCGTCGAGGCGACCCGCGTGATGGGCGGCTTCCTGCGCGACGTGATGGCGCAGAACATGTACAACTTCCGGCTGTTCGCCCCCGACGAGAACTCCTCCAACCGGCTCCAGGACGTGATGGAGGTGACCAACCGGACCTGGAACGCCGAGATCCTCGACTACGACGACCACCTCGCGGCGGACGGCCGGATCATGGAGATCCTCTCCGAGCACACCTGCCAGGGCTGGCTCGAGGGCTACCTGCTCACCGGGCGGCACGGGCTGTTCTCCTGCTACGAGGCGTTCATCCACCTCGTCGACTCGATGTTCAACCAGCACGCGAAGTGGATGGAGTCGACGAACCGGATCGAGTGGCGCCGCCCGGTCGCCTCGCTGAACTACCTGCTCACCTCGCACGTGTGGCGCCAGGACCACAACGGCTTCTCCCACCAGGACCCCGGGTTCATCGACCACGTCGTGAACAAGAAGGCCAACGTGGTCCGCGTCTACCTTCCGCCGGACGCCAACACGCTGCTCTCGGTCACCGACCACTGCCTGCGCAGCAAGCAGTACGTCAACGTCGTGGTCGCGGGCAAGCAGCCGGCGCTGCAGTACCTCTCGATGGACGACGCGATCGTGCACTGCACCAAGGGCGCCGGCATCTGGGAGTGGGCGTCGAACGACAACGACGAAGGCCCCGACGTGGTCATGGCCTGTGCAGGGGACGTGCCCACGATGGAGACCCTGGCAGCGGTCGCCCTGTTGCGCGAGCACCTGCCCGACCTGCGGATCCGGTTCGTGAACGTCGTGGACCTGATGCGGCTGCAGCCCGCGAGCGAGCACCCGCACGGCTTCTCCGACGCGGACTTCGACGCGCTGTTCACCGCCGACCGGCCGGTGATCTTCGCCTACCACGGCTATCCGTGGCTGATCCACCGGCTGACCTACAAGCGCACCAACCACGCCAACATCCACGTGCGCGGCTACAAGGAGGAAGGCACCACCACGACGCCGTTCGACATGACGGTGCTCAACCACATGGACCGCTACAACCTCGCGATCGACGTGATCGACCGGGTGCCGCGGCTGCGGGCGACGTCGGGCGCCGCGCGCGAGGAGTTCAAGAACGCGCTGATCCGGCACAAGCAGTACATCCGCACCCACGGCGAGGACCTGCCCGAGGTGCGCGACTGGAGCTGGGAGGGGGCGTTCGGCCCCCAGCGGGCCACGAGCGCTCCGGAGCTCAACGCCCCGGAGGGATGACTCAGGCGGAGGGTCGTCGGGCGTACGTCGTGGTGCGCTCGACGACCGGCCGGCCGATGCCGGCGCCGATCTCGACCAGCTCGGCGACCGTCTTGGCCGAGCCGTGCTCGGAGCCGGCCATCCGCGAGATGGTCTCCTCCATCAGCGTGCCGCCGACGTCGTTCGCGCCCGCCCGGAGCATCGCGCGGGTGCCGTCGACGCCGAGCTTGACCCACGAGGTCTGGATGTTGCGGATCCGGCCGTGCAGCAGGATCCGCGCCATCGCGTGCACCGCGAGGTTGTCGCGCAGCGTCGGACCGGGGCGGGCCACGCCGGCGAGGTAGATCGGGGCGCTGGTGTGCACGAACGGCAGCGGCACGAACTCGGTGAAGCCGGTGCGGCCGGCCTCGAGAGACTCGTCCTGGATGCGGGAGAGGACCCGCAGGTGCGAGACCCAGTGGCGCGGGTTGTCGACGTGGCCGTACATCATCGTCGAGGTCGTGGGGATGCCGACCCGGTGGGCGGTGGACACCACCTCGATCCAGGTGCGGGTGGGCAGCTTGCCCTTGGTGAGCACCCAGCGCACCTCGTCGTCGAGGATCTCGGCGGCGGTGCCGGGCAGGGAGCCGAGACCCGCCTCGCGGGCCTTGATCAGGAAGTCCTCGATGGACAGCCCGGTGCGGGCGACCCCGTTGACGACCTCCATCGGGGAGAACGCGTGCACGTGCATGTCCGGGACCCGCTGCTTCACCGCGGTCACCAGGTCGAAGTACGCCGAGGCGGGCAGCTCGGGGTCGATCCCGCCCTGCATGCACACCTCGGTCGCGCCCAGGTCCCACGCCTCGGCCGCCCGGTCGGCGACCTCGTCGAGCGAGAGCGAGTAGGCGTCCGCGTCGGTGCGCCGCTGGGCGAACGCGCAGAACCGGCAGCCGACGTAGCAGACGTTGGTGAAGTTGATGTTCCGGTTGACGACGTAGGTGACCTCGTCGCCGACCGTCTCGCGGCGCAGGTCGTCGGCCAGCCGGCACACCTGCTCGAGCAGCTCGCCCTCAGCGGTCATCAGCGTCAGCGCGTGCGCGTCGGACAGGTTGCCCGGATCGGCCTCCGCGGCTCGCAGAGCGGCCAGCGCCTCCGCCGGCGCCGACGGCGGTTGAGGTGCGAGCGCAGCGAGCCTCGAAACCCCGTCGGCCGCAGCCTGCACCGCGTCCCAGTCGCCGTAGACGTTCGCGAAGTCCGAGCGCCGGTCGTCGGTGCGACCCTCGCTGTCGACGGCGGCGAACAGATCGGTGCGCCCGACCGATGCGAACCCACCGTCGGGCTCCTGCCACGGCAGACCGGTCGGGCGTACGCCCCGCCGCGCGAGACCGTCGTCGGTCGCCAACGCCGCCACGTGGGCGGACACCCGCGGGTCCAGCCACGGCTCGCCGGCCCGCACGTACTCGGGGTGCACCGTCAGGCGCGCAGTGAGGTCGAACCCGCAGGAGGCGGTGAGGTCGCGCAGCCGCTCCAGCGACGGCCAGGGACGCTCGGGGTTGACGTGGTCGGGCGTGAGCGGGGAGACGCCGCCCCAGTCGTCGACGCCCGCGGCCAGCAGGGCCCGGCACTCCTCGAGGTCGACGAGGTTGGGCGGCGCCTGCACCCGCGCCTTGGGCCCGAGCACGATGCGCGTGACCGCGATCGCGGCCCGGTACTCGTCGAGGGCCAGGTCGTCGGTGTGCCGCATCGCGGTGTCGGGCTTGGCCCTGAAGTTCTGGACGATCACCTCCTGGACCGCGCCGAAGGCCCGCGAGGTGGCCCGCAGCGCGAAGATCGTCTCCGCCCGCTCGGCCAGCGTCTCCCCGATGCCGACCAGCAGCCCGGTGGTGAACGGGATCGACAGGCGGCCGGCGTCCTCGAGCACCCGCAGCCGCACCGCCGGGTCCTTGTCGGGCGACCCGAAGTGGGCCTCGCCCCTGTCCTCGAACAGCCGGCGCGAGGTGGTCTCGAGCATCATCCCCATCGAGGGCGACACCGGCTTGAGCCGGTTCATCTCCTCCCACGACATCACGCCGGGGTTGAGGTGGGGGAGCAGCCCCGTCTCCTCGAGCACCCGCACCGCCATCGCGCGGACGTAGGAGAGCGTCGAGTCGTAGCCCTGCTCGTCGAGCCACGCCTGCGCCTCGGGCCAGCGGTCCTCGGGCCGGTCGCCGAGGGTGAACAGCGCCTCGAGGCAGCCGAGCTCGGCACCCTGGGCGGCGATCGCGAGGATCTCGTCGGGCGAGAGGTACGGCGCCCGACCGTCGCGCGCCGCCTGGGCGGGAGTCTCGACGAACGTGCAGTAGTGGCACCGGTCGCGGCACAGCCGGGTGACGGGGATGAACACCTTCGGGGAGTAGGTCACGACCCCGGGCCGTCCGGCGGCCACGAGCCCGGCGTCCCGGACCCGGCCGGCGACCGTCGTCAGGCGGTCGAGGTCGGGACCGGTCGCGGCGAGCAGCACCGTCGCCTCGGCGACGTCGAGTGCGGCGCCGCGCTCGGCGCGCGCGAGTGCCCGGCGGACCTGCTGCGGGGTCGGCTGCTCGTTCATCGAACCCAGGCTAGTGGCCGCCCCCTCGCGGGGGCGGCCAGCCCAGCTGATGGTCAGACCGGGGCCGCGGTCGGCGTCGCCTCGGGCTCCAGAGCCACCCCCGTCCGAGGGTCGACCGGGGGCTTGCGGTCCAGGGCGCTCGGCCACCAGATCTTGCCGCCCAGGTCGAGGTTGATCGCCGTCACCAGCACCGAGCGGACGATCATGGTGTCGAGCAGCACCCCGAGCGCGATCGTGGTGCCCAGCTGGAGGGTGAACGTCATCGGCATCGTCGCGAGCATCGCGAACGTCGCCGCGAGCACGATCCCCGCGGAGGTGATCACGCCACCCGTGGACGAGAGCGCGATCAGCGAGCCGCGCCGGGTGCCGTGGTTGGCGGTCTCCTCCCGGACCCGGGTCATCAGGAAGATGTTGTAGTCGATCCCGAGCGCCACCAGGAACACGAAGCTGAACAACGGGAACCCGGTGTCGGTGTGCTCGTGTCCGTAGATGAAGTCGAACACGAACCCGGAGATGCCGAGGGCGGCCCCGAAGGACAGGATCACCGTGCCGACCAGGATCAGCGGCGAGACCACCGAGCGCAGCAGGCCGACGAGGATCAGCAGCACCGCCAGCAGCACGATCGGGATGATCACCTTGTTGTCGCGCGAGGCTGCGTTCTCGACGTCGATCGAGACCGCTGACATGCCCGTGGTGAGCGCGTCGGCGCCGGCGACCTCGTGGGTCGCGTCGCGCACCTTCTCGACGGCGTCGTAGGAGGCCTGGGAGTAGGGGTCGTGAGTGAGGTTGGCGACGATCAGCGCCGCGCCGTCCTTGGCTCCTGCGACCACGGGGTCGGCGATCCCCTCGATGCCGGTCATGGCGGCCACGACATCCTGTGCCTTGTCCTCGTTGGCGACCACCTGGACCGGCGTGCTGGCGTCGAGGAGGCCGTGGTCGACGAGGATCCCCTGGCCGATCACCGAGTCCTGGTCGGTGGTGTACATCTCGTCGCTGGGGATGCCCGAGGTGTCGAGCCGGAAGAAGCCCAGGCACAGGGCGGCGAGCACGAGAGCGGTGCCCACCCAGACCGTGCGCGGCCGCGGGGCGATGCCCTTGCCGACGCGGGCCCAGAGACCCGACGCGGTGGGCTCCTCGGTCCCGAAGCGCGGGACGAGCGGCCAGAAGATCCACCGTCCGAAGATCACCAGCAGGGCGGGGAGCAGGGACACCATCACCACGAAGGTGACGGCCACGCCGATCGCGTTGGCCGGGCCCATGCCGGCGGTGGAGTTGAGCTCGGCGAAGGTCAGGCAGAGCAGGCCGACCACGACGGTGGCGGCGCTGGCCAGGATCGCCGGCGCGGCGCGGTGCAGGGCGAAGGCCATGGCCTCGTGCCGGTCCTCGTGACGGCGCAGCTCTTCTCGGTAGCGCGCGACGAGGAGCAGGGCGTAGTCGGTGCCCGCCCCGATCACCAGCACGGTCAGGATGAACTGGGTCTGGCCGTTGACCGTGAGGCCGGCGTACTTGGCGAGGAAGTACAGCAGACCCATGGTCGTGGCCAGTCCGACGGCGGCGCTGATGATCGGGAGCGCCCAGAGCAGCGGACTGCGGTAGCTGACCAACAGGATCAGGATCACGACGCCCAAGGTGACGAAGAGCAGCTTGCCGTCGAACGAGGTGAAGATCGTCGCCGCGTCGGCGCTCTGTCCGCCCGCGCCGGCGAGGTAGGTGTCGACCCCGTCGATCGCGGTGATGGCGTCGAGCCGGTCCTTGAGGTCGGGCAGCTCCTCCCACAGCTTGTCGCCGTAGTTCACCGTGAACTGCAGCTTGGCGACGTCTCCGTCCTCGGAGACGAACGGCGCCGGGATGCCGGCGGCCTCGGCGCGCTGGGGCGTCACCACGTCGGTGATGCCCTTGATGCCCTCGATCTCGGTCGCCTGGTCCTCGATGGCGGCGAGATCGGACTGCGAGAGCCCACCCTGCTTGTAGTAGACGACGGTGGTGCCCACGTCGTACTCGTCCTGGAACGCCTTGAGCTTCTCGAAGCCCTTGGTGGACTCGGCGCTGGAGGGCAGCCAGGACTCGGTCTCGTTGTTCTGGACGTCGGTGAGCTTGCCCGCGAAGGAGCCCATGATGGCTGCGACGAGAAGGATGGCGACGAGGACGAGCCACTTGGTGACTGGACCGGTCAGTTTGCCGGCGATCTGACGGTGCATGGTGGGACTCTCTCAGGGAGATGGGACAGTCTGCATCGGGGTTTTCCCCTAGTCCGACCCGGTCAGGGTCCAGGACTCATCGGACATCTGTACGACGAACGACCTAGGACCTTTGTGACAGGGATTGAGGACAGTCCCTGACCGCTTGCCTGACGGGTTTCGGGCGGCTCGGATGCGCTCCCAGCGGCGACCGTGTTGCTCCGGCTCTCAGCCGTACAGGCGGTCCAGCACGTCGGCGTACTTGGTGTTCACCACACGCCGCTTGAGCTTGAGGGTCGGCGTGAGCTCCTCGGACTCGGCGGTCCACTCTACCGGCAGCAGCTCGAACGACTTGACCTGTTCGGGGCGGGAGAGCCGGGCGTTGGCCTCGTCGACGGCCTTCTGTGCCATCGCCCGGATCTCGGGCTTCTCGGCGAGGTCGGCGAGGTCGGTGAACTCGATGCCCATCTGCTGGGCGACGATCGGGGCGATCTCGCCGTCGAGGGTGAGGATCGCAACGACGTACGGGCGCCCGTCTCCGATCGCCATCGCGTGGCCGACGATCGGGGACTCCTTGAGGTAGCCCTCGATGTTGGACGGCGCGATGTTCTTGCCGGCGGAGGTGATGATCAGCTCCTTCTTGCGGTCCACGATCGAGAAGAACCCGTGGTCGTCGAGGGTGCCGATGTCGCCGGTGTGCACCCAGCCGTCCTCGTCGATCAGCGACCGGGTGGCCTCATCCTGGAGGTGGTAGCCGGGTGTGATCACCGGCCCGCGCACCAGCACCTCGTTGTCCTCGCCGAGCCGGACCTCCATGCCGGGGGTGGCGCGCCCGACGGTGCCGAGCTTGAAGCCACCGGGACCGTTGGCCGTGACCGCCCCGCAGGTCTCGGTCATGCCGTAGACGTCGTACACCTTCAGGCCGAGGCCGGCCATGAACCGCGCGACCTCGATCGGCATCGGCGCCGCCGCCGACCCCGCCCAGGTGACCTGGTCGAGGCCGAGCAGCAGCTTGAGGAAGCCGAGGATCTGCTCGTCGGCCTTGCGGTAGGCGTCCTCGATCTCCGGGGTCATCGTGCCGCCGACCTCCTGGGCCGCGACCCAGGCCTGCGCTGCGGCCATCGCGTCCTGGACCATCTTCACGTTCGCGGGATCGGGGTCCGCGGCGAGCTTGGCGGACAGGCCGGTCTTGATCTTCTCCCAGACGCGGGGGACACCGAAGAAGCTCGTCGGGTGCACCTCGCCGAGCGCGGCCAGCAGACCGGACGGGTCGCCGATCGCGTGCATGTGGCTGCCCTGGATCTGCGGACCGTAGAGGCCCAGCACCCGCTCGGCGATGTGGGCGAGCGGCAGGTAGCTGATGGCGGTCTGCGCCTCGTGCAGGCCCGCGGCCTCGAGCGTGCTCAGCGCCTCGTACATCACGTTGTGGTGGGTGAGCACCACGCCCTTGGGGTTGCCGGTGGTGCCCGACGTGTAGAGGATCGTCGCCGGTGCGTCCGGCTCGAGGGCGGCCGCGCGGGCGTCCAGTTCGTCGTCGTGGGCGGCGCGGTAGGCCCGGCCCACGGCCACGAGGTCGTCCCAGTCCTGCCCGAGCATCACGACCTTGCGGATGCTGTCGGTCTCCGCGATCGCCTTGGCCCAGCGGGTCCGGTGGTCGTCGTTCTCCAGGATCACCACGGTCGGCCGAGCGTGGCTCGCGACGTACGCGACCTGCTCCGGGGAGAGCGTGTTGTAGATCGACATCGGCGTGGCCGCCGCATGCACGGCGCCCATGTCCGCGACGAAGTGCTCGATCCGGTTGGTCGCCATGATCGCGACCGTGTCGCCCGGCTGGACGCCGGCGTCCACGAGCCCGGCCGCGACGTCGAGTGCGAGCTCGCGGGTCTGCGCCCACGTGATCGTCCGCCAGGCCTCGCCCTCCGGCACCTCGTGCTTGTCGGAGTACGCCGGCCGGTCGGCGAACGACGTCGCCGTCTCGGCCAGCGCGTCCACGAGCGTCCGGCCGGCGACGGCGGCCTCGATCCTGGCGCGTTCGGAGAGGACGTCGTTGCTCATCTGTTGCTCCCTGGGTCGACGGGCGTGGCGTGGGTCACAGCCTCGCGTCTGGCAGGGAGCCTTGTCGAGCGTCAGTCCAGGCGCGACCGGACCAGGTGGTTGGGGAGGTTGCGCTGGCAACCGTCTCGAAACCACCGTCACCGGGCGATCTCGCCGAGGCCGCGCCGCAGGAGGTGGTGGTTTCGAGGCTCGCTTCGCTCGCACCTCAACCACCGGTCGGCGGTCAGTCGCTCAGGTGAGCGACGTCCACACCCTCGGCTCGCCTGCGACGGCGCTCATGCTGCCGAGCTTGACGGGCCGGTTCGACCTGCTCGGCGTGTAGGGGACCAGGACGACCGGAGCCACGCCGTCGCGATGCTCGAGCTCGACGCGGATCGCGTCCGACCTGCCGACGCGGACGTCGGCGACGAACGCCGCGGCCCGGAGCGACGCCGCGTCCCCCTGCACTCCCTGATAGAGGCCGGCCAGGACCTGGTCGGGCGGCGGGCGTCGTCCGAGTCCGGGATCGGCTCCAATCAGTGCCGTCGTACCGTCCATCGAGACCGTGGCGCCGAACGGGTAGAACTCACCGCGTCTGCGGAGCAGGTCCTCCGCGTGGGGCAGCACGAGGTTGAGCAGGCCGTCCAGGTCGTCCTGCGCCGACTGTGTTGCCGAGTCCCGCCATGAGGTCACGGAGTCCGATCCTGGCACGCCCTCCTGTCGGCAAACCAGGGCGGGGACTGGCCAGAAGGCACAACCAGAGCGGATGCTGGCTGCGTGCCTGATCTCGAGCTGACTCCCCGAGCGCCACGCATACAAGACATCGGTGCGCTGATCGGTCTCCTGGCGGTCCTGGAGGGCGAGCTCATGCCGTCAGGCGATGCCCTTCCGGACTGGGCCGATCACGTCGCGCGGCGCCTTGTCGCTGACGGTGCGGCACGGGAGGCGACGCGCCGCGGAGTGCGCCAGGGCCTCAACGACCTCAACCACCGGCTCCGCTACGTGCTGGGGGAGTACGACGAGCCGATCGACCCGCTACCAGTTGTCTGAGGAGCCAGTCATGGCGCTGCTGGAGGTTCCGCCTGGCCTGTACCGAGGCACTGTCGAGGGCGAGGAGAGCGGGCACTGTGTGTGCCGGATGGAGGTCCGCAGGCTGACCGAGCACGCGCTGAGCCTGGACTACGAAGCCGTCGGCGACGACGGTCTGCAGCACGTCGAGCACACGATCATCACGGCGTCGTCCCTCCACGTCGCGATGGGGGAGTTCTCGGAGGTCGTGGCGTTCCACGAAGGACTGGCCGGCGTCTTCACCGCCGCCGTGGCCGCCCCCATGCCCATGCAGATCCGCGCCGACTTCGCGGACGCCACCCTCACCTGGGTCTGGCACTGGGCGCCGCCGGGCGAGCCGCTGCGCGAGCAGTCCCGCGCCACAGCGTGGATAGGGCGCGCACGCACCTGAGGCGACCAACCACCTGCGATTCCAAGCAATCCTCTGGGGTCCGAAGGAGTTGTTCGACACCCTGTCCCGAGACGTCCGCGATGGACTTCGGAAGACAGCAGACTCCGTCAAGACGGAGATAGCATCCCGCCACGCCGCCCGGTGACCACCACGGACCGCAAACCACGCTCTTCGAAGACCAGGGAGCGGCATCACACGCCGGCCCGCAGCCCGCCTGACGACCGCAACTCCGAGCAGGTCCTCGGGCGCGATCGCCGCCGGTGGTTTCGAGGCTCAGGCGCTAGCGCCTTCGCGCCTCAACCACCGTTCGACCTCAGATGCCCAGCGAGCGGCCGATGATCTCCTTCTGGATCTCGGTGGTGCCGCCGTAGATCGTCTGGATGCGGCTGTCGACGTACGCCTTCGCGACGGGGTACTCCATCATGTAGCCGTAGCCGCCGTGGATCTGGACGGCCTGGTCGACGACCTTCTTCTGCAGCTCGGTGGTCCACCACTTCGCCATCGAGGCGAGGGCGGGGTCGACCTCGCCGGCGTTGAGCTTGAGCACACAGTCGTTCACGAAGACCCGCGCGATGTGGGCCTCGGTGGCCATCTCGGCGAGCAGGAACCGGTTGTGCTGGAAGCTGCCGATCGGCTTGCCGAAGGCCTGCCGCTCCTTGGCGTAGGACAGGGACAGCTCCAGCATCAGCTCGACGGCGGCGACCGCCATCACCGCGATCGAGATCCGCTCCTGGGCGAGGTTGACCATCAGCGAGATGAAGCCGGAGCCCTCGGCGCCGAGGAGGTTCTCCTTGGGCACCTCGACGTCGTCGAAGAACAGCTCGGCGGTGTCTTGGGCCTTCATGCCCATCTTGTCGAGGTTGCGGCCGCGCTCGAAGCCCTTCATCCCGCGCTCGACGACCAGCAGGCTGATGCCCTGGTGGCCGGCGTCGGGGTCGGTGCGGCACACGACGATGACCAGGTCGGCCAGGATGCCGTTGCTGATGAACGTCTTGGAGCCGTTGAGGACGTAGTGGTCGCCCTTGTCGATGGCCGAGGTCTTGATGCCCTGCAGGTCGGAGCCGGCGCCCGGCTCGGTCATCGCGATCGCGGAGATGATCTCGCCGCTGACCAGGCCGGGCAGCCAGCGGGCCTTCTGCTCCGGCGTCCCGAGCTGGCTGATGTAGGGGACGATGATGTCGGTGTGCACCGGGAAGCCCGGGCCGCTCGCGCCCACCCGGCACATCTCCTCGGCGACGACCATGTTGTAGCGGAAGTCGTGCACGCCGGCGCCGCCGTACTCCTCGTCGACGTCGAAGCAGAGCAGCCCGTGCTCGCCGGCCTTGCGCCAGACCTCGCGGCTGACCTGGCCGTCCTTCTCCCACTGGTCGTGGTGGGGGACGACCTCCTTGTCGAGGAAGGCGCGGACGGTGCCGCGGAAGTCCTCGTGCTCCTGTTCGAAGATGCTCGGCTTGTCAGGCATCAGGCCACCCACTCCTTGATCTGTGCGATGGTCGCGGCCGGGTCGTCCGACGCGGGGGACACTTGCAGGCTGGTCACGCCGGCCTCGCGGAACGCGGCGATGCGCTCCTGGACGTACGACGCGGGGCCGACCAGGTTGCCGGCCTCGAGCCACTCGAGCGGCACCTTGGCCTCGGCGTCGCGCTTGTGGCCGTCGAGGTAGAGGTCCTGGATCTCGCGTGCCTCCTTCTCGTAGCCGTACTGGCAGGCCAGCTCGTTGTAGAAGTTCTTGCCGCGGGCGCCCATGCCGCCGACGTACAGCGCGTACATCGGCCGCATGAAGTCGAGCATCCCCTTGACGTCCTCACCGATCGCGACCATGCCGCCGGCGCTGATCTCCAGCGGGCCGAGGTCGGCGGAGCGCTTCGCGGTGCCGCGGGCGAGCGAGTCGCCCCAGACCTCCTGGGCCTTCTCGGGCAGGAACAGGAACGGCAGCCAGCCGTCGGCGACCTCGGCGGTCATCGCGACGTTCTTGTCGCCGAGGGCCGCGACCCAGAGAGGGACGACGGGGCGCTCGGGCTTGTTGAGCAGCTTGAGCGGCTTGCCCAGGCCGAGTCCCTGGTCGGCCGGCAGCGGCAGCGTGAAGATGCCGTCGTGCACCAGCGACTCGCGGCGCAGGCCCATCCGGATGATCTCGATGACCTCGCGGGTGCGACCCAGCGGCTTGTCGTAGGGGAGGCCGTGGAAGCCCTCGATCACCTGCGGCCCCGAAGCGCCGAGACCGATGACCGCACGGCCGCCCGAGACGTTGTCGAGACCGGCGGCGGTCTGCAGCAGCGCACCGGGTGTGCGGGAGTAGACGTTGAGGATCCCGGCGCCGATCTCGACGGTCTCGGTCTTGGCGGCCAGGTAGCCCATCAGCGTGGGGGCGTCGAACCCGTAGGGCTCGGCCACCCAGATCGTGTCCAGCCCCGCCTTCTCGAGGCCGGCGACCTGGTCGGCGGTCTGGCGGGGGTTCCCGTCGTACATCAGCGGCATCGACAGCTTCATTGTGACAGCATAACTGTCACGGTCGTGCCGAGGTCAACGTCCCGTCTCGGCCGGGGTCACGCCGGCCGGTCGCCGCCCCGCCCGTGCCAGCTGTCCCACAATGCGGCGTAGGAGCCGCCGGCGGCGACCAGCTCGTCGTGCGAGCCGAGCTCGGAGATCCGGCCGTCCTCGACCACCGCCACCCGGTCGGCGTCGTGGGCGGAGAAGAGCCGGTGCGCGATCGCGATCACCGTGCGCCCCTCGAGTACGGCGGCGAGCGACCGCTCCAGGTGCCGGGCGGCCCGCGGGTCGATCAGCGAGGTGGCCTCGTCGAGCACCAGCGTGTGCGGGTCGGCCAGGACGAGGCGCGCGAGCGCGACCTGCTGGGCCTGTGCGGCCGTGACCGCACGCCCGCCCGAGCCGACCACCGTGTCGAGGCCGTCGGGCAGCGCGTCGACCCAGTCGAGCGCGTCGACGGCGGCCAGCGCGTCGCGGACGTCGTCGTCGGTGGCGCCGGGCCGGGCCAGCACGAGGTTCTCGCGCACGGTGCCGACGAACACGTGGTGCTCCTGGGTGACCAGGGCGACGTGGCCGCGCAGGTCGTCGAGCGGCAGCTCGACCAGGCCGACGCCGCCGACGGTCACCGAGCCGGTGCGCGGCGGGTGGATGCCGGCCAGCAGCCGGCCGAGCGTGGACTTGCCGGCACCCGACGGGCCGACCATCGCGATCCGCTCACCGACCCCGACGGTGAGGTCGACGCCGTGCAGTACGTCGCGCCCGTCGACGTACGAGAACCGCACGTCCTCGGCCGCGAGCTGCTCGCCGGTGGGCTCGCGGCCACTGACCTCGCGGTCGTCGGGCACGTGGGCGACGCCGAGCAGCCGGGCCAGCGAGGCCGCGCCGAGCTGCAGCTCGTCGAGGATCGACACGATCCGGTCGACCGGGTCGATGAGCATCTGCACGTACAGCGTCGCCGCGGTGACGTCGCCGAGCGAGACCTGGCCCTGCGTGTAGAGGTAGCCGCCGAACAGCAGCGTCGCGACGGTCGGGATCAGGTAGGCGATCTCCATGTTGGGGAAGAACACGGTGCGCAGGAACAGCGTGTAGCGCTCGGCCCGGTAGGACGCGTCGATGTCCCGGTCGATCGAGCGGATCCGCTCGCCGCCGAGGTCGAGCGCCTCGACCGTGCGAGCCCCCTCGACGGTCTCGGTGAGCGTGGCGTTGATCTGGGAGTACGTCGCGCTCTCGCGCAGGTAGCCGTCCTTGGCGCGGGCGAGGTACCACCGCAGCCCGATCACGAGCGGGGGGACGCCCAGCACGCAGGGCAGCGCGACCCACCAGCCGACGCTGATCGCGGCGACGAACGTCACGACCGCCGTGATCACCGCGATCGTCCACTCGGGCAGCGCCATCCGCACCGACCAGCCGAGCTGGTCGACGTCGCGGCTGGTGCGGGTCAGCAGGTCGCCGGAGCCGGCCGACTCCACGACCCCGACCGGGAGCGCGAGCGTGTTGCCGACGAAGTCCTCGCGCAGCTCGGCGAGCACCTGCTCGCCGAGGACCTGGCTGAGGTAGCGGGCGTAGCGGGTGAGCACGGTCTGGACGACCAGGAACCCCGCGAGGGCGGCCACCACCCGGTCGACGTGGCCGGTGGTGGTGCCGCCCTCGACGGCCTGCACCAGGTCGCCCAGCAGGCGGGGCGCGGCCAGCCCGGCCAGCGCGGCCAGCACGTGCAGGGCGACCGCCGACCACAGCATCCGCGGGTGACGGCGCGCCAGGTCGACGGCGTAGTGGCGTACGGCGCGCGTGTCGGCGACCGGGAGGTGCGCGGTGGCACTCATCGACCCACCTCCGTGAGGTCGGCGGACTCCCGGGTGACGACGAGGCGGTAGTCGGCGTCGGTCTCCAGCAGCTCGGCGTGCGTGCCGGTGGCGACGATCCGGCCGTCGCGCAGGAACGCGACCCGGTCGGCGGCGTCGAGCATCAGCGGGCTGCTGCTGGTGACCACGGTCGTCCGCCCGGCCCGGTGCCGGCGTAGCCGGGACGCGATCCGCGCCTCGGTGTGGGCGTCGACCGCCGAGGTCGGCTCGACCAGCACGAGGATCTCGGGGTCGGTGGCGAGCGCCCGCGCGAGCACCAGCCGCTGCCGCTGGCCGCCGGAGAAGCTGCGGCCCCGCTCGGCGACCTGAGTGTCGAGGCCCTCGGGCAGGGCATCGAGGATGTCGCCGGCCGACGCCGTCTCGAGCGCGGCGGCGACGTCGCCGCCGCCGGTCACGTCGAGCCGGTCGCCGAGGCGCCCGGAGAAGAACAGTGCCCCGGTGTCGGAGACCACGATCCGGTGCCGGACCTCGACCGGGGACAGGGCGGTGAGCGGTACGTCGCCGAGCCGCACGTCCTCGTCCAGCCGGCCGTCGACGGGCGCGGCGGCCATGCCCAGCCGGTCGGCGAGGGCGGCCGACTCGTCGGGCTGCTCGCTGACGACGGCTGTCAGCAGGCCGTGGCGCACCAGCAGGCCGGTGCGGGCGTCGTACAGGTCCGAGCCGACCGGCGGCGAGGGCGCCGCCTCGACCGGTTCGTGCACGTCGGGCTCGAGCGCGAGCACCCGGCACACGCGGACGGCGGCGACCCGCGCCCGGATGATCTTGTTGGCGTACTCGGTGGCGGTCCGCAGCGGGATCATCAGGAACGCGGAGTAGCCGTAGAACGCGACCAGCTCGCCCGGCGTGATCGTGCCGTCGACGGCGTACCGCGCGCCGATCCAGACGACCACCACGACGAACAGGCCGGGCAGCAGCACCTGGAGCGCGTCGAGCACCGACTGCAGCCGGGCGACCTGGACGCCGGCCGCCCGGGTGGTCTGCGACTCGCGGCGGTAGCGGTCGTGGAACACCTGCTCGCCGCCGATGCCGCGCAGCACCCGCAGCCCGCCGACGATGTCGCTGGCGGTGTTGGCCAGCTGGCCCATCAGGTGCCGCTGGTGCGCGCTGCGGCGCTGGAGCGGGCCGAGGATCGGCGCGACCCCGAGCATCAGCACGGGCACACCGATCAGCACCACGAGGCCGAGCGTGACGGAGGTCTGCAGCAGGATCACCGAGACGAGCACGAACGACACCACCGCACCGGCGAACCGCGCCGACACGTCCATCAGCTGACCCAGGTGGGAGAGGTCGCTGGTGCCGATCGCGACCACCTCGCCCGTGGATACCTGGCGCGGCAGCGCGCCGCCGAGCCGCACGGTCTGCCGGGTGACGAGCTGGACGGTGCGGTACGCCGCGATCAGCCAGTTCGTCACCGCGAACCGGTGCCGGACGATGCCGCTGGCGGCCTGGACGAGACCGATCGCGAACAGCACGCCGGCCCACTTCAGCAGCTCGCCGGTGTCCTTGTCGGCGATGCCGAGGTCGATCGCCCGGCCGATGACGGCGGGCATCACGGCCTGCGAGCTCATCCAGATGATGCCGAAGCACATGCCCCCGAGCAGCGTGGCCCACTGCCCCTTCGCCATCCACCACAGGAACCGTCCCGGCGAGCGGTGATCGGGGGTCCCGGGGTGGTCGAGGGGCAGGTGGCGCACTCGTCTCAGGGTACGGACCGGCGCTTGCGCCGAGCCATGGGTTTTCGGCTACGGCGAGGCGACGTCATCGCGCTTCATCAGGTGGTGGGGGAGCAGCACCAGCAGCGTCACCATCACCAGGGCCATCGTGCCCGCCGCGATGCTGGACCAGGTGCGGTCGATGACCATGTCGAAGATGAACATCACGATGCCGGTCACGAGCAGCGCGATCGCGGTGAGCACCCCCCACACCAGCACGTGTGCCGAGGCCACCAGGCGCTCCTTGACGTGTCGCCCGGACAGCCGGCGGTGGATCGCGATGGGACCCATGATCATCGCGGTCGTCAGGGTCGCCAGCAGCACTAGTGCCAGGTAGAGGCCCTTCTGGACGTCGTCCAGCGAGCCGAACCTGTCCTGGAACGGCAGCGTGAGCAGGAAGCCCGCGAGCAGCTGCGCCCCGGTCTGCATCACCCGCAGCTCCTGCAGCAGGTCCTCCCATTTGCGGTCGAGCCGCTCCTCCTCGGTCTCCCGGCGGCCCGACTTGGGGTTCTCCGGCAGCTCGTCGTCGCTCATGGCGACAGTGTGACCCAGCGTCACCCGCTCGCGCCCCAGTTCAGCCGGCCAGACCCTCGACGACCTCGGCGCCGGGCAGCTCGGCGGCGAGTGCGCCCGGCAGCAGCAGCTTGGAGCGGCGCACGCCGGAGCCGATCACCACCACGTCGATCTCGAGGACGCGCGGGTCGACCAGCAGCCGCCAGCCCGCGGGCAGGCCGATGGGCGTGATCCCGCCGTACTCCATCCCGGACTCCTCGACGGCACGGTCCATCGCCAGGAACGACGCCTTGCGCACGTCCAGGGTGCGCTTGACCAGGCCGTTGACGTCGGCCCGCGTGTCGGCCCGCACCAGGCAGGCCGCGACCCGCTCGGCCCCGTCGCGGCGACCCGCGACCACCACGCAGTTGGCGCCGGTCGACATCGGCAGGTCGTACGCCGCCGCCAGTGCCGCGGTGTCGGCGATCGCCGGGTCGATCTCCACGACGCCGATCGAGCCGGCGCCCGGCCACGCCCGCAGCGCGTCCACGACGGAGGGGGCCAGCAGGTCGGGTCGGTCGAGGGCCGGGACGGTCGTCAGGGAGCCGAGCGCGGGCGCAGTCACGTCGGTCATTCTGGCGGGTGTCACCCAGGGTTCATGTCGCTTCCGCTGCGGCGACACACTCCCGCGGTCTGCTGGGGGCATGCGCGAGCCGCTCGAGCTGCACGGGTTGCCACTGGTCATCGCCCACCGGGGCGCCTCCGGCTACCGGCCGGAGCACACGCTGGCGTCGTACCGCCTGGCGATCGCCCTCGGCGCCGACTACGTCGAGCCCGACCTGGTCAGCACCCGCGACGGCGTGCTGGTCGCGCGCCACGAGAACGAGATCAGCGCGACCACCGACATCGCCGACCATCCCGAGCTCGCCGACCGGATGACCACCAAGGAGGTGGACGGACGGGTCGTGACCGGCTGGTTCACCGAGGACCTCACGCTCGCCGAGCTCAAGACGCTGCGGGCGGTCGAGCGGCTGCCCGACCTGCGGCCCCGCAACACCCGCTACGACCGCCGCTACGACGTGCCGACGTTCGACGAGATCCTCACGCTGGTGGCCGAGGAGTCGGGGCGGCTGGGCCGCCCGGTCGGCGTGTACCCGGAGACCAAGCACCCCTCGCACTTCGCCTCGCTGGGGCTGGCGCTCGAGGAGCCGCTGCTCGACACGCTCGCCCGCCACGGGATGGGCGGCGCAGGCGCCCCGGTGTTCCTGCAGTCGTTCGAGCCCGGCAACCTGCGCTGGCTGCGGTCGCGGACCGCGCTGCCGCTGGTGCAGCTGGTGGCCGCCGACGGACGCGTCGACCTGGTCACGTCGCCGGGGCTGCGGCGGGTGGCGACGTACGCCGACGCGGTGGGGGTGGCCAAGGACCTCGTGCTCCCGCGGCACGCCGACACCGGCACCATCGGCGACCCCTCGCCGCTGGTGACCGATGCCCACGCCGCCGGCCTCCAGGTGCACGTCTGGACGCTGCGCGACGAGAACGCCTTCCTGCCGACGGGCTACCGCCGCGGGGCGGACCCCGCGGCGATCGGCGACTCGATCGAGGAGACCCAGGCCTTCCTCGACGCCGGCGTGGACGGCCTGTTCACCGACCACCCCGACACCACGCTCGAGGCGTGCCGGCTGCACGCCTCCGGCGCCCGGGTC
This sequence comes from Nocardioides sp. T2.26MG-1, assembly GCF_950101795.1. Classification (GTDB taxonomy): domain Bacteria; phylum Actinomycetota; class Actinomycetes; order Propionibacteriales; family Nocardioidaceae; genus Nocardioides. Next base: position 9,140 of record NZ_CATNLZ010000033.1, on the reverse strand, counting down.
CACGCCAGCTGAGCGCGCTCAGCGCTCCTCGTCCGGGGTCTCCTCGACGGTCGGCTCCGTCAGCGTGTCGGTCGGCTCCTGCTCGGGGTCGACCGGGGGTGTGTCACGGTCGGCGTCACTGCCGACCCACCCGGTCTGCCGGGTCGACCAGCGCTTGCCGCTCGAGAGCCCGACGGCGAGCAGGCCGGCCAGCCCGGCGAGCACCCACGGGACCGGCATCAGCCAGCGGACGTCACCGTCGCCGACGACGTCGCCCTGGATCAGGGCCCAGACGCCGACCAGGCCGAGGAACGCGATCCCCATGACCAGGTGGCCGACGTTGACCGGGTGCCGTCCCGACGGGCGCGCGGTCCCGGCCGTGCCGGAGGTGTCGTAGAAGGTGGTCGTGCTCATCGGTGCACCTCGATCTGTCCGACGCCCAGCTGGGTGTCGATGGTGATCCGCGGGTCGGTCTCGGCCCCGTCGGAGGAGTTGACGGTCGTGTCGATGCCGCCCCGCTCGAAGCCGAAGACCTCGATGTTGCCGGGGCCGTCCACGTCGGCGTGGACGACGGCGGTCAGACCGTCGGGGAGGATGATCTCGATGTGGCCGATGCCGCCCTCGACCTCGAGCGTGCGACCGTCGAGGTTCTGGAGGTCGGACACCTCCCGCAGGTCGATCAGCTGCTCACCGACACCGAGCCAATAGCGGTCGTCGACGAGCGCGGAGCTGGTGGGTGTCTCGGTGACCCGGTCGCCGTCCCAGCGGTCCGCCGCGGTCGCACCGGTCAGCACCACGGTCGAGATCAGGCCGAGCGCGATGATCCCACCGGCCCGCCCGTAGAACGCGCCGACCACGAGCATCAGGCCGCAGATCCCGACGGCGAGGGCGGGGTACGCCGCGTCCGCGACCGACGCGCCGGCCAGGTCGGCCATCCCGAGCACGCCCTCGGCGAGGGTGATCAGCGCCAGCGTGAACCAGAACAGGATCGGTCCCCGCTTGCGCGGGTTGGGCGGGCGGGGCGGAGGCGGGACGTACGTCGCCGGCGGGACGTAGGAGGGCGGCGGTGGGGAGTACGCCGGCTGGGTGGGCTGTGCGGACGGCGGCGGCGCGTACGGCGCGGCCGTGAAGCCCGGCGCGACCGGGGCCGACGGGTCCGGGGCCCACGGCACCGGTGGCACCGGGCGTGGCGGGTTGTTGCGGGTCAGCAGCCACAGCGCGACCAGCGCCACCACGGCGAGCGGCCACGGGAACCAGAACGCGCCCCAGGAGTCGCCGATCAGGGCGAGGGCGGCGACCACGCCGACGATCACCAGCGCGACCGAGCGGCTGCGCTCGTCGAGGTTGAACGGCGCCCGGGCCGCCCCGTCCTCGGGCACCAGGATCCAGCACGCGCCGTACAGGATCAGCCCGGCGCCGCCGAAGAACACGAGGACCACGAACGCCACCCGCAGGATCAGCGGGTCGATGTCGAGGTGCCGCGCGAGGCCGCCTGCCACGCCGGCCACCTTGCGATCGCTGACGGAGCGGCGCAGGCGGCCCAGGTCGCGGACCTGGTCGCGGTCGACGCGCGGGCCGGTGCCCCCGGTGGGGTGCTGTGGCTGCGGGCCTGATGGTGCCTCGGGCGGTGTCGTGGTCATGGCTCCAGCCTGGTCGGTCGTGCGAGCGCGCACCATCGGGGACAGCCCTGATCCTGCCCGGTGCCGCGGGTCGGGTGGCCGGGGGTGCGGTCAGGGGTGTGTCGGGGTTCGCCCTCATGGTCCGCGGTCACCCGCAATGAGACGATGAGGGGGAGATGAGCAGCGCACACGCCACCGCCGACGCCGGCCGGCCCGACCCGCGATCGGCGGCGGTCCCGCTCGGCGGGCGACGCGCGACCCGTGACACCCAGGAGCCGATCCTCGGCGGGGTGGCGGCCGGCCTGGCGCGGCACCTCGACTTCCCGGTCCTGTGGGTGCGTGCGGGCTTCGTGGTCGCCGCATTCCTCGGCGGTGCCGGCGTGGCCTTCTACGCCGGCCTGTGGTGGCTGCTGCCCTCCGACGCGCACTTCGAGACCGGTGCCCCCGGCATCGAGAGCGCCACCCGCGGCGGCCGGCGCCCGGGCCGGATGCGCCGGCTCGGGGACGTCGGCCCCGCGATCGCGCTGGCCGCGCTCGGGCTCGGCGCGATCCTGATGCTCGAGGCGGTGCTCGGCCGGGGCGCGATCTTCTGGCCCCTGGTGATCGCGATCGTCGGCGTCGCGCTGCTGTGGCGGCAGGCCGACGAGGCGCAGCGCGAGCGCTGGCTGGACAGCACCGGCCGGATCGATCCCGTGCGCGCGGTGTTCGGAAGCGGCGGCTGGGCGTCGTACGCCCGGGTCGGCGCTGGAGTTCTGCTGATCGTCGCGGCCTTGTTCCTGTACGCGGTGCGCGGCGGCTCGCTCAGCATGGCGCGCGACGTCACGGTGGTGGCGCTGCTGAGCATCGTGGGTCTCGCGATCGTGATCGGGCCGTGGATCTACCGCCTCGCCTCCGACCTCAGCGACGAGCGGGCCGAGCGGGTGCGCACCCAGGAGCGAGCCGACGTCGCCGCCCACCTGCACGACTCGGTGCTGCAGACGCTCGCCCTCATCCAGAAGAACGCCGACGACGCCACCACGGTCGCGCGGCTGGCCCGCGCCCAGGAGCGCGACCTGCGATCGTGGCTCTACGCCGGCGACTCCACCGACGAGCGCACGGTGGCGAGCGCGCTGCGGGGGGCCGCGGCGCGGGTCGAGGACGAGTACGCCGTGTCCGTCGACGTGGTCACGGTCGGCGACTGCGACTTCGAGGAGACGCTCCGGCCCGTGGTCAACGCGAGCGGCGAGGCGATGACCAACGCGGCGAAGCATGCGGGGACCGGCAAGGTCGACGTCTACGCCGAGGTCACCGAGACCGCGGTCGACGTCTTCGTCCGCGACCGCGGCCCGGGCTTCGACCCGGCGACGGTGCCCGCGGACCGGTACGGCGTCCGCCACAGCATCGTGGACCGGATGCAGCGTCACGGAGGCACGGCCGAGGTCCGGTCGGTGCTCGGCGAGGGGACCGAGGTGCGGCTGCACCTGTCCCGGCAGCCGCGACAGGAGGAGAACGATGAGTGAGCAGCGCCCGGCAGCACGCACTGCGGGACCGGTGGCGATCGTGATCGTCGACGACCATGCGATGTTCCGGCGCGGCGTGCGAGCGGAGCTCGAGACCGCCGGTCGCGGGCTGGTCAAGGTGCTGGCCGAGGCGGCCGACGTCGACGAGGCCGTGGCGGCGGTGTCGACGCACCGGCCCGACGTGGTGCTGCTCGACGTCCACCTGCCCGGTGGCGGCGGCGTGGAGGTGATGCGGCGGGTCGGACTCTCGGGTGCCTCGCCCGACACCCGCTACCTCGCGCTCTCGGTCAGCGACGCCGCCGAGGACGTCATCGGCACCATCCGCGGTGGTGCCCGCGGCTACGTCACCAAGACGATCACCGGTCCCGAGCTGGTGCAGGCGATCGGCCGCGTCTCCGAGGGCGACGCGGTGTTCTCGCCGCGGCTCGCGGGCTTCGTGCTGGACGCCTTCTCCGGCTCGATCGACGTGGCGGCCGTCGACGAGGACCTCGACCGGCTCACCGAGCGCGAGCGCGAGGTGATGCGGCTGATCGCCCGCGGCTACGCCTACAAGGAGGTCGCCAAGGAGCTGTTCATCTCGATCAAGACCGTCGAGACCCACATGTCCAGCGTGCTGCGCAAGCTGCAGCTCTCGTCCCGCCACGAGCTGACCCGCTGGGCGTCGGACCGCCGTCTGCTCTGAGCTGCCCTGGTCCGAGCTTGCGAGGGGGTGGTGCTGTTCCTCGGCGAGTACCTCGTCGGACGCCGGAACGGCCTCGGCACCCCGCCCGACGCCGAGGTGCAGATCGTTTGAGCAGCGTCCGGCCTCTAGGCTCCTGGCATGGAGTTCCTGCGTCACCTGCTGCTCGTGGTCCACATGCTCGGCTTCGCCGCGTTGCTGGGCGGTCTGCTGGTGCAGGCCCGCAGCCCTGAGAAGACCGCCAACGCGCTGATGCGCGACGGCGCGGGGACGGCGTTCCTCGCCGGGCTGCTGCTGGTCGGGGTGATCGAGGCCGATGACGGCGACCTCAACAACACCAAGGTCGCGGTCAAGGGCGTCATCGGCCTGGTGATCCTCGTGCTCGTGATGGCCAACCTCCGCAAGGAGCGGATCGCCAACGGTCTCTGGGCCCTGCTGCTGGCCCTCACCATCGCGAACATCTGCGTCGCCGTCTTCTGGGCCTCAGCCCACTCCTGAGACCTCCTCACGTCCCCGGGTGGCCACCAGGCTGGTCGCGGTCGTGATGCCGAGGACCGCGACGATCACCCCGAGGGACGCCAGCGTCGGCACATCCGGCACCGACGGCCAGGTCAGGTGCGCCCAGTGGAGCACCAGCTTCACGCCGATGAAGCCGAGGATGGCGGCCAGCCCGAAGCCGAGGTGCACCAGTCGGCTCAGCGCCCCCTGCACGACGAAGTAGAGGGCCCGGAGGCCGAGCAGCGCGAACGCGTTGGTGGCGAACACCAGGAACGGGTCGCCCGTGATGCCGTAGACGGCCGGGACCGAGTCGACGGCGAACACCACGTCGGTCGCCAGGACGGCGAAGACCACGACGGCCAGGGGGGTGAGCGCTCGACGGCCGGCGACGCGGGCGGTCAGGCGCGGGCCGTCGTACTCGCCCGTGACCGGCATGAGCCGCCGGATCAGGCGCACCGAGCGCATCCGGCTCACGTCCTTGCCCGCGTGGTCGGCGCCGGAGACGGCGTCGCGGAGCAGCTTCACCCCGGTCGCGAGCAGCACCAGCCCGAACACCGCGAAGACCCAGTCGAACGCCGACAGTGCGGCTGCGCCGAGCGCGATGAACACCCCGCGCAGGACGAGCGCGCCGACGATGCCGTAGAGCAGCACCCGTTGTTGGAGCGCGGCGGGCACCGCGAAGGCCGTCAGCAGCAGCATGAACACGAACAGGTTGTCCACGCTCAAGGTCTTCTCGACCAGGTAGCCGGTGTAGTACTCGACGCCGCGCTCGGCGCCGTGCCGGCTCCAGACCCAGCCGCCGAAGGCCAGGGGGAGCGCGACGTAGAACGCGGACCACGCCAGCGCCTCCCGCATCGACACCTCGTGCGGGCGCCGGGTCGCGACGAAGTCCAGGACGAGCAGCGCCAGGACCGCTCCGATGGTGACGGCCCACAGCGTCGGGGTGCCGATGGTGTCGATGGCAAGGGGAGTGAACATGGTGCTCCTCGAGTCGGTGCTCGAGGTCTCCCTCACCTGTTGTCAGGTGTCCCCCGGGGCGGCCGGTGGCGGCCGCCGTACTGACCGGGTGGTGCTTGGTCGAGGTACTCCCCTCAGCGGCGAGGATAGACGGCCCGGCAAAATGTCGGCACCATCCTCAGGTCCGTCGCCACCGGGCCGATCAAGCCCTCGTAGTCACCTGACGAGAGGCCGACACGGTGGAAGAGATCGATGAGATCGTCCAAGAGTTCCTCGTGGAGAGCCACGAGAACCTGGACCAGCTCGACCGCGACCTGGTTGCGCTCGAGCGGGAGCCCGGCTCCCGAGACCTGCTGGGCAGCATCTTCCGGACCATCCACACGATCAAGGGGACCAGCGGGTTCCTGGCGTTCGGGAAGCTGGAGGCCGTGACGCACGTCGGGGAGAACCTCCTCGCCAGGCTGCGTGACGGCAAGCTCTCGATGACGCCGCAGACGACCGACCCGCTGCTCGCCATGGTCGACACCGTGCGCGAGCTGCTCGCCTCGATCGAGGACAACGGCACCGAGGGCGACGTCGACGTGTCCGACGTCGTGGAGCGGATCACCGCCATCCTCGACGGCAACGAGGCCGCGCCCGCCCCGACACCCATCGCCGAGCTCCTCCCCGAGCCCGCCGCCGACCCGGAGCCCGAGCCCGAGCCCGCCAACGTCGTCGCCGAGCCCGCGACGGTCGCCGAGCCGGTCGTCGAGCCGGTCGCGGCACCCGCCCCGGTCGCGGCTGCTCCGCCGGCCCCGCCCGCCCGTCCCGTTCCGGCCGACACCGCCGAGGAGGGCGTGACGCGCCGCAACGTCGCGGACTCCTCGATCCGCGTGGACGTCGAGCTGCTCGACACCCTCATGCGCCTCGTGGGCGAGCTGGTGCTCACCCGCAACCAGATCGTCCGGCAGGCCGGAGACCAGGACGGGCTGGACCTGATGCGGTCCGCCCAGCGCCTCAACCTGATCGCGACCGAGCTGCAGGAGGGGGTCATGAAGACCCGCATGCAGCCGATCGACCACCTCTGGTCCAAGCTGCCCCGCGTCGTCCGCGACCTCGGCGCCGCCTGCGGCAAGGGCGTGAAGCTGGCCATGGTCGGCCGCGAGACCGAGCTGGACCGCTCGCTCCTGGAGTCGGTCAAGGACCCGCTGACCCACCTGGTGCGCAACGCCGTCGACCACGGGCTCGAGACGCCCGAGGGCCGGCGCGCGGCCGGCAAGCCCGCCGAGGGCGTGCTGACCCTCCGCGCCTACCACGAGGGCGGCCAGGTGGTCGTCGAGGTCTGCGACGACGGTGCCGGCATCGACGCCGACAAGATCGCCGACAAGGCGCTGGCCAGCGGCCTGCGCACCTCCGCCCAGCTCGCCCAGATGTCCTCGGCCGACATCCTGCAGCTGATCTTCCTGCCCGGCTTCTCCACCGCGCAGTCGGTCACCAACGTCTCCGGCCGCGGGGTCGGGATGGACGTGGTCAAGACCAACATCGAGAGCATCGGCGGGACCATCGAGGTCGAGTCCGTCGTCGGGCGCGGCACCACGTGCCGACTGCGGATCCCGCTGACGCTGGCGATCGTGCCGGCGCTCACCGTGGAGTGCGCGGGCGACCGCTACGCGATCCCGCAGGTCAGCCTGCTGGAGCTCGTCGCGCTCGACGCCGACCGGGCGGCCAGCGCCGTCGAGGACGTCAACGGCGCCTCGGTCTACCGGCTGCGCGGAGCCCTGCTCCCGCTCGTCCGGCTCACCGACGTGCTCGGTGTGGAGTCCGAGCGGTCGGACGGCCACGTGCTGATCGCGGTCCTGCAGGCCGAGGGCAAGCGCTTCGGTCTGGTGATCGACCGGGTGCTCAGCACCGAGGAGATCGTCGTCAAGCCGCTCACCTCGCGCCTGAAGTCGCTGGGCACCTACTCCGGCGCCACGATCCTCGGCGACGGCCGGGTCGCCCTGATCCTGGACGTCCAGGCCCTCGCCCGCCGGGCGCTCACGGCCGAGGCGCTCGAGCGCGGCGCCGGCGACGGGGGCGCCGAGGAGCAGCGCGCTGCCGGCGAGCACCTGCGGATGCTGGTCGCCGGCATCGGTGGTGGACGCCGGGTGGCGATCCCGCTGTCGTCGGTCACCCGACTCGAGAACATCGCCGCCAGCTCGGTCGAGGTGGTGGGCAGCCGCGAGGTCGTCCAGTACCGCGGCGCGATCCTGCCCCTGCTGCGGCTCGACCGGCACCTCGGTGCGGTCAGCGAGCGGGCCGGCGACGACCTGGTGGTCGTCGTCTACTCGGCCGGTGCCCGCAGCGTCGCGATCGTGGTCGACGAGATCATCGACATCGTCGACGAGGAGACCGAGGTCCACAGCGACATCGACGACCACGGCCTGGTCGGCTCCACGCTGATCCGGGACCGGATCGTCGAGGTCCTCGACGTACGCGCCGCGATCCTCGCGGCCGACCCGAAGTTCTACTCCGAGCCGGAGGTCGACCTCGACCTCCGCAACGAGCTCCAGGAGGCGGTGTGAGCACCCGGATGGTGACCTTCACCCTCGATGGACACCTCTACGGTGTCGACGTCGGGGCGGTCCAGGAAGTGCTGCGGGGCCAGACGCGGACTCGGATCCCGCTCTCGCCGCGCACGCTCGCCGGGCTGATCAATCTGCGCGGGCAGGTGCTCAGCGCGATCGACCTCCGGGCGCTTCTCGACATGCCGGCGCGGGCCGTGGACACCGAGCCCATGCTCGTGGTCATCCGCGTCGCCGGCGAGCCGATCGCGCTTCTCGTCGACTCCATCGGGTCGGTCGTCGACGTCGACGCCGACCAGTTCGAACCGCCGCCGGACACCCTCGCGGGCGTCTCGCGCGACCTCCTTCTCGGGGCATACAAGCTGGAGGACCAGCTGCTGCTGGCCCTCGACGTCGACCGCGCAGTCGCGGCCTGACGGCCAACCCTCAGAGAAGGCACGATCATGAAGTCACCCATCACCTGGACCGTCGGCCGCCGCCTGACCGCGATCGCGGGCATCGGCGTGCTCACGACCGTCGTCGTCGGCGGCGTCGCGCTCAACGGGCTCCGCAACACCGACTCGGACGCGAAGAGCCTCGCCAAGTACGAGGACGCCCGGTCGCTGTTCCACGCCCTCGACACCCGCTCCAGCGAGCTCAAGGTCGACGGGCTCAAGGCGATCACGTACACCGACAACGCGAGCATCGCCCAGGACGTCCAGGACGACATCGCGACGATCGACGGCTTGATGGCCGAGCTCGAGGCGGTCCAGCTGGACGCCACCGCGGAGCAGACCGCGGCGTTCAACGACGCCTGGACCCAGTACGAGACCGCGATCGCCGACTTCGTCGACGCTGCGATCAAGGACCCGGACGCGATGCGCGCCCGGGCCGACGAGATCCAGGCGGCCAACGATCAGATGGACGCCCTGCTCGGCGGTACCATCGATCAGATCGAAGAGGCCGCCCAGGCCGAGGAGGACCAGGCGAACTCCGACCGGTCCAGTGCGATCACGCTGTTCCTGATCGCCGGCGCGCTCGGCGTGCTGGCCATCGTCGTCCTCGCCTACTTGATCGCACGTTCGATCACCCGGCCGCTGCGCAGCAGCATCGACGTCCTCCGCGGGTTCGCCGACGGCGACCTGACCCAGCGGGCCGAGGAGCGCTCCAGCGCCGAGCTCGGCGAGCTCGAGCGGGCCCTGAACTCCTCGATCGAGTCCGTGGGCAGCGTCATCGGCACGGTGGTGGGTTCGGCGGATGCGGTGGCGGCTGCGTCGGAGGAGTTGTCGGCGTCGTCGCAGCAGATTGCGGCGGGTGCGGAGGAGACGTCGGTGCAGGCGGGTGTGGTGTCGGGTGCTGCTGAGGAGGTGTCGCGCAACGTGCAGAC
>NZ_CATNLZ010000032.1 GCF_950101795.1 Nocardioides sp. T2.26MG-1 | reverse complement strand
GCAAGAGTTACGGCGGCCATAGCGAAAGGGAAACACCCGGTCCCATCCCGAACCCGGAAGTTAAGCCTTTCAGCGCCGATGGTACTGCAACCGAGAGGCTGTGGGAGAGTAGGACGCCGCCGGACATTCTTTCGAACAGGGCCACCCCCTTCGGGGTGGCCCTGTTCGCATTTCCTAGGTCGGTGAGACGGTCGATCTACGCCACTTGTCGTCCACCGTGATGCCGCCGACCGAGTCCTCCCCAGGTTTGCCGGCCCGTCGCCGTCGCTGTCGGTCCGCGGCGCGAGGGTGTGGGCTGGAGGTGATGTCGATGACGGCACACAAGACGGCACGCACGACGCGAGACACCGACCGCGCCATCGCCAACGAGGTACGGCTGGTCGGGCGGGTCTCTCAGCAACCCGAAGAACGGGTGCTCCCGAGCGGCGACTCGGTATGGACGTTCCGGGTGGTGGTCCCGCGAGCGGTGCAGAGCCGGTCGCGACAGAGCGTGGACGCACTCGAGTGCGCCGCCTGGTCCCCGCGTGCCCGGCGTTCGGTGAGCACCTGGGCAGCCGACGACGTGGTGGAGGTGTCCGGCTCGCTGCGCCGGCGGTTCTTCCGGGCGGCGGGCGGTGCCGCGTCTCGGGTCGAGGTCGAGATGAGCTCGGGACGCGTCATCGGTCGCGCAGGGAGCGGATGAGCACCCCGACACTGGGCTTGGGCTGGAACGACGTGGCCTTCTCGGGCAGCAGTCGCTCCTCTGCGGCGATCCGCAGCACCTGGCCGAACTCCGGCGCGGGCATGAGCAGTGCGACCCCGCGACGGCGGCTCACGGCGTCCAGCGCCGCGTCGACCGCGTGCAGGTAGGTCGTGCTCGTCGGCGTCCGCGTCAGCGCGGGCACGAGGTCCTGGTGGACCCACTCGACCACCGCCCGGTCGGTCCCGAGCCGGGGGCGGAGCGTGGCCCAGGCCGACCCGTCGGTCGCGACGAGGGTGTCCGGGCCCAGCGCGGCGACTCCGCGGCGTCGGTCGGTGGGCTCGAGACGCGTCCCGACCCTGCTCGCGGCGTCCTTCAGCCCGGCGAGAGTGGTGCCGGCGAACAGCCGATGGATGGCCCCGAGGAACAGGGGGGTGTCGTCCTGGTCGACCAGCATCGCCAGCCCGGCTCCTGCGGCCGGCTCCGGTCGCAGCTGCTGCATCCGCAGGTAGGCCGCGTAGCGATGGTGTCCGTCGGCGATCAGCGCGCGGGTCGTGCTCAGAGCGGCGTCGATCCGGCGGAGCTCCTCGAGGTCCCGCACAGCCCAGATCCGGTGCTGTTGGTGGGCCCGGTCCTCGAACTCGAGATGGGTCGGTCGCTCCTGCACCTGGGCGACCAGCTGCCGGGTCTCGGCCGAACCCCGGTGGACGAGCAGGATCGGTGCCGGGTTGACCTGCATCTCGGCCATCCGGGCGGCGAGCTCCTCGACCTGCGCGGGATGGACGCCCTCGTGGGGGAACACCGCGACGTCGGCCCTCGTGGTGGAGCGGCGGGAGAGATCCAGTGCACCGACGAGGCCGCGGACGGTGATGCCGCCCGCGGTGTACTCGTGCAGGTAGACCGCGGACATGGGGTCGTGGCTGACCTGCCCGCGACGCTCCCAGCGCTCGAGCCGCTCGGCCACGGAGCGGTACGGTCGGGTGAAGGCCCGGATCGAGGAGGCGTCGCCGATCCGGCGCGGGGCGAGCGTCAGCCCGCGGAACGGCAACAGCCTCAGGGGCCCGGCGCTGTGAGGTGGGGTGACCACCGCGCCGATGTCCATCGAAGCATCGTAGGGTGCCACCACCACCGGTCCCCGAGGAGGTACGCGTGCTCGGCTCGTCGGACGAGGTCCTGTGCCGGGCCTACGACCTGGCCATGCTCGATCTGGACGGGGTCGTGTACGTCGGCGGTGACGCCGTGCCGGGTGCGCCCGCGCACCTGGCCTCCGCGCGTGCGGCCGGGATGCGGTTGGCGTTCGTCACCAACAACGCGTCCCGCACCCCCCGGGTGGTCGCCGAGCACCTCCGCGAGCTCGGGGTGGAGGCCGGCGAGGACGACGTCGTCACCTCGGCCCAGGCCGCAGCCCGGCTCGTCGTGGACCGGTTCGGTGGCGGCGCCCGCGTGGTGTGCGTCGGAGCGGACGGGGTGCGGGATGCGGCCCACGCCGCGGGGCTCGTCCCGGTCGGCGTCGAGGACGAGGGCGTGGCCGTGATCACGGGCTACGGACCCGACGTCCGCTGGAGCGAGCTGATGCGGGCGGCGGTGCGGATCCGCGACGGGCTTCCGTGGGTGGCGAGCAACACCGACCTGACCTTCCCGGCGTCGTTCGGAGTCGCACCCGGCCACGGCGTGCAGGTCGACATGCTCCGGCGCTTCACCGGCGTGGAGCCCACCGTGGCCGGGAAGCCCGCGCGTCCCCTGCTCGACGAGACGGTGCGGCGCGTCGGCGGGCGGCGGCCGCTCATGGTCGGCGACCGTCTCGACACGGACATCGAGGGCGCCCGGCGGGCGGACATCGACTCGCTCCTGGTGCTCACCGGTGTCACCGGGCTGGCCGAGCTCGTGGCGGCGTCGGCCGGGCTGCGCCCGACGTACCTCGCTCCTGACCTCGCCGGACTCCTGGAGGCGCAGGCGGCGCCCGCGACCGCCGAGGGCGGCGGGTTCGTCCACGGCGGGTGGCACGCGGTCGTCTCCGGCGGAGCCCTGCGGGTCACCGGCACCGGCGAGCGCGCCGACTGGTGGCGGGTCGTGGCGGTCGCCGCGTGGGACCACCTCGACCGGTCCGGGGAACCGGTCGGCCTGTCGGGCGTCGAGGCACCTGCGCGGTAGCCTCGGGGACATGAGCGAGGACCCGGACTTCCCCGGACCCGACGAGCCGGAGCAGGTGCCGCCGGAGCCCGAGCGCGTGCGCACCGGGATGGCGGACGTCGACGAGGTGATCGCCGCGGTCGAGGAGCTCGAGGACCGTCCGATCGAGGAGCACGTGGGCGTGTTCGAGGCCGCCCACGACCAGCTCCGACGCGCGCTCGACCGACCGGCCGACCCGGCCGGGCCTGCCTGACCGTGCCGCCCCGCCGACTCCGCCTCGACGCCGAGCTGGTCCGCCGTGGGCTGGCCCGTTCCCGCGAGCACGCCAGCGAGCTGATCGAGCTGCGCCGGGTCAAGGTGGCCGGGTCCGTGGCCACCAAGGCCGCGACCGGCGTCACCACCGATGTGGCCATCGTGGTGGCCACCGACCCGGACCGGCCCGACTACGTGTCGCGTGGCGGTCACAAGCTCGCCGGTGCGCTGGCCGTCTTCGAGCCGGCCGGGCTCGTCGTCGAGGGCCGCCGGTGCCTGGACGCCGGAGCGTCCACGGGCGGGTTCACGGACGTGCTGCTGCGCCACGGGGCGCGCGAGGTCGTCGCCGTCGACGTCGGGTACGGCCAACTGGCGTGGCGCCTGCAGCAGGACGAGCGGGTCACGGTCCACGACCGGGTCAACGTGCGCGACCTGGTGCCCGAGACGATCGGCGGAGGCGTCGACCTGGTCGTCGGCGACCTCTCCTTCATCTCCCTCGGGCTGGTGCTCGACGCATTGACCGGGGTCACCGAGCCGGACGGCGACCTGGCGCTGATGGTCAAGCCGCAGTTCGAGGTCGGCCGGGAGCGGGTGGGCAAGGGCGGTGTCGTGCGCGACCCGGCGCTGCGCGCCGAGGCCGTGGCCGGTGTGGCCGCGGCCGCGGCGTCTCGCGGCTGGGGTGCCCGGATGGTGGCGATCAGCCCATTGCCCGGTCCGTCGGGGAACGTCGAGTTCTTCCTGTGGCTGCGCCGCGGTCCCGCCGTGCTCGACGACGAGGCCATCCACACGGTGGTCCGCGCCGCCGCGCCGTCGGGGGCGCCGGGTGAGAGGGTGGACCCGTGATGACCGCCGACAGCTCGCAGCCGCGCCGCGTGCTGCTGCTCGCCCACACCGGGCGCGACGACGCCCGTGACGTGGCGCGGGCCTTCGCCAAGGCGCTCACCGCCCACGGCCTGGTGGTCCGCGTGCTCGCCAACGACGCCGTCGAGCTCGGTCTCGACACCGACGCGGAGCTGATCGAGGTCGTCACCGAGGGGGACGCGAGCGCCGGCTGCGAGCTCGCGGTGGTCGTGGGCGGTGACGGCACGATCCTGCGCGCCGCGGAGATCACCCACGACTCCGGAGCGCCCGTGCTGGGCATCAACCTCGGCCACGTCGGCTTCCTGGCCGAGGCGGAGTACGACGACCTCGAGTCGACGATCGACGCCGTCGCACGGCGCCGCTACACCACCGAGGACCGGCTCACCCTCGACGTGACCGTGCTCGTCGACGGCGAGGTCATCGCCCGCACCTGGGCGCTCAACGAGGCAAGCGTCGAGAAGGCCGCTCGAGAGCGGATGCTCGAGGTGGTCGTCGAGATCGACGGTCGCCCGCTGTCGCGCTGGGGCTGCGACGGGGTCGTCTGTGCCACCCCGACCGGATCCACCGCCTACAACTTCAGCGCCGGTGGGCCGATCGTGTGGCCCGGTGTCGAGGCGCTGCTCATGGTCCCGATCAGCGCCCACGCGCTGTTCGCTCGGCCGCTCGTCGTCGCCCCGACGTCCGTGCTCGCGGTCGAGGTCCTGGCCCGCACCGACGGCGCCGGCGTGCTGTGGTGCGACGGCCGCCGGACGGTCGACCTGCCGCCCGGGGCGCGGATCGAGGTCCGGAGGGGGGCGCAGCCGGTCCGGCTGGTCCGGCTCCACCAGGCGCCGTTCACCGACCGCCTGGTCGCGAAGTTCGGCCTCCCGGTCACCGGCTGGCGCGGCTCCGCCGAGCGTCGTCGCCGGATCGCCGAGGAGACCGGCCCCGAGTCGGGGATGGGGCCGCATGCTTGAGGAGATCCGGATCGGCTCCCTCGGCGTCATCGAGTCCTCGACGCTCGAGCTCGGACCGGGCCTGACCGTCATCACCGGCGAGACCGGGGCCGGCAAGACCATGATCGTGACCGCCCTGGGTCTGCTCCTGGGTGGCCGAGCGGACAGCGGGGCGGTGCGTACCGGCGCCAAGACGGCACGGGTCGAGGGCGTCGTGCGGGTCGGTGGCCTGGCGGGCTTCGCAGCCGCGGTCGACGGCGCCGGAGGAGAGGTCGAGGACGATCGGGTGGTGCTGGCGCGCAACGTGTCGGCCGAGGGGCGCTCGCGTGCGTTCGTGGGTGGCGCCTCGGTGCCGGTGTCGGTGCTCGCCGACCTGGCGGAGCCCCTCGTGGCCGTCCACGGCCAGTCCGACCAGCACCGGCTGCTCCGGGCCCGCGCCCAGCGCGAGGCACTCGACCGGTTCGGCGGCGAGACGATCGCCGAGCTGCTCGCGACCTACGCCGACCTCTACCGCCGGCTCGAGGCCACGGAGCGCGAGCTCGACGAGGTGGTGGCGAGCGCCCGCGAGCGGGCCCAGGAGGCCGACCTGCTCCGCTTCGGGCTCGGCGAGATCGAGGCGGTCGCCCCCGAGCCGGGCGAGGATGCGTCCCTGGCTGCCGAGGAGTCGCGGCTCGGCTACTCCGACACGCTCCGCACCGCCGCCGAGCAGGCCCGGGAGGCACTGTCCAGCGAGCAGGGCGACCCCGATGCGCTCGCGACCACCTCGGCGGCCCGCACCCTCCTCGACGGCGTCCGCGAGCACGATCCCGAGGCGGGCGAGCTGGCCGACCGGCTCGCGGAGCTCACCTACCTGCTGTCCGACCTGGCCGCCGACGTGGCGTCCTACGCCGCGCGCATCGACACCGACCCGGCCCGGCTCGCCGCGGTCTCCGAGCGGCGCGCGGCGCTCACCGCGCTGACCCGCAAGTACGGCGACACCATCGACGACGTCCTCGCCTGGTCCGAGCGCTCCGCGACCAGGCTGCTGGACCTCGATCACACCGACGAGCGGATCGAGGAGCTGCGCGCTCGGCAAGGCGAGCTGCGCCGTGACCTGGCCACCGCCGCCGCCGCGCTCTCCGCGGCCCGGACGGAGGCCGCGACCCGGCTCGCCGACGAGGTCACCGCCGAGCTCACGCTGCTGGCGATGCCGCACGCCCGGCTCACCGTGGAGGTGCGCCAGCACGAGGTGGACGAGCCGGCCCCCGGCACCCACGGTCCGCTGCTCGTCGACGGTCGCTGGCTGCGCTTCACGGCGTCCGGTGCCGACGAGGTGGAGCTGCTGCTGGCCGCCAACACCGGCTCCGAGCCGCGGCCGCTCGGCAAGGGCGCATCCGGGGGTGAGCTCTCACGGGTGATGCTGGCCCTCGAGGTGGCACTCGCCGGCACCAGCCCCGTCCCGACGTTCGTGTTCGACGAGGTCGACGCGGGCGTCGGTGGCGCGGCCGCCGTCGAGGTCGGCCGCCGCCTGGCCGAGCTCGCGCGGACGGCCCAGGTGCTCGTGGTCACCCACCTGCCCCAGGTCGCGGCGTACGCCGACCGCCACGTCGTGGTCGAGAAGTCCTCCGACGGGACCGTCACCAGCTCCGGGCTCACCGTCCTCGACGAGGAGCAGCGCGAGCGCGAGCTGTCCCGGATGCTCGCCGGGCTCGCCGACTCCGAGTCGGCGCTGGCCCACGCCCGCGAGCTCCTCGACGTCGCCCAGGAGGCCAGGGCCGCCCGCTGACGACCCGACGCGCCCGGCGACCCGCGGTGCGCCGTCCGCCGGACCTCGGCTGGCAGCATGGACGCGGTCATGAGGATGCCTGTACGTCAACGTCCCGCCCACGACCATCCGGGCGTCGTGGGCACCGCCAGAGTCGACCGCCGGACCGGATCGCTGCTGCGCCGCCTGCGCCCCGGCGACGTCGCGGTGATCGACCACGTCGACCTGGACCGAGCGAGCGCCCAGGCCCTGGTCGATGCCGGGGTCCGTGCGGTCGTCAACGCCGCGCCGATGATCTCGGGGCGGTTCCCCAACCTGGGGCCGTCGGTCCTGGTGACCGCCGGCATCCCGGTCGTCGACGGCATCGGCGCCGAGGGCCTGGCCTCGATCGGTGACGGGGTCCCGGTCCGGGTCCACGACGGCACCGTCCTCGTCGAGGACCGTCCGGTGGCGACGGGGCGGGTCGTGGACGCCGAGGTCGTCGCCGCGGAGCTGGACGCCGCCCGCGGCGGGCTGGGGACCCAGCTGGAGACCTTCACCCACAACACCACCGAGTTCCTGCGCCGTGAGCAGGACCTGCTGCTGCACGGGCTCGGCGTACCCCGGCTCGCCACCCGGGTCGCCGGGCGGTCCGTCGTCGTGGTGGTCCACGGTCACGACCACGAGCGCGAGCTGCGACTGGTGCGGACGTTCGTGCGCGAGCAGCACCCGGTGCTGATCGCCGTGGGCCGTGCGGCGGACTCCCTGCGCGAGGCCGGCCTGCGACCCGACGTGATCGTCGTGGACGCTCACGCCGGCGACGCGGACACCCCGGGCGCGAAGGCCCTCAAGGCCGCTCGCGACGTGGTGGTCCGCACCGACCGCGGAGACGGGCGCGGGGCCGCCGAGCAGCTCGAGCGGCTCGGGGTGCGCCCGCTGCGCTTCGAGTCCGCTGCCACGCCCGAGGACGCGGCGCTGATCCTCGCCGAGGCCGCCGAGGCGTCCATCATCGTCGGGGTCGGGATGCACGCGACCCTCGAGGACTTCCTCGACCGTCAGCGCGCCGGGCTCGCCAGCACCTACCTGACCCGTCTGAAGGTCGGTCCCCGTCTCGTCGACGCCACCGCCGTACCCCTGCTCTACGCCGGGCGGGTCCGCCCCCGGCACCTGCTCCTGGTCATGCTGTCCGGGCTCGTCGCGCTCGGTGCCGCGATCGGCGTCACGCCGGTGGGCCAGGAGTGGGCCGACACCCTGGCCGACACCCTGCAAGGACTGCTCCCGTGATCTCCTACCGTCACCACATCGTCTCCCTCGTCGCCGTGTTCCTGGCCCTCGCGGTCGGGGTCGCGCTCGGCGGGGGACCGTTGAGCGAGCTCGGTCGCGACGACCGGCCCGCGTCCGCCACCACTCGCCAGCAGCGAGCGGCGACGTCCGGGGCGTCGTTCGGCGACGAGTTCGCCGCCGCGAGCGCCGCTGCGCTGTACGACGGCGGCCTGCGCGATCACTCGGTCTCGGTCGTGACGCTGCCCGGCGCATCGGGTGACGTCGTGAGCGCGCTCGGCGCTCAGGTGGAGGCCGCCGGCGGCGAGATCGCCGGCACCTACGACGTGCTCCCGGCGCTGACCGACCCCGAGGAGAAGTCGCTGGTCGACACCCTCGGCAGCCAGCTGATGACCCAGCTCGGGTCCGGCGCGGTCACCTCCGACGCCTCGACGTACGTCCGTCTGGGCCAGCTCGTCGGGCTCGCGACCGCGACCACCGACCTGCCCTCGGAGGACGCGCTCTCGGTGCGCCAGAGCCTGGCCGGCGCCGAGCTGCTCACGTCTCCCGAGGACGCGATGCGGGCGCCGATCGTGCTGGTGGTGCTCGGGACGTCGACCAACCCGGCCATCCTGTCGGGCCTGGTCGCCGGCCTCTCCGCGAAGGCGTCGGGCGTCGTCGTTGCCGGAGACGCCGCCGCTGCGGCCGGCTCGGGTGACCTCGCCGCGTTGCGCTCGGAGCCTGCGGCCGACAAGGTCGCGACCGTCGACGGGGCCGACACACCGCTCGGCCAGGTGACCACCGTGCTGGCCCTGATCCGCTCGATCTCGGTCAAAGGCGGTGCTTTCGGAGCGTCGGGGTCCGACGGAGCCGTTCCTCTCAAGTAGGATAGAACTCCGTGAACCAAGCGACGCCGACCAAGCACGTGTTCGTGACCGGAGGCGTCGCCTCCTCGCTCGGGAAGGGCCTGACGGCGTCCAGCCTCGGCAGCCTCCTGCGATCGCGTGGTCTGCGCGTCACGATGCAGAAGCTCGACCCCTACCTCAACGTCGACCCCGGGACCATGAACCCGTTCCAGCACGGGGAGGTCTTCGTCACCAACGACGGCGCCGAGACCGATCTGGACATCGGGCACTACGAGCGGTTCCTCGACACTGACCTGAGCCAGATCGCCAACGTCACCACCGGCCAGGTCTACTCCAACGTGATCGCCAAGGAGCGCCGCGGCGACTACCTCGGCGACACCGTGCAGGTGATCCCGCACATCACCAACGAGATCAAGGACCGGATCCTCGCCATGGGCGCGACCCAGGTCGACGGCCAGCGGGTGGACGTGGTGATCACCGAGGTCGGCGGCACCGTCGGCGACATCGAGTCGCTGCCCTTTCTCGAGGCCGCCCGCCAGGTGCGCCACGACATCGGCCGCGACAACTGCTTCTTCCTGCACGTCTCCCTGGTGCCCTACATCGGCCCGTCGGGCGAGCTGAAGACCAAGCCCACCCAGCACTCGGTGGCGGCGCTGCGCCAGGTCGGCATCCAGCCCGACGCGATCGTGTGCCGGGCCGACCGCGAGCTGCCGCCGTCGATCAAGAAGAAGATCTCGCTGATGTGCGACGTCGACCAGGAGGCCGTGGTCACCGCTGCCGACGCGCCCTCGATCTACGACATCCCCAAGGTCCTGCACCGTGAGGGCCTCGACGCCTACCTGGTCCGCCGTCTCGACCTGCCCTTCCGCGACGTCGACTGGACGGTGTGGGACGACCTGCTGCGCCGGGTGCACCACCCCAAGGAGGAGGTGACCGTGGCGCTGGTCGGCAAGTACGTCGACCTCCCCGACGCCTACCTCTCCGTCGCCGAGGCGCTGCGCGCCGGCGGCTTCGCCCACGAGGCGAAGGTCCAGCTCCGGTGGATCGCCTCCGACGAGTGCCAGACCCCGGCCGGCGCGGCCCGCAACCTCCAGGACGTCGACGCGATCTGCGTCCCGGGTGGCTTCGGCGTGCGCGGCATCGAGGGCAAGCTCGGTGCGCTCACCTACGCCCGCACCCACGGCATCCCGACCCTCGGTCTGTGCCTTGGCCTGCAGTGCATGGTGATCGAGTACTCCCGCAGCGTGCTCGGCCTGGAGAAGGCCGGCTCGACCGAGTTCGACCCCGACACGCCCGAGCCGGTCATCGCGACGATGGCCGAGCAGAAGGCATACGTCGAGGGTGCGGGCGACCTCGGTGGGACCATGCGGCTCGGGCTCTACCCGGCGGCGCTCAAGGACGGCTCGATCGCCCGCGAGGCCTACGGCAGCCCGCTGATCGAGGAGCGGCACCGGCACCGCTACGAGGTCAACAACGGCTACCGCGGCCAGCTCGAGGAGGCCGGCCTGGTCTTCTCCGGCACCTCCCCGGACAACAACCTCGTCGAGTTCGTCGAGCTCCCTCGCGAGGTGCACCCCTACTACGTCGCGACCCAGGCCCACCCCGAACTCCGGTCGCGCCCGACCCGGCCGCACCCGCTGTTCGCGGGCCTGGTCGGTGCCGCGATCGAGCGGCAGCGCGAGCTGCGCTTCCCGATCGACGAGTCAGGGCTGCGCCGCGAGCCGGACGAGGACGAGGAGTAGGGATGCCCGAGCTCGCCGACGGCCACGAGCGGTGGCCGATCGACGACAGCAGCTACCCCTACGACGGGGGCGGCTGGGTGGTGAAGGTCCGAGAGGACCGGGTGCGCCGGCCGGGCCACCCGGAGGAGGAGCCGTTCACGCGGCTCGTCGTCGAGCACCCCGGGGCCGCGATCGTGCTGGCCGTGGACGACCAGGAGCGGGTGCTGTGCCTGTGGCAGTACCGGCACGCGGTCGGCCGCACGCTGGTGCAGCTCCCCGCTGGTCTGTGTGACGTGGAGGGTGAGGATGCTGCCGAGGTCGCCCGCCGCGAGCTGGCCGAGGAGGCCGGCCTCGAGGCCGCGGAGTGGACCCACCTGGCCTCGACGTACTCCTCCCCGGGCTTCTCCTCCGAGCAGTGCCACTTCTTCCTGGCCCGCGACCTCCGTGAGGTCGGGCGCGGCGACTTCACCCCC
This sequence comes from Nocardioides sp. T2.26MG-1, assembly GCF_950101795.1. Classification (GTDB taxonomy): domain Bacteria; phylum Actinomycetota; class Actinomycetes; order Propionibacteriales; family Nocardioidaceae; genus Nocardioides. The sequence continues at coordinate 606,406 of NZ_CATNLZ010000032.1, read as the reverse complement.
GAGCACGAGGAGGCCGAGATGGAGCTCGGCTGGGTCCCGTTCGCCGAGCTGCACAGTGCGGTCGCGTCCGGCCGGCTCGCCGACGCGCACCTCGCCGGTGCCGTGCTGCTGGCCCGCGCGAGGGGCCTGGCCGGATAGTGTCGGCGTGGCCGTCACAACGTCGTGGCGGCGAGACCCGAGCAGGAGGATGCACGCGGATGAAGGTCGGTGTCCCCAAGGAAGTCAAGAACCACGAGTACCGGGTGGCGATCACGCCGATCGGCGTGCACGAGCTGACCGCGCACGGCCACGAGGTCTTCATCGAGCGCGGCGCCGGCGAGGGGTCCTCGATCCACGACGAGGAGTACGTCGCCGCCGGTGCGCAGATCGTGCCGGACGCCGACGCGGCGTGGGGTGTGGGGGAGATGGTGCTCAAGGTCAAGGAGCCGGTCGCCGAGGAGTACCACCGCCTCCGTGAGGGCCTCACCCTGTTCACCTACCTGCACCTGGCCGCCGACAAGCCGCTGACCGAGAAGCTGCTCGAGACCAGGGTGACCGGCATCGCCTACGAGACCGTGCAGCTGCCCTCCGGCGGGCTGCCCCTGCTGTACCCGATGTCCGAGGTCGCCGGCTGCCTGGCGCCGCAGGTCGGCGCCTACTCGCTGCTGAAGGCGCAGGGTGGCCGGGGCGTGCTGATGGGCGGTGTGGGCGGCGTCGCCAACGCCAAGGTCGTGATCATCGGCGCCGGTGTCTCCGGCCAGAACGCCGCGAACATCGCGCTCGGCATGGGTGCCGACGTGACGCTCCTGGACACCGACCTGGACAAGCTGCGGATGTCGTTCTGGCGCTACAACAACCGTGTCCACGGACTCGCGTCGTCCAAGCTCGCCATCGAGCAGCAGGTGACCGAGGCCGACATGGTCATCGGCGCCGTGCTCATCCCCGGCGCGGCCGCGCCCAAGCTGGTGAGCAACGATCTCGTGTCCCGGATGAAGCCCGGCTCGGTGCTCGTCGACATCGCCGTCGACCAGGGCGGGTGCTTCGAGGACACCCACGCGACCACGCACGCAGACCCGACCTACCAGGTGCACGGCTCGACGTTCTACTGCGTGGCGAACATGCCGGGCGCGGTGCCGAACACCTCGACCTACGCGCTCACCAACGCGACCCTGCCCTACGTGATGGCGCTGGCCGACAAGGGCTGGCGCCAGGCGAGCCGCGACGACCACAGCCTGGCGCTCGGCCTCAACACCCACGCCGGCCGGCTCACCAACGCTCCGGTGGGCGAGGCGGTGGGGATCGCGGCCGACCCGCTGGACTCCGTCCTGGCGTAGTGGCCTCGACAGGCTCGACCACCGACGGCGCGGTGACTCGGCCCACCGAGGTCGGGCGCGCGGTCCGGACCTACCTCGACCACCTGTCGGTTGAGCGCGGCCTCGCGAAGAACACCCTGACGTCGTACCGACGCGACCTGCGGCGCTACCAGGAGTACCTCGCCGAGGGGGGCATCGACGGGCTCGACCAGGTCACGGAGGCCATCGTGGCGGGGTTCCTGATGCGGCTGCGCGAGGGGGACGCCGACCATCCGCCGCTGACCTCCACCTCGGCGGCGCGGACCGTGGTGGCCGTGCGGGGCTTCCACAAGTTCGCGGTCGCCGACGGCCTCGCGTCGAGCGACCCCGCGAGCGGGGTCAAGCCCCCCACCCCCGCCAAGCGGCTGCCGAAGGCGCTCCCGCTCGCGGACGTCGAGGCCATCCTCGAGGCGGCGGGGGCTCCCGGGACGACGCTGGCGCTGCGCGACCGGGCGTTGCTCGAGGTGCTCTACGGCACCGGCGCCCGGATCTCGGAGGCGGTCGGCCTCGACGTCGACGACCTCGACATGGTCGACGGCACCGTGCTGCTGCGCGGCAAGGGCGGCAAGGAGCGGATCGTCCCGGTCGGGTCGTACGCCCGCGAGGCCGTGGACGCCTACCTGGTGCGCGGCCGGCCGGAGCTGGCCGGGGTCTCGACCGGCTCCACCGGGGGAGCGCTGTTCCTCAACGCCCGCGGCGGGCGGCTCTCGCGCCAGTCGGCCTGGGCGGTGCTGGTCAAGGCCGCCGACCGGGCCGGGGTCACCAGGGACGTCTCCCCCCACACGATGCGGCACTCGTTCGCCACCCACCTGCTCGACGGCGGCGCCGACGTCCGCGTCGTGCAGGAGCTGCTCGGCCACGCGTCGGTGACCACCACCCAGGTCTATACGCTGGTGACGGTGGACAACCTGCGCGAGGTCTTCGCCACCGCCCATCCACGCGCTCGCGATTGAGACCCCTTGACCGACCTTCTGGATGAGATCACCGCCGCTGCGACCGCCCGCGGACTGACGCTCTACCCGCACCAGGAGGAGGCGATCCTGGCGGTGCTGGCCGGCGACAACGTCGTGCTGGCCACGCCGACGGGCTCGGGCAAGTCGCTGGTGGCCGCCGCGGCTCACCGAGCGGCGCTCGCCGAGGACCGGGTGTCGTTCTACACCGCACCCATCAAGGCGCTGGTCAGCGAGAAGTTCTTCGCGCTCGTCGAGGAGTTCGGGGCCGCGGACGTCGGCATGCTCACCGGCGACGCCTCGGTCAACCCGGAGGCGCCGATCATCTGCTGCACCGCCGAGGTGCTCGCCAACATCGCCCTGCGCGAGGGCTCCGCAGCCGACGTCGGCCTGGTGGTGATGGACGAGTTCCACTTCTACGCCGAGCCCGACCGCGGCTGGGCCTGGCAGGTCCCGCTGCTGGAGCTGCCCCAGGCGCAGTTCGTGCTGATGTCGGCGACCCTGGGCGACATGTCCGAGATCGCCGCGGACCTGACCCGGCGCAACGGGCGGGAGACCACCGTGGTCGACGACGCCGTACGCCCGGTGCCGCTGACGTTCAGCTGGGTGATGACGCCGCTGATCGAGACGCTCGAGGAGCTGGTGACCACCGGCCAGGGGCCGGTCTACGTCGTGCACTTCACCCAGAAGGACGCCGTCGAGCAGGCGACGTCGCTGCTGAACGCCGGGTGGGCTGCCGCGCCGCGCGAGCAGCGCGACCTCCTGGCCGAGCGGCTCGCCGGGGTGCGCTTCGGCGCCGGCTTCGGCAAGACGCTCGCCAAGCTGCTGCGCCGCGGCATCGGCGTCCACCACGCCGGGATGCTGCCGCGCTACCGCCGGCTGGTGGAGCAGCTCGCCCAGGCCGGGCTGCTGCGGATCATCTGCGGCACCGACACCCTGGGCGTCGGCATCAACGTGCCGATCCGGACCGTGCTGTTCTCCGGGCTCGCCAAGTTCGACGGCAGCCGGCAGCGGGTCCTGCGGACCCGGGAGTTCCTCCAGATCGCGGGCCGCGCCGGGCGCGCCGGCTTCGACACCGCCGGGTACGTCGTCGTGCAGGCGCCCGAGCACGTCATCGAGAACGAGAAGGCGAAGGCGAAGGTCGCCGCCCGGCAGGCCGCCGGCAAGAAGAACTCCAGGGCCCAGCTGCGCAAGCCGCCCGAGGGCACGGTGGTGTGGAGCGAGCAGACCTTCGACAAGCTGGTCGCGGGCGAGCCCGAGCCGCTGGTGTCGCGGATGAAGGTCGACAACTCGATGCTGATCAACGTCCTGGCGCGGGACGAGGACGCATTCCCGGTGCTGCGGCGGCTGCTGATGGACAACCACGAGGACCGTCGCCAGCAGCTGCGGCTGGCTCGCCGGGCGGTGCGGCTGGCGCGCTCGCTTCTGCGATCGGGCACGCTGACCCGGCTCGCGGAGCCGGACGAGCTCGGCCGCCGGTACGTGCTCACCGTCGACCTGCCGCCCGACTTCGCGCTCAACCAGCCGCTCGCGCACTTCGCGCTGGCCGCGCTCGACGTGCTCGACCCGGAGGCGGAGACCTACACGCTCGACATCGTCTCGGTGGTCGAGGCGGTCCTCGAGGGCCCGCGGCAGATCCTGTTCCAGCAGCAGCACGTCGCCCGCGGTGAGGCCATCGCGGAGATGAAGGCCGACGGGCTGGAGTACGACGAGCGGATGGCGCTGCTCGAGGAGATCACCTGGCCCCAGCCGCTCGCCGAGCTGCTGGAGGCGACGTACGAGATCTACCGGGAGCGGCACCCCTGGCTGCGGGAGGACGCGCTCCAGCCGAAGTCGATCGTGCGGGAGATGTACGAGCAGGGGATGAGCTTCACCGACTTCGTCGGCCGCTACCAGCTCGCCCGCTCCGAGGGGCTGGTGCTGCGCTACCTCACCGACGCCTACCGGACCCTGCGGCAGACCGTGCCCGACCAGCACCACACCCCCGAGCTCGGCGACCTCATCGAGTGGCTGGGGGAGACCGTGCGCCAGACGGACTCCTCGCTGCTCGACGAGTGGGAGGCGCTGGCCGACCCCACCCACGTGCGCTCGGACGTCGCTCACCACGAGCCGCCGCCACCGCCCCGACCGATCTCGAAGCAGGACCGGGCGTTCCGGGTGATGATCCGCAACGCGATGTTCCGGCGGGTCGAGCTCGTCGCCCGCGACGACCTGGACGGCCTGATGGCCATGGAGCGGGCGGCCGCCGACCGCACCGAGCCGCCCGTCGAGGTCGTGATGACCCGCTCGGCGTGGGACGCGGCGATCGAGGAGTACTACGCCGAGCACGACCGGGTGCTGCTCGACTCGGACGCCCGCGGTCCGTCGCTGCTGCAGGTCGAGGAGGCGGGGCGCACGTGGCGGGTCACGCAGACCCTGCACGACCCCGAGGGCCACCACGACTGGGTCGTCGAGGCGGAGGTCGACCTGGACGCCTCCGACGAGGCCGGCGAGCTGGTGCTGCGCACGACCTCGATGCGGCGCCTCGGTGGATGACCAGGCTCTGGATCAGCGCAGGTAGCAGAGCGCCGTGGGGCAGGAGTCGAGCCAGGTGAGGCCGCCGTGCAGCGAGCTGATCTGCTTGAGGCCGGCGGTGTCGTCGAACCACAGCATCGACCAGAGCGGCCGCGGCGTGACCGTGCGCGCGGTGCGGGTGATCACGGCCGGGTTCCAGGAACCGGCGGCGCTGTTCTCCGGGCCCACTTCGGTGAGGGCCATCCGCGGGACACGCTTCGCCACGGCGGCATACCCGGTCAGGTCGAGGCGGTCATGCCGATCGGCCGAGGACCCCTCGGGGTCGTAGCTGTCGATGCCAGCCACGTCGACCCTGGCCGGGACCAGCGTCTCCGGCGCGCGGATGCCGGACCAGGTCTTCGCCGCGAAGGAGTAGGCCCACACGATGTTGTGCACGCCGGCGTCCCAGGCGCGCTGCTGCATCATCGACCAGAGTGCCTTGTACGTCGCCGGGTCGGGCCGGCCCCACCAGAACCACCCGCCGTTGGCCTCGTGGAAGGGCCGGAGCACCACCGCGGTGCCGGCGTCCTGGAAGCGCCGGAGCAGCTCGAGCTTGGCGTCGAAGTCGGCCCAGAACCGGGCCCCTTCGGACGTGGTCGTGCTCAGCAGGGCGTCCAGGGACGTCCAGCTGCGGTCCCAGGCCGACCTGGTCGTGTGCGGGTTGGTGACGTGCCACGACGCGGAGAGCACGGCGCCCTGCTGGGCGAGCCCGACCAGGGCGTCGAGGGGCGGCTCGGGGAACTGGTAGGTCTCGCCCTGCGCGAGCTCCTCGAGGTCGAAGCCGACGACGGAGACCCGACGTCCGCCGAGGGCGACCAGCGGGCCGCGGTAGTCCCGGTTGGAGACGTTCAGCTGCTGGCCGAGGCCCATCAGGCCGGCCGCCCGCCACCGGTCCAGGCGGGCGGCGAGGCAGCGGGCCGCCGCGCTGGCGTCGGGGTCGACGAGCGCCGGCCTCGGCGTGCAGGAGGCGTCCGGGTAGACCCTGAGCGTGACCGGGGCCGAGGCCCTCCGCGGCAGGCCACGGGTCGCCTCGGCGACCACGCGCAGCTGCTGGGCGCCGGAGGTGCTGGTGTCGAGGGTCACCACGGCTCGGCCCGCGGCGTCGCCGGTCACGGTGGCGATCGCCGTCCAGGTGGCGTCGTCGACCCGCTGCACGGTGAACGTGCGTCCGCGCTGAGCGGGGGAGAGCTGCGCCACCAGGGAGCTCGGCTCCCCGACGGTGACGACAGGAGGGGACAGGCGCACGGTCACGGTGCTGCTCCGCTCGCGTGGAGCCGGGCGCGCGGAGGCAGGGGTCGCCCCGGACGCGATGATCAGTCCCCCCGTGAGCAACCCCGCCAGCCAGGCCAGGACGGCCGCACGTGGGCGCACACCGTCAGTCTAGAGTCGGTGGCATGACCGACGTCGTGACTTCGCACAATCCTCAGCAGAGCCGCTACGAGGCACACATCGACGGCGAGCTGGCCGGATTCGCCGAGTACCAGCTCACCGACGAGCTCGTGGTCTTCACCCACACCGAGGTCGGCGACGAGTTCGGCGGCAAGGGCGTGGGGTCGGCGCTGGCCCGGTTCGGGCTCAACGACGTCCGCGCCGCCGGCGAGCGCAAGGTGATGCCGCTGTGCCCTTTCATCAAGGGCTGGATCGGCAAGCATCCCGAGTACACCGACCTCGTGTACGGCACCACCGAGGGCACCACCGAGACCTCGACGACCGGCTGAACCTCGCCGCGGGCTCTCCACAGGTCTGTGCACAGGCGGCCCGTGCCTGTGCAGCCACCGCCTGGCGAGTGCACAACTCATCAACAGATTCTCCTGCTGGCCTGGGGGTTTCGCCCTTCGGGTTGTCGCTGTCGGAGCCCGGTCCTAGAGTCGCCCGCGGGTCGACAACTTGTCGCCGTGTCGACAAGTCGGTGAGGAGCGGGGATGACGGCAAGCGGCAGCTTCGGAGGAACGTCCAGCCCAGTCGGCAGCGCCGCCGGTGCGATGCCGCCGATCGCCCGGCCCCCAGCCCCCACCCACGCCCTCGCACCAGAAATCGGAGATGACCCGCCCGTGGCCGAACCCCTGCCGTTCGAGCGCCCGCCCGCCGAGGCCGACGCGCCGGTCGTGCTCGGCCCGACGGGTCGTCCGCTGCCGCACATCCCCGAGCCGGGACCGGTGACGACCCACGGTCACGCGCGCGTCGTGTCGATGTGCAACCAGAAGGGCGGTGTCGGCAAGACCACCACCACGATCAACCTCGGGGCGTCGCTCGCCGAGCTCGGCCGCAAGGTGCTGCTGGTCGACTTCGACCCCCAGGGCTCGCTCTCGGTCGGCCTGGGTCTCAACCCGCACGAGATGGACCTGACGATCTACAACCTGCTCATGCAGCGGGACGTCGACATCCACGACGTGATCGTCCCGACGGTCGTGCCGGGCATGGACCTGCTGCCCTCCAACATCGACCTCTCGGCCGCCGAGGTCCAGCTGGTGCACGAGGTGGCCCGCGAGCAGACCCTGCAGCGCGTCCTCGGCCCGGCGATCGAGAAGTACGACATCATCCTCATCGACTGCCAGCCCTCACTGGGCCTGCTGACGGTCAACGCGCTCACCGCCTCCGACGGCGTGATCGTGCCGCTCGAGTGCGAGTACTTCGCCCTGCGCGGCGTGGCGCTGCTCAAGACCACCATCGACAAGGTGCGCGAGCGGCTCAACCCCAAGCTCGAGATCGACGGCGTGCTCGGCACCATGTACGACGGCCGCACGCTGCACAGCCGCGAGGTCATGGACCGCCTGGTGCAGGCGTGGGGAGACACGGTCTTCCACACGGTGATTCGGCGCACCGTGAAGTTCTCCGACTCCACGGTGGCCGGCGAGCCGATCACGACGTACGCCGCGACCTCGGCCGGGGCCGACTCCTACCGCCAGCTCGCCAAGGAGGTGCTCGCGCGGTGTCTCGACGGGTGAGCCTCCCCGCCGCCGACGACCTGTTCCGCCCCACCGCGCCCCCCGAGGAGGACCGGCGGGCCCAGGACGCGCCCGCGGCGGACACCGGCGAGGCGACCGAGGAGGACGCCGGCCGGAAGAAGAGGCCGAGCGGCCGGGTCCGGCACGACGAGAAGATGACGGTCTACGTCACCTCCGACGAGCTGCTCGACCTCGAGCACGCCCGCCTGGTGCTGCGCCGCTCCCACGGCCTGGCGGTCGACCGCGGCCGGATCGTCCGCGAGGCGATCGCGCTGGTGCTCGCCGACTTCGATGCGCAGGGCGACGACAGCGCGCTGGTGCGACGATTGACCGAGGGATGACCGCGGCGTCCGTGGAGACCAGCGGCGAGGCGGCGCCGGCGTTCGCGGTGCGTCTTGACAACTTCGAGGGCCCCTTCGACCTGCTGCTGAACCTGATCGCCAAGCACAAGCTCGACATCACCGAGGTGTCGCTCTCGACGGTGACCGACGAGTTCATCGCCCACATCAAGGTGGGCGGCCAGGAGTGGGACCTCGAGCAGACCACGTCGTTCCTGCTCGTCGCCTCCACCCTCCTCGACCTCAAGGCCGCCCGGCTGCTGCCGCAGGGCGACATCGAGGACGAGGAGGACCTCGCGCTGCTCGAGGCCCGCGACCTGCTCTTCGCCCGGCTGCTGCAGTACCGCGCGTTCAAGCAGGTCGCCGCGGTGCTCGCGACCCGGCTCGCGGCCGAGTCCAAGCGGCACCCGCGCGCGGTCGGGCTGGAGGAGAGGTTCGCCGGGCTGCTACCGGAGGTGCTGATCGGCATCGGGCTCGACCAGTTCGCGCAGCTCGCCGCGAAGGCGCTCGAGCCCAAGCCCGTCCTGGAGGTCTCGCTCCAGCACATCCACGCCAACAAGGTCAGCGTCCGGGAACAGGCGGCCCTGGTCATCGACCGGCTCCGGCGCAACGGCACGATGACGTTCCGCGCGCTCTGCGGCGACTCACCGGACCGGCTCACCACCGTGGCCCGGTTCCTGTCGCTGCTCGAGCTGTTCCGTGAGGGCGCGGTCGCGTTCGACCAGGTGACGCCGCTCGGCGAGCTGACCGTACGGTGGACCGGTGAGGACGACGCCGACGTCGACGAGCTGATCACCGACGAGTTCGACGGCGCTCCTCCCGAGGCGAGCGACGTACCGGAGGGAGAGATCGATGACCGAGGCGAACACGGAGACGACCGTCGAGACGACGGCGGAGACGGGGCCCGAGATGGCGGCTGACGGCGTCGCCGAGGTCGAGGAGACCCTCGCGGTCCCGGTCGCCGCGCTCCGGCCGTCGCTGGAGGCGCTCCTGATGGTCGCCGACCAGCCGATGGACACGATGACGCTCGCGACCGCGGTCGGCTACCCGGTCGGTGAGGTCGTCGAGGCACTGGACGCCCTGGCTGCGGAGTACACCGAGCAGGGCCGGGGCTTCGAGCTGCGCAACGTCGGTGGCGGCTGGCGCTACTACACCCGCGACGACTACGCGGCCGTGGTCGAGACCTTCGTGCTCGAGGGTCAGCAGGCCCGGCTCACCCAGGCCGCCCTGGAGACGCTGGCGGTCGTGGCCTACAAGCAGCCGGTCTCCCGCGCGCGGGTCTCGGCGATCCGCGGGGTCAACGTCGACGGGGTGATGCGCACGCTGCTGACCCGTGGCCTGGTCGAGGAGGCCGGTCACGACCACGAGACCGGAGCCAACCTCTACCGCACGACCACCTACTTCCTCGAGCGGATCGGGGTCACCTCGATCGAGGACCTGCCCGAGCTCGCGCCGTACCTGCCGGACATGGACGACCTCGAGGAGGAGCTCTCGGAGATGGTCGCCCCCGTGGCGAGCGAGCCCGCCCCCGAGCCCACGTCGGAGCCCGGGCACGAGCACGAGCACCCGCACTCGCCGCACAGCGGCGACGGCACCGAGCCCGATGGTGGGACGGAGCCCACGTGAACGAGGTGGTGGACGGGCTCGAGCTCGACGGGGACGGCCAGGTCCGGCTGCAGAAGCTGCTGGCCCAGTCCGGAGTCGCGTCCCGTCGCAAGTGCGAGGAGCTGATGCTCGAGGGCCTGGTCGAGGTCGACGGCGAGGTGGTCACCCGGCTCGGGACGAAGGTCGACCCCCGCACCGCGGTGATCCGGGTCGACGGCAAGCGGCTGCCGCCGGTGTCCGAGCTCGTCTACCTGGTGCTCAACAAGCCCCGAGGAGTCGTCTCGACGATGTCGGACCCCGAGGGCCGGCGCACGTTGTCCGACCTGGTCGCGGATCGCCCCGAGCGGCTCTTCCACGTGGGACGCCTCGACACGGACACATCCGGGCTGCTGCTGCTCACCAACGACGGCGACTTCGCGCACCGGATGGCCCACCCGTCCTACGAGGTCGACAAGACCTACGTCGCGGAGGTCGAGGGCGAGGTGTTCCGGCGCACGATCAAGCAGCTGCTGGAGGGGGTGACCCTCGACGACGGCCCGGTGACGGTGTCGAAGGCGCGGATCGTCGAGGCGACGGCGTCCAAGTCGATCGTCGAGCTGGTCATCCACGAGGGCCGCAACCGGATCGTGCGGCGACTCCTCGACCACGTCGGCCACCCGGTCCGCCGGCTCACCCGGACCGCGATCGGCCCGGTGACGCTCGGCCGGCTGCGCAGCGGCGAGGTGCGCGAGCTCACGCTGGACGAGCTCGGCGAGCTCCTGGACCTCGCGCAGCTCTGACCGGGTCCTACGCGTCCTGCTCGAGTGCCTCGTCGAGGGTGTCGACGATCCGGAACACCCGGTGCATCGCGGTCGCCGCGAACACCCGCAGCACCGGACTGCTCGTGCAGACGATCGTGAAGGACCCCTGCAGCACCCGGGCGCGCTTGTGGGCGCTGATGAGGGCGCCGAGCCCGAGCGAGTCGAGGAAGGTGACGTCGTCCAGCACCACCACGAGGTCGCTGGGCCCGTCGACCTGCACGTCGGTCATGCGCGCCCGCAGCAGGCCGGCGGTGGCGATGTCGATCTCGCCCGCGCACCGCATCACGGTGACGTCACCGTGCGGCTCGACGGCGATCGTCAGGGGCTGGAAGGTGGGCACTCGCTCGTTCTACACGCTGTGGCGCCGGAATCGGAGCGAACTGCTCCACCCGGAGGGGTGATTAGCCTGTTCACATGCGCCCGGCCGCCCCGCTCGCGCCGTACGTCGCGTCCCTCTCGGCGTACGACGTCGACCTGGGCGCACCCGGCATCCACCGAGGTCTGCCGTCGACGACCGTGACGTTCGTGCTGCCCGTCGGCGAGCCGCTCGACGTCTCGTGGGCGGGCGAGCCCGGCAGCCGCAGGTGCGGCTGGTCGTCGCTGTCCGGGCTCCACCCCCACCCCGCCGAGATCCACCACCGCGGCCGGCAGGAGGGGGTACAGGTGGCGCTGACGTTCGCGGGGGCACGTGCGCTGCTCGGCCTCCCCGCCGCCGCGCTCGCAGGCGGGTTGCTGGAGCTCGACGAGCTCGAGGCGGCGGTTCCACGGCTGCGTCACCTCCCGGAGCGGCTCGCCGCCGCGCAGCCGGCGGAGCGGGCGGCGGTGGTCGCCTCGGCCCTCCACGCCGAGCTGGCGCGGCGCCAGCCCGACTCTCCGCGGGGCGAGGTCGAGCGCGCCTGTCACCTCCTGGCGCGCGGCGTCCCGGTGCAGGCCGTCGCCGACGACGTCGGCTACAGCCGACGGCACCTGGGGGCGCTCGTCCGGGCCGAGACCGGACTGTCGCCGAAGCAGGTGCAGCGACTCGGCCGGTTCGAGGCCTCCCGCGCGAGGGTCGGCCGAGTCCCGCTGGCCGACGTCGCGCACGCGTGCGGGTACGCGGACCAGGCGCACCTCACCCGCGAGTGGGTTGCGCTGGCCGGCTGCCCGCCGTCCACCTGGCTGCGGGAGGAGTTCCCATTCCTCCAAGACCTGGGTGGCGATGCCGCGGCACGCTGGCCGCATGAGTGACGCCCAGCACATCAAGCACTGGCAGAGCCTCGCGTTCCGTGACGCGGACACGATGATGCGTTGGCTCGGTGCGGTCGGGTTCGTCGAGCACGCGACGTATCGCGACGAGGCCGACCCGTCGGTCGTCGTCCATGCCGAGTGGCTGTGGCCCGAGGGCGGAGGGATCATGTTCGGCTCGCTGCGCGAGGGCGGCGTGGTCCGCAACGCCGGCGGGTCGGCGGCCTACCTGGTGACCGCCGACCCCGACGCGGCGTTCGACCGGGCGGTCGCCGCCGGGGCGTGCGTGGTCCGCGAGATGGTCGAGGAGGACTACGGCGGCCGGGGTGGCAGCGTCGAGGACCCCGAGGGCAACCACTGGTCCTTCGGCAGCTACCAGCCCTCCTGAGCCTCGCTGAGCCAGGGACCCGCCGGGTGAGACCGGCGCGAGGGTGGGGCGTCGCGTCGATAACCTTGCGGCGTGGCAGTCAGGGCAGTGCGAGGAGCGACCCAGCTCGACGAGGACACGCGCGACCACATGCTCGAGCGGGTCGCCGAGATGGTCGTGGACGTGATGGCGGCCAACGGACTCGAGGTCGACGACTTCATCTCGGTGATCTTCACCGCGACCTCCGACCTGGTCTCGGAGTTCCCGGCGTACGCCGCGCGCCGGCTCGGCTTCGGCGACGTGCCACTGATCTGCGCCCGCGAGCTGGAGATCGCCGGCTCGATGCCGCGGGTGGTGCGGATGATGGCGCACGTCGAGACCGACCTGCCGCGCTCCGACATCACCCACGTCTACCTGCACGGTGCGGCGGCGCTGCGCACCGACCTGACCCGGGTCCGGTCGGTGCCCGACGATGAGTAGCGAGCTGACCGGACCGGTCGAGGTCGTCGGCGCCGGGCTGCTCGGCACCTCGATCGGGCTGGCCTGCCGCCGCGCCGGCCTCGACGTCCTGCTGTCCGACGCCGCGGTCGAGCACGTGCGCACGGCCTCCGGCCTCGGCGCCGGCCGGCCCAGCGCCACGGACGACCGGCCGCAGCTCGTGGTCGTGGCCGTGCCGCCCGACGCGCTCAGCGGGGTCATCGCACAGGCGCTGCGGGACCGTCCCGAGGCCGTGGTCACCGACGTGGGCAGCGTGAAGTCCGGCCTCGCCGCGCAGGTGGAGCGGGCCGTGGGTCCGGAGGTGGCGAGCCGCTACGTCGGCGGGCACCCGATGGCCGGCTCGGAGCGGTCCGGGCCGTTGGCCGCGACGCCCGTGCTCTTCGACGGCCGTCCGTGGGCGATCACGCCGCACGACGGCAACGAGGCCGCCGCCGTACGCCTGGTCGAGGCGCTCGCGGTGCTGTGCGGCGCCGTGCCGGTGCCGCTCAGCCCGGAGGAGCACGACAAGGCGGTCGCGCGGACGTCCCACGTGCCGCACCTGCTCGCCTCGCTGGTCGCGGGACGCCTGGTCGGCGCTCCGGAGCAGCACCTCGCGCTGTCCGGTCAGGGAGTCCGGGACGTCACCCGCGTCGCGGCGGGCAGCCCGGCGCTGTACGGCCAGATCGTCTCCGCGAATGCCCAGGCCGTGCTCGGCCTCCTCGCCGAGGTCCGGGCGCAGCTGGACACCGTGATCGACGCCGTGGCGGCCGACGACCGGCACGCCCTCGAGACCGTGCTCGCCCAGGGCGTCGCCGGCACCCGCGCGATCCCCGGCAAGCACGGCGGCCCCGCGCGGCCCACCCGATCGGTGTTCGTCTCGGTGCCCGACCACCCCGGCGAGCTCGCCCGCCTGTTCGCCGACGCCGGCGCCAGCGGGGTCAACATCGAGGACGTCCACATCGACCACGACCCGGGCCGGCCCGTCGGACTGGTCGAACTCGTGGTCGACGAGACCCGCGCCGAGCACCTGCTGACGTCTCTGGAGTCACGGGGATGGGTGACTCACCGGTAGGCTGCGGCCCCGTGGAGCACACCTCGAGCACGCCCGCCCCCGACGCTCTCGTCGGTCTTGTGATCGCCGTCGACGGCACCTCGGGATCGGGCAAGTCGAGCACGTCGCGCGGCGTCGCGACCCGGCTTGGCCTGCGCTACCTCGACACCGGCGCGATGTTCCGCGCGATGACCTGGTGGCTGCTGCGTGAGGGCGTCGACGTCCACGACGCCGGCGCGGTCGCGGCGCGCTGCGGCGAGCCCGACATCGTCTCCGGGACCGACCCGGAGAATCCGACGATCACCGTCGACGGCACCGACGTCGCCGTGGAGATCCGCGGTGACGCGGTCAACGGTGCGGTGTCGCCCGTCAGCGCCGTCCCCGAGGTGCGCGCCCGCCTGCTGGACCTGCAGCGCGCGGTCATCGCCCGCGAGACCCGCGCCGGGGGCATCGTCGTGGAGGGCCGCGACATCGGCTCGGTCGTCGCGCCGGACGCCCCGGTCAAGGTCTACCTGAGCGCCGACCCGGAGGCCCGCGCCGTACGCCGGGCTGCCGAGCAGGGTGCGACCGGCGCGACCGACGTGGCCGCGACCCAGGAGTCCCTGCTCGCCCGGGACCGGATAGACTCGGGCCGCGCCACGGCGCCGCTCGTGCGGGCCGACGGTGCGGTGCACATCGACACCACGCCGTACTCCCTCGAGGAGGTCATCGGGCTGGTCGTCGGGCTGGTCGAGGACGCCGACGCGCGCGTGAGGGCGGCGCGATGAGGGCGCGATGAAGGACCTCTCGGCCCACCGCGAGCTGCCGCGCAGCGACACCGCCCGGGGCGCGCCCCGCTACGCGCTGTACTCGCCGTTGCGGCCGCTGGCCCGCTGGCTGATCCGGCGGTGGTACGACGTGCGCGTCCACCAGCCCGAGCAGGTGCCGCGCCACGGCCCGGTGATCTACGCCTCCAACCACGTGGGCGTCCTCGACGGCCCGCTGCTCGCGATCTTCGCGCCGCGGCCGGCGCACGCGCTGACGAAGATCGAGCTGTTCCGGGGGCTGTTCGGCCGGTTCCTGATCCAGGCCGGCCAGATCCCGCTGGACCGGTTCCGGCCCGATCCGGCCGCGGTGAAGACCTGCCTCAAGGTGCTGCGCGGCGGGGGAGCGATCGGGATCTACCCCGAGGGCGGTCGTGGGGCCGGCGACCTGCGGCGCTTCCACCGTGGCGCGGCGTACCTGGCGCTGGTGTCCGGCGCCCCCGTCGTACCCGTGACCATGCTCGGCAGCCGTGAGCCCGGCGGCCACCACAACTCGCTGCCGCCCCGGCGCTCGCGCATCGACCTCGTGTTCGGCGAGGCCTACCGGATCGACCCGATCCCGTGGCCACGCACCCGGGAACAAGTGGAGAAGTCCTCGTTGTTGCTACGGGAGCACATGCTGGTCCAGCTGGACCGTGCGCGCGCGTCGACCGGCCGGGAGCTGCCGGGTCCGCTGCCCGTGACCGACGTAGACCCAGACCCCGCCACCGGGGTCACCGATCAAGGAGCACCATGACCGAGCTCGAGGGTGCCCCTGACGGCACCCCGGATGCCACCGCGGACGCCGAAGCACTCGGCCCCGTTCCCGTCCTCGCCGTCGTCGGACGGCCCAACGTCGGCAAGTCGACGCTGGTCAACCGGATCATCGGCCGCCGCGAGGCGGTCGTCGAGGACGTCCCCGGCGTCACCCGCGACCGGGTGTCCTACGACGCCAACTGGAACGGCCGCGCCTTCACCGTGGTCGACACCGGCGGCTGGGACCCCGACGCCCGGGGGCTCGCCGAGCGGATCGCCGCCCAGGCCGAGGTCGCGGTCACGCTCGCCGACGCCGTGCTGTTCGTCGTCGACGCGACCGTCGGCATCACCGACGCCGACGAGGCCGTGGTCAGGATCCTGCGCAAGTCGGGCAAGCCTGTCGTGCTGGCCGCGAACAAGGTCGACGACCAGCGCACCGAGGCCGAGGCCTACGGGCTGTGGAACCTCGGACTGGGGGAGCCGTGGCCCGTGTCCGCGCTCCACGGCCGCGGGTCGGGCGACATGCTCGACGCGATCCTCGACGCCCTGCCCGAGCCGCCGCCCGAGCGCGAGCCGGAGGCCCGCGGGCCGCGCCGGATCGCGATCGTCGGCAAGCCCAACGTCGGCAAGTCCTCCCTGCTCAACAAGTTGGCCGGTGAGGAGCGCGTCGTCGTCGACAACGTGGCCGGCACCACGGTCGACCCGGTCGACGAGCTCATCGAGCTGGGCGGAAAGACCTGGCGGTTCATCGACACCGCCGGCATCCGCAAGCGGGTCAAGGAGGCCTCCGGGCACGAGTACTACGCCTCCCTGCGGACCTCGACCGCTATCGACCGCGCCGAGGTGGCGGTCCTGGTCGTCAACGGCGGCGAGTCGATCTCCGAGCAGGACGTCCGGATCCTGCAGACCGTCCGCGAGGCGGGCCGGGCGCTGGTCATCGCGTTCAACAAGTGGGACCTCGTCGACGAGGAGCGCCGCTACTACCTCGACCGCGAGATCGAGCGCGAGCTCGTCCAGGTGCAGTGGGCGCCGCGGATCAACATCACCGCCAAGACCGGCTGGCACGTCGACCGGCTCGTCCCGGCGCTGGAGAAGGCACTGGAGGGCTGGGAGACCCGGATCTCCACCGGCGCGCTGAACGGGTTCCTCGGCCGGCTGGTCGCCGAGCACCCGCACCCGGTGCGCAGCGGCAAGCAGCCCAAGATCCTGTTCGGCACCCAGGCCTCGACCGCGCCGCCGATGTTCGTGCTGTTCACCAGCGGCCGGCTCGACGCGGGCTACGAGCGGTTCATCGAGCGCCGGCTGCGCGAGGAGTTCGGGTTCGTCGGCACCCCGATCATCCTGCAGCAGCGGCCGCGGGAGAAGCGCAAGCGGTAGGCCCGGCCGGTCCGAGGGCTACCGTCGGTCCATGCGCAGGCTCGTGCTCCTCGCGGTGGTCGGCTTGCTGGCCGGCTCGTCGGCCGCCGCGCCGTCGTCCGCCGGCCGGCCGGTGTACGACGCCAGGCCGGTCGGCGGCACGTCGTGCTCGGCGTTCCCGGCCGACAGCTGGTGGCATGCCGACGTCCGCGACCTCCCGGTGCACGCCCGCAGCCGGGCCTGGCTCTCGCACATGTCGACCGGCGTGGACCTGCACCCTGACTTCGGCCCGTCGTACGGCGCCGGGCCCGACTACGGCATCCCGATCACGGTCGTGAGGCCGTCGCACCCGAAGGTACGGGTCCGGTTCGACTACGCGAGCGAGAGCGACCGGGTGCGGTACCCGCTCGGCGTGGACACCCGGATCGAGGGCGGCCGGGGGTCGGCGGGGGACAAGCACGCGATCGTGGTCGACCGCGGCTCGTGCCGCCTCTACGAGACCTGGAACACCCGGGTGCGCGGCGGACGCTGGGTCGCCGGCTCGGGAGCGGTGTGGTCGTTGACGTCCAACCGGCTGCGGCCAGACGGGTGGACGTCTGCTGACGCCGCGGGGCTGCCGATCCTGCCCGGGCTGCTGCGCTGGAACGAGGTCAGGGCCGGCAGGGTCGACCACGCGATCCGGTTCACCACCGACGTCACGAGCCGCCACCACCTGTGGCCGGCCCGGCACGACGCCGGCTCGCAGGACTCCCGGGCCTACCCGCCGATGGGCGCGCGGTTCCGGCTGCGGGCCGGGTTCTCGACCCGGGGCTTCTCGGCGTACGCCGTCGCGGTGATCGCCGCGATGAAGAAGTACGGCCTGGTGCTCGCCGACAACGGCTCGCCGTGGTACTTCCAGGGGGAGCAGAACGCCCGGTGGCCCGCGTCCCTGGTGGAGGAGCTCAAGGAGATCCCGGCGTCGGCCTTCGTCGCCGTCGACATCTCGTCGCTGAAGGTGTCCGACGACAGCGGCCAGGTCCGGGACTGACGCGATCCCGTCGGGTCGTGTGCCCCCCGACGCGCCATGGCGCGGGCGCAGGCACACGACCCGATTCCGGGTCATCGCCCCGGCTGCGGTAGTGTTCACGCCGCTCGGGTGGTCGCGCTTGTCGGGACCGCGCGGAGTGTTCGGGCTGTGGCGCAGCTTGGTAGCGCACTTGACTGGGGGTCAAGGGGTCGCAGGTTCAAATCCTGTCAGCCCGACAAAGTGATGTCTCAGGACATCGCGGACACCCGGACCCACGGAAGCGTGGGTCCGGGTGTTCTTCATCTGGCGGTTCGCGCGCCATCGGTCCGGGCGGCCACCTCATGGAGCAGCGGCGCCCGGGCTTCGGCTCTCCCATGCGGTGGGCGGCAGACACCTCGCGAGAAATGAGCGGGGTTCATCCATTGCCGGATTGGTGCGCACCCAGGAGCATGGTCGCGTGTTCGCGATCCGTGCGGCGCATGCGTTCGACGGCAACCGGTTCCTGCCTGGTGGGGCGACGGTTGTGGTCGCCGGTGACCGGATCGTCGACGTCGATACGGATCGTGTCGACCTCCCGGCAGATGTCGACGTCGCCGAGTACGACGGCACGGTGCTCCCTGGCCTGATCGACTGTCACACCCACCTGGTCGCTGATTGCACCGTGGGTGGGCTCGAACGCACGGCGGCCATGACCGACGGGGAGATCGACGCGATCATCATCGCGTCGCTGCGCGCCCACGCTGCCGCCGGCGCGACGACAGTCCGGGACCTGGGCGACATCCGATACCGCACGCTCGGATTCCGCGATGCTCCGGGTCTGCCCCGCGTGGTCGCGTCGGGGCCGCCGGTCACCACCCCCGGTGGGCACTGCCACTTCCTCGGCGGCGCCGTCGGCGGAGTGCTCGATGCTGACCTCCGTTCCGCAGTCCGCGAACGCGCCGAGCGAGGCGTGGATGTGATCAAGGTGATGGCCTCCGGCGGGTTCGCGACCCCGGGGAGCGATCAGCTGGGTGCGCAGTTCACGGCGGCCGAGCTGACCGTCCTCGTCGAGGAGGCACACCGAGTTGGTCTGCCCTTGGTCGCACACGCCCACTCCCTCGTCGCGATGGAGAACGCCGTGGCGGCCGGCGCGGACGGTATCGAGCACTTCACCGGTCTGTCCTCGGCGCACGGCTCGAGGATCGACGACGACCTTCTTGATGAGGTGGCTCGACGAGGCGTGTACGTGGACCTCACCATGGGGAATGACCGCAGCTTCCACGCGCTGATGCCGACGCCGCCTCCGCCGCTCGCCGAGCTCATGGCACGGTTCGGAGTCAGCAGCTTCGATGAGTTCTACGCTGCGCGGATCGCTGAGCTCGCCAGGCTGAGGGAGCACGCCGTTCGGGTGATCACCGGAGTCGATTCCGGGATGGCGCCACCGAAACGGCACGGCAATGTGTGGCGCACGGTCGGGGAGATGGTCGAAGGGGGTTACTCGACGGCCGACGCCCTCGCGGCCGCGACATCGGCCAGTGCGCAGGCATGCGGTCTCGCCGGCGAGACCGGGCGCCTCGCGCCGGGCCATGCCGCTGACGTGCTTGTGGTGGACGGTGACGTCTCCCGGGACACCTCCACCCTGGGCAGTCCCCGAGCGATCCTCGTGCGCGGAATCCCGGTGCAAAGAGAGACAAGCGGGTGATTGGGGGGACCGGCCCCAGGCAGCGGGCGGGCACGCCCGATCCCTCTCGCGCGACCCGGTGGCGGCGCCCGGCAGGGGTGGGCGACGAAGCAGCCGTTGAACGGGTCCTCCTCGAGGTCGTGGGGGTGACGTCTGCGAAGCGAGCCTCCCGGACCATCCGCTCGGCGGTCTGCCTTCCCTAGACGGTGCCGAGACCGACCCCGCCATGCCCGACACGCACCTGCAGTGGGTGGTCGAGGAACACGTACAGCGGGCCGTGAGGCTCGTCGGAGTTTGAACCAGTTAGATTCTGTCGATTCATGGAATGAGGTATCGTAAAGCGGGCAGCCAGGACCGAGGAGGTGGCGGGGATGAGTGACCCGTCCGGCAAGGACACCCTGTTCGCCGAGTTCGCCGCCGTCGGCAAGGTCCTCGGCCATCCCAAGCGGCTCGAGATCATCGACCTCCTCGCGCAGGGGCCGCGGAGCGTCGAGGGCCTCGCCGCCGCCGCGGCGCTCGGCATGAGCACCTGCTCCGCGCACCTCCAGACCCTGCGTGCGTCCGGCCTGGTCGAGCCGCGCCGCGAGGGCAAGTGGGTCTACTACTCGCTCGCCGGTGACGACGTCGCGCGGCTGTGGGAGCAGCTGCGGGGGGTCGCGCTCGCCCACCGGCCGCACACCGAGCCCGCCCGTCGCGCCTATCTCGGTCCGGAGGACACCGACGAGGTCGACACCGCCGAGCTGCTGCGGCGCATGGAGGCGGGAGACGCGGTCGTCCTCGACGTACGGCCCGGAGCCGAGTACGCCGGCGGCCACCTGCGCGGGGCGATCCACATCCCGCTCGAGGAGCTCTCCGAGCGGCTGGCCGAGCTGCCCGCGGACCTCGAGATCGTCGCCTACTGCCGGGGGCGGTACTGCGTGCTGGCCCACGACGCGGTCCGGCTGCTGAACGCTCGTGGGCTCAGGGCCCGGCGGGCCGCCGACGGCGTCCTGGAGTGGCGCGTCTCCGGCCTGGCCCTCGAGACCGATGCCGCCTGACGCGCGAGCCGAGGAGCGCACGCCCATGACGCACAACGCACTGCCACCGTGGCGCTCGGTGCTGGCCGTCGTCGCGCATCCCGACGACGAGTCGTTCGCCCTGGGGGCGATCCTCGCCGCCTTCGCCGCAGCCGGCGCCCGGGTGTCCGTCCTGTGCCTGACCCGCGGCGAGGCCTCCACCCTGCACGGCGTCCCCGGAGACCTCACCGAGCTGCGCACCGACGAGCTCACCGCAGCCGCCGCCGCCCTCGGCCTGCAGTCGGTCGAGCTCCTGGCCTACCCCGACGGGCACCTCCCCGAGGTCGGCCTCGACCAGCTCGCCGCACACGTGATCTCCGCAGCCGAGGGCGTCGGTGCCGACGGACTCATCGGGTTCGACCTCGATGGCGTCACCGGTCACCCGGACCACGCCCACGCCACCGCCGCCGCCGTCCGCGCCGCAGAGACCCTGGACCTGCCGGTCCTCGGCTGGACGGTGCCCGCCACGGTCGCGCGACAGCTGCGTGAGGAGCACGGTGCCGCCTTCGACGGCCACACCGACAGCGAGATCGACCTGGTCGTGCCGGTGGACCGCACTCGCCAGCTCGACGCCGTGGGATGCCACCCCAGCCAGGCCGTGCCCGGCAGCGTGATGTGGCGCCGCATCGAGCTGCTGGGGGACCACGAGCACCTGCGATGGCTGCGCCGCGGTGCGATCGCAGCGGGCACGGCCCACGACACCGGACGAAGGAGCATCGCGCCGTGAAGCAGATCCTGCTCATCCTCAACGGACCCGCCTACGGTGCCGACGAGACCTACAACGCCGTGCGACTCGCGGTCGCCCTCAGCCGACGCGACGACGCCGAGGTCAAGGTGTTCCTGATGGGCGACGCCGTGACCTGCGCCGTCGCGGGACAGAAGACGCCCGACGGCTACTACACCCTCGACCGGATGCTCCAGGGCTTCGCCCGCCACGGCGGGCGGATCGCCTGTTGCGGCACGTGCCTGGACGCGCGTGGACTCACCGCGGGCCACCTCATCGACGAGGCGCCACGCTCGACGATGGACGAGCTCGCGGCCTGGACGGTCGAGGCCGACGAGGTCCTGACCTTCTGACCGCACGTCCGGCACGCGA
This sequence comes from Nocardioides sp. T2.26MG-1, assembly GCF_950101795.1. Taxonomy (GTDB): domain Bacteria; phylum Actinomycetota; class Actinomycetes; order Propionibacteriales; family Nocardioidaceae; genus Nocardioides. Next base: position 585,054 of record NZ_CATNLZ010000032.1, on the reverse strand, counting down.
CGATCCGGCACTCGCTCGCGACAGCCGGCACCGGACGGCGTGCCCGCGTGCCTGGCGGGTCGGTGCGCGGTGCAGGATGGGCTCGTGCGCGCACTCGTGAAGACAACCGCCGGTCCCGGACTCGAGCTCGTCGACGTACCCGAACCGGTCTGCGGGGACCGCGACGTGAAGATCCGGGTGCTGAGAGCGGGCCTGTGCGGCACCGACCTGCACCTGCTGACCTGGGACGACTGGGCCGCCGCGACGGTCAAGACACCGATGACGATCGGGCACGAGTTCTTCGGCGAGGTCGTCGAGGTCGGCTCGGATGTCGACCACGTCTCGGTGGGGGACCGGGTCTCGGGCGAGGGGCACATCGTGTGCGGCGCCTGCCGCAACTGTCGCGCCGGCCGCCGCCAGCTGTGCATCCACACCATCGGGATCGGGGTCAACCGCGACGGCGCGTTCGCCGACTACATCGTGATCCCGGCGACGAACGCGTGGGTGCAGCCGGCGGACCTCGACCCCGACCTCGGCGCGCTGTTCGACCCGCTGGGCAACGCCACCCACACCGCCCTGCAGTGGCCGGTGGTGGGCGAGGACGTGGTGATCACCGGCGCCGGCCCGATCGGCATCATGGCGACCGCGATCGTGCGGCACGCGGGGGCCCGGCGCATCGCGGTGACCGACCTCAGGCCGGAGCGGCTGGCGCTGGCCGCCCGGGCCGGCGCCGACCTCGCGGTCGACCTCTCCCAGGGCCAGGACCTCGCCTGGGCTCAGGAGCAGCTCGGGATGCTCGAGGGGTTCGACATCGGCTTGGAGATGTCCGGCGCGCCCGCCGCCGTGCGCGACATGCTCCTGAACCTCAACCACGGCGGCCGGGTCGCGCTGCTGGGCCTGCCGCACTCGGCGTACGAGATCGACTGGGGTCGGGTGATCACGCACATGATCACGCTGAAGGGGATCTACGGTCGTGAGATGTTCGAGACGTGGTACCTGATGGGCTCGATGCTCGCGACCGGCCCTGCCCTCCGGGACGCCGTACAGTCCGTGATCACGTGGCGCGGGCCTGCGGAGCAGTGGGAAGAGGCGTTCGAGCACACCCGGTCCGGCACCGCCGGCAAGGCCGTCCTGGATTGGAGCTGACACATGTACGGCGACGTCAAGCAGCAGCTGGCCGACACCCTGGCGGAGATCGAGGCCGCCGGTCTCTACAAGCGCGAGCGCGAGATCACCACGCCGCAGGCCGCGCACATCTCCACCACCGCCGGTGACGCGCTGAACTTCTGCGCCAACAACTACCTCGGGTTCTCCGACCACTCCGAGGTGATCGCGGCCAGCAAGGCGGCGCTCGACACCTGGGGCTTCGGGATGAGCTCGGTGCGGTTCATCTGCGGCACCCAGACCCAGCACACCGAGCTGGAGCGGCGGCTCTCGGAGTTCCTGCAGACCGAGGCGACGATCCTCTACAGCTCGTGCTTCGACGCGAACGGCGGCGTCTTCGAGGTGCTCTGCGGCGAGGAGGACGCGATCGTGTCCGACGAGCTCAACCACGCCTCGATCATCGACGGCATCCGGCTGAGCAAGGCGGCCCGCTACCGCTACCGGAACGCCGACATGGCCGACCTGCGCACCCAGCTGGTCGCGGCCCGCGAGGCCGACGCCCGACGGGTGCTGATCGCCACCGACGGCGTGTTCTCCATGGACGGCAGCTACGCCCCGCTCGCCGAGATCTGCGACCTCGCCGACGAGTTCTCCGCGATGGTGCTGGTCGACGACTCCCACGCGGTCGGGTTCGTGGGACCCGGCGGACGCGGCACACCCGAGCTGTTCGGGGTGATGGACCGCGTCGACATCCTCACCGGCACGCTCGGCAAGGCGCTCGGGGGAGCCTCGGGCGGCTACATCGCCTCCCACCGGGAGGTCGTCGACCTGCTGCGGCAGCGGTCGCGTCCCTACCTGTTCTCCAACTCGGTTGCCCCCGGTGTCGTGGCCGGCTCGCTCAAGGCGCTCGACCTGGTGACGTCCTCCAGCGCGGCTCGCGACACCCTCGCCGCCAACAGCGCGCTGTTCCGGTCGCTGATGACCGAGGCGGGGTTCGCGCTGCTGCCCGGCGAGCACCCGATCATCCCGGTGATGTTCCCCGGCGACGACGGCGCCCGGGTGGCGACGGCGATCGCCGACCACATGCTCACGCAGGGCGTCTACGTCATCGCGTTCTCGTTCCCGGTGGTGCCGCGCGGCAAGGCGCGGATCCGGGTCCAGCTGTCGGCCGCGCACGCGGAGGCCGACGTACGCCGGTGCGTGGAGGCGTTCGTGGCCGCCCGAGCCGCCCTCGCCTGAGCAGGGACGCCGCCCCGGGTGACCGGGGTCGCACCCGGGGTCGCACCCGTTCGCCGGTTCCGGACGCTCTGAGCCCGTAACGTGGGTCGGGCCGACGAGGAGGGCGCCGTGGTCACCGACACCCGGGAGTACGACCTGTTCGGGCCCTGGGTCGACGAGGTCCGGTCCGAGGACGACGTCCCGCGTCTCTACCGTCCCCACGGTCTCGACCTGGGAGCGGCCCGGCTGGTGCTCAAGGTGCCGCGGAGCATCGCCCGTCGTGATGCCCACGCCGGCATGGACCTCTACGACCACCTGGTGGCGTTGGAGCCCGAGCACCTGACCGTTCTCAGCCGGCCGGCCACCGGTGGCGGGTACGACGTCCGGCGGGTCGCCTACGCCGACGTGGTCGCGATCGAGGACGTCGTGACGTTGCTGGACGCCCGGGTCCTGGTGCACACCCGCGAGGGAGACGTCGTCACCCTGACCTACAACGGCGCCGACCGGGCCAACCCGGGTCGGCTCGTCGAGGAGCTCCGGCTCCTCGCCGTGCGCCCGCCGGTCGCCCGCGAGGCAGGTGACGCCCTCGAGCCCGGCCGCGCCCCAGGGATGCTCGAGCCGACGGCGCTGGGGCTCGACGACATCGGGGTCGTGAACGCCCACCGGGCGGTGGCCGCCAGCAGACCGGAGCTGCGGGTGGTGGCGTCGCACGGCAGGCGGGTCGTGCGACCCGGCGGCGACGGGCTGGAGGGGGCTGCCCGGCGCGTCGCCCACGCGCTGCGCCCGATGACGCTGCACGCGGCCGTCGTCGCCGCGGACGAGGACACCGTCGAGGTGTTCGGGCGCATCGGGCTGGCCCGCGGTCGGTCACCCGTCCACACGCTCTCCCGGGTGCTCGTGACGCGACGCGCTCTGGACGGTGTCGAGGACGAGGCCCACCCGGCGTACCCCGACGTCGCGCTCGTGTCACTGGTGGCGGGGCTGGCGCGCGTCGTCGTGCCCGTGCCGACGGGATCACCGGCCGCGAGAGTGCTGTCCGCCCTGGTCCACAGCTGAACCGGGGGCGCGGTCGTCAGGCGCGCACCGATGTGGTCTGATGTCTGTGTCGCGTTGCTCGGAGCGAGGACGAACGGGGGTTCGGATGGCGCGCAGGTCTGCAGTCGACCGCGGGGACGACAGCGTCGTCGGTCGTGAGGGACGCGTGACCGGTACGGTCGGCCCCGGTCTCGTCGGCGAGGTGATCCTGCCGATCCGAGGCGGCAGCGAGGCGTTCAACGCCTATCCGTACGTCGGCACGGACACACTCCCGATCGGCACCCTCGTGCGGGTCATGGAGTACGCCCAGCCGCGCATCGTCTACGTCTCCGCTGCGCTGTAGCGGCCTGAACCGGAAGCCATCGTCATGACTCTCCTCATCCTGGGCGCGGTCGCGCTCGCCGCCGTCCTCTTCCTCGTGCTCGTCTTCAAGATGATCTGGCGGGTCGCCGAGCCCAACGAGGCGCTGATCATCTCCGGCCTCGGGGCTCACGGTGAGACGCCGGCGGACATGCCGGGTGACACCGGCCGCGGCTTCAAGATCGTGGTCGGCCGCGGCACCGCGGTGATCCCGGGCTTCCAGACCGTGCGCCGGTTCTACCTCGGGCTGCGCACCACCACGCTGACCGTCAAGGCGGTGTCGAGCCAGTCGATCCCGCTGACCGTCAAGGGCGTCGTCGTCTTCAAGGTCGCCGACGACAAGGCGAGCATCGCGAACGCCGCCCGCCGCTTCCTCGAGCAGGACGAGGAGACGCTGGTCAGCACGATCCACGAGCTCTTCGCCGGCCACCTCCGTGCGATCGTCGGCGGCATGACGGTCGAGGGGATGCTCCACGACCGGGAGTCGCTGACCGCGAACATCCGCACCTCGCTGGCCGACGACCTGGGCAAGCTCGGGCTGATCGTCGACTCCCTGCAGATCCAGGAGATCGACGACGAGGTCGGCTACATCAACAACCTCGGCAAGCCGCAGGCCGCCGCGATCGAGGCCGCGGCCCGGATCGCCGCCGCGCAGCGCGACCAGGAGGCCACCCAGGCCGAGCAGGTCGCCGACGCCCGCAAGGCCGAGGCGGTCCGGCAGTCCCAGATCGAGCAGGCCGGCTACCAGGCCGAGGTCGACACCGCGAAGGCCCAGGCGGCCCAGGCCGGACCGCTCACCGAGGCCCAGGCCCGCCAGGAGGTCGTCAAGGCCGAGACGGCGGCCGCCGAGCTCGACGCGCAGCGCGCCGAGAAGGTCCTCGACACCCAGATCCGCAAGCCCGCGGACGCCGAGGCCTACCGGCAGGTCACGCTGGCCGACGCCGACCGCCAGGCGAAGATCGCCCGGGCCCGGGCCGAGGCCGAGGAGACCACCCTGCGCGGTGACGCCGAGGCGCGGGCCACCGCCGCCACCGGCGAGGCCGAGGCGAAGGCGATCCAGGCTCGTGGCCTCGCCGAGGCCGCCGGCATCAAGGCGCGAGCCGAGGCGCTCGCCGAGAACCAGGACGCGGTGATCGCGCAGACCATCGCCGAGCACTACCCGGAGATCGTGAAGGCGGGTGCCTCGGCGCTCGGCAACATCGACAACCTCGTCGTGCTCAACGGCGCCGACGGCATGGAGGACATGCTGGGCAAGGCGCTCACGATGGGCGGCGCCGGACTCGGCCTGGCGCAGAACCTGATCACCTCGATCAAGGGCGGCGCGGCCACCAACGGCAGCAGTCCGGCTCCCGCCCCCGCAGCCAGCCGGCCGACGGCCGACGCCACGGAGTGACCCGCGCCGGCGGCCCGGCGTAGGTCGCTCGGCCTGGACTCAGGCGGGGTGGATCACGCCGTGCCGGCGCGGGGCCCGCCCGACGTCCGGTGCGCGCTCGGGCTCCGGGGCCGCGGTGTCGGCGCGGGTGGCCTGGCAGGCCCGGCCGACGGCGACGAGGAAGACGCCCGTGAGGGCGACCACCATGAGGATCACGCCGATGAGGAACAGCACCCAGAACGTGGGTGGGTGCTCGGCGATCGGGTAGTTCTGGCCGGGGTTCATCGGGTCCTCCCGCGGGGGCTCGGTGCGCGGTCGTGACGACGATCACCTCCGGCCCGGCGTGCTCGGCAGGGTCCCGGGTCCCGTCAGGGACGGGACTTTGTGCCCAGGCCCTGGGTCACCGCGCCCGCCTCCTATGCTGGGCTGCCCATGAGCGGGATCCTGGTCGCCGGCACCACCTCCGACGCCGGCAAGAGCGTCGTCACCACCGCGTTGTGCCGCTCGCTGGCGCGCGCGGGGGTGAAGGTGGCGCCGTTCAAGGCGCAGAACATGTCGAACAACTCCATGGTCTGCGCCGACGGCGCGGAGATCGGCCGCGCGCAGTGGGTCCAGGCCGTCGCGGCGAACGCCGAGCCCGAGGCCGCGATGAACCCGGTGCTGCTCAAGCCCGGCAGCCTGCGCAGCCACCTGGTCGTGATGGGTCGCGCGGCCGGTGAGGTCGGTGCCCGCGACTTCGCGGGCCGGCGCGACCGGCTGACCCGCGCGGCGTACGACGCGTTCGACGACCTGGCGGCGCGCTACGACGTCGTCGTCGCCGAGGGCGCCGGGAGCCCGGCCGAGATCAACCTGCGGGCGGGGGACTACGTCAACATGGGGCTGGCACGGCACGCCGGCCTGCCGACCGTGGTGGTCGGCGACATCGACCGCGGCGGGCTGCTGGCCGCGATGTTCGGCACCGTGGCGCTGCTCGAGCCGGCGGACCAGCGGCTGGTCGCGGGGTTCGTGGTGAACAAGTTCCGCGGCGACCTGTCGCTGCTCCGGCCCGGGCTCGACGAGCTCGAGCGGCTCACCGGCCGCACCGTGTACGGCGTGCTGCCGTGGCACCCCGACCTGTGGCTGGACTCCGAGGACACCCTCGACCTGGCCGGCCGGCGGGCACGGGACGACCGGGCGGCGCTCAAGGTGGCCGTGGTGCGGCTGCCGCGGATCAGCAACGCCACCGACGCCGACGCACTGGGTCTGGAGCCCGGACTGGACGTGGTGTTCGCGGCCGACCCGCGCGCGATCGCCGACGCCGACCTCGTGGTGCTGCCGGGGACGCGCGCGACCATCGCCGACCTCGCCTGGCTGCGCGACCGCGGGCTCGACCGCGCGATCCACGCCCACGCCGCGGCCGGGAGGCCGGTCCTGGGCATCTGCGGCGGCTTCCAGCTGCTCGGCCGGAGCGTGTCCGACCCGGCCGGCGTGGAGGGCGCGGCCGGCGCCGTGGCCGACGGGCTCGGGCTGCTCGACGTACGCACCGACTTCGCCGCGGAGAAGGTGCTGCGGCTGCCGCGCGGCACCGCGCTCGGTGCCGCGGCGAGCGGCTACGAGATCCACCACGGCGTCGTGACGCGAGGCGAGGACGCCGAGGAGTTCCTCGGCGGCGCCCGGTCCGGCCACGTGTTCGGGACGATGTGGCACGGCGCCCTGGAGGGCGACGCGTTCCGCACGGCGTTCCTGACCGAGGTGGCGCGGCTCACCGGGCACGTGTGGGAGCCTTCCGGGGTGAGCTTCGGAGCAGCACGCCAACGCCGGCTGGAGCTGCTCGCCGACCTCGTCGAGGAGCACCTCGACGTCGCCGCGATCGCCGGCCTGGCCACCGACGGCGCCCCGTCCGGGCTGCCGGTGCTGCCGCCGGGCGCCGACCGGTGAAGGTCCTGGTCACCGGGGGCGTGCGCTCCGGGAAGTCCACCCACGCCGAGCGGCTGCTCCGCGCCGAGACCACCGTCAGGTACGTCGCGCCGGGGCCGACCCCCGAGGAGGACGACGACCCCGACTGGGCGGCACGCATCGCGGCCCACCGCGCCCGCCGGCCGGCGCACTGGGCGACCGTCGAGACCCGCGACCTGGCCGACGCCCTGTCGAGGGCGGGGGAGAGCGCTGTGCTCGTCGACTGCCTCGGCACCTGGCTCACCGCGGCGCTGGACGAGGCCGAGCTCTGGGACGCACCCGCCGACGTGGTCCACGCCCACGTCGCCGCCGCGACCGACGCCGCCGTGGCCGCGCTGCTGGCGGCCTCGGGCTCGGTGGTGGTGGTCACCAATGAGGTCGGCCTGGGCGTGGTGCCCGAGCACCGCTCGGGCCGGCTGTTCCGCGACCTTCTCGGCGTGGTCAACCAGCGGTTCGCCGGCGCCTGCGACGAGGTGCACCTCGTCGTGGCCGGGCGCGTGCTGCGGCTCTGACCGTGAGCGGGGTCAGCGCCGGATCGTCGCCTCGACGTCGATGCCGTGGAGCTTGGCCGGGTTGCGCACGGCGTAGATGCGGCTGATCCGGCCCTGGTCGAACACGAAGCTGATCGCGGCGTCGTAGCCGTCGTCGGTGCCCACGATCCGGGCCCCGACCGCGCCGTTGAGCAGCACCGGCACGAACTGCGCTCCCGGCGCCAGCCGGCTGAACGGGCGCAGCAGGTTCGCGACCTTCTTGGCTCCCACCACCGGGTTGACCAGCGCCTGGACGACCCCGCCGCCATCGGCCACGAGCACCACGTCGGGCGCGAGCACGTCGAGCAGGCCCTGCAGGTCGCCCTGGGTGACCGCCCGCATGAACCGCCGGACGACCTCCTGCTGCTCCGCGGGACCGACGTCCATCCGTGGCCGGCGCGCCGCGACGTGTCCCCGGGCCCGGTGCCCGATCTGGCGCACCGCGGGCGCGGACTTGCCGAGCACCGCCGCGATCTCGTCGTACGGCGTGTCGAAGACCTCGTGCAGCACGAACACCGCGCGCTCCGCGGGCGTGAGCGTCTCGAGCACGGTCAGCATCGCGATCGAGACGCTCTCCGCGAGCTCGACGTCGTCGGCCACGTCGGGGGCGGTCAGGAGCGGCTCGGGCAGCCACTCGCCGACGTACTCCTCGCGGCGCCGGGCGTTCGCGCGCAGCCGGTCGAGCGCCTTGCGAGTCACCATCCGCACCAGGAAGCTGCGCGGGTCGCGCACCGTGGCCCTCGTCTCCGCCCCGATGGCGTCCCACCGCAGCCAGGTGTCCTGCACGACGTCCTCGGCGTCCGTCGCCGATCCCAGCATCTGGTAGGAGACGGTGAAGAGGAGCCCCCGGTGGGTGACGAACGGGTCCTCGGTACTACTGGTCACGCCGATGATCCTGCCGCAGTCGGCTGTGCGAGGGGCCGGAGGCCGCAGGCTGCGGCGAAGCCGTCGGACTCGATGCCGAGCGCGATGTTCGGGCGGGTGGTGGAGTTGGCGAACCCGATGACCGCCGTCAGCTCGATCAGCGCGGCCTCACCCAGCTGGGCCCGCAGCGATGCCACCATGCCGTCGGTCACGGTCGGCGGGGTCACGGTCATCGCCTCGGCGTAGCCCAGCACCTCGCGCTCGAGCGGCGAGAACGCCTCCGACTCCCGCCACCGCGGGATCTCGCGGGCCTTGTCCATGTCGAGGCCGCGGTTGTTCGCCTCGAAGTAGTTGTAGTCCAGGCACCAGCTGCAGCCGACCTGAGCGGCCACCGCCATGTGGGCGAACGACTTGAGCTGCTCGTCGCAGGATGCCCACTTCTGGACCTTGCCCCCGGCCCGGGCCAGGTCCGTGAGCACCTGCGGGTTGTGCCAGAGCACGCCGAGCGAGGCCGGGACCTGGCCGAGCTTCTTCTGCGCGAAGCGCTTGATCAGCGAGCCCTTGAACCCGGTGATCTCGGCAGGCGGGATGCGGGTGGTTGCGGTCATGTCGTCCTCCTGGGTGAGTCGGTACGACATCCAGACGACGGCCGGTCGCGAAGTGTGACAGCCGGGACCGGTCAGGCCCAGGACCACGCGAGCAGGGTGGTCGCCAGGGCCACCTCGATCGCGGCCCCGAGCACGTCGCCGGTGACCCCGCCGAACCGGCGCACCGTCCGGCGGGTCAGGACCAGGACCGCGAGGCCGCCGACCACGGACAGCAGGAGCCCGCCGACGACCGCGATCGGGACGGGGACGGTCCGGGTGACCGCGGCGCCGAGGCCGTCGGGCCGGGCCGGCGGGACCCGCGTGCAGCACACGATCCACAGCGCGCACCGGGACAGGCACACCAGGGCACCCGCCAGGATCGCGCGCCAGCCCACCTCGACGTACGACGAGAGCGCGGCGACCTGGATGCCCAGGACGACCACGGTCGCCACCACGCCGGCCGGGCCACTCGTGCCGGACCGCATCACCTCCAGGGAGCGAGCCGGGTCGTAGGACGCGGTCAGTCCGTCGGCGGTGTCGGACAGCCCGTCCCAGTGGAGCGCCCGCGACCCCATCGCCAGCGCGCCGACGGCCACGAACGCCACCGCCAGCGGCGGGAGCCCGGTGGCCGAGCCGGCCACGAGCACCAGCGTGACCAGCAGCCCGAGTGGCAACACGGCCAGAGGGGCGAGCAGCATCGCACCGCGGGCGGTACGCCGGTCGACGCCGCCGACGGCGCCCACCGGCAGCGCGGTCAGCGTGCCGACCGCGAGCCGCCAGGACTCACCCACCGAGCTCGCTGAGCAGCGCGACGTCGCGCAGCACGGCGACCGCGCTGCGCAGCACCGGCACCGCGGCGACCGCGCCGCTGCCCTCGCCGAGCCGCATGCCGAGGTCGAGTGCGGGCTCCAGCCCCATCTTTGCCAGGGCGAGGGTCTGCGCGGGCTCGGTGGACCGGTGGCCGGCGGCGAACCACGCCGCGGCCCCGGGGTCGATCCGGTCCGCGGTGAGGGCGCAGGCAACGGCCATCAGCCCGTCGAGCAGCACCGGGACGCCCTGGCGGGCCGCCTCGAGGAGGTATCCGGTGCTCGCGGCCAGGTCGGCGCTGCCGAGCGCGGTGAGCGTCTCGACCGGGTCGTCGGTGCGGTCGCCGGCCCGGGCGAGCGCCCGGTCGATCAGCTGCTCCTTGTGGGCGAGCGTCATCGAGTCGACGCCGGTCCCGCGCCCGGTGACCTCGCGAGCGGGCAGCCCGAGCCCGGCGGCCACCAGCGCCGCGGCGGGCGTGGTGTTGCCGATGCCCATGTCGCCGCTGATGAGCAGGTCGGCGCCGGCGTCGATCTCCTCACCCGCGACGGCGGCCCCGGCCTCGAGCGCGGCCCGGGTCTCCTCGGCCGTGAGCGCGTCCTCGAGGTGGATGGCCCCGGACGAGCGCCGCACCTTGAAGCGGCGTACGTCGTCGGGGACGCCGTCCAGGTCGTCGTCGACGCCCAGGTCGAGCACGCGGACCGCGACGCCATGGGCGCTCGCGAGCGCGTTGACGCCGGCCTTGCCGGCGAGGAACGTGCGCACCATCGCGGCGGTGATCTCCGGCGGGAAGGCCGACACGCCGTGCCGGGCCACACCGTGGTCGCCGGCGAAGATCACCAGGCGGACGTTGGTGAGCTCGCGGGGCGGGACCGCGTCCTGACAGGCGGAGAGCCACACCGCGAGGTCACCGAGCCGGCCGAGCGCTCCGGGTGGGGTCGCCAGGGCGGCGAGGCGCTCCTGGGCGGACGCGGCGGCTTCGGGACGGGGCGGCGCGATCACGGGCTTCTCCTGGTCGGTGGGCGGGCGATCACCGTAGCGCGGTGACCGCGCCCACCCGGCTCCGGACCCACGGCCCGCCGCTGCTGCCCCAGGACCTAACCTGAGCCATGGCCGACGCCGAGATCGTCCCGGGCGACCGGCCCGGCAGCCACCTGCTCCGGATGGCGGGGATGAACCAGTCCTACGTCGACCTCGTCGACCCGACCCGGCTGGTCTTCGACTACGTGCGCCGGATGGCCGACGTCGTCGACGCCGCCGCACCTGCGGGCCAGCCCGTGCGGATGGTGCACGTCGGTGGCGCGGGCCTGACCCTGCCGCGGTACGTCGCGGCCACCAGGCCGGCGTCGCCGCAGGTGGTGCTGGAACCGGACGCCGAGGTCACCGAGCTGGTCCGCCGCGAGCTGCCGCTGCCGCGCCGCAGCGGCATCAAGGTGCGTGCCGTCGGCGGGCGTGAGGGCGTTGCCGCGCTCCGGGACCGGCACGCCGAGCTGGTGATGCTGGACGCGTTCGCGGACGCCCGGGTGCCTGCGGAGCTGGTCACCGTCGAGTTCTTCGAGGACGTCGCACGGGTGCTCGACGAGGGCGGGCTGTTCGTGCTCAACCTGACCGACCGGGCGCCGTTCGGCTGGAGCCGGCGGGTCGTGGCCGGGCTGCGGCAGGTGTTCGGGTCGATGCTGCTGACCGCCGAGCCGGCGACCCTGCGCGCCCGGCGACTCGGCAACCTGGTCGTGGTCGCGTCCCGCGCGCCGGTGCCGGTCGACGTGCTCGGGGCCCGCGCGGCGAGCGCGGCCGCGCCGTACCGCGTGCTCGACGGCCGGCAGGTCAGCGATGGCTTCGGCGGCGGCACCCCCTTCACCGACGCGGACACCGCGCCGTCTCCGCCGCCCGACCGGTGATGGGGTTGCCGGGTCACCGCCCTGCCCGGTGGCGGCTGGCGGCGGCCGGGTCAGCGTGGCCGGGCAACCGAGCCGGGTCCGGGAAGGGTTGCTGGCTCACCGCCCGCCCGGCGCGACGGCGCGCGGGGGCGGGACCCTGAGCAGCCGTCAGCGCACGTCGCCGGCCAGCGTCTGCTGGAGCGCGGCGAGGCCGCGCGAGGTGTGGCTCTTGACGGTGCCCTCGCCGATGCCGAGCTCGGCGGCGGTCTCGGTGACCGACAGCCCCAGCCAGTGCCGCAGCAGGACCGTCTTGCGCTGCATGGCCGGGAGCGTCTGGAGCGCCTCGAAGAGCGCGGACCGGTCCTCGGTCGTCATCGTCTCGGGAGCGGCTTCGTCGTGGCCGTCGAGCCCGGGCCGTTCGCGGCGCCACGGCCGGCGGGACTCGTCGATGTCCGCGCGCACGATGATCGTGCGCGCATAGGCCTCCTCGTTGCCCCTCCGGCGGATCCGTGGCCAGGCGGCGTACAGCTTGACCAGCGCCGTCTGCACGAGGTCCTCCGCCCGGTGCTGATCGCCGCAGACGGCGTACGCGATCCGCGCGAGGTGCGCTCGCCGGGCGAGCACGAACTCGGCGAACTCCGCGTCGCGGTCGGACCGACTCATGGGGCGCCCTGCTGGGCGAGCCAGTCCTCGAAGGTCGGGGCATCGACTCCGGGGCGTCCGGTGACCAGGTGGCCGAGGCTCTGCGCGCCGCCCGTCGCCCGGAGCCGGCCGAGGTACCAGACGTCCTCGCCGTCCTCGCGCACGACGTAGCCGACCGACTGCTCCTCAGGGGCGCGATGCAGGGCGTCGTCGATGTGCCGGACGACCACGACGTCGGTGGGGAACACGATCGACCCGTCCGCCTCGATGCTCAGCCCGCGCTGCGCCGCCAGGTGGCGGGCGCCGGCGTCCCAGACCTGCTCGCGGCCGTGGAGCGTCTCATCGAGGCGGCCCGCGTCGCTGGGCCCCGTGGTCGCCGGCTCGATCCGGGAGCTGCTCGACGGCGCCGCCCCGTCGAGGCCGTGGACGACGCCCGCGGTGGCGATCGCGGCGAGAGCCAGGGTGGCGGCCGCACCGACGCGGCGGCGGCGTACGGACCGGTGGCCGTGGTGCAGGAGGGTGCTAAGCTCCGGCCCCTCGGGCCCGGGTCCGATGGCTCGCTCGAGAGCCGCGTTCAGGACGGTGATGTCGGTCATGGTGTCCCCCTTCACCACCCAGACGGACGCACCGGTGCGATCCGTTGTCAGCGCTCCGGGGCGTACGCCGTGCCGCGCGTGTCCCGCACCCACAGGGTGCCACCTCCGGCGACCGGCCCCTGGGCGGAGAGCTCGCGCTTGAGCACCTTGTTGGTCGCGGTGCGCGGCAGGGTGTCGGCCAGCCGCACGTAGCGAGGCCACGCCTTGGGGGACAGGTCGGGCTGCGCGGCCAGGAACCCCTCGAAGCCGGCCGGGTCCACCGGCTCACGGAGCACCAGCGCGGCCATCACCTGGTCGCCGACGGACTCGTCCGGCACCGCGTAGACCGCCGCCTCGGCGATCGCCGGGTGTCGCAGCAGGATCCGCTCGACGGGGGCGGCTGCGAGGTTCTCGCCGTCGACCCGCAGCCAGTCGGCCGTGCGGCCGGCGAAGTAGACGAATCCGTCGGCGTCCCGGTAGGCGAGGTCTCCCGACCAGTACATGCCGCCGCGCATCCGCTCTGCCTCGGCGTCCGGGTCGTTGTAGTAGCCGGCGAAGGCGCCCGCGCCGGCGGTGTTGACCAGCTCGCCCGTGGCCTCCGCGGCGTTGAGCAGCACGCCGTCGCGCCCGAACTCAGCGTCGGGCGTCTCCTCCATCGTCACGGGGTCGAGCACCTGCACGCCTTCCACAGGCCGGCCCAGGCTCCCGGCCGGCATCTCGGGGACCCGCTGCACGATCACCGCGTTCTCGGTCGAGGAGTAGGAGTCGACGACCGTGCAGCCGAACCGGCGGGCGAAGCCGTCGATGTCGCGGTCGTTGGCCTCGTTGCCGAACACCAGGCGCAGCGGGTTGTGCGCGTCGTCGGGCTGCTCCGAGGTGGCCATGACGTAGGTGAGCGGCTTGCCGACGTAGTTGGCGTACGTCGCGCCGTACCGCCGCACGTCGGGCAGGAACCCGGAGGCCGAGAACCGGCGGGCCAGCGCGATCGCGGCTCCCGACGCGAGCGCGGGACCCCAGCCCGCCATGATCGCGTTGGAGTGGAACATCGGCATCGACACGTAGGCGACGTCGGCCGGGCCGAGCCCGAACCGCTCGGACAGGAACTGCCCCGGGTGGGCGACCTTCGCCTGCGTGACGTTGACGGCCTTGGGCTCCCCGGACGTGCCGGAGGTGAAGACCAGCATCATCAACGTGTCCGGCCCGACCGGGGCAAGCGGGACGGGAGCGCCGGCATGGCTGTCGAGCAGGGCCGCCCACTCGGGGCCGTCCACGAGCAGCACTGGGAGGTCCGTGTCGCCGAGGAGCCCGGCGTACGTCGTGTCCGTGACCACGACCCGGACGTCGGCGCGGGCGATGTCCGCCGCCAGCGCCGCTCCGCGCCGGGTGGGGTTGAGGCCCACGACGACCTGGCCGCCGAGCGCGGCGCCGCCGAGCAGGAAGGCGAAGTCCGGGACGTTGTCGAGCAGCACGCCCACGTGCGGCGGCTCCCCGGGTGGGAGCAGCGCGCCCAGCACCGCGGAGCGGACGCAGGACTCGCGCACCACCTCGGCCCAGGTCCAGGCCTCGTCCTCGAAGAGCAGCCCGGGGGAGGGGTCGTCCGCGCGGGCGAGCAGCTGGTCGCGGACGGTGGGCATGGTGGTTTCGAGGCTCAGGCCTGGCGGCCTTCGCACCTTAACCACCGTCTGCCGGTGGTTGAGGTGCGAGCGAAGCGAGCGGCCACGGTGGTTGAGGTGCGAGCGAAGCGAGCGGCCACGGTGGTTGAGGTGCGAGCGAAGCGAGCGGCCACGGTGGTTGAGGTGCGAGCGAAGCGAGCCTCGAAACCACGGGCCTCGCCGCTGCTCACGCCGGTTCGGCCGCGAGGGCGCGGCCGACGTTCAGCGCCTGCTCGGTGGCCCCGCCATGCAGGAATTCGAAGCGCTTGGCGCTGGTGAAGTAGCGGTGCGCCTCGCCGTCGAGGTCGATCCCGACCCCGCCGTGGACGTGCACGGTCGTGTGCGCGACCCGGTGCCCGGCGTCCGCGGCCCACAGCTTGGCGATCGCCACCTCGGTGTCGGCGGGCAGGCCCTCGTCGAGCCGCCAGGCCGCCTGCCAGAGCGTCAGCCGCTGGCCGAGCACGTCGATGTAGCCGTCGGCCAGGCGCTGCGAGACCGCCTGGAACGTGCCGATCGGCCGTCCGAACTGCTCGCGGGTCTTCGCGTACGACGCGGTGAGCCGGAGCGCTCCCTCGGTGATGCCCAGCTGCTCGGCGCAGCCGGCCAGCAGCATCAGCTGGCGCAGCCGGTGGTCGGCGGCGCCGTCCGCCTCGCCGACCAGCCGGTCGGGCCCGACGATCACGCCGTCGAGGTCGAGGCGGGCCACGGCGTCACGGTCGGAGAAGGTCTGGGCGACCACGGTGACGCCCGCGTCGCCGGGCTCGACCAGGAACACGCCGACCCCGGTCGCGGTCTCGGCGGGGACCACGAACGCGTCGGCATACGGGCCGGCCGGGACGATGGCCTTGCTGCCGGTGATCCGGTACCCGTCGCCCTCAGGGGTCGCTGCGGTGGTCGGCCGCGCGGGCGCGTAGGCCCGCTCCTCGGCGACCGCCGCGGTGAGCACGGCCGCGCCGGTGGCTGCGCGCGGCAGCCAGCGCTCGCGGAGAGCGTCCGGGCCGCGTTCGGCGAGCAGCCGCGAGGCCGGGCCGTGGGCCGCGAGCGGCACCGGCGCGACCGTCCTGCCGACCTCGACGAGCACCCGGCACAGCTCGAGGAGGCCGAGCCCTGCGCCGTCGTACTGCTCGGGAAGCGCGAGCCCGAGCAGCCCGGCCGAGCCGAGCTCGGCCCACAGCTCGCGGTCGAACCGGTCACCGGCGGCCTCGACGGCCTTGAGGCGGTCGTTGGTGGCCCGGTCCTGGAGGATGCTCGCCGCGAGCTCCGCGGCCTCGTCCTGCTCGGCGGTGAATCGGAAGTCCATGTCTGCCTCTCGGGACTATCGCTTCGCGGCGGGCAGGCCGAGACCGACGTACCCGATGATGTCGCGCTGGATCTCGTTGGTGCCGCCGCCGAACGTCATCACCAGCGCCGACCGGTGGTAGCGCTCGAGCCGCCCGGCGAGCACCGCGCCCTCGGAGTCGCCGGTCACCCCGGCGTTGGGTCCGACGATCTCCATCAGCGACCGGTAGACCTCGGTCGCGAGCTCGGAGCCGTAGATCTTGGTGGCCGACGCCTCGGCGGGGGAGAGATCGACGCCCGCGTCGGCGTCCGCGGCGAGCTTCCAGTTGATCAGCGAGAGCGCCTCGGTGCGCGCGTGCGCGCGGCCCAGGGCGATCTGCACCCACTCGGAGTCGATCACCCGCTGGCCATCGGGGTTCTTCGTCTCCTGCGCCCACCGGCGCACCATCTCGATCGAGTGTGTGAGCGGCGCCGAGGACGTGAGCGCGACCCGCTCGTGGTTGAGCTGGTTGGTCATCAACGACCAGCCGCCGTTGAGCTCGCCCACCAGGTTGCCGTACGGAACCCGGACGTCCTCGTAGTACGTCGCGCTGGTGCTCACCCCGGCGACCGTGTGCACCGGCGTGTAGGAGAAGCCGGGGGCGTCGGCGGGCACCAGGATCATCGACAGGCCCTTGTGGCGGGGCAGATCGGGGTCGGTGCGGCAGGCGAGCCAGATCCAGTCGGCGTACTGGATCAGCGAGGTCCACATCTTCTGGCCGTTGATCACCCACTCGTCGCCCTCGCGCACCGCCTTGGTCTTCAGCGAGGCGAGGTCGGTGCCCGAGCCGGGCTCGGAGTAGCCGATCGAGAAGTGCAGGTCGCCCGCGAGGATCCGCGGCAGGAAGTAGTCCTTCTGCTCCTGCGTGCCGTAGCGCATGATCGTCGGCCCGACGGTGTTGAGCGTCAGGTAGGGGATCGGTACGCCGGCGACGGCCGCGACGTCGGTGAAGATCAGCTGCTCGATCATCGAGCGGGCCTGCCCGCCGTACTCCTCCGGCCAGCCGATGCCCAGCCAGCCGTCCGACCCCAGGCGGCGGATGACGTCCTTGTACGTGCCCGCCTCACCGAACTCGCCGGTCGCGGACGCGAGCCCGGCCCTGACCTCGGGGGTGACCAGCGTGGCGAAGTACTCGCGCAGCTCCTCGCGGAGCCGCTCCTGCTCGGGCGTGAGGGCGATGTGCATCGAGACTCCGTGGGAGTGTGGCGGTGGGAACGTGCAGTCGGTGCTGGCACCGGCGACCCAAAAACTATAACCTGTTCTCGTTTTGGTCCACCTTGTCTGGAGGCACGTCATGAGCCCGACCTCGACCAGCGCCCCGTCCAGCGCCCGCGCCCTCGACCGCGGCACGCCGCCGGAGCGGTTCGCACGCGGGTGGCACTGCCTCGGGCTCGCGTCGGCCTTCGCGGACGGCAAGCCCCACGGGATCGAGGCGTTCGGCGGCAAGCTCGTCGTCTGGCAGGACTCCCAGGGTCAGATCAACGCCCTCGACGGCTACTGCCGCCACATGGGCGGCGACCTGACCCAGGGCACCGTCAAGGGCGACGAGATCGCCTGCCCCTTCCACGACTGGCGGTGGGGCGGCGACGGCAAGTGCAAGGCGATCCCGTACGCGCGTCGGGTGCCGCTGCGCGCCCGCACCCAGCGCTACCCGGTGGTCGTGCGCAACGGTCAGGTGCTGGTGTGGCACGACGTGGAAGGGTCGGAACCCGACCTCGACATCCTGCCGCCGGAGTTGCCGGGGGTCGGCACCGACGAGTACACCGACTGGACCTGGGAGGTGCTCGACGTCCCCAACGCGCACTGTCGCGAGATCATCGACAACGTCGTCGATATGGCGCACTTCTTCTACATCCACTTCGCGTTCCCGACGAGCTTCCGCAACGTGTTCGAGGGGCACGTGGCGACGCAGTTCATGGAGTCGACCGGTCGCCCCGACGTGGACGGTGCCGGCTACGGCGACGAGGGGCTGATGCTGAAGTCGGAGGCCTCGTACTACGGGCCGTCCTACATGATCAACTGGATCAACGTCGACTACAAAGGCTTCGAGACCGAGGTCATCCTCATCAACTGCCACGTCCCGACGTCGCAGAACTCCTTCAAGCTCCAGTACGGCCTGTGCGTGAAGAAGCCCGAGGGCGTCGACGACGCGACCGCCGAGTACATCGGCCGGCGCTACTCCGAGACGTTCAAGGAGGGCTTCGAGCAGGACGTCGCGATCTGGCTCAACAAGGCCCCGGTGCAGAACCCGCTGCTGTGCGAGGAGGACGGCCCGGTCTACCAGCTGCGCCGTTGGTACGAGCAGTTCTACGTCGACAAGGCCGACGTCGCGCCGGAGATGACCGAGCGGTTCGAGTTCGAGGTCGACACCACCAGGGCCAACGAGAACTGGCGTGCCGAGGTCGAGGAGAACCTCGCCCGCAAGAGCGCGGAGGACGGCGCCGAGAGCCAGGCGGGCAGCGACGCCACCCCGCCGATCATGACGGGCACCTGATGGCGTCGTTCGTGCCCACCAGCGCCGAGACGCTGGAGGACCAGCGGCTCTACACCCGGGCCAGGCTGGTGGAGGTCGCGTGCCAGGACTGCCTGGCGACCGTCGGCGTGAAGAAGAACAGCGACCACCACACCTCCATCCAGTGGTCGGACCAGGCGCTCGAGCACTGCCAGGAGTTCGCGAGGATGTCGGCGCAGCCCGGCGGGCGCCCGGTGTACGCCGGATGCCCGCGGCTGGTGGCCAGCATCGACGCCGCGGTGCGTGAGGGCCGGATCCCCATCGGAGCCGAGGACGGTTACTGACCCCATGACGGACGAGTCCTTCGAGCTGAAGGTCGTGGACGTGGTCGAGGAGACCACTGACGCGTACTCGATCTCCTTCGAGGTGCCTCCGGGTGCCGAGGAGCAGTTCGCCTACAAGCCCGGCCAGTTCCTCACCCTCGCGGTGCCGAGCGACCGGACGGGCGTCGCCGCACGCTGCTACTCGCTGTCGAGCAGCCCCGGGGACGGCGGCCCGCTGACGATCACCGTCAAGCGCACCGCGGACGGCTATGCCTCCAACTGGCTGTGCGACCACGTGCGCGAGGGTGACACCGTGCGGATGCTGCCGCCGAGCGGGATCTTCACCCCGGCCTCGCTCGACGCCGACCTGCTGCTCTTCGCCGGCGGCAGCGGGATCACGCCCGTCATGTCGATCACCCGGACCGCGCTCCGGCAAGGCGGCGGCCGGATCGTGCTGTTCTACGCCAACCGTGACGAGCGGTCGGTAATCTTCGCCCCCGAGCTGTCCCGGCTGGCCGCCGAGCATCCCGACCGGCTCCAGGTCGTGCACTGGCTGGAGTCGGTGCAGGGGCTGCCCACCCAGGAGCAGCTGAAGGCGTTCGCGTCCGCCTACGCGACGTACGACGCCTTCGTCTGCGGACCCGCGCCGTTCATGAAGCTCGCCGTCGCCGCGCTCAAGGAGCTGGAGTTCCCGCGGGGGCGCCGGCACCAGGAGAAGTTCATCTCCCTCGGCGGCAACCCGTTCGGAGACCTGCACGACCAGGAGGTCGCCGAGCACGAGATCGAGGACGCCGAGCACGACCCGGACGACGCCGACGAGGCTCTGCTCGGCGTCGAGGGGGACCGGCCGCAGGGTCCGGTGAAGCTCGAGGTGGAGCTCGACGGGGAGCAGTACGTCTTCGACGACTGGGCGCCCGGCACCAAGCTGCTCGAGCACCTGGAGTCCAAGGGCGTCAAGGCGCCGTACTCCTGCCGGGAGGGGGAGTGCTCCGCGTGCGCCGTCCGCCTGCTCGAGGGCGAGGTGAAGATGCTCCACAACGACGTCCTGGACGACGAGGACATCGCCGAGGGCATCCGGCTCGGCTGCCAGGCGGTCCCGGTCACCGACACGGTCAAGGTCACGTACCACTGACGCACCGACGGCCTGTCGGAGCGCCGACGTAATCCTCGTGGCCGCGGCCGAGCTCGAGATTTCGTGGCATTTCTGGTCTAGCCCGCCGGGGCCGCGGGCGCGCTGCGGCGTAACCCTGTACGGGGCGGGGGAGTTGCGGGGGTCGACCACGACCTCGGCCGACCGGCCGGAGCACGGGAAGGAGGGTGAGCGATGGTCCTCGGACTGTTCCTGATCTGCATGACCTGCCTCGGTCTGGCGATCGCCGGCACCGTCGTGCGCTCGCCCGGCCAGGGCGCGCGCCGCCGCGACCTCGAGCTGGAGCGGCACCCCGAGCGGGTGCAGCACGGCGACGTCGAGGCGCGCCTGCTCGCCGGTGGGGTGTCCGCCCCGGCCGTCGAGCGGGTGATGCGGCTGGCCCGGGACCGCCGCTTCTCCGCGCGGACGCTGTGGCGCTGGATCGGTGCTCACGGGGTCGACAAGCTGGTCGTCGTCGTCGACGCCGGCCTCGCCGAGGACGCGATGCTCGAGCACCTGGACGCAGGGACGGCGCCGCGCTGGGAGTCGCTCCGCGTCTTCGCCCGCCTGAGCGAGGACAGCCTCCCGGCCGGGATGCCGATCGCGGAGCTCCTCGACCTCGACTCGATCCCCACCCTTGACGACCTGACGTTCCCGACCGAGCTCGCCGATTGGTCGACCGACGCGACGGGGCCTGGGCGTTCACCGCTTCCCTCGACCGCCGACTGGGAATCCGACGGCGACGGGGGCTGGTCCTCCGTCGCCTGAGCGGCGGTCTCGCTCGCCGTGGCTGGTGTCGTGGTTTGGTCACCAACGACACGGTTCGGTGCTCCGGTTCTGCCGTTGGTGACCAAACGACAGAGATCCAGGGGCCCGGCCGTGCGACAGTCGCGCCGTGAGCACCGCGCACGTCACTGACGGCGCTGCGCAGCGCATCCTCGTCATCTGCGGCTTGGTCGTCGCGATGTGCGGCGTGTGGCGGCTCGCGGACGCCCACGTCTCGGTCGATCGGTTCCTCGGCGCGCCCGGATCTACGCAGGCTCGATCTACGCAGGCTCGATCTACGCAGGCTCGATGCTGAGGTGCCCGCAGCTCACCGCGGCGGCGATCAAGAGCGACTCGTCGTCACCGATCGGACTCCAGCCATCGGGCGCAGCGCGACCGCGCTCGCGACCCGCCGTCGAGGGCGCGAGGCGCGGCTACCAGCCGCGGTTGCGCCACTCCGGGAGTGCCGGACGCTCGGCGCCGAGCGTCGAGTCGTCCCCGTGGCCGGGGTAGAACCAGGTCTCGTCGGGAAGCCGCTGGAAGACCTTGGTCTCGACCTCGTCGATCAGCTGCGCGAAGGCGCCCTCGTCGCCGAAGGTGTTGCCCACGCCGCCCGGGAACAGCGAGTCGCCGGTGAACAGGTGCGGAGGGCCGCTGGGGTCCTCGTACAGCAGCGCGATGGAGCCGGGGGTGTGGCCGGCGAGGGCGATCACCGACAGGGTGCAGTCGCCGACTGCCACGGTGTCACCCTGCGCGACCCGGCGGGTGACGACCACGCCGGTCTGGTCCGTCACCGCCTGTGCGTCTGGAGCGCCGACGACGACCTCGGCGCGGGTCGCGGACACCACGTCGGCGAGGGCCCGGTGGTGGTCCCAGTGCTGGTGGGTCGTGACCACCGCGGTCAGCCCCGCATCCCCGATCAACGGCAGCAGCGTTTCCGGCTCGGCTGCGGCGTCGATGAGGACCTGCTCGCCGGTGCGCCGGCACCGCAGCAGGTAGCAGTTGTTGGACATCTGCGCGTCGACCGCGACCTTCGCGATCGTCAGGTGCTCTAGCTCGCGCACGTCGGGTCCGGCGCCCGGCTCGACCTGTCCCGTGTACTCGTTCATCACCACTCCTCGATGCGCGGCAGCTCGCCGCTGTCGCTGGTCAGCCCCTCGCCGTCGCCGCGCCCGGTGAGCCACCAGCCGAGGTCGGCGGCGGTCCCGGAGACGGTCGGGCCCGCACCGAGGTTCCACGTGCGGCCGAGATCGGTGGCGTACGCCGTGAGCCCGGCGCCGGCGGAGACGCGCGTCGTCATACCGTCGAGCAGCAGCACGGTGAAGGCCGGCGGCCAGGCGGTCCGGTCGTAGCCGGCCGCGAGATCCGCATGGTGGATCTCCACCTCGCGCAGCCGCATGCCTGGGACCGCCGAGGCCGGGAAGGTGCGCCCGCCGGGCGTCCGCTCGATGCTGCTGTCCCACGCGTCGTCCGGGACCGCTGCGATGGCGTCGGCCAGGTCGGTGCAGGCGCCGAGGAGCCGGGTCCGGATCGCCGCCGGCTCCTGCCCGGCGAGCACCTCGATGTCGGCGTCCCGGGCCTCCTGCGAGGCGTACATCGGCGTCCGGTTCCCCTCGACGATGCCGGCGAGCGCCGCGGCGAGACCCTCGGCGTTCAGGGCGAGGTGGGCGAGCACGTGGCCCCGGGTCCAATCCGGGAGCGCACTCGGCGCCGCGTAGTCGTCGTCGGCCAGGCCGTCCGTGGTGCGGATCAGCCGGCGGGTGGCCTCGGCCAGCAGGTCGTGGAGGTGGATCATCGGGTGGTCGGGCGTGAGGTCGGCCATGGCCCCATCCTGCCGGACGGGCCGTTGTCGGTGGCCCGTGAGATCGTGGGGAACATCCGTACGCCGGGGCTCGTTATGACGAGCTCGCGCCGGTTACGATGACGAACACGTGTTCGAAGACGAGGGGACCAGGGGACAACGCAGTGGCGGACCAGCTCATCATCCGGGGGGCCCGGGAGCACAACCTCAAGGACGTCTCGATCGACCTCCCCCGAGACTCGCTCATCGTCTTCACGGGCCTCTCGGGCTCCGGCAAGTCCTCGCTCGCCTTCGACACGATCTTCGCGGAGGGACAGCGGCGCTACGTCGAGTCGCTCTCGGCGTACGCCCGCCAGTTCCTCGGGCAGATGGACAAGCCGGACGTCGACTTCATCGAGGGCCTCTCGCCGGCGGTCTCGATCGACCAGAAGTCCACGTCCAAGAACCCCCGCTCCACGGTCGGCACGATCACGGAGGTCTACGACTACCTCCGGCTGCTCTACGCGCGTGCGGGTCGGCCGCACTGCCCCACGTGCGGCGCCCCGATCGAGCGGCAGACGCCGCAGCAGATCGTCGACCGCATCCTCACGCTCGAGGAGGGCCGGCGGTTCCAGGTGCTCGCCCCGGTGATCCGCGGCCGCAAGGGGGAGTACGTCGAGCTCTTCAAGCAGCTGCAGACCCAGGGCTTCTCGCGGGCCCGGGTCAACGGTGAGACCTACTCGCTGGACGAGCCGCCGACGCTCGACAAGCAGAAGAAGCACACGATCGAGGTGGTCGTCGACCGCCTGGCGGTCAAGGAGTCCTCCAAGCGCCGGCTCACCGACTCGGTCGAGACCGCCCTGCAGCTGGCGGGCGGCCTGGTGCTGTTCGACTTCGTGGACCTGGACGCCAAGGACCCGCACCGCGAGATGCGGTTCAGCGAGAAGATGGCCTGCCCCAACGAGCACCCGATCGACACCGACGAGCTCGAGCCGCGCTCGTTCTCGTTCAACTCCCCGTTCGGTGCGTGCCCGGCCTGCCACGGCCTCGGCACCCGGATGGAGGTCGACCCCGAGCTCGTCGTCCCCAACCCGCAGGCGACGCTGGGGGAGGGCGCGATCCAGCCCTGGAGCCAGGCGCACGTCGCCGACTACTTCCTGCGCCTGATGGGCGCGCTCGGCGACGAGCTCGGGTTCGACCTCAACACGCCGTGGGAGGACCTCTCGGCCAAGGCGCAGCGGTCGATCCTCGACGGGCACTCCACCAAGGTCCACGTGGTGACCCGCAACCGCTACGGGCGGCAGCGCGCCTACTACGCCGAGTTCGAGGGCGTGCGCACCTACGTCGAGCGCCGGCACCGCGAGGCCGAGTCCGACACGAGCCGCGAGCGGTTCGAGGGGTTCATGCGCGAGGTGCCCTGCCCGACGTGCGGCGGGAGCCGGCTCAAGCCGGTGTCGATGTCGGTCACGCTCGGCGGGTCGTTGCAGGACGGCGGCAAGAACATCGCCGAGGTCTGCGCGCTGCCCATCAACGAGACCGCCGACTACCTGCGCCACCTCGACCTCACCCCGCGTGAGCGGCAGATCGGCGAGCGGGTGCTCAAGGAGATCCAGGAGCGGCTCAACTTCCTGCTCGACGTCGGCCTCGACTACCTCTCGCTCGACCGGCCCTCGGGCTCGCTGTCGGGTGGCGAGGCGCAGCGGATCCGGCTGGCGACGCAGATCGGGGCCGGCCTCGTCGGGGTGCTCTACGTCCTCGACGAGCCGTCGATCGGGCTGCACCAGCGCGACAACCACCGTCTGATCGAGACCCTGCTGCGGCTCAAGGACCTCGGCAACACCCTGATCGTCGTCGAGCACGACGAGGACACCATCCGGGTCGCCGACTGGGTCGTGGACATCGGGCCCGGTGCCGGCGAGCACGGCGGCCAGGTGGTCCACAGCGGCAGCGTCGAGGACCTGCTGCGCCACCCCGACTCGATGACCGGCCAGTACCTCTCCGGCCGCCGCGAGATCCCGGTGCCCGCCGTACGCCGTCCGCGGACCAAGGGCCGCGAGCTGACCGTGCACGGCGCCCGCGAGCACAACCTCCGCGACGTCGACGTGTCGTTCCCGCTCGGGCTGTTCGTGGCGGTCACGGGCGTCTCGGGCTCGGGCAAGTCCACGCTCGTCAACGACATCCTCTACACCTCGCTGGCCAAGCAGATCTACAACGCCCGCGCGGTGCCGGGCCGGCACCAGAAGATCAGCGGCCTCGAGCACGTCGACAAGGTCATCCATGTCGACCAGTCGCCCATCGGGCGTACCCCGCGGTCCAACCCGGCGACGTACACCGGGGTCTTCGACCACATCCGCAAGCTGTTCGCCTCCACCCCCGAGGCGAAGATGCGCGGCTACCTCCAGGGCCGCTTCTCCTTCAACGTCAAGGGCGGTCGCTGCGAGGCGTGCTCCGGCGACGGCACGATCAAGATCGAGATGAACTTCCTGCCGGACGTCTACGTCCCGTGCGAGGTGTGCCACGGCGCCCGCTACAACCGCGAGACGCTCGAGGTCCACTACAAGGGCAAGACCATCGCCGAGGTGCTGGACATGCCGATCGAGGAGGCCGCCGAGTTCTTCGCCGCGGTGCCCGCGATCGCCCGGCACATGAAGACGCTGGTCGAGGTCGGCCTGGGCTACGTCCGGCTGGGGCAGCCGGCCACGACGCTGTCCGGCGGCGAGGCGCAGCGTGTCAAGCTCTCCTCGGAGCTCCAGAAGCGCTCCACCGGGCGCACTGTCTACGTGCTCGACGAGCCGACGACCGGTCTGCACTTCGAGGACATCCGCAAGCTGCTGCTCGTGCTCGGCCGGCTGGTCGACCAGGGCAACACCGTGCTGGTGATCGAGCACAACCTCGACGTGATCAAGACCGCCGACTGGCTGGTCGACATGGGACCCGAGGGCGGCTCTCGCGGCGGCATGGTGGTCGCCGAGGGCACTCCGGAGACGGTGGCCGACAACGCCGACAGCTACACCGGCCAGTTCCTCGCTCCTCTGCTCGAGGGACGGGCCGCCAAGCAGCCGACGCGCCGGGCGAGCCCCGCGAAGCCGGCCGCGAACGGCCCCGCCACCAAGGCCGCGGCGAGGAAGACCGCCGCCAAGAAGACGGCGGCCAAGAAGGCCGCGGTCCGCAAGGCTGGCTGACCGAGGCCGGGGATTCTCACCGAACTCTCATTCGCGTGAACCTCTCGGCGCCGGCCTGCGTTTGTAGGGTGAAGATTCAACGACTGCCCGTCGAGAGGACGACCGTGAGCATGGGGACCAACCGATGGATGACGCGACGCCAGGCCCTGGCCGGAGCGACGGCGGTGGGGGTGGCGGCTCCCCTGTTGGCCGCGTGCGGGAGCGGCGGCGGGTCCTCCGGTGCGTCGGACGCTCCCGACGTGACGTCCGGCGAGAAGCTCGGCCCGGCCTCCGACGTGCCGGTGGGCGGAGGCACGATCTACGCCGACCAGAAGATCGTGGTCACCCAGCCGACCGAGGGTCAGTTCAGGGGGTTCTCGTCGATCTGCACCCACCAGGGCTGCCCGGTCACCGCGGTGAAGGACGGCACGATCAACTGCACGTGCCACGGGAGCAAGTTCTCCATCACGGACGGGTCGGTCGCGACCGGCCCGGCCACCAAGCCGCTGCCCGCGGTCGCGGTCACCGTCACGGGCGGCGAGATCACCACGGCCTGACCCACGACGCCGGCGGGGGGGGGCCCNGTGTGGTGGTGGGGGGGGGGGGCCCCCGCCGCCGCCTCGAAGGACTGCGTGGGCTGCTGTGCGTCAGTCGACCTCTGCACCCGGGAGGGCTGCCCCCGGCACCTCACCCGGCAGGTAGACCTTCGGGTCGCCCGGGTACGGCAGGTCCCAGTGGTGGGCGTCGTACCAGGTGTAGCGGTTCATCTGCTCCGGGTTGGCGTAGTCGGCCTGGGCACGGTGGCCGCTGAAGTGCTGCCGCTTCGCCCACCGCTGCCACGCGACCGTGTAGGACACGGCACTCGCCGGGACGGGCCCGGTCCTCGCGGACGCCCCGTTGGGCGGGGTGTCGAGTCCGCACGCGGGAGCAGTCGCGATGTTCTCGGTCAGCGAGACCCGGTTCGGCAGTGCGGTGTACCGCCCGTAGTCGGGCTTCGACCCGAACGCGTCGAACATCGGCGTCGCCGCCGCGACCTTCTGGTTCAGCGGCTCGGCTCCCAGGATCTGCTCGATGGTGCGGACCATCGAGATCTGGGAGTAGTACGTCGAGATCGTCTTGCCGTGGGCCGCCCAGGGGCTGATGACCTGGATCGGCGCCCGGTGGCCGTCGACGTGGTCGGCACCGTTCTGGCTGTCGTCCTCCACCACGAAGATCGCGGAGTCCTTCCAGTAGCGGCTGTGCGAGATCGTCTCGACGATCTTGCCCACCGCGAGGTCGCCGCTCGCGACGTTGGAGCGCGCGGACACCGGGCCACCGGTGTGGTCGTCGGACAGCCAGACCATGTTGAAGTCCGCCGGCCCATGCCGCTGGAAGTCCTGCTTCCAGATCTCGTAGCGGTACATGTCGGGGATGCTCATGTCGAACGGCGGTGACAGCGGGTTGCTGATCTCGTTCAGCGACGGGATGACCGAGCCGTAGTCGCCCTTCAGCTCCGGAGCGGTCAGCTGGGCGGGGTCCCCGCCGTCCTCGACGCTCTTGACGGCGCAGTAGTACTGCTGCCAGGTCCCGGACGGCTTCCCCTCGGTGAACTCGAACTCGCCGTAGTTCCTCGCGGTCGCGCCGGCCTCCTGCACGGCCGTCCACAGGAAGCCCGAGCGCTGGTGGCCGAGCACGTCCTCCTCGGTGTCGTAGGAGCGGACGTACTCACCTGCGCTCGACTCGGTGTACTCGGGGTTGTCGCCCTGCATCAGCCAGTTGTGGCCCTCGGCAGAGTTGGTGCCGACGTCGTAGGTGTTGTCGTAGAGACCGAACTGGCGAGCGAGTGCATGGAGGTTCGGGGTGACCTGCTCGCCGAACTGGGCGAGCGACGCGTCGCCGTTGCCCTCGGGCATGTCGCCGTGGATCTGGTCGTAGGTCCGGTTCTCCTTGACCAGCATGAAGACGTGCTTGATCGTCGACGGGTCCCCGATCCGGCGGGGGACGGGGACGGCCCTGGCCCGTTGGCCGTGGGCGTGCTTCACGTCGGTGTCGGCGTCGCCCCAGCCGTTCTGGGCGAAGACCGTCGGGGTGTGGGTCTCCTGGATCTCCCGGTCGCTCGGCAGGCGGAAACGGGTCAGGGAGGCGGTCGTGCCGTGCGTGCCGTGACCGGTCGCCGGCGTGGTCCCGTAGCCCTTGTTGAACGTGATGAGCGGGCCGCGGGCGTCGATGCCGCGCCGGTTGGCCACCACGATCTGGTCGCCGACCGGGAAGAGGTCCTCGGGGTAGTAGTCCGTGGGCAGGAGGCCGACGTAGCTGACCGGGTCGAGGGCGTTGTCGCCGAGCTTGTAAACCGCGATCGCGTTGGCCCGACCGAGGCTGACGAGGAGGCGGTCGTCGACCACGCGGACGGCGTCGGGTGCGTAGCCGATCTTCGAGCCGCGCCAGGGCTGGGTCGCGATCGTCTGCACGACCTTGTCGATCGCGGTGTCGACCACCGACACCGTGTCGTCGTTGGTGTTGGCGACGTAGAGGACATCGTCCTCGACGTGCATCGCGGTCGGGTGGAGGCCGACGCCGATCTCGCGGACGGCCGCGGCCGGCTGAGCGGTGTCGATGACGCTGAGGGCGCCGGTCGTCGAGGTGCCGAGGACCGGGTCGGCGGGGACGTCGGTGCCGTACGACCCCATCGTGGTCTCGCCCGGGCGCGGCCGCCGCCCGCCCTCGTCGCTCACGTAGAGCTTGGTGCCGACGACGGCGAGCTGCCGCGGAGCGATGCCGACGTCCCAGGTCCGCGTGACGGTGCCGGCGGCGGGGTCGATCGCGGCCACCGTGTTCTGGCCGTTGACGGCGGCGTAGAGCGTCGAGCCGTCCGGGGAGAAGGCCAGACCTGCGGTGAGCGCCTGCTGCCCGTTGGCGGTCGGGATCGGCACCTTCGTGCCGGTCCCCAGGGTGCCGTCGGCGTTCACGGGGAAGCGGGTGAGACCGGTCGCGTTGGGCATCCAGAGGAACGCCCCGTCGGGAGAGTAGGCCGGTCCCTCCTGGCCGACGGTGTTGTCGGACAGGCGGGCGTCGACGCCCGACGCCGTGCCGCCCCGCCAGATCAGCCGGTACGACGACAGGTCGAACACCTGCAGCGAGACCCCTCGGTCGTTGGCCGTCGCGGCCAGGAAGCGGCCGTCCGGGCTGACCGTGGAGCCCATGAACTTGCCGTACGGCGTCGTCAGCCGCTCGCCCAGGGGCTTGAGGATCTGGTCGGACGAGATCTGCAGTCCGTCGGCGTACTCCGTGCCGACCAGGTTGCGGCCGAAGCCGACGGTCGTGCCGTAGGCGACGCCGCCGGTGACCGCCAGCGCCACTCCGGCGGCGACGACCACGGGCAGCTTGCGAGAGAATCGCCGTGCGGGCCTGGCCGCACGGTTTCGCCTGACATTCATCGTGTTCCTCTCGGTGGGGTGTCGAGCAGGTCGACGAAGCCGTCGAACTGCCACAGGGGGTTGGGCGCGTCGCCCGTGGGGGTGTGGATCGGGAAGTAGCCGTTGACCGCCTTCGGGCCGTCGCCGTCGGCGACGTACCGTCCGTCGGCGGCGACGTCGAGCTGGTAGATCGCGGTGCCGGTGGCGGATGCGCCGGGCAGGGTCCAGGTGACGACGCAGCGCCAGTCGGCGCCCGGGCCGGTGTCGTCGACGCGGTCGCCGCCCTTGTCGCACCGGGCGGACGTCTGCAGCTGCTCCTTGGTCACCGCAGGCCGGTGCAGCTCGTCGGTCTGCAGGACATAGAGGTGCGAGAACGACGTGGCCAGTGCCGTCTCCAGCTTGGCCCGGTCGACGCCGGAGCCGGTCGCGCCGGTCGCCACCGCGACGGAGAAGGTGGTGAGGACGACCAGGCCGGCCAGCGGTGCCAGCCCGGCGACGAGGAACCGACGGCCCGAGCCGTCGTACGCCAGGTCGGTGAAGTCGCGGCGCACGAAGAGCCGGTACGCCAGGTAGGTCGCGAGCGCCGCCCACGAGAGGCTCACGCCGACGCCGATCCAGAGGGTCTCGAGCTGGGTCGGCGACGTGAGGAGCCCCCGGTAGCCCAGGAACGCGTTCATCGGGAGCGCGACGCGCAGTGCGGCGGGCACCGGCATCAGCTGGACGCCCTCCAGCACCAGCGCGAGCACGACCGGCATCAGCAGGCCCAGGGGCGACCGCCCCAGCGCTACGGATCCGAGCAGGCCGACCGCGGAGAAGGCCAGCGTCGGCGGGAGCGCGGTGAGCCATGCCAGCAGGACCGTCCGGCAGAGCTCGGCGGAGCCCATCGCGTGCCCGTCGAGCCCGGGCAGCGGATGACTCCCGATCGAGACGAGCCCGCCCACGATCGAGGAGCCGACCAGGGCGCCGAGGAGCACGAGGGTGACGGTGAGCGCGGCCAGCGCCTTGGCGAGGAAGATGCGGCGGGACGACCTCACGGCGACCAGCAGGTGGCGCCAGGTCCCGAGCCGGTCCTCGACGGCGAAGATGTCACCGGCGACGACGCAGGTGAGCAGGGGCAGCACCAGGGTGCCCATGAAGACCAGGATCACCAGGGATCCGGCCCACCCGGACTGGCCCATCCAGCGGCCGTAGACGGCATCCGCCGGGAGCGAGGTCTGGCGGCTGACCACGCCGGTGTACACGGCCGGCGCGAGCAGACAGGCCAGCAGCACCAGTCGGAGGCGCCACTGGGCGGCCAGCTTGACGAGCTCGAACCGGTAGCCCCGGAGCACCGGCACCGCCGTGGTCCGGGTCGGTGCCGTCGCGGCCGCAACACTCATCGGGCGTCCTCCTCCTCGTCGGCGGCGCCGGTGAGCGCCAGGAACGCCGCCTCGAGCTGGGACACGACGGGCCCGAGCTCTCGGGGCACGAGGCCTGCGCCGACCAGCCGGACGACGAGATCCTCGACGGAGGCCTGGGGCCCGCGGACGAACAGCGAGCCGTCGTCGGCCGGCGACCCCGACCTGCGGCCGGTCAGCACCCGCAGGCCCGGCGTACGCTCCGCGACGCTGCGGGCACCGGCCGGGTCCGAGGTGACGAGGCGGTGGTCGAGCTCGCCACTCTCGGCGGCCAGCTTCTGCACCGGACCCGAGAACACCACCCGTCCGACGGAGAGCAGGGAGACCTCGTCGCAGAGGGCGGTGAGGTCGTCCATCCGGTGGCTGGACAGGATGATCGTCACCCCGGAGTCGGCGAGCTCGGTCAGGACCCGGTGCACCTGCCGCTTGCCCGCGGGGTCGAGCCCGTTCGCCGGCTCGTCGAGGACCAGGAGCCGCGGCTCCCCGAGGAGCGCGGCCGCCAGTCCGAGCCGCTGGCGCATCCCGAGCGAGAAGCCGCGCACCGGATCGTCGGCGACGTCCCGGAGCCCGACCCGGCCGAGCAGCTCGTCCACGGCGTCGCGGCTCCCGTCGACCCGCCCACGGAGGGAGGCGAGAGCGGACAGGTTCTGGCGAGCGGTGAGCGACGGGTACAGCCCGGGCCCGTCGACGAAGCCGGCGACTCCACCCGCCAGGGCCAGCGACTCACCCGCCGGCGCACCGAGCACCTCGAGCTGGCCGTGGTCGGCCACGGCCAGGCCGAGCAGCAGACCGAGCAGGGTCGTCTTCCCTGCCCCGTTCGGCCCGACGAGGCCGTGGATCTGTCCGGAGGAGACGTCCAGGTCGACACCATCGAGGGCGACGACGTCGCCGAACCTCTTGGTGAGACCGCGCGCCCGAACGGCGGTCGAAGGCATAGGGGGGCTCAACTCCATCTGGTCATCAGGCCGTGCACATCAGCTGCCCCCCGCCGACCGGAAAACTAGGAGCCGCACATGACGGGCTCGGAGGCATTCGCCGAACGGTTCGCGAACGGCGTCCACCGTTTCGGGGGCCACACCCGGCCAGGTCCGCCGGCGGTGAGCAGACCCGGCTCCCAGCAGGAGCGCCGAGCGCGAGACCATGAGCGCGTGCAGCACGATCCCTCCTTCGGTCCGGCGGGCGGCATCCAGCGGCTCTTCTGGCTGGTCCCCGCGGCGTTCCTCCTCGGCGTCTCCGACAGCGACGCGCTGCCGGCGGCCTGTGCCGCGGTGCTGGTCGGCGTGGCCTGGCAGGGGGTCTACCGGCGCCCGTTGACCCGCCGGCTCACCGCCCTTCTCACTGCTGCCGGCGCCGGTGCGCTGCTGACCCGGCTGGGCCCGGGCCACTGGCCCACCGAGGTGGGCAGCCTGGTCGCGGTCGCCGCCATGGCGGCGACCCTGGCCGTCACCGAGCGTGCGCTGGGAGCGCTCGACACGCTGCGCGCGGCTCGCTCGGACGAGACTGTCCCCGCTGGAACGTAGGGTTGCGGCGTGCCTCCCGCTCGACCGTCCCGCTCCACCCGAGGCCCGCACTCCTACCGTCCCGAGCCCGGATCGATCCCGACCCAGCCGGGTGTCTACCGCTTCCGCGACCCGCGCGGCCGGGTGGTCTACGTCGGCAAGGCCAAGAACCTGCGGGCCCGGCTGTCGTCGTACTTCCAGGATGTGGCCCACCTGCACCCGCGGACCGCCACGATGGTGACGACCGCGGCCAGCGTCGAGTGGACGGTGGTCAAGACCGAGGTCGAGGCCCTGCAGCTCGAGTACTCCTGGATCAAGGAGTTCGACCCGCGCTTCAACGTGAAGTACCGCGACGACAAGTCCTACCCGTGGCTGGCGGTGACAGTGGGCGAGGAGTTCCCGCGGGTGATGGTCGGGCGCGGCGCCAAGCGCAAGGGCACCCGCTACTTCGGCCCCTACAGCCACGCCTGGGCGATCCGCGAGACCGTGGACCTGCTGCTGCGGGTCTTCCCGATGCGCTCGTGCAGCAACGGCGTGTTCAAGCGCTCCTCGCAGATCGGCCGTCCGTGCCTGCTGGGCTACATCGACAAGTGCGCGGCCCCGTGCGTGGGCAACGTGAGCGCCGAGGAGCACCGCGCGATCGTCGACGACTTCTGCGACTTCATGGGCGGGCACACGACCGCGTTCGTGAAGCGCATCGAACGTGAGATGTACGCCGCGTCCGACGCGCTCGACTTCGAGAAGGCGGCGCGGCTGCGCGACGACCTGGGCGCGCTGCACAAGGCGCTCGAGAAGCAGGCGGTCGTGCTCGGCGACGGCACCGACGCGGACGTGATCGCGCTCGCCGAGGACCCGCTCGAGGTCGCCGTGCAGATCTTCTACGTGCGCGGCGGCCGGATCCGCGGTCAGCGGGGCTGGGTGGCCGACCGCGTTGATGAGGGCGGCACGGCCGAGCTGGTCGACGACTTCCTGCTTCAGCTGTACGCCGGGGCCGGCTCCGACGAGATCCCGCGCGAGATCCTCGTGCCCGCGCTGCCGGCCGACGTCGCGACGTACGAGCAGCTGCTCGGCGACCTGCGCGGCTCGCGGGTCGCGATCCGGGTGCCGCAGCGCGGTGACAAGCGGACCCTGCAGGACACGGTCGCCCAGAACGCCGCCCAGGCGCTCGCGCTGCACAAGACGAAGCGGGCCAGCGACCTCACCACGCGCAACCGGGCCCTCGAGGAGATCCAGGACGCCCTCGGCCTCGACGAGGTGCCGCTGCGCATCGAGTGCTACGACATCTCTCACCTCCAGGGGTCCGAGATCGTCGCGTCGATGGTGGTCTTCGAGGACGGACTCGCCCGCAAGTCCGAGTACCGCCGGTTCGTGATCCGGGGCCAGGACGGCTCCGACGACGTGCGGGCCATGCACGAGGTCATCACGCGCCGCTTCAAACGGCTGCTCGACGAGCAGGCGACCTCGGTCCCGTCGACGGACGTCGACGGCGCGAACGGGCCGATGCTCGTCGACCCGGAGACCGGCAGGCCGCGCAAGTTCGCGTACGCACCCGGCCTCGTCGTCGTCGACGGCGGCGCGCCCCAGGTCGCTGCCGCGCAGCGAGCGTTGGCCGAGCTCGGCATCGTCGACATCCCGGTCTGCGGACTGGCCAAGCGGCTCGAGGAGGTCTGGCTGCCGGGCCAGGAGGACCCCGTGATCCTGGCGCGATCCAGCGAGGGCCTCTACCTGCTCCAGCGGATCCGCGACGAGGCGCACCGGTTCGCGATCACCCACCACCGATCTCGCCGTTCGAAGTCGATGGTCGAGAGCCTGCTCGACGACGTGCCCGGCCTGGGGGAGGTGCGCCGCAAGACCCTGATCAAGCACTTCGGCTCCCTCAAGCGGCTGCGGGAGGCCACGGCGGAGGAGATCGCCCAGGTCCCGGGCATCGGGGCACGCACCGCCGGTGCGATCAAGGATGCGGTCTCGCGGAGCACCGGCAAGACTGGTCCCGCCATCGTCAGCGTCAACACCGCCACCGGCGAGATCGAGGAGGGCTAGGCCCCGTGCCCAGCGACAGTCCCAGCGACAGGTCCAGCGACAGGTCGACCCCCCACCCGCGGCTGGGTGAGCTCGTCGTCGTCACCGGCATGACCGGTGCCGGCCGGAGCACCGCGGCCAAGGAGCTCGAGGACCTGGGCTACTACGTCGTGGACAACCTGCCGCCGAGCCTGCTGCGCGAGGTGGTCCGGCTCGTCGACGACAGCCGCGGCAGCGAGCAGCCGATCGCCGTGGTGGTCGACGTACGCTCCGGGTCCTTCTTCCAGACGCTGCAGGCCAACCTCGCCCAGGGGGCGACCGGGAGGCACGCGACCTTGGTCTTCCTCGAGGCGACCGACGACGTCCTCGTACGCCGACAGGATGCGGCCCGGCGTCCCCACCCGCTCCAGGGGACGGGCCGGCTGATCGACGGGCTGGTCCGTGAGCGCGAGGTGCTGGCCGACCTGCGCAGCGACGCCGACCTCGTCATCGACACCACCCGGCTCAACGTCCACCAGCTCACCGACCGGATCGCCGAGGCGTTCGGCACTCCCGACACGACCCGGCTCAAGGTGAGCGTGGTGAGCTTCGGGGTCAAGTACGGCATCCCGGTCGACGCCGACTTCGTGGCCGACATGAGGTTCCTGCCCAACCCGCACTGGGTCCCCGAGCTGCGGCCGCGCACCGGTCTCGACGCCACGGTCGCCGACTACGTCCTCACCCAGCCCGGGGCGGCGGAGTTCCTCGACGCCTACGTCCCCGTGCTCGAGGGGGTCGCCGCAGGCTACCTGCGGGAGGGCAAACGGTTCATGACCGTCGCGATCGGCTGCACCGGTGGCAAGCACCGCAGCGTCGCGATGACCGAGGAGATCGCCCGCCGGCTGGCGGCGTCGGGGTTCGACACGCGAGCCACCCACCGCGACCTCGGGCGTGAGTGAGCCGCGCGTGGCACACGACCGAGCCCAGTCCGTGGTCGCCTTCGGGGGTGGCCACGGGCTCGCCGCCTCGCTGCAGGCGCTGCGCCTGCTCGTGGACGACCTGGTGGTCGACGACCTGACCGCCGTGGTCACCGTAGCCGACAACGGCGGCTCGTCCGGGCGTCTGCGCTCGGAGTTCGGGGTGCTGCCGCCGGGGGACCTGCGGATGGCGCTCGCGGCCCTGTGCGGCGACAACCAGTGGGGCGACACCTGGTCCCGGGTGCTCCAGCACCGGTTCGCGGGCCAGGGGGACATGCGCGGCCACGTGATCGGCAACCTCCTGATCGTCGGTCTCTGGGAGCAGCTCGGCGACCCGGTCGCGGCGCTCGACTGGGTGGGACGGCTGCTTGGGACCTCCGGTCGGGTGCTGCCGATGGCGCTGACGCCGCTCGACATCACCGCCGAGGTGCGCGGGCTCCCGGAGAATCCCGCCGGTCTGACCACCGTCCGCGGCCAGGTCGAGGTCGCCACCACCGAGGGTGTCATCGCCTCGATCGCCCTCGACCCGCCCGACCCCGAGCCGTGCCCGGAGGCGCTCGCTGCCGTGCGGGCCGCCGACTGGCTGGTGCTCGGCCCGGGGTCCTGGTTCACCTCGGTGATCCCGCACCTGATGGTGCCGGCCCTCCACGACGCGATCGTGACGAGCGATGCCCGTGTGGTGGTGACGCTCAACCTGACCGAGCAGGCGGGGGAGACGCCCGGGTTCGAGGCCGCCGACCACCTGGCGGTGCTCGCCGAGCACGCTCCCGACCTGCGCATCGACACGGTGCTGGCCGACGCCGCGAGCGTGCGGGACGGGCTGGACGACCTGCTCGAGGTCGTCCGTGCGACCGGCGCCGAGCTCGTCGTCGCGGATGTCGCCTGCCGCGACGGCTCCCCGCGTCACGACCCTGGGCGGCTGGCGGCGTCGTACGCCCGCATCCTCGGGGCCGGTGATCTCGACCGGACCGCCGCGGGTCGTTGACGGGCGTGAAAGGATCTGGGCCATGGCGATGACGGCACAGGTGAAGGCGGAGCTGGCCAGCACCCAGGTCACGAAGACGTGCTGCCGCAAGGCCGAAGTGGCCTCGATGCTGCGGTTCGCCGGCGGCCTGCACATCGTCAGCGGCCGCATCGTGGTGGAGGCCGAGTTCGACACCGGCGCGGCCGCCCGCCGGCTGCGCACCAACATCGCCGAGGTCTACGGGCACCAGTCCGACGTGGTGATGGTCCAGGGCAACGGCATCCGCAAGGGCAGCCGCTACATCGTGCGCGTGGTCAAGGACGGCGAGGCGCTGGCCCGGCAGACCGGGCTGCTCGACCAGCGCGGGCGGCCCGTCCGTGGTCTGCCACCTGCCGTCGTCTCCGGCGGCGGCTGTGACGCCGTCGCCGCGTGGCGCGGGGCGTTCCTCGCGCACGGCTCGCTCACCGAGCCCGGGCGGTCCTCGGCGCTCGAGGTCACCTGCCCCGGGCCGGAGGCCGCGCTCGCGCTCGTCGGGGTCGCCCGGCGCCTCGGCATCCATGCCAAGGCGCGCGAGGTCCGCGGGGTGGACCGAGTGGTCATCCGCGACGGCGACGCGATCGGACAGCTGCTCACCCGCCTCGGCGCCCACGAGTCGCTGATGGCCTGGGAGGAGCGGCGGATGCGCCGCGAGGTCCGGGCCACCGCCAACCGGCTGGCGAACTTCGACGACGCCAACCTGCGCCGCTCGGCACGCGCTGCGGTCGCGGCCGGCGCCCGGGTCGACCGGGCCATGGAGATCCTCGGCGACGACGTGCCCGACCACCTCAAGATGGCCGGCGAGCTGCGGCTGGAGCACAAGCAGGCCTCGCTCGAGGAGCTCGGGCAGTTGCACGACCCGGTGCTCACCAAGGATGCGATCGCCGGGCGCATCCGGCGGCTGCTCGCGATGGCCGACAAGCGCGCCGAGGAGCTCGGGATCCCCGACACGGAGGCGTCCCTCACCCCCGACATGCTCGCCGACGAGGGATGACTTCGGCTCTATGAAGACCTAAGGTCCTGTTGTTGAAGGACCTTCGCTCGTTACCGGGACGTACCCCGGGACGAGAGGTTGGTCATAGCGATCCGAGGGATAGGGTCGGAAATCGGACGGTCGGACACCCCAGCCGTCCCCATCAGCCAGCGCTACATGAGGAGCTCCGCAGTGACCGTTCGAGTAGGTATCAACGGGTTCGGCCGGATCGGCCGCAACTTCTTCCGGGCCGTCGTGGCGTCCGGCGCCGACATCGAGATCGTCGCCGTCAACGACCTGACCGACAACAAGACCCTGGCGACGCTCCTGAAGTACGACTCGATCCTGGGTCGCCTCGAGGGCGACGTCACCTCCACCGAGACCGAGATCTCGGCCGCCGGTCACACGTTCAAGGTGTTCGAGGAGCGCGACCCGGCCGCACTGCCGTGGGGCGACCTCGGCGTGGACATCGTGATCGAGTCCACCGGCCTGTTCACCGACGCGACCAAGGCGAAGGCCCACATCGACGGCGGCGCCAAGAAGGTCATCATCTCCGCCCCGGCGAAGAACGAGGACGTCACCATCGTCATGGGCGTCAACGAGGGCGACTACGACCCGGCCTCGCACACGATCATCTCGAACGCGTCCTGCACCACGAACTGCCTCGCCCCGATGGCCAAGGCGCTGCATGACGAGCTCGGCATCGTCAAGGGCCTGATGACCACCATCCATGCCTACACCGGTGACCAGAACCTGCTCGACGGCCCGCACCGCGACCTGCGGCGCGCCCGCGCCGCGGCGCTCAACATCGTGCCGACCTCGACCGGCGCCGCCAAGGCGATCGGCCTGGTCATGCCCGAGCTCAAGGGCAAGCTCGACGGCTTCGCGCTGCGCGTGCCCACCCCGACCGGCTCCGCCACCGACCTCACCTTCGAGGCCGGCCGGGAGACCACGGTCGCGGAGGTCAACGCGATCGTCAAGGCTGCCGCCGACGGCAAGTTCCTCAAGTACAGCGAGGACCCGATCGTCTCCACCGACATCACCACCGACCCGGCGTCCTGCATCTTCGACGCGCCGCTGACCAAGGTCATCGGCAACCAGGTCAAGGTCATCGGCTGGTACGACAACGAGTGGGGCTACTCCAACCGTCTCGTCGACCTGATCGACTACGTCGCGACGACCCTCTGATCGTGACGTCCTACGACGGACTCGGTGAGGTCGCCGGCAAGCGCGTGCTGGTCCGGTCCGACCTCAACGTCCCGCTTGACGGGACGACCATCACCGACGACGGCCGGATCCGCGCAAGCGTGCCGACCATCAAGGCCCTGGCTGACGCCGGCGCCCGGGTGATCGTGACCGCCCACCTCGGGCGCCCCAAGGGGGCGCCCGAGGACCGGTACTCGCTGCGGCCGGTCGTAGCCCGGCTCGGCGAGCTGCTGGGCCAGGAGGTCGCGTTCGCCACCGACACGGTCGGGGAGAGCGCCCAGGCCACGGTCGCGGGTCTCCAGGACGGCCAGGTCGCCGTGCTCGAGAACGTCCGGTTCAACCCGGGCGAGACCAGCAAGGACGAGGCGGAGCGGGCGGCGTTCGCCGACCAGCTCGCGGCCCTCGCCGACGCCTTCGTCTCCGACGGCTTCGGCGTGGTCCACCGCAAGCAGGCCTCGGTCTACGACGTGGCACAGCGGCTGCCGCACGCGATGGGCGCCCTGGTGGCCAAGGAGACCGACGTCCTGCGTCGCCTCACGGTCGACCCGGCCCGTCCGTACGTCGTGGTCCTCGGCGGCTCCAAGGTCTCCGACAAGCTGGGCGTCATCGACAACCTGCTCGGCAAGGCCGACAAGCTGCTCATCGGGGGCGGCATGGTCTTCACCTTCCTCAAGGCGCAGGGCCACGAGGTCGGCAAGAGCCTGCTCGAGGACGACCAGCTCGACACCTGCCGCTCCTACCTGGAGCGGGCCGAGCAGACCGGTGTCGAGATCGTGCTGCCGACCGACATCGTGGTCGACACCGAGTTCCCCTCGGGCGACCGCACCCCGGAGCCGCGTGTCGTGCCTGCCTCGGAGATTCCGGCGGACGCGCTCGGCCTCGACATCGGGCCCGAGTCGGCCACGGCCTTCGCGGCCGCGCTCGCCGACGCCCGCACGGTGTTCTGGAACGGCCCGATGGGCGTCTTCGAGACCGACGCCTTCGCCGGCGGCACGCGTGCCGTCGCCGAGGCCCTGACCAAGGTCGACGGCCTGTCCGTGGTCGGTGGTGGCGACTCCGCCGCCGCGGTCCGCAGGCTCGGCTTCGACCAGGGAGCGTTCGGCCACATCTCCACCGGTGGCGGGGCGAGCCTCGAGTACCTCGAGGGCAAGGAGCTCCCGGGCATCAAGGTCCTGGAGGACTAGCACTCCGAAGCGTCGCCCCCCCGGGGCGCGGGGGGGGCNCACCCAAGCGACGCCCCGGGGGCCCGGGGGGGCGACGCCTCAATGCACGAACAACCCGACCGGGGCCCAGCCCCGACACACGAGACGCCGAGGATGGCATGGCCGACAAGCGCACCCCGCTCATGGCGGGCAACTGGAAGATGAACCTCAACCACCAGGAGGCGGTGGTCCTGGTCCAGAAGCTCGCCTGGACGCTGACCGACAAGCGGCACGACTACAAGCGTGCCGAGGTCGTCGTGGTCCCGCCGTTCACCGACCTCCGGTCGGTGCAGACGCTCGTCGACGGTGACCGGCTGCAGGTCAAGTACGCCGCTCAGGACGTCTCGACGCACGACTCCGGCGCCTATACGGGCGAGATCTCGGCGACCATGCTGAGCAAGCTCGGCTGCTCCTATGTGCTGGCCGGGCACAGCGAGCGTCGCGAGTACCACGCCGAGACCGACGAGGTCGTCAACGCCAAGGCCCACAAGGCCCTCGAGGCCGGGATGGTGCCGATCGTGTGCGTCGGCGAGGGCCTCGAGGTCCGGAAGGCGCAGCAGCACGTCGAGCACTGCCTGGCGCAGGTCGACGGGTCGCTCGCCGGGTTCACCGCCGAGCAGGTCGCCGGTCTCGTGGTCGCGTACGAGCCCGTCTGGGCGATCGGCACCGGCGAGGTCGCGACGCCTGAGGACGCCCAGGAGGTCTGCGCCGCGATCCGCGCGCGGATCCGCGAGGTCCACGGTGACGAGGCCGCCGACGCCGTGCGCGTGCTGTACGGCGGCTCGGTGAAGGCCTCCAACGTCGCCGGCATCATGGCCAAGGAGGACGTGGACGGCTGCCTGGTGGGCGGCGCGAGCCTGCAGGTGGACGAGTTCGGCGGAATCTGCCGCTTCTACGACATGCCGGTCCTCTGATCTCCCCGGCTCTGACGTAGGCTTACCGATCGTGACTCTGCTCTTCACCATCGTGCTCATGATCGCGAGCGGTCTGATGATCCTGCTCGTGCTGCTCCACAAGGGCCGCGGGGGTGGCCTCTCGGACATGTTCGGCGGTGGCGTCTCCAGCTCCCTCGGCGGCTCGTCCGTCGCGGAGCGCAATCTCGACCGGTTGACGGTCGGGATCGGCGTCATCTGGTTTGCCTGTGTGGTGGCCCTCGGGCTCCTGCTCGCCTACTGAGAACTCGAGAAAGGGAACCGATCCGTGGCTGGTGGAGGAAACGCTATTCGCGGGAGCCGGGTTGGGGCCGGCCCGATGGGCGAGGCCGAGCGTGGTGAGGCGGCGCCTCGCCAGGCCGTGACCTACTTCTGCGCCCACGAGCACCGCTCGGTGGTGACCTTCTCGGTCGAGGCGCAGGTGCCGGACTCCTGGGACTGCCCCAAGTGCGGCCTGCCGGCGAGCCTCGACTCGGAGAACCCGCCGCCCGCCCCCAAGATCGAGCCGTACAAGACCCACCTGGCCTACGTGAAGGAGCGGCGCTCCGACCAGGAGGCCGCCGACATCCTCGACGAGGCACTCGCGCTCCTGCGCTCCCGTCGCAAGTCCGGCGACGTCATCTTCTAGCTGCCGCAGCAAGGTCGAGTCGTCCCGAATCAACGTCAGAGCTGGCTGGCGGCGTCGCGGTCGAGGAACCAGATCGTCTCGTCGTGGCCGGTGACGCCGGCGGCGGGGATCTCGTGGAGGTCGGCGCCGCCGAGGGCCTGGGCGACCGCACCGGCCTTGCCGTCCCCGCTGACCAGGAACCAGACGGACCGGGCGCGGTTGAGCGCCGGGAGCGTCAGGCTGATCCGCTCCGGGGGCGGCTTCGGCGAGCCCGTCACGCCGACCGCGATCCGGTCGGTGACGTCGAGCTGCGGGAAGCCCGGGAAGAGCGAGGCGATGTGGCCGTCGGGCCCGATGCCCAGCATCACCACGTCGAAGTCGCCGCTGCCGTGCGCGCGCAGGTCCGCGGCGTACGCCGCTGCCCCCGCCTCGACGTCGGCCGTGTCGGCCGTCGACGGCATCTCGTGCACCTTGGCGGGGTCGACGCCGACCGCGTCCAGGAACGCCTCGCGGGCCTGCCCGGCGTTGCGGTCGGGGGAGTCGGGTGCCACGAAGCGCTCGTCGCCCCACCAGACCACGACCTGGGTCCAGTCGACCTCGGAGGCGGGGGAGAGGCGGGCGAGCTCACGATGGATCTCCTCGGCGATGCTGCCGCCGGTGAGCGCGATCTGGGGCACGCCGCCGGCGGCCTGGGCGTCGGCGAGCCGGGTCAGCAGCTCGCCGGCGACCGACGTGGCCAGGGCGGAGGGGTCCGGGTGGACCTCCACCCGGGGAACGGTGCTCACGATCGGGATCCCATCTTGGCTTCGTTCATCTTGACGAGGGCGCGGGCGGTCTCGGCGTACACGTCGTCTTCGTCGAGCCGGCGCAGCTCCTCGGCGAGGAGCTCGGGCAGCGCACGTCGCTTGAGCGCCACCGGCCGGTCGGGCTGACCGGGCGAGGAGAACGTCGCGAGCTTGCCGTCCGTGCGGGTGATCCGGATCGGGCCGTCACGGGTCTCGAGCACCACCTCGGTGATGCCGGGTCCTTCGGAGCTGGACCGCTTGACGTCGACCTTCAGGCGGTCGGCCAGCCAGGCCGCGAGCAGGTCCGCGCTCGGGCTGATCCGCTCACCGGTGACCGCGGCGCCGGTCACCTTCACCGGCCGCTGGTCGAGCGACGCGGCGAGCAGGGCCCGCCACGAGGTGATGCGCGTCCACGCGAGGTCGGTGTTGCCCTTGGTGTACGACGCACACTGCTGGTGGATCGCCCGGGTCCGCGCCTTCGAGGCCGCGGCGGCGTCGGTGATCCGGCGCTGGGCGAGCCGGCCGAGTGGATCGCCCGCGGGGTCCTCGGGCGGGTGGCACGGCCACCAGACGGCCACGGGGGAGTCGGGCAGCAGCAGGGGGAGCACGACGGACTCGGGGTGCTTGACGACCTCGCCCTTGAGCCGGATCAGCGCGGTCTCACCCGTCCAGCCCGAGCCGATGCCGACCTGGGCGTTGACCTGGGGCGCGCCGCGGCCGCTGCCCAGGATCACGCCGAGCACCCGCGCGGGGTGCTCGTGCGACGCTGCGCGTGCCGCGGCCATGGCGTCCTCGGCCTGGTCCTCGTTGACCACGATGATCAGCGTCATGACCATGCCCATCGCCGGGCTGCCGGCCCGGGTCCGTGCGCGGACGAACTCCGCGGCGATCTCGGACGCATTGGTGCTTGTCAACTCGATCATTCTGCACTTCCAACGGTCAACTGATCCGGCAGACGCGGGGGCAATGCGGGGCGCACGTTCGGGCGCGGCGTGGGCTGGGTTGGCTTCATGGGCGTCTCCAGACTCGTCCGTCGCGCGCGAGCATCGCATCCGAGGAGGAGGGTCCCCACCCGCCGGACTCGTACTGCTCGGGCTTGCTCTTGCGCTGCTCGTCCTGCTTGGCCCAGTGCTCGAGGATCGGGTCCAGGATCTTCCAGGACAGCTCGACCTCCTCGTGCCGTGGGAACAGCGGCGGGTCGCCGAGGAGCACGTCGAGGATCAGCCGCTCGTACGCCTCGGGCGACGACTCGGTGAAGGCCCCGCCGTAGGCGAAGTCCATGTTGACGTCGCGGATCTCCATCTGGGTGCCGGGCACCTTCGAGCCGAAGCGCATCGTCACGCCCTCGTCGGGCTGCACGCGGATCACCAGGGCGTTCTGGGTCAGCTCCTCGGTCGAGGACGCGGCGAACGGCAGGTGCGGGGCGCGCTTGAACACCACGGCGACCTCGGTGACCCGGCGGC
Source organism: Nocardioides sp. T2.26MG-1 (assembly GCF_950101795.1). Lineage (GTDB taxonomy): Bacteria > Actinomycetota > Actinomycetes > Propionibacteriales > Nocardioidaceae > Nocardioides. Next base: position 542,161 of record NZ_CATNLZ010000032.1, on the reverse strand, counting down.
CGAGCCGCTTGCCGGTGCGCAGGTAGAACGGCACCCCCGCCCAGCGGCGGGTGTCGACGTTGAGCGTGACCGCGGCGTACGTCTCGGTCGAGGACGTGCGCTTGATGCCCTCCTCCTCGAGGAAGCCGATGACCTCCTCACCGCCGGCCCACCCGGCGGCGTACTGCCCGCGGGCGGTGGTCAGGTCGAGGCGGCGGGGCAGCACCACGCTGGAGAGCACCTTCTGCTTCTCGATGCGCAGGCTCTCGGCGTCGAACGACGTGGGCTCCTCCATCGCGACCAGCGCCATCAGCTGCAGCAGGTGGTTCTGGATCACGTCGCGGGCGGCGCCGATGCCGTCGTAGTAGCCGGCGCGCCCGCCGATGCCGACGTCCTCGGCCATCGTGATCTGGACGTGGTCGACGTAGTTGGCGTTCCAGATCGGCTCGAACATCGCGTTGGCGAACCGCAGCGCCAGGATGTTCTGCACGGTCTCCTTGCCGAGGTAGTGGTCGATCCGGAAGATCGAGCCCGACGGGAACACCTCGTCGAGCACCGCGTTGAGCTGGCGGGCCGACTCCAGGTCGTGACCGAAGGGCTTCTCGACCACCACTCGGCGCCACGAGTCGCCTCGTCCCTCGGTGAGGCCGTGCTCCTGGAGCTGGCCGACCACGTCGGCGAAGAATCCCGGCGGGATCGCCAGGTAGAACGCGTGGTTGCCGCCGGTGCCGCGGACCTCGTCGAGCTCCTCGATCGTACGGCGCAGCCGCTCGAAGGCCTGGTCGTCGTCGAAGTTGCCCGGCACGAAGCGGAAGCCCTCGGCGAGCTGCTGCCAGACCTCCTCACGGAACTCGGTGCGGGCGTGCGCCTTCACCGAGTCGTGCACGATCTGCGCGAAGTCCTGGTCGGCCCAGTCCCGCCGGGCGAAGCCGGTGAGGCTGAAGCCCGGGGGCAGCAGCCCGCGGTTCGCCAGGTCGTAGATCGCGGGCATGATCTTCTTGCGGGACAGGTCCCCGGTCACACCGAAGAGCACCATCCCGCTCGGCCCCGCGATGCGGGGCAGCCGCCGGTCCCGGGGATCGCGGAGCGGGTTGCTCCACACCGGCGGGGTCGTCACCCGAGCACTCCCAGCACCGCGCCGAGCTCCGCCGGCGACGAGACGTGCAGCCGGAGGACCGGGCGCCCCTTGTCGGCCAGCACGCGGCCGTCACCGACGGCCTGCGCGGTGAGGAACTCGTGGAACGTGAACGGGCGATCCGGTACGGCGAGGTCGGCCTCCGGCTGCCCGGTCACCTGGAGGTAGACACCGGTGGCCGGTCCGCCCTTGTGGTACTGGCCGGTCGAGTGCAGGAACCGCGGCCCCCAGCCGAAGGTCACCGGGCGCGAGGTGCGCACGGCGAGCTTGTCGCGGACGTCGGCCAGGCGGGCGTCGCGGTGCCGGTCGAGGTAGGCCTGCACGGAGACGTAGCCCCGGTCGCCGTCGAGCTGGGCGAGCAGCGCCTCCACCGCGGCGGCGGTCGTGGTGGTGCCCTCGGGCAGCCAGCCCTCCGACGCGTAGACCGCGACCGGCCCGTCGGTGAACACCGGCTCCGGGGTGCTGCCCCCGCCGTCCAGCATCTCGCGGGCGGCCGCCTTGGCGCTCTCGACGTCGGGCTGGTCGAACGGGTTGATGCCGATGATCCGGCCCGCGACGGCCGTGGCGTACTCCCACAGCAGCATCTGGGCGCCGAGCGGCGCGTCGATCGTGGCCCCCCAGCCGGAGGTGGGCCGGATCTTGTCGGCCCGGTCGGCGTGGCCGGGCCCGAACGCGACCAGGACCTCGTCCGCGGTGCTGGGCGTGAAGTTGGGGGAGTCGAGGGACTCGACGACGACCGGCAGGATGCCCTTGCCGTCCTTGCCGGTGGACTCCGCGACGAGCTGCTCGACCCAGTCGCCGAAGCCGGCGTACGGCGCCCCCACGTTCGTGAGCGCCAGCTTGTCGGCGCCGGCCAGGTTGGCCGCGCCGAGCAGCGCGCCCAGCCGCAGGCCGGGGTTGTCGACGGAGTCGGCCTCGAGCGCCGGACGGATCGCCTCGGCCTCGTCGAGGAGGTCGGCGACGTTAGCGCCGGCCAGGCCGCTGGGCACCAGGCCGAACGCCGTGAGCGCGGAGTAGCGCCCGCCGACCTCGGGGTCGGCGAGGAAGACCCGGTAGCCGGCCTCACGCGCGGACTTCTCCAGCGGTGACCCGGGGTCGGTGACCACGATGATCCGGTTCGTGGGGTCGATGCCGGCGTCGCGGAACGCCTTCTCGAAGGCGCGTCGCTGGCTGTCGGTCTCGACGGTGCCGCCGGACTTGCTGGAGACGACCACGGCGGTCTCCTCGAGCCTGTGCTCGATGGCGGTGCGCACGAAGTCGGGGTCGGAGGAGTCGAGGACCACGAGCTCGACGTCGTCGCTCTCGCAGATGACCTCGGGAGCCAGCGAGGACCCGCCCATGCCACAGAGCACGATCCGGTAGACCTGCTGCTCGCGCAGCTCGACCTCGAGCTCGGCGATGTCGCTGATCATCGACCGGGAGGCCTCGGACAGGCCGACCCAGCCGAGGCGCTTGGCGGACTCGGCCTCCGCGGCGGCCCCCCACAGGGTGTGGTCGCGCGCCGCGAGGCGGCTGGCGACCTTGTCGTCCACGAGGGCCTGCACGGCGGCGGTGTAGGCCGCCTCGTCGCGGTAGCCGACGTGCAGCTCGAACCGGTCGCCCTGTGCGACGTGCCAGCCGGCGGCGGGGGCGGGGGAGTCGCTCATGCGGAGGCCTTCTTCATCTGGGCGGACACGGTCTCGACGAGCTCGGTCCACGACTTCTTGAACTTGTCCACGCCCTCGGTCTCGAGGACGACCAGGACGTCGTCGAAGTCGATGCCGACCTCCCTGAGCCGCTCGAGGATCGCGGCGCCGGCACCGGACCGGCCGGTGACCACGTCACCGAGGATCTCGCCGTGGTCGGCGAAGGCCTCCATGGTCTTCGCGGGCATCGTGTTCACGGTCTCGGGGACGACCAGGTCGCGGACGTACATGGTGTCGTCGTAGTCGGGGTTCTTGACCCCCGTCGACGCCCACAGCGGCCGCTGCCGGTTGGCGCCCGCGGCCTCGAGCGCGCGCCAGCGCTCGGACCCGAACACCTCCTCGAACGCGCCGTACGCCACCAGGGCGTTGGCCACCGCCGCCTTGCCGCGCAGGGCGAGCGCGGTCTCCGAGCCGACCGCCTCCAGCCGCTTGTCGACCTCGGTGTCGACCCGGGAGACGAAGAACGACGCCACCGAGTGGATCGTGGACAGGTCGCGTCCGGCCTCGCGGGCCTGCTCGAGGCCGGTGAGGTAGGCGTCCATGACCTCGCGGTAGCGCTGCTCGCCGAAGATCAGGGTCACGTTGACGTTGATGCCCTCGGCGGTCGCGGCCGTGATGGCCGGCAGACCCTCCTTGGTCGCGGGGATCTTGATGAAGGCGTTGGGGCGGTCGACGGCCGACCAGAGGGCTCGGGTCGAGGCGAGCGTGCCCTCGGTGTCGTTCGCGAGGTCCGGCTCGACCTCGATCGACACACGACCGTCGACGTGACGCGCGTCGAAGGCCGGGCGCATCAGGTCGCAGGCGTTGCGGACGTCCTCGGTGGTGAGCTCGAAGACCACTCGCTCCACCGGCTCGCCCTTCTCGACCAGCTCACGGACCTGCCCGTCGTACCGCTCCCCGTCGGCGATCGCCGCCGCGAAGATCGTCGGGTTGGTGGTGGCACCCACCACGTGCTTCTCGGCGATCAGCTCGGCGAGCCGGCCGCTCTCGATCAGCTCGCGGGACAGGTCGTCGAGCCAGATGGAGACGCCGGCGTCGGCGAGGGCTTTCAGTCGGTCGCTCATGCAGGTTCCTCCGATGTAGGTGGTCGGTCGTGCAGCCGAGGTCAGCTGGTGCTGACGCGGATGCTGTCGCGGGCCGCGTCGGCCACGGCCTGGGCGGTGATGCCGTACTCCTCGTAGATGCGGGCGTAGTCGGCGGAGGCGCCGTACGTCTCGATCGAGACGATGCGACCGTGGTCGCCGACAACCTCGCGCCAGCCCTGGGCGACGCCGGCCTCGACGGACACGCGCGCCTTGACGATCGGCGGGATCACGGTCTCGCGGTAGGACTCCTCCTGCCGGTCGAACCACTCGCGGCACGGCATCGAGACCACGCGGGCCCGGATGCCGTCCGCGGCGAGCAGCGCGCGCGCCGCGACCGCGACCTGCACCTCCGAGCCGGTGCCGACGAGGACGACGTCGGGGGCGCCGCTCTGCCCGTCGATGTCAGGAGCGTCGAGGAGGACATAGCCGCCGCGATGGACGTTGCTGGTGTCGCTCCACTGCTGACCGTCGGCGTCCTCGCCCCGCGGGAACACGGGGACGTTCTGCCGGGTGAGCGCCAGGCCGGCGGGCCGGTCGGTGTTCTCGAGGACGGCCTTCCAGGCGGCGGCGGTCTCGTTGGCGTCGGCCGGCCGGACGACGTCGAGTCCCGGGATCGCGCGGAGCGCGGCGAGGTGCTCGATCGGCTGGTGGGTCGGGCCGTCCTCGCCGAGGCCGATGGAGTCGTGGGTCCACACGTAGGTGACCGGCAGGCCCATCAGCGCCGCGAGCCGCACCGATCCGCGCATGTAGTCGGAGAACGTCATGAACGTGCCGCCGAAGACGCGGGTGCCGCCGTGCAGGGTGATGCCGTTGAGGATCGCGCCCATGCCGTGCTCGCGGATGCCGAAGTGCAGCACCCGGCCGGCGTAGGGGTCGCCGTCCCACTGCGCGGTCGAGCGGTCCTTCGGGATGAACGACTTCGCGCCCTCGATCGTGGTGTTGTTCGACTCGGCCAGGTCGGCCGAGCCGCCCCACAGCTCGGGCATGATGCCGGCGATCGCGTTGATGACCTCGCCGGAGGCCTTGCGGGTGGCCACGCCCTTCTCGGACGCGTCGAAGTGGGGGAGGACCGCGTCGATGTCCGGGAGGGCCCGGGTCTGGATGCGCTCCCAGACGGCCAGCGTCTCGGCGTCGGCGGCCGACTGCCAGGCCGCGAACGACTCGTCCCACTCGGCCTGCTGGGCCTTGCCGCGCTCGATGAGCGAGCGGGTGTGAGCGAGGACCTCCGCGGCGACCTCGAAGTGCTGCTCGGGGTCGAAGCCGAGGATCTTCTTGGTGGCGGCCACCTCCTCGGCGCCGAGGGCCGAACCGTGCGACTTGCCGGTGCCCTGGGCGTTCGGCGCCGGCCAGGCGATGACCGTGCGCAGCACGATCATGCTGGGCTGGTCGGTGACTGCCTGGGCCTTGCGGATCGCGTCGTGCAGTTGCGGGACGTCCTCGACGTACGTCGTGCCGTCGTGGGTCCAGTCGACGGTCTGGACGTGCCAGCCGTAGGCCTCGTAGCGCTTGCCGACGTCCTCGGTGAACGCCACGTCGGTGTCGCCCTCGATGGAGATGCGGTTGGCGTCGTAGATCAGCGTGAGGTTGCCGAGCTTCTGCACACCGGCGATCGAGGACGCCTCGGCACTCACGCCCTCCTCGAGGTCGCCGTCGCTGCAGATGCAGTAGATCTGGTGGTCGAAGGGCGAGTCGCCCTCGGCGGCGGTCGGGTCGAGGAGCCCCCGCTCCCGGCGGGCGGCCATCGCCATGCCGACCGCGTTGCCGACGCCCTGACCGAGCGGGCCGGTGGTGGTCTCCACACCGGCGGTGTGGCCGAACTCAGGGTGTCCGGGGGTCTTGCTGCCCCAGGTGCGCAGTGACTTGATGTCCTCGATCTCCAGGCCCCAGCCACCGAGGAACAGCTGCGTGTAGAGCGTGATCGAGGAGTGGCCGGCCGACAGCACGAAGCGGTCGCGCCCGGGCCAGTTCGGGTCGGCGGGGTTGTGCCGCATGACCTTCTGGAACAGCAGGTACGCCGCGGGCGCGAGGCTCATCGCCGTGCCGGGGTGCCCGTTGCCGACCTTCTGGACAGCATCGATCGCGAGCACCCGAGCCGTGTCCACCGCCTTCTGGTCGAGGTCGGTCCAGTCGAGCGCAGCGGTGTCGGTCACGGGATTCCTTTCGAGGTCAATCGGCCATCACCGAGCCTACTCACCCCACGGGATAGACTCGCAGCCGTCCTGCTACCTGCCGGTACCCCCTGTCCCGCCCGAGGATCCCCTGTGACGTACGTCGGCCAGTCGGCCTCTGCTGCCCAGCAGTCCGCAGCCGAACGGGCGACCGTCAAGGACGTGATCGCGGCGTACGTCGGGCTCACCAAGCCCCGCGTGATCGAGCTGCTCCTGCTCACCACCGTGCCGGTGATGTTCTTCGCCGCGCGCGGCGTCCCCGACCTGGGGCTCGTCGTCGCGACCGTCGTCGGTGGTGCGTTCTCGGCGGGGTCGGCGTCGGTGTTCAACTGCGTCTACGACCGCGACATCGACGAGCAGATGCGGCGCACCCGCCGGCGGGCGCTGCCGCGCCACATCGTGTCGCCGGCGGCCGCGCTGGTGTTCGGGTTCGTGCTCGGGATCGCCTCGACCGTGATCCTCTACCTGTGGGTCAACCCGCTCTCGGCGGTGCTGGCGGTCGCAGCCAACGCGTTCTACGTCTTCGGCTACACGATGCTCCTCAAGCGGCGCACCACCCAGAACATCGTCTGGGGCGGCCTCGCCGGCTGCTTCCCCGCGCTGATCGGGTGGACGGCCGTGACCGGCTCTCTCTCGTGGGTGCCGGTGGTGCTCTTCGCGGTGGTGTTCTTCTGGACCCCGCCGCACACCTGGGCGCTCGCGCTGCGCTACCGCGAGGACTACGCGAACGTCGACGTGCCGATGCTCCCGGTCGTCGTACCCGCGCGCGAGGTCGGCCGCCAGGTCGTCCTCTACAGCTGGGTGATGGTCGCGACGTCGCTGCTGCTGTGGCCGGTCGCCGGCACCGGCGTGGTCTACCCCGTGGCGGCCGGCCTGCTCGGTGCGTTCTTCCTGGTCGAGGCACATCGGATGTGGGCGCGCGCCCGCGACACCGAGAGCCTCACGGTGATCCAGCCGATGCGGCTGTTCCACTCGTCCAACCTCTACCTGTCGCTGCTCTTCGTCGCGGTCGCCGTCGACCCGCTGATCTCCCGCTGAGGGGCCGGTCGCGACCGGATTCCGCCGGGCCCCGGAGTAACTCGTGCGAGAAAGTTCGTCCCGCGACGCAACCTCCGGGGCTGCAACGGCGTCTGAGAGGTGACGGCGGCCAGCCCGTCCACGGGGGTACGGGCGGGCCGCCGTCGATGTACGTCGGGGTGCGCGCCGGGCGGCGGTGCCCGGGCAACCTTCCGGGCGCCGCCAAGGTTGCTGGCCCACCGCCCACCCCCGGGCAGCGCGGGTACGTCAGGCCGCGGCCGGCTCCCGGACCCGCACCAGCGCCCAGGCGACGGCGCCGGACGTGAGTGCCGAGCCGAGCATGTGGAAGCCGACGAGCACGACCGGCAGGTCGGTGAAGTACTGCACGAACCCGATGGTGCCCTGGCCGACCTCGATGGCGAGCAGCAGCACGATCACCCGACGGGTCGATGCGGGCGCACCCGTGGCGACGGCGGCGAACAGCAGCCCGATGGTGAGGCCGACGAACAAGAACACGAAGTCGGCGTGCAGCTGGCTCATCTGCAGCGCGGAGAGGCCGTTGCGCTTGGAGGCGGAGTCGCCGGCGTGCGGCCCGGCCCCGGTGACCACGGTGCCGATGTAGAACACCGCCCAGGCGGCGCCGAAGGTCGCCCAGGCCAGCCCGAGCGTCGCACCCCGCGGCGGTACGGCGGGTGCGGGCCGGTCCAGCCGCTCGAGGAAGAAGACCGCGAGCGCGACGATCGCCATCGAGCAGAGCATGTGCAGCGACACGACCCACGGGTTGAGGTCGGTGAGCACGGTGATCCCGCCGATCACGGCCTGGGCGGGGATGCCGAGCGCCATCACCAGCGCGATCCGGCGCAGGTCGCGCCGCCCGGACTGCCAGGCGGCCACGAAGGTGCCCACCGCGACCACGACGAGGACCCAGGTCAGCATCCGGTTGCCGAACTCGATGACCGAGTGGATGTCGTACGCCCCGTGCGGGGTCAGCGAGTCCTCGGTGCACCGCGGCCAGGTCGGGCAGCCCAGGCCGGAGCCGGTCAGCCGGACGACGCCTCCGGTCACGACGAGCGCGCCGTTGGCGATCAGGGAGGCCCACCCCCAGCCCCGTGCCCAGTCGTCGAGGTGTCGCAGTCGCTGGATGAGTCGGTCCATCACTCCCACTTGAAGGTCCGGGCGGTGAGGGCGGTGCCGAGCACGGCCCAGGCGAGCAGCACGAGCAGCTCGGACCAGGCGGTGGTGCCGTCGATCAGCGCCTCGCGCATGGCGCCGCCCAGGGCGCCCGAGGGCAGCCAGTGCACGACGTGGCCGAACGCGCCGTACGCCGACGACGGCAGCACCACCGCGCCGCCCGCCATCAGCAGGAGGTAGACGAGGTTGGCGGCGGCCAGGGTGGCCTCGGCGCGCAGCACCCCGGAGATGAACAGGCCCAGCGAGGCGAAGGCCGCCGTCCCGAGGATCACCGCGAGCACGGCGCCCAGCACCCCCGGCTCGGGGTCCCAGTCGAGCGCCAGCGCGACGATCGAGATCACCAGCACCTGGAGCACCTCGATCAGCAGCAGGCCGCCGATCTTGCCGGCGAGCAGGCCGGAGCGGGGGAGCGGCGAGGATCCGAGGCGCTTGATGACGCCGTAGCGGCGCTCGAAGCCCGTCGCGATCGCCAGTGAGGTGAAGGCGGTCGACATCACCGCGAGCGCGAGCACGCCGGGTGCGAACACGTCCACCGCGGAGTGCTCGAGGTCGAGGCCCACCCGGTCGGCACCCGCGACGCCGCCGATGAGCACGATCACGGGGATCACCACGGCGAGCAGGAGCTGCTCGCCGTTGCGCAGCATCAGACGCGACTCCATCGCCGCCTGGGCGAGCACCTGTCGGTGGAGCGGTGCGGCGCCCGGCCTCGGGATGAACGTCCCGGTCGAGCCCCTCACGGCTCCAGCCCCCGTCCGGTCAGCTGGAGGAAGACGTCCTCCAGGTTGCGTTGTCCCAGCGTCAGCGACTCGGGCAGCACGTCGTTCTCCTCGCACCAGCGCGACACCTTCGCGAGCGTCGACGCGTCGGCGGGACCGGTCACCAGCATGCTCACCTCGTCGAGCTGGGTGACCTCCGCGTGCTCGCCGAGCGTCCGGCGCAGCGTGTCCGGGGACCCCGGCGGGAACGGCCGGGTCACCACCAGCCGGATCGTCGCGTGGGTGCCGCCGCGGGTGAGCTCGAGCGGCGACCCGGACGCGATCAGCCGCCCGTGGTCGATGATGTGGATGTGGTCGGCGAGCCGCTCGGCCTCGTCCATGTAGTGCGTGGTCAGCACCACCGTGACGCCGTCGGCCCGGAGCTCCTCGAGGAGCTCCCAGGTCGTCCGGCGGGCCTGGGGGTCCATGCCGGCGGTCGGCTCGTCGACGAACACGATCTCGGGGCGTCCGACCAGCGCCATCGCCAGGCCCAGACGCTGCTGCTGGCCGCCGGAGAGCCGGCGGTACGGCGTCCGCCCGCAGTCGGCCAGCCCGAGCCGGTCGGAGAGCATGTCGGTGTCGAGCGGGTGCGCGTGCAGCTTCGCGACGTGGTCGAGCATCTCGCGGGCCCGCACACCGCTCCACGCCCCGCCGCCCTGGAGCATCACGCCGATGCGGGGCAGCAGCGTGGTGCGCTCGCGGACCGGGTCGAGACCGAGCACCCGGACCGTGCCGGACTGGGGCCGACGATAGCCCTCGCAGGTCTCCAGCGTGGTGGTCTTGCCGGCGCCGTTGGGCCCCAGGACTGCGGTGATCGTGTGCCGCTGGACGGTCAGCGTGAGCCCGTCGACGGCGACCTTGTCGCCGTAGCGCATCACCAGGCCGTCGACGGCGACCGCAGGCACGTCGGGGTCGTCGGGCGCGGGCACCGGGCCAGTCTAGGGAGCAGTCGGGACCTGAACGGCGACGGGTCAGCTGCTCCGGCGACGCACCTCGGCCAGGATCTCGGGCTCGTTGGTGATGATGCCGTTGGCGCCGAGGCCGACGACCCGGTCGAGGGTCGCGAGATCGTCGACGGCCCAGGTCATCACCACCTCGATCGTGCGCCGCAGCCTCGTGAGCAGATCGGCGTCCAGCAGGGATCGGTGCAGGGACACGCCGTACGGCGTCGCCCGGTCACGGCGGTCGAGCCGGCGCACGAGCGCGGCGAGCTCGGCACGGGTGCGCGCGGACAGCACGGGGCGCACGTAGGGGAGCTCGGCGACCCGCTCGACCGCCGGCCAGTGCCGCCCGCAGACGAGCACGTCGTGCTCGTGGGCGCGCTCGTGCAGCAGCTCGGCGACGGAACGCCCGGTGGCGACCTTGCGGCCCTTCAGGTCGAGCATGAACGTGGTGCCTCGCTGGTCGGCGTCGAGCAGCGCGCCCAGGCCGAGCCGGGGTGCCGAGGCCGACGCGAGCTCCCAGCGGTCCCAGAGGAACGGGAGCGGCCCGGCGGTCTTGAGGTGACGGACCTCGAGCCGGCCGCGGTAGGCGTGCACGTCGCACTCGATGACGTCGGCACCGAGCAGGTTCGCCTCGTGCAGCCCGGCCAGCGAGTTCCCGGCACGGTGCGCGATCGCGAGCAGCGTCATGGGGCCGGTCCGGCTCGGCGCGCGCGCCGGCTCTCGAAGGCCACGGCAGCGGCGTAGCCGACCATGGCGAGCATCAGCCCGGCGATCACGTCGACCACGTAGTGGTTGGCGGTGGCGACCACCGCGAACGCCATCAGCACCGGCAGCACGCAGCCGATCACGCGCCACAGCATGGAGCCCGCGGCGGTGGCGATGGAGATGCCGACCAGGAGGTCCCAGCCGGCGTGCAGGCTCGGCATCGCGGCGTACTGGTTGACGAAGTTGGGCGGCTGGAGGACGCGGTAGGCGTACGAACGCTCGGTGATCGTGTCGATGAGCTCGGGGTCGACCAGCCGGGGCGGGGCCAGCGGGTAGGACACGAACATGATGAGCCCGATGCCGCCGGAGACCAGCATGGCGTTGCGCAGCCGCAGGAAGACGTCCCGGTGGCGCGACACCAGCCAGACCATGGTGGCGACGATCACCGGCCAGTGCCCCCAGATGTAGATCCAGTTGGCGATCGTCGAGAGCGCGTCGGAGTCGGTGACCGACGCCTGCACGACGCCTTCGATGTCGAGGCCGAGGCGCTCCTCGAACGCGATGACGTCGTGGGCGTGCTCGACGGCGACCGACGGCGTCGCCGCGGTGAGCCCACGCACCTGGAAGTAGAAGAAGACGCCGAGCACCACGATCGCGACCTGCTCGAGCACCCATCGCACCCGACGGTGCCGGAGCACGGCCGTGGTCGGCATCAACATCACCCGGCCTCCTGCCTGTCGCTCGCGTGCGGCGTCCGGGGCGGCCCTCGGGTCGATCCTCTCGCGTCCCGCCGACGGCGTCGCGAGGCGAAGGTCCCGAGTTCGATGCAGGTGCCCGGGCGGTGCGTGGGCGAGACTCAGACGGCGGCGGCCGCGGCGGCCACGTTGGCCTGGCGTCGGCTGACGAGCAGGCTCGCCCCGCCGAGGGTGAGGGCGGGCAGCCAGGCGATGGCGGCCTTGATGGAGACGGCCGCGGCGGCGGCACCCAGCGGGACGCCTGCGGCGACCAGCGCCACCACGAGGGCCCCGTCCCGCAGGCTCGCGCCGTTGGGCCCAGGGACGGCACCGGCCAGCTGGCTGGCGCCGAACGCGCCGAGCACGGCCAGCGGGGACACGGTGTTGCCGGTCGCCCCGACCGCCCCGACCAGGAGCGCGGCGATCGAGAGCTGGTAGCCGGCCGAGAGCACGAGACCGTGGAGGAGCTTGCGGACCGGCGGGAGCGGGCGGCTGGGGAGCAGTCCGGGGCGCACGCGGCGCAGCACGACGACGGCCGCGACCGCGGCCAGCGACAGTCCGACGACCGGCAGGATCAGGTTCATCGGGAGCGCCGTACCGGCGAAGGCGACGAACGCAGCGAGGCCGAGCGCCCCCACGAGCCGGTCGGTGCCGACGCTCACGATCGCGTCGCCGCGGCCCAGGCCCGTGCCGGTGAGCCGCTTGAGGCGCCACAGGTCGGCGCCGACGTGACCGGGCGTGAACAGCCCGAGCAGCTCGGACTCGGCGTACGCGCGCAGGTGCCAGCGCCGGGTGAGGTCGGCGTCGGTGAGCGCCCGCCAGCGCAGCGGGCAGAGCAGGTACTTGCCGACCACCCAGGGGAGCAGCCCCACGAGCACGGGCCACACCGAGACGTGGGGCAGCTGGGGGAGCGTGAACACGGGGACGAGGAGACTCACGAGCACCCCGAGGACCAGCACGGTGCGGGACGCGAGGACGGCGCGGAGGCGGGCGAGCATGCGGTCGGCGGAACCTTCGGTCGGCGAGATCGCGGCTTCCTTGCAGCGCGGGTTGGTGCAAGTGTGGCTGACGACCGGCCGATGTCCAAGTCGGGTAAGGCTCGCCTTACTTGAAGGGCCTTGCTCAATAACGGCACACTGGCGTTGTGGAATTCGACGAGGTCCCGGTCCCCGGGCACGACCAGCCCACGCGCCAGCGGGTGGCTCGGTCGATCCTCGTCGACGGACCCTCGACGGCCGCGGCCCTCGCCGAGCGGCTCGACCTGACGCCCGCGGCGGTCCGCCGGCACCTCGACCAGCTGGTCGAGGAGGGGGCGGTCGAGGCGCGTGAGCCGCGCAGTCTGGCGGCCCGTGGCCGGGGTCGTCCGGCCAAGGTCTTCGCGCTCACCGAGACCGGGCGCGACCGCTTCGACCAGCAGTACGACGACCTCGCGGTCCAGGCGCTGCGGTTCCTGGCCGAGACCGGTGGCACGGACGCGGTCCGCGAGTTCGCCGTCCGCCGTGCGTCGTTCATCCAGGAGCGGTTCGTCGGCGTCAGCGCCGCCCACCCCGACCTGGGGCCGGCTGAGGTGCTCGCCCGGGTCTTCACCGACGAGGGCTACGCCGCGGCCGTCCGCGACGTCGCGGTGGGCGAGCAGCTGTGCCAGCAGCACTGCCCGGTCTCCCACGTCGCCCACGAGTTCCCCCAGCTGTGCGAGGCCGAGACCGAGGCGATCAGCCAGGTCCTCGGCCGCCACGTCCAGCGCCTGGCGACCATCGCCCACGGCGACGGGGTGTGCACCACCTGCATTCCCGACGTTCCGACCAGCACGCAGACCAAGACCACGCCGCACCCGGTGACCACCGAGAAGAAGGAGCACGTCAGCCGATGACCTCCATCGAAGAACTCAACCCCGAGCTCAAGGGCATCGGTCGCTACGACTTCGGCTGGGCCGACCCCGACGTCGCCGGTGCCGCCGCGCGGCGCGGGCTCAACGAGGACGTCGTCCGCGACATCTCGGCGAAGAAGAACGAGCCGCAGTGGATGCTCGACCTGCGCCTGAAGGGCCTCAAGCTCTTCCACCGGAAGCCGATGCCGACCTGGGGCTCGGACCTCTCGGCGATCGACTTCGACAACATCAAGTACTTCGTGCGCTCGAGCGAGAAGCAGGCCGCGACCTGGGACGACCTCCCCGAGGACATCAAGAACACCTACGACAAGCTCGGCATCCCCGAGGCGGAGAAGCAGCGCCTGGTGTCCGGCGTCGCCGCGCAGTACGAGTCCGAGGTCGTCTACCACTCGATCCGCGAGGACCTCGAGGCGCAGGGCGTGCTGTTCCTCGACACGGACACCGCGCTGCGCGAGCAGCCGGAGCTGTTCCAGGAGTACTTCGGCACCGTGATCCCCGTCGGCGACAACAAGTTCGCCGCGCTCAACACCTCGGTGTGGTCCGGCGGCTCGTTCATCTACGTCCCCAAGGGTGTCCACGTCGATATCCCGCTGCAGGCCTACTTCCGGATCAACACCGAGAACATGGGCCAGTTCGAGCGGACGCTGATCATCGTCGACGAGGACGCCTACGTGCACTACGTCGAGGGCTGCACCGCGCCGATCTACAGCTCGGACTCGCTGCACTCCGCCGTCGTGGAGATCATCGTGAAGAAGGGCGGCCGCTGCCGCTACACGACCATCCAGAACTGGTCGAACAACGTCTACAACCTCGTCACCAAGCGCGCGGTGTGCGAGGCCGGCGCGACGATGGAGTGGGTCGACGGCAACATCGGCTCCAAGGTCACGATGAAGTACCCCGCCGTCTACCTCATGGGGGAGCACGCCAAGGGCGAGACGCTGTCGATCGCGTTCGCCGGCGCGGGCCAGCACCAGGACGCGGGCGCCAAGATGGTGCACGCCGCGCCGCACACCTCGTCCTCGATCCTGTCCAAGTCCGTTGCTCGTGGTGGTGGCCGCACGTCGTACCGCGGCCTCATCCAGATCAACGAGGGCGCCCACGGCTCGAAGTCCAACGTGCTGTGCGACGCGCTGCTCGTGGACCAGATCAGCCGCTCCGACACCTACCCTTACGTCGACATCCGCGAGGACGACGTGTCGATGGGCCACGAGGCGAGCGTCTCCAAGGTCTCCGACGACCAGCTCTTCTACCTCATGTCGCGTGGCATGGAGCAGGACGAGGCGATGGCGATGATCGTCCGCGGCTTCGTCGAGCCGATCGCCAAGGAGCTCCCGATGGAGTACGCCCTGGAGCTCAACCGGCTGATCGAGCTCCAGATGGAAGGCGCAGTCGGCTGAGCGGGACATCCGCCCCCGTTGGTCGAGTAGCGAGCGCCAGCGAGCGTATCGAGACCCAGCACGTAGAAAGCAGAGTAGTGACCGTCACTGACACCGCACGCGAGAGCGTGTCGTCCGCCCTCGAGCAGGAGCAGGGACACCTCATCGTGTCCCACCTGAACCCGCCGCCGTCGTACGACCTCGACGACCACCCGGTGCCCACCGGGCGCGAGGAGATCTGGCGCTTCACGCCGCTCAAGAGGCTGCGCGGGCTCCTCGACGGCGAGTCCTCCGAGGCTCACCTGACGTGGACCACCACGCTCCCGGAGGGCGTGACGCTCCGCGAGGTCGGTGCCGACGAGGCGGTCGCCCTGGGCGAGCTGGCCCCCAACGACCGGCCCTCGGCGCTCGCGGCTGCGCACGCCGGCAGCGCGATGCTGCTCGACGTCCCCGCCGACGCCGCGATCACCGAGCCCGTCGTGCTGCACCTCCACGGCGAGTCGGTCGACGACCTGGTGTGGGGCCGGCTGCTGATCCGGGTCGGCACGCACGCCGACGTCACCGTCGTCGTCAACCACACCGGGTCGGCGCGCTACGCCGCGATCACGACGGTGCTCGTCGGAGACGGTGCCCGCGCCAACGTGCTCACCCTGCAGGACTGGGCCGACGACGCCGTCCACCTGGGCCGCGACGCGATCCAGGTCGGCCGCGACGCGACCGTCAAGCACACCTCGATCTCCTTCGGCGGCGACGTGGTGCGCATGCACGCGAACGTCGAGTACGCCGGTCCCGGCGGCGACGCCGAGCTCCTCGGGCTCTACTTCGCGGACGAGGGCCAGCACCTCGAGCACCGGCTGTTCGCCGACCACAACGCGCCCAAGACCAAGAGCCACGTGCTCTACAAGGGAGCGCTGCAGGGCCAGGGCGCTCACACCGTCTGGATCGGCAACGTGCTGATCCGCAAGATCGCCGAGGGCATCGAGACCTACGAGGAGAACCGCAACCTCGTGCTCACCGACGGCTGCCAGGCCGACTCGGTCCCCAACCTCGAGATCGAGACGGGCGAGATCGAGGGCGCCGGGCACGCGTCGGCCACCGCCCGCTTCGACGACGAGCAGCTGTTCTACCTGCGCTCGCGCGGCGTCTCGGAGAAGGAGGCCCAGCGCCTCGTCGTGCACGGCTTCTTCAACGACCTCATCCGCAAGGTCGGCATCCCCTCGGTCGAGGAGCGGCTGCTGAGCACCGTGGAGACGGAGCTGGCCAAGAACGTCCTCAAGGAGGACGCATGACAACGCCCCACGCCGGTCTCCGCTCCTCCCGCTTCGCTCATTCCGCGAACAACGACGCGGGGACCCCGAAATGAGCTTCGAGCGCGCCTGCGCGGTCGGCGACGTCCCCACCGACGAGGCCCTCGCGGTCACCGTCGGGGCGTACGACGTCGCCGTGGCCCGTCACGAGGACGAGTTCTTCGCGATCCAGGACCTCTGCTCGCACGCGGCGGTGCCGCTGAGCGAGGGCGAGGTCGCCGACTGCACCGTGGAGTGCTGGCTGCACGGGTCGCGGTTCGACCTGCGCACCGGCAAGCCCACCGGCCTCCCGGCCACCGAGCCCGTCGCGACCTTCCCCGTAGAGGTCCGCGACAACGACATCTACGTCGACACCACCACCACCCTGAACGGAGTCACCCCCTCATGACCACCCCACGAAATCGTCCGCTTCCCCCGCTTCGCTCCTCCGCGAACGATTCCGCGGGGGCCCCGGTATGAGCGAGCTCGAGATCAAGGACCTGCAGGTGTCCGTCGACACCGAGGACGGTCCCAAGGAGATCCTCAAGGGCGTCACGCTGACCATCAAGGCCGGCGAGACCCACGCGATCATGGGGCCGAACGGGTCGGGCAAGTCCACGCTCGCCTACTCGATCGCCGGCCACCCGAAGTACACGATCACGGGCGGTACGGTCACCCTCGACGGTGAGGACCTGCTGTCGATGACGGTCGACGAGCGTGCCCGCGCCGGCCTGTTCCTTGCGATGCAGTACCCCGTCGAGGTTCCCGGCGTCTCGGTGTCGAACTTCCTGCGCACCGCCAAGACCGCCCTCGACGGCGAGGCCCCCAAGCTGCGCACCTGGGTCAAGGACGTCAACAAGGCGCTCGAGGACCTCAACCTCGACCCGACCTTCGGCACCCGCTCGGTCAACGAGGGGTTCTCCGGCGGCGAGAAGAAGCGCCACGAGATCGCCCAGCTCGAGCTGCTCAACCCGCAGGTCGCGATCCTCGACGAGACCGACTCGGGCCTGGACATCGACGCGCTCAAGGTCGTCTCCGAGGGCGTGAACCGGTTCCGCGCCCAGCAGGGCAAGGGCGTGCTGTTGATCACGCACTACACCCGGATCCTGCGCTACATCACCCCCGACCACGTCCACGTGTTCGTCGACGGCAAGGTGGCCGCCTCCGGTGGCCCCGAGCTCGCCGAGCAGCTCGAGGCCGAGGGCTACGACCGCTACCTGAAGGCCGGCGTCTGAGATGACCACGGTGCAGCTGCCCGGACTCCTCCCCGAGCTGGAGGTGATCCGCGCCGACTTCCCGATCCTGGAGCGGACCCTCGCGGGCGGTCTGCCGCTGGTCTACCTCGACAGCGCCAACACCTCGCAGAAGCCGCAGGTCGTCATCGACACGATGGTCGACCACCTCGAGCGGCACAACGCCAACATCGCCCGGGCCATGCACACCCTCGGCGCGGAGTCGACCGAGGCGTACGAGGCTGCGCGCGACAAGGTGGCCGCGTTCCTCAACGCACCCTCGCGCAACGAGGTCGTCTTCACCAAGAACGCCACCGAGGCCCTGAACCTGCTGGCGCGCACCATCGAGCTCGGCCCCGGCGACAACGTCGTGATCACCGAGATGGAGCACCACTCCAACATCGTGTCCTGGCAGCTCGCGTGCGAGCGCTCCGGCGCCGAGCTGCGGTGGTTCGGGCTGACCGAGGACGGTCGCCTCGACCTGTCGAACGCCGACGCGCTGGTCGACGAGCACACCAAGGTGGTCGCCTTCACGTGGGTCTCCAACATGCTCGGCACGATCAACCCGGTGGCCGACCTCGTCACCCGGGCGCGGGCGGTCGGTGCCTACTCGGTCATCGACGCATCACAGGCGGCCCCGCAGCTGCCGGTGGACGTGGTCGCGACCGGCTGCGACTTCCTGGTCTTCACCGGGCACAAGACGGTCGGCCCGACCGGGATAGGCGTGCTCTGGGGCCGCGAGGAGCTGCTCAACGAGCTCCCGCCGTTCCACGGCGGCGGCGAGATGATCGAGACGGTGACGATGGCACGCTCGACGTACGCCGCGGCGCCGCACCGCTTCGAGGCCGGCACGCCGCCGATCGTCGAGGCCGTCGGCCTCGGTGCCGCCGTCGACTACCTCGCCCACCTCGGGATGGACGCCGTGCACCGGCACGAGCAGACGATCACGGCATATGCCCTCGAGGGCCTCGCGACCGTGCCGGGCCTCACCGTGCTCGGGCCGCTCGACGCCGCGCAGCGCGGGGGAGCGATCGCCTTCGAGATCGACGGAGTGCACCCCCACGACGTCGCGCAGGTGCTCGACTCCCGCGGCATCGCCGTACGGGCAGGCCACCACTGCGCCAAGCCCGCGCACGCACGGTTCGGCGTGCAGAGCTCGACCCGGATGTCGTCGTACCTCTACACGACGCCGGCCGAGATCGACGCGCTGGTCGAGGGCCTGGAATACACCCGCTCGTACTTCAAGTTGGGCTGACTGATGACCCAAGAGCTGGACGCCCTGTACCAGGAGATCATCCTGGACCACTACAAGAACCCCCACCACCAAGGCCTGCGCGACCCGTACCAGGCTGAGGTGCACCACGTGAACCCGACCTGCGGGGACGAGGTGACCCTGCGCGTCGACGTCCACGAGGGCGTGGTGCGCGACGTGTCGTACGACGCGGTCGGCTGCTCGATCTCACAGGCGTCGGCGTCGGTGCTCACCGACCTGGTGATCGGCAAACCGGTGGACGAGGCGATGTCGATCCACCAGGAGTTCCTGACCCTCATGCAGGGCAAGGGCACGGTGGAGCCCGACGAGGACGTGCTCGAGGACGGCATCGCGTTCGCCGGTGTCGCGAAGTTCCCGGCGCGCGTGAAGTGCGCACTACTGTCGTGGATGGCCTGGAAGGACGCCACGGCCCGTTCCCTGGAGGGCTCGACGAATGGAGGCAGCAATGGCTGACCACAGCGATCTTCCCGAGGTCCCCGAGGCTGGGGGCTCCGTCACGACCGTCGGATCGGCCGTCTCGGTCGAGGACGTCACCGAGGCGATGAAGGACGTCGTCGACCCCGAGCTGGGCATCAACGTCGTCGACCTCGGCCTGGTCTACGACGTGCACCTGGACGAGAGCTCCAACGTGGTGCTCGACATGACGCTCACCTCGGCGGCCTGCCCGCTGACCGACGTGATCCAGGACCAGACCAACAGTGCCCTCGAGGGCCTGGTCAACGACGTCGCGATCAACTGGGTCTGGATGCCCCCGTGGGGTCCCGACAAGATCACCCCCGACGGCCGCGAGCAGCTGCGCGCCCTCGGTTTCAACGTCTGAGCCGCTACACCGATCGGTGGCCGAGCGGAGCTCGCGGCGCCGCGGAGTAGCGACGCGAAGAGGTCGAAGGAGCCCCGCCGCCTGAGCGCAGCGAAGGCGCGACGGGCGGCTCGAGACCGGAGACACCAGGCGCACTTGCCGACCGAGCCTGGTAGTGGCCGGTGGCGGTCTCGACAGGCTCGACCACCGCGACCCGGCCATGTTGAGTCGGGGCTTCTGAGCGTTGAGTCGGGACTTACGTGACCACAACTCCCGACTCGACCGTCACAACTCCCGACTCGACCGTCAGAAGTCCCGACTCGACCTAGTAGGTGAACTGGGCGACCTGACCACGGAGGTCCGAGGACATCCGGGCCAGCTCGGCGATCGCCTGCTTCGTCTGGCCGACCACCTCGTTGGTCGTCGCCGCCACGGCCGCCACGCTCGTGATGCTCGTGGCGATGTCGGCAGAGCCGGAGGCTGCCTCCGCGACGTTGCGGGCCATCTCATTGGTGGTCGCGGTCTGCTCCTCGACCGCCGAGGCGATCGTGGCCTGGGTGTCGTTGATCTGGGCGATGATCTCGGAGATCTCGGTGATCGCCGTGACGGCGGCCTGCGTCTCGGTCTGGATCGCCTCGATCCGGCCGCTGACCTCGCCGGTCGCGCGTGCGGTCTCCTGCGCGAGCTCCTTGACCTCGTTGGCGACCACGGCGAAGCCCTTGCCGGCCTCACCGGCGCGGGCGGCCTCAATGGTGGCGTTGAGCGCGAGCAGGTTGGTCTGCTCGGCGATCGAGTTGATCACGGCGATGACCTTCCCGATGTCTGCCGAGGAGTTGCCGAGCCGGGTGACCGTGTCCGACGTGGTGTGGGCGGCGTCGACGGCGCGGGCGGCCACCTGGGAGGCGGAGGCGGCGTTCTGCGCGATCTCGCGGATAGAGGCCGACATCTGCTCGGTGCCGGTGGCGACGGTCTGGACGTTGTCGGTGACGTGCTCGGCCGCGCCGGAGACGACGTCCGCCTGGGCGGAGGTCTCCATCGACGTCGACGCGATCTGCTCGGAGGTCGCCGACAGTTCCTCGGCTGCCCCCGCGACCGCCTCCGAGGTCGCCACCACGTGCGCGATCGTCTGCCGAAGCTCCGCCTGGGCCTTGCCCAGTGCGGCCGCCATCTGCCCGAGCTCGTCGCTCGAGGCCACGTCGGCGTCGACGGTGAGGTCGTTGTGGGCCATCGCCTCGAGGGACTGCTGCACGGCGCGCAACGGCCGGCGGATCGCGTTGGCAAGGAGGACGCCTCCGGTCAGCGCGGCGACGAGCCCTACCGCCAGGATCACCAGCATGCGCGTGATCGCGGACCCGGCCTCCGCGTCGGCCGAGGAGGCGACGCTCGCGAGGTGGGCCACGACCTCGTCGTTGACCTCGACGAGGTTGTCCACCATCTCACCGCCGATGGTGCCGGCCTCGCCCCGGGCGGCCACCCAGCCCGCCAGGTCGCCCGACTGCGCCGCCCGCACCATCTTGTCGTGCACGACCGCGCGGTAGGCCTCGAGGGAGGTGCTGAAATCGCCGAAGCGATCGGGCAGGGAGCCGGTCTCGGCCTGATAGTCGTGGGCGAACGACGCGAGCGCGTCGTCGAGGCCGGTCTCGGCGTCGTCGAGCGCGGCGACCCGCTCGGGCAGGTCGGGCGAACCGGTGAAGCCGCCAATCACCGAGGCGTTGTTGCGCACCGACCAGAGGGCGTCCTTCAGCGTGGCGAGCGAGGTGTTGAGTGCGGCCTGCGAAGTCGCCATGTCGTTCGTCGTGTGGCGCGCCGAGGTCATCGCGGACAGCGCGGAGGCGCCGAGGACGAGGCTGACCAGGGTGGCGAGGCCGACCAGCGCCATGATCTTGGTCCGCAGTGAGCGGTTCGCGAACCATGCCGTACGCCGCTTGCTCGCGACCACGCCGCCATCGCCGGTGCCTGCCATGCCCATCACGCTCCCTCGCCCGCGGTTCGCTGAGAAGAGCCGGCGGGCGTCCGGCTCTCGCGGTTGCCATTCGGCGGGCACACGGTGGTCTGTAGGGAAAAGACGCGGCGGCCCACAGCCCGGTCCGGTCCGCGCACCTCTAGGGTCAGGGCGTGGCCCATGTCCGAGTGCCTGCGAACCGGATCGAGCGCTGGATCGCGAACTTCGCCGGCCGGCACGGCGACACCCCCCTCCGGGTCGACGGCGATGGGCTCTGCGGGCGGGCCGCGGACGGGTCGACGTTCGTGGCCAGGCTCCCGTTCGAGACGGGGTACGACGGCCCTGCCGAGGCGGCCCGGTTCGCGGCGGCGGTGACGGCTCCGGCGGACTGGGGCGTGCTGCTCGTGCGCAAGGGCGGGTTCGCGGTCGCCCGACTGGCCGGCCCGCGGACGACCGAGAGCAAGGTCGGGCAGCGCCACGTGCAGGGCCGCACCAAGGCGGGTGGGCAGAGTCAGCAGCGCTTCGCCCGGCGGCGGGACAACCAGGCCCGCCAGGCCTACGAGGCGGCCGCCGACCACGCGGCACGGATCCTGGAGGGACTGCGTGGCCCCGTCGTGGCAGGGGGCGACCACGCCGCGGTGGAGGAGGTGCTCACCGACCCCCGCCTGCGCGGGCTGCGCGTCGTGGGCCCCTGGCTCGCCGTACCCGACCCCCGGCGCGCGGTCCTCGAGGAGGCCGTCCGGGAGGCGTGCTCCGTCCAGGTCGAGGTCGTCAACGCCTGACCCGGCTCGATCCGCCGACGCTCAGAGATCCAGCTCCTTGAGCCGCTGGGCCCAGCGGTCGTTGATCGACCCGAGCTCGGCGAGCAGGAAGCTGATGAACTCCTCCGAGAGGCGGAGCCGCCGGTAGGCCGGGTCGTCGGGGGCGAGCTCCTCGATCGCTCGGCGCAGCGCGGCCTGCATCGGGGCGTAGATCTGGTCGGCATGGAGCATCGCGTCGTGCCAGGCGTCGTCGTCGACCACGAAGATGTCCCGTCGCGAGCCGCGCTCACGCTCACGGCGCACCATGCCGACACTGTCGAGGTAGCGAACGCCGCCCGAGACCGCCGCGGGGGACACGCCCAGGCATGCCGCGATCTCAGCGGCGGTCATCCGGCCGTCATCGTCGATGAGGAGTGCGGCGAAGATCCGGGCGGGGAGCCGGATCATCCCCGCGGAGGTCAGTGCCCCGCCCATGCGCTCCACGAAGCGGTGGCGCTGATCGTCGGTCGACATGCCGGCATATTACATGATTCATAAACAACTGAATATGGTGTACGGTCGACGTCGTGACCGAGAACGTGATCGAGATCCGGGAGTTGGTCAAGCGGTTCGGGAGTCTGCGCGCACTCGACGGCCTCGACCTCACGGTCGAGCGGGGGACGGTGCACGGCTTCCTCGGCCCCAACGGCGCCGGCAAGTCCACGACGATCCGGGTGCTGCTCGGGCTGCTGCGCAAGGACGGCGGCGAGGCGCGGCTGCTCGGTGGCGACCCGTGGCACCAGTCCGCGGAGCTGCACGCCCGGCTCGCGTACGTGCCGGGCGACGTCAACCTCTGGCCCAACCTGACCGGGGGAGAGGTGATCGACCTGCTCGGCCGGCTCCGCGGCGGGCTCGACGAACGACGCCGCGCGAACCTGCTCGAGCGCTTCGACCTCGACCCCACCAAGAAGGGCCGCAGCTACTCCAAGGGCAACCGACAGAAGGTCGCCCTGGTCGCGGCCCTGGCGTCCGATGTCGAGCTGCTGCTGCTCGACGAGCCCACCTCCGGCCTGGACCCGTTGATGGAGGCGGTGTTCCGCGACTGCATCGACGACTTCCGCAGCGAGGGCCACTCGGTGCTGCTCTCGAGTCACATCCTGGCCGAGGTCGAGCACCTCTGCGACCGGGTGAGCATCATCCGGTCGGGCCGCTGCGTGGAGTCCGGCACCCTGGCCGAGCTGCGGCACCTGACCCGGACGTCGATCACCGCCGACCTGGCGACCGTACCCGCCGGCATCGCCGATCTGCCTGGCGTCCACGACGTCGACATCGACAACCACCGGGTGCACCTCGAGGTCGACACCACCGAGCTGGACGCGGTGCTCGACCTCCTGCAGACCGGTGGCGTGCGCACGCTGGAGAGCCAGCCACCCACGCTCGAGGACCTGTTCCTGCGCCACTACGGCGACCAGGTCGCCGCGCCCGCTCCCACGGAGGAGGACGTACGCCGATGACGGGCACGCTGGTCCTCCTGCGTGCGTTCCTGCGCCGCGACCGGTGGATGTTCGTCTGGTGGCCGATCGGGATCGCGCTCCTCTACGTCAGCCAGGGGTGGAGTGTCGACGGGCTCTACCAGACCCAGGCGGAGTTCGACAAGGCCGCCGCCGACATGGAGGGCAACGCCGCCCTGATCGCGATGGCCGGGCCCGCGCGGGCGCTGAACACCACCGGCGGACAGGTCACCTGGCAGGCCGCCGCGTTCGGCGCGATCCTGGTCGGGCTGATGAGCATGTTCCTGGTCGGCCGGCACACGCGCGCCGACGAGGAGTCCGGACGCGACGAGCTGCTGCGGGCCGCGCCCGTGGGCCGGTACGCCCCGCAGACGGCCGCGGTCCTCGACGCCGCACTCGCCAACCTCGTGGTCGGTCTCCTGACCGCCGGGACCCTGGCGGCGTACGGCCTGGCGGTCGCGGACTCCCTGGGCCTGGGCCTCGGCGTGATGTTCTGCGGTTGGTTCTTCTCGGGCGTCGCCCTGCTCGC
Source organism: Nocardioides sp. T2.26MG-1 (assembly GCF_950101795.1). Lineage (GTDB taxonomy): Bacteria > Actinomycetota > Actinomycetes > Propionibacteriales > Nocardioidaceae > Nocardioides. The sequence goes on along the minus strand of NZ_CATNLZ010000032.1, from coordinate 518,187 downwards.
GGCCCAGCTGACGACCAGCACGCGCGCGGCGTACGGCCTCGCGGGCGCGGTGATCGGAGTCGCGTACGCGCTGCGCGCCTTCGGTGACATCAGCGCCGCCGCGCTGAGCTGGCTCTCGCCGATCGGGTGGTACCAGGCGATGCACCCCTTCTCCGGTCTGCGGTGGTGGCCGGCCCTGCTGCTGCTCGCCGGCGCGGGCGCGCTGATAGCGGGGGCGTACGCCGTCTTCGACCGCCGCGACTACGGCGCTGGGGTGCTCCCGGCCAGGCCCGGTCCGGACCGGGCCGCGCCCTCCCTGGGCACGGGTCTCGGGCTGGCCTGGCGGCTCCAGCGGCCCGCGGTGCTGTCCTGGGCCTTCGGGCTGCTCCTCGGCGGACTCGCCTTCGGGAGCATGGGCAGCGACGTGGAGGACCTCGTCGGCGACTCCCAGACGTCGCGGGACCTGGTCGCCCAGGGCGGCGCCGACCTCGTCGACGGGTTCTACGCGACGATGATGCTGATGCTCGCGCTGGTGGCGGCGGGGTTCGCGATCTCCTCGGCGCTCCGCGCTCGCGGGGAGGAGGACGCCGGGCGCGTGGAGACACTGCTCGCAACGGCACTGCGCCGCAGGACCTGGCTCGGCGGGCACGTCGTGGTCACGGTGGCCGGCACGCTCCTGGTCATGGGCGCGGCCGGAGTCGGGCTCGGCGTCAGCTATGCGCTCGTGACCGGCGACGGGGGAGCGGTGGTGCGGTTGACGTGGCAGCTGCTGTCGTTCACTCCCGGGGTGCTGGTGCTCAGCGGCTTCGCCCGGCTGCTCCACGGGGTGCTGCCCCGCGCGACGCTGCTGGCCTGGCTGGCGCTGCTGCTCGCGTACGTCGTGCTGCTGTTCGGCGAGCTGCTCCAGCTGCCGCAGTGGCTGCAGGACGTCTCGCCCTTCGAGCACCTCGCGTTCGTCCCGGTCGAGGACTTCCGGTGGGCGCCGTTCGTCGCCGTGACGGCCGTGGCCGCGGTCCTGAGTGTCGCGGGCCAGATCGCCTTCCAGCGGCGCGACGTGCACTAGCGTCGGAGCCATGTGGCAGCCCGAAGCCGGGTGGCTCGCGCTCCCGGGTGGCTCGAGCGCCTCGACGATAGGCGTGTGGCGGACCGTGCTCGGCGACCAGCCCGTGGTCGTCAAGCGGCTCGCGGCACCCGCCGAGCACGACCCCGCTGAGCTGAGCGACCCGCGGCACTTCGCCTACTGGCGGCGGGCGGCCGACGTGGTCACCGCCGGCCTGGTCACCGCGACGCCGGGCCTGCGCTCACCCGCGCTCGCGGCCGTCGAGGAGGACGTCGAGGGCATCACGATCACCGAGGAGTGGGTCGAGGACGCCGCGCTCAGCGGGCTGTTCGTGGCACATGCCCTCGGCCGGTTCGCCGGCGCCCAGCTCACGCCGACCCCGTGGCTCGCGCGCAACCAGCTGCGCGACCGGATGGCCCGCGTCGAGCACCGCGGCGGCTGGAAGACCCTGGAGCGGACGACGGTCGCCGACGTGGCCGTGCACCTCTGGGAGCGGCGCCACGAGCTGCTGGCCGCCGCCGACGCGCTGGTGCAGGTGCCCATGCACGGGGACGCGGTACCGGCGAACCTGCCGGGCCGCGAGGGCGACGACGTCGTCGCGATCGACTGGTCCACGCTCGGCACGGGTCCCGTGGGCGCCGACCTCGGCTACTACGCGCTCGCCGCCCGTGAGGATCTCGAGCCCCTGCTCGACGCCTACCTGATGGGCCTGCCCGACGGTCTGGCCACCCGTGACGAGGTCACGCTCGGCGCCCGCGTCAGCGCCGTCTACACCGTGCTCAACCGCGCGGAGTGGGCGCTGGCCCGGGTCGCCGGCGGCGAGGGCGCCCTCGCCGGCAAGTTCCGGCACCCCTCGGTCGCCCCGCACCTGCGCGCCCTCCAGCGGCAGTTCGCGCACATCGAGGCGCTGGTCGAGCGGTAGGGCTGCTCAGAGGGCGCCGGGGGCGAACGTGTCGCAGGCGGCCAGGTCGCCCTTGGTGTAGCCGGTCTTGAACCAGGCGACCCGCTCCTGGGACGAGCCGTGGGTCCACTGCTCGGGGTTGACCCGGCCGCCGCTGCGCTCCTGGATCCGGTCGTCGCCGACCGCCGTGGCGGCCTCGATCGCCTGCTGGATGTCCTGATCGGTGACCGAGGCGAACAGGACCTCGCCGGACGCGTCCTCGGTGCTCGTCGCCGCCTTGGTCCACATGCCGGCGTAGCAGTCGGCCTGGAGCTCCAGGCGCACCGAGTCGCTCTTCGGACCCTGCTGGGTCTTCACCTTGCCCATCGTGCCGAGGACGTTCTGGATGTGGTGGCCGTACTCGTGCGCGAGCACGTAGGGCTCCACGAACCCGCCGTCGGGCCCGCCGAGCTGGCGCTCGAGCACGTCGTCGAAGAACGTCGTGTCGAGGTAGATCGTCTCATCGACCGGGCAGTAGAACGGCCCCACGTCGGAGGAGGCCTGGCCGCAGCCGGTGCTGGTCGCCCCGGTGAACGTGTCGACCTCCTTCTCGGCGCGGAACTTCGAGCCGAGCTCGTCGCCCCAGAAGTCGTAGAGGGAGTTCTCGACCGCGACCCGGGCGCAGTCGGCGCTCTTGTTGGCGTCCTCGCCGGTCTTGCAGGAGGCGTACCGCTGCGTGTCGGCCATCCGGCTGCCGTCGAGGCCCCCGTTGGCGGCACCGTCGCCCGTGCACTGGGTGAGCACGACGTAGAGCACGATCACGATGATGCCGACCACCCCGCCGCCGCTGGCCACGCCTCCGGGGATCGGCATCCCACCGCCCCCGCCCCCGCTGCCGAGGCCGCCGCCACGTCCGCCCCCGCTCCCGCGGCCGCGGTCGCGGACCCGGCTGGTGTCGAGCCGGGCCTTGGGGTTGAAGCGCATGGGTCCTCCTGGCGTCGCCGATGTCTGAGTGGACGGTACCCACATCTAGGATCGAGTCCTCATGATCTGCACCCCACGAAACCGCGAGGTTCCTCCGCTCGGCTCCTCCACCTCACGCTTCCGCGGGGACCCCGCATGATCGTCGCCCACCACCTGGAAGTCCGGGCCGGCGCACGCCTGCTCATGGAGAACGTCAGCTTCCGGGTCGCCGCCGGCGACAAGGTCGGGCTGGTCGGCCGCAACGGCGCCGGCAAGACCACGCTCACCAAGATCCTCGCGGGCGAGGCCCTGCCCGCTGCCGGGACCGTGCAGGCGACCGGTGAGGTCGGCTACCTGCCCCAGGACCCCCGCATCGGCAACCCGGACGTGCTCGCCCGCGACCGGATCCTCTCCGCGCGCAGCCTCGACGAGGTCGTACGCCGGCTCCGCCAGGCCGAGGCCGACATGGGCAGTGACGACGCGGCCGTCCGCGACAAGGCGATGCGCCGCTACGAGCGTGCGGACGCCGAGCTCCACGCCGGTGGCGGCTACGCGGCCGAGTCGGAGGCGGCGCAGATCGCGCACAACCTCGGCCTCGACGAGCGAGTGCTGCACCAGCCGCTCAAGACCCTCTCCGGCGGACAGCGCCGCCGGGTCGAGCTGGCCCGGATCCTGTTCTCCGGTGCTGAGACCCTGCTGCTGGACGAGCCGACCAACCACCTCGACGCCGACTCGATCGTCTGGCTGCGCGACTTCCTCAAGGCCCACCGGGGCGGCCTGATCGTGATCAGCCACGACACCGGCCTGCTCGAGGCGACGGTCAACAAGGTGCTGCACCTCGACGCCAACCGCGCCGAGATCGATGTCTACAACATGGGCTGGAAGGCCTACCTGACCCAGCGAGAGACCGACGAGAAGCGCCGCAAGCGCGAGCGGATGAACGCCGAGAACAAGGCCAAGACGCTGACCGACCAGGCCAACAAGATGCGGGCCAAGGCCACCAAGGCGCAGGCGGCACAATCGATGCTCAAGCGCGCCGAGAAGCTGCTGGCCGGGGTCGAGGGCGAGCGTCAGTCGGACAAGGTGGCGCGGATCAAGTTCCCCGCCCCTGCGCCGTGCGGCAAGACGCCGCTCACCGCCGCCGAGCTGTCGAAGTCGTACGGGTCGCTGGAGGTGTTCACCGACGTCGACCTCGCGATCGACAAGGGCTCGCGGGTCGTGATCCTCGGGCTCAACGGCGCCGGCAAGACCACCCTCCTGCGGATCCTGGCCGGGGTGGACCAGCCCGACACCGGCGCCGTCGTGCCCGGGCACGGCCTCAAGATCGGCTACTACGCCCAGGAGCACGAGACGCTCGACGTCGACCGGACCGTGCTGGAGAACATGCAGAGCGCGGCGCCGCAGCTGACCGACACCGAGGCGCGGTCGGTGCTCGGCTCGTTCCTGTTCTCCGGCGAGGACGCGCACAAGCCCGCGCGGGTGCTCTCGGGTGGAGAGAAGACCCGGCTGGCGCTCGCCGCGCTGGTCGTCTCGAGCGCCAACGTGCTGCTCCTCGACGAGCCGACCAACAACCTCGACCCCGCCTCGCGGGAGGAGGTGCTCGCCGCGATCCGCACCTACGAGGGCGCGATCGTGCTGGTCACCCACGACGAGGGCGCGGTGCTGGCCCTGGAGCCGGACCGGGTGCTGATCCTCCCCGACGGCGTCGAGGACCTCTGGAACGAGGAGTACGCCGACCTGGTGTCGCTCGCCTGACGGGCTGTCCGCGGCCGCCTCTAGAGTCAGCCCATGGCCCTCACGGTGGATCTGGAGACCGGTCGTACGGCGTTCGTCGAGTCGGTGCACGAGTTCGTCGCCGCCGTGGACGACCTCGACGAGTGGTCGCTGCTCGGTGCGTCGCGCTGCCACGGATGGACCAGGCTCGAGGTCCTCGTGCACGTCGTCGCCGGATGGCAGGAGATGCTCGGCGGCCTCGTGTCGCCCGTCGACGGCCCATCCACCGTCGACGCCGCGTCGTACTGGCCGGCCTTCGACGAGCAGGATGCGGGTGACCCGCTCCTCGAGCTCCTGGCGCAGCGACGCCGCACGACGGCGTACGCGCGACCCGACTCGGCCCGCGAGCAGATGCACGACGTCGCCGAGGCCGTGGTGCGCGGTGCCACCGGCTGCGCCGACGGGCACCACCTGTGGCAGCGTCACGTGTTCACGGCCGGCGACTTCCTGGCCGTCTGGGCGGTCGAGGACGTCATCCACCAGCTCGACCTGCTCGGCGAGCGGCCGCCCGCGCCGCGTGCGCTGGCCCTGGCCCGCGCGACCCTGACCGAGCTCGACGGAGCCTCCCTCGCCGACCGGCTGGAGGGCGCGGACTGACCCGACACTAGGGTGCGCAGCATGGATGCTGACACCCTGCTCGCTGCCGGCCTGACGTACGACGTCGAGGGTGCGGTCGCGACCATCACCCTGCACCGGCCCGAGGTCCGCAACGCGCAGACGCCGACCATGTGGCGGGCTCTGGCCGACCTCGGCGCTCAGATCCCGGACGACGTGCGGGTGGTCGTGGTCCGGGGATCGGGGCAGTCGTTCTCGGCGGGCCTCGACCGGTCGATGCTCGACCCGACGAACGCGTCGGGGGAGGAGTCGGTGGCCGGGCTGCTGGCGCTCTCCGACGCCGAGGTCTCGGCGACGATCGACGCCTACCAGCAGGGGTTCACGTTCCTGCGCGACCCGCGGTTCGTCTCGGTCGCCGCGGTCCAGGGCTACGCGATCGGCGCCGGGTTCCAGCTGGCGCTCTCCTGCGACCTGCGGGTGCTCGCCGACGACGCCCAGCTGTGCATGAAGGAGTCCGCGCTCGGCCTGGTCCCCGACCTGACGGGAACAAAGCCGCTGGTCGAGTGCGTTGGCTACGCGAGAGCGCTGGAGATCTGCGCGACCGCCCGGATGGTCGGGGCCGACGAGGCCGTGGGCATCGGGCTCGCGCTGACCGCCGTACCCGCCGACGAGCTGGACGCGACCGTCGCCGACCTCGTCGGCGCGCTCACGGCCCCGCTGGCCGGCGCGGTCACCGAGACCAAGGCGCTGCTCCAGGGGGCGGCGGACCGTAGCCTCGACGAGCAGCGGCGCCTCGAGCGCGAGGCGCAGACCCGGAGGTTCCGGGAGCTGGCGGCACTGATGGGGGCCGGGCAGCAATAGGAGCAACAGGAGGCAGACGTGTCGGGAATGCACGGCGGTGGCGCCGCCTGGCGGCTGCTGAGATCGGACCGCAGCGTGGTCCACAACCGCATCGAGCGCGGGACCGTCCGCCGGGTGCTCGGGTTCGCGCGCCCCCACCGCCGGCTGATCGCGGTCTTCCTGGTGCTGACCGTCATCGACGCCGGCATGGTCGTCGTGACCCCGCTGCTCGCCAAGCACATCATCGACGACGGCATCAGGGGCGGCGACCACGGGCTCATCACGCTGCTGGCGCTCGCCATGGCGGCGACCGCTCTCGTCAGCGCGGTGCTGGCCGTGGGTGAGGGCTGGCTCTCCTCGCGCATCGGTGAGGGCCTGATCTACGACCTGCGCACCAAGGTGTTCGGCCACGTCCAGCGCCAGTCGCTGGCGTTCTTCACCCGCACCCAGACCGGTGCCCTGGTCTCCCGTCTCAACAACGACGTGATCGGCGCCCAGCGCGCCTTCACCTCCACCCTGTCCACCACCGTGGCGAGCACCATCTCGGTGATCGTGGTCGGCATCACGATGCTGGCGCTGAGCTGGCAGGTGACCGTGCTCTGCCTGGCGATCTTCCCGCTGCTGGTGCTCGTGTCGCGCTGGGTGAGCGCCCGGCTCGCCGGACTGACCCGCGACCAGATGGACGGCAACGCCGACATGGGCAACGCGATGACCGAGCGCTTCAACGTCGGCGGCGCGATGCTGCTCAAGCTCTTCGGGCGCCGCAGCGACGAGGACGCGCTGTTCGCGTCCAAGGCCGCTCGGGTGCGCGATCTCGGCGTGCGGATCTCGCTGCTCACCCGGGTCTTCGGGGCCACGATGATGGCGGTCCCGGCGCTGGCGACCGCGCTCGTCTACGGTGTCGGCGGGCACTTGGCCGTCGACAAGACCCTCACCGTCGGCACCGTCATCGCGCTCGCGACCCTCCTGCTGCGACTGCTGGGGCCGCTGCAGAGCCTGTCCAACGTGCGCATCGACGTGATGACCGCGCTGGTCAGCTTCGAACGGGTCTTCGAGGTCCTCGACCTGCCGTCGCTGATCCAGGAGCGGCCCGACGCGGTCGTCCTGCCCCGCACCGCGGCCCGGCTGGAGTTCGACCACGTGGCCTTCGCCTACCCACGCGCCGACGAGATCTCGCTGGCGTCGCTCGAGGTCGTCGCCCGCACCGAGTCACGCGACTCGGGGCCGGTCCTCACCGACATCACCTTCACCGCCGAGCCCGGGCAGATGGTGGCCCTGGTCGGCCCCTCCGGTGCCGGGAAGACGACGATCACCCACCTGGTCGCCCGGCTCTACGACGTCGGCGCCGGAGCCGTGCGCGTCGGCGGGCACGACGTACGCGACGTCACCCTGCAGTCCCTGGAGGACGTCGTCGGCTACGTCACCCAGGACGCCCACATGTTCCACGACACGATCCGCGCCAACCTGCTCTACGCCCGGCCCGGCGCGAGCGACCCCGAGGTGTGGGCCGCGCTCGAGGCCGCCCAGATCGCCGCCCTGATCAGGTCGCTCCCCGACGGCCTCGACACCGTCGTGGGCGACCGCGGCTACCGGCTCTCCGGCGGTGAGCGCCAGCGGCTGGCGATCGGCCGGCTGCTCCTCAAGGCGCCCGCGATCGTGGTGCTCGACGAGGCGACCGCCCACCTCGACAGCGAGTCGGAGGCGGCCGTCCAGCGGGCCCTCGACGCGGCGCTCGAGGGGCGCACCTCGCTGGTCATCGCGCACCGCCTCTCGACCGTCCGCAACGCCGACCAGATCCTCGTGCTCGACGAGGGCCGGATCGTCCAGTCCGGCACGCACGCCGAGCTGCTGGCCAGCGGCGGGCTCTACGCCGACCTCTACCGCACCCAGTTCATCGAGGACCAGCCGCCCGCGCCCGTCTGACCCGCCCCTTACGCTCGCCGCATGGACCTCGACCTCGCCGACCGCGTCTACCTCGTCACGGGCGGGGCCCGAGGGCTGGGCCGCGCGACCGCGGACGTGCTGATCGCCGAGGGCGCCCGGGTCGTCCTGTCGAGCCGCACGCGCGACACGGTGGAGCGCGCGGTCGCCGACCTCGGCGACCGGGCCCAGGGGATCGTCGGCGACAACGCCGACCCGGACACGCCCGGCCGGTTGATCGCGGCCGCGCGGCAGCGCTGGGGGCGGGTCGACGGCGCGCTGATCAGCGTCGGCGGTCCGCCGAAGGGCGCGGTCACCGAGGTCACCGACGACGAGTGGACAGCGGCCTTCGCGTCGGTCTTCCTGGGCGCGGTGCGGCTGGCCCGGGAGGTCGCCGCGGTGCTGCCGCCGGGAGGCTCGATCGCGTTCGTGCTGTCCTCGAGCGTGCGGGCGCCGCTGGCCGATCTCGCGATCTCGAACGGTCTGCGTCCCGGGCTGGCGATGGTGGCGAAGACGCTGGCCGACGAGCTCGGCCCCCGCGGCATCCGGGTGAACGGCCTGCTGCCGGGGCGGGTCGGCACCGAGCGGGTGGCCGAGCTGGACGCGGCGTCCGGCGATCCCGAGGCCGCCCGGGTCGCGGCCGTCGCGACGATCCCGCTGCGCCGCTACGGCGTGCCGGAGGAGTTCGGCCGGGTGGCGGCGTTCCTGCTCTCCCCGGCCGCGTCGTTCGTCTCGGGATCGATGCTGCCGGTCGACGGCGGCATGCTCCGCGCGCTCTGATCCTGCTGCCGGGCCCGTTGCCGGCGCTCCGCCTCCCAGGCCCTCTCGTACGCCGCGCGCACGGCCTGCTTGCGCGCGGTCCTCGCTGCCCGGCGCTGCGAGCGGTCGGCGCCGGCGCTGACCTGCGCAGGCTGCTCGCCGCGCTGGCGGCTGCGCCATTCGTCGAAGGCCAGGTAGCAGAAGCCGAACGCCGCGAGGACTCCGAAGAACCACCACTGCAGCCCGTAGAAGAAGTGGGGACCGTTGTTCAGCTCGGGCAGCTCGACCGGCTCGAGCCCGGTGGCCGGCCGCCCGTCCTCGGTCTTCAGCTCGACGAAGCCGCCGTACACGGTGCGCCCGAGCTCCTCACCGATCCGCTCGCTGGAGATCGCTCGGGTCGAGTGGTCGTCGACCGCTGTGCTGTCGCCCTCGGCGTCGCTGCGCACCCAGCCCTGGACCGTCACCTCGCCGTCGGGTGGGGGAGGGACGTCCTCGGGCCCGGCCCCCTTGTTGTCGGCGGCGGTCCAGCCCCGGTCGACCAGCAGCGCGGTGCCGTCGCCCGTCACGAGCGGCACCACGACGTCGATGCCCGAGGCACCGTCACGCGTCCGGTACCGCACGATCACGGTGTCAGCGGTGTCATAGGTGCCGGTCGCCGTGACCACCCGCCACTCGTCGTCCTCGGCGACCGCGCGGCCCGGCGCGAGAACCTCGTCGACCGGCGCGGGAGGCCGGTCCTCGTTGGTGCGGACCACCGCGTTGCGGTCCTTGCGGTCGGCGAGCCGGTGGAACTGCCACTCGCCCAGCCACCAGGCGGCGGAGCACAGGATGACCACCACGAGCGCGAACAGCAGCCACCGCCGACTGAGCAGGAACCGCAACGACCGCACTCACCGAGGCTATCCGGCAGACCCCATCTGCTTAGACTGCAGGGGTGCCGCACACGAGACCGCTCTCGGACCGCTACGGGCGGGTCGCCACCGACCTGCGCGTCTCGCTGACCGACCGGTGCAACCTCCGCTGCTCCTACTGCATGCCGGCCGAGGGGCTGGACTGGCTGCCCGACGACTCGGTGCTCACCGATGACGAGGTCGTGCGACTGATCCGGATCGGGGTGGAGCTGCTCGGCATCCGCGAGGTCCGCTTCACCGGCGGCGAGCCGCTGGTGCGCCGCGGACTGGTCGACATCGTGCGGCGTACCCACGAGATCGACCCGACCGTGGAGACCTCGCTGACCACCAACGCGCTCGGCCTGGCTCGGGTCGCGGGCGCCCTCGCCGAGGCCGGCCTCGACCGGGTCAACGTCAGCCTGGACAGCATCCGGCGCGAGACCTTCCACGCCATCACCCGGCGCGACCGCCTGCACGACGTGCTCGAGGGGCTCGCCGCGGCGCGTGCCGCCGGTCTCGGGCCGGTGAAGGTGAACGCGGTGCTGATGCGCGGCCAGAACGACCACGAGGCAGCCGAGCTGCTGCGCTGGGCGATCGCCGAGGGCTACCAGCTGCGGTTCATCGAGCAGATGCCGCTGGACGCGCAGCACGTGTGGAACCGCGAGCAGATGGTGACCGCCGACGAGATCTTCGAACACCTCGAGCGCGAGTTCGACCTCGTCCCGGCCGCGGAGCCGCGCGGGAGCGCTCCGGCCGAGCTGTTCACCGTCGACGGCGGCCCCGCGACCGTGGGTGTGATCGCGTCGGTCACCCGGCCGTTCTGCGGCGACTGCGACCGGGTGCGGCTCACGGCCGACGGCCAGGTGCGCAACTGCCTGTTCGCGCGCGAGGAGTCCGACCTGCGCACGGCTCTGCGCGCCGGCGCCTCCGACGAGGTGATCGCCGAGCGCTGGGTGGTCGCCATGCGCGGCAAGCGCGCAGGTCACGGGATCGACGACCCGACGTTCCTCCAGCCCGACCGTCCGATGTCAGCCATCGGGGGCTGACCGGCTCGTCAGACGTGCGGGACGACGTCCTTGAGGAACGCCCGCTTGCCGAGGAAGTCGATGAGCTGCTGACGGTGGTCGTCGCAGGAGAGCCACACCTTCCGCCGGTCCGGCGTGTGCAGCTTGGGGTTGTTCCAGAGCAGCTGCCAGGTCGCCGGGGCCTGGCAGCCCCTGGCCGAACAGGTCGCCTCCGCCTCGGTCTGGTCGTCGAGCGGGCCGGGCTGCGGATCGGTCACGGTGCTCCTCCAGCACATGAGAACGGTGCCGGACAGCCACGGGGGAAGCCGTCCGGCACCGCTGCCAACCGAGACGGGGGAGACTCGGCTTGCGTTGGTGATTCTGTCACGGGAGACGCGGTTCTCAAAGCACGTCGGGCCGGGTGACCTCGTCGGATTCGGTCGCCGGACCGAGCTCGTTGCCGCCGTACTCGTTGTCGAGGAGGTCCAACCCGTCGGAACGCGAAGCGGTCGCGTTGGCCATCACCACCGCGACGTAGGGCAGCAGGACCGCGGCCGCCACGAGCACCCAGCGCGGCCATCCGGGGCCGACCGCGATCGCGGCGACGAAGCAGACGGTCCGGATCGCCATCGAGAACACGTAACGCCGTTGGCGCGCGGAGATCTCCTCGTCGCGGCTGGTCGCCGCGGTCGTGATGCGGACGGCCTCCTCGCGGCGGCGGCGCAGGTCCCGGGCCATGGTTGCCAGCCTACGTCGGTAGGCTCGGCCTCCCACGTCCGCACCCTGGAGGCACCCATGACCAACCGCACCTACCGCGTCTCCGAGATCGTCGGCACCTCGCCCGACGGCATCGACGAGGCCATCCGCAACGGCATCGAGCGGGCCGGACGCACCCTGCGCCACCTCGACTGGTTCGAGGTCACCCAGGTCCGGGGCCAGGTCAAGGACGGCGTCGTCGAGCACTTCCAGGTCGGCCTCAAGGTGGGCTTCCGGCTGGAGGACGACTGACGGACGCGTGGCGCGAGACCGGTTCGGTATACCGATCAGTAGTCGCTAGCGTCACCTGACGTGAATCAGACCCACGAGACCAGGTCGGTGCTGGTCACCGGCGGCAACCGCGGAATCGGGCGCGCGATCGCCGAGGCCTACGTCGCCAACGGAGATCGCGTGGCGGTCACGACCCGCAGCGGTGGCGCCCCCGAGGGTGCGCTGGACGTGCGCTGCGACATCACCGACCCCGCCCAGGTCGAGGCGGCCTTCGCCCAGATCGAGGAGGCGAACGGACCGGTCGAGGTGCTCGTCGCCAACGCCGGCGTCACCGCCGACACATTGCTGCTGCGGATGAGCGAGGACGACTGGTCGTCGGTCATCGACACCAACCTCACCGCGTCCTTCCGGCTGGCCAAGCGCGCGTCGAAGGGCATGCTGCGGCTGCGCCGTGGCCGGATCGTGTTCATCTCCTCGGTGGTCGGCCTGCTCGGCTCCGCAGGCCAGGTCAACTACGCCGCCTCCAAGGCCGGACTGGTCGGCATGGCGCGGTCGATCGCCCGCGAGCTGGGCTCCAGATCGATCACCGCCAACGTGGTGGCCCCCGGGTTCGTGGAGACCGACATGACCGCTGTGCTCAGCGACGACCAGAAGGCGGCGATCAAGGCGCAGGTGCCGCTGGGGCGCTACGGCACGCCGCAGGAGATCGCGGATACGGTGCTGTGGCTGACCGGCGACGGCGCGGCGTACGTCACCGGGGCGGTCATCCCGGTCGACGGTGGACTCGGAATGGGGCACTGAACGATGGGCATTCTCGACGGTAAGCGGATCCTGGTCGCCGGGGTGACGATGGACACCTCCATCGGCTTCGCGACCGCGAAGGTCGCCCAGGAGCAGGGCGCGACCGTGCTCATCTCCAACTTCGGCCGCGCCCTCGGCATCACCCGGCGGATCGCGAAGCGGCTGCCGGTCGAGCCGGCGGTGCTCGAGCTCGACGTCACCGACGACGAGCACCTCGCGCGCCTGCCCGACCTGGTCCGTGAGCACGTCGACGGCCTCGACGGCGTCGTCCACTCGATCGCCTACGGCAACCCCGAGACGCTGCTCGGCGGCAAGTTCCTCAGCGGCCCGTGGCCGGACGTGGCGCAGGCGGTGCAGGTCTCTGCCTACTCCCTGAAGTCGCTGGCCGAGGCGTGCCGCCCGCTGATGGGCGAGGGCGGCTCCGTGGTCGGGCTGACCTTCGACGCGACGGTCGCGTGGCCGGCCTACGACTGGATGGGCGTGGCGAAGGCGGCGCTGGAGTCGTGCTCGCGCTACCTCGCCCGCGACCTCGGCCGCCAGGGCATCCGGGTCAACCTCGTGTCGGCCGGGCCGCTGAAGACGCTCGCCGCCAAGGCGATCCCCGGCTACGAGGCGCTCGACCAGATGTGGGGCGAGCGCGCGCCGCTCGGCTGGGACAACTCCGACCAGGAGCCCACTGCCAAGGCCGTGTGCGCGCTGCTGTCGGACTTCTTCCCCGCCACCACGGGGGAGATCGTCCACGTCGACGGCGGCTTCCACGCGATGGGCGGCTGACCGGTGACCGCGACCCGGTCTGCCCGGGAGCGGAAGGCCGCGAGCGAGGCCGGCGCCCTGTCGGCGGTCAAGATCGACCTCGACGGCGACCAGCGGTTCCTCTACAAGATCGGCTGCACCTCGTGCGTCGTCCGTGACGGACGGGCCTGGTCGACCTACCGCCCAGGAGAGGACAACGGCTACCTCGCGGCGATGGACCGGTGGACCTTCCACCTCACCGAGAAGCATCCCGGGGAGACCGCGCCGTGCCTGGCCTACCTGCCCGCGGCCCAGCAGCGGCTCCAGGAGCGGCGCGACGCCCTGCGCGGCTGACACGCGGCCCCGGGGCATGACAGCCGGTCGTCCGGCTGCGAGAGTTGGACCGTGCAGTTCGAGTCCTCCTCCCGTGCCATCGCCCTGCTGCGCCACACCAAGGCGGAGCAGCACGGGCCCACCGACTTCGACCGACCGCTGGCCGATCGAGGGCACCGCGACGCCGCCGCGGTCGGATCATGGCTGGCCGCGGAGGGATTCGAGCCCGACCACGCGATCGTGTCGGCGGCGCTGCGCACGCTCGAGACCTGGGCGAGTGTGGCCGGCGCCGCGGACTGGGACCTCGACCCCGAGCTCGACCGTGGTCTCTACGCCGCCGGGCCGGACACCGCGCTGGACCTGGTGCGCGAGGTCGGCGACGACGTACGCCGCCTCCTCGTGATCGGGCACAACCCCACGATCGCGGTCCTCGCGCAGCTGCTCGACGACGGCGACGGCGACCCGGACCTCGCCGAGGAGATGCTGGCCGGCTACCCGACCGGCGCGGTCGCGGTGTTCGAGCACGACGGTTCCTGGGCCGACCTGGCCGAGGGCACGGCGCGACTGGTCGGCTTCCACGTCGGGCGGGGCTGACGCCCCGCGGTCAGACCGGGGGAGACGGGGTGACGAAGCCGGCCTCGGCGTCCGCCGCCTCGATCTCCTCGCGTGAGATGCCCAGCAGGTAGAGGATCGCGTCGAGGTAGGGCACGTTGACGGCGGTGTCGGCGGCGTCGCGGACCAGGGGCTTGGCGTTGTAGGCGATGCCGAGCCCGGCGGCGTTGAGCATGTCGAGGTCGTTGGCGCCGTCCCCGATCGCGATGACCGCGGCCCCGGCCACCCCGGCAGCCGCGGCGAACTCGCGAAGGGCGGCGGCCTTGCCCGCTCTGTCGACGACCGGGCCGACGATGCGCCCGGTCAGCCGGCCGTCGACGATCTCGAGCTCGTTGGCCCGGGCGTAGTCGATCTCGAGGTCGGCGGCGAGCCGGTCGGTGATCTGGCTGAAGCCGCCGGAGACGATCGCGAAGTGGTAGCCCAGACGCCGCAGGGTGCGCACCATCGTCCGCGCGCCGGGCGCCAGCAGGATCGCGTCGTACACCTCGTCGAGCGCGCTCGCAGGCACGCCCTCGAGCAGGGCGACCCGGGAGCGCAGGGACTCCTCGAAGTCGATCTCACCACGCATCGCGGACTCCGTCACGGCGGCGACCTCCGCCTCGCAGCCGGCGTGCGCGGCGAGCATCTCGATCACCTCGCCCTGGATCAGGGTCGAGTCGACATCCATGACGATCAGCCGCGAGCCGCGGCGGAGCAGCGTGGCGGGCTGGACGGCGATGTCGACGCCCTGGCGCACCGCCTCGGCGGCGAGCGCCGTGCGCAGGGCCGCCGTCTCGACACCGGAGACGTGCAGGTCGATGGCGGTGACCGGGTAGCGGGCCATCCGCTCGATGCGGTCGATGTTGGCGCCCAGGTCGGCGATCCGACCGGCGACGGCCCCCATGGCGGCTGCACGGAGCGGGGAGCCGAGGATCGTCACGTGCGAGCGTCCGCCGCGGCGAGCCTTGTTGTCGCCCACGCCGCGCTCGATGTCGACGCTCATGCCCAGGGCCGACGCGGTCTCCTCGACCGCCTCGGTCACGCGGCGCACCTGGTGGGGGGCGGTGACCAGCACGCCCAAGATCAGCCGGCCACGCAGCACGATCTGCTCGATGTCGAGGACCTCGACCCCGGCGCCGGAGAGGGTGCCGAACACTGACGAGGTCACGCCCGGGCGGTCCTTGCCGGTCAGCGTGATGAGCAGGGTCTCCGGCTTGCGCCCGGCGTGAACGTCAGTCATCTCAGTGGTCGAGGCTATCGCGCCGGCTCCGAATCAGGCCGGCGGCCACGCCTCGGGCGAGCAGGCGGCCACCAGCGCGCGCCGGCCGGCTCGGTCCAGCGGAACCAGCGCCGCCCGCCGCTCCTCGATCTCGTACGCCGTGATCGCGGCACCCTCGTCCTCGAGGGCGAGGGCGACGATCTCGGTCGCCTGCAGCCCGCGGCCGGCGAGGTCGACGCAGCGCGCGGGAACGCCGTCGGGAGCGGACAGGGCCGGGCGGTGCCGCAGGTTCAGCAGCTGGTCCGCGACCTCGGGGCGCCACCGGGCCACGTCGAGACGCGCCAGTGCCTCCGCCGACCCCAGCAGCGCGGCGCGCAGCCCGCGGTCGGCCTCGCCGACGTCGGGCAGCTGGCGGCGCTGCGCGCGGTACGCGGTCCACACGGTCGCCGCCCCGGTGCGATGTGGCACCAGGCCGAGCTCTACGCCGCCGACGACCACTGCCTCTCCGGCCTCGAGCGCGTCGGCGTTGAACACCGGGGGGCCGCCCAGACCGACCGGGTCGCCCTCGGCGGGGAACGCCGCACCCACGCCCGTGGCGCCCATCGCCCGCAGCCGCGCCAGCGCGCCGACCAGGGTCTCGGTGCCGTCCACCCCGGGCAGGCCGGCGACCGCGTGGGTGGCGTCGCCGGCGAGGACCGCGTCCACGAGCAGGTCGGTGACCACGTGCCCGGCGAGCCACGCCGTACCCCACCACGCGAGACGCGCGGAGGCCGGCAGCAGGGTGGTCACGGCGGGTGAGGATACGCCGCGGGAGCCGTGACGGCGGTCGATAGGGTGCTGGGTATGACCGCTGTGCTGGACTTCGCCGATGTGACGATCCGGCGCGGACAGGCCACGCTGCTCGACGAGGTGTCGTGGCGCGTCGAAGAGGGCGACCGCTGGGTGATCCTCGGTCCCAACGGCGCCGGCAAGACCACGCTGCTCCAGGTGGCCTCCGCGCAGATCCACCCGACGTCGGGCGTAGCCGGGATCCTCGACGAGGTCCTGGGCACCGTCGACGTGTTCGAGCTGCGGCCGCGGATCGGGCTGACGAGCGCCGCCCTCGCGGAGCGGATCCCGCGCAGCGAGCGGGTGCACGACGTGGTCGTCTCGGCGTCGTACGGCGTCGTCGGCCGCTGGCGTGAGGCCTACGACGACCTCGACCACGAACGCGCCGGCCAGCTGCTCACCGAGGTCGGCGCGATCCACCTCGTCGACCGCACCTTCGGGACCCTCAGCGAAGGCGAGCGCAAGCGCGTGCAGATCGCGCGGGCGCTGATGGCCGATCCCGAGCTGCTGCTGCTCGACGAGCCCGCCGCGGGACTGGACCTCGGGGGCCGGGAGGACCTGGTGTCGACGCTGTCGGTGCTGGCCGCCGATCCGGCGTCGCCCGCGACGGTGCTGGTCTCGCACCACGTGGAGGAGATCCCCCCGGGCTTCACGCACGCGCTGCTGCTGCGCCACGGCCGGGTGGTGGCGGCCGGACCGGTCGCCGAGGTCGTCACGGAGGCCAACCTCGCGACGACGTTCGGGATGCCGCTGGTCCTGAGCCACGTCGACGGCCGGTGGAGTGCGCGCCGACGCACCCGGCACTTGTAGCACCCCCGTCCCCCGGCAGGGATAGGGTCGATGCATGGATTGGCTGAGCGAGCACGCCTGGGCGATATGGCTGGGCATCGCCGCCGTGCTCGGCATGGCCGAGCTGATGAGCCTCGACCTGGTCCTGATGATGCTGGCCGGGGGTGCGCTCGCGGGCGCTGTCACCGCCGCGATCGGCGCCGGGGTCCCGGTCCAGGTGATCGTCGCCGGCATCACCGCCGTCGGGATGCTGGCCCTGGTCCGACCATCGCTGGTCGCCCATCTCCACCAGGGACCCGAGCTGCGCCTGGGCACCACGAAGCTCATCGGCCAGCGCGCCGTGGTCACCGAGCGCATCACCGGCCTCAGCATCGGTCAGATCAGGCTCGCGGGGGAGACCTGGTCGGCCGCGCCCTACGACGAGCACGTCGTGATCGAGCCCGGGGCCACCGTGGAGGTCTTCGAGATCCGAGGCGCCACGGCGTACGTCCATCCCGTCCCCGAGCTCGGCGAGTGAGAAGGAGATAGATGTGGCACCCGTGTTGCTGATCCTGCTGGCGATCCTGCTGCTGTTCGTGATCGTCTTGTTGGCCAAGACCGTTCGGATCATCCCGCAGGCCCGCGCCGGAGTCGTCGAACGGTTCGGCAAGTACAAGGAGACGCTGCCGGCCGGCCTCAACATCGTCGTGCCGTTCATCGACAAGGTGCGCTACCTCATCGACCTGCGCGAGCAGGTCGTGAGCTTCCCGCCGCAGCCGGTGATCACCGAGGACAACCTCGTGGTCTCGATCGACACCGTCATCTACTTCCAGGTCACCGACCCGGTCGCGGCGACCTACGAGATCGCCAACTACATCACCGCGGTCGAGCAGCTGACGATGACCACGCTCCGCAACATCGTCGGCGGCATGGACCTCGAGGAGACGCTCACGAGCCGCGACGAGATCAACACCCGTCTGCGCGGTGTCCTCGACGAGGCGACCGGCAAGTGGGGGATCCGGGTCAACCGGGTCGAGCTCAAGGGCATCGACCCGCCGCCGTCGATCAAGGACTCGATGGAGAAGCAGATGCGCGCCGACCGCGACAAGCGCGCCGCGATCCTGACCGCCGAGGGCCAGCGCCAGTCGGCGATCCTGACCGCGGAGGGCCAGAAGCAGTCCGCGATCCTGACCGCCGAGGGTGCCCGGGAGTCGCAGATCCTGCGGGCTCAGGCCGACCGCGAGGCCTCGATCCTGCGCGCCCAGGGCGAGGGACAGGCGATCCAGACGGTGTTCCAGGCGATCCACGACGGCCAGCCCGACCAGTCCCTGCTCGCCTACCAGTACCTCCAGATGCTGCCGAAGATCGCCGAGGGCGACGCCAACAAGGTCTGGATCGTGCCCAGCGAGATCGGCAAGGCCCTCGAGGGGCTCGGCTCGACGATGACCAGCCTCCAGGGCATCCCGCAGGACGTCGCCGGCCCACGGAAGCGGGTGGACATGGGCTCGAGCGAGGCGCTGGTGCCCCGCTCCTCCGACGAGCTGCTCAAGGAGACGAACGCCGCCGTCGAGGCCGCGATCGCCGAGGCCGAGAGCGCGGCCAACCCCGGCCGCGGACGGCAGGCCGCGGAGCCGCCCGCGACGACCGACCCGTCGGTCGACCCGGGTGAGGTGCCGCCCGCCCAGTGACGGCGTACGAGGTCGTCGCGATCCTGCTCGCCGGGGTCGCGGCCGGCACCATCAACACCGTGGTGGGGTCGGGAACGCTGATCACGTTCCCGACCCTGCTGGCGTTCGGCGTGCCTCCGGTCACCGCGAACGTGTCCAACACCATCGGCCTGGTGCCCGGGTCGGTGTCGGGCGCCGTGGGCTACCGGCGCGAGCTCGCCGGGCAGCGCTCGCGGGTGCTGCGTCTCTCCGTCGGGTCACTCATCGGCGGCGTCGGCGGGGCGGTGCTGCTCCTGCGGCTGCCCGACGACGCGTTCGCCGCGATCGTGCCGGTGCTGATCCTGCTGGGCCTGGTGCTGGTGGTCTTCCAGCCCCGCATCTCGGCCTGGGTCGCGAGGCGCCACGACGCCGCGGGCGGGCTGCCCCACCACGGCACCTGGTGGGTCTGGCCGGGGGTGCTGCTGACCGGTGTGTACGGCGGCTACTTCGGTGCCGCACAGGGCGTGCTGCTGATGGCGGTGCTCGGCACCGGCATCGACGAGTCGCTGCAGCGGCTCAACGCGGTCAAGAACATCCTCGCCGCGGTCGTGAACGCCGTCGCCGGCCTGATCTTCTCCGTCGTCGCCGACGTCGACTGGTGGGTCGTGCTCCTGATCGGCGTCGGCTCGGTCATCGGCGGCCAGCTCGGCGCCACGGTGGGCCGGCGGCTCCCGCCCACCGCGCTGCGCGTCGTGATCGTCTGCGTCGGCGTCGCCGCGCTCGTGGCGTTCCTGCTGGGCTGACCCGCTCGCGTCAGCGGCGGAACAGGCTGGAGACGCCAGAGCCGATCGCACCGACCGCGGGCCCGATCAGCGTGAAGGCGGTCTTCTTGGAGACCGTGCCCTCCTGCATGGCGAGGTAGCCGGTGGCCGCGTCGGCGGCGTCGACCAGGATGCCGGCGAGGACGACGTTGCGGCGGGTCTTGTCGCGCGCCAGGAGCGTGATCAGCCCGAGCGCGATCTCGCGGGACCCGAACAGGCGGGTGAGGTACGGCAGCTGGGGGTTGGTCGCCGGGTCGAGCTGGAACAGCTTCGCCGCGAGGTCGGGGTTGGCGAGCGCCACCGAGCCGACCGCGACCCGGCCGAGGGACAGTCCGATCACAGGGTTCATGGGCCGCACGCTATCGGTCGCCCGGCGACCGGTTCGCGTGACAGGCTCGACGTATGGACCTGTACGACGTCATGCGGACCACCCCCGCCGTCCGGGAGTTCACCGACGCCCCGCTGCCCGAGGACGTCCTGCACCGGATCCTCGACCACGCCCGGTTCGCTCCGAGCGGCGGCAACCGGCAGGGGACCCGGATCGTCGTGGTCCGCGACCAGGGCACCCGGCGCCGGCTGGCCGCGCTCAACGAGCCCGCCGTCCGCCGTTACGTCGCGCAGGCCAAGGCCGGGCAGAGCCCGTGGAACCCGCTCGAGCCGCCGTCACCCTCGGCCGAGGAGATCGCGGCGACCGCGGTGCCCGAGCCGTTCACCAGGCCGCTGCTCACCGCGGCGGTCGTGCTGGTGGTCTGGGTCGACCTCGGGCTCGTGGCCGCCACCGACCAGGACCTGGACCGGATCGGGCTCGTCGCCGGTGCGTCGGTCTACCCGCTGGTGTGGAACCTCCTGCTCGCCGCCCGCAACGAGGGCTACGGCGGCACGATCACCACCATGGCCGTTGCGGAGGAGCCCGCGGTACGCGAGCTGCTGCACGTCCCCGACCGGTTCGCGCTCGCCGCGGTCGTGCCGCTGGGCAAGCCGGTCCGCGAGGTCACCCGCCTGCGCCGGCGGTCGGTGGAGGAGCTGGCGACGTGGGAGACCTTCGACGGACCGCCGCTCGCGGCCAGCTCGCCGGGTCAGGACTCGTCGGTGAGGTAGGCCCTCGCCCAGCGCTCGAGGGCGGAGTACGCCGCCTCCCTCGGCTCGGGGAGCGACAGGACGACGTCGTGCCGGGCGCCCTCGATGGCCACGTAGGTCACGTGGCGGCCGAGCGCGACCGCCCAGCGCCGGATCTGGGGCACCTCGAGGACCGTGTCGAAGTTGTGCACGTCCGGCCCCATCTCCTTGGGCCAGTGCGTGCCGCCCGAGGAGAGCACCAGCACCGGGCAGCCCACGTCGAGGCCCCGGTGGAGCTGGCCGTGACCGATGCGGATCGCCCGCAGCCACCCGAAGTAGACCGGCCACGGGTCGAGCGGCTTCCACTCGGTGTTGAAGTCCCACTCGCCCTCGTGGTCGATGTGCAGGCTGCGCGCGTAGAAGCCCTCGACCCTGCGCGGCACGACCCGCTTCGGTGACCGCGCCCCGACCCGCATGACGATCTGGGTGCCGATGGTGCGGAGCATCATGCCGCCCTGCATGTCGAGCCACGGCGAGTTCAGCACCATGCCGGCCAGCGGCGGCCTGCGGGCGTCGGCCCACAGCGCCACGATCAGCCCGCCGGTGGAGTGGGCACTGATCACGAGCTGGTCGTGGCGGTCGCGCTCGACGATCCGGTGCCGGGCGGCGTCGAGGTCGGCGAAGTAGTCGCGCAGGTCGGTGACGTAGGTGGGGGTCTGGTGCGGCCGGATCGACCGGCCGTACTTGCGCAGGTCGATCGCGTAGAAGTCGTAGCCGCGCTCGTTCCACCACTCGGCGTACTGGGTCTGGAAGAAGTAGTCCGCGAAGCCGTGCACGTGCAGCACGGCGCGGCCGGTCGGCTGTGCCGCACGGCGTACGACGAGCGTCGCGACGACCGGGCCCTCCTCGTCGGGCGGCAGGTTGATGGTCTCGGCGAGGTACGGCTCGCCGAGCACGTCGGGCAGCAGCTCGTCGAAGGCACCGCTGGTCATGTGCCGAGTCTGTCAGCCCTCAGCCGCAGGGCGAGCTCCGGTTGGTTGGTGGTCACCAGCCACGCCCGGCCCGGGCGGATCCAGTACGCGAGCGAGCGCGGGGTGTCGACCGTCCACACCAGCAGCGGCAGCTCGTGCTGGTCGGCGAAGCGCCGCACCCGGAGCCGGGCAAGCCAGTGGTGTGCGACCACGACGTTCGCACCGGTGCTCCGGTAGCGCACCCCCGGGAACAGCTCGGAGGTGCGCACCCGCAGGGCGTGCCACAGCGAGAAGCCCTTCACACCACGGCCCAGGGAGAGGCCCACCTGCAGCTCGTGGCCCTCGCGGCGCGCCCACCTGCGCAGCGCCCGCACCGCGTCGTCGTGGCCGGTCGTCACGAGCAGGCGGTCGGTGCCGAGCCGCTCGATCGCCTCCGCGACGAGCGGGATCTCGCCCCCGCGCAGCTTGAGGTCGAGGTGGGCGCGCGCCCGGCCGGCGAGCAGGTCCAGGGCCTCGGCGTAGCCGAGCGTGGCCGGCGGCGGGTCGTCGACCAGGTCGTGGAGGAGCATCAGCGAGCCGTCCGCGATGCGCTGCACGTCGAACTCGACGTAGTCGGCGCCGAGGGCGATCGCGTGCTCGATCTCCGCCGCGGTCAGGCAGCGGTGCGCGCTGATCAGCGTCATCCGCGGCCTTCGGCGTACGACGCCGCGGCGCGCACCAGGCCCGCGAGCAGCCCCACGTCGGACGCGGTCTCCGGGTGCCACTGCACCCCGACGACGAACCGCTCGCCGGGCCACTCGATCGCCTCCAGCGTCCCGTCGCCCGCGTGGGCGGCGGCGACGAGGCCGGGATGCTCGAGCACCGACTGGTGGTGGTGGCAGCTCACGGTCAGATGATCCCCGACGAGGCCGGAGACCCGGGTCCCGGGGGTGGTGGCGACCTCGACGATCCCGAACTCGTCTCCTCCGGGGCTGTGGCCGTCGTGGCCGACGAGGTCCGGCACGTGCTGCTGGAGGGTGCCGCCGCCGTGCACGGCGAGGACCTGCATCCCGCGGCAGACGCCGAGCACCGGCAACCCGCACGCGTCCGCGGCGTCGAGCAGGGCGTGCTCCCAGGAGTCCCGGTCGGGTCGCCAGCCGGCCGTCCGAGGGTGCGGGTCGGCTCCGTAGCGGGTCGGGTCGACGTCGGCACCCCCGCTGATCACCAGCGCGTCGAGCCGGGCGACGACGATGTCCGCGGCGCCCGGGCGGCCGACTGGCGGCAGCAGCAGGGGTACGCCGCCGGTCTCCTCGACCGCGGCGGCGTACTGCGTCGGCAGCAGGTCGGCGCGCTGCTGCCACACCCCCCAGGCCGCGTCCTCGCGGTAGGTGGTGAGCCCGATGACGGGTGCGACCACGGCTACAGCGGGGTGACGTAGGCGCCGGAGATGCCACCGTCGACCAGGAAGGTGCTGGCGGTCATGAACGACGAGTCGTCCGAGGCGAGGAACAGCACGGCGGCCGCCATCTCCTCCGGCTCGCCGAAGCGGCCCATCGGCACGTGCACGAGCCGGCGGGCGGCCCGCTCCTCGTCCTTGGCGAACAGCTCCTGCAGCAGCGGGGTGTTGACCGGCCCCGGACACAGCGCGTTGACCCGCAC
The DNA here is from genome assembly GCF_950101795.1 of Nocardioides sp. T2.26MG-1. GTDB lineage: Bacteria > Actinomycetota > Actinomycetes > Propionibacteriales > Nocardioidaceae > Nocardioides. Next base: position 495,173 of record NZ_CATNLZ010000032.1, on the reverse strand, counting down.
GCCCTGGCGGGCGAACTGGACCCCGAGCTCGCGGGTCATCGAGAGCACGCCGCCCTTGGAGGCGGAGTAGGAGATCTGCGAGGTAGCCGCGCCCATCACCGCCACGAACGACGCGGTGTTGATGATCGAGCCCCTGCCCTGCTCGAGCATGTGGGGGAGTGCGGCCTTGCAGCACAGGTACACGCTGGTGAGGTTGACCTCCTGCACCCGGCGCCACGCGTCCAGGTCCGTGTCGAGGATCGAGTCGTCCTCGGGCGGGCTGATGCCGGCGTTGTTGAACGCGATGTCCACGGAGCCGTAGGTGTCCTTCGCGGTTTGGAACAGCGCGTCGACCTGCTCCTTGTCCGTGACGTCGACGTGGACGTAGGTCGCCACCTCGGCGCCACCGAGCTCCGCGACCAGCTCCGCCCCGCGGGCGTCGTCGATGTCGCCGATGACGACCTTCGCGCCCTCCTCGACGAACCGCTGGACGGTCGCCAGGCCGATGCCCGAGCAGCCGCCGGTGACGACCGCGACCCGGTCCTGGATGCGTCCTGCCATGTTCTCTCCTTGTCGGGGTGGTTGCGAGGCTCAGGCCTGGCGGCCTTCGCACCTCGACCACCGTGACGGTGGTCGAGGTGCGAGCGAAGCGAGCCTCGAAACCACCATCCTCCTAGTGACTGATGAAGACGTTCTTCTCCTCGGTGAACGCCATCGGGGCGTCCGGGCCGAGCTCCCGGCCGAGGCCGGACTGCTTGTAGCCGCCGAACGGCGTCCAGTAGCGCACCGAGGAGTGCGAGTTCACGCTGAGGTTGCCCGCTTCGACACCGCGGGCCACGCGCAGCCCGCGGCCGAGGTCGCGGGTGAAGATCGAGCCGGACAGGCCGTACTCGGTGTCGTTGGCCTTGGCGACCGCGTCCGCCTCGTCGTCGAACGGCATTACCGCGACGACCGGCCCGAACACCTCCTCGCGCCAGATCCGGGTCGCGGGGTCGTCCACGGTCACCACCGACGGCGGCACCCAGAACCCCTCCGACACCGAGCCGCCGGGCGTCGAGCCCGCGAACACCACCTCGACCTCGTCGAGGTAGCCGGTGACCGTGGCCCGCTGGTGCGCGGAGATCAGCGGGCCCATCTCGCTGGACTCGTCGCCGGGGTCGAGCACGCGGAGCCCCTCGACCGCCGGCTGCAGCTTGGCGAGGAACTCGTCGTACACCGAGCGCTCCACGAGGATCCGGGACCGCGCGCAGCAGTCCTGGCCGGCGTTGTCGAAGACGGCGTACGGCGCGCTCGCGGCCGCGGCATCGATGTCGGCGTCGGCGAACACGATGTTGGAGCTCTTGCCACCCAGCTCGAGCGTCACCCGCTTCACCTGGTCGGCGCAGCCGGCCATGATCCGCTTGCCGACCTCGGTCGACCCGGTGAAGCAGACCTTGCGCACCAGCGGGTGGGTCACGAACCGCTCGCCGACGACCGAGCCCTTGCCGGGGATCACGGTCAGCACGTGCTCGGACAGACCGGCCTCCAGCGCCAGCTCGCCGAGCCGGATCGCGGTGAGCGGCGTCAGCTCCGCGGGCTTGAGCACCACGGTGTTCCCGGCGGCCAGGGCCGGGGCGAACCCCCAGCCGGCGATCGGCATCGGGAAGTTCCAGGGCACGATGACGCCGACGACGCCCAGCGGCTCACGGAACGTCACGTCGACGCCGCCGGGCACCGGGATCTGCCGGCCGAAGAGCCGCTCGGGCGCCCCGGCGTAGTAGTTCAGGCAGTCGCGGACGTTGCCCGCCTCCCAGCGCGCGTTGCCCCACGTGTGACCGGCATTGCGGACCTCGAGCTCCGCGAGCTCCTCGACGTGGGCGTCGACCACGGCGGCGAAGCGGCGCAGCAGCGTCGCGCGCTCACCGGGCGGCATCGCCTTCCACGCGGGGAAGGCGCCGTGTGCGCCCTCGATGGCGGTGTCGGTCTCGGCGACCGAGGCCAGGTGCACGTCGGTGACGGGCGCAGCGGTGGCGGGGTTGATGACGGTGTAGGTCTCAGCGCTCACTTACAGCCTCTCGAATCCGCGGCGGAGCTCCCAGTCGGTCACGGCAGCGGCGTACGCCGCGAGCTCCACGTCGGCCATGTTGACGTAGTGGTCCACGACGTCGTCACCCAGGGCGGCACGGGCGATCTCGGAGCCCGCGAACCGGTCCCGGGCGGCGGCCATGGTGCGTGGCACGTGCGGTCGGCCGGACGTGTAGGCGTTGCCCACGAGCTCCTCCTCGAGGGGCAGCTCGTGCTCGATGCCATGCAGGCCACCGGCGACCATGGCGGCCAGCGCGAGGTAGGGGTTCACGTCCGCTCCCGGGAGCCGGTTCTCCATCCGGGCGCTCGGTCCGTGGCCCACGAGCCGGACCGCGCAGGTGCGGTTGTCCAGGCCCCAGCCGATCGTCGTGGGCGCGAACGACCCGTCCGCGAAGCGCTTGTAGGAGTTGATGTTCGGCGCGTAGAGCAGCGTGAAGTCGGGGATGGTGGCGAGCACGCCGGCGATGAACTGGTCGTAGAGCGGGGTGCGGGTGCCGGTCTCCTCATCCCAGAAGACCAGTGACCCGTCGGTGCCGCGCAGCGAGAGGTGGATGTGGCAGGAGCTTCCCTCGCGGTGGTCGTACTTCGCCATGAACGTGATCGCCTTGCCCTGCTGGGCTGCGATCTCCTTGGCGGCGGTCTTGTAGACCGCGTGGTTGTCGGCGGTGGTGAGCGCGTCGGCGTAGAGGAAGCCGACCTCGTGCTGGCCGAAGTTGCACTCGCCCTTCGCGCCCTCGACGTCGAGACCCGCGGCGTACATGTGGTTGCGCAGTGCCCGCAGCAGCGGCTCGATCCGGCTGGTGCCGAGGATGGAGTAGTCGACGTTGTACTGGTTGACGGGCGTCAGGTCGCGGTAGCCGTCCGCGTGCGCCTGCTCGTACGTCGTGTCGAACGCGATGAACTCCAGCTCGGTGCCGGCGAGAGCGGTCCATCCCTGGGCCGCGCACCTGTCGAGCTGGCGGCGCAGGATGCCGCGCGGCGACTGGGTCACGGGGGAGTGGTCGGACCACTCGAGGTCGCACTGGATCATCGCGGTGGCCGGCAGGTGGGTGAGCACCCGGATCGTGCGCTCGTCGAGGCGGAACTCCATGTCGCCGTAGCCCTTCTCCCACGAGGACATGGCGTAGCCGTCGACGGTGTTCATGTCGACGTCGACGGCGAGCAGGTAGTTGCAGCCCTCGGTGCCGTGCTTGGCGACGTGGTCGATGAAGTAGCGGCCGTGCAGCCGCTTGCCCTGGAGGCGGCCCTGCATGTCGGTGATCGCGACGACGACGGTGTCGATCACACCGCTCTCGATGCGGTCGACGAGCTGGTGCATCGTCAGGTGCCGGCTGTTGCGGAGCTCGCGCTCGGCCTGGGCCATGCTGTCCCCTATCCCACGAGCCCGCGCAGCAGCGCGGCCGTGTCGTCGCAGTGCTCTTCCATGACCCGGCGCGCGCGCTCGACGTCGCCGGCGAGGATCGCCTTGACCAGCGCCGCGTGCTGGCGGTCGGAGTGGGCGATGTTGGTGTCGAGGACCGGGATCGCCAGCAGCATCTCGTGCAGCGTGGACTGCACCGAGGTGACGGCCTCGATCACGCGGGGCGACTCGGCCAATGACGCGACCGTCAGGTGGAACCGGGAGTCGGCCTGGCGGTGGGCGGCCGGCCTGCGCGCCTCGGTGACCTCGCGCAACGCGGTCTCCAGCTGCTCGCGCCTGCCCTCGTCCAGGTCGGTCTGGGCGGCCAGGTAGGCGGCGCCCGGCTCGACGATGCGGCGGTACTCCAGGGCGTCGAACCAGTCGAGACGCTGGGCCGGGCCGAGCCGAGCCGCCTTGCGGGCGCTGGGCAGCCGCGGCTTGAGGGTGACGACGGTCCCGCCGCCTCTGCCGCGCGTGGTCTCGACGAGCCCGGCCTCTCGCAGCGCGGCCATCGCCTCGCGCAGGGTCGCGCGCGACACGCCCAGGCGCTCGGCCAGCACGCGCTCCGCCGGCAGCGTGGTGCCGAGCGGGTAGACGCCCAGCCGGATCGCGGTCGCCAGCTGCCCGACGCACGCTTCGAAGGCGTGGTGACCACGTACCGGACGCAGCACCGCCTCGGGAAGCCGATCGTCAGGGGAGGCGGTCACGGGCTCAACCTTCGACGGCCGGGATGGGCCTGTCAATCAATGGTCTGAGTTCATACCAATTTTACGAGCAAGCATTTACACCCGGATCCGGCCGGGTCTAGCGTCCGTTCACATTCGCACGATCAGCCCACCTCGGACCAGCTCGCGAGAGGACCTACCGTGACCGACGACGTGAAGGGCACCAAGAGCGCACCGCCGCGACTGCGCGGCGTCACCTACGCCCACGCGGGCGAGGGCTACTTCGAGAAGCGCCAGCTCCAACGCTCCGCCGGCTTCTGGGGCCTCTGGGGGATCGGGGTGGCCGCGGTCATCTCCGGCGACTTCTCCGGCTGGAACCTCGGCATCGGAGAGGCCGGCTGGGGCGGCCTGCTGATCGCCACCGTCGCGATCGTCGCCATGTACTTCGGGATGCTGTTCTCGATCGGCGAGATGTCGGCGGCGATGCCGCACACCGGCGGGGCCTACTCCTTCGCCCGTGCGTCGATGGGTCCGTGGGGAGGCTTCATCACCGGTCTCGCCGAGACGATCGAGTACGTCTTCACCACCGGCGTGATCGTCCTGTTCTCGGCCGGATACGCCAACGCCGCCACCGACGAGCTCTTCGGTCTCGACCTGAGCGACCACATGTGGCTCTGGTGGCTGGTGCTCTACACGGCGTTCGTGGCGCTGAACGCCTCGGGTGCGGAGATCTCCTTCAAGTTCGCGATCGCGGTCGCGGTCATCTCCATCGGCATCCTCGTCCTGTTCGCCGTCCTCGCGATCGCGAACGGCGCGGTCGACTTCGGCCAGCTCGACAACATCGCGCCCGAGGGCGGCAACGGCACCTTCATGCCGTTCGGCTGGGAGGGCGTGCTCTACGCGCTGCCGTTCGCGATGTGGTTCTTCCTCGGCATCGAGGAACTGCCGCTCGCGGCCGAGGAGGCGCACGACCCCGCCAAGGACATCCCGCGGGCCGGGATCATCGGGATGATCACGCTCGTGGGCTGCGCAGCCCTGGTCTTCTTCCTGAACCCGGCGGTGACGGGCGCGTCCGAGCTCGGCGGGTCGGACGAGCCGCTCCTGGACGGCTTCCGGGCGTTCATGTCCGACGACTGGGCAGCGGTGCTCTCGATCTTCGCGCTGATCGGCCTGCTCGCGAGCCTGCAGGGGATCATGTTCGCCTACGGGCGCAACATGTACTCGCTGTCACGGGCCGGCTACTACCCGAAGTTCCTGTCGGTCACCGGGACCCGCAAGACGCCGTACGTCGCGCTGGTCGCGGGCGCCGCCTTCGGGTTCGTGGTGCTCGTGGTGGTCGACTACCTCGCGAAGAACACCGACACCATCGGGGAGAAGGCCAACGCCATCGTCCTCAACGTGGCCGTCTGGGGGGCCGTGCTGGCCTACATCCTGCAGATGGTGGCGTTCGTCCTGCTGCGGCGGAAGTTCCCCAACGCCGAGCGTCCGTACCGCAGTCCCGCGGGTGTCGCCGGCGCTGCCGTCGCCGGGCTGATCGCGGCGATCACGTTCGTCGGGCTGTTCTACAACGACGACGCGCGCACGGCCATCCTCGGCATCGCGGTCCTCTACGTCATCGCACTCGGCGGCTTCGCGATCTTCGGGCGCCACTACCTCGTGCTGTCGCCGGAGGAGGAGTACGCCATGAGCGGCGGCCTGCACCGCGACCCGAGCGTCGAGCACTATGGCGGCGTGGAGCTCGAGGCCGAGCTGCCGCCCGAGGACTTCACGCCGTAGCCGGGATGTGGAACCGGTCGCCGTACACGTGCCAGGTCAGCGGCGGCCGGAGACCGAGGTTGCGCTCGCGCAGGAACCGGCGCTGCGCGGTGTCGATCCGCGAGGTGTCCTCGTGCGCCTCCTCGGTGCGCATCACCCGCTTCCGGGCCGCCAGGAATGCCTCGAGGTAGCGGGCCTCCGACCCACCCTCCGCCGGGGTGTCCGCGTGCCGCATGGCCGCGCGGCGGATGCCGCCGAAGCTCAGCGCGTCGGCGCCGGGCCCGTGCACGACGATGGCGTCGTAGTAGACGAACTGCCCCAGTGTGCGCAGGCCGTCCCACCTGGCACGCCGCACCGCCGGGTCGAAGTAGACGCGGTCGCGCTCCGCCTCCTGGGCCTGCCGAAACCCGGCGGCCCGGGCCGCACGGTGCCAGGCCCGGACGAACGGGCGGCCGAGCCCCTCGTGCGAGTCGGTGCCGTCGACGCGGCGCAGCGCGGGGAGGAAGCGCGCCAACGGGTTGCTCGGGTGGTCATGGGTGTAGCGATCGACGAGCTCGAGCAGGTCGCCGGTGCCCGAGCAGAAGCCGATGATCCCGCCGGTGTAGCCACGCCCGTCGCCGATGTCCTCGAGGTAGCGGAACTGCCGGCGCCACTCCAGCGAGGAGTTCTCGGCGCTGGACACCAGCTGCATCGCGATCTCCTTGCGATCCGGCCGGTCCAGGCCCGTGGGCGCGCCCGCCGACGCGGGCGCTCCCTGCAGCAGGACCACGACGAGGACGAGTCCGAGCCATCTCATGGACCCGAGGCTAGGTCGTCCTGTGGATAACTGAACGAGAGGGCTCCGGCGCCCGCCGCGCTCGCTAGGCTCGCGTGGTGGCAGGAGCGGCAGGGGTCTCGGGCGCCGTCCGTCGAGCGGCGGGCTTCGTCAACGAGCGCGTCAACGAGCGGGTGGCCGCCTGGCGCACCGGCAGCCGGTCCAGCCAGGCCCTCGCGCTCGCGGTGCTCCTCGCCGGGGTCGTCGTCTCGCTGGGCATCTCGCTCAACCACTACGAGCTGATGCCGCTCACGGCGTACTTCGTCTGGCTCCTGCTCGGCATGCTGCTGCTCCGGTTCGTGCCGATGCTCGTGCTGACCGGGTGCACGCTGGCGGCCGCCTTCGGGGCGGTCCTGCACGAGGGTCCGGTGTCCGGCGTCCGGCTCAGTGCGCTCGCGACGATGGTGGTCGCCGCGATGCTGCTCCTCCTGCAGTCGAGTCGACAGCGCAGCGGACTGCCCGGATCCCTGGGCGAGGCGATGCTGGCCGACCTGCGCGACCGGCTCCAGGCTCAGGGCAAGGTGCCGCCGCTGCCGGCCGGGTGGACCTCGCAGTCGGCCATGCTCGCGGCCCACGGCGCGGGGTACGCCGGCGACTTCCTGGTCGCCGACCTCGACGACGACGCCCGCCACCTGGAGATGATCCTGGTGGACGTCTGCGGCAAGGGGGTCGCCGCGGCCACGGAGGCTCTGCAGTTCGCCGGTGCGCTCGGGGGGCTGATCGGCTCACTGCCCCCCATCGCCCTTCTCGAGGCGGCCAACGGGTTCCTGCTGCGCCAGTTCTCCGACGAGTCGTTCGCCACCGCGGTGCACGTCCTGGTCGACCTGGAGGGCGGTGGCTACTCGATCGTCAGCGCGGGCCACCCGCCCGCGCTCCGCTGGTGCGGGGCGCAGAACGAGTGGGTCATCGACAACGCGCGCGGGACCGCCCTCGGCATCACCCGCCGTCCCGAGCTGGTGGCGAGCACGGGCGTGCTGGCGCCCGGAGAGGCGCTGCTGTTCTACACCGACGGCGTGGTCGAGTCGCGCGGCTCAGACCTCGACCAGGGGATCGCCTGGCTGCAGCGGACCGCCCGCGACGCGGTGGCCGACGGGTTCGACGGTGCGGCCAGGCGGATCGTGCGCCGGGTCGCCCGCGGCGACGACGACCGCGCGGTGCTGATCCTCGCTCGGGTGTGACCCACAACCGGTCTAGACCACTTGGGTCCTAGGTTTCCGGCGGGTAACCCACAGGCAACCTCCGGGTCGTTGGGGACTGATCGCCGCTCATCGCGGCCTGGACATCGGAGCAGTTCATGGGGAACTCGGTACGTTTGCGCGCCCTCGCGCTCGTCACCGTCGGCATTCTCGGTACCTGGTCGTTCGGAGGCGCTGCCGCCGCGGACCCCACGTCCGACCACACGGACCAGGGGCAGCACCTCGGTCAGACCACGGACGAGCACCAGGCGCCCGGCCGGCAGAAGGACAAGACCAAGGACCGGGCCACGCGCAACCACGGCCGCCACCACGGACACACCCACGCGCCCGGGCAGCAGGCCGGCCACGGGCACCAGGGCGCCCAGGGCCCCAAGAGCGGCCACGGCGACCCGGCCGGCAACAACGGCACGGTCAAGATCGCCGGGCCCGGCGATGCGGTCGGCCACCCGAGCAACAACCCGCAGCCCGGATGCACGTTCCTCGTCGCGTGGTTCGGCTTCGACGAGGGAGCCGACGTCGTCTCCACCGTCACGTTCGCGCCGCAGGCGCCGACCTCGGACGTCGTCCTGGGCGGGACCGCTCCCGCCCAGGTGTTCGTCGGCGGGGATGCCGCCGGCGGCGGCACCGACCTCGACGGTCGACAGGCCTACACCGTGACGTTCCAGGGAGAGCCGCACCCGCAGCAGGGCTACCACGTGAAGCTGACCGTGGCGACGCCGCACTCGCTGGGCAACGACACGAAGTCGAGGGTCTTCTGGGTCGAGCCCTGCGCCGCCCCGAGCCCGAGTGCCGCCGGCGGGACGGCCGCCGGCGTCGGCGGCGTCTCCAACGGCGCCCGGGGTGTCCACTCGTCCGCCGACCAGGGAGTCCTGGGTGAGACGTACACGGCGGACTCCGCCGATGTGACCACCGGCGACACCGCCGACGTCGCGGCCAGCGCCGCGGTGCCGACCGCGGTCGACGCCGGCGACGGGGCGCTGCCCGGGTGGGCACGCTCGCCGCTCCCGATGACCCTGGTCTCGTTCGCCCTGGTGCTGGCCGGGGTCGGCATCGTCCTGCGCAACCGGTCGCGTGCCTGACGGAGGGACGCAGAGGGCGTCCACCGGCCGCCACCCCGGCTGGGTGGCGGCGGCGGGCGCCGCGCTGATCGCGGTCGGCGCGGTGCTGTGGTGGGTGCAGACCAGTGGCACGCAGGCCATGACCGCCGACCCGGCCGGCCCTCCCAGCGCGTCCCCGGAGACCGGGTCGACGGCGAGGCCCGTCCGCGCGCCACGCGAGCCGGGTGACCCCGAGCGAGTCCGCATCCCGGCCCTACACGTGGACGCCCCGGTGCTGCCGGTGCGCGCCCCGGGGCGCACGCTCGTCCCGCCGAGCGACCCGCAGCGACTCGGGTGGTGGGCCGACGGCGCCCAGCCGGGCGCCTCCCGGGGCAGCGCCCTCGTGGCCGGCCACACCGTGCACACCGGAGGCGGAGCGCTGGACCACCTCGAGGACCTCGAGCCGGGTGACCTGGTCGTGGTGCGCACCGATCGCGGGTCGCTGCGCTACGACGTACGCCGCGTCCGCGTCTTCAGCAAGGGCCGGATCGCGGACCACGCGACCCGGCTGTTCAGCCAGGAGGTGCCCGGGCGTCTGGTGCTGGTCACCTGCGAGGACTGGGACGGCGAGCGCTACCTGAGCAACGTCGTCGTCACCGCGACACCGCGCGGGTAGCCCGCGCCACGACCAGTCCGGCGACCAGCGCCCCGAGGGTGCCGAGCGTCTCGTCGCCCAGCGTGTCCTCGTAGGCCGTGTCGATCTCGGTGCCGTGCCGGATGAACGTGAACCACTCACCGACCTCCCACCCGATGGCCAGCACGGCGCCGAGCCCGGCGACGAGCACGACCACGGCCCACGGCGGACGCACGTCACGACAGACGATCAGCCCGATGCCGGTCAGGAGCAGGGCCCAGTTCGCGAAGTGGTTGAGGTCGTCCCACCACCCGATCGCGTCGTAGAGGTCGAGGCTGTTCCCGGTCACGTCCACCAGGAACGGCACCATCACCAGCGTGAACGCGCCGTACAGCGGCGCGGGCCGCGGCGTCGTCCGGCGGATGGCCAGCCACCAGAGGACCGGCGTGAGCAGCATCAGCAGCGGATAGGCGATCAACCGCGCGCCGAACGCCTTGTCCGCGAACCGGTCGATGCCGGGCACCCACTCCGCGACCGCGAGCTGGACCACGGTCAGGAGCAGCACGAGCACGGGCACCCAGGCGGGGCAGCGGCGGTTCGTCACGCGTGCATGCTGCCAGCGCGGGGAGGAATAGCCCCGTCCCCGCCCCGGTTGAATGTGATAGTTCGACATTCAACCAAGGCAGCTCCGAGGAAGCGAGTGGTCATGCAGTTCGGGATCTTCTCCGTCGGCGACGTGACGACCGACCCCACCACCGGGCGCACGCCGTCCGAGCACGAGCGCATCAAGGCGCAGGTGGAGATCGCGAAGAAGGCCGAGGACGTCGGCCTGGACGTGGTCGCGGTCGGCCAGCACCACAACCCGCCGTTCGTGGCGTCCTCGCCCACCACGACGATGGCCTACATCGCGGCGCAGACCGAGCGAATCATCCTCTCGACGTCGACGACGCTGATCACCACCACGGACCCGGTGCGGATCGCCGAGGACTACGGCACGCTCCAGCACCTCACCGACGGCCGGATGGACCTCATGCTCGGCCGCGGCAACACCGGCCCGGTCTACCCGTGGTTCGGCAAGGACATCCGCGAGGGCGTCAACCTGGCGATCGAGAACTACGCGCTGCTGCACCGGCTCTGGCGCGAGGACGTCGTGAGCTGGGAGGGCAGGTTCCGCACCCCGCTGCAGGGTTTCACCGCGACCCCCCGGCCCCTCGACGGCGTGCCGCCGTTCGTCTGGCACGGCTCGATCCGCACTCCCGAGATCGCGGAGCAGGCGGCGTACTACGGCGACGGCTTCTTCTCCAACCACATCTTCTGGCCCGCGTCCCACACCCGCCAGATGGTCGCGCTCTACCGGCGCCGCTTCGAGCACTACGGCCACGGCACCGCCGACCAGGCGATCGTCGGGCTCGGCGGCCAGTTCTTCATGCGCAAGAGCAGCCAGGACGCGGTCCGCGAGTTCCGCCCCTACTTCGACAACGCTCCCGTCTACGGCCACGGGCCCTCCCTCGAGGACTTCACCTCGCAGACCCCGCTGACCGTCGGGTCGCCGCAGGAGGTGCTCGAGCGCACCCTCGGCTTCCGAGAGTACGTCGGCGACTACCAGCGCCAGCTGTTCCTCGTCGACCACGCCGGGCTGCCCCTGCAGACCGTGCTCGAGCAGCTCGACCTGCTGGGCGAGATCCTGCCCGACCTGCGGGCGGGCTTCGCGGAGGGACGTCCGGCGCACGTGCCGGAGGCGCCGACGCACGGCTCGCTCGTGGCCGCGGCCGGCGGTCCGCACGACACCACGCTGCACGCCGTCGACGACGTCACGGGGGTCTCGGTATGAGGATCGTCGTGGTCAGCGCCGGGATGAGCGTGCCCTCATCGACCCGGATCCTCGCCGACCAGCTGGCCGGGGCCGCCGTCGGCGCGCTGCACGGGCCGGTCGAGGTCGACGTCGTCGAGCTGCGACCGCTCGCCCACGCGCTCGCCGACCACCTGCTCACCGGCTTCCCCTCCGGTGAGCTGGCCGAGGCCGTCGAGCTCGTGCGCCACGCCGACGCGATGATCGCGGTCACGCCGGTGTTCTCGGCGTCGTACAGCGGGCTGTTCAAGACGTTCTTCGACGTGCTCGAGCCCGACCTGCTCAGCGGGATGCCGGTCCTGATCGGCGCGACCGCCGGGACCGCGCGGCACTCCCTGGTCCTCGAGCACGCGCTGCGACCGCTGTTCACCTACCTCCACGCGACCGTGGTGCCGACCGGGGTGTTCGCGGCGAGCGAGGACTTCGGCGAGCCCGGCCTGGAGGCGCGGGTCGGGCGCGCCGCCGGCGAGCTGGCCACGCTGCTCATGGGCGCACCGCGCCGGCGGGCTCGCTCCGTAGAGGACGGGTTCGACGACCCGACGCCGTTCGAGGACCTGCTCCGCGGCGCCTGACGTCAGTGTTGGTACGTGCCGTGGATGATCGCCCGCCCCGCGGTCTTGAACGCGAGGTTGAACGACACCACCGCCGGCGACGCGTCCGAGTCGACGCCGAGGGACTCCTCGCGCACGGCATGCACGACGAAGAAGTACCGGTGCACCTGGTCGCCCTGCGGCGGTGCCGCGCCCCCGAACGCCTTGGTGCCGACGTCGTTCCGGCACATGAACGCACCGCCCGGGAGCGTCCCGCCCTCGTCGCCGGCACCGGCGTCGAGCGACGTCACGTCGGCCGGCAGGTCGACCAGCACCCAGTGCCAGAAGCCGCTGGGCGTCGGGGCGTCCGGGTCGAAGCACGTCACCGTGTAGCTCTTGGTGCCCTCGGGTGCGCCCTCCCAGGACAGCTGGGGCGAGGTGTTGCCCAGGTGGGCGACCTGGTCGTCCTTCAGCGGCTGGCCGTCGGTGACGTCGGTGCTCGTCACCGTGAACGACGGGACGGCGGGCAGCAGGTCGTAGGGGTTCGGGCTGACGGGTCGGTCGAGGCTCATGACGCTCCTGGGGCTAGCTCAGAGTGCGGAACGCCTTCAACGTAGTCCGGTGGCTGAACGCCCGCCACGGTCGTGAGCACGGCGGCCGGGATGATGTCCGGATGGACGACTACACGACGTACCCCTCCGGGCTGCGGCTGTCGGGGCGCCGGGTCGTGGTGGTCGGCGGCGGGCACGTCGCCCAGCGCCGGGTGCCCCACCTGATCGCGGCCGGCGCCGACGTGCACGTCGTGAGCCCTCGGGTGACGCCCGCGATCGAGGGCATGGTCGGATCGGGGGAGCTGACCTGGCACCCACGCGGGTTCACCGACACCGACCTCGACGAGAGCTGGTACGTCGTCGCCGCGACCGACGACCGGGCGGTCAACGAGCAGGTGTCCGAGGCCGCCGAGGCGCGGCGCATCTTCTGCGTGCGCTCCGACGACGCCACCCGGGCCACCGCCTGGACGCCCGCGGTCGGCCGGCACGCGGGCGTCACCGTGGCGGTGCTCGGCCAGCGGGAGCCGCAACGGTCCGCGGCCGTGCGCGACGAGATCCTGGAGGGGCTGCGGGAGGGCACGATCGTCGCGCGGCACCAGCGCGACCGGTCGCCGGGCGTGGTGCTCGTCGGCGGCGGCCCGGGCGACCCCGACCTGATGTCCGTGGCCGGCCGCAAGGCACTGATGGAGGCCGACGTGGTGGTGGCCGACCGGCTCGCGCCGCGCGAGCTGCTCGGCGAGCTGCCCGCCGACGTCGAGCTGATCGACGTCGCCAAGCTGCCTCGGGGGCGGTCGGCGCTGCAGGAGGAGATCAACCGGGTGATCGTGGCCCGGGCGCTCGCGGGCAAGCGGGTGGTGCGGTTCAAGGGCGGCGACAACTTCGTGTTCGGCCGCGGCTACGAGGAGGTGCTCGCGTGCCGTGCGGCTGGGGTGCCGGTGACGGTGATCCCCGGCCTCACCAGCCCGATCGCCGTGCCTGCTGTGGCCGGCATCCCGGTCACCCACCGCGGCGTGGCCCACGAGTTCACGGTCGTCTCCGGGCACCTGCCCCCCGGCCACCCCGAGTCGCTGGTCGACTGGTCGGCCCTCGGCCGGCTCACCGGCACGGTGATCCTGATGATGGCCGTCGAGAACGCCCCGGTGATCGCGGCGGCCCTCGTCGACGGCGGCCGGCCGGCGTCCACGCCGGTCGCGGTCGTGTGCGACGGCACGATGCCGGGGGAGCGGACGGTGCTCGCCACCCTCGGCACACTGGCGGCCGAGCTGGCGGCCCACGCCGTACGCCCGCCGGCGATCATCGTGGTCGGCGGCGTGGTCGCGGTGGCGCATCCGGCACACTTCGCGTGATGGCCACCCTGATCGAGATCACCGACGCCGCCGACCCGCGGCTGGCCGACTACCGCGACCTGCGCGACGTCGAGCTGCGCAAGCACCTCGAGGCCGAGCACGGCCTGTTCCTCGCCGAGGGGGCCAAGGTGGTCCGGCGCTCCCTCGAGGCGGGCTTCACCCCACGATCGTTCCTGATGGCCGCGCGCTGGCTCGACGGTCTCGACGACGTACTGTCCCGCTCGGACGCACCCTGCTACGTGGTCTCGGAGGCGCTCGCCGAGGAGGTCACCGGCTTCCACGTGCACCGCGGTGCACTCGCCTCGCTCGAGCGCCGACCGCTCCCGTCGGTGGACTCCGTGCTCACCTCCGCACGGTCGGTGCTGGTGCTCGAGGACATCGTCGACCACACCAACGTCGGGGCGATCTTCCGCTCCGGGGCCGCTCTCGGCTTCGACGCGGTGCTGCTGGCCCCGCGCTGCGCCGACCCGCTCTACCGCCGCTCGGTCAAGGTCGCGATGGGCGCGGTGTTCGCCGTGCCGTGGACCCGGCTGCCGGACTGGTACGACGCCCTCCCGCTGCTGTCCGCGGCCGGCTTCACGACCGTGGCGCTGACGCTGGCGCCCGACGCGGTGCCGATCGAGGAGGCGGTCGCGGGGCTGGACCGCGTGGCGCTCGTGATGGGGTCGGAGGGGCACGGCCTCTCGCCCCACTGGGAGCAGACCGCCGACCGCCGGGCGATCATCCCGATGCGCGAGGGCATCGACTCCCTCAACGTCGCGGCGGCCACTGCGGTCGCCTGCTACGTCACCGCTCGTCGGTAGGTGTTGCGGTTTGGTCACCAACGACAGGTGGGAGCGCTCCAACAACGCGGTTGGTGACCAAACGACATCAGGAGCCGGCCCCGGGCATCGTCCAGCGCACAGCGGCCCGGGTGTCAGGCCGGCCAGTCGGGCGGGAAGTCCTCGACGGCCCGGTCGTGGATCTTCTGCAGCTTCTTGCGCAGCTTGGTGGGGAGCCGGTCGCCGAACACCGTGCCGACCGTGTGGTCGGTCTCGTGCTGCAGGCACCGGGCGAGCAGGCCGTCGCCGGAGAACGCGACCGGCTCGCCGTCGAGTCCGGTGCCGGTGACCGACGCGTGGTCCGGCCGCGCGCACTCGACGTAGGCGCCCGGGAAGGACAGGCAGCCCTCCTCGGCCTCGTCGAGCTGCCGGTCGCGGCCCTCGGGGAGGGTCAGCACCGGGTTGCAGACCACGCCGACCGTGCGCTCACCCGAGTCGTCGGGGCAGTCGAAGACGAACATCGCGAGGTCGACGCCGATCTGGCAGGCGGCGAGCCCGACGCCGTCCGCGGCGTACATGGTGGCGACCATGTCGGCGGCGAGCGCGCGCAGCTCCTCGTCGTACGCCGTCACCGGCTGCTGGGCGCGGTGCATCACCGGCGTGCCCCAGCGGGTGATCGGCCGCACGGTGCCGCCGGTGGGCAGCGGGCCGTGGGGCGCGTGGACGGTCTCCTGGTCTTCCGCGGGGGGCATGGGAGCAGGCTATCCAGCGTGTGACCCGACCCACCCACCCGGGCGTAGCGCTCGGTGTAACTGCGAGTTACATTTGCCGCATGTCCCTGATCCACACCCTGAGGCCCGGCGGCAAGCACGGGCTGTCCTCGAAGGAGTCGCGCGACCCGATCGGGTACGCCGTCGCCGCGCTCAGCCGGCTCGCGCAGAGCGACGTCCTCGACCGCGTCGGCCTGCGCAAGCAGGCCGAGCGCACGGTCTTCACCGTGACCCGCACCGGCTTCCGGACCGCGACCGCGGCGAGCCGCCAGTTCGCCCGGGTGGGGCACCACCGCAAGCCCGGCACCCGCCCCGCCAGCACCGACGCCCGGGGCGTCTTCGACCTCACGCCCACCGAGGACGAGCAGATGCTCGTCGACGTGGTCACCGAGCTCGCCGACGAGGTCCTGCGCCCGGCCGCGGGCGAGGCCGACGAGGCGTGCGCAGCTCCGGACACGGTCCTCAAGGCCGGGCTCGAGGTCGGCCTGCCGATCCTGGGCGTGCCCGAGGCACTCGGGGGCATCTCCGAGGAGCGCTCCGCGGTCGCGGGCGCCCTGGTGGCCGAGGCGCTCGCCCGGGGCGACATGGGCCTCGCCGTCGCCTCGCTCGCGCCCGGCTCGGTCGCGACCGCGCTCGGACTGTGGGGCACCGAGGCGCAGCAGCAGACCTACCTGCCGGCGTTCACGGGCGGTGAGGTGCCCGCCGCGTCGCTGGCGCTCGGCGAGCCGACCGTACTCTTCGACCCGCTCTCGCCGACCACCACCGCTCGGCGCACCGACGACGGCTTCGTGCTCAGCGGCGTCAAGTCGGCCGTGCCGCGCGGTGCCGAGGCCGAGCTGTTCGTCGTCGGCGCCCAGCTGGACGGCGCTCCCGTCCTCTTCCTGGTCGAGTCGAGCACTCCCGGGCTCGAGGTCGTCGCCGACCCCGGCATGGGTGTGCGGGCGGCGGGGCTGACCCGACTGGTGCTCACCGACGTGACGGTGCCCGCCGACGCGGTGCTCGGCGCCACGGACGGCACGACCTACACGGAGTGCGTGCGGCTGTCCCGCCTGGCCTGGTGTGCGTTGGCCGTGGGCACGGCACAAGCGGTGCTCGACTACGTGACGCCGTACGTCAAGGAGCGCGAGGCGTTCGGGGAGCCGATCGCCCACCGGCAGTCGGTGGCGTTCATGGTCGCCAACATCGCCATCGAGCTGCAGTCGATGCGGCTGCTGACCTGGAAGGCCGCCTCCCGGGCCGCCGCGGGCAAGGACTACGCCCGGGAGGTCGCCCTGGCCCGTCGCCTGTGTGCCGAGAAGGGCATGCAGATCGGCCTGGACGGCGTCCAGCTGCTCGGTGGGCACGGCTACGTGAAGGAGCACCCGGTGGAGCGGTGGTACCGCGACCTCCGGGCCGTCGGCGTCATGGAAGGTGCGGTGCTGATCTGATGGCCATCAACTTGGACGACCCGAAGAAGTTCCGGCCGCTGGCCGGTCAGGCCCACCAGGTCGCGATGAACATGCTGCGGCCGATCTCGCGGAAGTATGACTTGGGGGAGCACGAGTATCCCCAGGAGCTCGACATGCTCGCCGCGATGATCGACGGGCTGTCGGAGTCCGGCGCCGCCGAGGGTGCCGGGGCCGCCGGCGTACGCCGCGAGGAGAGCCCCGAGGGCTCGGGCGGCGTCAAGAACGGGTCCAACCTCGCCTCGGTGATGTCGATCGCCGAGATGTGCTGGGGCGACGTCGGGCTGCTGCTCTCCATGCCCCGCCAAGGTCTGGGCAACTCCGCGATCGCGTCGGT
Source organism: Nocardioides sp. T2.26MG-1 (assembly GCF_950101795.1). Taxonomy (GTDB): domain Bacteria; phylum Actinomycetota; class Actinomycetes; order Propionibacteriales; family Nocardioidaceae; genus Nocardioides. Next base: position 478,041 of record NZ_CATNLZ010000032.1, on the reverse strand, counting down.
CGCCGACGAGGAGCAGCTCGCCCGCTTCGACGGGGTGTGGGCCGCGATGGCGATCACGGAGCCGGGCACCGGGTCCGACTCGGCGAACATCAAGACCACCGCGGTGCTCGACGGCGACGAGTACGTCCTCAACGGCGAGAAGATCTTCGTCACCTCCGGCGAGCGCGCCGACGCGGTCGTCGTCTGGGCGACGCTGGACCGCGAGCTCGGCCGGGCGGCGATCAAGTCGTTCGTCGTGCCGAAGGGCACGCCGGGCATGCGGGTGGAGCGCCTCGAGCACAAGCTCGGCATCAAGGCGTCCGACACCGCGACGATCATCTTCGACGACTGCCGGGTGCCGCGTGAGAACCTCCTCGGCTCACCCGAGATCGACACCAAGCAGGGCTTCGCCGGCGCGATGGCGACCTTCGACAACACCCGCCCGCTGGTCGCGTCCATGGCCGTGGGCTGCGCGAAGGCCGCCCTCGACCTGACCCGCGAGCTGCTGGAGCAGGCCGGTGTCGTCATCGACTACGACCGGCCGGCGCTGAGCCAGTCGGCCGCGGCTGCGAAGTTCCTCCAGATGGAGGCCGACTGGGAGGCCGCGCACCTCTTGATGCTCCAGGCGGCGTGGATGGCTGACAACCGCCAGCCCAACTCGCTGGAGGCCTCGATGGCCAAGGCCAAGGCCGGCCGCGCGGGCACCGACATCACGCTGTCCTGCGTCGAGCTGGCCGGGTCGGTGGGCTACAGCGAGTCAGAGCTGCTCGAGAAGTGGGCACGGGACGCCAAGATCCTCGACATCTTCGAGGGCACCCAGCAGATCCAGCAGCTCATCGTGGCGCGGCGGGTGCTCGGGCTCACGAGCGCCGAGCTCAAGTAGCGGCGGTCAGGATCGCCGCGGGAGCGGGCCGTACGGCGAGCGCGGCCCGCTCAGCGCCATCGTGCTCGACGGCGGCACGTCCTCGAGCGTGCAGCGCAGCCGGTAGTTGCCGGTGTCGTCCCATGTCCGGGTCTGCTCGACGGTGCGCCAGCTCTCGCGGCCCGGGTCCGGGACCCGCTGGGGCCCCTCGTCGGGACCGCGGTAGAGAGGGTGGCCGTACTCGACGACGACCTCGGGCGTGGTGCTGACCTGGATCTCGTCGATCCGCCAGGTGTAGATCAGCGGCGGCATGCCGGGCAGCGTGGCGAGCTCGTCGAAGTAGAAGAACGGGTCGACGTGCAGCGAGATCGCACCGGTCAGCCAGGCGCCGGCCGCGGGCGGGGTGAGGTCGTCGAGCACGAGCCACTGCGTGTAGGCCAGCAGCCCGACGTCGAGCACGAACGCGCCGTCGCGTGGCGACGACGTGGCGTGCAGCAACCGGCCGGTCACGTCGTACGTCGTGCTCCGGCCGGTGTGCCGGGCGCCGACCCGGCGCACCGTGGCCGGCGCCAGCCGCGCGGATCGGGAGTACCCGAGCTCCAGCGCGAACTGGCGCCGCTCGCCGGAGACGACGTCGGCGTAGTTGCCGTCCTGGAGGACCCACCTGTCCAGGCCGACCCACCAGGGCCCGGTGGCGGTCAGGCCTGACCCGGATCGCTAGGGCCGGCAGCGGGGGCCTTCTTGGCCGGCACCTTCTTGGCCGGCGCCTTCTTGGCCGGCTTGGCCGGGAGCTTGGCGCTGGGTGAGGCCGAGGCCTTCTTCGCCGCTGCCTTGGCGGGAGTCTTCTTGGCCGTCTTCTTCGCGGGTGCCTGGGTGGCGGCGGGCCGTCGGGCGGCGGCCTTCTTGGCCAGGTCGGCCGGGGTCACGTCGACGTGCGAGCTGTCGGCGGCCGCATCGATCGAGGTCGCAGGCGCGGGCGTCGCGGCGCGCTTGGCCGCCTGCTTCTTGGCGCCCTCGGTCGCGACATCGGTCACCGGCGGCCGGGTCACCGTGGGTGCCTGGTCCGCAGACGTCTGGTCGGCGGGCTTCTGGTCGGCGGGCGGGCGCGGCTCGGCGCGCGCCGCGGGAGCCGGCTCCGGGGTCCGGGGTGCCGGGGTCCGGGGTGTCGGGGTCCGGGGTGTCGGCGGCGTACCGCCCTTGCGGCCCGGGAGCCGACCGGCCACGACGCCCGCGGCGCTCTTGGTGACCTGCCCGGCCACCATCCGGCCGAGGGACAGCGTGCCCTTGGCCTGCTCGACTGCCTTCTCCGCGGTGTCGGCAGGGTGCGTGATCGCCCCCTTCACGGTGCCGACGACGGTTTCCTGGAGCTTGTGGAGCGGGCTCTTCCTGGCCACGGTGGTCCCTTCGATCGATGGAGGTCGGTCGTGCCTTGCTCCCAAGCATGTACCCACCGTGTCTGGGCATGCTGCATGTCATGGCCCACTCCCGTGACGACCGCACCGCCCTGATCGTGGACGTCCTCGACGACGCGTTCGCCCCGCTGATGGCCGCCGACCCGGTCGCGTTCCGCGGCAAGTACCGGACGATGGCGTCCGACCCGCACGCGTTCTACCGCGGGACGGCGTGCCTCTTCTACGCGGACGTGACCGCCGACGAGGACCCGTTCTGCGACGACCGCAGCGGCCGGATCTGGATCCACGGCGACCTGCACGTGGAGAACTTCGGGACCTACCTGAACTCCGACGGGCGGCTGGTCTTCGACGTCAACGACTTCGACGAGGCCTACCTCGGGCGCTTCACCTGGGACCTGCAGCGGTTCGCCGCCTCCCTGGCGTTGGTCGGCTGGCAGAAGGCGCTGCCCGAGGACGACGTGCGCCGCCTGATCGGCCGCTACCTGCGCTCCTACCTGGCCCAGGTCGACTCCTACCGGCGCAGCGACGACGACGACTACGCCCTGCACCTGGACAACACCGAGGGCCCGATCCGCGACGCCCTGGTCGCGGCGCGGCTGCGCCGGCGAGCCGACCTGCTGGACGGCCTCACCATGGTCACCGACGGCACTCGGGCGTTCCGCGACGCCCACGGGGTCCGGAGGCTCGGCCGCAAGGAGCGCGCGTCCGTGGTCGCGGCGTTCGGGCGGTACCTCGACTCGATCCCCGAGGACAAGCGCTTCGACCGCGACCTGTTCTACGACCTGCGCGACGTGGTGGGCAAGTCGGGCTTCGGGATCGGGAGCGCCGGGCTCCCGGCGTACAACCTGCTCGTCGAGGGGTTCAGCCAGGCGCTGGACAACGACGTCGTCCTGTCGATGAAGCAGGCCAACGTGCCGGCGCTGAGCCGGTTCGTCGACTCGGCCGAGGTGGACCGCTACTTCGACCACGAGGGGCACCGGACCGTCGTCAGCCAGCGGGCGCTGCAGGTGCACACCGACCCGCTGCTCGGCTACACCGACCACGACGGGGTCGGGTACGTCGTAGCCGAGCTGTCGCCGTACGAGGTCGACCTCGACTGGTCCGGACTCACCGAGCCCGACCAGATCCACGGTGTCGTCGACCTGCTCGGACGCGCCACCGCGAAGATCCACTGCGCCTCCGACGAGGACAGCGACCAGGACCTCGTCGAGTTCCAGGTCGAGGAGGCGATCGCCGCGGTGCTCGAGGGCCGGCGCAAGGAGCTCATCGCCTGGGTCACCGACTTCGCGGTGGGCTACGCAGACCGGGTCCGCGAGGACCACGCGCTGTTCGTCACGGCGTTCCGCGAGGGCCGGATCGGGGTCTCCGCCACCTGAGCGGGCTCCGTCCGCCGGTCGGCGCTGGACCTCTGTCGTTTGGTCACCAACGACAGCCCCGGAGCGCGAATCGTTGCGGTTGGTGACCAAACGACAAGGGTTCTCGCCGCGGACCGGCCTACCCGACCAGGTCAGCGGACCCGGCGGGCTCGACGCGCAGGTGCTGGGGTGCGCCGAACCCGGCCGCCACGAACGCGGCGTCGATTGCCCGGACCGCCGCCTCCACCCGGTCCACCGGCACCAGCGCGATCGACGAGCCGCCGAAACCGCCACCGGTCATCCGGGCCCCGACGGCGCCGGCCTCGACGGCCGTCGTGACGGCGAGGTCGAGCTCGGGGCAGGAGATCTCGAAGTCGTCGCGCATCGAGACGTGCGAGTCGCGGAAGGCCTTGCCGATCGCCGCCCAGTCGCCGGCGGCGAGCGCTTCGACCGTGTCGCTCACCCGCGTGATCTCCGTGACGATGTGCCGGGCCCGGCGCCGGATCCGCTCGTCGTCGAGGCCCGCGAGCGACTCCAGGCTCGCCTGGCGCAGCGACGGTACGCCGAGCGCGGCGGCCGCGGCCTCGCAGTCGGCGCGGCGCGCGGCGTACCCGCCGTCCACCAGGGCGTGCTTGACCCGGGTGTCGGTGACGAGGAGCGCGAGGTCGGCGCGGTCCAGGCCGAGGGCCACGTCGGTCGTCGAGTGGTCGGACGCGTCGAAGTCGATCAGCAGCGCGGACCCGGCCGACGCCAGCAGCGACACCGTCTGGTCCATGCCGCCGGTCGGTGCTCCGGCCACCTCCGACTCGGCGCGGATGCAGGCCGCCGCGAGCCGGCCGCGCACCGCGGCGTCCGGCTCGACGCCGAGCACACCGCACACCGCGAGCGCGACCGAGCACTCCAGTGCGGCCGAGCTCGACAACCCGGCGCCGAGCGGCACCGTGCCGTGGACCAGGACGTCCACGCCGGGCACGTCGTACCCGGACGCGCGCATCGCCCACAGCACGCCCGCGGCGTACGCCGCCCAGCCCTCCACGTCGCCGGGCCCGAGAGCGTCGACCGTGCCGGTCCAGGGCTGTTCCTCCTCGAGGCTGCCGATCCGCACGACGCCGTCGGTGCGCGGCGACATCGCGGCGTACGTGGCGTGGGGGAGCGCGACCGGGAGCACGAGGCCGCGGTTGTAGTCGGTGTGCTCGCCGATCAGGTTGACCCGGCCGGGCGCGCGTGCCACGACCGCCGGCGGCCCGTCGTACGCCTCGGCGAAGGCGGTGCGGAGGACGTCCGCGAGCTCGAGGGGGTCACCGGGTGCGACGAAGGCCATGGGATCACCCTAGGGAGGGGGTGCCGCGTAGGCTGACCCGACGTGCAGTTCCTCGACGCGGTCACCCCGCACCACGACCTGACCTACGACGACATCTTCATGGTCCCGCGGCACTCCGCGGTCGCCAGCGGGTACGACGTCGACCTGTCCACCAGCGACGGCACCGGCGCGACGCTGCCGATCGTCGTCGCGAACATGACCGCGATCGCGGGCAAGCGGATGGCGGAGACCGTCGCCCGCCGCGGCGGGCTGACCGTGATCCCGCAGGACATCCCGGCTGCGGTCGTGGCCGACGTGGTGCGGTTCGTGAAGTCGCGCCACCTGGTCTTCGACACCCCCATCGAGCTCGCCCCCGACCAGACCGTGGCCGAGGCACTGTCGCTGATCCCCAAGCGTGCGCACCGTGCCGCCGTGGTCGTGGACGACGGTCGGCCGGTGGGTGTGGTCGCCGAGTCCGACTGCGCGGACGTCGACCGGTTCGCCCAGGTGCGCCACGTGATGCGGCCACCGGCTGTCGTGCTGCCCGGTGACGCCGACCCGCGCGCTGCCTTCGAGGCCCTCGACCGCGACCACGCCGGGCTGGCCGTGGCCGTCGACCCCGCGGGCCGCCTCCTGGGGGTGCTCACCCGCACCGGTGCGCTGCGGGCCACGCTCTACTCGCCCGCCGTCGACACCCGTGGCGGTCTCCGCGTGGCGGCCGCCATCGGCGTCAACGGCGACGTCGCGCGCAAGGCGCGCGACCTCCTCGACGCGGGGGTCGACTGCCTGGTCGTGGACACCGCGCACGGTCACCAGGACCGGATGCTCGAGGCGCTTGCCGCCATCCGGTCGCTCGACCCGCAGGTCCCGGTCGCCGCCGGCAACGTCGTCTCCGCCGAGGGCACCCGTGCGCTGATCGAGGCGGGCGCGGACATCGTCAAGGTCGGGGTCGGGCCGGGCGCGATGTGCACCACCCGGATGATGACCGGCGTCGGTCGCCCCCAGTTCTCGGCCGTGCTCGAGTGCGCGCGCGCCGCGGCCGAGCTCGGCAAGCACGTCTGGGCCGACGGGGGAGTGCGGTACCCCCGCGACGTGGCGCTCGCGCTCGCGGCGGGCGCCTCGGCGGTGATGATCGGGTCCTGGTTCGCCGGCACCCACGAGTCGCCGGGCGACCTCATGCTCGACTCCGACGGGCGGGCCTACAAGGTGTCCTTCGGCATGGCCTCCGCGCGCGCGGTCGCGAACCGGACCGCCACCGAGTCGGCGTACGACCGGGCCCGCAAGGGGCTGTACGAGGAGGGCATCTCCTCCTCGCGGATGTACCTCGACCCGGCGCGGCCCGGCGTCGAGGACCTTCTCGACCAGATCTGCTCCGGGCTGCGCTCGGCGTGCACGTACGCCGGGGCCACGACGCTGCCCGAGCTCGCCGAGCGCGCCGTCGTCGGTGTGCAGTCGGCGGCCGGCTTCCACGAGGGGCGCCCGCTCGCCACGAGCTGGTAGATCTCAGCCGCGCGAGCTGCGCTCAGTCCGCCCGCGGACGATCCCGATGAAGCGCTGCACCCACGGGTCCTCGTTGTCGATGAGCCAGGTCAGCCCGACCGTGGTGGGCGGCAGGTCGGTCACGACCCGGTAGGTGACGTCCTTGCGGTGGTGCAGCCGCGCGATCGACATGGGCACGATGACCACGCCGGTGCCGCTGGCGACGACCTCGACCGCGTCCTTGACCGACATCGCCGGCCACTCCAGCTGCTCGGCGTCGGGCGTCCACCCCGACGGGTGCGGGAGCACCAGCTGCTCGTCGGCGAGGTCGGACGTCGTGACCTCCTCGGCGAGGGTCAGCAGGTGCTCGGCGCCCATCACCGCGACCGGCAGCTCGTCGTACAGCGGGATGCAGTGCAGGCCGTCGCGGTCGATCGGCAGCCGCACGATCGCCATGTCGAGGGTGCCCGCGCGGACGCGGAGCTCCTGCTCCTCCTCCGTCAGCGGCACCAGCTCGAGGGGGTCGCGGGAGAAGCGGGAGCGCCACGTGCCGGCCCACTTGTCCGGGGTCGCCCCGGTCACGAACCCCACCCTGAAGTGTCCGAACGCCTCGCTCACCCGACCACCCTACGGGCGGCGCCCGCCGGCCCAGTCCTCGGGGAAATGATGTCGTTTGGTCACCAACGACAATCCTGGAGCGCCGTTCCTTGCGGTTGGTGACCAAACCGCAACCATCCGGGCCGGAGCGATCCGACGCGCAGGACGGCCCGGGTCAGCCGGTCTCGCCGAACTGCTCGACGCGGATGGCGTCGGTGGCGACGCCGGCGTCCTCGAGCAAGCGGGTGGCGAACGACGCGAACCCGACCGACCCGCAGACGTAGGCCCGCGAGGCCCCGGCGACGAGCGGCTCCATCTCGGAGGGGTACGGCGGGGCCGCGACCCGGTCGCCCAGGTTCTCGCGAGTCAGCGCCAGGAACGCGCCGTACCGCTGCAGCTCCGCGGCGTACGGCAGCTCGTCCCAGGTGCGAGCCACCGCCACGATCCGCAGCCGCTCCTGGAGGCCGAGACGGTGGGCGTAGCGCGCCATCGCCACGATCGGCACTACACCTGACCCGCCGGCGACGCAGACCGCCGGCACGTCGCCCTCCCAGACGAACCAGCCGCCGATCGGGCCGCGCAGCTCGAGGACGTCGCCCACCTCGGCCACGTCGTGCAGGAACCCGGAGACCTCGCCGCCCGGCAGGCACTCGACCATCAGCTCCAGCAGCGGGTCGTCCGGGTCGGACGCGACCGAGTAGGACCGTTGGGCGGTGTAGCCGTCGGGCGCCCGGAGTCGCACGACGTAGTGCTGGCCGGGCAGGTGGTCCACCCGGTCGTCGACGTGCAGGCGCGCCCGGACCAGGCGGTCGGTCGGGCGGTCCAGCTCGATGATCGTCCCCGTGGTCCACCCTCCGGCCGGCGCCGGACCCGTCACGGGTCGCCCTGGTAGCGCTGCTCCAGCCACGGATCGCCCCGGTCGTGGTAGCCGTTCTGCTCCCAGAAGCCCGGCCGGTCCCGGTCGAGCAGCTCGAGGCGGGTCACCCACTTCGCGGACTTCCAGAAGTACAGGTGGGGCACCAGCAGCCGCACCGGGCCGCCATGGCCGCGGGGGAGCGGCTTGCCGTCGACCTCCCACACCACCCAGGCCTTGCCGCCGGTCACGTCCGCGAGCGGCAGGTTGGTCGTGTAGCCGGTGGTGGAGTGCGCGAGCACGAACGCCGCCTCCGGACGCGGCCGGGCCGCCTCCAGCAGCGTGTCGACGCTGACCCCGGTGAACGTCATGTCGAACTTCGACCACGTGGTGACGCAGTGGATGTCGCCGAAGTACGTCGAGCCGGGCAGCGCGTGGATCTCGCGCCAGGACCAGCTCTGCGGGCTCTCGACCAGGCCGTCCACGCTCATCCGCCACTCCTGCTCCCACTGCTCCTGGGACAGACTGGGCGTGGCCTCGGCGGTCAGCGTGGGCCAGGAGCTGCCGGTGTCGTACTGCCCGGGAGGGAGCCGGTCGGGGCGCTCGGGCCGGCCTCTGCCGGTGAAGCCTCGGGTGATGGGCACCCGCCAAGTATGCCGAGGCCGTGGTCGCCGGGAGCGGTCAGGCGCGGTCAGCAGCCGTCTAGCCCCGCACGCCGCCCCGCGCGCGTGCCCAGGCGGTGAACACCGGCTGCACCTCGTCGAAGTAGGCGGTCTTCGCCCGTGGGTAGTCGTCGTAGTCGGCCTTGCCGGCGTTCTGCGCGGCGAGGCGCACCTTGGTCGCCTCGTACCGCTGACGCTCCGGAGGATGGGCCCGCAGCCAGTCCCGGAACCAGACGGTGTAGCGGCCCCAGGGCGAGTCGGACCGGCGGACGTGGAGGATCGCCCGCTCCTGCGCGGCGAAGTACAGCAGCTTCTCCCACACCGCGTCCGGCACGTCCTCGTCCCCACGGGGCAGGTCGCGGTCGACGCCGGGCGAGTCCGGTCGCGCACCGCGCGCCCGCCGGTACCCGAGCGGCGTCAGGCGCGCCGTCAGGTCCTCCTCGGCGGGCAGCGGGTCGATGCGGATCTGCAGGTCGAGGTACGGCTTCGCGCGGAGACCGGGCACCGAGGTGGACCCGATGTGGTCGAAGGCGGCGGTCTCCGCACCCGGCAGGTCCGACACGGCCGTGCGGACGTCCGCCAGCAGGTCGCCCGCCCGCTGGCGCCAGGCGGCGTCGGGCGCGTGGAGCTGGGCAGGGTTCTGTTGTGCGGCCATGGTCGCCAGCGTAGGAGGACGGGTGGCTACACCAGCGTGATCGGCAGCGACCGACGCGGCTCGAACGCGAACGTCGAGCCGGTGCTGAACCGGGTCACGGCGACCTCCGGCGCCTCGCGCGCCGGCTCGGGCCGGCGGACGAGGCGTGCGGTCCAGTGCTCGTCGGTGCCGGTGATCTCGACGTCCAGGTGCGCGTCGACGGCCCGGACCAGCGCCTGGAGGGCCCCGACCCGGCCGGGACCGCACAGCGTGATCCAGGCACCGTCCTCGGCGGCCGCCGACGGCCGCACCGTCAGTGCCCCGTCCGCGACCGTCGCGTCGACGTACGCCGCCGGGTTGAGCAGCGGGTGGAGCTCGAGCACCCGGAGCGGGTCGTCCAGGCCCAGCGCGCGGGCGATCCGCTCCGCGGCGATGCCGGCGATGCCGGTCAGCTGCTTGGTCGTCACCTCGACGGCCTCGCGCTCGTCGGCGGCGCGGGCACGCACGGCGAGCCCGAACGACAGGTTCAGCAGGTGCATCTGCAGGCACACCTCGTCGGCGATCCGGACCAGCGCGGAGCGCGAGAACGCGCCGAAGTCCACGTCGCTGAGCAGCGGCCCCGAGTAGTCGGACGCGCCGCCGCCGGCCGGGCCGCCTTGGACGATGGGGTCGAGCTCGACGGAGGCCGCCCTCGTGCGCTCGATGACGAAGTACGGCGGCAGCGGCTCGACCGGCGGGTGGGAGTCATCGATGGTGACGGTCCACGCGCAGTGCGGGTGGCGGTCGGCCGGGGCGCGAGGCGGCCGGTGCACCGGGCGCACCTGGGCGCGCGGGTTGGTCGCGACCGCGGTGGCGTCGAAGGTCGGGTCCTCGATGTCGTGGCACATCGAGACGACGTACTCCTCGCCCATCGGCTCGACGTCCATGAGCGCGCCGCAGTGGTCGAGGTGGAACGTGCCGTGCCAGGGGTCGGTCACCTCGTAGCGGAAGTCCATGAACTGTGGGGGAGCGCCGATGTCCAGCTGGAGCCCCTTGAAGATCGTGACGACGTCGGTGCCCTCGTAGCGCAGCGCGCGCTGCATCCTCTTGGTGTAGATCGGGCTGGACCCCGCCCACTCCTCGATGGCGATCTGCGCCATCTCCTCGCGGCCCCAGGCGGAGATGCACCACGCCATGCCCGAGCGGTCGATGAGCTGGCCGATCAGCAGCAGCTCCGGCACCAGGGCGGCCAGCTCGTCCCGGGTCAGGCTGGCGTAGCGGCTGGGCATGGACCCTCCGGGGGCTCGGTGAGCGCTGGGATGAACTAGAACGTGTTGCAGACTAGCCGATCGTCGCCTAGTTTGACGCGCGTCAACAACACCTGACAACCGAGGGAGCCGACGTGGCGGAGACCGTCCAGCAGCTGCTGAGGGAGCGGGCCGACGACGACCACCCGGCCGTGCGGTATGGCGACCGGACCTGGACCTGGCGCGAGCACGTGGCCGAGTCCGAGGCGGTGGCCGCTGCGCTGATCGGCGCGGCCGACCCGAACCGTCCGCTGCACGTCGGCACTCTCCTCGGCAACACCCCCGACATGCTCCGCGCGATGGCGGGAGCGGCGCTCGGCGGCTACGTCCTGTGCGGCATCAACAACACGCGCCGCGGGGAGGGGCTGCACGCCGACATCCGGCGCGCCGAGTGCCAGCTGCTGGTCACCGACGCCGAGCACCGGCCGCTCCTCGACGGCCTCGACCTCGCCGGCGTCCGCGTCCTCGACACCGACGGCCAGGAGTGGGCGGACCTGGTCGCCGGCGCGGGGCCGCTCACGCCGCACCGCGAGGTCGGCGCGATGGACACGTTCATGATGATCTTCACCTCCGGCACCAGCGGCGAGCCGAAGGCGGTCCAGGTCAACCACCTCATGGTCCTCTTCGCCGGGCTCAACCTGCAGGGCCGCTACGGCCTGGGACCCGACGACGTCTGCTACGTCTCCATGCCGCTGTTCCACTCCAACGCCGTGGTCGCGGGGTGGAGCCCGGCCGTGTGCGGGGCGTCCACGATCGTGCCGGCGCGGTTCAGCGCGTCGCGGTTCCTCGACGACGTACGCCGCTACGGCGTCACCTACATGAACTACGTCGGCAAGCCGCTCGCCTACGTGCTCGCGACCCCGGAGCGGCCCGACGACGCCGACAACCCGCTGCGCGTGGCGTTCGGCAACGAGGCCAGCGACCGCGACATCGAGGAGTTCAGCCGGCGGTTCGGGTGCGAGGTGTGGGACGGCTTCGGGTCCACCGAGCTGGCGGTGATCATCACCCGTGAGCCCGGCACGCCGCGCGGCTCGATCGGCCGCGGTGCCGACGGCGTCGCCGTGTACGACGCCGCGACCGTCACCGAGTGCGACGTCGCGGTGTTCGACGAGCACGGCGCTCTCACCAACGCCGACCGGGCCGTCGGCGAGCTGGTCAACACCCAGGGCGCCGGCTACTTCATCGGCTACTACAACGACGACTCGGCCAACGCGGAGCGGCTGCGGCACGGCATGTACTGGTCCGGCGACCTGGCCTACCGCGACGCCGACGGATGGATCTACCTGGCCGGGCGCACCGCCGACTGGATGCGGGTCGACGGCGAGAACCTCGCCGCCGCTCCCATCGAGCGGATCCTGCAACGGCTGCCGGCGGTGAACCGGGTGGCGGTCTACGCGGTCCCCGACGAGCACGTCGGCGACCAGGTCATGGCCGCTCTCGTGCTCCAGGACGGAGCCGAGCTCGACCCCGCCGGCCTCGAGGCGTTCCTCGCGGACCAGCCCGACCTCTCCGCCAAGGCGTGGCCCCGCTACGTCCGGATCGCACCCGACCTGCCGAGCACCGCGACCAACAAGGTGCTCAAGCGCGAGCTGGCCGCCCAGGGACCGACGCCGGGCAACGGTGTGCTCTGGACCCGCGCCGAGCGAGGCACGGCGTACACGCCGGAGGTCGGCGTCCCGGCCTGATCCCGCGGCCCGTCACCGGTATCCTCGGCGGCGACATCGGCCGGAGAGGGTGCACGCATGGCGACGTCGGTGGAGACGCCTGCGCCGCCGGCGCGCCCACGACACCGCGCCGCGCGACTGCGGCGGCCGTTCCGCCGTGCGCACACCCTGGCCGGCGCCCTCGGGGTCACGATGCTGGGCGCCGCCCTGCCGGGCACCGGCTACCTGTGGACCCGCCGGCGGCTCGGGTACGTCGTGCTGGTGCCGTTCCTGGCCGGGCTGGTGCTGCTCGCTCTCTACGCCCGCGACCTGCACCGGCTCGTCGACTTCGCCTTCGACCCGACCCGGCTCCGGGTGGCCGCCGTGGTGATCGCGGTGCTGTTCCTGACGTGGGCGTTCGTGGTGGCGACGACGTACGCGATGGCGCGCCCGCGCGGGATGAGCCGCCTCGAAGGCGGGCTCGGCGCGCTGGTCGTGACGCTGCTGTGCATCCTGGTCGGGCTGCCGGCGTTTCAGAGCGTCCGGATCGCGACCACCCAGGCCCACTTCGTCGCGACGGTGTTCGACGACGAGCAGACGGCGACGACCCCGGGGGACGTCACCGAGGAGGACCCGTGGGGCGGGCGCAACCGGGTCAACGTGCTGCTCCTCGGCGGCGACGGCGGCGTGGGCCGCACCGGCATCCGCACGGACTCGGTGATCCTGCTCAGCATGGACACCGACACGGGCAAGTCGGTGATGTTCAGCCTGCCGCGCAACATGATGAACGCGCAGTTCCCGGAGGACAGCCCCCTGCACGACGTGTTCCCCGACGGCTTCCGCGGCGAGGGCGACCCGGGCAGCTGGATGCTGAACGCCGTGTACGGCCAGGTCCCGGCGCTCTACCCCGGCATCCTCGGCGACTCGGAGAACGAGGGCGCCGACGCGGTCAAGCAGGCGGTCGCGGGGAGCCTCGGCACGCGCGTCGACTACTACATGCTGATCAACCTGCTGGGGTTCCAGCAGCTGGTCGACGCCATCGGCGGCGTGACGGTGAACATCAACGAGCCGATCGCGATCAACGGCAACACCGACCTCAACATCCCGCCGACCGGCTATCTCGAGCCCGGACCCGACCAGCACCTCGACGGCTTCCACGCGCTCTGGTACTCCCGCGGCCGGTGGGGCTCCGATGACTACGACCGGATGCTGCGCCAGCGCTGCATGGTCAGCGCGATCATCGACGAGGCCGACCCGCTCAACCTGCTCCGCCGCTACCAGGACCTGGCCAAGGCGGGGGAGGAGATCCTGCGCACGGACGTGCCGCGCAAGCTCATGCCGGCGTTCGTCGACCTCGCCCTGAAGGTCAAGGAGAAGAAGATCCGGTCGATGGCCTTCGTGTCCTCCGACAAGTTCTTCTCCGGCGACCCCGACTTCGCGTGGATGCAGTCGGTGGTCGCCAAGGCGCTCGCCCCTCGTCAGGGCGGCAGCGCCGGCCCGAAGGACGACCCCGGCACCGCCGTCAAGACCGACGACGCCTGCGGCTACCACCCCGAGGGCTGAGCCAGGAGCGCGCGGTCAGCCGATCCGGACCGTACGGGTCCCGACCACCCGGTTGACCGCGTCGCTGCCGGCGTACCGCACGGTCAGCGTGCGCTTGCCCTGCGGCAGATCCGTGAGCCGGACCGTCGCGGTGCCGTGCCGGAGCGGGACCTCGCGGGCGACACCGGCGAACCGGACGACCACCGATCCGGTCACCTCGGTGACGCCGGGCGCGGTGAGGGTGACGGTGACCCGGGCGGCGTGCGCACCGGGAGAGACGACCAGGCGCATCCGCGGGTCGGACTTCACGGTCGCGGAGCGGGGGGTCTCGAGGGCCGCCGTCGTGTACCCGAGGCGGGAGAGCGTGACCCGCGCCGAGATCCGGCTGCCGAGGTCGAGGTTCGTGACCGGGTACGTCGACCCGGTGGCGTCGGGGACCGGCTCACCGTCGCGCAGCCACTGGATGGCGACGTGGACGCCCGCGTCCGCGGGGCTGAACCGTCCGGGGTCGACTGCCAGCGTCTCGCCGAGGCGCGCGGTTCCCACCAGGGCGGGTGCGGTCGTCACGGCGAAGGTGCCCGGAGCGACCGGCTGGGTCGGTGCGGCGGAGGCCGTGACGGCGGCGTACCCCGCGCGGGTCGCGGTCACCTGGGCTGTGATCGTCCGGCCCACGAGGTCGGGGCCGAGCGCGAGCGTGGTCGCGGTGGCACCCGGGATGGGACTCCCGTCCGCGAGCCACTGGTAGGTCAGGTCGGGCGTCGGGGTCCAGGTGCCGGGGGAGAGGGTCAGCGAGGAGTCGACCTGCGCCTCGCCGGTGATCGCCGGGGCGACGACGTTCTTGAGCTGGCCCGGCTGGACCGGCTCCGTCGGCGCCGAGGTCGCCGAGGCGGTGGGGTAGCCGAGCTGGGAGGCGGTGGCCCGGACCGTGATCTGCTGGTCGAGCCGGGCCCGGGTCAGCTTGAGCGAAGTGTCCACGGCGCCTGCGATCGGCTGGCCGTCGGCGAGCCACTGGTAGCCGACAGAGACGGCGGTCGGGCGCCACGCACCCGAGGTGGCGGTCAGGACCGCGCCGACCTTCGCGTTGCCGGTCACGGCCGGGACCTCGATGTTGACCAGCGGCTTGTCGTTGAAGTGCACGAACCCGCTGGGCCAGTTGCCGCTGCTGCGGGTGACGACCGCCCAGGAGAAGTCGCCGTTCCAGCTGTCCTGCGAGATCACGATCTCGTCGGCCGAGACGACCCGCTCGACGTACGCGACGTGCCCGGAGGAGCCCGCCGGGCCGGTGTTGGCCTTCCACCACGCGACCGCACCGACCCGGGGGGTGCCGTCGGTGATGCCGGGCATCGAGGTGCCCCAGTAGGTCGCGTTGCCGCCACCCGACCAGGGACGCTCGTTGGGCAGACCGCTCTTCACCATCCGGTACGCCGCGTAGTTGGTGCAGTTGTGGCCGGAGTACATCCGCCAGTACATCGTCCGGTTGTTCGCCGCGTAGCCTGCGTTGCCCATCCCGGCGTCCCGGCACGCGGTGTAGCCCATGCACAGGTAGGCGCTGCGCTTGAAGACCGCCGAGGGCTCGCCGCGATCGCGGTCGCGGTCGAGCGCGCCGGCCTTCCCCGCACCTGGGGCGACGATCGCCGCGGTCGTGGTCGCTCCGGCGGGCGCCGGCGCGAGCACCAGCAGCCCCAGGGCCCCGAGGAGGGCTGAGGTCAGGGGCGCGAGCAGGCGGGAGCGGGGTGGCACGCATGGGAGTCTAGGGACAGTTGAGGTCTCATGGGAACGAAGTGACCAAATTGTCAAGAAGACACGCCGTGTGAGATAGTTAAAGTTACACCGGTGTAGTTCTCCGTCATCCCCGCGTGCCCGACCCTGCCGAGGCGCATCGGCTGCCCACTAGGCTTCGGTCCGACACGGAAACGAGGCCTCATGCAACCAGACGAACGCCCCTGGGCGAGCAGCTACGCGCCCGGCGTGCCCCTGGACATCCAGGTGCCCGAGGAGACGCTCGTCGACCTGCTCGACGGCTCCGCGGCGCGGTTCGCGTCCCTGCCCGCGCTCGACTTCTTCGGCGCCACCACGACGTACGCCGAGCTCGGCGAGCAGGTCGCCCGGGCGGCCGAGGGCCTGCGCCGGCTCGGGGTCGGCCCCGGCGACCGGGTGGCCCTGGTGCTGCCCAACTGCCCCCAGCATGTGGTCGCGTTCTACGCCGCCCTGCGCCTGGGCGCGGTCGTCGTCGAGCACAACCCCCTCTACACCGAGGAGGAGATGAGCTTCCAGCTCGCCGACCACCGGCCCACCGTCGTGGTCGTCTGGGACAAGGTGGCCACGATGGTGCGCGGCATCGTCGAGCCCCTCGGTGCCCGTGCCGTGCTCTCGGTCAACCTCCCGTCCGCCCTCCCGCCGGTGAAGCGGCTCGCGCTCCGGCTGCCGGTGAAGCGGGCGGCCGCCACCCGTGCCGCGATGACCGGGCCCGCGCCCGGGATCGACCGCTGGGAACGCCTGCTCAAGGGTCCCCCGCTGGACCCGGCCCACCCGCGGCCCACCACGGGTGACGTGGCGCTCCTGCAGTACACCGGCGGCACCACCGGCCGGCCGAAGGCCGCAGTGCTCACCCACCGCAACCTGCGGGCCAACGCCGCGCAGGGGCGTGCCTGGATGCCCGGGCTCGTCGACGGGCACGAGGTGGTCTACGCGGTGCTGCCGCTGTTCCACGCCTACGGCCTCACGCTCTGCCTGACGTTCTCCATGAGCATCGGCGCCACGCTCGTGCTGATGCCTCGCTTCGACGTCGACCTGGTGCTGGAGGCGATGGGCCGCCGGCCCGCGACGTTCCTCCCGGCGGTGCCACCCGTCTACGAGCGCCTCGCCACGGCCGCGAAGGAGCGCGGCGTCGACCTGACTACGATCCGCTACGCGATCTCGGGGGCGATGTCCCTGCCGGCAGCGACGGCCGAGCTCTGGGAGTCCGTCACCGGCGGCCTGCTCGTCGAGGGCTACGGGATGACCGAGACCTCGCCGGTCGCCCTCGGCAACCCCGCGGGCGACGCGCGCCGGATCGGGGCGATCGGCGTGCCCTTCCCCTCCACCGAGGTCCGCGTCGTCGACCGGCACGACCCCTCGCGCGACCTGCCGCCCGGTGAGGAGGGCGAGCTGCTGCTGCGCGGCCCCCAGGTGTTCGGCGGCTACTGGGAGCGGCCGGCCGAGACGGCGGAGGTGGTGCTCGCGGACGGGTGGATCCGCACCGGGGACGTGGTGGTGATGGACGAGGACGGCTTCTTCACGATCGTCGACCGCATCAAGGAGCTGATCATCACCGGCGGCTTCAACGTCTACCCGAGCGAGGTCGAGCACGCCCTGCGCGAGCTCCCCGACATCCTCGACGCCGCCGTGGTGGGACTGCCGTCGGGCGGCGGTGACGAGGAGGTGGTCGCGGTCGTCGTCCTCGCGCCCGGCGCCACCTTCGACGAGCAGGCGGTCCGGGCGGGCTGCCGGGAGCACGTCGCGGCGTACAAGGTGCCCCGCCACGTCTACAACGTCGACGAGCTGCCCGTGTCGATCATCGGCAAGGTGCTGCGCAGGCAGGTCCGCGACGAGCTGCAGCGCCGGCTGGGCCAGTCCACCGACCGTCCGTGACGTCCGTGACGGCGGTCGCAAACGGCCTCCCGCGGCTCCGCAGGCGCGTAACTTGAGCCGCAGGAGGTGACGGGCGTGTTCGCCGAGGCGCAGCTCAACGACGGGACCCGGGCACTGATCTGGGAGCTGCTCCCCATCGACCGGGAGGCGGTCCGCGAGGGCTACGAGCAGCTGTCCGACGAGACTCGGTTCCACCGGTTCCTGGCCGCGGTGCCCCACCTCACCGACACGATGCTCGACCACCTCGTCGACGAGGTCGACGGCGTCAACCACGTGGCGCTCGTGCTGCTCGCCCTCGACGAGGACGGCAACGGCATCCCCGCCGGGGTGGCGCGGATCATCCGGTACGCCGACGACCGCGAGGCCGCCGACGTCGCCGTCACCGTCATCGACGAGTGGCAGCGCAAGGGCGTGGCGACCGCCCTGCTGACCGAGCTCATGCGCCGCCGGCCGGCCGGGGTGAACCGCCTCGTGACGACCGTGACCGCCGACAACCTCGCGTCGCTGGCCATGCTGCGGCGACTCGGGCACACGGTCGCGGAGCCGGCCGGGCCCAACCGGCTCGACGTCGTGGTCGAGCTTCCCGAGGCTGAGACGACCGTCACACCACAGGACGAAATCCTCTAGTGCCGGCCACGGCGTCCGGATGAATGTGGACGTCGGGAAGAGGGTGGCAACGTGAGCGAGACGACGTCGTCGAGACAGCAACCACGGACGGACCGGGCGGCCTCGCTGGCCCGGATGTTCTACGACCGGGTGGCCGCCACACCGGACCTGGAGGCCTTCCGGTTCCCGGGCGAGGAGGGCTGGCGCTCGGTGACCTGGCGGCAGACCGGCGAGACCGTCCGGACCCTGGCCGCCGGGCTCCTGGCGCTCGGCATCCGGCCCGAGGAGCGGGTCGCGATCCTCAGCAACACCCGGGTCGAGTGGCTCCAGGCCGACCTGGCGATCATGTGCGCGGGGGCGGCGACCACGACCGTCTACCCCACGACCAGCGCCGACGACGTGGCGTTCATCCTGGCCGACAGCGGCTCGCGGGTGGTGTTCGCCGAGGACGACGTGCAGATCGCCAAGCTGCGCGAACGCCGAGACGCCCTGCCGGACCTGACCCGGGTCGTCACCTTCGACGGCCAGGCCGACGGCGGGTGGGTGCTCAGCCTGCACGACCTCGTCGCGCTCGGCGCCCGGCACCTGGTGGACCATCCGGGTGTCGTGGACGAGACCGTGGCCGCCATCGGACCGGAGCACCTGGCGACGCTCATCTACACCTCGGGGACCACCGGCCAGCCCAAGGGTGTCGAGCTGCCCCACCGCTGCTGGACCTACATCGGCAGCGCGGCGGAGAACCTCGACATCCTCTCGCCCGACGACCTGCAGTTCCTGTGGCTGCCGCTGTCCCACTCGTTCGGCAAGATGCTCGAGGCCGTCCAGCTGCAGATCGGCTTCCCGACGGCGGTCGACGGCCGCCTCGAGCGGATCGTGGAGAACCTCGCCGCCGTGCGGCCGACCTTCATGGCCGGCCCCCCGCGGATCTTCGAGAAGGTCCACGGCAAGGTCGTCCAGACGATCCAGGAGGAGGGCGGCGTCAAGCACGTGCTGTTCCGGTGGGCCTTCCGGGTCGGTGACCGGGTCGCCCGGGCCCGGATCGACGGAGTCCGGCCGTCCCGGTTGTTGACGGCGCAGCACGCGGTCGCCGACCGCCTGGTGCTCAGCAAGATCCGCGAGCGCCTCGGCGGCCGCATCCGGTTCCTGGTCTCGGGCAGCGCGGCGCTCTCGCCCGACGTCGCCCACTGGTTCCACGCCGCGGGACTGCTGGTGCTCGAGGGCTACGGCCTGACCGAGACCAGCGCCGGCACCTGCATGGTCCGCCCACAGGATCCGGTGTTCGGCTACGTCGGCAAGCCGCTGGACGACACGGAGATCCGGATCGCCTCGGACGGCGAGATCTTCGTGCGGGGACCCGGCGTGATGCGGGGCTACCACCATCTGCCCGACGCGACGGCCGAGGTGCTGAGCGAGGACGGGTGGTTCGCGACCGGCGACGTCGGCGAGCTCGATGCCCAGGGCCGGCTGCGGATCACGGACCGCAAGAAGGACCTGATCAAGACCTCCGGCGGCAAGTACATCGCGCCGCAGGCGGTCGAGATCATCTTCAAGGCCGTCTGTCCGCTGGCCAGCCAGATGATCGTGCACGCCGACGGACGCAGCTATGCCACGGCGCTGATCACCTTGGATCCCGAGGCGCTCGTGCAGTGGGGCAAGGCCGAGGGCCTGCACGACACCGACTACGAGTCGCTCGCCGCCAGCCCGCAGGTGCGCGACTACGTCCAGGCCTGCGTGGAGGAGCTCAACGGCCGGCTCAACCGGTGGGAGACCATCAAGAAGTTCCGGATCCTCGACCACGACCTCAGCGTCGAGAACGGCGAGCTGACGCCGAGCATGAAGGTCCGGCGCAAGGTGGTCGAGGCGGCCTACCGCGACCTGATCGACTCGATGTACGTGCCCGCCTGACGCGCCCGGGTCGGATGCAGAAGACCCCGTCCCAGCGAGCTGGGACGGGGTCTTCGTCGGTGTCCGAGGGGGGACTTGAACCCCCACGCCCTATACGGGCACTAGCACCTCAAGCTAGCGCGTCTGCCAATTCCGCCACCCGGACGAGTGCGGTGGAACTGTAGCAAAGGCACCGGGCAATCCTCGCATCGGGATCGGGCCCCCGGATGTCATGCTGGGACCATGGCCCAGGACCCCCCGAACGTCGCCCAGCAGGCCGGTCACGACCCCGCCGGCGAGGTCGTCGACCTGTGCCGCGAGCTGATCCGGATGGACACCTCCAACTACGGCGACCAGGAGGGCCCGGGGGAGCGCAAGGCCGCGGAGTACGTCGCCGCACTCCTCGACGAGGTCGGCATCGAGGCACGGCTCCACGAGTCGGAGCCGGGCCGCACGTCGGTGCTCGCCCGCTGGGGCGGGTCGGCCTCGGATCGGGGCGGGCTGCTGCTGCACGGGCACCTCGACGTCGTGCCGGCCGCGGCGGAGGACTGGCAGGTCGACCCGTTCTCGGGCGAGGTCAAGGACGGGTACGTCTGGGGCCGGGGCGCTGTCGACATGAAGGACTTCGACGCGATGCTGCTCTCCGTCGTCCGGGCGCGCCAGCGCGCGGGACGGGTGCCGGAGCGGCCGATCACCCTGTGCTTCACCGCCGACGAGGAGGCCGGCGGCCACCACGGCGCCCAGGTGCTCGTCGACGAGCACGCCGAGGAGCTCGAGGGGTGCACGGAGGCGGTCGGCGAGGTCGGTGGCTTCAGCGCGACCGTCCGCGGTCGCCGGGTCTACCTGATCGAGGCCGCCGAGAAGGGCATGGCGTGGATGCGGCTCACGGCCCGGGGGACCGCCGGCCACGGGTCGATGATCAACCCGGACAACGCGGTCACCCGGCTCGCCGGGGCCGTGGCGCGGATCGGCGCGTACGACTGGCCGGTGCGGCTGACCCCGACGATGCGTACGCTGCTCGCCGCCGTCGCCGAGCTGGCCGGCACCGAGGCGACCCCGGACAACGCCCCGGCTCTGATCGAGGAGTTCGGCGGTGCGGCCCGGATGCTCGGTGCGGTGATCCGCAACACCGCCAACCCGACCATGCTCGGCGCGGGCTACAAGGTCAACGTCATCCCGACCGAGGCCACCGCCCACGTCGACGGCCGGTTCCTGCCCGGCTACGAGGACGAGTTCTTCGCGACCCTCGCCGAGCTCGTGGGCGAGGGCGTCGAGATCGAGCACGTCAGCCACCAGCAGCCGTGGGAGACGCCGTACGACGGCGACCTGGTCGACGCGATGACGCGGGCGATCCTCGCCGAGGACGACGACGCCGTCGTGGCGCCGTACCTGATGAGCGCCGGCACCGACGCCAAGCACTTCCGGCGCCTCGGCCTGCGCTCCTACGGCTTCGTCCCGCTCCGGCTCCCCGACGACCTGGACTTCACCGCGCTGTTTCACGGGGTCGACGAGCGGGTGCCGGTGGACGCGCTGGAGTTCGGGGCACGGGTGTTCGACCGGTTCCTGGACGGCGCGTGACGCTCAGCCGCTGAACGCGCCGCCCGGTCCGAAGACCAGCCGGGCGAAGTGCCCGCCGATCACCTGGTGCGTCAGCGGGTCCGGGTGCAGCTGGTCGGGGAGCGGCAGCTCGGCGTGCTCGGTGGGGCCGTACAGCTCCAGGCCGTCGAGGTAGTGGAGCTGCGGGTCGTCGCCTGCGCGCTCCCGCACGATCCGGGCGAGCTCGGCGCGGATCGCCCGGATCGTGAGCTTGCCCGCGGTGGTCTCGGCCGGGTCGCCCAGGGCGACGAAGCGGACGCCGCCCCCGGTCAGGTCCGGTGCGCTGGGGCCGGGGACGTCCTCGTGGGCGGGGCAGAGGAGCGGCGAGACGACCAGCAGCGGCGTCGTCGGGTGACCCTCGCGGACCGTGTCGAGGAAGCCGTGCACGGCCGGGCCGAACGCGCGCAGCCGCATGAGGTCGTGGTTGACGAGGTTGATCCCGATCTTGAGGCTCACGAGGTCGGCCGGGGTGTCGCGCATCGTGCGCGCCACGAACGGGTCGAGCAGGGCGCTCCCGGCGAACCCGAGGTTGACCAGCTCGACCCCGCCGGCGTACGCGGCCAACGCCGGCCACGTGGTCGACGAGCTCGTGGCGCTCGAGCCCTGGCTGATCGAGCTGCCGTGGTGCAGCCAGACCCGGCGGCCGTCGTCGGCGACGGGCTCGACCGGCGCATCCGTGCGCAGCGCGACCAGCTCGGTCAGCTCGGTGTACGGCAGCCACAGCTCGACGTGCTTGGTCTCGGGCGCGAGACCGCGGAACCGCACCGTGCCCACGGCACCACGCCTCAGGTCCGTGGACGCCGTCGCCAGGTCGATCACCAGCAGGTTGCCGCCCGGCGCGGTCGCCCGGCGCTCGAGCTGCCCGTCGACCACCAGGTCGTACGCCGCTCCGGTCCCGCCCTCGAGGCCGACGTACGTCACCTTGGTCGCCACCACGTCCAGGTCGATCGCCGCGGCCCGGGTGCGGAACACCAGCCGCACGCCCGACGGCTGCGCCTGCGCCAGTGCCAGCCGGCCGTCCGTGCCCTGGGCACGCGCCCAGGCCGGCAGCCGGTGCGGCCGCAGTCCGCGCCCGGCCCGCTCGAGCTCGATCGCACCACGCACGAGGTCTGGCGTGATCGGCGTGGTGACCGGCAGCGTCATGGTCTCAGCACCCCGGGTCGGCCGGGACATGATGTGGTTTGGTCACCAACGACAACCTCCCGGCGCGAAACGCTGCGGTTGGTGACCAAACGGCACGGATTCCGACCAGCCGCCGGGGCCTCAGGCGGTCCGGACGGCGCGGATGATCTTGCGGCGCAGCACCACGCGCCGGGTGCCGTCGGCGGTGATGCGCACCCGGTCGAGCTCCCAGCCGCCGTGCTCGGCACGCTCGACGAGCATCCGGGTGACGACGTTGCGGGAGAACTCCCGCGAGAAGGTCACCTTGTCGAACTCCCACTCCACTCCTCGAGCAGGGGGTCGGCGCAGTGCACGGCTCATCGGGGCTCCCTTCCGTCGGCGGGGTCAATCGGCGGACACGTCGTCCAACGCGGCGGTGATCTCGGCAGGCAGGCTCAGCTCCTCGACACCGAGCGCGCCGCGCAGCTGCGCGGCGGTGCGGGCGCCGACGACCGGGGCGGTCACCCCGGGCCGGTCGCGCACCCAGGTGAGCGCGACCTCGAGGGCGGTCCACCCGAGCCCGTCGGCGGCCCGGGCCACCGCCTCGACGATGCCGGCCGACCGCTCGTCGAGGTAGGGGCCGACGAAGTTCGCGAAATGCGAGGAGGCCGCCCGCGAGTCCGAGGGCGTGCCCGTCCGGTACTTGCCGGTCAGCACGCCCCGGCCGAGCGGCGACCAGGGCAGCACCCCGAGCCCGAGTGCGGCCGCGGCCGGCAGCACCTCGTGCTCGACGGCGCGGTTGAGCAGGGAGTACTCCACCTGGGTGCTCGCCAGCGGGGTGCGGCCCGGGACCGCCCGCTGCCAGGTCGCCGCCTGGGCGGTCTGCCAGCCGGAGTAGTTGGAGACGCCGACGTACGACGTACGCCCGCTCTGCACGGCCGTGTCCAGCGCGGCGAGCGTCTCCTCGACGGGGGTCTCCTCGGACCAGATGTGCACCTGCCACAGGTCGACGTGGTCGACGCCGAGCCGGCGCAACGAGGCGTCGAGGGTGGCGAGCAGGTGTCCGCGGGAGGTGTTGTACTCGCGGCCGCCGCGGCGCGCGGTGATGCCGGCCTTGGTCGCGAGCACGACCTCGTCGCGCTCGACCACGTCGCCGAGCAGCGTGCCGATCAGCTCCTCGGAGGCGCCGTTGCCGTAGCCGGCGGCCGTGTCGACGAGGGTGCCGCCAGCCTCGGTGAACGCGATCAGCTGGTCGCGAGCCTCGTGCTCGTCGGTGTCACGGCCCCAGGTCATGGTCCCCAGTGCGAGGCGGGACACGGTGAGGCCGGTCGAACCGACACGCCGCTGCTGCATGGCGACAAGGTAGTCGGCCACGCCCCGCCGGTCCGCACCGGCACGCCCAGCGGACCACCCTGGAGTTCCGCCCGTAGAGTTCCCGCCGTGGTGGACTTCCTCCAGGCCGTCGTGCTCGGCCTCATCCAGGGGCTGACCGAGTTCCTCCCGATCTCCAGCAGCGCGCACCTGCGGATCTACCCGGAGCTCTTCGGGTGGGGCGACCCCGGCGCCGCGTTCACCGCCGTCATCCAGATCGGCACCGAGCTCGCGGTGCTGCTGTTCTTCCGCAAGGACATCTGGCGGATCGGCAAGGCGTGGCTGCTCTCGCTGTTCCGTCCGGAGTACCGCGGCCACCTCGACGCCCGGATGGGCTGGTTCATCATCACCGGCTCGGTGCCGATCGTCGTGCTCGGCATCCTGCTCAAGGACGTCATCGAGCGCGACTTCCGGAGCCTGTGGCTGATCGGCTGCACGCTGATCGTGCTCGGCCTGATCCTCGGCCTCGCCGACCGGGTGGGGCGCACCGACAAGACCATCAAGCAGATCTCGCTGCGCGACGCGATCCTGATGGGCCTGGCGCAGGCGCTCGCGCTGATCCCCGGCGTCTCCCGGTCGGGCGCGACCCTGTCGATGGGCCGGTTGCTCGGCTACGAGCGCGAGGCGGCCACCCGCTACGCCTTCCTGCTCGCGATCCCCGCGGTGATCGGCGCCGGGCTCTTCGAGCTCAAGGACGTGCCGAACGGCGACAACCTCTACGGCTGGGGACCGACGATCGTGGCGACCGTGGTCTCGTTCGTGGTCGGGTACGCCGCGATCGCGTGGCTGCTGCGCTACGTCACGACCCACTCGTACACGCCGTTCGTGCTCTACCGCGTGGCGCTCGGTGCCGCGACCCTGCTGCTCGTCGCGACCGGCGTGATCGCGGCCTAGCGCCCATCCGGGACTACAGCCACCCGGACTTCTTGAACAGCACCCACAGCCCGACGGCGACTGCGGCCATCAGGCCGAGGGCGAACGGGTAGCCATAGGTCCACTCGAGCTCGGGCATGTGCCGGAAGTTCATGCCGTAGATGCCGGCGATCAGCGTCGGAACGACGACCAGCGCTGCGCCTGCCGAGATCTTGCGCATGTCGTCGTTCTGCTGGACCGAGATCTGGGCCAGGTAGGCGTCGAAGGCGGTCGACAGGAGGGCGTCCAGCGAGTCCACGGTCTCCGCTGCCCGTGCCAGGTGGTCGGCGACGTCGCGGAAGAACGGGGCTGCCTGGTCCGTGACGCTCGGCACGTCGCCGCCCGCCAGCCGCACGAGCGGCTCCCGCAGCGGCAGCACCGCCCGGCGTACCTCCGCGAGCTCCCGCTTGAGCACGTAGATGCGGGCGGAGTCATGGGTGCGGTCGTCGGAGAAGACCGAGGCCTCGATCTCGTCGACGTCGACGATGAGCTCGTCGACCACGTCGAGGTACTCGTCCACGACGCGGTCGATCACCGCGTACAGCACGCCACCGGGGCCGTGGCTGAGCACCCGCCGGCTGGTCTCCAGCTCCTCGCGGGCCGAGTGCAGCTCGTTGCCCTGCCCGTGGCGGACCGTGACCACGAAGTCGTCGCCGACGAAGATCGCGATCTCGCCGGTCTCGACCGCGTCGTCCTCGTCGACGTACCAGAGCGTCTTGAGCACCAGGAAGACCATGTCGTCGAAACGCTCCAGCTTCGGTCGCTGATGCGCCTTCACGGCGTCCTCGACCGCGAGCGAGTGGAGACCGAAGACCTCCGCGACCTCGTGCACCTCGGCCGTCGACGGCTCGTGCATCCCGATCCACACGAAGTCACCGTCGCGGTCCGCCTTCGCCCGCAGCTCGCGCCAGTGCGTCCCGCCCTCGGTGCGCTTGCCGTCGCGGTACAGGGCGCAGTCGACGATCACCCGGCCACCGTAGCCCCACTACAGTCCACGCCATGGCAACCGTGATCCTCGTGCGGCACGGCCGGACGACGGCCAACGCGTCGGGCACGCTCGCCGGTCGGACCCCCGGGGTGCGGCTGGACGAGACCGGCGTGGCGCAGGCGGCTCGCGCCGGCGACCGGCTCACCGGCGTACCGCTCGCGGGCATCGTCAGCAGCCCGCTGGAACGCTGCCGGCAGACCGCCAAAGCGATCGCGAGCGCGCGCACCGAGCCGGTCCGGATCACCACCGACCGCGGCATCACCGAGTGCGACTACGGCGCCTGGCAGGGCCGGGCGCTCAAGGAGCTCGCCAAGGAGAAGCTCTGGTCGCTCGTGCAGACCCAGCCGTCGGCGGCGGTCTTCCCCGAGGGCGAGTCGATGGCGGCCATGCAGGCGCGTGCGGTCACCGCCGTACGCCGGCACGACGCCGCGGTCGAGGACGAGCACGGTCCGGGCGCGGTCTGGGTCGCGGTCAGCCACGGCGACATCATCAAGTCGGTGCTGGCCGACGCGCTCGGGATGCACCTGGACCTGTTCCAGCGGCTGCACGTCGACCCCGCGTCGATCTCGGTGGTCCGCTACACCGGCACCCGCCCCTACGTGCTCGCCACGAACACCCATGCCGGTGACCTGTCCTGGCTCGCACCGCCCCCGGCGGCCAAGAAGCGGTCCCGGACGGCCCGCACGACGGACGCCGTCGTCGGGGGCGGGGCCGGGCCTTCGGCCGGGTCCTAGGGTGTGGCTATGCCAGTCGTCCACGCATTCGACCCCCCGGAGCGGTTCGTCGCGGGCACCGTCGGCCCGCCCGGGCAGCGGACATTCTTCCTGCAGGCCCGGGCCGGCAGCCGCCTGGTGAGCGTCGCGCTGGAGAAGCAGCAGGTGCAGGCGCTGGCGGAGCGCGTCGACGAGCTCCTCGACGAGGTGATGGCCACCCAGGTGGGCAGCGACGCGGTGATCCCCGCGGTCGCGCCGCTCGGGCTCGACGACTCCGACCCGCTGGAGCAGCCGATCGAGGAGGAGTTCCGCGCCGGCACGATGACGCTCTCTTGGGACCCGACCGACGAGCGGGTGGTCATCGAGGTCTTCCCGTACACCGAGGCCGCGGTGATCACCCCCGACCAGCTCGACGAGGACTTCGAGGAGCCCGAGCCGGACGAGGTGTTCCTGGTGCGGCTGCCCGCCGGGCCCGCACGGGCGTTCGTGAAGCGCGCCGAGCAGGTCCTCGAGGCCGGACGGCCGAGCTGCCCGTTCTGCGGCAACCCGATCGACCCGGACGGGCACCTGTGCGTCCGCGCCAACGGGTTCCGGCGCCGCGATCCGTGACCGTCGACCGGGACGACCCCGGCACCCTCGGCGACCCGGGGCCCGACCTGGTCGAGGGGGAGCTGGTGCTGCACGGCCGGGTGATGCCGGCGTCCAACGCCACGTTCGTCGGTGAGATCGGCGGCATCCGGGTCGTCTACAAGCCCGTCGCCGGGGAGCGTCCGCTGTGGGACTTCCCCGACGGGACGCTCGCCGACCGGGAGCGCGCGGCGTACCTCGTGTCCGAGGCGTTCGGGTGGAACGTCGTCCCCGAGACCTGGCTGCGCGACGGGCCGCACGGCCACGGGATGGTGCAGCGTTGGCAGGAGCCCGACGACGAGCAGGTGGCGGTCACGCTGGTGCCCGAGGGCGAGGTGCCCGCCGGCTGGCGGCACGTCTTCGACGGGCTCGACGGCCACGACCGGCCGATCTCGCTGATCCACGAGGACTCCGCGCCGCTGCGCCGGATGGCGATCTACGACGTCGTGGTCAACAACGCCGACCGCAAGGGCGGCCACGTGCTGGAGATGACCGACGGTCATCGGTACGGCGTCGACCACGGGGTCACCTTCCACACCGACCCCAAGCTCCGGACCGTGCTGTGGGGGTGGCTGGGGGAGGAGCTCACGGCCGACGAGGTCGCCACGGTGCGCCGGATCGGCGACGAGGTCGGTGGTGCCCTCGGCGAGGTGCTCGCGGCCCATCTGAGCGACCCCGAGATCGAGGCGCTGCGCCGGCGCTGCCACCGGCTCGCGGACCGCGCGGTGATGCCCTCACCCCACGGCGAGTGGCCCGCGATCCCGTGGCCGCCGTTCTGAGCTGCCCCGGCCTGAGCCCGCGAAGGCCGGGACCCAGCAGCCAGGTCGAGTAGCCCCGCGACCGACGCAGGAGGTCGCGACGGGCGTATCGAGACCGAGCCTGTCTCGGATCCAGTCTGAGCCCGGCTAGGCTTCGCGGCATGCGAGCCTGGCCTTCTCCGGAGATCCCGACGCTGCCGGTGCCGGGACCGCCGGTGTCGTTGCACGACACCCCGTCGGGTGCGAAGGTCACCACCACGCCGACCGGCGCCGCGCGGCTCTACGTCTGCGGGATCACGCCGTACGACGCCACTCACCTGGGGCACGCCGCGACGTACGTCGCCTTCGACCTCCTCAACCGCGCCTGGCGCAACGCAGGGCACGACGTGACGTACGTCCAGAACGTCACCGACGTCGACGACCCGCTGCTCGAGCGCGCCGCCAAGGTGCACATCGACTGGGTCGAGCTCGCCGAGCGGGAGACCGAGCTGTTCCGTCAGGACATGGCCGCCCTCAGGGTGCTGCCGCCCGACCACTACATCGGCGCCGTCGAGTCGATCCCGCTGGTCATCGAGCTGATCCAGCGGCTCGAGGCGGCTGGGACCGTCTACCGCGTCGAGGACGACCTCTACTTCTCGGTCACCTCCGACCCGGCCTTCGGGGCGGAGTCCGGGTGGGACCGCGCCCGGATGCTCGAGGTCTACCCCGAGCGCGGTGGCGACCCGGACCGGGCCGGGAAGAAGGACCCGCTCGACTGCGTGGTCTGGCGCGGTCGCCGCGACGGAGAGCCGTCCTGGGACAGCCCCTGGGGATCGGGGCGGCCGGGATGGCACATCGAGTGCACCGCGATCGCCCAGCGCCACCTCGGCGGCGCCTTCGACGTGCAGGGCGGCGGCAGCGACCTGGTCTTCCCGCACCACGAGATGTGCGCGGGGCACGCGCAGGTCGCCGTGCCGGGCACGCCGTTCGCGCAGGTCTACAGCCACGCCGGCATGGTCGGCTACGACGGCGAGAAGATGTCGAAGTCGCGCGGCAACCTGGTGTTCGTGTCCGCGCTGCGCAACAGCGACGTCGACCCCATGGCGATCCGGCTCGCGCTGCTGCGCCACCACTTCCGCTCGGACTGGGAGTGGACCGACGACCAGCTGTGGACCGCGGTCGACGACGTCACCCGCTGGCGCCGGGCGCTCTCGCTGGGTGCCGGCGCGCCGGCCGCCCCGGTGGTCGAGGAGGTCCTCGCGGCCCTGGCCGACGACCTCGACGCTCCTCGGGCGACCGCAGCCGTGGACCGGTGGGTGGCGGCGACCCTGGGCACCGACGGCCTCGCGGACACCAGCGACCCCGACGCCGGCGTACAGATGCTGGCCGCCCTCGACGCCGCGCTCGGCCTCGCCCTCTGGCTCAGCTGACGCCGGGCCGCTCGGGGCACCGGCGTCTCCCATTCCTTCAAGACGCCCTGGGGCCCGCAGGCGGCAGGCTGATGCCATGACTGACAACGCACTTCGCCCCAAGCTGGTGGTCCCCGACGCGGACGCGGCGCTGCGCTGGTACGTCGCACACCTCGACGCCACCGAGGTCGTCCGCTACGACAGCGACGGATCGGTGATCTTCGCGGAGCTCGAGGTCTTCGGGACCGCGGTCACCCTCAAGGACGCGGACGAGTTCGATCCGGCGCCCGCCTCCTCGGGCGCGCCGGGCCCGATCCTCGACGTCGTCACCGATGATCCGGACCGCGTCGCGACCGAGATGGTCGAGCACGGCGCCGTCGAGGTCTTCCCGGTGGCCGACCAGCCCTACGGCGCACGGGGCGGCCGGGTCCGCGACCCCTTCGGTGTGCAGTGGCTGCTGCAGACGCCGGTCACGATGACACCGGAGGAGGTCAGGGCGGCCCTGGGCTGACCGGGAAATGGTGTGGTTTGGTCCCCAACGGCAGATTGGGAACGCTCCCAGCTGCGGTTGGTGACCAAACCACAACGGGAGTGGACCCGCACCAAGGCGCGGCAACGCAGCGAGCGTGGATGCCGGACGGCGGCTACGACTCGTCTTGGCGGCGCTTGAGATACCGCTCGAACTCGCGGGCGATGGCCTCGCCGGACGCCTCGGGCAGGTCGGTGGTGTCGCGGGTCTCCTCGAGGGACCGGACGTAGTCGGCGATGTCCTCGTCCTCCTCGGCGAGCTCGTCGACGCCGCGCTCCCAGGCGCGGGCGTCCTCGGGCAGGTCGCCGAGCGGGATGCTCACCTCGAGCAGGTCCTCGATCTGACCGATCAGCGCGAGTGTGGCCTTGGGGCACGGCGGCTGAGCGACGTAGTGGGGGACGGCCGCCCAGTAGGACACCGCCGGCACGTCGACCCGCATGCAGGCGTCCTGGAACACCCCGACGATGCCGGTGGGGCCCTCGTAGGTCGACTGCTCGAGTTTGAGCCGGTCGACCAGCTCGGGCTCGGTGGCGGTCCCGGTCACCGGGATGGGACGGGTGTGGGGAGTGTCGGCGAGGAGGGCGCCCAGGGTGACCACGAGCTCGCCGCCCAGGTCGTCGCAGGCCGCGAGCAGCTCGGCGCAGAACTGCCGCCAGCGCATGTTCGGCTCGATCCCGCGGATCAGGATCACGTCTCGGTCCAGATCCGGGGGAGAGGCGATCGCGATCTGGGTGCTCGGCCAGGTCAGCCGGCGGTGCCCGAGTTCGTCCGTGCCGACGACCGGTCGGTTGACCTGGAAGTCGTAGAAGTCCTCCGGGTCGACCGCGCCGACGGTACGGGCGCCCCAGACCCGGATCAGATGGTCGATCACGGACGACGCCGCGTCGGCGGCGTCGTTCCAGCCCTCGAACGCGGCGATCACGACGGGGTCCACCAGGTCCGGGACGTCCTCGAGCTCGATCACCACTCCAGCCTAGTGCCGCCTCAGAAGGCTCGAGGATTTCCCGAGGGTCGAGACGCGGTGTCACGATCTGGATGTCGGGTCCAGTTCGTGGACACGGTTCCTAGGCTGGACACACGCCGCCCTCCGGGTGGCCGAGAGGAGTCGCGTTGTCCCCGTCACCGCAGTTGCGCCCGGATCTCACCGAGGAGCTCGCCCGAGCCCTCCGCGAGCGGATCATGGTGCTCGACGGCGCGATGGGCACGGCGATCCAGCGCGACCGGCCCGACGAGGCCGGCTACCGCGGCGAGCGGTTCAAGGACTGGCCCAGCGACCTGGTCGGCAACAACGACCTGCTGACGATCACGCAGCCGGAGATCATCGCCGGCATCCACCGCGAGTACCTCCAGGCCGGCGCGGACATCATCGAGACGAACACCTTCAACGCCAACGCGGTCTCCCTGGCCGACTACGGCCTCCAGGACCTGGCCTACGAGCTGAACCTCGAGGCGGCCCGCCTGGCGCGCGGCGAGGCGGACGCGGTCGCGACCCCGGAGCGGCCCCGCTACGTCGCCGGCGCCCTCGGCCCGACCACGCGGACGGCATCGATCTCGCCGGACGTCAACGACCCCGGGGCCCGCAACGTCACCTTCGACCAACTGGTCGCGGCGTACCTCGAGGCGGCTCGCGGCCTCGTCGACGGCGGCTCCGACCTGCTCGTCATCGAGACGATCTTCGACACCCTGAACGCGAAGGCCGCGATCTTCGCGGTCGAGACGCTGTTCGAGGAGCACGGACGCCGGTGGCCGGTGATCGTGTCCGGGACCATCACCGACGCCTCCGGCCGCACCCTGTCGGGCCAGGTGACCGAGGCGTTCTGGAACTCCGTGCGCCACGCCCGGCCCCTCGCGGTCGGCCTCAACTGCGCGCTCGGCGCCAAGGAGATGCGGCCCTACATCGCCGAGATGGCGCGGATCGCGGACACGTTCGTCTCCTGCTACCCCAACGCCGGCCTCCCCAACGCCTTCGGCGAGTACGACGAGGCAGCGGAGGAGACCGCCGGGATCATCGAGGAGTTCGCCGCCGCGGGCTTCGTCAACCTCGTCGGCGGCTGCTGCGGCACCACGCCCGCCCACGTCGCCGCGATCGCGCGCGCGGTCGAGGGCAAGACGGTCCGGGAGGTGCCGGAGGTCGAACCGGCGCTCCGGCTGTCGGGTCTCGAGCCGTTCGCGGTCACCGACGACAGCCTGTTCGTCAACGTCGGCGAGCGCACCAACATCACCGGGTCCGCACGGTTCCGCAAGCTGATCAAGGACGGCGACTACGACACGGCCCTGACCGTCGCCGCCCAGCAGGTCGACAACGGCGCGCAGGTCATCGACATCAACATGGACGAGGGCATGATCGACGGCCCGGCGGCCATGGACCGCTTCACCCGGCTGATCGCCAGCGAGCCCGACATCAGCCGGGTCCCGGTGATGGTCGACTCCTCCAAGTGGGAGGTGATCGAGGCCGGGCTGAAGAACGTCCAGGGCAAGCCGATCGTGAACTCGATCTCAATGAAGGAGGGCGAGGAGGCCTTCCGTCGGCAGGCCCGGCTGTGCCGCAAGTACGGCGCCGCCGCTGTCGTGATGGCCTTCGACGAGGACGGCCAGGCCGACAACCTCGACCGGCGCAAGGCCATCTGCGAGCGCGCCTACCGGATCCTCGTCGACGAGGTCGGGTTCCCGGCCGAGGACATCATCTTCGACCCGAACGTGTTCGCGATCGCGACCGGCATCGAGGAGCACGCGTCGTACGGCCTGGACTTCATCGAGGCCACCCGATGGATCAAGCAGAACCTCCCGGGCGCGAAGGTGTCGGGCGGCATCTCCAACGTGAGCTTCTCGTTCCGCGGCAACAACCCCGTCCGTGAGGCCATCCACGCGGTCTTCCTGTACCACGCGATCGGCGCGGGGCTCGACATGGGCATCGTCAACGCCGGCGCCCTGGTGGTCTACGACCAGGTCGAGCCCGAGCTCCGCGAGCGCATCGAGGACGTCGTGCTCAACCGGCGGGCCGACGCCGCCGAGCGGCTCCTCGAGATCGCGGAGGCCCACAACGTCACCGGCGAGACGGCCGAGGCGGCCGCCGAGGAGTGGCGCGGTCTGCCGGTCGGCGAGCGGATCACGCACGCCCTGGTCAAGGGCATCGACGCGTACGTCGAGGAGGACACCGAGGAGCTCCGGCTTGAGATCGCCGGCCGCAACGGACGCCCGATCGAGGTCATCGAGGGCCCGCTCATGGACGGCATGAACGTCGTCGGCGACCTGTTCGGCGCCGGCAAGATGTTCCTGCCGCAGGTCGTGAAGTCGGCGCGGGTCATGAAGAAGGCCGTCGCCTACCTGATCCCGTTCATCGAGCAGGAGAAGCTCGACAACCCCCAGTACGCCACCGCCAAGGAGACCAACGGCACGATCGTGATGGCCACGGTCAAGGGCGACGTCCACGACATCGGCAAGAACATCGTCGGCGTCGTGCTGCAGTGCAACAACTTCGAGGTCATCGACCTCGGCGTGATGGTGCCGGCGCAGAAGATCCTGGACACCGCGGTCGAGGTCGGCGCGGACGCGGTCGGCCTGTCCGGCCTGATCACGCCGTCGCTCGACGAGATGGTCAACGTCGCCGCCGAGATGCAGCGCCGCGGGCTCGAGATCCCGCTGATGATCGGCGGGGCGACCACGTCGCGTGCCCACACCGCGGTGAAGGTCGACGGCAAGTACGACGGCCCCGTGGTCTGGGTCAAGGACGCCTCCCGGTCGGTGCCGACGCTCGCGGCCCTGCTGAGCCCGGCTCAGCGCGCTCGGCTGATGGCCGACGTGAAGGAGGACTACGACTCGCTGCGCGCCCGGCACGCGACCAAGAACGAGCGTCCGATGATCCCCCTCGAGCGGGCACGCGCCAACCGGACCCCGATCGACTGGGCGTCCTACGAGCCTCCGGCGCCACGGGTGCCCGGCATCACCGTCCTCGAGGACTACGACCTCGCCGAGCTGCGCGACTACATCGACTGGCAGCCGTTCTTCAACGCCTGGGAGCTCAAGGGGAAGTTCCCCGACATCCTCAACAGCCCCTCGACTGGCGAGACGGCGCGAGGGCTGTACGAGGACGCCCAGGCGATGCTCGACCGGATCGTCGAGGAGAAGTGGCTGAGGGCCAACGCCGTGCTCGGGTTCTTCCCCGCCAACGCGGTCGGGGACGACATCGAGGTCTACACCGACGAGTCGCGCGGCGAGGTGCTCACCACCCTGCACAACCTGCGTCAGCAGGGCGAGCACCGCGACGGCGTACCCAACCGGTCTCTCGGAGACTTCGTGGCTCCCCGGGACACCGGGCTGCCCGACCACGTCGGGGCGTTCGCGGTCACCGCGGGCCTGGGCGCGCAGGACCGGATCCTGGGGTTCAAGGAGCAGCACGACGACTACTCCGCGATCATGCTCGAGGCACTGGCAGACCGGCTCGCCGAGGCCTTCGCCGAGCGGCTCCACCAGCGGGTGCGCACCGAGCTCTGGGGGCACGCGCCCGACGAGGCGCTCGACAACGAGGCGCTGATCGCCGAGCGCTACGAGGGGATCCGTCCGGCGCCCGGCTACCCGGCCTGCCCCGAGCACACCGAGAAGCGGACCCTCTGGAGCCTGCTCGACGTCACCGCCCGCACCGGCATCGAGCTCACCGACGGGATGGCGATGTGGCCGGGCGCCGCGGTGTCCGGCTGGTACTTCAGCCACCCGCAGTCGCAGTACTTCGTGGTCGGCCGGATCGGCCGCGACCAGGTCGCCGACTACGCCGAGCGCAAGGGCTGGACGCTCGCCGAGGCCGAGCGGTGGCTGTCACCCAACCTGGGCTACGACCCCGATGACTGAGCCGGCGCTGCGCCTCACTCCGGTCGGGCTCCCGGCCGCGGTGCTGTGGGACATGGACGGCACGCTCGTCGACACCGAGCCCTACTGGATCCAGACGGAGTTCGAGATCGCCGAGCGGTACGGCGGCACCTGGAGCGACGCCCACGCACTGAACCTGATCGGCAACGACCTGATGTCGTCGGGCCGCTACATCCGCGACCAGCTGGGCATCGACGTGAGCCCCGAGCAGATCGTCGAGGAGCTGCTCGACGGGGTGGTGGCGCGGGTCGAGCACGAGGTGCCCTGGAGGCCCGGGGCCGTCGACCAGCTGGACCGGCTGCGTGCCGCCGGGCTGCCCTGCGCGCTCGTCACCTCGTCGTACGAGCGGTTCGTGGCGCCGATCCTCTCCAGGCTGCCCGCCGAGACCTTCCGCGTGATCGTCACCGGTGACGGCGTCGAGCAGGCCAAGCCGCACCCGGAGCCGTACCTGACCGCCGCGGCGGCGCTCGGCGTCGCCCCGGCCGACTGTCTGGCGATCGAGGACTCGAACGCCGGCGCCAAGTCCGCGGAGGCCGCCGGCTGCCTGGTGCTCGTCGTCGAGAACCACGTCCCGGTGCTGGCCACCGAGCGGCGGGTGTTCGCCGACACGCTCGTCGGACTGGACCTGGCCGAGGTGTGGTCGCAGCAGTGACTAGACCGTGACTAGTGAATGACTACTCGTCGAGCCGCATGGTCCTAGTACCACCGGACAATGGCGGTCCGCGCTCGCGACGTCAGAGGATAGGGACATCTCGGGGGGGAGCTGTTCCACCTGGATAGGTCCGAAAAGGTTCATCATGCTCGTCCGACGCGTTCCCGCCATCGTGCTCAGCCTCGTGCTGGGTGCAGCGGCCCTGGCCAGTGCTCCTATCGCGCTGGCGAGTGATGGCGGGAGCGCTACGGACGGCAACGACGGTCCGGTGCGCACCAAGTGCGACAACACCTCCTGGGTGCGACTCAACGTCAAGTCCATCGACAACAACGCCGACCGCTTCCAGGTGATCGGCGCGGTCTTCAGTCCCGATGACGACGTGTGGTCCTGGAAGATGCGACACAACGGCGACCTGTCGGCTCAGGGCGAGGTCAAGGCGCGAGACGACATCGACCGTTCGTTCCGGGTGAGCCGGACCATGCTCGACTTCTACGGCACCGACGACGTCGTCTTCCGTGCCGAGAACCAGCAGACTGGCGAGGTCTGCCGCATCGCAACGGGCTACTGATCCTCGGGTTGGCACCTATCCTTTGGTGCGCACCCGACGACAAGGCACCCGTGTGAGACTGATCCGCAATCCGGTGACGCAGTTCCTGCTCATCGGTCTCGTGACCGTCGCGGCGATCTTCATCGGAGTCAACTCCATCGCCCACGGGGCGGCGGCCGACGAGTCGACCGCCGAGGCGCGACGCATCAACACGCTGCTCGCTCATCAGGTGGTGGAACCGCTGTTGCCCAAGAGACTGTCGGCGGCGTCCGCCGGCGCTGCGGACCGCTTGGACCGGGCGCTGGGTGACCGCCTGGACGGCGTGTCGCGCGTCCAGGGGATCGATCGCTTCGCCATTCGCAGCGAAGCCGGCACCGTGCTGTACGCGTCCTCGGAGGGCAAGGAGCTGCTCGGCCAGACCTTCGCCCTCGACGAGGACCAGGCTCGCGTCATCGCGCTCGGGGGCACCGGTTCCCAGCCCTCAGATCCCGATCGACCGGAGAACTCCGCCAGCGCCCCGCAGCGGGTGGAGATCTACACCCGGATCCGGTCCCCCGAGGGTGACCCGCTGCTGTTCGACACCTACTACTCGCTGGATCGTCTCGAGCGTCGGCAGAGTGAGCTGTTCCGCACCTTCCGCTGGATCGTGCTCGGCCCTCTCGTGCTGCTCATCCTGCTCGCCACCGCGATCCTCAGCGTTCTCACCCGACAGCTCACGAGCGCGAGCAACGAGCGCGAGAGGCTGCTGCGCTCCGCCATGGACGCCTCCGACGCCGAGCGCCGCCGGATCGCGCGGGATCTGCACGACAGCGTGGTCCAAGACCTGGCCGGCACGGCGTTCGCCGTCAGCGCGATCTCGCGCAACCCAGACACGTCGGACGACGCACGCGAGACGCTGGAAGGCGCCGGGACCTCCTTGCGGTCGAGCCTGAAGGCTCTGCGTTCGCTGCTCGCGGAGATCCACCCGCCCGACCTTCGCGCCGACGGACTGCCCGCCGCGCTCGCCGACCTGACCGCCCCGGCGGGGGCTGCCGGCATGCAGGCATCGGTGAGCGTCGAGGGCGCCGAGATGGCCTCGGACCGGCGTGCGGCCCTCGTGTGGCGAGTCGCCCAGGAGGCGGTGCGCAACGCACTGCGCCACTCGAGCGCCTCCACCCTCGCCGTCACGGTTCGCGGTGACCGCGATCGCCTGACCCTCGAGGTCGTCGACGACGGCGTCGGCTTCGACACCGACTCGGTCCGTGACTCGGACCGCTACGGCCTGCGCGGCCTGCGCAGCCTGGTCGCCGACCACGGTGGCCTGCTCGACGTGCGCTCGGCGCCCGGCGACGGGACCATCGTGCACATGGAGGTGGATGCTCAATGACGACTCCCACGACGCCCACACCACCCGCGACCCCGACCCCCGCGCCCATCCGGGTGGTGCTGGTCGACGACCACGCGGTGATCCGCGCCGGCCTCGAGCAGCTGCTCTCAGGCACCGACGACATGGAGGTCGTGGGGACCGCGGCGAACGGTGCCGAGGCACTCGAGGTCGTACGCCGGATCCGCCCCGACGTGGTGCTCATGGACCTGCAGATGCCCCAGGTCGACGGGGTCGCCGCCACCCGGGCGATCATGGCCGAGCGGCTCGGCGTCGACGTCCTCGTGCTGACCTCGTTCTCCGACAGCGAGCGGATCATCGCCGCCCTCGACGCCGGCGCCGTCGGGTACCTGCTCAAGGACGCCGACCCCGAGGACGTGCTCCAGGGCATCCGGGCCGTGAGCCGCGGCGAGTCACCGCTCCACCCGAAGGCCGCCCGCGCTCTGCTCGGCGTCCGCTCCGGCTCGCCCCAGGTCCAGCTCACCACCCGCGAGACGGAGGTGCTCACCCTGGTCCGCGAGGGCCTCGCGAACAAGCAGATCGCTCGCCGCCTCGACATCAGCGAGCGCACGGTCAAGGCCCACCTCACCTCCGCGTTCGCCCGGATCGGCGTCGCCGAC
Organism: Nocardioides sp. T2.26MG-1; assembly: GCF_950101795.1. Classification (GTDB taxonomy): domain Bacteria; phylum Actinomycetota; class Actinomycetes; order Propionibacteriales; family Nocardioidaceae; genus Nocardioides. The sequence goes on along the minus strand of NZ_CATNLZ010000032.1, from coordinate 440,292 downwards.
CGCACCCAGGCCGCCCTCTGGGCCGAGCGAAACGGCCTCTGACGCGGGCCGCGCACCGCCATTCCGCCAGGCCCTGTGTCGTTGTCGTTTGGTCACCAACGGCAATAGGGGGAGCGCTCCCACCTGCGGTTGGTGACCAAACCACACGCCGAATGGTGTGGCGCCTAGTCCACGGACTCGTCGGCGGAAAGGTCGGACTCGACCTCGCGGACAGGTAGTGGCGGGGGAGTGCCGCCCCAGGCGGGGCAGATCGCCCGATGGGCGCACCACTCGCATAGCCGGCCCGGGCTCGGCTGCCAGTCGCCCGACTCCTGGGCTCGCCGGATGGCGTGCCAGATGGCCTCGACCTTGCGCTCGGTGGCCAGCAGGTCGCGCTCGTCGGGCACGTAGCGCAGGATCTCGCCGTTGCCGAGGTAGACCAGCTGCAGCATCGCCGGGACGACGCCGCGGGTGCGCCAGATGACGAGCGCGTAGAACTTCATCTGGAACAGTGCCTTGGCCTCGAACATCTCGTGGGGCGCCCGGCCCGTCTTGTAGTCGACCACTCGGATCGCCCCGTCGGGAGCGACGTCGATGCGGTCCACGAAGCCGCGCAGCAGCAGCCGGGAGTCCAGCAGCGTCTCGACATAGAGCTCCCGCTCCGCCGGCTCGAGCCGGCGCGGGTCCTCGAGGGTGAAGTAGCGCTCGAGGACCGAGCGGCAGGACGTGAGCCAGTCGGCGACCTGGGCGCCCTCGCCGTCCGCCGGGAACATCTCCTCGAGCCCGGGGTCCTCCGCGACGAGCCGCTCCCAGGCGGGCTCGAGCATCGCCTGCGCGCGACCGGGCGTGCGGTCGGCGGCCGGCAGGTCGAACAGGTCCTCGAGCACCTTGTGCACCACCGTGCCGCGCACCGCGTCGGGCGAGAACGGCTCGGACAGCTTGTCGACCGTGCGGAACCGGTAGAGCAGCGGGCAGCTCAGGAAGTCGCCTGCACGGCTCGGGGAGAGCGCTCCGAGCACCTCCACGCCGTCGACCGCGGTCGACATCCGCGTCGCGGGCGACTCGGACGGCGTGCTCATGCGAGCCACCCTAGGCGAGCCCGTGGACACCCGACGCCGTGCGGTGCACTCGTGCACGGCGGGGGTAGACCGCAGCCGTCGGCTAGCCTCGACGCGTGCCCGACTCCCCGCCTCGACCCCGTCCGCCGGGCACGCTCAAGGTCGGGACGATCGCCGGCAGCGACGTGCTCGTCTCCTCCTCCTGGTTCCTGGTCGCCGGCCTGATCTCGGTGATCGTGGCACCGGCGGTCGAGGAGGCACAGCCCGGCCTGGGTGGCTGGAAGTACGTCGCCGGGCTCGCGTTCGCGGTCATCCTCTACCTCTCGGTCCTGCTTCACGAGGCGTCGCACGCGATCATGGCCCGCCGCTACGGGTTCCAGGTCTCCTCGATCACGCTGCACTTCCTCGGCGGGATGACCGCCATCGAGGGGGAGGCACGCAACCCGCGGCAGGAGTTCCTCATCGCCGTCGTCGGCCCACTGACCTCGCTGCTGGTCGGCGGGCTCGCCCTCGGCGTCAGGGAGGTCACCCCGGACGGCCTGCTCCTGATGGCGGTCGAAGGCCTCGCCGGCGCCAACCTCCTCGTCGGCGTCCTCAACCTCGTCCCGGGGCTCCCGCTGGACGGCGGCCGGGTGCTCAAGTCGCTGGTCTGGGGGGTCACCGGCAACATGCACCGCGGCACGATCGTCGCCGGGTGGGGGGGCCGCCTGACCGCCGCGGCCGTGCTGTTCTGGCCGTTCGTCCAAGAGGACCTGATCGGCACCGCGCCGGACACCGTGGACTACATCCTCGCGTTCGTGATCTCGGCGTTCCTCTGGTCCGGGTCGACCGCCGCGATGGCCTCGGCCCGGCTGCGCACCCGGCTGCCGCACCTCGTCGCCCGCCAGCTCGCGCGCCGCACCCTCGCCGTACCCAGCGACCTGCCGCTCGCCGAGGCGGTACGCCGCGCCCAGGAGGCCCAGGCCGGCAGCATCGTCACGGTGACGTCGGGGGGCGTTCCCGAAGGCATCGTCAGCGAGGCCGCGGTCGAGGCGACGCCACCCGACCGGCGGCCCTGGGTCGCCGTGTCGGCCGTCGCCCGCTCGCTCGAGGCGGGGTTGCGGCTGCCCGCAGACCTGGTCGGCGAGGACCTCGTGATGGCGATCAGCCGCACCCCCGCCGCCGAGTACCTCCTCGTCGAGCCCGACGGCTCCATGGTCGGGGTGCTCGCCACCGCCGACGTCGATAAGGCGTTCCGCGCCGCGGGCCACTAGGGTTCCGGCCGTGTCCGAGCATCCCGACGTACCGCCCGAGGCCTGGTCCGGCGTCCACCGCGGCCCCCTACGGGCCGGCGAGTGGGTGCGGCTCACCGACAGCAAGGGCCGCCGGCACAACATCTGCCTCGAGGCGGGCAAGCGCTTCTTCTCCAACCGCGGCCACTTCGAGCACGACGAGCTGATCGGCCGGGAGGAGGGCTTCACGGTCACCTCGTCGGCCGGCGGGGAGTACCTCGTCTTCCGGCCGCTGCTCTCGGAGTTCGTGGTGTCGATGCCCCGCGGCGCGGCCGTGGTCTACCCCAAGGACGCCGCCCAGATCGTCGCGCTCGCCGACATCTTCCCCGGCGCGGACGTCGTCGAGGCCGGGGTCGGCTCCGGGGCGCTGACCTGCTCGCTGCTGCGGGCGGTCGGACCGTTCGGGACCGTCACCTCCTACGAGCGCCGCGAGGAGTTCGCGGACGTCGCCCGCCGCAACGTCCACCAGTTCTTCGGCGCGCCCGAGGGCGAGAGCCACCCCGCGTGGCGGCTGAAGGTGGGCGATCTCGCCGAGGAGCTGACCGCGTCCGGCATGAGGGCCGACCGGGTCATCCTGGACATGCTCGCGCCCTGGGAGTGCCTCGACGCCACCGCCGAGGCGCTCCGCCCCGGCGGCATCGTGTGCGCCTACGTCGCCACCACGACCCAGCTGTCCCGCTTCGTCGAGACCGTCCGCGTGCACGGCGGGTTCACCGACCCGCAGGCCTGGGAGTCGCTGGTACGCGACTGGCACGTCGAGGGCCTCGCCGTACGCCCCGGCCACAAGATGATCGGCCACACCGCGTTCCTCGTCACCGCCCGGCGGATGGCCCCGGGGGAGAGGCCGCCGCTGAAGCGGCGGCGTCCCGCGCCGGGCGCCTACGGCCCCGACTACACCGGTCCCCGCCCCGCGGACGTCCCCGTTGAGGACCCCGCGGACTGAGTCCTTGTCGTGTTGTAAACCAACGACAGTGATTGCGTCCGAGAATCTGTCGTTGGTGACCAAACGACAGCGAGCGCCGCACCCGAGCCGCGTCCAAATCGTGATCGACACCGCGAAATGAGGTCTTTCCTCCTCACGGCGCGCGGGTAGGGTCGTGCGCACAGGAGGTGGCGCTGATGTCGACATCAGAAGGCGTGTCCAGCACGGGTGGTCGCAGCCCCGAGGAGCTCGCGAGCCAGGTCCGGCTCCTGGAGGACGAGGTCTCCGACCTCCGGCGGCGGCTCAGTGAGAGCCCCGGGAGCTCCCGAGGCCTGGAGCTGCGTCTGGCGGATGCGCAGCGTTCGCTCGCGGGCCTGACGTCGCAGAACGAGCGGCTGGCCCAGACGCTGCGCGAGGCCCGTGACCAGATCATGAAGCTCAAGGAGGAGGTCGACCGGCTGGCGCAGCCGCCCGCCGGCTTCGGCACCTTCCTCGCCCGCAACGAGGACGACTCGATCGACGTCTTCACCGGCGGCCGCAAGCTGCGCGTGAACGTCAGCCCGAGCGTCGACCTCGACACCCTTCAGCGGGGTCAGGAGGTGATGCTCAACGAGGCTCTCAACGTCGTCGCAGCCCTCGACTTCGAGGAGGTCGGCGAGGTCGTCATGTTCAAGGAGCTGCTCGCCGACGGCGACCGGGCCCTGGTGATCGCCAACGCGGACGAGGAGCGCGTCGTGCGGCTCGCCGAGCCCCTGCGCGGCGACACCATCCGGGCCGGCGACTCGCTGCTGCTCGACTCGCGCGCCGGCTACGTCTACGAGAAGGTGCCGAAGTCCGAGGTCGAGGAGCTCGTCCTCGAGGAGGTCCCGGACATCGCCTACGAGTCGATCGGCGGCCTGGCCGGGCAGATCGAGCAGATCCGTGACGCGGTGGAGCTGCCCTACCTGCACCCCGAGCTGTTCAAGGAGCACCAGCTCAAGCCCCCGAAGGGCGTCCTGCTCTACGGGCCGCCGGGCTGCGGCAAGACGCTGATCGCCAAGGCGGTGGCCAACTCCCTGGCCAAGAAGGTCGCGGCCAAGACCGGCCAGGAGGGGAAGTCCTACTTCCTCAACATCAAGGGTCCCGAGCTGCTCAACAAGTACGTCGGCGAGACCGAGCGGCACATCCGGCTGGTCTTCCAGCGGGCCCGCGAGAAGGCGAGCGGCGGCACCCCGGTCATCGTGTTCTTCGACGAGATGGACTCCCTGTTCCGCACCCGCGGCTCCGGGGTCTCGTCGGATGTCGAGAACACGATCGTCCCGCAGCTGCTCAGCGAGATCGACGGCGTCGAGCTCCTCGAGAACGTGCTGGTCATCGGCGCCTCCAACCGCGAGGACATGATCGACCCGGCGATCCTGCGCCCCGGACGCCTCGACGTGAAGATCAAGATCGAGCGTCCCGACGCCGAGTCGGCGCGCGACATCTTCAGCAAGTATCTCCTCACCAGCCTGCCGCTGCACGCCGACGACCTCGCCGAGTTCGGCGGCGACCGTGAGGCCTGCGTGGCCGGGATGATCCGGGCGACCGTCGAGCGGATGTACACCGAGACCGAGGAGAACCGCTTCCTCGAGGTGACCTATGCGAACGGCGACAAGGAGGTCCTGTACTTCAAGGACTTCAACTCCGGCGCGATGATCCAGAACATCGTCGACCGCGCGAAGAAGATGGCGATCAAGGACTTCCTCGACCACGACCAGCACGGCCTGCGGGTCTCGCACCTGCTGCAGGCGTGCGTGGACGAGTTCAAGGAGAACGAGGACCTGCCCAACACCACCAACCCCGACGACTGGGCCCGCATCTCCGGCAAGAAGGGCGAGCGGATCGTGTTCATCCGCACGCTCATCACCGGCAAGCAGGGCACCGAGCCGGGCCGCTCGATCGACACGGTCGCCAACACCGGCCAGTACCTCTGAGGCCGAGCCCCGGCCGGCACGCCGGCGCTGAGCCGACCCAGGTGGTTTGGTCACCAACGGCACGATGGGAGCGATTCCATCCGTCGTTGGTGACCAAACCGCAAGCCGCAGGCACCGGGGCCGACACCCTTCCGAGACTCGGGCCCAGGCCCTAGCCTCGAAGCAGGTCGGGACCCACCCGCCCACCAGCTCGGGGGAGTCGTCACATGTTCTGGATCATCGTTCTCGCGGTCGCCGTCGTACTGTTCGCGCTGGCCTGGTGGAGCAGCGGGCGCTCCAAGCGCATCGCCGGGCGCCCTGACGGCGCGGCCGAGGCCGCCCGGGGGCGAGCGATGAACCAGGCCCACATCCATCGTGAGGGACAGCGGCCGGGCGGCACCCGGATGTGACGGTCAACGACTGTCGTCGGTGACGTCGGCGACCGTCGCGCCCAGCGCCGCGATCAGCTCGCCCGCGTCGACGGTCAGCGCCACGCCCGGCGCCCCGCCGCCGATGCTCACCACACCCGCGATCGACGCGTCCGCGATCACCGGCAACGGCGTGGCGCTGCCCAGCGGGGTGATCGTCCCGCGCACGTAGCCGGTGACCTCGTACGCCGCGTCCGCGCTCGGCATCGAGATCCGGTTCACGCCGAGCAGCGCCCGGAGCTTGGGCCAGGCGATCTCCCGGTCGCCGGGCACCAGCACGAACCGGTGGTCCCCGTCGCGGACGCGCACCACCATGGTCTTGAGCAGCTGGTGCGGTGTGACGCCGCGCGCCGCGGCCGCCTCCTCCAGGGAGCGGACCGGCCCGTGCCGGGTGACGGTGTGGGCGAGCCCGAGCTCGTCGGCGGCCGCCACCACGCGGTCGGGGCCTGCCTCGCTCATCGTTTGACGGCGCGGCCGACGAAGCCGTGTGTCCACGGCCTGCTGACCAGCGGCCCGGGCAGGTACGCCGCCGCCACCTCGACCACGTCGAGACCGGAGCCGGCGACCAGGCCGGGGATGTCGCGGCTGAGGTGGCAGCCGCCGCCGAGCCGCCGCTGCAGGGGGTCGAGGCGATGCTGCCACCGCTCGACCCGCCGGTCCGGGGCGAGTCCGTGCTCGGCGAAGTGGAACGACCCGCCCGGCCGCAGCACCCGACGGACCTCGCGCAACGCGCGCTCGACGTCGGGGATGGTGCACAGCGAGAACGTCGACAGCACGGCGTCGTACTGCCCGTCGGCCGCCGCGAGGCGCTCCCCGTCGAGCCCGGTCCGCTCGATCGGCACCCGGGACCCGGCTCGCCGGCGTGCCGACATCTCCCAGGCGACGTCGGTGGGCTCGACGGCGTCGACCTGGTCGACCACGGCCGGGTAGACCGGGATGTTGAGCCCGGTGCCGAAGCCGATCTCCAGCACCCGGCCGTGCAGCCCGGCGCACACCTCGGCGCGCAGGCGCCGGATGTCGGGCGTCGACAGGGTTCGCTCCGTGAGTCGAGGTAAGACACGATCGGTCCAGTAGCCCATACCCCGAGAGTAGGACGTGTTCCACTCGCGTACGCTCGAAGCATGAGCGTGCGCCGGGTGATGGGGACCGAGGTGGAGTACGGCATCGCCGTGCAGGGCCAGCCCCTGGCCAACCCGATGGTCGCCTCCTCCCAGGTCGTCAACGCCTACGCGTCGTCGACGGTGAAGGCGCGCCGAGCCCGGTGGGACTTCGAGGAGGAGTCGCCGCTGCGCGACGCCCGCGGCTTCGACATGTCCCGCCAGGTCGCGGACCCGACCCAGCTCACCGACGAGGACATGGGCCTGGCCAACGTGATCCTCACCAACGGAGCCCGGCTATACGTCGACCACGCCCACCCGGAGTACTCCACGCCCGAGGTGACCACGCCGCTCGACATCGTCCGGTGGGACAAGGCGGGGGAGCAGGTCATGCTCGACGCGGCCCGCCGGGCCGCTCAGCTCCCCGGCGGCCCGCAGATCGTGCTCTACAAGAACAACACCGACAACAAGGGCGCGTCGTACGGCGCCCACGAGAACTACCTGATGCGCCGCTCGACGCCGTTCGGCGACATCGTGCGGCACCTGACGCCGTTCTTCGTCAGCCGCCAGGTCTTCTGCGGCGCCGGCCGGGTCGGGATCGGCCAGGACGGGCGCGAGGACGGGTTCCAGATCAGCCAGCGGGCCGACTTCTTCGAGGTCGAGGTCGGGCTCGAGACCACGCTCAAGCGGCCGATCATCAACACCCGCGACGAGCCGCACGCCGATCCGGAGAAGTACCGGCGGCTGCACGTGATCATCGGGGACGCCAACCTCTCGGAGGTCGCGACGTACCTCAAGGTCGGCACCACCGCGCTGGTGCTGGCGATGATCGAGGACCGGTTCATCACCAGCGACCTCACCGTCGACGGGTCGGTGGCCGGCCTCCGCGCGATCTCCCACGACCCCACCCTGCGCCACACCGTGCCGCTCACCGACGGCCGCAGGCTGACCGCGATCCAGCTGCAGCTGGAGTACCTCGACCTGGCCCGCAAGTTCGTGGAGGACCGCTACGGCGACGACGCGGACGCCCAGACGCGCGACGTGCTGACCCGCTGGGAGTCCGTCCTCGACCGGCTCGAGCGCGACCCGATGCTGTGCGCCCGTGAGCTCGACTGGGTCGCGAAGCTCAAGCTGATCGAGCAGTACCGGCAGCGCGACGGACTCGCCTGGGACGACGCGAAGCTGCAGGTCATCGACTACCAGTACTCCGACATCCGCCCCGAGAAGGGCCTCTACCACCGCCTGGTCGCCGGGGGCCGCATCGAGCGACTGCTCGACGACGCCGTGGTCGAGTCGGCGATGCACGACCCGCCGGAGGACACCCGCGCCTACTTCCGGGGCCGCTGCCTGGAGAAGTACGCCGACCACGTCGCCGCCGCCTCCTGGGACTCGGTGATCTTCGACCTGCCCGGCCGCGAGTCCCTGCAGCGGGTGCCGACCATCGACCCGCTGCGCGGCAGCAAGGCCCACGTGGGCGACCTGCTCGACCGCTGTGAGACGGCCGAGGAGTTGTTCACCGCTCTCACCCGCTGATTTCGACGCGCGCATCGCGACCTCGTGCCTCGGTCGCGGCGCTTGCTCAATCTTCGCTCGCCCACGCGACCGCTCGTCCCTCGCGGTCACTGCTCGCTCGATAGGGTGTGGGTATGGCACAGGAGCAGAAGCAACCTCGCAAGTCCTCGGAGACCGAGGAGGCGGTCGAGACCGCCCCCGAGACCGACGTGGCCGAGCGCAAGGAAGCCCTCGACAGCGACGTGGACGACATCCTCGACGAGATCGACGACGTGCTCGAGACCAACGCCGAGGACTTCGTGAAGTCGTTCATCCAGAAGGGCGGGGAGTAGGCCTTGACCGACCCCCGCCTCCCGGCCGCGTTCCTGCAGCCGGGCTCAGCGTCGTTCTCCGACTTCCTCGCCGAGCAGGCACCCGACCTGCTGCCGGGCCGCCGGGCCGTGCCCCAGGGCCATGCCGGGGACCTCGCACCGCACGGCACGACGATCGTGGCCGCCACCTTCCCCGGCGGCGTGGTGATGGCTGGTGACCGGCGCGCCACGATGGGCAACATCATTGCCCAGCGCGACATCGAGAAGGTCTTCCCCGCGGACGAGTTCTCCGCGGTCGGCATCGCCGGGTCCGCCGGTCTCGCGGTGGAGATGGTGCGCCTGTTCCAGACCGAGCTCGAGCACTACGAGAAGATCGAGGGCAGCACGCTCTCGATGGACGGCAAGGCCAACCGGCTCGCGGCACTGATCCGCTCCAACCTCGGGATGGCGATGCAGGGCCTCGCCGTCGTACCCCTCTTCGCCGGCTTCGACCTCGCCGCCGACCAGGGCCGGATCTTCAGCTACGACGTCACTGGCGGCCGCTACGAGGAGACCGCGTTCCACTCGGTCGGCTCGGGCTCGCTGTTCGCCCGTGGCTCGCTGAAGAAGCTCTACCGCGCCGACCTGTCCGCCGAGCAGACCGTGCAGGCCGTCGTGGAGGCGCTGTACGACGCCGCTGACGACGACTCCGCCACCGGCGGGCCGGACGTGACCCGCCGGATCTTCCCGGTCGTCCAGGTGATGACCGCCGAGGGCGGTCGCCGGATGCCCGACTCCGAGGTGGCCGCGATCGCCGACCGGGTGATCGCCGGCCGGATGAGCAGCCCCGACGGCCCCAACGCCCCGCTGACGGCCCAGCCCGTGGCCCAGACGACGGAAGGTGCGTGACCCGATGAGCATGCCTTTCTACGTCTCGCCCGAGCAGCTGATGAAGGACCGGGCCGACTTCGCCCGCAAGGGGATCGCCCGCGGTCGGTCGGTGGTGGCCGTGCAGTACGCCGACGGCATCCTGTTCGTCTCCGAGAACCCCTCCCAGGCGCTGCACAAGGTCTCGGAGATCTACGACCGGATCGCGTTCGCCGCGGTGGGTCGCTACAACGAGTTCGAGAACCTCCGGATCGCCGGCGTCCGGCTGGCCGACATGCGCGGCTACGCCTACGACCGCCGTGACGTCACCGGCCGTGGGCTGGCCAACGCCTACGCCCAGACGCTCGGCACGATCTTCTCGAGCGGCGGAGAGAAGCCCTACGAGGTGGAGCTGTTCGTCGCCGAGATCGGTGACGCCGCCGCCGACGACCAGCTCTACCGGCTCACCTACGACGGGCAGGTCGCCGACGAGCACGGGTTCGCGGTGATGGGCGGCGCCGCCGACGTGGTGGCGACGTACCTCAAGGAGCGGTATGCCGAGGGTGCCTCCCTCGCCGACGCGCTCCGGATCGCGGTCGCCGCGCTCGGCCACACCTCCGACGCCGAGGACCGGGTGATCCCCGTGGAGGACCTCGAGGTCGCCGTGCTCGACCGCAACCGCAGCCAGCCGCGCAAGTTCAGCCGGCTGCGCCCGGCCCGGCTCGAGGAGCTCCTCGGCGAGCGCGGCCCGACCGCGCACGCCCCCGAGCCGCCCGCCGAACCGGCCGCCGACGCCGCCGACGCCGCCGGCGACAACGAGCCCCCGGTGGCACCGCCGGTCAGTTGACCACCCGCCAGACGTGACGCACGAGACTGCCGGAAACCGCCGCGGCCCCGCGGGGCAGGAGGACTCTGGAGAGGACAGCTCCAGAGAGGCGGAACCCCATGTCACGCTCGCTCGTCCGACGGCTGGTGCCCTCGCCGGCCATGCTGGTCGCCCTCCTCGCTCTCATGATCGCCATGGGCGGCACCTCCTACGCCGCGGTGACGCTGGCCAAGAACAGCGTCCGCTCGCCCCACATCGTCAACGGCCAGGTGAAGACCGCCGACCTCGGCGCAAGCTCGGTCACCACCGCCAAGGTCAAGGACGGTTCACTCATCGCCGGCGACTTCGCACCCGGTGAGCTTCCTGCCGGGGTCGAAGGACCGGCCGGACCGCCCGGACCTGCCGGCCCGCAGGGCGTCCCCGGGCCGGTGGACACGGTGAGCGTGATCCGCTCCACCTCGCCGGTCGCGGCCGGCAGCTTCGATGCCGCGATCGTCCAGTGCCCCGCGGGGATGGAGGCGATCGGCGGAGGCGTCGACCCGGGCAACGTGCTGACGATGACGGTCACCCAGTCGACTCCCGTGTTCGGGACCAACCCGTCCAGCAGCCGCCCGATCGGCATGACCGACGGCCAGCACGGCTCCGCGACCGGTTGGATGGGTTCGGTGCGCAACGACGGCACCACGACCTACTCCGCCAAGGTGACCGTGATCTGCGCCGGCTGACCACGACCCACGCCTGCGCTCCACCGCGGATTCGGTCCACGGGCCTGATTCCGGGCCCGTGGACCGTTGGCTGCGTTCGCCTCGGGCGACGTGACCCCGAGCCGACGTCCGAGTCTGCCTCTCCCTGCGCGCCGGCGCCCAGGGGCGAGAACGACCCCCGGTCGCCCCGCCGGCCTCCCGGCTGCCCCTCTTCCTTGTGGTTTGGTCACCAACGACAGACATCCAACTCGGACCTCTGTCGTTGGTGACCAAACCGCGTTCATCGGCGCCCGCGGCGTCATCCACAGCCCTCTGAGGCACCGGTTTGGGCACCGGCCGGGGTGCGCAACCTGGCCGTCATGGGAAAGAAGGACAAGGACAAGGACAAGGACAAGGACAAGGACAAGCCGATCCGCGGGCAGGTGCGACTCGTCGGCCACCAGCGCGTCAGCCACGGGCTCTACCTTCGACTGCGCGACGACCTGACCCAGGACCAGGAGTTCGCCCGCGAGCTCGAGGCATATCTCCTCGTTCTGCCGAAGTCGGCGGTGTTCACCCACATCACGGCGGCGCGGTTGCTGGGATGGCAGCTCCCGAAGCTTCCCGAGCAGGTGCCGATCTTCGTCGCCGTGAACCAGAAAGATCCTCGCCCACGCCGGCACGGGCTGATCTGCTCCCGGCTGGTGCGGGAACGCAACCCCATCAAGCGAGTCGATCTCCCCGTGGAGGCCGCCGAGGAGATCCTCCTGAGGATGGCGCGGGATCTCGGCCACGTGGACCTGGTCGTCGTCATCGACTCCGCCCTGCGGAAGGGCGAGCTGGACCCGGAGCGCATGGAGAAGCTGCTCGCGAGCCGGCGACCGGGTGTCCGGATGCTTCGTCCGGCCTACCGCGAGGCCACCTCGAAGAGCGAGTCGGAAGGAGAGAGCGTCATGCGGGTCTTTCACAAGGCGATCGATGTCCCAGTCGAACCCCAGGTGGAGCTCTTCGATGACCGCGGCACGTTCCTCGGCCGCGCGGACCTGCTGGTGACCGGCACCACGCGGCTGCACGAGTACGACGGCGAGCATCATCGCGACAAGGACCAGCACCGAGTGGACATGCGCCGTGAGCGTGGCTGGGCGGACTCGCCGTACTCCCGCCACGGGTACGCGCTCGACGACCTCTTGAACCACCCAGCGGTGGTGATGCACGAGATCGATCGGGCACTTGGCCGCCGCCACCTTGGCAGCCGGCTCCGACGATGGCGACGACTGGTGGACAACTCGCTGTACTCCGAGGCCGGCCGGGAACGGGTGATGAACCGCTGGCGGCGGGAGAACGGGATCATGGATTGGTCACGAACCGCATGATCTAGGCGGCGATCTGGGTGGTTGGTGACCAAACCGCAACGTTTCTCGACCACCGCGACGCGCGGACAACACCCCGCAGGCGACCAGGCTGCGCCTAGGCTGAGCGCGTGGACCGGCGGATCTTCGGCATCGAGAACGAGTACGGCGTGACGTGCACGTTCAAGGGCCAGCGCCGTCTGAGCCCCGACGAGGTGGCCCGCTACCTCTTCCGCAAGGTTGTCAGCTGGGGCCGGAGCAGCAACGTCTTCCTGCGCAACGGCGCCCGGCTGTACCTCGACGTGGGCAGCCACCCGGAGTACGCGACGCCCGAGTGCGACGACGTGGTCGAGCTGGTCACCCACGACAAGGCGGGGGAGCGGGTGCTCGAGGGGCTCCTGCTCGACGCCGAGCAGCGGCTGCACGACGAGGGCATCGCGGGCGAGATCTACCTGTTCAAGAACAACACCGACTCCGCGGGCAACTCCTACGGCTGCCACGAGAACTACCTCGTGGGCCGGGCGGGGGAGTTCTCCCGCCTCGCCGACGTGCTGATCCCGTTCCTGGTGACCCGACAGATCATCGTCGGCGCCGGCAAGATCACCCAGACCCCGCGCGGGGCCAGCTACAGCGTCAGCCAGCGTGCCGAGCACATCTGGGAGGGCGTCTCGAGCGCGACCACGCGCTCCCGCCCGATCATCAACACGCGCGACGAGCCGCACGCGGACGCCGAGAAGTACCGCCGGCTGCACGTGATCGTCGGCGATTCGAACATGAGCGAGACCACCACGATGCTCAAGGTCGCCAGCTGCGACCTCGTGCTGCGGATGATCGAGGAGGGCGTGGTGATGCGCGACCTCACGATGGAGAACCCCATCCGTGCGATCCGCGAGATCTCCCACGACGTCACCGGCCGCCGCAAGATCCGGCTGGCCAACGGCCGCGAGGCCAGCGCGCTGGACATCCAACAGGAATACCTCTCCAAGGCCCGCGACTTCGTCGACCGCCGCGAGATCAGCACGCCGCTCATCGAGCAGGCGCTCGACCTGTGGGAGCGCGGTCTCAAGGCGGTCGAGTCCGACGACCTCGGCCTGGTCGACCGCGAGATCGACTGGGTGATCAAGTGGAAGCTGATCGAGCAGTACCGCGCCAAGCACGGTCTGCCCCTGGGTCACCCGCGGATCGCTCAGCTCGACCTCGCCTACCACGACATCCACCGTGGCCGCGGGCTCTACTACCTGCTCGAGAAGCGCGGCATGGTCGCCCGGGTGACCACCGACCTGAAGATCTTCGAGGCCAAGTCGGTGCCGCCGCAGACCACGCGGGCGCGGCTGCGCGGCGAGTTCATCCGCAAGGCCCAGGAGCGCCGGCGCGACTTCACCGTCGACTGGGTGCACCTCAAGCTCAACGACCAGGCCCAGCGCACCGTCCTGTGCAAGGACCCGTTCCGGGCGCACGACGAGCGGGTGCAGCGCCTGATCGACGGCATGTGAGCCGATCAGGCTCCCCTCAGGCTCGAGGGCTAGTGTGTGGCGCGCTGTCCCAGCACCCGAACTGCGAAGGTTGAACCTGTGTCCCGACGTCTCCGACGCCTCCCCGCCGCCTTGCTCCCGCTGGTCCTCGCGACCACGTTGGTGGCCTGCGGCTCCGACTCCTCCGACGGGGGCGACGACTCGTCGTCCGACACCGTCCACGGCATCTCGATCACCGGCGACCTCGGCAAGGCCCCGGAGGTGAAGTGGGACGGCAAGCTCGACGTCGACAAGACCGAGACGACCGTCGTCACCGAGGGCGACGGCAAGAAGATCGAGGACGGCGACCAGGTCCAGGTCAACCTCTGGATCGGCAACGGCTTCACCCAGGAGCAGGCCTACAGCAGCTACGACGAGGGCGGCCAGGAGGAGACCGTGACGGCGAACGACCAGCTCGCCCCGGTCTTCAAGGACGCCGTGCTCGGCCAGACGATCGGTTCGCGGGTCGCCGTGACCGCCACCGGGGCCGACGCGTTCGGTGACGCCGGCAACACCTCGATCGGCATCGCGCCGACCGACACCGTGCTGATCGTGGTCGACCTCATGGAGGAGTTCACCCCGCCGGCGCCCAGGGATGTCCCGTCGAGCCAGATGCCCGGCATCGTCGAGAAGAACGGCAAGCCGGTCGCCCTCGACTTCAAGGGCGTGCCGAAGCCGGCGGCCGAGGGCGGCGACCTGCTGCGCACCGTGATCAAGAAGGGCACGGGCGCGACCCTGACCAAGGACATGACGCTCACCGCGAACTACCTCGGCATGGTCTACGGCGCGAAGAAGCCGTTCGACGAGAGCTACTCGAAGGACCCGCTGGTGCAGCCGCTCTCGGGCCTGGTACCGGGCTGGATCTACGGCCTCGAGGGCCTCAAGGTCGGCAGCCGGGTGCTGCTGCAGGTCCCGCCGGACCTGGGGTACGGCGCACAGGCGAACGGGGACATCCCCGCCAACAGCACGCTCTACTTCGTCCTCGACATCGTCGACGCCAAGTAGCACCTGCGACGAAGACCGGCGAGGATCAGCAGCATGGCGGTGCACAAGAGCGAACGGCTGCTCAACCTGCTCATCATGCTGCTGGTCCAGCGCCACTACGTCTCCAAGGACCGGATCCGGGCGATCCTCTATCCCGACTCCAGCACCGACGCGTTCGAGAAGATGTTCGAGCGTGACAAGGAGGAGCTGCGCAGCCTGGGCGTGCCGATCGAGGTGGGCAACATGGACGCCTACTTCGACGACGAGCCGGGCTACCGGATCCGGCCCGACGAGTTCGCGCTGCCCGACGTCTCGCTGACCGCCGACGAGGCCGCGGTGATCGGCCTGGCGACCCGGGTGTGGGAGCACGCGCGGCTGGCCGAGGCCACGACCGAGGCGGTCCGCAAGCTCACCGCGCTCGGGCTGCCGCTCGACGTCAGCGCCCTCGACATCGCCCAGCCCCGGCTGAGCGCCGACGAGCCGTCGTTCGACGTGTTCTGGGAGGCGACCCAGGAGCGCACCCCGGTCGAGTTCGAGTACCGCCGCTCGGGTGCCACCGCGACCACCACCCGCCACCTCGAGCCGTGGGGCGTCGTCCGCTACTCCGGCCGGTGGTACGTCGTGGGCCTCGACACCGACCGCGGCGAGGAGCGGGTGTTCCGGCTCTCCCGCGTGCAGGGAGAGGCGCGCCGGAACGGCCAGCCCGGCTCGTACGACGTACCGCCCGGCACCGACGTCCGCGCCACCACGATGCGCCTGGCCCCCGAGCCGGCGACCGGCCACGCGACGCTGCTGGTCCGGGAGGGGTCCGGCCTGGCGCTGCGCCGCGACGCGGAGTCCGTCGAGCCCGGCGTTCCGGGACCCGACGACCGCACCGGCTGGGACCGCGTGGTGATCAGCCGCGGCGGGCCGGGCGTGGCCGACGAGGTGCTCGGCTACGGCCCCGACGTGTACGTCGAGGAGCCGGCGTCGCTGCGCGACGAGGTCGTCCGACGGCTGCGCGCGGTGGTGGCGGCGTCATGAGCACTCCGACCGCCAGCGGCGCCAAGGACCAGGTGGCCCGGCTGCTCACGCTGGTGCCGTACCTCCACACCCACGGCGAGGTGCGCCTCGACGAGGCCGCGGCGGCACTCGGGCTCGCCCCCGAGCAGCTGCTCAGCGACCTCAAGGTGCTGCTGATGTGCGGCCTGCCGGGTGGCTACCCCGACGACCTGATCGACGTCGACCTCGATGCCCTCGAGGGCCCGGAGGCCGACGGCGTGATCCGGGTGTCGAACGCCGACTACCTCTCGCGCCCGCTCCGCCTCACGCCGACCGAGGCGACCGCGATCATCGTCGCCCTCCGTGCGCTGCGCAGCAGCGCCCGGGAGGAGACGCGCGAGGTCGTCGACCGCGCGCTCGCCAAGCTCGAGGCGGCCGCCGCCGAGGGCTCGGCAGCCCGGCAGATCGACCCGGGGGAGGAGGACCCCGACCGGCTCGACCTGGCCCGGCTCGAGGCCGATCTCCGCGACGCAGCAGCCCGGCAGCGGCAGGTGCGGCTGTCCTACTTCGTCCCCTCCCGCGACGAGCAGTCCGAGCGGGTCGTCGACCCCCGCGGCCTGGTGACCGCCCACGGCTTCACCTACCTCGACGCGTGGTGCCACAGCGCGGAGGCCCCGCGGCTCTTCCGGCTCGACCGCATCGACGAGGCCGAGGTGCTCGACACCCCGGTCGCCACGGCGCCCGAGCCGCCCCGCGACCTCTCCGACGGGCTCTTCACCCGCGCCGACGACACCACACCGGTGACGCTCCGCGTGGAGCGTGAGGCCCGCTGGATCGTCGAGTACTACCCGGTGGAGGCGGTCCGGTCGCGCCGCGGCGGAGGCCTCGACGTCGACCTCCTGGTCGCCGACGAGCGGTGGCTCCAGCGGCTGCTGCTCCGGCTGGCGCCGCACGCACGGGTGCTCAGCCCGACCGAGCTGGACCAAGCGTTCACCCGCCGTGCACAGGACACGCTCAGCCTCTACGCCGGCCCGGCGTAGGATGAAACGACCACCTTTCCGTACGTGAGGACGCCATGACCACCGCATACGTCGCCGGCCTCGGCCCCACCGAGCTGCTGATCATCCTGGCCGTCCTGGTCCTGCTCTTCGGAGCGACCAAGCTGCCCGAGCTGGCCCGTGGCAGCGGACGCGCGCTGCGCATCTTCAAGGCCGAGACCAAGGGCCTCCTGGACGACGACACGCCGGAGGCCAGCAAGACCGTCGAGCAGCGGGAGCTCGAGGCGCGCCAGGCGGAGTTGGACCGCAAGCAGGCGGAGATCGACGCCGAGCGCGACCGTCTGCAGCGCCCCGACAGCGCCTGACCCGGCACTGCACCCGTTGTCCCTCAGCGGAGTCTTCGACTACTTCTCGGGCCGTCCCCACCACCCGGTGGGCGAGGACGGCCGGATGGCCCTCTCCGACCACCTGCGCGAGCTGCGGGCCCGGCTGCTGAAGTCGGCGCTCTTCCTCACCCTGACGTTCCTGGTCTCGCTGTTCTTCTACGACCAGCTGCTCGACGTGATCGAGCATCCCTACCTCGCCGCGCGCGAGCAGCTCGACCCGGACACGAAGAGCGAGGTCGTGCTCAACGGGGTGACCGCCGGCCTGATGCTTCAGCTCAAGCTCTGCGGCGTCGCGGCGATCGTGGCGTCGAGCCCCTACTGGCTGTACCAGATCTGGGCGTTCATCGTGCCCGGGCTGCACGCCAACGAGAAGAAGTGGTCGCGCCTCTTTGCCGCCATCGCGGGCCCGTTGTTCCTCCTGGGCGTCGCGACCGGCTACTACGTGCTGCCCAAGGGCATCGAGGTGCTCATCGGGTTCACGCCCAACTCGGTGACCAACCTCGTCGAGTTCACCCAGTTCTTCTCGTTCATCACCCGGATGCTCCTCGTCTTCGGCGTCGCGTTCGAGATCCCGCTGTTCGTGATCATGCTCAACCTCGCCGGTGTCGTCTCCGGCAAGGCGATCGGCAAGTACCGGCCCTGGATCATCCTCGGCACGTTCGTCTTCGCGGCGGTCGCCACGCCCTCGACCGACCCGTTCTCGATGCTGATGCTCGCGATCCCGATGATGCTGCTGTTCCTGGTCGCCGAGGTGATCGCACGCTGGTCCGACCGGATCCGGGGCCGGCGTCGGCCCAGCACCGACCAGTGGGCCGACGACGAGGTCTCACCCCTGTGAGCTCCGACGCGCGCTTCGACGCGATCGACCCCTTCGACCTGCCCGACTGGCTCGGGGAGGCCGAGGTGACCTGGGCGGCCGAGAGCGGCGTACGCCGGGGCCACGTGGTCACCGGCCTGCTGACGAGCCCCGGCCACGAGCCGATCCCGTGCGACCTGCTCGCGGTCGACCCGGCGTACCCCACCGCCGTGGTCCCGGAGCAGGTGCGCCACGACGCCCACCAGGCCTGGCGCTACGGCCAGGTGCTGCCGGTGAGCCGCGACGGCCGTCTCACCCTGTCGGTGCCGGGCACCGGCTTCACCGCCGACCTGGTGCTCGAGGCCGTCGGCCGGCTCGCGCTCGCGGTGGGCGCCTCGGTCGAGCGCTACTCCGTGCTGCTGCGGATCGGCGCCGAGAGGCCCTAGTCTCACCCGCGTGACGGACCGCGACATCGCGCTGCTGACCAACCCGACCGCCGGCAGGGGCCGCGGGGCGCGCTACCGCGACGTCGCGCTGGACCACCTGCGGGCCGCCGGACTCACCGTCCGCAACCTCACGGCGCGCGACGCCGCCGAGTCCCAGGACCTCGCCCACCAGGCGGTGGCCGAAGGGGTGGACGCGCTGGTCGTGGTCGGCGGCGACGGGATGGTCCACATCGCCGTCCAGGCGCTCGCAGGCACCGGCGTCGCGCTGGGCGTGGTGCCGGCCGGGACCGGCAACGACGTCGCGCGCTATTTCGACGTGCCCCGCAAGGACCCGGTCGCCGCCGCCGCCGTGGTCGTCGCGGGCCGCACCCGCACCGTCGACCTGGCCCGCAGCGGCGACCGGCACTTCCTCACGGTCCTCGCCGCGGGCTTCGACGCGGTCGTCAACGAGCGCGCCAACAACATGACCTGGCCCAAGGGCCAGATGCGCTACAACCTCGCGACGCTCGCCGAGCTGCGCACCTTCGAACCGATCCCGTACACCCTCGACCTCGACGGGGAGTCCCTCAGCCTCGACGCGATGCTGGTCGCCGTCGGCAACGGCCCGTCCTTCGGCGGCGGCCTGCGGATCACCGAGGGCGCGCTCCTCGACGACGGCCTGCTGGACGTGGTGATCATCAAGCCCATGACCAAGCTCGGGCTGGTGCGCACCTACCCCAAGCTCTTCAAAGGCACCCACGTCACCCACCCGCAGTACGAGCACCACCGGGTGCGCACGGTCACGGTCGCGGCGCCGGGCATCATCTCCTACGCCGACGGCGAGCGCTTCGGCGCGCTCCCGCTGACGGTGGAGTGTGCTCCGGGGGCGTTGACGGTGCTCACGTAGGTTGGACCGCATGAGCAGCACCTCGGACGACCTGTCCCCGTCCGAGCGGTACGCGGACTACCGCAACGGCCGCAAGCACCCCGTCCTGCGCGGCTTCCGCGCGCTCTACGACTTCGCGCTCGACGACTTCCAGGTGCGCGGCTGCGAGGCCATCGAGGAGGGCCGCGGCGTGCTGGTCGCGGCGCCGACCGGGTCGGGCAAGACGATCGTCGGCGAGTTCGCGATCCACCTGGCGCTCGAGACCGGGCGCAAGGCGTTCTACACCACGCCGATCAAGGCGCTGTCGAACCAGAAGTACCACGACCTGGTCGCCCGCTACGGCCCTGACCAGGTCGGCCTGCTGACCGGCGACAACGTCGTCAACGGGGACGCCCCGGTGGTCGTGATGACCACCGAGGTGCTGCGCAACATGCTGTACGCCGGGTCCCGGACCCTGCTCGGCCTGGGCTTCGTGGTCATGGACGAGGTGCACTATCTCGCCGACCGCTCCCGGGGCGCGGTGTGGGAGGAGGTGATCATCCATCTGCCCGAGTCGGTGTCGCTGGTGTCGCTGTCGGCCACGGTCTCCAACGCCGAGGAGTTCGGCGAGTGGCTCCAGACCGTGCGGGGCGACACCACCACGATCGTCGAGGAGCGGCGACCGGTGCCGCTCTACCAGCACGTGATGGTGGGCCGGCGGCTGCTCGACCTGTTCGCGTCCTCCGACGTGGACGCGGCCGCCGGCTTCGTCAAGGAGGGCGCACCCGTCAACGACGAGCTCGTCAAGATCGCCCGCGACGACTGGGCCAGCACCCGCATCCGCGACCGGCGCAGCCCACGCGGCCGCTCCCAGCCCGGACAGAAGGCCGGGCAGAAGAACGTCGGCAACGGCCGGCGGGTCTGGATCCCCAGCCGCCCCGACGTCGTCGACCGGCTGGACCGGGAGGGCCTGCTGCCGGCGATCGTGTTCGTGTTCAGCCGGGTCGGCTGCGACGCGGCGGTCACCCAGTGCCTCAACGCGGGCGTCCGGCTGACCTCTCCGAAGGAGCGCGACGCGATCTACGCGTACGTCGAGGAGGCCTGCCGCGACCTGCCCGAGCAGGACCTCCACGTCCTCGGCTACCACGACTTCCTCGACGGGCTCACCCGCGGCGTCGCCGCCCACCACGCCGGCATGCTGCCCGCGTTCAAGCAGTGCGTGGAGGAGCTGTTCGTGCGCGGCCTGTGCAAGGTCGTGTTCGCCACCGAGACCCTCGCGCTCGGCATCAACATGCCGGCCCGCACCGTGGTGATCGAGAAGCTCAGCAAGTGGAACGGCGAGACCCACGCCGACATCACGCCGGGGGAGTACACCCAGCTCACCGGCCGCGCCGGCCGCCGCGGTCTCGACGTCGAGGGCCACGGGGTCGTGCTGTGGCAGCCCGGCATGAACCCGCGCGAGGTGGCCGGCCTGGCCTCCACCCGCACCTACCCGCTGCGGTCGTCGTTCCGCCCGTCGTACAACATGGCCATCAACCTCGTGCACCAGTTCGGCCGCGACCGGGCCCGCGAGCTGCTGGAGCAGTCGTTCGCCCAGTTCCAGGCCGACAAGGCCGTCGTCGGGCTGGCCCGCCAGCTGCGCAAGAGCGAGGACGCGCTCGCCGGCTACCGCGAGGCCGCGACCTGCCACCTCGGCGACTTCATGGAGTACGCCGACCTCCGGCGCCGGATCGGCGAGGCCGAGAAGGGCGCCAGCCGCGCCAAGCGCGCCGACCGGCGTGAGGAGGCCGTCGAGTCGCTGCGCGCACTTCGCCCGGGGGATGTGATCGAGGTCCCGACCGGCAAGTTCGCCGGCTACGCGGTCGTGGTGGACCCCGGGTGGTCGGCCGAGGGACCGCGGCCATACGTCGTGACCGCGGACCGCCAGGCCCGGCGGCTGGCGATGATCGACTTCCCGACCCCGGTCACGGCGCTGGCCCGACTGCGGATCCCGAAGAACTTCAACGGCCGCAACCCGCAGATGCGCCGTGACCTCGCGTCGGCACTGCGGTCCCGCACCCACGACCTGACCCCGCCGCCTCCGGGGCGAGGGCCGCAGCGCGACCCGGTGCACACCCACGCCGACGAGCAGGTTGCCCGGCTGCGGGCCGAGCTCAAGGCGCACCCGTGCCACGACTGCCCCGACCGCGAGGACCACGCCCGGTGGGCCGAGCGCTACTTCAAGCTCGACCGCGACGCCCAGACGCTCAAGCGGCGGGTCGAGCAGCGCACCAACAGCGTGGCCCGACAGTTCGACCGGGTCTGCGAGGTCCTCACCGCGCTCGGCTACCTCGGCGACGACGGTGCCGACTCGCGCGTCACCGAGCGCGGTGTCCACCTGCGCCGGATCTACTCCGACATGGACCTGCTGGCCGCGGAGTCGATGCGACTCGGGCTGTGGGACGACCTCACACCATCGGGCCTCGCGTCCGCGCTGTCCGTGCTGGTGTTCGAGGCCCGCCGGCCCGACGACGCCTCGTCGCCACGGATCCCGGGAGGTCCCGTGCGCGAGGCGATCGGCGAGATGGTGAAACTGTGGGGGAGCCTGGATGCCCTCGAGCGCTCCCACAGGCTGGACTTCCTCCGCCAGCCCGACCTCGGGTTCGCCTGGGTGGCCTACCGCTGGGCCGAGGGCGACGCCCTCGACGACGTGCTGGTGGCCAGCGACCTGGCCGCCGGCGACTTCGTACGCTGGATGAAGCAGCTCCTCGACCTGGGCGGCCAGATCGCCGACGCCGCCGGGGCCACGCCACTGCGCGAGACCGCGCGGGAGATGGTCCGCGCCATGCGGCGCGGGGTCGTCGCCTACTCCTCGCTCGCCGACGACGAGTGACCGGACCCTGACGAGGCGGTGACTAGCCGGCCACCCGGACGGCCTCGCCGACCGGGACGTCGCCGTTCACGAGGTTCCACTGCCGGGCGATGGTGGTCGGTACGTCGAGCACCGCGGCGACCACCGCCGCCACGTCCGCGCGCGCCACGTCGCCCCGCAGGACGTCCGGGCCGAGCGCCACCCGCCCGGTGCCGGGCTCGTCGGTCAGCCGGCCGGGCCGGATGATCGTCCAGTCCAGGTCGCTGGCGCGCAGCGCGGCGTCGGCGTCGCGCTTGGCCTCGACGTACGCCCGCCACACCGCTCCGGTGTCGGCCGGCAGCGGGTCGTCCACGCCGATCGCCGAGACCTGCACGAAGCGCCGGATGCCCGCCTTCTGCGCGCCCTCGATCGACTTCAGCGAGCCCTCGAGGTCGACCGTGCGCTTGCGTTCGATGTTGCCGTCAGGACCGCCTCCGGCCGCGAACACCACGGCCTCGCAGCCCGCGAACGCGTCCGCGAAGTCGGCCGCGCCCTGGTGCTCGATGTCGAGCAGCCGCACCTCGGCGCCGCGCGCCTCGAGGTCCGCGCGGTAGTCCTCGTTGCGCACCAGGGCCACGGGGTCGTGGTCGGCGCGGCGGAGGAGATGGATGAGCTGGCGGGCCACCTGGCCGTGCCCGCCGACGATCGCAATCCGAGTCATGCCTTCACCGTACGAGCCGCGCGGTTGGGCAGTACCGTGCGACGTACGTCACACCCGGGAGGGCGCCATGCCCGCACGCACCGACCTGCTCGTCATCGGAGCGGGACCCTACGCCTACGCGACCGCGGCGTACGCCCGCGACCGTGGCCTCGACACGCACGTCGCGGGACACCCGATGGCGTCCTGGCGCGAGCAGATGCCCGCGGACATGTACCTGCGCTCGGGGCCCGACTGGCCCCTCGACGCGACCGGTGAGCACACGTTCGCGGCGTTCTTCGAGGAGCGGGGCCTGGACCCGACCGAGCACGATCCGATCCCGATCGGGGTGTTCCTCGACCACACCGAGTGGTTCGCGCAGCGCAAGGGCCTGGCCGCCGACCCGCCCCTCGTCGCCGGGCTGACCAAGCCCGACGACCGGTTCGTGGCGGCGCTGACGGACGGCAGCACGGTCGAGGCGGACCGCATGGTCGCCGCTCCCGGCGTCGGCTACTTCGCCCAGCTGCCCGAGTGGCACCTGCGGGTCCCGGAGGGTCGACGGTCGCACACGAGCGGCTTCGAGACGAGCCTCCCGGGGTTGTTCGTCGTCGGCTTCGCCGCCACCCGCGACTTCGGGCCGTTCGACGGCTTCACCGCGGGCTGCCTGTCCGCCGCCCGGATCGTCGTCGACGAGATGCTGCGCTGAGTCGGCGGCCGCCGCGGCTGGGTCCAGAAGTCATGTCGTTTGGTCACCAACGACACAGATCTCGCGCCAAAAGCTGTCGTTGGTGACCAAACCGCAACGATTTCAGCCCCCGACGAGCACCGAGGTCAGCCGCTGGACGGGGCTCTCGAGGCCCCACCGGTGGGCGAGCTCGGCGACGCGGGGGAGGTCGCGCGGTTCGGCCGGCAGCAAGGTGCCGGACGTGTCGAGCTCCAGGTCGCGCGCGACGGCGACGACCTCGGGGGCGACGGCGAGGTAGTCGGCGGCGCCCTTGATCTTGCCCCGAGGTCCGGGGGCCAGGTCGGAGCCGGGGTCGAGCGCGGCGGCGACGATGCCGTCGATGTCCCCGAACCGCCCGAGCAGCGTGGCCGCGGTCTTCTCGCCGACGCCGGCGACCCCGGGCAGCCCGTCCGAGGCGTCGCCGCGCAGGGTCGCGAAGTCGGCGTACTGCCGCGCGTCGACGCCGTACTTCGCGCGCACCCAGTCGTTGGTGACCCGCTCGTGGTTGCCGACCCCGCGGGCGATGTAGAGCACCCGGACGTCCGCGTCGTCGTCGACGAGCTGGAACAGGTCGCGGTCGCCGGTGACCACGTCGACGGGCTGGCGCGCCTGCGCGGCGAGCGAGCCGATCACGTCGTCGGCCTCGTAGCCGTCGGCGCCGAGGACGCAGATCCCGAACGCCTCGAGGACCTCACGGATGATCGGCACCTGCACCTCCAGCGGGTGCGGCACCTCCTCGACGTCCGGCTCGCCGGTGCGCTCGGCTTCGACGCGGTGGGCCTTGTACGACGGCAGCAGGTCGACCCGCCACTGCGGACGCCAGTCGTTGTCCCAGCACGCGACCAGATGGGTCGGCCGGTAGTCACCGACGAGCCGGGCGATGAAGTCGAGCAGGCCGCGCACCGCGTTGACCGGCGTGCCGTCGGGGGCCTTGATCTCCGGGACGCCGTAGAACGCTCGGAAGTACATCGAGGCGGAGTCGAGGAGCATCAGGCGCCCGGGCCGGTCTGTCACGACCCGCATCCTGCCACGCGCCGCTACGCTGACCGCGTGAGCCAGTCCGAACTCGAAAGCACCGACCGCAAGATCCTGGAGCTGCTCGCGAACGACGGGCGGATGTCCTTCACCGACCTCGGCAAGGCGACCGGCCTCTCGACCTCGGCGGTCCACCAGCGGGTCAAGCGGCTCGAGAGCCGCGGTCTGATCCAGGGCTACGGCGCGACCATCGACCACGAGCAGCTGGGGCTGCCGCTCACGGCGTTCATCTCGATCCGTCCGATCGACCCCTCCCAGCCCGACGACTCCCCGGAGCGGGTCCGCGGCATCCCGGAGATCGAGTCGTGCTGGTCGGTGGCGGGCGACGAGTCCTACATCCTCAAGGTGCGGGTTGGCACCCCGACCGACCTCGAGGACCTGCTCGCCCGGATCCGCTCCGCCGCGAACGTCTCGACCCGCACCACGATCGTGCTCTCGACGCCCTACGAGGCCCGCTCGGTCATCTGACGGCAGCCCACCGGGGATGGGCCTCCCCGATGAGGCCCAGCAGGTGCTCGACCTGGAGCTCGGTGGTGCCCGCCGGGTTGCGCCGGAAGCCGCCGCTGCCCGGCAGGAGCATGGCGAGCCAGAAGCAGGCCCACAGCGGTCGGTAGGTCTGCACCCGGTCCTCCTGCTCCGAGGAGAGGCCCACCGCATCGATCTGGGCACCCGGTTCGACTAGCCCACCGAGGCGCCCCGCGATGTGCTCGACGAGGTCGGCGAGCTCGTACGCCGGGTCGCTCAGACCACTGTCCTCGAAGTCGACCAGGCGGCAGGTCCGCCCGTCCCAGAGGGTGTTGGCCGGCTTGCGGTCGGAGACGCCCAGGACCGAGGGGCGCGGCTCGGGCAGGACGGCTGGATCCGCGAGCCAGGACAGCGCCGCGTCCACCCCGAGGCGCACCAGGCGAGGGTCTCGGCACCGCTCGAGGGAGCCGCAGCCGCCGAGCCACTCGCTGACCACCGCCGGCAGCGTCCTCGGGCCGAGCACGCGCTCGGCGATGCCGGCTCCGAGGGCGGCCCCGAGCGGTACGTCGTAGGTCTTGCGGAGGGCTCGGCCCAGGGCCATGGTCTGCGCGGGGGTGAGCGGCGCTCCGCCGAGAGGGTCCCCGGGCAGCCTGCTCATGACGACGACCGGCGCGCCGTCGGGATCGGTCTCACGGCGGAGCGGGACCGGCGCGACACCTGGGGCGTGGCGGGCGAGAAGGGTCAGGCAGGCCCACTCCCGGTCCGGCTCGCCACGCTGCCAGCTGACGTACCGCTTCCTCACCTCGGTCTCGGAGAAGAACACCGAGTGGGTCTGCGCCGACAGCACAGCGCCGAGCCTAGGCGCCCGTGATCGCCCCAGTCGGGATCGCCCCATCGGGATCGCTCAGTCGTCGGCGTGCTCGGCCCACCACGCCTGGCCGGCGGCCGGCAGGGTGTGGATCGGGTCGTAGTACTCGTAGGTCCGCGTCAGCGCCTCGGGATCCGCGTTCTCGATGGACGTGCGGTAGTTCTTCGTCCAGTACGAGATGCCGCGCTCGGTGTCGTAGTCGGCGACCTGGTGCACCCAGCGCTTGCCGACGAACGGCACGTCGCACACGATCCGCGGGGTCGCGAAGCCGGGCAGGTAGCCCATGATGTGGTGTTGGAGCCGCTGCGCGTCGGCGACCGAGACCCGCCAGTGCTCCGAGAACGGGATCATGTCGCACATGTAGAAGTAGTAGGGCATGACCTGCGCACCGTCGAGCAGCCGGAAGCACAGGTCGAGCAGGGCATGCGGGTCGGCGTTGACGCCGTTGAGGAGCACGCCCTGGTTGCGTACGTCGCGCACCCCGGCCTCGAGCATGGCGCCGGCGGCGCGAGCCACCAGGGGAGTGACGGAGTTGGCGTGGTTGGCGTGGGTGTGGATCGCGATCGACACCCCACGGGCGCGCGCGGTGCCCGCGACGCGGGCCATGCCGGCGCGCACGTCGTCCTGCAGCCAGTGCTGGGGGAGGCCGATCAGCGCCTTGGTCGCGAGCCGGATGTCTCGGATGTTCTCGATCTCCAGCAGCCGGGTCAGGAAGTCCTCGAGGCGCGGCCAGGGCATGTTCGCCACGTCGCCGCCGGAGACGACCACGTCGCGCACCTGCGGCGTACGACGCAGGTAGTCGAGCATGTCGCCGAGCCGGTCATTCGGCTTGGCGACGAACTTCAGCTTGTCGATCGTCGGCGTCGAGTTGCCGACCAGGTCCATCCGGGTGCAGTGGCCGCAGTACTGCGGGCAGGTCGGCAGCAGCTCGGCGAGCACCTTGGTGGGGTAGCGGTGGGTCAGCCCCTCGGCGACCCACATGTCGTGCTCGTGCAGCGAGTCCCGGGTGGCGTGCGGGTGCGAGGGCCAGTCGGTACGCCGGTCGGAGAACACCGGGATCATGTAGTGCCGCACCGGGTCGGCGTAGAACGCCTCGGTCAGCGAGCCCGGCCCGGCCGGGGTCGCGTCGGGGACCATCGTGTTCATCATCTGCGGCGGCACCAGCATGGACATGGTGGCCCGCTCGGCCTGGTCGCGCTCGAGGTCGGCGTAGAAGCGCTCGTCGAGCAGGTCGCCGAACAGCTCGCGCAGCTGCTTCACGTTCTTCACGCAGTGGGCGCGCTGCCACTGCACCGACTCCCACTCCTCGCGGACGACGTCGCGCCATCCGGGGAACCGGGTCCAGTCCGGTTCGACGAGCTCGGTGCGCCGGTAGGCGTAGGGCTGGCCGTCGTTCCCCTCGAGCCGGGCGGCGACAGAAGTCTCGATGCTCACGGGGGTCCTCCTCGGTGGCGCGGTGCTGTGACGGGGGTGGTCCGGGTCCGACGGCGCGCCGGTTGTGTGCGCCGCGACCTATCTGCCAGAGTAGGAGAAGATCATCCGGTATGTCCAAAGACATGCCGCATCTTTTCCTGTCACATGATGATTTCATCGGAGGACGAGCCGTGCCGACGCACCTTGCCAGTGATCCCACCGGTCTGCACCGGGTGCTGGACGAGCTGCCGAGCGGTGCTGCCCGGCTGCCGCAGGCCGCCGAGCGGCTCGACACCCGCCGCGAGCTGTGGCCCGACGAGGTGCGGGTGCGGGTCGAGCGACTCAACCTCGACGCCGCGTCGTACCGCCAGCTCGAGCGCAAGCACACCGTCGACGGCACGGTCGCGGGGGCCGCGATCCGCGACGAGGTCCTCGAGATCGTCGGCCGGCGCGGCAAGATGCACAACCCCGTGACCGGGTCGGGCGGCATGCTCGTCGGCACCGTCGAGGAGGTCGGGCCCGAGTCCCCGCTCGGACTCGCCGTCGGCGACCGGGTCGCCACCCTGGTCTCGCTGACCCTGACCCCGCTGGTGATCGAGGACGGGCTCGCCCGGTGGGACGGGCTGGGGGAGCAGGTGCCCTGTGACGGGTACGCCGTGCTCTTCGGCCGCTCGATCGCCGCGGTGCTGCCCGACGACCTGGCCCCCGAGCTGAGCCTCTCGGTGATGGACGTGTGCGGCGCCCCGGCCCTGACGGCGCGAGTCGTCGGGACCTACGCCGACCCGGTGGTCGCCGTGGTCGGCGGGGCGGGCAAGTCGGGATCGCTGAGCCTCGCCGCAGCCCGGCAGGCCGGCGCCCGGCGCACCATCGGCGTCGTGCCGCACCAGGCCGAGGCCGAGCTCCTCCGGGGCGCCGGCCTGGCCGACGAGGTCGTGATCGCCGACGCCCGCGACCCGATCGCGCTCCGCGACGCCGTCACCAAGGCCGGTGGCCCGGCCGACGTCACCGTGGTGTGCGTCGACGTCCCGGGCTGCGAGGGCGGCGCGATCCTCACGACCGCCGACAAGGGCACGGTCGTGTTCTTCTCGATGGCGACGTCCTTCTCCGCTGCCGCCCTGGGCGCCGAGGGGCTCGCTGCGGACGTGACGATGCTGGTCGGCAACGGCTACGCACCGGGCCACGCGGCGTACGCTCTCGAGCTGCTCCGCGGGACCCCCGGCGTGCGCGACCTGTTCGAGAGGAGGCTCGGATGAGGGGCAAACTCGACCTCGACCCGGCGACCATCCGCCAGGCTCGCGCGCTGGCACGCAAGGCCGGCCGCCCGATCGTCACGATGGCCAAGAGGCACACCACCGTCGCCGTCGAGCGGGCGACGCTCCGCCTCGCCGGCCTCGAGGGCGCCGACCCCGACGGCACGCCGTGGGTCAACCGGCTGCTCGACTCGGTGCGCGCCGACCTCCACGAGGACGGCGGGCTCGAGCACGGCGTCGCCCTCCCGGTCTGGGACGCCCTCCTGCGCGGCGAGGCCGACGACCTCGCCACGCTCGCGGAGAAGGCGTCGGCCGGCTCGGTGCGCTTCCGCCTGCCCGAGGGCAAGGACGCCGACCGGGCCCGGCGCGCCTCACGTGCCCAGGTGCAGCGCGGCATCCGGCTCATCGACCGGCGCCGGGTCGAGCGCGACCGGCTCATCCGGCGGTACGGCGACGCGCCCCGCACCCCGTGGATCTACCTGATCGTCGCGACCGGTGACATCTACGAGGACATCCCCCAGGCGCAGGCGGCCGCACGGGCCGGCGCCGACGTGATCGCGGTGATCCGCTCCACCGGCCAGAGCCTGCTCGACTTCGTGCCCGAGGGCGCGACCCGCGAGGGCTTCGCCGGCACCTACGCCACCCAGGAGAACTTCCGGCTGATGCGGGCGGCGCTCGACGAGTCCAGCAAGGAGCTGGGCCGCTACGTGCGCCTCACCAACTACGCCTCCGGGCTGTGCATGCCCGAGATCGCGGCGCTCGCCGGCATGGAGCGCCTCGACATGATGCTCAACGACTCGATGTACGGGATCCTGTTCCGCGACATCAACCCGGTGCGCACGTTCGTCGACCAGCGGTTCAGCCGTCAGGTCCACGCTCGGGCCGGCATCATCATCAACACCGGCGAGGACAACTACCTCACCACCGCCGACGCGATCGAGGCCGCCCACACGGTCACCACGAGCCAGCTGCTCAACGAGTACTTCGCCAAGGAGGCGGGTCTCGAGGACTGGCAGCTCGGCCTCGGGCACGCGTTCGAGATCGACCCCGACGTGCCCGACTCGTTCCGGCTCGAGCTCGCTCACGCGCTGCTGGCCCGCGAGCTGTTCCCGAAGGCACCGCTCAAGTGGATGCCACCGACCCGGCACATGACCGGCGACGTGTTCCGCGGCTACCTCCTCGACGGGTTCTTCAACCTCGCCGGGGCACTGACCGGCCAGGGCATCCTGCTGGTCGGCATGATGACCGAGGCGGTGGTGACCCCCTGGATCTCCGACCGCGACCTCGCGCTGCAGAACGTCCGCTACGTCATGAACGCCGCGGGCAACCTGCACCAGGACTTCCGCCCCGAGCCGGAGGGCTTCATCGTGCAGCGCGCCCGGCAGGTGCTGGCCGAGTCGATCGACCTGCTCGACCGGATCGTCGACGACACACTGCTGAACGCGATCGCGGACGGCACCTTCGGCCTGATGAAGCGGCCGGCGGACGCAGGCAAGGGCCTCGACGGCGTCGCCCGCAAGTCGGCGGCGTACTACAACCCGGCCTCGGAGATCCTCGAGGCCCTTCGAGACGGCGCTGGCGCGCCTCCTCAGGAACCGAGGTGACGATGGGAATCATCCGGCCGTACGGCGACACCACCGGCGACGGCATGGTGCAGCTGAGCTTCACCCTGCCGGTCAACGGCGAGGGGCAGAACCTCAAGCTCGCCGAGGGGGCCGCGGCCCAGCTCGCGCACAAGATGGGCATGGATCCCGCCCTCGTCGTGCACGCCAAGCCGATGGGCCCCGACTTCACGTTCTTCGTGGTCTACGGCCGGGTCCACCACCTCGTCGACACCAGCACGGTCGAGGTCGTCGAGCGCGACTACCCCCTGCTGACGCCCAAGGAGGCCAACGCCGCGATCAAGCGGGCGCTGCGCCGCCGCCTGGTCGTCGTCGGCGGCTGCATCGGCACCGACGCGCACACCGTCGGCATCGACGCGATCCTCAACATCAAGGGCTTCGCGGGCGAGAAGGGCCTGGAGTACTACCGCGAGCTCAAGGTCGTGAACCTCGGCGCCCAGGTGTCGGTGCCGCAGCTCGTCGAGCGCGCCCGGGCCGAGAACGCCGACGCCGTGCTCGTGTCGCAGGTCGTCACCCAGCGCGACGCCCACCTCCTCAACACCCGCGAGATGGCGGCCGCGTTCCGCGAGGCCTACCCGTCCGACCGGCGCCCGCTGCTGGTCGTCGGAGGGCCGCGGTTCGACGAGTCCATGGCCGACGAGCTCGGCGTCGACCGGGTCTTCGTCCGCGGCACCACGCCCGCCGAGGTCGCGTCGTTCCTCGTCCACCGTCTCGCCCGGAAGGGAGTCGCCGCATGACCAGCCCACGTCACACCCCAGAGGTCGGAACCCGAGTGGTGCACCGTCGCTACGTGCCTTACTCCCACGCCCACTACGCCGGCAACCTGGTCGACGGGGCCTACAGCCTCGCGCTGTTCGGCGACGTCGCGACCGAGATGTGCATCCGGACCGACGGTGACGAGGGGCTGTTCGCGTCGTACTCCGACGTGCAGTTCCGCGCTCCCGTGCGCGCCGGCGACGTCCTCGAGATCACCTGTGACCTGGTCCGGGTGGGCACCCGCTCGCGCGTCCTCGAGCTCGCGGTCCACGTGGTGGCCCGCGGTGCCGCGAACCCGGAGCGGCCCGGTGCCGCGGAGGTGCTCAGCGAGCCGCTGCTCGCGACGACCGCCACCGGGACCGTCGTCGTCCCGGCGTGACGCCCGGGGCCAGGTGACACATCGCTCGGCGCGTCGCCGGCGACACGCCGATCACGTTTCGAAATCGCCGAGATTTTCCTCGCCAGCGGCAGGTCCGTGACCTGCGGATTCGCGCGTTCTCGCAGGTCATCGGACGCTTGACAGGCACGCTCCCGCCGATCCAATGTGTGCCGTCCGCCCATGCAGATCGTGGCCGGCGAACCGACGTCCGAGTGGCCGGGTCGGAGGATGGCAGCGCCAACCATCCGTCCACCCTGGTTCGCGGAGGTCGGTCCGCTCCGCGAGGACGGATACGGAAGGGACCCGTGTCCCCTAGACAACAGTCACGCTCTCGGCAGCCAGTCGGCGTCGTGCTGGTCCGAAGGGTGCGGCTCCCTTCCGTGATCTGCAGGATGTGGAGCTCCCGGCGAGGCCGAGAGGTGGGTTGAGCCGGTCCGGCGCCCGCCGGACCGGTATTTTCGTCTCGTGCCCGCCCGCCTCCTCCTCGCGCTGCTGTCGGGCGTCGTCCTGTCCCTCGCCTTCGAGCCGGTCGCGGCCCCCGTGGTCATCCCGTTCGCCGTCGCCGGGTTCGTGCTGTCCGTCCGGGGGCTGCGCGCCCGGATCGCCTGGCTGCCGGGCCTGCTGTTCGGGCTCGGCTTCCAGTACGTGCTGCTGTTCTGGATGCGTGCGGTCGGCGTCGACGCGTGGCTGGCTCTCGCGAGCGTCGAGGCGGTGTTCCTCGGCCTGCTCGGCTCGCTCACCGCGGTGCTCTGCCGGCACCGCTGGTGGCCGCTGTGGGTGGCCGCCGCGTGGGTCGCGGTCGAGGTCTGGCGCAGCGGCTGGCCGTTCAGCGGCATGCCCTGGGGACGGCTCGCCTTCGCCGTGGTCGACACCCCGGTCGCCAACGCGCTCCCGTGGGTGGGCTCGGTCGGCGTCAGCCTCCTGCTCGCGCTCAGTGGCACGCTCCTCGCCTGGTTGGCCGTGGCAGAGAGCCGCGAGCGCAAGGTTGCCGCCGGAGCGCTGGTCGGGCTGTTCGCCGTGGTCGCGCTGCCGGTGGCGGTGCCGTGGCAGGCCGACGCCACCGGCGAGATCACGGTGGCGGCCGTCCAGGGCGACGTGCCGGGCAACGGCGACGACATCCTCTACGACTTCCGGCAGGTCACCCAGAACCAGGTGGACGTGACCGTCCAGCTCGCCCGCGACGTGGCGGCCGGCACCGCGGAGCGCCCCGACTTCGTGCTCTGGCCGGAGAACTCCACCGCGATCGACCCGTTCCGCGACGCCCAGACCAACGCCGGCATCCGGGCGGCCAGCGCCGCCATCGGGGTGCCGATCCTGGTCGGCGCGATCGTCGACGCCGGCCCGGAGCACGTGCTCAACCAGGGCATCGTCTGGGACCCGGTCACGGGCGCGGGGGACCGCTACACCAAGCGCCACCCGGTGCCGTTCGGGGAGTACATCCCGGCGCGGGAGTTCTTCACCCGCCAGTTCGGGCGGCTCGCGGAGATCCCGCGCGACATGCTCAGCGGCACCCGCTCGACGCCGCTGCAGGTGGCCGGGACCGAGGTCGCCGACGCGATCTGCTTCGACGTGGCGTACGACGACGGCATCTACGCCCAGGTCAGCCATGGCGCTCAGCTGCTGACCGTGCAGACCAGCAATGCGACGTTCATCCACACCGACCAGATCGACCAGCAGTTCGCGATCACCCGGCTGCGCGCGATCGAGACCGGGCGGTGGCTGGCGGTGGCCTCCACGAACGGCGTCTCCGGCGTGATCGACCCCGACGGCGAGGTGATCGCGAGCGCCGCGCCCCGCACCCAGCGGGTGCTGGTCGAGCGGGTCGGGCTCGTGGACAGCGTCACGCCGGCGGTGCGGCTGGGGGCCTGGACCGGCCGGTTCTGCATCGCGCTCACCGCCGTTGGTCTCTTGGTCACCTTGGGGTCAGGCCGGCTCACGTATCGTCGGAAGAGGAACCGGCAAGCAGCCGAGGACGGCCCGGCAGGCTCCGACCACCCGGTCGCGGCCCCGGCCGCGAGTGGAGGGCGTACCGCAGGTGAGTGACCCGATGGGTGAGCGCAGCGTCGAGGGCCTCGGACGCGTCGTGGTGGTGATCCCGACGTACAACGAGGCGAGCAACCTCGCCTGGATCGTGGGCCGCCTCCGCGCCGCCCAGCCGGACGTCGACGTGCTGGTCGTCGACGACGGCTCGCCCGACGGCACCGGCGCGATCGCCGACGAGCTGGCAGCGGCCGACCCCGCGGTCTCGGTCGTGCACCGCACCGCGAAGGCCGGTCTGGGCGCGGCGTACCTGCACGGCTTCCGGGTCGCGCTCGACGCCGGCTACGACGTGATCGGCGAGATGGACGCCGACGGCTCCCACCAGCCCGAGCAGCTCGACCGGCTGCTCCACGCGCTCGCCGGTGCCGACCTGGTGATCGGCTCGCGTTGGGTCCCCGGCGGCTCGGTCGTGAACTGGCCGCTGCGCCGCGAGCTGCTCTCCCGCGGCGGCAACCTCTACGTCCGGCTGCTCCTCGGCGTGCCGGTGCGCGATGCGACCGCCGGCTTCCGGCTGTTCCGGCGCGCGACGCTCGAGAAGATCGACCTCGAGTCGGTCGAGTCCACCGGCTACGTCTTCCAGACCGACATGGTCGCCCGCGCTCTCACCGCCGGCCTGACCGTGCGCGAGGTGCCGATCGAGTTCGTCGAGCGGGTGCGCGGCGACTCCAAGATGAGCGGCGCGGTCGCCACCGAGTCACTCAAGCGGATCACCGCCTGGGGGGTGCGCCAGCGGACGGCACAGGTACGCCGAGCACTCGGGCGGAGCCGGCCGTGAGCCGCCGGCGCCGCCGGCCGGTCGCGCTGGCGCTGGTCCTCTCGTTCGTGCTGCTGCCGCTGCTCGAGATCTACGTGATCGTCCAGGTCGGGCAGGTCATCGGTGCCGGCTGGACGATCCTGCTGCTGGTGGCCGACAGCGTGGTGGGTGCCTGGCTGGTGCGGCGCGAGGGCACCCGCGCTTGGCGGGCGTTGCGCGACGCGCTCGGGACCGGACGGATGCCCGCCCGCGAGCTCGCGGACGGCGCTCTGATCCTGGTCGGTGGCACCCTGATGCTGACCCCCGGGTTCGTCACCGACGGGTTCGGCCTGCTGCTGGTGCTGCCCCCGACCCGGCCGGTCTTCCGGCGCCTCCTGGCGACGCTCGTCTCGCGCCGGGTGCTCCTGGACGTGACTCGCCCCGGACGCGGACCCGAGGGCCCGGTCGTCCGGGGCGAGGTGATCGACGAGTAGCGACGCGTCGGCCGAGGCCTACGCGGTCGCCTTGCGCTTCTTCTGGTTGACGCGGTGCAGGTGAGCGGGGCCGATCTCTCCGTCGCGGAGCAGCTGCAGCCGCTCCTTGAGGATGTCCTCGAGCTCCTTCTCCGAGCGCCGCTCGAGCAGCATGTCCCAGTGGGTGCGGGCCGGCTTCTCAGCCTTCACCTCGGGCTGGATGCCGGAGACGCTCAGTCCCTCGCCACCGCAGCGCGGGCACTCCCACACCGCCGGGACGTCGGCCTCGACCGACATCGTGATCTCGAACTCGTGCCCCTGGGGGCACCGGTACCCGACCTGCTGACGAGCCGCGAACTCGATGCCGCGCTCATCCTCGAAACTCTGGCCCCCCAGCCGCGCTCCGCGCAGCGTGCGCTCCGCCATGAGCCACCTCCCGAATTCTTGTCCCCCGTGTGTTGACCGAGACGGACGAACTCCGCTGTTCGTGACACCGGACTCCGGGATTTCATGTACCCAGCCGGACGACGTCTCAACCCGTTCAACGGTACCGGGGGGGTGATGATTCCAGGAATCGTCGTCGTGGCCGGGCTCACACCCGCTTGTCACGCCGGGGGTTCGGCTGCTGGCAGCCGAAAGCCGCACGACACGCCGTACGTCCCCGGCGTGTCGTGCGGGTTCCGGCTGCTGACCGCCGAAACCCTCAGGCGCGCCGCACCGGGCGCGCTGCGCCCTCAGACGACCCGGGGGAGGGCGTTGCCGGCCTCCGCGATGCCCCGGCGCGGGTCGACCCGCAGCAGGAACCCGATCCCGAGCACGAACAGCACCACCAGCGCGAGCAGCGCGGGCCGGTAGGAGTCGGTCCACTGGTGGACCAGGCCGAAGATCAGCGTCCCCACCCAGCTCGTGCCGCGCTCGCAGGCCTGGTAGAGCGAGAAGTACTCCGCCTCCCGCCCGCGGGGGATCAGCTGACTGTAGAAGGACCGCGACAGCGCCTGGGTGCCGCCCAGCACGATCCCGATCCCGATCGCGAGCAGCAGGAACAGCGGGAGGTTCTCGTCGGGGGTGAGCCAGCCGGCCACGACGACCAGCAGCCACACGAAGAGCCCACCGAGGATCACGTGGTAGGCGCCGCGCCCCTGGGCCACCCGGCCGAACCACAGCGCCCCGAGGATGCCGACGAACTGGACGACGAGGAAGGCCAGCAGGACCGTGCTCTTCTCGAACCCGAGCTGCTTCTCGCCGTACACCGACGCCGCGTAGATCACGGTCTGGATGCCGTCGTTGTAGAACAGGTAGGCGACCAGGAACGTCAGGGTGACGGGGTAGCGGCGCAGGTCCTTCAGCGTCCGCCAGAGCTGGCCGAAGCTCGCCTGGAGCAGCCCGCCCGGCTCCGCCACCACGTTCACGGGCGGCCGCGACCGGATGCCGCGCACCGGGATGATCGTGAACGCCGCCCACCACACGCCCGCGCTGAGGAGGCTGATCCGCACCGCGAGCTCGGTGTGGTCGCTCAGCGCGGTCAGCAGGCCGAAGTTGAGCGCGAGCAGCAGCCCGCCGCCGAGGTAGCCCAGCGCCCAGCCGCGCGAGGACACCCGGTCGCGTTCGTCCGGGTCGGCGACCTCGACCAGCAGCGCGTCGTACACGACCAGGCTCGCGCCGAGGAAGAGGGTCGCCAGGAGCAGCAGCACGGCCCCCAGCTGCCAGTTGGAGCCCGCCACGAGGAACATCGCCATCGCCATCGCGCTGCCCGACCAGGCGAACCCGCCGAGCAGGCGCGGCTTGCGGCTGCTGCGGTCGGCGATCGCGCCGACCACCGGCAGCACGAACGCCGAGAGGATGGTCGCGGCCGTGACGATGTAGAAGACCAGTGAGCCCGCCGAGACGTCCAGCCCGAGCACGTGCAGGTCGGTAGTGCACTTGTAGCCCGCGTCGTCGTCGGTCGCGCGTCCGCAGGCGGCCTTCTCGGCGACCGAGGTGAGGTACGGCGCGAACAGCACCGCGGCGGTCGTGGTGACGTAGGCGCTGTTGGCCCAGTCGTACCAGTACCACGCCTTCTGCTCCCGGGCGCGCCGCAGCGGTCCGAGGTCCGCGATCCCGCTCGCCGTCATGTCGCCTCCCGCCACTGTGCCCGCTCGGTCAGGACGGCCTTGAGTATGTCGGTGCGGTCGGTGAACAGCCCGTCGACGCCCCGGTCGAGCAGCTCCCGCATCTCGTCCGCCTCGTCGATCGTCCACACGTGGACGTGCCGACCTGCGGCGTGGGCCCGGCGTACGAACCCGGGGGTGACGATCCTGATCCGGCCGTGGCGGTGGGGGACCTGGAACGCGGCGAACCGGCCGCGGCTGAGCAGGGCGGCCAGCCGGCCGCTGGGCAGGAAGCGGAACAGCACGATCTCCGCCGGGGTGGCCGACGTCGGGACCCGACCACCGGTCAGGGCCCGGAACTGCCCGGTGCGGCGCCGCGAGAACGAGCCCACGAGCACCCGGTCCCAGGCCTCGCGCGCCGCGATGAACTCCGCCAGTGCCGGCACCGCCCCGTCCGACTTGAGGTCGATGTTGAACCGGGCGTGCGGGAACGCGTCGAACAGCTCGGCCAGCGTCGGCACCGACTCCCGCCCGTTGACCAGCGCACGACGGACCTCGGCGTGGGTGAGCGCCCCGATCTCACCGCGCCGGTCCGTCACCCGGTCCAGGACGGTGTCGTGGAAGGCCAGCAGCACGCCGTCGCGGGTCACGTGCGCGTCGGTCTCGAGGTAGTCGTAGCCGAGCTCCACCGCATGGCGGAACGCCGCCAGGGTGTTCTCCAGGCCCTCGATCTCCGGGTGGTAGGCGCCGCCGCGGTGGGCGAAGGCGAGGACGGGGCCCGGATCGTCGAGGAAGGCGAACCCGGTGCGCGGCATGACCACGGGTGCAGTATTCACGGCAGGGGCTCCGCCCGGGCCACCCGGGCGGGCGGTAGCGTCGGGGCATGGAGACCTTGACCTGTCCTCGCTGTGGCACCGAGATGGTCACCCGCACCCTGAGCTCGTCGCTGGGCGAGGGCGAGATCAGCCAGTGCCCGGACGGCCACGGCGTCTTCCTCGCCCGCGCCGACCTCGGCGCGCTGATCGAGGCCGAGGGCGACTGGCACCGGCACGCCGGTCAGCACACCGCCCCGATGCCGCGGATCACCGCCGACATGACCGCCCCGCCGGTCGGCAAGCCCAGCCCGCGTGCCTGGGTGGAGACCCTCTTCGAGTGACCCGGGCCTGAGCTCGCGAAGGCCCGGAATCAGGCACCAGGTCGAGTAGCCCCGCGGCCGAGGAACGAGGCCGCGACGGGCGTATCGAGACCAGGTCGAGTACGTGCAGCGGTCTCGATACGCTCGCTGGCGCTCGCTACTCGACCAGCGAAGCGCCTTGACGGCTCCTATATGTCGCGGAACGTCTCGATCGTGGCGCCGAGCTGGTTGAGCCGCTCGGCCAGGTCCTCGTAGCCGCGGTGGATGACGTACGTCGAGCGCAGCACC
The DNA here is from genome assembly GCF_950101795.1 of Nocardioides sp. T2.26MG-1. Taxonomy (GTDB): domain Bacteria; phylum Actinomycetota; class Actinomycetes; order Propionibacteriales; family Nocardioidaceae; genus Nocardioides. The sequence continues at coordinate 402,338 of NZ_CATNLZ010000032.1, read as the reverse complement.
GAGGTGCCCTTCGAGGCGAGCATCGCCAGCAGGATCACCACGGCCGGGCGTAGCGCAGGCGGGCAGACCAGCTCGGTGCCGGTGAAGCTCGTGGGCCCCTCGATCATCACCCGGTGGGGGTCGAGCAGCTTGACCTTGGCACCGAGCTTGTTGAGGTCGGTGAGGTAGATCGCGCGGTTCTCGTAGACCCAGTCGTGCAGCAGCGTCTGGCCCTCGGCGACGGCGGCGATCACCGCGAAGAACGGCAGGTTGTCGATGTTGAGCCCCGGGAACGGCATCGGGTGGATCTTGTCCAGCGGCGCGTGCAGGCTCGACGGCTTGGTGGTGATGTCGACCAGCCGGGTGTGCCCGTTGAGCGCGACGTACTCCTCGGAGCGCTCGTAGAGGAAGCCCATCTCCTCGAGCAGCGCGAGCTCGATCTCGAGGAACTCGATCGGCACCCGGCGGATCGTGATCGAGGACTTCGTGACGATCGCGGCCGCGAGCAGCGACATCGCCTCGATCGGGTCCTCGCTCGGCGCGTAGTCGACGTCGACGTCGATGTTCGCCAGGCCGGTGACCGAGAGCGTGGTGGTGCCGATGCCGTCGATGCGGACGCCGAGCCGCTCGAGGTAGAAGCAGAGGTCCTGGACCATGTAGTTGGACGAGGCGTTGCGGATCACCGTGGTGCCCGGGTGCAGGGCGGCGGCCATCAGGGCGTTCTCGGTGACGGTGTCGCCGCGCTCGGTGAGCACGATCGGGCGGTGCGGCTCGATGGCCCGGTTGACCGCGGCGTGGTAGCTGCCGTCGGTGGCCTTGACCTCGAGGCCGAAGGGCCGCAGCGCAGCCATGTGCGGCTCGACCGTGCGGGTGCCGAGGTCGCAGCCGCCGGCGTACGGCAGCTCGAACACGTCGGTGCGGTGCAGGAGCGGGCCCAGGAACATGATGATCGAGCGGGTGCGCCGGGCGGAGTCGGCGTCGATGTGCTCGAGGTCGAGCTCCTTGGGGGGCACGATCTCGAGGTCGTTGTCGTCGTTGAGCCAGCGGCACTGCACGCCCATGCTGGTCAGCACCTCGAGGAGGCGGTTGACCTCCTCGATCCGGGCGACCTTGCGCAGCGTCGTGCGGCCGCGGTTGAGCAGGGTGGCGCACAGCAGCGCGACCCCGGCGTTCTTAGAGGTCTTGACCTCGATCTCACCCGACAGCGTGGTCGGGCCGCTCACGCGCAGGTGCGTGGGTCCGGCGCCCAGCGCGACGATCTCGGAGTCCAGGGCGGCGCCGATGCGGGCGAGCATCTCCAGCGAGAGGTTCTGGTGACCCTTCTCGATCCGGTTGATCGCACTCTGGCTGGTCCCGAGAAGGTCCGCGAGCTGGTGCTGGGTCAGGCCCCGGTGCTTGCGCGCGTCCCGGATGAGGTTCCCGATGCGGTTCTTGTATCCCTCACTCATACCGCCACGGTAACTCATATATGAGATAAGACAACAAACCCCCGCCGCCGGGGTGTCGGCGGCCGGGGAGCCGGGACCGAGGGGCGGCGAGGGGTGCTGAGAAGATGCTCTCATGCGTGCCACCACGATCCACGGCCCCCGCGACATCCGCGTCTCCGAGGTCCCCGACCCGACCATCTCCGCACCGACCGACGCGATCGTCCGCGTGGTCGCCGGATGCATCTGCGGCTCCGACCTGTGGCCCTACCGCGGCGAGAACGACATCACGCCCGGCGACACCATCGGCCACGAGTGCGTCGGGGTAGTCGAGGAGGTCGGCGCCGACGTCCGCTCGTTCCGGCCCGGCGACTTCGTGATCGTCCCCTTCGACCACTGCGACAACACCTGCCCGCACTGCCTCGCCGGTGCGCAGTCGGCCTGCACCAACCTCGGCTTCACCGAGAGCGGCCAGGCCGAGCTCACCCGGGTCACCCAGGCCGACGGCAGCCTGGTCAAGACCGACGGCATGCCCGACGCGGCGCTGCTGCCCTCGCTGCTCACGCTCTCCGACGTGATGCCGACCGGCTGGCACGCGGCGGTGTCGGCCGGCGTCCGCCAGGGCGGTACGGCGGTCGTGGTCGGCGACGGCGCGGTCGGGCTGTGCGGCGTGCTGGCGGCGTCCGTCATGGGCGCCGAGACCATCGTCGCGATGTCGCGCCACGAGCCGCGCCAGGAGCTGGCCCGCCGGTTCGGTGCGACCCACGTCGTCGCCGAGCGCGGCAAGGACGGCACGGCCGCGGTCCTCGAGATCACCGAGGGAGTGGGGGCCGACGCTGTGCTCGAGTGCGTCGGCACCGACGACGCGATGCGGTCGGCCTTCGCGATCGCGCGCCCGGGCTCGATGGTCGGGTTCGTCGGCGTGCCGCACGGGGTGGAGCTCCCGGTGCGCCGGATGTTCCAACGCAACGTCGGCCTCGCGGGCGGCATGGCGCCGACGCGGCGCTACGTGCCCGAGCTGCTCGACCTGGTGCTGAGTGGACGGATCGAACCGGGCCTCGTCTTCGACAGCAGGCTGCCCCTCGACGAGGTCGCCGAGGGCTACCGGGCGATGGACGAGCGCCGGGCGATCAAGGTGCTGATCGAGCCCTGAGGCTCCCTCCCGTCAGCGACGGGGGGAGCCCGCGGCGAGCAGCCCGGCCGCGAGCAGCAGCACCGCGCCGGCGGAGAGCTCGCTGACCAGCACCTTCTGCGGGTTGTCGAGGAAGACCCCGAACAGCACCAGCAGCGCGCCACAGAGCGCGATCACGGCGATCGCGGGCCGGTCCGGGAGCGAGGTACGCAGCGACATCGCGGCCACGATCGCCACGGTGCCGATGATCCCGCCGCGGTAGCCGGCCCACATGCCGTCGTAGTCGAGGGGGTAGATCAGCCAGGTCGCGAGCAGCAGCCCGACCGCGCCGGCGATCGCCAGCACCCAGCCGAAGGGTGCGACGACGGGGACGGCTTCGACCGGCTGCTGCCCGGCGATCGGGTGCGCCGCGGAGGGCGCCGGGACGTGGGAGGTGCGCTGCACAGGGGTCGCCATGGGCGACAGCGTATTAGGTTCGGTCCCATGTCGGATCTGGTGCTCGGCCCTTTGCTCAGGTACGTCGACGCCACGTCCGCGACGGTGTGGGTCGAGACGGCCGACCCGGCCGTCGTGACCGTGACCGCCGGCGGCCGCCACGCCGAGGCCCGGACGTTCGGCGCGCACGGCCACCACTACGCCCTCGTCGAGCTCACCGGGCTGGAGCCGGGGACGAAGACGCCGTACACGGTCGAGGTGGGCGGCACCCGGGTCTGGCCGCCGGGCGACCCCGCGTTCGCGGACTTCCCACCCTCGGTGATCCCCACGCTGCAGCCGGGCAAGCCGCTGCGGATGGCCTTCGGGTCGTGCCGGGTCAGCGTCGACCACGACGAGCGGGGCAACGCGCAGTTCGGCGTCGACGCGCTGCGGGCGTACGCGCTGTTCATGGCCGGCATCACCGCCGACGACTCGCCGGAGGACAGCGAGCGCTGGCCCGACCTCGTGCTGTTCCTCGGCGACCAGGTCTACGCGGACGAGACCAGCGACGAGATGCGCGAGTTCATCGAACGGCGCCGCGACCCCGAGCAGGCTCCGTGGTACGAGCTGAAGGACTTCGAGGAGTACGCCCACCTCTACGCCCTCGCGTGGCGCGACCCGGCCAACCGGTGGCTGCTGTCGACGCTGCCCAGCGCGATGATCTTCGACGACCACGACATCCGCGACGACTGGAACACCAGCTGGTCCTGGCGCCAGGAGATGGAGTCGACGTCGTGGTGGCACGACCGCGTCGTGGGCGGGCTGGCGTCGTACTGGATCTACCAGCACCTCGGCAACCTCGGCCCCGAGGAGCGCGCCGCCGACGAGCTGTGGCGGCGGATCACGTCGTACGACCGCGATGCTGACGGCGGCCAGGAGCTGGACGTGAGCGACGCGCTCGACGCGCTCGCGGACCGCGCCGACCAGCACCCGGAGACCTACCGCTGGAGCTACTCGCGCGACTTCGACACCCAGGCCCGGCTGGTCGTGGTGGACTCGCGCGCCGCCCGGGTGCTGGAGCCCGACCGGCGCTCGATGCTCGACGAGGGCGAGCTGATGTGGCTCGACGCCCAGCTGCAGGGCGACGTCGACCACCTGCTGGTGGGCACGTCGCTGCCGTTCCTGCTGGCGCCAGGGCTGCACCACATCGAGTCGTTCAGCGAGTCGATCGCCGAGGGCGCCTGGGGACGGCCGGGCAAGGTCCTGGGGGAGAGGGTCCGAACCGCGGCGGACCTCGAGCACTGGGCGGCGTTCGAGCAGGGCTTCCGCGACGTGGCCGAGATCGTGGTCGAGGTCGCCTCGGGCCGGCGCGGCCGCGCACCGCGGACGATCACGTTCCTCTCCGGGGACGTCCACCACAGCTACGTCGCGGAGGCGTGGCCGCGCGGCGGCCTGGTGGCGAGCCGGATCGTGCAGGCGGTCTGCTCGCCGATCCGCAATCCGCTCCCGCGGGGGATGCGGGGCTTCATGCAGGGGGCGTCGAAGCGGCCGGCCGGCCTGCTGGGCCGCCTGCTCTCGCTCGCGGGCCGGGTCCCGCTCGAGCCGCTGCGCTGGGGCGTCACGCAGGGCCCCTGGTTCGACAACAACCTCGCGATCCTCGAGCTCGGCACGCCCGGGCTGCGGATCTGGTGGGTGGCCGGCAAGGTCGAGGGCCGCCCCGACCTCCCGGTGCTCGAGCGGGTCGCGACCGTGGGCCCGGTCGGCTGATCCGGAACGGGTCAGACGAGGACCGGCTCGACGCTCCGGCGCAGCCGGACCGGCTCACAGTCGCAGGTGTCTCCGCACGCAAGGTAGGTGTGGAGGGCGTGCCCGCACTGTGGGCACGGCATGTCGTGCGACAGGTGCACCGTGTTGGTCTGGACGGTGTCCCACATGGCTCTGCCTCCTCTCGTACCCCTCGGTCTGCCCCACGGCGTGGCCCGCCAACCCCACCCCGGACGACCTGTGGACGCAGGTGCCGACCGGGCCTGGGGCCTGGAACCAATGGCTCCGACGGTAGAGAACCAGTGGGGCTGATGTGACGTGATGGGAGCAAACCCCCCGAGCACGTCAGGCCGACATGGCCCGTTCGGGTCAGGGGGATCGCGCTGTCCGCGCCGGCATCTACGGTGATCGCATGGTCGAGCACATCCAGGAGGACCTCCGGGGGTCCCGCTTCGAGAACGTCGATCTCCAGGGGTCGCGCTTCCACAACGTCGACCTCAGCGGCGCGGTCATCCGTGGTGCGCTCATGGTCGGCGCCGAGATCGACGGCGTCATCGAGGGTCTCACCGTCAACGGCGTCGACGTCGCGCCGCTGGTCGAGGCCGAGCTCGACCGCCGCTACCCGCAGCGGCGCAAGATGCGCCCCGCCGACGCGGACGGCTTCCGGGCCGGGTGGGCTGCACTCGAGCAGCTCTGGCCGGTGACCCTCGAGCGGGCGCGGCGGCTGCCGCCCGAACTGCTGCACGAGCGGGTCGACGGCGAGTGGTCGTTCATCGAGACCCTGCGCCACCTCGTGATGGCCACCGACGCGTGGGTGGGCCGGGCTGTCCTGGGCGACCCTGCGCCGTTCCACCCGCTCGGCCTGCCGCACACCGAGATGGGTGACGTGCCCGGCGTCCCGAACGACCCCGACGCGCGGCCGAACCTCGACGAGATCCTGGCGGTCCGAGCCGACCGGATGCGCACCGTCCGCGAGGTGCTGGCCGGCCTCACCGACGAGCAGCTCGCCGGCCACACCGAGCCGGTGGACGCCCCCGGCTACCCGCCCCCGGAGTCCTACGCCGTACGCCGGTGCCTGCAGGCGATCCTCAACGAGGAGTGGGAGCACCGGCTCTTCGCCGAGCGCGACCTCGACGTGCTCGAGCGCCGGCGCGCCGGGGGAGCCTGATCCCGGACAGTCAGGCGAGAGCAGGTCAGGCGCAGGCGGTCCGCGCCTCGCGCGGCTCGCAGTCGCAGCCGTCGCACGCGAGGTACACGTGCAGGGCGTGCCCGCACAGGGGGCACGGACGGTCGTGCGACAGGTGATGGGTGCTGGTCTCGACGGTGTCCCACATGGCGCTGTCCTCCCACATCATCCCGAGTGGCTCGAGGTCTCCTGTCCAAGGAGCCCCGGGAGTGCCCCCGGATACCTCAGACCATCGGCCGACCCGGGCCGGACTGAAGAGATCGCCGATGACCGGCTGGTGCTTGGTGTGGCACGATCTCGCAGGTGACGCCTCCACCTGGGAAGACGCCCGACCTGCGCGACCTCGCGCGGCTCCGGCGGGTGCGGGACCGGATCGACCGGGAGTACGCCCAGCCCCTGGACGTCGAGGCGCTCGCCCGGGGCGCCCACGTGTCGGCCGGGCACCTGAGCCGCCAGTTCAAGCTCGCGTACGGCGAGTCGCCGTACGGCTACCTGATGACGCGGCGCATCGAGCGGGCGATGGCACTCCTGCGCCGGGGGGACCTCAGCGTCACGGAGGTCTGCTTCGCGGTCGGGTGCTCCTCGCTGGGCACGTTCAGCACCCGCTTCACCGAGCTGGTCGGCATGCCGCCCAGCACCTACCGCCGGGAGACGGCGGGCGCGGTCGAGGGGATGCCGTCGTGCGTGGTCAAGCAGGTCACCAGACCGGTCAGGAATCGAGAAGCGCCGACCCCGCAGCCGCACCTAGCGTGAGCGCCATGGACCTCACCATTCACACCACCGCCCTCCCGCACGTCGACCCGGAGGAGTCGCTCGCGTTCTACCGCGACGCGCTGGGCTTCGAGGTGCGCAGCGACGTCGGCACCGGCACGATGCGCTGGATCACCGTCGGCCCGGTCGGCCAGCCCGAGACCTGCATCCTGCTCGGACCGCCCGCGGCCGACCCCGGCATCACCGAGGACGAGCGCCGGATGATCGCCGAGATGATGGCCAAGGGCACCTACGGCTGGATCCTGCTGGCGACCAAGGACCTCGACGGCACCTTCGACCAGGTGCAGGCGACCGAGGCCGAGGTCGTCCAGGAGCCGACCCTCCAGCCGTATGGCCTGCGCGACTGTGCCTTCCGCGACCCCGCGGGCAACCTCATCCGGATCCGGGAGATCGCTTGAGTCCTGCGTCCAGCACCCCGTCGTACGCCGCGGACAGCCACGAGTTGATCCGCGTCCACGGCGCCCGGGTCAACAACCTCAAGGACGTGCACGTCGAGATCCCCAAGCGCCGGCTGACGGTGTTCACCGGCGTGTCGGGGTCGGGCAAGAGCTCGCTGGTCTTCGACACGATCGCCGCGGAGTCGCAGCGGCTGATCAACGAGACCTACAGCGCGTTCCTGCAGGGCTTCATGCCCTCGTTGACCCGGCCCGACGTCGACGTCCTCGACGGGCTGACCACCGCGATCATCGTCGACCAGGAGCGGATGGGCGCCAACCCGCGCTCCACCGTCGGCACCGCGACCGACGCCTACGCGATGCTGCGGATCCTCTTCAGCCGCCTCGGGCGGCCGCATATCGGCGGGCCGACGGCGTTCTCGTTCAACGTCCCGACCCGCACCGCGAGCGGCGTGATGAGCACCGAGAAGGGCGGCCGGGTCGAGCGCAACGTGGTCCGCAAGGCGGTCTACCTCGGCGGCATGTGCCCCCGCTGCGAGGGCATGGGCTCGGTGAGCGACTTCGACCTGACCGCGCTGTACGACGAGACCAAGTCGCTCAACGAGGGCGCGATCACGATCCCGGGCTACAGCATGGAGGGCTGGTACGGCCGGATCTTCCGCGGCTGCGGCTGGTTCGACCCCGACAAGCCCCTCGGCAAGTACACCAAGCGGGAGCGCGAGGACCTCCTCTACAAGGAGGCGACCAAGATCAAGGTCGACGGGATCAACCTGACCTACCTCGGCCTGATCCCGCAGATCCAGAAGTCGATGCTGTCCAAGGACGTCGAGGCGATGCAGCCGCACATCCGGGCGTTCGTGGAGCGGGCGATCACGTTCACGACGTGTCCCGACTGCGACGGCACCCGGCTCAGCAAGGAGGCCCGGTCCTCCATGATCGCCGGCAGGAACATCGCGGACCTGTGCCGGATGCAGATCACCGACCTAGCCGACTGGATCCGCGAGCTGGACGAGCCCACCGTGGCGCCGCTGCTCGCCGGCCTCCAGCATCTGCTCGACTCGTTCGCCGAGATCGGGCTTGGCTACCTCTCCCTGGACCGACCGGCGGGCACGCTGTCCGGGGGAGAGGCCCAGCGCACCAAGATGATCCGTCACCTGGGCTCCTCGCTCACCGACGTCACCTACGTCTTCGACGAGCCCACGATCGGGCTGCACCCCCACGACATCCAGCGGATGAACCAGCTGCTGCTGCAGCTGCGCGACAAGGGCAACACCGTGCTCGTGGTCGAGCACAAGCCCGAGACGATCGCGATCGCGGACCACGTGGTCGACCTCGGTCCCGGCGCCGGCGGCGCCGGGGGAGAGGTGGTCTTCGAGGGCACGTACGACGAGCTGCGGCGCACGCCCACCGTCACCGGCCGGCACCTCGACGACCGGGCCTCGCTCAAGGCCGAGGTCCGCACGCCGACAGGTGCCCTGGAGGTCCGCGGCGCCTCGACGCACAACCTGCAGGACGTCGACGTCGACATCCCGCTCGGCGTGCTGTGCGTGCTCACCGGCGTCGCCGGCTCCGGCAAGAGCTCGCTGGTCCAGGGCTCGGTCGCGGGCCGTGACGGCGTGGTCGTGATCGACCAGGGGGCGATCAAAGGCTCCCGGCGCAGCAACCCGGCGACGTACACGGGCCTGCTCGACCCGATCCGCAAGGCGTTCGCGAAGGCCAACGGCGTCAAGCCGGCGCTGTTCAGCGCCAACTCCGAGGGCGCCTGCCCGACGTGCAACGGCGCCGGCGTGATCTTCACCGAGCTGGGAGTGATGGCGACCGTCGAGTCGCCGTGCGAGGACTGCGAGGGCAAGCGGTTCCAGGCGGTGGTGCTGGAGTACACCTTCGGCGGCAAGGACATCAGCCAGGTGCTCGCGATGCCGGTCGCCGAGGCGCTGGAGTTCTTCAGCGAGGGGGACGCGGCGACGCCGGCGGCCCGCAAGGTCCTCGAGCGGCTCGCCGACGTCGGCCTCGGTTATGTCAGTCTGGGCCAGCCGCTCACCACCCTCTCGGGAGGGGAGCGGCAACGGCTCAAGCTCGCGGCGCAGATGGCCGACAAGGGCGAGGTCTACGTGCTCGACGAGCCGACGACCGGCCTGCACCTCGCGGACGTCGAGCAGCTGCTCGGCCTGCTCGATCGCCTCGTGGACTCGGGCCGGTCGGTGATCGTGATCGAGCACCACCAGGCCGTGATGGCGCACGCCGACTGGATCGTCGACCTCGGCCCGGGGGCGGGCCACGACGGTGGACGGGTGGTGTTCGAGGGGACCCCCGCGGACCTGGTGGCGGCCCAGAACACGCTCACCGGGCAGCACCTCGCGGCGTACGTGAAGCAACCTGTGCGCAACAAGTAGTTGCGCATCGCGCTCCTCCGAGGTAGCGTGCAACCAACGGTTGCATCACGAAGGAGAGTGGCATGACGCAGACGAGCCAGGGGAGTGAGCGGGGCACGATCGAGCGGGAGCTCCGCATCGAGGCGACCCCCGAGGTGGTGTACGAGGTCGTGAGCAGGCCCGAGCACCTGCGCGAGTGGTGGCCCGACGACGCCGAGTTCGACCCGGCGCCCGGCGGCACCGGCGTCATCTCGTTCGGCGACACGACGAAGCCGGACGCGCAGGTCGCGCCGATCGCCGTCGTCGAGGCCGACCCGCCCCGAAGGTTCTCCTTCCGCTGGGTGCACGAGTCGGGCGAGACAGCCTCCGCGAGCAACTCCCTGCTGGTCACCTTCGACCTGGTGCCGTCGGGCACCGGCACGCTGCTGCGCTTCTCCGAGACCGGCTACCGCGAGCTCGGCTGGGAGGCCGCGGTGCTCGAGGAGATGTACGCCGAGCACGTCCAGGGCTGGGACCACTTCCTGCCGCGCCTGGTCACCTATGCCGATCGGGTCGGCGCGAGCCGATGAGCACCACCACCACCGTCGACGACGACCTCTGGTCGGCGGTCGGCGACCCCACCCGGCGGCGCATGCTGGACCTGATCCTGGCCGACGGCGGCGGGACCGCCACGACGCTGAGCGCGCAGCTGCCGGTCACCCGCCAGGCGGTCGCCAAGCACCTCGGCGTGCTGGACCGGGTCGGGCTCGTGCACGGCACCCCGTCCGGCCGCGAGCGGCGCTACCAGGTCGACGAGGCCCAGCTTGCCCGAGCGGTGGCGCAGCTCACCGCGGTCGGCACCGCCTGGGACGCACGACTGGCCCGGATCAAGCGGCTCGCCGAGACGATGCAGCACACCCGGGACGGCGGCCGGCAGGGCTGACCTCCCGCACCGCACGTCACCGCGCCCGCGGTGGCGTCGTACGAGCCTGCCCAGAGGCAGGCCGCATCGACGAGAAGGAGTACCGAGATGGTGGACATCCTGCACCGAGTCGGCGCCACGGCGCCCCTGGCGGACGCATACGCGGCACTGAGCACGATCGACGGACTGGCCGGCTGGTGGACCGAGGACACCACCGGCGACCCGAGCATCGGGGGACTCATCCGGTTCCGCTTCGAGGGCGCGCCCGAGCCAGGCGGGTTCGACATGGTCGTCCGGGAGGCGGTGCCGGACAAGCTGGTCCGCTGGGAGGTCGTCGAGGGGCCGGAGGAGTGGATCGGCACCGAGGTGCGCTTCGACCTCAAGCAGGAGGACGAGCACGCGATCGTGCTGTTCCAGCACTCGGGCTGGCGGGAGCCGGTGGAGTTCTTGTACCACTGCTCCAGCAAGTGGGGGGTCTTCCTGATGAGCCTGAAGAAGCTCCTCGAGACCGGTGCCGGCGACCCCGCGCCGCGAGACGTCTGGGTCAGCAACTGGCACTAGCGCACCGGGCTCCACGGCCGACAGCCGTCCAGGAACCGTCCAAGATCGCGTCCGCCGGGCGCATCCCGCCGCGCGAACCCGCCCGCACTTGGTTCCATGGGGTCCGGGGGCGCGGCCTACGAACGGGGGAGGGCCGCGCCCCCCTCCCGCGGAACACGCCCGGAGCGCGCGACGGCGGCCGTATGCTGCTGCCGTCGTGCGCCCCCGGGCGCAGATCTGCACCGGGAGGTCGACACGTGCCATCAGCAGACCCCGCCGCCCCGCGTGACGGCCGCTGGGACCACCTGATCGAGCGGCTCCACGAGCTGCGCAACCAGGCCGGCGCCCCGTCGTACGCAGAGCTCGCCCAGCGTGTCGCCGAGCAACGGATCGCTGACGGCATGGACGCCCACCGGGCACGGATCGCGAAGTCGAGCGTGCACGACGCGTTCCGGTTCGGGCGGACGCGGATCAACGTCGCGTTGACCGAGGAGCTGGTCCGGGCCATGGGCGCGGAGCCGTCCGCCGTCGCCCTGTGGGCGCGGGAGAGCCTCGTGGTGCACGCCTCCAGGACGGCCGGCGGCCCGGCCGAGGAGCCGCCGTCGACCGCGTCGGATCGGCGTCAGGTCGTCCTGCTGCTCCTGGGGTGCCTGGCGCTCAACCTCGGTGGCCGCGTATTCGTGGACTACTTCCACCTGCCGATCTATCTCGACATGGTCGGCACCGCCGTGGCCGCGATCGCGCTGGGGCCTTGGCGGGGGGCGGGCGTCGGGGTGGCCACGAACCTGATCGGCGTCATCGGCAGCGGCTGGGTCTCGATCCCGTTCGGTCTGGTGAACGTCGCCGGGGCGCTGGTGTGGGGCTATGGCGTCCGTCGCTGGCACCTGGGGAGGTCCCTGCCGCGCTTCTTCGGCCTCAACATCCTCGCGGCCCTGGCGTGCTCACTGCTCGCCGTACCGATCATCGTCACCGTGTACGGCCACGACCTGCGCGCCGGTCACGACGTCATCACGAACCTCGTGCAGGACTCGGTCCACACGTTCCTGATCGCCGTGAGCTTCTCCAACGTGCTCACGTCCCTGGCCGACAAGCTGATCAGCGGGTTCGTGGCCCTGGTGGCGGTCTCGGCGCTGCCACTGGCACTTCGGTCCCACACCGAGCTGCTCGTCGTCGTACCGCCGCCGCACCCGGCCGAGCCGCCGTCGCCGGGCCCGAGCTCATCGGGCATCGATCACGCGAGCCCATCGATCCGGCCTGTCAACGCGCCGCGGTACCGGCTTTGATCTGCTCGGCCAGAATGTCGCCGTGGCAGCGTGACGCGCGTACTCCGCCGGACCCGTCACACGTTTGCGTGGGACAGGACGGGACTCATCGCCGATAACTGACATTATGTCAGGTTCAGTGTGGATCAGGTGAGTCATTCGCCTTCGACTGATGCCCCACTCGGAGCCGACAGCACCGCCGTCGACTTGTAGGAACGGCGGGACGAATCTGGGCCTCAGCCTCGACCAGGCGGCCGCCGCGCTGTCATCCCGAACAGGGTCACCAGCAGGTTCGCGAAGCCCACAGCATCATCGATGGCCTGGTGGGTGTGCTCGACGTCGCCGAGCCACTCCGGTGGAAGGTTCGGCGCGGAGAGCTCCGCGGGCGGCCGCCCTGTCACGGCTGCGGCGTAGCTCCTCAAGCAGAGCGCCGGGCCATCGAACAGCCGGTCCTTCTCATACGGACCTGGGCTCACGGCGTACCTGGTGAACCGGCGGAGGTAGTAGTCGATCCAACCGCCGTCGAACGACAACGGTGAAGCCGCGAAGGCTCGCGGACGCGGCAGGGCGTCGAGCCATGCGACGTACCTGCGCATCACCTCCGGCACCGGCTCCGGATCGTCCGTCGCCGCCGCCCAGGCCTCCGGTTCGGTCTGGAACCAGGCGAACGTGTCAACGTTCGGCGCCGCCCCGGGCAACTCCTCGAGAACCGCCTCGAACCGCCCGTGCTCGACTCCATCCGGCGACACCGCAACCGACGCGAGAGACCGCATGGAGTTCGCGCCGGGCCACGGGCCATCGGTCTCGATGTCCGTGACGACGTACACCCTCTGCTCCCCCGTGACTAGATCAGTCATGCGGCGCCCCCATGCCGGACGTCGCACGGCGCCGAAGGCTCTGAGCAGGTGAAATCCGCGGGCTCATCGAATGATCCTGGCGCGTCCCGCGACGACGTCCATCGCAATGTCCTCGAGCTGTCGGTTCATCATGGGCGGCAGTTCGTCGGCGGCGAACCATGGATCCGGATCCTTCAGACCTGTCTCCTCCAGCACCTCTCGCACCACCCCCTGTTCGACCGACTCCCCGAGCTCCACAGCTCCCCCGCAGAACGACCAGACTGCGTCACCGCTCCGATCGCCCCGCTGCTGCAAGAGCAGGCGACCCTCGTCATCACGGATGACGGCCACGGCGAAGTTGAGCAACACCGGATCATGTCCCACCTGAGCCCGCAGCCACCCGATGTAGTCACTCACCCACGAATCCTGACACTGCGACCGACCAGTCGACAGTTCCGCCAGCACGTCGACGGCGCCGTCGATCTCGATGGCTTCCCTCCGCAGGTGCTCCTGGTAGTAGCGGTCCCGGGCCTCACGCAGCCTGCTGATGGTCTGCTCGTCGATCCCGGCGGCCCTGGCACGCGCCCAGGTGCCGAGTCCCCGGCTCATGTCCCGGAGGTACTGGTCCTCGTCCAGGACCAGGCCGACCTCTGCGAGGGCGCGCTCCCCTGCTCTGAGGTACCAGCGCTCAGTGTCCACGAGCACCCCGTCGTGAGCGAAGAGGATGTACTTCTTCACGCGTCGAGAGTCCGGTCCGCATAGATCAGCCGTACGGCGTCTGGCCGCCCGCCGTCGGGCTCTCGCCGCTGCAGGCGCAGACCGGCGCGCTCCGCCGTCACCCGGGACGCGTGGTTGTCCTCGAGCAGGATCGCGACGACCGGCCGGTCGCCGTCGACGTCGTGCGCAGCGGTCAGCGCGGCCTGGCTGAGCTCGGCGGCCAGCCCGTGGCCGTGCGCCTCGGGCCGGAACCGGTAGTACAGGTTCCACCAGGCGTCGGGCGTCTCGACGGCACATCCGCCGACCCCGACGAACTCACCGGCCCGCAGCTCTCCGATCGGCTGGCGCAGCCGCGCGGTCCAGTAGCCGAGGCCGTCGCGAGCCCACTGCTGCTCCATCCCGACGACCTTGCCGCGGGTGTGCTCCACGCTCGGGTGGCGCCCCTCGGGCCGGTGCTGCCAGACGCGCTCGTCCGCGTGCAGGGCGGCGACCTCGTCCAGCTCGGCCATCGTGAGCGCCCTCAGGACCAGCCGCTCCGTCATGACCTCCGACGGATGCCGGGCGGCGCCCGACCTGAGCGCCGGCAGGACGTGGTCGCGCAGCAGCGGGGCGAGATCGGACCACGAGCCGGCGCCCGGCTCGTCGATCGACGACCAGCGCAGCTCGTCGATCTCCCCCGCCGCCCGCGGCTCCCCGGGCAGCTCCGCCCGGTAGACCGTCGAGGAGATCGTCCGGTCCGGCTCGTTGGCGGCCGCGGCCGTGAACTCCCCCAGCAGCTCGAGCTCGCCGACCTCGAGGCCGACCTCCTCGGCCACCTCACGGCGAGCCGCATCCGCCGGCGACTCCCCCGGCTCGAGCTTGCCGCCGGGGAGCATGAACATGCCGGTACCGCGCTTGCGCACGGTGAGGAGCGCGCCGGCGCGCGTGAACGCGACCGCGGCCACGACGATCGGTTGCATGCCGGCCATCATCCCAGGTCGCCCGTCCCGATCCAGGGAGCCTGGATCGCGGTGCGTACCCTCCTGCCTGTGACCTCCGGCAAGCGGCGCCTGACCTGGTGGCAGGAGTCGCTGCTGATGGTGGGGATCGCGGTGGTCCTGGCCCTGGTCATCAAGACCCTGTTCGTCCAGGCGTTCTACATCCCGTCCCCCTCGATGGTCCCCGGTCTCGTGAAGAACGACCGGATCCTCGTGGAGAAGCCGTCGTACTGGTTCGGGGGGCCGCAGCGCGGCGATGTCGTGGTGTTCGAGGACCCCGGCGACTGGCTGCCTCCACAGGACAAGGCCGGCCCCACCAACCCGGTGGCCAAGCTGATGACCAGGGTCGGCCTCTACCCCACCGGCGACCACCTCGTGAAGCGCGTCATCGGTGTCGCCGGCGACGTCATCAGCTGCTGTGACGAGCAAGGTCGGCTCCTCGTCAACGGGCACCCGCTCGACGAGGACGACTACGTCAACGAGGCGGCCACCACCGACTGCCGCGGCCCGGAAGGTCCGGGCGGCGAGGAGCAGTGCGAGTGGACAGCCGGACCCGTCCCCGACGGGCACCTGTTCGTGATGGGCGACAACCGTTACCACTCGGCCGACTCCAGCTATCACCTGTGCGATCCCTCGGACGACGCCTGCAACCCGGACGACGCGTACGTCGACGACGATCTCGTGGTCGGCCGGGTCTTCGCGGTCGTCTGGCCGCGCGACCACATCACCTGGCTGCACCGGCCCGACACGCTCGCCGACGTGCCGGACTCCCCACCCAGGTCTCAGTAGGCCAACGCCGCCCGCAGCAGCGCCTTCGCCGCCGCTCGCACGTAGCGGCGTGGCGGGTGCTCGCGGAACTCCACCGTCATCGCGGTGCCCGGGTAGTGGGCGTTGTACCAGCCGGTCATGGTCGGCGCGTTGTCCGAGCCGCCCGGCTGCAACCCGGCGGGCGGGTCCGGGTCCGGCGGCGGGGTGGGCCCGCCGATACCGATGCCGCGCAGCGGGAGGTGGAGGTAGCGCGCCAGCCGGCGCTGGAACGGGCGCGGCTTGTCGACATAGAAGCCGACCTCGCCGTACGGCTGATGGATCGAGGCGACGTAGTCGGGCTGCACCTCGCGCAGGAACGCGAGCACCGCGCGGGTCTCCGGCTCCGAGGCGGCTCGGCGCCCTGAGAACGTCGGCCCGCGGGAGGTGCGTCGCCAGTTCATCGGCCAGTTGCGGTTGAGGTCGACCCCACGGGCGTTGGTGCGGGTGCCGCGTGCGAGGCCGTCGGGGTTCATCGTCGGGACGACCCACACGGTGACGTCCTCGCGCACCGCGACATGCTCCTTGAGCCAGCGCACGGTCGCGACACCTGCGGGCTCGTCACCGTGCATCTGTCCGAGCACGACGACGGCGCGCGGCGCGGTCTCGGCGCCCTTGCGGAACGCCACGATCCGGCGGCCGGCGACCGAGTGCCCGATCACCCGGGTCTCGACGACCCGGTTGGTCCGCGCCGGCTCGTCGTCCGGAGACACCGCAGCTGCCGGCCCGGCCCCGGTCCACGGCAACAGCGCCGCCACCACCAGCCCGACCACGACCCGCACATCCGCCTCCTCGACCGATCCCGATCCTAGGCACGATCGGGCGCGGCGACAGCGATCTGAGGGGTGGCTACACCTCGGCGAGCCGCGGGACGACACGCTCGCACACCGACGACGCCCAGGCGGCCGGGTCGTCGGTGGGCGGCACCATCGTCACCAGGCTGATGCCCAGCTCGGCGTACCGCTCCATCTCGGCGAGGAACGCGTCGGTGTCGGCGACCGGGTCCGGGCCGCCCGGTGCGCCGCCCAGCATGGTCTTCTCGATCTCGTCGTAGTCGCGGCCGACGTCGTCGCAGTGCCTCCGCAGCACGTCGAGCTTGTGGCGTACGCCGTCGGGGCCCAGGGGGAACAGGTTGCAGGCGTCGGCGTACTGCGCGACCAGGCGCAGGGTCTTCCGCTCCCCTCCCCCGCCGACGAGGATCGGCGGGCGGGGCCGCTGCACCGGCGGCGGCACGCACACCGTCTCCGCCAGCCGGTAGTGCCGGCCGTCGAACGGGCCGTCGTCGTCGCTCCACATCTGCCGGCAGATCCGCAGCGTCTCCTCGAGGCGCTCGAACCGCTCCGCGGTCGACGGGAACGGGACACCGAGCCCGGCGTGCTCGCGGTCGTACCAGGCCGCGCCGAGCCCGAGCACCGCCCGGCCTCGGGAGAGCACGTCGAGTGTGGTGACGATCTTGGCGAGGAGCCCGGGGTGGCGGTACGTCGTGCCGGTGACGAGCAGGCTCAGCCGGAGGTTCTCCGTGATCCCGGCCAGGTAGCCGAGCGTGGTGTAGCCCTCGAGCATCGGCTCGGCCGGGCCGCCCAGCTGCTCCATCTGGAAGTAGTGGTCCATGACCGTGAACAGGTCGACGCCGCCCTGGTCGGCGACCCGCGCGGTATCCGCCAGTCGGTCGGTCAGCCCGCTCTGCCAGTCGGGGTGGCTGAAGTTCGCGTAGTGGATGCCGAGGCGCATGCCACGAGGTTAGGCCGCGGCGCCCAGCAGCCACCCGGCGCCGAGCGCCAGCGCACCGAGGGTGACCACCAGGAACAACCCGACCCAGAGCAGGCCCGGCAGCCCGGTCAGCCGGGCGAGCACGTCGGCGTCGGACGTCCGCGCTCGGCCTCGGCGACGGTGCGACTGCAGCTCCAGCACCGGCCGTGGGGACCCGAGCAGCAGGAACCAGGTGCCGACGTACGCCACGGCCGTCTGCACCCCTGCGCTCCCCCACCAGCTCACGGCGAACACGGCCACGCCCGCGACCCCGACGGCGTACAGGCCGTAGAAGTTGCGGATCTGGAGCAGCAGCAACGCCAGCAGCAGGACCGCCAGCCACAGCACGGCGAGCGCGTGCCGTTCGCGGAGCAGGTACGCCGCGCCCAGGCCGATCGCCGCCGGGCCGAGGTATCCGGCCAGCGTCGTCACGATCATCCCCGGGCCGGTGGGTCTCCCCCGCGAGACCGTCAGGCCGGAGGTGTCCGAGTGCACGCGAATACCGGACAGACGGCGTCCGCTCAGCAGGGCGGCCACGCCATGCGCACCCTCGTGCGCGATCGTGATCAGGTGCCGGCCGAGCTCCCAGGCCGAGGGGACCAGCACGAGCAGCAGCGCGGCCGCGGCCGCGAGCACCACCATGCCCTGCTCGGGCGCCGGCTGGCGGCCCACGACGTCGTCCCAGACCGCGGACAGCGCGTCGGGGAGGGCCACGGCACCAGCGTGCCCGACGCGCGTGCGGGCACGGACTGGTGGGTACGCCGAAGCCATGACTGGACCTGATCCCGACCACCGGCGACCGGAGGGTGTCGACGACGCGACCGTCGAGGCCCTGGGCAAGCTCTCCGAGGCCCTCGAGGCGGCCGAGGTGGCCCGCGGGCACCTCTACACGTTCCACCGGCTCTCCGGCACCACCGACCTCACGCTCGGCGACGCCGTGCGGCAGCTGCGCGACGCCGGCCACGCCGACCTCGCCGACCGCATCGACCGCGAGCTGGTCGGGCGCAACGTGATCCCGGGGCACTGGACGTTCCAGATCGTCGAGGCCTACGACGACGGCTACTACGCCACGTTCAAGGAGCTCGAGCGGGCGGCCCGCGACGAGCTCGTCGGCGGCAGGCGACACCTCTACGAGGCGGAGATGAAGGAGGAGCGGCGCACCCACGGCGCGCCGGGCCACGAGGCGACGCCGGACGACGTCTGAGCGGCGATCGCTCCGACCTGGTAGGAATCGCCTGACCTCGACGAGCGGAGCTCAGGATGATCCAGCCGGCCGACCCCAGCACCAGACGGGTCTCTGGTGCCGTGTTCGGCGCCCTGGCACTCGCCGACACCCTCCTCACGGCGGCGCCGCACCGATGGCAGCGCGCACGGCTCGTCACGAAGCCGTTGCTGATGCCGGCCCTGGCGGCTCGATCGGCGTCCGGGCCAGGGCTTCTCGGCGCGCAGGCCTTCTCATGGGGCGGCGACCTGGCACTGCTCGGCAAGGGCCGCGGGCCGTTCCTGGCCGGCGTCGCGAGCTTCTTCGCCGCCCACGTCTCGTACATCGCGGTGTTCCGGTCGCGGTCGTCCGAACCGGTGCTCGCGACACCAGGACGGCGCCGCTTCCTGGCGACCGGTGGGGTGCTCGCGTCCGGCATGGCGCTCGCGGCCGCCCGCGAGGACCGCGCTCTCGGCGTACCCGTCGGCGTGTACGGCGTCGCACTGGCCACGATGGTCGCCTCCGCCGCCACCATCGACCCCGACCGGGGCCGCGACCGGGTGCTCCGCGGCGCGGTGCTGTTCCTCGTCTCGGACGTCGTCCTCGGCGTCCGGGACTTCCTCGTGGGCGAGGAAGGTGCCGCGGCGAGGGCGCTCGAGGGGGTGGTGATGGGGACCTACACGGCCGGTCAGTGGTGCCTCGCCGACGGGTTGGGCCGTGGGTAGGTTGGCGCCATGGCCATCCCCACCCACACGCTCAACGACGGCACCGCGCTCCCGGCGATCGGCTTCGGCACCTACCCGTTGAAGGGTGCGGACGGCGTGGCCGCCGTGCAGAGCGCGATCGCGGTGGGCTACCGGCTGATCGACACGGCCGTGAACTACGACAACGAGCGCGAGGTCGGCGAGGCGATCCGCCGGTCGGGAGTTGCCCGCGAGGAGCTGGTCGTCACCAGCAAGCTGCCCGGGCGCGACCACGCCTACGACGACGCGGTCGCCAGCGTCCACGGCTCCCTCGAGCGGCTCGGGCTGGTCCACCTCGACCTGCATCTCATCCACTGGCCCAACCCCAGCCGGGGCCAGTACGTCGACGCATGGCGGGCGCTGGTCGACCTGCGCGAGCAGGGTCTGGTCCGCTCGATCGGCGTCTCCAACTTCACCGCCGCGCAGCTGGAGCGGATCATCGAGGCGACCGGGGTGGCACCCGCGGTCAACCAGATCGAGCTGCACCCCTACTTCCCCCAGGTCGAGGTGCGCGGGGCCAACGAGCGGCTGGGCATCCGCACCGAGTCGTGGAGCCCGCTCGGCAAGCGCCAGGCACCGTTCGCCGAGCCTGCGGTCGCCGAGGCCGCCGAGCGGCACGGCGTGACGCCCGGCCAGGTGATCCTGCGCTGGCAGGTGCAGCTCGGCAGCGTGCCGATCCCCAAGTCGGCGACGCCCGAGCGGCAGCGGCAGAACCTCGACGTGTTCGGGTTCGAGCTCTCCGACGACGAGGTCGCGGCGATCACCGCGCTCGGCCGCCCCGACGGCCGACTGTTCGGTGGCGACCCGGACACCCACGAGGAGATGTGAGCGCGGCGTGAGCAAGGACGGGCCGGCGACGCCGTACCTGCGCGTCGACGTCGCCCGGGCGCGCACGAACATCGAGCGCACCGCCCGCTGGGCCGTCGCAGCCGGTGTCGCCCTGCGCCCGCACGCGAAGACCCACAAGTGCCCGCAGCTGGCCCGCCTGCAGATCGACGCGGGCGCCGTCGGGCTGACCGTGGCGACCATCGGCGAGGCCGAGGCGTTCGTCGAGCACGGCGCCGAGGACGTGTTCGTCGCCTACCCGCTGTGGCTCACCGACGAGTCCGTACGCCGCCTCCGCGATCTCGCCGACCGGGCGGACCTGGCGATCGGCGTCGACTCGGCCGAGTCCGCTGCCCGGGCCGCGCGGCTCCTCGAGGGCAGCGGCGTGGCCGCCCTCGTCGAGGTCGACTGCGGGCAGCACCGCACCGGGGTCGCGCCCGACGACGCCGGTGCGCTCGCGGCCGTGGCCGTCGAGGCCGGCCTGCCGGTCCGCGGGATCTTCACGTTCCCCGGCCACAGCTACGCACCCGATGCACTCGTCACCGCAGCCGACGACGAGGCCCGCGCGCTGCGCGCGGCCACGGAGTCGCTGCGCGCGGCCGGCCTCGAGCCCGACGTCGTCAGCGGCGGGTCCACCCCAAGCCTCGCGCACACCCACACCGAGGACCTCACCGAGCTCCGGCCCGGGGTCTACGTCTTCGGTGACGCCCAGCAGTGGGAGCTCGGCACCACGGCGGCCGACCAGCTCGCGCTCACCTGCCGGGCGACGGTGGTCAGCCATGCCGGCGGCCGGCTGGTGCTCGACGCCGGCAGCAAGGCGCTCGGCGCCGACCGCGCTGCGTACGCCACCGGCTGGGGACGCCTCCCCGACCATCCCGAGGCGCGGGTCCTCCAACTCTCCGAGCACCACGCGGTCGTCGACCTCGCAGGCGCTCCCCTCCCCGCACTCGGCACCCAGATCGACGTCGTGCCCAACCACGTGTGCGCCGCGGTCAACCTCGCCGACACGCTCTGGGCCGACACCGGCGACGGGCTCGAGGCGTGGCCCGTCGCCGCCCGCGGCCGCAACTCCTGAGCGTCTCCCCTAGCATTCGCGCCATGCTCCTGCGCCCTGCTCTCGCCGTCGTCGCCGTCGCCCTGCTCGTGGCGGGCTGCGGCTCGGACGGGGGGTCCGACGACAAGGACACCTCGGCCGCCTCCGAGACGACGACCTGCTCCTACCCCTCGGACGGTCAGTCCCCCGCCAAGGAGGTGGACCCGCCCGACGAGAAGGCGCCCGCTTCCGGCACGGTCCGCGCGGACATGAAGACCAGCATCGGCGACCTCGGGCTCGATCTGGACGCTGCCGCCGCGCCCTGCACGGTGAACTCGTTCGTCTCGCTGGCGGAGCAGGGCTACTTCGACGACACCTCGTGCCACCGGCTGACCAACGAGAGCATCTACGTCCTCCAGTGCGGTGACCCCACCGGCACCGGCACGGGCGGCCCCGGCTACACGATCCCGCTCGAGGTCTCCGGCGACGAGACCTATCCCGCGGGCACGCTGGCGATGGCCCGGGCACAGGATCCCGACTCCGGCGGCTCGCAGTTCTTCATCGTGTACGCCGACTCGGGCCTTCCCGCCGAGTACACGGTCTTCGGCACCGTGGACGACGTCGGGGTGAAGGCGGTCGCGAAGGTGGCCGAGGACGGCAACGACGGCTCGATGGGCGCGAACGGTGGAGCTCCCAACACGCCCGTCGACATCGAGAAGGTCACCGTCGGCTAGAGCGGGAACGCCACCCCGGTCAGCTCCTCCGACCGCTCCCACAGGCGGCGCGCCCGGTCGGGGTCGCAGGCGTCCTGGCTGCGGCCCACCCCGGTCGGCCAGCCCGTCATCTCCAGCGGCCCTCCCGGGCCGATGAAGGTGTTGCCGGGCACGTCCATGGTGGCGGCGTACAGCGTGGTGAGCGCGCCCTTCCAGATCGGCATCCCGACGAGCCTGTGGCCCCACGAGCCGACCCAGGTCTTGGCGCGGCTGCCGGTGTTCGCGGTGATCGCGGTCGCCGTCGAGCCCGGGTGCGCGGCGGTCGCGCGCAGCGTGGAGCCCGACGCGGTCAGCCGCCGCTGCAGCTCGGCGACGAACAGCAGGTTCGCGAGCTTGGACGAGGCGTACGCCGCGAACGGCCGGTACGGCCGGCGCTCCCAGTTCAGGTCGGTCAGGTCGAGCTCGGCGGCGCGGTGCGCGTCGGAGGTCACGGCCACCACCCGGTCGCGGAGCCGCGGCAGCAGCAGGTTGGTGAGCGCGAAGTGGCCCAGGTGGTTGGTCGCGAGGTGGGTCTCGAACCCGTCGGCCGTCAGCGCGTGCGGCACCGCGAGCACGCCGGCGTTGTTGACCAGGACGTCGACCGGCCCGATCCCGGCGGCGAACTCACGCACGCTGGCCAGGTCGGCCACGTCGAGCCGGCGCACCTCGACGCGGCCGGTCATCGACGCCGCGGCGGCCTCGCCCTTGGCGGGGTTGCGTACGGCGAGGACGACCTCGGCACCGCGCTCGGCCAGCACGCGGGCGGTCTCCAGCCCCAGCCCGCCGCCGGCGCCCGTGACGACGAACCGGCGGCCGTCCTGGCGCGGGACGCTGTCCCAGCGACGGGGCCGGTGCCGGAGCATCAGCGCGCGCCGTACTCGATCGCTGCGCCGAGCTGCACGGTGCGTCCGACCGTGCACAGCCGGTCGCGGGACTGCTCGATGGAGCGGGGCAGCACGTCACGGGCGCGGTCGCCGTCCTCGCCCTCGGGGAAACGCACGTGGAACGTCAGCCGCAGGTCGACGAGCCGGTTGCCCTGCTCGTCGCGGATCTTGTCGCCCTCGGCCTCCACCTCGAACGTCGTCGCCTGCGCCCGCTTGCCGGTGATCAGGTCGACGTCGATCGCGCTGCACCCGGCCAGGGCGACGAGCAGCAGCTCGACGGGGGTGAAGTCCGGGTCGTCGCCCGACCCGACCGGCAGCACACCGCCGCGGCCGTTGGTGGCGAGGAACCGGCCGACGCCGATCTTGTGGAGGTCGATGTGGCGCAGGGTGTCGCGGTTCGGATCGGTCGCGTCGACGGTGGTCATGGCCACAGCGTGCCAGACCGTCCGACACGCCCGGGACTCGTGCCGGGCTTGTGTCTCGCCGGGCCATCGGGGACGGTGGAAGGGACCAGCCAAGCAATCGGAAGGACGAGCATGCTCACCCTCACCGAGAACGCCAGTGCCATCGTCAACGAGATCACCAGCCAGCCGGGCCTCGCCGAGAGTGCCGGCCTGCGCATCACCACCGACGACTCACCCGAGCCGGCGTTCGCCATCTCCGCCGCCGAGCAGGCCGAGCCGGGCGACCAGGTCGTCGAGCAGGGCGGAGCCACCGTCTACCTCGACGAGTCGGCCGCGACGCTGCTCGAGGACAAGATCCTCGACGCCGCCGTCGACCCCTCGGGCAAGGTCGAGTTCGCCCTCGCCATCCAGGGCTGAGACCTCGCGTGGACCTGGTAGCGGGGGTTACAGCCCCGGCACCAGGTCCTTGCGTACCCAGCCGTTGCGCACGCGCTGCGGGTGGTCGCCGACCGGCACCGTCTGCACGATGCGGCCGGTGCGGTAGGAGATCTTCGCGACCTCGTCGGTGCCGCTCCACGAGATGTAGCAGGACCGCCCGTCCCAGCTCGGGGTGACCCAGTAGGGCTTGCCGTCGGGCTTCTTCAGCAGCGGGCCGCGGCGGAACGTGTCGGCGGCGACGACCGTGGCGTAGTCGGACATCGTGCCGGCGACGCACAGCTTGGTGCCGGCCGGGTTCATCGCGATCCCGTGGTGGGCCGAGTCGAGGACGTACTGCTCGCGCGGCATGTCGGGCACCAGGTTGGGCAGGTGCTTGACCCGCGTGATCTCACCGGTGGCCCGGTCCATCACGACGAAGCCATGGAAGAACGAGAGCTGGAAGTAGAACGTCTTGTCGTCCGGCGAGAGCGTCATCGGCCGGACGGCCGTGCTCGTCCTGGTCATCCCCCGGTCGTCCAGGGCCTTGCGCAGGTCGTAGCTGCGCACGATCTTCATCGTCCTCGCGTCGACGATCTGCAGCACCCGCTCCTGCTTGGTCGGGTCGAGCGCCGGGTCGTCGAGCGGGCTGTAGACCATGCCGATGCTGGCGTGCAGGATGCGCCGGCCGCCGTCGATGAAGATGTTCTCGTGCGGCGACCCGCCCGACGGGAACCTCCCCACCTCGACGCCGTCCGCGACTCGCAGCACGTGCACGACGTTGCCGGTGGACGCGCTCACCACGACCCGCCGCCCGTCCGGCGACATCGCCATGTGGTCGGAGCGGACCCCGCCGACCTCGAAGCGCCAGACGATCTCCTTCGACCTCAGGTCGATCGCGACGACGTCGGCGAACGACGGCCGCGAGACGACCAGCATCTGGCCGTCGTTGGAGGAGTACATGTCGTCGACGAGCTGGTCGTGGCCCTCGCCGATGAGCGCCCGGATCGCGAGGAAGTAGGCGAACCGGTACGGGTTGGTCGCGATCTCCTGGATCCGCTCGTCCTTGTCGGGCACCACGTCGATGCGGCCCAGCCGCTCGAAGGACGCCGGGTCGAGGATGTCGGCGGTGCCGTCCCAGTTGTTGCCGACGAAGACCGCACGGCGTACGTCGTCGCTGCGCCGGTCCAGGGCGCCCCTGGTCTCCTCGGCGGAGGCGGGTGCCGCCACCAGTGTCGAGGTGGCGACGGCGACGAGTGCTGCGACTGCGGTGCGGAGGTGCATGCCCGGGGCAACGACCGGCAGCGAGGGGCGGTTACGTGGTGCCGGCGACCTGGGCCGATGTCACACCGACGGACTGGGTCTCGATACGCGGGTCGCGACCTCGTTCCTCGGTCGCGCCGCTACTCGACCTGGGTGCTGCCCCGATCCGGCGCAAGCGCCGGATCGGGCACCTCAGACTTGCCCTCCTTCTCTGTCCCGTGCAAGCACGGGACAGGGAGGTCGAACCACCGGAGGTGCTCGAAGTCCTCGCTGAGGTTCGCCGGGTGCTCGGTGAGGTCGGGCCCGGTGCCGGAGAGCAGGATCGAGGCGCCCTCGCGCAGGTGCTCGACGAGCAGCTCCTCTCCCCCGGTCGCCCGGTGGCTCGGCATCGACACCCGGCCACCGTCGTAGGAGATGTCGCGCAGGCTCAACGGCGGGCTGATCAGCCCGGCCCGGTGCCGCCACCTGCCGGTGGCCGTGTCGAACCGGTAGTCGTCCAGCAGCCGCCAGCCGTCGCGGGCCACCAAACGGACGGCCTCGATGATGTAGTCGGCCACCGCGTCGGACACGAAGTAGTTGAAGTTCACCCGCACCCAGCCCGGCTTGATCCCCTCGCACCCGCCGGTGATCTCGCGCTCGAACTCGTGGGAGCGCTCGAGGTCGATCCCGAGGAGCCGGTGGCCGTAGGGCCCGGCACACGAGCAGCCGCCGCGCGACTGGATGCCGAACAGGTCGTTGAGCAGCGCGACCACGTAGTTGTGGTGCAGGTAGCGGCCCGACGGCGAGCGCACCACGAACGACACGATCGAGAGCCGGTCGGCCTCGAGGTTGCCGAGCAGCTCGATCGCCGGCTCAGCACGCCACGCGGCCACCGCCTTGCGGAGGTGGTGCTC
This sequence comes from Nocardioides sp. T2.26MG-1, assembly GCF_950101795.1. Classification (GTDB taxonomy): domain Bacteria; phylum Actinomycetota; class Actinomycetes; order Propionibacteriales; family Nocardioidaceae; genus Nocardioides. Next base: position 376,703 of record NZ_CATNLZ010000032.1, on the reverse strand, counting down.
CTCCTGCCGTCGGATCGTCTCGGTGCCCACGGCCTGCTTGAGCTGGAACACCATCCCGGCGCGGATCGCCTCGATGATCGCCGGCGTCCCGCCCTCCTCGCGGTGGGTGGGGTCGTCGAGGTAGCGGTGGTCGTCGTCGTTGACGTAGGCGACGGTGCCGCCGCCCGGCACGTCCGGGACCCGGTTGGCGAACAGCTCACGGCGCGCGACCAGCACGCCCGGCGTCGACGGCCCGCCGATGAACTTGTGCGGCGAGATGAACACGGCGTCCTTGTAGGACAGCGGCCGGTCCGGCAGCGCACGCATCTCGACGTCGATGTACGGCGCGGCCGCGGCGAAGTCCCAGAAGCTCAGCGCGCCGTGCTCGTGGAGCAGCTCCGCGATCGCGACACTGTCGGACACGATGCCGGTGACGTTGGAGGCCGCGGAGAACGAGCCGATCCGCAGGGCGCGGTCGGCGTACTTCTCCAGCTGCTCCCGCAGGTCCGTCTGGTCCACTCCCCCGTCCTGGTCCTGGCGGATCCGCACCACGTCGGCGATCGACTCGCGCCACGGCAGCTCGTTGGAGTGGTGCTCGTAGGGACCGATGAACACCACGGGCCGCTGGTCGGAGGGGATGTGGTCGGAGAGCGCGTGGGCGTCCTCCAGCACGGACGGGATCCTCAGGCCGAGGACGCCGATCAGCTTGGCGATCGCGCCCGTGCACCCCGAGCCGGCGAACACGACGACGGTCTCGTCGTCGCCACCGACCGCCTCGTGGATGATCGCCCGGGCGTCCTCACGCAGCCGGGTCGTCTGCAGGCCGGTGCCGCTGGACTCCGTGTGGGTGTTGGCGTAGGCCGGCAGCACCTCGTCGCGGATGAAGTCCTCGATGAACGTCAGCGCCCGCCCCGACGCCGTGTAGTCGGCGTAGGTGACCCGGCGCCGGCCGTACGGCGTGTCCATGAGGTGGTCGTCGCCGATCACCGACTCGCGGATGAGCCGGAGGAGGGCCTCCCGGTCACGGTCCGTCATGCACACCCACCCATGGGGTCCATGCTCCCACCGCGGGAGGCCCTCCCGCAGGTCTACCGGACCATGAGCTGGGCCGACCGGTTGCCGGAGACCACGCCGTCGACCGGGCCGAGCACCTGGCTCGAGACCGGCGTGCCGCGTCCACGCTTGCTGAGCGACATCAGCGAGACCTTCAGCTGGTCGTTGCGGACCAGGTTGGCCACGGCCTTCTTCGCCTGCTCGATGGTCGCCATGGGGCCGAGCCCGCCGAGGTACTGACCGCCGGTCACCTCGAGGATGCCGGGCGTGCCGGCCATCGAGCGCGGGATCCGGACGGAGATCGGGACCGTGGTGTGCAGGCCGCCGCCGCTGAGCACGGCGCGCATGGTCAGCGTCTTGCCGGCGCGCACCGGGATGCTCTGCCGCCGGGTCACGGCGGTCCACGTGCCGTCCACCTTCCGCTGGAGCGCCGAGATCCGGTACGCCGCCGCCGCGTCCTCCACGGTCACGCCGGTCGTGACCCCGGTGATCGTGACGCCCGGGATGCCCGCCAGGTAGTAGACGGTGTCGCCGAGCGCGAAGCCGACCTCGTAGGTGAGGTCCCACTCGGAGACGTAGCGGTTGCTGCTCGACAGGGTGAACGGCGTGCCGTCGGGGCCGGTGCCGGTGACCGTCCAGGACGCGACCTCGCTGCCGTCGACGGTGCCGTCGACGACCCGGTCGTGGTTGGCCAGGAACTCGTAGAAGGTCGTGCTCGCGAGCGCGTCGGGCGTCCGCACCGACACGTGCGAGGTGCCCTCGCGGCTCCGGTCGCCGTCCGTGACGGTCGAGGTGACGTCGCTGGTGGAGGGGATCGGGCCGAGCAGGCCGCTGATGCCGGTCAGGCGGTCCTGGGAGATCGTGCCGGCGGGCGCGCCGAGGTTGGCGAGCTTGAAGCCGGCGATCAGGTCCTCCTGGACGTAGATCGCGTCCGCCGGGTGCAGCGTGAGCGTCGTGGCGCCGAGGTGGTCGAGCGGGTGGCCGAAGCCGACCACGCGGCCGTCGCACACGGAGGTCGCGGTGCCGATCGCGGCCATCGTGATGTCGCCGTACGCGAGCGACGCGGCCAGGTTGCCGCCCGCCACGACGGTCTCGGGCCCGGCTGCCTGGCCCGAGGCGCGACCGACGGCGTACGCCGAGCGGGGCAGGTAGGTGCGCTTGCCGGCGTGGTCGGCGGCCAGCTCGAGCTGGCGGGCGCCGACCCCGGCGACCCCGAGCGGGGCGGGGAGCTGGCGGAATCCCTCGGCCGCATCCGCGGCCGACACGTCGGTGTGCCGGGCGATCGTGCGCGCCGCTGCCTGGTCGACGGTGACCCGACGCGCGACGTTGCCGAGGTAGTCGTCCATGTCGGCGAACGGGGTCACGCCGGCGACCGGCGAGGCTCCCATCGCGAGCCCGTACGCGACGGCGCCGATGAGTCGACCGTCGGCGGCGTAGACCGGGCTGCCCGACATGCCCTGCCAGATGCCGACCCGGTCGATCTCGGGCGAGGTGAGGCGGACCATCACCATGTCGATGTCGGGCGCGATGCCGTCGTCGAGGACGCCGAGCACCTCGCCGGTGAACCCGTCGGGGGTGGTCCCGTGGCTGACCGTCAGGCCGGTGACCGGCTGGCCGCCGGCGAGGTCGGCGATGGGGTACGGCGTGGCGCAGTCGCCAGCTGGGTCGGCGGCCTGCGCCGTGCCCGTGACACCGGTGACCGCCGCCAGGCCGAGGCCGGCGGTGATGAGCGAAGCCAGGGCACGACCCCGGCGGTGAGCGATGAGCCGCTGCATGAGCGTCGATCCTCCCGAAAGACCGAGCGCGGATCTCGCGCCCGTGAGCATGAGACTCCGGACGTCGCGAACTGGTTGCCAGGACCCCCGATGACCCCACTCAGGACCCTAGGTGGGCTAGCCCGGTGCGTGCGGTCGAACCCGCCCACCGTTACCGACCGGTGACCTGCCGGGTCGCTCCGGCTCCGACATAGGGTGGCCCGGTGAGCAGCCCGAACCTCAGCCTCCAGCATGCGGAGGCCGTCGCCCGCCGCGCCCTCCTCGCCGTCGACGAGTACGACGTGCGCCTCGACCTCGCGAGCGACGAGGAGACGTTCGCGTCGGTGACCACCATCCGGTTCACCAGCCGCGGCGGCCCGACGTTCCTCGACCTCAAGCCGGTGCGGGTCAACGAGATCCGGCTCAACGGCAGCGTGGTCGACCCCGACCTGCTCGCGCGCGGCCGGCTGCCGCTGGACACGGTCGAGGGACCCAACGAGGTCGTCGTCGACGCGGTGATGCCGTTCCGCAACGACGGCGAGGGGCTGCACCGCAGCGTCGACCCGGCCGACGGCCACCACTACGTCTACGGCATGTCGTTCATGGACGCGGCGCCCACGGTGTTCGCCTGCTTCGACCAGCCCGACCTCAAGGCGCCGTACACGTTCCACGTGCTGGCGCCGGCGGACTGGACGGTCATCGGCAACGCTCCGGTGGCCGGCTCCGAGCCCGGCCCCGGCCAGACGGCGCTGTGGGAGCTCGAGCGCACCCAGCCGCTCTCGACGTACTTCGTGACGCTGGTCGCCGGGCCCTACCACGTGATCCGCGACCAGCACGACGGCATCCCGCTCGGCCTCTCGGCGCGGGCGAGCATCGCCGGCGCCCTCGAGGCGGACGCCGACGAGCTGCTGACCATGACCCGGCAGTGCTTCGACGAGTTCCACCGGCTGTTCGGCATCCGCTACCCGTTCGGCGACTACCACCAGGCGTTCGTGCCGGAGTTCAACGCCGGCGCGATGGAGAACCCCGGCTGCGTGACGTTCCGCGACCCGCTGGTCTTCACGAGCAAGGTCACCCGGGGCGTGCGCATCCAGCGCGCGACCACGGTCGCCCACGAGATGGCCCACCAGTGGTTCGGCAACATCGTCACCCCGCAGTGGTGGGACGACCTCTGGCTCAACGAGTCCTTCGCCGAGTACATGGGCAACCGGGTCACCGCCGACGTCACGGAGTACGACGACGCCTGGACCCACGTCGCGTACGCGCGCCGCCAGTGGGGCCTGGTCGCCGACCAGCGCCCCAGCACCCACCCGGTCGCCGGCAACGGCGCGTCCGATGCGAGCTCGGCGCTGCAGGACTTCGACGGGATCTCGTACGCCAAGGGCTCGAGCATCCTCAAGCAGCTCAACGCCTCGCTCGGCGACGAGGTGTTCTTCGCGGGCGCGATCGACCACTTCACGCGCCACCGGTTCGGCAACGCCACCATGCACGACCTGTTCGCGAGCTGGGAGCGCGCCGGGGCCGGCGACCTCTCGTCGTTCACCGGCAGCTGGCTGCGCACGGCGGGGCCCGACACGATCGTGCTCGACCGCGCCGCGGGCGTGGTCCGGTGCACTCCCCCGGCCGGCGACGCCGACCGCTCCCACACCCTGCGGGTCGCGCAGGCGCTCCCGGAGGGCAAATGGGACATCACGCCGCTGACGGTGGCCGGCCCGGAGACGCCGTACGCCGCAGGCGAGGGCGCCGCGGTGCTGCTCGACCCCTACGAGGACACCTGGGCGCTCGTGCAGCCCGACGCGACCACGGTCGCCGCACTCAAGACGCTGCTGCCGCGCAGCGACGACACGCTGCTGCGTGCCGGTGTCTGGAACAACGTGCGCAGCGCGTTCCACAACGCGGCCATCTCGCCCGCCGACGTACTCGACCTGGTCGAGGCGGGGCTGCCGATCGAGGACAGCGACGACGCGCTGCTCTACACGATGCCATGGGTGCTCGCGAAGGTCGTGCCGCTGACCGCCGACCCCGACGAGGCGCTGGCCCGGGTGCACCGCGCCACGCTCGCCAAGGCACACGCCTCGGGCCCCGGCTCGCCGCTCCAGCTCGCGGCCTTCCAGGCCGCGGTCGCGTCCGCCGGGTCGCCGGCCGACCTGCGCGCCTGGCTCGCCGATGACGGGCTGCCCGCCGGGACCGAGGTGGACCTCGACCTGCGCTGGCGGCTGCTGGTCCGGCTCGCCGTGCTCGGCGAGACCGACCGAGCCGAGCTGCAGGCCGCTCTGGACGCCGAGCCGACCGCCCGCTCGCGGGTCGAGCACACCCGGGCGGTCGCCTCGCTGCCCGACGCCGGGGCCAAGGCCTGGGCGTGGGAGCGGTTCACCGGAGCCGTCGACGTGCCCAACTACGAGCTCGAGGCCGCCGGCACCGGCATGTGGCGCGGCGGGCAGGAGGAGCTGCTGGCGCCGTACGTCGAGCGCTACTTCGCCGACGTCGCCGCGACCGCCGCGGCGCGCAGTGGCTGGGTGCTCGCCGACGCCGCCGGCTGGTTCTTCCCGCTGCTGTTCGAGACGACCGACACGCTCGAGCGCGCGCGGGCGCTGATCGCCGACGAAGCCTTCGACCTCGCGATGCGGCGCCGGGTCGTCGACCTGGCCGACGAGCTCGAGCGGCGGATCGCGATCCGGGCGGCCTTCCCGGCATGACCTCCCCATGATCGGCGGCGACCGCGCTCGGCGGCCCGGACCCACGGTCCGGACCCAGGTGCACGAGCACCTCGCGGACGGCACCGATCGCCGTCACGAGGACCGGCTCGCCACCGAGGAGCCGCTCGAGATCCGGCTCGCCTGGCCGGGCACGCCCGCACGTCGCGTCTGGGTGACGATGCGGACGCCTGGTCACGACTTCGAGCTGGCCGCGGGATGGCTGGTGCACGAGGGGCTCACGCGCCCGGCGGATGTGCACGCGGTGGCCTACTGCACCGACACCGACCTGACCCCCGAGCAGGAGTTCAACGTCGTCACGGTGACGCTCGGGGCTCCGCCGCTCACCGAGCCCGGCCACCGGCACGTCGGGCAGTCGACCGGGTCGTCCGCCTGCGGGGTCTGCGGCAAGGACAGCGTCGCGGCCGCTCTCGACGTACCGACCGCGGCCGGGCGGTGGGCGGGACCACTCCCCTCAACGGACGTGGTGCGTGCACTGCCGGCGTCCCTGCGAGCCAGCCAGACCGTCTTCGCGCGGACCGGCGGCGTCCACGCCGCAGGCCTCGCCACCGCCGACGGCCGGCTGCTCACCATCCGCGAGGACGTCGGCCGTCACAACGCCGTCGACAAGGTCACCGGCGCCCGGGTCCTGGCCGGCCACTCCCCCGCCGAGGCCTGTCTGGTCGTCAGCGGCCGGGCCGGCTTCGAGCTCGTCCAGAAGGCCGTCGCCGCCGGCATCGGCGCCCTCGTCGCCGTCGGCGCCCCCACCAGCCTCTCGGTGCGCCTGGCCGACGAGTCGGGCCTGGCGCTCTACGGCTTCACCGCCCCCGACCGCTGCGTCAGGTACTCCTAGCCTCGAACCGGGGTACGCGCAACTGGTCGGCGTACGCGCGGACTGCCGAGGTGATCCGGTGACCGGTAGGACCCAGACTGACTCGAGGACCGACGCGATCGAGCGCGGCCTCCGTTCGAAGGGATGGCGATGAGCACACGCCGGTTCGGCATCGAGGAGGAGCTGCTTCTCGTTGACGCCTGCGGCGCGCCCGCGGCGCGCGCATCCGACCTACTCGCCCGCTGTGCCGCTGCCGACGACCTGCTCCCCGGCACCGTCGTGGCCCAGGAGTTCTTCCAGGCGCAGGTGGAGGTCGTGACCCCTCCGCTCCGCAACCTCGCCGACGCCGAGGATCACCTGCGAGCGGGACGTCGAGCGCTGGCCCGCGCGGGGACCGAGGTCGGAGTCGCTCCCCTGGCCGTCGCTACTCCCATCCTCGCCGAACCACCAGGCCCGCTCGTCGCCGAGGACCGGTTCGCTCGCATCGCGAAGCACTACGCCGGACTCGGGGCGGAGTCGCTCATCTGTGCGCTGCAGGTCCACGTGGAGGTCGCGAGCCGCGAGGAGGGGATCGCGGTCCTGGACCGGGTGCGCCCGTGGCTGCCGCTGCTGACAGCCGTGAGCGCGAACTCTCCGTTCTGGCACGGCCGTGACACGGGGTTCGCGAGCTGGCGGTCCCAGCTGTGGCAGCTGTGGCCGAGCAGCGGTCCGCACGAGGTCTTCGGCGACGTGGCCGCGTACGACGCTCTCATCGCCCGACTGCTGCGCGATCAGGCGATCCTCGACGTGGGCCTGCTCAACCTCCAGGTGCGGCTCTCGGCGCGATACCCGACCGTGGAGTTCCGGGTGGCCGATGTGTGCACCTCGCTCGACGACACACTGCTCCAGGCTGCCCTCGCCCGTGCACTGACCGAGACGGCCGCCCGCCAGGCCCGTGACGGCGTCGGTCCGGCACCCTGGCGGGCCGACAGCCTGCGCAGCGCCGCCTGGCGGGCTGGGCGCTTCGGTGTGCAGGACACCCTCGTCGATCCGGGGAGCGGAGACCTGGTCCCAGCCGCGACCGCCCTGCGGGCCATGCTCGATCACCTGCGAGACGCGCTGGGCGACGCCGGTGACCTCGAGCGGGTCACCACGAGCCTGGAGCGAATCACCCGCGAGGGATGCGGCGCCGACCACCAGCGCCGCGCCGTCACCGGCTCCGACCTGACAGCGGTGGTCGACGACCTCCGGTCGCGCACCGTCGCGGGCTGACCACGCCCGGGGCTCGCGTCCGCGCTCGGACCGATACGGCAGAGCCCAGATTTGGGGCATGCGCTCGGGGCCGTCGACGGCGAGGCTGGAGCGTCGTACCAGGTCCAACTCGGAGGTCGGTCCCATGCGCTCCATCCCCCTACTCGCCGCCGCCACGATGTCGGCCCTCGCGGTCGCCACCCTGAACCCGCTCGCGCAGACCGCGCACTCCACCACCCCTGAGGGGCGCACCGTGCTGACCAGCGGGCTGGTGGGCCCGCTCAGCCTCGATGTCCATGCCGGACGGGTCTACGTCACCCAGAACTTCGCCGGCGAGCTCGATCGAGTCCGCGGCGACGGGAGTCTCCAGAGGCTCTACCGCGGCGGCCACGACGAGATCGGGGGCGTCTCGGCGCGCCACGGCCGCGTCGTGTTCACCCAGACAGCCAGCTCGGGCGCGGAGAGCCCGACCAACTCCTGGGTCAAGGTCCTCCGCCGGCCGGGCAAGGCGCACACCCTCACCCGGCTGTGGGCCTACGAGAAGGCGCACAACCCCGACGGCTCCACGACGTACGGAGCCCGCGGGATCAGCGACGACTGCGCAGCACAGTGGCCGACCGAGCTGCTCGGGCCGCCGGTCTACCGCGGCGTCGTCGACTCCCACCCCTACGCGACCTTCCAGCGCAAGCACCGGGTCTACGTCGCCGATGCCGCGATGAACGCCGTCGTCTCGGTGTCCTTCTCCGGTCGGGTCCGCACCGTGGCCGTGCTCCGACCCGTCCCGGTCCCGATCACCGCGGGGCTCGCCTCGACGATGGGGGTACCCGACTGCGCGGTCGGCCTGACCTACTACGGCGAGCCCGTGCCCACCGACGTCGAGATGGGTCCCAACGGGCGACTGCTCGTCACCACCCTGGGCGGAGGCCTGGGCGAGCAGCTGCCGCTGGGCGCGATGCACCGGATCGACCCCGCCACGGGTCACCAGCGCGTGCTGGCGCGGGGGCTCTCGGCGCCGACCGACCTGGCGGTGACCCACTCGGGCCGCCTGTTCGTCGCCGAGCTGTTCGCCAACCGGATCGTGACGATGGCGCCCGGCTCGGACACCGTCCGGACCTTCGCCAAGGCACACCTGCCCGCCGCCGTCGAGGTGTGGCACGGCCGCGTCTACGCGACGACCGACGCGCTGCCGCCCGAGGACGGCGCGCCCAACGGCAAGGTAGTGCGGCTTCGCCGGTACTAGCACTGATGGGCAGGTCTACGCGGGGTCGGTCTCGATCCCGCCGAGCGGGAGCGACCCATGGCGGTGAGCGGCCGGCGGCACGTGCAGATGCTGACCGCTCGACGCCGGCTGCAGCGGCTCTCCGTTCAGGAGAGGGCGGTGCTGCGCGATCTGATCGCCCGTCGTTCGGTGCGCGAGATCGCCACAGCACGGGTTGTGTCGGACTCCACCGTCCGGTCGCAGGTCAAGGCGGTTCTCGCGAAGCTCGAGGTGAGCTCCCAGCTCTCGGCGGTCGCACTCGCTCACACCGCCGGCCGGAGCGCCCGCACCCACGCCGCGTAGTGCTCGACCGGAGCGCGCCGACCACCCGCGTAGTCCAATGCCGTGGACGAAGGCCACCGCCCCCGACCGCTGCGTCCGGGACGCCTGGGTGGTCGAGCCGATCGGGGGACGAGAGGATGGCGCCATGTCCGATCACGCTGCGCGACACTGGGACGACGTCTACTCCAGCAAGGCGGCCGACGAGACGAGCTGGTACCAGCAGCGCCCCGCGACGTCGCTCCGGCTGCTGAGCGACGCCGTCGCGTCGACCGGCGGCCGGCCGGGCTCGGTCGTCGACGTCGGCGCCGGCACCTCGTCGCTGGTCGACGAGCTCCTCGCCGCGGGCTGGGCCCCGGTCACGGTGCTCGATGTCTCCGCGGCAGCGTTGGCGACGACGCGTGCCCGACTCCCCGAGGGCGCCGAGGTGCGGTACGTCGTGTCGGACATCGTGGCGTGGCAGCCCGACGGCGCCTTCGACGCGTGGCACGACCGCGCGGTCTTCCACTTCCTGACCGAGGACGCGCAGCAGGCTCGCTACGTCGCCGCCGCCACCGACGCCGTGCGGCCGGGTGGTGTGCTGGTCATCGGCACCTTCGGCCCGGGTGGCCCGGAGCAGTGCTCGGGCCTGCCGGTGGCGCGTCACGACGTCGCGTCACTGCGGGCTCGCTTCGCCCCGGACTTCGAGGTCCTGGCCGGCGAGGTCGAGGTGCACCGGACGCCGTGGGGCTCCGAGCAGCAGTTCACGTGGGCGACCCTGCGCCGCACGTAGGTCCCGCGGGCCCTCTTGACGGACCCGCTCCATAGGTGGACTCTGCCGTATACATCTTGTCGTCTACATCCGAGGGTGCGCATGACCGACCCGACCGTGGAGCCCAGGGACGAGCCGGTTCGCCGCATGAAGCGTGCCGACCGGCGCGAGCAGATCATCTCCGCCGCCACCGAGGCGTTCGCGCGCTCGGGCTTCACGGCGACGAGCCTCGACGAGATCGCCGAGGAGGCCGGCATCACCCGGGTGGTGCTGTACCGCCACTTCGACTCCAAGAGCGACCTGTACCAGTCGGTCCTCGACAAGATGTGCGAGCGGCTCGAGGCCCACATCGACGAACCCGTCGAGGGGTTCACCGACGAGAGCATCGACGGCCTGCTGCGGGTCGCATCGGACTCGCCGGCAGGGTTCCGGCTGCTGTTCCAGCACGCCCTGCGCGAGACGGAGTTCAAGGAGCGGATCGAGAAGTTCCGCAACGACGTCTCCGAGGCCGCCTACCTCCAGATCGCGCCCCTCGTCCCGGACGACGCGCTCGCACGCTGGGCAGCGCAGGCCGCTCCGGCCGCGGCCATCGAGGCCACCATCGCCTGGCTCGACGCCGGCCAACCCGACCCGGCGCATGTCGCAGCTCGGATCAGGAAGGTGGCGATCGGCGTCGTCGAGGCCGCTCTCTCCACCGACGACATCTCGCTCCCCGGCCAACCCACGTCACGAAGGGACCAACGCGATGAGCAACAGCACCAGGACTCGGGCCAAGACATGTGAGACACCGACTGCGAAGCAACGTCGGGTCTGGGACAAGTCCGCGGCCGGCTACGACAAGCAGATGGCGCTCTTCGAGCGGATCCAGTTCGCCGGCGGCCGCGAGTGGCTCGCCGAGCGAGCCCGCGGGCGGGTGCTCGAGGTCGCCGTCGGCACCGGGCTCAACCTGCCCCACTACCCGGGGGACGTGACCCTGACCGGCGTCGACCTGAGCCCGGAGATGCTCGCGCTGGCCCGCGACCGCGCCGCCGCACTCGGCCGCGACATCGACCTGCTCGAGGGCGACGCCGCACACCTGCCCGTCGAGGACGCCGCGTTCGACACGGTGGTGTGCGCACTCTCGCTGTGCTCCATCCCCGACCCGAAGACCGCGATCGGTGAGATGCAGCGGGCGCTCGTGCCGGGTGGCCGGCTGCTCCTGCTCGATCACGTCGGCAGCACCTGGCCTCCGGTCTACGCCGTCCAGTGGCTCGCCGAGCGAGTCACCATCCGGCTCGCCGGAGAGCACTTCACCCGCCGCCAGCTGCCGCTGGTGCACGCGGTCGGGTTCGAGCTCGTCGAGACCGAACGCCTCAAGGCCGGCACCGTCGAACGGATTCACGCCACCAAACGCGCATGACCCGACCGCCCTCCGGTCAGCTGCCCGGTCCCGCGCTCACGTCCCTGGGCGAGGGGCCGCGCCTGACGCGGGCCGCGAGCGCCACGGCCCCGCGCCAGCCCAGCATCGTCACGGTGAGGAAGATCGCCGCCACGATCAGGAAGCCGGGAGCGAGCCCACGTCCCGAGAGGGCCCGCAGGGCCATGCCGACCACGTAGGTCGCGGCGAGGACGAGCGCAGCCTCGGGCCACACCCGCCGGGCGTCCCGCCGCGTCGACAGCAGCCACCCGTGGGCGAGCACCGCGGCCACCGCGAAGGGCCACACGATGGCGAGCACCACCCAGTCGGAGTCACCCGCTTCGTGCGAGCTCTTCCCCCCGACCGCCAGGGCGAGCACGCAGACGAGATCGGCTGCGAGCGGCCATAGCCGCCGGGTCGTCGTGCGGGACTCCGTGGTCGTCACGCACCCAGGGTCGCAGGCCGCCACGGACGCCGGCCAGGCGGACCAGCCGTCCGCGCAGCGCGGACCGGGGTGTGTAGGGGCGGCTCCAGGACCGGCCGTCGCCGGAGGCGTCCCGGTTGTCACCCAGGACGAGATAGTGCCCGGCCGGAACGTGGTAGACCCCCCGGAAGACCGAGCGCGCGGCGTACGGCTCGGGCAGCGGCCGGCCGTCGATGCTGACCCGGCCGGCGTCGAACCTGACCTCCTCGCCCGGCAGGCCCACCACCCGCTTGACGAGGCAGCGACCCGGGTCCTCCGGTGAGTCGAGGACGACCAGGTCGCCCCGAGCGACCGCGTCGGTGGCCCGGAGCGGCCTGGTGAGCGCGAGGCGGCCGTCGGTCAGGGTCGGTGCCATCGACTGCGACCGCACCCGGGTGAGCCACCACATCAGTGCGCGTGGGCGTGGTCGTGGTGGTGGTGGTCGTGGCCCTCGGCGTACTTGAAGAACGCGACGTAGGCCTCCATGTAGTCCCGGGCCGCGGTCAGGTCGTCGACGTCGAAGCCCTTCAGGGCCACCGCCCGGTCGAACCTCCGCTCCAGCTCGTCCCACCGATCCTCGGCGACGAGCCCGCGCAGCGGGTCGATGCTGCCGGCCGCCAGGGCCTGGTCGGCGGCGACGACCTGCGGCGGCACGTGCGCACCCGCAGGCTTGATGCCGTCGAACCCGGCACCCTCGCCGGCCCGGTGCACCCGGACCAGGACGTCGAGGAAGTAGCGGTCGGCCACGTCGCGCGCCTCCGGCGACAGATCCCGTACGGCGACGGCGCGGGTGAACGCGTCGCGGACCTCGGGCTCGTCGGCCTGGTGGACCCACTTGAGCGCGATGTTGACGTTGCCCGTCTCGAGGGCGCGGCGGCCGTCGGCGACCGCAGGCCCGTCCTCGGTGTCGCAGTGGGCGGATGCGGTGCGGACGAACGAACGAAGCAGCTGGATGACGTTCATGGTCTCCTCCTCGGTGGCGATGAGCCGACGGTAGGAGGCCACCCGGCCGGAGCGCCTTGACCTGCGTCAAGCGCCCTCGGCGCGCAGCTCCAGGCCGGCCGGGTCGAGGATGTCGACGTCCGTGCCGCGCACCCGGACCAGGCCCTCGCCCTCCATCGCCGCGAGTCGCCGGCTGAGCGTCTCGGGCGAGGTGCCCAGGAAGGTCGCGATGTCCTTCTTGGGCATCGGCAGGTGCACGGTCGCGGCTCCGTCCGGGCCCCAGGTGGTGGGGCAGTCCAGGAGGTAGGCGGCCACCCGCGCGCCCACGTCGGCCACCGTCCTGGCGGCGAGCATCCGCTCGGCCGAGTGCAGGCGCAGCGCCAGGGTGCGCAACATCGCGACCCCGACGCTCGGGAACCTCGTGACGAGGGTGTCCAGCACGTCCGGCGCGAACACGCACATCCGCGACTCCTCCACGGCGATCACGTCGTTCGCGGGCCGCTCGCCGGTCAGGAGCCAGGTCTCCCCGCCGACCTCCCCCGGGCCGAGGACCTGCAGGGTCGTGCTCCTGCCGTCCGCGGTCGTGCGGGAGAGCCTCACCATCCCCGCGTGCACCACGAACAGCGGTGCTCGCGGCGCCCCCGCGCGCACGAGGGCCTCGCCGGGCCCGATGGTGACCGGGCGGGCGAGGGTCGCGACCTCCGCCTGCTGCTCCCGCGTGAGCCCCGCGAAGACCGGGACGAGGGCCACGCAGGGCTCGTCGGCCGGTGCGGCGTGATCTGCCATGGCCCAGTATCTCGTGGGGCCGGCACGCCCGGCGCCGGACCCGGTCAGGCCGCCGGTGGCGCGCCGTACGGCGTGGTGCCGTGCTTGGCCTCGTACCAGCGGGCGTACGCCTGCACGGCGGTCGGCAGCGTCATGAACACGCGGTCCTCGCCCAGGCGGTCGACGAAGCCCGAGGGGCGCAGGTCGTCCTGCAGGTCCTGCTTGACCCGAGCCATGGCGAAGACGATGCCGCGCGACTCCAGCTCCTGCCGGAGCTCCTCGAGGGCGTCGATCGCGGTGATGTCCACCTGCACGTTGGCCTCCGCGTTGAGCAGGAACCACTCCGTGGGGGTGCCGGCCTGGTCGAGAGCCGCCAGCGCCCGCCGCTTGAAGTCCTCGACGTTGGCGAAGAACAGGGGCGAGTCGTAGCGGTACACCACGAGCCCCTGCACCGCCTGGGCGTCCGGGTAGTCGTCGATGTCGTGCATGCCCGCCACCCCGGGGGCGAAGCCGAGGATCCCGTCGTGGGGACGCGCCACCCGGCGCAGCAGGTCGAGGATCGACAGCCCGATGGCGACGAGCACGCCGTACAGGACGTCGAGCGCCAGCACCGCGACCGTCGTGGTGAGGGCGAGGAGGAGCTCGCTGCGGCGGAACCGCGCGATCCGCCGGAACTCGGCGACGTCCACGAGCCGGATGGCCGCGTAGACCACGATGGCGCCCAGGGCAGCGGTCGGGAAGGACGCGAGAACGGGACGCAGGAACACCATGGTCAGCAGGACCGTCGCGAGCGCGACGAGCGAGTACAGCTGGCTGCGGCTGCCGAGGGCGTCCCCGATCACCGTGCGGCTGCCGCTGCTGCTCACCGGGAACCCGTGCATCACGCCGGACGCCAGGTTCGCGGCACCGAGCGCGAGGAACTCCTGGTCGCCGTCGATGGGGTAGCCGTTCCGGACGGCGAACGTGCGCGCGGTCAGCACGTTGTCGGAGTACGCCACGATCGCCAACCCGACGGCCGGCAGCAGGATCGACCCGATGTCGCCGGCGGAGACCGACGGCAGGGACGGTCTCGGCAGCCCCGCCGGGATCTCCCCCACGACGGCGATCCCCCGGTCCTCGAGGTCGAACAGCGCGACCACCGCGGCGGCGGCGAGCATCCCCAGCAACGGCATCGGCGAGCGAGGCAGCAGGTGGCTCCCGGTCAGGAGCAGCGCCAGCACCGTGACGGCGAGCACCGTGGTCGGCACGTGCACCTCGTCCAGGTGCCGGGCCACGTAGGCGACCTCGGTGGCGAACGAGTCGGCGTCGACGCGGACGCCGGTCACCTTGCCGAGCTGGCTGGCCACCATGATCGCCGCGATGCCCGCCATGTAGCCGACGAGGACCGGCTTGGACAGCAGATCCGCGAGGAACCCGAGCCGGCCGATCCAGCCGCCGAGGCAGATCGCACCGACCACCAGGGACAGCGCGGCCGCGATGGCGGCGTACCGCTCCGGGTCGCCGGCAGCGACGGATCCCACGGCCGCGGCCGTCATCAGGGCGGTCGTGGACTCGGGGCCGACCGACAGCTGCCGGGACGAGCCGAGCACGGCGTAGACCAGCAGCGGGCCGATGATCGCCCACAGCCCGACCACGGGAGGGAGCCCGGCGATCTCGGCGTACGCCATCACCTGCGGGATCAGGTACGCCGCGACGGTGACCCCGGCCAGGACGTCGTACCGGAGCCAGGGCCGCTGGTAGTGGCGCAACCGGGTCAGGCCGGGCAGCTGCCGACTGACGTCCGATCGCGACACCCTCCAACGCTACCGACGGCGCGACCCGCCCGTTGGCTCCGCACGGATCTCCCGTCAGGGCGTGCCGGGTGGCCCCTCACCGGCGCGCCACCACGGCGATGTCGGCGCCCCCTCCTAGCGTTGCGGTGTGCGCATCCTCCACACCTCCGACTGGCACCTCGGGCGGTCCTTCCACCGGGAGGGCATGCTCGGGCACCAGGCTGCGTACGTCGACCACCTCCTCGAGGTCGTCGAGCAGGAGGCGGTCGACCTGGTGGTGGTGGCAGGCGACGTCTACGACCGGGCGCTCCCCCACGTCGACGCCGTGCGGCTCGCCGACGAGGCGCTGGCCCGCCTGGCGGCCAGCCGCGCCCGGGTCGTGCTGACCAGCGGCAACCACGACTCCGCCCAGCGGCTGGGGTTCAGCTCGCGGCTGATCGACGCGGCCGGGGTGTTCATCCGCACCGACGCCTCCGGGGTCGGCACCCCGGTGCTGCTGGAGGACGAGCACGGGCCGGTCGCGGTCTACGGCATCCCCTACCTCGACCCCGACGCCGTCCGCGAGCCCTGGAGCCTCCCCGTGCGCAGCCACCAGGCCGCGCTCACCGAGGCGATGCGCCGGGTGCGAGCCGACCTGGCGGAGCGTCCGGGCACGCGCTCGGTCGTGCTGGCGCACGCGTTCGTGGCGGGAGCCCAACCGAGCGACTCCGAGCGGGACATCAGCGTCGGTGGGGTCTCGCTGGTGCCCACGAGCGTGTTCGACGGCGTCGACTACACCGCCCTGGGCCACCTGCACGGCCGGCACATGCTCACCGACTCCGTGCGCTACTCCGGCTCGCCGCTCGCCTACTCGTTCTCCGAGGCCGCCCAGGTCAAGGGCTCCTGGCTCGTCGACCTCGACGCGTTCGGGGTGCGGGAGGCCGACTTCGTCGCGGCGCCGGTGCCGCGCCCCCTCGCGCGCCTGCGCGGCACGATCGACGAGCTCCTGGCCGACCCCCGGCTCGAGGTGCACGAGCAGGCGTGGGTGCAGGCCACGCTCACCGACGACGTGCGTCCGCTGCAGGCCATGGACCGGCTGCGCCGGCGCTTCCCGCACACGCTGGTGCTCGGGTTCGAGCCCACGGCCGGCGCCACGGCCGGGGTCCCCTCGGCCCCGCCGCGCGGGCGCTCCGACCACGCGATCGCCCTCGACTTCGTCGAGCAGGTGCGCGGCACGCCCGCCACCGAGGCCGAGTCGGCGCTGCTGCTCGCCGCCTGCGACGCCTGCTGCGAGGACCCCGACGTCGACGTGCTGGTGTCCGGGACGGTCGCCCCGTGAGACTGCACCACCTCGAGATCACCGCGTTCGGGCCGTTCGCCGACACCGTGTCGGTCGACTTCGACGAGCTCTCCGCGGCGGGGCTGTTCCTGCTCTCCGGGCCGACCGGCTCCGGCAAGACCAGCGTGCTCGACGCCGTGTGCTTCGCGCTGTACGGCGACGTCCCCGGCGACCGCAGCTCGGCCAAGCGGCTGCGGTCCGACCAGGCCGCTCCCGGCGTACGCCCCCAGGTGACGCTCGAGGCCACACTCTCGGGGCGTCGGTTCCGCATCGTCCGCTCGCCCTCGTGGGAGCGGCCCAAGCGCCGCGGCACCGGCGTCACGACCGAGCAGGCGTCGGTCTCCATCGCCGAACGGGTCGACGGGTCGTGGGTGACCCACTCGACGCGGCTCGACGAGACCGGCCACCTGGTGACCCGGCTGGTCGGCATGAACACCGCCCAGTTCACGCAGGTGGCCCTGCTGCCCCAGGGCCGGTTCCAGGCCTTCCTCCGGGCCCGCTCCGAGGAGCGCCACCACCTGCTCCAGCAACTGTTCCGCACCGGGCGGTTCGAGGACGTCGAGCGCTGGCTCCGCGACCGCCGGCTCGCGCTGGGGCGCCAAGCCGACGACGTACGCCGCCGTGCCGACGAGCTCGTCAGCCGGGTCAGCGAGACGACCGGCGAGCCGGCCCCCGGCGCCGACGCCTCGTCGTGGGCCCGCCGGCTGCTCGACGAGGCGAGCGACCAGTGCAGCGAGACCGCGGCCGCGGCCGGCGTCGCCGCGGAGGCCGAGGCCACTGCGCGCGCGGCCTGCGAGACGGCCCGCACCCTGGTCGAGCGCCGACGTCGCCTCGACGCGGCCGCGGCCGAGCACCAGCGGCTGCTCGAGGACGCGCCCGAGCACGAGACCGCCCGCGCGCGCCTCGATGCGGCCCGACGCGCGGCCGGGGTCGTGCCGCTCCACGCCGTCGCGGTCAAGGCCCAGCGGACGCGGTCCGCCGCGCAGTCGACCGTTGCCGCGCTCGAGGTCACCGACCGAGCGACGCTCGAGGCCGCGGTCGCCGACGCGGTCGAGGGCGCCGCCCGCCTGCGCGCGCTGCGACCCCGTGCCGTGCGCCTGCAGGAGGTCGTCGCGGAGACCGCCCGGCTCGAGCGCCGCCAGGCCGCCCTCGCCGCCGAGCGGGACGCCGCCCGCGCCGCCGCCCGTGCGCTCGTGGAGACCCTCACCACCCAGGTCGCGGAGGCGCGAGCCGCCCACGCCGAGGCGCGCTCAGAGGCGCAGCGCCTGCGCGGCCACGCCCTCGACGTCCGCGAGGCCCGCCTCGACGGGATGGCCGCCGAGATCGCCGGGGCACTCGCCGTCGGCGCGAGCTGCCCGGTGTGCGGATCGTGCGACCACCCGCACAAGGCCGCCACCCGGGCGGGGGCTCCCGACGACGCGGCGGAGAAGGCCGCGCTGCGGGCCGCCGACGACGCGGCCGCGACCGAGCACCTGCGCGACGTCGAGGTCCGCGATCTCGCCGCGCGACTCGACGCGGCAGTCGAGCGCATCGACGACGTCCCGGCCGACCTGGCCGCCGAGGAGACCGCAGCGGCCACGGCGCTCGAGCGGCTCGCGGCCGAGGCCACCGCGCTCGGCGAGGAGCTCAGCGACTACGACGAGGCGCTGGCGACGGCGCACTCCCGACAGGAGCGGGCCGGCCGTGCCGCGCTCACCGCCCTCGACGCCCTCGACGCCGCCGACCGGGCGCTCGAGGAGGCGCAGCAGTCGCTCGCGGCCTCGGTCCTGACGGCCGGCTTCGCCTCCGCCGAGGAGGCCGTCGCCGCCAGTCTCGACCAGCGGGCCTACGACCGGCTCGCCGCCGGCGTCGCCGAGCACGACCGCCGGCTGGCGGCCGTCTCGGCGGTGCTCGCGGAGCCGGGCGCCGACGAGGTCGCAGCCGCGGTGCTTCCCGACCTCGGCGAGCTCGAGCGCGACCACCGCACCACGCTCGACGCCCTCGGCGCCGCGCGGGCACGGGAGGCGGCCTGGACGACGCGAGCCAGCCGGCTGGCGAGCCTCGTCACCGAGCTCGATGCCGCCCTGGCCGCATGGGCACCGCTGCGCTGGGAGCTCGAGCTCACCACCGGCCTGTGCAGCTTCGTCGAGGGCAAGGGGTGCGACAACCGCCTGCAGATGCGGCTCTCGGCGTACGTCCTGGCCTACCGGCTGTCCCAGGTGGTCGCGGCCGCCAACACGCGGCTCGGAGGGATGAGCGACCAGCGCTACTCCCTCGAGCACACCGGCCGCCGCGGCGCCGGCGAGACCCGCGGGGGTCTGAGCCTGCTCGTGCGCGACGACTGGTCGGGCGAGTCCCGCGACCCCGCGACGCTCTCGGGCGGCGAGACGTTCGTGGTCTCGCTCGCCCTGGCGCTCGGCCTCGCCGACGTGGTCACCCAGGAGGCCGGCGGCGCCGACCTCGACACGCTGTTCGTCGACGAGGGCTTCGGGTCCCTCGACGCCGACACGCTCGACGACGTGATGGACACGCTCGACTCGCTGCGCGACGGCGGCCGGGTGGTCGGGGTGGTCAGCCACGTCGCCGAGATGCGCGACCGCATCCCCACCCGGCTCGTGGTCTCCAAGTCCCGCCGCGGGTCGACGCTGGCGATCAGCCGCTGATCAGACGTCGACCTCGCCGTGGTCGGCGTCGTAGGTGTCGCCGGTGAGCTTCGTCTTGGCGAAGCTGATCAGCGAGGCGACCTTGCCACCCGGGGTGTCCCAGTACTCACCGTGCTCGACGTCGACGCGCAGCAGCGTGGCGTTGGGATCCTCGGGGCCGCCGGGCAGCCAGGCCTCGGCGAACGTGTTCCACAGCTCCTTCAGCTTGGCGCTGTCGTCGACCACCGCGGCGCGGCCGTAGACCGCCACCCAGGAGTCGCGCGCCGAGAACGTCAGCGACACCCGCGGCTCCTGCTCGATCGCCCGGGTGTGGTCGGTGTCCCGGGCCGTGATGAACCACATCTGCGCGGAGGGCTCGACCTCCTGACGTGCCATCGGCACGCTGCGCGGCCCGTCGGGTCCGAACGTCGTGAGCATCGCGATCGGGATGTCGTCGATGAGGTCGACGAGCTGCTTCTGGTCTCCGGCGTCGGTCATGGCGAGGCAGTACCCGATCGTCCGAGGACCTCACCCCGCCGCTACGACGACCACCTTGCCCAGCGCCCGCCCCTCGCCGACGCACGCGAGCGCCGCCGGCACCTCGTCGAGCGCGAACGTCCGGTCGAGGTGGCAGGCGACCTCGCCGCTCGCGCACCGCTCGCCGAGCGGGGAGAAGTGCTCAGGACCCTCCTTCACCGCGAGCACCCCGATCGATCGGCGGCTCACCAGGCCGACCAGCGACCCGACCGTGAGCACCCGCAGCATCGTGCCGACGGAGCCACCGACGCAGCGATACCGTCCACCCCGGACGAGGGCGCGCCGGTAGGCGAGGACCGACCGGTGGGCGACCAGGTCCAGGACGAGGTCGTACGGCGGTGTCCGGGTGAAGTCCTCCCGGGCGTAGTCGAGCACCTCGTCGGCCCCCACCGAGCGCATGAAGTCGAGCTTCCCGGCGTTGTCGACGCCGGTGACGTGCGCACCCTGCTGCTTGGCCAGCTGGATCGCGAACGACCCGGAGCCACCGCCCGCACTGTTGACCAGCACCCGGTCCCCGACCGCCACCCACCGCGTCCCCTGCAGGGCGATCGCGCCCGCCTGCGGGATGGTCGAGGCCGCCTCGAACGACAGGCCGGGCGGCTTGAGGGCCAGCGCGGAGTCCGGAGCGACGGCGAACTCGGCGAAGCCGCCCTTGAGGGCGAGGTTGTCGCCGTAGACCTCGTCCCCGACGCGGAACCTGGTCACCCCGTCGCCGACCTGGACGACGACCCCGGCGATGTCCGAGCCCAGGGTCCGGCGCGCGGGCGAGCGCAGCCCGCCGATCCTGGCGTACGCCGGCGACCCGCGCAGGCACTCCCAGTCGCTGAGGTTCACCGAGGTCGCCGCGATCCTCACGAGCACCTGTCCGGCGGTCGGCTCCGGCGTCGGCACGTCCTCGACCCGCAGCATCTCCGGCCCGCCGTAGCTGTCGTAGACCACTGCCTTCACGCCCACCGCCTCCGCCGCTCCTCGGTCTCGCAACGTAGCAGCGCCGTACCGTCCATCCGGTAGGTTCGCGCCATGAGCGAGCCGGTGCTGGATTCGTCGTTCACCGCACTCCCCTACCGGGCCCTCGGCGACACTGCCCTGAGCCGCGCCCGGGAGCTCGGGGCGAGCCACGCGGACTTCCGGTTCGAGCGGGTGCGCTACCAGAGCCTCCTGGTCCGCGACGGCACCCTCCAGGGCGCGAACGACACCGAGGACCTCGGCTTCGCGGTGCGGGTGATCCACCGCGGAGCCTGGGGCTTCGCCTCCGGAGTCGTGCTCTCCCCCGACGAGGCGGTGCGGGTCGCCGAGACCGCCGTGGCCGTCGCCAGGGTCGCCGCCGAGATGACGAGCGCGCCCGTCGAGCTCGCCGACGAGCCCGTGCACGACGACGTCACGTGGATCTCGGCGTACGCCGTCAACCCGCTCGACGTCGCGGTCCGTGACAAGGCGGAGGTGCTCGTCGACTGGACCAACCGGCTGCGCCGCGGTGCGGCGGTCGACCACGCGTCCGCCCACCTGCTCCAGGTGCAGGAGAACAAGTACTACGCCGACCTGACCGGCACCCGTACCACCCAGCAGCGGGTCCGGCTGCACCCCGGCTTCGAGGCGATGGGCACCGGGGCGGACGCGTTCGACTCGATGGCCAGCATCGCGCCGCCGGTCGGCCGTGGCTGGGAATACCTCGACGGTGGCCCGGACAGCTGGGACTGGGACGCCGAGCTCGAGCAGGTGCCGGAGCTGCTCGCCGAGAAGCTCACGGCACCCAGCGTCGAGGCCGGCACGTACGACCTGGTGATCCACCCGTCCAACCTGTGGCTGACCATCCACGAGTCCATCGGGCACGCCACCGAGCTCGACCGGGCGCTGGGCTACGAGGCCAACTACGCCGGCACGTCGTTCGCGACCCCCGACCTGCTCGGCACGCTGCGCTACGGATCGCCGGTCATGAACGTCACCGGTGACCGCACCCAGGAGCACGGCCTCGCCACGATCGGGTACGACGACGAGGGCGTGGAGACCCAGCGCTGGGACATCGTCAAGGACGGCGTGCTCGTCGGCTACCAGCTCGACCGGGCGATGGGCCGGATGCACCCCGACCTCAACGGAGGCCGCTCCAACGGCTGCGCGTACGCCGACTCCCCCGGCCACATCCCCATCCAGCGGATGGCCAACGTCTCGCTGCAGGCGGCGCCCGACGGACCGTCGACCGAGGAGCTGATCGGCCGCGTGGAGCGCGGGCTCTACGTCGTGGGCGACAAGTCGTGGTCGATCGACATGCAGCGCTTCAACTTCCAGTTCACCGGCCAGCGGTTCTACAAGATCGCCGACGGCGAGCTGGTCGGCCAGGTCCGGGACGCGGCGTACCAAGCCACCACGACCGACTTCTGGGGGTCGATGGAGGCGGTCGGCGGGCCCGAGACGTGGGTGCTCGGGGGCGCGTTCAACTGCGGCAAGGCCCAGCCCGGCCAGGTCGCCAGCGTCAGCCACGGCTGCCCGACCGCCCTGTTCCGCGACGTCCGCATCCTCAACACCAACGACGAGGCCGGCCACTGATGAGCGCTCCCGTGTCCCCCCAGTCCTTCGTCGAGCACGCGGTCGCGACCTCGGTCGCCGACGACTGCGTGGTGATCGTGCGCGACCGGACCAGCGCCAACCTCCGCTGGGCCAACAACACGCTCACCACCAATGGCGTCATGAGCGGCATCGAGGTCACCGTCATCTCGTTCGTCCGCACCGCCGACGGCGTCGCCACCGGCTCGATGACCGGCAGCGTCACCACCCAGGCCGGGGTGAGCGCGCTGGTGGATGCCGCGGACGCCGCCGCCCGCGCCGCCGCGCCCGCCGAGGACGCCAACGACCTGGTCCGCGACGCGGTCTCCCCCGACTGGGACGACCCGGCGGTGCCGACCGACATCCACGTGTACGACGCGGTCGCGCCCGCGCTGGGCGAGTCGTTCCGGCGCGCCGGCGGCGAGGGCCGGGTGCTCTACGGCTTCGTCAACCACGAGTCGACCACGACGTACCTCGGCTCGACGACCGGCCTCCGGCTGCGCCACGTGCAGCCCACCGGCCACGTCGGCTGCACCGCCAAGAGCGCAGACCTGAGCCGCAGCGCCTGGATCGGCGCCGCCACCCGCGACTTCACCGACGTCGACCCGCTCGCGCTCGACGCGCAGCTCGCCCAGCGGCTCGCCTGGGCCGAGCGTCAGGTCGACCTCCCGGCCGGCCGCTACGACACGGTCCTGCCGCCGACCGCGGTCGCCGACCTGATGATCGACGCCTACTGGTACGCCGGCGCGCGGACGGCCTTCGAGGGGCAGTCGGTCTACAGCCGCCGCGGCGGTGGCACCCGCATCGGCGACACCCTCGCCAAGCCCGGGGTGAACCTGTTCTCCGACCCGGCGTACGCCGGCCTCGAGTGCGAGCCGTTCGCGCTCGCCGCGAGCTCCAGCAACGAGGCGTCCGTCTTCGACAACGGGCTGCCGCTGGAGCGCACCGACTGGATCCGCGACGGCCGGCTCACCGCGCTGCTCCAGACCCGCCACTCCGCCGCGATGACCGAGCAGCCGGTCACGCCCGCGATCGACAACCTGGTGCTCTCGATCGACGGGGCGTCCGGATCCATCGACGACCTGGTCGCCGGCACCGAGCGCGGGCTGCTGCTGACCTGCCTGTGGTACATCCGCGAGGTCGACCCGCAGACCCTGCTCCTGACCGGCATCACCCGGGACGGCGTCTACCTGGTCGAGGGCGGCGAGATCACCGGCGCGGTCAACAACTTCCGGTTCAACGAGAGCCCTGTGGACCTGCTCAGCAGGTTCACGCACGCCTCGGCCACCGTGCCGGCGTTCAGCCGCGAGTGGGGCGACGACTATTTCTCGCGGACGGCGATGCCGGCGCTGCGGGTGCCCGACTTCAACATGTCGAGCGTCTCCCAGGCCCGCTGAGGTTGACCCGCCCGAAACTTTCGGGCGGGTCAACCGAGATCGCATGCAACCGGACCGCTTGGTCCGGCGTATCCCCCGTGTTCGAACCCCGAACGACCACCCCGACACACAGGAAGCAAGGAAACGTCATGCGCAGCAGCACCCAGCTGATCATCGGCGCCCTGGCCGTCGTCGCGACCTCCGGCCTGGTCGGCCAGGGGTTGCCGGCGTCCGCGGCCGAGCCGACCACGACCCGCGAGCGCGGCCTCGTCATCGAGTGCACCGGCACGATCAAGGGCAGGCCGGTCTACACGAGCCTCTACGAGAACGACACCGTGCGGAACACCATCCAGATCCTCATCGGCGACGACGGTCACCAGGTCGGCGGCAGCCGCGACACCGACCGCGACTTCCGCGACGGCCGCCAGGTCCGCGGGACGCTGAAGGTCGCAGGTCGTCGGGCCCTCGTCGAGGGCACCGCACGCAAGGTCGGCGAGCGCGTGCCCGTGCACGAGGAGCACGACGACGCCGGGCAGCACATCACGATCGACGGCTTCCACCGGCGTCTTGCCACCGACCTCAGGCTGACCTGGAAGGGCGCGTCCGCACCGCTCACGTGCGACAACGCGTTCGTCTACGACCTGCAGGTCACCAAGGAGCCCACGGTCTGATCGTGGAGCAGCAGCGGCCCTAGCGACCCGGAGCGCCCCCAGGGATGGGGGCCTCCGGGTCGTACGGCGTGCGGGTGTAGACGAACGTCGCGACCTCCAGGTGCGCGACCGACCCGTCGCCTCGGCGTACGACGTGCAGCTCCTCACCCGCGTGGTAGCCCGAGCGTCCCACGACGCGGCCGTCGCGCACGGCGAAGCGGTAGGCCTCCAGCCCGTTGCGGCGGGCGACCAACTCGGTGCCCTCCATCGCGAAGACGAACGGCGTGTTGCCCCAGTGCCACACGCCGGGGACCCCCGCGAGGTCGGGCGGCACGCCGGCGGCCGGACGCCACGGCTCGGGCAGGGTCGGCTCGCAGCGCTCAAGCTCCTCGAGCAGCCCGATCACCGCCTCGGCCGGCGAGAACCCGGTCGTCGCGTTCGCGAGCACCACGCCGCCGGTGCGCCGGCGCCGGTCCACGAGGACGGTCGCCAGGAAGCCCGGCATCGAGCCGGTGTGACCGGCCAGCGTGCCCGACCCGCCGGCGAACAGCTGGAAGCCCAGCCCGTGCGCTGACCGCAGGCCGTCCTCCGGGCTGCCCGACTGGGGGGTGAAGGCGCGCGCGAGGTCGTCGGCGGACAGCACGTCGGCGTGACCGCGGCCGAGGAAGGCGGCGTACGTCGCCAGGTCGGTGATCGTGGCCCACAGCTGGCCCGCGGGCGCCATCGCGCCGTTGTCGGTGGCCGGCTCGTCGACCAGCGTGCCCTCGTAGGGGTGCACGGAGTGGCCCTGGGCGGCCGCGCCCTCGGGCAGGTACGACGAGCGGGTCATGCCCAGGGGCCGCACGATGCATTCACGGACCGCGTCCCACCACGTCGTGCCGAGCAGCCGGGCCGCGACCTCGCCGAGGATCCCGTAGCCGAGGTTGGAGTAGTGGAACCGCTCGTGTGCCCCGAAGGCGGCGCCCGACCCGTCGTTGGCGGCCATCAGCTCGGCGAAGGACGACCCGGGGGTCCGCTCCCACCACGACCCGGCCGGCTCGGACTGCAGGCCTGCGTCGTGCGCGAGCAGGGTCCGCAGGCTCCGGTCGGCATAGGCATGGCCGGCCAGCTCCTCGAGCACCGCCGACGCCGGGTCGTCCAGCGCGACGCGGCCGTCGCGGACGAGCTGGAGCACCAGCACGGCCGTCATGGTCTTGGTGATCGAGCCGATCCGGTACTGCACGTCCAGCTGGTCGTGGCCCACCACCGCGGGGCCGCCGTACGACCCGAACCACACCGGCTCGCCGTCACGCACCAGCCCGGCCACCACCGACGGCAGCCGCCCCGTCGACTGGGCGCCGGCGATGCGGGCGAGCAGGCGGCGGGCGGTGGAGTCCGAGACCGTCACTCCGCGAATGCTTCCAGAGGCGGGCACGAGCACACCAGGTGCCGGTCGCCGTACGCCTGGTCGATGCGCGCCAGCGGCGGCCAGTACTTGTCGGGATCGATGCCGGTCGGGAAGACCGCCAGCTCGCGCGAGTAGGGCCGGTCCCAGTCGCCGACCAGCGCCCGTGCGGTGTGCGGGGCCCCGCGCAGCGGCGAGTCCTCCGGCGTCCACTCCCCCGCGGCCACCCGGTCGATCTCGCCGCGGATCGCGATCATCGCGTCGACGAACCGGTCGATCTCGGCGAGGTCCTCCGACTCCGTCGGCTCGACCATCAGCGTGCCGGCGACGGGGAACGACATCGTCGGCGCATGGAAGCCGTAGTCGACGAGCCGCTTGGCCACGTCGTCGACGGTGACGCCGGTCTCCTTGGTGAGCCCGCGCAGGTCGAGGATGCACTCGTGGGCGACCAGCCCGCCGTGCCCGCGGTAGAGCACCGGGTAGTGCTCGCCGAGCCGGGCGGCGACGTAGTTGGCGGCCAGCACCGCGGCGGCGGTCGCGCGGGTGAGCCCCTCGGCGCCCATCAGCCGGATGTAGGCCCACGAGATCGGCAGGATGCCCGCCGAGCCGTACGGCGCGGCGCTCACCGGTCCGATGCCGGACCGCTTCGCCGGGTCGGGGTGCATGCCGTGCGAGGGCAGGTACGGCGCCAGGTGCGCGCGCACCGCGACCGGCCCGACACCGGGGCCGCCGCCACCGTGGGGGATGCAGAAGGTCTTGTGCAGGTTGAGGTGGGAGACGTCGCCACCGAACTCACCGGGCTTGGCGTAGCCCAGCAGGGCGTTGAGGTTGGCGCCGTCGACGTACACCTGCCCGCCGTGCGCGTGGACGATCTGGCACAGCTCGGTGATCGTCTCCTCGTACGCGCCGTGCGTCGACGGGTAGGTCACCATGATCGCGGCCAGGTCGTCCGCGTGGGCCTCGCACTGGGCGCGCAGGTCGTCGAGGTCGACCTCGCCGCCGGCGTCGGACTTCACGACGACGACCCGCATGCCGGCCAGCACCGCGGACGCGGCGTTGGTGCCGTGAGCGGACGACGGGATCAGGCACACGTTCCGGGCCTCGCCGCCGTTGGCGCGGTGGTAGGCGCGGATCGCGAGCAGCCCGGACAGCTCCCCCTGCGACCCGGCGTTGGGCTGGATCGACACCGAGTCGTAGCCGGTGACCTCGGCCAGCCACGACTCCAGCTCCCCGACCAGCTGCCGGTAGCCCTGCGCGTCCTCAGCGGGCGCGAACGGGTGCAGGTCGGCGAACCCCGGCAGCGAGATCGGCTCCATCTCGGTGGTCGCGTTGAGCTTCATCGTGCAGGAGCCGAGCGGGATCATGCCCCGGTCGAGCGCGTAGTCACGGGCGGAGAGCCGGCGCAGGTAGCGCAGCATCGCGGTCTCGCTGCGGTGGCTCGAGAACACCTCGTGGGTGAGGTACGGCGTGGTCCGGGCCAGGTCGGCCGGGAACGCCGCCATCGGCTCGGTCGCGGTCGGCACCACCTCGAACGCCGCGTGCAGCGCCCGGAGCGTCTGCGGCCCACTGACCTCCGAGAAGGAGAGGCCGACCGTGTCGGCGTCGACCAGCCGCAGCTGGAGGCCCTCCGCACGGGCCGCGGTCACGATCTTCTCCGCCCGGCCCGGCGCGACCACCGTGAACGTGTCGAAGAAGCTGGTCGTCGGCACCGTGTAGCCGGCCGCGGCAAGGGACGCGGCCACCCGGGCCGCGAGCGTGTGGGTGCGCCGCGCGATGCCGCGCAGACCCTCCGGCCCGTGGTAGACGGCGTACATCGCAGCCACCACGGCCAGCAGCACCTGGGCGGTGCAGATGTTGGAGGTCGCCTTGTCGCGGCGGATGTGCTGCTCACGGGTCTGCAGCGCGAGCCGGTACGCCGGGCGGCCTTCGGCGTCGACCGACACGCCGACTAGCCGACCGGGCAGGTGCCGCTCGAGGCCCGCCGAGACGGCCATGAAGCCGGCGTGCGGGCCGCCGTAAAAGAGCGGCACCCCGAACCGCTGGCTCGAGCCGACGACGACGTCGGCGCCGAGCGTGCCCGGCGCCTCGAGCAGCGTCAGGGCGAGCAGGTCCGCGGCGACCACCGCCAGCGCCTGCCGCTCGTGTGCCTCGGCGATGACGGCGCGCGGGTCGACCACCTGGCCGGACGCGCCGGGGTACTGCACGAGCACGCCGCACAGCGGCCCTTCGGGGAGCCCCTCGGTCAGGTCGGCGACCACGACCTCGATGCCGAGGCCCTGGGCGCGGGTCCGGACCACCTCGATGGTCTGGGGCAGCGCGTCGGCGTCGACGACGAATGGGCCGGCGGCGGCCGCCGACGACTTGGGCAGCGCACGCCGTACGAGCGTCATCGCCTCCGCCGCGGCGGTGCCCTCGTCGAGCAGGGACGCGTTCGCGGTCGGCAGCCCGGTCAGGTCGCCGACGACGGTCTGGAAGTTCAGCAGCGCCTCGAGCCGGCCCTGGGAGATCTCGGGCTGGTACGGCGTATACGCGGTGTACCAGCTGGGGTCCTCGAGCACGTTGCGACGGATCACCGGCGGCGTCGTGGTCGCGTGGTAGCCCAGGCCGATCATGCTCTCGCCGGGCCGGTTGGCGTCCGCGATCGCGCGCAGCTCGCGGGCCACGGCGGCCTCGTCCAGCGGCGCCGGGAGGTCCAGCTCCCCGGCCGACCGGATGCCGCCGGGGACGGCGGCCGCCATCAGGGCGTCGAGCGAGTCGAAACCGAGCCGGGCGAGCATCGACTCGACGTCGTCGGGCCGCAGTCCGATGTGCCGGTCCGCGAACGGGACCGCGCCGTCGAGCTGGCCGTCGGGCTGGTCGTCGAGCCGGGTGAGCGGGCGGTGGTCTGACATCGGGGGCTCCTCGAAGGGCGTTCGGGTGCCTCCCCCTCTGTCGCACCGCGGATGGTGCTTCAGAGTGCCTGACCCGCACGGTCCTGATGCCTGAGAGGTTCCGGGGAGGAATTGCCCCTTCGGCGCCCCGCCCGCAGCATGCGGCCGGGGACTCTCCCGTGCGGGAGTGTCAGCGCTCCTAATCTACCCCGAGAGGGCCAAACGACGTTGACCCGCCCGAAACTTTCGGGCGGGTCAACGGGGTGTCGGGTGTCAGCCGGTCTTGCGAGCGGCGCGGCGCGCCGCGAGCTCGTCGCCGGCGGTCGGGGCCGCGTCGGGCTCCGCCGTACGCTCGCTCGGGAGCTCGGCGAGGGTGCCCTCGATCTCCTGCCAGACGCCGCCGATCGCGATGCCGAAGACGCCCTGACCGCCCTGGAGCAGGTCGATGATCTCGTCGTTGCTGGTGCACTCGTAGACCGAGACGCCGTCGCTCATCAGGGTCACGCGGGTCAGGTCCTCGGTGCCGCGCTGGCGCAGGTGCTGCACCGCGGTGCGGATCTGCTGCAGCGAGATGCCGGCGTCGAGCAGCCGTTTGACGACCTTGAGCAGCAGAATGTCCTGGAACGAGTAGAGGCGCTGGGAGCCGGAGCCCTTGGCGCCACGCACGGTGGGCTCGATCAGGCCGGTGCGGGCCCAGTAGTCGAGCTGGCGGTAGGTGATGCCGGCGGCGTTGCACGCGGTCGGGCCGCGGTAGCCGGTGTCACTGGGCAGCGGGGACACGTCGTCGGTGAACAGGAGACCCTGCTCCTCGGCCTGCTCCGCGGCGCGGGCGACCTCGACGTCCTGCTGCTGCTCGTTCTCGTTCACGCGGTCCTCCGGGACGGCTATCCGTTGTGCGTAACACCGGGGAAGTAGTTACAACGGAGATAGTTCAAGGTAGGCCCCCGCCGCAGACCCGTCAAAGACGCTGGCGGCGTGTCGCAACCCTCACCCTCTACCTGAGGGTAGGGGTTGAGGGTGCCGGTTTGGGCTGCTGGCAGCCGATCCCCGCACGACACGCCGGGTGGGATCGGCGTGTCCCGCGGGTTTGGGCTGCTGGCAGCCGAACCCCGCAACGCCACGCCGCCTGACCCGGGCCTGCTCGCCTCGGGCCGCCGACCGTGAGCTCAGGGTTCGGTGGGGGCGTCGAAGTCCTCCGGCGTGACCTGGTCGAGGAACTCGCGGAACTTCTCGACCTCGTCCTCCTGCTCGGCGGGCACGGCGAGGCCGGCCTCGTCCAGGACCTCCTCGGCGCAGACGATCCGGGTGCCGGTGCGCAGCGCGAGGGCGATCGAGTCCGACGGGCGGGCGCTCACCTCGGCCCCGGAGCCGAACACCAGGTTGGCGAAGAACACGCCGTCCTTGACATCGGTGATCTGCACCTCGGTGAGGACGTTGCCGGTCGCGTCGAGCACGTCCTTGAGCAGGTCGTGCGTCAGCGGCCGCGGCGGCACCACGCCCTGCTGGGCGAAGGCGATCGCGGTCGCCTCCACAGCACCGATCCAGATGGGGAGATAGCGCTCGCCCGAGACCTCGCGCAGCAGCACGATCGGCTGGTTCGAGGGCATCTCCACCCTGACTCCCATGACATCGACTTCGCGCACGCCACCACAGTACCCCCGGTCCCGAACGCGCTCCCGGCGTGACTTCTCGGGGGAACTCGATGCTTCTCGGGTGAGATTTCGCCCGGGAAGCATCGATCTCCCCGGTGCACCGGGGAAGTCCGACGACGGCCACCCGGCCGGGCTCAGGGAGACCGCAACCCGGTCTTCACCAGCGTCGCGTGCAGCCGCACCGAGAGGGCCGCGATCTCGCTGACGGTCTCCTCGGCGCGTGCCTTCGCCGCGGCGTCGCGGCCGCGCTTCTGGGGGGCGACCACCTGCTCGACCAGGCCGACCTCGCGGTCGGCGGCGGTCTTGAACGCCCGCAGGTGCCGCGGCTCGAAGCCGAAGTCGGCGAGCTCGCGCGCGGTCTGCGCGATCACCAGCGCGTCGGTGTCGTAGTGGCCGGTGCCGGCGCGCGGGGTGATCAGTCCGAACTGCTCGAGCTCGGCGAGGAGGTCCTCGGTGATGCCCGCGATCTTGACCAGCTCGCGCCGGGACAGCCGCACGTGGTCGCGGCGCGTGAACGACGCCGGGCTGGGCAGCCCGTCGGCCGCGAGCGCGACCCGCGGCACCGTGGGCACGACCGGGTCGATCGGCGGCGGCTCGAGCCCGCGGTCGATCGCGTCGAGGTGCTCGCCGATCACCTTGAGCGGCAGGTAGTGGTCGCGCTGCATGCGCAGCACGTAGCGCAGCCGCTCCACGTCGTCGTGGGAGAACTTCCGGTACCCCGCGGGTGTGCGCTCGGGCTTGATCAGCCCCTTGTCCTCGAGGAACCGGATCTTGGGGATCGTGATCCCCGGGAAGTCGGGGCGGAGCTGGTCGAGAACCTGCCCGATGTTCATCCGCGCCCGCGCGGCCGACGAGGCGCCCGAGGCAGCGGACACGTCCCGGCTCACCTGCCTGCGTGTCCGGAGAAGAACACGAGGCGGTACTTGCCGATCTGCACCTCGTCGCCGTCGGTCAGCTGGACCCGGTCGATCCGGTCGCGGTTGACGTAGGTGCCGTTGAGGCTGCCCACGTCGCTGACCGTGAAGGTGTCGCCGGAGCGGTGGAACTCCGCGTGCCGGCGGGACACGGTGACGTCGTCGAGGAAGATCTCGCTGTCGGGGTGCCGCCCGGCGTTGACCACGTCGGCGTCGAGGAGGAACCTGCTGCCGGCGCCGGGGCCACGCTGCACGACCAGCAGCGCGTGGCCGGCCGGCAGGGCGTCGACCGCTGCGGCGTCGACCGCGTTGAGCTGGCGGTCGGAGGTCTCGACCTTCTCACCGCCCAGGCCGATGGCGATGGTGGCCGTGGACTCCCCCGCCACCTCCGCACCGCCGGGTGCCGGGGTCGCCGGGCTCGCTGGGGTCGCGGTGACCAGACGGTTCCCGCACTGGGCGCAGAAGCGAGCGTCGTCGGGGTTCTGCGTGCCACAGGATGTGCAGAACGGCATCGGTCTGTCCTTCGGTCGGGAGGCAAACCCTCAAGGCCGGGTTGAGGTTGACGGTTGGTCCGAACCTATCAGCCCCGACCCGGCGATCAAGCAGGATCCGCCGGGTCGGTCGACCCGGTCAGGCCTCGAGGCTGCCTTCGTACGTCGCGGCGTCGAGCAGCCCGTCGAGCTCGGTGCGGTCGCTCGGGACGACCTCGAAGAGCCAGCCACCGCCGTACGGGTCGTTGTTGACCAGCTCGGGCGTGGTGTCCAGGGAGTCGTTGCGGGCCACGACCTCGCCCGTGACCGGCGCGTAGACGTCGCTGACCGACTTGGTCGACTCCAGCTCGCCGCAGGTGCTGCCGGCGGTCACGCTCTCGCCGAGCTCGGGGAGCGAGACGTAGACGATGTCGCCGAGCGCGTCCTGGGCGTAGTGGGTGATCCCGATGCGGACCGAGCCCTCGTGCTCCCCGGGCTCGCGGACCCACTCGTGCTCGGTCGTGTACTTCAGGTCGTCGGGGTACAAGGCGTCTCCTCCTGGATGGACCGCGCGGGACGGGCGGCGAGTGGGCGTGCTCCAGCGCTGTGAGGTTACTGCGATGCGTCGGGTTGGGCGTACTCAGGTTCGGACGGCTTCACGACGCTCTCGATGTCGAGCGACGACAGCTCGTCGACGGCGACGCTCGCGCCGTCGTCCTCGAACAGGTCGCGCGGGCCGTCGGGGAAGTCGATGCCCGAGCTCGCGAGCGTGTGCGGCTCGCCGATGACGTCGAGGACGTACGGCGAGGAGACGAGCTGCCCGCCGATGAGCAGGCCACCCGGGGCGTCCTCGACTGCGGTGTTGGCGACCACGCGGACCTGGCCGTTGACCTGGATCGCCTCGGCTCCGGCGGTGCGCAGCTCCTGGAAGGTGTCGACCATGCTCTGCACGCCGACGGTGCCGCTCTCCTCGGTGACCGTGACCCGGATGCCGGGGCCGGTCACCGGCACCTGACCGGCAAGGATCGACAGGGTGTCGGCCTGCTCCTGGGCCTGGGCGAGCGCGGCCTCGCGGGCGCCGGTCTTGGACAGCAGGTCCTCGCGGGCCCGTTCGAGCCGCGCGATCTGGGCCTCGGTGCGCTGGGTGGTCCCCGCCAGGCCGCTGAGGACGTTGATGAGGTCCTGCTCGCGCAGGCTGCCGTAGGTGTCGTCGACCTCGGTGAACCGCACCTGGGTCACCGCGGCGAAGCCGAGGGCGGCGAGCAGCACCGCCACCACGAGCTGGCCGCGCGAGGGCCGCACCAGCGCCCGGATCAGCCGCTGCCGGCCGGTCCCGGACTCGACGGGCGACGGATCGCTGCCGCGGACCGGTGCGGCGTTCACGGGCTCGTCGGCGTCAGGCATGGAACAGGTGCCTTCGGATGGCGGCGGCGTTGGAGAAGATGCGGATGCCGAGGACGACGACGACACCGGTCGTGAGCTGCCCACCGACCCCGAGCTTGTCGCCGAGGAACACGATCGCGGCGGCGATGACCACGTTGCTCACGAACGACACCACGAAGACCTTGTCGTCGAAGATGCCGTCCAGGTAGGCCCGCAGCGCGCCGAACACGGCGTCGAGCGCGGCCACCACGGCGATCGGCAGGTAGGGCTCGAGACCCTGTGGGACGTCGGGCTGGAACACCACCCCGAGCACGATCCCGACCAGCAGTCCGAGTGCGGCGATCACGGCGAGGCCTCCTTCCGTTGGTCCTTCTGACGGTTCTGCTCGGCGGTCCCCTCGACCGCCGAGCGCAGTCGGAGCAGACGCGGCGGGGCGGCCTGGAGCGACAGCTGGTCCACCCGGTCCATGGTCCAGGAGAACCCGAGCTGCGCAGCACGGGCGCGGAACAGCAGGCCGCTGCTGGTCTCCATCAGGTCGGCCTGCAGGGTCCGGGGGTCGCCGATCGCGGTGACGACGTACGGCGGGGACAGCGATCGGTTGTTGCCGATGATCCGGACCGTGACCCCGGAGTTGCGGATCGCCGACCGGCTGGTGAGCCGCTGGCCGTTGACCGCGATCGCCTCGGCACCGGCCTCCCAGAGCCCGTTGACCAGGGGACGCAGGTCGCGGTGGCTCACCGGCACACCGGGGGCGTCGTCGACGGTGATCCTGACGCCGGGACCGGTGACCGCGCCCAGGCCGGTCACGGTGCCGAGACGCTGCACGCGGGCGAGCGCGGACTGGTAGGCGGTGGTGACGTCGTCGAGGTTGTCCTGGAGCGAGACGTCGAGCTCCTGGAGCGAGACGAGCCGGTCCTCGAGCTCGTTGACGTCGGCGCGCCGCTCCTCGATGTTGGCGATGAGCGAGGCACGGCTCGCGGTCTGGACCCCCGCGTGCTGGGAGGTCTGGACGGCCGCGATCGTGACGAGCAGGCCGAACGCCGCGACCACCACCGTCGCGGTGCCGAGGGTGCGCCGATGGGTCGACGCCCCGCCCTGGGTGGCCCGCCGCTCGGCGACGTGCTGGTAGTCCTCGTCGAGCGACTGCTGGGTGATCAGGGTGAGCAGCGGGATGTTGACCCGCTCGGCGGGGGTCGTCTCAGGCATCGGGCACCGCCGCACGTCGCTCGGTGGTCGCCAGCAGCGTGCGCACCTGCCAGGCATAGAGAATGCCGGCCCACCAGTAGAGCCCGATCCCCCACAGCGCGAAGGCCCACCCGAACACGTTGGCGAGGGTGGCGACCGTCCCCTCGCCGTCACCGAGCAGCAGCAGCGGGAAGGCGTAGAGCAGGTTGAACGTCGCGGCCTTGCCGAGGAAGTGCACCGGCAGCGCGCTGTAGCCGCGGGTCCGCAGCAGCGGGACCAGCCCCCACAGCAGCAGGTCGCGCAGGGGCAGCGAGAGCGCGGCCCACCACGGGATCACCTCGCGCAGCGCCAGCCCGACGACCACGGCCAGGATGTAGAGCCGGTCGGCCACCGGGTCGAGGATCTGGCCGAGCGTCGAGGTCTGCCCGAGCCGCCGGGCGAGGTAGCCGTCGAGGAAGTCGGTGACCCCGGAGACCATGAGCAGGGTCAGCGCCCATCCGTCGGCCTCGGGTCCGAGCACCAGCCACAGGAACACGGGTACGCCGGCTAGCCGGATGAGGCTGAGCAGGTTGGGTAGCGTCCACACGCGGTTGCGCGTCGAGTCGTCCGCCACTGCTCGCCTGTCTGCCCGGGTGCCCTGCCGGGGCCACCCTACTGGCCCGGCCACGAGGATCACGTCAGACGTGGTCCTCCAGGTGCGCGGCGTCGCGAATCTCGCCGACCAGCTCCTCGATGACGTCCTCGAGGGTCGCGAGGCCGAGCGTGCGGCCCTCGGCGTCCACGACCCGCGCCATGTGCGCGCCCCGGCGCTGGAGCGTCTCCAGCGCGCCGTGCAGCGGCTCGCCGGCGTCGACCGGCGCGAACGGACGGATCCACTTGTCCGCGACCGGCCGCGACCGGCGCTCCTCGTCGGGCTCTAGCACGTCCTTGATGTGGAGGTAGCCGACCAGGGAGCCGTCGTCGCCGGTGACCGGGAACCGGCTGAAGCCGGTCGCGGCGCACAGCGTCTCGACCTCGGCGCCGGTGACGCCGCGGGGCACGGTCGTGAGCGAGTCGGGCGGCATCAGCACCGCGGCGACGGTCTTCTCGGTGAAGCCCAGCGCACCCGCGAGGCGGTCGTACTCGTCGGCCTCGAGCAGTCCCTCGCCCCGTGACTCCTCGACCAGCGCGGCCACCTCCTCGCGCGTGTACGTCGAGCTCACCTCGTCGGTCAGCCGGGCACCCATCAGGCGCAGCACACCCGAGGCGATCGCGTTGATCACCACGACCACTGGCCGGAGCACCGTCACGATGCCCCAGATCGGCGGGCCCAGCACGAGGGCGGCGCGGTCCGGGCCGGCGAGCGCGATGTTCTTGGGGATCATCTCGCCGAGCACCACGTGCAGGTAGACCACGACGCTGAGGGCGAGCACGAACGACGACGGATGCAGGAACGACTCGGGCACGTGCGCGGCGTGCAGCACGGGCTCCACGAGGTGGGCGACCGCGGGCTCGCCGACCGCGCCGAGCACCAGGGAGCACACCGTGATGCCGAGCTGGTTGACGCCGATCACCAGGGAGATGTTCTCCATCGCCTTGATCGTGGTCCGGGCCATCCGGGAGCCGGCCTCGGCGCGCGGCTCGATCTGGGTGCGGCGCGCGGAGACGAGAGCGAACTCGGCACCGACGAAGAACGCGTTGCCCAGGAGCAGGAGGATCGCGAGCGGGATCGCGGTCGCGGCGCTCATCGGCCTTCCTGCCCGTCGCCGGCCGGCTCGTCGAGCAGGCGCAAGGTGAGCCGGTCGATGCGCAGGCCGTCCATCCGCTCCACGGTGAGGACCGCGAGCTGCTCGCGCGGCTCGTCGGGGTCGGACCGGTCCGGCACGCTGACCTCGGCGAGGTCGCCCACCTCGGGCACCCGGCCGAGGACCTGGAGCACCAGGCCCGCGATCGTGTCGTAGTCCTCGTGGTCGGGCAGGGCGATGCCGGTGAGGTCCTCGACCTCGTCGGGCCGCAGCAGCCCCGACAGCGACCAGGTGCCGTCGCGCTGCAGCCGCGCGTTGGCGCTCAGTCCGTCGTGCTCGTCGGCGATGTCGCCGACGATCTCCTCCACGACGTCCTCGAGGGTGACGATGCCGGCGAAGCCGCCGTACTCGTCCATCACGACGGCGAGCTGGAACCCGTCCTTGCGCAGCAGCGCGAGCAGCGGGTCCAGGCGCAGCGAGTCGGGCACCACGATCGGCTTGGCCATCAGGTGCTTGACCTTGGTGGTCGCCCGCTCGTACACGGGCAGGGCGACGGCGTTCTTGACGTGCACGGTGCCGACGACGTTCTCATCGGGGTCCAGCACGGGGAACCGCGAGTGCCCGGTCGCGCGGGTGAGCTCGATGACCGCGCTCGCGCGGTCGTTGGTCTCCAGACTGCTCGAGCGCACGCGCGGTGTCATGATCTCCCCCGCCGTCCGGGAGCCGAACTCCACGGACCGCTCCATGAGCTCCGCGGTCTCGACGTCGAGCGTGCCGAGGTTGGCCGAGCGCTGGATCAGTGAGGCGAGCTCGGTCGAGCTGCGCGCCGAGCGCAGCTCCTCCTGCGGCTCCATGCCCAGGCGGCGCACGACGGCGTTCGCGGAGCCGTTGAGCACCCGGATCGGGCCGCGGGCCAGCGCGGTGAAGGCCCGCTGGAACCGCTGGGTCGCCCGCGCGACCTCCATCGGCTTGGCCAGGGCGAGGTTCTTGGGGACCAGCTCGCCGAAGATCATCGTGAGCACGGTCCCGAGCGTGAGGCCGATGCCCAGGGCGAGCGGGGTGATCGCACCCTCGGGAGTGCCGAGGGTCTGGAGCGGCCCGTCGATCAGGTCGGAGATCGCGGGCTCGGCGAGGTAGCCGATCGCCAGGTTGGTGATCGTGATGCCCACCTGGGCGCCCGAGAGCTGGGTCGACAGGCTGCGCAGCGCCTGCTGGACGCCGCGGGCACCGGCGTCACCCGCCGCAGCGGCGCGCTCGACCTGGCTGCGGTCGACCGTCACGAACGCGAACTCGGCAGCGACGAACACCCCGCAGGCGAGGATCAGGAGCAGCGCTGCCGCCAAGAGCAGCCATGCGGTCATCGTTGCTCTCCCTGGGAGGAGAGCCGGGGACTTTGAGAGCCGTCCATGAGCTGGGCGTCGAGTCCTCACTGGTTTCGGGTTTCGGTGCCTCCGCACTCTACCGGCGCGTGCCGCGACGCGACATTCGCGGAACCTCCCCCGTCGCCGCCGGTCGCGCTTACCCTGGTCGCTCCATGTTCAGCTCTCGGTCTCGGATGGCTGCCTCCCCGTCCCGCCGCGCCCTCGTCACGGGCGCGGCCTCCGGCGTCGCCGCGGGCGCCGTGCTCGCGGGCGGCGGCCCGGCCCGGGCGGGCACGACGTACTCGCCGGCCCACTACCGCGGCCGAGCGCTGCTCGGCACCCAGGCCCGGCACCTGGTCGGCCGGTTCTCGTACGGCGTGACCCCGGCCCTGGCCGCGCAGGTGCGCGCCGCCGGCGGCGCCCGCGACTGGTTCGAGGCTCAGCTGCGACCCGGGTCCGTGCGCGACCCCGGCGCCGCCGACCTCCGCGGCTGGTGGCCGAGCCTCTCGCGCGGCGCGACCGAGCTGTGGCAGCGGCAGCGGGACGAGATCGAGGGCGTCTGGGAGGTGATGTTCGACTACCAGCGCTGGGTCCTCGTCCGCCGGATGCGCTCACGCCGACAGCTGCTCGAGGTGATGACGGAGTTCTGGGAGAACCACTTCAACGTCCCGGCGAACGGCGACGCCCAGGGGTTCTGGCGCACGCAGTACGGCGACGCGATCCGGGCCGAGGCACTCGGCCGGTTCGAGGACCTCCTCCAGGCGGCGATCACCCACCCGGCGATGCTGATCAGCCTCGAGAACGTCGACTCCACCAAGGCCCACCCCAACGAGAACCTCGGCCGTGAGCTGCTCGAGCTGCACACGGTGGGCCGCGGCGCCTACGACGAGGACGACGTGAAGGCGTCGGCACGGATCCTGACCGGCTGGAGCGTCGACATGTGGGACACCTTCCAGCCGGCGTACCGCCCCAGGCGGCACGCGACCGGCCCCGTGAAGGTGATGGGGTTCAGCCACGCCAACGACGACGCCGACGGCCGCCCCGTCACGCGGGCCTACCTGTCCTACCTGGCCCACCACCCGGCCACCGCGCGCCGGGTCGCGCGCAAGCTCGCGGTGAAGTTCGTCCGCGACGACCCGCCCGAGGCGCTGGTCGAGCTGCTCGCCCGGGTCTACCTCGACCACGACACCGCGATCGCGCCGGTGCTGCGGGCGCTGGTGTCGTCCTCGGCGTTCACCTCCGCCGTGGGTGCCAAGGTGCGCGATCCCGGTGAGGACATCGTGGCGTCGTACCGCGCGCTCGACGTGCGGCTCGCCCGCCCGCCGCAGGGCGACAGCGGGGAGGAGTACGCCGCCAACGCCCTGCTGTGGCAGGTGGACGGCATCGGCACCAAGCCCTTCGAGTGGCCCCGGCCCGACGGCCAGCCCGTCGACAACCGGGCGTGGGCGTCGCCATCGCGGATGCTGGCGTCGATGTCGCTGCACCTGGACCTGTCCGGCGGCTGGTGGCCCAGCAAGGGCGCGGCCTACCACCCACCGGCCTGGTGGGTGCCGGACTTCCCGATCCGCTTCGACCAGCTGGTCGACCACCTGTCCCAGGTGATCCTGCACCGACGCTCGACCGCGCAGCTGCTCGAGGCCTGCTGCCTCGCGGTCGCCCTCGGCCCCCGCGCGCGGATCACTCGCGACCACGACCTGGTGAGGTGGAACATGCCGCGGCTGCTCACGACGTTCCTCGACTCCCCCGCCTTCCTGACGCGGTGACCGACATGACCCCGATGCCCCCGTCCTCCCAGCCCGGCGCCTGCTGTCCCGAGTTCGCCCGGATGTCGCGTCGTGGGCTCTTCTCGCGCCTGGTCGCGCTGACCGGCGCCACCACGGTCGTCGGCTCCGCGGCGATCACGACGTCCGCCGCAGCGCTCGCCCCGGCACCGTCGGTGCTCGTGGTCCTCTCGCTGCGCGGCGCGGCTGACGGCCTGTCGCTCGTGGTCCCCCACGACGACCCCGTCTACTACAGCGCCCGCCCCGACATCGCGGTGCCGGCCGACCGGCTGCTGGCCAAGGACGGCAAGTTCGGCCTGCACCCGCAGCTCGCGCCGCTCCTCCCGCTGTGGCAGGGCGGCCGGCTCGCCGCCGTCCACGGCACCGGCCTGCCGGCGCCGAACCGCTCGCACTTCTCCGCGATGGAGGAGGTCGAGGACGCCGACCCGGGCTCGGACGTGCGCACCGGCTGGCTGAACCGGCTGATCGGCACCGACGCCGGGGCCTCCCCGCTGCAGGGGTTCAACGTCGGCGGCGGCGTGGTCCCGACCTCGCTCTACGGACCGCAGGCGGTCATGTCCGCCGGAGACGTCGAGTCCGTCCAGATCCCCGGTGACGACAAGTGGGACACCACCAAGGGCCGGCGCGCCTCGCTGCACCGTCTGTGGGACCAGGACCGCAGCACGCTCGGCACGGCGATGCGGTCGCTGTTCGGCGCGCTCGACGACTTCGCACCCGTGCGCGAGACGGCCGACCGCGTCGCGTCGTACCCGCGCACCGACCTCGGCCGTGCCCTCTCCGAGGTGGCCAGGGTGATCCGGGGCGACGTCGGTGTCGAGGTCATCACCGTCGACCACGGCGACTGGGACATGCACTCCGACGTCGGCAGCGCCGAGCGCGGGCGACTGCGCGACAACACCCGCGACCTGGCCACCGCCGTCGCGGCGTTCTTCGACGACATCGGTGACCTGGCCGGCAAGGTCACGCTGGTCACGATCAGCGAGTTCGGCCGCCGGGTCGCCCAGAACGCCAGCCACGGCCTCGACCACGGCTACGGCAACGTCATGCTGCTCGCCGGGGCCGGGGTGAAGGGCGCCCGCTACTACGGCACGATGGCCCCGCTGACCGGCGACGTCGACTCCGACGTTCCCGTCACGACGGACTACCGCAGCGTGCTGGCCGAGGTCGTGGCGACCCGGTTCGGAGCGTCCACCGCCGAGGTGTTCCCGCGGTTCTCCCCCGAGCCGGTGGGTGTGATGACCTCGCTCTGAGCCGTCGACAAGAACGTGTTCTATCTGCGACGGTGTCGGGCGTGCGCGTCATCCAGTGGGCCACCGGCGGCGTCGGCCGGGCGGCGATCGAAGGCATCCTGCTCCACCCCGACCTCGAGCTCGTCGGCTGCTGGGTGCACAGCGGCGGCAAGCACGGGACGGACGTCGGCGAGATCGTCGGCACCGAGCCGATCGGGGTGCGCGCGACGACCAGCGTCGAGGAGATCCTCGCCCTGGAGGCCGACGCCGTGCTGTACGCGCCGCTGATCCCCGACCGCGACCAGGTCGCCGCCCTGCTGCGGTCGGGCAAGAACGTGGTCACCCCGGTGGGCTGGTTCTACCCCACCGAGAAGGACGGCGCGCCGCTCGCCGCCGCCTGCGCCGAGGGCGGGACCACGCTGCACGGCACCGGCATCAACCCCGGAGGCATCACCGAGCTGCACCCGCTGGTGTTCTCGGCGCTCTCCTCGGCGGTGACGTTCGTCCGCGGCGAGGAGTTCTCCGACATCCGCACCTACAACGCCCCCGACGTGGTGCGGCACATCATGATGTTCGGCGGCCTCCCGGAGGAGGCGATGGGAGGCCCGATGCTGGGCCTGCTCTCGGGAGGGTTCATCCAG
Organism: Nocardioides sp. T2.26MG-1; assembly: GCF_950101795.1. Taxonomy (GTDB): domain Bacteria; phylum Actinomycetota; class Actinomycetes; order Propionibacteriales; family Nocardioidaceae; genus Nocardioides. The sequence continues at coordinate 335,902 of NZ_CATNLZ010000032.1, read as the reverse complement.
TCGGTGCGGATGTGCCTGGACACGCTCGGGTTCGCCGCCGACGCCGACATCCGCACGTCGCAGGAGGTCGCGGTGGCGACCGCGCGGATCGAGACGCCCATCGGGGTGATCGAGCCGGGCCTGGTCGCCGGACAGCGGTTCGTGTGGGAGGCCTTCGTCCGCGCCGACTGCGTGGTGCGGATCGCGGTCAACTGGCTGATGGGCGAGGAGCACCTGGAGCCCGCGTGGTCGTTCGGGCCCGAGGGCGAGCGGTTCGAGGTGGAGGTGCGCGGCGACCCCGACACGTTCGTCACCATCAAGGGCTGGCAGCCGGGGACCGTCGAGGAGGGGCTGGTCCGCAACCCCGGTGTGGTCGCGACCGCCCAGCACTGCGTGAACTCGATCCCGTACGTCGTGGCCGCGGAGCCCGGGATCCGGACCTACCTCGACCTGCCGCTCATCGCGGGACGGGCGCACCCCGACCTGCGGTGACCGCCACCGGCCGGCGCGGGGTCGGCCGGGTCGGCGCCGCGGGACCGAGCCGCGCCACGATCTGCGGGACGTGCCCGTGCACGACCGCCCCCAGCCGCGCGCGCAGCGCGGGGCTGGCCTCACAGGGCTGGTTCTCGAAGCCGGCGGACAGCCCCGCGCACGTCGCCGTCAGCAGTACCCGCTCGAGGGCCTGGCCGGCCCGCAGCCAGTCGCCGGGCTCGTCCTCGGGCGTGGCGAGCACCACCACGGCGGGCGCCTCCGCCACCAGGCGGGCGTCGGTCGTGCCGAGCCGACGGCCCAGATCGAGGTGGGCGACCACGAAGCGCGTCGGCACCAGCGACGCGAGCGAGACGGGCAGGCCGTCCCCACCGTGGCGGGTGCGGAACCACCGGGCCAGCTCGCGGCGCCACCCACGGTCGCACCACAGGACGTGGTCCGCCTCGCCGACCAGGCCGGCCACCGCGTTCCGCTGGAGCGCGTCCATCACATGCAGGTAGGCGCCCTCGGCCTCGGCCGCGGCCATCAGGTCCTTGAGCGTGCCCGGGTCGACCGCGGCCCGCTGGAACGGGCCGTGGTGGGTGCGGCGGGCCGCGAGGGCGTCGTACAGTCCCGCCTCCCGGCCGAGCGGCCCGGCCAGGTGGACGGTCGCCAGGTGGTCGGTGTCGTCGGTGTCGCCGTCGGGGAACGGCTCGACGATCGCGCCGCGGCCGGCGTACGCCGCCGCCACCCGCAGGGCGAACAGCGCGGCGCCGCAGCTGATGACGAGCTCGCGACCCCGCGGGTCGTTGACGGGCAGCGCCCGGCTCCGATCGGCATAGAGGTCCAGGCGGGCCTCGTCGGCCGAGACGGTCCAGCGCCACGGCTGGGTGTTGTGCGACGACGGCGCCCAGGCGGCTGCTGCGACGAGCTCGGTGATCGACATGGGACCTCCCACCCCGAGCCTGACCCGCGCCACGGGGTCCGGGTCAGGGGCGAAGGTCCGCGGGCGGAGAGACTGTGGACCCGCGCTACTCGTCGCCCGCGCTCCGTGCCCCGGTGTCGCGCCTGCCGGTGTCGTGGCCGACCTGCTGCACGACACCGTCGTCGTGCCGCAGCCGCTCCAGGGCGTGCTGGACGTCAGTGACCTGCACGATCGTGCAGAAGGTCGCGATCGCGACGACAATCGCGGTCGCGATGGCATGCAGTACGTCGCGCATCTCAGTCCCCCCAGACCTGGTGACGCGGGTGTGTTCCCCTCCAGGCCATGGTGCCACGCCCTCGGTCGGGCGCGGAGCACCGCGCAGGTGATTCTGCCGATGGAACCGTCAGGTCCGCGCGCCGGCTGCCAGCCCGTGTCGTTTGGTCACCAACCGCAACTCCGGCGGCGAGATCTCCGTCGTTGGTGACCAAACCGCAACGCTCCCCGGGCGGCCATCGACGTCGGCCTACTTGCGGATGGCCTCCAGGCGGGTCACGGTCTGCTCGAACTCCGCAACCAGGTCGGCCATCACGTCGGCGACCGGGCGCACCTCGTTCATCCGGCCCACGATCTGACCGATCGGCATCGAGATCACGTCCGGGTCGCCGGAGGCGTTGATGCGGTTGTGGGCGTCGGCGACCAGCAGGTTCTGCAGCGGCATCGGCAGCGGCTCGGGAGCCTCCGTCTCGGCCCACGCCTCGGTCCACTTGGTCTTGAGCAGCCGGGCCGGCTTGCCGGTGTAGATCCGGGTCCGGACCGTGTCGGAGGACGTCGCCCGGGTGAACGCCTCGGTCCAGCCGGCGTTGGACTGCAGGTTCTGGTACTCGGCGGTGCCGAGCCAGATCGACCCGGTCCAGACGCCCTGCGAGCCGAGCGCGAGGGACGCGGCGATCTGGCGGCCCGAGCCGATGCCGCCGGCGCCGAGCACCGGCACGTCGGGCCCGACGGCGTCGACGATGTCGGGCTGGAGCACCATGCTGGCGATCTCGCCGGTGTGCCCGCCGGCCTCGTAGCCCTGGGCCACGATGATGTCGACGCCGTTCGCGACGTGCGAGCGCGCGTGCTTGGCCGCACCCGCCAGCGCCGCGACCAGCACCCCGTGCTCGTGGCACTTCTCGATGACGTCGACCGGCGGTGAGCCGAGCGCGTTCGCGATGAGCACCGGCCGGTGGTTGAGGGCGACGTCGAGGTGCGAGCGGGCCACCGAGTGCAGCCAGCCGAGCACGCCGTCGCGACCCTCGCCCTCCGGAAGCGGGGGTACGCCGAGCCGCTGCAGGGTGCGCTCGACGAAGCTGATGTGCTCCTCGGGGATCATCGACTTGAGGTCGACCGAGGTGCCCTCGGTGGGGATCTTCATCGGCATCACGATGTCGACGCCGTACGGCTTGCCGTCGGTGTTGTCGTCCAGCCAGCTCAGCGTGCGCTCGAGCTCGTCGGTGTCGTTGAACCGGACGCAGCCGAGCACGCCCAGGCCACCGGCGCGCGACACCGCGGCAGCGACGTGCTCGGAGGGGGTGAACGCGAAGATCGGGTAGTCGATGCCGAAGGTGTCGCAGATCGCGGTGCGCATGGTCTCTCTCCCGGGAGTGGTCAGACGGAGGTCGGGTCGACGGTCGGCGCCTTGGCGGCGAAGCCGGCCATCGCCAGCTCCTTCGCCCGGGGGTACTGCGCCTTGCCGGTGGCGTTGCGGGGGATCCGGTCGACGACCGTGAGCGCCCGCGGCAGCTTGTATCCGGACAGGTGTCCGCGGAGGTAGGTCCGCAGGTCCTCCAGCTCGAGCTCGGCGCCCTCGCGCAGCTCGACCACGGCGGCCACGGCCTGCCCGTACCTCTCGTCCGGGATACCGACGACCAGGACGTCGTAGACGGCAGGGTGCCCCTTGATCGCCATCTCGACCTCCTCGGGGTACACCTTCTCGCCGCCGGTGTTGACGCAGTTGGAGCCGCGGCCGAGCAGCGTGACCCGGCCACCCTCCTCGATGCGCGCGAAGTCGCCGGGCACCGAGTAGCGCTCGCCGTCGATGGTGAGGAACGTGGCCGCGGACTTCTGCGGGTCCTTGTAGTAGCCGACCGGCACGCTGCCGCCGCGGCCCAGCCGCCCGATCTTCCCGATGTCCGTGGCGGTGTCGAGCACCCGGTTGTCCTCGTCGATCACGACGCTGTGGGGTCCGAGGCCGACGACGGGTCCGTCGCTGCTGATGTTGTCCTTGTCCTGCATGCCCATGCCCTGGAAGCCGGTCTCGGAGGCGCCGATCGAGTCGGTGAACACGGCATTGGGGAACGCCGCCATCCAACGCTGCTTGACCGGGGGGCTGAAGATCGCGGCGCTGCTCGAGATCGCGAACAGGCTCGACCCGTCGAAGCCGCCCTCCTCGTAGGCCTCGATCAGCGGGCGCGCCATCGCATCGCCGGTCATGAAGATCAGCTGGACCGACTCGTTGTCGATGATCTGCCAGGTGCGCACCGGGTCGAACTTCGGCTCGAGGATCGTCAGGTGCCCGGCGAACAGGTGCATGAGCAGCCCGGCCTGCGCGCCGCCGTGCATCAGCGGGCTGAGCGGGAAGGTGACCATCCGCGGGTCGTTGGCCTGCTTGGACTGGTCGTACTCCTCGAGCGGGGCGCCGGTGTAGAAGTCGATGCCGCCGCCGAGCACCCGCCAGAAGTCCTCGTGGCGCCACATGACGCCCTTCGGGAAGCCGGTCGTGCCGCCGGTGTAGATGATGTGGATGTCGTCGGCGCTGCGCTCACCGAAGTCGCGCTCGGCGCTCTGCCCGGCGAGGGCGTCCTCCCACAGGACCCCGCCGTACGACGACACGTCGGAGGTGTCGCCGGGCTCGAGGGCGTCCGGCACGACGACGGCCAGCGCCAGCTTGTCGTGCTTGGGGAAGCAGGCGGCCACCAGGGGCGCATAGGTGCGCTCGTGGATGACGGCGACGACGTCGGCGTTGTCGAACAGGTAGTCGAGCTCACCCTCGACGTAGCGGTAGTTCACGTTGATGCTGACCGCGCGGATCTTCACCACGGCGAGCACCGCCACCACGTGCTCGATGCTGTTCTTGGCGTAGATCGCCACGTGGTCCCCGGGTCCCACCCCCCGAGCGGCCAGGAAGTGCGCGAGGCGGTTGGCGTCGGCCTCCAGGTCCGCGTAGGTCACGGCCCGGTCCCCCACCTTCACGGCGAGGTTGTCGGGGGCGGCATCGACGGCGTGTTCGAAGAGGTCAGCGATGTTGTGAGCCACGAGCGCGAGACTAGAACACGTTCTCGTTTTTGGCTAGGCTGGCCGCCATGACCTCTCCGGGATCCGACGCTGCCGCCGAGTCGCCGCACTGCCTCGTCGAGCAGGACGGCCACAAGCTCGTGGTGACCATGAACCGTCCCGAGTCGCGCAACGCGCTCTCCGGCGAGATGCTCGCGATCATGGAGGAGGCCTGGCACCGGGTCAACGAGGACGACTCGATCCGGGCCTGCATCCTCACCGGGGCCGGCGGCTACTTCTGCGCGGGCATGGACCTCAAGGCCGCGACCAAGCGGCCGCCCAGCGAGAGCTTCGAGTCCGGCTTCGACCCCTCGGTGATCAAGGGGCTGCTCAAGGGCTTCCGGCTGACCAAGCCGCTCATCGCCGCAGTCGAGGGTCCGGCCATCGCGGGTGGCACCGAGATCCTCCAGGGGACGGACGTCCGGGTCGCCGGCGAGTCGGCAAGGTTCGGCATCTCCGAGGCGAAGTGGAGCCTGTACCCGATGGGCGGCTCCGCGGTCCGCCTCCCCCGGCAGATCCCCTACACGGTGGCGCTCGACCTGCTGCTCACCGGTCGTCACATCAAGGCGCCTGAGGCCAAGGAGATCGGCCTGATCGGCCACGTCGTCCCCGACGGGCAGGCGCTGGCGAAGGCGCACGAGATCGCCGACCTGATCTGCGCCAACGGACCCCTGGCGGTGCAGGCGATCCTGCGCACCGTCCGTGACTCCGAGGGCCGCCACGAGCAGGACTGCTGGGCGGACGACGCCAAGGTCGGCATGGCTGTCTTCGCGTCCGAGGACGCCAAGGAGGGGCCGCGCGCCTTCGCCGAGAAGCGGAGCCCCGACTTCCAGGGTCGCTGAGTCGAGGAGCCCCGTGGTTCCCCCACACCCGGCACCGGTCGGCTGGCACACTGGGGAGGTGCCGTGGCCGACCTGGGATCAGGCCGCTCTGGCCGCCGTTCTCAGCCTCGTGCTGGGCTGGGCGCTGCGCCGGATCCGCTCCGACGTGGCGCGCGCTCTCGAGCCCGCCGCCATGGAGTTCGCCCTGGTCGCCGGACTGTACGCCGTGTGGCGGCTCGCCCGGATGCTCCCGCTCGCCACCGACTCCGGTGCCATGCAGCGAGGCCGCGACATCGACCGGCTCCAGCACGCCCTGCACCTGCCGACCGAGCTGTCGCTCCAGCAGCTCGTGCTGCGGCACGACTGGCTGGGCCCGCCGACGACGTTCTACTACGCGACCCTGCACGTGCCGGCGCTGATCGCCTTCCTGGTCTGGCTCTTCGTCCGTCACCGGGACCGCTACCCCCACTGGCGCAACGGCCTCGCGCTGGTCACCGCGGCCTGCCTGGTGATCCGGTTCGTCCGGGTGGCGCCGCCGCGGTTCTTCCCCGACCTGGGCTACGAGGACCTCTCCCACCACTACGGGATCTCGGTGTACGGATCCGATGTCACGACCGGGGTCTCCGACCAGTTCGCCGCCATGCCGTCGATCCACGTCGCCTGGGCCGCCGTCGTGTCCTTCGGGATCGTCGCGGCCTCGACGAGCCGGTGGCGGTGGGTCTTCCTGCTCCACGTCGTCCTCACCACGCTGGTCGTCGCCGCCACCGCCAACCACTGGTGGCTCGATGGGATCGTGGCGGTGCTGCTGCTGTGGGGCGGGCTGCGTCTGGACACGGCGGCCCGGTCGCTCCGCACCCGTCGGCGCCCCGCGGAGGCGCCGCTCGAGGTGGTGCCGGCTCCGGCGTACGCCGACGAGGTCTGATCGTCGCTCCGTCAGACGGCGTCCCCGACGGTGTGCGAGGCGTCCTCGACCGAGTGCGAGCTCGTGAGTGTGAGAGCGCCGGCCGCCGCCACCAGCCCGACGACGACGGCCAGCACGGCGTAGGTGATCCGCTCCCCGTGGAAGAACGACGTCACGAGAGCGCTGCTCCACGTGCCCGCCGGGAGCTGCGTGGTGACGAGCGCAGCGATCAGGGTGCCGACGACGGCGGTGCCGACGCTCATCCCGACCTCCTGAGCGGTGTCGTTGAGGGCCGCACCCATCGAGGTCCGGTTGCTCGGCATGGCGTCGACGAGGGCGACCGCACAGATGGTCATCACCGTGCGCAGGCCGATGGTCATCACGACCATGGCGGAGGCGATGGCGACGTACCCGTGCTCGACGCCCCACGAGAGGCCGGCCAGCGACCCGGCCAGGCAGGCGGCGCCGATCAGGCAGGCGACGCGGTGGCCGAACCGGACCGCCAGCCACTCCGACAGCGGGGTCGCGAGGACCATCGTGACGATGAGCGGCAGGTTGGCGAGACCGGCGCGGACCGGGCTCCACCCGTAGGCGTACTGGAAGTGCAGGATCAGCCCGAACATCACGCTGGCCATCGCGATCGACGTCCCGACCTGGGCGATCGCGGCCCCACGGACGGTGCCGTCGGAGAACAGCCCGAGGTCCAGCATCGGCGACTCGCTGCGGCGCTCGTGCCGCACGAACGCCCAGCCGGCGGTCACGGCGAGGACGATCGAGGAGACCGTGACCACCGAGAGCCAGCCGTGCTCGACCCCGCTGGTCAACGACCAGCAGGCGAGGGCGATCGTCGCGATGCTCAACAGGGCTCCGGGCAGGTCGAGCACGTCGTCGGTCAGGTCCTCGGGCCGGTCGGCGGGGACGCCGAGCCGGACGCCGACGACGGCGAGCAGCGCGATCGGTGCGTTGACGACCAACAGCCACTCCCACCGCACGTGGGCCAGAGCGGTCCCACCGAGCAGGGGGCCGAGGACGAAGCCGGACATGCCGACGACGATCATCAGTGTCATCGCCCGCATCCGCAGCGCCTTCTCCTCGAAGAGCCGGAACACCAGCGAGTTCGTGATCGGCGCCATCGCGGCAGCGGCGATCCCGAGCCCGGCGCGCAGCCCGATGAGCTGGCCGGCGGAGCCCACGGCGACCACACAGAGGCTCAGCATCCCGAAGACCGAGAGCCCAAGCAGCAGGACGCGGCGGCGGCCGAAGCGGTCGGCGACCGACCCGGCGGTGAGCAGCAGGCCGCCGAAGGTCAGCGAGTAGGCGCCGGTGACCCACTGCAGCGCTGTGGTCCCGCTGCCGAGGTCACGGCCGATGGTCGGCAGCGCGATCGACAGCAGCGTGTTGTCGACCATCTCGACGAAGAACGCCAGGCACAGGGCGGCGAGCGGGATCCACGCCGCGCGCAGCGACGGGTAGGTGCGGGCCGGGGCGGACGTGGTGGGGCGGGTGGTCGTCGTCATCGGCGGCTCCTGTCGTACGGCGCGTCCGAGTGCCGAACGACGCAGGAGGGACGCTAGGAAGCGGCGCTTTCACACCGGCTTCACGCCGCCTTCACCCACCTTCGCGGTGCTCCCGTGACGCGGGTCAGAGCGTCGCGCGCAGGTGCCGCAGCCGGCGTTCGAGGTGGGCGCCGGGGACCGCGTGGCCGCCGAACGCGTGCACCGCGATCTCCTTCGGCGCGCTGATCTCGTGGTACGCCGCGAAGACCGTCGACGGCGGGCAGGTCTCGTCCATGAGGCCGACGCTCATCAGCGTGGTCGCCCGGATCCGGCGGGCGAGCAGCGCGCAGTCGACGTAGCGCAGCGTGTCGAGCGCCCGGTCGGCGAGGTCGACCTGCTGGGAGAGGAAGTTCGCCACCTCGCGATAGGGGAACTCCCCCGTCAGCCCGACGGCCCGCTGCAGGTCGCACAGGAACGGCACGTCCGCCTGGCAGACCGACACGAGGTCGGGCTGGAGTGCCGCCGCCGCGAGGGCGAGCCCGCCGCCTTGGCTGATGCCCTGCACCGCGAGCCGGGCCGGGTCCACGCCGTCGAGCGCTGCGGCGACCTGGACCGCCCGGGCCGCGTCGGTCATCAGCCGCGTGTAGTAGTAGGTCTCCGGGCTGGTGATGCCGCGCGTCATGACGCCGGGGTACTCCGGCCCGTCGGTCTCGCGGCCGGGGTCGCCCGTCGAGCCGGTCGTCCAGCCGCCACCCTGGCCACGGGTGTCCATGACGAACGCCGCGATGCCGATGGCCGGCAGCGCCAGGTGCTCTACGGGAAGGCCCCGGCCGCCGCCGTACCCGATGAAGGTGACGACGACCGGGACGTCCCGGGCTCCGGGGGGCTGGAGGAACCATCCCCGGATCCGATCCCCGCGCGCGCCGGAGAACTCGACGTCGTGGACACGAACGGCGCCGTAGGCGTCCTCGGCGTGGCGGGTGAGCGTGGGTGGCGTTGCCGCGTCGGCGGCCTCGGCGAGCCGGGTGGCCCAGAAGGCGTCGAGGTCGTCCGGCTCGGGCGTCGAGATGCGGTAGTCGCGCAGCTCGGCCTCGGACAGGTCGAACCAGGGCATCAGCGTCCCTCGACCACGACGGTCGGCTCGAGCACCCGCTCGGCCCCGACCTGCCGGGACGCTCCCACCAGCTCGAGCTCGAGCACGGCTCGGATGTCGGTGCTGGAGGCGCCGACGCGCAGCTCGACCGAGCCCGGCTCGACGATCCGGACCAGGTCACGGCCGGTGAACGAGGTGAGGTCGGCCGACAGCTCGAAGCGCACCCGAGCGCGCTGGCCTGGCTCCAGGTCGACGCGGGCGGCGCCGATGAGCTGCTGCACCGGGCGTACGACGGAGGCGACCGGGTCGTGCAGGTAGACCTGGACCACCTCGGAGACCGCCCGCTCGGCGTCGTTCGCCAGCTCGACGGCGATCTCGCAGCTGCCCTCGGTCGCCCAGGTCTCCCCCGTCACCGCGGACACGGCACCCCAGGTCGCGTCCGCGTAGGAGAGTCCGTGACCGAACGGGTAGAGCGCGGTCGGGTCGACCACGCTGACCTCGCTGCGCTGGCCCAGCGGCGCGGCCAGGTACGTCGAGGGCTGCGTCGACCCGGCGCCCGGGAAGCTCACGGGGAGCCGGCCCGACGGGTTGATCCGGCCGCTCAGCACATCGGCGAGCGCGTGTGCGCCCTCCTCACCCGGGAAGAAGCCGCACACCAGTCCGGCCAGGCGCGAGGCCTGCCGGCTCAGGTCGTAGGGGCGTCCGACCAGGAGCACCGCCACCACCGGCGTGCCGGTCGCGAGCAGCGCCTCGAGCAGCTCCTCCTGCCGCCCCGGCAGGTTGAGCGTGGCGACGTCGCAGCCCTCGCCGGAGGTGCCGTTGCCGAACAGTCCGGCCTGGTCACCCAGCACCGCGACGCACACGTCGGCGCCCTGCGCCGCCGCCACGGCCTCGGCGATCTGCTCGTCCGTGCCGCCCAGTACGGGGCAGCCCTGCGCGTAGGTGACCTCGAAGTCCTCGGCGAGCGCCGCGCGGACGGTCGGGACCTCGAGGCGCATGTCGATCCCGTCGTAGTGCACGAGCACGTGCATCGGGAAGGAGTAGCAGCCCATCATGGCCTGCGCGGTGTCGGCGCGCGGGCCGACCACCGCGAGGCGGCTCCCCTCACGCAGCGGCAGCACGCCGTCGTTGGCCAGCAGCACGGTGGAGCGCCGGGCCAGGTCGAGCGCGAGCGCTCGCGACTCGGGAGCGTCGAGGTCGACGTCGCCAGCCTCGGCCGGAGCCCAGTCGGGGTCCAGCAGCCCCAGCTCGCACTTCTGGGCCAGCACGCGCGAGAGCGCCCGGTCGACCAGCTTCTCGTCCACGAGCCCGTCGGCGATCGCCTGGAGAAGGGGCTCGCTGTAGGCGTTGGGTGAGGGCAGCTCGACGTCGATGCCGGCCTCGAGGGCCAGGCGAGCGGCCTCCCCCGTCGTCGCGGCCACCTGGTGGAGCGTCTCGAGGAAGGCGATAGAGAAGTAGTCGGCGACGACCGTCCCGGTGAAGCCGAGCGTGTCCCGCAGCAGGGTCGTGAGCAGCGCGCGGTCCGACGCGACCGGCACGCCGTCGGTGTCGGTGTAGGAGTTCATCACCGAGCGCGCGCCTGCTCGCAGCGCCATCTCGAACGGGGGCAGGATCACGTCGGCCAGCTCGCGCGGGCCCATCCCGACCGGAGCCAGGTTGCGCCCCGCCCGCGAGGCCGAGTAGCCCGCGAAGTGCTTGAGGGTCGCCACCACGCCGCCCGACTCCAGGCCGCGCACGTAGGACCCGCCGATCAGACCGACGAGGAACGGGTCCTCACCGAGGCTCTCCTCGACGCGGCCCCAACGCGCGTCCCGGACGACGTCCAGCACGGGCGCGAGCCCCTGGTGGATGCCGAGCCGGCGCATGTCGTCGCCGATCCGCGCGCCCATCCGCTCCACGAGCGCCGGGTCGAACGACGCCGCCCAGCACAGTGGCGAGGGGTACACCGTGGCCTGCCACGCGTTGAGGCCGGTCAGGCACTCCTCGTGGACCTGGGCGGGGATGCCGAACCGGTTGGCCGCCATGACCTCCCGCTGCCGCTGCGCCAGTGCCGCCAAGCCCGCCGCGGGCTCGACCGGCTCGGTGCCGAACGGCCTGGTCAGCTGCCCCAGTCCGTCGGTGATCACGTCCTTCCACGGCTGGGTGGGGCCCAGTCCGTCCTGCAGCATGGGCGCCATCTCGCCGACCTCGGGGTCGACGCCCCAGACCCCGTAGAGCTGGGCGACCTTCTCGGTCAGCGTCATCCGGCCGATCAGGTCGGCCACGCGGACCTCGATCGAGGCCTCGGCGTCCTGCCACAGGTCGGTCATGACGGACCTCCGGGCGCTGCAGTCGACCCGCGCCGGACGAGCGTCGTCTCGAGCTCGATGTGGATGTCGGGTGGCTCGTTGCCCTCGATGAGGGCCACCAGCATGGTCATCGCGTCGTACCCCATCTGCCGGATCGGCTGCTGCACGGTGGTCAGCGCGGGGGTCGCCAGCGCGGACTCGGGAATGTTGTCGAAGCCCACCACGGACAGCTCGCCCGGGACGGCGATGCCGAGCTCCTCCGCCACCTCCAACGTCGCGAGGGCCGTCCGGTCGTTGGCGGCGAACACCGCCGTCGGACGCTCGGGCATCAGGAGCAGCTCGCGAGCGGCGTCACGGCCCTGGTCGTGCTCGAAGGCGCCGAGACGCAGCAGACTCTCGTCGACGGGTACGCCGGCGGCGGCGTGCGCTTCGCGGTAGCCGCGCTCACGCAGCCGCGCGGAGATCAGGTCGGGCCGGCCCGTCACCATGCCGATGCGGCGGTGACCCAGCTCGAGGAGGTGGTCGACCGCGATCCGGGCGCCCTGGAGGTTGTCCGCCGTCACCGTCGGGAGGCTGGTCCGCCCGGTGTGCGGGTCGACCGCGACCACCGGCCCGTCACCCCGGACGTCGGTCACCGTGGGGGTGACGAGCACGGCGCCGTCGACCAGCGTGCCCATGAGCCGGGAGAGGTAGCGCCGCTCCCAGCCGACGTGCTCGTCGACCCGGCCGCCTGCGGAGTAGGCGACGAGCTCGAACCCGGTGCCGCGGATCGCGTCCGCGGCCCCCTTGAGCACCTCGACGCTGAACGGCTCGAAGTCCGCGACCAGCACGCCGATGACGTTGGTCCGGCTGTTGCGCAGGCTCCGTGCCACGAGGCTCGCCTCGTAGCCGAGGCGGTTGACGATCTCCGTGACGTGCTCGAACGTCTCGCTCGCGACGCCGTACCGGCCGTTGATGACCTTGGAGACCGTCGACACCGAGACGCCGGCCTCGGCCGCCACCTGCTGCATCGTCACGCGCCCGTTGCCGGACGCCGGGCGGAATCGCCTCTCGCCGTCGCGGTCCCGCGTGCTGGTGTCCACCTTGACGTCCTCTCCCATGTTCCCCGGGCTCAGCCCTTGACCGCACCCTGCAGACCGCCGACGATGCGACGCTGCATCGTCAGGAACAGCAGGAGGGCCGGGATCATCGCAAGCGTCGTGAAGGCGAGTACGCCGGCGGTATCGGCCGAGTGCTCGGTCGAGTAGTCCGCGACGCCCAGCGGAAGCGTACGCATGTCGTCCTGCAGCAGCAGCAACGGAAGCAGGTAGGCGTTCCACGAGCCCACGAACGCCAGCACGCCGGTGGTGATCAGGCCCGGCACCGAGAGCGGGAGCGCCAGCCAGCGGAAGATCCCTATCCGGGAGGCGCCGTCGATCAGCGCGGCCTCCTCCAGCTCCTTGGGGATCGCCATCAGGAACGGCCGCAGGATCACCACGGTGATGGGCAGCGCGAACGCCGCCTGGGGCAGCGCGACCCCCCACCAGGTGTTGCCCATCGACAGGTCACGCGTGACCAGGATGAACAGCGGGATGATCGCCACGGCGGCCGGGAAGAGCAGGCCGAGGACGAACACCATGAAGAGCGACTCACGGAACTTGAACTGGTAGCGCGCGAGCGGGTACGCCGCCATCACGCCGAACAGCACCGCGACCACGGTCGTGATCAGCGCGATCACCGTCGAGTTCACCGCGTAGTGCCAGAAGTCGGGGTTGCTGATGACGTTCGAGTAGTTCTTGAACACCCAGGGGTCGGGCAGGCCGGCGGGGTCGCGAGCCAGCTGCTCGTTGCTGCGGAACCCGCCGAGCGCGCCGTAGAGCACGGGACCTACGGTCAGCGCGACCGCAGCGAGTGCGAGGAAGTAGACCAGAGGACTGCCGCCCCCGAACTCCTTCTTGCGCCGCGATGCCATGTCGTTCACCTCACCCTTCGGTCTGGGTGTCGCGCCGGAGCACGAACGTCTGGTAGGCCAGCGCCATCACGAAGCCGATGACGAACAGCACCACCGACGCCGCGCCGGCGATGCCGTAGTTGTAGCGCCCGGTGCCTTGGTTGATCAGGTAGGTCGCCATCGTCGTCGTGGCGTTCGCGGGGCCGCCGCCAGTGAGGATCCAGACCATGTCGAAGAGCTGGATCGAGCCGATCATCGACAAGAACGCCCAGGTCCGGATCGTGGGGCCGAGCAGCGGGATCGCGATCCGTCGCTGGGTCTGCCACCAGCTGGCGCCGTCGAGCTGGGACGCCTCGTAGAGCTCCTCGGGGACACTCTGCAGCCCCGCCATGAACAGCAGGATCGCGAGGCCGAGGTACTTCCACGTGAGGACCACGAACACGGTCCCCAGCGCCAGGTTCGGGGTGCCCAGGAAGCCCTGCTCGGGCGGTGTCAGGCCGATCCCCGAGATGAGACCGTCGACGACACCGGACTCCGGCTGGAGCAGCTGGAACCAGACCACACCTGCGATCACCTCGGCCAGGACGTAGGGCACGAAGACGACCGTGCGCAGCACACCACGGAACCGGATCTTGCGGTTGAGCAGGAGCGCCACCGCAAGCCCGAGTGGCAGCTGGACGAGGATGGACAGGATGACGATCGTGAAGTTGTGCACGATCGCGTCGGTGAAGACCTGGTCGTGGAGGACGCGGTCGTAGTTGCGCCAACCTACGAAGTCGTCCATCGGGCCGAAGCCCTTCCAGCGGTAGAACGACATCCGCACCGCGGAGGCGATCGGCCAGACGACGAACAACGCCATCAGGGTCAGCGCCGGAGTCACGAACAGCGTGATCTCGAGGCGCTGACGCCAGGGACCGTCCTGCCGGGGGGTCACCCGGCGCGTCTTCACGCGCCGGGTGACCTCCGCATGCGCGGGTGCCGCGGTGGCGGCGGCGCCCTCGTTAGACATCGTCAGATCATCCCTCGTCGGCCGCAGCCGTCTGGGTGGCGTCCACGACGTCCTGCGGGGAAGCCTTGCCGGCGAACAGCAGGGCGATCTCGTCGTTCATCGCGCCGCCCACGGACTGACCGAAGGCGGTGTCGAAGTACAGCTGGATGAACGGAGCCGCGTCGCGGACCTCGAGCAGGCCGGCCAGGGCCGGGTCCTTGACGGAACCGGACGCCGCCGGGTTGGTCGGCAGACCCATGTCGTTCTCGGCGAAGCCGATCTGGACCTTGTCGGAGAGCAGGTACTTCACGAGATCGACGGCCTCGTCGGGCGCACCCTCGGAGACGGCCCACGCGTCGCCACCACCGAGCTGGGCGGCCGGGTCACCGGCACCACCTTCGACGGCCGGGAAGGGGAACCAGGCGGTCTTGTCGCCCAGGCCCTTGCCGTCGTCGGTCAGGCCCTGCATGACGCCGGGCTCCCAGTGACCCTGCATCTCCATGGCGACCTTGCCGGTGGCGAGCAGACCGGACGCGGAGGTCGCGCCCTCCTGGGCCGGGGTGCTGAGGAAGCCGGGGTTGAACGGCTCGGTCTTGAGCAGGTCCTCGACGACCTCGCCGGCCTTGACGAAGCACGGGTCGCTGAAGTCGAGGCTGGTCACGGCGCCCTTCAGAACGTCCTCGGAGCAGGAGCGCAGCGCGGTGTAGTACCAGTAGTGCGCGGCCGGCCACTTGTCGCCGGCGCCCACCGAGATCGGGGTGATGTCGGCGGCCTTGAGCTTGCCGATCACGTCGTAGAGCTCGGTCATCGTGGTCGGAGGCGCGGTGATCCCGGCCTTCTCGAACAGGTCGGTGTTGTACCAGAAGCCCACGACGCCCATCGAGAACGGGAGTGCGTAGGTCTTGCCGTCGTTCTGCCAGCCGGCGACGGAGCCGCCGATCTTGCCGATCTCGTCAGCGGCGTCGTCCGAGATGTCGCGGACCAGTCCGGCCTCGACGTGGTCGGCGAGCTCGCCGCCGCCACGCTCCATGTAGATGTCCGGCAGGTCACCGCTCTGGAAGGCGGCGGCCAGCTTGTCGACCATGTCCTCGTGCGCCATCGCGCTGATCTCGACCTTGACCCCGGGATGGTCGGCCTCGAAGTCCTTGGCCACCTGCTCGTAGTAGCCCTTGCCGGGCTCGTTGTTCGAGTTGTGCCACCACGTGATCGTGGTGTCGCCACCCTTGCTCGACGAGTCTCCGTCGCTGTCGCTGCCACACGCCGACGCAAACATCAACGCGCCGGCACAGAGCGCAGCTACTGCCGCGCTTCGAGTCTTCCGCCTCATTGGGAACCCTTCCATTTGCCCACGACCTCTGTGGGACGTCCGTCACACAGAGGAAACGTCCCACTGACCTCTTGCGCATGTCAATCGTTATCGATAACGATTTCGACGTGATCACCCTCTCTCTCTCCCACCGTTCCCACCGCTCGGCCGTGACCGTGCGCACCGCCGACGGCGCACCCCGCCCGGACACCGAGGTGACCGTCCGGCAGGTGCGCCACGCGTTCGCGTTCGGCAACATCGGCTTCGACTTCGTCGACCTCGCGGCCGGCGAGGTGGGGATCGAGGCGGACGGGCCCCACGTGTTCGGCGGAGCCGACCGCGAGTCCGCCCAGCGGCTCGTCGGGCTCTGGCTCGACGTCTTCAACACCGCCACCCTGCCGTTCTACTGGGCCGGCTTCGAGCCCACCGAGGGCCGTCCCGACACCGAGCGGATGCTCGCCGCTGCGCGCTGGTTCCGCGACCGCGGAGTCTCCCTCAAGGGCCACCCGCTCGTGTGGCACACCCTGGCGCCCGACTGGCTGCGCGGGCGTCCCGACCCGGAGGCGGAGGACGTCGTCCGTGCTCGCGTCCGACGCGAGGTGACGGCGTTCGCCGGCCTGATCGACACGTGGGACGCGATCAACGAGGTGGTGATCATGCCGGTCTTCGACAACGAGGCCGAGCAGAACGCGATCACCCGGCTCTGCCGCCGGATCGGGCGGATCCCGACGATCCGGCTCGCCTTCGACGAGGCCCGCGCCGCCAGCGACCAGGCGGGAGCCGGCGTGCGCCTGGTGCTCAACGACTTCGACATGTCGACGGCCTACGAGTGCCTCATCGAGGGCGTTCTCGAGGCCGGTATCCGGGTCGACGCGATCGGGCTCCAGAGCCACATGCACCAGGGCTACTGGGGCGAGGAGCGCACGCTCGCCACTCTCGAGCGGTTCGCCCGGTTCGGCCTGCCGCTGCAGATGACGGAGACCACGCTGCTGTCCGGCGATCTGATGCCCGCCGACATCGAGGACCTCAACGACTACCAGCCGGCCAGCTGGCCGTCGACGCCCGAGGGCGAGGCGCGCCAGGCCGACGAGCTGGTCCGCCACTACCGCACACTGCTCTCGCACCCCTCGGTCGAGGCCGTGAACTACTGGGGCATCACCGACCGCGGCGCCTGGCTCGGGGCCCCCGCCGGGCTGGTCCGTCCCGACGGCACGCCCAAGCCGGCGTACGACGCCCTCCGGCGGCTGGTCAAGGAGGAGTGGTGGCTCTCCCCCACCACGATGCGCACGGACCACGAGGGTCGGCTCCAGGTGGAGGGCTGGCCGGGCGACTACGCCCTGGAATGCGGCGGGGCGATTGCCACGTTCGCCCTCGCCGCGGGCGCCCCCGAGCTCGAGGTGACCCTCGGCCGGCGCTAGCCGACCGCGCGGTCGCCGGTCCAGTACTGCGCACGCAGGGCCTTCTTGTCGGGCTTCCCCAGCGCGGTGAGCGGCAGCGACTCGGCCACGATCACCTGCTTGGGCGCGTGCACCGAGCCCTTGCGGTCCTTGACCATCTCCTGGATCTCTGCGGTCATCCGGGCGATGGCCTCGTCGTCGCGCGGCGCCTCGGAGCGGAGCACCACGATCGCCGTGACGGCCTCGCCGAACTTCTCGTGCGGGGTGCCGATCACGCCGACCTGGGCCACGGCCGGGTGTGCGGCGACGACGTCCTCGACCTCGCGCGGGAACACGTTGAAGCCGCCGGTGACGATCATGTCCTTGGTGCGGTCGACGATGTACCAGAAGCCGTCGTCGTCCTCGCGGGCCACGTCGCCGGTGTGCATCCACCCGTCGCGGAAGGTCTCGGCTGTCTCGTCGGGGAGGTTCCAGTAGCCCCCGGCCAGGAGCGGCCCGGCCACGCAGATCTCGCCGGGCTCGCCGGCAGGCACCGGCCTGCCGTCCTCTCCGAGGAGCGCGGCCCGGATGAACGCCGACGGGCGGCCGCAGGACGCGAGCCGGCGCTCGTCGCCGGTCACGTGGTCCTCCTTGGCGAGGTAGGTGATCGCCATCGGCGCCTCGGACTGGCCGTAGTACTGCGCGAAGATCGGGCCGAACCGGTCGATCGCCTCCTTCAGCCGCACCGGGTTGATCGCGGAGGCGCCGTAGTAGACGGTCTCCAGCGAGGACAGGTCACGGGTCTGGGAGTCCGGGTGGTCCATCAGCGCGTAGAGCATCGAGGGCACCAGCATCGTGGCGGTGATGCGCTGCTCCTCGATGGTGCGCAGCACCTCGGCCGGGTCGAACTTGGCCAGCACGTAGAGACAGCCGCCCTTCAGCACCGTCGGCACGAAGAAGGCCGCGCCCGCGTGCGAGAGCGGCGTGCACATGAGGAAGCGCGGCGCCTCGGGCCACTCCCACTCGGCCATCTGGATCTGCGTCAT
Organism: Nocardioides sp. T2.26MG-1; assembly: GCF_950101795.1. Taxonomy (GTDB): domain Bacteria; phylum Actinomycetota; class Actinomycetes; order Propionibacteriales; family Nocardioidaceae; genus Nocardioides. The sequence continues at coordinate 317,973 of NZ_CATNLZ010000032.1, read as the reverse complement.
CGTGTGCATCTGGCGCGAGGTCCCGATCACGCCCTTGGGCTTGCCGGTGGTGCCGCCGGTGTAGGTGATCGACACGATGTGGTCCGGCTGGAGGGTCACCGCCTCGAGCGGCAGGGGGTCGAACGACGCGGCCGCCGCGGTGAGGTCGAACCCGACGTGGCTCAGCTCGTCGGGCACCGGTCCGATCGTGAGGACCTTCTCGAGCTTGGGGCAGCGCTCGAGCAGACCGATCACCCGCTCGACGAACATCGGCACCGGGTCGATGGTGATCGTGGTGATCTCGGCGTCGTTGATGACGTACGCGTGGTCCTCGAGCGAGCCGAGCGGGTGCAGCGACGTACGCCGGTAGCCCTGGGTCTGCCCGGCGCCGAGGATGAACAGCACCTCGGGGCGGTTGAGCGCGAGCAGCGCCCCCGCCGTGCCCCGGCCGGCGCCGAGCGCCTCGAACGCCTGGACGTACTGGCTGATCCGCTCGGCGGTCTCGCCGCCGGTCAAGGTGGTCTCCCCCAGGTGCATCACCGGCTGGCTGCGGTGCCGCTTCAGCGCGGCCACCATGAGGTGGCCGTTGTGGGTCCCGAGTCGCATGTCGTCCGTGGGTGCCGAGTCGCGCATGGGCCCGAGACTAGAACGTGTTCTACGTGGGGGCAATCCTCGTCCGCCCTCGTCCGCGCGACGGGTGATGTCCCGGCTGGACCTCCCCCGTGGGTCCGACCGGGCCGTCCAATTCCAGCCGACCGCAGCGACCGCGACGCCGGATTCCCGGCTCGCGACCGGTTCCCGGACAAACCTGGACAGCCCGGCCGCTCGCGACGGCCGTCAGGCCAGCAGCTCCGCGACGGATCGCACCTCGTCCGGCGAGCCGAGGCTGAGCATCAGCGTGGTCACTCCGGTCTCCTCCCACTGCGCGACCTTCTCGCGCACCTCGCCGGCGGTGCCGATGATGTGCATGTCGTCGACGAGCTCGTCGGGGATCAACGCGGTCGCGCGGTCCTTCTCCCCCGTCAGGTAGAGCTCCTGCACCTCGGCGGCGAGGTCGGCGTAGCCCATCCGGACGAACACCTGGTTGTGGAAGTTCGCCTCCTTGGCGCCCATCCCGCCCATGTAGAGCGACACGAACGGCCGCATCGCGTCGAGCACGGCCCGCTTCTCCTCCGCCCCGGAGACGACCTGGAGGTGGCAGGTGGCCGCGATCTCGAAGCCGGAGCCGCCGCCCCAGGGGGCGGAGTGGCGGGCGCCCGGTCGCGCGAACCCCTCCTCGAGCCACGGCCGGTACATCGCCGCGGACTTGGGCGTGTAGAAGATCGGGATCCACCCGTCGGCGATCTCGGCCGTCTGCGCGACGTTCTTGGGGCCCTCGGCGCCGAGCCAGATCGGGATGTCCGCGCGCAGCGGGTGCACGATCGGCTTCAGCGGCTTGCCGAGCCCGACCGAGCCCGGGCCGCGGTAGGGCAGCGGGTAGTGCGGGCCGTCGTTGGTGACGGCCCGCTCGCGGGCCAGCACCTTGCGGATGATCTCGACGACCTCGCGGGTGCGGGCCAGCGGCTTCTCGAACGGCTGGCCGTACCACCCCTCGACGACCTGGGGTCCACTGACGCCCATGCCCAGCACGACCCGGCCGCCGGAGAGGTGATCGAGCGTCAGGGCGTGCATCGCGATCGAGGTCGGCGCCCGGCCGGACATCTGCACGATCGAGGTGCCGAGGCGGAGGCGGGAGGTCTCGCGCCCCCACCACGCCAGCGGCGTGAAGGCGTCGGACCCCCAGGCCTCGGCGGTGAACACCGCGTCGAAGCCGGCGTCCTCGGCGGCGGCGACCAGCTCGCCGACCCCCTGCGGAGGCTGCGCGCCCCAGTAGCCGAGCTGCAGTCCGAGCTTCATCCGGTCTCTCCTGTCGTGCGGTTGGCTTGCCCGATCCTAGAACGTGTTCTAGTTTCAGACCATGACACGAACACTGTCAGCACCGGTCACCGTAGCGTTCGACTACACCCGCTCGACGGGTCCGGTTCTCGGACGCTTCTTCACCGGCCTGCGCGACGGGCAGATCGTCGGCGGCCGCACCTCGGACGGCCGGGTCGTCGTCCCGCCCCCGGAGTTCGACCCGGTGACCCACGAGCCGCTCACCGAGTTCGTCGACGTCGCGGCGACCGGCACCGTCACCTCGTGGTCGTGGGTGCCGGAGCCGGTGAAGGGCCAGCCGTTCGACCGGCCGTTCGCCTGGGCGCTCGTGACGCTGGACGGCGCCGACACCCCGATGCTGCACGCGCTCGACGCCTCCTCCCCCGACCAGGTCTCGACCGGGATGCGGGTGCGGGTGCGGTGGGCCGAGGAGCGGGTCGGGGCGATCACGGACCTCGCGTGCTTTGAGCCCGTCGCTGGACTCGACGGAGTCGAGCCCAGCGAGCCCGGGCCAGATCGAGCGCGACCGCAGCCGAGGAACGAGGCTGCGACGGAGCAGTCGAGATCCGCCGACGTCAGCGGAGTCATCACCCCCGTGTCGCTCGACTACATCTACGCCGCGTCCCCCGAGGAGAGCGCCTTCTACCGGGGCCTCAACCAGGGCCGGATCCTCGGCCAGCGCTGCCCGACCTGCCAGAAGGTCTATGTCCCGCCGCGCAGCGCCTGCCCGGCCGACGGCACGCCGACGGCGGAGGAGGTCGAGGTGTCGCAGACCGGCACCATCACGACGTTCTGCATCGTCAACGTGCCGTTCCTGGGGCAGAAGATCACCCCGCCGTACGTCTCGGCGTACGTCCTGCTCGACGGCGCGGACATCGCCGTGCTGCACCTGATCCTCGGTGTCCCGGCGGCCGAGGTGCGGATGGGCATGCGGGTCAAGGCGGTGTGGAAGCCGGAGGCGGAGTGGACCTACTCGCTGGAGAACATCGACCACTTCGAGCCCACCGGCGAGCCCGACGCCGACTACGACACCTACCGGGACCACTTGTGACGCGGACCCGGCTGGAACTGAGAGGCACGAGATGAGAGACGTTGCGGTCGTCGGGTTCGCCCAGCGACAGATGGCAGAGTTCGACGGTTCCCCGACCTGCGTGGAGCTGCTGGTCCCGCTGTTCGCGGAGTGCTACGAGCAGACCGGCTGGACCCGGCGCGACATCGGGTTCTGGTGCTCGGGGTCGTCCGACTACCTGGCCGGGCGGTCGTTCTCGTTCGTCCAGGCCGTCGACGCGATCGGGGTGATCCCGCCGGTCAACGAGTCCCACGTCGAGATGGACCTGGCGTGGGCGATGTACGAGGCCTGGCTGAAGATCCAGACCGGCGAGGTGGACACCGCGCTCGTCTACGCCTTCGGCAAGGCCTCGGCCGGCGTGCTGCGGCGCACCCTCGCGCTCCAGCTCGACCCGTACACGATGACCCCGCTCTGGCCCGACACGGTCTCGCTCGCGGGCGTGCAGGCGCGCGCCGGCATCGACGCCGGCGCGTGGGACGAGCGGGCGATGGCGGAGGTCGCCAACCGGTCGCTGACGGACGCGGAGAAGAACGAGTACTCCATCCGCAAGGGCGGCTCGTCGGTCGAGGAGCTGCTGTCCCGTCCCGTCTACGCCGACCCGCTGCGCAAGCACGACTGCTCGCCCGTCACGGACGGCGCCGCGGCCATCGTGCTGGCGGCCGGTGACCAGGCCCGCGAGGTCCGCGACCGGCCGGCGTGGATCAGCGGCCTCGCCCACAGCGTCGACCCGATCAGCATGGGCACCCGCGACCTGACCCGGGCACCGTCCGCGGCGCGGGCCGCGGCCGCGGTCGACCTGGGCGGCGTCGAGCTCGCCGAGCTGCACGCGCCGTTCAGCCACCAGGAGCTGATCCTGCGCCGCGAGCTGGGACTCGCGGAGGACGTGCGCATCAACCCGTCCGGCGGTGCGCTCACCAGCAACCCGATGTTCTCCGGCGGCGGGATCCGCATCGGCGAGGCCGCCAGCCGGATCTGGTCCGGCGAGGTGTCCAAGGCCGTCGGGCACGCGACGTCCGGCCCCGCCCTGCAGCAGAACCTGCTCTGCGTCCTGGAAGGAAACATCTGATGGCCAAGCAGCCCGCAGCCGTGGTCGGGGTCGGCCAGACCCACCACCGGGCCAAGCGCGAGGACGTCTCGATGGCCGGCCTCTGCCGCGAGGCGATCGACCGGGCCCTGCTCGACGCGAACCTGACCCTCGACGACATCGACGCGATCGTCGTCGGCAAGGCGCCCGACCTGTTCGAGGGCGTGATGATGCCCGAGCTGTTCCTCGCCGAGTCGCTCGGGGCCGCGGGCAAGCCGCTGCTGCGCGTGCACACGGCCGGTTCGGTCGGCGGCTCCACCGCGATCGTCGCGTCCTCGCTCGTGCAGGCCGGCGTGCACAAACGGGTGCTCACGGTCGCCTACGAGAAGCAGTCGGAGTCCAACGCGATGTGGGCGCTGTCGGTGCCGCTGCCGTTCAACATGCCGGTGCACGCCGGCGCCGGCGGCTACTTCGCCCCGCACGTGCGCTCCTACATCCGCCGCTCCGAGGCGCCCACGCACGTCGGCGCGATCGTCGCCGCCAAGGACCGGCGCAACGCGCTGAAGAACCCCTACGCGCACCTGCGCAACCCAGACACCACCGTCGAGTCGGTGCTGGCGTCGCAGATGCTGTGGGACCCGATCCGGTACGACGAGACCTGCCCGTCCTCCGACGGCGCCTGCGCGCTGGTGATCGTCGACGAGGACACCGCGCGTGCGTCGGCCAACCCGGCGTGGATCCACGGCACCGTGATGCGCTCCGAGGCGACCACCGCCGCCGAGCGCGACCAGGTCAACCCGCAGGCCTCGCGCGACGCGGCGGCCGCGCTCTGGAAGCAGGCCGGCATCACCAACCCGATCGAGGAGATCGACGCGGCCGAGATCTACGTGCCGTTCTCGTGGTTCGAGCCGATGTGGCTGGAGTCGCTCGGGTTCGCCGAGGCCAACGGCGGCGGCTGGCGGCTCTCCGAATCCGGCGCGACGGCGATGGACGGCAAGATCCCGGTCAACTGCTCCGGCGGCGTGCTCTCCTCGAACCCGATCGGAGCGTCGGGCATGCTGCGCTTCGGCGAGGCCGCGCTCCAGGTGCGCGGCGCCGCCGGGGAGCACCAGGTCGACGGCGCCCGCAGGGCGCTCGGCCACGCGTACGGCGGCGGATCGCAGTTCTTCGCGATGTGGGTGGTCGGCTCCGAGAAGCCCGCGAACTGAGGGCCCTGACGGGTCGTCCGCCTCTCGCACCTCTATGGACCACCTCAGGCGGACGACCCGGCTAGAGTCGGGCCATGGGTGACGTCGTCGCATTCCCGGTCCCGCCGCAGCGCTCCCCCGCGCCCGAGCCCGAGCCGCTCTGGCGGGAGGCCGTGGGGCATGAGCTGCGCGAGGAACGGCGTACGGCGGGCCGCACGCTCGCCGACGTCGCCGGCGAGGCCGGCGTCTCCACGCAGTACCTCTCCGAGGTCGAGCGCGGCCGCAAGGAGCCGAGCTCCGAGGTGCTCGGCGCGGTCGCCGGCGCGCTCGGGCTGCGGCTGGTGGACCTGACGTCGCGGGTCAGCCGCCGGCTGACCCGGATCTCGGGGCCGGTCTGCCTCGCGGCGTGACGCCGGGTCAGTAGCCCGGGAAGACCTTCCGCAGGTCGTCGAGGGTCACGTTGCCGGTGACCTGCACGTCCTCGGGGGTGTACTCCGGCTTCAGCCGCCCGGTCAGCAGCCGCACCGCGGCCTCCTGCGGGCCTTCGAACGTCGCCGTGGCATCGGCCGGCTCGGCGCTCGTCACCGCGACCTGGTCGGTCACGACCAGCCCGCCGCCCGGGATCGTGACGCGGGCCGGATCGGCGAGCAGCTCGGGCTTGGCGGAGAATCCGAGCAGGAACGCCAGCGGCCCGTCGTACAGCTCGACCAGCAGCTGCGCGGACTCCGGGTCGAGGCCCGCGTTGGGGTCCAGACCGACCCGGACGTCCCAGGCGTGCGCCGCGACCTCGTTGAGCCGCATGCCGAGCGCGACCACCAGCGGCACCGGCTCGGGCAGGAAGCCCAGGTCGATCAGCAGCGAGTCGCGCTGCTCCGGGGTCAGCGACTCGACGGTCTCGAGGACGGCGCCGTCGTGCTCGACGAAGCCCGCGGCCTGGTCGATCGGGCTTGCCGCGTCCCACCGCGCCCAGACCGCCTGGTTGTCCTCCTCCTCGAACGGCCGGCCGGCCGCCCGGGCGAGCGGCTTCGCGAAGATCTCCGCGCCGCTGCCGAGGTGCGACAGGACCTGCGCGATGGTCCACTCCGAGGCACCGCTCGGCCCGGTCAGGTGGTCGTCGGTGAGGTTGGGCAGCACCGCCACGAGCGTGTCGTGGTTGGTGCGCAGGGACGTGATGACGCGGTTCACGAGTTCGCTCATGTCGGGCCCAACCCCGGGTCAGGCCCCCTTGTTCCTCAGCTCGGTGGCGACCTTGCGGCTGTCGAGCACCACGTCGGCCAGCCCGTAGTCGACGGCCTGCTGTGCGGAGAGGATCAGGTCGCGGTCGGTGTCCTCCCGCAGCTGCTCGACGCTCTGGCCGGTGTGGTGGGAGAGGATCTCCTCCATCTCCGCGCGCAGCCGGACGATCTCCTTGGCCTGCAGCGCGAGGTCGGGCAGCGTCCCCTGGCCGCCGCCGGAGGGCTGGTGCAGCACCACCCGGGCCCGCGGCAGCACGGTGCGGCTGCCCGGCGCGCCGGCGGCGAGCAGCACCGCCGCGGACGACGCTGCCTGGCCGACGCACGTCGTACCGACGGGTGAGCGGATGAACTGCATGGTGTCGTAGATCGCGAGCATCGCGGTCACCGATCCGCCCGGGGAGTTGAGGTAGAGGCTGATCGGCTGGTCGGGGCTCTCGGACTCCAGGTGCAGCAGCTGGGCGATGACGACGTTGGCGACGCCGTCGTCGATCTCGGTGCCGATGTAGACGATGCGGTCGGTGAGCAGCCGGCTGTAGATGTCGACCGCGCGTTCGCCGCGGACGGTCTTCTCGACGACGCTGGGGATCGTGTAGGTGGACATCGCGGTCACCGCAGCCCGAAGGACGGGGTCGGACGTGCGGGGGTCACCGCGCGTACGTCGCTGAGCACCTCGTCCACGAAGCCGTACTCGCGCGCCTCCTCGGCCGTGAACCACCGGTCGCGCAGCGAGTCGCGCTCGATCACCTCGACCGGCTGGCCGGTGTGCTCGGCGATCAGCCCCGTCATCACGTTCTTGGTGTGCTCGAGGTTCTCTGCCTGGATCTCGATGTCGATGGCGGTCCCGCCGATGCCCGCCGAGCCCTGGTGCATCAGCACCCGTGAGTGCGGGAGCGCGTAGCGCTTGCCCGGCGTACCGGCCGACAGCAGGAACTGGCCCATGCTGGCTGCCAGCCCCATGGCCAGGGTGCTGACGTCGTTGGGGATCAGCCGCATGGTGTCGTAGATGGCGAGTCCGGCGCTGACCGAGCCGCCCGGCGAGTTGATGTAGAGCGCGATGTCGCGCTTCGGGTCCTCCGCGGAGAGGAGCAGCAGCTCCGCGCAGAGCTTGTTGGCGATGTCGTCGTCGACCTGCTGGCCGAGGACGATGATCCGCTGGTGCAGCAGCCGGTCGGCCGCGGACAGGCCGGCGAGCGAGGGTGTCTGGGTCATGTCCTCGAGCCTGCGGGCCCCGGGCCGCGGATCCCAGCGGATCCGCCCGGGGCAGATCTGCCCTGAGCGGATGTACCCGAGCGGATGTACCTGGGCGGAGGACCGTGGTGGCCCTGGATAGGGTCCACTCCATGATCGAGCTCCGCACCCCTGCCCAGATCGAGCAGATGCGCCCGGCCGGCCGGTTCGTGGCGGACGTCCTCACCGCGCTCGCCGAGCGCGCGGACGTCGGCGTCAACCTCCTCGAGCTCGACGCGCTCGCGCACCAGATGATCCGCGAGCGGGGCGCGGAGTCCTGCTACATCGACTACCACCCGTCGTTCGGGGCCTCGCCGTTCGGCAAGGTGCTGTGCACGTCGGTCAACGACGCGGTCCTGCACGGCCTCCCGCACGACTACCGGCTGCAGGACGGCGACCTGCTCAGCGTCGACTTCGCCGCGAGCGTCGACGGCTGGGTGGCCGACTCGGCGCTCAGCCTGGTCGTGGGCACCCCGCGGCCGGAGGACCTCGAGCTGATCGAGGTGACCTCGCGCGCGCTCGACGCGGCCATCGACGCGGCCCGCGCGGGCAACCGGCTCGGTGACATCTCCGCCGCGATCGGCGACGTCGCCCGGGCCGCCGGACTGGGGATCAACCTCCAGTTCGGCGGGCACGGAGTCGGCCGGACCATGCACGGCGAGCCGCACGTCGCCAACGACGGGCGCCCCGGCCGCGGGCTGAAGCTGCGACCGGGGCTGGTGCTCGCGCTGGAGCCGTGGTTCCTGCACACCACCGACGAGATCTACACCGACGCGGACGGCTGGACGTTGCGCAGCAAGGACGGCTCCCGCGGGGCTCACATGGAGCACACCGTGGCGATCACCGCGGACGGTCCGCTGGTGCTCACCCAGCGGACCACCTGATCAGGCGTACCTGACCTGGAGGTCCTTGATCCCGTTCACCCACGAGTGGCGCAGCCGCGAGGGCTCGGCCAGCTTGGTGATGTCCGGGGCGTAGTCGGCGAGAGCCTCGAAGATCACCCGGATCTCCTGGCGAGCCAGGTTGGCACCCACGCAGTAGTGCGCGCCGTGACCGCCGAAGCCCACCTGCGGGTTGGGGTCACGCAGGATGTTGAACGTGAAGGGGTCGTCGAACACGTCCTCGTCGAAGTTGGCGCTCGCGTAGAACAGCGCAGCGCGCTGGCCCTTCTTGAACTGCACGCCCCCGACCTCGACGTCGTTGAGGGCGGTGCGCTGGAAGACGCTGACCGGCGTGGCCCAGCGGACGACCTCGTCGACCATCGTCGCCGGCCGGTCGCGCTTCCAGATCTCCCACTGCTCCGGGTTGTCGAGGAAGGCGTTCATGCCGTGCGAGATCGCGTTGCGCGTGGTCTCGTTGCCGGCGACCGCGAGGAGGATCACGAAGTAGCCGAACTCGTCGTCGGTGAGCCCGCGCTCGCCCTTGTGGGCGTTGATCAGCTTGGTGATCAGGTCGTCGCGCGGGTTGGCCTGCCGGTCGGCGGCCAGCATCATCGCGTAGCCGAGGATCTCGGCGGCCGCCACCTCGTTGTTGCCGGCGTAGTCGGGGTCCTCGCCGGCCAGCATCTGGTTGGACCACTCGAAGAGCTTGTGGCGATCCTCCTGGGGCACCCCGATCAGGTCGGCGATCGCCTGGAGCGGCAGCTCGGCGGCGATGTCCTCCACGAAGTTGCCGGTGCCCCGCCCGACGGCGTCCTTGACGATCGAGGTCGCCCGCTGGGTCATCTGGTCCTCGAGCTCGGCGATCGACCGCGGGGTGAAGCCGCGCGAGATGATCGCCCGGGTGGCGGTGTGCTCGGGCGGGTCCTGGTTGATCAGGATGACCCGCTGGAGCTCGATCTGCTCGCGCAGCATCTCGCCGGGGAACCGGATGATCGCGCCGTTCTCGTACGTCGACCAGTTCTTGCTGTCCTTCGAGATCGCCGAGACGTCCGCGTGCCGGGTGACCGCGTAGTAGCCGGTGCCGGACTCCTCGGTGAAGCCGCTGCGGACCTCCGGGGGCTGCTCGACCCAGATGATCGGCGCGTGCTTGCGGGCGGCACGGAACTGCTCGTGCGGGATCGCCGCTTGGTTCACGTCGGGATCGGTGAAGTCGAAACCCTCGGGGAGGACGTCGGTTGCGGTCACAGGGGGCTCCCTCAACATTCGCTGGCTGGAACACGTTCTAGTGACAGAGACTACATACCCGAAGTACGTAGCGGAAGATTTCGAGACGCCTCGTCCCTCGGCTCCTCAATCCAAGGGTTGTCGCAAACAAGAACGTGTTCTAGTTTGCTCCCATGGGCACCCCCGTGATCGTCGACGCCGTCCGCACCCCCCTCGGCAAGCGCAAGGGCTGGCTGGCCGGCGTGCACCCCGCCGTACTCCTCGGGTTCGCGCAGTCCCAGGTGCTCGCGCGTGCCGGGATCGACTCCGAGCTGGTCGAGCAGGTGGTCGGCGGCTGCGTCACCCAGGCCGGCGAGCAGTCCAACGACATGGTCCGCCGCGCCTGGCTGCACGCCGGGCTGGCCCGGCACACCGGCGCGACCGCGATCGACGCACAGTGCGGGTCCGGCCAGCAGTCCGCGCACCTGGTGCACGACATGGTGGCCGCCGGCACGATCGAGGTTGGCATCGCGTGCGGGGTCGAGTCGATGTCGCGCATCCCGCTCGGCGGCAACGTCCCGCCGGGACTCGGCGACCCCCGGCCCGAGGACTGGACGATCGACCTGCCCAACCAGTTCGAGGCGGCCGACCGGATCGCCCGCAACCGCGGCCTGACCCGGGCCGACCTCGACGCGTTCGGCCTCGCGTCGCAGCAGAAGGCACGGGTCGCCGTCGACGAGGGACGGTTCAAGCGCGAGATCGCGGCGTACGACGCCCCCGTGCTCGACGAGACCGGCGCCCCCACGGGCGAGACCCGGCTGGTCGACACCGACCAGGGTCTGCGCGAGACCACGCTCGAGGGGCTCGCCGGCCTGAAGTCCGTGCTCCCGGACGGGCTGCACACCGCCGGCACGTCCTCGCAGATCTCCGACGGCGCGTCGGCGGTGCTGATCATGGACTCCGACCGCGCTCGGTCGTTGGGACTCACCCCGCGGGCCCGGATCGTCACGCACTGCCTGGTCGGCTCCGACCCCTACTACCACCTCGACGGCCCCATCGACGCGACCCAGCGGGTGCTCGACCGCACCGGCATGGCGATCTCCGACTTCGACCTGTTCGAGGTCAACGAGGCGTTCGCGTCCGTCGTGCTCTCCTGGGTCGGCCAGCACCGTGTCGACCTCGACCGGGTCAACGTCAACGGCGGCGCCATCGCCCTGGGCCACCCCGTCGGCTCCACCGGCACCCGCCTGATCACCACCGCCCTCCACGAGCTGGAGCGGCGCGACGGCAGCACCGCCCTGATCTCCATGTGTGCCGGTGGTGCCATGGCCACCGGGACGGTGCTCGAGCGCATCTGAGGCGGCGGCGGGGGCTGGGACGGCCCGCGCGAGTTTCGTCGGCCGGCCGACGAAACTCGACCCTGGACGACGAACCTTCGTCGTCCAGGGTCGAGTTTCGTGGTGGGCGACCACCCTTTCCACAGGCCGATGAGAGGCGTGGTGCGCGACGGCACGAGCCGGGAAGTCTCCGGCCATGTTCGACATTCCGTTCGACGAACACGGCCTGCTACTTCGGCGTACCGCCGTGGCCCGTGGCTACGACGACGACTGGCTGCACCGCATGATGAAGTGCGGCGCACTGATCAGGATCCGGCACGGCGTTTACGCCGACCCTCGGATCTGGGCGACAGCGGGCGCCGTAGGACAGCATCTGCTGCTCTCCCGGGCCGTCATGCAGCAGTACGACGACCGGGTCGCGCTCTCGCATGCCAGCGCCCACCTCCTCCGCGGCGGACCGGACTGGGGGCTGACGTTCGACACCGTCAACATCACGAACCTCTTCGGGCGAGGCGACCGCAAGAAGGCGGGCATCACGCACCATCGAGGCAAAGTCCGGGTCGGTGACGTCACCCGCATCGACGACCACTGGATCACCGCGCCGTCGCGCACCGCCGTGGAGACAGCCGCCCAGGCGAGCCTCGTGCCCGCGGTGTGCGTCCTCGACTGGACCCTCAACCAGGGCCTGGCAACCCGCGAGGAACTCGAGCTCTACAGCGAGGAGTACCTGCGGGAGTGGCCCGACACGTTGATGCTCCCAGTCGCGGTCGGCCGCAGCCACGAAGGTTCAGAGTCCGTGGGCGAGACACGCACGCGGCTGGCACTGGAGAACCAAGGCTTCCACCCGATCCCTCAGTGGAAGGTGTTCGACCCATCCGGCCGGCTCGCCGGTCGGGTCGACCTGCTGCTCGAGGCCCAGGGAGTGATGGTGGAGTTCGACGGCCGCATCAAGTACGGACGGCTCCTGAAGCCCGGACAGACGATCAAAGACGTCATCCGCGCGGAGCGCGCCCGGGAGGTCCTGCTCGAGGAGCTCACCGGCCTCCGGATGCTCCGGGTGACCTGGCCTGATCTGGACGATGAGCAGCGGCTCGCCGCCCGGGTCTGGCGCGTCGCGAACCAGCGCCGCGCCAGCTGAGACTCGTCACCGCCACGAATCTCGTGCTTGGACGACAAAGCTTCGTCGTCCAAGCACGAGATTCGTCGGCCGGCCGACGAAACTCGCGGGCCCCTACGCCCCGTACACCGGCTCAGGGTCAGGAGCGGCGTCGAAGAGCGCGCGCAGAGCCGGACCGACCTCGGCCGCCTCCCACCTGCGGCCGAGGTCGTGGGCGGGGCCGTGCGCCCACCCGGTCTCCACGGTGATGGTCGAGCCGTCGATCTCGACGACGCGACCGGTGACGTCCCCGGCCTCGACGGACGCGAGCCAGGCGACGATGGGCGAGTTGTCCTCGGGCAGCGCCATCGCGGAGGTGTCGAACGCGCCCTCGGTCATCCGGGTCCGGGCGACCGGGGCGATCGCGTTGACGGTCACGCCGTACCGCCCGAGCTCCTGCGCGGCGACGAGCGTGAGCCCGGCGATGCCGGCCTTGGCGGCGGAGTACGTCGCCTGGCCGACCGAGCCCTGCAGCCCCGCGCCGGACGAGGTGTTGATGACGCGCGCCGCGCGGACCCGCCCCTCCTTCGCCTCCGCGCGCCAGTACGCCCCCGCGTGCCGCAGCGGCGCGAAGTGGCCCTTGAGGTGCACCCGGATCACCGCGTCCCACTCCTCCTCGGAGGTGTTGACGAGCATCCGGTCGCGCACGAACCCGGCGTTGTTGACCAGGATGTCGAGGCCGCCGTACGTCGAGATCGCCTGCTCCACCATCGCGGCGGCCTGCTCGAAGTCGGCCACGTCGGCGGTGTTGACCACCGCCCGCCCTCCAGCAGCGGCGATCTCCGCCACCACCGCGTCGGCCGGGGTCTCCCCGGTGCCCTCGCCTGCGAGCGAGACGCCGTAGTCGTTCACGACGACGGCCGCGCCGTGCCGCGCGAGCTCGAGCGCGTGTGCGCGCCCGATGCCGCGGCCGGCACCCGTGACGATCGCGATCCGGCCTTCGAGCAGTGAGGTCATGAGAGTCCCTTCTGGACCAACAGGAAGGCGGGCGTCTCTCCCCCGCCGTGACAGGCGACGGTCGCGCCCGAGACGTACGACGCGAGGTCGCTGGCCAGGAACGCCGCGACGTTCCCCACCTCGTCGGGCTCGGCCATCCGGCCGAGCGGGATGGTGCGCTCGATGGCGGCGACCGACGCGTCGTCGCCGTAGTGGTCGTCGGTCTGCTCGGTGCGGCAGAGCCCGACGTCGATCGCGTTCACCCGGACCTTCGGCGCCCACTCCATCGCCAGCGACGCGGTCAGCGAGTCGAGCCCGGCCTTGGCGGCGGCGTACGCCGCGATCGTCGGGGCCGGGCGGCCCGCGGAGATCGAGGAGATGTTGACGATCGCGCCGCCGGTGTCCTGGCCCTGCATCACGGCGTTGGCCGCCTGCGCGCAGGCCAGCGGGGCGAGGAGGTTGAGCGCGACCACCTTCTCGTGGAAGCGCGGCGAGGCCGTGGCGGCCTCGGCGGCCGGTGCTCCCCCGGCGTTGTTGACCAGGATGTCGAGCCGGTCCAGCGACGCCACGAGGTCCCGCACGGCGTCGGGGTCGCGGACGTCGCACACCCGGTGCGTCGTCCCCGGCACCGGCGACGCCTCGGAGCGGGAGCAGGTCACGACCGTGGCACCCGCCGCGACCAGCGCCCGGGTGATCCCGAGCCCGATCCCCTTCGTCCCGCCCGTGACGAGCGCGACGCGTCCGGAGAGGTCCACGGTCAGCGTCATGCTGATACCCTACCAAGCACTTGCTTGGTTTCGACAAGCTCAACCCCAGGGTGAGGACGTCCATGACGATCACTTCCGAACTCCGCCCGGACGGCATCCGGGTGGTGACCATGAACGCGCCGCCCGTCAACGCGCTGACCGTGCAGGGCTGGTTCGACCTCGCCGCCGCGCTCGACGAGGCCGGCGCCGACCGGGACACCAAGGTCGTGGTGCTGCGCGCCGAGGGCCGCGGCTTCAACGCGGGCGTCGACATCAAGGAGATGCAGCACACCACCGGGTTCGACGCCCTGATCGGCGCCAACAAGGGCTGCTTCGCCGCGTTCAAGGCCGTCTACGAGTGCGCGGTGCCGGTGATCGCGGCGGTCAACGGGTTCTGCCTCGGCGGCGGGGTCGGCCTGGTCGGCAACGCCGACTGCGTGGTCGCCAGCGACGACGCCTACTTCGGCGTGCCCGAGGTCAAGCAGGGCGCTCTGGGCGCTGCGACCCACATGGCCCGCCTGGTCCCCCAGCACATGATGCGCACGCTGTACTTCACCGCGCGCACGATCAAGGCCGCCGACCTGGTGCAGTTCGGCAGCGTGCTCGAGACGGTCCCCCGCGATCGCCTCGACGAGGCGACGCTCCAGGTCGCCGGCGAGATCGCCGGCCACGACACCCGGGTGATCCGGGCCGCCAAGGAGTGCCTCAACGGCATCGACCCGATCGACGTCAACAAGAGCTACCGGTTCGAGCAGGGCTTCACGATGGAGCTCAACCTCGCCGGCGTGAGCGACGAGCTCCGAGACGAGTTCGCCGGGACGGAGAAGAGCTCCCAGAAGAAGGGATCAGTGTGACCAAGGGACCACGCGACAAGCGGATGAGCATCGACGAGGTCGTCGGCGAGCTGCGGGACGGGATGACCGTCGGCATCGGCGGCTGGGGCCCGCGCCGCAAGCCGATGGCGCTGGTGCGGGCGGTCCTGCGCAGCGAGCTCAAGGACCTGACCATTGTCAGCTGGGGCGGCGCCGACGTCGGCCTGCTCGCCCGCGCCGGCAAGATCCGCAAGCTGGTCTACGCGTTCGTCTCCCTCGACTCGGTCCCGCTGGAGCCGAACTTCCAGAAGGCCCGCCAGGAGGGCACGATCCCCGAGCTCGTCGAGCTCGACGAGGGCATGTTCCAGACCGGCCTGCGCGCCGCCGCCCAGCGGCTGCCGTTCCTGCCGATGCGCGCCGGGCTCGGCTCCGACGTGCTGGTCAACCAGCCGTGGATCCAGACCGTCACCAGCCCGTACGACGGCCCCGACGGTCGGCAGGAGGAGCTCGTCGCCGTACCCGCCCTCCCCCTCGACGTGGCGCTGGTCCACCTCAACCGGGCGGACCGGCACGGCAACGCGACGTACCTCGGGCCCGATCCCTACTTCGACGACCTGTTCGCAATGGCCGCCGAGCGCACCTACGTCAGCTGCGAGCAGATCGTGGACACCGCGGGCCTGACCGTCGACACGCCCGTCCAGCGGCTGCTGCTGAGCCGGATGATGGTCGCCGGCGTCGTCGAGACCCCGAACGGCGCGCACTTCACCACGTGCACGCCCGACTACGAGCGCGACGAGCGCTTCCAGCGGGCGTACGCCGCGGCCGCCGGCAGGTCCGACGAGGACTGGGCCGCGTTCAGTGCCCGGTTCCTGGAGGGCGACGAGGCGACCTACCAGGCCGCCGTCCAGGCATTCCAGGAGGAGCAGGCATGACGCGCGCCGATGTGTGCGCCGCGGCGATCGCGGACGCGTTCAAGGACGACGGCGAGATCTTCGCCAGCCCGATGGGCCTGCTGCCGATGCTCGGCGTCCGGCTCGCCAAGCTGACCAGCAACCCCGACCTGGTGATCTCCGACGGCGAGTCGCTGTTCCTCGCCGGGGTGCCGCCGCTCACCGCCTTGGGCGACGTGGTCGAGGGCTGGATCCCGTTCCGCAAGGTCTTCGACGTCGTCGCCTACGGCAAGCGGCACGTGATGATGGGCGCCACCCAGGTCGACCGGCACGGCAACCAGAACATCTCCGCGATCGGCGACTGGGCCCGCCCGAAGCGGCAGCTGCTCGGCAGCCGCGGCGCGCCCGGCAACACCGTCAACAACCGCACGTCCTACTGGGTGCCCAAGCACTCCCCGCGCGTCTTCGTCGAGCGCGTCGACATCGTCTCCGGTGTCGGGCCCAAGCGGGCCGCGGAGGCTGGTCCCGCGGCGGCCCGCTTCAACGACATCCACCGCATCGTCACCAACCTCGCCGTCCTCGACGTCAAGGGCACCGACGACACCGTGCGGCTGCTCAGCCTCCACCCGGGCGTCAGCGCCGACGACGTGCGGAGCGCCACCGGGTTCGAGATCGAACTCCCCGACGACCTGCCGACGACCCGGGAGCCCACCATGGAGGAGCAGGTCATCATCCGCGAGGTGCTCGACCCGAAGGGCCTGCGCTTCAAGGAGGTGCCGGCCGAGTGATCGAGCAGCTGCTCCGCACGCCCTTCACCGATCTCGTCGGCGTCCGCCACCCGGTCGTGCAGACCGGCATGGGCTGGGTCTCGGGCCCGCGGCTGGTCAGCGGCACGGCCAACGCCGGCGGACTCGGTATCCTCGCGAGCGCGACCATGACGATCCAGGAGCTCGAGCGGGCCATCGTCGAGGTCAAGGACCGCACCGACCAGCCGTTCGGGGTCAACCTCCGCGCCGACGCCGTCGACGCCCCCGACCGCTGCCGGCTGCTCATCGAGCACGGCGTGAAGGTCGCGTCGTTCGCGCTCGCCCCCAAGCCGGAGCTGATCGCGACGCTCAAAGAGCACGGCATCGTCGTGATGCCCTCGATCGGCGCCGCCAAGCACGCCGTCAAGGTCGCCTCCTGGGGGGCCGACGCGGTGATGGTGCAGGGCGGCGAGGGCGGCGGCCACACCGGCCCGGTGCCGACCACACTGCTGCTCCCGACGGTCCTGGACGCCGTGGAGATCCCGGTGGTCGCGGCCGGCGGGTTCTTCGACGGTCGCGGGCTCGCGGCCGCGCTGTCGTACGGCGCCGCCGGGATCGGCATGGGCACCCGGTTCCTGCTCACCCAGGACAGCGCCGTGCCTGACGCGGTCAAGCGGCTCTACCTCGAGCGCGGCCTCACCGACACCGTCGTGACCGCCAAGGTCGACGGGATGCCGCACCGGATGCTGCGCACCGAGCTCGTGGAGGAGCTCGAGGAGACCAGCGCCGTACGCCGGATGGGCCCGACGCTCCGGCGAACGCTGGAGTTCAAGCGCACCAGCGGGATGTCCTGGCCCGATCTGCTGAAGGACGGCCGCGGAATGCGCAAGGCGCAGGGACGCACCCTCGCCCAGATGGCCCTCGCCGCCAACACGCCGATGATGCTCAAGGCCGGCCTGGTCGAGGGCGACACCTCCGCGGGCGTGCTCGCCAGCGGCCAGGTCGTGGGCGTGATCGACGACCTGCCGACCTGCGAGGAGCTGCTCGACCGCGTGGTCACCCGCGCCGCCGACGAGCTGCGCCGCGCGTCGGCGTACGTGCTCTAGCGTCCCGGCACGAGCCCCTTGGGCGGCGCCCACTCCCCCGTGGCGCGCAGCTGCTCGTAGATCGCGTACTCCGGCGCGAAGAACTCGTCGAGCCGCGCGCGCAGGGTGCGGCTGAGCTGCGGCTCGGGCCGCACGTCGGACCGGTTGTCGACGTGGACGTCGATGCCGCCGCCGACCTTGGCGCCGATCCAGGTCTGCCAGACCTGCGGCTGCTCGAGTGCGAACAGCCGGTCCACCCCGATGTCGAGCTCGTCGCTCATCGCCACGAACCGCGCCGGCCGGCCGCGGAGGGTCCCGGGCCGCGGGTCGTTGTCGACGTACCTGCCGACGAACTCCTCGAAGCTGATGCCCGCGGTCGACTTCGACGGCTCCACCTGCTGCAGTGAGGGCCGCTGGCGGTAGCGCCACCACGACTCGAGCCAGGCCGTGGGCTCGCGGAACAGCGAGACCAGCTCGTAGTCCTCGCGCTCGTAGCCCGCGTTGCGCAGCACGGGGACGATCAGGTTGTGGAACGAGCGGCAGTTCATGTGCTTGAGCCGCGGGTTGCCGCGCAGCACCAGCTCGGCATGCCCCTGCAGCGAGCGCACCAGCGACGTGGACGCGCACTTGGGCATCGACAGCAGCACGAACCCGTGCGCCGGCACGCCGATCATGAGCACCCCTGTCGTCGGACGGTGGACCAGCGCAGCCTAACGGCCTGAGGTTCGCTCGGAGTTCACCCGCCCGATCGTCACCCCCGAGCGGGGCACGCGTTGGGCCGGTCATGTGCGACGGCCACCACCACGGAACCCTCCCCTCGCGTCCCCTCACCCGGCGCGCCACGATCGCGGCGGGAGCCGGCCTGCTGATCGCCTCCTCGCTCGGTCCGGCGACGGGCGCGATCGCCGGCACCGGTGCCTCCCGGTCCTCCCGCCTGACCCGCGGCACCCGTCTCGTGCACGCCGACCTGCACAACCACACGCTGCTCTCCGACGGGGACGGCGATCCGGCGCTCGCCTTCGACTCCATGCGCGCCGCCGGGCTCGACGTCGCCGCCCTCACCGACCACGCGACCCTGTCGGACAACCTGCTCGGCGACGTGCTGGCCGGGATCCTGCCGCCGGAGTACACCCAGGTCGGCGGCCTGACCCGGTCCGGCTGGAGCCGGACCCAGCAGTACGCCGACGCCGCGAACCAGGACGGCACCTTCACCGCGATCCGCGGCTTCGAGTGGTCGGAGCCGCTGATCGGGCACGTCAACGTCTGGTTCACCGAGCACTACACCGACGTCCTCCAGGCCGGGCTGATGCAGCCGCTGCTGGCGTGGCTGCGCCGCAAGCCCGGCCTCGTGCTCGACGGCGGCGCCGACGGCCTGGCCGGGTTCAACCACCCGGGCCGTGAGCCGGGCCGGTTCCAGGAGTTCACCTACGACCCACGGGTCCGCGACCAGGTGGTGTCCCTGGAGATGTTCAACCGGCGCGACGACTACGTGTTCGAGGGGTGGGCCGACGGGAAGACCTCGCCCCTGGTCGCCTGCCTCAACGCCGGTTGGCGCACCGGCATCACCGGCGTCACCGACGAGCACGGGACCGACTGGGGGTTCCCGGAGGGCAAGGGCCGCACGGGACTCTGGGTGCAGGAGCACTCGCGGGCGGGCGTGAAGCAGGCGATGCGGGCGCGCCGGTTCTTCGCGACGCGTACGTCGGGTCTGCGGCTCGACGCGACCGCGACGCCGCGCGGCGGGCCAGCCCGGCGGATGGGCTCGGAGCTGCCGCTGCGTTCCGGGACGGTCCGGTTCCGGCTCGACCTGGCCCGCGACCAGTCCTGGGCCGGGCGGCCGCTCAGCGTGCAGGTGCTGCGGCCCGGCGCCGAGGCACCCACGGTCGTGCACGTCGAGGAGTTCCGGGTCGGCCCGGTCGTGGCGTTCGACGTACCTCTCGACGTCGCGGACGGCGACTGGGTGCTGCTGCGCGTGGCGGACCCCGCCCAGCCCAACGCCTCCCCCGGGCCGGCCGGGCATCCGTGCAACGACCTCGGCGTCGCCTACACGAGTCCGTGGTGGCTCGTGCCCTAGCCTTCCCGGGTGAACACGCTGGGCCGCGCGGTCCTCCTCTCGATGATCCCCGTGAACGTGCTCGTGATCGCCTGGATCGCGATCGGCCGGGTGGCGTACGGCGTGATCGGGTGGTTCTGGATCATCCTGCTGGTGACCGCGGTGCCGCTCGCGCTCATCGCGCTGCTGGTCACCACCGTCCTGGCCTGGACCCAGCACGGCCGGCCCCGGTCGTTGACCGGTCTCCAGGCCGCCGGCCAGCTCGTCACCTGGGCCGGCCTGGTGGTGTTCGGGGCGTTCATGCCGGACTTCGGGGACACCGACGACAGCCAGGTCGCGCTGCTCACCCAGGCCTTCGGCTACTCCGACAGCCTGTTCGAGCTCAGCTTCCTGGTGTCGACGGCCGGCGCCGTGGTCGCCATCGCCGGGTACATCGTGCTGCTCAGCACGCTGAGCTTCGTCCGCCGCCCCGCGCCCGCCCCGCCTGCGGGTCGTCCCAGGGGCGGGGCGACAATGGCCGCGTGAGCGAGCAGCCCGTACGCAAGCGGCCCCGGCACCTGATGGACCCGGACAACCCCCGCCGCGAGATCCGCAAGCCGAGCGACTCGGGCCCGATGCACCTCGAGCCGGTGCAGAAGTGGGTGCTCTCGGCGCTGGCGTTCACCACGATCATCCACATGTCCGGCGGGCTGGTGATCGCGGCGCTGTACGTCGAGGACACCCGCACCGACGCCCAGGTCGGGCTCAACGTCCTCGCCGCGGCCTTCGGCGTGATCGCGATCGCGGTGGCCCGGGCGATCCACCAGAAGAAGTTCGTCTCGCCCTGGCTGCTGCTGGGGCTCGTGCCCGGGATCGTGGGGCTGTACCTCGTGCTGCGCTGACCCGGGACTGGCGGCCGACTACCGCGACCCGGTGGCGCGGAGCCTGGCGGCGACCGGCTCCAGCGACGACGTCAGGTCGGCGAGCTCGGCCGGGTCGAGCTCCTCGTACGGCGCCTCGGCGAGCGCATCGGTCAGTGACTCGATGCGGGCCTTCGCCTCGCGGCCCGTGTCCGTGAGGTGCCCCGCGTCGTCGACGAGCCCTCGCTCCCGCAGGCCGGACATGACCGCGGCGAGCCGCGCCGCGGGCAGGTGGTGGATGCGGCCGAACGACTCTGCAGGGTAGATGCCCATGGCGAGGGCGCCGAGCACGTGCGCCTCGGTCCCGCCGATCCGCTCGGACACGAGGGCGACGACGTGGCCGTCACCCCGGTGCTCACGCAGCATGTTCGCCGCGTGCCAGAGCCGGGCGACGGGCTCCTCGGGCATCGGGAGCGTGCGGAGCCCGGCGTACATGACCCGACCCTCGGTCGGTGCGCTCGTGGACGCCTTCGCGAGCAGCTCGGCGGCGCGCGCGAGCCCAGGAGTCCCGACGAGGTCGCCGAGGATGCGCCGCAGCGCCGCGACACAGCCGCGCAGGCGCGCGGCGTAAGCCGCCTCGGGCGTGGCGGCCTCCCAGACCTTCGGGATGTGCCGGGCGACCTCGCCCTCGGCGAAGCTGTAGAAGGCCGCGTGGACCACCTCGGCCGGCACCCGGCCGAGCGGCGCCGAGCGCCCGGCGAAGTAGCCGTCCCAGTAGCTCCCGAGGCCGAGCGCCGCCATCTCGTCGTTCGGCTCGTCGGCGAAGAAGTTCACCAGCGCGATCGGCTCGGTGAGGTCGAACATCCGGCGGGCGACCGGCTCCCGGTGCTGCATCGTGCGTCTCCCACGGTCGTGGCGGTCCCTGCGACAGCCTCTCACCAGGGCTACGAACGTGATCGCCGCCGCACGACAGCGTCAGGTTGCCGGAGTGCCCGCTCGGCGGGCCAGTCTAGGCTGCGGCCGTGGAACTGATCGAGGCCGCGTCTGCGGAGCTCGTCCGAGTCGTACGCCGGCTCCCCGACGACTCGTGGGACCTCCCGACGCCGTCGGAGATCTCGGTGCGCGAGCTCGTCGAGCACGTGGTCGTCGGCAACCGCTTCACCGCGATGCTGTTGGCCGGCGTCTCCCGGGCCGAGGCCCGAGCAGGCCTGGGCGGTGACCAGCTCGGAGCAGACCCGGCAGCGGCCGTCGTCGAGTCGGCGCGCCGGCAGCAGGAGGGGTTCGCCGCGTCGGCGCCGGGACAGGTCCTCGACGGCCCGAAGGGCGACATCACGGCGGAGGCGTTCCTGCGGTTCCGCCTCGTCGACCTGGTGGTCCATGCCTGGGACCTGCTGCGGGCCACCGGGCAGGACGAGACCCTCGACCCGCAGGTCGTGGACCGGCTGCTCGAGGTCGTCCAGCCTCATCTCGACGAGATGCTCGCCTTCGGTGCGTACGGCGCCGGCCCCAGCGGGACCCTCCCGCCGGACGCCGACCCGCAGCGGCGCCTGCTCGACATGTTCGGCCGCCGCCCGTAGCGATCTCGCCGATCTCGGGACGCGTACCCGGCCGCGGGGTTACGGTCGCCGCGTCGACGGGGAGGCGCACCGGTGTCTCGCCGCGGCGTCCAACGTCAGGGAGAGATCATGTTCACTCGGGTCGGCACAGTCGTCCTCACCATCGCGGTCACCGCGGCGCCCCTCGTGGTCGTCGCGGCCGGCCCGGCCGACGCCGCGGCCGGCGGCCGGTACTACTCGAACTGCGACGCCCTGCACCGCGATTACCGGCACGGCGTCGCGAAGAGCGCCGCGGCTGCGGCCAAGCAGGTCCGCGACGGCTACGGGCGTCCCTCGACCAGCCGGACCGCGCGCGCCGTCTACGCAACCAACCACTCGCGGCTGGACCGCGACGACGACGGGACGGCCTGCGAGGCGTGATCGCCCGGCGTCACAGCCGCTCGATGATCGTCACGTTCGCCTGACCGCCGCCCTCACACATCGTCTGCAGGCCGTAGCGGCCGCCGGTGCGCTCGAGCTCGTTGAGCAGGGTGGTCATCAGCCGGGTGCCAGTGGCGCCGATCGGATGGCCCAGGGCGATGCCGCCGCCGTTGACGTTGACCCGCTCGTGCGGCGCACCGGTCTCCTTCATCCAGGCCAGCACGACCGACGCGAACGCCTCGTTGCACTCGAACAGGTCGATGTCCTCGATCGCGAGGCCGCTGCGGTCCAGGGCGTGCTCGGTCGCGCGGATCGGGCCGGTGAGCATCCACACCGGGTCGTCGCCGCGCACGGAGAGGTGGTGGATGCGGGCCCGCGGCGTCAGGCCGTGGTCGCGTACGGCGGCCGCCGAGGCGATCAGCATCGCCGAGGACGCGTCACAGATCTGGGATGCGACCGCCGCCGTGATCCGGCCGCCCGGAGCCAGCGGTTCCAACCCGGCCATCTTCTCCAGTGAGGTCTCGCGCGGGCACTGGTCGGTGTCGACGACCGTGCCGTCCGGCAGCGTCACCGGCTCGATCTCGTCCTTGAAGCGCCCCTCGGCGATCGCGGCGCGGGCCCGCTCGTGGGAGGCCAGCGCGAACGCCTCCATCTCCTCCCGGGAGAGGTCCCACTTCTCCGCGATCATCTCGGCGGAGCGGAACTGGCTGACCTCCTGGTCGCCGTACCGCTCCTGCCAGCCGGGCGACTCGGCGAACGGCGTGGAGAAGCCGTACTGCTGGCCGACCAGCATCGCGGCCGAGATCGGGATCGCGCTCATGTTCTGCACTCCCCCGGCGACCACGAGGTCCTGGGTGCCGGACATGACTCCCTGGGCCGCGAAGTGCACCGCCTGCTGGGACGACCCGCACTGCCGGTCGATCGTCACGCCCGGCACATGGTCGGGCAGCCCGGCGACCAGCCACGCCGTGCGCGCGACGTCGCCGGCCTGCGAGCCGATCGTGTCGCAGCAGCCGAGGATCACGTCGTCGACGGCGCCCGGGTCGACGCCGGTACGCCGCATCAGCGCACCGATCGAGTGGGCGGCGAGGTCGGCCGAGTGGACTCCGACGAGCGCGCCGCCACGCTTGCCGACCGGGGTGCGGACGGCATCGACGATGTAGGCCTCGGTCACGATCTGATCCCTTCGAGGAGGATGGACAGGTACTGCCGCGCGATCTCGGTGTGGGTGCGCCGGCCGCCGGGGCGGTACCAGGACACGGCGACCCAGACGGTGTCGCGGATGAAGCGGTAGGTGAGCTCGAGGTCCAGGTCGTCGCGCAGCACACCGGCGTCGACGCCGTTGCGCAGCAGGGTCAGCCAGACCTCGCGGGACTGCTGGTTGCGGTCGGCGAGGTAGGCGAACCGGTCGAAGGTGAGCAGGTGGGCCGCCTCGTTCTGGAAGATCGCCACCTCGTCGCGGTGCTTGTCGATCGCCTCGAACGACACGACGACGGCGCGCTCCAGCTTGGCGCGCGGGTCGAGGTCGCCGGCGAGGATCTCGTCGTACTGCCCGAAGAGCTCCTCCTGGAACGTCCGCAGGATCTCGTCGACCATCGACTCCTTGGAGTCGAAGTGGTGGTACAGGCTGCCGGACAGGATCCCGGCGGCGTCGGCGATGTCGCGCACCGTGGTGTTCTTGAACCCCTTCTCGGCGAAGAGCCTGGCCGCGATCGCGAGCAGCTCGGCGCGGCGGGAGTTGGTCACCGGGTTCGTGGCGGGGTCGGTCGTCTGGGCCATGGCCCTAGCCTCGCTGACTGCTCACGGAGACGACCTCCCCGGTCATGTACGACGAGTAGTCGCTCGCGAGGAACACCATCACGTTGGCGACCTCCCACGGCTCGGCGGCCCGGCCGAACGCCTCGCGCTGCTTGAGCTCGTGGAGCAGCTCGTCGGAGGTGACCTTGGTCAGGAAGGGGTGCATCGCCAGGCTCGGCGAGACCGCGTTGACCCTGATCGCGTGCGGGGCGAGGTCGAGCGCGGCGCAGCGGGTCAGCGCCATCACCCCGGCCTTCGCGGCGGCGTAGTGGGCCTGGCCCTCCTGGGCGCGCCACCCGATCACCGAGGCGTTGTTGACGATCACGCCGCCCCGGCCGGCGTCGGCCATCCGCTGCCCCGCGGCGCGCACGCAGCGGAACGTGCCGGTGAGCGTGATGTCGAGGACCCGCAGCCACTGCTCGTCGGTCATCTCGAGCACGTTGGCGGTGCCGCCGAGACCCGCGTTGCTGACCATCACGTCGACCCCGCCGAGCTCGTCGGCGACGTCGAGCAGCGCCTGCACCTGCGCCTCGTCGGTGACGTCGCAGACCAGCTGCCGGACCCGGTCGGCGCCGAACTCGCCGGCCAGCGTCTCCTCCGCCTCGGCGAGCCGGCGCTCGTGGGTGTCGCTGAACACCACGGCCTTCGCGCCCTCCTCGAGCGCGCGGCGCACGACGGCGGCCCCGATGCCCGCGCCGGCAGCCGCGGTCACCACGACCACCTTGCCGGCGAGCAGGTCGTGACCCGGGACGTACGCCGGAGCCGGCTGCTCGACTCGGCCCTGCGTGATCTCGGCGTCGGTCATCAGGCTCCCTTGGGTTCGCGGGGCAGGCCGAGCACGCGCTCGGCCAGGATGTTGCGCTGCACCTCGTCGCTGCCGCCGTAGATCGTGTCGGAGCGGGAGAACAGGAAGAGCCGCTGCCAGCGGTCGAGCCGGTACGGCTCGTCCTCGGTGCCGGGCAGTGCCGTGAGGCCGGCCGGGCCGGCGACGTCCATCGCGGCCTCACCGAGCCGCTTGTGCCAGCCGGCCCAGACGAGCTTGAAGATCGACGGCGAGGCTGCGTCGTCAGCGGCCAGTCCGCGCAGCGCCTGGAACCGCATCACCGCGAGCTCGACCTTGAGCCCCGCCAGCCGGTCGCGGAGCACCGGGTCGTCGATCGCGCCGTTCTCGCGAGCCAGCGCCACCACGCCGTCGAGCTCGCGCGCGAAGCCCACGACCTGGCCGAGCACGGACACCCCGCGCTCGAAGCCGAGCAGCGCCATCGCCACCCGCCACCCGTCGCCGGGCTCGCCGACGACCAGGTCGGCCGCGGTACGCGCGCCGGTGAAGAAGACCTCGTTGAACTCCGAGCCACCGGTGAGCTGCTCGATCGGCCGGACGTCCACGCCCTCCTGGTCGAGCGGCACGAGCAGGAAGGACAGGCCATGGTGGCGCTGCGAGCCGGGCTCCGTCCGGCACAGCACGAACGCCCAGTGGCTGAGGTGCGCGTTGGACGTCCACACCTTCTGCCCGTCGACCACCCAGTCGTCACCGTCGAGCCGCGCCCTGGTCTGCACGTTCGCGAGGTCGGAGCCGGCGTTCGGCTCGGAGTAGCCCTGCGCCCACAGCTCCTCGACCGCCGCGATCTTCGGTAGGAACCGCGCCTTCTGCTCGTCGGTGCCGAACGCGATCAGGGTCGGACCGAGCAGCTCCTCGCCGAGGTGGTTGACCCGCCCCGGAGCGTCGGCCCGGGCGTACTCCTCGTGGAAGATCACCTGCTGCGCCAGGCTCAGCCCGCGCCCGCCGTACTCCTCGGGCCAGCCGAGGCAGGTCCACCCGTGCTCGGCGAGCAGCCGGTTCCAGGCGACCCGCTCCTCGTGCGCCTCGTGGTCGCGCCCGGCCCCGCCGAGTCCTTTGAGCGCGGCCCACTCGCCGGTCAGGTGCTCCTCGAGCCAGCCCCGCACCTCGGCGCGGAAGGCCTGGTCCTCCTCGGAGTAGGTCAGGTCCACGGGTGCTACCATACCAAGCAATTGCTTGGTTGGGTTTCGAGGCTCGTTGCGCTCGCACCTCAGCCACCGATCACCAGGCGGAGGTGCTGTGAGCGACACCATCCCAGGGGTCCTGCGCGCGGCCGCGGAGCGGTTCGGCGACCACCCGGCGTACGTCGAGGCCGGTGAGGGGCAGCGCCGGACCGTGTCGTACGCCGAGCTGCTGCGACTCGTCCAGCGGACCAGCGCGGAGTATGCGGAGGCCGGTGTCGGGCGTGGCGACCGGGTCGTCCTCTGGGGGCCCAACAGCATCGACTGGGCCGTCGCCGCACTGGCCGTCTCGTACGCCGGCGCGGTGCTGGTGCCGGTCAACTCGCGCTACGTCGGCGCCGAGGTGGCCGACGTCGTCGAGCGCACGAACGCCGCGATGGTCGTCGTGCACGACGGGTTCCTCGACCGTGAGCAGGTCCGCGAGCTGGAGGAGGCCGGCGTCGAGCCCCGGATCATCACCCCGCTCGCGAAGCTGATGGCACCGGCGGGGAGCGCCGAGCGCACGGGGCACGAGGACCTCGGCCCGGACGACGTCGCCGACATCCTCTTCACCTCCGGCACCACGGGCCGGTCCAAGGGCGCGATGAGCGCCCACCGCCAGACGATCGGCGTCGCGCGGGCCTGGGCCGAGCTCGGCGGCGTGCGGCAGGACGACCGCTACCTCGTGGTCAACCCGTTCTTCCACTCCTTCGGCTACAAGATCGGCATCGTCGTCGGCCTGCTGACCGGGGCGACGCTCTACCCGCTCGCGACCTTCGACCTCGAGGAGACCATGCGCCTCATCGAGACCGAGCAGATCACCGTGCTGCCCGGTGCACCGACGATCTACCAGTCCCTGCTCGCCGCCCCCGGGCGGGCCGAGCGCGACCTCTCGTCGCTGCGGCTCGCGGTCACGGGCGCCGCCGTCGTACCGGTCGTGCTGATCGAGCGGATGCGCGCCCCTGCACCCCAGGGTCTGGGCATCGACCAGGTGGTGACGGCGTTCGGCATGACCGAGGCGGTCGTGGTCACGATGTGCCGGCCCGACGACTCCGCCGAGACGGTCGCCACCACGTGCGGGCGCGCGATCCCCGGCATGGAGATCCGCACCGACGACGAGTCGGGCGAGCTGCTGGTCCGCGGCGACTACGTGATGCTCGGCTACCTCGACGATCCCGCGGCCACCGCGGAGGCGATCGACGCGGACGGCTGGCTGCACACCGGCGACATCGGCGTCATCGACGAGCACGGCAACCTGTCGATCACCGACCGCCTCAAGGACATGTACATCTCCGGCGGGTTCAACGTCTATCCCGCCGAGGTCGAGCAGGCGCTCGCCCGGATGGCCGGCGTCGCCGACGTCGCGGTCGTCGGGGTCCCCGACGAGCGGATGGGCGAGGTCGGCAAGGCGTACATCGTGGTCTCGGCCGAGGTGACGGCCGACGAGGTCATCGCCTTCGCGCGGGAGCGGCTCGCGAACTTCAAGGTCCCGCGGTACGTCGAGATCACCGACGCCCTGCCGCGGAACCTGTCCGGCAAGGTGCTCAAGACCGAGCTGCGCAACGGTGGCTGAGGTGCGAGCGAGCGCTCGTCCTGAGGTGCGAGCGAAGCGAGCCTCGAAGGAAGCCTCGAAACCACCCGAGAGGAAGCCCTGACGATGGATCTGGACCTGTCCGAGTCCGAGGTCGCGTTCCGCGACGAGGCGCGGGCGTGGCTGGCGGCGAACGTGCCGGCCGAGCCGCTGCCCTCGATGGACACCGCCGACGGCTTCGTCGCCCACCAGCAGTGGGAGCGCCGGCTGGCCGACGCCCGCTGGGCGGTGGTGTCGTGGCCGGAGGCCTACCACGGGCGCGACGCGTCGTTGGTCGAGTGGGTGATCTTCGAGGAGGAGTACTACCGCGCGGGCGCCCCCGGCCGGGTCTCCCAGAACGGCATCTTCCTGCTCGCGCCGATCATCTTCGACCACGGGACCCCCGAGCAGCAGGACCGGTTCCTGCCCTCGATGGCCACCGGCGAGCGGGTCTGGGCGCAGTGCTGGTCGGAACCCGAGGCCGGCTCCGACCTGGCGTCGCTGCGCTCGACCGCACGCCGCGACGACGAGCGTGGCGGCTGGGTGCTCGACGGCCAGAAGACCTGGTCCTCGCGGGCCAGCTTCGCCCACTGGGGCTTCGGCCTGTTCCGCTCCGACCCCGAGGCCGAGCGGCACCGCGGGCTGACCTACTTCCTGTTCCCGCTCGACGCCGAGGGCATCACGGTCCGGCCGATCGCCCAGCTGGACGGCGAGGTCGGCTTCGCCGAGGTGTTCTTCGAGGACGTGTTCGTGCCCGACGCCGACGTGCTCGGCGCCCCCGGTGACGGTTGGCGGGTGGCGATGTCGACCGCCGGCAACGAGCGCGGGCTGTCGCTGCGCTCCCCCGGCCGCTTCTGCGCGGCCGCCGACCGGCTGGTCGACCTGTACCGGTCCGCACCCCACCCGGCGTTCGCCGGGGATGTCGTCGATGCGTGGGTCAAGGCCCAGGCCTACCGGTTCTACACCTGGGGAACCGTCACCCGCCTGGCCGCGGGCGGCGACATGGGCGCCGCCGGGTCGGTCAACAAGGTGTTCTGGTCGGAGCTGGACATCGCCCTGCACGAGACCGCGCTCGACCTGCTCGGCCCGGAGGCCGAGCTCGAGTCCCGGTGGCTGGACGGCTACACGTTCTCGCTGTCCGGGCCGATCTACGCCGGCACCAACGAGATCCAGCGCAACATCGTGGCCGAGCGCATCCTCGGCCTGCCGCGCGAGCCCAAGGGGGCCACCAAGTGAGGTTCGTGCTCGACGACGACCAGCGCGACTTCGCGGCCGCGCTCGACTCGCTGCTGGCCGGAGCCGACACCGTCGCGGTGGCGCGGGCCTGGGCCGAGGGCGACCACGACCCGGGTCTCAAGCTGTGGGCCCGGCTGGCCGAGCTGGGGGTCACCTCGCTCGCGACCGACGCCACGCCCGTCGAGGTGGCCGTCGCCTTCGAGGCGCTCGGCCGGCACGCCGTACCCGGCCCATGGGTCGAGTCTGCGGCGTACCTGCCGATCGCGCTCGGGCACGAGGTCGAGGGCATCGCGACCGTCGCGGTGCCGCCCCACGTGCCGTTCGCCCTGGACGCCGACGTCGCCGACGCCGTCTACGTCGACGGCACCCCGGCCGCGTCGGTCGGGGCGATGCGGGTCTCGGTCGACCGCACCCGTCGGCTCTTCGAGGTCGGCGGCGACGGCGAGCCCAGTCGGCCGGGCTTCGACCTCGCGGTCCTCGCGGTCTCCGCGCAGCTGCTGGGCGCCGGGGAGCGGGTGCTCGCCGACTCGGTGACCTACGTGAAGCAGCGCACGCAGTTCGGCCGCGAGATCGGGTCCTACCAGGCGATCAAGCACGCGCTCGCGGACGTGCGGATCGCGCTCGACTTCGCCCGTCCGCTGGTCTTCGGCGCGGCGCTCGGCGAGGTCGACGTGTCCGCCGCCAAGATCGCCGCCGGCGACGCGGCGTACCTCTCCTCTCGCACCGGCCTGCAGGTGCACGGCGCGATCGGCTACACCGCCGAGTTCGACCTGAGCCTGTGGCTGACGAAGATCCGTGCGCTCGTCACCGCCTGGGGCACGCCCGACTTCCACCGCGGCCGGCTCCTCCAGCAGCTCGGGGCGAGCTGATGGAGTTCGCGCTCTCCGAGGAGCAGCAGGAGCTCGCCTCGACCGTCCGCTCGCTGCTCGGCAGGCGGGCCGACCCCCGGGTCGAGACGTATGACGAGGGGCTGTGGCAGACCCTGTGCGAGCAGATCGGGGTGGCCGCGCTCGGCATCCCCGAGGAGTACGGCGGCGCCGGGTTCTCGCTGTTCGATTCGCTCGTCGTGCTCGAGGAGGTCGGCCGCTCGCTCGTCCCCTCCCCGCTGCTCTCGTCGCTGGTGACGGCCGAGGCGCTGCTGGCCGGTGCTGACGACGAGGCGAAGCAGCGGCTGCTCCCCCGCATCGCCGCCGGCGACGTGGCGGCCTACACCGACGGCGACGGCCCCGTCCTCGACGGCGACCTCGCGTCGATCCTGGTGGTGGCGGCCGGCGACGGCCTCCACGAGGTCGACCCGGCGACCGTCGAGCGGAGGTGGGTGCCGTCGATGGACCAGACGACCAGGCTCGCCGACGTGCGCGTCGACGCCGCGGCCACCCGGATCGGCGACGGGCCCGCGGCCCGCGACCGGGCCCGGCTGGTGGGTGCCGTCGGGTGTGCGGCCCTCGCGGTCGGGTGCGCGTCACGGGCGCTCGACATGACGGTGGAGTACTCGAAGGAGCGCGTGCAGTTCGGCCGGCCGATCGGCTCGTTCCAGGCGCTCAAGCACCGGATGGCCGACATGCTCGTGCGGCTCGAGATGGCGCGGTCGGCGTCGTGGGCGGCGTCGTACGCCGTGGCCCACCGCACCGACGACGCCGAGCAGCTCGCGCACACCGCCAAGGCCTACTGCGGCGACGCGCTCGCCCACATCGCCGCCGAGACCGTGCAGCTGCACGGCGGCATCGCGATCACGTGGGAGCACGATGCCCACCTCGTGCTCAAGCGCGCTCACGCGCTCGGTCAGCTGTTCGGCACCTCGCGGACCCACCGGGCGATGATCACGCTCTGAGCACCTCCGACAGCGACCGACGGGCGTCGTCGAGCTCGACAGCGAGCCGGTCGACCAGGACGGCGTCGACGGCGTCGCCGCCGGCCGCGTCCTCGATCCGCCGGGCCAGGTCCGCGACCCGGACCGCGCCCAGGTTCGCGGCGCTCCCGGCCAGCTCGTGAGCGGCACGACGCAGTCCCGGACCGTCGCGGCCGTCGGTGGCGGCCCGGATGCTCGTGAGCAGGCGGGGTGGGGAGGTCGAACGCCTCCGCGACCGGCGCCAGCAGGCCGCGGCCGTCACCGGGACCGAGGCGCCGGAGCAGGTCCACGCGCTCCGGGTCGAGCACGACGCGATCGTCCACGGCCGGTGGCCCCTGTCCGATGTCCACGAACCGCTCGAGCACGGACTCCAGCTCGGCGACCTCGAGCGGCTTGGCGAGGAAGTCGTCCATGCCCGCGTCCCGGCAGCGGGCTCGCTCCTCCGGTGTCGACGCCGCGGTCAGGGCGACGATCGGCACCCGGTCACTGCCGGTCTCCCGCCGACGGATCTCGGCGGTCGCGGCGAAGCCGTCCAGCACGGGCATGTCACAGTCCATGAGGACGAGCGTGTAGGCCGTCGCGGCGACGGCGTCGACCGCCTCGGTGCCGTCGGCGGCGAGGTCGACCCGGTAGCCGAGCTGGGTGAGCACGCCCTGCGCGACCATCTGGCTGACCCGGTCGTCCTCGACCACCAGCACCCGGCCGCGGCCCTCGCCGACGAGGGCCGGCCGGCCTTCGGTGGCGACCTCCTCCGCGACCACGGGCACGAGGTCGAGCAGCATGTCGAGGAGCGCGGAGCTGCGGACCGGCTTGTTCAGCACCTGGACGACGCCCGCGGCTCGCAGCGTCACCGGGTCGAGCTCCACCCCGCTGGTGAGCAGCACCAGCCGGGTGCCGGACAGCGCCGGGGTCGCCGAGATCCGGCGCGCCAGCGCGAGCCCGTCGACGCCGGGCATCCCCAGGGGACCGGAGCCGCGAACCCCGAGGTGCGGACAGCCAGAGGCCCTCGGTGGCAGGCTGGGTCCATGCGCACGACGGGAACGGTCCGGTCCTGGAGCGAGCTCGAGGGTTGGGGCGTCGTCGACTCTGCCGACACCCCGGGCGGGTGCTGGGTGCACTGCTCGATGCTCCGGATGGACGGCTACAAGACCCTGATCCCGGGCCAGGCTGTGGTCTTCGACTGGGAGGAGGCCGAGCAGGACGGATTCGCGTTCCGGGCGCGCGCCGCGTGGCCCGGCGACACGCCGGGCGCCGCGGAGTACCTGAGCGGCCTGACGATCTCCTTCGACGGCCCACCGCCGCCGGTCCAGGTGTTCCGGGCCGACGACCTGGTCGCCGCCGACCCGACGCCGGGGATGACTCGGCAGCGTGCCTTCGAGCTGCCGCGGCTGTGGACCGGTCAGGTGGAGACCGCACCCGGCGTGGTGTCCGGATGGCACCACCACGACGTGAACGAGTCGGCGCTGTACGTCGTCCGCGGACTGCTGCGCTTCGAGTTCGAGGGGTACGACGGCCACGTCGACGCCGGGCCGGGCGACTTCGTCCATGTGCCGTCGTTCACCGTCCACCGCGAGAGCAACCCGCTCGACGAGCCGTCGCTGGCCGTGATCGTGCGGGCCGGCGGTGGGGTCCCGACCGTCAACGTCGACCCACCCGACGGTCGCGCGTAGCAGCCCGGCAACCGGCCGGGCTCAGCCTGCAGGCTCAGCGCCGGTCGGCGGTGCGGTACTCGCCGCGGTAGAACAGCAGCGGGTCGACGGGCGCCGCCTCGTCGGGTGTGTCGTCGGTGACGAGGTCGACCACCCGACCGATCACGACGTAGTGGTCGCCGGCCTCGTGGACGGTGTGGATCGTGCAGTCGACCTGGGCGAGCGCGCCCTCGAGCATCGGGGACCCGGTCGCGGGCGAGGGCGTCCACTTCACCTCGGCGAACTTGTCGGTGCCGCGGCTGGCCATGGTGTTGGAGAGCTCTGCCTGGTCGGCGGCGAGGAAGTTGACGCAGAACTTGCCCGACCGCTGGATCAGCGGCCACGCCCGCGAGGTCTTGGCGGGGATGAACAGCACCAGCGGCGGGTCGAGCGAGACGCTGGAGAACGACTGGCAGGTCATGCCGACCGGCTCGTCGTTGCTGACCCCGGTGACGACGGTGACGCCGGAGGCGAAGCGGCCGAGGACGTCGCGGAACCGCCGCGCGGCGGCCACCGTCTCGGGGTCGTCGTGGACGGCGACGTCCTCGCCGGGCCGGAACTCGAAGTCGATGTCCTGATCGCCCAGCCAGGAGCTGATCAGCTCCGGGCTCGGCCAGGTCTC
Source organism: Nocardioides sp. T2.26MG-1 (assembly GCF_950101795.1). GTDB lineage: Bacteria > Actinomycetota > Actinomycetes > Propionibacteriales > Nocardioidaceae > Nocardioides. The sequence continues at coordinate 284,918 of NZ_CATNLZ010000032.1, read as the reverse complement.
CCGCGCGTCCGGGCTCATGCCCTCCGGGATGTCGCGACTGGGCACCTGACGACTGGGCTCCGAGGTCATGAGCCCCAGTTTCTCACCCGGGCCCATTCACTGCGTCCCGCCGCCGAAGTCGTGGCCCCAGTAGGACACCGCGGTGGACTCCCGGGCGACCCAGCGCCCGTCGTCGACGGTGAGACCGTCGGTGCCGAACTCCACGTCGAAGCCGCCCGGCGACTTCACGTAGAACGAGATCATCTCGTCGTTCATGTGCCGCCCGAGCGTGGCGGAGAGCGGCGCCTTGTGCTTGCGCACCCGCTCCAGCGCGCGACCGACGTGGTCGAGCTCGTCGACCTCGAGCATGATGTGCACGCACTTCGCGGGGTTGGGCATCGGCAGGAACGCCAGCGAGTGGTGCCGCGGGTTGACCCCGAGGAACCGCAGCCACACCTTCGACCCGGGCTCCTTGCCGACGAACTCCCCCGGCATGCTCATCGAGTCGCGCAGCCGGAAGCCGAGCACGTCGGTGTAGAACCGCAGCGCCTCGACGTCGTCGAGCACCGGCAGCACGATGTGGCCCATCCCCTGGTCGCCGGTCACGAACTTCGCGGCGTACGGCGTCACCACCGGCCGGGACTCGTAGGTGATGCCGTGGAAGAGCTCGAAGACGTTGTCCCACGGGTCGCGGAACCGCACCAGCTCCTGCACCCGGCGCTCGGCGAGCTCCTCGGCGGTGCCCTCCTCGAACTCCACGCCCGCCTTGGCGAGGTGCTCGCGGGCCTCCTGCAGGGCCTGATGGTCGGCCAGCTCCCAGCCGGTGGCGGCGAGCTGGTCGACGTCGGAGGGGAAGACGACCAGCCGGGCCGAGACCTGGTCGATGCGCCAGTACTGGTGGTCGGGGTTCGGCCCTCGGCCCTCGGCGAGCCCGAGCACCTTGCCGGCGAAGGTCTTCCACTGGTCCAGGTCGGTGCTCGCCACCCGCACGTAGCCCATGGACTTGATGTCGATGGTCATGCGGTGTCCTTCCGGGGACGTTCGACGTGGCGGCGCAGGAACGCCATCGAGACCTCGGCGAACTCCTCGGCCGCCTCGATCTGCGCCCAGTGCCCGCAGTTGGGGAAGACATGCAGCTGCGCCTTGGGGATCAGCTTGAGCGCCGCGAACGCGCCGTCGAGGGGGTTCACCCGGTCCTCGCGCCCCCAGGTCAGCAGCGTGTGCTTGCGCAGCCGGTGCGCCTCGCGCCAGAGCATGCCGTCCTCGGCGGTCTCGGGGTTCCAGAACGACATGCCCATCGAGCGCATCGCCTCCTGGGCACCGGGCGCGGTCGCGTCGGCGAACCGCTCCTCGACCAGCTCGTCGGTGACCAGCGCCTGGTTGACGACCATCGTCGAGATGAACGCGCGGAGCTTGTCGCGGGTCGGGTCGGCCCCGAAGTCCATCAGCCGCTGCACGCCCTCGGTCGGGTCGGCGTGGAACAGGTTGAGCGAGAGGCCACCGGGGCCCATCAGGATCAGCCGGCCGACCCGGTCGGGGTAGGTGAGCGCGAGCCGCATCGCTGTACCGCCGCCGAGGCTGTTGCCGAGCAGGTGCACCCGGTCGATGCCGAGCTCGTCGAGCAGTTTGACGACGTAGTCGGCCGCGTGGCGGTAGTAGTTGCCGACCACCGGCGGCTTGTCGGACCTGCCGAAGCCGGGCTGGTCGACGAGCAGGGTGCGAAACGTTGCGGCGAACGTCGGCAACGCGCCGCCGAAGTTGGACCACGCGGACGCACCGGGCCCGCCGCCGTGCAGCATCACCAGCGGCAGCCCGCCGCCGACGTCGCTGGGCTGGGTGTCCGGGCCGGCCTCGTAGTAGCCGAGGGTGATGTCCCCCGCCTCCGGCCCCCCGATCTTGACGGAGCGCTGGACGGACTCCTTGGAGAGGGTCATCGGTCAGTACATCCCCGGGTCGACCTTGTGCCCGAACTCGTGCGCGCCGTACATCTGCAGCGCCCGCTCCGGGTCGTTGGCGGCGTGCACGCGGCCGGCGTGGGCGTCGCGCCAGGCCCGCTGCAGGTAGGTGCCGGTCGCGAGCGCGCGGCCGCCGGAGGCCTCGAAGAGCGAGTCGATGGCGTCGATCGCGCGCTGGGTGCCGAGCACCTGGTCGCGCCGCACCTTGAGCCGCAGCCCGAGCGGGATCTTCTCCCCGCGCGCGACGCAGGCCTGCTCCTCGCGGATGTTGTTGACCAGCAGCGCCCAGGCCGCGTCGATGTCGGAGGAGGCCTTCGCGATGCGGACCGCGGCGAACGGGTCGAGCGAGGCCTTCTCTCCGAGGTACGCCGCGCGCACGCGCTTCTGCTGCATGTCGACGTGCTCGGCGTACGCGCCCATCGCCATGCCGATGATCGGGGTGGTGATGGTGCCGGTGAAGATCGAGTGGAACGGCAGCTTGTAGAGGTCGGAGGGGTTCTGCTCCTGGCCGGGGCCGAAGCAGCGCCCGGTGTCGCCCATGGAGAGCGTGAAGTCCGCGGGGACGAAGACGTCCTCGACCACGATGTCGTTGGAGCCGGTGCCGGAGAGGCCGACGACGTTCCAGACGTCGTTGATCGTGTAGTTCTCGCGCGGCACCAGGAACGTCTTGAAGTCGATGACCTGGCCCTCGTCGTTGAACACCAGGCCGCCCAGCAGCACCCAACTGCAGTGGTCGCAGCCCGAGGAGAAGCTCCACTTGCCCGACAGCGTGTAGCCCCCCTCGGCGACCTGGGCCTTGCCGGTCGGGGCGTACGACGAGCTCACGCGCGTGGTCGTGTCGCTGCCCCAGACGGCCTGCTGGGCGGCGTCGGGGAACAGCGCGATCTGCCAGGGGTGGACCCCGACCACGCTGGAGACCCAGCCGGTCGAGCCGCAGGCGCCCGCGATGTCGCGGACGGCGGTGTAGAAGTCGATGGGGTCGGCCTCGAGGCCGTCGAACCGCCGGGGCTGGAGCAGCCGGAAGAACCCGGCCTCCTCCAGCTCCTTGATCGACGCCTCGGGGACGACACGAAGACGCTCGGCCTCGTCGGCCCGCTCCCGGATGCCGGGCAGCAGGTCACGGACGCCATCGAGAACAGCCTGGGACATCGCATCTCCTGTCGTGGTCGGACAGCAGCAATACTAGAACACGTTCTCGTTTTGGTCGAGACGACACCTGCCTCGGTCCGTGAACGTTGCGTTACGGCGGCCGGCGGCGATCCGTGACCCGCACTCGGAGCCGTCGTTGGAGGCATATGCCGCGCCTCGCCGCACTCGCCACCGCCCTGCTCCTGGCCGGTCCGCTCGCGGTCGTGCCGCTCGCGACGACGGACGCCGCGGCGCCCGGACCCTCCGCCCGCGCGTCGGAGCTGCGGTCGGCGACGAGGTGCGCGCCGCGCGCCGAGCTGCGCGCCGCGCGTGGCGTGGTGCTGCTCGTCGCGGGGACCGGGTCGACGCCGGAGGACACGTGGTCGTGGAGCTACGAGCCGGCACTACAGGCCGACGGGCTCGCGACCTGCACGGTCGAGCTCCCCGACCACGCCCTGGGCAGCTTCACCGCGGCGGCGCCGTACGTCGCCACGGGCATCCGGGTCGCGTCACGACAGGCCGGCGGGCGTATCGCCGTGGTCGGGCACAGCCAGGGCGGGGCACTGCCGGTCTGGGCGGTGACGTTCTGGCCGGGTGTCGCGGCCCGGGTCACCGACGTGGTCAGCCTGGCCGGCCCGTTCGGTGGCACGGCGCTCGGCAACGAGCTCTGTGCGGCCGGTCGGTGCGCGCCGCTGGCGTGGCAGCTGCGCCAGGGCTCGAGCACCCTGGCCGCCCTGCGAGCCGCACCCCTGCCGGAGGGGGTGGCGATCACGTCGATCTCGTCGCAGTACGACGAGATCGTGCGGCCGCAGCCGGCGGCGAGCACGCTCGAGGGCGCCACCAACATCCTGCTGCAGGACGTCTGCGTCCAGGATCCCTCCGAGCACGGGCTGATCCTCGGCGACCCGGTCGCCTACGCGCTGGCGCTCGACGCGATCACACACGCGGGTCCCGCGGACGTCGGCCGGCTGCCGGACGACACGTGCGACCAGACGTTCATCCCGAACGGCGACCTCGCGGGCTCGCCGGTGTTCCTCCGGGCGGTGGGCCGGTTCGCGACCGGGCTGGCCGATCCGACCCGATGGGTCGACCGGGAGCCGCCGGTCCCGGCGTACGCGCGCTGACCGGAGGCGGGAGGGTCAGGGACGAGCGAGCCGGAAGGCCGGGTAGGTGAAGTCCGCGACGAAGACCAGCGTGCCCGCGTCGACCAGGTCCCAGAGGGTGGCGATGACGTCGCAGCGCTCGGCGTGCTGGTCGGCGACGGCGACGAGGATCTCGGCGGGAGACCAGGCGCCGTTCCCGACCGCGATGATCACGGCTTCGGTGAGGGTGGCGGGGGCGACGAGCGTGGCGAGCGACATGGCGGGTCCTGATGGACGTTGGGATCTTCTTCCTGACATCTCCAGCATCGGCCGCACACGGCGATTCCGTAGGTGCGGAAGGTCCCACGCTCCGGTGCCTTCGGTCCTGAATGTGCCTAAGTTAGGTCCTGCGAGTGCCGGGAGCACCGCGTCCGTGGAGTCGAGCACCCGTCGGCGCGTCCCCCATGATGGGCGCATGACCGTTCCGTCCCCGCCCGTGACCGCCGCCGGTGTCGATGATCGCAGCCTGCGGTCCCTCCGCGGCTGGAACCTCGGCCTCACCCTGCTGCACCTCGGGCAGGCCGTGGCGGTGTTCGCGCTGGCGACGGACTTCGCGGTCACCGTGACGAGGTCCCTGCCGGCGGGTCCTCCCGGCACCCCGGCCGGGTCTCCCGAGGCGTTGTTCGACCTGCGCATCGGCGCCGCGGTCGCGGCGTTCCTGACCCTCGCCGCCCTCGACCACCTGCTCACCGCGACCGCGCTGCGGCGCACCTACGAGAGCGACCTCCGCGCCGGGATCAACCGCATCCGGTGGGTGGAGTACTCCCTCAGCGCGACCCTGATGATCCTGCTGATCGCGCTCTACACGGGCATCGACGGCGTCTCGGCACTCATCGGCATCGCCGGGGCGAACGTCGCCATGATCCTGTTCGGGTGGCTGCAGGAGTCCGCCAACCCGCCCGGCAGGTCGAGGGTGACGATGAGGCCGTTCTGGTTCGGCTGCGCCGCCGGCGCCGCCCCGTGGGTGGCGATCGGCTACAACCTGGTCGCCGCGGACGAGGTCCCCGGTTTCGTGGTCGGCATCTTCGTGTCGCTGTTCGTGTTCTTCAACAGCTTCGCGCTCAACCAGTGGCTGCAGTACCGCCGGGTCGGGCCGTGGCGCAGCTACGCGTTCGGCGAGAAGTCCTACCTGGTGCTGAGCCTGGTGGCGAAGTCGGCGCTCGCCTGGCAGATCTTCGCCGGCTCGCTGGCCTCGTCCGGGTGAGCCCCGTCCCTGGCGGGGCCCTCTACGATGCCGAGGTGACCCTGAGTGCCCTGAGCCCGGCCGGCCGGCCCCGCTGACGCCGCCTTGACCGACATCCCCGGGTCGCCCCACACCCCGTCGTACGGCGAGGTCGACCTCACGACCTGCGACCGCGAGCCGATCCACATCCCCGGCGCGATCCAGCCCCACGGCGTGCTGATCGCGGTCGACGCCGACCACCGGGTGCGCATGGTCTCGGGCAACTGCGCGCTGCTCCTCGGCGTGGACCCGGCCGGGGCGCTGGATCGCGCCCTCGCCGACGTCGCCGGCCCCACCCTGGCCGATGCGGTCGCCGCACGCGAGGCGGCCGGGCTGCCGGACACGCCGCTGGTGCTGCCCCTCGGGGACCTGCCGGCGGCGGGGACGCTCGCCGGCAGCGACGTGGACGTCCGCACCCACCGATCGGGAGATCGGCTGGTGGTCGAGCTCGAACCCGTGGCGGGCACCGAGCGGACCGCGTTGTCCTACCACACCGCTCGCGGCGCGATGGCCCGGATGGCGAGCGCCGGCGCCGTCCACGAGCTCGCCGCGACGCTGGCCCACGAGGTCCGCGAGCTCACCGCGTTCGACCGCGTGATGGTCTACCGCTTCGACGCGGACTGGAACGGCGAGGTCATCGCCGAGGAGCGGCGCCCCGACCTCAACCCGTTCCTCGGGCTGCACTACCCCGCCACCGACATCCCGGCCCAGGCACGTCGGCTCTACACCGTGAACTGGACCCGCCTGATCGCCGACGTCGGCTACACCCCGGTCCCGCTGCACCCCGTCTTCGACCCCGAGACGGAGGCGCCGCTGGACCTGTCCTTCTCGACACTGCGCAGCGTGTCGCCGATCCACGTGGAGTACCTCTCCAACATGGGGGTGACCGCCTCGATGTCGGTCTCGATCGTGGTCGAGGAACGGCTCTGGGGCCTGATCGCGTGCCACCACTACTCCGGACCGCACCGGCCGAGCCAGGACGCCCGCGCCGCGGCCGAGTTCCTCGGCCAGGTGGCCTCCCAGATCGTGCTCGACCGGGAGCGCGCCGACGAGCGGGAGGCCGCGCTCGAGACCCAGGCCACGCTCGCCGGCCTCACCGCGCGGATCTCGGCGAGCACCCGACCCCCGCTCGAGAGCCTGGTCGACGACCCTGAGCTGCTCACGCTGATGGGCGCGCAGGGCGCGGCGCTCTGCTTCGACGGGGTGATCACGACCCGGGGAACCGTGGTCGACGAGGCGACGCTGCGGCGCATCGCGGCAGCCCTCGCCTCGCCGCTGAGCTACGCGACCTGCACGGACCGGGTCGAGACGCTGCTTCCCGACCTCGAGGGCGACGCAGCCACGGCGGGCGTGCTGCGGATCGGGTCCGCACAGGACCGGTGGCTGCTGTGGCTCCGCCCCGAGCAGGAGCAGGTCGTCGACTGGGGCGGCGACCCCACCAACAAACTGATCTCGGCCACCGAGGGCCCCGAGGTCCGGCTCAGTCCCCGCAAGTCGTTCGAGAAGTGGCGTCAGGTGGTCCGCGGCCGGAGCCTGCCGTGGACCAGCTGGCAGATCGAGGCCGCCGACGCGCTCGGCAGGCACATGACCGGGCTGCTGCTGATGCGCTCTCGCGAGCAGATCGCGATGGCGGAGTCGCTGCAGCGCAGCGTCGTGCTCGACCACGCGCCGGTCTTCCCCGGGATCGAGCTCGCGGCCCGCTACCAGCCCGCGACCACGTACCAGCTCGGCGGAGACTGGTGGGACGCCTTCGAGCTGCCCGACGGCCGGATCGCGTTCGCCGTCGGCGACGTCGCTGGGCACGGGGTGTCGGCGGCGTCGGCGATGACCCAGCTGCGGACCGCCCTGCGCGCCTATCTCTTCGAGGGCCACGGACCGGCGGCGTGCCTGGACCAGCTCGACCAGCTCATGGACGGGCTCCTCGACCAGCGCATCGCGACCGCCGCGGTCGCCGTCCTCGACCCGGCGACCGGCCGGCTCGGCATCGCGAGCGCCGGGCACCCCCCGCCGCTGCTGGTCGACGGGGATGGCGCGACGGTCCTCGACGTGCTCTCCCGCCCGCTGCTCGGGATCGGCGCGGGGCGCTCGACGACCACCGAGATCGACCTCACCGGCGGAGCCACGCTGCTCATCTACACCGACGGGCTCATCGAGGAGCGCGAGACCGACCTCGACCAGCGTCTCGCGCAGCTGCGCGACCTCGCCGGACGGACCTTCCCCGGTCCGGACCTCGACCACTGGGTCGCGGGGCTGCTGGCGGTCCAGGGCTACGAGCCCGACGACGACACCACCCTGCTCGCGGTCCGGCTCGTCCGATGACCGTCGCCGACCAGCAGACCACGGTCGCCCTGTCCGTCGCGATGCGCGAGGGCTCGCACGACCAGCACCGGCTGGCCGAGTCCGCGCCGTTCCTGACCGAACTGCTCGCCGGACGGGCCGACCGGCGCAGGTACGCCGACTACCTCCTGCGGCTCCGAGCCGTGTACGACGCACTCGAGTCGGCGCTGCACGAGCACGCGGACCACCCCGTCGTCGCCGCGGTCCACGACCCCGCGCTCGGCCGGCTGGCCGCCATCGACGCCGACCTCGACCACTGGCTGCCGGACGGCCCGCGCAGCACCGACTCGGCCGCGGCCGCGGCGTACTGCTCCCGCATCCACGAGGCGGCCGCGACGCCGGCGCTCCTCGTCGCACACCACTACACGCGCTATCTCGGCGACCTTTCCGGCGGACAGGTCATCGGGCGGCTCCTGGAACACGCCTACGGCCTCGGTGGACGCGGGCGCGCCCTCTACGCCTTCCCTGAGGTCGCCGCGCCCCCGCGCTACCGACGGGACTACCGCGCCCGTCTCGATGGCCTCGACCTCTCCCCCGCGGACCGGGACCGGGTCGTGGCGGAGGTCCCGGTCGCCTTCGGCCTCAACCGCGCCCTGCTGGGCGAGCTCGAGACATCCGGGACATAGTCCTCTGTCGGCTCGCAGCCCGGTCGGCCGAGACTGGTGGCGCGGAGGTGGTGCGCCATGGTCGACGGAGGCGTACGACGCCGGGCGAGCGCACTCGTCGCCACCCTGGCGCTGGGTCTGGCCGTCGCGACGCTGGCAGGCGGCTGCAGTGGGTCCGGGTCGCCCCCGGGGGCCGGTCCGCCGCCGTCGGCCACGGTGACGTACGGACCCGGCGTGACGGAGGCGCTGTACCTGCCCACGAGCACCGGCCGAGCTCCCGTGGTCGTCCTCGTCCCGGGTGGCTCGTGGACCACGTCCGACCCCACCGGCCTCGCCGCGCTCGCGGACCATCTGGCGGACCAGGGCATCGTCGCGGCGCCCACCCACATCCGGGCCGCGGAGGACGACGTCGTCTACCCCACACCCGTCGAGGACGTCCTGTGCGCGGTGGCGGCGGCGGTCGCGGAGGCGGAGTCGCGCGGCTTCACACCGACGACCGTCGCGGTGCTCGGCCACTCCTCAGGCGCCCACCTCGCGGCCCTCGCCGTCCTCGCCTTCGACGACTACACCCCCGACTGCGAGGCCCCCGTCGTCGAGCCCGACGCCCTCATCGGGCTCAGCGGTCCCTACGACATCAGCCGGCGGCCCGACCTCGCGTCGGCACTGCTGGGCTGCGAGCCCGACGACGATCCCGCGACCTGGGAGGCGGCGAACCCGGTACAGCGTGCCGGCCTGCGTCCCGAGGTCCCCGTGCTGCTGATGCACGGCGAGGACGACGACGTCGTGCCCGTGGACTTCACCACCCAGCTCGCCGACGCGCTCGAGGCCGCCGGGCACCCGACGACCGTCGAGCTCGTGCCGGGAGCCGACCACCTCGAGATCTTCGCGGCCGACGTGGCGGGCGATCCGATCGTCGCCTGGCTGACGACGCCCTAGAGTGGCGACATGTTCGGCATCGGCGTCCCGGAGCTCGTGCTCTTCCTGCTGGTCGTCGCGCTGATCATCTGGCTGCTGCGGCGACGCGAGCGCCGGCGCTGACCGGCTCCTCGCCTAGGAGTTCGCCGCCTCCTTCTCCGCCTCGGCCTTCAACATCAGCGCGATGTCGATGAGCTGGTCCTCCTGGCCGCCGATCAGCTTGCGGCGCCCGGCCTCGAGCAGGATCTTCGCCCCCGAGACGCCGTAGCGGTCCGCGGCGTTGCCGGCGTGCTTCAAGAAGCTCGAGTAGACCCCGGCGTACCCCATCATCAGCGTCATCCGGTCGAGCTGGCACTCCTCGGGCATCGCCGGCTTGATGACGTCCTCGGAGGCATCGACGATCTGGAGGAAGTCCACGCCGGTCGTCCAGCCGAGCTTGTCGCACACCCCGATGAACGCCTCCAGCGGCGTGTTGCCGGCACCGGCGCCGAAGCGGCGCACCGAGCCGTCGATCTGGGTGGCGCCCGCGCGGGCCGCGATCACGGTGTTGGCGACCCCGAGCCCGAGGTTCTCGTGGCCGTGGAAGCCCACATCGGCGACGTCGCCGATCTCGGCGACCACCGCCGAGACCCGGTCGGCGGTCTGCTCCATGATCAGCGCGCCCGCGGAGTCCACGACGTACACGCACTGACAGCCGGCGTCGACCATGACGCGCGCCTGCTTGGCGAGCACCTCAGGCGGCTGGGTGTGGCTCATCATGAGGAACCCGACGGTCTCGAGGCCGAGCTCGCGAGCCAGCCCGAAGTGCTGGATCGAGACGTCCGCCTCGGTGCAGTGGGTGGCGATCCGGCAGATCTGGCCGCCGTTGTCCTGGGCGGCGCGGATGTCGTCCTTGGTGCCGACGCCGGGGAGCATCAGGAACGCGATCTTGGCGCGCGTCGCGGTCTCGGCCGCGATCCTGATCAGCTCCTGCTCCGGGGTGCGGGAGAAGCCGTAGTTGAACGACGAGCCGCCGAGGCCGTCGCCGTGGGTCACCTCGATCACCGGGATGCCGGAGGAGTCGAGCGCCTCGACGATGTCGTGCACCTCCTGCGCCGTGAACTGGTGCCGCTTGTGGTGCGACCCGTCCCGGAGACAGGTATCCGTCAGCCGCAGGTCGAGCGTGCCCCAGGGCTCGTCGCCGTGGGTGCCGGACCAGGTGCGGGTCAGGGCGTTGAGGTCGTTCATGCGAGCACGCTCCTTGCGATGTTCTCGCCCACCTGCGTGGCGGCGGCGGTCATGATGTCGAGGTTGCCGGCGTACGTCGGCAGGTAGTCCCCCGCGCCCTCCACCTCGACGAAGATCGACACCTTCGTCTGGCCCTGGCTTGCGGGTGACGGCTCGTCGATCTGCGGCTCCTGGAGCAGCCGATAGCCCGGCACGTACTCCTGGACGGCCTTCTCCATCGCGAACACCGACTGCACGATCGCGTCGCGGTCGGCGTCCGGCGGGACGGCGCAGAAGATCGTGTCGCGCATGATCATCGGCGGCTCGGCCGGGTTGAGGATGATGATCGCCTTGCCACGCTCGGCGCCGCCGATGCCCTCGACGCCGGCGGCGGTGGTGCGGGTGAACTCGTCGATGTTCGCCCGGGTGCCGGGGCCCGCGGACATGCTGGACACCGAGGCGACGATCTCGGCGTACGACACCGTGGCCGCGCGCGACACGGCCGCGACCATCGGGATCGTCGCCTGGCCGCCGCAGGTGATCATGTTGACGTTCATCGCGCCCACGTGCTGCTCGCCGTTCACCGGCGGGATCACCGCGGGCCCGACCGCGGCGGGTGTGAGGTCGATGGCGCGGATGCCGGCCTCGGCGTAGCGCGGGGCGTACTCGCGGTGCACGTACGCCGAGGTCGCCTCGAAGATCAGGTCCGGCAGCTGGTCCTGCTTCAGCAGCCAGTCGACGCCCTCGTGGGTCGACTCGAGCCCCTGCGCGGCCGCGAGCTTGAGGCCCTCCGACGACGGGTCCACGCCGATCATCCAGCGCGGCTCGACACTCCCCCCGTTCTGGGCGGATCGCAGGAGCTTGTACATCAGGTCGGTGCCGATGTTGCCCGGCCCCACGATGGCTGCGGTCAGCTTGCTGGTCATCTCACTCCTCGCGAGTCATTCGGTGAAGGTGACGCTGAGCGGCGCGAAGCCGCTGATGGTCGCGACGACCCGGTCCCCCGGGGCGAACGGCACGAACGGGCCCAGGGCCCCCGACAGGATCAGGTGGCCTGCCCGCAGCGGGTCGCCGAAGCGGGCCGCCTGCACGGCGAGCCAGCGCAGCGCCTCGAGCGGGTCGCCGAGGCAGGCCGCGCCGTTGCCGGCGGAGCGCTCCTCGCCGTTGATGGTCAGCGACATCGTGACGTCGCGCGGCTCCAGCCGGTCGAGCCTCCGGCCGTCGGTGCCCACGACGAACAGCCCGCTCGACGCGTTGTCCGCCACCGTGTCGGTGAACCCGATCGCCCACTTGTCGATGCGCGAGTCGACGATCTCGAGCGCCGGCAGCGCCACGTCGACCGCCGCGCGCACCGCGTCGATGGTGATCGCCTCCTCGGGGAGGTCCAGGTCGGTGCCGAGCACGAAGGCCACCTCCCCCTCGACCCGCGGCTGCAGCAGCGTGCGCATGGAGATGGGGTCGGCCCCCTCGACCGCACCCGCGGAGACGTCCATGTCGTCGAGCAGGTAGCCGAAGTCCGGCTGGTCGACGCCGAGCTGCGTCTGCACGGCCTCGGAGGTGGCCCCGATCTTGCGACCGACCACCCGCGCTCCCGCGGCGATCCGACCCTGCACGAGACCCCGCTGCACGGCGTACGCCGCGTCGAGGTCGTCGGTGCCGATCAGGTCGCGCACCGGGGCGCACGGGACACGGGTCGCCTGGGCCTGGGAGAGTCGGGCCACCGCTGCCGTGATCGAGGCAGCGATCGAGTCCTGGGAGGTCACGTGACCAATAGTAGAACCTGTTACAGTTTCTGGCCATGACGCCCCCCTTGCCACGCCCCGAGATCCCGGGGAGTGCCGACGTCGTGGTGGTCGGTGCCGGCGGCGCCGGCATGACGGCCGCGCTCGCCGCCGCCTCGCGTGGTCTCGACACGGTGCTGATCGAGAAGAGCTCCTACTTCGGCGGGTCGACGGCGCGCAGCGGCGGCGGGGTCTGGATCCCCGGCAACTACGCGTTGAAGGCGGCCGGCCAGGACGACCCGCTGGAGAGCTCCAAGCTCTACCTCGACTCGATCGTCGGCGACGTCGTGCCCAAGGTCCGCCGCGACACCTACCTCGAGCGCGGCCCCGAGGTCATGGACTTCATCAAGGAGCGCACGCCGCTGCGGTTCACCTGGGTGCCGCAGTACGCCGACTACCACCCCGAGGCGCCCGGTGGCCGGGCCGCGGGCCGGTCGGCGGAGCCGATCCCGCTGGACGCACGGTTCCTCGGCGACGAGCTGGAGCGGCTGCACCCGCAGTACACCAAGGCGCCGGCGAACATGATCGTCACCCAGGCCGACTTCCGGAAGATCAGCCTCGGCCTGCGCACGCTCCGCGGCCCGCTGACGATGGCCAAGGTGCTGCTCAAGCGGATCGTCAGCCTGGTGCGCGGCCAGAAGATGTACGCGATGGGCAACGCGATCGCGATCGGGCTGCGCAAGGGCCTGATGGACGCGGGCGTGCCCGTGCACTACGACACCGAGCTGCGCGACCTGGTGATCGCGGACGGCCGGGTCGCCGGCGTGCGCGTGCTGCGCGACGGCGTCGAGCACGTGATCCGCGCCCGGCGAGGGGTGGTCCTCGGCAGCGGTGGCTTCGAGAAGAACCTCGAACTGCGCGAGAAGTACCAGCCGCAACCGACCTCGGTCGACTGGACGACCGGGTCGGAGTTCAACACCGGCGGCGGCGTGCTGGCCGGCATCGCCGCGGGCGCCCAGACCGACCTGATGGACGACGCGTGGTGGGGCCCGACGATCCCGCTGCCGTCCGGGCCGTGGTTCTGCCTGGCCGAGCGCAACCTGCCGGGCTCGATCATCGTCAACCAGGCCGGCCGGCGGTTCATGAACGAGGCGCTGCCGTACGTCGAGGCCGTGCACGAGATCTACCGGGGCGAGGCCACCGGCGTCGGGCACGTGCCGTCGTGGATGGTGATCGACCAGCGCTACCGCAACCGCTACCTGTTCGCCGGGCTCTCGCCCCGGCAGCCGTTCCCCGGACGCTGGCTCAAGTTCGGCACCGTCAAGAAGGCCGCCACGCTCGAGGCGCTGGCCGCGGAGATCGGCGTGCCGGCCGACGCGCTGACCGAGACCGTCGCGCGCTTCAACGGCTTCGCGCGCACCGGTGTCGACGAGGACTTCCACCGTGGTGAGAGCGCCTACGACAAGTACTACTCCGACCCACGGGTCAAGCCGAACCCCTCGCTGCACGTGATCGACCAGGCACCGTTCTACGCCGTGAAGATCGTGCCGGGCGACCTCGGCACCAAGGGCGGGCTGGTCACCGACGAGCACGCCCGCGTGCTGCGCCCCGACGGCTCGGTGATCCCCGGCCTGTACGCCGCCGGCAACGTCTCGTCGGCGGTCATGGGCCGCACCTACGCCGGCCCCGGCGCCACGATCGGGCCCGCGCTCACCTTCGGCTACCTGGCCGCAGAGGACCTCGCTCTCGGGGAGGACTGACCATGCCCATCGACCCGTCCGTCGCGATCGGCGCCGAGCTCGGCTCCCAGCGCTTCTCGTGGACCGAGAGCGACGTCCTGCTCTACCACCTCGCGATCGGCGCGACCGACCTCGCCTACACGCTCGAGGGTCCGGCGCTGCAGGTGCTGCCGTCGTTCGGGGTGGTCGCCCCGACGTTCCACATGACCGACCCGCCGCCGCTCGACCTCCCGGGGTGCGACATCAACCTCGCCCAAGTCGTGCACGGGTCGCAGTCGATCTCCGTGGCCGGGCCGATCCCCACGTCCGGCTCGGCCACGGTCACCACCCGGATCAGCGAGATCTGGGACAAGGGCAAGGCCGCGGTCGTCTGGCAGGAGGGCGTCGCGGTCGCACCCTCCGGCGAGGAGCTGTGGACCACCCGCTCGTCGATCTTCGTCAAGGGCGAGGGCGGCTGGGGCGGCGACCGCGGCGCATCCACGCCGGTCGAGCTCCCGGACCGCTCCCCCGACGCCGACGCGACGTACGACGTCCTGCCGCAGCAGGCCCTGCTCTACCGCCTCTGCGGCGACCGCAACCCGCTGCACGCCGACCCCGACTTCGCGAAGGCCGCCGGCTTCCCCGCGCCGATCCTGCACGGGCTCTGCTCCTACGGCATCGTGCTGCGCACGCTCACCGAGGTGCTGCTCGGCGGCGACGCCGCCCGGGTCGCCGGATTCGGCGTGAAGTTCGCGGGCGTGCTGTTCCCCGGCGAGACCATCCGGGTCCGCGGCTGGCGCGGGGGCGACGACCGCATCGTCGGCTCGGCCACCGTCGCCGGCGGTGACCGCGACGGCGCCCCCGTCCTCGGCGACGTCGTCCTCACCCCCACCCCCCGTTGAGTCGGGACCTTTGACGGTCGAGTCGGGACTTCTGACCGTCGAGTCGGGAGTTCTGACGGTTCAGTCGGGACTTTCAGGCGCCGACGTACGCCGTGGCCTCGATCTCGACGCGGAACCGCGGGTCGACCAGCGCGGAGACCTCGACCAGGCTCGCCGCCGGGCGGGGATGCGGGAGCACCGCGTCCAGCGCGGCCCGGACGGCGTCGAGGTCGCCGATGTCGGTGAGGAAGTACGCCACCTTCACGACGTCGTCGAGCGACGCACCCGCGCCGGCGAGGAGCGCGCGGACCTTGCCGATCACGACCGTGGCCTGCTCCCCCGCGTCGTCGGGCACCGCACCCGTCTCGGTCAGCGGTGTCTGCCCGGAGACGAAGAGGAAGCCGCCGGCCTCGCGGACCTGCTCGAAGATCGCTGCCATGCCGGTCAACCTAGCCTCGCGCCGAACTCCGCGATCGCCTCGGCGATCGCCGCCGCGGCCAGCTGGGCGTGGAACGGCGAGGTCTCCTCGTAGTACGTGAGCCCGCTCACCGCCGGCACCAGCGCCCAGCCCCGCCCACGGCGCCAGGCGTCCTCGCCGAGACCGACCGCGTCGCGGTAGGCCGCGCGGCTGGCCGGATCGGTGAACCACATCCAGCAGGGCATCAGCTCGACGGCCGGGTCGCCGAGTCCGAGCGCACCGAAGTCGATGACGCCGACCGTCCGGCCATCGCGGACGATCACGTTGCCGGGCTGGATGTCCCCCGCGAGCCAGACGGGGTCGTGCGGCCACAGCGGTGCGGCCAGCGCGTCCTCCCAGACCGCCAGCACCGCGCGTTGGTCGAGACGGTCGCCGGCCTTGGCCGTCCACTCGCGGACCCAGTCGTCGCACGCGGCCAGCGGCACGCCCCGGGACCTCTCGGTCTTGAGCGGACCGCCCATGGCGTCGATCCCGCGCAGCGTGCGCACGAACCGGCCGAGCTCGGTGGCACAGGCCACCCGGTCGACGTTGTCGTCGGTGGGGTTCTCGCCCTCGATCCAGGGCACGATCGTCCACGCGAACGGATAGCCGTGCGCCGGCTCCCCCAGCCCCACCGGCACCGGCACGGTGAGCGGCAGGTGCGGCGCGAGCAGGGGCAGCCAGGTCCAGTCGGAGTGGGCCTGGTCGGCCGCCCAGTCGATCCTCGGGAGCCGGACGAGCAGGTCCTCCCCGAGCCGGAACAGCTGGTGGTCAGTGCCGATCGGTGGCAGCCGGCTCAGCGGGAGTCCGCGGTACGCCGGGAACTGCTCGTCCACCAGCCGGCGCACCAGCTCGTCGGGGACCGGGACCTCGTTCTCGTGCATCGCAGGCGACCCTAGGCGCCCGCCACCGGCCGGCGCACCGCGTTTGTCACGGGCGCCGGCCGGCCGGGGATCAGGATGCGAGGTCAGCGATGTCCGGCCAGGAACCGGCGCAGGCCGGCCAGGTCGTCGGTGTTGAGGTGGTCGACCCCGGCGCGCAGCTCCTCGCGCCAGACCGCGGCGCGGGCCGGACCGGCGACGTCGGGGGTCGCCCAGAACCGCACCCGGTAGCCGTGGGCGTGGGCGCGCGCCACGATCGACCGGAGCCTGGCCCGCTCGACGGCCGGCATCCGGCCCCGACCAGTCCAGGTGAAGGTGTTGGTCCAGTTGTCGCTCACGAGCGGCATGAACGAGGCGGGCGTCCCGGACTCCAGGTCGGTGAGCCGGCCGTCGTACCCGGCGTACCGGACCGGTGCGGCGAGCATGGCGGCGCGGTCGCGGTTGCCGCTGATCACCGCGGTGACGGCGCCGGCCTCGGTGTCGTCGGTCGTGAACCTGGTCATCAGCCGCGGGTGCCGGGCGAGCGCCTCCTGCACCGCGGCCCAGGTCGGCGCGGCCGCCGACTTCACGTCGATCAGCAGCTGGAACCCGTCGTCCCAGCCGGGGTAGACCGCGCCGTCGTTCATCTGGCGCCGCGCCTCGAGCGGCGAGAGGTACAGGCGCTCGAGGGTGCGTCCCGGAACGACCTGGTCGCGGTCGTGGGCCACGAGCAGCTGACCGTCAACCAGCCAGACGTCGGCCTCGACGCTGGTGAAGCCCTGGTCCAGCGCGTCGAGGAGCGGACGCTGGTGCTCGTAGTCGTTGTGGGCGTGCGCCTGGGGCAGCGGCCGAGCCTGGGCCGGGCGCGACAGCGCCTCCGGGACCGCTAGGTCGCGGTCGGCCAGCACGTCGCGCAGCCGGTCGGGGTAGTCGGTGATCAGCCCGTCGACGCCGTCGTCGATCAGCTTGTTCATCGTCGCGGGGTCGTCGACCGTCCACGGGATGACCCGCTGCCCGTGCTTGTGCGCCTCCTGGACCATCTGCTCGGTGACGTACGGGCGGTAGTCCGGGTCGGAGACCTTGCCGTCCTGCGGGAACCCGTGCACCGGCGAGATGGCCCACACCCCGAACGACGCCGTCGCCTTGACCAGGTCGTCGTCGAAGTCGTCGATGTCCAGGCCGCCGAGCCACGGCGAGCGCCCGGGCTGGTCGACCTGCAGGAAGTCGTAGTTGGTGAGCGCGACCAGCGGCAGCTCGGGATAGACCTCCTTCATCCGCATCAGCGAGCCCCAGTCGAAGCTCTGGATCGTCACCTGCGACGCGATGTCCGCGGCCCGGATCTCCGCGGCCACGACCTGGACGAACTGCTCACGCGGCGCGGTCTCGCTCGGCGCCCCCGCCTCGACCTTGGTCTCGACGTTGAGCGCGACGTCGTCGGCGCCATACGCCTGGACCAGGTCGAAGACCTCGCTCAGCAGCGGCATCCGCGCCCCCGGCGACGTCCGCTGCCCGGGGAACCGCGGCAGCGAGCGGCTGCCGCAGTCGAGGGTGCGGACCTGCGAGAGTGTCAGCGTGTTCACGTACTTGCCGACGTAGGGGTACTCCGGGTCGTCGGGTGTCGCGGGCGCGGTGTCCTGGCACTTGGCGCCGTTGACCAAGCGGTCGTGGGTGACGACGGCCTCGCCGTCCTCGGTGATCTGGACGTCCAGCTCGAGGGTGCTGACCCCGAGCCGGAGCGCCTTGTCGAACGACGCGAGCGTGCTCTCGACCGTGAGGCCGATGCCACCGCGGTGGGCCTGGATGTCGAAGGGCGGCTGCTCCTGGGCGGCGGCGGCTGCGGCCGGCTGCGCGATCGGCACGAGGAGGGCCGCGCCACACGCGACCACCAGTCCGGCGATGAGGTTCCGAGAGGTCATGTCCCGACCCTCGGGTGGGCGGCCACCGGGCAGGCGAACGGCATCTGTCGGGCCGTCGGCCGTCAGGCGTCGGATTCGTGTGACGTCGCGGTCAGGCCGGCTTGCGGCCGACCACGTAGAGCCGCTCGGTGGTCTCGCCCCGATCGGCGAGCGGGCCGCGGTGGTACCACTCGACGTCGACGAGCCCGGCCTGCTCGACCAGGCCCACGACGAACGCCCGGTCCTGGAGCACGAAGTCCAGGTCGACCGGTGCGTCGAACCACTCGTCGACGTGGCGCACCTCCGCACCGGCGTGCAGGGCGAGCACCAGCCAGCCGCCTGCGTCCAGCGGGCGGGCGAGCGCGGCGATCGCGCCCGGCAGCTCGGAGGCGCCTAGGTGGATCAGCGAGTACCACGCGAGCACCGCCTGCCAGCCCGGCCCGGTCGCCGGCCGGATCAGCCGCCGCAGGTCGCCGACCTCGTAGGTGCCGTCGGGGTAGCGCCGCCGCGCCTCCGCGACCATGCCCGGAGACAGGTCGATCCCGGTCGCCCCGGCGCCGGCGTCCGCGAGGTACGCCGTGACGTGGCCCGGCCCGCAGCCCACCTCGACCACCGCTCCCCCATCCGCGTGCGCGGCGACCCGGTCCAGCAGCCAGCTCTCGAACGGCAGCCCGGTGAGCTCGTTGAAGAGGTGCTCGGAGTAGGAGCTCGCGACGGCGTCGTACGACGCGCGCACCCGCTGGTCGCGCGCCTCGGGCCCGTCCGCGAGCACCGCGTCACGGTCGACGGCGGGCGCGGCGACCACGGGAGCCACGGCGGGCTCGCCGAGCAGGTGCACCCAGCGGAGGTCGTGCTGACCCGGCTGGCGGGGCAGCTCGCGGACCAGGCCCCGTTCGGCCATCCGCGCGAGCACCTGCTCTACGTCGGACCGATCGGCGAAGTGGTGCAGACGCTCGGTGCGCGTCCTGAGCTCGCCGGGCGCCTGGGGGCCCCGGAGCAGCAGCACGGTGAGCAGCGCCCGCTCGTCGTCGGCCAGCCCGAGCACCTCGTCGAGGGTCTGGTGGTACCTCAGCGTGCGACGGCCGGTGGCGGACCATACGATGCGCAGCAGGCCGCGGTCCTTGAGCCGCCGGCCGACCTGCTCGACGGTCTGCTCGTCGTAGTCCACGACCGGGTCGCGGCTGCTGGACTGGTTGCAGGCGGTGCGCAGGGCGTTGAGGCTGAGCGGGTAGGAGTCGGGCACCGTGCGCTGCTTCTCCAGCAGGCTGCCCAGCACGCGCTGTTCCTCCGCGTCGAGCTCGGGGAGATCGGGCATGCGACGACCCTACTGACGCGCCTGGGCGATCGTCGTCACCCGGTCGGCGTCGGGATCCCATCGGCGCAGCTCGGTGAGCGTCAGCACCACGTCGTCGTGGCCGAGGGCGTCGATGGCGCGCTGGGCATCCGCCCGCGCCACCCGCCGCGCCAGTGTCACGTGCGGGATCCAGCCGACGTGCTGACGGTCGGGCACCTGGACGCGCACCGCGAGCACCCGGCGTACGACGTCGTCGTCGATGTCGACCGCCCGCGCGATCGTGAGCCGCTCGCCGCCGAGCAGCAGCACGCCGGCCGCTCGCGCACGCACCGGCAGCAGGGAGCCCAGCCGCACCTGGGCCACGTCGATCGCGTCGTCGGGCAGGGCCGGCGCGGAGACCACCGTGACGTGCGGAGAGTTCGTCCGGCCCGGGTGGTCGAGCTGGCTGGGCAGGCCGGCGTCGCGCAGCCGCTGCCAGTCCCGGCGTACCGCCTCCGCGCCGTCGTCGTCGGGGACCAGCTCGAGGGCGTGCAGCTTCGGCATACGGTCCATACTCCCTCCCATGACGCAGCAGGGCATGGCACAGCAGCTGGCCCGCCGCGGTCTCTTCGTCGCTCCCTTCGACGCGTTGGCGGACCCCGCGGTCGTCGGCGACCTCGCGGCCGCCGCCGAGTCAGCGGGCTGGGAGGGCTTCTTCCTGTGGGACCACCTCCAGTACGGCGACCGCGTGCAGCGGATCGCCGACGCGTGGATCTGCTGCGCGGCCGTGGCGATGCGCACCAGCTCGCTGCGGCTCGGCCCGATGGTCACGCCGCTGGCCCGTCGTCGTCCGCAGGTGCTGGCCCGCCAGTCGGCCAGCCTGGCCACGCTGTCCAGGGGTCGCTTCGTGCTCGGTCTCGGTCTCGGCGACGACTGGGTCGGCGAGTTCAGCGCGTACGGCGACGAGGCCGACCCGAGCAGGCGCGGCCGGATGCTCGACGAGGGACTCGAGGTGGTCGCCGGGCTGCTCGCGGGCGAGCCGGTCGACCACGACGGCGAGCACTACGCGGCGCGCGGCGTCCGGTACCTGCCGGCTCCTTCGGTCCCGGTCTGGCTGGGTGGTCGCTTCGGCAACGCCGCACCGCTGCGTCGCGCGGCTCGCCACGACGGCCTCTTCGTGATTGGCCTCGGGGACCCGTCCGACGTCGGCACCGTCCTCGACGACCTCGGCCAGCACGAGCCGAGGCCCGGCTTCGACGTCGTCGTGGACCTGCAGCCCGATCAGGACCCCGCACCCTGGCTCGCCTCCGGGGCGACCTGGGTGCTGACCCGGGTCGGTCCGTTCGACCTCGAGCTCGAGCGGGTGCGGGCCCTGGTCGAGGCCGGTCCCTGACGCCTCTCCCCACGCGGGCGGCGGCCCGTGACTAGGGTGCGAAGCATGGCGAAGTCCAAGAGGCGGCTGTCCGACGAGCAGTACGAGGCGGAGCTGTTCCGGCTGCAGGCCGAGATGGTCAAGGTGCAGGAGTGGGTGCGCGCCGAGGGCAAGCGGCTGGTGATCGTCTTCGAGGGCCGTGACGCCGCCGGCAAGGGCGGCGCGATCAAGCGGATCACGCAGTACCTCAACCCCCGCGTCGCGCGCATCGCCGCGCTCCCCGCACCGAGCGAGCGGCAGCGCGGGCAGTGGTACTTCCAGCGGTACGTCGAGCACCTGCCCAGCCCCGGCGAGATCGTGCTGTTCGACCGGTCCTGGTACAACCGCGCCGGAGTCGAGCACGTGATGGGCTTCTGCACCCCGGTCGAGCACCGGCGGTTCCTCCACCAGTGCCCGATCTTCGAGCGGCTGCTCGTCGAGGACGGGATCCTGCTGCGCAAGTACTGGTTCTCGGTCAGTGACGAGGAGCAGCACCGCCGCTTCAAGGCGCGCGTCGAGGACCCGATGCGGCGGTGGAAGCTGTCGACGATGGACCTCGAGTCCATCACGCGCTGGGAGGACTACTCGCGCGCCAAGGACGACATGATGGTGCACACCGACATCCCCGAGGCTCCGTGGTACGTCGTCGAGGGCGACGTGAAGAAGGAGGCGCGGCTGAACATGATGGCCCACCTGCTGTCCACCCTGGAGTACCGCGACGTGCCGCTGCCCGAGATCGCCATCCCCGAGCGACCGGCCTCGACCGGCTACGTCCGCCCACCGCGCGACCACACCAACTACGTTCCCGACCACGTCGAGGGGCTGCTCTGACCTCGCCCGCCGGACGGGGCGACCCGATCGAGCGGCTGCTCGCGGACCCGCCCGACCTGCCGGTGCGGCACGGTCTGGCCGACCTCGCCGCCGCCCTCCGGTCCACCGGCACCGCCGTCGTCCAGGCGCCGCCCGGCACCGGCAAGACGACGCTGGTGCCGCCCGCCGTCGCGGCGTCGCCCGGTCTGGTGGACGGGCGGGTGGTGGTCACCCAGCCGCGCCGGATCGCGGCCCGGGCGGCGGCCCGTCGGGTCGCCCACCTCCTCGGCGAGCCGGTGGGGCAGACCGTCGGCTACTCCGTGCGCGGCGACCGCCAGGTCGGCGCCCGCACCCGGATCGAGTTCGTCACCACCGGCGTGCTGCTCCGCCGGCTCCAGCGCGACCCCGGCCTTGCCGGTGTCGCCGCGGTCGTGCTCGACGAGGTCCACGAGCGCCAGCTCGACTCCGACCTGACGCTGGCCCTGCTCGTCGAGGTGCGCGCGCACCTGCGACCGGACCTCCCGTTGGTCGCGATGTCCGCGACGATCGAGGCCGAGCGCACCGCGTCCCTTCTCGGCGGCACGACGCCGGCGCCGGTGATCGCCGTCCCGGCCACGCTGCACCCGGTCACCGAGGTCTGGTGCCCGCTGCCGCCCGGCGTACGCCGGTCCGACGACCGGGGGCTCACCCCCCGCTTCCTCGACCACGTCGCGGCGTGCGTGCGCCGGGCGCTCGCCGAGCAGGACGGAGACGTCCTGGCGTTCCTGCCCGGCGCGGGCGAGGTGGCGGGCGTCGCCGCCCGGCTGGCCGGCGTGGACGCCGACGTCCGTCCCCTGCACGGGCGGCTGCCGCCTCGCGATCAGGACCTGGCTCTCACGCCCGGCCCGCGACGCCGGGTCGTGGTCTCGACCGCCGTCGCGGAGTCCTCCCTGACCGTCCCGGGAGTGCAAGCCGTCGTCGACGCCGGCCTCTCGCGGCAGCCGCACACCGACCACCGCCGCGGGCTGGCCGGACTGGTCACGGTGCCGGCGAGCCGCGCGGCCGCCGAGCAGCGCGCCGGCCGCGCCGGACGCGAGGCCCCCGGCGCGGTCTACCGCTGCTGGTCGGAGGCCGAGCACGCGCACCTGCCCACGCACCCCGCCCCGGAGATCGCGACCGCCGACCTCACCGCGTTCGCGCTCGAGATCGCCACCTGGGGCAGCCCCGATCCGGCTCTGCTTGCCCTGCTGGACCAGCCGCCGGAGTCGGCGATGGCCGCGGCGTGGTCGACGCTCGCCGGGCTCGGGGCCGTCACCGAGGACGGGGCGGTCACCGACCGGGGCCGCCGGATCGCCGGCATCGGCACCGACCCGAGGCTCGCCCGCGCGCTGCTCCACGGGGCCGACGTCGCCGGCTCCCGGCGCGCCGCCGAGATCGTGGCCCTGCTGTCCG
This sequence comes from Nocardioides sp. T2.26MG-1, assembly GCF_950101795.1. Taxonomy (GTDB): domain Bacteria; phylum Actinomycetota; class Actinomycetes; order Propionibacteriales; family Nocardioidaceae; genus Nocardioides. The sequence goes on along the minus strand of NZ_CATNLZ010000032.1, from coordinate 261,972 downwards.
AGGACGTGCGCGCCCCCGGAGCCGACCTCGTGGCCGCGCTGCGCGCCGTGCGCCGGGGCGGACCCGACGGTACGGCGTGGGCCGCGTCGGCGAGGCGCCTCGAGGCCGCGCTCGGTGGCGCACGCCGACCGGGCAGCGGGCTCCCGGACGACGTCGCCGTCGGACTCGTCGTCGCGCTCGCCCACCCCGACCGGATCGCCCGGCTGCGGCCCGGCGGCACGGCGTACTTGATGACGTCGGGCACCGGCGCGGTCGTGCCCGCCGGCTCCCCGATCGCCGGCCTGCCGTGGCTGGCGATCGCGGACGCCGACCGGCGGCCGGGCGCCCGGGACGCGACCGTCCGCTCGGCCGCGCCGCTCCCCGAGGACCTCGCCCTCGAGGCGGCGTCCGCGATCTGGCAGGAGACCGAGCAGGTCACCTGGTCCGAGGACCGGGTCGTCGCGCGGCGGGTCGTCTCCCTGGGGGCCATCGAGCTGTCCTCGGTGACGATCGGCGACCCCGATCCCGCGCTGGTGGCGGCGGCCGTCCGGGAGGGCCTGCGGCAGCGGGGGCTGGCCGTGCTGCCCTGGACCGAGGCCGCCACCGCGCTGCGCGAACGGCTGGCGTTCCTGCACCGGGCCCTCGGCGACCCGTGGCCGGACGTCTCCGACCAGGCGCTCTCGGAGAGCGTCGAGAGCTGGCTCGGACCCGAGCTCGCGCGGATCCGCGGCGTGCGCGACCTGCGCCGGATCGACGTGCTCGCCGCGCTGCGCCGGCTGCTGCCCTGGCCCGAGGCCGGGCGACTCGACGACCTCGCCCCCGAGCGGGTGCAGGTGCCGAGCGGCTCGAGCGTCCGGATCGACTACGGCGGCGACCAGCCCGTGCTGGCGGTGCGGCTGCAGGAGGTGTTCGGCTGGGCGGCGGCGCCGCGGGTCGCGGACGGCCGGGTCCCGCTCCTGCTGCACCTGCTCACGCCCGCGCGGCGCCCGGCCGCGGTGACCGCCGACCTGGCGTCGTTCTGGGCCAACGGCTACCCGCAGGTGCGCGCCGAGCTCCGCGGCCGCTACCCCAAGCACGCCTGGCCGGAGGACCCGACGACCGCGCCGCCGACGCGCGGCGTACGCCGTCCCTCCCCCTGATCCCCTTACCCTGCGGGCATGAGCCTCCTCGACAGCTGGACGCAGGGCGAGCACACGGCCGGCGGGGTCACGCACCCGACGTACCGGAAGGGCACCGGGCCGGGCGTCATCGTGATCCACGAGATCCCCGGGCTGACCCCGAAGGTCATCGGGTTCGCCGAGGAGCTGGTCGCGGCCGGCTACACCGTCGTCCTGCCGCACCTGTTCGGCACGCCCGAGGCGCCGATGGGCGCCGCCGCGATCGCCAAGGTGCTCCCGCGCCTGTGCGTCAGCAAAGAGTTCACGACGATGGCGACCGGGCAGACCTCCCCGGTCGCGGTGTGGCTGCGCGACCTGGCCCGGACGCTGCACGACGAGCTCGGCGGGCCGGGCGTCGGCGCGCTCGGCATGTGCTTCACCGGCGGGTTCGCGCTGGCCATGATGGTCGACCCGTCGGTGGCCGCGCCGGTGCTCGCCCAGCCCTCGCTGCCGTTCCCGGTCGGCAAGGCGCGCGCCGCCGACCTCAACCTCTCCCCCGCCGACCTCACCTCGGTCAAGGAGCGCGCGGCCGCCGGGTGCGAGGTGCTCGGGCTGCGCTACGCCGGCGACCGCGCCGTCGGCACCCGCTTCGAGACCCTCACCCGCGAGCTCGGCGGCGCGTTCCTGCGCGTCGACCTCGAGGGCACGGGCCACTCGACGCTCACCGAGCACCGCTCGCAGGAGGCCGTCGACCGGGTGCTCGGGTTCTTCTCCGGCAAGCTCCAGGTTGAGTCGTGACTTCTGCCCGTTGAGTCGTGAGTTCTGTACGCCGAATCGGGACTTCTGTACGTCGCGCCGCGAGAAGCTCGCGACTCGACCGTCCGAACTCCCGACTCAACCTTCACCGCCGCGCCGACTAGTCTCGACGACCGTGGAGCTCAGCAGGCGCGAGGACCTCAACCGCCGGATGCTGCGCGCCCGCGACGAGATGGACCGCCGCTACGCCGAGCCGCTCGACATCCCCACCCTGGCGTCCGTCGCGCACCTCTCGCCGTCCCAGTTCGGGCGGATGTTCAAGCAGGTGTACGGCGAGACCCCGCACCGCTACCTCCAGCGCCGCCGGATCGAGCGCGCGATGACGCTGCTGCGCCAGACCGACCGTGCGATCACGGACATCGCCTGGGACACGGGGTTCGCCAGCCTCGGCACGTTCAGCTCGACGTTCAGCAGGATCGTCGGTCACTCGCCGACCCGCTTCCGCGCCCGCCACGCCCCGGTCGCCGTGCCGTCGTGCTTCATCGCCACCTGGACCCGCCCACGAGACAGTCGTTTTGGAGAAGCCGGTGCCGGTCCGCGACCTCTAGCGTCCTCGTCATGACCAACAACCACATCACCAGCCTCAACATCCGCTCCCTTCCGGTGCTCGACCAGGACGAGGCGCTCGACTTCTACACGACCCACCTCGGCTTCGAGGTCCGCGACGACATCGACCTCGGCTTCATGCGCTGGCTCACGATCGGCGTGCCGGGACAGGACTCCTCGCTCCTGCTGGAGCTCGTCGGCGGCCCGCAGCACGACGAGTCCACGGCCGCCCAGGTGCGCGAGCTCGTCACCAAGGGGGCGCTCGGTGGGCTGTTCCTGCTCAGCGACGACGTGCACGCGACGTACGCCGCACTCGCCGAGGCTGGCGTCGAGATCACCCAGGAGCCGGTCCAGCAGCCCTACGGCACCGACTTCGGCATCCGGGACCCGTTCGGCAACCAGGTCCGCATCTCCCAGCCCAACGCCGCGAGCCCGGCCGAGGTCAAGGACGCCTACGAGAACGCCTGACCGACCTCCGTCGACTCAGGCGCCGTTGGGTCAGAGGATCCCCTCCGCAGCCGCGGCGCGGATCGTCGGCACGGTCGGCCGGAAGCCCAGCTCTCGCGCCAGCGACCCGTCCATCCGGCCCGCCCACGGGTGCTCGAGGGGTGCGGCCGACGGCTCGACCGGCTCGCCGGCGAGCTCGGCCATCTCCCACACCGTGACGGGCGCGTCGTCGGTGAGGTTGACGATGCGGCCGTCGGCGGCCCCGGTGAGGGCGAGGCGCACGATCGCGGCCACGTCGCGGTGGTGGGCGACGGAGTACGTGTGGGCCGGGTGCAGCCCGAAGCGCGGGGCGAGCCTCGGCATCGAGGCGAGGTGCCCGTCGCCGTCGCCGTACACGAACGGGAGACGAAGGATCGACCAGGTCAGGCCGCTGTCGCGCAGCACGCCCTCGGCGGCGAGCTTGCTCGCCGGGTAGGCCAGGGTCGGCGAGCAGGTGTCGGTCTCCCGGCTCGGCCACGCGGCGGTCGCGTCGTAGACGTTGCCCGTGCTGGCCATCACGACCCGCGCGTCGGGCGCGTGCGCTGTGACCGCATCGACGAGGTGACGGGTGCCGTCGAGGTTCGCCCGCCAGATCGCGTCCTCGTCGTCGGTGCGGAACAGGGCTGCGAGGTGGACGACGGCATCGACCCCCGCCACGGCGGACGGGAGCGAGTCGGGGTCGTCGAGGTCACCACGCAACGCGGTGACGCCGTCGGGCAGTGCGACGTCGCGGCGCACCAGCGCCCGGCAGGCGAAGCCGGCGTCCGCGAGCCGGGGCAGGAGCCGCGAGCCGACCAGCCCCGTGGCGCCGGTGAGGAGAAGAGTCGTCATACTCGTCCTTTGCAGTGATCGTCAGTAGTGCTGATGATAAGCGTACCCCTAGGATGGGCCCATGGCTGACGAGCGCGACCTCGGTCCGGGACTGCGCCGGCGGCTGACCTACCTGCTCAAGTACGCCCTGCTGACGCTCGACGAGCTGCACGAGGAGCACCTGGCTTCGTCGGGCATCAACGCGCGCGAGCTGGCCGTGCTCCTCCTGCTCGCCGACCGCGAGCCTGAGTCCCAGCAGCAGGCGGCCCAGCGCCTCGGGGTCGACCGCACGACGATGGTCGGCCTCGTCGACGCGCTCGAGGGCAAGGGGCTGGTGGCCCGCCGGTCCGATCCCGCCGACCGCCGTCGCAACGTCGTCGAGCTCACCGACGTCGGGCGCAAGACGCTGAAGGTGGCGACCCGAGCGAGCGACCGTGCGGAGCAGCGGCTGCTGGCCGATCTCGGCGAGGCCGATGCCGTCCGCCTGCGCGAGCTGTTGGAGCGGATCGCCACCGGCGGCACGGACTGAGGCTGAGCCCGGGCTCAGGCGGAGAGGATCAGCCCGCTCGTCGGCACTCCGGTGCCGGCGGTGACGACGAGGTGCTCGACCCCGTCGACCGGGTTGACCGACGTGCCGCGCACCTGGCGGACCGCCTCGGCGATGCCGTTCATCCCGTGGATGTAGGCCTCGCCGAGCTGCCCGCCGTGCGTGTTGAGCGGGAACTTCCCGTCGACCTCGATGGCTCCGTCGGCGATGAACCCCGGCGCCTCTCCCCTGCCGCAGAAGCCGAGCTCCTCGAGTTGCATGAGCACGTACGGCGTGAAGTGGTCGTAGAGGATGCCCATCCGCATGTCGTCGGGCACCAGGCCGGACTGGCGCCACAGCTCGCGGCCGACCACGCCCATCTCGGGGATGCCGATGTCGGCGCGGTAGTACGACGTCATCACGAACTGGTCGGCGCCGCTGCCCTGCGCGGCGGCCGTGATGTACGCCGGCTTCTGCGCGAGGTCGCGCGCCCGCTCGGCCGAGGTGACCACCAGCGCCACCGCGCCGTCGGACTCCTGGCAGCAGTCGAGCAGGTGCAGCGGGTCGACGATCATCCGCGAGGCCTGGTGGTCCTCCAGCGTGATCGGCTTGCCGTAGAAGAACGCGGCGGGGTTGGTGGCGGCGTGCCGCCGGTCGGCCACCGCGACCCGGCCGAAGTCCTCGGAGGTCGCGCCGTACTCGTGCATGTAGCGGCGCGCCTGCATCGCGACGGTCGCCGCCGGCGTGCCGAGACCCATCGGGTAGGTCCAGGCATTGTCGAGGCCGTTGGTGTTGACCTGGGTCGCCGCCGCGAGCGAGAACTGCCCGAAGCGCGACTCCGAGCGCTCGTTGAAGCCGCGATAGCAGACCACCACGTCGGCCACGCCGGTCGCGACCGCCATCGCCGCCTGCTGCACGGTCGCGCAGGCCGCACCGCCGCCGTAGTTGATGCGACTGAAGAACCGCAGCTCGGGGATGCCCAGCTCGCGCGCCACGGCGATTTCCGAGGAGGTGTCCATCGTGAACGTCGTCAGCCCGTCGACGTCGGCCGCGGTCAGCCCGCAGTCGGCCAGCGCGTGCTGCACGGCCTCCACCGAGAGCTGCAGCTCGGAGCGGCCGGACTCCTTGGAGAACTCCGTGGCGCCGATGCCGGCGATCGCGGCCTTGCCGGAGAGGCTCATGCGTCAGCTCCCGGGGTTTCGAGGCTCGCTGGCGCTCGCACCTCAACCGCCGGGAGCGCCACCACCCGCACCGTGCCGGTGACGTGGTCACCGAGCGAGACCGACCCGACGACGCTGATCGTGGCGATGCCGTCCTCGACGGAGGTCACCTCGCCGCGGAACGTCAGCGTGTCGTAGGGGTACGCCGGGGCGCCCAGCCTGATCGCGATGCCCTTGAGCTCGGTGTCGGGGCCGAGCGCGTCGACGACATACCGCTCCACCAGGCCGTTGCTGGTCAGGATGTTCATGAAGATGTCCTTCGACCCGGCCGCCTGGGCGACGTCGCGGTCGTGGTGGACGTCCTGCCAGTCCCGGGTCGCGATCGCGGTGCTCACGATGGTGGTCGGGGTCAGCGGCAGCGACCACCCCGGCAAGGTGTCACCAGGCTTCATCCGGTCGTTCATGCTCGCCTCCAGACCGGCAGGGTCAGCTCGTCGTCGATCCGGTCGAAGTCCACGCGCAGCCGCATCCCGATCTCGATCTCCTCCGGGTCGACGTCGAGGACCTCGCCGACCATCCGCACGCCCTCGTCGAGGTCGATCAGCGCGATCACGATCGGCAGCTCCTTGCCCGGCACGGGCGGGTGCCGGTGCACGACGTAGGAGAACACCGTGCCGGTGCCCGCTGCGACGACATGACCGCGGTCGAGGGCTCCGCACGACGGGCAGGCCGGACCGGGCGGGAACCGCAGGTCGCCGCACGCGTTGCACCTCTGGATCCGCAGCTCCCCGAGGGCGGTGCCGTCCCAGAAGAACCGGGAGTCGCGCCCGATCATGGGGCGCACGACGGCGGCGGTCATCGTGCCTCCTGGGGTGGTTTCGAGGCTCGCTTCGCTCGCACCTCAACCACCGGCTCTCGGGATGAACTTGAGGACGCGGAACAGCATGGTCGCGACCACCTCGTCGCCGACGTACCAGGTGTTGCGGGAGGTCACGAAGTAGCCCTCGCCCATCGCGGTCTGCTTTGGCCCCACCACCGAGTCCAGCGCGCTGGTGACGCGCGGGTGCTCGCCGACGCGCAGGTAGCGCTCGTAGGTCTGCTCGCAGTTGGTGCCGAGCACCGCGGTGTAGCCCGCGTCGGTGAGGAACTCCGTCATCCGGGTCAGCGGGTCCTCAGGCGGGCGCTTGCGGCCCAGCCCCGGCATCGTCCACACCTGCGCCATCGACGGCGGCGCCTCGCCGTGGCGGAAGCGCTCGCTGTCATAGCCCATCGCGTCCAGCCAGGCACCGATGGTCGGCTGGTTGACGGGGTACGGCGCAACCGACTCCGAGGCCTCGCCGAGCGCCTTGATCCGCTCGGCCTCGGCCACGATCCGCTCGTGCGCGGTCATCGGGGTCCCCGCGAAGTTGTTCGGGGGAGCGAAGCGGAGGAGAAGAACTTCGTGGGGTGATTCATCGCGGCACCCGCGGCAGCCCGAGCCCGAACATCGCGATCAGCTCGCGCTGCACCTCCTGCACGCCTCCGCCGAACGTCAGCACGAGGTTGCGCTTGGCCTGGCCGTCGAGATAGCGCATGAGGTACGCCGTCTCCTCGTCCGAGGGGTCGCCGTACCGGTGCACGATCGAGACGAGGTCTGCGGCGAGGTGCTGGACCTCGTCGGCGGCGAACACCTTCGACGAGGACGCGTCGCCGACCGAGATCTCGTCGACGGCCGCGGCGCGGGCGACCTCCCAGTTGAGCAGCTCGTTGACGCGGAACACCGCGGTGACCTCGCCCATCGTGCGGCGCACGTCGGGCCGGTCGATGACGCCCGCCTTGGTCGCCCACTCGGCGACCCGGTCGCGCAGCCCCTCGAGGCGCCCGGCCGGGCCGAGCATCACACGCTCGTGGTTGAGCTGGGTGGTGATCAGCTTCCAGCCCTGGTTCTCCTCGCCGACCAGCATGTCGACCGGCACCCGCACGTCGTTGAAGTACGTCGCGTTGACGTGGTGCGACCCGTCGGCCGTGATGATCGGCGTCCAGGAGTAGCCCGGGTCGGTGGTGTCGACGATGAGGATCGAGATGCCCTTGTGCTTGGGGGCGTCGGGGTCGGTGCGGCAGGCCAGCCAGATGTAGTCGGCCTGGTGCCCGCCGGTGGTCCAGAGCTTCTGCCCGTTGACCACGTAGTGATCGCCGTCCCGGCGCGCCGTCGTGCGCAGCGACGCGAGGTCGGTGCCGGCGTCGGGCTCGCTGTAGCCGATCGCGAAGTGCACGTCGCCCTTCAGGATCCGTTCGAGGAACAGGTCCTTCTGCTTCGGCGTGCCGTACCTGATCAGCGTCGGGCCGACGGTCTGCAGCGTCACCGCCGGCAGGTGCACGTCGGCGCGCTGCGCCTCGTTGGCGAAGATCGTCTGCTCGATCTCGCCGAGCCCGTGCCCGCCGTACTCCTGCGGCCAGCCGATGCCCATCCAGCCGTCGGCGCCCATCTGGCGGATCACCCGCTGGTAGGTCTCGCCGTGGCGGTCACGGGGCCCATCTCCTTGGCCGATCTCCTCGTGCTCCTCGCGCCCGGCCAGGCCCGTGAAGTACTCGCGCAGCTCGGCCTTGAGCGCCCGCTGCGCGGTGGTGAGCTCGAGGTTCTTGGTGGTCGGGTCCTCGACGGTCACGTCGTCGGCCTGCGCGCCGAGCGCGTGCGCGAGGTCGGTGACCCAGGAGAAGTAGCGGTGCATCGGGTAGGTCACGTCGACGCCCATGCCGCCGTGCAGGTGGTGGCAGGTGCGCATCGCGGCGGGCGCCTCGCGACAGACCCAGTACGCCGCGACCGCGAGGTCGTCGGTCGCGTCGAGGCCGGCCGCGATCCGCCAGGCGGCGTTCTGCGCGGCCAGGTCGAGCGTGCGCGAGGCGATGTAGACGTCCGCGACCTGCATCGCAACCGCCTGGAACTCCGCGAGCGCGCGCCCGAACTGCGTGCGGCCCTTGATGTACGACGCGGTCAGGTCGCGCGCGCCGGCCACGACGCCGGCGGCGGTCAGGCACAGGCCCGCGATGGCCAGCTCGCGCAGTGTGCGGGCGGCGTCCTCGCCCTCGAGCAGCTCGGCGGGCGCGCCGTCGAGCACCACCGTGTGCTGGGGGGTGCGCATCGAGGAGGGCGACTCGAGCAGCTGGACGCCGGGCCCCTGCGGGTCGACGAGCGCCACCGCCGGGCGGCCGTCCGCGGTCACGCTCACGAGCAGCCGTGCGGCCCGGTCGGCGTAGGTGACGCCGATCTTGCGCCCGGTGACCCGGCCGGCCCCGTCGACGAGCGCGTACGTCGTGCCGGGTCGCTCGGGGATGCCCGCGCCGACCTCGCGCAGCGCCGGCGTGAGCAGCTTGTCGCCCGACGCGACCCCGGGCAGCAGCACCTGCCGCTGCTCCGCGGAGCCGGCGGCGGCCAGCGTCAGCGCGCCGCAGCACAGCGTCTCCCACACCGGCAGCTGGACGGCCCGCGCACCGGTCTCGCGCAGCAGCACCGCCACCTCGGTCAGGCCGAGTCCCTCGCCGCCCTGCTCCTCGGGCACGACGAGGGCGAGCAGCCCCGCAGAGGCGAGCTTCTGCCACGTGGCATCTCCCCCGTCGTCGGACAGACCCTCCCCGGCCCGTGCGAGCGCCTCGGTGACGACCGAGCGAACGGCGTCGACCGCCTCGGCGTCGACCTCCGTGTAACCGTCCTGACCCACGCGCATCTCCTGCCGGTCCTGGGGTACCTGACGTACGAAACTGTAACCTGTTCTACTCTAGTCGGGTTACGCCCGTCGAGAGGGAGGTCGAGTGTGCACCCACTCTCGCCCGGTGCGCTGGTGCGCCGCCGCTACTACGTCCCACGCGCCCGAATCCCGTCCGGTGCGATGGTCGAGCTGCCGGGCCGCGGGTCGACGTACGTCACCGACACCCCGGGCCCGAGCCCCGACTCCCCCACGGTCGTGCTGCTGCACGCCGTGGGCTGCACCGGGCTGCTCACCTGGTTCCCGTCGATCGAGCCGCTCTCGCGCCGCTACCGCGTGGTGACGATGGACCAGCGCTGGCACGGCCGCGGCATCCAGTCCCCCGAGTTCTCGATCCACGACTGCGCCGACGACGTGGCCGCGCTCATCGACGAGCTCGACCTGCGTGACGTGATCGTGGCCGGGTTCTCGATGGGGTCGATCATCGCCCAGCGGGTGTGGCGCCAGCACCCCGACAAGATCGACGGCCTCGTGCTGTGCGCGACCACCGACCGGTTCCGCTCCTCGATCGCCGAGCGGGTGTTCCACCAGAGCCTCGAGGTCGCGATGGCCGGCGCCCGCGGCGTCTCCCGGTCGCGTACGGCGGTGCGGGCCTCGCGGCAGACCGCTCGGGCGCTCGACCTCGACCCCGCCGACATGCACGACTGGGTGCTCAGCGAGTTCCGCTCCACCAGCCCGTGGGCGGTCGGCCAGGCGGTCGCCGCCCTCGGCCGGCACCACTCCCGCCCGTGGCTGGGCCGCATCGACGTGCCCACCGCGGTCGTCGTGACACTGCGCGACAAGGTGCTGCCGCCGAGCAACCAGATCGCGCTGGCCCGCCGCATCCCCGGCGCGACCATCCACGACATCCAGGCCGGGCACGCCGCGTGCGTGCTCGAGTCGGAACGGTTCGTGCCCGCGCTGCTCGAGGCGGTCGACACGGTCAACGCCCGGCGCCGCGACGTCCGGCGCCGCGGGCTCAGCGGGCCGGGGACCGCTTCCGACTCCGCTTGATCGGGGTCGGCGCCTGGGCGGCCACCACCGCCGCCTTCAGCGTCGCGAGCTCCACGGGGAACCGCTGCACGAGGTCGTCGACGTCGGGCATCGACTCGCGGCACGAGATGATCCCGACGTGCATCCGGCCGTTGTTGGACATCACGGTGATGTTCAGCCCGGCGCCGTGGAACACCGGCCCGAGCGGGTAGAGCGCGAGGATCTGGGCGCCCATGAAGTACAGCGGGACCGGCGGGCCCGGGACGTTGGAGATCACCAGGTTGTGCACGACCGGGTGCCGCTCGGGCAGCCGGAGCCCGGCGTACGCGCGCACGGCGAGCCCGAAGGTGCGCGGCGCCGCGAACTCCGCCCAGTCCTGGAGCGAGTCGGCACTGATCGCGGCGTGGTGCTCCTTGGCGAACTTGTTCCGCTCGGCCATGTCGCGCAGCCGCTCGAGCGGGTCCTCGGTGTCGGTGCCGAGCTTGGCGAACAGCGCGGAGACCTTGTTGGCGCCGCCCTCGTGCTTGGACTGCTCGCGCACCGAGACCGGCACGGTGGCCAGCAGCGAGGACGACGGCAGCTCGCCGCGGGCGTCGAGGTAGGCGCGCAGCGCGCCGCCGGCGACCGCGAGCACCACGTCGTTGACGGTGGTGCCGGTGGCGTTCTTGATCTGGCGGATGTCCTCGAGGTCCAGGTCGGCCAGCGCGATCGCGCGGTTCCCGGTGATGGTGCCGTTGAACGACGTCCGGGGCGCGGAGAACGGCGCGGCCATCGCCGTACCCTCCCGGGCCCGGCCGATGGTCTTGGTGATCAGCTGCACCGACGGTGAGACCAGGCGTACGGCGCTCAGCGGACGGGTCATGGTGCTGAGCACGGCCCGGCCGAACAGCTCGCCCTGGCTGGGGTCGCGCCCCGCCCGGCCGACGTCCCCCGGGGACATCGGCTCGGCGCCGGGCTCGAGGCTGCACAGGTGGGAGATCAGGTTGGAGCCCGAGACGCCGTCCACGGTGGCGTGGTGCATCTTGGAGAACACCACGACCCCCTCGGCGCCGGCCTCGGTGCGGTAGCCCTCGATGACCCACATCTCCCACAGCGGCCGGGACCGGTCGAGCGGGAGCCCGGCCAGGTGGCTGGTGAGCTCGGTGAGCTCGGTGTAGCCGCCGGGCGCCGGGAGCGCGAGCCGGTGCACGTGGCGGTCGACGTCGAAGTGGCGGTCCTGCACCCAGATCGGGTGGTCGAGGCCCAACGGCACCTTGCGGACCTTGCGGGTGAAGGCCGGCACGTCGCGGACGCGCCGGTCGATCGCGTCGCGGATCGCGCCGAACTCGTAGCCGCCGGGCATCGTGCTCGGGTCGAGGACGATGACGCCGCAGACGTGCATCAGCTGGGCAGGCGTCTCCAGGTACAGGAAGCTCGCGTCGAGCCCCGACAGGCGTTCCATAAGCTCTCCCGACCAGTAGAACGTGTTGCAGCATCAACGACCCACCCACGGTACGGCCACGGGTGACGGACGTCTCATACCCGCCCGAAGGGTCGCGCACCCCCGTGCGGTCCGGCAACACGTTCTACATTTGTCGTATGTCGTTCCTGCGCCGCCAGCTCGTCACCGCCGCCCTGACCGCCAACGCGATCCGGCCGGTGCCGGGCTTCCGGGCCGGCATCCCCTCGTTCCTGGCCGGCTGGCTCACCTCCGAGCTCGCGCCGCACCTGATGGCGCTCACGGCGGCCGACACTGCGGCCCACGCCCGGCGCCGCGGCCGCAGCCGGAAGGCCCTCGCCCTCGCGGCCGCCAACCTCGCCGGCCAGGCCTTCCTGGTCGACCAGGCCCGCCGGGTGCGCACGCAGGCCGAGGACGCGCTGGTCGAGGGGCTGGGCGCCGACTACATCGAGCAGCTCGACGCCAAGCCGACGCCGGCGGAGCTCGCGGTGCCGTGGCGGCGGCTGGTCAACCCGTTCCGGATGCGCGACGTCGCCGTCCGGGTCGACAAGAACGTCGCCTACGCCCCCGAGCACGGCAAGCGCGGCCTGCTCGACGTCTACCGGCCCGCCGAGGGCGACGTCACCGGACGGCCGGTGCTGCTCCAGGTGCACGGCGGCGGCTGGACGATCGGCAACAAGGACCAGCAGGGGCTCCCGCTCATGCACCACCTGGCCGCGAAGGGCTGGGTCTGCGTGGCGATCAACTACCGCCTCGCGCCGCGTGACCCGTTCCCGGCGCAGATCATCGACGTCAAGCGTGCGATCGCCTGGGTCCGCGAGCACATCGAGGAGTACGGCGGCGACCCCGACTACATCGCGATCACCGGCGGATCGGCGGGCGGGCACCTGACCGCGCTGGCGGCCGTGACCGCGAACGACCCGGCGTACCAGCCCGGCTTCGAGGGCGCCGACACCAGCGTCGCGGTGGCGATCCCCCACTACGGCGTCTACGACTTCGCCGGCTGCACCGGGCTGCGCAGCGCCGAGCTGATGCGCGACAGGTTCCTCGCGCCCCGGATCGTGAAGCGGAGCTGGACCGAGGACCCGGAGGTCTTCGAGGCCGGCACCCCGCTGCTGCGGGTCGGCAAGGAGGCGCCGGACTTCTTCGTGCTGCACGGCGCACACGACTCGCTGGTCTCGGTCGAGCAGGCCCGGCTGTTCGTGCAGCGGCTGCGCGAGGTCTCCGGCGCCACGGTCACCTACGCCGAGCTGCCGGGCGCCCAGCACGCCTTCGACGTGTTCCCGTCGATCCGCAGCCAGCACGTCGTCCGCGCGATCGACCGCTACCTGCACTGGCACTGGAACGGCTGGCGCCGTGAGCACCAGGCCTGACCTGCGTCAGCCGGTCACCACGTCGCGCCATCGCACCACGAGAAGCCCGAGCCCGCCGGCACCCAGCCCGAGCGCCGCGAGCAGGGCCGGCGCGAGCAGGTCGCCGGCCCCCCAACCGGGCACCGGCAGGTGGCCGAACGCGCCCAGGTCGATCACGGACGCCGGCACCCCGAGCAGCTCGCCGATCATCGCGAGCGCCACGCTCATGCCGAACGGCAACCAGGCCGCCCAGGCGAGGCGGGGCGCGGCTCCGACGAGCAGCACGGCGACCCCCAGCAGGACCAGCACCGAGGGCCACTGCCCCACGACGTACCAGAACGCGTCGTCCGCCAGGCTCCCGTCGATCCCGAGGGCCGTCACCGCGGCCGTCGCGACGCCGCTCACCACGAGGGTGAGCGCCGAGCCGGCCGCCGCGACCCCCCACCAGGCGCCGAGCGGCGCGGCCGGCGCCGCGCCGAGGCTGCGCACCTGCTCGGTCAGGCCGGCGCGCTCCTCCCCGACGGCCTGGGCGGCCAACAGCAGCGCGCTCGCGGCGACCACGATGCCCACCACGGTCCCCGTGTAGGCGAGGTAGGCGACCGCCGGGTCGGCGCCGTCGAGCTGGGCGCCGAGGAAGCCGCCCTCCAGGCTCCCGTCCCGCGCGGACTCGACGACCCCGGTACCGATCAGGGCGAACACGGCGCCGCCGAGCGCGACCGCGGCCGCCCAGGTCAGGGCCGAGCGCGCCCCGAGCCGCCCCGCCAGCCCGGTCGCGCTGCGCACCCGCAGCCGGCCCGAGCTCCGCGGTGGCGCCGACCAGAGCGCGGAGCCGAGCTCGCGGCGCCGGTCCAGCCACGTCGCGGCGAGCACCAGAGCCAGGCACGCGACCGCCGCGACGCCGAGTGGGCGCACGTCGTCGTCCGCGAACAGCCCGACGCTCCCCCGCAGCCCCAACGGGCTCAGCCAGCCCAGCGGCGGTACGTCGAGCACGTCGGCCGCTCCGCGCAGCAGGAACGCCACCCCGAGCACGAGCGCACCGCCCATCCGGGCGCCGCGGGCGGTCGGCAGCAGCTGTGCCAGCACGCAGCCCACGCCGGCCATCAGCAGGTACGTCGCGGTCACCACCGCCCCGAAGGCCAGGCACCCCCGGGCGTCGGCACCCGGCACCGCGCCGGCCTGCAGGGCCAGGGCGCCGCCCGCGACGGCACCGAGCGCGGCCCCGACCAGGCCCGCGAGAACCAGCCCGGCGCGCAGCGGCGCGTCCCGTTCGACGCCGCAGCTGCGCACCAGCTCGACCGTGCCGTCGTCCTCGGCCGCGCGCGTGACCCGTACGGCCAGCATCAGCCCGAGCAGCGCCGCGATCAGCGTCACGAACGTCCCGATCTCCCAGCCGAACATCTGGGCCGGTGTGCCCGGGTCGGGAAGCCGCCCGTACAGCAGCAGCGACGCGGCGTCGTCCTGGGCGCGCGCCACCGCGACGCGGCGTGACTCCGCGGTCGGGTAGGTGTCGGCGTACGCCGAGCAGGTCCCCGCCACCAGCACCCCCACCACGCCGATCCACGTGCCGGCCCAGCGGCCGTGCCGGCGCGCGAGGATCCGGAGCAGGCCGGTCACCGGGCAGTCGCCTCGTAGTGGCGCAGGAACAGGTCGTCGAGGGTGGCCGAGGTGCAGGTGATCTCCCACGCTCCCGCGGCCACCAGGGCGCCGAGGACGGCCGCGACCTGCGCACCCGGCGCGCGCAGGTCCACGGTCCCGTCCGCCCCGACCTCGCCGGCGACACCCGGGCCGGCCGTCGCCGTGCGCACCGCGTCCACGGCCTCCGCCGGCACCCGGGCAGCGACCCGCGACGACGCGAGGTGCCGCATCCGCGCCACCTGCCCGGACTCCACCAGGCGGCCGTCCTTGACGATCGTGACCGCGGCGCACAGCCGCTCCACCTCGCTCAGCACATGGCTGGAGAGCAGCACGCTGCGCCCCTGCTCCGCGGCGTCGCGGACGCAGGACTGGAAGACCTCCTCCATCAGCGGGTCCAGCCCGGTCGTCGGCTCGTCGAGCACCAGCAGGTCGGTGCGGGCGGCGAACGCGGCGACCAGCACGACCTTCTGGCGGTTGCCCTTCGAGTACGTGCGGACCCGGCGGCCGGGGTCGAGGGCGAACGCCTCGACGAGGCGCCGCTCGGCGTCGCGGTCGTAGGCGCCCCGGATGCCGGCCAGGGCGTCGAGCACCTGCTGGCCGGTGAGGTTGGGCCACAGGGCGACGTCGCCCGGGACGTAGGAGACGCGGCGGGTCACCCCCGCCGGGTCGTGGGCCGGGTCGGTCCCCAGGACGCGCACCTCCCCCGCCGTACGCCGGTAGAGGCCGAGCAGCACGCGGATCGTCGTGGACTTGCCGGCGCCGTTGGGGCCGAGGAAGCCGTGCACCTCGCCGGGCTGCACCTCGAGGTCGAGGCCGTCCACGGCCGCGAAGGTGCCGAACCGCTTGACCAAGCCGGTCACGGCGACCGCCGGGGCGCTCACGCCAGCCCCCCGGCCTCGATCGCGGCGACCAGGTGCCGCATCACTGCCTCGCCGAGCACGCGCTCACGGTCGGTGCCGGTGGCTGCGAAGAGGTCGTAGAGGCGACGCAGCCCCGCCACGTCGACCGGCTGCACCGGGCGTCCGTGCTGCTCGGCGCCGGCGGTGAAGCGGGCCACGATCCGGGCGGCGTTGTCGGCCGCGATCCGCTCGACGACGTCCGGTGTCAGCTCGGCGGTGGAGTTGCCCTCGAACGCCGCCGCGCTGGCCGCGCGAGCGGCCTCGTCGAGCCCGAGGTAGAGCAGCTCGGCCTCGGCCGGCACGTCGCCGCGGAAGTAGGCGAGCTCGACGAAGTCGCGCTCCCGGCGCACCTCACGGCGGGTGCGCTCGTCGGGCGCACGGCCCTCCATCTCCTGGTAGAAGGCGAGCACGGGGGCGGGAGCGGGCGACAGCGGCCCGCCCGCCCGGAGCGAGCCGATCAGGTCGTGCAGCCGGTCGCGACGGGTGGTGAGCTCGGCGAGCTCCTCCTCGACCGCCGCCAGCGTCGCACCGAGGTCGGTGAGCACGCCCTCGCGGACCGGCTGCTGCCCGTCGTGCGCGAGCATCTCGGCGATCGCCTGCAGCGGCACGCCGGAGGCGGCGAGCCAGCGGATCCGGCTGAGCCGGGCGACGTGGCGCAGGTCGTAGTCCCGGTAGCCACCGGCCTCGTCGGGCACGGGCAGCAGCCCGATCTGGTGGTAGTAGCGCACGGTCCGAACCGAGGTGCCGACCAGCTCGGCGATCTCTGCGACTCTCACCTGTCCAGCATGGCGGTGTGACGTGACGTCACAGCAAGAGCGGAGTGCGGCCTACTGCTCCGGGAGGTAGGCGTCGTCACCGATCGCGAGCAGCACGGGGGCGGCGTCGTCCTCGGGCATGCTGAGGGTCACCGTGACCTCGGTCCCGGCCAGGCCGGCCAGCTCCTCGGCGTTGCTCTCGACCGCACCGTCGCCGTCGAAGTCGGCGAGGGCGGTGGCGCCGAGCAGCTCGTCGTCACCGACGTCGAGTACGACCTCGTCGAGGCACCACGCGGGCTCGGCCTCGGTCCCGCAGACCGCGAGCGTGCCGGTGACCTCCTCGCTGTCGACGGGCTCGGGAGTCGGGTCCGGCGTCGGGTCGGGCGTCGGGTCCGGCGTCGGGTCCGGCGTCGGGTCCGGTGTCGGGTCCGGCGTCGGGTCCGGCGTGGGCTCGGTGCTCGGGTCAGGGTCGGTGGCCGGCTGGGTGCCGGGGTCGACGTCGCCGGGGCGCACCGGCTCGGCGCCGGCGTGGCCGTGGGTGACCTGCTCGGCGTGGGCGTGCCCCTGGCCCGCGTGGTGCCGGACCTCGTCAGTGCCGTGCTCGTCCGCGGCCGGGGCGACCGTGCGGACCGAGCGCGGGCTGTCGTCGTACGTCTGCAGCTCGGGCAGCTCGTAGTCGCCGGCACGGTAGGCCCGCTCGACCGCGAGCACGGCGGCGGCGTACGCCGAGGACGGGTTGTAGCGCAGCACGGCGGCGCGGCGCCCGGACCAGCTGTCGAGGTTGCCGGGGGCGGCGCAGAGGAACACGGCCGCGCCGAGAGCGGCGTCGTCGAGGTCGTCGGCCGAGCGGACCCCGTCGCCGTCGGCGTCCACGCCGACGGCCGACCAGGTGCTCGGCAGGAACTGCATCGGGCCGACCGCGCGGTCCCAGCGCCGGTCCCCGTCGACCGTGCCGGCGTCGGTGTCACCCACGCGGGCCACGGGGCCGGCGCCGTCGAGCGCGACCCCCCGGATCAGCGGGGTGGAGACGCCGTCGGAGCCGAGCACCGCACCGCCGAAGCGGCCGTGGTCGGACTCCACCCGGCCGATCGCGGCCAGCAGCGTCCAGGTCAGCCCGCAGTCAGGGTCCACCTGGTCCATCACGGCCGCGGCGGACCGGTAGGCGCCGACCGCGGCGACCGGCAGGTCGAGCGGCGCGGTCGCCGAGGCGTTCATGGCTGCACCGCCGCGCGTCTCGTGCGCGACCTGGCGCGCATCGGCCGAGGTCGGCGTGGTGGCCGGCACGTCGGCGTTCTCCGGGCCGGAGTCCACGGCGATCACCACGTCTCGCACCGGCGGCCGGGGCGCGGTGCCCGGGGCGGAGGCCGCGACGACGGCCACCGTGGCCATGGTCGCGGTCACGCCGAGCACGAGTCGGACACGCCGGTGGAAGTGCATGGGTGAGTGCTCGTCCTCGTCTCTGGGATCGCGGTCCATACCAGTGTGTGCCTGATTCCCACCGAGCGTCACCCCCCAGAAGGAGGAGATCTCGACACCGGGAGTGCTATCGCGTGAACGCGGGCCGAACACCAGGTCACCTCACCGCCGCCGGCGGATCGCGCGGTAGGCCTCGTCGACGCCCCAGACCACGATCGGGAACGTCGCCAGGAAGGCCAGCTCGCCGAGCCCGAGCGGCCGGGTCCCGAGGAGGTCCTGGGCGGCCGGCAGGTAGATCACGGCCGCGGCGAGGACCACCTCGAACAGGATCCCGGCGACCAGCAGCCGGTTGCTGAGCACGCCGATCGAGAGCAGGGAGACCCGGTCGGTGCGGGCCGCCATCGCGGTGCCGATCTGGCAGGCGACGATGCCGGCGAACGTCATCGTGGTCGCGGTGAGGTAGTCCTCGTGCAGCGCGGAGCCGGCACCGGTGGCGTCGCCGGGCCGCCACCCGGCGGTCCACAGGACGCCGAGGAACCCGGTCGTGACGAGGAGTGCGGAGACTACGCCGAGGATCCCCCAGGCACGCAGCAGCATGCCGGCGGTGATCAGGCTCTCGTGCCGGCGTCGCGGAGGGCGCTGCATCAGGCCGGGCTCGGCCGCCTCGCGGCCCAGGGCCAGCGCGGGCAGCGTCTCCGTCCCGAGGTCGATAAGCAGGATCTGGGTGACCGTGAGGCCGAGCGGGATCGCCCCTCCGGAGAGCGCGAACAGCAGGAACGGCACGATCTCCGGCACCGCGTGCGCGAAGATGTAGAGGATGAACTTGCGGACGTTGTCGTAGACCCGGCGGCCCGACTCGATGGCCCGCACGATCGTCGCGAAGTCGTCGTCGGTCAGCACCATCGTGGCCGCCTCGCGGGCGACGTCGGTGCCGCTGACGCCCATCGCGACGCCGATGTCGGCCTGGCGCAGTGCCGGGGCGTCGTTGACGCCGTCGCCGGTCATCGCGACGACGTGCCCAGCGGCCTGTAGCCGGGTCGCGATGCGGAGCTTGTCCTCCGGCGAACTGCGGGCGAACACGATCTCCTCGCCCCGGCCGAGCAGCGCGTCGAGCTCGTCGTCCGGCATCCGGTCCAGCTCGGCACCGGCGACGACCGTGACCGGGTCCCGGGCGATGCCCGCCGAACGCGCGATCGCGGCCGCGGTCGCGCCGTTGTCGCCGGAGATCACGTGCACGACCAGCCCGGCCTGGTGCGCGTGCCCGACGGCGGCCGGCACGGCGTCGCGGAGCGGGTCGGCCAGGGCCACGAAGCCCACGAGCGTGAGCTCCTGCTCGACGGCCTCCCGGTCCTCGGGCGGGTGCTCGCCGAGCAGCCGGGTCCCGCAGCCGAGCAGCCGGAGGCCGCGGCCGGCGAGCTCGGGGAGCCGGTGGTCGAGGTTCGCTCGTAGCGCGCCGGTGAGCGGCACCGTGGCGCCGGCCTGGGTCAGGACGGTGGTGCAGCGTGCGACCACCGCCTCCGGGGCGCCCTTGGTGAGCACGACCCGGGTGCCGTCGGCACCGAGCGCCACCACGGACATCAGCCTCAGCCGGGGGTCGAAGTGGAACATCCGCTCGCGGCGGTCCGGCGGCCACGTCTCGACCCCGAGGTGGCTGGTGGCGCCGAGCAGCGCGAGCTCCGTGGGGTCGCCCACCCCCGTCTCGCGGTCGGCGGTGGTGCAGGTGGCGAGCACCCGGACCAGCGCGGTCGCGACCGGAGGCTCCGGGGCGCTGCGCGCGGTCGCGTCCCAGACGCTGTGGAGGTGCATCCGGTTCTGAGTCAGGGTGCCGGTCTTGTCGGTGCAGATCACGTCGGTCGAGCCGAGGGTCTCGACGGCACTGAGCCGCTTGACCAGGCCGCCGCGCTTGGCGAGCTCGGCGACGCCGACCGCGAGCGCAAGGGTGATCGTCGGGAGCAGGCCCTCGGGGACGTTCGCGACGAGCAGTCCGATCGCGAACACCGAGGCGTCGGTGAAACCGAGTCCGGCGAGCATGCCGAGCGGCAGGAACGCGAGCCCCACGCCGACCGCGACGGCGGCGATCATCCACGCGACCCGGCGAACCTGCCGCTCCAGGGGGCTCGTCTCGTGCCCGGTGCGGCTGCTCAGTCCGGCGATCCGCCCGAGCTCGGTCGTCATGCCGGTGTGCACGACGACGGCCGTGCCCTCGCCGGAGAGGCAGGTCGTCCCCGAGAGCACGACGTTGCGCGCGGCCACCAGCCGCGGCGCCTCGGGTCCGTCGGGCTCGCCGGCCTCGCGTACGGCGGGCAGCGACTCCCCACTCATCGCCGAGAGGTCGACCTCGAGGGACCCGGAGACCAGCCGCGCGTCCGCGCAGATCGACTCCCCCTCCTCGATGACCACCAGGTCCCCGGGGACGATCTCGCGGGCGTCGACCTGCAGCCGGTGGCCTCCCCGCACCACGAGCGCCCGCTGCGGCAGGTAGGCGCTGAGCGCGGCGACCGCGTGCTCGGCGTGCCGCTCCTGGGCGAGCGCGAAGGCCGCGTTCAGCGCGATCACCGCGATGATCGCCACCCCCAGGGTCGGGCCCTGGGTGGACAGCGCCAGCGCGGCCGCGCCCCACAGCAGCAGCGCCAGTGGGTGCACGAGCTGGCGCAGCAGCGCCGAGAGCAGCGAGGTGCCCGCGGTCACGCTGAGGAGGTTGGGCCCCACCTCGGTGAGCCGGCGCGCGGCCTCCTCGGGCGTGAGCCCTGCTCCATCGGTCTCGAGCCGGGCGAGCAGGTCGGGCAGCGGGTCCAGCAACGGGTCGGTCGTGACGACGCCCATGACCCCAGGCTGCTCCGCCCCCGGCGGCCACCCCAGGGTCCTAGGGCCCGAACGTCACCGCGGCAGGCCCAGGATCCGCTCGCCGGCGACGTTGCGCAGTACCTGCGTCGTACCGCCCGCGATCGAGAGGCAACGGGTGTTGAGCAGCTCCCACACGGCGTCCCGCACGGCCTCGTCGTCACCGAGCACGGCCCGGTCGCCGTGGAGCTCGACCACCAGCTCGGCGCCGTCCTGCCGGTTGCGTACGCCGAGCAGCTTGGCGACGCTCGACTCCGCACCCGGCCCCTGGCCGGCGAGCGAGCGCAGCGTGGAGCGCACGCCCAGCAGCGAGCAGACCGTGGCCAGCGCGATCGAGTGACCCACCGCGACCCGCTGGGCGGGTGTGACGCCCGCGGCCGCGAGCTCGACGGCCCGCTCGGTGCTGGTGCTCAGCCGGCTGGTCGCCATCGCGACCCGCTCGTTGGCCAGCGTGGTGCGCGCGAGCCTCCAGCCGTCGTCGACCGCGCCGACGACCATGTCGTCGGGCACGAACACGTCGTCGAGGAACACCTCGTTGAACAGCGCCTTGCCGGTGATCTCACGCAGCGGCCGGACGTCGATGCCAGGGGTGTTCCTCATGTCCACGAGGAAGTACGTGATGCCCTTGTGCTTGGGCGCGTCCGGGTTGGTGCGGGCCAGGCAGATCCCCCAGTCGGCGCGCTCGGCCACGGAGTTCCACACCTTCTGCCCGGTGAGCCGCCAGCCGCCGTCGACCCTCTCAGCGCGGGTGCGCAGCGAGGCGAGGTCGGAGCCGGCGCCGGGCTCGGAGAACAGCTGGCACCACACGAGGTCGCCGAGCAGCGACGGCCGGACGAACCGCTCGCGCTGCTCGTCGGTGCCGTGCTCGAGGATCGTCGGCACCGCCCACCCGGCGATCACGATGTCGGGCCGGGTGACCCCCGCCCGGGCCAGCTCCTGGTCGATGACGACCTGGGTCACCGGGTCGGCGCCGAGGCCGTACGGCGCGGGCCAGTGCGGGGTGAGGTAGCCGGTCTCGACGAACGCTGCCCGCTGCTCCCCCACCGGGAGCGCGGCGATCCGCTCGACGGTCGCGCGCACCTTCGCACGGACCGCCTCGTCGCGGCCCCCGAGGTCGAGCTGCACGCGCCGGCGTACGCCCTCGACCGCGGCGGCGGTGAGCCTCTCCGCGGCCTCGTCGCTGTCGCCCACCAGAGCGCGCAGGGTCAGGGCCCGCCGCAGGTAGAGGTGGGCGTCGTGCTCGAACGTGAACCCGATGCCGCCGAGCACCTGGATGCAGGACTTCGCGACCTCGACGGCGCCGTCGAACGCGATGGCCGCGGCGACATCGGCCGCGAAGGCCCACTGGGTCTCGTCGTCGGAGGCCGCGGAGGCGACGTCCCACGCGGCCGCGGTGACCGACTCGGCGGCCTCGAGCATCTCCGCGCACAGGTGCTTGATCGCCTGGAAGCTGCCGATCTTCTGGCCGAACTGCTCGCGCACTCCTGCGTAGTCGACCGCCGTCGCCAGGCACCAGCGCGCGACGCCGGCGGCCTCGGCGGCCGCCAGCGTGACGGCGGTACGCCGGACCAGGTCGGTCGTCACGGCCACGGGCTCCCCCGCGGCCGCGTCACGGACAACGAGGCGCCCGAACCGGCGGCTCAGGTCGATCCCGGTGGCCGGCGTGAGGTCGACCGCGTCGACCGGGAGCAGCCGCCAGCCCCCGTCCGCCTCTGCCAGCACGTGGGTCGCCGAGGGCGCGTCCCAGACGACATCGCCCAGCGCGAGGGCTACCACGGCGTCCTCGGGGATCTCGCCCAGCACGGCGGCCGCGACCGCCGGGCCGAGCAGCGGGCCGGGGACGAGCTCGTGGGCGCACGCCTCGAGTGCCACCGCGACGTCGAGGGTCGTCCCCCCGCCGCCGACCGCCTCCGGCAGCCCGATCGTCGGGACGCCCATCTCGGTGAGCGCAGCCCAGGCGGTGTCGAACGTCGCCGCCGGGTCCTCCTCGGCGGCGCGGGCCAGCTCGCGGCCGCGCAGGTCGGCCGCCCACTTGCGCAGGCTGGACGCCAGCTCGACGTGCTCGTCGGAGATCCCGATCGACATGCATTCCTCCGCAGCCGGTGATTGAGGAGGTTGCGCAGCAACCGTCTCGAAATCTAGAACGTGTTCCAACTCTACTAGAGTGCGCGGGTGACCGACGACTGGCTGACCCACGCCCTGGCCGCGAAGGGCTTCATGCCCGAGGACGAGGGCCTGCTGCTGCACCGGGTGGCGCTCGACCGGCTCCCCCACGGGCCGGTGCTGGAGGTCGGCACCTACTGCGGCAAGTCCGCGATCTACCTGGGCGCGGCCGCCCGCATCGTCGGCGGTCCCCAGGCGGTCGTGTTCACCGTCGACCACCACCGCGGCTCGGAGGAGAACCAGGCCGGGTGGGAGCACCACGACCCGACGCTGGTCGACCCCGAGACCGGGCTGATGGACACGCTGCCGGTGTTCCGCCGCACGATCGCGGCCGCGGGCCTCGAGGACCAGGTGGTCGCGGTGATCGGCCGCAGCACCACGGTGAGCACCCACTGGCGGACGCCCCTGTCGATGCTGTTCATCGACGGCGGGCACGCCGAGGAGCACGCGCAGAACGACTACACCGGCTGGGCGCACTGGCTGGTGCGCGACGGGCTGCTGGTGATCCACGACGTGTTCCCGGACCCGGCCGACGGCGGGCAGCCGCCGTACCACGTGTTCCTGCGCGCGCTTGAGAGCGGCGCCTTCACCGAGGTGGAGGCGCTGGGCTCGATGCGGGTGCTACGCCGGACCGCCGGTGACGCTGGACAGCTCGTCGGCTGAGGGGCAGCCGCACTCGAGCGCGAGCTCGGTGAAGTGCGGCGCCAGCGAGGTGCCCCGGTAGATGCCCGAGCCGGCCGTGCTGTGCCCGCCGACCTCGCCGAGCGCGTCGACGGCCAGGATCACCGCGGCGGCCGTGTACGTCGTGTGCTCGACCGGCCAGTGCACGTCGCGCGGCTCGTCGGCGGAGCCGGGGTCGCCGGGGCTCGCATAGACCCAGCCGGTCCAGTACCGGCCGTCCGGGTCGCGCAGGTGCTGCATGTCGGCGAGCAGCGCCAGCGCCCGGCGGTGGTCGCCGAGCCCGTCGAGCGCCATCGCGAGCTCGCACGTCTCGGCGCCGGTGACCCAGGGGTTGGCGTCGATGCAGTGGATGCCGAGGCCCGGCACGACGAACTCGTCCCAGCGGGTCTCGAGCATCTCGAACGCGTCGCGCCCGCGCACCGCCCCGCCGAGCACGGGGTAGTACCAGTCCATGGAGTACATCGCCTTGTCGGCGAACAGGTCGCGGTGCTCGCGCAGCGCGTGGCCCAGGCGGCCGCCGGCGAGCTCCCACTCCGGCTGGGGATCGTCGAGCAGGTCGGCGAGCGCGACGCCGGCGCGCAGCGAGTGGTAGATGCTCGAGCACCCGGCCAGCAGCGCGAACGACTCGGTGGGCGTCCAGTTGATGCCGCCGAACGGCAGCTGCTGGGAGACGACCCAGTCCAGGCCCGCGCGGACGGTCGGCCAGTACTGCTGCACGAAGCCGATGTCGCGGCGTACCAGCCAGTGGTGCCACACGCCGACGGCGAGGTACGCCGTCATGTTGACCTCGCCGCGGTTGTCCTCGACCACGCCGCCCACGATCTTCATCGGCACCGAGCCGTCGGGTCGCTGCACGGTCGGGACCCAGGCGTAGGCGCGCTCGGCGGCCTCGACCTGGCCGCCGACGAGCATCGCCATCGCGGCCTCGACGTGGTTCCAGACGTCGGTGTGCTCGCCGGTCGTCCACGGCACGGAGCCGCAGTCCTCCTGCATGGCCGCGATCGTCGCCGCGGTCTCGGCGACGTGCTCGGCGCTCAGCACCCCCTCGACGTACGGGATGCGCGCGAGCCCGGTGTCGGAGTCAGTCACGGGCGCCGCCGAGGGGCTTGCGGAAGTACAGCACCATGCTCTTGCCGATCAGCGGGTCGAGCACCTTGCCGGCCAGCTGGAGCGTCCGGGGCTGCTTCATGATCTCCCACACCAGGAGCTTGTGATAGGTCCGGGCGAGGAAGTGCTCCTCGTTGTTGACGCCGACCGCGCACTTGATCCACCAGTACGGCGCGTGCAGGCCGTGGGCGTAGTCCTTGCCCTCGCAGATCATCGCGTCGCCGGGCTCGCCGTCGTTGAGCTTCCCGGCCTTGGTGACCTTGTCGATCAGCTCGTGGTCGGTGTAGATGCGGATGTGGCCACCCGGGGCGTTGTGGTACTCGTCGGACAGCCGCCAGTTGACGACCTCGGGCAGCCAGCGCGGCACCGAGATCGCCAGGGTGCCGCCCGGGCGCAGCACGCGGACCAGCTCCTTGATCGCGGTGACGTCGTCGTGGATGTGCTCGAGCACCTCGGCGGCGACGATCCGGTCGAACTCCCCGTCAGCGAACGGCAGCTCGAGGGCGTCGCCCTGCTTGATGTCGGCGCTGGCGCCCGCGGGCACCTCGCCGTTCTCCTTCATCGCGCCGAAGATCTCCAGCACGCCGGCGAGCTCGTCGGCGTCCATGTCGAACGCGACGACGTCCGCTCCGCGGCGGTACATCTCGAACGCGTGCCGGCCACCGCCGGCACCCATGTCGAGCACCCGCTCACCGGGCTGGAGGCCGAGCCGGTCGAAGTCAACGGTCAGCACGCGCGGTCTCCTTCTGCTTCTCGGACTGGTAGTCCTCGATCACTTCTTCGTACGCCGCCGCGACTTTCTGCGCCACGGCGCGCCAGCTGAACAGCTCGTCGACGCGCTGGCGGCCGGCGGCGCCGTACCGCGCCCGCCGCTCGGGGTCGTCGAGCAGCGCCGCGATCGCGGCGGTCAGCTCGCCCACGTCGCCGGGGGTCACGAGGTCGGAGCAGAGGCCGTCGGGGCCGACGACCTCGGGGATCGCGCCGGCGCGCGAGACCACGAGCGGGGTGGCGCAGGCCATCAGCTCGGCGGTCGGCAGCGAGAAGCCCTCGTAGAGCGAGGGCACGCAGGCGATCTCGGCCGAGCCCATCAGCTCGACCAGCTCGGCCTCGGTGACGCCGTGCACGAAGCGCACCGCGTCGCCGATCGAGAGCTTGTCGATGAGCCGCTCGGTGCGGCCGCCGGGCGTCGGCTTGGTGACGAGCAGCAGCTCGAGGTCGCGCTCGGTGCGCAGCTTGGCGAACGCCTCGAGCAGCGTGGCGATGCCCTTCATCGGCGCGTCGGCGCTGGCCATCGCGAGGATGCGGCCCGGGACGCGGGGCTTGGTGGGCGGCACGAACCCGTCGTCGACGCCGAGCAGGATCACCTGCATGCGGTCGGGGTCGACCCCGAAGTCCTTGACGATGTCGCGCTTGGACGTCTCCGACGGGGTCATGATCTTGCGCGCCTGGCGCGCGACCCGGCCCTGCATCTTCAGGAAGCCGTACCAGCGGCTGAGCGTGAACTTGCGCCACGGGTTGCGGGTGGAGCCGATGTCGATGCGCCGGTCGAAGGTGATCGGGTGGTGCAGCGTGGTGATCAGCGGCAGCCCCATCTTCTCGATCTCGAGCATGCCGTAGCCGAGCACCTGGTTGTCGTGCACGATGTCGAACTCGTCGACGCGGTCGCGCAGCGCCCGGGCCGCGCGCAGGCTGAACGTCTTGGGTTCGGGGAACCCGGCCGCGCACATCGTGGCGAACTCCTCGACGTCGATGCGGTCGCGGAACTCCTTGAGCTTGGGCACCCGGAACGGGTCCGGCTCGCGGTAGAGGTCGAGGCTCGGCAGCTTGGTGAGCGTCACGCCCTCGTCGAGGTCCGGGTAGGGCTGACCGGAGAAGACCTCGACGGAGTGGCCGAGGTTGACGAGCTCACGGCTCAGGTGCCGGATGTAGATGCCCTGACCGCCGCAGTGGGGCTTGCTCCGGTAGGACAACAGTGCGACCCGCATCCGCACCCTTTCTCTCGACCTCCGGCGGTGCCGGAGGGTTGGCCGGATGCGTGGGACACGCCGTGCCGGGCAAACTGGAACGTGTTCCGATTTTAGACTACGCATTGGTAGCGTAGCCGCCGATATGCACGGGGCAGTCGTCAGTCTCTAAACTCGAGCGGACCGGGGTCGTCCCGATCGTCATCCAACCCGTCAGGGGGTCCGTGTGAGCAGCGCCAACTCGCTGGCGGTCGAGGATCTGGGCTCAGCAGCCCAGCGGGACCGACGCAAGCGCATCCTCGACGCGACGATCGCGCTCGCATCCCAGGGCGGCTTCGACGCCGTCCAGATGCGCGCCGTCGCCGAGCAGGCGGACGTCGCTCTCGGCACGCTCTACCGCTACTTCCCCTCGAAGATCCACCTGCTGGTCTCCGCGCTCCAGCGCGAGTTCGAGCGCACCGAGGTCGCGCTGCGCGACAAGCCCATCGAGGGCGACACCACCGCCGAGCGGGTGATCACGGTGCTCAAGCGCACCACCCGCGGCATGCAGAGCGACCCCAAGCTCACCGAGGCGCTGACCCGCGCGTTCATGTTCGCCGACGCCTCCGTGCAGGCCGAGATCCACCAGGTCGGCATGCTGCTCACCTCGATGCTCACCCGCGTGATGCGGCCCGAGGGCCACGACGAGGTCACCGACGAGGATATCGCGATCGCCAAGGTGATCGGCGACGTCTGGCTCTCCGCGCTCGTCGGTTGGGTCACCGGCCGCAACTCCGCCGCCGAGACCGGCCAGCAGATCGAGGTCGCGGTCAAACTCCTGCTGCGCGACTGATCCCCCGGACCCGAGCGGCCATCATGGGAGCCGCGAACCCGCTGACGACGGGAACTCGAGTTCCGGAAGGGGCCCCAGGCCGGTCCGCCGGCGCACGAGCGCCACGACGCTCTCGGCGACCTGCCTGGCCCGGGTCGCGGGGTCCCGGTCCGACGCCGACAGGTCGGGCTGGTCCACGAAGACCCGCAGCCGCTGATCGCTGCGACGACTCCTGACTCGGGCGCGGTCCCCGCCGTACCAGATCTGGACCTCGAGCAGGCGGATACCCGACCCGGCCCACCAGACGTGACCCGACGGCGACCCCAACCGATCCATCTCAGCGCTGAAGGCGCGGTGGAATCGCCTGGTCCAGAGGCTCTCGATCGGGCCGCCCCCCACGAACGAGACGTCCGGCGGCTGTTCAATCGCGGTCGCGCCGCGCCCCTCGACCCGAACCGTCAGAGGCGGCAGCGCGGGGTCGCCCTCCGGGACCGGCCGGACGCTCAGGTAGTCCGCGACCGTGCCGCGCCACGAGTCGTTCACGCGCGAGAGGCTCAGCTCTCCCCCACGGATCGCGGGCACGAAGTCGTAAGGCACCACGGCGACCCGGTCCTTGCCGTGCCAGCGCATCGACCTCGCCGCCCGCCGGAAGCCCTCGCTGGTGCAGAACGCCAGAGCCTCGTCCGAGGACGCGACCAGAACGCCGTCGTCGCGCCGGGTGACCAGCAGCCGCACACGGCCGTACCCGTCCGGCGCCAGCCGGAACGCGGCCTGCGCCACGTGCCGTCGGTCCGGGGACACCTTCGGCGCCGAGCTCCACCGATACTCCAGCCCACGGTCGAGGCAGTGACGTCGACACGCCTCCAGAGCATCGGCATCCCAGCCACGCGCGAGCGCCAGCCGGGTCACAATCCCGTGCACGGCCTCGAGCAGCATCTCTGCCCTGACTCGCGGGCTGTGGGCGAGGAATCCGGTGGGTACGCTCACATGGCCGACCTCGCACCCCTCGCGGACAGGGTCCACGGACACCGTGACGCGCACCTCGTCGAGGTCCGGGTCGTGGCGGGTGAAGATCCGCAGCTCGGTGACCTTGCTGGTGAAGCCGAGCTCGCCGAGGGCCTCGCTGTAAAGCTCCGCGACCGAGCGGCAGGCCCGGATCGCCACATCTGCGACCTCGTCCTCGTCGGTGGGCCGGTCGGCACGGCCCTTTGCAGGCCACGGGTAGACGAGTGACAGCACGGGCACGCCGATCAGGGTGCCCGGCTTCGGGGCAACTCACACGTGAAGCGGACGTCCGCTGGGTACGCACCGTGCGCGGCACCTGCCGCCATCAAGACCACGCCGAGCCCAGGAGAATCAGCGATGTCCACTGACGCGATCGTCATGCTCAAGAACGACCACAAGGAGATCCTCCGCGCGTTCCGCGACTTCGAGGCCGCCGGCGACGCCGCGGTGAAGACCAAGGGCAAGCTCGTCGACAAGATCGTCGAGCTGCTCACGGTGCACACCTACATCGAGAACGAGGTCATGTACCCCCGCGTGCGGGAGCTGGTGCCGGACCTCGAGGACGACGTGCTGGAGTCGTATGAGGAGCACCACGTCGCCGACGTCCTCGTCATGGAGCTGGTCGCGATGAAGCCCGACGACGAGCGGTTCACCGCCAAGACGACCGTCCTGATCGAGAACGTGCGCCACCACATCGAGGAGGAGGAGGACGAGTGGTTCCCGCAGGTCCGCGAGGCGCTGGGCCGCAAGACCCTCCAGGAGATCGGCGCCGAGATGGCCGAGGCGCGCAAGAAGGCGCCCCGCAAGCCCTCCCAGCCGGGTGCACTGAAGAAGACGATCGACGCCGTCATCGCCTGATCTCGTCATGATCGGGGCGCGCCTCCATCGATTTGCACGGTCCAATCGCTGGAGGCGTCCGCACCTGCGATACTGACGGTGATGACGAATCAAGCGCGGGGACGCCGCCACCTGGCGAGCAGCCCCTTCCGACCGGATCCCGAGCCCATCGTCGAGGAGTTCGAGGTCGACGATCTCGTCTCTCACGACTCCTACGGAATGGGTCGGGTGACCCACGTGGACACCGCAGCGGTGACCGTCAACTTCGGCGCGCAGACCGTGCGCGTCGCGCGGCCGTTCCACAAGATGTCGAAGCTCTAGCGAGCACCGCGGGCACCGACGCCGACCGGTCGAGGCCTCCGGTTGAGCCGCGCCGCGTAGGGTGCGGTCGTGCCCTCCGAGGAGCTGGTGACACGAGTCCGAGACGCCGCGAGACGGTGCGAGCGAGCGGTGTCGGGCCAGAGCCCGCGATCTCCGGCCGAGGTGTTCTCCGCCCTCGCACGCGCCTGCGAGGATCTCGGGATCGACGCCTGGGACTGGTACGGCGAGGGCGGCGCCGTACGCCGTCTCGAGGACGACCTGGTCGAGCGGTTCGGGGTCGAGGCTGCGGCCTTCTTCCCGAGCGGGGTGATGGCGCAGCAGGCGGCGCTGCGCGTGCACTGCGATCGGGCGGGCAGTCTGCGGGTCGCGATGCCGGACCTCAGCCACCTGCTCGTGCACGAGGAGGACGGGCCGCGGGTGCTGCACGACCTGGAGATCCTGTTCCTGACCCGCGGGTTCGAGGTGCCCACCGCTGCTCATGTCGCTGCGTTGCCGGGGCGGCTCGGGGCCGTCCTGGTCGAGCTGCCGCTGCGCGACGCCGGCTGCCTGCTGCCCACCTGGGACGAGCTGCGGGAGCTGTCCGGCGCCTGCCGTGAGCGTGGGGTGGCGCTGCACGTCGACGGCGCGCGGATCTGGGAGGCGCAGCCGTGGTTCGACCACTCCTTCGCCGAGATCGCCGCCCAGGCGGACTCGACGTACGTCTCGTTCTACAAGGGCCTCGGCGGGCTGGCCGGGGCGGCGCTGCTCGGGTCGGCGGACGTCGTCGCCGAGGCCCGGCGGTGGCGCCGCCGGCTGGGCGGGACGACGTACCGCGTCACCGCGGAGGCCGTGGCCGCGCTCGTCGGTCTGCGCGACCGGCTGCCGCTGATCCCGCAGACGGTGGCGTGGGCCCAGGCGTTCGCGGCGGCGCTGCCGGCGACGATCACCGTGCAGCCGGGCCGGCCGCAGACCAATCAGTTCCTGCTGTACGCCGCCGGTGACGCCGACGCGGTCAACGAGCGCACGGTGGAGGCGATCGAGGCGCACGGCGTCGGCCTGCCTGCCTGGTGGTCCGCCCGGGAGCCGGGGCGGGTCCAGACCGAGGTGGTGGTGACGCCGGCGGCTCTGGGCCTCGACCTCGCCGCGATGGCCGCCCAGCTGGCCCAGGTCATCCTCGCGGACTGACCCCGGCCCGAGACCGTCAGTCGATGCACTGGCTCCAGACACCGGCGGCCCACCCGCCGTCGCCCGTGCGCCACACCTCGGCCTGGGCCAGGCGCCGGCCGTTGCGGTTGAGCAGGTCGACGATGCGGACGACGTCCTGGTCCCCCAGTCCGATGTCCTCCCCGCGCGCCTGCGTCCGCACCGATGCGACCGCGCCCCAGTCCTCGGTGGCGAGCATCGCGTCCTCCAGGGCATCCCACGTGGGAGCACTGGCCACCGGCACGTAGTGGCTCTCGCAGTCACCGCCGTTGCCGGTGCCGGAGTCGGTGCTGAGACAGCCACCGAGCAGCACGATCGCCAGGAGTACGCCGCCGATCCACGCCCACCGACTCATGCCCGTAGGACGCCGTCTGCGCCCCGACGGTTCCCGACGACGGTCAGCTGCCGCCGGCCGGCAGCGCCTCGAGCATGATGTCGGGGTTGTCCCGAGCCGTGACCATCGCCCGCCATTGGTCGACGAACAGCGCCATCCGCGTGCCGTCGCTGCGCTCGAGCACTTCGACGCCGCGCATCCCGGACAGCGCGGCGGCGCCGGCGGCGTCGGTGCGTCGGGCCACCTGGTAGTCCAGCCGGGAGAACCGGATGGGAGCGTTGAACTCGTTCGTCATCCGGTCCTCGACCACCTCGAACTGCATCGGGCCGACAGCCGCCAGGACCGGGTTCTGGTCGCCCCGCAGGTCGGATCGCAGCACCTGGACCACGCCCTCCTGGTCGAGCTGCTCGATGCCCCGGCGGAACTGCTTGTAGCGGCCGATGTCGCCGGCGCTGGCGGTCACGAAGTGCTCGGGGGCGAAGCTGGGGACGGGCGGGTACTCGATGGGCTCGCCGACGTACACGGTGTCGCCCACGTGCAGGGCCTGCGCGTTGACGAAGCCGATGATGTCGCCGGGCTCGGCGTGCTCGACCGAGGTGGTCTCGCGTCCGAACACGGCCTGGGCGAACTTCGTCGTGAACGGACGCCCGGTCGTCGCGTGGGTGACGACCATGCCGCGCTCGAACGTCCCCGAGACGACCCGGGCGTAGGCGAGCCGGTCGCGGTGCGCGGTGTTCATCCCGGACTGCACCTTGAAGACGAACGCACTGAAGTCGTCATCGACCCGGCGGACCGACCCGTCGACCCCCTCGGTCGCGCTCGGACCGGGGGCCAGGTCGAGCAGCAGGTCGAGCAGCTGCGCGACGCCGAAGTTCTGCAGCGCCGAGGCGAACATCACCGGCGTGGTCTCCCCCGCCAGGAACCGCTTCTGGTCGTGGTCTGCCTCGTCGAGGGTGAGCAGCTCGTGCTCCTCGATCGCCGCCGCCCAGCAGGCCGCGTCGGCCTCCTCGACCAGGTCCGCGGTCAGCCGCCGCTCGGGGGCGCGGGTGGCGCCGCCCGGCGTACGCGTGTACTTCACGAACTCGCCGGTACGCCGGTCCACGACCCCGCGGAAGTCGCCGGCCTCCCCCACCGGCCAGGTGAGGGGCGTGGGCCGGAGCTTGATCTTCTCCTGGATCAGGTCCATCAGCTCGAGCGCCGACAGCCCGGGCCGGTCCCACTTGTTGATGACCGTGATCACCGGGATGCCGCGCAGCGCACAGACCTTGAACAGCTTGAGCGTCTGCGGCTCGAGCCCCTTGCCCGCGTCGACCAGCATCACCGCGGAGTCGACCGCGGACAGCACCCGGTAGGTGTCCTCGGAGAAGTCGCTGTGCCCCGGGGTGTCGACGAGGTTGACCACGTGGTCGCGGTAGACGAACTGCAGTGCGGCCGACGTGATCGAGATGCCGCGCGCCTTCTCCATGGCCATCCAGTCGGACACGGTCGCGCGCCGGTCTCCCTTGCCGTGCACGGCGCCGGCCTCGGTGATCACGCGTGCGTGCAGCGCGAGGGCCTCGGTGAGCGTGGACTTGCCCGCGTCGGGGTGGCTGATCACGGCGAAGGTACGTCGGGGGCGGGTGTCGGGCACCGAGCGAATCTACCGGCTGGGCGGGCCGACTCCCGCTTCGTCGGCGTCAGCCGGCGAGGTGACCCCAGGTGGAGCCGATCTCCCTCCAGGGACCGACGGCGGCGACGGCGCCGTCGACGAGGACGACGACCCGGTCGGCGCGGGCGAGGGCGGCCCGCTTGGCGGAGGCGCCGATCACCGTCGTTCGCCGCTCGCGCAGCGCGTCCCAGAGCTCGATCTCGGTGGCCGCGTCGAGTGCGCTGGAGACGTCGTCTGCCAGAAGGAGCTCGGCGTCGGCCGCCAGTGCCCGCGCGAGCGCGAGCCGCTGGACCTGACCGCCGGACAGCCGGACGCCTCGGTGACCGACGAGCGCGTCCTTGCCGCCGGCCTCCTCGATGTCGCGGTCCAGGCGGGCGGCGGCGACCGGGTCGTCGAAGGCACGCCGGTGGCTGAGCAGGACGTTGTCGGAGAACGTCCCGGACAGCACCCGCGGCACTTGGGCGACGTGGGCGACCTGGGCGGGCCGCAGGAAGCCCTGCGGATCGGTGACCTCCTGGCCGTTCCAGCGCAGCCCGCCGGAGTGCTCGATCAGCCCGGCGAGCGCCGACAGCAGGCTGGACTTGCCCGAGCCGACCTGCCCGACCAGCAGCACCAGCTCGCCGGCCTCGACGGTCAGGTCGACATTGCTCACGCCGATGGTCCCGTCGTCGTGGATCGCCGAGAACCCCGCGAGCTCGAGGCGCTCGAGCGACACGCGACGGACCGGCGCCGGCTCCGGTGCCTCCCCGCTGAGCAGGTCGACCCCCGGCGGGAGGTCCATCAGGTCGGCGCCGCTCGCGAACCGGCTGGTCTCCTTCTGCCAGGCGCGGGTCCCCGGCGCCTCCGTGACCACCATCCCGGCGACGCGGCCGAACCAGTCGAAGCCGCCGACCGCGTTGGCGACGAGCAGCGCGATCGCGAGGCTCCACCCGTCGGCGAAGTAGATCGCCCACGCGGTCACGACGCCGCCCTGGACCATCACCATGGGGACGCCGTCGAGGACGGCCTGGACCCGGTGCTCCTTGACTGCGGCGGCGACGCGGCCCGAGTCCACGCGGCGCAGGTGGGCGTGGACCTCGGGGATCGCGGCCGCGAGCTTGACGGTGCGCACCGAGTCGAGCGCCGAGACGAGCGCGCGCCCGAAGCCTGCCCGCGCGGTCGAGGACGCGGCGGCCGAGCGGCCCGCGATCGGCCGGCCCAGCGTCGAGGCGAGCGCCGAGGTGAGCATCACGGCGAGCAGGACGGCTCCGGCCACCCAGGTGCCGGCCAGCACCGCGGTCACGCTGGCGATCACCAGTCCGTTGAGGAAGTCGACCCACCGGTCGGCGTACCGCGCGTAGCGGTCGGCGTCCATCGACCGGGCCACGACCTCGCCGGGTGGGGTGCGGACGAGCCGGCGCTCCTGGGTCTGGCCCTGGAGCACGGCCATCCGGGCCCGCAGCATGACCTCGATCCACCAGCGCGGGTAGCGGTAGAAGGCGTTGGCCAGCAGGACCGGCGCGGCGAGCAGGCTGACCACGACGGCGCCGGTCAGCCAGGTGGGGCTGCCGCCTTGGCCCAGGTCCTCGACGACGCGCCCCCACAGCAGGCCGGTGACGGCACCCTGGGCTCCGGTGAGCGAGGCGAGCAGGAACAGTACGGCGCCCATGACGCCCCAGGTCGGGCGCACCGCGAGCGCGTGCGCGATGCCGCGGGCCAGCGAGGGTCCGGTGCCGACCTCCTCGACCTCAGGGGGTGGCCCGGAGCGCCGGCGTACCCCGACACCGGTGGGGTCCGGCCCCGAGAGCTCCGATAGCTCGGACAGCTCGGCGGCGGCGCTGCCCTGGGCGTCGACGCCCGCGCCGGCGGGCAGGTCGCCGCCGGGCTCGGTGCGGCTGGCCTCGAGCAGGTCGCGGAACCTGCCGGGGACGGTTGCGAGCTCGGCGCGCGGGCCCGCCTGGACCACGCGGCCCCGGTCGAGCACCGCGACCAGCGGAGCCCGCTCGATCGTGGAGAGCCGGTGCGCGACAAGGATGCCGGTGCGGTCGGCAAGCAGCCGGTCCGCCGCGGCGACCACCCGGGCCTCGGTGAGCGGGTCCATCCGCGCGGTCGCCTCGTCGAGGACGACCACCCGCACGTCGCGCACCAGCAGGCGCGCGAAGGCCACGAGCTGCTCCTCGCCCGCCGACAGCGAGGTGCCGCCGGGGCCGAGGAGGGTGTCGAGACCGTCCGGCAGGCCGGCGACCCAGGCGTCCAGGCCCAGCTCGACCACGGCCGCCTCGACCGTGCCGCGCGGCACGTCGGCGAACAGCGTGATGTTCTCGGCGAGCGTGCCGGCCAGGATCTCCGTGCGCTGCGTGACCACGCCGACCGCGCGACGCAGCACCTGCAGGTCGACGTCACGGACGTCGGCGCCGCCCAGGAACACCGTGCCGCGCGGCGGCTCCATCGCGCGCGACACGAGCGCGGCCAGCGTCGACTTGCCCGACCCGGTGCGACCGACCAGCGCGATCGTCTGGCCAGGCGGGACCCGCAGGTGGATGTCCTGGAGCGCGAAGGCGCCCTCGGCGTACGCGAAGTGCAGGCCGCGCAGCTCCAGGTCGAGCGGCCCGTCGGGAAGCGCGCTGCCGCCCGCGGGCTCGGGCGGGACGGCGAGCATCTGACGCAGCCGGATCACCGCGCCGAGCCCGGCCTGCAGGTCCGGCAGGTGGTTGGCCGCCATCGCGATCTGGCCGACGAACGTCGAGGTGACCAGGAACAGCGTCACCACCTGGGCGACCGACAGGCTGCCTCCCGACGTGAGGGCGACCCCGGCGATCGCGATGCCGGCGAGCAGCCCGTGCAGCAGGAGGCCGGCACGGCGGACGAGGCGGCTCTCGACGAGGACGACCGCGCGGAACTTCGCGTGCACGTCGGCGGAGAGCCGCGCCACACGGCGCAGCACGTGCGCCTGCCCGAGGCTGGTGCGCAGGTCGTCGCGCCCGGCGATGCCCTCCTCGAGCACGGCGGCGTGGTCGGTCCAGGCCATCTCCTCGACGACCTTGCGCCGCGAGATCTCACCGAGCAGCGAGCGGATCGCCAGCCAGGTGACGCACGCGAGCACCGGGAAGAGGACGAACGCCGGCCACCACGTGAGACCGGCGACGACCCACATCGGCAGCGCGCCGAAGAGGGTGCGGGCGAGCATCCAGATCTGCCAGCGGACGAGGTTGCCGACCTCGTGGGTGTCGTCGTCGATCCGGTCGAGCACCTCGCCGACCGCCTGCTCGCTGAGCGCGGACAGCGGCTGGCTCAGCGCCGCGCGCAGCAGGTCCTCGCGGAGCAGGCCCTCCGCTCGGTCCGAGCAGCCGACCCACGCGACCTTGCCCGCGGTGTCGACGATGGCGGCGCCGATCACGCACAGCGCGAGCAGCCAGACCAGGTCCCGGGTCGGGTCCTCGGCGAGGCGCCCCGCGACCACCGTGCCCAGCGTCATCCCGATCGCGGCCACCGCCGACGCGCATAGGGCCACGATCGTCACCGGGCTCTTGAGCCGCCCCGGGCCGATCCTGCGCGAGTGGTCGACCACGGGAGCCGTCGGGTGCTGCTGACCGGAGGGGGCGGTCTCGGGGGTGGCGGTCGTGGTCGCTGTCATGGCCCGCCCACGCTATGCCGTCGCGGGGACAGTTCTCGCCCCGTTTTCGCCGGGCGGGTGGGCTAGAGGCTCGTGGCCGTGCTGACGAAGGCCGCGAGCTCCGTGGACCGGCTCTGCGCCGGCCACGCGACGAGCGTGCTCACCGGCGGCGCGTCCACCAGCGGTACGGCGGCCACGTCCCCTGCCAGCTGTGTCCGCGCCGACTCCGGCGCCACCAGGAAGGTGCGGCCCAGGCCGATGAGCTGGAGCAGCTGGGCGGTGTCGCGGACAGCAGGCCCCGGACCGTCCGGGTAGGTGCCGTCCGCCTCGGGCCAGCGCGGCGCCGGCAGCTCGATCGCATCGAGGTCGGCCTGCCGGACGTGGTCGCGGGCCGTCAGCGGGTGCCCGGCGGGGAGCAGCACCACCTGGTCCTCCGCCATCAGCAGCTCGGTGTCGAAGCCGACGACGTCGTCGTACGGCAGGTGCAGGATCGCTACGTCGGCACGGCCGTCGCGCAGGGTCCGCGCCTGCTCCCCCGGACCGCACAGCAGCACCTCGACGGGTACGGCGCCGGGCTCCGCGGCGTACCGGTCCAGCAGCTTGGCGACCAGCTCGTTGGCGGCCCCGGCCTTCGACGCCAGCACCAGCCCGGTGCGCCCGCGCGGGGCCGCCGCTGCCCGGCGGGTCCGGCGCTCGGCCGCGGCCACAGCGTCGAGGGCGGCGCGGCCCTCGCGCAGCAGCACCGCGCCGGCCTCGGTGAGCGTGACCGTGCGGCTGGTGCGCTCCAGCAGCGTCGCTCCGAGGCGCCGCTCCAGCTGGCTGATCGCCCGGGACAGCGGTGGCTGGGCGATCCCGAGCCGCTCGGCGGCACGGCCGAAGTGCAGCTCCTCCGCGACCGCCACGAAGTACCGCAGCTCCCGGGTTTCCATACCGCCAGGGTATCGCCGCCCACCCAAGTGGTGTTGGAGCCGACCTCGCCCGCAGCCACGATCGAGGCATGACTGAGACCACTGACCAGAAGAGGACCGCGCTCATCACCGGCGCCAACAAGGGCATCGGCTTCGCGATCGCCGAGGGCCTGGGCGCCCAGGGCCTCCGGGTGGGCGTCGGCGCCCGCGACGACCTGCGACGGGAGGACGCCGTGGGCAAGCTCATGGCCGCGGGGGTCGACGCGTTCGGCGTACCGCTCGACGTCACCGACGACGAGAGCGTGCGCAGGGCCGCCGCCGTGATCGAGGAGTACGCCGGCGGGCTGGACGTCCTGGTCAACAACGCGGCCATCACCGGCGTGCTGCCGCAGGAGCCCACCCGGGTCGACCTCGACAACATCCGCACCGTCCTCGAGACCAACGTCTTCGGCGTCATGCGCGTCACCAACGCCATGCTCCCGATGCTGCGCCGCTCCCCCGCCCCGCGGATCGTGAACGTCTCCAGCGGCGTCGGCTCGCTGACCCGGCAGGCCGCAGCCGCGGACGAGGACACCGTCGGCCCGATCTCGGCGGCGTACTCGGCCTCGAAGACCTTCCTCAACGCCGTGATGCTCCAGTACGTCCGCGAGCTCGCCGACACCCACATCCTGATCAACGCGGCCTGCCCCGGCTACGTCGCCACCGACCTCAACGGCTTCCGCGGCGTCCGGACGGTCGAGCAGGGCGCGGCCACGCCCATCCGGCTCGCGACGCTGCC
This sequence comes from Nocardioides sp. T2.26MG-1, assembly GCF_950101795.1. Taxonomy (GTDB): domain Bacteria; phylum Actinomycetota; class Actinomycetes; order Propionibacteriales; family Nocardioidaceae; genus Nocardioides. The sequence goes on along the minus strand of NZ_CATNLZ010000032.1, from coordinate 224,173 downwards.
GGACGGCGGGCCCACCGGCGGGTTCTTCGAGGACGCCGGGGTCGTCCCCTGGTGACGGTGGCTACCTGGGCTGGCTGAGGACGCATGCCGGCGCCCTACTGCCTGGTCGCCACCACCAGGTAGCCCTCGGCCTCCGGGTCGAACGTGCTCTTCTCGACCCGGAGGCCGAGACGGTGCAGGTCAGACTCGAGCTCGTCGTATCGGTACGGCCAGCACGACAGCACCTCGGAGCGGACATCGACCGACCCGTCCGCCGCGACCTCCGCGACAGCGATCTCGATGTGGTGCTCCTGCTCCCAGTGCGGCGCGATCTCCCAGCGATAGATGACGAGAGCATCGCGGCCATTCCGCCGGACCAGATGGTGACCGATGTCCAACCGGGAGCCGCCAGCGCGCACCAGTTCCCACGTACGGGAGGTGAGCACCAGGCGTCCCCCGGGGCGCAGCAGCCGCGACATCGACTCCAGCGCGACGAACCGGGCTCTCGCCCCCTCGGCATGATGCAGCGAGTTGCCCACGCAGAACACCATGTCGAAGCTGGCGACGTCGAGTTGGTCGGTCAGCTCATGCCAGTCAGATCGGACCGTCCGCACGGATGCGCCGTACTCCTCAGCCAGCTGCTCGGTCCGACCAACCATCGCCGCGCTGGCGTCGGTAGCGACAACCTGCAGGCCGAGTCCGGCGAGACCGACCGCCAGCTGCCCGGTCCCACATGAGCAGTCGAGGACGCGGGCGTCTGACGGGAGGAGACGAGTGACGTCGTCGAACGCCGCGGCGAAGCCGGCCGGCGTCAGCTTCGGGTCCGAGATGAGCCACTCGTAGACCTCGGCAAGCGCCTCATAGCCCGTCACAACGACTACCTCCGTCAACGGCAGACCCACGGTGGCGCACCAGTACATCAGCGGACCACGGCAGTCACCAGCGCTTTCCCGTGGGTCACCCCCGCTGCCGCTGCCGCTGTCGGCGCGGCCTCAGGACGAAGCCTTGGGGCTCTGCACCTCGTCGTGCGTGTACCAACCGATCCTCCAGGCCAAGGGGAAGAAGTGGGCCGCGAGCACCACGACGGCGGACCGTGCTCCTCCTCGCCGCTCACCGATCGCAGTTAGCGTCGCGAGTGCCACGACGACTGCGACCACGAGCATGAGCACGACGATGCCTGCCGGTGTCATGTCAGGACTGTCGCACGGTGCCGACGTCACTCCCACGAGGTTCGCGGATCAGCCGCTGTCCGAGCGAGCGGACATGCCGAGATCCAACCCGAAGACGATGCCGCCGGATCGCGGGCTCGTGCGAGCATCGTTCCGTGGTTCAGACCGGCGAGGGCGTCGCCCTGTCGCGCGCGTACTTCACGGAACTGGTCGCTCCGCTGCTGCGGGAGTCCGCCCCAGAGGTGCGGTATGCAGCCGCGCGCGTCGGAGCGGGGTCAGAGGTCTTGGGCCTGGACGATGCGACATCGCGCGACCACGACTGGGGTCTGCGGCTCCAACTGTTCGTGTCAGAAGCGAGCAGGGGCCAGGTCGAGTCCGTTCTCGACATCCAACTGCCCGACGAGTTCCGAGGGTGCCCCGTTCGATTCGGCTTGTCGGGCGACGCTGCGCAGCGCTTGCGCATCGACGTGATGAGCGTTGACGCGTTCGTCGAGAAGCAGCTCGGGTTCGACCCACGCGGAGGCGGATCGGTCGTCGACTGGCTGAGTCTGAGCGGTCAGGCGGCTCTCGAGGTCACCGCTGGCGCTGTGTTCGAGGACCAGACCGGCGAGCTGACCCGGCTGCGTGAGGCGTTGACCTGGTACCCGGACGACATTTGGCGCTACGTCGTGGCGTGCGACTGGCAGCGCCTGGACCAGGAGCTGCCCCTCGTGGGACGGGCGGGAGGTCGCGGCGACGAGCTCGGGTCGCGTGTCATCGCCGCGCGACTCGTCGACATCGCCGTCCATCTGGCTTTCATGCTTTCCAGGTCCTGGCCGCCGTACGCCAAGTGGCGAGGGTCGGCCTTCGGCCACCTGAGGGGGTGCTCGAGCATCGCCACAGACCTCGGGCTGGTCCTCGCGGCCCGTAGTTGGGAGGACCGTCAAACAGCGCTCAGCAATGCCCTCAACGGCCTGGCCCGCATGCAGGGGCAGTGCGGGCTGCCGGCGCCGAGGGCAGCGGTCGAGCCCTTCTGGGATCGCCCGCACCTTCACCTCTGCCGTGACCTGGTGCCAGCGGTTCTCGAATGCATCGAGAGCCCAGAGGTTCGTGCACTTCCGGTCGGCGTCGGTAGCGCCGAGCAGCAGACCGACAATGTCGACATCCTCGTGCGGCCCGATCGTCGGCGACGGCTGACAGCAGGGACCCTCGGCGCAAACCGGTAATCCCAGGCAGCGCCCGATCTGCCGCGACTCGAGCGTCCGCACGTGCCGATGACAGCGAGCGTTCGGCACAGTGCGCCGATGGGCAGGTGGACCATGGGGTGGGGCGATGACGACAGGGACGTGAAGGCGCCGGCGCTGCCCTACGAGTACTGGGGCGTAGACACCCGGCCCGAGGCGCACTCAGTCGCGCGTCCAGTTGTACGGCGTCGTGGTGGTCACCGCGACCATCCCGCTGCGCTCGAGGATCGGGCGCGACATGTCCGTGCAGTCGCTGTGCAGGTAGGCGACCCCCATGGCCAAGGCCGCACGCGCCCGGGCGGCGACCAGCGCACGGTAGATGCCGCGGCCCCGCCAGGGCGCCAGCGTGGCGCCACCCCAGAGCCCGGCGAACTCCGTGCCCGGCACCACCTCCAGCCGGCCCGCGCAGACCACGGTGCCGTCGGCGTCCTCGGCCAACCACAGACCGGCCAGGTGGGGCGCGGCTGCGAGCCGGCGCGCGAGGTCGCCGTCGTCCGGTCCGGCACTGCGGCCGAAGACGTCGGCCTGCATCCGCGTCACCCTGCCCACGTCGTCCACGAGATCGCCACCGACGCCCGCACGGCGTACGGCGATGCCGGCCGGCAGGTCGGCCGGCCGGTCGAGCGCCTCGGCCCGGCCGATCATGACGGTCTCCGGCAGATCGGGCACGAACCCGTGGGCGACCAGGCGCTCGGGTAGGTCGGCGGGCAGGTCGTGCCCGCGGGTCTTCCACTCGAACGTCGCCACGTCGGTCTCGTCGCGGAACCACGCCACGGTGTCGGCGATGAGCCGGTCGACCTCGTCACCCCCGAGGCCTCCCAGGTCGCGGTAGGAGACGAAGCCGCTCTCGGTGAACACGCCCCGCACGAGCGGGCCGTGGTGGTGCCAGGTGCGGGCACCGACCATCTCCGACTCCAACCGCAGCTGGGAGTCGTAGGCCGCGAGCAGGTCGGTCGTGGGAGTCACGGCCGGAGGCTAGCCGGGCGTCACCGGCGCGGCGACCCGATTTCGATGTCGGGACGATGTCGAGAACCGATCACGAGCTCCGTCCCTGGCGTGAGAACCCTTCGAACCGACGATCAGGAGACCAGGATGAACCACCACGACGCCACCGTCCTTCGCCGCAGCCTGCCGGTCCCGCCCGAGCGGGTCTGGGAGCTGTGGACCACGCCCGCCGGCATCGGGGCCTGGTGGGCGCCCGACGGGTTCCGGACCACGGTCGATGTCCTCGACCTACGGCCGGGCGGGGCCCTCGACTACACGATGACCGCCGTCGGCGCGGACCAGATCGCGTTCATGGAGCAGGCGGGGATGCCGCTGTCGACCCGATCGCACAAGGAGTTCACCGAGGTGGCCGAGCCGACCCGGCTGGCCTATCTGTCGCGGACCGACTTCGTCCCGGGTGTCGAGCCCTACGACCACCTGACGGTGGTCACGCTGGAGCCCACGGCCACGGGGACCGATGTCGTCATGGAGTGCGAGCCGCTCCACGATGAGGTCTGGACCGAGCGGCTCGTGGCCGGACGGGCCAACGAGCTGGACAACCTCGAGCGCCTCGTCGCCGCGGACTCGTGAGCGGGGCTACTCCAGGAACGCGGCCGTGGTGCCGCCGAGCTCCATGGCCGGCAGCCCGAGCTTGCGGTGGTCCCAGGAGCGGACCCGCTGCGGGTCGAGGCGTACGACGACCCGGTTGTGGGCCATGAACTCCACGAACGGCTTCATCTCCTCGGAGTACGGGCCGTTGTAGCGCTCGAAGATGTTCACGCACACGCCCCAGACGACCGACTCGTCCTCGATCACCTCGGCGGTGCCCTCGATGGCCACACCGCGCAGCTGGTCGTAGGTGTGGCCGGCCTCGACGAGGAAGCTGCAGCGCGGGTCGCGGCGCAGGTTCACCGTCTTCTGCGCCTTGCGCTTGGTCTCGAACCAGATGTGGTCGTCCTGCACGGCGTACCACATGCCGACGAGGTGGATCTGGCCCTGCGGACCGAACGTGCCGAGCGTGCACGAGCGCTGCTGGTGGAGGAACTCGACCTGCTCGTCGTGGGTCATCACGACCTGGTCGCGCTGGTTGGCCATGCACGGGACCCTAGCCCCGGGACCTAGCCGCCGAAGGCGTGGGTGGCGGTCACGCCTCCGTCGATCGCGATCTCGGCGCCGTTGATGTACGACGACTCGTCGCTGGCGAGGAACACGTACAGCGGCGCGACGTCCGCAGGCGTCCCGACCCGGCGCAGCGGCACCTTGGAGGCGCCGTACTCCATCGCGGCGTCGCCGCCGTGCACCCGCGTCATCGGGGTGTCGATCATGCCGGGGTGCACGGAGTTGACCCGGATGCCCTTGGGGCCCAGCTCCATCGCAGCACACTTGGTCATGCCGCGGATCGCCCACTTCGTCGCGGCGTAGGCCGTGCAGCCGGGCATGCCGGCCAGGCCCTCGACCGAGGAGGCGTTGATGATCGAGCCGCCGCCGTTCTTGCGCATCGTGTAGGTCACGGCGTTCATGCCGAGGAAGCAGCCGAGCTGGTTGACCCGCCACAGCAGCTCGACCTCGTCGACCGGCATGTTCTCGATCTCGCCGAACCGCAGGATGCCGGCGTTGTTGGCGAGCACGTTGACCGGCCCGAAGCGGGCGTTGGTGTCCTCGACGAGTGCCGTCCACGAGGCCTGGTCGCTCACGTCGTGGTGGGCGAAGTGCGCGGCCTCCCCCAACGAGTCCGCCAGCTCCTGGCCGGCGTCCTTCGCGACGTCGGCGATCACCACGCGCGCACCCTCGGCGACGAACGCCCGGCTGATGCCGGCGCCCTGCCCCATCGCGCCGCCGGTGACGATCGCGATCTTGCCGTCCAGTCTCATCGTCACACCGTCAGCTTCAGGATCGAGTCGGCCGCGAAGCCGACGGCGGGGTCCCGGTCCTCGAAGTAGCCGCCGACCTGCTTGTCGAGGTCGTCGAGGGTCCAGAGCGTGCCGGACTTGTCGAAGCGCTGCTCGACCACGGGCGCGGCGACCAGGGCCACCATGCCGCCGTAGACGACGAACACCTGGCCGGTGATGTTGGCCGCGGCCGGCGAGGCGAGGTAGGCCACCACGGGCGCGACGTGCTCGGGCGAGTAGGGGTCGACCTCGAGGCCCGACTGGTCCTCGCCGAAGACCTGTGCGGTCATCGCGGTGCGGGCCCGGGGGCAGATCGCGTTGGCGCGTACGCCGCTGCTCGCCATCGCCCGGGCCGTCGAGACCGTGAGCGCGGCGATGCCGGCCTTCGCAGCGCCGTAGTTGGCCTGGCCCGGCGGCCCGGACAGGAACGCCTCGGAGGCCGTGTTGACCACGCTGGCGCCGACCGGCGCACCGGTCTCCTTGGCCTTGGCCCGCCAGTGGGCCGCGGCGTTGCGCGAGAGCAGGAAGTGGCCGCGCAGGTGGATGCGGATCACCTGGTCCCACTCCTCGTCGGACATGTTGAACAGCATCCGGTCGCGGGTGACGCCTGCGTTGTTGACCACGATGTCCAGGCCGCCGAACGTGTCGAGCGCCGCGGCGAGCATGGCGTCGGCGGTGGACCGCTCCCCCACGTCGCCGGCGACGACGGTCGCCTCGCCGCCGCGCGACCGGATCTCCTCGGCGGCCTCGTCGGCACCGGCCGGCAGGTCGTTGAGCACGACCCGCGCGCCGGCGTCGGCCAGCGCGAGCGCCTCGGCGCGGCCGAGCCCCGCTCCGGCGCCGGTGACGATCGCGACCTTGCCGTCCAGTGATGTCTGCGCCACCGGCTCAGTCCTCCAGGGAGATCGCGGTGCGCGGGCACGCGGCGACGGCGCGCTTCACCGCCTCGATGTTCTCGGGCGTGGTCTCCTCGGTCTTGAGCTGGAGGAAGTCGTCGTCGTCCAGCTCGAACACGTCGGGGGCCAGCGCCTCGCAGAGCGCGTTGGACTCACACAGGTCGAAGTCGACCTTGATCTTCATCTGGCTGCCTCAGCTTCCTTCACTGGAGTGACCGGGGAACACGTGGGCGGTCGGGTCGATCACGACCGCCGCGTTGTTGACGGCGGTGGCCGCCTCGCCGAACCCGACGGCGATCAGGCGGACCTTGCCGGGGTACTCGGTGATGTCGCCGGCCGCGAACACCCGCGGCAGGTTGGTGCGCATCGAGGAGTCGACGACCAGGTGCCGCTTCTCCACGTCCAGGCCCCACTTCTGCAGCGGGCCCAGGTCCGCGACGAACCCGAGCGCGGCCACGATCGCCTGCGCCGGGCGCTCGGTGGTCTCGCCGTCGACGGTGATCTCGATGGACTCCACCACGCCGTTGCCGCGGATCGCGGAGACCTCGGCGCGGGTCACGATCTCGACCGAGGAGGCCTGGACGGCGTCGACCGTGCGCTGGTGGGCGCGGAACGCGTCGCGCCGGTGGACCAGCGTGACCGACCGGGCGACCGGCTCGAGGTGCAGCGCCCAGTCGAACGCGCTGTCACCGCCGCCGACGATCACGACGTCCTTGCCGACGTACGGCGCGAAGCTCGGCACGAAGAACTCCAGGCCGCGGCCCAGCCAGCCCTCGCCGGCAGGCAGCGGGCGCGGGCTGAACTTGCCGATGCCCGCGGTCACCAGCACGGCCTTGGCGCGCACCTCGGTGCCGTCGTCGAGACCGACGGTCACATAGCCGTCCTCAGGGTCCTCGTGGAGCGTCATCGCCGTGCGATCGAGGAAGTACGTCGGGTGCGCGGTCGAGGCCTGGGCGACCAGGCCCTCGACCAGGTCCCGTCCCTTGACCGAGGGGAACCCGGCCACGTCGAGGATCTGCTTCTCGGGGTACATCGCGGTGATCTGGCCGCCGAGCTCGGGCAACGAGTCGACGACGCCGACCCGGAAGCCGCGGAACCCGGCGTAGTAGGTCGCGAAGAGGCCGGTCGGGCCGGCACCGATCACGAGGAGGTCGACGTCGGCAGCGTTGTCAGTGGACACGCGGCGATCCTTCTCCTCTCGGGGCCCCGGCTCAACTATAACCTGTTCTAGTTTTGCAAAACCCTACTGCGTCTCGATGTTCGACACCAGCCAGCCCTGGTCGGTGTGCACCACCGTCACCAGCGCCCGGTACTGCCGGTAGTCGGTGCGCGGCTGGCCGTCCTCGGTCTTCTCGACGTACTGGTCGAGGAACAGGAGCGCCTGCACCTGGGCAGGCGACGCCTGGACGACACCCTGGGCGACCGCCTTGACCTGCAGCTTGGTCTTGCTCGCCACGAACTGGTCGCGGATGCCGTCGGAGGTCTTGCGGTACTCCGCCGCGAACGCGTCGGTCATCTTCGCGGCGGCCTGGTCGACCTGCTCGTCGTAGTTCTCGTAGCTGGTGGAGAGGATCTCCTCGGTCGACCGGGCCGCCGCCTCGACCGCCGCGCGGTGGGTGAGCTCGCCGGTGACCACCGGCCGGCTCGCCGACACCGTCGGCGTGTCGTCGCGGACGAGGTAGAAGATCTCCGCCGCCCCGACCAGGAGCAGCACGACCACGGCGACCACCAGCGCGATCGTCGTACGCCGGCCGCCGACGCCGGGCGTCCGGCGCGGTGGGGTCGTGGTCTCGACAGGCTCGACCACCGGGGGGGACGGCTCGACCGCGGGCTCGGGGTGGGTCTGCGTGGGGACCTTGCGCGGGCGGCCCGTGGGGTTGCGGGACCCGACGACCGGGCGGCGCGGGTTGCGAGGCTTCCCTGAGCTGTCGGTCATCAGGCCACGAACTCCAGGTCGGCGGTCAACCAGTCGCCGTCGACCTTCTGGAGATCGAGCTTGAGCCGGAAGTACCGGGCGATCGGCTTGTCGTCGGTCGAGACGTTGGCGACGGTGCCCTGGGTGGCCGCGATGACCGTGGCACTGTCGGGGTCGACGGTCACCACGCCGGCCCACAAGACCTCGCCGTCCATCACGGACCGGTTGCGCTTGAGGGTCTCGAGGACACCGCTGGTCGCGCTGTCGTACTGCTTGGCGAACTTGCCCGTCGCACCGGCGGCCACCCCGTCGATGCTCTTGCGCGCGTCGCGATAGTCGATGTTGATGAAGGCCTCCACCTCGGCGCGGGCCGCGGCCAGCACGGCGCCGTACCGCTCCTGCTCCCCTGCCGCTCGGCCACGGTCGCGGTGCTCCTGCGCGGCGAGCACACCGCCGAAGACGACCGCGCACGCCAGCAGCAGTGCCAGCACGTACAGACCGATGTTCAGGCGGACCCGAGTGTCCGGCCCGGCGTCGGTCTCCTGGGAGGTCACCGGCCGGTCACCGGCCCCACCAGCAGCCACTTCCACGCGTCCCCTCCCAGGATGGACAGGTTGCCCTGATCGACGAAGCGTACGGGGTTGCCGCTCGCATCGACGGCACCTGAGACGAAACCCGTGACCGGGTCGTACGACGAGCGGTAGAGCCGGCCGGGCGAGGGGTTGCCCTGGCCGCCGGGCGAGTACTTCGGGCCCCGCATGACGTACGGCGGCCCGCTCGTGCACTGCGCCGGGTAGATCGGGCTGTCGGTGAGGTCGCTCGGCGGGCGCCACTCGTTGCGGGGCTTGTAGCCCTCCGTGCACGGCGGGACCGAGCTGTCGAGCTGCAGGTTGACGTGCCCGTAGCCGTCACCGGGGGTGCCGGTGAAGCCCGCGGAGATCGTCCGTGGGTAGGTGACGAGCAGCTGCTCCACCCCGGCGAGGTGCGAGACCATCACCTGGTTGACGCTGACGGCGTTGGCGAGCAGCACCGGCAGGGTGGGCTCGAGGTCACGCAGCAGCCCGTCGACCTCGCGCACCGTGCCGGGCGTGCCGGTCAGGACGTGCTCGAGATCGTCGTCGCTGTCGGCGAGCGCGTCGGTGAGGCTGCGCAGGTCGCCGGCGAGCGCGCGGATGTTCTCCTTCTGCCCCTGCTGGGTGCTGAGCACGCGCTTGCCGCGATCGAGCAGCCGGATCGTGTCGGCGGTGTGCGCGGCGGCCTCGCGGACGAACGCGCTGCCGTTGTCGAGCAGCCGCTGCAGCGGGACGCCGGTGTCGGTGAACATCGTGCCGAGCTCGTGGACGACGACCTGGAGGTTCTCCTTGTCGACGGAGTCGACGAACTTGTCGAGCTCGACGAGCAGGTCGCCCTCGTCGACGGGCAGCGACTCGGCGGTGCCGTGCAGCGTGTCGCCGCTCTCGACGTACGGGCCGTCGTCGTCGGGGGGCTCGAAGTCGAGGTACTGCTCCCCCACCGCCGAGAGGTTGTGCACGAACATCGGGGAGTCGGCCGGCAGCTCGGTGCCGTCCTGCAGCGCCAGGTCGAGCGTGACGTGGTCGGCGCTGGCGGTCATCGCCGAGACCTTGCCGATCTTGACGCCGCGGTAGGTGACCTCGCTGCCCTCGAAGAGGCCACCCGAGGTCGGCAGCGTCGCGTGCACGGTGATGCCGCGGCCGAGGACCCGGTCGACGAAGCCGAGGTAGGAGCCGGCGACGTACACGATGCCCACCGCGCTCAGCACGAGGAACGCCGCGATCCGGACCTTCACTCCCCGGCTCATCATCCGGCACCTCCGTAGAGGCCGGCGGAGGTGGGCGCCCGCTCGGCGCCGAGCAGACCGCCCAGGACGCCGCCGAGTGTCCCGGGCAGGTCGGGCAGGCCCGGGAGCCCGCCGCCACCGCCCGGCAGCGCCTCGATGATCGTGCACACCGGGTTGCCGTCGTACTTCTTCTTCTTGCAGTCCTTGATCAGGTTGCCCAGCAGGTCGGCCGAGGCGAGCACCTTCTGGCAGGGCTTGGTGGTGAGGTCGCCGCTGCGCAGGCACTTCTCGACCGCGGTGAGCAGCTCGCCGGGGTCGGGGATGCCGGGGATGCCGCCGCCGGGCGCACCAGGCAGGAGGTTCTCGAGGCTGATGTCGGCGCGGATCGAGGTGTTGGCGTAGTCGCCCTTGACGATCTCGGAGGCCTCCTTGGGGAACGGGAAGCTCACCAGCAGGTTGAGGCCCGGGGCCAGGTCGTCGCCGGCCTCGTAGAGGCGCTGCAGGATCGGCTGGAGATGGTCAAGGGAGTCCAGGATGTCCTGCTTGCTCTGGCCGATCACGCGGGTGCCGACCTCCCCGAGCCGGTTGAGCGAGGTGAGCATCGCCATCAGCTCGTCGTGCTGCGCGGCGAGCACCTCGACGGCCGGTCCCGCGACGTCGAGCGCGCCGGTGATGGTCTTCTTCTCGGCGTTCAGGGTGCCGGTGAGGTGGTCGAGGGACTCCATCGCGTGGACGATGTCGGCCTTCTGGTCGTCGAGGGTGCCGACGACGTTCTCCAGCGAGCCGAGCAGGTGGCGCAGCCGGTCGGTGCGCCCGTCCATGACCTGGTTGAGCTCGTGGGTGATCGTCCCGAGCTGGCCGACGCCGCCGCCGCTGAGCAGGAAGGAGAGCGCACCCAGCACCTCCTCGACCTCCGGGTTGCGGCCGGTGTCGGCCAGCGGGATCGCGTCCCCGTCGGCGAGCAGGTCGTCCGAGGCGCCCTCGGCCGGCGCCTCGAGCGCGACGTACTTCTCCCCCAGCAGGCTGACCTGGCGGATGTCGGCGATCGCGTTGTCGGGGAGCTTGACGTCGTCGCGGATCCGCAGCGTGACCTGGGCGTGCCAGCCGACCCGCTCCACGTCGGTTACCTCGCCGACCGTCACGTCGTCGACCATCACCGGCGAGCGCGGCACCACGTTGAGGATGTCGGCGAACTCGGCGGTGACCTCGTAGGAGTGGTCGGCGTCGACCGGCGAGCCCGGGAGCGGCAGGTCGTAGGCGCCGTCGAACTTGCACGCCCCGGCGAGCAGGGCGAGCACCACGAGGAGGACGCCGTGGCGGAGCAGTCGCGTCACGAGCCACCTCCCATGAGCTCGTCGAGCGAGCCGCTGCCGGTGGCGGCGTACAGCCGCTGCACGCGCGCGGCGTCGTCGGCGGCCGTGGGCGCCTGTTGGCGGCCGCTCGGGCCGGGCGGGATCGTGGGCAGCTGTCCCTCGACGGGCTCGAGCAGCTGCTTGAACAGCGTGCACGCGAGGTCCTTGCTGGCCTGCGGCAGGCTCGACTGCTGGACGACGGCGCACAGGAAGCCGTCGGCGTCCCAGACGTTCCCGCTGATGCCGATCCGCGAACCGATGGTCCCGGACTTGCTGTTGTAGGCGAGGCTCAGGTTGCCGATCGCCACCGGCGCGATCCGCAGCGCGTCGTCGATGCTGTCCTTCTCCGACGCGATCGTCTTCATCACCCGGGTCAACCGCTCGACGTCGGCGACGAGCGCCTTGCGGTTGTCGTGGACGAACGTCTTGACCGTGCCGACGGCGTCGGCGACCGCGGCGAGCGCGCCCTGGATCTCGGTGCGCTCGTCGGCGAGCTGCGAGGAGACGCCGGCCAGGTCCTTGATGAACGCGCGGACGACCTTGTCGTTCTGGGCCAGCGTGGTGGTGAACTCGGCGAGCTGGCTGACCGTCTCGAACAGCGGCCCCGCGCCCTCGCCGAACGTCTGCGCCGCGGCGGCCATCTGGTTGAGCATCTGGTTGCCGAGCTGACCCTTGCCGTTCAAGGCGTGCGCGCCGGCCTCGAGCACGTGGTCGAGCGTGCCGTCCCTGTTGACGCCGTTGGGCCCGAGCGCCTCGGAGAGGTCGCGGAGGCTGGCGTAGATGCGGTCGAGCTCGACCGGCACGCCGGTGTCGGGCAGCGCGATGTCGGCGCCGTCGGCCATCACCTTGTCGCCCTCGGCGTACGCCGGGGTCAGCTGCACGAACCGGTCCGCGACGAGCGTGGGCGTGACGATCACCGCCTTGGCATCGGCCGGCACCTGGTACTTCGCGTCGTACTCCATGTCGACCCGCACGGAGTTGCCCTCGGGGGTCACCGCGGTGACGCGCCCGACGTTGACGCCCAGGATGCGCACGTCGCTGCCCTGGTAGATGCTCACCGCGCGAGGGAAGTGGGCGGCGACGGTCTTGGTCCGGGTGTCGTCGCGGATCACGATGAAGTACGTCGCGGTCAGCAGCACCACCGCGGCCGCGACGGCGAGCGCGCGGCCGTTGACGCGGCTCCACATGTCGGCCATCACTCGTCCCCCAGGGTGCCGGGCAGGAACTCGCCGGTCGGGATCGCGGCCAGGTTGGAGGCGTAGGCGTCGAACCACGGGCCGGTGCCGATGATGTTGCCGAGGATCGAGACGTAGGGTCCGAGCGCCGCCAGCGTCGCCTTCAGCTCCTTCTCCTTGCCGTTGAGCAGCGCGAGCAGGTCGTCGACCTCCTGCAGCGCGGGGCCGATCTGGGCCTGGTTGTCCTCGGCCACCCCGCGCAGCTGCTGGGCGAGGCTGCGGGCGTTGACCAGCAGCAGGTGCACGGCCTGCTTGCGCCGCCGGACCTCCTGGAACACCAGGTCGCTGTGCTTCATCAGGTCGACGAGGTCCCCGCTGCGCTCGGCCAGCACCTTGCTGACGCTCTGCGAGCTCTTCAGCAGCGCCTGGATCTGCTCGTCGCGCGAGGCGACGCTCTCCGAGAGCCGGGCGATGCCGCGGAAGCTGGACTCGATCTCGGGCGCGGCCTGGTCGGTGGTGTCGGCGACGACGTTCAGCGCCTGCTTGAGCTGGTCGGTGTCGATCCGCTCGGTGGTGGTCGTCAGGTCGCCGAAGACCCCGACGATGTCGTACGCCGACTGCGTCCGCTCGACCGGGATCACGTCGTCCTCACCGAGCTGCCCGGAGCCCGCGGGCTGCAGGTCGAGGTACTTCTCGCCGAGCAGGTTGAGCACCTCGATGGAGGCGCGGCTGTCGGAACCGAACTCGACGCCGTTGTCGACCTCGAAGGTCACCAGCACGGTGTTGCTGTCCTCGAGGGCGACGTCCTGGACCCGCCCCACGCGGATGCCGCCGACCTGCACCATGTTGCCCTTGTGCAGCCCGCTGGCGTCGGAGAACTCGGCCCGGTAGGTGCCGCCCTTGAAGCCGGGGAACTGGGACAGGTTGAAGGCGGCGGCCATCACGAGCAGCATCACGACCACCGTGATGGCGCCCATGCGCAGGATCCGCGCGTCGCTGTAGCGGCTGGTGGTCATGGCGCCGTCGCCCCGTTGCACCGCGGTGCGGTCGAGTGGAAGTTCAGGTTGTTGAGCTGGGCCATCAGCTGCTTGATGCCCGGGATGTTCCCGAGGCCGGCGGGCAGCGTGATCCGCCCGCTGAACCCGCAGATGTAGTAGCTGTACCAGGAGCCGTAGGTGCCGGTCCGGGTCTGGTCGGTCATCGACTCCGGCAGCCGGTCGAGCAGCTCGGTGAGCTGGTCGGCGTTCTTCTTCTCGGTGAGCAGCCCGGCGAGCCGACGCAGCTTGGCGACGTCGGACTTCACCAGCGGCCGGCCCTGCCGCAGCAGGTCGGCGACCACCACGGTGAGGTCGGAGATGTTCGACAGCGAGGCGCCGATCGTGCCGCGGTCGCGGGCCAGGTCGGCCATCCAGTTCTTCAGCCCGACCACGAGCTCGCTGAGCTGCTGGTGGCGGCCGTCGACGGTGCTCAGCGTCTCGCCGAGGTTGTCGACCACCCGGCCGATCAGCTCGTCGCGGTCCGCGAGGGTGTTGGTGAGCGAGGCGGTCTTCTGCAGCAGGCCCTGGACCGTGCCGCCCTCGCCCTGCAGCACCTGCACGAGGTTCATGCTGAGGTCGTTGACCTGCTGCGGATTGAGCGCCTGGAACAGCGGCTGGAACCCGTTGAAGAGCGTGGTGAGGTCGAGCGCCGGCTTGGTCTGGCTGATCGGGATCGTGCCTCCGGACTCCAGCGGCTCGGCGTCGGCGTCGGCGCCCTCCTCGAGCGCGAGGTAGCGGTCGCCGACCAGGTTGAGGAACCGGATCTCGGCGTGGGACGCGGTGGTGAGCGGCAGGTCCGACTGCACCCGGAACGTCACCAGCGCCTGGCTGCGGTCGTAGTGCTCGACCTTCTTGACCTCCCCGACGCTGACACCCGCGACACGTACGTCGTCGCCCTTCTGGAGCATCGAGGCGGTGCTGAACACCGCGCGGTACGTCGTGCCCGCGCCGAACCCGATGTTGCCCATGATCGCCGCGAGCAGCCCGGTCACCAGGACCGAGACCACGGTGAAGATGCCGAGCTTGATGCCGGCGGCGATCGTCGTGGAGTTGCGGGACATCATGCGGGGCCCCCGCGGAGGCGTGAGCGCAGCGAGCGGCTTCGTGGGGTGGTCATGAGCGTCCACCTCGCGCGGGCGAGCCGACGACGGGGCCGTAGAGCAGGGAGCCCAGGGACCCGTACGTGTCGGCGGAGCGCCCGGTGAGCCCCGCGATGAGGGCGTTGACGATCGTCTTCTCCCCCGCGGTGCCGGAGTAGTCGGCCCCGACCCGGCCCAGGCCGGGCATCCCCGGCAGCGGGCTGGTGGGCGGGTGCTCGTCCATGTCGCTGCCCTGGTCGAGCGCGATCGGCGGTGCCGGCACCTTCGGGTGCGGCAGGCCGAGACACCACGGTCCGTGGCCGACCTCGCCGTACGTCGGCCGGTCGCTGGCGTTGTAGGCGCGGTACTGCGCGGTGCCGAACTCGATGTACTGCTTGACCTGGTTGCCCTCGAACGTGCGGGCCAGGCGGGGCGCGTAGCGGGCCGCGCCCTGGAGCAGGCAGGGCAGCTCGGGCGAGTAGACCGCGAGCAGCCGCAGCACCGGCTCGGTGACCTGGCCGACCCGGATCAGGTTGGCCGAGTTGTCGCGCAGCACCCGGGTCGAGGTGTCGGCGAGCCCCTGCACGTCGGCGAAGAACGTGCCGAGCTGCTCCTTGTTGTCAATGACGGTCTGGCCGGTGACCGTGACGTCGCGCAGCACCGCCAGCAGGTCGGGGGCGGCGAGGTCGTAGGTGTCGGCGACGTCGGCGAGCTTGACCAGGTCCTCGCGCAGCGTCGGCAGGTGGTCGTCGATCTCGCCGAGGTAGTCGTCGAGCTGGTCCATGGTCTCGCCCAGCTGCTCGCCGCGGCCGCCGAGCGCGGTGGCCAGGGCGTTGAGCGTGGCGTTGAGGTCGGCCGGCTGCACCGAGCGCAGCAGCGGGAACAGGTTCGCGAGGATCCGGCTCAGCTCGACGTTGGTCTCGACGCGGTCGGCCGGGATCACGTCGCCGTCGGACAGCGGGTGGCCGGACGGCTTGTCCGGGCTCACGAACGAGACGAACTTCTGGCCGAACAGCGTGGTGGGCAGGATCTGCACCGAGACGTTGTCGGGGATCCGCTTCGCCTCGTCGGGCTGGAGCGCGACGGTGATCACCGCCTCGTGCCCGTCCTGGGCGACCTTGCGGACCTGGCCGACCAGCGCGCCGTTGAGGCGCACGTCGCCGAACTTCGCCAGCTGCAGCCCGGCCCGGTCGGCGTGGATCTGCACGGTGGTGACCGGCTCGAAGAGCTTCTGGTAGACCGCGATCGACAGCGAGATCAGCAGCGCGATCACCACCAGGAACGCGACGCCCGCGACCAGCAGCCGGCGGTGCTCCCGCGGGCTGTCGTGGTAGATGTTCACCAACATCGCGGCCGCTACCCCGTGATCCGGACGGTCGTCGTGGAGCCCCAGATCGCGAAGCTGAGGAAGAAGTCCGCGACCACGATCGTGACGATGCTGGTGCGGATCGCGCGGCCCACGGCCATGCCGACGCCGGCCGGGCCACCCGACGCGGTGTAACCGTAGTAGCAGTGGATGAGGATCACCGCGGCCGCCAGGAACAGCAGCTTGAAGAACGACCAGAGCATGTCGATCGGCGGCAGGAACTGCAGGAAGTAGTGGTCGTAGGTGCCCGGCGACTGGCCGTAGACCATCGTGGTGATCAGCCGTGGCGAGAGGTACGACGCGCTCAGGGCCACGACGTACAGCGGGATCACCGCGACGAACGCGGCGACCATGCGCGTGGTGACCAGGAACGGCAGCGACGGGATGCCCATCACCTCGAGCGCGTCGATCTCCTCGGAGATCCGCATCGCACCGAGCCGCGCGGTGTAGCCGCAGCCGACGGTGGCCGCCAGCGCGATCGAGGAGATCAGCGGCGCGACCTCGCGCGTGTTGAAGTAGGCCGAGATGAACGCGCTGAACTTCGCGACGCCGATCTGGCTGAGCGAGGCGTAGCCCTGGATGCCGACCTCGGTGCCGGCGAAGAACGAGAGGAACGCGATGACGCCGGCCGAGCCCGCGATGAGCGTGAGCCCGCCGGCGCCGAAGGTGACCTCGGCGAGGGTGTTGAGGATCTCGCGGGGATAGCGCTTGATCGCCCGCGGCGTCCACGCGAGCGCCTTGACGTAGAACAGCAGCTGGTCGCCGTACTGCTCGAGGGAGTCGCGGCGGCCACGGTAGAAGGCGCCGCCCAGCGCGCTGATGCTCGACATGGCGCTCACAGGCCCGGGGGCGGGACGACTTGGAAGTAGATGGCGGTGATGACGGCGTTGATGAAGAACAGCAGCATGAACGCGATGATCACCGACTCGTTGACGGCCCGGCCGACGCCGCTGGGACCGCCGCCGGCGTTCAGGCCCTTGTAGGCGCCGACGATCGCGGCCATGCCGCCGAAGATCACCGCCTTGACGATCGCGATGTAGAGGTCGGGCAGGCTCGCGAGGGCGGTGAACGACGAGAGGAACGCGCCGGCGGAGCCGCCCTGGACGATCACCGTGAAGAAGTAGCCGCCGCCGATGCCGGCGCCGATCACGATGCCGATGATCATGAACGCGACGAACATCGTGGCCAGCACGCGCGGGACCACGAGGCGGGCGATCGGGTCGACGCCGAGGACCTCCATCGCGTCGATCTCCTCGCGGATCTTGCGTGCCCCGAGGTCGGAGCAGATCGCCGAGCCCGCGGCCCCGGCGATGATCAGGGCCGCCGCGATGGGTGCGGCCTCACGCACCACCGCCAGCACGGCGGTGGCGCCGGCGAACGACTGGGCGCCGAGCTGGCCGGTGAGGTTGCCGACCTGGAGCGAGATCACGGCGCCGAACGGGATCGACACCAGGATCGTCGGCATCAGCGTCACGCTGGTGATGAACCACGCCTGCTCGATGAACTCGCGCAGCTGGAACCTGGTCGTGAAGGCTCGCTTCACCACGTCGGTGGTCATCACCGCGATCTCGCCCGGACCCCGGATCACAGACACGGCAGAGAACGCCACGTGCCCACCTCCCCGGAGCTGTCTAGACGGCCGCCACAGAATAGAACGTGTTCTCATTTAGGGCAACGCTCAGCGCTCCCCTGTCTCCCATCCCGGTCAACGACGCATCTCCCCGCACGTAACGCCGGCGAAACGGTGGGCTGGACCGGGCCGGGGGCGCGGCCGCCCTACGATGGCCGCGTGGAGCAGGAGGTCTGGTCGTCGTTCTCGCACGACCCGCGGCACTCCGAGAACGCCTCGCTGCGTGCGTCCGACGCCGATCGCGACGTGGTCCACCAGGTGCTGACCGAGGCGTACGCCGACGGCCGGCTGGACCGCGAGGAGTTCGACGCCCGGAGCACCGCGGTCGGCAACGCGCGCACGCTCGGCGACCTGCCCGCCCTCCTCGAGGGCCTGGTCGCGGCCACCACCGGCACCCTGGTGCCGTTCGGCGGGCCAGGCGAGGGGCTGCTGACCCCCGTGCAGATCGAGGAGCGGTCGGTCGCGAAGTGGCGCGAGGAGCGCCGCTCCGCGCTCATGGGGTTCGTGTTCGCCTCGGTGCTCACCTGGACGATCTGGGCGGCGGTGATGTTCGGCGGCTTCCCGTGGCCGCTGTTCGTGATGCTCGGCACCGGCATCAACGCCGTACGCACCGCGGCATCGCGCGACGACATCGTCTCCCGCGAGCGCCGGCGACTGGAGAAGAAGCAGCGCAAGGCGCTCGGCCAGCCCTGGAAGCCCGACGAGGAACGGTGACCGGCGGTTACTGCGGGGTCAAGGCGTAGGCCGTCCCGGCCACGGTGCGGATCCAGTCGGCGCCGGTGCCGGCCTTGCGCAGTTTGCGGCGCAGGCTCGCGACGTGGACGTCGATGAGGAAGTCGGACTCGATGAAGTCGCCACCCCACACGGAGCGGACCAGCGTCGAGCGCGCCTGCGGCTCGCCGGGCACCCGCGCGAGCGCGGCCAGCAGGTCGACCTCCGTCGGCGTCAGCGGCACCGGAATGCCGTCCAGCAACGCCACGTGCCGGACCGGGACCAGCACCAGCCCACCACCCGCCTCGAGCCTCACCTCGTCCGCGCTCGCGACGGGGTCGCCCGCCATCCGCGGGCGGCGCAGCAGGGCCGAGACCCGGGCGGAGAGCTCCTTGGGCGAGAAAGGCTTGGCCAGGTAGTCGTCGGCGCCGAGGTCGAGCGCCAGCAGGCGGTCGACCTCGTCGGTGCGGCTGGTGATCATCATGATGTAGGCGTCACTGAACTCGCGCACCTGGCGGCACACCTCCGTGCCGAGCAGCCCGGGCAGCTGCACGTCGAGGGTCACCAGGTCGGGGTCGAGCTCCCGGACCAGGCGTACGCCGTCCTCGCCGTTCTCGGCGCCCGCCGGGTCGAGCCCGGCGCCGCGCAGCACGTGCTCCACCAGGTCGCGCAGGTCCTCGTCGTCCTCCACCACCACTGCTCGGCGACCCGGCATCCGACTCCTTCCCGAGCTGTCCCCGCTGCCCAGTTCATACCCCGCCGGCGCCGGTCCCACACACCGCCGGGCTCGTGGGCATCGTCGAGCCACCGGATGGGTAACCATCGGGCATGGGACACGACGCGCTGGAGACCACCGAAAGGCGACGCCAGCGAGCAGTCGAGAGCCTCGGGCTCACCGGACGTCGCGAGGAGCGCTTCGACCGGATCGCCCGGCTCGCCCGCAAGGTCCTCGACGTCGAGTGGGCCTCGATCACGGTGCTGGATCACGACCAGGCGTGGTTCCCGGGCGCCGGCGGGTTCCCGGGCCGGCCGGTCCCACGCGACGAGACCTTCTGCGACCGCACCACGTCCGTCGGTGACCTCGTCGTGGTGCCGGACGCAACCCAGGATCCGCGCTTCTCCGATCTCCCGGCCGTCTCCGAGATGGGGGTCCGGTCGTACGCCGGCGTACCGCTGCGCGACCCGGCGGGCAATATCGTCGCGGTGTTCTGCATCTACGACCGAGCCGTCCGATCGTTGGACGAGGAGGAGGTCCAGACGCTGGAGGACCTCGCCGCATGGGCGCAGCAGGAGCTCGTGTCCTCCGGCGAGATGCAGCGTGCCGGCCAGGTCCAGGCCTCGATGCTGCCGGCGAAGCCGATCCGGGTCGGCGAGTGGGAGCTCAACGGGACCTGTGTGCCGGCCCTCGCCGTCGGCGGGGACATGTTCGACTACGCGGTCGGCAACGGCGTCGCGCACGTCGGGCTCGGTGATGTCATGGGCAAGGGCACCGGCGCTGCCCTGCTCGGGGCCGGTGTCCGGACCGCGCTGCGTGGCACCCATGACGCGGTCGTCAACGGTGTGGACCTCGGCATCACCGTCACGCAGGTGGCCCGCAGCATGACACCCGACCTGATGCGTGCCGAGTCGTTCGTGACGCTGTTCGAGGCGGCGGTCGACCTCGACGATGGCTTCGTGCGCTACGTCGACGCCGGCATGGGCCTGTGCCTGGTGGTGCGCGCGGACGGGACCGTCGACCGGCTCAGCAGCGACGACCTACCGCTCGGCGTGCTCCCCGACGACCACTGGAGCGAGCAGAGCACGACGCTCGCGCCGGGCGACCGGCTGCTGCTCTTCAGCGACGGCCTGCTGGACCTGATCGACGACCCCGAGCACTGGTGGCAGCCGATCGGCGCGCTGGTGGCGGAGCACGACGACACCACCAACCTGCTGTCCGCGATCGTGCGGCTGGCCGTCGAGCGGAGCCAGCTCGACGACGTCACCGCCGTCGCGGTCTACCGCCGTCCCGCGCCGGCCTGAGCAGCACGGTGCCGACGACACCCAGCCACGCGGTCGTGTAGAGCAGGCTGGCCAGCTCGTCGGTGGGGTGGTGGGCGCCCTGATAGAGCCGGGCCAGCGCAACGCCGAGCGGCACCAGCAGGAGCAGCCAGATCCACGGGCGGGAGCGCGGTATGAGCAGGGACACCACCAGCGCGGTGCCGCCGTACACGGCGCTCGCGGTCGCGACGTGCCCTGAGGGGAAGCTGGCGTCCGGGACCAGCCCGGGGTCGAGGATCCGCACCGGCGGCCGCACGCGAGTGATCACCAGAGTGGTCACGGCGTAGAAGCCGCCGATCCCGGCCAGCACGAGCGCGAAGAACGCGGCCGGGCGGATCGAGCGCCGCCACAGCGAGAGGGCGGCGGCGACGACCGTCGCGACCGCCGCGCCGACCACGGTCTCGCCGAGGAACGTGCCCACGTCCGCGACCGTGTTCAGGTCCGCGGTGCGCTCCCCTGCGAACCAGCGCACGGCGTCGTTGTCCCAGGGGTCGACCGAAGACTGCAGCGGGCTGGTGATCAGCCAGCCGACGGCGACGACCGCACCGAGGATCACCGCCCAGGCGGCCACCACCGTCGCGGCCGCCCGCCACCAGTCAGTCGTCGTCATCGTCGGCGTCGAGCAGCCCCGCACGGCGCGCCTCGGCGACGATCCGACGGACGTTCTCGATCGCGCCGCAGTCGGCGTCGATCTGGGCGTTGCGCTCCTCGACGAAGAGCCGGCCGAGCTCGGCGCGCACCTGCGGCCCGACCTCCTCCCGGGCTGGGTTGAGGATCGTCAGCTCCTCCTCGGTGAGGTGGTGGTTGACCAGGCGGGCCAGCTCCTCGACCGCGTCGTCGAACGCCTGGGTGTCGGTGCCCTTGAGGTCGAGCACGGCGAGCAATGCCTCGTTGCCCTCCGCGTGCTCCTCGATCCCGTGGTCGGCCTCCTCGTCGTCGACCGCGTTCTTGCGCTTGAGCTTGGGATAGACGTGCTTCTCCTCGGCCTCGGCGTGCGCCACGTGCAGGGTGGCGAACGCGCGGCGCACCGCGTCGCGGTCCGTGCTGCTGTCCCGCAGGTCGCGCAGGAGCGCCTCGAAACGGCGGTGGTCGTCGAGGATCAATTCCACGACGTCGCCCTGCACGGGCCGGCCCAGATCGATGTTCGTCATGGGCGGACCGTATCCGCGGAGCGTCCCGCGCAAACCGCGCCTCACGCCCGGCATGGAACCGGCCACCGCAGGTTACGGTCAGCACGTGCCCCGCCGACTGCTCGTCATCCGGCTCGTGGTGCTTCTGACCGCCCTCCTGGGGGTCAACTACGTCGCGTGGCGGTGGGTGTTCTCGGTCAACTGGGACGCGTGGTGGATCGCGGTCCCCCTCGTGCTGGCCGAGACCTTCAGCCTGGTCGACTCCCTGCTCTTCGGCCTGGCGATGTGGCGACTCAAGGAGCGCGGTGAACCGCCCCCCGCCGCTCCCGGGCTCACCGTCGACGTCCTGATCGCGACGTACAACGAGCCCATCGACCTGGTGATGCGCACCGCGCGGGCGGCGCTGGCGATCGACTACCCGCACCGCACCTGGGTCCTCGACGACGGCAACCGTCCCGAGATGCGGGAGGCCGCCGAGGCCGAGGGCATCGGCTGGATCACCAGGTCGGCCGAGTGGGCCGGGATGCCCCGGCACGCCAAGGCAGGCAACCTCAACAACGCGCTGCTGGTGACCGAGGGCGAGTTCCTGCTGATCCTCGACGCCGACCAGGTGCCGCTCCCCGCGATCCTCGACCGCACCCTCGGGTACTTCGAGGACCCGCAGATGGCGCTCGTGCAGACGCCCCAGTGGTTCGCCAACGTCCCCGACGACGACCCGCTCGGCAGCCAGGCACCACTGTTCTACGGACCGATCCAGCAGGGCAAGGACGGCTGGAACGCCGCGTTCTTCTGCGGGTCCAACGCGATCATCCGGCGCGAGGCGCTCATGCAGTTGGGCGTCTCCCGCTACGCCGACGCGGTCGAGGCGGGCGTGCAGCGCGCGCTGCGGACGGCTCGGTCGGTGCTGCGACAGGCGCGCCGCGGGCTCGGCCCCGACGACGACGCCGTACGCCGGGCGCTCGACTCGATCGAGTACGACATCTCCCGCGCCCGTCGCGAACTGGCCCGGGGCGAGGCGCTGATGGACGTGACCTACCGGTTCCAGCAGCGGGTGGCCTCGGTGCGCCGTGAGCTGGTGGCGGCCGACCTGACCGCACTGCAGAGCGACCTCGCGGCGATCGCGGAGCTGGAGCGCAGCGCAGGCGAGGCCGACGACGGACTGGCCGGCATCGACCTCGGCGCCCTCGACCAGCTCTCCGCCCGCGACTGGTCCCCACTGGGTGCCGTCGAGACCGTGCAGGCTCTGGTCGATGCCGTCGACGTCGACCTCGGCTCGGAGGCGCAGCCGATCATGCCGATGGCGACGATCTCGGTCACCGAGGACATGGCCACGTGCATGCGGCTGCACGGGCTGGGCTGGCGGACGGCGTACCACCACGAGGTGCTCGCCCACGGCCTCGCGCCCGAGGACCTCCCGACCATGCTCACCCAGCGGTTGCGGTGGGCGCAGGGCACGGTGCAGGTGATGTTCCGGGAGAACCCGCTCCTGCAGCGTCGGCTCACCTGGGGCCAGCGACTGATGTACTTCGCGACCATGTGGAGCTACCTCTCCGGCTTCGCGGCCCTGGTCTACCTCGCCGCGCCGATCATCTACCTGACGGTCGGGGTGCTGCCGGTGCGGGCGCTCAGCACCGAGTTCTTCATCCGCCTGGTGCCGTTCCTCGTGGTCAACCAGTTGCTGTTCCTAGTGGTCGCGGCCGGCCGGCCGACCTGGCGCGGCCAGCAGTACTCGCTGGCACTCTTCCCCGTCTGGATCAAGTCCTTCACGTCGGCGTTCGGCAACGTGTTCCTGGGCCGCTCGCTGGACTTCGCGGTGACCCCGAAGACCCGCCAGGAGGTGGACCGGCCGCCCTGGCACCTGGTCCGGCCACAGCTGCTCGCGATGGCCGCCCTCGTGGTGGCTGCGATCATCGGCGTGGTGCGCGTCGGCACCGGCCACGCGGGCGCCGCAGGCACGGCGTTCAACATCGCGTGGATCGGGTTCGACCTCGCGATCTTCTCGGTGATCATCAAAGCCGCCCGCTACCGCGGGTTCGACCCGGCCGCCACGGCACCCCCCACAGCCCGCAGAGGAGCAGCATGATCGAGTTCGCTGTCGACACCACCGCCGAGGGAGTCGGCGTCGTGACCCCGAAGGGGCGTCTCAACATGGCGTCGGCCCGAGGGCTCAAGGAGGTCCTGGACGGCCTGGTGGCCGGCGGGACGTCGCGCATCGTCGTCGACCTCGCGGAGACGACGTTCCTCGACTCCTCGGGCCTCGGCGCCCTGATCGCCGGCCTCAAGTCGGCCCGCCAGGCCGGTGGCGACCTGCGGGTCGCACGGCCGACCGAGGCCGTCACGACGGTGTTCAAGCTGACCAACCTCGATCGGGTGCTGAGGCCCCGCGACACCGTCGAGGGGGCCTTCGATGCCTGAGCCGACGATCCCAGGTCCCGACGCCGACGACGAGCGCCGGATCGAGCTCTCCGCCCCCGCGACCCCCGAGATGATGCAGATGGTCCACGCAGTCCTCGAGCAGCTCTGGGCCAACCACGAGGACGTCGCGATGGTCGACCGGATCCGGTTCGAGACCGCCGTCATCGAGGTCCTCGGCAACATCGTCGAGCACGCCTACCGGATCGAGTCCGGCGGCTCCGAGCGCCGCTTCGACGTCCGGCTCACCGCCACCGACGACGCACTGATCGCGTCCTTCGGTGACGACGGCATGCCGGCGTCCATCGACCTCAGCGACGTCGTGATGCCCGATGAGGAGGCCGAGTCCGGTCGTGGCCTCGCGCTCGCGATGGCCGCGGTCGACGAGATCTCCTACGACCGGTCCGCGGGCCGCAACCACTGGCGTCTGACGTGCGTGCGGCAGCGAGGCTGATCGGCCTGCGCCGGTGGGGTCGAGGCCTAGCCCGCCGGCGTGGTGTCGACGCCCTCGAGCTCGTCGCGGTCGACGACCCGTCGGGCCAGCACCCGGTAGCGGTAGACCTGGGTGAGGCCGACCGCCCAGAGCACGTACTGGGCGCTCATCGCCCACCGGAACGCCGCGGGCCCGTACGACGCGCCGGTGCCGGGCGTCCGCCAGTCGAGGATCAGGCCGATCGAGATCACCAGCAGCAGGCTGGCGAGGAAGCCGCCCTGGTTGATGATGCCGCTCGCGCTGGCCAGCCGCTCGTCCGGGTTGGACGTACGCCCGACGTCGAAGCCGATCATCGACGCCGGGCCCCCGACGCCGACCACCGTCACGAGCAGGACCAGCAGCCACATGGGCGCGTTGCCAGGCCAGGCGAGGACGACCGTCCAGACGGTGACGATCGACGCGACGATCGTCAGCACGGTCGTCGAGCGGTGCCACGGATGGGCGCCGACCAGCCAGCCGAGCACCGGACCGGCGCACATCACCGCGACCACCATGATCGTCAGCAGCACGCCCGCCGCCGACGGGCTCAGGCCCTCGCCGCGGACGAAGTACGGGTAGCCCCACAGCAGGCTGAGCGCGGTGGCGCTGAACTGGGTCACGAAGTGCATCCAGAAGCCCAGCCGGGTGCCGGGATGGGCCCACGACGCCGCGAGGCTGGTGCGCACCGCGGAGAGTGAGAGCGCCGGACCGCGTAGGTGCGTCACCTGCGGTGTGTCCCGCACGACCGCGAGCAGCGCGACGGCGAGGAAGACGCCGAGCGACGCGGCGACGAGGTAGGCGGTGGTCCAGCCCAGCTCGCGCAGCGCCCAGGTCATCGGCACGGCCGCGCCGATCGCCCCCATCTGGCCGAAGGTGCCGGTGAGCTGGGTGATCAGTGGGATCCGCCGGCCGGGGAACCACGAGGCGACCAGCCGGAGGACGCAGATGAAGGTCATCGCGTCGCCCATGCCGACGAACACGCGGGCGAGCAGCGCCAGGCCGTACGTCGACGACAGCGCGAAACCGGCCTGCGCAACGACGAGGATCAGCGTGCCGGTCAGCAGCACGCTGCGTGGACCGAACCGGTCGACCAGCAGCCCCACGGGGATCTGGAGCCCGGCGTACACCAGCAGTTGCAGCATCGTGAACGTCGCCAGCTGCGCGGCGGAGATGTCGAACCGATCGGTCGCCGCGAGGCCCGCGACCGCCAGCGACGAGCGGTGGAACACCGCGACCAGGTAGACCAGGAGGCCGACCACCCAGACCGCATAGGGGCTGCGGAGGCTCGGCGTCACCGGGGGATTCTAGGTTCGACGTCTGCGGATGCCCGAATCTGCGAGGTGGTTTCGAGGCTCAGGCCTGGCGGCCTTCGCACCTCAACCACCGGGACGGTGGTCACGGCCGCCTGACGGTGGTTGAGGTGCGAGCGAAGCGAGCCTCGAAACCACCTCAGTCGAGGCAGAACTCGTTGCCCTCGGGGTCCTGCATGACGATGTGGCCGGCGCCCATCGGTGGGCTCGGCTCGTGGCGCTCGACCCGCGTGGCGCCCAGCGCGACCAGCCGGTCGCACTCGGTCTCGAGGGCGGCCATCCGCTCCTCGCCCTGGAGGCCGGGAGTGGCCCGGACGTCGAGGTGGACGCGGTTCTTGACCGCCTTGCCCTCGGGAACGCGCTGGAAGAACAGCCGTGGCCCGGCGCCCGCGGGGTCCTCGGAGGCCGAGGCGCTGTTGCGCAGCTCGGCCGGCAGCGTCTCGGAGAACGCGTCCCACGAGTCGAAGCCCGGTGGGGGCGGTGGCAGCTGGTAGCCGAGCACCTCGTTCCAGAACAGGGACAGCGCGCGGGGGTCGGCACAGTCGAAGGTCACCTGGACCTGCTTGACGGTCGTCACTTCGCACCCGCCTCCATCATCTGCCTCAGCTCCTTCTTGAGGTCGTTGATCTCGTCACGCAGCCGGGCGGCCACCTCGAAGTGCAGCTCGGCGGCCGCGCCCTTCATCTGGTCGGTGAGCTCCTGGATGAGCTGGGCGAGCTCGGCGCTCGGCAGGCCGGCCAGGTCGGTCGTGTGCTGGCCCGCCTCGCCGCCGGCCATCCGGGAGAGCCCGGGCACCGGCGCCTTGCGCTTCTTGGGGTCCTGGCTCTGCCAGGTCTCGAGCAGCTCCTGGGTGCTCTCCTCCTCGCGGGCCAGCATGTCGGTGATGTCGGCGATCTTCTTGCGCAGCGGCGTCGGGTCGATGCCGTGGGCGGTGTTGTAGGCAACCTGCCTGGCCCGGCGCCGGTTGGTCTCGTCGATGGCCGACTCCATCGACGGGGTGATCCGGTCGGCGTACATGTGCACCTGGCCGGAGACGTTGCGGGCCGCGCGGCCGATCGTCTGGATCAGCGACTTGTCGGAGCGGAGGAAGCCCTCCTTGTCGGCGTCGAGGATCGCGACCAGCGACACCTCGGGCAGGTCGAGGCCCTCGCGCAGCAGGTTGATGCCGACGAGCACGTCGTACTGGCCCAGACGCAGGTCGCGGAGCAGCTCGATGCGCTTGAGCGTGTCGACCTCGGAGTGCAGGTAGCGGGTGCGGATGCCGGCGTCGAGGAGGTAGTCGGTGAGGTCCTCGGACATCTTCTTGGTGAGCGTGGTGACCAGCACCCGCTCGTTCTTCTCCACCCGCAGGTTGATCTCGTGGATCAGGTCGTCGATCTGGCCCTTGGTCGGCTTGACCACGACCTCGGGGTCGATCAGGCCGGTGGGGCGGATGATCTGCTCGACGCATGATCCCCCGACCTTGTCGAGCTCGTAGTTGCCCGGCGTCGCGGAGAGGTAGATGGTCTGCCCGATGCGGTCGAGGAACTCCTCCCACCGCAGCGGCCGGTTGTCCATCGCGCTCGGCAGCCGGAACCCGTGGTCGACCAGGTTGCGCTTGCGGGACATGTCGCCTTCGTACATGCCGCCGATCTGCGGCACCGCGACGTGGGACTCGTCGACGACCAGCAGGAAGTCCTCGGGGAAGTAGTCGAGCAGGCAGTTGGGCGCCGAGCCGCGGGTGCGGCCGTCGATGTGCATGGAGTAGTTCTCGATGCCCGAGCAGGAGCCGACCTGGCGCATCATCTCGACGTCGTACGTCGTGCGCATCCGCAGCCGCTGCGCCTCCAGCAGCTTGCCCTCGCGCTCGAACTTGGCGAGCTGGTCCTCCAGCTCGAGCTCGATGCCGCGGATCGCCCGCTCCATCCGCTCCGGGCCGGCGACGTAGTGGGTCGCCGGGAAGATGTAGAGCTCCTCGTCCTCGGTGACGACCTCGCCGGTCACCGGGTGCAAGGTCATCATCCGCTCGATCTCGTCGCCGAAGAACTCGATGCGGACCGCGAGCTCCTCGTAGACCGGGAACACCTCGAGGGTGTCGCCGCGGACCCGGAACGTGCCGCGGGTGAAGGACATGTCGTTGCGGGTGTACTGGATCTCGACCAGGCGGCGCAGGATCGAGTCGCGGTCGTGCTCCTCACCGACCTTGAGCCGGATCATCCGGTCGACGTACTCCTGCGGCGTGCCGAGGCCGTAGATGCAGGAGACCGTGCTGACCACGATCACGTCGCGCCGGGTGAGCAGGCTGTTGGTCGCGGAGTGGCGCAGCCGCTCGACCTCCTCGTTGATCGAGGAGTCCTTCTCGATATAGGTGTCGGTCTGGGGGACGTAGGCCTCGGGCTGGTAGTAGTCGTAGTAGGAGACGAAGTACTCGACCGCGTTGTCGGGGAACAGGTGGCGCAGCTCGTTGGCGAACTGCGCGGCCAGCGTCTTGTTGGGCTGCATCACCAGCATCGGCCGCTGCACCTGCTCGGCGACCCACGCCACCGTGGCGGTCTTGCCGGTGCCGGTCGCACCGAGCAGCACGACGTCCTGGACCCCCGCCTGGAGCCGCTGGGTGATCTCCTTGATCGCCGCGGGCTGGTCGCCGGACGGCTGGTAGTCGGAGACCACCTTGAACGGCGCCACCCGGCGTTCGAGATCGGTGACAGGTCGCATGGAGTCGAGCGTAGACGGGCCCGCCGACAGTGGCGCGGGCGTCGACGGGCGACCGCTAGATTGGCCTCGTGAGCAGCCGCATGTCGATCGCCGAGCGGGTGCTCCGGGTCTTGCGGCGCACGCTGCTGACGGTCGTCGGCATCCAGCTGGCGATCGCGATCGGCATGTCACTGGTCGACTCCTACCGCCGGCGCGGCAAGAAGCCCAAGCCGTTCCCGGTCACGACGCCGCGCGAGGTGCCCGTGGGCGACGGGGCGCTCACGACGTACACCTACGGCCAGGACCTCTTCGACGCGATGATCGAGGCGATCGACGGGGCGCAGCGGCAGATCCTCTTCGAGACCTACATCTGGAAGGGCGACGAGGTCGGCGAGCGGTTCAAGGCCGCGCTGGCCGCGGCCGCCGCGCGCGGCGTCGAGGTCTACTGCATCTACGACGGCTTCGCGAACCTCGTGGTCTCCCCGCGGTTCCTCCGGTTCCCGGCGGCGATGCGGGTGCTGCGCTACCCCGTGTACCCCGCCGGGCTGCGGTTCTACGACCTGCGCCGCTACGGCCGCGACCACCGCAAGATCCTCGTCGTCGACGACGCGGTCGGGTTCGTCGGCGGCTACAACATCGGTACGGCGTACGCCACCGAGTGGCGCGACACGCACGTGCGGATCACCGGCCCGGGCGTGTGGGACCTCAAGCGGGCGTTCGCGGACTTCTGGAACCTCAACCGGCGGCGCCGGCTCGGCACCAGCGAGCGGCCGCTGCTGCTCGAGACCGCGTCGACCTGGGAGCCGCAGATCCGGATCCACCGCAACGTGCCGCGGCTGTGGATGTTCCCGATCCGGGCGATGTACATCGAGGCGATCAACCGGGCCTCGACGAACGTCTGGATGACCCAGGCCTACTTCCTGCCCGACCAGGACTTCGTCGACGCGATGAAGGACGCCGCCGAGCGCGGGGTCGACGTGCGCCTGCTGCTCCCCCACAAGTCCAACCACATCGTCGCCGACTGGCTCTCGCGCGGCTACTTCTCCCAGCTGATCGAGTCCGGCGTGCGGATCTTCCGGTTCCGCGACGCGATGGTGCACGCCAAGACCGCCACCATCGACGGCACCTGGTCGACGGTCGGTACGGCGAACATCGACCGGCTCAGCCTCACCGGCAACTACGAGATCAACGTCGAGATCATCGACCCCGGCTTCGCTGAGACGATGGAGGAGATCTACCGCACCGACGAGTCGAACTCCCTCGAGCTCACCCGCGCCGAGTGGGAGGCCCGCGACCTGCACCGGAAGTTCACCGAGGCGCTGCTCGGGCCGCTGCGGCCGCTGCTCTGAGCGCCCGGCCGTCCTAGCGCGGGCTCGGGATGTTCATCACCGAGCTGAGCTGGAGCGCCTTGGCCCGGTCGCCCTTCACCTTGAGCTGGCCCTTGACCACCCCGGCGAGCGGGTTGAGGTGGCCGGTCGCGAGGCGGAGGTAGTCGTGGGCGTGGCAGGTCACCGTCGCGTCGCGGTCCTCCCCCTCGTCGCCGGGGGTCACCGTCGCGACCCCGTCGGACACCCGCACGAGGTAGCGCTCGACCTCGCCGCTGGGGTTGCCGAGCAGCCGGAACCCGACCGCGACCTCGACGCCGCGGGCCCGATCGGGGTCGACGAACTCCGGGAGCCGCCGGAAGATCTCGCCGAGCACCACCGGGCGGAATCCGGAGGACATGACCTTCTCGAGGTGCTGTCGGGGCGCGTGCTTGAGCGCGGTCGCGACGTCGACCGGGTCGAGCGCGGTGGGGTCGACGGCCACGCCGTCGGTGCCGGGCACCCGGAAGATGCCGCCCACCGCGAGCGCCAGGTCGGCGTCGCCCTCGATGTCGAGCTTGCCGGAGAGGTACTCGAGGCCGGCGTTGCGCTCGCCGCTGACCAGCCGGACGAACCGCAGGACGCTGGTGCGGAGCACCACGTCGACCGGCCCGTGGGGGTCGTCGACGATCTCGATCTCGCCGCCGGTGAACCGCAGCGCGTGCCGTTCCAGCAGGTGGCCGCGTCGCTCCAGGTCGATCCGCACGGTGCCGTGCAGGGTCCCGAGCCGCTCGGGGACGGCGTACTCGTGCAGCCGCCGGAGGATGCCGAGGATGGCGGCGGGCCGGATCTCGTCGCGGCCGATCAGTCCGAGCAGGTCGTCGTCGGAGGTCGCGGCGACGGCCGCGACCAGCGACTCCGGGTCGGCCTCGGCGAAGAACGCCGCGGCGTCGTCGGCGTCGGCGGTGTGCAGAGCTTCCAGGTCGAGTGGCATCAGGTCCTCGTCACCGTCGCAGGGAGATGGGTGCGCGGCGCCATCCGGGGCCCGTGCCGCTCGCGCCGTCCCGCGACGAGCGCCAGCAGCACCGGCACCCGCCCCCGGTGCGGTCGCCACGGCTCGAGGAACTCGGCCATCTCGTCGTCGTCGAACGCCCGCCCCGCCACGGCCCAGCCGACGTCCTTGGCCACGTGGTAGTCGCCGAACGAGACCGCGTCGGGGTCGCCGTGGGCGCGCTGACGCACCTCGGCCGCCGTCCAGACGCCGATGCCGGGCAGCGTGGTCAGCCGCCGCTCGACCTCCTCGCCGGGCAGCCCGGCGGTGCGCTCCAGCGCACCGGCGACCCGGGCCGCGGTCACGAGCGCCCGGGACCGTGCGGGGTCGACGTGCATCCGCAGCCACTCCCACGACGGGACCTGGCGGATGGTCTCGGCCGACGGCTGCACCCACAGCCGCAGCTCGTCGACGGGGCCCGGGGCCCGCTCGCCGAAGCGGTGCACGAGCATCCGGAACCCGGCGAACGCCTCCTGCCCGGTGACCCGCTGCTCGATCACCGCGGGCACCAGCGACTCCATCACGAGGCCGGTGCGACCCAGCCGCCAGTGGGAGTAGCGGCGCCAGCCCTCCGCGACGACCGGGTGGAGCGTGGGGTCGAAGCCGGTCACGTCGTCGTCCGCGCCGAGCAGCGCGGGCAGCCGGTCGAGGACCCAGTCGGCGCAGGGTCCCCACGCCTCCGCGTGGACGACGCCGTCGGACGGGCGGGCCCGGACCGCGAGCGTGGCCGGCCCGTCCGGCGTGCGGATGCCGCGCCAGTGGGTGTCGCCTTCGATGCGGTACGTCGGGTCGCCGGCGCCGCGGCGGTGGACGCCGAGGATCGAGCCCACGGGACACGGCCACGCCGGCCGCCACTCCCGCACCTGCCCCGTCACGCCCGCGAGGCTACCCCGACGACCCGACAGTGGAACACGTTCTAGTCTTCGGCCATGACCTTGCCCTCAACGACGCTGCAGATCGAGGACCGCAACCGGGTCCGCACGCTCACCCTCAACCGGCCCGAGTCACTCAACGCCTTCAACGAGGAGCTGTACGACGCCACCACGGACGCGCTGCGCGCCGCGGCCGAGGACCCCGAGGTCGCGGTCGTCCTGCTCACCGGCGCGGGCCGCGCGTTCAGCGCCGGCACGGACCTGCTCGAGATGCACGCCCGGGCCACCGACCCGGCGTTCGTCCCGGGCCGGCACGGCTTCGTCGGGCTGGTCGACGCGCTCGCGGACCTCCCGAAGCCGCTGGTCTGCGCGGTCAACGGTGTCGGGCTCGGGATCGGCACCACGGTCCTGGGCTTCGCCGACCTGGCGTTCATGTCGACCACCGCCCGCCTGAAGTGCCCGTTCACCAGCCTGGGGGTCGCCCCGGAGGCGGCGTCGTCGTACCTCCTCCCCCGGCTCGTCGGGCGGCAGGAGGCCGCCTGGGTGCTGCTGTCCGCGGAGTGGGTCGACGCGCAGCAGGCCCTCGCGATGGGTCTGGTCTGGCGGCTCTGCGAGCCCGTCGACCTGCTGGCCGAGGCGCGCCGGCACGCCGAGGTGCTCGCCGCGCGGCCGATCTCCTCGCTGGTCGCGGTCAAGCGCACGATGACCGAGCCGCTGCGCGCCGGCATCGCCGCCGCCCGCGAACGCGAGAACGCCGCGTTCGCCGAGCTGATGGGCGGTCCGGCCAACCTCGAGGCGCTGACGGCGTTCGCCGAGGGCCGCGAGCCCGACTTCACCCGCCTCTGACCCTCGCGCCGACGGTCGTCACTCGAGGCGGAACGTGGTCCGGTACGCCGACGGGGTGACCCCGAGGGCGCGGTGGAAGTGCCGGCGCAGGGTGGCGGCGGTCCCCATGCCGCACCCCGCCGCGACCTGGTCGATCGAGGCGTCGGTGCGCTCGAGGAGCTCCTGGGCACGCGCGATCCGCTGCTGGTGCAGCCACTCGAGCGGCCCAGTCCGGAGCTCGGCCCGCATCCGGCGGGCGAGCTGGCGGGTGCTGAGGTTGGCGTGCCCGGCGAGGTCGCGCACCGTCAGCGGCCGGTCGAGCCTGGCCCGTGCCCACTCGAGGGTCGGGGCGAGGCCGTCCGCGGCGCGCGGCTCCACGGGCGCCGCGATGAACTGCGCCTGGCCGCCGCTGCGGTGCGCCGGCACGACGAGCCGCCGGGCCAGCCCGTTGGCGGCCGCGGCCCCGAGGTCGCGACGCACCAGGTGCAGGCAGAGGTCGAGCGCCGCGGTCTTGCCCGCCGAGGTGAGCACGTCGCCCTCGTCGACGTAGAGCACGTCGGGCCGGACGTCGACCAGCGGGTGGCGGCGGGCCAGCTCCTCGGCGTGCATCCAGTGGGTCGTCGCGACCCGGCCGTCGAGCAGGCCGGCCGCCGCCAGGACGAACGCGCCCGTGCACAGCGACGCGACGCGGGTGCCGCGGGCCCCGGCCGCGCGCAGCGCCTCGACGAGCTCGAGGTCGGGGCCGTCGGACAGGTCGGCCGCCAGGTCGTCGGAGGAGGGCACGAGGACCGAGTCGGCCCGGGCGATCTCGGCGTACGACGCGGTCGGGAGGTGGCTCAGCCACGGGTGCGGCGCGCCGTCGTGCGTGCAGACCACCACGTCGTACCACTCGCCGGTCGCCGACAGGTCGGAGCGGTCGACGCCGAAGACCTCCGCGGCGATCGCGACCTCGTAGAGCATCGCGGAGCCGGGCATGACCAGCGCGATCCGGGGCATGTCCCAAACTGTACGACCGATGTCGTTCGCGACACTCGTCCGGCACGTCGCGGGCCTCCACGATCGTCTCGTGAACGCCACCGATCGAGTCCTCGTCTACGGCGCCACCGGTCACACGGGGCGCTTCGTCGTCGACGAGCTGCTGCGCCGCGACCTCGTCCCGGTGCTGGCCGGCCGCAGCGCCGAGCGCCTGGCCGCGGTCCCGCCCCGGCACGCGGCCCTGGACCGGGTGGTCGTCGGCCTCAAGGATCCCGGCCGGCTCCGGGGCGCGGTCGCCGGGGCAGCGGCGGTGATCAACTGCGCCGGGCCGTTCCTCGACACCGCGCTCCCCCTGGCCCGCGCCGCGGTCGAGGCCGGCGCCCACTACCTCGACGTCACCGCCGAGCAGCCGGTCGTGCAGGCGGTCTACCGCGACCTCGACGGGCTGGCGCGGACCGCGGGCGTCGCGGTCGTGCCCGCGATGGCCTTCTACGGCGGGCTCGCCGACCTGCTGGTCACCGCCGCGCTGGAGGGTGGCTCGCAGGCCGACGAGGTCGAGGTCGCAGTCGGGCTGGACCGCTGGTGGCCGACCGCCGGCACCCGCGCCACCGGGGCGCGCAACACCTCGACCCGGCTGGTGATCCGCGACGGCGAGCTGGCCGCGCTGGAGGATCCCGCCCCCGCCGGCACCTGGCACTACCCGCCGCCTCTGGGCAACCAGCCGGTCGTGCAGCTGCCGTTCTCCGAGGTGGTCACGATCGCGCGTCACCTCGAGGTGGGCGAGCTGCGCTCGCATCTCAACACCGCCCCGCTCGACGACCTCCACGACGCAACCACCCCGGCGCCGACCGCGACCGACGAGGACGGGAGGTCCGCCCAGCGGTTCGTGGTGGACGTCGTCGTACGCCGGGGTGCGGATGCCCGGCGCAGGTGCGCGACCGGGCGCGACATCTACGCCGTCACCGCGCCGATCGTCGTCGAGGGAGCCGCCCGCCTCTTGGACGGGCGGCACCGCGGGGCCGGAGCCGCGGCGCCCGGCGAGGCGTTCGACGCCGCCGACGTCCTCACCGCGCTCGAGACCGCCGGTGCCATCACGGTCCGGTGACCCTCAGCCGAGATCGGCCTCCGCGGTCGTGACGGTGCCGGCCTCCCGGCCGGGCGCGGTCTGATAGCTCCAGTACATGTTGGTGTGGGCGATCACCAGGTCGGGCGTCGGCGCGCCGTACGAGCTCAGGTCCTCGGTGGTGTGGGCGTCGGTCACGAGCACCGTGTCGTAGCCGCGGACCAGGGCGCCGTGCAGCGTGGACCGGATGCACGCGTCGGTCTGCGCACCGCTGACGACGAGGCGGCCGGCCCCGACCCGGGCGAGCACGTCCTCGAGGTCGGTGTCCTCGAAGGAGTCGCCGTACCTCTTGTGGACCACGGGCTCGCCGTCGGCGGGCACCAGCTCGGGGACGAGCCGCCACGGCTCGGTGTCGATCGGGAGGTGCTCGCTGGAGTGCTGGACCCACACCACCGGTGTGCCGGCGGAGCGCGCCTTGTCGACGAGCGTGGCGATGTTGCCCACGACGCGGTCGCGCTCGTGGGCCTCGGCGACGACGTCGTTCTGGACGTCGACGACGAGCAGGGCGGTGTTCGGGCGGTTCGAGAGAGTGGTCATGGGACGACCGTAGGGGGCAAACTGGACGATCTACTTCCTCATCAGGAGCACCGATGTCCGAGACCAGCCCGACCGCCCGCGCCCTGCTCGCGCTCGAGGCCCTGCAGGACTCCCCCGGCATCACCGCCGAGCGGCTCGGCCGGCGCCTCGGGGTCACCTCGCGCGCGGCCCGGCGGTACGTCGAGATCCTCCGCGAGGCCGACATCCCGGTGGAGTCGCTGCGCGGGCCGGACGGCGGCTACCGGCTCGGCCGGGGCGTCCGGCCGCCGCCGCTGCGGTTCGGCCCCGACGAGGCGCTCGGACTGGTGATGGCCGCCCTCGACGGGCAGCACGACGCCGCCGACCCCGCGGGGCCGGTCGGCCGGGCGCTGGGCAAGCTGCTCGGCGCGCTGCCGCGGTCCGTGGCAGCCCAGGCGGACGCGGTCCGGCGTACCGCCACACCGGTCCCGCAACGCTCGCCGGCCCGGCCGGACCCCGCCGCCACCGTCGCGCTCGTCGAGGCGTGCGCGGCCCACCGGCGGGTGCGGCTCGACTACCGCACCGAGGCCGGCAACGAGCGGGTCCTCGAGGCCGAGCCGTGGGCGGTGGTGGTGCGCTACGGCCGCTGGTACCTGCTGTGCCGCTCGGTCGCCGTCGACGCGGTCCGGACCTACCGCATCGACCGGGTGGCCGGCGTGGAGACCCTCGCCGAGACGTTCGACCCGCCGCCGGACCTCGACCCGGTCACGGTCCTGGAGGACAACCTCGGGGCGGGCTGGGAGCACGACGTCCGCGTGCTCGTCGACGCGCCGATCGCGCAGGTGGCTGCGGTCATCCCGCGCACGATGGGCCGACTGGAGGAGGTGGACGCCACCACGACCCGGCTGGTCGGCTCGACCCGCAACACGACGTCGTACGCCGAGCAGCTGACGATGCTGCCCGGCCCGTTCCACATCGAGGAGGGCGAGGAGGTGCGGACGGCGGTCGCCGCGCTCGCCGACCGGCTCAGTGCGGCAGCCCGACGCTCGCCGGCGGCTCGGTGAGCACCCGCAGGGCCAACCGGGTGGTCTCGGGGACGCCGAGGTGCCCGACCACCCGCGACACCCGGTCGGGGTCGAGCGGGAGCAGCCCGGGGCTGCCGGGCACGTCGGGGGTGAGGCCGAGGTCGAGGTCGGTGCGGCCCGACATCATCGAGAGGTTGAACTCGAAGCGCTCCCGGGCGCCCGGTGCGGTCAGCCGGGCGAGCAGGGTCGAGCCGATGCGGCGCAGGCCGTTCTCCTCGCAGTAGGAGTCGATCGTGGCCACCAGGGTCGCGCCGGCGCAGTGGTCGATGTCCGCCCAGACCGCCCGCATCGAGCCCATCTGGGACAGCAGCACCGGGGCGGTCTTCTCGCCGATGCCCGGGACGCCCGGCAGGTTGTCGCTCGCGTCGCCGCGGAGCGCGGCGTACTCCAGGTAGTGCTCGGCCGCGATGCCGTAGAGCGCGTACAGCCGGGCCGGGTTGAGCAGCGGCGAGCCCGCGATGCCGCCGGTGATCAGGCGCAGCACCTCGGTGCGCTCGCTGATGTGCGCGAACGCGTCGCGGTCGGAGGTGATCAGCACGCACCGCCAGCCGTGCCGCTCGGCCCAGGTGGCGGCCGACGCGTTGACGTCGTCGGCCTCGAGCCCGTCGGGCGTCACCGTGAGCATGCCCAGGGCGTCGAGCAGCGCGGCGGCGCGCTCGAGCTGGTCGACGAGCGCCGGGTGCTTCTCGGCGCGGCCCGCCTTGTACGCCGGGTAGGCGGTCTCGCGCACCGACGTGCGCCGGTCGTCGAGCCCGAACAGCACCGCGTCGGGAGCGAACTGGTCGATCGCCTCCAGGATCTGGCGCAGCATCCCGTGCAGCGCCCACGCCGGACGGCCGCCCGCGTCGAGGAGCCCGGACTCGTGGCGGGCGTGGTGGTTGCGGTGCAGCAGCGACGGGGCGTCGACGGCCAGCAGCAGGCGGTCCTCGGTCGCGTCGCTCACAGCAGCCCGATCGAGGCGGCGTGCCGGCGTACGGCGTCGCTGTCGGCCGCGACCACGAACGGCACGTCGTGGTCCCATCCGTCGATGACCCGCTCGACGCGCCCGTCGCCGGGATCGAGCCGCACCTCGCGGATGTAGACCGCGCGGATCCGGCCCGGGTGGGCGCGCACGATGTCGGCGTAGATCTCGGGATCGTGCTCGCCGGAGTCGCCGATCAGCACGAACGCCAGCTGCGGGTGGAGCGCGAGCACCTCCTCGATCCGCTCGTGCTTGCGGTCGCGGCCCGCACGGGTGCCGAGCAGGTCGCGCAGCAGCAGCGGGCCCAGCGGGAAGTCGCGGTGCCGGAGGAACGCGAGCAGGAACGCGTGGAGGTTCCAGGGGCTGGAGGAGATGTAGAAGAACGGGTTTGCGCCGGCCTCCAGGTCCCGGTACAGCTCGGCGGCTCCCGGGAACGGCGTCCGGGTGAGCGCCGAGCCGGTGAAGGTCTGGCGCAGCATCAGCCCGACCCGCTGCACGCCGGTCTCGATGATCGTGTCGTCGACGTCGGAGATCACGCCGTACGCCGCGTCGGGGCCGGGCACCCGGACCCGTAGCGCCGTGGCGTGCGGCTCGGTCAGTCCGCGATAGTCCCCGGCCAGCTCGACGAGGCCGTCCTGCCAGGGGTGCTCCGGGTGGGCGGGGTGGAGCCGGACCCGGAAGTAGCCCTCCCGGTCGGTGAGGGTGTCGGCGGAGACGTCGCCCACGGTGACGCGCAGCGGCACGCCGGGCAGCTCGTCGGTGACGAACTGCCGCAGGCTCCGGCGTACGGCGGCCCCGACGCCCTCGCCCGCCACGGCGTCGCTGATCGGCGGGTCGTCGAGCACGCGGCCGCGCACGACCACGCCCTCGGACCCGCCGTGCCCGAGGTAGGGCTCGATGCGGAAGTCGGCCGGCGGCCCGGACGCGGTGCGGCGCAGGCGGGCGGAGTCCCAGGCGTGCTCGAGGTCCACCACGAGGCGCCGCATCCGTCCCACGGGGACACCGTAGGCGGTGCCGCCCGCCGGCGGACCGGTCGGCCGGTCAGTGTGTCGGTCAGCCGGCCAGGTAGTCCCGGACGTTCGAGGGCAGGCCGAGGACCACCGCGCGACCGCCGTGCTCGACGCTGAGCCCACGGTCCGTCAGCGCCAGGTCCCAGCGGTGCAGGTCGAGCCGGACGCGCAGCGACTCCAGCAGCATCGCTGCGCGCTCCCCCGCATCGAGCGGCTCCTGGTTGGTGGCGAGGATGATCTCGAAGGCGAGCTCACCGGGGTTGAGCTCTCCGAGCTGCTCCAGGACGTCGTCGAGGTCGATCAGCGTCGGTGCGAGCAGCAGGTCGGTGATGTCGTGGGGTCGCACGGTCATGGCCGAGCCTCCTTCCGCCTCCGACGCTAGTGCGCCGGACGGGCGGGCACACGGGGCCAAGGTCCCCTAGCGGGGGTCCTGACTGCTGTCGGCGCGATCGTCTTGAATGGGCTCCGTGCTGCTCGCCGACGTCGTCGCCACCTCCGCCACGGTCGCCGCCACCCGGTCCCGCAAGGCCAAGGTCGTGGCGATCGCCGACCTGCTCGCCCGGGCCGGCACGGCCGAGCTCGAGACCGTGACGGCGTACGTCGCCGGCTCGCTGCGCCAGCGCCGCACCGGCCTGGGGTGGCGGGGGCTCACCGAGCTGCCACCGCCCGCGGACACGTCGACGCTGACGGTGCTCGAGGTCCACGAGGCGTTCGAGCGGATCGCCGGGCTCGCCGGCGCGGGGTCGCAGGCCGCCCGGTCGGCCGCCGTGGCCGACCTCTTCGGGCGGGCGACGGCCGAGGAGCAGCGGTGGCTGCGCGGCGTGGTCACCGGCGAGGTGCGCCAGGGCGCGCTCGACTCGCTGGTGCAGGAGGGCGTGGCCGCGGCAGCCGGGGTGCCGCTCGCCGAGGTGCGCCGGGCGGCGATGCTCGCCGGGTCGACCGTGGCGGTCGCGGCGGCGGCGTTCGAGGGATCCGGGGCTCTGGGTGCGGTCGGCCTGCACGTCGGCCGTCCGGTGCTGCCGATGCTCGCCTCGAGTGCGCCCGACCTCGCGGCGGCGCTGGTCAAGGCCGGGGGCGGCGAGGTCGCCGTCGACACCAAGCTCGACGGCATCCGCATCCAGGTGCACCGCTCGGGCGCCGAGGTGGTCGTCGCGACCCGGTCGCTGGAGGACATCACCGCCCGGCTGCCCGAGGTCGTCGAGGTCGCGCTCGCGCTGCCCGCGTCCTCGTTCGTGCTGGACGGCGAGGCGCTGGCGCTCACCGAGGGCGGCCGGCCGCGCCCGTTCCAGGAGACCGCGTCCCGCACGGCCATGGGAGAGGGCGTTGCGGTGACGCCGTACTTCTTCGACGTGCTGCACCTCGACGGTGTCGACCTGCTCGACGCGCCCGCGGCGGAGCGGACGGCCGCGCTCTCGCGGCTCGTGCCGGTCGAGCACCGGGTGCCGCGGGTGGTCACCGCCGACGTGGCGGTGGCCGAGGAGTTCCTCGCCGAGGCGCTGCGCTCGGGTCATGAGGGCGTCGTGGTCAAGGGCCTCGCCGCGCCCTACGAGGCGGGCCGGCGGGGTGCGTCCTGGGTCAAGGTCAAGCCGGTGCACACGCTCGACCTGGTCGTGCTCGCGGTCGAGTGGGGCTCCGGCCGGCGCCAGGGCTGGCTCTCCAACATCCACCTCGGTGCCCGCGACCCCGAGACCGGCGGCTTCGTGATGCTGGGCAAGACGTTCAAGGGCATGACCGACGAGATGCTCGCCTGGCAGACCGAGCGGTTCCAGGAGCTGGAGACGTCGCGGTCGTCGTACGTCGTGCACGTGCGACCCGAGCAGGTCGTCGAGATCGCGTTCGACGGCGTGCAGCGGTCGACGCGCTACGCCGGCGGCGTCGCACTGCGGTTCGCGCGGGTGGTGCGCTACCGCGACGACAAGCCGGTGAGCGAGATCGACACGATCGAGACGGTCCGGAGCTTCCTCGGCTGACGCGGCGCTCGTCACACCCGTGCAACTGGCAGTTGCACGGCCGTACGATGGGTCCATGACCAGCACCACCCCGGACACCGACGGCCGCCGATCGGCGGCCGCGGCACGACGCCGGGCCCGCGAGAAGGACATCATCGCCGCCACCCGGGCGCTCTTCGACCAGCGCGGCGTCCGCGACGCGCAGATCGAGGACATCGCCAAGGCGGTCGGCATCAACCGCGCGATCGTCTACCGGCACTTCACCGGCAAGGAGGAGCTGTTCGCGCTGACGCTCGTCGGCTACCTCGACGAGCTGCGCGACGCCCTCGCCGCGGCGGCCGAGACCTCGGCCGACCCGCACCAGCGGCTGACCGCGCTGGTGGGCGCGTTCGTGGAGTACGGCGTGGCCCACCCGGCGTTCGTCGACTGCGCGCAGACGTTGATGCGACGTACCGGACCCGAGCTGTTCGACGAGATGTCCGAGGGCGCGATGCTGCGCCTGGGCCGGAGCATCTCCTCGTGCCTGGCCACGCTCAGCCAGGTGCTCGAGGACGGAGTCGAGGCCGGCGCGTTCAGGGTCGAGGACCCGACCCTGCTCGCCAACACCCTCTACGCCAGCGGCCTCGGCGCGCTCCAGCTCGCGCGGGTCGGCATCCTGGTCAAGGAGGCCGCACCCGGCGTCCCGACGGTCGGCCGCATCTCCGCCGAGCAGGTGCGCGACTACCTCGTCGCCTCCGCGCTGGCGCTCGCCTCGCGCTGACGACGCGACCGGGCGGCAGCCGGGCTCAGCGCTCCAGGATCGCCACGACCCCCTGGCCACCGGCAGCGCAGATCGAGATCAGCGCCCGGCCGCTCTTCGCGTTCGAGGCGGCCCGCTGGGCGACGAGCTTGGCGGCGACGTTGATGATCCGGCCGCCGGTGGCGGCGAACGGGTGGCCCGCGGCCAGCGAGGAGCCCTTGACGTTCAGCTTGGTGCGGTCGATGGAGCCGAGCGGCGCGTCCAGGCCGAGGCGCTCCTTGCAGAACACCGGGTCCTCCCAGGCCTTCAGCGTCGAGAGCACCTGCGAGGCGAACGCCTCGTGGATCTCGTAGAAGTCGAAGTCCTGCAGCGTCAGGCCGTTGCGGGCGAGCATCCGCGGCACGGCGTACGCCGGCGCCATCAGCAGGCCCTCGCCGCCGTGCACGTAGTCGACGGCCGCGGTCTCGGAGTCCACGAAGTAGGCCAGCGGCTCCAGCCCGTGCTCCTCGGCCCACTCCTCGCTCGCGAGCAGCACCGCCGAGGCGCCGTCGGTGAGCGGCGTGGAGTTGCCGGCGGTCATCGTGGCGGCCTCGCCGCGACCGAAGACCGGCTTGAGCTTCGCGAGCTTCTCGGCGGTCGAGTCGGCACGGAGGTTGTTGTCGCGCTCCATTCCGCGGAACGGCGTGACCTGGTCGTCGAGCCAGCCCTCGTCGTACGCCGCCGCCAGGTGCTGGTGCGACGCGGCGGCGAGCTCGTCCTGCTCCTCGCGGCCGACCTGCCACTCCAGCGCCGTGAGCGCGGCGTGCTCCCCCATCGACAGGCGGGTGCGCGGCTCCCCGTTCTGCGGGATCTCGAGCCCGATGTCGCCGGGCCGGATCGCACCGAGGGCGAGCACCTTGCCCTTGGTGTCGCGGGCGGCGTTGACCTTCATCAGCTTCTTGCGCAGCCGGTCGCTGATCGCGACGGGCGCGTCGGAGGTGGTGTCGGTGCCGCCGGCGATGCCGGCGTCGATCTGCCCGAGGGCGATCTTGTTCGCGACCTGGATCGCCGCCTGCAGGCCGGTGCCGCAGGCCTGCTGGATGTCGGTCGCGGGCGTCTCCGGCGCCAGTTTGGAACCGAGCACCGACTCGCGGGCCAGGTTGAAGTCACGGGCGTGCTTGAGCACCGCGCCGGCGACGACCTCGCCGAGCCGCTCGCCGTGCAGGCCGAACCGGTCCACCAGGCCGTCGATCGCGGCGGTGAGCATGTCCTGGTTGGACGCCTCGGCGTACACGGTGTTGGAGCGGGCGAACGGGATGCGGTTGCCGCCGAGCACGGCGACGCGACGGGTGTTGCCGGAAGTCTTGGCTGCCATGGGGTTCATCCTGCGTCGGGGAGGGAAATGAGAGAAGGACATGAGGGCCAGATCACGAAATCTGGACTCTGAGTTACACAAGGAGTTACATACCCGCCATGAACGACTTCTACCAGGGGTTCACCCAGTCCGCGATCGGCAAGCAGCTCACCAAGCTGCTCGGCCTCCCCGCACCCGCCACGCTGGAGCGGTACGCCGAGGGCGCGCCGCTGGTCGACGGCACCGTCGGCATCGGCGGCCGGGGCCGGCTCGCGGAGTCCCTGGCCGGCATCCTCGAGACCCTCGGCGTCGCCTCGGCCGAGCCCACGGCGGGCGACGGTGCGACCTACAAGGGTCTGGTCTTCGACGCGACCGGGCTGACGTCCTCGGAGGACCTCGTCGCGCTCCGCGACTTCTTCACCCCGCTGCTGCGCAGCCTCGACCCGTGTCCGCGGGTGGTCGTCCTGGGCACCCCGCCCGAACAGGTCGCCGGCGGCGAGCGGGTGGCCCAGCGCGCGCTCGAGGGCTTCACCCGCAGCCTCGGCAAGGAGATCGGCCGAGGTGGCACCGTGCAGCTCGTGTACGTCGCGGCCGGCGCGGAGG
Organism: Nocardioides sp. T2.26MG-1; assembly: GCF_950101795.1. GTDB lineage: Bacteria > Actinomycetota > Actinomycetes > Propionibacteriales > Nocardioidaceae > Nocardioides. Next base: position 181,611 of record NZ_CATNLZ010000032.1, on the reverse strand, counting down.
CTGCGGTGCACAGCACGCTGGCGTTCCTGCTCTCCCCCAAGTCCGCCTACGTCTCCGGCCAGGTGGTCCGCATCGGCGCCCACGGCGCCAAGGACGCCGAGCGGGTGGCCGACTGGCTGCGCCCGCTCGAGGGCAAGGTCGCGCTGGTGACCGGCGCCAGCCGCGGCATCGGCGAGCAGATCGCCCGGGTGCTCCACCGCGACGGCGCCACGGTGGTCGGGGTCGACGTGCCCCAGGCGGCCAGCGAGCTGCAGGGCGTGATGAAGGAGCTCGACGGCGACCATCTCGTGCTCGACATCACCGCTAAGGACGCGCCGCAACGCCTCGCGCACCACCTGAAGACCAAGCACGGCGGCGTCGACATCGTCGTGCACAACGCCGGCATCACCCGCGACCGCAAGCTCGCCAACATGATGCCCTCGGACTCTGCTGGATCTCGGGGAGGCGACCGCTTCGAGCAGGTGATCGCGGTCAACCTCACCGCGCCGGAGCGGATCACCCGCGAGCTCCTCGACCAGGGCGTGATCAACGACAACGGCCGGGTCATCGGCGTCGCGTCGATCGCGGGCATCGCCGGCAACGTGGGCCAGACCAACTACGCCGCGTCCAAGGCCGGCGTGATCGGGCTCGTGGACTCGCTCGCCGACGAGCTCGACCGCGGCATCACGATCAACGCGGTCGCACCCGGGTTCATCATCACGCAGATGACCGCGGCCGTGCCGTTCGCGACCCGCGAGGTCGGCCAGCGGCTCAATGCGATGGCGCAGGGCGGCCTGCCGGTCGACGTCGCCGAGACCATCGCCTGGTACGCCAGCCCCGGCTCCACCGCCGTCAACGGCAACGTCGTCCGCGTCTGCGGCCAGATGATGCTGGGTGCCTGACGTGCTGACCGACCGGCTGCCGACCATGGTGAAGGCGGCGCTCCCCGCCGTCCCCGGACTCAACCTCGTGCCCGGCGTCCGCAAGACCGGCGGGCCACTGCCCGAGCGCACCCTGGACCGCCACGACGTGCCGCTCGACGGCGACCACGTCGCGCGGTACGCCGAGATCTGCGGCTTCCCGCGCAAGGACACCCTGCCGCTCCCCTACCCGCACCTGCTCGCGTTCGGGATGCACATGGAGATCATGACGGCGGGCGACTTTCCGTTCCCCGCGATCGGCACCGTGCACCTGGAGAACTCCATCACCCAGCACCGCCCGATCGCCCTCACCGAGGACCTCCAGGTCACGGCCTACGCCGACAACCTCCGCCCGCACGCCAAGGGCCAGGTCTTCGACATGGTCACCCGGGTCCACTCGCGCGCCGAGCTGGTGTGGGAGGAGACCTCGACGTTCCTTCGTCGCGGCCACGGCACCGAGGGCGCACCGAGCGGCGCCTCGTACCCGGACGCCCCGGCCACCGGCACCACCTGGCGGCTGCCGGGCGACCTCGGTCGGCGCTACGCGTCGGTGTCCGGCGACCACAACCCGATCCACCTCTACGGACTGACCGCGAGGGCGTTCGGCTTCCCGCGCCAGATCGCGCACGGCATGTGGTCGATGGCGCGCTGCGTCGGAGCGCTGGAGAACCGGCTGCCCGACCAGGTCCACGTGGACGTCGCGTTCAAGAAGCCGATCCTGCTCCCCGGCACGGTCGCCTTCGGATCGCGGCACCTCACGGAGCGCGAGGGTGGGCCGGGCTACGCGTTCTCGTTGACGGACCCCCGCTCCCGCGCGCCGCACCTCACCGGCTCGGCCACCGCGGGCTAGCCTCGGCAGCGCCATCACGTCGACGATCGGGAGAAGACATGGCCGAGCACGGAACTCCGGGCAGCCACGGTCAGGGCCTGGACTGGTTGACGCCGATCGCGGCCGGGATCGCCGGCCTCACCCTGGCCACGCTCGGTCTCCTGACCTCCGCGTCCTGGACCCTGACGGTCCAGGGCTGGCTCAACCGCAACGGCTCGAGCTCGTTCAGCGACGGCGTCGTCCTGACCGGGCTCGTCCAGGTGGCGGTCGCCGGAGGTGCGCTGCTCCTGGCCAGGCGTGCGCTCCGCAGCCTCGAGCCCGCGGCCCGGCACCTCGGCGGCGCGGCCGTCGTCGTGGGCGGGGTCGGGATGCTCGTGGCGGTGCTGACCGTGCTGGTCGGCATCGCCGGGTTCTGACCGACATCCCCCGAAGGATGCAAGCGGCGGGGTTCGTCCGCAGGATGCTCGTGAGGGCCGCTGGACCTTCCTAGCGTCGGAGACGTCGACCGCACGGGTCGGCCTCCTCTCGGAAGGACTCTCCATGCTCCCCCTTCGACGCACCCGGCAGGCGGCCGCGGCGGCCACCACGCTGACCCTGCTCGCCGGCCTCGTCGCGCCCACGGCGACCGGATCGACCCCCGACCCCGGCCCGCTGCCGGCACCCGCGGCCGCGGACCGGGTCCAGCAGCAGCTGGACAGCCTCGTCAGCAGCTCGGGCTTCCCGGGCGCGATCGCCACGGTGCGCGACGCGCAGGGCGAGGTCCGCACCTACACGACCGGCACCGGCGACCTGAGGACCGGGGCTCCGGTCCCGACGGACTCCCAGGTGCGGATCGCCAGCAACACGAAGATGTTCACCGCGGTCGTGGTCCTCCAGCTGGTCGGCGAGAGCCGGGTCCGGCTCGACGCGCCGGTCGAGCGCTACCTGCCCGGCATCGTGCGCGGGCACGGGAACGACGGCCGGAAGATCACCGTGCGGAACCTGCTGCAGCAGACCAGCGGCCTCCCCGACTACGACTCGATCGTCACCGACGGCGGCGGTGACCTGCGCGCGATCGCGCACACCTACTTCGAGCCGCGCCAGCTCGTCGACTCCGCGCTCGGCGAGCGGCGGCACTTCAAGCCCGGCGCCGAGTGGGAGTACAGCAACACCAACTACATCCTGCTCGGGCTGCTGACCCAGCGGGTCACCGGCCGTCCGATCGGCGAGCTGATCACTCAGCACATCATCGAGCCGCTCGGGCTGGAGGACACCTACTGGCCGGAGGCCGGCGAGCAGGTGATCCGGGGCACCCACCCGCACGGCTACCTCGCCGACGGCCCGGACGGCGGGTGGCGTGACATCACCGACCTCGACCCGTCGCTGGGCTGGGCCGCCGGCCAGCTGGTGTCGACGCCGGGCGACCTCGGCCGGTTCATGCAGGCCCTGCTCGGCGGTGAGCTGCTGCAGCCCGCCCAGCAGGCGCAGCTGACGCGCACCGTCGCCGCGCCGGACTTCGATCCCGACCCGGGCTGGCGCTACGGCCTCGGCATCGCCCGCACCCGGCTCGACTGCGGGCCGGTCGCCTGGGGCCACGGCGGCGACATCCAGGGCTTCGAGACCCGCAACCTCGTGACCGACGACGGGCGCTGGGCGGTCGTGACCGTCACCGGCCTGCCGTCGACGCTCCAGATGGTGTCCGACGTGGACGGCGCGGTCGAGAGCATCCTCTGCGCGGTCTGAACCGACGTCGACCCGCCCGAAACTTTCGGGCGGGTCAACGTGGGGGGCGCTCGGAGACGTCGTTACGGGGTCGGATCAGGCCCTCCTGCGCGACGGTGGCGACCAGCGTGCCGTCCTGGGTGAAGACCCGCCCGAACGCCAGCCCCCGAGCACCGCCCGCGACCGGCGACTCCTGGTCGTAGAGCCACCACTCGTCGGCCCGGAACGGCCGGTGGAACCAGATCGTGTGGTCCAGCGAGGCCATCTGGATGCTCGAGGGGTTCACCTTGTGCGCGGCGAGCGTCGAGCCGAGCAGGCTCACGTCGCTGGCGTAGGTGAACGCCGCCAGGTGCACGACGGGGTCGTCGCCGAGACCGTCCTTGAGCCGCACCCACATCCGGGCCCGGGAGGGGTGCGCCGGGTCGGGCTCGATCCCGCGCCGCGAGTTGCCGAGCCAGCGCACGTCGAGCGCGCCCCACTCCTTGCCGAGCGCGTCCGCGTCGGCGTTGCCGCCCCTGCGCATCACCTCGACGAGGTCGATGCCCTCCTCGGGCGGCCGCACCTCGGGCATCACGTCCTGGTGCTCGTAGCCGTCCTCGGCCCGCTGCAGGTCGAGCGACTGGTAGTAGATCGGTCGCCCGTGCTGACGGGCGACCACCCGCCGGGTCTGGAAGGAGCGCCCCTCACGGGTGCGCTCGACGTCGTAGACGATCGGCACCGAGTAGTCCCCGCCCCGCAGGAAGTAGGAGTGCAACGAGTGCACGGCGTACGCCGGGTCCGCGGTGCGGATGCCCGCGATCAGCGCCTGCGCGGCCACCTGGCCGCCGTACACCCGGGCCCGCGCCGAGTCCGGCTGGCTCCCGCGGAACAGGTCGGCGTCGATCCGCTCGAGGTCGAGCAGCGCGACCAGCTCCTCGGCCGCCCGGACCGCCTCCCCCGTCACCGCTCGCCCCGCGGCCGGATCAGCGCCTCCTGGGCCACGCTGGCCACCAGCGTGCCGTCGCGGCTGAACACCCGGGCCAGCACCAGCCCGCGCCCGCCGGACGCCGACGGCGAGACCTGGTCGTAGAGCCACCACTCGTCGGCCCGGAACGGCCGGTGGAACCAGACCGCGTGGTCCAGCGACGCCACCTGCGTCTCGGGCCCGCCGATCCGCACCCCGTGCGGCGCGAGCGCGGCACCCATCAGCGTCATGTCCGAGAGATAGGTGAACGCCGCGACATGCTGGGCCGGGTCGTCCGGCAGCGGCGAGGACACCCGCAGCCAGAACCGCTGGCGGGCGGGGTGCGCCGGGTCGGGCTCGAGGAGCCCGTCGCCGTCGGAGCCGACGTAGCGGAAGTCGACCACGTCCCACTCCGCGTCGCCCTCGGTGTCGCGGCCCGGGTCCAGCTCGCGGGCCGCGGCGCGCGCGTCGATCGCCTCCTCGGGCGGGACCACCGACGGCATCGTGTCCTGGTGCTCGTAGCCGGGCTCGGGCTGGTGGAAGCTCGCGGTCAGCGCATAGATCGGCCGGCCGTGCTGGCGGGCCAGCACCCGCCGGGTCGCGAACGACCGGCCGTCGCGGAGCGTCTCGACGTCGTAGATCGTCGGCGCCTGGGTGTCCCCCGGCTGGAGGAAGTAGGAGTGCAGCGAGTGCACGACGTACGCCGGGTCCACGGTGCGGGTCGCGGCCACCAGCGCCTGCGCGGCCGCCTGGCCGCCGAACACGCGCGGCAGCGACGAGGGCATCTGGCGCCCCCGGAACAGGTTGTCGTCGATGCGCTCGAGGTCGAGCAGCTCGACGAGCTCGTCGGCGTTCTTCGGCACCCGCGTCAGTCCTGGGTCTCGTCGGCGTCGGTGTCGGGGCCGGGCCGGTCGAGCCCGGCCAGGAACCGTTCGAACTCCTTGCCGATCTCCTCGCCGGTGGGCAGCCGCTGCTCCTGGGCCAGCAGGCTGGAGCCGCTCTCCTCGGCACGCTCGAACGCGTCGTACTGCCGCTCGAGCGCGGCGACCACCTCGGCGACCTCCTCGTTGGCGGCCAGGTAGCGGGCGATCTCGGCCTCCCGGTCCTCGGCCTCCGCGCGCAGCCCGGAGAGGTCGACGGTCAGCCGGCCGGCGATCTCGACCTGCTCGAGCAGCGCGGCGGACGCGCGGGGGTAGTCCATCTGGGCGAGGTAGTGCGGGATGTGCGCGACGAACCCCATCGCGTCGTGACCCCACTCCCCCAGCCGGACCTCCAGCAGGGCCTGGGCGCTGCTGGGGATGCGCAGCTCACCGCGCCAGGGGCTCTCGCCGGTGATCAGCCCGGGCTTGTTGGCGTGGTGCGTGATCGCGATCGGACGGGTGTGCGGCACCGCCATCGGCACCGCGCCCATCCCGACGACCCGGGTGACGCCGAAGCGCTCGACGACCTCGCGCACCGCGCGGCAGAACGCCTCCCAGCGGTTGTCGGGCTCGGGCCCCTGCAGCAGGAGGTACGGCGTCCCGCCGGTGTCGTTGAGCAGCCGCACGACCAGGCGCGGCGCGTCGTAGGCGTCGTAGTGGTCCCGGACGAACGACATCGGGGGGCGGCGGGCGCGGTAGTCGTGGAACTCGTCCACGTCGAACGTCGCGACGACCGGGCCCTCGGAGAGGTCGACGAGGTGCTGGGCGGCCCGGCCCGCGGCGTTGCCGGCGTCGAGGAAGCCGTCCAGCACGAGCACGAGCGTCAATGACTGCACGTCGTCGAGCTCGGGGACCTCGTCGACGATGTGCACCAGGCGCTCAGGCATGGGGCACAGCGTAGTGGCGAGGCCGAGGTCACATGCGGCACGGGTGACCGCGTTGTTACCGCGGGGTAACCTTCGGGGCATTCCCGATCCCAAGGAGACCCCCCGGACATGAGCGGTTCCCGACAGCTGCGAGAGGTCGTCTTCGTCGACGGCGTCCGCACCCCCTTCGGCGTCGGCAAGGCCAACGGCCAGTACGCCGAGACCCGCGCCGACGACCTCGTGATCAAGTGCATCCGCGAGCTCCTGCGGCGCAACCCCTCGTTGCCCCCGGAGCGCGTCGACGAGGTGGCCGTCGCGGCCACCACCCAGATCGGTGACCAGGGCCTGACCATCGGCCGCACCGCCGCTCTGCTCGCGGGGCTGCCGCAGAGCGTGCCGGGCTTCGCGATCGACCGGATGTGCGCGGGCGCGATGACCGCGGTCACGACCACCGCGTCCGGCATCGCGTTCGGCGCCTACGACGTCGCGATCGCCGGCGGAGTCGAGCACATGGGACGCCACCCGATGGGCGAGGGCGTCGACCCCAACCCGCGGATCCTCTCCGAGCGGATCGTGAACCCCGACGCGCTCGTGATGGGCAAGACCGCCGAGAACCTGCACGACCGCTACCCGACGATCACCAAGGAGCGCGTCGACGCCTACGCCGTGCGCTCGCAGCAGAAGACGGCCGCGGCGTACGACGCCGGGAAGATCCAGCCGGACCTGGTCCCCGTGGCCACCAAGTCCACCGACCTCGGCTGGGGCCTGGCCACCAGCGACGAGCCGATGCGCCCGGGCACGACGATGGAGTCGCTCGCGACGCTCAAGACGCCGTTCCGTGCGCACGGGAAGGTCACCGCGGGCAACGCCGCCGGCATCAACGACGGCGCCACCGCCGCGCTGCTCGCCGACGAGGAGACCGCCCGCGAGCTGGGCCTGCCGGTGAAGATGCGGCTGGTCGCCTACTCGTTCGTGGGCGTCGAGCCCGAGGTGATGGGCGCCGGCCCGATCCCGTCGACCGAGAAGGCCCTCAAGCAGGCCGGCCTCACCATCGACGACATCCAGGCCTTCGAGGTCAACGAGGCGTTCGCCGTCCAGGTGCTCGCCTTCCTGGAGCACTTCGGCATCGCCGACGACGACGGGCGGGTCAACCCGTACGGCGGCGCGATCGCGATGGGCCACCCGCTGGCCTCGTCCGGCGTGCGCCTGATGACGCAGCTGGCCCGGCAGTTCGAGGAGCGCCCCGAGGTGCGCTACGGCCTGACCACGATGTGCATCGGCATCGGCATGGGCGGCACCGTGATCTGGGAGAACCCGCACTGGACTGGAGAGGCAGCCTGATGAGCGACCTGACGACCCTGCTGACCCGCGCCCAGGAGATCTCCTCCGACGCGGAGCGCGTGACCCAGGCCCACCTGCGCAAGGTGAGCCTGCCCGGCGGCCCCGTGCTCGGGCTGATCACGCTCGACAACGGCGAGGACCACACCAAGCCCAACACGTTCGGCCCGCGCTCGCTGCTCGCGCTGAACGAGGCGATCGACGCGGCGCTCGCCGACGACGAGATCGCCGCCCTCGGGGTGACCGGCAAGCCGTTCATCCTCGCGGCCGGCGCCGACCTCACCTCGATCTCCGGGGGTGGCCCGGACGCCGTGCGCGTCGTCGCCGAGCTCGGCCACGCGGTGTTCCGCAAGCTGCAGGACGGCCACAAGCCGTCGTTCGGCTTCGTCAACGGCCTCGCGCTGGGTGGCGGCCTCGAGGTCGCCCTGCACTGCACCTACCGCACGGTGATGGACAGCGCCCCCGCCCTCGGCCTGCCCGAGGTCATGCTCGGCCTGGTGCCCGGCTGGGGCGGCGCGTTCCTGGTGCCCAACCTGGTCGGCGCCGACAAGGCCGTGACCGTGATCCTCGAGAACCCGCTCAACAACGGCAAGACGCTGTCGGGCAAGGCCGCCTTCGAGCTCGGGCTGGCCGACGCGGTCTTCTCCGGCGCCGACTTCCTGGAGCAGTCGCTGCTCTGGGCCGACTCCGTGCTCGCCGGCGAGACCGTCGTCGAGCGTCGCGGCGTCGACCGCGGTGAGGCCTGGGATGCGGCGGTGGCCCGAGGCCGGGCGCTGGTCGAGGCCAAGACCGGGGGCGCCAGCCCCGCCGCGCGTACGGCGGTCGAGCTGATCGACGCCGCTCGCGACGGCGACCGCGACGCCGGCTTCGCCCGCGAGGACGACGCCCTCGAGGCGATGTCCAAGACCCCCGAGCTGATCGCGTCGCTGTACGCGTTCGACCTGGTGCAGAAGCGGGCCAAGCGGCCCGCCGGTGCCCCGGACCGTTCGCTCGCCCGGCCGGTGACCAAGGTCGGCATCGTCGGCGCGGGCCTGATGGCCAGCCAGCTGGCGCTGCTGTTCGTGCGCCGCCTCGAGGTGCCGGTGGTGCTGACCGACCTCGACCAGGAGCGCGTCGACAAGGGTGTGGGCTACGTGCACGCCGAGATCGACAAGCTGCTCGCCAAGGGCCGGATCAACGTGGACTTGGCCAACCGCCACAAGGCGCTCGTGACGGGCGCCATCGACAAGGCCGAGCACTTCGCCGACGCCGACTTCGTCATCGAGGCCGTGTTCGAGGAGATGTCGGTGAAGAAGTCGGTGTTCGCCGACGTCGAGAAGGTCGTCTCGCCCGAGTGCGTGCTGGCGACCAACACCTCCTCGCTGTCGATCACCGAGATGGCGGCCGACCTCGAGCACCCGGCGCGGGTCGTCGGTTTCCACTTCTTCAACCCGGTCGCGGTGATGCCGCTGCTGGAGATCGTCAAGGGCGACAACACCGACGACGCCACGCTGGCCACCGCGTTCGCGACCGGCAAGGCGCTGAAGAAGACCACGATCCTGGTCAAGGACAGCCCGTCGTTCATCGTCAACCGGCTGCTCGGCCGCTTCATGGGCGAGGTCGGCCGCATCGTCGACGAGGGCACCCCGGTGCCGGTCGTCGACGGCGCGTTCGCCGGTGTCGCCCCGATGCCGCCGTTCATGTTGCTCTCGCTGGTTGGCCCCGCGATCGCGCTGCACAACAACGAGACGCTGCACCGCGCGTTCCCGGACCGCTTCTACGTCTCCCCCGCCCTCGAGCGCGTGGTGGCGGCGCGGAAGGCGTCGTACTACGGCCCCGACGGCGCGATCGACCCGGAGGTCGAGGCGCTGCTGGAGAAGCCGGCCTCCCCGGTCGTGCTCGAGCCCGCCGAGATCCGCACCCGCGTGCTGACCGGTCTGGCCGACGAGGCCCGGCGGATGATCGACGAGGGCGTGGTCGTGGCCGCCGAGGACCTCGACCTGGCGATGATCACCGGCGCCGGGTTCTCGTTCTGGAACGGCGGGCTCACGATGCTGCTCGAGCGCGAGGGGCTCGGCTCCTTCCACTGACCGTCAGGGACGGCGGGCGAGGCCGGGGAGCACCACGCGTAACGTGGTGCCCCGGCCGAGCTCGCTGTCCACCTCGACGGTCCCGCCGTGGGCCTCGATGAATGGAGCTTGCCCATGCCGGTGTCGACGACCTCGATGACGATGCCGTCGCCGAGGTCGTCGTCGCTGCGGCTCAGCGCCACCACGACCGAGCCGCCGCCGTCGGTGTACTTGATCGCGTTGGAGATCGGGTTGTCGAGCACCTGCCGCATGCGCAGCCAGTCCGCCACCGCCGGCAGCCGGTCTGGCATCTCCGTGCGCACCACGATGTTGTTGCGCTCTGCCGACGGCCCCGCCGCGTCGACCGCCTCCGCCACGACCTCGACCAGGTCCACCGGTGCGGGCTGCAGGCGCAGGCTGCCGTCGGAGACCTCGCTGACGAGCAGCAGGTCGGCCAACAGGGCCTGCAGCCTCTGGGCGTGCCGCTGCACCACGCGCATGTGCGCCGCGGCCTCGTCGTCCAGGTCGTCGCGGTCGAGCAGCAGCTTCGAGGTAGCCCAGCACCGCGGTCAGCGGCGTCCGCAGCTCGTGCGAGACCGCGGCCACGAACTCGTCCTTGACCTGGATCGCCCGGACCAACTCGGTGATCTCCTGGTAGGCGAGCGCCGCGCCCCGCGGCTCCCCCGACGGCCCCCGCACCTGTCGCGCGAACGTGGAGTAGGCCTGCCGGGTCGCGGGATCGCTGCCGACCCAGTAGGTGTAGTCGTCGAACTCCTCGCCCTGGACGGCGCGGTACGACGGCATCTCCTCCCGCGTCATCCGCCGCTTGCCGTCGAGGCTCGTCCGGCCCGATCAGGAGCGCCCGCTCGTAGAGCGCCAGGTCGGTGTCCAGGTCGTCCGGGTGCGTGAGCTCCTGGAACCCGAGACCGCGGCGGGCGCACGGCACCGGGCCGCCGCGAACCCGAGGGTGCGTGGCGGCCCGGACGTCCTCCGTCGGCCCGGTGGCCGTTACTGACGGGTCAGTGACGAGCCCGCAGACGGTGGACGTGGTGCGTGGGTTCCGCCACCAGCTGACGCGCTGTCGCCAGCACCCACAGGGCGACCATCGACAGGACGAGCACTCCCAACATCATCTCGCTCGCCGCGATGATCGCGGTCAGCCCCCCGACGAGCGCACTGGCGCCCAGCGTGGAGGTCACGGCCACGAACCAGACGGGGGTGTGGTCGCGTTCGCCCGCGCCGTACATCTCCGTCATCCGGTCCCCGGTCGCTGTGCAGCCGACCACGCCCAGCGCGAGCACCCCCAGGGCGATCACCCTGATCGAGGTGCTCTGGAACGCGGTGCCGGTCGACCACAGCAGGTACCCCGCCGTTGCGGCTGCGACGGCGAGGGCGGCCGCGCCGTCCCTCCAGGTAAGTCGCATCGTGGTGCACCTTCCTTCTGGCCGTCTCCCACGTTCTCGCCGCGCCCGGGTGCCGCGTAGGGCAGAAAGGCCCGTCCCGTCCCGGCCTTTCGCCACCGGGGGGCGTCGGGGTTGGATGGGCGGATGAAGCGTCCGCTCCTGCCCGCCGTCGGTGCCGTCTGCGTCGTCCTCGCACTCGCGCTCGGGACGTCGCCGACGGTCGCCGCGCCCGGGCAGGACCGGGTCGTGAAGGCGCAGCAGCGGCTCAACGACCTCGGCTGCCAGGCGGGCCCGGCGGACGGCCGGCTGGATGCGCACACCCGCTCGGCGGTGCTGCGCTTCCAGTCGCGCCAGGGTCTCGCCCAGAACGGGCGTCTGGACGAGCGGACCCGGCGCAAGCTGTACGCCGAGGGCCGCTGGGAGGCGGGCCGCTGCGACCAGCGTCCGGTGCCCGGCCACTCCGGGCGGGGCCGCCGGATCGTGATCTCGCAGCACCAGAACTGGGTCTGGCTGGTCGGCCCCGCCGGCCGGGTGGTCGCCGAGGGCGGGATGGTCGACAACCCCCGGGTGCTGCGCCGGGGCGCCCACGCCACCGGTTCCTACTGCGGCCGGGCAGCGCGGATCAGGCTCAACCAGTCCACGAGCGGGTCGGTCTGGCTGGACGACTTCGTCCGGTTCGCCCCGTGCGGCATCGGCTTCCACCGGATCCCGCGCTCGAAGGCGAACGGCAGACAGATCCACGCGGACTGGCTGCTCGGCACCAACCTGGCGGAGTCGCACGGCTGCATCCGGCTCAGCCGGGAGATGTCCAGGAGGGTGTGGGACTTCACCGTCCGGCGTACGCCGGTGCGGGTGGTCTGACGCAGCACCTGGCCGCGCGAGGCCCGCGAGCGAGGCTCATTCGCCGGCGCCGACCGATCAACGGGTCGATCGGCGTAACCAGACAGGACGAAGTCGCTTGTCCGCGATCACCCACGCCTGACTGCTGCGGCCCTCGCCCAACTTGTTCCTGTCCGACGAGGCACGACCCCTGGTGGGCACCTGACGAAGCACAGAGTCGACGGTTGCGGCGGGTGGTTTCGAGGCTCGCTTCGCTCGCACCTCAACCACCGCGCAGGCGGCTTCGCTCGCACCTCAACCACCGCGCAGGCGGCTTCGCTCGCACCTCAACCACCGCGCAGGCGGCTTCGCTCGCACCTCAACCACCGCGCAGGCGGCTTCGCTCGCACCTCAACCACCGCGCAGGCGGCTTCGCCCCTAGTGGAGCCCGGCTTCGTAGGCGGCGATCACGAGGTGGACCCGGTCGCGAGCGCCCAGCTTCGCGAGGATGCGGCCGACGTGCGTCTTGGCGGTCAGCGGGCTGACGACCAGCTCGTCGGCGATCTCCTGGTTGCTTCGGCCCGCGGCGACGAGCCGAAGCACCTCGCGTTCGCGCGTCGTCAGGGTGGCCAGCCGCTCGGGCGCAGGCGCGTCGGGGTGACTCAGCGCGCGGGTGATGACCGCCCTCGTCGCGCCGGGCGACAGCAGCGCCTCTCCCGCGGCGACAGTGCGGATCGCGTCGAGCAGCGCGTTCGGACGGGTGTCCTTGGGCAGGAATCCACACGCCCCCGCGCGCAGGCCGCGCAGGACGTTGATGTCCGTCTCGAACGTGGTCAGGATGAGCACCTTGCTGCCGCTCGATCGATCGTCGGCGAAGATCTGCCGAGTCGCCTCGATCCCGTCGGTGCTGGGCATCCTGATGTCCATCAAGACGACGTCGGGGCGCAGGTCCCGGGTCAGCGTCACGGCCTCGTCGCCGGTGCCGGCCTCGCCGACGACCTCCATGTCGTCAGCCGAGTCGACCAGCAGCGCGAAGGCGCCGCGCACGAGAGCCTGGTCGTCGGCGAGCAGGACCCGGATCACGACGACACCCGCCAGGTCTCCGGCACCGGCAGGGTGGCCCAGACCTCGAATCCTCCGGACTCGCCCGGCCCGGCGGACAGCTCGCCGCCGACGGCCTGCGCCCGCCCTGTCATCCCGGCGATCCCGAAGCCGGACGACGCCACGGTCGAGCTCGGTCGCGCGGGCCCGTGATCGACGACCGCGATCGTGAGTCGGTGGCCGTCGTGGTCGAGCCGGACGGTCGCCTGCTTGGCCGTCGAGTGTCGGATGACATTGGTGAGCGACTCCTGGATGATCCGATAGGCCACGACCGAGACCGTCGACGGCAGTTCGTCTCGCAGTCCGTCAGTCTCCACGTCGACGCGAACACCAGCCGCCTCGGCCATCTCCACCAGGCGCTGCAGTTCGCCGAGATGGGGTGCGGGCTCCGTCGGCTCGCCCTCACCGCCATGCAGCACGTCCAGGACGGCACGCAGCTCGTGGAGGGTGGTCCGGCTCGTGTCCGACAGTTGGTGCAGCGTGATCGACAGCTCCCGCAGCGACGGTTCCTCCCGCCTCGGCAGCTGGTCGATGAGGTGCGCAGCGACGGACGCCTGGACGTTCACGACCGCGAGGCCGTGCGCGAGGACGTCGTGCAGCTCGGCAGCGATCAGGATCCGCTCCTCGGCGACCCGCCGCTCGACCTCGTCGGCACGCTCCTGCTCGAGCCGCGCGGTGACGGCGGTCGTCCAGTTCTGACGGAAGCGGACCGCCAGTCCGGCGAAGAAGGCCATGAACAGCCAGCCGACGCCGAGGAGAGCGTTACCAAGTGCCCCCGACGCGGCGACGACCGGCAGGATCACCGCGGCCACCGCCACCAGGGCGGCGTAGGCCGGTCGCGGTGGCTCGCTGTGGCGCGCCGCCGTGAAGGCCGCCACCACCAAGACCGGCATCGCGGCCTCGTGGGGATAGTCGAGCATGTGGTACGGCGTCGACACGGCGAGGACCGCGAGGACCACGGGGATCGGCCAGCGCCGGCGGACCAGCAACGGCGCCGACATCGCGGCCAGGAGCGCGATCGCCCACAGATCCACGCTTCGCTCGTCCAGAACAGTGACCGCCTCGAGCGTGATCGCGATGGCGACGCCGAGCACGAACGACCCGGCCGCCAGCAGCCGATCGGCCGCTGGCGGACGGAGCGCCATCATCGTTCACACACGGTCATCGACACTGTCCTCTCCCGTGCGCCAGAGCTTGCTGGGCCACCAGATCCGCGACCCCATCGACATCGTCAGTGCGGGAACCACGATGGACCGCACCAGCAAGGTGTCGATGAGCACGCCGACCGCGACCAGTATCCCAACTTCCACGAGCATGACGAGCGGCAGCGAGGCGAGCACCGCGAACGTCGCCGCCAGCACGACGCCGGCCGAGGTGATCACGCCACCGGTCACCGCGAGGCCACGCTTCGTGCCGTCGACAGTGCCGTGCCGGGCTGCTTCCTCACGCACCCGGGTCATCAGGAAGATGTTGTAGTCGACACCGAGGGCGACCAGGAAGAGGAACCCGATCAGGGGCACCGACGACTCCAACCCGGCGAAGCCGAGCACCTGGTCGAACACCAGGTTGGACAGCCCGAGGGCTCCGAAGAACGACACCACGACAGTGGCGACCAACACGAGTGGAGCCACGATCGCCCGCAGCAGCAACCCGAGGATGGCGAGCACCACCAGCAGGATCAGCGGCATCACCAGTATGCGGTCGCGCTGGTTGGTCTCGGTCTCGTCGAGCTTTTCGGCACTCGGCCCGCCGACCAGCGCGGCCTCACCGGCGACCTCGTGGACATGCTCCCGCAGCCGCTTGATCGTCGCCGTCTCAGCCGCGCTCTCCGGCGGGTCGACCGGGATCACGGAGATCTCGACCCAGTCGTCGCTGGCCCGGCCGATCTCGGCCTGGGCGACCCCCAGCGTGCTGCTCACGGCGGCCAGGACCTCGTGACTCTTGTCCGGCGGGCTCATCACGGTGAGCGGCTGACCGCTCTCGTCGGGGTACTGCGCCTCGATCAGCTTCGCCCCGGTCACCGACTCCGGTGCCGAACGGGCGAACTGGTCCAGCTGCGGGAGCGAGCCGCTGACACCCACGGTGCCGAGCGCGAGACCACCCAGGACCAGGAGCGGCGCCGCCCAGCTGACGACGCGCCGGCGCGCGACCAGCTCGCCGAGCCGAGTCCACACAGATCGAGAGCTGTGTGCCTCAACCCCGCGCCGCGGCACGAACGGCCAGAAGACCCGACGCCCGAGCACCACCAGCAAGGCCGGGAACAGTGTCAGCATGACGAGCAGTGCGGACCCGATGCCCGCCGCACCCACGGGGCCGAGTCCGCTGGTGCTGTTGAGATCCGCGGCCAGCAGGCACAACAGTCCGGCCGCCACCGTCGCCGCCGAAGCAAGGATCGCCGGGCCGGCCGCACGCAGGGCCGCCAGCATCGCGTCGATCGGCCGCTCGTGGTGGTGCAGCTCCTCGCGGTAGCGAGACACGAGAAGCAGGGCGTAGTCGGTGCCCGCGCCGAAGACCAGGACGATCAGCAGGGCCGAGCTCATGCTCGTCACGGTGAGGTCGAAGACCTGGGTGAGTGCGTACACGACCCCCATCGCCATGAGCGCCGCGGCCCCGACCGACGTGAGCGGGACCAGCCACAGCAGCGGACTGCGGTAGGTCAGGATCAGCAGGAGCGCGACCACGACCGCCGTCACGAGCATCAACGTGGAGTCGACGGCATCGAAGACCTCGTCCATGTCGGCCCCGAGCGCGGTCGGGCCCGTGACATAGGCGTTCAGGCCCTCCGGCCGGTCGGCGAGCAGGTCACGCGCGTCCGCGGTGGCTCCGGCCTCCTCTGCGACCGCCTCGCGGTCGAGCGGCAGCGAGTACATCAGGGCCGTGCCGTCGTCGGACTCGACGATCTGGGGCGGTGTCTCGGTGTCGTTGCCGAATCGCCCCGCCAGCTCGGCCTGGCCGCGCACGACCGCATCCCGATCGCCCGGTCGGAGGCCGCCCGGTCGTTCGTACGCGACCACGAGCAGGCCGTTCTCACCCCCGGGAAGCTCGTTCTCGGCCAGGAGCACCTTGGTCGACTGCGCGCTGGCCGGTAGGTAGTCGACCTGGCCGTCGCGGGTCACCGAGTCGAGCTTGCCGGCCAGCGAGTAGCCGCCCACCAGCAGCCCGACCCACACGGCCAGCACGAGCCAGGGCAGCAGGGTCTTGGCCGGTGATCTCTTCGCCCGGGTATCGGCATCGGTGGGGTCAGGCGCTCGCAGTCCAGTGGTCATGGCGATCAGGCTGTCAAGCCGGCGGGCCTGACGCGTCTGGCCACGGCAGACACCTCGCCGTACTCCGCGCGGAGTACGGCGTCGGCTTCAGATGAGCTCGCCGAGGACCGTGGGGATGACAGGCGGGAGCTCGCGGGCGAGGTACCCGACGTGCCCGATGCTGCCCGCCAGCCGTTCGCCGGCGCGCGCGTGCAGGTAGGCGCCCCACACCGCGGCCTGCGCCGGCTCGGCACCGCGCGCCAGAAGCCCGGCGACGATCCCGGCCTGCACGTCGCCCGATCCGGACACCCCGAGGCCCGGTCCGCCGCCCTCGACGACCCACGACCGGCCGGCCGGGTCGAGGACGAGCTTGTCCTCGGCCCCGACGAGCACGACGACGCCCGACCTGCGCGCGACCCCGGCGGCGGCCTCGAGCCGCTCCTGCCTCGTGCCGCACTCCCCCTGCCCGGCGAGGTGGGCCAGCTCGGTCGGGTTGGCCGTCACCACGGCCCGCCCGTGGAGGTGCCGGAGCCCGTCGGGACGCTTGGTCAGGTACGCCGTACCGAGGGCGTCGAGGACGACCGGCACACCCAGGCGCGGCAGCACCGCCGCGAGCAGCGCGTCCGCCCTGTCGGGGTCCTCGAGCCCGGGTCCCGCCAGCACCGCGTCGGCGGCCTCGGCCCGGTCGACCACCTCGGCCGCGGCACGCGGGTCGATCCGCCCCTCCTCGTCCTCGAGCAGCCCGACCACCTGCGCCTCCGGCACCGCCACGGCCAGCGCGGTCGCCGCCGATCCGACGGTGGCGACCGCGAGCTTGCCGGCCCCTGCCCGGAGCGCGGCCAGGCCCGCGAGCAGGGCCGCACCGGGTGTCGAGGCGCTGCCACCGAGCACGAGCAGGTCGCCGCGGTCGTCCTTGCCGACGCCGGGCTCCGACAGGGGCCAGGCCCGCAGCAGCGCGGGCATGACGACCTCAGGCCCCACGCCTGCCCACCCGGCTCTCCTCGTGCGTGACCTCCGCGTCCTGGTCGTCGACGGCCCGGGTGTCGGCGAACGTGTCGAGCTCGAACCGGTCACCGGCCCGGTGGAACCGGGTCAGCGAGGCGTTGGGGATCTGCACCTGTCGGTCGATGTCGAGCAGGCTGGGCTCGTCGATCCCCTCCAGCGCGTAGCGGAACGCCATGATCACGGCCTGGTGGGTGAACAGCCACAGTCGCTCGCCGTCGTACCCGTGCCGCAGGTCGCCCAGGAGGCTGCGCACCCGCAGCACGACATCGGCCCAGCTCTCGCCGCTCGGGGGCTGGTAGTAGAACTTGCCGAGCCGGGTGCGACGCTCGGCCTCCTCCGGGTAGCGCGCCCGGATGCCCCGGCCGGTCAGCCCGTCGAACACGCCGAGGTCGCGCTCACGCAGGCGCTCGTCGTACGACACCGACAGGTCCAGGGGCGCGGTCGCGAACCGCGCGGTGTCGGCCGCTCGGCGGTACGGCGAGCTGAGCACCAGCGTGGGACGCCAGTCCTGCTCGGCGCCGGTCACCCACCGGCCCACCGCCTCGGCCTGCTCGACCCCGGTGTCGGACAGCTCCACGTCGGCGTCCCGGTCGTCGAGGTCCAGTCGCTCGGCACCCGACTCCCGGGCGGTCACGTCGGCCCGGTTGCCGACGCTCTCGCCGTGTCGGACCAGGGTGATGCTGGCGGGGCCGCTCTGCCATCGAGGTTCCACGGGCCTCTCGTACCCACCCGGCCCCGCACCGAACGTGGCCGGGTCGGCGAGGAGCTCGTGATCACCGCCGCCTGAGCGGGCTGAGGCCGCCGGTCGATCGTCGAGGCACCAGAAATGGCATTCTGGGTGCCTCGACGACTCAGTCGACCTCGACCGGCGCCACGGCCTCACCCCGCTCCCTCAGCCCCACGCGGCTGTGGGTGCGGCCGTAGAGGAAGTAGATGATGAAGCCGAGCGCCATCCAGATCAGGAACCGCAGCCAGGTCTCGATCGAGAGGTTGAGCATCAGGTAGACGCAGACCAGCGCCGCCAGGACCGGCACCGCCGGGCTCCACGGGACGTGGAACGCGCGGTCGAGGTCGGGCCGGGTATGCCGTAGCACCGGAACGGCCAGCGCGACGAGCGTGAACGCGGTCAGCGTGCCGATGTTCACCATCTCCTCGAGCTTGCCGATCGGGGTCAGCCCGGCGATGACCGCGACGGTCAGCGTGATGGCGGCGGTGATCCGGATCGGCGTGCCGGTGCTCGGGTGGGTGCGCGCGAACCTCGGCGGCAGCAGTCCGTCGCGGCACATCGCGAACACCACGCGGATCGCGCCGATCAGGAGCGTCATCACGACCGTCGTCAGGCCCGCGACGGCGCCGGCCGCGATCAGCGTCGCGAAGCCGTCCCGGCCCACCGACGTGAACGCGCTCGCGAGTGCCGCGTCGGGGTCGATCTTGTCGTAGGGCACCATCCCGGTGATCACCAGCGCCACGGCGACGTAGAGCAGCGTGCAGATGGCCAGGGACCCCAGGATGCCGCGCGGCAGGTCGCGCTGCGGGTTGCGGGCCTCCTCGGCGGTGGTCGCCACGACGTCGAAGCCGATGTAGGCGAAGAACACCACCGACGCCGCGGAGATGATGCCGAGGACCCCGAACGTCTGTGGCTCCACGCCGAACGCCCATTGGATCAGGGGCTGGGTCAGGCCGCTGGCCTCGATCGGGTCGGCGGCGTCCGGGATGAACGGGTCGTAGTTGGCGCCGGAGACGTAGAAGAGGCCCGCGACGATGACGAACAGCACGATGAAGAGCTTCACGCCGACGAGCACGAGGTTGACCCGGAGCGACTCCTTGATGCCGATCGCGATCAGCGCCCCGAGCACCGCGACCAGCAGGATCGCCGCCAGGTTGACGTGGCCCCAGCCGAAGTCGGAGGCGGGTCCGATCGACGCCGGCCAGGTGATGCCGATCTCGTCGAGGAAGGTCACGAGGTAGGTGCTCCACCCCTGGGCGACCACGGAGGCACCGAGCATCAGCTCGAGCAGCAGGTCCCAGCCGATGACCCAGGCGACCAGCTCGCCGAGCGTGGCGTAGGAGAACGTGTACGCCGACCCCGCCACCGGCACCGTGGAGGCGAACTCCGCGTAGCACAGCGCGGCGAGCGCGCAGCAGATCGCGGCGATCACGAACGAGAACACCACGCCGGGGCCGGCGTACTGGGCGGCGACCCGGCCGGTGAGCGTGAAGATGCCCGCACCGATGACGACACCGATGCCGAACACGGTGAGGTCGATCGCCGTGAGGTTCTTCTTGAGCTTGAACTCCGGGTCCTCGGTGTCCTCCAGGGAGTGCTCGATGGACTTCGTGCGCATCACGCTCATGAGGCCACCGTTACCGCTGAACCCCGGTCCGAAACCGATCCGACCGGACAGCGTGATCTGGGGTCAGCCGACCGCCTCGTAGAGCGAGACGATCAGCCGGTCGGCCTGCCGGGCGAGCTCGCGGGTGCTGGTGCCGAACTGGTCGTGCAGCACGGTGTCGGGGTCGGCTCCGGACCCGCTCATCGCGTCGAGCAGCCGCCAGGGGGCGTCCTCGCCGTACGCGTCGGCGAGGTACTCCACGGCCCACCAGGCGAGGCCGTAGTGGGCGTCGGAGTCCTCGTCGTTGAACGTCGCGTCGTCGGGGAGGTCGTCGACGCCCGCCTCGGCGGCGGCCACCGCGGCCTCGGGGATGCGCCGGTCCTCGGGCGCCAGCGGGCGCACCGAGACGTACTCCGCGAGCCCCTCGGAGAGCCACACCGGTGCCTCGTCGTCGCGGGTGCCGACCGCGACGTGCGTGAGCTCGTGACGCACCAGCCGGTCGCGGTCGGGGCCGGGGTCCGCGACCATCCGCGGGTTCAGCACGAAGCGGGTGCCCTCCCCCGCCGGGAACGCCACCGCGTCGAGGTCCCCGGGGTCGTCGCCGGGGACGTCCTCGAGCCCGTCGAGGAACGCCGGGTCGGTGAGCGCGTAGACGACGACCGTCCCGGGCCAGTCGTAGGGCACCTCGGCCGAGACCGTCGCGATGCCGGACTCCACCGAGGCGATCAGCGCGGGGGCCTGGTCGACGCTCTCGGGGTCGAAGACGCCGAGCACGCCGTCGCCCTCGCGCACCTCGACCGGGCCGGTGTCCCAGGGCTGGGGGTCCGACTCGGTCGCCGCGGTGAGCCGGAAGCGGCGGGGGTGCCGCGGCGTCGGTGCGAACCGATAGCGCGCCTCGCGGGTGACCGGCGCGGCGTCGTACCCGTCGAGCTGGAGCGACTCGGTGACGGTCACCCGGTAGGCGTCGCCCTCGCGGACCAGGCTGCCGGGGTCGGCGCGGTAGGACAGTTGCGCGACCGGCAGCTGGGTGACGTTGCCGAACCACGTCTCCTGCCGCTCCCGGAAGGCCGGGCCGCCGCCGACGAGCCGGGCGAACGCGTCGCCGTCGGCACGGCGGACGACCCGCGCGCGGGCGTCGAGTGCCCGGCCGAGCGCCTGCACGACGTCGGTCGGGGCGGCCGCCGCCGGCGGCGCGGGGTCGCCGTCCGAGCCGGAGCAGCCCGTCAGCGCCGCCGCGGCCAGGAGGCTGGCCAGCGCGGCGCGGAGAGGTCTAGGTCGTCTGCTCGACATCGATGGGAGAACGACCCTCGGACAGCGAGGTCATGTCCTCCACGATGCCGAGCGCCAGCGCCTGCGGGGTGAGGCCGATCCGCTCCAGGATCGCGGCGCGCTTCGCGTGCGTGAGGAACTGCTGCGGGATGCCGTGCAGCCGGAACGGCGTGTGCACGCCGGCCGCGTTGAGCGTCTGGAGCAGGACGGCGCCGCAGCCGCCGGTCTCGCCGTTGTCCTCGATGCTGACCACCAGCCGGTGCTCGCGCGCGAGCTCCACGATCGCCGGGTCGACCGGCTTGACCCAGCGCGGGTCGACGACCGTGACGCCGATGCCCTGGGCGACCAGCCGGTCGGCGACCTCGACGGCGGTCGTGGCCATCGCGCCGACAGCGACCACGAGCACGTCCTTGGTGCCCTTGCGGACGAGTACGTCGGCTCCGCCGGCGCGGCCGACCGCGTCGATGTCGGCCGGGGGCGGGCCCTTCGGGAAGCGCACCACCGTCGGGGCGTCGTCGACCTCGATGGCCTCGTCGAGCAGCTCGGCGAGCCGGGTCGCGTCGCGCGGCGCCGCCAGGCGCAGGCCCGGCACGACCTGCAGGATCGACATGTCCCACATGCCGTTGTGGCTGGCGCCGTCGTCGCCGGTGACCCCCGAGCGGTCGAGCACGAACGTGACGCCGCACTTGTGCAGGGCGACGTCCATCAGCACCTGGTCGAAGGCCCGGTTGAGGAACGTGCCGTAGAGCGCGACCACCGGGTGCATGCCGCCCATCGCGAGGCCGGCCGCCGAGGCCGCGGCGTGCTGCTCCGCGATCCCGACGTCGAAGGTGCGGTCGGGGAACCGGGCCTGGAACACGTCGAGCCCGACGGGGTGCATCATCGCCGCGGTCATCCCGACGACGTCGGGCCGGCGCTCGCCGATCTCGACGATCGCGTCGGAGAAGTAGTCGGTCCAGATCCGGCCCTTGGGCTTCTCGGCGCCGGTCTGCACGTCGAACGGCCCGGGTGCGTGGAACTGGTCGGCCTCGTGCCGCTCGGCGGGGTCGTAGCCGTAGCCCTTGCGGGTGATCGCGTGCACGATCACCGGTCCGTTGAACTTCTTGGCCTGCGCGAGCACCTGCTCCATCGCCGCGCGGTCGTGTCCGTCGACGGGGCCGACGTACTTGAGCCCGAGGTCCTCGAAGAGGCCCTGCGGCGCGAGCGCGTCCTTGAGCCCCTTCTTCATCGCGTGGAGGGCGTCGTACGCCGCCGGCCCGACGCCCGGGACCGCGTTGAGGCGCCGCTTGACCATGTCGAGCACGTTCTCGTAGCGCGGGCTGGTGCGCAGCGAGGTGAGCGCCGTGGCGAGACCCCCGATGGTCGGCGTGTAGGAGCGGCCGTTGTCGTTCACGACCATCACCAGGCGGCTCTTCTTGGCGATCGCGATGTTGTTGAGCGCCTCCCAGGCCATGCCCCCGGTCAGCGCGCCGTCGCCGATGACCGCGACGACGTGGCGGTCCTCGCCGCGGATCGTGTAGGCCTTCGCGAGGCCGTCGGCGTAGCTGAGGGCTGTGGAGGCGTGGGAGTTCTCCACGATGTCGTGGTCGGACTCCGCCTGGCTCGGGTAGCCGCTGATGCCGCCCTCGCGGCGCAGCGTGCCGAAGTCGGCGGCCCGTCCGGTGACGAGCTTGTGCACGTAGGCCTGGTGGCCGGTGTCGAAGACGATCCGGTCGCGCGGCGAGTCGAAGACCCGGTGGATCGCCAGGGTCAGCTCGACCACGCCGAGGTTGGGTCCGAGGTGGCCGGTGTTGGTCGCGACGGTGCGGATCAGGAGGTCGCGGATCTCGCTCGCGAGCTGGTCCAGCTCGGCGTCGCTGAGACCACGCAGGTCACGCGGGGACGTGATCGAGTCGAGAAGGCCCATAGCGATCGAGTCTACGTGTCTACAGGTCCACAACCGCGACCGCGGGCTCGTGCAGGCTGCCGAGCCAGAGCCGGCCGTCGTGCTCCCGCACACCGGTGACCATGTGGTAGCCCGTGGCCGGCAGGTCGACGTCGTGGACCCGGCGTCCGGTGTCGTCGAAGGCGATCGCCCGGACCGTGCGCTTCGGCTTGGGCTGGAGCCGCTCGGGGACCCGGGTCACCGCCTTGCGCAGCGGCATCGGGGCGTGCTGGAGGCGCTCGACGACCGGGTCGGTGGGGCTGGCGATCGAGACCCAGATCAGCCCGTCGCTCCCCCGCGCGATGTTGTCGGGGTAGCCCGGCAGATCGTGGGCGAGGTGGTCGCGGGTGCCGGCCCGCTCCCCCGTCAGCCACCAGCGGACCACGGTCCGGGCGCCGGTCTCCGCGACCGCGACGTACGACTCGTCCGCGGCCAGCGCGACGCCGTTGGCGAACGCCAGCCCGTCGATGACCACCTCGACGGTGCCGTCGGTGCCGAGCCGCGCGAGCCGGCCGGTGCGGGTGTTCTGGACGAAGTCGTCCTTCCACCGGTCGATGCCGTAGTGGCGGGAGGAGTCGCTGAACCACACGGTGCCGTCGGCGGCGACCGCGGCGTTGTTGCAGAACATCATCGGCGTCCCCCCCAGGCGGTCGGTGACGGTCTCGACGCCCCCCGTGCGCGGGTCGACGCGCAGCACGCCGCGGCGGGCGTCGCACACCAGCAGCCGCCCGTCCCGGTCGAGCTCGATGCCGAGCGGGCGGCCGCCGGTGTGGGCGACCCGGTCGATGCGCTGCCCGTCGTGGGAGACCCGGAAGATGCTGCCGTCCTCGGTGCCGGTGAACACCGCGCCCTCGTCGGGCCCGGGTCCGGCGACCACGACGTCCTCGGCTCCGGCGGCGGGCACGGGGTACACGGTGAGGTCCATGGGAGACATCAGAGCAGTGACAGCGCCACTCGCACCAGGTCTCGATAGCTGCCGGAGGCCGTGAACTCGGGGACGATCCGGCTCGCGGAGGCCGTCAGGTCGAGAGCCTGCGCCCGGTCGGGATCGACGAACACGATCTGCCGGCCCTCCCCCACCACGATGTCGGCGTCGGCGAGCGTGGTCGCGGCCACCCACACCTGCACCTCGTCGAGCGTCCCGTACGCCTCGTGGAACACCTCGGTGTCCAGCCACAGGCTCAGCTCCCCGGGCGCCAGCCGGATGCCGGTCTCCTCCTCGAGCTCGCGGTACGCCGCGGCCTCGAACTCCTCGCCGTCCTCCACGTGACCGCCCACCAGCCCCCACCGCTCCGGGTCGATCACCGGGTGCTCGTCACGCTCCTGCAGGAGCAGCCAGCCCCGTTGGTCCACGAGCAGGACGCTGGCGAACCGGTGCATGCCGCCACGCTATCCCCGGCCTACGTCCGTGGTGGCACCCGGTGGTTGAGGTGCGAGGGCCGCCAGGCCCGAGCCTCGAAACCACCGCCCGGCGCACGGTGGTTGAGGTGCGAGGGCCGCTATGCCCGAGCCTCGAAACCACCCCCGCGGGCCGGCGTACGTCAGCCTTGCACGGTGGTTGAGGTGCGAGGGCCGCTAGGCCCGAGCCTCGAAACCACGCCCGCAGGCGGACGTACGTCTGCCTTGCACGGTGGTTGAGGTGCGAGGGCCGCAAGGCGACGCACGGTGGTTGAGGTGCGAGGGCCGCTAGGCCCGAGCCTCGAAACCACGCCCGCAGGCGGACGTACGTCAGCCTGCGGGTCCGTACCTGGTTGCGGTGGTTGAAGGACGAGGGGCGTGGTCGCCGTTCGCTGTGGTCACCCGAGGGTGGTCACCGCCGGCGCCCGGCACCAGGTCGGCATGTGGTTGACGTGCTGTGGTCGCCGTCGTAGACCCGGGATTCCGCCTGCCGACATCCCCCACCTCACGACCCGGAAGATTTTACCTTCGACTTCGCCAGGGCCCTGTGGAACAAGGGGATTCCGGCCCTGCGATGTCGGTGGCCTCTGCTGGGATGGACACATGGCAGCCACCCCGCTCGTGCACCCGGACCTCGACGGTCCCCGGGCGCTGCTGGCTGCCCTTGAGACCACGCAGTCGGAGCTGGACCGGCACGAGATCGCCAAGTTCGAGCTGGCCGTTGAGTGGGCCA
The DNA here is from genome assembly GCF_950101795.1 of Nocardioides sp. T2.26MG-1. GTDB lineage: Bacteria > Actinomycetota > Actinomycetes > Propionibacteriales > Nocardioidaceae > Nocardioides. The sequence goes on along the minus strand of NZ_CATNLZ010000032.1, from coordinate 156,837 downwards.
CCGCCCACCCCGCCGACGGGCTCGACGACGCCGCGACCATCGACGGCTCCGAGGGCGAGCTCGCGATCGCCGGCCCCGGCGCACCCCTGGTCGCGGAGTTCTGCATCGCGGACTTCGTGCTCGCGGTCGGCCTGACCACCGACGCCGGACGCAGCTACCTCGGCGACGCGGTCGAGATCCGCCACCGCCTCCCCCGACTGTGGGCCCGGGTGATCGCCGGCACGGTGCCGGTCTGGCGGGCCCGCCGCATCGCCGCCCACACCCGGTCCCTGCCCGCCGAGGGCGCCGACCACGTCGACAAGCACCTCGCCCCCCTCGCGCACCGGCTGTCCTGGGCCCAACTGGAGCGGACGGTGGAAGCCGCGCGGGCCACGTTCGACCCAATCGAGGCCGAGCACCGCCGCCTGCTGGCCGCCGACGGCCGGTTCTGCGACGTCGACACCACCCAGGTCTCCCTCGACGGCACCATGGCGGTGCGCGGTGAGCTCGACCTGGCCGACGCCCTCGACCTCGACCACGCGTTGAGCGAGGGTGCCCAACAGCTCGCCGACCTCGGCTGCACCGAGACGTTGGATGTCCGCCGCGCGATGGCCGCCGGCGCCCTCGCCCGCGGCGACCTCATGCTCCAACCAGACACCACCAGCGAGCCGCCGCGGCCGACGCCGACCCGGCGGGGCCGGGAGCTGGTGATCTACACCCACCTCTCCGAGGGCGCCCTCGCCGGCGTGGAGAACACCCGCAGCCAGGTCCTGGTCGCCCAGGTCGAGTCCTGGTGCGCCACCGCCACCGGACCCGTCACCCTCCGACCGGTGCTGGACCTGACCGAGCACCTCGAGGTCCCCGGCTACACCACTTCACCCCGGCTGCGTGAACAGGTCCTACTCACCCACCCCACCTGCGTGTTCCCCGGCTGTTGCCGGCCATCCCGGGGCTGCGACCTCGACCATGCGATCGCCTGGGCCGACGGCGGCCCGACCTGCTCATGCAACCTCGTCCCCCTCTGCCGCTTCCACCACCGCCTCAAGACCCACGGCGGCTGGACCCTCCACCGCACCGGCCACCGACACTTCACCTGGACCAGCCCCCACGGACGCACCTACACCCGACATACCTGACCACCCGACCCCGCCGGCCACGGCCCGCGGGGTCAGAGCCATGCCCAGGAGTGCCGTTGATCGAGTTCACTGCGGACGTAGTTCCATTCCGGCGAGGCCGCCGCGCCTCGAGCGGCCCGGCCAACGTGCGCCGGTGCTGGACCTGGCGGAGCACCTCGACGTCCCCCGACTACGCCCCTTCCGCCGACTTCACGAGCAGGTCTTACTGACCCGTGCGATGTACGTGGTCCCCGGCTACTGCCGCCCGTCCCGGGCCTTCGATCTTGATCCTGTGATCCCGTGGTGTGTAGGCGGGCCGATCTGCTCCTGCAGTCTCACAGGGTGCTAGTCCGTCCCGCCAGGTCGCTCGCGCGGTTGCCTGGATGATCTGGAGAAGTTGGGTGGGCGCCGTGGCAGCGTTTGTACTTCCGGGTGCTCCCGCAGGGGCAGAGGTCGTTTCTGCCCGGCTGCGAGGTGATGTCCCTTGAAACCGAGGGTCCGGAACTGGCGTGCTCACCAGACTCGCTGAGCTGTGCTTCTTCAAGGCTGATGAGTTTGTCGATCTGCTCCTTCGTGGGCGAATCGCCTGCAGCGCGCTGCTGAAGCACAAGACCGATGACTGCGATCAGGAGACTGATGAACGCGAGAACGAAGTTGGGGTCCTGCCACTTCGACCCCGATGCCGCAATGCCAGCCTCCGCCAGACTCTGACGGGCCCGCTCAACGTCGTGATTCTCGCTGGCCCGCTCAAGGTCCTGCCGCAGAGAGTTGAGGGTGCCGTCGTCCGCCTCCGAGATGAACTTGGCTACTCGACGAAGTCGCCCGCCCACGGTTGAAAACGTGCCATCGCCACCTCCGGTCGCATCGAAGCGTCGATGGCAGCGTGGACACTCGACTGCGACGTTCATTCCGTTCCCGACAAACGTCACGGTGTCGAGATCCAAGCCAATCGGAAACGAATGCCTACACGTGACGTTCGGACAGTTGACAATCGTGACCACGACCGCATCGTAGGTCCGGTGGTCTCGGACTAAGCGAGAGCCGCGCGCCCTCTTGACCAGAAGTAGCAAGGTAACTCGGAGCGCGATTCGCGTTGCGGTCGTGGGTTGGTTCCTGTCCTCTCGGGTCCGCAGGGGCCCGCGCGGCCTGCTGCCTCCGCGGACGCGTGGTTTCGAGGCTCGCTCCGCTCGCACCTCAACCATCGTGCTACGCGGACCCGGTCACCACTGGGCTCTCGTCCTTCAACGGCGACCACAGCACGTCGACCACCGCCGACCCGCAGCCGTGCGCCGGCGGTGACCACCCTCGGGTGACCACAGCGAACGGCGACCACGTCTCCTCGGTCATCGCCACCGCCACCGCCGTGACTGGTAAGCGGGTCACCGAGCTGCACTGGCAGGCTGGGACCCATGGTGCGCCCCGCCCGCCTCGTCGCGGCTGTCCTCGGACTCCTCCTGCTCGTCCCCACGACGGCGACAGCGGCGCGGCCGGACGGGCTCGAGGTGACCGGCTGGATCCTGCAGACCAGCCCGGACCGGCTGGTCGCCCGCAACGCCCACGGGCTGAGCACGCTGAGCGTCGCCGGCGTGTCCATCAACGCCACCGGCAGCCGGGTCGGCGGGCCCAACGAGAACGCCCAGCGACTGCTGGCCGCGGCGCACCGGCACGGACTGGCGGCCGAGCTGCTGCTGAGCAACTACAGCGACCGGCTCGAGGACTTCGACCGGGTGGCGCTGCACCGGATGCTCTCCGACCCCGCGAAGATCGCGTCGGTCGCCAGCCGGGTCGCGGCGGACGTCACCGACCAGGGCTGGGACTCGGTCAACGTCGACCTGGAGGGAGTGCGTGCGAGCGACGCGGACGGGTTGGTGACGCTCGTGGAGGAGCTCCAGGCCCGGATGCCGGAGGAGCGGACGGTCTCGATCGACGTCAGCGCCTCGACCTCGCTGCGCGTCTACCGCGAACGCGGCTACCTGCTGGCGGACCTGGCCGAGGCCGCCGACGTGATCGCGGTGATGACCTACGACATGCACGGCCCGAGCTGGTCGGCACCGGGCCCCATCGGTCCGCTCCCCTGGCAGCGCGACGCGCTGGACGCACTGCTCTCCGTCGTACCGGCCGAGCAGGTGCTGCTCGGCGTCTCCGGCTACGGCTACAGCTGGCCGACCAGGGGTACCGGTCGCAGCCTCACGCTGCGCCAGGTGCGCGGCCTCGTCGCCCGCGACGGCGCCACCGCGCACTGGCGGCCCAAGCTGGGCGAGTGGACCGCGCGGCTTTCGAACGGGACCGTGCTGTGGTGGTCCGACGCGCGGTCGTACGCCCGCCGCGTCGAGCTGGCCCGTGAGTACGGCGTCCGCGGCCTCGCGGTCTGGCGGCTCGGATCCGCGGACACCCTGCGCTGACCGGCCCTATCCTGCCGCCATGCAGATCGGCGTGCTCGGCACGACCGTGGCCACCGACGCCTCCGGCCCGGTCAACCTGGGAGGACCCAAGCAGCGCGCGCTGCTCGCGGCGCTCGCCCTGCACCGCGGCCGCGCCGTCGCCGTCGACACGCTCGCCGACCTGGTCTGGAACGGCGCTCCCCCGCCCGGGGTCTCCGGCACGATGCAGGGGTACGTCGCCGGGCTGCGCCGCGCCCTCGAGCCCGGCCGCACCACGCGCGGAGGCGGCACCCTGCTGGTGACCGAGCAGCCCGGGTACGCGCTCCGGCTGCCCGAGGCCGACCTCGACACCGCGGCGTTCGAGCAGGCCGTGGCCACCGCCCACGCCCGGGTGGCGCCACTGGCCGATGCCCTGTGCCGCGGGCGCGCGCTGCCCGCAGGCGCTCCGGACGTCGCCGGTCTGGACGCCCTGCACCAGACGCTGGACGAGGCGCTTGCGCTCTGGCGCGGCGTGCCGTTCGCCGACCTCGGGGAGGTGCCGGCCGCCGAGGCCGAGCGGGCCCGCCTGGAGGAGCTGCGGGTGCTCGCCACCGAGGACCGCGCCGCCCTGGGCATCCTCCTCGGCCTGCACGCCACGGTCGCGGCCGAGCTGGACGCGCTGACCCGCCAGCACCCGCTGCGCGAGCGCACCTGGGCCCTGCGGGCGCTGGCGCTGGCCGGCTCGGGGCGGCAGGCCGACGCGCTGGCGGTGCTGCGCCAGGTCCGCGACGTGCTCGACGAGGAGCTCGGCCTCGAGCCGGGCGCCGAGCTGCGCGCCGTCCAGACCGCCGTGCTGCGGCAGGAGGCCACCGCGGTCCCCGAGCCCGCCCCCGCCGCGGCCCCCACGCCGGTGCCCGCAGCCGCGGACGAGCACGCCCCGCTGCCGTTCCCGTCGCCGTGGGGCTGGTCGATGGCGGGCCGCGAGGAGGAGCTCGCCGCGCTCACCGACCTGGTCGACCAGGTGGTCGCGGGCGGCGACCGGTCCCCGGCGTTCGTGGCGCTGACCGGCGAGCCCGGCATCGGCAAGAGCCGCCTGGCGATCGAGGCGGCGACCTACGCCGCGGGCCACGGCATGACGATCGCGTGGGGCCGCTGCTCCCAGGACGACGGCGCCCCCGCACTGTGGCCCTGGGCCACCGTGCTCGAGCGGCTCGGCTCCGAGCTGCCCACCAACGATGCCGGCGACGTCGACGACGGCGGCACGGCGGCGTTCCGCGCCTGGGAGACCGTGGTCGAGGCGGTGCTCGCCGCCGCGACCGCGGCGCCGATGATGCTGGTGATCGACGACCTGCACTGGGCGGACACCTCCAGCCTGCGGGTGCTGCGTCTGCTCACCGAGGCCGCGGTGGCGGAGGGGCCAGGCCCGAGGCTGCTGGTGCTCACCACCTGGCGCGAGCACCCGCCGCCCACCGCAGCGCTCGCCGAGGTCGCCGAGGCGCTGGCCCGCAAGCATGCGCTGCGGATCCAGCTCCACGGGATCAGCGCGGACGCGGCCGCGCAGGTGTTCGCCCAGATCACCGAGGCCGAGCCGACCACGCCCGAGACCGACGCGCTGCGGCGGCGTACGGAGGGCAACCCGTTCTTCCTCGTCGAGTATGCACGCCTGGCCCGCGAGCGCGGCGACATCGCCGCCCTGATCGCCGAGCCGCAGCCTCCGGCGGCCGTGCACGAGGTGCTGTCGCGGCGGCTGGCCCAGCTGGACGAGCCGACCCGCGAGCTGCTGCAGACCGCGAGCGTGCTCGGCCGGATCTTCGAGCTCGGCACGCTGACCCGGACCGCGCACCCCGACGACCCCGACGAGGACCGGGTGCTCGACGGCCTCGACCCGGCACTCGCCGCCGGGCTCGTGGAGGAGGACGGCGTCGACCGGTTCCGGTTCACCCACGCGCTGGTCCGCGACACCGTGCTCTCGATCCTGCCCCAGTCGCGCCGCGCCCGGGTGCACGCTCGCGCGGCCGAGGCGCTCGCCGGCCGCGGCGGCCACGAGGCCGAGATCGCCCGGCACTGGCTCGCAGCGGGGCCGCGGCACCTGTCCGCAGCCTGGCCCGCCGCCCAGGCCGCCGCCCGGTCCGCGACGGCGGTGTTCGCCTACGTCGAGGCCCTCGAGATGCTCGAGCACGCGCTGCGCGCCCAGGACCAGGACCCCACCTCCGACGACCGGGCCCGGTTCGAGCTGCTCACCGACCTCGCCGAGGTGCTGCGCCGCGCCGGGCGCTGGGTCGAGCTCCGCGGGGTCTGCCACGAGGCGGTCGAGGTCGCCGACGAGCTCGGCGACCCGACCCTGCTCGCCCGCGCCGGGATCATGACCAGCACCGGCGCGCTGTGGCAGTCCGCACCGCACGCCGAGGTCGACCCGCTGGTGGTCGACGCGCTGCGCCGCGCGCTGGACCGGCTGCCGGAGGGCGACGACCCCGGCCGCTGCCGGGTGATGCTGGCGCTGGCCGGCGAGATCTACTACGGCGCCACCTCCCAGGAGCGCGAGGCGATCGCCGCCGAGGCGGTCGCGATGGCCCGCCGCCTCGGCGACCCGGAGCTGACGCTGAGCGCCTGCCTGCACGCCGCGATCGCGGTCTGGAGGGGTGGTACGGCGCAGCTGCGACTCGACCTCACCACCGAGGCCGTCCACCTCGCCGACCGGCTGGGCGACGCGATGTCACTGGCGGCCGCGCTGACCCTGCGCGCGGTCGCGGCCGGTGAGCTCGGCGCCGTCGACGTGCTCGACGAGAGCCTGTCCCGGGCGCGGTCCGAGGCCGACCGGCTGCGCCACGTCTACGCCCAACTGGTGCTGGACTCGCTGGAGGTGTCCTGGGCGGCGATGCGCGGCCGGTTCGACGACGTCGAGCGGATCATCCGCCACATGCAGGGTATCGGCGAGGTCGTGTCGATCACGGGCTACGAGGAGTCGGTCGCCGGCGCGATCCTCATGCAGCTGCTCTGGCAGGGCCGCGACGACGAGCTGTCGTTCGCGATGACCGCGATGGAGGGCAACACCTTCCTGCCGATCGCGACCTCGATCGTCGCCGTCCAGTGCCGCACCGGGCACCTCGACCTGGCCCGCGCCTACTTCGACGCCCACTCCGCCGACGTCGACCGGGCGATGCGCTCCGACACGTGGTTCTCCCCGATGGCGTGGAGCATGGGCGCGGAGGCGGCCTGCTACCTGGGCGAGCCCGGGCTCGGGGCCACGGCGTACGAGTGCCTCACCGATCTCGCCGGCCGGCCGGCGTGCGCGGGCTCGGGCTCGGCGATCGGGCCGGTCGACATGTTCCTCGCGATGGCCGCGCACGCCACCGGCGAGGACGCCCTCGCCACCCGGCACGCCGACCGTGCGCTCGAGCTGTGCGAGCAGTGGGACGTCCCGCTCGCGGCGGACTGGGTCCGCCGCGAGCGGGAGCGGTTCGCCTTCTGACGCTGCCGGCCCGAGCCAGCCGACGCTCCGTCGTGCTCCCTGTGATCAGACGCCGGCCGGCGTGCGGTCGTCGGTCTTGTCGAAGTCGTCCCAGATGTCGCCGGACCCGCCGTCGCCGTGCCGCTCGGACTCGATCGTCGGGAGCAGTCGGTCCAGCCAGGCCGGCAGCCACCAGTTCCACGTGCCGAGGAGCGTCATCGTCGCGGGGACCAGCACCATCCGGACCACGGTGGCGTCGAGCACGATCGCGACCGCCATGCCGAAGCCGAGCTGCTTGACCACAGTGTCGGCCTCGGTCGAGAAGCCGAGGAAGACGACCACCATGATCGCGGCCGCGGACGAGATCACCCGGCCGGTCGAGGCCAGACCGCGCTCCACGCTGCCGCGGGCGTCGCCGGTGCGCAGCCAGTCCTCCCGGATCCGCGAGAGCAGGAACACCTCGTAGTCCATGGAGAGGCCGAACAGGATCGCGAAGTTGAGGATCGGGATCCAGCTCGAGACCGCGACCGCGTGGTCGATGCCGAGCACGCTGCCGCCCCAACCCCATTGGAACACCGCGGTGAGGACGCCGTACGACGCACCGATCGAGAGCAGGTTCATCACCGCGGCCTTCACGGGCACGACAACCGAGCGGAACATCATCGCCAGGAGCAGCACCGACACCGCGACCACGAACCCGACGACCAGCCACAGCCGGCTCGAGAGCATCCCGGAGATGTCGGCGAACAGCGGGGTGGTGCCGGTGACCTCGACGCCGGCCGGGAGGTCGTCACGGAGCCGCTCGACCAGGTCGGAGGTCCGCTCGTCGGCCGGGCCCGTGGTCGGCTCGGCGTCGAACACGCTGATCGCCCGGTCCGGGCTGGTCACCGGGGTGGTCACCGCGGCGATGCCCCGGTCGTCGGCGAGCCGGTCGGCCACGGCGTCGGCGTCGACACGGCTGGTGTCGACGACGATCGTGAAGGGGCCGTTGGCGCCGGCGCCGTACTCGGCGTCGATGAGGTCGTAGGCACGACGGACCGAGGTCTCGGTGCTGTTGCTGCTGCCATCCTGCGGCCAGGTGCGCATGCCCAGCGTCGGGGCGGCGAGCAGCAGCAGGAACGTGAGGGCGGCGAGGGCCGCGGCGACCGGGCGATGCGCGACCCGGGCCGCCCACCGGGCGGTGAGCGGGGTCTTCTGCGCCCGGGTGCGGCCCTTGCGGGTGCGACGCCGGAGCAGCCGGTGCCCCGCGAGGCCGCAGAGCGCCGGCACCAGCGTGATCGCGGCGGCCATCACGGAGACGACCGCGATCGCGGTGGCGTAGCCGAACGTCGAGTAGACCGGCAGCCCGCCCAGGCGCAGGCCCAGCAGCGAGATCAGCACGGTGGCGGAGGCGAACACCACCGACCGGCCCGCGGTCGCCAGCGCCCGGCCGGAGGCCTCGCGCTTGTCGAGGCCCTGGCCGAGGAACTCCACGTGCCGGGTGACGAGCAGCAGGGCGTAGTCGATGCCGACGCCGAGGCCGACCATGGTGGCGACCGTCGGGGCCGCGGTGCTGACGTCCATGGTCGCCGCGAGCAGGGTGATCCCCGCCGAGCCCGCGGCCAGGCCCGTCAGCGCGATCGCCAGCGGGAGGCCGGCGGCGACGACGGAGCCGAAGGCGACCACCAGCAGCAGGAGGGCCGCGACCACCCCGGCGAGCTCGCCGGTGCCGGCCATCTCCGACTCGGCGCCGCCGGGCAGCTCGCCGCCGAGCTCGGCCTGGAGGCCGGCGTCGCGCAGCGGCTCGATCGCGCCGACCAACGGGTCGTAGCCACTCTTCCCGACCAGGTCGGGGTCGGTCACGGGGACGTCGTACGACACGGTGACGAGCGCGGTGTCGCCGTCGGCCGACAGGCGCGGCTCGGTGACGTGGCTGGCGTGGTCGAGGCCGTGCAGCCGCTCGACCAGCGCGCGGAGGTCGGTGGCGACCAGCGCGTCGCCGCTCGGGTCGTGGACCACGACCTGGGCGGTAGCGCCGCCATGAGCGGGCAGGTGCGCGCGCAGCTGCTCGATGCCCACCTGGGCACGAGCGTCGGGGATGTCGTAGTCGTCGTGGGTCGTGCCGCCGAAGCTGCCGGCGAGCCCGAGGGCCACGACCACGACCACGACCCACGCGGAGATCGTCCGCCACGGGTGGGCGGCGGCGCCGTTGCCGAGGCGGTAGAGGATGCGGTTCACGGGTGTGCTCCCTGTCTGAGGATCGATCACAGGTGTCTGTGGGAGCACTCTGGGGCGCGGCACTTGAGGCCGACTGGGAGCCGACTTGGGGTCGTCCCCCAGGATGGAGCGGTGCGTCGCGCCGTGGCTCCTCTCCTCGCGGTCACGGTGGCCCTCGTGCTCGCCGACTCCGCGGTGGTGACGCTCGCGCTCCCGGACATCCTGCGACACCTGGACACGTCGGTGGCGCAGGTCGCCTGGGTGCTGATCTCGTTCAACCTGGTGCTCGCGCTGGTCGCCGTACCGACCGCCCTGGCCTTCACCTGGGTGCCGCCCCGCGTGCTCAGCGCCGTCGGCATCGCGGTGTTCGCGGCGGCCTCCGCGGGGTGCGCGGTCGCACCGTCGATCGAGGTGCTGATCGCGGCCCGGTGCGTGCAGGCACTCGGGGGCGCGCTGGCGCTCCTGGGGTGTCTCGAGCTGCTGGTGGCGGAGTACGGCGAGCGCCGCGGGCTGGCCGCGTGGGTCACCGCCGGCGTGGTCGGCACCGCGACCGGGCCGGTGGCCGGCGGGCTGCTCACCGAGGCCATCTCCTGGCAGGCGATCTTCGTGGTGCAGGTGCCGGTCGCGGCGCTGGCGGTGCCGGCGGCCCTCGCCGTCCGCGTGGCACCGGTCCCCACGGACCGGCACCGCCCGGCGGTGCGGCCCCACCTGACCCTGGCGCTGCTCTCCGCGGCGCTGACCGCGGCGCTCTTCCTGCTGGTCCTCCTGCTGGTCGACGGCTGGGGCCGCTCCCCCGCGACCGCCGCGATCACCGTGTCCGTGGTGCCGGTGGCCGCGCTCGCCGCGCGCCCGCTGGCCCGGCTGCTGCGTCCCGGCGAGGAGGTCGAGACCGCCGTCGGGTGCTTCCTGGTCGCCGGCGGCCTGGTGGGCCTCGCGATCCCACCGTCGGCCCACCTCGCCTGGACCGTGGCCCCCCAGGCGCTGGTGGGCCTCGGCCTGGGCCTGACGATCGACCGGCTCACCGCCCGGGCGATCCATCTGCGTCTGCCCCGGGTGGAGCACGCCGGTTGGACGATCGGCGCCCGGCACGTCGGCGTGGTCGTCGGCCTGGCGATCCTCACGCCGGTCTTCACCGCGGACCTCGAGGACGCGCAGGCCCCGGCCCAGGAGGCGATCGCGTCGCTGGTGCTCGACGCACCGCTGCCGGCGCAGGACAAGATCGCGCTCGCCCGGGCGCTCGGCGACGAGCTGACCGCCCAACAGGGTCAGGTGCCGGACCTGCACCGGGTCTTCGCGGCTGCCGACCTGGCGCCCGGCGTACGACCGGCGGCCGCGGCGCTGGAGCGCGACCTCGACTCCCAGCTCGAGCGCGCCGCGACCCGGGCGTTCCGCGACTCGTTCCTGGTCGGGGCCGGCCTGGCGGTCCTGGCCCTGCTCAGCGTGGTCGTCCCCCGCCCAGGGAGGCGGGCATGAGCGCCCGCGCCGTCGCCCTGCCCGGCATCGCCGCTGCCCTGGTCGGCGGTGTGCTGGCCGTCCAGGTCGCGTACGGCGGCGGGTCGTTCGAGCCGCTCCGGCCCCGCGCCCCCTGCGCCGCACGGACGGTCGTCTCGCAGTCGGAGGGCATCGAGGCGCTGACCGAGCGGCTCGTGCTGATCGCCGTCGACCGCGCCGCGTGCCGTCTCGACGTCAGCCGCGAGGCGTTCCTCCTCGACGTGGCCGGCCCCGGCGTCCGCAGCGACGCGGAGGTCGACGCGCTGCGAGCCGCTCTGCACGACGCCGTCGCGCAGATGAAGGCGGACGACACCCTGCCCCCGGCGTCCGACCTGGTCGACGAGGCGCTCGACGCAGCGAGCCTCAACGGGCTCCTCGAGGCCGTGATCCGCGCCCTGCCCGACTCCGCGATCGACGCCGCGCTGAGGACGGACGACGTGCTCGACCGCGCCATCGACGACCTCGACCTGCGCGCCCTGCTCGCCGACCTCGACGACCAGGACGAGCTCGAGGCCCGGGTCGAGGTCGCGGTCAGCGCCGCCGTGACGGACTCACTGGTCGCCCGGGTGCGCGACCTGATCTGACCGGTCAGGCCAGCGGTCGCCGCCAGGTGGCGACGCCCTCGTCGAGGTGCAGCTCGGCGTCGGTCTGCGCGGCGGCCTCGGCGTCGTGGGTGGCGACCACGACGACGGCGCCGCGGTCGGCCTCGGCGCGCAGGGCGGCCATCGCGCGCTCGCGGTTGGCGGCGTCCAGGTCGCTGGTCGGCTCGTCGGCGAGCAGCACCACGGCGCGGGCGGCGAGGGCGCGCGCCAGCGCGACCCGCTGCTGCTGGCCGCCGGAGAGCTCCTCGATCAGGTGGTTGCCGGACTCCTCGAGCCCGACCAGCGCGAGCGCGGCGGCGGTACGCCGGTGGGCGGCCGCGGCCTCGACGCCGAGCGCGAGCAGCGGGACCACGACGTTCTCGGCCGCGGTCAGCGAGGACGCCAGGCCGTTGCCCTGCGGCACCACGACGATGCCGAGCGCCGCGGCCTGCTGCCGGTCGGCCACCGGCGTCTCCCCCAGCCGCACCCGGCCGGTGGTCGGGGTCAGTGCCCCGGCGAGGGCCCACAGCAGCGTGGACTTGCCCGCGCCGGATGGGCCGGTCACCGAGACCAGCCGGCCGGGGGCGACCGCGAGGTCGAGCGGGTGCAGCGCGACCAGGTCGCCGTACGAGACCGAGAGGCCGTTGGCTCGCAGCTCACTCATCGGGGCCGTCCTCGGGGACCAGCAGGTAGCCGGCGCCCTCGCCGGTCGTGTGGAAGCGCACCAGCGTGCCGGGGGCGAGCTCGTCGCGGACGTGTCCCGGCAGCGGGAGGAACCCGTCGGGAGTGACCACGGCGTACTCCTCGCCGCTGCGGCCCTCCCCGCCGACCCGGCCGTCGCGGATCGTGATCGTGCGGGGCAGGAACGCCGCGACGTCGGGGTCGTGGGTGACGATCACGACCGTGGTGCCGAGCTCGCGGCAGGTCTCGGCGATCGCCGAGAGCACCCGGTCGCGAGCGGCGTGGTCGAGCTGGCTGGTCGGCTCGTCGGCGAGCAGGAGCCCGGGACGCGACGCCATCGCGACCGCGAGGGCCGCGAGCTGGAGGTGGCCCGGGGTGAGCTCGTCGAGCGGCCGGTGCGCGTCGGCGCCCAGGCCGAGCTGCTCGAGCACATCGCCGGGGCCGGGCAGGTCCTTGCCGGCGCGGCGGGCGGCGCGCTGGGCGAAGCGGACGTTGTCGTGGGGTGTGCCGTACGGCAGCAGGTTGCGCCCGGCGCCCTGCAGCATCAGCGACACGTCCTGGGCCCGCATCCGGTCCAGCTCGCGGGGCGTCGCCGCGGACAGCTCGAGGTCGCCGACGTGCACCTTGCCGGCGCTGGCTCGGAACACCCCGGCGAGCAGGCTGAGCAGCGTGGACTTGCCGGCGCCGGACGGGCCGAGCAGGCCGACCAGCTCGCCGGCGGCGACGTCGAGGTCCACACCGGAGAGCGCGGCGACCTCGTGTCCCTCGGACCGGTAGATGTGCACCAGGCGCCGGGTGCTGACGCGCAGGCCGGTCACAGGTCCCCCTCGCGGAGTCGGCGTACGGCGGCGCGCCGGGCCAGCACGCGCCCGATCAGGGCGCTCCCCCCGCCGAGGACGGCCGTCGACGCGACGACGGCCAGCGCGACCGCTGGCCAGGCGGTGCTCAGGTCGAGGGTCGAGACCGCGGGCTCGCCGGCGAACAGCGGGACGGTCGGCAGCGCCAGATGAGCGCCGTACACACCGGTGGCGGTGCCGGCGATGACTCCCACCACGACTGCCGGCAGCTGCGACGCCACGGCCATCGAACCGATGTCCCGGCGCGGCACGCCGCTCATCCGCAACGCCGCCAGGTCGCGGGTGCGGGACCGCCAGCTGCTGGCGGCCCCGACCAGGAGCACGAGCAACGCGAGGAGCACGGCGGCGGCGCCGACGACCGCGGCGAGCTGGATGCTCCAGGCCGCCGCGGAGTCGTCGAACGTGCGTCGGGTCTCGGTCAGGGTGGATGTGGTGCTGATGCTGGCGCCGCGCTCCTCGAGGGCCGAGGTGACCTTGGCGAGCAGCCCCGGGTCATCCTCGGCGAACCAGATCTCGATGCGCGCACTGGTGGCGAGGGCGACACCGCGCTCGACCAGGTCCAGGTTGACCAGCGCCGCGCGCGGCCCTGTGCCCGGCACCCGGTCCAGGGCCTGGACCTCCTCCGCGCGCTGGACCGTGCCGTCGAGGGCGCTGAGATCGAACTGACGGCCGCTCGCTGCGGGCGGGAGGCCGCCGGTGAGCAGCGCGGGTGCCCGGACCGGCAGCCAGACCTGGGGCATCCTGATCTCGCTGGCGCCGTCGGTCTGCACCGCCACGCTCAGCTGGCGGGGCTTTGTCGATCCGGGTGCCATTCGTCCCTGGGCGTCATCGTCCACCGGCGTCCACTGGTCGGCGGGCCCGATCGAGGCCGGCGCGTCGCCACGCAGGTCACGCAGCGTTGCCGACCCGGTGATCGAGGCGCCGGGAAGGGTGTGCAGCCAGATCGCGGACACGAAGCAGCCGTCGCGGCAGTACGTCGGGACCACCAGCCTCTCGCGATCGACGGGGCGGTCCAGCGATCCGAGGGTGGTGTGCAGGGTCTCGCCGGCGGCTGTGACGAGGTCGACACCCAGCGACAGCGGTCCCGGCTGACCGTCGGCACGGGTCGCCGCGAGGGAGGACCCTGCCACTGTCAGTGCCAGCTGCGTGCCGGTGATCTCGAGCGGGTCCACGTCGGGGACATCGAGGAGGCGCCAGGTCCCCGCCGGCGGCGCGCCGCCGGGGAACAGCGCGATGCGGCGGAAGTCGTCGGGCACGACGGCCACGGTCTCGACGGACCCGACGCCGGGCGGCCGGATCCGCACCACCGGTGTGGCGTCCCGTCCGTCCGGGTCGACCTCCGCGAGCGCGTCGCGCACGGCCGCGAGGTGCCCAGCCTCCACATCGGCGACGAGGCGCGCGCCCGCCTGCTGCTCGGACGCGGCCGCCCGGTTGCGCTGCCCGATGACGAACGCGTCGGCGGAGAAGACGGCCAGCGCCGAGGCGAGCGTCACGATGGCGACGACCCGCCGGGTCGCGGGGCTCCGGGCGGCGTCGAGCAGGCTGACCGCGGCCCTGACCTTGCCTCGCCGGAGCATCCCGCGTCCGGTGACGGCCGCCAGCGGCGTGGTCAGGTGGGCCAGGACGAGGCCGACCACGACCGCGATCAGGCCGGGGGCCGCCAGTGCGACCGGGCCGTCGAGACCTCCGGTGGCGAAGACCACGACCAGGGACCCGGCGCCCGCCACGACCAGGGCGTCGCCGGTGCCGAGCATCCAGCTGCCCCGGCGGGGCGGCACCCGCCGCAGCAGGGTCTCGACCGGCTCCCGCGCGACCCGGGTGATGGCCAGGACGGTGAGGAGCACGAGCGCGGCGACGGCGATGCCCACCGCCACCAGGAGCCGGAGGCCGGATTCGAAGGGCGCATGGCCCGGGAGCGCGACGGTCCGGGCGAGGGCGGTCCCCACCAGGGCGATGGTCACCCCGGGCAGGACCCCGCCGAGGGCGACCGGCAGGAGCTCGCCCGCCAGCAGCGACCGAGCCCCCCGCCGACCGCGACCCCGCAGCCGGGCGAGGGCCACCTCGGGTCGCCGTTGCTCGGTGACCGCCAGCAGCGTCAGCCACAGGACCACGAGGGCGAGCAGCCCGAGCTGGGCCATCAGCAGCGGGACCGTCACCCGGGACTGGTCGGTCTGGTCCCGCACGTCCGCAGCGATGTCGGGGAGGCCGGAGTGGACCTCGACGGTGAACGGTGCCGTGGGCGCGGTGCCCGCGGCCGCCAGCTCCTCGATGCCGGATGCGAGCGACATCAGGTCGTCCACCCCGAGAGCGGTGGCATCCAGGGGCAGGCCGACGGTCGCGGCCTGCTCCGGCATGACCGGCACCCGGCTCCCCTCGAAGGTGGACCGGTCGGTGAGCCAGACATCGTGCTGGACCTGGCTCAGGAGACCCGGGTCCGCGAGGCCGGAGCGGCCAGTGAGGGCGAGACCGAGCCAGTAGTCGTCGCCCTGCGCCCCCTCGTAGATCCCGGTGACCCGCAGGCGGCTGCCCACGTCTCCCGACGCCGGGCGGATCGTCAGGCGCCTGCCGACCCGCAGCCCGAAGTTGTCGGCGTCGGCCGTGGAGACGGCGATGTCTCCCGGCGCCGCCGGGCAGTCCCCCCTCACGAATGCCACGTGGTCGCACTCGCCGTCACGCCAGACCAGGTCGCCCAGCGGGTCGTTCGGCTGTCCGGGCAACACCTCGGCGGTGGCGCGATAGCCCAGGACCGGGTCGAGGTAGGAGTCGCGCATGGCCGGGCTGACGAGCGCGACCAGGTTCTCCGGCTTGGCGTTCGAGAACAGGCTGTCGGACCCCGTGCTCACCTGGAGCGCGACCGAGTCCGGGTCGGCGCGCTCGACGGTGATGTCCGTGAGCGCTTGCTGCATGGCGCGGTCGTAGAGCGGCGCGAACACCGCGCACGCGGTCACCAGCGCGGCCAGGGCAGCGAGGGCGAGCGCCTGGAACGGCCGGTACCGCACGCTCACCGTTGACCGTCCCCCGATCTGTCCACCCGGTCAGCATGCCATCCAGCGGGCTCTACGCCACGGAGGACGACGCGGTCACGTGAGGCGGGGGGTGGGCTCGCTCCGGGAACCAGGTGGCCGCCGCTCGCCAGCGGTCGCTCCCGCGCGCGCCGGGAGGACGCCCACAGCGGTGACATCCGCCGTCGGCACACTCACCCGAGTTCGCGTGCGCGTCGTGCGACCGGACATGGTGCACCCTTCCTGTGCTGAGCCCATCCCCCGCGTCCTCTCGACTCTCTCCGGCACGCGCCCGGCCGCGTAGAGCCCTAGGTCCCCGGCGTGCCGGGACCTCCTCCTCTTGCTGCCGTCCACGCAGCAGCGCAGGCGCGCGCGTGTAGGCTGGCCGTAGCCGATCAGGGAGCCTCCGCCGTGGACCTCCCGAGAGTCGGTGGCTGTGAGGCGGGTACGTCGATGAGGTCCCACCGGATCGTGCCTTGATGGCCGAAGCCCCCCGGCACGACCACTCCCTCGAGGCACTGGGCCGGCGCATCCGCGAGGCCCGCACCGCCGTCGACCGGTGCCGCAACCAGCAGGTCGCCCGCGACGAGCTCGCCGACGCCCGCCACGAGTTGATGCTCGCGCTGCAGGCCTACGCCGCGGCGCTCGAGCGCAAGAACCTGCCGGTGCCGTGGCGGATGCAGGCCGAGCTCAAGCTCCACCGGGATCTCTTCGACCGCTGACGGGCGACCCCGTGGAGACGCACGAAGGGCGGATCACGACTCTCGTCGTGACCCGCCCTTGCGAGGAGGAGCTGGTGACTACTGGCCGCGGACGTTCTCGGCCTGCGGGCCCTTGGGGCCCTGGGTCACGTCGAACTCGACGCGCTGCTCTTCCTTGAGGGACTTGAAGCCGGTGCCGGAGATCGCGGTGTGGTGGACGAACACGTCCGGGCCGCCGCCATCCTGGGCGATGAAGCCGAAGCCCTTGTCGTCGTTGAACCACTTCACGGTGCCTTGAGCCATCTTGGTAATCCTTGTTCGTTGATCGGATCGACATGGTCGGCGATACTCGCCGGCCACGGAGCTGAAGACATCTGCGCTGCGCTTGATGTCCAGCTGACCGAAGACCAAGGTGTGAGTGAGACGAACCGGCGACTCAGTTTCGAGCACCGAGGGACCTAAGTCCCTTCAACACCACCAGCGTAGCAGCGTATGGGCTGATCGCCCCTGTCCACGGTGCCGGGTTCGCCCCCGGGTGTGTCGGCGCTAGCCGGCCAGGAAGCTCAGCCGCACCTCGCGCTCGGTGTTGTCGACGTTGAGGTCGACCAGGCACACGCTCTGCCAGGTGCCCAGCGCGAGCCGGCCGTCCCGCACCGGGAGCGTGGCGTACGGCGGCACCAGGGCGGGCATCACGTGCGAGCGGCCGTGGCCGCGGCTGCCGTGGGCGTGCCGCCACCGGTCGTCGGCCGGCAGCAGGTCGGCGAGTACGGCGAGCAGGTCGTCGTCGCTCCCGGCGCCGGTCTCGATGACCGCGATGCCGGCGGTGGCGTGCGGGACGAACACGTGCAGCAGCCCGTCGCCGCGGCCCGCGACGAAGCCGCGGCAGTCGTCGGTGAGGTCGAGGACGGTCTCGCGGGAGCCGGTGCGATAGCTGCGGGTCTCGGAATCCACGAGCCGATCGTGCCACGGCTGGCTGGCGGCCGCCGTGCACGAGCCGCCGCGGGCGAGTGGTGGGGCGCCTGGCCGGGACGCTCGTCCACGAGGTGGGCCGGTCCGGCCTCGACGAGCTCGGCGCGACGACGCTGGTGATGGTCGCCGACCCCGACTACCTGGCGATCCGGGTCGACCGCTCGGTCGGGTTCACCGACAGCGAGACCCAGCTCCAGGCCTCCCGCAAGCCCGCGGACTGACCGAGGCGTCAGACGTTCGCGCCGGGCTCGCCGTCGGGGTCGCGGACCCCACCGGCGCAGGAGGCGTCCGGCTCGGGCGCGGTCTCCCCGCCACCGAAGGTGCGGATGAACAGCTCCAGGCGCGGGTCGCTGGCGCCGTGGAGCGCGAGCTGGCGGCCCCAGACCGTGACCACGACCGGCGCGTCGAGGCCGGCGTACGGCGAGAGGATGCCGTTCGCGGGCAGCGCCTCCTCCAGCATCGCGACGTCGTCGGCGTCGAGGTCGCCCTGGTAGGTGATCCAGACGGTGCCGTGCTCGAGGTCGTGGACGGCGTTCTCGTCGGCGACCGGCTCGTCGTAGACCCCGCAGTCGAGCCACACCGGCGCGTGCGGCCCACCGACCGGCGGCGACTGCGGGTAGTCGACGTCGGCGGGGGTGTGGGCGGTGCTGAGCCCGTCGTACTCCCGCACGGCCGCGAGGCTCGCGGCCTCCTCGGCGGCCTCGTCGGCGCGCAGGCCGCGCACCACGAGCGGGACCGTCGCGGCCGCGCCGAGCACGAGGACCGCCGCGAGCCCGGCCAGGACGACCGGGAGCGCGCGCCGGCCCGGCGCGGGGGGTGGCGGTGGCGGTGGTGGGTAGGCCGGCGGTGGCGGCGGGTACGCCGGTGGCGGCGGCAGCTCGCTCACGCGGTCACTCGGCCAGCAGCCGCTCGACCCGCTCGACCTTGGCGGTCAGCTGGCCGTCGAAGCCCGGCCGGATGTCGGCCTTGAGCACCAGGCCCACGCGCGGGGAGACAGCGGCGACCACGTCGACGGCCCGCTTGACCACCGCCATCACCTCGTCCCACTCGCCCTCGATGTTGGTGAACATCGCGTTGGTCTCGTGCGGGAGCCCCGACTCGCGGACGACGCGGACGGCGGCCGCGACCGCCTCGGAGACGCCGCCGGTCTCGTCGGCGGTGGTCGGGGAGATGCTGAACGCCACGATCATGTCGCCGAGCGTAGCCGTGGGCGGCGAGCGTGACCTCGGGCCGGGTCCGGCGGTTGAACCTGCATGGCCTCGGCCAAGGACCCACCGAGGCGAACGCGAGGTTGGGAGGACGACATGAGGAAGATCTGCGCGCGGCACGAGCTGCGCATGCTCGGCCTGACCGTCTCCACCCTGCTCGGTGCCCCGGACCACGGCCTGCACAGCGCCGAGCACGCCGAGGTGCTGGCCGAGGTCGAGGCCTGCCCGCGCTGCCGGCGGCGCCGGGGTGCCGAGGACGCACCGGCCGCCCAGGTGATCGTGACGTTCAGCTGCCCCGAGGAGGTCGACCCGGCCGAGCTCGCCGCGACCGTCGAGGACGCGCTTCCGGAGTACGTCGACCACGTGACCGTCCGGGTGGCCTGACCGCGCCCGTCAGGTGCCGACGTCGGCGAGCCCCTGGGCGAGGTCCGGCACGAGCTCGCGCAGGCGGGCAAGTCCGTCGCGCGCCTGGGACTTCACCGTGCCCACCGCGATGCCCAGGGTGGCCGCGGTCTCGCGCTCGGTCAGGTCGTCGTAGTAGCGGAGCACGACGACCGCGCGCTGCCGCGGCGCGAGCCGGGCGAGCGCCTGCTGCAGGATCACCCGGTCCGCGGCGGGACCGGCGACCGCGGTCTCGGGGAGGGTGTCGGTGGACACCTCGCGCCACCGACGGCGCCGCCACCGGCTGACGCTCTCGCGCGCCAGGATCTTGCGCACGTAGGGCTCGGGGTGGTCGGCGATCCGCTTCCAGTGCGGCACCGCCTTCACCAGCGCGACCTGCACGAGGTCCTCCGCGTCCGCGTGGCTGCCGGTGAGCAGATACGCCGTGCGCAGCAGCGCCCCGCGCCGCGCCGCGACGTATTGCTCGAAGGAGTCACGATCGGACACGACGACGCCTCCAGAGGAGCAGACCGGCCGCGAGCACGACGACGACGACACCGGCGCCGATGACGCGTACGCTGGGTCGCGGGTCGCCCACCTCGGGAGGGCGGACGCCGTCGACGGGCTCGTTGGCCCACAGCCCGCTCGCGTAGACCGGCGACATCTGGGCGCGGGGCGCCGCCGTCCGGTCCCTGGTGACCGCACCCGTCCGGATGTCGACGACCGCCAGCTCCCCGGGCGTCTCGTGGCCGACGACCACATGATCGGCGTCGCGCCAGCCGAGCACGGTGTCGGGCTCGAAGCCGAGGTCGACCTGACGGCCGCCGGCAAAGAACCGCCAGGGGCTCTTGTCGTTCTCACCGGTCGCCACGTAGGCAAGCTCCTCGCCGTCCGGGCCATAGCTCGGCTCCACCACCTGCTGGGGCACGCGCACCGACGTCGTCTGACCGGTGGCGGGGTCGAACCTGAAGATGCTGCGGCCGCGCGACCAGACGATGCCGTCCGGGCCGGTGCCCATGTCCGGCAGCCAGAAGAAGCCCGAGCGCTCGGCCGGGATCGCCTCTCCTGTCTCGACGTCCCAGACGACCAGTTGGTCATCGCGCGAGCCGTCGGACCCGATCGGCGAGTAGTTGGTCTGGAGGTAGCGCGAGTCGCCGCTGAAGCTGATCTCGAAGACGTCCGTGCCGAGGATCGAGGCCTGGTGGCCGTCGCGGAGCCGGACGACCTTGCCCGTCGTCGTGTCGTAGACCGCCCAGCCCACGATGTCGTCCCCGCGATAGCAGACGTAGCCGACCTTCGTCCCGTCCGGTGACAAGGTGAGCGAGCCGTAGCCAAGGTCTGCGAGGTTGCTGCCCGGGAGGTCGAGGAAGCGCACGGTGCCGTCGACGGCCGAGACGCCGTACGGCTGCCCCCCGCGGCTGGCGCCGGTGAGCCCGACCCGCCGGCTGCGGGTCGCTCGGCCCACCGCGGCCAGCGGTCCTGGCGGACCGGCCTCGTCGGTGCCCGGCGCCCACTCGCTCGGCGGGTACACGGTCCGCGGCAGGTGCAGCTCGCCGAACGGCACGTCCGCCGGGAGGGGACGCTCGCCCCCGCCCCACGGGGGGAGTACGACGCCCAGGCCGGTCAGCAGGACCACCGTCGCTGCGACGACGGCGGTCGCCCCGGCGCGCCGGCGCCGGTGCCGCCTCATCCCGGCCTCCCACAGGTCCGGCCCGGGCGCGCCGGATGGGGCCGTGTCGGCCAGCGCGGCGAGCCGGTCGTGCAGCGAGGTGGTCATCGGTCCTCCCGGAAGGTGCTCACACCTCTACCCACGCCGCGAGCACCCGAAAAGGAGGGGTTCACCCCGAAATGACGTTGACCCGCCCGAAACTTTCGGGCGGGTCGACGTGCGATTAAGGCTCAGGCCTTCAGGAGGCTGCGCAGGACGTACTGCATGATGCCGCCGTTGCGGTAGTAGTTGGCCTCGCCGGGGGTGTCGATGCGGACCACGGCGTCGAACTCCGTGTCATCTGCGTTGACCTTGACGGTCCGCGGCGTGCTGCCGTCGTTGAGCTCGGTGACGCCGGTGATCGAGAACGTCTCCTCGCCGGTCAGGCCGAGCGACTCGGCGTTCTGGCCCTCGGGGAACTGCAGCGGGAGCACGCCCATGCCGATCAGGTTGGAGCGGTGGATGCGCTCGTAGGACTCGGCGATCACGGCCTTGACGCCCAGCAGCGCGGTGCCCTTGGCCGCCCAGTCACGAGAGGAGCCGGAGCCGTACTCCTTGCCGGCGAGCACGACGAGCGGCGTACCGGACGCGAGGTACTTCTCCGAGGCCTCGAACACCGTGGTGACGTCGCCGTCGCCCGTGAAGTCGCGGGTGAACCCACCCTCGGTGCCCGGGGCCAGCTGGTTGCGCAGCCGGATGTTCGCGAACGTGCCGCGGATCATCACCTCGTGGTTGCCGCGGCGCGATCCGTAGGAGTTGAAGTCCCGCTGCTCGACGCCGTGCTCCGCGAGGTACCGGCCGGCGGGCGAGTCCTTCTTGATCGCGCCGGCCGGGCTGATGTGGTCGGTGGTGACCGAGTCGCCCAGCTTGAGCAGCACCCGCGCGCCCTCGATGTCCGAGACCGGCTCGGGCTCGTCGGGCATGCCGTCGAAGTACGGCGGCTTCCGCACGTACGTCGACTCCGGGTCCCAGGCGAACGTCTTGCCCTCGGGGGTCGGGAGCGAGCGCCACTGCTCGTCGCCGGCGAACACGTCGGCGTAGTCGGTGGAGAACATCTCGGAGGTGATCGCGTCGGCGATCACGTCCTCGATCTCCTTCGCGGTCGGCCAGACGTCCTTGAGGAAGACGTCGTTGCCGTCCTGGTCCTGGCCCAGGGGGTCGTTGAACAGGTCGACGTCCATCGAGCCGGCCAGCGCGTAGGCGACGACCAGCGGCGGGGACGCCAGGTAGTTCATCTTGATGTCGGGGTTGATCCGGCCCTCGAAGTTGCGGTTGCCCGACAGCACCGAGACGACCGCGAGGTCGTTCTCGTTGACCGCCGCGGAGACCTCGGGGATCAACGGGCCGGAGTTGCCGATGCAGGTGGTGCAGCCGTAGCCGACCAGGTTGAAGCCGAGCTTGTCGAGGTACGGCGTGAGCCCGGACTTCTCGTAGTAGTCGGAGACCACCTTCGACCCGGGGGCCAGCGTGGTCTTCACCCACGGCTTGCGCTGCAGGCCCTTCTCGACGGCCTTCTTCGCGACCAGCGCCGCGCCGATCATCACCGACGGGTTGGAGGTGTTGGTGCACGACGTGATCGCCGCGATCGTCACCGCGCCGTGGTCGAGCTCGAACGAAGCGCCGTCGGCCAGGGTCACCGAGGCGGGGTTGGACGGACGACCGGCCGCCCCGGAGCCGGCGGCGACGTGGCCGTGGGGCGGCTCCTCGCCGTGGCCGTTCGACGGTGAGTCGGAGGCGGGGAAGGACTCGGCGACGGCCTCGTCGTACCCGTTCTCCTCACCCGACTCATCGACGTAGTCGGCGAGCGCGGCCCGGAAGGACTCCTTGGCCTCGGAGAGCGACACCCGGTCCTGCGGCCGCTTGGGGCCGGCGAGGGACGGGACGACCGTGGCCAGGTCGAGCTCGAGCTTCTCGCTGTAGCGGGGCTCGGCGTCGGGGTCGTGCCAGAGGCCCTGCTCCTTGGCGTAGGCCTCGACCAGCGCGAGCTGCTCCCGCGGCCGGCCGGTGAGCTCGAGGTACTTCACGGTCTCCTCGTCGATCGGGAAGACCGCGATGGTGGAGCCGAACTCCGGGCTCATGTTGCCGATCGTGGCGCGGTTGGCCAGCGGCAGCGCGGAGACGCCGGGGCCGTAGAACTCCACGAACTTGCCGACGACGCCGTGCTTGCGCAGCATCTCGGTGATCGTGAGCACCAGGTCGGTGGCGGTCGCGCCCTCGGGGAGGTCGCCGTTCAGCTTGAAGCCGACCACGCGCGGGATCAGCATCGACACCGGCTGGCCGAGCATCGCGGCCTCGGCCTCGATGCCGCCGACGCCCCAGCCGACCACGCCGATGCCGTTGACCATCGTGGTGTGGGAGTCGGTGCCGACGCAGGTGTCGGGGTAGGCGAGCAACTCACCGTCGACCTCACGGGTGAAGACCGTGCGGGCCAGGTGCTCGATGTTGACCTGGTGCACGATGCCGGTGCCCGGGGGGACGACCTTGAAGTCGTCGAACGCGCCCTGACCCCAGCGCAGGAACTGGTAGCGCTCGCGGTTGCGCTCGTACTCGATCTCGACGTTGCGGCCGAACGCCTCCGGCGTGCCGAAGACGTCGGCGATCACGGAGTGGTCGATGACCATCTCGGCGGGTGCGAGCGGGTTGATCTTCGACGGGTCGCCGCCGAGGTCGGCCATCGCCTCACGCATCGTGGCCAGGTCGACCACGCACGGGACGCCGGTGAAGTCCTGCATGATCACGCGCGCCGGCGTGAACTGGATCTCCTTGCTCGGGTCGGCGTCGGCGTCCCAGCCGGCGATCGCCTTGATGTCCTCGGCGGTGATGTCCGCGCCGTCCTCGGTGCGCAGCAGGTTCTCCAGCAGGACCTTGAGGCTGAACGGCAGCGACGCGACGTCGAGCCCCTCGCCGGTGACCGCGTCCAGGCGGAAGATCTCGTAGGACGTTCCGTCCACGTCCAAGGTGCTCTTCGCACCGAAGCTGTCCTGACTGGCCACAGCAGTCATCTCCTCTGACATCTCGTCGTCTGCACCTGAATCGGCTCCCCATCCTGCCGCCGCGCGGGAGCAGGGCAAAAGGAAGGCTGCCCTTACCCCACGGCCCGGCGGTACCCGTCGACCAGGAGTCGATATCTCTTGATGTCAAGATACATGATGTCGAGTGGAATCCGAAGCGGGGGTTTCGGCTGCCAGCAGCCGAAACCCTCAAACCGAAACCCTCAGCCCTGCGCGAGCTCCGCGTTGTGCTGCCACTGCTCCCAGGTGGCGAGGCGCGACTCGTAGTCGGCCTTCGCGATCGCGAGGGGGGCCGAGCCGAGGAACGCGCGCAGCGGTGGCTCCTCGGCGTCCACGATCGCCAGGACGGCCGCGGGCGTGGCGGCCGGGTCGCCGGGGGTGCCGATGCGCCTCTTGCGCGCCTCGGCGGTCTGCGCGTGCAGCTCGGCGTACGCCGGCAGCTCGGCGGACCGCTTGGCCGAGGATCCGCCCCAGTCCGTCGCGAACCCCCCGGGCTCGATCAGGGTGACGTGGATGCCGAACCCGGCGACCTCCTGCGCCAGGGCCTGGGAGAAGCCCTCGAGCGCCCACTTCGACGCGTGGTAGGCGCCGACCATTGGGAACGCCGAGATGCCGCCAATGGACGACACCTGCAGGATGTGGCCGGAGCCCTGCTCGCGCAGGAAGGGCAGCGCCGCCTGCGTCACCCACATCGCGCCGAAGACGTTCGTCTCCATCTGGTCGCGGAACTCCTGCTCGGTGAGCTCCTCGATGAAACCGAAGTGGCCGTAGCCGGCGTTGTTGACCACGACGTCGAGGCGCCCGAAGTGGTCGTGGGCCCGCCGGACGGCGGCGAAGTCGGCCTCGCGGTCGGTGACGTCGAGCTGCAGGGCGAGGACGGCGTCGCCGTACTTCGCGACGACGTCGTCGAGGGTGCTGATGTCGCGGGCGGTGGCGGCGACGCGGTCGCCGCGCTCGAGGGCGGCGATCGTCCACTCGCGGCCGAAGCCGCGGGACGCGCCGGTGATGAACCAGGTCTTCTGAGCGGAGGTCATGCTCTCGAACGTACGACTTGGAGCGCGCTCCAACTCAAGGAGGCACGGTAGGTTCTCGTGTTCGTGCGCACCTACGCCCGGCTCTTCGTCGCGGGGTTCCGGCGCCAGTCGACCTACCGGCTGGCCGCGCTCGGCGGCCTGGTCGCGAACACCACCTTCGGACTGCTCAAGGTCGCGCTGCTCTTCGCCGCCGTCGACGCGGCTGGTGGCCAGCTGAGCGGGTACGACGTCGGCGCGATGAGCGCCTACATCTGGATCTCCCAGGGGCTGCTCGGGTCGATCAACCTGTTCGGCCGCACGGACATGGCGGTGCGAATCAGGAGTGGCGACGTGGCGGTCGACTTCCTGCGGCCGGTCGACGTGCACCTGGCGACCATCGCCACCGAGGTCGGCCGCTCGGTGTTCGCGCTCCTGCCCCGCGGCCTCCCGTCGGTCGCGATCGGGGCGTTCGTGGTGGGCATGTCGCTGCCCGACGACCCGGCCGCCTACGTGCTCGGCGCGCTGAGCATCGTGCTCGGCATCGTCGTATCGGCGACCACCGTGTACCTGGTCGCGGCGACCGGGTTCTGGCTGGTCGAGACCCGGGGGGTCGAGATCCTCTACATGGTCGTGTCGGGGTTCTTCGCGGGTCTGTTCGTTCCGATCCGACTCTTCCCGGACTGGCTGCACGCCGCCGCGACGGCGACGCCGTTCCCGTCGATGATGATGTACCCGGTCGACGTGATCTCGGGTCGGGTGGACGGCGCCGAGTCGGCGGGACTCGTGGGCCTGCAGGTGTTCTGGCTCGCGACCACGATCGCCGCCGGGCAGCTCGCGACCCGGGCCGGGCGCCGGCGGCTGGAGGTGCAGGGTGGGTGACCTCGCCGCGCGAACGGCGCCGTACCGCGCCGTGCTCGCCTCGCGGATGCGCTCGCAGCGCAGCTACCGCGCCAACTTCGCGCTCGACCTGGCGAGCTCGGCGCTGGTCGGATTCGTCGAGCTCGCCGAGGTCTGGGTGATCTTCCGGTCGGTCGACTCGCTCGGTGGCCTGGACCTCGCGGCCGTCGTCCTGGTCTTCGGCGTCGCCGACCTGACGTTCTCGCTCGCCGACCTGGCGTTCGGCCATTGCGACACGATCCCGACCTACCTGCGCGCGGGCACGCTCGACGTCTTCTACCTGCGCCCGCAGCCGCTGCTGCTCCAGCTGATCACCAGTGACATCAGCCTGCGCCGGCTCGCGCGGGCGGGGGTCGGGGCGACGGCCCTGGTCGTCGGGCTGGCGATCAACGACGTCGCGTGGTCGGCGTCCTCGGTCGCGCTGGTCGCACTGGCGCTCGCGAGCGGGTTCGCGACGTTCGCCGCGATGTTCGTGTGGGCCGCCGGCGCGCAGTTCTACCTCATCGACGGGGCGGAAGCGACGAACGCGTTCGTCTACGGCGGCCGGTACGCCGCCACCCAGCCGGCCGCGGTCTGGGACCGCCCGCTCAAGGCGGTGTTCGGGTTCCTGTTCCCGATGGCGTTCACCGCCTACCTGCCGGTGGTCACCCTGCTCGGCCTCCCCGGACCGGAGTGGATGCCGGGCTGGCTCGGCTGGTGCGCACCGGTGGCGGCGCTATGGGCGTGGCTGCTTGCGCTGCTCACCTGGCGCGCGGGCGTCCGGCACTACCAGGGAGGCGGCGGATGAGCGCTCCGATCATCGAGACCCACGAGCTCGGCCGGGACTTCCGGGTCCGGGACGGCGTACGCCGGCGCACCGTGGTGGCCGTGGACCGCCTGTCGGTGCGCGTCGCGCCGGGCGAGGCGGTCGGCTACATCGGCGCGAACGGCGCCGGCAAGTCGACCACGATCAAGATGCTCGCCGGCATCCTGGTCCCCACGCGCGGGTCGATCACCACCTGCGGCCTGCGGCCGGTCCAGGACCGTCGTCGCCTCGCCCGCCAGATCGGCGTGGTCTTCGGGCAGCGCTCGCAGCTGTGGTGGGACCTGCCGGTGCGCGACTCGTTCCGGATCCTGGCCGCGATCCACTCCCTCTCCCCGGTCGCGGAGCGGGAGCGCACGGACGAGCTCGTCGAGCGGCTCGAGCTCCAGGAGCTCCTCGGTACGCCGGTCCGGCAGCTCTCCCTCGGCCAGCGGATGCGCGCCGAGGTGGCCGCAGCTCTGCTGCACTCACCCCGACTGGTCGTGCTCGACGAGCCCACGATCGGGCTCGACGTGCTGTCCAAGCAGCGGCTGCGCGAGTTCCTGGTCGCCGAGCGACGCACCCACGGCACCACGCTGCTCCTCACCACCCATGACATGGGCGACGTCGAGCGGCTGTGCGACCGGATCCTCCTGGTCGACCGCGGCTCGCTCGTCTACGACGGCACGCTGGCCGGCCTGTCCCGCACCGTCGGGGCCCAGCGGATCATGGTGGTCGACCTCGCCTCCCCGGCCGGCGACCTCGTCGACGTACCGCAGACCCGGCACGTCGGCAGCGAGGGCTCCGGGATGCGGCAGCGCCTCGCCTTCGACCCCGAGGCGACCACGGCCGCGCGGGTGCTCGCCGCCGTCTCGGAGCGCGCCGAGGTCCTCGACCTCGCCGTCGAGGAGCCCGACGTGGAGGACGTCGTACGGCGCGTCTACGCCTCGCGCCGGTGACCAGCGGCCGCCCCCCGAGGACGCTCGTGGTGGAGGTCCTGCCCTGCGGCCGTCCGCGACCGCGCCACATCGGAGGGTGCCCGCGTCCCACGGGCCGTCGGGTCGGATCGCCGGCGCGGCGCGCGCACGGGGACGGTTGCCCCTGCGGAGAGGCCGACCTGAGGCGCAGGCTGCCACCCCGCCTGAGTGGCCCGCGCCACCGCCGCAAGCTGCGAGCGAACCTCCAGCTTCGCGAGGATCAACTTGATCTGGGTGCGAACGGTCGCCTCCGAGACGGTCCGGGCCTCGGCGATCTCCGCCGCACCGTGACCAGCCATCAGGTGCTTCAACACGACCGCTTCCTGTGCCGAGAGCCGCGAGAGCTGGCCCCGAGTGACGCGCAACTCGGCCTGACGCCTGTTGCCCAGGGCGATCAGCCGTTCGCGCTCCTGGAGGTCGAGCACTCGCTCCCCCCGACCCAACTGGCGCACCACCGAGACCGCCGCGCCCAACGTCTGCGTCTTCGGTATCACGATCCGGGCGCCGGTCGCCAAGTACTCGCCCCACCGTTCCTCCTCGGGGAAGTCGGTGATCACGGCCACCGCGATCCCGTGCTTGGCGAGCGCGCAGACCACAGACGCCTCGCGCCCCCGCAGGCCCAGGTTCGCGTTGATCAGGGCCACGTCCGGGCGCTCCGAGACGAGGTGGGAGATCAGTGACTCTGGGCGACCTGTCGTGGGCAACGGCACTCTTCGACTCCGGTAGCCACGTGCCTGAAGCACCAGCACCAGGCATTCGGCGAACAGGCCGTGCCTGTCGGCCACAGCGACCCGCGTCTGTCCCACGTGACTCATAACCGCCCCCCACCTGCTCCATCAGACCCCGTGGGGCCCACCGCGTCGCAAGGGTTCCCAACCGGACGCCCTTGCAGCGTGGCAGTCCCCAACATCCACCTGCTCAGGAAGCCCGATCGGCCGCGCGCGGCACATGATCCGATGGTCCGTATGGACACCTGCCCAATGGTCGTAGTACCTGCGGCGCTCCAGAGGGCCCGCACCCCAGCGGTGCGCCCACGACCTCGACTGACCCGCCAGATCGGGATGGTCAAGACGGCGGCGTTGCGACGAGCGTGTCGTCACCGCAGATCAGGGCCGGTTCTCTCCAGCAGCGCGACGCACTCGACGTGATGCGTCATCGGGAACACACCGGCGACGTTACGCGGGATTGCGGATCTTTGCGGCCGGCTGCGGTCAACGGCCGCAAGTGGCCGCTGACCTGCAACGATGCCGACTTCAGGTGTTGCTGGCGTCAGGGTCCGGGTGTGGGCCTTTGCGAATCAAAGCGCGCCCAAACCGCGCCCTGCTGTCACAGACTCCGAGAATCGCAAACGCGCGCAGGCACAGGTCCGTACGCGACTCCTGGCCGCGCGTCGCGGCCAGCACACCTGAAGGGCATGAAGCTCTCCATACACTCCCCCGACGAGCTGGTCGCGGCCATTCCCCACCTGCTCGGCTTTCAGCCCGAGGAGTCGATCGTGTTCCTTCCGCTGCGATCCGACCTTCCGGTCGCCCGGGTCGACATCCCCACCACCGCCCGTGACCGCGAGGGCGTCTGGGCCTCGATCAGCGACGCCTTCAGCCGTTACGCCCAACCCGGCTCCAATGTCGCCATCGTCTGCCTCAGCGCCGACCGCGAGCGGGCCCACGTCATCAGCCAGGACTTCGCCGCCCGGCTCGGGAGCATCGGCATCGCTACGCCGATCCTGCTGTGGGCCGACGAGACCCGCTGGGCCAATCTCGACACCGGCGACATGGGGCTGCGCACCGACGCTGCCCGCGAGACCGTCGCCGCGACCACCGTGCTCAGCGGACGTGCCCAACCGGCCACGAGCCGTGAGTCCCTCGCTGAGTCGCTTGTCGGCGACCGGGAGCCCGTTGCGGCCTTGCTCTCGGAGACTCGTGCGGCTGCACGGGAGAACACGGCCAAGGTGGAGGGCCGCTGGGCACTCGGCCGGATGCAACGCTTCCACCGCGACGGCAACCGGCTCTCCGACACCGACGCGACCCGCCTCCTCGTCGCCATCGAGTCCACCCCGACTCGAGACCGACTGTGGCTCGACATGAACCGAGGCAACGCCGGCTCCCACGTCGCGCTGTGGACCGACATGACCAAGCGCGCACCGGACGAGGTCCGAGCCGCGCCTGCCTCGCTGCTCGGCTTCGCGAGCTGGCTCAGCGGCCACGGCGCGCTCGCGTGGTGCGCCCTCGACCAAGTGCCCCAGGGAAGGGCGTACACCTTGGCCAACCTCGTTGCCGCTGCAGTCCAAGGTGGGATGCATCCTCGCGAGTGGGAGACGCCCAAGTCCCTGCCCGCCCAGCGCGGCATCGACCGAGCATCCGCCTTCGCCCCGTTCCGGCACAGCGAACAGCTCGACCCGGACCGCCGTGCGCACGGAATCTGAGGGTAGTGACGGACACCAACTACCGCAGTCGGCAGCCGATGAGTCGGCTCGAACGCCTACTGGCTCGGCTTGTAGTTGGTCATCCTCGCCATCGTTCCTCCGAGCCCCGCGTCGACCTTGGGTTTCAGTCCGAGGCGTCCACGGTCTTCATCGAGAGACCTGACTAGGGATCTAGGTGTCGGTTGAGGACTGCTACGACGCTTGGTGCCGCGAGGCCATCTGATGGAGTCGGCGCAACTGGCCGCATACTGCGTGGCGAGTCGCTGGCGGGTCCATCAGTTCTCCGAGCGCTTCCAAACTGAGTTCTGGATGCAACAGCCGCAACTCGCCTGCCTGCCGAAGGGCTGGAGGACACGTGTCGCCCACGAGGATCAGGGCCCTTCGCGTGCGCTCCTCTTGTTCGGCCCGGCGGCGTGCATTGATCACATCGAGCGTCTCCTGGCCAGTCGCCAGCTTCACGCGGACGCTGCCGGGTGGCGACGGGAGTTTCACTCCAATCTCGATGAGCGCCGAATGTTCGGCGAACGGAACCTTCACCGTGGGCGATTTTTCGGTCGTCGCCGGCCGCGAGACGATGCCAACCCGGCGGAGCAGCCCAGCCATCGCTAACGAGCGCTCCGCGGAGGGACAAGTCACCTTCCACTCGCGTGAACCGACGCGGACGGGCGCCGCCAGGAACGCGCCGCGCAGGGCACCCCGAACCCGCATGGGGTCACCGAGGACAATCGCTGGCGGAAGCCCGCGCACAATGTGTCGATCCGGGGACTGCAACATCCGCACTAGCGCACCGTCGAGCTCCACATGAACGGTGCGACTGCCCTCTGGGACGACGCCTCCCGGGAGGATTTGGGTGAACCCTTTCGGCAACCTACTGAGGGCGCCGGCAGACACCCCAGTCACCTCGGCACGCGTTCGACGAAGAGCAAGCTCAGGCGCGAACAAGAGAAAGCCGATCCACTCAGCGCGTGCGACAGCCCCGGCTGCCGTCGGACCCGAGGTCGGACGGCGGCCCACTGCAGCTTCACTCATGGAGCCCAAAGTATCGTCTCAACCCGACCCCGGCGGGAGACGGCGCCGACGTTAGGGGTGGTATCGGCCCGGTCAAGTCCGCTGGGGTGGTGTACGAGGTGATCCCTCGGTTGGGTGTGTCGGTCAGGCCGTGAGGGCCTGGAGTTCGTGCTCGGGCACCTCCTCGGTGTGGTCGGTGTCGAGGGCCTGTGCTCGGGTGAGGACGTCGAGTCCGAGGTAGCGGCGGCCCTCGGTCCATTCGTCGTGCTGCTCGGCCAGGACGGCGCCGACGAGGCGGATGATGCTGGCGCGGTCGGGGAAGATGCCGACCACGTCGGTGCGGCGGCGGATCTCGCGGTTGAGGCGCTCGTTGGGGTTGTTGGACCAGATCTGGCGCCAGATCTCCTTGGGGAACGGCGTGAACGCGAGGATGTCCGCACGAGCGCCGTCGAGGTGCTCGGCCACGGCGGGCAGCTTCTCGGTCAGGGCGTCGACGACCCGGTCGAACTGGGCGTGCACCGCCTCGGCGTCGGGTTGGTCGTAGATCGAGTGCAGCAGCGCCTTGACCCACGGCCACGAGCTCTTCGGGGTCGCTGACATCAGGTTCGCTGCGTAGTGGGTCCGGCAGCGCTGCCAGCCCGCGCCCGGGATCGTGGCTGCGATGGCGGCGACCAGGCCGGCGATCCGAACTGGCAAGGCCACGAGCCAGGCGACGGTGCCGTCTACAACTGTTACCAGCCACAGACCGACCTGCTCATCTGGATCTGGTCCCAGGACCCCCCGCCGAACTCCGGCGCAGGGCCGACGCCCGGCGAGGTCGCGCAGATCGCGATACAGGAGATGAACCTGCGAGCCATCGACATCGGCATCACACCTGAGCCAGGTGCGGACAGCATCGGAATCGTCGGTATGCCCGTGTGGATGTGGGCTGCCAACCCTGACGAGCACACCGTCGGTCCGATCACGGCGTCGGCCTCCGCGGGCGGGATCACGGTCACCGCCACGGCGAAGCTCCACCAGATCACTTGGGACATGGGCGACGGCGCCACGGTCAAGTGCCCCACTGCCGGGACGCCGTACAAGTCGGCGTACGGCAACACGAAGTCCCCCGACTGCGGGCACGTCTACGAGAAGTCGAGCTCGAAGCAGACAGGTGGGAAGTACACGGTGACCGCCACCTCGGACTGGGTCATCACATGGGAAGGGGCCGGCCAAACCGGGACCATCCGGCTGAACGGCCTGACACGGACGGTCGCGATCGCGGTCGGGGAAGCGCAGGTGCTCGTGCAGTAGCGGGCAGCGGAAAGGCGATGAGTATGAGTAGCGCAGCCACCCGAGTCGACGGGGCTCTCAATCAGGAGGGTCCGGCCACGACGGCGCTCGTGCCTCCGCCGAAGCTGCGTCGACGACCAGCGCTCGTAGCCGCCGCGATCGGTGCCATCTGTATCGGGGCGCTGCTCGCCGGCTGGGGCCTGGACCGCGACGACCAACACCCAAGAAGTGCTCGTCGCGCGTCACTCCATAGAACGTGGCTCCGTCATCGAGGCAGATGACCTTGCCCGGGTTCAGCTCAGCGCTGACCCGGCCCTCAAGCCCGTGGCAGCCTCGGAGTTTGATCGGGTGGTCGGGCAGCGGGCGGCGATGGACATCTCCGCTGGCGGGATGCTGACACCGGGTGCGTTCACCGCCGAGGTAGTCCCCGGCGCAAGCGAGTCGGTCGTCGGCGTCGCGCTCACCCCCGCTCAAGCGCCGGGTCTTGCCCTTCGGTACGGCGACAAGGTCCGCGTCGTCGTCACCCCGGCCCAAGGCGACGACCTCCCGGCAGGCACGCCGTTGAGCAACGACGCCACCATCGTCGGAGTCCACACCTCCGAGGAGACCGGACAGACCGTCGTCGACCTGCTCGTTCCCAAGGCTGATGCCGCGGTGCTCGCCACCCGGATCGCGACCGGCAACATCGCCCTCATCCTGGATTCCCGGGAGCGCTGATGGCTGTCGTCGCGCTCGCCTCCGCTTCCGGCTCCCCCGGCGTCACCACGACAGCGCTCGGGTTGGCGCTGCTGTGGCCGCGCCCGGTCCTGCTCGTCGAGGCCGACCCGACCGGCGGCTCCGGCTTGCTGGCCGGCTACTTCCGCGGCACCCGCGAGTACGACGGCGGACTCATCGAGCTGGCACTGACCGCGAACAACCTGAGTGATGCGCTGGCCGACGTCGCACACCCCATCGAGGGCACCACGGTGTCGTTCGTCGCGGGCACCCGCTCGCACACCCAGGCCAGTGCACTGCGGGATCTCTGGGCACCGCTGGCGGAGACACTCGCCGACCTGGAGACCACAGGGCAGGACGTCATCGTCGACGCGGGCCGTCTTGGGCTCCACGGGTCACCCCAACCGCTGCTCGATGCCGCCGACCTGTCCCTGCTCGTCAGCAGGACGACGCTCCCCCACCTCTCGGCCCTGCGCTCGTGGGCAGAGGCGTTCCAGCGCCCCGCCCTGGACTGGCACCAGTCGGCCGTTCTGCTTATCGGCGAGGGCCAGCCCTACAACGCCCACGACGTCACCGCAGCGGTGAACCTGCCCGTCCTGGCGCCGCTGGCCGACGATCCGGAGTCGGCTGCGGTCTTCTCGCGTGGAGCCCAGCCGCCGAAGCGGTTCGAGACCAGGCCGCTGGCAAGGGCGCTCACTGCGGCCATCGCCTCGATCCACTCGACGATCACCCGCCGGCGCAACGAGCTGCTCGAAGGAACCCGGTCATGACGACGGAACGATCCGAGGACTACGAAACCACCCCGCTGACAGGGTTGCCTCTGTTCACGCAGCCAGTTCCGCCGGCGGCTGAGAGGTTCGACCGTGGCCATCCAATGGCTCCGGTGGCACACCTGTCGACCATGAGCACCCATCCCATCGGCAGCAGCCTCGACTGGTCGCTCGTCTCTGCGCTGCGGGCGCAAGCCTCCGAGCAGCTCAGTCAGGCGGTTGCGGCCGACAAGGGACGGCTCAACAAGGTCGCGCAGGAGGAGCTGGGCCGGACGATTGTGCTCGACCTCATCGAGACGACCGTGGCTGACCGGGTGAACGCCGGGATGACCACACTCCCCGGCGCCGAGCAGGATGCGCTGGCCCGTGCGGTGTTCGACTCGCTGTTCCGGCTCGGCCGCCTCCAGCCCCTCGTCGACGACGACCGGATTGAGAACATCATCATCACCGGCCACGACAACGTCGTGCTCGAACTTACTGACGGCTCACAGATCGACGGGCCACCCGTGGCCGACTCCGACGAGGAGCTCGTCGACTTCCTGGTCTTCCTCGCCTCCCGATCCGAGGTCAACGCTCGCGGTTTCTCCGAAGCCCAACCGCGCCTGCATCTGCGCCTTGATGGCGGCTCGCGGCTCGCCGCTGCTGCGTGGGTGACGCCGCGCCCCTCCGTCGTGATCCGACGTCACCGACTGATGGAAGTCACGCTCGAGGACCTCGTCACTCGACAAATGCTGACGCCAGTCGCAGCCTCATTCCTCCGGGCGGCCGTGCGCTCCCGCAAGTCCATCGTGGTGTCCGGATCGCAGGGCGCGGGCAAGACGACCCTGGTTCGAGCTTTGTGCGCCGAGATCGACCCGCTGGAGGCGATCGGCACCTTCGAGACCGAGTACGAGCTGCACCTGCACGAGCTGCGCGACCGGCACCGCATCGTCCACCCGTGGGAGGCCCGTCCTGGGTCCGGTGAACGAGGTCCGGACGGGCGAGCGGCCGGTGAGTTCACCCTCGACGAGGCCCTCGTCGACTCGTTCCGCTTCAACCTCTCCCGCCAGATCGTCGGCGAGGTCCGAGGCAAGGAGATCTGGGCGATGATCAAGGCGATGGAGTCCGGCACCGGGTCCATCTCCACGACTCACGCTTCCGACGCGGTCGCAGCGATCCGCAAGCTGGTGACTTGCGCGATGGAGGCCGGCCCGCACGTCACCCACGACCTCGCGACCTCGAAGCTCGCGGCAACCGTCGACCTCATCGTCCACCTCGATCTGCGGACCTACCAGCAGGAGGGGCGCAGCATCCGGCAGCGCCGGGTCGCCGAAGTCATCGCCCTCGACCCCGGCGAGCGGGAGACCGGCTATGCCGCCACTCACGTCTTCGCCCCAACCGCCGACGGGACGGCCGTTCCAGCGGTCCTGCCCGACTCCTACCGAAGCCTCGCGACGTACGGCTTCGACCTCGGCACGTACCTCCAGCAGGAGGTGCGGTCGTGATCGTCCTCGTTCCGGCCTTGGCCGGCGCGCTGGTGGTCGGCGGCCTGATCGCCCTCGTCGTCGGGCTGCGCCCCTCCCCCATCGTCGAGCGCCCCTCCCGCCCCCGCAAGGTCCGCACGGTCACCAGGCAGAGCCGCATGCTTCTGCGTGGCGGCTTGGCCGCGGGCATCGTCGCCTTCCTGGTCACCGGTTGGGTGCTCGCGCTGGTCATCGTCCCGGTGGCGTTTGTCGGCCTGCCCATCTTGCTCTCGTCGTCCTCGGCAGCGCAGCGGATCGAGCGCCTCGAAGCGATGGAGGAATGGACCCGGTCCCTATCAGGCGTGCTGACCGTGGGGGTTGGACTGGAGCAGGCGCTCGTTGCCACACTCCGCTCCACACCGGCCGCGATTGCTCCTGAGGTCACCCGGCTGGTCGCCCGGCTCCGCGCACGCTGGGTGACCGAAGATGCGTTGCGGGCGTTCGCCGACGAGCTCGATGACGCAACGGGTGACCTCGTGGCTGCGAACCTGATCCTCGGCTCCCGAAGGAGGGGCGCAGGGCTGGCGAGCGTGCTCGAAGGTCTGGCCGAGTCGGTGGCGGCCGACGTACGCGCCCGGCGTCAGGTCGAGGCCGACCGCGCCAAGCCCCGAGCCACTGCACGCTGGGTGACGCTCATCAGCGTTGGGGTGCTGGTGATCCTGGCGGTGTCGGGCACCTACGTCGAGCCGTACCAGAGTGCGCTCGGGCAGGTCATCCTCGTGGCGCTGCTGGCGATGTACGTCGCGACGCTGGTCTGGATGAAGCGCATGGCGATAGGACGCGCGATGCCCAGGTTCCTGGCTCCCGTCCCCGCCACGAGGGAAGGCGCAGCATGACCACCGGACTCCAGATCGCGCTGCTCGGAGGGGCGTTCCTCGGGCTCGGCGTGGTCTTGCTGGTTGCCCGCCTGATGCCTGCCGAGCCGGACCTCACCGAGGCGCTGAGCCGACTGACTCCTGCCCGTGGGCGAGCGAACGCCGTTGGTCCGGTCACCACTGCGAAGGGTAAGGAGCGGATCGGCGTCTGGGCGATCAAGGCGTTGCCGCCGGCCGTCTGGATCAGGACTCCGACGCGGGAGCTCGCACTCCTCCGTATCCCGCTCGCGAGGTTCTACGGCGACAAGATCGTCATGGCACTCATGGGGCTCGTGGTCCCACCCCTCCTGGCGTTCTTCTTCGAGCAGCTCGGACTGGGCTTCCCCATCGCGGTCCCGGCCATCGCGTCAGTCGGGCTGGCGGTCGTGATGTTCTTCCTGCCCAACTACAACGCGGTCGACGACGCCCGGAAGGCTCGCCTGGAGTTCACTCGAGCGCTCGGGGCGTACATCGACCTGGTCGCCTTGGAGCGGAACAACGGCTCCGGCGTACGACAGGCAATGGAGTCGGCGGCCGAGGTCGGCGACTCGTGGGTCTTCACGCGCCTCTCGGAGGAGCTGACTCGCTCCCGCTGGTCGGGCCAACCGCCCTGGGATGCCCTCCACGCCCTGTCCGACGAGCTGGGCCTGCCCGAGCTCGACGACTTCGCCGACATCATGCGGCTCTCCGGCGAGGAGGGCGCGTCGGTCTACACCAACCTGCGCGCCCGTTCGGCCGCCATGCGCACGGCGATGCTCAACGACGAGATCTCCGAGGCCAACGCCGTCGGCGAGCGCATGACCATCCCCGGCTCCCTGCTCGGCGTCATCTTCATGGCACTGCTCGTCGCCCCATCCCTGCTGCGGATGTTCAGCAACACCTGACAACCCCAACCCCACGAAAGGGAACCCATCCAGGAAAGGAATCACCACTATGAACCGACTGCTCGCACTCCTACTCATGCTCCATCTGGGCGTCGATCCGCGCCTGCGGGTCCGCAAAGAGCGAGGCTCCGTCACGACCGAGCATGTGCTCTGGGCCGTGGCCGTCATCGCCATCGTCGGGATCGTCGTCGCAGCCATCAAGGCTTACGTTGAAAGCCAAGCCGGCAACATCAGGTAGGCGGCGGGACGAACGCGGCTCGGGAACCATCGAGCTGGTCATGCTGCTGCCTGCACTGTTCGCGGTGATGTTCCTCGGGACGCAGGCCGCGTTGATCTACCACGCCCGAACGGTGGCGATAGCCGCTGCGCAGGAGGGCGCGAGGGCCGCTGGCGGTGAGGACGGCAAGGAGGCCGACGGCGTCAACGCCGCCTCCTCGTTCATCGCCGACGCTGGTGGCGACGACGTACTCACCGGCGCGAATGCGACAGCCAATCGCACCGCCACCACGGTGACCGTGACAGTGACCGGTCACAGCTTGAGCGTGATCCCGGGCTGGAGCCCGGCGATCGTCCAGACGGCGTCGCTGCCCGTCGAGAGGCTGACCGCTCCGTGATGACCTGGACGCGCATGAGGGACGAGCGAGGCTCGGCTGCGGTCGAGGCCGCTGTCGGCCTGCCTGCCTTCGTGCTGTTCGTCGGTCTCATCATCTTCGGTGGCCGCACCGCCACCACCCACTCGGCCGTCGAGTCCGCTGCCGCCGACGCCGTCCGCACCGCCTCCATCGCCCGTACGGCGTCCGAGGCGACGAGCGAAGCGAAGGCCGCGGCGCAGGCCAGTTTGGCCAACCAAGACATTCACTGCCTCAGCGTCACGGTGTCGGTCGACGTGTCCGACTTCGGCAACACCGTCGGCGAGGCCGGGTCGGTCTCGGCAACCGTGGAATGCCTTCTCGATCTGGCCGATCTCTCCGTTCCGGGCGTCCCAGGCAGTCGCCTGATCAAGTCCACCAGCAGTTCGCCGTTGGACACCTGGAGGGAGCGGGCATGACGCACCGAACTCGCGGTGAACGCGGCTCCATCAGCATCTGGCTGGCGGTTTCGAGCTTCGTGATGATGATGCTCGTCGGGCTGGCCGTCGACCTCGGCGGACAGGTCCACGCCAAGCAGCGCGCCCACAACATCGCCGCCGAGGCAGCCCGGACAGGCGGCGAGCAGGTGCAGGCCGCGCCCGCCATCAAGGGTGAGTACGTCGCGGTGGACACCGTCAAGGCACGTAACGCGGCCGAGGACTACCTGAGCGCCTCGGGCGTCACCGGCACGGTCACCGTGACGGGCGGCGACACCATCACGGTCGACGTGACCGACAAGTACGAGCCCAAGTTCCTGAGCTTCATCGGCATCGGTGACCTGACCGTCACCAGCACTGCCTCGGCACGACTTATCCGCAACCTTGGGGGGAGCGAACAATGACTCAGCCCACGCTTGCCCAGCGAGTTCGCGGTCTCGCGGCCACGCTCGCCCTCCTGCTTCTCGTCGCCGGGGTGCCGTTCCTGCTCATCGGCATTGGTGCCGCTCCCTGGAGGGCCGATCTCGGCTCGCTTCGGAGCCTGCTGACCAGCCCCGACGACGGGACGCTCGCGATGGTCGTCATCGCGGGCGTGGCGTGGCTGGCATGGCTGGTCGTCGCGGTCTCCCTCGTCCTGGAAGTCGTCTCGCAGGTCCGCGGTCTCCCGACTCCGACACTGCCTGGACTCGGCGCTCCACAGCGGGCGGTGGGCCAACTGGTCGCGGCGGCGGCACTGCTGTTCGTTGCTGCTCCCACCGTGGTCGCGACGTTCCCGACTCCGCCAGCCCGTGCCGTGACTGCGCCCGTCCTCGAAGCGCCGCGACTCGCAGCCGTCGAGGTTGCGCCCCTCCTCCCCCAGGCTGCGCCCCTCCTTGCCAGCGCAGACTCGCCAACGACGGTGAGGACGACGATCGACTACACGGTCAAACGCGGCGACAGCCTGTGGAAGATCGCCGAACGCCTGCTCGGTGATGGCACCCGGTTCACCGAGATCGTCGACCTGAACAAGGGGGTCCTGAACGGGCGCCCCGACTTCATCGTGTCCGGCACCGTGTTGAAGGTGCCGTACGAGGCGTCGGAGGTCGACACCGACGGTCCCGCCCAGAAG
The DNA here is from genome assembly GCF_950101795.1 of Nocardioides sp. T2.26MG-1. Classification (GTDB taxonomy): domain Bacteria; phylum Actinomycetota; class Actinomycetes; order Propionibacteriales; family Nocardioidaceae; genus Nocardioides. The sequence goes on along the minus strand of NZ_CATNLZ010000032.1, from coordinate 117,881 downwards.
TACGTCGTGCAGCCTGGGGACACCTTGTCGGAGATCGCCGAGGCGAGGCTCGGCGACCCGATGCGCTACCCCGAGCTCTTCGAGGCATCCCGCGACACCGTGCAGCCCGACGGCGTGACGCTGACCGACCCGGACCTGATCCGGCCGGGTTGGGAGATCACCATTCCTGGGCGGGCGAAGCACAATGCCGAGGTCCCGGAGGAGCCGCCCGTCGAGGTCGAACCACCGGTTGACGTGACCCCGCCGGTCGAGCCCCCGAGTGTCGAGCCGACGACTGAGCCGACCGAGTCGGCGGACCAGGAACCCACGCCTGCCGTGAGCAGCACCGACGAGGCAGACGACGTTGAGTCGTCGGCACCCGGCTGGCTGATGCCCGGCCTCGCCGGGGCGGGCGCAGTTCTCGCGTCGCTGCTGCTGCTCGCCGTACGCGCGCACCGCAACACCCAACTCCGCTACCGCCGGCCCGGGCAGACCATCGCCCCTCCTCCCGAGGAACTCCGAGCGGTCGAGAAGACCGCCTTCGTCGCGGGGGCGCCTTTGACCAAGGTCATCGAGGATCTCGACAGGGCGCTGATGCACCTCGCCGGCAAGTGCTCGGACGCAGGACGAGCGCTGCCCCAGGTCGTCACCGCCACGCTCGCCAAAGGCACGGTGACCCTGCACCTCGCCGAGGACGCAGACCTTCCGGGACCGTGGACTGGCGCAGGCTCCGACTGGCGCCTCGCCCTCGGTGAAGCTTTGCCCGAGCGCAGCGACGTGCTGCCGCCCTACCCACTGCTCGTCACCATCGGGCAGGACGATGACGGCCTCCACCTCGTGAACCTGGAGCAACTCTGCGTCGTCGCACTGGCCGGTGACCCGGAGCGCGGCAAGGCACTCGCGCGACACATCGCTGCCGAACTCGCCCTCAACCCGTGGTCGGCCATCGTCGAGGTCAACGTGATCGGCCTGGGCGAGGAACTCGCTCCGCTCGACAGCCTCCGCCTGCGTCATCACGAGACCGGCGAGCAGGTGGTCCCCTCTCTGGTCCGCTCCCTCACCGCGTCGCAGGAGAACGGCTGGGGAGACCCCGACCCGTACGGCGTGGTCATCACGACCGGCGACGGGACGGACGAACTTGCACCGCTCCTTCACTCGCCGACCTCCCGGATCGGCACGGCCTTGGTGTCCCTGGCTGCGCCCCTCCCCGCATCCACGGTCATCGAGGTCGATCCGACCGGGCGTCTGCGTGCGCCCTCCCTCGGACTCGACCTCGAAGCCGCCGGACTGACCAGCGAGGAGGCGAAGGCGTGCGCTGCGATCGTCGACCTCACCCGCGACAGCGAGCCGGTCAAGATCGCGCCCTTCGAGCAAGCCGCCGACGGTTGGATGGCACTCGCTGACCGGGCCGGCGCCCTCCGCGAAGAGCTGACCGACGTTCGCGAGGAGGGACCGACTGGCGAAGGCTCACTCCTGCCCGAGTCGGCCGGGGAGTACGTCGAGGTTGCCGCGACCACCGTCGAGGATGTCGAGACTCTGGCCCCGGTCGTGCCAGAGCAGGTCCGCCGTACGGTCGAGGAAGCCGATCCAACGCTCGACCAAGACGTCGCCGACTGGTTCGACGCCGAGGTCGAGCGTCCTCGGTTGGTGCTTCTCGGTCCAGTGAGCGCAGAGGCGTACGGCGAGGCCAAGCCGGTCATTCTGAAGCGCCGACCGTACTTCACAGAGATCCTCGCCTATCTCGCGTTGCACCCCAAGGGCGCTACCGCCAGCGAGATGGCCGACACGTTCGGAGTTGCCGCGTCGAGGGCAAGGACGGAAGTCAGCGCCCTGCGCGACTGGCTCGGGACAAACCCGCGCACCGGCGGCCCCTACCTCCCGGCAGCGAACGAGTCGCCCGTCTATCTGGAGACCGGCGTGAAGACCTACCAAGTGCTGGACGTGCTCGTCGACCTGGACCTCTTCCGGAGATTGCGTGCCCGCGGCCAGGCGCGTGGCGCGGAGGGCATCGCGGACCTGCGGACCGCCATGTCCCTGGTCCAGGGGCTTCCGTTCAGCCTGCTACGCGACAAGGGCTGGAGCTGGCTGCTCGACACCGAACGGGTTCACGAGACTGTCGGTTGCGCGATCGTCGACACCGCGCACCTCCTCGTCGTCGACGCGCTCGCGAAGGGTGAGCTCGACGTGGCGCGAACCATCGCCGAGACCGCCTGCGAGGCAGCGCCCTACGACGACATCTGTCGGCTCGACGTCGTGAAGGTTGCTGCCGCTGAGGGCCACGGCGAAGCGGTCGAGAAGATGCTCAACGACGACGTGTTCAACCGCACTGACGACTACCTCCCGCCCATTGACCTCCCCGAGAGAACGGGAGACATCGTCGGCAAGGAGCGCTGGGGGAACTCCAAACGTCCTCCGCCCACCTGATCCCGGGCGTCGCGATGCAACGGAGATCGCGAGTTCCCGGCTGCGGGCCTTGCTGCATTTCGCCCAGAAAGGGCGTGCCTAGAGGCGGTGCACAGCGGCCGTTCTGAGCGATGCCTTCCGAGATGGTCACCGGCTCACTTTCGGGCACTTCCGCAACGAAGCGCCACCTTCCTTGGCCCTAGTACGGGCTATCGAGCTTGCGAAACTGGGGCCCTATTCGCGCTGGCGTCGTGCCGACACCTCGTCGCCAATCTCGACGTGTCCGGCACGGCCCAGGAGGTCCATGACGCGGTCCGCCGCCGCGACCGCGTCTCCGTCTCCGCTTTCATAGGCGATTGCGAGGATGCCTGGCGCGTGCTCAATGAGGTCGTATCGACCGAAAGGCTCGTTGCGCCCATGGATTAGCAGTTGTTCGAGGATCCTTGCAACGCTGGCGGGCGCTAGCGACGCGCTCTCCTCCAGAACCTCGCCGAGCATGCCGCGAGGGTTGAACCCTGGTGCCCGGACCGCCTCTTCAAGCCGCGGTAGCCACCACTCGGGAGGGAACTTGGCGCTCCGCGCCCACCAGTAGAACCCGTCGAGTTCCTGCGGGTCGGTGTCGCCCCTGCGCACCCTGACGACTCGCGTGTCCAAGAAGTCCATCGCGCGTCGCAAGGGGCCCTCCGGAACGTCGTCCGAACGCCCCAATAGCCAGCCGAGATGGCCTAGCACCTTCGCGCGCGCCTCCAGAGGCGCCTGCTCGAAATACAGGGTCAGGAGTTCGTCGTCCGGCGGGATGGCATCCCACAGCCTCAGCATCATCAGGTGGTCACCCAGGACCTCAACCGGACCGCGATCCCGTCGCCACCCGGCAACTACGTCTTCACCCCGTGCGACGCGCTCCAGGACCATGCGTGCCCAGGGCGACAGAACTTCGAGCAGCACTCTCGATGGCTGATAGGTCGCGAGCGCTGTTGAGCCGATCACGTCGCCGAAAGCATCCGCCGACAGCAGGAGCGACAACCGCTCTTCGGTCCACCCGCGGTCGACCCAGACCAGCCGCCCGAACCCCTCTCCAAGTGCGGCCGCCTCCGCCAGGCTCGGGTCCTTTTCGGGCTGAAGACGCGCATCGACCAACGCGAGCACCCGAGACACGACCTCTTCCGACGCGTCAGCCGCCTGCTCCTCTTCAGCGATCTCCTTGGCGCGCGCAGCTACACGGATGAGTGCGCGCATTGCGGCCGGACGCGTGGTGTTGAGCGACAGTGTCAGTGGGTCCATGTTGGAGCCGCCGTACCGCTCCTCATGCTCGACGGTGGGGTCCGCATGTGAGACGAGCGGCTCCAGAGCGTCCACCGCTCGCACGAGTTGCGGGCCGGGGATGCCGTAGTCCGATTCTCGAGTGCCTTGCTCGATCAGCGCGGCCATGGACCGCTGCGCGAAACGCCACACCAGGTCTTCGTCCATAGACCCGCTGACTTCGGACCCGTCGTCCTCCCTGACGGCGACTGATGCCGCCAACACCAGAAGGTCCTCCCAAACCACCGGCTCGCCGTTCTTCAGGGCGTCGCTCAGGCCGGAGAAGAGGGCGCGTACGTAGGTGGGCTCCAAGTCGGCGAAGGCGGCCGCCGCGGCCGACAGTTCCTCACTCCTCTTCGCCACCACTGCCTGCAGAGCCCGCGCCAGTCCCTCCTTCGACGGGTCCCAGGGTTCCGGCCTCCCGGGCCTCCACGTGCGCAGGTACTCAATGAGGTCCGCCACGCCGTAGGACATCAAATCCTCTTCGGTGACGGGACTGGTGGGCCCGACCCACGACGTCGAATACGAGGGGAACTCCGCGTGGTCCATAACCCCATAGCGCTCCTCCAAGGAGGCCAGCTCGTCCACGTACCGAGGCGGAAGGCCGTCGCGACTAATGGCGCTCAGCAGTTTGAGCCGCCAGACCTCCCGGTAGCGCACCTTGGAGTCCTCGAGGGTCTCCCCTTCCAACTTCCGGTGTTCGGCGGCCTCGGCCAACTTCTCGTCGTCGAGGTGAGGGCCCGCATCAAACACGCCGGCCCACGCTTCTACTTGCTCTTCAGACGCGAGCGGCAGGATTGCACGCGCCAGGCTGGCGTATTCGTGTCGATAGTCGCTGTCCATGAGGGCAGGCATCAGCAGCCGCTCGAATCCGACATCGCGCGCGGCGTCAGTGTCCGGAGAGGTGACGGCTAAGACATGGAGCGCGATGCGTTGACTGAGGGGCTGGCCATTGCGTTCGAAGACCTCCACTACGTCGGCGACGTCTCGCCCGCCGAGGACGTCCCTGACGCCAAGGTCTCGGACCGCGTCGATGAGGGCGTCGCCCAACTCCTCGCTACCTTGATTCTGCTCGTGAGGGGCGATGGAGGGGCGCCAGATGTGGCTCAGGTCGTAAAGACGACCCGGCACATATTCGCCAGAGGCGGTCATGAATGCCTCTAGCCACGACACCAGAGTCGTGAGCGCCTTCTCTGGCTGGACGGCGACCAGAATCCTGACGGCGTCGGGAAGCCCATCTTCGAACCAGTAGCGCTCCAAGCCGGTCTTCACGGTTCGTTTCCCACCGAGCCCGGCGGCCTCCTCGCCCGCTCGGGGTCTGAAGGCGCCTTGAAGGAGACGCATCGCGGCCTTGCGTTTGCCACTCTCGGCGAGGCGCTCAGCGAGGTCGACCACCTCTCTCGCGTGGGCGAGGCTGCCCTCTTCCAGATACTGAGCGAGCGGTTTGGCGAACGGCGCGGCATGGTCCGGCGGCAACGCCATTGCAGCGCGGAGAATCAACTGGCGAACGTAAGGGTTGGTGCTCGTGCAGGTGCGTTGCAGGATGCGTGCGACCGGTCCAGGCACCGACGACGCCATGCGGATTAGATAGCCGCCCTCTGGCCACGGCGCGGAATGGGCGGTGCCGTCCTCGTTCACTACCAACTCAGGAGGGCTGTCGAACACGCCCTCGCGGTCGAGGGCGTCGACCCACAAAGGGTTCTCCAACTTCTCGTAGAAGACCCTCCGATGCTGAAGGTCACCCAGTCGTGACATCGCGCGCCGGACCAAGTCGGCGTCCGGCTCCCGCCAAGTCTGCTGTGCCTCTGTCATATGTCGACCGCTCCGTCCTCGCGCTCGTTCGCCGCATCGAGAAGGTCGCTCAAGTCATCGACCGTCTCGAAGAAGTTGGTCAGCCTGGATTGGAGGACGCCCTCCACCACCTGAAGCGCCCGCGGAAACCTGGTTCGGAGGTCGTCCATGTCGACCTCGCGTCCTCTGCCGGGATGGCGGACTCGCTCAATGTCTCTCAGGCTGTCGCGGAAGAGGTTGACGGTCGCATCCTCTCTAGTCTCCACCCGGCCGAGAACCAGGGCGCTGTGCCTGCGCCGGGCATTCATGCTGCCCGCGTGCGTCGCCGATGCGACGCGCCGCGCGGCTTCAACGATTGACACGGGAACCGTCATGCGGGGTGCCGCTTCACCATCCACGGCACCGGGCACGGGTATGACCTGCTCCAGGGGCCCCACAACGTCTTGGTGGACTTGCCACTCCTGAACCAGTAACTGGGCGGGAGTCGAGGTGTCGCTCCTGGCCGGTAGGGCATCGACGTCATGCAAGACGTCCGGCAGTGCATTGACGAGGTCTCGAATGCAATGCGCGGCCACGACTAATGCACCGTGAGTCACGGGCGGGTCCTCACTCAACGCATCTATGGCTCGCCGGTACAGGTCGGCGAACAACTCGCTGCGCCGTCGAAGCGCCTCCAACAAACGGACCCGTTCCTCATTCCAGAAGGTCTGAGGAACCGATGATTCCGGAGCACCGGACTCATCGGGACTGGCGATAGGGCCGTCGGAACCGCCCGCGCCTCTATCTGGCACGCCCACCCTTTCCCTTCTGCGACGAGTGTGAGTCCACCGAGCGTAAGCGGCCCGCTGGGCGAGACCCGCCGAGTTGACGATTTCGCGACTCGTTTACGTGAGCTCAAGCGGGCTTGGCTCGCGTGACGTCGCCGTTATCCCGGTCGAATCCGCCCCATTTGCGACTCGACCGCGGTCGCTGGCCAGCTGCGCCGGTGATGGACACCCAGCGCTTTATCGCCGCGAATCCGCCCGACCCCGCTTCGGGCCAGCACCGCATCTACAGGGTCAACTTGCCTCCGCGCGTATGGGTCAGGATCTGTAACAACCGGTACGCCGGCTCGCTGGGTGTTCTGGTGTCCTTCGCTGCAAGGTCTACCAGTTCCTGCAGGCGCTGGGTGTACTCGGCGTTGATCACGAAAGTGACCTCAACGCCGCTGGCCGAGCTGAGCTCCACGTGTTCGGTGAACCAGTCTGTCGTCTTCCCCACCGGCACATTCGGCGCCCAGAACTCGACATGGGTCACGTGACTCGGGAAGAGCTTGTGTGCGAAGGCGGCGGCGCGCTCCAGCTTGCTGGCGATCTTGTTCGTCATTTGTCCGAAGTCGGCCCCATAGCCGAGACCCGCGATGTGAGTGGCCACCTCACAGAGCCAGACCTCGGGCACGTCGCCGCCGCGCACGCCGATGACATCGATCTCGCCTTGTGCCTCGGTGCGCTCGTTGTAAAGGACCATGTCGCAGCTCTTCACGTAACGAAGGTAGGCACCGACAAGGCTCTCGCCCATCTCGATCATGAAGCTCCTCGGAAGAGATCGGGTATCTACAGCGCGGCGTCCGCCAGGGACTTTTCATCTTCGTTAACGGTCGCTCCCCGCTATGGTCCGGCCATGGAGGCCATCCCGTTGACCAGTCTGCTCCCCGAGGGCTTCAATCCCAGGCAGTACAAGGTCCACTTCGCCGTCTGGAATCAGGTCAAGTACCCAATTGACGTCTTGGCCAGCAACCAGGAGGAGTGGCAGGGGTGGAACTCGTGGCGAAGTGTGAAGGACGACTTCAATCGCGAGTTCGTCTTCTCGGTGGCTCAGGACAAGCATGACGCGACCCTCTGGCTCTTCGGCGGGATCTGGGAAGTCCTGGAGCGCAGGTCAACGCAGCAGGCCCACTCGTACACGGTGGCGCTTCGTGAGGACCTGATGGGCCCGTTCGTCCGCCGCCTCTGGATCCGCCACAAGAGGTCCGGCCGGAACATGCGCCGGACGATGGAGTCCGTGCTGCCCACGATGACGGTTTCATCGATCCTCCAGGAGCCGTTCGCCGGTGACCCGTTCCCGGGGCACGATCGGATCAACCACAGCCTCGCCGATCTTCAGGCTGTCGTCACTCAAGCGCGGGCCGACTGGCGGATCGCGTTAGAGAGCATGAAGGGCGTCTACGTCATCCATGACAAGGAGACCGGGCTGCGCTATGTCGGTTCGGCGTACGGGGACACCGGGATCTGGCAGCGCTGGGTCACATACGCGGCCACGCTGCACGGCGGCAACGTCGGGCTGAAAGCGCTGCTCGAGGAGAAAGGCGACGAGTACTACCGCACCAACATGCGGTTCGCTCTCCTCGAGTACTGGTCCATGCGTACCGACGACGACCATGTCCTGCAGCGCGAGTCGTACTGGAAGAACGTGCTGCACGCGCGGTCGCTGGGGCACAACAAGAACTGAACGTGCTGGCTGCACCGCTCGCTGCAGACCCAACTCGGCCCTCGATGGCCGATCGTGCGATCCGCGTCCTTTCCGGCGCCTGCGAACCAGCAGCGGCGATCCGCTTGCGTTCCGCTAGTTCGCGTCTCCGAACATCGCGAAGCATCGCGCGCACTGGAATACGTCGTCACGGTCCGGGACGGCCTCGTGAGACTCGTACACATCGCAGTGAGGACACTCCATCAAGGAGTAGACCTTGCCGTTGTCGTCACGGATGAGCGTCATGCTGACGCAGGTTACGTCGCCAACGGCGGTCGAGGCGAGCGAACAGACGACTGGGTCATTCCCGCGATCGACGCCAACCCCTCCACCGCTGCCGTCTGGGCCACTGCGCGATGAATCATCCCTTTGGGTCGCGCAACCCCCCTGCGCCAAAGTCTTTCAACTCTCGGAGGGGCGCGGCCAGATGGGTCCGTGACCTGCACAAACGCGTGACGACGTTCTCCGCCCCTCCTGCGCACTCCCTTGGAGGGCGCTCTCAGGAGGGGCGTGTTTTGGTGCGCAGGCTGAGGACAGTCGAGTGCATGAACCAGTTGCACCAGGCACGAGCCGCGACAGTCCGGTGGAGTCCGCGGCTCCTCAACGACATCGTCAACGCACCGGATCTCGCTACGGCGGCGGAACACCTGGGGGTCAACGGCGTCCCCGTGTTTCCGTGCGTCCCCGGCGGCAAGCGCCCGCTGACCGCCCACGGCTTCCAAGACGCCGCCGCCGAGCGGGACGTCATCGACCTCTGGTGGCGGCGACACCCCGACGCCAACATCGGTGTGCCCACCGGCGCCGCCGGCGGCATCGATGTGGTCGACGTCGATGTTCACCAGACCGGCTCCGGCTACCCCGCCTTCGAGCACGCACGACGGGCCGGTTTCGTCGAAGGCTGGGCCTGGCTGGTCCGCACCCCGTCAGGCGGGCTGCACGCCTACTTCCTCCACCCAAGCGAGCGCGAGCAGCGGTCGTGGCAGGTGCCGGGCAAGCACATCGACTTCCGGGGCGACGGCGGCTACATCATCGTCCCGCCCTCCCGGGTGACCGGGGAGGACGGCGTGACCCGCAGCTACGAGCAGATCGCGGTCGCCTCCCACCCTCCCGGCGCGGTGAACGCCAACGGGCTCCGAGGGTTCCTCGACCCGCCCCGGCCCATGCATCCGCCCGCCGACCTCCCAGCCGTCGGCGCGAGGCCAGACAAGCTCGCCGCCTGGGTCGCAACCCGACCCGAAGGAGGCCGTAACGGTGGCCTGTTCTGGGCGGCCTGCCGGATGGCCGAAGAGGGCCATGACCTGAGCACAACGACGTCACTGCTCGGCGAGGCGGCGTATTCCGCTGGCCTTCCCGAGCGGGAGGCGATCGCGACGATCCGGTCGGCGTACCGGATCGCGACTCGACTCGGGCCGGCGAGCCAGCCGCGCCCTACGAACGCGGTTGAGGCGGTGGGGCTGTGAACACGCCGGACCCCTACGTGCGCCACCTCGACCGCACTCCCCCAGAACCTGCTCCGACCCCGGACGCCGAGAAGGCGGTCGATGCGCTCGCCGTCCACAAGGACCCGTCGGTCCCGAGCTCCGGTGCCAGGCAGGAGACAGACCGATCTCAGCCGAGCGTCGCCTGGGTTCGTCCCAGCGAGATGCCGAATCTGCTCGGCTCGAAGTTCGTACGCCGCGGAATCGACCTCCAGGCCGAGCTGACCCGCCGCGCGCGTCGTACCCCTGGCGCTGCCGTCTCCAAGGCGTCGCGCCGCATCACCCGCACCTCGATCGCTCGACCCGACACCACAAGCCCGAGCATCACCGACCAAGAAGGACTCGGGCTATGACCGCACCGACCTTTGCAACCGCTGAGGGGCTGCGGCTCCTCTTGCTCGACCTCGCGTACGCCGGACGGCGCGCGTGGCAGACCAGCCCGGAAGCCGCCGAGCTGATGACCTACACGATGGACAAGTACGCCGGCCTCGCCCACAAGCACGGCCTCGAACCAAGCGATGCTGCCGTCGCCGCCTTCGAGGTGATGCGGATGCGATCCACTCGCGTCGCCGAGGACCCGTGGGCCGTCGTCACCCACGCCGTCGAGCTCTCGCTGATCTACGACTCCCGCGCCGAGGGACTGCTCTGCTCGACCGGACAGGCGCGCAAGACGGCCGGCCTCAACTACCACGACGCCGAGCGGTTCGCGGATCGCGATTCGGAGATCGCGGACTATCACCCGGCGTTCCACTTCTTCGCCAAGATGGCCGATCCGTACGCCGAGAAGGAGGACAACGCTGACGGCGAGCCGACCAACGCCTTCTTCGCCCTCGACAAGGTCGTGGAGTTCTTCGTAGACCTCGGCTGGCCGCCCACCAGTGCGCGGCTCGGAATGGAGTACATCGCCGCTCGGCTCAGTCGCTGCGGCAAGCCACAGACCGCCTACAAGTCTCTGCTCCGAGAAGGCGACGGCCCAGGATTCCTGGACATCGGGCAAGACGCGTGGATCGACGTGCTCCGCGCCGTGCTTGGTGACCCGCACCCAGACTTCGAGGGCACAACGCGGGGCCTCGGACTCCTCAAGCGCGCAGCCATGGGCTTCGCCGTCACCGAGCTCTTCGACGACCACGGACTCGTCCACATGGTCGAGGCGGCGGCGCCGGACTTCGAGAGCGAGCCAGGTGAGAGCTATGTCTGAACGCGGGCACATCGAGCTCGACCGCTCCGTCAGCACCATCGTCGTCGGCGAACGCCACCGCCGCGACACTGGCGACCTGACCCCACTGATGGACTCGATGAAACGAGTCGGCCTGCTCCAACCCGTCACCATCACACCCGATGGCTACCTGATCTGCGGCTACCGCCGGCTCGAAGCGGCCAAGAATCTCGGCTGGAGCACGTTGCGCGTGTGGGTGCGGTCGGGGATCAGCGACGAGCTGACCCGGCTCCTCGCCGAGCGGGACGAGAACGTCACCCACAAGCCGCTCTCCAACATCGAGGCCGCGCACCTGTACGACGAGATGAAGACCCTCCTCCAGGAGGATGCAGCCCGTCGCCAGAGGGCGTCGCAGTTCGGACACGAGAATGACAAAACTGCAGGTCAACCCGGTGGTTCCGAATCGGAACCACCGGGAGCACCCGGCAGGACGCGACACCAGGCGGCCCTTCTGGTCACGCAGCGGGCATCCCACAACCGGCTCGAGGCGATCCTGGAGATGGAGCGCGTGGCCGCTGACCGTGCCCTCCCAAAGGACGTCCGGCAGGTCGCCGAGGACGAGCTGGCCGCAATCCGCAACGGCGGTCCGGTCGACCCTGGGTACCAGCGCGTGATGGCCGCCAAGCGCATCGCCGCGATGATGGCGCCTGGAGCCGAGGACAAACTCAACGAGGAAGCCGAGAAGGCCCTCCAGCAGGCCAAGGAGGACCGGCGCCGTCGCATCCAGGAGAACAAGCGGCGGCGCGAGGAAGAGGCCGCCAACCGGAAGCGATCGACACGCTCGTTCAACCTCAAGTGGGCCGAGTTGGACGGCTGGTCGAAGAAGTACGACGTCGAGCAGATCGCCCGCGAGATCAAGCCTGATGACTGGGCGCTCTTCCTGCGCGTCATCGACGAGACCAAGGCGTTCGCCGAGGCCGTCACCCTGGCCAAGGAGTCAGGCGGCACACCTGAGTCGTGACCACCCCGACTCACGAAGGCCAGGCTGATGCTCCACGTGACCACCCCTGACGAGCTCCGCCGACGACGCCTGATCGTCGCCGGTGTCGCAACCGCCCTGTTGCTGATCGCGTTCGTGACGTACGCCGTGTTGGTCCGCCAGGCGCACTCACCCAGCGCCACGTCGACCAAGGCGCAGGCGCCGGTTGAGTTGACGGAGGTCCACGAGGTCCCGGCAGTGACCGCACTCCCTGAGCTGCGCCCGACCTCAGACCCCGAGACCTTCGCTCGTCAGGTCGCTGAGGCGATCTTCGCGTGGGACACCTTGACGCTCGTCTCCCGGACCGACCACATCGAGGTACTCATCGAAGTCGCCGACCCGACCGGCGAGTCCACGCCCGGCCTGGTGTCGGACCTCGACAACTACCTGCCGACGCAGGACGCGTGGGTTGAACTGACCAAGTACGAGACCGAGCAATGGCTCACCGTCGACTCGGTCAGAACCCCAACCAAGTGGGCCGAGGCTGAGGCGCAGGCCGGTGACGAGCTGCTTCCCGGCACGACGGCCCTCACGATCCACGGCACGCGCCACCGCTCCGGAATTTGGGAGGGCGAGCCTGTCTCGTCCGAGCACGACGTGGCATTCACCGTCTTCCTCGTCTGCGCGCCGTCGTACCCCGAGTGTCACCTGCTCCGGCTGTCGATGCTCGACAAGCCGCTGGACTGACCGATGGGCAAGGTCGTCACTGGCGGACTGGTCTCGCTTCTTCTCGCCCCGGCCTGCATCCTGCTGGGTCTTGGAGCGCTCTTGAGCCCAGCTGCGCAGGCCGAGAACCAGTGCCTCATCTCGCCGGCATCTACTCCGGTCGACGGCACGACACCCACGCTCCCGGAGACCGCTCGGGTAGTAGTTCCGCTCCCGGCCGGGACGTGGGTCAACACGAGCGGCTTCGGAATGCGGGTCCACCCGATCACCGGCGAATACAAGCTCCACACCGGCGTCGACCTCTCCGCGCCAGCCGGGACACACATCCTCGCCGCCGCCGACGGCCGCGTGGCGTTCGCCGGACCAACCACGGGCTACGGCCACCTCATCCTGATCGAGCACACCGTCGGAGGAAAGCGGGTCGCCACCGGCTACGCCCACATGTACGCCGATGGCATCCATGTCGAAGCCGGCGATACCGTCACCGCTGGGCAGTACATCGCCGACGTCGGCTCCGACGGCTACTCCACCGGCTCACACCTGCACTTCGAGGTCCGACCCGGCGGCACCGGCGCTGCACCAGTCGACCCGGAGCCCTGGATGGCCTCGAACGGCGCGTCGAACGTCGAGGGTGGCTCAGCCACGAGTGACGCGGGATGCACCAACGGTGGTCCGGCGTCGCCGTACCCCGGCGACAGTCCCGACGGCCTTGTCGAAGACCCCACCTCGGAGGGACAGATCACACAGCGGACCGCGCACATCCTCTCCCAGGTCCAGAAGAACTTCCCGGACTCCCACTGGGCCTGCTGGTCGCCACGACCGGGGACGAAGTCGGAGCACCCGCTCGGTCGTGCCTGCGACGGGACCTTCGGCAACTCGATCGGCACCGCAGCAAGCGGCCATGCGCTCGATTTCGGCTGGAAGGTCACCAACTGGCTGAAGGACAACGCCGAGACCCTCGGCGTCGAGTACCTCATCTGGCAGGGGCGAATCTGGTCGGTAGCGCGAGCGTCCGAAGGCTGGCGTCCGTACGACGGCGGCGGAATGCACGACCCGTCCAGCGTGACCGGGGGACACTACGACCACCTGCACTGGACGGCTCGGGCGTAGCACCTGATGACCATGACGATCCCCGCACTTGTACCCCTCGTTGGCCCCGACTTCGGTGCTGTCGGCGGCGCCAGCCAGCTCCGCGCGATCGTTGGCGCACTGCTGACCTACGGGCTGATCGTCGCCGTCCTGATGGTTGTCATCTCCGCGGCGATCTGGGCCGTCGGCTCTGCTCAAGGCAGTTGGCAGACCGCGAGCAGGGCGAAGGTCGGGCTGTTCGTCGCCCTCGGCGGCGCGGTACTCACCGGCGGGGCGCTTGCATGGGCCAACTGGCTCCTCGACGTAGGGGCAACGCTGTGACCGACGAGCAACTCGCCTTCGACATCGCGGGGATGCTCCACGAGGCCCGCCTGGAGGCCGTTCCTGAATGGCACGGAGCGCCGCTGCACTTCACGACGGCGTACTACCCGCCGGCAGAGCTTGACGCCGCCATGGAGCACTGGGTGTTCCTGCACTCACATGACACGACCCACGTCAACAGCCGGATGTGGCGCCACTCGATCACGGTCCCCGACAACGCCCGAGTCGCGGGCCACGGCTTCGCGCTCTACACGACTGACCTGCGTTGCGAGCCGTGGCAGCACGCCGACCGGCACGATTCGTGCCAGTGCGTCGGCGCTCTGATGTACCAGGCGATCTGTGAACCGTGCGAGTGGAACGCGATCACCGACCACGAGAACGTCGCTGTCGAGTTGTGGCACGACCACGCGCTCCCCGGCTGGCGCGAACTCCCGATCGTACCGGCGAGGTTGCGCGCGATGGACAGGGACCAGATGTCCAAAGCCACGAAGAAGTGGATCGCCGAGCACTACCCCGAGTCCATGCAGGTGCCCGGTGCGCCGATGATCACGGAGCGTCGCCCCTTCGGCACGCGGCACGTCCCTGGCCGCTCACCCTGGGGCGGCTACGACATCTCCCATACGGCCATCAACCCGGACCGCATCGTCGAGGGAGCCAAACCGATTCGCCGTACGCCGCACCCACCGCTGGAGCCCACGCGGATCGCGACGTCGCTTGGCATCGGCCTCGGCGACTGAACTAACCGAAGAAGATCGGGTCCTTGCTGTCGCGGATGTGGTCGAGCAGCGACTGGACGTTCTGCGAGGGCCGCTTGTGGTGGTACTCGTGGAACTTCAGGTTCCGATCCCGCCAGTAGATCGCCCACTGGCCGGTGGCGTTCGTGTAGCGGAGTCGAGCGATGGGGAATCGCGTCGGCACCGGGCCACCCATCCAGTCGGGTCGGCGACTTCGACGATGGTCACCTGGGTCGGAGCGACGTCGACCTCGACCCTCGCCTTGTCCCACATATGCTCTGGCCAGATGGAGTCGCACCACTTCCTGATGCGGGCCAGGTCGGTCTCGGGAAGCGCCATTGTCGGCCCTCCTACGCGCCGAGATCTTTGTCGGTTGCCGCGCGTGCTACCAGGACGCTCCCGACGGTGAGGACCGCGGCGCCGGCTCCGTACGCTGCCTTTGTTCCCGCCTCTTTGGCTGCCGCCTTGAGCTGCGTGGGCCTCCCCAAGGCGGTCCGCCACCGAGTGGACGAAACGGTCTCGCGCTCGGCCTCGATACCCAGAGGTCCGTGGAACGCGATGACCGAGTCCCCGACCTGGTTGCTCGACTGCACGATCGCGCTGACGCTGCGCGAGTGGAGCAGGACCTGGACGTCTGCGTCCTTGGCTGCCTTGTCGAGCCGTCCCACTAGCCCGATGGTCGTGTTAGTAATGCGTTCGCGCAGTCCGTCGCGCGACTCTCTCAACGCAAGCCTGTGGCCGTCGAGGTCGGCCGGGGCGACCTCGCTGACAAGGTCGAGTTCGAGCACAGCGGCCTCTTCGTGGAGCTGGAAACACCGAGCAAGGACCGATAGCCAGACGTCCACCTCACTGGCGATCTCTGGTGCGTGCTTCGCTAACTCCCGAACCTTCGCGGCCGATCCTGCCTTCGACGCCAGCGCGTCCAGGGCACGAAGGGCATTCGATTCGATCTCAGCGATGTCCGCAGTGAGATGCTGAACCTTCGACCACGACGGCGCGGAGACATGTCCCGTCTTCTCGCGGATGCTCAACGCTTCGCTGATCGCAAACGAGACGCCGTCCAGCTTCGCCAAGACCCCGTCCCGCTGAGCCCGTCGTACGTCATCGAGCTTCCCGTCGATGGCGGTGAGAAGCTCCGAGATCTCACGGACCTCGTGCTTCCTCTCAAGCTGAGCCATTGCACCTGCGGCGTTCGAGAGGAGGGAAGCAAGTCCGGAGAGAGCCTCCGGGTTAGTGGCGGCGGACGCCATCGGCCCGGTCTCGGTCGCCAGCCACTTGCTGATGTCGCCGGGCTTCCCTGCCATCAACCAACGCACACCCGGCGTCTTTGTGTCCATGAGGCCATGCTGTTTGGCGTCCTCCGCTGACTCCACGGTCAGCTTCACCCATCGGCCCGAGTTGGCGGCTGCCTCTGCGGCTGAGTGGGCCGCTTCGGCGCCGAACGTAAGCACTGGACGAAGCCAACTGAGGTCGAGGCTCGTCGATGCCTCCCACAGGCCCTTTCGGCGGAGGTACTGCTCCACGGCCTGTGAGTCTCCGATTACGGCAAGACCATCTCCGTCGCTTATGACGACGTGCTCGCCGCCTTCAACGGGAACCAGCTCACCGTCATTAGGCTGCTCGTTATCGTCCATGCCGACATTGTTCCGTACACCTCCGAGACTCGTGGCGGCACGGCCCGAACACCTGAGCGAGTGAGCCGTTCACTCACTCAGGAGGAATCGTGATCAATCTCGGACTACCCACCGCCGTCTTGTCGCTGTTGCCGCAAGACATCAACATCGGCCCGAACTCCAACGGACTGCCGGGCATCGGCCAGCTCAAGAACATCGTCGGCGCGACGATGACCGTCGGCCTCATCCTCGCCGTGCTCGCGCTGATCGTTTCGGCGGTTGTCTGGGCACTCGGCGCGAACTCGTCCAACCCGCATTTGGCTGGTCGCGGCAAGTTCGGCGTCCTGGTCGGGCTCGGTGCCGCGATCATCACCGGCGCGTCCGTCGCCCTCGTCAACTTCTTCTGGAACGTCGGCCAGTCCGTCTGACCGGGCAAGCATGAGAGGAAAACGACGATGGTCGACGTCTGCGATGTACCTGTCATCTCACCCGTGTGCGATGTCGCGGGCGACGCGGCTGGAGCGCTGGTGTCAGCGCCCTTCGACTGGCTGGCTCAGGGCATGGGGCACGCTGCGGGCTGGATGTTCGATGCGGTGTGGAAGGTCTTCGACTCAACCACGATGGTCGATGTCACCAGCAGTCAGTACACCAAGGTCTACAACATCCTCTTCGGCATCGCCGTCTTCGTGATGCTCGGCTTCTTCATGCTGCAAGTCATCGGGGGCATGATCCGACGCGAACCAGCCGCACTGTCGCGAGCAGCCCTCGGGCTGGCGAAGTCGATCCTCGGCTCCTTCGTCGCGCTCGCTCTGCTGGCGACGGCCTTGGAGGTCACCGACCAGCTCTGCATCGGCATCGTCAACGCGGCTGGGACCAACATGGAGGAGATGGGCGACCGCGTCGCCCTGCTTACCGCCGGCCTCGTCGGCCTCAACCTCGCGGCGCCCGGCGCGGGTGCGATCCTGACGATCTTCATCGCTGGCCTTGCCATCGGAGCGGCAGGCATCGTGTGGATCAGCCTGCTCGTCCGCAAGGCACTCCTGCTCATCGCGATCGTGTTCGCTCCGATTGCCCTCGCGGGGTCGAGCTGGGACCACACGCGCGGCTGGGTAAGCAAGTGGGCATCGTTCGTGATCGCCCTGATCCTCTCGAAGGTCGTCCTGGTGGTGATCTTCCTGCTCGCCACCGCGCAGGTCTCCGCACCCATCGACAGCGACATCCAGTCGGTCTCCGAACCGATCGCCGGCGTCGTGCTGATGCTGATGGCCGGGTTCGCGCCGTACATGACCTACAAGGCGATCAACTTCATGGGCTTCGACATGTACCACGCGATGTCGTCCGAGCAGGAAGGCAAGTCGGCGCTCAACCGCCCGATGCCGATCCCGATGAACCGTGCTCCGAGTTCGCAGCCGAGCAAGGTGCTCGACGGCGGTGGAAGTGGGGTCCATGGTGGCGGTTCACCCGCGCCGACCGCCGCGCCAACCGGGACAGGTCCGTCGACCGGAGGTGCGGCCGCGGCCTCCTCAGGAGGAGGCCGGGCTGCCGCGGGCGGGGCTGCCGCGGGCGGGGCTGCTGCTGGCGGCGTCGCAGCGGGCGTTGTTGTGGCGAAAGAGGCCGCGAGGGCTGGAGTCCGGACCGGCAAGGCGGTCGGCGGTGCCGCGTCGCAACAGGCAGACGCCGCCCAGAAGACCCCTGTCTCACCCTCGGGCGCACCAATGCCACCCCACGTCGCGGACTCAATGCCCGCCCAGCCCAACGGGAAGAGGGACTGAACGATGAGCAACCCAACGACTGCACACGACTACGCGCTCGCCTCGGTGAAGTTCTCCCGTCTGACACGGCGAGGCGTGCTCCTGGGACTGTCCGGCTCGCAACTCGTCGTGGTCGGGTTCGGAGCGATCATGCTGGTGTTTGCGCTCTACTTCGGCGGCGGACCCTCTCTGATGTACGTCGTCCCCGTGCTGCTGCTCTGCGCATCCCTGGCGTTCATCGGGGTCGGCGGTCGCAAGCTGATCGAGTGGCTCCCCGTGGTCAGCCGCTGGGTCTGGCGGTCCACCGGCGGGCAGTTGTTGTTCCGTCGACACATCGTGAAGCCTCGACCTGCTGGCACTCTGTCGCTTCCGGGCGATGCCGCACGCCTTCGTCAGTGGCTCGACCCCGAGTCCGGCGCGGTCATGGTCCACGACCCCCACACCGCGACGCTGACTGCCATCGTCGGCGTCACCCACCCAGCCTTCATCCTGCTCGACCCGATCGAGCAACAGCGCCGGGTCACGAGCTGGGGCCGAGTCCTCGCCACGGCGTGCCGTTCGGGGCGCATCGCCTCGTTGCAGGTGATGGAGCGGACGCTGCCCGACTCCGGAAAGGGACTCGCAGAGTGGTGGTCCCAGCACGGAACCCACGACACCTCCTGGACCTCGACGACGTACGGCGAACTGATCGACCGCGCCGGACCTGCTGGTGAGCGTCACGCGAGCACGGTGTCGATCTCACTCGACATGAAGGCCGCCGGTCGCGCCATCCGTGCCGCCGGTGGCGGCAACCGAGGAGCGGCTGCCGTGCTCCGGCAAGAGATGTCCACCCTGACGGCGGCACTCCGCGCGGCCGACCTCGCCCCGTCGGGCTGGCTGGCGCCCGGCGACCTCGCAGTCATCCTCCGCTCCGCGTACGACCCCGTGGTGGCCGGGGCCCTAGAGCGTCACGGCGAACTCGGCCGCGACCTCGCCACAGCCGGCCCGGTCGCCGTCACCGAGAACTGGTCGAGCGTACGCAGCGACTCCGCACACCACTGCGTGCTCTGGATCAGCGAATGGCCGCGCTCCCTCGTCTACCCCGGCTTTCTCGCACCCGTGCTGCTCTCCTCGGGCGTGCGACGCACCTTCACGCTCCTGTACACGCCCATGCGCACCGACCAGGCTGCCCGCGACATCCGCAAGAAGAAGACCGAGTACATCTCCGATGCCGCCCAACGTCAGCGGATCGGCCAGATCGAGGACGCCCAGCAGTCCGCCGAATACAACGACGTCCTCCAACAGGAAGCCGACCTGACCGCAGGTCACGGCGTTCTCCGCACCACCGGTCTCATCGCCGTCAGCGCCCAAGACCCCGACGAGCTCGAACGGGCCGTCGCCGACATCGAGCAGGCCGCTATCCAAGCGTTGTGCGAGACCCGTCGGCTCTGGGGACAGCAAGCCCAGGCGTTCTCGTCAGCCGCGCTTCCGCTGTGTAGGTGCGTGTAGCTCGCGCGGCGCTAAGTCGACGCAGGCGCAGTGCGCCGCCGCCCTTTGTCTCGAAGCCCTGCTCGGCGAGCCTGGGGTGTCAGGGGCGCCCGGGCGAGCAATCGCGGCATGAGTACTGGACCTTCTCGTGACGCCAGCACGGCACGGCCTCTCGGACCGTCCTGCCCGTTGTTCGACTTGTACCTGACTTCGGCGCGGCCACCCACGGGGTGATGCCATCAGGGATGGGCATCCGCTTAGCTTCGCGCATGTCGACACGTCGGCGCGGCCCCGTGCCCACGAGGGGAACGCCGTCGTCGGCGAGCTGGTCGAGCGCCCAACCGACCCACTGTGCCCGCGGCCCCGTGATCTGGTCGAGGTCGAGCAGGGTTCCGTCCGTGCGGACGACTCGCCACCACGGGATATCGGTATTGGGGTCGTCAGCTCCGGGACGATGGCCCAGGATCGTCGACACTGTGCGGCTGTGGCTCGACGGCCTGCCGACCAGAAGAGCCAGATCGGCGTACGTGATGACCATCCCCGCCGGGACTGACCGGCACGCGTCGTACACCGCCTCGGCATCGCTGCCCGTGTGGTTGGTGCTCATGCAGCGATCCTCTCACCGGAGACCGATCACCACCTCGGCTTCGAGGTCGCCAGCTCGTGCGCGGGTGTACCAGTTCCACCCCGGCACACCTCCTTCTCGATCAGATCGAGAAGGAGGCCCCGATGCCCACGTTCGAGAACGCGCCGGCTGACGCCGACGAAGTCCAGACAGTCCTGCGTGCTCTGGCACATGCGACCCGGTCCATCGACGACCCGCGCGACATCTACTCGGTGCTCGGGTCCCTCACCTCAGCGGTCGCGTCCCTGAGCCAGTCGCTGCACCAGATCGCAGCGTTCCACGATGGAGGTCAGCGGCAAACGGAGTGGGTGCCGGCGGACTCTCCGAAGGCTCGCTCGGCTGCGTACCGGGTGTCGTGGGATCTCCACCGGGCTGGCGAGATGGTGCGACAGGTTGGCGATGTCATCGCGGACGCGCACGAGGCGGAGGCCACGCTGGCCTACCACCGCGGGTTTCCCGAGCCTCCCCTGTCGCGCTCCTCCACCGACCACGGATTGTCACTATGACGGGCTCGAACGAAGGCCGCCTGCATAGCGCGGTTCTCGTTGCTCCTCAACGGGAGCGTCGTCGTGACCGGCGGGCACGCAAGGCGGCGGCGAAGTCGTTGCTGGCCGAGGACCGCGACTCCCGCAAGACCGTCGCCAGGGCGAAGGCCGAAGAGCTGGCAGCCGAGCGGCGCGCAACCGTCGTGCTGCCCAAGGCCGGCGAACCTGGTCCCGCCGCGCTCCGTACGCCGGGACGCCTACGACTCCCCCGCCATCAGGACACGTCCGCGACGCTGGCGGGGGCGTACCCATTCCTCGCTGAAGGCGGTCTCGGAAGCGATGGCGTCTTCGTCGGCCAGGACCTCTACTCGGGAAGCTCGTTCGTCTACGACCCGTGGGTCCTCTACGCCCGCGGGCTGATCACCGCGCCGAACCTCGTGCTGGCCGGGATTGTCGGCTCTGGCAAGTCCGCACTGGCCAAGAGTCTCTACACCCGCTCGATTCCGTTCGGCCGCCGCGTCTACGTGCCCGGCGACCCGAAAGGTGAGCACACCGCTGTCGCCGAGGCGGTCGGCGGCAAGGCGATCGCACTCGGGCACGGGATGCCCAATCGGCTCAACCCGCTCGACCAGGGCCACCGGCCGGCTGGCCTCGATGACCAGCAGTGGGCGGCACAAGTGACTGCGAGACGACGTGAACTGGTCGGCGCTCTGGCGGAGACCGTGCTCGATCGTAGGCTCACGCCGCTGGAGCACACCGCCATCGACGTCGCCCTCGCTGAGACGGTGCGCTCGTCGGAGGTCCCGGTGTTGCCGATGATCGTCGACCGGTTGCTCGCTCCCGATCCGTCCACCGACTCCGATGGGCGGCTTGCTGAGGACGGCCGGCTCGCCGGTCACGCGCTGCGCCGCCTCGTCGCGGGCGACCTGGCCGGACTCTTCGACGGCCCATCGACCGTGCGGTTCGACCCGACGCTGCCGATGGTCTCCCTCGACCTGTCCCGCGTCACGGAGAACGCCACATTGATCTCGGTGCTGATGACGTGCGCGTCAGCCTGGATGGAGTCCGCACTGCTGGACCCGAACGGTGGCCAACGCTGGGTCGTTTACGACGAGGCGTGGCGGCTCATGTCCCACCCGGCCCTGCTGCGGCGGATGGATGCCCACTGGCGACTGGCACGGCACTACGGCATCGCCAACATGCTGATCTTTCACAAGCTCTCCGACCTCGACAACGTCGGCGACCAAGGCTCGGCCATGCGAGCCCTTGCCTTGTCACTGTTGGCCAACGCTGAGACGCGAGTGGTCTACCGGCAGGAGTCCGACCAGCTCGGCTCCACCGCCGCTGCTCTCGGACTGACTGGCACAGAGCAGTCTCTGCTGCCGACGCTGGGCACCGGGCAAGGGCTATGGCGGATCAAGCACAGGTCGTTCGTCGTTCAGCATCAACTCCATCCCGCCGAGCTGGAACTCTTCGACACGACGTGGCGAATGTCGGTTCAGCGCTAGGTCCGCTTGCCGGTTCCGAAACTCCCGGCAACTCGGTGATCCAGCGCATCGGGTTTCAGCAACGGCTTCGGCTTGTACGGCTTGCCGCTCTGGGCGCACCGTTCGCCCTTCTTGGTCTGATGCACGGCGATCGTCGTGACGCCTTCCAGTCGGGTCATCGCGACGAAGGCGTGGCACTTCGGGCAGTACTCCTGGGTCAACTTCGACTTCGGGCGCTTCTTCTTCCGCTGCCGCGGGTCAGGCACGCCGGGCTCCTTGGCCTTCGCCTTCTTCGTGGGCCGAGGTGGCGCCGTCGGCGTAGGCAGTGGCGACTGCTTCGGTGCGGGGGCCGGATACAACTCACGGATGCGAGCGATCAGGTCTTCCCTGTCGACCTTCCATCCGCGGTCAAGGACTGCGTCGGCGAGGTCGCCGATGGTGATCGAGCCGAACTGACGGCGAACGAGGCGGATGGCTTCGTCGAGGGTCGGCGGCAGGCTCACGTCGAAATCATGGCATCGGGGTCCGACATCGATTGGCGGATCGCCCGAGTCGGTACACCTCTCCTCTGAGACAGGAGGCATCCGATGAGAGCCCAGACCCGAGACCTCACGGCGCGCGAGGAGAAGCTCGAAGCCCTGCAACAGAAGCTCACTGAGTCGGTCGGCGCGCTGGTGACCGGCGATGACTGGAAGCGTGCGCTGGAGTTCGCTGCGAAGTTCCGCTCGCGGTCCTTCAACAACACGATGCTGATCTACGTCCAGCATTACACGGCGTTCCAGCAGGGGCGGGTGCCCGAGCCGATGCCGACGTACGTCGCCGGCTACCGGCAGTGGCTCAGCCTGAACCGCGCCGTGATGACGGGCCAGTCGGGCTACGCGATCCTCGCGCCGGTCACGGCGCGCTTCGCCTCAGCGAATCCCACCGACCCGGACTCATGGCGACGTCTCGCGCGTGGTGAGAAGCCGGCCTTAGGCGAGGCGGTCCGGTCCAAGCTGGTCGGGCTCAAGCCCGCGCACGTTTGGGACATCTCCCAGACCGACGGTGAGCCGATCCCCGAGACGCCGCGTCCGACCTTGCTCCAGGGCCAGGCTCCGGAGGGTCTGTGGGACGGCCTCGCTGACCAGATCACAGCCCACGGGTTCGAGCTGCGTCTCGTCTCGGATGCGAGGTCGATCGGTGGCGCGAACGGGCTGACTGACTACATGACTCGCGAGGTGTCGGTGCGGATGGACATGGACGACGCGGCCCAGGTGAAGACGCTGGCCCACGAGCTCGGGCACGTCATGCTCCACGGACCCGACAACGCTGACGCGGCTATGCACCGTGGCATCGTCGAGGTCGAGGCCGAGTCCGTCGCCCTCATGGTCGGTGCCGCGCATGGGTTGGCGACCGACGACTACACGATCCCGTACGTCGCGTCATGGGCGTCGAGCGTCCCGGGCAAGGCGCCTGTCGAGGTCGTGCAGTCGACTGCCGAGCGTGTGCGGGGTGCAGCGGTCACGATCCTCGACAAGCTCGAGACCCCGCAGGTGGGCGACGGCAACCCGCCTGGACTCGACCGCGAAGCGCTCGCTGCTGGACGTGGGGCGGCTCCGGTGCAGACGGTCGCTCAGCGACACGTGGAGACGATCGGGCTATGAGCATGATCAACGCTGCCGCGCCGTACCGGCGCGACGACCGCCCAACGGTCCGCGTCCCCGTGGTCATGCCGCTGGTCGAGGTCGAGGTCGACGTGAAGGGCTTCCTGACGGTCGCTCTCGACCACGAGCCCTACTCCGCCGACGGATCGCTCACCCGCGACGACCTCCAACGAATACTCGACGAGATCGCCGCCGACCTGGGGACCGCCGTACGGGTCGAGGTCCACGAAACCGACGGGAACGCCTTCACCGACATCGTCACTCCTGCCCGTCCACGCCAGGGCATTGTCAAGCCTGTGCGCGAGGCGGCGACCACGATCGTCGACGTGACCGGCGGCGGGTTCCTGGCAGGCGAGGAAGTCGCTGTCGCCGTAGTGGTCGCCCACCAGGTCGCGAGCATTGACGGCTCTGCCCGCCTACGCCTGCCACCCGCGCTGCTCGAAGCTCACCCGGGTCTGGTGGTGTTCATGGGGAAGCGGTCCGGAACCGTCATGGTCAGCGCCAGTGCTGATGGTGGTGCGGCGTGAACCCTCGCGGGCAGGGAGTCGACGACGACCTGGTCAACCTCGGCCTCATCCTCATCGCCGCCGTCGGCGTGATCGCCGCGATCCTGCGACTCGCCGGGTCGGCCGCGGCATGGGTGTCAGGGGCCTCGCAACCGAACGGGGGCTGGGAGGCCGGCTTCCGAGTTCTCACCCACCCCGGCGACCCAGCCACCGCGCTCGGTGCCGACGGGCTCGCAGCTTGGGTCTACTGGCTTGTCCTGCTGCACATGGTCACCGCGGTCATCGCCAGCGCCCTTGTCCTGTGGCGACGGATCGGCGCGATGCGCTACACGACATCGCACGACCCTCGCCGCCTTGCCGGAGTGGCAACCGGGCGCGACGTACGCGCCGTCGCCTCGCAGAAAGCCCTGCTCGCTCGTGGCCGAACGCTGCGACCGTCCCTCGACAAGCCGGAGCCCTGCGACGTCGGCTACCTCCTCGGGCGCTCGCGGGGTCAGGGCGTCTGGGCGTCGGTCGAGGACTCGATCCTGGTGCTGGGACCGCCCCGCTCGGGCAAGGGCCTCCACGTCGTCATCAACGCGATCCTCGACGCCCCCGGCGCGGTCATCACCACCGCCACCCGACCCGACAACATCGCAGCCACCCTCACCGCTCGCCAGGAGCTCGGACCGGTCGCTGTCTTCGACCCTCAACGGCTTGCCGAGGGTCTACCGGCCGGCCTTCGCTGGTCACCCGTGCGCGGCTGCCAAGACCCACTCACCGCGATGATCCGAGCCACCGGCCTGGCGTCCGCAACCGGCTTGTCGACCGGCGGGGTCGAGTCCGGCGGCTTCTGGGAAGGCAAGACCCGCACAGCCCTCCAGGCGCTGCTCCATGCGGCTGCCCTCGACAATCGCAGTCCCCGCGAGCTATTCGGGTGGACGCTGTCGCCGTCTGCGGCGGCCGACGCGGTGGCGATCTTGTCGAGCAACCACAAGGCTGCAGCCGGCTGGGCCGACTCGTTGGAGTCGATGATCCACTCCGACCCCCGCACCCGCGACTCGATCTGGATGGGCGTCTCCCTCGCCCTGACCTGCCTCGCCGACCCACGAGTCCTCGACGCCGTGTCCCCGAACCCCGGCGAGCACTTCGACCCTGTCGACTTCCTCACCAGCAACGGCACCCTCTACCTCCTCGCCACCGGCGCAGGAGCTGGCGCCTCCTGGTCACTCGTCGCAGCCTTCATCGAGGACCTCGTCGAGGCCGCCCGCCACCTCGCGGCCGCATCACCCGGCGCACGCATGGACCCACCGCTACTCCTGGCACTCGACGAGATCGGCAACCTCTCGCCGCTGCCGTCCCTGCCGGTCCTCATGGCCGAGGGCGGCGGCACCGGGATCACCACGATGCCCGTGCTCCAGTCCCTCTCCCAGGCCCGCGACAAGTGGGGCGACCACGCGGCCGGCGCCATCTGGGACGCCTCCATCGTCAAAATCATCCTCGGTGGCACCTCATCGGCGAAGGACCTCCAAGACCTCTCAGCCCTCATCGGGGAGCGCGACGAGAAGACCGACACCGTCTCCGTCGGCGACTACGGCTCCCGCTCACTCCAACGATCCGTACGCCGAGTGCCGGTGATGCCGCCCGGGGTGATCCGCACGCTGCCGTTCGGCACCGCGTTGGTCCTGCTTCGCAGCGCTCCACCGCTGGTCACCGACTTGCGCCCCTGGACAGCTCGCAACAACGTCGAGCAACTCCGTGATGATCGCGCAGCCGTCGAATCCGCTCTTCGTCGCAGATAGCACCGCGATGCCATCTGCGATGAAGACGTCCCCGCCCGGTACCGGCTATGGCGCGAGGTCGATACGCATGGCGCGTAGTGACTCCGGATCGGCGTGCACTCCCCGCTTGCGCAGCAGTTCCAGCATGTCCTCTTGGCGGGGTTGACCGAAGGTCAATCGGTAGAGGGCAACGTCCTGTTTGATCCGGTCGTACCTCGCTTCGTCGCTGCTCAGGAGAAAGGGCGCGACGTGGCGCTCGATCTTGTGAGTCCCCGGGTAAACCCAACCGGGCGTGAAGTCGCCGAACTCGGACTGATACTCAGTCGCTGTCTCGAAGAGACGGTCCCAGGGATTCCCCGGTTCCCACGTCGAGAGCACGGCTGCACCGTGCCTCTCCGCGACGTTCTTGCGGACTGCGTGACCGCGGTACCGATCCACGCGCCCCTCTCGCTGCTCGAAATCGACGGGGTTTGCAGGGGTGTTCCAGTGGAAGATCGCGTGGCACCACCAGTGGAAGTCGATCCCCTCCTGTCCGACCGACGTCGAAGCGAGAACCAGTGGCCAGAACGGGCTGTTGAACGAACGACGAACCTCGGGCTGGCGTACGTCCTCGGACTCGTGCTGCCGGCCTCCGTACCGCAGTGCGAACCTCGGTGAGAACGCCAGGTCCTGTTCAAGGTTCACCGGATCCTTGGCTCGGTATGTCGACCCGCGCAACCCGATCGCTGCACTTGCCTCTGCGGCTATCCCGAACAGAATTTCGTCATTGATGACCTTGCCCTGAACATCTGCCGCGAGGTGGTGGAGGTACTCGTCCAGAGCTGCTTCGAGATTCCCTGCCGCACAGTAGGCGAGTGCTTGACGCCAGAACGGCGCGTCACCGGCGACGGCGAGCTTCTCGACCAGCTTGATGGTGTCGGGTCGGTTGAAGAGGCTGCGGAGCCCATTAGCGAGGAGAGCGGCCGCTCGGAACAAGCCCATCGGGGTGGTTGCGTCCGCGGCCGCGGCGATGCGCCCGATCACTCGGTACGCGATGTTCCCGGGCGAGAAGAGGGCCACTTCGGACAGGACGTCCGCAGTGTCCCCGTCGATCGAGACCGGCCCGCCGGCGAGAGCCTCGGCTGCCAACTCGACGTGCCGCGCCAGACCCGTGGCGTCGACCGGCTCGTCGTCTTCGTCTGAGTTCGATCCGCCTTCCAACGCCGCAGTTACGCCAGGAACAGACGCGGGGGCGTCCTCGGAAATCGGCCAGTTTCCCGGGATCGCGAAGGCGGCCCTCCAGTGACTGTCACGCAGGTCCGCATCCCCGGTCTCGTCGGAGTCTCCGGTCGACCGCCTGCCGGTGGACCACATGCGCTCAACGGTGTCCCGCACAAGTTCCCGGATCGCGTCACTCCCAGCCGGCTGGCCACCTCGGGATGCAAGGACGAGAAGCGGGTCGGCTATCGACGCGAGCTCCGGCATGGGCCAGTGAAGGAGCAGGGTGGACATCTTCGCAGGGGTTCCGGAACGGAGGCTGTACTGAAGGTGGCGCGCCAAGCGCTTTCGGCTGGCAGGCGTGTACTGGGTGTAGTTCGTTCCCTCGGCGGTGCGACGTTCGGCCTCGTAGCTAAGGATGCTTGCTACGGACGAGGGAGTGGCTGTCCATGACGAGAAGACCAATCGCTTAGTCATCGCCTGCGCACCGGGTTGAGCAAAAGGACCAGCCGGCTCGATGTATGGCAACGACGGCGGCACCCAGAGCAGTTGCCACCAACCCCTCTCCAGGGTGTCCCGGACCAGCGCGCGAATACGGGCGTTACCGGGATCGAGCGCTCGAAACGACGTGATCTGGCGGGCGTCGATGCGCTGGGTCGCCTGGAGCGCCGCGAGGAGTTCCGGGTCGTCGGACGCACTGTCGATGCGCTCGCCGAGCTTGTAGCCGTCGCAGAAGTTGATGAAGTAGGGCGCGGACTTCCAATACTCCGGGGTGACAAGCCCGCGGTCGCGTTCTAGTTCGACATGCCGGGAAACGTCTCGCAGCCGCGCGTAGCCGACAAGGTCCGCCGCTGCCACGTCGTCGGCAGTCTTCCTGTGTTCAGCAAGCATCGAGCCTTCTGGGAGCACCGGGCGCTCCGCTCGGCTCATCAGCTTCAGAAGATTGTGCCGCAGGTCCTTGACGACGCCATCGGGCGCGGTCCCCGAAACGACCGCAGCACGGTAAGCGGCCAGGAGTGCCTTGATGTCGGCGACGTGAACGTCATGGCGACCCTTCGCGAGGAAGCCGAGCGTCGCGAAGAGGTCCTTGGCATGATCTTCCTCGCGTTCCTCCGCGTAGGTGAACGGCTTGTAGGGAGTTGCCGACAGCAGTAGCACCTTCGCAGCGTCGTGCTCGAAGAGGTAGTGAGCAAGTTCGCCCGCGGGATTGTCGTCCTTCAGTAGGTGCTTGAAGCGCTGGAACTCGTCGAGGATGACGAGATCCGGTTCAAGGGTCTCCACGCTCGCGCGGGCAAGCGCCGAGCGAAGGCTACGAACGAGCGCAAGCTGATCCTCGTGGTACTCCGCGGGGACGTATTGCTTCCGCCCCACCGCATCGACGAGCTCAACGAACTTGAATGCCAGGGATGACTTGCCACCGCGGCTGATTCCCGCGGAGAATTCCTTACGGATACGGGGATCGAATCCGTCCTGTTCAAGCTCTCGACGCAGTTCCGCGACGCGATCCCAGAAGCGCTCCATCGTCCTGACGCCGCCCTGCAAGATCCGGAGGGCGGCCTTCCACTCCCAGCCGTTGAGGTCGTAGATCTCACTGAGTGCCAGGAGGATCATGGCGCGTTCCCTGGCCATTCCGAGGCTGTGTCCCATGTCGAACGACGTGCCCGGCGTGAACGAGACCAGATTGACGGGCTTGAGTCCGCCCTTGGCGCGAGTGTTCAGGCGTGCGCTGTGAGCTGCCAGCATCGTGAGCCTGCTTGAGAACGGGAGTTCCGGACGGCCCGTGACATTGAGACGCTTGATGTTCTGCTGGGCCAGGTCTGCGTTGGCGCAGACGTAGACCACGTCGATTCGTTTCACCGAATCGACGTTCTGGAGGTGCTCAATCGCCTTGGCAATCACGCCTTGGGCGACACGAGTCTTGCCCAACCCTGTCTCGTCAGCGACGAGGAAGCGTTGCGCCTGGGCAGGCCCGTAGAACTGATCAAAGACGTGATCCACTGATCGTCGCTGAAACGCGGTGAGATCCCGCAGGTGGGGAGCAGCGTTGTAAACCGTCATCGCGTCTTCGCCAGAGCCTTCCGTGCCTCTTGAACCGTTCCCCACAGCTCGTCGAGTCCGTCGGGGAGAACGTCGCGTCCGGCTTCCGTCGCCTGAAGTCGACGGATCAGACGGTCGAGATCGTCAATAGCTGCAGGGCTGTCGGCGAGAGCGCGGAGAACGAGCTCCAAGACACCGGGGCCACCAGTCAACGGGTTGAAGCCGCCGGACCCGCTTCCGTCCCCACGGGCCAAGGCTGCGAGGAGGGCTGGGTCGCCCAGACTTAGGAGGAGATACAGGAAGCGGAGGAACTTCTCAGGCGTGTCGATCTGGCGCGCCAGCACCACGTCGAGTCTGTCGGCCGGATCACCAACCAAATCCGCCACGAGCACCGTTCCACCCGTTAGGCCGCTCGGTGTTGTGACTCGTACGACGAGGAAGGGCGTGAGGTCGGCCGTTTCCACCAGCGCGAACGTGTCGTCGAGTGCGGCGTTCGCCCCCACCACACGAACGGCGCCAGGTGACGTGAGTAGCTCGATGGTCGCCTTCCAGTCAGCTATCAGCGGATATCCCTTCTCCGCAGTCACCCGAACGTCGTGGCGCGGCTCTCCGTCACCAGCGGTCGCGACGACCGTCACGGTGTGGGCGATCTCAGAGATCGCGCGAAGGGTGTTGTCGAGGTCCTTCTGCTCGTCCTCCTGCGGATCCGGCTTCGCGCCGCCGACTGGCTCATAGCTCTCGAGCAGGGTCCGGAATGGCGCATCGCTTCCTAGGAAGGCATCGATGCCGAGGTGCTTGCGGGGTCCCTCGAACTCGACGCAGAACTCGACGTTCGTCCTCAATGCTGCGTCAGTTGCGTTCGCGGAACCGATGACAAGTCGCGCTCGGTGGGCCCTGCCGTGCGGCTCGATGACGTACATCTTCGCGTGCAGGTGTCCGAGGAGCCCCTGGGCCGGGCCGTCGGCGGGCTTGTCCTCACCATCGGGCTCGTCGCGGAAGCCGGCGAGTGTGTCGATGATGAAGGCGTCGAGTCGTTCGATCGTCTCGGGACTCAGCTTCTCCAGCTCCTCCTGACGCGAGAGGATGGCAATCGGTCCGTCAGGCCGGATCAGGTCGAGGCCGTTGTCGTTCACGAATGGCGAGACGACGAGGTGGCGCGCGCCGGAGAAGTCGATCGCCCCCTCCCGCCCGTGGTCGAGGTAGTGGAACGTGATGCTCTCGACCGCTTCTGGGTACTCCCATTCGACGTGGCCGGCCTCGGTCGCCAGCGATTCGACACGAGCCGTCCGTTCGGGGTCGAGCGGCCGGATCGTGCGGCCGGGCAGGCTGCGAAGGAACGCTTGGAGCGGTCGGTTCTCCGGCACCAGTCTGCCATTGACGCTGGCGGAGTCCAGTCGTACGGCGAGGTCCCAGGAGGCGTCGGTCGTGAGGTTTCTTGTCAGCACCAGGAGGCGGTACGCCGGCTGCTGTTCATCGTCGACGTATTTCACGAACCAGACCTTGGGGTGGAAGAGACCTCCGCTGGGGCGACGCACCTCGTGGACCATCGGCTCAAGGAACGCAAGAAGATCGGGCGCTTTGCCGGGGACCCCGATGCTGCCTCCCTGGCAGAACACGTCGAGGCGGCGCGCGGTTCTGCGAACGGACTCCAAGGCCGCCACAGGGTCAGGGATGCGACCAGAGAACGAATACGAGCTGAAGGCAAGGGCCGGGATGAGCGTCGCCGTCAGGTCGAGCGTGAACGTTGTTGCCACCGCACCCTCGAATGTGAAGCCCGTGTGAGGCTTCAGCTCGCGCAGCAAGACGGCGCGACTGTCAGGAGCCAGCATCGCGACCCAAACCCTTCACGATGTCGTTCACGATGACCCGGACCGTCCCCCACCGGTAGGCCAACTGGCCGGTGCCAGACGCCCCTGACCACGTTGCAAGCATCCTCGGGTTCAGCAGCCGTGATTGTTTGCCCTTGCGCTCCTCGCGTGCTCGCACCGACTGGCGGAGCTCCCGGTTATCGGCTACCTCGACAGAAGCACCGCTTCGAATCGCGCCGACCCACATCTCAGCGAACATTTGAGCGCGCATATCAATCCGCGGGTTCATCGCTAGCACGAGTTCCCACATGCGTTGGATGTTCCATTGCTGAAGAGCGTCGATATTGGGAGCGACAAAATCCTCGACCCAGTCATCGATCTGATCGCGGTAGTAGCCCGCGGCGTCTTCGATCCTGTTCAGGTTGGGGTCCGCGTCATACAACTCGCCGATAAGAAGGTTGTAGAGCAGGGATGCACCGCGGAGCACCCCGCTGAACCAGTAGGCATGGTCGAGAGCCTCGAACTGGTTGCGATCGACGACATCCCACGCGAACCTCGTGCCGTCTGCAATGGCGAGCCGCCGTTCCAGGAAGTGCGCGAAGACCGACTCCGGAGCGGCTGCGACGATCCGGTCCCGGAGCCATTCGGCCTCCCCTAGTTCGAGGTCGAATCCGCCGGGCACAGCCTTCGGGAAGTCTGGAGGCGGTTCCGGCAGACCTGCATCCCAATCCGCAAAGATGCGAGCACTGAGTTCGGTCGAGCCGTCTCCGGACCCAGTTCTGGCCAGAAGGCCGAGGTCGTTGTCATGGGTCAAGATGTCGTAGCGGCGAAGGCCTGACCAGTAGATGGTCGATGGCAGGTTCTTGATGCTCGGCCCCTTCCGTCGGCCGATCAGTCCCACGGCGTCCTCAAAGTTGGAG
The DNA here is from genome assembly GCF_950101795.1 of Nocardioides sp. T2.26MG-1. Taxonomy (GTDB): domain Bacteria; phylum Actinomycetota; class Actinomycetes; order Propionibacteriales; family Nocardioidaceae; genus Nocardioides. The sequence goes on along the minus strand of NZ_CATNLZ010000032.1, from coordinate 86,122 downwards.
TCGAGAAGCGTCTTGATGAGCTCTCGCTCCTGCCGCTCGCCGCGGATCACTACCTCGCGTCCGCGAGCCTGTGCAGCCTTGCCGTAGCTGTAGCACCACGGAACAAAGAGGAAGTACCTCGCTCGGGTCTGGATGACGGAGGTTCCCGGGAAGAGAAGATCGCTGAAGGCATCCCGTATCTGGCCGATGCCGAGTTCGTCGCGACCCTCCTGTTGGGTGAACAGGCTGATGAGCTCCCTGGCAGCACGCTGCTCTTCGGGAGTCGAGTCAAGCCAGGCGATCAACGATGCCATCGCTGCCGGACCTCGTCGTCGTCGCGCGGACGATCTTTCGGCGCCTCTGTGACGCCGTCGGACGTGAGGATCACTCGGACATCTCCCCGTCGCCGACCATATTGAAGATCCGCACCTTGCCAAGTGCGCCCTGCAAGACGGTGATGAGCCCATCGTCACCGAGTGCCGTCACATTAGGAACGTCGTCTGCCTGGAGGACCTCGACGCCGTATGGCCCGAGGTCGTCAACGGTGTGCGCGCACGAGCGCACGAGCTCGATCACGCTCAGTGGGAAGTCAAAGGTAGAGCTGATGGCCTCGTCGTCTCCCTGCAGGACGACCTCAAGCGAGGTCTCGTCTCGGTCGGCGTCCCAGACTTCCTCGACGGCGACGGGCCTCGCGAAAAGGAACATCAGGAGGGTTTCGACATCACCGATTTCATCGATGTCCACGACGTCCAGCAACTGCTCGGTGTCGTCAACAACGGTGGTGAATCGGGTGTCTGTCACGCATTGATTCTCCCAGAGCTGTCCGACAGAAATGGGTCATTTGCCCTCGCGGGGGATTGCACGGCGCGTTTGAGAGGTCGCGCCGCACACCTGATTCCTGACAGCGGTTGCCATCCCGGCACCGCCCGACGTCAGGAGACAGACGATGACGATTCCCACCCAGATGAGCCTGCACGGGTTCATCGCCACCGCGCCCGAACTCACGTTCACCGGCAAGGGGCACGCCAGGTTCTTCTGCCGGGTCGGCATCGAGCAGCACCGCAAGGAGGTTGACGGGTCGTTCACCAGGCTCGACCCCGTCTTCTGCGACATGGTCCTGTTCGACCGCGCGGCCGAGCGGGCCTACCCGCGGTTCAAGCCGGGCGACCAGATCGTCGCTTCCGGCTACATCCACGAGTACGAGCAGGAGCGACCCGGCGGTCCCAGCGAGATCCGTGAGCAGTTCGTCGCCCGCCAGATCGGACACGACTGCGCCCGCACCCGCTACGTCGTCGACCGCAACCCGGCCAAGCAGCCCGACCCGCCGACCAACGAGATGAACATGGTCAACGAGCCGGCGCAGGTCGCCGGCATCTGAGGGCCAGTGCGATGAGCACCGACGTCGAGTCGGGCCAGCAGACGCTGGAGTTCGAGGGCGGCGACTCGTTCGAGGAGTTCGGCGGTCCCGAGGCTCTGTTCGGGACCGCTGACTTCGACGATGAGCGGCCGTTGCGCCCGATCGACTGGAACACCCTGACCGCGGACGAAGCACTCGTCGAGTGGGCGGACCTCGACAAGTTCGTGAAGTGGCTGCGCCTCTCCTACGGGCTCCCGCCGGCCGTAGTCCCGCCGTTGTGGCATCGCCACGATGAGCTGATCTGGGAGCTTTCCGCGCTCCACACGGCCAGGGTCAATGCCTACGACCCCGAAGCCTCACCCTCTGCTCCGCTGGCGTGGCATCGCGAGTTCCGCGAGTGTCAGCAGCGGCTCCGGGAGTGGGTCTCGCTCAGCGGCACCCGGCTGGACCGCGACCGACCGACGAGGCAGACCGGGTGGCCAGGAGAACCGCCGTACGAGCCTGCAGTCGAGGTCGAGATCGTCGACCGCGACGCCGACTTCGCGGCGTTCGTGGCCGAGGACATCGCCGCACGTCGAGCGATCGAGGCCGCACTCGGGTTCGCCTCGTAGTCGCCCGCCTCGCCGTACACATCTGCTCCCCACACCCGGTTGTCCACAGCCACGCCACCTCGTGCTCGGCGTACCCGCCGGCGGGCTCGACGGTGAAGGGCACGCCACTTCTCGAAAGGACTCCCCCATGCTGCTCGCCCACGCGGTGACCCTCGCGGAAGCCCGCTCCTACGTCGCCGCCCTGGCCGACGCCGCGCTCACGACGGATGCGTCGATCGAGTACGACCGCGTGCTGCTCCAGATCGACTTCATCCACGGCGACTTCATCCCCGGCATCAGCCCGGTCCCGGTCACCAACCGCGACGTCCTCTTCGAGGTCGCCGAGTCGGCCATCGAGGACCTCGTCAGGCACGGCATCGACTCGCTGACTGTCGAGCTCGTCATCGACATGCTGTGGGCCGCCCGAGAACTGGATGCGCCCTGATGTACGGCGAGACCAGCGGCATGCTCCGAGAGGCCCTGGGGGAACTGCTGCGCCAGCACCGCATCCAGCACCGCATCGGCGGCGCCGGCCTGCACACCGTCCCCGAGACCACGACTCCCGAGGAGCGGAAGGTGATCGGTGAGCAGATCACGCGCTACCGCTACGCCGTACTCGTCTGGAGCCACCAGGCGATGCGTGCCGCCAACCCGCGCATCAACCTCGAAGGCAGCACCGGCCGCACCCGTGGCCCTGCCGAGGAACTGCGCTATCGCCTGGTTGCCACTCTCGGCGCGATCGAGGTCAACCTGCCGACGATGGACGAGCTGGTCACCGAGCAGCCGTTCGCGCTCGTCGACACTTGGCGTCAGGCGGCGCGTGCCTGCGTACTCGGCGAGCACGACTTCGCCAACGGCGTCGGGTACGGCCGTCTGTCCGAAGCCCAGTGCCTGACCGTCCTCAAGGACGCGGCGGACGTGGTGCGTGCGGTCGTCAGCCTCGACCGTCGCTATGCCAACATCCCCGGTTGGCAGCCACTCAAGGAGCCGGGCCGCCTTGGACGTGCGGCCGAGACCTGCGTGACATGGGCGGGATACGGCGAGCCGGACTACACCGTCGACCTTCGCGGATGGCGGCCCGAACCAACGCTGATCGAAGGACCCGGACTGCCCGGGATCACCGGCGTGCTCCAGGCCCAGCACAACCTGCTCATCCACCTCGCAACGTTCCCCACCGCCCACAACCTGCGTGTCGTGCTCGACTCCCAACGCATCGTCTCCCGCGAGACCGCCCGCCGACTCCAGACCGTCGACCCCACTGTCGCGGTCCGGTGGGAGCGGCGTGCTGAGACCTACGGGCGACTCGTCCACGAGACCCGTGACCTCGGCGGCATGGTCGGCAACGGCGGACCCGCCGCCGGTCAGGGCTCGGTCGCGGCAGCCCGCATGGAGAAGCTCGACCGCGGCGGACTCTCAGACGCCCCGCAGGTCCGACGGCTCCAGCGGGTCAGCGCGGGCGTCGACGACCGGATCTGCAACGTCATCGAGCACGGCGTCGCCCAGCGCCTCTACTTCCAGCGAATCAACGTCCCCGGACTCGACGACCACAACGACGGACTCGTCCGCGTCAACCGGCAGAAGTTCCTGCCTATCACCTCCCTGGTGCAGACCGAGCTGCTCGCAATCGTGCGCAGCGACCTGCGGCCCACACCTATCCAACGAAAGGCGCCGAGAGGTGCAGCGCAAAGCCGCCTCGACTTCGAGGCCGCGCTGCACCACCGGCCACCACCGAGAGGAGCGAGCCCAGATGTCCCGTCGATCTGACACCCCATCTACCGCGAGCAGCGGCGACAAGGAGATGCCCTTGGCACTCGTCGTCCCGCTACCCCAAGACCCCTTCCTCAACACCGAGGACGCCTGCGGCTATCTCGGCGTCCCGAAGGCCACGCTCCTGACCTGGCGCGTACGACGACCCGGCTATGGCCCACGCGCAGTGAAGGCTGGCGGCAGGCTCAAGTACCGCTTGTCCGAGCTCGACCGGTGGCTCCGGGACCACGAGGAGTCGTTCGCACTCGACGACGACAACGAAGGCGCCGACTCCGCCTCGGACGGCGGCAGGGAGGTTCGCACCCGTAACCGTGCAAACCGCGTGCGGGGCGGTGCCCTCCGCACAGCGCAACCCTGACGGGGATCAGACACACGAAAGGAACGAGAAGTGGCCCGACAGAAGTTGGTGGTCGGCACCTACGGCGACATCAACTGCACACAACGTGCCAACGGGACGTGGTTGGCGCGCGCTCGCTACTGCGACGTGGACGGAGTCGTCCGCGAGTACCGCAAGAGCGGTCAGACCAAGAACAAGGCGCGAGCCAACCTCAAAGCGTTCTTCGTCGAGCACACCGGCACATTCGGCGACGGTGCCATCGCCCCCGACGACACGGTCCAGGAACTGCTCGACCTCTGGTTCGCCAAGATGGCGAAGGCAGGCAGCCCGACGCCAACTACGCTGGCGGCCTACCGGTACCACCTCCGATGGGTGCTCGACACCGACAAGACCGAGCATCCACTCGGGGCCTACCAGTTGCGGCACGTTCGTCCGGTGATCATCCAGGCGGCACTGGACAGCGCCGGAGTATCAGCTGACATGCGCAAGAAGATTCGCAGCGTCCTAGTGAGGGCCTTCAACCTTGCGGTCTTCCATGAGGCGCTGAACGGCAACCCCGCCTCGGCCGTCCCCTCTGTCCCAGTGCCCCGGGTCAAGAAGAAGTCCATTCCCGTCGAGGACCTGGATGCCGTGCGTGCCGCCATCCGGGAGTGGGCCAACGCCGAACGGCGCAACGGACCCAAGAGTGTCGACCTCCCGGACATCGTGGACCTGCTGATCGCCACGGGCATGCGGATCGGCGAAGTGCTCGCGTTGCGCTGGTCCGACATCGAGCTGACTCCCCCGCCGGCACGCCGCGACGACGAGACCTGGTTCCCGTGGCTGATGGTCAACGGCCAGATCACATCGAAGGGAAAGCGGGTCGACTATGGCAAGACCGATGCCGCGATCCGCCCCATCGCACTCCCCGATTGGGCCGTAGCCATCCTGCGCCGACGCAAGCTGGAGCAGCCACCGAACGACATCGACGCGGTCTTCGCCAGCCGCAACGGAACCTGGCACTTCCCCGGCAACGTCCAGAGTCGGCTGTGGCACATTCGTCAGCTCGATGAGTACGCCGACATTGCCGCGCTCCGCGACGTCTCACCGCACTCCTTTCGTCGGACGGTGGCGACCGAGATCGACGAGGTCTACGACGCCGACGCCGCAAAGGACCAACTCGGCCACACGTCCACGACGGTCACCGAGCGGCACTACATCAACCGCCGACTCGTGGTGCCGGACTACCGCGCCGCGACGGAGCGGCTCGCTCCTCGGACTGAGCCCACCGACGATCCCGCGATCGAGCTCTGAGAGCCCCCAGGCCACTCCGCACTGCGAGAGCCCGGCCTCGCACTGCGCAGCGGCCTACAATGGCGTGCCCTACATCCTCCGGAAACTCCGGGGCTATTCAGGCAGGAGGTTCGATCGGACGACCTAGGATGCCAAGGCTGCAGTCGTCCTTCGTGGCGTTACGGATCCTGGTCTCGAGAAGACGTCGCAACTGCTTCTTGTAGGTCGGGTACCTCAAGCGCCTGCGCGGCGCTTCACTGACCACCTTGATCATCTTCAGGCATGCGGGTGCGAGTTGCTGCGCGCGATGGTCGAACAGGCTGTTGGCCGGTCCATCACTCATCAAGATGAAGCCCGACACTCCCTCGAGCGACCCTCGGAGAAGGCGCATGGACGCCACAGCGCCTGACGACCTCACGAAGGTGGTCTCGTTAGCGAACTCGGGCCTACCCCTCGTTGATCACGGCACGGGCTCGATCGCCACCGCGTTACCAATGCTCAAAGATAGAGCCCGGTACTCACCGCAGCCGACGGCGTGTCGTCAGCCCTGTCGTCCTCGGAGTCGCTGCTGAATGGGCGGCGGCCATCGAACCGCTCCGCGAGAATCGAGCCGAAGTAGTCGCTGGCCACGGCGACGTGCTCAGTGATCTGCCGGAAGTCGTCGGTGCGGAGCGTCATCCCCAGGTGCTCGGCCTCGATGAGGACGCGATCGTCGATGACGAAGCAACGGCAGAAGTTGAGCTTCGTGTTGACCTCGTTGATCAGCTCGTAGAGCTCCGAGGTCGCCGTGATGTGAGAGACGACGTGGGAGAAGACGCGCACGATGGGCTGCTCCTCCGATCCGGTGACGCGAACGAAGTAGACGGCGTCGCGGAACCGGACCGGGTAGTCGCCGTCATCGTCGGGCATGGCCTTCTCCACGCCGACGACGCGTTCGATGAGGCTCTCGATGTGGGACGTCACAATCTCGAGCGCCAGTCCCGCTCGCTCCGGTCGGGGGGATAAGGGTCGGAGAGGTGGCGGAGCGACGCGATTCCGAAGCGTGGTCGGGGTCGGCGTCGAAGGCACGTGACCGATCTGGTGCCGGTCCATGGATGGCCCGCTGGCTACCGACCCCAGCAGAGTCGAAGGATTCACCGCCATGCCAACCTCCCGACGATCCAGAGGAAGCCCAGGTAGATGATGCCCTTCACGGGGTTCGAGATGACCATGATGATCCAGTCACCGATGGACCCGACGATGCTGAGGGCGAAGCCGCTGGTGATGCCCGAGAAGCCCCTGTTGATCCACACGTACTGGATCGCCCACCAGATGATCGGCCAGGCTAGGAAGAGGAGCAGGGCGGAGCGGGCGGCCGCGAGCCGCCGCTGACGCGTGGTGAAGCGATCGACACCTCCGTTCGGCCGGATGAGACGAAGCCGGTGAGTTGGGACGTTGGCATGCGCCGTCCCGAAGCCGCTGTCGAACTGGACGTCGGCGCGCGAGGTGATCCATCCGGTGGACACTCCGGTCACAACGCCCTTGGTGCCAGCCTTGATGGTGGTGCCACCGAGCATGCCGAGGTTGATGTCGGTGTCGACCTTGACCCAGTCGCCGTCCCTGACGCTGCCCCACATCATGGCCGGATCCTCAGCTTGGGGAGCTTCGGGTCGGCGGGCCGCACCTCGCCCGGAGTGTTCTTGCGGCTGTTCTCGGTGTCGAGGCCGTCCCGCATCTGGTCACACTTGCGGTCGTTGTCCCTCTCGGTGGCGTCGGCACCCTGCTCGACGGTCTGCTGCTGCCGGTACTTCTGGTAGTCGTCGGGCGTCTTGACCGACAGCATCTCGTTGGCGCCCACGGCCAGGCCGAGGACAGCGGCGCCGATGGCCAGGTTCTCCTTCCAGTTCATGGTGATCAGGCCTCCGTGTGGATGACGGTGACCACCCGCCGGTTCGCGGCCTTCTCAGCGTCGGTCTTCGGGTCGGGGTAGACGGGGTCGGCGGCCCCCTTGCCGATGACGCTGATGCGGTTCTCGTCGACATCGTGGTCGACGAGCCAGTCCTTGACGGTGGTGGCCCGCTGCAGGCTGAGACCGGCGCCGGTGCCGGTGCCGGTGGGGTTGACGTGGCCGGTGATCACGATCTTCCCAGCGTTCTTGTTGGCGAGGTTGAGCAGCTCTCCGAGGGCCGGAGCGCTCGGGTCGAGGAGGTCCGCGCTGTCGGCAGCGAAGAGGACGTCGGAGGCAAGGGTGGCGGTGACCTCGGTCTTGGTCTGCTCGACCTTGATCTGGCTCGTGTCCGCGGAAGCGACCGGGGTCGTGGAAGGGAAGGCCGCGAGGTGGTCCTCCCAGGCAACCAGCGCGCCGCCGCACTTGTGGGCGTAGCGGATCCAGAAGTCCTTGAGCTGGGCGGCCATGACGTCGCTGAGCCCGGTCGACGGGGAGACGCCGTAGATGCGCCAGTTCTCACACGAGGGGACGATTCCCTTCGCGGCGAGGGTGTTGATCGCGGCGACGGGGTCGGCGAGGGTCTTGGGGTCGCTGAGGTCGATGCCGCCGCCGCGGGCGGCCAGGGGGGTGAGGAGGACGACGTCGACGGGCAGCTTGGACGGGTTGTGAGACAGGTTCCCGGCGAGGGCGTTGAGCGCGTCGAAGACGTTGGGCGTGGGCGCGCTCTTGCCCTTCGTGAGGGTGTCGAGCGCCTCGTCGACCTTGGCGGCCTTGCAGTTGAGGTCGTTGGTGCGGGCCAGGTTGTTGTTGCCCTCGCCCTCCAAGACGACGTTGGCGAGCAGGTTGGGGGCGTCGGCGCTGCCCGAGATCCCGTTGACGATGATGCGCGCCTTGGCCGTCTTCGCAGCGGCGACAACCACGCCGGTGTCCTGGGCGTAGGACGCGAGCGCATCACCCTCAGTGCCGAGGATCGCGATGGTGGGAGTGTCGGGCGTGATGTTCGGCTGCGGGAGCGGCTCGCAGTTGGCCGCGCTGCCAGCGAACGTAGGCACGTTCGACCCCGTCCCGGCCGCGGTGTCGCTGCAGCCGGCCAGCGTGACGGCCAGGGTGAGCGCGCCGGCGATGCCGGTGATGCGGGTGATGATGGACATGGCCTTCCTTCTTCCTGTCAGGGGGCGGTGGGGGTTGCAGTCCCGAGCTGGAGGCCGATGGCGTCGGCGCACAGCTCGGCGATCGTGGTGGCGATGTTCCGCACGGTGAGGTCGCCGATGCGGGTGACCGATCCGAAGGGCACGGCCCGCCAGTCGTCCTCCATCGCATCGGTGCAGCCGTGGAGGGGGTCGATCAAGACGAGGTGGACGGAGTCGGGCGGGAGCGCGTTCACGGCGCTGTAGGTGGAGGAGGTGACGGCCTCAATGCCGTCGGTCGGCACCCAATACACGCGGATGGTGTGGTCCGGCAGGCGGGACGTGCGCTGCTCCGCGAGGCGAAGGGCCGCCGGGAGGTCGTTGCCGCCGAGGTTGACGCGGGCACGGATCGCGGCCTTGAGCGCCTTGATGTCCTTCTTGACCGACAGCGGGCCGACGGCCAGGTGCCCGGCCGGGCTGGTGCCCCACGGGATGACCCCGGCCGTGCCCCCTCCGTAGCGACGGAGCCACTGGTAGACGGAGACGGAGACGGCGCCGATCACGTCGTTCGGGTCGCCGCCCCACACGCTGAAGGTGGAGCCGGACCAGTCGGGCAGGGTCTCGAAGTGCAGGTACCGCACACGGGCCCGGATGTCGGCGGGGTCCGCCCCGGTGAGGGCCGGTAGGGCGACCGGCTGCGCGAGGGGCTGCGGCCGCGGCGGCCCCGGGAGGTGATGGCCGCTAGACAGGGGGCGGACCTTGTGGAGGCGGTGGGTGCCGCCGACGGGGCGGCACCCACCATCGCTGGTCACGCGACGTCCTCGGTCGTGTCGTCCCCGGCGACCGGCTCCGTCTCGAGAACCGGGTGAAGCGGCCTCTCCGCCGCCGTCTGCGCGGAGTTCTGCGGATCGGTCTCGTCGTCGGACGCGGTGCCGAGGAGGATCTCATCCTCGAGGTCGGGGAGGTTGAGCTTGTTGATCTCGATCTGGTCGATCCGGGCGCGCAGGACATCGAGCTTGATCCGGGTCTGCTCCAGCGCGTCCATCACCGGCTGGGTGCTGACCTTCTCGAACTCCGGGAGCGGGGTGATGCCGGTGATCCGGGCGAGCAGCTCCCCGGCGGCGTACTCGCGGGGAGCCTTGTGCTCGGCGAAGAGCTGCTCCTGGGCAGGCTCCAACTGGGACAAGAGGTAGCGACGCTTGTAGGCGGCGGCCTGGATGCGGGCGTTGGCGGCGTCGGTGTTGACGTGGTGTCCCGAGCTGGCGAGGATCGCGTCGCGATGGTCGATGGCGGCGTTGATGCGGCTGCCCGTCGTGTTCAGCGTCTCGATGGCCGTGTCGCGCTTGGCCTCCGCCGCAGTCGCCTTCTTGTCGGCGGTCGCCCAGTTCTTGGCCTCGGGGTTGGCGTGGTGGAAGCCCAAGGCGATGGCGGCGAGAAGGATGACGAGCTGGATGGAGAAGAACGCCAGCCCGCCGGCGTCGGACCCGAGAGCCGCGAGGTACTCCGACCTGATGTGACTGAGGGCAGCCAGGCCGGCGAGAGCTCCGAGGAGGCAGACGGCCAGCCAGACGAAGTCGAAGGGCGCCGGCTTCGACAGCCGGTCGCGGTCAGTCTCGTTGGCGATGCGGCGGTCGTTCAAGGCCTGCTCGATGCGACGGAGGCGGTCACCGACGCCGTCGCCGAGAACGACGAGAGCGAACACCGACGAGAAGGCGGCCAGGTGGAGGTCGTCGGTGAAGGCGAGTCCCGGGATCCACGGGCGGTCGGAGAGTCCGAGAACCTGGTAGCCGAGGGTGATGAGGCCCCAGTCGCCGACGAACAGCCCGACCAGTGCAGCGACCAGCAAGAAGAACCCCCACCTCGACGGGATCGGCAGGCCCTTCGCCTTCATCCTGGCCAGCTGGAGGATGCGGTGGCGCTCGACGGCCTCGTACGCGCTGTTCGCGTGGAGCGCCGCCGCCAGGTCAGCGGCGAACTTGAGCCTCTGCTCCTCCAGGTCCCCGTCGACCGCGTCGATATCACCACGGGCATCGTGAGCGATCACCCCCGTGGCGGCGTCGTGACCATCCACGAGGCCGTCGACCGCGTGGGGGTGGGAGTTCACTCCGACGACGGTGGGATCGAGGACGCCGGCCTGACCGTCCTCGACCGCCTTCCTCTCCACGTCGGGCTCGGAGAGCCCGGTGTTGTAGGCGCCGGAGCGGGAGGTCGCCAACGAGGGCGACTTCATGGTGCGCAGGGCGGCGGCCACCTGCGGGGCGGGCTTGCGGCGCCCGCTGGACGTGGTTCCCATCAGTTCTCCTAGACGTTCTAGTGGGCGGACTCGAACCCGGCCCGCCGGAGCTGGGCGAGGCTGTTCTTGATGGATCGGTGGTCGCTGGGCGTCCCTGCCAGCCCGGCGACGACCACGCCCTCGCGCTCGACGAGGAAGTGGCCGCGCCGGGTTGCACGGACGTGGAACCCCTGGTTCTTGAGCTCCTTGCAGAGCTTCCGGATGTCCTTCTGCTTCACTGCTTGCCTCCTGGTTCTCCAAGTCGGGCCTGGGATGCCCTTCCTTACGTGGGCCGATCGTGCGCACCTGCTGCGTGACCGCACATCAGCCATCGCGTGACAGGACGCTCGTGTTCGTGTCACACGGGCGGGAGACCGTTGGCCGGGCGCCCGCCGATGACTCAGGCCTGGCTGCGCCGCCACGCCGTCGCCGTCACGCGACCAGCCAGCAAGACCGCGCTCGCAGCCTGCTTGGTCGGCTCCACGGCACGGGCGATGTCGCCCGTCGCAGCGCGCCAGGCGTCACCAACCGCGGGATCCTGCAGAATGCGGAGTGTGATGCGCCCGAGGAGCGCGAGCCGACGGAGGGTCGTGAGGGACAGAGCGCCGGGCTGGTGGCCGGGAAGGCGCAAGAGAGCGCGCTCGGGACAGATGGGGGAACTGGTGGACGCGGTGGTCAGATTCATGACTCGGATGGTGCGCAGCGCAGCGAGACGACCCGAGAGAAATGTGTGACAGGCCGGACTGATTGCTGTCACGCTTGGTCGACGGGATCGTCGGACGATCAATCACGGCGGGAGGACGGAGTCAAGTGCCGCGCACCAGGAGGTTCGAGCTGCTAGGCGGTTCGGTGCGGGCGATCGTCGATGGGAAGCCGATCGAGTTTCGCGAACGAGAAGGATGGGTTCTAGCCGCGCTCTTGCTGGACGGTTTCGTCTCGAAACGGACCGTCCGGGCGGCAACCGGCCTCAGTGACGCGGGTATCCGGCAGTTGATCTCCCGAACGGGCAGGCACGCTGAGCTGGTCTTCCGGAATGAACGTGATGAAGGCTGGCACCTCGAAAGGACGAGCATGTCCATCGACGCGGTCGAACTGGTGGAACTCGTGGAAGGCAGTCAGTACGCCTCGGACGAGGAGCGGGCAACGTCCCTCACTCGGGCTCGCGCCCTCTGGAGGACCGGTCTCCCGATCTTCCCTGAGCTTGGCCCCCCATCAGAGGAGATGTACCTGAGAGTGCAAAATGCGCACAGTAGGGCGATCGCCTCTGGACGCAGGATTCTCGTGGTCGATGACCAGATTGCCGACGCCGTTGCGAACGCTCTTCGCACGAACCACTTGTGCGAAATTGCCGAGTCATTTGAGGAGTTTCGGGTCTTCGAGCCGCGCTTGGGCGATTTCGACCTCGTCGTCCTCGACCGGCGGCTACGGCGAGAGACGATCGACAACTCGGGGGACGCCATCGCGGAGTTGATCAACCAGCGTGCAGACGCAGTCCCTGTCTTCATGATGACCTTCAGGTTGCCTAGCCACGTGCATCTTGACGATTGGGAGATGAAGTTGGGTCTGGCCGGCGTGGTGATCAAGGAGAACGACGGTCCTGAGGCCGAGATCGACAAGATCGCCCAAAGAATCAACGAGGTATTCCGCGACGGCCCAATCGACCGCGCATGTTCGGCCATCGAGGCGAGCATGGTTCGGTACAGGCGCCAGGCGACGAAGCAGCTGACGGACGGCAGGTCCACAACTCAGTCGGCACTGTTGCTGGAGCAGATGAATCGGGCGGCTGACTCGGTTGTCGAGCGCGCACAAGCGAACGACCTGGCTGGTGCACGGTTGAGGCGGGGTGCGTTCCTACGCGACTACCGACTTGACTGAGTTTCTGACACCAACGGGATCCGGCAACGAACAACGGTCTCCTCATTCGCCGTTTCGCTGAGGCTGATATGCACCCCGCGGGTCTCACCGAATCTCTTGAAACGATGCAGCCCGGTCCCGTTCTTCGGTCGGTTTGCGTCAAGCAAGCGTCGACCGGTCTCGAACGCCTCTCGTGCATCCTCGGTGAACCGGCGGCCGTTATTCCTGACGCTGAGTACAGCAAAGTCGTTGTCAGAGGGATCCCGCTCCAGCATCATCCAGATTGTTGCCTCGTCTGGAGCAAGGTCTGACGTTGCTGCGATCGCGTTGTTCAGGAGTTCGAAGGCAAGGCACTCGATCCAAATCGCGGGGCCAGCATCCTTCGCCAGGAGAGGCGCGTCGGGGAAGCGTGACAGCACATCGATGTCAGAGCGGCTGTATTCCCGGCGCACCGTGTCACAGAGTTGGACGAGGTCGAAGGCGGTGTCATCTTCCAAACGGCCAGCGAGCCGTTCGTGTGCGCGATCAGCCATCTCCGCTTCCGAGAGCCGTGCGCCCTCCGCCTGTTGCTGATGTCGGAGCATCTCCAAGATGAACTCGTACGCGGCCTCGTGGATTAGTCGGTCAGGGTCGATGAGATCCATCCGGTCTGCGAGCCAGTCCTGCGTGGCGATCCGTTCGACGGCGCGCGCGGTTAGGCAACCGCACGAGTAGAGGCGGTCACCCTTCTCTCGAATGTAGCCGTGAGACTTCAGCCGGTGGACGACCTCGGAGATGCGGACTCGGTGGTTCGGGTTTCGTCGGCCTTCTGTCCACTCGTCCTCAAAGAGTGCTGCCAGCTCGGCCTCAGAACACCCGTCACGGAGGATCCCCCACGCTAGACCGAGACCGAGGACGAGCAGGTCCTCGTCATTGTCAAGGTCCAGGTCTACACCTCGCAGCAAGACCTGGTCACGGTCAGGGTGCTCAACCACGGAGCCAGCGGGGGTCGCCGGGTCCCGACGTGCTTCCTGGACGAGACTCCACAAGACACCGGGGTGCCCACCGGACCAGACGCTGAGGCGGTCGACATCCTGCCCATCGGCGGTGAGGCCGAGTGTCGATAGCAGCCAGGCGAGCCTGTGCCGGGACGATGCGTTACCGCCCGCTGGCATGTCCGGGGGTTCGATGATGCTTGCGAGTTCCAGTCGGCTGCAGACGAGCGCTAGGAACTGGAGTGACCGCTCGGTTGCGGTCGGCGTCCTATCCGTATCGGCGCGGGCAAGAAGCGACAATACGTCGCCGATCTCCACGAGCGCCTCGGATCCTGTAGCCAATGCGGCATTCAACGGGAATCGCAGCAGAGTCCCTGGCACCGCGGTGGCGCCAACCGCGACCGTGACCTCGTCTTCGCGCGCCCAGCGCAGCAATGGGAGCCGCTGGTCGTACGGCATCCTGAATGTCGCGGTGATGTGCTCGCCCGCAACCGTGACGTGCGGCCGAACGTAGTCATCCTCGGGTGCGAGTAGCTGCTGGACGGCAGCAATCCATTGCTGCGGTGCGTTCTCGTCTTCGTCTCGCAGCGCGCGAAGCGCGTCGATCACGGCGCGCCCAGCCTTGTCGTCCTCGTTCGGCGTGAACTTAGTGATTGCACCGGATGGGGCGGTAGCTGGCTCCGCGAACCAGGTGGCTACCTCATTCGTGGTGTTGTCACGCCAAGACCACCGAGCGAACGACTTGGGGCGAGGCAGCTCTTGGTCTCCATCGCGGAGAGTGAGCGCATGCTCGGCGAGGACCAGGTCGCCCGCTTGAATCAACGAGCGAATGTACTCCTGCCAGCCCGGTGTCGTCCCAGACACCGACGGAAGGCGTCCCAGGAGGTCCTCCCTACGGGCGTCGATGGCGGCGTCCGTAGCGAGGACCAAGTCGGCGAGTTTCGCCTCGGCGTCCGCGAGTCGTGGGCAAACATCCAGCTCCTCTTCCGGGGGTTCAGGAACGCCGGCACGTTCACATGCAAGTCCGAGCGTTCGCAGTTGCGCGGTGATCCGGTCTTGGGATTCGGCGATGTGACGACGCAGCAGAGCCGTGAGCTCCGCCCGGTGCGTGCTTCCGTGCCGGGAACCTGACTCGATGAAACGCTGGGCTTGTTCATATTCTCCGCCCCTCGCCAGTTCCTCGACGGCGTCGGCGAGGGATCGGTCTGCGGCAAGGTCGCGGGCAAGGGACGCCAACGGGACATCCATGCCAGGGTCGGGTGCCGTTACAAGATTGGTCTCAACGAACGCCCACCCGCGCCAGTCCCGTGCCGGTGTCGAACGCACCGATCCCTCGGCCCAGGTGAGGATCCGAGTGGCTTCCGCCGCGAGGACTGTGCCCTCAGGCGTCGCTCGATCAGCGTCTGCTGCGAGTCGCTCTACCTGCTGAAGCAGCAGGTTGAGTGATGCGATTTGCTCAGGTGACCAAGCGGTGTGCTCGGCTGAATTGCGACGCTCTAATGCCGAGCAGAGGTCGGACACGGCCACCCGGACCTTGCGCCGATGCTCGGTGAACGATCGGCGGCGGCTGTCTGTGATCCGCGGCAAGCCGGGGTCGCGAACGACACGGTCCAACCACTTGGCGTCATCGGTGACCTGCAAGTAGTGATCTCGCCAGTCGAGAAGGGCACTCGCATCGCGAGCGTTCAGGATGGCATCCAGAAGTCCCAACTCGCCCACCGGACCGGTGAGGTACTTGATGAGTCGATTGCCGACGCCTGACTTTGAGTCGTAGCGGCCGAACCCGATGCATGCTTCCTCGGCGGCCCGCCATTCGTCGGCGAGGTCCGACTCCGACATTGCGATCGCGGGCGGTATTGCTGGCAGCGCTCCGTAGCGGCGGAGATATGCGACCGAAGCGGAGAAGAAGGCGTCGATTGCTGATGATGGTGTTGCCGAGCTGAAGAGGAGTTCCGAGTCGGCGCTGCTACTTGGGTTATCGCCGAGCAGGAGGTGAACGCAATCGGTGACGATGAGTGCGTCGGCCTCAGCCTCCGTTGGCTCCTGGCCGGAGGTGAGTGCGGTGGTCAAGGATTGACCCGAGGAGGATCCCTCGGAAAGTGCGGATGTAAATGACTTGCGAGGACGGCCGAGAGCATCCGGGATCAGCGGGCGGAGCAGGGCCGCGACGCCCCAGTTGCCGGTCCTCAGAAGGCCATCCAGAGCGAGCGTGGCTGCTGGCGTTGGATCGGTGTCGGTTTCCAGCGCGACCGCCAAGCCGGCCCCGGCTAGCCGGAGATCATCGACAAGGTCGAGCCCCAGGGACCGTTTGGCGTCCAGCAGAGCACCGAGTCCGTGCTCGGCGGTCAGCGCGAGTAGCGACTCGGAGGAAGACTCGCCGATGGCATCGAGGAGGGATTGCGCCAAGTAAGCAGACGGCCTCTCTGCTGCCGATAGACGAGTCTCGCTCGTGTGAGTGGCTGGGACGGGCGTCCCCGCGACCGCGGCCCAGACGGCGTCGGCCACTCTGGAAGAGTCGACGACTACGCCAAACTCGCCAGTGGACCGACGCTTCCGTAGGTTCGCGTCCACGGATAGCGGATTGAATGAGCCGACGAGTGACGTGTCGTCGCGCAACACGACCTTGGCGTGCATGCTCGGCGTTCGGACCACGTCGACCGGCGGGCTGCTCGCGGATTGAAGAACGTTGAGACCAGGTACGTCGGCGGTGGGCGCGTCTCGGTAGCGGATTGAGATGGCGACACCCTCGGCTGCGCGCTTGGTGAGTACGGCGGCAAGGTCTTGGCTCAGTGCGGTTTCGGTGAGCTTGTCTGACGCGAGCAACACTCTGGATGCGGCGGAGGTCACCGCCTCGCGGACGACGCCACGGTGCTGTAGGTCCGCGACTGTTTCGACCGTTGGGCGTGGCCGAGTCAGGATTGCCTGGGCTCGCGCGCCCGCCTGGGACCACGCGGTCGCCCACGCACGCACGTAGTCCTCGGGTGCTTCCTGCTGCAAGAGCGCCTGCTGAAGACGCGGGAGAGGAAAGCTCAGGTCTGGGGCGGAGTCCCGTGCGCCGAAGGCACCGGGAAGGCGGTGCAATGCGAACGCGATGTCCGGACTCGGCGACTTGTCATAGACGTACTGAAGGCCTGCTTCGATCACCGGGCTTCGCTGGTTGTCGAGCGAGGAGAGCAGGACGCCAACTTCTGTGTGGTTGGATCGGGACAGGAAGTTCTTGCTGGTGACCAGCATCTGTCGGTCGTCGCTGATGACCAGCTTCGCGTGGGAGCGGGCCCCGCGCGACCGGCTGTAAACGAATCTCCCTGGGCTGCTGCTCCGGTGGACATGAGCTGTGATGCTGTCGAGCCAGGCCAACTCCTGGCTACCGAGTCCATCGTTGTGACCGTCGATTCCCCAGACGAGTACGACCTGAACACCGCGGCCGAGAGCGGCGAGCAGGGGGCCGCGCAGTGGCTCAAGACCCTTGGCCCGGATCCAGGGAACTGCAAAGACAAGCTGGCGCTCGGCTCGCTGGATCAGGTCTGCGACTACTTGCTGGTGTCGCTCGGTCGTCGAGACCACCTCGACGTCCATCTCTCGAGCCGACCTGCTCTGGGCGTAGGCGGTGACCTGGCTGACTAGGGCAGCCGCACGATCGTGACGTTGTTGGCGTTCGCCGTACGGGCAGCCGTCAAGCGTGTCGAGGTGTCGTCGCAGCTCATCGAGAATCTGAGCGATACCGCGCGTCTGGAGTGCGACCTTCGTCGCATGCTGGCGCAATCGCATGGTGAATTTCGACTTGGGTTGCGAGTCGACGATGCCCTGCAGTCGACGAGTAGCCTGGTCTCGTTCCGACAGCGTCAGCCTGTCATCGATGACGGCCACAGTCAGCTCGTCTGTCTCAGTGACCTGAGCGGCCGCGCGGAGCTTGACATAGCGCCGCCGCGAAACGACCTGCAACATGTCGGGTTGGAGGAAAGCCGAAACAACTCGTTGACCGCCTGCCTCCTCGACGCCGCCCAGGTCGGAGTCACCCGCCGACAACGCAGCCACCATCTCGGCTCCGGACACGCCCGACGCCGGACGATCGTCGGCTGCGGCGGGCACGACCAAGTCGCGGTCCTCGAAAGGAACCCGTGCCACCGACGCCTTCTTGGCCAGCGCCCGGCCCGTCAGCCGTTCGACAATGATGTCCTGGGTGGTCGCAGTCGTCGCGGTGGTCGACAGCGCACCCGCGGCAGCGGTTGCGTCGAGTTCGTGCTTTCCCTCTGTCGTGAGCGACAGGGTCTCGTAGTTCGTCTGCATCTCCACGCTGACTCGTCCGGCACGCCAGAGGTCACCGAGGACCTGGAGGACCAGGCGGGGCGCGAGGCCGAACACGTTTGCCAGGTCATGGGGGGAGGTTGCTCCGGCACCGATCGCTTCCATCAGCGTGGTTTCCAGGTTTCCTGCAGCAGACCTGGGCGCAAGAGTGACCCGCGTAGTGACGACGTCGGCCTGGGCGTAGATATCGAACGACATCAGAGCCCCCTCAACTGCTCGGCCTTGACGACGCGTGCCTGCGGATCACTCATGAAACGTTCCGCAATGGCCTCCCATTGAGGCCCGGCGTGGTGGGCGAACAGGTCGAAGCGGCCGACAATGACCAGCAGCTCTCGCGCCCGGCTGAGCAGGACGTTGATCCGGGCTGGGTCGGCGACGAACCCCACGGTGGAGGCAGGGGAGGCCGTGGGCCGGACCCGATCACGCACGAGAGACGCAACCACAACGTCTGCTTCCCTGCCCTGGAATCGGTCCACCGTGAAGACCTTGTCTGCGTGCTCACTGATCCGCTCCTCCAGGGCTTCAACCTGGTCACGATAAGGAGTGAGGATGGCCAGTGAGGGTCCCCCCGGTTGGCCGGGCGCCGGCCGCATCGAACGGACGAGGTCCGAGCAGATGGTCGCTTCGTACTCGTTAGCCCACGACCCGTCGAACCTCGACCGTTCCGAGAACCCGGTGTCGATCCACACCATGCGGCTGTCGCCCAGGATGCCTGGTGCATCGAGCGGTTGCGGAGCGGGCTCGCGCATGGTTGCCAATCCGCCACTACTGGCGTAGAAGGTGTCCCCGACGAGCGAGGAGATCGAGGAGTCCATCCGGTACTGCTCCGAGAGGACGCGAGTCGGACCCTTCCCTTTGTCGCGGAAGAAGCGCGCGAACGTGCCGAAGTTCTCGGCGTGGCGCTGCCGCGCCTTGTACATGCCCATGAGTTCCTCGTTCTGGTATCCGGCAAGGGACTCCAAGAACCGCTCCACGTCTGCTCGCGAGAATGCACCGATCTGTGCGTGGTCGCCCACTAGCGTCCACCGCACCCCGCGGACCATCGGCAGCGCCAGCTCTGTTGGCCAAGCCCGTCCGGCTTCCTCGATGACGACCCAGTCGAACGGCTCCTGAGTTGCCTCAACGAAAAGGTTCCGCTTCGTCGCGGCTCCAGTTGTTGCGAATACGAGATTCGCTGCGGTACGGACCCTTCGATCAAGTTCGAGCAGTGACTTTGGCGCACGGTCGATCCAGTGCTGCACCACCGAAACCAGGCCGGGGAACTGAGCCCGCTCCGAAGCAAGCCATTGCTGTGACTTGCGGACGCTGTATTGCGCAACGGATTCTGCCAGGTGAGCAGGTTGCAGGCCGGCGAGTTCGGGGTGGGAATCGTAGTTCCGGGTCCGCACTCGAATCGCGAGCCGGTCCAGGGTCGGCGCCCGACCAGACCCCGCGGGCACCGTGATGCCCAGCTTGCGAGTGATCCTCAGCGCCAGGTTCTCAAGGGCGTCGTGCGACTGTGCGGAAACGAGGACCCGGGCACCGGCATCCCTCTTCAGGTAGTCGACCACTGCCTGCGATGTGACTTCGGTCTTTCCAGTTCCTGGCGGCCCTTGAAGGGCGAAGATTCCCTCGTGTTCGAGAATTGCCCGCACGGCATCCCGGCCGTCACCCAGCAAGTCACCACCGGCCTTCGCCCAGCGTTCGCTCGGGCGGAACTCTTCCTGCGGCGTCAGGAGGCGACGGAGAAGCACCCGGTTCCCGCTGAGTTCGACTAGAGCATCAGCCTGTCGAGCGATCTGCGGCGGCGTGCCAGAGTCGACGCTCATCCGCAACCATCCCCGATCGGGGGGGCGACGCTTCCCTCGCGCAGAGACGACGACGATGTCCGGCTCTATGACGTCGACGACGTCGTAGGTCTCGGCGGATGCCCAGTCCTGGGACGCCTCCGGCACTAGTTGGACCCGGCCGCGGTCGAGGCCGTCGTCTGCGTTGCTCACGAACACCGCCATGTCGGGCCGAGCGGTATCGAGAATCGCCGATTGGGTCAGCGGCTGGCCGCCCGCCGGGCGGGTCCGGTCCGCCTCTGAGTCCCACCGGAGGTGGACTCGATCGCTGCCTCCCTCGCCTGGGGCGACCTGAAACAGGTACGTCCGGGCTTCGAGCATTGCGCGCTGGTACTGGATGTACCACTCAAGAGAGTCAAGATAGTCGCGTTCGGCGGGGGTCTGTGTCCGGCTGCTCTCCGCTCGGTCGACGAGAGTCGACCATGCGGGGCGATCTGAGCTGATGATCTCCGCTACGAGTTCGTTGTTCATCGGCGCAGGCTGCGCCTCGACCATCGGGACGCGGCGCACCAGCCCGGTGACCCTAAGTCGGCCCAATTGGTGGGAAATGTCCTCTGTTCGCCGCACGTACTTGATGAGCAGAAGTTCCTCAAAGAGTCGGGTGCCGCCACCCGGTTTGGGCGTCCAGAACAGCTCGCAGAACCACGTGACCTGGGAGCCGATGACCACGGTCGTGGCTCGACGAAGCTTGTGCGCCTCGTCGCGTGCAAAACCCTCCGCGCCAGCGGGCGAATGCAGGATCTCGGCTCCGCGCATATCGCTTTCAATGAGCTCGGTGAGCTGAACTTTGCCCGCCTCCGTCGTCGCCGAATCCTCAATGAGCTTCCATTGGTTCAAGAGGATCTTGTCGCTCTCTTCGGCCATGTAGACCACGAGGAAAGGGAGTTCGGGTACGTCTCCGGCCAACAGTTGTTGGGCATCCGCGTAACTCTGCGCGAACGCCTGTGCAACCTCGTACGCCGACGGTCGCGCGTCGGGCCGGGGATCTAGCATCCCGTGCAGCATCTCGATCAGTTGTCCCGGGAGGTCGCGGGCATGAACATTCACTCGCCGGCGGACTTCCTGCTGGTAGCTGAGGATCTCGTCGTAAGACGACGGTGGAACCGCGGGCGACGGCCCAGTGACAAGCCATTCGGCTGCGATCATGCCAAGGGAGAAGACATCCCCGGGCGGCGCGCCCAACTCACCGTCGGGGCGTGCGAGAACGAACCGTAGGCGCTCTGGCGGTGTGTACAGCAGGCTTCGGCCGTCTTCCGCTAGGTATGAGACTCGCAGTTGTTCGTAGGTGGCCCCGTTCTCTCGACTGTTGAACAGATTCGCGAGCAGCGCGCTCATCTCGAAGCGCGCCAACTTGATGGCACCGATCTCGTATGGAGAGCCCCTCTTCGGAGGTTGCACAAGCAGCGCACCTGGCCAGAGGCCACGATGGGAGACATTCGACGCGTGCAATAGTCCGAGGGCATCAGCAAGGTGCCATAGATGAGGCAACACCTGGCTCCGGTCCGCCGCGACGACTCGGGCGAAGTCTTCGTCGATTGCTGGCTTGCCGTCGAGGAAGGTCCGCACGTAAGCCGCACCGGCGTCACCTTCGAGGCCATCGAGTCGACCTCCATCCAGGAACTGGGGCAGGGCCGGGTGCTCAAAGCCGCCCAAGCGCTCAAGCGTGCGCATCTCCTGCTCCCAGAGGGCCCCGCCGAGGCCACCGATGCCCAGGAACAGGGATAGTGTGACCGCCCTGTTCTCAGGGCCGCCCCACGTCATAAACCGATAGAGGGTGCCCGGGAGGATCTCGACATTCTCGCGGCGCGGTGGGGCCAGCTGGTAGCTCCCGCCGCCCGGTTCCGCCAGCAATCGCTGTGCGTAAGCCTTGGCGAGTTCGAAGCTCATGTCCCTCCTTCGCGCTGACACACGAAGTATGGCGAAGAGCGACCCCATCGCAACGCTTTCCCGAGTGGAGTCCAGCAGAGTGGTGTACGACGACCTGAGTGAGCGCGTGCCTCCAACGTAGGCGCGGCCACCGGGTGGATCCTTCGAGTGATCTGCGAAACCGACTCGAAGAAGGACCACGACGATGACCGCTGTACCCAGTATCGACCCTGCCCGCTTCCTCGACGAGCAGCTGTCCCAGGCGAGCCCTGACCTGATGCGGGATCTGCTCACCACGTTCGTCAACGCGCTGCTCTCTGCCCAGGCCGACGCGGTGTGCGGTGCCGGGTTCGGCGAGCGGACCCCGGAGCGGGTCAACTCCCGCAACGGCTACCGCCACCGCGACCTCGACACCCGCGTCGGCACCCTCGACGTCGCCGTGCCGAAGCTGCGGACCGGGTCGCTGTATCCCGAGTGGCTGCTCGAGCGCCGCAAGCGTGCCGAACGGGCGCTGACGTCGGTGGTGGCGACCTGCTACCTGCTCGGTGTCTCGACCCGGCGGATGGACAAGCTGGTCCAGACGCTGGGGATCACGGGACTGTCCAAGTCGCAGGTCTCGGTGATGGCACGTGAGCTCGACGAGCACGTCGAAGAGTTCCGCACCCGCCGCCTGGAGGAGGCCGGCCCGTTCACGTTCGTCGCCGCTGACGCCCTGGTCCTCAAGGTCCGCGAAGGCGGCCGGGTGGTGCCGGTGCACGTGCTCGTGGCGACAGGTGTCAACGCTGACGGGCACCGCGAGATCCTCGGCGTGCAGGTCACCACCAGCGAGGACGGCGCCGGCTGGCTGGCGTTCTTCCGCGACCTGACCGCCCGCGGCCTGTCGGGGGTCAAGCTCGTCACCTCCGATGCCCACGCCGGCCTGGTCGCCGCCATCGCAGCCACGATCCCGGGCGCGGGCTGGCAGCGCTGCCGGACCCACTACGCAGCGAACCTGATGTCAGCGACCCCGAAGAGCTCGTGGCCGTGGGTCAAGGCGCTGCTGCACTCGATCTACGACCAACCCGACGCCGAGGCGGTGCACGCCCAGTTCGACCGGGTCGTCGACGCCCTGACCGAGAAGCTGCCCGCCGTGGCCGAGCACCTCGACGGCGCTCGTGCGGACATCCTCGCGTTCACGCCGTTCCCCAAGGAGATCTGGCGCCAGATCTGGTCCAACAACCCCAACGAGCGCCTCAACCGCGAGATCCGCCGCCGCACCGACGTGGTCGGCATCTTCCCCGACCGCGCCAGCATCATCCGCCTCGTCGGCGCCGTCCTGGCCGAGCAGCACGACGAATGGACCGAGGGCCGCCGCTACCTCGGACTCGACGTCCTCACCCGAGCACAGGCCCTCGACACCGACCACACCGAGGAGGTGCCCGAGCACGAACTCCAGGCCCTCACGGCCTGACCGACACACCCAACCGAGGGATCACCTCGTACACCACCCCAGCGGACTTGACCAAGGCTCGGTCAGATCGGACACGCTCTGATCGTAGGTCGGCCATCAGGCGAAGCTTCACGGACACGGCGGGGCACCACGCGCACCTAATCGGTGAGAACCCCTCGAGCGAGGAGCCACCGATGCCTACCTTCAACGACCCGGTCGCCGACGCCGACGAACTCCGCGAAGCGGTCCGCGGCCTGGCGAATGCGACCCGTTCGGTTGAGGACCCGACTCGATCTACCCCGTCCTCGGCTCGATCAGCTCTGCGCTCGGCTCGTTGACGCAGTCACTTCATCAATTGGGCGCCTTCCACGACGGGCGGGCCACAAAGAGCTCCTGGACGAACGGGGATCCGAACGGCGGCCTGGCGGCGTCGTACCGCGTCTCGTGGGAACTGCACCGCGCCGCCGAGATGATCCATCAAGTCGCCGAGACGGTGAACCACGCCCACGAGATCGAGGCGACGATCGCGTACGACGCCGCCAACTTCCCCCTTGCTCGCGTGCCGAGCCGGCTCCCGCAGGGTACTTCCCTAGAGAGAGTATGCACTTTCAAGTGAGGTAAGGGCATGAGAGTAAGTCCTGGCGCCTCTTCGCTGCCGGCAAGCTCCCTCGACGGCGTCTTCCCCGCGGGGTGTCCCAGCCGGACGGTGTTGGAACACGTCACCAGCAAGTGGGGTCTCCTCATCCTGATCGCCTTGTCCGAGGGCGAGCACCGCTGGAGCGAGCTGCGTCGGCGCGCTGATGGGATCAGCGAGTCGCCCGTCCCTGAAGACCCTGGAACAAGACGGACTCGTTCGTCGCGACGCTGAGGCCGTCATCCCTCCACGAGTGCACTACAGCCTGACCGACCGTGGCCACGAGGTCAGCGCGTTGCTCGTCCCCCTGGCCGACTGGGCCTTCCAGAACGCGGACGCCATCGTCAACGACCAGCCTTCCCGCTCGTAGACGCACTCACCTTGCAGCAGGTCCCACTGCTCATCGGTCAGGTCACTCGGGTACGGCATGCCACGCACGGTGCCCACGCAGCTCGCCCAGCTAATAGGGACACACCCAGTGTGAGAGCCCGCCAGGTCCTCAGACAGCCCGTGAGCCCTCTTCGACCTACGCGTCAGCCTACGGGCCGTTTCTGGCGTTCTCAGGGGTCTCCAGTCCCGGCCTCGGGGCGCGGTCACCAACTCAAAGTGCGCCCAAAGTGCGCCCTAAGCCCCGATTTCCAAGGCCAGCGCCGACACCCCGATTTGCATCACCGCAGGTCAGAGCCGCTTTTCGTCAGCAAAGCGACGCATTCGACGTGATGCGTCATCGGGAACATGTCGAGCGCGCGGACCTGGCGCACCTGGTACCCGAGCTTGAGGAACGTCGCGACGTCGCGCCCGAGCGCCGCCGGATCGCAGGCGACGTACGCCACCGCGCGCGGCGAGCGGGCCACGACCTGCTCGACGACCTGGGCCCGGGCGCCCTCGCGCGGCGGGTCGAGCACCACGAGGTCGACCGAGCCGTACGCCGGGGCCAGCGGCCCGGCCAGCACCCGGTCGACCGGCCCGCACTCGACCTCGACCCCGGCGAGCCCGGCCAGGTTGGTGCGGGCGTGCTCGCAGGCGGTGCGGTCGGCCTCGACCGCCAGCACCCGGCCGGTGGGACCGACGGCATCGGCGAGATAGCGGGCGAACAGCCCGACGCCGGCGTAGAGGTCCAGCGCGGTCTCTCCGCGCCGGGGCTCCAGGAAGTCGAGGACGGTCTCGACGAGCACCCGAGGGGCGCCCGGGTGGACCTGCCAGAAGCCGTCCGCCTCGACCGTGAAGAGGTGCTCGCCGCCGTGGCGCGGCACGTCCACCCGCTCCCCCACCACCGTCGACAGTGCGGGCGTGTGCCGGTCCAGGGTCGTTCCGGCCCGGGTGACGGCCCGCGCGTCGGTGCGGGTGATCAGGCAGTCGTCGACCGGCACCACGTCGCGGGAGCGGTACTTGCGCAGCCCGCGCCGTCCGCGAGGCCCGACGGCCCACTGGATCCGGGTCCGCCAGCGCAGCCCCCGCTCCATCTCCGGGGTGCCGCCGGGCACCGGCTCGACCTCGACGTGCACGTCGGTGCCGGCGAGGCGGTCGAGCTGCTCGCGGACCACCGCGGCCTTCAGCTCGCGCTGCCGCGGCAGCGCCACGTGCTGGAAGTCGCAGCCGCCGCACAGTCCCGGCCCGGCGTACGGGCAGGGTGCCGGCACCCGGTCGGCGGAGGGCTCGAGCACCTCGACCGCGTCGCCGCGCCAGAACCGGTCGCCCTCGGTGCCCTCGGTGATCTCGACGACCACCCGCTCACCGGGGATCGCATGCCGCACGAACACCACCCGCGGCCGGTCGGACGGGCCGTCCGCCCCCTCGTGCCGGGTGCCCTCGAGGCGGACGATGCAGTGGCCGCCGTGCGCGATCGGGCCGACGACGGCCTCGAACCGCTCCCCGACCCGTGAGTCGCCGCGGGCCTGCCGCTCGCGTGGCTTACGCACCGGGACGACGACCGGGCTCGGCGCTCACTTCTGCACCTGCCGGTCCGTCGGAGGGCGCTCGGCGACGTTGCCGAGCCGCAGCTCACCGGGCCGCACCCACACGCCCTCGCGCTCCTCACGCTCGCGGACGAGCTCCGAGGAGCGCAGCTGGTACGGCACGGAGGTGACCATCACGCCCGGCGCGAACAGCAGCCGGCCCTTGAGCCGCAGCGCGGTCTGGTTGTGCAGCAGCTGCTCCCACCACCGGCCGACGACGTACTCGGGGATGTAGACCGCGACGACCCCGCGGGGGTTGGCCTTGCGGATCTCGGTGACGTACTCCACGATCGGCCGCACCAGCTCGCGGTAGGGCGAGTGCAGGACCTTGAGGGGGACGCCCAGGTTGCGCTCGTCCCACTCCTCCAGGAGCCGGTTGGTGGCCTCGGGGTCGGCGGAGACGTAGACGCCCTCCAGCAGATTGGGCCGGGTCGCCTTGGCGAAGGCCAGCGCCCGCAGCGTCGGCTTGTGCAGCTTGGACACCAGCACGATCGCGTGCACCCGGGTCGGGAGGACCTTGTCCTCCTCGTCGGCCGCGAGCTCGTCGTTGACGCTGTCGTAGTGGCGCCGGATCGCCCGCATGATCACGAAGAACACGATCATCGCGAGGATCGTGATCCACGCACCCGCGAGGAACTTGGTGATCAGCACGATCACCAGCACCACCGCGGTGAACGTGAGCCCGATGGCGTTGATCGTCCGCGACCGCACCATGCGGCGGCGCTCGGCGGGGTCCTTCTCGGTCTGCAGGTGGCGGGTCCAGTGCCGGATCATGCCGAGCTGGCTGAGGTTGAAGGACACGAACACGCCCACGATGTAGAGCTGGATCAGCCGGGTGGTCTCGGCGTTGAAGACCTGGATCAGGATGATCGCCATCACCGCGAGGAACACGATGCCGTTGCTGTAGGCGAGCCTGTCGCCGCGCGAGCCGAGCGCCCGGGGCGCATAGCCGTCCTTGGCGAGGATCGAGCCGAGCACCGGGAAGCCGTTGAAGGCCGTGTTCGCGGCGAGCACCA
The DNA here is from genome assembly GCF_950101795.1 of Nocardioides sp. T2.26MG-1. Classification (GTDB taxonomy): domain Bacteria; phylum Actinomycetota; class Actinomycetes; order Propionibacteriales; family Nocardioidaceae; genus Nocardioides. The sequence goes on along the minus strand of NZ_CATNLZ010000032.1, from coordinate 59,635 downwards.
GGATCACGCCGGTCACCGTGACCACGAAGTAGAAGCCGGCCGGGAAGTTGTGGAAGACGGCGTCGGCGATCTGCGCGATCACCGTGTGCTGGTCGTAGCCGGCCGGGACCGGCTCGCCGTTGCGGGTAAGCCGTTCGAGCTCGCTGGGGTCGACCAGCTGCAGACCCATCTGCTTGGCCAGCACGATGACGCTCACCATCATCGAGACCGCGATCATGCCGAGCAGGAGCAGCGTGGTGGCGGCGTTCTTGCTCTTCGGCCGGCGGAAGGCCGGGACACCGTTGGAGATCGCCTCGACACCGGTCAGCGCCGCACAGCCCGACGAGAAGGCGCGGGCCAGCAGGAACAGCAGCGCGAACGTCGTCATCGAGTCGCCGTAGCCAGGCGCCGGCTCGATCGTGAGCTCGGCGCTCGAGACGTCGGGAAGCCGCCCGCTGGCGAGCTCGATCAGTCCGTAGGCGCACATCCCGAGGATCGCGACCATGAATGCGTACGTCGGGATCGCGAAGAAGGTGCCGGACTCGCGGATGCCACGCAGGTTCATCGCCATCAGGAGGATCACCATGAGCGAGGCGAACATCGCCTCGTGGCCGCTGAGCGCGTCGATGGCCGAGGCGGCGTACTGCGCGCCCGAGGAGATCGAGACCGCGACGGTGAGCACGTAGTCGACCAGCAGGGCGCTCGCGACCGTGGCCCCGGCGGTCTGGCCGAGGTTGACGGTCGCGACCTCGTAGTCGCCGCCGCCGCTGGGGTAGGCGTGCACGGTCTGGCGGTACGACGCCACCACGGCCGCCAGCACCAGCGCGACGGCGATGCCGATCTTCCACGACCAGACGTAGGCCGACGCGCCGGCCAACGACAGCATGATGAAGACCTCGTCGGGCGCGTACGCCACGGACGAGAGGGCGTCGCTCGCGAAAACCGGCAGCGCGATGCGTTTGGGAAGGAGCGTCTCTCCCAGCTGGGAGCTGCGCAGCTTGCGCCCCAGCAGGATCCGTTTCGATACGTCGCCGACACCCACGACGGGAAAGGCTAGACCTTGAACGATCCATTCGGTGAGTTACCTGCGCGGAGAGCCCGAGAACCTGCGGTAGCGTCTGCGACGTGCACGTCGTGATCATGGGCTGTGGGCGGGTCGGCTCGACGCTGGCCCGCAGCCTCGAGGACCGCAACCACACCGTGTCCGTGATCGACAGCGAGCCGGACGCGTTCCGCCGCCTCGGCCCCGGGTTCAACGGCGACAAGGTGACCGGTCAGGGGTTCGACCAGGAGGTCCTGGAGAAGGCCGGCATCCGCCGGGCCGACGCGTTCGCCGCGGTCTCCAGCGGCGACAACTCCAACATCATCGCCGCCCGGGTCGCCCGCGAGACGTTCGGCATCCAGCAGGTCGTCGCCCGCATCTACGACCCCGGACGCGCCGAGGTCTACCAGCGGCTCGGCATCACCACGGTCGCAACCGTGAAGTGGACCGCGGACCAGGTGCTCCGCCGGCTGCTGCCGGCCGGCGCCGAGCCGGACTTCCGCGACCCCTCGGGCACGATCCGGGTCGACCAGCTCCCGGCCTCCGACGCCTGGATCGGGCACCGGACCATCCTGTTCCAGCAGCAGGTCGGCTGCCGGATCGCCTGGATCGACCGGCTCGGCGAGGGCATGCTGCCCAACCGCGACAGCGTGATCCAGGAGGGCGACATCCTCCACGTCGCCATGCGCGAGGACAACGCCCCCCGCGCCTACCAGGTCATCGACAGCGGACCCGACGAAAGCTGAGTGAGCCATGCGAGTCGCCATCGCCGGAGCGGGCGCGGTCGGACGGTCGATCGCCCGCGAGCTGATCATGAACGGCCATGACATCCTGCTGATCGACAAGAACCCCGACTCGATCAAGCCCGAGCGGGTCCCCGACGCCGAGTGGCTGCTGGCCGACTCCTGCGAGATGTCCTCGCTCGAGGAGGCGCGACTCGACCAGTGCGACGTGGTCATCGCGGCGACCGGTGACGACAAGGCCAACCTGGTGACCTCGCTGCTGGCCAAGACCGAGTTCGGCGTGCCGCGCACGGTCGGCCGGGTCAACCACCCCAACAACGAGTGGCTGTTCACCGAGGCCTGGGGAGTCGACGTCAACGTGTCGACCCCGCGCATCATGTCCGCCCTGGTCGAGGAGGCCGTGACCGTGGGCGACCTGGTGCGGCTGTTCACGTTCCGCCAGGGCAACGCCAACCTGGTCGAGATGACGCTGCCCGCGGACTCGCCGTACGTCGGGAAGCCCGCGGGGCTGATCCCGTTCCCCGAGAACTGCGCGCTCGTGACGATCCTGCGCGACGGCCAGGTCTACGTGCCCGACGCCGAGCAGCCGGTCGAGGCCGGTGACGAACTGCTCTTCGTCGTCTCCTCCGACATCGAGGACAACCTCGAGCGGATCCTCGCCCCCTCCGGCCACGGCGGTTGAGTCGGGACTTGTGACGGTCGAGTCGGGAGTTGTGGTCGGGAGGTCACCCAGAACTCCCGACTGAAGCGTCAGAACTCCCGACTCAACGTCGGGTGTCGCCGCTCACGGGGGTCTTGTTGCGGGTCAGCACCCACGCCATCGCGGCGAGCGCGGCGAGCTGGAGCGGCCAGCCCATCCCGATCTTGAGGATGCCCAGGGCCGCGACCGCGGAGTCGGGGTCGATCGAGCCGGACTTGCCGGCGAACCAGATCGGCGCCTGCACGACCACCCGGACGAAGCACGGGATCGCGAGCAGCCAGGTCAGCGTCGTGCACAGCCGCACGATCTGGCGGTCCTGGTGCCAGGCGGTCGGGTCGCCGGTCACGCTGCCGACCATGAAGCCCACCAGGGGCCACCCGATCAGGCAGGTCAGCGACAGCACCACCGTGTAGCCGGTGTTGTAGATCAGCCCGGGCAGGAAGTAGGCGAGGGCCTGGTCGTTCTCGCTGCCGCCCTGGCGCGCCGAGATCGTCACGAACAGCCAGCCGATCCCGATGCCGAACAGCGCGTTGAGGACGAACTGCACGGTCGTGCGCTGCACCAGGCGCGCCACGAGCAGCACCACCGCCACCGCGATGCTCGACGCGAGCGCGAGCCGCAGCTCCTTGGTCGAGAGCCAGAGCACCGTGAAGATGATCGTGGGCACCGCGGCCTCGACCATGCCGCGCCGGCCGCCGAGGGCGCGCGTGATCTGGGCCCGGACCACGGCCTCGACGGTGTCGACGCTCGGCGGCACGTGCGCTGGTGGCTCGCTCACGGCATCAGCTCGTAGCGCGGGTTGTAGACGACCCGGTGGCCGTCGTGGCGCCCGATCCGGCCGCGGATCTCCAGCGACCGGCCGGGCACGATGCCGCCGATCCGGCGGCGGCCGAGCCAGATCACCGTGACGGTGCCGGTGCCGTCGTACAGCTCGGCCTCGAGGGCGGGCACGCCGCCGCGGGGTCGCAGGGTGACCGTGCGCAGCGTGCCGCGCAGCCGCACCGGCTCGCGTTCGGGCGCCTCGCCGATCCGGTTGAGGCTGTCGTCGCCGTAGGCCCGCCGCATGTCGCGGGCGTGCTGGTCACCGGCGTCCGCCCATCGACTGATGCTGCGCCGCAGCCGGCTCCGCTCTGCCATGGGGAGAGCCTAGGCGTCCGAGCGCTCGACGAGCTGCTCGCGAGGCGGCATCGTCAGCGGGAGCGCGGCGCCCACCGGCATCGCCTGCGCACCGCGGCGGATCACGACCTTCGCGATCGCGTCCTCCCACGGCCCGGACGCGTCGACGTCGACGGCCGGCTTGCCGAGCAGCGTGGCACGCAGCATCCAGCGCGAGCCGTTGACCCCGATGACCCGCGAGGGCTGGTTGCCGGTGCGGCCGTCCTGGGTGCGCACGGTGAGCTGGCAGACGAGCTCGGTGCCGAAGCGGCCCTCACGCTCGGTGGCGGTGCCACCGCGCTGGGCGTAGTCGGCGGCCAGCCGCGGGCGGATCTCGCCCCAGAGATCACCGCCGCGCGGCGCGGCGAAGGCACGCAGCTCGAGGGCGCCCTCGGGGCCGGCGAGCACGACGGCCTGGACCTCCTCCTCGTCCTCGTCGACCTGCAGCCGCAGCTCGAGGCCGTCGACGGGCGCGATCAGCATCGAGCCGAGGTCGACCCGCTGCAGGTGGTCGTGGTCCGGGATGTCGTCGATATCCAGCGGACCGGACGCGGCTGCGGCGTCCTCGGCGGCAGCGTCCTCGGCCGTGAGGCCGGGCTCGGCCGCTGCCTCGGAGTCGGCAGACTTGCGACGGAACTTCACGAACACTCCTCGATCGGGGATCACAGCACGGTCAGGACGGACCGAAGCCTCCGGTAGAACCGTAGCCCCCGGCGCCACGGACCGAGTCGGGGAGTTCCCCCACCTCGCTGAACCGGGCGCGCTCGACGCGCTGCACGACCAGCTGCGCGATGCGGTCGCCGCGGCGCAGCTCGATCTGCTCGCGGGGGTCGTGGTTGACCAGCATCACCTTGATCTCGCCGCGGTAGCCCGCGTCCACGGTGCCCGGCGCGTTGACGATCGACAGGCCGTGGCGGGCGGCGAGCCCCGAACGCGGGTGCACGAACGCGGCGTACCCGTCGGGGAGCGCGATCGCGATCCCGGTCGGCACCATCGCCCGCTCCCCCGGCGCCAGCGTCACGTCGACGGTCGTGAGCAGGTCGGCGCCCGCGTCGCCGGGATGGGCGTACGACGGCAGCGGCAGGTCCGGGTCGAGGCGCTGCACGAGGATCTCGAGGTCGTGGATGCTCACGTCGCCGGACCCTACCGGCCGGGCCGGGGCCCGGGATGGAAGGATTCCGCCCGTGACCCTGACCCCGGCCTACCGCGAGCGCCTCGGTGTGCCGCTGCGCTGGTGGGTGCAGGGCACGATGCTGGTCGCGACGTTCTGGCTGGCCGTGGTCGTCGCCCTGCCGGCGCTGGCCGCGTGGCTGGTCACGGCCGTGATGGTGGCGCTGCTCGTCGCAGCACTCTGGTCCTACGGCTCGGTGCACCTGGCGGTCGCGGACGGCACGTTCCGCGCCGGTCGGGCACACATCGCGGCGGCGTTCCTGGGGACCGCGACGGTGCTGGACGCCGAGGAGACCCGGCGTGCCGCGGGCGTGGAGGCCGACGCGCGTGCCTACCTGGTGCTGCGGCCCTACCTCAAGCGGGCCGTGAAGGTGGAGATCACCGACCCGGCCGACCCCACGCCGTACTGGCTGGTCGCCACCCGGCACCCCGAGGAGCTGGCCCGCGCGCTCACCGCCCTGACCCACGCGGGCTGACCCACGCGGGCTGACGCCGTCGAGCCGACGCGGGCGGGTTGACCGGACCGGCCCTGGGTACTGTTCGGCCATGGCATCTGGAGGATCCAAGATCTGGACCGTGTTCTCGCTCGTGTCCGCGCTCGGCGCCGCGGCGTTCGCCAAGAAGGCGATCGACAAGGGGTGGACGATCGCGACCGGCAAGAAGCCGCCGGAGAACCCCGCCGACCCCGACGTCGACATCCGCGAGGCGGTGGCGTGGGCGATCGCGAGCGGTACGGCGATCGGCCTCGCGCGGATGGTCGCCCAGCGCCGCGCGGCGTCCTACTACGCCCGCTCCACCGGCCATCTGCCCCCCGACCTCCGCAAGGACGACCAGCGGGCCTGATACGCCCTGAACAGGCCGAAGGCCGCGGACCCCTCGGGTCCGCGGCCTTCTGGCGTCGCTCTGGTGCCGCGCTCGATCAGGCGCAGTCGCGGCAGATCATCTTCTTCGGGTCCGCCAGCTGGCTGCGGTGGTGGACCAGGAAGCAGCTCATGCAGGTGAACTCGTCGTCCTGCTTGGGCTTCACCTCGACCGCGAGCTCCTCGTGCGACAGGTCGGCGCCGGGCAGCTCGAAGGACTCGGCGGCCTCCGCCTCGTCCTCGTCGACCTTGCCCGAGTTCTTGTCGTGGCGCCGCGCCTTGAGCTCCTCGATGCTCTCCTCGGACTGCTCGTCCTCGTTCTTGCGCGGTGCGTCGTAGTCAGTCGCCATCCGTCACTCACTCCCCTGGAACCTGCTGCCCCACGTCTTGTCGTCACGTGCCGATGCGGCACGGTCGGCGCGGCAGATTGTGCACCATCAGGGCCGGATGTCGCACACCGCCTCCACGTCGCGGGGCATGAACATCGGGTGACAGGCGCCTATTCCCCGCTCCGCACGCCTTCATCGGCCGTGAAACCCGATTCCTGAACGGCCGCGACCAGCTCGTCGAAACCGTGTGTCGGAGCACACACGACGAGGTCGCTGCCGCCGACCCCGGGCAGGTGCTCGAGCCGGGCGCCCGCGATCTGCGCGATCAGGCCGCCGGCGGCGTGGTCCCACAGGTTCACGCCCTCCTCGACGTAGCCGTCGAGCGAGCCCTCGGCCAGATGGCACAGGTCCAGAGCGCACGACCCGAACCGGCGGATGTCGCGGACCCGGGTGATCAGCCGCACCAGCGCCGCGGCCTGCAGGCCGCGGATCCGGGCGTCGTAGTTGAAGCCGGTGCCGACCAGCCGGAGGTGCAGCGGCGTCGGGGCGCGTACGGCGAGCGGGGTGCCGTCGCGGGTGGCCCGCGCGGCCGCGCCGCCGCGCTCGAGGAGGTCGGCCAGGTGCCCGACGTACTCGACCCCGCTCGCGACGTTGAGCACCACACCCGCGACGATCTCGCCCTCGCGCTCGGCCGCAATGGACACGGCGTACTGCGGCAGGTCGTAGAGGAAGTTCACGGTGCCGTCGATCGGGTCGACGATCCACCGGATGCCGTTGCGGGCGACGACGTCGTCGCCCTCCTCCCCCACAAACCCGTCGTCCGGGCGGCGGGCGGCGATCAGGCGCCGGATCAGCCGCTCGCTGGCCCGGTCGGCCTCGGTGACGATATCGACCTCGCTGGACTTGGTGGCGGCCACCGTCACCCCGGCCGCCCGGCGGCCGCGGACCAGCTCCGCCGCCTCGCGGGCGACCTCGAGCGCCAGCTGCGCCAGCGACGCGTTGGACGGCTCGATCTCGGTGCCGAACGGCCGGCTCATGAGTCGGCGCCCGCCAGCGCCGGCCGCTCGGCGCGCGGGTTGGGGCAGCAGCCCGCCGGACAGCGGTCCCAGCACGCCGGCCACCGACCCACCGCAGCCCGGACCACGTCCTCGCCGCGCTCGACCGCGGCCCGCTCGAGCAGCAGGTCGCGCACCGTCGCGACGAACCGCGGGTCGACACCCGCGGTGGCGGCGCGCATCGCGGGCAGCCCGATCTCGGCGGCGGTCGCCAGCGCCTCGGTGTCGAGGTCGTAGACGACCTCCATGTGGTCGGACACGAAGCCGATCGGCACCATCACGACAGCGGGCGCGCCGTCGGCGTGCAGCTGCCGGAGGTGGTCGTTGACGTCGGGCTCGAGCCACGGGATGTGCGGCGCACCGGACCGCGAGCAGTAGGCAAGCTCGTGGTGGTGGCGCCGGCCGGTCTCCTGGAGGATCCGCTCGACGATCTCCTCGACGACGCTGAGGTGCTGGTCGACGTACGCGCCACCGTCGGGCCCGCTGCCGTCGTTCATGGTCAGCGGCACCGAGTGCGTGACGAACACCAGGTGGGCCTGGTCGCGGACCTGCTCGGGGAGGTCGGCGAGCGCCGCGAGGGTGGCGTCGACCATCGGCTCCACGAAGCCGGGGTGGTTGAAGTAGTGCCGCAGCTTGTCCAGCACCGGTGCGCCCGGCACGTCGGCGACGGCGTCGAAGAGGTTCTCGCGGTACTGCCGGCAGCTGGAGTACGACGAGTAGGCGCTGGTCACGAAGCAGGCCGCCCGGGTCACGCCGTCGGCGGCCATCTGCCGCAGCGTGTCGGCCAGGTAGGGATCCCAGTTGCGGTTGCCCCAGTAGACGGGGAGGTCGATCCCGGCGCCGGCCAGGTCCTCGCGCAGCGCGGCCAGGAATGCGCGGTTCTGATCGTTGATCGGCGAGCGGCCGCCGAAGCCGTAGTAGTGCTGGCCGACCTCTTCGAGCCGCTCGCGCGGGATGCCCCGGCCGCGGGTGACGTTCTCGAGGAACGGCACCACGTCCTCGGGGGCCTCGGGTCCTCCGAAGGACACCAGCAGGACGGCGTCGTACGGGGTGGGGTCGGGGGTCATGCGTTCATCGTAGGGAAGGGCGCGATAACGATTCGTGGCCGGTGTGCCCGCAGCAATACGCTCCTCGCGATGCTCACGACCTACCGCCGGATTCTCGCTCGGCCCGGCGCTCTGCGGTTCTCCGTCGCCGGCCTGTTCGCGCGGCTCCCGATCTCGATGGTCGGCCTCGGCATCGTGCTGCTCGTCTCCGCCGCGACCGGGCGGTACGGCGTCGCCGGGGCCGTGTCGGCCGCGTACATGCTCGCCAACGCGGGCTTCGCGATCCTGCAGGGCCGGCTGCTCGACAAGCTCGGCCAGGCGCGGGTGCTCAGCACGGCGAGCATCGGGTTCGGCGTCGCGATCGCGCTGCTGGTGGTCTCGGTGCAGGCCGACTGGCCGATCGGGACGTCGTACGTGTTCGCCGCCGTCGGCGGCGCGCTGCTGCCCCAGGTCGGCTCGTGCGTGCGCGCGCGATGGTCCTACGTGCTCGACCGGCCCGCCGACGTGCAGACCGCCTACGCGCTGGAGGCCGTGGTCGACGAGGCCGTGTTCATCCTCGGCCCGATCCTGGTCACCCTGCTCGCGACCGCCTGGCACCCGGTCGCCGGGCTCGCCGTCGGCATCGTGGCCTGTGTGGCCGGCACGCTGGCGTTCACCGCCCAGTACGCCACCGAGCCGCCCCCGCACCCGCGGTCGGCGACCTCGGGCCCGCGCCCGGGCATGCCCTGGCGCACGGTGGTCGCGCTGGCCGTGGTGTGCGCGGCGCTCGGGGTGCTGTTCGGCGCCGCCGAGGTCACCACCGTGGCGTTCGCGGACGAGCACGGCCACAAGTCCTGGTCGGGCGGGCTGCTGGCGCTGTGGGCCCTCGGCAGCCTCACCGCCGGCATCCTCTCCGGCGCGGTCCCGTGGCGGAACGGCCCGTCGGTGCGGGTGCGCTGGGGCGCGCTCGCGATGGCCTGCGCGATGATGCCGCTCTACTTCGTGGGGTCGATCCCGCTCATGGGTCTGACGCTGTTCGTCGCCGGCTTCGCGATCGCCCCGACGATGATCGCGACCATGTCGCTCACCGAGGCGACGGTGCCGGCCGGCCGGCTCACCGAGGGCATGGCGATCATGCAGACCGGCCTGGTCGCGGGCGTCGCGCCGGGGGCCACGCTCAGTGGTCTCGTGGTCGACCACCAGGGCGCGTCCGCGGCGTACCTCGTCTCGGTCGGTGCCGGACTGGTCGCCGCCGTGGCGGCGCAGGCGTTGCCCCGAGAGCGCCGGACGGCGGTCCCGGAAGCCACTAGGGTCGCGCCGTGAGCGAGTGGAGCAACTGGGCGGGGATCGAGTCGGCGCGGCCGGCCAGGGTCGAGGAGCCGGCGGACACCGCGGCGATCGTGGCCGCGGTCGAGCGGGCCAGGTCCGAGGGCACCACCCTGAAGATGGTCGGCACCGGCCACAGCTTCACCGCGATCTCCGCGCCTGAGCACACGGTGCTGCGCCCCACCCACCTCGGCGGGATCGTCGCGGTCGACCGGGACGCGATGACGGTGACCGCGCTGGCCGGCACCCAGCTCAAGGAGCTCAACCGGCAGCTCGAGGCGCTCGGGCTGAGCCTGCACAACATGGGCGACATCGCCGAGCAGACCCTGGCCGGCGCCACCTCGACCGGCACCCACGGCACCGGCGGGGTGGCCGCGTCGCTGTCGGCGCAGATCTGCGGGCTGACACTGGTCACCGGCACCGGTGAGGTCGTCACCGCCACCGAGACCGAGAACCCCGAGATCCTCGAGACGGCCCGGGTCGGGCTCGGCGCGCTCGGCGTGCTCACGACGCTGACGTTCCGCGTCGAGCCGCTGTTCGTCCTCGAGGCCACCGAGAGCCCGATGGGCTGGGACGAGGCGCTGGACGGGTTCGACCAGCGGATCGCCGAGCACCACCACGTCGACACGTACTGGTTCCCGCACACCGACCGGATGCTCACCAAGACCAACGACCGGCTCGACGTCGACCCCTCCGAGACCTCGCCGCTGTCACGGCTGCGGTACTGGTGGGACGACGAGTTCCTCTCCAACCACCTCTTCGGCGCGCTCAACCGGGTGACCAACCGGGTGCCCGCGATCATCCCGTCCTTCAACCAGGTCTCCAGCCGGCTGTTGTCCGCGCGCACCTACAGCGACGTCGCCCACCGGGTCTTCATCTCGCCGCGGGGCGTGGTGTTCCGGGAGATGGAGTACGCCGTCCCGCGGTCCGCGGGTCTCGCTGCGCTGCGGGAGTGCCGGGCGGCGATCGACGCCTCCGACCTGCGGATCACGTTCCCCGTCGAGATCCGGGTGACCCCCGCCGACGACATCCCGCTGTCGACCTCGTCGGGCCGCGACTCGCTCTACCTGGCGTTCCACACCCACCGCGACGTCGACCACCTCGCGTACTTCGCGCTGCTCGAGCCGATCCTGCGCGCCCACGACGGGCGGCCCCACTGGGGCAAGGTGCACACCCGGTCCGCCGCCGACCTGGCCCCGGCGTACCCCCGCTTCGAGGAGTTCCTCGCCCTGCGGGACAAGCTCGACCCCGACCGGGTGTTCGCGAACCCCTACCTGCGGCGGGTGCTGGGCGACTGAGGCCCGCTCAGACGCTCGCCGACCCCGTGGCGATCGGCGCCTGCCAGTGCCGCCAGATCGCGAGCAGCCGCCAGACGGTGCACAGGCCCCCGCCGGCGACCACGACCACCCCGAGCGGCAGGTCGAGGTGGGTGCCGGCGACCACAACGACCGCGCCGGCCAGGGCCGGGGTGGCGTAGAGCTCGCCGCGGAAGACCGCGGGCACGCGGCCGGCCAGCAGGTCGCGGATCACGCCGCCGCCGATGCCGGTGACCATCCCCATCAGCGCCGCCGGCGCCGGGCCGAGCCCGTAGTCCATCGCCTTGAGCGCACCGGTGACGCAGAACAGCCCGAGCCCGAACGCGTCGAGCACGTTGACCGAGCGCTCCACCCGGCCGAGCACCGGGTGGTAGAAGAACGACACCGTCCCCGCGACCACGGGCACCACCAGGTAGCGCCAGTCCTCCAGCGCGGCCGGCGGCGTCGCGTCGATGAGCACGTCGCGCAGGAAGCCGCCGCCGAGGCCCGTCGTACCGGCCAGCACCAGGACGCCGAACACGTCCAGCCCCTTGCGGACGGCGACCAGCGCCCCGGTGATCGCGAACACGGTGATGCCCACCAGGTCGAGGACGACCAGGGTCGTGGACGGTTCGGTGGAGGGCACTCCAGGAGGCTAGTACGGCGGCCGGGGCACGCCGCGACGATCCCGGCGACCGGCCCCCCGCTGGCGTAGGCTCGGCGCACCGAAGACGCAACGACGATGGGACAAGGAGCTCGACCACCGATGGCGCACCTCACGCTCGCCGGAGTGAGCGATGGCGGGAAGCGCCTGCGCCTGGTCGACGACGACGGCGTCGAGCACACCCTCGACATCGATGAGCGCCTTCGGGCCGCAGTGCGCGGGGATCCGACCCGCCGATTGGAGACCAAGATGGACAGTGCCCTCCGCCCCCGCGACATCCAGGCCAGGATCCGCGCCGGGGAGACCCCCGAGGCGGTGGCACAGGCAGCCCAGACGTCGGTGGACAAGATCATGGCCTTCGCCGCCCCCGTGCTCGCCGAGCGCCAGCACGTCGCGGAGCGCGCGCAGCGCTCGTCCGTACGCCGCACCGACGGCGGCCAGGCCGGGAGCGGCACCCGCACCCTCGGCGACGCCGCGGCGAGCCACCTGCGGTCCGCCAACGTCGACCCGGACACGATCAAGTGGGACGCCTGGCGCCGCGAGGACGGGCGCTGGTCGCTGATCGCGACGTACTCCTCCCCCGAGCGCAGCGGCACGGCGGAGCTGACCTTCGACGCCCCCGGCAACTACGTCACCCTCGACAACGAGGACGCCCGGTGGCTGGTGGGCGAGGCGGTGGCGGTCGCGGCGCCCGCGCACGACGACCTGCGCCACGCCCGGCAGCGCCGGCTGAGCGCGGTCGGAGAGCTCGACCAGGAGCTCCCCCTCGGCGAGGACGCGATCGGCCTGGTCTCCGAGCAGCCCGTCGAGGCGTTCCTCGACGACGAGCCGCTCACCGACCCCGCCGTCGTCGCCGAGGACGCCGGGCTGCGCGAGGAGGCCACGCAGGCCGAGGCCGAGGACGACCTGCACGGCGGCGAGCCGGCCCCCGAGACCGCCGCGCCCGAGCCCGGGCAGCACGACCACGAGCCGCCGAGCCGCCGCCCGGTGAAGAAGACCCGCGGCCGCGCCTCGGTGCCGAGCTGGGACGAGATCATGTTCGGCGGCGGCAAGCAGGAGTAGCCCCGCCGCGGCCCTGTCCACGGCCGCCACCCGCAGGTAGCCTCCCCCGCATGTCGTACTTCGTGACGGGGGCCACAGGGTTCATCGGTCGGCACCTGGTCCGGGAGCTGCTCGACCACCGCGAGGGCGACGTCTTCGTGCTGGTCCGTGAGGGGTCGCTGCACCGGATGGAGGCGCTGATCTCGCGCTGGGACACCGACCGGGTGGTCCCGGTGGTCGGCGACCTGTCGACGGACGCCCTCGGCGTCGACCCCGCCTGGGTGAAGGCGCACCGGGGCGACGTCGACCACTTCTTCCACCTCGCGGCGATCTACGACATGACCGCCGACGACCAGACCAACGAGACGCTCAACGTCGGTGGCACCCGCAACGCGCTGGCGCTCGCCGAGGCGCTGGACGTCGGCTGCCTCCACCACGTCTCCTCCGTCGCGGCGGCAGGCGAGCACCGCGGCCGGTTCGACGAGTCGATGTTCGACGAGGGGCAGCACCTGCCCTCGGCGTACCACCGGACGAAGCACGAGTCCGAGCGCATCGTGCGCGAGGAGGGAGGCGTCCCCTGGCGGGTCTACCGCCCCGCGGTCGTCGTCGGCGCCTCCGACACCGGCGAGATGGACAAGGTCGACGGCCCCTACTACTTCTTCGGCGCGATGAAGATGATGCGCGACCGGCTGCCGTCGTGGCTGCCGCTGATCGGCCTCGACCTCGGCGACACCAACGTGGTGCCGGTCGACTACGTCGCGGCCGCCATGGACCACATCGCGCACCTGCCCGACCGCGACGGCGAGGCCTTCCACCTGGTCAACCCCGAGCCGCAGCCGGTGGTCGACATGGTCAACGCGTTCTGCGCGGCCGCGGGCGCGCCCCGGTTCGCCACCCCCATCGACCGCGGGATGACCCGCTATCTCCCCAGGGCCCTGACCCCCGCCGGGATCCTCAACACCCTGGCCGGCAACGGCGCCGTGCAGTCGGCACTCGACCTGGTGACCAGCCGCGTGGGCATCCCGGCCGAGGTGCTGGCCCACACGTCGTTCACCGCGGTCTTCGACTCGCGCCGCACCGAGCAGGCGCTCGCGGGCTCCGGCATCGGTGTCCCCGACCTGGAGTCCTACGCCCGGACGCTGTGGACCTACTGGGAGGAGCACCTCGACGAGTCGACCGGCCGGGACCCGCGGGTGCGCGACAAGCTGCAGGGCCGGTACGTCGTGGTCACCGGCGCCTCGTCGGGGATCGGCAAGGTCACCGCGCTCAAGGTCGCCCAGGCGGGCGGCACGCCGGTGCTGGTGGCCCGTGGCAAGGAGAAGCTCGACGAGCTCCGCGAGCTGATCGAGGCCCGCGGCGGCACCGCCGTCGTACAGCCCTGCGACCTCTCCGACCTCGAGGCCATCGACGCGCTCTGCGAGACCCTCACCGCCGAGCTGCCGTCGATCGACTACGTCGTCAACAACGCCGGCCGGTCCATCCGGCGCTCGCTGCGACTCTCCCAGGACCGGTTCCACGACTTCGAGCGCACCATGCAGCTCAACTACTTCGGCGCGGTCCGGCTGGTGATGGGCCTGGTGCCCGCGATGCGTGCCAACCGCGGCGGCCACGTCGTCAACGTGTCGTCGATCGGGGTGCAGACCAACCCGCCGCGGTTCTCGGCGTACGTCGCCTCCAAGGCCGCGCTCGACTCGTGGAGCAACGTGGTCTCGTCCGAGCTGTTCGGCGACGGCATCACGTTCACGAACATCCACATGCCGCTGGTGCGGACGCCGATGATCGCGCCCACCAAGCTCTACGACAAGTTCCCCACGATCTCACCGGCGCAGGCGGCCGACCTGGTCATCGAGGCGATGGTGGAGCGGCCGCACGAGATCAACACCGCGCTCGGCAACGCCGGGGCGATCGCCCACACGCTGACCCCCAAGCTGGCGTTCCGGGTGCTCAACATGGCCTACCACGTGTTCCCCGACTCGGCGGCCGCGAAGGGCGAGGTCGGCGGCGGCCGTGAGTCGGAGCAGATCATGCTGGCGAGGATGTTCAAGGGCGTGCACTGGTAGACGACGTCGACCCGCCCGAAACTTTCGGGCGGGTCAACGCTCCACGGGACGGCTCGGGTCGGTGATCCAGCCCGACCAGCTGCCCGGGTAGAGCGCGGCCCGGATCCCGGCCACCTCGAGCGCCACGATGTCGTGCACGGCGGTGACCCCGGACCCGCAGTAGACCGCCACGTCCTCGTCGCCGCTCACCCCAGCAGCGGCGTACAGCGCGCGCAGCTCCTCGGGGCTGCGGAACCGACCGTCCGCGCGCAGGTTCGTCGTCGTCGGCACGTTGACCGCCCCCGGGATGTGGCCCGCGACCGGGTCGATCGGCTCGACCTCGCCGCGGTAGCGCTCGAGGGCGCGGGCGTCGACGAGCACGGGTACGTCGAGCACGCCGTCCGCCTCGACGACCGGCAGCGCGCCGGGGCGGGCGGTGAAGTCGCCCGGCTCGGGAGGCACGGTGACGGCCTGGACCGCTCCCCCGGACGCCACCCACGCCGGCCAGGCGCCGTCGAGCAGCCGGACGTCCTGGTGGCCGTGGTAGCGCAGCAGCCACCACGCTCGGCCGGCGGCGAGGCCGGACCAGTCGTCGTACACGACCACGGGTCGGTCGTCGCGGACCCCCACCCGCCGCATCGCGGACTGGAAGGCCGCAGTGCTCGGGAGCGGGTGCCGCCCGCCGGCGCCCGGGGGTGCGGCCAGGTCGGCGTCGAGGTCGACGTACGCCGCTGCGGGCACGTGCCCGGCCTCGAACTCGGCGCGGCCGCCCGGGCCGCCCATCCGGTAGCGCACGTCGAGGACCGTGACCGAGCTCGGCCCGGCAGCGAGGTCGGCGGCGAGCTCGTCGGCGGAGATCAGCGGGGAGACCATGAGCCCATCCTGGCGGAGCGGACCGGCGTGACAGGATTCGCCCCGTGGCTGAACTGCACTTCTTCACCGGCACCATGGACTCCGGCAAGTCGACGCTGGCGCTCCAGACCAACCACAACCACTCGGCACGCGGGCGGGTGGGCCGGCTGTTCACCACCCACGACCGCGCCGGCCAGGCGACGGTGTCCAGCCGGCTGGGCCTGACCCACGAGGCGCTCGAGGTCGACCAGGAGTTCGACTTCTGGCGCTACGTCGTCGACTCGCTCACCCGCGGCGGCCGGATCGACTACCTGATCTGCGACGAGGCGCAGTTCTACACCCGCGACCAGATCGACCAGCTCGCCAAGATCGTCGACGAACTGCAGATCGACGTGTTCGCGTTCGGGATCCTCACCGACTTCCGCACCCAGCTGTTCGAGGGCAGCGCCCGGCTGGTCGAGCTCGCCGACCGGATGAACGTGCTGCAGGTCGAGGCGCTGTGCTGGTGCGGCAAGCGCGCCACTCACAACGCCCGCACCGAGAACGGCGCGATGGTCGTCGAGGGCGAGGTGATCGTCGTCGGCGACGTCGACGCCGTCGACCAGCCCCCGGCCGACGTGGCCTACGAGGTGCTCTGCCGCCAGCACCATCGCCGCCGCCTGACCGCCGCCCGCGCCAAGGCGGTCTCGCTCGCGCCGGAGCCGCTGCCGTTCGGCTGAGTCGGATCTCCCCGGTGAACCGGGGAAATCGCCCCCGCCCAGGAAAGGGAATCCCCTCTTCCGCTGGGTGGCTCCGGAGCCCTAGGTTGCGTGATCGTGGTCACATCTCGGGCTCGAGCCCGCACCCTCAGCGTCCTGACCGTCCTCGCCGCCGCGATCGGCGGCCTGTTCCTCCCGGCACCGGCCGCCCAGGCCGACGGGCCCGGGGTCGGCACCCCGTGGGTCGTCACCCTCGGCGACTCCTACATCAGCGGCGAGGCCGGCCGCTGGGCCGGCAGCAGCAACGCCTCGTCGAGCCGGGCCGACGCGCTCGGGTCGACGGCGTACTACGACAACGCCGCCGGCACCGGCGAGACCATCGCCCGCTGCCACCGCAGCAAGTCGGCCGAGGCGTACGTCGGGGGTGGGGTCAACGGCCTCAACCTCGCCTGCTCCGGCGCGAAGACCGCGACCTCCGACGGCGACAGCTTCAAGCCCGGCCTCGACTTCGCAGACTTCGGAGCGGGCAAGCTGGGGCAGGCCAAGATGCTGCAGCAGTTCGCCACCAGCCACCGGGTGGGCATGGTCGTGGTCTCGATCGGCGGCAACGACTTCAACTTCGCCGACGTCGTCACCTCCTGCGTGAGCGACTTCCTCGCCTCGCCGACCTGGTGGAAGGACTACTGCTACGACGACAGCTCGGTGAAGGCGAACTTCACCGCCGCCAACGTCTCGGCCGTCCGGGCCCGCATCACGACCGCGCTGCGCAACGTCGCCGCCGCGATGCGCAACGCCGGGTACGCCGACTCCCAGTGGACGCTGCTCGTGCAGAACTACCCGAGCCCGATCGCCCGCGGCGCCGGCTTCCGCTACTCCGAGAGCGGCTACACCCGACAGAGCACCGGCGGCTGCGGGTTCTGGAACAAGGACGCCGACTGGGCCAACGACTCGGCGCTGCCGACGATCAACGGCGCGGTGTTCGGGGCGGTGGCCGACTCCGGGCTCACCAACGCCCGCACCCTCGACCTGTCCACCGCGTTCAACGGCCGACGCCTGTGCGAGAACACCGTCGGGCTCTACGAGGAGAAGGGCATCGCCAACTGGATGTCGCCGGGCGCGGTCGACCAGACCGAGTGGATCAACCAGATCCGCACGGTGTCGACCGCCGGGTCGAGCAGCCCGTACTACATCCAGGAGTCGCTGCACCCGAACTACTGGGCACAGCTCGCAACCCGCGCCTGCGTCCGCCAGGCCTGGAACGGTGGCGCCCCCCGCAGCGGCAAGTGCACGATCGCGGGCACCGGCCTGCTCAACGGCGAGCCGAGGATGAGCCTGAACTGATCCCCGGCGGCGGGGGGCGGCGTGCCGGCCCCCGCATCGCCGCGTGCAGGCCGGGGGCGGCGTGGCGCACCAGGTCCGCGACCGGCATCGAGGCGACCGGCTCGGCCTCGAGCCAGTAGCGGACCAGCAGGAGCCCGGCGATCTGGGCCCCGAACGCCGCCGCCCGCGCGGACGCGTCCGCTCCACCGAGACGCTCGGCCAGGGGGCCGATCATCTCGGTCTGGAGCACCTCGCGCAGCAGCCGGGCCACCTCCGGGTCGTTGCCGGCGCTGGTGACCAGCAGCCGCAGCGGCCGGCCGCCCTCGGGGTCGTCCCAGACGCCGATCACCGTACGCACCAGACGCTCGGGAAGCGTGGCCGGATCACCCGCCAGGACCGCGCGGAGCAGCTCCGGTGGGTTGACCGCCAGCGCGAGCGCGGCGCCGAGCAGGCCCTTCTTGGAGCCGAAGTAGTAGCTGACCAGGGCCGCGTCGACGCCCGCCTCCTGCGCCACCCCGCGCATCGTCACGGCCTGGTAGCCGTCGAGCAGGAACCGCCGCCGCGCGACGTCCAGGATTTCAGCCCGGGTGTCGGGTTTGCCCGCCCGGCGGCCCCGACGGCCGCGGCTCACCGACTCCCCCGCGCTCACGAAGCCGGCTCCACGGGCCGGCCGCGCGACCAGGAATTCATCACGCTTGAAATGTAGCCCGCTCCGGCGCCACCGTGAATTCACCATTCAGTGAAACGTGACGGTAGGAGGACCAGATGAGTGCGACGACAGGTACGGCGTCCGCGGGGACGGACGTCGGTCGCGGGGTGCTGCCGGTGATCGTGTTGGCGCTCGCGGCCGTGGTCTCGGCGATTTCCGCGCTCAACCTCGCGGCACCGTCGATCGCCCGCGACCTGCGGGCCGACCAGACCCAGATCGCCTGGGTGGTCGACGCCTACGCCCTCACGTTCGCCGCACTGCTCCTGCTTGCCGGCGCGATCGGCGACCGGTACGGCCGGCGCCGCGCGCTGCTGGCCGGCCTCGTGGTGTTCGTCGCCGGCTCGGGCGCCGCGATGTTCGCCCAGGAGCCGGGCCAGCTGATCGCGATCCAGGGTGTGCTCGGGGCAGGCGCGGCCCTGGTGATGCCGGCGACCCTGTCGACGATCACGAGCACGTTCCCGCCCGAGCGGCGCGTCCGTGCCGTCGGGACCTGGGCGGGCGTGGCCGGGGCCAGCGCCATGCTGGGGCTGCTCGCCACCGGCCTGCTGCTCGAGGCGTGGTCCTGGCGGTCGGTGTTCGCGTTCAACCTGGTGATGGGGCTGATCGCCCTGGTCGGCACCGTGCGCGTCGTGCCGGAGTCCGCCGATCCGGAGGCGCCACGCCTCGACCTGCCCGGCGCCCTGCTGTCGGTGGTCGGCCTCGGACTGGTCGTGTACTCCGTGATCGAGGCGCCCACCCACGGCTGGGACAGCGTCGAGACCCTCGCCGGGCTCGGTGGCGGGGTCCTCGTGATCGCGGCCTTCGTCGGCTGGGAGCTGACCCGGCCGCAGCCCCTGCTCGACCCCCGCCTGTTCCGGCTCGGCGGCTTCGCCACCGGCACCCTGACGATCACCGTGCAGTTCTTCGGGTTCTTCGGGTTCATCTTCCTGGTCGTGCAGTACCTGCAGCTGGTGCTGGACCGCAGCGCGCTGATCGCCGCCCTCTCCGTGGCCCCGATGGCGCTGGTGATGATGCCCTCCGCCCGCGCTCTCGCCCCGCGGGTCACCGCCCGGGTCGGGGCGCGGCACGTGATGCCCGCCGGGCTGCTGCTGGTCGCCGCCGGGTTCGCCGTGCTCTCCCGGCTCGACGCCTCCAGCTCCTACTGGCCGCTGCTGACCGGCCTGGTGCTGCTCGGCCTCGGGATGGGTCTGGCGATGACGCCGGCGACCAGCTCGATCACCGACGCGCTGCCCCCGGCCAAGCAGGGGGTGGGCTCCGCGGTCAACGACCTGGCCCGCGAGCTGGGTGCCGCCCTGGGGATCGCCGTGCTCGCCAGCATCCTGCAGTCGGTCTACCGCGACGAGCTGCGCCTTCCCCCGCTCCCGTCGGCCGCGGCCGAGCAGGCCCGGTCCTCCTTCGGCGCCGCCACCCACATGGGCGACGCGGTCGCCGCACCGGCCCAGGCCGCGTTCGTCGACGGCATGCAGACCGCGCTGCTGTGGGCGTCGTGCACGACGGCGGCCCTGATGGTGGTCGTCGTGGTGCTCGGCATGGTGCTGCCCGACACCGGCCGGACCCGGGCCGTCAGCTCACCAGCACCGGAATCAGCATCTCCGCGGGCGTGAGCGACCCGTGCAGGCCGACCAGCGTGGCCTCGTAGGGGAACGCGGACGTCGAGAGGACGGCGACGTCGTCGTGGCAGGCGACGACGACGTCGCCCAGCCTCGGCAGCACCGACGGCGACACCGGGCCGAACCAGCCGCGCCCGATCGCTGTCGCACGGGTCATCACCTCGGCCCGGTCGCCGAGCACCTCGGTCCAGGCCGCCACCACGTCGTCGACCGCCCCGCCGTGGCAGTAGAGATGACGGAAGCGGGCCTCACCGCCGAGCAGTGCTACTCCCGCGCGCAGCTCGGCGACGTCGTCGACGTCGACCCGGCTCGAGGCCGGTGAGTCCACCATGCCGTGGTCGGCCACCACGAGCAGCCGGACCGAGGCGGGCAGGGTCTCGCGCAGCTGCTCGGCCTCCGCGTCGATCATCGCGAGCTGCTGGAGCCACTGGTGCGAGGCCACGCCGTAGCGGTGCCCGGTCCAGTCGAGGTCCCCGTCGTACAGGTAGATCAACGAGCCGCGCTCGGCGGACGACGCGACCGCGGCGGCGATCCGCTCGCCGACCTTGTCGGCGCCGACGTACTCCGCCCCGCGGTGGGCGGCCACGGTGAGGCCGCTGCGTGCGAACTCCCGCTTGTTGACCACGGTCGCGCAGCCGCCCGCCTCGCGCAGCCTCGTGAACGCCGTCGGGTTGGGCTGCCACTCGAGCGGGTCGACGTCCTTGTCCCACATCAGCGCGTTGAGCAGCCGGTCGGTCCCGGGCACCCGCGACGTGAAGCCGACCAGGCCGTGGGCGCCGGGCATCAGCCCGGTCCCGAGCGACGTCAGGCTGGTCGCGGTCGTCGACGGCACACCCGCGGTCCCGGGCTCCTGCTCGGCGAGCTGGCCGGCGAGGAACGGCGCCGCGTGCGCGTGCCGCTCCAGCTGGCGCGCGCCGAGCCCGTCGACGAGGAACACGACGTACGCCGGCGCCGGCGGCAGCTCGAGACCGGTCGGGGGCTCGCCGATCGGGGCCCCGAGCGCCGTCGCCACCGCCGGCACGACGTCGCCGATCGACCGGTCGCCGTAGGCCGGCTGGAGGAAGCGGCTCACCTCAGTGGGCGTGGGAGTCGGCGTGGGTCCGTGCCGAGAGCTGCTCGGCGAACGCGAGCAGCCCCGCGACCGCGTCGGTGCCGTCCGCGGCGGCGGAGACCCGCAGCGAGAAGTCGTCGGAGGCAAGCACGCCCGTGTAGCCGTGGTCGGCGTCGCACTCGGGGTCGCTGCAGCCGGCCGGCTCGAGGTCGACCCTGCTGACGCCTCCCCACCCGATGGTCATCACGGCCTCGGCGGGCCGGCTCGGGCCGGACGTCGGGTTCGCGATCATCCGGGTGACCACCACGGACTTGACCGCGGACAGCCGGATCGCCTCGGTGGAGGTCGACGTGTAGGGCTCCGGGAGCAGGTCGTCGCCCTCGTGCTCGTCGGTGTGGGCCAGGATCAGCCGGGTCGGCGTGAGCACCACGACCGACAGGTGCCGGCGCACCTCGTCGCGGTCGAAGGTCGGCTCGTGGTGCACGAAGTACGACACGACGTGCTCACCGGCCACCGCCCCGGCGACCCCGTCGGCGACCACCTCGGGGTAGTAGCCGGTGCGGTCGATCGCGTCCCTCAGCTCGAGGGTCCGGTCGTGGTCCTCGCTGGTCCTGCTGCTCGGCATGCCTGTCAGTCTGTCACGGGGCTCGGGGCAGCTCAGAATGTGTAGTCGAACGCCGCGAGGTCGCGGGCGAAGAGCTCCTCGACCCGGCGCCGCATCGCGGGCGTGTAGATCTCGCGATAGTCGGGGCGCTGGTGGTCGACGTTCACGCTCTGCAGCGGCTCCCACGGCATGTCGAAGCGGGCGAAGACCGCGCGCAGGTCGGCCTCGAGGCTCTCCTGCCGGCCGACGAAGTCCGCACGCCGACCGCCCTTGACGGTCAGGTAGCTGACCTGCGGGGTGCGCAGCCGGGGCCACTCCTCGGTGCCCTTGAGGATGAAGCTCTCGAAGTCGGGGTAGTCCTGCGACACCGACTTGATGAACGACTTGCGCGCGAAGAACTTCTGGGAGCCCCGGCGGCCCTTGGCCGCTCGGTCCTCGAGCCGCTCGACCATGCGGTACCACGACAGCAGCCGGGCGAACGGGTTGCGGACGTAGCCGACGATCCAGTACGACGCCAGCCCGGGCTCGGCCTCCAGGATCTTGCCGAGCGTCGCGTGCCGGTCGACGCCCTTGACGCCGCGCGCGTCGGGCAGCACGTCGTCCAGCCGCTTGTCGATCGTCGAGCCACCCGTCTTCTGCACGTGCACGAAGAGGAAGCGCTGGGCGTCCGAAATGACCATGGCCGGATCCTACGGTGCCGCCTCAGGAGGGGAGCGTGTCCCCCGCAGGGGCCGGCATCCGGCGCACGAACCAGTCCGACCGCGGGTCGGCGACGGGGTCGACGCGCGCGGCCGCGGTCAGCACGGTCGCGCCGTCGGCGCCGGCGAGCACCAGCGACAGCTCGAGGGAGCTGATCTGCGGCAGGTCGTTCTGCAGCTGCGCCACGCGCTGGATCAGCCGCTCGATCTCGGCGACGTCGACCACCTCGCTGCCGCGGTAGCCGAACAGCATCGGGGAGGACTTGATCTCGCGGACCATGGCGGCGGCGTCGCGCTCCCCCAGCGGCGGGATCCGGAACGCCTTGTCGGCGAGCAGCTCGGTGAGCGGGCCCGCGATGCCGAAGGAGACCACCGGCCCGAACAGCGGGTCCTCGATGCTGCGGATCGCGACCGGCACCCCGGGGCTGGAGTTCTTCTGCACCACGAACCCGGCCCGCTTGACGTCGGTGATCACGTGGCCGAGCGACTCCCACGCGTCGAGCATCTCCTCGGCGGTGTCGATGTTGCGCCACACGTGGGCGAGGTCGGGCCGCTCGCGCAGGTGCTCCGCGGTCGCCTTGAGCACGACGTCCCAGCCGAGGGCCTCGCCGGCGGCGACCGCCTCCTCGACGGTCGCGACCGGGCGGGTCTGCCAGAGCTCGATGCCGTAGGACGCGAGCAGCTCGGTCACGGTGTCCGGGTCGAGGTCGGCGCCCTCGGGGTGCTGCGAGAGCACCTGGTTGACGAGCCGCTTCGCGGTGACGGTGTCCACCTCGGCAGGGTCGACGGGGGCGCCGTCGGGCGTGCGGAGCCACACGGCGTACTCCACGACCCGCGCCAGCGCCCGCACGGCCGCCTCGACGCCGGGATAGGACGGGACCGACCCGCGGCCGGCGGTCGAGCCGGCGACGTCGGGCACCCGGAGCAGCTCGGGTACGCCCTCGGAGCCCAGGAACGAGGAGACCAGCGGCTTGTCGGACTGCTCCCCCACCGCGGCGAGGACGTTGGCGACGTCCTCGCCGGAGACGTTGATCGGCGGGACGTAGACGGCCACGACCGAGTCGATCTCTGGGTCGTCGATGGCGGCGTCGAGCGCGTCCTCGAAGTCCTCGGCGCTCGCGTCGGCGCCCAGGGCCGTGGACTTGTTGACCACGAGCCCGACCGCGGCGGCCGCGTCGGCGGCCAGCAGGCCGAGCGCATCGGAGTTGCCGACGATCGCGACCCGGCGCCCGCGCGGCAGCGGCTGGTGGGCGAGCAGCTGGGCGACGTCGAACATCTCCTCGAGCGTGTCGACCTGGATCACCCCGGCCTGGCGGAACATCGCGTCGACGGCGGCCGGCGGGGCCGCGATCTTGCGTACGGCGTGCCCCATCGGGACGCCTTGCGTGGTCCGCCCGGACCGGACCGCGATGATCGGCTTGCGCAGCGAGACCCGCCGGGCGATCCGGGAGAACTTGCGCGGGTTGCCGATCGACTCCAGGTAGAGCAGCACGACCTCGGTGGAGTCGTCCTCCTCCCAGTACTGCAGCAGGTCGTTGCCCGACACGTCGGCACGGTTGCCGGCGCTGACGAACGTCGACAGGCCCAGCCCGCGGTTGTAGACCTTCTCGAGGATCGCGGTGCCGAGTGCGCCGGACTGGCAGAAGAACCCCGCCCGGCCACGCGGCGGCATCAGCGGCGAGAGCGAGGCGTTGAGCGACACCTCCACGTCGGTGTTGATGATGCCCAGGCAGTTGGGCCCGATCAGCCGCAGGCCGTAGGAGCGCGAGAGGCCGACCAGCTTGCGCTGCCGGACCCGGCCCTCCTCACCCGTCTCGGCGAAGCCCGACGAGATCACCACCAGGCCGTGCACGCCCTTGGCCGCGCAGTCGAGCACGACGTCCTGGACCGCCTCGGCCGGCACCGCGACGATCGCCACGTCGACGTCGTCGGGGATGTCGCTGACGGTCTTGTACGTCGGCAGGCCGGACACGGCGCTCGAGGTCGGGTTGACGGCGTAGACCCGGCCCGTGAAGTCGCCCAGCACCAGGTTGCGCACCAGCGCCTGGCCGATGGTCTCCTGGCGACGGCTGGCCCCGATCACCGCGATCGAGCGGGGGTTGAAGAACTTCTCGATCGAGGCGGCCTCGGCCCGGTGCTCGCGGCTCATCATCACCCCGATCGCGGTGTCGGTGGGGTCGATGGAGAACTCCAGCTGCAGCACGCCCTCGTCGTACTCGCTCACCACGCGGTAGCCCGCATCGCGG
This sequence comes from Nocardioides sp. T2.26MG-1, assembly GCF_950101795.1. Classification (GTDB taxonomy): domain Bacteria; phylum Actinomycetota; class Actinomycetes; order Propionibacteriales; family Nocardioidaceae; genus Nocardioides. Next base: position 35,424 of record NZ_CATNLZ010000032.1, on the reverse strand, counting down.
AAGGTCTGGATCATCCGGGTGTTGTCGGGCAGCACCTCGGCGACGAACCGCTCGATCCCGCGCTCACGGCCGGCCTGGGCGAGGTGCTCGAGCAGCAGCTGGGCGATCCCGCGGCCCTGGTGCTGGTCCTCGACGAGGAACGCGACCTCCGCCTCCCCCGGCTTGACCAGGTCGTAGCGGCCGACCGCGATGATCTGGTCCTGCAGGGTCAGCACGAACGCGACCCGGCCCACGTGGTCGACGTTGGTGAACCGGTCGAGGTCGCGATCGGAGAGCCGCGGCATCGGGGAGAAGAACCGGTAGTACTTCGACTGGTCGGAGACGCGGGAGTAGAACTCGACGAAGACCTCACGGTCCTCGGCCCGGATCGGCCGGATGTGCGCCGTCCGCCCGTCACGGAGCAGGACGTCGGCCTCCCAGTGCCGGGGAGGCGCGGGGACGTCCTGGGTGTCGGTCACAGTGCGAAATCTATCGTGGACGGGTGACGGCGGCGTGGCCCCGGCGTTTCCGTCGGTGTCACTTGGGAGAATCATCCGCATGGCACCGCGCAAGACGAAGAACGACCTCCCCGACGACTTCGAGGAGCACATCCTCGACACCGACATCAAGCAGGAGATGGAGTCGTCGTTCCTGGAGTACGCCTACTCCGTCATCTACTCCCGCGCGCTCCCCGACGCCCGCGACGGGCTGAAGCCGGTGCAGCGCCGGATCCTCTACACGATGAACGACATGGGGCTGCGCCCCGACCGCGGCCATGTCAAGAGCGCCCGCGTCGTCGGCGAGGTCATGGGCAAGCTGCACCCGCACGGCGACAGCGCGATCTACGACGCACTGGTGCGCATGGCGCAGCCCTGGTCCCAGCGCATCCCCACGATCGACGGCCATGGGAACTTCGGCTCTCCGGACGACTCCCCGGCGGCCATGCGGTACACCGAATGCCGGATGGCGCCCCCCGCGGTCGCGATGACCGCCTCGCTCGACGAGGACACCGTCGACTTCAAGCCCAACTACGACAGCCGCGAGTTCGAGCCGGTGGTGCTGCCGGCCGCGATCCCGAGCCTGGTCGTCAACGGCACGACCGGCATCGCCGTCGGCATGGCCACCAACTGCGCCCCGCACAACCTGGTCGAGGTCGTCCAGGCACTGCGCCACCTGATCACCCACCCGTCGGCGTCGGTCGACGACCTGATGCGCTTCATCCCCGGGCCCGACCTTCCCACCGGCGGCAAGATCGTCGGGCTCGACGGCATCCGCGACGCCTACGAGACCGGCCGCGGCACGTTCCGGATGCGCGCCACCGCCCGGGTCGAGGCGATCACCAACCGCCGCAAGGGCATCGTGGTGACCGAGCTGCCCTACGGCGTCGGCACCGAGAAGGTCATCGAGCGCATCAAGACCCTGGTCCAGGGCAAGAAGATCCAGGGCATCTCGGACATGAAGGACCTCACCGACCGCGAGAACGGCCTGCGGCTGGTGATCGAGGTCAAGAACGGCTTCGTCCCCGAGGCGCTGCTCGAGCAGCTCTACAAGCACACGCCGATGGAGGACGCGTTCGGCATCAACGCGGTCGCGCTGGTCGACGGCCAGCCGCGCACGCTGAGCCTCAAGGAGATGCTGCAGGTCTTCCTGGACCACCGCTTCGACGTCGTACGCCGACGCTCGGTGTTCCGCCGCGGCAAGGCCGCCGACCGGCTGCACCTGGTCGAGGGCCTGCTGATCGCGATCCTCGACATCGACGAGGTCATCGCGCTGATCCGCTCCTCCGACAACGCGGCGGCCGCCAAGGAGCGGCTGATCGCGGTCTTCGACCTCAGCCCGGTCCAGGCCGACTACATCCTCGACATGCCGCTGCGCCGCCTCACGAAGTTCTCCCGCATCGAGCTGGAGAAGGAGCAGGACGAGCTGCGCCGGACCATCGAGGACCTCGACGCGATCATCAACGACGACAAGCTGCGCTGGAAGGTCGTCTCCGACGAGCTCGCCGAGGTCGCCAAGACCTACGGCACCCCGCGCCGCACGGTGCTGCTCGAGTCCGCGGGCACCGCCGTCACCGCCGCCGCGGTGCCGCTCGAGGTCGCCGACGACCCGTGCTTCGTCTACCTGTCGTCCAGCGGGCTGCTGGCCCGCACCGCCAACGCCGACCAGCCGGGCCGCGGCGGTGGCCGGGCCAACCACGACGTCGTGGTCTCGGTGGTGCGCGCGACCGCGCGCGGCGAGGTCGGCGGCCTGACCAGCACCGGCCGCCTGGTGAAGATCGGCGTGCTCGAGCTCCCCCAGCTCCCCGACACCGCCAACGACCCGCACCTGGCCGGCGGCCTCCCCGTCAGCGAGATCCTCTCCCTCGAGCCCGGTGAGCGGCTGCTCGGCCTGTGCACGCTCGCGACCGACGGTCCCGGGCTCGCGCTCGGCACCCGCCAGGGCACGGTCAAGCGGGTCAACCCCGAGGTGCTGGGCAAGGACGAGTGGGAGGTGATCCGGCTTGCCGAGGGCGACGAGGTCGTCGGGGCGGTCGAGCTCGCCACGGGCCGCGAGACCCTCTGCTTCATCACCACCGACGCCCAGCTGCTGCACTTCGGTGCCGAGGCGGTCCGGCCCCAGGGCCGCTCGGGTGGCGGCATGGCCGGCATCCGCCTGGCCGCGGGCGAGCGGGTCGCCTGGTTCGGAGTCGTCGACCCGGAGGCGCCCGAGGGCTCGGTCGTGGTCACGGCCTCCGGATCGTCCACCGCACTGCCCGGCACCGAGCCGGGCGCGATCAAGGTGACGCCGTTCTCGGAGTACCCACCCAAGGGTCGGGCCACGGGCGGCGTGCGCTGCCACCGGTTCCTCAAGGGCGAGGACACCCTCGTCCTCGCGTGGGCCGGCACCGCCCCTGCCCGGGCCGCCGCCGCGAGCGGGTCGCCCGTCGACCTGCCGGAGGCCACCGGACGGCGCGACGGCTCCGGAGTGCCGGGCAGCCAGCCGATCGTGGCCTGCGCCGGTCCCGTCGCCGACCGGGTCACGGGGACCGCCGGTGTGGAAGGCTGACGCCGTGCTCCTCCACCCCCGCGCGGTCCCCGCGCTGCTCGCCGCCGCGCTCGCCGCCGTCTCCCTCGCGGCCTGCAGCGGGTCCTCGGACTCCGGTGCCGCCCCGGAGGACGCGCTGGCCACGGCCCAGCAGACCCTCGAGGACACGAGCGGCGTCGAGCTCACGCTGACCACCGACGACCTCCCCGACGGCGTCACCGGTGTCGAGAAGGCCGAGGGCGTCCTCACCAGCGCTCCCGCCTTCGACGGCACGATCACCGTGCCCCTCATGGGCCAGGCCGTGGAGGTGCCGATCATCGCGGTCGACGGCAAGGTCTACGCCGAGGTGCCGTTCACCGCCGGCTGGCAGGACGTCGATCCCGCGGAGTACGGCGCTCCGGACCCGGCCCGGCTGATGAGCGCCGACGAGGGGTTCACCTCGGTGCTCGCCGCCACCACCGACCTCGACAAGGGCGACAGCGTGCGCGGCGGCAAGGACAACAGCGAGGTCCTCACCGAGTACACCGGCACCGTCCCGGGCGACGTCGTCGCCAACGTCATCCCCTCGGCGTCGGGCGACTTCGACGCGACGTACGAGATCACCGACGACGGCGAGCTGCGCAGCGCCGAGCTCACCGGGGTGTTCTACCAGGACTCCGAGTCGATGACCTACACGATCACCTTCGAGGAGTACGGCACCGAGAAGGACATCACCGCGCCGTGACGGCGCCGTCCGTGATGAGTCACCAATGAGCTCACCGCGGGTCCTGCTCTCCCTGGCCGCCGTGGCGGTCGCCTTCGCGGCGGCCGACACGTACGTCGTGGTGCTGGCGCTGCCGGACATGATGGCGAGCACCGGCGTGCCCATCGACGAGCTGCAGCGGGCCGCGCCGATCATCTCCGGGTTCCTGCTCGGGTACGTCGCGATGCTCCCGCTGATCGGCCGGATCGCGGACCTGCGCGGCCGGGTGCCGGTGTTGGTCGCCGCGCTCGCGATCTTCGCGTTCGGGTCGCTGGTCACCACGCTGGCCTACGACATGCCGTCGATGGTCTCGGGCCGGTTCCTGCAGGGGATCGGCGGCGGCGGCCTGGTGCCGGCCACGCTCGCGCTGGTCGCCGACCTCTACCCCGCCGACCGTCGTGGCGTGCCGCTCGGCGTGGTCTCGGCCGTGCAGGAGCTCGGCAGCGTGCTCGGCCCGCTGTTCGGTGCGCTCGTGCTCGCGGTTGCCGACTGGCGCGCGATCTTCCTGGTCAACGTCGCGGTCGGCCTGGTGCTCGCCGCGGCGCTCAGGCAGCTCTCCGGGAGAACGGTGGTTGAGGAGGTTGCGCAGCAACCGTCTCGAAGCCACCGTCCGAGGTTCGACTGGATCGGGCTCCTCCTCGCGATCGTGACCCTGGTCGCCGGGGCGCTGGTGTTCGTCGAGCCCAGCGAGCTGATGCGCGACCTGACCTGGGGGCAGCTGTTCATCCCGGTGACCGGCGACGGGCGCTGGCTCACCCCGCTCGGCCTGGTCACGATCGGTGCGGCCGCCCTGCTGGTGGCGCGCTGCGCCACCGCGCGCCGTCCGCTACTCGACCTGCGGGCCTGGCTGCACACGCTTCGCGAGGCGGACCTGCTGGGCGCCCTGTTCCTGGCGCTCGCGCTCGCCGGCGTGATCCTCGCGTTCGCCACCGCCGACCCCGAGGTGCAGGTCTTCTCCGACCAGGGCGCGTGGTACCTCCTCGGCTCGGCGCTCGCGTCGGCCGCGTTCGTGCTCCACCTGCGGCGGGCACCCGCTCCCCTGGTCCCGCCCGGCACCCTGCGTCGTACCCCCGCGTGGGGGTCGATGCTGGTGAGCTTCTTCGTCGGAGCGGCACTGATCGCCGCCCTCATCGACATCCCGCTGTTCGCGCGCACCACCGTCTACCCCGACTCCCAGCTGATGGCGGCCCTGGTGCTGGTCCGCTTCCTGGTCGCACTGCCGGTCGGGGCCGTCGTGGGCGGCTACCTCACCCGGACGCTGAGCGCCGGGCTGGTCACCGCCGCCGGCATGGCGTGTGCCGCGGGCGGCTTCGCCTGGATGGCGACCTGGGGGCTCGAGAGCCTCGACCACGCGACCGCGACCCTGCCGCTGGTGCTGGGCGGCTTCGGGTTCGGGCTGGCGCTCGCTCCGGTGAACGCCGCCGTGCTCGTCAGCACCGACGATGACGCGCACGGCCTGGCCAGCGCGTTCGTGGTGGTCGCGCGCATGGTCGGGATGCTCGTCGGCATCTCCGCGCTGACCACGCTCGGCCTCCGGCGCTACTACGCCGAGCAGAGCGACCTGCCCTCGGCGCGCGAGGTGTGCGAGGGCCGCACCCGCTGCGCGGAGTTCACCGACCTGCTCAAGACCGCGGGGATCGCCCAGGAACACACCGTGTTCGCCGGTGCCGCGGTGTGCGCGGTGGTCGCCGGCCTGCTCGCGCTGGTGCTGTTCCGCGGCGCGGCGACGCGGGCCGTCTCGACCGGCGAGCTCCTGCGCTCCGGTGGCTGACGCCCTGCGTTAAGGTCCGACGCGTGCCTTCGGACTTCGACGACCTGATCGCTGCCAACCGCGACTTCGCCGCGCACTTCGAGCTCGCCGGCTTCGACGGCGTCGCCCGGGCGGGCGTCGCGATCGTGACCTGCATGGACTCGCGGATCGACCCGCTCGGCATGGTCGGGCTCAAGCCCGGCGACGCCAAGATCTTCCGCAACCCCGGCGGCCGGGTGACCGACCAGGCCCTGGAGGCGCTGGTGCTGGGCGTGCACCTCCTCAACGTCGACCGGGTCCTGGTCATCCCGCACACCCGCTGCGCGATGGCCTCCTCGACGCTCGAGCAGGTCCGTGAGAAGGTCGCCGCCTCCGCCGGCCAGGACGTCTCCTGGCAGACCTTCAGCATGGTGGCCGACCAGCGCGCCGCGCTCGCCGACGACGTGCACAAGGTCGTCTCGCACCCGCTGATCCCCGACTCGGTCAAGGTGGGCGGCTTCATCTACGACGTCGACACGGGCCTGCTCAACCCCGTCGTCTGACCAGCGGCTCGGTCTCGTCGTAGGGCGTCCCGTCGCGGGCCGCACCGACCAGGCGTACGACGCCGGCCTCGGCATCGACCGCGACCACGACGTACGCCCGATGGTGTGCCCAGGGGTACGGCCCCAGCTCGTCCGGGTCGCCCCAGCTGATCGTCCACGTCGGCGGGTCGGCCATCCACGTGGTCGGCATCAGCAGCTCGGGCACGCCGTTGAGCGTGATCACGACGGCGAACGGGTCGGGCACCGTCCCGCCCCTCGCGAGGTTGCGGGCGACCACGAGCCCGCGGTGGGCCGCCATGACGAGATCGAGGGTCGGCTCGACCGGGTTGATCGGCCGGTCCACGATCTGGCCGATCGCGGCGAGCCCGGCGTCAGCATCGATGCGCTGGACGAGCGTCAACACGTCGACGGTGCCGCCGGTGTCGACCTCGAGCACCGGCCACGGGCCGCCGAGCGGCCGCAGTGAGTCGTCGTTCCACAGCTCCTCGGGCGGCCGGCCGAGGTCGTCGCCGCGGGCGGCGTACCGCTTCTCGAGCACGTCGCGCGGACAGGAGCAGAAGACCTCGACGACCGGTGCCGACAGCGCGGCGAGGTCCTCGATCCCCCGCGCTCGATCGACCCAGACGCTGTCCAGGACGCTGCCCGGGTTGAGGCGGGCAAGCGCGAGCAGCGCCCGTACCGCCGCCGCACCGAGCCGCCGCGACTCCTCGAGGGAGCCGGCACCGAGGGACTCGACCAGACCGCTCTTGATCGTGTCCTTGGCCAGGAGGGGCAGCCGGAGCTCCACGGCGAGGGCCGCGGCGAGCGTCGACTTGCCGGAGGCCGGCGGCCCGGTCACGAGGACGTGCATCCTCACATCCGACTGTTCGGGCTCCGCTCGTGACCGAGGTGCAGCTCACTGCGCACCCGGTCGCCGTCGCTCTTGCGGTTCGCGTCGATGACGCCGTCCCGCACCGCGAAGCGGATCACGTAGTAGACGACCGTCAGGGCGACGACCGCGCCCACCAACCCGACCAGGATCCCGAGCAGTCCCACCATCATGCGGCCACCCTAGGGTCCAGCACGACGGAGCGACAGGTCACGACGCTCGGACGACGCCCAGTGCCTCGCGGGCGATCTCCCACTCCTCGTTGGTCGGGACCACCAACACCGCGACCTCGCTGTCCGGGGTCGAGACCGTGAAGGCGCCGGCGCGGTGCGTGTCGTTGGCCTCCGCGTCGATCCGGATGCCGAGCCGCTCGAGGCCCGCGAGCGCCTGGGCGCGTACGCCGGGCATGTGCTCGCCCACGCCACCGGTGAAGACGATCGCATCGACCCGGCCGAGCACGGCGTAGTAGGCGCCGACGTACTTGCGCAGCCGGTAGCAGTAGACGTCCATCGCGAGCCGCGCCCGCGGGTCGCCCTCCTCGAGCAGCCGCTCGAGCTCGCGCATGTCGCTCTGGCCGAGCAGCCCCTTGATGCCGGAGTCGCGGTTCAGTGCGTCGTCGATCTGCTCCAGCGACCAGCCCCACTGCCGGTGCAGGTGCGCGTGCAGCGCGGGGTCGAGGTCGCCGGACCGGGTGCCCATCACCAGGCCCTCGAGCGGGGTGACCCCCATCGAGGTGTCGACGGTCCGGCCTCCGGCCACGGCGGTCGCCGAGGCGCCGTTGCCGAGGTGCAGCACGATCGAGTTCACCGACTCCACGGGGCGGCCAAGCAGCCGGGCGGCCTCGCCCGACACGAACTTGTGCGAGGTGCCGTGGAAGCCGTAGCGCCGGATCCGGTGGCGGTCGCGCCACTCGAGAGGCACGGCGTAGGTGTAGGCGTGCTCCGGCAGCGTCTGGTGGAAGGCCGTGTCGAACACCGCGACCTGGGGGACGGTGTCGAAGATCCGCTGGGCGACCTCGAGACCCTCGAGGTTGGCGGGGTTGTGCAGCGGCGCCAACGGCACGAGGTCGCGGACCGCGTCGATCAGGGCATCGTCGACGAGCACCGGAGCGGAGAAGCGGGCACCGCCGTGCACGACCCGGTGGCCGATGGCGGCGAGCTCCGCATCGGCGAGCGAGGGGCCGTGGGCGTCGAACGCGTCGAGTGCGGCCCGCAGCGCCGCCTCGTGCGAGGGCAGCGGCAGCTCGGTGCGGTGCTTCTCGCCGTCCGGACCGGTGTGGCTGAGGATGCCCGCGGCACCGGACGAGTCGGCGATCCTCTCGGCCAGACCGACCGCGAGGCTCTCCCCCGTGTCGCCGTCGACGAGGCTGTACTTCAGCGAGGACGAGCCCGCGTTGATCACCAGGACGAGCGCGCTCACGCGGGGGTCTCCTTCATCTGCTGTGTCATCTGCTGTGTCATCTGCTGGGCCTGGATCGCCGTGATCGCGACCGTGTTGACGATGTCGCGGACCGTGGCCCCGCGGGACAGGTCGTTGACCGGCTTGCGCAGCCCCTGCAGGACCGGGCCGATGGCCACGGCTCCGGCGGAGCGCTGCACCGCCTTGTAGGTGTTGTTGCCGGTGTTGAGGTCCGGGAAGATGAAGACCGTCGCCCGGCCGGCGACCTGCGAGTCCGGCAGCTTCGTGCGCGCCACCGCCGGGTCGATCGCCGCGTCGTACTGGATCGGGCCCTCGACCAGCAGGTCCGGGGCGCGGTCGCGGACCAGGGCCGTGGCCGCGGAGACCTTCTCGACGTCGCTGCCGGCGCCCGAGGACCCGGTGGAGTAGGACAGCATGGCCACCCGCGGCTCGATGCCGAACGCGGCGGCGGTGGCGGCCGAGGAGATCGCGATGTCGGCGAGCTGCTCCGCGGTCGGGTCGGGGTTGACCGCGCAGTCGCCGTAGACGAGCACCTGGTTCTCCAGGCACATGAAGAACACCGAGGAGACCACCGAGACGCCCGGCACGGTCCGGACCACCTCCAGCGCCGGCCGGATCGTGTGGGCGGTGGTGTGGACGGACCCGGAGACCATGCCGTCGGCGAGACCGAGCTCGACCATCAGCGTGCCGAAGTAGGACTCGTCCCGCACTCGCGTGAGCGCGTCGTCCCGCTCGAGGCCGCGGTGCTTGCGGCGCTGGTAGTACTCCTCGGCGAAGCGCTCGGTCAGGTCCGACGTGCGGGGGTCGAGCAGCGTCGCCGCCGAGACGTCCACGCCGATGCCGGCCGCCTGGGCGCTGATCCGGATCGGGTCGCCGAGCAGGGTGAGCTCCGCGACGCCCCGGCGCAGCAGGAGGTCGGCGGCCCGCAGGATCCGCTCCTCCTCGCCCTCGGGCAGCACGATGTGCCGGCGGCGGCCGGATGCGTCGTCGACCAGCTGGTGCTCGAACATCAGCGGGGTCACGGCCGTGGTGCGCGAGACGTCGAGCCGGTCGAGCAGGGCGACGCCGTCGACGTGCTGGGCGAACAGCCCCAGCGCCGCCGCGATCTTGCGCGGCGAGCTCGCGGTGAGGCGCCCCCGCACCGAGGTGAGCGCGGCCGACGTCTCCTGGGTGAGCAGGTCCGTGGCGACGATCGGCAGGGTCGCGCCGATGCCCTCGAGGAGCCGCGCGACCTGGACGGGCAGCTCGATGCCGCCGTTGAGCACGATCGCGGAGACCTGCGGGAAGTTGGCGGAGACGTGGGCCATCAGGACGCCGAGCACCACTTCGGGCCGGTCTCCGGCCGTCACCACGACGGCGTCGTCGAAGAGCCGGTCGAGCACGTTCGGCATCGTCATCCCCGCGACGAGCAGGCCGAGCACCTCACGGTCGAGCAGCGCCGGGTCCCCGGAGACCAGGGTGCCGTCGACCGCGGGCATCAGGTCGGCGACCGACGGGGCGGAGAGCAGCGGGTCGTAGGGGATCGCGTACGCCGGCACCGCGTCGGTCGCCAGCGCGGCGACCACCTCGCCGGGGTCGGGCAGCGTCACCCGGTTGGCGACGAGCGCGAACAGCGTGGCGTGGTTGGCCGTGATCGCCGCGGTGGTGATGTCGGCCAGCGTCACCAGGTCGGTCGGTGTGCGGTCCTTGCCGTTGAGCACCAGGAGCACCGGCGAGCTGAGGTTGGCCGCGATCCGGGCGTTGTACGAGAGCTCGGTCGGAGTGGCGACGTCGGTGTAGTCCGAGCCGACGACCACGACGGCGTCGCACTGCTCGGCGACCCGGTGGTAGCGCTCCACGATCGTGTCGAGCGCGGCGACCGGGTCGGCGTGCACGTCGTCGTACGTCACGCCCGTGCACTCGTCGTAGTCGAGCGTGACGGCCTCGTGCGCGATCAGCAGGTCGAGGACGTAGTCCCGCTCCCCCCGGGCCGTCGCCTGGTCGTTGCGGACGATCGGGCGGAAGACGCCGACCCGCTCGACGCGGCGGGAGAGCGCGTCGAGCACGCCCAGGGCGATGGCCGACTTACCCGTGGACCCCTCGATCGAGGCGACGTAGACGCTGGTGCACACGGGTCGACCCTATGCCGGGCCCGACTCCGCCACGGGGGCCGGGCGGACCACATCCGGGGGCCGAAAGTCCACAATTCAACGAGCGGTGGCGCCGCTCACAGACCGGCGCCGACGGCGTAGCCGACCGCGGCCGCGCCGAGACCGACCGTCAGGCTCAGAGCGACGTTGAGCAACGCGTAGAGGCGGGCGCCGTCCTCGAACAGCCGGAAGGTCTCGTAGCCGAACGTGCTGTACGTCGTCAGCGCGCCGCACAGCCCGGTGCCCAGCGTCAGCATCACCGCGTCGGGCACGTCGCGCCCGGTCGAGAGCCCCACCAGCAGGCCGAGGACCAGGGAGCCGGCGACGTTGACGATCATCGTGCCCCACGGCACCAGGCTGTCGTGCCGCGACTGGACGGCACGGTCGACGAGATAGCGCCCCGGCGCCCCGACCGCGGCCCCCAGGCACACCCACACGAAACCGGTCACGCGCGGTCGTCCCGGAAGCGGTGCACCCGGACCGTCACCTCGTCGATGGTCACCAGGCCCTCCCCGACCACCTCGTCGACCTGGGGCAGGAACGCCTCGATGCGCTCGGCGACGTCGATGATCACCACCGCGACCGGGAGGTCCTCGGAGAGCGACAGCAGCCGGGAGGTGTGCACCTTGCTCGACGACCCGAACCCCTCGATGCCGCGGAACACGCTGGCCCCGGCCAGGCCGGCGGCGTTGGCCCGGTGCACGAGCTCGGTGTAGAGCGGCTTGTGGTGCCAGGTGTCGGATTCGCCGATGTAGATCGTGAGCCGGCTCGCCGCTCCGTCCAGCCCCTGGGCGGGCCGGCCCTCCGTCGGGTCAGTGGTCATCGCTGGTCTCCCCTCTCCTGGTTCGCTGTCGACGCCGCAGCCCGGTGGCCGCCCGCACCCCGCCACGCGCCGCGACCACGCCGACCGCCACGGCGGCCAGCGCCAGCACGAGCGTGCCCGCCCAGTAGCCGGCCGCGGCGACCGGGCGGCCGTCGTCGACCAGCCTGACCGTGTCGACGGCGTACGTCGAGAACGTCGTGAACCCGCCCAGCACGCCGACGCCGGCGAACGGCCGCAGCAGCGGGTGCGCGCCGCCGACCTCGACCACGAACACCATGAGCACCCCGATCAGCAGGCACCCGAGCGCGTTCACGCCCAGCGTCGTCCACGGCACGCCCTCGTGCGGCGTGGGCCACACCCGCGCGGCGCCGTAGCGGGCGCCGGCGCCCACCACGCCGCCGAGCGCGATCACCGGCAGCACGAACCGGTGCCGGCTCCACTCGCGCCGCTGCCCGGGGAGACCCACGGTCAGGCGTCGAGCGACTCGACGTCGACCTCGTAGGCGCCCTGCACGATGAACTCCTTGCGGGGGGCGACGTCGGAGCCCATCAGCAGCTCGAACACGTGCGCCGCCTCCTCCGCGTTGTCGATGGTGATCCGGCGCAGCGTGCGGTGCCGCGGGTCCATCGTGGTCTCCGCGAGCTGGTGGGCGTCCATCTCACCGAGGCCCTTGTAGCGCTGCACCGGCTCCTTCCAGCGCACGCCCTTCTTCTTCAGCTCGGCGAGCCTGCGCTGCAGCTCGTCGTCGGAGTAGGTGTAGACGTACTTCTCCATCCCCTTCTTGGGGTTGGAGATCTCGACGCGGTGCAGGGGCGGGACGGCCGTGTAGACGCGGCCCTCCTGGATCAGCTCGGGCATGTACTTGTAGAAGAGCGTGGCCAGCAGGCAGCGGATGTGGGCGCCGTCGGAGTCGGCGTCGGCCATGAAGATGATCCGGCCGTAGCGGCGTGCCTCGAGGTCGAACGTGCGGCCCGAGCCGGCGCCGACCACCTGGATGATCGAGGCGCACTCGGCGTTCTTGAGCATGTCGCCGACGGAGGCCTTCTGGACGTTGAGGATCTTGCCCCGGATCGGCAGCAGCGCCTGGAACTCGGAGTTGCGGGCCAGCTTGGCCGTGCCGAGGGCCGAGTCGCCCTCGACGATGAACAGCTCGGTGCGCTCGTTGTCGACCGCGCGGCAGTCGGCGAGCTTGGAGGGCAGCGCCGAGGACTCCAGGGCGTTCTTGCGGCGCTGGGTCTCCTTGTGCTGGCGAGCGGCGAGCCGGGTCTTGGCGGCCCCGGCGACCTTCTCCATCACCAGCTTGGCCTGCGCCTTCTCGGCGCGCTTGGTCGAGGTGAGGAACTTCTTCAGCTCCGCGGAGACCACGCGGCGGACGACGGTGCGGGCCGCGGGCGTGCCGAGGATCTCCTTGGTCTGACCCTCGAACTGGGGCTCGGCGAGGCGGGCGGTCACGACCGCGGTCATGCCCTCGAGGACGTCGTCCTTGATCACGTCGTCGTCGTTGACCCGGAGGACCTTCGCGGACTTCATCACGTCGTTGAACGTGCGGGTCACCGCCTGCTCGAAGCCGCTGACGTGGGTGCCGCCCTTGGGGGTCGCGATCACGTTGACGAACGACCGGACCACGGTGTCGTAGCCGGTGCCCCAGCGCAGCGCCACGTCGACGTGCAGCTCGCGCTCGACCTCCTGCGGGGTCATCTGCCCCTTCGCGTCCAGCAGCGGCACGGTCTCGGTGAACGTCTCGGTGCCCTGCAGCCGGAGGATGTCGGTGACCGGCTCGTCGGGCGCCAGGAAGTCGGCGAACTCCGCGATGCCGCCGTCGTGGCGGAACTTCTCCTCGACCGGGTCGGGGCCGCGCAGGTCGCGGATCACCAGCTCGAGGCCCGGGACGATGAAGGAGGTCTGCCGAGCCCGTCCGATCAGGTCCTCGTAGACGAAGCGGGCGTCCTTGGTGAAGATCTGCCGGTCCGGCCAGAACACGATGCGGGTGCCGGTCCGGCCCTTGGCGACCCGGCCGCCCTTGCGGGTCAGTCCCGACCGCGGCTCGAAGTCCGCATCGGGCCCGTCGCCGGTGAACACGCCCGGGACGCCGCGCCGGAACGAGATGCCCTGCCGAGACGGCGAGCGGTCGACGTCGATGTCCATCCGGGTCGCCAGCGCGTTGACGACCGAGAGCCCCACCCCGTGCAGGCCACCGGTCGCGACGTACGAGCCGCCGCCGAACTTGCCGCCGGCGTGCAGCTTGGTCGCCACCACCTCGACACCGGGCAGCCCGGTCTTGGGCTCCTTGTCGGTCGGGATGCCGCGGCCGTCGTCGTAGACCTCGGCGGAGCCGTCGGGGTGGAGGGTGACCTCGACGTGGGTCGCGTGGCCGCCGAGCGCCTCGTCGACGCCGTTGTCGATGATCTCCCACAGGCAGTGCATGAGGCCGCGGGTGTCGGTGGACCCGATGTACATCCCGGGACGCTTGCGGACCGCCTCCAGGCCCTCGAGGACGAGGAGGTGCGCTGCGTTGTACGTGTTGTCGATCGTGGGGCTCCTGGTCGTGCCGGACCCGCGCAGTGCGGGCCGGCAATCCGTTCGGGTCTGAGCCTCGAATCTACCTGCGACACGCCGGAGGTCGGTGAAGGCTCGCCTGCCGACCGCGCGGCTACCGTGGTCAGCACTTCCCCGAGCACGACCCGCGCAGCCGCACCAGCACCGCCAGCACCACCTGCAGCACACCTGGCAGCACCGTGGGGTTCGTCACGATGCGGACACGATCGGCTCTCGGCCCGCCCGTTCCGCAACCTCGGGCCCCGCAGTCACGTCAGACTGATCAGTGAAGTCCCGACGATCGTCGGGTCGCTCCCTCCACACCGAGATCCGCCCGATGCCTCTCAAGGCATGGAAATCGGCCGAAAGGGGAAGAGACACCGTGATTGGATGAAGTGTCGGACAGTACGAGGTGCCGGGAATCTTGGACCCCGTCGCTACGTTGTGACTGACACCGAGGCAGAAGAAGAAATGAGGCCGATGTGACCACTGCAGTTGCCCCAAGCGCCGCCGCGCTGAGCGCAGCGGATCGTTGCGACCGTTGCGGAGCCCAGGCCTACCTTCGCGTGGAGCTCCAGTCCGGTGGTGAGCTGCTCTTCTGCGCCCACCACGCCCGCGAGCATGGTGACAAGCTCAAGGAGATCGCCGCCAACGTCGTCGACGAGACCCACAAGCTCTCCGGCACCTCTGCTCCCGCCCCCGAGGCCGAGCGCTGAGGCCACCGGCCACCGCAGACTTCCACCGCGGCCCCGGACACCTGTCCGGGGCCGCGGTGCGTCTGTGACAGGGTTTGCGTCCATGAGCCCGACCGAGGTCCTCGTCGCCCTGGCGATCGCCGTCGGCCTGGTCGGCATCCTGGTCCCGATCCTGCCCGGGACCGTCCTGGTCGGCGGCGCGATCCTGGTGTGGGCCTGGTCGGTCGGCACCACCACCGCGTGGCTGGTCCTCGCGGTCGCGGTCGTGATCCTCGCCGCCGGCACGGCCGTGAAGTACCTCCTCCCCGGCCGGCGTCTCCAGGTCGCCGGCATCCCCGCGTCCACGCAGTGGTTCGGCGTGCTGCTCGGCGTGGTCGGCTTCTTCGTCGTACCGGTCGTCGGGCTGTTCCTCGGCTTCGTGCTCGGGGTCTACCTGGCCGAGCTACGCCGTGTCGGGTCCGCGCAGGCGTGGCCCTCGACCGTGCACTCGCTCAAGGCCGTGGGCCTGAGCATCCTCATCGAGCTGGCCGCGGCCGTCGCCGCGACCCTCGTGTGGGTCGTCGGCGTGGTGGCCACCTGATGCCGATCCTGCTGTCGCTGCTGGCGGCGGTGGCCTACGGGCTGAGCGACTTCAACGGGGGCATCTTCTCCCGCCGCGGCGGTGCTTGGGCGGTCTCCCTCGTCGCGCAGATCGCCGGCGCGTCCCTCGTGCTGCTGCTCACCCTGGTCACCGACGGCTCCCCCACCCGCGGCGACCTGGCCTGGGCCCTGGTCGCGGGCCTCGGCAACGGGTTCGGTACGGCGTTCCTCTACCGCGGCCTCTCCTCGGGCCGGATGGGCGTGGTCGCGCCGGTCTCGGCGGTCGGCTCGGTCCTCGTGCCGGTGGTCGTCGGCGTCACGACCGGCGAGCGGCCCGCCCAGCTCGTCTGGCTCGGCATCCTGCTGGCGGTGCCGGCCATCTGGCTGGTGTCCCGCGAACCGACCGACGGGGCCGCCCCCGGCGGCTCGGGCCTGCTCGACGGCGTGCTCGCCGGGCTGGGGTTCGGCACCCTGTTCGCCGCGTTGGCCCAGATCCCCGAGGAGGCCGGCTTCCTGCCGCTGGCGCTCAACCAGGTCGTCGCCGGTGTCGCGATCGTCGCGGTCGCGATGGCCCTGCGTCGCGACTGGGTGCCGCGCAACCGCTACGCCCTCGGCGGCATCGCCAGTGGCGCCCTCGGCGCGCTGGCGACCGGGGCCTTCATGGTCGCCACGCAGGGCGGCTACCTGACCGTGACCTCGGTGGTCACCTCGCTCTACCCCGCGTTCACGGTGCTCCTGGCCGCGACCGTGCTCCGCGAGCACATCCACCGCGCCCAGGCGGTCGGCCTGGCGCTGTGCGCCTGCGCGGTCGCGCTGGTCGCCGCCGGTTGAGCCGGCGACGACCCGGTCGGATCACTCCTCGCTGTCGCCCTCGATCACCACGACCCGGTAGCGGTCGTCGAGGCGTACGTCGACGGTCGTGCCGTCGGGCCTGGTGACCTCGACCTCGTAGGTCGCGCCGTTCTCGTGATCGGACTCCACGCTGTTGGCGGTGCCCCCACCGGTGGCCTCGAGGGCGGCCTTCGTCGCGGCATCCGCCTGCTCCTGCGTGTACTGGTGGCTGGCGGGACCGTCGTCCCCGCTGGTGCCGATCGCGACCCCGCCGACGGCGACGGCCACGCCCGCTCCGAGCGCTGATGCACCGATGATGACCCGCTTGCGCATGGTTCTCTCCTCCTGCTCGGACGTTGCTTCGTCGTCTCCACCACCCTGCTGTCCGACTGCTGAAGCCAGCCTGAAGTCAGCGGGCGTTCAGGTGGCCTTCAGCGGATCGGTGCGAGGGTGGGGGGATGCGGATCCTGGTGGTCGAGGACGACACGCGGCTCGCCGCGGCGCTCAGGCGCGGTCTCGAGGGTGAGGGGTACGCCGTCGACGTGGCCACCGACGGCACCGACGGCGAGTGGCTCGCCCAGGAGAACCGGTACGACGCGCTGGTGGTCGACGTGATGCTGCCCGGGATCACCGGCGACGTGCTGTGCACGCGGCGCCGCGCCGCCGGCGACTGGACCCCGATCCTGATGCTCACGGCCCGCTCGGGACCCCAGCAGGAGGCGACCGCGCTGGACGCCGGCGCCGACGACTTCCTCGCCAAGCCGTTCTCGTTCATGGTGCTGACCGCGCGGCTGCGCGCCCTCGTGCGTCGCGGCGGACGCGAGCGCCCGGTGCTCGTCGAGGTGGGTGACCTGCAGCTCGACCCGTCCGCCCACCGGGTGCGCCGCGGGGGCGTCGACGTGGACCTGACCCCACGGCAGTTCGCGATGCTGGAGTTCCTCATGCGGCGCTCCGACGAGGTCGTGTCGAAGGCGACGATCCTCGAGAACGTCTGGGACTTCGCGTACGACGGGCATCCGAACATCGTCGAGGTCTACGTGCGGCAGCTGCGCAAGCAGATCGACGAGCCGTTCGGCCGGCACAGCCTGCAGACCGTGCGGCTGGTCGGCTACCGGCTCGTCGACGACCGCGACGGGTCCGCGCCGTGATGCCGCGCCGTTCCCGGCTCACGTTGCGGACCCGGGCCACGATCGCGGCGACCGCGGTCTTCGCGCTCACCCTCGCGGGCGCCTCCGTGCTGCTCGTCACCACCCTCGAGTCCCACCTCACCACCGCCTCCGACCAGCTCGCTCGGGCGCGTATCCACGACCTGCTCGACCTCGCCGCGCGTGACGCGCTGCCAGCCGAGCTGCGCAACGTCGACGAGGAGGGTGTCGCCCAGGTCGTCGACGATCGCGGTCGCGTGCTCGCTGCGTCCGAGAACGTCGCCGGGCGGGCCGCGATCGACGACACCGACCCTGGGACGTCGTACGTCGTCCGCACGGTCCGGGCACCCGACGACTCCGAGACCGAGACCTACCGGCTGTGGTCCGCCTCCGGGCCGTCGCCGGACGGCACCGTGACCGTCCACCTCGGCAACAGCCTCGAGTCCGTGTCGGAGGCGTCGTCGGCGCTGCGCCACGCGCTGGAGGTCGGCGTGCCGCTCGTCTCGGCGCTGCTCGGACTGATCACGTGGCTGGTGCTCGGCCGGGTCCTGGGGCGGCTCGACCGGATCCGGGCCGAGGTCGACCAGATCACCGACCAGCGCCTGAGCACGCGGGTCGAGGGCGACGGGGTCCCCGACGAGGTCGGACGGCTGGCAGCGACGATGAACGCGATGCTGGCGCGGCTCGAGTCGGCCTCGGAGCGGCAGCGGAGGTTCGTCGCCGACGTCTCCCACGACCTGCAGAGCCCGCTGGCCGGCCAGCGGGTGTCCCTCGAGCTCGCGCTCCGCGACCCGGCCGGGGTCGACCCCGAGCGGCTCCGGACCGAGGTGCTGGGCGCGACCGGCGAGATGGAGCGCCTGGTGCGCGACCTGCTCGACCTGGCCGCCGCCGACGAGGCCGAGTCACCTCCCCCGGCGCCGTTCGACCTCGACGAGCTGGTGTTGGAGGAGGCCACCCGGGCCCGGACCGGACCGGTGCCGGTCGACACCTCGCGGGTCTCCGCCGCACCGGTGCGGGCCGACCCCGGTGACGTGCGCCGGATCGTGCGCAACCTGCTCGACAACGCCACCGAGCACGCGACCAGCCGGGTCGAGCTGCGGCTCGACACCCAGGGTGGTCGGGTCCGGCTCGACGTCGTCGACGACGGGCCGGGGGTGCCCGACGAGCACCGCGACCTGATCTTCGACCGCTTCTACCGCGCCGACGCGGCCCGGTCCCGGGAGGGTGGAAGCGGGCTCGGGCTCGCGATCGCGAGAGTCCTCGCCGAGCGCGCCGGTGGCCGGCTCACGCTCGTCGCCGGGACGCCGGGCGGGCACTTCCGGCTGGAGCTGCCCGCACTCGACCAGTCCGTTGTAGCGGCGACCGCCGGCCGACTCCCGGTCAGGCGGTCGTGAGCCACGAGGTCCAGGAGCCGGGCTCACCCAGCCAGTCCGTGATCGGATGCGACCCGTCGTACAGGTCGGCCATCTTGACCGAGACGCGGGCCCGGGCGGGTGCCCCCAGGCACTCGTGGTCGGCGCTGAACCGCACCACGTCCCTGGCGAAGCCCAGCCGAACCGCGTGGGTGCAGGTCAGCGGCTGCCCGACGGCCTTGCCGTCGCGCACCCGCATCAGCTGGTAGTCGGTGCCCGCGTACAGCCCGGTCGTCAGCCGGAACTCCGGCCCGGGCCGCCCCGACCGGGTGTCGATCCGGATCGTCAGGCCGGCCGGCCCGGCGTCGGACTTCCGGCGCAGGTCGACGACCTTGACCCGCACGGACAGCCGGTCTGCGTCGTGGTCGACAGCCACGCGCCGGATGTCGTTGAGCGACGCCGTGGCGTCGGCGGGGTCCGGGTACGTCGCCTGCTCGGCGGAGGCCGGCGCGAGCGCGGCGCCCAGCAGGAGGGTGGCGAGCGCCACCGGGGCAAGGGTCCGAGAGATGGTCCGAGAGAACAGGTGCATGCCCCTCAGACTCCCCAGCGCCGCCGAAGGTTGCAACTCTCCTCCGGCAGAGCCGGGGCGATCAGTCGAGGTAGTCCCGGAGCACCTGGGAGCGCGACGGGTGGCGCAGCTTCGACATGGTCTTGGACTCGATCTGGCGGATCCGCTCGCGGGTCACGCCGTAGACCTTGCCGATCTCGTCGAGGGTCTTCGGCTGGCCGTCCGTCAGGCCGAAGCGCATGCTGACCACGCCCGCCTCACGCTCCGAGAGCGTGTCGAGGACGGCGTGCAGCTGCTCCTGGAGCAGCGTGAACGACACGGCGTCGGCCGGGACGATCGCCTCGGAGTCCTCGATCAGGTCGCCGAACTCGGAGTCGCCGTCCTCGCCGAGCGGGGTGTGCAGCGAGATCGGCTCGCGGCCGTACTTCTGGACCTCGATGACCTTCTCGGGGGTCATGTCGAGCTCCTTGGCGAGCTCCTCCGGGGTGGGCTCGCGGCCCAGGTCCTGGAGCATCTGACGCTGCACGCGGGCCAGCTTGTTGATGACCTCGACCATGTGCACGGGGATGCGGATCGTGCGGGCCTGGTCGGCCATCGCGCGGGTGATCGCCTGGCGGATCCACCACGTCGCGTAGGTCGAGAACTTGTAGCCCTTGGTGTAGTCGAACTTCTCGACCGCGCGGATCAGGCCCAGGTTGCCCTCCTGGATCAGGTCCAGGAACAGCATGCCGCGACCGGTGTAGCGCTTGGCGAGCGAGACGACGAGGCGGAGGTTGGCCTCGAGGAGGTGGTTCTTGGCGCGGCGGCCGTCCTCCGCGATCCACTCGAGCTCCTCGGTGATCTTCGGCGAGAGCTTGCCGCCCTTGGCGAGCTTCTCCTCGGAGAAGAGGCCGGCCTCGATCCGCTTGGCGAGCTCGACCTCCATCTCGGCGTTGAGCAGCGGGACCTTGCCGATCTGCTTGAGGTAGTCCTTGACGGGGTCGGCGGTCGCGCCGGCGACCATGACCTGCTGCTCGGGCTCGTCGGTGTCGTCGGCGGCGGAGACGACGAAGGTCGCGGACTTCTCGTCCTCGACGATCGTCGGGTCGGCGACGACGTCCTTCTCGAACTGCTCGTCGGGCAGGTCGGGGAGGACCTTCTTGCCGTCGGGGCCGATCACGACCGTCGACTGGTCGGACTCGGTGGTCTCGGCGTTCTCGGCACCGTCGTTGGCGACGCGGTTGGAGGCGGCCTTCTTGGCCGCGGTCTTCGTCGCGGCCGGGGCCGCAGCCTTCTTCGCCGAGGCGGCGGCCTTCTTGGCAGGGGCGGCCTTCTTGGCCGGGGCCGCCTTGGCCGTGGTGGTCTTGCGGGCCGAGGTGGCGGCGACCGCGCGGCTGGTCGCCGGGATCTCCACGGCGATGCCGAGCGA
Source organism: Nocardioides sp. T2.26MG-1 (assembly GCF_950101795.1). Lineage (GTDB taxonomy): Bacteria > Actinomycetota > Actinomycetes > Propionibacteriales > Nocardioidaceae > Nocardioides. The sequence goes on along the minus strand of NZ_CATNLZ010000032.1, from coordinate 15,035 downwards.
GCTCAGGTGGCCGAGCAGCGCCTTGAGGTGGCGCGGCTCGACGGCAGCGTCCTCACTGGCCCGGCGCACCTCCTCCGGAGTGATGCTGCCGGTCGGCGTACCTCGGTGGATGAGGGCCACGACGGCAGGGTGCTGAAGCACCTCGGCGGGGAGCATCTTGCGCGCGTTCGAGGACACGAACACCTCTCGTCAACGACTGTGAACCAGGATCGGGGCGCGGCAAGGCCCGGTAACGTCAAGAGCCGCGAACCTCATTCTGCCACGGGGTTCCTGAGATCCTCGCCAGTCCCCCGGTTCTGGGCGACAGGTCTCACCCGGGGCCCGGAGTCAGACGCTGGCCAGGACGCAGGGCAGGACGCTGGCCAGGACGCAGGGCAGGACGCTGGCCAGGACGCAGGGCAGGACGCTGGCCAGGACGCAGAGAGCCCCGCCGACCAGCGGACGGCGGGGCCCGGCGTGGCCCGAGAGGGACGGATCCTTTGGGAGGGGAACTCGGTCGATCCAGGGCCTCGCCGCTCGTGACGGTAGGCGCAGTTCGACATGACTCGCGAGTAGCCCCCAGGTGGTCTAGCCAACCGCCTTCGCGGCGGCCTTCTTCTGCTTCTTGTAGTCACGCACCTTCTGCAGCGAGTCGGTGTCGACCACGTCCGCCACCGACCGGTACCCGGGCTCGGCGTAGGCACCCACCGCGGACTCCCAGCCCCCGGGGCGTACGCCGAGCTGCTTGGCCAGCAGCGCGACGAAGATCTGCGCCTTCTGCTTGCCGAAGCCCGGCAGCTCCAGCACGCGCTTGAGCAGGTCCTGGCCGGTCGCGGCCTCGGTCCACAGCCGCTCCGCGTGGCCGGCGTACCGCTCCTCGACGAGCGCGGCGAGCTCCTGCAGGCGGGCCGCCATCGACCCCGGGAACCGGTGGATCGCCGGCGGCGTGCTGCACAGTGCGGCGAACTCCTCGGGGTCGGCCGCGGCGATCCGGGCCGGCTCGAGGCTGCCGAACCGCTCCAGCACCTTCGCCGGGCCACGGAACGCGTGCTCCATCGGGTACTGCTGGTCGAGCATCATGCCGACGACCAGGGCGAAGGGATCGTCGGTCAGGACCTGGTCGGCGTGCTCGTCGCCGGTGATGTGGAGGGCCATGGGGCCATCCTGCCGCAGACCCGGCGGTAGATTGCCCGGCGATGACACCCGACGACCGCGACGCCCAGGACAGCGCGCACACCGACCGGCTCGACGCGGGCCTGCTGCGGCGTACGGTGCTGATCGTCGCGGGCCTGAACTTCGCCTACTTCTTCGTGGAGTTCACGGTCGCACTCGCCGCCGGGTCGGTGTCGCTGCTGGCCGACAGCGTCGACTTCCTCGAGGACACGTCGATCAATGTGCTGATCTTCGTCGCCCTCGGGTGGCCGCTCGCCCGGCGCGCGGCGCTCGGCAAGCTGATGGCGCTGATCATCCTCGGCCCGGCCTCGCTGGCCGGGTGGGAGGCGATCCAGCGGTTCACCGACCCGGAGGTCCCGGACGTGGTGCCGCTGGTGCTCGCCTCGCTCGGCGCGATCGTGGTGAACGGCACCAGCGCCTGGCTGCTCACCCGGGTCCGCCACCACGGCGGCTCGCTGAGCAGCGCCGCGTTCCTGTCGGCGCGCAACGACGTCCTGGTCAACGTGGCGATCATCGCGATGGGCGTGGTCACCGTGTGGACGGACTCGCCGTGGCCGGACCTGGTCCTGGGCAGCCTGATCATCCTGCTCGCCCTGCACGCCGCCTACGAGGTGTGGGAGGTCAGCGAGGAGGAGCGGCTGGCCGCCCGCGCCCTCGCGGGCGAGGAGATCGACTAGCCGGAGGAGGCTGCGGGGTCAGTCGGCCTTGACCGCGAGCACCGGGCAGTGGGCGTCGAGCAGCACGCGCTGGGCGTTGCTGCCGAGGATCAGCTTGCCGACCGGGGAGCGGCGGCGCAGCCCGATCACGATCAGGTCGGCGTCGTTGGCCTCGGCGATGCTGATCAGGTCCTCGGCCGGCTCGAAGCCACGCACGAGCTGACGGATGTCGTAGGGCACCCCGGACTCGTCGAGGACCTTGCGGACCGCGTCCAGGTCACGCTCGGCCTGGGTGGCCGTGTCGGCGTCGAACTCCTGTCCGCCACGGTGGGAGTTCACGACGACGAGCTTCGCGTCGCGTAGCTTCGCCTCCTCGACCGCCTTGTGCAGCGCGGCCTCCCCCTCCGGCTTGGGCACGTATCCCACGACGACGGTCCCCATCGACACTCCCTGTCCAGCTGATCCACGTGGGCCGGTTGCCCACCTCTCGCACCGTAACCGATCGGCGGTGCAGACCGCAGCCTGTGGACGAACGACACGGCCCCCGATGTGTTTCGGGGACGCTGTCCGCAGGAGGTACGCCGTGGAAGGCATCCACGAGCCCGTCGACCGGGCGGCCGCGCTCGTGCTGCGGCGCGCGGTGCTCGACCACGTCCGGGTCGAGCGGCGCCGCTGGTTCCCCGCGCGGCTGCACGTGGGCGCGCCCGGAGGCGCCGAGGAGGTCTTCGCGACCGACCCCGACGACCCCGACGAGGACCTCGACCACGCGCTGCGCGCCGACGTCGTGGCCGCGCTGATCCAGCGGGCCCGGCAACGCGGCGGCGCGGTCCCGATGCTGTGGCTGACCCGCCCGGGCCCGCTCGAGCTGCAGGACGTCGACGCCGCCTGGCTGTCGGCGGCGCGGACCGCCGCCGCCGAGGCCGGCATCGGGCTCACCCTGGTCGTGGTCACCCGCCGGGGCTGGGTGGACCCGCGCAGCGGCGTACGCCGGGAGTGGAAGCGGCTGCGCCAACGCTGAGCTCAGCGGCGAGCCGCCCGGCCGAGAGCCGGGGTCACACCCAGGTGTGGACCGGCTCGTTGCTGTGCATGCCGCGGGTGTACTCCAGCAGCGTCGAGCGGAGCGCGTCGTAGCGGTCGGAGCCACCGGCCTGGTGCACCCGCTGCACGAACCACTCGGCGCCGTTGGTGCCGATCAGGCAGCGCTGCTCGATGATGCCGAGCAGCCGGTCGATCTCGGCGCCCGAGGCACCCCAGCTCTCGAGGCCCTGCTGGGCCAGCGGCAGCAGCCGGCGCAGGACGAGCTCGGTGGCGCGCACCTGCCCCACGCCGGGCCAGTAGACCTGGGCGTCGATGCCCTGGCGGGCAGCGACGTGGAAGTTCTCCTCGGCGGCGCTGAAGGACATCTGCGACCACAGCGGGCGCTCGCTCTCGGCGAGGGCACGGACCAGGCCGAAGTAGAACGCGGCGTTGGCGATCGTGTCGACGACCGTCGGCCCGGCCGCGAGCAGGCGGTTCTCCACGCGCAGGTGCGGCACGCCGTTGGAGATGTCGTAGACCGGCCGGTTCCAGCGGTAGATCGTGCCGTTGTGCAGCCGCAGCTCGGGCAGCGTGGGCGTGCCTCCGGCCTCGAGCACCGCGAGCGGGTCCTCGCTGTCGGTGATCGGGAGCAGCGCCGGGAAGTAGCGCACGTTCTCCTCGAACAGGTCGAACACCGTGGTGATCCAGCGCTCACCAAACCAGACCCGTGGCCGCACCCCCTGGGCCTTGAGCTCCTCGCTGCGGGTGTCGGTGGCCTGCTCGAACAGCGGGATGCGAGTCTCGCGCCACAGCTCCTTGCCGAGCAGGTACGGCGAGTTCGCGGCGACGGCGACCTGCACGGCCGCGATGGCCTGGGAGGCGTTCCAGTACGCCGCGAACTGGTCGGGCGAGGTCTGCACGTGGAACTGGGTGCTGGTGCAGGCCGCCTCGGGCACGATCGAGTCGGCGGTGGTGCGCAGACGTTCGGGACCGTCGATCGAGATCGCGATGTCCTCGCCGCGGGCGTCGAGGATCTGCTCGCTGAGCAGCTTGTAGCGCGGGTTGGCGCTGAGGCTGTCCAGACTCATGTGACCCTCGCCGAGGGTCGGCAGGATGCCGATCATCACCATGTGCGCCCCCACGGCCGCGGACTTGCTCTCCGCGTCGTTGAGGCTGCGGCGCAGGTGGTCCTCGAACGTGGTCAACCCGCCCTCGCGCAGCCGGGCCGGCGGCACGTTGATCTCGATGTTGAACTGGCCCAGCTCGGTCTGGAAGTCGGGGTCGGCGATGGCCGCGAGCGCCTCGGAGTTCTTCAACGCCGGGTCGCCCTCCTCGTCGACGAGGTTGAGCTCCACCTCCAGGCCGGTCATCGGGTCGTTGGTGTCGAACCGTGCCTCGCGGAGCATCCGTGCGAACACGTCGAGGTTGCGGCGCACCTTCTCGCGGTGCCGCGTGCGGTCGGCGCGGGAGAACTCCTGTGCCTCGACCTCTTCACCCATGACCCGACCCTAGAGCGTCACGGGTCGGGTGTCGTCGGTCTGCCAGGACGCCTCGGTGCGCGCGATCAGGTCGTCGACGACCCCGCGTACGTGGCCGGTGCGCTCGAACGCGGCCCGCTGCCGGGTGGCACCGTTGGCGCTGATCACCCGTCCCAGGGCCGAGGAGACGCGCTCGAGGTCGCCGGCCCCGGCGAGCACCGGCTCGACGGCCGCGACCAGCGCCGCGACCACCTCCGTCGCCGGTCGCAACTCGCGCTCCAGCGGGTGGACCAGTGCGTCGGCCATGCCGAACCGGGACGCGCGCCAGTGGGCCGCCCGGAGCGCCTCGGCACGCCACCGCGCGGCGGGCTCCCCGCGCGCCCAGGCGCCGGCCGCCGTCTCGACCAGCGCCCGGACCAGCGCGGCGATCGTCACCGCGACGACCGGGTCGGTGCTCACGTCGCACACCCGCACCTCGACGGTGGGTTGGCCCTGCGAGAGCCGGGCGTCGAAGTAGAGCATCCCGGGGTCGCGGGCGGCGCCCGTGTCGAGGAGCGTCCGACAGGCCTCGCGGTAGCCCTCGAGCGACCCGAACGGCTCCGTCGGCCCCGCGCTCGGCCACCGTGCCCAGACCTGGGCGCGCCAGGAGGCGTAGCCGGAGTCGCGGCCGTCGACGTACGGGGAGTTGGCGCTCAGCGCCACCAGCACCGGCAGCCACGGCGCGATCCGGTCGATGACGGCGACACCCTCCTCGTCGGAGTCGATGTCGACGTGCACGTGCATGCCGCAGGTGCCGCCGGTGCGGGCGATCTCGCCGAAGGTGTCGACCATGTCGCGGTAGCGGTCATTGGGGCTGACCACGGAGCGGTCGCCACCGAGCGGGACGATCCCGCAGGCGCCGATCGCGAGCCCGGCGGCACGCGCGGCCTCACCCGCGGTGCGGCGGGCGGCCACGAGCTGGTCGAGCGCGTCGGCGGTGCTCAGCACCGGGTCGGTGCGGGTCTCGAGCTGGTGGCGGAAGAGCTCCTGGTCGAGCTCGTCGGTGGCGGCTCGCGCCCGCCGCCGACCGCTGCCGTGCTCGCGGAACTCCTTGAGCACAGCGGGCGCCGCGGGCACCACCTCGCGGGTCGCCGGGTCGAGGAGCAGGAGCTCCTCCTCGATGCCGAGCTTGCGTGCCATGCCGGGCGGGTACCCCCCACCGCGCCCCGGCACGCACCGGTGGCGACCCACCCGCCCTCACTCGACCGCACCGTCCCAGCCCTCCGGCTCGAGCGCGAGCTCCAGCGCCCGGGCCACCAGGGACGCCAGCGGGTAGGCGTCGTCCGCCTCGGCGCACCGGTCCAGCGCACACCACGCCAGCGCGCCGTGCCCGGCCTGCCAGGCCGCCAGCGCGAGGAGCGCGGCCGGGGCCGCGAGCATCGGCACCGGGGTCCGGCGCACCACGTCGGCCCAGAACGCGACGTGCCGGGGCGCGGTCGGCCGGGTCAGCGAGGCCACGGCCGCGTCGCGGACCGGCACGTCCAGCAGGCCGCGCAGGAGCCGGGCGACGTCGTCGTCCCCGGGGACCGACGCCGCCCACACGTGCGTGAGCACGAGATCGCTCACCCAGGCGACCTCCGTGGCCCGGTGGTCGGGACCGGGCGGGTCGCCGGTGAGCCCGGCGAGCGCCGCCACGACGCGACCGGTGCCCACCGGGTCGGTGGCGAGCGTGTCGCGCAGGCTGTCCCGCGACCCGTGCAGCACCCTGCCCTCGGCGACGGCCTGGGCGCGGAACGGGTGGGTGTCGACGTCGTACGGCACGCCTCCCGCCGGCACGCCGAAGCGCTCCCCGAGCGCCGGGAACCAGCGCGTCCCGTCGGTGCGGAGCGCCTCGACGACCGAGACGCCCGCCCGCTCGAACGCCCCGCACAGCAACCACGCCGCCTCGGTGGCGAGCGGCTCGTCGTCGGTGTAGACGAGCAGGATCACGCGGGCGACCCCGTGCACCAGTGCCGGCTCGAGCAGCGCGCCGACCGCCGCGGGCAGCTCCTCGGCGGTGGCCGGGAGGTCGCAGCGGGCATGGAACGGGCGGGCGGCGCCGAACGTGAGCATCACGATCGAGTCGGTGGGCGCGAAGCCGAGCACGACGGGCACCAGGGCCAGCATGTCCTCGGGGGTGCGGACGGTCAGGACGGAGCCGGCGGGGCGGGGAGCGCGAGTGGTCATGGGTCGAACCTCCCCGCGAGGTCCGACGACGAGCGGCCTGATCGGCGCCCCCTGTGCAGAGCCCGGTCGGGAGGCCGACGGTGGAGGGAAGGTGGGCCGGTCGGCGCTGCCAGGTAGGTTGCGCGCGTGCGGTCCCAAGCGTCGGTACTCCACCTCGACCTGGACGCGTTCTTCGCGGCCGTCGAGCAGCGCGACAAGCCGTCGCTGCGCGGCAAGCCGGTCGTGGTCGGCGGGGTCGGCGGACGGGGCGTGGTGTCGACCGCGTCGTACGAGGCCCGCAAGTACGGCGTCCGCTCGGCCATGTCCACCCGCGAGGCGCGCTCCCGCTGCCCGCACGCGGCGTTCCTCAGCGGCCGGTTCCACGCCTACCGCACGGCCAGCGACCAGGTGATGCGCCTGCTGCGGGCGGCCTCGCCGCTGGTCGAGCCGCTGTCGCTGGACGAGGCGTTCGTCGACCTGGAGCGCGCCGGGCTGCCCGACCTGGAGGTGCCGACGGTCACGGCGTTCGCCGAGCAGCTGCGCGCCGGGGTCAGCGAGGTCACCGGCGGGCTGACCGCGTCGGTCGGGCTCGGGACCTCGAAGTTCATGGCCAAGGTCGCCAGCGACCTCGACAAGCCCGACGGCCTGGTGGTGGTCGCGCCCGGCACCGAGCAGGAGCTGCTGCGCCCCATGAGCGTCACCGTGATCCCCGGCGTCGGTCCGGCCACCGCCGAGCGGCTGCGCCGGGTCGGCATCCACACGGTGGCCGAGCTCGAGACCGTCAGCGAGGACGAGCTCGTCCGGCTGCTCGGCAAGGCCAGCGGGCACTGGCTGTTCCAGCTGGCCCGCGCCGACGACGACCGGCCCGTGGTGCCGGAGCGGGAGACGAAGTCGGTGAGCGTCGAGGGCACCTACGACACCGACCTCACCGACCGCAGGCTGATGGAGGGCCTGCTCACCCGCCAGGCCGGCGAGGTGGCGGCCCGGCTGCGCAAGCACGGCCTGTCGGGGCGCACGGTCACGATCAAGGTGCGGCTGCACGACTTCACCACGCTGAGCCGGTCCACCACGCTCTCCTCCCCCACCGACAGCCCCGGGACGGTCGCTCGGCTGGCCCGTGGGCTGCTCACCGACCTCGACACCTCCGCCGGGGTGCGGCTGCTCGGCGTCGGCGTCTCTGGCCTGGCCGACTGGATCCAGGAGGACCTGTTCGGGGAGACCACCGCCGAGGACGAGGAGCTGCCCGAGATCGAGGTGCCGTCCCACTCGCGCCGTACCTGGGCACCCGGGATGGACGTCGTGCACGCCGAGATGGGCCGCGGCTGGGTGTGGGGCTCCGGCCGGGGCGTGGTGACGGTCCGGTTCGAGACCGCCGAGACCCCCGCCGGCCCGGTGCGCAGCTATCCCGCCGACGACCCCGACCTCAGCGCCTGGCAGCCCCCCGCGCCGGAGGACGAGGAGGAGCCGGTGTGAAGCGCACCTGCTCCCCCGGGCGCAGCTGCGCGCACCGCCACAGGTCGTCGGGGTGCACGACCGCGACGACCGGGTAGCCGCCGGTCGGCGGGTGGTCGGCGAGGAACACCACGGGTCGCCCGCTCGGCGGCACCTGCACCGCGCCCAGCACCATCCCCTCGCTCGGCAGCTCGGCCTCGCGGGTGCGGACGGGTGCGGATCCGTCCAGGCGCAGCCCGACCCGGTTGGAGTCGGCCTCGACGGCGTACGGCGAGCCGCACAGCACCGCCAGCGCGTCGGCGGCGAACCAGTCGGCCCGCGGGCCGGGCACCACGCGCAGCGGGCCGGGCCGGTGCACCGGCGGGTGGTCCAGGGGACGCGGCTGCGTCCGCGGCCGGCCCACCGGGAGCGCGGTGCCGGCGGTCACCCGGGGTGGCCCGACCCAGGCGAGCGTGTCGGTCGACCGCGACCCGAGCACCGGCGCGACCGCGATCCCGCCGGCGACGGCGAGGTAGGTCCGCACGCCGGTGCGCGGCCGGCCCAGCCGCAGCGTGGACCCCGCCGCCAGCCACTCCGCACGGTGGTGGCCGCGCGCCACGCCGTCGACGTGGACCGGCGCCGGCGCGCCGGTGACCGCGACCCAGCAGGGCTCCTCCGCCCGGACCTCCAGCCCGCCGAGCACCACCTCGAGCACGGCATCGTCGGCGCGGTTGCCGACGAGCCGGTTGGCCAGCGCGGCCGCGGGCGGGTCGAGCGCCCCGGCACGCGGGACACCCAGGTGCGCCAGTCCCGGGCGGCCGCGGTCCTGGACCAGGGTCAGCGGGCCGGTGGCGAGCACGTGCAGGCTCACGAGGCCCCGAACCCTGGGGTTGAGGAGCCGAGTGACGAGGCGTCTCGAAACCTGACCCGGGTGCCGGGCGCCAGCAGCGCCGGCGGATCGCCGGCCGGGTCCCACAGCCGCGCGTCGGTGCGGCCGATCAGCCGCCACCCGCCCGGCGACGCGGACGGGTAGACCCCGCACCAGACTCCCGCCAGGCCCACCGACCCGGCCGGCACCTGGGCACGCGGCGACGCCAGTCGTGGTACGGCGAGCTCCGCGGGCAGGCCCGCCAGGTACGCGAACCCCGGGGCGAACCCGCAGAAGGACGCGACGTACTCCACCTCGCCGTGCCGGCGCACGACGCCCGCGACGTCGGTGCGCCATGCCTCGGCGACGAACTCCAGGTCGGGGCCGTCGTAGGTCACCGGCAGCTCCACGAGGTCGCCCGGCGGGACCGGGTCAGTGGGTGACCACGACTCCAGCGTCGCGGCGAGGGTCGCGACGTCGTCGACGCCGTCGAAGAGCACGGTCTCCGCGGCCGGCACGATCTCGACGGCCGCGACCCCGGACGCGCGGGCCCAGGTCGCGAGCGCCAGCGCCGCCGCGGGGCCGCCGACCTCGGCGAGCACCGCGGTCGGGCCGAACGGGCGCAGCTGGACGGGCACCGGCCCAGTCTGCCGCCCAGTCTGCCGTCCCGGGCCGCCGGCGCCGGTTCGTTCACGCCGATGTCACGCTCCGGGCGTTGTCCGGGCCCGGGCTTGGGATCCACGATGACGGGGAAATGAATGAGGGGCTCCCGGTGGTATGAGCACCAGGAGCCCCTCGGCTCGACCGGAGACGGTGACGCCCGGTCGACCGAACCGGTCCTCCGACCTCGCCGTCCCCGTCACCGGGCCGACGCCTCGAGTTGCCTCGCGGTGCGGGTCTTCGTCCCTGTCCGATCCCCGGCCCTCCGCAAGCGGTGGGCTGGTAGGGAGATGTCTACGCGAGCCGCGAGCCACCCCGCAAGAGGCCCCGGCGAACCCACAGGTTCCTCCACAGGAGGTGGACGGTTGTCCACCACACAGGTGCACACTCCACAGGCAGCGGTCCAGACCTGTGGAGCAACCTGTGGGCGACGAGCCGACCGCTACCCGGCGAACGGGCGGAGCTCGAACCCGGAGGCCTCCAGCGACCGGCGTACGGCGTGGGCGTGGCCGACCGCGCCGGGCGAGTCGCCGTGCAGGCAGACCGAGTCGACGCGCCCCGCCAGCGCCAGGGCCTGGGCGACCACGCCGTCGGCGTCCTCGACCAGCGCCCCCGGCGCCGAGCGCGGCAGCAGCCGGCCGTCGGGGGTGTAGCCGCGGTCGGGGAAGCCCTCCCGGAACACCGCCCGGCCAGCAGCCTCGGCGAGCCGCAGCAGCGCGCCCGGCATGCCCAGGACCGGCAGCTGGCCGGACCCGTCGAGCACCGCCCGCGCCTGCTCCTCGTCGTCGAGGACCCGGTGGTAGAGCGCGCCGTGCGGCTTGACGTACCGCACCGCGGTCCCCTCGGCGGCGGCGATCTCGGCCAGCTGCCCGACCTGGTCGGCCACGTGCTCGCGCAGCTCGGCGTACGAGACGTCCAGCTCGACCCGGCCGAAGTTCGCCCGGTCGTCGTACGACACCTGGGCGCCCAGCACCACCCCGAGCCGGGCGGCCTCGGCGCAGACGACCCGCATCACCTCCCGGCTGCCGGCGTGGTAGCCGCAGGCGACGTTCGCGCTGGTCACCACCGCCAGCAGCGCCTCGTCGTCGGTGATCTCCTCGCCGAGGTCGGCGTTGAGGTCGATCCGCGGCCGCTCCATGCCCCGACGCTATCGTCGCGGCCATGGCGTCCTCCCCCGTTCCACCCGTTGCCGACCGTCGTCCCACCACCGCCGAGCACCACGGGCACACCCGGGTCGACGACTACGACTGGCTGCGGGAGAAGGACTCCCCCGAGGTGGTCGCCTACCTCGAGGCCGAGAACGCCTACACCCAGGAGCGCACCGCCCACCTCGCCGGCCTGCGGCAGTCGATCTTCGACGAGATCAAGGCCCGCACGCTCGAGACCGACCTGTCGGTCCCGACCCGCAACCGCGGGCACTGGTACTACGGGCGCTCCTTCGAGGGCAAGGAGTACGGCGCCACCTGCCGCGTGCCGGTCGCCGACCCGGACGACTGGACCCCGCCGAAGCCGGCGGAGGCGGCCCGCCCCGACGAGCCGGCGCTCCCCGGCGAGCAGGTGCTGCTCGACCTCGACGCGCTCGCCGAGGGCCACGAGTTCTTCTCGCTCGGCGGGTCCTCGGTCAGCCCCGACGGCATCCTCCTGGCCTACTCCACCGACGTCGTGGGCGACGAGCGCTACACGATCCGGGTCAAGGCGCTCGACACCGGCGAGCTGCTCGCCGACGAGATCGCCGGCGTCCTCGGCGGCGCCACCTGGGACCGGGCCGGGGAGAACTTCTACTACACGACCGTCGACGACACCTGGCGCGCCTCGAAGATCTGGCGGCACCGGCTCGGCACGAGCCAGGCCGACGACGAGCTGGTCCACGACGAGACCGACGGCCGGTTCTGGGTCGGCGTCGGCCGGACCCGCAGCGACCGCTTCCTGGTGATCGCGTCCGGCTCCAAGTCCACCTCGGAGTACCGCTTCCTCGACGCCGACGACCCCGACAAGGGGTGGCAGGTCTTCGCCGAGCGGCGCGAGGGCCTGGAGTACTCCCTCGACCACGCGGTCCTCGGCGGCGAGGACGTCTTCCTGGTGCTGCACAACCACACCGGGCCCGACTTCGAGCTCGCCACCGCGCCGGTCGTGCCCACGCCCGCGGAGGAGTGGCGGCCGCTGATCGCCCACGACCCCGCCGTACGCCTCGAGGACGTCGACGCGTTCGCCGGCCACCTCGTCGTGCACCAGCGCAGCCAGGGGCTCACGCAGCTGCGCATCCTCGAGCTCGGCGACGACGGAGTCGGCGACGACTACCTCGTGGAGTTCGACCGGGAGGTCTACACGGTCGGGACCGCCGGCAACCCGGGGTTCGCGCAGCCGGTGGTCCGGCTCGGCTACACGACGATGGCGGTGCCGTCGTCGGTCTACGACTACGACGTGCGCAACCGCGAGCTGACGCTGCTGCGCCGGGCGCCCGTGCTCGGCGGCTACGACCCGGCCGACTACGAGGAGCACCGGCTGTGGGCCACCGCCGAGGACGGCGCGCGAGTGCCGATCTCGATCGTCGCCAAGCGCGGCTCGCGAGAAGACGTGGGCGGCGGCACCGGGCCGGTCCCCGTGCTGCTCTACGGGTACGGCGCCTACGAGGCCTCGATCGACCCGTACTTCTCGATCGCGCGGCTCTCCCTGCTCGACCGCGGCGCGGCGTTCGCGATCGCCCACGTCCGCGGCGGCGGCGAGATGGGCCGGCGGTGGTACGACGAGGGCAAGCTGATGCACAAGCAGAACACGTTCTCCGACTTCGTCGACTGCGCCCGCCACCTGGTCGACACCGGCTGGACCACCCCGGACCGGCTGGTCGCGGAGGGTGCCAGCGCCGGGGGCCTGCTGATCGGCGCGGTCGCCAACCAGGCACCCGAGCTGTTCGCCGGGTTCGTCGCCGGGGTGCCGTTCGTCGACGCGCTCACCTCGATGCTCGACGCGAGCCTGCCGCTGACCGTGCCCGAGTACGACGAGTGGGGCAACCCGGAGGCCGACCCGGAGGTGTACGAGTACCTGGCGTCGTACGCGCCGTACGACAACGTCGCGCCGATCGACTACCCACCGATCCTCGCGGAGACCTCGCTCAACGACACCCGGGTGCTCTACGTCGAGCCCGCGAAGTGGATCGCCCGGCTCCGGGCGACCGCCGTCGGCCGCCGCGACTTCCTGCTGCGCACCGAGATGGCGGCCGGCCACGGCGGCGTCTCCGGGCGGTACAAGGCCTGGCACGACCGGGCGTTCGCCCTCGCCTGGATCCTCGACCGGATGGGCCTGGCGGAGCGTCAGATCAGGGTTTCCCCCTGAGAAGTCCCTGAGAGTACTGCCCGCACGCAACTCCACGGCGCGCTCACTCGTCTTGTCGGGTAAGAAGTTCAAGGTTTGACCAGGGAATCCGCTGGTCACCGTGGACGTTGTAAGGGACGTGTGGAGGCGCAGTGGCGCCGTTCACGTGAGATTGGAGGGCGACCCATGGCTGCACGCACCGCTGTAACCGCCGGCACTCGCGAGATCGAGGGCCGCGACAGCGTCGGCCTGTACCTCGACGAGATCGCCCGCAACCCCCTGCTCGACGCCGCCAGCGAGGTGGAGCTCTCCAAGGCGATCGAGGCCGGGCTGATGGCCGAGCACCTGCTCGCCGAGGGCCGGGTGGGCCGCAAGAAGGGCGGCGCCCCGATGTCCGCCACGGCCGAGGAGCTCGAGTGGCTGGCCGAGGAGGGCCGCAAGGCCGTCGACACGTTCATCACCGCCAACCTGCGCCTGGTCGTCTCGATCGCGCGCAAGTACGGCCGGGCCCAGATGCCGATGCTCGACCTGATCCAGGAGGGCAACACCGGCCTGATCCGAGCGGTCGAGAAGTTCGACTACACCAAGGGCTACAAGTTCTCGACCTACGCGACGTGGTGGGTGCGCCAGGCGATCACCCGCGGCATCGCCCAGCAGGCCCGCGTGGTGCGGCTGCCCGTGCACGTGGTCGAGGAGCTCAACCAGGTCGGCGGCGCCCGCCGCACGCTCGAGCGCCAGCTGGGCCGCGACCCGGAGCCGCGCGAGATCGCCGCGGAGCTGGGCATGGACGTCGACCGGGTCCTCGACCTGATGGCGTGGGGCCGTGAGCACGTCAGCCTCGACTCACCGGTCGACGAGGACGGCGACACCTCGCTGGGCGACCTGATGGCCCAGGAGACCGCCCCGGGTCCCGACCTGAACTTCATCGACGTCGAGTCCCGCGACCGGCTCAACAGCCTGGTCGGCAAGCTCGACGAGCGGGCCGCGGACATCATCCGCTCGCGCTACGGCCTGGTCGACGGGCGCCAGCACAAGCTCGCCGACATCGGCGCCAAGCACGGCATCTCCGCCGAGCGGGTGCGCCAGCTCGAGCGGGAGGCGCTGCAGAAGCTCCGGAGGTTGGGCGACCCGGACCTGGCCGCCTGACCCACGTTGACCCGCCCGAAAGTTTCGGGCGGGTCAACGTCGTCGCAGCTCCTCGAAGACCTCCGTCACCCGGTGACGGAGGTCTTCGCGCGTCCCGGTGTTCTCGATGACGTACGTCGCGATCGCGCGGCGCTGCTCGCGCGTGGCCTGGGCCGCGATCCGCGCCTCCGCGTCCTCGCGGGCCATGCCCCGGTCGCGCAGCATCCGGTCGACCTGGGTCTCGTGCGGCGCGTCGACGACGATCACCGCGTCGAAGTCCGCGACCCGGCCCGACTCGGCGAGCAGCGGGATGTCGTGCACGACGATGCCGTCGCGCGGCGCGGCGGCCTCGAAGGCGGCGTACCGCTCGAAGACGAGCGGGTGCACGATGCTCTCCAGCAGCTTGCGCTTCTGCTCGTCCTCGAACACGATCCGGCCCACCGCGGCCCGGTCCATCTCGCCGTCCTCGGTGAGGATCTCGGGCCCGAACGCCTCGACCACCTGCTGCAGGCCCGGCGTCCCCTTGGCCACGACCTCCCGGGCGAGCCGGTCGGCGTCGATCACCACCGCGCCGAGCTCACTCAGGATCGCCGACACCGTGCTCTTGCCGGACGCGATGCCGCCGGTGAGTCCCACTCGCATGGGCCCATCCTGCCCGACACCGCTCCAGCCCCGGCTCAGGCGCCGGTCTGCCCGTCGAGTCCCTCCCGCACCAGGTCGAGGTGCCCGCAGTGCTGGGCGTACTCGGTGATGATCCGCAGCACGAGCCAGCGCAGGTCGACGTCCTCGTGCCAGTCCAGGGGCCGGGCGGTGTCGTCGAGGTCGTGGGCCGCGACGATCTCGCGGGACACCGCGCACTCCGCGCGCCAGCGCTCCAGGTCGGCGGCGAAGTCGGCGTCCTCCGGCGGGTTGAAGTCGAGGTCGGGCTCCTCGGCCGAGATGAAGAGGAAGGGCACGTCGCGGCGCTCGAAGTTCTGCTGGAACCACCAGCGCTCGACGCCCGCGAGGTGCCGGACCAGGCCGTGGATCAGTGGAGTCCAGCAGAGTGGTGTACGACGACCTGAGTGAGCGCGTGCCTCCAACGTAGGCGCGGCCACCGGGTGGATCCTTCGAGTGATCTGCGAAAACCGACTCGAAGAAGGAACCACGACGATG
>NZ_CATNLZ010000031.1 GCF_950101795.1 Nocardioides sp. T2.26MG-1 | reverse complement strand
CCCACGACACCAGGTCTCGCGCGCCGTCACGGCCGTCCACGCCCTCCTCGATGAGATCTCGGATGCGTCCCTGTGGTCGATGGGCACCGAGGAGACCGCCCACACCCTGGCCGAGCTCACCCGCGCCGCCGCGCGGCTCGCCGAGGTCGAGGCCCGCGTCGCCGCCCACGCCGACACCGTGGGGGTCGCCGAGCAGGGCGGCGCCTCGGCGGTGGCGTACTGGTGGGCCCATGAGAC
>NZ_CATNLZ010000030.1 GCF_950101795.1 Nocardioides sp. T2.26MG-1 | reverse complement strand
ACGTGGGCGATCCCGAGCTCCTGGTGGTCCGCGAGGCTCCCGATCGCCTCGTCGAACGCGGTGAGAGCCCGCGCCGCCTGTCCCTGCCGCAGCAGGAGCAGGGCCCGCTGGCACTGGACGACCCCCCCGCGTGTCGGCAGTGATGAGCTCGCTCGCCAGCGCCCGCTCACACCGCTCGATCCCGACTGCGGGGTTACCGGTCTCGTACTCGAGGAACGCCAGGCTTGCCTCGATCCGGGCGAGGAGGTC
>NZ_CATNLZ010000029.1 GCF_950101795.1 Nocardioides sp. T2.26MG-1 | reverse complement strand
TGACCCACGGCCACGAGCTCTTCGGGGTCGCTGACATCAGGTTCGCTGCGTAGTGGGTCCTGCAGCGCTGCCAGCCCGCGCCCGGGATCGTGGCTGCGATGGCGGCGACCAGGCCGGCGTGGGCATCGGAGGTGACGAGCTTGACCCCGGCCAGGCCGCGGGCGGTCAGGTCGCGGAAGAACGCGAGCCAGCCGGCGCCGTCCTCGCTGGTGGTGACCTGCACGCCGAGGATCTCGCGGTGCCCGTCAGCGTTGA
>NZ_CATNLZ010000028.1 GCF_950101795.1 Nocardioides sp. T2.26MG-1 | reverse complement strand
GCACCGTCACCGACCCCTGGTCGCGGCCGGCGCGGATCGGCATCGCCGCGGCCAGCCGGTCCAGCGAGCCGTAGCCGGCCTTGGCACCGTGGAGCTCGATGTCCCGGGTCGGCAGCGGGCGGGTGCGTACCTCGCGGAGCGTGACGACGTCGCCGAGCGTCTGGCCGGAGGCCTCGGCGTACTGCTGCGCCTTGACGGCGGCCTCCTCGACCGCGGCGTCGCGGGCCTCGGCCATCACCTCGTCGCTCTCGCCGA
>NZ_CATNLZ010000027.1 GCF_950101795.1 Nocardioides sp. T2.26MG-1 | reverse complement strand
AGGGACGCATCCGAGATCTCATCGAGGAGGGCGTGGACGGCCGTGACGGCGCGCGAGACCTGGTGTCGTGGGTTGGTCTGTGCGGTCATCGCCACTCCCGAGAAGAAGTTCGCGGCGACAGTCTATCGAACAGGTGTTCGAGATGTCAATATGTTGGTGGGGCTGAGTTTTCGGGGCGGCGGTCGGGAAGCCGGCAGCGGCGGGCGACCCGTGGCGGACCTTCACCGCTTTGCTGCCAGGGACCGCAACCGTGAGCGGGCCTGAAGGCCGAGGATCACCGGCCCGGTGGTTTCGAGGCTCGCTGCGCTCGCACCTCAACCACCG
>NZ_CATNLZ010000026.1 GCF_950101795.1 Nocardioides sp. T2.26MG-1 | reverse complement strand
ACGCCACCCAGATGACCCGCACCGAAGCCCACCGCAAGACCCGCCTCGCCACCAACCTCACCCACGGACACACCCCCGTCCGCGACGCCCTGGCCGCCGGTGACCTGCTGCCCGACCAAGCCAGGGTCATCATCCGCGCCGTCGAGGACCTCCCCGACCACGTCGACCCCAACCTCGCCCGCCAGGCCGAACAGCACCTCGTGGACCAGGCCGCGCACTTCGACGCCGTCGCGCTGCGCCACCTCGGCAAAGGCCTCCTGCACGTCATCGACCCCGACGCCGCCGACGCACATGCGGCCAAGCTGTTGGAACGAGAGGAAGCCGCCGCCGCCGC
>NZ_CATNLZ010000025.1 GCF_950101795.1 Nocardioides sp. T2.26MG-1 | reverse complement strand
GCCTCGATGTTGGTGACGTAGCCCTTCAACCCGACGAGGTCGCGTGCTCTGGCCAGTGAGGTCTCGTCGAGCTCGTTGGCGCCGTTGCGGGTCCTGACGAACCGTGGGGTCCTGGCGGCCTTCTCCCCGGCCACGACCGCACGGGCCTTGTTCTCCTGCAGGGTCAGGGTCGTGTTGTCGCGCACGGCCCGCTTCCGCGAGTAGGCCCACACCGCGCGCCACGACTTCGCATGCACCGCCGGGTCCCAGACGGGCTCAGCCCGACGGGCCGGGTCGCTGGTCTTCACCGCGGTGCCTCGTTGGTCGCGTGGGGTGATGGTGTCGATGACCTGTCCGTCGGTGAACGCGGTGCCGTG
>NZ_CATNLZ010000024.1 GCF_950101795.1 Nocardioides sp. T2.26MG-1 | reverse complement strand
TTGACGCCCGCGACGTACGCCGCGAACACCACCCCGAACACCACGGAGCGGAGCTGGGCAGCGACGAGCACACGGGTCGGGGGCATCCGCACAGCCTCCCCGACCGGAGCGGTCCCGTCCGGCGAACGACTCAGAAGCCTCGTGAGCCGCCGCCACCGGAGTGGTGCGAGCCGCCCCCGCCGCCGAAGCTCCGCGCTCCGCCTCCGCCGCCGAACCCGCTGGAGTGCCCGCCGCCTCCGCCTCCGCCGAAGCCGCCACCGCCGCCCCCGAGGAACGAGCCCCCGCCGCCCGAGGAGGCCCGCCGGGCAGCGGCGCGCCGCGGCTCGGCGTCGCGACGGTCGCGACGGGCCCGGGCGGTCGCCTCGTGGGCGAGATCGCGGGCTGACTCCGCGTCGCGCCGGGTCGCGT
>NZ_CATNLZ010000023.1 GCF_950101795.1 Nocardioides sp. T2.26MG-1 | reverse complement strand
GGCCTCGTGGGCGGTGCGCACCGCACCGCCTCCGAGCTGGCCGAAGCGCTGCGCACCGCCCACGAGGCCCGGATCGCCGCCGACGACAACGCCCGCACCCACGCCGACCGGGCCCGGGAGGCCCACGAGGCCCGGCTGGCCGCCGAGACCGCCGCCGCCGAGTCCGCCGCCGCCCGCGAGGCCGCCGAGGAGGCCGCCCGGGTACAGGCCGCCGCCGCTGCCGCCGCCCACGCCGACCGCGAGGCCGCCGAGCTGACGGTCCGCGCGGCCACGGCCCGCGCCGAGGAGGCCCAGGCCGCCCGCGAGGCCGCCGAGATGCGCGCCCAGGAGCAGGCGGAGGCCGCGGCCCGCGCCGCCACCGACCAGATCGGCGCCCACCAGCGCGCCGAGCAGCAGGCCGCGCAAGCCGCCCTGGCCCACGAGGCCCGCGCGGTCGCCGACACCACCGCCCGCGAGCACGCCGAGGCCCGCGCCGCCGCCGAGCGGGCCGCCGCCGACGCGGCCGAGCAGCGCCGCGCGGCCGAGGAGGACGCCCGCGCCCACGCCGAGCTCGCCGGCCAGTCCGCCACCGAGCGGCAGTCCGTCGAGGAGCAGTTGCGCCAGGCGCTGGCCGACCTGCAGGCCGCCGTCGCGGCCCGCGCCGCCGCCGAGCAGGCGGCCGCCGAGCAGGCCCGGCTGCGGGCCGAGGCCGAGGCCTCGGCCGAGCAGCGCGCCCTGGACCGCAGCGCCGTGGAGGCCGCCGTACGCCGGCAGGCCGAGATCGCCGAGGACGCGATGCGCGAGCGGGCCGAGGCCGAGCAGAAGGCCCGCGACCTCGCGGTCGAGCTCGACCACGTGCGCGCCGAGCTGCTCGACCTGCAGCGCCAGAAGCGCGGGTTCTTCCGCTCCCGCTGACGCCGTTCGTCCACAGGCCGGTCGCCGATCGGTCGCGGCGCGACGCTCCGCGGCAGACGATGGCGGCATGGACAAGCTGGCGCGAGTGCTGCAGGAGCAGGACGGCCTGATCCGCCGCGCGCAGGCGCTCGAGGCTGGTGAGACCGCGACCTCCGTCGCCCGCCTGTTGCGTCGCCGCGAGTGGGTCACCGTCCATCCTGGTGTGTACGTCGACCACACCGGCCCCTTGACCTGGCAGCAGCGCGCCTGGGCGGCCGTGCTCGCCTGCTGGCCGGCCGCGCTGTACGGCGAGTCTGCGCGGCGCGCTCATGAGGGTCCCGGCCGGCGGGAGATCGACGACACCACCATCCACGTGGCCGTCGACCGGTCCGCCACCGTGCGTCGCCGCCGGGGGTCCGGCTGCACCGCGTCGCCGATCTCGACGCGCGGGTGCAGTGGAACCTCGGCCCGCCGCGGGTCCGCTACGACGAGACGATCCTCGACCTGGCCGTCCTCGCCCGCGACGACGTCGCCGCGGTCGGTGTGCTCGCGGACGCCTGCGGCGCCCGGCGTACGACCGCTCGTCGGCTGCTCGGGTGCCTCGCCGCACGCGCCCGGATCCCGCGGCGGGACTTCCTCGCGGCCGTGCTGGTGGACGTCTCGGAAGGCACCTGCTCGGCACTTGAGCACGGCTATCTCACGTTGATCGAGCGACCGCACGGACTGCCCGTCGGCGCCCGGCAGGCGGTCCGGATCACGGGTGGCACCCGGGCCTACCTCGACGTCCGGTACGCCGCGCTCGGCCTGGTCGTCGAGCTCGACGGCTGGCTGTTCCACGGCACCGCTGCCGCCCACGACCGCGACCTCCAGCGCGACCTGGACACGTTGGTGTCCGAGGCCGGGACGACGCTGCGGCTCGGGTTCGCCCAGGTGTTCGCCCGCAGCTGCGCCACCGCCGCCGCCGTCGCGTCCGTCATGCAGCGGCTCGGTTGGGAGGGCCAGCTGGTCCGCTGCCCGCGCTGCCCCTGACCGCCCGGGCCACGGAACAGTGCGGTGTCTGGCTTCAAGCAGGCTGATCCCAGACACCGCACTGTCCGCCCCGGCAGCCGGTTCCACGCCGCCTGAGCGGTAGTCCCCGACGGTTTGGGCCCCAGGGTGGCNGTCCCTGACGTTTGGGCCCCATGGGAGCCTTCCCAAGGGGCCCAAACGTCAGGGACTACCCCACACGCTCAAGCCAGCGCGGCTCTGAGCTTCACCGCGATCTCGGCGTTGGCGGCGCGGCTGGTGCGGCCGACGCCGACGATGTTGAAGAACCCGTGGATCTGGTCGGTGAAGCGCTGCAGCTCGACGTGGACGCCGGCGTCGGCGAGCCGGCGGGCGTAGGCCTCACCCTCGTCGCGGAGCGGGTCGAAGCCGGCGGTGGCGACGTACGCCGGGGCGAGGCCGGCCGGCAGGTCCGCGTAGAGCGGCGAGACGCGGGGGTCGCGGGGGTCGGTGCGGCCGATGTAGCACTGGTTGGCGAGGTCCATGAACGCCTTGGTCAGGTAGAAGCCGTCGGCGAACAGCGCGGCGCTCTCGGTCTCGCGGACCGCGTCGGTGGCTGGGTAGACCAGCAGCTGGAACGCCAGCGGCAGCCCGGCGCGGGCCGCCTCGATCGCGACCACCGCGGCCAGGTTGCCGCCCGCGGAGTCGCCGCCGACCGCGAGCCGGGCCGGGTCGGCGCCCACCTCGGCCGCGTGGTCGACCAGCCAGCGGTGCGCGGCGAGCGCGTCGTCGTACGCCGCGGGGAACGGCTGCTCCGGCCCGAGCCGGTAGTCCACCGCGAGCACCCGCACCCCGGACCGCTCGGCCAGGAACCGGCACGAGGCGTCGTGGGAGTCGAGGTCGCCGTACATGAACCCGCCGCCGTGGAAGAACAGCAGCAGCGGGCCCGGCACCGCGGCCGTGGTCGGGGTGTACAGGCGGGCCGGGAGGCCGGCGACCGTGAGGTCGCGGGCCACACCGATCCGCTGGCGGCCGCCGGTCATGCCGGCGTGCCGCCGGATCGCCTCGCGGCCCGCGGGGATCGGCAGCGTCTCGGCGCCCGGCTCACGCACCAGGCGCTGCATCCGCAGCATCAGCTGGGTGTCCGCGGCCAGGGTCTGGCCGTCGCGGACGATCGCGCGGCCGCCGAGGAGGCGTTGCAGGCGCTCCGGCAGCGCCATCGCGACGCGGAGGCCCAGGGTCTCCAGCAGCACCTGGAGACGGTGTCGGGTGGTCACGACCGCAACCTACCGTTCACCCCGAAGTGTCAGACTGGCCGGCATGAGCCTGGAGAGCCTGCCCCCGGACGGTTTCGACACCCGGGCCTCCAGCCACGGGGAGGACGTCCCGGAGGAGTCCTTCGAGGTGGAGCCGCCGTACCGCCCCGACCACGACGAGATCGCCGCGGTCGAGAAGTACGACGACCGGTTCCTCGACCGCGAGCTCTCGTGGCTCCGGTTCAACCAGCGGGTGCTCGAGCTGGCCGAGGACCCCCACCTGCCGCTGCTCGAGCGGGCCCGGTTCCTGGCGATCTTCACCAGCAACCTCGACGAGTTCTTCATGGTCCGGGTCGCCGGCCTCAAGCGGCGCATCGCCGCGGGCGTGGCGGTGCCGGCCGCGTCCGGGCTGATGCCGGCCCAGGTGCTCGACCTGATCCTCACCACCACCCGCGGGCTGGTCGAGCGGCAGGCGCGGGTGTTCCGCGAGGAGGTCGTGCCCGCGCTCGCCGACGTCGGCATCGAGCTGGTCCGCTGGGACGACCTCGACCGCGAGGAGCAGAAGACCTGCAAGCGGCTGTTCCGCGACCGGGTCTTCCCGGTGCTCACCCCGCTGGCCGTCGACCCGGCCCACCCGTTCCCGTACATCTCGGGGCTCTCGCTCAACCTCGCGGTGCTGATCCGCAACCCGCGCACCGGCAAGGAGCACTTCGCCCGGGTCAAGGTGCCGCCGATCTTCGCCCGGTTCGTGCCGGTCGGCAACCAGCGGTTCGTGCCGCTCGAGGACGTGATCCGCGAGCATCTCAAGCGGCTGTTCCCGGGCATGGACGTGCTCGAGGTGCACACGTTCCGGGTCACCCGCAACGAGGACCTCGAGGTCGAGGAGGACGACGCCGAGAACATCCTCGCCGCGCTGGAGAAGGAGCTGCTGCGCCGCCGGTTCGGGCCGCCGGTGCGGCTCGAGGTCGAGGAGTCGATCGCCCCGCAGGTGCTCGACCTGCTGATCTCCGAGCTGGGCGTGTCGCAGGCCGAGGTGTTCCGGCTGACCGGGCCGCTCGACCTGCGCGGCCTGCACGACATCGCCGACCTGCCGCGCCAGGAGCTGAAGTACCCGGCGTTCCTGCCGACCACCCACCTGCGGCTGGCCGAGGTGGAGTCGGCCGCGCCCGTCGACGTCTTCAAGGCCACCCGGCGCCGCGACGTACTCCTGCACCACCCCTACGACTCGTTCGCGACCTCGGTGCAGCGCTTCCTCGAGCAGGCCGCCGCCGACCCGCACGTGCTCGCGATCAAGCAGACGCTCTACCGCACGTCGGGCGACTCCCCCATCATCGACGCCCTCGTCGACGCCGCCGAGGCCGGCAAGCAGGTGCTGGTGATCGTCGAGATCAAGGCCCGCTTCGACGAGGAGGCCAACATCCGGTGGGCCCGCAAGCTCGAGCAGGCCGGCTGCCACGTCGTCTACGGCCTGGTCGGCCTCAAGACCCACTGCAAGCTCTCGATGGTGGTGCGCGACGAGCCCGACGGCATCCGTCGCTACACCCACATCGGCACCGGCAACTACAACCCCAAGACCTCCCGCATGTACGAGGACCTGGGGCTGATCACCACCAACGAGCGGATCGGCGAGGACGTCGCCCACCTGTTCAACAACCTCTCCGGGTGGTCGCGCAACGCGACGTACGACGAGCTGCTGGTCGCCCCGGACTCGATCCGCACCGGACTGATCGACCAGATCCACCGCGAGGTCGCCCACCAGCAGGCCGGGCGGCCGGCGCGGATCCGGCTCAAGGCCAACTCGGTGGTGGACGAGGCGGTCATCGACGCGCTCTACCTCGCCTCCCAGGCCGGGGTGCCGATCGAGCTGCTGGTGCGCGGCATCTGCGCGCTGCGCCCGGGCGTCCCCGGGCTGTCGGAGACGATCACGGTGCGCTCGATCCTGGGCCGGTTCCTCGAGCACAGCCGGATCTTCTGGTTCGAGAACGGCGGGTCCCCCACCGCGTGGATCGGGTCGGCGGACATGATGCACCGCAACCTGGACCGCCGGGTCGAGGTGCTGGTCCGGCTGCCCGCCGACAGCGTCGACCAGGTGGCCCGGCTGCTCGACCTGGCGTTCGCCCCCGGCACCGCCGCGTGGGACCTGGACAGCACCGGCGAGTGGCACCACAACGCCGGCTCCGTCCATCTCCAGGAGGCGCTGATCGAGGCACAGCGGAGGCGGCGTACGAGCGGCTGAATTCCTCCCGATCCCCGCCTAATCCAGGCGTGATCGCGGCGGCCGGCGCGGCGACCAGGCTCGCGCGCCCCTCGCTTGCACGAATCGCCGCGGCACCCCCTAGTCTGTTGCGCGTTCTCTTCCTCCTCAGCAGGAGTTATCCGTGGGTTTGAGATTCCGGCCCGTCGACACGTCGTTCTACGACCTGTTCACCGAGTCAGCACAGCACCTCGTCACCGGGGCCGACCTGCTCGCCGAGATGCTCGGCGAGGGCGCCGACCACGAGGACGTGGCCCGGCGCATGCGCGAGGCCGAGCACAACGCCGACGAGACCACGCACGCGCTGATCCGCAAGGTCAACACGACGTTCGTGACGCCCTTCGACCGCGAGGACATCTACGCGCTCGGGTCGGGCCTCGACGACGTGATGGACATGATGGACGAGGTCGTCGACCTGATCCTGCTCTACGAGGTGAAGGTGATGCCGCCGGAGCTCTCGACGCAGGTCGAGGTGCTGCAGCGGTGCGCCGAGCTCACCGCCGACGCGATGCCGCGGCTCCAGTCGATGCAGTCGCTCGAGGAGTACTGGATCGAGGTCAACCGGCTGGAGAACACCGGCGACCGCAACCACCGCCGTACGCTCGCGAAGCTCTTCAGCGGTGAGTTCAAGACCATCGAGGTGCTCAAGCTCAAGGACATCGTCGAGTCCCTCGAGGAGGCGATCGACGCGTTCGAGAAGGTCGCCAACATCGTGGAGCAGATCGCGGTCAAGGAGTCCTGACCTTCCATGGACCTCGCGATCATCATCGCGGTCGTCGTCGTCGCGCTCGCCTTCGACTACACCAACGGCTTCCACGACGCCGCCAACGCCATCGCCACGTCGGTGTCGACGCGGGCGCTGACGCCGCGCATCGCGCTCGGCATGGCTGCGATCATGAACTTCCTCGGCGCATTCCTCGGCCAGGAGGTGGCGCACACCGTCAGCGGCGTCATCACGATCCCTGAGGACTCCCACGGTCTGGTGATCGTGATGGGCGGCCTGTTCGGCGCCATCGCGTGGAACCTGATCACCTGGTACTTCGGCCTGCCCTCCTCGTCCTCGCACGCCCTCATCGGCGGTCTGGTCGGCGCGGCCCTCGCGTCGGGGTCGACGGTCGAGTGGAAGGTGATCATCGACAAGGTCGTGATCCCGATGGTCGGGTCGCCCCTGGTCGGGTTCGCGGCGGCGTTCCTGCTGATGCTCGCGATCATGTGGATCTTCAAGAAACGCAACCCGCACCGGGTGTTCCGCGGGTTCCGCCTCGCGCAGACCATCTCGGCGGCCGCGATGGCGCTCGGCCACGGCCTCCAGGACGCGCAGAAGACCATGGGCGTGATCTTCCTGGCGCTGCTCACCGGCGGCTACGTCTCCGAGAACGACAGCCTCCCGGTCTGGGTCATCATCTGCGCCGCCGGCGCGATCTCGCTCGGCACCTGGTCGGGCGGGTGGCGGATCATGCGCACCCTCGGCCGCCGGATCATCCACCTCGACCCGGCCCGCGGGTTCGCCGCCGAGACCGTCGCCGCCGGCGTGCTGTACACGACGGCGTTCGCCTTCCAGGCGCCGATCTCGACCACCCACACGATCACCTCCGCGATCATGGGCGCCGGCGCCACCAAGCGCTTCTCGGCGGTCCGCTGGGGTGTCGCCCGCTCGATCGTCGCGGCCTGGGTGCTGACCTTCCCGGCCGCCGGCCTCGTCGCCGCCGTCTGCTACTGGGTGCTGCACCTGGTCATCGGCCAGTAGGTCGGCCGTCCGTCGACGGTACTCCCTGACGATCGGGCCCCTTGGGAGCGCTCCCAAGGGCCCGATCGTCAGGGACTACCGAGCCCGACCCACCTTGCATTTCTCTTGCACGAATCCGCTACCTCGGCACCGATGTGCCTTGTCGCGCGTGTCGCAGGCTGGTGCACGTCAAGGATGCACCGACCGGGCGAGAGGCCCGGTCACCCAGGGAAGGGAACCGGACCATGCGCTCCGCTCGCAAGCACCTCACCAAGATCGCCGCCACCGTCGCTCTCGTGGCCGGCGCCGCCGGTGTCGCGGGGGTCGGCACGTTCGGCGCCTACACCGACACCACGAGCGCAGACACGAAGGTCGACTCCGGCCGGGTCGCCGTGCTGATGAACGGCTACGACAAGGGCGTCTCGGTCACCAAGTCGAACATGGCCGCCGGCGACGTGGCCTACGTGCCGATCACCCTCGAGCGCCAGGCCGGCTCGCTCACGCTCGACGGACTGTCCGTCAGCTCCTCGGTCAGCGGCGAGCTCGCCAGCACCATGAACCTCCAGGTCGAGACCTGCACCACCCAGGTCCCCACCGACGGCAAGACCTGCACCGGCGCGGTCTCCCTCTACAACGGGTCGCTCAGCGGCGCGGGCCCGGTCACCAACTACCCGCTGCCAGCCGCCTGGGTCACCAAGCTCAACAGCGACGCCAAGGTCTACCTGCGCGGCACCCTGACCCTGCCGACGACCGCGGCGAACACCACGCAGGGCAAGTCCGCGACCGTCAGCTGGGTCGTGACCGGCACCCAGCGCGCCTCCGAGACCACCGCGATCACGCCGGTCCCGCTGCCCTGACCCGCACGACCCGACCGCCCGACCCGCCCCGCAGAGGAGGAAGCCATGACCACCGATGTCATCTCCTTCCCGCGGGGCGGTCGGGTCTCCGCCACGCCGCGGCACCGCGCCGTGGCGGGGGTACGACGCTCGCGGCTCGACCGGGTCGTGAGCGCGGTGCTGACGGTGCTGCTGGTCGGCGGCCTGGTCGCGTTCGCCGGGCTCGGCCTCGGTCCCCGGATCTTCGGCTACCGCACCGCCACCATGCTCACCGGCAGCATGGCCGGCACCATCGACCCCGGCGACGTGGTCGTCTCGGTACCCAAGCCCACCTCGGACATCGCGGTCGGTGACATCCTGACCTTCCACGCCCCGGTGGCCGACCAGCACCTCGAGACGCACCGGGTGATCGCGGTGCGCCACACCACCGACGGGCGCACGATCATCCGCACCCAGGGCGACGCCAACGCCGCCCCCGACCCGTGGCGGGCCACCGTCCAGGGCGACACCGTCTGGCGGGTCGCGCACGTCGTCCCCGCGGTCGGCAACGTCGTACGCGCGCTGCGCGCCCCGATCGTGCGGCACGGGCTGTTCTGGCTCGCGCTCGGCGCCCTGGTCGTGCTCGGCTCGAGCCTGATCTGGAGCCGCGGAGAGGAGCACACCGACGACGGCGCACCCGTCCCGGACGCGCTCGACGACGCCGCGCTCGGCCGGCTGGCCGACGACCTCGAGGACCCGGCGTACCCGGCCACGTTCGCCGCCCGCTACCAGGAGCTGCTGCCGCAGCGCCTCGACCGGATCTGCGCGGCGCTCGGGTCCGAGCAGGACCCGGCCGACCTCGACTCCGCGCTCGACGCGGCGCTCAGCCTCAAGGTCTCCTCCACCACGGTCGGGGCCCGCGAGCTCGAGCGGCTCGCGACCGTGATCGAGCTCAGCGTCCGCCGCCACGACCTCGCCGCCGCGCGCAGCCACGCCGACGGGCTCACGCACGCCGGGCGGCGGGCGGAGCGGGCGCTCACGACGTACCTCACCGAACGGAGGGCGGGATGATCGCCTGCGGATTCAGCCGGGAGCTCAACCGGGAGCTCAACCGGCGGCGAGCATCCGGTAGCCGACGCCCCGGACGTTCTCGACGAACCGGGCCTGCCCGCGCCGGTCGCCCAGCTTGCGGCGCAGGTTGCCCATGTGCACCTCGACGAGGTGCGTCTCGTCCCAGCCACCACCCCACACCTCCTCGAGGAGGAGGGCCCGGGTCCACACCCGGGTAGGAGCCCGCATCAGCGTGGCCAGCAGGCTGAACTCGGTCGGCGTCAGGTCGACCTGCTCGCCGTCGCGCCACACCCGGTGGGCGTCGACGTCGACCACCAGGTCGCCGTGCCGCAGCACCACGTGGTCGGCCGGCGGGCCCGCGGACCCGGGCACCACGCGCAGCCGCCACGGGCGGCGGAACAGCACGTTGACCCGGGCCTTGAGCTCGCGCACGCTGATCGGCTTGGTCAGGTAGTCGTCGGCGCCGGTCTCGAGCCCGATCAGCCGGTCGATCTCCTCGCCGTAGGCCGTCACCATGATCACGTAGGCGTCGGTCGTCGGCCGGATCCGCCGGCACACCTCGAGCCCGTCGATGCCCGGCAGCCCCACGTCGAGGGTGACCAGGTCGGGGTCGAGGGCCGCGACCCGCTCGATGCCGGTGACGCCGTCGGGGGCGATCGTCACCTCGAACCCCTGCGAGGCCAGGGCGACCTGGAGGAGCGACGCGATGTCCGCATCGTCCTCGATCACGACCGCGCGCCGCGGCGTAGGCTCAGTCGCCCCCATGTGACAGCCATCGGCCGGCCACGCTGTGCCTTGAGAGGTCGTCGAGGCGCGAGGAGTCAGACGAGCTCGGCGAGCAGCGCCTGCACCCGCTGGTCGATCTCGTCGCGGATGCGGCGTACGTCGTCGGCGCCCTTGCCGGCCGGGTCGGTCAGCTCCCAGTCCTCGTAGCGCTTGCCCGGGAAGATCGGGCACGCGTCGCCGCAGCCCATCGTGATCACGACGTCGGAGGCGGCGACGTCCTCGGTCAGGAGCTTGGTGGGGACCTCCTGGGAGACGTCGATGCCGAGCTCGTCCATCACCTCGACCACGGCCGGGTTGACCTGGTCGGCCGGTGCCGAGCCCGCCGAGCGGACCCGCACCCGCCCCCGGGCGTGGTGGGCGAGCAGCGCGGCCGCCATCTGGGAGCGGCCGGCGTTGTGGACGCAGACGAACAGGACCTCGGGCACGTCGCTCATGCGGTGGTCTCCTCCGGGTAGTAGCGGCGCCGCGCCCACAGCGCGACGTAGACGAGGCCGACCAGCGCCGGCACCTCGATCAGCGGACCGACCACGCCGGCCAGGGCCTGGCCGCTGGTCACGCCGAACACGCCGATCGCCACCGCGATCGCGAGCTCGAAGTTGTTGCCGGCGGCGGTGAACGCCAGCGTCGTGGACCGCTCGTAGGAGAGCCGGAGGCGCACGCCGAGCAGGAACGAGCCGGTCCACATCACCGCGAAGTAGACGAGCAGGGGTACGGCGATCCGGGCCACGTCGAGCGGCTGGTTGGTGATCGTGTCGCCCTGCAGGGCGAACAGGATCACGATCGTGAACAGCAGGCCGTAGAGCGCGGCCGGGCCGATCCGCGGCAGCAGCCGGGTCTCGTACCACTCGCGGCCCTTGGCCCGCTCCCCGATCGTGCGGGTGAGGTAGCCGGCCAGCAGCGGGATGCCGAGGAAGACCAGCACGCTGCGGGCGATCTCCCACACCGACACGTCGAGCGAGTCGGTGTCGAGGCCCAGCCAGCCGGGCAGCAGCTCGAGGTAGAACCAGCCGAGCGCCGCGAACGCCACGATCTGGAACACCGCGTTGAGCGCGACCAGGATCGCCGCGGCCTCGCGGTCGCCGCAGGCCAGGTCGTTCCAGATCAGCACCATCGCGATGCAGCGGGCGAGGCCGACGATGATCAGGCCGGTGCGGTACTCCGGGAGGTCGGGCAGCAGCAGCCACGCCAGCGCGAACATCAGCGCGGGGCCGAGCACCCAGTTCAGGACGATCGAGGAGACCAGCAGTCGCCGGTCGGCGGTCACGTGCCCGAGCTCGTCGTACCGGACCTTGGCCAGCACGGGGTACATCATCACGAGCAGGCCGATCGCGATCGGCAGTGACACCGACCCGACCTCGACCTTCGACAGGGCGTCGTCGAGCCCGTCGACCGCGCGGCCCAGGACCAGGCCGGCGAGCATCGCGGCGCCGATCCAGACCGGCAGGTAGCGGTCCAGCGTCGAGAGCCGCTGGATGACCGGGGTCTCCGAGGCGTGCTCGACGGCGCTCATCGGGCGGTCTCCGTCAGGGTGTCGACGTCGAACACCGAGGCGACCGCGGCCATCGCCTCGGGGCGGGCCCGGTAGTAGACCCACACCCCGCGCTTGTCGCGGTCGAGCAGTCCCGACTCGTGCAGCACCTTGAGGTGGTGGCTGATCGTCGGCTGGGAGAGGTCGAACGCGGGCAGCAGGTCGCACACGCACGCCTCGCCGCCCTCGTGGGACAGCACGATCGACATCAGCCGCAGCCGCACCGGGTCGGCCAGCGCCTTGAGGATGACGGACATCCCCGCCGCCTGGTCCTCGTTCAGCGGCTCCCGCGCCAGCGGGGCGCAGCACCCGAACGACTCCGACCCCGCACAAGACATCGACATGCGTCTATCTTGACAGTCATCGATGTCTGGTGGCTAGTCCGCGGGCCTGATTGGCGGTACTCCCTGACGATCGGGCCCCAGATCGGGCTGAACTGGGGCCCGATCGTCAGGGAGTACACCGAGCGGTCAGGCCACCCGGTGCGCCAGGAGCTGGGCACGCTGCTGGTCTGACAGCGCGCGGCGGGCGGCGACGGTCGTGGTGTCGACCCACCACGGTGGAGGCTCGATCGTCCATCGGCGCCGCTCCGGCGCGATGTGGACGGCGCGGTCGTAGGCCGCGGCGAGCCGGCGCAGGAAGTCCGTCGGATCCGCGAGGTCGACCGTGTCCATCGTGGCGCACTCGAGCCCATGGGAGCGGAAGAGATCCTCGCGCACCAGGTCACGCGCCCGGCGACTGTCGACCAGGTGGAGCGCACCGTTGTACTCGCCCGCGACGCCGACCACGGGATCGAGCAGGTCCGGCACCCCCAGGAGCGTCCCGTCGGGCCCGAAGACCGGCACGTTGCACAGCGGAGGCGGGAAGCCCGCATCCACTGACCAATGGATGACCATCATGGCCTCCTGCGGCGACCACACGTTCTCGCGAGCAAACGGGATCGCCTTGCGGCATTGGGGGATCCCGGTCCAGCCGTTGAGACCCGCGGCGTACGCCGAGACCTCGTCGATCGAGACCAGGTCGTTGAAGCAGGCCATCCCCAAGCTCACCGCGGCGAGCCGCCAGTCGCGTGCGTAGCGCATCTCGAAGCACACCGAGCGCGCGGCGTGGGTCACGCGCACGCCATCGACGAGCAGGATGTCGGTGTCCCACAACCGCTCTTCGGAGGTCTCGACCCGGCACTCGGGCTGCGGGCGGATCGCCCGATTGCCACCGACGGCCAGGACCACCGGCCGCGTCGGGCCGCCACCCCACGGCGACCCGTCGAACCACCTGCCCTGCAGCCACGAGAGCCCCGCCCAACCGGTGACGCCGCCCCAGTCGTCGGGCAGCATCGCTGCCGCCTCGACCACGCGCTGGTCGCGATCGTCGGGGTCGACGTCGGAGGGGACGTAGAACCCGCGTCCGGTACGGCGCCAGCCCGGCCCCCGCGCAGCCTTCGGCGTCGGACCGGTCCGGCCCTTGGGGTCACGGCGTACCGGTACCGTCACCGTCGGCCGGCTGACATCCGAAAGATCCATGCCGAGACGATGCCCCGGGTCGGCTCTCGCGTGCCGGGCTCATCCACAGGGCTGGCCTGCCGAGCGGGTACTCCCTGACGATCGGGCCCCAGATCGGGTCGAACAGGGGCCCGATCGTCAGGGACTACCCAAAACCCAGGGACGGCTCAGCCGAAGCGACCCGAGATGTAGGCCTCGGTCGACTCCTCGTCGGGGTTGGTGAACATCTTGTTGGTGGGGTTGAACTCCACCAGGTGGCCGGGCTCGCCGGTGGCCTTGAGGTTGAAGAAGCCGGTGTCGTCGGAGACGCGGGCGGCCTGCTGCATGTTATGGGTGACGATCACGATCGTGTAGTCGGACTTGAGCTCCGCGATCAGGTCCTCGATCGCGGCGGTCGAGATCGGGTCGAGCGCCGAGCACGGCTCGTCCATGAGCAGCACCTGCGGCTCGACCGCGATCGCACGGGCGATGCAGAGCCGCTGCTGCTGCCCGCCGGAGAGGCTCATGCCCGGCTTGTTGAGCCGGTCCTTGACCTCGGTCCACAGGTTCGCGCCGCGCAGGGACCGCTCGACCAGCGCGTCGGCGTCCGACTTCGACATCCGCTTGGCGTTGAGTCGCTTGCCGGCCAGCACGTTCTCGTAGATCGACATCGTCGGGAACGGGTTGGGCCGCTGGAAGACCATGCCGATCTGACGGCGTACGGCGACGGGGTCGATCGACGGCTCGTAGAGCGACTGGCCGTCGACCATCACCTTGCCCTCGACCCGGGCGCCCGGGATCGCCTCGTGCATGCGGTTCAGCGACCGCAGGAACGTCGACTTGCCGCAGCCCGAGGGGCCGATGAACGCGGTGACCGACCGCGCCTTGATGGTCATGTTGACGCCCTCGACGGCGAGGAAGTCGCCGTAGTAGATGTTCAGGTCGGAGACGTCGATGCTCTTGGCCATGGGGGTGTGTCCTCGTTCTCTCGGGCTGCTCAGCGGCCGGTCTTGGGGGCGAAGAGCCCACCGACGACGCGGGCGACGACGTTCAGGAACATGACGATCGCGACCAGGACGAGCGCGGCGCCCCACGCGTAGTCGGCCATCGCGTCCGCGTGCAGACCGGGCTCGGTGATCGAGTAGAAGATGAAGACCGGGAGCGTCGTCATCCGGTCGTTGAACGGGTCGAGGTTCGTGCTGGTCGTGAAGCCGGCGATGATCAGCAGCGGCGCCGTCTCGCCGGCCACCCGGGCGACCGCGAGCGTGACGCCCGTGACGATCCCGGCGATCGCCGTCGGGAGCACCACCTTCGTGATCGTCCGCCACTTCGGCACGCCGAGAGCGTACGACGCCTCGCGCAGCTCGTCGGGCACGAGCTTGAGCATCTCCTCGGCGGCGCGCACCACGATCGGCACCATCAGCACCGACAGCGCCACCGCGCCGCCGATGCCCATACGGACGCCGGGACCGAAGAACAGCGCGAACAGCGCGTAGGCGAACAGGCCGGCCACGATCGAGGGGATGCCGGTCATCACGTCGACGAGGAACGTGATCACCTGCGCGAGCCGCGAGGTCTTGCCGTACTCGACGAGGTAGACGGCGGTCAGCACCCCGATCGGCACCGAGATCACGGTCGCCAGCGCCGTGATGATCAGCGTGCCCATGATCGCGTGGTAGATGCCGCCACCCTCGCCGAGCACGCCGCGCATCGAGTTGTTGAAGAACTGGCTCGAGAGGATCCCGACGCCCTTGCTGAGCACGGTCCACACGAGCGACACCAAGGGGATCATGGCCAGGGCGAACGCCGACCAGACCAGCAGGGTCACGATCCGGTCGACGGCGCGGCGGCCGCCCTCGACGGCCCGCGACCACAGCGGCAGCCCGACCAGCAGCAGCAGCCAGGCGACGAAGATCGCCGCCACCCAGCCGAACCCGCCGAGCAACGCGATCAGCGCGGCGATCCCTCCGGCGATGACGGCGGCGAGCAGGGGCGCCTGCCGCGGAAGCGAGGCCCCGGTGAGCGGCATCGACTGCCGCTCCAGGCTCTGCGCGGTCTGCAGGTCGGCCATGTCCTCAGCCCCTCTGGCCCCGGGCCGCGATCGAGCGGCCGAGGAAGTTGACGGCGAACGTGATCACGAACAGCACCAGCCCGGAGAAGATCAGCGTGTCGATCTTGGACCCCGACGCGTTGCCGAAGTTCAACGCGATGTTGGCGGCGATCGTGGAGGAGCTGCGCTCGGCGGTGATCAGGTTGAACGACACGATCAGGGTCGGCGCCAGCACCAGGGCCACTGCCATGGTCTCGCCGAGGGCCCGACCCAGGCCGAGAAGCACGGCGGACATCATGCCGGAGCGGGCGTACGGGAAGACCGCGAGGCGGATCATCTCCCAGCGGGTCGCGCCCAGCGCGAGCGCGGCCTCCTGGTGCATCAGGGGCGTTTGCGCGAAGACCTCACGACAGATCGCCGTGATGATCGGCAGCGCCATCACCGCCAGGACCAGCCCGGCGGTGAACATCGTCCGCCCGGAGTTCGGGACCGGCCCCTCGAAGAACGGGATCCAGCCGGCGTGCGCGTCGAACCACTTGTAGACCGGCACCATGTTCAGGGCCAGGAACTGGATGCCCCACAGGCCGTAGACGACGCTCGGGATCGCGGCCAAGAGGTCGATCAGCCAGCCGAGCACCTTGGCGACCGGCCGCGGTGCGTAGTGGCTGATGATCAACGCGACCCCGATCGCCAGCGGCGCGGCGATGAGCATCGCGATCACCGACGCGAGCAGCGTGCCGAACAGGAGCGGCCACACGAAGGCCCAGATGTTGTCCTTGCCGTACGCCGCCTCACCGTGGTTGCCGAGCGCCGGCAGGCCCTGCTGGAGCAGGAAGACCGCCACGCCGGCGAGGGCGAGCATGATCACGATGGCCGAACCGCGGCTGATGCCGGCGAACACGACGTCGCCGACGCGTCCGGTCGACTCCTCGCGATCCACTTCTGGTGGCGCCGTCACGGTCACTAGTGTCTCCTGCTCGGGTCATTCACGTCGACAAGGGTCCGGGCCACGTTAGGCGGCCCGGACCCCTTGCGCGACGTCTGAGGTGGAACTGCTCAGCCGCCGATCTGGGCGACGATGTCCTGTGCCTTGGAGGCCAGGTCGGCCGAGAGCGGCGCGGAGCCGGCCTCGGCAGCCGCCTGCTGCTGGCCCTCGTCGCTGAGGATGTACTCGGCGAACGCCTTGACCAGGTCGGCGGTGGCGGCGTCGTCGTACGAGCCGCAGGCCAGGAAGTAGGACGTCAGGACGATCGGGTAGACCCCGGACTCCTGGGTCTTGTGATCCAGGTCGAACACCAGCTGGGTGTCGGTGGCGACGTCCGCCTCGGGCGAGACCTCGAGGATCTTCGCGGCGGCCTCCGCCGACGGGGCGACGTACTCCTCGCCGACCTTGATGTTGGCCTGACCGAGGTCACCGGTCTGGCTGGCGTCGGCGTAGCCGATGGAGTACTCGGAGTTGGTCACGGTCTGGACCACGCCGGAGGTGCCCTTGGCGCCCTCCCCTCCGAAGTCGCTCGGCCAGGTCTCCACGACACCGGCGGTCCACACGTCGCCCGCGACCGCGTCGAGGTAGTCGGTGAAGTTCTCCGTGGTGCCGGACTCGTCGGAGCGGTGCACGGCGTTGATGCGCTCGGACGGCAGGTCCGCGTCGGGGTTGTCCTTGGCGATCGCCGCGTCGTCCCACGTGGTGATGGCGCCGCTCATGATGCCCGCGAGCGTCTCCGGCGAGAGGTTGAGCTCGTCGAGCCCGGGCACGTTGAAGGCGATCGCGATCGGGCTCACGTAGTCGGGCACCTCGATGACCGTGCCACCGCACTGGTCCTGCGCCTTGGTGAGCTCGCCCTCGTCGTCGGTCAGGTAGGCGTCGCTGCCCGCGAACGGGAAGGCCCCGGAGATGAAGTTCTCACGGCCGCCACCCGACCCGATCGGGTCGTAGTTCACCGTCACGCCGGAGTTGGCGTCCTGGAAGCCGACGGCCCAGGCGCCCATGGCCGCCTGCTGGGTCGAGGCGCCACCACCGCTGAGGTCGCCGGAGAGGTTGCTGGTGGTGCTGCTCTCGCCGCCGCCCGAGCCGGCGCCCGTGTTGCTGTCGTCCTCGTTGTCGGCGCCGCAACCGGTGAGGGCGAGCGCGAGAACGGCGATCCCGGGCACGATGGCCCGGCGGATGGAAGTGCGGATCACTTCGAAGCTCCTGGTGTCTTTGTCGTTGCTGACAGCAGCGAAGTTAGGCACCCGAGGTGGACGGATCCGGGGTCGTCGGTGAACGAGGAGTGAACTCGAATCGCCCAGTCGGATACCGACAGCCAGTGACGAGACGGACATCACGTGAACAAGCCCGGGAGGGCTTGACCTCAGTGGACCTCGTGTACTTCCGTGGCGACCACCTTGCCCTGGCGCAGGTGGGCCACGAGCATCGCCCCGGGCTTCAGTCCCGGGTCGGGGACGCCGAGCACGTCGAAGACCGCCGGCAGCACCGGCCGGTGCGTGCACAGCACCGCGCCCTCCACCGCGGCGGAGACCAGCTCGTCGACCACCGAGACCACCGACATCGCGGTGGCGTCCTCCTCGGTGAGGCCGTCCTCCAGCTCGAGCTTCCAGCCCGTGGTGTCGGCGTACGGGCCCACGGTCTCCACGCAGCGGGTGCTGCTGGAGCTGACGATGCGGGTGACGTCGTACGCCGCCAGCACCGGCACCAGCCGCTGCGCCTGGTGCCGGCCCAGCTGCACGAGCGGGCGCAGCCGGTCGTCCTGGCGCCACGCCCGGCGGGAGCGGGCCTGGCCGTGCCGCAGCACGACCAGGGGGTGGGTCTTGCGGCGCAGCGGGCGGGCCTCGCGCAGCGTGTCGCGGTCGTGGTCGTAGCTGAGCTGCCGCAGGGCGTCGTCGTAGTCGAACCAGCGGACGTCGTCGATCTCGGCGTTGGGCCGGTAGCCGCTGACGTCGTCGTGGCCGACCACCCGCCCGGCCCAGTAGAAGACCGTCTTCATCCGGCCGCCGGTCACCGGGTAGCGCTGGCTGGTCAGCGGTGGCCCGAGCCGAACGTGCAGACCGGTCTCCTCCTCCACCTCCCGGACCGCGGCCGCCGCCGAGTGCTCACCGGGGTCGAGCTTGCCCTTGGGGAACGACCAGTCGTCGTAGCGAGGCCGGTGCACGAGCAGCACCCGCTTACCCGGACGGAAGACGACGACCCCGGCGGCGAGCACGTCCTTCGCGGGCATGCCGCTAGTGTCACATCACCCCGCCCGGAACAGGAGACCCTGGTGCGCAGACGCCTCACGATCGCGGCCCTGGTCACACTGGTGGTGGCGCTGCCGGCGGTGACGGCCGGGGTGTGGTGGTGGCGCCACACCCAGCGCACCGACCTCGAGCTGGCGGCGTCGTACGCGCCGGCGGACGCGCAGCGGCTGTCGTGGACCGACTGGGCCGGCGTGCGTGACGCCGTCGGAGCGCGGCTGGACGCGTCGTCCTCGCGGGAGCAGGTGCAGGGATTCCTCGACGACGGCTACGACCGCGACCTGACCTCCGCGTCCGCGCTCGTGCAGTCCGCGCCGGTGCTGCAGGCGCGGTTCGGCTTCTCCCCCGCGACCGCCGACTGGGAGCTGTTCGCCCAGTCCGAGGCCGGGGCCGTGGTGATCGTGCGGATGCCCGACGACACCGACTTCGACGAGCTGGCCGACCAGCTCGAGGGCACCGGATTCACCCGCCCGGACGACGAGGACGGGGTCTGGCTGGGCGGCGACCGGCTGCTGCCGAGCCTGGGTGCGGACCTGACCCCCGAGCTGCAGTACGTCGCCCTCGACGCCGGCCGGCACCTGGTGCTGACCAGCGACACCTCCGACTACCTCGAGCAGGCGGTGTCCGACCTCGGCTCCGGCGACCTCCCTCAGGGCCTGTCCGACGTCGTGGCGGCCTCCGGCGACCCGCTGTCGGCGGCCGTCTACGACGGCCCCTACACGTGCTCGGCGCTGGCGATGAGCCAGGCCGACGCCTCGGACGCGGAGCAGGGCGACCAGCTGGTCGACGACGCCGGCGGGGTCGACCCGCTCACCGGCTTCGCGATGTCGGTCCAGCCGGGAGGCGGCGTGCGGGTGGCGATGGCGTTCGAGAACGACGACCAGGCCCGCCACAACGCCGACAGCCGCTCCACGCTGGCCAGCGGCCCGGCCCCCGGCCAGGGCGGCGACTTCACCGACCGGTTCTCCGTCGAGTCGGCCACCGCCGAGGGGCGCGTCGTACGCCTCGAGCTCGACCCGCGCCCCGGCACCTACGTGCTCTCCGACCTCTCCACCGGGCCGGTGCTGTTCGCGACCTGCTGACCTGCTGCGGTAGTCCCTGACGATCGGGCCCCAT
This sequence comes from Nocardioides sp. T2.26MG-1, assembly GCF_950101795.1. Lineage (GTDB taxonomy): Bacteria > Actinomycetota > Actinomycetes > Propionibacteriales > Nocardioidaceae > Nocardioides. The sequence continues at coordinate 433,900 of NZ_CATNLZ010000023.1, read as the reverse complement.
GGAAACGTTTCCACGGGGCCCGATCGTCAGGGACTACCGCAATCAAGCCTCAGGAGCGGACCAGTCGGGCGACGGCGTCGAGGACCTCGGTCATCTTCTCCTGGGCGGCGGCGTCGTCGTCGGAGCGGGCGGCGTCGAGCACGCAGTGGTTCATGTGCTCGTCGAGCAGGCCCAGGGACACGGCCTGGAGGGCCTTCGTCATCGCGGAGATCTGGGTGAGGATGTCGATGCAGTACTTCTCGTCCTCGACCATCCGCTGCAGCCCCCGCGCCTGACCCTCGATGCGGCGCAGCCGCTTGAGGTAGTCGTCCTTGCGGTGGATGTAGCCGTGCTGGTGCTCTGCCATGGCTCAACCATACCCCTCGGGGGTATGGGAGGGTGGCCGTTCGGTCAGGACTCCTGACGCGGCTCCGGCACGACGCCGAGGATCTGGTCGATCTCGGCGGGCGACAGGTGATCATCGGACTCGCTCGCCGCGATGATCAGGTTGGTGGTGAGCTCGACCTCGCCGAGGAGGTCGGAGTCCTCGAGGGTCACGTCGAACTGGTCGTGCACCTCATCACTCCTCATACGCATGCCGGGGACCCCCTCCATCAAGGCAAGCGTGCCCGAGGAGTGACTGATCCAAACACGGCCGGTGAAATCTGGCCCGTCCGGGTCATGTGACATGCCCCAAACAGATGAAGAGGCCCCACCCGGACGGGTGGGGCCTCTTCGAAGACTGCTCAGGCCGAAGCCCGAGATCTCCCGGTGTTTCAGATCGGGCGAACGTTCTCCGCCTGCGGGCCCTTCGGGCCCTGCGTGACGTCGAACTCGACCTTCTGGTTCTCGTCCAGGGACTTGTAACCCTGAGACTGGATCGCCGAGTAGTGCACGAAGACGTCGTCGCCGCCGTCCTCCTGCGCGATGAAGCCGAAGCCCTTCTCCGCGTTGAACCACTTAACAGTGCCCTGAGCCATGTGCTCGATACTCCTTAGTCGGGGCGAGAACCGCCACCTCGACGGTCCACACCAGATGCGGTGACACCGTCGCTCCGACTTACGTGAGTGGCAGGCCCACGGAAGAAGAAACGCCGTTGGATCACAAACTCCGCGGGCGTCAGACCTGCTGGAACTTGCACCTGTTGCACTGCACAGGCTACCAATTCTCGGCGCCACGCCAACTCCCTGGAGCCGGAAATCTCATCCGATGCGATGAAGGTTCTGCTACGCACGCGTGACAGGCGGGGAACACGGCGGCTTCGGGTCGCCCTCGGGCGGGTCGGCGGCCCCGGTTCCGGCGTCCCGTACGGCGGGCGCGCCGGGCAGCGACACGACGAACCGGGCCCCGCCGCGGGGAGCCTCGTAGCGCACCTCCCCGTCGTGCGCTCCGACCAGCGTGCGCACGATCCACAGGCCCAGCCCCACGGAGTGCGGCGAGTGGTCGGCGGAGGAGAACCGGTCGAACAGAAAGGGCACCTCGGTCTCCGGCACCCCGCTGCCGTGGTCCTCGACCGCGACCTCGACCCGGTCGGCAAGCTGGCGCGCGCTGACCACCACCGGCGGCCTGCCGTGGCGCAGGGCGTTGCTGACCAGGTTGTAGAGGACCTGCTCGATCCGCTCGGGGTCCACCACGACCTCGACTCCCGGATCGACGTCGACCACCACGTCGTCGCGCTGGGTCAGCTCCGCGACCTGGTGACCGAGGGCCGCGACCGACACCCGGCTCCGGTCCAGGACCAGGCGGCCGTGCTCGACACGTTCGACCTCGAGGATGCCGGTCGCGAGCCGCAGCACGCGCTGGCTCTGCCGCATCGCCGAGGCAAGCAGCGGGCGGTACGCCGGGTCGAGCGTCTCGTCGTCCTGGAGGACCTCGATCGTTCCGGTGACCGACGCGAGCGGGCTGCGCACGTCGTGCGCGAGGGTGGCCATCAGCGCGCCGCGCCACCGCTCGCGGAGCTCGAGGTCGCGGCGGAGCGCACGCTGGAGGCGGACGTGCTGGGAGATCAGCAGGCTCACCACGGTCGCGATCGGCACCAGGATCAGCACCGAGAGGACCCGCCGGGTCGGCGCGTCGGTGAGCAGCAGGGAGCCGGCGTACCCGATCGCGGCGACGGGGACCGCGGCGACCAGGGACCACGGCCGGCAGTGCAGGCCGAACCAGACGAACACCAGGACGTAGAGCGGTCCGACGCCCGAGGCGTAGCCCTCGAACACCCAGCTCGTGGCCGCGAGCAGGACCAGCATCGCCACCCCGACCACCACCGCCTGGCGCTCTCCGCGGACGCCGGTCCAGCTGTCCGAGGGCAGTCTCCAGACCATCGCGCCCAGCACGAGATGGGCGGCGGCGACGCCCACGACCGCGGGCCACGCGGTCGTGCCGTCGGCCAGCGCCAACAGCGTGACGACGAACGCCACGAGGCTGCTCACCCCGGCGTGCCGGGCGGCGGTGGTGCGGTCGTCGATGGTCGTACCGGTCTGTGCCATGCCTGCCGCACCGTTCGTCCGTAGGCCCCCGCTGGACGACTCTAGTCCGTCCCGGTCGGGCGGGACCGGCCGCGCGGCGTCCCGGATCGGTCAGACAGGGTCGACCGGCGTCTCCTCGGCGCGGCGCCGGTCGATGATCGTGTAGACGCCCATGAGGGCCATGGCCACGCCCACGCCGCCCAGCAGGAAGCCGAGCAGGAGCCAGAGCTGGATCGGGTCCATCCCGTCGCCGTCGCCCTCGCCGATCATCGACCCGATGAGGAAGCCGAAGAGCGGGGCGAGCGCCGCCAGCACCGTTCCGCCGATCACCAACCACCAGCCGGAGGGCATCGGCTCCAGCACGACCGGGCGTCCGGCACCGAGGTCACGCTCGCTGTCGTGCAGCTCAGGATCGGTGGTCATCGGGGTTCCTTTCCACGGGAGCGTTGCCGTTCACCAGACCGTTGATGGCGTTCGCGGGGTTGGAGCGAACCGCGTCGAGGAACGGCCCGATGATGTCGATGGGCAGGGGGAACACGACCGTGGAGTTCTGGTCGGCGCCGAGCTCGAGGAGCGTCTGGAGATAGCGGAGCTGCAGGCTCGCCGGCGCCTCACTGAGGGTCTTCGCCGCGTCACGCAGCTCGGCGGACGCCTGGAGCTCACCGCGCGCGCTGATCACCTTGGCGCGGCGCTCCCGCTCCGCCTCGGCCTCGCGGGCCATGGCCCGCTGCATCGCCTCGGGGATCTCGACGTCCTTGATCTCCACGACGGCGACCTCGACGCCCCAGGGCTCGGTCTGCGCCGCGATCGAGGCGGCGAGGTCCTCGTTGAGGTCGTCGCGGTGCGCGAGCAGCGTGTCCAGGTCCGCCCGACCGACCACGGAGCGCAGTGTCGTCTGGGCGATCTGGGAGGTCGCGACGGCGTGGTTCTCGACCGTCATCACCGACTTCACCGCGTCGGTGACCCGGAACATCACGACCGCGTTCACCCGGGCCGGCACGTTGTCGCGGGTGATGACCTCCTGCGGCGGGATCGTCAGCGTGACGACCCGCATGTCGACCCGGACCAGCTTGTCCAGGCCGGGCACGACCAGCACCACGCCCGGGCCGAGCAGCTCGCGCAGCCGGCCCAGCCGGAACTCCACGCCCCGCTCGTACTCCTTGAGCACCCGCACCGACGCACCGGCCAGCACGACCAGGACGACGACGGCCACGACCACGAGATAGGTCACCATGCGGTGTCACCGTCCTGGTGTCGTCGCGCCGAGGCGAACCGGGAGTGCCGCTGCCGGACGGCGGTCGCGGTCAGGGCCCGCTCGGCCATGGTCTCGTCCAGGGAGCGGTGCACCATCCCCTCGGGCAGGACGACCGTCGAGCGACGCAGGTGCGACCAGAGCGGCCAGCTGAGCAGCAGCGCAGCGAGGATGGCCGAGGTGAGCACGGTCGCGGCGACCCGGTCGGGGCCCGCCAGCAGCGCGCCGACCGGCCAGACCAGCCCCATCAGCACGACGGCGCAGGCGATGCCGCGGTGGAACCTCGCGGCCTCCGACGCCGGCCACACGTCGATCGCCCGCTGGATCTCGCGGCCCGAGTGGGACGGCGTACAGGTCTTCTTGACGGGGCACGCGTTGCAGACCGACGGGCTGCCGCGATAGCGCATCACGCGGTGGTCGGGGTCGAACGACTGCGGCCACAGCCACTGGTCCTCGGGACACTGCCAGGCGTCGTGGTCCTCGTGGTAGGTGAACCCGAACGTGACGCCGCCCTCCGCCGCTGCCCCGGCACGGCGCGCGAGGCGGTCGATGAGGTAGGCCATCGCGACCAGGGCCAGGCTGTAGCCGGCGGCGAACCAGGTCTCGAAGCCGACGTCTGCCAGGGCGGTCACGTCCGGCCCTCGCCGTCAGGGTCGTCGACGACGACGTCGGTACGGCGGTCCGAGGCGTAGCGCGACGGCGGGACCAGTTCGCCGGTCCGGTCCTCGCGCGCCTCCGGGTGCTCCTCGACGAAGAGCGTCTCCGGCTCCATCACGACGGCGGTCGCCTTGATGCCGTAGCGGACACCGAGGAACGCGATCCACAGGAACGGCAGGATGCCCGGCACGAGGAAGATCACGTCGCCCGGCATCCGCATCCACTCGAGGAAGGCGTTGCCAGGACGGGTGATGTAGCCGAGCTCGCGGGCCTCGAAGTAGCCGTCGTTGACGGAGTGCCACAGCTGGAGCACGCCGAGCGGCAGCAGGGTGACGAACACCATCCACGCGAGGCCGATGTTGAGCGACCAGAACGAGAGCTTGGCCAGCCGGTCCGGCCACCGGTTGGCCGGGATGATGTAGCGCAGCGCGAAGAGCGACAGACCCACGCCCATCATCCCGTAGACGCCCATCATCGCGCCGTGCGCGTGGTTGGCCGTGAGCGCGGTGCCGATCTGGTAGTAGGACACGATCGGCAGGTTGATCAGGAAGCCGAAGACGCCCGCGCCGACGAAGTTCCAGAAGCCCACCGCGACCAGGAACATCACGGCCCACCGGTGCGGGAACGGCGCGCTGCTGCGGGTCTGCTGGCGCGAGCCGAGCTGCAGGAACGTCCATGCCTCGACGGTCAGGAACGTCAGCGGGATGACCTCCAGGGCCGAGAAGAACGCACCCAGCGCCATGTGCTCCACCGGCGTGCCCGAGAAGTAGAGGTGGTGCATGGTGCCGATGACGCCGCCGGCGGAGTAGAGGATCACGTCGAGGAAGATGATCTGGATCGCGATCTCGCGACGCACCACCCCCAGCATCACGAAGATGTAGGCGACCATCACCGTGGTGAACAGCTCGAGGAAGTCCTCGACCCACAGGTGGACCACCCAGAAGCGCCAGAACTCCGCGACGGTCAGGTGCGAGTCGGTGCGGGCCAGCATGCCGACGGCGTAGAAGGCCGGGATCGCGAGGCCGGCGTAGAAGAACAGCCACGGCATGTTGAGCTTGCTCTCGGTCTTCAGCCGCGAGCGGATCGCCCGGTAGACGATCGCGATCCAGAGGAACAGCCCGACCACGAGCAGCAGCTGCCAGAAGCGCGGCAGGTCGAGGTACTCCCACTGCTGGTCGAAGAAGATCGACCCCTTGGCCCAGTCGGCGCCGAAGATGCTGATCGCCTCCCCGGTCAGGGAGCCGACCACGACCACCACGAGCGCGCCCAGGAGGCCCCAGGTCAGCCAGTGCTGCCGCCGGGGCTCACGCCCCGAGATGATCGGGGCGAGGAAGATGCCGGCGGCCAGGAACGAGGCGGCGGTCCACAGCAGGGACAGCTGGAGGTGCCAGGTGCGCGCGAGGTTGAACGGCAGCAGCCTCGCCAGGTCGAGCCCGAAGAAGCTGGTCAGGTCGGCGCGGTAGTGCTCGACCGCCGCACCGAGGACCGCCTGCACCAGGAACAGCGCGGCGACGGTGAAGAAGAACCAGGCGGTCACCCGCTGGGACTTGGTGATCTCCACCTCCCCCGGCTGGCGGAAGGCCAGCGAGGGCTGCTCCGTGGCATGCCAGCCGATCCGCCTGCTCCAGCGGCCATAGACGGCGAAGAGCAGACCGAGCCCGACCAGCAGGGCGATCAGGGAGAGGCCGGACCACACGATGATGTCGGCGGTCGGCCCGTTGTCGACGCGCTTCTCGGCCGGCCAGTTGTTCGTGTAGGAGTAGCTGTGACCCGGGCGCTCGGCGGCCGCCGCCCACGCGGTCCAGGAGAAGAACGCGGTGAGCTCGTGGATCTCCTGGGGGTCGGTGATGACCTTGGGGATCAGGCCGTGCTCGGTGCTGTCGTCGCCGAAGAAGTCGGCGTAGTACGCCGTGGCCGCCTCGAAGGCGGAGACCTGCTCGGGGGTGTAGACCAGGGTGCCCGAGTCCTCGTCGTAGCGGTTCTCCCGGAGCATCTCGCTGGTCGCGGCGGTGGGGTCCTGCACGCCCTGCTCGGTCAGGTCCTCGTAGACGTGCTCCGAGGCGAGACGGAGGTACTCGGCGGTGTAGTCGGGGCCGAGGTAGGCACCGTGACCCATCACCGAGCCGTACTGCTGTAGGCCGCGGCGCAGGAAGATCTCCTGGCCGGCGGTGATGTCGCCCTGGTCGAAGACGACCTGGCCGTCCTGGTCGGTGACCTGCTCCGGCAGCGGCATCGAGTCGGTGTAGGTGCGGACCGCGAGCATGCCCATCACGAAGAATCCGAAGACCATCACGAGGACCACCCCCTGCAGCCAGCCCTTGGAGAGGTTGAGCTGGCTCTTGGGAGAGCCGGTGTCGACGATCTGCCGAGATTCCGTCATGAGGTGACCTCCGAGAATGGGTGCGCCTGCCCCGGAAACCTGTCACAGGTAAAGGGCGTTGTGAAGGCCCCGCCCGTCAGACCCCCAGATCCACGATCGCGATCACCGGTCCACCTCCGGACGGCCCCTGGTGCACCGCCGCGACCGACACGAAGTTCATCGGGTCGCCGGAGACCGCGGCGACCACGCCACCGACACAGGCCTTGATCTGCCGGTGCCAGGCGACGTCGGAGTCGTCCAGCATGATGTTGCGTCGCCCGCGCACCCTCCCGGTCGGGTCCGCCTCGCACTTGAGGAAGAGGTTCACCAGTCGGCCCTTGATGTGCCGCGGGTGGATGCAGTCGGCCGGCATGTCGTCGAGGCCGGCGTCGCGGATCGCCTCCCAGACCCCGTCCATGTCGAGCGCGTCCTTCATGACGCTGTGCCCGACCCGGTACCGGCCACCGACGCCACGGGCGTTCCCGACCACCACGATCTGGGCTTGGTCGAGCTCGACGCCGGAGGAGCAGGAGGCGACCGAGGAGTAGAGCGACAGGTCGTGGAAGATCTGCTCGGGCGTCGGCATCTCGATCTCGCCCAGGGCCACGGCGACGCCCAGGGCGGTGGTCGCGTTCGACACGTCCATCGACTCCAGCGTGTTGTGGGTGAAGACGGTCTCGCCCCGGCGTTCGGCGTCGTTGATGGTGTCCTGGACCAGCAGCGGCGTCTTGGTCTGCACGTAGTGGACGTCCGCCGGGTCGGTGATCCCGGCCCGCTCCATCGCGACCCGGACGCCCGCGGCGACCTTCTCGACCATGGCCGGGCGGCCGATGTCCTCCGGCAGCAGTACGTCGCTCATCGCGTAGCCGACGGTGACCCGCGGCTCGTCCGTGGGCTGGTAGCGGCCCTCCGGGGCGCAGGCGAAGATCGTCGCGTGCGGGCTGATGACGCCGTCGGTGCCGCCGGACCAGACGAGCGGGACCTGGGCGACCTCCTCCTTGGTCCTGGTCCCCTTCTCCTCCAGCACCGCACGGTAGGCGTTGGTGGAGATGATCCGGGTGTAGTCGTTGACGCCACCGTTGCCCTCGGTCTTGCCGACCACGGCGATGACGTCGTCGGCCGAGAACACCCCTTGGTCGATCAGGTCGGCGAGCCCGCTGGCGTCGCTGACGTGCTCGATCGGGACCTTGCGAACCTCGATGGGACGGGGCATGGCGGTGCTACCTCCAGGTGTGGGTGTGCTTGGTCTGAACTGCGGACGGGCTACGCCCGGTCCGGTGGCGGCTCGTGCGGGTCATGGGGCGTGCCCGGGTCCCTGAGCGGTGACGCCGGGCTCAGCGGCTGGTTGCGGAAGATGCCGTAGCGCGCCGCGTGGAACATCAGCTGGTAGCCGATGATCGTCGCGAACGTGCCGATGGCGATCCCGTTGAACGACACGTCGCCGTCGGCCGAGGTCCAGGTCGCATTGGCCGACCCGAGGATGAGGCCGATCGCCGCGGGGAACAGGTTGACCGGGTTCTTGAAGTCGACCCCGCCCTCGACCCAGATGCGTCCGCCGAGCACGGCGATCAGGCCGTACAGGATGATCGTCGCGCCGCCGAGCACGCCGATCGGGATGCTCACGATCAGGGCACCGAACTTCGGGATCATGCCGAGGGCGATCGCGGTCAGGCCGGCCACGACGTAGGCGGCGGTCGAGTAGACCCTGGTCGCCGCCATCACGCCGATGTTCTCGGCGTACGTCGTGGTGCCGGAGCCGCCGCCCGCGCCGGCGATCATCGTCGCGGCCCCGTCGCCCATGTACGCCCGGCCCAGGGACCGGTCGAGGTCGCGGTCGGTCATCGAGGCCACGGCCTTGATGTGGCCGGTGTTCTCGGCGACGAGCACGACCACCACCGGGACGATCAGCGCGATGGCGTTCCAGCTGAAGCTGGGGGCCGTGAAGTCCGGCAGCCCGACCCAGTCCGCCTTGTCGAGGTTCCCCTCCAGGTGGTCGAGCTGTCCCTGCGGGACGGCGACGAGGTAGCCGACGACGACACCGATCAGGATCGAGATGCGGCCCCAGAACCCGCGGAGCAGAACCGTGGCGAGGACGATGACGAGGAGCGTGATCGTCGCGGTCCACGGCTGCTGCTCGTAGTTGTCCCAGGCCACCGGGGCGAGGTTGAGCCCGATCAGCGCCACGATGGCTCCGGTGACGGCCGGGGGCATCAGCTGGTTGATCCACCCGGAGCCGAAGCGGTCCACCAGCAGGCCGATGACGAACAGCACCAGGCCGGCGGCGATGATGCCGCTCAGGGCCTGGGAGATGTCGCCGTCGACCGTGGCGGCGATCACCGGGGAGATGAACGCGAAGCTCGAGCCCGTGTAGCTCGGCAGTCCCAGCCGCTGGCCGCGGCCGATGGTCATCGCGATGAAGACCAGGGTGCCGACGCCGGAGAAGAAGATCGTCGCGGTGGGAGGGAACCCGGTCAGCACGGGCACCAGGAAGGTCGCGCCGAACATCGCGACGACGTGCTGCATGCCGATGCCGATGGTGAGGGGCCAGGAGAGCCGCTCCTCGGGGGCGACCACGTCGGTGGGGGCGACGTGGTGCCCGTCCCCGTGCACGGTCCAGAGCCTGGATGCCATGGTGCTCACTTTCTGGGAGAGGGCTGCCCGGCGCCGCCGGGCAGGTCGGACCGGCAGGACCCGGCCGGTGTCTCGGTGATCCAGTTGTCGATCGGCTCGTGGCTGCGCAAGGCACGCCACACGTCCTCGAAGCGCATCGGCATGTGCAGGAGCTCGGCGCCCGTGGCCTGCTGGATCGCGTTGCCGATGGCCGGCGCCACCGAGATCATCGGGTGCTCACCGACCCCGCGGGCGCCGTACGGGCCGTCGAGCTGGGCGGTCTCCACGACCGCGATGTCGAGGCGGGCGGGGAGGTCACGGGCGGTCGGGATCTTGTTGTCGGTGAACGAGGGGTTGAGCAGCCGGCCCTGCTGGTCGTAGATGTAGCCCTCGCACAGCGCCGTCCCGAGGCCCTGCACCATGCCGCCGATGGCCTGCCCGCGCACCAGGCCCGGGTTGACGACCCGCCCCACGTCGTACGCCGAGGAGATCGCGAGCACGTCGAACTCGCCGGTGTCGGGATCCACGTCCACGACGACGCCGTGGGCGCCGTAGGTCCAGTCCAGGGCGGGGAGGCCCTGACCGGTCTCCTTGTCGAGGTTGGTCAATCCCTGGGCGATGTAGCGCCCCACCCCGATCAGCGGGCCGCCGATGCCGTTGCCGTTGGGGAACGCGTAGCCGATCGACAGCTCGGCGAAGGTGACCGACTCCTGGGGCCGGTGCGCGACGAAGACCCGGTCGGCGTCGTGGTCGAGGTCGGCCACGTTGGCCCGCAGCACCTGGGCGGCCACGTCGTACGCCTGGCGCAGCAGGTCGTCACAGGCCAGCAGGCAGGCGTTGCCCGAGAGGATCAGGCCCTTGGAGGCCACGGTCTGCCAGTCGTAGGGGTCCTTGTCGGTGTCACGCTCGATCGCGACCTTGACGCGGTCGATCGGGAACCTCAGGCGCTCCGCGACGATCTGGGCGAGGGCGGTGTTGCAGCCCTGCCCGATCTCCATGAGCGCGACGTTCACCACGACCGTGGCGTCGGAGCTCATCTTCACGACCGCGGCCGTGGCCGTGAAGGACGGCATCGCGGGCGCCTTGTGCAGCGTGGCGACGCCCTTGCCGACCCGGCGGCCGGTGCGCCGCTCGTGCTCCCTCTCCTCGTCGGTGAGCCCGCCGTACCCGATCGCCGCGGCGACGGCGTCCAGGCAGGCCCGGGGGTCTCCGGTGTGCTCGGTGATCAGCTCGCCGGTCATCGTCCGCGAGCCCGGCTTCAGCAGGTTCCGGCGCCGGAACTCCAGGGGGTCCATCCCGATCGCGTGCGCGACCAGCTCCATGTGCCGCTCGAGCCCCCAGAAGAACTCCACGTGCCCGAAGCCGCGGTAGGCCGTGCCGTACGGCTTGTTGGTGTAGATCGTGTAGGCGTCCACCCAGGCGTTGGGGATCTCGTAGGGGCCGCTCGCGGAGTACGCCGACGCCCGGGTCACGTTCACGGCGTAGTCGGCGTAGGCGCCCGCGTCCCAGTACATCGTCATCTGCTGGGCGGTGATGGTGCCGTCGGCGCGCACCCCGGTCTTGATCCGGTAGGTCAGCGCGCTGCGGCACGGGAGCAGGCTGAACTCCTCCTCGCGGGTCGCCTGCAGGCGCACCGGGCGGCCGCCCGCCTTGCGGGACAGGCAGGCCACCAGCGGCTCCAGGTGGATGCCGGCCTTGCCGCCGAACCCGCCGCCGACGTGCGGGACGACCACCCGCACCTGGTTGAGCGGCAGCCGCATCGCGGTGCAGAAGAGGTTGCGCACGGTGAACGGGGACTGGGCGCTGGTCCAGATCGTGACCTGGTCACCGGCCTTCCACTGGACCACCGCCACGTGGGTCTCCAGCGGGACGTGCTGCACCGAGGGGTTGGTGTACTCGCGCTCGACGACCCACTCCGCCTCGGCGAAGCCCCGGTCGAGGTCGCCCTTGCGCACCCGCTGCACGTGCGCGACGTTGGTGCCGGGCTGCGGGCTGAAGGCGGCCTCGACGTACGCATAGCTCCCGAGGTCGGGATGCACCAGGGGCGCGTCGTCGCCGATCGCCTCCATCGGGTCGAGCACCGGGCTCAGCACCTCGTACTCGACCTCGATCAACTCGACCGCCGCGCTCGCGGTCTCCACCGACTCGGCCGCGACAGCCGCCACCGCCTCGCCGAAGTGCCGGACCACGTCCTTGGCGAGGATGTCCTTGTCGACGACGTACAGGCCGAGCTTGTGGTCGAGCTCGTGCCCGGTGAGGACGGCGTGCACCCCTGGGAGCGCCTCGGCCCTGCTGGTGTCGATGCGGAGGATCCGGGCGCGGGCGTGCGGGCTCGCCTTCACCTTCGCGTGCAGCAGGCCCGGCAGCAGCAGGTCGCCGGTGTAGAGGGCGTCCCCGGTGAGCTTCTCCACCGCCTCCACGCGGGGTACGTCGGCACCGACCACCGTCAGCTCAGACATGCCGCAGGTCCCCCACCGAGGAGTCGTCGAGCTGGCCGGAGACGTCGAGGACCGCCTCGATGATCTGCGCGTAGCCGGTGCAGCGGCAGAAGTTGCCCTCAATGCCCTCCTGGATCTCGCGAACCGTGGGCTGGGGGTTGCGCTGGAGCAGGTCGCGGACCGACATCACCATGCCGCCGGTGCAGAACCCGCACTGGACCGCGTGATGGCGAGCGAACGCCTCCTGGATCCGCGAGAGCCGACCCTGCTCGGCCTCACCTTCGACGGTCCGCACGCTGCCGCCGTCGGCCTCGACCGCCAGCACCAGGCACGAGTTGACGGTCCGCCCGTTCAGCTCGACGGTGCACGCCCCGCACTCGCCGGCCCCGCAGCCCTCCTTCGAGCCGGTCAGGCCCAGCCCGTCGCGCAGGAGGCGCAGGAGCGTCCAGTGGTCCTCGACGTCCCTCTGGCAGACCTGGCCGTTGACGGTCACCGAGATCTGCATCAGGCCACCTCCTCCATGGCCCTGCGCACGTAGACGCCGACCATGTGGGTCCGGTACTCCTTCGTGCAGCGCACGTCGCTGATCGGGCTGATCGCCGCCCGGGCCACCGCCACCACCTCGTCGACCGGGTCGCGCGTGGTCAGCCCGTCGACGAGCAGTGGCGTCGGGGCACACGAGCTGATGCCCAGCCGGAGCTCGCCGTCCTTGGCCATCGCGGCGACCCCGACGATGCCGAGGTCGTGGCCCTTGATGCGCTTCAGCTTGCGGTAGGAGCCGCGCGCGCCGGCGCTCTGCGCCGGGACGACGATCTCCTCGAGCAGCTCGCCGGCGCGCAGCACGGTGCGCTTGGCCCCGGTGAAGAACTCGGTGAACGGCACCTCTCGCCGGCTGTCCTGGGAGCTGATCACCGCCCGGGCGCCGAGGCACAGGAGGGCGGGCGCCATGTCCGCGCACGGCGAGGCGTTGACGACGTTGCCGACCACGGTGGCGCGGTTGCGGATCTGGTGCGACGCCAGGTCCTGCGCGCACGCCGCGAGCAGCGGGTACGACGAGCGGGCCCGCTCGTCGCGGAGCACGTCGTCGATGGTGACACCCGGCCGGATCACCAGCCCCTCGGCGGCGCTCCATGCGAGCTCGCCGAACCCGGGGACCAGCTTCACGTCGACCACCGCGGCGGGGCGGGCCAGGCCGCTGCGGACGTCGCCGAGCAGGTCGGTCCCGCCGGCCAGGACGCGCGCTCGCTCGCCGTACTCCGCGAGCAGCTCGAGCAGCTCGTCGCGCCGCCGCGGCGCCCGGTACCGGAACATGGCCGTCATGTCGCCTCCCCGCCGAGTCGATCGGACCACAGCGGCGGGGCACCGAGTAGGGCCCTTCGTCCTGGCCGGGGCTAGTGGGGCTTGTTCGTGTTGCCGGCGCGCACGGCCAGCCACACGCCCCCACCGATGACCACGACCACCATGACCAACGCCGCGAGGAACAGGATCAGGGCGGCGGTCGGATCGGTTCCTGTCGTCATGCTTCCTCCTAGGGGTTGAGGACGAGGCGCGTCAGACACAGGTCGGGCTCGACGTAGGGCTCGAGGGACTCGACGGAGACCCCGCTGGCGAGCTGCCCCATCACGCCCCGCATCAGACCGAGGTGGAGGGGGCACACGACGTCGGTGCGGTGGCTCGAGAGCTCGAGGAACGGGCAGTGGCGCAGACCGATCTCCAGCCGGGTCCCGCCGCCGCGCCGCTCGGCGGCGAAGCCGAGATCGTCGAGCATGGCGACCAGAGTGTCTGTGGCCTCACCGGGGGTCTGCGACGCGGGCGGCGAGGCCACCAGGCCCCGGCCCCAGGTGTCCCCGAAGCGCTCGGCGCGCGCGTCGGCGTCCGGCTCGCGCGCCAGCCCCTCGACCAGGATCCCGGCGAGCATCTCGTAGTTGCGCGGCCCCGCCGGGTCCATGCCGGGGGTGATCCGGAACAGCAGCGGCGGTCGTCCGGGGCCGGTGTTCGTCGCCTCGACCCGTTCGACTCGTCCCTGCTCGGTGAGCGTGTCCAGGTGGAACCGCACCGTGTTGGCGTGGACGTCCAGCCGCCGGGCGATCTCGACGATGCTCATCGGCTGCCGCGCGCCGCGGAGCACCGCGAGCACCCGCTCGCGGCCGCCCCTCTCCGGCGCCCGGCTCATGAGCTCTGGGGCGGGAGCCCGGCGACCAGGGGCGTGTCGACCCCGAGCGCCCCCAGCTTCGCCGCTCCCCCGGGCGATCCGAGGGGCCGGTCGCGGCCCGGCAGCGGCTCGGAGAAGAACGCCGAGTTGTCGGCGAGGTACGGCGTGAGCTCGGGCGGCAGGTCGTCCTCGTAGTAGATCGCCTCGACCGGGCACACCGGCTCGCACGCGCCGCAGTCCACGCACTCGTCGGGATGGATGTAGAGGCTCCGGGCTCCCTCGTAGATGCAGTCCACCGGGCACTCGTCGACGCAGGCGCGGTCCATCACGTCCACACAGGGCTGTCCGATCACGTAGGTCACGATGGCTAGTTTACACAATCCGTGCTTGTATAAACTAGCCACCGACGAGAGGACGACCGTGAACGAGGCAACGAGGGACACCGAGCTGGACGCGACGACGCCGATGGCGGTGCTCGAGCGTGAGCACCAGGAGGTCGACGCCGGGCTCGAGTACTTCGTCGCCCACGGGATCGCCGGGGCGCCGCAGCTGCGGACGGCGCTGGCGGCGCTGCGCCGGCACATCTTCGTCGAGGAGGAGTGCCTGTTCCCGATGCTCCAGGACCCGGCGCTGCGGATGCCGCTGTTCGTGATGCTCACCGAGCACCGCGACCTGTGGCGCACGATGGACGAGATCGACGCCGCGCTGGACGGCGACGGACCAGGCGACCGCCTCCAGGTCCTGGGCCGGACCCTGCTCGCCCAGCTGGATCGGCACAACTCCAAGGAGGAGCCGATCATCTATGCCCACGCGGCGACGGCGCTCCCGCCGGAGGCGGCGGCGAGCCTGACCGAGGTGCTCGAGACCGCCCGCGTGCCCGTGGGCTGGTCGCCGGGCCCGGACGACTGAACCAGCCCGCCGACCGGGTACTGTCTCCTCGGTCAGGGCGGCGGAACCACCTGCTGGTCAGCCAGAGGACTCCCCGCCGGGTACCCCTGTTCCCCGGGCCTCTAGCTCAACTGGCAGAGCTGTGGACTTTTAATCCATAGGTTGTGGGTTCGAGCCCCACGGGGCCCACCGACCCGCAGACCGGTCACCGCAACCGGTCTACTCCAGTGGGACCACCTTGGCCGATTCGGTGCGCGCGGCATCCGGGAGCCCCTAACCTCTCGGACTGTTGAACCGTCGGTGACCCGAGACGCCGGCGGTTCACTCTATTTCCGGACCGGGCCGGACGCCCCGGACTTCCGGTGGACCAGACCACTGGCAGCCGTCTCCATAACGCAGGATTGGCGGCTGCGTTCTCCGGGTATGGGGAGCGCGAATCGGGAGCAGACCCCCGCGTCCTCCCTCGACCTGCTCAACGGCTGGCTCACCTCCGACGATCGTGAGCCCGGCTTGGCAGTGATCGAGGATCTCACCCGGGCCGCCCTCCCAGTTCTGATGAACACGTCCCGGCAGTCGGATCCTGCCGTGACCCCGCCGTCTCCGGAGGGCGGCGAGGGCTCGGACGCACGGGGACCGACGGGCGCGGCCCTGGCCGCGCCCGTCGCCATGCCCGTCACCGCGCCCGCGCCCCCCTCGATCGACCTCAGCGTCGCCCCGGGCGGACGACGGGTCGTCGCCTTCCTGCTGTTCGCGTGCGCCGTGGTGACCGTGGCCCAGGCCGCGGTCGCGTACGCCGACCCCAGTGCGCTCACGCTCGGGCTGGCGGGCGTGCTGGTGGCGCTGACGCTCGGCTGCTGGCGGGCCTGGGCCCGGCGCACCACGTCCACCACGGTCGCGCTGACCGGGAGCCACCTCGAGATCGTCCGCCACGGCAGCCGGCACGTCTTCGACCTCGCCGACACCCGCTCGCCGGTCGACGTCCTCGGACTGCCGGGCGACCGCTCCTGGCGGGTGCTGTTCCACCGGCGCGGCCTGGCGCCGTACGTGCTCGACGCGTCGATGGTCGACCCGGCCGAGTTCCTGCGGGCGCTCCACACCCATCGGCCCGAGGTGCACTACCGGCCCCGGTGACTGGAACGTGTTCTAGGACAGTGTCTTAGGATTCGGGGCGTGCCCGGATACGTGCAGGACGACATCACCGCCGAGGAGCTCGAGCGCCAGAAGGCGCTCTACGGGCCGTTCACCCAGGCGGTGCGCGAGCTGGTCGACGCCACGATCCGCACCGAGGTCGACGACGACGAGGTCCGGGCCGTCCAGGCGGAGGTCGAGGCGCTCACCGCCCGGCTGCGGGTCCGGCAGCTCGACGGGCCGTACGGCGTGCGGTTCGGCGCGACCGGCCGCGGCCGCCCCTGGGGCAACACCGTGGTCGGGCTGCGCAACGCGGTCGCGCCGCCGCTGGTGATCGACCACGACGACACCGGGCGCGCCTGGTCGGACTTCCACCTCGGCGCGGCGTACGAAGGGCCGCCGGGGCTGGTGCACGGCGGCGTCTCCGCGCTGATCCTCGACCAGATGCTCGGCGAGGCGGCCGGCGCCGGCGGCAAGCCCGGGATGACCGGCACGCTCACGCTGCGCTACCGGCGCGGCACCCCGCTCGGCGACCTGCGCGCCGAGGCCTGGATCGACCGCAGCGAGGGCATCAAGACCTGGGCCAAGGGCCACCTGCAGGACGCCGAGGGGGTGACGGTCGAGGCCGAGGGCCTGTTCATCCTGCCCCGCTGGGCCCGCGAGGCGATCGCGAAGCAGGACCCGGCGGCGACCCCGAGCTACTTCGAGTAGGGTCAGCCGCTCTTCACGCCGCGCTCGCCGGCGTCGGTGAGCCGCGCCTCCTCGCGGGCCCGCGCCTCGAGCTCGGCACGCCGCGTGGTCTCCAGCAGCTCGCGGGCCGCGTCGTACGCCCCCGGGTCGGAGACGAGGTCGGCGGCGCCGTGCTTGAGCCGGCCGAGGGCGCTGCGGGCGAAGATCTGCTGCTCGGTGGTGGTCCGCTCGGACCGCCCGCGGCCGATGAACGAGACCGCCCAGTGGAGCAGCGCGGTGACCCGGCTCTTGAAGCCGGTGATGTAGATCAGGTGCAGGCCCAGCCACATCAGCCAGGCGATCACGCCGGTGACCCGGACCTTGCCGATCATCGCGACCGCACGGAACCGGCTGATGATCGCCATCGAGCCCTTGTCGAAGTACTTGAACGGCCCCTGCGAGGGCTTGCCCTTCAACCGCCGGTCGATCTCCTTGGCGGCGTACTTGGCGCCCTGGATCGCGACCTGCGCGACGCCGGGGAGGTTGTCGAGGGCGATCATGTCGCCCACCACGAACACCTCGGGGTGGCCGGGCAGCGTCAGGTCGGGGTTGACCGAGATCCGGCCGGCCCGGTCGAGGGGTGCGCCGGTCTGCTCCGACAGGGTGCCGCCGAGCGGATTGGCCTGCACGCCCGCGGCCCAGATCTTGGTCACCGTGTCGATCTGCTCGACCCGGCCGTCCTTGAACTTCATCTCGATGCCGCGCTCGTCGACGTCGGTCACCATCGCGCCGAGGATCACCTCGACGCCGAGCCGCTCCAGCTCGGTCTTGGTCTTGGCGCCGAGCTTGGCGCCGAACGGCGGCAGGACCTGCGGTGCCGCGTCGACGAGGATCACCCGCGCGGTGCGGGTGTTGATGTAGTGGAAGTCCTTGCGCAGCGTGCGGTGCGCCAGCTCGGCGATCTGGCCGGCCATCTCGACCCCGGTGGGGCCGGCGCCGACCACGACGAAGGTCAACAGGTGGTCGATGTCGTCGCCGCGGGACGCGCCGAGCTCGGCCATCTCGAAGGCCCCGAAGATCCGCCCGCGCAGCTCGAGGGCGTCGTCGATGCTCTTCATGCCGGGGGCGTACTCCGCGAAGTGGTCGTTGCCGAAGTAGGACTGGCCGGCGCCCGCCGCCACGATCAGGGAGTCGTACGGCGTGACCGTCGGGCGGCCCAGCACCTGCGAGGTGACCGTGCGCGCCTCGAGGTCGATGTCGGTGACCTCACCCAGCAGCACCGTGGCGTTCTTCTGGCCGCTGAGGATCTCGCGGGTCGGCGGGGCGATCTCGCCCTGGCTGAGGATGCCGGTCGCCACCTGGTAGAGCAGCGGCTGGAAGAGGTGGTGGGAGGTCTTCGCGACCATCGTCACGTCGACGTCCGCACGTCGCAGTGCCTTGGCGCCGAACAGCCCGCCGAAGCCCGAGCCGACGATCACGACCTGGTGACGGTGGGTTTCGGTTGCTGCCATCGCGGGCCCTTCCGTGCGAGATCGGTTCCTGTCCGGTCAACGCTGACCCGTACCCGCATTCTTCCGGGAGAGCCCGCTCCCGGCCAAACGGCGCTAGTACTCTCGGTCACACCAGTACCCATGGCGTCGATCCCGTTGCCTGGGCTCGTCTGGACCGCTGGATGCGCCGCGCTCGGGCGATGTTTCGTGCGGAATCCCCTCGGGTACACGAGCCGACAATGGCATCGCCGCCTGACCCCCGTCCGTACCGCCCCGTCCCGTCGTGGAGACCACCGTGCCGCTGAACAGGCCAGCCCTGTCCTTGGGCTCGGGTCCTCGTGGCGTGCAGGACGCACGCCGCTGGGTGGTCAGCACCTGCCACGACATCGGCCGCAGCGACCTGGTCGAGTGCGCCGAGCTCGCGGTCTCCGAGCTCGTCACCAACGCCCTGCTGCACGCCGAGGCCCCGCTCTCGGTGCGGGTCCGCGGCACCCGCGAGCATCCCCGGGTCGAGGTCCGGGACGGCTCACGCGAGCTGCCGCTGATGCCGACCGCCGGCGCACATGACGAGGACGAGCTGCTCCTCACCTTCGGTCGAGGGCTCAGCATCGTGGCCCGGTGCTCGGCGGCCTGGGGGGTCGAGGTCGAGGAGGACGGCAAGATCCTCTGGTTCGTGCCGCGGGCCCACTCCGGGGACGAGATGGTCGAGGGCGTGGTGACCGGCCTGGTCGCGCCGGTGACCGCACGTCAGCCCTCGCCCGACGAGCTGCGGATCGAGATCCGCGGGGTTCCGCTGCGCCCGTTCGTGGAGTTCCAGCACCACTACCGCGAGCTGCGCCGCGAGGTGCGGCTGCTGGCACTCGCCCACGAGCACGAGTACCCGCTCGCGAAGGACCTCTCGGACCTGTTCGGCTCGCTCGAGCGCGACCTGCGCGAGGGCATCGGTGCGGAGCAGATCGACACCGCACTCGAGTCCGGCGCCGCGACCGCCGACCTGCGGGTCGCGATGCCCCGGCAGACCGCCGCGACGATCGGCCGCTTCATCGAGCTGCTCGACCTCGCCGACGCGTTCTGCCGCGAGGAGCGGCTGCTGTCGCTGGCCCGCACCCCACAGCAGCAGCAGTTCCAGCGCTGGTTCCTCAGCGAGTTCGTGCGCCAGGAGGGCGGCGCGCCGCCGACGCCGTGGGACGGCGCGGTCTCCGGGCGCGCCCCCAGCACCGTCTCCTGAGGGCTGCCGGCTACGCGTAGCCCAGGTCGTGCAGGCGGTCGTCGTCGATGCCGAAGTGGTGGGCGACCTCGTGCACCACGGTGATCCGCACCTCGTCGACCAGCTGCTCCTCGGTGTCGCACATGTCGAGCAACGGACCGCGGAACACGAAGATCCGGTCGGGCAGCTCCATCATCGGGTCGCCCCAGCGCTCCGTGAGCGCGATGCCGTCGTAGAGCCCGAGCAGGTCGGGGTCGTCCTCCGGAGGCTCGTCCTCGACGAGCACCACCACGTTGCGCACCAGCGCCGCGATCTCGTCGGGGATCCCGTCGAGCGCGCGGTCCACCAGCGCGTCGAACTCCGCGGCGCCCATCTCGATCGGCATGGCGCCATTGTGGTCCAGGGGTGGTCGGACACGGGCCGGGGGAAATGGCGAACGCCCCGGATCTCTCGATCCGGGGCGTCTGCTGGCGACCCCGACGGGACTCGAACCCGCGGCCTCCGCCGTGACAGGGCGGCGCGCTAACCAACTGCGCTACGGGGCCTTGCTGGTGCTGGGATGGTGCTTTCGCCTCGTTGTCGAAGCGGTGGGAACTCTAACCTACAGACCTCGTCCGCTCCCAATCGAGGCGGGAACAGGCCGGGATCGCACCCCCAACGGGATTCGAACCCGTGCTACCGCCGTGAAAGGGCGGGGTCCTGGGCCGCTAGACGATGGGGGCCGGACACGCTCGGAAGAGCATAGGACGGCCGCCCGGCGTCGTACGAATTGTCACCCGGCGGGAAGCGCTGCCGGTCACACCCGGGGCGAGCCACCTCGGTTTCCGGGAGCCGTCACTGCTCCTGTAGGGTGTCCGTCGCTTGGGCAGGTAGCTCAGTTGGTACGAGCGTCCGCCTGAAAAGTGGAAGGTCGGCGGTTCGACCCCGCCCCTGCCCACAAGCACGCAGGTCCCGATCTGCGAAGGCGAGGCCCCCACCGGATGACCGGCGGGGGCCTCGTCGCATCTCGCTCTCCGGCCGAGTGGTGCGCTGACGGAGCAGACGCGGGACGCGGGCCGAACCCCAGGTGGTCAGCGGATCCAGGACGGCACGAGCTTGGCGAGCCGAGCCTGGTCGCTGAGGCCGTCGATCGCGGCGACCCGCCCGTCGCGGACGGTGAACGCCATGATCGTGAGCGGACGACCACCGACGGTGACGACGACGCCGGGCAGGCCGTTGACGACCGCCGGGTGTACGACGGCATCGGGGCGGGCGAAGGTGACCGCACCCGAGGCGACCTGACGGGCGCCGTGGACGACGAGGCGGTCAGTGCGCAGCACGATGTCCGGCGCCAACAGCGTGACGAGCTCCTCCAGCTCCCCCGAGCGCGCGGCGGCGAAGAATGCCTCGACGACCTCGCGGCCGGCCTGCTGCCCGGCGCCGGCCTCGACCCGGACCCGGCGACGGGCGCGGCTGGCCAGCATCCGGGTCGCGTCGGGAGTGCGTCCGAGTACGTCGCTCACGGTGGCGAACGGCACCGCGAAGAGGTCGTGGAGGACGAACGCCACCCGTTCGGCAGGCGTGAGGCCGTCGAGCACCACGTGCAGCGCCACGGCGACCGACTCGGCGAGCACGGCCTCGGTCTCCGGGCTGGTCCCGTCGGTCGGCTCTGCGAGGTCGAACTGGATCTCGAGCGCGTGCTCGCGCCGCGCCGTCCGGCCCCGCAGCAGATCGAGGCAGACCCGGGCGGTCACCGTCGTCAGCCAGGCGTCGAGATTCTCTATCTCGTGCGCGCCGTTCCTGGACAGCCGCAGCCACGTCTCCTGCACCGCGTCTTCCGCCTCGAAGTGCGTGCCCACGATCTTGAGCGCCAGGCGGTGCAGGTAGCCACGCCTGGCCTCGAAGCGCTGGGCAAGGTCGTCATCTCGGGTCACGGCGTTCTCCTGTGTCGGGCGATCACCGGTACGACGTGCGGCCGGGCCGATATGTGACGACCCGCTGTGGTTACATCTTCGGCCCCGGCCGCGTCGTACCCCTGACCGATCCACCACGACCGCCCAGGAGGCAATCGACATGACCGCCCGATCCACCGCCCCGACCTCGCCCGACACGATCACCGGCGTCCAGCACCTCTACAAGGCGATGTACGCCAGCGGCGTCGCACCGTCGACGCTCGAGCTGGTGCACATGCGGGCCAGCCAGATCAACGCGTGCAGCGCGTGCGTCGACGCCGGCATCGAGTCGGCCAACAAGGCCGGCGTGAGCGTCGAGCAGCTGCTCGCCGTCAGCGCCTGGTCCGAGTCCCCACTGTTCACCGCGGCCGACCGGGCCGCACTCGCCCTGACTGAGGCAGCAACCCGCCTCGCAGACAACCCGGGAGCGGTGACGGACGAGATCTGGGACGAGGCCGCCACGCACTTCGATGACGCTCAGCTCAACGGGATCGTCCTGATGATCGCGACCACCAACTTCTTCAACCGCATCAACACCACACTGCGGGTGCCTGCAGGCACGCGCTGGGGGTGATCACACGACGTCGATCGGGTGGAGGAGCACCGCTCTCCACCCGATCGACGCTCGCGGGCCGCCAGGAGGCAGGGGCTACCTCGATTAGTGTTAGCCTGGTGTCGTGCATCGGCCATCCCAGACGCTCGGCCTGGGCGTCGCCGCGACCCTGGGACTCGGGGCGCCGTTCTGGCTGATCGCCGTCGCACAGCAGGCCATGCCGACGGCGACGATGGCGGCGGTCCGGGTGACGTCGGCTGTCGCCGCGCTTGGGCTCGCCTCCGCCGTCCTCAGCCGGCGAAACCGGGGCGGGGCCGCAGCAGAGATCGCCGGACTCCTCCGCCGGCACCCACTCGCCGTGGCGACCGTCACCCTGGGCGCCGCGGTGCTGCCCAACCTGCTCATCGGTGCGGGAGAGCGACATGTCCCGACCGGGACGACGGCGGTCATCCTCGCCATGACGCCGGTCTGGATCGCGCTGGCGACCTCGATCCGGCCCGCCGAGCGCCTGCGCGCCCCGCAGGTGGTCGCGCTCCCGGTCGCACTGGCCGGCGTCGCCCTGATCTGTGCGACGGCGGTCCCTGCCTCCGCACTCCACTGGAGCCTGCTGCCGCTGGCCGCCTCGGGCTGCTACGCCGTCGCCGCGATCGTGGTGCGCGCACAGCTGTCCGGGGTCAGCCCGTTGGCGTTGAGCACGGCCGAGATGGGCCTGGCCAGCCTGGCCCTGCTGCCGCTCGCGGCGCTGGCCGGGGGCGACCTGCACTGGAAACCGGCGGCCTGGGCCGCGGTGGCAGCGGTCGGCGTGGGCTGCTCGGGGTTGGGCTGGCTGGCCAACACCGCCCTGATCCAGCAGGTCGGCGCGGCCCGGTCCTCGATCGTCTCCTACGCCTCGGTCATCGTCTCGGTGGCGCTCGGTGCCGCCTTCCTCGACGAGCCGATCACCGCCCGCGTCTGCGTCGGCATCCTCGTGATCGTTACGGCGGTCGCGGTCTTCCTCGCGCCGCCCGGCATCCTGACCCGAACCACCAACCACCCCTCCCGGAAGGAGCGCCTCGTGCTGGAGCTCTGCATCCTCGGATTCCTCGCCGAGGAGCCCTTGCACGCCTACGAGCTGCGCCGACGCATCACGGCGCTGACCGGGCACGTACGACCGGTCAGCGACGGAGCGCTGTCGCCGGCGACGAAGCGCCTGGAAGCGCGGGGCCTGGTGACCCGGACGACCGCGCCCGGCGACGGGGGACCTGCCCGTGTCGTGCTCCACCTCACCGACGAGGGCCGTTCCGAGCTTCTGCGTCGCCTGGTGGAGGCCGATCACGTCGACGTGTCCGACCGCAACCGCTGGTTCGCCGTGCTCGCGTTCCTCCATCACGTCCCTGAGGTCGGTCGCCAACGGGCCGTGCTGGAACGACGCCTGGCCTTCCTCGAGGATCCTGCCCGGGGGTTCTTCATCGCCGGCGGTGACCAGGACTCCCTCTTCCGCGAGGGCATGACCACCATGGCCAAGGCGACGTGGCAGGCCGAGCACGCGTGGCTGCGCCGCAGCCTGGCATCTCTCGGCGCCTGAGACTCCCGCGAAGCCACGGCTCGTCACTCGCCGCCGCCGCACGAACCTCGCGGATGCGGTCGTGGTTGCGCTCGCCGCGGTCGGCCAGCGGGAGGAGCGCGGCGTTCAGCGACCGGCCGGCGGAGGCACCGTCTCGCTGACAAGGCCCAGCGCCCGATCTCTGGTTCGACGACAGAACTGCGCCAACCCAGTCGCTCTAGGGGTTGGTCTCCCGACCGCCCCATCGGGTTGCCCAGGCATCCAGTGGAAGCAGCAGGCCGACGAGTTCGGCGCCGAGGGCAGAAAGCCGATACCCGCCCCGATCGTGCTCGATCAGCTGGGCCTGACGCAGTTCGCCGAGCCGATCGCTCAGGACGCTCGACGACATGTCCTCGCAGCGTCCCTGGATTGCTCGGAATGTCAACGGGCTGGAACCAGCGGTGTGCAGTTCCCACAGCAGCCGCAGGGTCCACCGTCGCCCGAGAAGGTCCAGCAACGCCATGACTGGGCGGCCGGTTCGCGAGCCGCGCACCGGTCGTCCGGCGCGTGGAGGGATCGTCTTGGGCGTCTCGTCACTCACGTGGGTCATCCCATCCCGAAGACCCGCTCGGCGTTGGACCTGAGGAACTGCGTGCGTGTGGGGTCAGGAAGGTCCCGAGCGCGGACGTCGTCAACGCACCGCTCCAACGGGAGCTGGGGATAGGTTTCCAGGCCAGAGGGATGGCCTCGTCGGTCCTAGGCAGCCGTGCCCAGGCGTCGATGATCCCGGCACCCTGCATCAGCGGACCGACCCCGGAAGAGGGCTGGCGGCGAGGGATTCCCCCATGGCAGCGACCGCGTGCCGGAGAGTACCCAGCGGCCGCAGCATCAGGGTCGCCTCGATCACCTTGCCGGCCGCGTCGCGCCGTTCGTCCAATATCCCTTGAAGGGTGCGTCCGTCAAAGTCGGTGTCGAAGAACGTCGTCCAGTGCGCCCCAGCCTGGACCTCGCGCGTGATCCGAAGCTCACCCAACACCCCAGCGATGAGTCCGAGAAGGTGGCTGACATCTGGACGGCCTTCATAGTCGGCTACGGGGCTGTGGAACCGGACGGCCGCCGCGAGCTCGCCCGCGATCGCGCCGACCTCGCGGCCCTGGACGGACGTGACTAGCCGGGAGGGCATGAGCGAACCCTAGCAAGATCTGCTTCGGTATTCGAGGCACGATGGATGGTGCCGCAGACCCGACCGGTTGGCGCGCTCGGGGTCGACGCAGCTCGACCCGCCGCTCGTCGAGGGCCCTCCACCGGTCGGTGCCGGATCCAGAGGGCGAGCATGGACGCGCTGGCGAGGGTGTTGAAGAGGTGGAGTGCCCAGATCGGGATCGACGGGACGGTCGTCAGATAGAGCGTTTGAGCGATGTTTCCGACGTTCGCGACGGCGAGGTTGCTGCCGCTGTACGAGGTCAGATCCCTGGTGCGCACGGCCTTGGTCAGCATGGGGAGCGTGCTGGTCACGAACAGCAGCGTCGCGATGGCGCCGGCGAGGCTGGCGAGGCCGGTCGACACGTGGGTGGCCGCCTTTCACGGTCAGAACAGCGCGTGCCAGCCGGCGGGACCATCGAGGTGGACGGCCCCGCCGACAAGACACCGCCGACGTCGGGGCGCTCGACTACCAGGCGACCGTGCCGTTGGCGTCGACGAAGGTTCCCGACGCAGCATCCTCTGGCAGCGTCGCCGCGGCGAGCACCACCTGGGCGGCCTGCGACGCGGTGAGGGGCGCCTGCTCCTTGTTCATCGGAGTCAGCTCGGTCTGCACGAATCCCGGGCAGACGGCGGTGACCTTGATGCCCGTCGGGGCGAGGGCCTTGGCGAGACCGATCGTGATGCTGTTCAAGGCTGCCTTGGAGCTCTGGTAGCCGGGCACGACCATCCCGTAGTACGGCGACGCGGGGTTCGTCTGGTCGCTGAGCGAGCCCATGGTCGTCGAGAGGTTCACGATCCGGGCGCCGGCACTTCGCTTCAGCAGCGGGAGAAAGGCCTCGGTCACCGCGACGGCGCCAACGACGTTGACCTCGAAGGTCGCGCGGACCAGTTCCGGGTTGGCGAAGTGGTGCTCGGTCGCGTCAGTGGCCTCCGGCAGCACGCCGGCGTTGTTCACCAAGATGTCGAGGTGTCCCTGGTCACGAGCGACCCGCTCCGCAGCAGCGGTGATGCTGTCCGAAGATGTCACATCCAGCTCGAGGGCCCGTACGTCGAGGCCCTCCTGCCTCAACGACGCGGCTGCCGCTTCGGCGTCTGCGAGCCTGCGGCCGGTGAGCACGACGCACGCTCCGGTCTGTGCGAGGGCGCGAGAGGTGGCGAGGCCGATACCGCGGTTGGCGCCAGTGACGAGTGCGATAGACATACGTTTCCAATCAAGGACGAGAGCCCGGGTCGGTCGACCGGGGGAGAACGCGGCGCGCTCCACCGAGCAGACGTGCGAGCCGGCCCGGATGTGAGGTCGTCGGGCAAACTCGTCAGCACGTGGGCCGACCCGAGATCAGACGGCTCCCTCGAGGGTGAGCAGGGTTCGCTTCGCATCGAGACCCCCGACGTACTCTCCGAGCGCGCCGTCCGAACGGATGACCCGGTGGCACGGCACGACGACAGGCAGCGGGTTCGTGGCGCACGCCGAGCCGACGGCGCGGACCGCGCGCGGACTGCCGGCTGCGGCGGCGACCTGGGCATAACTGCCGGTGTGCCCGTAAGCGATCTCGCCCAGGCGCGTCAGAACATCGCGACGGAATCCGGCGGCAAGACGGAGGTCGAGTGCGATGTCGAAGGCCCTGCGCGCGCGGGCGAAGTACTCCTCCAGCTGGTAGGCAGCAGGGTCCAGGCGCCGGGGCGCGAGAAGGACACGGGGGCTGATCCTGTCCGCCAGGGCCTGCAGGACGACGTCGTGATCCTCCCGCGCGTAAGCAACTCGGACCAGGCCACTCTCCGTGGCCGCAAGGAGAAGCGTGCCGACGGGCGTGTCGAGCGTACGGTAAGCGACGTCGAGGAGGCCGGCGTCGGCCGCGTCGGCGGCGAGTCTCGCCCGGAGGCGGTCGATCACGACCGACTCATCAGCCTGCAGTGACGCCAAGACCTCATCGGGGCGGTTCTCGGTCATCGGTGTGCTCGTTCCTGCTGGTAGGTGCGGCGCAGCGCCTTGATGCCATCGGCCGAGGCGCGCCGGGCCGCGGCCTCGGTGCCGCCGAGAACGGTGGCGACTTCGCGGTGTGAGAGTCCTCCGAGGTGGTGGTAGGCGACAGCGTGACGTTGCTTGTCCGGGAGCCGTTTGAGTGCGTCGTAGAGCGCGTCGTGCTCGCCTGGGCCCGGGCCTGGTTCGGTGCCGGACTCCGGAAGGACGTCGACGGGCACAGGACGACGCCGGGTCGCTCGGTGAGTGTCGATGATCTTGTGGTGGGCGATCGCGACCAGCCAGGCCTCGACGTTCGCGTCTGCCGGGAGGCTTGGGTAGGCACGCATGGCAGACACGAAGGTCTCGGCCCAAGCGTCATCGGCGTCTGCCTGAGCGAGGGCCGCGCGACAGACCCGCAGCACGGTGGCACCGTGCTCGGCGACGACGTCGTCAAATGGCTTCACGTGGTGGAAGACGCTCCGCAGGTGGTGGATGTGAGATCTGCCAGACCATCGTCCCCGCCCGATCGGTCGGATGCACGTGCCAGGTCACCTCGGCGGCCGCGGGCCTCCTCGACGCGCAACCAATGCTTGCGCATTTCCGCGACCTCGGCCTACCATGGCAATACGCAACCATCAGTTGCGTTAACCACGGAGAGGCCGACGGCCGGGAGGATCACGATGACCGAGACACACCAGCGGACCGAGCACCCGGCGCCACCGGGCACCACCACGCGGCGACGGAAGGCCGTCGTACTGCTCCTGGCCTGTACGGCGATGGGGATGGCGAACCTGGACACGGCGATCGTGAACATCGCGCTGCCGTCGATCCAGTCGGAGTTCACGGTCGGGCGGGACACGGTGCAGTGGGTCGTGGTCGCCTACAGCCTGATCCTCGGCGGCTTCCTCCTGGTCGGCGGCCGGACGACGGACCGGCTCGGCCGCCGCCGCACGTTCGTCACCGGCATCACGCTGATGGCGTCCGCGTCGCTGGTGGCGGGGATGTCCGGGTCGGCCGGGGTGCTGATCGCCGCCCGCAGCGGTCAGGGCCTGGGCGCCGCGCTGGTGATCCCCGCCGCGCTGTCGCTGCTGGCGGCGACGTTCGAGGAGGGCCCCGAGCGCGACCGGGCGATCGGCGCCTTCGGTGCCGTCGGCGGGATCGCGGGTTCGTTCGGGGTGGTCGTGGGCGGGCTCCTGACCGCCGGCCCCGGGTGGCGCTGGGCGTTCTTCATCAACGTCCCGACCGGTACGGCGCTGGTCGTCCTCGCGGCGGTCGTCCTGTCGCAGGACCGCGACCGCGACCTGGACACGCCCCTCGACCTCGGCGGCGCCACGGCGGTGACCGGCGGCCTGCTGCTCGCGGTCTACGGACTGCACCACGCCACCGGACACGGCTGGCTCACCGGCTCGACGGCGGCGCTGATGGGCGGCGCAGCAGCCCTGCTGGTCGTCTTCGCGCTCCTCGAGGCACGCGCGGACGTGCCGCTGATCCCCCGGCCGACGTGGCGCAACCGGACGGTCGTCACGGCCAACCTGGCGGCCTTCCTCGCGTTCGCCGCGCTGTTCGGCTTCATCTTCCTCGGCACGCTGCTCATGCAGCAGGTGATGGGCTACTCGCCGATCCGGACCGGCATCGCCTGGCTGGCGACGACCGCGACCGTGTTCGTCGCCGCCATGGCCGGCGGACGCCTGGCCGGCCGCGTCGGCCTGCGCCGGATGCTCGTGACCGGCCTCGTCCTGGTGGCCGTCGGGGCACTGCTGCTGACCCGGGTGGCGGCGGACACCGACTACGCGACCGGCCTCGTCCCCGCGTTCGTGCTCATCGGCGTGGGCTTCGGGCTCTGCGGGCCCGCCGTCCAGATGGCGGCCCTCACCGGAGTGCCGGCAGAGCAGACAGGGGTGGCCGCCGGACTGATCGAGACCACGCGCGAGATCGGTGGCGCCGCCGGCGTCGCCTTCGTCACGACGGCACTGGTCACCAGCGCTGGCCTGGCCGGGTTCCACGCCGGGTTCACGCTGGTCGCCGGACTCGCCGTGGCGGGCGGGCTGGTCGCGAGCGTCGGCATCCGCGCCCCGCGACCGGCCGCTCGGGAGCTCCTGGCCGCGGCCTGACCACCCTCGGATACCGAGGTGCGCCGCCCCATCCGGGGCGGCGCGCCTCCGTCGATCCCGCTAGAGCACGACCACGATCTTGCCCCGCGCCGCGCCCCGGGCCAGTGTGGCGAGGCCGTCGGCGGCGTGGTCGAGGTCGAGGACCTCGGCGACGCTGACGTGCATCGACCCATCCGCGACCTTGGCCACGATCGGCGCGGTGACCTCGCGGACCGGCCGCGCCATCACCTTGGTGCCGGTCAGACCGGCGGCGGCCAGCGACTCCTCGTCCGGCCCCATCGTGGTGAACGAGACCACGCCACCCTTCGCGACCGCGCCGAGGGGGATCTCCTCGGCGGTGTTGCCGGCCAGGTTGACGAGGGCGTCGACTCCGTCGGGGTACGCCGCGCGGACCTGGTCGACCACGGGGCCGGCCGTGTGGTCGACGACCCTGGTGGCGCCGAGCTCGCGGAGCCGCTCGACGTCGGTGGCGACGCCGGTGGCCACCACCTCGACCTGTCGGGCGGCGAGCAGCTGGACGACGTACGAGCCGACGCCACCGGAGGCGCCGTTGACCAGGACCACACTGCCGGGACCGATGCTGCCGTCGAGCGCGTCGACGGCGGCGGACGCGGCCGCGGCCGCGAGCGGGATGGCCGCGGCGGTGGCGAAGTCCAGGCCGGCCGGGAGGAGGTCGACGCCGGCGGCGGGGAGCACGGCGTACTCCGCGACCGTGCCGGCCTGGACCGGCGGCGCCAGCAGGACGTGGCCGTAGACGCGGTCGCCGGGCCGGAGGTGGTCGACGCCCGCGCCGACCGCCTCGACGACGCCGGCGGCGTCGCGACCCACGACCAGGGGGTAGGCGTGCTCGACCATCCCGGACATCGCGCCGGCGGCGAGGAGGTTGTCGATCGGGTTGAGGCCGGCCGCCCGGACCCGGATCAGGACGCTGCCCTCACCGACCTCGGGGACGGGCAGGTCGCCGACCGTCGGCCGGTCACCGGGGGTGGGGACGTGCAGTGCGCGCATCGTGCTCTCCAATTGCCAGGTCCGGCGTCGCCGGACATTTGAATGTTCATGAGTGACGATACACGCGACATATGAACATTCAAGCGCGGTCGCCTAGACTGCCCCTGTGGACGACACCTCCCCGGCCTGGCTCACCGACAGCGAGATGGCCGCCTGGCGGGCGCTGATGCAGACCTTCGCCCGGCTGCCGGTCGCGCTCGACCAGCAGCTGCAGCGCGACGCGGACCTGAGCTTCCTCGAGTACTACGTGCTCGCCAGCCTCTCGGAGGCGCCGGACGGGGTGCTCGGCATGTCGAGCCTGGCCATCCTCACCAGCTCGGAGCAGTCCCGGCTCTCGCACCTGATGAAGCGGATGGAGGCCAAGGGTCTCGCCCGGCGGGAGAGGGACCCGGCCAACGGTCGCCAGACGAACGCGCACATCACCGACCGGGGCTGGGAGCGGATCCGACAGGCCGCGCCCGGCCACGTCGCCGCGGTCAGGAGCCTGGTCTTCGACCCCCTCTCGGCGACCGACGTGCAGGCGCTGGCCCGCATCTGCCGGCACGTCCTCGACCAGCTGGGACCCTACCGGGCGGGGTGACCGGTGGCCGGCCGGGTTGGGCGAGGCAGGAGGATGGGTCGGTGACCTCGATCTCCGACCCACTGTCGCTGACCCACGGCCCCGTCTGGCGCAACCGGCTCGCGCTCGCGCCGCTCACCAACACCCAGAGCAACCCCGATGGCACCCTCTCCGAGGACGAGACCCGCTGGCTCGAGGCGCGGGGCGAGGGCGGGTTCGGCCTGGTGATGACGGCGGCGGCGTACGTCGCCCCCGCGGGCCAGGCGTGGGCCGGCCAGCTGGGCATCGCCGCGGACGCGCACCTGCCGGGCCTGACCCGGCTGGCCGAGCGGCTCCGCACCACCGGCACTGCCTCCTCGGTGCAGCTGCACCACGGCGGCCGCCGCGCCGACCCGGCGCTGAGCGGACGGCCCAACCAGTGCCCGTGGGACGACCCGGAGAAGAACGCGGTCGCGATGACCGCCGGCGAGGTCGAGGAGCTGGTCGCCGACTTCGTGGCCGCCGCCGGTCGGGCGGAGCGGGCCGGCTTCGACGGCGTCGAGGTGCACGGGGCGCACGGCTACCTGCTCGGCCAGTTCCTCGACGGCCGCAACCAGCGCACCGACGGGTACGGCGGCTCCCTCGACCACCGGCTCCGCGTGGTCACCGAGGTCCTCGAGGGCATCCGCGCGACCACCGGGCCGGACTTCCAGCTCGGGCTGCGCCTGACCCCGGAGGGCAATGGCATCACGCTGGAGGAGGGCCGCGAGACCGCCCGGCAGGTGCTCGCCTCGGGGCTGCTCGACTACCTCGACATGTCGCTGTGGGACGTCTTCATGCGGCCGCGCGGCGGCGCCGACGGGCTGCTCATCGAGCACTTCACCGACCTGCCCCGCGGCGACACCCGGCTCGGGGTCGCCGGCCGGGTGCTGTCGGCCGCCGACGCCCGGTGGTGCCTGGACCAGGGCGCCGACATCGTCACGGTCGGGATCGGCGCGATCCTGCACCACGACTTCGCGGCCCGAGCGGTCGCGGACGGGGAGTTCCAGGCACGGCCCGGGCCGCTGACCCGCGAGCAGCTGCGCGCCGAGGCGGTCGGCCCGGCCTTCATCGACTATCTCGCCGCCGGCTGGGACCACGTGGTCGCCTGACCCCACCCCGACGTTGATTCGGGACTTCTGACGGTCGAGTCGGGGGTTCTGACCGTCGAGTCGGGGTTTTGACGGCCGGTTCTCCGGACTCAACGGTCACAAGTCACGACTCAACGTGGTCAGAGGCGGCGGGCGATCTCCTCGATCATCGAGAAGGTGGGCGCCGGGCCGGGCAGCTCGTCCTGGCCGGACCGGGTCCGGATCGAGTCGAGGAACAGCGCGAGGTAGCGGCGCCAGACCTCGCTGCCCTCCACGCTCATCCGGCTGAGCACGTGCAGGGTGACGGCGAGGTCGCCGTACGCGAGGTCGGAGCGCACCACGCCGGCGTCCTGCGCGCGGCGTACGACGTCGTCGACCGCGGCGCCGATCTGCTCGCGCAGGTCGCCGAGGCTGTCGGTGTCGACGCCGCCGCTCGCGAGCACCTGGGTCAGGCCGCGGTCGCACTGCTGCTCGCTGATGCAGCTCTCGCAGAACCAGACCAGGGCCTGCCACGGGTCGGGGATCTCGAGCGCCGTGGCCGCGGTCTGCTTGACCCGCAGCAGCTTCTCGGCGAACAGCGCCTCGACGAGCGCCTCGCGACACGGGAACCGGCGGTAGACGGTGCCGACGCCCACGCCCGCGCGGCGCGCGATCTCGTCGAACCCGACCTCCACGCCGCGGGCGGCGAAGAGGCTCTTCGCGGCCTCGAGCACCAGCTGACGGGAGCGCTGAGCGTCCTTGCGCAGGCGCGGCTCGCCGGTCGTCTGGACCGCCCCCTGGCCCGCCGCCTGGCCCGCCGTCTGGGTCGTCGCCGGATCGCTCATGGCACCACCCTACTCAACCGGAGGGTGTTCTCCGTATTCGCGATCTTGTGGCAAACTCGCCCGAGAAAAAAGTGGAAAGGCTTCTCCGGATCGAGTACGGTTCAAACGGAGACAATCTCCACTTGTAGCGAGACCGATGACCTGGCGGTCGGTTTCGGGTCAACCCCGGGGAGACCCGGGCCATTCCCGGACCGCACCCAGCGGACCACCAGCCGACCCCCAGTCGACCACCAGAGGAGAGGAGCACGGTGTGAGCGTGGACCAGACTGCGACCCGTGCCGTGACCACGCCGCGCCCGCGCCCGCGCCCCTCCGCGCCCTGGCCGACCGCACCGGGACCAGGTGTCGTGATCGTCGACGCGGCGGACGACTCCACCCCGGTCCGGCCGCGCCGGGTCACCTGGGCGGCGGTCCGCGCCGCGGCCGCCGAGCTCGGGCTGATCGCGGCCGTCTACCTCGCCTACCGGGCCGGCCGCATGCTGACCGCGGGCTCCGTGGCGGTCGCACACCAGCACTCGCTGCTCGTCCGGCAGGTCGAGCGGGCCATGCACCTGCCCTCCGAGGCCGCGATCCAGCACGCGGTCGGCGGCGCCCGGCTGTTCGAGGCCGCCAACGTCTACTACGTCAGCGTCCACTTCCCGCTCACGATCGCGTTCCTGGTCTGGGGCTTCGTCGCCCGGCCCCGCGCCGAGTACCGCTGGGCGCGCAACCTGCTGGTCGTGCAGACCCTCACCGCGGTCGCGGTGCACATCGCGTTCCCCCTGGCCCCGCCGCGGATGTTCCCGCAGTGGGGCTTCCTCGACACGATGAGCCGCTACGGGCCCTCGGCGTACGACGGCGCCAGCGCCACCGTCGCCAACCAGTACGCCGCGATGCCGAGCCTGCACGTGGGCTGGGCGGTCCTGATCGCGTTCGTCGTGATCCGCACCGGCCCGCGCTGGCTGGGCTGGCTGACCGCCGCCCACGCGCTGGCCACGTTCACGGTGGTGACCGTGACCGCCAACCACTGGTTCCTCGACACCGTGGTGGCGGTCGGGTTCCTCGGGCTCGCGCTCGTGGTGTTCCCCGAGCCCGGCCGGACCCGCCTGCCGCGCCCGTGGCGTCGGCGCAGCGCGGCGAGCGCCGCATGATCCTCGACCTGGGCCAGACGCTGGCCTCCGTCACGGGCAGCGTCACCGGCGGCGACGGCTGGACCGGGATCCTGCTCGGCGGTGTCGCGGCGTTCGCCGAGGCCGTCCTGGGCGTCGGTCTGGTGCTGCCCGGCGAGGCCGCGGTCAGCTCGATCGCCGCCACCACCCCGAGCGGCCACCTGCCGTGGCTGGTGCTGCTCGTGACCCTGGGCGCGGTCGGCGGGGACCACCTCAACTACGGCCTCGGCCGGCTGCTGGGCGCCCGGCTGCCGCAGTCGCGGATCGTACGCCGGATCGGCGTCCGGCACTGGGACCGCGGGGCGGAGCTGCTCCGCACCCGCGGCGCGCTCGCCCTGGTCGTCAGCCGGCTGCTGCCCGTCGTGCGCACGCTGATGCCGGCCGTCGCCGGCGTCGCCCGCCTGCGCTACCGCACCTTCCTGGCCGCCTCCATCGTCGGCTCGACCCTCTGGAGCCTGCTCTGGATCGCGGCCGGGTCCCTGGTCACGGCCCTGCTGCGCACCGAGCTCCCCGGCGCCCTGGTGCTGGTCGCCGCCGCGATCACCGTGGTCGGCCTCCGGGTGCGGTCCCGTCGCCGGGCCCGCCGCCGCCCCGTCGTACTGCCGGAGGCCGAGGCCGCGGACCCGGTCGTCGTGGGCCCCGCAACACGCGCCGCTTGACCCGTCGACCCGTTGACCTGGCCCGGGTCGACTCGTGATCGTGGCGGCCATGCGGTTCACCTCCGGCGCGGGCGTCGTCGTGCTGCTGGCCGCGGTCACCGCGGCCTGCACGTCGACCGGCTCCCCGGAGCCACCCCCGCGGGTGGCCTGGTCGGCGGTCCGGCTGCCCGCCGGGTTCGCACCGTCGCTGCTCGCGCCGGGGCCGGCCGGCCAGGGCGACCCCGGCGAGACCGGCGACACCGTGCTGGTCGCCGAGGACGGCTCGAGCCGGCACCCACCCCGGCTGCTCGAGCTCGACGGCGACGCGACGGCGGCGGTGCCCGTGGTCGCCGCCAGCTTCTACGGCCGTCGCACGGTCTGGGGCGGGATCGCCACCGCCGGCCGCCGGGTCTACGCGTTCGGCGGCCGCTCGGGCGGGGCCCACGGCAACGTCCGCTGGACGGCGTGGTCCGGCACGCTCGGGCCGTCGGGGCGACTGGCGGAGGACGTCCAGGACTTCGAGACGTTCGGAGGGCCGGCGGCCGGCGGGCTCGCGCAGATCGTCGCGCCCGCGGCCGGGCCGCCCCTCCTGGTCGGCTCGCGGGTCAGCGACACCGGAGCCGGGCTGGACATCGCCGTGTGGGCGTTCGACGACGGGCGCTGGGTCCGCCGCCCGTCGGCCGGCACCCCGCTGGCGGCCGACGACGAGCAGCAGCCGTCCGCGTCCGCGATCACCCGCCGAGGCGACGGGCTGCTGATCGCGGGCTCGATCACGTCGTTCGGTGACGGGGTGCACACCCGGCCGGCCATCTGGTCCTCCCCCGGCTCCGGAGGCCCCTGGACGAGGACCGTGCTGCCCGCGCCGGACGACGAGGTAGCGGAGGCGGAGGCCGCGGCGTGCGACCCGGACGGCCGGTGCCTCGTGGCCGGGTACGCCGGCGAGCGGCTCGCCGCGTGGACGGTCTCCGCCGCGGGGGCGGTGGCCGCGATCGACCTGCCCGACGTACCCGCCGGGCCGGCCGCGGTCGAGATCGGCGCCTACGCCCGAGCAGGCCTGGCGGCGGTCACGGTCGCCGACCCGGACGGCGGCAGCCAGGTGCTGGTGGACAGCGGCAGCGGCTGGCGCGAGCTCGAGGTCCCGTCGGGCACCGTCACCGGCTTCGCGGTCACCGAGCGGGCCCTGTGGCTGGTGACCGCGGCACCCGCCGGTGCGCGTCTGTGGACCGCGCTCAGATGAGCAGCGCCGGGTCGATCGCCCACTCGGCGAGCGTCTCGGCCTCGCGGGCGGGGATGCCGACCACGGTGGCGGCGGGCGGCACGTCCTTGACCACGACGGAGTTGGCGCCGACGCGGGCCCCGGCGCCGATCGAGACCGGCCCGAGCACGCGGGCGCCCGTGCCCAGGATCACGCCGTCCCCCACGAGCGGGTGCCGCCGGCCCGGCACCGCGGAGCGGCTGCCGAGGGTGACCCCGTGGTAGATCAGCACGTCGTCGCCGACGACCGCGGTCTCCCCGATCACCACCCCCATGCCGTGGTCGATGAACACCCGCCGGCCGATCGTGGCGCCGGGGTGGATCTCGATCCCGGTCACCATCCGGCCGACGTGCGACATCACCCGCGCGACGAGCTTGCCGCGCGGGCGCTGCCAGAGCCGGTGCGCGAACCGGTGCAGCCACACCGCGTGCAGGCCCGGGTAGGCCAGCACGAGCTCGGGGGTGGACCGGGCCGCCGGATCGCCGTCACGGGCCGCCTGGAGGTCCTCGCGGATGCGCCCCCAGATGTGTCCGGCCATCAGTCCACCAGGCCTTCGAACAGGGGCGTGGACAGGTAGCGCTCGCCGAACGACGGCACGATCACCACGATCGTCCGGCCGGCGTTGTCGGGCCGCTGGGCGACCTCGACGGCGGCCTTGATCGCGGCACCCGACGAGATCCCGACGAGCAGGCCCTCCTCGGTGGCCGCGCGGCGAGCCCACGTGATGGCGTCCGGGGCGGTGACGTCGAGGACCTCGTCGTACACGGTGGTGTCGAGGATCTCGGGCACGAAGTTGGCGCCGATGCCCTGGATGCCGTGCGGGCCCGGCTGCCCGCCGTTGAGGATCGGCGACTCGGCGGGCTCGACGCCGATGATCTGGACGCCGGGCTTGCGGGCCTTGAGGACCTGGCCGATCCCGGTGATCGTGCCGCCCGTGCCGATGCCGGCGACGACGATGTCGACCTCGCCGTCGGTGTCGGTCCAGATCTCCTCGGCGGTGGTCCGGCGGTGCACCTCCGGGTTGGCGGCGTTGGCGAACTGCCGCGCCGCCACGGCGCCGGACTCCGACGCGATCTCGTCGGCGCGGCGGACGGCGCCGTTCATGCCCTCGCTGCCCGGGGTCAGCACCAGCTCGGCGCCGAAGGCGCGCAGCAGCGCACGCCGCTCGCGCGACATGGTCTCGGGCATGGTGAGCACCACGCGGTAGCCGCGGGCCGCCCCGACCATCGCCAGCGCGATGCCGGTGTTGCCGGACGTGGCCTCGACGATCGTGCCGCCGGGCGCCAGCTGGCCGGAGGCCTCGGCGGCGTCGATCATCGCGACGCCGATGCGGTCCTTGACGGAGTTGGCGGGGTTGTAGAACTCGAGCTTGGCGAGCACGGTGGCGCCGGCGTCGCCGACCACCCGGTTGAGGCGGACGAGCGGGGTGTTGCCGACAAGCTGGGTGACGTCGTCGTAGACGCGCATGGGAGGTCCTTCACTGCGAAGAGGGGTGACGGTCTGGGCGAGGTGCGCGCACGTCAGCCGCGCCGGGTGGCACGGCGGAGGAGCGGGCGATCAGCGCAGGCGACAGAGAGCCGACCGGACGAGGCAGTGGTCCACGGCCCGGCGGCGGATCAACGGCACCGAGGGCAGGCAGGCGCACGTCGCCTCGTGCTGCGCTCGGGGGGTCATGGTCCCAGGCTACCGGGCCGGCGTCTGGACCGCGCAGGGTCGATGGTCCCGCGAGACCCTCATCCGGTTCAGGCGGTGCGCTCGCGCGGCACCTCGAGCCGCGGGATGCCGCCCAGACCGAGCCGGTAGCGCACGTGGTTGGCGTACTCCTCCAGGGTGCGCCAGAGGGTCTGGTGCGCCGCCCAGGGCAGCGGGTCGGCGCCGTGCCGCCAGGTCTCTCCGAACGCGACCCACACCGGCGTCCAGGTCGCGGCGTCGTCCCACGCGCCGCGGCGGGCGGTCAGCATCCGGCGACGCAGCTGGAACGCGGCCCGCGGGCCGTCGACGTAGACCGGCGAGGTCGCGACCGGCCAGACCCACAGGTCCAGCGACATCAGGTGCACCTCGAGCTCGCGCAGCACCGCCGGGTCGACCAGGACGGTCGCCACGTTCTCGTGGGGGGCGCGCCTCATGGCGGCACGCTGCCCGGTCCGCGGCCCGAGGTCAAGGCTCCGGCCGCCGGGAGTAGGGCGTGCTGGAGGGCCCGCAGCCCGCGCGCCCACCGCAACCACACCGTCGGAGCATCCACCCGAGGAGCGATCCCGCGGCCGGCGTGGCGGGGCGGAGCCCCGACACGCCAGCCGCGGCTACTTGCGCAGCATCTCCGCCCACACCGGGGCGACGGTGCCGACGGCGGAGTGGGCGGGGATGGGCGGCAGGTTGCGGCCGCCGTACGCCGGGTCGCCGTCGGCTGCGTCGTAGCGCAGCCAGGTCTGCGCCGGGCCCTGGCCGACACCCGGCTGGGACCAGTCACACACGCCGCGCGGGAAGGTCGCCTCGAGGGTGGCCCACTGGTCGTCGGTGAAGGGCACCAGCATGAAGTCGAAGTCCGCGCGGTCGAGCGGGGTGAGCCGGCAGGCCACGACGTCGTTGGCGAGCGGGCCGCCGGCCTCCTGACGTGGCGTCGAGAGCCGCGTCTGGAGCGTCTGCAGCTCCTCGACGTCGCACGCGTCGGCCAGCTCGGCGACCACGCAGCGGTCGGTGACGTCGGCGGGCCGGTCCTCGGCGACCTTCTGCGCGAGGGGCTCGGAGCCGCGGTCCCGCTCGATCGCGGCGAGCCAGCGGTCCATGGCGACCAGCGCCTCGTTGGCCCAGGTGACGTCCCCGATCAGCGGGGTCGGCCCGAACCACATCACCCGGTTGTCGGTGTTGCCCTGGTCGGCGAGCAGCCGCTCCTGGGTCCAGAACGCGTGGGCGTAGTCGTGCGCGATGCCCGGGTCGGGCCCGCCGTGGTTGATCATCGCGACCTCGTCGAGGTGGTTGGCCTCGTTGATCAGCCCGGTGCGGTAGGCGCGGGCGATGGACGCGGGGTCGCCCGTGATGCGGCCGGCGGTGGGCTGGGAGTCGACGTCGAGCCCGCCGAGCTGGGCGTTGAGGTCGACAAACTGGGCGGCGGTGATCGCGCCGGAGCGCAGCTCGGCCAGCCCGTAGAGCACGCCGTCGTTGGAGAACGGGATGCCGCCGAAGCCGTGGCCCACCGCCTTCTCCTGCGGCGACCACACCGAGGCCGGGCGCCGACCGAGCAGGTTGACCAGCAGGTCGAGCACCGAGCAGCGGACGCCGCCGGGGTTGGTCTCGGAGTCGTAGCGGGTGGCGGGGTCGCCGGCGACCGGGTCGGTGGTGCCGGGGCAGGCGTGCTCCGGATCGAGGGCCGCCTTGAACAGGCCCTCGTCGGCCACCACCGCGTTGAGGTGGGACAGGTGCCCCTCGACCTGCGCCATCTGCACCGGCGTCCACACCACACCCGGGGCCCACCGCGACGGGTCCTCGAAGTAGAGCCGCAGCAGGTGGTAGTCGGCGAACTGGGCTCCCGCGGTGAACACGTCGGGGTAGGAGCAGGTGGTGACCAGGCCCTGGTAGATGCCGGGGTAGGCGTTGGCGACGGTGTGCTGGGCGATCGAGCCGCCCGAGCAGCCGGTGCCGATCGTGTACCGCAGCTCGCCGTACCGCTCGACGAGCCGCTCCTTGGCCATCAGCACCGACTCGGCGTTCATCGCGACGCTGCAGTTGTGGCCGGTGTTGTCGAGCGCCGTGGACAGCACCGCGAAGCCGAGCCCCAGGGCGGTGACGTAGCTCGGCGTCACCAGCGGCGCCCCGTCGAACGTGCCGGAGTAGTCGGCCAGCGGCGGCGAGCCGGGGGTGTACGACGCGCCGCAGCCGCCGCCGTGGGTGACCAGCAGCTTGTGGTTCCACTGCCGCTGCGGCGACCAGGCCCGCCACGGCTTGCCGGGCCGGAACAGCGTGAGGATCGTGTAGCGGTCGCGATCCTGGTAGCCCTGCTCGCGCCGGACCACGAACGGCACCTCGACCCCCTCGTCGGTGGTCGTGGTCGCGACGTCGGACGGCGGGTCCGCCGGGTCGTAGGGCTGGAGGTCGGGCGTCAGCGGATCGGTGGACCTGTAGAGGAAGTCGTACGTCGCGGGCTCGTTGCAGTCCGCGTCACGCGCGGACTCCTGGCAGCGGTAGTGCGCGGTCTGCGGACCCGAGAACAGCGGCCCCCCGTTGGGGTGGTCGACGATCACCACCCGGCCGGGGCGCGCGCCGGGCGCGGTGGCGCGCAGCACGTTGCGGCCCACCTGGAGCCCGCGGACCAGGCCGAGGAGGCGCCCGTCGTCGCGGACGGCGAAGCGGCGGGTGACGTCGCGGCCCTCGAGCGTCACCCGGACCTGGCGGGGCCGCACGCCGCGTGGGATGCGGACGGCGACCAGGGCGTCGCCGGCGGAGACCAGGTCGGCCCGGTTGGAGAGCACCTCGACGACCAGCCGCGCCCGGGTGGCGGCCGGTGCGCCGACCGCCGCCGGCGGGGAGGCCAGCGGGGTCGCCAGGAGCAGCGGCGCCACCAGGGCGAGCAGGACCAGGAGGAGTCGCGAGCGCATGTCCGGTCAACGACCACGGATCGCGACCGTCACGTCCCAGCCTCCCGGGGACCAAGGTCCCCGTCCGCAGGGTGCAGTAGTCCGTGTCGGCGCCGCTCGCCGGCCTGTTGACTCACAGCAGGGCGAGAACCGTCCGCGCGAATCAAGGAGACAAGCAGGACATGCAGACCACCACCTGGCACGTCGACATCGAGCTGTCCGACGACGGGGACGAGGTCACCGCGGTTGCGAAGCTGCGGGCTGACGAGTCGAGCGCCGCACCCAGCATCGGTCTCGGCGCCGTCCACCACGACGACCTGGGCCGCGATCCTGCTCCCGAGTTCGCCCTCGCCGCCCGGCGCTCCCTGGAGAGCCTGAGCACCGCCCTCGGCTACTACTCCCACTCCGAGCAGTACGCTGACACCGACCAGGCCTGACCCGGGCCCGAGCCGGCGGGCCTGACCCGGGACCGACCCGCGACCGAGCGACGCGTCCCTCCGCGAACGGCTCACATTCCTGGGGCCGTGGGCGATGATCGGTCCATGAGCTCGGAGGGGTACGACGTCGCGGCCGGTGAACCCGGCCCCGATCTGCGTCCCTTCGAGCTGCTCCCCGACGGCATCTTGATCTTCGACGACGCGGGCGTCACGACCTACGTCAACCAGCGGATGGCGCGGATGCTGGGCCGCACCCGACCGGAGCTGGTCGGGATGCCCATCGAGAGCCTCTTCGACGAGCAGGGCCGCCGCGATTTCCGGCAGTGGCTCTCCGTGATGGTCGCCACCGGCGAGGGCCGGGACAACTTCGACGCGTTCTTCTACCGGCCCGACGGGTCCACCGTCTGGGGCCTGGTCAGCTATGTGCCGATGCACGACGCGACGGGGCGGCGGACCGGCTGGCTGCACCGGGTGGCGCCGTACACCGAGCGCAAGCAGCTGCTCGACCGGCTCGTGGTCCGCGAGCAGCAGCTCGCGCAGGCCCAGCACATCGCGCGGCTGGGGAGCTGGGAGCGCGACGTGCGCACCGACGAGATGACCTGGTCCGACGAGCTG
The DNA here is from genome assembly GCF_950101795.1 of Nocardioides sp. T2.26MG-1. Taxonomy (GTDB): domain Bacteria; phylum Actinomycetota; class Actinomycetes; order Propionibacteriales; family Nocardioidaceae; genus Nocardioides. The sequence goes on along the minus strand of NZ_CATNLZ010000023.1, from coordinate 393,166 downwards.
TACCGGCTGCTGGGACTGGCGCCCCAGGAGGTGCCCTCCTCGATCGATCGGCTGCTGTCGTTCGTGCACGCCGACGACCGGGAGAAGGTCCGCGCCGCCGCCCGCGAGGCGACCGCGGCGGGCACCGAGTACGCCTACGAGGCCCGGATCCTCCGGCGGGACGGCTCGCTGCGATGGGGTCGGGTGATCGGGTACGTCGAGCGCGACGCCGACGGCAACGCGGTGCGCACCGGCGGCACCGTCCAGGACATCACCGACCTGCGGACCGCCGACGAGCACGCCGCCGAGGCCACCCGGCGCCTCGAGCTGCTGGGGCAGATGGCCACCGCCGCGAACCTCGCGACCTCCCTGGAGGAGGCGCTGGTGCTGATGGCGCACGGCCTGCCCGAGCGCACCGGGTGGTTCGCGCTCGGCGCCTGGGCCTGTGACGACGAGGGGAGGTTCGAGCCGGTCGAGCTCGCGTCGCCGCCGCGACCGCCCGTCGACGTCGCGGTCGACGTCGACCTCGCCGAGCGGGCCAGGTCGACCGGGACCGTCGTCGTCGGCCCGGCTCCCGGGCTGGAGCAGACCCACAGCCTGGTGGCGTTCCCCGTCGCGATCGGCCCCACGGTGGTGGGCGTGGCGGAGCTGCTCGCCGACGAGGTCCCGCCCGACGAGAACGCCCGCCAGCTCATCGACCAGGTGGCCACCCAGCTCGCGGTGGTCGCCGAGCGCGAGCGCAGTGCCGCCCAGCTCGCCGAGGCGCGCGACGAGGCCATGGAGGCCTCACGGCTGAAGTCGGAGTTCCTGGCGACGATGAGCCACGAGATCCGCACCCCGATGAACGGCGTCATCGGGCTCACCGACCTGCTGCTGCTCACCGAGCTCGACGACCACCAGCGCCGGCTGGCCGAGAACCTGCAGGGCGCCGGGCTCACGCTCCTGGGGATCATCAACGACATTCTCGACCTGTCCAAGATCGAGGCCGGCAAGCTCGAGCTCGAGACCGCCGACTTCGACGTGCGGGCGGTCTTCGACCAGGTCGCGTCGGTGCTCAGCGGGCCCGCGCACGGCAAGGGCCTCGAGCTCGTGGTGGCCTGCCACCCCGACGTACCGACCCAGCTGCGCGGCGACGCCGTACGGTTCGGGCAGATCCTGACCAACCTCGGGTCGAACGCCGTGAAGTTCACCGACCGCGGCGAGGTCGTGATCCAGGCGCGGATCGTGGCGGACTCGGGGTCGCAGGTCGTGGTGCGCGTCGACGTCGCCGACACCGGGGTCGGCATCGAGCCGGAGGCCCGCGAGCGGCTCTTCGACGCGTTCACCCAGGCCGACCCGTCCACGACCCGCCGGCACGGCGGCACCGGGCTGGGGCTGGCGATCTCCCGCCAGCTGGCGACCGCGCTCGGCGGCGAGATCTGGGTCGAGAGCGTGCCGGGGCGGGGCAGCACGTTCTCCTTCACCGCCCGGTTCGGCCACGGCTCGGGCACCCCCGCGCGGACCCGCGACTCCGCACGTCAGCTCGCCGGGCACCGGGCGCTGATCGTCGACGACAACGAGACGAACCGCTTCATCCTCGACCAGCAGCTCTCGGCCTGGCGGATGCGGCCGGTGGCCGTCGAGTCCGCCGCCGAGGCCGTCGCGACCCTGCGCGAGGCCGCCCGCTCCGGCGAGCCGTACGACGTGGCGCTGCTCGACCTGATGATGCCCGGCACCGACGGCCTGATGCTCGCCCGCCAGATCGGCTCGGACCCGACCCTGGGCGCCCCGACCATGCTGCTGCTCACCTCGGACCAGACCGTGACCCGCCAGGAGGTCGAGGACGCCGGCATCCAGGCGTCGCTGAGCAAGCCGGTGCGCCACGGCGAGCTGCGCGGCGCGCTGCTGGCGCTGATCGGCGGCGTCCCCGAGCAGCGCGCCCCGTCCTCACCCAGCACGCCCGGCCTGGGCGTCCGGATCCTCGTCGTGGAGGACAACGAGGTCAACCAGATGGTCGCCGCGGGGCTGCTGAAGAACCTCGGGTGCACCGTCGACGTCGCCGGCGACGGCGTCGAGGCGGTCGACCTGCTCACCCGCCCCCACGAGTACGCCGCGGTCCTCATGGACTGCCGGATGCCCCGGCTCGACGGCTTCGACGCGACCCGCCAGGTCCGCCGCCACGAGCCCGTCGGCCGGCGGGTGCCGATCATCGCGATGACCGCCTCGGCGATGGAGGGCGAGCGGGAGCGGTGCCTGTCCGCCGGGATGGACGACTACCTCACCAAGCCGGTCGACACCACCGAGCTCGAGCGGGTGATCCGCGAGTGGGCGCTCCCGGAGGCCGGTCCGGCCGCCGGTGCGGCCGAGGAGGACGGCGCGCCGGTCGGCCCCGAGGACGGCGTCCTCGACCCCGACCGGATCGCGATGCTCGACGGCCTGCGCAAGGACGGCATCAGCTTCTTCGAGCGCACCGCCGCGTCGTTCATGGGCCGGGTCGGCGACCAGCTGGTCGCGATCCGCGACGCGGTCGCCCGCGACGACGCGATGGGGCTGCTCACCTCCGCCCACCAGCTCAAGGGCAGCGCGCTCAACCTCGGTCTCCCCCGGGTCGCGACGGCCGCGCAGCGGCTCGAGACGCTCGGCATCGAGGGCCGCACCACGGGCGCCGGGCCGCTGCTCGCCGAGCTCACCGCCGACGTCGAGGTCGCGGTGGCCGCGCTGCAGCGGGCGACGACCCGCAAGCGATGACCCCGGACCCGCCGAGCCTGCTGCCCCGGTTCGCGGCGGCCGGACGCCGCCGGCCCGTGGACCTGGTCGTCCCCAGGTCGTCCCTCGGCGAGGTGGTCGCGCCGTACGCCGCGGCCACCGGCCCCGGTCCCGCCTTCGAGCTGGCCTCCGGCACCGACCGGCTGGCGGCACGCTGTGACGGCCGGACCGCGTGGCTGGAGGTGACCACCGGCGGCCGGACGAGCCGGCACCGGTCCCGGCGCCACGGCCGCACCGGTGGGCCGCCCCGCGAGCTCGGCCTGGCCCTGACCGGCACCCACGCCAGCGTGCTGACCCGCGGCCCCGGGCCGTGGGTGGTGCGCGCCCGCGCCGACCTGCGCGGGCGCGTCGACACCCGCGACGGGGGCTGGCTCGCGGGGCTGGTCAGCGACGCCCCGGTGTCGGGCCGGTTCGGCCAGCTCGGGCTGCGCGACCTGCGCCTGGTCGAGAGCCCGCCCGGCGGTCCCGTGCTGCTCTCGGCGACCAGCGCCGGCCCGGGGTTCTTCGACACCGCGCACACCTCGCTGTGGGAGCTGGACCCGGCGACCCTCGGGCTCACCCACGTCTCGGACCTGTTCTTCCGGCGGCCCGACCGCCCGGGGGTGTTCGGCGACCATGCGACCCACGTGCTCCGCGACGGCGACGGGTGGCTGGTCGCGACGAGCACCTGGGGCGACTTCGACCCGCGCCGGCCCGCGGTGGGCGTGACGCTGGCCCGCACCGCCGCCGACCTGCGCACCGGCGTGCACCTGCTCGACACCGAGCCGCTCCCGCTCCCGGTCGACGGGCTGCGCTCGGTCGGGGTCTGGGACCCGCACCTGGTGCGCACCGGCGACGGCTGGCTGGTCGGGTTCGTGAGCGCCACCGAGTTCTTCCGGTTCCACCCGGCCCTGGCGGCCGGCCCGACGCTGGACGACCTGACGCTCCAGGGCGCGGCCACCGGCCTGACCCAGGCCGAGGGCACCACGCTCGCCCACCTCGGCGGCGACTGGCGGGTGCTGGCGAGCGACCAGGAGGCGCGGCGCTACCCCGTGTTCGACCTCCGGATGCGCGAGACCGGCGAGCTGTGCGCGCCGTACCCCACGAACATCCCGTGGCCGACGTTGGTGCCGCTCGACGGCTCCTGGCTGCTGGTCGGGTTCAACGGACGGCCCCAGGGCGGGCCCGTCGCGGGCTACGGAACCCACGGCGATGTTGTGTTGTGCCGGACGATCCCACAACCGGCCTGATCGGGCTACCGTGTGAGGCAGGACACGGCGCCATCCCTGCCGGGTCCCCCTGACCGCGCCACACCACCCCCGTGGCCGAAACGAAAGTGGGCACCATCCATGTCTGCACCCGCTGTCACCCCTGCTGACGTGTTCGAGCTGGGCTCCGGGCACGAGCAGGTCGTCTTCGCCAACGACCCGGCCACCGGCCTCCGCGCGATCATCGCGATCCACTCCACCGCGCTCGGTCCCGCCCTCGGCGGCACCCGCTTCTACCCCTACGCCTCGACCGCCGACGCGGTCCGCGACGTCCTCAACCTCTCGCGCGGCATGTCCTACAAGGCCGCGCTCGCCGGGCTCGACCTCGGCGGCGGCAAGGCCGTGATCATCGGCGATCCGACCACCCAGAAGTCCGAGCCGCTGCTGCGCGCCTACGGCCGCCACGTGCAGTCCCTCGGCGGGCGCTACTACACCGCCTGCGACGTCGGGACGAACTCGACCGACATGGACGTGATCGCGCGCGAGTGCTCGTTCGTCACCGGCCGGACCGTGGCGCACGGCGGCGCCGGCGACAGCTCGGTGCTCACGGCGTACGGCGTGTTCCAGGGCATGCGTGCGGCCGCGACCGTCGCGTGGGGCACGGCCTCGCTCGAGGGCCGGGTCGTCGGCGTCGCCGGCGTCGGCAAGGTCGGCCACCACCTCGTGCGCCACCTCGTCGAGGACGGCGCCACCGTCGTGGTCACCGACGTGGACGCCGCGGCGGTCGAGCGGGTCCGCGGCGAGCACCCGTCCGTGCGGGTCGTGGCGTCGACCGAGGAGCTGGTCGCCTCGACGCTCGACGTCTACGCGCCGTGCGCCCTCGGCGGGGCGCTGACCGACGAGGTCGTCGAGGGGCTCTCGGCCCGCATCGTGTGCGGCGCGGCCAACAACCAGCTGGCCCACCCCGGCGTCGAGAAGGCGCTCGAGGAGCAGGGCATCCTCTACGCCCCCGACTACTGCGTGAACTCCGGCGGGCTGATCCAGGTCGCCGACGAGCTCGAGGGCTTCTCCTTCGAGCGCGCCCACCAGCGCGCCACCGGCATCTTCGACACCACGCTGAGCGTGTTCGAGCGCGCCGCGTCCGACGGCGTACCGCCCGCGATCGCCGCCGACCGGCTCGCCGAGCAGCGGATGCGTGAGGTCAGCCGGCTGCGGGGGATGTGGCTCAGCGCCCGCTGAGGTGTGCGGAGTGTTGTCGTTTGGTCACCAACCGCAGCTCGGATCGGTCCAGAGTCGTCGTTGGTGACCAAACGACAACACCGCTGAGCACACCGACCACACGATGACGGGTCAGGAGAGCCGACGCGCCGGTGGCTCCACGATCAGAAGACGCTCAGTCGCGCGCGGGACCCGTGTAGTCCGACCACTTCTCGAGCACTTCCGGCTCGACCTGGTCGGTGTCGTCATCGTCGCTTCGCCCGTGCAGCTCGTTGGCCAGGGCCCCGAAGTCCGTCTCGTGAGTGCGGTACTTCAGGTCGCGGGCGACCTTCGTCTGCTTGGCTTTCGCTCGGCCGCGCCCCATAGGGTCAGCCCCCTCGCACGCTCGGCCGGGGCACATGGCACCCGGGCTGTCTCAAAGTTTTCTCGTGGGGGCAACGCTACCTGCTGGGCGGGTGTTCCCGCACATCCGTTCGGTGTTTTCGACCCTCGAGACCGGGAACCGGCCCGAAACTCACCAGCCGGGGTGCTGTCCGACCAGCTCGACCCCCCCGCCGCGGGCGGTGTCGCCGCCGAGGTCGGCGCTGACCTCACCGGCGATCCAGGCGCGTACGCCGTGCTCCCCGAGGACCGCGATCGCCGCGTCGGCGTCCTCGGGGTCGGTCAGCGCGACCATCCCGACGCCGCAGTTGAGTGTCGCCTCCAGGTCGGGCTGCGGGACGTCGCCGACCCGGCGGACCAGGTCGAACACGGGCGCGGGGGTCCAGGTACGGCGCTCGATCGTCACGGTCAGCTCGACGGGCAGCACCCGCTCGAGGTTGGCGGCCAGGCCGCCGCCGGTGATGTGCGACATCGCGTGGGTCCGGGTGCGCTCGGCGAGGTCGAGGCACGCCTTCGCGTAGATCCGGGTCGGCTCGAGCAGCTCCTCGCCGAGCGTGCGACCGAGCTCGTCGACGTGCCCCTCCAGGGGCAGGCCGGCCTTCTGGAGCAGCACGTGCCGCACCAGGGAGTAGCCGTTGGAGTGCAGCCCGGAGGCCTCCATCGCGATCACGACGTCCCCGGGGCGCACCCGGCCCGGTCCGAGCAGCTTGTCCGCCTCGACCACGCCGGTGGTCGCACCCGCCACGTCGTAGTCGTCGGGCCCGAGCAGCCCGGGGTGCTCGGCGGTCTCCCCGCCGATGAGCGCGCACCCGGCGAGCACACAGCCCTCGGCGATGCCCTTGACGATCGCGGCGATCTTCTCGGGGTCGACCCGCCCGGTGGCGATGTAGTCGGTCATGAACAGCGGCTCGGCGCCGCAGACCACGAGGTCGTCGACGACCATGCCGACCAGGTCGAAGCCGATCGTGTCGTGGACGTCCATCGCCTGCGCGATCGCGACCTTCGTGCCGACCCCGTCGGTCGACGTCGCCAGCAGCGGGCGGGTGTAGCGGGTCAGCGCGGAGGCGTCGAACAGCCCCGCGAAGCCGCCGAGCCCCCCGATCATCTCGGGCCGGCGGGCCTTGTCGATCCAGCCCTTCATCAGCTCGATCGCCGTGTCGGCGGCCTGGATGTTGACGCCGGCCTCGGCGTACGCGTTCGACTCGCTCACGGGAGCTCCTCGTCGGGGTCGATCGGTCAGGGGTTGTTCAGGACGGGCAGCGACTTGCCGTACGTCGGCGCCTGGATCGAGGACTCCAGCAGGTGCTTGCCGAGCAGGCTCTCGTCGGGCAGCGCGATCGGGTACTCGCCGGTGAAGCACGCCTGGCAGAGCCGCTCGGGCTGCTGGCCGGTGGAGTCGACCATCCCCTCCAAGGAGATGTAGCCCAGGCTGTCGGCGCCGATGCTGGCCGCGATCTCCTCGGGCGTCAGGCCGTTGGCGATCAGCTCGGCGCGGGTGGCGAAGTCGATGCCGTAGAAGCAGGGCCACTTGACCGGCGGGCTCGAGATCCGCACGTGCACCTCGCGCGCCCCGGCCTCACGCAGCATCCGGACCTGGGCGCGCTGGGTGTTGCCGCGCACGATCGAGTCGTCGACGACCACGATCCGCTTGCCGCGGATCATGTGCTCCAGGGCGTTGAGCTTGAGCCGGATGCCGAGCTGACGGAGCGTCTGGCTGGGCTGGATGAACGTGCGCCCGACGTAGGCGTTCTTGACGAACCCCTGCCCGAACGGGATGCCGCTCTCCTCGGCGTACCCGGCCGCCGCCGGGGTGCCGGACTCCGGCACCGGGATCACCAGGTCGGCGTCGACCGGGAACTCGCGGGCCAGCTGGCGGCCCATCTCGACCCGGGACTCGTGGACGCTGCGGCCGCTGATCGTGGCGTCGGGGCGGGCGAGGTAGACGTACTCGAACACGCACCCCTTGGGCGCGGCGGGCGCGAACCGGTGGGAGCGCAGGCCGTTCTCGTCGATGACGAGCAGCTCGCCGGGCTCGACCTCGCGGACCACGCTGGCACCGATGGTGGCGAGCGCGGCGTCCTCGCTGGCCACCACCCAGCCGCGCTCCAGGCGGCCGAGCACCAGCGGGCGGATGCCCTGGGGGTCGCGCGCGGCGTACAGCGTGTTCTCGTTCATCCACACGAAGCAGAACGCGCCCTGCAGCTGCGGCAGCACCTCGAGCGCGCGCAGCTCCAGCGAGGTGTCGGGGTGGTGCGCGAGGAGCGCGGTCACCAGCCCGGTGTCGTTGGTGGACGGCTCGGCCGGGCGGGTGTGCAGCTCGAGCTCGTCGTCGGGTCCCGGGAGGTCGACCACCATCTGGGCCAGGTCGTGGGTGTTGATCAGGTTGCCGTTGTGGCCGAGCGCGATCGAGCCGTCGGCGGTCGGCCGGAACGTCGGCTGCGCGTTCTGCCAGGTGCTGGCGCCGGTGGTGGAGTAGCGGCAGTGGCCGATCGCGAGGTGGCCGTTGAGCGAGGCGAGCGTGGTCTCGTCGAAGACCTGGGAGACCAGGCCCATGTCCTTGTAGACCAGGATCTGGCGGCCGTTGCTGACCGCGATGCCGGCGGACTCCTGGCCCCGGTGCTGCAGCGCGTAGAGGCCGAAGTAGGTCAGCTTGGCGACGTCCTCGCCGGGCGCCCAGACGCCGAACACGCCGCAGGCGTCCTGGGGTCCCTGCTCGTGGGGGTCGAGCGCCGCGGTCAGCCGGCCGTCGCCTCCCTTGCGGGGGCTGCTCTCGAAGGGCACATGGGGAGTCTATGGCCCGGGTACCGCGTGTCCCATTCGGCGTCTCGCCGTTGACCGGGCAGAAACGGGCACCCTCCCCGTCTCACGCCCGTAGCATGAGGCGAGCGACCACCCACCGACACGAGGACCCATTGACTCGGGAGACCCCCCAGGACCCGCCGGTCACCAGCGCGCCCGCGAGTTGGTCCGATGCCCCGTCTCGGGACGCCCTGCAGCTGATCGCCGAGGGCGTGACCCAGCTGGCCGGGTTCGGGGTCGCCGCGATCAGCGCCGTCCGTGAGGACGGCAAGATGGAGGTCATGGCGGTCGCCGGGAGCGACGCCGCCCGGGTGCAGCTCCAGGGCCGGCGCACCCCCGTGGACCGCCTCACCGGCGAGCTCGAGAAGGCCGACGACTGGGGCCTGCTGCGCTTCGTCCCGCACGAGCGGCTGGACCCCAGCGCCGGCGAGGACTGGGGCTGGGTCCCCGACATCGACCCGATCGACACCGCCGACGCCTGGCACCCGCTCGACATGCTGGTCGCACCGCTGTACGACGACGACGGCGCCCTGCGCGGCTCGCTGGCCATCGACCTGCCCGTGGACGGGCGGCGACCGGGCCGCGGGCAGCGCGCGGTGCTCAACCAGTACGCCGAGCAGGCGCGCCGAGCCGTCCTCGTCGCGCTCGAGCGCGAGCGGCTCGCCGAACAGGTGCGGATGGCCGACGCGGCCCGCAGGATCGTGCGCACCGCGACCGCCCAGCTCAGCCTCGACCGGATCGTCGCCGACAGCCGCGAGGCGGTCGTCGAGGGCTTCCGGGCGGCCGGGATGTGGCTGCAGACCTTCGACCGCGACGACCACGGCGGGGCCCGGGGCGAGATCTACTCCTCCGACGGCAGCCACGTCCACCTCACGCCCGAGCTGATCACGATCGCCGAGGGCGCCGCCCGTCTGGCGTGGGAGCGCCAGCAGGTGTCGGTGGTCGCCCCCGACCGCGAGTTCGGGCCGACGATCACCCCCGAGCAGGGTGAGGTGGTGCTCGCATTCCTCCGTGAGATCGGGGTCGAGTCGCTGCTGTTCACGCCCCTGGGAGCGGGACCCGAGTGTCTCGGCAACCTGGTGCTGACCCGGGCGGCCGGCGCCCCGGAGTGGACCGAGGCCGAGGCGACCGCGGCGCTCGACATCGGCCACGACCTGGGCCGCGCGATCCTCAACGCCCGGATCTTCGAGCGCGAGCACGAGCTGGTCGAGGAGCTCCAGGAGCTCGACGCCTACAAGGGCCAGCTGATCGCCACCGTCGCCCACGAGCTCAAGAACCCGCTCACCTCCGTGATGGGGCACCTCGAGATGCTCGAGTCCTCCCCCGACCTCTCCGGCACCACCCGCACCTCGCTCAACGCCATGGACCGGGGCGCGCGGCGGATGGTGCGCGTCATCGACGACCTGCTGCTGTTGTCCAAGGTCGGCGACCCCGACGACACGGTGATCGCCGCCCCGGTCGACCTGGCCCGGATCGTCGACGACGTCGTCGACCTGACGATGGTCGCCGCGAAGCAGAAGCAGCTCGACGTGACCGTCACGCTCCCGGACGAGCCGGCCTACGCGCTCGGCGACCACGACGAGCTCGACCGGGTCGCCGCCAACCTGGTCAGCAACGCGGTGAAGTACACCCGGGCCGAGGGCGCCGTACGGATCGGCGTCGAGCGGGTCGGCAACGACGTGCTGCTCACGGTCGCCGACGAGGGCATCGGGATCTCCCAGGACGACCTGCTCCGGCTCGGCACCGAGTTCTTCCGCTCGTCCAACCCCGAGGCGGTCGCCCAGCCGGGCACCGGCCTGGGTCTGGCGATCGTGCGCCGGATCGTCGACCGGCACGGCGGTCAGATCGAGATCGAGTCCGAGCTGGGTCGCGGCAGCACGTTCCGGGTGTGGCTGCCCGCGGCCGACACCGGCTCCTGAGCCGCCGGCACCGCCTCACATGCGCCGCTCGCCCTGGGCGATGGCCTCCCGGATCCGGGTGTAGGTGCCGCAGCGGCAGATGTTGCGGATCGCGTCGAGGTCCGCGTCGGTGACCGACCGGCCCTCCCGGCGTACCTTCCGCACCAGCGCGACCGCCGCCATGATCTGGCCGGGCTGGCAGTAGCCGCACTGCGCGACGTCACGGTCGAGCCAGGCCTGCTGCATCGGGTGCAGGTCGGCCCCGGCCGCCTCACCGGTGTCGGCCAGCCCCTCGATCGTGGTCACCCGGTCGTGGGGCCGCAGGTCGCCGACCCGCACCGAGCACGGGTTGAAGGCGCGGCCGTTGAGGTGGGAGGTGCAGGCCTTGCAGACGTTGATGCCGCAGCCGTACTTGGGCCCGGTCACGCCGAGCAGGTCGCGCAGCACCCACAGCACGCGCACGTCGTCGTGGACGTCGACAGTGACGCTCCTGCCGTTGAGGACGAAGGTCTGCCGGGGCATCAGCGGCTCCTCACCAGGCCAGCTTGCGGCCGTTGGTCGGGGACTGCGGGACCGGCGGCACGAACGGCTTCACCCGGAACGCCAGCGGGTCGCGGTGGTTGACCGGGAAGTACGCCGGCACCTCGCCGGTCGCGCGGGCATAGGCGCACGCGACCGCGGCGAAGGTCGCCGCCACCCCGGCCTCGCCGGCCCCGCCGGGCTGGCCGCTGTCCGAGGGCATCACGATCACCTCGACCTCGGGCGGGGTGTTCCACTGCCGGGTGTAGAAGTAGTTGTCCCAGCTGGCCTCGAGGAAGTGTCCGTCGCGCAGGTGCATGCTCGAGGTCAGGGCGAGTGCGATGCCGTCGTTGATGCCGCCCTGCATCTGCGCCTCGAGGCCGCGCGGGTTGAGCACCAGGCCGACGTCGACGGCGAACACGGCCTTGGTGACCCGAGGGCCGCCCACGCCGTCGCGGATGTCGCGCCCGGTCTGCTCGGGCCGGCAGTCGATCTCGACCAGGCACGCGCTGCAGCCCTTGTACTCCTTGTGGATCGCGATGCCCTGGGCGGTGCCGGTGGGCATCGGCCGTCCCCACCGGCCGGCCTCGGCGACCGCGTCGAGCACCGCCCGGACCCGGCCGTTGCGCAGGTGGGCGCGGCGGAACTCGTAGGGGTCCTGGCCCATCGCCTCGGCGAGCCGGTCGACCGCGAGCTCGCCGGCGGTGCGGACGTCGGGTGAGTAGATGTTGCGCATGCTGCCGGTGTTGAAGCGGTCGTCGGTCTCGGTCAGCGTCTGGGTGATCGCCCCGAAGTCGTAGGGGACCTCCTGGGTGAGCTCGAAGACCGTCTCGGCGAAGCCGAGGTTGCCCAGGCCGGTGGGCAGGTCGGCCGAGCGCGCGGTGATGATCTCGCCGAGCCCGTGGCGGAAGTCGGTCTCGACGCTGGTGTGGCTCTGCTGGAACGCGAGCACCTGCCCGCCCGCGTGCACGGCGCGCACCCGGCTGGTCGCCATCGGGTGGCCGCGGCCGACCCGGGCGTCGTCGGCGCGGTGCCACATGAGCTTGACCGGCTTGCCCATCGCCTGGGAGATCTTCGCGGCCTCGAGGGCGCCGTCGAAGAACAGCCGGCGCCCGAACGACCCGCCGCCCTGGACGACGTGTACGGTCACGGCATCCTGGTCGAGCCCGAGGGCCTCGGCGATCCGCGCCTGGGCGGTGATCGGCGACTTGAGGCCGGCCCAGACGGTCGCGCGGTCCGCGCGGACGTCGGCGATCGCGGCGTTGGTGTCCATCGCGGAGTTGCTGCGGAAGTAGAACAGCACGTCGACCTCGACGGTCTGCGCGAGCGGCGTGTCCGGCAGTGCGGGCAGCGGCAGCTCGGCCGCGCGGAGCTCCTCGACGATGTCGGCGTCGGAGAGCCCGGCGACCGGGCCGTCGGCCCAGGCGACGTCCATCGCGCGGATCGCTTCGATGCACTGGCCGAAGGTCTCCGCCCGCACGGCGACGCCGGTGTCGACGAGCGCGACGTCGCGCACGCCCGGCATCGCGAGGATCGTCCGCTTGTTGCGCAGCCGCCGGGGGGTGCCGTTGAGGGTGGGCGCGCGGCAGACCATCGTCGGCAGCGCTCCGGGCACCCGCAGGTCGGTGGCGAACCTCTTGCGCCCGGTCACGGCGTCGCGGGCGTCGATGCGGCCGTGGCCGACCCCGACGACCCGGAACTCCGCCGGGTCCTTGAGCCGCACCCGCACCGGCCGGGTCGTGCGGCTCGCGGCCGCGCGCGCGAGCTCGGCGTACGTCAGCGAGCGGCCGTCGGGGGCCTGGATCACCCCGGCGCGGGCCCGCAGGCTCTCGACGGTGTCGCCGAGCTGGATCGCGGCGGCCTCGAGCAGCGCGCCCTTGGCGACGGCCGCGGCGACCCGGATCGGCGTGTACGTCGAGATCGTGGTGTTGGAGCCGCCGGTCAGCTGGTTGAACAGCAGCTCGGGCCGGGCGTCCGCCAGGGTGACCCGCACCTTCTCCACCGGCAGCTCGAGCTCCTCGGCGATCAGCATCGCGGTCGAGGTGGTGATGCCCTGGCCGACCTCCATCCGGGGCAGCTCGAACGAGGCGGTGCCGTCGTCATGGACGGTGACCGTGATCAGGTTCGCGGTCGGGGTCGCGGCCTCGGTGAGGAAGTCGTTGAGGTCGTACAGCTCCGCCGGCTGGGGCACGCCCGGCGCCGCGCCGGCGGGCGAGCCGAGCAGGTCGGCGGCCGCGACGAGCGTCGTGCCGGCCACGACGAAGCCGAGGAACGACCGGCGGTCGATCCCGGACGCCGGAGTGGCGTCCACGTGGTCCCGAGTCACACCGGCCCAACGACGCGATGTGGCAACGGTCACGGCGCCGAATCCCTAGGATCGAAGGATGTCCGAGTCGTTGGGGTCGCCCGACCTCGATCGTCCGGTCCGCGCCTCGCGCTGGTCGGACGCACAGTCCCGCGAGGCCCTCCAGGCGATCGCCGAGGGCGTCGCGGAGGTCGCGGGGTTCGAGCTGGTCGGCGTCAGCGTCGTCCGTGAGGACGGCTACCTGCAGATCATGGTGCTCGTCGGGCCCGAGGAGGCCCGCAAGCTGCTCATCGACAGCCTCGCGCCACTGGCCCCGATGGTCGACCAGCTGGCTCTCGCCGACGACTGGGGCACGCTGAAGTTCATCCCCCACGAGCGGCTGATCCTCGACCTCGACCGGTGGGGCTGGGTGGCCGACCGACCCCGCGACCACGTCGAGCCCGGCAAGTGGCACCCCCAGGACCAGTTGGTCGCGCCGCTCCGGGGCGCCGACGGGACGCTGCTCGGAACGCTCGCGATGGAGCTGCCCCGCGACGGCCTGATCCCCGGGCCGGCGCAGCGCGAGACGCTGGAGTTCTACGCCCGCCAGGCCGCGCGAGCCGTGGTCGCCACCTTGGAGCACGAACGCCTCGCCGAGCAGGTCCGGCTCGCCCGGGCCGCCGCCGACGTGGTCCGGCTCGCGGTCGGCACCCAGTCCCCCGACCGGGTGCTCGCCGAGTGCGGCCGCGCGATCACCGACGGGTTCCGGGCGGAGTCGCTGTGGATCCAGAGGATCGGGCCCGACGGGCGCTGCGACGGCCCGCTGTACGTCGACGGCGGGCCGACCGTCCGGCTGCCCGCCGGCATCCGGGCGCTCGCGTCCGCGCACTCCCGGAGGGCGTGGGAGCGCCAGTGCGTGGCCGTGCTCGCCCCCGAGCGTCCCGTCACCGGGGTGCTCGGGCCCGAGCAGCACGCCGAGGTGATCGAGTTCCTCGCGGGCCTCGAGGTCGAGTCCCTGCTGTTCGTGCCGATGGGCGCGGGGCGCGAGTGCTTCGGCGCGATGGGGCTGACCCGTCGGCGCGGCGGCGCGGAGTGGAGCGAGGAGGAGGCCGCGACCGCGCTGGAGATCGGGCGCGACCTCGGCCGGGCCCTCGCGAACGCCCGCACCCTCGAGCGCGAGCACCAGCTGGTCGACGAGCTCCGCGAGCTCGCCGACTACAAGGAGCGGCTGCTCGCGACCGTCTCCCACGAGATGAAGAACCCGTTGAGCGCCATCCTCGGGTACGTCGAGATCCTCGGCGCCGAGCCCGGCCTCAGCGACACCGCACTCGCCTGCGTCGCCGCGATCGAGCGCGGCGGCGGCCGGCTCGCCCAGGTCGTCGGCGACCTGCTGCTGCTGCACGAGTCCACGGGCATCGAGGCCTCCGCCACGGCCGAGCCGGTCGACCTGGGGCAGGCGGTCACCGAGGTCGTCGACCTCAACGACGCGGTCGCCCGGGCGCGCCGGCAGACCCTGCGCACCGAGCTCCCCGACGTACCGGTGCTGGCCCTGGCCGAGCCGCGGGACGTCGACCACATCGTCACCAACCTGCTCGGCAACGCGCTGAAGTACACCCCGGACGGCGGCACGATCGCGGTGTCGGTCGAGCGCGTCGGCGATCAGGCGGTGCTGTGCTGCACGGACTCCGGCATCGGCATCGCGGAGGAGGAGCAGGCCCGCCTGTTCGACGAGTTCTTCCGCTCCACCGACCCCGCAGCGGTCGCCCAGCCCGGCTCCGGGCTCGGCCTCGCGATCGTCCGCCGGGTCGTCGAGCGCCACCGCGGCCGGATCGAGGTCGAGTCCGCGATCGGCCGGGGCAGCACGTTCCGGGTGTTCCTGCCGGCGGCGGGCTGAGGCTCAGCCTCAACAACGACCGCCGCCGAGGCCGGAGCCGAGCGGCCCCGGCGCGAGGTCGAGGGTGAGCTCGAGGCCGTCGGCCGTTCCCGTGGCGGCCGTGAGCGACAGGCCGGCCGGGGCCGGCACCACCAGCCCGTCGCCGAGCAGAGCCGCCCCACCGCCCATCCGGGCGACCAGCCGGTCGGCCAGGCCCCCGGACAGCTCCCGGTCGCCGACCCGGACCCCGGTCGGGTCGAGCGTGAGCCGGCCGTCGGTCACGCGCGGCCGCGCGACGACCGCGAGCGGCACCAGCCCGGTCTCGACGGTCGCGACCACGTCTCCATCCGCCCCGGACAGCCCGATCCCGGGTCGGTCCAGCCGCTGCTCGACCTGCGACCAGGGCACGGTGACCTCTGCCCGGCCGCCGCCGGTGGACATGCCGTCGCCGGTGCGGCGTACGTCGTGCAGGTCGACGGCGAGGTCACCCTCCAGCTGTGGCGAGAGGTGCGCGTCCGGGGCCGTCACCCGCACGGACGGCACGGTGCCGGTCAACAGCGACAGGGACGCCGGCCAGCCGGACACGTCGACGTCCGCTCCGTCGCTGGCGCCCAGCCGGCAGCCGAGCCGCTCGCCGACCCGGCGCTCGACCCACGAGCCCGCGACGACGTCGCCCACCACGAGGAGCAGGCACAGGGCACCCGCCACCACCAACAGTCTCCGACCCAGGAACCGACGCATGGCCCCCGACGATCGCCCTCGCGCCTGGTGGCCCGGCCCCGCACCGCTGTGCCCGCGCTCCGGGTTGCCCGGCGTCCCGGCGGCCGACCGTCAGCAAACCGTCAGCAACGTCCGGCACGCTGGTCCCATGACCCCCGACGACCGGCGCCGACCACGGTCCCGCGCGCTCACCGTCGACCGGTCGGCCCGTGTGCTCGTGGTCGACGACGAGCCCGCCATCGTCGACCTCGTCGGCCGCACGCTGCGCGTCGCGGGGCTGGAGGTCGCCACCGCCACCCGGGTCTCCGAGGCCGCCGACGTCGCGGCGACGTTCGCGCCCGAGCTCGCCGTCCTCGACGTGATGCTCCCGGACGGCTCGGGGCTCGACCTGTGCCACACCCTGCGGACCACCGACCCGGACATCGGGATCGTGTTCCTCACCGCCCGAGACGGCGTCGACGACCGGCTCAACGGGTTCGCGCTCGGCGGCGACGACTACGTCTCCAAGCCGTTCAGCGTCGCCGAGCTGGTCGCCCGGGTCAACGCCGTGCTGCGCCGCCGGGCTGCCGGGCCGGGTGCGGACCGGCTGGCGGTCGCCGACCTCGAGCTCGACGACCGCGGCCATGAGGTGACCCGCGCCGGGCTCCCGGTCGAGCTGTCCCCGACGGAGTACCGGCTGCTGCGCTATCTGATGCTCAACGCCGGCCAGGTGCTCTCCAAGGAGCAGATCCTCGCGCAGGTCTGGCAGTACGAGTACACCGGCGATGTCGGCGTCGTGGAGAAGTTCGTCAGCCAGCTGCGGCGCAAGGTGGACACCGGCCACGCGCCGCTGATCGGCACCGTGCGTGGCTTCGGCTACGTGCTGCGGGCACCCCGCTGATCGTGGCCGGCTGACGTGGCCCTCCGGACTCGGCTGCTCGCCCTGACCCTGCTGGTGCTCGCGGGCGGGATCCTGGCCGCGGACGTCACGGCGTACGCCGCCCTGCGCTCCCACCTGATGGAGCGCAACGACAAGGTGCTGCACGCCACCGAGCATCGGCTCCGCGCGATCGACGACCCAGAGCCGACCGACCTGGAGCTGCTCGAGCGGCTCGCCCCGCGCAACCTGTTCGTGGCGCTGCTGGACGATGACGGCCGGCTGGTCGCGACCACCACCCCGACCGGCGTCGCCGGCGCGTCGCGGTCGTGGACGGCCGAGGAGCTGACGGCGTTGCCTGACGGCGAGCCCCGGACCCTCTCCGGCGGGCCGGGATCCGCGGACGACTACCGGGTGCTGTCGGTGGCGGTGCCCGGCGCGGACCTCCGGGTCGACGTCGGCGACCGGGTCGAGCGGGTGCGGACGGTCGTCGTCGGGCTGCCGCTGGCCGACGACGCGGAGTCGCTGCGCACGCTGCTGCTGGTCGAGGTCGTCTCGGGCGCGGCGGTGCTGCTGCTCGGCGCCGGGGCGGCCCTGCTGCTGCTCCGGGTGGGGCTGCGGCCGCTCGGGCGGATCGCCGCGACCGCCCGGGCGATCGAGCGCGGCGACCACCGCGAGCGGATCCCCGGCGGCGGGTCCCGCACCGAGACGGGCCGGGTGGTCGACGCCCTCAACGCGGCCTTCGAGGCCCGCTCGGCCAGCGAGGAGCGGATCCGCGACTTCGTCGCCGACGCCTCCCACGAGCTGCGCACCCCGCTGACGGCCGTGCACGGCTGGGCCGACCTCCACCTCGAGGGCGGGCTCTCGACTTGGGAGGATGTCGACGGGGCGATGACCTCCATCCGGTCCGAGTCCGAGCGGATGCAGCGCCTGGTGGCGGACCTGCTGTCGCTGGCCCGGCTCGACGCCGGGCAACAGCCGGTGCTCGAGCCGGTCGACCTCGCCGACCTCGCCCGCGAGGTGGTCGCCGAGCTCGCGCCGCTGCACACCGACCACCCCACGAGTCCGCCGACGGACCCGCCGCGCGCGGATCCGGCGTACGTCCGCGGCGACCGGGCGTTGCTGCACCGCTGCCTGCGCAACCTGCTGGTGAACGCCTACCGGCACACGCCGCCCGGGACGACCGTACGGGTGTCGGTGTCCGTCGAGGCGGGCGAGGTCGTGGCGACGGTGGCCGACGACGGCCCGGGGCTCCCGGCCGGCACCGAGGACCGCGCGTTCGACCGCTTCTGGCGTGCCGACGACGGCCGCAGCCGTCAGGGTGGCGAGCACGGCGAGGGCACCGGCCTCGGGCTGGCGATCGCCCGCGAGGTGGCCCGGGCCCACGGCGGCGAGCTGACGCTCGACTCCCGCCCGGGTGCGGGCCTCGCCGTCCACCTGCAGCTGCCCGTGCTGCCGGGGCCCGGTCCTCAGCAGATCGTCAGCGAACCGGCGGGGGACGCACGGCAGACCGTCGGTGGTCCGGGCGAGCCGGTTGGTGGGATCGGGGTCGTGCGCCTCCTCTCCTTCCCCGTCTCCCGTCCGTGGACCACCGTCGTGGCCTGGCTGCTCCTGCTGGTGGCGTTGGTGGCCACCGCCCGCCTCGTCGGCGGCTCCTACGACGACGACATCACGCTTCCGGACACCCAGGCGTCCGCCGGCGCCGCGCTGCTCGGCGACCGCGACGAGTCGCAGGGCCGCGCCAGCCAGCTGGTGCTGCACGTCGACGACGGCACCCTCGCCGCGCATCGGCCCGCGGTCGAGGCCGCGCTCGCCGACCTGGACCTCGTCGACCACGTGGTCGAGGTCGACGACCCGCTCGCCGGCACCGGGCCGGTCAGCGCGGACGGCGGCACGGCGATCGCGACCGTGCGCCTGGACGACTCGCCGCGGCAGCTCGGGGCCGGACTGGTCGACGACGTGGACGCGGCGCTGGCGCCGCTGCGGGCCGACGGTGTCGAGGTGGAGTACGCCGGCGTGCTCGGCCAGGAGGCGGGCCGCGACGGTGGCGGCCACCGGACCGCGGAGCTGATCGGCGTCGCGGCCGCGCTGGTCCTGCTGCTGCTGACCTTCGGCTCGGTGCTCGCCGCGCTGGTGCCGCTGGTGACCGCGATGCTCGCCGTCGGCGCCGGGCTGGCGCTGCTGTCGCTGGCGGCGTCGGTCTCGACGTTCGGCACCACCAGCCCGACGCTGGCCACGATGATCGGACTCGGCACCGGGATCGACTACGCGCTGTTCCTCGTCACGCGCGGTCGCCAGCGCCTGCTCGAGGGCGCTCCGCCCGCCGAGGCCGCGGCTGCCGCGCTGCGCGGGAGCGGGCACGCGGTGCTGATCGCCGCGGGCACCGTGGCGGTCGCCCTGCTCGGGCTCTACGCCTCCGGGATCACGTTCGTCGGCCGGCTCGGCCTGGCCGCGACGTTCACGGTCGCCACCGCTGCCCTCGCCGCGGTCACCCTGGTGCCCGCCGTGCTCACGATCACCGGGCGCCGGATCGACCGGCTCGCGGTACGCCGGCCGGTGGCCGAGCCGGCCGCCGACGGTCGCGGGTGGTACCGCTACGCCGGCCTCGTCGCCCGTCAGCCCTGGCCGTTCCTCGCCGGTGGCGTGCTGCTGCTCGCGGTGCTCGCGGTCCCCGTGCTCGACCTGCGTCTGGGCCACGTCGACGCCGGCGCCGATCCCGCGGGCACCACCACGCGGGCCGCCTACGACCTCGTGGCCGAGGAGTTCGGACCCGGCAGCAACGGCACGTTCACCATCGTGGCCCAGGGCGCCGACGACGCGGAGCTGGAGGGCCTGCGAGAGACCGTCTCTGCCGACGACGGGGTGGCGTCGGTGACACCGTTCGCGGCGACCAGCGACCCCGGCGTGCAGGTCGCGACCGTGACGCCGACGACGGCGCCGATGGACCAGGAGACCCGCGCCCTGCACGAGCGGCTCGCCGACGACCTCGCTCGGTCCGGGTCCGAGGCCTACCTCACCGGCCAGACGGCGGGGCAGATCGAGTTCGGCGACCGGGTGATCTCCCGGCTCCCGCTGATCATCGGGGTGGTCGTGGCCGCGTCGTTCGTGCTGCTGCTGGTGTCGTTCCGCAGCCTGGTCCTGGCAGCCAAGGCCGCGGCGCTGAACCTGCTGTCGATCGGGGCGGCGTACGGCGTCGTCGTCGCGGTCTTCCAGTGGGGCTGGGGCGCCGGGCTGATCGGGCTCGACGAGAGCGTGCCGGTCGAGTCGTTCGTGCCGATGATGATGTTCGCGATCGTATTCGGCCTGTCGATGGACTACGAGGTGTTCCTGCTGTCGCGGGTCCGCGAGGCGTGGCTGCGCACCGGCGACACCACCGCCAGTGTCGCCGAGGGGCTGGCCAGCACGGCCCGGGTGATCTCGTGCGCGGCGATGGTGATGGTGAGCGTGTTCCTCGCGTTCGCCACCAACGACGACGTGGTGATCAAGATGCTCGCGATCGGCCTCGCCGTCAGCGTCGCCGTCGACGCGACCGTCGTCCGCCTGGTGCTGGTGCCCGCCGCGATGGCCGTGCTGGGCCGCGCGAACTGGTGGGCGCCGCGCTGGCTGGACCGGCTGCTGCCGGGCCGGTCAGCCGCCGAGCTTGCCGAGCAGCAGCGCCTCGGCGAGCACGACGCGCTCGAACTCCGCGAGGTGTAGCCCCTCGTTGGCCCCGTGCGCGCGGGTGTCGGGGTCCTCGACCCCGGTCACCAGCACGCTGGCCTCGGGGAACGCCTCGAGGAACTCGGCGATGAACGGGATCGACCCGCCCACTCCCATATCGACCGGGGCGGTGCCGTCCCAGGCCTCGGTGAACGCGGCGCGCGCGGCGTCGTACGCCGGTCCGGTCGCGTCGATCCGGGTGGCCTCGCCGGTGTCGACGACCGTGTGGGAGAACGTCGCACCCCACGGGACGTGCGCCTCGAGGTGGCGCACCAGGCAGGCGAGCGCGTTCGTGGTCGTGTCGCCGGGGGCGGTGCGCATCGAGATGCGGGCCCGGGCCGCGGGGACCAGGGTGTTGCTGGCGCCGGCGACCTTGGGCGCGTCCAGACCGGTGATGCTCAGCGACGGCTTGGTCCACAGCCGCTCGACGCTCGAGCCGCTGCCGATCCAGTGCAGGCCCGGGGCCGCTCCGGACTCGGCGCGCAGCCGCTCCTCGGGGTAGTCGACGTCGGCCGCCGGGCCGGCGTACAGCCCCTCGACCGCGACGTTGCCCTCGTCGTCGTGGAGGGTGGCGATCAGCCGCGACAGCGCCATCAGCGCGTCGGGGACCAGCCCGCCCCACATGCCGGAGTGCACGGCGTGGGTCAGCGTGCGGACCTCGATGTCGACGCGGACCAGCCCGCGCAGGCTCGTGGTGAGGGCGGGCACGCCGATGTCCCAGTTGCCGGAGTCGGCGATCACGATCACGTCGGCGCGCAGCCGGTCGTGGTGCTCCGTCAGGAGCGCGGGCAGCGTCTCGGAGCCGACCTCCTCCTCGCCCTCGATGAACATCGTGACGCTCACCGGGAGGTCGTCGCCGTACACGCGCAGCGCGCCGAGGTGGGCGGCGATGCCAGCCTTGTCGTCGGCCGCGCCGCGGGCGTAGAGCCGGCCGTCGCGCTCGGTGGGCTCGAACGGCGGGGAGTCCCAGTCGGCGGGGTCGTTCTCGGGCTGCACGTCGTGGTGGGCGTAGAGCAGCACGGTCGGCGCGCCCTTGGGGCCGGCCTTGTGCGCGATCACCGCGGGGGCGCCGCCGTCGGCGCTGACGATGTCGACCTGCTCGAAGCGCTCGGCGCGGAACAGCTCGGCGACCGCCTCGGCGGAGCGCTGCACCTCGCCCGCCCGCTCCGGGTCTGCGCTGACCGACTCGATCCGCACCAGGTCCTCGAGGTCCTGGCGGATCCCGGGCAGGACGGCGTGGACGCGGGTACGGAGGTCGTCGGTCATGGCTCTGAATCTATCCAGTGCGGTAGTCCCTGACGATCGGGCCCCTTGGGAGCGTTCCCACAGGGCCCGAACGTCAGGGAGTACCGCCCACTGCTACCGGGTGTTGACGATCGCCTGGTAGGACCGCCGGTCGTTGTCGCTGGGGACGAGGAAGAGCGTGGTGGCCGGGAAGCCGGTACGGCGGACCAGGAAGGTGCCCTGGCTCGGGCCTGGCGTCCTCAAGGTGAACGTGAGCGTGAAGCAGCGGTCGTCGTCGGGCTGCCCGGGCGACAGGTCGCCCACGTCGGTGAGCCGCATCGACCACCGGCGGGCCGGCTCGACCACCGTGAACCCGGCACCCAGGAGCGGGGAGAACCGGGAGCGCCGGTAGAGCTGGCGGCCGCTGGTGGACCGGCCGGGGAGGGCCGCGCCCGGGGTCGCCGAGCCGCTCGCGGCGGCGGCCGGCGCGGCCGTGACGAGCGGCGCGACCACGGGCGCGGCGGCCGCGGCCAGGGCGCCGGCGCGGAGGAGGGCACGGCGTGAGGTCTCGGTCATGGAGCGCTCCCTTCGTGGAGGACGGCTGGCCATAGCATCGGATCGTGACGGGAATCCAGTGGCTCACCTGCGACCAGTTCGCCCCGCTCGTGGGCGAGGAGTTCCAGGTCGGTGTGGCAGGTGGCTCCCGGACCGTCTCGATGGTCCTCACGGAGGCGACCGAGGGCAGTGAGCCCGGCGGCACCGGCCCGGACGGCCAGAGCCGACGGCAGTTCTCGCTGGTCTTCCGAGGTCCAGGCGAGCCGGCGCTCCCGCAGGGCACCTACGTGGTCGGTCATCCGGGTCTGGGCCGGTTCGAGCTGTTCCTGGTGCCGATCGCGCGCGACGCCGACGCGCTGCAGTACGAGGCCGCGTTCGCCTGATCGGGCCTGGAGGAGGCTGGTCACGACGCGGTCCACTCCATCCGCCGGTAGAGCCCGCTCTCGCCTGCGACGACGAACCCCAGCCGCGTGTAGAGCCGCGCGGCGGGGTTGTGGACCTCGACGTGGATGCTGAGCACCCGCCCCGACGCGGCCGCCTCGTCCTGCAGCAGCCCGATCAGATGCGTCCCGGTGCCGGTGCCACGGAACGCGGGCAGCAGGGCGATGTCGACGATCCTGACCTCCGCGGGCCGGCGGTCGACGTAGAGCCGGCCGGCCGCCTCACCGCCGACCTCGATCACGTCGAAGGCGCCGTGGGGGTTATGCGTGCGGTACGCCGTGTCCTGGGCGTCGAACTGCATCCGCACGAACCAGTCCCGCTGACCGGGCTCCCACGTGACCTGATCGAGCTCCTCGGCGCGGGTCGACGCATAGAGGCCGACCAGGAACTCCCGGTCGTCCTCGGTGACCGGCCGGAGGGTCACGGCGTGGGTGGTCGTCGCCATCGTCCTAGCCCCTCGGCGGGAACACGCCCTGCAGGGCGATGTTGAAGTAGAAGGTCAGGTAGGGCTGCATGTTGTTGTGCGGCTGGTCGCCGCCGGCGGGGGCCAGCGCTTCCGGCGCCATCGGCACCAGGCTCGCGGGCGCATCGAGGTAGGCGGTCTGGTTCGCCCGGCCCAGCACCCGGTCGGGCGCCGGTGACTGGAGGTTCGCGGGGCCACCGCTCCCGCTGACCGGGTGGGCGTGGCTCGGGATCTCCGACTCCAGGAGCGTCACGGTCTCGGTGCCGCCGGTCTCGCCGAGGTCGTGCAGGCTCAGGCCGGGGCCCTGCCCGGGGTGCATCGCGGCGCGGCCCTGCAGGTCGGGGAGGGCGAAGTTCGACTTGCCGTTGCCGCCGTACGTCGTCCCGAGCAGTGAGAACAGCGCGGTGTTCTGCGACAGGGGCAGCAGCTGCCCGTCGCACCACGCCCAGCCCTTGGGGGCGAAGTTGAACGGGAAGATCCGGATCTCCGCAACGAACGGGTCAGCCATCTGGGTGTCCTCTCAGGTCGGTGACGGGAAGAGCCCGAAGAGCGAGATGATGTAGTCGACACACAGGTAGGGCTGCATGTTCGTGTGCGGCTGGGAGCCGCCGGTCGCACCGACCGACTGGTAGGACAACGCGGCCGACGCCGGCCCCAGACGGTAGGCGTTCGAGGATCCGGACGCGGCCAGCACGTGGCCTTGGGGGCTGGCCGCGCTGCCGATCGCCGTCGAGGCGAGGAGCGGGTGAGCGTGCGCCGGGATCTGCTGCACGGTCAGCGTCACCTCCTCGACGCCACCCGTCTCGGCGAGGATGAACCCGTTGCCCTGGTGGATCGGGATCCGGCCGCGCAGGTCGGGCAGCGCGAACGTCTCCTGGCCGTCGCCGCCGTACGTCGTGCCGATCAGGTTGAAGAGCGTGTCGTTCTCGGAGATCGGCACGAGCTGACCGTCGCAGAACGCCCAGCCGGCGGGCGCGAAGTTGCCGGCGAACATGCGGATCTCGCCGATGAAGGGCTGTGCCATCCGTCCTCCTTCAGGTCTGGCTCGGGAAGATGCCCACGAGGGCGATGCAGAAGGTCAGCGCCAGGAACGGCTGCATGTTCAGGTGCGCCTGGGACCCACCGACGCTGCTGCTCGAGGACGGATCCAGCGCGGTCAGCTGGTCGGGGGGGCCGTACAGCTGGCTGGACCGGCGACCACGTTGTCGGTCGGAAGCACCGTGTCCGCGTTGGCCGTCGACCCGTGGAGCGGGTGGGTGTGGGTGGGCAGCTCCGCGATCGAGAGCGTGTGCGCCTGCTCGCCGCCACGGTCACCGAGGACGTGCCAGCTGCCGACGTGGATCGGCACCCTGCCCTGCAGGTTGGGCAGCCCGAAGTTCACGCGGCCGTCACCGCCGTACGTGGTGCCGAGCAGGCTGAACAGCCCCTGGTTCTGGTTGATCGGCAGCAGCTGTCCGTTGCACATCGCCCAGTCCTTCGGGGCGAAGTTGACGGACATGATCCGGATCTCGCCCAAGTACGGCTCAGCCACGGGATCCTCCTCTCCTGATGGTTCTCACGGCGTCCCCGACGTCAGCGTGCACGCGGGGGCGGTGGTCGCCGTCGGGCCGCTGCTGAACGTCTCGACGGTCAGCGCCCCGCTCGACGGGTTGCGGGTGCGCAGGAACGCAGCCAGGCTGGCCACCGAGGTGTCGTTGAAGCCGGCGAACCGCAGGCTGCTCCCGGTGTAGCGGTCCAACGCGAGGTCCGAGACGCCGTTCTGGCCGATGCCGGCGAACGTGTTGCCCTGCAGGTCGGCGCACACGTTGCTGGTGTCGCCGGCGGCGCCGCCCGCAAACACGTACATCCCCTCGAACTGGTTGATCCCGGCGTCGGGGTTGCTGAACGTGTTGCCGGTGACCGTGAAGTCCGCGGTCCCGGTGCCGTCGTTGTGGGAGAGCTCCAGCAGGCGGCCGCCGGTGTTCTGGACGACGTTGTCACGGATCTCCATCCGGGTCGCGCCGTCGCCGTGCGCCCAGCCCCAGATGCCGGTTCCGCTGTCCGTCAGCGGGTCCAGGGCACCGGGCTGTGCGTCGTTGATCGTGTTGCCGACGACCTTGACGTCGAGGCTTCCGCTCACCGTCTGCCCGGCGCCGGAGTTCACGATGATCTCCGCTCCCGCGCCGGACTTGATGGTGTTGTTGCTGATCGTGACCTTGCCGACCGAGCCGCCGTCGGTGTTGATCGACAGCTGCGGACGCCCCGGCACCGCCGTGGGGCTGCCGCCCGAGACGGCGTTGCCGGTGAACAGCAGCGTCTGCTGGGCGCTGTTCGACGCGTCGGTCGCCATCGCGAACCCGGGGTCGGCGTTGGCCGAGAACGTGCTGTTGCTGACGGTCGCGTTGAGCACCGAGGTGCCACCGCCGCGCAGCCGCAGGCCGGCGTTGTACTTCGACCCGGTGAACGTCGAGGAGGTCACGGTCAGGGAGATGGTCCCGGCGGTGAGGTTCTCGATGTGCGCGTTGGAGTCGTCGGAGCCCGAGACCGTCGTCCGCAGGATCTGCACCGCGCCCGTGACGTTGCTCAGGTCGAGTCCGCGCTCCTCGGCACCGCCAGCGTGGCTGTTGCCGTTGCCGGTCACCACGCTGTCGGCCAGCGTGAGGCCGACGACCGTGGCGGCCCGGACGCCGTCGTCGCCGCCGCCGTTGACGCTCATCCGCGTGAGGCTGACGCCGCCCGGCACGTTCGCCAGCGCGATACCGGCTCCGGTGGAGGACTGGATCGCCCCGCCGGTGCAGGACCCCGGTGAGCTGCACGATCCTCCGTTGCCGGTGACGACCAGCGCGCCGGACGGGTTCGCGGTGTTGCTCAGCGTGACTCCGCTCGGTGCACCGTTCGACGAGATCCGCTCGAACGTCAGGTCGTCGGCGTGGATCGTCGTGTTCTGGACCGTCAGCGCGACACCGGTGGTCGTCTGGAGCGTGTTGCTCGGCGCGCCAGCGGGGTCGGTCACGGCGACGGTGCCGCCTCCGGTCGCGGTGAGCGCCGGGTTGGGGCCCGTGGCGAGGGTGAGACCGCCGTCGAACCGGAGCGTCGCACCCGGGTTGGCGGCCAGCAGGATGCCCGACCCGTCGCCGTCGCCGCCGTCGGTGATGGCGCCGTTGAAGTCCTTCACGCCGCCGGTCGTGTTCTGCACCCGGACCGGCTGGCCGACGTCGTCAGTGATCGTGCCGTCGTAGGTGACCGCACCGCTGCCCCCGTCGAGGTCGAACCCGACCGCGGCCGCGTTGGTCACGGCGCTTCCCGCGCCGGCGGTGAACGTGCCGGACCCGAGGCCGACGAGGTTGACACCGTCGCCCGGGCTGTTGGTGGAGGTGACGGTGTCGAAGGCGAGCACGGCACCGGGGGTGCCGGTCACGTCGACGGCGGGGCCGCCGGTCGCGCCCACGTTCGCCGTCCCGGCGGCAGACACGGCGACGGTGCCGGCGTTGGTGAGCACGAACGCGCCCCCCGGGCCCGCGGTCGTCGCCAGGGCGAGGTTCGAGAACGTCGTGGTGCCGGTCGTGTTGACCATCGACACCCCTCCGCTCCCGGATCCGGTCACCGTGATGTCGTCGAACACGCTGGCCGCACCGAGTGCGGTGGCGTTCGCCTCGAGGGCCTTGGCGCCCTTGGTCGTCAGCGAGATCGTGCCGCCGGTCGCGAACCGCACGGTCCCGGCGTTGTTGAGCCGCACCCCGACGGAGCCGGCGGTCGGGCCGGCGGCGGCCGCGTTGTCCACGGTCAGGTCGGAGACGTCGAAGGTCCCGCTGGTGCCGTCGAGCTCGAGCCCCGGCTGGGTGCCGGCGACGCCCGTGTCGACGACCCGGACGTCGGCGATGGTGCCGCTCGCGTCGCCCACGCCGCCGGCGATGCCGCCGCCGGTGCCCGACGGGTCGATCGCCAGGCCGCGCACGGTGTTGCCGGCCGCGAGCGCGACGACGTCGGCGTTGGAGTCCGTGATCGTGGGACGTGCGCCGGGGACGCCGGTCCACAGCGTGTCGGAGCCGACCTGCAGGTCCGCGGCCTCGCCCACGAGGCTCTGGTCGGCCTTGAGGTCGATGCCGGCGGCGTAGCCGGTGGTGGTGCCGTCGCCGCCGAACACGAAGATCGTGTCCCCGGCCAGCGACGAGCTCTGGGCCTGGGCGAGGGTGTCGAACGGCGCGGCGGACGTGCCCGCGCTGCCGGCCGCGGCGTTGTCGACATACCAGACGCAGCCGGCGATCGCGATCGTCACGCGGCCGGTGTCGGTCGCCGCGGTCGGGGTCGCGAGGTCGGTGATGGTGTAGTCGAAGAAGTCGGACGTGTCCGTGCAGCTGGAGCCCGCTGCCGGCGTGTAGGTGAAGTCGCCGTCGGACTGCAGCACGACCGTGCCGCCGTCGTTCGTCGTGATCGTGCCGGGCACCACCTCGAGCGGCCCCGGTCCGTCGACGTCGGTGGCGCCGGCGAGCAGATCACCGGTGATCGACTTGTGCGGCCGGGTGTTCGTGGGAGCGCCGTCGGTCGGGTCGTCGACGACCAGCTGGGTGTTGCCGATCGCGCTGCTGGCACCGCTGAAGGTCTCGTCGCCGGCGACGGGAGCATCGTTCACACAGGTGACCGCCATCGCGACGGTGGCGATAGCCCCGCCGTTGAGGGTGTAGGTGAACGTGTCGTCGGTCCCGGCCCCGGAGTTGCAGTAGTTCGCGTCAGGGGCGTAGGTGAGGCCGGTCCTGGCGGCATCGACCGTGACCGTGCCGTGGGCGGGCTGGTCCACCGCTTCGATGGTCATCGGTCCGCCGTCGACGTCGGTGTCGTTGCCGAGCACGGCCAGCGTGGTGGCCGAGGCGTCCTCGAGCACGGTGGCCGCGTCGTCGACCGCGGTGGGGGCGTCGTCGACCGCGATCACGTCGAGCTCGATGGTGCCGGACGCCGTACCGACGCCGGCGCTGACCGAGAAGGTCACCGTGCGCGCGAGGGTGGACGGGTCCTCCGAGGTGTTCGCGTACGTCACCGCTCGCAACGCCGCGGCGTACTGGGCAGCGGTCCCGTCGCCCGTGAGCACGATGGCGTGCGCCGAGCTCGCGCCCTCGGTGATCGCGTCTCCGAGGTCGTTGTCGGTCCAGTCGAGGACGTCGCCGGCCGCGGCGTTGGCGGTCAGCTCCACCGAGCCGCCGGTCAGTGTCACGCCGTCGGGGTTCGCGATGGACGCCCCCGCGTCCACGACGATCGGCGCACCGTTCTCGGTGTACGTCGTCGGGCCGGCCGACGTCGCCAGGGTCGGGGATTCGGCGACACAGGTCACCGTGACGCTGACGGTGGCCGTGGACCCGCCGTCGAGCGTGTAGTCGAAGGTGTCGTCCGGCCCGACCGCGGAGTTGCAGTAGTCGGGGTCGGGCACGTACGTCAGCCCGGAGCCGAGGGCCGTGATCACCACGGTCCCGTTCGCCGGCTGGGTGACCGACGCGACCGAGATCGGTCCACCGTCGACGTCCGTGTCGTTGCCCAGCACGTCGACCACGGTCACCGGGTCGTCCTCGGTCACCGTGACCGCGTCGTCTACCGCCACCGGGGCATCGTCGACGCACGTCACGGTCATCGAGACGGTGGCCGTGGAGCCGCCGTTGAGGGTGTAGTCGAAGGTGTCGTCCGGCAGCGCCATGGGGTCATTGCAGTAGTTCGCCCGCGGCCGGTAGGTCAGGCCGGTGCCGCCGCCCGTGATCGCCACGGTTCCGTCGACCGGCTGGGTCACCGACACGATCTCCTTCGGACCACCGTCGACGTCAGTGTCGTTGCCCAGCACGTCGACCGCGGTCGCCGCGTCGTCCTCGGCCACGGTCGCGGAGTCGTCCCCGGCCACCGGTGCGGCGTCACAGGTCACGGTCATGGAGACCGTGGCGACCGAGCCGCCGTTCAACGTGTAGGTGAACGCGTCGAGCACCAGCCCGGGCGGGTTGTTGCAGTAGCCCGCATCCGGCTCGTAGGTCAGGCCCGTGCCACCGTTGGCGATCACCACCGTGCCGTGGGAGCCCTGGGTCACCGACGCCACCGACTTGGTGCCTGCGTCGATGTCGGTGTCGTTGGCCAGCACATTGACCGCCGTCGCGCTGGAGCCCTGCAGCACGGTCGCCGCGTCGTCGACGGCGACCGGTACGTCGTCCACGCACGTGACCGTCATCGACACCGTGGCCGTCGAGCCGCCGTCGAGCGTGTACGTGAAGGTGTCGTCCGGCCCTGACAGGGAGTTGCAGTAGTTCGAGTCGGGCCGGTAGGTCAGCCCGGTCCGGTCGGCGGAGAGGGCGACGGTGCCGTGGGCGGGCACGGTGAGCGGGCCGATGAGCATGGGACCGGCATCGACGTCGGTGTCGTTGCCCAGCACGTCGATGCCGGTCGCCGGGTCGTCCTCGCTCACCGTCGCGGAGTCGTCGACCGCCACCGGGGCGTCGTCGACGCACGTCACCGTCACGGTCACAGTGGCGGTGGAACCGCCGTTCAGGGTGTAGGTGAAGCTGTCGTCGGGAGCCGCGCCCGGATCGTTGCAGTAGTCCGCGGCCGGCCGGTAGGTCAGCCCGGCGCCACCACCGGTGATCGCCACCGTGCCGTGCCCGGCCTGCGTCACCGACGCCACCAGCATCGGACCACCGTCGACGTCGGTGTCGTTGCCCAGCACGTCGATGCCGGTCGCCGGGTCGTCCTCGGTCACCGTCGCGGAGTCGTCCACGGCGGCCGGGGCGTCGTCCACGCACGTCACCCGCACCGAGACTGTCGCGGTCGACCCACCGTCGACGGTGTAGGTGAACGTGTCGTCGGGGTCGGCGCCCGGATCGTTGCAGTAGCCCGCCGCCGGCGCGTAGGTCAGCCCGGTGCCCCCACCGGTGATCACCACCGTCCCGTGGAACGGCTGGGTCACCGAGGCGATCAGGATCGCGTCACCGTCGGCATCGGTGTCGTTGGCGAGCACGGGGATCGGCGGTGCACCAGCGCCCTCCGTCACAGTCGCGGTGTCGTCGTTGGCCGCCGCCGGGTCGGGGGTGCACCCGATGTCGACCGTGACCTGTCCGCTGGCGGTGCCGTCACGCCCGTCGGACACGACGTACGAGAACGAGCCGGCCGCCGGTCCGCAGAGATTCGGCTCGGGGGTGAACCGGACGGTCGCACCGAGGACTGCCACCGTGCCCCCGGTCGCCGCCGACACGGCGGTCACGTTGAGCGGGTCGCCGTCCGCGTCGGTGTCGTTGGCCGCCGGACCGCCGGCATCCGCGGCCGGGAGGTCGAGCGGAGTGTCCTCGGGAGTCGAGAAGCGGTCGTCGACCGCGACCGGGGCGGCGTTCTCGCCCACGTCGATGACGTGGATCGTCAGTGCCTGCTCGCGCTTCGCACCCTCGGCATCGGTCGCGCGCACCCGGACCGAGAGCACCGGGTCGGCCTCGAAGTCGAGCTCGGCGACGGTCAGCAGCCGGTCGCCGTCGACGGTGAAGGAGCCGTTGTCGTCCGCGCCCTCGCCCCCGACCAGCCGGAACGTGTGGCGGTCGCCCCGGTCGGGGTCCGTGGCCGAGAGCAGGCCGACGACGGTCCCGGCCGGCTCGTTCTCCGCCACGGTGTCCGGGCTCAGTACGACGGCGGTCGGCCGGTCGTTCTGCGTGATCCGCTCACAGCCGCGGGCCACCACGTCGCGCGTGTCCGCGACCGCCCGGTCCGCTCCCCCGGGGCCGCAGACGAGCCGGTCGCGGAAGCGGGCGGCGTCGCGCCCGAGGAGGGTGTCGTTGCCGGACCCGCCGGCGAACACGTCGTCACCGGCCCCGCCGGTCAGCCGGTCGTCGCCGCCCTCACCTCTCAGCGTGTCGTCGCCGGCACCGCCGTCGAGGTCGTCGTCGCCGGAGCCCCCGACAAGGATGTCGTCCCCGGCCCCGCCGATGAGGGTGTCGTCGCCGCCCCGGCCCACGAGCCGGTCGTCGCCACCGCGCCCGCAGATGACGTCAGCGCCCGGGCCACCGACCAGGACGTCCGGGCCGGAGGTGCCCACGATCGTGCACCCATCGGCGCGACGCTCGGGCACCGCGCCCGCAGCGAGCGGCGCCGGACCGAGCGCGACCACCACGGCTGCGACAAGCGGCACGGACCAGAACCGGCGACCCCGCGACGACCGCACCGGCACGCGCAACGACACGTCTTGCTCCCTCTTGCAGCGGCGCGCTCGCCACCCGAGAGCGGACGCCCATGACCAGAAGGACCAACGTCCCATCATCGGGGGCCGGTCCGCAGGCTTTCGGAGGAACTCCGTCCCTAGCCAGTGACGGGGAGGTAGGGGGCGAGATCGGCGCGCTCACCCGAGGCGCGGACCCGGCCCGAGCTCTCGGCGTCCTGCCAGGACAGCGCACCGGTGGCCAGGTCGATCCAGGTGGCGGCGTCCATCTCGACGACGGCGGGCGGCGTGCCGCGGGTGTGCCGGACGCCGGGGATCACCTGCACGGCGGCGTACGGCGGCACCCGCACCTCCACCGAGCGGCCCGGCGCCCGGGCCTCGAGGACCGCGAGGAAGTGCTTGGTGAGCAGCCGCAGGTCGGCGCGGTCCGGCTCCGCGCTGCGGACCCGGTCGAGGGCGGCCGCGACCTCGGCGGGGTCGGCGGGGCGCAGACGGGCGGGCATCAGTCCTCGGCCTCCTCGGGCTCGGGGTAGGGCTGGATCAGCTGATAGATCGAGTACGTCGCGCGCGCGTCGTCGGTCCCGGCGGTGCCCTGGGTGCGCCCGCGCCAGCGCTCGACGACCTCGCCGATCTCGCCGAGCAGCTCCTGCGACTCCTCGGGAGTGAGCCGCAACGCCCACTCCGAGACGCTCTTGTGCCGCCCCGGCTCCGGGTCCGGGGTGAGCGCCCGGTCGACGAGGTGGTGCCCCCAGGCGACCGCGTTGCGCTGGAAGACGGCGTACGCCGCCTTCCCCCCGGGTCTCTCGAGCATCTCCTTGGTCCGGAAGCTGACGCCGTCAGGGTCGACGAGCCGCCAGACCCGGTCGCGCTTGTCGCGACCCTCGTCGGGTGCCTCCTCCACCAGCCCGTACTTGGCGAGCTGGCGCAGGTGGAAGCTCGCCTGGTTGGCGGGCACGTCGATGAGCCGGGAGATGTCCGCCGCGCGCAGCGGGCCGGCGGCGAACAGCTCGGACAGGATCCGGTTGCGGGTCGGGTGGGCGATCGCGCGCAGCACCCGCGGATCGTCGTACATCGCCATGGGCACATCGTAGCCGAATTCCGCACGTACTATTGCGCAACAACTATTGCGCAATCTATGGTGCGGGATATGACGTCGTACCGGACCCTCGCCCGCAACCACGACTTCACCGCGCTCTGGATCGGGCAGACCGTCAGCGAGCTCGGCAGCCGGGTGAGCATGTTCGTGTTCCCGCTGGTCGCCTACGCGATGACCGGGTCGGCGCTGCTCGCCGCGGCGGCCGAGGCCGCGCACCTGCTGGGGATGGTGGCCACACTGCTGCCGGCGGGGGTGCTGGCCGACCGGGTCGACCGTCGGGCGCTGATGCGAACGGCGAGCGGCGGCGGGGTGCTGCTCTACGCCTCCCTCGCGGCCGCCGGCATCGCCGGCGCGCTCACGATCCCCCACCTGCTCGTGGTCGCGCTGCTGACCGGCGTCGGGGCCGGGCTGTTCGCCCCGGCCGAGATCTCCGCGGTACGCACGGTCGTGCCGACCGAGGACCTGCCGACCGCGCTCAGCCAGAACCAGGCCCGCCTGCACGTGGCCGGACTGCTCGGCGCCCCACTGGGCGGCGTGCTCTACGGCGTGGCGCGCTGGGTGCCGTTCGCGGCGGACGCCGCGAGCTTCGCGGTCTCCTGGCTGCTGCTGGGCCGGATCCGCGCCGACCTCGCCGCGCCGGCGTACGGCGGACCGCGGCGCCGCCCGGTCCGCGAGCTCGCCGAGGGCGTGCGGTTCGTGGCGTCGCAGCCGTTCTTCCGGGTGCTGACGATCTGGAGCGCGCTGGTCAACCTCGCGGTGAACGCGCTGTTCTTCGTGGCGGTGCTGCGCCTGATCGCGGGCGGCTTCGACGCGGTCCACATCGGGCTGGTCGAGGCCGTCGCCGGGGCGGCCGGGATCCTCGGCGCGGTGCTCGCGCCGTGGCTGATCGACCGGGTGCCCACCGGGCGGTTGACCGTGGCGATCGCGTGGAGCTTCGTGCCGCTGGTGGTCCCGATGGCGCTGTGGAACCAGCCGCTGGTCGTCGCGGCGGCGCTCGGCACCGGGATGCTGCTCAACCCGGCCGGGAACGCCGGCATGGGCTCCTACCGGATCGCGGTCACGCCGCCGGAGCTGCTCGGCCGGGTGCAGTCCACGATGCAGTTCGTCTCGATGTCGGCGATGCCGCTCGCCCCGGTGCTGGCCGGCGTCCTGCTCTCGACGATCGGCGGCGGCCCGGCGGTCGCCGTACTCGGTGTGCTCACCGCGGGCGTCGCGCTGATCCCCACCCTGTCGTCGTCGGTCCGCTCCGTGCCCCGCCCGACCGAGTGGGACCGCCACCGGGTGCTGCTGCCCGAGCCGGCGGCCGCCTCACCCTTGTAACGCTCCATTACTGCCCCGGGTCCAGGCGTGCGGACGGCGCAGCCGAGGGGCGATGAAGGAGCGTTACAAGCGGGTGGGAGCCGTGGCGCGGGCGAAGCGCGCGACGGCGGAGGCGAGGTGGTCGCGGAGCTCCTGGGGACCCTCGACGGTGAACTCGGCGTCGATGCGGGACAGCACCATCAGCGGCCAGTCGAGGGAGTCGGTGGGCATCACCATCCGGCACGCCGCCTCCCCGTCGGGCTCGACGGTGGCCCAGTGCCCGACGTACGACGCCACCGTCGCCGCGTCGACCTCGAACCGCACCCGCACCTCGTAGCGCTGCGGCATCGAGCGGATCCCGGCGCGCACGAACGACGGCGCGTCCTCGGCGGGCAGCGGCCGGGGCCGGAACCGCTGGCCCGACGCGCGCGGCGCGGTGATCCGGTCGACCCGGAAGGAGCGCCAGTCCTCGCGGTCGCGGTCGTAGGCGACGAGGTACCACCGGCGGCCCAGGCAGACCAGCCGGTAGGGCTCGACCCGGCGCTCGCTGGCCGCGCCGTCCCGGGCGGTGTAGGCGAAGGAGATCGGCTCGTCGTCGCGGCAGGCCTGAGCGAGCGTGGTGAGCACGCCGGCGTCGAGCGCCGGGCCGCCGCCCCACGGCACCCCGTCGGTCTGGGAGTGCACCGCATCCATCCGGCGACGCAACCGCGGCGGCATCAGCCCGATCACCTTGGTGAGCGACTGGATCGCCGTCTCCTCCATGCCGGCGACCGCCCCCGACGCGGCGGTGCGCAGCGCGACCGCGATCGTCACCGCCTCCTCGTCCTCGAGCAGCAGCGGCGGCAGCTGGCCCCCGGCGCGCAGCTGGTAGCCGCCGGCGACACCGCGCACGGCGTCCACGGCATAGCCGAGCTCGCGCAGCCGGTCGATGTCGCGGCGCAGCGTGCGCGGGCTGACCTCGAGCCGCTCGGACAGCTCGCCGCCGGGCCAGTAGCGGTGGGTCTGCAGCAGGGAGAGGAGTCGCAGCATCCGGGCGCTGGTGCTCATGGCATCGAGACTAGATCCGAAAGCGGTCAGGAACTGACCGCTTGGGTTCCTAGCGTGCGTGCCATGACAGTCCGCACCCTGAGGCTCCTGACCTCCAGACGCGACCGGATCTCGCTGCGCTTCGCCTCCGACGGGGACGCCGCGACCGCGACCGAGCGCGCCCTGCACCTGCCCGGCGCGCTGGTCGACCTGACCGGCCGCGACCTCACGATCCTGGTCCCCGACGGCCGGGACCTGGTCACGTCGTACGTCACCGACCTGGCCTGGGCGGGGGTGCTCGCCGAGCGGCTCGAGGTCGTCGAGGCCTAATCGCGGCGCCGGGCGCGCAGCACTGCGTCGGTCACCTGGTGGGCGACGCCGTCTCGGACCTCCTCCCGCTGCCGCGCCTCGACGTGTACGTCGAACAGGTCGGGGTGCAGGGCCACACCGAGCCCCTCGGCGGTGAACAGCACCCCGGGCATCGACCAGCGCAGCCCGGTGTGCTCGTCGTCCGGGTGGTGCCCGACCACCAGGAGCGTGCCGCCCGGCGCGACGGCCCGCGCCATCTCGCGGGTGGCCTCGAGCATCCCGTCGTCGAGCAGGTGCAGGAAGTGCGAGGTGACCAGGTCCCACTGCTCGACTCCGTCGGCACCAGCGGGCGTCCACGCACGCAGGTCGGCCTGACGCCACTCGACCCGGTCCGCCACGCCCCGCTCGGCCGCGTGCGCGGCGGCGCGGGCCAGGCCCGCCTCGGAGAAGTCGATGCCGGTGACCTGCCAGCCGTGCTCGGCGAGCCAGATCGCGTCCCCGCCCTCGCCGCAGCCGAGGTCGACCGCGCGGCCCGGCACCAGCCCGGCCGCCTCGGCCGCGAGGACCGCGTTGGCGCGGCCGCTCCAGACACGGCCGGGGCCGCCGTACCTCTCGTCCCAGGAGGGCTGCTCGAACATCTCGGGGGTGATCTCGTGGCTCATGGTCCGAGTGTCCGCGGCGCCAGGTCGGATCGACAACATCCGTTGCCGATCCGGCAAACTGGTGCCATGACCGACGAGACCATCCAGGTCGGACCGCGGCTGCGCGCGCTGCGTCAGCAGCGCGGTGCGACCCTGCGCGACCTCGCCGACGAGACCGGCATCTCGGTGAGCACGCTGTCCCGGCTGGAGTCGGGGCAGCGCCGCCCGACGCTCGAGCAGCTGCTGCCGCTGGCGCGCGCCCACCGGGTCTCGCTCGACGAGCTCGTGGACGCGCCCGCGACCGGCGACCCGCGGGTGCAGCTGCGGGCGGTGCGCCGGCATGGCCGCACCTTCCTGCCACTCACCCGCCGGCCCGGCGGGCTCCAGGCCTACAAGATGGTGATGCCGCCGGAGCCCGACGCGGTCACGGACCTGCGCACGCACGAGGGCTACGAGTGGGTCTACGTGCTGTCGGGACGGCTGCGCCTGCTGCTCGGCGACCGCGACCTGGTCCTCGGTCCCGGCGAGGTGGTGGAGTTCGACACCCGTACGCCGCACTGGGTCGGCAACCCCGGACCGCAGCCGACCGAGGTGCTCGCGCTGTTCGGCCCGCAGGGCGAGCGGATGCACGTGCGCTGAGGTGGTTCTCGGCGACTTCTGGGCGCGGGTGTCGATCCGCGCACCCGGTGTTCGTGGAGAGGGTGACGGAGCGGAACGGACCGCTCCCCTCACCCAGGAGCTCGAGATGACCACGATCACCACCACCGCACCTCGCACCACCCGCAGCACCCGCTCGGCCCGACCCGCCGGCAGCCGCGTCACGTGGCGGGCCGGCGTCGCGACCACCGTCGCCGCCGCCCTCGTCGTCGCAATGCTGGCCGTCGCCTTCGACGTCGCCGGCGCCCCGCTCGGCGTCGAGGGCGAGCCGATCCCGCCGCTCGGGTTCGCCCAGCTGGTCGTGATCAGCGGCGTCATCGGCATCGTCGTGGCCCGCCACGTCGGGCGTACGGCGTTCCTGCGCACGACCGTCACCCTGACGGCGCTGTCCTGCGTCCCGTCGATCGCGCTGGGCACGACCGCCGGCGACAAGGCCGGCCTGGTGCTCACCCACCTGGTCGCCGCCGCGATCATCGTTCCGCGGCTCGCCCCTCGTCGGTGACCGGTCAGACGAGCGCGTCCAGGATCTCCAGCGTGCGCGCCCACGCGGTCGAGTCGGGGTCGATCACGACGAAGTGGTCGCCCTCAACCTCGACCAGCTCCGCGGTCGCGCCGGCGGCCCGCGCGGCGGCGACGTACGCCCTCGACTGGCTGATCGGCACCACGTCGTCGGCGCGACCGTGCACGCACCAGACGGGCACGCCGAGCGGCACCTGACGGATCGGGTCGGCGCCGTCGTCCGCCGGCCCCGGCGGATGTCCGAGGAACGCCTCGACCGCCCCGTCACCCAGGCCGAGCCCGTGGGCCGCACGCAGGTCGAGCACCCCCGCCTGGCTCACGACGTGGGTCAGCCCGCCGCCCGCCGCCGCCCAGGTCGCGAGGTGCCCGCCGGCCGAGTGCCCGATCCCCACGACGGGGCCGTCGACCTCGGGTCGCGCGTCGACGGCGGCCCGCACGTCCGCGAGGGTGTCCGCCGCCCCGGTGCCGCGGCGGTACTCGACCGCCCACACCGCCCAGCCCGCGGCGGCCAGGCCCGGCACCAGCGGGCGGGCGTACTCGATGCCGTAGGCCGGCTTCCAGAAGCCGCCGTGCACGACGACCGCGACGCCCCTCGCGGTGCCGGCGGGCTGGGTCAGCTCGCCGTACTGCGCCGGGTCGCCGCCGTACGCGATCCTCTGCGCGGCAGCGCTCATCGGCCGCTCACCGTCCGAGCCGCACGCCGCGAGGGTGCCGAGCCCGACGAGCGGCGGCAGGGCGAGGAAGGAGCGTCGGCGCACACGGGGTGTTCGGCGCGGACGGCCCGGCGGACTGACGTCTGGGGCAGAACCTGGGCGTCTCGGGGGAGATGCCACCCGAGAGGTCGAGATCTCCCCGGTGCACCGGGGAAGTCACGGACCCGCCCCCACCCACGGTCAGGCGAGCGCAGCCGGCAGCGTGGCGGTCCAGGCAGCGCGCAGCTCGTCGAGCGGGACCTCGAACTGACCCTCGACCATGAGCGCGTCGCCGCCGGTGACGCCCAGCGGGGTGATCGGCACGCCGTGCCGCTCCGCGAGCTCGACCAGCCGCTCGGCGTCGCCGTCGGGAACGGTGACCACGACGCGGGCCGTGGACTCGCTGAACAGCGCGACGAACGGGTCGCCCGGCACCTCGACCACGACACCGACGTCGTGGCGCAGCGCGGCCTCGGCGAGCGCCTGCGCGAGCCCGCCGTCGGAGAGGTCGTGCGCGGAGCTGACCACGCCGACCGCGTCGAACAGCAGGGCCGCGAGCGTCCGCTCGGCGGCGAGGTCGACCTGCGGCGGCAGCCCGCCGAGGTGGCCGTGCACGACGTGCGCCCACTCCGACCCGGACAGCTCCTCGCGGGTCTCGCCGAGCAGGAACACCCGCTCCCCGCCGGCCGACCAGGCCGACGGCGTACGACGGGTGACGTCCTCGATCACGCCGAGCACCGCGACCACCGGGGTCGGCAGGATCGCGGTCTCGCCGGTCTGGTTGTAGAGGCTGACGTTGCCGCCGGTGACCGGGACCCCGAGCTCGAGGCAGCCGTCCTTGAGGCCGCGACAGGCCTCGGCGAACTGCCACATCACCGCCGGGTCCTCGGGCGAGCCGAAGTTGAGGCAGTCGGAGATCGCCAGCGGCGTCGCGCCGCCCGTGGCGACGTTGCGGTAGGACTCGGCCAGCGCGAGCTGCGCCCCGGCGTACGGGTCGAGCAGGGCGAACCGCCCGTTGCAGTCGGTGGCGATCGCGACCCCGAGGTTGGTCTCCTCGTCGACGCGCACCATGCCGCTGTCGCTGGGCTGGGCGAGCACGGTGTTGCCGCGCACGTAGCGGTCGTACTGGTCGGTGATCCACGACTTGTCGCAGAGGTTGGGACTCGCGACCAGCGTGAGCAGCGTCTTGCGCAGCTCGTCGCCGCCGGCGGGCCGCGGCAGCGTCTCCGCGGCGTCGGCCTGGAGGTCGTCCTGAGAGGCGGGCCGGGCGAAGGGGCGGTGGTACGTCGGGCCGTCGTGCGCGACGGACCGCGGCGGCACGTCGACCACGCGCTCGCCGTGCCAGTCGATCTGGAGCCGGCCCGTGTCGGTGACCTCGCCGACCACGACCGCCTCGACGTCCCACTTGGCGCAGATCGCGAGGAACGCCGCGACGTCGTCGGGCTCGACGACCGCCATCATCCGCTCCTGCGACTCGCTCATCAG
Source organism: Nocardioides sp. T2.26MG-1 (assembly GCF_950101795.1). GTDB lineage: Bacteria > Actinomycetota > Actinomycetes > Propionibacteriales > Nocardioidaceae > Nocardioides. Next base: position 354,461 of record NZ_CATNLZ010000023.1, on the reverse strand, counting down.
GATCTCCTCGGGCGCGAGCGTGGAGTCGCGCAGCGGCACCCGGTCGAGCTCGACGTGCATGCCGCCGTCGCCGGCGCTGGCCAGCTCCGAGGTGGCGCAGGAGAGCCCGGCGCCGCCGAGGTCCTGGATGCCGGCGACCAGGCCGGCGGCGAAGATCTCGAGCGTGCACTCGATGAGCAGCTTCTCCATGAACGGGTCGCCGACCTGCACGCTGGGCCGCTTGGCCGGGCCGTCTGCGTCGAAGGTCTCGGAGGCCAGCACGGACACGCCGCCGATGCCGTCGCCGCCGGTGCGGGCGCCGTACAGGATCACCTGGTTGCCCACGCCGCTGGCCTTGGCCAGGTGCAGGTCCTCGTGGCGCAACACGCCGACGCAGAGCGCGTTGACGAGCGGGTTGCCGAGGTAGGTCTCGTCGAACACCGCCTCACCGCCGATGTTCGGCAGGCCGAGGCAGTTGCCATAGCCGCCGACGCCGGCCACGATCCCGGGCAGCACCCGGTGGGTGTCGTCGGCATCGAGCGGGCCGAAGCGCAGCGGGTCCATCACCGCGACCGGGCGGGCGCCCATGGCGAGGATGTCGCGGACGATGCCGCCGACGCCGGTCGCGGCACCCTGGTAGGGCTCGACGTACGACGGGTGGTTGTGCGACTCGATCTTGAACGTGACCGCGTAGCCGTGGCCGATGTCGACGACGCCGGCGTTCTCGCCGATGCCGGCCAGCAGGCGGCCGGTCTCGGGCGCCTGCTGGGCGAGCACGTCGGCGAGCTCGGAGAACTGCTTGAGGTGGACCTTCGAGCTCTTGTAGGAGCAGTGCTCGCTCCACATCACCGAGTACATCGCGAGCTCGGAGCTGGTCGGGCGACGCCCGAGGATCTCCCGGATCCGGGCGTACTCGTCGGCCTTGAGGCCGAGGTCGGCCCACGGCTGGTCGTGGTGGGGGTCCTCGGCGGCGATGGCGACGGTGTCGAGCACGACGTCAATCTACCGGCGCCGGAGGCGGCGGCCGTACGTCGGTCCACGGGAGGACGCCGCGAGGCTCCCGGCGGGTCCGGGACGATGGCCTCTGGCGCGCCCCGCGCCGCCGGCCGACGCTGGGGATCCGATGACCTCGGAGATGACCTAGGAGCGGTCATGACCCTCACCCGATGGAACTCCCGAATGCTCCGGCGGCTCGCGCTCGCCGCCGTGGGTGCGACGTTGACACCGATGCTGGTCGCTCCGCCCGCCGCGGCCGGCGACCCCGACCGTCTGGATCCGGCCGCGCTGGAACGCGGATCCGACCCGGCGATCGCGTACCTGGTCCGAGACACGATCCGCGACGGCGACCTGCGGGTCCCGGCGACCACGCACGGGCGGCACGAGGCGCTGTGGCAGGTCGCCGGCGGCTACGTCGTCCGCGACTACAACGTGGGGGCGCGGCACCTGATCCGCCTGACGTTCGTCGCCCCGACCGGCGAGCGGCGGACGATCGCGCAGTCCCGCGACTGGATCGAGGTGGCGGTCTCGGACAGCGGCACCCGGCTGGCGTTCCTGCGGACCCTCGGCCCCACCGGGCAGCGCTCGGTCGTCACGGTCACCGACCCGGCGGCCGGGGTGGAGCTCGCCTCGCGGACCATGCGGCTGGCCGCGCTGGTCGCGGCCACGGACACTCGCGTGCTGGTCGCGCGGCGCTTCCACTGGCGTCACCCGGCCACCCAGTGGTGGAGCTGGGGTCGTGACCGGTTGCGCACGATCCAGCACCAGGCCGCGGTGCGGGCCGACGTCGGGCACGACCGGGTCGTGTTCGGCACGCCCCGCGCCGGGGAGTTCTGCAACCGGGTCGCGCTGCTGTCCGACCCCGGGCGGACGCTCTGGCGCAGCTGTCGGGTCGCGCCCCACGCGTGGTCGCCCGACGGCACGCGTGCGCTCCTGACCCATGCCTACTTCGACGCCGCCGGGACCGACCGCTGGTGGGTGGTCGACGGCGAGACCGCGCACCGGCAGGCGCAGATCGCCGGGCGGCTCGACTGGACGGCCGTCTGGGAGGACGACCAGCACGTCCTGACGCTCGCGCAGGGCGACGCCGGCGGGGCCGCGATCGTCCGCTGCGACGTCACCGGCTCGTGCGAGCGGGCAAGCCGGGTCTGGCACACCCCGCTGCCGACGGAGCCGTCGCTGTACTACCAGTCACCGCCGGTCGTCCTGGCCCGGCGCTGAGGCGCGGCGCGGCTACTTCAGCAGCCCGTCGACCACGACGGCGAGCATCGGGCGGACCGCCTCGGGCTCCAGGCTGCCCTGGTCGGCGACGGTGGCGACGCCGCCGACGAGGCGGCACACCTGGAGCGTCTCGACGTCGTCGCGCAGGGCACCGTCGGCGCGGAGCCGCTCGATCACCCGGTCGTTGGCGGAGGAGAGGACCTTGCACTTGGTGATGATCGGCGAGTTGGGGTCGCCCATCGCGGAGGTGATCTTGGCGGGCCCGCCCTTGTGGAGGCTGATCAGCCCGACGTAGTCCTCGAACCAGTGCAGCAGCAGCTCACGGTCCGAGCCCTCGAACGCGAGCGCCTTGTCGGTGGTCTCGTTCACCCGGTCGACCCAGGACTGCATGATCGCGTCGAGCAGGTTCTCGCGCTTCGGGAAGTGCCGGTAGAGCGTGCCCGGGCCGACACCGGCCCGCTTGGCGACCTCGTCGAGGGACGCGTCGTACCCCTGCTCGCGGAACACCTCCCGTGCGACCTCGACGATCCGGTCGTAGTTGCGCCTGGCATCGGCACGCACGGAAATCTCACCTCGATCTCGAAAAGGCCTTGCTAACCGGAGACTCTCTCCGTATTGTGGTGGAGGAAGCGGAGCCATCCTCCGGATCTACTGTACCCCGGCCCGCCGGGCCAGAACAGGACCTCATCACATGTCCTCTCGAGACACCCTCCCCACCGACCTCCCGCAGAACGCGGGACGGGCGGCCACCGGCATCGCGATCGTGCTCGTCGCCCAGCTCATGCTCGTCCTCGACGCGACGGTCGTGAACGTCGCACTCCCCCGCATCGACGCCGACCTGGACTTCGGCCCGGCCTCGCTGTCGTGGATCCTCAACGCCTACACGCTCGCCTTCGGCGGCCTGCTGCTGCTCGGCGGCCGGCTCGGCGACGTCTTCGGCCGGCTCAAGGTCTTCGAGACCGGCCTCGCCGTCTTCACGCTCGGCTCGGCCCTCGGCGGCCTGGCCCAGTCCCCCGGCCAGCTCGTCGCCGCGCGCACCCTCCAGGGTGTCGGCGCCGCGCTCGCCGCACCCGGCGTCCTCGCCCTGCTGACGACCAGCGCCCCCGACGAGGCCGCCCGCAACCGCGCGTTCGCGCTGTTCGGCGCCGTGTCCTCCGGAGGCGCCTCGATCGGGCTGCTGCTCGGCGGCTTCCTCACCGACGTGGGCTCGTGGCGCTGGACGCTGTTCATCAACGTGCCGATCGGCATCGCGGTGCTCGTCCTCGCGCCGCGGTACGTCGACGAGACCGCTCGTCGCCCCGGCCGCTTCGACGTCGTCGGGGCGCTGACCGCGACCTTCGGCGCGGTCTCGCTGGTCTGGGCGCTGATCGGCACCCCCGAGCACGGCTGGACCTCGGCCCGCACGCTGGGCGGGTTCGCCCTCGGCCTGGCCCTGCTCGCGCTGCTCGCCCGCACCGAGGTGCGCCACCCGCACCCGATGGTGCAGCCGCACCTGGTCCGCAACCGGCCCCGGGTCGCCGCCCTCGCGGTGATGGCGCTGATGATCGGCGCCAACCTGTCGATGTTCTTCCTGGTCGTGCAGTACGTCCAGGGCGTGCTCGGCTTCGGCCCGATGACGGCCGGCGCGGCGTTCCTGCCGTTCAGCCTCGGCATCTTCGCGATCTCGCGGGTGACCCCGCAGCTGCTCCCGCGGCTCGGCGCCCGCACGATGATCGTCACCGGCAGCGCCGCACTGGCGGTCGGCTACGCGTGGCTGAGCACGATCGGCACGACCGACACCTACTTCGCGGCCGTGTTCGGGCCGATGGTGATCGCCGGCCTCGCGACCGGTCTGGTGTTCATGCCGATCACCGCGACGGTGCTCGCCGGTGTCGAGCCCGAGCACGCCGGGTCCGCCTCCGGACTGCTGCAGACCACGCAGCAGCTCGGCAGCGCCGTGGGCGTGGCCGCGATCGTCTCGGTCTACGCCGCCGGCGCCGTACCGGGCGAGTTCGTGCCCGGCCTGCAGGCGGCGTTCCTCACCTCGGCGACGTTCGCCGCGGCGGCCGCCGTGGTCGGCGCCGTCGCCCTGCCCCGGCGTGCGCCGCGGCCGGTGCAGATCGCCGAGGAGGAGCTCGAGGCGGTCGCGGTCGAGGCGGCCTGAGCGGCCCCGATCACCGGCAGGTACGGCGGCTCAGCTGGCCTCCGCCAACGGCGGGGTCGGCTGGGTCGTCTCCTGCGTCCGGGTCCGGAGCTGCACGGGGTGCTCGTCGTGGGCCACGGCCTCGTCGAGCGTCGGTGCGTGCACCGGCGTCCAGCGGCTGCCGTCCCACCACCAGTGGCCGTCGGCGCTCGCCAGCGGCGCGCCCCCCAGCGCCGGATCGGCGTGGAAGTCGGGCACCGGCCCGAGGCAGGGCTGGCTCGTCCAGGTCTCGTCCATGATCGTTCCCCCTCTCGACCGCAGGATCGGCAGCCGCACCTCCAGCCTGAGCCGATCGGGTCCGCCGCACGCCGGCGTGCGCGAACCTTGCGCCCACCGGCGTGAATTACAGATCTGTAGTTCAGGGAACCGCTGTTACTGGTGTGATTTCTGAGGTTATGGTGGCGTGGCCTCGACGGGAGGCAGTCCTACTTCCCCAGGAGTCCCGCCATGTCCCGCCCGTCCGTTCGGACCACCCGCGCCCTGCTGCGCCGCACCGTCGTCGCCGTCACCGGCGGCGTGCTCGTCGCGGCCACCGTGGCGGTGCTCGGCACCAGCGGCCCCGCGGACGCGGGCACCCGTGCCACCGCAGCGGGCGCGCAGCGCGCCGGCGCCGTCGTCACCCCCGGCGACTTCACCGGCTACGGCTTCGACCAGTGCCACACCCCCGAGCAGTGGAAGATGAGCAGCTGGCTGCAGAGCTCGCCGTTCCTCGCGGTCGGGATCTACATCTCCGGCGACTCCCGCGCCTGCCGCGAGCAGCCGAACCTGACGCCCACCTGGGTCAGCACCCAGCTCGCCGCCGGCTGGCGGCTGCTGCCGATCACGCTCGGGCCGCAGGCGTCGTGCCAGCCGCGGTACCCGCGGTACGGCGACGACGAGACGATCAACCCGCGGCCCGGCACGAGCGGGCTCTACGGCCTGGCCAAGAAGCAGGGCAACCAGGAGGCCGTGAAGTCGGTCGGCGTCGCCGCCGACCTCGGCATCGCGCCGGGCAGCACGCTCTGGTACGACCTCGAGGGCTTCGACCTGCGCAACACCAACTGTCGCGAGTCGGCCCTGGCCTTCCTCAGTGGCTGGACCTGGCAGATCCGTCAGCTCGGCTACGTGTCGGGGGTCTACTCCAGCGCCGGCTCGGGCATCAAGATGCTCGACGACGCCCGGGTCAACCGGCCCGACGAGGTCGTCCTCCCCGACCAGATCTGGGTGGCCCGCTGGGATGGCGTCGCCAACACCTCCACGTCGTACCTCCGCGAGGACGGCTGGCGCCCGCACGCCCGGATCAAGCAGTACCAGGGCGGGCACAACGAGACCTGGGGCGGCGTCACGATCAACATCGACCGCAACTACCTCGACGTCGGCCGCGGGTCGGTGGCCGCCGCCGAGAAGCACTGCGACGGCACCCGGATCAACTACCCCACCTACGAGACGCTGCGCCCGCCGACGGCGGACTACGTGCCGGCGGCCGGTCGGGTCAAGGCGCTGCAGTGCCTGCTCACCGAGCAGGAGTTCTACAGCGGCCCGCTCAACGGCACCTGGACCAAGGCCACCGTCAAGGCCTTCGAGGCCTGGCAGGCCGGGCACAAGATGGCGCAGCGCGAGGTGTGGTCGCGCAAGAACTGGATGTCCCTGCTCTCCGCCGGCGACACCCCGGTGGTCAAGTTCGGCTCGGCGGGCGCCGCCGTACGCCGCCTGCAGCGCGCGCTCAACGCGGCCGGTCTGCCGAAGCCGGTGCGGGTCAACGGGATCTTCCGCGCCGAGACCGCGACCGCGCTGCGCACCTGGCAGCAGCGGGTCGGCGTCGAGGTGTCTGGCGTGGCCGGGGCCAAGTCCTGGCGCGCGATCGCGGCCGGGCGCTCCTAGCGGAGCCACCAGCAGGCATCACTCCTCGCGCGCGCGCAGCCTCGCGGTGAGCTCGGCCCGGGAGCCGATGTCGAGCTTCGTGTAGATGTGGCGCAGGTGGTACTCGACCGTCTTCGGGCTCAGGAACAGAGCTGCAGCCGCCTCGCGGGTGGTCCGGCCGTCGGCGAGCAACAGTCCGATCTGCAGCTCGCGGGCCGTCAGCTCCACGATCGGGCCGGCCTCCCGGCGCCGCACCGTCTGCCCGGTCGCCTGCAGCTCGGCGAGGGCAGCCTCGGCCCAGCGCCGGGCACCGAGCCGGTCGAAGTCGCCGAGGGCCTGCTCCAGCTGCTCCCGGGCGGCGGTCCGGCGCCGAGCACGCCGCAGCCGCTCGCCGTACACGAGCCGGGTGCGGGCGAGCTCGAACCGGTCGGGCGTTGCGCGGTGCCAGGCGAGGGCCTCCAGGAAGCCCTCCTCGGCGACCTCGGCCGGGGCGAGCATCGCGCGCACCCGCGCCGCCCGGGCCAGCGACCACGGCTGACCCTTGGTCTCCGCGCGACGCAGGTACGTCCCGGCCGATCTGCGCGCCCGGTCCAGGTCGCCGACACGCACCAACGCCTCCACCAGCTCCGGGACCGGTGACAGATCGGGGTCGCGCACCTCGTGCAGCTCGAGGAGGTCCTCGAGCCCGCCGAACCCGACGACCGCCTGCGGCACGGCCCCGAGCGAGAGATCCAGCTCGGCGAGCGCGAACGCGATCCAGGCGGTCACGACATGGAGCTCCCGGCCCGAGGCGACCGCGGTCGCCTCGGCCGCCACCGACCGGCACTCGACCTCCCGGCCCTGCCTGCCGAGCACCCAGGCCAGGCCCGCGAGCGAGGCGCCGAGCTCGGTCGCCTGGCCGCACTCGCGCGCGAGCGCGACCGCCTCGGCGTACGCCGCCTCGGCGCGCGGCCACCGGTCCTCGGTCGCGTCCACGCGGGCCAGGTGGAAGAGCAGGTGCGGGAGGGTGCCGAGTGCGGCCGCCTGGCGGCGCCGCTCCAGCGCCTGCACCATCAGCTCGCGGCCGGCACCGGACTCGCGCAGGTAGAGCGGTCCGATGACCTCCCACGCCGACTGCGCTGACTGGGCTGGTGGGGCCGGCCGGGCCGGGTGCGGGAGCCGCGTCAACGCGGTGACGCCCGCCCGGATCGGGTCCGCGCCCGGAACCCCTTGGAAGACGCGCGCCATCCCGACCGCGATGGAGGCCACCGCCGCCGACCGACTCGGCGCCGCCCCGGCCGCGGCCCGGCCGGCCAGGAGCCGCTCGATCCGCTCCGCGGCGGCGGACGCACCCCGTGTGTCCAGGAGGTAGAAGCAGACGTCGACCACCTCGGCGTACAGCCCGAGCGCCTCGTCGGGCGCGTCGGCCTCGGCCTCGGCCGCGGCGTCCAGCAGCAGGTCGCGAGCGCGCAGCAGCGAGCCGCCGCGAGCGGCCACCAGGCCGGAGACCGCCCGGGCCCGGGCCCTGCCCACCGGTGAGCTGTCGTGGCGCAGGGCCTCCTCGAGCAGGCTCGTGGCCCGGGCATCCTCCCCCGCGTGCCAGGCGGCCTCGCCGGCCGCGAGGTAGCGCCGAGCCCGCGCGAGATCGCTCGTCGAGAGCTGAGCCGCCCGCTCGTGGGCGGAGGCCGCGACCGCGAAGGCGCCACGCCCGGCAGCGCGGACGCCGACCCCTTCCAGCTCGAGCGCCAGCGGCTCGGCCGGCCCCAGCGCGGCGGCGCTGAGGTGCCACGCCCGCCGATCGAGGTCGCCCGGCGGCAGTGCGTACGCGACGCGGCGGTGCAGTCGGCGCCGGTCGTCCGGGGACAGCCCGCCGTACACGGCCGAGCGCGCAAGGGGGTGCGCGAACTCCACCCGGTCCGGGGCCACCGCGACCAGCCCGGCGCGCTCTGCGCGTCCGAGCGCCTCCAGCGCCAAACCCTCGCTCTCGCAGGCCCTCCCGACGACCGCGAGGTCGCCACCGGCGACGGCCACCACGCGCAGCACCTGCAGGTCCGCGGGCTCGAGTTCGTCGGCCAGCCGACCGAACGCGGCCCTCGCGGCCTCGTCGGGAAGCGGGACCGGCAGGTCCGCCGACCGGGTGCCGATCGCGTCCGCCTGCTGGGCGATGACCCGGATCGCCAGGGGGTTGCCGCCGCCGAGCATCGCGATCCGGTCCGCCTGGTCGCCGGTGAGCGGCACCGGTGCGGCGTCCGCGGCCAGCTGGACCGAGGAGCCGGGGTCCAGCCGGGCGAGGGGCAGCCGGGGCAGGTCGCCCGGCCAGAGGTCCGACGCCCCCGGACGGACCGCGGCGACCAGGAGGACCGCGTCGGCGAGGAGCCGCCGCGCCACGAAGCTCAGCGCCTCCGCGGACGGCCGGTCCAGGAGGTGGGCGTCGTCGACGACCACGAGCACCGGTCGATCCTCCCCGAGGGTCGCGACCAGGGTGAGGGTGGCCGCAGAGACCGCAAAGCGGTCCACGTCCCCGTCGCCGGCTCGCAGCGCCAGTGCCACCCCGAGTGCCGCCGCCTGCGGCTCGGGCAGACGGTCGACGCGGTCCACGACGGGACGGAGCAACTGCGCCAGGCCCGCGAACGGCAGGTCCCGCTCGGCCTCGGTGCCCGTCACCCGGAGCACGCGGAACCGACCCGCGTGCGCGACGACATGGTCCAGCAACGCGCTCTTCCCGATGCCCGGCTCCCCCGTGAGCACGAGGACACCACTCTGGCCGAGGCGGGCCGCCGCCAGCAGCGCACCGACAGCGCGCTGCTCGTCGTGGCGGCCGACCAGCATGGACCGTGATCGTAGTGCCGCGGGCGGTGACTAGGGGGGCCACCGGATGCGACACCGGAACCGTGGGTCGCAGGGTCGGACCACCCACCCGGCACTCGGCCGGGACCGATCCCAGGAGTCCGGCATGACCACCACCACCGACCACCCCACGACCGTCCCGCCGATCGACGAGGCCGCCCTCATGGACTTCGTGTTCCGTGCCGTCGGCGAGGTCGGGGCCACCCTCAACTGCGCCCTGGTCGTGATGGGCGACCGGCTCGGCTACTACCGCGCCCTCGCCGGTCACGGCCCGCTCGCCGCCGCTCGCCTGGCCGAGCTGACCGGCACCGGCGAGCGGTACGCCGCCGAGTGGCTCAACGCCCAGGCGGCGGGCGGGTTCGTCGAGTACGACCCGGACAGCGGCACGTACACCCTGCCCGCGGAACACGCCGTCGCGCTGACCGACGAGACCAGCCCGGCGTTCCTGCCCGGGTTCTTCCAGATCGCGTTCGGCACGGTCTGCGACGCACCTCGGATCTTCGACCTCGCGCGCGACGGTGACGGGCTCGGCTGGGGCGACCACAACAGCGACGTCCACGATGGCTGCGAGCGGTTCTTCCGGCCCGGCTACGCCACCAACCTCGTGTCGACGTGGCTGCCGGCCCTCGACGGGGTGGTCGACAAGCTCGAGCGTGGCGCCCGCGTGCACGACCTCGGCGCCGGGCACGGGTCCTCCACGATCCTGATGGCCCAGGCCTACCCCGCCTCGACGTTCGTCGGCTCCGACGCGCACGCCGCCTCCGTCGCCACGGCCCGTCAGCGGGCCGTCGACGCCGGACTCGGAGCCGACCGGATCGGCTTCGAGGTCACGCCGGCCACCGGCACCACCGGTGGTCCCTATGATCTGGTCACGACCTTCGACGCGCTGCACGACATGGGGGATCCGGTCGGCGCGGCCCGCCGGGTCCACGACCTGCTCGCGGACGACGGCACGTGGATGGTCGTCGAGCCGGCCGCCGGCGACCGGATCGAGGACAACCTCAACCCCATCGGCCGTGCCTACTATGGGTTCTCGACCCTGCTGTGCACGCCGTCGTCGCTGTCCCAGGACGTCGGCCTCGCGATCGGCACCCAGGCCGGCCCGGCTCGGATCAACGACATCGTCACCGCCGCCGGGTTCTCCAGGTTCCGGATCGCGGCCCAGACACCGTTCAACAACGTGCTCGAGATCCGCAAGTGAGTGCGATCGCCTGACCGGGAGCAGCGATGGACAGGTACGGCGACGCAGCAGACCACGCCAGCAGGGCACGGCTGCCCGACACGACGGGCACCGCCGAGCGCGACGGTGTCTGCTTGGCGTGGGCCTCCTACGGGCGCGGGCCGACCACGCTGGTGATGATGCCGACCTGGTCGATCGTGCCGTCCCGGGTGTGGAAGGCCCAGGTGCCGTACCTCGCGCGGCACTACCGGGTGATCACCTTCGACGGGCGCGGCAGCGGCGCCTCGAGCCGGCCGGTCGGTGCGGCGGCGTACACCAACGAGCAGTACGCCGCCGACACCGTGGCGGTCATGGACGCGGCCGGCGTGGACCGAGCCGTGCTCGTCTCGCTCTCGTGCGGGGGTGCGTACTCGGTCCACGTCGCGGCCGAGCGACCCGACCGGGTGCAGGGCCTCTTCGCGATCGCCCCGGCCTGCGGCTTCGACATCCCGGACGCGCACCGCGACGAGTTCGTCTGGGACGTGCGCCCTCCGCACGCCCGCGGCTGGGCGAAGTACAACCGGCACCACTGGCTCGAGGGAGGCTACGAGGACTTCCTGCACTTCTTCTTCGGCGAGATGTACCCCGAGCCGCACTCGACGAAGCAGATCGAGGACGCCGTCGCCTGGGGTCTCGACCTCTCCCCCGCGACGCTCGTCGACACCACCGCCGGACGGTTGGGCTGCGACGGCGCGACCTGCACCAGCCTGGAGCCGTTGTGCGCCCGGGTGCGCTGCCCGGTCACGGTCCTGCACGGAACCGAGGACCACATCCGTCCCCCGGCCATCGGGGCCCGGCTCGCCGAGCTCACCGGCGGGGCACTGGTGCTCGCGGAGGGCTGCGGGCACGGGCCGATGGCGCGCGACCCGGTCTTGGTCAACCACGAGATCCGGCGCTTCGTCGAGGCGGTCGCCCCGCAGCCGGCGACCCGGACCTGGATCCGGCCGGCGCGCCGCGGCAAGCGGGCGCTCTACCTCTCCTCACCGATCGGGCTGGGCCACGCACGGCGGGACCTCGCCGTGGCCGACGAGCTGCGCGCCCTGCACCCCGACCTCCGGATCGACTGGCTGGCCCAGGATCCCGTGACCCGGGTGCTCACCGACCGCGGGGAGCACGTCCACCCTGCCTCGCGGCACCTGGCCAACGAGTCCGGCCACGTCGAGCACGAGGCCGGCGAGCACGACCTGCACGCGTTCCAGGCGATCCGGCGCATGGACGAGATCCTGGTCAACAACTTCATGGTCTTCGACGAGCTGCTCGAGTGCGAGTCCTACGACCTGGTGATCGGCGACGAGGCCTGGGACGTGGACCACTTCCTCCACGAGAACCCCGAGCTGAAGCGCTCGGCGTACGCGTGGTTCACCGACTTCGTCGGCTGGCTGCCGATGCCGGAGGGCGGTGACCGGGAGGTCACGCTCACCGCCGACGTCAACGCGGAGATGATCGAGCAGCGCGCCCGGCACCCGTGGCTGCGCGACCGGTCGATCTTCGTCGGGGATCCGGAGGACGTCGTCACCGACCCGTTCGGGCCGGGCCTGCCGGGGATCCGCGAGTGGACCGAGGACACCTTCGACTTCGCCGGCTACGTCACCGGCTTCGACCCGGCCCGGTACGGCGAGGCAGAGGAGGCGCGCGCCCGCCTGGGCTACCACCCCGACGAGCGGGTCTGCGTGGTCACCGTGGGTGGCTCCGGCGTCGGGCTGCCCTTGCTGCGGCGGATCCTGGACGCCGTGCCCCTGGCCCGACGGCTGGCGCCCGACCTGCGCTTCGTCGTCGTCACCGGTCCGCGGATCGACCCCGGCGCGCTGCCGCGCCGTCGAGGCGCGACCGTCCGGGGCTATCTGCCCGACCTGGCGGCCCACCTCGCTGCCTGCGACGTCGCGGTGGTGCAGGGAGGGCTGACGACCTGCATGGAGCTGACCGCACTGCGCAAGCCGTTCCTCTACGTCCCGCTGCGGCGCCACTTCGAGCAGAACCTGCACGTTCGGCACCGGCTCGAGCGCTACCGTGCCGGCACCTGCGTCGACTACGCCGACGCCCTCGACCCGGGCGGTCTCGCGGAGGCGATCGTCAAGGAGCTCGGGCGCGACGTGGACTACCGGCCCGTCGAGACGGACGGCGCCGCGCGGGCTGCTCGCCTGCTCTCCGGCCTCCTGTAGCCCCTCAGCCGGCCGGCGGCCCGACGAGCAGCGCCACACCGGTCAGGGCACCGACCGCGACGAGCCCGGCGAGCGTGCCGTGCCGCGGGTTGCGCAACAGCCAGCCGGCGACCCGGTCCACCCGCCCGGCCGGCACGGAGGTCCGCAGCCGCCAGGTGTCGCCGAGACCGTGCCGGGCCTCGGCGTAGCGCTCGAAGAGCACGGTCGCGAACGGCGGCACCGACGCGGCCAGGCCGAGCAGCAGCCGGCGTACCGTCCAGCGCTGGTCCACGGCCACCAGGACCGTCGTCAGGCAGTAGGCCACGAACACGATGCCGTGCACCATGCCGAAGACCCGAACCCCGAGCTCGGTGGTCTCGGTGACGTACTTGAGGACCATGCCGCCGAGCAGCAGCGCCCAGGTCACCGCCTCGGCGAGCGCCAGCCGACGGAAGAGTCGCAGTGGGGTCACGCGAGCACACGCTCCACGAGGCTGGTGAAGAACCCGAGACCGTCGGTGCCGGGGCCGGTGAGCGACTCCACCGCGTGCTCGGGGTGCGGCATCAGTCCGACGACGTTGCCGCGCGCGTTGGTCACGCCCGCGATGTCGCGCAGCGAGCCGTTGGGGTTGCCGTCGAGGTAGCGCGCCACGACCTGGCCCTCCCCCTCGAGCCGGTCGAGGGTCTCGGCGTCGGCGACGAAGCCGCCCTCGCCGTTCTTGAGCGGGACGGTGATCTCGGCGCCCGGGGCGTACGACGAGGTCCACCGCGTGCTGGTGTTCTCGATGCGCAGCCGCTGGTCGCGGCACACGAACTTGCGGTGGTCGTTGCGGATCAGCGCACCCGGCAGCAGGTGGGACTCGCACAGGATCTGGAAGCCGTTGCAGATGCCGAGCACGGGCATCCCGCGACGCGCGGCCTCGATCACCTCCGCCATCACCGGGGAGAAGCGGGAGATCGCTCCGCAGCGCAGGTAGTCGCCGTACGAGAAGCCGCCCGGCAGGATCACCGCGTCGACGCCGCACAGGTCGTGGTCGCCGTGCCAGAGCGCGACCGCCTCGTGGTCGGCGACCCGGACCGCGCGCTGGGCGTCGACGTCGTCGAGGGAGCCGGGGAAGGTGACGACCCCGACCTTCACGACGCCGGCCCCGCGACCGTCTCCACGGCGTCCGGGGTGGTCTCGACGGAGACCGTGAAGTCCTCGATCACCGGGTTGGACAGCAGCGTCTCCGCCATCTGGCGGACCTGCTCGAGGACCTCGTCGGTGAGCTCACCGGCGACCTCGAGCTCGAACCGCTTGCCCTGGCGGACGTCGGTGACGCCGCTGAACCCCAGGCGGGGCAGGGCACCGAGGACGGCCTTGCCCTGGGGATCGAGGATCTCGGGCTTGGGCATGACATCGACGACTACGCGCGGCACGCCGCAAGTGTAGGGCGTCGTCACCGACGGTCCTGGGCGGCTGCGCCACACTGGACGCATGAGCATGCGCACCCCGATGCCGGGCGCCTCCCCGCTGAAGCTGGAGTTCCCCCAGTCCCTCGCCGTCTACGACGACTACGCGGCGGCCCAGAAGACCGTCGACTTCCTCTCCGACAACCACTTCCCGGTGCAGCACCTGATGATCGTCGGCACCGACCTCAAGCGGGTCGAGCGGATCACCGGCCGGCTCACCACCGGCCGGGTCGCCCTCGGCGGCGTGCTGTCGGGCCTGTGGCTCGGCCTGTTCGTGGGGTTGGTGTTCGCGATCTTCGTCGACGAGAACGCGGTCGCGATGATCGTGTCCACGATGCTGTTCGGCGCGGTCTTCGGGCTGATCTGGGCGCTGATCGGCTACGCCTTCACCCGCGGCCAGCGGGACTTCTCCTCGGTCACCCAGGTGGTCGCCACCAAGTACGAGGTGCTCGTCGAGCACAAGGTCGCCGCCCAGGCTCGCGAGCTGCTGGCCAAGCTGCCCGGGGCCCTGCCGGACCCGTTCGCGTAGGCGGGCCGTGGTGGTGGTTTCGAGGCTCGCAAGCTCGCACCTCAACCACCGACGTCGGTGGTTGAGGTGCGAGGGCCGCTAGGCCCGAGCCTCGAAACCACCCCAGCATCGGTGGTTGAGGTGCGAGGGCCGCTAGGCCCGAGCCTCGAAACCACCCCAGCGCGCTAGCTCAGCTCGCGCTTGAGGATCTTGCCGGTGGACGTCATCGGCAGCGAGTCGACGAACTCGACGTGGCGCGGGTACTTGTACGCCGCCATCTGCTCCTTGCCCCACGCGACCAGCTCGGCCTCGGTGATCTCGGCCCCCGGGGCCTTGATGACCACCGCCTTGATCTCCTCGCCGTGGCTCTCGTCCGGTACGCCGATCACCGCCGCCAGCGAGACGGCCGGGTGGGTGAGCAGCACCTCCTCGATCTCGCGGGGGTACACGTTGTAGCCGCCGCGGATGATCATGTCCTTGGAGCGGTCGACGATGTAGTACCAGCCGTCCTCGTCGCGGCGGGCCAGGTCGCCGGAGCGGAACCACCCGTCCTGGATGACCTCCTCGGTCGCCTCGGGCCGGTTGTAGTAGCCCTTCATGACGTTGTGGCCCTTGATCGCGATCTCGCCGATCTCGCCATGCTCACCAGGGCCCTCGACCTCCTGCCAGCGCGGGTCGATCAGCTTCATCTCGACGCCGGGGACCGGCAGCCCGATCGAGCCCGGGCGCGCGGGCTGGCCGTACCGGGAGAAGCTCGCCACGGGTGAGGTCTCGGAGAGCCCGTAGCCCTCGAGGATCGTGATGCCGAACCGCTTCTCGAACTCCTTGTGCACCTCGACCGGCAGCGCCGAGCCACCGGCGACGGCGACGCGGAGGTTGTCGCGCAGCGCCGAGACGTCGACGCCGTCCTCGAGGGCGCCGAGCAGGCCCCAGTACATCGTGGGGACGCCGGCGAAGAACGTGATCCTCTCCTTCAGCATCAGCTCCAGGGCGGCGTGCGCCTCGAAGCGCGGCAGCATCACCACGGTGCCGCCGTACGCGAACGCGCCGTTCTGGCAGACCGTCTGGCCGAAGGAGTGGAACAGCGGCAGCACGCACAGGTAGGTGTCGGGCTTGGCGGCCTCGGCGCCGAACAGCGGCTCGCCGAGCAGCGCGTTGTCGCGCATGTTGCGGTGCCGCAGCTCGGCGCCCTTGGGCTGGCCGGTGGTGCCGGACGTGTAGAGGATCACCGCGGTGTCGTCCTCGTCGGTGGCGACCGTCTCGAACGTCCCCGGCTGGCCGCCCATCGCCTGGGCCATCGTCTCGACACCTTCGATCGGCGACGGGTCGCCCAGGCCGGCGGTGATCACGAAGAAGTGCTCGCAGCCCTCGGTGGCGTTGAAGCCGGCGTGCCCGGCCTCGCCCATCGGCAGCTCCGGGGTGCCCTGGAAGCAGAAGTAGGCCTTCGCGTCCGAGTCGGCCAGGTGGTAACCGACCTCGCGGCCCTTGAGCAGCACGTTGAGCGGCACGACGGTGGCCCCGGCCTTGAGGATGCCGAAGTAGACCACGGTGAAGTACGGCAGGTTCGGGCACGTCAGCGCGACCTTGTCGCCCGGCCGGATCCCCCGCGAGACCAGCAGGTTGGCGACCATGTTGGCGAACGTGTCGACCTCGGCGTAGCTGAGCCGGGTGTCGCCGAGCACGATCGCGGTGCGGTCGGGGTAGGACGCGGCGCCGTCCTCGAGCAGGGTCGCCAGGTTGTACGTCGTCATGGGCGTGGCCTCCATCACTGCGGGGTGTGGACCAAACCTACTCACGGGTCACGTGGTCGATCACCACGGCACCGTCACGCCGGGTCCGATTCCCGCCGGACGCCCCGGCCCCCGGTCCCGCAGGCTCGTGCCATGACCACGATCGCTCTCATCACCGGGGCCACCCGCGGCCTCGGCCTCGCCACCGCCCGAGCCCTCGCCACCCACCCCGACCACGACGTGACCGTCCTCGTGGGCGCCCGACGCCTCGAGGACGGCGAGCGCGTCGCCGCCGACCTGCGGGCCGACGGCCACCGGGCCGAGGCCCTCCGGCTCGACGTGGAGGACCCCGCCGGCATCCGTACGGCGGCCCACCGCGTCGAGTGCGCCCACGGCCGGCTCGACGTGCTCGTCAACAACGCCGGCATCCTGCCCGAGGCGGTGACGCCGGCGGCCGAGGTCGTGGACCTGGGGCTGTTCCGGCAGACGTTCGACACGAACGTGTTCGGCGCCGTCGCCGTGCTCGAGGCGTTCCTGCCGCTGCTGCGCCGCAGCGACCGGCCCCGGATCGTCAACGTGTCCTCGACGATGGGCTCGCTGGCCGACCAGACCGACCCGGAGTCGCCGTACTACGGGACCGTGGTGCCGGCCTACCAGGCCTCCAAGGCGGCGCTCAACAGCGTCACGATCGCGCTGGCCAAGCAGCTCGCCGGCACCGGGCTGGTCGCGACGTCGGTATGCCCGGGGTTCGTGCGCACCGGGCTCGCCCCCGCGGCGGCCGACGCGCCGCTCAGCGCGGAGGAGGCGGCCCGGGTCGTCGTCGAGGCCGCGCTGGCACCGGAGGGCACGCCCAGCGGGCGGTTCGTCAGCCTCGCCGGCGCCGTCCCCTGGTGAGCGCGGCGGGTCAGCGGCGGAGCGCCCGCGCCGCGCGCCGCAGGTCGGAGCGGACCGCCCGCGGGGCGAGCACGCCCAGCGCCCGGGCCGGCACGGCGGCGAGGCCGCGGCCGGTCACCCGCATGGTGGCGACCACGTCGCAGCCGCCGGCGACCTCGGTGAAGTCGAGGGTCAGGACGGCGGCGAAGCCACGCCAGGTGCCCCGCTCCGACCAGCGCCGCGGCCGGTCCAGCTCGGTGGTCTCCATCAGCGGCCGCGGGCCGGGCCTGGTGACGTCGACCCAGGTCTGGCCGACCCGCACTTCGCCATCGACGTCCTCGACCCGGGCCAGGCTCGACTGCCACTCGGGACGGTTCCGCGGGTCCGCGAGGTAGTCGAAGGCGACCTCCCGGGCGACCGGGAACCGGACGGCTACCACCGTTCTCCGGTGAGCAGCTCGTAGGCCTCGACGTACCGGCTGCGGGTCCGCTCGACGACCTCGGGCGGCAGCGGCGGCGGCGCGTCGCCCGAGGCCCGGTCCCAGCCGGACTCCGGCGACAGCGCCCAGTTGCGCACGATCTGCTTGTCGTACGACGGCTGCGCGTGGCCGGGCGCCCACTCCGCGGCCGGCCAGAACCGCGAGGAGTCGGGCGTCAGCACCTCGTCGCCCAGGACCGTGGTGCCGTCGGGGCGGGCCCCGAACTCCAGCTTGGTGTCGGCCAGGATGATGCCCCGCTCACGGGCGATCGTCTCGGCGCGGCCGTAGACCCGCAGCGTCAGGTCGCGCAGCTCCGCGGCGCGCTCGGCGCCGACGGTGGCCGCGACCGCGTCGTACGAGACGTTCTCGTCGTGCTCGCCCAGCTCGGCCTTGGTCGCCGGGGTGAAGATCGGCTCGGGCAGCCGGCTGCCGTCGAGCAGCCCGTCGGGCAGCGCGATCCCGCAGACGGCGCCGGAGGCCTGGTAGTCCACCAGGCCCGAGCCGGTGAGGTAGCCGCGGGCGACGCACTCGACGGGGTACATGTCGAGGCGCCGGCACACCACAGCCCTCCCGCGCACGACGTCGGGGACGTCGGTGGAGAGCACGTGGTTGGGCACCAGGTCCGCGAGCTGGTCGAACCACCACAGCGACATCCGGGTGAGGATCTCGCCCTTGTCGGGGATCGTCGTGTCGAGCACGAAGTCGAAGATCGAGATCCGGTCGCTGGCGACCATCAGCAGGTCGCCGCCGGGCAGCTCGTAGAGGTCGCGCACCTTGCCGGAGTGCAGGTGCGTCGCGCCCGGGATCACCGGCGCGGTGGGGATGTTGAGGTCGGGCACACCCGCAGCCTAGGCGTGGTTTCGAGACGGTTGCTGCGCAACCTCCTCAACCACCGATGGCCACGGTGGTTGAGGTGCGAGCGCAGCGCTGGTCCCGAGGTGCGAGCCGAGCGCGCCTCGAAGGGGGCCCTCGAACCCTCCGCCGCCGAGCTCAGCAGCCGCCGCTGTCGTAGGTGACGTCCCAGTGGTTGCCCTCGTCGGCGACCGTGGCCGCCGCCAGTAGAAGGTCCCTAGCGGCGCCACGGCGGCGGCTCGCCGTGCAGCCACCACTCCAGCCGCCGGGTCACCCACGGCAGCGCGGCGTACGTCATCACCGGCGTCATCACCAGGACCGAGACCAGGACGCGCAGCGGCAGCGACCAGTCGCCGAGGTACTCGCGACCCACCCAGTTGACGACCAGGCTCAGCGGGAAGAACACCAGGAAGATCACGCCCATCTGCTTCCAGCGCGGCGGCGCCGGGGGCGCCGGCCGCAGGTCCTGCACGTCCTCGGCGACCGGCCGGTCGAACCAGCCCTCGATGCCGGTACGCCGCTCCACGCGCGACTCGCCCACCAGCCCCTGGGCGGCGCCGAGCCACCAGGCCCGCTGCGGCGAGGCCTCCCACGCGGCCAGCGACTCCTCGTCGGCGAACCGGTAGAGCATGTGCCACTCCTCGGAGTCCTTCGCCGGGCGGACCCAGCCGTGGCCGAGGAAACCGTCGAAGCGGCTGGCCAGGGCGGACCCGGCCCGGATCCAGGCCTGCATCTCGTCGCGGTGTCCCGGGGCGACGGTCCGCGTGATCGAGACGGTGACGGGGGCGCTCATATCGGTGATCGTCCGGGGGGCCGAGGTGTGTGCGCAAATCCCGGTTTGGCACAGTGACGCCATGCCGGAGTCTGCAGCCGAGATGTACGCACGGGTCCTCGCCGCCGCCGCGGACGGGCGACTGCCCACGCCGTCGATGAGCCAGTGGGACGTCTTCCCCTGGGAGGTCGTCGACGGGTCCCTCGCGCCCAAGGCGCTCACCGCGCCCGGCATCGAGCAGCCGCGGATCGGTGAACCGGGCGGCGCCCCGTGCGGCGCCTGCGAGGGGTTCGCGCCGGAGAGCGTCGTGTGGGAGGACGAGCACTGGGTCCTCACGACCTCCCAGGAGCCCACCGGCCTCCCGGTCGTGCTGATCCTGTGGACCCGCGAGCACCTCGACGTCGGCGACTTCGACGACGAGCACGCCGCCGAGCTCGGCCGGATCGCCAACCGCCTCGTGCGGATCATCGAGGCGATGCCGGGCATCGGTCGGGTGCACGTCAACCGCTGGGGCGACGGGTCCTCGCACTCCCACGTGTGGTTCTTCGCCCGGCCCGCGGGGTTCGCGCAGATCAAGGGCTCCCACGCCGTCGACTGGGACGACATCCTGCCGCCGGTCCCCGACGACGTGCGCCGTGCCGACCTGCACGCGATCGCGACCAAGCTCGCCAACTGGGGTGGCACCGCCCGCGTCTGACGGAGCAGCTGGTTTCGAGGCTCGCTTCGCTCGCACCTCAACCAGCGGTGCGGAAGGACCTGAGCCCCTGGTCGTCGGCGTCGCGCACGTCGACCCGCTCGACGTACGCCATCCGCGGGCCCTCGTGGCACCAGCGCACGAACGCGTCGACCGCGCCAGGGTCGCCCTCGACATGGGCGGCGACCGACCCGTCGGGCTCGTTGCGCACCCAGCCGGCGACGCCGAGGCGGGCCGCCTCGCGCTCGGCGTAGTAGCGGAACGACACGCCCTGGACCCGACCGGTCACCGTGAGATCGACGGACCTGCGCATGCGCCCATCATCGCTCGGGCAAGGTGGTGGGGTGAGTGAGCACGCCGTCGCGCCGCCCGACGGGGAGGAGGAGCCGGCGTACGAGCCGCACCCCCACCGCTGGCGCATCCTCGGCGTCTCCCTCGTCGTCGGCTTCATGGCGCTGCTCGACGTCTCGATCGTCAACGTCGCGATCCCCTCGATGCGCACCGGCCTCGACACGTCCGCCGGCACCGTCCAGTGGGTGGTGTCCGGCTATGCGCTCGCGTTCGGCCTCACGCTGGTCGCGGGCGGCCGCCTCGGCGACGCCTACGGCCGGCGGCGGATGATGCTGATCGGGCTCGTGTGCTTCGTGGCCTCGAGCATCGCGGTCGGGTTCGCCCCCAACATCGAGACCGTGATCGCGGCCCGGCTGCTCCAGGGAGCGTCGGCCGGCGTGCTGACGCCGCAGAACTCCGGGCTGATCCAGCAGCTGTTCCGCGGGCGGGAGCGGGCCCGGGCGTTCGGGGTGTTCGGGTTCACCGTGTCGGTGTCCTCGGCCACCGGGCCGGTGCTCGGCGGGCTGATCATCGCGCTCGCCGGCGCGGACGACGGCTGGCGCTGGCTGTTCTGGGTGAACGCCCCGATCGGGCTGGTCGCGATGGTGGCGGTCGCGCGGCTGGTGCCGCGCCGGCCGGCGTCGAGCGGTCCGGCCGGCACCCGCATCGACGTGCCCGGCGCGCTGCTGCTGGGCGCGGCGGTGCTGTGCCTGCTCTACCCGGTCGTCAGCGTCGAGGGCGGGGCGCGGCTGCCGCTGGCGCTGCTCGCCGGCGTCCCCCTGTTCGCGTGGGGCTTCGTGCGCTGGGAACGGCGTACGGCGCGGCGCGGCCGCGCGCCGCTGCTCGACATCGCGCTGCTGCGCCGGCTGCCCGGCTACCTCAACGGGCTGGTGGTCGGGGCGCTGTACTTCACCGGGTTCACCGGGCTGCTGCTGGTGTTCTCGATCTACCTGCAGGACGGCCTCGGCCACACGCCGCTCGAGGCGGGGCTGCTGATCATCCCGTTCGCGCTCGGGTCGGCGATCAGCGCACCGATCGCCGGGCGGTACGTCTCCGACGCCGGGCGCCGGCTGACCGTCGGAGCGCTGGTCGCGATGATCGGCGGCGTCCTGCTGCTCGCCCTGCTGGTGCCGGGCCGGGACCCGCTGTGGCCGTGGCTGGTCCCGACCCTGCTGCTCACCGGGCTCGGCGGCGGCGCGGTCGTCTCACCGAACATCACGCTGACACTGACCGAGGTGCCGCCCCGGATGGGCGGCGCTGCGGGCGGCGCGCTGCAGACCGGCCAGCGGATCGGCGCCTCGATCGGGGCCGCCGTACTCGTCACCGTCTATCAGGTGACCGTCGACAGCAGCTCCGACGGCACCGCGCTCCGGGCCGCGCTGCTGACCGCGGTCGTGCTGCTCTCGGCCGCCCTGCTGATGGCGATCCGCGCGCTGCGCGACGAGCGGGCTCAGCCCTCGCAGCCGAGCCCCTCGGCGTAGCCCTCGGGCACCTGGCCACGGGCCACCTGGTCGGCGTAGTCGTAGACGACCTCGGCGTAGTCGCCGCGCTCCTCCATGTCCTGCAGCACCGGCCAGTCGCGCGCCGTCGCGAGGGCCGCCGCGGCCCGGTCCATGCGCTGCTGGTCGCCGGCGCTGTGCGCCTCGTCGAAGTCGGCGAGCCACTCGCAGGCGACGGCCCCGGCGACGTCGGCACCGAGGTGGTAGGGGTCGTTCTGGTCGGAGCTGAACCCGACGCGCTGGCTGCCCGGCGGGATCACCGGGTCGAGGTGCTCGCCGATCCCGTCGATGATCTGCTGGATCGCGGCGTCACGCTCGCTCCCGTCGACGTACGACGCGGGCATCGCGGCCTCGAACGCGTGCTCGTCGACCAGGCGCAGCTGCCCGAGGAGCGCGACGTACGCCGCCTCGTCCATGCCGTCGCCACGCGCCTCGATCCAGTGGCCCGCCTCGGGCTCGCGGATCGCGGTGTGGTCGAGGTCGCTGTACGCCCACATCTGCGCGCCCAGGCCGAGCACCTCGACAGGCTCGCCGTCGCTCGGCGGGTCGGTGATGTGCCGGCGGTCCTCGACGTAGTCGGCGTAGCTGTCGGCGGGGTACCAGTTGATCTCGAAGGACAGGTCGCCGTTGACGTAGGAGAGCTCGCCGCCGCGGGAGTCGGTGTAGACGTTGTCGACGGTCCACCCGGGCGCGTCGAGGACCGCGCGGAAGCTCGTCTCCGGGCCCGGGGCGGTCGCCACCTGGCCGGTGCGGTCGTCGCCGGACGGCCCGAACCCGCTGCCCCACCACGCTCCGAACCCGACCAGGAGCGCCACGGCGGCGGCGACCGCCGTCGGGACCAGCCAGCGGCTGCGTCGGCGGTCCGCTGTCGCCACCGGGCGGTCGTCGAGGACGGGAGTGCTCATGATCTCCTCCAGGAGCTCGGCCCGCCCGAGCGAGAGCGGCAGGCCGGCGACGGTCTCGTCGCTGAGGTGGTGGTTCATGGCCGCTCCTTCCGGGTGAGCTGCGGGTGTCTGGAGGGGTCATGTCCGGGCGGGCCGGGATCGTTGCCGGGGTCCTCGCCGAGCAGGTCCCGCAGCCTCGCGCGGGCGCGGGAGAGCCGTGGTCGCACCACGACCGTGGTCAGCCCGAGCACCTCCGCGATCTCGCGGGGCTCGAGGCCCTCCCACAGGTGCAGCTCGAGGACCTCCTGGTCGCGGGCGCTGAGCCGGCGCATCGCCGCGGTCACGTCGGCGCGCTGCACCACGCCGTCGCTGACGTCCGGCACCGCCGCGGCCAGCTCGCGGCGCAGCCGCTCGCCCAGGTGGGTGCGCCGGCGGTCGCCGCGCCGGTGGTTGGCCAGCACGCGCCGGGCAACGCCGTACATCCAGGGGCGTGCCTCGTCGCCCGCGGGCACGTGCGCGAGGCGCCGCCAGACCACCAGGAACGTGTCGGCGGTGACGTCGCCGGCGTCCTCGGGACGATCGGTGCGGCGCAGCGCGAAGCCGAGGACCGCGTCGAAGTGCTCCGCGTAGAGCCGTCGGAAGGTCTCCTCGCGGCCGTCCGTCATGCCTTGCTCATGTCCGGCACCCGCCCGAGCGTTGCAGACGACTTCTAGAGGATGTCGCCGGGCGAGTACGCCGCAGCCACGGGGTGCCGGGCGGCCACCTCGGCGACCCGGCGTACGACCTCCTGCACCTGCGCGACCGCGGCCCCGGTGAACGTGATCGGCTCGGCCACCAGCGACGCCAGCTGGGCCTCGGTCAGCCCGAGGCGGGCGTCGGCGGCCAGCCGGGCGAACACGTCGTTGTCGGCCTGGCCGCGGCGCATGTCGAGCGCCGTGCCGACCGCGGCCTCCTTGATCGCCTCGTGGGCGGACTCGCGGCCCACGCCGTTGCGGACCGCGGCCATCAGGACCTTGGTGGTGGCCAGGAACGGCAGGTAGCGGTCGAGCTCGCGCTGGATGACCGCGGGGAACGCGCCGAACTCCTCGAGCACGGTGAGGAAAGTCTGGAACAGCCCGTCGGCGGCGAAGAACGCGTCGGGCAGCGCCACCCGTCGTACGACGGAGTCGGACACGTCGCCCTCGTTCCACTGGTCGCCGGCGAGCTCGCCGATCATCGAGAGGTGGCCGCGGAGCACGACCGCGAGGCCGTTGACGCGCTCGCAGGAGCGGCTGTTCATCTTGTGCGGCATCGCCGACGAGCCGACCTGGCCCTCCTTGAAGCCCTCGGTGACCAGCTCGTTGCCGGCCATGAGCCGGACCGTGGTGGCGAGGTTGGACGGCCCGGCCACGAGCTGGACCAGGCTGGAGACCACGTCGAAGTCCAGCGAGCGCGGGTAGACCTGGCCGACGCTGGTCAGCACCCGGTCGAAGCCGAGGTGCGCGGCGACCCGCTCCTCGAGCTCGGCCAGCTTGGCGTCATCGCCGTCGAGCAGGTCGAGCATGTCCTGGGCGGTGCCCATCGGGCCCTTGATGCCGCGCAGCGGGTAGCGGGCCAGCAGCTCCTCGACCCGGTCGAGCGCGATCAGCATCTCGTCGGCCACGGTCGCGAACCGCTTGCCGAGCGTCGTCGCCTGCGCGGCGACGTTGTGGCTGCGGCCGGCCATCACGGTGGCCTCGTGCTCGGCAGCGAGCCGGGCCAGGCGCGCGAGCGTGGCCACGGCGCGGTCCCGGACCAGCGCGAGCGACTGGCGGATCTGCAGCTGCTCGACGTTCTCGGTGAGGTCGCGCGAGGTCATGCCCCTGTGAACGAACTGCAGAGTGATGTGCTCGTGGCCGGCCTGCGCCACGGAGTTGAACTCCTCGATCCGCGCCTTCACGTCGTGGCGGGTGACCCGCTCACGGGCGGCGATCGACTCCAGGTCGACCTTCTCGACGACCTCGCGGTAGGCCTCGACCACGCCGTCGGGCACGTCGATCCCGAGGTCGCGCTGCGCCTCCAGCACCGCGATCCACAGCCGTCGCTCCAGCACGATCTTGTGCTCGGGGGACCAGATGTGGGCCAGCTCGGCCGACGCGTAGCGGGTGGCCAGGACGTTGGGGACGGTCACGGAGGGTGATTCTCCCACGCCCGTTGAGTCGGGACCTCCGCACGTTGATTCGTCACTTCTGCGCGTTGAGTCGGGAGTTCCGGCCGCGTCCCGGACCGGAAGTCCGGACTCGACCGTCACAAGTCACGACTCAACCGTCACAAGTCACGACTCAACGGAGCGAGGCGCCCTCGACCACACCGAGGGGCTCGGCGGCGATGTCGCTGCGGCGCTGGAGGCCGGGGAAGGCGATCAGGTCGGCGGCGGCGTACGCCGTACGACGGGCCGCGGCGACGTCGGTCCCGACGGCCCGGACGGCCAGCACCCGGCCGCCGGCGGTGACCAGGTCGCCGCCGGAGAGCGCGGTCCCGGCGTGGATGACGTCGACCCCGTCCTCCTGCCCGGCCCGGTCGACGCCGGTGATGACGTCGCCCTTCGAGGAGCTCTCGGGATAGCCGGCCGAGGCGAGCACGACCGTGACCGAGGCGCCGTCGCGGAACACCGGGGCGGGCACGTCGGCGAGCCGTCCGTCCGCGGCGGCGGCGAGCAGCCCGCCGAGGGGGGACTCCAGCAGCGCCAGCACCGGCTGGATGTCCGGGTCGCCGAGGCGGACGTTGAACTCGATGACCCGCGGCCCCGAGTCGGTCAGCGCGAGCCCGACGTACAGGCAGCCGACGAAGGGCGTGCCGCGGCGGCCCATCTCCGCCAGCGTCGGCCGGACGACGGTCTCGAGGACGAGGTCGGCGAGGTCGGGCTGCGCCCAGGTCAGCGGGCTGTAGGAGCCCATGCCGCCGGTGTTCGGCCCGCGGCCGCCGTCGAAGATCCGCTTGAAGTCCTGCGCGGGCTGCAGGGCGTACGCCGTGGCCCCGTCGCAGATCGCGAACACGGACACCTCGGGGCCGTCGAGGAACTCCTCCACCACGACCCGGTGACCCCCTGATGACATGCAGAGTGCTGCGTGGGCCAGCGCCTCGCCCCGGTCGCGGGTGACGACGACGCCCTTGCCCGCGGCGAGCGCGTCGTCCTTGACCACGAACGGGGGGCCGAACGCGTCCAGCGCGGCCGCCACCTCGTCCGGGGTCGTGCAGGTGCGCGATCCCGCGGTCGGCACCCCGGCGGCCGCCATCACGTCCTTGGAGAACGCCTTGGAGCCCTCGAGCTGCGCGGCGGCCCGCGACGGGCCGAAGACCGCGATGCCGCGCGCGCGCACGGCGTCGGCGACGCCCGCCACCAGCGGCGCCTCGGGGCCGACGACCACGAGGTCCACCCCGAGCGCGACGGCCAGGTCCGCGATCGCCGTACCGGACATCGGGTCGACGTCGTGCAGGGTCGCGACGTCGGCGATGCCGGGGTTGCCGGGCGCAGCGTGCACCTCGGTCACCGCAGGGTCGAGGGAGAGCGAGATGGCCACCGCGTGCTCGCGGCCGCCGGTGCCGATGACGAGGGTCTTCACGGCGCCTCAGATCAGGTCGTGGATGGTGATGGTCGCGTCGCGGGACGGGCCGACCCCGACCACCGAGATGCGGGAGCCGGACATCTCCTCGACCGCCTTGACGTAGGCCTGGGCGTTGGCCGGGAGGTCGGCGAACGTCCGGGCCTCGGAGATGTCCTCCCACCAGCCGGGGAGGTACTCGTAGATCGGCACCGCGTGGTGGAAGTCGGTCTGGTTGACCGGCATCTCGTCGTGGCGCACCCCGCCGACGTCGTACGCGACGCACACCGGCACCTGCTCGAGCCCGGTGAGCACGTCGAGCTTGGTGAGCACGAAGTCGGTGACCCCGTTGACCCGGGCGGCGTAGCGCGCGATCACGGCGTCGTACCACCCGCACCGGCGCGGCCGGCCCGTGGTCGTGCCGTACTCGGCGCCGACCTTGCGCAGATGCTCACCGGCATCGTCGTGCAGCTCGGTGGGGAACGGGCCCTCGCCGACGCGGGTGGTGTAGGCCTTGACGATGCCGATGACCTGGTCGAGGCGGCGCGGCGGGATGCCGGAGCCGGTGCAGGCCCCGCCGGCGGTCGCGGAGGACGACGTCACGAACGGGTAGGTGCCGTGGTCGACGTCGAGCAGCGTGGCCTGGCCGGCCTCGAGCAGCACGGTCTCGCCACGGTCGAGCGCCTCGTTGAGCAGCAGCCCGGTGTCGCAGACCATCGGCCGGAGCCGGTCGGCGAACGCCAGCAGCTCCTCGACGGTGGCCTCGACGGTGACGGCGCGGCGGTTGTAGATCTTGGTGAGGATCTGGTTCTTCAGGTCCAGGACGCCCTCGACCTTCTGGGTGAGGATCTTCTCGTCGAAGATGTCCTGGACCCGGATGCCGATGCGGTTCATCTTGTCGGCGTACGTCGGACCGATGCCGCGTCCGGTGGTGCCGATGCGCCGGGAGCCGAGGAAGCGCTCGGTGACCTTGTCGACCGTGCGGTTGTAGTCGGCGATCACGTGCGCGTTGGCGCTCACCTTGAGCCGGCTGATGTCGACGCCCCGGGCGTCGAGCGCCTCCAGCTCCTCGAACAGCACGGCCAGGTCGATGACGACGCCGTTGCCGATGACCGGCGTGCATCCCGGCGTGAGGATGCCGCTGGGCAGCAGGTGCAGGGCGTACTTCTCGCTGCTCCCGTCGGGCTGGCCGATGACGACCGTGTGGCCGGCGTTGTTGCCGCCGTTGAACTTCACGACGTAGTCGACGCTGGTGCCGAGGAGGTCGGTCGCCTTGCCCTTCCCCTCGTCGCCCCACTGGGCACCGATGATGGCGATCGCGGGCATGTCGCTCCTAGCGGTGGCCCGAACGTGGGCCACGAAAAGAAACAGCTCCGGCACAAGGCACCGGAGCTCTTGCGGCCACACGCTACCAAAGCCGGACCCGCGGCTTCGAGGCCTCGGATAGTGTCCGCGAGGTGGACCCCCTCCTCGTGATCACCAACAGTGAGGCCGGCACCTCCGACGAGGAGACGCTGGCGGCCGCACTCGCCGCGCTCCGTGAGCAGGCCTCGGTCGAGGTGGCGGCCACCGCCAACCCGGGCGAGCTGGACGGCGTCCTGCATCGCGCCGGGTCGCGCCGGATCGTGGTCGCGGGCGGCGACGGGAGCCTGCACGCGGTGATCGCGGCGCTGCACCGGCGCCACGAGCTGGCCGGCCGGGTCCTCGGGCTGCTCCCGCTCGGGACCGGCAACGACTTCGCCCGTGGGACCGGCATCCCCCTCGACATCGAGGAGGCGGCCCGGGTCGTGCTCCGCGACCGGCCGAAGCGGATGGACCTGGTCGTCGACGAGGTCGGCGAGGTGGTGGTCAACAGCGTGCACGTCGGCGCGGGCGCCAACGCCAGCCGCCGCGGCCAGCGCTGGAAGGACCGGCTGCACGCCGTGGGCGTCGGCGACGTCAACCTCGGCAAGCTCGGCTACCCCATCGGCGCGGCGCTGACGGCCTGGAACCCACCGATCATCCGGGTCCGGATCGAGGTCGACGGCGTCGTGGTCAACGACCTGGACCACCCGGTGCTGATGGCGGCGATCGGCAACGGCTCGTCGGTCGGCGGCGGCGCCGAGCTCACCCCCGACGCCGACCCGGGCGACGGCCGGGTCGACGTGATGGTCTCCCGGTCGGTGGGGCCGCTGGCCCGGCTGCTGTACGCCGCCCGCCTCGGCCTCGGCACGCACCCCGAGCGCGACGACGTCACCTACCTGCGGGGCAGCACGGTCTCGGTGTCCGGCGGTCCGTTCTGGTGCAGCGCCGACGGCGAGATCTACGGCCCCGAGCGGCGCCGCACCTGGCGGGTCGAGCCCGGCGCCTACTCGCTGCTGGTGCCCTGACCGGGTCAGCGGTGGTACGGCGCGAGCTTGCCCGTCCCGCGCAGCACCCGGCCGTCGCTGGTCAGCGTCAGCGTGCCGACCGAGTGGCTGCCCGGGTGCAGCTCGTTGACGCCCTTGGTGCGGTAGGCGCCCAGCTGCCAGAGCTGGGGCCCCCGGCCTCGCGTGTAGTCGAACTCGCGGACGTCCAGGGCCATCCGCCGGCCGTAGACGCGGCCGGTCATGTAGGTCGCCTCGCCCTTGTAGAGCAGCCCCCCGGTCGAGACCTGGGTGACGCCACCGGCCCGCCGGAACGTGGTGTCGTGCACCTCGCCGCAGAGGTACATGTCGACGCCGTACTTCGCGAAGAGCTGCCACACCTCCGAGCGCGTCCCGTGCTCCAGCTCCAGGCCGCTCGAGCTGCGGGTGCGCACCGGCTCCGCGATCGGCGTGTGCCCCTGCACGATGATCCACTTGGTGCCCTGCTCCTTCGCCGCGCGCAGCACGTGCTCCAGCCAGCGGAGCTGGCCGCCGACGACCTCGACGCGGATCCCGTCGGGGGTCTGGTGGAACACGTCCAGGGTCACCAGCAGGATGTCGGGTGAGAGGTGGACGGAGTAGGCGGTGCCCTCCCACGGGGTGCCGCGCGGCCGGCTGCGGTAGCGGTGCGCGCCGCTCGGGCGGTCGGTGAAGTGGTGGGCGAAGATCCGCTTCATGGCCGGGATCTGGCTGCGCTTGAACCGCATCTTGCTGCTGCTGCCCGACCACGGGTTGTCCCCGATGTCGTGGTCGCCCACGGCGGCGTGGACGACGAGGTCCCGGTCGGCGAAGCGCTGCGCCCACACGTCCTCGTAGAAGTTGCCGGCATTGCGGAGCATGTGGCTCTTCTGGGCGGGCGTGCGGGACGGGCCGAAGATGCCGGTGTGGTCGATGTCGGAGAACCAGTGGCCCTCCACCAGGTCTCCCGTGACCAGCACGGAGCTGGGTCGCTGTGCCTTGATCTCGTCGAGGAACACGTCGATGCTCGTCTGCAGCCGCTGCGTCCACGAGTTGGGCTCGCCGGGGTCCCAGCCCGGCCGGGAGGTCACGTCGCCGACGTCCTGGTTGAGGAAGTCGGGGGCCGCGACGAATGTGTAGTCGGCGCCGGCGCGCGGGTGCGGTTCGGGGGCCGGGATGCGGGTGCTCGCCTGGGCGCTCGACAGGGTGCTCGACGCCGTGGTCAGGGCGACGGGAGCCGCCGGGCCGGGGGTGCAGGCCGCCAGCGTGGCCAGGACGAGCGCCCCGGCGACGCTCAGCGCCACCATCCTCGGATCAGGCTTCCGGACTCGCCCGGCCAGTTTCATGCGGTCCCCGTCTCGCATCGCGGTCGGTCAACGTCTTGGGGAGGCTACCCGATGGACATGACGCGGAACCGCGCGCTCACAGCCAGCCGCGGCGTACCGCCTCGACGCCGGCCTGGAACCGGGAGTCCGCGCCGAGCTCGCTCATCAGGTCCGCGACCCGGCGTCGCACGGTGCGCAGGCTCAGGCCGAGCTGGCGGGCGATCTGCTCGTCCTGGGCGCCGGTGGCGAGCTGACGCAGGAGGAACGCGCGCAGGTCGGGCCGCCCCTCGCGCTGCTCGAGCTCGGGGACCGGGGACGCCCGCTCCCACATCATCTCGAAGAGCAGGCCGAGGGCCTCGACGATGCCCTGCTGCCGCACCAGGATGCGCGGCTCGTCCACGAAGCCGAGGGGGTCGGGCACGACGGCGTGGGAGGTCCCGATGACGAACATCCGGGTCGGCACCTCGGGGACCACCCGGATCTGTTCGCCGGCCGCGGCCCGCGCCCGGACGATGTCGGGCGCCTCCCGCAGGGCCCGCACCGGGTAGATGGCCCGGGACCGACGCCCGGAGGCGATCAGCTCGCGGACCACCTCCAGCATGTCCCGCTCGCGGGGGGCCCGCCACTGCTCGGGCCGCAGCCACGACAGGTCGCCCAGGCTGTTGCGGATCAGCGACGCGATCAGCGCGCCCGGGTCGCCCCCCGAGCTGACCTCACCGTCGATGGGGAGGACGTGGTGCTCGCTGTCGGGCGGACGCGCGGCCCGTGCGACCAGCAGGGGTACGGCGCTCGCCAGCGCCGTCAGCTCGGTCTGGGCGTGGGAGGCCACCTCGCTGAGCTCGACGATGAGCCGCGCCAGCGCCTGGGCGGGCGACTCCACGTGCACCCGGTCGTCGGTGACGCGCACCATCCCGCGGGCGACGAGCGGGTCGAGCTCGGACAGCAGCTCCTCGGGCGAGCGCAGCAGTGCCGCCGCCACGTACGCCACCCGCTGGCCCGAGTGGCGCAGCACCTGCTCGTAGGTCCGCTCGACCGCGGGGCTGAACCCGAGGGCGGCGAGGACGGTCGTGGGCTCTGGTCGCGCCATCGTGGCATCTTAGTGCCAGCGGCACCTTCTCCCCGGTTGGCACGGACAGGTCAATGCGAGGATCGGGCACAGCGCAGACGGCCGCGGACCATCTCGGGGCGCGGCCGTACGGCCCGGGCGACCCACATCGGGGGATCGGTCGAACCGGCGCACGCGCAGGCGGGGTGCCGGGGCCACACGTGTGGGGTTCCGGCACCCGCCGACCAGATCAGCGCTCGGCTTCGGCCTTGAGGTGCGGGAACAGGATCGTCTCGCGGATGCCGGCGCCGGTGAACAGCATGATCAGCCGGTCGATGCCCAGTCCCAGGCCGCCCATCGGCGGGGCGCCGTACTCCAGCGCCCGCAGGAAGTCCTCGTCGAGCTGCATCGCCTCGACGTCTCCCCCGGCGGCCTGTCGGGACTGCTCGGTGAGCACCTCGCGCTGGATCACCGGGTCGACGAGCTCACTGAACGCCGTGCCGCGCTCGACGCCGCCGATGATCAGGTCCCAGGCCTCGATCAGGCGCGGGTCGTCACGGTGCGGGCGGGCCAGCGGCTGGGCCGAGGGCGGGTAGTCGCAGACGAACGTCGGCTGGATCAGCGTCGGCTCGACGATCTCGCTCAGCAGCTCGAGCACCAGCTTCTCGGCGCCCCACGCGGGGTCGTAGGTGAGCTCGCGCTCGTCCATCAGCGCGCGCAGCGTCGCGACGTCGGTGTCCGGGGTGATCTCCTGGCCGACGGCCTCGCTGACGCCGGTGTACACCGGCAGCCAGCGCCACTCGGTGTCGAGGTCGATGGTGCCGGCCGGGGTCTCGATGGTGCGCGAGCCGAGGGCGTCGGCGGCGGCCAGGAGCATGTCCTTCATCAGCACGGCCATCGTGTGCTGGTCGCCGTAGGCCTGGTAGACCTCGAGCATCGTGAACTCCGGGCTGTGCGTGGAGTCCGAGCCCTCGTTGCGGAAGATCCGGCCGATCTCGAAGACCTGGTCGACGCCGCCGACCACGGCCTTCTTCAGGTTCAGCTCCAGGGCGATCCGCAGCGTCATCTCCTGGTCGAACGCGTTCATGTGCGTGCGGAACGGGCGCGCCCGGGCGCCGCCGTGGATCAGCTGGAGCACCGGCGTCTCGATCTCGAGGTAGCCCTGGTCCTCGAGCGTCCGGCGTACGGCGCGCACGACCGCGGCCCGGGTGCGGACCATGTCGCGGGCCTCCTGTCGCACGACGAGGTCGGCGTACCGCTGCCGGACCCGCGCCTCCTCGGAGAGCTCCTTGTGCAGCACCGGCAGCGGGCGCAGCGCCTTGGACGCCATCGCCCACGAGGACGCCATCACGGAGAGCTCGCCGCGCTTGGAGGAGATCACCCGGCCCTCGACGGCGACGTGGTCGCCCAGGTCGACGGTGGCCTTCCAGTCCGCGAGCGACTCCTCGCCGACCTCGGCCAGGCTGAGCATCACCTGGAGCCGGGTGCCGACGCCCTCCTGGAGGGTGGCGAAGCAGAGCTTGCCGGTGTTGCGGATGAACACCACGCGGCCGGTGACCGCGACCTCGTCCTGGGTCTCCTCGCCGGCCTCGAGGTGGCCCCACGTCTCGCGCACCTGGGCGAGCGTGTGCGTGCGCGGCACCACGACCGGGTAGGCCTCTCGGCCCTCCTCCAGCAGCCGGGCCCGCTTGGCCCGGCGCACCCGCATCTGGTCGGGCAGGTCGTCCTCGGGCGTGGGGGGTACGGCGGCGTCGGTCACCGGGCAAGGCTACCGACGTCAGCCGGCGACGAACGCGGCCGGGAGTCCGAGCAGCGCCACCAGGGCGGTCGCCGCCGTGGCGAGCAGCAGGAGCGGCCGGCCGGTCCGGCGCAGCACCGCGGGCTCGAGCGCGCACCCGAGCGCGAACATCGCCGCGGCCAGGGTGGCGGCCTGCACGAACGCCGCCGCGTCGAGCAGCCCGCCGGGGAGCGGGAGGAACGTGCGCGCGGCCGCGAGGCCCACGAACACGGCCACGAACCCCGGCACCAGCGGCGGCCTGGTCCCCGTGGCGCCCCGGGCGCGCAGCGAGATCCCGGCCAGCACCGGCGCGAGGAGCAGCACCCGGCCGAGCTTCACCGCCACGGCGATCTGGACCGCCCCGCCGCCGACGAGCCCGCCGGCGACGACGACCTGCCCCACCTCGTGGATCGACGCCCCGGACCACGCCCCGGCCGCCACCGGGTCGAGCCCGGCGAGGGCGGCGACGGCGGGCAGCAGGAGCATCGCGCCGCTGCCGAACACGACGACCAGGGACACCACCGTGGCGACGTCCTCGTCCTTCGACGTGCGCACGCCGTCCACGGCCGCCACCGCGGCGGCGCCGCAGATCGAGAAGCCGCAGGCCACGAGCAGGGCGGTCTCGGCGCGGACCCCGATCAGACGCCCGAGCGCGAGCGTCCCGGCGATGCCGAGCACGACCACCCCCGCGATCACGACGAGCACCGGCCAGCCGAGCGCGACGATCTCGGGGAGCACCAGCTGCAGGCCGAGCAGCGCCACCCCGATCCGGAGCACGTGGCGGGACGCGACGCGCAGCCCCGGGCGCACCGGCTCGCGGACCCCGCCGGCGGTCGCGAGCGCGACGCCGAGGGCGATCGCGACCAGGGTCGGGCTCAGGGCCGGCACGACGGCGTGGCCGGCGAGCGCCGCGGCGCCGCCGAGGACGGCGAGCCCGAGACCGGGCAGACGGGCGGGGACCATGACTCCAGCGTCGAGCCCCGGCTGGTGCCGCGGTAGCCGTCGATCCCACCTGCACTCATGCGTGATCGATATGGGCATCTGGTTCGCCATATCATTCGGGCATGACGTCGCGACCCGACCTGACCGCGCTCGACCTCCTCGTCCGCGTGGCCGAGAGCGGGTCGCTCGGCGCCGCGGCACGCGAGCTCGGCATGGCCCAGCCGAACGCGAGCCGGTCCCTGACCCGGCTCGAGCGACAGCTGCGGCTCACGCTGCTGGTCCGCACCCCGGGCGGCTCCCGGCTCACCACGGAGGGCGAGGTGGTCGAGGCCTGGGCACGCGAGGCGCTCACCGCGGTCGACCGGGTGACCCTCGGCGCCCGCTCCCTGGCCGAGCAGCGCGCCGCCCACGTGGCGGTGGCCGCCAGCCTGACCGTCGCGGAGTACCTGGCGCCCCGCTGGCTGGCCCGGTTCCGCCGGGCCCACCCCGACCTGCACCTCAGCCTCGAGGTCGGCAACTCCGTGGACGTCCTGGCCCGCGTCGAGCGCGGCGAGGTGGCCCTCGGCTTCGTCGAGTCGCCGCGGGTGCCGGCATCACTGTCCTCGACCACGGTGGCCCACGACACGCTCGTGGTCGTGGTCGACCCGGACCACCCGTGGGCCCGGCGCCGGACGCCGCTGGCGCCCGAGGAGCTGGTCGCGGCCGACCTGGTCCTGCGCGAGGCGGGGTCGGGCACCCGGGAGACCCTGGTCCGCGCGCTCGCCCGCACCGGGCTCGAGCTGGGGCCGTCGCGGCTGGCGCTGGCGAGCACCGCCGCGGTGAAGGCGGCGGCCGCCCAGGGCGAGGCGCCGGCCGTGCTCAGCGACCTCGCCGTCGCGGCCGAGGTCGCGGCCGGTCAGCTCGCGGTGGTCCCGGTCGCCGGTCTCGACCTCGGCCGCTCGCTGCGGGCGGTCTGGCTGCCCAGCCGCCGGCCCGCGGGCGCACTCGCGGAGCTGCTGCGGATCGCCCGGGCCTGACCGGCTCCCGTCTCAGCCCGGCCTCAGCCCGGCCTCAG
Organism: Nocardioides sp. T2.26MG-1; assembly: GCF_950101795.1. Taxonomy (GTDB): domain Bacteria; phylum Actinomycetota; class Actinomycetes; order Propionibacteriales; family Nocardioidaceae; genus Nocardioides. The sequence goes on along the minus strand of NZ_CATNLZ010000023.1, from coordinate 319,945 downwards.
CCCGCCCTCAGCCCGGCGTCACTCGTCGCCGAGGAGCTCGTCGTACGCCGTCGGGCTGGAGTCCTTGAGGAACTGGGCGCACCGCTCCCACTCGGCGGTCTCGCCGATCTGGCGGGCCGCCAGCGCCAGCAGCGCGAGCGACTGCAGGAAGCCGCGGTTGGGCTCGTGCTCCCACGGGACCGGGCCGTGCCCCTTCCAGCCGTTGCGGCGCAGCTGGTCGAGACTGCGGTGGTAGCCGACCCGGGCGTAGGCGTAGACGGTCACGATGTCGTCGAGGTCCTCGGCCTGGTTGGCCAGCACCATGCCCAGCGTCGCCCAGGCGATCGGCGACTCGGGGTGCCGGCGGACCACCTCCATGACGTCGGCGTCCTCGACGAGCTCGGCGGCCGCCGGGTCCTCGGGGAGGTGGGTCGGCGGGGGGCCCGCCATCAGGTCGGCACCGGGCGTCAACGAATTCATATGGTCGATTGTCCACGGTGGGGTGTTGAGTGTCCCCGTGACCCAACCCGCCACCTCTCCCGACCTCGTGCCGGCGACCGACGGCAAGGAGCCCTGGCCGGCGCTGTTCGCGCTGTGCATCGGCTTCTTCATGATCCTGGTCGACACCACGATCGTCTCGGTCGCGACGCCGGCGATCATCGAGGACCTCCACGCCGACGTGAACAACGTCGTGTGGGTGACCAGCGCCTACCTGCTGGCCTACGCCGTGCCGGTGCTGATCACCGGCCGGCTCGGCGACCGGTTCGGGCCCAAGCGGCTCTACCTCACCGGTCTCACGGTGTTCACGCTCGCCTCGCTGTGGTGCGGCCTGACCGGCAGCATCGAGATGCTGATCGCGGCCCGGGTGGTCCAGGGCTTCGGCGCGTCGATGATGACCCCGCAGACGATGGCGATCATCACCCGCATCTTCCCGGCCCACCGGCGCGGTGCCGCGATGGCGCTGTGGGGGGCGACCGCGGGGGTGGCGACGCTGGTCGGCCCGATCCTCGGCGGCGTGCTGGTCGACGGCCTGGGCTGGGAGTGGATCTTCTTCATCAACGTCCCGGTCGGGCTGGCCGGGTTCGCGCTCGCCGTACGCCTCGTGCCGCGGCTGGAGACCCACACCCACCGCTTCGACTGGCTCGGGGTCGCGCTCAGCGGCGTGGGCATGTTCCTGCTGGTGTTCGGCATCCAGGAGGGCCACCAGTACTCCTGGAACGGCGTGATCCTGACGCTGATCGCGGTCGGCCTGATCGTGCTGGGGCTCTTCGTCCTGTGGCAGGCCCGCAACACCCGCGAGCCGCTGGTGCCGCTGCGGCTGTTCGCCGACCGCAACTTCTCGCTGGCCAACGTCGCGATCTCGGCGATGGGCTTCGCGATCACCGCGATGGCGATCCCGATCATGATCTGGGCCCAGGTGGTCCGCGGGCTCAGCCCGACCCGGTCGGCGCTGCTGCTGGTGCCGATGGCGGTGATGACGATCCTGCTGGCCCGCAACGTCGGCCGGCTCACCGACCGGGTGCACCCGCGGCTGATCACGAGCTTCGGGTTCGCCTGCATCATCGGCTCGCTGGTGTGGCTCTCGGCGCTGATGACCCCCGAGATCGACATCTGGTGGCTGGTGCTGCCGATGCTCCTGCTCGGCATCGGCAACGCCTGCGTGTGGGCCCCCAACAGCGCCACCGCGACGCGCAACCTGCCGATGCAGCTCGCCGGCGCCGGGTCGGGCGTCTACAACGCGACCCGCCAGGTGGGCGCGGTGCTCGGCTCCGCCGCGATCGCGGTGCTGATGGACTCCCGGCTCGCGGCCGAGGGCCTGCCGGCGTTCACCGGCGAGGGCGGCGACGGCGGCCCGGTCACGCTGCCACCCCAGGTGGCCGACCACTTCAGCCAGGCGATGGCCACCTCGATGCTGCTGCCCCCGGCCGTCCTGGTCCTCGGGCTCGTGGCGGTGCTGTTCTTCGAGCGACCCGGCCACGCCGGCTTCGCGGGCTCGCCCGCCGCCTCGACCGACTGAGCCGACCACACCGGACCGCAGAAGACGCCGTACGGACGCACCCCCCGGGTCCCGTCCGTACGGCGTCTTGCCGCGTGGTGCTGCGTCGAGCCGGGTCAGCCGATCGTCTGGCCGGCGGACCGCAGGTTCTGGCAGGCCTCGACGACGCGGGCGGCCATCCCGGCCTCGGCGGCCTTGCCCCAGGCGCGCGGGTCGTACTGCTTCTTGTTGCCGACCTCGCCGTCGATCTTCAGGACGCCGTCGTAGTTCTGGAACATGTGCGCGGCCACCGGGCGGGTGAAGGCGTACTGGGTGTCGGTGTCGACGTTCATCTTCACCACGCCGTAGTCGACGGCCGCACCGATCTCCTCGGCGGTCGAGCCGGAGCCACCGTGGAAGACCAGGTCGAACGGCTTGGAGCCGGCCGGCAGGCCGAGCTTCTCGGCGACGGCCTCCTGGGCCGACTTGAGGATCTCGGGGCGGAGCTTGACGTTGCCCGGCTTGTAGACGCCGTGCACGTTGCCGAAGGTCAGCGCGGTCATGTAGCGGCCGTTCTCACCGGAGCCGAGCGCGGCGATGGTGGCCAGCGCGTCCGCGGGGGTCGTGTAGAGCTTGTCGTTGATCTCGCCGACGACGCCGTCCTCCTCGCCACCGACGACGCCGATCTCGACCTCGAGGATGATGTGCGCGGCGGCGGCGCGGGCCAGCAGGTCCTGCGCGATCTCGAGGTTCTCCTCGAGCGGCACGGCCGAGCCGTCCCACATGTGCGACTGGAACAGCGGGGCCTCGCCGCGCGCGACGCGCTCGGCGGAGATCGCGAGCAGCGGCCGCACGAAGCCGTCCAGCTTGCCCTTGGGGCAGTGGTCGGTGTGCAGGGCGACGTTGACCGGGTAGCTCTTGGCGACCTCGGCGGCGTACGCCGCGAAGGCGACCGAGCCGGTGACCATGTCCTTGATCGTCGGGCCGGAGAAGTACTCCGCGCCGCCGGTGGACACCTGGATGATGCCGTCGGCCCCGGCGTCCGCGAAGCCCTGGAGCGCCGCGTTGAGGGTCTGCGACGACGAGACGTTGATGGCCGGGAACGCGAACGCGTTCTTCTTGGCCGCATCCAGCATCTCGGCGTACTTCTCGGGGGTGGCGATGGGCATGCGGGCTCCTCGTGCGAACGACTTGAACAGATCGTCTTCGACCCTAGTGCCTGCCCGGAGGGCCCCCTAGGGACCTCTGGCCCGGGATCCCGGGCCGGGCGGTCCCTCAGGTCCCGGCGACGGCCGGACAACCGATCGGCTCGCCGTTGCGTGACCGGTGTGTCACGTAGCCTCGACGGCATGCCCCTCACCGGTCGGTACGTCGCCGTCGTCGGCCCCGCCGACGGCGCCCGACCCGCCGACCTCGAGCACGCCGAGGAGGTCGGCCGGCTGCTGGCCCAGGCCGGCGCGGTGTTGCTCACCGGCGGCCACCACGGCGTGATGGGCGCGGCCGCCCGGGGCGCCCGGGCCGGCGGCGGGACGTCGATCGGGCTGATGCCGGGGTTCGACCGGGCCGAGGGCTCGGCCGACCACACCTACCTGCTGCCGACCGGACTCGGCGAGCTGCGCAACGCCCTGCTGGTGCGCGCGGCCGACGCGGTCGTCGCCGTCGGGTGCAGCTGGGGCACGCTGAGCGAGATCGCGATCGCCCGGCGTACCGGCGTACCTCTGGCGCTCATCGACCCCTGGGACCTGCCCGAGGACGCCGGCACCGTCGTCGACGGACCCGAGGCCGCTGTCGCGTTGGTCGTCGAAGTCCTCCGGTCGCGCTGACAACCGATCACGGCCGAGCTGCGTATCCATCGCATGGACACCGACATCCGCGACGAGATCGAGCACTCCTTCGGCGACGGGCCGCCGCTGCCTCTCGACGACGACCTGCTGCGTCGAGCGCACGGGGCGCTCCGGCGGCGTCGGCTGGCAGAGTCGGTCGCGGTGATGGCGGTCGCGCTCGTGGCCGTCACCGGCGCCGGTCTGCTCGCCGGCGGCGACGGCCCGAATGCCGAACCGATGCCGGCCGGGCCGCCCACCAGCACCACGGAGAGCAAGGACCCGGCCCCGACCTTCCCTCCTGCGCCGACCAGTGACGGCGACGGTCGCGCGCCGGGCGCACCGGTCGTGCGCGACCCGCACCTGCCGGCGGACACGCCGGTCGACGCCCAGGTCGACGGGCTGCACGTCGCTCTCGGTGTGGGCATCGAGGAGCTTCGAGACGACCCCTGGAACGTCCGCGACGACGGCGACTGGTCGGTCGCCGTCGCCTACACGGCGCCGGGCGCCCCCCTCACCTGGTGGGTCGGGTACGTCGGGGCCGACGGAGGCGCCTCGTCCGCGAGCATCGCGGCCAAGTACTCCCGCGGCCTCGGCTTCGACGCCTGGGTGGCCGCCCAGGGCGACGGCGTGCGTGGCGGCGACTCGACCAGCGAGGGGACGACGCCGGAGGGCGGCTGGCCCGGGCTGACCGACGTCGAGCTGGTCCGCTTCGTCGAGGGCACCGAGCGGCTCGAGCCCGTCCCGGGGGCCACCCTGCTGCGTCAGCGCGAGCATCCCGACCTGCCCAGGAGCTGGGCCGGCGCCGGTGACCGCAGCGCGGTCGCGGAGGTCGAACTCGACGGCACGCGCTACTACGTGCTGGCCCGCAGCAACGCGGGCGAACGCACGCCGCAGTACATCGCGGTCAAGGCCTCTCGGGGCGGCGCGACGCTGGACGACTTCCTCGAGCTGGCTCGCGAGCGCTACGCCGAGGGCGGCGGTGGCCTGCTGTGAGGTCGACCGAGCGCGATCGGGCGTTCTCGGACTTCGTCCGGGCGCGGCGTCTCCACCTGCGCCGCGTCGCGTACGCGATCTGCGGCGACTGGCACCAGGCCGACGACCTGGTCCAGACGGCGCTGGTGAAGCTGTACGTCGCGTGGCCGCGGGTGCACCGCGACGGACGCGAGGAGGCGTACGTGCGGACGATCATCGTGCGCGCCGACATCGACGAGCACCGCCGGCCGTGGCGGCGGGAGTCGCCCGGCCTCCCGGCCGTCGACCGTCCCGCTCGCGAGGCGCTGCCGGTCGAGGAGCGGTCGGCGCTGTTCGACGCACTCCAGGCGCTGCCGACGATGCAGCGCAAGGCGGCGGTGCTGAGGCACTGGCTCGGGCTGTCGGTCGCCGAGACCGCCCACGAGCTGAAGATCGGCGAGGGCACCGTGAAGAGCCACTCCTCACGTGGCCTCGATGCCTTGCGGACCGCCCTCGCCGGCGACCGGCACTAACCGCGCCAGGCGGTGTCGCCGCCGAGGTCGGCGTACTGCCGCACCCACGCGTGCATCGCGATCGCGGCGGCGGCCGAGGCGTTGATCGAGCGGGTCGAGCCGAACTGCGCGATCGAGAACGTCCCGTCGCAGGCCTCCCGAGCGCCCTCGGACAGCCCGGGGCCCTCCTGCCCGAACAGGAAGCACACCCGCCTCGGCACGGTGGCCGTCTCCAGGTGCCGCGACCCCGGCAGGTTGTCGATGCCGTGCAGCGCGACCGGGCCGTCGGGGTGGTCGCCGAGGTACGCCGCCAGGTCGGCCACCGTCGGGTGGTGCCGGACGTGCTGGTAGCGATCGGTCACCATCGCGCCGCGGCGGTTCCACCGCCGGTTGCCGACGATGTGCACCTCGGCGGCCAGGAACGCGTTCGCGGTCCGCACGATCGTCCCGATGTTGAAGTCGTGCTGCCAGTTCTCGATGGCGACGTGGAACCCGTGCCGCCGGGTGTCGAGGTCGGCGACGATCGCCTCGACGGTCCAGTACCGGTAGCGGTCGACGACGTTGCGGCGGTCGCCGCCGGCGAGCAGGTCGGGGTCGTACTCCGGGCCGGTCGGCCACTCCCCGGGCCACGGTCCCACCCCGACCTCCGGGGCCCCGTGCGGCATCGGGTCGTACGGCGCTCTCTCCTCCACGTCGGTAACGGTAAGGCGAACGCTCGGCGATACACGCACGGCGTCAGGACCCGGCAGGTACCGTTTGCCAGGTGATGAGCGTCCTCCCTGGGCAGACGATGCTGCTCGGCATGGACTGGATGGATCCGAACTGGCTCCTGGCCCAGTTCGGTGCGGAGTTCTACTGGATCAGCCTGCTGATCGTCTTCGTGGAGTGCGGGCTCTTCTTCCCTTTCCTACCCGGTGACACCCTGCTGTTCGCGCTGGGGCTGTTCCTCAACGCGGAGCGGATCGACATCTTCCCCGGCGGACCGGTCGTCGAGCTGGTGGTCGCCGCAGTGCTGCTCACGGGCGCGGCCTTCCTCGGCAACGTCGTGGGCTACGAGATCGGGCGGGCGATCGGCCCCCCGCTCTACCACCGCGAGGGCCGGCTGCTGAAGAAGAAGTACTTCGACCAGACCGAGGTGTTCTTCGACCGGCACGGCAACAAGGCGCTGGTGATCGGCCGATTCGTGCCGTTCGTGCGCACGTTCATCACCGTCGTGGCCGGCGTGACCCGGATGGGGCGGCGGCGCTTCTTCTTGTGGAGCGCGGTCGGGGCGGTGCTGTGGGTGCTGAGCATCCTGCTGTTGGGCTTCACCCTGGGTCAGGCGTTCCCCAGCCTCGGCGAGAACATCGACAAGGCGCTGCTGGCCATCCTCGCGTTCACCGTGCTCCCCATCGTCTTCGAGTGGTGGCGGCATCGGCGTACGTCGAGCCGCCGCGCCCAGGACAACGACGGCGACGGCGTGCCCGACCTCGACGTCGCAGGCGTCGAGGCCCCCAGCCGCGACTAGCCTCTCGCGGCGTCCAGCTCGGCCTTGGTGAGCACCGGCCGCACCTCGAGCCCGACGTCGGCGAGCGGGCTCTCCCCAGCGGGGCTGCGGTCGATCGCGCAGACCACCACCTCGACGTCCGCGCCGGCCTCGCGCAGCGCGCGGGTCGCGTCGCGGACCGCGCCGCCGGTGGTGATGACGTCCTCGATCAGCGTGATCCGCCGGCCGGCCACGTCCGGACCCTCGGCCAGCTTGCAGGTGCCGTACTCCTTGGCCTTCTTGCGCACGAACAGCGCAGGCCGGCCGGTGAGGCTGCTGAGCATCGTCGCGATCGGCACGCCGCCGAGCTCGAGACCGCCGAGCAGATCGGTGTCCGGCGGAAGCAGCCCGACCATCTCGCGGGCGACCCGGAGCAGCAGCTGCGGCTGCGCCTCGAACAGGTACTTGTCGAAGTACTCGGTCGCCTGCTGGCCGGACCGGAGCGTGAACTGCCCGGTCAGGCGGCAGACCGCGTCGATGTCGGCGGCGAGGGTCTCGTCCTGGGTCACGGCGGCAGCGTAGCCGGGCCGCGCAGCGGCGCAGCGCGGAGCGGCGTGCCAGGCCGCTCGCCGCACCCCTCGCTAGGGTCGACCGCATGCTCGCTCACCGCCTCGAGGGCATCCCCCCGACGATCTTCTCGGAGATGTCGGCGCTCGCCGTCCGCATCCAGTCGGTGAACCTCGGCCAGGGCTTCCCGGACGTCGACGGGCCTCCCGAGGTGATCGCGCGGGCGGTGCACGCGCTCGAGTCCGGCCAGAACCAGTACGCACCGGGCATCGGCATCCCCGCGCTGCGCGAGGCCGTCGCCCGCCACCAGCTGCGCCACTACGGCCTCGAGCTCGACCCGGACCGCCAGGTGGTGGTCACCACGGGCTGCACCGAGGGGATCGCCGCCGCCCTGCTCGGCCTGGTCGACCCAGGCGACGAGGTGGTCGTGCTCGAGCCCTACTACGACTCCTACACGGCGATGATCCAGATGGCGGGCGGCGTACGCCGTCCGGTCACGCTGCGCGCACCGAGCTTCCGGCTCGACCCCGACGAGCTGCGGGCCGCGGTCACGCCGCGCACCCGTTTCGTGCTGCTCAACTCCCCACACAACCCGACCGGCACCGTGCTCACCCGCGCCGAGCTGCAGGCGGTCGCGGACGTCGCGATCGAGCACGACCTCGTGGTGATCACCGACGAGGTCTACGAGCACCTCGTGTACGACGGGCGCGAGCACGTCCCGCTGGCCACACTGCCCGGCATGTTCGAGCGCACGCTCTCGCTGTCGAGTGCGGGCAAGTCCTACTCGTTCACCGGCTGGAAGGTCGGCTGGGCGACCGGCCCGGCCGAGCTGGTCGGCGCGGTGCTCGCCGCCAAGCAGTGGCTGACGTTCACCTCGGGGTCGCCGCTGCAGCCGGCGGTCGCGTACGCGCTGGACGAGGAGCCGGACCACCCGGCCCGGCTGGCCGCCGGCCTGCGGGAGCGGCGCGACCTGCTGTGCGCGGGGCTCGCCGCCGTCGGCCTCGACGTACGCGTGCCGGAGGGCACCTACTTCGCCACCACCGACATCTCCGCGCTCGGCTGGCCCGACGGCCGGTCGTTCTGCCTCGCCCTGCCCGAGCGCGCCGGTGTGGTCGCGATCCCGACCCAGGTCTTCTACGACTCCGACGCCGGACGCCAGCTGGTCCGCTGGGCGTTCTGCAAGGAGCGCGAGGTCATCGAGGAGGGCCTGCGCCGGCTCTCCGGGGCGGATCTCTCGGCGTAGCCCGTTTTGCGGTAGTCCCTGACGAAAGGGCCCCGTGGGAGCGATCCCAAGGGGCCCGTTCGTCAGGGAGTACCGCCCCGGAACCAGGCGCTGACGTCCGGGCGGACCAGCAGCACCACGGTGCCGACCGCGGCCACCAGCATGAGGATCAGCGGCACACCACCCATGACCAGCCCGGCGAGGCTCACCAGCGCGGCGACGGCGGCGGACACGACCAGGACGATCCGGGCCCAGTCGATGCGCCGCAGGACCAGCACGGCCAGGACGGCGGCCGCGATGCACCACACGACGAGCGCGCCGATCATCACGAACGAGACCGCGAGGAGCATGTCGTCGGAGACGCCCTGCTCGGCCAGGTCGGGCCGCTGCTTGTGCGCCTCGTCGAGGAGCATGTCCGGGTCGAGGGCGAGCACCACCGCCGTCAGCACGAGCCCGATCGCGGCCAGGCCGCTGCAGACCCAGGTGAGGACGCTCGCGGTCAGCACGGCCGGCGGCCGCGCGGCCGCGGCCCCGGCCCTGGACGTGGGCGGTACGGCGGTCGACGGTCCCGGCGGTGCGGCCGGAGGCGCGACCCAGGCCGCCGGCGTGGGCGCGTCGACCGGGGCGCTCGTCCGCGGCGCCAGGGCCCCGATGCGCGGAGCGGCCGTCGTGCCGGCGTCCTGGAACCAGTCGCGGGACGGCTGCAGCCACAGCATCAGCGCGGCCGCCGCGACCACCGAGGAGACGAAGCCCCCGGTGACCATGCCGGTGAGGAACAGCGGGACCGCGACCACCGTGAGCGCCAGCCGGGCGCTGCGGCTGCGCCGCAGCACCTGGTAGCCGAGGATCGCGGCCGCCGTGGCGCAGCCGGCCGCCACCATCGAGACGACGCGCAGCAGTGTGAGGACGCCGTCGACGCCGACCCCGAGGTCGGAGCCGGGCGGCTCGGCGAGGAACTTCTCCACCGACTTGCGGGTCTCGAGGGTGTGCAGGGCGCCGACGCGGTCGAACACCATCGCGACGACGATCACCGAGCCGACCATGATCAGCCACGCCGCCAGGGTCACCTGGCGCGGGCGGGCGGGAGTCGGCTGCTTCACATCGCTCATTGGATCACGCGACCCGGGGTCATCCGGACGCCAGGACGAGGCCGTCGCCACCGGGCGCCCGGTCGACCGTGACCGCGGCGCCGTCGAGGACCTCCCCGGCGATCAGCATCCGCGCGAGCGGGTCGCCGATCGCGCTCTGGATCAGCCGGCGCAGCGGGCGCGCGCCGTACGCCGGGTCGTACCCGACGTCGGTGAGCCAGGTGCGGGCCTCGTCGGTCACCGAGATCGCGACGCGGCGCACCGCGAGCCGCTTCTCGAGCAGCGCCAGCTGCAGGTCGACGATCCGGGTCAGGTCCTCCATCGTGAGCGCGTCGAAGACCACGATCTCGTCGAGCCGGTTGAGGAACTCCGGCTTGAACGACGAGCGGACGACGGCCATCACCGAGTCGTGCTTCTTCTCCGCGTCCAGCGTCGGGTCGACCAGGTAGCCCGAGCCCAGGTTGCTGGTGAGCACCAGGATCGTGTTGCGGAAGTCGACCGTGCGGCCCTGGCCGTCGGTGAGCCGGCCGTCGTCGAGCACCTGCAGCAGGATGTCGAAGACCTCCGGGTGGGCCTTCTCGACCTCGTCGAGGAGGACGACCGAGTAGGGCCGGCGGCGGACCGCCTCGGTGAGCTGGCCGCCCTCGTCGTACCCGACGTAGCCGGGAGGTGCGCCGACCAGGCGCGCGACCGAGTGCTTCTCGCCGTACTCGCTCATGTCGATGCGGACGATCGCGCGCTCGTCGTCGAACAGGAAGTCCGCGAGCGACTTGGCCAGCTCGGTCTTGCCGGTGCCGGTGGGGCCGAGGAACAGGAACGAGCCGGTGGGCCGGTTGGGGTCGCTGATGCCGGCGCGCGAGCGGCGTACGGCGTCGCTGACGGCGTTGACCGCGGCCCGCTGGCCGATCAGCCGCTCGCCGATGACCTCCTCCATGTGCAGCAGCTTGGCGGTCTCGCCCTCGAGCATCCGGCCGGTCGGGATGCCCGTCCAGGCCTCGACGACCTCGGCGATCTGCTCGGGCCCGACCTCCTCGCCCACCAGGGGCTCGATGTCGGAGCGCTCCGCGGCGCCGGCCGCCTCGATCTGCCGCTCCAGCTCGGGGATGCGGCCGTAGAGGAGCTCGCTGGCCTTGCCGAGGTCGCCCTCGCGCTGCAGCCGGTCGGCCTCCATGCGCAGCTGGTCGAGCTGGCGGCGCAGCTCGCCCTCGCCCTCGAGCGTGGACTTCTCCCGCTCCCAGCGGGCCTCGAGGGCGCGCAGCTCCTCCTCGCGGTCGGCGAGGTCGCGGCGCAGGTTGTCCAGCCGCTCCTTGGACGCGTCGTCGGACTCCTTGGCGAGCGCGAACTCCTCCATCTTCAGCCGCTCCACCGACCGGCGGAGCTGGTCGATCTCCTCGGGCGAGGACTCGATCTCCATCCGCAGCCGCGAGGCGGCCTCGTCGATCAGGTCGATGGCCTTGTCGGGCAGCTGCCGCCCGCTGATGTAGCGGTCGGAGAGGGTCGCGGCCGCGACCAGGGCGGCGTCGGTGATCCGGACGCCGTGGTGGGCCTCGTACTTCTCCTGGATGCCGCGCAGGATCTGGATGGTGTCCTCGACGCTGGGCTCCCCGACGTACACCTGCTGGAAGCGGCGCTCCAGGGCCGGGTCCTTCTCGATCCGCTCGCGGTACTCGTCGAGCGTGGTGGCGCCGATCATGTGCAGCTCGCCGCGCGCGAGCATCGGCTTGAGCATGTTGCCGGCGTCCATCGCGGAGTCGCCGCCGGCGCCCGCGCCGACGACCGTGTGCAGCTCGTCGATGAACGTGATGATCTGCCCGCCGGCGTCCTTGATCTCCTCGAGCACGGCCTTGAGCCGCTCCTCGAACTCGCCGCGGTACTTCGCGCCGGCGACCATGCCGGCCAGGTCGAGGCTGAGCACGCGCCGGCCCTTGAGCGAGTCGGGCACGTCGCCGGCGACGACACGCTGGGCGAGGCCCTCGACGACGGCGGTCTTGCCGACGCCGGGCTCGCCGATCAGCACCGGGTTGTTCTTGGTGCGCCGCGACAGCACCTGCACGACCCGGCGGATCTCGGCGTCGCGCCCGATCACCGGGTCGAGCCGGCCCTCCTGGGCGGCCTGGGTGAGGTCGAGGGAGTACTTGTCGAGCGCTTCGTACGTCGACTCCGCGTCCTGGCTGGTGACCCGGCGGTTGCCGCGCACCGCTGTCAGCGACTCGCGCAGCCCGTCGGCGCTCAGCCCGGCGCCGGCGAGCACGGCCTTCGCGCTGCTCTCGACGGTGGCCAGCGAGATCAGCAGGTGCTCGCTGGCGACGTAGTCGTCCTTCATGCCGGACGCGAGGTCCAGGGCGCCCGCGAGCACGCGGGTGAGCGCGGGCGAGGCACTGGGTTGCTGCACGGTCGCGCCGGCGGCCTTCGGCAGCTTGTCGCGCTCCGCGGCCGCGGCTCGGACCAGCTCGGGCACGTCGACGCCGGCCTTGGCGACGAGGTTGGCCGCGGTGCCGTCGGTCTGCAGGAGCAGTGCCACCAGCAGGTGGATCGGCTCGGTGTTGGTGTTGCCCGCCGTCGTCGCCGACAGCTGGGCGGCCTCGATGGCCTCGCGGCTGCGGGTGGTGAACTTGTCGGCCCCGAACTGACTCATGGGTGCATTCTCCTCGTGCCCGATCTCGATGACTCGCTACGACGGGCGCCCCTCCGCGCCTGCCACCTGGTCCAACGCGCCGAAAGTTGAGTCTGTTCCACTCAAGTCTGTGAAATTCTCGCAGGTCAGGGAGGATGAGGCATGCCCGGACCCCGCCTCCAGCTCACCGAGCTGACTTCCTCGGACCTGGCCGCCGACTGCTCGCGCTGCCACGCGCTGTGCTGCGTGCTGCTGCCCTACCGGCGCGACGGCGGCTTCGGGGCCGACAAGCCCGGCGGCGTGGCCTGCCACCACCTCCGCGAGGACGATCGCTGCGGCATCCACACCGACCTGCGCGAGCGCGGCTGGCCCGGGTGCGTCGTCTTCGACTGCTTCGGGGCCGGCCAGCACATGACCGAGGTGACGTACGGCGGCGCGTCCTGGCGGCACCAGGAGGACCTCGGCGAGATGGGGGCGGTGCTCTCCGTCCTGCGGCTGGTGCAGGAGATGCTGCTGCACCTCGCCGAGGTCGCGGTGCGCTCGCCCAACCCGGCGGCGGACGACCTCGGCGAGCGGCTGATGACCATGCGCGACGGCACGCCGGTCGAGATCCTCACCGCCGACCTCGACGAGCTGCAGGAGGAGTGCGGGGACGTGCTCGCCCGGGCGAGCCGGCGGCTGCGCGAACCGGCCGGGCCCGACCTCACCCACGCCGATCTCGCCGGGCAGGACCTGCGCGAGCGCGACCTCCGCTCGGCCTGCCTGCGGGGCGCACTGCTGATCGGTGCCGACCTGCGTAGCGTCGTACTGCACCGCACCGACCTGCTGGGCGCGGACCTGCGCGGCGCCGACCTGCGCGGCGCCGACCTGACCGAGGCGCTGTTCCTCACCGGCCCGCAGCTCGCCGGCGCCCGCACCGACGAGACGACGCGGGTGCCGGACGGGCTGCCTGCCTAGGCGCGCTCGGCCGGTGCCTGCTGCGGCTGGTGCCGGTCGGCGCTGCCGGTGAAGTCCGTGTAGGTGTAGGGGTTCGGGATCCGCTCGGTGACGGGCAGCTCGGGGTGCATGCCCTCGTCCCAGGCCTGCTCGCCCATCGTCGAGCGGGCGAACTCCACGGTCTCCCCGACCGCAGCCTTGGCCGCATCGAGGTCGCCGGCGACCAGCCGGCCCTCGTGCTTCACGACCCGGCCGTCGACGAGCACGGTGTGCACGTCGCCGCGCCCGGCCTGGTAGACGACGGTGCCGTAGGGGTGCAGCACCGGGTAGAGCGCCGGCGAGGCGTCGTTCTTGATCAGCACCAGGTCGGCGCGCTTGCCGGGGGTGAGCGTGCCGACGAGGTGGTCGAGGCCGAGGGCCTGGGCCCCGCCGACGGTCGCCCACCGGACGACCTCCTCGGCGCGCAGCGCGTTGGTGACCACGGTCTCCTGCTCGGCGTGCGCGGCCAGGTGCTCACGCGACCGGTCGGCCGACAGCGTCGCGCGCATCGCGGAGAACAGGTCGGCGCTCCACCACACGCTGGTGTCCATCGACAGCGAGACACCGATGCCGTGCTTGCGCAGGTTCCAGGTGGGGGGATAGCCCTGGCCGGCGCTCTGCTCGCTCTCGGTCGAGACCGACACGGTGCCGCCGGACGCGGCGATCCGCTGGTAGCTGTCGGTCGAGAGACTCGCGGCGTGCACGTAGGTGACCTCGGGCCCCATGAACCCGTGGTCGGACATCAGCTTGATGCTGTCGTCGTTGGTGGCGCCCCACACGCCGGCGTGGGTGGTGACGCGGAGCCCGAGCTCGCGGGCCGCCTCGAACGCGCCCTTCTCGGGGAACGCCGGGTCCGCGGTGACGTCGAACGCCAGCTGCAGGCCGAGCCGGTCGGAGCGCGGGAACCGGTCGACGTACGCGCGGAACTCCGCGCTGTTGGTCCACTCCCAGGGCGCGCCGAGCAGGTTGCCGTACGCCAGCACGAAGCGGCCCGGCGAGGTCCGCAGCGCGTCGAGGGCGGCCTCGCCGTGCTCGACGGTCTGCAGTCCGTGCGACCAGTCGAGGGTGGTGGTGACGCCGGCGTCGACGGCCTCGAGCGCGGAGAGCAGGTTGCCCGCGCGGATGTCCTGCGGCCGGAACATCGGCCCGTGCGTGAGGTAGTAGAAGACGAAGTACTGCGAGAGCGTCCAGTCCGCGCCGTACCCGCGCAGCGCGGTCTGCCACATGTGCCGGTGAGTGTCGATCATGCCCGGCATCAGGATGCCGCCGGACGCGTCGACCTCAAGGGTCCCCTCGGGCACGTCGAGGCGCTGGCCGACCGCGACGACCGCGTCGCCCTGCACGAGCACGTCGCCGTCGCGGACGATCCCGGCCTCGCCGATGGCGGGGTCCATGGTGAGCACGGTGGCGCCACGGAAGACCACCGGGCGCCCGTCGTTGGCCTGCGAGATCTCGTCGGGGTTCATGGCGCGTCCTCAGGTGGTGATGTCGGGGTAGGGCAGGGAGAAGTGCTGGAGCCGGCGGGCGTAGTCGAGCTGCATGCCCAACGGCTCGTCGTGGTCGCGTTCGAACATCGCGATCCAGAGCGTGAGGGTGAGGAACGGGTGGGCGCCGAGCTCGAACAGCGCGACGTGGTCGTGCTCGGCCAGCGCCCGGCGCTCCTCGTCGGTGAACGACAGCCAGGTCGAGGCCTCTCCGGCATGGCAGTTCAGGAGAGAGTTGGCCTTCTCGTTCTCCCACCACTCCACGGTGCCGGCCGGGTCCTCGCGGTAGCGCTCGACGAGCTCGGGGTCGCGGTCGACCGTGAAGAGGAACTTGTCGACGAGGTACTTGCTCATCTCGGATCCCCCTCGGGGTACCAGGTGAAGTAGGCCTCCATGGTGTGGAACAGGTCGAGGTTGTCCGCGTAGTCGGCCTTGCGGTGCCCGGCGATGCCCATCATCAGCATGAAGTCCATGAAGCCGTGGGTCGCGTTGCCCGGGGCGTGCAGGCTGTCCAGCGTCACGTTCGACAGGCAGCCGTCGATGTCGCCGTTCGCGATCCACTCGACGGCCTTGGCGTCGAACTCCGGGTCGGGGCCGTGCGGGCCGAACTGGCGCGGGCCGCCGAGCTCGAGCGAGAGGTGGCCGGTGCCGATCACCGCGACCCGCAGGTCGCTGGGCCAGGCGTCGATGATCTCGCGGATCGTCCTGCCCAGCTTGACGAAGCGCTCGGGCCGCGGCAGCGGCGGCGCGAAGATGTTGGTGTAGATCGGCACCACCGGCAGGTCGTTCTGCGGACGCACCGTGATGATCGGGCAGGTGATCGAGTGGTCGACCCGCAGCTCGTTGCTGAACGCCAGGTCGAACTCGCGGTCGATGCCCTCGCGCAGGATGTACGCCGAGAGCTCCTCGTGGCCCTTGAGCAGCAGCCGCGGCAGCCCGAACTCGCGCTCCTCGTTGTAGTAGTTCGCGTCGTAGAACGGCGCCTTGCCGACGAGGAACTGCGGCATGTTGTCCAGCCACAGCTGGTGGAAGTGGTCCGAGCCCACCATCACCAGCACGTCCGGCCGGGCCGCGGTCAGCGTCGCGCGGTAGGCCTCGACCTTGCGCACCCACTCGGCCGCGAACGGCGGCGCCTCCTCGGGCGGCAGCAGGCTGGTCTTGTAGAAGAACGGGTGATGGGTCGTCGCCAGGATCGCCACGAGCTTCGCCACCGCGCACCTCCCTTCATTCGCGGACTGTCGTCCGTATCGTGGCTGCGATCGAACAGTGCCGCGTGACCGCGGTCACTGTCAAGGGTTCAACCACTCTCTCCGGGCCTGGTGCGGTCACGTGTCCGGTGTGGCACGATCGGGCCGGCAGGAGGAGGACTCATGGCAGGACGTGGCACCGGCCCGGACTTCGTCGAGGCGTTGGCCCGCGGGCTCGACGTGCTCTGCGCGTTCGAGGCGCACCGCGGGTCGATGTCCCTGAGCGAGGTCGCCGCCGACACCGGCCTGGCCCGCCCGACCGCGCGCCGGCTGCTGCTCACGCTCGAGGAGCTCGGCTACGTCCGCGGCACGTCGGACGGCTTCGAGCTCACCCCGCGGGTGCTGCGCCTGGGCATGTCGTACGTCGGGTCGCTCGGCCTGTGGGACGTCGCCCGGCCGCACCTGGAGTCACTGGTCTCCCAGACCCACGAGTCGTCCTCGATGGCGCAGCTGGACGGCTCCGACATCGTGTACGTCGCGCGCGTCGCCGTTCCGAAGATCATCGCGCTGCGCGTGGACGTCGGCACGCGCTTCCCGGCGCCGGTCACCTCGCAGGGCAAGGTGCTGCTGGCCGGGCTCGACGACGACGGCGTGCGCGCCACGCTGGCCGAGCCGAGCCGCTCGGGGCTCGTCGTCGCGGAGCGCGACGTCGAGGACCTGCTCGAGGAGCTCCGCGTGGTCCGCGCCCGCGGCTGGGCGCTCGCCGACGAGGAGCTGGCCCGGGGCGTCCGCTCGGTCGCCGTACCGGTCCGCGACGGCGCCGGAGTGGTGCGGGCGGCGATGAACGTGACCGTGCACGCGGCCGAGACCAGCGTCGAGACGCTCACCGGCCACCACCTGCCGCTGCTGCTCCGCGCCGCCGGGGACGTCTCCGCCGACTGGGCCCTCTGGCAGTCCCGCCCCCAGGCGACGCTCGGCGCCTGAGCCGCTCGGTGGTTGAGGAGGTTGCGCTAGCAACCGTCTCGAAACCACCACACCGGGCGACACCGCTTGACATCCGGCCGCCTCACCGACGACATTGACGGACACATGTCCGCTTAGTGGTCGGAGAGTGCAGATGGCGAACGCCGACACCGGAGCGGCCCCGCTCGCGGGCCTGGTCGTGGCCGACTTCTCGCGGGTCCTCGCGGGCCCGTACGCGACCATGCTGCTCGGCGACCTGGGCGCCGAGGTGATCAAGGTCGAGAGTCCCGCCGGGGACGACACCCGGGAGTGGGTGCCGCCGCGGCGCGGCGACCAGGGCACCTACTACCTGGCGGTCAACCGCAACAAGCGCTCGATCGCGCTCGACCTCAAGGACGACGCCGACCGCGAGGTGGCGCAGGCGCTGGCGGCCCGCGCCGACGTGATGATCCAGAACTTCAAGCCCGGCGGCCTGGCCCGCTTCGGCCTCGACTACGACTCCGTGCGCGCGACCAACGAGCGGGTCGTCTACTGCTCGATCAGCGGGTTCGGCGCCGCGGGCGGTGCGTCGCTGCCGGGCTACGACCTGCTGGTACAGGGCATGTCGGGGCTGATGAGTCTGACCGGGAGCCCCGACGGCCCGCCGTACCGCGCGGGCATCTCGGTGTTCGACGTGATGACCGGTCTGCAGTCGGTGATCGGCATCCTGGCCGCGCTGCGGCACCGCGACCTCACCGGCGAGGGCCAGCACGTCGAGACCAACCTGCTGTCGACGGCGATGTCGACGCTGGTGAACCAGACCTCGGCGTACGTCGCCGGCGACGTCGTCCCGCACCGGATGGGCAACGCGCACCTGAGCCTGTTCCCCTACGAGCCGCTGGCGACCGGCGACGGCGACCTGATCGTGGTGGCCGGCAACGACGGGCAGTTCCGCAAGCTGGCTGCCGCGATCGGCGCGCCCGAGCTGGCCGACGACCCGCGGTTCGCGACGGTCGGGTCGCGCAACGACAACCGCGAGGAGCTGCGGCCGCTGCTGCTCGAGCGGCTGGCCGAGCGCTCCGCGCAGGAGTGGTTCGACGTGCTGACCGAGGCCGGCATCCCGTGCGGCCCGATCAACGACGTGCGCGGCGGCGTCGAGCTGGCCGAGCGGCTCGGCCTCGAGCCGGTCGTCGAGGTCGGCGGGGTGCCGACCGTCCGCAACCCGATCCGGTTCAGCGCCAGCCCGGCCCGCTACGACCTGCCCCCGCCGGGCCTCGACGAGCACGGCGCCGAGGTGCGCGCGTGGCTCGGCTTCCCGAAGGAGACCTCATGAGCACCCCGTCCTTTCCCACGTCGCTCGGCACGTCCGAAGGTACGACGATCACCCTGCTCGGCCAGGACCTCGCGACCGACCTGATGGGCAAGGTGTCCTTCGGCGAGCTGGCCTACTGGCTGCTGACGCTGCAGAAGCCGACGCCCCAGCAGTCGCGGCTGTTCGAGGCGGTGCTGATCGGGCTGGCCGACCACGGCTTCACCCCGACCGCGATCGCGGCCCGTCTCACCTATCTCAGCGCGCCGGACGCGATCCAGGGCGCGCTCGCCGCCGGCCTGCTCGGTGGTGGCTCGCGGTTCCTCGGCGTCACCGAGGACACCGGCCGGTTCCTGGCCGGCGAGCTCGCCGGTCTGTCGGAGCTGCCGACCGACGAGGCGGGCTGGGACGAGGTCGCGCTCGCCGCCGTACGCCGGCAGCGCGAGGCCGGGAAGTTCGTGCCCGGCCTGGGACATCCGGTCCATAAGAACGGCGACCCGCGCACCCCGCGGCTGGTGCAGATCGCGCACGAGGAGGGCCTCTACGGCCCGCACCTGGCGCTGTTCGAGGCGATCGGCCGCGTGCACTCGCAGGTGCTCGGCAAGACGCTGCCGCTCAACGGCGCGGGTGTGAGCGGCGCCGCACTCGCCGACCTCGGCCTGCCGCTCGAGCTGCTGCGCGGCACGGTGCTGCTCGCCCGCTGCGCCGGCCTGCTCGGCCACATCGCCGAGGAGATCCGGCGCCCGATCGCCAACGACATCTACATGGCCGTCGACCGCAACGCGGTGTACGTCGACCCCACGGACGCCTGATCGTGCGCGCCGCACACATCACCCAGCACGGCGCTCCCCCGGAGCTCGTCGACATCCCTGAGCCGGTCCCCGGTCCTGGCCAGGCGCTGATCGCCGTGACCGCGACTCCGATCACGCCGCTGGACGTGCTCTGCGCGACCGGCACGTCGTACTTCGGCCCGCCCGCGCTCCCCTACGTCCCGGGCGTCCAGGGCGTTGGGGTCGTCGTGACCTCGCCGCTGCACGACCCCGGCACCCGCGTCTGGTTCCCGACCTCGGCCGGGATGGCCCCGGGCGACGGCAGCCTCGCCGAGCGGGCCGTGGCCGACGCGGCGGACCTGGTGCCGATCACCGCCGACGTGCCCGACGCCCTCGTCGCCGCCCTCGGCTACTCGGCCATCGCCGCCTGGATGTCCCTGACCTGGCGCGGTGAGCTGAAGCCCGGCGAGCGGGTCCTGGTCCTGGGCGCCGGAGGCGTCGTCGGCCAGGTCGCCCTCCAAAGCGCGCGGCTCCTCGGCGCGTCGGCGGTCTACGCCGCCTGCCGCTCCGACGGCGCCGTCGCCACCGCCGAGTCCCTCGGCGCCGACGGCATCGTCCGCCTGCGCGACGACGACCAGGTCGACGACCTCGCGGCACAGATCCGCGCCGCCACCGGCGCCCCGATCGACCTGGTGATCGACCCGCTCTGCGGCGTCCCGGCCACCGCGGCGGCCCAGTGCCTCGCCCCCGGCGGCCGCCTGGTCAACCTCGGCAGCTCCGCCGGCACCGAGGCCACCTTCACGAGCGCCCTGCTCCGCGGCGGCAGCCAGAGCATCCTGGGCTACACCAACAACTCCCTCACCGCAGTGCAGCGACGCGCTGCGCTTGATGCTCTGATCGGTCATGCGGCATCCGGTGGACTGACCGTCGCCCACGAGGCGATACCTCATACGCACGCAGCCGCCAGCTGGCAGCGCCAGGCGATCGGCGTCAACGATCGACGCTTGGTCGTCGACCTCACCTGACACGCAGCCCGCGACGACGCACGTCTCGACGGCGCACCGCACGCCTCACCCACGTGCGCCATCATCGAGGGATGCGTGACCAGTGGCGCCGGAGGCTCAGTCGTGAGCTGAGACGACTGCGCACGGGCTGGCGAGGAGCGGTGCTCTGGTCGCTGCGCATCACCATGGCGGCCGTGATCAGCTACGTCGTGGCGACCCTGATCTTCCCGGGGACCCAGCCGTTGCTCGCGCCGCTGACGGCGATGCTGGTCGTGCAGGTCACGCCCGTCTCCCTGCTGGCCAGCGGCCTCGACCGCGTCGTGGCCGTGGTGACCGGGGTGTCACTGGCGGTCGCGTTCGCCGCGGTCGTGCCGCTGGAGTGGTGGAGCCTCGGCCTGCTCATCCTCATCTCGATCACCTTGGGCCAGGCCCTCCGGTTGCGCGACAACCTCATCGAGGTCGCGATCAGCGGGATGCTCGTCCTCGGCGTCGGCTCGCTCGGCGCGGGCGCCGCCGCGGGCCAGCGGATCGCGGAGACGCTCGTCGGCGCTGGCATCGGCGTCGCGGCCAACCTGCTCTTCCCACCGCGCGTCCCCACCTCCGACGCAGGCCGCGAGATCGAGGGCCTCGCGGATGCGATCAGTGCGGTCCTGCGGCGGTCTGCCGACGCGCTGGAGCAGCTGACCGGCGACCGCGGCTCGGTCGCGGCGGCCGCTGGTGCCTGGTTGGGCGACGCCCGCCGGATCACCCATCACGACGTCCCCCGGGTCGGAGCCGCGCTCCTGCACGCCGAGCAGGGCCGCCGCCTCAACGTCCGGGCCGTCGGCACGCCGGACCTCGGGCCCGGTCTGCGGCACGGGTTGGAGTCGCTCGAGCACACGGCGCTGACCGTCCGCTCGATGTACCGCGCGCTCGCCGATGCCACCGAGGGCGACCCTGAGTGGCTCGAGGCCGAGGGCGCCATGGACGTGCTCCTCGGTCTGGCGCTGACGTTCCGCGACCTGGCCGACGCCGTCGACGCCTTCGGTGAGCTGGTCCGGCTCGAGGCGGCGCCGGCCGGCCAGGCCGACTCGGCGGACTTCGAGGCGCTACGCGAGTCGATCCAGGGGCTGCCCGAGGCGCGCAGCCGTCTCGAGGGCATGACCGCCGCCGTGGCCGATCCCCACCTGGGCGAGCTGCACGGCACCATCCTGTCCACCGTCAAGCGCGTGCAGCGAGAGCTCGACCTCGAGCAACGAGTACGCCGCCAGCTCCAGCTGCGACGCCCGGTCCGCACCTGGCCGGCCCCGCTGCGACCCCATCCGTCCCGCCGCCGGGGCGCGGCGCTCCCGGACCCCGGGGCCGAGATCGACCTGGACGCCGAGACCACCGCGCTGCCGCGGCTCTCCGACGACGACCTCGACGAGCGGTGACGCTGGTCGGTGGGAGTCCTACCGTGGAGACGATGAGACGACCCCAGCGCGTCACGGCCGGCGTGGTCCGCAGGCCGCAGAGTGAACGGCTACGCCGCCGTCAGCGGTGGTACTTCGCCCTGATGGGCGTCTGCCTGCTGCTCATCGTGCTCGCCTGGAACCTGGTCAGGCTGTGGTCGACGACGGCGGCCGTCGCGATGTCGGTCATCGCTGCCGTGCTGCCGCCGATCGCGGTGATCGTCGCCAACTGGGGCGAGGACCGCTGAGGCGAGCCTCCTTCAGGCGCGGCGGTGACGATCCTCACCAGTAGCGGCCACCACCTCACCAGTGAGACCGTCGATCAGCTGGCTGCCGTCAGTGGCCGACCGCAGGGCGCGCAGCGCGATCGCTCGACGGTCGAACGACTGCAGCTCCGCCCCTGGAGTCGGGCTGGTGAGGATCCAGCGACGCGGCGGCCGCTGCCCGCGGGCGGGTCGTTCCGGCTCCGGCTCGCGGTCCGCGAGCGCGACGTACGGCCCGTGCAGCGCTTCCGCGAGTCGGGTGGCACGCACCCGCCCGATGCCGGGGTGGCGGCGGAGACCCTCGGGTGCTGCTGCTGCCACCGCGGCGAGACTGCCGTAGGCGTCGAGCAGGCTGCGGGCCATGGCGGTGCTGATCCCCGGCACGACGGAGAGCATCACCTCGGCCTGCGCGGACGGATGGCGGGGTGCGCGACGCGGGCCGTCGGTGCGGATGGTGGGTCCGGCGCGACGGGCGCGTTTGGCGAGCCGCACGATCCACGCCGCGCTGTCCTCGGCGTCCAGACTGTGCAGCACGGTGAACCCGTCCTCCACCAGCCGGCACACCGCCCCACGCCACGCGTCTTCCGCGATCCCGCGTGGTTCGCCCTCCACCAGGAGGACCGCCTGGGGGAAGGCCGACTGCAGCCGGACGGACTGGTCGAAGATGCGACCGTCGCGAACCGATGCGCCGAGGTCGTTCGGGCCCTTCCGCTCGATCGCCAGCCCCTGCCCGAGGACGTAGTCGCCGACCGGCAGATCGGTCAGCTGGACGTCGAGGCCGGCGGCGACCAGAGCGTCCGGGATCGGGCTGTTGCGCTCGCGGTGGTCGACCAGCACCGGACCCACATCGACCACACCGAGACGTTACCCGGCCGACCGTGCCGACACCGGTCCCCGCAGGCTGCGCACCACGGTGGGCACGATGGTCAGCACCGAGATCGCGAACACCAGCACGCTGAGCAACGCGTACGCTGTCCAGCCGACGCCGGGCACCGACGCGCCCAGCAGGCCGAAGCCCACACCCAGCACCGCGGGGATGACCGCTACCGTGCCGATCACCCAGGCAGCGGCGCCGGTGATGAGCGACTCCACCCAGGCCATCCGCAGCAGCTGCGTGCGGGTGGCGCCGGTGCGGCGCAGCAGGTCGAGCTCGGCGCGGCGGCCGGCGGTGGTCATCACCAGGGTGTTCGCGGCGGCGAGGCCGACGAAGGCCAGCAGCGCGAGGAGGAGTACGGCGGACAGGTGCTGGCTGCTCGCGGCGGCCGTCTGCACGGAGCCGACGTACGCGTCCTTGGACTGCGCCGGCACGCCGAGGTCCTCGAGCTCCGAGGCGACATCCGCAGAGGCGCCGGGCGAGGTCGACACCAGCACGGTGGTCGCGGCCGCGTCGGGGTCGTGGTCAGCCACGGTGGAGGCGCCGACGAGATAGCCGCCGAACCCGAGGCTGCGGTCGTAGACCGCGACGATCTTCGCGTCGGTCTCGGTGTCGTCGGGGAACCGCACGGTCACCCGGTCGCCGATCCCCTTCCCGAGGTCGAACTTCGTGTCCGCGCTGATCGCCACGGTGTCCACGGCGTCGAGGTCGGCGAGCGAGCCCGCAGTGAGGTCCGGGTCGAACGCGTCGCCGGGACCGCCCTCGGGCAGCACCCACATCTGGTTCGGCTCCCACGCCAGACCGCTGAGGGCGGACGGCATCTCGTCGTCGGTGCGCACCTGGGTGGCGATCGTGGACAGCGCCGTCGCGGAGCGTACGCCGGGCAGGTCGGAGATCCGGTCGACCTGGTCGGCCGTGAGGCCGGTCGCGACGAGCTGGGCGTGGAGGCCCGCGTCGAGCTGGCGGGTGGCCGCCTCGGAGACGGTCTTGTCGACGCTGGTCTGCACGGTGCCGGCTGACAGTGCCAGCGCGAGCGGGACGATCGCGGAGGTCAGCCGACGGGCGAAGCCACGGGTGTTCGCGAGCGCGAGCCCGGTGCTGACGCCGCCCGCTCGGGCGAGCACCGAGGAGCTGTGTCCCAGGAGCCGGGTGACCAGCAGCGGTCCGGCGAGCGCGGCGGCGCCGACCAGCAGGAACGCCGAGGACGCGGCCGCGGCGGCGCCGACGGTGCCGGGCACGGCCACCGAGGAGAACGCGACCGACAGACCACCGACCGCGAGGACCGCGGCGGTGATCCGGCGGACACGCCCGATGCCGGGCTTCTCCACCGAGGCCTCACGGACGGCCGCGGTCGGCGGCATCCGGAGGGTCTCGCGGGCCGCGAGGCGGGCGGCGAGCAGCGAGACCGGCAGCAGCAACACGATGGCCGCGAGCACCGGGAACGGCGAGAGCGTCAGCTGGAAGCCGTCCGAGACGATGCCGCTGTCGACCAGCGTCGGGGTGAGCAGCCGGGCCGCGAACAGGCCGGGCACGGCGCCGAGCGGGGCCGCGACGGCGGTGACGAGGAGGACCTCGGCACCGACCATCCGGCGTACCTGCCGCCGGGTGGCACCCACCGCACGCATCAGCGCGAACTCGCGGCGACGGCGCCGGATCGCCAGAGCGAAGGTCGAGGCGACGACGAGCACCACGACGCTGAGCGCCGTACCGGCGAACGAGCCGGCCAGCGTGGCGAGCAGCGCGGCGTCGCCGGCGCCGTCGGCCTGGGCACGGATGCCGGACTCCATGACGACGCCGGTCGCCGAGATCAGGGCGGCGGCGAGCACCAGGACGATGAAGGTGCCGGCGACGCCGCCGCGGTCGGCGCGGACGGCGGCGCGGGCGTTGCGGACGGTGGGGCCGAAGGTGGCGGTCATCGTGCTCATCGCGCTCACCGGCCCGTTCACTTGCTCAGGGCGACCACGCGCCCGGTGATCTGCTCGACGGTCGGGGCGTCGAGCTGGTCGACGAGCCGGCCGTCGGCGAGGAAGAGGACCCGCTCGGCAGCCGAGGCCACCTGCGGGTCGTGGGTCACGAGCACCACGGTCTGGCCCTGTCGGCGCGCGGTGTCGCGGAGTACGCCGAGCACCTGCGCCCCGGTCCGGGAGTCCAGTGCCCCGGTGGGCTCGTCGGCGAAGACGACCGTGGGGCCGGTGATCAGCGCGCGGGCGATCGCGACGCGCTGCGCCTGGCCGCCGGACAGCTCGCTGGGGAGCCGGTCCTCCATGCCGGTCAGGCCGACGGACTCGACCAGCTCGGCCTGGCGGGCCAGATCGGGCTCGCGGCCGCTGAGCCGCACCGGCAGCTGGATGTTCTCGGCGACCGTGAGGTGGCCGATCAGGTTGTAGGCCTGGAACACGAAGCCGACGTGCTCGCGGCGGAACCGGGTCAGCTGGTCGGCGGACATCGTGCTGATGTCGACCTCGCCGATCAGCACCCGCCCGCTGCTGGGGGTGTCGAGCCCGGCGGCGGTGTTCAGCAGCGTGGACTTGCCGGACCCCGAAGGGCCCATCACGGCGGTGAACGAGCCGGGCTGCAGGGCCAGCGACACCGACCGCAGCGCGGTCACGGGTGCCGGGCCGCCGTCGTAGCTCTTGGTGACGTCGAGCAGGCGTACGGCGGTCTGCGCCGTCGACTGTGACGTCTCCTGGGGAATGGTCTGGGTGGTCACGAGGGTGTTCTCCGTACGTCGTGGGTTCTCTTGATCCATCACCTACGACGCTAGGAACCGAGAGCGCCCCGAACGAGCCTCGCGAGAACGGTCTTCGACGCTTGCATCCTTCGATGCAAGCGCCGTACGACGTCACGTCGAGCTCGGTCGGGCCCGATGCGTCAGACCTTGAGGCCGAACAGGCTCTCGGCGTTGCGGAACGCGATCTTCTCCTTGTCCGCACGCGGGAGGTCGACTGCCCGGAACCAGTCGGTCCCTTCTTTGATGCTGTCGATGAAGGGATAGTCGGTCGCGAACATCACCCGATCCACGCTGATGTACTTCAGCAGCTGCTCGAGCAGGTTGTCCTGGAAGAACGCGCTGGTCGTGAACCAGAAGTTGTCGTGCCAGTACTGCTCGATCGGCTTCTCGAGCGAGTCCTCGGTCGGCTCGCCCATGTCGTTGGCGATCCGCTCGTAGTAGAACGGCAGGCCCTCGCCCATGTGGCCGATGATGATCTTCAGGTCGGGGAACCTGTCGAAGACCCCGTACGTGATCATCCGGACGGCCTGGATCAGCACCTCCTGGTGCCAGCCGAATCCGGACCCACTGAAGATGTAGTCCTGGTACTCCTTCGTGTACTCCTTCCGGGTCGTCCTGTAGTAGATGTCGAAGACCTCCTCAGCCGGGTAGCCCGGGTGCAGGTAGATCGGGACATCGAGAGCAACGGCACGGGCCAGGACAGGCTCGAAGTCGGGATGGTCGAGGTACTTCCCCGTGATGTGCCCGTTGGTCAGTGCGCCCAGGAAGCCGTCTTCTCGCACCGAGCGTTCCAGCTCGTCCGCCGCCGCCTCCGGGCTCTGCAGGGGCAAGGTGGCGAAGGCCTGGAAGCGGTCCGGGTAGCTGGCCATCGGCCCTTCGACGAGCTGCCGGTTGAGACGGTAGGCGAAGTCGATGCCCTCCTGCCCAGGGACAAGCTGTACCGCCGGCGTGTGCGCCGAGAGGATCTGGACGTTGAGTCCTCCCTCGTCCATGTCACCGAGTCGGCGTTCGCCGAGATCCGCGAGACCGATCTCCTCGAGGAACGCGATGTGGTCGTCGTTGATGGAGTTCAGCTTCAGCAGCTCCGGGGTCGAGAAGGTCTCCTCCACGCCGATGAACTTCAGGTCCTGGTCGCGAAGCGCGACGTCCTGGTCACCGGGCGGGGCCTTCGGCTCCGCCGTGTCGTCGGTGCAGGCCACGAGGCCCGCGGCAGACAGTCCGACGCCGGCACCGACGGCAGCCGCGCGGGTGACGAAACTACGGCGCCCCATCGACGAGCGCGCTGGGCCTTGCTCGATCGGCCTCATGTCCGTTGTGCTCCTTTGTTGTGCCAGTGAGCCTCGGACAACGGTGTCAAGCCGGCGGTGCTGACGCGTCTGGCCACGGCAGACACTCCCGCGTACTCCGCGCGGAGTATGCGGAGCACGCTCGGCAGCAAGCATCGAGGACACCCAGCAACCGGTCTCGGCCCGCGACGGCGCCGAGATCGTCAGTCGGGGACCTCGACCACCCGGTTCTGGTAGGCCCACACCGCCGCCTGCAGGCGCGACCGAACGCCGAGCTTGGGCATCATCCGGGCCAGGTGCGACTTCACCGTCGACACCTCGAGGTACAGCTGCTCGGCGATCTCGTCGTTCGACATGCCCTGCGCGAGCAGCAGCAGGATGTCGAGCTCGCGGGACGTGAGCAGCTCGCTGGCGCGGCCGGCGGTGACCGGCTGGGTCTGGCGCCTGGTGGTGAACTCGCGCAGCACGCGTCGGGTCAGGGTCTGGTCGATGGTGCCGTTGCCGCTCGCGACCGAGCGCACGGCCGCGACGATCACCGCCGGCTCGGCGTCCTTGAGCAGGAAGCCGGAGGCGCCCGCCTCGAGTGCGCCGAACACGTAGTCGTCGATGTCGAACGTCGTCAGCACCAGCACCGGGATCGGGTCCTCGACGCCGGGGCCGCACAGCGCGCGGG
Organism: Nocardioides sp. T2.26MG-1; assembly: GCF_950101795.1. Lineage (GTDB taxonomy): Bacteria > Actinomycetota > Actinomycetes > Propionibacteriales > Nocardioidaceae > Nocardioides. The sequence goes on along the minus strand of NZ_CATNLZ010000023.1, from coordinate 292,821 downwards.
TCGCGGCGATGCCGTCCTGGCCGGGCATCCGGATGTCCATGCACACCACGTCGGGCCGCCTCTCCTGCGCGATCTCGACCGCTCGAACACCGTCCTCTGCCACGCCGACCACCTCGATGTCGGGCTCGGCCCCGATCAGCGTGGCCAGCCCGGCCCGGATCAGCGGCTGGTCGTCGGCGATGACGACGCGGATCATGAGTCCTCCTGCAGGCCGGGCTGGACGTCGGGGTCGCGCGGGATGCGCAGCAGCACCTGCCAGCCGCCGTCGGACGTCGGGCCGTGCTCGAGCCGCGCACCGGTGAGCTCCGCGCGCTCGCGCATCCCGACCAGCCCGAAGCCGCTCGACCCGACGGCGGCATCGGGCGGCGCCGTGGGCGGGCCGTTGCGGACCGTCACACGAGCGAGGCGGCGGCGCGGTCGTCGACGACCACCTCGCAGCGGGCGCCGGGAGCGTGACGGGCGGCGTTGGCGAGCGACTCCTGCACCATGCGGTACGCCGCGAGCTGGGCCAGCGGGCCGACGCCGTGGCCCAGGGAATGGCCGGAGGCCTCGAGGACCGTCAGCTCCACCGGCGTCGCACCCGAGGAGAAGTCGTGGGTGAGCGCGGCGAGGCCGGCCAGGTTCTCGATCCGGGTCGGGGTCGTGCCAGGGTCCGGGGCGTCGTCGCCGACCCGCAGCAGCCCGACCAGGCTGCGCAGGTCGTGGAGCACCGAGACGCTCTGGCGGCGTACCTGCGCCGCGGCGGCCTTGGCGCCCTCGGGGTCGGTGTCGATCTGGGTGCCGATCGCGGCGCTCATCACCGCGATGCCGGACAGGTGGTGGGCGGCGATGTCGTGCAGCTCGCGCGCCATCGCGGTGCGCTCGCGGGCGACGGCGGCGACGAGCAGCGCGTCGCGCTCGCGCAGCAACGCCCGCTGCTCGTCCTCGCGTGCGGCCCGCGACTCGCGCCGGGTCGCGACGAGGACGCCGACCAGCACCGGCGCGCCGATGGTGCCCACGGCCTGCAGCAGCGAGCCACCGATCGACGTCAGCACCGGGTCGTCGAGCCGCAGCCCGGCGACGTAGCCCCCGCAGGCCACCTGGCCGCCCGCCGCGACCAGCGCCGGCCAGGCCTGCCGCACGGGTCGAGCGACGGCGACCAGGTACGCCGCCACCATCACGAACAACCCCGTGACGTTGGTGGCGTCGCCGAGGGTCACGCCGCCGGCGGCCACCGCCGCCGGTGCGACCGCCAGCAGCGCCAGCGGCGGGTTCGACCACCATCGCAGCAGCGCCACAGCCTGCACGGTCAGGAGGGCCACGCCGGCCCACCAGGCGGCGCCGCCGAGGCCGGGCACCCGATCGGCGTCCGACCCGGTGGTCACCAGCGGCAGCAGCGCGAGCGAGCCGACACAGAGCGCCCAGCAGCCGGCGACCACCCACCTGGCCCGGTGGCTCCGCTCGGTCGTCACGAGCCGACTCTAGTGTCGCCGACGGGCGGCACCCGGCACGCACGGTGCCGAGTGCCGCCCGCGGTCAGGCGCTGTCCGGGCGCCTAGACCCCGAAGGCCGCCGGGTACCGCACGACCCCGGTCGGGGTCGGCTGCTCCGGGTCGAGGGCCTGGGCCAGGAAGGCGTCGTCGGGTGCGTCGAACGGCGCCCGCACCCCGAACCCGGAGGCCGGGGTGAACCCGAACCGCGGGTAGTACGCCGGATGGCCGAGCACCAGCACCAGGTTCTCCCCCAGGTCGCGGGCCGCTGCGAGCCCGTGCCGGATCGCGGCCGACCCGGCGCCGGAGCGCTGGTGGTCCGGACGGACCGAGCAGGGCGCGAGCGCGAGTGCGGGCGCCCCGTCGACCTGGCAGCGGGTCAGGAGCGCGTGCCCCACGATCTGTCCGTCCTCGCTCTCGGCGACGACGGACAGGCCGTCGATCCAGGCCTCGGGATCGGCGCGCAGCGCGTCGACCAGGTCGGCCTCGAACTCGGTGGGGAACGCCGCCGCGACGACGGCGTGGATGGCGGTGATGTCGTTGATGGTCTCAGCTCGGGTGTGCCACACGATGTGGTCCCTTCGGTCAGCGACGCGGCGGTACGCCGGGTCGCGGAGAGTCGTCGCCGGCGGCAGCGCCCGCGTACTCGGGGCGCGTCTCGTCAGGCGACGGGTGGAGTCAGGGCAAACCCGCCGGGCGGCGGTCGCTCGTGGTCAGAGGCCGGACGCGAGGACGGTCCCGGCGTCACTGCGTTGCGCAGTGGCGTGCGCGGCGGACATCAACTCACGACCTTCGACTCGAGCGACGGGCCGTCTGCCCGTCCGTGAGCCACCGTACCAGGGGTGCTCCCGGTCTAGTGGCGCCCGCGGCGCCAGACCACCACGGACTGGCCGGGGTCCGGCGCGCGCAGCACCGGCAGCTTGTTGGGCAGCCCGGCGGGGCCGGTGCCCGCCGCGCGGCGCAGCGCCTCACGCAGGGCCTCGCGGAGCGCCTCGAGCTCGCGCACCAGCTCCTCGTTGCGCTGGGCGAGCGCGGCGGCGCGGTGCTCGAGGTCGAGGATGCGGCGTACGCCCTCGATGCCGATGCCGGCGGACGTCAGCTCGGAGATCTCGCGCAGCCGCTCGATGTCGCGGTGGGAGTAGCGCCGCCCGCCGCCGACGGTGCGGCCCGGGGAGACCAGGCCGAGGCGCTCGTAGGTGCGCAGCGTCTGCGGGTGCAGGCCGCTCAGCTCAGCGGCGACGCTGATGACGAAGACGGCGGCGTCCGGCCCCGGCGGCTCGAACGGCGGTCGGCGGGTCGGCATGACGTCACGCGTCCTCGAAGAGCTTCGAGCGCAACGGCTTGCCGGCCGTCGCCTCGCGGAAGGCCTCGACGGCCGCACGCGCCTTGGTGTCGAGCACCGCCGGCACCTGCACCTCGACGGTCGCGAGCAGGTCGCCCTTGGTGCCGTCGGACTTGGGCGCGCCCTTGCCGCGCACCCGGAAGGTCCGCCCGCTCGGGGTGCCGGCGGGGACCTTGAGGGTCACCGGCGCGCCGCCGAGGGTGGGGATCTTGATGTCCGCGCCGAGCGCGAGCTCGTCGAAGGAGACGGGTACGTCGATCGTGAGGTTGTCGCCCTTGCGGCCGAACAGCCGGTGCGGGGCGACCTTGACGGTCACGAACAGGTCGCCGGCAGGGCCGCCGTTGTCGCCGGCACCGCCCTTGCCGCGCAGCCGGATCCGCTGGCCGTCGCGCACCCCGGCCGGGATGCGGGCCTGGATCGAGCGGGCCGAGGTGCCGCGGCCGGAGCCGTGGCAGGTCGGGCACGCCTCGTCGTAGACGAGCTGGCGGCCACCACAGCGCGGGCAGGTCTCGTTGATCGAGAACGCCCCGCCCGCCGAGGACACCACGAAGCCCGCGCCCTCGCACTCGGGGCAGACGTGTGGCTTGGTGCCCGGCTTGCCGCCCGTGCCGTGGCAGTCGGGGCACGGCGCGTCGGAGGTCAGCCGCAGCGAGATCGTGACCCCGTCGATGGCGTCGGTGAAGCTGATCGTCGCCGTGGTCTCGACGTCCTGACCCTTGGTCGCCCGCGGCCGCTGCTGCTGCTGGCGACGCCCGAAGCCGCCCCCGAAGAGGTCGCCGAACATGTCGCCGAAGCCGCCGCCACCGCCGGCCCCGCCACCGGCCCGGTCGCGGAGCAGGTCGTCGAGGTTGAAGCCCCCGGCGCCGCCCTGGCCGCCGCCACCGCCGAAGCCGCCGCGGAACGTGCCGGAGCCGTAGAGCTCGCGCATCTCGTCGTACTTCTTGCGCTTGTCGGGGTCGCCGATGACGTCGTAGGCCTCGGCCACGGCCTTGAACTTGTCGTGCTTGGCCTTGCTGGCCGCGGAGTCGCCCGGGTTGGAGTCGGGGTGGTTGGCGCGCGCCAGCTTGCGGTAGGCCTTCTTGATCTCGTCGGCCGAGGCGTCCTTCGTGACGCCCAGCTCCTTGTAGAAGTCCTTCTGGGCCCAGTCGGCCCGGAAGCCGTCAGTCGTGCTCATGCGCGCACCCCCTCTCCTCGGTCGATATCGCTATTCCTACTCGGTCGGGCCGCTCGGCGGGTCGACCACGAGCACCTGCGCGGCGCGCACGACGCGGTCGCCCATCCGGTAGCCCGCCTTGGCGACCACCTTGCAGGTGGTCACCGTGACCTCGGGGTCCTCGCCGATGTGGGAGAGGGCCTCGTGCAGGCTGGGGTCGAACGGGTCGCCGGGCTCGCCGAACTTCGTCAGGCCCAGACCCGAGACCACGCGCTCGAGCTGGTCGGCGACGGCCTTGAAGCCGCCGTCGAGCTCGCTGTGCTCGCGGGCCCGGTCGATGGTGTCGAGCACCTCGATGATCGGGGTGAGCGCGACGTACGTCGCGTTCTGCCGGATCAGCTCGCGGTCGCGGTCGACGCGGCGCTTGTAGTTGAGGAACTCCGCCTGCAGCCGCTGCAGATCGGCCGTCAGCTCGCCGACCGCCCGCTGGGCGACCGAGAGGTCGTCCTCGACCTCCTGCTCGGCCTGCTCCTCGGCGGCCTCGGCCTCGGCCTCGGTCTCCGCACCCGTCCCCGCCCCAGGCGCGGCCGGCTGGGCGGCGGGAGGGGCGACCCCGGTCTCCTGGGGCCGCTCCTCCTCCACCTGCGTGCGCTGCTCGTCGTACGACGGCTCCGTCACTTGGACTCGCCCTCGTCAGCCGGACCCTCGTCGACGATCTCGGCGTCGACGACGTCGTCGTCGGCCTCGCCGGTCGCGCCGGCGGACCCGCCGGCCGCGGCCGCGTCGGCCTCGGCGGCGGCGTACATCGCGGCGCCCATCTTCTGGCTGGACTCCCCGAGCTTGGTGACCCCGGCGCGGATGTCGTCGGCGCTGGCGTCCTCCTTCTCGAGGGTGACCTTGAGCGCGTCGACGTCGGTGCGGACCTCGGTCTTGACGTCGTCGGGCAGCTTGTCGGCGTTGTCGTCGAGGAACTTCTCGGTCGTGTAGACCAGCTGCTCCGCCTGGTTGCGGGTCTCGACGGCCTCGCGACGCTTGGCGTCCTCCTCCGCGTACTGCTCCGCCTCACGGACCATCCGGTCGATCTCGTCCTTGCCGAGCGCCGAGCCGCCGGAGATCGTCATGGACTGCTCCTTGCCGGAGGCCTGGTCCTTGGCGGTCACGTGCACGATGCCGTTGGCGTCGATGTCGAAGGTGACCTCGATCTTCGGGATGCCCCGGGGTGCCGGCGGCAGGCCGGTGAGCTCGAAGTTGCCGAGCGGCTGGTTCTGCGCCCACATCGGGCGCTCGCCCTGGGCGACCTTGATCTCGACCGACGGCTGGTTGTCGTCGGCGGTCGTGAAGATCTCCGAGCGCTTGGTCGGGATCGTGGTGTTGCGCTCGATCAGCGTGGTCATCACGCCGCCCTTGGTCTCGATGCCCAGCGACAGCGGGGTGACGTCGAGCAGCAGCACATCCTTGACCTCGCCCTTGAGGACGCCGGCCTGGAGCGCGGCACCGACGGCCACGACCTCGTCGGGGTTGACGCCCTTGTTGGGCTCCTTGCCGCCGAGCAGCTCCTTGACGACCTCGGTCACCGCGGGCATGCGGGTCGAGCCGCCGACGAGCACCACGTGGTCGATGTCCTTGATCGCGACGCCGCCGTCCTTGAGCACGCTCTGGAACGGGCCCTTGGTGCGGTCGAGCAGGTCGGACGTCATCCGCTGGAACTCGCTGCGGGTGAGCTTCTCCTCGAAGTGCAGGGGGCCGGACTCGCCGTGGGTGATGTACGGCAGGTGGATCGTGGTCTCGGACGACGAGGACAGCTCGATCTTCGCCTTCTCGGCGGCCTCCTGGAGGCGCTGCTTGGCGATCTTGTCAGCCGCGAGGTCGACGCCGTTGTTGTCCTTGAACTTCTTGACCATCCACTCGACGACGCGCTGGTCCCAGTCGTCACCACCGAGGTGGTTGTCACCGGACGTGGCCTTGACCTCGACCACGCCCTCGCCGATCTCGAGGAGGGACACGTCGAACGTGCCGCCACCGAGGTCGAAGACGAGAATCGTCTGGTCGTCGCCCTTGTCGAGCCCGTACGCCAGCGCGGCGGCGGTCGGCTCGTTGACGATGCGCGAGACGTTGAGGCCCGCGATCTCGCCGGCCTCCTTGGTGGCCTGGCGCTGCGCGTCGGAGAAGTACGCCGGCACCGTGATGACCGCGTCGGTCACGGGCTCGCCGAGGTAGGCCTCGGCGTCGCGCTTGAGCTTCTGCAGGACGAACGCGCTGATCTGCTGCGGCGTGAAGTCCTTGTCGTCGATCTTGGTCTTCCAGTCGGTGCCCATGTGACGCTTGACCGACCGGATGGTCCGGTCGACGTTGGTCACGGCCTGCCGCTTGGCGACCTCGCCGACGAGCACCTCGCCGGACTTGGCGAACGCCACCACGGAGGGCGTGGTGCGGGCACCCTCGGCGTTGGCGATGACGGTGGGTTCTCCACCCTCCAGGACGGCCACGACGCTGTTCGTCGTGCCCAGGTCGATGCCGACCGCACGTGCCATTTCTGCTACCTCCGCTTGTGAGTCTCAGGTTGCGACCATCCTGCGCCGCTCTCGGCGAGTCTGGCAAATTAGTTGAGTCGGTTCAACTCAAGTTTCATCATCCGTTCCAACGCATGGTCTCCCAGCGGTGTTCCCGTTGACCCGCCCGAAACTTTCGGGCGGGTCAACGGGCGGCGTGCGCCAGCGCGGCGGCGACCGCGGCGGTGGCCGGGACCGCCAGTGCGCCGGGCCGGTGCACGATGCCGACCCGCCGCCGGCCGAGCTCGGGCAGCTCGTGGGTGCGGACGCCGGACGCCCGGTGGGCCGCGAGCGCGGAGGCCGGCAGCACGCTCACGCCGAGCCCGGCGGCCACGAGGTTCTGCACCACGACGTAGTCGTCGGTGACGTGCCGGATCGCCGGGGCGAAGCCGGCGGCCGTGCAGCAGTCGACCAGGTGGGCCCGGCAGCGCACGCACCCGCCGATCCACTCCGCGCCGGCCAGGTCGGCGAGCCCCGCGACCGGGGGCGCCTGCTCGGGCAGCACCAGGTGGACCGACTCCTCGAGCACCGGCTGCCACTCCAGGAGGCCGAGCCCCTCGGGCGGGCCGCCGTAGCCGAACACCAGCGCGAGGTCGGCGTCGCCGGCCAGCACGGCGGCCATCGCCTCCGGCGGCTCGGCCTCCTCGAGGCGCACCTCGAGGCCGGGCCGGTCGAGGGCCAGGACGCCCAGTGCGGACGGCACCAGGGTGGCCGCAGCGGAGGGGTGCGCCACGAGCCGGACCCGCCCGCCCCGCAGCTCGGCCAGGTCGGCGAGCTCCTCGCCCGCGGCGTGCAGCTCGGCCGCGACGACGTCGGCCCGGCGCAGGAGCGCCGTACCGGCCTCGGTCAGGCGGACGCCGGCGGCGCCGCGCAGCAGCAGCGCCCCGCCGACGTCGCGCTCCAGCCGCGCGAGGTGCTGGCTCACGGCGGGTTGGGTCCAGCCGAGGTCGCGGGCGGCGGCGCTGATCGAGCCGGCGCGGGCGACGGCCCGGAAGATCAGCACCCGGCGCGGGTCGAGAGGCTCCATCACCCAAGGATGACTTATGGGTCGTGCAACGAGAACAGGGATTCCTTGGAGATGGTCGCCGGCCGCACGCTGGAGACATGCAGACCATCGGCCTCATCGGGGGCATGTCCTGGCACTCCACGGAGGCCTACTACCGCCGGATCAACGAGCAGGTCGCCGCCCGCCGCGGCGGCCACGCGTCGGCCCGGATCGCGCTGCAGTCGCTGGACTTCGAGGACGTCCGCGACTGCCAGCTGCGCGAGGACTGGGCGGGCGCGGGCGAGCTGCTCGCCGACGCCGCCCGGCGCTGCGAGGCGGGCGGCGCGGGCCTGGTCGCGATCTGCACGAACCTCATGCACAAGGTGTTCCCGGCCGTCGAGGCCGCGGTCTCGGTGCCGGCCGTGCACATCGCCGACGCGGTCGCGGCGCTCGCCCAGCGCTCGGGGTGGACGACCCTCGGCCTGCTCGGGGCGTCGTGGGTCATGGAGGAGACGTTCTACGCCGACCGGCTGGCGCAGCGCGGGGTCGGCGTCGTCGTACCGTCCGCGGCCGACCGCGCGGAGGTCGACCGGGTGATCTTCGAGGAGCTCACCCAGGGCCGGCTCCTCGACTCCTCGCGCGAGCGGTACGTCGAGATCATGCGCGACCTGGCCGGCCGCGGCGCGGACGCGGTCGCACTCGCCTGCACCGAGATCGGCCTGCTCGTCGGCCCGGACCAGGCGCCGCTGCCGACGATCGACTCCACCACCGCCCACGCCGACCTGCTCGTCGACCTGGCACTGGCACCCGCGGGAATGGATCTCGCCGAGAGGAGTTCAATGCGGGTATGACCGTTCCCGCCATCACCCTGAACAACGGCACCACGATCCCCCAGCTCGGCTTCGGGGTCTTCCAGGTGCCGCCCGACCAGACCGCCGAGGTGACCGCGAAGGCACTGGAGGTGGGCTACCGGCACATCGACACCGCGCAGATGTACCGCAACGAGGCCGGCGTCGGCGAGGCGATCCGCTCCTCGGGCATCCCGCGCGAGGAGCTGTACATCACCAGCAAGCTCAACAACGGCTTCCACCGGCCCGACGACGCGCGCCGCGCGTTCGACGAGACGCTGACGAAGCTCGGGCTGGACCGGGTCGACCTGTTCCTCATCCACTGGCCGCTGCCGACGAGGTACGACGGCGACTACGTCTCCACCTGGCGCACGCTCACGGAGTTCGTCGACGACGGGCGCGCCACGTCGGTCGGGGTGTCCAACTTCCAGCCCGCGCACCTCGACCGGATCATCGAGGAGACCGGGGCGCTGCCCGCGGTCAACCAGATCGAGGTACACCCCTACTTCACCAACGAGGAGGCCCGCGCCGCGTCGTACCGGCACCAGGTCGTCGTCGAGTCCTGGTCGCCGATCGCCCAGGGCGGCGTCCTCGGCGACCCGGTCATCGGCGAGATCGCGGCCGCGCACGGCAAGACGCCGGCGCAGGTGACGCTGCGGTGGCACGTCGAGCGCGGGGACGTCGTGTTCCCGAAGTCGATGCGGGCGGAGCGGATGCGCGAGAACTTCGAGATCTTCGACTTCTCGCTCACCCCCGACGAGGTCGCCGCGATCAGCGGGCTCGACCAGGGCGAGGCCGGCCGCACCGGCCCCAACCCGGACGCGTTCGACTGGATCCCCAGCTGAGCTGCCCGAGCGGGTGGTTTCGAGACGGTTGCTAGCGCAACCTCCTCAACCACCGTGCCCCGGTGGTCGAGGAGGGCGTTCTGCGCCCGTCTCGAGGCCACCGGCGTGGCACTCAGGCGCCGAGGGTGCGGCCCCACTTCTCAAGGAGGCCGGCGAGGCGGGTGCGCTCGAGCTCGTCGAGCGAGGAGACGAGTCGCTGCTCGTTGGCCATGTGCGCCTCGAAGGCGCTGTCGATGAGATCGAGGCCGGCGGGGGTGAGCGCCACCACACGGCTGCGGGCGTCGCCCTCGCCGACCCGGCGGGTGACCCAGCCGTGCTCGACGCAGCGGTCGACGCGCTTGGTGACCGCGCCGGAGGAGACCATCGTCTGGGCGGCCAGGTCGCTGGGCGTCAGCTCGTACGGCGCGCCCGCGCGGCGCAGCGTGGCGAGCACGTCGAACTCCCCGTGGCCGAGGTCGAACTGGCTGTAGACCACCGCCAGCTCCTCGTTCAGGTGCGCGGCGAGCCGGTGCAGCCGGCCGATGATCCCCTGCGGGGAGACGTCCAGGTCGGGTCGCTCCACCCGCCACTGCGCCATGATCCGGCCGACGTGGTCGAGGTCCCGCTGATCCGGCGTCACCATGGACTGGAATATATCTGACACGGAAACTATTATCCTTTCCGTGGAAACTAGTTGGCGCACCCTCAGCCTCACCGCCCTCGCCCCGATCGCGTGGGGCTCGGGCTACTACGTGACCGAGGAGTTCCTCCCTCCGGACCGGCCGCTGTTCGGCGCGCTCGTGCGGGCGCTGCCGTTCGGCCTGCTGATGCTCGCGTTCCGGCCGCGGCTGCCCACCGGCATCTGGTGGTGGCGCACGCTGGTGCTGGGCACGCTCAACATCGGGGCGTTCTTCGTGCTGATCTTCATCGCGGCGTACCGGCTGCCCGGCGGCATGGCCGCGACGCTCACCGCGACCGCGCCGATCATGGTGATGCTGCTGGCCTGGGGCCTGATCCGGGAGCGGCCGCGGGCGCTGTCGCTGGCCGGCGCGGCGGTCGGCGCCACGGGCGTCGCTCTGCTCGTGCTGCGGGCCGGCTTCGTCGTCGACCCGATCGGCGTGGCCGCGTCGTTCGGCGCGGTCGCCCTCTCCTCGCTCGGCTTCGTGCTCGTCAAGCGCTGGACGCCGCCGGTGGACCTGCTGACGTTCACCGCCTGGCAGCTGGTGGCCGGCGGTCTGGTGCTGCTGCCCGTCGCGCTGATCGTCGAGGGCGCTCCCCCGCCGATGGACCTGCAGGCGGTCGGCGGGTTCCTCTACCTCGGGCTGGCCGGGACCGTGCTGGCGTACGTCGTGTGGTTCCGCGGGCTGGGCCGGCTGCCGGCCGCGGCCGTCTCGCTGGTGGGCCTGCTCAACCCGGTCGCCGGCACCGTCGTCGGGATCGCGCTCGCCGGCGAGATGTTCGGCCCCGCCCAGGCGCTCGGCATGCTGCTGGTGCTCACCGGCATCGCGGTCGGACAGCCGGCCGTCGCGGGCCGGCTGGTGGCCCGTCTGACGGCCCGTCGTCAGCCGATCGTGATCCTGACCTCGTTGGACTCCAGCCCGGTGTCGGTGTCGACCACGCGGAACCGGTTCGGGCCCGGATAGCTCGTCGCCACGGAGGTCTGGAACGTCTCGTCGCTCACCGACGCCGTGACCGGGAAGTCCTGCCACGACCCCGCCGTGAACCGCTGCACCTGCAGGATCGCGCCCTCGCCACCGGGATAGACGCCGGTCAGGCCGAACGGCTCCATCGGGCCGGCGGAGGTCACGGACGCGGAGAGCGTGATCTGCTTGCGCGGCTTCCGGGACTTCGTCGGGTCCTTCGTCGGCTGCGTGGCCTTCGAGGACGCGGACGGGCCGGGGGCCAGGGTGATCTCCGGCCCCGTGGCCGCGGGGGTCTTCACCGGGCGGGGCAGGTACATCGACCGCGCCGAGGTCGACCCGCCACTGTCGTCACCGCCACCGAGGCCGAGCACGTGCGTCCCGGCGAGCACCACGACGCCCATGATCAGGCCCACGGACACGGCGACCGCCACCAGCGCCACCAGGCCGATGACGATCGGGTGCCGCTCGTCAGGGCCTTCGGGCAGCTGCTCGGACACGCGTCATCTCCCCCGTCGGTCGGTTCGTCGTCCCTCCATTGTCGGTGCCCGGCCAAACCAGGCCAAACACGTCAGCGCGGCTCGAGGACCACGACGGGGATCTCACGGTCGGTCCAGGACGCATAGCTCGCAAAGTCGGCGTACAGCTCGACCAGCCGCGGCCAGAGCGCGGCCCGCTCCTCAGACGCCGCCGTGCGCGCCCGGACCGGCCGCACGCCCTCGCCGCGCAGCTCCACGGTCACCTCCGGTTGCGCGACCAGGTTGGGGTACCACTGCGGGTTCTTCGGGAGCCCGCCCTGCGACGCGACGATCACCAGGTCGCGGCCGTCCTCGAGGTAGAGCAGCGGGGTCGTGAACGTCCGTCCCGACGTGCGACCCACGTGGTTGAGCAGCAGCGTCGGGACCGGCTTGCGGAACCCCGCGCCGATCCGCCACTTCGACCCGATCCGGCCGTTGGTCAGCCGGAAGGCCCTGACCTGGGCGCGGGCGCCGTACTTGATGAGCTTCGCGGTCAGCGGGGAGTCGAGCCCCTGCGGCTTCCGCTTGGTCGTGCTCACAGGCCACGCTTCCAGATGATCTCCTCGTGGAGCTTGCGGCTGCGCCAACCGTCGGGGGTCCGCACCATGGAGTGATGGTAGAGACCGCCGAACTCCACGACCTTGGTGCCGCCGGCGCCGTCGTCTATGGGCATAGGGTTGTGGAAGTACGCCGTGACCGTCGCACTGTCCCCCTCGAGCCGGACGTCGACCTGCCCCAGGGAGTGCATCCGCTTCGGGAAGAACGCCGGCAGCACCTCCGCCAGCCACGGCTTCACCGCGGGGTAGGTGTCGGCCACGCCGCCGGACTCGGTGTAGTCGATCTCCGCGTCGGGGGTGAACACGGTGTCGAGCGCGTCCCAGTCGCCGGTGTCGATCGCGCGGGTGTAGCGGACGAGCACGCCCTCGATCTCGAGACGGTCGCTGATCTCCTGGAGGTCCACGGCCACACTCTGGCAGAAAACTGGAACACGTTCTACTCTGTGGCCCATGAGGTTCACCTATGCCGAGGCGATGACCCAGGCGACGTACTACGCGCCGCTCGCCCAGGCGGCCGAGCAGGCCGGCTACACGTCGATGACGGTCGCCGACAGCCTGATCTACCCCAAGGACTCCGACTCGAAGTACCCCTACACCGACACCGGGGACCGCGAGTTCCTCGAGGGCAAGGAGTTCATCGAGACGATGGTGCTGTGCGCGCATCTGTTCGCGCACACCACGACGCTGCGGCTCACGCCGTTCGTGCTCAAGCTGCCGATCCGCCCGCCGGTGCTGGTCGCCAAGCAGGCCTCCTCGCTGGCCTACCTCTCGGGCAACCGGCTCGGGCTCGGCGTCGGCATCTCGCCCTGGCCCGAGGACTTCGACGCGATGGGCGTGCCGTGGGAGCGGCGCGGCAAGCGGATGGACGAGTGCATGGACATCCTGCGCGGGCTGACCACCGGCGAGCACTTCGAGTACCACGGCGAGTTCTACGACGTCGACGCGCTCAAGCAGTGCCCCGGCGCGAGCGAGAGGATCCCGCTGCTGGTCGGCGGCCATGTCGACGCCGCGCTGCGCCGGGCCGTGCGCAAGGGTGACGGCTGGATGCACGCCGGCGGCGACGGCGAGGAGCTCGACCGGCTGCTCAAGCGGCTGGCGGAGATCCGCCAGGAGGAGGGCGACACTCGCGACGACTTCGAGGTGCACGTGATCTCGTACGACGCCTACGACCTCGACGGCATCAAGCGCCTGGAGGACAAGGGCGTCACCGACTGCATCGTCGGGTTCCGGGTGCCCTACATCAAGGGCCCCGACACCGAGCCGCTGGACAAGAAGATCGAGCACCTCGAGCGGTACGCCGAGCAGATCATCGCCAAGGTGGGCTCGTGAGCCGCCGGGGTTTCGAGGCTCGCTGCGCTCGCACCTCAACCGCCGGCGGCGACACGGTGGTTGAGGTGCGACGAGCGCTAGCGAGGAGCCCCGAAACCACCGAGGTGGACGCATGAGCGACCTCACCCGGCCCCTGCAGGACGCGATCGCCGAGGCGGAGAAGCTCATCGAGAGCGCGCCGTTCATCCGCACCGAGCTGGACCTGCTGGAGGGCTACGACTACCTCGCAGGACGGATCCGGATGGCCCTGCAGATGGCTTTCGACCACGACCTCGACCGGCCGCTGTTCATCAACCCCACGCACCAGTTCTCCCGGCAGGGCCTGGACAACCCGGACGCGATCTACTTCAACGCCTACCTCAAGGAGGGCGTCGAGTACGTCGTGCGCGGCGTCCGCGGCACTACCGCCGACCTGTCCTTCCAGGTGATGGCGGGGTCCTACGGACCCGGAGAGGTGCCCTTCGATTACGCAGCGTTCGACGACCGCGAGCTCGACATCGCCGAGGACGGGTCGTTCGAGTTCACCTACGTCGCCGAGCCCGGCGCCAAGACGATGATCGTGCGCGAGGTCTACAACGACTGGGACACCGAGGAGCGCGGCCGGCTCTGGATCGAGCGCACCGACACCGTCGGCCTTCCGGCCGCCCCGCTCACCCAGGCCCGGTTGGAGCGCAAGTACGAGGTCGCGGCCAAGCTGCTGACCGGGTCGATCCAGACCTGGCTGGCGTTTCCGCAGTTCTTCGAACGCAAGGAGCCGGCGAACCAGCCGACCGCGCCGCAGTCGACTCCGGGCGGCCTGTCCTCGCAGCGTTCCTCGATCGGCCACTACGACCTCGCCGACGACGAGGCGCTGATCGTCACGGTGCCCGAGTGCACCGACTGCGCCTACCAGGCGATCCAGATCGGCTCCGACTGGTACGTCTCCACCGACTACGAGACCCACCAGACCTCGCTCACCAAGGCCCAGGCGGTCACCGACCCCGACGGCCTGATGCGGTTCGTGATCTCCGAGACGCCGCCCGGCGGCGCCCCGATCGCGAACTGGCTCGAGACCACCGGCCACCGCACCGGCTCGATCATGCTGCGCTGGCAGCGCCTCGAGCGCGACCTCGGCCCGGAGGACGGCCCGGTCGTCGAGGTCGTCAAGACCGCCGACGTACCGAGCCGACTGCCGCACTTCACCCCCCTCACCACCGAGCAGTACGCCGAGCGGATCGCCGCCCGGCAGCGCTCCGTCGCCCGAAGGATGCTGAGCTGATGACCGACCTTGGCTACGCACAGGCCCACGACACCTCGATCGAGGACCGCTACGAGCCGGTCCCGCTGCTGCGGGGCAAGGTCATCGTGATCTCCGGGATCGGCCCCGGCCTGGGGCGGGCGCTGGCCGAGGAGGCCGCGAAGATGGGCGCCGACCTGGTGATCGCCAGCCGCACCGAGTCGCGGCTGCTCGAGCTGCAGGCCGAGCTGGAGGGGTACGGCGGCAAGGTCGTGAGCGTGGTCGCGGACGTCACCGACGAGGACTCGCGGGTCAGCCTGCGCGACAAGGCGCTCGAGGCGTTCGGCCGCGTCGACTGTGTCATCAACAACGCGTTCACGATCCCGCCCATGGATCCGATCACCCAGATCGAGCCGCGCAAGCTCGCGAAGGTCAACGAGACCAACGTGTTCGCGCCGCTGCGGCTCTCGGCGCTGTTCGCCGACGCGCTCGCGGAGAGCAAGGGCTCGATCATCATGCTGAACTCGTGCGTGGTGTTCAGCTCCCAGCCGGAGTACGCCGGCTACAAGCTCTCCAAGGGGACGCTGGAGCACCTCGCCTCGTCGCTCGCCACCGAGCTCGGGCCGCGCGGGATCCGCGTCAACAGCGTGGCGCCGTCGTACATCTACGAGGACGTCAACCGCGGCTACTTCGACTTCCTCGCCGCGGTCGAGGGCACGACGCATGAGCAGGTGTACGCCGCCAAGGCCGCGCCCACCGACCTCAAGCGGCTCGCCTCGCCGCAGGAGGTGGCGCGCGCGGCGCTCTTCCTCGCCTCCGACCTGGCCTCCGCCGTCACCGGGCAGATGCTCACCGTCGACTGCGGCGAGTTCCACGACTAGCGGTGGTTGAGGTGCTCCGGAGCGAGGTACGAGCGCAGGAGCCTCGAAGCCCCCGCAGCTCGAGAGGCAGCCTCGATCGAGGCCGCCTCTCGGCTCACCGGGTTTCGAGGCTCGGGCCTAGCGGCCCTCGCACCTCAACCAGCGGGAGAGAACGATGAGCGACAACATCATGACCCGGGAGCGGGCGGACGTCGGGTCCTACGAGGACATCGCGGCCGCGGCGATGCGGACGACGGGGATGTCGGACTTCGGGGGCACCCCCCACGAGACGGGGCTGCGGGTCCTCACCGAGGACCTCGCCTCGCCGGAGGCCGGGCTCACCCCGCGGGGCAACTACTTCCAGCGCTCCGAGGTGAAGTCGGCGCTGGTCGGCGTGCTGCTCACCCAGGCGCAGTTCACCGCCCACCCGGAGCACCGCGAGGTCCACATCGAGCGGCCGGTCTTCGTGATGGGCCTGCCGCGCACCGGCACCACCGCGCTGCACCGGCTGCTGCACGCCGACCCGATGGCGCAGGGTCTGGAGATGTGGCTGACGCAGTACCCCCAGCCGCGGCCACCGCGGGAGACGTGGGAGTCCGACCCGATCTTCCAGGCGATGCAGCAGGCGTTCTCGGCGCACCACGTGGAGAGCCCGGAGTTCATGGGCATCCACTACATGGATGCCACCACCGTCGAGGAGTGCTGGCGGCTGCTGCGCCAGACCGGCAAGTCCAACTCGTACGAGTCGCTGGCGAACGTGCCGCGCTACTCCGCGTGGCTGCAGCAGCAGGACTGGACGGACGCCTACGCCCGGCACAAGCAGAACCTCCAGCTGGTCGGCCTCAACGACCCCGAGAAGCGCTGGGTGCTCAAGAACCCCTCCCACCTGACCGCCCTCGACGCGCTGATGAGCGTCTACCCGGACGCGCTGATCGTCTACACCCACCGCGACCCGGTCACCTGCCTCGCGTCGTCGTGCTCGCTCTCGGCCGAGACGACCGCGGGGCACAGCACGACGTACGTCGGGCGCACGATCGGGGAGACCCAGCTCGACCTGTGGTCGCGGGCGTTCCATGCCTTCCACGACGCGCGGCCGGCGTACGACCAGGCGCAGTTCGCCGATGTCGCGTTCGGCGACCTCGTGGCGGACCCGCTCGGGGTGACTAGGCGGATCTACGAGCAGTTCGGGCTCGACTGGACCCCGGAGGTGCAGGCGGCACTCGAGGCGATCGACCAGGAGTCCAAGCAGGGCAACGCCAAGCCCTCGCACAGCTACACCCTCGAGGACTACGGCCTGACCGAGGACCGGGTCCGCGCAGCGTTCGACCGGTGACGGTGGCGGTGGCGGTGGCGGTTCGGCGTAACTCAACCACCGGCGCGGTGGTTGAGGTGCGAGGGCCGCTCTGCCCGAGCCTCGAAACCACCCCGACAAGGAGACAGCATGAGGAAGCGCGTCGTCGTCTGGGGCACCGGGGTCGTGGGGTCGATGGTGATCGCGGAGATCGTCCGACACCCGGTGTTCGAGCTCGTCGGAGTCGGCGTGACCCGCTCGACGCGGGCCGGGAAGGACGTGGCCGAGCTCTGCGGGCTGTCGGAGCCCATCGGCATCGTCGCGACCACCGACGTCGAGGAGCTGATCGCACTGCGCCCTGACGCGCTCGTGCACTACGGCCCGACCGCGCAGCACGCGGACGAGAACATCCGGGTGATCTCGGCTTTCCTGTGCGCGGGCATCGACGTGTGCTCGACCGCGATGACGCCCTGGGTCTGGCCGGAGATGACCCAGAACCCGCCGAGCTGGATCGAGCCGATCACCGAGGCCAGCCTCGACGGTGGCGCGTCCTGCTTCACCACCGGCATCGACCCGGGCTTCGCCAACGATCTGTTCCCGCTGACGCTGATGGGCCTGTGCGGGGAGGTGCGGTCGGTGCGCGCGAGCGAGCTGCTCGACTACACCGACTACGAGGGCGACTACGAGGACGAGATGGGCATCGGCCGCCCGCCGTCGTACACGCCCCTGCTGCAGATCCCCGACCTGCTGATCATGGCGTGGGGCGCGACGGTGCCGATGATCGCGCACGCCGCCGGCATCGAGCTCGAGGAGATCACGACCACCTGGGAGAAGTGGGTGACGCCCACCGACCGCATGACCGCCAAGGGCGTCGTCGAGGCCGGCAACGTCGCCGCGATCCGGTTCACGATCAACGGCGTGTACGACGGGCGCGAGGTGATCACGCTCGAGCACGTCAACCGGATCGGCCCGGACGCGGCGCCCGAGTGGCCGGCCGGCTCGGCCGACGACGTCTACCGCGTGGACATCGACGGCTCACCCTCGATCAGCCAGGAGACCGCGTTCCGGTTCACCGACGGCAGCGGCCGCGCCCCGGCCATCGCGGGCTGCCTGGCCACCGGGCTGCGGGCGCTCAACGCCGTACCCGCGGTCAACGACCTGCCGCCCGGCTGGATCACCGCGCTCGACCTGCCGATGATCCCGGGGGTGGGCACGATCCGCTGAGCGACCGTCTTCCGTCGAGACACCTGAAGTGGCGGTGATCTGGGCCGGGAGCCAACCACTTCTGGTGTCTCGACGGCAGACCAGGGACCTACGCCGGCTCCGCCCGGTGCTCGCGCGGGCTCACGCCGTAGAGGCGCTTGAAGGCCGCGCTGAGGGCGAACGGCGTGGAGTAGCCGACCCGGCGCGCGACCGCGGCCAGGGTTACATCGGGCTCGCGCAGCAGGTCGGCGGCGAGCGCGAGCCGCCAGCCGGTGAGGAACGCCATCGGGGGCTCGCCCACCACGTCGGCGAAGCGCCGGGCGAACGCGGCCCGGGAGACGCCGCCGGCGGTGGCCAGCTCGGCCACGGACCACGGGTGCTCGGGATGGTGCTGGAGCAGCCGGAGGGCGGGCCCGACGACCGGGTCGGACTGCCCGGCGTACCAGGCCGGCGGGTCGGCCTCGGGCCGCGCGAACCAGGCCCGGAGCACCGCGATGAGGAGCAGGTCGAGCAGCCGGTCGAGCACCGCCTGCTGGCCCGGCTCGTCCCGGCCGATCTCGTGCGCGAGCAGCGGGAGCAGCGGGGAGTCCAGGTCGGCCTCCCCGAGCACCACGAAGCGGGGCAGCGCGCGCAGCAGCCGGCGGCTGACCTCGCCCTCGAGCAGGTAGGCGCCGGTGAGCAGCACGGCCTCGCCCGTGGAGCTGTTGCCCCAGCTGCGCACCCCCTGGTGCATCTCCTCCTCGAGGGATCGTCCCTCGGGCGTCGTGCAGTGCTGACCCGGGTGGATCACCGCCTGCACCGGAGTGTCGACCTCGTCCGCGATCGTCCACGGCTCGGGCCCGGTCGCGACCAGGAGGTCCCCGGCGCCGACGTGGAACGGCGCCGCGTCGTCGGGGACGACCCACATCCCGCCGCGCACGACCGCGGTGAGTGACAGCGGCGCCTCGTCCTGGAGCCGGACCGACCAGGGCGGGTCCATCAGGCAGCGGAGCAGGAACGCACCGCGGGCGCGGGGACCGTCCAGCAGGGCCGCGAGTCCGTCCATGGCGAGATCGTAGACGCTGGCGTATGGAACCGCGACGTACGGCGATGGATCGTCTCGTCGTTGTGCGGTGTGCTCGTCCCATGAACGAGATCCTCGAGACCCTCCGGGCGCCGGCGCTGCTCACCGCGACCGTCGCCGCGGGGCTGCAGGCCGGCACGTACTACACCTGGGCGTCCGGCGTGATGCCCGGCCTCGCACGGACGGACGACCGCACGTTCGTCCACACGATGCAGCAGATGAACATCGCGATCGTGAACCCGGTCTTCATGGCCACGTTCCTCGGCGCACCGCTGCTCGCGGGCGCGGCAGTACTCACCAGCAGCAGTACCGCCCGGCCGTGGGTGATCGCCGGTTTGGCGCTGGCGATCGGCACCGTCGCGATCACGGCCGGCGGCAACATCCCGCTCAACAACGCGCTGGACGCCGCCGGCGCGGTCGACCGGATCACCGACCTGGCCGGCGTACGCGCGGACTTCGAGGACGCCTGGGTGCGCTGGAACGTCGCGCGGGCGGTCACCTCGACCGCGTCACTGGCCTGTCTGGCCTGGGCGGCCTGGCGCTCCTAGGCCGACCCGGGACCGTCGAGACACCAGGAATGGCTGAGGATCCCGCATCGGGACAGCCATTCTGGGTGTCTCGACGGCGATCAGGCCGGCGTGCCGGCCAGCCAGCCGCGGAGCGCGACGAACGTCTGCGGGCCGGTGTCGGCGGTGACGCCGGCGGCGAGGTCGGCGATGGTGACGCCGGCCAGGGAGTCGCGCCACGCCTGCTCGGCGGCCCACATGGCGCGGGCGATGCCGCAGGCCTTCCGGCAGTTGCGCGGACTGGCCGGGAGCGGACCGTTCTGGCGGATCTCGGTGCACTGGAACGCCGTGTCGCTGCCCTCGATCGCGACCACGACGTCGAGCAGGGCGATGTCCGCGGCCGGGCGCGTGAGCCGGTAGCCGCCGACCCGACCCTCCGTGGACGCGACGAGTCCGGCGCGGGCCAGCTGCTGGAGGTGCTTGGCGAGGTAGGTGCGCGAGACCCCGTGGAACTCCGCGAGGCGGGTCGCGGGCACCGGGCCCTCAGCCTGACTGAGCACCACGCAGCAGTGCACGGCCCACTCGACCCCCGCTGACATCCTCATGGGCCCATGGTAGGCGAAACCTGGATGACAAGTGTCCGAGTTCATGGCTAGCATCGCGGACAACAACTATCCGAGTAACCAGGAGTGCGTCATGAAGATCGCCGTCGCCGGAGCCACCGGACTGATCGGAGCCCAGCTCACCGCCCTCGCCCGCAAGGAGGGGCACGACGTCGTCGAGATCGCCCGGTCGACCGGGTTCGACCTGCTCGCCCCCGACGGCCTCGAGGAGGCGCTGGCGGGCGCCGAGGCCGTCGTCGACGTGACCTCGAGCATCGGCCTGCAGGACGCGGCGCCGTACTTCACCACCGTCGCGCGCAACCTCGGCCGCGCCGCGACGGCCGCGGGGGTACGCCGGAGCGTGGTGCTCTCGATCGTCGGCGTCGACCAAAGCCCCGACTACGACTACTACGCCGCCAAGCTCGCGCACGAGCAGGCCACCCGCGAGGCCGCGCCGGGGGCGGTGGTGCTGCGGGCGACCCAGTTCCACGAGTTCCCCGGTCAGATGCTCCGGTGGAACACCCAGGACGGCGTCGCGCGGATCATCGACGTGCCCAGTCAGCCGGTGGACTCGGCCGAGGTGGCGCGCCTGCTGCTCGACCTCGCGACCGGCGAGGTGACCGCCGACCAGGACCTCGCCGGGCCGCAGGTCGAGCGGCTGGTCGACCAGGTGCGCCGGTTGGTCGAGCACACCGGCTCGGACGTCACCGTGGAGGCCGTCGATGCACCGCCGAGCATGGCCGGCGGCTCGATGCTGCCCGGGCCCGGCGCCCTGCTGCGCGGGCCAGCGTGGGGGACCTGGCTCGCGCAGCAGGGCTGAGGGGGGTCAGCGGGCGACGACCACCCGGACGGTGTCGCCGGGTGAGACCACCGACCCGACACCGGGAGTCACGTCCAGCACGGTGCCGGCGTCGAACCCCTTGCCGTTCCTCTCGCTGACCTGGGTGCGGAGGCCGAGATCCGCCAGCCTGGCGGCGTACTCCTCCACCATGGGATCGCCCCCGCGCCGGAAGGCGAGGTCCTGGAACGCGGGCACGGTGGTGTGCTCGCGCAGCACGGTGAGGCTGTCGAGGATCCCGTCGACGACATCGGCACCATCCGCCGAGGACGACTCGGCCACGAACATCACGTTGCGTCCGGAGACCAGGACGCTCTGGATGACCCTGCCGTCCTCGTCGGTGATCTGGGATCGCAGCGCAGGCTCGCCCGCCACGTCAACGTGCTCCCAGTCCTGGGTGTCTCCGGCGGCGGAACCGGTGAGGACGGTCAGGCTGTCGACGTCCGCGGGTCGCGGGACCAGCGCCATACAGGTCACGCCCTGGTCGATGACGACCGTGTCCTCGACCGGGGTTCCGCAGTCGGTCCTGTTCGTCCCCCAGCTCTCGGGTACGGCGGCCACCACGTCCCCGGCGCCGACGTAGCGGTAGCCGTCCGGCGGGGAGTCGGGGTCGGCAGGCCCGTCGGAGGCGACCGATGTCTGGGCGTCGGAGCCGGAGCCCCAGCCACCCGGCCACGCGACGCCCACGCCGATGGCGGCGACCGCCGCGGCCGCGGCCACGACGGCCATCCGGCCCTGCCGCTGACGCCGGGCCCGGGTGCGCATCAGCGCCAGCGGCGGCGGGCCGACCGGCACCTCGGCGGCGTGCTCCTCGAGACGGTCGATCAGCTGCTGGGCGTCCATGGCTCCTCCACGTTGGTCAGGTTCGGGTCGGCGCCGAGCGCGGTGAGCGCCCGGGAGAGCCGGCTCTTGACGGTGCCGGGCGCGACGCCCAGCACGGCGGACATCTGCGCCTCGCTGAGGTCGAGGTAGTAGCGCAGCACCACGGCGATCCGCTGGTCCTCGACCAGCCCGGCCAGGGCGCGGTCGACGCCGATCTGGTCGATCACCGCGAGGCTGCCGTCGACCTCGTCCCGGTCGGGCACCCGCTCGGTCGCCACTTCGCCCCTCCACCTCCGGCGCCGGTGGTCGACGAACGTGTTGACCACGATCCGGTGCACGTAGGCGTCGCGGTCACCGGCGCGACTGACCCGCGACCACTTCACCAGGCACCGGGTCAGCGCCGACTGGACCACGTCCTCGGCCTCGTGCGGCTCGCACCCGAGCAGCACCGCCGCCCGCACCAGTCGTGGCCAGCGCGCCGCGACGTACTCCCCGAACTCGTCGGACTGCTCGGACTCGTCCCGTGCCATCGGCACCTCCTCACCCCTCCGACGGGTGAGGGTCGTGGATCGGTTCCGCTGGCGGCCGCGGGTCTCGTCGGCGTGAGGGACGTCGCGCCGGCCGACCACCGGCCGCGGCCTACCGAGCCGTGACGCGGATCCGGGCGCCGCGGCGGGGCACGCTGGTGATGTTGCGGACCTTCGGCTCGTCGCTGCCGAGCGCGGTGACGTCGTACGCCGTGAACACCTCGCGCAGCACGGCCACGCCCTCCATCAGCGAGAACCCGGCGCCGATGCAGCGGCGTACGCCGCCCCCGAACGGGATCCAGGTGTTCGGCGGCGGGTTGTGGCCGAGGAACCGGTCGGGCCGGAACACCTCGGGATCCGGGTGGTTGTCCTCGCGCTGGTGGGCGATGATGATCGACGGCCCGACCGTGGTGCCCTTCGGGAGGTCCCAGCCGGCGATCGTGGCCGGCTCCATCAGCGTGCGGACCACCATCGGGATGATCGGGTGCAGCCGCATCGACTCCTTCAGCACCGCCTCGAGGAGGTCGTCGTCGCCCTCGGCCGCCGCACGCTGGCAGCGGGCCAGCAGCTCCGGGTCACGACCGGTCTCGTAGAGCGCCCAGGCGAGCGCGGAGGCGGTGGTCTCGTGGCCGGCGAGCAGCAGCGTGACCAGCTGGTCGCGCAGCTCGGTGTCTTTGAGCCGGTCGCCGGGCCGGTCCCCCTCCTCACCCTGGAGGATCAGCCGGGAGAGCACGTCGGTGCGCTCGGCGAGGTCGGAGGCGGTACGCCGCTCGCGGATCTCGGCGTACATCAGCTCGTCGAGCTCGCGTTGGTTGTCGACGGTCGCCTTCCACGGCCCGACCTTCTGCAGCCACGGGTAGCCCCAGCCGAGCAGGATCGCCGGGCTGATGTTCACGGTCTTGTTGACCCGGGGGCGCAGCTCGGCCAGGCGCCGCTCGTCGGTGACGCCGAAGACCACGCGGAGGATCACCTCGAGGGTGAGGGAGTTCATCCGGTCGAGCGCCCGGAACTCCTGGCCGTCGCGCCAGCCGTCGATCTCGGCGCGGGCGACCTCGGTGACCAGGGACTCGTACTCCCGCAGTGCGTGCCCGTTGAACGCCGGCATCAGCAGCTTGCGGGCCCGCTTGTGCTCCCCGCCGTCCTGGAGCAGCAGCGAGTGCTCGCCCATGATCGGCCCGAGGATGCCGTTGGCCTTGCCGGCGTGGAAGATCTCCGGGTCGCCCGCGAAGATCTCCTTCGCGTGCTCGGGCCGGGTGAAGAACACCAGCGGCCTGCCGCCCGGCGCGAGCCGGACCGTGAAGACGTCGCCGTACTTGCGGCGCATGTAGGGATGGAAGCGGTGCCGGAACCGCAGCAGCCCGGCGGTCTGCACCAGCACCGGCCACCGCGGGCCGGGCGGGAGGCCGGTCCGGTCGACCGGCGGGAGCTTGCCTTGGTTGCCCGGGCTCATCCGCCGCATCCGCTCGGCGGTCAGCCCACTCACGTCGTCCAGCGTCGCCATGGATCGATGCTAGGCGGGTCTCGGTGAATTGAATAGTCGTCAATAACGGCGGCGTCAGCCGGCGCGCTCGACCACGAACGAGGTCAGGAAGCCGAGCGTGGCGATCAGCCCGGTGGCCAGGTGGGCGCGCTCGAACGCCTCCGGGATCATCGTGTCCGCGACCATCGCGAGGATCGCGCCGGCCGCGAGTGCGGTGATCGCCGCGACCGTCTCCCCGGGCGCACCCTGCAGCGCGAGGACGCCGAGCGCGCCGGCCACGCCGCTGGCCACGGCGATGCCGGACCACACGCCGAACACGTAGCGGGCGCTGCGGCCGCTGCGCTTCATGCCGGCGGAGCTCGACAGCCCCTCGGGCAGGTTGGAGATGAAGATCGCGGCGAGCACGGGTACGCCGACGCCACCGCCGCCCAGCAGCGAGAGCCCGAGCACCACCGACTCCGGCACACCGTCGAGCAGCGCGCCGACCGCGATCGCCGTACCGCTGCCGGCCTGCTCCTCCTCCGAGGGCTGCTCGTCGCCGGCGCGCTTGCGGTGCCGCGCGCCGCGGCGGGCGAGCACGGCGTTGGCCGCGACGTACAGGACCGCGCCCACGAGGAAGCCGCCCGCAGTGGCCGTCAGCCCTCCGGTGTGCTCGGCCTCGTCCATCAGGTCGAACGCCAGCGCGGAGATCAGCACCCCGGCGCCGAACGCCATCACGCCCGCGACCACGATCCGCGGCACCCGCACCGACCACGCGACGGCCGCCCCGACCACCAGCGCGGCCCCGGCCAGCAGGCCCCACAGCCCCGCCTCGATCCAGATCGGCACCGGTTCACGGTACCCACGCCCGCCGCTTGTAACGCTCCTTCATGTCCTCCGGCTCAGGCGTGAGGGACCGGGCCCGAGGGGCAATAGAGGAGCGTTACAAGCGGGCGGGGGGCGCCAGGTGGCGGGTCAGGAACGCGACCTGGTGGCGTACGGCGGGGTCGTGCCAGGGCTTGCCGGGCCAGACGTCGAAGTGGTCGCACGGGTAGTGGCGGACCTCGGCGCGGCCGGCGAACGCCGCCTTGGCGGCGGCGTGCGGCGGGGCGCTGCGGTCGAGGTCGGCGATCTGCACCAGCAGCGGCGCGCGGACGTGCTTGGCCTGCCGGCCGGGGCGGTGGTTGCCGAGCTCGAGACCCACCGAGGCGTCGATCTCGTTGCGCCAGGTGGGGCCGGCGATCGCGAGGTAGTCCTCGAGACAGCCCTCCAGCGTCAGCGCGCCGAGCTCACCCGGCCGCGCGACCACCGGCATCATCCGCGGCGCGCCGACCCGGCTGCGCACCCCCGCGGCGGTCGAGCGGAGCATCGCGGAGGGCTTGTGGAAGGACAGCGCGTGCCGGCCCGCGGCCAGGCCGTCGACCAGCGGCGTCAGCGACACGACCGCGGCGACGTCGTCGCGGTGGGCGGCGGCGGCGAGCACGTGGCCGCCGGCCAGGGACACCCCCCACAGCACCAGGCGAGACCCGTCGACGCCGGGCAGCCGCGCCGCGGCGGCCATCGCCGCGCGGTAGTCCTCGAGCTGGCCGGACATCGACACGGTCTGGCGCGGCGCTCCCCCGCTGGCGCCGAACCCCCGGTAGTCGAAGACCAGTACGTCGATCCCGGCCGCGGCCAGCGACTCCGCGAACGGCTGAAGACCGGAGTCCTTGGTGCCGCCCAGCCCGTGGGCCATCACCGCGACCGGGCGGCCGGCGTCGGTCGCGAGCGCCTCGCCCTCGCCGGTGAAGTGCCAGGCGTGGCAGTCGGCTTGCCCCGAGGGGAACGTCAGCTCGTCGTACTTCACAGTGACACTCACGAAGTCCTCCCGTAGATCGCGGTCAGCCACACGTGCACGACCGCCTCGAGGTGGCCGTCGCGGTCGAAGTCGTCGGGCGCGCGGACCACGCGCTCCAGCGTCCGGTCGTTGAGGTCGAGCAGTGCCGCCGCGACCGCACGGGCGTCGGGCCCGGCGGGGGCCGCCCCGGCCGCGCGCTCGTCCTCGATCAGCTCCGCGACCAGGTCGACATACGACGCCTGGAACGCCTCCCACTGGTCGCGGACGGCCGGGCTGCCGGCCCGCGCGTCGAGGATCGCTCGGTAGAGGTGGGTGCGCTGGGCCCAGCCGTGGACGATCGCCCGGATCGCCGAGGAGATCCGGTCGCGCACGGTCCCGTCACCACCGAGCACCTCGGCGGCACCGAACCCGTCGGCGTACATCTCCTCGTAGAGCGCGCCGACCGCGGCCGCCTTGTTCTCGAAGTAGAAGTAGAACGCCGACCGGGTCACGCCCGCGCGCCGCGAGATGTCGGCGATGTTGATGTCGTCGAGGCTGGCCTGCTCGAGATGCTCCTCGAGCGCGGCGAGCAGGGCCCCGCGCCGCTCGTCGCCCTTGGTCGCGCTCACCGGGCGCTCCCGTGGACGGCCAGGGCCGCCCGCTTCCGCCCGGCCGGGATCTCCTTGGCCCGCAGGTCGTGCTCGTAGATGAAGTAGTCGAGCTGCTGGGTGTGCCGGGGCCGGTCGAGCATGTGGCCGGTGTACTTCTGCTGGTCCTCGACGATCACCCGCTCCATCTCCTCGACGGACGGCAGCCGGTAGAGGCCCGCGGCGTACGCCGCCACCAGTCGCGCCTGCGCCTCCACGAACGGGAACAGCGTCGGCGTCGCCTGCGCGAAGCCCGCGAACACCAGGTCGTCGATGCCGGGCTTGAACATCCGCTTGTAGAGGCTGATCTGGTTGTCGGGCGCGCTGATGAACGACGGGTCGAAGAACGGGAACGTGATGTTGTAGCCGGTGGCGTAGACGATCACGTCGAAGTCGCTGCTGGTGCCGTCCACGAAGTGCACGGTCTCCCCGTCGAGGCGGGCGATGTCGCCCTTGGGCGTGATGTCGCCCGACCCGAGCCGCAGCGGCAGCTCGACGGACTGGGTCGGGTGGGCCTCGAAGAACCTGTGGTTGGGCTTGGGCAGGCCGTAGAGCTCGGGGTTGGACCCGGTCATGAACTGCATCTTCTGCACGAACCAGCGCTGCCACTTCAGCGGGAGGTACGGCGTGGTCACGTAGTACTTGTCCGCGGGGAGGCCGTAGGTGTACTTCGGCACGATCCAGGCGCTCGACCGGGTGGAGAGCGTCACCTCGTTCTGCAGTGACTTCGAGGACAGCTCGACCGCGATGTCGGCGGCGCTGTTGCCGAGGCCGACGACCAGGATCCGCTTGCCGGTGAAGTCGAGCGGGTCGTGGGGGTCGATGTAGTGGTGGGAGTGCATCGAGACCCCGGTGAACTCGCCCGGGAAGTCCGCGAAGCGCGGGTCCCAGTGGTGGCCGTTGGCGACCACGAGCAGGTCGAAGCGCCGGGTGCCGGTCCGCTCGGTCTGCAGCTCCCAGCCGCCGTCGGGCAGCCGCTCGGCGTGGACGACGCCGTTCTCGAACTCGATGCGGTCGCGCAGCCCGAACGCGTCGGCGTAGGAGTCGAGGTAGGCCTTGATCTGGGTGTGGTGCGGGAAGTCGGGGTAGTCGTCCGGCATCGGGAAGTCCTTGAACGACAGCCGGTGCTTGGAGGTGTCGATGTGCAGCGAGCGGTAGGCGCTGCTGTGCCCGTTGGGGTTGCCGAACGCCCAGTTGCCGCCGACCCGGTCGGAGGACTCGAACGTTGTGTAGTCGATGCCGTAGTCGTCGAGCATCTTGCTCGAGGTCAGGCCGCTGATGCCGGCGCCGATCACGGCCACCCGGGGGTGAGCACTGGGTCGGGTGGTCGGTCGGGTCACCGGTCCTCCTGAGTTGGGTGGAACGTGTTCTATTCCGGGACCGTAGGTCCTAGATTGACACGCGTCAACTACGGGGCTGAGGCGAGGAGGAGCACATGGGCGACACAGCGGACCGGGTGGCGGTGGTCATCGGCGGCGGGTCGGGGATCGGGGCCGCGATCGCCCGCGGGCTGGCCGGCGACGGCTGCCGGGTGGTGGTCGCGGACGTCGACCCGGCCCACGCCGACGTGGTCGTCGACGTCACCGACGAGGCCTCCGTGGAGGCGCTGCTCGAGGGCGTGCTCGGCTCGCACGGCCGCCTCGACGTCGTGGTCAACAGCGCCGGCGTCTCGACGCTCGGCCTGGTCACCGACCTGGACGCGGGCGAGTGGCGCCGGGTCGTCGACGTCTGCCTGACCGGCGCGTTCCTCGTCCTCAAGCACGCCGGACGCCGGCTCGGCCCGGGCGGCACGGTCATCTCGCTCTCCTCGCTCAACGGCCGCCAGCCGGGCGCCGGCCTCGCGCCGTACTGCGCCGCCAAGGCGGGCCTCTCGATGCTCACCGAGGTCGCCGCCCTCGAGCTCGCCCCGAAGGGCATCCGCGTCAACGCGATCGCCCCCGGGCTCGTCGTCACCCCGCTCACCGCACCGGCCATGGAGATCCCGGGCATCGAGGACGACTACCTCGCGAACACGCCGCTGGGCCGGTCCGGCACGCCCGAGGAGATCGCCGAGGCCGCGGTCTACCTCGCGCGCGCCGCCTGGCTGACCGGCGAGGTCCTCGACATCAACGGCGGCGCGCATCTGATGCGCTACCCCGACCTCGTCGGGCATGTCACGCGCGCCTTCAGCTGAGGCCTCGGCGGCGTGTCTGCGGGGTTCGGCTGCTGGCAGCCGAACCCCGCACGACACGCCGTGGGGCATCGGCGTGTCGTGCGGGTTCCGACTGCCAAGTGGTAGCTGAGGGACTGGTGTGACTCGTCCCGGCATCACCCGCTCCACCGGCGGGGCGCGCCCCTAGGCTCGCGCCATGGCCCTCCTCCACCACGCGACGCTGACCCCGACGAAGAAGGAGCTGCTCGACGCCTGGCTGCCGAGCCAGGAGTGGGCGGCGGAACTGCCGGAGCTGACCGTTGTGGGCAGCTACCGGCTCGACGACCCCGAGGGCGAGGTCGGTGTGGAGGGCATCGTGCTCGGCCGCGTCGACGGCGGCTTCGTGCACGTGCCGTTGACCTACCGGGCCGCGCCGCTCGAGGGCGCCGAGGAGCACCTGGTCGGCACCCTGGAGCACTCGGCGCTCGGCACCCGCTGGGTGTACGACGCCGAGGGCGACCCGGTCTGGCACGCGACCGCGACCGCGACGGTGCTGGCGGGCGGCAGCGGGGCGGCGGAGTACTTCGAGGTCGACGGGGTCCGCGAGACCCGCGAGCCGCTCGTGGCCGTGCGCGGCAGTGGCGGTGCGGTCGAGGACCCGGAGGCCGTCGTCGTGCACCGGGTCGGCGAGGCGCCCGACGGCGACGCCACCCTCACCGGCCGCTGGGAGGGCGGCGAGGGCGTGCTGGTCGTGGTCAGGAGCGCCGCGTCACGCTGAGCAGCTCGTGCTCGGGCACCGGGTTGTCGCGGTGCGCCTTGCAGGTCAGCCGGGTCGCGGTGGCGGGGTCGACGGTGGTGCGCACGCGCACGTCGTACTCAGCACCGGCGACCGCGAAGCGGGCCGTGGTGACGCCCGCCTGCGACGCGCGCCCGGTCAGGACGACGTCGGCCTCCCGGGTGACGCCCAGCTGTCGGCGCAGGAAGATCTCCGCGGCCTGCACCGGCATCGGCTGCGAGGAGCGCCCGCGCAGGTGGTCGAGGTCGAGGTCGCCCGCCAGGTGCGCGCCGGCGACCGCCAGGGCCGACACCGGGTCGAGCCGCCCGTAGTAGAGCCCCTGCGGCAGCACCACCATGTTGCCGGCGAACCGGTCGCCGCCGATGTGCGAGACCTCCCAGGTCTCCGCGGGGTGCGCCCGGTCGAGGGCCTGGGCGACCGGGCGGCCGCGCTCGGCGCAGCACGCGTCGTGACGCCCGTTGGTGCACACGCAGAACAGGTCGCCGTCGTACGCCGCCAGCCCGGTCGTGCCGCCGGCCCGGAACCCGGCCAGGTCGAGGTCGAGCACCTCGCGCTCGTCGGCGAGCACGCCGGACTCGAGCCGGGGAGACAACGGGTCGGCAGACGCCACGAACACCCGCGCCCCGTCGCCGTCGGAGCTCGAGCTGAAGCGGCGGATCAACAGCACCTTGGCGCGGTGCTCGCGGGCCAGCTGCTTGAGCCGGGGTCCGAGGCCCTCGGACAGCCGGGCGTCGAGGAGCGCGTCGTTGCCCCACGGCCCGGTGTGCTCGAGGAGCAGCCAGGTGCGCACGTGGGTCGCCGTCCCCGCCGCGGGCTCGTCCCGCAGCAGGCTCTCGGCCGCACAGCGGAAGGCCGGGCTCACGCGATCTCCAGCAGCCCTTCCCGGACCAGCCTCCGGCACAGCACGACCCGGCTCTGCTCGTCGAGCGGCAGGTCGGCCGGGGTGAGCTCGCCGCGGGCGCGGACCTCCTCCAGCGCGGGGCGGATCCACGCGGGCACGGTCATCGACCGGTCGCCGAGCAGCACCTCGACCCGGTCGGCCCGGTCGAGCAGCACGCAGGGGTGGCCCGGCCGGCGGCGCAACGGGGTGGTGTCGGCGATCTCGGCCCGGCCGAGCACGTCGCGGAGGCCGCCCTCGAGGCGCGGCGGCCGGCTGGTGAGGAAGCGGCGTACGTCCGCCTCGACGGCGGCGCCGGCGTCCAGACGGCGTACGGCGTCGGCCAGCTGCTCCAGCCGCTCGGCGAGCGGCCCGGCGAGCGCGGCCGGGTCGTCGAGGTAGCCGGCGGGCAGGTGGTCGTCGGCCACGTCGCGCAGCGCGGGCGCGACCGTGCGCTCGACCAGCCCGCGCCAGGTGAGCTGGTTGATGCCGAGCGTGACGTGCAGCGACACGGTGTCCTGGGCGCGGGCGGCGTGCGGGGTGCCGGTCGGCAGGTACATCGACAGGCCCGGCTCGAGCAGCACCTGCTCGGGCCCGTCGGGCCCGTGCACCTCCCACTGCTTGGCTCCGGCGGTCTGGAACACGAACACGTCGTGGGAGTCGGAGTGCACGGCGAAGCCCTGGGACCCGGGCGGCGTCAGGTAGGCGTTGGCCTGGCACGGGTGGCCGAGCTCGAGCTCGAGCTCGGCGACCAGCCGGGTCAGCGGCGGCCAGTAGCGGTGCAGCCCCTGGAACACCACGGTCGCGCCGTCGTCGAACAGCGCGAGCGCCTTGCGGGCATCGACCAGGCCGGTCAGCTGCTTGCCGGCCAGGGTGGCGTTGCGGGTGTACGCCGACTCCGGCAGCACCGCGCCGTCCTGGGCCAGCCGGATCGACGGGGTGCGGATCGCGCTCGCGGTCAGCAGCCGGTCGGCGTCGTCGAGCGACAGCAGCCCGACCAGGCTCTCGGGATCGGCGGGGTCGGTGCGGTGCAGGTGCACGCGGGACGCCCAGACCTTCGCGAGGAAGGTCTGGGCGTCACCGCTCAACAGGTCGAGGGCGCTCACTCAGGAGGCATCCCCATCGGTGGTGTCCGTGGCGTCACCGTCCGTGCCGTCGCTGTCGGTCCCGTCGCTGTCGCCGCCGTCGGACCCGTCGCTGTCGGACCCGTCGCTGTCGGTGCCGTCGCTGTCGGTGGTGTCGCCGTCGGTGGTGTCGGTCGCGTCGCCGTCGGTGCCGTCGGCGTCACCGCCGGGGCCGGGGGCCGGGTCGCCCGCCGGGGCGGTCGCCATGTCGTCGTCGCTCAGGGGCTCTTCGGGGGTGCTGGTCATGGGTCCTCCTGGGGTCGGATGCGGATGTGCCGATCATGTACCCCGAGGACAAGGCCGTACACCGGTGCGAGCGCCCCGTGTCACACCTCGGCACCCGCGATCGTCCTGTCCGCCATGAAGATCATCGTGTTCGGAGCCAACGGCCCCACCGGCCGCCGCCTCACCGCCCAAGCCGTCGCGGAGTCCCACGAGGTCACCGCGTTCACCCGTCACCCCGACGAGTTCCCGGCGACCGGCCCCGGTCTGCGGGTCGTCGGGGGCGACGTGCTCGACCTGCCCTCCGTCCTCGACGCGGTCGCCGGCCACGACGTGGTGCTCTCGGCCCTCGGGGTGCCGTTCTCCCGCGATCCCGTCGAGGTCTACTCCCGCGGCGGCCGCAACATCCTCGCGGCGATGCACCGCCACGACGTGGAGCGGTTCGCCTGCGTCACGTCCAGCGTGATGGAGCCCGGGGCCCGCACCGGCGGCCTGGTGTTCGACAGGATCGTGCAGCCGCTCGTCGCCGGCACGATCGGCCGCACCGTGTACGACGACATGCGCCGCCTCGAGGCCCTGGTCACCGCCAGCAGCCTCGCGTGGACGATCGTGCGACCGTCGGGACTGTTCGAGACCGAGGACGTCACGGCGTACGCCGTCGGCGACCGCCACCTGCCGGAGCGGTTCACCTCGCGCGCCGACCTGGCCGACTGCCTGCTGCGCCAGGCGACCGACGCCACGTGGGTGCGCCGGGCCGTCGCCGTCGCCACGACCGAGGTCAAGCCGAGCATGGTGCAGCTGATCTGGCGTGAGGGGATCCGCAAGTCGGCGTGACTACGCGGGCAGCACCAGCGCGTGCATCGACACCACCCGGTCGCGGGCGGCGTCCTCGCCCAGCTCGACGTCGAGCCGGAGCACCACCACCGGCTCGGCGCGACGGCTGGCCAGGACGGCGACCCCGCTCTCGAGCGGGACCGGCACGAGCTCGCAGCCCGACCGCGGCCCGAGGAACCACAGGATCCGCGGCCCGACCGTGGCGGCGCCTTCGGCGAACCCGGTGCGCCGGCCGTCCACGGTCGCCCAGCCGGACACGTCCGGGTCGAGCTCGCGGACCAGCGCCTCGAGGTCGCCGCCCGCGCAGGCCGCCGCGAACCGCTCGGCCACCGCCAGCACCCGCGGGTCGACCGGGACCGGCCGGGCCGACGCGCCGTCGCGGATCGCCCGGCGGGCCCGGCTCGCGAGCTGCCGGCAGGCGGCGGGGCTGCGGCCCACGATCTCGGCCACGCCGTCGAACGGGAAGCCGAACACGTCGTGCAGCAGGAACGACGTACGCTCCGCCGGCGTCAGCCGGTCGAGCACGACGCCGAACGCGCGGCGCACGTCCTCGTCGAGGGTGACCCGGTCGGCCGGGTCCGGGACCGGATCGCCGGGCACCTCCTCGGCCGGCGACGACAGCCGGCGGTGCGCGGACCCGAGACGGTCCAGGGCGAGCCGGCGGACCACGACCACCAGCCACGCCCGGACGTCGTCGATCTCGTCCACGCGCTGCACCGAGAGCCGGGCGAACGCGTCCTGGACGACGTCCTCGGCCTCGGCCGCGTCGGCGAGGATGCGGGAGGCGACCGCCTCGAGGTAGCGGCGGTCGGCGGTCCAGGCGGCGGCGATCGGATCGGTCACGGTGGACAGGACGATCGGGGCCGCCCGGACGTGACGCTCACCCGACGAGCCCCCGCCGCCGCGCGATCGCCGCGGCCTCGGTGCGGCCCGAGGCGTCGAGCTTGCCGAGGATGTTCGAGACGTGCACCGAGACGGTCTTGGCGCTGATGAACAGCTGCTTGGCGATCTCGCCGTTCGACCGGCCCTGCGCGACCAGCTGCAGGATCTCGCTCTCACGCGGCGTCAGCGCGTCGGGTGTGGACTCCTCGCGCACCGGGGTGCTGCCGAGCACACGCAGCTCGTCGAGCAGTGGCTGCGCGCCGAGCCGGTGCGCGGTCGCCCGGGCCAGGTCGCCGAGCTCGCGGGCGCCGGCCAGGTCACCGGTCGCGCGCAGGATGCCGGCGAGCACCGTGCGCACCCGGGCCAGCTCGTAGACGTGCCCGAAGTCCTCGAACAGCACCTCCGCGTCGCGCCAGCTGTCCAGCAGCGCGTCCAGCGGGGGCGCGTCGATGCCGGCGAGCCAGCGCACCCGCAGGGTCTCGGCGTCCAGCCGCTTCATCCACGCCCGGCCCTCGGGCCCCCAGTGACCCGACGGGTCGGCGTAGCGGTCGAGCACCACGTGGCCGTCGGCGTGGATCCGGTCGACGCGCTCGACGTACGCCGCCCGCTCGGCCCCGGACATCTCCGGCATGGCCCGGGCGACCGCGCCGATCGTGACCGCGCCGAGCCGGATGCGCGCGCTGAACCACTCGTGCCAGATGCGGGTGAGCACGGCGACGACCGCGTCGTACACCTCGACCGCGGCGGCGGCGTCGCCGCGCAGGCCGGCCGCGTCCATCTCCACGGCGCTGGCGTTGATCGCGACCCCGCCGTCACGCGCCCAGAACCTCCGCAGCATCCGGGCCTCGTCGCACACGTCGACGCCGCGGGCCTGGAGGATCTGCATCCGCAGCGGCGCGATCAGTGCCCGCGGGAGCGGCGGGGGCGGCGAGTCCTGGCCGGTGTCGATCAGGTCGAGCGCCTCGTCCCACCGGCCCTGCACGAGCAGCACCCACGTGAGCTGCCAGCGGGCCTCGAAGGCGTACGGCGCGTACGGCATGCCCGCGTCGGTGCCACGGTCGATCGCGCTGCGGAACCAGCGCTCGGTCTCGTCGAACTCGGCCCAGTCCTCGTAGGAGCGGCCGAGCAGGTAGCGCGCCCGCAGCTCCGAGGACAGCGCGCCCGTGGCCTCGGCGCGGGCGACCGCGTCGGCGAGGGCGTGGCGCAGCCCCTCCTTGGGGCCGGCCTTCTTGAGGCCGCTGAGCGTGGTGATCACCTCGGAGGCGAGCTCGTGGAGGTCGAGCCGCTCCGCGAGGTGCAGCGCGTCGAGGCCGACGGTCTGCGCCTCGTCGTACTGGCCCATGCCGGCGAGCACGCGGGCGTGGTTGGCGAGCACGCGGGTGCGCAGCCCGCTGTCGCCGTCGGGCACCAGCGCGACCGCCTCGGCGGAGATCGAGACCGGGTCGTAGTCGCCGTCGATCATCATCATCATCAGCGCCTGGGTGGACATCATCCGGGCCCGCCAGGTCGTGGGCGCGTCCACCGGCAGCCGGTCGACCTGCTCCGCGATCACCTTGACCGCGCGCTCGGGGTCGCCGCTCGCCGAGAGCGCCTCGGCGGCGCTGACCACCAGCTTGGACAGGTCGAGGTCGACCTGCGCGCACCGGCGCGGGTCGACGAGCAGCTCGAGGGCCTGCTGGTAGTGGTACGCCGCCTCGTCGGGGCCACCGACCTGCGAGGCCTCGTTGCCGGCCTGGATGCTCGCGGTCAGAGCGGTGTCGAGGTCCATCGCGAGCCGGGCGTGGCGGGCCAGCTCGGCCGCCGTGCCGCGCGCGCCGGCCTGCAGCGCCGCGACGTACTGGGCGTGCAGCCGGACCCGCTCGCCGGGCAGCAGGTCGTCGTAGACCGCCTCCCCGAGGAGGGCGTGGCGGAAGGAGTAGCGGCCGTCGGCGCCGACGACCAGGATGTTCATCTCGACGGCCTTGCGCAGGCCCTCGTCGAGCGCCGACGCGTCGAGCCCGGACGCGGCGGCCAGCATCTCGTGGCTGACCCGGCGACCGGCGACGCTCGCCGTGCGGACCACCTGCCGCGCGGTGTCGTCGAGCCGGTCGAGCCGCACCAGCAGCACGTCGGCGAGGTCGGCCGGCACCCAGCGGCCGGGCCCTGCGGCGGCGCTGGTGAGCTCCTCGACGAAGAACGCGTTGCCCTCGGCGCGGTCGACGATGTCGGCGAGCTCCTTCTCGGTGAACCCCTCGGGAGCGAGCTGGGCGATCAGGGCGCGGACCGCGTCGTCGGGGAGCGGCGAGAGCGCCACCCGGTTGACGCCGCCGAACCGGGACCACTCGGCGACCTGGCGGCGCAGCGGGTGCCGGCGGTGCAGGTCGTCGGAGCGGTAGGAGACGACCACGGACACCGGTCCGTCGAAGGGACGGGAGAAGAGGAAGCTGATCATGTCGCGGGTCGACTGGTCGGCCCAGTGGGTGTCCTCGATCACGAGGAGCAGCGGCGCCTTGACGGACGCCGCCTCGAGCAGCGCGTGCATCGCCTCGAAGAGGTCGCCGCGGTCGAGGGCGCCCTGGTCGTCGCCGGAGCGGTCGGGGCCGCCCATCATCCGGCGGCCGGGCTGGAGCCGCGCCAGCGCGGGGTGGCGGGCGCCGACCTCCTCGACGACGTCCGGCCGGTCGGTCGCGAGCCGGCCGAGGACCTCGGAGAAGGGCAAGTAGGGAAGCGCGCTGTCGCCGAAGTCGAGGCAGTGGCCGGCGACGACCTGCCAGCCCTCGGCGAACGCGAGGTCGCGGAGCTCGGTGAGCAGCCGGGTCTTGCCGACGCCGGCGTCGCCGGAGAGCAGCACCATGCCGGTCTGGGCGCCGGTCTGGGCGCCCGGGTCCGTCCCGGACGGACGGACGCCGAGCAGCGAAGCAATCTCCGTCAGCTCGGCGTCTCGCCCGACCAGGGTCCGGCTGGTGTGTGCTGCCATGCCGTCCATGATCCCGTGTTCCGTTGTCGGGTGCTCCTGATTAGTCGTCACGTCCGGGACGAGCGTCAGGATCCGGTCTGCCATCGCCGCGCGCCCGTCAGCGCACGGTGTTCCAGGTCAGCCCGTCGACGTCCCTGCTCCGGCGTACCAGCGCCCGGCGCTTGCGGCGCCCCGCCAGGTCGGCCTGGACCCGGTTGAGCCGGTACTCCAGCTCGCTCTTGACGTAGTCGCGGTGCGCGGTGTTCTCGTACATGGTGGGCTCCTCAGCTCCTCGGTGGTGAGAAGAGATTCGCTCCCTGAGGTAGGCACCCACATCGGGCAAGTGCCTTAGGTTCCGGCTGAGGGGGGTCTTAGGTGGGTCGCCCGGCCGCAGGTAACGCCGTGTTAGCCGCTGTTCCCAGGGGCCTGCGGCACGGTGGGAGGATCGGGTAACCCGCGTTACAGCGGGCGGCCGGCCACCCAGGTGCCGAGCACGAGGGGCACTCCGGGGCGGTAGGCCAGGTATACGTGGCTGGGCGCGTCGAGCAGCATCAGGTCCGCGCGGCGCCCGACGGTGAGTGCGCCCACGTCCTCGCGGTCCAGCGCCTGCGCGCCGCGGTACGTCGCTGCGTGCACGGCCTCGGCCGGGGTCATCCCCATCTCGCGGACCGCGAGCGCGATGCACAGCGGGAGGCTGCTGGTGAAGCACGACCCGGGGTTGCAGTCGCTGGCCAGCGCGACCCGCACGCCGGCGTCGATGAGCCGCCGGGCGTCCGGGTAGGGCTGCCTGGTGGAGAACTCCACGCCCGGGAGCAGCGTCGCGATCGTGCCGCTGTCCCGCAGGGCGTCGACGTCGGCGTCGCTGAGGTAGGTGCAGTGGTCGACCGCCGCGAGGCCGTGCTCCGCGGCGAGCCGGACCCCCTCGCCGTACGTCAGCTGGTTGGCGTGCAGGCGTCCGCGCAGGCCGGCAGCGGCGCCGGCGGCGAGGATCGTCCGCGCCTGGTCGCCGTCGAAGGCGCCGCGCTCGCAGAACACGTCGATCCACCGCGCGTGCTCCCGGGCGGCGTCGAGCATCGGGCCGGTCACCAGCTCGACGTACTCCTCCGGCGTGCTGCCCTCGGGCACCACGTGGGCGCCGAGGTACGTCGTCTCCTCGGTGAACTGCCGCGCGACCGCGAGGCTGCGGGCCTCGTCGCGGACGGTGAGCCCGTAGCCGCTCTTGATCTCGACGGTGGTGGTGCCCTGGCGGCGCATCTCCGCGACAAGCCGGCCGACGTGGCTGGTGAGCTGCTCGTCGGTGGCGGCGCGGGTGGCCGCGACCGTCGTGCGGATGCCGCCGGCGGCGTACGGCGTCCCCGCCATCCGGGCCGCGAACTCGGCGGCCCGGTCGCCGGCGAAGACCAGGTGGCTGTGGCTGTCGACGAAGCCCGGCAGCACCGCGCGGCCGCCGGCGTCGACGAGCTCGTCGGCCGCGGGCGCGGCGCTCGCGGGCCCGACCCAGGCGACGTGGGCGCCCTCGACGACGAGCGCCGCCTGCTCGACGGTCCCCAGGAGGTCGTCGGCCTCCGGGTCGTTGGTGACCAGCTCGCCGATGTTGGTGATCAGGGTCGTGGCCACAGTGCCTCCATCGCGTCGGCGAGCTCGCGCCCGATCTCGTCGTGGTCGTCCGCCGTCGCGACCACGCGTCCGTCGACCACGACGTGGGTGACGTCGGCGGCGGTGGCCGCGAACACCGCGGTGTTCTCGTCGGCGCCGGTGCCGGCGGTGCGGGTGCTGGTCGTGCCGATCGTGACGAGGTCGGCGGGCTCGCCGACCGCGATGCCGCGGCCGCCGGCGCCGATCGCGAGCAGCTCGGCCGCGGACCAGTGCCCGCGGGTCCGGGTCGCCAGCCGCTCGTCCATCTCGAGTGCGCGCAGCTCCTCGAACGGGTCGACGACCGCGTGGCTGTCGCTGCCCACGCTGATCCGGCAGCCGGCGTCGGCCAGCCGCCGGGCCGGCCCGATGCCGTCGGCGAGGTCGCGCTCGGTCGTGGGGGTGATGCAGACGTTGGTGCGGGTGCTGCCGAGGAGCGCGATGTCGTCGTCGGTGAGGTGGGTGGCGTGCACGACCGTGGTGCCGGGCCCGAGCAGCCCCTCCTCATGGAGCAGCCGGGTCGGAGTGACGCCGTACGCCGCCAGGCAGGCGTCGTTCTCGGCCTGCTGCTCGGAGAGGTGGACGTGGAGCGGGCTGCGGCCCCGGAACACGTGCAGCTGGTCGCGCGGCACGGCCCGCACGGAGTGGATCGCGGCCGGCCCGTCGCCGACCCGCTCCGCCCAGCGCTCGGCGGTCCCGTCGCTGTAGCGCACCTGGACGCCCTCGGGCGGCGCACCGAACCCGCTGCTGACGTAGCAGGCGTCGAGCAGCGTCAGGCGGATGCCCGCCTCGGCGGCGGCGGCGCGGAGCGCGTCACCCGTCTGCGGCTCGGGGTCGTGGAGGTAGTGGAACTCGCTCACGCTCGTGTAGCCGGCCGCCACCATCTCGCGGAACGTGGCCCGGGCGAGCGTGAAGTAGGTGTCCGGCGTGAGCCGCTCCGCCACGGCGTACATCTGCTCGCGCCACGTCCAGAACGTCCCCCGCCCCCGCTGCGTCCGCCCCCGCAGCGCCCGGTGGAACGCGTGGCTGTGGTCGTTGGTCAGCCCGGGGAGGGTGAGGCCGCGGAGGCTGCGGGGTTCGGCTGCTGACAGCCGATCCCCGCACGACACGCCGTGGCCGCCCGGCGTGTCGTGCGGGTTCTGGCTGCCGAGTGGTGCAGGAGTGACGCGGGTGATCTGGCCGTCGGCCATCTCCACCAGCACGTCCTCGCGCACGACGCCGTCGACCCACGCCCGCTCGAGGAGGTACGACGAGGGGGGCTCGCTCACCGGAGCAGCCGTTCCAGGGTGTCGGCCAGGGCGGAGACGCCGACCAGGCAGTCGGGGAGCTCCGCGTGCTCGGCCGGCGAGTGCGAGACGCCGGTCGGGTTGCGGACGAACAGCATCGCGGAGGGGATCCCGGCCGCGGAGAGGATGCCGGCGTCGTGGCCGGCCTGGGTGGGGATCACCGGCCAGTCGCCGTCCTCGTGGTCGGCGGCCACCCGGGCGGCGAGCGCCGCGTCGAACGCCACCGCCGGCGACACCGACTCCGCGGTCACCGTCAGCGACGTGCCGTCGCGCCCCGCCCGGTCGGTGGCCTGGGCGGTGATCCCGTCCACGAGAGCGGTCAGCGACTCCGACGTCGAGCACCGGGCGTCGAGCCAGGCCGTCACGTGCGACGGCACGGCGTTGGTGCCGTTCGGCGTCACCGACACCCGCCCGAAGGTGGCCCGCTCGCCGGCCAGCCGGGCCTGCTTGTTGGCGCCGAGCGCGGTGAACGCGTAGGTGAGCATCGGGTCGGCGCGGTCCTCCATCCGCGTGGTGCCGGCGTGGTTGGCCGACCCGGCGAACTCGAAGCGGTAGCGCCCGTGCGGCCAGATCCCGCTGGCCACCCCCACGGCCGCGCCGCGGTCGACGAGGTCGCGGCCCTGCTCGACGTGCAGCTCGACGTACGTGCCGACCGAGGCGAGCAGCGACGACGAGCCGCCCGCGACCACCCCCTCGACGACGTCGCCGAACGCGACCCCGTCGCCGTCACGCAGCTCCCGGGCGACCTCCCACGAGACCGTGCCGGTCGCCAGCCGCGAGCCCAGGCACGCCAGCCCGAAGCGCGAGCCCTCCTCCTCGACGAACACCGACACCCCGACCGGCCGGGCGGGCGCGACTCCGCGCGCCCGCAGCAGGTCGACCGCGGCGAGCGCCGACACCACGCCGAGGGGACCGTCGTATGCCCCGCCGTCGAGCACCGAGTCGAGGTGCGACCCGGTCACGACCGCGGGGCCGGAGCCGACGTCCCACCAGCCCACGAGGTTGCCGAAGGCGTCCTCCTCGACCCGCAGCGCCCGCGCGGCGCACTGCTCGCGGAACCACCCCCGCAGCTCCGCCTCCGGCGCGGTGAACGGCTGACGGAAGTACCCGCCCGACACCGCCGACCGGCCGACCGGGGCCAGGTCGGCCCACATCCGTTCGAAGTCGTCAGGCACAGTTCGCTCCATGGAGTTCCAGGACGTCGTACGACGCCGCCGCATGGTCCGCAACTACGCGACCGATCCCGTCGACCCGGCGGTCGTCGACCGCGCGCTGCGCAACGCCACCCGCGCCCCGAACGCCGGGTTCAGCCAGGGCTGGGCGTTCCTCGTGCTCGACACCACGGCGGACGTCCGCACCTTCTGGGAGGCGACCGCCGACGACATCGAGCACCCGGACGAGTGGCTGACCGGCATGATGCGCGCGCCCGTGGTGATCCTGCCGTGCTCGAGCAAGGCGGCCTACCTGCGCCGCTATGCCGAGCCCGACAAGGGCTGGACCGACCAGGACGAGGCGCGCTGGCCCAAGCCGTTCTGGGACATGGACACCGCGATGGCGAGCCTGCTGATCCTGCAGACGGCGACCGACGCGGGCCTCGCGTCCTGCTTCATCGGCGTCCCGCCCGAGCGCGACGCGGCGGTGCGGGACGCGTTCGCCATCCCCGACGACTTCGACCCCGTCGGCGTGATCACGATCGGCCACCACCCGGCCGACCCGGGCGACCAGGGGGCCGCCGGGTCGCCGTCGCGGCGGCGCCGCAAGCCGGTCGAGGACGTCGTGCATCGCGGACGGTGGGGGCACGGGGCCAGTCCATCGGCGTGAGCCCCCGCGGTCAACGACCGCAGCCCCTCCCTTCGTCTCGCATCCGAGACGTACGGCGCTGCGAGCACTAGCCTCCCCCGGGTGACCCATCGTGCCGTCGGCAAGCTGCAGGCCCTGGTCCGCATCCCGACGGTGTCGGACCGGGACCCGGCGCTGGTCGACGCGGCCGTGTTCGACGAGCTGCTGGCCGAGCTCGCGGCCCAGTTCCCGCTGCTGCACGAGCGCCTCGAGCCGACCCGCGTCGACACCCACGGCCTGCTGTTCCGCTGGCCCGGCCGCAGCGACGCCCGGCCGGTCGTGCTGATGGCCCACCTCGACGTCGTACCGGTCGAGGCGGACGCCCCCTGGCAGCACCCGCCGTTCGGCGCCGAGATCCACGACGGCGCGATCTGGGGGCGCGGCACCCTCGACGACAAGGGCGCACTGGTCGGCATCTGCGAGGCGGTCGAGACACTGCTCGAGCGCGGGTTCGTGCCGGCCCAGGACGTGTGGCTGTCCTTCGGCTGCAACGAGGAGGTCTCGGGTACGGCGGCACGGCTCGCCGTCGTCGAGCTGGAGGCCCGCGGGGTGCGCCCCTGGGTCGTCGTCGACGAGGGCGGCGCGGTCGCCTCGGAGGCGTTCCCCGGGGTCGGCGCCCCGATCGGCGTGGTCGGCGTGACCGAGAAGGGCGTCACCTCGATCGAGCTGCGCGTCGAGGGCCGCGGCGGGCACGCGTCCACCCCGGCGCGGATGGGGCCGACCGCGCGGCTGGCCCGGGCGATCACCCGGCTCGACCGCGCGCCGATGCCGGCGAGCGTGCCCGAGCCGACCGTGGAGCTGTTCCGCCGGATGGCCCCGCACGCCATGCTCGCGCTGCGCCCGCTGCTCGCGAACGCGGCCCGCCTGCGCCCGGTCCTCACCCGCGCCCTGGTCGCCGCCGGCCCGGAGCCGGCGGCGATGACCCGGACGACGTTCGCGGTGACCACGCTCTCGGGCTCGCCCGCGCTCAACGTCATCGCCAGCACCGCCAAGGCCGGGGTCAACATCCGGATCATGGTCGG
Source organism: Nocardioides sp. T2.26MG-1 (assembly GCF_950101795.1). Classification (GTDB taxonomy): domain Bacteria; phylum Actinomycetota; class Actinomycetes; order Propionibacteriales; family Nocardioidaceae; genus Nocardioides. The sequence continues at coordinate 251,177 of NZ_CATNLZ010000023.1, read as the reverse complement.
CGACACCGTCGCCGGGGTGCTCGAGCACGTGCGCCGCACGATCGATGACGACCAGGTCCGGGTCGACGTCGTCGAGCAGAACGAGCCGAGCCCGGTCTCCCCGGTCGACGACGACGCGTTCCGGCTCCTCGAGGCCACGATCGTCGAGGTGTTCCCGGACACCGTGCCCGCGCCGTACGTGATGATGGCGGCCACCGACTCGCGGTTCTTCACCGCCATCTGCCCACGGGTCTACCGCTTCGCGCCGTTCCGGATGACCAAGGCGCAGCGCGAGTCGATCCACTCCTACGACGAGCACCTCGGGATCGACGCCCTCGTCGACGGCGTGCGCTGGTACCAGCGCCTCATCGAGAGGATCCCCGGATGACCACCGACGCCCGGCCCCGGCACTCCCCCCAACGCGGGCTGTTCGCGATCGTCGGGTTCCTGGTCTGCGTCGAGCTCGCCAGCGGCATCCTGCAGGGCTACTACACGCCGATCTTCAGCGACATCGCCGACCACCTCGAGATCGCCGACGCGGACGTCAACTGGTTCGAGGCGGCACAGCTGATCGTGGCCGCGCTGGTGGTGCCGCCACTGGCCCGGCTCGGCGACCTGGTCGGCCACAAGAGGGTGCTGCTGCTCTCGACGGCGGCGACCGCGGTCGGCTCGTGGATCCTGGCGTTCGCACCATCGTTCTCCACCTTCCTGGTCGGTGCCGCACTGCAAGGGGCGTACGTCGTGTGGCTGCCCCTCGAGGTCGCGATCATCTTCCGCCGCACCGCCGACACCGGCCGGCAGAACCAGCTGACCCGCCGGTCCGCGGCGATCCTCGTCGGCGCGCTCGAGCTGGCCGTGATCATCGGCGCGCTGACCAGCGGCGCGCTGGTCGGGGCCACCTCGATGACCGTGCTGCTGGCGCTGCCGGCGGTCGCGGTGACCGCGTGCTTCGTGGTGATCTGGCTCGGCATCGAGGACCTGCCCGGCACCGGCACCGGCGGGCTCGACCTCGGCGGCCTCGGCCTGATCACGACCGCGGTCGGCCTGGTGATGGCGGGCCTGATCGTGGTCCGGGTCGACGGGGTCGGCAGCGTGCTCGCGTGGACGCTGGTCGTGCTCGGCCTGGTGGCGCTGGCGCCGTTCGTGCGCTTCGAGCTGGCGCAGGCCGAGCCGCTGATCGACGTACGCCTGCTGCGCGAGCCGGGGCAGTGGCCGGTGCAGCTCACGGCGTTCCTGTTCGGCATGTCCGTGCTCGGCGCACAGATCCCGCTGTCGACGTTCGCGCGCACCGACCCCGACGTCGCCGGCTACGGGCTGGGCGCGGGCGCCGGGTTCGTGTCGACGCTGATCGGCCTCTACGTGATCTTCCTGGCGATCGGCGCGTTCACGCTGCCGCTCACGACACGGGCGCTGGGCGCCCGCGGTGCGCTGGTGTTCTCGTCGCTGCTGGTCGCGACCGGCTACGCGCTGTGGCTGCCGTTCCACGACGCCACCTGGCAGGCCCTGGTCAACATGGCGGTCGCCGGCCTCGGGTCGGGTGCGCTGGTCGCGGCGCTGCCCGCGACCGCCGCGGCCGCCGCACCCCCGGAGCGCACCGGCTTCGCGACCGGGATGACCAACGCCACCAAGACCGTGGGCGGCGCGATCGCTTCCGCGGTGTTCGCGATCGCGCTCTCGGCGACCGGCACCATCGACGACCCGACCGAGGGCCACGCCCCGCTGGCGGGCTACCTCACCGTGTGGTCGGTGTGCGCCCTCGCCGCCGTGGCCGCGGCCGTCGCGCTGCTGGCGATGCCGCGGGTGGTCGCGGAGGACCGGGAGCCGGTTCCAGCCGCCGATTAGTCTGGGCCGGGCAGGAGGTGATGCCCGATGCCCGACGAGCACGACCCGGACCGGAAGGCCGAGCGCGCGGCCGCCCGCGCCCGGATCGAGCAGCAGCACACCTGGGTGGACCTGCAGATCCGCCAGGCCATGGAGCGCGGCGACTTCGAGAACCTGCCCGGCACCGGCAAGCCGATCGAGGGTCTCGGCGAGCAGCACGACCCGGACTGGTGGCTGAAGCGGCTCGTCGAGCGCGAGCGGATCACCGTGCTGCCGCTGAGCGTCGCGCTGCGCAAGGAGGACGCCGAGCTCGACGCGGAGCTCGACAGGTACGCCGTCGAGTCGGAGGTGCGGCGGCATGTCGAGGACTTCAACGAGCGGGTGATCCGGGCCCGCTACTCGCTCTCCCCCGGGCCGCCGCTGGTGACGATGCCCCGCGACGTCGACGCCACGGTCGCCGCGTGGCACCAGCGGCGCGCGGCGCGCCGTACCGCCCGGACGGCACCCGCCGCACCGCCGCCGCGGCGGCACTGGTGGAATCGACGGACGAAGCGGTCCGGAGGAGGAGCAGGGTGAAGAACGTCGGAGTGGTCGGTGGCGGCCTGATGGGCTCGGGCATCGCGGAGGTCAGCGCCCGCGCCGGCCAGGACGTGGTGGTCGTGGAGTCGGGCGACGAGGCGGCCAAGGCCGCGCTGGGCCGGCTCGAGCGGTCGCTGCAGCGTGCCGAGACCAAGGGCAAGATCGAGTCGGCGACCGCGGTGCTCGACCGGATCCGGGTCGTGACCGACCTCGACGCGATGGCCGACCGCGAGGTCGTCGTCGAGGCGATCGTCGAGGACGAGGCCGCGAAGGTCGCACTGTTCCGCTCGCTCGACGCGATCGTCGAGGCGCCGGACGCGATCCTGGCGTCCAACACCTCCTCGATCCCGATCATGAAGCTCGGCGTCGTCACGTCGCGGCCCACCCAGGTCATCGGCGTGCACTTCTTCAACCCTGTGCCGGTGCTGCAGCTCGTCGAGCTGGTGCCGTCGCTGCTGACCTCGGCCGAGACCACCGAGCGGTCGCGGGCGTGGGTCGAGGGGTCGCTGGGCAAGAAGGCGATCGACTGCCAGGACCGCGCCGGCTTCGTGGTCAACGCGCTGCTGATCCCGTTCATCCTCTCCGCGATCCGGATGTACGAGTCGGGCTTCGCGTCCGCCGAGGACATCGACCGCGGGCTGGTGCTGGGCGCCGCGCACCCGCAGGGACCGCTCGCCCTGGCCGACCTGATCGGCCTGGACACCACCAAGGCGGTCGCGGAGTCGCTGTACGAGGAGTTCAAGGAGCCGCTGTACGCCGCGCCCCCGCTGCTGCAGCGGATGGTCGACGCCGGGCTGCTCGGACGCAAGACCGGCCGGGGCTTCTACACCTACGGCTGACCCTCAGGTGCCCGCGGCCCGCCGCATGTCCGGCGCCGTCCGGTAGACGACCTCGACGGCGGCCGCACCGACCGCGCCGACGCCGAGGGACAGCAGCACGACCTGCGGCGACGCCGCGAACTGGAAGAACTCCCGCGCGGACGGCAGCACGAAGGCGAGCGCCGCCAGCCCCACGCACGACGCGACCAGCGCGACCTTCCACGGCCGGAACGGTCGCGCCAGCACCGCCAGGATCCAGAACGACGTCACCAACAGCGCGAGGGTCGCGCCGGTCGAGGGCTCCCAGCAGGCCCCGTCGCCACCGAGGGCACCCGCGCTGACGCAGGCCCTCGCCGACGGCTCGTCGAAGAGCCACCGCGCCAGCAGGTACGACGTCACCACGACCAGGCCGGACACCGCTCCCGCCGGGACGGCGAAGCGCAGCACCCGGGGGAGGAAGCCGGGCACGTAACGGCGGCGGTTGGGGCCGAGCGCGAGGAAGAACGCCGGGATCCCGATCGTGGTCGCCGAGACCAGCGTGAGGTGGCGCGGGAGGAACGGGAACGGCAGCGTGAAGGCCGCGGCGGTCAGGATCGCGATCAGGCTCATCACGTTCTTGGCGACGAACAGGTTGGCGACCCGCTCGACGTTCCCGATCACGCGGCGCCCCTCGGCGAGCACCGACGGCAGGTGCGAGAACCGGCCGTCGAGCAGCACCAGCTGGGCCACGGCCTTGGTCGCCTGGGCGCCGCTGCCCATCGCGACGCCGATGTCGGCGTCCTTGAGGGCGAGCGCGTCGTTGACGCCGTCCCCGGTCATCACGACGACGTGGCCGTCGCGCTGCAGCGCCTGTACCAGGGCCCGCTTCTGCTCCGGCGTCACCCGGCCCAGGACCGTGACCCGCTCGACGACCTCCCGGAGCTCGTCCGGGTCGGTGCCGAGGGTCCGGGCGTCGACGACCGCCTCGGGGCCGACCACGAGCCCGACGCGTCGGGCGATCGCGGCGACCGTGGTCGGGTTGTCGCCCGAGATCACCTTGATCCGCACGTCCTGCTCGGCGAAGAACTGCAACGTCTCGGCCGCGTCCGGGCGCACCTGCTCGGTCAGCGTCACCAGCGCCACGCACCGGGCGTCGTCGGGCAGCCCGTCCTGGCCGTCCGCCGTTCCGTGGAGCAGCGCGAGCACCCGGCGGCCGCTCGCCGCCAGCTCCGCGACCCGGTCGCGCAGCGGGTCGCCGTCGGGCAGGAGCATCTCCGGCGCCCCGAGGACGAAGGCGCCTCGCCCCTCGAACGTCGCGGCGCTCCACTTGCGGGCCGAGCTGAACGGCGCCGTCGACGTGCGCACCCAGCCGGCCGGCGCCGGCAGGGCCCCGGCCACCGCCTGCAGGGTGCTGTTGGCGTTGGGGTCGTCGGCGAAGGCGCCCAGCGCCTCGCCCAACGCGGCCTCGCCGAGGTCTGCGGTCGGCTCGCAGCGCTCGTACGCGATCTCGCCGGTGGTCAGCGTGCCCGTCTTGTCCAGGCAGACCACGTCGACCCGGGCCAGCCCCTCCACAGCGGGCAGCTCCTGCACCAGCACCTGCTGCCGGGTCAGCGAGACGGCGGCGAGCAGGAACGCGACCGAGGTCAGCAGGACCAGCCCCTCGGGCACCAGCCCGACCAGGCCGCCGGTGGAGCGGATCAGGACCTCCTGCCAGCCCTGGTCGCCGACGACCCGCGCCTGGGACCACAGCTGCAGTGGCAGCGCGACCACGATGATCCAGGTGATGTAGGTGAGGAGCCGGTTGACCGAGCGCTGGATCTCGGAGGAGGTGCGGGTGAACTTCCGGGCCTCGGCGGCGATCCCGTTCGCGTAGGCCGACGGCCCGACGGCCGCCGCCACGAACCGCCCGGTCCCCGCGACGACGGCCGTGCCCGACCGCACCTCGTCGCCGACGTCCTTCGCCACGGCGTCGGCCTCGCCGGTGAGGTTCGACTCGTCGACCTCGAGGCCGTCCTCGGAGACGAGGTCGCCGTCGGCCGGCACCTGGTCGCCGGTCCGCAGCTCGACCAGGTCGTCCAGGACGATGGCGGAGGTCGGCACCGTCACGAGCACGCCGTCTCGGACCACTCGGCTGGTCGGCGCATGCATCAGCGCGAGCCGGTCCAGCTTCCGCTTGGCGAGGTACTCCTGCACGATCCCGATCCCGGAGTTGATGACGAGCACCAGCCCGAAGAGGCCGTCGGCGAAGGAGCCGGTGACCAGGATCAGGACGAAGAGGGCGCCCAGGATCGCGTTGAAGCGGGTGAAGACGTTCGCGCGGACGATGGTCCACAGCGGCCGGGACGACCGGTTGTCGGCGGCGTTGGTCTCGCCACGGGCACAGCGCGCCTCGACCTCGGCCGAGGACAGCCCCTGCCGCGCCTCCACGCTCACCACTCTGTCAGATCGGTCATACCCCTGGGCGGCGGTGCGCTGCTACGTTCCGGCCCATGCGCTCCGCCAAGGACTTCTTCCGACCCCTCGCGGTCGGGGCCCCGACGCCCCTGACCGAGATCCCGGCCCGGCCGAGCCGGGCCATCCACTTCTTCGACCCGAGCAACCCCAAGATGGCGGCCAAGGTCCCCGACCTGGTCGGCAAGGTCGACGTGCTGCTCGGCAACCTCGAGGACGCGATCAAGGCCGACAACAAGGAGGCGGCGCGCGACGGCCTGGTCGACATCGCGCAGAAGACGGACTTCGGGCCGACCCAGCTGTGGACCCGGATCAACTCCCTCGACAGCCCCTGGGTGCTCGACGACCTCACCACGCTGGTGCCCGCGATCGGCGACAAGCTCGACGTGATCATGGTCCCCAAGGTGCAGGGCGCCGAGGACATCCAGTACGTCGACCGGCTGCTCGCCCAGCTCGAGGCCAAGGCCGGGCTCGACCGCCCGATCCTCGTGCACGCGATCCTCGAGACCGCCCGCGGCGTCGCGAACGTCGAGGAGATCTGCGCCGCCAGCCCGCGCATGCAGGGCCTGAGCCTCGGCCCGGCCGACCTCGCCGCCGACCGGCGGATGAAGACCACCCGTGTCGGCGGCGGCCACCCCGGCTACCTGGTGCGCCAGGACCCACCCAAGAACGACGTCGGCGTCCCGGACGTCGAGGCGAAGCGCACGACGTACCAGCAGGACCTGTGGCACTACACGATCGCCCGGATGGTCGACGCGTGCGCGATGAACGGGATCTACCCCTACTACGGCCCGTTCGGCGACATCGCCGACACCGTGGCGTGCGAGGACCAGTTCCGCAACGCGTTCCTGCTCGGCTGCGTCGGCACCTGGAGCCTGCACCCCAAGCAGATCGCGATCGCCAACCGGGTCTTCAGCCCCAGCGTCGAGGACGTCGCCCACGCCCGCCGGGTGGCGGCCGCGATGGGCGACGGCACCGGCGCGGTGATGCTCGACGGCAAGATGGAGGACGACGCCTCGCTCAAGCAGTGCCTGGTGATGGTCGAGCTCGCCGAGCAGCTCGCCGCGATCGACCCCGAGCTGAAGAAGGCGTACGACGCCATCGAGGTGGACGCCTGATGAGCGATTTCACCCCGCTGCGCAGCGTGCTCTACATGCCCAGCTCCAACGAGCGGGCGCTGGAGAAGGCCAAGACGATCGCCTGCGACGGACTGATCCTCGACCTCGAGGACGCCGTGGCTCCCGACGCCAAGCCGGCCGCCCGCGAGGCCGCCTGCGCCGCCGCGGCGAGCGGCGAGTACGGCCGGCGTACCCTCACGATCCGGGTCAACGGCATCGGCACCGAGTGGCACGAGGCCGACCTCGAGGCCGCCGCCCAGGCGGGCCCGCGCGCGGTCGTCGTACCCAAGGTCAGCAGCGCCGCCGAGGTGGCGCAGCTCGTCGACGCGCTCGAGCGGTACGGCGCGCCCGACCACACCACGCTCTGGGCGATGATCGAGACGCCGGTCGCGATCCTCGACGCGCTCGCGATCGCCCGGGCGTCCGAGCGGCTCAGCACGTTCGTGATGGGCACCAACGACCTGGTCAAGGAGCTGTACGCCGAGCACGTGCCCGGCCGGGCGCCGATCCTGCCCAGCCTGCACACCGCGCTGCTCGCCGCTCGCGCCGCGGGCATCGCGATCCTCGACGGCGTCTACAACGACGTGAAGAACGCCGACGGCTTCCTCGCCGAGTGCCGGCAGGGCCGCGAGATGGGCTTCGACGGCAAGACGCTGATCCACCCCGGCCAGGTCGAGGGCGCGAACGAGGCGTTCGCACCCAGCGAGCAGGCGGTCGCCGATGCCGAGGGCCTGATCCAGGCCTGGGAGGACGCTCAGTCGGATTCGGGGGAAGGTTCGGGCGTCGTCACCTACAACGGCCGGATGGTGGAGAACCTCCACGTCGAGTCCGCCCGCCGCACGCTCGACATCCACCGGGCGATCCAGTCCCTGGGGTGACCGGAGGTTTGCGCCGCACCACCCCTGGGGTACTGCCGGTTGGGGGTACTCAAGGGAGGTAAGAAAATGATCATTCTTGGCTTGATCCTGCTCATCATCGGCCTGGTAGCCAGCATTCCGATCCTGACGACGATCGGGCTGATCCTGCTCGTCGTGGGACTGATCCTGAACCTCGTGCCGATCGGCGGCACCCGCCGCAGGGTCTTCTAGCGCCACACGGTTCGACAGTCGAGGCCCCGGGACGCACCGTCCCGGGGCCTCGCTCCGTCCGTGTCGCCGTCTGGGCCGCCGTCTGGGCCGCCGTCTGGGCCGCCGTCGGGGCGGCCGGTCAGTCGTCCCCGCGGCGCAGCTGCTCGTCGAGCCACAGCTTGACGCTGCCGAGCACGCCGGCCACGTCGTGGACCAGCTTGCCGACCGCGTCCTGACTCTGCCGGAACGTGTCGGAGTAGCTGCGCGCCGCGGCCTTCGCCGCCTCGGACACTCCGGCTTCGGCGTCGTCCTGGCGGCGGGGGTACTCGCCCGCGAGGATCCGCGTGTACTCGCCGGAGTCGACCCAGCGGCGCAGCTCGGTGGCCCGGACCACGAGGAACGGGTGGGAGCGATTCTCGACCAGCAGCATCTTCAGGACCGAGTCGCGCAGGTCGGCGTCGTCGTACTCCTGGCCCTGCGCGAAGAACGAGGTCGCGTCGAGGTCGTCGAGGTGGCCGCCGCTGGCGAGCTTCATGTGCACCCGGAACGCGGTGGCGGGGTCCTGGGTCGCGAGGAGCCCGGCGCGATCGGCGGAGAGCTCGGCCTTGCGGGACCACTCGTACAGCGCCGCCATGATCGCCCGGAAGCCGAGGCCGCCGACCGGCACGCTGCTCAGCACGCCGGTGAGCTGGATCAGTCGCTGCAGCAGGGTCTGGTAGACCGCGTGGCCGCTCATCGCATGGCCGAGCTCGTGGGCGATCACGAACCGCAGCTCGTCGGTGTCGAGCAGGTCGACCAGGCCGGAGTTGAGCACGATGAACGGCTTGTTCATGCCGATCGTGAGGGCACCCGGGACCGGGTTGGCCACGACGTACATCTCGGGCAGCTCGGGCGCGTCGAGCGTGCGCCCGACCTCGCCGAGCAGCCCGTGCAGCCGGGTGAACTGGCGCTCGTCGACGCGGACGGCGGAGCCGAGGAAGACCAGTCGCACCGCGCGCTCGTTGAAGAGGCCGGAGATCGCCTTGAGCAGGGTGTCGAAGCCCTTGAGCTTGCGCAGCGCGACCAGCGCTCCGCGGTCGGCGGGGTGCTCCCAGGCGCGGGAGCTGATGTCGGTGAGGGTGGCGCGGGACCGAGCCGGCTGGGTCGTCACGAGACCACTCTGGCACGGTCGGTGTCGCCAGGCTGGGCTACTGGTCAGCCTCTTCTTCCGCCTGTCGGCCGTTGCAACCGCCGACAAGCGCCAGGATCCCCGGTGAACCGGGGATCCTCCGCCTCAGCCCTCGGACATCGGGATGCGGACGCCCCGCTCCCGGGCCACCTCGACGGCGCGCTCGTAGCCCGCGTCGACATGTCGGATCACGCCCATGCCGGGGTCGTTGGTGAGCACCCGCTCGATCTTCTCGGCCGCCAGTGGCGTGCCATCCGCGACACAGACCTGGCCGGCGTGCAGCGAGCGGCCCATGCCGACTCCGCCGCCGTGGTGGAAGGACACCCAGGTCGCGCCCGAGGCGGTGTTGACCAGCGCGTTGAGGACCGCCCAGTCCGCGATCGCGTCGGAGCCGTCGAGCATCCCCTCGGTCTCGCGGTACGGCGAGGCCACGGACCCGCAGTCGAGGTGGTCGCGGCCGATCACGATCGGCGCCTTCAGCTCGCCGGAGGCGACCATCTCGTTGAACTTCAGACCCGCCAGGTGGCGCTCGCCGTACCCCAGCCAGCAGATCCGCGCGGGCAGCCCCTGGAACTGGACCCGCTCACCGGCCATCGTGATCCACTTGCGCAGCCGCTCGTTGTCGGGGAACAGCTCGAGGATCGCCCGATCCGTGGCGGCGATGTCGGCGGGGTCGCCGGAGAGTGCGGCCCAGCGGAACGGGCCCTTGCCCTCGCAGAACAGGGGCCGGATGTAGGCCGGCACGAAGCCGGGGAACTCGAACGCCCGGTCGTAGCCGCCCTTGCGGGCCTCGTCGCGGATCGAGTTGCCGTAGTCGAAGACCTCGGCGCCCTGGTCCTGGAGCTCGACCATCGCCCGCACGTGCACCGCCATCGACTCCCGCGCCCGCTTGGTGAAGCCGGCGGGGTCGGCCTCGCGCTCGGCCGCCCAGTCCGCGACAGCGGTCCCGACCGGCAGGTAGTAGAGCGGGTCGTGGGCCGAGGTCTGGTCGGTGACCACGTCGATGCGCACGTCGCCCTCCAGCAGCCGCGGCAGCACCTCGGCGGCGTTGCCGAGCAGGCCGATCGACAGCGGCCGGCGCTCGTCCCGGGCCTGGACGGCGAGCGCCAGCGCCTCCTCGAGCGAGGCGGCCTGGACGTCGAGGTAGCGGTGCTCGATCCGTCGCCGGATGCGCTCGGGGTCGCACTCGACGCAGATCACCACGCCGTCGTTCATCGTCACCGCGAGCGGCTGCGCGCCGCCCATGCCGCCCAGCCCGGCGGTGACGGTGATGGTCCCGGCGAGCGTGCCCCCGAACCGCTTGTCGGCCACGGCGGCGAACGTCTCGAACGTGCCCTGGAGGATGCCCTGGGTGCCGATGTAGATCCAGGAGCCCGCCGTCATCTGGCCGTACATCGTGAGGCCGAGGTCCTCGAGCCGGCGGAACTCCTCCCAGTTGGCCCAGTCGCCGACCAGGTTGGAGTTCGCGATCAGCACCCGCGGCGCCCACTCGTGCGTCCGCATCACGCCGACGGGCTTGCCCGACTGCACGAGCATGGTCTCGTCGTCGCCCAGCGTGCGCAGCGTCCGCACCAGCGCGTCGTACGCCTCCCAGGAGCGGGCGGCCTTGCCGGTGCCGCCGTACACGACGAGGTCCTCGGGGCGCTCGGCGTTGTCGGGGTCGAGGTTGTTCATCAGCATCCGAAGCGGCGCCTCGGTCTGCCAGGACCGCGCGGTCAGCTCGGTGCCACGGGCGGCATGGATGGGCAGGCGGGGGTTCGTCATCGCAGTTCTCCGATCACGGCTTCGACGGCATGCAGGACGGCGCCCGAGGCCACCAGCTCGACGGCGGCCTCGATCTCGGGCGAGAGGTGGCGGTCGGGCCCCGGACCCGCGACCCCGGAGGAGCGGAGCAGCGCGACGACGGCCGCGGTCGCCGGGGACGGCTCGAGCGGCGCTCGCAGGTCGAGGGCGCGCGCGGCGGTCAGCACCTCGATCGCCACCACCCGGGTCAGGCCGTCGACCGATCGGCGCAGCTTGCGGGCCGCGGACCAGCCCATCGACACGTGGTCCTCCTGCATCGCGCTGGAGGGGATCGAGTCGACCGAGGCGGGCACCGCGAGCCGCTTGAGCTCGGACACGATCGCCGCCTGGGTGTACTGCGCGATCATCAGCCCGCTGTCCACGCCCGGGTCGTCGGCGAGGAAGGGCGGCAGGCCGTGGTTGCGGGACTTGTCGAGGAACCGGTCGGTACGCCGTTCGCTGATCGAGGCCACGTCGGCGGCGACGATCGCGAGGAAGTCGAGGACGTAGGCGACCGGGGCACCGTGGAAGTTGCCGTTGCTCTCCACACGCCCGGGCGCGCTCTCGTCCCCGCTCTCGTCGAACATCACCACGGGGTTGTCGGCCGCCGAGGCGAGCTCGCGCTCGGCGACGGTCGCGGCGTGCTCGACGGTGTCGCGGGCCGCGCCGTGGACCTGGGGCGAGCAGCGCAACGAGTAGGCGTCCTGCACCCGGTTGCAGTCGGGCCCGCGGTGCGACGCGACGATGCCGGAGTCGCGCAGCAGCGTGACCAGGTTGGCCGCCGAGAGCGCCTGGCCCGGGTGCGGGCGGATCGCCTGCAGCTCGGGTGCGAACACGCGGTCGGTGCCGAGCTGCCCCTCGACCGACATGGCGGCGGCCACGTCCGCGGTGCGCAGCAGCATCCGCAGGTCCTCGATCGCGAGCACCAGCATCCCGAGCATGCCGTCGGTGCCGTTGATCAGCGCGAGGCCCTCCTTCGCGGCCAGCTCGACCGGCCTCAGCCCGGCGGCGGCCAGCGCCTCGGCGGCAGGCATCAGCGTGCCGGCGGCGTCCCGGACCTCGCCCTCCCCCATCAGCGCCAGGGCGCAGTGGGCCAGCGGCGCGAGGTCGCCCGAGCAGCCGAGCGAGCCGTGCTCGCGCACCACCGGCGTGATGCCGTGCTCGAGCAGGGCGGCCAGCAGCGTCGCCGTCTCCCGGCGGATCCCGGTCCGCCCGGTCGCGAGCGTCGAGAGCCGCAGCAGCAGCAGCGCCCGCACCACCTCCCGCTCGACCTCGGGACCCGAGCCGGCGGCGTGCGAGCGGACCAGCGACCGCTGGAGCTGAGCCCGCATCTCGGTGGGGATGTGCCGGGTGGCCAGCGCACCGAACCCGGTCGAGACGCCGTACACCGGCGTCTCGGAGGCGGCCAGCGCGTCGACGACGCCGCGGGCCCGGTCGATGGCGGCCACCGCGTCGTCGGCGAGCCGCACCGCGGCTCCGTCCCGCGCGACGGCCCGGAGGTCGGCGAACGAGACCGGTCCGACACCGACACCGACCGAGGGGACTGACGCGTGATCCATCCCGCCATCCTCGCCCGGGGACCGGGCGGCCACCAGACGGTCGCCACCGACTGGAGTCCGGGATCCGAGACACCAACGCTACTCGACCGTAACCGCAGCGGCCCGGCGCCGTTGGGCCCCTGACGGCTGCCGCGGCGAGGGACGACGCGCGCTCCAGGTGGGGGCACCGGGGGCACAGCCGCCGCATCCAGGAGGGAACCATGTCTCAGCACAGCCACGCCCATCGGGGGCACGTGTCTAGACCATCTGATAGGCCCGCCTCGCAGCGGGCACCCATGACGACAACAACCGCACCGCGCGAAGGGTCCACGATGAAGCGCCGCCGTACCACCGTCCTCGCCGCCCTCGCCACCGGCGCACTCGTCGCGTCGCTGGGCCTCATCGCGCCTGCGTCGGGAGCACCGGCCCCGGCGGGTGCGAGCCGCACCAGCGCCAAGGCCCGCAGCGACATCGCCCTCAAGGCGAGCGCCTACGGCACCCGGCTGACGGGTGGACAGGTCCCCGCCGGGTCGGGGATGACCGCGTTCTCGGTGATCAGCTGCTCGGTCACGCCCGGCATCGAGCGGACCAACGAGGTCGTCACCGCCAACCTGCCCAGCGCAGGCACCGTCTCCGGTGTGACCACCCGGGTGTGGACCCGCAAGTCCGGCGCCTCGCTGCACTCCTACTCGCGCAGCACCACGGCCGAGGTCGTCCTGGCCGACAGCCCGCTCGGCAAGCTGAGCATCCGCGGCGTCACCTCGCTCTCCCACGCTTGGCACAACGCCACGGGGTTCCACGCCGAGACCAGCTCGAGCATCGGCAAGATCGTGCTCACCCCGCCGGTCGGTGACCCCCAGGAGTTCGACATCCCCACGCCGGGGACGCCGATCATCGTCCCCGGGGTGGCCCAGATCAGCCTCGGTGCGTCCAACGAGAGCACCAACTCCAGCGCCGCCTCGGCGTGGGCCGCGGCCCTGCGGGTGAAGGTGCTCGCCACCGGCACCGACCTGGTCGTCGCCCGCAGCAAGGCCGTGGCGGTCTCCGGTGTGAAGCACGGTCGCTTCGGCGGCTACTCCGCCGGCACCGAGGCCGAGGTCCTCGGCGGCGTGCTCACCAGCGGTCGCAACCCGCTCTCGATCATGCCCTGCCAGGGCACCAAGGGGCAGCCCCTGACCCGCTCCGACGCTCACGTCGACCTCGGCGGCGGCCTCGTGGTCGACGCGGTGAGCTCGAGCCAGTGGGGCAAGCGCTACGACCGGCGCAGCAAGGCCTGGGAGCGCGGCTCCGTGGCCGGCATCAACCTCGGCGACGGCGCCCTGAAGATCGACGCGGTGGTCGGCAAGGCCACGGTGATCCGCAAGGCCGGAGGCGGGATCGTCCGCAGCGCCGCGGGGACCTCGATCGGGACGATCACCGCCAACGGTGAGCCGCAGGACATCCCGATCGACCAGACGATCGAGATCCCGGGCGTTGCCAAGCTCGAGCCGAAGGTCGTCCAGAGGCTCGCCGCCGGTCTCAAGGTGATCGCCCTGAGGATCACCCTCCTCGACGGATCGGGCGCGGTCATCGACCTCGGCGTCGCGAAGACCACGATCCGCCGCTGACGGGCCACTGACGGGTTCGTCACTGCCCGACCAGCAAGACACGGCGTCGTACGTCGTGCCGCGAAGCGTTCACTTGGGGCCATGACCCTGACCGCGCAGCGGCACGACGTCGGCGCCGTCCGTCGTTGGTCCATGCTCGGCGCCAGCACGCTCGCGCAGGCCGCGGGCGCGGTGATGGTCCACGGACCCGCGTTCCTGATCCCGGCCCTCCACGACCGCGAGGGGATGAGCCTGGCCCGGGCGGGCCTGGTGGCCGCGTCGCCGACGCTCGGCGTGATGATCTCGCTCGTCGCCTGGGGAGCGGTCACCGACCGCCGTGGCGAGCGGTTCGTCCTGCTCACCGGCCTGGGCGCGACCGTGGCCGCCGGCGTCGCCGGCGCCGTCACCGGCGGTACGGCGCTGCTCGCCCTGGCGCTGTTCCTCGCCGGCGCGAGCGCCGCGAGCACCAACGCGGCCAGCGGCCGGCTGGTGGTCGGCTGGTTCCCGCCCGAACGGCGCGGCCTGGCGATGGGGATCCGCCAGATGGCCCAGCCGGTCGGGGTCGGGGTCGCGGCGATCTCGGTCGCGGTGGTCGCCGACACGGCCGGCGTGCACGCCGCCCTCTGGGTGCCCACCGCCGCCTGCGCGCTCGCAGCCGCGGTGGTCGCGCTCGTGGTCGTCGACCCGCCCCGGCCGGAGCGGCACGCCACGGCGGTCGCGAACCCCTACCGGGAGGACTCCTACCTCGGTCGGATCCACGGGGTCTCGGTGCTCCTGGTGGTTCCCCAGTTCGTGGTGTGGACCTTCGCGCTGGCCTGGCTGGTGCAGGAGCGCGACTGGTCTCCGGCGGCCGCCGGGACCGTCGTCGCGATCGCGCAGGTGGCGGGCGCTCTCGGCCGGATCGCGGTCGGTCACCTCTCCGACGTGGTCGGCGGCCGGATGCGGCCGCTGCGCTGGGTGGCGCTCGCCGCCGCGGCCACGATGGGGCTGCTCGGGCTGGCCGCCGCCCTCGACCTCGGGGTGGCGGTGCTGCTCATGGTGGTGGCGACCATGGTCACGGTCGCGGACAACGGCCTGGCGTTCACCGCGGTCGCCGAGCGCGCGGGACCGTTCTGGTCCGGCCGGGCGCTCGGCGTGCAGAACACCGCACAGTTCCTCGCGGCGTCCGCCGTACCCCCGCTCGTCGGGCTCGTGGTGACCGGATGGGGGTACGCCGCGGCGTTCGGGCTGGCCGCGCTGTTCCCGGTCCTGGCCGCGCCGCTGGTGCCGGTCCGTGAGGAGCGTGAGCTCTCCTGACCCACCGACCTCTGGTCGGCGCGGGGACTGATCCGGCGCCGATGGGGTACGGACTCCCGGGGGTTACACAACCAGGGAGGACCCATGAAGACCGTCATCGTCATCGTCGTGGTGCTGGTGCTGCTCGCCGTCGCCGTCGCCGCGTACCTGATGAGCAAGCGCCGCACCGAGGAGCGCCGTCAGCACGCCGAGCACCTGCGCCGCG
The DNA here is from genome assembly GCF_950101795.1 of Nocardioides sp. T2.26MG-1. Lineage (GTDB taxonomy): Bacteria > Actinomycetota > Actinomycetes > Propionibacteriales > Nocardioidaceae > Nocardioides. Next base: position 235,790 of record NZ_CATNLZ010000023.1, on the reverse strand, counting down.
AGGCTGACGCCAAGCGGACCGAGGTGGACCTCGAGCGTCGCCGGGCCGCCGAGGCCGAGGCCCGCGCCGAGGTCGCCCGCGCGGAGGCCGAGCAGGCCGAGCAGCGGGCCGCCGAGGCGCGCCAGGGCATGCACGTCGAGGAGGCCCGCCAGGAGGACGTGCTGCGCAAGGCCGACGCACTCGACCCGGACGTCAACCACCGGGCCGACGGCTACCAGCCGGGATCCACGGGGTCTCGCGAGGGGTAGCCTCCGCCGCATGAGCCAGGTGCCCGCAGCGACTCGAGCGCTGCGGGTGCTGCGGTTCCTCGCCGGCCAGCCCGACCCGGTCGCGCTGGACCGGATCATGCGCGCGGTCGACCTGCCGCGCAGCACGACGTACCACCTGCTGCACGCGATGATCGACGAGGGCTTCGTCGTGCACCTGCCCGAGGAGCACCGGTTCGGGCTCGGACCGGCGGCCTTCGAGCTCGGCAGCGGCTACGCCCGCCAGGAGCCGCTGCAGCGGATCGCCCGGCGCCCGCTGGCCGACCTCGTCGACCGGACCCGGCAGTCCGCACACCTCGCGATCCTGCACGGCCGCGAGGTCCTGTACGTCGTCGAGGAGCGAGCGCCCGGGCGGCCTCCACTGGTCACTGACGTCGGGGTCCGGCTGCCCGCCCACCTCACCGCGAGCGGCCGTGCCATCCTCGCGCTGCTCCCGTCGAGCCAGGTGCGGGCGCTCTACTCGGGCCCGGGCGACTTCGTCGACCGGCACGGCAGCGGCCCGCGGACGCTCAGCGCGCTGCGCCGGGTGCTCACCGACACCCGGCAGCGCGGGCATGCCGTCGAGGACGGCGAGATCACGCCCGGTCTGGCGAGCGTCGCGGTCGCGGTGCTCGACCACAACCGGCACCCCGTCGCCGCGGTCGCCGTGACCTATCCCGCCGACCCTGGCGGCTCCGGCCCGGCCGCCCTGGTCGAGGCGGTCGCGGTGACCGCCGCGCACCTGACCCGTCGCATCGGTGGCCAGCCGCACCGCGAGTGACCCCAGCGGGCACTGATCGTTGAACCGCTGCCGTCGACGTGAAGGAGCCCCGGTGAACGAGAAGAGACGCCTCCGTCAGCTGACCATGGCCGTCGTCGCCGGGGCGACGGTGGTGGCCGTCGCGGTGTCGATGGGCGGCGCCGCAGGCCTGCGGCCCGGCGGCCTGGGCCAGCGCTACACCTACGCGCAGGACGCGCTCGAAGCCCTCAAGGCCGACAAGAACGCGATCTCCCGCGCCGGCGACCTCGGCGCGATCACGCGGGACCCGACCACCGCGGCCGAGAAGGCCGAGGCCGCGGCGTACGTCGAGCGCGAGCGCGCCCTGCCCGACCCCCGCCTCACCACCGCGCCGATCACCGGCCCGCGGCTGCTGCACCCCCAGAACCGCTACGCGCTCGCGGGCGGCTGCTACACGCTCACCTCCGGCGGCGAGCCGTTCTACTTCAAGGCCACCGACCTCGGCCGCTACCTCATCTACGACACCGACCGGGCCTTCGTGTCCGCCGGTGGCGACCGTGCCGGCGACCCGAGCGCCGACACCGTGTGGCGGATCGCCACGCTGGGCGGCGGCCGCTACTCCTTCGCCAACGCGGTCGGCGCGCTCACGCTCGGCGGCGCGTCGACGTTCCGGCCGACCCGGACCACCGGCTGCGCGGCGTACCCCGAGTCCCAGATCGACATCACCGGCCGCCCGCACGCCGGTGTCACGCCGTTCCAGGAGGTCCGCGGCTACGTCGACGCCCACACGCACGGCATGGCGTTCGAGTTCCTCGGCGGCGACGCCCACTGCGGCAAGCCGTGGGACCGCTACGGCGCGCCGTACGCCCTGGTCGACTGCCCCGACCACACCGCCACCGGCGGGTACGGCGGCGTCCTCGAGTCGGTGCTCTCGGGGCGGCCGCACCACGACCCGGTCGGCTGGCCGACCTTCAAGGACTGGCCGGCGCCCGACTCGCTGACCCACGAGGGCACCTACTACCGGTGGCTGGAGCGCTCCTGGCGCGGCGGGCAGCGGCTCTTCGTGAACCTGCTGGTCGAGAACAACCAGCTCTGCCAGCTCTACCCGATCAAGCACAACTCCTGCGACGACATGGATTCGGTCCGCCTCCAGGCCAAGGACATGTACGCGATGCAGGACTACATCGACGCCCAGTTCGGCGGGCCCGGCAAGGGCTTCTACCGGATCGTCACCAACCCCTTCCAGGCGCGGAAGGTCATCAACGCCGGCAAGATGGCGGTGGTCATGGGCATCGAGACCAGCGTGCCGTTCGGCTGCACGTTCAAGGCGCTACCCGGCGGTGACGTGCCGGCCTGCGACATCGCCGGCATCGACGAGCAGCTCGACGCGGTCAAGCGCATGGGCGTGCGCCAGATGGAGCTCGTCAACAAGTTCGACAACGCGCTGTCCGGCATCGCCGGCGACAACGGCGAGGTCGGCGTCGCGGTCAACAGCGCCAACTTCCTCGAGACCGGCACGTTCTGGGACATGCGGCACTGCGAGCCGGAGATCCCCGGCGCGCACGACCACAACCAGCTCGCCGCGCCGGACATCTCCGCCGGCCAGCAGGACGCGCTGTTCGGTGCGGTGGCCGAGCTGTTCGGCACCCTCAACCTGCCCGCGCTGCCCGCCTACGGGCCCCCGGACCACTGCAACAACCGCGGCCTCACCACGCTCGGCGAGTACACGATCCGCGGCCTCGCGAAGCGGCACATGCTGTTCGACCCCGACCACATGAGCGTCAAGGCCCGGGTCGCGGCCCTCGACCAGATCGACGAGATGGGCTACCACGGGGTCCTCTCGAGCCACTCCTGGTCGACGCCCGACGCCTACCCGCGGATCTACGAGGAGGGCGGGTTCATCGCACCGTACGCCGGCGACTCGACCGGCTTCGTCGAGAAGTGGCGCACCCACGTCGGCTGGGCGGATCCGCGCTACTACTGGGGCCTCGGCTTCGGCGCGGACATCAACGGGCTGGGCGCCCAGGGCGACCCACGCGGGGCCGACGTGCCCAACCCCGTGACCTACCCGTTCACCGGCCTCGGCGGCGTTCAGGTCGGGCAGCAGCACGCCGGCGAGCGCGTCTACGACATCAACGTCGACGGCGTCGCCCAGTACGGCCTCTACCCGGACTGGATCCAGGACCTGGGCAAGGTCGCCGACGCCCAGCACACCGGGGACGGTGCCGAGATCAAGGACGACATGGCGCGCGGCGCGGAGGCCTACCTGCAGATGTGGGAGCGGGCCGAGGGCATCGCCCCCGACTCCTGCCGCAACCCAGGGCAGCGCAAGACGGTCGACCGGGTCCGCGCCCTGATCCGCCCCGGCATGACCACCCGTCAGGTCATGGAGGCGGTCGGACAGCCCTACACGCGGCTCGGCACGACGTACGGCTTCTGCGCCAGCACCGCGGCGAAGCCACGGGTGCCGATGACCGTCACGTTCACCCGCGGCGGACGGGTCACCGGGGTGCGCCAGGGCTAGCAGACCGCTGCTTGCCCTTTCGGGAGGGTCGGCGCTGCGGGCCTTCCCCGGGAAGTCGGGGGTCGGTTACCTTGCAGGCCCCAGCCCGATCCAAGGAGAGCCATGTCCCGGACGGTTCACACTCGTCTCCTGCCTGCTGCAGCAGCACTCACCTCACTGGCGCTCCTGGTGGCCGCCGGCGCCTCGTCCGCCACGGCGACCCGGGAGCACCGCCCGGACGCGAAGGCCACCTACACCCAGCTGACGAAGGCCTCGCCGGCGAAGGGTGGCGCTAAGAAGGACTACGTCAAGGTCGACCTGCTGGCGATCAACGACTTCCACGGCCAGCTCGAGCCGGTCCCCGCGACCAGCTCGAGCGGGCGGATCAACAACACCCCGGCCGGCGGAGCGGCGTACCTCGCCCGACTGCTCAAGCAGGAGCGCGCGCGGTCCCGCGCCGCGGGCGCGGCGCCGCTGACCGTCGCCGCGGGCGACCTCATCGGGGCGACGCCGCTGCTGTCGGGCGCGTTCCACGACGAGCCCACCATCAAGGCCATGAACCTGCTGGGTCTCCAGGTGGCCTCGGTCGGCAACCACGAGTTCGACGAGGGCTGGCGCGAGCTGCGCCGGATGCAGAACGGCGGCTGCCTCGACGACGGCCCGGACGGCGCGAACGGCGCCAACTCCTGCCCTGGTGACCAGGGCTTCGGCGGGGCGGACTTCCGGTACCTCGCCGCCAACGTCAAGTGGGCCGACGGCCAGGCGCACGCCCGCGACACGCTCTTCCCGGCGACCAAGATCATGAAGGTCAAGGGCCAGAAGGTCGCGTTCATCGGGATGACGCTCGAGGGCACGCCCGACATCGTGACAGCGGCCGGCGTGCAGGGCCTGGCGTTCGCCGACGAGGTCAAGACCGCCAACGCCCTGGTGCCGAAGCTGCGCAAGCGCGGCATCAGGTCGATCGTGGTGCTCCTGCACGAGGGGGTCAAGCCCGCGGACACCACGGCCTACAACGACTGCTCCGGCGTCAGCGGCCCCGCCCTCGAGATCGCGCAGAAGCTCAGCCCCGCGATCGACGCCGTCGTGTCCGGGCACACCCACCAGGCGTACAACTGCCTCGTGAAGGACCCGAAGGGCCAGCCGCGGCTCCTGACCAGCGCGATGTCGATCGGCCGGATGCTCACCAAGATCCACCTGCTGATCGACCCGACGACGCACGACGTCGTGCGGCCGGCGGAGTACGCCGACAACCTGATCGCCCAGAACGGCGCCGACGTGACGCCGGTGCCGGCCGTCCAGTCGCTGATCGACACCTACAAGGCCCTGGTCGCGCCGATCGAGAACCAGGTCGTCGGGCACATCGAGCCGGGCACCTCTGTCAGCCGGACCGCCGACGCCGACGGCGGCGACTCGCCGCTCGGCAACCTGATCGCCGACGCCCAGGTCGCCGACGGCTCCACGGTCGAGGCCGGAGCTAGCGGACGGACCGCCGTCGAGCCGGTGATCGCGCTGATGAACCCCGGCGGCATCCGGGCCGACCTGCTGGAGAACGCCGCCGGCGATGTGACCTACGGCGCCACCTTCACCGTCCAGCCGTTCAACAACTACATGGTGTCGATGGACCTGACGGGTGCCCAGATCAAGGCGCTGCTCAACCAGCAGTGGAACGGCACCAACGAGGCCAGCCGCAAGATCCTCCAGGTCTCGGGTCTCAGCTACGCGTGGGACACCTCCGAGGCGGCGGCGGTCGACGCCGACGCGCTGGTGCCGGGCTCGGTGATGGTGGACGCGGACGGTGACCCGGCGACGCCGATGGTGCCGATCGACGACGCCGCGACCTACCGCGTCGTCGCCAACAACTTCCTGTACGGCGGCGGCGACGGGTTCTCGACGTTCACGGAGTCGACCAACGGCTACTTCGGCGGGCTCGACATCGACGCTCTCGTGAAGTACCTGCAGGAGCACGACCCGGTGGCGGCCTCCGCGACCGACCGGATCACCCAGGTCCCCTGACCCTCGGGCCCTCGCACAGCTCCCGGCCTCGGCCGGGAGCTGTGCTGTATCCGGATCAAGTTACCAATGGGTAGGATTCTTCTCACGCTTCCGGGGGACTGACGGGCAACGCGGCTGCCAATAGGCTCGCGGTCGCGCCCCCGGGCGCGCGGACCGACCACCTGACAGGGAGCAACCAGTGACTGCAGTGCTGATCTTGGGCCTCGTGATGAACGCGATAGCCCTGCCGATCGCGGGGAAGCGAGTGCTCTTCCTGTATCGGCTGATCACCCACGGCCAGCCCGCCCCGGACCGCGTCGCGGGGGTGACCCGCCGCCTCGGCGCCGCGGCCAAGCGGCAGGTCGTCGAGGTGTTCGGTCAGCGCAAGATGCTCAAGTGGTCGGTGCCCGGCACCGCGCACTTCTTCGTGATGTGGGCGTTCCTGATCCTGGCCACGGTCTACCTCGAGGCGTACGCCGCACTCATCGCGCGCGACCCGCAATGGCACTGGTTCGTCTTCAACAACTGGGGCGTCCTCGGCTTCCTCCAGGACTTCATCGCCGTGATGTGCACGCTCGGGCTCGTCGTCTTCTGGGCCATCCGGCTGCGCAACCAGCCCAAGCAGATGGGCCGCAAGTCCCGCTTCTTCGGCTCGCACCTCGGCCCGGCGTACTTCACGCTGTTCATGATCTTCAACGTCGTGTGGACGATGTTCCTGTTCCGCGGCGCGGTCGCAGCCCGCGACATGGCGACCGGCGAGGAGGGCTACGGCAAGGCGGCGTTCGTCTCGCACCTGCTCGGCAAGGTGCTCCCCGACAGCACCGCCCTGATCGGCATCGGCCTGCTCCTGCACATCGGCGTGATGCTGGTGTTCTTGATCTTCGTGCTGAACTCCAAGCACCTGCACATCTTCATGGCGCCGATCAACATCCTCTTCGGTCGCGAGCCGGTCGCGCTCGGCGCCGCCAAGCCGCTGATCTCCGACGGCAAGCCGGTCACCCTCGACGACATCGACGACCTCGACGAGGACGCCAAGCTCGGCGTCGGCGCGGTCGAGGACTTCACCTGGAAGGGCCTGCTCGACATGGCGACCTGCACCGAGTGCGGTCGATGCCAGTCGCAGTGCCCGGCGTGGAACACCGAGAAGCCGCTCTCGCCCAAGCTCATGATCATGGCGCTGCGCGACGCGGCGTTCGCGAAGGCGCCGTACCTGCTCGCCGACGAGGGCAAGCGCGAGGGCCTGCTCGAGGGCAACGCCACGCTGACCAAGGAGGTCGAGCGTCCGCTCATCGGGGAGACCGGCGACGAGTGGTTCTACATGCCCGAGGACGGGTCCGGTGTCCTCGACCCCGACGTGCTGTGGTCGTGCGTGACCTGCGGGGCGTGCGTGAACCAGTGCCCGGTCGACATCGAGCACGTCGACCACATCATCGACATGCGCCGCTACCAGGTGCTCGTCGAGTCCAACTTCCCCAGCGAGCTCAACCAGCTGTTCCGCGGCCTCGAGAACAACGGCAACCCCTGGAACATGTCGCCCAACGCGCGCATGGACTGGGCCAAGGGCCTGGACTTCGAGGTCAAGGTCGTCGGAGAGACCATCGAGTCGCTCGACGAGGTCGACTGGCTGTTCTGGGTCGGCTGCGCCGGCGCGTACGAGGACCGGGCCAAGAAGACCACCCGCGCGGTCGCCGAGCTGCTCGACATCGCCGGCGTCAGCTTCGGCGTGCTCGGCAACGGCGAGACCTGCACGGGTGACTCCGCCCGCCGGGCCGGCAACGAGTTCGTGTTCCAGGGCCTCGCCCAGCAGAACGTCGAGACGTTCAAGGAGTACCGGGTCAAGAAGGTCGTCTCGACCTGCGCCCACTGCTTCAACACGCTCAAGAACGAGTACAAGGAGTTCGGCATCGAGCTCGAGGTCGTGCACCACACGCAGTTGCTCAACCGGCTGGTGCGCGAGGGCAAGCTGACCCCGGTGCGCGAGGGTGCCGGCGCCCACAAGCGCACGATCACCTACCACGACCCGTGCTACATCGGTCGCCACAACGGCGTCTACACCCCGCCGCGCGAGCTGCTCCAGGTGCTGCCCGGCGCACAGGTCGTCGAGATGGAGCGCAACTCCGAACGGTCCTTCTGCTGCGGCGCCGGCGGCGCGCGCATGTGGATGGAGGAGACCATCGGGGAGCGGATCAACGACAACCGCACCATCGAGGCGGTCGGCACCGGAGCCGACCAGATCGCGGTCGGCTGCCCGTTCTGCCGGGTGATGCTCTCCGACGGGCTCACCGCCCAGCAGGACAAGGGCGCGGCCCGTGCCGAGGTCGAGGTGCTCGACGTGGCGCAGATGCTGCTCGCCTCGGTCAAGGGCGAGATGGCCACCCGGTACGCGCCCGGCTCCGGCGGTGCCGCCGCCCCGGCTGCTCGGTCGGTGGAGACCAAGGCGGAGCCGGAGGCGGGCGACGTCACCCAGACCACCGACACCGTCACCGAGACGGCGGAGGTCGGTCCGGCGGCCAAGGCCTCCGGTGGCACGTCGCTGTTCGACACCCCGGCGCCCGCCGAGGAGGAGGCCGAGCCGGCCCCGGCCCCGCCCGCCTCGTCCGGTGGCTCACTGTTCGACCTGGGCGGCGACGCGGAGCCCGAGCCGAAGGCCGCCGAGCCCGCACCGCAGGTCGAGCAGCGAGCGCCGGCGAGCGTCCCCGAGGCCCCGGCAGCCGAGAAGCCCGCCCAGCCCGACACCGACCTCGGGTCCGGTGGCTCGCTGTTCGACATCGCCGCCGACGAGCCGAAGGCCGCCGAGCCCGCACCGGAGGCCGAGCAGCGAGCGCCGGCGAACGCCGCCGAGACCCCCGCAGCCGAGAAGCCCGCCCAGCAGCCGCAATCCGAGATCGACCTCGGGTCCGGTGGCTCGCTGTTCGACATCGCCGCTCCCGAGGAGCCGCAGGCCGCCGAGCCGACGGTCGAGGAGCCGAAGGCCGCCGAGCCGACGGCAGCCGAGCCGAAGGCGGCGCCCGCGAAGGCGCCGGAGCCGCAGCCCGAGATCGACCTGAGCTCGGGCGGCTCGCTGTTCGACATCGCGGCCCCCGACCCGCAGGAGCTCAGCGCCTCGGCCACCGCTGCCGCCAACGCCGCGGTCGGCGAGCCCGAGCCCGAGCCCGAGGCAGCCGCAGAGCCGGAGCCGGAGCCCGCAGCGGAGCCCGAGCCCGAGCCGGAGGCTGAGCAGCCCGAGGAGCCCGCGGCCGAGGAGAAGCCGCAGCCGCAGGCCAGCGGCGAGGCGCACCAGCCGAAGACCGACGTGGACATCCACGAGGCCGGCTCGCTTTTCGACCTCTGAGCGCGACCGACGGGTCGTGTGCCCCAGGACGCGCCATCGCGCGTGCTGAGGCACACGACCCGTTCGGCGTTCTCGGGAACCGATCCGTGCCACTCGCCGGTCATACGGTGTGGACCGGACGGGAGGCCGCATGGACTTCAGCGAGTACGTCGCCGCGCGGCGTCCCACGCTGGTGCGGACCGCCGTGCTGCTCGGTTGCCCGCAGCCCGACGCCGAGGACGTCGTGCAGACCGCACTGCTGCGCTGCTTCCGGTCCTGGCGGCGGGTCGTCCGGGCCGATCAGCCGGAGGCGTACGTCTACCGGATCCTGGTCAACACGCTGCGCGACGCCCGGGCCCGCCGGTGGACCGGTGAGCTGCCGACCGAGGAGCTGCCCGACGTACCGACCCCCGATCCTGACCTGGCCGCCGGCCTGGCCGTCCGCCAGGCCCTGGCGGCGATGAGCCTCCTCCACCGCGAGGTGCTGGTGCTGCGCTACTACGCCGACCTCTCCGAGCGCGAGACCGCCGAGGTCCTGGGCGTCGCGCCTGGGACCGTGAAGAGCCGGACCGCGCGCGCCCTGGCGGCGCTGGCCGCCGACGACCATGTGAGGAGCAGCTGATGCTCACCGACGACGATGCCCGCAGGCTCCTGCACCTCGCCGGCGACACCGTGGAGGTCGCTCCGGCCGGCCCGCTGCCCGCCCCGCCGATGCGGCCCTGGTGGCCGGCACTCGCTGCGGCCGCCGCGATCGTGCTGGTCGCCGCCCTGCTGGCCGTGACCCTGCCCGGCGGCGGTCGGACCCCAGAGCCCGCCCCACCTCCACCGGACGACGGTCGCTTCCGGCTCGGCCCCGACCAGGTGCCGTCGGTGTTCGGGCTGACCGCCGAGCAGGCCGTGGACCGGCTCCAGGATCTCGGCCTGCGCGGGACCATCGCGACCGTCGCGAGCTGCCGCGACCTGCCCGGGCGCGCCTTGGGGACCAGGCCTGCGACCGGCACCCTGGTCGATCCGGGCACATCGGTCACCGTCACCACGGCCGCCCCGGACGCCGGGTGTCTCGGGCGCGACCTCGGACCGGACCGCGAGGCTGCGTGGCGGTTCCTCGACTTCGCCAGGGGGCGCGGTGACGCACCACCGCTCGCCGGGGAGGTGGCGGTCTACGTCGGGGACGACCGCACGACGCTGTCGCGCACCGAGGCGTCGAACCCCCAGTCGTGGCCGGGACTGGACATCGTGCGGCGGGCGGTCGGCGAGGTCCAGCGGTGGAGCAGCGACGGGAGCACGGTCTACCAGACCCCGGGGCTCGGCACGCAGATCGGGCCCGGCGGTTGCGGCCCGCGCCCGCAGGAGCTGCGCGGCCGCCGCGGACTCGTCCTGTGGGTGGGGATCCCGACCGACGGCGTCCACCTGTTCGGGACCTGCACCGCAGTCACCCTCTTCCGCAACCCGGCCGGCGCGCTCGACGCGGTGCTCGTCTCGGACGTGCACGCCCCCGGCGACGTACCCGGCCCCCCGGACGTGGTCGGCGACTCCGCGGCCTACGCCCGGGACCGTCTCGAGGCGGCCGGGTACGGCGTCGACGAGGTGGCGCGGCCCGACTGCGGCCAGGTCGGCACGGTCGCGGCCCAGACACCCGCCTGGGGCGACGAGGTCGAGCCCGGCGTGACCGTCACCATCGGGGTGGTCGACCGGCAGACCGGGTGTGACAGCTCCGCGTTCGTCGTACCGACGCCGCTCACCGAGGCCGCCGACGACCTCGTCGCCTTCGCCCGCGGGGACGGCCCGGCGCCCACCGTCGCGAGCCAGGTCGAGCTGTACGTCGCCGACGGGCTGTGGGCGACGCTCACCCCGGAGGAGGCGGCGGACCCGACGGCCTGGGGCGAGGTCCTCGAGAGGCTCACCGGTCCGGTCGCGCAGTCCGAGGGCGCGGGCGTCGGACAGGACTCCTGCCTCGTGCGCGGCGAGCTCCCCGACGGCCTCTCGAGCTCGGCCGCCTGGCGCCTCTCCGTGCCCGAGCCACGTGGCTGCGGCGACGACTGGTCGGTGCTGGTCTGGGTCGACGACGACGGCGCGATCCGCGCCGTCGACCTGCTGACCGGCCGGAGCTGACTCGCGTACGGTGGAGCGATGACGCGGCTCGGGGCAGCAGCCACCCTGGCCCTGTCGGGGATCCTCCTGCTGGCCGGCTGTGGGTCCGATGCCGGACCCACCACCGCCGAGGAGCCGACGCCCACGCCGTCGAGCACGCCCGCGCCGACCACCAGCGCGCCCGCCACGCCGACGACGACGGCGAGTGCCCCGGCGGACCCGGCGCCGGCGGGCCAGGAGGAGGCGGAGGCGTTCCGGGCCTTCGCCCGGGACGGGTCCGACCTGCCCCCGCTGGCCGACCAGGTGGACCTCTACCTCGGCAACGCACTCACAGGGTTCGTCACCCGGGCCCAGGCCCGCCGGCCCCAGGCCTGGGGGACCTGCACCGAGCTCGGCGAGTACGCCGGCCGCGCGTGCCCGCTGTCGCCGCTCGATGTCCTGACCGACCACCGTGCCGTCGCGTACGTCGCCGCGCCCGACGGCCGCTGCCTGAAGACCTACGGGCCGGTGCCCCCCGACCTGCGCAAGCTCAACCACGTCGCGGTCGTGCCGGCGCCGGGATCGGTGGACTCGTGCGTCGACGACTTCGCGGTGCAGCTGTTCAGCAACGACGCCGGCGAGCTCGTGGCCGTCTCCTTGCTCCTGGGTGAACCCTAGGGAGGGTGGACCCGCAGGAGTACGCCGACGCCCGGTGGCACGCGCTACTCCGCACCGCGGTCGACCTCGGCGTCGACGAGGACGACGCGCCCGCGCTGGTCCGCCAGGTCCTGGCCGCACAGCACCGGCGGATCCGCCACGCGGAGGACCCCGACCCGCTCGTGCAGGCGGCCCTCGAGGACGCCGTCCGTGGGCCGCGCGAACCGCGGCGACCACCCTGGCGGGCGATCGGCGCCGCCGTGGCCGCGCTCGCGGCGGTGCTCGCCGTGGTGGCCCTGACCCGTCCCGACGAGCCGCCGGTCGACCACCTGGACGACGACCAGGTGCCCTCGGTCTTCGGGTTCGGTCGGCAGTCGGCCGAGGACCTGCTGCAGGGCCTCGGCCTCGAGGTGACCGTCGAGCCGGTGCGCGCGTGCGAGGTGGCGGACCGGGCGATCGGGACCGACCCCGCCCGAGGTGCGGCGTACGACCGCGGGGACCCGATCACGCTCTACACCTCGATCCCCGCCAACATCACCTGTCTGACCACCTACCAGCAGCGCTCGACGACTTGGCAGCTCGTCGACCTCGCCAACGCGCGCGGCCCGGGCCCGGCGTTCGCCGACCGGGTCTTCGTGTACGCCGGCGACGGTCCGGCCACCGTGCTGAGCGGTGACGAAGCAGCCGACCCCGAGGCGTGGGCCGAGACGGGAGTCCTGGACGCCCTGCGGGAGGCGACCTCACGGGTGCGGCTGACCGACGACCTGCCCCTGACGTACGCCGTGCCGGCGCTCCGGATCGTCCGCGCCACCGAGGGGCCCGGCGACTGCGGGGTCCCCGAGCCGGCGGTCGCCGGCACCGGTGACGCGTTCGCGGCGCTGATCTTCTCGCCGACCCGCGCCGGGTGCCCGCTGCGGGTCGAGGTCTACCGCGACGACGCCCACCGCGTGGCGGCGGTGGCGCTCTACGCCGCCTCGTCGTGAGGCGGGCCCTGGGGTCGATCGTGGTGCTCGGGCACGACGACCGGGCGGAGCCGGGCCCAGGTCACGAACACCAGGCCGACCACGATCATCACCAGGCCGGCCCAGAGGTTGGCGTTGACGTCGCCGGTCTTGTCGGACTCCTGGTCGCCGAACAGGCCCATCAGCGTGAGGATCACGCCGTACACGCCGATCAGGCTGCCGATGATGTTGCGGATGTCGAGGATGCCGGCCGTGTGGCGGCCCTGCGTCGAGGTATCAGACATGACGGGCTCCTAGAAGATGCCGTTCAGGATGACGACCATGACCAGCGCGACCCCGGCGAGCGGGAGCGTGCGTTGGTACCACGGATGAGCTGCCTCGTCCGGGTCGACGAGGTCCTCGCGCGGGGTCTCGGAGTAGACCAGCCCGCGGAGCTCCTCGACCGGCTTGGGAGCGGTGACCAGGGAGACCACGATGCTGAGTCCGACGTCGACCACGAACGCCACGCCGGCGGCAACGAAGGCCGCGCCCTGACCGCTGATCGCCAGCGTGCCGGTGCTCGCGGACCCGAACGAATCCTCGCTGAGGAACGCCACGATCACCGCTGAGGCGGTGCCCGCGACCAGGCCGACCCAGCCGGCGGTGGCGGTCATCCGCTTCCAGAACATGCCGAGGATGAAGGTCGCGAACAGCGGGGCGTTGAAGAACCCGAACAGCGTCTGGAGGTACTGCATGATGTTGCTGAAGTTGCTCGCCAGGCCCGCGGTGAAGATCGCGATAACGGTCGCGGCGACGGTCGCGACCCGTCCGATCCACAAGTAGTAGTCGTCGTCGCGGTCCTTGACGACGTACTGCTGCCAGAGGTCGTAGCTCAGCACCGTGTTGAACGCCGAGATGTTGGCCGCCATGCCAGCCATGAACGCCGCGAGCAGTCCGGTGATGGCCAGTCCGAGGAGGCCGTTCGGCAGGATGTCACGCATCAGGTAGAGCAGGGAGTCGTTGTACTTGACCCCTTCGCCGGAGGCTCCGCCGGCAACCGTCTGCCCGGACTTGATGTCGCCGATCTCGGTGACCAGCACCGCGGCGATCATGCCCGGCAGGATCGTGATGAACGGGACGAACATCTTGGGGAAGGCGCCGATGATCGGCGTCTTGCGGGCCGAGGAGATCGAGTTGGACGCCATCGCCCTCTGGACCTCGACGAAGTTCGTCGTCCAGTAGCCGAACGACAGCACGAAGCCAAGACCGAACACGATGCCGATCACCGACAGGAACGACGAGTCGAAGCCGGTCAGGGGCAGGCCGGGCCACGAGTTCAACTGCTGCTCGGCCGGCGCGATGTCCTGGGGGTGCGCCTCGGCGGCCGCAGTGATCCTGTCGGACAGTCCGCTCCACCAGCCGACGCGGTGCAGGCCGATCAGCGTCAACGGCAGCAGGCCGCCGACGATCACGAAGAACTGCAGGACCTCGTTGTAGATCGCGGCGCTCAGGCCGCCGAGGGTGATGTAGGAGAGCACGATGGCGGCGGCCACGATCAGCGCCACCCAGAGCGGCCACCCGAGCAGCGCGTGCACGATGCTGCCGAGCAGGTACAGGTTGATGCCGGCGATCAGCAGCTGGGCGACCGCGAACGACGTCGCGTTGACCAGGTGGGCGCCGGTGCCGAACCGCCGGCGCATGAACTCCGGCACCGAGCGGACCTTGGAGCCGTAGTAGAACGGCATCATCACGACGCCGAGGAACAGCATCGCCGGGATCGCGCCGATCCAGAAGTAGTGCACGGTCGGCAGGCCGAACTCCGCACCCGACGCCGACATGCCCATGATCTCGACCGCGCCCAGGTTCGCCGAGATGAAGGCCAGCCCGGTGACCCAGGCCGGGAGCGAGCGGCCCGAGAGGAAGAAGTCGACCGAGTCGGAGATCTGCCGGCGGGCGATCACGCCGATGCCGATCACGACCGCGAAGTAGAGCGCGATGATCAGGTAGTCGACCGCATGGGCCGAGATGATCGTGTCGGTGGCCAGGACGGTCGGACTCGCCATGGTGATGACCTTTCGTGCACCGATCGGGGAGGCCCGGATGGGCCACCGGATCACGTGCCCGGCCCGCGAGCCGCACAAACCTCGCGCACCACGGTGACACCGTCGTGACGTCACATGGCCTTGACATGACATCATCGTGATGTCATCGTGGTGCGCATGGACATCACGCCGTACGTCGAAAGCCTCCGCCGCGACCTCGTGGCCGCCGCCGAGGCGGCCGGCCCGGAGGCCCGCGAGGCCACCGAGCGGCTGGCCTTCGCGCTCGACCCCGCCGCCCGCCTCGCCCTGATGGAGGCGGTCTCCCAGGCCGCAGCCGAGATCACCGCCGAGATGCCCAACGGCGGCGTCGACGTGCGCCTCACCGGCCGCGAGCTCGACTTCGTCGTGCACAGCACGCCGGCCGGGCCGTCCGAGGAGGCGACCTCCCCCGCTGCTCCGGTCGAGGAGCCCGAGGACGACGGCAACGTCGCCCGCATCACGCTCCGGATCCCCGAGTCGGTCAAGGCCAAGGCCGAGGAGCTTGCGGCTCGGTCGGGCCATTCGCTCAACACCTGGCTGGTCACCGTGGTCCGCGCGGCAACCACCCGGGACAGCGCCATCAACGTCGACATCGACCTGTCGAGCATCCCGTTCCTCAGCGGCAACGACCCCTTCGGCGGCAAGCGTGGCAACCGCCGGATGACCGGCTGGGTCTAGCGGAGACGCGTCAGCGGCTCCGCTGATGGTGGTCGAGCGAGCCGCGCGGCTGAGGAACGAAGCCGCGACCGGCGTGTCGAGACCCAGTCGCACAGCAGCAACACACTCCCCCATCCCTCTTCCCGGGTCCGGCACCAGGCCGGCCCCGCGGCCGACCACACCCTCATGCAGGAGGAGCACCATGACCGAGCATCACTTCGAGACCCACCAGCCCGTCCGCCTCGTCGCCGAGATCGGCAAGGGCTCGGTGAAGGTTGCGGCCACCGACACGACCGAGACCCACGTCGTCGTCACCGGGCGCGACGCCGACCAGACCGTCGTCCGTCAGGACGGCAGCCAGATCAGCGTCGTCGGGCCCAAGCAGCGCGGCGGCATCTTCGGCGGGGACAGCCGCCTCGACGTGGTCGTCACCCTGCCCACCTCGAGCGACCTCGCGGTCCGCACCGGCAGCGCCAACATCATGGTGACCGGCACGGTCGGCACCGCCCAGCTCAAGAGCGGCTCCGGCGACGTCGAGGTCGACACCGGCGCCGGCCCGCTCGTCGTCGAGACCGGGTCCGGCGACATCCGCATCGAGGCGGCCCGCGCCGACCTCAAGGCCAAGAGCGGCTCCGGCGACGTCCTCGTCGTCGACGCCGCCGCCAGCGTGCTCGTCTCGACCGGGTCCGGCGACGTGCAGCTGTGGGCCACCCGCGGCTCTGCCGTGGTGAAGACCGGGTCCGGTGACCTCAAGGTCGGCGAGTCCGAGGGCGACGTCGCCCTCACCACCGGCTCCGGCGACCTGGTCGTGAGCAAGGCGCTTCGAGGCCGGGTCACGGTCAAGGGCGCCTCGGGAGACGTCGCGGTCGGCGTCCCCGCCGGCGTACCGGTGTGGACCGACATCTCCACGATCACCGGCGAGATCCGCTCCAACCTCAGCGGCGCCGGCGAACCCCGCGACGGCGCCGACCACGTCGAGGTCCGCGCGAAGACGGTCAGCGGCGACATCGTCCTGACCCAGGCCTGACCCCACCCACTCACTCGCAGGAGAACGCCATGGAGAACAGCAACGTGGTCCTCGACGCCGAGGTCGCCCGCCAGCAGCTTGCCGAGCGGATCACCCGTGCGCGGGCGCCCCGCATCCCGTCCACCACCTACCGCAGCCTGCTCGTCCAGCGGATGCGTCGCGTCGCATCGCGCCTCGACAGCTGACCGCTCGCAGCGGTACTCCCTGACGAACGGGCCCCCCAGCCGGCCGAATCGGGGCCCGTTCGTCAGGGAGTACCGCCGCCGAACCCTAGGAGCGCATCGCGACGCCCCGGCGCCAGTAGCCCATGAAGGCGACCTGGCGCCGGTCGACGCCGAGGTCGCTCACCAGGGCCCGCCGCAGGGCGATGACCATCCCCGACTCCCCGGCGATCCACGCGTAGAGGTCGTCGAGATCGTGGCCCACCACGGTCACCGCCGACTCGACCTCCTCGCCGGAGGAGGAGTACGTCGGGGTCTCCCACAGGTCCGGGTCGACCACGTCCGGCTCCTCGACCACCAGCCCCGGCACCCCGAGGTGCTCGAGCACCGCGTCGTGGACGAGCGACCCGAGGGGGGCGCCGTCGCGGGGCAGCCAGACGACCTCCACCCCCTCGGGGTGCACCACGCTCGGCACGTCCGTGGTCGTCGGGACCTCGAGGAACGCCGCCCCACGCGCCCGCCACGGCAGCTGGGCGAGGATCGAGCAGATCGCCGGGACCGCCGTCTCGTCGCCGACCAGCAGCAGCCGGGCCGCCGTACCGGGGTCGAACTCGATCCCTCCGAACGCGTGACCCCGCCGGGGCGCCAGCAGCACCAGCCGGTCGCCGGGCCGGGCCCGCTCGGCCCAGGACGACCCCGGCCCCGCGGAGCCGTCCTCGCCGTGCACCACGAAGTCGACCACGAGACGGGTGTCGGCAGCGGACCCGACGACGTCGCGGATCGTGTAGGTGCGCATGTGGCCGCGCTCCTCCACCGGCCTCTCGAGCCAGACGCGCAGCCATGACTCGTCAGCGCCTGCGAGCGACGGCAGCGGGCCGTCGGCGTACGGGAAGACGAGCTTGATCCGCTGGTCGTAGAGCGGTCCGTCCACGCCGAACTCCGCGAGGCACGCACCGCCCAGCTCGACCCGGACGAACGACGGCGAGAGTCGCTCGACCCGGACGGCCTCGACCTCGTCGAGGATCATCGGGGGCACGGTCGTAACGGTGGTCGTCATGGAAGTTAGGTTAGCCTAAGCTCCATCGCCTAGATCGGGGTGCGGTGGAAGTTCTGGTACGACCGCGACGGCGTCGGGCCGCGCTGGCCCTGGTAGCGCGAGCCGTACTTCGCCGAGCCGTACGGGTGCTCCGAGGGCGAGGACAGCCGGAAGAAGCAGAACTGTCCGATCTTCATCCCGGGGTAGAGCTTGATCGGCAGCGTCGCGACGTTCGCCAGCTCGAGCGTCACGTGCCCGGAGAACCCGGGGTCGACGAACCCCGCGGTGGCATGGGTGAGCAACCCCAGCCGCCCGAGGGAGGACTTGCCCTCGACGCGCGCGGCGATGTCGTCGGGCAGCGTCACGACCTCGTACGTCGACCCCAGCACGAACTCCCCCGGGTGCAGGATGAACGGGTCGTCCCCGTCGGGCTCCACCACGCGGGTCAGGTCGGACTGGTCGGCCGCCGGGTCGATGTGGGGGTACTTGTGGTTCTCGAACACCCGGAAGAAGCGGTCCAGCCGCACGTCGATCGAGGACGGCTGGAGCATGCCCTCGTCGTAGGGCTCGAGGGCGATCCGGCCCGCCTCGATCTCGACGAGGATGTCGCGGTCTGAGAGCAGCACGCGCTCAACCTACCGGCCCGGACCCGCTGCGGCGTCGGGATGCGATGGCGGCGAGAATGGGTGGGTGAGCTTCCACCGGTACGTCGCCCTCGGCGACTCGTTCACCGAAGGCGTCGGCGACCCCGACCCCGACCGCCCCAACGGCCTCCGCGGCTGGGCCGACCGGGTCGCCGAGGTGCTGGCGAGCCGGACCGACGACTTCGGCTACGCCAACCTCGCGATCCGCGGCCGCAAGCTGCGCGGCGTCCTCGACGAGCAGCTCGAGCCCGCGATCGCGCTGCGCCCCGACCTGATCACGATCTACGCCGGTGCCAACGACATCCTGCGGCCGAAGGTCGACATCGACGCCCTCGCCGAGAGGTACGACGACGCGCTCGGCCGGCTCGCGGACACCGGCGCCCGCCTGCTGGTGTTCACCGCCTTCGACCCGGGCGGGTCCGCGATCTTCCGGCCACTGCGCGGCCGCTTCGCGCTCTACAACGAGTTCGTGCGCGACAGCGCCCAGCGGCACGGCGCGAGCGTCGTGGACTACTGGAAGCTGCGGGAGTACCGCGACTGGCGCTACTGGGACCCCGACCGCATGCACATGGGCCCGGCCGGCCACCAGCGGATGGCGATCGAGGTGCTCGACACCCTCGGCATCGACCACGGCCTCGAGCCGCTGCCGCTCCTCGACCTGCCGACCGTCACTCGCTCCGAGCAGCTGCGCGAGCACGCCGCATGGGTGCGCACGTCGGCTGTGCCGTGGGTGCACCGTCGGCTCACCGGACGCTCGTCCGGCCACCTGGTCAGCCCCAAGCACCCGACGCTCGCCCAGGTGGTCGCCCCCGTCGTACCGAGGGTCATCTCCCCCGGCGGGGAGTGAGCGATATAGCATGTGCGCCGACCCGTTCGCCGGGTCGTGCGGATGTAGCTCAGTTGGTAGAGCGCGACCTTCCCAAGGTCGATGTCGCGAGTTCGAGTCTCGTCATCCGCTCCACTCCCCGGAGGAGGCCCGCGACGTCATCCCGTTCGTGGCCCCTCGACCTCACGACGTAGGACGTTCCGCGACCAGACGCCGGCCGTCGCTGTGACCATTGGGCAACTTGACGCTTCAAGTGGCCAGAGGTGACAGTGGGATGACCGGTCCTTCCCCCACCGTCGTCTCGAGGTCGTTCCATGTCCCGCCGTTCCGTGTTGGCCGTCGCCGGCACCCTCGTCGTGCTGCTCGCGCTCACCCCGCTCATCCCCAGGGGCGAGGACGACGGGGCGATCGTGCCGTCCGACGGGGGCAAGGCGGGCGGCCTGCGACCCGCCGCCACGGCCGGCTGGTCGGAGGTGACGCCGCAGATGCAGGCCGAGATCGACCGCGTCGTCGCCGCGGGCCGCACCCTGGGCCGGGTCTCGGGCAGGACCACCCCCGAGCAGCTCGCGTCCTCCGCGGTGCGCTGCGCTGAGCTCGAGGGCCAGCGCTACTGCCTCGGCGCCGGGTGGACCGAGGACTCCGAGGCCGAGGTCCGGGCGCGGATGGCCAGGTCCGCACGCACCGCCGCCGCCCGACCGGCCGGCAGCACCGGCGCCACCGAGTCCACCGGCGACCTGGATCCCGTGGCCGCGCTCGACCAGCGCGTCCGGATGAGCCCCGCGGACCGCGCCGCCGCGGACCGCGCGGAGCTGACCATGGCCGCCCGGTCGGTCGCCAAGGTGTGGCTGCTGCGCCACGAGATCGAGGGCGTCCCGCTGCCCGTCGGGTTCCTGGCCGACCACCCCGAGGCGCGCGCCGCCCTACCCGCCGCCGCGAGGACGTCGGCGAGCACCACCGCCAGCCCCACCACCAAGCCGTCGGCCTCCGCCAGCGCGAGCGCCACGCCCAGCCAGGCGAGCGTGAAGACCATGGGCGACTACCCCGAGCGGGTCACGATCCTCGACCCCACGCAGGTGTCGGAGCAGATCCGCACCTACTGGTGCGGCCCGACCTCGATGCAGATGATCGCCTGGGGCTGGCGCGACCGGCGTCAGACGCAAGGGCACTGGGCCCGGCGGCTGAACACCACCGGCAACGGCACCTCGGTCTACGACATGGTGCGCGTCGTCAACCAGAGCACCGGCTGGGACAACGAGGACCACGCCGGGCCCTACATCGTGCTCGACATCGGCAAGTACAGCTTCCGCCAGTGGATGCTGCTGATGATGCGGCATCTCGCCGACTACAAGGCACCGGTGGTGCTCCACCCGATCCTGCTCAAGCAGTTCTACCCCTACCTCGACGACGACGCCTCGGGGCACTTCCAGGTCGGCCGCGGCTACGCGAAGCGCGGCGACAAGCCCGACGTGCTCAACTACTTCGAGCCCTGGAACCAGCACCGCTTCGACCCCTCCGAGCCCTCGATCGCGCGGGTGCAGTGGCGCAGCGCCTACAAGAGCTACCGCGGCAACCAGGCCCACTACGCCCACAACGTCGGCGTCTGATGCGCCGGCTCCGGTACGCCGCCTCCGCGGCGGTGCTCGCCCTGGGACTGGCGGCCTGCGGCGGCAGCGACGAGCCGGTCACGCCCGAGCCCAGCACGTCACCGACCAGCACCGGGCCGACGACCGCCGACCCCGAGCCCTCCGAGAGTCCCTCGACCGCCGCCTCCGGCGGCACCGCGGACCAGCCGGAGGTGGTCGAGCCGGCCACGGACCTCCTCGACTGGCGCCCGGTCGACGGGCCGGTGGGCGACACCGTCACGCGCAGCGGCGACTGGACGCTCAGGGTCACCGGCAACGGCCGCGGCTACCAGCTGGACGGACCGGGCTCGAGCTCGGGATCGGGCTCGAGCGGCGGGTCGCGCTCCCAGGTGAGCGAGGCGCTGATCGACGGCGACTGGGCCGTGGTCGTGCTCCAGGACCGTCACGAGCAGCGCCCCAGCGTCGCCGAGGTCACCGAGCTGGCGACCGGCAAGACGTTCCGGATCGACGGCGGCTCCGACCTCCCCACGCACACCGGCGGCACCTGGGCGCTCGGTGAGGGCCGGCTGCTCCACGCCACGGTCCACGACGGCGACTACTGCGTCGCCACCGTCGACCTCGCGAGCCGCACCTCGACGCTGGGCTGGTGCGCCCCCGACCGGCAGGGCTTCAACGACGCCCGGATCACCCCGGCCGGCACCGCGCTCCAGACCTTCGACGACTCCCAGCCCGCCTGCCGGACGCTGGTCACCCTCGAGGGTGACCGGGTCACGCCGTTCCCGGGTGTCGCGGACTGCAAGGGCTGGGACGGCCTGCTCACCGACGACGGCGCCGTCTGGTCGGTGATCCCGAAGGAGCGCCAGATCGAGGCCGCGCACTTCTACGCCCGCGCCGGCGAGGGCTACTTCGACCTCGGCCCCGGCACCGCCGGCAGCCTCACCTGGTGCGCCGGCGCGGCGTACTTCGTGCGCGACCCGCAGCGGGAGGGCGACCCGGCGGCGCTGGTGCGCTGGAGCGCGGACACGGGCCTCGCGGTCGTCTACCAGTCCCCCGGGGGACAGGCGTTCCTCGACCAGCCGCGCTGCGGCGGCGACGCACTGACCGTCACCGCGCTGGCCGAGGACGGCGACGAGCAGGTCACCGCGACGCTCGACTGAGGCTCCGGGGAGCGACACGCCGGTCGGAGAAATACCGGACCGGTCGCGTCACATTCCCGCCGTAC
The DNA here is from genome assembly GCF_950101795.1 of Nocardioides sp. T2.26MG-1. Taxonomy (GTDB): domain Bacteria; phylum Actinomycetota; class Actinomycetes; order Propionibacteriales; family Nocardioidaceae; genus Nocardioides. Next base: position 214,096 of record NZ_CATNLZ010000023.1, on the reverse strand, counting down.
CCACGTTGGACCCTGTGTCGGAGCGTGGGGATCCGATGCACGGGCGAGGTGGCGGCGCAGCAGCGGGCGGCGCCACCTCGTCGTGTGCGGGCTGGCTACCCTCGGTGCGTGACCGCTCCCGAGACCCCTGCCTTCACCGGCTTCCCGGTCGCCGCGCTCGACTTCTACGACGACCTCGAGGTCGACAACACCAAGTCGTTCTGGGAGAAGCACAAGTCGGTGTACGCCGAGGCAATCAAGGCGCCGATGACTGCGCTGTGCACCGCGCTGGAGCCGGAGTTCGGGCCGGCGAAGATCTTCCGGCCCTACCGCGACGTGCGCTTCGCGAAGGACAAGACGCCGTACAAGACCCACCAGGGCGCGTTCGTGCGGGTGGGCGAGGCCACCGGCTGGTACGTCGAGCTGTCACCTCGCGGCGTGCGCACCGGCGCGGGCTTCTACGAGGCGAGCGGGCCGCGGCTGGCGGCGTTCCGCTCCTCGGTGGCGCACGACCGCTTCGGCCCCGAACTGGAGCGGATCCTCGGCGCGCTGGAGAAGGGCGGGTTCGAGATCGGCGGCGACCGGCTCAAGACCACGCCGCGCGGGTACGACGCCGACCATCCGCGCATCGAGCTGCTCCGGCACAAGTCGCTCGTGGCCGGGCACTCGCTCGGCTTCGAGCCGGTGATCCACACCGCGGACGTGCTCGACCTGATCCGCGACGACTGGCGCACGCTGCGGCCGCTGGTCGAGTGGATCGCCGAGCACTGCGCGACCTGACGGCAGCGGTGAGCCCCGGTCAGGCCTGCGTGAAGCTCGCCATCGTGCGGTCCGGCTCCCAGTAGGCCCTCATCGAGACGACCCGGCCGTCGTCGTCCACCACGTAGACCATGATCAGGTCGGTCGTGGTGTGGCTGCCGTCGGGGAACGACGTCCGGATCCGCCCGATGTTCGCGCAGGTGTTGCTGCCCGGGTTGGCGAAGGAGTCGTTGATCTCGAACTCGAAGCGCGCGATCGGCGCGATGGCCTGGTACCAGAACGCCGTGATGCCCTCGTGGCCGCGGTGGCCGCGACCCTCGGGGTCGAACATCGACGGCCCGACCGGGTCCTCGAGCACCGCGTCCTCGGCGTACACGGTCAGCCACTCGGCGAGGTCGCCCTTGGCGACGGCCGAGTAGGAGCGCTGGGACGCGGCGCGGGCGGGGTGCGGGTCGTTCGGCGCGTTCCAGGTGATGGCGTCGGAGGTGATCACGCGGGCATCCTAGGCTGGAAACTGCAACACGTTCTAGAGTGGCGGCGGCGCTGAGCGGTCACCGCGCGTTCACCGGCCGGCCGACCGGGGCTGTCACGGTGCCGGTATGGCACGCAAGCGCAAGGCCTACCTGCACATCGGTCTGCCCCGCACCGGGGGCGCCTTCCTCGACTCCGCCTTCGCCGAGCACGCCGAGGCGCTGGACGCGCTGGGCGTGCGGCAACCGGCGGTCTCGCCCGACGAGATGTTCCGGGCCGCCGCCGAGATCCGCCGCGACCACAAGGCGTGGGGCTACCAGCGCCGCGAGGTGGAGGGCGCGTGGGCGGGGATCTGCCGCCGCGCCCACCGGGGCCGCCACGACGTGGTGTTCAGCCAGGAGCTGCTCGCTCCCTGCACCCCCGGCCAGATCGACCTGCTCCTCGACGGCCTCGCCGGCTTCGAGGTCCACCTCGTGGTGACCGCGCGCGACCTCGGTAGCCAGCTCCTGAGCGCCTGGACCGGCGCCGTGGAGGCCGGCCGGTCCGCCTCGTTCGCCCGCTACCGCAAACGGGTCATGGACCCGGCGCGCGAGCACGAGCAGGCCCAGCGCTTCTGGGCGGGCCAGGATCTCGGCGACGTCCTCGAGCGCTGGAGCGGGGCCGTCCGCAAGCCGCACCGCATCCACGTGGTCGTCGTCCCGGACCAGGACCCGCACCAGGCCGTCTGGGGCGCGGTCGGCGAGATCGTGGGCTTCGACGCCGCGGCGCTCCCGCTCTCCGACACCATGCGGACCGAGCCGGCCGCCCCCGGCGCCGCCGGCCTGGCGGTCCTGCGGTCGGTCAACCGGGCGGTCGACGGCCGGTTGTCGCGCCGGACGCACCGCACGGTCGTCGGGCGCCACCTCGCCGAGGGCACGACGGAGGACGGCGCACGGCCGGCGCTGCCGCCAGACCTCTACGACGACCTGCTCGAGGTGGGCGAGCGCTGGCGCAAGCAGCTGGCCGATGGCGGGTACGACGTGCACGGCGACACCATGGGGTTGCTGCCGGCCGCGCCCCAGGCGGGCATGGTGCCGCCCGACGACGTCCCCGCCGAGGAGCGGCTCGCGACCGCCACCGGGGCGCTCGCCGACGCGCTGGTCGAGGTCGCCCGGTTGCGCGAGCACAACCAGGCGCTCGAGCTGCGCAACGCCAAGCTGGCGCGGAAGCGCAAGAAGCTCAAGCGGCGACTGGCGGCGGAGGCGCGCTAGCGCGCTCCGTCAGTGCGGCTGCCAGGCGTCCTCGTCGGCGGTGCGCGAGGTGACCGCGTCGGGGAGCGCGCCGTCGGCGAGCTGCTGGATCGACACCTGCTCGAAGACGTCGCGCAGCGAGTGACGCGCGGCGATCCAGACGTGCTGCAGCACGTCCGCGGTCTCGTTGTAGCTGACCGCCTCGGGCCGCAGCCCGTAGACCGACACCAGCGGCCCGTCGACGGCACGGATGACGTCGGCGACCGACACGTCCGCCGCGGGGCGGCCCATCCGCCACCCCCCGGACTGGCCGCGCTGGGACATCACGATGCCGGCGCGTCGCAGGTCCGCGAGGATCGCCTGGAGGAAGCCGTGCGGGATCTCCTGGAGCCGGCCGAGCTCCTCGGCGCTCACGGCGCGACCGTCCACGCGCGAGGCCATCTCGATCAGCGCACGCAGGGCGTAGTCGGACTTCGCGGAGACTCGCATGGGGTCAAGTGTGTCAGATGTGTCGACTTGTTCACTCGACCTTGACGGGTACGGCGGCACACCCGGCCGGACTGAGGGGCGGCCGGAAGATCCTGGTCGCGGCGGGACTTTTTGATCTGGATTTGAGGGGGCATTGGGGCTCGGCTGAGACCGGCACCGCGATCGTCGGTCAGGCCGGTCGGCACCCCGTCGATCGCGAGAGAGGAAGAACCCGATGCCGTCCGAGATCTTCGGCCTGCCCCTGCACCCACTCATCGTCCACGCCACCGCCGTGCTCGTCCCGCTCGCCGCCCTGCTGGTGATCGGCGTCGTCGCGTCGCCCCGGCTCCGAGCCTGGGCGGGACCGCTGCCGATGGCCCTCAGCCTGGTGGCGCTGATCCTGACCCCGCTCTCGACCTCGAGCGGGGAGAACCTCGAGCACCAGGTCGGCGAGAGCTCCCTGGTCGAGAAGCACGCGGAGCTCGGAGATCAGCTGCTGCCGTTCACGATCGCCCTGTTCGTGCTCTCGGTCGCGTTCTGGTGGGTCGACCGCCGTCGTACGGCGGCCACCGACGTCTCGACACCCGCGCACACCTCGGACGCGGGCACCGCGAGCCGGATGCGCACCCTCACGATCGTGGTCGGCGTCCTCGCGCTCGTCGCCGCCGTCGGCACCAGCGTCCAGGTCGCGCGGATCGGGCACAGCGGAGCGAAGGCCGCCTGGTCCGACACGGGATCGGCGAGCGGCTGAGCCTGGACGATGCGCGGTCCGGCCGCAGTACGGTGACCGGCATGGTGCGCCTCCTGCTGGTCGAGGACGACCCGGAGATCCGTCGCACGCTCTCCCGGGGCCTCGGCGAGCAGGGCGCCACGGTGGTTCCGGTGGCGACCGCGGTGGAGGCGATCAAGGCCGTGAGCACCGAGCGGCCGGACGCCGTCATCCTCGACCTCGGGCTGCCCGACCTCGACGGCGCGGACGTGCTCGCGCTGATCCGGGCCAGCAGCGACCTCCCGGTCGTCGTCGCCACCGCGCGCGACGACGAGCGGGAGATCGTCCGGCTCCTCGACGCGGGTGCCGACGACTACCTGATCAAGCCGTTCTCGGCAGCCCAGGTGATGGCGCGGGTCCGCGCGGTGCTGCGCCGGTCGAGCCCGGCGGAGCGGGAGGACCCGCGGGTGGTCGTCGGCGGGCTCGTCGTCGACCCGGTGTCCCGCACCGCACAGCTGGACGGGGTCGAGCTGACCTTGAACCGTAAGGAGTTCGACCTGCTGTTCGCGCTGGCCTCCCGCGCCGGCGAGGTCGTCACCAAGCGGCAGCTGCTCGCCGACGTCTGGCAGATGCCGTGGGGCGGCGCGGACCGCACCGTCGACGTCCACCTGTCCTGGCTGCGCCGCAAGCTCGGTGAGACCGCCGCCGAGCCGCGCTACCTGGTCAGCGTGCGGGGTGTCGGCGTCAAGCTCGTCGACCCCGGCACGGACCGATGAGCCTGCGCGGCCGGATCCTCGCCCTCGCGGTCGGCGCCACCGCGACCGTGCTCGTGCTGTTCGCGATCCCGCTGGTGATCCTGCTGCAGCGCACCGCGACCGAGGAGAGCCGGGAGGGCGCCGCCGACATCGCGCGCAGCGTCGCGGACTACGTGAGCACCGGACCCGCCGACGCCGATCTCCTCAAGGCGTACGTCGACCGGGTCAACGCCCGCGAGGACGCCACGCCCGTCACCGTGCTGCTGCCGGACGGCACCACACTCGGGGCGGCGCTCCCCGGCGAGGCCGGCGACTACGCCGAGCACGCTGCCGAGGGCGCACGGGAGGCGGAGACCGGCGAGGGCGACGGTGACGCCGACAACCGGCTGATGCCCGTCTCGGACGCCGAGGTCCACGAGATCGGCGGTGGCCAGCTGGTAAGCGTGCGCGCCGGCACCGGCGACGGGCCGGTCCTGGTCGCCGCCTACGCCTCCCGCGACGACATCCGCTCCCTCCTCGGCGACCGGCTCCTGCTGCTCGTGGCGGCGGCTGTCGGACTGCTGCTGCTGGCCGCCGCCGCCGCGGAGGTCGTCTCGCGCCGGCTGGTGCGGCACCTCGCCAGCACGGCCGAGGCCGCGGACCGGCTCGGGCAGGGCGACCTGACCGCGCGGGCTCCCGACGAGGGCCCGTCCGAGGTGCGCCGGGTCGCCGACGCGCTCAACCGGCTCGCCGGCCGCATCGACGACCTGCTGGCCGCCGAGCGCGAGACCGTGGCGGACCTCTCCCACCGCCTGCGCACGCCGCTGACCGCCGTCCGGCTCGACGTCGAGGGGCTGCCGCCGTCCGACCGCAGCGAGGAGCTCGAGGCCCATCTCGACCAGCTCGAGCGGACGCTCACCGCCGTGATCCACGCGGCCCGTCGCCCCGAGCGTGAGGGCGTCCGGCCGCGCGCGGACGCCGCCCAGGTCGTCGGCGAGCGCGTCGACTTCTGGCGCCCGCTCACCGAGGACCAGGGCCGCACGCTGACCACCCGGCCGGCACCCGGACCGGTCGAGGTGCGCTGCGCCGAGGACGACCTGCGCGCCGCCCTCGACGCCCTGCTGGAGAACTGCGTCGCCCACACACCCGACGGCACCCCGATCGAGGTGGTCCTCACCCAGCACGGCGACCCGGACCCCGGCCTGGTCCGCCTCGACGTCCGCGACCGCGGGCCCGGGATGCCCGAGGACGCCGTACGCCGGGGCCGCAGCGACCGGGGCTCCACCGGGCTCGGTCTCGACATCGCACGGTCGTGCGCGGAGGCCAGCGGCGGTCGCCTCGAGCTGCACCGCCAGGACGGCTGGACCGTCGTCCGGCTGCTCCTCGGGCGCCCCTAGCCACTGCACAGAGGGATTTGACGTCGATTTGAGAGCCCGTTCCGGCAGGCCTGAGCAAGCCCGGGACACCGTGGGGCCATGACCGACAGCCCTCGCCGCCAGCTCCTCCGTCGTGCGCGGTACGCCACCGCCGGCATCGTGGTCTCGGCGGTGGCCGGCACCGCCGGCCTGGCCGCGGTCGCCGCCAACGCCACCGACCTCGCGTCCGGCTCCCGCACCGGCACCACCGACAGCGGCACCGGCGGGACCGGCGGCTCGAGCAGCACCGGCACCCGGCAGAGCACCGGCTCGGGCTCCGGGGTGGTCCAGGCCCCCGCCGGCCAGGCGCAGGGCGGGTCGAGCGCGTCATGACCACGCGCACCTGGCGGGACTGGTCCTGCACGGTCCGGGTCGTGGTCGGCCAGGACGAGGCCGTCCCGGACGCGGTCGCCGACGACGCCGCCGCGATCGTCCGCCGGCTCATGGGCGAGGTCGACCTCGCCGTGAGCAGGTTCCGCCGCGACTCCGAGCTCGAGCGCGTCAACGACGCCGCCCCCCGGCTGCTGCCGGTGGGTCCCCTGACCCTCACGCTGGTCGGGGTCGCCCTGGACGCCGCCCGGCATACGGACGGCGCCGTCGACCCGACGGTCGGCGGCCACCTGCTGGCCCTGGGCTACGACGGCGACATCGCCGCCGTCCGCAGCCGGGTCGCGGCCACCGGGCCGGCCGGCCGACCCGGCGACTGGGGCCGGGTCGTGGTCGACCGCGACCTCGGCCGGATCGGTGTCGCCCGCGGGCTGCGGCTGGACCTCGGGGCGACCGCCAAGGCCTGGACCGCCGACGAGGCCGCCCGCCGGGTGGCCCGCCGGCACCGGCGCCCGGTGCTCGTCGAGATCGGGGGCGACGTCGCGGTCGCCGGCGCCGCCGAGCAGCCCTGGCGGGTGCGCGTCTCGGAGTCCGAGGACGCCCCCGGCGAGCTGGTCGGCCTCACCCACGGCGGCCTCGCCACCTCCTCGACGACGGTCCGCAGGTGGCGCTCGACGACCGGGCCGGCGCACCACGTCGTCGACCCCGCCACCGGGCGGCCCGCCGACGGTCCCGTCCGGACCGCAACCGTGTGGGCACCCTCGGCGCTCGAGGCCAACTCGTGGAGCACCGCCGCCCTGGTCTGGGGCGAGGCCGCGGCCGCGCGGCTCGCGCTCGCCGACGTCGACGCGCGCCTCGTCGACCGGTCCGGTGCGGTCCGCCTCGTCGGCGCCTGGCCCGCGGAGGTGCGCGCGGCATGACGTTGTGGTTCCTGGCCCGCGCAGCGGGCTTCACCGCCCTGGCCGGAGCGACGGTCGCGATCTGCCTGGGCGCCTGGGCGTCCGGCTCCTCGGCGGGACGCCGCCTCGAGCAGCGCGAGTCGCGGATGCTGCTGCAGCTCGCGCACCGCTCCGCCGCGGTCGTAACGCTGGCCCTGCTCGGCCTCCACGCCGTGCTGCTGGTGGTCGACAGCCACGTGGCGATCAGCGTGCCCGGCGCGCTGGTGCCGTTCACGGCCGGCTACCGCGGCACGGCCGTGGGCCTCGGGACGTTGGCGGCGTACTGCCTGGTCGTGGTGGCCCTGGTCGGCGCGCTCCGCGGCCGGCTCGCCTCCTCGCCGCGGGCGGTGCGCTGGTGGCGACCGGTGCACGCGCTCGCCTACGCCGTCTGGCCGTTGAGCATCGCGCACGGGCTGTGGTCCGGCACCGACACCCAGACCTGGTGGGCCTGGTCGCTGTACGCCGGCTCCACGGTCGCGGTCGTCACCGCGGTGCTGGCGCGGCTCACCTCGGAGGAGCAGCACGTGACCGCGCCGCTGGCGACGGCCCGGCAGCAGCTCGCGACCAGCGGGCGGCGGGCATGACCACCGTCGGACTGCCGGCGGCGTCCCCGACCGCGTTCGGCACCGCCCGCCTGCTCGGCGGCGTCACCCACGGCGGCCGCGCCGACCTGACCACCCACCGACGGGTCCACGGACCCCAGCACCACCGCACGCTCGACGAGCTGGCCGCCGACGCCTCACGCGTCCGGCTGCTCGGGCGGGGCGGCGCCGCGTTCCCGGTCGCCACCAAACTGGCCGCGGTCCCCGTCGGGCCACGCACCCAGGTCGTGGTGAACGGCTCCGAGAGCGAGCCGGCCAGCCGCAAGGACCGGACCCTGATGACGCTCACCCCCCACCTGGTGCTCGACGGGGCGCTGGCGGTGGCCAGGGCGCTGCGCACCACCCACGTCACGATCGCCGTCCACGACGAGGCCGCGTACGCGTCGCTGCGCGCGGCGCTCGAGGAGCGCACCCGGCGCGAGCCCGTGACCGGGCGGGTCGACCTGCACCGCCAGCCCGCCGGGTTCGTCTCGGGCGAGGTGCGCGCGGTGCTGCGCGGGCTCGACGGCGGCCCGGCCGTGCCACCGAGCCGTCGTACGCTGCCGTCGGTGTCGGGGCTGCACGGCGCCCCGACGTTCGCGAGCAACGTCGAGACGTTCGCCCAGGTGGCGCTGTTGATCTCGCTCGGACCCGCCGAGTACGCCGCGGTCGGCGACCCCGAGGAGCCCGGCACCACGCTGCTCACCCTGCTCGGCGACACCCGGACCCGGGGTGTCGTCGAGGTGCCGACCGATCTGCCGCTCGACGCGCTGGTGCCCGGGGAGGGCGGGCCGGTGCTGCTGGGCGGCTACCACGGCCGGTGGGTCCACGACGTGGTCGGCCGCACCGCGGCCCGGCCCGGGCTGCGCGCCGCCGGACTGCCGCTGAACGCCGGCGTGGTCGCCCGGCTGCCGCGCGACGTGTGCGCACTCGCGGAGGTCACCGCGGTCGCCCGCTGGCTGGCGGCCCAGTCGGCCGGCCAGTGCGGCCCGTGCCTGTTCGGGACCGCGGCCGCGGCCCGCGACGTCGGCGAGCTGCTGCGTGGACGTGCCGCGCCCGCGGTCGAGGCCCGGGTGGCCGGGCTGGTGCGCCGCGGTGCCTGCGCCCACCCCGACGGCACCGCGGCCTTCGTCGCGAGCGCCCTCGAGGCACTGCCGGACGAGCTCGCCGAGCACCGCCGGCACGGGACCTGCGGGCGTCCCTACGGCGGCGTACTCCCGCTCGACGGGGCCGGCTGATGAGCCGGGCGGCACGGATCGAGGTGGACTGGACCCGCTGCGACGGCCACGCGCTGTGCGGGCTGCTGCTGCCGGAGAACCTCGCCAACGACGCGGACGGCTTCCCCCTCATCCACCGCGCCGAGGTCGATCCGGCAAACCTGCGACACGCCCGCCGGGCGGTCTCCGCCTGCCCCGCCCTGGCCCTGCGGCTGGAGCGGACCTGAGCGACCGTGCGTGCAGACGCGCCGTCTCGGCGGCCTGCAACCCACGCGCCGACCGCAACCACACCGTCTGGTGATCAACCCGCAGAGCGATCCGGGGGCCGCGCGCGGCACCGGAGGCGACGCGCGAGACCCGGGTTGCTGGGTTACTCGTGGGTACGTATCATGGATGTTACTGACGAGTACACAATCGCGAAGGTTGGGGCATGAGCCACTACAAGAGCAACATGCGGGACATCGAGTTCAACCTCTTCGAGGTGCTCGGTCGTGACGAGATCCTCGGCACCGGCCCGTTCGCCGACGTCGACACCGAGACCGCCCGCGCGATCCTCGCCGAGGTCGACCGCCTCGCTCGCGAGGACCTCGCGGAGTCCTTCGTGGAGGGCGACCGCAACCCGCCGATCTTCGACCCGAAGACGAACACCGCGCCGCTGCCCGAGGCGTTCCTCAAGAGCTACCAGGCATGGATGGACGCCGAGTACTGGCGGCTCACCACGTTCGCCGAGCTCGGCGGCACCCCGGCTCCCTCCAGCATCTGCTGGGCGATGGGCGAGCTGGTGCTGGGCGCCAACTCCGCGGTCTGGATGTACGGCGCGGGCCCGATGTTCGCGGGCGTGCTCTACCGCAACGGCAACGAGCGGGACCGGCAGATCGCCCAGCTGATCGTCGACCACGGCTGGAACACCACGATGGTGCTCACCGAGCCCGACGCCGGCTCCGACGTCGGCGCCGGCCGCACCAAGGCGACGCAGAACCCCGACGGCACCTGGAACATCGAGGGCGTCAAGCGGTTCATCACCTCCGCCGAGGGCACCACCGACCAGATCATCCACATGGTGCTGGCCCGTCCGGTCGGCGTCGAGGGCGCCGGCGGCCCCGGCACCAAGGGCCTGAGCCTGTTCATCGTGCCGAAGTACCACTTCGACCTCGAGACCGGCGAGCTGGGCGAGCGCAACGGCGCCTACGTCACCAACGTCGAGCACAAGATGGGCATCAAGGTCTCCAACACCTGCGAGCTGACCTTCGGCGACCCGGGCGTGGGCGGCGGCGAGCCCGCCGTCGGCTACCTGCTCGGCGAGGTCCACAACGGCATCGCGCAGATGTTCCAGGTCATCGAGAACGCCCGGATGATGGTCGGCACCAAGGCCATCGCGACGCTGTCGACCGGCTACCTCAACGCGCTGGAGTTCGCCAAGGAGCGGGTCCAGGGCGCCGACCTGGCACAGTCCGCCGACAAGACCGCCCCGCGGGTGACGATCACCCACCACCCCGACGTGCGCCGGTCGCTGATGACCCAGAAGTCGTTCGCCGAGGCGATGCGCGCGCTCGTGCTCTACACCGCGTCCTGGCAGGACAAGGTGATGATCGCCGAGCACAACGGCGAGCGCGACGAGCTGGCCGAGAAGGTCAACGACCTGCTGCTCCCGATCGTGAAGGGCTACGGCTCGGAGCGCTCGTGGGTGCTGCTCGGCACCGAGTCGCTGCAGACCTTCGGCGGCTCCGGCTTCCTGCAGGAGTACCCGATCGAGCAGTACGTCCGCGACGCCAAGATCGACACCCTCTACGAGGGCACCACCGCGATCCAGGGCCAGGACTTCTTCTTCCGCAAGATCGTCAAGGACCAGGGCACCGCTCTCGGCCACCTGGCGGGCGAGATCCAGAAGTTCATCGACAGCGAGGCCGGCAACGGGCGGCTCAAGAACGAGCGCGAGCTGCTCGCCACGGCGCTGGCCGATGCCAACGCGATCGTCGGGCACATGATCAACGAGCTGATGTCCTCGCAGGAGGAGGTCCGCAACATCTACAAGGTGGGCCTCAACACCACCCGCCTGCTGATGGTGCTCGGTGACGTCGTGTGCGCCTGGCTGCTGCTCCGCCAGGCCGAGATCGCCCTCGAGAAGCTCGGCGGCGACCCGGGCAAGGACCGCGCCTTCTACGAGGGCAAGGTCGCGGCCGCGCAGTTCTTCGCGCACACCAACCTGCCGCGGCTCACCGCGGAGCGCGCGATCGCCGAGGCGACCGACCTCAGCCTGATGGACCTCGACGAGGACGCCTTCTGATCCACCCCTGAGTCACTCACGACGTTGACCCGCCCGAAACTTTCGGGCGGGTCAATGTGCATGGGGGGTCATCCGGGCCTGAGCGCACCTCGCGCGGCGCGGCGTACGGCGTCGGTGAGCCGGTCGAGGGTCGGGGAGTCGAGCCGCCAGCGCTGCCAGTGCAGCGCCACGTCGACGTGGTGACGGCCCGGCAGCGGTGCCAGCCGCCCGGCCCGGACGTCGGGACGCAGCTGCGGCTCGGGGATCATCCCCCAGCCCAGGCCCAGGCGCACCGCCTCGAGGAAGTCCGCCGACGTCGGCACGCGGTGCACCAGGGGCGGCAGCCCCACCCCGCGCGCGGTGAGCACGTCCTGCTGGAGCGCGTCCTTCTCGTTGAACACCACCACCGGCATGCCGGCCCAGTCGGCGCCCCGGCCGCGGCGCCAGCGCTCGACGAACGACGGGGTCGCGGCCGGCACGTAGCGCATCAGGCCGAGCCGCTCGACCGAGCAGCCCTGGACCGCGGCGGGCTCGGACGTCACCGCCGCCAGCACGTCGCCACCGCGCAGCAGGCCGGCGGAGTAGGCCTGGTCCTCGACGTGCAGCCGCAGCGCGACGTCCGGCCAGCCCGCCACCTCGGCGACGGACGCGCGGAACCAGGTGGCCAGCGAGTCCGCGTTGACCGCCACCGCCAGCTCGATCGTGGAGCGGTGCCCGTGGGCGAGCGCGTCGCGCACCTCGTCGTGCAGCAGCTGCGTCTGCCGGGCCAGCCGCAGCAGCACCTGTCCGGCCGCGGTCGGGCGGCACGGGGTGGTCCGCTGCACGACGACCTGACCGACCTCGGACTCGAGGGCGCGGATCCGCTGGCTCACGGCCGACGGGGTCACGTGGAGGTGCCGGGCCGCGGCCTCGAACGTGCCCTGGTCGGCGATCGCGACGAGGGCGGCCAGCTGGGACGGTGCGAGGTCCATGAAGTGATGCTAATGGTCGGACAGATTGTTTCGTTGGCCTTCATCTGCTGCCGCCCCTAGCGTGGACGGCGTGCTCGACTCCTCCCTCGCCGGCTTCGCGACCGGTCTGTCCCTCATCGTGGCGATCGGCGCCCAGAACGCCTACGTGCTGCGTCAGGGCCTGGCTCGCGAGCACATCGGCGTGGTCGTCGCGATCTGCGCCCTGTCCGACGTCGTCCTCATCAGCGCCGGGGTCAGCGGGATCGGCACGATCGTCGAGCGCGCGCCGTGGGCACTCGACCTGGTGCGCTGGCTCGGCGTCGCCTTCCTGACCTGGTACGGCGTCGCCTCGCTGCTGCGCGCCCGGCGGGCGGACGCGCTGCGTGCGGCCGATCGCGGATCGACCGGGGTGCGCGGGGTCGCCGTACGCGCGCTCGCCCTGACCTGGCTCAACCCGCACGTCTACCTCGACACCGTGCTGCTGCTCGGCTCGATCGCCAACCACGAGGGCCCGACCGGGCGCTGGTGGTTCGCCGTCGGTGCGTGCGCCGCGAGCGGCGTGTGGTTCTCCGGGCTGGGCTACGGCGCCCGGCGCGCGGGCCGGCTGCTGGCCAGTCCCCGCGCGTGGCAGGTGCTCGACGTGCTGATCGGCCTCACGATGCTCGCGATCGCCCTCACCCTCGCGCTCGGCTGACGTCGGAGGCGAAGCGAGTCCCCCGAAGGGTGAGCATCGGGCGGGGGTGTCGCGGTACCGTGCGGCCCCGGGCACCGGGAGGAGAACCCGCACAGCATGGAGCACGCCGGCGTCGCACGCGCCGACCCGTCGTTCGACCGGTACGCCCGCATGGTCTGCCGGTCCCTCGGCGTGCCCGTCGGCCTGGTGACGCTCGTCCGGCCCGACCGGCAGCTGTTCCCGGGCGCCTGCGGGCTCCCGCCCGAGCTCGACGCCGTCCGGGAGACACCGATCTCGCACTCGCTGTGCCAGTACGTCGTCGGGGGTGGCGCCCCGGTGGCGATCGACGACCTGCGCGCGGACCCGCGCCTGCGCGACCACCCGGCGCGGACGGACCTCGGTGTGGTCGCCTACCTCGGCTGGCCGCTCACCGACCACACCGGCGACGTCGTGGGCTCGCTCTGCGCGATCGACCGGGTGCCCCGGTCGTGGAGCGCCCACGACCGCGAGCAGCTCGAGGACCTCGCGGCCGCCTGCTCGACCGAGCTCTCGGAGCGCGGCAAGCGCGTGGCCGAGGCCGGCCTGGCGCGCCGCAGCCGGGTGCTGCTGGCCCTGAGCGAGGGACTGTCAGCGACCCGCACCATGGCCGACGTCGCCTCGGCGATCGAGCGGACCGCGCTGGCGCAGCTGGGGTGCGCCCGGGCCGGGATGTGGCTGTTGAGCGACGACGCCCCGACCCGGGACGGCCCGCCCCAGGAGCACCTGCGGTTCGTCACCTCGCCGACCAGCCACTGGGAGTCCGCGCTGCGCAACGCCGTGCTGCCGCGCGACGAGTCCAACCCCCTGGGCCGCGCGATCGTGCGAGCCCGGCACCAGCACTACCGCGACCGGGACACGCAGAACCGGGAGTACCCGCACCTCGACACCACGCGCCAGGTCGGCGAGGCCCGCTCGTTCGTGCCGCTGCTCAGCCGCGGCCGGCCACTCGGGGCGCTGGCGCTGGTGTGGGACGAGGCCCGGGAGCTCTCCGAGCAGGACGCGCTCACCATCGAGGCGCTCGCGTCGTACACCGCCCAGGCGATGCAGCGCGCGCTGCTCCTCCAGGAGCGCCTGGACGCGCTGGTCACGCTCCAGAGCTCGCTCCTGCCGCGCCTGCCGCAGCCCGAGAGCCTGGAGCTGGCGGCGCGCTACCGGCCGGCGGCGTCGCACGACCAGGTGGGCGGCGACTGGTACGACGCCGTGGTGATGCCCTCCGGGGCAACCAGCCTGATGGTCGGCGACGTCGTCGGCCACAACATCGGCGCGGCCGCGATCATGGGGCAGCTGCGCAACATGCTGCGCGCGATCGCCTGGGCCGTCGACGACGCGCCCTCGCGCAACGTCGCCCGCCTCGACCAGGCCATGCAGGACCTCGCGGTCGACGGCATGGCGAGCCTCGTCTACGCGCGCATCGAGCAGAGCGACGAGCAGCGCGCCCGCGGCGAGCGGACGCTGCGTTGGACCAACGCCGGCCACCCCCCGCCGCTGGTCGTCGCACCGACCGGCGTGGCACGGCTGCTCGAGCACGGACAGCCGGACCTGATGGTCGGGGTGCTGCCCGGGACCGAGCGCACCGACAACCGCTCCACGATCGACGCCGGCTCGGTGCTGCTGCTCTACACCGACGGGCTGGTCGAGCGGCGGGGCGAGGACATCACGATCGGCTTCGAGCGACTCTGTGCGGCCGCCTCGACCCATCACGACCTGCCGATGGGCGACTTCCTGGACGCGGTGGTCGGCGACCTCGCCCCGGGGCGGCTCGACGACGACGTCGCGGTGCTCGCCGTACGCTTCCACGACCAGCGGGTGCCCTGAAACCTCAGGAACTACTAGGGTTCCGCGCATGACCGATCCCGTCACAGGCCAGGATCTGCTCCGCGGGTACGTCGACGTGTGGTGGCAGGCGATCAACGACTTCACCGACCTGCTCGAGGAGCTCGACGAGTCGGACTGGGCCACGCCGACCGACCTGCCGGGCTGGGACGTGAAGGCCGTTGCGTCCCACATCGCGCACCTGGAGTCGATCCTGGCCGGAGCACCCGAGGAGACCGCCGACGTCGGCGAGCCCGACCACGTCACCGGGCTGATGGGGCTCTACACCGAGATCGGGGTCGTCACCCGCCGCGACGCCAGCCCCGACGCGATCATCAACGAGATCCGGTCCGCCGCGACCGCGCGGCACACCCGGCTGCTCGCCGACCCGCCGACCGACCCGGCCGGCAGGCCCGAGCCGATCTTCGGCGGCGTCGGCTGGGACTGGCGCACGCTGCTGCGCAACCGGCCGCTGGACGTGTGGATGCACGAGCAGGACATCCGCCGGGCGGTCGACCGCCCCGGCGGCATGGACTCCGCGGCCGCCCGTCACACCGCGGAGTACCTCGCCGAGAGCCTGGGCTACGTGCTCGCCAAGCGGGTCGGCGCACCCGCCGGCACCACCGCGGTGCTCGAGCTCGAGGGCAGCACGCCGTACGCGTTCACCGTCAACGACGCCGGCCGCGGCGAGCGGCTGGCCGACGCTCCGCCCGACCCGGACGTGCTGCTCCGCATGGACCGGGAGGCGTTCATCCGGGTCGCCGGCGGACGATGCGACCCCGAGCCCGGCACGGTCAGCGTCGAGGGCGACCAGGCCCTCGCCGACCGGGTCCTCGACGCGATGGCGACCACCCCGTGAGGCCCGCCGCCGACCGCTGGTCGCTGGCCGACATCCCCGACCAGTCCGGCCGCACCGTGCTCGTCACCGGCACCACCGTCGGCGGCCTCGGGCAGTTCACCGCGCTCGAGCTGGCGCGGCGCGGCGCCCGGGTCGTGCTCGCCGGCCGCACCCGGGAGCGGCTCGACGAGACCCGCGCCGCGATCACCGTCGAGGTCCCGGCCGCCGCGCTGGAGACGCTCGTCGTCGACCTCGCCGACCTCTCGTCGGTACGCCGGGCGGCCGCCGAGGCCGCCGGGCTCGGGCCGATCGACGTGCTGGTCAACAACGCCGGCGTCATGGGGACGCCGTACCACCGCACGGCGGACGGCCTCGAGCTGCAGATGGCCACCAACCACTTCGGGCCGTTCCTGCTGACCGGTCTCCTGCTGCCCCAGCTGGTGGCGAGCAGGGCCGGCACCGTCGTCACCGTGTCGTCCCAGATGCACCGGGTCGCCCGCGGGGCGCCGCTGGACGACCCGCGGACCCAGCACGGTCGCTACCGGCGGTGGCCGGTCTACGGGCAGTCCAAGCTCGCCAACCTGCTGTTCACCTACGAGCTCGACCGGCGGGCGCGGCGCGCGGAGGTGCCGGTGCGCGCGCTGGCCGCCCACCCGGGCTTCGCCGCCACGCACCTCGCGGCCAACGGGCAGTACGGCCGCGCTCGTGGCGGTCGGGCGACGATCCTCGACGCGGCGATCAAGGCAGTCTCGCCCAACCGGGCCGACCAGGGTGCCTGGCCGACGCTGATGGCGGCCACCGCCGACCTCCCCGGCGGCACCTACTGCGGACCGAGCGGATTCGCGGAGGGGGGCGGCACCCCGCACGTCACCACCAGCAACAAGCTGTCCCACGACGAGACCGCGCAGCGCCGGCTCTGGGAGCTCAGCCAGGAGGTCACGGGCATCCGCTACCCGTGATCGGACGTTGACCCGCCCGAAAGTTTCGGGCGGGTCAACCTCGGTCGTGGACGCGCACGAGCCCGCCGAGCACCGGGACGTACGCCGACCGGTCCGGGCCGAGCGTGATCCTGCCGTGGTGGTTGTCGCGCAGCACGCCCAGGCCGGTGCGCCGAGCCCAGAGCAGGTGGCCGTCGTCGAGGTCGAGCGCGGCGAGGTACCACGCGTCCACCCCGAGCCAGCTGTGCCGCTTCACATAGGCGTAGACGAGGCCGTCGGCCTCGGACACGGCGGGCGCACCGCTGGGGGCGTCCATCGCGGTCGTCCAGGTCACCCGGCACTCGCCGTCGACCACGTCGACGCGCGCGATGCCGCGGTCGGTGGTGCGACCCAGGACCGTCGAGAGCGGGCCGAAGTAGCCGTGGGAGTTCTGCACGACGACACCGCCGCCGGCGGCGACCAGCCCGCCGTCGGTGGCGCCCTCGTCGTCGCCGAAGACCTCGGCCCGGCACACCACGGCGCCGGTCTCGGCGCGGTGGAACACCACCTGTAGCCGTGGCTCGCGGTTGTCCGCGACCGCCACCAGGCCGTCCGGCAGCGGCACCGGGGCCGCACCCCGCTCACCGCCTCCGTCGTACGGCGAGCTCCAGGCCTTGGTCGGCCTGCGACCCGTGAGCACCACCCGGTGCAGGGCCTCCGCGCCCGCGACGTAGGCACCACCGGCGTCGACGGCCAACGGCCGCTCGACGGAGTCCGCGAGCTCGACCGAGTGGACGCGGTCGCCCGTCACCACCCCGGCGACGCCGTCGCGCGAGACGAACCAGGTGCGCGCACCGCGGACCGCCAGCCCGGCCACGCAGTCGTCGACGCCGAGGCCCAGGTCGACGGTCGCCTCGGTGGTGAGGTCGGGGTCGCCCTCGGCGTCCGCCGTGCCGACCACCAGCAGCCGGTCGCGCGCGGCGACGACCACGCGGCCACCGGCGTCGAGGGCGAACGCGGCCGGGCAGCCACCGCGGTCGGGCAGGTCCTTGGACGCCCGCAGCCGCAGGCTGCCGGGGTCGACCAGACGCAGCACGGGGTCGCCGGCGCCACCGCACACGGTCACCAGCCGGCCCTGCGCGTCGAGCTCGATCCGGCGGCAGTCGTCGAGTCCGTAGCCCTTCGTGGTCACCTGAGGCGACTCGCCGCTCGGGCCGTCCTCGGTGCCGCCGGCCACCGGGCGCCCGACGTACGACGGCGTCACCCAGGTGCCCGGACCGGGCGCGATCGGCACCCAGCCGTCCGGCACGACCACCGCGAGGCCGGCGACCAGCAGGACCGCGCCCACCCACCCCGCGAGCACCCGCCGGGTCGGCCGGAGCCAGGCGCGGACCCGGGGCAGGCACAGCGTGGCCGCACCGAGGAGGAGCACCACCGGCCCGACGGCCAGGAACAGCAGGGCGACGGCCAGCAGGGCCATCGTCCGCGCCCCTCTCACCCCACCTCCCACATCGCCCGACGATCCTATGGCCGGGCGCGGCCTTGGCTGGCGCGGCGCGACGGCGCAGAGTGGGGCGCATGAAACGACTCTCGGACGTGAAGCGGATCGGATTCGGCGCGATGCGGCTGGCAGGCCCCGGCATCTTCGGCCCGCCCGCCGACCCCGCCCAGGCCAAGCAGGTGCTGCAGCGGGCGGTCGAGCTCGGCGTCGACCACATCGACACCAGCGACTACTACGGCCCGTACGTCGTCAACGACCTGATCCGCGAGGCCCTGCACCCCTACCCGCCCGAGCTGGTGCTCGTCACCAAGGTGGGGGCGCGCCGCGACGACGAGGGTGCCTGGCTGCCGGCGTTCGAGCCCGACGAGATCAAGGAGGCCGTCCACGACAACCTCGGCCGGCTGGGTGTCGAGCGGCTCGGCGGGGTCAACCTGCGGTTCATGGACGGGTGGGACGGCGACTTCACGAAGCAGTGGACCGTGCTCGCCGATCTCCAGTCCCAGGGGCTGGTCTGCGACCTCGGCCTGAGCAACTGCACCGCCGAGCAGGTCAAGGCCGCGCAGGACGTCGCGCCGGTCTCGATGGTGCAGAACGCCTACAACGTGGCCCATCGCGAGGACGACAAGCTCATCGACTCGCTCGCCGAGCAGGGCATCTTCTATGTGCCGTTCTTCCCCCTCGGCGGGTTCAGCCCGCTCGCGGTCGACGCCGTGCAGGAGGTCGCCGACAAGCACCGCGCCACGCACATGCAGGTCGCGCTGGCGTGGCTGCTGCAGCGCTCGCCGAACATCCTGCTGATCCCGGGCACCAGCTCGGTCGAGCACCTGGAGGAGAACCTGCGCGCCGCCAAGCTGGCCCTCGACGCCGACGACCTCGCCGCGCTGGACGCGGTCGGCTGACCGAGCCTCCTCAGGCGGTGACGGGCACCGGGACGAGCCGCTCGCCCAGCAGGCCCTCACGTCGGGCCACCAGCACCGCGGCGCCGATCGTCGCGGCGACCGCCAAGGCGTTCAGCAGGAGAACCGAGACGCTCTTGACCAGCACGAACGTCTCGAGCGACTGCGACTGCAGGAGCCACAGCGTGGCCGACGCCTTGCCGATGCACAGCAGCGCCCACCCGAGCGTGAGGAACCAGAACAGCCGGCGGATCCGCGGGCGCACGTGCAGCTCGTCGTCCATCGGGTAGAAGTCGCCCGCCAGGCGGGCCACCATCGGCCGCACCGTCCCGAGCGAGACCAGGAAGGTGAGGCCGAGCAGCCCGTCGCTGATGATCGGCTGGAGGAAGTAGAGGTAGGTGCTGTCGGTGGCCAGCGCGATCAGCGTCCGGGCGGTCATCACCACCGCGGTCAGGATCAGCAGTCCCGACGTCCGCCGACGGGTGATCGCGCGCCACGCGATCGCGCCGTACGACCAGGCGAGCGCGGCGAAGATCGCCACCCACACGCCCTCGAGCCGCAGGCAGACGTAGAAGACGGTCGCCGGGACGGCGCAGGCGATCAGCAGGCTCAGCCCGACCCGGCGGATCACCGCACTCAGGCACGGCCGGTGCGGCTCGGCAGGGCTCGGCGGGACGCTGGCGAGCTTGACGAGAGTGGCGGTGTCGCTGCCGGAAGTCGGCATAGTTCCTGCCTCACGAGAGTTCGCGAGGGGGTCCCGCGCTCTCCACTGTACGCCGTGCCCAGGCGGCACGCTCTTCACACCAATCGACCGGCATGATGTGGACATGAGCCACCCGCGCGCGGGACAGCCCGCCGAAGCCTCCGACCTCGTCGACGTCGCGCACCTGGTGACGGCGTACTACACCGGGGTGCCGGACCCCGACAACGTCGACCAGCAGGTCGCGTTCGGCACCAGCGGGCACCGCGGCTCCTCGCTGCGCACCGCGTTCAACGAGACCCACATCCTCGCGACCACGCAGGCGATCTGCGACTACCGGCGCGAGCAGGGGTACGACGGCCCGCTGTTCCTCGGCCGCGACACCCACGGCCTGTCCGAGCCCGCGTGGGCCACCGCGCTGGAGGTGCTGGCCGCCAACGACGTGACCGTGCTCGTCGACGACCGCGACGGCTACACGCCCACGCCCGCGGTCTCGCACGCGATCCTGCGCGCCAACGGCGGCCGACTCCGTCGTTCCTCGGGGCCGGGCGCCGGGCTCGCCGACGGGATCGTGGTCACCCCCTCGCACAACCCGCCGTCCGACGGCGGCTTCAAGTACAACCCGCCGCACGGCGGGCCGGCCGACACCGACGCGACGTCGGTGATCGCCGCGCGGGCCAACGAGCTGATCAAGGCCGACCTGGCCGGGGTGAAGCGGATCCCGTTCGGGCGCGCCCGGGCCGCGGCCTCGCCGTACGACTATCTGGGGACGTACGTCGACGACCTGCCGAGCGTCGTCGACCTGGCCGCGATCAAGGACGCGGGCGTGCGGATCGGCGCCGACCCGCTCGGTGGGGCGTCTGTGCACTACTGGGGCGAGATCGCCGAGCGGCACGGCCTCGACCTGACGGTCGTCAACCCGCTGGTCGACGCGACCTGGCGGTTCATGACGCTCGACTGGGACGGCAAGATCCGGATGGACTGCTCCTCGCCCAACGCGATGGCGTCGCTGATCGCCCGCATGACCGACGGGGGGTCGTCGTACGACATCGCCACCGGCAACGACGCCGACTCCGACCGGCACGGCATCGTCACGCCGGACGCGGGGCTGATGAACCCCAACCACTACCTGGCGGTCGCGATCGGCTACCTGTTCGGCGGCGCACGGCCGGGGTGGCCGGCGGGCGCGCGGATCGGCAAGACCCTGGTGTCCTCCTCGATGATCGACCGGGTCGCGGCGTCGACCGGCCGGGAGATGGTCGAGGTGCCCGTCGGGTTCAAGTGGTTCGTGCCCGGGCTGATCGACGGGTCGTTCGGGTTCGGCGGCGAGGAGTCCGCCGGGGCGTCGTTCCTGCGGATGGACGGCTCGGCGTGGACCACCGACAAGGACGGCATCATCCTGGCGCTGCTCGCCTCGGAGATCCTGGCGCGCACCGGCCGGTCGCCCTCGGCGCACTACGCCGACCTGGTCGCCGAGCACGGGGAGCCGGCGTACGCCCGCATCGACGCGCCCGCCACCCGCGAGCAGAAGGCCGCCCTCGGCGCGCTCTCGCCCTCCGACGTCACCGCCACCTCGCTGGCCGGCGAGGAGATCACCGCCAAGCTCACCGAGGCGCCGGGCAACGGCGCCAAGATCGGCGGGCTCAAGGTGGTGACGGAGTCGGCGTGGTTCGCGGCGCGGCCGTCGGGCACCGAGGACGTCTACAAGATCTACGCCGAGTCGTTCCGCGGGCCCGAGCACCTGGCGCAGGTGCAGGAGGAGGCGCGCGAGGTGGTCAACGCGGCGCTGGGGTGACCGGGTCGGACGAGCGGCGACCGGCCCGGCTCGCCCGGATCTCGGCGCGGAGCTGCCAGTACTTGTAGGAACCCCACAGGGCGCCGAAGACCAGGGCCTGGACGACGACACCCACCGCCCCTCGGACCGATGCGTCGCCGACGATGACAGCGACAGCGGGCACACCCGGCCCCCGCGACGAGCGGCTGCCGTCAGGCAGTCGGCGACTCCTCGAGCCGGCCCGGCATCCGCCACCCCGCGGCCAGGCGGGAGGGGACCAGTGGCCGGCCGTCGCCGAAGTAGTCGCAGAACTTCATGATCAACGGGTCCCACGCCTGCGGGTCGATGTGGTCGCTACCGGGCAGCCGCACGGAGTCGGCGACGTGCGCCCGCAGGACCTCCACGTGGATGGCCTGCGCCGTCGTCGAGGCGCTGTCGATCGGGTAGTGGCCCGTGACCCGGCACTCGAGCTGGATCGGGCACTCCGCCACCCGCTCCGGAGCGACGAGCTCCGACCGCTGGCGGGTCAGTCCCGCGGCTTCGAACTTGCGCGGCTCGTACCGGTAGCCGGTCTCGCGCTTGTGCGGCGACAGGTCCGGCGAGCCGGTGAGCAGCGCCAGCCGATCGACGTGGTCGACCAGGTCGGCCGGGGCGAGGTTGAGCACTCCTTCACCGGTGCGCAGGAGGTTGTGCGTGGTGCGTGAGGACGCGCCGAGTCCCAGCATCGCGTTCTGTCCCAGCCACCATGCCGACGACATGGGCGCCAGGTTCGTGGTGCCGTCCG
Source organism: Nocardioides sp. T2.26MG-1 (assembly GCF_950101795.1). Classification (GTDB taxonomy): domain Bacteria; phylum Actinomycetota; class Actinomycetes; order Propionibacteriales; family Nocardioidaceae; genus Nocardioides. The sequence continues at coordinate 192,122 of NZ_CATNLZ010000023.1, read as the reverse complement.
GGTTCGTGGACGACACCAGGACGACGGGAGTCCCGTAGTAGTGGACCTTGAGAGGTACGACGCGGTGCATGACCCACAGCCTGGCGTGCCGGCCGGGCCGGTTCTGGCGGCAATCGGACGTCGCTGGGCACCCGCTCGCGCTGTCGCGGCATGGTCCCCGCGGCTCGTCAGGCGGGCGTGCGCCAGACCGAGACGTGGCTCTCGCTGTCCTGGGTGAACGGAGCACGGCTCCAGTCGGCGAACCGGCCCTCGAGATTCATGCCCGCCAGCTGCGCCATCAGGTCGCACTCGGCCGGCCAGACGTAGCGGAAGTTGCTCGCCCCGTAGGTCACGGTGCCGTCGGAGTGGCGCCGGTAGTGGTGCGACGTGCCCTGCTGGGTGGTCATGTCGAGGGTGTCGAAGCCCGCGTGGTGCTCACCGACGTGGAAGGGCACTGCCACCTGCCCGGGCGGGAAGCGCCGGATACCCGGGACCCACAGCTCGACGACGAAGCGGCCTCCGGGAGCGAGGTGGCGGGCGGCGTTGCGGAAGCAGGCCACCTGCTCGGCCTGGGTCCGGAGGTTCCCCAAGCTGTTCCAGACGAGGTACACCAGCGAGAACTCCCCCGGCACTGTGCTCGTCGCCATGTCACCGACGACGACCGGGATGTCGCGGGTCTTGCGCAGGAGCTGGTCGGCCATCGGCGCCGAGAGCTCGATGCCGCTCACCGCGACGCCGCGCTCGACCAGTGGGACCGCGACCCGCCCGGTGCCGATCGCGAGCTCGAGTGCGGGCCCGCCGCCCGCCAGGTCGACCAGGAAGTCGACCGCAGGCTCCAACACGTCCGGTGCGAACATGAAGGCCGAGGCCTCGTCATAGCGCTCGGCGGTCTCGGCATCCCACAGGTCGCTGCTGGTCATCGCATCAGACTGACCGACGATGCCTCAGCTCGGCGAGCGAATTCCCTGGGACACAGCTCTGAACCTCTCGACGAAGGAGACACACGATGGACACGCGCACCCTCGGCTCGCAGGGCCTCCAGGTATCCGCACTCGGCCTCGGCTGCATGGGCATGAGCCAGGCCTTCGGCCCGCGGCCCCCACGCGACGAGATGATCACGTTCCTCCGCAGCGCGGTGGACCGCGGCGTCACGCTGTTCGACACCGCCGAGGTCTACGGCCCGTTCCACAACGAGGAGCTCGTCGGCGAGGCCCTCCAGCCGGTCCGCGACGACGTCGTGATCGCGACCAAGTTCGGGTTCGCGTACGACGAGGACGGCCACCAGACCGGTGTCACCAGCCGGCCGGACCACATCCGGGCCGCTGTCGACGGCTCACTGCGCCGGCTGCGCACGGACACCATCGACCTGCTCTACCAGCACCGCGTCGACCCGGACGTCCCCATCGAGGACGTGGCCGGCACGGTGAAGGAGCTGATCGAGGCGGGCAAGGTGCGCCGCTTCGGGATGTCCGAGGCCGGCGTCGGCACGATCCGCCGCGCCCACGCCGTACAGCCGGTCACGGCACTGCAGAGCGAGTACTCCCTGTTCTGGCGTGAGCCCGAGGACGCGATCCTGCCCGCCCTGGCGGAGCTCGGCATCGGCTTCGTGCCGTTCAGCCCGCTGGGCCGCGGGTTCCTCACCGGCCAGGTCACCGCCGAGAGCCGGTTCGGCGAGGGGGACATCCGTTCATCGCTCCCGCGCTTCGAGCAGGAGGCGCTCCAGGCCAACCTCGCGCTCGTGGACCGCGTGCGCGACGTCGGCGAACGCAGGGGCGCCACCGTCGGCCAGGTCGCCCTGGCCTGGCTGCTCGCGCAGCAGCCGTGGATCGTCCCGATCCCCGGGACCCGTCGCCTCGAGCGCCTCGACGAGAACCTCGGCGCGGCCGACCTCGAGCTGACCGCCGAGGACCTGGCCGAGCTGGACAGCGCGTCGACCGAGGTGCAGGTCGTCGGAGACCGCTACCCCGAGGCGATGCAGCGCATGATCGACCGCTGACCCTGGCCGCCCGCCGGTCTAGACCGGCGGGCACGGATGTAACGCCGGCCCCGGGTCGCGACAGGTGGTGGGTGCCGGCGGTCCTGCCGACCATCCCCCGTACGTCAGGACCGCCGGCAGCTACGACCTCGAGTCGGCTCGCTCAGAGGTGGTCCGGGACGATGAGCGCGTCGGGGTCCTGGCGCGGCGGGATGCTCTCCAGGGCGACCCGCACCAGCGCGACCCGGGCCATCAGCAGCGCCTTGCGGCGTACGCCCTTCTCGTCGCCGAGCCGCTCCTCGACCGCGGCGGTGATCTGCTCGTCGGTGGCCGACGGCCGCTCGCCGACGGCGACCTCGACGTCGGGCAGCGCGACCAGCACCGGCAGCACCTGGCCGCCGAGCCCGTCGAGCAGCTGGAACCGCTGGAACTTGGTGAGCGCCTCCCACGCCTCGTCGGCGGTGCGCCGTCCCTTGCGGACCTCGCGGTCCTGGGCGGCCAGGACGCTCTTGGCCGCCCCGGTGAGGGCGGCCGTCAGCTCGTGTTCGGTGAGTCGCACGGGTCCAGCCTGCCGCACTCACCCAGGACGGCGGGTCTAGGTTGGCCGTGTGGGCGTGATCGAGACCTCCGGTCTGACCAAGCAGTACCCACGGGTCACCGCGCTCGACCACCTCGACGTCACGGTCGGGGAGGGCGTGACCGGCCTGGTCGGCGCCAACGGCGCGGGCAAGTCCACACTCATCAAGATCCTCCTCGGCCTGGTGCCGGCGACCAGCGGCAGCGCGACCGTCCTCGGCCACGACGTCGCCACCGACGGCGGCCGGATCCGCGCGCTGGTCGGCTACATGCCCGAGCACGACTGCCTGCCGGCCGACGTGTCCGCCAGCGACCTGGTGGTGCACATGGGCCAGATGTCCGGCCTGCCGTACGCCGCGGCGCGCGAGCGGGCCTCCGACGTGCTGCGCCACGTCGGGCTCGCCGAGGAGCGCTACCGCCCGATCGGCGGCTACTCCACCGGCATGAAGCAGCGGGCCAAGCTCGCCCAGGCGCTGGTCCACGACCCGCGGCTGGTGCTGCTCGACGAGCCCACCAACGGCCTCGACCCCTCCTCGCGCGACGACATGCTCGCGCTGGTGCGCCGGATCGGTCGCGAGTTCGGGATCGCGGTGCTGGTCACCTCCCACCTGCTCGGCGAGCTCGAGCGGGTCAGCGACCACGTCGTCGTCCTCGACGGCGGCCGGCTGCTGCGCTCCTCGGCGACCACCGACTTCCTGCACGCCACCGGCAGCCTGCTGATCGAGGTGCAGGGCCGCCCCGACGCCGACCGGCTGCTCGGGCAGGCGCTCGTCGACGCCGGCCTGGTCGCCCGGCCGGCCGACGGCAACCTGATCGAGGTCGAGGTCCGCGACGAGACCACGCCCGACGTCGTCCGCGACCTCACCGTCGACCTCGGCCTCGGCCTGGTGCGGATGCAGGAGCGGCACCACCGCATCGAGGACGTCTTCCGCGAGGGAGGTGCCGGCAGTGTCCAGCCCGTCTGAGACCACGGACACCGGCACCGACGCCGGCGAGGCCCGCACCGGCGTCATCCACGACCTCGGCTACCGGCCGTACGGCGGCCCGCGGCTCGGCGAGGGCCCGGTCGCCTGGTCGTTCTTCACCACCGGCCTGCGCAACACCTACGGTCTCGGCCGCTCGGCGCGGTCCAAGGTGCTGCCGATGATCCTGCTGGGGCTGATGCTGCTGCCCGCGCTGATCCTGGTCGGCGTGCTCGTGCAGGCCAAGAACATCCTCGACCTCGACGAGCAGATCGTCGCGTACTCGACGTACCCCCTCACCACGCAGCTGCTGATCTCGGTGTTCGTGGCCTCCCAGGCGCCGGCGCTGATCTCGCGCGACCTGCGCTTCCGCACGATCACGCTCTACCTGGCCCGGCCGATGCGCCGGTCGGTCTACGTGCTGGTGCGGCTGGCCTCGCTGACGGTCGCGACGTTCGTCCTGATCGGCGCACCGCTGCTGCTGATGTACCTCGGCGGCCTGCTCGCCGACCTGCCGCCCGGCCGCGAGACCGGCCGGTTCCTCGGCGCGATCGTCGGCGCCGCCCTGCTGGCCGCCTGCCTGGCCGGGCTCGCCGCCCTCGTCGCGGCCCTCACGATCCGGCGTGGCCTCGCGGTCACCGCGGTGATCGTGGTGCTGCTCGTCAGCTACACGGTCGTCTCCACGATCCAGGGCATCGCGGTCGGCGCCGAGCAGGAGGTGGTCGGCGAGGTCGCCGGACTGTTCTCGCCGTACACGCTGGTCAACGGGCTGCAGGTGTTCCTGTTCGACTCCCCCGACGCCACCCCGACGCCGCCCTCCAGCGACGCGATGGGGGTCCTGTACGTCGTCGCCACCCTGCTGACCGTGCTGGGCTCGATCGGCGGGCTGATGCTCCGCTACCGGAAGGTCTCGCCATGAGCGAGATCCGCATCGACCACGTCTCGCGCTGGTACCGCAACGTCGTCGCGGTCAACGACGTCACGATGACCATCGGCCCCGGCGTCACCGGGCTGCTCGGCCCCAACGGCGCCGGCAAGTCCACGCTGATCGCGATGATGTCGGGCTTCCTCGCGCCCTCGACCGGGACCGTCACGCTCGACGGCGAGCCGCTGTGGCGCAACGAGCAGGTCTATCGCAAGCTCGGGCTGGTGCCGGAGCGGGAGGCGCTGTTCGACTACCTCACCGGGCGCCAGTTCGTGGTCGCGAACGCCGAGCTGCACGGGCTGGCCGACCCCGGGGCCGCGGCGCAGCGGGCGATCGCGCTGATCGAGATGACCGACGCCCAGGACCGCGAGATCTCGACGTACTCCAAGGGCATGCGGCAGCGGATCAAGATGGCCTCCGCGCTCGCGCACGACCCGGCGGTGCTGCTGCTCGACGAGCCGTTCAACGGCATGGACCCGCGGCAACGGATCCACCTGATGGAGCTGCTGCGCACGATGGGCGCCGAGGGGCGGACCGTGCTGTTCAGCTCGCACATCCTCGAGGAGGTCGAGCAGGTGGCCCGCCAGATCGAGGTGGTGGTGGCGGGCCGGCACGCGGCCTCGGGCGACTTCGGCGCGATCCGGCGGCTGATGACCGACCGGCCCAACCGGTTCGTGCTCCGCACCGGCGACGACCGGCTGATGGCCTCGGTGCTGCTCGCCGACACGTCCGTGCGCGGGGCCCGGCTGCGCTCGGAGGGCGGCATCGAGCTGGAGGCCTCCGACTTCGGCCGGTTCAGCGAGGTGCTGCCGCGGTTGGCCCGCGAGCACGGCGTACGCCTGCACGAGGTGACGCCGACCGACGAGTCCCTGGAGAGCGTCTTCTCCTACCTGGTGGCGCCATGACGTCCCCGGTGGTCTCCCGCACGATCGTCCGGCTGGGCGTGCGCAGCATCTTCGGGCGCTGGCGCGGGGCCCTGCTGTTCGTGCTGCCCGCGGTGCTGATCGGGCTGTCCGTCCTGGCCCGCGCACTGGTCGGCCAGGACGACGAGGGCGCCCGGCACACGCTCTACGGCCTCGGTCTGGTCGTGATCGTGCCGCTGGTGGCGCTGCTGGCGACGTCCGGGCTGCTGGCCCCCGAGATCGACGACGGGTCGATCTCCTACCTGCTCGCCAAGCCGATCTCGCGGCACACGATCGTGACCAGCAAGCTCCTGGTCGCCGCCGCGTGCGTGCTGGCCTTCGCCGCCCTCCCGGTGCTGGTCGCGGGCCTGGTCCTGCTCACCGACACCCCGTCGTACGCCGTGGGCTTCGCGGTCGGTGCGCTCGCCGAGGGAGTCGCCTACTGTGCGCTGTTCGCGCTGCTGTCGGTGCTGACCCGGCACGCCGTGGTGGTCGGGCTGATCTACCTGCTGGTGTGGGAGGGACTGCTCGGCGGGCTCCTGGACGGGGTGCGGTGGCTCAGCGTCACCCGCTGGTCGGCCGCGGTCGTCCAGCAGGTCGCCGACGTGTCCCTCGTTGACGACCTGCCGCTGGCGTACGCCGTCCTCGCGCTCACGGTCGTCATCGTGGCCGGCGCGTGGCAGACCGGACGTGCGCTGCGGGCGTTCAACCTGACGGGCGACGAGTAGGACCGCCGAGGTCGTGCCCGTCGATCTGGCCTATCCATTCACGGGCCGCTGGCTGACCCAGAACAGCCCGGCGAACCGAGTCCCGAGCCACGGCACCACACTGTTCGCCACATCCTTCGCCATCGACTTCGTCGCGGTCGACGCAGCGGGGCGGACGGCACCGATCACGGCCCGATCGCTCCTGCGCTCCGAGGCCGCCGAGCGGTTCCCCGGGTTCGGGCAGCCGATCCTCGCACCCGTCCGCGGCGTCGTGGTCGCCCTGTACGACGGAGCACCGGATCACGATGCCTTCCGTGGTCTGCCGTCCGTCGGCTATGCCCTTACCCAGCGCCGCCGGGTGGCAGCAGGGTGGGCGGCGCTGGCAGGCAATCACGTGATGATCCGGACGGACTCCGGGCCCGTGGTCGCCGTGTGCCACCTGCGTCAAGCGAGCATCGAAGTCCAGCTCGGTCAGCGCGTCCGGGCGGGCGAGCCACTGGCGCGATGCGGCAACTCCGGCAACAGCACCGAGCCCCATGTCCACGTCCAGGCCATCGACCGCGTGGGCGTGGACGGCGCCGTGGCCGTGCCGATCACCCTCGGCGGACACCTGCCCCGCAACGGAGAGGTCGTCGAGGCACACGGTGGTTGAGGTGCGAGCGAAGCGAGCCTCGAGACCACGGCCTCCGCGCGGCACCGTTGCTGCCGGGGCATGACTGTGGCCCCGCCGGCCGTGGTCGGCGGGGTGGGGTGGTCAGGTATGTCGGGTGTAGGTGCGTCCGTGGGGGCTGGTCCAGGTGAAGATCCGGTGGCCGGTGCGGTGGAGGGTCCAGCTGCCATGGGTCTTGAGGCGATGGTGGAAGCGGCAGAGGGGGACGAGGTTGCAGGTGCAGGTCGGGCCGCCGTCGGCCCAGGGGATGACGTGGTCGAGGTCGCAGCGGCGTGATGGTCGGTGGCAGCCGGGGAACACGCACGTCGGATGGGTGAGCAGGACCTGCTCACGGAGCCGTGGTGAGGGGGTGTAGCCGGGGACCTGGAGGTGCTCGCCCAGGTCGAGGACGGGGCGGATGGTGACGGGCCCGGTGGCGGTGGCGCACCAGCCGGCGACCTGGGTGAGGAGGACGTGGGTGCGGGTGTTCTCGATCCCGGCCAGCGCGCTCTGGGACAGGTGGGCGTAGATCACCAGCTCCCGGCTTCGCCGGGTCGGGTTCGGCTGCTCGGGGTCTGTCCCCGTCTCCGGGGCCGGTGAGGTCTGGAGCATGAGGTCGCCGCGGGCGAGGGCGCCGGCGGCCATCGCGCGGCGGACATCCATCGTCTCGGTGCAGCCGAGGTCGGCGAGCTGTTGGGCACCCTCGCTCAACGCGTGGTCGAGGTCGAGGGCGTCGGTGAGGTCGAGCTCACCGCGCACCGCCATGGTGCCGTCGAGGGAGACCTGGGTGGTGTCGACGTCGCAGAACCGGCCGTCGGCGGCCAGCAGGCGGCGGTGCTCGGCCTCGATTGGGTCGAACGTCGCGCGGGCTGCTTCGACGGTGCGTTCCAGTTGGGCCCAGGACAGCCGGTGCGCGAGGGGGGCGAGGTGCTTGTCGACGTGGTCGGCGCCCTCGGCGGGCAGGGACCGGGTGTGGGTGGCGATGCGGCGGGCCCGCCAGACCGGCACCGTGCCGGCGATCACCCGGGCCCACAGTCGGGGGAGGCGGTGGCGGATCTCGACGGCGTCGCCGAGGTAGCTGCGGCCGGCGTCGGTGGTCAGGCCGACCGCGAGCGCGAAGTCCGCGATGCAGAACTCCGCGACCAGGGGTGCGCCGGGGCCGGCGATCGCGAGCTCGCCCTCGGAGCCGTCGATGGTCGCGGCGTCGTCGAGCCCGTCGGCGGGGTGGGCGGTGGCCCACTCGACCGCGAGCTGGAACTGCGCGACCTCGGCGTCGGTCAGCACGGACCGATTGGTCTCGAGGGCAGCCAGCAGCGCCCGGGGACCGTCGAGGTCCGGGTGCACGAGCGGGGTGGCTGCCATGTGTCCATCCCAGCAGAGCCCACCGACATCGCAGGGCCGGAATCCCCTTGTTCCACAGGGCCCTGGCGAAGTCGAAGGTAAAGTCTTCCGGGTCGTGAGGTGGGGGATGTCGGCAGGCGGGATCTCGGGTCTGCGACGGCGACCACAGCCCGGCAACCACAAACCGATCTGGTGCCGAGATGCCGGCGGTGACCAGCCTCGGGTGACCACAGCGAACGGCGACCACGCCCTCGTCCTTCAACCACCGCAACCAGGTACGGACCCGCAGGCTGACGTACGTCCGCCTGCGGGGGTGGTTTCGAGGCTCGGGCCTAGCGGCCCTCGCACCTCAACCACCGTGCGTCGCCTTGCGGCCTTCGCACCTCAACCACCGTGCTCCGACTCTTGCGGGGTCTCGAGTAGGCACCTCAGCGGGCGAACCAGCTGTCCTCGGCCTCCTCGCTCGCCACCGCCCGGCTCAGCCGAGCATCCAGGCGATGGCACCCGACACGACGAAGAGCACCAGGGCGACCAGGAGCACCGGGACCAGCGGCCAGCCCGCGGTACGCCGGCGGGGCAGCGACACCGTGCGACCGGCCGCGAGGTCGCGCAGCGCGGCGGCGAGGTCGGCGCTGCTCGCGAAGCGGTCGGCGGGCTGCACCGCGAGCGCCCGGGACAGGACGTCGTCGAGCTGGGTGGGCAGGCCGACCTCGTCGGCGATCGGCGGCGGCGGTACGTCGGGGCGGGTGCGCGCCGCGGCCGGCGAGTCGACGTCGTACGGCAGCCGGCCGCTGAGCAGCTGGTAGGTCACCGCGCCCATCGCGTAGACGTCGGCGCGGGCATCGAAGCCGTCGAGGTTGCTCGCCTGCTCGGGCGCCATGTACGCCGGGCTCCCGGTCACCATGGTGAGCATGGACGCGTCGGCGAGCAGCTTCGCGCTGCCGAGGTCGGCGACCAGCACCCGGGGCGTCCCGCCGCTCGTGTCGACCAGCAGGTTGCTGGGCTTCACGTCGCGGTGGAGGACGCCCTCGTCGTGGAGCACCTGCACCGCCTCGGCCGACTCGGCCGCGAGCGCGAGGGCCTCCGCCGGCGGCAGCGCTCCGACCCGCGACTCCAGCGTGCCGCCCTCGACCAGATCCATCACGAAGTACGGCCGCGCGAACCCGTCGTCGCCGTACGCCGTGCCCACGTCGTGCACGCGCACCACCGCCGGATGCGCGATCCGGCGCAGCAGCCGCGCCTCGGCGAGGAACCGCTCGCACACGCCGCCGTCCGCCGCCCAGTTCTCGGCCAGGACCTTGACCGCCACGGCGCTGTCGAGCTCGGGGTCGTAGCCGCGCCACACGGTGGCGAAGGCACCCGACCCGAGCCGCTCCTCGAGCAGGTAGCGTCCCAGGCGTGCCATGGAGCCAGTATCCCCGGGAGAGGCGCGATGCCGACCTCCCCACGTGACACGGAGCGTGACGCCGACCTGCTCGACGCCCTCGTGGCGCGGGCCCGCGACGGCGACCAGGCCGCACTCGAGGAGCTGCTCGCGCGGATCCGCCCGATGGTGCTCGGCCGGTGCCGCCGGTTCCTGCCCTACCCGGAGGACGCCGAGGAGGCGGCCCAGGACGCGCTGCTGACGATCGCGACCAAGCTCGACCAGTTCACCGGGCGCGGCTCGTTCCGCGGCTGGGTGGTCGTCGTGACGTCCAACGCCGCGCGCGGCACCTACCGCTCCCTGCGCCGCCGCGCCGGCGAGCGCACCGCAGACCTGCTCCCCGAGCAACCCGACCCGCGCACGACCAGCGTGATCGCCGGCACCCGGCTGGACCTGCTCGACGCGCTGGAGGAGCTCGAGGGGCGCTCGCCGACGGTGGTCGAGCCGTTCGTGCTGCGCGACCTCGGCGGTCTCACGTACGACGAGATCGCGGCCGCGACGGGCGCGCCGATGAGCGCGGTCAAGGACCGCATCCATCGGGCGCGCACCCAGCTGCGCGGGATGCTCGGGGACCGATGAGCCGACGGATCGGCCGCGCGGCCGCCCTGCTCCTGCTGGCCGCATCGCTGGTCGCCGGCACTGGGGCCGGGCTCGCGGGCCACGCGCTCACGGACGAGCCGTCTGCCCCGACGAGCACGGGGCCGGGGGCCGATGCCGGTGTCACGCCCAGCAACGGAACGTCCGCGTCACCGGACGGGCTGCTCGGCGCCGACGACCTGCTCAGCACCACCGACTTCGCAACGATCGGCTGGCCGACCCTGAAGATCGAGTCGCTGACGAACGGCGAGGCCCAGTTCGCCTACGCCTGCCAGCGCACCTCGCTGGGCGAGGCCGCAGGCCCCGTCGGGACGGTCAGCGTCAGTTGGGACCGTGAGTCGTCGTTCACCGCCGCGCAGACGGTCGCGCAGATCGACACCCCGCCCCAGGCCCGGCACCTCTACGACCGGATCTCGGGGTGGTACCGCCACTGCACAAGCGGCGCCGGCAAGCGACCGTCGCTGCTCGTCGCCTCGGCGGCGACCGCCGGCGGGACCGCCCAGGTGTGGCGGATCGGCCGCGCCGCACCCGAGCACGCGGCGTACGGCGTGCTCGCGCGCTCCGGCGACCGGGTGTGCCTGGTCGACGTCTACGGCGACGTCACCCCGGTCGATCCCGAGGGCCTCCGCGAGCTGGCGCGCCAGACCGCGGAGCGGCTCGGCTGAGATTTCTCGGAGATCCCAGCCAACAAAGCCCGACGGCCCGTCATCACTCAGGTGTCCACATCACCAGGCACGTTCGTGCCCACCACCGGAGGAACCCGATGATCAGCCGACCCACCACCGTTCTCGCCGCCGTCGCCGCCACCGCTCTCGCCGGGGTGCTCGGCGCCGGGCCGGCGCTCGCCCAGGCGGCCGCTCCGTCCCCCGTGCGCGCGGGCGACGTGCTGCACCGTGCCGACGTGGCCGACGCCTTCCACGCCGCCCAGCCGGTCAGCCGGCACGTCGGCACGGGCGACGGCCGGCAGGCCCTGTCGGCCTGTACCGGCGAGACCCGGATGCGCGACGTCGTCGGCCGCCACGACCGCATCCTCCACGGCCTCTTCACGGGCCAGATCGGGGACGGCGGCGCGCCGTTCGACGTCTCCGAGCAGATCGCCGGCCGCGCGTCGGCGGCCAAGGCCACCGCGAGCTACCGGACCATCGTCCGCCAGGTCCGCGCCTGCCAGGACGTGCCGGAGGGGCACTGGTACTTCGGCCGCGTGCACCGCGTCAGCACCGACACCGGGCGCGCGCTCTGGATGCCCACGTTCAACGGCGACGGCACGCGCTCGGGCGGGTACGCCGTCCTGGTCGACGGCGCCCACGTCGGCGTCGTCGACGTCAACGCCACCGGCAGCCCGCGCCGCGCCGGGCGGCTCGCCGCCTCGGCGTTGAACCGGCTGCACTGAGCAGGACCGGGGCCCGCGGCGGTCACGACCGGCGGTCAGGTGCGGCAGCCCGTCGAGGTGCGGCAGCAGCTCGACGCTCTCCTGCTCGTCCGGGTCGGTCCGCGCGACCACAGCGCGTGCCCACTCGTTGTCGCTGATGTTGACCGGCACGTGCGGGACGCCGGGCGGGATGTAGACGAAGTCGCCCGCGTTCGCGACGGCGTGCGACCGACGCTCTGCGCCGAGACGCCCTCGAACTGGTCCAGGCCCTGGCGCGAGACGGAGCGGCCGTCCGTCGGCACTAGGGTCGGTGACATGGCTCGGCACTGGATCGCGACCGCCCCGGGAGCGTTCGCCTTCGAGGACTACGACGTACCCCCGCCGCGCGCGGGCGAGGTGACCATCGAGGTCCGCGCGGCCGGCATGAACCCCGCCGACCACAAGCACGCCGCGAGGGCGGCGGCGGCGGACTTCCCGCTCCCGATCGGCTACGAGGTCGCCGGCGTGATCACCGCGATCGGACCCGGCACCGAGATCGCCTCCGGCGGCGGCGGCGTCGGCGACGAGGTGCTCGCCTACCGGGTCCGCGGGGGCTGGGCGACCGCGCTCACCGTCCCGGCCGCCGACGTGTTCGCCAAGCCGGCGTCGCTGGCGTGGGAGGAGGCCGCCACCCTGCTGCTCGCGGGAGCCACGGCCGCGGAGATGCTGCACGTCACCAGGGTCGCGGCGGGCGACACGATCCTCGTGCACGGCGCCTCCGGCGCGGTCGGCGTGAGCCTCCTGCAGCAGGCGGCGCTGCTCGGTGCCCGGGTCGTCGGGACCGCGAGCGCGGGCAGCTTCGCCCGCGTCCAGAGGTACGGCGGGGTGCCGGTGGCCCACGGCGACGGGCTCGAGCAGCGGGTCCGCGGCGCGGCCCCCGGCGGCATCGCGGCGGCACTCGACTGCATCGGCACGGACGAGGCGATCGACGTCTCGCTCGCCCTGGTCGCCGACCGCGACCGCATCGCCACGATCGCGGCGCCCCAGCGCGCCCGGTCCGACGGCTTCCTCGCCCTCGGCGGCACCCTGCCGGCCAGCAAGACCTACCGCGACGCCGTCCGCGGGCACCTGATCGAGCTCGCCGAGCAGGGACTGCTCGAGGTGCCGGTGGCGCGCACCTTCCCGCTCGCGGACGCGATCGAGGCGGTCGAACTCCTCCGCGGCGGTCACCCCGGCGGGAAGCTCGCTCTCCTGCCCTGAGCACGGGTGAGCAGGTCGGCGAGCTCCTCGGGCCGGCTCAGGTGGACGCAGTGGCCGGCGTCGATCTCGTCGGGTGCGGTGACGCCGAGGCGGTCGACAGCAGCCCGGCGCTGCACCGACGGCGGGAGGAACCGGTCGCGCGCGGTGACGACGTACGTCGCCGACACGTCGGGGAGCGCGGGCATCGGCCAGGGCGTCTCCCCGAGCCGCTCGCTGGTCGGCCGCTCCCGCGCGATCGCCTCGGCCGCGAGCTCCGCCGGTACGTCCTCGTAGAACGCGACGATCGGGTCGGCGCTACCGGTCAGGCCACCGTCGCGGCCGGCCTGCTCGGCCACGGCCTCCGACCAGCCGAGGTTGTCGAACCAGTCGCCCGCGGTCTCGCCGGGCCATGGCACCATCCCGGCAACGTACACCTGCAGCCGCGCCCCGAGCTCCTGGGCGACGAGGGGCACGACGAAGCCGCCTGCGGAGTGCCCCACGACGACCAGGTCGCCCGCCTCTCCGACCGCCTCCGCGACCACGGCGACACAGTCGTCCCACGTCGCCTCGTCCCGGTCGGTGGGCAGATCCGGCGCAACGGTCTCGTGCCCGCGCTCCCGCAGCGCGTCCTGCACCAGGTGCCAGGACCAGCCACCGTCGCCGGAGCCGTGGAGGAGCGCGAACGTCGTCATGCACATCCGACTCCGCCGAAGCGCGGGACTCATCGTCACGTTCGGTGTCGTGACGAACCGACCTCAGGTCGGCCGCGACGCCGCGTGCTCCGCCGGCGCCTCCGCGACCAGCGAGGCCAGCAGCGCGAGCCGCTCGGCGGTGTCGGTGCCCGGCTCGGCGTGGTGCACCACCAGCGTCTGGCCGTCGGTGCCCTCGACGGCGAGCTTGGCGAGCCGCAGGTCGAGATCGCCCACCAACGGGTGCTGCATCCGCACCGGCTTGCTCCGCACCGCCTTGACGTCGTGGCGCGCCCAGGCCTGGCGGAACTCCTCGCTCTTCAGGGACAGCTCGCCCACGAGCTCCACCACGCGCGGGTCGTCGATGTCGTTGCCGACCCGGGCCCGGAACCCGGCCACCATCTGGGGCGCGAGCTCGGTGCACTCGGGCAGCACCGCGCGCTCGGCCGGGTCGAGGAACAACGAGCGCAGCCGGTTCTCGCCGACCCGCACGTTCGGCTGCAGCGCGGTCGCGAGCGGGTTCGTCACCAGGACGTCGAGGTAGCGGCCCTCCACGAACGCCGGCAGGCCGATCACCTGCACCAGCTGGGCGATCTCGGGGGGCACGGTCTCCCGCCGCGGCCGGCGGGAGCGCGAGCGGGGTCGGGGGGCGCCGAGGGTCAGGAGGTACTCGGTCGCGGTCGGGTCGAGCTGGAGCACCCGCGCGAGCGCCTCGAGCACCTGCACCGACGGGTTGCGGTCGCGGCCCTGCTCCAGGCGCAGGTAGTAGTCGGAGCTGATCCCGGCGAGCATCGCGACCTCCTCGCGACGCAGCCCGGGCACGCGTCGCACGCCGAAGACCTGCAGCCCGACGTCCTCGGGCAGCACCAGCTCGCGGCGGGCGCGGAGGTAGTCCCCGAGGCGGCGGTCGTCGGTCACCCTGACCACGGTAGCCGGGTGGTCCCGGCCGTCCCTGTCCCTCTCACTCCCAGGATGACGGGGACCTGGGGCCCCCGGCCGGAGCCAGGCACCGTGGTCGGCATGACCACGACCACCACCACCTTGCCCGGCGGGACCTACCAGCTGGGGGACCTGACCGTGACCCGCGTCGGGTACGGCGCGATGCAGCTCGCCGGCCCCGGCGTCTTCGGTCCGCCGGCCGACCGCGACGGCGCGATCGCGGTCCTCCGGGAGGCGGTCGAGCTGGGCATCACCCACCTCGACACCGCCGACATCTACGGACCGCACGTCACCAACCAGATCATCAAGGAGGCGCTGCACCCCTACCCCGACGACCTGGTGATCGTCACCAAGGTCGGCTCACGCCGCGACGCCGAGGGCGGCTGGCCGCACGCGCGCAGTCCCCGCGAGCTCCGCGAGGACGTGCACCAGAACCTGGAGAACCTCGGCCTCGAGACCCTGGACGTCGTCAACTACCGCGTCGGCGGCCTCGACCGACCCGAGCCCGGCTCGATCGCCGAGGGCTTCGGGGCCCTCGCCGAGCTGCAGGAGCAGGGGCTGATCCGGCACCTCGGGGTCAGCACCGTGTCGGCCGAGCAGGTCGCGGAGGCACAGTCGATCGCCCCGGTGGTGTGCGTGCAGAACGCCTACAACCTCGCCAACCGCGAGGACGACGAGCTGATCGACGCCCTCGCGGAGCAGGGCGTCGCCTACGTGCCGTACTTCCCGCTGGGCGGGTTCACGCCGCTGCAGTCCGCCGAGCTCGACGCCGTCGCCACCCGGCTCGGCGCCTCGCCACTGTCCGTGGCGCTCGCCTGGCTCCTGCACCGCTCGCCGAACATCCTGCTGATCCCCGGCACCTCGTCGGTCGCGCACCTGCGGGAGAACGTCGCCGGCGCCGGGCTGGAGCTGTCGCCGGACGACCTCGCGGAGCTCGACGCGATCGGTCGTTGACCCGCAGGGCCACGGGTTTCGAGGCTCGCTGCGCTCGCACCTCAACCGCCGTGGACGCCGCTCACACGGTTGGTCACACGGTGGTTGAGGTGCGAGGAGCGCCAGCGACGAGCCTCGACACCACCGCGACGCCGGTCAGGCGGCAGCGGAGGTCTTGCGAGCCAGCTGGTTCAGCCGGGCCTGCGCGGCCCGCCGCACCTTGGGGCCACCGGTGCTCATCTTGTAGAGCATCGCGAGCTGCTGCGGGGCGTTCTTGGCGTTGGTGGTGGCCAGCCAGCCGTTGGGCAGCGAGAGCCGGACGACCTTGTGCCAGGCCGAGTAGACCTGCTTGGGGAGCGGCGCCTCGTGGTAGTTGAGGTCGTACTTCTCGAACAGCGCCTTCACCCGCGGGGCGATCTCGGCGTACCGGTTCGACGGCAGGTCGGGGAACAGGTGGTGCTCGATCTGGTGCGAGAGGTTGCCGCTCATGATGTGCATCGCCTTGGAGCCGGAGATGTTGGCCGAGCCGAGCATCTGGCGGACGTACCACTCGCCGCGCGACTCGCCCTCGATCGAGCGCTTCTCGAACGTCTCCACACCCTCGGGGAAGTGCCCGCACATGATCACCGAGTGGCTCCACAGGTTGCGCACGACGTTCGCGGTGAAGTTCGCGGCGAGCGTCGGCAGGAACGAGCCGGTCGGGATCGACAGCGCCGGGTGCACGACGTAGTCCTTGGTGGCCTGGCGGCGGATCTTGGTCAGCACGCCCTTGACCCGGCGCTTGAAGTCGGGGTCCTTGGTCTGCTTCTTCTTGATGGTGGCGCCGAGCTCGAGGTCGTACGCCGCGATGCCGTACTCGAAGAAGCAGGCGTTGATGAAGTTCCACAGCGGCTGCACGAGGAAGAACGGGTGCCAGGGCTGGTCCTCGTCGACGCGCATGATGCCGTAGCCGAGGTCGTTGTCCTTGCCGATCACGTTCGTGTAGGTGTGGTGCAGCTCGTTGTGCGAGTGCTTCCACTGCTCGGCCGGCGTGGCCATGTCCCACTCCCAGGTCGTGGAGTGGATCTTGGGGTCGCGCATCCAGTCCCACTGGCCGTGCAGGATGTTGTGGCCGATCTCCATGTTCTCGAGGATCTTCGCGACGCTCAGGCCGGCGGTGCCGACCACCCAGGCCGGCGGGAACGACGAGAACAGCAGCACCGCGCGGCTGCCGAGCTCGAGGCGGCGCTGCACGTCGATGACCGTGCGGATGTACTTCGCGTCCTTCTCGCCCCGGCTGTCGAGGATGTCCTGGCGGATCGTGTCCAGCTCGACCCCGAGCTGCTCGATGTCCTCGGGCGTGAGGTGCTCGATGGGGCTGACGGGCTTCTTCTGGATCGCGGTCATGCGGGTCTCCTCAGATCGAGATCGGGTGAGAGGTCAGTGGTCGAGGTGGCACTCGCCGGCGGCGGCGTTGATGCAGGTCTGGATGATCACGCCGTCCCCGGGGGAGGCGGTGGTGAGCTCGCCGTTGCGCAGGTCGCGCACGACGCCCTCGCGCAGCGGCAGCACGCAGCCGTAGCAGACGCCCATCCGGCAGCCGCTCGGCATCAGCACGCCGGCGGACTCGGCGACGTCGAGGATCGGGGTGGCACCGTCGGCCTCGACGGTCGTCCCGGAGTTGAACGTCAGCGTGCCGCCCTCGCCGGCGGCCACCATCGGCGCACGGAACCGCTCCACGTTGAGCGCGAGGCCGCGCGCGTCGTAGTGCTCCTGGAGCGCGTCGAGCAGCCCCGCGGGGCCGCAGGCGTACGCCGTGCGATCGGCCAGGTCGGGCACGATCCGGTCGAGCTCGGTGACGTCGAGCAGGCCGTGGGTGTCGGTGTGCAGCTCGACCAGGCGCAGCCAGCCGGCCGCGCCGTACCGCCGCAGCTCCTCACCGAAGATCACCTCGGAGCGGGACAGCGCGGAGTGCAGCAGCACGATGTCGGTGGCCGGCCGCTCGGCGCGCGAGAACAGGTTGCGCAGCATGCCGATGACCGGCGTGATGCCGGAGCCGGCGGTGACCAGCAGCAGCTTGGCGGGGATCGGCTGGGGCAGCACGAACTCGCCCTCGGCCTGGCCGAGGTGGATCATCTGGCCCGGCTGGATGCGGTGCACGAGGTGGTTGGACACGACGCCGTCGGGGATCGCCTTGACCGTGATCGAGATGCAGCGGTCGGCGCGGGGACCGTGGGTCAGCGAGTAGGTGCGCCACAGGCGCACGCCGTCCACGTCGACGCCCACGCGGAGGTACTGACCCGGCACGTGGCCGGCCCAGTCCCGCCCGGGCTTGATCACCAGCGTCGCGGACGCCGCGGTCTCGGGGCGCACCTCCACGACCCGGCCGCGCAGGTCGGTGCCGCGGCGCAGCGGGTGGAAGTGGTCGAGCACGTCGTCGAGGTCGCGCGGCGTGACCGCGGCCTGGGCCACCTGGCGCAGGGTCCCGCGCAGGGTCCACCCCGACCCGGACCGGGCCGTGCCAGAAGGGATGGAGATGCTCATGCTCCGAGTCTGCTGCGCTTCGGGCGTAAGATCATGACCGCTCGACGTGAAGATCTGCATCACTCTTGTCATCTGCGAACAATCGGAGGCTACGATGGTTCGACGTGCCGTACGGCGTACGGCGGACCACGGCCTGCGCCTCGACCCCGCCGCGGTCCACGACATGCGGGCCGAGCTGCCGCGCGTGGCCGAGCACGTGGTGGCCGCGATCATCGACGAGGTGCCCAGCTATACCGACGCGTTCAGCGGGCCGATGGGCGAGACGATCCGCAACGCGGTGCAGCTCGCGCTCGGCGGGTTCCTGTCGCTGGCCAGCGGCAGCCGCGGGGCCGACGTGTCCACGCCCGCGGCTCCCGCGGTCGAGGGCGCCTACCAGCTCGGGCGCGGCGAGGCCCGCAGCGGCCGGTCGACCGACGCGCTGCTCGCGGCGTACCGGATCGGCGCTCGGGTCTCGTGGCGGGAGATGTCGACGGTGGCGGTGCGCAAGGGCGTCGCCGGCGAGACGCTGGTCGGCTTCGCCGAGCTGGTCTTCGCCTACATCGACGAGCTGTCCGCGGCCAGCGTCGCCGGGCACTCCGACGAGCTGGCCACGACCGGCCGGGTGCGACAGCGGCTGCTCGAGCGCGTGGCCCACCATCTGCTGTCCGGCTCGCCGGTCGACCAGGTCGTCGCGGCCGCCGACCGGGCCGGCTGGCAGCCGCCCAAGACGCTGACCGCGGTGATCGTGCCGGAGGCGCAGGTGCGGCCGGTGATGTCCACCGTCTCACCAGCGACCCTGCAGGTCACCGACCCGCCCGGGCTCGACGACGGCGTGCTGCTGCTGGTGCCCGACGCGCACGCCCACCGCCGGCTGCCGCTGCTGCGCACGCTCGTCGACCGCGGTGCGCTCGCGGGGCCCGCGCGCCCGTGGCTGGAGGTGCGCTCGTCGTACGACCGGGCACTGCGGGCCCGCGCGGCCGGCATCGAGCTGGACACCGAGGCGCACCTGGTCGGCCTGGTCCTCGACGCCGACCCGGCCGCGCGCGCCGACCTGCGCGAGCAGCTGCTCGCGCCGCTCGCAGGCCTGCGGCCGGGCACCGCCGACAAGCTCGTCGACACGCTGCGCTCGTGGCTGCTGCACCAGGGCCGACGCGAGGCGGTCGCAGCCGAGCTGTTCGTGCACCCCCAGACCGTGCGCTACCGCATGGGCCAGCTGCGCGAGCTGTACGGCGAGCGGCTCGACGACCCCGAGGTGGTGCTGGCGCTCGTGGTCGCGCTGGGCTGACGTCAGTACGGCCAGTCGGCGGGCGGGTCCGCGACGACCTCGATCACCTCACACGGGCCGGTGCCATTCGGCAGGGGGTGGATGATGTCCCTGGAGTCCCGTGAGCCGACGAAGTAGACGCGGTCGTACCCGCCCTGGCAGTAGATGTCGTCGCGCTCTCCGTCGTTGAGGACGTAGTAGGTGTCGTCGCCCTCCTCGGAGTACGACTTGTCCCGACCGGGCCCGAGGTAGATCACGTCGTTGTCCTCGTCGCCCGTGATCTGGTCGTCGCCCGCCCCGTCCACGAGCAGGTCGGCGCCGGGTCCACCATCGAGCTCGTCATTGCCAGCACCGCCGTCGACGTAGTCGTCACCGGTGGCACCAGAGACGTGGTCGTTGCCGTCCTCGCCGTAGACGCGGTCGTCACCTGCGCCGCCCAGCAGCCCGCCGACTCCGTCAACGGATCCGGGGTTGACGACGCGCAGGTTGTCGTCACCGGTGCCGCCGTAGACGATGTCGACGCCGCCACCACCTCGGATCGTGTCGCGGCCGTCCTCCCCGTAGAGAGTGTCGTCGCCCGCCATTCCCTCGAGCCGGTCATCGTCGGCCCCACCCCACAGGGTGTCGTTGTCGCCGCCGCCGCGAAGCAGGTCGAGGCCGACACCACCGAAGAGCCGGTCGATGCCCGGGCCACCCAGGAGCTGGTCGTCACCGGCGTCGCCGTACACGGTGTCGTTCCCGCTGCTGGCGGTGACGACGTCGTTGCCGCCATTTCCGTGGACCAGGTCATCTCCAGTGAAGCTGTAGATGCGGTCCGCGCCGATGCCGCCGAGCACCCGGTCCCCGGCAGCGCCGGAGTAGACCGTGTCCGCGCCGCCGCGCCCGTTGACGAAGTCGCCACCACCCACGCTCGTGATGCGGTCGTCCGAGGTGGTACCGACGAGGTGGTCCTTGCGCGGGGTGCCGTCGATCACGGCAGCGTGTGCAGGTGCGAGCGTGAAGACCACGCTGCAGGCAAGGAGCGCTGACGTCATGCCTAGGAGCTTTCTCACCGAGAGATCACCAGTTCCTTGGTCCGTGTTTCACGAGTGTCCGCGACCAACGTATGTCGATATCGCCGCAGAGTGTCACTTGTCCGTGCCGTCGACCCTTGGTCGAGGCGTGACCCCGGACGACACGTGACACCTCTGACGTCCGTGGGCCGACCCCCAGCACACGCAGCACATCGGCCGCGTCACCTCAGAGTTGAGCGGTTGGGGGTGACCCCTCACGACGAGGCCACCGGGCGCTGATCTGCCGTCGAGGCACCAGGAATGGCTGCCCGGGCTGCCGGCTCCCAGCCATCTCTGGTGTCTCGACGGTCGACGGGCCGACACCCGGCGCGCCGACGAGGACTCAGAGCCCCTGCCACCCCGGCTTCGAGGACCACACCTCGCGGTAGTAGTGGGCCCGGGCGAGCCGGGACGCGGCGGCCGGGTCGAGCAGCACCGAGGCGCGCGGGTGCAGCTGCAGCACCGACGCCGGGCAGGAGGCGGTGAGCGGGCCCTCGACGGCCGCGGCGACCGCCTCGGCCTTGCCGGCGCCGGAGGCGACCATCAGCAGGTGCCGGGCACGCAGGATCGTGCCGAGCCCCTGGGTGAGCACGTGCCGCGGCACCTCCTCGACGGAGGCGAAGAAGCGCGCGTTGTCCTCGCGGGTCTGCGCGGTCAGCGTCTTGATCCGGGTCAGGGACGCGAGCGACGAGCCCGGCTCGTTGAACGCGAGGTGGCCGTCCGCGCCGATGCCGAGCACCTGCAGGTCGACGCCACCGGCGGCCCGGATCGCCTCCTCGTAGCGCGCCCCCGCGCCGGCCAGCCCGTCGGGCGACGGGTCGGGGCTGGCGACCCGGTCGCGCGGGATGCCGAGGGCGTCGGTGAGCTCGCGGAAGATCGTCTCCCGGTAGGTCTGCGGGTGGCCGGCCGGCAGGCCGACGTACTCGTCGAGCAGGAACGCGCGGACGCCGGCGTACGACGGGCCGGTGCCGTCCCGGTGCCGCCGGACCAGCTCCTGGTACGCCGGCAGCGGGCTCGACCCGGTCGCCAGACCGAGCACGGCGTCGGGGTGGGCACGCACGAGCGCCTCGATCGCGTCGGCGGCGACCGCCCCCACCTCCTCGGGGGTCGCGAGCGGGACGACCTCCATCAGTCCACCTCCAGGCGCAGGTCGTCGTTGAGCCGGATCCGCTCCTCGCGCGGCGGCAGGCCCAGCAGCGTCAACGGTGTGGTGGTCGCCGTGGCCACCGCCTCCTCCAGGGTGCACCCGGTCTGGGCAACGAGCACCCGCAGGCAGTCGAGGAGCGACGCGGCGGAGCCGGCGAGCGTGCCGCCGGCGAGCCGCACGGTGCCGTCGGCGACGACGACGTCCTGGTCGCCGAGGCGCGCGGGTCCGTCCGGCAGCCCGAGCCCGGCGGTGGTGTCCGAGACCGACAGGAAGTGGTCCGGGCCCAGCGCGCGCCAGGCGGTCCGGACGAACAGCGGGTCGAGGTGGTGGCCGTCCACGATCAGACCGGCAACGACGTCCCCGCCGAACGCGGCCCCGATCGGCCCCGGCTCGCGGGGCTGCAGCGGCGGCATCGCGTTGCCGAGGTGGGTCAGGTAGCGGGCCCCGGCCTCGAGCGCCGCGGTCACCTCGGCGGCGCGAGCGGCGGTGTGGCCGACCGAGACGACGATCCCACGGCCGGTCAGCCGCTCGACCACCTCGAGCGCGCCCGGCAGCTCGGGGGCGATCGTCACGATCGCGACGCCGGCCTCCCGCGACCAGCCGTCGACGAGCTCGAGCGACGGCGGCCGCAGCCAGCGCTCGGGGTGGGCGCCCTTGCGGGTCGGCGCGATCATCGGTCCCTCGAAGTGCAGCCCGAGCGGCTCGGCGCCCGCCCAGCCCGCGGGCGGGCCGGCGGCCAGCGTGGCGAGCGCCTGGTCGCGGGCCGCGGG
Source organism: Nocardioides sp. T2.26MG-1 (assembly GCF_950101795.1). Classification (GTDB taxonomy): domain Bacteria; phylum Actinomycetota; class Actinomycetes; order Propionibacteriales; family Nocardioidaceae; genus Nocardioides. The sequence continues at coordinate 170,203 of NZ_CATNLZ010000023.1, read as the reverse complement.
GTCGGAGGTGATCACGGTCGGGACGAAAGCGACGACGCCGTACGCCGGCAGGGCGGCGGCCACCTCCCAGAGCCGGTGCGGCTCGGCGGTGAGGTCGATGCCGGCGGCGCCGTTGACCTGGGCGTCGACGAGACCGGAGACGACGGTGCCCATCACGACCTCCCGAGCAGGGCCGCACCGACGGCGGCCACCGGGTAGTCGGCGGGCACCACCCGGAGCCGGCCCGCGAGGTCGAGGGAGCCGAGGAACGGCGAGGTCCGGGCCTGCGCGCGCAGCGCGTCGGCGACGGCTGCCCGGAGCGGCTCGCCCAGCTGGGCGACTCCGCCGCCGAGCACGACCGAGCGTGGGTCGACGGTGAGGCTCAGCACCCGGATCGCGCTCGCGACCCCGGAGGCGAACCGGTCCCGGGCCGCGATCGCGGCCGGGTCGCCGGCGTCGGCGGCGGCGAACAGCGCCTGGGCGGCGGGTACGTCGGGCGACGGCCAGGCCGTGGCGATCGCCGAACCGGAGGCGATGGTCTCCAGGCAGCCGCGCTGGCCGCACTGGCACAGCGCCCCCGCCGGGTCCACGGGCACGTGCCCGATCTCGCCGGCGGCCCCGTGGTCGCCGCGCCGCAGCCGCCCCTCGAGCACGAGGCCGGCGGCCAGGCCGGTGCCGATGCTCAGGTAGACCAGGTCGTCCTCGCCGCTCATCGCGACCGCGCCGAGGGTCGCGGCGTTGACGTCGTTCTCGACCACCACCGGCACGCCGAGGCGCGCGCCCAGGAGGTCGCGCAGCGGCAGCCACTCGCCGTTGACGCCCAGGTTGACCGCGTGCTTGACCGCGCCGCGCTCGACGTCGACGAGGCCGGGGATGCCCACCCCGACGGTGCCGGTGAGACCCGCGTCGGTGGCGGCCCGCAGCGCCTCGACGACCTGCGCCGCCGTCCGCACCACGCCCTCGGCACCGGGCTCGGTCGCCTCGCGCACCTCGGCGAGGATCGTGCCATCGTCGTCGACCACCAGACCGAGGGTCTTGGTCGCGCCGATGTCCAGCCCGACGTTCACCGGTCCCACCCCGCCTTCCTCAGCAGCTCGGTCACCGCGGCGACTCCCGGACGGGAGCTCCCACGCGTGCAGATCCGGGGCGTGTCCCCGGCGTACGGGCCCGGCCAGCCCCACTCCACCACGACGGCGGCGCCGGCGGCGACCTCGGGGTGCCGGTGGGCATCGCGGACCTGCAGGACCACCGGCCGATCGCCCCTCACCGGCTCCCCCGGGTGGACGAACCGATCCGGGTCCAGTCCCCAGGGCACCTCGCCCACCGCGATGTTCGCCGTGGTTGCGACGCTGACGACCTCGGCGCCGCGCAGGTCGGGCAGCGCGCCGTCGACGGTGACCGCGCGACGCGCACCCTCGAGCTGGCGGGCCGCGTCGACGGGCACGACGGCGCCGTCCCGGCGCGGCAGCCGCGCGATCCGGCCTACCGCCTCGACCAGCCGTTCCTCGGCGAGCCGCCCGGAGCGGACGGCGTCGACGATCGCGGTCTGGACCTCCCGCACCAGCGCGACGTCCTTGTCGGCGCCGAGGCACAGCAGGTCGGCGCCCGCGGCCAGGGACAGCACGGCCGCCTCCGGGATCCCGCGGCCGGCGGAGGCGCCGGCCATGTCGAGGGCGTCGGTGACCAGGACCCCGTCGTACCCCAGCCCCTCGCGCAGCAGCGCGAGCACCGGCCGGCTCAGCGTCGCGGGCAGCAGCGGGTCGATGGCCGGCACCACGATGTGCGAGGTCATCACCGACGCGACGCCCGCGTCGACGGCCGCGGCGAACGGCACCAGCTCGCGGGCCCGCAGGGTCGCGAGGTCGACGTCGACGGTGGGCAGTGCCAGGTGGCTGTCCTGGGCGGTGTCGCCGTGGCCGGGGAAGTGCTTGGCGCAGGCGGCGACGCCCGCGCTCTGCAGCCCGGCGACCCAGGCGGCCACGTGGGCGGCGACGGCTCCGGCGTCGGCGCCGAAGCTGCGGGTGCCGATCACGGGGTTGTCGGGGTCGGAGTTCACGTCGGCGACCGGGCCGAGGTCGAGGTCGATGCCGGCGGCCGCGAGCTCCGCGCCGATCGCCGCCCCGGTGTCGCGGGTGAGGTCGAGGTCGTCCGCGGCGCCGAGCGCGGCCGGGCCGAGCACCGGGCTGCGCTCGCCGGCGTGCAGCCGGGTGACGTCCCCGCCCTCCTCGTCGACGGCCACGACGGCGTACGGCGCGGCCGCGTGGATCGCGGCCGTCAGCTCGGCCAGCGCTCCGGGCCCGGCGGCGGTGTTGCTGCCGAACAGGCAGACCCCGCCGAGGCCCTCGGCCAGCAGCCCGGCGACCTCGGGCGCCAGCGTGGTGCCCGGGAAGGCGGGGAGCAGCACGCCCAGGGCCAGCCGCTCCACTGGGGGGACGCTCATCCCTTCACCGCCCCGGACGTGAGGCCCGCGACCATCCGGCCCTGGACCACCAGGAAGAACACGACCACGGGGATCGCGATCAGCGTCGAACCGGCCATGATTCCGCCCCAGTCGGTGCCGCGGTTGACGTCGGTGAACGTGCTCAGCCACACGGGCAGCGTCTTCTTGTCGCCTTGCGACATCACGACGACGGCGAGGGTGAACTCGTTCCAGGCCTGGATGAACCCGAACACGCCGGTGGCGACGAGGCCCGGCGCGAGCAGCGGGAACGTGACTCGGAAGAACGCCTGCACCCGGGAGCAGCCATCGATCATCGCGGCCTCCTCCAGCTCGAACGGCACGCCGGCGACGAAGCCGCGCAGCGTCCAGATCGTGAAGGGCAGCACCGAGGCGACGTACACCAGGCTCAGGCCCAGCACGGAGTTGAGCAGGTTCATCCCCTCGAGCATCTTGTACTGGGAGATGAACAGCCCCTCGACCGGGATCATCTGGATCACCAGGAGCGCGACGATGAACGACTTGCGGCCCCGGAACTTGAACCGCGAGACCGCGACGGCGGCGAGGAACGCGAAGGACAGCGCGACCGCGATCGTCAGCAGCGTGACCATCAGGCTCATCCTCAGCGAGTCGAGGAACTGGCCGCCGTCGAAGACCGTGCGGTAGTTGTCGAACGTGCCACCGAACGGCACCCAGGTCGGGTCGGGGTTGCGGATCTTGTTGCGCGGCAGCAGCGAGCTGTTGACCATCCAGTAGACCGGGAACACGCACATCAGGAACGCCACGATCCCGACGGAGTTGGCGGCGATCCGCAGCGGACGGCGGGTGGGGCGCGACATCAGTCCTCCTCCTGGCGGAGCATCGCCCAGACGTACGGCGCGGTCAGCACCACGGTCAGCACGAGCATGAAGATCGCCACCGCGGCGGCCATCCCGAAGTCGCCGCCACCGATGCCGAGGCGGTAGATGTAGGTGCCGAGCAGGTTGGTGTCGCGGGTGCTGCCGCCGGCCTGCTGGAGGACGTAGATCTGGGTGAACACCCGCAGGTCCCAGATCACCTGGAGCAGGCCGACGACGAGCAGCACCGGGCGGATGCTCGGGAGGACCACCGCGCGCAGCCGCTGCGCGGGCCCGGCGCCGTCGATCTCGGCGGCCTCGATCATGTCCTCGGAGACCTGGGTCAGCGCGGCGTACACCGTGAAGGCCACGAACGGCACGCTCATCCACACCACGATCACCGTGGCGACGAAGAAGAAGGAGAGCGGGTCGAGCAACCAGGAGTGGCCCGCGTAGTCGACCCCGCCCGTGGTGAGCAGCCAGTTGATCACGCCGTACTGGGTGTCGAAGAGCCACTGCCAGACGGTCAGGGTCGCCACGACCGGCATCGCCCAGGCGAGCAGCAGGCCGGTCTGCAGCAGGATCCGCACGGACTTGGACATGTGTCGCATCAGCAGCGCGAGGCCGACACCGATGACGAGCGTGACGAGCGCGTTGACCAGGCAGAACAGCAGGGAGCGCAGCGCGACCCGCCACAGGTAGGGGTCGGTCAGCAGCTCGCGGAAGTTGGCCAGGCCGACCCACTCCGGCGGGGTGCCGAACTGCTGAGCGAGGCCGAACTTCTGGAACGCGAGCACCACCTCGCGCGCCAGCGGGTAGCCGAGCGCCACGAGGAGCGCGGCGAGCGCGGGCACGAGCAGGCCGTACGGCAGCGGGCTGCGGTGCGGACGCGGCGGGCGGACGGTGGTGCTCATGCGCCTCCTCCTTCCTCTCTCGGTGGTCGAACGGCTCTCGGTGGTCGAGCCTGTCGAGACCACCCTGGCAGTGGCAGGCCACGGCCGGGGCGGCGACGCAGAGCGCCGCCCCGGCCGGGGTCGTGTGACGTGCGGTCCCTACAGGTCGAGCACGGGTCGAGCGGGTGCGTCAGCCGTTGAGCTGCGGGTTCATCTGCTCGTCGGCCTTGGCCGCCAGCTCGGCCACGTCGCCGCCCTGGGCGATCGCGCTGAACAGGTCCTCGAGGACCCGGGAGCCCTCGACCGTGGCCCAGCCGGGAGCGGCCGGGGTCAGCTTGGCGTTGGACGCGGCCGCGATCGTCGCCTGGGCGAAGGCGTCGTCACCGAGCAGGGAGGTGAGCGAGTTCTTGGCCGGGGTGAGGCCGTTCTGCGCCATGATCGTCTGGTAGTCGTCGCTGAGCATCAGCGCGACGGCCTTCTGGGCGAGCTCCTGGTTGGGCGACTTCGCGGCGACCGCGATGTCGGACCCGCCGAGCAGCACCGGGGCGGGCTGGCCGTCGGTGCCGGGCAGCGCGAACACGCCGACCTTCTTCGCCAGGTCGGGGCAGCCGGTCTTCGGGTCGTTGAGCAGGCCCATGACCCAGCCGGGAGCCGACATCATGCCGACCTCACCGGCGCAGAACGGCGTCTGCGGGTCGGCCTCGTTGCCGTCCTTGGCGGCACCCGAGGCCTCCGTGAACAGCTTCTGCGCGGTCTCGAGACCGGCGACCGACTCCGGCGACTCCAGGGCGCCGGTCCACTCGCCGCCGTCCTCGGTCGCGAGGTCGCCGCCGGCGTCCCACACGAACGCGACGCCGTTGCGCCAGTCCTGGCCGGGGAACCAGAAGCCGGAGAAGTTCGCCGGCTTGGGGTTGGCCTGCTTGAGCGCGATCGCGGTGTCGACGAACTCCGACATCGTGGTCGGCACGGAGAGGCCGGCCTTCTCGAGCAGGTCGGTGCGGTAGAAGACGTACTTCGAGCCCGCGTAGTAGGGCACCGCGTAGGTCTTGCCGTCGACGGTCGCGCCGTCGACGAAGCCGGGCAGCAGGTCGTCGCCGCCGAGGGTCGCGAGCTGGTCGGTGAGGTCGGCGAAGGCGCCCGCCGAGGTGAACGTCGGGGCCTGGGTGTTGCCGATCTCGACCACGTCGGGGGTCTCGGACTCACTGGAGAGCGCGGTGGTCAGCTTCTCCACCAGGCCGTCCCACTGCTGCTCCTCGATCGTCAGCGTCGAACCGGGGTTCTCGTCCTCGAAGGTGCTCTTGAGCCAGTCCCGCGCCTCCTGCGGGGTGTCCGCGCCGTTGAGCCAGACCCGGATGTCCGCGGTCTTCGGGCTGTCGCCCTCGCTCTTGGTGCTGCTGTCGTCGCTGTCGCTGCCACACGCGCCCAGGGCGGTGAGGGCCAACGTGGCCAGGGCTGCGCCGGCCAGTGTCTTCTTGATGCGCACCGCAGTGTTCCTCTCTTGCGATTTCCCCGACCGGCTACCGGGCGGAGTTACTGGCCCAGGTGCGGCGCAGTGCCGGGTCCTGGGTGCCGGCGGGCCCGGTTGGCCCGTCGTACGAGATCGAGGCCGTGCTCATGACACGCCCAGCTGTCCCGAGAGGACGAGGACGGCGGCGCCGACCAGCACCACGTCGTCCCCGAGGGTCGAGGTGCGGACCGCGAGGCCCGCCGAGCTCACCGGCATGGTCCGCTCGCGGATCACCCGGTCGGCCGCCTCGCGGAGCGGGCCGTCGAGCAGCTCGGTGGGGCCGCTGAGCACGAGCTCGTGGATGTTGAGGGTGCCGACGACCGGTGCCAGCGTGGCGCCGAGCCGCTCGCCGACCTCGGTGAGCACAGCGTCGCGGTCGATCCCGGGCTCGGCGAGGCGGCGGCGCAGCCGCGGGGCGGCGAGGATCGTCTCCAGGCAGCCGCGGCGGCCGCAGGCGCAGACCTCGCCGTCGGGGTCGACCGTGACGTGCCCGATCTCGCCGGCGGCGGCGAGGTGGCCGTGGAGCAGTGCCCCCTCGAGCACCAGCCCGGCGCCGACACCGATGCCGACCCGGAGCACCATCAGGCCGCCGTCACCGGTCTGGCCGAAGGTGTGCTCGCCGAGGACGGCGGTGTTGGCGTCGTTCGCGACGAAGACCGGCAGCCCGAGTGCCTCGGCCAGGCTCGCCGCCAGCGGCGTGTCGGTCCACGCCAGGTTGGGCGCGTCGACGACGGTGCCGCCGGCGTCGACCACGCCCGGGCTGCCGACGCCGACCCCGAGGACCGGGCGGTCGGTCATCGCGATCAGCTCCGAGGCGAGCCGGTGGACGAGCTCGACCGCGTCGGCGCCCCGGGCGCCGCCGATCTCGAGCTCGTGGCGGGCCTGCACCTGACCGAGCAGGTTGACGACCGCGCCGCTCATCCGGTCGTCGGCGGACAGGTCGAGGGCCACGATGTGGGTGGAGTCGGGGGCCAGCCCGACCAGCGTCGGCGGCTTGCCGACCCGCGCGCCGGCGGGGGCGCCGAGCTCCTCGACGAGACCCTCGCCGACCAGCTCGCCGACCAGGTCGGAGACCGTGACCCGGGTCAGCCCGGTGGTCCGCGCCAGGTCCGCGCGGCTGGCCGGACCCTCCCGGAACAGCTGCTGGATCAGCAGCGAGCGGTGGTGCCTCCGGGCGTCCTCCTGGAGGAGCTTGCCGCGGGGCCGGAGCGGCCTCCCGACCGGGGACATCGTCGTCACGTTTGTTAGTTCAGCGCACTTACATATTCCCTGTCAAGGGGTTCGCCGAATCTCGATGGCATCTCCAGAGCCTCCGCTGCGGTAGTCCCAGACGATCGGGCCCTGATCTCGGCCTGGAGGGGCCCGTTCGTCAGGGACTACCGCTCAGGGTCATCAGGTCCGGCGGGGCACCACGCGGCCGGAGCCGGCGAGCGCGGCCAGGAGCGCCAGGCCCGCACACGTCGCGAGGATCGCGGCGAGCGGCACCACGGGCACGGTCATCGCCACGTCCGGTACGTCGCGGGTGGTCGCGTGCCGCACCAGCCAGCCGACGAACCCCGTGATCGCCGACCCGACCAGCAGCGCGGCCGCGCCGACCAGGCCGGCCTCCCACAGCGCCATCCGCCGCAGCTGCGCATCGGTGGCCCCGAGCAGCGTGATCGTGCGGAACTGGCGGCGCCGCTGGGAGACCCCCATCAGCACGGCGTTGACGATCGCGATGCCGGCGTACAGCCCGGAGGGCCCGAGCAGCACCCACAGCCCGATCTCGTTGGCCGCCCGGGTCTGCGCGTGTCCCGACTCGACGGTCAGGGGGAGAGGGCGGGCTCGTCGGGCGGGGCGAGGGTGAGGATCAGGTCCTCGATGAGGGGGTTGCGCTCCAGGTCGGCCTCGAGGTCGCGGAGACGTACGGCGAGGTGGCCCTCGCGGTCGTCGCCGGTGAGGTCGACCGCGGCGACCACGAACAGCCGCTGCGGGCCGACGTACTCCACGTGCAGGTAGGTGATCCGGTCGATCTGCGGGTGGGCCAGCAGCTCGGCGATCACCCGCGACCGCAGCTCGGGGCTGACCCCCTCCCCCAGCAGGTAGTCCATGTTGCGCCGCATCAGGAACACCGCGACGAACGCCAGCAGCACCCCGATCCCGATCGACCCGAGCGCGTCGAACTCGGCGTGCCCGGTGACCTGGTGGAGCGCGATGCCGCTGGCGGCCAGCAGGATGCCGATGAGCGCGGAGAAGTCCTCGAAGAACACCGCCCGCAGCGTCGGGTTCGACGTGCGCGACACATAGCTCAGGGGGTGCATCCCGGAGCGCCGTGACGCCCCGTGGACCTGCCGGCTCGCCTGGACGAACGACACGCCCTCGAGCGCGAAGCCGATCCCGAGCACGATGTAGTTGACGGTGTAGCTCGGCGCGCCGGTCTCCTCGGCGGTGAGCTCGGCGATGCCGTGCCACACGGAGACGACCGCGCCCGCGGAGAACAGGCCGAACGCCGCGACGAGCGACCAGATGTACGTCGCCCGGCCGTAGCCGCGGGGGTGCTCGTCGTCGCGCGGCCGGTTGCCCTTGCGCTCGGCCACCAGCAGGAACACCTCGTTGCCGGTGTCGGCCCAGGAGTGCGCGGCCTCTGCGACCATCGACGCCGAGCCGGTGACGACGGCGGCGAACGACTTCGCCGTCGCAAGCAGGCCGTTGGCGACGAGCGCGACCACGACGGTCAGGAGCGACTCGCTCTGCTGGGGCTCGGTCTGGCGGTCGGCGTCGGTGGTGGCCATGGGTGTCCCGTACCCCCGACACGTACGGTCGAGCCATGCGCCGACAGCTTCTCCTGCTCGTCCTGGGAGCCGCCCTGCTCGCGGGGTGCTCGGACGGCGCCGACGAGCCGGTCGCCGCTCCCGCGCGGACGACGGGCAGCCCGGCGGCGCCGACGCAGTACGACCGGTACGTCGCGCTCGGCGACTCCTACACCGCCGCACCGCTGGTGCCGCCGACCGACGTGAGCACGGTCTGCCTGCGCTCGGGGGTGAACTACCCGGCGCTGGTGGCCGCGGCGATGCCCGGCACCGAGCTGACCGACGTCAGCTGCAGCGGCGCCCAGACCGCGAACGTCACCACGGCGCAGACCGGGCAGCGCGGCAGCACGGTGCCCCCGCAGATCCGGGCCGTCCGCCGCGGCACCGACCTCGTCACCATCGGGCTGGGCGGCAACGACGAGCACCTGTTCGCCGGGGTCCTCGGGCAGTGCATGGAGCTGGGCCGCACCGACCCCACGGGCGCGCCGTGCCGTGCCGCCTTCGCCGACCGCGACCTGCAGCAGACCTTCGAGCGCATCCACGGCAACATCGCCGGCGTGGTCCGCGCCGTGCAGGAGCAGGCGCCCGACGCGCGGGTGCTCGTCGTGGGCTACCCGCACATCGTCCCCGCCTCCGGCACCTGCGACCTGCTGCCGCTCGCGGCCGGCGACTACGCGTTCGCCGAGTCCGTCACGCAGGGCCTCAACGACGCGGTGCGGGCCGGCGCGACCGACGCCGGGGCGGAGTACGTCGACCTGTGGGGCATCAGCGCCGGCCACGACATCTGCGCCGACGACCCGTGGATCAACGGCCGGGTCACCTCGGCCCGGACGGCGCTGGCCTACCACCCGCTGGCGGTGGAGCAGCGGGCGGTCGCCAAGGCGGTGCTAGAGCGGCTCCGCTGACCGGTGCACGGGCCGGCCCGCGACCACGGTCAGGGCCGAGCCCATCGACCGGAGCGCGGTCCCGAGCGCGGAGGTGTCGGCGTGGTCGAGCTCGCGCAGCAGCGGATCGCGGTCGAGCAGCACCAGGTCGCCGGGCGAGCCCGGCGCGACCGTCGGCTGGCCGTCGACCGAGGCGGCCAGCGCCTCCCGGACGGTGAGGGACTGCTCGGGGTGCCAGGGTGCGCGGTCGTCGGCGCTGCGGTGCACCGCCGCGGCCATCGCCAACCACGGGTCGAGCGGTGAGACGGGCGCGTCCGAGCCGAGGGCGAGCGCCACGCCGTCCTCGAGCATCCAGCGGAACGCGAAGCAGCGCTCCGACCGCTCGCCCCAGATCCTCTCGGTGAGGTCGCGATCGTCGAGCAGGTGCGCGGGCTGCACGCTGGCGCGGATGCCGAGCGTGGCCATCCGGCGCACGTCCTCGCGGCGGGCCATCTGCGCGTGCTCGACCGTGCCGCGGGCACCGGTGTCGGCGTACGCCGCCAGCGCCTCGCCCACCGCCGCATCGCCGATCGCGTGCGTGGCGACCTCCAGCCCGGCGGCGTGCGCACGGGCGAGCAGCTCGCGCAGCTCGGCGCCGTCCAGGTTGGGCTGGCCGGCGGGATACTCCAGCCGGTGGGCGTCGCCGTACGGCTCGCAGCACCAGGCGGTCCGGGTGTTCAGCGACCCGTCGCTGATGATCTTCAGCGGCCCCATCGTGGCGCGGGCGTCGCACCCGGGCAGCATGTCGCCGGTGCGCAGCCCCGCGGCGATCACGTCGTCGAGGGTGTCGGCGTACGTCGCCCACCGGACCCGCAGCCGGTCGCAGCCCTGCGCCCAGCGCTCGGCCCACTCCTCGCGACCGCCGCCGAACTCGAAGTCGACCAGGCCGACCACGCCCTGCGCGGCCGCGGCGTCGAGGGTGCGGCGGTAGGCCTCCGGCGAGGTCCCGTCGGTGCCGACCAGCGTCACCAGCCGCGGATAGGCCGCGAACCACTCGGTCTCGCGGACCACCGAGTCGCGCACCGGCATCGCGAGGTGCATCAGCGCGGTGGTGTTCAGCCAGGCGTGGTGCGCGTCCCCGCTGATCAGCACCACCGGGGTGTCCCCCGACACCGCGTCGAGCTCGGACACGGTGACGTCGCGGTCCCACCCGGCGGAGCGGTGGCCCCAGCCGATCACCGGCTGGTCGGGGTACGCCGCGATCCGCTCCGCGACCGCCCGGGTCGCGTCCTCGGGCGAGCGGGCGCCCGCGAGGTCGAGCCGCTGCGAGGCGAGCGTCCACTGACCCAGGTGCACGTGCTGGTCCCAGAGCCCGGGGACCAGCCAGCGCCCGCCGGCGTCGATCACCTCGGCGCCGTCCGGGCGGTCGGCACCTGGCCGCACCTCGGTGACCACCCCGTGCTCGACGGCCACGTCGACCGGCGCGTCCGGCACCGCGTCCGTCACCCCGACCGGGACCAGCCGCGCGTTGCGGATCAGCAGGTTGCTCACCGGCGGAAGGCTAACGGGGTTGACCCGCCCGAAAGTTTCGGGCGGGTCAACGGGTGGTCTCCGGCGGATCGATCGCGGCGAGCACGGTGGCGGCGAGCCGGACCATGCCGATCCCGGTCGGGTGGAACGGGTAGGGGTCCTCCAGGCCCTGCAGGTCGCGACCGACCTCGGGGTCACCGGGCTGGCAGAGGGTCGCGAGGTGCGGGGTGGCGACGGTGAAGCCGTAGGCGCGCGCCCCGGCGGCCAGCACGTCGTTGAACTGCGCGTTGCGGTCGGCGAGCAGGGCCAGGCTGTCGGCGTCCAGCCCGGGTCGCCCCTCGACCTGTGTGTCGGCACAGTCCGCGTCCAGCGCGAACACGTCGTACGACGTGACCACGACGACCTGTGGCTTGCCGGGCAGCGCGGCCAGCGCCGCCAGCAGGTCCCCGTAGTCGCGGTCGAACTTCGCGAGCCGGTAGTCGAACTGCGCCTCGGCGAACCGGTCGTCGCACTCGGCGAAGCCGTAGCAGTACCGCAGGAAGTCCGACCAGGCCAGGTCGTTGGGCCCGATCATCACCACCACGAACCGCAGGTCGCGCATGCCCAGCAGCCGCGCGACCTGGGGCGGCACCGTGCGGCCGTCGCGGTACTGGGAGTGGAGCAGCCCCCGGTCGACGGTGGCCGACGGGCAGGCCAGATTCCGCACCCGGTCCTGCGGCAGGAGCAGGTCGAGCTGGGCGGCGAGAGAGTCCGAGGACCGGTCGCACGCGACGTCGTCCGGCCCCGGGTCGGCGACCAGGGGCCCACCGAGCCGAGAGGCACGCGAGTCGCCGATGACGGCTCCGGTGTAGCCCTCGACGGGCGGTCCGGCACGAGCGAGGGTCACCGGCGCCGCGCCCACCAGGTCCCGCAGCGACCGGACCCCCTCCATTCCCGAACCGGCGTCGCGGGTCGCGAGCGCCCCGACCCCGAGCCACGCGACGAGCGTGCCGACGAGCGTGACGAGCACCGCCACCCGGAGCCGCCGGGAGTGCCGGTGCCACACCTCCCCGACGGTCAGGTGGGCGTGGCTCCGGCTGGCCCTGGCCAGCACCGCCCAGATCCGGACGCTGATCACGAGCGTCACCAGCCCGACGGTCATCGCGACGAGCAGGACGGTGGCCCAGATGTACCAGTCACGGAACGCGTCCGTCACCGACCGGACCGCCCGGTCACGGGCCGCCGGCCCCTCGCGGGGATCGAGCAGCTGCTCGGCGGCGCGGGTGCGCACCAGCGGTCCGAGCTCGAGCTGGGGCCGCAGCGGGCCGCGCACCTGCACCTGCTGCAGGTCGACCGTGGTGTCGCCGATCTGCTTGAGCCGGGCCGGTCCGCGGGAGCCGTCGGCGATCGCGGCCGGCCAGGTCCACGGCCAGCCGCCGAAGGCCTCGCCGAGGTCACCGAGCCAGCCGCCGGAGGGCGTGACGGCGCCGACCTCGACGTACTGGCCGGCGACGACGGTCTCCTGAGCCGGGGTGAGCGCGATCGTCGCGGGGATGACCAGCCCGATCCCTGCCGCGAGCAGGAGGAGGGTGGGGCCGACCAGGCGCACGAGCCGGTTCACCGGATCGAGGCTACCGGCCCCGCTCGGATGCTCAGACCGGGTCGGGACTGACAGCCTCGACGGCGACCGGCACCGGGTCGTCGGCCCCGCCCATCGGCTGGGGGCGCAGGAACAGCCCGCCGATCACCGCCGCGGCCAGGGCGAAGAGCGCGCCGGCCCCGAACGCCACCTGGAGGCCGCCGTTGAGCGCGACCAGCTCGCCCGCGCCGTCGGCGGCGAGCGCGTCGGTGCGCCAGGTGGAGAGGCTGACCAGCACCGCCAGCCCGAGTGCGCCGCCCATCATGAACGAGGTGTTGACGGCCCCGGACGCCAGACCGGACTCGTGCGGCTCGACATCGCCCATCGCCGCGAGCAGCACCGGGTTGAATGCGATGCCGGCGCCCGCACCGAGCAGCAGCATCGAGGGCAGCACGTCGGTCACGAAGATGCCGTCCACCGGAGCCCGGGAGAACAGGCCGAGACTGGCCGCGGCGAGCGCGAGCCCGACCATCAGCGGCCGCCGGATCCCGAACCGCATCACGAGCTTGTCCGAGACCCGCAGCGAGCAGTACGCCATCACCACGCTGGTCGGCACGAACGCGAGGCCGACCTCGAGCGCGCTGTAGCCCAGCACCCGCTGGAGGTAGAGCGCGGCGAGGAAGAACCATGCGAACATCGCGGCCGCCCACAGCGCGCCGACCACCTGCGAGACCGTGACGTTGCGCAGCCGGAACAGCCGCAGCGGGACGAGCGGGCTGGCCGCGCTGGCCTCGCGGACGACGAACGCGGCGAGCAGCACCGCGCTGGTGCCGAGCAGCCCGAGGGTGCGGCCGGAGGTCCAGCCGGCGTCGTTGCCGCCGACGATGCCGTAGACGCTCAGCATCAGCGAGCAGGTCACCAGCACCGCACCGGGGACGTCGAGCCGGGCGGCGCCGTCCACCGTCTCGTCGGCCGGCAGCACCCGGCGTGCGGCGATCCAGACGCCGACGCCGATCGGCACGTTCACCAAGAAGATCCAGTGCCACGAGAACAGCCCGGTCAGCACGCCGCCGAGCAGCACGCCGACCGCGCCGCCGCCGGACATCACGAAGCCGAAGAAGCCCATCGCCTTGGCCCGCTCGGCCGGGTCGGAGAACAGTCCCATGATCAGCGACAGCGCGACCGCCGAGACCGCGGCGCCGCCGAGGCCCTGGACCGCCCGGCCCGCGACCAGCAGGCCCGAGGAGGGCGCGAGACCGCAGGCGACCGACGCGACGGTGAACGACACGACGCCGCCCAGGAAGACCCGCCTGCTGCCGACCAGGTCGCCGAGGCGCCCGGAGAGCAGCAGGCACCCGCCGAACGTCAGCAGGTATGCGTTGACCACCCACGCCAACGCGTCCTGGGAGAAGCCCAGGTCGGTCTGGATGGACGGCAGCGCGACGTTGACGATGCTGGTATCCAGCACGATCATCAGGTCGCCCAAGCACAGCACGTACAACGCGAGCCAGCGGCTCTTGAGGTCGGTCATCGAGGTCTCCTGGGGTGGACGGTGCGTTCACCATCTCCACGAACGGGGCGCTATGAGATCGACAGACCGGCCTCGTTGTCCCGAATCATCGGTGACCCGTCCGAAAGCGACGGGGTGCTACGAGATCGACAGACCCGGTGAGACGACCCTTCTCATCGGTGGTTTCGAGGCTCCCTTCGAGGCTCGCTCCGCTCGCGCCTCAGGACGAGCGCTCGCTCGCACCTCAACCACCGTGGTCAGACGTGGCGGCGCGACTGCACCACCCGGAACCGCGGCGCGACGTAGGCGCCGTCGGTGTAGGAGGAGTTCGCGGCCGGGTTGGCGCCGGTGCCGTGGAAGTCCGAGTACGCCGCGGACTGGTTGACGAACACCCCGCCCAGGAGGTTCTCCGAGAGCGCCACGCCCGCGTCGAGCGCGGCCTCGCGCACCTGGCCGACGACCCCCTCGGAGGTCGAGTAGACCGCGGCGGTCATCGCGCCGTGGCGCTGCACGGTGTCGCGGAACAGCGCGACCGACTCATCCGTGCCCGCGGTCTCGATCAGGTAGGCGACCGGCCCGAAGCACTCCGCCTCGTAGACGCCCGCGTCCGCGGCGGTGAGCCGGACCAGCGCGGGCGTGCGCACCGTGGCCTCGGCGTACGACGGGTGCGTGACCGTCCGCGAAGCGACCAGCACCTCGCCGCGCCGGTGGGCGGCGTCCAGCCGCTCGAGCACGTCGTCGTTGACGATCCCGCCGAGCAGCTCGACCGCGCGGGCGTCGTCGCCGAGCAGCCGGTCGAGGGCGGCGCCGATCCCGGCGCCGACCTCGGCGGGCGTCCGCACGCCGTCCTCGGTGGCGATCCCGGCCGCCGGCACGTAGACGTTCTGCGGTGCGGTGCACATCTGCCCGGAGTACAGCGAGAACGAGAACGCGAGGTTCTGGCACATCGCGGCGAAGTCGGAGGTCGAGTCGAGCACCACGGTGTTGACGCCGGCCTTCTCGGTGAACACCACCGCCTGCCGTGCGTTGGCCTCGAGCCAGTCGCCGAAGGCGTTGCCGCCGGTGAAGTCGACCAGGCGCACCTCCGGCCGGACCGCGAGCGTCGCGGCCAGGTGGTCGTCGGGGTCCTCGGCCGCGAGCGTGACCAGGTCGGGGTCGAAGCCCGCGGCCACGAGCACCTCACGACACACCTGGACGGTGATCGCCAGCGGCAGCACGGCCGCGGGGTGCGGTTTGACCACCACGGCGTTGCCGGTGACCAGCGACGCGAACAGCCCCGGCCAGGAGTTCCAGGTCGGGAAGGTGTTGCACCCGATCACCAGCGCCACGCCACGCGGCACCACGGTGAACGTCTTCTCCATCCGGAGCGGCTCGCCGCGGCCCGGCTTCTCCCAGAGCGCGGTCGCCGGCGTGCGGGACATCTCGGTCCACGCATAGGCGATCGCCTCCACGGCCCGGTCGAGGGCGTGCGCTCCCCCGGCCTGGAAGGCCATCACGAACGCCTGCCCGCTCGTGTGCTGCACCGCTCCGGCCAGCTCGAAGATGCGCGTATGCAGTTGGGAGAGGATCTCCAGGCACACCCCCGTTCGTCCGTCCGGGCCCGCGTCCCGCCACGCCCTCATGCCAGCACGCGCCGCCGACATCAGCGCGTCGATGTCCACAGCCCGCGGGTAGGCCACCTCGAGGTCGAAGCCGTACGGCGATCGCTCGGTCGCCACGGTGCCCTCGGCGCCCGGCGTGTCGAGCGGGAACGCGCCGCCCAGCCAGGCCTCGAACGCCGCCTTGCCCTCGGCCGCAGCGGACTCGCCGTACACGCGCGGTGACGGGGACTCGTCGAACGCGGAGTAGTACTCCCGGCTCGCGCACGCCGCCACGGCGGCCTCCAGCCGGTCGCGGTGCCGGTCGAACAGGGACTCCGCGGGGGACGCGGCGGTGGTCTCGGTCATGACGCTCTCCCGGGCAGGTCTGTGACAGAACTCGCACACTCTGACACAGATCTGTCACAACACCGAGGGACGACTACCCTCGTGGCCCATGAGGGTGCGTTGGATCGGGCTGACGCTTGCCCTCGCGCTGATCGGGGCCGCCTGCGGCTACGGCTTCGGCACCCTCGACCGCCACGAGCCCGCCATGATCGAGCGCGCCGAGCCAGTGCCCGCCGAGTCGCCCTCGATCCCGGTCGACCCGCCACCGACGTTCGCGGTCGACATCGCCTACCCCGCGCTGCCGACCAGGCTGCCGTACCGGACCCACCGGCTCGGCGACCCGCCGTTCTTCCTCTGGAGGTACGCCGCTCCCCTGGGCTGGGTGCGCTCGACGACCGACCAGCCCCAGGAGTACCGCTGGCGGCCGCCGGACGAGCCCACCGAGGGCGGCTTCAGCCTGCGGGTCAAGATCGTGACGCAGCGGCTGACGCCGGAGCAGATGGTCGAGCAGAAGGTCGCGGCGATGGAGTCGACCTACGAGGACGTCGAGATCGTGGACCGGGACGAGGACGAGGTCTACTTCACCTACCGCGACGGCCTCGACCACCAGCGGCACAACATGTTCCGGTGGTTCACCGCCCCCGGGCAGACGGCCGCCAGCTTCGAGATGAGCGTGTCCGGGCGAGCCGTCGACGTCCCCGGCCTGAAGTCCCTGCTCGAGCACGTCGCGGTGAGCGTGACCAAGCTGCCGGTGACGCCCGCGAGGTAGGTTCGGCAGCGTGATCGAACTCCGTCAGGGCACCGAGATCGAGCTGGCTGCCGCGGACGGCACGCCCCTGACCCGGCTGCGGATGGGCGTCGGCTGGGACAAGGAGCGCACCGCGGGCTTCATCGGCACCGGTGCCCCCGACGTGGACCTCGACGCCTCGGCCGTGCAGTTCGCCGACGGCCAGCTCTTCGACCTCGCGTTCTACAACAACCTCGCGACCCGCGACGGCTCGGTCACCCACCTCGGCGACAACTTGACCGGCAGCGGCGAGGGCGACGACGAGGCGATCACCGTCGACCTGGGGAAGGTCTACGGCAAGGTCGACCAGATCGTGTTCCTGGTCAGCAGCTACCAGGGCCACACACTGGAGTGGATCAACCGCGCCTACTGCCGCCTGGTCGGCGAGGGCGACGACGGGACCGAGGTCGAGATCGCCCGCTACACCCTGACCGCGGGCGTCCCCGAGACCGGCCTCGCGCTGGCCAAGATCTTCCGCGCCGGCGCCGGCTGGCGGATGCGCGCGATCGGCGAGGGCATCAAGGTCACGGTCCCCACGAAGTCCGTCGACGCGCTGCGCCGGTTCCTCTAGGACCCGACCGCGCCGGGCGTCAGTAGCCGTGTGCCTGGACGTCGTCCAGGACGGCGTTGGCGGTGGCCCGGTCGGCGCTGCGCACCTGCACCCACAGCAGCCGGTTGGCGGCGACCTGGACCACCCGCTCCACGGTGACGCCACCGGGACAGCCGGTGTAGACGACCGTGCGGGTGGCGTTCTCGTCGATGGTGTCATCCACGGCGTCCTGGGCAGTGCGGCACTCGGGATGCTGGGGCACCTGGTCCGGCAGCTCGTCGCCCGGCATGATCCCAAGGAAGACCCCCTGCGCGGTGGTGCCCACGTCGGTCCACTCCGGCGAGGTGCCGACCGAGAGCGCGGGGAACTCCCCACCGCCGTCCGGTGCCTTCCAGCCGCGCGGTGAGCGGGCCCGGTCCCAGTCGCCCGGGACGCTGACCGACAGGGTGCCGGTCCGGTCGGTGACCGTCACCTCGGCGTCGCCGCGCTGCTCGACGGCGTACCCGACACCCGCACCGGCGAGCAGGGCCGCGACGGCCGCGAGGACGCCGAGCACCCGGCGCCCGGTGCGGCGCGGCAGCACCGGGTCGGGCAGCGGATCGGCCGGGAGCAGCGGGCTGGGCCGGGCCCCGGGCTGGGTCAGCTCCGGGTCGAGGGGCAGCCACGGTGCCGAGTGGTCGACCGCGGCGGCCGGCCCCAGCGCGGCGGTGAGCGCCTCGACGTACGACGCCACGTCGGGCCAACGGTCCGCGCGGTCGACCGCGAGCCCGCGGCGCACGACCGCCTCGACCGCCTTGGGGAACACCCGCTCCGGCGACGACAGCGGAGCCGGCGCACCGGGAGCGGCCGCGGCCGCCAGCGACGCGTGGGCGTACGGCGCGCGCCCGCTGAGCATCAGGTAGGTCAGCGCCGCCAGGGAGTACTGGTCGGCCCGCCCGTCCAGCGGCTCGCCCTGGGCCTGCTCGGGCGCGACGAACGACGGGGTGCCCGCGATCATCGTCAGCCGCGAGGACATGTCCAGCGCCTTGCCGAGGCCCAGGTCGGCGACCATCGCGCGCACCTCGCTGCGGCCGCCCTCCTCGACGGTGCGGAACAGCACGTTGGCCGGTTTCACGTCGCGGTGCAGCACCCCGCGCACGTGCAGCGCCTGCAGGCCGGTCCCGACCTGGCGCACCACCTCGAGCGCCTGGCCGGGGGTGAGCCCGACGATCTCGAGCCGGTCGGCGAGCGTGCCCTGGTCGGCGTACGACATCACCAGGTAGGGCCGGCCGTCGTCGAGCTCGCCGGCGTCGTAGACGCTGACGACGTACGGCGACTCCACCTTGCGCAGGAACCGCCCCTCCTCGAGGAACCGCTGCCGCACGGCCTGGTCCTCGGTCCAGTTCTCGGCGAGCACCTTGACCGCCACGGGTGAGTCGAGCTGCTCGTCGTAGGCGAGCCACACGGTGGCGAAGCCACCCGATCCGATGCGCCGGCGCACGGCGTACCGACCGAGACGGGAGGGCATGGGCACGGGGCCATCATGCCCGAGCCGACCCGCACCCTGCCGGGGTCGGACCCTGAGACCGCTCGGGGTCGGCTCAGGGGCGGAGGGCCCCCCTTCCCCGATGCCGCGACCGACCCTCAAACGCGAGGGTTGACCCATGATCACGGTCGACTCACTCACCAAGACGTACGGCGGCTTCACGGCCGTCGACGACGTCAGCTTCACCGCCCGCTCCGGGCGGGTCACCGGCTTCCTGGGCCCGAACGGCGCCGGGAAGTCCACCACGATGCGGATCATGGTCGGGCTCACCCCCGCCACGTCCGGCACCGCGCACGTCGGCGGCCGCCGGTACGCCGACCTGCCCAACCCGGGCCTCGAGGTCGGCGTCCTGCTGGACGCCTCCGCCCAGCACGCGGGCCGCACCGGCCGGGAGATCCTCACCGTCGCCCAGCGCACGATGGGGCTACCGCGCCGACGGGTCGACGAGATGCTCGAGCTGGTCAGCCTCACCCCCGAGGAGGCCGGCCGCCGGGTCCGCAACTACTCCCTCGGCATGCGCCAGCGCCTGGGCATCGCCACCGCCCTCCTCGGCGATCCCGAGGCCCTGATCCTCGACGAGCCGGCCAACGGCCTCGACCCCGCCGGCATCCGGTGGATGCGCGACCTGCTGCGCGGCTACGCCGACCAGGGCGGCACCGTGCTGCTCTCCTCGCACCTGCTCCACGAGATCGAGGTGATCGCCGACGACCTCGTCGTGATCGGCCAGGGCCGGATCGTCGCCCAGGGCACCAAGGCCGAGCTGCTCGCCTCCGCCGGCACGCTCGTGCGCACCCCCGACGTACGACGGCTGGCGCACGCGCTGGTCGACGCGAACATCGACTTCACCGACAGCGCCGCGAGCGGCACCCACGACGCCCTGCGCGTCGACGCCGAGGCGGAGCTCGTCGGCCAGGTGGCGCTGCGAGCCGGCGTGCCGCTCACCGAGCTGCGCGCCGCCGACGGCGCCGGCCTCGAGGAGATGTTCCTCGACCTCACCGCGGACACCCAGCGCGACGACACCTCAGAAGGAGCAGCAGCATGACCACCCTGACCCTCGAGCACGAGCACGAGGCCGTGCGGACCGAGCGCGCGGTCCCGGCGCCGATCCCGTTCTCGCGGATCGTCTCCGTCGAGCTCCGCAAGTCTTTCGACACCCGCTCGGGCTTCTGGCTGCTGGCCAGCATCGCGATCACGTCGGTGCTCGCCACAGGCGCCGTGATCCTGTGGGCACCACAGGACGAGCTCACCTACGCGACCTTCGGGGCGGCGATCGGCTTCCCGATGGCGGTGATCCTGCCGATGATCGCGATCCTCTCGGTGACCTCCGAGTGGAGCCAGCGCAGCGGGCTGACCTCGTTCACCCTGGTCCCCCACCGCGGTCGGGTGATCAGCGCCAAGGCGACGGTGGCGATCTCGACCGCGGTCGTCTCCATGGTCCTCGCCTTCGCCATCGGGGCGGTGGGCAACCTGGTGGGCACGACGATCGCGGGCACCGACCTGGTCTGGGACATGGGTCTGGACGACTTCCTCTACATCGTGGGCGCCAACACCCTGGGCATGCTGATGGGCTTCATGCTGGGCGTCCTGATCCGCAACTCGGCCGGCGCGATCGTCGCGTACTTCGTGTACTCCCTGGTCCTGTCCTCGCTGTCCGAGGTGCTCGCCGCCAGCCAGTCCTGGTGGTCGGACCTGCGCCCCTGGGCGGACTTCAACTACACCCAGAACCTCCTGTTCGAGGGCGGCTTCACCGGTGAGCAGTGGGCCAACCTGGCCGTCTCCGGCGCGCTGTGGCTGGTCGCCCCGCTCGCGGTCGGCCTGGCGCTGCTGCTCCGGTCCGAGGTCAAGTAACGGTCCGATCACCCTTCCCCGTGACCTGACTATCGTTCAGGCAACGGGGAAGGGTGATGTGCATGACAAGTGATGCCGATGAATGAGGCACTGTCAGCGGACGAGATCGACGAGCTCGCCCGGCGAGCGCGCTCCGGCGACCGGGACGCGCTCGAGGCGCTGCTGGCCGCCGTGCGCCCACGAGCGCTCAACGTGTGCCGGGGCGTGCTGCCGCACCTGCCGGACGCCGAGGACGCCTGCCAGGAGGCGCTGCTCAACATCGCGAACAAGATCGGCTCCTGGGGCGGTCGCGGCCGGTTCACCACGTGGATGCACGTGGTGGCGGTCAACTCCGCCCGCTCGACGTACCGACGGATGAAGAATCAGGCCACCGCCACCGACCCCCTCGAGCACGGCCCGCTCGACAAGCCGGACCCCCGGACCACGAGCGTGATCGCCGGCACCCGACTGGACCTGCTCGAGGCGATGGAGACCATCGAGAAGGACCATCCGCAGTTCGTCGAGCCGCTGCTGCTGCGCGACGTCTACGGCCTGTCCTACGAGGAGATCGCCGAGCAGATCGGTGCACCGCTCGGCACCATCAAGGCCCAGATCCACCACGGCCGCCGGCTCGCGCGGCCATTGCTGCGGAGCAGCGAATGACCGGGCTGCGGAGCAGCGAATGACCGGGCCGCGGAGCAGCGAATGACTCGGCCGAGGGGGAGCGAGTGAGGGCGCTCGCTGCCCTGCTCGCGTCCGCGCTGCTGCTCGCGGGCTGCACGTCCGAGGACGACCAGCCCCCCACGCCGTCACCCCAGTCCTCGCCCACCCCGGCCCCCGGCGACCAGGGCCGCGCGGCCGGTCGTGCGGCCGAGGGCTACAGCACGCCGGTCGAGGACAGCGTCTACCCCGACGTGGGCGACCCCGGCGTCGACACGCTGCAGTACCGGCTGCAGCTGGCCTGGGACCCCGCGACCCGCACGCTCGACGGCGTCGAGTCGATCCGCCTGCGGGCCACCGAGGACGCCGACCACCTCCAGCTCGACCTCGCCGCGCCCCTCCAGGTGCGTCGGCTCACCCTCGACGGCCGCGAGACGCCGTTCGAGCACCGCGGCAAGGACCTGGTCGTCGACGCGACCGTGCAGCGCGACGAGCTGCACACGCTCAGGCTCCGCTACGCGGGCCGGCCCGAGCCGGTGCCGGCGCCGGTGCAGCGCTCGGACTTCGACGAGACCGGCTGGACCGTCACCCCCGACGGCGGGGCCTGGACGATGCAGGAGCCGTACGGCGCCTACACGTGGTACGCCGTCAACGACCAGCCCTCCGACAAGGCGCTCTACGACTTCACGCTCCGTGTGCCCGCGCCGTTCGTCGGCGTCGCCAACGGCGAGCTGCTCGCCCGCACGGTGTCCCGAGGCGACACCGTCACCCGCTGGCGGCTGGCCGACCCGGCCGCGTCGTACGTGATCACGGTGGCGTTCGGCGACCTCACGATGACCACCGACGAGTCGGCGTCGGGGGTGCCGATCAGCTACTGGACCCCCTCGGACCGGCCGGACCTGCTGCAGCGGGTGCGGCGCGCGCCCGAGGCGCTCGCGTGGGTCGAGGACCACCTCGGCCCCTACCCGTTCGACACGCTCGGGATCCTGGTGGTCGACTCCGAGAGCGGCATGGAGACCCAGACCATGATCACGCTCGGCGACACCCCCCGCGCAACCTCGCCCGAGGTGCTCCTGCACGAGATCGTCCACCAGTGGTACGGCGACCTGGTCACGCCGTTCGACTGGCGCGACGTGTGGATGAACGAGGGTATGGCCACCTACCTCCAGGGCGTCTGGATGGCCGAGAGCGAGGGCGAGCCGGTGTCCGCCGTGATGGACTTCTGGTCGACCTTCGAGGCGAGGCTGCGGACCGAGGCCGGGCCGCCGGCCGCCTATCACCCGGACTCGTTCGGCTCCGGCAACGTCTACTACGGCCCGGCGCTGATGTGGGACGACCTGCGGCAGCGGTACGGCGACGGGGAGTTCTGGCGGCTGGTGCGGGAGTGGCCGAGCGTGTACGCGGACGGCAACGCCGACTACACCAAGATCACCACCTGGTGGACGAAGCAGACCGGCCAGGACCTGTCGGCGTTCTTCGACGCCTGGCTGCTGGGCGAGCGGGCACCCGACCGCTGAGGACTGCCCTGAGCAGAATCCCTTGCCCGGCGGCGCCGCAGCAGCGACGGTTGCCGCGTGAAGCTCCTCGTGCTCGGTGGGTCCGTGTTCCTCTCCCAGGCGGTCGCCGCCGAGGCCGTGCGCCGCGGCCACGACGTCACCTGCGCCAACCGGGGCAGCTCCGGGTCGGTGCCCGACGGTGCACGGCTGGTCGTCTGGGACCGGCGCGAGCCGGCGCCGGACGCACTGACGGGCCCGTCGTACGACGCCGTCGTCGACGTCGCGCGGATGCCGTCGTGGGTCCGGGGCGCGGTGGCGGCGCTGCCGGACGCGCACTGGGTGTTCGTCTCGACGATCAACGTGTACGCCGACGAGTCGACGCCCGGCGGCCGGCCCGGCACGCTGCCGCTGCGCGAACCGATCGTGGACGACGTCGACCTCTCGGTCGATCCGGAGGCCTACGGCCCGATGAAGGTCGCCTGCGAGCAGGCGGTCCGTGACGGGGCCGCGTCGTGGACGGTGGTCCGGCCGGGGCTGATCGTGGGACCGGGCGACCCGACCGGGCGCTTCACGTACTGGCCGGCGCGGATGGCCGACGCCGCGCACCCCGAGGTGCTCGCCCCCGGGCGGCCCGACGACCGGACCCAGGTCATCGACGTGCGCGACCTGGCGGCCTGGATCGTCACGGTGGCCGAGGCCCGCACCGGCGGCGACTACGACGGGGTCGGCGAGGTGCTGGCGATGCGCGAGGTCCTCGAGCAGGTCGCCGCGGGGTGCGGCTCGGACGTCGAGCTGACCTGGGTGCCCCAGGAGGTCCTCGCCGAGCAGGGCGTCGAGCCGTGGGCCGGTCCCGGGGCGGTGCCGCTGTGGCTGCCGCGGCCCGAGTACGACGGGATGTGCGCCCACGACCCGGAGCCGTCGTACGCCGCCGGGCTGGTGCTGCGCCCGCTCGCCGACACCGCACGCGACACCCTCGCGTGGCTGCGGGCGACCCCCGGCGCGACCGTCACCGGGATCGGCCGCGAGCGCGAGGCCGAGGTGCTCGCCGCCTGGCGGGAGTCAGCCCGGTAGCACCGGCGCGCCGAACCTCCCGGCGTACGCCACCTCGGCCATCGGCCTCCGCACCCGGGGGGCCAGCTCGCTGGTGACGCCCCGGCCGACGGCGATGCCGGTGGTCACCGCCCAGTGCGGCGGGACACCGCAGGCGGCGGCGAGGCCGGCGTGGTCGAACGCCGCGAACTGGTGGGTGGACAGCCCCAGGGCCGCGGCCTGCACGGTCAGGTGGGCGACCGCCTGGCCGAGGTCGTACGCCGCGTAGTCGGAGTAGACGAGCGCGTCCTCCTCCGGCCCCGAGGCGACCTGGTGCAGCGCGAACACCAGCGCCGAGGCCGCGGGCGCCCAGCGACGCACGCTCGGCGCGAGCAGTGGCACGAACACCCGGTGGGCCCCGTCGTCGCGGCGACCGACGAGGAAGGCCCAGGGCTGGGAGTTGCCCGCGGACGGCGCCCAGCGGGCCGCCTCGAGGAGCGCCGCCAGCTCGACGTCGTCCAGCCGGTGCGACTCGTCGTACTCCCGCACGCTGCGGCGCTCACGCAGGAGGGGATGGAGGACGGGCGGGTCGAGGGGGTCCACGGTGGTCGGAGCCCGCCGACGCGGCGCCGTATTCCCGTACCCTGCGCGGGTGACCGCGCCGACGCCCGCCCGACTCTCGGCCACCGAGCTGCTCGACCTCGTCCTCGACGAGGGCTCCTGGGTGTCCTGGGACACCCCGCCGGACCGCACCGGCGTCTCACCCGAGTACGCCGCCGTGCTGGCCGCGGCCGCCGACAAGAGCGGCACCGACGAGTCCGTGCTGACCGGTGAGGGCCTGATGCACGGGCGCCGGGTGGCGGTGGTGATGGGCGAGTTCGCGTTCCTCGCCGGCTCGATCGGGCGCGCGGCGGCCGACCGGCTGGTGACCGCGATCGAGCGCGCCACCCACGAGTGCCTGCCGCTGCTCGCCGGACCGGTGAGCGGCGGCACCCGGATGCAGGAGGGCACGCCGGCGTTCGTGCAGATGGTGCGGATCACCGAGGCGGTCGCGGCGCACAAGGAGGCCGGGCTGCCCTACCTGGTCTACCTGCGCCACCCCACGACCGGCGGGGTGATGGCCTCGTGGGGGTCGCTGGGACACGTGACGGTCGCGGAGCCGGGGTCGCTGCTGGGGTTCCTGGGCCCGCGGGTCTACGAGACGCTCTACGGCAAGGAGTTCCCCGAGGGCGTGCAGACCGCGGAGAACCTCTACGCCCGCGGCATCATCGACGCGGTCCTCGCGCCGCACCAGATCGCCGACATCCTCGACCGGGCGCTGTCGGTCCTGCTCGCGCCCCGGCAGGGCGTCGGCCCGGTCCCACCGCCTCCGCCGGACCACTTCTACGACGGCACCCCGGACGTCGACACCTGGGACGCCGTGCTGCGCTCGCGGCGCGAGGACCGCCCGGGGATCCGCCGGCTGCTGCGGTACGCCGCCAGCGACGTCGTGCCCCTCAACGGCACCGGCCAGGGCGAGCGCGACCCCGGGCTGCTGCTCGGGCTGGCGCGGTTCGGCCAGGCGCCGTGCGTGTTCCTCGGCCAGGACCGGCGCGGGCAGACCAGCGAGCGGCCGATGGGGCCCGAGGCGCTGCGGGAGGCGCGGCGCGGGATGCGGCTCGCCTCCGACCTGGGCCTGCCGCTGGTCACGGTGATCGACACCCAGGGCGCGGCGCTGTCGCCGGACGCCGAGAACGGCGGGCTCGCCGGCGAGATCGCGCGCTGCCTGTCCGACCTCGTCACCCTGGACGCGCCGACGCTGTGCCTGATGCTCGGCGAGGGCAACGGCGGCGGCGCGCTGGCGTTCCTGCCCGCCGACCGGGTGGTCGCGGCCCAGCACGCCTGGCTCTCGCCGCTGCCGCCGGAGGGCGCGTCGGCGATCGTGCACCGCGACACCGCGCACGCCCCCGAGATGGCCCGCGCCCAGCAGGTGCGCGCGATCGACCTGCACGCCCGCGGCATCGTCGACCTGGTCGTGGCGGAGCGCCCCGACGCCGCCGACGAGCCCGAGGCGTTCTGCCAGCGGGTCGGCGCGGTCCTCGAGCACGAGCTCGCCGCGCTGCTCGCCCGCGGCCCCGGCTCACCCGCCGACCGGGCTCGCCGCTACGCCTGAGCGCACTAGAACGCGTTACAGTTCGGCCCGTGAAGACGTACGTCGTGAGTGGGGCCGCGTCCGGGATCGGAGCGGCCACGGCCGCCATGCTGCGCGGGCAGGGGCACCGGGTGATCGGGGTCGACCGCACCCCGGCCGACGGGGTCGACGTCACCGCCGACCTCTCGACCGAGGCCGGCCGCGCCGAGGCGGTTGCCGGCGTACGCGCGCTGACCGGCACGGTCCACGGGCTGGTGCCGGCGGCCGGGATCGCCGGGCACACCGGCGTCGACTCGCGGCTCGTGGTATCGGTGAACTTCTTCGGGGCGATCGCGCTGGTGACCGGGCTGCACGCCGAGCTCACGGCCGGGGCCGCCGACGGCGGCGCGGGCGTGGTGCTGCTCGCCTCCAACTCCATCACCGGCATGCCCGGCTGGAACGCCCCGGTCGCCCAGGCCTGCCTGCGTGACGACGAGGCGCTGGCCCGCGAGGGGGCGGGCCAGGTCGACTCGGTGATGGTCTACCCGTCGACGAAGGCGGCGCTCGCCTGGTGGGCCCGCCGCGAGGGCGTGAAGCCGGAGTGGGCCGGCGCCGGCATCCGGCTCAACTCCGTGGCCCCGGGCGCGACCGAGACCCCGATGGTCGAGGAGATGCGCGCCGACCCGGTGTTCGGTCCCGCGGTCGACTCCTACCCGACCGCGATCGGCCGGACCGGACGCCCCCAGGAGGTGGCCGCCGCGATCTGCTTCCTGCTGTCCGAGGGGGCCGCCAGCATCGTCGGCGCGGTGCTGTTCGTCGACGGCGGCACCGACGCGATGCTGCACCCGATCTCCCCGCCGGGCTGGGAGGTCACCGGCATCGAGCCCTAGGCTCCCCGTACTCTCGGTGCCATGCGTGTCGCCCTGGTGCTCGGCTCCGGCGGGGCGCGGGGCTACGCGCACATCGGCGCGATCGAGGAGCTCGAGGCCCGGGGCCATGAGATCGTCGCCGTCGCCGGCTCGTCGATGGGCGCGCTCGTGGGCGGGTTGTACGCCGCCGGCGTGCTCGACGAGTACACCGCGTGGGCCCGCACCCTGACCTCCAGTGGCGTGGTGCGGCTGCTGGACCCCAAGTGGTCCAGTGGGGGTGCCATCGGCGCCGTGCGCATCTTCGCCGAGGTCGAGCAGATCGCCGGCGATCGACTGATCGAGGACCTGCCGATCCCCTTCACGGCCGTCGCCACCGACCTGCGTGCCCGCCGCGAGGTGTGGTTCCAGCGTGGTCCGCTCGTCTCCGCGGTGCGCGCGTCGATCGCGATCCCGGGCGTCATCACGCCGGTCGTGATGAACGGCCGCCTGCTCGCCGACGGCGGCCTGATGAACCCGGTGCCGATCGAGCCGACCGCCGCGAGCGCCGCCGAGCTGACCGTCGCGATCTCGCTGTCGGGTGAGCGCGGCGCCCAGGAGCAGAGCACTCCGGCGCGCGAGCCCGCGGAGCCCACCTGGCGCGAGGCGCTCGTCGAGCGCGTACGCCGCACGGTCGGCCGCGAGAAGGAGCCGCCGGACCCGCTCGAGGAGCTGCGGATCTCCGACGTCGTCGGGCTGTCCATGGACGCCATGCAGGGGCTGGTCACCCGCTACCGGATGGCCGGCCTGCCCCCCGACGTCCTGGTGACCGTGCCGGTGTCGGCGGCCCGCTCGCTCGACTTCCACCGAGCCGCGGAGATGATCGGGCTCGGTCGGACGCTCACCGCCGCCGCCCTCGACGCCGCGGGCCACTGACCCCGCGGCTCACCAGCGGTTGCGGGCCTCCTCGGCCCAGCCGACGAGTCCGTCGAGCGGCACCCGCTCGCCGTCGTCGGTGGCGGCCCAGCCCGACCACTGACCGAAGCACTGGTGCGTCTCGTTGGCGACCACGCCCAGGTTGGTCTTGTCGACCCGCTCGTGGAACGGCTCGATCCGCGCGTCGACCCGGGGACCGTGGATCCGCCACGGCCGCCGCCAGTCGGTGCGGTCGTACTCCCAGACCAGCTCCTCGCCGATCTTGTGCGCCCGGCCGTCGACGAACAGCGCGTTCTCGGTCGACCCGGTCCCCGCGGTCCACGTGCCGCCGAGCGTGATGCCGACCCGCTCCGAGGAGCCCGCGGCCCAGTTCCAGGTGATCGCATAGGGCCACTTGCCGCGGCCGTGGTCGAGGACCGCCCAGCCCTCGGTGACGGCGTACGCCGTGCCGTCGAGCGTGACCCGCCCGCTGACCGGCCGGGCGACGTCCTTGACGGTGTACTGGAAGCGCCGCGAGCTCCACGGCACCACCACCCCGACGCACTCGCCGCCGGGGCCGACCGCGAGGTCGACCTCGATCCCCGGTGCCCTCACCCGCACCGCGCCGGCGTCCAGCTCGATCCGCAGCCGGCCCGCCTCCACCAGCGCGCGCCCGCCGACCGCGGGCGGCAGCGACACCCCGCGCGCCAGCGGCGGCACCTCCTCGTGCGACCAGGTGCGGCCGGTCTCGCGGTCGAGCACCCACACCGAGCAGACCCCGGCGTAGTCGAGCGAGGACGCCACCACCCCGACGCACAGCCGCGGCGTCACGACGCCCCAGTACTCCCAGCGCTTCGCCCGCCCCCACCCACGCAGGTTCGCCCGGTGCAGCGGGGTGCGCGACCACCCGACGGCGCCCGGGTTCAGCCTCCCGTTC
Organism: Nocardioides sp. T2.26MG-1; assembly: GCF_950101795.1. Taxonomy (GTDB): domain Bacteria; phylum Actinomycetota; class Actinomycetes; order Propionibacteriales; family Nocardioidaceae; genus Nocardioides. The sequence goes on along the minus strand of NZ_CATNLZ010000023.1, from coordinate 141,695 downwards.
GGCAGGCACAGGTCGACGGGCTCGGTGATCTCGCGTTCGGGCACGGGTCATCGTCTACCGCGGGGTTCGGCTGGCCCATTCCCGCACGACACGCCGATGGACCCCGGCGTGTCGTGCGGGTTTCGGCTGCCGACAGCCAAAACCCGCACCCGATCAGAACAAGAGCGCGGAGGCAGGATCCTCCAGGATCCCGGCCACGTCGGCGAGGAACCGCGAGCCCTTCTCACCATCGATGTGCCGGTGGTCGAAGGACAGCGCCAGCGTGGTGACGTCGCGCGCCACGATCTCGTCGACCCCGCCCGTGGAGACGACCCACGGCTGCTTCTTGATCGCGCCGAAGCAAAGGATCGCGGACTCGCCGGGGTTGATGATCGGCGTGCCCGCGTCGACGCCGAAGACGCCGACGTTGGTGATCGTGAACGTGCCGCCGCTCATCTCCGCCGGCTGGGTCTTGCCCTCGCGGGCCGTGGCGGTGAGCGAGCCGAGAGCCGAGGCCAGCTCGACCAGCGACAGCTCGTGGGCGCCCTTGATGTTCGGGACCACCAGCCCGCGGGGCGTCGCCGCGGCGATGCCGAGGTTGACGTAGCGCTTGTACACGACCTCCTGGGCCGCCTCGTCCCACCAGGAGTTGATCTCCGGAGTACGCCGCATCGCGAGCATCACCGCGCGGGCCAGCACCAGCAGCGGGGAGACCCTCACCTCGCGGAGCTCGCGCCTCGTCTTGAGCCGCTCGACGAGCTCCATCGTGCGGGTCACGTCGACGGTGACCCACTCGGTGACGTGCGGAGCGGTGAAGGCGGACTGCACCATCGCGCCGGCCATCATCTTGCGTACGCCCTTGATCGGCTCGCGCCACTCCTCGCCGTGGGCAGCAAGGTGGTTTCGAGACGGTTGCAGCGCAACCTCCTCAACCACCGAGCCGCCGACCGCAGCTTGAACATCGTCTCGCGTCACGGTGCCGTTGGGCCCACTGGGCGTCAGCGTCGAGATGTCGACGCCGAGGTCCTTGGCGAGCTTGCGCACCGGCGGCTTGGCCAGTGTGCGGACCGCGGCCGGCGCCGCGACGGGCTCCGGCGCCGGGGCGGCCGGGGCTGGCGGCTCGTCGGCCTCCACCATCGGCGACCCGCCGCCCTCGAACGCCGCCTGCGCCTGCATGTGCGCGGCCATCGCGCCGGACGCGACCCGGCGGGCGCGTCGGATCGGGCCGCGGTCGGCCTTGTTGCGACCGACCAGGCTCTCGCCCTCGCCGCCGCCGGACGCGGCCGGGTTGGACAGGTCGATCTCGGCATCGGAGTCTCGAGACGGTTGCTTCGCAACCTCCTCAACCTCCGCCTCGTCGCCGATCGCGATGATCGGGGTGCCGACCGGCACCATCTCGCCCTCGGCGACCAGGATCGCGCTGACGGTGCCGGCATACGGCGAGGGCAGCTCGACGATCGACTTCGCGGTCTCGATCTCGACCACGATCTGGTTGATCTCGACGACGTCGCCGACGGCGACGTGCCACTTCACGATCTCCGCCTCGGTCAGGCCTTCTCCGACGTCGGGCAGGTTGTACTCGGCCACGCGGGCCTCCTCAGAACTCGAGCGAGCGGTCGACGGCGTCCAGCACCCGGTCCAGGTCGGGGAGGTAGTCCTCCTCGATCCGGGACGCCGGGTAGGGCGTGTCGAAGGCCCCGACCCGCAGCACCGGCGCCTCCAGGGAGTAGAAGCACTGCTCGGTGATCCGCGCCGAGAGCTCGGCGCCCAGGCCGAGGTTGACGTGCGCCTCGTGGACGGTGACGACGCGTCCGGTGCGGCGTACGGACTCGTAGACCGGCGCCATGTCGAGCGGGGACAGCGTGCGGAGGTCGATGACCTCGAGCGACTTGCCCTCTCCTGCGGCCGCCTCGGCCGCGGCCATCGCGGTCTTCACCGTCGGGCCGTAGGCCAGCACGGTGAGGTCGCCACCGCGGCGCACCACCCGGGAGCTGAACAGTGGGTCGGGGGTGGCGCTCTCGTCGAGGTCGGCCTTGTCGGCGTGGTACTGCCGCTTGGGCTCGAGGAAGATCACCGGGTCGTCGGCGGCGATGGCCTGCTGGATCATCCAGTAGCCGTCGACCGGGTTGGAGCAGGCGACCACCTTGAGGCCCGGCGTGTGCGCGAACTGCGCCTCCGGGCTCTCGCTGTGGTGCTCGACCGCGCCGATGCCGCCGCCGAACGGGATCCGGATCACCATCGGCATCCGGATCTTGCCCTGACTGCGGAACGTCATCTTCGCGACCTGGCAGACGATCTGGTCGTACGCCGGGTAGACGAACCCGTCGAACTGGATCTCGACCACCGGCCGGTAGCCGCGCAGCGCGAGGCCGACGGCGGTGCCGACGATGCCGGACTCGGCCAGCGGGGAGTCGATCACCCGGTCCTCACCGAAGTCCTTCTGCAGGCCGTCGGTGATGCGGAAGACGCCGCCGAGCTTGCCGACGTCCTCGCCCATCAGCAGGACCTTGGGGTCGTCCTCCATGGCCTTGCGCAGGCCCATGTTGAGGCCCTTGGCCAACGTGATCTTCGTGGTCATGCCCGTGCCCCCTCGAAGCTCTCCAGGTAGGCCGCGAACGTGTCCCGCTGGGCCGCGAGCTCCTCGGTGAGCTCGGTGTAGACGTGGTCGAAGATGCTCAGCGGCGCCGGGTCGGGCAGCGCCTTGCAGCCCTCGCGCAGCCGCACGCCGAGGTCGGCGGCCTCCTGCTGGACGCCGGCGAAGAAGTCGTCGTCGGCGATGCCGTTGCGCCGCAGGTAGGCCTCGACGCGGGCGATCGGGTCCTTGAGCTTCCAGCGCTCGAGGTCGTCGGAGAGCCGGTAGCGGGTGGGGTCGTCGGTCGTGGTGTGGGCGCCCATCCGGTAGGTGTAGGCCTCGACCAGCGTCGGGCCCTGCCCCTCGCGGGCCCGCTGGAGGGCGGCCTGGGTGACGGCGTACGTCGCGAGCACGTCGTTGCCGTCGACGCGGACGCCGGGGAAGCCGAAGCCGAGGGCCCGCTGGTAGAGCGGGATGCGCGTCTGCCGCTCGATCGGCTCGGAGATCGCCCACTGGTTGTTCTGGCAGAAGAACACCACCGGCGCGTTGTAGGACGCGGCGAAGATGAAGGACTCGTTGACGTCGCCCTGCGAGGACGCGCCGTCGCCGAAGTGGGCGACGACCGCGGCGTCGCGGTCGGGGTCACCGGTGCCGACGACGCCGTCGCGCTGCATGCCCATCGCGTAGCCGGTGGCGTGCAGCGTCTGGGCGCCGATCACGATCGTGTAGAGGCCGAAGTTGTTGGCCTTGGGGTCCCACGAGCCCTGGTCGACGCCGCGGAACAGGCCGAGCAGGTCGAGCGGGTCGACCCCGCGGCACCAGGCGACGCCGTGCTCGCGGTAGGTCGGGAAGACGTAGTCCTGCGGGCGCAGCGCGCGGCCGGCGCCGATCTGGGCGGCCTCCTGGCCGAGCAGCTGGGCCCAGATGCCGAGCTCGCCGTGCCGCTGCAGCGCGGTCGCCTCGGTGTCGATGCGGCGGGTCAGCACCATGTCGCGGTAGAAGCCGAGGATCGCGTCGTCACCGAGGTCGAAGGAGAAGTCGGGGTGCTCGACCCGCTCGCCCTCGGGGGTCAACAGCTGGACCAGCTCGGGTCCGCCGTCCTGCTGGGAGGGCCCGAAGACCTCGACGAGGTCCGGGCCGAAGCCGGGGTTGCCCCCTGCTGGCTGCTGGGTCACGTGCGCTCCTTCGAGTCGTCGGCGGTACGGGGTCGCCGCGTGCCGGGCTGATCAAGGGCCGGTCAAGGTGTGGTCGCTCCGGACGCGGGACGCGGGGGTGGTGCGCCCTGTGACCCGGAACACAATCGTGCCTCCTCAACCTACCGGTGTGATCGTCGGGGCCGCCAATCCCTCCCGGGTCGTTCAGTGCACCTCGCCGAGGTCCTCGTGCTCGCGGTGGGTCACCGGCTCGACCTGGAACGTCGAGTGCCGCAGGTCGAAGTGCTCCGCGCTGCACTCGCAGAGCCGGTCGAGGATGGCGCCGACGCCCAGCTCGTCGAGCACGTCCTGGGTGACGGTCACGTGGGCCGACAGGCTCGGCATGCCGCTGGTGATCGTCCACGCGTGCAGGTCGTGGACGTCCACGACGCCGGGCATCTCGAGGAGGTGGCGGCGTACGTCGTCGAGGTCGAGGCCGCGCGGGGCGACCTCGAGCAGGATCGACGCCGACTCACGCAGCAGCACCACCGAGCGGGGCAGGATCAGCACCGCGATCACCAGCGAGGCGATCGGGTCGGCCCGGTCGAGGCCCCACAGCAGGATCACCACGCCGGCCAGCACCGCGAGCACCGAGCCCACCAGGTCGGCGAAGACCTCGTTGAGCGCCCCGCGCAGGTTGAGCGAGCCGGTGTCGGAGCGGTTGAGGATCGCCAGCGACACGGCGTTGGCGACCAGGCCGACCGCGGCGAACGCCACCATCGGCCCGGCGTCGACCGGCTCCGGGTCGGCGAGCCGCGAGATGCCCACCCACGCGAGGTAGCCGCAGACCACCAGCAGGACGAGCGCGTTGACCAGCGCGGCCAGGATCTCCGCCCGGTGCAGGCCGAACGTCGACCGCGGCCCGGCACCCCTGGCCGCGACGTACGACGCCCCCAGCGCGAGCACGACGGCCGCGGCGTCGGTGGCCATGTGGCCCGCGTCGGCGAGCAGCGCCAGCGAGCCGGTGAGCAGCGCCCCGACTATCTCGACCGCCATCACGACGACCGTCACCGCGAGGACGACCCGCAGCCGACCGCGGTCCGCGGCCCGCCCGGCCGCGTGGTCGTGGTCGTGGCCCATGCCCCCATTGTGGCAACCGGACGGGACGGAGGACCGGTGAGTTGAGTACGTGTGCTCATTCGTTTCCGGGGCCGGGGCGAGGATCGTGACCGGTATGACGTCGACGGCGCGGACCACCCGCTACTCCGATCCGTTCGTGTGCCCGGACTGCTCCGCCCGGCTGCCGCTCCAGGTGACGTCCTGCCCCGGCTGCGGGCTGCGGCTCAACGTCCCCCTGGCGAGCGAGCTGCTGCAGACGCTCCGCACCGCCGACGACCTCCTCGCCCGGCTCCGGGCGGAGTCCACGGACTCGTCGTACTCCCCGTTCCCGGCGTTCTCGGCGGAGCCCACCGAGCCCACCGAGCCCCACGGGGTGTCGGCACTGTCGGTGCCGAAGATCCTGCTCGGGCTCGGCGCCCTGTGCCTGCTCGTCGCCGCGGTCATCTTCCTGGCGGTGGCCTGGTCGTGGCTGGGCATCGGCGGTCGTACGGCGGTGCTGGTGGCGCTCACCCTGGTCGGCGGCGGCCTCGGCGTGTGGCTCGGCCGCCGCGGGCTCCGGGTCGCGGCCGAGGCGCTGACCACCGTCGGGCTCGGCCTGCTGGCCCTCGACGTCGTCGGGGCCGACAACGCCGGCTGGCTGGGCAGCCTGGACGGCGCGGGCCTCACCTGCGCGGTCGGCGGCACCGTCCTGGTGGTCGCCCTGGCGCTCGCGCAGGTGACGCGTCTCGGCGCGCCGCAGGTGCTGGCCGCGCTCGCGCTGAGCGTGCTCGGTGCGGGCGCCATGTCCGCCAGCGGCCACGTGACGACCGTGATCGTGGCCGTGGTGCTCGGGTACCTCGTGCTGGCGGCGGCCGCCCGACTGGGCTCGCTGCGTCTCGGGACGGTGCTCGCCGCCGTCGGCGCCGGGTGGTGGTGGGTGACCCTCGTCGCCGTCGGGCTGGACGACGCGGCCGGCCACCCGTCGCTGCACGGCCTCTGGGCCGAGGGGTACGGCGCGGGCCTGCTCGCTGCCTCGCTCCTCCTGCTGGTCCCGGTGCCGGCCGTGCGCCGCGACGCGGACACGACCCGGGTGCTCGTCGCGGGCGCCGCCAGCCTGCTGACCCTCACCGCGAGCCTGCCCGCCGTCGACGAGGGCGCGACCGTCCTGGGAACCGTCGCCCTGGTCGCGCTCGTCGGGTGGACCGTCGTGTCCCTGGCCCTGCCGCAGGCCTGGCGGCCGGTGGCCCGGGTCCCGATGCTGCTGGCCGCGCTGCCGGTCCTGGCCGTCACCGCCGGGCTGGTGGTGCAGGCGACCGGCAACGTCCTCGGCGAGGACGACCCGTTCACCCGGGGCGCCGGCCTGCGGCTCGGCGAGCCCGACACCCTCGCGGCGCCCGCACTGCTGGTGCTCGGCACCTGCGGCCTGCTCCTGGCCCTGATCTCCCTGACCCCGCGGCCGACCGCGGTCCGACCGCAGGCGCCGGCCGGGGTGCTGCTGGCGGCCGCGATCGCCACGCTCGCGCTCTTCCCCGTCCCGCTGGTGCTCGTCACCGCGGCCCTGCTGCTGCTCGGCGCCAACGTGCTCGCCGAGGCCGTGCTCGCCGGGTCCCGGCGGCACGACGACCGGTACGCGCAGGCCCAGGCCCTCGTGGGCGTCGGCCTCGGTGTCGTGGCCGTCGGCGGCTCGCTGCCCAGCGACGTCCTGACCTCGTCGGCCGCCGCGGTCCTGGTCGCGATGACCGCGATCGTGGCCTGGCGCGGCACCACCGGCGAGCTCCGCGCGATCGGCGGGGCGCTGCTCCCCGCAGCGCTGGCGGGCCTGGTCTGGTCGGTGGCGTCGGTCGCCGACGCCGAGCAGGTCCAGCACGGCGTCCCGGCGCTCCTCGCCGTCGGGGTGCTGGCGATCCTGGTGCCGCGGGTCGAGCTCGAGCTCAGCGCGGCGCTGGCCGGCATCGCCGCCTCGCTGGGCGCGCTCGCCGGTGCGGACGACCTGTCGGTCGCGCTCGCCGTCCACCTGACCGTCGCCGGGGTCCTGGTCTCCGCCAGCGCCCTGGTCCACCCGCAGCGCCGCGGGCTCGGCTGGGCGGGCGGGCTCCTGCTCGCCGCCGCGACGTGGGTGCGGCTCGCGGACCTCGGCGTCACCGCCCCCGAGGCCTACACGCTGCCGAGCGCGGTCGCCCTGCTGCTCGTCGGACTGCACCGGCTGTGGCGCGACCCGCGGGCGTCGACCGCCGAGGCGCTCACCCCCGGTCTGGTGCTGGCGACCGTGCCGTCGCTGCTGTGGGTGCTGGCCGACCCGCTGACGTGGCGGGCCGTGCTGCTCGGCGCGGGCTGCCTGCTGCTGGTGCTCGCCGGCACCTGGCTGCGCTGGAACGTCCCGCTGCTGGTCGGCGCCACGGTCGGCACGCTGGTCGTGCTGCGCGAGCTCGCGCCGTACGCCGCGCAGACCCCGCAGTGGGTCCTGATCGGGGCGGCCGGCACGCTGCTCACCGTCGTCGGGATCACCTGGGAGCGCCGGCTGCGCGACCTGCACACGGCGTCGGCCTATCTCGCGCGCCTGCGGTAGCGGTCACCCCGCCCGCCCCCTAACCTCGGCGAGGTGGAGCTCGAGTTCGACGGCGTCGTCTGGGAGTGGCGCGGTCCCGCGCCGTACTACTTCGTCAGCGTGCCCGAGGACGAGTGCGAGCAGCTGGCGGAGACCGCGGCCGCGGTGACCTACGGCTGGGGGATGATCCCCGTCGCCGTCCACGTCGGCGCGACCCGCTGGACCACCTCGCTGTGGCCCAAGGACGGCGGCTACGTGGTGCCGCTCAAGGACAAGGTCCGGCGCGCGGAGGGCCTGGAGCTCGGCCAGGACGTCAGCGTGCGGCTGACCGTCGACGTGTGAGACCTACAGCCTCTCCCGAGCGTGCGGGGTGAGCCAGACGGCCGGGTCGGGTCCCTTCGGGATCACCTGCGACGGGTTGATGTCGTCCTGGACGACGTAGTAGTGCGCCTTGATCTGGTCGAAGTCGGTGTTGTAGCCGAACGCCGGCGTCTGGAACAGGTCGCGGGCGTAGGCCCACAGCACCGGCATCTCGGTGAGCTTGTTGCGGTTGCACTTGAAGTGCCCGTGGTAGACGGCGTCGAAGCGGGCCAGGGTCGTGAACAGTCGCACGTCGGCCTCGGTGATCCGGTCGCCCATGAGGTAGCGCCGGTCGGCGAGCCGCTCCTCGAGCCAGTCGAGAGCGGTCCAGAGCCGGTCGTACGCCGCGTCGTACGCGTCCTGGGCGCCCGCGAACCCGCACCGGTAGACCCCGTTGTTGACCTCGGTGAAGATCCGCTGCATCACCTGGTCCATCTCCTCGCGGACGTCGTCCGGCCAGAGGTCGGGTGCGTCGGGGCGGTGGTGGTCGCGCCACTCGAAGAACAGGTCGTGGGTGATCCACGGGAAGTCGTTGGTGACGACCGCGCCGGTCGGTACGTCGACGACGGCCGGGACGGTGATGCCGCGGGGGTAGTCGGGATGGCGCGCGAAGTAGGCCTCCTGGAGCCGCTCGATGCCGAGCACCGGGTCGTGGCCGCCGGGGTCGAGGTCGAAGGTCCAGCTGCGCTCGTCGTGGGTCGGGCCGCACAGGCCGAGCGAGATCACGTCCTCCAGACCGAGGAGCTGGCGCACGATGATCGAGCGGGTGGCCCACGGGCACGCCTTCGCGGCGACGAGTCGGTAGCGCCCCGGCTCGACCGGCCACAGCTCACCCTCGACCGGACCGTGCTCGGGCCGGCGGGCGCCCTGGGTGATCCGGTCGGGGATGTAGTCCATGTCCCGGTCGAACTCGCCGGGGGTGAGGTACCTGGTCGTGCCCGAGTCCGTCGCCATCACTCCACCCTAGGAAGGGCACCCAACCCGGACGCCCACGCCGTGGTTCAGGTGTCCGTCACGGCGCGACCGTGCGGCCGGCCCGGGTCGTCGTACGTCGGCGCCGGGTCGCCGGATCGGACCGCCTCGAGCTGCGCGCACACCGCGACGCCGTAGAACAGGGACACCGCCGACATCAGCGACCACAGCAGCAGGGCGACGATCCCCGCGAGCGGGCCGTAGGTGGTGCCGAAGGACGAGCTGACGTGCACGTAGGCGGCGAGGCCCGCGGTCGCGAGCATGGTCAGCACGACGGCGATCCCCGAACCGAGGGCGAGCCACGAGAGGGCCGGCTGCCGGCGGCGGGGAGCGTGGTCGAGCAGCACGGCGATCGAGAAGACCAGCAGCACGGTGCCGACCGGCCACCGGGCGACCTGCCACGCCGTGACCGCACGGGCCGACCAGCCGTACTGGTCGGCCATCGCGTCGGCGAAGGCACCACCCGCCACCAGCAGCAGGAAGCCCGCCCCGACCGGTAGTGCCAGCACCGCCGTCAGCACGGTCGCGCGGCCGTACTTCGCCCGAGCCGGCCGGTCCCGCCGGATGCCGTAGATGCGGTTCGCGCCGCGCTCCACCTGGGCCATCGCGGTCGTCATCGAGACCACGGACAGCAGCAGGCCCACCACGAGCGCGATCTCGCCGGCCTCCTCGCTCGAGTCCGAGCCGACCACGGCCGATCCCAGCGCGTCCTTGCTGCCCTGGCTCGGCGAGATCTGCTGGATCGTGGACGCCACGACCCGGGCGGGACGCTCCCGGTCGATGTCGGCGGCGAGGCCGGTGAGCGCCAGCAGCATCGGGATGACCGCCAGGCTCGCCTGGAGCGCGAGCGCCCGGCTGCTCGTGAAGCCGTCGCCGTACCGGAACCGCACGAACGATCCCACGAGGATCCGGACCAGGCCGTGCCGCCGGGCGACGCGCCACGCGTCCTCGGCGTCGAGCTCGTCGCCGTCCATCTCGGTGGTCACCGGGACGGTGCGGGCGGTGGTCATGCGGGGATTGAACCACCACCCGGAAGCCTGCTCCGCCCCCTGCGACGGGCCGTCAGAGCAGGCCGTGCGCCTGCTTGGCCCGCAGCACCCGCAGCGCCGCCGCATCGACCTTGGCCCGGAACGGGTCGCTCGTGCGCGCCCGGTCGAGGACCGCAGCGACCATCGCGGGCACCGGGTCTGGGTCGACCGCCAGCACGACGTCGCCGCCGGCGCCGATGAACCTCAGCGCGCGGGCGGCGGGCGTGAAGCGCGCGACCTGCCGGGCGCGGGCCAGGTCGTCGGAGATCACCACGCCGCGGAACCCGAGGTCACCGCGCAGCATCGTCTGGACCACGAACGGCGAGAACGCGGCCGGCCGCTTCGGGTCGAGGTGCTCGTAGATCGCGGTGGACATCATCACGAACGGCGCACCGGCATCGACGGCCGCCGCGAACGGCGCGAGGTAGGGATCGTGGCGGGTGGTCACGTGGTCGGTGACCCCGGCGGTGGTGTCGGTGTTGGCGCGGACCCGGCCCAGGCCGGGGAAGTGCTTGACGGCGGGTACGACGCGGCCGTCGGCCATCCCGCGCAGGAACGCGACCCCGTGCCGGGCGACGACCCTGGTCGAGTACCCGAACTCGCGGTCGTAGCGCCCGATCGGCGGGTTGTGCCGCGCGGCGCGCTGGCTCGGGACGGTGTCCATCACCGGCGCGAGGTTGACGTTGACGCCCGCTCGGCGCAGCTGCCCGGCCCAGGTGGTGGCGGCGCGGCGCAGCCGGCTCGGCTCCCACGTGCCCTGCACCAGGGCCGTGGGGATGTCGGAGAAGCCGCGGCCCTGGAGCACCCGGACCTGGCCGCCCTCCTGGTCGGTGGCGACGAAGAGGCGGACGCCGTCGGTCGAGTCGGGGCCGACCTCGGCGCGAATCGCCCGGGAGACCCGGGCCGGCTCGCGGACCCCGCCGTAGCTGCGGCCGGTCAGCATCACGTTGCCCACGTGGTGGCGGCGGACCTGGGCGCGGGCGGCGCGGTCGACCCGGTCGGCGGGGGTCCCGACCATGAACAGCTGACCGACGCGCTGGGCCAGGCTCATCTGGGCCAGCACGCTCCGCGGGGTGCGCTCCATCCGGTGCTCCGTGCGGGGCTGGTCCATCGGGTGGCGGGTCGGCGCCACCGGCGCGTGGGCGGAGCCGGCGGCGGAGACGGGGAGCCCGAGGACGAGGACGGCGGCGAGGGCGAGCAGGACGAGGCGGGACCGAGAGAGCACGCGGGGACGGTACCGACCGCGGGCGACGGGCGGGAGAGGCACCCCGCGATCACTGCAAAGAATTGTTTGCAAATGGATATGTGCAGTCCTAGCCTGAGGGGGTGGACCTCACCTCGATCACCCCGACCCCCGAGCAGCTCAAGGCGCTCACCCACCCGGTGCGGGTGCGGATGCTCGGCCTGCTGCGCATCGACGGCCCCGCGACGGCGACCACGCTCGCGGTCCGGCTGGGTCTCAACACCGGCGCGACGTCGTACCACCTGCGCCAGCTGGCCCAGCGCGGCTTCGTCGTGGAGGACACCGAGCGCGGCAACGGCCGCGACCGCTGGTGGCGCGCGGCGCACCGCTACACGACCACCGACACCGCCAGCGGGAGCACGCCCGAGGAGCGCGACACGATGGACTCCTACCTCCAGTCGGTCGTGGTCGTGATGACCGAGCGGCTCCAGCGCTCGGTCGAGGAGCTGCCGACGCTGCCGGAGGAGTGGCGGCCCACCACGACCTACTCCGACTGGGTGCTGCGGCTGACGCCCGCCCGGGCCCAGCGACTGGTCGACCACCTGATGTCGGAGATGGACACGGTCGAGGAGGAGGACGACGACGCGGCCGCGCCGTACGTCGTGCAGGTGTCCGCCTTCCCCTACCCCGGCAAGGTCTCGGGGTCGTGACCGGCCGCCGCCCGCTCTACGGCTGGCTGACCGCCGAGGCGGTCTCGCTCACCGGCACCCGCGTGTCGATGATCGCGCTGCCGTTCCTGGTGCTGACCACCACGGGGTCGGCGACCAAGACCGGCCTGGTCGCGCTCTGCGAGGCGCTGCCGATGGTGCTGCTCAAGGTGCTCGGCGGCCCGGTGATCGACCGGCTCGGCGCCCGGCGGGTCAGCGTCGGCTGCGACCTCGGCAGCCTCGTCGTGGTCGGGGCGATCCCGGTCCTGCACGAGGCCGGGGTGCTCTCGTTCCCCGCGCTGCTCGGGCTGGTGGCGCTCGCGGGCGGCCTGCGCGGCCCCGGTGACGCGGCCAAGCACGCCCTGGTGCCGGTGATCGTCGAGCACGCCCGCGTGCCGATGGAGCGGGTCACCGGCCTGGCCGGCACCGTCGAGCGCACGTCCTCGATGCTCGGCGCCGCGCTCGCCGGCGTGCTGGTCGCGGCGCTCGGCGCCACCAACGCCCTCGTCATCGACGCCGCGAGCTTCGGCGTCTCGGCGCTCGTGCTGCTGTGGTCGACGAGCTCCCTGGCCGTGGCGGCGCCCGAGCCGGAGGTTGAGGCCGGCGGCTACCGCCACCAGCTGCGGGAGGGCTGGGACTTCCTGCGCGGCGACCGGGTGCTGCTCGGCATCACGGTCATGGTGGCGCTGACCAACCTGATCGACGCGGCGTACTCCACGGTGCTGATCCCGGTCTGGGCCGTCGACGCCGGGCGGGGCGCGGGGTCGATCGGCCTGGTGTTCGCGGTGTTCTCGGGCTCCTCGGCGCTCGGCTCGGTGTGCGCGGCGACCTGGGCCTCGGGGCTGTCGCGCTACCGCACCTACCTCGTGGCCTTCCTCATCTGCGGGGCGCCGCGGTACGCCGTGTTCGCGTTCGACAGCCCGCTCTGGACGGTCGTGCTCGTCGTGGCCACCAGCGGCTTCGCGGCCGGCTTCATCAACCCCGTGCTGGGCGCGGTGATCTTCGAGCGGATCCCGACCCACCTGGTCGGCCGCGTCTCGTCGCTCACGACCGCCATGTGCTTCTCGCTGATCCCCCTGGGCGGCGTGCTCGGCGGCCTGCTCGTCACCGGGGCCGGGCTGCCGGTGACGATGCTGGCCGTGGGAGCGGCGTATCTGCTGGTGACGATGCTGCCGGCCGTCGACCCGCGGTGGCGCGAGATCGACATCCGGCGCCCGGTCAGCGTCGTCGATCAGGAGAAGGCAGCGGCGACCTGAACCAGCCGGTCGTTGGCCTCGGTCTCGCCGATGGAGACCCGGGCGCCCTCGCCGGCGAACGGGCGCACCACGATGCCGGCCTCGTCGGCCGCGGCGGCGAACTCCGCGGTGCGCTCACCGAGCTCGAACCACACGAAGTTGCCCTGGGCGTCGGGCAGGTTCCAGCCCGCCTCGCGCAGTCCGGCCACGACGCGGGTGCGCTCGGCGACCAGCGCGTCGACGCGCTCGAGCAGCTCGGCTCGCCGCTCCAGCGACGCGATCGCGGCGGCCTGGGCGACGGTCGAGACGCCGAACGGCAGCGAGACCGCGCGCAGGGCCGCGGCGATGGGCGCCGGCGCGACGGCGTACCCGACCCGGAAGCCCGCCAGGCCGTAGGCCTTGGAGAACGTCCGGGTGAGCACGACGTTGTCGTGGTCGCGGTACGTCGCCAGGCCGTCCACGGGGTCGGCCATCCGCACGAACTCCAGGTAGGCCTCGTCGACGACGACGAGCACGCGCGGGGGGACCTTCGCGAGGAAGGCGTCGAGCTCGGCCTGGGTGACCGCCGGGCCGGTCGGGTTGTTGGGCGTGCAGACGAGCACGACCTTGGTGCGGTCGGTGACCGCGGCCGCCATCGCGTCCAGGTCGTGGCGACCGTCCGCGAGCACCGGGACCTTGACCGCCGTCGCGGCCGCGGCGGCCACGGCGATCGGGTAGGCCTCGAACGAGCGCCAGGCGAACACGACCTCGTCGCCCGGGTCGCAGAACGCCTGCACCAGCTGGTAGATCAGGCCCACCGACCCGGTCGCGACCGACAGGTGGTCGGCCGGCACGTCGAAGGTGTCCGCGAGCGCGGCGTACAGCGCGGTGCTGCCCATGTCGGGGTAGCGGTTCATCGCCGCGACCCCGGCCTGCACGGCCTCGATCACGCCCGGCAGCGGCGGGTAGGGGTTCTCGTTGCTCGACAGCTTGTACGACGTCATCCCGGGTCGGACCGTCGGCGGCTTGCCGGCGACGTACGGCGGGATCTCCGCGACGTTGCGCCGGGGCTGGGGGCTGGTCATGGCGGCCACCCTAGTCAGCGCCGCCAGGGCCGGAGCAGGGCCGCCAGAACGATCCCCAGCCCGGCCCCGATCACCGCCCCGATCGTGTTGTCCACGACGTCGGTGACGTCGCAGGCCCGGTCCAGCCGGGCCAGCGCCAGCTGGGTCGCCTCGATGCCGGCCGAGTAGCCGGCGAGCAGCACGAGGCCCAGCGGCACCAGCACCCACGCCGCCCGCCAGCGCGCCGCGGCCAGCACGAGCAGCGCACCGGGCGGCACGAACACGGCGGTGTTCAGCAGCCGCTGCCCGCCGGAGAAGATCCAGAACCCGTCGGGCGCGGGCCCGCCGATGTCCCAGGAGCACGTGGTCAGCCGGCCCTCGGCGGGGACGATCCCGGGGGCGCCGTTGGCCGGGATCAGCGTGATCGACGCGATCACCGCCACCGACCAGAACAGCCCACCGAACGCGGCCGCCGAGACCCAGCCCAGCCGCCGCTGCAGCGCCAGCGTGAGCAGCAGGCAGACCGCCCCCGACGCCACCACGAGGAGCAGCATCACCTCCACGCCGCCGACCGGGAACATGGGGCCGAGGCTAGCGAGCGGAGGCTGGTCCCGATTCCCCGGTGATCCGGGGACGTCGGAGCCACCTCACTCCGGCGGCAGCAGCACCTCACCGCCGGGCACGGACGGCAGGTCGCGGCCGATCCGCACGTCGACGGGGTTGGTCAGGCAGCGCACCGACCCGCCGCCCTTGTGGAACTCCGAGACGTCGACGACGACCACCTCGAAGCCCCACTCCTCCAGCTGCGCGCGCACCCGGTCGGGACAGGCCGGCATCACGACCGTCGAGCCGACCAGGATCGAGTTGGCGCAGAACGTCGTGAGCGCCTCCTCCTCGGTGAGCACCAGCGGCTCGGGCACCAGGGCGAGCAGCGCGGCGGCCGACGCGTCGTCGAGGGCGGCCGGGCAGACCAGCGCCCGGCGCTCGTCGAGCGGGCAGAACGCGAGGTCGAGGTGGTACATCCCCGGGTGGGTGATCCGCAGCCCGCGCACCCGCACGCCCAGGTCGGCGGCCAGGTGCTTGAGCGCGAGCTCCTCCGTGCGCGGTCCGTAGCCGACGACCAGCGCGTCGCCGAACGCGAACGCGTCGCCGGCCTCGAGGTGCGCGCCGACGCCGTCGCGGCCGACGTACGACGTCGCGAACCCGCGCCCGGCGAACCACTGCTGCGCGCTGCCGGTCTCCATCCGCCGCTGCGGGTAGCGCATGTGCGACATCACCACGTGCTCCGTGCCGTCGGGGCGGACCAGCCCGAGCCCGAGGTTCATCGCGTAGACCATGTCGGGGGCGTCCGGCCGCTGCGGCACCACCTCGACGGTGCCACCCAGCCGCTCGATCGTGGCCACCAGCTCGCGCCACTGCGCGATCGCGCGCGCCGGGTCGGGCTGGTCGGCGGGGTCCATGAACGGGTTGATGCGGTAGTCGACGCGGAAGTGCGTCGGCTCGACCATGACGTAGCGGCGTCCCCAGCCGAGGCGTGTGGCAGTCCGGTCCATGGGTCCCTCCTTCGGCCTGTCCAGTGACCTAGGTCCTGAGATTGTCAGACAATCTGACACGAGCGGCCCAGTCTGAAGGTCCCGAGCCCGGTACGCAAGCCCGGACCGGCGACGGGCGGCCGACGCCGCAGGGCACAATGGCGGCCATGACCGGGCCCGTCGGCCGTTTCGACTCCCTCCGCCTCGACCTGTCCTCGACGGTCGACCGGGTCGCAGACGAGCTGCGCCGGGCGGTCTTCGACGGCGAGCTCGAGTCCGGCACCCCGCTGCGCGAGGTGGCGCTGGCCTCCTCGCTCGGCGTCTCCCGGCCCACGGTCCGCGAGGCCCTCACCGTGCTCGTCGCCGAAGGCCTGGCCACCCGCGAGCCCAACCGCGGCGTTAGCGTGACCAGCCCCGACCCCGACTCGGTGCGCGACATCTGCCGGGCCCGGCTGGTGCTCGAGGGATCGGGGGTACGCCGGTGGCCCGACGCCGGCGACCGGCTGCGCGACGACGTGCGCACCTCGCTGGTGCACTACACGAGGGCGGTGCACGCCGGGGCGTCGTACCAGGAGCTCAACGAGCGGCACCTGGCCTTCCACGTCTCGCTGGTCGGTCTCACCGACTCGCCGCGGCTGGTCGCGATGGCCGAGAGCCTGATGGTCGAGCTCAAGCTGGCGCTCGCCCAGGTGGACCGGATCCGCCGCAACGCCCACGACCAGGCCGACAGCCACACCGCGCTGGTGATGCTGCTCGAGCGCGGCGACGTCGACGGCGCCTCGGTGTTCCTCGCCCGGCACCTGGCCGACGCCGAGACCTCGATCCTCGAGGCCCTCGGCCTCTAGGAGGCTGCCTCCGGGCGCTCCAGGGCCCTAGGATCGCGGCGTGGGTCTCTTCAAGTTCGCCGGCTGGCTGCTCACCAACGCCGTCGCGCTGGCCGTCGCGTGCCAGCTCTTCGACGGGATCGGCTTCCACGGTGGCGCGACGTCCGGCTGGGACGAGGTCTCGGACAAGATCTGGCCGCTGGTGTTCGTGGCCCTGATCCTCGGCGTGGTGAACTCGTTCGTCAGCCCGGTGCTGAAGTTCCTCTCGATCCCGTTCATCATCATCACGCTCGGCCTGTTCCTGCTGCTGATCAACGCGCTGATGCTGCTGTTCACCGAGTGGCTGGCCGGGCTGTTCGACATCGACTTCTTCGTCGACGGCTTCTGGACCGCGGTCGGCGGCGCGATCGTGATCACGGTCGTCACCTGGATCGTGGGCCTGCTCCTCGGTGACGCCCAGGAGGGCTGACCCGGTGCTGCCCCCGGCGCGCACTCCCGGGCGGTACCGGATCGCGGTCGTCTGCCTCGGCAACATCTGCCGCTCGCCGATGGCGGCCGTCGTCCTCACCGAGCGGGTCGCCGACGCCGGCCTCGCCGACCGGGTCGAGGTCGCCAGCTCCGGCACCGGCGGCTGGCACGTGGGCGACCCGATGGACCGCCGGGCCGCGGCGACGCTCACCGCCGCCGGGTACGACGCCACCCGCCACCGGGCCCGGCAGTGGGCGGCGGACGGGGCCGGCGAGGGCTTCGACCTGGTGCTCGCGATGGACGCCCAGAACCTCGCCGACGTGCTCGAGTCGGGCGGCGCCGCCGACCGGGTCCGGCTGTTCCGCGACCTCGACCCGGTCGATCCGGGGAGCGACGTACCGGACCCGTACTACGGTGGGGACTCCGGATTCGAGGAGGTCCTCGCGATGGTCGAGCGTACGGCGAGATCGCTGGTCGACTCCTTGGAGCGCGAGCGCCCTTGGGTCGACGGCGGGTCAATCAGCGGGACCGGGCAGGCCTCGTGACCCGCCAGCCGCTGGTCGCGCGTCGCGCCGAGGAGCTCCTCGGCGCCGCGGTGGTGGCCACGGCCCCGGTCGCCGGCGGCGACATCTCGACCGCCACCCGGCTGCGGCTCAGCGACGGCACCACCGCGCTGATGAAGACGCTGCCGCACGCCCCGGACGGCTTCTTCGCCGAGGAGGCGGCCGGACTGCGCTGGCTCGACGAGGTCACCCCCGACGGCGGCGTCCACGTGCCCGAGGTGCTCGGCGCCGACCACGAGTGCCTGATCATCCGCTGGGTCGAGCCCGGCAAGAACTCCGTCGACGCCGCCACGGCGCTGGGCCGGGCGCTCGCCGTCACCCACGCGGCCGGCGCCCCGACGTACGGCCTCGACCGCGACGGATTCATCGGCCGGCTGCCGATGCCCAACCGGCCCGCCGACACCTGGGCGGAGTTCTACGCCGCCCGCCGGGTGCTGCCCTACCTCAAGCTGGCCCGCGACCGCGGGGCCGCGAGCGCCGAGGACGCCGCCGCGATCGAGGCGCTGCTGCCCCGACTGGCCGACCTGGTCCCCGAGGAGCCGCCGGCCCGGCTGCACGGCGACCTGTGGAACGGCAACGTGCTCTGGGGTCTCGACGGGCAGGCGTGGCTGATCGACCCGGCGGCGTACGGCGGGCACCGCGAGGTCGACCTGGCCATGCTCGCGCTGTTCGGGCTGCCGCACCTGCCGCGGGTCCTCGACGCCTACGCCGAGGCGGCGGCGGCGACCCGGCCGCTGGCCGACGGCTGGGAGGACCGGGTCGCGCTCCACCAGGTGTTCCCGCTGCTCGTGCACGCCTGCCACTTCGGCGGCGGCTACGCCGCACGGGCAGCCGAGGCAGCCGAGGCGGCCGCCCGCTACGCCTGAGCAACGCCCGCGTTCTCAGTCCGGACTCAGGCTCGGCTGGCACAGTGGAGTGCGTGAACACGCCCCCTGCTCCCAAGCCGCGGGTGCTCGTCGTCGACGACGACAAGGCCGTGCGCGAGTCGCTGCGGCGGTCGCTGGAGTTCAACGGCTACGACGTGATGCTCGCCTCCGACGGCGCCGAGGCGCTGGCCGGCATCTCCGCCTCCGCGCCGGACGTCGTCGTGATGGACGTGATGATGCCCCGCCTCGACGGGCTGGAGACCACCCGAGCGCTGCGCACCGCCGGCAACGACCTGCCGATCCTGGTGCTCACCGCCCGCGACGCCGTCGGCGACCGGGTCGAGGGCCTGGACGCCGGCGCGGACGACTACCTCACCAAGCCGTTCGCGCTCCAGGAGCTGCTCGCCCGGCTGCGGGCGCTGCTGCGCCGGGTCGTCCCGCGCGAGGACGCTGCGGACGAGGTGCTGTCGTTCTCGGACCTCTCCATGGACGTCGCCACCCGCGAGGTGCGCCGGGGCAGCCGGGTGATCGAGCTGACCCGCACCGAGTTCGCGCTGCTGGAGATGTTCCTGCGCCGCCCGCGCCGGGTGCTCGAGCGCTCGTTCATCCTCGAGGAGGTGTGGGGCTACGACTTCCCCACCACTGCCAACTCGCTGGAGGTGTACGTCGGCTACCTGCGCCGCAAGACCGAGGCCGAGGGGGAGCCGAGGCTGATCCACACCGTGCGCGGCGTGGGCTACGTGCTGAAGGAATCGTGACCATCTTCCCCGCGGTCCCGGCCGAGGGGCGGTGGCACTACCGCCGCTCCCTCGCCAGCCGGGTCACGCTGCTCACCACGATCGCGGTCGGCCTCACCGTCGCGTTCGTCGCCGCGGGCGCCTACCTGACCGTCCGGATGCAGATGCAGGCCGCGCTCGACGACTCGCTGTTCGACCGGGCCCGATCGGCCTCGGTGGCACTGTGCGACGCCGACGTCAACGTGCCGGTGGAGTACCTCGGCACCGCGAACACCTGGGTGGTCTGCATCACCGGTGGCTCCGCGGTCGCCCGCTCCGCCCAGAAGCACATGCCCGCGATCAGCCTGGGCCAGCCCGAGGTCGACGTGGCCAACGGCAAGGACACGAGCTCTGTCCGCACGATCATCGGTGAGCACGGCACCCGGTGGCGGGTTGTCGCCGTGCACCGTCCGGGTGGGGAGACCATGGTGCTCGCCCAGTCGCTGGAGTCCGAGCAGGCGGTGCTCCGCAAGCTCGGCATCGTGATGCTGCTCTTCGGCCTCGCCGGGGTGATCGCCGCGGGCATGGCCGGCTGGGCGGTGGCCCGCAACGGCCTGCGACCGGTGCGCCGGCTCACCTCCTCGGTCGAGCACATCGCCCGCACCGAGGACCTGCGGCCGCTGCCGGTCGAGGGGGACGACGAGATCGCCCGGCTCGCCTCGGCGTTCAACCAGATGCTCGCGGCGCTCGCCGCGTCCCGCGACCGCCAGCGCCAGCTGGTCGCCGACGCGGGCCACGAGCTGCGCACCCCGCTCACCTCGCTGCGCACGAACCTCGACCTGCTCAGCCAGGCCGACGGCGGCGGCGTGGAGCTGCCGGCCGAGGCCCGTGCCGAGCTGCTCGACGACGTGCGCGCCCAGATCGAGGAGATGACCACGCTGATCGGCGACCTCATGGAGCTCTCCCGCGACGAGCCGCTGACCCACGTGGTCGAGGCCGTGGACGTGCCCGAGCTGGTCGACCGCGCGATCGCGCGGGTCCGCCGTCGGGCCCCGAGCGTGGCCTTCGACGTCGCCACCGAGCCGTGGTACGTCGTCGGCGAGAGCTCCGGGCTGGAGCGGGCCGTGACCAACCTGCTCGACAACGCCGCGAAGTGGAGCCCGCCCGGTGGCACCGTCACCGTCCGGCTCGCCGAGGGGACCCTGACCGTCGACGACGCGGGTCCGGGCATCGCCGAGGAGGACCTGCCGCACGTGTTCGACCGCTTCTACCGCTCCCAGGAGTCCCGCTCGATGCCGGGCTCGGGTCTCGGGCTCTCGATCGTGCGCCAGGTCGCCGAGCGCCACTCCGGCTCCGTGACGGCCGGCGCGTCGCCCGCCGGAGGTGCCCGGCTCACCATGTGGCTGCCCGGCGCGCACGCCCCGGTGCCCGACTGGACACCGGCCTCGTGAGGGCCGCGGCACTCGCCGCCGCGCTCGCCGCGGCGGCGCTCGCCTCCGGGTGCTCCTCGGACGCCGACCCCGACCCTGCGGCCGACGACCTGGTCGCCTCCGACGCGGCCGCGGTCGCCTGGAGCCCGTGCGACGGCCTGACCGCCGCGCAGGTCGGCCGGCTCGCCGGCGCGGGGATGGCCGAGCAGACCGGCACCGAGGTCGAGCCGCGGTGCACGTTCACCCCGGTGGCCGAGGGCGGCGCGGCGTACGACGTCAGCTACCTGTGGTTCGACGGCGGCCTCGACGCGGCCCTCGACGCGATGGGCTCGGCCGGCGCCCGGCTGCGGCCGGTCGACGTCCCCGGCGCCGACGCGGCGCGGCTGGCGGTCCGCGCCCGAGCCTCCGGCGTCCTGGTCACCGGCTTCGTGCAGACCGACGGGCTCGTGCAGAGCGTCAACGCCGTCCAGCTGAAGCCGTACGACGAGCAGCGGGTCGTCACGGCGACGCGGCGGCTGCTGGCGGCCCTGGTGCGTGGGGCGCCGGCGGGTCCCCCAGAATGACCCGGTGACCAACCCAGTGACCGACGCCGTTGCTGGCCAGCTCTCGTTCTTCACCCGCCGCGGTGACGACCTCGTACCCACGCCGCTCGCGTGCAGCATGTGGAGCGAGGACCAGCTGCACGGCGTGGCGCTCAGCGGCGCCCTGGCCTGGGCGGCCGAGCGCGGCCTGGCCGCGGCCGGCCGCACCGACCTGCGCCCGGCCCGGTGGGCGGTCGACCTGTTCCGCCCGGCCCGGATGGTGCCGTGCACGCTCACCGCGGAGGTCGAGCGCGAGGGCCGGCGGATCTGCCTGGTCGACGTGATCCTGTCCCAGGACGGCGAGCGGGTGGCCCGCGGCACCGCGACGTTCCTCAAGCCGTCCGCCAACACCGAGGGCGAGGTGTGGGCGCCGTCCGAGCGGCCGGTGCCCCCGCCCGCGGACGTGGTGCCGCCCGCGACCGAGCCGCGGCCGCCGTACGTGCGCTCCTCCGCAGGCTGGTCCCAGGACTTCCTCGAGCACCAGAACGCCGACCGCAAGACCTCGTGGAGCACGGCGGTGCCGGTGGTCGCGGGTGAGCCGGTGACCGGGTTCCAGGCGGCGGCCGCCACGGCCGACGGCGCCAGCATGGTCGTCAACTGGGGCAGCCGGGGCGTCGAGCACATCAACACCGACATCACGATGACGCTGGCCCGCGAGCCCGAGGGCGTGGAGATCGGGCTGCTCGCGACCGACCGGGTCGAGCACGACGGCATCGCGGTCGGCACCGCCGCGATGTTCGACCGGCGCGGCCCGCTGGGCACCGTGATCGTGGCCGCGCTGGCCAACGCGCGACGTACCGTCGACCTCGGGTCGGTGACCTACACCGACGACGGCCGCCGCGAGACCCGATGAGACGATGCAGCCATGACCCGCACCACCGACCTCACCGACGCTGCCCACACTGCTGACGCGAGCCTGCTCCCGCTCAACGACACCCAGGCCCACGTCGAGCTCACGGAGTCGTACGCCGCGCACAACTACCACCCGCTGCGGGTCGTGCTGGCCTCCGGCGAGGGCGCGTGGGTCACCGACGTCGAGGGCCGCCGCTACCTCGACTGCCTGGCGGGCTACAGCGCGCTGAACTTCGGCCACTCCCACCCGCGGCTGGTCGAGCGGGCACGCGAGCAGCTGGGGCGCCTGACGCTGACCTCGCGGGCGTTCTACAACGACCAGCTCGGCCCGTTCGCCCGCGACCTCGCGGCGCTGACCGGCAAGGAGATGATCCTGCCGATGAACTCCGGCGCCGAGGCCGTCGAGACCGCGATCAAGGTCGCCCGCAAGTGGGCCTACCTGGTCAAGGGCGTCCCGGAGCCGCAGGCGACGATCATCGCGATGGAGGGCAACTTCCACGGCCGCACCACCACGATCGTGTCGTTCTCCGACGACCCCGCGGCGACCGCCCACTACGCGCCGTACACGCCCGGCTTCAAGCTCGTGCCGTACGGCGACCTCGCGGCGCTGGAGGCCGCGATCGACGAGACGACCGCCGCGGTGCTGCTCGAGCCGGTGCAGGGCGAGGCCGGCGTGATCATCCCGCCCGAGGGCTACCTCCAGGGTGTCCGCGCGCTGTGCAACGCCTCCGACGTGCTGATGATGGCCGACGAGATCCAGTCCGGCCTGGCCCGCACCGGCCGGACCTTCGCCTGCGACCACGAGGACGTCGTCCCGGACGTCTACATGCTCGGCAAGGCGCTGGGCGGCGGGCTCTACCCGGTCTCGGCGGTCGCCGCGGACGGCGACGTGCTGTCGGTGATCACCCCCGGCACCCACGGCTCCACGTTCGGCGGCAACCCGCTCGCGGCCGCGATCGGGCGCGAGGTGGTCGCGATGCTCGAGACCGGCGAGTTCCAGCAGCGGGCCGCGACGCTCGGCGCGCGGCTGGCCGCGGGTCTGGAGGGCCTGGTCGGGCAGGGCGTCGACGCGGTCCGCACCCGCGGGCTGTGGGCGGGCGTGGACATCAGCCCCGGTCTGGCCAGCGGCCGGCAGGTGTCCGAGCAGCTGCTCGAGCGCGGCGTGCTCGCCAAGGAGGCTCACGGCCAGACCGTGCGGCTCGCGCCGCCCCTGGTCGCCTCCGAGGACGACATCGACCTGCTGGTCGGGGCGTTCGCCGGCATCTGCCGGGGCTAGCTGCCGTACGGGTCCTTGGACTCGCGCCAGGACCGCTCGAACGGCAGCCGCCAGGCCTGCGGGGCGATCAGCTGGTGGATCGCGTTGGGCCCCCAGCTGCCCGGGGCGTAGGCGCGCACCGGGGGCGGGCTCTCGAGCAGCGGGGTGGACTTCTCCCACAGCGTCTCGATGCCGTCGGCGGTGGTGAACAGCGTGTGGTCGCCGCGGATCGCGTCGTGGATGAGCCGCTCGTAGGCCTCGAGCACCCCGCCCGACGACGTGGTGTCGTGGGTCGCGAACTGCATCGACGCCTTCTCCAGCTTCATGCCCGGCCCGGGGCGCTTGCCGTAGAACGACAGCGACATCCGGGACTGGTCGGCCAGGTCGAACGTCAGATGGTCGGGTCCCTGGGTGCCGGCGTTGGACCCGGCAGGGAACATCGTCAGCGGCGGCTCCTTGAACGCGATCGAGATGATCCGGGCGCCCTCGGCGAGCTTCTTGCCGGTGCGCAGGAAGAACGGCACACCCGCCCATCGCCAGTTGTCGATCTCGACCTTGAGCGCCACGAACGTCTCGGTGTCGGAGTCGTCGGCGACCTCGGGGTGGTCGCGGTAGCCGGCGTACTGACCGCGTACGACGTGCTGCGGCTCGATCGGCCGCATCGAGCGGAACACCTTGAGCTTCTCGTCGCCGATCGGCTCGGGCGCCAGGGACGTCGGCGGCTCCATCGCCATGAACGCCAGCACCTGCATCAGGTGGGTGACGACCATGTCGCGGTAGGCGCCGGTGGTCTCGTAGAACCTGGTGCGGCCCTCGAGCCCGAGGGTCTCGGGGACGTCGATCTGCACGTGGTCGATGAAGTTGCGGTTCCAGATCGGCTCGAACAGTCCGTTGGCGAACCGGAAGGCGAGGATGTTCTGGGCCGCCTCCTTGCCGAGGAAGTGGTCGATGCGGAAGATCTGGCTCTCGTCGAAGACCTCGTGCAGCCGGGCGTTGAGCTTCTTCGCCGACGCGAGGTCGGTGCCGAACGGCTTCTCCATGATGATCCGCGACCGCTCGACCAGGTGCGCCTCGTCGAGCTGGCGGACCACGTCGAGCGCAGCCTTGGGCGGCACGCTGAGGTAGTGGAGCAGGTCGACGTCGCGCTCCGGCGAGCCCAGCTCGGTCTGGCACTCGCGCACCATCTCGGCCAGCGCCGTCGGCCCCGCCGACTGCGGCACGTAGCGCAGCATCCGCTCGAACGGCTCCCACGCCTGCCCGTCGATCGGGCAGTGCCCGAACTCCTCGCACGCCACCCGCGCGATCTTGACGAACGCCTCGGTGTCGATGTCCTCGAGCGAGGTGCCGACGATGCGGGCCTCCTGGATCAGCCCCGCCTGCCACAGCCGCAGCAGACCCGGCAGCAGCTTGCGGCGCGACAGGTCGCCGGTGGCCCCGAACAGCACGATGACGTGCGGGTTCTCCATGGCTTCGAGGGTAACCACGAGGCCCACGGCGTACGCCTGCCTCAGCCCGCCGGATCCTCCAGCGCGGCCAGCAGGCGGTCGGCCTTCCAGCGGGACTCGGCGTGCTCGTCCTCGACCGCGGAGCGGACCGTGATGCCGCCGCCCGTGCCCAGGACGTAGCGGCCGTCACCGCCGGTCGCGAGGCTCCGGATCACCACCCCGAGATCGGCCCGGCCGTTCGCGCAAATCCAGCCGAAGGCCCCGGCGTACGGCCCGCGCGGCGAGTCCTCGACCTCCTCGATCACCTGCATGGTGCGCAGCTTGGGGGCGCCGGTCATCGAGCCGGCGGGGAACAGCGCCCGCAGCGCCCCGACCGTGGAGACGCCGTCGCGCAGCCGGCCCCGGACGGTGCTCACCAGCTGGTGCACGGACGTGTACGACTCCACCTCCATCAGGCTCGGGACCTCGACGGTCCCCGGCTCGCAGACCATCGAGAGGTCGTTGCGCAGCAGGTCGACGATCATCAGGTTCTCCGCGCGGAACCTCGCGTCCGCGGCGAGCCGGCGGCGGTTCGCCTCGTCCGCCTCGGGAGTGCGACCGCGGGGCGTGGTGCCCTTGATCGGCTTGGTCTCGACCGTGCGGTCGGCGCTCACCCGGGCGTAGCGCTCCGGGCTGCTGCTGAGCAGCCACGCCCGGGCACCCGGGACGTCGTGCTGCAGGAACCCGGCGTAGGGCGCGGGGTTGAGCTCGCGCAGCCGCAGGTACGCCGCCACCGGGTCGTGCCCGCTGTCCGCCTCGATCCGGTACGTCAGGTTCACCTCGTAGGTGTTGCCCGCCCGGAGCTGCTCCTGGACCTGGGCGAAGGCGGCTCGGTAGGGGGCGGGCGGAGGATCCCCGGTGTACCGGGGATCCTTCCGCTTGTCGGGGGTTGCAACGGCCGAGTAGCGCAAGGACTCCCTGAAAGGTTCGTGCTCGAAGAATCGGACACCGGACGGCCGCATCCAGACGGCATCAGGTAGGCCGCCCCCGACCGACGCCGGGAGGTCGGGCCGGCACGCGTAGCCGAGGTAGCCCACCCACTGGTCGGTCGGCCCACCCGCGGCCAGCTCCGTCTCCAACACCGCGAACACGTCGTCACCCACGACCTGCGACGACCCGCCCGCGTGACGCACCACCTCGCGCCGCTCCGCCGAGTAGGTGATCGACACGTCGTCGGGATCGAGCCAACCCACCACCGACCGGCGACCCGACCACTCGCGGGCACCGCCGCCGTCGAGCCAGAAGCACCGACGGTACGCCGCGGCCACGTCGTGGAAGAACGCCACCGGGTTGCTCGTGGGGTCGGCCGGGCTCACGGCACGCCCAGGAAGTTCGCGACCAGCCGGGCGCCGTGCTCGGACAGGATCGACTCGGGGTGGAACTGCACGCCCTCGAGCGGCAGCGTGCGGTGCCGCACCCCCATCACCACGCCCTCCGACCACGCCGAGACCTCGAGGCAGGGCGGCACGGCCAGCGCCGCGAGCGAGTGGTAGCGCACCGCGCGGAACGACGGCGGCAGCCCCGCGAACACCCCCCGTCCGTCGTGCTCGACCACGGCGACGTCGCCGTGCGCCGGATCGACCCGCCCGACGGCGCCGCCGTACGTCGTCACCAGTCCCTGCAGGCCCAGGCACACGCCGAGGACCGGCCGGGTGGCGCGGCGCAGCACCTCGCGCCCCACGGCGAAGTCCTCGACCACGTCGGGGTGGCCGGGGCCGGGCGAGAGCACCACGTGGCTGAACCCGAGCACGTCGTCCGCGGAGACCTCGTCGTGCTGGACGACGACGGGCAGCACGCCGGTGACGGCGGCGACGAGGTGGACCAGGTTCCACGTGTAGGAGTCGTGGTGGTCGACCACGACGACACGGGGCACCTCGGGCGCGGCCACCGGGTCAACCTACCGTCGGGGTCCGGGAGACGGGACGGGCCCGATGAAGCTGGGGGGCAGTCTTCACCGGGCCCACGAGCGGAGTTCCCGCCATGTGCTGCTTGCGCCACCCTAGCGCTCCCCCGACGACCTCGGAACGACATCGAGGAGAAGCTCGGACACGATCTGGTGGAGCAGGTCGTAGCCGTGCTCGGTGAGGATCGACTCCGCGTGGAACTGGATGCCGCGGTAGTGCGGACCACGCACGAGGTGGATGTCGCCGGTGTGGGCGTCCGTCTCGATCTCGACCCCGTCGGGCGCGGACGAGCCGTCGGCGAGGCGCCCGACAAACGTGTTGTAGAAGCCCACCCGCTCGGTGCGACCGCCGATCGGCACCGGCGACTGGGTGCCCTGGAAGACGATGTCCTTGTAGGTCAGGGGGATGCCGAGGTGGTGGCACAGGGCCTGGTGGCCGAGGCACACCGCGAGGAACGGCCGTCGGGCGGCCATCAGCTCCGCGACCGCGGCGCGCAGGTTGGCCATCTTGGGGTCGGTCCCGTCGCGCGGGTCACCGGGGCCGGGCCCGACGATCACCAGGTCGAAGCCGTCGAGGCGTCCCGGCGCGTAGTCCTCGTGCCGCACCACCTCGCTGGTCATGCCGAGCACGCCGAGCACGTGTCGCAGCATGTTCACGAAGTCGTCCTCGCCGTCGAGGATCACCACGCTCTTGCCCGCCAGCCGCGGGTCGGGCGGCGAGCCGCCCTGGTCGGTGAGCCAGAACCTGCTGAGCCGCTGGTTGCGCGCGTTGAGGGCGAGCAACACGTCCTCGTCGCTGACGAGCTCGGCCATGTTGACCGACGGGGCGGGCGCGGACGGCACCAGCCCGAAGGCGCTGAGGATGCCACCGGCCTTGGCGTGGGTCTCCGCGACCTCGTACGCCGGGTCCGAGTCGCGCACCAGCGTCGCGCCGGCCGTCACGGTGAGCCGGCCGTCGAGCCCGACGTCCGCCGTACGGATCACGATCGGGCTGTCCACGACCGGGCCGCCGACGTCGTCGCGGCCCAGGATCGCCAGGGCGGCGCCGTAGTAGCCGCGGCCCTCGGACTCGTACTGCTTGATCAGCCGGCACGCGTTCTCGACCGGCGACCCGGTGACGGTGGCGGCGTACATCGTGTCGCGCAGCACCTCGCGGGGGTCGCGGCTGGTGCGGCCGGCGAGGAGGTACTCGGTGTGCACGAGGTGACTCATCGGCTTGAGGAACGGGCCGAGCACCTGGCCGCCCTCGTTGCAGATGTCGCACATCATCTTGAGCTCCTCGTCGACGACCATGAAGAGCTCGTAGATCTCCTTCTCGTCGCGCAGGAAGTCCAGGAGACCGCGGCGCACGTCGCCCTCACGCGGGATGCGGAACGTGCCGCTGATCGGGTTCATCCGCACGTCGGCCAACCCGAACGGTCCGCTCGGTCGCTCGCTCGTCCCTCGCTCGGCTCCGTCGCGGACGGGGTGGATCGTGACGTGCCGCTCGGGGCTCGCGCCGATCAGGTAGCGGTCGCCGGTGAAGAACACGTAGGTCCAGTAGGCGCCGCGCTCGCGCTCGAGCAGCCGGCGGAACACCGTCAGCGCCTTGTCGGCGCCCCAGTCGGCGACGGTCGCGCGGTAGTGGCGACCGATGACGAGGTTGGCACCCTCGCCCTGCCCGATCTCGTCGTGGATGATCGCCGCGACCAGCTTGGCGTAGTCCTCGTCGTCGGTCTCGAAGCCGCCGCGGTCGGCGAACTCCACCCCGGTGTCGTCGATCGCGTCGAGCACTTCGGCCACCGAGAGCTCCAGCTCCGTCTCGACGTCCACCACGACCAGTGGCGCGCCGTCGTCGTGGGCCTCGAACCCGCGCTCGCGCACCTGGCGGAACGGCACCGCCAGCAGCCGGTCGGCGATGTGGTCCTCCTGCGGCACGCCCTCCTCGAGGGGTACGTCGAGCAGCGACTCGACCACGCGCCGCCGCCCGCCCACCAGGCCGACGGTGTCGCGGTCTCCCGCCCGGGTGGAGCGCCGGATGATCGCCCACGCCTCGTGCCCCTGGAGGGCCGCGATGGCTTCCCGGGCAGAGGGCGTCGTCGTCATACCCGAACTCTACGGTTCAAGACAGCGTGGTCAGCAGCTGTGTCGCTCGCGTGAGAACGACGTACAGCGTGGCCTTGCCGGTCGCCGACTCGTCCTCGATCTCCTGGGGGCGGACCACCACGATGCCGTCGAACTCCAGGCCCTTGGTGTCGAGGCCGGTGAGCACCACGACCCGGTCCTCGCCCGACGGGGTCACCGAGGAGTCGACCGCAGCACGGGCCCCCGGGGCGTCCTCGGCGAGCTCGGGCCACGAGGCCAGCCAGGCGTTGACCTCCGAGCGCCGGGCGACGGGGACCACGATGCCGACGGTGCCTGCGACCTGGCCGGCGATCTCGTTGACCGCCTCGCGGGTGGCGGCCTCCAGGTCGGTCACCCCGCTGAGGGTCTTCGGCTCCACACCCGTCGAGCGCACCGCGGTCGGCAGGTCGGCGTCGAGGCCGACCCGCTCGGCATACGCCGCCGCATGGGCGTAGATCTCCGAGGAGTTGCGGTAGTTGGTCGAGAGGTGGAACTCGTGGATCTCCTTGCCCTCCAACGCCGCGGCGCGGGCGGCGGCCGACTCGGCCGGCACCGGCCAGGACGACTGGGCGGGGTCGCCGACGATCGTCCACGAGGCGGTGCGCCCACGGCGCCCGACCATCCGCCACTGCATGGGCGTGAGGTCCTGCGCCTCGTCGATCAGCACGTGGGCGAACGGGTCGTCGTCGATCTTGTGCGTCGGCGGTGCCCAGGCGCGGCCGGTCGGGGCGTACTCGCGGTCGGCGGCGGTGAACAGCTCCTGCATGTCCACCCCGCCCTCGAGCAGGCCGGAGTCGTCGAGCTCGCGCTCGTCGTCGGTGCGGGCCGGGACGTCGCCGAGGGCGTAGCGCAGCTCGTCGAGCAGCGGGACGTCCTCGACCGACAGGTCGACCGTGCCGCTCGGGTCGCCCCACGACTTGGCCAGCAGCCGCTGCTCCTCGGAGGTGAGCAGGCCGTCGCCGACCCGGGTGAGCATCTCGGGCTCGCGCAGCCAGCCGAGCACCTCGAGGGCGTCCAGCGGCGGCCACCACGCGGCGGCGAAGTCGACGAACGACTGGTTCGACAGCATCTCCTCGTCGAACGCCTCGCGGCCCCGCTCCCGGCCGCGCTCGCCGCGGATCTGGCGCCACATGGCGTCGAGCAGGGAGTGCGCCACCCGGGGCAGCTGCCGGTTGCGGCGCCCCTGCGACATCAGCTGTCGGCGCAGCCGGCCCAGCTCGCCGCGGTCGAGCACGACGACGTCGTCGCGCCAGAAGATCCGGAACTCACGCGGGCTGCCCGGCGCCTGTTGCCGCGCCGTACGCCGCATCAGCTCCGCCATCCGGGCCGAGCCCTTGACGTCGGCCACGGCCGGCTCGTCGTGGCGGGTGGCGCGCACGCCGTCGACGACCTCGCCGAGCGAGCGCAGCGCGACCGCGGTCTCCCCGAGGCTCGGCAGCACCCGCTCGATGTAGCGCATGAACACGCCGCTGGGGCCGACGATCAGCACGCCGCCGCCCTCGTAGCGGCGCCGGTCGTTGTAGAGGAGGTACGCCGCGCGGTGCAGCGCGACCACGGTCTTGCCGGTGCCGGGGCCGCCGGAGATCGCGACCACGCCCTTGCCGGGGGCCCGGATCGCCTTGTCCTGCTCGGCCTGGATGGTCGCGACGATCGAGTGCATGGAGCGGTCGCGGGCCCGGGAGAGCTGGGCCATCAGCGCGCCCTCGCCGACGATCGGCAGGTCGGCGCCGGAGCGCTCGAGCGCCTCGGCGTCGAGCAGCTCGTCCTCGACCCCGACGACCTGCGGGCCGGTGCAGCGCAGCACCCGCCGGCGTACCACGTCGTGCGGCTCGGCCGCGGTGGCCTGGTAGAACACCGCGGCGGCCGGGGCGCGCCAGTCGATGAGCAGCGAGTCGCGGTTGCTGTCGCGCAGGCCGATCCGGCCGACGTAGCGGGGCTCTGGGTCGACCTCCGAGGTCATGTCCAGGCGGCCGAAGACCAGCCCCTCGTGCGCCGCGTCGAGCTGCGCGATCCGGCGGGCGGCCTGGAACACCATCGCGTCGCGCTCGACGAGCCCGCCCTCGTGGCCCAGCCGGCCGCGGCTGTGCCCCTCCTTGGCCAATGCCTGCGCCTGCCGGGCGGACTCGGCCAGCTGGACGTACACCCGGTCGACGAACGCCTGCTCGGCAGCGATCTCACGCTCGACCAGCTCTTCTGACAACTCTCGATCCCCTCAGACCCCGGAAGCGTTCCGGACCGATTCAGCGAGTCGTCAAGCCTACCCGGTGTCCCGGGGCCGACATGCCGCTATTTCGTACGGGACAAGAAAGCGGTCATCGCCTCACGGGCCTCGTCGGAGGCGAACAGCCGGGCGGACAGCTCGGCCATCTCGGTGCCGTGGGCGTCGATGCGGGCGACCAGGTCGCGGTTGAGGACCCGCTTGGACTCCCGCAGCCCCTGGGCGGCGCCGGTGGCCAGCGACGCGCACACCCGGGCGACCTCCTCGTCGAGGGACTCGCCGGGGACCGCGCTGGTGACCAGGCCGTACGACGCCGCCTGGGCGCCGGTGAACACCTCGCCACCGAGGGTGGTGAGCGCGGCGGCGCGGGGGGTCATCCGGTGGTGCACGGTCAGCGAGATGATCGCGGCGGCCAGGCCCAGCTTGACCTCGGTGAGCGCGAAGGTCGCGTCCTCGGCGGCGATCGCGATGTCCGAGGCGGCCACGATGCCGATGCCGCCGGCCCGGACGGCGCCGGAGACCCGGGTGACGACCGGCTTGTCGAGGGTGACGATCAGGCGCTGGAGATCGATGATCCGGCGGGTGCCCTCCTCCATGCCCCCGGTGGAGGCCTCGGACAGGTCGGCGCCCGAGCAGAAGACCCGGCCCTCGGCGCCGATCAGCACGACCCTCACGGCCGGGTCGGCCGCGGCGCGCTCGAGGCCCTCGAACAGCTCGGTGACGAGCCGGCGCGAGAGCGCGTTGCGGTTGTGGGG
Organism: Nocardioides sp. T2.26MG-1; assembly: GCF_950101795.1. Classification (GTDB taxonomy): domain Bacteria; phylum Actinomycetota; class Actinomycetes; order Propionibacteriales; family Nocardioidaceae; genus Nocardioides. The sequence continues at coordinate 110,290 of NZ_CATNLZ010000023.1, read as the reverse complement.
CGAGTCGAGGGTCAAGGTGGCGACGGCATCACCGACGGGACCGCCGACGGTGTAGTGCACGAGTTCAGTGGGGGCGTCGGGCATGCGCGCCATCCTGCCGCATCCCCATCCGCGGGTGGCCTCCGCTCCGAACAGCACCCATGAGGAATCGCCTAGTCCATGCCAGCGCCCACGCCGGCGTCGGCATCCTGGCCACCCTGGTCGGCATCGCCGCCGGGCACCTGGTCGCCGGCCTGACCGAGCCCGCCGCGTCCCCGGTGCTGGTCGTGGGGTCCACGGTCATCGACCTGACGCCCACGCCACTGAAGGAGTGGGCGATCGCGCAGTTCGGCACCCACGACAAGGCGGTGCTGGTCGGCTCGGTGCTGCTCGGCGTGCTCGTCCTGGCTGCGGTGGCCGGGCTGCTGGCGCGGCGCCGGTTCGCGTACGGCGCCGCCCTGCTGCTGGTGCTCGTCGCCGTCCCGGCCGTCGCCGCGCTCGACCGCCCGGGCGCGGCGACCAGCGACGTGCTGCCCAGCCTCGTGGCAGCCGTCGCCGGCCTGGCCGCACTCGCCTGGCTGACCCGGTCCCACACCGCGGCCGACCGCGGGGCGGACGGAGCGACCGGCCCCAGCCGCCGCGGGGTCCTGGTCGCCGCGACCACCCTCGGCGTCGCCGCGGCCGCGATGGGCGGCGCGGGCCGCTGGATCGCGTCGTACCGCAGCCGCACCACGGTGGTCGACCTGCCGGCCGCAACCGACCCGGCGCCGGCCTTCCCGGCCGGGCTCGACGACCGGGTGCCCGGCATCAGCGGCTTCCGCACCGCCACCGACGACTTCTACCGGGTCGACACCCGCCTCACGCTGCCGATCGTCGACGTCGACGGCTGGACCCTGACCATCGACGGCGACGTCGACCGCGAGGTGACCTTCACCTTCGACGACCTGCTCGCGATGCCGCTCGTCGAGCGGGACATCACGCTCACCTGCGTCTCCAACGAGGTCGGCGGCACCTACGTCGGGTCCGCCCGCTGGCTCGGGGTCCGGCTCACCGATCTGCTCGACAGTGCCGGCATCGACGGCACCCGCGCCGACCAGCTGCTGAGCACCGACGTCGACGGCATGACGATCAGCACGCCGCTCGCGCTGGCCACCGACGGCCGGGACGCGATGATCGCGGTCGGCATGAACGGGCGCTCGCTGACCCGCGAGCACGGCTTCCCCGCCCGGATGGTGGTGCCCGGCCTCTACGGGTTCGTCAGCGCCTGCAAGTGGATCACCCGCATCACGCTCACGACGTACGCCGAGCAGGAGGCGTACTGGACCCGGCGCGACTGGGCGACCGACGCCCCGATCAAGATCTCCAGCCGGATCGACACCCCACGGCCGCTGTCGACGGTCGACGCCGGCCGCACCGTGATCGGTGGCGTCGCCTGGGCCCAGCACCAGGGCGGCATCGAGCGCGTCGAGGTGCGCGTCGACGGCGGCCCCTGGCAGCAGGCCCGGCTCGGGCCGACGGCCGGCAGCGACTACTGGCGGCAGTGGTACCTGCCGTGGACCGCCGAGCCGGGGCGGCACTCGCTCGCCGTCCGCGCCCTCGACGGGGAGGGCGAGGTGCAGACCGCCGCCCGCACCGCGCCGTTCCCGGCGGGCTCCAGCGGCATCCAGGAGATCGTCGTCAACGTCGCCTGACGTCGACCCGCCCGAAAGTTTCGGGCGGGTCGTCGTCATTTCGACCAATCCGATCCCGCACCTGGTCCGAACTACTCACATCTCGGCCGCAGACCAGAACCGCAGAGCTCGCCCCACCACCACGAACTCGAAGCGAAAGGCACCACCATGAAGAACCGCTCCCTCCGCCGCTCCTCCGGCCTCGCCGCCCTCGCGCTCGTCGCCACGTTCGGCCTCGCGGCCTGCGGCGGCTCCGACGACAGCAACGACGCCTCGGCCGAGCCCACCACCGCCTCGAGCGCTCCGTCCGACATGGGGTCCGACTCCGGGTCGGACGCCGGCACCGAGCCGATGGACGCCAGCGCCGGCACCTTCGGCGCGGGCTGCTCGGCGATCCCGGACTCCGGCGCGGGCTCGTTCAACGGCATGGCCACCGAGCCGGTCGCCACCGCGGCCAGCGCCAACCCGCTGCTGAAGACGCTGGTCACCGCGGTCGGCGAGGCCGGTCTGGTCGACACCCTCAACTCCGCCGAGGGCATCACGGTCTTCGCCCCCACCGACGACGCGTTCGGCAAGATCCCGCCGAAGGACCTCAAGGGCGTGCTCGCCGACAAGGACCTGCTCACCAAGGTGCTGACCTACCACGTGGTCGCCGGCCAGCTCACCCCGGCGGACCTGGCGGGCACCCACGAGACCCTCGAAGGTGAGAAGGTCGTCGTCAAGGGCTCGGGCGAGGACTTCACGGTCGGCGCCGCCGACGCCAAGGTCCTCTGCGGCAACATCCCCACGGCCAACGCCACGGTCTACGTCATCGACTCCGTCCTGATGCCCTGATCTCCCTCGAGACCAGACGTCACCAGGACCCGAGGAGCAAGGATCCATCCGTGGACCACATCCGCCCCGTCGGCGCCGGCGCCCCCTCCCCCGAGGAGGGGGCGCCCGGTGCCGGTCCCGAGCCGTCCGACCTCGCCGAGCTGCTGCGGCTCTCGGCCCGCGGCGACGAGCAGGCGTTCGCGCGCCTGTACGACGCCACCGCCGCGCGGGTCTTCGGGCTCGCGGTGCGGGTGGTGCGTGACCCGGCCCAGGCCGAGGAGGTCACCCAGGAGGCGTTCCTGGAGATCTGGCGCACCGCGTCCCGCTTCGCCCCCGACAAGGGCAGCCCGCTCGGCTGGCTGCTGACGATCACCCACCGCAAGGCGGTCGACCGGGTGCGGTCGGCGGAGGCGGCGACCCGCCGCGACGCGACGTACCACGAGCAGAACCAGCCGGTCGAGCACGACTCGACCGCCGAGGCCGCGCACGCGTCTCTCGAAGCCCACCGGGTCCGCGGCGCGCTCGCGGCCCTCACCGAGGTGCAGCGCGAGGCCGTCGGCCTCGCGTACCTCGGTGGCTACACACACACGGAGGTGGCGACCATGCTCGACCTACCGGTCGGCACCGCCAAGACCCGCATCCGGGACGGACTGATCCGGCTGCGTGACGCGATGGGAGTGGGCTCATGAGCTCCGATTACCCGGGCAACCCCGGCTACGACGTGCACGCGCTCTCCGGCGCGTACGCCGTCGACGCCCTCGACGACCTCGAGCGCGCCGCGTTCGAGCGGCACCTGGCCGAGTGCCCGGAGTGCCGGGCCGAGGTCGCGTCGCTCCGTGAGGCCGCCGGCACGCTCGCCGAGACCACCGCCGTCGAGCCGCCCGCCGCGTTGCGCGATCGCGTGCTCGCCGGCATCGCCACGACCCGGCCGCTGCCGCCCGAGGCACCCGCCCCGGTCTCGCTCGCGTCCCGCCGGCCCCGGCGCCGGGTCAACCTGCTGGTCGCCGCGGCCGCCGCGGTCCTCGCCGTCGGCGGGGGCGCGGTGCTCTGGCAGCAGCCCTGGCAGGAGTCGAGCCAGGCTCCCTCGGCCGTCGAGGCCGTGCTCTCGGCCGCCGACGCCAAGCGCAGCTCGCTCGACTTCGACGGCGGCGCCAGGGCGACGCTCGTCCACTCCGACAGCGTCGGGCGGGCCGTGCTCGTCACCGAGAAGATGCCGCCGCCCCCGCCGGGCAAGGTCTACCAGGTCTGGCTCGACCAGCCCGGCAAGGGCATGGTCTCCGCCGGTCTGATGCCCGTGCGCGAGGACCAGCGGGTGCTGCTCGCCGGCGACGCGGCGACGGCCACCGCGGCCGGGATCACCGTCGAGCCCGAGGGCGGCTCGGACAAGCCGACCAGCGACCCGATCGCGCTGTTCGACTTCGGCAGGAAGGCATGAGCCGCCGGCACGTCGCGGTCGTCGGGTCCGGGGTCGCCGGGCTGACCGCGGCGTACGTCGCCTCCCGCACCGCGCGGGTCACCCTGCTCGAGGCCGACGACCGGCTCGGCGGGCACGCCGACACCCACCTGGTCGAGGACGCGACGGCCGGGCCGCTGGCGATCGACACCGGCTTCATCGTGCACAACGAGCGGACCTACCCGACGCTGCTGCGGCTCTTCGGCGAGCTCGGCGTCGCCACGCAGGAGTCCGAGATGTCGATGTCGGTGCGCGACGACGCCACCGGCCTGGAGTACGCCGGCGCGCTCGGTCCCCGGGGGCTGTTCCCGGGCGGCCGGAACCTGACCAGCCCGGCGTACCTGCGGATGCTCGCTGAGGTGCCGCGCTTCCACCGGCGGGCCCGGGCGCTGCTCGCGGGCGAGGGCGACGACCGCACCCTGCGGGAGTTCCTCGAGGCCGGCGGGTTCACGGCGTACTTCACGCGGCACTTCATGGAGCCGCTGGTCGCGGCCGTGTGGTCGTGCGACCCGGAGGTGGCGCTGGAGTACCCCGCCCGCTACCTGTTCGCGTTCCTCTCCCACCACGGGATGCTCAGCGTCACCGGCTCGCCGCAGTGGCGCACGGTGACCGGCGGCTCGCACGAGTACGTCCGCCAGGTCGCGGCCGTGGTCGACGAGGTCCGCACGGGCACCAAGGTCACCTCGGTGGCCGAGAGCCCGGACGGCGTCGAGGTGACCGACGGCAACGGCGTGGTGACGACGTACGACGCCGTCGTGATCGCCACCCACCCCGGCCACGCGCTGGCGATGCTCGCCGACCCGACGCCGGCGCAGCGGGAGGTGCTCGGCGCGATCACCTACTCCCCCAACGTGGCGCTGCTGCACACCGACACCTCGCTGCTGCCCGACGCCGAGGCGGCACGGGCGTCGTGGAACTTCCGCCGGCCTGTCGGGGAGCGCGGCCACGTCACGGTCACCTACGACCTCACGCGGCTGCAGCGGCTGCCCACGCAGACGCACTACCTGGTGACCCTGGGTGGCGAGGACCTCGTCGACCCGGCGACCGTGATCGCCCGGATGGAGTACGAGCACCCGCTGTACACGCCCGCGTCCGTCGCGGCCCAGCGCCGGCTCTCCGAGCTCGACAGCGACCGGGTCGCGTTCGCGGGCGCCTACCACGGGTGGGGGTTCCACGAGGACGGCGCACGCTCGGGACTGGCCGCCGCCGAGCGGCTGGGGTTCGAGTGGATCCATCCAGAGGGTGGTGGTTTCGAGGCTCAGGCGCCAGGGCGCCTTCGCACCTCAAACACCGCCACGGTGGTCGAGGTGCGAGGCGCGCCAGCGACGACCGACACGGGGGTTGAGGTGCGAGGCGCGCCAGCGCCGAGCCTCGAAACCACCACCGGCGTCTACGCCACCACCATCACCCACGTCCGGCGCCAGCCGTTCCGGCGGTCCTTCAGGAACCGGTCGCACACCTGGCTCGTCGACCTGGACGCGCTGCCCGACCACGGGCTGCTCGGGCGCTTCGAGGGCCGCGACCACCTCGGCGACCCGGACCGCTCGATCAGGGAGAACCTCGCGGCCTTCCTGGCCCGGCACGACGTCGAGCTCGGCACCGGCCGGGTGCTGATGGCCGCGCACCCACGGGCGTTCGGCCACTGCTTCAACCCGATCAGCGTGTTCTGGGTGACGCCGGAGCACGGCGACCCGTGCACGGTCGTCGAGGTGCACAACACCTACGGCGACCGGCACGCCTACCTCGTCCGCCCCGACGAGCGCGGCCGCGCCACGACGCCCAAGCAGATGTACGTCTCGCCGTTCCACGGCACCGACGGCAGCTACGACCTGCTGGTGCCGGTGCCCGGCGAGCGGCTTACGGTCAGCGTCACGTTGAACACCGAGGACGGCGCGCGCTTCAGCGCCTCGCTCACCGGCACCCGCTCGACCCACGGCCCGTGGCGGGCCGCACCCGCGGCGCTCAGGGGCGCCGCACTGATCCGCGCCCACGGCATCGCGCTGTGGCTGCGCCGACTGCCGGTCCGACCGCGACCGGCCCACCACCAGGAGGGAGTCCGGTGACCATCACGTCCACCCGATCCACCTCCGGCCGTTGGCCGGGGCTGGACGCCGCACCCACCGGCCTCCGCACGGAAGTCTCGTCCCGCGTCGCGCGCCGCCTGTTCACCCACGCCGTCGACGCGCTCGACGTCACCGTCCACGTCGGCGAGGAGACCCTCGGCCGCGGCGGGCCGGCGATGACCGTGCACCGGCCCGACGAGCTCTTCGCGCGGCTGGGCCGCGAGGGCCTGATCGGCTTCGGCGAGGCCTACCTGACCGGCGCGTGGACCGCCGAGGACCTCACCGGCTTCCTCACCGTGCTGGCCGCGAACGTGGGCGACCTGATCCCGCAGCGCCTGCAGCGGGCGCGGTCGCTGGTGCAGCGGCGTACGCCGCGCGCGCACCGCACCACCCAGGACCGCACCCGCGAGCTGATCGCCCACCACTACGACCTGTCCAACGACCTGTTCGGGCTGTTCCTCGACGAGTCGCTGAGCTACTCCTCCGCGCTGTTCGACGGCGACCTCGACGAGGCGCTGCTCCCGGCCCAGCACCGCAAGATCGACCGCCTGCTCGACCGGGCCGGCGTCCGCGCGGGCACCCGGGTGCTGGAGATCGGCACCGGCTGGGGCGAGCTCGCGATCCGCGCCGCGGCGCGCGGCGCGACCGTCCACACGGTCACGCTGTCCTCGGAGCAGCTCGCGCTCGCGGAGCGCCGGGCGGCCGAGGCCGGGCTGGCGGACCGGGTGAGCATCGAGCTGTGCGACTACCGCGAGGTGCGCGGCGAGTACGACGCCGTGCTGTCGGTGGAGATGGTCGAGGCGGTCGGCCACGAGTACTGGCCGACGTACTTCCGCACGATCGACCGGCTGCTGGCGCCCGGCGGGCGGGCCGCGATCCAGGCGATCCTGATGCCGCACGACCGGATGCTTGCCACCCGCGGCAGCTACACCTGGATCAACAAGTACATCTTCCCCGGCGGGTTCCTGCCGTCGGCGCAGGTCATCGACGAGGTCACCGAGCGGCACACGTCGCTGCGGGTCACCGACCGGCTGGCGTTCGGCGGCGACTACGCCGAGACGCTGCGCCGGTGGGACGAGACGTTCCTGGCGGCCGAGGACGACGTCCGCCGGCTGGGCTTCGACGAGACGTTCGTGCGGATGTGGCACTTCTACCTGTGCTACTCCCGCGCCGGCTTCGCCTCGGGCTACCTCGACGTGCAGCAGCTGACCCTGGAGCGGCCCGCGTCCGTCATGATCACACCATGACCGACCTGCTGCTCGTCGCCGGTCTCTCGCTGCTCGCGGCCGCCGCCGTGATGACCGCGACGGCGTACGTCGCCGCGCGGGTCGGCCGGGTCTCGGTCGTCGACGTGGGCTGGGGGCTCGCCCTGATCGCGGTCGCGCTCGTGTGCGCGGTCGTGTCCGGCACCGGACAGTCCTGGCTGCTGGCCGCGCTGGTCACCACCTGGGGCGGCCGGCTGTCCTGGCACATCTTCGTGAAGTCGCGCGGCCACGGCGAGGACCCGCGCTACGAGGCGATGCTCGGCGGCACCCTCCAGCAGGTGGGCATGGGCCGGGCCGTCCGCAAGGTGTTCGGGCTCCAGGGCGCCGCCGTCTGGTTGGTGTCGCTGCCGCTGCAGACCGCCGCGGTCGCGGGCCTCGAGTGGACGTGGCCGGTCTGGGCCGGCCTCGTGCTCTGGCTGGTCGGGGTGCTCTTCGAGTCCGTCGGCGACGCCCAGCTCGCGGCGTACAAGCGCGACCCCGACCGCGGCCCGGTGATGGACCGCGGGCTGTGGTCGTGGACCCGGCACCCCAACTACTTCGGCGACTGCTGCGTGTGGTGGGGGCTGTGGCTCGCCGGCGGGCTCGCCTCCGGGTGGGTCGCCGGGCTGGCGTCGCTGCTCGCGCCGGTCGCGATGACGATCTGGCTGGTGTGGATCACCGGCGCGCGGCTGCTGGAGAAGACCATGATGAAGCGGCCCGGCTACCCCGAGTACGCCGCCCGCACGTCGATGTTCGTGCCGCTGCCGCCCAAGCGCGGCTGACGACTACGGCTCGCCGGCCTCGCGCTCGCGGTCGCGCCGGCGCTGGGCCTCGTAGGCCTTGCGCTGTGCCTCGGCCCGCTCGCGGACCTGGCGCAGGAACGCGTCGTCCCGCTCGGGGTCGACGGCGGCGGCCCGACCCGGCCGGTCGTACTCCGGGAAGTGCGGCGTCTCCCGCTCGTACGGCGAGCGGCGGCTCACCCCGTTGTCGGGGCGGCCGGCGACGAGCCAGGCGATCGACCCGACGAACGGGAAGAACAGGATCAGCAGGATCCACGCCACCTTGGGCAGGTTGCGGATCCGGTCCGACGGGGCGCCGATCGCGTCCACCAGGCAGAAGACCCACAGCGCGAACGCCGCCACACCGAGAAGCAGCTCGACCTTGATCACGCCCGCGAGTCTCGCCCAGGACGGGCTCCCGCGTCACCTGTTTCGCGACGCGGGTTCGGTGGTTGACTGGCCAGGTGGCGCCCGACCGGGTCGACAAGGCGTTCGCGGCGGTGCCGCGGGAGTGGTTCCTGCCGCCGCGCGAGCGCCGGCGCGCCGCCTACGACGGGCCGATCGAGATCGGTCACGGGCAGACCAACTCCCAGCCGCGGACGGTCGCGAACATGCTGCGCCTGCTGGAGGTCCGGCCCGGCGACCGGGTGCTCGACGTCGGCTCGGGCTCGGGCTGGACGACCGGCCTGCTGGCCGAGCTGACCGGGCCCACGGGCGAGGTGCTCGGCGTCGAGCTCGAGCCCGAGCTGGTGACGTTCGGCCGCGCCAACCTCGCCCACGGTGGGTGGTCGTGGGCGCGGATCGAGCAGGCCACGCCCGAGGTGTACGGCGACCCCGCGCACGCGCCGTACGACCGGATCCTGGTGTCGGCGCAGGCCGATGCCCTGCCCGCCGGGCTGGTCGAGCAGCTCGCGCCGGCCGGCCGGATGGTGATCCCGGTGGGCGGCGAGATGCTGCTGGTGGTCGCTCAGGGCGGCGGCCCGCCGGTGGTCACCCGGCACGGCTGGTACCGGTTCGTCCCGCTGCGCTGACGGCTCGTTCACCCGGTGTTGCCCCGGGTTGCCTAGCCTGGCGACGTGACCGACGCCCCCGCCGAGCTGCTGCGACTCGCCTCCGCCGACAACCTCCGCGACGTCGCCGGCGACGACCCGGGCTACCCGACCCGCGACGGACGGCACGTGCGGCGCGGCGCGTACTACCGGTCCAACGAGCTGCAGCTGACCCAGGAGGACGCCAGATCCCTTGCGGGACTGAGGATCCAGGTGATCCACGACCTGCGCGGCGGGCCCGAGATCGAGGCGCACCCCGACGTCGAGGTCGCGGGCGCGGCGTGGCGGCACGCCGAGGTGGCCGGCATCCCGATGGAGACGGTCGCGACGCTGGCCGACGTCGAGGCGGCGCACCGGGTGATGCACGAGGTGTACGTCGCGTTCGTGCGCTCGCCCGCCGCGCGCTCGTCGTACGCCGCCCTGCTCACCGAGCTCGCCACCGGCGGGCTGCCGCAGCTGTTCCACTGCACGGCCGGCAAGGACCGCACCGGCTGGGCGGCCGCGCTGCTGCTCGAGCTCGCCGGCGTCGACCACGACACGATCGTCGCGGACTACCTGCTGACCAACGAGGTCTCGTCGGCGACCCGGGAGAAGTACCTCGCGCTGGTCGCCGAGCACCTGGGGTCCGACAAGGTGGCGGTCTACGAGCCGACGATGGTCGTCGAGGCGTCGTACCTGCAGGCGGCCTACGACGCGGCCGCGGCGGACTACGGGTCGGTCGACGGCTACCTCCGCGACGGCCTCGGGCTCGGCGACGACGTGCTCGCCGAACTCCGCGCACGACTGGTGGTCTGAGCGCCACACTGGGGCGCGTGAACCGCCCGCCGTACGCCGTCCGCGAGGCCGGCGCCGTCTGTCTCGTGCTCGTCGTCGGCCTGATGCTGCTCGCGCCCCACTACGGCCCGCACCGCGACGAGCTCTACTTCGTCGAGGCCGGCAAGCACCTGGCCTGGGGCTACCCCGACCAGCCGGCGTTCACGCCGTTCCTCGCCCGCCTCACCGACCTGGTGGCGCCGTCGAGCGTCACCGTGCTCCGGATCCCGTCGGTGCTCGCAATGGTCGGCGTCGTGCTGCTGTCGGTGCAGGCGGCCCGGCTGCTCGGCGCGGCCCGCGCCGGGCAGGCGCTGACCGCGGTGGCCGTCGGCCTCTCCACGATCGTGCCGGGGCTCGGCCACCTGCTGTCGACCGCGACGTTCGACATGCTGTTCTGGACCGCGGTGCTCGTCGTGGTGGGACAGGCGCTGGTCGACGACCGCCCGCGGCTCTGGCTGCTCGCCGGCGCGGTCGCCGGCGTGGGCCTCAACAACAAGCACGCGGTCGCGTTCTGCCTGCTCGGCGTGCTGGTCGGCGTCGCGCTCGTGCGCGAGACACGGCCGGCGCTGGGCACGCGCTGGCCGTGGCTCGGGGGCCTGCTCGCGCTGGCGATGTGGGTGCCGAACCTGGGGTGGCAGGCCCAGCACGACTGGCCGGTCTTCGCCCTGTCGGCCGACATTGCCGACGAGTACGGCGGGGTCGGCGGACGGATCACGATGGTGCTCGAGGCGCTGGTGATCTTCAGCCCGTTGATCGGTGCGGTGTGGGTGCTGGGGCTGGTTCAGCTGCTCCGCCGCCCGGACTGGGTGCGGGCCCGTCCGCTGGCGGTCGCGTTCCTCGTCGTGCTCGCCGTCTTCCTCGTCACGGGCGGCAAGGGCTACTACCTCGCCGGTGCGATCCCTCCGCTGATCGCCGCCGGGTGCACCCACCTGGCCGCCACCCGGTCCTCGCGGGCCGTCGTCCGGGCCGGTGCGTGGATGGTCGCGTCGGCGGCCGTCGCCTACCCCGCGGTGCTGCCGGTCCTCCCGGCCTCGACGTTCGGCGGCTCGTTCTACGCCGACGTCAACGACGTCCAGCTCGAGACCATCGGCTGGGAGGAGTACACCGACCAGGTCCGCGCGGTCGTCGACGCGCTCCCACCCGACGAGCGCCGTACGGCCGTGGTCTTCACCGGCAACTACGGCGAGGCGGGGTCGCTGAGCTGGTACGGCGTCGGTGTCCCCGTCTACTCCGGCCACAACGGCTACCGGGAGTGGGGCCCGCCGCCGGCGTCCGCCGCCCCCGTCATCGTCGTCGGGTGGCGCGACCCGACCGCGGACTTCGACGGGTGCACCCGGGCGGCGACGCTCGACAACGACGCCGACGCGCCCAACGAGGAGCAGGGGCTGCCGGTCTGGCGGTGCTCGTCCGTGCGCGGGTCGTGGACGGAACGGTGGGGAGAACTGTCGCACTACGACGCCTGAGGACGGGGCGCGGTCAGCGACCCACGGCGTCCGCGGCGAAGAGCAGGTAGACCGCGGCGGTCCAGGTGTAGGCGCGGTCGCGCAGACCCTCGCCGGTCACCGCGTCGAAGTTCTCGGCGAACCCCGACTGCTCGCACAGCCGCCGGAACCGCTCGTTGACGGTGTCGGCGAGGTCGGCGTACCCGCAGGCGCGCAGGCCGTCCTCGACGAGCGCCGTCGACGGCGCCCAGATCGGACCGCGCCAGTAGCCGTCGCTCTCATAGTGGGCCGAGGTCACCGGCTCGGTGGCCGGGCCGTACGCCGTGAGGTGCTCCACGAGCCGCTCGGCGAGCGCGTCGCGGACCTGCTGCGGGAGCCGGTCGCCCAGCACCAGGGGCAGCAGGTTGAGCAGGCTCGAGTCCGTGCTCGGCGTACCCGAGGTGGCACCGACCGCCACGAAGGACTCCCCGGTCCAGAGCTGACCCAGCAGGGCGTCGAGGAGCTGGTCGCGCGCGCGCTTCCAGTCGTCAGCCGGCCGCCCGAGCTCGTCGGCGAGGTCGGCGAGCACCTCCAGCTGGATGGCCAGGAAGCCGGCCAGGTCGGGCGCCTCGACGACCCGGTCGAGGTCGAACGTCGTGGCGTTGTCCCAGCCGGAGTCGTTGCCGTGCTGGTAATAGGGCAGCTCGTGCCCCGGCCGCCGGCGGCGGTCGAGCCAGAACCGCGACCAGCGCGCGAGGTGGTCGTAGATGTCGGTCAGCTCGGCCGTGGTGAGCGGGCGGGCGAGCGTGGCCCGGAGCCGGCGCAGCGTCCACCCGTGGATCGGCGGCTTGACGTAGTTGTAGAGCACCTCGGAGTGTGTGACCGAGTCCGGCAGGGCGCCGGTCTCGTCCTGGTGGTCGAACGGCGCCCGGAACTGGTCGAGCGCCAGGTCCGGCAGCCCCCCGGCGAGCGCGAGGGCGTTGAAGCAGTGGTCCCAGCTCCACAGCTTGTCCATCCAGTGCATCGACATCAGCACCGACTCGCGCCGCAGGAAGCCCTCGGGCGCGACGGTCGCGGACCAGAGGACGTACGCCGCGAGCCCCGCGGCCGGCACCGTGTCGCTCGGCCACGGGGCGACGGCCTCGACGTACTCCTCGAAGGCGCCGCGCGCCACGGCCACCACGTCGTCGAAGGACCTGTCCGACGAGTACGGCGGGGCGGCCGCGGTCGTCTCCTGCACGACGATCTCCCACGGCCGGCCGTCGGCGCCGGCGACCACGGCTCGGTCGGCGCGCCCGAGGGCCTGGTCGCCCTCGCGGTGCAGGTCGCCGGTGAGCGCCGTGACGCGGTAGCGCCGCCCGGTCTCGTAGGAGGTGAAGACGAGCGCGTCGTCGACGGGGTCCTCGAAGAGGTAGGTGCCGGTGAACGGCGTCAGCGCGGACGACGCGTCGCTCAGCCGGAGCCCGAGCCCGGCGCCACGGATCCGCACGGCCGAGATGCCGTCGAAGGCCGCCGTCACCTCTGCGCCGTCGGTCGCGCGCCAGGTGAGGGCGGCGGGTGTGGCGCGCCACGCGGTGTCCACCGCCGCTCTGCCCAGCACCGGCTGCAGCGCGAGGACCGCGTGCATGCCGTTCTTGTGCGACACCAGGTGGATCTCGTCGGCCTGCGTGTGCAGGGCGACGACCGGCGAGAGGTCGAGCCAGGAGCCCCGGATGGAGAAGGGGATCTGGCGGACGTCGAACGAGACGGGGGCGGTCATGGGGTCCTTCGGTGTCGGTGGTGGGGTCAGTCCTTGACCGCGCCGGCCGTGAGTCCGGCCGAGATGTAGCGTTGGGCGACGACGAGCAGGAGCGCAGTGGGGATCGAGGCCAGGACGGCGGTCGCCATCAGCTCGCCCCACTGCTGGTTCTGGGAGCCGATGTAGTCGTAGAGCCCCATCGTGATCGGTCGGAGCCTGCCGCCGTCGCGGTTGAGGGTCGACGCGAACAGGAAGTCCGACCAGGCCCACAGGAACGCGAACAGCGCCACGGTGACGGCGGAGTTGCGCGAGATCGGCAGCACGATCGAGACGAACGTCCGCCAGTGCGAGGCGCCGTCGATGTGCGCGGCCTCGAGCATCTCCCGGGGGATGCCGCTCATGAACGCCGAGAACAGCATCACGCCGAACGGCACGGCGATGGTGGAGTCGGCGAGGATCAGGCCGGGCAGCGTGTTGAGCACGCCGAGGTCGTTGTAGACGCTGTAGAAGCCGAGCGCCATCACCACGGCGGGGATCATCTGGGCGACGATCAGCAGGAAGCCGATCAGCCTGCGCCCCGGCACCCGCAGCTTGGAGAGCGCGTAGCCGGCCGGTGCCGCGACCGCCAGCGTGAGCAGCACGGTGCCCAGGCCGACCACGAGGCTGGTGCGGAGGTAGGGCAGCTGGTCGCCGAGCACCACCCGGTAGTGCTCGAACGTGAACGCGCGGGGGTAGAGCTCGGCGTCCCGGATCGCGCCGCGGTCGGTGAGCGAGACGTTCACCATCCAGTAGAGCGGGAAGAGCATGACCGCGGTCAGCAGCACGCCCAGCGCGGTCTTCCACGGGGCCCGCTGCACGCTGCGTAGCCGGGACATGTCACACCTCCTGGCGCCGCTGGACGGCGAGGTAGACGAAGCCCATGACCAGCGCGACCAGCAGCAGGATCGAGCCGACCACCGAGGCCTCGGAGTACTTGATGACCGCCGACGAGCCCTTGCCGAACGCCATCGAGTACGCCCAGGTCGCGAGCGTCTGGGACTTGCCGGTCCCGGTCGTCATGATCCAGATGATGTCGACGACCTTGAGTGTGTAGACGAAGCCCAGCAGCAGCGTGACCGCGGTGACCGGCTTGAGGAGCGGGAACGTGATGTGCCGGAACTGCCGCCACCGGCTGGCCCCGTCGATCGACGCGGCCTCGTAGAGCTCCGTCGGGATGTTCTGCAGCCCGGAGTAGAGGATCACCAGGTTGAACGGGATGCCGAGCCAGATGTTGGCGATGATCACCGCCCACAGCGAGTTGTCGCTGTTGAGCCACCACACCGGGTCGACGCCGAAGACGCCGATCAGCCGGTTGATCACCCCGGAGTCGGCGTCCATCATCCACTGCCACGTGGTCGCCGAGACGATGATCGGCAGCAGCCACGGCACGAGGAACAGCCCCCGCAGGACCGCCGAGAGGCGGAAGCTGCGCTCGAAGAACACCGCCAGCGCCAGCCCGATGGTGTACTGGAAGACCAGCGACACCACCACGAAGGTGAGGGTCTGCACCACCGTCGGCCAGAACTGCGCAGAGTCCAGGACCTCGCGGTAGACCCCGCTGCCGGCGTACGGCGCATCCCCGGTGACGTACGTCGCCCGCGTGAAGCGGTGCAGGCTCATCGAGACGTTCTCGTAGAGCGGGTAGGCGTAGAACGCGCCGAGGTAGACCGCCAACGGGGCGACGAAGCCGATGCCGGCGAGCGTGCCCGGCTTGAGCCTCGGCAGGCGTCGTCGGGTCACGGTCGTCGCCCGCTCCCCGGGCTCGGTCCACGTCGTCGTGGTCGGCCTCTGCTCTGTCACGTTGTCCACGTTCACACCTCCGGGCACGCGCTGCTGGGCTCGGACGACCGCGGGTGGTGACGGCCGCCTCCGTGGCCGCCACCACCGCACGATCGCTAGCCGACCTGCTGCGCGGCCTGCTCGAAGGCCTTCCGGACGGCGTCGGCGTCGCCGGCCGCGTTCAGCGCGGCCTGCTCCGCCTCGGAGACGGCACCGGAGGTGGCGGTGTAGTCGGGCCCGAGGTCGGTGGTGCGGCCCTCGGCGCTCGTGATCGCGTCGGCCCACGGCGCCCAGATCGGGTCGGAGTCGATCTGCTGCTGGCGCTCGTCGCCGTTCGCCGCGAAGTAGCCGAGCTGGTCGTCGGTCGTGACCTGGTTGCCCTGGCCGACCAGGCAGGTGATGACCTGCTGGGCAGCGTCGTAGTGCGCGGCGGCGTTGTCCTGGTGGACCGGAGCGACCGCGAACTCACCGCCGGTCGGCACCGGCGCAGGGCCGCCGTCCTTTGACGGGATCGGGATCATCACGGCCTTGAAGTCGAGCTCGGAGGCGGCCTTGGCGAACCAGGAGCCGTTCTCCGCGAACGCGTAGTCGCCGGTCAGGAACAGGTCCCAGGAGGCCGACTGGTTGTCGGTGATCGCCGACTTGGGGGCGTAGCCCTTGCCGATCCAGTCCGAGAGCAGCTGGCCCGCCTCGACCGCGGCGTCCGAGCCCGGGTCCTCGAGGTCGGCACCGGCACCCCAGAACCACGGCAGGAACTGGAAGGTGCCCTCCTCACCGGAGATCCCGGAGAACGTGATGCCCTTCGCGCCGGCGGCGGTGACCTTCTCCAACGCGGCGTCGAGGCCGTCCCAGGAGGTGACGCTGGCCGGGTCGACGCCGGCCTGCTTGAGGATGTCGTCGTTGTAGTAGAGCCCGAGGGTGTTGGCGCCGATGGGGACGCCGTACGTCGTGCCGTCGACGGTGCCCGGCCCGGCCAGGTTGGCGTCCGGGCCTTCGGTGTCGATGCCCGCGTCGTCCGCGGTCGCGAGGAGGCCCGACACGGCCGCGTCCGGCACCGCCGGGTTGTCGAGGAGGACGACGTCGGGGGCGTTGTCCTCCTTCACCGCGGTGGTGAGCTCGTTGAGGATGTCGCCGTTGGGGATCGCCGTGCGCTTGAGGGTCATGCCGTCCGGAGCGCACGCGGCGACGTAGTCGGCCCAGTCCGAGCCGTCCTCGTACTGGGGGTAGGGATCCCAGTAGGTCACGGTGGTGAGAGCGTCGCCCCCACTGCTCTGGTCGGTGCCGTCGGAGTCCGACCCACCGCATGCCGCGAGGCCGCCGGCCGCGATGACGGCGACCGCCGCCAGCGCCCACCGTCGGGTGCCCATCATCTTCATGTTGATCTCCTAGTCACGCCGGGCCTCGACGGCCTGGCACTGCGAAGCGGACCCGAGCAGCGTGCGGCGCCCTGGGAACGACTGCCGCCCCGGTGGCGGACGTCACAACTACACGACGAGCCCATTGTTAGCGCGCCCATGGGGTCGTGTCAATCGATTCGATTCGATTGTTTCCGTCCGGTGACCATGACGCTCCGCTCCGCCTAAAATGTCCACATCCGAGTGCGATCCCGTCGTCCTCATCGGCCGGTCCTGGCGGCACTCGCTTGCCGATCCGTACTTCGAATGCAACACTGGGTCGAATCGGTTCGACGTCCTGTTGTGCGCCTGCCGGTAGCGTCGTGCCGGCGCGCTGATCGACTGGAAACACGGAAAGGGACTCGAGTGGCCACCATCGAGGACGTCGCAAAGGCCGCGGGGGTCTCCCGCAGCACGGTCTCCTACGCCCTGTCGGGCAAGCGGTCGATCTCGCCCGAGACCCGGCAGCGCATCGATGCCGCGATCAAGATCCTGAAGTACACGCCGAACGCCGGCGCCCGCGCCCTCCGCACCTCGCAGACCTCGGTCCTCGGGCTGCTCGTGCAGTTCCACGACGACGAGTTCGCCCCAGCGATGCTGCAGTACATCCTGCCGATCGCCGACACGGCCCGCTCCCTCGGCTACGACATCTTGATGATGACCGAGGCCGACGGCGCCGAGGCGCTGACGCGCACCACCGAGTCCGGCATGGTCGACGGCCTGGTCCTGCTCGACGTCACCGACGACGACCCCCGTCTCGACGCGCTGCGCGCGGCCCGTCAGCCCAGCGTGCTGGTCGGGCTTCCCGGCAACACCCGCGGGCTCGACGTCGTCGACCTCGACTTCGAGGGGGCCGCCCGCACCCTGGTCGACCACCTCCACGAGCTCGGCCACCGCGAGCTGATCCTGGTGACACCGCCGCAGCACGTCTACGACCGCGGCGGCGCCTACTCCTGGCGCTTCCGCGATGCCGCCGCGCAGCGCGCCGCCGCCCTCGGGATCGGGCTCGCGGTCCACTGCGGCGAGTCGCAGCAGCCGGCGATCAACCAGTCCTGGCACGACTTCCTGGACGGCTCCCCCGGGGCGACGGGGCTGATCGTCCACAACGACGCGTCGGTCGCCGCACTCCCCCACGTCCTGCACCAGCGCGGCATCCGCGTCCCCGACGACCTGTCGGTCGTCAGCCTCTACTCCCAGGACTTCGCCCGCTGGTTCTCGCTGCCGTACACCTTCGTGGACTCCTCGCCCAGCATGCTCGGCCAGCTGGCCGTCGAGCAGCTCGCCCGTCGCATCCAGGCGTCGGACCACGCCGGCCCGCACGGCACCCGGCTGCTGTCCGCCGATCTCGTCGACCGCGACAGCACCCGCGAGGTCTGAGGGTGTCGGGAAACGCCCGTAGTCGGACAGGATGAACTGCCCGGCGGGTGGGGCGTCTCAGCGTGACTCCGGCCCTCGCGGGCGGGTTCTTCCGGTTCGGCTACGCCACCAGCACCGGTCCGGGGTCACCGGGAGAGCGCGGACAAGACTGACGGAGTCCGCAGTCGCTGACGTCGAGGCGGCGGCCCCCACTGTGTGGGGCAGCGACTGGAACCACGCGCCGTCCTCGCGGTGGTCGACCGGCACGGCCTCCAGGTGCCGACCGCACCACCGCCGCACCAGATCGACGGCTTGCTGAGCATCGACCACATCGCCGCGCCGACCACGTGGCAGGTGCGCGCGGCAGAACGCCATCGCGCGATCTCCAACCACGACGCCTACGTCATCGAGGACGAGACCCCCACCGACGAGCAGCGGCCGCCCTACTCCGTGCCCTTCCCGTCGTCCTCGTCCACCACCGGCATCGCCACCGTCGGCCCCTCGAACGTCACCTCGACGTTCTGGAACCCCTTGTGGCGCTGGGCGAGCGCGTAGCCGGCGTACGCCCGCTTGTCGGCCTCGGTGAGGTCGACCTTGTCGGTGAACGGCGTGAGCAGGGCGCGCGGCCAGAGGTGGCGGGTGATGACGACGTTGACCTCGATGCCGAGGACGCCCATGACGGCAGCGATGTAGAGGATGCCGATCAGACCGAGGACGAGCCCGAAGGTCTTATTCATGCTGTTGGTCTCGGTGAGGACCTTGGTGACGTAGAGCGCGCCGATGTACTGCAGCGTCTGCCAGAGGATCGCGACCGTGAAGGCTCCGGGCAGCGCGGAGCGGAAGTCGTGACTGCGGGCGGTGCCGAACTGGAAGAGCACGGCGAGCACCGCGGTGATGATCAGGATGGTGCCGATCACGATCGGCCAGCGATAGCTGCTGATCGTGCCGCCCAGCACCTCGGTGGTGCTGCCGAGCGCGGAGAGGATGGAGAACACCAGTAGTGCTACGCCGGCGGTGAGCAGCAGTCCGAGGCTCTTGAGCCGCAGCAGCAGCGGGTTGGGGCGGCTGTTGCGCGGCACCGACCAGGCGATGTTGAGCGCGTTCTGCAGCGCCTGGCCCAGGCCGAGCGAGCCGTACAGCGCGACCAGGCCACCGATGACGACACCGGCGGTCGAGCCGCGCAGGCCCTCGGGTCGGCCCAGCTGGTCGCCGATGATCGGGAACTGGCTGAGCGCGGTGTCGAGCAGGTCGGACTCCAGGCCGGGGTTGTTCTGGAGCACGAAGCCGAGGATCGACGTACCGAGCAGCAGCAGCGGGAAGATCGCCACGAACGCGTAGTAGGTGATGATCGCCGCGAGGTAGTTGCCCTGGTCGTCGAAGAACTTGTAGATCACGGCCAGGGGTATGGCGACCGGCGGGAAGCGACGCTGCCCGCGGTCGACGGCGTCGATTGCCCTGCCCACCTGCCCACGGTACCGGCGGGGGTGCCGGAGAGCGTGGTTTACGCGTGACGCGGGGCCGGGTCGGGGAGGGTGGGCATCTCGAGCCCCAGATGCCGCCCGACCTGGGCGGCACGCGTCACCGCGGCGGAGCCGAACCGGTCCCGGACCTGGTCGAGCGCGACGTCGAGCCGGTCGCCGCGCGACTCCTCGACGAACAGCGGCAGCTCCAGCTGCTCCCAGACCCCGGGACCGGCCGCCTCCAGCCCGGAGATGGTGATGCCGAGCAGCGTGCAGCCACGCTCCTCGATCAGCGGCCATGCGACGTCGAGGAGCCGCCGCCCGGTCTCGAGCCAGGTGGCGGTGGCGGCCGTCGACCGCGGCAGCGTCGCGGAGCGGGTCGCGCGGGTGTAGTCGTCGAAGCGCAGCCGCAGCGTGAAGGTCCGGCCGATCCGCTCGCCGCCGCGCAGCCGCCGGGCGACCCGGTCGACGAGCGCGGCGAGGCGCACGTCGAGCTCCTCGCGGGTACGCCGGCGTCCGGCCCGGCCCAGGGCCGACTGCGACCCGATCGAGCGCCGGCGCCGGCCGACCTCGACCGGACGCGGGTCGCGCAGGTTGGCCAGCGCCCACAGGTGCCGGCCGGCGGCCTTGCCGACCGCGACCGTGAGCTCGAGCTCCTCGCGCTCGGCGAGCTGGCCGATGGTGCGGATGCCGTCGGCGTGGAGCTTGGCGGCCGTGATCGCGCCGACGCCCCAGAGCCGCTCGACCGGCAGTGGATGCAGGAACTCGCGCTCGCCGTCGGGCGGCACCAGCAGCAATCCGTCGGGCTTGCTCACCGCGCTCGCGACCTTGGCGAGGTACTTGGTGCGGGCGATGCCGACCGAGATCGGCAGCCCGACCTCCTCGCGCACCCGCTCGCGCAGCGCGGCGCCGATCGTCTCGGGCGACCCGACCAGCCGGCGCAGCCCGCCGACGTCGAGGAACGCCTCGTCGATCGAGATGCCCTCCACCAGGGGCGTGGTGTCCTCGAAGATCTCGAACACCCGCCGGCTCGCCTCGACGTACGCCGAGAACCGCGGCGGCACCACCAGCGCATCGGGACACAGTCGCGAGGCCTGCCGCCCGCCCATCGCCGAGCGCACGCCGTAGGCCTTGGCCTCGTAGCTCGCGGCCAGCACCACCCCACCGCCGACGATCACCGGACGGCCCCGCAGCCGCGGGTCGTCGCGCTGCTCGACGGAGGCGAAGAACGAGTCGAGGTCGGCGTGCAGGATGCTCGCCTCCGGCCTGCTCGCGATCCTGCCCACCCTGACAGTATCGAACAGTTGTTCGAGCGTGTCGAGCGGACCTACCTCAGGCCACGGGGGCTCAGGCCACCAGCGCGGTGATCGTCACGATCACCGGCACCGACGCGATCGTGCTGACGAAGATCGCGTCCCGCGCCAGCAGGACGGACCGGTCGTAGCGCGAGGCGATGATGAAGATGTTCTGCGCGGTCGGCAGCGCGGAGAGCACGGTGACCGCCAGCAGCGCGTTGCCGTCGAGGCCGAGCGCGAAGCGGCCCAGCGCGTACGCCGCGGCCGGCTGCACCACCATCTTCAGCGCCACGGCGAGCGCGAGATCGGGCATCGGGACCCCACGGCCCGGCAGCGGGCCGAGCCGCAGCGAGACGCCGTACGCGAGCAGCATCGCGGGCACCGCCATCCCGCCGATCAGCGTCAGCGGGTCCTGCAGGGCCGACGGGAGCTCGACGTCGGTGACCGCGAGCAGCAGCCCGAGCGCGGACCCGATCGTGAGCGGGTTCTTCACCGGGCGCAGCAGCGCCGCCGGGACCGAGAGCCCGCCCCCGTCCGCACCGGAGCTGGCGTCGACGTCGAGCAGGGTGAGGGCGAGCGGCTGCAGCACCAGCAGCTGCATCAGCAGCACCGGCGCGACCAGGGCGGCGTCGCCCAGCACGTAGGCCGCGATCGGCAGGCCGAGGTTGCCGGCGTTCTGGTACGACGAGCAGAGCGTCGCGACCACCGTGTCCCCGAGCCGGCGCCGGCGCGCGAGGCTGATCAGGACGCTCGGCACCGCGCTCGCGAGGACGGCGCCGGCCGTCGCGATCAGGTTCTCGGAGAACACCGCACCGACGTCGCTGTCCTGGAGCACGGTGAGCAGCAGCGCCGGGCTGGCCACGAAGAACGCCAGGGTCGAGAGCGTCCGCTGGCCGGCCTCGTCGATCACGCCGAGGTGGGCGAGCAGGGTGCCGAGCGCGATCAGCGCGACGATCGTCGCGAACCCGTCGAAGACCGCCACCACGCCCCCACCTTAGGGACGTCGGGATCAGACGACGGTGAGGGTGCCGTCCGGTTCGGTGACGAACAGCTCGACGCCGTCGGTGATCGTCGGGGCGTCGGAGCCCAGGGCCACCGCGATCTTGTTGGCGGCGTTGCGGACCACGTCGAGCACGACCTCGACGGCCTGCTCGGGCGTGAGCTCGCGGCGTACGTCGGCGACGACCGACTCTGGGATCGCCAGCGGCGTCCAGATGATCGCGTCGGTGAGCGCCAGCGCGGCCTTCGCCGCGGGCGACAGGTCGCTGGTCTCGTGGTGGTCGACGGCCTCGAAGTCGGCGTCGCCGGCGCCCGCCTCGATCGCGGCGACCGAGCGCCGTGACGCGCAGAGCCGGCACGCGTGCTGGCGGGCGCCGCGGAGCCGGACCAGCTCGGTCGTGGTCGGGTCGAGCCGATCCAGCAGCGCCACGCTCGCCAGGAACGACTCGATCAGCGCCCACACGTCCGCGACCGGCACCCGGCGCGGCACCTCGGCCCAGGTCGAGGGGCCGAAGACCGCGTCCAGCGCCGCCGTCAGGCGCGGGGCCATGTCGGCGACCCAGACCATCTGCGCGACGTCGAACTGACGCTTGCCGGTCGCGTCGGCGAAGGCGGACCGCAGCCGCTCGTCGACCTGCGACACGTCGACCCGGAACTGGTCGGCGAACGCCGCCACTCCAGGGCTCTCCAGCACCTCGTCGTAGAGGCCGGACGGACGGACCTCCTGGACCCGGCGGAACGCCGCCGCGGCAGCAGGGGCGTACTGCTCCAGCGCCGCGGCGCCGTCGAGCTCGAAGGAGGTCACCTTGTCAGTATGACTTCGGCAGCCCCAGGGAGTGCATCGCGACGAAGTTGAGGATCATCTCGCGGCTGACCGGGGCGATCCGGGTGGTGCGGGCGGCGACGAGGAGCCCGGCGACGCCGTACTCCTGGGTGATGCCGTTGCCACCGTGGGTCTGCACCGCGACGTCGGCGGCGTGGCAGGCGGCCTCGCCGGCGGCGTACTTGGCCATGTTGGCCGCCTCGCCGGCGCCGAACTCGTCGCCGGCGTCGTAGAGCGCGGCCGCCTTCTGGGTCATCAGCCGCGCCATCTCGATCTCGATGTGCGCCTGCGCCAGCGGGTGCGCGATCGCCTGGTGCGAGCCGATCGGGCCCTTGAAGACCGTGCGCTCCTTGGCGTACGCCGTGGCCTTGCCGAGCGCGTGCCGGGCCATGCCGGTGGCGAACGCCGAGGCCATGATCCGCTCCGGGTTGAGGCCCGTGAACAGCTGCGCCAGGCCGCCGTCCTCGTCGCCGACGAGCGCGTCGGCGGGCAGGCGGACGTCGTCGAGGAAGACGCTGAACTGCAGCTCCGGCGAGACGATCTCCATCGGGATCGGCTGGGCCTCGAACCCGTCCGCGTCGGTCGGCACCACGAACAGCACCGGCTTGACCTTGCCGGTCCTGGCGTCCTCGGCCCGGGCGACGACGAGCACGTTGTCGGCCTCGTCGACGCCGGAGATGTAGATCTTGCGACCGTTGAGCACCCACTCGTCGCCGTCCTTGCGGGCGGTCGTGGTGATGTTGTGGGTGTTGGTGCCCGCGTCGGGCTCGGTGATCGCGAACGCCATCGTCGAGGTGCCGTCGCAGATGCCGGGCAGCCACTGCTGCTTCTGCTCGTCGGTGCCGTACTTGCTGATGATCGTGCCGCAGATCGCCGGGCTGACCACCATGAGCAGCAGCGGGCAGCCGGCGGTCGCCAGCTCCTCGCAGACCGCCGCGATGTCGCCGATGCCGCCGCCACCCCCGCCGTACTCCTCAGGGATGTTGATGCCGAGGTAGCCACATCTGCCGATCTCCAGCCACAGCTCGGTGGTCTTCTCGCCGGCGCGGGCCTTCTGGGCGAACCAGTCGCCGCCGTACTTGCCGGCCAGCTTGGCCACGGCCTTGCGCAGCTCCTGGCGCTCCTCGGACTCGGTGAACGTGTTCACTCCTGCTCCTCCACTACGGCGAGTACCTCTCCGGCGGCGACCTGCGCACCGGGCTTGACGTCGATCTCGGTGACCACGCCGGCGTACGGCGCGCTCACGGTGTGCTGCATCTTCATGGCCTCGAGCACCAGGACGGGCTGGCCGGCCTCGACCTGCTGTCCGGCCTCGACCACGACGCTGACCACCGTGCCGGGCATCGGCGCCAGCAGGCTGCCGCTGGCGACCGCCTCGGCCGGGTCGACGAACCGCGGCACCCGGGTCAGCCGCACGTGGCCACGCGGGCTGTCGACGTCGACACCGGCTCCGTTGACCGTGATCGCGTACGTCGTGCGCACGCCGTCGGTCTCCAGGGTGACGGTGGTTTCGAGGCTCGGGCCTAGCGGCCCTCGCACCTCAACCACCGTGTGGCCGTCGACCACGTACCCGTCGCGACCGCCGAGCCAGTCGACGGTCGCCTCCTCGAAGACGGTGCGCTGGGGCTGGGAGACCACGTTGCGCCAGGCGACCGGGATGCCACGCTGCACGGTCCGTGCGGCCTTCGCCTGCTCGGCCAGCGCGATCGCCGCCGCCGCCGCCGCATCATCGTTGACCCGCCCGAAAGTTTCGGGCGGGTCAACGAGGAAGTCGGTGCTCACGTCGCCACGGAGGAACCGCTCGTCCCGCAGGACCGCCACGAGCAGGTCCCGGTTGGTGACCAGCCCGTGGATCTTCGCCCGGGACAGCACGCCGGCGAGCTTGCGGGCCGCGGCCTCGCGGGTCGGTGCGTGCGCGATCACCTTGGCGAGCATGGCGTCGTAGTGTGTGGACACCTCGCTGCCGGACTCGAAGCCGGCGTCGACGCGGATCCCCTCCTCCTGGGGGATCTCGAAGGTCGTCAGGGTCCCGCTCTGCGGCTGGTAGTCGGCGGCCGGGTCCTCGGCGTAGAGCCGCACCTCGATCGCGTGCCCGTCCACGGTGGTTGAGGAGGGCCCGCTAGGGGCCCGTCTCGAAACCACCCTGCCCTCGGCCGCCTCGATCTGGAGCTCGACCAGGTCGACGCCGTGCACCAGCTCGGTGACCGGGTGCTCGACCTGGAGCCGGGTGTTCATCTCCAGGAACCAGAAGCGCTCGCTCGCCGGGTCGTAGAGGAACTCCACGGTGCCGGCGCCCCGGTAGCCGATCGCCTCGGCGGCCTTGCGCGCGGCGTCATGGAGGTCGGTGCGCACCTCCTCCGGCAGGAGCGGCGCCGGCGCCTCCTCGACGACCTTCTGGTGCCGGCGCTGCAGCGAGCAGTCGCGCTCGCCGTACACGCTGGTGTTCACGATCTGCACCTCGACGTGGCGGCCACGCTCGACGTAGGGCTCGACGAACACGGTGCCGTCGCCGAACGCCGAGGCCGCCTCGGCCCGCGCCTTCTCGATCTCACCCGGCAGGTCGGCCAGGGTGCGCACGACGCGCATCCCCCGGCCGCCCCCGCCCGCCGAGGCCTTGACCAGCAGCGGAAGGTCGTCCTCGGTCGGCTCTGGCGGCGCCTCCAGCACGGGGACGCCGGCCGCCTTCATGATCTCCTTGGCGCGGATCTTGGAGCCCATCGCCTCGATGGACTCCTGGGCAGGGCCGACCCAGGTCAGGCCGGCGTCGATCACGGCCCGGGCGAACTCCGCGTTCTCCGAGAGGAAGCCGTAGCCCGGGTGGATCGCGTCGGCGTCCGAGCGCCGCGCGGCGTCGAGCACGAGGTCGACGCGCAGGTAGGTGTCGGCCGGCGCGTTGCCGGGCAGGCGCACGGCGTGGTCGGCCTCGCGGACGTAGGGCAGCGCCGCGTCGGCGTCCGAGTGGATCGCGACGGTCTCGATGCCGAGGGCGCGGCAGGTGCGGAACACCCGCGAGGCGATCTCGGCGCGGTTGGCGACGAGCAAGCGACTGATCATCGGGGTCACATCCTGAAGACGCCGAAGCGGTCGGTGCCCGCGTACGACTTGTTCTCGATCACGGACAGGCAGATGCCCAGGACGGTGCGGGTGTCGCGGGGGTCGATGACGCCGTCGTCGTAGAGCATCCCGGAGAGGAAGTGCGGCAGGGACTGCTCCTCGATCTGCGCCTCGACGATCTCCTTGATGCCCTTGAACCCCTCGGCGTCGAAGACGTCGCCCTTGGCCTCGGCCGACTGGCGCGCGACGATCTCGAGCACCCCGGCGAGCTGCTGCGGGCCCATCACCGCGGACTTCGCCGAGGGCCAGGTGAACAGGAACCGCGGGTCGTAGGCGCGGCCGTTCATGCCGTAGTTGCCGGCGCCGTACGACGCCCCCATGATCACGCTCAGGTGCGGGACCGTGGAGTTGCTGATCGCGTTGATCATCATCGCGCCGTGCTTGATGATGCCGCCCTGCTCGTACTCCTTGCCGACCATGTAGCCGGTGGTGTTGTGCAGGAACAGCAGCGGGGTGTCGGTCTGGTTGGCCAGCTGCACGAACTGCGTGGCCTTCTGCGCCTCCTGGGAGAACAGCACGCCCTGGGCGTTGGCGAGGATGCCGACCGGCCGGCCGTGGATCCTGGCCCAGCCGGTGACCAGCGAGGGGCCGTAGAGCGGCTTGAACTCGTCGAACACCACCTCGTTGGCGGCGGAGACGCCGTCGCAGATGCGCCGGATCACCTCGCGCGGGTCGAACGGCTCCTTGAGGTCGCTGGGGATCAGGTCGAGCAGGCCGTCGGGGTCCTCGTCCGGCTCGGCGTAGGCGTTGGTTTCGAGGCTCGTCGCTAGCGCTCCTCGCACCTCAACCAACGACGACGGTGGTTGAGGTGCGAAGGCCCCCCGGGCCTGAGCCTCGAAACCACCCTTCTTGCGCCAGTTGAGCCGCGCCACGATGCGCCGCCCGATCCGGATCGCGTCGCGCTCGTCTTCGGCGAGGTAGTCGGCGAGACCCGAGGTCCGCGCGTGCATCTCGGCGCCGCCGAGCGACTCGTCGTCGGACTCCTCTCCGGTCGCCATCTTCACCAGGGGTGGGCCGCCGAGGAACACCTTGGCCTGCTCCTTGACCATCACCGTGTAGTCGGACATGCCGGGCACGTAGGCGCCGCCGGCGGTGGAGTTGCCGAACACCAGCGCGATCGTCGGCTCCTTGCGGGCGCTGGCGCGGGTGATGTCGCGGAACAGCTTGCCGCCCGGGATGAAGATCTCCTTCTGGGTCGGCAGGTCCGCGCCGCCGGACTCCACCAGCGAGACCGTCGGCAGGCCGTTCTCCTCGGCGATCTGCGAGGCCCGGAAGATCTTCTTGACCGTCCACGGGTTCGAGGCGCCGCCCTTCACCGTGGGGTCGTTGGCGGTGATCATGCACTCGACGCCCTCGATGACGCCGATGCCGGTCACGACGCTCGCGCCGACCGGGAAGTCCGAGCCCCAGCCCGCGAGCGGTGAGAGCTCGAGGAACGCCGAGCCCTCGTCGACCAGCAGCTCGATCCGCTCGCGCGGCAGCAGCTTGCCCCGGGCGTGGTGGCGCTCGACGTACTTCGGCCCCCCGCCGGCGACCGCCTTGGCGTGCTCGGCGTCGAGGGCGGCGAGCTTGTCCAGCATCGCCGTCCGGTGCGCGGCGCTCATGCCTCCACGACCTTCTTCATCCGCTCGAGCGTCGTGCGCATGCCCTTCTCGTTCGTGCGGCCACGCAGCTTGCCGAGCAGCAGCCAGTAGGCGCGCAGGTAGAAGACCGGCTCCAGGCGGAAGTACTCGGTGACCCGGGTGCCGGTGCCGTCGGGCTCGAGGCGGTAGCCCCAGTTGTTGATCGTGGTGCCCTCGCTGCCGACGGCGAACTCGAAGACCTCGTTCGGGACACACTTCGTCACCCGGCACGGCGTCCAGTACGTCGGGCCCACGCCGTTGCGCTTCACGTGGCCCTTGAAGAACGCGCCCTCCTCCGGCCCGGTCGAGCCGCGGGTCCACCGCGCCTCGAACGTCTCCGGGGAGAACTCCCCGATCCGGGTGACGTCGCTGACCAGCGCCCACACCCTCTCCGGCGGCGCGTCCATGTGCAGGGACACCTCCCCACCCATCGCGCTCATCGGGCGTACCCCAGCAGCTTCGCGGCGAGATCAGTGAGCACCTCGGTCGCACCTCCTCCGATCGGCAGGATCCGGGCGTCGCGGTAGTGCCGCTCCACCTCGGTCCCGTGCATGTATCCCGTCCCGCCGTGCAGCTGGACGGCCTGGTCACAGACGT
The DNA here is from genome assembly GCF_950101795.1 of Nocardioides sp. T2.26MG-1. Lineage (GTDB taxonomy): Bacteria > Actinomycetota > Actinomycetes > Propionibacteriales > Nocardioidaceae > Nocardioides. Next base: position 82,790 of record NZ_CATNLZ010000023.1, on the reverse strand, counting down.
AGGTCGCGGTGTCGCAGGCGGTCTGCTTGGCCAGGCAGACCTCGGCGATCACGTCCTCCCCGGCGGCGTGCCGCCGGGCCACCTCGCGGGTGTAGGCGCGGGCCACCTCGACCTGTCGCCGCATCTCGACGAGCTTGTGCCGCACCACCTGGTTGGCGATCAGCGGCTTGCCGAAGGTCTCGCGGTCGCGGCAGTACGCCGCGGCCAGCTCCAGCGACCGGGCCGCGATGCCGTAGGCGTGCACCGCGAGCGCGAGCCGCTCGACGACGAACTGCTCGGCGATGTAGTAGAAGCCGGCGTTCTCCTCGCCGACCAGGTTGGCGACCGGCACCTCGACGTCGACGAAGGACAGCTCGGCGGTGTCGGAGCAGTGCCAGCCCATCTTGGCCAGCGACCGGTCGACGGTGAAGCCGGGCGTGCCCTTCTCGATCACCAGCAGGGACAGTCCCGCGTGGCCGTCGCCTCCGGTGCGCACCGCGGTCGTGACGAAGTCGGCGCGCACGCCGCTGGTGATGAAGGTCTTGGCGCCGTTGACGACGTAGACGTCGCCACGGCGTACGGCGGTGGTGCGCAGCCCGGCCACGTCGGACCCGCCGCCGGGCTCGGTGATGCCGAGCGCGCCGATCCTCTCGCCGGCCAGCGTCGGCCGCACGAACCGGTCCACGAGGTCCGGGGATCCGTGCGCGGCGATGTGCGGCAGCGCGATGCCGCCGGTGAACAACCCGGCCATCAGCCCGCTGGACGCCCCGGCCTCGAACATCCCCTCCTGCAGCTCGACGGTGTCGAGCACGTCGCCGCCCTCGCCGCCGACGTCCTCGGGGAACGAGATGCCGAGCAGCCCCTGCTTCGCGGCCGCCAGGTGGAGCGCGCGCGGGATCTCGCCCGCGTCCTCCCACTCCTGGAGGTGCGGCGCGACCTCGCGCCGCACGAACTCGGCGCCGAGCGCCCGCAGCTCGCCGGTGGTTGAGGTGCGAGCGGAGCGAGCCTCGAAACCACTCATCAGAGCAGACCCTCCTGCACGTGCACCATCCGGGACCGCACCCACTCGCCGAGGCCCTTGGCCTGCGGGTCGAACCGCGTGGACGCGGCGACCCCCTCACCGAGCAGCCCGCGGATCAGCACGTTCACGCCGCCGAGGTTGGGCAGCACGAACACCTCCACGTCGAGGTCGGCGGCCTCGGGGACGAGCTCGCGGACCTTGCGCGGCGTGATCAGCTTGGCCAGCCAGGTGACCCGGGCGTCGTACTTGCCGGAGCCGTCGTGGACCACCCACAGCCCGAGGTTGGCGTCGCCGCCCTTGTCGCCCGACCGGGCGTGCACGAAGGAGCCGAGCGGCGCCCGGCGCGTCAACGAGTCGGCGGGGGCGAGGAACGGCGACGGCCGCCGGCCGGACTCGGGGTCCGGCGTCGCGAACTCCGTCGGGTCGGCGACCGCCTCGCGGCGCCCGTCGGCGTGGACGACGGTGTGCAGGACCGCGTCGCGGTCGACGTACGCCGCGCGGTAGACGCCGTACGGCGCGGGCGCGGCGGGCGGGGCGGTCATCGTGAAGCCGGGGTACGACGCCAGCGCGAGCTCGACCGCGGCGCTGGTGAACGCGCGGCCGACCGGGTCGGGCCGGTCGTCCTTGACCGTGCACCGCAGCAGGCACGAGGCGCCCTCCTCGGTGTCGGCGTCCGCCGGTGGGAGGGCGCTGCGGGTCCAGCTGACCTCGCGGGCGTCGAGCGACGGCGCGAGCTGCTCGCGCACCCAGTCGGCCTTGGCGTCGATGTCGAGGCCGGTGAGCACGAACTCGACCGTGTTGCGGAAGCCCCCGAGCTCGTTGACGCAGACCTTGAGCTGCTCGGGCGGCGCCTCGCCCCGGATGCCGGACATCTCGACCCGGTCGTGCCCGACCTCGCGCAGCTGCACGGAGTCGAGCTGGGCGGTGACGTCGGGGTTGAGGTAGCGGCTGGTCTGGATCTCGTACATCAGCTGGGCGGTCACGGTGTCGACGGTGACCGCGCCACCGGTGCCCGGGTGCTTGGTGACGACGCTCGAGCCGTCGGCCGCGATCTCCGCGAGCGGGAAGCCGAGCGGGCGACCGTCGTGGGGCAGCGTGCGGAAGCCGGAGAAGTTCCCGCCGGTGGCCTGCGTGCCGCACTCGAGCACGTGCCCGGCCACGACCGCGCCGGCGAGCTCGTCGTACGACGTCGGCGTCCAGCCGTGGTGGGCGACCGCGGGGCCGACCACGAGGCTGGCGTCGGTGACCCGGCCGGTGACGACGACGTCGGCTCCGGCGCTCAGCGCGGCGGCGATGCCGAAGCCGCCGAGGTAGACGTTGGCCGTGAGCGCGCCCTCGAAGCCCAGCTCTGCGGAGCGCGAGCGGAGGTCGTCGCCCTCGACGTGGGCCACCTGGGGGTCCAGGCCGAGCCCACGGGCCACCTCGCGCACCCGGTCGGCGAGGCCGGCGGGGTTGAGGCCGCCGGCGTTGCTGACGATGCGGACGCCGCGCTCGAGCGCGAGGCCGAGCGAGTCCTCGAGCTGCCGGAGATGAGTCTTGGCGTAGCCCAGCGACGGGTCCTTCATCGTGTCCCGGCCGAGGATGAGCATGGTCAGCTCGGCCAGGTAGTCACCGGTGAGGACATCGAGCGGCCCGCCCTCGAGCATCTCGCGCATCGCCGACTGGCGATCGCCGTAGAAGCCCGAGCAGTTGCCGATCCGCAACGCTGGTTGAGGAGGAAGCGCTGCAACCGTCTCGAAACCACTCATCGCTTGGCCCTCCCCTCACCCGCGGGCCCGGCGAACGCCTGGGCGATGCCCAGCCACCGGTCGGCGTCCTCGCCGTTCGCCACCAAGTCGGTGTCGTCGCGGTGAACGCGCTGGGTCACCAGCAGGCAGAAGTCGTACGCCGAGCCGCGCACCGACTGCCGGGCGTCCTCCGGGCCCCATGTCCAGAGGTCGCCCGACGGCGCGGTGAGCTCGATGCGGAACTCCTCCGCCGGCGCCTCGAGCCCGTGCACGGAGTAGGCGAAGTTCCGGGTGCGGACGCCGAGGTGCGCGACGTGCCGGACCCGGTCCGTCGGCTCGGGGTCGATGCCGAGGGCGTCGTACACGTCGAGGGCGTGGGCCCAGGTCTCCATGAAGCGCGCGGTCGCCATCGAGGTCGGCGACATCGGCGGGCCGAACCACGGCATCTTCTCCCCGTCCGGCACCTCGCGCAGCGCGCGTTGGAGCGCCTCGCGTGCCGAGCCCCAGCGGGCGAGCAGGGCGGCCGGCGCGAGGCGGGCGACCTCGAGGGCCTGGGCGTCGACGTAGCCGGTCGGGTCCTCGATCGCCTCGAGCACGACGGCGTCCCAGGCCTGCTTGCCCTCAGAGGTGCTCGCGCCGGCGGCGAGCACCGCGACCTCGTCGGTCCACAGCAGGTGCGCGACCTGGGTCGCCACCGTCCAGCCCGGCGCCGGGGTCGGCGTTGCCCACCCGCCCGTGGCGGAGTCGTCGAGGCCGGAGACGACGTTCCAGAGCCGGTCCCCCTCGGCCTTGAGGTCGTCGAGGAGCTCGTCGAGCAGGGTCATGCGCTCTCCTTGAGGTGCTGGTCGAGCACGTCGGCCCAGCGGTCGAGGATGCGCCCGCGGCGGCGGGCGTCGTCGGTGATGGTGTTGGCCAGGCCCAGGCCGCGGACCAGGTCGAGCGTGGCCTGCACCAGCTCGCGGGTGCCCGGACGCGACTCGTCGGCGCCGAGCAGCTCGACGGTCATCCGGTGCGTCTCGCGCCCGACCCGCTGCTCGAGCGGGCCGACCGCCGACATCAGCGCCTCGTCGGTGCGGGCCGCGACCCAGAGCTCCAGGGCCGCGGTGAACACCGGGCCGGTGAAGTGGTCGCCGAGCATCTGCAGCACCGCGCGAGTACGGCGGCGCCCGGTCGGCAGCGCGGCCGCGGCGGCGGCCAGCTCGGCGGCGCGCATCTCGGTGAGGTGCTCGACGGCGGCGACGACCAGGTCGTTCTTGGTCGGGAAGTGGTGCAGCTGCGCCCCGCGGCTCACCCCGGCGCGCTCGGAGACCAGCGTGGTCGACGTACCGGCGAAGCCGCGCTCAACGAGGCACTCCACGGTCGCCTCCAGCAGCCGGGCCCGCATCAGCCGGGTCCGCTCCTCCTGGGGCACCCTGCCTGTTGCCTGGGCAGTGCTCCCTGCCGCCGTCGTCACCGGCACAGCATGGCCGGTCAACAACAAACAGTCAAGCCTGACTTTTTGTTTGGGATACTCCCTGACGATCGGGCCCCTCCCGAGCCGGATCCGGGGCCCGATCGTCAGGGACTACCGCGAATCTCAGTCCAGGCGGGACACCAGCGGCAGCCGGGAGCGAGCGGTGAGGCCGACGATCGCGGCGGTGAGCAGCGGGAGGCCGAGCACCAGACTGCCGACGAGCAGCCACGGGATGTCGAGGAACGGCCCGGGGCCGCCGAAGTCGGGCGCCGTGAGCGGATAGCTGACCGCGATGCCGGGGATGAACCCCACCGCGGCGCCCAGCACGGCACCGACCAGCCCGACCACGAGGGCGTACGCCGCCGCGATCGCGCGCCTGCGCCACGGCGAGGCTCCGACCGCCGAGAGCGTGGCGAGGTCGGGGCGGGCGTCGGAGAGCGCGAGGAACGTCGCGGTCAGGGTGCCGCCCAGCATGAGCACCGCCCCGAGCGCGCCCAGCACCAGCTGCAGGATCACCGTCGAGTCGTCGGCCTGATAGCCGCGCTCGACGTAGAACCCGGCGTGCTGGTCCACCGCGGTCACAGCCTCGCCCAGGGCCGTCGCCTGGCGGTCGCTGATGTCCGCGCCGGTCACCAGCAGCGACACCGTGCGCGTCTGGAGGCCGAGCCGCTCGGCGAGCGCGGGCGAGACCACGGCGCGAGGGGCGATGTCGCGCTCGTCGACGTGCACGAGGAGAGCGGCGAGGGTGGCCGAGCGCGGCGGCTCAGCGGGTTGCTTGGGGCCGGGGTGGACCCGGGCGGTCATCCGGACCTCGCCCGCCCCGTCCGCGTCGTCGTTGGTGAAGACCACGGCTCCGCCGGCCGCGAGGGTCCGGCGTGCGGCCGCAGCATCGGCCTCGGACAGCATCGACAGTGCGCCGATGCCCGCGCCGGCGTCGACGAGGACAGGCGTGCCGAGGGCCCCACCGGCAACGGCCAACGGCACCTGCTCACCGTCGCGGCGGACGGTCAGCTCCATGTAGCCGCCGTCGTCGGTCGCCTCGACCATCCCCGAGAGCTCGGTGACGGTGGCCGACGGCACGATGGCGTCGAGGGCATCTCGCAGCGCCGGCCAGTCCGCCTTCGTGCGGTAGTCGGTGACGGTGGCGGCCCCCATCGGCAGCATCGGGGTGTAGGTGCCGGCGTTCTGGGCCTCGTCGCTGCTGACCGCGATCCCGAGCGAGACCACCCCGGCGACGGTCGCCGCGACGGCGGCCACCGCGGGCACGGTCCGGGTCCGGTGCCGCGCCGCATCGCGGGCGGCGTACCGGGCCGAGAGCGGCAGCCGACCGGCCGCCCAGGCGACCGCAACCACCACGACCGGCACCAGCAGGATCATCCCGAGGACGGCGATGACCGCGGAGGCGGCGATGAAGTAGGCGCCGTCGCGGCCCGCGGTGGCGCCGTACGCCGAGGCCGCGACCCCCGCCCCGAGCAGCACGACCCCCAGGACCGGCGAGCGGCGTGAGGGCGGCCGGTCGGCCCGCCGTCCCGCGAGCACGGCGACGATGTCCTGGCGCGAGGCGATCCAGGCCGGGACGAGGGCCGCGAGCAGCGCGCTGAGCAGGCCGAAGCCGGCGATCCCGAGCAGGTGCGTCCACGGGATCTCGAGCGGCCCGAACCACGTGCTCGACCAGCGCTGGACGACCGGCGCCAGGGCGATCCCCGACCCGATGCCCAGGACGATCCCGATCACGGCGGCGGCACCGCCGAGCACGACGCCGCTGCCCAACACCACTCGGCGGCTCTGCGCGGGCGTGCCGCCGCTCGCGGCCATCAGCGCGAGGCTGCGCGCCTGCCGTCGGGCACCCACCGCGAACGCGGGTCCGGCGAGCAGCACCACCTCGAGCAGGGCCATCACCACGATGAGCACGGCGGCCGCCACCACGTCCTCGGCGGGGCCGTCCGACTGCCAGGAGCGGATCTCCGCCGGGATCGCCGACGCCGGCGGCGGGTGCTCCACCACCGCACGGGAGTACACGGTCGCGCCGAGCGCGTTGAGGTCGCGCACGGCGTCCCAGTCGACGGGTCCCCCGCCGACCAGCCAGGTGGGCGCGTAGCCCGGCCCGTCGAGCCCGAGGCTGCCGAGCGGTCCGGCGAGCACCGGGTAGGTGCGCCAGGTGGCGTCCTCCACCACGCCGACGATCACCGGCGACGGGGCGTGCCGGCCGGTCAGCTCGACCCGGTCGCCCACGGCGTAGCCCTTGTCGAGGACCTCCTGGTTGACGACGACCTCGCCGTCGTCGTCGGGCAGCCGGCCCGAGGTGAGCCGGACCAGCCCCGCGGCCAGCGGGTCGGCGAGGTCGACCTCGAAGGCCTCGGCGTACCCGACTCCGTCCTCGGTGCGCAGGTCGACCCCGCCCAATCGCTCCGGGAGGAGGCGCACGTCGCCCAGGGCCGCGGCGAGATCGCGGGCGGTCGGCGCCGCCTCGGGCCGGCCGCCGTGCGAGGTGTGCCCGGCCTGGGGGTCGACGCCCTGGATGACCGGCTGCCCCTCGGCCGGCACCACCACCTGCGCGGCGGCGGTCGTGCCCAGGCGCCGGTCGAGGGACTCGACGGCGCTGACCCGCTGGGTCGAGATCACCACGTCGGCCGCCGTGACCGCCAACACCGGCAGCGCGATCATCGCGATCGCGAGCACTGAGCGACCCCGGGAGCGCAGCGCCTCGCGCCTGGCGAGGCGGAGGGCCAGTCGCCAGGAGGTGAGGCGGCTCATCGCGAGACGCCGGACTCGAGCAGCGACTCGGCCGGGTCGGTGCCGGTGACGTCGACCACGAGGCCGTCGCGCAGGAACACCACCCGGTCGGCCCACGCGGCGTGCCGGGCCTCGTGGGTGACCAGGACGCCGGCAGCGCCCGCGTCGCACCGGGCACGCAGCAGCCGGAGGACGTCCTCGCCGGTCTCGGTGTCGAGCGCGCCCGTCGGCTCGTCGGCCAGGATCAGCCGCCGCTCGCCCACCACCGCCCGCGCGATCGCGACCCGCTGCTGCTGGCCGCCGGACATGTGGTCGGGGAACCGGTCGGCCAGGTCCGCGATGCCGACCTCCTCGAGCGCCTCGCGGGCCCGGGCCCGGGCGTTCCGACCGCGGACGCCGTCGAGCTCGAGCGGGAGCGCGACGTTCTCGACCGCGGAGAGCGCCGGGATCAGGTTGAAGTCCTGGAAGACGTAGCCGATCGACGTACGCCGCATCCGGGCCCGCCCGTCGTTGCCCAGCGAGGCGAGGTCGACGCCCTCGACCGACACGGTGCCGGACGTGGGCTGGTCGAGGCCGCCGGCCAGGGTGAGGAGCGTCGACTTGCCCGACCCGGAGGGCCCCATGATCGCCACCAGCTCGCCCGCCGAAGCCGCGAAGGAGACCTCGCGCAGAGCCCGGACGGCGGTCTCGCCCTCGCCGTGGATCCGGGTGACGGCGTCGAGGTGGAGCACCGCACTCATCGGTTCTTCTCCGGGGTCGCGCGGCGGCCACGGTCGCGCCCCTGGGCAGCGCGGGCGGCGCGGATCCGGGTCGCGCTCTGGCGCAGCCACTCGGCCTCCGACTGCCGCAGCAGGTGCGCGTGCTCGACGTCGAACCTCGCGCTCATCGCGCGACCTCCTCGTCAGCCGTCGCGGCGACGTCGCGCGCGGTCCGGGCGGCCGGGCGCTCCAGCGCCGCCCGGCGCAGCCGTGCCTCGCAGTGGTCGAGCCAGCGGATCTCGGCCTCGGCGGAGAACACCAGGGAGTCGAGCACCAGCCCCCAGGACAGGTCCGACGGCTGCCCCGAGACGGGGCCGCTGCGCTTGAGCCGGGCGTAGTCCTGGAGCGCGGTCATCGTGGCGGAGCGCTGCTGCTGGATGACGGTGCCGACGTCGACGCCCGGGACCGTCACGGCCAGGGCGAGCTTGATCGCGAGCTCGTCGCGCGGCGGCTGGGTGCGGGCCACCGGCGTGGTGAACCACGCGGCGACCTCCTCGCGGCCGGTGTCGGTGATGCTGTAGACCACGTGGCCGTCGGCGTCGGAGCCCGCGCCCTCGACCAGCCCGTCGCGCTCGAGGCGGGTGAGCGTCGTGTAGACCTGCCCGACGTTGAGCGGCCAGGTCGAACCCGTCCGCTGCTCGAACTCCCCGCGCAGCTGGTAGCCGTACATCGGCCCCTGCTCCAGCAGTGCCAGCAGTGCCTGCTTGACCGACATCCGAGCCTCCCGACCGAGCGATCCACGCGCCCCCGTGACGGTGGATACCGAGTATGTATACCACGTATGCATGCCGGCGAGCACCTCCGCGATCGGCCGATCCTCACTACGCTGTCGGCCATGTCGGACTCCGGGAACCCGCCGCAGGACCCCTTCGCCAACCCGTACGGCGCTCCTCCGCCGCCCGGGCAGACGCCGCCGCCGTACGGCCAGCAGCCGCCGCCCTACGGCCAGCAGCCCCCGCCCTACGGCCAGCCCTACGGCCAGCCCTACGGCCAGCCCTACGGAGCCCCGACCCCGGCCTACGACTACGCCCACTGGGGCAAGCGGGTCGGCGGCTACCTGCTCGACAGCCTCTTCACACTGCTGGTCTCGGTCCCCGGCTACGGCCTGCTGTTCGGTGGCATCGCGCTCGGCACCCGCAACATGGAGACCTACACCGACCGGTACGGCGTCGACCACACGACCGGCGACTGGGACAACGCCGGCACCCCGCTGGTGATCCTGGGGGCGGTGCTGTTCCTGGTGCCGCTGGCGTTCTTCGTCTGGAACACCTGCCTGCGCCAGGGCCGCACCGGCTACAGCCTCGGCAAGGGCATCGTCGGCATCCGGATGATCGGTGAGTCGACCGGACAGCCGATCGGCGGCGGCATGTCGTTCGTGCGCTATCTCGTGCACTTCCTCGACAGCCTCGCCTGCTACCTCGGCTGGCTCTGGCCGCTCTGGGACACCAAGCGGCAGACGTTCGCCGACAAGATCCTCAGCACGGTCGTCGTCAACCAGCCGAAGCGGTAGGACCGCATGACCGCACGGGTCCGCGGCCTGCTGCTGACCGACCACGCCGTCGAGGTGCCGCTCGACCACGCGCAGCCCGACGGGCGCACGATCGAGGTGTTCGCCCGCGAGGTGGTCGCCGCCGACCGCGCGAGCGAGGACCTCCCCTGGCTGCTGTTCCTGCAGGGCGGACCGGGCGGCAAGTCGCCACGCCCGGGCGGCGGCGCCGGTGACGCGTGGGTGTGGCACGCCGCACAGACCCACCGGCTCCTGCTGCTCGACCAGCGCGGCACCGGACGCAGCACCCCGATCACCGCGCGGACGGTCGTCGGCATGTCGGATGCCGAACTGGCGGCGTACCTGCGTCACTTCCGCGCCGACGCGATCGTCGAGGACGCCGAGGTGCTGCGCCGCCGCGTCGCGGGTGGGCGGCGCTGGGAGACGCTGGGCCAGAGCTACGGCGGGTTCGTGACGATGACCTACCTCTCGCGGGCGCCCGAGGGGCTGCGCGCCTGTTACGTGACCGGCGGGCTGCCCGGCCTCACCGCGACCGCCGACGCCGTCTACGCCCGGACGTTCCCGCGGATCGCCCGCAAGAACGCGGAGTTCCGTGAGCGGCACCCCGGCGACGCCGAGCGGCTCCGGGCGATCGCCGACCACCTCGACGAGCACGACGTGCGGCTCCCGGACGGCGACCGGCTCACCGCGCGGCGGCTGCGCACGCTCGGTGGCATGTTCGGGATGAGCGACGGCTACGACCGTGTCCACTGGCTGCTCGAGGAGGCCTGGCACGGCGAGGAGCTCGCCGACGGGTTCCGGCACGCGGTGATGGGGCTGACCGGTTGGGTCGACACGCCGCTCGGTGTGCTGCAGGAGTACACCTACGGCCAGCCCGGGATGCCGCCGACCGCCTGGGCCGCGCAGCGCGCGATCGAGCAGCGGCCGGAGTTCGCCGCCGACGCCGACCCGCTGCTGCTCACCGGCGAGACGATGTTCCCCTGGATGTTCGACGAGATCGCCTCGCTGCGGCCGTTCCGGGGGGCGGCGGAGCTGCTGGCGGCGTACGACGCCTGGCCGGCGCTCTACGACCTGGACCGGCTCGCGGCCAACGAGGTGCCGGTGGCCGCGATCGTCTACTTCGACGACATGTATGTCGACGCCGAGCTCTCCCTCGACACCGCGGCCCGGGTCGGGAACGTGCGGACCTGGGTCACCAACGAGTGGGAGCACGACGGCCTGCGCGCGGACGCCGGCCGGATCCTGCCGCGGCTGCGCGAGCTCGCCCAGCGGTAGTCAGCGGTAGGTGAGCGTCTCGCCCTCGAGGTGCGGGTGCTCGTTGAAGGTCAGCAGCCGGGCGCCCGTGGAGCCGACCACGACCCGGGTCACCGAGGAGTTCACGACCACGGTGTTGAAGCGCGACCAGAGCCGGGCGCAGGTCGCGGGGTCGTCGGCGCCGGGGGCGACGAGTGCAGCGCACGCGACCGCGATCGGACCACCGGAGCTGACCACGACGACCGTCCCGCCGGGACCCGCCGCCTCACAGGCGCGGTCGAGCGCCCGGCGCACCCGGGCGACGAAGCCGGGCCAGGACTCGGGGTAGTCGGCGTCGTACGTCCCCGCCGTCCAGCGCTCGGTGGCGAGCTCGAAGACCCGCTGGAACTCGCGCCGGTCTAGCTCTCCCTCGGGATGGTCGGGGTACGCCGCCACCACGCCCAAGTGGTCGAACTCGTCCCAGCCGAGGTCGATCTCGGGCTGCTGGTCCCACCCGGCGGCGGTCCCGACGGCCTCCGCGGTCTCCCGGTGCCGGCGCATGCCGCCGCTGAACACGCGCGTCGGCACGAGCTTGCGCTCGCCGAGCCAGGCGCCCAGCCGGCGGCCCTGCTCCCAGCCGGTCTCGGAGAGCACGTCGTAGTCGTCGGCCCCGAACGACGCCTGTCCGTGACGGACCAGCAGCACCACACCCATGCCGATCAACCTAGAGGGCACGATGTCGAGATCCGCGCCCCGGCTCCGTCCCAGCATCGAATCGCCCGTCAACCCTTGGAGAGTGGACCCATGGCTCACGTACAGCGTTTCGACCACGTCGGCATCACCGTCGCCGACCTGGACACGGCGACGGCGTTCTTCGTCGGGCTCGGCCTGGAGGTCGAGGGCACCGGATCGGTGCAGGGCGAGTTCGTGGAGACCGTGTGCAACATCCCGGGCGCGCACTGCAGCATCGTGATGCTGCGCCCGCCCGGCGACGGGTGCCGGCTGGAGCTCTCGAGCTTCGTCGCGCCCGCACATCTGCCCGGCTCACCCACCGCGTTGGCCAACGAGGTCGGCATCCGCAACGTGTCCTTCGAGGTCGGCGACCTCGACGCCGCCGTGGCCGCGGTGGCCGCCGACGGGTACGGGCTCGTCGGCGGCATCGGTGAGTACGAAGGCAGCGTGCGGATGGCCTACGTGCGTGGACCGGAGGGGATCGTCGTGTCGCTGTTCGAGCACCTCGGCTGAGGGATCAGGATCGCGCGGGCAGCAGGCAGAGCTCGTTGCCCGACGGGTCGACGTAGGAGCGCCACGGCAGCGCGCCCCACAGCTCCGGGAGCTCGCGCCCACCGCGCTCGGCGATGCCGTCCGCGACCTCGTCGTCGCCCCGCTCGAGCCGGAGGTCGAGGTGCCGTCGGTTCTTGGTCGCGCCCTTGGCGCCCGCCTCGGGCACCAGCTCGAGGGTGGGGCCGAGGCCCGACGGGTGACGTAGCGCCGGGGGCGCGCCGGGCACCTCGACCCAGCCCGTGAGCCAGGACCAGAAGGCCACGTCCCGGTCCGGGTCGGCGGACTCGAGGCGGACCGCAGCGAGCCGGCTCTCGCCGCCCGCCACGACGCGGAAGGGCATGCCCTCGGGGTCGAGGAGCTCGCCGTCGCCGTCGGAGCGGCGGGCACCGAGACCGAGGAGCCGCTCGATCGCGGCCCCGCCACCCGCGACGTCCAGGTGCAGCCGCGGCGACCCGGCGGCGGGCTCGGGGACGGGCTGGAAGCACAGGTCGAGCACGGGCCCGCCGGACACGGCGAAGCGCGTCTCGTAGCCGGCCGGCTCGTCGGTCAGCTGCTCGCCGCCGACCACGGCCTCCCAGAACCGGCCGAGCTCGCGCGGCGCGTGGGCGTCGAAGACGATGTTCTCCAGGTACATGTGTCGTCACTGTAGGCGCTCGGCCGCGCACAGCAGCCGATCACTTCGCCGCTGGGCGAGCAGTCCGCCGTGGCGGGCTCACCCACCGCACGACCGATCCGGTCCCGCACCTGGTCGCTGCCACTCGGGGTCATGCGTGCGCCACCGTCCCATGGTGCGGGCAGGGAGGCGGCCCTCAGCCGACCGAGGTCGCGGACGGCGCGTCCCAGCCGGACGCGAACCACTCGACCGCACCTGTGGCGGGGTCGTAGGAGCGGCGCTTGATGATGCCGATGTTGCCGCCGTAGACGTGGATCCCGATCGTCGGCTCCTCGCCGATGGCCGTGACGGCGTGGACGTCGTCGTCGGTGGTGCAACAGACGGTGACCTGCCCGCGCGTCCAGTCATTCACCCCGGCCGGCGTGAGCGGGGCGCGGACCTGGTCGTCTCGGGGCTTGAGGTAGCGGACCTCGCGCTCGACCCCCGAGACGATGCCGGCGACCCCCCAGGTCTCGTGGGAGTGGACGGGGGTGCGCTGACCGGGCGCCCAGACCACGCACGCCACCGACAGACTGTCGTCGGGGGCGACGTAGAGCGGGTACGTCACGTGGCGGTCCGCGGAGGTCCGAGTGAGCTCCGCCGGAGGGCGGTAGCCGCCGGCCAGCAGCGCCGAGAGCAGCTCGGCCACCCGCTGGGCGACCTGATGCTCGTCGTCGGACGCACGGGCCACCGACGCCACCTCGCGGATGAACGTGTCGAGGGCGCTCATCGCGCCTCACCGCGCTTGGCCGTGAAGGTCAGGTGCGTGACGCCGCTGGCGGTCGACGTCGCCTCGATATCGAAGGTCCGGTCGAGCGCCTCCAGGCCGTCCCACACCCGGACCCCCCGGCCGAGGACGATCGGCACCTGGACCAGGTGCAGGTGGTCGACCAGGCCCGCGGCGACGAAGTCACGCACGACGGTGACCCCACCGCCGATCCGCACGTCCTGCCCGTCGGCCGCCTCCCGTGCCTGCTCGAGCGCCTCGCCCGGGGTGGCGTCGAGGAAGTGGTACGTCGTGCCGCCGTCCATCTCGATGGAGGCGCGGGGGCGGTGGGTGAGCACGAAGACGGGAGTGTGGAACGGCGGGTTCGGGCCCCACCAGCCCTTCCAGTCCGGATCATCCTGCCAGCCCGGAGGGCCGAACTTCCCGGCCCCCATGATCTCGGCGCCGAACCCCTCGCCGTGGCGATGGGCGAAGGCGTGGTCGGCACCCTCAGTGCCGCCCGGATGGCCGCCCATCTCCAACCAGAAGCGGGTGCCGAACATCCACTCGTGCAGACGCTCCCGGCATGACCGAACGGCGTGTCGGCGGCCTGCCCGTCGCCGGTGCCGAACCCGTCGAGCGAGATCGCGAAGTTGTGGATCCGAACCTCCGACATGGGACCACTCCCGTCAACTCGTATTCGATAGTACGAGTTGTAACACGAGGCATCTCGTATGTCTAGATACGAGATAGCATCCGGTCATGACGAACGCACGCGGACCGGTGGCAGTGCGTGCGGACGCCCGCAGGAACATCGCCGCGATCCTCGAGGCCGCCACGACATGCCTGGCCCGTGACCCCGACGCCAGCATCAACGACATCGCCGCGGCCGCCGGAGTGGGCAGGATGACGTTGTACGGCCACTTCGGGTCCCGGGGCGCGCTGGTCTCGGCCGTCGCCGGTCGGGCGATTGCGAGCTCGGAGGAAGAGCTCGCCTCCGTCGACCTGACCGGCGACCCGGTGGACGTGCTGACCCGGTTGCTGACGGCCTCGTGGACTCTCACGCACCGGTTCGGGGCGCTCGTCGTCGCCGCCGAGTCGTCACTGCCGCCCGACACCCTGCACGACGCCCACCAGGCGCCCATCAAGCGCGTGCGCGCGATCCTGCGCCGCGGTCGTCGCGAGGGGTGCTTCCGGACCGACCTCCCCCTCGAGTGGGAGGTTACGACGATCCAGAGCATCCTCCACGGCGCCTCGACCGCGGTCCACCGGGGAGAGATCTCCGCGAGCCTCGCGCCGGCCCTGGTCGTGAAGACCGTCCTCGGGGCGCTGGCGCCGTGAGCCACCGGATCTTCACCACCAGCGTCGCGTCGGTGTACCCCCACTACGTCGCGAAGGTCGAGAAGAAGGGGCGCACGGTCGAGGAGCTCGACGAGGTGATCCGCTGGCTGACGGGCTACGACGAGGCCACCCTCCAGCAGCACCTGGACGAGAAGACGACGTTCGAGGAGTTCTTCGCCCAGGCCGACCTGAACCCGCACGCCTCCCTGATCACCGGGCCGGTGTGCGGGGTGCGGGTGGAGGAGGTCGAGGACCCGCTGATGCGGCAGATCCGCTACCTCGACAAGCTCGTCGACGAGCTCGCCAAGGGCCGCCCGATGAGCAAGGTCCTGCGCGCGCCGCAATAGTCGGAGTCAGTGGGTGACCACCCGCAGGTGGCTCGACGAGCACCCCGACGACGAGCTCGCGGCCCAGCTGCACGCCGAGACGGACACCGTCGCCGTTCGAGCACGTGGCCTGCCAGTGCACCTACCTCGGCTGGGGCGTCGTCGTGCTGATGCGGCGCTGAGCGGAGCGCCCGGCCAGCGCCTCGGTCACCAGACGCACCAGCCGCGCGGCCTGCGGCGAGTCCGCGAGCCGGTCGACCGGGACCGGCAGCGGGATCCGCCAGTTGTCGCGGTCGACGGTGCCGGGGATGTTCGGGCGGCGCTCCTCGAGCACGGCGTCCTCGAGGGAGAGCTGGAGCAGCAGGCAGCCGGCGCGAGCGAGCTGGGCGTACGCCGCGGCCACGGCGTCGGCCGGGGTGGCGTCTGCCGCGAGCCCGTCGCGGGTGAGCTTCTCCAGCAGGTCGCGCCGGCCGCTCTGCACCTCCGCCTCGGGGATCCCGGTCGCGACGTGCTGCTCCACGGCGTCCGACCCGGTCCACAGCCCGGCCACGGTCGGCAGGTCGTGGGTGGTGACGGTCGCGAGCGCTCCGGCCGGCCAGTCCGCCGGATCGTCCTCCTCGAACCACAGCACCTTGTACGAGAGGATGCCGCGCTCCGCGAGCGCCTCGGGCACGCCCGGCTCGACGGTGCCGAGGTCCTCGCCGACCACGACGGCCCGGGCCCGGTGGGACTCGAGCGCGACGATGTCGAGCAGGTCGTCGCTGGGGTAGCGGACGTACGCGCCGTCGGTGGCGCCCGCGCCCTCCGGGATCCACCACAGCCGGAACAGCCCCATCACGTGGTCGATCCGCAGCCCACCGGCACCGGCGATCGTGCCGCGCACCGACTGGATGAACGGCTCGTACTCCGCCTCCCGGAGCCGCCACGGCACCAGCGGCGGCGAGCCCCACGACTGGCCGAGGCTGTTGAGCGCGTCCGGCGGGGCACCGACCGCGACACCCTGCGCGAGCACGTCCTGCCACGCCCACGAGTCCGCGCCCCCGCCGGACACCCCGATCGGCAGGTCCTGCAGCACCGTGAGGTCGCCCGACGCCGCGCGCAGCTGCGCGTCGAGCTGCCACTGCAGCCAGGCGTGGAAGGCGATCCGCTCGTCGTGCGCCGCACGGAAGGCCGCCACCGCCGGCCCGTCCGGCCGCCGGAGCTCGTCGGGCCAGGCATGCCAGTCAGGCCCGTGCTCCTCCGCGAGCACGCACCAGGTGGCGAACTCCTCCAGCGAGGCACCCTGCGCGTCGCGCCAGGAGCTGAACGCCGGGTCGTCACCGACACGGCGGTACGCCGCCGCGAGCGCCACCCGCTTCACCGCCCAGACCCCGTCGCGGTCGATCAGCGGCTCAGCCGCCACCCGGCGTACCTCCTCGGCGTCGACGTCAGCGTCGGAGTACCCCGGAACCTCGTCGACCCGGAGGTAGAGCGGGTTGCGGAAGCGCCGGGTCGCCGGCAGGTACGGGCTGGCCTCCTGCGGCGTCGTGGGCGCGACCGCGTGCAGCGGGTTGACCAGCAGGAACCCGCCACCCTCGCGCTCGGTCCAGGCCCGCAGGTTCCGCAGGTCGCCCAGGTCGCCGATGCCCCAGCTGGCGGCCGAGCGGGCGGCGTACAGCTGCACCGCCCAGCCCCACGACTGCCGCTCGGGCAGCCAGCACCGGCCCGGGGAGACAATCAGCCGGCGGCCGGTGCCGTCCGGGGTGCGCAGCCGGTGGTAGCCGAGCGGGAAGTCCTCGGGCAGCCGGCCCTCGACGACGTGCTCCGAGCCGTCCTCGCAGGTCACCTCCACCCGGCCGAGGCCGAGCTCACGGCCCGGACGGGTGACGATCGGGGCGCGCTGCTCCAGGTCGTCCGGCGGAGTGTCGATCACCGCGCGAAGGCTCTCGACGGTCTCGGACGCGACGGTCTGCGGCAGGTCGTCGGAGTCGATCCAGTCGCGCTGGATGCCCCACGCGTCCACGCTCCTCGTCTGTGCTGGCATGTCCCCCACGGTGCCCGACCGCGGCGCCGGGCATCCGTGGGGGGTCCCACATCGCGGCGGACCGAGGCGCTCGCCCGGCCGGCACGGGGTTGCCACATCCGCCACAGCCGCACCACCTGGCGGCCGGAACCCGCACGACACGCCGAGGCTGCCCGGCGTGTCGTGCGGGTTCCGGCTGCCCGCCGCCGAACCCCCCAACTCGCGCGCCCGGGTCGCTGGCCGCTACCAGTGACCCGGGAGTGGGCCGCCGTACCAGTGCTCGACGAGTGACCGGCTGATCGAGACCCCGCTGGGGAGCGCGATCGTGCCCGCCTCGGAGAGCTCCCTCATCTCCGCACGCGTGAACCACCGGGCGTCCTCGATCTCGCGCTCGTCGACCTGGATCTCGGTGGTCAGCGCGCGCCCGATGAAGCCGATCATCAGGCTCGCGGGCAGCGGCCACGGCTGGTTGCCGAAGTACTCCACCTCGCCGACGACGATCCCGACCTCCTCGAGCACCTCCCGGCGTACGGCGTCCTCGAGGGTCTCTCCCGGCTCGCAGAACCCGGCCAGGGTCGAGTAGCGCCCGGCCGGCCAGACCGCCTGCCGGCCGAGCAGGCAGCGCTCGTCCTCGGCGCCGGGCTCGCCGATGGTGACGACCATGATCACGGCCGGGTCGGTGCGCGGGAACTGCGTGTGCCCGTTCGGGCAGACCAGCTCGTGCCCCGCGGACCGGGCCGAGAGCGGCTCGCCGCAGCGGGGGCAGAACCGGGTGACGAACAGCCACTCGGCCAGGCCGAGCGCGTGCAGGACCAGGCCCGCGTCGTCGGCGAGGTACGGGAGCACTCCGCGCAGCGGCGTCCACTCCCCCGGCTCGCCCGCCTGGGAGAGCTCCGCATCGACGATCACCGCGAACCACGCCCGGCCGTCCTGCTCGCCCAGCAGCACCCGCAACCCATCGGGGGCGTCGGCGGGCGAGACCCACGCGATCTGCCCGTCGCGCGGACGGATCCGGGTGCCGGAGACGACCAGCACCCGAGACCGCGGGTCCGCCCACCTCTCCTCGAGCCACGCGTCGTCGCCGCGGTGCAGCGCGGTCCGGTCGTGGGGGTTGGCCGAGAGCCGCTCGTGCGGATACGTCACCTGCGCGAGGCTAGTCCTAGGCTTCTGCCACGTGAGTACCCACATCGGCGCCCAGCCCGGCGACATCGCTCCCCTCGTCCTCATGCCCGGCGACCCGCTGCGAGCGCGGTGGATCGCGGAGACGTTCCTCGAGGACGCGCGCTGCTACACCGAGGTGCGCGGCATGTACGGCTTCACCGGCACCTGGCAGGGCCACCGGGTCTCGGTCCAGGGCTCGGGGATGGGCCAGCCGTCGATGTCGATCTACGTCAACGAGCTGTTCGCCGAGTACGACGTGCAGTCGGTCATCCGGGTCGGCTCGTGCGGCGCGCTGGCCGAGAGGCTCGCGGTCCGCGACATCGTGATCGCCTCCGGCGCGTGCACCGACTCCTCGATGAACCGGATCCGGTTCGAGGGGCTCGACTACGCCCCGGTCGCCGACTTCGGGCTGCTCCGCGCCGCGCACGACGCCGCGGCCGCGAAGGACCTCGCCGAGGCCGTGCACGTGGGGCTGATCTTCAGCAGCGACTCGTTCTACGCCGCCCGCCCCGAGCTGGTCGCCCGGATGGCCGACTACGGCCTGCTCGCGATCGAGATGGAGGCCAGCGCGCTGTACACGCTCGCCGCCAAGCACGGGCGGCGCGCGCTGACCATCTGCACGGTCAGCGACCACATCCTCACCGGCGAGGAGACCACGTCGCAGGAGCGCGAGCAGACCTTCGGCACCATGGTCGAGATCGCGCTCGCCGCGGGCACCGCGACGGACTAATCGCCCGCGCACCGGTGTTGCACCGGGCATGGGCGACGCGGTGTTGGACTCGGTGGTGATCGGCGCGGGCCAGGCCGGGCTCTCCGCGTCGTACCACCTGCGGCGGCGCGGGCTGAGCCACGTCGTGCTCGACGCCGACGGCGCGCCGGGCGGCGCGTGGCAGCACCGCTGGGACTCGCTGAGCATGCGCGACGTGCACGGGGTCGCGGCGCTGCCCGACTCCGAGCCGCCGGCCGACGAGGCGGGCCGGGCGAACGTCGTGGTGCCGGCGTACTTCGACCGCTACGAGCGGGAGCACGGCCTGCCCGTGCTCCGGCCCATCAGGGTCGACGAGGTGACCAGCGCCGGCGACCTGCTCGTCGTCCGGGCCGGCGACCGCACCTGGACGACCCGGACCCTGGTCAACGCGACCGGCACCTGGTCGCACCCGTTCGTGCCGCGCTACCCCGGGATGGAGACGTTCCGCGGCGAGCAGCTGCACCCGGTCGCCTATCCGGGCGCCGAGCACTTCCGCGGCCGCCGGGTGGTGGTCGTGGGCGGCGGGGCGTCCGCCGTCCAGCTGCTCGGCGAGCTGGCCCCGGTCACGGACACGTTCTGGGTGACCCGACGCGAGCCGGTCTGGCGCACCGACGACTTCACCCCCGACCACGGCCGCCAGGCGGTGGCGCTGGTCGAGGAGCGGGTCCGCCGCGGCCTGGCGCCGGCCAGCGTGGTGAGCGTCACCGGGCTGGTGCTGCGCGAGCAGGAGCGCGCGGCCGAACGGCTCGGCGCGTACGTCCGGCACCCGATGTTCGTGGCGGTCGAGCCCGACGGGGTGCGGATGCCCGACGGGACCCTCGAGTCCGCGCAGGCGATCCTGTGGGCGACCGGGTTCCGGCCGGCCGTCGGCCACCTGGCGCCGCTGGCGCTGCGCTCCGAGTACGGCGGCATCCGGCTCGACGGCACCACCGCGGTCGCCGACCGGCGGGTGCAGCTGGTCGGCTACGGCCCGTCGGCGAGCACGATCGGCGCCAACCGGGCCGGCCGCGTCGCCGCCCGCGGCGTCGCCGCCTGGCTGGACCGCGAGGCTCAGAGCGAGAGCATCGCCTCGAGCGCCTGACGGTCCGCGAGCCCCTCGGGCTCGACGAGCTCGCCGGTGCGGACGTAGTAGAACCCGGCGCGCACCCGCTCGAGCGGCAGGCCGTGCAGCTCGGCCCAGGCGACCCGGTAGATCGCCAGCTGGAGCGGGTCGGCGGTCGCCGCGCGGTTGGTCTTCCAGTCGACGAGCAGGTGGGAGCCGTCCGGCTCGGCGTAGACCGCGTCGATCCGGCCGCGGACGACCTGGCCGCCGCCCGGGTGGCCGAGCACCAGCGCGAATGACGGTTCGATCGCGATCGGCACCCGGTCGCCGAACGGGCCGTCCTCGAACCGCTTCACCAGCTCGCGCAGGTCGGCGTCGTCGTCGACCTCGGCGTCCGCGCGGCCGGGCAGGTCGTCGGGGTCGAGCAGCAGCTGCTGCCCGCACCGCGCCTCGACCCAGGCGTGGAAGCGGGTGCCGAATCGCGCGGCGGACGACGGCGGCCGCGGCATCGGCCGGGCCAGGTCGCGGGCGAACTCCTCGGGGTCGTCGCGCAGCCGGGCCAGCGACGTCGCGGACAGGCTGGAGGGCAGCGGCACGGCCACGTCCGGCGAGCGCTCGCGCCGCGCCTCCTCGAGCAGCCGCCGGATCTCGTCGTCCCACTGCTGGATCCGGTCCAGCAGCAGCATGTCCTCGACCGCATCGGGCACCGCCGGGTCGGCGTCGCGCACCCGCGCCGCCGCCTCGCGGCGACGCCCGACCTCCGCGGTCTGGTGGGAGATCGGCCAGGGCAGGTCGGGGGACGCGTCGGCGAACGGGTGCGGCTCGCCCTTCATCACGGGCTCGAGCCACGCGTCGGGCTGGCCGCCCCACGTCGCCATCGCCTCGCGGGTGCGCAGGAGGTACGCCGAGGGGCCCAGCCCGCCCTTGCGCGAGGCCGTCCACCGCCAGCCGGAGACGAACAGCTGGTGCCGGGCGCGGGTCCAGGCGACGTACCCGAGCCGGAGCTCCTCCAGCGCCTCGTGCTCCTTGGCCGCCTTGGCCCGCGCGGCGATGTCCTCGGGGGTGTGGCCGGCCAGCTGCGGGAGGTCGCGCGCGTCGCCGCGCAGCGCCACCGGCATCGCGTAGGGGACGGTCAGCCAGCTGGACCGGCCGCGGTTGGTCGGGAACTTCTGCTCGGTCACGCCGACCAGGAACACCGCGTCCCACTCCAGGCCCTTGGCGCGGTGCACGGTGAGCAGCTTGACCGAGTCGGCCTCGGACGGCGTGGCCACGTCGAGGCCCTGGCCGAACTCGTCCTCGGCCTCCAGCCAGGCCAGCAGCGCGGCCAGCGTGACCTGCCCGTCGACGGCCTGGAACTCCGCGACCGCCTGCACGAACAGGTCGAGGTTGTCGCGTCGGGCCGCCGCGGCCGGGCTGACCGACGAGGCGAGCTCGACGTCGATGCCGGTGACGTCGACGATGCGGCGGACCAGGTCGAGGATCGGCTCGCCGATCGCGGTGCGCAGCCGGCGCAGCTCGTCGGCCAGCATCCGGAACCGCCCCAGCGCCTCGGCGGAGTAGCCGAGGTCGCCCGGGTCCTCGAGGGCGTCGCACAGCGACGGGATCTCGGTCGGGTCGGCGCCCTCGACCGCCGCTCGCAGCTGCGCCTCGAGGTCGGCGAACGCCGCGCCGCGACCGGTGGCCCCGGCCAGCTCGCGGGCCCGGCGGCCGAGCAGCGTGAGGTCGCGGAGCCCGATCGCCCAGCGCGGCCCGGCCAGCAGGGTCAGCAGCGCGGCGTTGGCCGTCACGTCCTGGACCAGCGTCAGCGTGGCGACCACCTCGGAGACCTCGGGCAGCCGCAGCAGGCCCTTGAGGCCGACGATCTCGACCGGGATCTCCCGCGCGCTGAGGGCGTCGAAGACCGCCGCGGCGTGGGCGTTGTCGCGGGTGAGGACGCCGATCTCCCTCCACGCCGGCTTGTCGGTGCGGGACGCGATCGCGGCATGGGTCTCGACCACCCGGTCGGCCAGCCAGGCCAGCTCGTCGACGTCGGTCTCGTGCACGATCGCGCGCACCTCGCCCGGCTCGGCGTCCGGCTTGGGCTCGAGCGGCAGCAGGTCCGGCCGCTCGGCGTACAGCTGCGCGGCCAGGTGGTTGGCGGTGGCGAGGATCCGCTCGTCGGAGCGCCGGTTGACCGTGAGCGGGTAGGTGCGGGTGGTGCCGGAGGCCGCCGGGAAGTCCTGGGCGAACTCGAGGATGTTGGAGACCGACGCGCCGCGCCAGCCGTAGATGGCCTGGTTGGGGTCGCCGACCGCGGTGACCGGGTGGCCGGCGCCGAAGAGCCGGCTGAGCATCAGCGCCTGGGCGACCGAGGTGTCCTGGTACTCGTCGAGCAGCACGATGCGGTACTTGTCCCGCTCGGCCGCGCCGACCTCGGGGCAGTCCTGCGCGAGCCGGGCGGCGAGCGCGATCTGGTCGGAGAAGTCCATCAGCCCGAGGTGGGACTTGAGCCGCCGGTAGGCCTCGACCAGGCCGAGCAGCTCGGCCCGCCGGTCGATCGCGAGGATCGCCTTCTCGTTGCGCTCGCGGTAGGTCTTGCGGTGCTCGGTGGCCATGCCGGCCTCGAAGCGCGGTCGCTCGGCGGCGTCGTACGCGCGCACCTCCTCGGGCAGCACCAGGTGCTCGCTCAGCTCGGCGTCGAGGGACAAGAGGTACTGGATGACGTGGCGCGGGGAGTCGCTGAGCTTGTCCACCGGCGCGGTGTAGCGCTGCACGGCCCGGGCGGCGAGCTGGTAGCGGCTGGCGTCGGCGATCAGCCGGGTGTCGGGCTCGTGGCCGATCCGCAGGCCGTGCTCGCTGAGCAGGCCCGAGGCGTAGGAGTGGTACGTCGCGACCGTCGGCTCCTCGACCTCGTCGTCCTCGTCCCCGGGGCCGGTCAGCGGCCGGCTGCGGTCGGGCAGCAGCCCGGCGTTGCGCAGGCTCTCGCGGATCCGCTGCTGGAGCTCGGCGGTCGCCTTGGTGGTGAACGTCAGGCCGAGCACCTGGTCGGGCCGCACCCGGCCGGTGCCGACCAGCCACACGACGCGGGCGGCCATCACCGTGGTCTTGCCGGAGCCGGCGCCGGCGATGACGACCGCGGGCTCCAGCGGCGCGGTGATCGCCGCGAACTGCTGGGCGCTGAACGTGAAGTCGGCGCCCAGCACCTCGCGCAGCTGCTCGGGGGTGTCGATGGTCCTCATGAAAGCACCGTCCCGGAGGCCTTGGCGGGGCAGACCGCCCAGAACGTGCACCGCTCGCAGTGGGCGCCCGGGCGGGCCGCGAACTCCTCGGCGCGCAGGGCGGCGGCCGCCTGAGCGAGCTGCTCCTCGACCAGCCGCGGGCCGTCGCCGGACGCGGGGGCCTGGTGCTGGACCTTGGGGAGCTCGTCGCCGAGCCGCAGCTGCACGAGCTCGGCACCGCCGGAGACCACCGGCTGCCCGACCAGCTCGTCGGCCGCGCCGTGGTCGACGGCCAGCTGGTAGAGCCCGAGCTGGGAGTGCCGCTCGACCTCGGGCCCGGTCGGGGCGTACTTGCCGGTCTTGAGGTCGACGACCACCACGCGCCCGTCCTCGTCGAGCTCGAGCCGGTCGGCGTAGCCGTGCAGCCGGACCATCTGGCCGTCGGGCAGCGTCACCTCGGCGTGCAGCCGCGGCTCGGTGGCGACGACGGTGCGGGCGCCGGGGCGGCGGTGCCACAGGAGGAACCGGAGGAGCGCCGCCTCGACCGCCGCGCGCTCGCGCGCCGACGACCAGGGCGTGCGGAACTCCATACGCCCCCAGACGTCGTCGACCAGCGCCATCAGCTCGGGCATCGGGTCGCCGGCGTCGAGCTCCCCGGACGCGACCCGCTCGGCGATCGCGTGCACGACCTTGCCGAACCCCTGGCTGGCCGAGCTGACCACCTCGCCGCCCGCCTCGCGCTGGAGGAACCACTGCGCCGGGCAGGTGAGCAGCCCCTCGAGCACGCTCGCGGAGATCGTGAGCGGCTCGCCCTCGGGCCGGACCGGGCGCTCGGACCGGGTCGGCGCGCGCAGCCCCCACCAGGTCGCGGGGTCGGCCGACGGCGCGAGCGGGCGGCCGTCGAGGTCGGTGTCGGCCAGCAGCCGCAGCCGGCGGGCGGCGGCACGGCGCAGCGGCTCGGGCTGGTCGGGGTCGGCGAGGGTGCGGCGCAGCTCGGCGACCAGGCCGTCCATCGACAGCGGCCGGCGCGGCCGGCCCACCCGGTGCTCGGCCGGGCGGCCGAGCTCGGTGAGGAACCGCGACGGCTGCTCGCCGTCGTCCTCGGGCGACTGCACGGCCGTGACGACGAGCCGCTGGCGCGCCCGGGTCGCGGCGACATAGAAGAGCCGCCGCTCCTCGGCGAGCATCGCGCCGCGGGTCAGCGGCGGCAGCAGCCCGTCGCGGCCGATCCGGTCGGCCCCGAGCAGCGAGTCGCGGCGCCGCAGGTCGGGCCAGGCGCCCTCCTGGACGTGGGCGACCACGACCAGCCGCCACTCCAGGCCCTTGGAGCGGTGGGCGGTGAGGAGCCGGACGGCGTCGCCGCGGACCCCACGGTCGGCCAGGGTGTCCGCCGGGATCTCCTGGGCGCGCAGCGTGTCGAGGAACGCGCCGATGCTGGTGTGGCCGCGCTGCTCCTCGGTGCGCGCGGCGACCTCGAACAGCGCGCAGATCGCGTCGAGGTCGCGGTGGGCCAGCCGGGCGCCGTGGCCGCCGCCCTGGGTGGACTGGCGGAGCCGGCGGCCCCAGTCGGAGCCGTCCCAGAGCGTCCAGAGCACCTCCTCGGCGGTGCCACCGTCGGCCGCCTGCCGGCGCGCCCGGTCGAGCAGCGCGGCGAGGCGGCGGGCGCGGCGGGCGGGCTCGCCATCGACGCCGTCGAGCGCGGTGGGGTCGAGCACCGCTCGGCGTACGAGCGTCCGCGGCGCGGCCTCGGGGTCACGGGCGCGCAGCGCGCGGGTGAGGGCGCGGACGTCCGTCGCGTCGAGGCCGCCGAGCGGGGAGGTCAGCAGCGCCTCGGCCCGGTCGGGGCCGACGTGGTCGTCGTGGGCGGGGTCCTCGACGTCGGCGTCGACGACGGCGGCGAGCGCCCCGAGCAGCGGCAGCACCGCGGGCTCGCGGACCAGCGGCGTCTCGTCGCTGGCCACCTCGACCGGGACGCCGGCGGCGGTCAGCGACCGGCGCAGCGCGGGGATGCTGCCCCGGCCGGAGCGGACCAGCACCGCCATCTCGGACCAGCGCAGCCCGTCCTCGAGGTGGGCGCGGCGCAGCAGGTCGGCGACGTGCTCGGTCTCGGCGCGCGCGGTGTCGAACGTGAGCACCTCGACCGACCCGGGGCCGAGGTCGTGGGCCGCCGCCTCCGGGTTGCGGAACGCGTCCCAGGCCCCGTGCGGGATCGCCCCGCTGACGCCGATCGAGGCGGCGACGGTGCGCGAGGCGCGCAGCAGCCGGGACCCGAACCGTCGGGTCGTGCCGAGGGCGACGACCGGTGCCGGCTCGCCCTCGCGGGTGCGGAACTCGGCCGGGAAGTCGAGGATGCCGCGCACGTCGGCGCCGCGGAAGCCATAGATCGACTGGTCGGGGTCGCCGACGACGGTCAGGTCGCGGCCGTCGCCCGCCAGGGCCCGCAGCAGCGCCACCTGGCTCGGGTCGGTGTCCTGGTATTCGTCGACGAAGAAGTGGCGGAACTGCGCGCGCAGCTCGTCGCGGTGGCGCTGCGCCTCGATGACGCCGCGGGCGATCAGGTCGGGGTAGTCGATCGCCGCCTGGTCGCCGAGGACGTCGAGGTACTGCGCGAGGAACAGCCCGGCCGCCTCGAACTCCGGGACGCCCTCGGCCCGGCCGAGCGCGACCAGGTCGTCGGGGTCCAGCCCGCGCTCGCGCGCCCGGGCCAGCACGGCGTGCACCTCACGGGCGAACCCGCGCGTGCCGACCGCCGCCCGGAGCGCGTCGGGCCAGCGGACCGACTCGGGGTTGTCGGTGAGCAGCTCTTGGAGCACGACGTCCTGCTCGGGCGCCGAGAGCAGCCGCAGCGGTGCGGCGTACAGCTCGGCGGGCGCGTAGCGCCGGACCAGCCCGTAGGCGAACGAGTGGAACGTCGAGCTCAGCGTCGTGGCCATCGTGCGGCCGACGCGCGCCGTCACCCGGTCGCGCAGCTGCTCGGCGGCCTTGCGCGAGAACGTCAGCGCCAGCACCTGGTCGGCCGTCGCGCCGCGCCGCTCGATGCGGTCGACGATCGCCTCGACCAGCGTGGTGGTCTTGCCGGTGCCGGGGCCGGCCAGCACCAGCAGCGGCCCGCCGGGATGGTCGACGACGCGGCGCTGGTGCTCGTCGAGCTCGGGCACGGCCGCGGCGGCGTCGGGCCGCACGAGGCGGTACGTCGTCGCGGTGGTCGTCATGTGGCCATTCGACCATCCCGCGCCGACAGGCGGGACAATGGCGTGCGTGAGCGCCCGCACCGTCGCCATCCTCGCCTTCGACGACATGGAGGTGCTGGACTTCGCGGGCCCCTACGAGGTGTTCAACGTCGCCGGCGAGCTGGGCGAGGACGGGCCGTTCTCGGTGTTCTCGGTCGGCCTGACCGGCGCCCCGGCCGTCGGACGCGGCGGGTTCACCGTGCTGCCGACGTACTCCCTCGACGACGCTCCCCCGCCCGACCTGCTCGTGGTGCCCGGCGGCGCCGGCACCCGCCCGCTGCTGCACGACGAGCGGCTGCTCGCCTGGCTGCGCGAGCGGGCCGCGGAGGTCGAGCTGCTGCTCTCGGTGTGCACCGGCGCGCTGCTGCTCGGGCAGGCCGGCCTGCTGGAGCGGCGGGCCGCCACCACCCACCACGACGCGTACGACGAGCTCGCGGCGATCTCGCCGACCACGAAGGTCGTGCGCGGCCAGCGGTTCGTGCGCAGCGCGGAGACGATCCTGACCTCGGCGGGCGTGTCCGCCGGGGTCGATGTCTCGCTGCACGCCGTGCAGCTGCTCGCTGGCCAGGCCACCCGCGACCTGGTGGTGGCCGAGATGGAGTGGATGTGGCAGAGCTAGGCGACCCGCGTTGGCAGGTGTCGCCGTAGGCCGCGCCCGCACACATCAGTAGCGTCGCCGCATGACCGATGGACCCCTCTCCGACCTGGTCGTGCTCGACCTGACCCGCGCGCTCGCCGGCCCGCACGCCGCGATGATGCTCGGCGACATGGGGGCGCGGGTGATCAAGATCGAGCCGCCGGCCGGCGACGACACCCGGGGCTGGGGGCCGCCGTTCGTCGGCGCGGACGACGAGCGGGAGTCGACGTACTTCCTCTCCGCCAACCGCAACAAGGAGTCGCTGGTCCTCGACCTGAAGTCCGAGGACGGCAAGCAGGTGCTGGCGCGGCTGGTCGAGCGCGCCGACGTGCTGATGGAGAACTTCCGGGTGGGCGTCATGGACCGGCTGGGCTTCTCGGCCGAGCGGCTGCACGAGCTCAACCCCGGGCTGGTGCTGCTGAGCATCACCGGGTTCGGCCACGACGGGCCCGAGGCGACGCGCGCCGGCTACGACCAGATCGCGCAGGGCGAGGGCGGGCTGATGTCGGTGACGGGTACGTCGCAGCCGACCAAGGTCGGCGTCCCGATCGCGGACCTGGTGGCCGGCATGAACGGCGCCTTCGGGGTGCTGGCGGCCCTGCACGAGCGCACCCGCACCGGGCGGGGCCGGGTCGTCCGGACCTCGCTGCTCGCCGGGATGGTGGGCGTGCACGCGTTCCAGGGCACCCGGTGGACGGTCGCCCGGGAGGTGCCCGGGCTGGCCGGCGACCACCACCCCTCGATCGCGCCGTACGGCATGTTCGCGACCGCGACCGCGCCGGTGCAGATCGCGTGCGGCTCGGAGAGCCTCTGGAGGGCGCTGTGCGCGGCGTTCGGCTGGGACCCCGAGGAGCCGGCGTACGCGACCAACGCGCTGCGCGTGGCCAACCGGGACGGGCTGATCGCCCGCATCGAGGCGCTGTTCGCCGACGGGCCGGCCGAGCAGTGGCTGGCGCGGCTCGCCGAGGCCGGCGTGCCGTCGGGCAAGGTGCGGTCGATGGACGACGTCTACTCCTGGGAGCAGACGCTCTCCCAGGGCCTGCTGCTCTCGGTCGACCACCCCACCCAGGGCGAGCTGAAGCTGCCGGGGTCGCCGATCCGCTTCGACGACAACCCGTTCTCCGGCGGGCGGTCCGAGCACCTCGCCCCGCCGACGCTGGGGCAGCACGACGCCGCGATCCGGGAGTGGCTGGAGTCCTGAGCCCGCACGTCAGGTGACCGCAGCCTGACGGGCGGGTTGACGCCCGCGCCGTCGTTTCGGTCGGCGTTCGTCGGACGTCTTCCTGGGCGCCGTCGAGAGCCCGTCCGGCGCCGACACGGTGAGGGCCGTGATCAGCCGCCGCACGGTCGTCGGAGGCGCCCTCGCCTCCCTCGGTGTGATGTCCACCCCGGCCCTCGCGGCCGCCGCCCGCCCACCCCTCCTCGAGATGCCGATGGCTGCCCGGCGCAGGCTGCGCGACCCGTTCACGCTCGGCGTCGCGTCGGGCGACCCCGAGCCGGACGGGGTCGTGCTGTGGACCCGCCTGGCCCCCCAGCCGCTGGCCTGGGACGGGCTCGGCGGGATGCCCTCGCGCGAGGTGCTCGTGGACTGGCAGGTGGCCGAGGACCCCGGGCTGACCCGGGTCGTGCGCGGCGGCCGGGTGCGGGCCGTGCCCCGCTTCGCGCACGCGGTGCACGTCGAGGTCGACGGGCTCCAGCCCGGGCGCGAGTACTTCTACCGGTTCCGCGCGGAGGGCCACCTCTCCGGGGTCGGCCGGACCCGTACCGCCCCGGCGTACGCGAGCTCGCCCTCGTCGCTGACGGTCGCGGCGGCCTCGTGCGCGCAGTACGAGCACGGCTACTTCACCGCCTACCGGCGGCTGGCGGAGGAGACGCCCGACCTGGTCCTGCACCTGGGCGACTACCTCTACGAGATGCGCAACGACGCCTACGTGGCCTACCCCCACAACGTGCGGTCGGTGGCCGGGCCCGAGACGGTCTCGCTCGCGGCGTACCGGCAGCGGCACGCGCAGTACAAGACCGACCCCGACCTGCAGGCCGCGCACGCCGCGGCGCCCTGGAGCGTGGTGTTCGACGACCACGAGGTCGACGGCAACTGGGCCGGGCTGCACCAGGAGCACCGGCGTCGCTCCGACCCGTCGTTCCGGCAGCGGCGGGCCTCGGCGTTCCGGGCCTACTACGAGAACATGCCGCTGCGGCGCACGTCGCTGCCGCACGGGCCGCGGATGCGGATCTACCGGCGGCTGCAGTGGGGCGACCTGGCGACCGTGCACCTGCTCGACACCCGGCAGTACCGCGACGACCAGGTCAGCCGCGGCCACAGCCGGTCGGCGCGCCGGGCCCGCCTGGACCCGCGCCGCTCGATCACCGGCGACCGGCAGGAGCAGTGGCTGCTGCAGGGTCTCGGCGACTCCGACGCCCGGTGGGACGTGCTGGCCCAGCAGGTGTTCTTCGCCCAGCGGGACCGCTCGCGGCGGCCCGGGCTCCAGGTCGGGATGGACGGCTGGGACGGGTACGCCGCGTCCCGCCACCGGATCCTCGAGGGCTTCGAGCACCGCGGCGTGCGCAACCCGGTCGTGCTCACCGGCGACGTGCACCGCCACTACGCCAACGACCTGCGCCTCGACTTCGACCGGCCGTCCACGCGGCCGGTGGGCGTGGAGCTCGTGACGACCTCGATCACCAGCGGCGGCGACGGCCAGGACCGGTCCGGGGAGATGCGGGCCGAGCGTGCCGTCAACCCGCACATCCGGTTCGCCAGCGGCCGGCGCGGCTACGTCCTGGCCCGCTTCGAGCGCGAGCGCCTGTACGCCGACTTCAAGACCGTCCCCTACGTCCGGCGTCCCGGCGCGCCGGTGCGCACGGCGGCGTCGTTCGTCGTCGAGGACCGCAACCCCGGCCTCCAGCCCGCCTGATCGCGAGCCGGCCCGCGCTGCCGCGGGACGTCATCCCTTTCGATGCCGAGGGCCCTCGAAAGGGATGACGTCGGGCGGGGCGGAGCGGCCGGTCGGTCGGCCCGGTCAGCGGGCCCGCAGCACGCTCACGCAGAACGTCGCGTCGTCGGTCCACGGCCGCAGGTCATACGTCGCGAACCGCTGCTCGAGGACCAGCCCGGCGCCCGGGAGCGCCGCGTCGAGGTCCGCGGGGGTGAACCCGCGGACGGTCCGGCAGCCGACGACCAGGAAGCCGTCGGGGCGCAGGTGGGCGCCGAGACGCTCGATGACCCGCGGCTGGGCCTCCGGGGTCACGAAGTCCATGACGTTGCCGACGACCATCGCGCCGTCGAAGGGCTCGGGCTCCCCCAGGGCCGGGAGGTCGAGCCGCGACAGGTCCGAGACCAGCCAGGTGGCCCCCGGGTGGTCGGCCCGGGCGGCGTCGATCAGGATCGGGTCGACGTCGACCCCGACGACGTCGTGGCCGGCGGCGGCCAGGTAGCCGCCGTGCCGGCCGGGGCCGCAGCCGGCGTCCAGCAGCCGCGCGCCCCGCGGCGCGAGGGCGTCGACGAGCCGGGCCTCGCCGTGGAGGTCCTGGCCGCGGGCGGCCATCTGGCGGAACCGGTCGACGTACGCGTGGGAGTGGTCCTGGTCGGTGAGGCCGGGCCAGACGGAGCCGACGGGCTCGGGGGTGGTGGTCACCGCTCCATCATCCCCGGTGCACCTGAGGTCACGGCGCCCGCAGCCCGGCCGCGGTGAACACGTCGCGCGCGGCGCGGACCTGCGCCGGGGTCGCGCCGTCGACACCGGCGAGCCGGTCCTCCATGCCGAGCTGGGCGTACTTCTCGCGGCCGAGCCGGTGGTAGCCGAGCACGTCGACGCGCTCGACGTTGCCGAGGGTCGCGACGTACGCCGCATGCCGCTCGAGGTGCTCGGGCTCGTCGTTCCAGCCGGGCACGAGGACGTAGCGGATCCACACCCGCTTGCCGAGGGTCGCGAGCCGCTCGGCGAACCGCAGCGTGGGCGTGAGGCCGAACCGGGTGAGGTTCTCGTAGATCGCCGGGTCGATCGCCTTGACGTCGAGCAGCACCAGGTCGGTCGCGTCCAGCAGCTCGTCGCTCGCGCGCTCCCCCAGCGCACCGGACGTGTCCAGGGCGGTGTGCAGCCCGAGGTCCTTGGCGCCGCGCAGCACCGCGGAGGTGAACGCCGGCTGCAGCAGCGGCTCGCCGCCGGACACCGTCACGCCGCCGCCCGAGGCCGCGATGAACCCGCGGTAGCGGCCGATCCTGGTCAGCACCTCGTCGGCCGAGCGCCGGGTGCCGTAGCGCATGTCCTGCGTGTCGGGGTTGTGGCAGTAGGCGCACGCCAGCGGGCAGCCGGCGGTGAACAGCACGAACCTCGTGCCCGGTCCGTCGACGCCGGTGGAGATGTCCCACGAGTGCACCGACCCGGTGACGCTCCCCGCCGGGGCGGACTGCTCCGCCTCGGGGGTGGCGGCGCACAGGTCGACGGTCATCTACAGGCCTTCGTGGAAGGTGCGGCTGATGACGTCCTGCTGCTGCTCGCGGGTCAGGCGCACGAAGTTCACGGCGTACCCCGAGACCCGGATCGTCAGCTGCGGGTAGTTCTCCGGGTGCTCCATCGCGTCGAGCAGCGTCTCGCGGTCGAGCACGTTGACGTTCATGTGGAAGCCCTCGGAGGACATGTAGCCGTCGAGGACGCCGGCGAGGTTGGTGATCTGCTCGTCCCGGGTGCGGCCCAGGCCGCTCGGCGTGACCGTGGTGGTCAGCGAGATCCCGTCCTGCGCGGCCTCGAACGGCAGCTTCGCGACGCTCAGCGCGGAGGCCACGATGCCGTGCCGGTCGCGGCCGTTCATCGGGTTGGCGCCCGGAGCGAACGGCTCGCCGGCGCGGCGGCCGTCGGGGGTGTTGCCGGTGCCCTTGCCGTAGACGACGTTCGACGTGATCGTCAGCACCGACTGGGTGTGCTCGGCGTTGCGGTACGTCGGGTGCTGGCGCACCTTGGCCATGAACGACTCGACCAGCTCGACCGCGATCGCGTCGGCGCGGTCGTCGTCGTTGCCGTACGTCGGGAACTCGCCGGTGGTGTCGTAGTCCACGACCAGACCGCGCTCGTCGCGGACCGGGCGCACCTCGGCGTACCTGATCGCGGACAGCGAGTCGGCCGCCACCGAGAGCCCGGCGATGCCGCACGCCATCGTGCGGTGCACCTCGGAGTCGTGCAGCGCCATCTCGAGCTTCTCGTAGGCGTACTTGTCGTGCATGAAGTGGATGACGTTCAGCGCGGAGACGTAGGTGCCGGCCAGCCAGTCCATCATCGCGTCGAGGCGCGACCGGACCTCGTCGTAGTCGAGCACCTCCCCGTCGTACACGGCGCTCTCGGGGCCGACCTGGGCGCCGGAGACCTCGTCGCGGCCGCCGTTGATCGCGTAGAGCACGGTCTTGGCGAGGTTGACCCGGGCGCCGAAGAACTGCATCGACTTGCCGACCGCCATCGGCGAGACGCAGCACGCGATCGCGGTGTCGTCGCCGAAGCGCGGGCGCATCAGCTCGTCGGACTCGTACTGGATCGCGCTGGTGTCCAGCGACACCTGGGCGCAGAAGCGCTTGAAGCCGTCGGGCAGCTCCGGGGACCAGAGCACGGTGAGGTTCGGCTCCGGGGCGGGGCCGAGGTTGTAGAGCGTCTGCAGGTAGCGGAACGAGGTGCGAGTGACCAGGGTGCGGCCGTCCTCGCCCATGCCGCCGATCGACTCGGTCACCCACATCGGGTCGCCGGAGAACAGCGCGTCGTACGCCGGGGTCCGCAGGAACCGGACGATCCGCAGCTTGATCACGAAGTCGTCGACGAGCTCCTGGGCCTGCTCCTCGGTGAGCACGCCCTCGGCCAGGTCGCGCTCGATGAACACGTCGACGAACGTGCTGGTGCGGCCCAGCGACATCGCGGCGCCGTTCTGGTCCTTGACCGCGCCGAGGTAGCCGAAGTACAGCCACTGGATCGCCTCGCGGGCGTTGCTCGCGGGGCCGGAGATGTCGAAGCCGTAGGACGCGGCCATCGTCTTGAGCTCGTCGAGGGCGCGGATCTGCTCGGCGATCTCCTCGCGGGAGCGGATGACCTCCTCGCTGGAGGGCCGGGAGTCGAGGGCCCGCAGGTCGGCGACCTTGCCGGCGGCGAGCCGGTCGACGCCGTACAGCGCGACCCGGCGG
This sequence comes from Nocardioides sp. T2.26MG-1, assembly GCF_950101795.1. Lineage (GTDB taxonomy): Bacteria > Actinomycetota > Actinomycetes > Propionibacteriales > Nocardioidaceae > Nocardioides. The sequence goes on along the minus strand of NZ_CATNLZ010000023.1, from coordinate 49,896 downwards.
TAGTCGCCGATGATCCGGCCGCGGCCGTAGGCGTCCGGCAGGCCGGTGATGATGTGCGAGCGGCGGGCCGCGCGGATCTCGGGGGTGTAGGCGTCGAACACGCCCGCGTTGTGGGTCTTGCGGTAGCGGGTGAAGATCTCCTCGACGTGCGGGTCGACCTCGTAGCCGTACGCCGCCAGCGAGTCCTTGACCATCTTCCAGCCGCCGTTGGGGATGATCGCGCGCTTGAGCGGGACGTCGGTCTGCAGGCCGACGATCAGCTCGTGGTCGCGGTCGATGTAGCCGGGGCCGTGGCTGGTGATCGAGCCGGGCACGTGGGTGTCGATATCGAAGACGCCGCGGGCCCGCTCGACCGGGAACATCGCCGACAGCGTCGCCCAGATGCCGGTGGTGCGGGGCGTCGGGCCGGCGAGGAAGTCCGCGTCCCCGTCGTACGGCGTGTAGTTGGCGCGGATGAAGTCGCGCACCGCGATGCCGTCACACCAGTCGCCGCGCACGAACCCGCGCCAGGGACCGGTGTCGGTGATCGTGTCCGGGCTGCTGGCGGAGTCGACAGCGAGATCGGCGAGATCGGCGGGGCTGGCGACGGGGCGGTCTGCGGTGGTCGTCACGGGTTCGATGGAGTCCTTCGTGAAGGGACGGGGGGCGGGTCCGACGCCCGTCCTCCCGTCTTTACCGCTCCATCGTCCCGCGCGGGACCCGGGAATTCGTAGGACCTTTGTCCTCAGTCTGATGTGGTTGACATCTCATCTAACTGACCTTGGTCCCGTCGACGCGCCGTGCGGGGTTCGGCTGCTGGCAGCCAGAACCCGCACGACACGCCGGAGGCGCCCCGCGTGTCGTGCGGGTTTCGGCTGCTGACAGCCGAAACCCTCCGGCGTGTCGCCACTCAGCCCAGGTCGACGATCGCGGCGACCGGGCCGCCGCCGTCGGGTCCCTGGTGGGCAGCGGAGACCGAGACGAAGACCGCGGGGTCGCCGGTGACGGCCGCGGTCACGCCGCCGACGGCCGCCTTGATCTGCCGGTGCCAGTGCACGTCGGAGTCGTCGAGCATCGCATTGCGGCGGCCGCGGACCTGGCCGTCCTGGGAGGCCTCGCACTTGAGGAACACGTTGACCAGCCGGCCGTCGAGGTCGGAGGTGCGCGGCCGCTCGGGCAGGTCGAGCCCGGCGGAGCGGATCGCGTCCCAGATGCCGTCCTGGTCGAGGGCGTCGGCCATCACCGCGTGGCCGATCCGGTAGCGCCCGCCCACACCCGGCGCGTTGCCGACCACGACCACCTGGGCCTGGTCGAGCTCGACGCCCGAGGAGCACGACGCGACGGAGGAGAACAGCGAGCGGTCGTGCATGACGTCCGCGTCGGTGGGCATGTCGATCTCGCCGAGGGCGACCGCGATGCCGAGCGCGGTGCAGCCGTTCGAGAGGTCCATCGACTCGTGGGTGTGCTCGGTCCACACGGTCTTGCCGCGCGACTTGGCGTCGCGGATCGTGTGGATGGTCAGCAGCGGGGTCTTGGTCTGCACGTAGTGGACGTCGGCGGGATCGGTGATCCCGGCGCGCGACATCGCGACCTTCACCGCGTCGGCGACCTTGGTGATCATCGTCGTGCGGCCGATCTCCTCGGGCAGCAGCGGCTCGCTCATCGCGAAGCCGACCGTCAGCCGGGGCTCCTCGCTCGGCACCACCTCGGACGGCGGCACGGTCGCGAAGATCGTCGCGTGCGGGCTGATCACCCCGTCGGTGCCGCCCGACCAGACGATCGGCACCTGGCGCACCTGCTCGGCCGGGGCGCCCTTGGCGACCAGCACCTCGCGGAACGCGCGGTCGGAGATGATCCGGGTGTAGTCGTTGACCCCGCCGTTGCCCTCGGTCTTGCCGATGATCGCGATCACGCGGTCGGCCTGCATGACGCCGTCGTCGATGAGCTTCGCGAGCTCGCTGGCGTCGGCGACCGAGTGGATCGGGACCTTGCGTACTTCGATGGCGTCGGGCATGGGGGTCCTTTCGGGTTCCGGTGGTTTCGAGACGGTCGCTGCGCGACCTCCTCAACCACCGGTGGGGTCGGGGACGACGACGGTCCCGCCGTCGCCGGTGACGGCCTGGGTGATGTGGGCGAGGTCGGTGATGACGGCGCGCGCTCCCCCGCGCTCGACGAACCGGCAGGCCGCGTCGACCTTGGGGCCCATCGACCCGCTCGCGAAGTGCCCCTCGGCGGCGAAGCCCCGCAGCTGCGAGACCGTCACCGTGCCGAGCGGTTCGGCGTCGGGGGCGCCGTACCGCAGCACCGCGTGGGGTACGTCGGTGCCGATCACGAGCACGTCCGCGGCGACGGTCTGGGCCAGCAGCGCCGCGCCGAGGTCCTTGTCGATCACGGCCTCGACGCCGTGCAGGGTGCCGTCGAGGTCCTGGATCACCGGGATCCCGCCGCCGCCGTTGGCGACCACGACGAAGCCGGCGTCGACCAGGGCCTGGACGGCGGGCGCGTCGACGATCCGCAGGGGCTCGGGCGAGGCGACCACGCGGCGCCAGCCCTTCTCGCCGCGGTCCTCCCAGGTCTCGCCGTGCTCGATGAGCACCGCGGCCTCCGCGGCCGGCAGGAACCGGCCGATCGGCTTGGTCGGCCGGGTGAAGCCCTCGTCGTTGGCGGCGACCAGCGCGCGGGTGACCACGGTCGCCGTACGGCGCTCGACGCCGCGGCGGGCGAGCGCGGCCTCGAGGGAGTTCATCAGGATGAACCCGAGCGTCGCCTGGGTCTGGGCGCCGCACCAGTCCAGGGGCACGGGCGGCACGACGGCCGCGGCGATCTCGTTCTTCACCAGCAGGTTGCCGACCTGCGGCCCGTTGCCGTGGGTGATCACCACCTCGACGTCGCGCTCCAGCAGCCCCGCGACCGCGTCCATCGCGACGTCCGCCGCCGCGATCTGGTCCTCGGGCCGGGCCCGGCCCTCGGCGTTCGTCATGGCGTTGCCGCCGAGCGCGAGCAGGACCCTCATGTCGTCGAACCTACTGAGTGTCCCGAGGGCCGGGCACTGGCAACAGCGGCCAACGACCGCCGGGCCCGCTGTCAGGTTGTGCCAACGCTCCGGGAGGTCGTCGCCGGGAGTCGGGAGTACCAGTCCGCCAGCCGTCCGTGGTCGCTCACGGCGTGCAGGCGGCGCTCGACCTCGACGTGGCCGCCCCGCCCGACGGCCACGAGCACGTGGTCGCCCATGCGCAGCACGGTGTCCGGGCCCGGCGCGAAGATCTCGTCGCCGCGCAGCACCAGCGAGACCGCCGCGGGCTGCGGCAGCCGGAGCTCGGAGACCTCCACGCCGGCCAGCCGCGAGCCGGGGCCGACGGTGAGCTGGAGCAGCGTGGCGTCGAGCGTGTCCAGGGGCGCGGACTCGATCGCCACCGGCCGCGGCTGGTGCTCCACCGCCGCGCCCAGCCGGCGGGTCACCCAGGGCAGCGTCGGGCCCTGCACCAGCGTGAAGAGCACCACGAGCAGGAAGACCACGTCGAAGATCCGCTCCGCGTGCGGCAGGCCGGTGCTCATCGGGATCGTGGCGAGCACGATGGGTACGGCGCCGCGCAGGCCGGCCCAGGAGATGAACGCCTGGTCGCGCCAGGGCACCCGGAACGGCGTCGCGCACAGCACCACCGACAGCGGCCGGGCGACGAGGGTCAGCGCGGCGCCGACGACCAGGGCGTAGGGCAGCGCGTCCAGCAGCCGGCCCGGGCTCGCCAGCAGCCCGAGCATGATGAACAGCCCGATCTGGGCGACCCAGGCCAGCCCCTCGACGAAGCTCGCGGTGGCGGACCGGTGCGGCAGGTGGGCGTTGCCGAGGGTGAGGCCCGCGACGTAGATCGCCATCAGCCCGCTGCCGCCCACCAGGCCGGCGACCGCGAACGCCACGAACGCCAGGGCCAGCGTCGCGATCGGGTAGAGCCCGGACTCGGGGAAGGCGCTGCGCCGCAGGAGCCACCCGGCCGCGCGCGCCACGACGTACCCGATGACCAGGCCGGCGGCCAGCTGGTAGCCGATCCGGCCCAGGATGCCCAGGCCGTCCGCGTCGGTCCACGCCGAGGAGGTGACCACGGTGACGAGGATGATCACCGGCGGGTCGTTGAAGCCGGACTCCGCCTCGACCGTGGCCCGCAGCCGCTGGCGCACGGGGAGCCGCCGCAGCACGCCGAAGACCGCGGCGGCGTCGGTGGACGAGGCGACGGCGCCGAGCAGGACGGCGGTGCGCAGGTCGACGTCGAGGAGCAGGTAGACCAGCGACGAGGTGACCACCACGGAGACGCCGACGCCCACGGTGGCGAGCACGGCCGCGAGCGGCGCCACCGGGCGCACCGTGCGCCAGTCGGTGCTGAAGCCGCCCTCGGCGAGGATGACGGCGAGCGCGATCGTGCCGAGCACCTGGGTCAGCTGCGCGTCCTCGAACTCCAGCCCGAGGCCGGCCTCGCCGACCACCAGGCCGATCGCGAGGTACAGCAGCAGGCTGGGCAGGCCCGCCTTGCTCGATGCCCGGACCGCGGCCACCGCGACCAGGAGCAGCCCCGCTCCGGCCAGCAGGACCAGGTTGAGGTCAGCTGGGTCCACGGCCGGCGTCGGGCAGCTGGACCCCGATCTCGACGAGCTCGAGGTCGTGGACCTCGACCCCCAGCGGGTCGACCCGCGACTTGACCGCGCGCCGGAGCGGCGGCTGGGCGTCGGTCGCGGTCTGCGTGAGGCCGGCCGCGGACCAGTCGGTCACGACGCCCGCGATGGCCTCCTCCGCGGCGAGCTCGGCCGCGGGCCACGGGTCGGCGTACCGCGAGCCGGGCGCCGGCCTCGGGATCGAGACGATCGCGTCCGCGAGCACCAGCACCGGCACGCCGTCGCGGGTCGTGGCCCGCACCGCCACCGGCAGGTCGTGGGGGTGCACGAGGTCGCGCTCGAAGCGCTCGACGAACGGCAGCCGCCAGGCGAGCCCCGAGGAGCGGCTGCGGCGGACCACTCCACGCCGGGTCGCCGCCAGCCACTGACCGGCCGGGACCCGACGCAGGCACGTGGTCGCCCAGGCCGCCAGGAGGACGCCGGCGACGACCAGGAGGAGAGCGGTGTCGGTCATACCTCGAGTCTTCGGGGCCGGCGCCGGGAACCGAATGGGTGCTACCACCCATCTTCGGCGCCTCGCAGACCGCCGGGCCGGGCGCCGGGCCCGGCCGTGCGCTGGCACGTGTCAGGCTGGCGGCGTGGGGCTGTTCTGGAAGGTGGGGCTGATCAACGGCGCGGTGCTCGTCGCCGCGGCGGCGCTGCTGGTGCTCGGCCCGTTCAGCGTCTCCCGGCGGCCGGTGATGTCCGAGGTCGTCGTGCTGGGCGTCGGGCTGCTCGCGATGCTGGTGGTCAACGCGCTGCTGCTCCGCTCGAGCCTGGGACCCGTCGACCGGGTGGTGCGCGAGATGGCCACGGTCGACCCGCTTCACCCCACCGACCGGCTGGCCACCCCGCGGAGCGCCCCGGGACGGCAGCTGGTCGCGGGGTTCAACGCGATGGTCGACCGCCTCCAGGACGAGCGGTCCGCGAGCAACGCCAAGGCGCTCGCCGCCCAGGAGGCCGAACGGCACCGCATCGCCCAGGAGCTGCACGACGAGGTCGGGCAGCGGCTCACGGTCGTGCTGCTGGGGCTCAAGCGGGCCGAGCAGCGGGCCCCCGCCGAGCTGGCGGCCGACCTCGCCCTGCTACGCGAGACCACCCGCGAGGGCCTCGACGACGTACGCCGGGTCGCGCGCCAGCTGCGGCCGGGGGTGCTCGAGGACCTGGGGCTGGCGAGCGCCCTCGCCTCGTTGACCACCGACTTCGCGCAGCACAGCGGCGCCCAGGTCCGCCGGGTCGTGACCCCGGGCCTGCCGCCGCTGCCGCCCGACACCGAGCTGGTGCTCTACCGGGTCGCCCAGGAGGCCCTGACCAACGCCGCCCGGCACGCGGGAGCCACCTCCGTGGAGCTGTCCCTGACCCGCGTCGGCGACCGGGTCGCGCTCGTCGTGGCCGACGACGGCCACGGCTTCGACGTACGCCGTGAGGGGGCGGGCCTGCGCGGCATGCGCGAGCGCGCCCGGCTCGCGTCCGGCGAGCTCACGGTCACCAGCGACCCGTCGGGGACCACCGTGCGCCTCGAGGTGCCGGTGACGGCCTCGTGAGCACCCCCGCCCGGATCCTGCTCGCCGACGACCACGCGCTGGTGCGGCGCGGCGTGCGCCTGATCCTCGACCAGGAGCCCGACCTCACGGTGGTCGCGGAGGCCGCCGACGGCGCCGAGGCGGTCCAGCTGGTGCGCTCCCTCGACCTCGACCTCGTGGTGCTCGACATCGCGATGCCCCGGATGACGGGGCTGCAGGCGGCCCGCGAGATCACCCGGCGCACCTCCCACGGCGACCCGCCCCGGATGCTGATGCTGTCGATGCACGACAACGAGCAGTACTTCTTCGAGTCGCTCAAGGTCGGCGCGAGCGGCTACGTGCTCAAGTCGGCCGCCGACGAGGACCTGGTCGGCGCCTGCCGCGCGGCGCTGCGCGGCGAGGCGTTCGTCTACCCGGGCGCGATGAGCCCGCTGGTGCGCGACTACCTGGACCGGATGCGGCGCGGCGAGCGGGTCCCCGAGACCGTCCTCACCGAGCGCGAGGACGAGGTGCTCAAGCTGATCGCCGAGGGCAGCTCGTCGAAGGAGATCGCCGCAGCCCTGACGATCAGCGTCAAGACCGTCGAGCGGCACCGGGCCAACATCCTCGCCAAGCTGGGCATGCGCGACCGCACCCAGCTGACCCGCTACGCGATCCGGGCGGGGCTGATCGAGCCCTGAGCCCGGTCAGCGCCCGCCGGCCACCCGCAGCGTGGTGCCGGTGACGTACGAGGCCTCGACGCTCATCAGCCACGCGATCGCGTCGGCGACCTCGCCGGGCTCTCCCGGACGGCCCAGCGGCACCAGCGGCCCGACCCGCTCCAGCCGACCGGGCTCCCCGGCGTCGGCGTGGATGCCCGTGCGCACGATCCCCGGGGCCACGCCGACGACCCGGATGCCCTCGCCGGCGACCTCCTGCGCGAGGCCGATCGTCAGCGCGTCCACCCCGGCCTTGGCGGCGGCGTACTGCACGTACTCACCCGGTGCGCCGAGCGTCGCCGCCCCCGAGCTGACGTTGACGAGCACGCCGCCGGGGCCGCCGTACGACGTGCCGAGCGCGCGCACCGCCGCGCGGGCCACCAGCAGGGCGGCGGTGAGGTTGAGGTCGACGGTCGCCTGCACGACCGCGACCGGGGTCTCGGCGAGCGGCCCGATGTGCAGGGTCGCGCCGGCGTTGTTGACGACCCCGGTGAGCCGCCCGTGCGCGGCGGCGCGGGCGAACAGCTCCTCGACCCCGTCGGGCTCGGTGAGGTCGGCGCGGACCACGGCGCACCGGGCGCCCGCGTCCTCGGCCGCCAGCCGGGCCTCCTCGGCCGCGCGGTCGTCGCGGGCGTAGCCGAGCACGAGGTCGTGGCCGTCCCGGGCGAGCCGCAGCGCGGTGGCCGCGCCGATGCCGCGGGTGCCGCCGGTGACCAGCGTGACCGGCCGGTCAGCCATCGGTGGCCAGCTCGAAGTCGTCGAAGTCGAAGCCCGGCGAGACCAGGCAGCTGACCAGCGCGTCCTCCCCGGACGGGACCGTGCGCTGCCAGGTGCCGGAGGCGACCACGGCCTGCGGTGCGTCCCGGTCGACGACCACGGTCGTCTCGAGGACGGGTACGGCGCCCACGCCGCCCAGCTCGAGCGCGACCGTGCCGTGGTGGGCCAGCCACACCTCGTCGGACGCGACCCGGTGCCAGGCCGAGGACTCCCCGGCGGGCAGCAGGAAGTAGATCAGCGTGGCCGTCGGCCGGACCCGGCCGTCGGGCAGCGTGACGTTCTCGGGGGCCGCCCAGGTCTGGCGGTACCACCCACCCTCGGGGTGCGGCTGCAGGTCGAGGGATCGGATCATCGACGCGGCGAGCGGGGAGCGGGCCATGGGTCCGAGTCTGTCAGGACAGCGGATAGACCGGTTTCACGGCGGGGCGCTCCGGGTGAAGGATGCCTGCGTGACCTTCTCCGAGTCCGTCAGGACCTGCCTGCGCAAGTACGCCGAGCTCTCCGGCCGAGCCGGGCGCTCGGAGTTCTGGTGGTTCTTCCTCTTCACCTTCCTCGTCTCGTTCGCGGCCGCCCTCCTCGACGCGATCCTCGGGCTCGACTTCGACTCAGGGGTGTGGGAGTCCAGCGGGGTCTTCCAGGTCCTGACCTCCCTGGCGCTGTTCCTCCCGGGCCTCGCGGTCAACGTGCGCCGACTGCACGACATCGGCAGGAGCGGCTGGTGGGTGCTGATCGTGCTGGTGCCGTGCCTGGGCCTGGTCGTGATGCTCGTCTTCTGCCTCACCCGCGGCGACGCGCACGCGAACAAGTACGGCGAGCGGCTGGACTGGGGACCGGGCCGCTAGCCGTTCTGTCCGGGCCGCCTCGGCGGCAGCGCGCCCGATCCACGAGGATGGGGCCGTGAGCTTCTCCGACGCCGTCTCGACCTGCCTCGGCAAGTACGCCGACTTCTCGGGCCGCGCCGGGCGCCCGGAGTTCTGGTGGTTCTTCGTGTTCAACGTCGCCGCCTCGCTCATGGCCTCGATCGTCGACGGCCTGGCCGGCACCGACGTGACGAGCACACCGCTCACCGGCGACCAGGGGCTCGTCGGCATCCTCGTGACCCTGGCGCTGGTCGTCCCCAACCTCAGCGTGGGCGCGCGCCGGCTCCACGACACCGGACGCCCGGCCTGGTGGCTGCTGCTGCTGCTCGTCCCGTGCCTGGGCATCCTGGTGCTGATCGTGTTCTTCTGCCTGCCGAGCCAGCCGCACCCGAACCGGTACGGCGAGCCGCCCCTCCAGACCGGCGCCGGTCGCTAGCGCGAACACCGCCCTCGTCTCGATCGCGAGCACTACGCTCGGCCGCGACAGGCCGACCCGGCTCGGGACAGTAGAGGAAGTAGTCCGATGCAGACCGAAGTCATGTACAGCCCCGCCTACGCGACCGCCAAGCTCACCCTCGCCGCCGGCGAGGCCGTGCGCGCCGAGTCCGGGGCGATGCTCGCGATGTCCCCCGGCATCTCCATGGAGACCTCCACCCAGGGCGGAGTGCTCAAGGGCCTCAAGCGCTCGGTGCTCGGCGGCGAGTCGTTCTTCATGAACACGTTCACCGCCCAGGCCGACGGCGCCGAGCTGTACGTCGCCCCCGCGCTGCCGGGTGACGTCGTCGCGTGGCCGCTCAACGGCGTGCTCTACGTGCAGTCCGGGTCGTTCCTCGCCGCCTCGTCGCACATCCAGGTCGACACCAAGTGGGGCGGCGGCAAGACGTTCTTCTCCAGCGAGGGCCTGTTCATGCTCCGCATCGAGGGTCAGGGCGAGCTGGTGCTCTCCAGCTACGGCGCTATCCACGCGATCGACCTGCAGCCGGGCCAGACCTACACCGTCGACACCGGCCACATGGTTGCCTGGACCGACGGCGTCCAGTACAACATCCGTAAGGTCGGCAACTGGAAGTCGACGTTCTTCTCCGGCGAGGGGCTGGTCTGCGACCTCACCGGCCCGGGCCGGATCTACCTCCAGACCCGCAGCCAGGACGCGTTCCTGGGCTGGCTGGTGCCGAAGCTGCCGACCCAGAAGAGCGGCGGAGACAGCCTGTTCTCCTGAGACCCGAGGTCACTGGTCGAGGTACGCCGCGAGCAGCCGCTCGCACAGCCGGGTGACCTCGTCGAGCGGGCGGCCCTCCTCGACCAGCCGCGAGGCGGTGAGGACGACGGCGTGCACGAGCTCGGACATGCCGGACGGGTCGTCCTCGCCGGCCTCGGCGAGGGCGCGCTCCAGCGGCTGGCGCAGCTGCTCGTGCAACACCGCGCTGGAGTGCGCGAGCGAGGCCGGGGCGACCGCCGCCAGCCCGCGCAGCACGGCGTGGTCGCCGGCGGCGACCAGCTCGAGGTTGCTCTCGACGTACGCCCGGACCTTGCCCCCGGGCGTGCTCGACCCCGCCATCCGCTCCTGCACGTGGGCGGCCCAGCCGGGCAGCAGCTCGGCGACCAGCGCGTCGAAGAGCTCGTCGCGGGAGCCGAAGTACTGGTAGACGCTCGAGCGCGCCAGCCCGGCGCGGGCCGCGACCTCGCCGAGGCCGGGCCCCTCGCGCCGGCCGGGCTCGGCCAGCAGGGCGCGCGCGGCGTCGAGCAGCGCGCGGTGCTGGCGGGCGCGGTGCTCGGCGACGGTGGCGGCCTGGATCCTCGGCACCGCAGCCTCACTCTCCCTGTCGGTCGGGCTAGCCCTCGAACGCGTGCAACGACCCGTCGATCATCTCGTACACCCGGTCGCAGTGGTGCAGCACGTCGTGGTCGTGGGTGACCATCACCGTCGCGACCTCGTGGGCCCGGGTCTCGCGGGCGAGCAGCGCCACGATGTCCTGGCTGCGCTGCCGGTCGAGGGCGGCGGTCGGCTCGTCCACGAGCAGCACCCGCGGGTCGGTGACCAGGGCGCGCGCGATGCCGACGCGCTGCCGCTCGCCACCGGAGAGCTGGTGCGGGCGGCGGTCGGCCTTGTGCTCGATCCCGACCTCGGCGAGCAGCGCCACCGGGTCCCGCTGGGCACGGGCCCCGCCGAACCGTCCCGGCAGCCGGAGCTGGTCGGCCGCGGTGAGCGCGGGGATCAGGTTGCCGGACTGGAAGACGAACCCGATGTGGTCGCGGCGCAGCCGGGTCCGGCCGCGGCGTCCGGCGGCGGCTGTCTCGGTGCCGTCGACGACCACGCGTCCCGACGTCGGCAGGGTGAGCGCCCCGGCGACCGCCAGGAGGCTCGACTTGCCGGACCCGGAAGGGCCGACCACGGCGACGAGCTCGCCGGGCAGCACCGCGAGGGACACGGCGTCCAGCGCCTGCACGGTCTCGTCGCCGTCGCCGAGGAGCAGCGTGACGTCCTCGAGGAGCAGGCCCGGCTCTGGTCGGTCCACGCGAGCGTTCATCGGGCGCCTCCCAGGGCGGTGAGCGGGTCGACCCGGACGATGCGGACCACCGCCGCGGCGGCGCCGGCGAGCCCGAGCACGACGAGCAGCACGGCGGCGAGCGCGATCGACGGCGCGCTCAGCGCGAACGGCATCGAGGTCCCGTCGATCAGGGCCCCGGCACCGACGCCGACCGCGACGCCGGCGGCGGCCGAGGCGACGAGGAGCAGCAGCGACTGGAGCAGGCTGTCGCGCAGCAGGTAGCCGGTGGGCGCGCCCATCGCCCGCATCACCGCGATCTCCTGGCGGCGCTGGATCGTCCAGACCGTGAAGAACGCGCCGACGACCAGCGCCGAGATCGCGTAGAGGAACACCTGGATGAGCAGCAGCGTCGAGGTCTCCGCGGTGTAGCCGGGCGAGGCGCCGTACGACTCCTTCTTGGTCAGCGACTCGGTGCCGGCCGCCCGGTCACCGGCGGCGAGGTCGACGTCGCCGTCGGCCCGGACCGCGACTGCGGTCGCCTCGTCCTTCGCGGTGCTCGACATCTGCTCGCCGGGACGGGCGCCGACCTTGATCTGCTGCCAGGTCTCCAGCGGGACGTAGGCGATGTCGACGTGGCCGTAGGTGTGCTGGCCCGCGATCACGCCGACGACGTGCAGCTCGGTGCCGATCCGGTCGATCGTCACGGTGTCGCCGATCCGCAGGCCCTGGTCGACCAGGGTCTGGCTGACGACGATGCCGAGCGGGTCGCTCCCGAGCGGCTCGCCCTCGACCGGCTTCGGGTCGACGAACGAGCCGGGCTCGACGCCGAACAGCGCGAGGTCGACGGCCAGGCCCCGGTCGCTGTGGGCGTTGGCGAGGGTGTTGCCGAACGGCGCGGCGTCCTCGACGCCCGGCTGCTCGGCCCACTCGTCGACGGCCGACAGCGGCACGACGCTGCGCGAGAACGCGGTGTCGTGCGGCACGTCCTTCTCGAACGCGAACGACGTCACCGGCATCTTCTGCAGCCCCGAGACACCGTCGTCGACCAGGCCGACCGACAGCCCGGAGAGCAGCACCATCAGCACGGCGATCAGGGCGACGACCGCCCCCATCAGGGCGAACCGGGCGCGGGCGAAGCGGAGCTCACGGACGGCGAGGGACACGATCGCCTCCCAGGTCCGCACAGACGTTTGTCGACACCATGTCGGCATCTTACCGACAGGGTGTCGGGCGGTCTCGGTCCGGGTTCAGCGGCCGAGCAGCGCGCGCAGGGTCAGGGTGCCGGCGGGGAGGCCGTGGCGGTCGTAGTAGGCGAACATCGCGCTCAGCCAGGGGTGGGTGCCGGGGTCCTCGACCCGCTCGGCGGGCAGGCCGGCCTCGCCTGCCAGCTGCCGCACGGTCGCCAGCCGCGAGGCGAGCTCGTACGTCGCGCCCTCGTGGCCGGCCTCGCCGAGCACCCGCGCAGCCGCCGGCCCGAGGTCGGCGAGGTCGAGGAAGCCGAACTCCGCGTCCACGTCGTACGGCACCCGCACCACCGGGCCACCGAGGTCGAGGTTCTGCAGGTACGCGCCGGGCTGCAGGATCGTCCAGGTCAGGCCGGAGCGGCGCACCAGGTCCTCGCCGCGGGCCTTGCCGAGGTGGTGCGGTATCGCGGGGACGTACGGCGAGGCGACCGAGTGGTAGACGACCCGCCCGACGCCGGCGGTCGCCGCCGCGGCCAGAGCCTCCGCGACGTACGCAGGCTCGTCGGGGTGCAGGTTCGGGCGATCAGGTAGACCGCGTCGCACCCGTGGAGCGCCCCGGCGAGGTCGGGCCAGTCGGCGCGGCCGAGGGCGACCGCGCCGGGGACGGCCGCGCACACGGCGCGGCCGGTCTTGCCGTGACCCCCGACGACGGCGACGCGCATCAGACCAGGTCCACCTCGGCGTACGCCGCACCCGCGGCGAGCGTGGCGTAGCCGGGCCCGCGGTCGAAGAACGCCTCGCCCGCCGCGGGCCGGCCGGACCGCTCGGCGGTGGTCGCGGCCTCGTCGTACGCCAGCGTGTCGTCGTCGAGCGAGCCGGTGAGCACCACGCCGTAGTCGGCGAGTGCGGCCTCCGGGGAGACCTTGCGCCACACGACGTCACGCACCACCAGCGCCGGGTCGCGTTGCAGCGGGTCGCCCCAGCCGCCGCCACCGGTGGTGCGGATCCGGATCACCTCACCGGCCTGGACCGGCTCGGCGTCGGCGAGCGCGTCGACCTCACGCTCGTGCGGGCCGCCCGGGTCGATCGTGACCTGGAACGGTCGGCCGGCCTTGCCGCCCTTGACGCCCCAGCAGGCCAGGATCGAGCGGTCGGCGATCGACATGAAGTGGCCGTCCTTGAGCATCCGGATCTGCTTCTCGTAGCCCAGGCCGCCGCGGAACTGCCCCGCTCCCCCGCTGTCGACCGCCAGCGAGAGCGACTCGACCCGGAACGGGAAGCGCGCCTCGGTGAACTCCGTCGGCAGGTTGCGGCTGTCGGGGACGACGTGGATGGTGTCCTCGCCGTCGGCGTAGTAGCGGCCGCCGGACCCCCCGCCGAGCACCTCGCGCATCAGGTAGGGCCGGTCGTCGAGGTCCTCGCCGTACACGCCGGTGTAGCGGATCGTCTCCTGGTCGGCCGGCATCCGGCCGTCGACCGCCTTGGCGACCACACCGGCGAGGACGCCGAGCAGTCGCAGGATCACGAACGTGCGGGCGTTGGTGGGCGCCGGGAAGACCGGGGTGAGCAGGGTGCCGGGCTCGGGGAAGCGCATCTCGATCAGCGGCACGATGCCCTCGTTGACGTCGAGCTCGGCCATCCTCTCGGGCGTCTCGGCGAGGTTGCGCAGGATCGGGGCCAGCCACTTCTTGAGGAAGACCCCGTCGCTGTAGTCGCCGCAGTGGTTGATCGGGCCCTTGGCCTGCGGGCCGGTGCCGTCGAAGTCGAGGATCAGCCGCTCACCGTCGGGGTCGTCGGCCGCGGTGCGGGTCAGCGTGATCCGCTGCGTGTGCAGCTGCGGGGAGTCGACACCGTCGTGCTCGGCGTAGTCCTCCCACACCCAGCTGCCGACCGGGATCTGGCTGAGGATCTCGCGGCGGTAGGTCTCGGTGGTGCGGTTGATGATCGCGTCGAAGCAGGACTCGACCACGTCCACGCCGTACCGGTCGAAGAGCTCGCCGAGCCGGCGCGCGCCCATCAGGCAGGCGGAGCACTCCGCGTCGAGGTCGGCGGCCAGCGACTCGGGCATCCGGGAGTTGCGGGTCATGATGCTGAGCGCGGCGCGGTTGGGCACGCCGGCGTCCCAGAGCCGGATCGGCGGGACCATCAGTCCCTCCTCGAACACGCTGGTCGCGTGCGAGGGCATCGAGCCCGGTACGGCGCCGCCGATGTCGTCGTGGTGCCCGAAGGCCTGCACGAACGCCACGACCCGGCGCTCGCCATCGGGCCCCGCGAAGACCGGGACCGTCACGCACAGGTCGGGCAGGTGACCGATGCCGCCCTCGGAGCGGTAGACGTCGTTGTGGAAGAACACGTCGCCCTCGCGCATCTCCTCGATCGGGAAGTCGCGGGCGACCGGGTGCACCAGGGCGGAGTAGGACCGGCCGGTGAGCTTGCGCAGCAGCCGGTCGTGGATGCCGGCACGGAAGTCGTGGGCGTCGCGGATCATCGGGCTGCGGCTGGTGCGCCCGATGGCGGTCTCGACCTCCATCTCGACGCTGGCCAGGGAGCCCTGGACGATCTCGACGAGCACCGGGTCGGCGCTGGCGCCGGCGTCGGCGGTCAGGTGGCCGAACGGGAACTGGGTGGGGGCGCGCCTGCTCATGCCTCACTCCTCGTGACGATCAGGTTGAGGTACTCGTCGACGCGGACCTCGAAACCGGGGTGGATCGGGACCGTCGAGCCGAACTCCTCGACGATCGCCGGGCCGGTGATCACCGTGCTGGGTCGCAGGTCCCTGCGCTGGTGCAGCGGCGTCTCGACGTACCCCTTCCCGGCCTCGAAGCACACCGCGCGCACGGTGGTTGAGGTGCGAGCGGAGCGAGCCTCGAAACCACCCTCGCCGTCGTGCCTCTTGATCTCGGGTCGCTGGATCGGCCCGACGCCGGAGACCCGGAGGTTGACCCACTCGACCTGCTGGGTGGGGTCGGTGGAGAAGTCGTAGCCGTAGAGCGCCTTGTGCTCGGCGTGGAAGGCCGCGGCGACCGCGGCCGGGTCGAGCGGGCCGGGCGCGACCGGCACCCGCACCTCGAAGGCCTGGCCGAAGTAGCGCAGGTCGGCGGTGCGGGCGAACTGGTGCTGCTCGGGCGCGAAGCCCTCCTTCGCGAGCGCCGCGGCGGCCTGGGTGGTGAGGTCGTCGTAGATGCCGGTGACCGCGGCGGCGTCGAGGTGGTCGGCAAGGGTCACGTGGGTGCGCACGTAGTCGTTCTTCACGTCGACGGTGAGCAGCCCGAACGCCGAGACGTTGCCGGGGTTGGGCGGCACCAGCACGGTGGGGATGCCGAGCACGTCCATCAGCCGGCACAGCAGCAGCGACCCGGAGCCACCGAACGTGACCAGCGTGAAGTCGCGTACGTCGAGTCCGCGCTTGACGGTGACCTGGCGCAGCGCGTTGGCCTGGTTCCAGGCGGAGATCTCGAGGATGCCGGTGGCGCACGCCTCGGGGCCGAGGCCGAGCTTGCCGGCCAGCGCCTCGACCCCGGCCCGCGCGGCGTCGACGTCGAGCGGGATCTCGCCGCCGAGCAGGTGCGGCGGGATCCGGCCGAGGAACACGTGGGCGTCGGTGATCGTGACCTCGGTGCCGCCCTTGCCGTAGCAGATCGGGCCCGGGTCGGCGCCGGCCGACTGCGGGCCGACCTTGAGCGTGCCCTCGGGCGAGAGCCAGGCGATGGAGCCGCCGCCGGCCCCGACGGTGACCACGTCGATCATCGGGATCTTGGACGGGAACGCCCCGACCGACCCCTCGGTGGTCAGCGTCGGCTCGCCGTCGATCACCACGCTGACGTCGGTCGACGTACCGCCTCCGTCGGAGGTGAGCACCCGGTCGAAGCCGGCGACCTCCGCGATCAGCGCGGCACCGAGGGCACCGGCCGCCGGACCGGACAGCACGGTCGTGATCGGCTGGTGGACGACCTCGTCGGCCGAGAGCACACCGCCGTTGGACTTCATCACGTAGAACGGGATCGCACGGGGAGCTCCGCCCCCCGTGTCCCCCCCGAGAGCGCCTGCGCGGACGTAGCCGCCAAGGCGGGTCTTGATGTTGGAGACGTACGCCGAGAGCCGCGGCTTGACGGCCGCGTCGACGAGCGTGGTCATCGCCCGCTCGTACTCGCGGTACTCGCGCAGCACCTCGCTCGACAGCGACACCACGGCGTCGGGGTGCTCCTCGGCGAGCACCGCCCGCATCCGCTCCTCGTGCTCGGGGTTGGCGTAGGCGTGCAGGAAGCAGACCCCCAGCGTGTTCACGCCCTGGTCCCGGAACCAGCGGGCGACCGCGCGGGCGCCGTCCTCGTCGAAGGGCCGGACCTCGGACCCGGTGAAGTCGAGCCGGCCGCCGACGCCCTGGACGAGGTGGCGCGGCACGATCCGCTCGGGCTTCACCCAGAAGTAGGAGTTGCCGTAGCCGTCGGGCACCGACTGGCGGGCGATCTCGAGCATCGCCTCGTAGCCCTCGGTGGTGACGAACCCGAGCCGGTCGACCTTGCCCTCGAGCAGCTGGTTGGTGGCGACGGTCGTGCCGTGGCTGACCGCGTCGATGTCGGCGCCGGTCGCGCCGAGCAGGCCCAGCACCTTGTCGATGCCGGCGAGGAACCCGTCGGCCGGGTTGCCCGGCGTGGACGGCGTCTTGGTAGTGACGACCTCCCCCGACTCCTCGTCGAAGGCGACGACGTCGGTGAACGTCCCGCCGGTGTCGATGCCGATCCGGATGCGCCTGGTCACCGTTCGATTCAACCGGTCACCGGGTGGCCCGACCACGGCAGAGGTTGCCGACGGGACGACTGTTCTCCGGCAACCTCTGCCAGCGGGTCCGACACGAGCTCAGGCATCGGGGCCCGTTGCCTTCGAGACGTTCGCTTCGCTCACTCCTCAGGACGAGCGTTGTAGACGCCGGCCTCCTCCTGGCCGGTCAGCGCCTGGATCGCCGTCATGATCTCGTCGGTGACCTCGCGGCGGGCCCGGCCGGCCGGGACGCCGTCGTACCTCCCGGTGACGTGGATCGGGGCGCCGAACCGCACCGTGACCGGCACGATCCGCGGCAGCCGCGAGCCGACGGGCTGGAGCCGCTCGGTGCCGGTGAGGCCGACGGGTACGACGGGCGCGCCGGCCGTCAGCGCGAGGTGGGCCACGCCGGTGCGACCGCGGTAGAGCCGGCCGTCGCGCGAGCGGGTGCCCTCGGGGTAGATGCCGAACGCCTCGCCGCGGCTCAGCACCTCCAGCGCCGTGTCGAGGCTGGCCAGCGCGGCCAAGGTGTTGTCGCGGTCGACCGGGAGCATGCCCATCCCCTCGAACCACGCCTTCTGCAGCGTGCCCTTGAGGCCGCCGCCGGCGAAGTAGTCCGACTTCGCCAGGAACGCCACCTTGCGCGGGGCCACGATCGGGATCACCAGCGAGTCCGCGAAGCTGAGGTGGTTGCTCGCCAGGATGACCGGACCGGTGCGGGGGACGTTCTCCAGGCCGATCACCCGCGGCCGCCAGACCGCCTTGGCGACGGGCGGGACGACCGTGTGCAGGACGGTGTACATAGCCACCCGACCAGTCTCCCGGTTACCGGCCGGTCCGCCGACCCGGGTCCACGGTCAGGAGATCGGCGGTGACGAGTGCGAGCACGGTCACGGGGATGGCGAGGCGCATCGCTCCCCCGCCCGATCACGCCGTCCGGGAGACCAGGCGGGCGTTGACCACGACGTTGGCCTGGTAGCCGCCCCGGTCCGCGTCGTACTCCCCGCCGCACGTGACCGGCGTTGACCTGGCCGGGCGGGAACCCGGTCACGGCGGCGCCGGGGCTGACGCCCACGTCACCCGAGATGACGCTCGGGCCGGTGTTGGTGACGGTGGTGCCGGCGAGCACGGCGTACGACGTGGCGGTGCCGAGGCCGATGGGAGCCTGCGCCGCGAGGGCGGCGCCGGGCAGGGCGAGCACGAGGGCGAAGGCCGTGGTGGGGACGGCAAGGACGAACGAGGGACATGGCTGCTCCGAGCAGGTTGCCGGAGCGGCGGTCACACCAAGGAGTCACATGTCTACAAGGTCCGGGTCTCCCCGACGGTACACGTCGTGAGCCGGAACACACCGGAATGATGCGGTGAAATAGGTGAAGGGCCCTCGAAAGTATGAGTTCCAAGGGCCCTTCGGGTGATCGGTACTGGTGACGCTCCCGATCGGCAGCCCTTCCACTCCGGTCCCAGCGGCCTCGTCACCCAGCCGCCGCGGCGCTGCCCCAGCAAGCTGGTGCGGCACCGTGTGGACCCTCGTCTCCGAGCTGTCCCGCTCTCCCTTGCGGGAGTGCGTGAGAGAGTTCTATGCCCGCGCGACCACACCGCGCAAGGGATTCGCGCAACATTCTGCTGGTTCCACCGGAACTGCCCTGGTCCTCCACAGATGGGGGCTCGGTCATCCACAGAAATGGCCCAGATCCCCACAGCTGAGCGGGATCCGGCCGACCGCGAGTCGGCGCACCGGCACGCGGGGTGACCGCCGAGCCGGCGCGTCCGCTCGCCCGGCGGGCGCGGAGTCGGCGGCCGAAATAGGTGAAGGGCCCCTCGCGAGTATGAGTCGCAAGGAGCCCTTCGGGTGATCGGTACTGGTGACGCTCCCGATCGGCAGCCCTTCCACTCCGGTCCCAGCGGCCTCGTCACCCAGCCGCCGCGGCGCTGCCCCAGCAAGCTGGTGCGGCACCGTGTGGACCCTCGTCTCCGAGCTGTCCCGCTCTCCCTTGCGGGAGTGCGTGAGAGAGTTCTATGCCCGCGCGACCACACCGCGCAAGGGATTCGCGCAACATTCTGCTGGTTCCACCGGAACTGCCCTGGTCCTCCACAGATGGGGGCTCGGTCATCCACAGAAGTGGCCTGGATTCCCACAGCCGAGAGGCCGCGTCTGGCGCGTCGGCTTCGCCGCCACGCTGGCCGCGGGATCGCTCTTGGCTCGGTGCTACGACGTCGTGGTTGCGGGCGGCGCACGGCTTGCGGGCAGCAGGTCGGGAAATGGGTGAAGGCCCCTCGCGAGTATGAGTCGCAAGGGGCCTTCGGGTGACCGGTACCGATGACGCTCCCGGTCGGCAGCTCTTCCACTCCGGTCCCAGCGACCGCGTCACCCAGCCGCTGCGCCGCGAGCCGGCAAGCCGCCTCGCGTCGTGTGGACCCTCGTCTTCGAGCTGTCCCGCTCCCCGTTGCCGGAGGGCGTGAGAGAGTTCTATGCCCGCCGCGGACCCCCGCGCAAGAGGCCGGCGGAACATACCCGCGGTTCTACCGAAGGTCCCTGGTCCGTCCACAGGTTCGGTCCCGGCCGTCCACAGGCAAGGGGCCCGAAACCCACAGGTTTTCCCCCGGCCTGTGGATATCGTCCGGGAGTGGTCCAGACCGGGTCAGGCGCCGCGGGCCTCGAGCGCCGCGGCGACCTCGAGCAGGAACCGGTCGCGTCCGTGGGCCGCGACCAGCTGCAGCCCGACCGGCAGCCCGTCGGCGGTGTGGCCGAACGGGACCGAGATCGCCGGGCAGCCGGTGACCGTGATCAGGTACGCCGCCCGCATCCAGTCCAGGTAGGTCTCCATCGGCCGGCCGTTGATCTGGTGCGGGTACTCCTGGTCGGCCGGGAACGGCGGCACCTGAGAGACCGGGAGGACGAGCAGGTCGTGGCCGCCGGGGCCGAAGAACTCCCGCATCCGCTCCGAGAGCGCGGTGCGCCGGGTGTAGGCCCGGGCCACGTCGGCGCCGGTGAGGTGCTCGCCGAGACGGATGTTGTCGGCGAGCGACTGCTTGAGCTCGCCGGGGTGCGCCGCGAGGAGGGGGCCGAGTTTGGCGTGCAGGTGCCAGGCGCGCAGCGTGCGGAAGGTGTCGTCGGCCTCGTGGAGGTCGGGGTGGTCGCCGGTGACCGTCGCGCCGGCCGCGGCGAACGAGACGGCCGAGGACTCGACGACCGCGGCGACCTCGTGGTCGACCTCGAACGCGCCGCCCAGGTCGACCGACACCGCGACCCGCAGCCCGGCCAGCGAGCCGGCGAGCGGCGGGGCGAACGCCGTACCGGGGTCGCCGAGGGCCTGCGGCGCGCGGGGGTCGGGCCCGGCGAGCACGGACAGCAGCAGCGCGACGTCGCCGACGGTGCGCGCCATCGGGCCGCCGACCGAGGTGGTCTCCCACTGGTTGTACAGCGGCCACTCCGGCACCCGCCCGAGCGAGGGCCGCAGGCCGACGACCCCGCAGAACGACGCGGGGTTGCGCAGCGACCCGCCCATGTCGGAGCCGTCGGCGAGCGGCACCATGCCGGATGCGAGCGCGCACGCCGCTCCCCCGCTCGACCCACCGGCCGAACGGGTGGGGTCCACGGGGTTGAGGGTGGTGCCGAAGACCGGGTTGAACGTGTGCGACCCGGCGGCGAACTCGGGCACGTTGGTCTTGCCGATCACGACCACGCCAGCGCGGCGTACGCGCTCGACGATCAGCTCGTCGGCGTCGGGCACGTGGTCGGCGAACAGCGGGGAGCCGTACGTCGTCCGCCACCCGGCGACCGCGTGGGTGTCCTTGAACGCGAACGGCAGACCGTGCAGGGGACCGACCTCGTGGCCATGCGCGAGCGCCTGGTCGGCGTCCGCGGCGCCCTCGCGGGCGCGCCCCTCGTCGAGCGAGACGATCGCGTTGAGCTGCGGGTTGCGCTCCGCGATCCGGGCCAGGTGGAGGTCGAGCAGCTCGCGGGCGGAGATCTCCCGGGCGCGGACCGCAGCCGCCTGGTCGCGGGCCGTGGACTCCACCGAGAGGCCGCTCATCGGCCCTGTCCTCGGCGCCGTGCCGGGTACTGGTCGGGGGCTTCTTGCGCTTGTCGGCCGTTGCAACCCCCGAGAAGCGCCAGTTTCCCCGGTGTACCGGGGATCCTCCGCCCGACCGGACCGCTCACCGACGCCGCCGCAGCGAGCCCGCCAGCACGCCGAGCAGCACCAGGCCGGCGCCGACGGCGATGCCCTTGGCGAAGTCCGGCGACGGAGCGAGACCGGGCCGGGCGGGCGCGGTGTACACCTGCGGCATGCCCGAGCGCTCGCCCGGCGGCATGGCTCCGACCGGGGCGGCCACGGCGAGCGACGGCGACGCGATCGCGGCGCCGACGTTGCCGAAGAACTCCGCCGCCATCCGCTTGGACACCGAGGTGAGCATCCGTTGCCCGACCCCGCCGACCATGCCGCCCACGACGGCGTCCGCGTCGTAGTCGATGCGCGTGTGGCCCGGCTCCGGCTCGGTGAAGTAGACCTGGACGGTCGCGTCGATGGTGCCGGGCGCCCCGGCGCCCTGCAGCCGCATCACCAGCGACTCGTGCTCGACGAGGTCGGAGAGCGCGCAGCTGCCGGCGTACGTGCCCTTGATCGCGGCGACGCCGGCCGTGACCGTCATGTCGTAGGTGTGCTCACCGGTGGTCTCCAGGCGCTCGCAGCCGGGGATGGTGGCGACCAGCACCTGCGGGTCGAGCAGCGAGTCCCAGACCTGGGTGACCGGGAAGGGGATGACGTCGGACCCGGTGATCTTCATGAGTGCTCCTGTCGCAGGGCGAACAGCTCGGAGGGCGAGATCGGCATCGCGGTGACGGTGAACTCCGGACGGCCGACCCGCTCGGCGTCCTCGATCGCGGCGGCGAACACCGCGGCGGACGGGATCACGCCGGCCTCGCCGGCGCCCTTGATGCCGAGCGGGTTGAGCGGGGAGGGCGTCTCGAGGTGGTCGATGTCGATGCCGTCGGGCACCTCGGTGACGTAGGGCATCAGGAAGTCCATGAACGACGCGTTGAGCAGCTGCCCGGACTCGTCGTACGCCATCCGCTCGTAGAGCGCTCCCCCCACGCCCTGGGCGACGCCGCCGTGGATCTGGCCCTCGACGATCATCGGGTTGATCAGGTGGCCGCAGTCGTGGACCACGGCGTACTTCAGGATCCGGATCTCCGCGGTCTCCGGGTCGGTCTCGACGATCACCGCGTGCATGCCGGAGGCGAACGTCGCCCGCTCCGGGGAGTAGAAGTCCTTGCCCTCCAGGCCCGGCTCCTCGTCCTCGGGCACCGGCGGCTTGCCGGGGTCGCCGACCGAGAACTGGGTCGCGGCCTTGGACGCCTCGTCGAAGGCGTAGCGCAGCGGGTTGGACAGCACCGAGACCGTGCCGAGGTCGATCGACGACCCGGGCGAGCCCTTGACCGACACGACCCCGTCGACGATCTCGAGGTCCTCGGGCGCGGCCTCGAGCGCGTCCGCGGCGATCTTGAGCACCTTCTCCTTGGCCCGCTTGGCGGCGAGGTGGATCGCCGAGCCGCTCATCACCGCGGCGCGGGAGGCGAACGTGCCGACGGCGTACGGCATCCGGCGGGTGTCGCCGGTGACGACCTCGACGTCCTCGAACGAACACCCGAGCTCGTCGGCGACCAGCTGAGCGAACACCGTCTGGTGGCCCTGGCCCTGGGTGGTGAGACCGGTGGCGACCTTGACCTTGCCGCTGGTCTCGATGTGCACGTGGGCGCCCTCGTAGGGACCGACGCCGGTCCCCTCGACGTAGCAGGCCAGCCCGATGCCGACGTGCCGGCCCTGGGCGGCCATCTCGGCCTGGAACGCCGGGAACTCGTCCCAGCCGACGAGCGCCTTGATCTTCTCCAGCGAGGCCGGGTAGTCGCCGGAGTCGTACTCCAGCTCGCGGCCGTCCTGGAAGATCAGGCCCTGGTCGAAGGGGAACTCGTCGGGCTGGATGAAGTTCACCGACCGCACCTCGGTGCGGTCCTTGCCGAGGTACGACGCGATCGCGTCCATGGTGCGCTCCATCGCGTAGCAGCCCTGCGGCCGGCCCGCGCCGCGGTAGGGCGTGACCATCACGGTGTTGGTGTAGAGCGACTCGAAGACCACCCGGTAGTTCTGCGGCTTGTACGGCCCGAGCAGCTGGGTGGAGGTGATGATCGGGACGATCAGGCCGTACGGCGTGTACGCGCCGTGGTCGTGCCAGAACTCCACGTCGAGCCCGAGCAGCCGGCCGTCGTCGTCGAACCCGACCTCGATGTGGTGGACCTGGCCGCGCTCGTGGGCGGAGGAGATGAAGTGCTCGCGGCGGTCCTCGGTGAACTTCACCGTGCGGCCGAGTGCGCGGGCCGCGAGCGGCACCAGCAGCTCCTCGGGCCACGGGTGGTTGATCTTCACGCCGAAGCCCCCGCCGACGTCGGGGGTGATCACGTCGACCTGGCCGAGGTCGAGCCCGAGCTTGACCGCGACCACGGCCCGGACGCCGGTGGAGCTCTGCGTCGAGGTCCACACCTGCAGCCGGTTGAGGTCGGGGTCCCAGCGCGCGACCGTCCCCCGCCCCTCGAGCGGCGTACAGGCACTGCGCTCGACGGTCAGGTCCAGTGTGAGCGTGTGGGGCGCGGCCTTGATCGCGGCCGGGGCGTCGCCGACGCTCTGCTCCATGCGCGCGCCGATGTTGCCGGGCACGTCGTCGTGCACCAGCCGGTCGGCGGCCCGCGCGGCGTCGATGCCGACCACCGGCGGCAGCGGCTCGTAGCGCACCCGGATCCGGTCGACGGCGTCCTCGGCGACGTAGCGGTCGTCGGCGACCACGAACGCGATCGCCTCGCCGACGTAGTTGACCTCGTCCTTCGCCAGGGCGTACTGCGTGCGCCCGTGGGTCAGGTCCGGGTGTGGGATCAGCAGCGGGAGTGGCTCGCTCATCGGGCCGGTGAGGTCCTCGTAGGTCCACACCGCGTGCACGCCTTCGACGTCGAGCACGTCGGCCACGTCGATGTCGACGATCCGCGCGTGCGCGTGCGGCGAGCGCAGCACCGCCGCGTGCAGCAGGTCCCTCTCGACGGCCACGTCGTCGACGTACCGGCCTTGCCCGCGCAGGAAGCGCTGGTCCTCGACCCGCTGGACCTTCTGGCCCATCAGCTTGGTGGTCATGCGCGCTCCGCTCCGATCTCGGCGGCGCGCTCCACGGCCTTCACGATGTTCTGGTAGCCCGTGCACCGGCACAGGTTGCCGGCGATCATGTCGCGGGCCTCCTCGTGCGTGGGCGTGGGGTTGTCGCGCAACCCGGCCGTGATCGTGGTGAGGAAGCCCGGGGTGCAGAACCCGCACTGCAGGCCGTGGCACTCCAGGAACGCCTGCTGCACCGGCCCGAGCGAGCCGTCCGGGTCGGCCAGGCCCTCGACCGTCGTCAGCTCGTGGCCGGCCGCCGAGACCGCGAACATCAGGCAGGAGCGCATCGGCGCGCCGTCGACGAGGATCGTGCAGGCGCCGCAGACACCGTGCTCGCAGCCGACGTGCGTGCCGGTCAGGCCCAGGTCGTGGCGCAGCGCGTCGGACAGCAGCCGGCGAGCCGGCACCCGGATCTCGTGGGTGGCGCCGTTCACCGTCAGGCGTACGTCGTGCAGCTCCTCGCTCACAGGCCCTCCGCCATGTCTCGTGCCGATCGAACCACCCGGGTGGTCAGCACCCGCACCAGCTGGGCGCGGTAGGCCGCCGTCGCGTGGATGTCGTCCGGGGGGTCGAGGTGGGCGAGCGCGGCCTCGCCGAGCTCGTCGTCGGCCACGCCGGACAGGTCGACCACCGTCGGCACGTCACCGACGGAGAGGTAGCCGACCCGGACGCGGTCGCCCTCGACGAGCGCCGCCGCCCCGACCAGCGCGTAGTCGCCGTGCCGGCGGGCGATCTCGTCGAAGGCGACCCCGGCGCCCGCCGCGAGCCCCGGGACGTACGCCGACACCGCGATCTCGTCGTGCGCCACCGAGGACTGCAGCGGGCCGAGGAACAGCTCCTCGGCCGGGATCGTCCGCCGCCCGCCCGGCCCCTCGACCTCGACCGAGCCGCCGAGCAGGGCGAGCACGACCGGCATCTCGGCCGCCGCATCGGCGTGCACGATCGACCCGACCGTGGTGCCGCGGTTGCGGATCGTCGCGTGCGCGACGTGCTGCAGCGCCATCGGGACGAGCGGCTGCACCCGGCGTACCTCGGGAGAGGCGAGGACGGCGGCGTGCCGGGCGAGTGCACCCACCCGGACGCCGCCGTCGTCTCCCTCGACCGCATCGCCGGCGTCGTTGACGACGATGGCGTCGAGGTCCGGGATCCCGTTGATGTCGACGAGCATCGCCGGCGAGGCGAGGCGCATCGACAGCAGTGGGACCAGGCTCTGGCCGCCGGCCAGCACCTTCGCGTCGGGCTCGCCGGCCAGGGCCGACACTGCTTCGGCGAGCGTCCCAGGGCGGCGGTACGCGAACGGTGCTGGCTTCACGGCAACCTTTGTTCGTCAGTGCTTGTGGTCGTGCGGCGCGGCGTGGTCCTCGGCATCCGCGCCCTCGCGGGTCACGATGATCGCGCCCTCATCGCTGGCCGGTGCGACGAGCCGGGCGAGGTGGTAGCCCAACACGACGACGAGAGTGCCGAGCGCAATGCCGGAGAGGATGAAGTCGTCGGTGAACTTCAGATCCGCGCTGCCGATGGCGAGGATGATCCCGGCTGCGACCGGCACCAGATTCACGGGGTTCGCGAAGTTGACCCCGTTCTCCTTCCAGATCTTGGCCCCGAGCAGGCCGATCATGCCGTAGAGGACGAGCGTGATGCCGCCGAGGACCGCCGGCGGCGTCGCGTTCACGATCGCACCGAACTTCGGGATCAGTCCGAGCAGGATCGCGACGACGGCGGCCACGAAGTACGCCGCGGTCGAGTAGACCCGCGTCGCGGCCATGACGCCGATGTTCTCGGCGTACGTCGTCGTGGGCGAGCCACCCACGGCGCTGGCGAGGACGGTGCCGACTCCGTCGGCGGCGACCGCGCGGCCCATCACCGGGTCGAGGTCGGCACCGGTCATCTCCGAGACGGCCTTGACGTGCCCGACGTTCTCGGCGATCAGTGCGATCACCGCAGGGAGGACCAGGAGGACGAACGTGATCGAGAACGCCGGGGCGTGCCAGCCGACCGCGTCGAGGTTGTTGGCGAGCGTCTGGTTGCCGACAAGGCCGTCCGCGGTGTGCTTGGGGAAACCGAACCAGTCGGCGTCCTTGACCGCGCTCCAGTCGACACGGTGGTGCGGCCCGGGCTCGGCGTTGCTCGGCAACGGGAGCGAGGTCTTGCCGAAGACGCCGTCGAACAGCCAGGAGACCAGGTAGCCGAAGATCAGGCCGAGGAAGATCGCGATGCGGCCGATGAAGCCGCGGAAGCCCACGGCCATGAGGATGACCCCGGTCATCGTGATGATCGCGACCCAGGGGTCTGACGGCATGTAGGTCTTCGTGGCGACCGGAGCCAGGTTGAAGCCGATCAGCATCACCACGGCACCCGTCACGACCGGCGGGAGCACGGCGTTGACCGCGTTCGCGCCGAGGTAGTGGATGGCGACGCCGACCAGGGCCAGGATCACGCCCGCCACCAGGATCGCGCCGGTGACGTCCGCGGGGCCGCCCGGGCCACCGTCGCCGGAGTACGTGTAGATCGCTGTCGCACCGCCGACGAAGGAGGCAGAGGTGCCGAGGTAGCTCGGGACCTTGCCACCGACGATCAGCAGGAAGCAGATCGTCGCGATGCCGCTCATCATGATCGCCAGGTTGGCGTTCAGGCCCATGACGATCGGGAAGACGAACGTCGCCCCGAACATCGCCACGACGTGCTGGGCGCCGAGACCCACCGTCTTGCCCCAGGCGAGCCGCTGGTGGGGTGCGACCGCCTCACCGGGTCTGGGATCGACCAGATCCCACTTGAACATCGACATGTCAAAGCACCCTTCTGCCGTGGTGACCGGGCCCCGAGTGGTCACAAACTAGTGATGCACATGACACACCCACGACGGCGACAGATGCCGAAGGAACGCCGACGGGGCTGGCACCTGTTGTGGGCGCGGCGGGATGCCTCCGACCCCGAGACCGAGCCGTGTCCGAGACGTGTCCCGGGTGCGATCAGCCCGTGATCTCGAGCACCCGCAGCGCCACCGCGACGTCGAGGCGCAGGTGCGGGTCGGTCGAGAGCGGGCCGAGCAGCCGCTCCAGCTTGGAGACCCGGTAGCGCATCGTGTTGTAGTGGAAGAACTGCAGCCGGGCGGCCTCCGCGACGTTGAAGTTCGTGTCGAGCAGCACCTGCAGGGTGTCGCGCAGGTCGGCGGCCTCGGTGGTCGGCTCGGCCAGCGGCCCCAGCACGTCGCGCACGAACGAGCGGAGCTCGCCGCTCTCCTCCTCGGGGATCAGCGCGATCAGCCGGTGCAGGCCGAGCTGGTCGAAGAACGTCGTCGACCCGCCGCCGCGCACCCGGCGCCCGACCTCCACGGCCCGCCGCGCCTGGGCGTAGGCGCCCGGCAGCTCCTCCAGGGTGTGCGCCACCCGGCTGACGCCGACCGAGAACGCGCGCCGGCCGCCGCCCTTGTCACCGGCGACGGCGGTGACCGCCCGGCGTACGACGCCGTGGCCGGCGACCGGCTCGTCGTCGCCCTCGGTCAGCGGCAGCAGGGTCACGACCTCGGAGGAGAAGTCGACGCTCGGGATCCCGGCGCCGAGCGTGGTGCTGACCTGACGCCACGCGGCGGAGAACCGCTCCTGCCACTGGCGGCGCTGGGCGCTCGTCACCGGCTCCTGCTCGATCGACGGCTCGACCGTCGGGTCGAGCTCCGCGGCCACCACGACCACGGGCCGCTCGAGGTCCCAGCCGAAGGTCGCGGCGTGCTCGGCGACGTAGGCCTGGTCGTTGGCCAGACCCGTGGCGCGGCGCATCAGCAGGTCGCGCAGGAAGTCGCCCTGGTACTTGTTCTCGACCGCGGTGACGGCCTCCTCACGGGTGATCAGCAGCGCCGCCACCGCCGCAGCCCGCTCGAGCGCGTGCACGTCGTCGGAGCTCAACGGCTCCCCCGCGCGCAGGCACACCAGCCGGGCCAGGTCCGTGCCGCCGGCGGCCACCCGCAGGCAGCGCGCCTCGCCGGCCTCGACGGCCACCCCGTCGCCCTCCATCCGCTCGACCCGGAGCCGGCCGGTCGGGTCGACGAGGCCGTGGGACTCCAGCGCCGAGCGCAGGTCCTCCGGCAGCGCCGAGGCGCGCTCGCGGCCGTCGCTGGAGGTGAAGGCCACCCCGACGCCGAGCACCCGGGCGACCTCGGCCGCGATCCCGTCGAGGTTGCCGCCCTCGAGCACGATCTGGGTCAGGCCGGTGTGCAGCGCGTCGACCTTCGCCAGCGCGGCGCTCGCGAGCTCCTCGCGCTCACTGCCTATCAACACTTGCACTCCCTCGCCCCGGCCGTTGGCACAACCTCACATCGGCAAACCGTAATCGCCCGGACTAGCGTCGGGTAGGTGATCCCCGTCAGCGCGCCCGTCCGGGTCGGTGCGCGCCTGCGGGCGGCGGCCGA
Source organism: Nocardioides sp. T2.26MG-1 (assembly GCF_950101795.1). Taxonomy (GTDB): domain Bacteria; phylum Actinomycetota; class Actinomycetes; order Propionibacteriales; family Nocardioidaceae; genus Nocardioides. The sequence continues at coordinate 21,392 of NZ_CATNLZ010000023.1, read as the reverse complement.
CGGGCCGGTGCCGGTCGTGCACCGCGGCCGCGACGCGGTCTACCTCGACCTGGACGGCTGGTGCCTCGGCGTCGTCGGCGTCCGGGCGACCGCGGTGCCGTGCGCGCTGCGCACCGGCGCCGACCGGGTGCCGGGGGCCGCGACCGCGGAGGTCCGCGGCGGGGTTCTGCACCTGGACGGCACGCCGCTCGAGGTCGGCCGGCTCGTCGACGTGCAGGTCCCCCGGGTCCGGGCGGCGGTGCCCACCCCAGCCGCGCCGCCGGGCGACGTCACCGCGATGGTCGGCCGGGGCGACGGGCTCACGCCGTACGACGACGACGTGCTGTGCGGCTGGCTGGCGGTGCACCGCGCCGCCGGTGTCGCGACCGACGACGTCGACGCGGAGGTCCGCCGCCACCTCCACCGCACCACGCTGCTGTCGGCCACGCTGCTGGACTGCGCGATGCAAGGCGAGGTCATCCCCGAGTTCGCGGCCTGGCTGGTCGCCCCCGACGACCCCGCCCGCGCCGCGACCCTGGCGGCGGTCGGGCACACTTCCGGACGCGGGCTGCTGCACGGCGCCCGCCTCGCCCTCGACCACCTGGAAGGCGCCGCCGCATGAGCACCTACTCCCACGTCGAGCTGAGGCCGGGCGCGTACGCCGACTCGGTCACGCTCCTGCAGGTCAGCCGCGTCGTGCAGGGCCTCGACGGGGTGCTGGCCGCCCAGGTCGCGATGGCTACCCCGCTCAACGTCGACGTGCTCACCGAGATGGGCTTCGAGGTGCCCGCGCAGGCGGGCCCCAACGACCTCGTCGTCGCCCTCCGGCTGGCCGGCCCCGATGCGCTGGCGCCCGCTCTCGCGGGCGTCGACCACGCCCTGCGCGACGCCAACCGGCGCGAGGAGGGCGCGACCGCGATCGCGGCGCCCCGCACGACCGCGGCCGCACTGCGGCGTGCCCCCGACGCGGTCGCCGTGGTCTCGGTGCCGGGCGAGCACGCGTTCGTCGAGGCGATGGACGCCGTCGACGCGGGCCGCGACGTGATGGTGTTCAGCGACAACGTGCCGCTCGAGCAGGAGCTCGCCCTCAAGCGGGCGGCCGCGGAGCGCGGCGTGCTGGTGATGGGCCCCGACTGCGGCACCGCGGTGGTCGGCGGCCTCGGCCTCGGGTTCGCCAACGTCGTCCCGCCCGGCCCGGTCGGCATCGTCGCCGCCTCCGGCACCGGCTGCCAGCAGCTGCTGGCGCTGCTCGCCCACGCGGGCGTCGGCGTCACCTCGGCCCTCGGTGTCGGCGGCCGGGACCTCTCCGCCGACGTGCGCGGCCTGGCGACCCGCGAGGCGCTGCGCCGCCTCGACGAGGACCCCGGCGTGGAGCTGATCGTGCTGGTCTCCAAGCCGCCGGCGCCCGACGTCACCGCCGAGATCGAGGCGTACGCCGGTGGGCTCTCGACCCCGGTCGAGCTCGCGCTCCTCGGACCGGGCCGGCCCGACCTCACCGCCGCCGCCGAGTCCGTGCTGCGCCGGCTCGGCCGCGAGGTCCCGTCCTGGCCCGTTGACCCGCCCGAAAGTTTCGGGCGGGTCGACGGGACCGTGCTCCGCGGGCTGTTCGTCGGCGGCACGCTGGCCAGCGAGGCCGAGCTGATCGCTACCGAGGCGCTCGGCGCCGACGGCGGCCACACGTTCGTGGACTTCGGCGACGACGAATACACAACCGGCCGGGCGCACCCGATGATCGACCCGTCGATCCGGCTCGAGCACCTCGCCCGGGCCGCGGCGCACCCGGCCACCGGCGTACTGCTGCTCGACGTGGTGCTCGGCCACGGCGCCGAGCCCGATCCCGCCGCATCGCTGGCCCCGGCGATCGCCCGGGTCGAGCAGCCGGTCGTGGTCGCGGTCGTCGGCACGGACGGCGACCCGCAGGGCCGCGACCGACAGGTCCGCGCCCTCGTCGAGGCCGGCGCCGAGGTGCACCTGTCCAACGCCGGCGCGACCCGGCGCGCGATCGAGCTCCTGGGAGGGACCCGGTGACCAGCCAGCAGACCACCCCGCACGCCGTCGTGAACGTCGGCGCCGACCTGCTCGCCGACGCCGTGGCCGACCAGGCCGTGCCGGTGACCCGCGTCGACTGGCGCCCGCCGATGGACGGCACCGCCGCCGACCTGGCCACCGTCGCCGCGGATCCGCTGCGGCGCGCGGCCAACGAGCGCGCGCTGGCCGCGATGCTCGGCGTCACGGCCACGCTCGTCGACGTGCTCCCCGCGTCGGAGGCGCTCGGGCTGCAGCCCGGTGAGTTCCTGCACGCGGGGCCGCCGATCGCCTGGTCCCGCGCGTCCGGGCCGCTGCGCGGGGCGCTCATGGGCGGCGCCGCGCTCGAGGGACTCGTCGACGACCCGGAGGACGCGGTCGCGCTGTTCGAGTCGGGCGCGAGCGTCTCGCTCGAGCCGTGCCACCACCGGGGCACGGTCGGCCCGATGGCCGGGGTGGTGACGCCGAGCATGTGGATGTTCGTGCTCGAGGACGCGGCCACCGGCCGGCGTACCCACTGCTCGCTCAACGAGGGCCTCGGCAAGGTGCTGCGGTACGGCGCCTACGGGCCCGAGGTGCTCACCCGGCTGCGCTGGATGGGCGACGTGCTCGGCCCGCTGCTCCAGCGCGCGGTGCGGGCGGTGCGCGACTCGGACGCGGGGCCGGTCGACGTGACCGGCATCCTCACCCAGATGCTGCAGATGGGCGACGAGGCCCACAACCGCAACCGGGCCGGCACGCTGATGCTGCTGCGCGACCTCTCCCCCGCGATGGTCACCACGATCGACACGGGTGGGGTCGACCCCGCGGACGTGGCCGAGTCGCTGCGCTTCATCGGCGGCAACGATCACTTCTTCCTCAACCTCGCGATGCCGGCGTGCAAGCTCGCGCTCGACGCGGCCCGCGGCATCGAGGGCTCGACGATGGTCGTGGCGATGGCCCGCAACGGCACCGACTTCGGCATCCAGGTGGCCGGCACCGGCGACGAGTGGTTCACCGGCCCCGCGCTCCTGGCCGACGGGCTGTACCTCGGCGACTACGGTCCCGACGACGCGAACCCCGACATCGGCGACTCCGCGATCACCGAGACCGCGGGCATCGGCGGCTTCGCGATGGCCACCGCCCCCGCGATCGTCCGGTTCGTCGGCGGCTCGGTGCCCGACGCGCTCGCGACCACCCGCCGGATGCACGAGATCACGCTCGGCGAGAACCCGCGCTGGTCGGTGCCGGTGCTGGAGTTCCAGGGCACCCCGAGCGGCATCGACGTGACCCGGGTGTGCCGCACGGGCATCCTCCCGCAGATCAACACCGGCATGGCCGGCAAGCAGGCCGGGGTCGGGCAGGTCGGCGCCGGGCTCGTCACGCCCCCGGCCGAGATCTTCCCGAAGGCGCTGGCCCGGCTGGCCGAGCTCGCCCGGGGGCGTACTCCCTGACGAATGGGCCCTCCCCGGGCTCGATCCGGGGCCCTTTCGTCAGGGACTACCGTCCCGGCGTCGAGGGCTAGCGACTGGCGGCGCGCCGGTAGAGCCGGATCGAGAGCGGCACGAACACCGCGAGGATGATCAGCACCCAGATCAGCGTGTAGAGCACCGGGTGCTGCAGCGACCACACCTCGGGTGCGGGCGCGCGCGGGTCGGTGTTGCCGAACAGCTCGCGGGCCGCCTGGGTGACCGAGGAGACCGGGTTCCAGTTCGCGAACGTGGCCAGCGGGCCCGGCAGGCTCGAGATCGACACGAACGTGTTCGCGATGAACGTCAGCGGGAAGATCACGATGAACGACGCGTTGTTGACCACCTCGGGGGTGCGCACGACCAGCGCGACCGACGCCATGATCCACGAGATCGCGAACGCGAACGCGACCAGCACGAGGTAGCCGCCGGCCGCCTCGAGGACCGACGATCGGATCCGCCAGCCGACGACCAGCCCGGTCAGGCTCATCACGAACAGGCTCACGAGGTTGATGCCGATGTCGGAGACGGTGCGACCGACCACGACCGAGGACGTCGACATCGGCAGCGAGCGGAACCGGTCGATGATGCCCTTCTGGAGGTCCTCGGCCAGGCTGTAGCCGGTGAACGTCGCACCGAACACGACGGTCTGGGCGAACACCCCCGCGATCAGGAACTCGCGGTAGTCGATCCCGGTGTCCTGGGTGCCGATCGCCCCGCCGAAGACGTAGGCGAACAGCAGCACGAACATGATCGGCGACAGCGTGGTGAACACGAGCACGTCGGGCACCCGGAGGATCTTGCGCAGGTTGCGGCGGGTGATCACCGCCGCGTCGCTGGCGGACTCGAGCGCCGCGGACAGCACGGACATCAGGCCACCCCCTCCTGCTCGCCGGCGGCCGGGTCGTCCGGGTCGTCCGGCTGGTTCGGGTCGTCAGTGTCCCCGGACGGCGTCTCGGCCTCGGCGTGGTGGCCGGTCAGCGCGAGGAACACGTCGTCGAGCGTCGGACGGCGCAGGCCGGCCTCGAGGACCTCGATGCCGGCCCGGTCGAGCCGGCCGAGGAGCTCGACGAGGTCGGTCGTGCCGCCGTCGACCGCCACCGTGACCCGGCGGTCGCGGTCGTCGACACCGGGCTCCTCGATGCCGACCGCGGCCGCCTCGTGGCGGGCGGTGGTCAGCCGGGCGGGGTCGAGCAGCACGACCTCGATCCGCTCGCCCCCGACCTGGGCCTTCAGCTCGTCCGCGGTGCCCAGCGCGATCACCCGGCCGTGGTCGATGACCGCGATCCGGTCGGCGAGCCGATCGGCCTCCTCGAGGTACTGCGTGGTGAGCAGCAGCGTGGTGCCGCCGCGGACCAGCCCCTCGATGACGTTCCACATGCCGACCCGGCCGCGCGGGTCGAGGCCGGTCGTCGGCTCGTCGAGGAACAGCACCGGCGGCTGGGCGACCAGCGCCCCGGCGAGGTCGAGCCGGCGGCGCATCCCTCCGGACCACCCCTTCACAACGCGCTCGGCCGCGTGCGCGAGGTCGAACTGCTCGAGCAGCTCGCGGGCCCGGGCCCGGCTCGCCGCCGCACCGAGGTGGTAGAGCCGGCCCACCATGTCGAGGTTCTCGAAGCCGGTCAGGTGCTCGTCGACCGCGGCGTACTGCCCGGAGACGCCGATGCGGCGGCGCAGCTCCTTGGGATGCCGGAGCACGTCGACGCCCGCCACCTCGGCGTGTCCGCTGTCGGGTCGCAGCAGCGTGGTGAACACCCGCACGGCCGTGGTCTTGCCCGCGCCGTTGGGCCCGAGCAGGCCGAGCACCGTGCCCTCCTCGACCTCGAGGTCGAGGCCGTCGAGCGCGGTGACGGCGCCGTACTTCTTGACCAGGCCGGTGGCCCGGATCGCGGTGGGCATGCGTCCACTCTGCCCGCGACCACCGACAACGGCCACCCGGTTACGGGAGCGCCGGCCGCCAGAACGCCTGCGCCATGTCGACCTTGCCCGACGGGCGCAGCGGCGTGCCCTCCTCGAGGTAGGCCTGGTGCGCCTCGCCGTCGTGGCAGGTGGGCGGGGAGCCGTCGGCGTGGACGACCCGCCACCACGGGACGGCCCCGCCCTGCGAGGACATCACCGAGCCGACCTGCCGCGGGCCGCCACCGCCGAGCACCTCGCCGACGACCTCCGCGATGGCGCCGTACGTCGTGACGCGGCCCCGGGGCACGGACTCCACGCACTGCAGCACCAGCTCGGCGTACTCCTCGGGATCGACGCTCACCGCTCCTCCTGGTCGGTCCTCAGCGCGGCGGTGGCGATCAGCGTGGCCACGCAGGCGACCGCCACGCCGAGCACCCAGATGCCGGGCTGCTCCGGCTGGTCGCGCAGCGCCCGGGCCGCACCCCACGCGACCGGCGCGGTCAGCAGCACGAGCGCGCCCCGCCGTACCCAGAGCCGGGTGACCGCACGGTCGACCGGCATCGCCGGCGGGCCGTACGACGCGAGCACCGCGGCGACGTGTGCCACGAGCAGGGCCGCCGCGGCCACCAGCAGCCACGCGGACGTCGTGCTCCCCAGGGCGGCCGCCCACCACCCGATGACCACGAGCAGGGGCGCGGCCCCGAACGGCACATCGGTGTACCAGGCCCAGACGCCGGCGAGCGCGGCGACCACGCCGACCAGCCACCACGGCGCCGCGTGGCCGGTCGGGCCGGACGCGAGCAGCGCCGCCACCGGCCCGAGCAGCATCAGCGCCCGCAGCACCAGCTGGGAGCGCGCCCAGTCGCTCGGCTCGATGCCGGGCACGCGCGGCGTCATCGGCCGACCACCCGTGGCAGCTGCGCGCGCCGCGCCAGGCGGCGCAGCACGTCGTCGACCGTGCCGGGCCCGCGCCATGCGACGACCGGGCAGCCGAGCGCCGCCAGCCGGTCGAGCACCACCGCCCGCTCGAGCATCCGCATCCGCCAGGCCAGCGCCGCCAGCTCGGGGTCGGCGCCCTCGGGCAGGTCGGGCCGGGCGTCGGCGGGGAGCGTGTCGACGACGAGCACCGCGACACCGCGCCGGGTGAGGGTCGCGGCCACCGTGCCGACGGACTCCGCGAGCATCGGCGACAGCACCACCACGACGGCGCCGCCGGTCACGCCCAGCTGCAGCACGCCGGTGTCGGGCTCGCCGGCGTCCCCGACGCGCACGGTCGCGAGCCGGTCCTGGATCCGGCGCAGGTGCCGCGCCCCGGCGCCGTACCCCACCTGCTCGCGGCCGCGCCCGACCACCCGCAGCGCGACCCGGTCGCCCTGGCGCACGTGGTGCTCGGCGATCGCCGACGCGGCCCGCACGCCGAGGTCGAGGCTGCTGGCCGCGCCGTCGACGCCGTCGGAGACGCCGTGGTCGGCGAGCGCGTCGAGCACCAGCAGCACACCGGTGTCCTCCTCGGCCCGGGTGGTCACGACGTGGAGGTCGCCGGTGCGCAGCGAGACGCGCCAGTTGACCCGCCGCAGCCGGTCGCCCGGCTGGAACGGCCGGATGCCGGAGAGCTCGGTGCCGCTGCCGGTGCGGCGCGACCGGTGGGCGCCGACCAGCCCGAGCGGCTGCGGGGCCTCGGCCCGCGAGTCGTACGGCGCGGTCACCGGCAGCACCCGCGTCCACTGGCCGCCGAGGGCGACCGGCCCGAAGCGGTAGCCCGCCCACGGCGAGTAGAGCGCGACCCGCTCCGCCCCCAGCATCCGCCGGCCCCATCGCCGGGGGCTGATCTCCACCTCGGGCGGTGGGCCGTCGAGGAGCCGCCCGACCCGGCCACCGTGCGGGCGGGCGACGACGTACGGCGGCTGCCCGGTGATCCGCACCAGGAGCTCCGCGTCCTCGGCGCCGGTGACGCTCAGCCGCGACGTGGTGCCGACGCCCTCGCGCAGCGTGAGGTGGTCGAGCCGCGAGTTCAGCACCGGGTCGCGACCGGGCCGGTGCACCAGGCTGAGCGCGGCGAGCGTGACGAACGGGGCGACGAGCACCACGATCGCGGGCTCGCCGGTGAGCACCGCCATGCCGATGCCGAGACCGCCCACGACCAGCGCCCGGCCGAGCGCCGTCGTCGAGCGCCAGGAGGCGGCGCCGCCCCGGCCGACCTCCCGGGAGCTCATCGGAGTGCGTCGCGGGTGGCCGGGGTGGGGACCTGGCCGAGCACCGCGTCCACGACGCGGCGCCCGCTCGCGTCGGACATCCACAGCTCCGGCTTGACCGTGATGCGGTGGGCGAGCACGGGGCGCGCGACGGCCTTGACGTCCTCGGGGACGACGTAGTCGCGGCCGCGCAGCAGCGCGAAGGCCCGCGCGGCGAGCACCAGCCCGAGCGACCCCCGCGGCGACGCCCCGGTGAGCACGTCGGGGTGGTGGCGGGTGGCGACGGCGAGGTCCACGCAGTAGCGCCCGACGCTCTCGTCGACGACCACGGTCTCCACCGCCGCCTGCATGGCCAGCAGCCCGGGGCCGTCGGTGACCACGTCGAGGTCGACCTCCTCCTGCCGGCGGGCCATCCGGCGGGCGAGCACGTCGTACTCCTGGTGCGGGGTGGGATAGCCGAAGGAGACGCGCAGCAGGAACCGGTCGAGCTGCGCCTCGGGCAGCGGGAAGGTGCCTTCGTACTCGATCGGGTTGGCGGTCGCCAGCACGTGGAACGGCTCGGGCAGCCGGAACGTCTCGCCCTCGACGGTGATCTGCCGCTCCTGCATCGCCTCGAGCAGCGCGGCCTGGGTCTTGGGCGGGGTGCGGTTGATCTCGTCGGCCAGCAGCAGCCCGGTGAACAGCGGGCCGCGCCGGAACTCGAACTCGCCGCGGCGCTGGTCGTAGATGAACGAGCCGGTCAGGTCGGCCGGTAGCAGGTCGGGGGTGAACTGGGCACGCGCGAAGTCGATGCCGAGGGTGCGGGCCAAGGAGCGGGCGGCCAGCGTCTTGCCCAGGCCGGGGTAGTCCTCGAGCAGCACGTGGCCCTTGGCCAGCACCGCCGCCAGCACCTGCATGAGCGCGTCCCGCTTGCCGACCACCGCCCGCTCGACCTCGTCGAGGACCCGGCGGGCCAGGTCGGCGGCCTCGGGGACGGACATCGGCTCGGGTGGGGTGGTCTCGGTCGCCTGCTCGGGCATGGTGCTCACAGCTCCTCGATCTGGGTCAGGCAGCGGTCGATCTCCGCGGGGGCCAGCCGCCGCGGCGGCCCGTCGAGCAGCGCGGTCAGCTCGGGGCCGGTCAGCTCGGCCGCCCGCGGGTCGTCGCGGTCCAGGGCGTATCGCTGGGCGAGCACCTGCGTGGTCAGCCGGCGGAGCCGGTCGCGCAGCGCCGGGTCGGGGCTGCGGGCGGCCAGGTGGGCGTCGAGGAGGCCGAGGTACTGGCGCAGCCGCGGGTCGCCGCGCTCCCGCAGCGAGGGCACGTCGACGTCGACGTCCCACGAGGCCGCCCCGCCGTCGAGCGCGTCGCGGAGCAGCCCGAGCAGCGCCACGCCGCTGGCGACCAGCAGGGCCAGTCGCAGCGGGTCGGGGTCGGCCTTCGCCAGCTCGAGACCGGCCTCGAGGACGGCGTACGCGACCACCCCGCCGAGGAGCCGCCGCCACCAGGTCCGCGCGCTCACGCGCCGACCCCCGTGGAGCGCAGCAGCGTGCGGTGGATGACGTCGAGCGCCTCGAGCGCCTCGCGCCGCCGCTCCTCGGTGACCGGGTGCGTGGAGAACCGCGCCTCCCGGTAGAGCTCGCCGAGCCGGGTCACCGCCGGCTGGTCGGCGTCGACGAGGTCGAGGACCCGCATCGTGTACTCCGCGGAGGTCTCCCAGGGCGACCGGGCCAGACCGGCCGCCGCCGCCTGGGTCTCGAAGCGGTCCCAGCAGGCGACCACGGCGTTGCGGGGGCTGCCGTCCTCGGCGAGCAGCCGACGCTGGTCCTCGGCGTCCGCGAGCATCGCGCGCGCGACCGCCTCGGACGGCTCGAGCACCCCGAACTCGAGGCGCTCGGGCACGCGGCGGCGCCGCGCCTCACGGCGGCGACGGGTCGATCGCACGAGCGGTACGACGCCGAAGCGCGCCGCGACCAGCACGAGCCCCACGACGACGGCGAGGTTGACGAGCAGCGCGAAGGCGCGGATCCACGGCGGGGTGCCGCGCGGTTCGGCGGGCTCGGTGGCCTCGCGGTCGGGCGAGGCCGACTCCGAGGAGGTCGCGGTGGCGGTGGCGGTGGCGGCCGGCGACGGGCCGTCGCCGCGCAGCACCTCGCTCGGCCCGATCGAGGACGCCCACGCGGCGAGCACCACGACCAGCAGGGCGCCGGCGACCACCGAGACGACGGCCACGGTGCTGGCTCGCCGGTCGGACATGGTCCGCAAACTACCCGAACGCGACGACGGCCCCGTCCGGCATGGACGGGGCCGTCGTGCGTGATGCCACCGGAGGCAAGTTCCGGGCCTCCGGACGCTCCCTCGGCTCAGGGCTCAGCTCACGGGCTCAGCTCAGGCTGTGGGTGCTCAGAGGATCGGCGAGAACGGCTCGGTGCCGTTGACCAGCTGGAGCCCGGAGATGCCGGAGTGCTGCTGCGCGAACACGAGCTCCTTGGCGAGGTCGCCGATGTTGTTGGACGCCGGCAGCGGCGCGAGGCCCAGGGTCGACAGCACGCCGACGGCCAAGCCGTCGTCGCTGAGGAAGCCGGAGCCGGAGTCGCCGGGGATGCCCGGGGTCACGGTGTAGAGCGGGTGGCTCCAGCCACCGTCCGCGGGGTCGTCACCGAGGCTGACGCCGGTGTGCGGCGAGAGCGGCTCGAGGCCGCCCCGCAGGCTGGAGTTGCCGTAGGTCCACACCCGGTCGCCCGCGGCCGTGCCGTCGGTGTCGATGCCGGTCGGCCCGCCCCAGAACGGCACCGACGGGTTGACCTTCGCGACGTCAGCGGCGGCGACCTTCACCAGCGCGAAGTCGTTGTAGGCGCACGTGTTGGCGTCCGTGGTGCCGAGCTTGTGCATGGTGTCCCACGACGAGTACACCAAGGTGCCCGAGCCCACCTGGGTGCCCTCGCTGATCAGGCTGCCGCCCTCGTTGAACGTCACCTTCGTGCCCAGCGGCAGCGAGCTCGCCTTGCAGCCGTCGGTGTCGGTGGCCGCGCCGGTGCCGGCGCAGTGCGCGGCGTAGCCGACGTAGACGTTGCTGGAGGCGTCGGCGAAGACGAAGTTGCCGGTGCACTGGGCGCCGTCGGTGTACATCATCGTGCCGGGGTGGATCTTCGCGGAGTCGGCCGGCGCCCAGGTCGCGACGCGGGCGCCCTTCTTGTGGTGGTGGTGGCCGGCCGCGGTCGCCGGACCGGCGGTGTACGCCGCGCCCACGACGGCGCTGACGACCAGGGCGGTGGCGCCGACGACGCGACGCGCCGCGGAGCTTGAGAAGAAGCGCATGGGGTGGATGACCCTCCCGATTGGGGCCGGCGACCGCCGGACCGATGGCTCTGTCGGGAGTGACAACGACCACTGCCCCGCGGGGGTTACGCGCGGGTAGTCATCGCCGGCCAGCCTGAAGGTGTGAGCCGCCGGCGGGGTTCGGCTGTCAGCAGCCGAAACCCCAGCCCGCCTAGTACGACGGCTGGCTGGGGTCGATCTGGTTGACCCAGGCGACCACGCCACCGCCGACGTGCACAGCGTCGGCGTAGCCCGCGCCCTTGACGATCGCCAGCGTCTCGGCTGACCGCACACCCGACTTGCAGTGCATCACGATCTGCTTGTCGCTCGGGAGCTTCTCCAGAGCCGACCCGTTGAGGAAGTCGCCCTTGGGGATCAGCACCGAGCCGGGGATCCGGTTGATCTCGTACTCGTTGGGCTCGCGCACGTCGACGAGCACGAAGTCGCGGGTGCCCTCCTCGCGCTCCTTGAGCATGTGCTCGAGCTGGGTGACCGAGATCGTCGACCCGGCGGCGGCCTCGGCGGCCTCCTCGGAGATCGCCCCGCAGAAGGCCTCGTAGTCGATCAGCCCGGTGACGGTCGGGTTGTCGCCGCACAGCGCGCAGTTGGGGTCCTTGCGGACGCGCAGCTTGCGGTACTCCATCTCGAGGGCGTCGTAGATCATCAGCTTGCCGACCAGCGGCTCGCCGATGCCGGCCAGCAGCTTGATGGCTTCGTTGACCTGGATCGAGCCGATCGCGGCGCACAGGACGCCGAGCACGCCCCCCTCCGCGCAGCTCGGGACCATGCCCGGCGGCGGGGGCTCCGGGTAGAGGCAGCGGTAGCACGGCGCGTCGTCGGCGAGCGTCGGCGCGAACACCGAGGCCTGGCCGTCGAAGCGGTAGATCGAGCCCCACACGTACGGGATCCTCAGGAAGTACGCCGCGTCGTTGACCATGTAGCGGGTCGCGAAGTTGTCGGTGCCGTCGACGATGAGGTCGTAGCCCTCGAACACCTGCAGCACGTTGTCGTTGTCGAGGCGCTCCTCGTGCAGCACGACGTTCACGTACGGGTTGGCCTCGGCGATCGACTCCTTCGCCGAGAGCGCCTTGGACTTCCCGACGTCGGACTGGCCGTGGATGATCTGACGCTGCAGGTTGGACTCGTCGACCTCGTCGAACTCCGCGATGCCGATCGTGCCGACGCCGGCCGCGGCCAGGTAGAGCAGCGCCGGGCTGCCCAGCCCGCCGGCCCCGATCACGAGGACCTTGGCGTTCTTCAGGCGCTTCTGCCCGGTCATGCCCACGTCGGGGATGATCAGGTGGCGGCTGTAGCGACGTACCTCGTCGATGGTCAGCTCGTCCGCGGGCTCCACGAGCGCGGGAAAGGACACGGCGTACTCCTTGACTGGTCGGTTCGCCTGGTCGGACGCTCGGGACAACGCCGGCCGGCTCCGCCATGTTCCCCGCGGCGACCCGACCGGGCGGGCGCGTCCCGTCATCCGGACGGGCCGAACCGCCGAGTAGGCTGCGCGGGTGACCGCCGAGTACGACACCCCCGCCGCCCGACCGCGTGGCGCCCGGATGCCGCGACGCGAGCGTCGCACCCAGCTGATGGAGTCCGCACTGGAGGTCTTCGTCGCCCAGGGCTACCACGCCGCCGCGATGGACGACATCGCCGAGCGGGCCGGCGTCTCCAAGCCGGTGCTCTACCAGCACTTCCCGGGCAAGCTCGACCTCTACCTGGCGCTGCTCGACGAGTCCTGCGACACGATCATCGACAACTGCCGCGTGGCGCTGGAGTCCACCCACGACAACAAGCAGCGGGTCGCGGCGACCATGGAGGTCTTCTTCGAGTACGTCGCGGGCGCCACCGGGGCGTTCCGGCTGGTCTTCGAGTCCGACCTGACCAACGAGCCGGCCGTCCGCGGCCACGTCGACCGGGTCACCACCGAGTGCGCGGCGATGATCGCGCACGTCATCCACGACGACACCGGCCTGCCCCCCGACGCCTCGCGGCTGCTCGCGGTCGCCTTGGTGGGAATGGCCCAGGTCAGCGCGCGGTTCTGGCTCACGGAGCCGGGCGGCATCAGCCAGGCCGACGCTGCGGCGCTCGTCGCCGGGCTCGCGTGGCGCGGCATCAGGGGCTACCCCAAGTCCGACGAGCCCAAGTCCGACGACTGACCCACGCGCTCCACCCCCGCACTGTCCCGAAGCAAGCCCGAAGCAAGCCCGAAGCAAGAAGGAGGACCTCGTGGAGGTCAAGATCGGCGTCCAGAACGCCGCCCGAGAGCTGATCGTCGAGACCGAGCAGGCGGCCGACGAGGTCGAGAAGCTCGTCGCCGAGGCGGTGTCCGGCGAGGGTGTGCTGACGCTGACCGACGCCAAGGGCCGCAAGGTCATCGTCCCGGCCGCCAAGCTCGCCTACGTCGAGATCGGCCACGGCACCCTCGGGCAGGTCGGCTTCCGCAGCTGATCCACGAGGCTGGCGGTACGCCGCCCCCGAGGAGCACGATCGCCTCATGCTCTCCGCGTTCCTGTGGGCCCTGACCGGCGGGGACGTCGCGCAGACGGTGGACGAGGGAGACGGGGTGCCGGACTCGGGAGGGATCCAGCAGCTCGAGGAGGCGTTCGAGGCGCACCGACCTCGGCTGCGGGCGGTGGCCTACCGGATGCTGGGCTCCACCGCGGACGCCGACGACGCGCTCCAGGAGACCTGGCTGCGCGTGAGCCGCGCCGACCTCGAGCCGGTCGCCAACCCCGCGGCCTGGCTGACCACGGTCACCTCCCGGGTCTGCCTCAACGTGCTGCGCTCGCGCCGGCAGCGGCGGGAGGAGCCGCTGGTCCGGATCCCCGACCCCGTGGTCAGCCCGGAGCCCGGCATCGACCCGGAGCAGTCCGCGCTGCTCGCCGACCACGTGGGCCTGGCGTTGATGGTCGTCCTCGAGACCCTGACCCCCGCCGAGCGGGTGGCCTTCGTGCTCCACGACATGTTCGGCGTCGCCTTCGACGAGGTCGCGCCGATCGTCGACCGGTCCCCGGCCGCCGCGCGCCAGCTCGCCAGCCGGGCCCGGCGACGGGTCCGGGTCGACGCGCCGCCCCCCGACCCCGACCCGGCCCGCCAGCACGAGGCCGTCGACGCGTTCTTCGCGGCCTCACACGACGGTGACTTCGAGGCGCTGGTCGCGATCCTCGACCCCGACGTCGTGCTGCGCTCCGACGGCGGTACGGCGCGGCCGCAGCTGAACCTGCTGGTCCGGGGCAGCGACCGGGTGGCGAGGCAGGCGGTGCTCACGCGCCGGCTCGCCCCGTTCGTGCGGCGCGTGCTCGTCAACGGTGCGCCGGGCGCCGTGGTCGCCCCGCACGGGCGGCCGCAGGTGGTGATGGCGTTCACGGTCACCGGCGGCCGGATCGTCGCCGTCGACGTGCTCGCCGACCCGGAGCGTCTCGCCCGGCTCGACCTCGGCTGAGCCGTCACACTCCTCGGCGCGGACGTGTCGAGTCGGCATGGACACCTTGACAACCCTGATCGTCATCCTCGTCGCGGCCTGGGTCGGCTACTCGGCGTACGCCGTCCTGACCCACCAGCCGTGGGTGGTCGACAACCTGGCCGAGTACGGCGTCCCCCGCAGCTGGTGGCCGTGGCTCGGCACCGCGAAGACCCTGGGGGCGGCCGGGCTGGTGGCCGGGGTCTGGCTCCCCGCGGTCGGCCTGGCGGCGAGCGCCGGACTGACCGTCTACTTCCTGGGCGCGGTCCTCACCGTGCTGCGGGCCCGCGTGTACCGCCACGTCGCGTACCCGCTGCTCTTCCTCGCGCCCGTGGTGCTCGCGGGGACCCTCACCGCGGACCACGCCGGCGGGATCGGCTGACCGGTCCTAGCTCGCGAGCCCGAGCTCGGCCATCCGCTCGGCGTGCCGCTCGGTGATCCGGGTGAACATCCGGCCGATCGCGGCCAGGTCGAGGCCGGGACGGTCCACACCACCCGCCAGCAGCGCCGAGAGCGCGTCGCGGTCGGCCGCGACCCGCTGGGCCTGGGTGAGGGCCTCCCCCATCAGCCGGCGGCCCCACAGCGCCAGCCGGCCGCCGAGGCGGTGGTCGGCGGCGATCGCGGCGCGGACCCGGTCGACGACGAACGCCGCGTGCCCGGAGTCCTCCAGCGAGGCCACGATCAGGTCGCGGGTGTCGGTGTCGAGGTAGGCCGCGATCTCGCGGTAGAAGTCGTTGGCGAGGCCGTCCCCGACGTACGCCTTGATCAGGCCCTCGTACCAGTCCGCGGGCGCGGTGTGCTCGTGGAAGCGGTCGATCGCGGCCACGAACGGCGCCATCGCCTCGAACGGGTCGGCGCCCAGCTCGGCGAGGCGGGTGTTGAGGCGCGCGACGTGGGCGAACTCCGCGGCCGCCATGCTCGCGATCGCGACCTTGTCCTCGAGCGTCGGCGCCAGCTTGGCGTCCTCGGCGAGGCGCTCGAACGCCGAGATCTCGCCGTAGGCGATCGCCCCGAGGAGGTCGACCACCGCCTCGCGGTACTCCGGGTCCTGGAACGCGACGCCTGCGAGAGTGGACGAGTCGTCCGGCGGGGATGAGGGCACGTGCGCACCCTACCGATAGACTGAGGGCGTTCGGGTCGCCCGGCGCGACCCGCGTATGGGCCCGTTTGGGCCGCGTATGTGCGCGGCAGACCGCAGTTCCTGAGTCCGCCGCATCCGACATTCACTCGGTTGAACCCGGCTGACTCACGAAAGCGACAAGACCCTGACCACCTTCCGAGAGCTCGGGGTGCTTCCCGAGATCTGCGACGCCCTCGAGCGCGCCAACATCGTCACCCCCTTCGCCATCCAGGAGATGACCCTCTCGGTCGCCCTCCTCGGCACCGACCTCATCGGGCAGGCCCGCACCGGCACCGGCAAGACGCTGGCGTTCGGCATCCCGGTGCTGCAGCGCAGCGTCACCCCGACCGACCCGGCCTACGCGGACCTGCCGCAGGGCAAGCCGCAGGCGCTGATCGTCGCCCCGACCCGCGAGCTCGCGCTCCAGGTGTCCAACGACCTCCACCTCGCCAGCAAGGACCTGGGTCTCCGGGTCCTCACGGTGTACGGCGGCGTCGGCTACGACACCCAGCTCGACACGCTCGCCAGCGGCGTCGACATCGTCGTCGGCACCCCCGGCCGGCTCATCGACCTGTGCAACCGCCGCGCGCTGGACATCTCCCACGTGCACGCGCTGGTGCTCGACGAGGCCGACGAGATGCTCGACCTGGGCTTCCTGCCCGACGTCGAGCGGATCCTGTCGATGACCCCCGAGACCCGCCAGACGATGCTGTTCTCGGCCACGATGCCGGCCGCGATCGTCTCGCTCGCGCGCACCCACATGCGCCACCCGATGAACATCCGCGCGGAGTCGTCGTACGAGAACGCCACCGTGCCCGCGACCGCGCAGTTCATCTACCAGGCGCACGACCTCGACAAGCCCGAGATCATCGGCCGCGTGCTGCAGGCCGAGGACGCCGGCAAGATCATCGTGTTCACCCGCACCAAGCGCCAGGCGCAGCGGGTGGCCGACGACCTGGCCGAGCGCGGCTTCAGCGCGAGCCCGCTGCACGGCGACATGGCCCAGGTCGCCCGCGAGAAGGCGCTGAACCGGTTCCGCGAGGACAAGCTCCGGGTGCTGGTCGCCACCGACGTGGCCGCCCGCGGCATCGACGTCGCCGGCGTCTCGCACGTCATCAACTACACCTGCCCCGAGGATGAGAAGACCTATATCCACCGGATCGGCCGCACCGGCCGCGCCGGCGCCTCGGGCATCGCGATCACCTTCGTCGACTGGCCCGACCTGGCCCGCTGGAAGATGATCAACAAGGCGCTCGACCTGCCGTTCGACGAGCCGCAGGAGACCTACTCGACCTCCGAGCACCTCTACCACGACCAGGGCATCGCCCCGGGCACCAAGGGCCGCATCGTTGACGCCGCACCGGTGGAGCGCAAGCCCCGCGAGGACCGTGGCGACCGGGGTGGCGACCGCGGTGGCCGCGAGCGCTCCGGTGGCGAGCGCAACCGCAACCGCAGCCGGACCCGCACCCGCTCCGGCGGAGCCGCCACTGCGGGCTCCGCACCGGCCGCCTCCTCCGCCGAGGCGCCCGCCGAGGGCGGCGAGGCCCGCTCCGGCGCGTCCCGCAGCCGCAGCCGCTCGCGCAGCCGTCGCCGTTCCGGCGGCAGTGGCGGCGGCGAGGCCGGCGGCACCGCGCAGGCGACCGCCACCGAGTAAGTCACCAGCACCGCGCATCGACCCGCCCGAGAGCTTCGGGCGGGTCGAGGTGATCTCAGGCGGTGACGACGACCGTGGTGCCGAGCGGCGCGAACTCCCAGAGCGCCTTGGCGTCGGAGCGCTTCTGCCGCACGCAGCCGTGCGACTGCGGGGTGCCGAGCTGGTCGAGCGTCTGCACCGGCTCGCCCTCGTCGATCGGGATGTCGTGGAAGCCGATCGCGGCACCGGTGTCGCCCTGGGTGAAGCGCACGAAGTAGCGCATGGTCCCGGAGTCGTCGACGCCCCAGGCCTGCTCGGAGCGCGAGTAGACCGAGTAGGTGCCCGGGTCGAGGTTGTCGGTGAGGCTCCCGGAGACCAGGTAGGTGCGCTCGACGTGCTTCGCGCGGCTCACCAGCCACACCCGCTGCCGGCTCTCGCTGAACACGATCCGCTTGCCGTGGCCGGTGCCGGTCGGCAACGCGGTGTCGTCGACCGGGTCGGTCCCGGTGTCCGTCCCGACGGCCTCGTCCTCGACGCCGGTCCCGGTCGCCGCCAGGTCCCCGGACGACCCGGCGGCCGGGTCCGTGGAGGGCAGCGGGTCGGCGACCTTCTCGATCGCGGACGCGGCGTCGCGCGGGTCTCCCACGGCCGAGGGCAGCACGCCGGTGCCGCCGAGCACCGCGACCACCGTGACCGAGAGCGAGGAGCCGAGCGCGGCCAGCCGGCCGTAGCGCGGCCGCACCGGGGCACCGCGGTGGGCGCTCACTTCTTCGCCTTCTTCTTCGGCTTCGGCCGCTGCGAGCGGCTGACGAGGTTCTCCGCGACGTCGCGGTAGGCCTTCGCGCCCTTGCTGCTGCGGCTGGTCGCCAGGATCGAGCGGCCCGCCGCGGGCGCCTCGGCGAACTTGATGGTCTTGGGGATCGGCGGCTCGATCACCTCGAGGTCGTAGGTGTCGGAGATGGTCTCGAGCACCGTGCGGGAGTGGTTGGTGCGCCCGTCGTACAGCGTCGGGAGCACGCCCCAGACCTCGAGCCCGCGGTTGGTGAAGCGGCGTACGTCGTAGACCGTGTCGAGCAGCTGGCCCACGCCGCGGTGCGACAGCGTCTCGCACTGCAGCGGGATCAGCACCCCGTCGGCGGCGGTCAGCGCCGCCACGGTCAGCACGCCCAGCGAGGGCGGGCAGTCGAGCAGCACCCAGTCGTAGGAGAGCTCGGCCTCGTCGAGCGCCTCGATCATGCTCCTGAGCACGTGCTCGCGACCGGTGCGGGTGAGCAGCTCGGCCTCGGCGCGGGCCAGCTCGATCGTGGCCGGCACCAGGTCGACGCCGTCCTCGGTCTCGATGATCACCTCGGCCGGGTCCAGGCCCTTGGTGAGCACGTGGTGCACCGACAGCTCGAGGTCCTCGGGGTCGATGCCGAGCGAGAACGTCAGGCACGCCTGCGGGTCGAGGTCGACGAGCAGCACCGAGTGACCGAGCTCCGCGAGGGCTGCCCCCACCGAGGCGACCGTGGTCGTCTTGGCGACCCCGCCCTTCTGGTTGGCGATCGCGAGTGTCGTGGTCATGCGGGGTCCCCGCGCCGTGGTTCGCCGGAGGAGCGGAGCGGGGGAGACGAAGAACGTCGCGGGGTGCTCATCGAGGCCCATCATGCCGGACGTCGGTGCCGAGATCGTGCAGCCACCTGTTTGACTTCTCTCATGTCGCGCACCGCCTCCTCGAGAACGGCCCTGGTCACCGGCCCCACCGCGGGCATCGGCCGCTCCTTCGCCCACCAGCTCGCCCAGCAGGGCTACGACCTCGTCCTCGTCGCCCGCGACGCGGCTCGGCTGGAGGCCGAGGCCGAGGAGCTCCGCACGGCGTACGACGTGCTGGTCGAGGTGCTCCCCGCCGACCTCACCGACCGCGGCCAGCTCGCGGCCGTCGAGGCGCGCCTCGCCGACGCCGCGCGACCCGTCGACCTGCTGGTCAACGACGCCGGCTTCGGCCTCAAGAAGCGGTTCCTCGACAACTCCGTGGAGGACGAGCAGGCGATGCTCGACGTGCTCGTGACCGCGGTGATGCGGCTCAGCCACGCGGCGCTCGCCCCGATGTCGCAGCGCGGCAGCGGCGGGATCATCAACGTCTCGAGCGTCGCGTCGTTCCTGCCCCGGGGCTCCTACTCGGCCGCCAAGGCCTGGGTGAACAGCTTCTCCGAGTGGGCGCACTACGAGTACGCCTCCCAGGGCGTCGGCGTCACCTGCCTGTGCCCGGGCTTCACCAAGACCGAGTTCCACGAGCGGATGGGCGTGCGCCGCGACTCGGCGCCGGAGTTCCTGTGGCTCGACGCGGACGAGCTCGTCGCGCAGGCGCTCAAGGACCACGCGCGCGGCAAGGCGTTCTCGATCCCGGGCGCCCAGTACAAGGCGATCAGCACGGCCGCCCGGCTGGTGCCGACGTCGGTGCTGCAGCGGTTCCAGGCCCTCGGCCGGAAGTGACGCCCGGCCGGGGCGACTCTCAGCCCACGACGGCGGGGGTGACCCGGCCCGAGCGCCGCGACGCCTCCCGGGCGAGCTCGAGCAGCCGGGAGTACTCGTCCGGCTCGGTCGTGTTGCAGCCGAGCTCGTGGTCGGTCTTGCCGTCCCCGTGGTAGTCGCTCGACCCGGTCACGACCAGGCTCAGGTTGCGCGCGATCGCCCGCAGCCGGTCGCGAGCCTCGGCGTCGTGGTCCTGGTGGTCGACCTCGATGCCGGCCAGGCCCACCTCCTGCAGCTCCCCGAGCGTGTCCTCGTCCGGGCGGCCCAGCCCGCCGCGGCCCCAGGGGTGCGCGACCACCGCGGCTCCCCCGGCCTCGGCCACCAGCCGCAGCGCGTCGACCAGCGGGATCGCGTAGCGGTCGATGTGGGCCGGCTTGCCCCAGCCGAGGTACGTCGCGAACGCCGCGTCGCGGTCGGCCACCACCCCGAGCGAGACCAGCGCGTCCGCCACGTGCGGGCGACCCGGCGCCGCGGTGCCGTCGGACGCCCGGCGCACGTCGTCGGCGGTGATGTCGATGCCGAGCCCCCGGAGCCGCTCGATCATCACCGGCACCCGTGACCCGCGGCCGCGGAGCACCTGGCCGAGCTGCTCGGTGAGCGGGCCGTACGTCGGGTCCGGCAGGTAGGCCAGCAGGTGCACGCTGCGCCCGTGGTGGCGGGTGCTGATCTCCATGCCGGGAACCAGCTCCACCCCGACCTCCGCGGCCGCCGCGGACGCCTCCGCCCAACCGGCGGCGGTGTCGTGGTCGGTGATCGCCAGCACGTCGAGCCCCGCGTCCGCGGCCGCCCGCACCAGGCCGGACGGGCTGTCGGTCCCGTCGCTGGCACGCGAGTGCGTGTGGAGGTCGATGCGCATCCGTGCAGCCTAAGCGCTGCCGGTCCGCGGGCTCACCAGGTCGGGCGCGGTCCTCCGAACGGCAGCTCGACCAGCTGGGGGCCCAGACGGGACACGTCGCGCAGGATCCAGTCGTCGCCCAGCAGCAGCAGCGCCGAGGCCGGGCGGAGCACGATCCAGAGCCAGCGCCCACCCGCCTCGCCGGCCACCACGGACCGGTCGAACTCCCCGTCCGCGCTGCTCGTCGACACGTCCCACAGGCTCACCGACAGGCTGTCGATGCGGATCCGCACCGCCGGCGGGCGGTGGATGATCTCGGTGCCGGGGTCGTCGTACCGGGTGCTCGCGCAGCGCGCACCGAGCCCGGTGCCGGCCTCCTCGAGCACCACGAGGACGTCCACCGGCCCGTCGAGCTCACTGGTGCCCGAGATGCAGGTCAGCGTCGCCCGCGCCTGCTCGGGCCCGTCCCCGACGGCCGCGAAGTCGGTCACGCTCCACCCCGGGCCGAGGGGCCAGGGCAGGTAGGTCGGGAACGCCCGCGACGCACCCAGGTGCTCCGCGAACGCGGCGTACGACGCCTCCTCGGCGTGCCACAGCGCGTGGGTCAGGCCGTGCTCCGGGCACGCCCAGCGGCCGAGCGGGTCGTCCGGCGCTTCCAGCACGGGGGCGGAGCACCGCACACAGCTGGCCGCGAGCGACATGGGTCAACGGTGCGGATCGCGGCGGCAGGCGTCAAGAGGACAAGGTCCGAGTCGTGGTCGGGCGATGCCCGGTGGTCGAGCTTGTCGAGACCACGGGTGCGTGTGCTTCACCCACGGCCGTCGGGGGTTGCGGTCCGTGGCAGCGACGCGGGTACGGCGCGCCTCGGGTCGCTGCCCGCGGCCGGCTCCCCGGCCGCCACCTCCGCCGGTGGTTGAGGTGCGAGCGCAGCGAGCCTCGAAACCACCGGGCCGGTGATCCTCGGCAGTCAGTACCGCTGGAGGTGCGGTC
>NZ_CATNLZ010000022.1 GCF_950101795.1 Nocardioides sp. T2.26MG-1 | reverse complement strand
GTCGGCCGTGTTTGGTGTTGGTGTTGCCGCCGGTGGCCCAGGTGGGGTCGTGGTGGGTGTGGCACATGCCGGGTGGGGCGTCGCAGCCTTCGGCGGTGCAGCCGCGGTCGCGGTGGGCGATGGCGATCCTCTGGGCTTTGGTGTGGAAGCGGCGGGTGCGGCCGAGGTCGAGGACTTCGGAGGTGCCGCCGAGGACGAGGGGGATGATCCCGGCTTCGCAGGCCAGGCGGCGGGCTTCGCCGGGGGAGATCATCGCCCCGGTGTCCAGCGTCCCGGGCGCGTGTCCGCCGGTGAGGGTGTCGAGGGGGATGGTGACCACGACGGTGGCGTTGACGCCGCCGGCGTGGGGAAGCCGGTCGGCGGGGTAGCGCTCGATCCATTCGACCAGTGCTTGGCCGAGGCGTTCGGGGGACGGGCGGGGTTCGCCGAGGTGTCCGTTGACCGCGGCGCGGTGTTGGGGGGCGGCGAGGGCGAGGAGTTGCTTGCGGAGCATCTGGCCGTGGCGGCCGGGGAGCGCGAAGGTGCCGCGCAGGACGCCGTCGTCGTCTTCGCGCATCGTCAAGCGGGTCTTCGCGGCGGCGGCGGCTTCCTCTCGTTCCAACAGCTTGGCCGCATGTGCGTCGGCGGCGTCGGGGTCGATGACGTGCAGGAGGCCTTTGCCGAGGTGGCGCAGCGCGACGGCGTCGAAGTGCGCGGCCT
>NZ_CATNLZ010000021.1 GCF_950101795.1 Nocardioides sp. T2.26MG-1 | reverse complement strand
CGCTGCGGCCACTCCAGCAGATCACCGTCCGCATCGCCGGCCACGAACACCTCGCCAAGGACCCGATCACGCCTGTCGCCCAGGCGATCATCGACGCCCTCGGGATCAGCGCTCAGTGACACACCCCGGTGGCACGAGTCAGGTCTGCCGACGACCCGCGACGACTATAGGAGCGTCGGGTGCACCGCCGCGCATACACTCCCTCTACATGAGCACCCTGCCTATTGTGTACGAGGCTTCGGGCCATTGTCCGATCTGCGAAGCGCCCGCCACTTTCAGCGCAGTGTATAGCCATTACCGGGACCATCTGCTGTGCTCACGGTGCAGATCCATTCCGCGCGAGCGCGCCTTGGCGCTCGTGCTTTCTCGGGCGTTCCCGAACTGGCGGCAGTCGCGAATCCATGAGTCTTCCCCGGGCGACAGGGGAATCTCACCCAAGCTCAGGCAGGAATGTGCGAAATACGTGCCGACCCAGTTCTTCCCGCGCGATGAACTCGGCGCGATCATCGGCGGTGTCCGCAATGAAAACTTGGAGCGTCAGACGTTCCCTGACGGCGTCTTTGACCTGGTTATCAGTCTCGATGTCATGGAGCATGTCGGCGATCCCGACAAAGCCATGCGCGAAATCGCCCGCACTCTCGCGCCTGGAGGTGCCTACGTGTTCACGGCGCCAACGTACGAAGGCAAAAGCCGCAGTGAGCGTCGTGCACGGTATCTGCCCGATGGGACCGCGGAGCACCTCGCCGAGCCGGAATACCACGGGAATCCCATCAGCGACGACGGCGCGCTCGTCACGTTCCACTACGGCTACGACCTTCCAGAGTTGATCCACCAATGGTCGGGCCTCGATGTCGAAGTGGTGCGGTTCCACGACCACCATCACGGACTAATCGGCACCATGACGGAGGTCTACGCCTGCACGAAGCGCAGGTGACTCACCGAGCCTGTTCGCCACGGCGACACCGCTTGCGCCCGAAATCGTTCGTCACTCTGCCAGCGCGAGGGCATGGAATCGGTCGGTGTCCCGTCACCGCAACTCGGGCCGTTCCAGTTCAACCCTAACCTGACTCGTGCCACTTGACCGTGGATCGGTGACCGTTGTGGCGTCTTCGCAGGTGAGCGCGTTGCGGCGTCGCTGATTGACACACCCCGGGGCTCGGTAGGGTCCGGCCGGTGGTGTTCGTGCGGA
>NZ_CATNLZ010000020.1 GCF_950101795.1 Nocardioides sp. T2.26MG-1 | reverse complement strand
TGTCGCGCAACGTGGCGGAGGCCTCGACCGGGTCGGGTGAGATCGCGACCAACATCTCCGGGGTGGCTGCTGCGGCGGACACCACGACGCAGGCGGTCAACCAGACGCTCACCGCGATCCAGGAGCTCGCCCGGATGTCGCAGGACCTGCGCAGCGAGGTCAGCCGCTTCCGTCGCTGAGCGGTCGACCGCTCACATCAGTTGTCCAACCCAGCCACCGGCGCGACCCGTCGCGCCGGTGGCTCATCACGAGATCTATCGGGAGATGCCGTCATGTCCGTTCGCCCCAGCTCCAGCGCCGCACTGGGCAGGCTCGCCGACCTCGGGCTCCGCACCAAGGTCCTCTCCGCCGTGCTGCTGACCGCCGTGATCGCCGTCACCGTCGGCGTCGTCGGTCTTAGTGCCCTGTCGGGCTCGGCGGACCGGGCCGAGGCTCTCTACGCCGACAACGTCACGCGTATCCAGGCTGCCGCCGACATGCGCGCGACGATCAACGGCATGCGGCAGAGCGCCCGCGACGCCGTCATCGCGGTCGGCGACGCCGACACCACGGCTGCGGTCCAGGAGCTCGTCGCGGGGGAGGGAGAGTTCCAGAAGGCCGCTGCGCGCTACTCGGCCGGCGGGCTCGACGCCGCACGACAGACGCAGTACGACCGGCTGCAGGCCGACATCGCCGAGTACGTCGACCAGCAGCGGACCGTCATGGCGCCGCTGGCCCATCGCGAGGACCGAGCGGGGTGGATCGAGGCCAACGACACCGTGATCCACCCGATCACCGACGCGATGACCGGCGAGGTCGCAGCCCTGGTCGATCTGGAGCAGAAGGACGCCGCCCGGGCCGCCGCGGAGACCCGGACCTCCTACACCAGCAGCAGGAACCTCAGCATCGCGCTGCTCATCGTCGGCGTGGTGCTCGCCGTCGGCCTCGGCTGGGTGGTCGGCACCGCGCTGGCCCGCCGGGTCGGCCGCGTCAAGGTCGTCGCCGACGCGCTCGCGGCCGGTGACCTGACGCACCGCTCTGGCGTCTCGTCCAACGACGAGGTCGGTCGGATGGCGCAGAGCCTCGACACCGCGGTCACCAACCTGCGCGCCCTCATCGGCAGCGTGGTGGGTTCGGCGGATGCGGTGGCGGCTGCGTCGGAGGAGTTGTCGGCGTCGTCGCAGCAGATTGCGGCGGGTGCGGAGGAGACGTCGGTGCAGGCGGGTGTGGTGTCGGGTGCTGCTGAGGAGGTGTCGCGCA
>NZ_CATNLZ010000019.1 GCF_950101795.1 Nocardioides sp. T2.26MG-1 | reverse complement strand
CCGAGCACAGGCCCTCGACACCGACCACACCGAGGAGGTGCCCGAGCACGAACTCCAGGCCCTCACGGCCTGACCGACACACCCAACCGAGGGATCACCTCGTACACCACCCCAGCGGACTTGACCCGTGGATCGACAGCGTCGACGGCGGCATCGGCCGGGCCCGCGCCTGCTCAGCCGTCAGGCCACGGCACTTCATCTCGACCGTCGCGCGGTAGTAGTCGAGGTACGCCGCGAGCGCCTCGCGCTCTCCGGCCACCCGCGGGATGCGGGGCCGGTCGTCGTCGGTCCAGACGGGCGAGAAGTCGTCCTCACCCAGCCCGGACTCGGTCGTGGTCGGGTCCTCGGCGCGGTCGTCGCTCATGGCCCGTAGCCTGGCACGGCGCAACGACGGTGGACGCTCGGTGCCCGACCGTGCAGGGTGTCCGCGTGGCCACCCCGACCCCGTCCGCCGCGCGGTCGCCCGAGTTCCGGCGGTTCTGGTGGGGCGAGGCGGTGTCCGGCATGGGCACCGCGATCACGACGCTGGCCCTGCAGACCCTCGTGCTGGTCACGCTCGACGGCGGCGCGACGCAGGTGGGCTGGCTCAACTCGGCACGGTGGCTGCCGTACCTCGTCCTCGGCCTGGTGGTCGGGGCGCTCGTCGACCGGGTGCGCCGGAGGCCGGTCATGGTGGTCACCGACCTCGCGCGGGCCGGACTGCTCGGCCTGGTCCCGCTGGCCTGGGCGCTCGACGCCCTCACGTTCCCGCTGCTGTTGGTCGTCGTGCTGCTGTTCGGCACCGCGTCGCTGGTGAACGACGCCGCCTCGCTGTCGTTCGTCCCCCGGCTCGTGCCACGCGGCGACCTGCAACGAGCGCACGCTCGGCTCGACGGGGCCGACGCGGTGGCGCAGACCGCGGGGCCCGCCCTCGCCGGTGGGCTGATCAGGCTCGTCGGCGCACCGGTCGCCGTGCTCGCGGACGCGCTGACCTACCTGTTCTCCGCGGCGACGGTCGCCTCGCTGACGGCCGTCGCCGAGCCCGATCCCGCACCCGCGCGCACCGGCGCCCGCGGGCTGGCGCGCGAGATCGGCGACGGCGCCCGGTGGGCGTACGGCGCGTCCGGCCTGCGATGGCTGGCCGTCGCGACGCACGTGTGGTTCGCCGGCCAGGCCGTGCTGCTCGTGCTGGTCGTCCCCTACGGCTACCTGCGGCTGGACCTCACCGCCCTGCAGCCCGGTCTCGTGTTCGCGGTCGCGGGGCTCGGGGCGCTGGCCGGGGCCACGTCGAGCACGGCCGTCGGCCACCGCCTGGGCACGGGCGGGGCGATCGTCTGCTCCCACTCGGTCAGCGCCGTCGGGGTCCTGGTCATGCTGACCGCGGCCTCGGCCCCGTCGGGCTGGGCGGGCGCCGCCGTCCTCGGCGCCGGCCAGCTGTGCCACGGCTGGGCGATGGGCAACAGCAACTCCCACGAGATGGCCTTCCGTCAGGCCCGCACCCCGGACGAGCTGCAGGCGCGGACCAACACGACGCTGCGCTCGCTCAACCGAGCGGTGATCGTCGTGGTCTCACCGGTGGTGGGCCTGCTGGCCGACGAGGTCGGCCTCCGTCAGGTGCTCGCCGCCGCGGCGGCGGTCTTCGCCACCTCGGCGCTGATGCTCACGACCTCGTCGTTCCGGCGGGCCCGCCTCAGCTGACGGCGGCCGGCCGGCGGACCCGGTGCACCAGTGCCCCGAGCGCGAGACCGATCGCCGCGGGCACGAGGAGCACCAGCGCGAAGAAGACGAACCCGTCGCTCAGCTCGGCCCCCAGGTCCCGGTCGTCGGAGAGGGCGAGCGCGACCGGGATGCCGAGGCCGACGACGACCGAGGTGAGCACCCAGGTGAGCAGCGCCTCCAGGAGCCCCCACCGTACGCCGTCGACGACCGCCCACACGAGCGCGATCGCGACCAGGATGAGGAACGCGAGCAGCCCGGCGCCCAGGGCGTCGGTGCTCTCGCTGCTGTTGACGACCGCGACGTACGCCGCGATCACCACCACGATCACCACGGAGCGGAGCAGGGCAGCGACGAGCACACG
>NZ_CATNLZ010000018.1 GCF_950101795.1 Nocardioides sp. T2.26MG-1 | reverse complement strand
GGGGACTTCGTCCCCCCACGCCCCCCTGTGGTCAGCCACGGCCTTGGTGTCCAGCAGGAACTCCACGGTGCCGGCGTTGCGGTAGCCGATCTCGCGGGCGAAGCGCACCGCGTCGGCGCACATCCGCTCCCGCAGTTCGGGGTCGAGGTTGGGGGCCGGGGCGATCTCGATGACCTTCTGGTGGCGCCGCTGCACCGAGCAGTCGCGCTCGAACAGGTGCATCACGTTGCCCTCGGCGTCGGCGAGGATCTGCACCTCGATGTGCCGCGGGTCGACCACGGCCTGCTCGATGAAGACCGTCGGGTCGCCGAACGCGCCCTCGGCCTCGCGCATGCAGGTCTCGACGGCCTCACGTAGGTGCGCCTCGTCGTCGACGCGCCGCATGCCGCGGCCGCCGCCGCCGGCGACCGCCTTCACGAAGAGCGGGTAGGGCATCCCGGACGCCGACTCGACCAGGGCGTCGACGTCGGTCGACGGCTCGACGCTCGCCAGGGTCGGCACGCCGGCGGCCTTGGCCGCCGCGATCGCGCGCGCCTTGTTGCCGGTGAGCGTGAGGACCTCGGCGGTCGGTCCGACGAACGTGATGCCGGCGTTGGCGCACGCCTCGGCCAGCGCGGGATTCTCGGAGAGGAAGCCGTAGCCCGGGTAGATCGCGTCGGCGCCCGCCCGGACCGCGACCGCGACGATCGCCTCGGGGTCGAGGTAGGCGCGCACCGGGTGGCCGCGCTCACCGATCTCGTAGGCCTCGTCCGCCTTCAGGCGGTGCTCGGACCAGCGGTCCTCGAACGGGAACACCGCGACCGTGCGGGCGCCGACCTCGTACGCCGCACGGAACGCCCGGATCGCGATCTCGCCGCGGTTCGCGACCAGCACCTTGGAGAACATGGGGCACAACCTATAAGCCCTGCCCAGGCACCTCACCTGGCCCACGCCCGGCGAGACGGGGTCGCTGGAGAGCGACCGGAGGCTACTCGCCGGTCACCAGGAACGGCGCGAGCAGGTCGGGGGTCGCGGCGGCGGCGACGCCGACCGCGACGGTGTCCGGTACGTCGATCGCCGCGACGGCCTGCCGGCCGCCGGCGGTGGTGGCGACCAGCGAGGTCAGTCCGGCCCGGCGCTGGAACCATGTCGCGCGCAGGTTCCAGCCGATCACGCCGTCGAGCTCGAGCGCCTCGCGGCGCCGGTCCAGGCTGCCCGAGCGCACCACGAAGTGCCCGTCGACCAGGACATGCCCGAGCGCGGCGGCGCGATCGGCGGCCAGCACGGCTGCGACGGGCAACGCCGCCGACGCCAGGACCGGCAGCCACAGCGGCAGGTCGGCCAGCAGCGCCAGCAGGACGGCGGCGGCGACGAGCGCGGCTGCGGGCCCGAGCGCGCGGGTGTAGCGGCGCGTCCGAGCCCGTGGACCGTGCCCGGTCAGCGGTGCGGTCATCGGCAGGCCGGTGCGCAGCACCGAGCCGGCCACCCGCTCGACGACGGCCCGGGGAGCCGGTGGCACCAGCACCGCGCTGCCGGTCTGGCCGCGGTCGAGGCCGGTCACGATCGCGGAGGCCCGGGCCGCGCCGGCCAGCCGCAGGCCGATCGGCTCGGCGACCACGACCCCGCGCAGCCGCTCGTCGTCGAGCGTGGTCTCACGCGTGGTGAGCAGCCCCCGGCGCAGGTGCCACGCTCCGCCGCGGGCCGGGCCGGTGTGCGTGAGCCGGAATCCCCAGTTGGTGACGACGTACCCGCCCATCGACAGCAGCGTCACGACCACGCCGATGGCCAGCAGACCGAGGGGGACGACGAGCCACCAGGACCAGCCGCTGGACCCGTCGGAGATCTGCCGGGTGTCGATGTCGATCCCGCCGAGCGACTCGAGCGCCTGGCTCGCCAGGCCGAGCACACCCGCGGCGAGCACCAGGCCCGAGCTGGTGAGGGGGGCGTAGCGCACCCATGCGGGATCGAGGTCGAGCACCGCCGGCGGCTCCAGGTCCGCGGTCGTCCCGGCGTCCGGGCCCGTGAGCAGCAGCTCGGCGCGCAGCGACCGGGCCCGCTCCGCCGGTAGCCCGTCGAGGTCGAGACGGTCGTCCTCGTCCGAGGAGGCGGTCCCGGTCCCGATCCGCACCGATGTCAGGCCGAGCAGCCGGTGCACCGGGGGAGCGGTGATGTCCACGGTCCGCACCCGGTCGACCGGGGTCGAGAGCACGTGCCGGTTCAGCAGGCCGCGGCGCAGCTCGATTCGGCCCTGGGCGATCCGGTAGGAGGTCGTCACGTAGCGCAGCAGTCCCAGCGCCACCGGCACGCCGACTCCGGCCACCTGCCACCACCCGCCGCCCGAGGCGGTGCCGGCGACGAACACGCCGAGCAGCACGGGCAGGAAGCGCACCAGCTCCTTGACCGGGTAGACCAGCAGCATCCGGGGATCGAGTCGCTGCCAGCCGCCGGCAACCTCGGGAGCGGGGTCCTCGGTCACGTCGCGTCGCCCGGCAGGGTCTCGGCCATCAGCGTCAGCTCGTCCACCAGCGCCAGGGCCCGGTCGCGCTCCAGCCCGGCGATCTCGAGCGCGCCCGCGGCGGAGGCGGTGGTGACCGTCACCGTCGCGAGGCCGAAGAGCCGGGCGACCGCGCCCTCGGCGTGGTCGACGGTCTGGATGCGGGACATCGGGGCGATCCGCCGCTCGCGGGCCCACCACCCGGTCTGGGTGTAGACGGCGGTGCCGGTCACCTCCCAGCGGTGCACCCGGTAGCGCCACTTCGGGACGACGCAGACGTACGCCGCCGCCACCAGCGCGACGAGCACGACGGCCCACCACGGGACCGGCGCCCACTCGGTCACGGGGCCCGCGACCGTCAGCACGACGAGCAGCACGACGGCCTCGAGTGCAGCGGTCAGCCCCCACATCAGCTGTGCCCGGGGGCTGACCCGCTGGCTCGGCTCGCGCAGCGCGGCCGGGATGGGCTGGCTCGGGACCGTCATGCCCCAGAAACTAGCTGGCGACGGCGACGCCTACCCGAGCGGCTTGGTCGCGCGCACGATCGCGGAGTGCATCCCGTCGGCGGCCGCGTGGGTGAACTCGACCTCGGCGTCGACGAACCCGACCGCGGCGAGGCCCTCGAGGTACTCGCTGCGGGACAGGGCGCCGGCGATGCACCCGACGTACGAGCCGCGCTCGGCGCGGTCCGCGGCGCTGAGGTGGTCCTCGGCGACGACGTCGGAGATGCCGATGCGCCCACCGGGGGTGAGCACGCGGAACATCTCGGCGAGCACCCGGGGCTTGTCGACCGACAGGTTGATCACGCAGTTGGAGATCACCACGTCGACCGACGCGTCCGGCAGCGGGACGTCCTCGATCGTGCCCTTGAGGAACTCCACGTTGGTGGCGCCCGCCTTGGCGGCGTTGTCACGGGCCAGCTCGAGCATCTCGTCGGTCATGTCGACGCCGTACGCGAACCCGGTCTCGCCGACACGCCGGGCCGACAGCAGCACGTCGATGCCGCCACCGGAGCCGAGGTCGAGCACGCGCTCGCCGGCACGCAGGGCCGCGACCGCGGTCGGGTTGCCGCAGCCCAGGCTGGCGGCGAGAGCCTCGGCCGGCAGGTCGCCCTGCTGGGCCGCGTCGTAGAGCCCGGCGCCGAAGCCGTCGTCGACCGTCCCGGTGGTGCCGCCGCAGCAGGAGTCGCCGCACCCGTCGTCGACGATCTGCAGCTGGTCGCTGAGCTTGTGGTTGACCTCGACGTTGGTGGCGCCGCCGCGGACGGCGGTGGCGGCCTCGGCGTAGCGGACGCGGACCTGCTCGCGCAGCTCCTCGGTGCTGGACATAGGTGACGCTCCTTCACATAGACGAACTTCGATAGATCGATCGTGGTCGATACATCGACGTTTGTCAATGCGTATGTCAGACTGGGTTCATGGCCACCTCGCTCCCGATCGTCGACGGCACCGGCGTCTGCTGCTCGCCGCTCACGCAGGGCGCGCTCGAGGTCGACGAGGCCGAGCGCCTCGCCCGCGTGTTCAAGGCGCTCAGCGACCCCACCCGGGTGCGGCTGCTGTCGATGATCGCCGCGCGACCGGGGGAGGAGGCGTGCGTCTGCGACCTGATCGAGCCGGTCGGCCTCTCCCAGCCGACCGTCTCCCACCACATGAAGCAGCTCGTGGACGCCGGCCTGGTCACCCGCGAGCAGCGCGGCCGCTGGGCCTACTACCGCGTGGTGGATGCCACGCTCGCGTCCCTCAGCGGGGCGCTGCGCCCCACGCCGTGACCCTGCAGGCGCGGGTCGCGGGGTTCGGCTGCTGGCAGCCGAAACCGCGTGGTGCCTAGTCCTTGAGCTCGCAGATGACCGCGCCGTTGCCGACGGTCTGACCGACCTCGGCCTCCAGGCCGGTGACGGTCCCGGCCTTGTGCGCCTTGAGGGGCTGCTCCATCTTCATGGCCTCGACGACCACGACGGTGTCGCCCTCGGCGACCTGCTGGCCCTCCTCGACGACGACCTTGACGATCGTGCCCTGCATCGGGCTGGTGACGGCGTCGCCGCTGGCCGCGCCGCCGGACTTCTTCGCGGTCGACCGGGCCGGCTTCTTCCCTGACCCGCCCCCGCCGACGGCGAGGCCGCCGAGGCCGCCGGGCAGCACGACCTCGACCCGCTTGCCGCCGACCTCGACCACGACCCGCTGCTTGTCCTCCGGCTCCGGGGCCTCGGCGACGTCGCCGTCGTACGGCGTGATCTGGTTGTCGAAGTCGGTCTCGATCCACTGCGTGTAGACGTCGAACTTCTCGGGTGCCTCTGCCGGGCTTCCGATGAACGCCGGGTCGGACACGACGGCGCGGTGGAACGGGATGACCGTGGGCATGCCGTCGACGACGAACTCGTCGAGCGCGCGCCGCGAGCGCTCCAGCGCCTGGGTCCGGTCGCGGCCGGTCACGATCAGCTTGGCGATGAGCGAGTCGAACGAGCCAGGGATGGTCTCGCCGTTCTCGTAGCCGCCGTCGAGGCGGACGCCGGGACCGCTCGGCGGGCTCCAGGCCGAGAGCGTGCCGGGGGCGGGCATGAAGTTGCGGCCGCCGTCCTCGGCGTTGATGCGGTACTCGATCGAGTGGCCGCGGATCTCGGGGTCGTCGTACCCGAGCTCCTCGCCGGCCGCGATCCGGAACATCTCGCGCACGAGGTCGATGCCGGTGACCTCCTCGGACACGCAGTGCTCGACCTGGAGCCGGGTGTTGACCTCGAGGAAGGAGATCGAGCCGTCCTGCGCGACCAGGAACTCGCACGTTCCCGCGCCGTAGTAGCCGGCCTCCTTGAGGATCCGCTTGGAGGACTCGTAGAGCTCGGTGAGCTGCGCCTCGGTCAGGAACGGCGCGGGCGCCTCCTCGACGAGCTTCTGGTTGCGGCGCTGCAGCGAGCAGTCGCGGGTGGACACCACCACGACGTTGCCGTGCTGGTCGGCCAGGCACTGGGTCTCGACGTGCCGCGGCTTGTCGAGGAACTTCTCCACGAGGCACTCGCCCCGGCCGAACGCGCTGACCGCCTCGCGGACCGCGGACTCGTAGGCGTCGGGGATCTCCTCGAGCGTGCGGGCGACCTTGAGCCCGCGGCCGCCGCCACCGAAGACCGCCTTGATCGCCACCGGCAGCCCGTTGGCCTTCGCGAACTCCACGACCTCGTCCGCGTCCGCGACCGGGTCCTTGGTGCCCGGGGCCAGCGGCGCCTGGGCGCGCTCGGCGATGTGCTTGGCCTTGGCCTTGTCGCCCAGCGCCTCGATCGCCGCCGGCGGCGGGCCGATCCAGATCAGGCCCGCGTCGATCACGGCCTGGGCGAAGTCGGCGTTCTCGGCGAGGAACCCGTAGCCGGGGTGCACCGAGTCGGCGCCGGACCGCTCGGCGACCGCGATGATCTTCGCGATGTCCAGGTAGGAGTCCGCCGGGGTCGCCCCGCCCAGCGAGTAGGCCTCGTCGGCCAGCCGCACGAACAACGCGTCGCGGTCGGGCTCGGCGTACACCGCCACGGAGCCGATGCCGGCGTCCTTGCACGCGCGGATCACCCGCACCGCGATCTCACCGCGGTTGGCGATGAGGACTCGTCGCAACGGCTTGCTCTGCGGCACTGGCACTCCTGGGTCTCCGACGTCGTCTCCGCGGGGCAGGCTACCCGCCGCGGGCCCGGATGTGGCGCCCGTCTCGTGTGGCCCATCTCGCACGGGCCGGGCCGTGACCCGCCCGGGCACGGCCTGCGACCGGGTCAGCCGACGGGCGGAACCTCGGCGAGCACCCGGTGCTGGAGCCGGACCCGCCGGTCGCGTCCGTGCCGCCCGCGGCGTACGACGAGGTCCTCGCCGCCCGGCAGCCTGCCCACGACGTGGGTCCAGAAGACGTTGGCCGGGATCCGCAGGAGGGGGTACCACGGCAGGCGGGCGGGCAGGCCGAGCTCGTGCATGCCCCGCCGCCCGTTGAGGAGCGTCGCCGAGCTGAGGCCGATCTCGCGTGCGAGCACGCCGCGCCACCGCGGCCCGGGCACGTCGGCCTGGCTGTCGACCAGCGCCCGGGCGAGCACCCGGCTGTTCTCGTCGGGCCCGGGGTCGTAGGAGAGCAGGTGGTAGATGATCCGGCGCCCGGCCTTCTCGGTGCGCGGCAGCCAGTGCTCGTCGACGCCCATCAGCCAGCCGATGTAGCTCCACAGGTGCATCACCCCCGCGGAGTCGCGGCGGCTGATCCGGAAGCCCAGCAGCCGGGCCTGGAGGAGCGGGGTGGTGCTGAACACCGCGAGCGTGCTCGCCTGGTCGTACTGGTTGATCGGGGTGCCGCGCAGCTCCCAGTCCCACGTGGGGTCGTGCTCGAGCTGGTAGTTCACGAACGCGTGCATGACCCGCACGTGCACCGACAGCCGCCAGCCCTCCGACTCCCGGCGCATGCCGCCGTCCTCGATGCAGGCCAGGAACCACCGGCTCGTCTCCGCCGTACGCCGTGCGGCGCCGGCGCCCAGCAGCCGCCCCGAGCGCACCAGCGGCTCGAGCGCAGCTGCCGAGCGGTAGCCGCCGAGCAGCGAGCCCCAGGTGAGCAGGTCGAAGCCGTCCCAGCCGAGCTTCTGCATCGCCCGCGCGCCCCGGTCGAGCAGCTCGTCGTCCACCCAAGCGGGACGGTCCTCGACGAGGTCGAAGAAGCGGCGCAGTGCCGACGGAGCGTCCGGCACGGAGTCGGTCCCGTGCTCGAGCGCCTGCCGGAACTGCGGCATCGTCACGCTGTGCTCCTCGCGCACGGCACGGACGAGGTCGTGGGCGGGCTCGTCGCGGCGCCGCAGTCCGGCGCGCAGCCGGTCCAGCTCGGCAGGGGCGGGGTCGGCACCGCGGCCGGTGACCCGGCGCAGCGGCCGGGCGATGCGCC
>NZ_CATNLZ010000017.1 GCF_950101795.1 Nocardioides sp. T2.26MG-1 | reverse complement strand
ACACCGGCGCCGTCATCTCCCCCGGCCAGGCCCGACGGATGGCCTGTGAGGCCGGGATCCTCCCCCTCGTCCTCGGCGGCACCTCCGAAGTCCTCGACCTCGGCCGCACCCGCCGCTTCCACACCAAGACCCAGAGGATCGCCATCGCCCACCGCGACAAGCACTGCACCGCCGACGGCTGTGAATGGCCACCCGGCCTCTGTCACACCCACCACGACCCCTCTTGGGCCCAAGGCGGCAAGACCGACATCGAACACGCCCGCCTCCTGTGCCCCAAGCACCACGCGAGGGCACACGACCCGGCGTACACGATGGCCAAGCTCCCCGGCGGGAAGGTCGCCTTCACCAGACGGACATAAGCCGAACGTCTTCGACCTTCACCACAGCACCCGGGCCCCGACGCGCCCGCAACCCGACCGCGGGCCGTCACCATGCCGCCGCAACCACAGCGAACCGCAACCACCCTTCCTCGAAAACCGGGAAGCGGGACCAGCGGCGCGCCCGCAGCCCGCCGGGCTCCTCAACCGGGCGGCTACGTGAGTGCCGCAGCCGGGAGCAGGAGCGTCTTTCCCGTCGTGGCGCGGGACCCGATGGCCGCATGGGCGGCGGCGGCCTGGTCGAGCGGGAAGGTCTGCCCGATCGTGGGCCGGATCGTCCCGTGGACGGCGAGGTCGAGGGCCTGCTCGGTGAGGGAGAACAGCTCGTCCGGGGTGCCGCCGATCGCGGAGAGAGGGATGACCGTGAAGCGCCGGTCGGCAGCGGTGGCGACGTCGACGGTGCCCCAGCTCCCGCCCGCCGCACCGTGCTGCACATACCGCCCACCGGGGCGGACCCGGGAGGACAGGGCCGTGGTGGTGTCGGCGCCGATCCCGTCGAAGACGACGTCCACCCCGGCAGGCGCCGCGCTGTCGAGGTGCGTCGTCCAGTCGGGGTCGCGGTAGTTCACGGAGATGGCCGCGCCGAGGCGACGGGCGTGGTCGAGCTTGGAGTCACTGCCGGCCAGGGCGATGACCTGGGCGCCCGAACCGGTGGCGAGCTGGACCAGGAGGCTGCCCACCCCGCCGGCTGCGGCGGTGACGACGACGGTCTCGCCCGGGCGGATGCCCGCGGCTCGGTGCAGACCGACAGCGGTGCGACCGTCGGCGAGCAGGGCGGCCGCTTCCGGCAGGCCGAGCCCGTCGGGGACGCGGTGCAGGTCGGCTACCCGCGCAAGGGCGCTCTCGGCGTAGCCACCGGTGCCTCCGGTGGCGGTGACGACGCGGACGCCGATCCAGGCGGCGTCGACCTCCGTGCCGATCCGATCGACCACGCCGGCGACGCCGTTGCCAGGCACGAGTGGGAACGACGCTGGTGGCGCGATGGGGCTACCCGCACGGATCAGCGTGTCGATGAAGGAGATCGCCGCGACCTCGACGGCGACTCGGACGTGACCGGGGCCGGGCTCCGGGTCGGGCAGGTCGGCGGCGCGCAACACCTCGGGGCCGCCGGGCTCGGCGGCGATGACTGCTCTCATGTCGTGGACCTCGATCTCCGGCGGTCTGGTCGGGTCGGTCTCGGAGCGCTGGCCGCCCTCGGGACCCTGGCTCCCGGCAACGCGGTCGCCATCACCAGAACCACCCACGGGCCGGGGTTTAGTCCCCGACCCAGAACCCGCGGCCGCCGAACCAGTCGCCGTAGCCGCCGAACCCGCCGTCACCCCGGCCGGGCGCGCGCGAGCCCAGGTAGGACCCGACGACCGCGGCGCCCAGGTCGTCGAGCTCCGGGGCGACCACCCGCCCCTCGACGCGACGGGCCATCTGGTCGATGAACCGCGCCAGCCCCGGGTCCTCGCCGAGCCGGAAGAAGGTCGTCTGTGCCCCGAGCCGTCCGGCGGCCTCCAGCTCGCGTACGGCGTACGCCACGGTCAGCGGGTGCGGCGGGTAGGAGAAGTAGACCTCGCCGTCGGGCTCGAGGTGCGAGGTCGGCTCGCCGTCGGTGACGATCAGCAGCACCGGCTGGGCATTGGGGTGCTTGCGGAAGTGCCGGTTGGCGAGCAGCAGGGCGTGGTGGAGGTTGGTGCCCTTGTCCCACCGGGCGTCGAGCGCGGTGAGCTCCTCGATCTCCATCACCTCGGCGTGCCGGCCGAAGCCGATCAACTGCAGGGCGTCGCCGCGGAAGCGCGAGCGGATCAGCGTGTGCAGCGCGAGCGCGGTGCGCTTCATCGGCACCCAGCGGCCGTCCATCGCCATCGAGAACGACGTGTCGACCAGCAGCGCGACCGCGGCCTGGGTGCGAGCCTCGGTCTCCTGCACCTCGACGTCGTCGATGCTCAGCAGCGGCGCCGACGGGTCGCCGGCGCGGCGGAGCACGCCGTTGAGCATCGTGCGGGGCACGTGCCAGGGCTCGGTGTCGCCGTACGCCCACTCACGGGTCGCGCCGGACAGGTCGCCGGCCGCCCCCGCCCGGCGCAGGTCGCGCTGGCCCTGCCGTCCGGACATCCGCTCGGCGACGTCGCGCAGCAGCGCCTTGCCGAGCTGGCGCATCGCCTTGGGCGAGAGCCGCAGCTGGCCGTCGGTGCCCCGCTTCAGGTACCCGGAGTCGCGCAGCGCCTGCTCGAGCCGTTGCAGGGTGCGGGCGTCGACGGCGGCCTCGTCGCCGAGCTGGCGGGCCAGCTTGTCGAGGTCGAGGTCGTCCATCCGGGCGCCGCCGTACGACTGCGAGAGCTGCTCGGCGAGCTCGTCGAGGTCGGCGAGGTCCTGGAACACCCCGGTGCCGTCGCCGAGGCCGAGGCCCTCCTGGCCGTCCATCCGCTCCGAGCCGCCCCAGTCCTCGCCCGGGCGCAGCGCCTGGAGGTTGGCGTCGAGCTGGTTGAGCGACTCCATCAGCTCCGAGGAGCCGAACGCCTGCGCGGAGAGCTGCATGAGCTCCTCACGCTGCTCGGCGCTCATCGAGTTGAGCATCCGCTGGGCGGCGGCCGAGCGCTGGGCGAGCGAGTCGAGCAGCTCGTCGACGTTCTGCGGGTTCTCGGGAAAGAAGTCGCCGTGCTTGGCCATGAACTCGTCGAAGTCGGCCTGGGTGTCCTCACCGCGGCGGTGCTTGTCGAGCAGCCCGTTGAGGTCCTGGAGCATCTCGTTGACCGCGGCACGGTCCTCGTCGGTGGCGTTCTCCAGCGCCTGCTTCATGCCGGCGAAGCGCTGGTCGAGCAGCTCGCGGCCGAGCAGGTCCTTGATCTTCTCGTAGTCCTCGCGGGCCTCGCGGCTCTGCCAGTCGTACGACGACAGCTCGCTCACCGCCGCCGACGTCGACGGGGGGAGGCCGTCGAGCTGCATCTCGCGGAACGCCCGGTCGGCGTCGTCCATCATCGCGTCACGGGCGAGCTGCTTGCGCTCCTCGAGCAGCGCGTGGTCGAGCAGCTCGCGGACCTCCTGGAGCGTGCCGTCGAGGTTGTGCCGCTGGGTCAGCTCGCGGCGCCGCTCGGCGACCCGCCGGGCCAGCTCGTCGAGGCCGGCCTGGTCGCGGCCGCCGCGCCGCAGGAACTCGCGCATCGCCCGCTCCGGGGAGTAGCCGGCCATCACCTCCTCGCCGATGGCGTCGAGCGCCTCGGCGAGGTCGACGGGCGGCGCCAGCGGGTCGGGCCCGCCGTCGTACCGCCGGAACCTGGTGCGGTTCTTCATCGCCTGGTCACCCTCACCTCACCGCGCAGCACGCGAGGGATCTCCGCGACCGAGTCCACCGCGTCGACGAGGCGCGCCACGACGTCCTCGGCCTCAGCCGTGTCGACCGTGACGTCGTAGGCCACCGCGGTCGTCGCCCACGTCTCGGTGTCGAAGTCGCCGCCGACCTCGACGAGCACACCGTCCAGCACCACCCGCGACTGCGCCTCCCGGTAGAGGTCGTTGAGCACGCAACAGCCCACCGCGGTGAGCAGAAGGTGGGCGCCCGTGCCGCCGCCTTCGACGGCGATCCCGCCGTCGGTCCACTGGTGCGGCACGACGAACGCCGGCGCCACGGCCGCGGCCCGCGAGCCGGCGGCGACCCGCACGTCGACGTGGACCTCAGCCATAGACGGTCTCCGTGCCGTCGGCGTCCTTGCTGATCTTGCGGGCCAGGTAGAGACCCTCGAGCGCGAGCTCGATCGCGCACGCGCGCTCGCCGTCGTTGGTCGCCTCGAGCCGGTCGCAGACCTCGTCGTACAGCTCGGACTCCCCCAGCACCGGCAGGCCGGTGAGGAAGTCGCGGGCGGTGACCTGCTCGCCGGTGGTGACCATCGCGCCGTTCTCGATCGCGGACACCAGCAGCGCGAAGTCGACGCCCCGGAAGTGGTGGCGCACGGTCTCGGCGGTCGAGGTGCGCAGCAGGTGGTTGAGGATCTCGGTCTCCCGGCCCTCCTCGCCGCTCTCGAACTCGATCTTGCCGCCGAGCACGTCGACCGCGGTCTCGAGGTCGACGACCCGCGCCACCGCGGCGTCCTCGCCCTGCGAGGTGGCCCGGTGCAGCGCCGACGCGGCGATGGTCTCGGCGCCCGCGATCGCGAACCGCGCGGAGACGCCCGAGCGCTGGTCGACGGCGTTGGACTCCCGCAGCGCCCGGGTGAACCGGGCGAGGATCTCGACGAGCGCGTCGGGCACCTCGGCGACCAGGTCGGCCTCCTGGCGGATCACCGCGATCTCGTCCTCGAGCTCGGTCGGGTAGTGCGTGCGGATCTCCGCGCCGAAGCGGTCCTTGAGCGGGGTGATGATCCGGCCGCGGTTGGTGTAGTCCTCCGGGTTGGCGCTGGCGACCACGAGCACGTCGAGCGGCAGCCGCAGTACGTAGCCACGGATCTGGATGTCGCGCTCCTCCATCACGTTGAGCATCGCGACCTGGATCCGCTCGGCGAGGTCGGGCAGCTCGTTGATCGCCACGATCCCGCGGTGGCTGCGCGGGATCAGGCCGAAGTGGATGGTCTCGGGGTCACCGAGCGAGCGACCCTCGGCGACCTTCATCGGGTCGACGTCGCCGATCAGGTCCGCGACCGAGGTGTCGGGGGTCGCGAGCTTCTCGGAGTAGCGCTCCGAGCGGTGCCGCCACGACACCGGCAGCTCGTCGCCCAGCTCGGCGGCCCGGCGCCGGGACAGGTGGGTGATCGGGTCGTAGGGGTGCTCGCCGAGCTCGGAGCCGTCGATCACCGGCGTCCACTCGTCGAGCAGCCCGACCAGCGTGCGCAGCAGCCGGGTCTTGCCCTGGCCGCGCTCGCCGAGGAGCACGACGTCGTGGCCGGCGATCAGGGCCCGCTCGAGCTGCGGGATCACCGTGTCGTCGAAGCCGTGCAGGCCGGGCCACGGGTCGCGGCCCTCGCGCAGCGCAGCCAGGAGGTTGTCCCGCACCTCCTGACGCAGGTGCCTGTGGACGTGGCCGGAGGCGCGGAGCTCGCCGACCGTCTTCGGGGAAGGAGCCGAGGTCACACACCCACGCTACTCACGCGACCAACAAACGGGCCAGGTCTCCGGTTAGGACACCCAACGGCATCTAGGCTCGGGGCGTGACGTTCCAGCCGACCTGCCCGTGCGGCTCCGGCACGGCGTACGACGCCTGCTGCGGGCGGCTGCACCGGGGCGCGGCGCAGGCCGAGACCGCCGAGGAGCTGATGCGCTCGCGCTACGCGGCGTACGCGGTCGGGGACACCGACTACGTGTTCCGGACCTGGCACCCGCGCACCCGCCCCGACGACCTGGCCGGCGACCCCGCCCTGACCTGGACCGGGCTGACCATCGTGGGATCGGGCGAGGACTGGGTCGAGTTCGTGGCGTCGTACGAGCGCGCGGGGGTGCCCGGCGAGCTGCGCGAGCGCAGCAGGTTCGAGCGGCGCGGCGGCCGCTGGGTGTACGTCGACGGCGAGCTCGACCGCGGGTGACGCTCGGTCAGGGCCGGACCGACTCCCGGCCGCCGTCGGCCAGGTGCCGGCTGGCGATGTGGGTGACCATGTCCCCCCAGGTCAGGATCCCGACCACGCGGCCGGTCTCGTCGGCGACCACGACCGCGTCCACGAGCTGGTCGAGCATCGCCTCGGCGGCCCGGCCCAGGTCGTCGTCCGGACGCACCCGGGCCGGCTCGACGAGCGCCTGGTCACCGACCCGCCCCGGCCAGCCCGGCCGGCCCAGCGCGGCGAGCACCTGCTCGACCGACAGCAGGCCGCGGACCGTGCGGTCCGGGTCGACGACGACCAGGTGCCGCACCGCCGAGGCCAGGAACGTGTCGACGGCGACCGAGAGGTCGCAGTCGGACCGGATCGCGACCACACGGCGCGACATCACGGTCGACACCGCGTCCACGGTCAGTCCTCCGGCTCCGGAACGATCGCGACCGGGCAGGTGGCGTGCTCGAGCACCGCGTTGGCGATCGAGCCGTAGAGCAGCGTGGTGAGCGTGCCGCCGTGGTGGGCGCCGACGACCACGAGGTCCATCCGCTGCGAGGCCCGGACCAGCCGCTCGTCGGCCATGCCGCGCACCAGCTCGGTGCGGGCCTGGACCTCGGGGAACTTCTCACCGAGGCCGGCGATGGACTCCGCCAGCTCGAGCCGCACGTCGCTGGCGACCGGCTCCTCCTCGGTG
This sequence comes from Nocardioides sp. T2.26MG-1, assembly GCF_950101795.1. GTDB lineage: Bacteria > Actinomycetota > Actinomycetes > Propionibacteriales > Nocardioidaceae > Nocardioides. Next base: position 11,772 of record NZ_CATNLZ010000017.1, on the reverse strand, counting down.
CCGGGGCGGGCGTCCCAGAAGCAGTGCATGACGGTGAGCGGGAGCTGGCGCAGCGAGGCCTGCCGGTAGGCGAACTCGACGGTCCCGAGCGAGCGCTCGCTGCCGTCGGCACCGACCAGGACGCCGTTGCGTACGACGCCCTCCTGGCTGGGCCGGACCACGAGGACGGGGCAGCGCGCCTCCCGGGACACCGCGAGGCTCACCGAGCCGAGCAGCAGGCTCTTGATCGGGCCGCGGCCGCGCGAGCCCACGATCACCATCGCCGCGTCCTCGGAGAGCTCGAGGAGCGTCACGCGGGCGTCGGACATCCGGATCACCTCGTGCACCACGAGACCCGGTGCCCGGCGGGCGATCTGCTCGCGGGCGTGGGCGAGCGTCACGACCGCGTCGTCGTGGAGGGCGTCGAGCACTGCGCGGTGGTCGACTCCGGCGGGGTCCACCCAGACGGACCCGGAGGGGTCCACGCCGTGGGCCAGGGTGAGTTGCCGGGACTCCAGCAGCGCCTGGTCGATCGCCCAGTCGAGGGCCCGCTCGGCGGACGGTGAGCCGTCCGTGCCGACGACGATGGTCCCCGCGGGAATCGCAGTGGTCTCCATAGCTCCACCGTGCGCCGAGGGGTCCGGAGCGAGTAGCGCCGAAGGCCCCGCATGTCAGGACCATCGGCCCTGCTGACCGCAGCGGCCCCGTGGACAGCATGGAGCACCCACAGAAATCACCCGAGGGGGCCACCGTGCCGGAAGCGATCGACCTGAGCCGCGAGGAGTGCGAGCGGTTGCTGCGCGCCGGCGTCGGCGGCAGGATCGCGCTGTCCTCCCCGAACGGACCCCACATCGTGCCGGTCAACTATTCGGTGGTCGACGACACGATCGTCGTGCGCACCTCGCCGTACAGCGTGCTCGGCACCTACGGCCGGGACAGCATGCTCGCCTTCGAGGTCGACCAGTTCGACCACGACCGGCAGCGGGGCTGGAGCGTGGTGGCCCGCGGCCGGGGCGAGGTGGTCTCCGACGCCGAGGAGCTCGAGCACATCCGCGCCGTCTGGGAGCCGCGCCCCTGGGCCTCCGGCGCCCGGAGCCTGCACCTGCGGCTGCGCTGGAGTGAGATCTCCGGACGGCGCATCGGCTCCGGCTGGGACGTCGAGGCGGCGCTGCCCGTCCGGCGCTCCCTCTGATCGGCTCCCGGTGACCGGCTGCCCGGCGGTCGGCCGCCCGGTGAGCGACCGCCGCTGCGGCAGACTGGCTCCGTGACGACCGAGCACGACGAGGCGCTGTCCGCGTCCACCCGCGCCCTGCTCCAGGCCGTCTCCGCGATCTCGTCCGACCTGGACCTGCACGCCGTGCTGTCCCGGATCGTCGAGGCCGCGACCCAGCTCACCGACGCGCAGTACGGCGCCCTGGGCGTCGTCGGCAGCGACGCGCTGCTCGTCGAGTTCGTGACGACCGGCATCAACGGCCCGCACCGCGCGGACATCGGCGACCCGCCGCTCGGCCGCGGGATCCTCGGCCTGCTCATCCAGGACCCCGAGCCGCTGCGGCTCGGCGACCTGTCCGAGCACCCGAAGTCCGCCGGCTTCCCGCCGCACCACCCGCCGATGCGCTCGTTCCTGGGGGTCCCGGTCCGGATCCGGGGCACGGTGTTCGGCAACCTCTACCTCACCGAGAAGGCCGGCGGCGGACCGTTCACCAGCCAGGACCAGCTGCTCGTGGAGGCGCTCGCGACCACGGCCGGGTTCGTCATCGACAACGCCCGCGCCTACGGCCTCAGCGAGCGCCGCCGGCAGTGGCTCGAGGCGTCCGCCGAGCTGTCCGAGACCCTGCAGCCGCCGATCGAGCTGGGCCGGGCCCTGAGCCAGGTCGCCCGGTCGGCCCGCTCGATGACCCGGGCGCTGGCCGCCTCGGTGCTCCGGCTCGACAACGGCGTGCCCGTGCACACCACCGCGGTGGACGACGCCGACGAGGAGCAGGTCGAGGACGCGCTCGAGCTGCTCGGCGACGAGGTGTGGCCGCGGGGCGACGCCTCGCCGGTCGACCTGAGCATCGGGGGCCTGGAGGCCCTCCTCGTCCCGCTGCGCACCCACCTGGTCGGCAGCGGCCTGCTCGTGATCCTCTTCGAGGGCGGGACCGCACCCCTGCCGTTCGAGGAGCGGGCGCTGCTCGCGTCCTTCGCCGACCAGGCCGGGCTGGCGCTGGACCGCGCCCAGGCGATCGAGGACCGCGCCGAGCTCGCCGTCACCTCCGACCGCGAGCGGATCGCCCGCGACCTCCACGACCTGGTGATCCAGCGGCTCTTCGCGACCGGCCTCCAGCTGCAGGGCGCCGGCTCGATGGCGACCAGCCCCGACGTGACCGAGCGGATCGACCAGGCCGTCGAGGCGCTCGACATGACCATCAAGGACATCCGCGGCACGATCTTCGAGCTCCAGCACCGCGGCCACGCGCCGTCGCTGCGCGCCGACCTGCGTCAGCTGGCGCGGGAGTACGCGCCGCTGCTGAAGTTCGACCCGACCGTGCAGACCACCGGGCCCGTGGACACCGCCGTACCTCCCGAGATCCGTGAGCAGCTGCTGCCGGTGCTGCGCGAGGCGCTCTCCAACCTGGCCCGGCACGCCGCCGCTGACCAGGCGGAGATCGAGCTCACCGTCGACGACCGCGAGGTGCGCCTGACCGTGCTCGACAACGGCGTCGGCCTGGGCTCCCTGAGCGCCGAGAGCGGGCTGCGCAACGCGCGCCGCCGCGCCAACGCCCTCGGCGGCTCGTTCGAGCTCGGCCCGCGCGAGCCGCGCGGCACGTCGTTCGTGTGGCGGGTCCCCCTGCGCTGACGGTGCCGCGCCGAGCAGGGCGGTGCGGCGCGCCGGACGGTCAGCTGCCGAGGAGCTTGCTGGCCAGCACCGCGGCCTGGGTGCGCCGCTCGAGGCCGAGCTTGGCGAGGATGCTGGAGACGTAGTTCTTGACGGTCTTCTCGGCGAGGTACATCCGCTCGCCGATCTGGCGGTTGGTCAGCCCCTCGGCGATGTAGGCGAGCAGCTTGAGCTCCTGCTCGGTCAGCTCGGCCAGCTCGGGCGCGGTCGTCGGTGGGTTGCGCACCCGCTCGAGCACCCGGGCGGTGAGCGTCGGGTCGATCAGGGAGTTGCCGGCGGCGACCTGGCGGATCGCGGAGACCAGGTCGGAGCCCTTGATCTCCTTGAGCACGTAGCCCGCGGCGCCGGCCATGATCGCCGCGAACAGCGCCTCGTCGTCGTCGTAGGAGGTGAGGATCAGCGCCGAGATGCTCGGGTCGACGGCGCGCACCGTGCGGCACACCTCGATGCCGGAGCCGTCGGGCAGCCGGGCGTCGAGCACGGCCACGTCGGGGCGCAGGGCGGGGATGCGGTGGCTGGCGTCCAGTGCGGAGCCGGACTCGCCGACGACCTCGATGTCGCCGGAGCTCTCCAGCAGCGCGCGCAGCCCCTGGCGGACGACCTCGTGGTCGTCGAGGAGGTACACGCGGATCTTCTGCGGGGCGTCTGGCGAGTCGTTCATGCCCCCGTTCTACCAGTCCCGAGGTCGAGGACGCGGTCGACCCGGTCGAGACCGGCGTTCGCGTGCGTGATCCAGAGGACGGTACGGCGCTCGCCGGCGCCCAGCACCTCGGCCGCGAGGGCCTCGGCGGTGGCGCCGTCGAGGTGCGCCGCGGGCTCGTCGAGCACCAGCACCGGCTGGTCGGCGAGCAGCGACCGGGCGATGGCGATCCGGGCCCGTTCGCCACCCGAGACGCCGGCGTGGCCGTCGCCCAGCCAGCTGTCCAGCCCGGCCGGCAGCGAGTCGAGCCAGTCGCCCAGGCGGGCTCGTCGCAGCGCGTCCTCGACGTCGGCGTCGGTGGCGCCGGGCCGGGCCAGGCGGACGTTCTCGGCGAGGGTGGTGGCGAAGACGTGCGGGTCGTCGTCGACGAGCCCGACGGTGCGGCGTACGTCGTCCAGCGCCAGGTCCCGCAGCGACCGGTGGCCGAGCCGGACGGTCCCGCGGGCCGGGTCGACGAACCGCAGCAGCAGCGAGGCCAGCGTGCTCTTGCCGGACCCGGTGGGGCCGACCACCGCCACCCGGTCGCCGGGTCGCAGGTCCAGCGACACGTCGCGCAGCGCGACCCGGTCGTCCCATGACGCCCAGACGTGCTCGACGCCCAGCTCCTCCCCGCCGTCGGCGGGCTGCGGGTGCTCGGGGTCGGCCACGGCCGGCGGGGTGGCCGCGATCCGGGCCAGCCGCGCCTCGGCGGCCTCGGTGCGGGCCGACAGGGCCCCGGCGTCGGCCAGCGAGGACGTCACCTCGGCCAGCGCGAGCGGCAGCAGCACCAGCAACGCCAGCAGCGGGCCGGACAGGGCGCCGTCGGCGACCAGCGGCGCCAGCAGCCAGGCCATCGCTGCAACGCCCAGGCCGGATACGGCGAGCGTCACCGCACGCGCCCAGGCGAGCCAGGTGGCCGCGCTGACCGAGGCCCGCCCGAGCTCGCCGCTGACGGCGCGCACGGAGGTCAGGGCGCGCTCCTCGGCCTGCCACATGGTCAGCTCGCTGGCGGTCTGGGTGACCTCGACGACCACGTCGGAGAGCCGGGCGCGGGTGGCGACCGCCCGCTGCTCGGCGCGGGTGGCGCCGGCGCGGGCCAGCAGGTAGCCCAGGCCGCCGCCGACCAGGCAGGTGCCGGCGACGACCGGCACCGACACCGGCTCGACCAGCGCGGCCACGGCCACCGCCAGGACCGCCACGACGAGAGCGCCGCGCACCGGCATCCGGACCCGCAGCTCGCGGTCGAGCACGGAGTCGACGTCGTCCACGATCGCCGCCAGCACGTCACCGCGGCGTCGGCCGAGGGCGCCGGGCGTGAGCGGCACGACGGCGTCGTAGACCTCGACACGGCGGTCGGCCAGCATCCGGAGCACGACGTCGTGGGAGCGCAGCCGCTCGACGTACCGCAGCGCGGGCCGCGCCAGGCCGAAGGTCCGCACGGCCACGATCGCGACGAGCAGGGTGAGCACGGCCGGGCGGTACGACGCCTGCACGATGAGCCAGCCGGCGGTCGCGGTGAGCGCGACGCCGGACCCGGAGGCCAGTCCGCCGACGAGGGTCGGCAGCAGCAGGCCCCGGCGCCGCGGCTCGACCGCGGGAGCTGCGGGCACCGGCCGGGCGGCGGCCGCCTCGACCGTCGGCACCGTCTCGGGCACGTCCGGGGGCGTCAGCGCCACGACCCGGTCGGCGAGGGCCACCAGCGCGGGCCGGTGGGCGACCACGACGACCGCGCGGGTCAGGCCGAGCTCCTGGACGGTGTCGGCGACGACCTGCTCGGTCAGCGCGTCGAGGTGGGCGGTCGGCTCGTCGAGCAGCACCCACGGCCGGTCGGCGAGCACGACGCGGGCCAGCGCCAGGCGGGCCCGCTCGCCCGCGGACAGCGTCGCGCCGTCCTCGCCGAGGGGGGTGTCGAGGCCGTGGGGCAGGTCGCGCATCCGCTCCTCGAGGGCCACCCGGCGCAGCGCGTCCCAGAGGCGCTCGTCGGTCGCGTCCGGTACGGCGAGCCGCAGGTTGTCGGCCACGCTGCCGGCGACGAACACCGGCCGCTGCGGCAGCCACGCGATCTGGCTGCGCGTCGGTCCGCGCACCGCACCCGAGGTGGGCTCCAGCAGCCCGGCCAGCACCGCGAGGAGCGTGGACTTGCCGCAGCCGGACGGCCCGGTCACGGCGGTCACCCCGCGCTCGGGCACGGTCAGCGTCACGTCCTCGAGCGCGGGCACCGCCCGGCCCGGACGCAGCACGGTCACGTTCTCGACCGACATCGGCCCGGCCCGACGTGCACCGGTCGCGTCGGGCGTGTCGACGAGCTCGCTCGCGGCCTCGAACGTCGCGACCCCCTCGGCCGCGGCGTGGAACTCCGCGCCGACGCGCCGCAGCGGCCAGTACGCCTCCGGCGCCAGCAGCAGCACCACCAGTGCGGTCTCGAGGTCGAGGTGGCCCTGCGCCAGCCGCAGGCCGACGGTGACCGCGACCAGCGCGACCGAGAGGGTGGCGATCAGCTCGAGCACCGCGGACGAGGCGAACGCGATCCGCAGCGTGTCCATCGTGCGCCGCCGGTAGCGGTCGGTCACCGCCCGGATCGTCGCCGACTGCGCCTCGGCCCGGCGAAACGCGACCAGCGTCGGCAGGCCCCGCATCACGTCGAGGAAGTGGCCCGACAGCGACGCGAGCGCGCGCCACTGCGAGGTCGCCCGGTCCTGGGTGGCCAGGCCGACCAGGATCCCGAACACCGGGATCAGCGGCAGCGTGCAGAGCACGATCAGCGCGCTCATCGGGTCCTGGGTGGCGATCGCGACCAGCGTCACGCACGGCAGCACCCCGGCGAGCACCAGCGCCGGCACGTAGCGGGTGAGGTACGGCTCCGCGGCGCTCGCGCCCCGGGTCGCGAGCGTGGCCAGCTCGCCGGAGGAGCGGGTGCCGTCGGAGCGCAGGATCGCGGCCACGACGCGACGTCGTACGTCGGTGCCGACGACGGCGGCCGCCCGGGCGGCCATCGTGTCGGTCGTCCACCCGGTCACCGACCGGGCCAGGAAGACCAGGGCCACGAGGACCGCCCAGCGGCCGACCGCGCCGTCGTGCAGCGCGGCCAGGATGAGCTCGGTGACCACCCAGGCCTGGGCGACCAGCAGCACGCTGCCCACGACACCCGCGGCCAGGACGACCGCGAGCTGCGAGCGAGCCGGAGCGAGCTGACGCCTGATCCGGGGGTCGCCCGGCCTCACCGGCCCGCGTTCTCCAGCTCGGCCTCGGGGATGTGGTGCACCGAGATCCGCTTGCGGAAGACCCAGTACGTCCACGCCTGGTACCCGAGGACGATGGGCGTGAAGATCGCGGCGACGACCGTCATCACCTTGAGCGTGTAGTGCGTGGCCGCCGCGTTGGTGGTGGTCAGCGAGAACGCCGAGTCCGTCGTCGAGGGCATCACGTCGGGGAACAGCGCGACGAACAGGCCGGCGACCGCGAGCGCGATCGCGGCGAACGTGCCGATGAAGCCCCAGCCCTCACGCCCGGCCCGCGCCATCACGATGCCGCCGACCAGCGCGAGCGCCGCGAGCACGAAGAAGATCGCCGAGCCGACGTTGCCGGTGTCGATCTGGGTCCAGAGCAGGAACACCACGGCCGCGAGGGCCGCACCGAGGCCGAGCTGCACGCTCAGCGCGCGGGCGCGGTGCCGGATGTCGCCGTCGGTCTTCAGGGCGATGAACATCGCGCCGTGGGTGAGGAACAGCAGCAGGGTGACCACGCCGCCGAGCAGGCCGAAGGGGTTCAGCAGCGTGAACAGGTTGCCGGTGAAGTCCTTGGTCTCGTCGATCGGCACGCCGCGCACGATGTTGGCGAACGCGACGCCCCACAGCAGCGCGGGCAGGAAGGACCCGATGATGATCGCCAGGTCCCAGCGGGCCTTCCAGCTCGGCTCGGGACGCTGGTGGCGGTACTCGAACGCGAGGTTGCGCACGATCAGCGCGACCAGGATCAGCAGCAGCGGCAGGTAGAACCCGCTGAACAACGTGGCGTACCACTCGGGGAACGCCGCGAACGTCGCGCCACCGGCGGTCAGCACCCAGACCTCGTTGCCGTCCCAGTGCGGGCCGATCGTGTTGATCATCATCCGGCGCTCGCGGTCGTCGCGGGCGAGCACCGGCAGCAGCATGCCGACCCCGAAGTCGAAGCCCTCGAGGGTGAAGTAGCCGATCCAGAGGACGGCGATCAGGGTGAACCAGACTGTGGTGAGCTCCATTGATCCGTCTCTCTTAGTAGGCGAACGCCATGGGTCGGTCCTGGTCCTCGTCGCCGCCGCGCAGCGTCGGGTCCGGGGGCTCGGTGAACGGGTCGGCGCCCTTCTTGACGTACTTGACCAGCAGCCCGACCTCGATCACCGCCAGGACGGCGTACAGCAGGGTCAGCACGATCACCGAGATCCAGGCCTCGAGATCGCTCACGCCCGGCGAGACGCCGTGCGCCGTGGTCATCAGGCCGAACACCGCCCAGGGCTGGCGGCCCATCTCGGTGAAGATCCAGCCGAAGGAGTTCGCCAGCACGGCGATCACCGGCAGCGAGATCACCGCCGGACCGAACCAGCGCGCGGTCGGGGCGCGGCCCTTGCGGGTCAGCCACAGCACCAGCGCCGCGCCACCGGCGACCAGGAAGCCGAGCCCGATCATGAAGCGGAACGACCAGTAGGTGACGGGGATGTACGGCGTGAAGTCGCCCGGGGAGTAGTACGCCGCGCCGGGGTCCTGCCCGTACTCCTGCTGGTACTGCTCACGCAGGTCGTTGATGCCCTCGACCGAGGCGTCGGTGTCGCCCTCGGCGAGGAACGACAGCACGCACGGCACGGTCAGCGACCACTTCTCGCTCTTGCCGTCGGGCGTGCCGATCGTGAACAGGGAGAACGGCGCGCAGCCGTCGCTGTCGGTCTCGTAGAGCGCCTCCGCCGCCGCCATCTTCATCGGCTGGACGTCGGTCATGATCTTGCCCTGGATGTCACCGGTGATCGCGACCGCGAGGCCGGCGACCAGCGCCACCGAGGCGCCCATCCGGATGCCCATCCGGTACATCTCCCGGTCCTGCTCGAAGCGCTTGCGGGCGTAGAGCCAGGCGCTGATGCCGAGGATGAAGGCCGCCGAGGTCATGTACGCCGATGCCACCACGTGCGGGAACGTCACGAGCTGGACCTTGTTGGTCATCACCGCCCAGAAGTCGGTCAGCTCGGCGCGGCCGGTGTCGGGGTTGTACTCGTAGCCGACCGGGTGCTGCATCCACGAGTTGGCCGCGAGGATGAACCAGGCCGACGCGAGCGTGCCGAGGTGGACCAGCCACATGCAGCTCGCGTGGAGCTTGCGTGGCAGCCGGTCCCAGCCGAAGATCCACAGCCCGAGGAACGTCGACTCGAGGAAGAACGCCAGCAGAGCCTCGACGGCCAGCGGGGCCCCGAAGATGTCCCCGACGAACCGGGAGTAGTCCGACCAGTTCATGCCGAACTGGAACTCCTGCACGATGCCGGTCACCAGGCCGAGGGCGAAGTTGATCAGGAGGAGCTTCCCGAAGAACTTCGTCAGCCGCAGCCACTCCGGCTTCGCGGTGCGGAGCCAGAAGCTCTCCATCACCGCGACCAGGAGCGTGAGGCCGATCGTGAGGGGGACGAACAGGAAGTGGTAGACGGTGGTGATGCCGAACTGCCACCGCGCGACGTCGAGGATGTCCACGTGACGACCTTCGGGCAGGCCCTTGGTCCTCGGGCATGGTCCCTGGACCCCTCGTCCGGGACCAAGGTCCCGTTTTGCCACGGGTCGCGAGACCTAGGTCACGCCAGGACGTCCGCCAGGGACCAAACCTCGCCCGATTTCACACCGAACCCCGTCCGAAAAGGTGGTCTCGCCGGACGGTGGTTGAGGTGCGAGGAGCGCCAGCGATGAGCGAGGTCGGTGGTTGAGGTGCGAGGAGCGCTAGCGACGAGCGAGGTCGGTGGTTGAGGTGCGAGGAGCGCTAGCGACGAGCCTCGAAACCACCGCCCTCCTCCCGGCGCCGTACCGACGGACGACTCGCGAGGTCTGGCAACCCGCCGAAGTCGCCGCTGATCAACGCCTCACGCTTCGCGCGGCTCCAGCCTTGCACCTGCTTCTCGAACAGGTAGGCCTGTTCGATGGAGTCGTACCAGCAACACCACACCAGCTCCACCGGCTGACGATGCCGCGTGTAGAGCGCGCCCTGGTCGGGGCTGTTGTGCTGCCACACCCGCGCCTCGACGTCCCACGTGCTGCCGACGTAGTAGCTGCCGTCCGAGCAGCGGAGGATGTAGGTGAAGGGCATGCGCGCAGCCTGCGGTCTGGCCCGGGTCGCCGCAACGGCGCGGTCGCGCACCTGTGGACGACGCCGTGAAGCGGTGGTTTCGAGGCTCAGGCCTGGCGGCCTTCGCACCNGGTGCGAGGAGCGCCAGCGCCGGATGGCTCCCCGGTGGTTGAGGTGCGAGGAGCGCCAGCGCCGGATGGCTCCCCGGTGGTTGAGGTGCGAGGAGCGCCGGCGACGAGCCTCGAAACCACCGTCCCACGCGCCGCTCAGACGCTGAGGATCACCGAGGAGCCGTGGCCGAACAGGCCCTGGTTGGCGGTGATGCCGACGCGGGCGCCCTCGACCTGGCGGCCGGACGCCTGGCCGCGCAGCTGCCAGGTGACCTCGCAGACCTGGGCCAGCGCCTGGGCGGGGACCGCCTCGCCGAAGCAGGCGAGCCCGCCGGACGGGTTCACCGGGATCCGGCCGCCGATCGTGGTGTCCCCGGCGCGCAGCAGCGCCTCGGCCTCGCCGCGCTTGCAGAGCGCGAGGTCCTCCATCCAGTCCAGCTCGAGGGCCGTGGACAGGTCGTAGACCTCGGCGAGGCTCACGTCGGCGGGGTCGATGCCGGCCTCCTCGTACGCCGCGCGCCCGATCGACTCCTTGAACGTCAGCTCCGGCACGCCCGTGGCCAGGCTGGAGTCCGTGGAGAGGTTGGGCATGTCCAGGACCGTGTTGGGGAAGGTCGGCGTCACCGTCGAGACCGCGTTGACCCGCACCGGGCTCGCGACGCCGTGGCGGCGGGCGTAGTCGGTGGACGTGAGGACGACCGCGGCCGCGCCGTCGGAGGTGGCGCAGATGTCGAGCAGGTGCAGCGGGTCGGACACCACCGCGCTGGTCAGCACGTCCTCGACGGTGACCGCCTTGCGGTAGCGCGCGTGGGGGTTCTCCAGGCCGTGCCTGGCGTTCTTGACCTTGACCAAGGCGTTGTCCTCGGGGGTGGCGCCGTACAGGTCCATGCGGCGGCGGGCGTACATCGCGAAGTACGCCGGGTTGGTCATGCCGAGCAGCCGGAACCGCAGCCAGTCCGGGTCGTCCCACCGCTCCCCCGCGTTGGGCGCGAGGAACCCCTTGGGGGTCGTGTCGGCGCCGACCACCAGCGCCACCTCGCACATGCCGGCCAGGATGCGGGCGCGGGCGGTGTCGAGGGCCTGGGCGCCGGTGGCGCAGGCGGCGTACGACGTGGCCACCCGGGCCCCGTTCCAGCCGAGCGCCTGGGCGAACGTCGCGCCGGCGACGTAGCCGCCATAGCCGTTGCGCACGGTCTCGCCACCGACGACGAGGTCGACGTCGCGCCAGTCGACGCTCGCGTCGGCGAGGGCGGCCCGGGCCGCGTGCACGCCGTACTCGACGAAGTTCCTGCCCCACTTGCCCCAGGGGTGCATGCCGACACCGAGGACGGCGACGTCCTTGCTCGTGCTCACTGGTCGGCCTCCTGGCCCATCTCCGTGACGGGCTTCCATCGCCAGATCAGCCGGTCGCCGGCCTCGTCTGCGTACAGCGTCTCGACGACCAGCTCGGCCTCGGCACCGACGCGCAGGTCGGCGACGCCGTACCCGTCGGCGACCTGGCCGAGCACGACGAGACCCTCGGGCAGCTCGACGGCCGCGAGCGCGAACGGCTCGTAGGGGTCGGTGCGCGGGACGTACGGCGGGGGCGGCTGGTACTGGGCGTCCGTGTAGGACCAGATCGTCCCGCGACGCGAGAGCTCGGCGTCCTCGAACTCCTCGCCCGAGCAGGCCGGGTTGCGGCAGAAGCCCTGCCCCGAGATCCCACCCGTCCGTGGGAAGAACACGGTGCCGCACGTCGTACACCGCGACCCGAGCAGCACCGGCTCGGCTCCGGTCGTGAACCAGCCATCGATCGCGGGCGTGCCCGTCGCCGTCATGAAGCCTCCGGAGAACTAGAA
>NZ_CATNLZ010000016.1 GCF_950101795.1 Nocardioides sp. T2.26MG-1 | reverse complement strand
TGGCTCTTCACAATCCAGGGTGTAGTCGAGGCCTGAACCCGCCGGACTCGAGCAAGCATCTCGCGATGTAGTTCGTGAGGTTGCGGAACCCGAGTGCGGAGCCGCGTAGGTGCTCGAGCCTGCCGTTGATGGCCTCGGTCGGACCGTTGGACGTGCCCGGCCTGTCGAAGTAGGCGAGCACGTCGTCTGCGCGCTTCTTCAGTGTCCGGCCCAGTGTCACGACTTCACTCAGCGCTGCGGGTACGCCGTGGCTGATCGACTCGATCAGCTTGGTCATCAGCTCGCGGCCCTGGGTGCGGTCGGGTTGACGGTAGGCGGCGATCATCCGCTGGTAGATCCACCAGGTCACTTCGACCTCGGCGTGCTCATCGACGGTGAACAGTGCGTCCAGGCGGTCGTGCTGCTTGTCGGTGAGCAGATCGGCGCCGGTGTGCAGCGTCCGCCGGGCACGGTAGAGAGGGCCGTCCTTGCGGCCGCGGTGGCCGTGGATGGCTTGCTGCACTCGCCGGCGGCACCGGTCCAGCGCGTCGCCGGCCAGCCGGACGACGTGGAAGGGGTCCATCACCGCGACCGCGTCGGGGAGTTCCTCGGTGGTGGCGGTCTTGAAGCCGGTGAACCCGTCCATCGCGACCACCTCCACGGCGTCGCGCCACGCCTTCGGGCGGTCGGCGAGCCAAGTTTGGAAGGCCTGCTTGGAACGGCCCTCGACCATGTCCAGCAGCCGTGCTGGGCCGACGCCGTTGCGGATGCCGGTCAGGTCGATGATCACGGTGACGTACTTGTCGCCGCGCCGGGTGTGGCGCCACACGTGCTCGTCTACGCCGATCGCGGTGACGCCGTCGAAGCGATGCTCGTCGTCGATCAGGACGCGCTTGCCCTCGGCCAGGACCGCGTCGTTGGCGGTGTTCCATGCGACCCCGAGACCCTCCGCGACCCGGGCCACCGTCAGGTGCTGGCACACGATCCCTTCCAGCGCCCACCGCAGCCCACGGCGTGACAGCTTCGCCCGCGGCTCGGCAGCCTGGCTGGTGTCTTGGCGCCACACATGTCCGCAACCGGTGCAGCGGTAGCGACGCACCGTGATCAGCAACGTCGTCGGCCGCCAGCCCAGCGGCTCGTGTGCGAGTTCTCGGGTCACCGTGTCCCGCGGGACGCCTTCGCAGCCGCAACGCCGGCACCACTGATCAGGGTCGAGGACCCGGCAGGCGAGCACGGCACGGTCGGGCTCGAGCCGTTGGCCGGTGACTTCGAGGCCGAGCTCGTCGAGGCGGCAGAACGTGGTCAGGTCGGGGCGCGCGAAGGTAGCGTGAGACAAGTCGAGGTCTTCCAGATGGCGAGCGTCAGAACTTCCATCATCGGGAGACCTCGACGTCTACCCGGTCACTGCCCCCACCCCAGCCGCTACACCGTCATCTGTGAAGAGCCCGTATCGGTGGCCCCCAGTGGGCATCGGTTCCCTCATCCCATCCGCAGCCGGCACCGTGCCCACTAGCCAGAACCGTCACGATCCAACCGATCGACGGTTCAGCACAAAGTTGCGGGCCTGTTCGTGGCTGTAGCTCTGGTCAGTACGCGTCCGACCCGCTCATGCAGGACGCGTCTGTGGATAGAGGCTCCACCGGCGTGCGCGACCGCTCGAGGCAGCTCGCACATCAATATACTGAACTACTTGTCAAGATGTTGACAGCACGCTATGGTGATTCACCTCGCTTCACTAGCTCTCAGGTAAGGGGTGCGTCGTGTCGCTACTGGAATCGGGCGAGCAGAAGTCGATCCGTGAGTCAGTCAGGGCCATTGCCGGGCCCTACGATCACGCGTGGTACGTCGATCGCGCCCGCAAGGGACAGAAGGTTGACGAGTTGTGGAAGGCGATCGGCGAAGCCGGCTTTATCGGTGTCAACCTGCCCGAGGAGTACGGCGGCGGTGGGATGGGCATCGAGGAGCTCGCGATCGTGGCCGAGGAGCTGGCGGCCCTGGGGTCGCCGCTGTTGATGATGATCGTGTCGCCGGCCATCTGCGGATCGGTGATCGCTCAATTCGGTTCGACCGACCAGAAGGACCGCTGGCTGCCGGGCTTGGCCACCGGCGACATCAAAATGGCCTTTGCGATCACCGAGCCCGACGCCGGGTCGAACAGCCATCTGATCTCCACGGCCGCCCGGCGCGACGGCGACGAGTGGGTGCTGAACGGGAAGAAGTACTACTGCTCGGGCGTCGACGAGGCTGATGCGGTGCTCGTGGTGGCGAGGACCTCGATGGACGACTCCAGCGGCCGTGCGAGGCTCTCGCTGTTCATCGTCCCCACGGACAACCCAGGGCTGAGCATGACGGTCATCCCCGTCGAGGTTGTGGCACCCGAGAAGCAGTTCACCTTGTACTTCGACGACCTCCACCTCGGCGAGGACGCCCTGCTGGGCGAGGTGGACAACGGGCTACGCCAGATCTTCCACGGCCTCAACCCCGAACGGATCCTGAGCGCCGCCACGTCCAACGGCATCGGGCGATTCGCTCTCGAGCGCGGCGCGCGCTACGCCCGCGAGCGTTCGGTCTGGGGTGGCACACCCATAGGCGCCCACCAAGGCATCAGCCATCCACTGGCTGAGGCTCACATGCACGTGGAGCTGGCCAGACTGATGACCCGCAAGGCGGCGTGGCTCTACGACCACGACCAACCCGCCGGAGAAGCCTCGAACATCGCCAAGTTCGCGGCCGCCGACGCCGCGATCGAAGCACTCGACCGGGCCATCCAGACCCACGGCGGCAACGGTATGGCGACCGAGTACGGGCTCGCCGATGCATGGGGCTTCGCGCGTGTCCTCAAGATCGCACCCGTCTCCCGCGAGATGGTGTTGAACTTCGTCGCCCAGCATTCGCTTGGGCTGCCACGCAGCTACTGAGACAGTCCGAAAGGGGACCTCGGATGAGGCCGTACGCAGATGCTCTCACCGCGCAATACCACGCTGCAGGGATTTGGCAAGACCGCACCTGGAGTTCCTACGTCGCGGAGCACGCCGCGAACCGTGGGGACCGGGAAGCGATCGTCGACCAGCCCAACAAGCAAGAGTTGATGGGCCGTCCGCCGATGCGGTTGACCTGGGCGGAGGTCAAGCGGCACGCGGACGCGCTCGCGCTCGCCCTTCTGGAGGCGGGTGTGAAAGAGGGCGACGTGGTCTTCGTCCAGCTGCCCAACAGTGCGGAGTTCGTGCTTACCCACCTCGCCCTGGACCGGATCGGCGCCGTGGGCACCTTTGCGCCGATGCGGCAGCGGTCCTCCGAAATCACCTACGCCATCACCAAGACAAAGGCCACCGTGGCCATCTGCATGGGTGAATTCAGGGGCGAGAACTTCCTCGGCATGGTCCACACCGCCAGGACGGCCGCAGGCTCGATGTTGAAGACCATCATCGCCCTCGGTGCGGAAGGCCGTCCCGAGGCGGATCTCGCACTCGAGCCGATGCTTCTCGGGACGCCCGGCGACACAGACGTGCTGGACGCGCTCGTGGTGTCGCCGGACGAGGCACTGACCCTGTGTCTGACGACGGGGACAGAGAGTGAGCCGAAGGTCGTACCCCGTACACCCAACTCCTGGATGGTCACGGTTCGAGCGATTCTTCGGGCTACCGGACACGGCGCGGAGTCGGTCTTCTCCGGTCCCTTTCCGTACGCGAACATGGGCGGTCTGGGCGTCGAGATGTACCCCTGGATCATGGCGGGCGGCAAGTTCGTCACCCACGAGCCCTTCGACGTCGACGTCTTCCTGCAGCAGATCACGGCCGAGCGAGTCAATTACATAATCGCCGTCCCTGCGATCTACTTCGCGATGCTCAACCACTCCAAGCTCGACGAGAAGTACGACATCTCTTCCCTCAACGTGGTCGGCTGTGGCGGTGAGGCCCCCCCGCACACGATCATCGAGATGCTGGATGAACGCGGCATCACGGTTATCAACGAGTTCGGAGCCACCGAGGGATGGTTCTTCTTCACCCTGCCCGGTCAGCCCCTGGAGGAGCGCAAGGACCTGTTCAGGGTCGACCAGCTCGAGGAGTTCCTACCGATGACCCAGTTCCGGGCGCTCGACCCAGAGACCGGTAAGGACGCGGCCCCGGGTCAGCCGGGCGAGTTGGCGGTCCGCGGACCGTCAGTGTTCGCCGGTTACTTGGACGCCGACGTGATCAACGAACGGTCCTTCACCACCGACGGGCTCTTTCGCACCGGCGACCTCGTGACCATCGGCGCCGACCGGAGCCTGCGGTACGTCGGACGACTCAAGGACATGATCATCCGCAGCGGGCAGAACATCAGCCCGGCAGAGGTGGAGCTGATCATCCAGCGGCACCCCAGCGTCTACGAGGTCTCGGTCATCGGGCTCTCCCACCCGGAGCGCGGTCAAGACGTGTGCGCGGTGGCCTCGCTGAAGACCGGCGCCACGCTGTCCTTGGAGGACCTCCAGCAGTTCATGCGTAACCAGGGAGTCGCCCGGTACAAGATCCCCGAGGCGCTGGAGATCGTCGAGGAGCTTCCCAAGGGACCGAGCGGAAAGATCCTCAAGCGGTCGTTGCGCGACCGCTACGACACCCGAAAGTTGGGATAGCTGATGCCAATGCTTACCCCTCAGGTGGACAAGAGTTCCGAGGCGTTCGCGCGGAACAGGTCCAGCCTGCTGCAACGGATCGCACTGCTGGATGAGCAATTGGCCGCAGCGCGTGCCGGCGGTGGCGACAAGTATGTCGAACGACACCGTTCCCGCGACAAGATGCCGGTGCGGGAGCGACTCGATCTCCTTCTGGACCGGGGCTCGCCGTTCCTCGAGCTCTCCGCACTGGCGGGCTGGGGGAGCGAGTTCACCGTCGGCGCGAGCGTCGTCACCGGGATTGGGGTCGTCTCGGGCGTTGAGTGCGTGATCGTCGGGAACGACCCGACCGTGCGTGGCGGGGCATCGAACCCGTTCACGTGGAAGAAGATCATCCGTGCCCTCGAGATCGCCCGGCACAACCGGCTGCCGGTGATCAATCTGGTGGAGTCCGGCGGCGCCGACCTGCCCACCCAGGTCGAGGCCTTCGTGCCGGGTGGAGCACTCTTCCGCGACCTGACGCGCCTGTCGGCTGCCGGTGTCCCGACCGTAGCCATCGTCTTCGGCAACTCCACCGCCGGTGGCGCGTATGTCCCGGGCATGTGCGACTACTCGATCATGGTCAAGGAGCGGGCCAAGGTGTTCCTCGGCGGCCCGCCGCTGGTGCGGATGGCGACCGGTGAGGTCTCCACGGACGAGGAGTTGGGCGGCGCGGAGATGCACTCCCGGACCTCGGGCCTCTCGGACTATCTCGCCGTCGACGAACGCGACGCGATCCGTCTGGGGCGGCAGGTGATGGCCGACATCAACTGGCGCAAGTTAGGTCCGGGCCCCACGCAGCCGGCACGTCCGCCTCGGTGCGACCCGGAGGATCTTCTGGGTGTCGTCTCGAGCGACCTCCGGGTTCCGTTCCGGCCCCACGACGTGCTCGCCCACGTCCTCGACGACTCCCGCTTCGACGAGTACAAGCCGACCTACGGCACTAGCCTCGTCACGGGCTGGGGGCACCTGCACGGCTACCCCGTGGGTATCTTGGCCAACGCCAACGGCGTCATCTTCCCGGAGGAGGCCGAGAAGGCTGCGGAATTCATCCTCCTCGCCAACCAGGTCGACGTGCCGCTGCTGTTCTTGCAGAACACGACCGGCTTCATCGTCGGTAAGGTCTATGAACAGGCTGGGATGATCAAAGACGGCGCCAAGATGATCAACGCTGTAGCGAACAGCAGCGTCCCGCACATCACGCTACTGATGGGCGCTTCCTACGGTGCCGGCAACTATGCCATGTCCGGACGGGCGTACGAGCCCCGCTTCGTGTTCTCCTGGCCGAACTCCAAGACCGCGGTGATGGGACCTCAACAGCTTGCCGGCGTCCTGTCCATCGTCGCCCAGCAAGCCGCGGCCGCATCCGGTCGGGAGTTCGACGAGGCGGCGGATGCGGAGCGGCGGGCCTCGGTGGAGCAGCAGATCGAGCGCGAATCCGACAGCTTCTTCATGAGCGGGCGTGTCTACGACGATGGGGTGATCGACCCACGGGACACCCGGACGGTGTTGGGGATCGCCCTCTCCGCGGCCCATTCCAACGAGATCAAGGGCACCCGCGGCTTCGGTGTCTTCAGGATGTAAGGCAGATGATGACGCAAAAGTTCAGGTCCGTCCTCGTCGCCAACCGGGGTGAGATTGCCCGACGGGTGATGCGGTCTTGCCGCGACGTCGGCCTGCGCACGGTGGCGGTTTTCTCCGATGCCGACGAGGATGAACCGTTCGTCACCGAAGCCGACCTAGCGGTGCGGCTGCCGGGCGTAACGGCCACCGACACCTACCTGCGCGCCGACCTGATCATCGAGGCGGCTCGGCGCACGGGGGCAGAGGCGATCCACCCGGGATACGGCTTCCTCTCCGAGAACGCCGACTTCGCGCGGGCCACGCTCGACGCGGGCCTGGTGTTCATCGGTCCTCCCCCCGAGGCGATGGAGCTGATGGGTGACAAGCTCAGGAGCAAGACCCGGATGCAGGAGTTGGGCGTACCCGTCCTGCCCGCGATTGAGGTCACCCACCTCACCGCGGGGGAGCTTCGCAAGGCTGCCACAGACATTGGCTTCCCGCTCTTGGTCAAGGCCTCCGCTGGCGGTGGTGGTCGAGGCATGCGCATCGTGCGCGACCTCGAGCAGACCTCGGATGCGGTCGCGGCGGCCCGCCGCGAGGCTCAGTCCGCCTTCGGTGACGAGACGGTTTTCCTAGAGCGCTACCTGGAAGCGCCGCGGCATATCGAGGTCCAGGTCTTCGCCGACGCCCACGACCAGGTGGTGGCGCTGTTTGAGCGGGAGTGCTCGATCCAGCGTCGACACCAGAAAATCGTCGAGGAGTGTCCCTCTCCAGCTGTGAACGACACCTTGCGCAAGCAACTGAGCGAGGCCGCCGTCACCACGGCCCGGGCCGCGGACTACCGGGGCGCCGGCACCGTGGAGTTCGTGCTGGCCGAGGACGGGTCGTTCTACTTCTTGGAGATGAACACCAGGCTGCAGGTCGAGCACCCCGTGACCGAGGCCGTCACCGGTCTCGATCTCGTGCGCCTTCAGCTGGACGTGGCTCAGGGCCTCCCTCTGCCGGAGGAGGCGCTGTCCCCGACGATGAGCGGGCACGCCATCGAAGTCCGCCTGTACGCCGAGGACCCCGCCAACGGTTTCCTGCCGACGGCAGGCCGGATCCACGACTTCTCCTTCGAGTCGACGCCGGGCCTCCGCGTCGATGCTGGCGTCCGAGCCGGGTCCGTGGTCAGCACGTACTATGACTCGATGTTGGCGAAGGTCATCGCGCACGCGGTTGACCGCACGACGGCAGCAGGCGTGCTGGCCAAGTCCCTACGGCTGATGCACGTCGACGGCGTGGTGACCAACCGGCAGCTGCTGGTCGACGTGCTGGAGCACCCCCGGTTCCTGGCCGGTGCGACGCCGACCTCGTTCCTCGACGACCACACCGATCTGCTGGCCGCTCGAGCGGTGGACGAGCGGCTGCGGCTGCACGGCCTCGTGGCGGCCCTCAGCGGTTACGCGCGCGCCCCCGAGGAGCACTCGGTGCTGCCTGCGGTGCCGGCGGGATGGCGCAACAACCCCCCTATGCGCTCCCAGGACCGCGCTCTCGAGCGCGTGCAGTACGCCGTCCAGGACACCACCGTGAACATCGGGTTCTCCATCGCCGGTCGCGAGGTGACGGCCGATGTTGACGGTGAACGGGTCGACGCGGTCGCCCTCCACCTGTCAGCCGACGTCGTCGACCTGGAGGTCGCGGGGATCCGGCGGACCTACACGGTACTTGCGGTGGACGACGTGGTCCACGTCCACGACGCGGACGGCATGACCACGCTCGGCGAGCTCTCGCGCTTCCCGGCGACCGATGATGGGGGGCATGCCGGGTCCGCGACGGCACCGATGCCCGGCGTGGTCCTCGACGTTCTGGTCAACCAGGGCTGCGTCGTCTCGACCGGCGACCGTCTGGTCGTGCTCGAGGCCATGAAGATGGAGCACACCGTGACCAGCCCCACTGACGGGACCGTCGCCGAGGTGCTGGTCGCCAGCGGCGACCAGGTGGAGGCGGGCGCGGTCTTGGTCGTGCTCGCCGACGACGCCGACGACGACGCCGACGCGACACCAGCATGACCACGGGCACTCGCGGGATCAAGACTGATGAGAACTCCCAGGAGGAAGACATGCCCCAACCAGACGTGACCGGCCAGGACGGTCGAAAGGTCGCTCTGATTACCGGTTCATCGAGAGGACTGGGCAGAGCGATCGCCGAGCACCTCGCGCGGTCGGGTCACGACATCGTGGTGAACTACCGGCGCAACGCCGACCTGGCCCAGGAATCCGTGCACAGCCTGGAGCAGCTGGGCGCTCGCGCCATCGCGATCCAGGCCGACCTTGAGAGCACCGATGAGATCGACGCGATGTTCGCGGGCGTGCAGGCCCAGTTCGGCCGGCTCGACGTCTTAGTCAACAACGCGGCGGCAACGGCGTTCAAGCCGCTGCTGGAGCTCAACGACACCAACGTGCAACGAACTCTCCGGCTGAGCGTCAACGGCTTCGTCCGCTGCGTCCAGCAGGCAGTGCCGCTCATGGAGGGACGACCAGGACGGGTGGTCGCCATCAGCGGTGTCGACAGCAGCCACTACATGCCCGGCCACGGTCTGCTGGGTGCTGCGAAGGCTGCCGTGGAGAGCCTGGTGCGCGCCTTCGCGCTCGAGCTCGGTCCCCGAGGCATCACGGTCAACGGCGTGCGTCCGGGTGGTTTCGAGACCGACTCCTCCCGCATCTACGGCGGCTCGCAGTACGAGTTCCTCCGCGAACGTTTCATCGCCCAGTCCGGGATCAAGGACTTCGGCACCGTGGACGACATGGCAGGGGCCGTTGACTACCTGGTCTCGCCTGCGGCGCGGTACGTCACCGGGCACGTGATCGTCGTCGACGGCGGCCTCACAGCGAACCTTGGTGAGCTCGACGCCATCAACGACGCCACCCGCAACCACCACATGGGAAGGGTCAACTCATGAAGACCGTGCGCATGGGAGCAGGATCCGGCTACTGGGGAGATCTGCTCGAGCCCGCCATAGACCTCGCCAAGCGCGGGGAGCTGGACTACCTCGGCTTCGACTTCCTCGCCGAGCTGACCATGTCGTTGCTGCAGCGGGCGAAGCGCAGGAACCCCGACACGGGCTACATCCCCGACGTGGTGCCGTGGATGCGTGCGTTGTTGCCCATCACCCACGGCAACGGCACCAGGATGGTCCTCAACGGTGGCGGCACGAACTGTGAGGCCGCAGCCGAGGCAGTCCTGCGCGTGGCGAGGGACGCAGATCTCACCCAGCTGAGGGTCGCCGCGATCAGCGGTGACGACCTGACGTCCCGGATCGGGGAGTTCCGCCAGGCTGGGGTGACCTTGGCCAACATGGAGACCGGGGAACGGTCCATCGACGAGATCGCGGACCGCATCGTGTCTGCGCACGCCTACATCGGGTCCGAGGGGATTGTCGAGGCTCTGGCCGGTGGTGCTGAGGTCGTCATCGGCGGCCGCCTCGCGGACAGCTCGGTCTACGTCGGCCCGCTGATGCACGAGTTCGGCTGGTCGTTCGAGGACGCGGACTGGAACCTGCTCGGGGCGGCGATCACAGTGGCGCACGTGATCGAATGCGCCGGGATCTGCTGCGGTGGCATGAGCTCGCAGTGGAAGAACGTTCCCGAACCGTGGAACATGGGCTTCCCGATCGCGGACTTCCGACAGGACGGCACCGCCGAGATCTCCAAGCTGCCGGACACCGGTGGCCTGATCAACCAGTGGACGATCAAGGAGCACCTGCTCTACGAGACGCACAACCCCGCCGACTACCGGATGCCCGACGGCATCGCGGATCTGACCACGACCCGGCTGGAGGAGACGGGGCCGGATCGGGTGCGCCTGTGGGACATGAGCGGCCGGGAACGACCGGACATGCTCAAAGTCCAGATCGGGTACACCGACGGCTGGATCGCCGAGGCGCGGGTCCTCCTGCCCTGGCCGGACACCATGGCCAAGGCCGACCGCTGCGAAGAGATCATCCGCAAACGCCTGGACATCGTCGGGGTAACGCCTCGCGAGCTGCGCTTCGACCGGGTCGGCGTCGACGCCTTGGCCGGCCCGCTGGCGCGGCGCCCGCGGCGCGACCCCGAGGAGATCGAACTGCGGGTGACCGCCCGCGTGGACAGCCGGGAGGAAGCCGCCATGGTGAACCGCGAGGTCACCCACGTCAGCACAATCGGACCGGTCGGTACGGCCTTCGGTCCACCTGTGAAGCCGCGCGAGGTCATCGCCCTGTGGCCCACGCTCGTGCCACGCGACATGGTGCCCGTCAACGTGACGTTCGAGGAGATCTGAGTCCATGATGACCACACTCAACGACCTCGCCTACACCCGATCCGGCGACAAGGGCGACATCTCCAACATCGGGATCATGGCCTTCGGAGCGGCCGAGTACGAGGCACTGCGGACCTGGGTCACTCCCGAGCGCCTGCGCTCGTTCTTCGCCGGTGTCGTGCTCGGCCCCATCCAGGTCTACGAGCTGCCCCGAATCCAGTCACTACAGGTCGTCCTGCACGACGCGCTCGGCGGAGGAGCCACGCAGACCCTGAGGTTCGACGAGACCGGCAAGTCGATGGCCGCCCTGATGTGCCGGATGCAGATCCCCACCGCTCTGCTCAGGAAGGGAGAAGCCGGATGACAGTGGACGCGCCCCCCGAGCCGAACATCCTCGCCGAAGAGATTGCGGCGGGCATCACAGTGGTGTGGCTGAACCGGCCGGCACAGCTGAACGCTCTGTCCTCGACGCTCATGGCCGAACTCAGCGACGCCCTGCGCACCGTGGGGCGGGACTCCCGGGCGGTCGTGCTGAGCGGTCGGGGCCGAGCGTTCTGCGCTGGTGGTGATCTCAAGGAGCTGTACCCCTTGCTCTCTGAGGCCGACGTCGATGTCCGGCGCCTGCAGATGCGCGCCTTCCAGGAGGTCGTGACCGCCATCCGATCCGTCCCGTGCCCGGTGGTCGCTGCCGTCAACGGGGTGTGTGCCGGCGCCGGGATCAGCCTGGCCCTTGCCAGTGACGTGGTCCTAGCCGGTGCGGACGTCCAGTTCCACCCGACCTTCACCCGGGCGGGTTTGCTCCCGGACCTGGGGTCGCTCCACCTGTGGACCCAGGCCGTGGGACCTCGACGGGCCAAGGAGATGGCCTTCCTGCCCGAACCGATCGGCGCCGAGGACGCCCGCGCTGCCGGGATGGTCAACCGTGTCGTCGCTCCTGGGCAGGCCGTGGAGGCCGCAGTCGAGTTGGCGCACCGGCTGGCCGCCGGGCCCCGCGCGGCGCTGCAGATGATCAAGGACATCATCAATCGCGAGGACCAGGCCGAGCTCGACGCCTCGATGGTGCTGGAGTCCTACGCGCAGGCGGCGGCCTTCTCCACCGGCGAGGTGGACGAAGGCGTCGCGGCCTTCCTCGACGGTCGTGCGCCCCGCTTCGGGACCACCGAGACCGAAGGCACACCGTGAGCCGGGGAGAGGCCGCTCACACGGCGAAGGCCTACCAGGTTCCGGCGATCGAGCGCAGCATGCTGATCCTGCAGGCGCTGCAGCAGCACGGGCCACTTGGACTGGCCGATCTGGTGAGTGTGACCGGTCTGTCGCGCAGCACGTGCTACTACCTGGTGCGGACCATGGCCAAGGCACGGCTGGTCGAGGCTGACGAGGAGACGCGGAAGTTCCACCTGGGGATCGGGCTCGTCGAGCTGGGGTCGGCGGCAACCGAGCAGATCGGCTACCTGGGCGTGATCAAGCGCTACATCTTGGACCTGCTTGACGAGATGGACGCCACGTTCGTCATCTACCGGCGCATGGACCGTGGACGGGTCTCGATCGTGGACAAGGTCGAGCCGCGGCACCGGCTGCGAGTCACGGTGCCCCTGGGTAGCACGCTGCCCATCCAGGGCGGCTCCTTCGGGAGATGCTTCCTGGCCTATGACGACCCGACCGCGGTGCGGGAGATCCTCAGCGCAGGCCTCCAGCGGTACACCGAGCACAGCATCACCGATGTTGAGCGGTTCCTCGGCGAGATCGAGGACGTCCGCGAGCGTGGATGGGCCATGGACCGGGAGGGGTTTGCTCTCGGGGTCAGCACTGTAGCGGCGCCCATCCTTCATCATGACAAGCCACTGTTGGTCGTCGCTGCGCTGGCTATGGCAGGTACGCTGGCCGATGACGCCATCGCCGAGCGTTGGGGGCGACGACTCCGCGAGATCTGCGACATTGCATCGGCCACGCTGCACCAGCACCACCGCGCGCCTGCCGCAGTCCACCCACCGACGGATGAGCGATGACCGTGATCGACGACGATCTTCGGCCGCTCAATGGGGTTCGCGTGATCGACCTGTCGCTGCTCATCCCCGGTCCGTGGGCGACGTCGATGCTCGCGGAACTGGGCGCGGACGTCCTCCACGTGGAGCCGCCCGGGGGTGACCCGCTGCAGGCGATGATGCCGGGTGCCTATCGAATCGTGGGGCGGGGCAAGAAGGCGGTACGACTGGACCTGAAGTCGGACGGGGGTCGTCGCCGTCTCCTCGACCTGCTCGAGGAGAGTGACGTGCTCGTCGAGGGGTTCCGCCCCGGAACGCTGCAACGACTGGGCTTCAGCCTCGACCAGATTATGGCGAGCTTTCCCCGGCTGATTGTGTGCTCGCTCAACGGCTATGGCAGCGACGGCGCCTACCGCGACCGCCCCGGGCACGACCTTAACTACCTGGCTGCAAGTGGCCTGTTGTCGGTGAGTGGGGAGCCAAGTGGGCGACCGTATCCGGGTGGGGGTGTCCCGCTCGCGGACTTGGCGGGC
This sequence comes from Nocardioides sp. T2.26MG-1, assembly GCF_950101795.1. Taxonomy (GTDB): domain Bacteria; phylum Actinomycetota; class Actinomycetes; order Propionibacteriales; family Nocardioidaceae; genus Nocardioides. The sequence goes on along the minus strand of NZ_CATNLZ010000016.1, from coordinate 9,317 downwards.
AGCCTCTTCGCCACGCAGGGCATCCTTGCCGCGCTGCTGCTCCGCCAGCAGACAGGCGCCGGCTCCCGTCTCGTCGTGCCGCTGGCAGCAGCTGCCTTGAAGCTGTCCGAGCCGAGGATGGCCGAGTACGACGAGAGGGGCGGACCGGCCAAGGCTGAGCTGATGTCCCGGGGCGCTTATGACGTCTTTCGATGCCGAGACGGATCTTGGCTGGCCGTGGCCTGCATGGAGGACCGCTTCTGGCGGGGGCTCTGCCAGGTGTTGGGTCGTGAGGACTGGCTGGACCGCGAGGAGTACTCCAGCTACGGCGGCCGCTGCCGGCACGCCGAGCGACTCAACGGGGATCTGGCCGATGAGTTCGCCCGGGCGGACCGCGACGAGTGGGTGGACCGTTGCGTGGCCGCGGACCTGCCCGTCAACGCCGTCCTCGACTTCACTGAGATCAGCGACGACGTGCACATGCGGCGATGGCTTGACCGGGTGCCGAACGGGGGAGCCCGGTCGGTTCGGCTTCCCTACACCCTCCTCCCCGCCCGCCCCACACCGACAACTCATGACTCAGGGAGAAGTAGATGGCCAACTTAGGGGTAGCGCTCGTCACCGGTGGGGCGGGTGGTTTGGGTCGCGAGATCGGGCGCCAGTTGGCGGCGGGGGGCCGCCGGGTGGTGCTGGTCGACATCGACGAGGAGGCTGCCACCACGGCGGCCCGTGAGCTGGCCGCTGACGGGCTGCACGTGGAGCCGGCCGTCGCAGACGTCACCGACCGACGTCAGGTGGACAGACTCGTGGCCGAGATCGGTGCGACGGGTGGAGCCGTCGATGTGCTGGTGAACAACGCGGGCTTCCCTGTCGACGCACCACTGGTGAAGATGACCGATGACGACTTCCGGAAGGTGGTCGACGTCTGCCTGTTCGGGACTTTCGTGTGCTCTAGAGCTGTCGTTCCGGGCATGATCGAACGCTCCCGCGGGCGCATCGTCAACGTGGCGTCTCGGGCCTACCTGGGCAATCCCGGACAGGCGAACTACGCGGCGGCCAAGGCTGGCGTCGTCGGTCTGACCCGGGCCTTGGCCAAGGAGCTGGGCAAGCGCGGGATCACCGTGAACGCCGTTGCTCCGGGTTTGATCGACACTCCTGCGGTGCAGCGCCACCCGAAGCACGACCTGCTCGTGGAGCTGGCCGGGAAGCACAACTCGGTGCCCCGGCTCGGGGTCCCCCAAGACGTGGCGTCTGCCATCGCTTTCCTTGCTTCCGACGAGGCCTCGTTCATCACCGGCGACGTGATTCACGTGTCGGGCGGGCGGTACACATGATGGAACAGGCTGGTGGCCGGTTGACCGACCTGGCTGTGGGAACCACCACGACCTCCCCGCGCCGTACGGTGACCGAGGCCGACGTCGTCGGCTTCGCCGGTCTGTCCGGCGACTTCAACGCCTTGCACACCGACGAGGTGTCAGCCTCTGCGACGCCGTTCGGCACCCGGATCGCGCACGGGCTGCTCGGTGCCGCGATCGCCTCGGGCCTGTTCACCCGAACTGCCCTGTCGACCTCCCTGCAGGAGTCGCTCGTTGCCCTGCTCGGCGTCGACTGCCGTTTCGTCAACCCCCTGCGGATCGGCGACACCGTGCACGTCGAGGCCGAGATCATCGAGCTGCGCCCGACCAGCGACCCTTGCCGAGGAGTCGTGATCGTGGAGCGTCGGCTCGTCAACCACGAGGGTGCCGTGGTCCAGGTGATCACCACCCCCATGCTCATCGACACCACGCATCCCGATCAAGGAGACACCCCCACATGACCATGCTGACTGAAGAAGAGCTGGACCTGCAGCGTTCCGTCCGTTCCTTCCTCGACGCCAAGGTCGCTCCGCTCGTCGCCGAGCACGAGCAGGCCCGGACGTTCCCTTGGGAGATCCTGCCCTCGCTGCATGAGTTCGGCTACGTCGGTGGCCTGGTGAGTCCCGACGACGGGGGCGACGACCTCAGCTACTCGATGCTCGCCATCTTGATGGAGGAGGCCGGCCGGTGCTGGGGGTCGCTGCGCACTACGCTGAACATCCTCACCATCGTTCCGTACCTGATCTCCGCGTTCGGCACCGAGGAGCAGAAGAGCCGCTTCCTGCCCGACCTCCTCTCCGGACGGCGCCGTGCGTGGTTCGCGATGACCGAGCCGGACGCAGGATCCGACGCCGGGTCGCTGCGGACCCGTGCGAGCAAGGAGGGCGACTCCTGGGTGCTGCAGGGCCGCAAAATCTACATCACGAACGCGCTCCACGCCGATGTCGGCATCGTCATGGCCACGGTCGACCCGGAGGCCGGACCCAAGGGGATCACTGCCTTCCTCGTCGACGGCACGGAGTCTGACTACGCCGTCCACGACATTCCGCACATGCCGGTCAGGGGCACGAGCAGCTGTGAGCTCGTGTTTGACGACACGCGCATCCCCGAGCACAACGTCCTGGGCGAGGTGGGCCGGGGACTGTCGACGGCCATGAAGGCGATCAACGTCGGCAGGCTGAACATGGCCATGGGAGCGGTCGGCCTGAGCCAGGCGGCCCTCGAGGAGTCGATCAAGTTCGCCACCACACGTCAGCAGTTCGGTCGACCCCTGGGTGGGTTCCAACTGGTGCAGGAGATGGTCGTCGAGATCGCCACCCTGACGCAGACCAGCCGACTCCTCGGCATGCACGCCGCCCGCGCCCTGGACGCGGGCGACTCCGGGAGGCAGGAGTGCTCGATGGCGAAGTACTACTGCGGCGAGTCCGCGAACAAGGCTGCCTCGCTGGCACTGCAGGTGCACGGTGGAGCCGGCCTGATGGAGGAATCACCCGTGGAGCGTATCTTCCGCGACGCTCGCGAAGCGACGATCCCCGAGGGCACCTCGCAGATCCAAATCCTCCAGATGGGCCGTGCTCTGCTGGGCCAGTCGGCCCTGCGATGAACGATCACCAGGAGACAGCTCATGACTGACGCCTACATCCTCGGCACGGTGCGCAGCCCCCTGGGCAGACGTGACGGCGCGCTGGCCGAGACCCGTCCCGACGAACTGCTCGCACTGACCCTCCGGGAACTCGTCGATCGTCACGCGGTGGATCCGCACGGGATCGAAGACGTCGTGGTGGGTTGCGTAAACGCGGTCGGCGAGCAAGGACGCAATGTCGGGCGGATGGCGGTCCTCGCCGCCGGCTTCCCGGAGAGCGTGCCGGCGGTGACGATGAACCGAATGTGTGGCTCGAGCCAACAGGCACTGAACTTCGCCGCCCAAGCGGTGATGTCTGGTCAACAGTCGCTGGTCCTCGCAGCTGGTGTGGAGTCGATGAGTCGCGTCCCGCTGGGTGCGGATACCGTTGGTGTCGACCCCTCGCCGGCGGTCACCGAGCGCTACGAGCTCGTGAACCAGGGCCTCGCGGCTGAGATGATTGCCCAGGAGTGGTCGCTGACCCGCGAGGAACTCGACGAATTCAGTGTCGAGAGCCATCGCCGGGCCGCCCGCGCCTGGGACACGGGGATCTTTTCCGAGGAGACTTTCCCGGTCGTCAGCGGACCGGCTCAGCATCTACTGGGCCGCGACGGCGGATCCGTAGTCCTCAGGACGGACGAAGGTATCCGGCGTGACACCAGCGTCGAGGCGCTGGCACGGCTCCGACCCGCCTACCGCGACGGCGGTCTGGTCCATGCAGGGAACTCCAGCCAGATCACCGACGGGGCAGCGGCGGTCCTCATCGGGGACGCAGATGCGGCACAACGGCTGGGCCTGAAACCTCAGGCGCGAGTCGTGGCCACCCAGGTGGTCGGGGTGGACCCGGTAATGATGCTGCACGGCGTGATCGATGCAACCAGACGGGTGCTGGACCGGGTGCGCCTGGAGCCGTCGGAGATCGACCTCTACGAAGTCAATGAGGCCTTTGCCAGCGTCGTATTGGCCTGGCAGCGAGAGCTGCGGGTGCCGCTGGAGCGGGTGAACGTCAACGGAGGGGCGATTGCGCTGGGTCATCCGACCGGCTGCTCCGGAACCCGCCTGATGACCACTCTGGTGCACGAGATGCAGCGGCGAGGCGTTCGCTACGGCCTTCAGACCATGTGCATCGGTTATGGGATGGCGACGGCAACGGTCGTCGAGGCCGTCTGACGAGTACGCGCGAGGCCTTCGTGGCATCGCGTCCCCTGGCAACAATCCAAGGAGAAGCAGTGACAGACCCTGGCATCGGTACCCAGATCGCCACCTCAACGGTCGATCAGATCTACATCCGCGGGCGCAGCCTGGTCGACGACCTGATGGGGTCTACCGACTTCACCAGCATGGTGTTTTTCCACCTGAGGGGCCGGCTCCCCACCGAGGGCGAGAAGGCGGTGGTGGACGCATGTCTGGTTGGGGTGATGGAGCACGGGCTGACTCCCAGCTCGATCGCGGCCCGACTGATCTACTCCAGCTCCCCCGAAGCGATGCAGGCGGCCGTCGCCGGTGGACTGCTCGGGGCCGGCAGCGCCTTCCTTGGGGTGATGGAGGAGTCGGCCCAGATGCTGCAGGAGGGCCGGGACCTGGTGCGGCGGGGCGAGACCACGGCCGAGGAGTTCGCCCGCGACCGGCTCTCCGAGCTGCTCGCGGCGGGCCGTCCGATCCCGGGCTTCGGCCACCACATCCATCGTCCGGACGACCCCCGCACCCCGAAGCTCCTCGAGATCGCCGAAGAGCATGGTGTGAGCGGCGAGCACGTGGAGATCTTGAGAGCACTCAGCCGCGTCATGGACGAGCTCAAAGGCCGGCACGTCACGGTGAACGCCACGGGTGCCGTGGCAGCGGTCCTGTCCGACATCGGTTTCTCCTACCGGATCGTGCGCGGCTTTGCCCTCATCGGTCGCTGCGCCGGCCTGGTCGGCCACATTGCCGAGGAGCAGGAACGACCTCTCGGGCGGGTGCTGTGGGACATGGCTGACGAGCACGTCCCCTACCTGGGGGAAGGAGGCTGAGAATGGTCGAGGCGCTGCGCTACGAGCGTGACGAGCACGGGATCGGCTGGATCACTATCGATCGCCCGGACGCCGCCAATGCGTTGGACAGCACCGCGCGAGCCGCGCTGTGGACGTGCTTTCGCCAGTTCCGGGACGATGAGGCTGCCGGGGTCGCCGTGATCACAGGAACCGGGGACAAGGCCTTCTGCGCCGGGGGCGACCTCAAGGAGATGTCCTCCTCTCAACTAGGTGTTCCCCCAGTGGACTTCCTTCCGCAGCTCAACCGCAACTTCCAGCTGGACAAGCCGGTTATCGCCGCAGTCAACGGCGTCGCCCTCGGTGGCGGCTTCCTCCTTGCCCAGATGGCTGACCTGTGTGTCGCGGCTGACCATGCGAAGTTCGCCATCAGCGAGGCGAAGTGGGGCCGCGGAGCACCCTGGGCTGCTCCGTTGCCATGGCTCATCCCGCCCCGTGTGGCCTTGGAGATGCTGATGACCGGAGACAGCATCTCCGCGGCGCGGGCCTACGAGTTGGGGCTGGTCAACAAGGTGGTGCCGTCCGTCGAGCTCCGAGCCACCGCGGTCGAGCTGGCCCGGTCAATCCTCGCCAACGCACCACTCACCGTGCGGGCCAGCAGACAGATGGTGTACGCGGCGGCCGAGCCCTCCCTCGCCTACGGCTTTGCGCGAGCCGAGCAGCTGTTCGAGGGCGTCTATCTCAGCGCGGACGCCCAGGAGGGTCCGCGCGCGTTCCTGGAGCGACGTCCCCCGCAGTGGTCGGGCAAGTAGCAATCCCAGTTAGGAGAAACCCATGTATCAAGAAGCACTCGGTCAGACCGTCAACCGGACCTTCGACTACACATGCGACGAGGGGGGGGACCGGGAGGCTCTCGTCTACCATGGCCCCGACGTTGAGGAGCGCCTGAGCTACTTCCAACTCCGGCGTAGGGTGGCCGCCCTTGCCGACGGCTTGCAGCAAGCAGGGGTCCGTAAGGGCGACCGAGTGGCCTTCCTCCTGGGTGTCACCACCGAGTGGGTGACAGTCTTCTACGCAGCGATGCGCCTGGGGGCCATCGCGGTTCCGCTCAACCTCGTCTGGACCGCCCGCGAGATCGAGGAAGGACTGTCTCTCACCGAGGCGAACGTACTGATCGCCACCGACTCCTTCCGCGGTCGCAACTACCTGCACGAACTCCAGGAGCATCTGCCGGGTCTCAACGCCTCCAAGCCCGGTGAGCTGTCGATCGAGACCCTTCCGCACCTGCGCAGCGTCATCGCCGAGAGTCGCAGCGGGGAACGCTATGCATTCGCCGGCGACCTCGGCGATATCGCCCGTAGCGGTGAGAACTACTCCGCCGAGGGCTTCGCCGCCCTGAGCGCGGAAGTCCGGCCGGACGACTTCTCGATCATGCTACTGACCTCCGGCACGACCAGTTTCCCCAAACCGGTCCTGCACACCCATCAGAGCCTGATGGTGGGGGTGGCCGGGTACGCCGACGGCATCGAGACTGAGTCCGCGGACAAGATGCTGATCGTCGCGCCGAACTACCACGTCGCCGGCTATCTCACGCTGCTCATGCCGCACCTGCGGGGCGCCGCCGTGCACCTCATGGAGTTCTACGACGTCGGCCTGGCACTCAAGGTAATCGAACGTGAGCGCATCTCGATGATGTTCGGATTCGATGTCCATTACCTGATGATGAACCGGCATCCCCACTTCGCTATGCACGACATCTCCAGTCTCACCAAGACCATGATCGGGTCCTCGCCGGGGTCCTACGACGAGATCAAGAGTATGGGGATCACCCACCACGGGAACATCTACGGCTCCAGCGAGTACGTCGCCTCGCAAGCATACCTGCCCTACCGGGACCGCCACGACGAGTCAGTCATGCGACTCTCCCACGGCCGGCCGATGCTCGGCACAGACCTGGTGATCAAGGACCCGGCCACCAACCGCGTTCTCGGGCCCGACCAGCCGGGCGAGATTTGCTTCAAGGGTCCGGCGCTGTTCAGCGGTTACTACAACATGCCCGAGGAGACAGCAAAGTCGTTCGACACCGACGGCTACTTCCACAGCGGCGATTACGGTTGGGTCGACCAGCGCGGGTACGTCTACTACCGCGGTCGCTTCAAGGAAACGATCAAGAGTGGCGGGGAGAACGTCAGCGCCCAGGAGGTCGAGCTCTTCTTGCAGATGGAGCTTCCGTGGATCCTCAAGGCGATGGTGGTCGCCGTGCCCGATCCCAAGTGGGGGGAGGCAGTCACGGCCGTCGTCCAACTCAAGCCGGAAGTCGACGTTGACGAGGAGGGAATTCGCGAGGCATGCCGAGGCAAGCTGGCCGGCTACAAGATCCCGAAGCACGTCATCTTCGTCTCCGACGAGGACTGGGTGGCGACGCCGACCGGCAAGTTCGATCGCGGTGCCATGACCAGCCTGGCGCTTCGCAGAATGGGAATCCAGGAGCCGTCACAATGATCGGAGGCACCGTGTCGCCTGCGGGCACAACTAAACCGTGCGTTAGGCGCCCGCCGCGGTCATCCGGTTCGGCTCGGTCTGATCGTTCCGTTCCGGTTGACGCTCTGCTGGGCATTTTGAGGCGTCGGTGACGCCGACAGCGGGGTCGTGTCTGGAGCCGACCTACTTCCTCGATCACGACCACCCGACAGTCCGCGACTTCACGCACGACGTGATCGCGTCCGCGGCGAACCCACGAGAGCGTGCCACCATGCTCTTCGCCGCGGTGCGGGACCGCATCTGGTACGACCCATACTCGGTGTCCCGAGTCCCCGAACACTACCGCGCCAGCGAAGTCCTCAAGGTTGAACGCGCGTACTGCGTGCCCAAGGCAGTGCTCCTGACCGCAGTACTGCGCGCTGCTGGCCTCCCTGCCCGAGTGGGCTTCGCCGACGTGCGCAACCACCTGCAGACCGACACATTGCGCGCGTTAATGGGAGGGACCGACCTGTTCGTCTACCACGGCTACTCCAGCGTCTACCTCGACGGACGATGGTGGAAGGCGACGCCCGCCTTCAACGTCGAGCTTTGTGCGCGCTTCGACGTGCCCCCAATCGACTTGGACGGACGGAGCGACGCGCTCATGCACGCCTTCACCGCGGACGGCACTCGGCACATGGAGTACGTACGGGACCACGGCACCTTCGACGACCTGCCCCTGGACCGCATCCTGGCGGCGCTCGACCAGGCTTACGGACCTATCGTCACCGCCGCCGCGGGGGTTGACGACGCCTTCTCCCGCCGCCAACCCGGAACCACCCGTCCACCCAAGACGGGACGCGCATGATGGTCGGGGCCGGGGGTGTTGCGGTAGCGAGCTCCGAGAACGCGCGAACCCGGCTCGAGGCGGCTGTGCTGGCGCACCTGGGCGTGATGCTCGAGCACCCGTCCTTGTGTCGGGCACTGGTCGGCGACCTCGGACGCGCGACCCGGCTGCCCGAGTTGGCGGCGGCACTGCGGACTGCCTTCTACGAACCGATCGAGCAAGTATTGGCTGAGGGTGTCTCCGACGGGTCGCTGCGCCAGGTCGCCGATCCGGGCGCCGTGGCCTTGAGCGTCTTCGGTGCCATGACCGTCGCTGGCCTCAGTGCGGCCGTGGAGGCGCCGTCCGCCGACCGATCCGCCGACGCAACGCGTCTATCTGCCGCGGTCAGCGAGCTGGTCCTCGACGGTCTCGCGACACCTGGCAGTCGTGTTCAGCGGCGGGGTGAGCCGCTGTGAGCAGCATGGAGGAGCTCCTCGCTAGCTGGAAGGAGAAGTTCCGGCCGCACGCTGATGGGGCTCAGCTTCCGCCGCACCACCCGCACTGCCTCGCCTGTGGCCCCGACAACCCGCACGGCCACCACCTCGCCGTCCGTCGTCGAGGCGAGGAGGTGCACGCGACCCACGTCTTCGATGAACGTCACGTGGGGGCACCCGGGATCGCCCACGGCGGTGCCGTAGCAACCGTTTTCGACGACCTCTTCGGGTTCCTGCTCTACCTCACGGGCGGTCCTGCGGTGACCCGGAAACTCGAGGTGCTCTACGACTCACCGGTCATCCTCGGCAGCACCTACGATCTCGCGGCCAGGATCACCCGGACAGAAGGGCGCAAGCTCTTCATGGAAGCCGACATGAAGCAGCTCGGTGGGTCACGTGTCGCCTCCGCGTCGACCCTCTTCCTTTCGGTGGACGTGACCCACTTCAACCAGGGAATGCCGCGATGATGGGGACATCGTCGGGCGCCGTACTTCCCGGTGCCCCCCCGTTCCGAAAGCTCCGCAGTCCCGTGGGTGCCGATCCTGGTGGCGGGTTTCCTCGGAGTCTCGGCAGCGGTTGGTACAACCTGAGAAGCACAACAAACAGGCTCTTCAC
>NZ_CATNLZ010000015.1 GCF_950101795.1 Nocardioides sp. T2.26MG-1 | reverse complement strand
CACGGCACCGCGTTCACCGACGGACAGGTCATCGACACCATCACCCCACGCGACCAACGAGGCACCGCGGTGAAGACCAGCGACCCGGCCCGTCGGGCTGAGCCCGTCTGGGACCCGGCGGTGCATGGGAAGTCGTGGCGCGCGGTGTGGGCCTACTCGCGGAAGCGGGCCGTGCGCGACAACACGACCCTGACCCTGCAGGAGAACAAGGCCCGTGCCGTCGTGGCCGGGGAGAAGGCCGCCAGGACCCCACGGTTCGTCAAGACCCGCAACGGCGCCAACGAGCTCGACGAGACCTCACTGGCCAGAGCACGCGACCTCGTCGGGTTGAAGGGCTACGTCACCAACATCGAGGCCGGCCTGATGCCAGCGGGCGAGGTGATCGCGAGCNTCGAGCAGTCCTTCAGGATGTCGAAGACCGACCTGGCTGCGCGGCCGATGTTCCACCACACCCGTGAGGCGATCGAGGCCCACCTCACGATCGTGTTCGCTGCCCTCGCGATCGCCCGCCACCTGCACAACGCCACCGGCCTGAGCATCAAGAAGATCGTCCAGGCGCTGCGGCCACTCCAGCAGATCACCGTCCGCATCGCCGGCCACGAACACCTCGCCAAGGACCCGATCACGCCTGTCGCCCAGGCGATCATCGACGCCCTCGGGATCAGCGCTCAGTGACACACCCCGGTGGCACGAGTCAGGCGAAATCGTTCGTCACTCTGCCAGCGCGAGGGCATGGAATCGGTCGGTGTCCCGTCACCGCAACTCGGGCCGTTCCAGTTCAACCCTAACGTCGGCGACACGTGAAGGTCGTCCGCCACCCGGCGCGGTAGTCCTCGATCGCTTGTGCGGACCAATGTCGCTCGAGGAGAGTCCGCCAATCGACCTCCTCGCAGTCGAACCCGAAGTGATCAGCGATGAACTCGACCGCCGCCCGCGATGGGCGGCCGACGATCGTCTGACCACTGCGTGTTGCAGAGGTGGCGACCGCCATCGCCTCATCATCGGCTGGCTCCCGCAGCAGTTGAATCTCGAACGGGTTGCCGTGGACTAGCCGCGGATCAACGGACCCCAGCTCGGCTCGCACTCCCGGGATCACCTCGGTATCGACCACCACCGTTTCGGCGCCCGTGCGCTCGATCAGGTCGAACAGCTCGACGTGGCGGGCTGTGTGGTAAAAGAAACCGAGGCAGAGCACAACATCGAAACGTTCCGATCTATCGACCAAGTAGTCGAAGATGTCCGCCTCCACGAATCGGAACTCGTGGCGATCACGGCCGTAGTGCATGCACGACTCGTTGGCCGCCGAGACAAGCTCAGCACGTGGCTCGACCCCAGTGACGTGGGACGCGCCCGCCTCGAGCGCCGCGAACGACCACCGCCCGTCGTGACTTGCGATGTCTAACACCCTGCGCCCGGCGAGCTCGTGACGGTGGGTCGCGATGATCGCGTCGTACCGGGCGTGGAGACGATCGGAAGCCGGACTTGTCCGGCTCGTCGTAAGGAAGCGGTCGTGACGGGCGAAGAAGTCAGACACCGCTCGTACGCTAGCACCGGTCCTTCGGCCGAGGGCCCCGAGCACCAACCCAAGGGCCCAGCGGGCGTCCGCTCATGCCCATGGCCACCTCAACCAGACAGTGAGACCCTCCGTGCTGCGCCTGACTTTCGGCTGCGGCCACGCCGCGTCGCCAAGGGCAGCCCGAACATCCGTTCAGAGTCGCGAGTCGACCAGGCGCCCGACCGCTGCGAGGATCACGCCCGCCCGTCCGTAGTCGTCCTGCAGCCGCACGATGTCGTCCTCACCGGTGTAGCGCCCGCGCTGCACCTCGATGACCACGAGCGGGGTCGGGTGCTCGTTGATCAGCCGGTGGGCCGCCCCCAACGGGACGTCGACCGTCTCCCCCGGGCCGACGGAGCGCTTGACCCCGTCGAGCACGTACGTCGCCGTACCGCTCACGACCACCCAGTGCTCGGAACGGTAGGCGTGGGTCTGGTACGACAGCCGCTGCCGCGGCTTCACCACCAGCCGCTTGACCTTGTATCCCTCGCCCTCGTCGAGGATCTCCCAGGACCCCCACGGCCGCGCGTCGGACCTGCCCATGACTAACCCCCCAGTCGTCATTGCGTTCGGCTCAGGCTAGGGCGGTCCGAACGGCGTCCGCGGGCGGATCCGCGAACTTGCGCGTATCTGGAGGAAGGACCCCTCAGGTGTCAGCGGCGACGGGTGAGCGAGGCGAGCGCAGGCCGGACGTCGGCGAGGTAGACCAGCGCGGCGATCGTGAACGCGAGGCCGACCAGCCCGAGGGTGCCGCCCATGACGATCTGCACGACGAGCCCGAGGCCCAGGATGATCGTCCAGGCCGGCTTGGTGAGCTTGTTGGCCGCGTCGTAGGCAGCGGCGGAGTACATCAGGCTGTTGATGAACGCGAACAGCTTGACCACCAGGAGCGCGAGCTCGACCAGCAGCATGAGGTTCGCCTCGGCCTGGAACACGTGCAGCACGCGGTCAGCCTACGGGACCGCAGGTCGTCGGGCAGCGTGCGTGAGCATGGCTGCTGATGGCGCGTCGGCTGCGGTGATCTCGACAAGCTCGATCACCGGCGGACCCTGCCGATCACCGGGCATGCCCGGACACGACGAGGCCCCCGGGGGCTCGTCATGTCCACCCGGGGGCCTCGCGGTCCAGCTCGAACAGCGTGAGCTGCTCGTCAGTGCTTCAGTCGCCGACCTTCTTGGCGGCGTCGGTGGCCGCGTCCGCGGCGTTCGACACGGTCTTCTTGGCCGCAGTGACGGTGGCCTTCGCGCTGCTCTTGGGAGCGGTGGAGGTCTTCTTCGCGGTCGTGGAGGCCTTCTTGGCGGTCTTCTTGGCCGTGGTCTTCGTGGCCTTGGTCGCCTGGGTCTTGGTGGTCTTCGCCTTGGCCGAGGTGGTCTTGGCCGACGTCACGGTCTGCTTCGTCGACTGCTGGCGGCGGATCCGCTCGACCAGGGTCTCGCCGCGCTTGGCGAGGTCGACGTACGCCTCGTTGACGGTCTCGAGGTTCTCGTCGAGCAGGTGCTGCACGCGGGTCGGGAGCTCCTTGGCGTCGGCCTGCAGCTCCTCCACCCGGGCCTCGATCGCGGCGCGACGCGCCTTGGCGTCCTTGCTGAGCGCCTCGACGCGGGCGTTGACGAAGGTGACGGTCTGCTTGCGCAGGGCCTCAGGCTCGAAGTCGAGGTCCTTCACGCGGGCCTGGACGTCCTTCTGCACCTCGGCGAGGCGCTTCTGCATGTCCGTGACGTACTCGCGCACGAACTCGACGGCGAGGTCGGTGACGCCGACGCCGGCGTAGATCGGGCGGGTCGCCTCGGTCTTGATGTCGAACTTGGCCTTGGCCATGTCCTGCTCCTTCGGTTGGGGGTGGCCGGCGCGGCGCCGGTCCATGAGTTCGTTCAGCTCGCGGGAGCGTCGGTGTCGTCGCTCGCGCCGTTGAGCGCGAGGAACGACTGGTAGACGTCCAGCAGCGTCTGCTTCTGCCGTTCGGTGAGCAGGCCGTCAGCGAGGATCGCCAGCTCCACGGACCCGGCTGCGCCGGCGTGGGGATCGACGATGCCGGCCCGGATGTAGAGCTGCTCTGCGGAGATCCGCAGCGCCTTCGCGATCTGCTGGAGGACCTCGGCGGAGGGCCGGCGCAGGCCACGCTCGATCTGGCTCAGGTAGGGGTTGGACACCCCTGCCTGTGCGGCCAGCTGCCGCACCGAGAGCTCGGCGGCGACGCGCTGCTCCTTGAGGTACTCCCCGAGGCCCTCGACGGTGCGGCCGACCTTGCTGCGTGCCATGCCTCCAATAGTGCTTGCTGTTGCTAGCACTATCAAGGTGCGACACGGTGACATAGTCCACAATCGCCTGTCCGTACAGGCCGCACGCGTTCGATCACAGTGCTTCCACCAGCAAGCGCCACTGCCCGGACGATGTTCGGCGCGGCACCCTATGATGCGCAATAGCTGAGTGTGTGACCGCTCTCCCGAGGACGAACGGACCCATGACGATCTATCGGCTCGCCTGCTCGACCCGGGACTACGCCTGGGGGTCGACCAGCCTGATCCCGCGGTTCCTCGGTGAGCCGGGCGACGGACGCCCGCACGCGGAGCTGTGGGTCGGCGCCCATCCGGGCCAGCCATCACGGCTCCCGGACGGCCGCCCGCTCGGCGAGTTGATCGCCACCGACGCCGACCGCGCCCTCGGGACGCGGACGCACACGCGGTTCGGCCCGCGGCTCCCGTTCCTGATGAAGGCGCTGGCCGCGGCCGAGCCGCTGTCATTGCAGGTCCACCCGACCAGCGAGCGGGCGCGCATCGGCTACGCCGAGGAGGAGGCGGCCGGTGTCCCGGTCGACGCCCCCGAGCGCAGTTACCGCGACCCGTTCCACAAGCCGGAGCTGATCTTGGCGGTGACCAGGTTCGAGGGGATGGCCGGGTTCCGCGACGTCGACAAGACCGGGGCCATCCTGCGGCTGCTCGGGACCCCGTGGGCCGAGGAGACCGCGCGCCGGCTCACCGCCGAGCCGGCGTACCAGGCGCTGCACCACGTCGTCACCGACATCCTGGCGATGGATCCGGGTGCGCTGGCCTTGGCCCTGGCCGACATCGGGGCCGCCGCGCAGGGCGCCGAGGACCGCAGCCACCAGGCCCACCGGCCGTCGACGCGGGTGAGCGTCGACCGCAGCGCGGTCGAGCGGGAGGCGATCCGGGTCTTCGCCCAGACCAACGCGCTCGCCGAGCGCTACCCCGAGGACCCCGGCGTCCTGGTCACCCTGGTGCTCAACCACGTGGTGCTCGCGCCGGGCGAGGCGATGTTCCTCGGCGCCGGGGTGGTGCACGCCTACACGTCGGGCTTCGGCATCGAGATCATGGCCTCCTCCGACAACGTGGTGCGCGCCGGCCTCACCCCCAAGCACGTCGACGTCCAGGAGCTGCTGCGCATCGCCAGCTTCACGCCCATCCCGCCACCCCTGTGGGCGCCGACCGAGGTGCGTGCGGGCGTGCAGTGCTTCGACCCGCCGGTGGACGAGTTCGCGCTTCTGGTGGGCGACGCCCCGCTCGACGGCCTCGCGCCGGACGGTCCGCGGATCGTGCTCGCCCTCGAGGGCCCGGTCACGGTGTCGGCCGGCGGCAGCGAGCAGCGGCTCGACCGGGGGTCGGCGGTGTTCGTGCCGCACGACGCCGGGCCGCTGCGGGTCGACGGCACCGGCCGCGTCGCGATCGGCGTCGTACCTGACTGATTCAGAGAGCGGGGAACGGCCTGGGCGTGTCGATCCAGTGCCGTCCCTCGTTGGCGACCGCCTCGACGTCGGCGTCGACCATCAGCCTCACCAGCTCCTCGGTGGTGGTCCGCGCCTTCCACCCGAGCCGCTCCTCGGCCTTCGAGGGGTCCCCGACGAGGGCCGCGGTCTCGGTGGGCCGCACGTACCTCTCGTCGCGGCGCACGTGCTTCTCCCAGTCGAGGCCGGCGTGCTCGAACGCCGCGACCACGAAGTCGCGGACGCTGTAGGTCGTGCCGGTCGCGAGCACGTAGTCGTCGGGCTCGTCGGCCTGCAGCATCCGCCACATGCCCTCGACGTACTCCGGGGCGTAGCCCCAGTCGCGGGTCGGGTCCAGGTTGCCGAGGTAGAGGAAGTCCTCGAGCCCGGCCTGGATGCGGGCGACCGCGCGCGTCACCTTGCGGGTCAGGAACGTCTCGCCGCGCCGCGGGGACTCGTGGTTGAACAAGATGCCGCTGACCGCGAACATGTCGTAGCCCTCGCGGTAGGTCACCGTCGACCAGTAGGCGTGCAGCTTGGCCGCGCCGTACGGCGACCCCGGCCGGAACGGCGACCGCTCGTCCTGCGGGCCGGTGGCGGCGCCGTACATCGCGGAGCTCGACGCCTGGTAGAAGCGGCAGTCGATGCCGACGGTCCGGATCGCCTCCAGCAGCGTGATCGGCCCAACGCCCGTGGTGATCGCCGTGTGCTCGGGCTCCTCGAAGCTGGCCCCGACGTGGGACTGGCCGGCCAGGTTGTAGACCTCGTCGGGCTGGATCCGGTGCAGCAGCCGGATCAGGTTCGCCCCGTCGGAGAGGTCCGCGTAGTGCAGGAACAGCCGGGTGTCCGGGTCGTGCGGGTCCTGGTAGAGGTGCTCGATCCGAGAGCTGTTGAACGTCGAGGATCGCCGCCGCAGCCCGTGCACGACGTAGCCCTTCGCCAGCAACAGCTCGGCGAGATACGACCCGTCCTGCCCGGTGATGCCGGTGATCAATGCCGTCTTCGCTCCCACGCCCCGATCGTTCCACACGGGCGCACACGGTGGTTGAGGTGCGAGCGAAGCGAGCCTCGAAACCACCACCGCCGGACCGAGCAGACAGCCCTCATCAGCAGCGTTCAGATCACGGCCCGGATCTCCCCCACCTGCCGCCCGCCACCCAGCAGCGGCGCCAGGCCCGTACGCCGCACGGCCTCACCGTCCACGCCGGCCTCACGGTCCACACCAGTTCGCACGAGCGCCGCCGCCATCACCACCGGACGCACCCGAGCCGCCCCGTCGTCGGTCTTCAGCGCGAACGCCCGCCCGTCGGGCAGCGCCACGACGTAGCACGACTCCGCACCCGCTTTCCCGATCGCGCCCGGGATCGCCGTGAGCAGCGCACGCTCGTCGCGGCGCGTGCCCGACACCATCTCCGGGTGTTGTCGGATCGCGGTGGCGATGCGAGCGCTGGCGCCGTCGGGCCGGTCGGAGCCGTCGAGCCCGAGGGCGATCCTCCGGAACGCGGTGGCGAGACCGACGAGCGACGTGGACAGCAGTGGGGCGCCGCAGCCGTCCACCGCGACCTGGGCGGGCTCGCCGGTGAGCTCCTCGAACGTCGCGCGGATCGCGACCTGCAGGGGATGGTCGACGGCGAGGTAGGTCGCGGTGTCCCAGCCCCGCAGCACGCACGTCGCGAGCATCGCCGCGTGCTTGCCGGAGCAGTTCATGTGCAGCGACGTACGACCACCTCCGGCCCGCAGCACCGCGTCGCGCTCCACGTCGTCGAGCGGATAGTCCGCCTGCGTCTGCAGCGCCGACTCCTCGAGCCCGGCCGAGGCGAGGATGCGTCGTACGCCGTCGAGATGGAACGGCTCCCCCGAGTGCGACGCGCACGCGAGCGCGAGCAGGTCGGGCGGCAGGTCGAGCCCGAGTCGCACCATGCCCAAGGCCTGGACCGGCTTGTTGGACGAGCGCGGCAGCACCGGCGCATGGACGTCGCCCACGGACCAGTCGACCGCGCCGTCGGCCGCGAGCGCGACCACGGAGCCGTAGTGGTGGCCCTCGACGAACCCGGACCGGACGATCTCCGCGACGACAGGCAAGGTCATGGTGCGCAGGCTAACGAGGCCGCGCGGTGGCCGCTCGCAGGGCAGCCGCGGCGTCGACCACACCCCAGCCGTAGGAGTCGTCCCGGCCGGCCGGTCCCAGATCGCGCGCCGTACGGCGCAGGAGCCTCTCGACGCCCGCCGGTCCGAGCCGCGGCCGGACGGACTTCACGAGCGCGACGACGCCCGTCACCACCGGCGTCGCCAGCGAGGTGCCCTCGTAGTAGCTGAGGGTGTCGAAGGGGTCGCAGGAGAGGATGTGCGACCCCGGTGCGGCGACGTCGACGTAGGCGCCCTCGTTGGAGAAGTCGGCACGCTTCAGATCCGGAGTCACGGCGGCCACGGCGATGACCCCCGGGTAGGCCGCGGGGTACTGAGGAGGGCTGCCCACGTCGCCCTCGTTCCCGGCGCCGGCCACGACGACGACCCCCCGGCGCAGGGCGTATCGGACCGCCGAGCGGAGCACCGGCTTGTCCCGGTCCTCGAAGCTGGCGTTCACGATGTCGGCGCCGTGGTTGACCGCCCAGCGGATGCCCTGCGCCACGCGCGAGGTCGAAGCGACGCCAGAGGCACCGAAGACCCGCACGGACATGAGCTTGGCTGCCGGCGCGATCCCCGTGATGCCCTTCAGCCCCGGTCGATCCGCGCCGGCGGAGATCACGCAGGACACCGCGGTGCCGTGGTCTTGCAGATCGGTCCGTCTGGTGGTCGGCCCAGCCAGGTTGACCGTCCGCGAGACGCGGCCCTCGAGCTCCCGGGTCGGGCCGATGCCCGAGTCCACCACCGCGACCGTCACCCCCCGTCCGCGGCTGACCTGCCAAGCCTGCCGAGCACGCACGGCGCCGAGGGCCCACTGCTCGTGGTGCTTGCGCGCGGCGGCCCTGCCGACGTCGTGGTAGTAGATGTACGGGACATCCGGGCCCGAGGCGGCAGCCGGCGGCAGGCACGTCACGGCCAACACAGCACCGAGTGCTGCTCCCCACCTGCTCGCCGACATGCTGTCTTGTTCGGCATATCGCACTGCTCCTTGAGCCGTCCGGCCACGACGCCGGACCTGTTCGACCGGTGGGCTCCGGAACGCGCCAGGCTCCATCCCTAGGATGCCTGTGTGGTCCAGCCCCCGCAGTACTGCCCGACGCCCCGCGAGCTCGACGACCTCGAGCTGCTGGTCAACGGCGCACTCGCCCCCACGGTCGTCTTCAACGAGCCGGGAAGTCCCATCACCCTCCACCTGCCCGACGAGGTCGCCGCAGCCGCGGCGGCAGCCGGGGCCGTGGAACTGGTCGACCCCGAGGGACTGCCGCTCGCGCACGTGGAGGTGCCCGGCGGCACCATCGAGCCGCTCACGCACACCCAGTACGGCCCCTTTCGACGTCACTACCTGACGCCGGCTCAGACCCGAGAGCAGTACGCCGGACGCACGTTCGTGGCCGTCGTCGACGCGCTGACCCAACCTCAGATCACGGCCCTGTCGGCCGCAGGCCCGGTCGTGCTGTTGCCGTTGGTCGGCCACGGCACCGCAGCCCTCTCCCCCGTCGCGCTGCTGCGCGCCTCGATCGCCGCCGCGGCTCGACTCCCGCAGGCCGACGTGGTCGCGGTCCCGCTCGCCTCCCACGGCGAGGCAGACGTCGATCACGACCTCGGACTCCAGGTGGCCGGCAACTATGCGGGCGACGACCCGCTCGTCGGCGTCACCGACGACCCCTCGGGGGACTATCCACCCGAGATCGCCGAGATCGTCGCGTTCGACCGGCCCGCCCCCGATGAGCAGGGCCTGGTCCTCTTCTTCACCGGCCTGTCGGGCAGCGGGAAGTCCACGCTGGCGCGTGCGCTCATGGACCGGCTCCTCGAGCACGGCAGTCGCACGGTGACGAGCCTGGACGGTGACGTCGTACGTCGGAACCTGTCGGCGGGCCTGACGTTCTCCAAGGAGGATCGGGAGACCAACATCCGCCGCATCGGTTGGGTCGCCGCCGAGATCTCCCGCCACGGCGGCGTCGCGGTCTGCAGCCCGATCGCGCCGTTCGACGCGACCCGCCAGCAGGTGCGGGCCATGGTCGACGAGGCCGGCGGCGCCTTCTTCCTGATCCACGTGGCGACCCCGCTGGAGGAGTGCGAACGACGCGACCGCAAGGGGCTCTACGCGAAGGCCCGGCGCGGCGAGATCCCCGAGTTCACCGGCATCTCCTCGCCGTACGAGGAACCACAGGACGCGGACGTGCGGGTCGACACCACCGGACGCACGATCGAGGACGCCCTCGACGACGTGCTCGTGGCGCTGCGCGACACCGGCTATCTCGACCTCACCGGCGACACGGTGGTCGGGGCCCCGGAGTCCGCCCGATGAACGACCTGATCACCACGACGTTCTTCTCGATCCTCGCCGCCGGATTCCTCGTCGGCATCGTCGTCGGCCTCACGGGGATGGGCGGCGGTGCGCTGATGACGCCCGCCCTGATCTTCCTCGGCGTCGGCCACACCTCGGCGATCGTCACCGCCGACCTGGTCGCCTCAGCGGTGTCGAAGACCGGGGGGGCGATCGTGTACGCGCGGACCGGCTCGGCGCACATGGAGATCACCAAGTGGCTGGTGATCGGCTCGGTGCCGTCCGCGTTCGTGGGGCCGTACGCGATCTCGTGGATCGTCGACCCCGACGACCTCGACACCGCGTTGAAGGTCGCGATCGGGTGTGCCCTGCTGTTGGCCGCCGCCACCTACGCCATCCGGCTCTACCTGAACCTCCGCCGCGTGCGCGCCGGAGGCGCCGCCCACCACCCCGACCCGACGGTCCGACCGCTGGCGACGGTCGTGGTGGGCGTGCTCGGCGGCCTCCTGGTCGGCATCACGAGCGTCGGGGCGGGCTCGGTCATCATGATCGCCCTCCTCACGCTCTATCCCGGGCTCCACGCGACGCGGCTGGTGGGCACCGACATGGTGCAGGGCATCCCACTGGTCATGGCCGCAGCGATCTCCAACATCGCCCTCCACGGCCTCGAGTGGGACCTGGTGATCCCGCTGACCCTCGGCTCGGTGCCCGCGACGATCCTCGGCAGCCGCCTCGCCCCACGGGTTCCGCAGTCGATCATCCGCCGCGCGATCGTCGTCGTACTCACCATGTCGGCCCTCGCCCTGCTGCAGAAGGCCCACCAGGGTCCGTTCGCCACCTACGACAGCCCGATGCTCGTGGTGGCGGCCGGCTTGGCGATGGTCGTGCTGCTGCCGATCGTCTGGGGGCTGCTGCGAAAGCAGCAGGGCCTCCCGATGTTCGGCGCGCCGTACGTCTACGAGCTCGAGTACGGCAGGCGGTCGCGCATGCAGTCGCCGTCGGGGGAAGCCCGCAGGAAGACCTGACGCAGGCCGAGCAAGCCGTCCCCCGGTCGGATTGAAGGTGCGATCGCCCCCACGGCTACGATGTGGGCTGCTGTCCCGACGAGAGGCCCCCTGTCAGTCATGACCGAAACCCACGCCGACTACCAGCTGAGTCAGCTCGACCAGCTGGAGGCGGAGTCGATCCACATCTTCCGTGAGGTCGCCGCCGAGTTCGAGAAGCCCGTCCTGATGTTCTCGGGCGGCAAGGACTCGATCGTGATGCTGCGGCTCGCCGAGAAGGCGTTCTACCCCGCGAAGATCCCGTTCCCGGTGCTGCAGGTCGACACCGGCTACGACTTCCCCGAGGTGCTCGCCTGCCGCGACTCGTGGGTCAACCGGCTCGGCGCTCGCCTGATCGTGGCCAGCGTGGAAGACGCGATCCGCGACGGCATCGTCGTCGACGACGGCAAGACCAGCCGCAACCGGCTCCAGATCGGCACGCTGCTCAACGCCCTCGAGGAGGGCGCGTTCACCGCCGCCTTCGGTGGCGGCCGCCGCGACGAGGAGAAGGCCCGCGCCAAGGAGCGCGTCTACTCCCACCGCGACGAGTTCGGCCAGTGGGACCCGAAGATGCAGCGCCCCGAGCTGTGGAGCCTCTACAACGGGCGCATCCACCAGGGCGAGCACATGCGGATCTTCCCGATCTCCAACTGGACCGAGCTGGACATCTGGCACTACATCGGCCGCGAGGGCATCGAGATCCCCTCGATCTACTTCTCCCACCAGCGCCGGGTCTTCGAGCGCGACGGGATGCTGCTGACCGAGTCCGACTTCAACCCGCTGCGCGCCGGCGAGACCGTCCAGGAGCGCACCGTCCGGTTCCGCACCGTCGGCGACCTCACGCTGACCGGCTGTGTCGAGTCCGACGCCGACACCATCGACAAGATCATCGACGAGGTCGCCATCGCCCGCGTCACCGAGCGCGGCGCCACCCGTGGCGACGACCGGTTCTCCGAGGCCGCCATGGAGGACCGGAAGAAGGAAGGCTACTTCTGATGAGCGACCACACCGCTGGTCTCACCCAGGCGCAGAAGGCCGAGCAGATCCGCACCATGGACCTGCTGCGCTTCGCGACCGCCGGCTCGGTCGACGACGGCAAGTCGACGCTGATCGGGCGCCTGCTGCTGGACTCCAAGTCGATCTTCGAGGACCAGCTGGAGGCCGTCGAGGCGACCAGCCAGTCCAAGGGCTACGACTACACCGACCTCGCGCTGCTGACCGATGGTCTGCGCTCCGAGCGCGAGCAGGGCATCACCATCGACGTGGCCTACCGCTACTTCGCGACCCCGACGCGCAAGTTCATCATCGCCGACACCCCCGGCCACGTGCAGTACACCCGCAACATGGTCACCGGCGCCTCGACGGCCGACCTGGGCCTGGTCCTCGTCGACGCCCGCCAGGGCCTCACCGAGCAGTCCCGCCGGCACGCGGTGATCCTCTCGCTGCTGCGGGTCCCGCACCTGGTGCTCGCGGTGAACAAGATGGACCTCGTCGACTTCTCCAGGGACGTCTACGAGAAGATCCACCACGAGTTCACCCAGTTCGCGACCAAGCTCAACATCCCCGACCTCGAGGTCATCCCGATCTCGGCACTCCAGGGCGACAACGTCGTCAACCGGTCGGAGAAGATGAGCTGGTACTCCGGCCCCACGCTCATGCACCACCTCGAGCACGTGCACGTCGCCTCCGACCGCGACCTGGTCGACGTCCGCTTCCCGGTGCAGTACGTCGTGCGCCCCAAGTCGGACGAGTACCACGACTACCGCGGCTACGGCGGCATGGTCGCCGGCGGTGTGCTCAAGCCGGGCGACGAGGTCGTCGTGCTGCCCAGCGGCATGACCTCCAAGATCGCCGGCATCGACCTGTTCGACCAGGAGGTCACCGAGGCGTTCCCGCCGATGTCGGTGACCGTCCGCCTCGAGGACGACGTCGACGTCTCCCGCGGCGACATGATCGCCCGGCCCGCGAACGCGCCCAAGCCCTCTCAGGACATCGACGCGATGATCTGCTGGATGACCAACGAGCCGCTGCGCCCGCGCCAGAAGCTCGCGATCAAGCACACCACCCGTTCGGCGCGCGCCTTGGTGAAGGACATCCAGTACCGCCTGGACGTCAACACCCTGCACCGCGACCAGGACACCAAGGAGCTCGGCCTCAACGAGATCGGCCGCGTCCAGCTCCGCACCACCGTGCCGCTGCTGTGCGACCCGTACTCGAAGAACCGGACCACCGGATCGTTCATCCTCATCGACGAGGCCACGGGCGTGACCGTGGGCGCCGGGATGATCAACTCGGCCAGCTGATTCCTACGATCTCCTGACCACGCGCCAAGGGGCCCCGCCGATGCCGGCGGGGCCCCTTCGCGTAGGTTCTGTGAGTCAGCCCACGCGGATCGCGGTCACGTAGGCCGCACCCATGAACTTCCCGCTGTCGGCAGCTCCCTGGTCGTCGGCGTAGCCGAATCCGTAGGCGCGCACGGTCGTCGCGCCCGTGACCGTCACGGTCCGCGTGGTGCTGCAGGTGGCCTCGCGGTTGACGAGAGGGCTGGTGGCGCCGGTGAAGCAGGTGCCGAAGTCCTTGCCCCAGTCCGACCCGTCAGTGACTCGCAGCGCCAGCTGCAGGCGGGTCTTGCCGGTGACGGCGGACGTCGAGGTGAAGAACCCGTCGCCGGTGACGACATAGGTGCCTGCCGTCGGCAGCTCGATGGTGCCGAGGGGCGTCGCGCGCACGGTCCCGGTGAACTTCCCGAACGTCCCGCCGATGTCGGTGATCACCGTCGGGGCGCCGTCGAGACTGTCCGCGAGCCCGCCCTTCACGTCACTCGCGGCCGGGCCCTGGGGGCCCTGGGGGCCCGGGACACCCTGGGGACCTTGGGCACCGGTCGCCCCGGTGTCACCCTTCGGGCCCTGGGCACCGTTCGCGCCGTTGGCACCGGGCAGACCAGCCGGGCCCTGCTCGCCTCGCGCTCCGGTGGAACCCTGCTCGCCTCGTGGTCCGGCCGGTCCCTGCTCGCCCTGCGCTCCGGCGGGACCCTGCGCTCCGGCAGGCCCCTGCTCACCGGGGTCGCCCTTCTCCCCCGTGAGGCCATCGAGGACCCCGTCCTTCAACTGGTTCTTGCCGACGCTGTTCGGGGACAGCTCACGACTGCCGACCGCGTTCTGCTCGAGCTTGGCGCCGGAGACGGTCCCGTCCTTGATGCGGTCCCCGTCGATCAGCTTCGCGGCTACAGCGCCCGTGGTCCCGCCGACGGTGAGCAGCCCCGCAGCCGCAACGACAGCGATCCCTGACTTGAAACTCAACTTCATCATTCCCCCAAGCTCGTATGTCCAGAACGTTGGGGAATCTAGGCCTGCCTCCGCACGCCCGGGCGGCTATCGACAAACAGCCGAAAGCCCCTTGACAGGGGCATCGGGCACCGGCCGTCGCACCCGGCCTGACAAGTCGATCGAGAAATGGCTCAAGTCAGCAGGCAGATCTGCCGATGAGCACAAGGAGGTGTGGGCTCGAGCGCGCTCGTAGCGATCCGGGGGACCCGGCGTCAGCGCTGGTGACGTCGCTGCGGCCTAGACCGGCACCACTCGTGGTCTAGGCCGCAGCGACGTCGGGAGCGGCCCCGACGCCGCCGTCGTCAGATCGCGACGACGACCTCGGCGACGGTGCCGACGGCGGCATGGACGGCCTGGTCGACCGGGTCGGCCTTGGGCGCGAGGGTGCGCAGCGTCCACTCGCCGTCGCCGGCGAAGAACCGGAAGTGGCCGGTCGCCGAGGTCGGGACCTCGGCGGTGAACTCACCGGTGCGGTCGAGCAGCCGGACGTAGGCGTTCGGCACCGGCTCACCGTCGCGGAGCACCTGGCCCTGGACGATGGCCTCCTTCTTGACGTCGATGCCGTCGAGGGAGAGTCCGCCCTCAGTTGCTCCGCACATGGTTCATCCTTCTCTTTCTCGGGGTTGTCGATCGGATGGTGGTTTCGAGGCTCGCTTCGCTCGCACCTCAACCACCGTGTGGCTCGCTTCGCTCGCACCTCAACCACCGGGGCGGCTCGCTGCGCTCGCACCTCAACCAGCGCGGTCGGGTCAGGGCTGGCCGGGCTCGTCGCCCAGGGCGACCGGGACGCCGACGAGCGAGCCGTACTCGGTCCACGAGCCGTCGTAGTTCTTGACGTTCTGCTGGCCGAGCAGCTCCTTGAGCACGAACCAGGTGTGCGAGGAGCGCTCGCCGATGCGGCAGTAGGCGATCGTGTCCTTGTCCCAGTCGACGCCGGCGTCGCTGTAGATCTGCCTGAGCTCGTCGTCGGACTTGAACGTGCCGTCGTCGTTCGCGGCCTTGCTCCACGGGACGCTCGCGGCGGTCGGGATGTGGCCGGCGCGCTGGGCCTGCTCCTGGGGGAGGTGGGCCGGGGCGAGCAGCCGGCCGGCGTACTCGTCGGGGCTGCGCACGTCGACGAGGTTCTGCGTGCCGATCGCGGCCACGACCTCGTCGCGGAACGCGCGGATCGAGGCGTCCTGCTCGGTGGCGGTGTACGACGTCTTGTCGCGGGTGGGCAGCTCGTTGGTGAGCTCGCGCGAGTCGAGCTCCCACTTCTTGCGGCCGCCGTCGAGCAGCTTGAGGTCCTCGTGGCCGTAGAGCTTGAAGTACCAGTAGGCATAGGCGGCGAACCAGTTGTTGTTGCCGCCGTAGAGCACGACCGTGTCGTCGTTGGCGACGCCGCGCTCCGACAGCAGCGCCTCGAACTGCTCCTTGTTGACGAAGTCACGGCGGACCTGGTCCTGCAGGTCGGTCGTCCAGTCGAGCTTGATGGCGCCCTTGATGTGGCCCTTGTCGTAGGCACTGGTGTCCTCGTCGACCTCGATGAGCACCACCTTCGGGTCGTCCAGGTGCTCCTCCACCCATTGGGCGGTGACGAGGGAGTTCTCGCGGCTCATGGTGTCTACCTTTCTCGTGCAGCTCGGGCTGCGGGGTCTGTGTGGGTTGCTGGGTTGAGGTCGGCGTTCGGGTGCGGTGGTTTCGAGAGGGTTGCTAGCGCAACCTCCTCAACCACCGATCGGGCCAGGTGGTGGTTTCGAGGCTCGCTTCGCTCGCACCTCAACCACCGCGGTCAGCTCGCTTCGCTCGCACCTCAACCACCGCGGTCAGCTCGCTTCGCTCGCACCTCAACCACCGCGGTCGGCTCGCTTCGCTCGCACCTCAACCACCGCGGTCGGCTCGGTTCGCTTCGCACCTCAACCACCGAGGCCGTTCGCTTCGCACCTCAACCACCGAGGCGGCGGATCAGGAGGTACAGCTCGCAGCCGAGGCAGAAGCGGAAGATCGCGTTCAGCAGCGCGGCGACCAGCGCGAAGCCGGTCGCCACCAGGCCGACAACGTCGAGGCCGGCGAGGAAGCCGACGAGCCCGATCAGGGCGAAGCCGAGGCCGACGGTCTGGGCGAACCGCGGCGGCGCGGGGTCCTCGAGGTCGGCGGGGGCCGCGAGCCGCGGGCGGACCAGCGTGCGGAACAGCCAGGCGTACGGCGTGTGCTGCACGCCGCGGGCGGCGCCGACGGCGAACACGGCGGCCTGGAGCGCGAGCACGGTGACCGCGGCCGGGTCCGGGGCGAGGAGCAGCACCACGATCAGGGCGACCGAGGTGAGCGTGGCGGCGAACTGCGGGCCGCGCGGGTCGATCCCTGCGGCGACGGTCGAACCGGGGTGTGACTGAGCGATCGTGGACATGTCTCTCCTGCTGTCGAGTGCGGCGGCGTGGGAACGGGCCGGCACTCCGAGCGGAGAGGCGCGGCCTACGTCAGCGCATTCGACACAGCGACGAGCGCGTGCGGCAGTGGTCCACTGCGCGGCGCTTGGTCAGCATGGTCGAGAACATAGGGACGAGAGTAGGGACCGAACATCCCCGCTTCCCAGCCGCCGTCTTGCTATGCGAGACGCGAGTCCACATGATGGACGATCAGGCCTGGCCGAGTGCGGCGATGACCTGCTCCTTGCGCGGGGCACCGGTCGCCCGGGTCACCTCGCGGCCCGACGCGTCGAGCACCAGCGTGGTCGGCGTGCGCAGGACGCCGAGCGCCCGCACCAGGTCGAGGTGGTGCTCGGCGTCGACCTCGAGGTGCTCCACGCCGGGGACGACCTCGACGACCTCGGTCAGCGTGCGGCGGGTCGCGCGGCACGGGGCGCAGAACGCCGAGGAGAACTGCACCAGGGTCGCCTTCTCCCCCAAGATCGCGTCGGGCAGGGCCGCGGTGACGTGGGTCCAGGTGGTTTCGAGGCTCGTCGCTGGCGCTCCTCGCACCTCAACCACCGGGGAGCCATCCGGCGCTGGCGCTCCTCGCACCTCAACCACCGGGGAGCCATCCGGCGCTGGCGCTCCTCGCACCTCCACCACCGGGGAGCCATCCGGCGCTGGCGCTCCTCGCACCTCCACCACCGGGGCTCCCTCCCCGACCGCCGGGTCGTCGACATGGCGGACCCGGTGGGTGCCGCGGAAGCGGCCGTCCGTGAGGGCGCGGTAGGACCCGAAGGCCACCGCCACCACGACTGCCGCGATCGCGATCCATGCTCCGGCGCTCATACCGATCCCAACCCGCACCAGCGGCCGGCCATTCCGCCACCACCTGCGAGGGTTGACCCCGTGAACACGTCAGGGCGGCACCGTTGGGTGTTCGTGATCGCGCTCGCGGCGTACTCCGCTGCCCTGGCCGTCGTGCTGCTCGCCCCGACCTCGGGCCGCCAGTCCGAGGCGGCGTCGTGGTTGGGCGAGGTCGGCACCTGGGTCGGGGTGCCCGAGCGCTTCCTCACCCAGTCGCGGGTCGAGTTCGTGTGCAATGCGCTGATCCTGATGCCGGTCTCCGCCCTCGGGTCGCTGGTGTGGCCGCGGGCCGGGTGGCGGGGGTGGACGGCGTACACGTTCCTCATCTCCTGCACGGTCGAGCTGACCCAGGGTCTCCTGCTGCCGGATCGGACGGTGGCCACGGCGGACGTGGTGGCGAACACGCTCGGCGGTCTCGGTGGAGCGCTGGTCGTCGGGATCGGCTCACGGCTGGTTCGACCGGCCTCGTAGCCGCCCGACCTCGACCTCCAGCCGGCGCACCCGGTCCTCGAGGTGGAGCACGTGCGCGATGCCGGCCAGGTTGAGGCCGTCGGCCAGGAGCTCGCGGATGCGGTGCAGCCGGTCGATGTCGTCGGGGCTGTAGAGACGGGTGCCGCCGGGGGTGCGGTCGGGGTCGACCAGGCCGCGGCGCTCGTAGACGCGCAGGTTCTGGATCTGCATCGAGACCATGTCGGCGGCGACCGAGATCGCGAACACGCCGCGGGACTTGTCGGTCATTCTGTCGCCTTCCTCTGGGGGTGGTTTCGAGGCTCGCTTCGCTCACACCTCAACCACCGTGTTGTGTCGCTTCGCTCGCACCTCAACCACCGTGTTGTGTCGCTTCGCTCGCACCTCAACCACCGGGTCGTGGCTTCGAGGCTCGCTTCGCTCGCACCTCAACCACCGTGTCGTGGTTTCGAGACGGTTGCTGCGCAACCTCCTCAACCACCGTGTCAGGACTTGATTTTGCCTCGCATGTGGAATATATGAAACCTATAACGACTGATACAGATGAGGGGTCTCGACAAGCTCGACCACCGAGGCCGAGACCCTCGACCGGATCCATCCAGAACCAGGAGGACATGTGATGTTGCTGCGCACCACGGACCCGTTCCGTGACTTCGACCGCCTCACCCAGCAGATCTTCGGCACCACCAACCGTCCCGCGGTGATGCCGATGGATGCCTGGCGCGAGGGTGACCGCTTCGTGATCGAGTTCGACCTGCCGGGCGTCAGCAAGGAGAGCATCGACCTCGACGTCGAGCGCAACGTGCTGACCGTGCGCGCCGAGCGGGTGCCGGGCAACGGGGACTGGGAGGCGCTGGCCTCCGAACGGCCGCGCGGCATGTTCAGCCGCCAGCTCGTCCTCGGCGACAACCTCGACCTCGAGCACATCGAGGCGGCGTACAGCGACGGCGTGCTGCGCCTCGTCGTCCCCGTCGCCGAGAAGGCCAAGCCGCGCAAGATCGAGGTGCAGGTCGGCTCGTCCGACACCGAGCGGACCGCGATCGAGGCGTGACCCTGAGGCCACGGGGTTTCGAGGCTCGCTCCGCTCGCACCTCAACCGCCGTGGCGGTCAGCCGCCGGCGAACGGCGGCAGGAACTCCACCGAGGACCCGGGTGACACGAGGACGTCACCCGGGTCCTCGGCGTTCACGGGCCGGTCGCCGACCAGCGTGGAGCAGATCGCGAGCACCTCGGGGAGCCGGGTGCCGGGGTGCAGGGCGATCGCCCGGGCGAGCACCTCCGCGAGCGTGATCGGGCCGTCGACGGGCAGGTCGTCGCCCGAGGTGCCGGCCGCCGACCGGGCCGCGGCCCAGTAGTGGACCCGGATGGTGTCGATCTCATTTCGCTTGGAAGGATCCAATACGACGCCCATGTGACGGTATTGTTCCCCACCAAGGATTCCGGCCGAAGCCCAGCGTTGCGTTTCGGTCCCCGCCCCGTCATCGGGAGGAGACCAGTCATGAGCACGCTCCTGCTTCTCACCAGCGCCCTCCAGCCGTCCGCGGAGGTCCTGCCCGCGCTGTCGCTGCTCGGCCACCAGGTCCGGATCCTGCCGTCCGAGGGCAGCGCCCTCCTCGAGGCCCCCGACTCCGACCTCCTGCTCGTCGACGGCCGCCAGGACCTCGCCCACGCCCGCGATCTGTGCCGGCTGATCCGCACCACCGGCACCGACGTACCCGTGCTGCTGGTCTGCACCGAGGGCGGGCTCGCGGTGGTGCTCCACGACTGGGGCATGGACGACGTCGTGCTGCACACCTGCGGTCCCGCCGAGCTCGAGGCGCGGATCAAGCTCGCGATCGGCCGGCTCGCCGCCCGCCGCGACGCCGACGACCCCGACTCGCACGTGATCCGCTCCGGCGAGGTGCTCGTCGACGACGCGACGTACACCGCCAAGATCGGCGGCCGGCCGCTCGACCTCACGTTCAAGGAGTTCGAGCTCCTCAAGTTCCTCGCCCAGCACCCCGGCCGGGTCTTCAGCCGTCAGCAGCTGCTGCAGGAGGTGTGGGGCTACGACTACTTCGGCGGCACCCGCACCGTCGACGTGCACGTACGCCGGCTCCGCGCCAAGCTCGGCCCCGAGAACGAGACGTTGATCGGCACGGTCCGCAACGTCGGCTACCGCTTCGTGCTGCCGGCCAAGGAGCAGAAGGCCGTCGCCGCCGACGCGCGCGAGGCCGCGCCGGTCGCCCAGGACGCCTGAGCCGGAGCCAAGCCTCAGGCGAGCCCGATCAGGGCCCGTGCGTCGGCCGGGGACATCGGGGTCCGCTGTGCCAGCGCCGCCGCACCCACCGCGCGCTCGACCAGCTGGGCGTTGCGCGCCACCGGCACCCGCCGGGCCAGGGTGAGCACGTCCTCCATGCCGACGCGCAGGTGGCCGCCCATCGACAGCGCCGCGAACATCACCGGCAGCGTGCTGCGCCCGATGCCGGTGGCCGACCAGCTGGTGACCTCCTCGGGCAGCAGCGCCACCCCGGCGACCAGCGCCGGCGCCGTGCCCGGCATCCCGCCCGGCACGCCCATCACGAAGTCGCAGTGCACCTTGCCGCCGTACGGCAGACCGTAGGTGTCGAGCAGCCGGCGCAGCGCGTGCACGTGGCCCAGGTCGAACAGCTCGAACTCCGGCACCACCTGGCGCTCCTGGCTGAGCTGGTAGAGCTCGCAGATGAACGGCCACGGGTTGGAGAAGACGTCGTCGCCGAAGTTGGTGGTGCCCATCGTCAGGCTGCACGAGTCGGGCTGGGCGTCGAGCACCTTGAGCCGGGCGTCCAGGGGGTCGTGGACGGAGCCGCCGGTCGAGAGCTGGACCACCAGGCCGGTCTGCTCGCGCAGCGCCTGGACGGTGTCCACGAGCCGGGTCGGGTCGAGCGTCGGGCGGTGGTCGGCGTCGCGGATGTGGACGTGGACCATCGCCGCTCCCGCGGCCTCGCACTCCTGGGCGGCCTGCACGAGCTCCTCGAGGGTGGTCGGCAGCTGCGGGCAGTCCTCCTTGGTGGTCTCGGCGCCGGTGGGCGCGACGGTGATGAGGATCTGGTCGGGTGACGTCGTCGGCACGATCCGCATCGTGCCAGAGGCAGACTGTGCGCGTGCGAGCGGTGATCCAACGTGTCCTGCGGGCGAGCATCAGCGTCGAGGGCGAGGTGGTCGGCGCGATCGACGAGCCGGGGCTGCTGGTCTACCTCGGAATCACCCACACCGACGGGCCGGCCGAGATCGCCTGGATGGCCCGCAAGGTCTGGGACCTGCGGCTGCTGCGCGAGGAGAGGTCCGCCTCCGACGTCGGCGCACCGGTGCTCGTGGTCAGCCAGTTCACGCTGTACGGCGACGCCCGCAAGGGCCGGCGCCCCACGTGGCAGGCCGCGGCGCCCGGGCCGGTCGGCGAGCCGGCGTACGACGCGGTCTGCGCGGAGCTCGCCCGGCTCGGCGCACACGTCGAGCGGGGCGTGTTCGGCGCCGACATGCAGGTGGAGTCGGTCAACGACGGCCCGGTCACGCTGATCCTCGAGCGGTAGGCCGCCGAGCTTTCCTCAAGAAGTCTCGTCGAGGGGTTGACTGGTCTAGACCCGTTCGCTAGGCTCGGCGCAAGCGATTCGTCACCACGCCGACCTCTCCGAGGCCTTGCGCGCCAGGTGGGATCGCCAGCCGCGAGGGTGACGTAATAGCTCGAGATCGGGCCTCCAGGAGCGGCGACCATCAGTTCAGGTCGCCAGCTGCCGTGCGGGAGGAGGTCCGATGACACACCCGGTGCTCGACGCCACGAGCGCGATCGACGTGGCGCTCAAGTCGGTCGCGGACGTCAACCCGACCTTCATGTCCCCCGACGACAAAGCCACCGCACTGCGCGAGCTGGCCAGGGCCGACGCCCGGCTCCGCGAGCTGCAGATGCGGATCCTCGCCGACGCCGGCGACGTGGCCGAGCGCACTGCCGCCCACGACGCCGCGGAGTGGCTGGCCGCGGAGGCCCACGTC
Organism: Nocardioides sp. T2.26MG-1; assembly: GCF_950101795.1. Lineage (GTDB taxonomy): Bacteria > Actinomycetota > Actinomycetes > Propionibacteriales > Nocardioidaceae > Nocardioides. The sequence continues at coordinate 6,238 of NZ_CATNLZ010000015.1, read as the reverse complement.
CGCCTCGAGGACGCCCGCGCCGACCTGGCCCTCGGCACCGCCCTCGACCGGCGCTGGACGATCCTGGCCCGGGCGCTGCGCGACGGCGAGTGCTCCGTGGCCCAGGCCCGGGTGATCGCCGGGACCCTGGGGCGGCTGCCCCGCGACGTCCCGGCCGACGTGATGACCCGCGCCGAGGAGGTGCTGGTCGGGCACGCCCACGACTTCAGCCCCCGACAGCTCGCCCGCCTGGCCCAGCGCATCCTCGACGTCGTCGCGCCCGAGATCGCCGAGGAGGTCGAGGCCCGGCGGCTGGCCGCCCTCGAGGCCGAGGCACACCGCCAGACCCGGCTGGGGCTGCGCCGGTGCGGCGACGGCACCACCCGCATCACCGGTCTGGTGCCCGACGCGGTCGCGACCCGGCTGGCGACGTACCTCGAGGCGTTCACCAACCCGCGCAAGAACAACGACAGCGCCCCCGACGGCGGCGACCCGCTCGACCGGCTGCCCTACCCGCGCCGGCTCGGCCAGGCGTTCTGCCAGCTCCTCGAGGCGGTGGACCCCACCCGCCTGCCGCTGCACGGCGGAGACGCGACCACGGTGATGATCACCATCGACCTCGACAGCCTGCGCCGCGACCTCGGCACCGCCGAGGTGCTCGGCGGCGCCGGAGTGCCGGGTGGCGACACCCCCGAGACACGGATCACCGCCGGCGAGGCCCGCCGCCTCGCGTGCACCGCCAAGCTGATCCCGGCCGTGCTCGGCGGGCGCTCGGAGGTCCTCGACCTCGGCCGCTCCCAGCGGCTGTTCTCCGCCGCCCAGCGCAAGGCGATGCTGCTGCGCGACCGGCACTGCCGCGCCGAGGGCTGCGAGATCCCCGGCACCTGGTGCGAGGCACACCACTGGCTCGCCTGGTCCGCCGGCGGCCGCACCGACCTCGACGACGGCGTGCTGCTCTGCCACCACCACCATCACCGCGTGCACGACGATCGGTACGCCGTCGAGCGGCTGCCCAACGGCGACGTCAGGTTCTCGCTGCGGCCCTAGGCCGAACCCCTAGGGTCGAGTCGTGCTCGACCACATCGACGACATCGCCGCGGCCGCGGAGGCCGCGGACGGGGCGGCCCCCCTGGACGAGGCGACCTGGCTGGCGCTGCGCCACCACCCCGAGCGGGTGCGGTCGTGGCAGCGCGAGGGCGGGTTCGCGCTGGTGATCGGCGACGAGCTGAGCCTGATCGTGCACCCCGAGCGCCGCGGCAGCGGGATCGGCGCGGCGCTGCTCGACGCCGTCCTCGCCGCGCGCCCCGGAGGCATCGAGGCGTGGTCGCACGGCGACCACCCGGCCGCGGCCGCGCTGGCGCGCTCGCACCACTTCGAGCGGGTGCGGGAGCTGTGGGTGATGCGGCGGCCGATGGCCGAGCCGCTTCCCGGGCTCGTCGTACCGCCCGGGCTGGAGGTGCGCGGCTACGAGCCCGCCGACGCCGGCGACGTGCTGCGCATCAACGCCGCGGCGTTCGCCCACCACCCCGAGCAGGGGTCGATGGACGCGGCCAACCTCGCCGAGCGGATGGCCGAGCCGTGGTTCGACCCCGCCGGGCTGCTGCTCGCGGTCGACGGCCACCGGGTGCTGGGGTTCCACTGGACCAAGCAGCACTCCCCCGACCTCGGGGAGGTGTACGTCGTCGGCATCGACCCGGCCGCACAGGGCCGCGGCCTCGGCAAGGTGCTCACGCTGGCCGGGCTGCACCACCTCGCCGCGCGGGGGGTGCGCGAGGTGCTGCTGTACGTCGAGTCCGACAACGCCCCCGCGATCGCGGTCTACTCCCGGCTCGGGTTCGCGCACGCGGCGGACGACACGCACGTGAGGTACCGGCGCTGACAGCGCGTCGCACCGACAGTCCTCAGACGGTGAGAGCGACCTAGACTCCCGCGGCATGAGCCAGAGCGCTTTCGTCTACGAGGCCGCGGGCCACTGCCCCATCTGCGAGGCAGACGCCAGGTTCACCTCGGTCAGCTCCTGGTACCGCGAGGACCTGGTCTGCTCTGGCTGCGGGTCCGTTCCCCGAGAGCGCGCTCTGGCACTGGTGCTGTCGCGCTCGTTCCGCGGCTGGCGCCGCGCCCGCATCCACGAGTCCTCCCCCGCGCAGCGGGGGATCTCGCCAAAGCTGGCCCGGGAGTGCCGGCGCTACCTGCCCACCCAGTTCTTCCCCACCGAGCCGCTGGGCGCGACCGTGCAGGGCTTCCGCAACGAGAACCTCGAGCGACAGACCTTCGCCGACGACTCCTTCGACCTCGTCATCACCCTCGACGTCATGGAGCACGTCAACGAGCCCGACCAGGTGCTACGGGAGGTCGCCCGGACACTCGCACCGGGTGGCTCCTATGTGTTCACGGTCCCGACGTACAAGGCCGAGGTCGAGAGCGAGCGCCGCGCCCGGTACCTCCCTGACGGCTCCCTCGAACACCTCGCCGCGCCGGAATACCACGGGAACCCGGTGGACGACCATGGGTCACTGGTGACCTTCCGCTACGGCTACGACCTGCCGGAGCTGATCCACCAGTGGTCGGGGCTCGACGTCCACGTCGTGCGATTCCACGATCACCACCACGGCATCCTCGGCGAGATGACCGAGGTCTACGTCTGCACCAGCACTCGACCCCGACGCTTCCCACGGGTGCCCGCGCTCCGCAGGACAGGCAGGGCGAACGACTAGCGCAGCGGTCGCACGTGCAGGCCCACCTCGGGGTCGACGAGGACCTCCTGGGCGGCGGGCATGCCGTCGACCGTGAGGGTCGCGTCGAGCGGGACGTTGCGCTTGACCATCCCCAGCGCGATCGGGCCGAGCTCGTGGTGGCGGGCCGAGGTGCCGACGAAGCCGACCACCTTGCCGTCGGAGGGGTCGCCCATCAGCAGGTCCGCGCCGACCGGCGGCAGCCGGTTCTCCGAGCCGTCCAGGTGCAGCAGCGTCAGCCGCCGCGGCGGCCGGCCCAGGGTGTGCACCCGGGCCACGGTCTCCTGGCCGCGGTAGCAGCCCTTGTCCAGGTGGACGGCGGGGCCGATCCAGCCGGCCTCGTTGGGGATCGTGCGGTGGTCGGTGTCGAGGCCCAGGCGCGGCTCGCCGCGGGCGATGCGCAGCGCCTCGAACGCCCACAGGCCGCACGCCGGGCCGGCGGCCTCGGCGTACGTCGTGAGCCGGTCGCGGGGGACGATCTCGTAGTTGTCGTAGGGCGACTCCGGTCTCGAGGCTCCCTCCGCTCGCACCTCAACCTGCGTCGGGCGCGGGCGCCAGGTGACGGCCAGCTCGGCGGTCACGTCGGCGACCTCGACGCGCATCATGAAGCGCATCCGGTCCAGGAACTCCACGAGCGCGGCGGCCGCCCCGGGCTCGGTGTGCGCGGTGAACGCTCCCTCGTCACCGAGGCCGTCGTCGTAGCCGAAGAACGCGTGCTCGACGTGCCCCTGCGGGCTGAGGATCAGCACGCCGGTCCACACCTTGGGGGCCAGCGACTCGAGGTGCTGGGTGGTCAGCGAGTGCAGCCAGGTCAGCCGGTCGGGGCCGGAGACGCGGATGACGTCGCGGTGGGAGAGGTCGACGAAGCCCTGACCTGACTCCAGCGTGCGCTGCTCGCCGTTGAACGAGCCGTAGTGGGCGGCCACGTCACGGTCGATCCCGTCGCCGGCGACGGCGCCGGGCAGGTCGAGCAGCGGGCTTCTCATGGGCGTCTCTCCTTGATAGTGGTGTGGAGGCTCGTCGCTGGCGCTCCTGGCACCTCAACCACCGTGCTCATCGCAGTCGGTGCAGCGGCCGAAGACCGCCAGGTGGCCGACGTCGATCACGAACCGCTGCTCGCGCATCAGCCGGTCGGCCAGCGGCGCGACCACCTCTGGGTCAACCGAGACGACCTTGTGGCAATTCCGGCAGACCAGGTGGAAGTGCTCGTGGTCGGTCACGGAGTGGTACGTCGGCGCGCGGTCCGACAGGTGCGCGTGCCGCACCAGGCCGAGCTCCTCGAGCACCTCGAGCGTGCGGTAGATCGTGGAGACGTTGACCGCGCTCGACTGGGCGTGCACCTCGGCGAGCACCTCGTCGGGGGTGGCGTGGCCGAGCTTCTCGACCGCGCGCAGCACGAGCTGGCGCTGCGGGGTGAGCCGGTAGCCCTGCTCCCGCAGCTTGGCCGCCAGCTCCTCGCTCACTGGCGGACCAGCCTCGCCCACAGGTGTGGCTGCAGGGCCTGGCCCATCGCGGCCATGTCGTAGGCGTAGAGCAGGTCGCCCTCGACGTTGCCGTAGAGCCGCTTGCCGGCGGTGTACTCCTTCGCGGACTCGGTGCGCACCACCGCGTCGGTCGCCAGCTCCAGCTTGCCGTCGCCCGCCTCGCCGTGCCACACCTCGACGAAGCCGGTGTTGTGGCTCAGCAGGAGCTCCATCTTGCCCTCGGGGCGGCAGCGCAGGAACCCGGACTCCTGCGCGGCCTCGCGGACCTTCTCGCCGGACTCGTCGACGATCCAGGCACGTGCGAAGTAGTGGAAGAACGGGCGGCCGTCGTGGGTGAAGACCAGCTCCTGGCCGTACTCGAACTTGTCGATCGTCGGGTAGTCGCCGTGCCCGCGGCCGCCCCATCGGCCCAGCATCCAGGCCACGGGAGCGCAGTCGGGGTGGAGGTTGTCGGGGAGCTCGAACGGCATGGGGCCACTCTAGGGTGGGACACATGCCTCGCCCACTCGTCGTCAAGGTCACCTGCGGAGCCGACGACCCGGAGCGCGCCAACCAAGGGCTCACGGTCGCGGCGACCGCGCTCAGCGCGGGTGCCGACGTCAGCCTGTGGCTGACCGGGGAGGCGGCCTGGCTGGGGGCCGGGCGCGGCGGGTTCGCGCTGCCGCAGGCGAGCCCCGCGGCCGACCTGGTCGCGGCGGTCGCCGCGGGCGGTCAGGTGACCGTCTGCACCCAGTGCGCGGCCCGCCGCGAGCTCACGCCGGCCGACCTGCTCGACGGGGTCCGGATCGCCGGGGCGGCGGCGTACGTCGAGGAAGTGCTCGCGCCCGAGGTGCAGGCGCTGGTCTACTGAGGATTCGACACCACATCGGTCCCAGCAACCCCTAGGCTCACGGGTGATGGACGCGAACGATTCCAACCCCACCCGGTGGTGGCAACGCAAGCAGGACCAGTCCTACGAGGCAGCGTCGACCGAGCAGCGGCCGAGCGCAGCCGAGCCGTCGGCGCACCGGTCCCCGGCCGACCTGGAGGCCGCGATCGAGCGCACCGCCGAGCTGCGCCGCCGCGCCGAGCAGGCCGCGGCCGAGCAGGCCGCCGAGCGCCTGGTCGCCGAGGAGTCCGCCCGCGACGCCGCGCTCGCCCGCATCGAGGCCGACCAGCGGGCCGCCGAGCACGCGGCCGCCGCCCAGGAGGCGTACGACGCGCGCCGGGCCGCCGAGGAGGAGGGCGCCGCCCACGCGGCCGAGCGCACCCGCCTCGAGGAGCTCGCCACCGAGGCGGTCCGCGGCCGCCAGGAGGCCGAGGAGGGCGCCCGCAAGCTCGTCGAGACCGCCAAGGTCGCCACCGCGCTGCGCCTCGCCGCCGAGCAGGCCGCCGCCCAGCAGTCCGTCGACCGCACCGCCGCCGAGGAGGCCGCCCGCGAGGCCGAGGCTCGCGCCGAGGCCGCCGCCACCGCCCGCGCCGAGGCCGAGGAGGCCGCCCGCGCCCAGGTCGAGCTGGCCGCCGCCGCGACGTCGGCCCGCGAGGCCGCCGACCAGGCCGCCCGCGAGGCCGCCGAGGCCGCCCGCACCGCCCACGAGGAGCGCGGCGCCGCCGAGGCCCGGGCCCAGGAGGTCGCCGCCCAGCTGACCGCCGCCATCGAGGAGCGCCGGACCGCCGAGCAGGCCGCCGTGGAGCGCGCCGAGGCCCAGGCCGCGGCGTCCGAGGAACGCGTCGCCGCCGCCACCGTCGCCCGCGAGGCCGCCGAGCAGGCCGCCATCGAGCGCGCCGAGGCCCAGGCCGCGGCGTACGACGAGCGCCTCGCCGAGGCCGCCCGCCAGCACGAGGAGCAGCTCGCCGCCGGCGCCCAGGCGCGACAGGCCGCCGAGGAGCGCGCCGCCGCGCAGGCCGAGGCCCGCGCCGCCGCCGAGGCCGCCGCCGAGGAGCACGCGGCCGCCCGGGCCGCCGCCGAGGAGGCCGCCGCCGAGCAGACCCGGCTCGCCGAGGCCGCCCACGCCGCCCGCGCCGAGGCCGAGGAGGCCGCCCGCGCCCGCACCGAGGCCGCGC
>NZ_CATNLZ010000014.1 GCF_950101795.1 Nocardioides sp. T2.26MG-1 | reverse complement strand
ACCGGACCCCGCAGAACTCATGCTGGACCTTGAAGGTCGAGGATCGTTGGCGGTGGCCCGGTGGGGACCAGGGGTGCATCAGAGGCTCATCCGAAGCCGCCGACGCGAGGAAGGTAGACCAGTGAGGCTGGTCCTGGACCGCCCCCGCTGCGAGGGCCACGGCCTGTGCGAGGAGGCGGCACCCGCGCTGATGCACCTCGACGACGACGGCGAGCTGGTCCTCGACCGCGAGGAGGTCGGCGACGGTGACGTCGCGGCCGCCAACGCCGCGGTCCGGGTCTGCCCGGTCGCCGCCCTGCGGCTGGCATGAGCACGCTGCGACGCGTCGTGGTCGTCGGCAACGGGATCGCCGGCCTGACCGCGGCCGACACGCTGCGCGCCGAGGGGTACGACGGCGAGCTCGTGCTCGTGGGCGACGAGCCGCACCCGGCGTACTCCCGGCCCGCGCTGTCCAAGGCGCTGCTGCGCGATGCCGACGACCTCACCTCCCATGTGCTGCCGCCCGCCGGCCACGGGGCGAGCGAGCTGCTCGGCGTCCGGGCCGTGGGCCTGGACGCCGACCGGCGGTTGGTCGAGCTCGACGACGGCGAGCGGCTGCCGTACGACGGCCTGGTGATCGCCAGCGGCTGCCGGCCGCGCCGGCTGGGGATCGCGGGCGAGCGGACGCTGCGCAGCCTCGACGACGCCCTCGCGCTCCGGGCGCTCGTGGCCACGCGGCCCTCGGTGCTGGTCGTCGGCGGTGGGCCGCTGGGCATGGAGGTCGCGTCGAGCTGCCTGGCCGCGGGCTGCGCGGTCACGCTGACCAACCTCGGTCCGCCGCTGGTCGACCAGCTCGGCCCGCACCTGTCGACGTTCGTGGTCGACGCCGCCCTGGCGCGCGGCCTGCGGATCCTGCCGGCCGACGCGCCTCGGCCTCCGGCGGACGTGGTGATCACGGCCGTCGGCGACGTCTCGAACACGGAGTGGCTGGGCCTCGACGGCGCGGTCCCGGTCGACGCACGCGGCCGGTGGCGCCCCGGGATCGTGGCGGCCGGCGACGTGGCGGCGTTCCCCTCGGGCCGCACCCCCCTGTGGACCAGCGCGATCGAGCAGAGCCGGGTCGCCGCCGCCGCGCTGCTGCACGGCGACGCGGCGCCGGCATACGTGCCACGGCCCTACTTCTGGACCGAGCAGTTCGGGCTGTCGATCAAGGCGGCCGGTTCGCTGCCGGCCCACGGCGAGCCGACGGTGGTCGACGGCGAGGGGGACGCGGTGCTGCTGCAGTGGCCCGGCGCCGCGGTGGCGGTGAACTACCGGATCCCGGTGCCGCGGCTGCGGCGGCTCACGGAGGTGGCGGCCGTCTGATGAGCACGGTCTAGGGTCGTGGGCGTGGCGTCCGACCTCGACCGGCTGGCCGCGGTCGACCTCAACCTGCTGCCGCCGCTGCTCGCGCTCCTGGAGGAGCGGTCGGTGACCCGCGCCGCCGCACGGGTCGGGCTCTCGCAGCCGGCGATGAGCCACGCGCTGGCGCGGATCCGCCGGCTCGTCGGCGACGACCTGCTGGTCCGCCAGGGCCGCGGCCTCGTGCTCACCCCGCACGCGGCCGGGCTGGTCGGCCCGCTGCGCGAGGCGCTCGACCGGGCCGCCCGGGTGGTGCGCTTCCCCGGCTTCGACCCCGACACCGACGCGCGCACGGTCAACGTCTCGCTGACCACGTCGACGGCGTACGTCCTCGGCGGCCACCTGGCCCGACTCGTCGCCGAGCGGGCGCCGCACGTGACGCTGCGCATGAAGACCTCGCCGCAGCTGGACGACCTGTCCTTCACCGATCCCGGCGTCGACGTCGTGCTGCTGCCGGAGACGCTGCCCGCGCCGTACCCCCGCGAGCGCCTCTACGACGACCGCTGGGTCGTCATCGCGGCCCGGGACGCCGCACCGGCAGACGCCACCGCGCTCGACCTGCTGACCACGCTGCCCCACGCGGTCTTCGAGTCCGGCTCCGGGCGCGACCGGCGCACCCGCGCGTACGCGGTCCTCGACGAGCAGGAGGTCGCCTACGCCGTGCGGCAGGTGGTACCCGACCAGATGCTGCTGCCCACGCTCGTCGCCCGGGTCGGCGGCGTCGCGGTGCACCGGTACCGCGTCGCGACCGCGATGCGCTTCGAGGTCGCGCTGCGGATCGAGGAGTTCCCCTTCCCGATCCCCCCGCTCGGCATCGACATGGTCTGGAACCCTCGCCTCACCGACGCCGCGTTCACCGGGTGGCTGCGCGGCCTGCTGCTCGAGGCCGCGGCGGCGCTGGACTGAGCACGAGCCGAGGTCAGGCGCCCCCGATGCCGACGTAGCTCACCCGCCAGCCGTAGGCGTTGTCCGCGGGCTCGAGGATCGCGTAGTAGACGGTGGCCGGGGCGCCCTCCGGGGCGGCGTCGAAGTCGATCTCGCAGTCCTTGTTCCCACTCCCGTTGTCGCGGCAGGTCGACGCCGATCCGCCTCCCCCTGCCGCGAACGCCACCAGCTGGTCCCACTCTCCGTCGGCGACGACCGCCGGGTCGAGCAGGCTCGCACGATCATCGGAGACCACCGCGCGGACCACGGCGTCGAGAGTCGCCTCGGCGGTGAAGCTGCCCAAGGTGTCCCGGGCGGTCTCGCCGGCCCCCTCCGGGGCCGGGAAGTCGCGGCAGGCCCCGAGGTCGACGCGGCAGCGGACCAGGCGGAACTCGGCGGGGCCGGCGCGTCCCTGGCCCACCAGGGTCGCGAGGACCGTCTCGTCGTCTTCCCAGGACCAACTGAGGGGCACGAACCCCCAGCCGTCCGGGGCGTCGAGCACCATCTCGTCGCCGCCCCCGACCGGCTGGGCGCGCAGGCTCCCGACAGCGGTGACCTCACCACCCAAGGTGCCGGCCGGGGACCGGAGGAGCCAGCCGCCACCGGGGCTGATGTCGAGGGTGTCGTACGTCGGGAGGGCGGGCCCCAGGGAGAAGTTGCCGTCCCAGTCGATGAGCGCGAGGTGGGGCTCGGTGTCGGTGGCATCGACAGCGCCGCCGGAGCCGTCCACGACGACCAGGCCTACGGGGGTCGCCTGCAACAACACCTGGTCCGGGGCCGCGTCAGCCAGGTCGATGACCGTCGGCTCGGCTGGGTGCTGCGCACGCCAGACCAGGCTGGTGCGGGTGCCCTGCACGATGACGTCTCCGTCGTCGGTGACGGCACTGACCCGGATCGCGACGCCGTCCTCGTAGCGGGGCAGGTCGTCGAGCGGCGACAGGCCGAAGCCCTCGCCCCCCGGCTCGGTGGTGAACCCGTTCACGCTCGCGCGGCCACCGCTCACATCGATGTACGCGATGTAGGACCCGTTCGGCGACAGCACCGGGGGCTGGTCGAACTGGCCCTCGATCCGTTGAGCCTCCACCCCGGGGCCGCCCCACCACCAGGAGCCGTCGAAGCGGGTCGCGAGCCAGACCCCCCAATGGGACTGCAACCCCCACCACTCCCCCGGCACCTGCTCGCCGTCGACGTACAACCGGCGGTCGACGACGAAGGGGACGGTCGGCATCGCGGTCGAGATCGTGGTGTCGACCGACTCGGTCGCCCGGCTCGGGGCCGGCGGCGCCGGCTGCGGGGAGCCGTCGTCCTGGCGGCTGAACAACAACGCCACCACACCGGCGATCAGCACGACAGCGGCGGCCACCACGAGCGGCTGCCAGGGCCGGGGGCGCTTGGTCGGGGCGTCGGCGGGCAACCCCGGCATCGGTGGCACGCGGAGGCCGTCCGCGACCTCGTGCAGCTCGCGGGCCAGCACGTTCTCGAGCTCGGTGGTCATCTCAGGCCTCCTCTCCCTGGTGGGCCTCGGAGCCGATCGCGGCTCGCAGGGCGTTCAGCGCGCGGTGCGCGGTGGACTTGACGTTGCCGGTGGAGCAGCCCAGCGCGTCGGCGATCTCGCGCTCGCTGAGCTGCTCGTAGTAGCGCAGCACCACCACCGCCCGCTGCCGCGGCGGCAGGGACGCGATGTGCGGCCAGAGCACCATCCGGTCCTCGGGTCCGCCGGCCGACCCGGCCCGCAGCGCGGGCCGCGGCTCCGGAGGCTCGTCGGTGAGCAGCTCGAGCCGGCGCGCTCGCGGCCGCCGCTGCGAGATGAAGATGTTGGTCTGCATCCGCCGCACGTACGCCGCGGGCTCGTCGGCCCGGCTCACCTTCGCCCAGGAGCGGAACGCCTGGAGCAGCGTCTGCTGGGCGAGGTCCTCGGCGTCGGCGTGGTTGCCGGTGAGCAGGTACGACGAGCGGTAGAGCGCGGGCCACGCGGACGCGGCGTACTCCTCGTACGCCGGCGCGGCCTGCGCCTGCTTGGTGGTCGTGAACGCCATCGGGCACCCCCTTCGTACCCCACTGACGACCGCTGGGCGGCAAAGGTTGCGTCGAGTCGGGGACGACCTCCGGGCTACTCGGTGAGCAGCGCGCACCAGCTGTCGGTGATGGTCTCCAACGCCACGTCGCGCGACACCTCGCTGTCCCAGCCCTCCAGCATCCAGCGACGGGAGAGGAACTCGACCTGGCCGAACGCCAGGACCCCGCGAACGTGCCGGGAGTCCGGCTCGAAGCGGTCGGCGGCGTCGAGGCCGCGGCGGATCTCGCCGATCGCGCTCTCGAACCACTTCTCCACCGCGAGCTCGATCTCGGGGTCGGCACCCGCGGCCTGGTTGGCGGCTCGCACCTTGGGCATCAGGTCGGGCCACTGGTCGAACCGCTTCTCGATCCAGCCCTTGACGAGCGCCCGGTCGCCGGCCTCGACGACCTTCTGCAGCGTCGGGTCGTCGTTGCCCACGAGCATCTCGTTGAGGTCGACGATGATCGCCTGCATCAGCTGCGACTTCGACGAGAAGTGCAGGTAGAACGTCGTGCGCGTGGTGCCCGCACCGGTCGCGATGTCGTCGATCGTCGCGGCGGCGTAGCCCTTCTCCTGGAAGACCCGGAGCCCCGACTCGAGCAGCAGCCGCGTCGTCATCTGCTTCTGAGCGTCGCGGAGGCTGGACATGCCGTCAGGTTAGCGGCCGGACCGACCCGCGACGGCACGGCGTGCCCCACCGGCTCGGTGATTTACATGTCGCACTTTCACTTGACACTCTGTCCAGCCACGTGACACCGTTCACAGCCTGCGTGACCGCGGTCACGCATGCCGGTTCGGAGCAGATCGAGAGGAAGTGCGCATGACGGGCACCGTCAACACCGTCCTGGGCCCGGTCCCCAGCGCGGACCTGGGCGTCGTCGCGGTCCACGAGCGCCTGGTGTCCGTGGTCCCCGGGGCACAGTTCGCGTACGACGTGCGGATCGACCGCGCCGAGGTCTTCGAGGCGGTCGCGGCGCAGCTGCGGGCCTTCCGGGCCGCCGGCGGCGGCACCGTCGTCGACAGCACCGGCATGTTCCACGGCCGCGACGTCCGGCTCCTCGAGGCGCTCTCCCGCGCGACCGGCGTGCACCTCGTCGCGTCCACGGGCATGGGCCCCGAGGCGATGCTCGGCGGCTACTTCCTCACCCCCCAGACCAACCCGCCGACGCCGTGGCCGGCCGACCGCTTCGCCGACCTGTTCACGGCGGAGGTCACCGAGGGCATGGTCGTGCCCCGGGTCGAGCGCCGAGGCCTCGCAGGGCTCGCCGTCACCGCCACCACCCGCGGCGGCCGGACGGCGACCGACGAGAGCCTGCTGCTCGGCGTGGCCCGGACGGCGCTCACGACCGGCGTACCCGCCTCGCTGCGCAGCGACGACGTCGACGACCTCGACGTGGTCCTCAAGGAGGGTCTGCCGGCCCACCGGGTCGCCGTCGTGGCCGACGACCCGCTGGCCGTCGTCGAGCGCGGCGCGTACGCCGTGCTCACCGACCCCGCCCGGGTCCTGGAGCTCGTCGACGCGGGCCACGCCGAGCGGGTGCTGCTGACCACCGGCGGCGTGGGCGTCTCCTTCGGCGAGGACGCACCGACCGCGTCGTACGCCGACCTCACGACCGCCCTCCCCCGCGACGTCGCCACCCAGGTGCTCGTCGCCAACCCCCGCGACCTGCTCGCGATCGAGAAGCGCTGAGATGGCCCGCGTCAACACCGTCCTCGGCCCGATCCCGAGCGAGGAGCTCGGCTTCGTCGCCGTCCACGAGCACATCGGCTACGGGATGCCCGGCTCCGAGCTGGACACCCGCTGGTGGAAGTCCCCCGAGCAGCGCTACGAGGAGACCGTCCCCAAGCTGCGGGCCTTCCACGAGAACTGCAAGCCCTACGGCGCCGCGACGTTCGTCGACGCCACCGGCATCTGCAACGGCCGCGACATCCCCTACTACCAGTCGCTCTCGGAGAAGACCGGGGTGCACATCGTCGCCTCGACCGGGTTCGTCGGCGGCGACACCGCACTGCCGTTCTTCGAGCGGGCCAGCGTGGACTACCTCACCGACCAGTTCCTCCACGAGATCACCGTCGGCATCGCCGGCACCGGCGCGAAGGCCGGGATCATCAAGGTCGGAGTGAGCCGGGGCTTCAAGATGAAGGAGCTCGACCTGCGCATCTACCGGGCCGCGGCCCGGGCGGCGCTGGCCACCGGCGTGCCGATCTTCACCCACCTCGCGGTCGACGTCGAGCCGGCCATCGAGGTCTTCCACGACGAGGGCCTGCCGCTCCACCGGGTGCTCTTCGGCCACGCCGACGACGGCGTCAGCCAGGGCAAGGTGCGCGACACCTGGATCGCCGACCAGGGCGGCCGGATCGGCTTCGACACCTTCGGCTACGACCTCGAGCTGCCGGACCCGCCGTTCTGGGGCCGGCCCCGCCAGGAGCGGCTCGACCACTTCCTGCGCTACGTGCAGGGCGGGCGCGTCGACAGCGTGCTCGCCTCGGCCGACGCCAACTGCAGCCCGCTCGGCTGGCCCGGCGTCAAGGGCCACACCGTCAACTACCTCTTCGAGGTCCTCATCCCCGCCCTGCGCGAGGCCGGTGTCGACGACGACACCATCACCCGGATCTTCGTCGACCTCCCCGCCGCCTTCCTCTCCCTGCAGACCCCGTCCCCCACGACCTCCCCGAGCTGAAGCGAGACCACCATGGACGTCACCAACCTCGACATCGCCATCGTCGGAGCCGGCTACGCCGGAGCCGCCGCCGCCAAGGCGCTGAGCGACCTCGGCGCCCGCGTCACCGTCTACGAGCAGGCCTCCGAGATCCGCGAGGTCGGCGCCGGCATCGGCCTGCGCCCCTCCTCGATGGACCAGTTCAACCGGTGGGGCATCGGCGAGGCCATCAAGGCCGTCAGCTCGGCCAGCGACGCGTTCGCGATCCGCACCGCCGACGACCACCCGATCGCCCGCGAGGAGTGGCCGGAGAAGGCGGCGTACGGCGAGACCACGCACCTGATCCACCGCGGCGACTTCATCGAGGCCCTGGTCGGCGTCCTGCCCGCGGGCATGGTCAAGCTGGGCCACCGGCTCGAGAAGGTCGTCGACACCGGCGCCGGCGCCACCCTCACCTTCGCCAACGGTGAGACCGCCACCGCCGACCTCGTGGTCGGCGCGGACGGCATCAAGTCGCTGGTCCGCGAGCAGCTGTTCAGCCAGGCGCAGCCGGTGTTCGCCGGCGAGCACGCCTACCGCGCCGTCATCGACGTCGCGGACACGTTCGGCATGACCGACGACGGCGACCTGCGGATGTTCATCGGCCGCGGCACCAAGGTCTACCTGCTCCCGCTGCTCCACCGCGGCCAGGTCTCCTTCGACATCACCGCGCTCAGCCCCGACGCCACCTGGGCGCCGGCGATCACCAAGGCCGACGTCCTCGCGACCGTCGAGGGCTTCGACGAGCGGATCGTGAAGATGACCGAGGCCCTCGACATGGCGACCGTCAACGTGCGCGCGGTCTACGACATCGACCCGGTCGACACCTGGCACTCGGACTCGGTCGTGCTCATCGGCGACGCCGCGCACGCGATGTGCCACCACCAGGGCCAGGGCGCCAACTCCGCGATCCTCGACGCCGGTGCGCTCGCGGACACCCTCGCCGCGGCGGGCTCGGTCACCGAGGCGCTCGCGTCGTTCCAGGCCACCCGCAAACCGGTCACCGACGAGCTGCAGCGGATCTCCCGCCACGGCTGGACCGAGGACGAGCTCGACGAGGTCTTCCCCGGGCAGAAGCCCGGCCAGGTCGCCGCGACGACGGGAGCCTGAGTTGCTGACGATCGACCCCGCGGTGCTGCGCGCCGACGAGGAGGCGCACGTCGCGCCGCACGAGGACCGGCTGCCCGTGCACGCCGTACAGGACACGGCGTACGCCGGCGTGCCGGTGCGCGTGTACCTCCCGGTCCCCGAGCCGGCGGACGGCGTCATCGTCTACGTCCACGGCGGCGCGTTCTTCCTCGGCAGCCTCGAGACCCACGACCACGTGGCCCGCGAGCTGGCCGTGGCGACCGGGCGGACCGTGGTCTCGGTCGGCTACCGGCGCGCCCCCGAGGCGGCGTACCCCGCCGGGCTCGACGACTGCTACGCCGTCGTGCGCCACGTGCTCGGGGCCGGCGACACCGTCGCGCTGGTCGGCGACAGCTCGGGCGGCAACTTCGTCGCGACCCTCGCCGCGATGGCCCATGACGACGGGCTCGGCGGCGTCACGCACCAGGTGCTGCTCTACCCCTCGCTCGACCTCGACTTCGACGAGGACCGCTACCCCTCGCTCCGCGAGAACGCCGTCGGCCACGGCCTGGAGACCGCCGCCCTCAAGCCGTTCAACGCCTTCTACGTCGACAGCGGCGCCGACCCCGCCGACCCCCGGGTCTCGCCGATCAAGCGCGCCGACCTGTCCGGACTGCCGCCGGCGCTCGTCGTCACCGCCGAGCTCGACCCGCTGCGCGACGAGGGCGAGCTCTACGCCGCGCGGTTGCGCGAGGCCGGCGTCCACGCGACGGTGAGCCGCTACGCCGGGGCCGGGCACGGGTTCGTCCAGCACCAGGGCTCGCTGCCCGAGTTCCACCGGGTGTACGACGAGATCGCGGGCTTCCTGGGATGAGCGTCGAGGTCCACCCGATCGCGGCTCCGTGGGGCCGCTTCGCGCTCTACAGTTTCTTCGTCGACGCCCCCGAGCCGGCGATCGTCGACACCGGCGTGGCGGCGTCAGCGGCCGGCGTCCCCGAGGCGCTGGAGCGGCTCGGGCGCCGCATCGAGGACGTGCGGTGGATCCTGCTCACCCACGGCCACATCGACCACGTCGGCGGGGCGCACGCCCTCTGGGAGGCCACCGGCCGGCGGGCGAAGGTGGTCGTCTCCGCGACCGACGCCCACTTCCTGCGGTCGCGCCGTGCCCACGTCGACGAGGCGCTCGCGCTGCGCGGCCCGTTCGTCGACGCCGCCGCGCTCGAGGCCGCGAAGAGCGCCGAGGCGCTCGAGGCGATCTCGGGCGAGATGGAGCCGTCGCTCGTCGTCGAGGACGGCGACGTGCTGGACCTCGGCGGGGTCTCCGCGCGGGTCGTGAGTCTGCCCGGGCACACCCGCGGCGCGGTCGCGTACGTCGTCGACGGCCACGTGTTCGTCGGCGACGCGGCCCAGGGCTACGGCGCCGCCAGCGGCTTCCCGGGGTATGAGGACCCCGACGCCTACCGGGTATCGCTCGAGCGGATCGCCGCCCTCGAGCCCGACCACCTCTACCTCGGCCACCCCTACCGCCGGGCGGACGGGACCCCGTTCCCGGTCGCGCTCGACGCGGCCGGCGCCCGCGAGGCGCTCGCGGCCAGCCTCGAGCGCGAGGCCGAGGTCCGCGCGGCCGTCGCGGACAGCGTCGCGACGAGGTCGGACTCGCCGTACTCACCCTTCGAGAGCGCCGCCGCCGAGCTCGGCTACACCGGCGACCCGACGCTCGAACCGTCGCCGTTCTTCACGACCATGCACGGCTACGCCACGCGCACCAGGCAAGGAGCAACCCATGACTGACGTCCGGATCATCGAGGCGGGCACCGACAAGATCGCGGTGCGCAAGGACCTCCGGGTGCCGATGCGCGACGGCGTCACGCTGGCCGCCGACGTCTACCACGGCACCGAGGACAGGCCGCGGCCCGCACTGGTGGCGCTCTCGCCGTACGGCAAGGAGCTGCAGGCGCTCGCGCTGACCACACCGCCGCAGCGCCGGCCCTCACCGATGTGGGACGGCTGCATCGAGGCCGGCGACATCGCGCGCGTGGTGGCAGAGGACTACGCACACGTGATCGGCGACCTGCGCGGGTCGGGCGCCTCCGGAGGGGAGCACATCGGCAACTACAACGCCGGCGGCGTGCCGCTGGGGCAGGACGCCTACGACGTCATCGAGTGGGTGGCGGCGCAGCCGTGGTGCGACGGCAACGTCGGCATGATCGGCATCTCCTACTTCGGCTCGATGCAGATCCTCGCGGCCGCCGAGCGGCCGCCCTCCCTCAAGGCGATCTTCGTCTCCGGCGGCCACTACGACTTCTACGAGACGACCTACCACGGCGGCGTCATGTGGTTCATGCCGCGCGCCGCCCGCGAGGGCCGCGGCGGCGACTCCGGCTGGGCGTTCACCGATGGCGTGAAGTCGCGGATGCTCGAGACCTGCTCACCCGAGGAGCTCCGCGAGAAGGTCGCCGCCCGGTTGGCCGACCCCGACGTCGCCGCGTGGCCGAACCTCGTGCATGTCCTGCACTACCCCAAGAACCACGAGGCCTGGTTCGACATCGTCATGAACGAGGTCGACGGCGAGTGGTACGAGGAGCGCAACCCGGTCAACCTGGCCCGCAGCATCGACATCCCGGTCTGGCTCCAGCTCGACCAGGGCCGCGGCTGGACGCTGGACGGCACCATCGAGCTCTTCCACGCGATCCCGAGCGAGCACAAGCGCCTCTCGATCGGCCCCTACCCGCCCATGCAGTCGCGCCCCTTCGTCGAGGAGCACGACAAGATGTTCCGCTGGTACGACTACTGGCTCAAGGGCATCGACAACGGTGTGCTGGACGAGCCCACGGTCGAGGTCCACGTCGAGGGCTCGAGGACCTACGTCACCGGCGACACCTGGCCGCCCAAGCCGGTCGAGCACCGCGAGCTCTTCCTGCGCCCGCGGCGCAAGCTCTCCCCGGAGCCCGAGACGATGGGGG
This sequence comes from Nocardioides sp. T2.26MG-1, assembly GCF_950101795.1. Classification (GTDB taxonomy): domain Bacteria; phylum Actinomycetota; class Actinomycetes; order Propionibacteriales; family Nocardioidaceae; genus Nocardioides. The sequence goes on along the minus strand of NZ_CATNLZ010000014.1, from coordinate 16,846 downwards.
TCGAGCACGCCGCCCCCGACGGGTTCTACCAAGCGCCGCTCACCGTGACCGACCGCGTCGAGATCATCAGCTGGAGCACCGACCCCTTCACCGAGCCGACCGAGATGATCGGCACCGGCGCAGCCCACCTGTTCGTCGAGATCGACCAGCCCGACACCAACCTGATCCTCCGGTTCTGGGACGAGGCGCCGGGCGGGGGGCGGCAGCTGATCACCACCGCCTACCTCAAGGCCTCGCACCGCGAGCTCGACGAGGAGCGCTCGTCGTACGGCGACCCGGTGCACCCGCACACCCGCGCGGTGCCGGTCGAGCCGGGGGTGATCGAGGAGTACGTGCTGCGGATCTACCCCTTCGCCGCGACGTTCCTGCCCGGCCACCGGCTGGTCGTCGAGCTGTCCAACGACGAGCCGCTCGCCGACGAGCACAACGCACTCCTGCCGCCCGACGCCTTCCACCTGCCGGTCGGCCGCCCGGTCACCCACAAGGTCTACCGCGACGCCGCGCACCCCTCGCGGCTGGTGCTGCCGTTCACGGAGGGCTGACGGTGGATTCGAGGCTCGTCACTTCGAGGCCCGAACCACCGACTGCGGCGCGCGACACGCGGTGGTTGAGGTGCGAGCGAAGCGAGCCTCGAAACCACCACCGCGGTCCGAGTCAGCCGGCCAGGTCGGCCTCGATGGCCCGGGCGGCGGCCTGCAGGGTGGCGACCAAGGTCGGCAGATGGTGGCGGTCGTAGCGGGTGCTCGGCATCGAGACAGAGAGGCCGGCCACGACGTCCCCGGTGCCGTCGCGGACCGGCACCCCCACGGCGACGACACCCTTCTCCGAACGACCCTGGTTGACCGCGAAACCCGACCGCCGCACCCGCGCCAGCTCGGTGCGGACACGGCGCAGCTCCCGCTCGTCGGCGTAGAGCGCGGCCAGCTCCTCGGCAGGCAGCTCCGCGAGGAGGATCAGCCCGGCGGTCGTCTGGTGCGCGGGGAACACCATGCCCTCGCGGGAGCCGACCCGCAGCGCCTGGGTGCACTCGACGCTGGCGATGAAGCGGGTCGTGTCGCCGGTGCGGATGCTGACGTTGGCCGACTCCTGCACGGTGTCGACCAGGTGCTGGAGGTGCGGCAGGGCGGCGGCCCGCAGCTCGGACGTGGCCGAGCGCGAGTGCGCCGCCAGCTCCAGCACCGGGCCGGGGTGGTAGGCGTGCCGCTCGTCCTGCACGGCGAAGTCGCGGTAGACCAGCATCTGCAGCAGCCGGTGCGCGGTCGACCGAGCCACCCCCAGCCGGTCGGCGACCTCGGCCACCGTCAGCGACCCCTCGAGCTGCAGCATCGCCGCGATCCGCAGGGCGTGGTCGACGCTGGTGACGGCGTACGCCGGGGGCGCCTTCATGTCCTGGGCCATGCCAGACCTCTCGACAAGGATTCTGCTGTCCAGAATCTTCTGTTCTTCCTGACGATACACCCGGACCGTTGTGACCATGACCACAACCACTCCCGCTCCTACCTCGGTGGCCCAGCCGACCCGCCGGCGCTCGGCGACCACGGTGATCGTGCTGTGCTGGCTGATCGTGGTCTTCGACGGCTACGACCTGATCGTTTACGGAACCACGATCCCCGCGCTGCTGGCCGAGCCGGGCTGGGGCCTCACCCCGGGTACGGCGGGCACGATCGGCAGCCTCGCGTTCGTGGGCATGCTCGTCGGCGCCCTGACCGCCGGCAGTCTGGCCGACCGGCTCGGACGCCGCCGCACGATCATCGGCTGCGTCGCCTGGTTCACCGCCTTCACCGGCCTGTGCAGCATCGCTCCGTCGCCCGAGGCGTTCGGGATGCTGCGCTTCCTGGCCGGTGTCGGGCTCGGCGGCCTGGTGCCCTCGGCCAACGCGCTGACCTCGGAGTTCGTCACCGCGCGGCGGCGCTCCGTGGTCTCGACCGTGATGATGTCGGGCGTCCCGATCGGCGGCTCGCTCGCGGCCCTGATCGGCATCCGCGCGATCCCCGCCCTCGGCTGGCAGTCGATGTACGCCTTCGCCTTCAGCGGCGTCGTCCTCCTGGTCCTGGTCGTGGCACTGCTGCCCGAGTCGCCGAGCTGGCTGCGGGCGCACGGCCGCGACACCGAGGCGACCGACGTCGAACGGCGCTTCGGCGTCGCCGGCCTGCCGCACACCGCGAGCCACCACCGGCCGGGACTGCGCACGCTGCTGCGCCCGCCGTTCGCCGGCGCCACCGTGCTGTTCGCGCTCGCCTCGATCGCCACCCTGCTCGCGTGGTACGGCTTGGGCACGTGGCTGCCGAAGCTGATGGCCGGCGACGAGCGCTTCGACCTCGGCAGCAACCCGCTGACGTTCCTGCTGGCCCTCAACCTGGGCGCCGTCGCCGGATCGGTGGTGACCGCCTGGGCGGCCACCCGCGTCGGCCCCCTCCCGAGCGCGGTCGGCGCCGCGGCCGCGGCCGCCGCCGGCCTGGCCTTCCTGGTGACCTACCCGTCGTCGGTGACGCTGGTGTACGCCGCGCTGATCCTCGCCGGCGTCGGCACGCACGGCACCCAGTGCCTGATCATCTCCGCGGTCGCGACCCACTACCCCGCCCAGCTGCGCGGCGCCTCCCTCGGGTTCGCCCTCGGCGCGGGCCGGATCGGCGCGGTCGCCGCGCCCCAGCTCGGCGGCTGGCTGCTCGGCGCGGGCTTCGGCGTCGGCTCCAACTTCCTGCTGTTCGCGGGTGCCGCGGCCGCCTCCGCCGTACTGCTGCTCGTCACCCACCTGGCCACCCGGCCCGCCTCGACCCGCGCGGTCGTCGGCGAGCTCGCGCACTGACCCCCGTCCCCTCCGAGGAGAGACCATGACCACGACCACATCCACACCCGAGAGCGACTCACCGGTCCGGATCGTCGCCGAGAGCGCGCCCGACCAGCCCGACGTCACGCCCGCCCTCGAGGAGCTCTACCGCGGCTTCGAGCAGGAGCTCCTCGTCCCGCTGTGGACCGAGATCGGCGACCTGATGCCCGCCCACCCGCGCTCGCGCGCGGTGCCGCACCTGTGGCGCTGGGACGCGCTGCGCGCGCTGGCCGCGCAGGCCGGCGACATCGTGCCGGTCGGCCGCGGTGGCGAGCGCCGGGCGATCGCGCTCGCCAACCCCGCACTGGGCGGCCGCCCCTTCGCGACGCCGACGCTGTGGGCCGCGATCCAGTACCTCATGCCCGGCGAGGACGCCCCCGAGCACCGCCACACCCAGCACGCGTTCCGCTTCGTCGTCGAGGGCGAGGGCGTGTGGACGGTCGTCGGCGGCGACCCGGTCCCGATGCGCCGCGGCGACTTCCTGCCACAGGCCGGCTGGAACTGGCACGCCCACCACAACGCCACCGCGGCGCCGATGGCGTGGATCGACGGCCTCGACATCCCGCTGCAGTACCTCACCGAGGCGCAGTTCTTCGAGTTCGGCCGCGACGAGATCAGCGACGCGGAGCGGGCCACGCCCGACCGTTCGCGCTCGGAGCGGCTCTGGGGCCATCCCGGCCTGCGGCCGTTGTCGGTCGGCGCCACCGCGCCGGGCTCGCCGCTGCTGGCCTACCGCTGGGAGTTCACCGACCGCGCCCTGGCCGACCAGCTGGCCCTCGAGGCCGAGGGGTACGGCGGCACCGTGGGGCCCGGCCACGCCGCCGTGCGGTTCTCCGACCCGGCCACCGCGGCCGACGTGCTGCCCACGATCCGCGCCGAGATGCACCGCGTCGTCCGCGGCGCCGAGACCGAACCGGTGCGTGAGACCGGCTCGTCGGTCTACCAGGTCTTCGACGGCTCCGGCACGGTCACGGTCGGCGACCACACCTGGACGGTGGCGCGCGGCGACCTGTTCGTGGTGCCGTCGTGGGAGCCCTTCTCGGTCCGGTCCGAGGCCGGTGCGACCGACTCCGACTCCGGGGCCCTCGATCTCTTCCGCTTCTCCGACGCACCCGTCTTCGAAGCCCTCCGGCTCCACCGGACCCAGCACCCGACCAGCAAGGACATCTGATCTGATGAAGCTCGCCACCATCCGCACCACCGACGGCACCCGGGCGGTCCGCCTCGAGGGCGACACGCTCGTCGACCTCGGCTACGCCGACGTGGGCGCCTACCTGGCCGCCGGCTCCCCGGAGGTGTCCGGCGGAGAGACCCATCCCGCCGAGGGCGCCGACTTCGCCCCGGTCGTGCCGCACCCCTCGAAGGTGATCTGCGTCGGGCACAACTACCGCAACCACATCCAGGAGATGGGGCGCGAGCTGCCGGCGTACCCGACGCTGTTCCCGAAGTTCGCCGACTCCCTCATCGGTGCATACGACGACATCGCCAAGCCGGCCGAGACCGACGCCCTGGACTGGGAGGTCGAGCTCACGATCGTGATCGGCAAGCCGGTGCGCCGGGCGACCGAGCAGGAGGCCGCCGATGCGATCGCGGGCTTCACGGTGATGAACGACGTCTCCGTGCGCGACTGGCAGTTCCGCACGGTCGAGTGGACCCAGGGCAAGATCTGGGACTCCTCCACGCCGGTCGGGCCGTACGTCGTGACGCCCGACGAGCTGCCCGGCGGCGTACGCCCGGCGCTCCAGGTGCGGACCACCGTCGACGGACAGGTCATGCAGCAGGACGACACCGGGACGCTGCTCTTCGACCCGGTGCACCTGGTGCAGTACGTCTCGACGATCATCCGCCTCAACCCCGGCGACCTGATCGCCACCGGCACGCCGGCCGGCGTCGGGCACGCCCGCGACCCGAAGGTCTACCTGGTGGGGGGCGAGACCGTCGTGACCGAGGTCGAGGGCCTGGGCGCCTGCAGCAACGCGGTGGTGAAGGAGTGAACGCCCGGCTCTGGACCGCCGAGGGCACCAAGCTGTTCCTCGACGCCGTCGACTACCACGGCGACAGCCTGCTGCCGGGGTGGACGCGGCGGCACCTCGCCGCCCACGTCGCCGCGAACGCCGACGCGCTGCGGAACCTCGTCACCTGGGCCGCAACCGGCATCCCGACGCCCATGTACGCCTCCCCCGCGGAGCGCGCGGCCGGCATCGAGCGCGGGATCCGGCTGCCGGACGCCGACCTGGACGCCTGGGTCCACGACTCGGCCGCCCGGTTGGAGGCGGCGATGGGCTCGCTCACCGACGACCAGTGGGCGAACGAGGTCGTCACCGCGCAGGGCCGGACCGTGCCGGCCACCGACGTCCCGTGGCTGCGGGCCCGCGAGGTCTGCGTTCATGCGGTCGACCTGGGCCTGGGGATCACCTTCGACGACCTCCCCGAGGACTTCCTCGAGGCGCTCTGCACCGACGTGGTCGCCAAGCGCGGCGACGTCCCGGACGTGGCGGGACCGCTGGCCGAACGCGCGGCGTGGCTGACCGGCCGCCCGCACCACCTGATCGACGCACCGGAGCTGGAGGCATGGCTGTGAGCGACATCCCTGACATCCCTGACGTCGCTGACGTGATCGTGGTCGGCGGCGGGATCGGCGGGCTGAGCGCGGCGTACGCGCTGGCCCGGCAGGGCGTCGGTGAGGTGGGAGCGGGGCTGCAGATCGCGCCCAACTGCACCCGGATCCTCGACGAGTACGGACTGCTCGACGAGGCCAAGGCGCTCGGCGTGGTGCCGGAGGCGATGGTGATGCGCGACGCCGTGGACGGTGAGGAGCTCACCCGGCTCGACCTGGTCGACCTGGAGCGGACCTACGGCTTCCCCTACATGGTGATCCACCGCAGCGACCTGCACGGGATCTTCCTGCGCGCGTGCCGGCGGGCCGGTGTCGAGCTGCTCACCGACCAACGGGTCGTGGGCTACGCCGACACCGGCGTTGGTGCGCGGGTCGAGCTCGCCGACGGGCGCGTCGAGGAGGCGACGGTCGTGATCGCCGCCGACGGCCTGCACTCCGTCGCCCGGCGCCTGCTCGTCCAGGACGAGCCGGTGAGCTCGTCGTACGTCGCCTACCGCGCCGCGGTGCCGATCGCCGACGTCGGTCGGCCGGTCGACCTCTCCGAGGTCGTCGTCCACGTCGGGCCGCGGTGCCACTTCGTGCACTACGGGCTGCGCGGCGGGGAGATGCTCAACCAGGTCGCGGTGTTCGAGTCGCCCAAGGCGCTGGCGGGCGTCGAGGAGTGGGGCACGCCCGACGAGCTCGACGCCGCGTTCGCGGCGACCGCCGACGAGGTGCGCGCCGGGATCCCGCTGATGTGGCGGGACCGCTGGTGGCGGATGTTCGACCGCGACCCGGTGATGACCTGGGTGCACGGCCGGATCGCGCTGCTCGGCGATGCGGCCCATCCCCCGCTGCAGTACATGGCGCAGGGCGCGGTGATGGCGATCGAGGACGGCTGGGTGCTCGCCGAGCACGTCGCCCGACAGCGCTCCGCGGACGGAGCCGTCGGCTGGGTGGCTGCCCTGGCGGCGTACGACGCGGTGCGGCCCGAGCACTGCCGCCGGGTGCTGACCACGGCGCGGGCATGGGGCGAGCTGTGGCATCTCGACGGCGAGCAGCGCCTGCAGCGCAACGCGATCCTGCGGGCCCGCGACCCCCACGACTACACGTTCACCGACTGGATCTACGGGCCCACCGCGCTCACCCCCAAGGACGAGCCGCCGATGTACCCGACGATCCCCCTCGACTCCGCCGCCCTCGCGGCCGCTCCGTGACCCCACTGTCGGGTAGTCCCTGACGATCGGGCCCCGTGGGAGCGTTCCCACGGGGCCCGATCGTCAGGGAGTACCGTCCACGGCCTACCCCAGGCGCAGCAGGCTGATCAGCCGCCGGGCGGACTCGCCGCCCTGGTCGAGCGCGACGGCCACGGCGGCGGGCACGTCGAGGTCGGCCCGCAGCGCCTCGGCCGGGGCGGCCGGGTCGCCGCGGCCCGGCCGGGCCGCGGCGGCGTACAGCGACTCCAGCAGCGCCTGCGCGTCGTCGAGCGCGGCCGTCGCGAAGTCCCACGGCTGGTCGTAGCGGCGGTGCAGCAGGTGCAGGCGCAGCGCGGCCGCGGGAACGCGCTCGAGCAGGTCGTCGACGAGGACGAGGTTGCCCGTCGACTTGGCCATCTTGGCCCCGCCGATGCGGACCTCCCCGACGTGCAGCTGGGCGCGCGCGAACGGCGTGACGCCGCTGGCCGCCTCGGCCATCGCCACCTGGTAGGCGTGGTGGGGGAACACCAGGTCGTCGCCGCCGACCAGCACGTCGACGCTCGGCCCGTGCACGGCCAGCGCCATGGCGGCGCACTCAGCGTGCCAGCCCGGGCGGCCCCAGCCCCACGGGCTCGGCCACGCCGGCTGCTGGTCGTCGGAGGGTCGCCAGACCGCGACGTCGAACGGGTCGTCCTTGGCCGGGTCGTCGGGGTGGTCGCCGTACGCCGCCGAGAGCGCGAGCGCCCGGTCCCGGTCGAGGCCGGCGGTGGCGCCGCTGCCGCGGAACCACACGGTCCCGTCGCGCTCGTAGGCGGCTCCCCGGTCGAGCAGCACCTGGGCGAGCTGGACGACCGCGTCGACGTAGTGCCGAGCGCGCGGCTGGTGGGCCGGGGTGGCGACCCGCAGCGCCCGCATCGAGTGGTCGAAGACCGCCTCCTGGGTGACCGCGAGCTCGTCGAAGTGGCTGCCGCGACGGGCGGCGGCGTCGAGCAGCACGTCGTCGACGTCCGTGACGTTGCGGCAGGTCGCGACGTCGACGCCGGTGCCGTCGAGCACCGAGGCGAGGAGGTCGGCCCACACGAACGTCGCCGCGTGGCCGAGGTGGGTGACGTCGTACGGCGTGATCCCGCAGACGTACACCCGGGCTGAGCCGACCAGCGGCAGACCGGTGCCGGCCAGCGTCACGCGGGCCGGCGCCGGCGCGGTGGACCCGACCCGCTGCGCGGCGTCGATCACGGGAGACGTCAGGTGGCGCAGGGAGTGAGCCGGCATGGCGCCAGTCTGACACCCGGCGGCGAGCCATGCCGGCCGGCCGGGATCAGGTCAGGCCGAGCTCCCCGGCCTTCTCGAACTCGTCGTCGACCAGCGTGACCTCGTGCCCGCTCCGGGCGAGCAGGCTGGCCGCGATGGACGCCCGGTAGCCGGTGGCACAGTGGACCCACACCGGCCGGTCGGGCAGCTCGCCGAGCCGGTCGAGCAGCTCGTGGATCGGGATGTGCAGCGAGTCGCGCACCGACGACTGGCTGCGCTCGTCGTCGCGGCGGGTGTCGAGCACGACGAGCTCGTGCCGCTGGGCGTCGTCGAGACGGGCCAGGTCGGCGAACGAGGCGACGGCGTACCGCCCGAGCTGGTCGGCGCGCTCGGCCAGCTCGTCCACCGGCCCCACGGCCGCCCCGTCGGGCCGGTCGATGCCGATCCGCACCAGCTGGCGCTGGGCGGCGGTGACCTGCTCGGCGGTCTCCCCGATGAGGGTCAGCTCGGTCCCCCAGGGGATCAGCCAGCCGACGTAGGTGGCGAACTGCGTGTCGAGCTCGATGCCGACCGACCCGACGAGATGCCGGCCGGCGTAGGCGGTCCGGTTGCGCAGGTCGACGACCCACTCCTCGGCCTCGATCCGCTTGCGCAGCTGCGCGGCGTCGACGGCGGTCGGGGCGCTGAGGTCGACCGGCCCCGGACCACTGAGGTTCCGGGTGGCCATGTGCGCGTAGTAGGCGGGGTACGCCGTGAGGTTCGCGATCAGCATCTCCACGAACGAGTCCTCGTCGGTCGCGGTCAGCGCGTCGTTGCGCTCGCGCTCCTCCGCGATCGTCGACGACTCGCCCCCGCTCGCCGAGCCGGAGGAGCAGAAGCTGCCGAAGCCGTGGGTCGGGTAGACCTCGACGTCGCCGGGCAGCTCGGCGAGCCGGCGCGCGGAGTGGAACTGGGCGCGGGTGAGGTCCTCGGTGCGGGTCTCGTCGACGAGGTCGGTGCGTCCCACCGACCCGTAGAGCAGCGACCCGCCGGTGAACACGGCGCCCGGGGACGACGGCGACCCGTCCTCCACGAGGTAGGACAGGTGGGTGTCGGTGTGCCCGGGGGTGTGCAGGGCCGACACGCTCAGCGTGCCGTAGGACCGCCGGTCGCCGTCGCGGACCGGCACCCGGTCGAACCGCACCGGGTCGTCGGCGCTGACCAGGTAGTCGGCGCCGGTCCGGCGGGCCAGCTCGACGCCGCCGGTGACGTAGTCGTTGTGGATGTGCGTCTCCAGCACCGCCGCGCAGCTCAGGCCGCGGTCGGCGAGGACCTGCTCGACCCGGTCGATGTCGCGCTGCGGGTCGACCACGATCGCGGTCGACCCGTCGTGGGCGACGTAGCTGCGGTCGCCCAGCTCGCTGGTCTCGAGTACCTCCACCTGGAGCATGAGCCCTCCTCGTCCTGGTCGGGGCCGTCCGGTTTGCAGGGGCGTACGAATGTACGTACATTTCACGGTAGGTCGCCATCCCGGTCCGCACAACCCGCGGGCCGCTCCGGCCGCCCCGAGAGGAGGACAGATGGCTCCCGACCCGTCCCGGCTCAACCCGGTCGACCGGCGCAGCGCACTGCCGCTGTGGGCCCAGGTCCACGCCGACGTCGAGCGCCGGCTGCGCAGCGGTGAGTTCGCCGACTCCTTCCCCGGCGAGATGGCGCTGGTCGCGCAGTACGGCGTGAGCCGCAGCACGGTGCGCGAGGCGCTGCGCCAGCTGCGCGCCTCCGGCCTGGTCGAGGCCGGGCGGGGCCGCGCCCCGCGGGTGGTCGAGACCGAGATCACCCAGCCCCAGGGCAGCCTCTACAGCCTGTTCGCCTCCGTCCAGGCTGCCGGCCGCAGCCAGCGCAGCATCGTGCGCAGCCTGGACGCCCGGGCCGACGGCACCGTCGCCACCCGGCTGGGCCTGGAGGAGTCGACGCCGCTGATCTACCTCGAGCGCATCCGGCTGGTCGACGACGAGCCGCTCGCGATGGACCGGGTCTGGCTCCCCGCCCGCATCGCGGCTCCGCTCCTGGACGTCGACTTCACCCGCACCTCGCTGTACGGCGAGCTGCGCGACCGCTGCGGGGTCCGGCTCACCGGGGGCCACGAGCAGATCCGCGCCGTCGTCCCGACCACGGCCGAGCGGGTGCTGCTCGGCATCCCCGACCGGACGGCGGCGCTGGCCATCGACCGGGTCGGCGAGCTGCGCGGCCAGCCCGTCGAGTGGCGGCAGACCATCGTGCGCGGCGACCGGTTCAGCCTGATGACCGACCTCACCCGCCCGCACTGGATGGAGGCCAGCGTGACCGGCGGCACCGGCACGACGGGCAGCACCAGCAGCACCGGCACGAGGAGGTCGCGATGAGGTTCGGACGGCACCACCCCCGCGTCGACGAGGTCGGCCCCGCCCGGGCCCTCGAGCTCGCACGAGACGGCGCGCTGCTGCTCGACGTGCGCGAGCCCGACGAGTGGCGGGCCGGGCACATCCGCGGGTCGGTGCACGTCCCGCTGGGTGCCCTCGACCCCACCGGCATCCCCCGCGACGTCCCCGTGGTGGCCGTGTGCCGCTCCGGCAACCGCTCCGGGACGGCCGCGGCCGCGCTGGCCGCGCACGGGTACGACGTGGTCAACCTGGCCGGCGGTGTGACCGCATGGCAGCGGGCCGGCCTCGCCCTGGTCACCGACGACGGTGAGCCCGGCTGGGTCCGATGATCGCCCTCGAGGCCGTCCTGCTCGGCCTGGTGATCGGCCTGGTCCTCGGCGGCCTCGGCGGCGGGGGTGCGGTCCTGACGGTGCCGGCCCTCGTCTACCTGCTCGACCAGCCGGCCCAGGCGGCGACCACGGGCAGCCTGGTGATCGTGGGCCTCTCCGCGGTCACCGGCGTCGCGTCCTACGTGCGCACCCGGCAGGTCCGCTGGCGACTGGGCCTCGCGTTCGGCCTGATCGGGCTCCCCGCGACCTGGGCCGGAAGCGTCCTGAACCACCGCGTCGACGAGCACCTGCTGATGCTCGGCTTCTCGGCGCTGATGCTCGCCGCGGCGGCCGCCATGATCGCCGACCGGGTCCGCCGGCGACCCGACCGTGGGGAGCCCGCGGAGGACCGGCACCCGGACCACGGGTCGTCGACGCCGGGCTCGGTCGCGACCCTCACGCGCCCGCAGACCGCCGCACCGAGCCGGGTGTCGCCGGTGACCGTCGTCGTCACCGCGCTCCTCGTCGGCCTGCTGACCGGGTTCTTCGGTGTCGGCGGCGGCTTCGTTGTGGTGCCGGCGCTCGTGCTCGTCCTGGGGCTCCCGATGCAGCCCGCGGTCGGCACGTCGCTGCTGATCGTCGCGCTCAACTCCGCGACCTCGCTGCTGTCCCGGGTCGGCGGACCCGCGGTGGACTGGGGCGTGGTCGTGCCGTTCGCCCTGGCCGCCATGGTGGCCGCCGTCCTCGGCAAGCAGGCCGCGGGCCGGCTGCCGGCCCGCGGGCTCGCCCTGGGCTTCGCGCTGCTGCTGGTGCTGGTCGCCGGCTACACCGGCTGGCAGAGCGTCGGCGGCCTCACCGCCTGAGCAGCGGCACGTCGAGGCGCCCGACGAGCTCGTCGTACGACGTGCCGAACGTCTCGCGCACCACGACTCCACCCGGCGTGATCTCGAACGTCGCCACGTCGGTGTAGAGCCGGTCGACGCACCCGACCCCGGTCAGCGGGTAGGTGCACCGCGGCACCAGCTTGGGCGAGCCGTCCTTGGCGAACAGCGTCATCATCACGAACACGCTCTTCGCGCCCGTCGCGAGGTCCATCGCGCCGCCGACCGCGGGGATCGCGTCGGGTGCGCCGGTGTGCCAGTTGGCGAGGTCCCCCGTGGCCGAGACCTGGAACGCGCCGAGGACGCAGACGTCGAGGTGACCGCCGCGCATCATCGCGAACGAGTCGGCCTGGTGGAAGTACGACGCGCCCGGCAGCTCGGTCACCGGCAGCTTGCCGGCGTTGGTGAGGTCGGGGTCGATCTGGTCGCCGGTCGCGGCCGGGCCCATGTTGAGCATGCCGTTCTCGGTGTGCAGCACCACCCCCGAGCCCGGGGCGAGGTGGTCGGCGACCAGCGTGGGCTGGCCGATCCCAAGGTTGACGTAGGAGCCGGGCGCGATGTCGCGGGCGACGAGGGCGGCCATCTCGGCCTTGCTGAGACCGGCGCCCAGGCTCATGCGACCACCACCCGGTCGACGTAGATGCCGGGCGTCACGACCGCCTCGGGGTCGAGGTCGCCGGTGTCGACGAGCTCTCGCACCTGGACGATCGTCGTTCCGGCCGCTGCGGCCATCACCGGCCCGAAGTTGCGCGCGGTCTTGCGGTAGACGAGGTTGCCCATCCGGTCGGCCCGGTGTGCCGCGACCAGCGCGACGTCGCCCCGGATCGGGAGCTCCAGCACGTGGGTGCGGCCCCCGAGCTCGCGGGTCTCCTTGCCCTCGGCGAGCGGCGTACCGGCGCCCGTGGGGGTGAAGAACGCACCGATCCCGGCGCCGGCGGCGCGCAGCCGCTCGGCGAGGTTGCCCTGCGGCACCAGCTCGAGCTCGATCCGCCCGGCGCGGTAGAGACCGTCGAAGACCCAGGAGTCGTGCTGGCGCGGGAACGAGCAGACGACCTTGCGCACCCGGCCCGTCGCCAGCAGCGCGGCGAGTCCGGTGTCGCCGTTGCCGGCGTTGTTCGAGACCACGGTGAGGTCGGTGGCGCCCTGGTCGATGAGCGCCTCGATGAGCTCGACCGGCATGCCGGCCATGCCGAAGCCGCTCACCAGCACGACCGCGCCGTCCTCGATGCCGGCGACCGCCTCGGCGGCCGTGGCGCAGATCGTGGCGGTCACGTGGCGGCCTCCTGGTTCTCGAGCACCACGGCGAGCGCCTGGCCCACGCCGATGCAGATCGCGGCGACGCCCCAGCGCTCGCCCGACTCACGCAGCCGCGCGGCCAGCGTGCCGATGACGCGGCCGCCGGAGGCACCGAGGGGGTGGCCGATCGCGAGGGCACCGCCCTTGGTGTTCACGACCTCGGGGTCCAGGCCCTGCTGTGCCCAGGCGTCCACGCACGCGAGGGACTGGACGGCGAAGGCCTCGTTGAGCTCGACCGCCGCGACGTCGCCCCAGCCGATGCCGGCCCGAGCCAGGGCCCGGTCGGCGGCCTCGACCGGCGCGTAGCCGAACCACTGCGGCTCGATCGCGCTCACGCCGCGGCCCGCGATCCGCGCGATCGGGTCGCGCCCGATCGTCGCGACCGCGGCCTCCGAGCCGAGCAGCACGGCGGAGGCGCCGTCGTTCAGCGGCGAGGCGTTGCCGGGGGTGATGGTCCCGTCCGGGCGGAACGACGGCTTGAGGCCGGCCAGCCTCTCGGGCGTCGAGCCGGGGCGGATGCCCTCGTCGCGGGCCAGGTCGACGCCGTCGACGGGCACCACGAGGTCGTCGTAGAACCCAGCATCCCAGGCCGCGTCGGCCAGCCGGTGGGACCGGGCGGCGAACTCGTCCTGTCGCTCCCGGGGGATCGCGAAGCGCTCGGCGAGCAGCTCGTTGGCCTCGCCCAGCGCGACCGTCCACTCGGCGGGCATCCGGTCGTTGACCAGCCGCCAGCCGAGCGTGGTGGAGACCGCGGTGAGGTTGCCCGCGGGGTAGGCGCGGTCGGGCTTGGGCAGCACCCACGGCGCCCGGCTCATCGACTCCACGCCCCCGGTCAGCACCACGTCGGCGTCGCCGGACTCGATCGTGCGCGACCCCGCGATCGCCGCGTCGAGCGACGACCCGCAGAGCCGGTTGACGGTGACCGCGGGCACCGACACCGGCAGCCCGGCCAGCAGCACCGCCATCCGGCCGACGTTGCGATTGTCCTCGCCCGCCTGGTTGGCACAGCCCCACACGACGTCGCCGACGGCGGCCGGGTCGAGGCCGGGCACCTGCGCGAGCAGGCCGGTCACCGCGGTGGCGGCGAGGTCGTCGGGGCGCACGCCCGCCAAGGCGCCACCGAACCGGCCGAACGGCGTGCGGACCGCGGCGTACACGAACGCTGAGCTCATGGCTCGACGGTAGGTGCCCTCATCTATCGCGTCCAATACTCATTCCCGCTCGATTCATCATCGATGTCGATAAGATGCCGGGATGGAGCTGCGGCAAGCGCGCTATGTCCTCGCGCTCGCCGAGGAGCGGAACTTCGGCCGCGCCGCCGCGCGGGTGCACGTCGCGCAGCCGGCGCTCTCCCAGCAGGTCAAGCAGCTCGAGCGCGAGCTCGGGATCGAGCTGTTCCGGCGAACCACCCGCCGGGTCGAGCTCACCGAGGCCGGTCGGCGGTTCGTGGAGCACGCCCGCGGCATCGTCGCCGGTGTCCAGCGCGCCCAGGACGACATGGCGCTGCTCGCGACCGGCCGCGCCGGACGGGTGTCGGTCGGGTTCGTCGGTACGGCGACGTACGACGTGCTGCCCCGCGTCGCGCGGGAGGTCCGCCGCGCACTGCCCGACCTCGACCTGCAGCTGCGCGGCGAGGTGCTCAGCCCGCGCCTGGTCGCCGGCTTGGCCGACGGCACCTTCGACCTCGGGCTGCTGCGACCCGACCCGCTCGCCGACGGCCTGCTGACGGTGCGGTCGCTGCGCTCCGAGCGCCTGGTGGCGGTGCTGCCGGCGGTGCACCCGCTCGCGGGCCGGCGACGAATCCGCCTGGCGGAGCTGGCCGACGAGGCGTTCGTCGTGCACCCGTCGGGTCACCGGTCCTCCCTCCACGAGCGGGTGCTGAGCGCCTGCGCGGACGCCGGGTTCGAGCCCGCGTCGCTGGTCGAGGTCGCCGAGACCGCCACGATGGTGGTGTTCGTGGCCGCCGGCCTCGGGGTGGCGCTCGTGCCGGAGCCGGTGCGCAGCCTCGGCCTCGAGGGCGTGTCGTACGTCGCCCTGACGGACCCGCCCACGATCGACCTCGCGCTTGCCGGCCGCCGCGAGGAGACCTCGCCGGCCGTGGGCAACGTCGCGGAGGTCATCGCGGGCATCGTGACGGGCCAGAACCCGGCCGGCGGTGAGTGATCCACCCTGGAGCTCGGTGCAGGACGTCATACGTCGTCACGCTCCAAGGACGCATCCTCCGTATGACCTCCTGCGACCGACCGACGCTCAGTCCTCCTCGAGCACCTCCTGGGCGATCCGGAACGCCGTGTTGGCGTCCGGCACGCCGCAGTAGATCGCGGTCTGCAGCAGCACCTCCCGGATCTCCTCGACGCTCAGCCCGTTGCGCAGCGCGGCGCGCAGGTGCATCGCGAGCTCCTCGTGGTGGCCGCGGGCGACCAGCGCGGTGAGGGTCACGACCGAGCGGGTACGCCGGTCAAGGCCCGGCCGGGTCCACACCTCGCCCCAGGCGTAGCGGGTGATCAGCTCCTGGAAGTCGCGAGTGAGGTCGGTGGTGCCCGCGACCGCGCGGTCGACGTGCTCGTCGCCGAGCACCTCGCGCCGGACGGCCATCCCGGCGGCGTACCGCTCGTCGGTCGGGGCGGGGTGCACGACGGGCGGCTCCTCGCCGAGGAGGTGTCGGCGCAGCAGCCGGGCCACCTGCTCGGGCGCCTCGGCCGGCGCGAGGTGGGCGACGCCCTCGAGCTCGGCGTAGCTGCCGTGCCGGACGCCGTCGGCGAGCTCGCGGAGCATCGCCGGCGGGGTCACGACGTCGGCGGACCCGGCGATCGCGAGGACCGGCGCGGTCACCTCGCCGAGACGGTCGCGCGCGTCGAAGCCGCCGAGCGCCTCGCAGACCTGGACGTAGCCGTCGTCGAGGGCGTCCTGGAGCGCGTGGAGCAGGGCGGAGCCGCGCTCGGGCTCGCGGTCGAGGAAGCACGGGGCGAACCAGCGCTCGGCGGCGGCCGACACCTGGCCCGAGGTGCCCGACGCCCGCACCTGCGCCACCCGCTCGGCCCACGACTCCCGCGTGCCGAGCCTGGCCCCGGTGCACATCAGCGCGGCCGCCGTGAGCCGGTCGGGTACGTCAAGCAGGAGCTGCAGCCCGACCGCGCCGCCGACCGAGTCCCCGGCGTAGTAGAACGACCCGCGCGGCTCGCCGCGCTCGGCGGCCACGTCGTCGACGATGCGCAGGACGCCCGCGGCGAGCTCGTCCATGCCAAACCCCTCGTCGGCCACCGGGCGGTTGTGCCCGTGGCCGGGCAGGTCCCAGGCGAGCACGTCGAACGCGTCGGTCAGGTGCGCGGCGCAGGCGCTCCAGAGCGTCGTGGCCGAGGTGCCCAGCGAGGGGCCGAGCACGAGCAGCGGCAGCTCGGCGCGGTGGCGGGCGAGGGTCATCCGGACGCCGGTGACGGTGGGGATCATCGGTCCTCTTCCAGGAGCGTGCGGGCGCGGGCGATCGTGCGGTCGACGTGGCTGCCGGCGTCGCCGAGGTACGACGGGCCGGGCGGGTGTCCCGCGAGCTCGGCCATCGTGCGCTGCTCGGCGAGCACCGCGTCCCCGGCGGCGGCCAGCGTGGCGGCCATCCGGTCCGGGTGCACCCGGAGGTCGCCGACCAGGTCGGCGGTCTGGGAGACCGCGACCAGCGTGCGTCGGACCAGGTCGCGCAGCGTCGCCCACTCGGCGTGCCAGCCTCCGTCGGCGCGGTCGTCAACCTGCTGGGCGGCCGCCAGGTGCAGGGTCGCGGCCAGCTGGGGCGTGGTGAGCGCGGCTCGGCGAACGAGCACCGACAGCACCGGGTTGGTCTTGCCGGGCATCGTCGACGAGCCGCCGCCGGCGCCCTCGGAGAGCTCGCCGATCTCGGGCCGCGACATCGTGAGCACGTCGTTCGCGATCCGGGCGCAGGCGTCGGTGCAGCCGACGAGGGCGTCGCCGATGCGGGTCATCGGCGCCCGGGTGGTGTGCCAGCGTGGCACCTCGGGGTCGACCTCGCGGCCGAGCTCGGCCATCGCGGCCCGGGTGCCGGCCGCGCCACCGACCTGGCGCGGGAAGCCCAGCCGGGCCACGGCG
>NZ_CATNLZ010000013.1 GCF_950101795.1 Nocardioides sp. T2.26MG-1 | reverse complement strand
AAGCGGGCCAGCGCCGACTACTCCGGCTGAGGACCACCAACACCTGCGTGGGCACTCCGTAGCGCTACGCGTGCGGCCGCAAGGCGCCGACGCGAAGGCGACCTTCGAGCGAAGCGGGTCGTCGAGCGCCGGCAACGCAGCGGACGCTCCGTAGCGCTGCGGAGGGGCTATTGAGTGACGCGGTAGGCGTCGAAGACGCCGGGCACGGAACGGACGGCCTTGAGCACGTTGTCGAGGTGCTTGGCCTCGGCCATCTCGAAGGTGAACCGGCTCTTGGCGACCCGGTCGCGGGTGGTCGAGAGGTTGGCGCTGAGGATGTCGACGTGCGCGTCTGAGAGCGCCATCGTGATGTCGGAGAGCAGCCGGGCCCGGTCGAGCGCCTCGACCTGGATGTTCACCAGGAAGCTCGACTGGCCGGTCGGCGCCCACTCGACGTCGAGCAGCCGCTCGGGCTGGGCCTGGAGGCTGGCCGCGTTGGTGCAGTTCGTGCGGTGCACGGAGACTCCCCCGCCCTTGGTCACGAAGCCGAGGATCGGGTCGGGCGGCACGGGCGTGCAGCACTTGGCGAGCTTGACCCACACGTCGGCCGCACCCTTGACGATCACGCCGGCGTCACCGCCCGGCTGGACGTTCGAGCGCGATCGGCGCCCGGTGATCGTGACGCCCTCGGCGAGGTCCTCGGCGGCGCCCTCATCGCCGCCGTGGAGGTCGATCACGCGGCGGACGACGGCCTGGGCCGACAGGTTGCCCTCGCCGACCGCGGCGTAGACCGCGGAGACGTCGGCGAGCTTGAAGTGGCTCGCGGCCTGCATCAGCGACTCGTGCGACATCAGCCGCTTGAGGGGCAGCCCCTCCTTGCGCATCAGCTTGCCGATCTGGTCCTTGCCGCGGTCGATCGCCTCTTCGCGGCGCTCCTTGGTGAACCACTGCCGGATCTTCGAGCGAGCCCGCGGGGACTTCACGAACCCGAGCCAGTCGCGCGACGGTCCGGCGTTGGGGGCCTTGGAGGTGAAGACCTCGACCACGTCGCCGTTCTCGAGCGCGGACTCCAGCGGCACCAGCCGGCCGTTGACCCGGGCGCCGATCGTATGGTGGCCGACCTCGGTGTGCACGGCGTAGGCGAAGTCGACCGGGGTCGCCCCGGTCGGCAGCGCGATCACGTCGCCGCGCGGCGTGAAGACGTAGACCTCGGCCCGGTTGATCTCGAAGCGCAGCGACTCCAGGAACTCCCCCGGGTCCTCGACCTCGTTCTGCCAGTCGAGCAGCTGGCGCACCCACGTCATGTCGTCGAGGTCGCCGGCGCGCTCGGTGTCGACGCCGGCGCGTCCGTTCTCCTTGTACTTCCAGTGCGCGGCGACGCCGTACTCGGCACGGCGGTGCATCGCGAACGTGCGGATCTGCAGCTCGACGGGCTTGCCCTGCGGGCCGATCACCGTGGTGTGCAGCGACTGGTACATGTTGAACTTCGGCATCGCGACGTAGTCCTTGAACCGGCCCAGGACCGGGTTCCACCGCGAGTGCAGGACGCCGAGGACGGTGTAGCAGTCGCGGTCGTTCTCGACCAGCACGCGGATGCCGACCAGGTCGTAGATGTCGGAGAACTCCCGGCCGCCGACGATCATCTTCTGGTAGATCGAGTAGTAGTGCTTGGGTCGGCCGGTGACCGCGGCCTTGACCTTGGCCTCGCGCAGGTCGGCCTCGACCTGGGCGATCACCTCGGCGAGGAACTGGTCGCGCGACGGCGCCCGCTCGGCGACCATCCGGACGATCTCGTCGTAGATCTTCGGGTGCAGCGTGGCGAAGGCGAGGTCCTCCAGCTCCCACTTGATCGTGTTCATGCCGAGCCGGTGCGCGAGCGGCGCGTAGATGTCGAGGGTCTCGCGCGCGACCCGCTCCTGGGTCTCCTGCTTGACGTAGCGCAGCGTCCGCATGTTGTGCAGCCGGTCGGCCAGCTTGATGACCAGCACCCGGATGTCGCGCGACATCGCGACGATCATCTTGCGGATCGTCTCGGCCTGCGCGGAGTCGCCGTACTTGACCTTGTCGAGCTTGGTCACGCCGTCGACGAGCTGGGCGATCTCGTCGCCGAAGTCCTGCCGCACCTGCTCGAGGGTGTACGGCGTGTCCTCGACGGTGTCGTGCAGCAGCGCCGCCGCGAGCGTCGGCTCGGTCATCCCGATGTCGGCGAGGATCGTGGTCACCGCGAGCGGGTGGGTGATGTAGGGGTCGCCGCTCTTGCGGGTCTGGGTGCCGTGCATCCGCTCAGCGGTCTCGTAGGCCCTCTCCAGCAGCGCCAGGTCGGCCTTGGGGTGGTTGGCCCGCACCGAGCGGAACAGCGGCTCCAGCACCGGGTTGGCGCCCTGGTTGCGGGTGCCCATCCGGGCGAACCGGGCGCGCATGCTGCGGGTCGAGGGCGCGGGCTCCGAGGCGCGCCGCTCCTGCTCGGGCGGGGCGGTGCGTTCCTCGGTCACCCGTTAAGTCTACGTATCTCTCAGACCGTCATCAGCGTGGTGAGCGGGACGGTCCCGATCTCGTGCCGGCCGGGGAGGAAGCCCAGCTCCATCAGCATGGCGACCGCATGCACGTGGGCCCCGCACTGCTCGACCAGGTCGATGGTCGCGCGCGCCGTGCCGCCGGTGGCCAGCACGTCGTCGACGAGCAGCACCCGGTCACCGGGCGCGAGGGCGTCCTGGTGCACCTCGAGCGTGGCCTCGCCGTACTCCAGGGCGTAGGAGACGGCGTACGTCGCACGCGGCAGCTTGCCGGCCTTGCGGACCGGGACGAACCCGACGCCGAGCGCGAGCGCCACCGGTGCGCCCAGGATGAACCCGCGCGACTCCATGCCCAGCACCTTGTCGACGACGGGCTCGCCCGTCTCGTCGCGGCCGGGTGCCGCGAGCGCGGCGACGACCGCGGCCAGCGCGGCGTGGTCGGCGAGCAGCGGGGTGATGTCCTTGAACAGGATCCCGGGCTCGGGGAAGTCCGGGACGTCGGCGATCAGCGCGAGCGCGTCCGCCAGACCGGCCGCACCAGGGGCGGGGAGGGTCACTTCTTGCCTCGCTTGGAGCGCGGCTCGCGGGTCGGCTGAGCCCGCCCGGCCGCGCCCGAGGGCCGAACCGGTCCACGGGCCTGGGGCGCCACCCGGCCGCGGCCGGCCGCGCCGGGCGCCCGGGCCTCGCGCGTGGGAGTCACCGGCTGCGAGATCGGGCCGTCGTCCTCGGGCTCGTCGTACTCCCCGGGCTCGGCCGCGATCGGCATGTCCTCGCTGAACGACGGGACCGCGGCGTAGCGGTCGGCCTCGATCTTCTTCTGCCGCGCCTTCTCGCGCTTCTCGGCCTGCATCACGTCGGTCTCGCCGGCCTTGAGCTGCACCAGCAGCGGGGTGGCGATGAAGATCGAGGAGTAGGCGCCCGCGGCCATGCCGACGAACAGCGCGAGCGCGAGGTCCTTCAGCGTGCTCGCGCCGAGCTGGACGGCTCCGACGTACAGGATCGCCCCGACCGGGATCAGCGCCACGATCGAGGTGTTGATCGAGCGGACCAGGGTCTGGTTGACCGCGAGGTTGGCGGCCTTGCCGTACGTCGTGCGGCTCTCACGCAGGTTCTTGGTGTTCTCGCGCACCTTGTCGAAGACGACGACGGTGTCATAGAGCGAGAAGCCGAGGATGGTCAGCAGGCCGGTGACGGTGGCAGGGGTGACCTCGAACCCCGACAGTGCGTAGACGCCGATGGTGATCACCACGTCGTGGGCGAGCGCGACGATCGCGGCGACCGACATCTTCCACTCGCGGAAGTAGGCCCAGATGAACAGCACGACGAGCACCAGGAAGACCACCAGCCCGGTGCCGGAGCGCTTGGCGATCTCCTTGCCCCAGCTCGGCCCGATCTCCTGCACCTGGATGTCGGACGCCGTGGCACCGGTGGCGTCGGTGATGACGCCCCTGATCTGGTTGCTCTCCGCCGACGTCACCGGCTTGACCTGGACGATGATGTAGCCCGAGGCGACCGTGGTGACCACGGGCTGCTTGGCGGCGTCCAGGCCGGTGTCCGCGACGTCCTCGCGGACCTGGTCGGCGAGGTCCTGGGTCACATCGTCCTTGGCGATGTTGACCTTGTACTCCGCACCGCCCACGAACTCGATGCCCATGTCCAGGCCCTTGACCGACAGGCCGAGGACGGCGAGCAGCACGATGACGCCCGACATGGCGTACCAGAGCCACTTGCGGCCGACGAAGTCGATCGACTTCTCACCGGAGTAGAGGTGGTTGCCCAGGCGCGAGAACTTGCCCATCAGGCCCTCCCTCCCACGGTGTTGATCCGGTCGACGCCGAGCGCCTCCCTGTCGAGACCGGAGAGCTTGTGCCCCCGGTTGAAGAACGAGTACCTGCCCAGCACCGTGACCAGCGGGTGCGTGAACCAGAAGAACACCGCGAGGTCGATCAGCGTGGAGAGGCCCAGCGCGAACGCGAAGCCCTTCACCACGCCGGCGGCGAAGATGTAGAGCACCACCGCGGCGAGCAGCGAGACCGTGTCGGCCGCGAGACAGGTGTTCCGGGCCCGCTTCCAGCCCGCCTGCACCGCGACCCGCATCGACTTGCCGTCTCGCATCTCGTCGCGGATCCGCTCGAAGTAGACGATGAACGAGTCCGCGGTGATGCCGACCGCGACGATCAGGCCGGCGATGCCGGGGAGCGTGAGAGTGAACCCGGCGGTCTTGCTCAGCAGCAGCACCATCGAGTAGGTCACCGCTCCGGCGATCAGCAGTGACGCAATCACCACAACGCCGAGCCCGCGGTAGTAGAACAGGCAGTAGATCATCACCAGCAGCAGGCCCACGATGCCCGCGGTGACGCCGGCGGAGAGCTGGTTGCCGGCCAGCGAGGCGCCGATCTGGTCGACCGACGTGCCGTCGTCCGCGAACGAGATCGGGAGCGCGCCGAACTTCAGGCTGGTGGCCAGGGACTGCGCCGAGGTCTTGGTGAAGTTGCCGGTGATCTGGGCATCGCCGTTGGGGATGACACCGGTGAACCCGGGGTGGGAGATCACCTGGCCGTCGAGGACGACTGCGAACTGCTGGTCCGTGTTGACCATCGCGCGCGACAGGTCGGCGAACACGCCCTTGCCCTTGCCGCCGATCTGCAGCTGGACGATCCACTGCAGGGAGTCCGACGGCAGCGTCGCCTGCGCGCTGTCGAGGTCGGTGCCCTCGACGGCGGCGGGCGAGAGAAGGAACTTCACGGCCTCCTCGCCCTCGGCCTCGACGCCACAGGTCACCAGGAACTTGTCCGGGGCGTCGACGACGGGGTCCTTGGCGGGGCAGCTGTAGGAGTTGTACGCCTCGATCGCGGCCTTGCCGGGGTCGGTCATGAAGTCCAGTGCCATCTGGGCAGAGTCGCCCGAGGCTTCGGCCGGCGCGTCCGAGGCCGACTCGGTCGGGGACCCGCTCGCGGACTCGGTGGGCGAGCCCGAGCTCGTCGGGGACGCGGACGTCGACGGCTTCGGCGTAGCGGTCGGCTTCGCCAGCACGCCAGGACGGTTCTTGGGGCTGCCCGTCGCCTTGTCGGACGGCGTGGCCGAGGGCTGGTCCGAGGGCACGACCGACGCGCTGTCGCTGGGCAGCACCGGCGAGGTCGTGGTGCCGCACGGACCGGGATCGATGCTGGAGCAGGCGACCGTGCGGAACCGCAGCTGCGCGGTCCGCGTCGCGAGGTCGACGAGCGAGTTGGACGTGTCGCCGGGGATCTCGACCACGATGTAGCGGTTGCCCTGCGTCGTCACCTCGGCCTCGGTGACGCCGCGAGCGTTCACGCGCTGGTCGATGATGCTGGCCGCCTCGTCGAGCTGGTCCGGCTCCGGGTTGCCGTTCGCGGTCATCGTGATGCGGGTGCCGCCCTTGAGGTCGAGCCCCAGCGCGGGCTTCCAGGTCCCCCCGAGGGCGACCAGGCCGTAGGAGATCACCGTCACCAGGAAGAACACCACGAGGGTGCGTCCGGGGCGGAACGCCTTGCGTGCCATGTCAGCTCTCCTCCGGGCCGGAGTCGCTCCCCGGCCGCTCATCGGTCACGTCCGGCTCGTCCGCCGGATCGTCGACCTTGCTCGCGATCGTCCCGACCGCGCCCCGCGCGACCTTGATGCTCACCCCGGGCGCGACCTCCACCATCAGGTGGCCGTCCTCGAGCTCGCGGACGGTGCCGTAGACACCGGACGTGAGGACGATCTCGTCTCCTACCGTCAACGAGGACTGCATGCGTCCGAGTTCCTTCTGCCGCCGACTGGCCGGTCGGATGATGAACAGCCAGAACAGCAGGGCGATGCCGACAAGCGGCAGCAACTCCAGCACGGAACAACCTCTCGGACGAGCTCGGACGACGTGGCACGGCTGGCTCGCGAGCGGGCTCACCGGTGCGCGGCCCAGACCGGGCCGGTCGACGGGCAAGCATAACCGTGCGGTCGGGTGCGCCCGCGAATCCGGGGGGCCTCGGCGCGCGTCAGTCCTCGAACAGCGGCGGGTCGGTCTCGGGCAGGGTGAGCGCGGGGGGTGGTGTGAGGCCGAGGTGCTCCCACGCGGCGGGGGTCGCGATCCGGCCCCGCGGCGTACGGGCCAGGAAGCCGTTGCGGACCAGGAACGGCTCGGCGACCTCCTCGACGGTCTCCCGCTCCTCGCCCACCGCGACCGCCAGGGTGGAGACACCGACCGGGCCGCCGCCGAACCGTCGGCAGAGCGCGTCGAGGACCGCCCGGTCGAGCCGGTCGAGGCCGAGCTGGTCGACCTCGTAGAGGTCGAGGGCGTCCCGGGCGACCGGCAGGGTGACCACGCCGTCGGCGCGCACCTGGGCGAAGTCGCGCACCCGGCGCAGCAGCCGGTTGGCGATGCGCGGGGTGCCCCGGGAGCGCGAGGCGATCTCGGCGGTGCCCTCGGGGACCGCGTGCACGCCGAGCAGCCGGGCCGAGCGCTTGATGATCAGGTCGAGCTCGTGGGCCTCGTAGAACTCCAGGTGGGCGGTGAAGCCGAACCGGTCGCGCAGCGGGCCGGGCAGCAGGCCGGCGCGGGTCGTGGCCCCCACCAGCGTGAACGGCGGGATCTCGAGCGGGATCGCGGTGGCACCGGGACCCTTGCCGATGACGACGTCGACGCGGAAGTCCTCCATCGCCATATAGAGCATCTCCTCGGCGGGCCGCGACATCCGGTGGATCTCGTCGACGAAGAGCACATCCCCCTCGTTCATCCCCGAGAGGATCGCGGCGAGGTCGCCGGCGTGGGTGATCGCCGGGCCGCTCGTCAGCCGGAGCGGGACGCCCATCTCGCTGGCGATGATCATCGCCAGCGTGGTCTTGCCGAGGCCGGGCGGGCCAGAGAGCAGCACGTGGTCGGGTGCCCGCCCGCGGCGGCGAGCCGCCTCGAGCACCAGGCCGAGCTGGTCGCGGACCCGCACCTGGCCGACAACCTCGTCGAGCGTGCGCGGCCGCAGCGCCGCCTCGACCGCCCGCTCGTCGCCGTCGGCGTCCACGGCGGTCAGCGACCGGTAGTGGGTGGCCTCGGCCTCGTCGAGATCCTCCTCGTGGAAGGTCATCGGCTCACGCCTTGCTCAGCGTGCGCAGGGCGGCGCGCAGCAGCGCCGCGACGTCGGGCACGTCGCCCGCCTCGGGGGCGACCGCGTCGACCGCCTTCTCGGCGTCGCGCGCCGGCCAGCCGAGGCCCACCAGGCCCTGGTGGACCTGGTCGCGCCACACCGCGCCCTGCGTCGGCGCGACAGCGGACCGGCCGGCACCGGTCGGCGCACCGATCCGGTCGCGCAGCTCGAGGATGATCCGCTGCGCGCCCTTCTGGCCGATGCCCGGCACCCGGGTGAGCCGTTTGACGTCGTCGCCGGCGATGGCGAGTCGCAGGTCGTCGGGCGAGAGCACCGCGAGCATCGCCTGGGCGAGCTTGGGTCCCACGCCCGAGGCCGTCTGCAGCAGCTCGAAGGTCTGCTTCTCGTCGTCGTCGACGAAGCCGAACAGCGTCAGGGAGTCCTCGCGGACGACCATGCTGGTCGGCAGCGTCGCCTGCTGGCCAACCCGCAGCGTGGCCAGGGTGCCGGGGGCGCACATGAGCTCGAGGCCCACTCCCCCGACCTCGAGAACGGCGCTCGAGAGCGTCACCGCGGCGACCTGGCCGCGCACAAAGGCGATCATCGTCTGCTCCCTGATGGTCGAGCGTTTCGAGAGGCGGCCACCGCCGCGTCGATCCTGGCCTGGGCTCCGCCCCGCCAGATGTGGGTGATGGCCAGGGCCAGCGCGTCCGCGGCGTCCGCGGGCTTGGGCATGGCGTCGAGGCGGAGGATGCGGGTCACCATGGCGCCGACCTGGGCCTTGTCCGCCCGGCCGTTGCCGGAGACCGCGGCCTTGACCTCGCTGGGGGTGTGCAGGGCGATCGGCAGACCGCGGCGGGCCGCCACGACCATCGCCACCCCGCTGGCCTGGGCGGTGCCCATCACCGTGCTCACGTCGGAGCGCGCGAAGACCCGCTCGATCGCGACCGCGTCGGGTGCGTACTCCTCGAGCCACGCCTCCACGCCCCGCTCGATCGTCACCAGCCGCTGCGGCACCGGCAGGTCCGCCGAGGTGCGCAGCACGTTGACGTCCACGAGCGTGAGCGGGCGGCCCATCGAGCCGTCGACCACGCCCATGCCCATGCGGGTCAGGCCGGGGTCGATCCCGAGCACGCGCATCTGGCCGCCTTCCGTCCGAACAGGTGTTCGGAGGCCACGCTAACCGCCCGCTCCCCCGATGCCCGGGAGACACGCCCGGGACACTAGGCGTCGATCGACTCCAGCACGTCGTCGGGGATGTCGGCGTTGGTGAAGACGTTCTGCACGTCATCGAGGTCGTCGAGGGCGTCGACCAGGCGGAACACCTTGCCCGCCACGTCGACCTCGGCGACCGGGATGTCCAGCGTCGCGACGAACTGCACCTCGGCCGAGTCGTAGTCGATGCCGGCGGCCTGCAGTGCGGTCCGCACCGCGACCACGTCGGAGGCCTCGGACTGGATCTCGAAGCCGTCGCCGAGGTCGTCGACCTCCTCCGCGCCCGCGTCCAGCGTCGCCTCGAGGATGTCATCCTCGCTGATCTCCCACGGCTTGCCGCCGCGCTCCTGGGCCTTCTCGACCACCACGACGCCCTTGCGGGTGAACAGCCGCGAGACCGAGCCCGGGTCGGCCATGGTGCCGCCGTTGCGGGTGACCGCGGTCCGGACCTCCATCGCCGCCCGGTTGCGGTTGTCGGTGAGGCACTCGACGAGCAGCGCCACGCCCTGCGGTCCGTAGACCTCGTACATGATCGTCTCGTAGTCGACGCCGCCGCTCTCGAGACCACCGCCGCGCTTGACCGCGGAGTCGATGTTCTTGTTGGGGACCGACGACTTCTTCGCCTTCTGGATCGCGTCGTAGAGGGTCGGGTTGCCGGCCGGGTCGGGGCCGCCCATCTTGGCCGCGATCTCGATGTTCTTGATCAGCTTGGCGAACAGCTTGCCGCGCTTGGCGTCGATCGCGGCCTTCTTGTGCTTCGTGGTCGCCCACTTGGAGTGGCCAGACATGGCGTTCCCTATCTCTCCTCGGTGACCAGATCCACGAACAGACGGTGGACCCGGGAGTCGCCACCCACCTCGGGGTGGAACGACGTCGCCATCAGCGAACCCTGACGGACCGCGACGATCCTACCCGCGGCAGGACCCTGCTCCACACGCGCGAGCACCTCCACGGACGCGCCGACCGACTCGACCCACGGCGCCCGGATGAAGATCGCGTGCACGGGCGCGTCGAGACCGGCCACGTCGATGTCGCCCTCGAACGAGTCGACCTGGCGGCCGAAGGCGTTGCGCCGCACGGTGATGTCCAGGCCCCCGAGCGTCTCCTGGTCGTGCGCGCCGCCCTCGATCCGGTCGGCGAGCAGGATCATGCCCGCGCAGGTGCCGAACGCCGGCATGCCCTCCTTGATGCGCTGACGGATCGGCTCGAAGAGGTCGAACGTGCGCGCCAGCTTGGCCATCGTGGTCGACTCGCCGCCCGGCAGGACCAGGGCGGCGCAGGCGTCGAGCTCGCTCTCACGGCGTACGGCGATCGCCTCGACGCCCAGGTCGCCGAGCACCCGCAGGTGCTCGCGAACGTCGCCCTGCAGGGCGAAGACGCCGATGCGCGGGCCGGTCGTCACCAGCCGCGCTCGGCGAGCCGGTGCGGCTGGGGGATGTCCTCGACGTTGATGCCGACCATGGCCTCGCCGAGGCCGCGCGACACCTTCGCGACCACGTCGGGGTCGTCGTGGAAGGTGGTGGCCTTGACGATCGCCTCGGCGCGCTGCGCCGGGTTGCCGGACTTGAAGATGCCCGAGCCGACGAACACGCCCTCGGCGCCGAGCTGCATCATCATCGCCGCGTCGGCCGGGGTGGCGATCCCGCCGGCGGTGAACAGCACGACCGGCAGCTTGCCGCTCTCGGCGACCTCCTTGACGAGGTCGTACGGCGCCTGCAGCTCCTTGGCCGCCACGAAGAGCTCGTCGTGCTCGAGCGCACCGAGGCGCCGGATCTCGCGGCGGATCGTGCGCATGTGGGTCACGGCGTTGGAGACGTCGCCGGTGCCGGCCTCGCCCTTGGAGCGGATCATCGCCGCGCCCTCGGTGATCCGGCGCAGCGCCTCACCCAGGTTCGTCGCGCCGCACACGAAGGGAACCGTGAAGGCCCACTTGTCGATGTGGTTGGCGTAGTCGGCCGGGGTGAGCACCTCGGACTCGTCGACGTAGTCGACGCCGAGCGACTGCAGCACCTGCGCCTCGGCGAAGTGACCGATCCGGGCCTTGGCCATCACCGGGATCGAGACCGCCTCGATGATCCCGTCGATCATGTCGGGGTCGCTCATCCGCGAGACGCCGCCCTGGGCCCGGATGTCGGCGGGCACCCGCTCGAGCGCCATGACGGCGACGGCGCCGGCGTCCTCGGCGATCTTGGCCTGCTCGGCGGTGACGACGTCCATGATCACGCCCCCCTTGAGCATCTCGGCCATCCCGCGCTTCACGCGGGAGGTGCCGGTGGTGGGGGTGTTGTCCGCTGCGGTGGCGTTGCTCTCGACCATGCTCAGATCGTAGTGCCGGCCTCGGCCAGCGCCTGCTTCCGGACCACCCACACGCGCTGCGCGACCGTGATGGTAGACGCGACCGCGAGGGCCCACAGGGCGATGTAGAGCAGCACGGGCAGGTCGAAGATCGCGCTCAGGCCGGTCATCACCAGGATCGCGACCAGCCGGTCGGCCCGCTCGGCGATGCCGACCTTGACCGAGAAGCCGAGGGTCTCGCCGCGAGACCGGGCATACGACGTCACCCCGCCCATCAGCAGGCAGACCAGGCTGAGCACCAGGTAGAGCCGGCTGGGCTCCTCCCAGGCGAAGTACAGCGCGAGACCGATGAAGATCGCGCCGTCCCCGATCCGGTCGAGGGTGGAGTCCCAGAACGCGCCGAACTTGCTCACCCGCCCGGAGGTGCGGGCCATGTAGCCGTCCAGGAGGTCGCTGAAGACGAACGCGGTGATCACCAGGACCCCGGTCAGCAGCATCCCCTGGGGGAAGAACACGAGCGCTCCTGCGGCGACGCCGACGGTGCCGACGAACGTCACGGCGTCGGGACTGACGCCCATCCGCAGCAGCAGGTGGGCGATGGGCGAGAGGACCTTGGTCCAGAAGGCGCGGAAACGTTCGAGCATGGCGGCAGCAGGCTACCGTCAGTCGGCCGCGGGGCCGGCTTTGCGGCTCGGCAGCAGGTGGAAGATCGTCCAGTAGAGGATGCCGATCATCACGCCGCCGCCGACGATGTTGCCGAGTGTGACCGGCAGCAGGTTGTCGACGAAGAAGGACGACCAGGTGAGGTCGCCGTACGCACCGGCGTCGAGGCCGCTGGTGGACCAGAAGTCCGCCCCCGCGTGGTCCTTGATGAGGAGTCCCAGCGGGATCATGAACATGTTCGCCACCGAGTGCTCGAACCCGGTGGCGACGAACAGCGCGATCGGCATCGTGACCGCCAGGATCTTGTCCGTGGTGGTGCGTCCGGAGAACGCGGCCCACACCGCCAGGCAGACCATGAGGTTGCACAGGATGCCCAGCACGAACGCTTCGAGGAACGTGTGCTGCACCTTGTGCAGCGCGGTGTCGAGGACCACGGCTCCCCAGGCGCCATCGGCGTTGTGCCAGGTGCCGGCGAGGTAGATGAGGCCCACGATCGTCAGCGCCCCGATGAAGTTGGCGACGTAGACCACGGCCCAGTTGGCTGCGAGCTGGCGCCAGGTGATGCGACCGCTGGCCCTGGCCACCAGCGTCAGCGTCGAGCTGGTGAAGAGCTCGGCACCGGTCAGCACGACGAGCACGAGGCCGGTGGAGAACACGATGCCGCCGAGCGTCTTCGCGACGCCGTACGGCAGGTCGCCGGCGCCGACCTGGCTGGTGACGAAGAAGACGAAGCCCAGCGCGATGAAACCGCCGCCGGTCAGCCCGAGGAGCAGCGACTTCATCGGACCGGCGGTGACCTTGCCGAAGGCGGCATCCTCGGCGGCCTGCGCCATCTGGTCGGGCGAGCGGATCCAGCTCGAGTCGGACATGCGGGGCCTTCCGGGTCGGTACGGCGCCGAACGCCGTCGCGGCCTGCCGACCGCGGCTCGGGCGGCTGCGTGCGCGACCGATTCTAGAAGGGTGTGGGAGCGTGTTCGATGCCTGGGTCAGGCCGGCAGCAGCACGCCCTGCGGGTGATCGAGCACGGGCATGAACGCCAGCTCGGCGGCGCCGATCAGCGGCGAGTCGCCACCGAGCTGCGCGGCGCGCACCAGGACGTCGTCGCGCGGCATCATCGTGCTGCGGGACATCGCCTCGCGCACTCGCGTCTCCGCGGCCCGCCACACCTGGGCCAGGGACCCACCGAGCACCACGACCTCGGGGTCGAAGAGGTTCGCGATCGCGCGCAGGCCGACGCCGCACCAGTCGGCGACGTCCGCGACCGCGTCGGCGGCGCGGACCTCGCCGGCGCGGGCAGCGTCGATCACCTCGGCGACGGCAGGCGGCCCGCCGCCAGGCAGGCGGCCGGCCAGCCGCAGCAGCACGTTCTCGCCGACCTTGGTCTCCCAGCACCCGACGGCGCCGCAGCGGCACACCGGCCCCTCGGTGTCGACCTGCATGTGGCCGACCTCTCCGGCGTATCCCCGGGCGCCGCGGAGTGGGCGCCCACCGACGAGGAACCCGCCGCCGATGCCGACGCTGGCGCTGAGGTAGGCGACCTCCGTGAACCCGACCGCGGCACCCCGGACGTGCTCGGCCAGCACCCCCAGATCGGCGTCGTTGCCGGTGGCGACCGGCCGGTCGAGGCGCTCGGCGAGGAGGTCGGTGAACGGCACCTGGACCCACCCCAGGTTCGGCGCGAACCGGACCAGCCCGTCGACGGCCCGCACCGCACCCGGTACGGCGACGCCGACGCCGAGGCACCGCACGTGGTGGTCGGCCGCTGCGCCGAGGATCTCCTCCACCATCTGGGCGATCGCGTCGACCACGTGGCTGACGTCGTGCTCCCCGCGCTGGTGGCCGCGGTCGCGCCGGTCGAGGACCTCTCCCCCGAGGCCGACGAGCGCGACCGCGATCCGGTCCACACCGACGTCGACCGCGACGACGACGTTGTCCTCCCGCGGCACCACCAGATGCGAGGGGCGGCCGGAGCGCCCACCCACCGCCGACGTCTCCTCCGAGACCAGCTCCAGGCTCTGCAGCTCGCCGGTGAGCGCACCGATCGTGCTGCGGTTGAGCCCGAGCTGGCGGGTGAGGACCGCGCGGGTCGTCGGACCGCGCGTGTGCACCGTCTGCAGGATCGCGCGCAGGTTGGCACGCCGCAGCTCGTCGGTGCCGACGCCGGTGGGGGTGGGCACGTTTCTCTCCTGTCAGACGCGACCGGACGCCGCGGCCCGGCGACGGCTGATCGCGTCCACGCTCGCGGCCACGAGCAGCACCAGGCCGGTGACGATGTACTTCGTGCGGTCGGGCTGGTTCATCAGACCCATGCCGTTGGCGATGACCGCCACCACCGTGCCGCCGATCAGGGCGTCGACGATGCGGCCCTTGCCACCGAAGAGGCTGGTGCCTCCAATCACGGCCGCACCCACCGCGTAGAGCAGGGTGGTCTGGCCGCCGGTGACGTTGTTCACGCCGCCGCTGTAGCTCGCGAGCATGATGCCGCCGATCGCCGCCACCGTGGAGTTGAGCATGAAGCAGCTGAGCTGGATCATCGGGACGTTGATGCCCGCACGGCGCGCGGCCTCGGCGTTGCCACCCACGGCGTAGACGTGGCTCCCCCACTTGGTCCGGCCCAGCAGGAAGCTGAGCACCAGCGCGAGCCCGATCAGGATGAGCAGCGCGATCGGGACGCCCTTGATGGACTTGATGTGCGCGTTGGGACTGCGCTCGATCGACAGGTAGTAGACGATGAGGCCCACGAGCACGGCGAGGAAGCCCGACTTGAGCGCCCACAGGAGCGTCGGCTGGCTGGTCAATCCGTGGCGCCGGCGACGACGGTTGCCC
Source organism: Nocardioides sp. T2.26MG-1 (assembly GCF_950101795.1). GTDB lineage: Bacteria > Actinomycetota > Actinomycetes > Propionibacteriales > Nocardioidaceae > Nocardioides. The sequence continues at coordinate 21,299 of NZ_CATNLZ010000013.1, read as the reverse complement.
AAGAACGTCGCCACTGCGTAGATCACCACCAGGGCAGCCGCGACGATCACGCCCAGCCAGACCGCGATGGTCTCGGCGTTGAGCTTGGCGACGAACTCGCCCGAGTCGATCGAGCCCTTCTCACCGATGAGGGTGAGCATGACACCCTGCAGGCCGAGGAAGGCGGCCAGCGTGACGACGAACGACGGGACCCCCAGCCGCGAGACGATCAGGCCGATGCACGTGCCGATCAGCGCGCCGGTCGCCAGACAGGCGAGGATGGCCAGTCCGATCGGCCAGTCGTGCTCGACGGCGAGGACGCACATCACAGCTGCCGACGTGCCGGCGGTGTAGCCCGCTGCTAGGTCGATCTCGCCGAGCAGCAGGACGAAGACGAGCCCCATCGCGATGATCGTGACGCCGGCCGACTGCTGGATCAGGTTGCCGAAGTTGAACGCCTTGGTGAAGGTCTCGGGCCGAGCGCTGGAGAAGCCGATCACGAGCGCGACGAGCCCGAGGATCGCCGGCAGCGAGCCGACGTCGCCGCCGCGGAGCTTGGCGACGTACTCCTTCCACAGGCTCAGGACCGTCGCGGGCCGCCGACGGCCCTCGTGGACGTCGTGGGTGTTGTCGGTCGCGACGCTCATGCCGCATCCCCCTCGTTCACATGCCCGGTCGTGATCGCGGTGATGACCCGCTCACGGGTCGTGGTGGCGGCATCGACCTGGCCGACCATCTGGCCGAGGTAGAGGACCGCGATGTCGTCGGCGACCTGGAAGACCTCGTTGAGGTTGTGGCTGATCAGCACGACCCCGAGGCCACGGTCGGCGAGACGACGGACCAGCTTGAGGACCTGCTCCGTCTGGGCAACGCCCAGCGCCGCGGTGGGCTCGTCGAGGATAACGAGCTTGGAGTTCCAGAGGACGGCGCGCGCGATGGCGACCGTCTGGCGCTGCCCGCCCGACAAGGCGGCCACGTGCGTGCGCACCGACTGGAGCGTGCGGACCGAGAGGCCGTCGAGCGTCTCGCGCGCACGGGACTCCATCGTGTCCTCGTCGACCAGGCCGCTCTTGGTGAGCTCCCGGCCGAGGAACATGTTGTGCACGACGTCCAGGTTGTCGCACAGCGCGAGGTCCTGATAGACGACCTCGATGCCGAGCGCGCTCGCGTCACGAGGACCCTTCACGTGGACCGGGCCGCCCTCGAACGCGTAGTCGCCCTCGTCGAACGGGTGGATCCCCGCGATCCCCTTGATCAGCGTGCTCTTTCCGGCGCCGTTGTCGCCGACCAGCGCCGTCACGCGGCCGGGCCTTACCGTCAGGTCGACGCCCTGCAGCACGTGCACGGCACCGAAGCTCTTATGAACACCGCGTAGTTCCAGCAGCGGCTCACCACTCGACATTGCCTCGCCCTCCCGGGGGTTTGATCGTGGAACGGGGGCCCGCCCAGTCGGACGGGCCCCCGCGTCTCAAGCTGTCAGACGACCGCTAGGGTCACGCGACTCCGTACTTCGTGCAGAGCTTCTCGATGCCCTTGCAGATGTCGGCGGCGCTCGCCTGCTCGGCGGCGACGACGTCCTTGACGGTGTCGGCGGTGATCCAAACCGGGGTGGCGAGCACGGACGGCACGTCGACACCGAGCTTGGAGTCGTTGACCGAGCCGGTCGCGATCGAGGCCGGGTCCTCACCCTTGATGATCGCGATCGCCAGGTCGGCGGCGGCCTTCGCCTCGAGCGAGGTGTTCTTGAAGACGGTGCCGGCCTGGTAGCCCTGCAGGACGTTGGCCAGGCCCTCGGCCGTGGCGTCCTGACCGGTCACCAGGATCTTGCCCTCGACGCCGGCGGCCTTCATACGGGCGATGACGCCGCCCGCCATGCCGTCGTTCGCGGTGACGAGGCCGACGAGGTCGGGGTGGGCAGCGTAGAACTGGTCGAAGACCTTGCCTGCGGTGTCCGGGTCCCAGTCACCGGTCTGGTCGCCGACGACCGTGAAGCTGCCGTCGTCCTTGATGACCTGCTCGTAGCCCTGCTTGAACAGCGTGGCGTTGTTGTCGGTGGCGGCACCGTTGATGAAGGCGATGTTGCCCTTCGTGACGTCCTTGGCCTTGAGGCCGTCGATGAGGCCCTGACCCTGCAGCGCGCCGACCTTCACGTTGTCGAACGAGACGTAGTAGTCCGCGCCACCGCCGAGGGTGAGGCGGTCGTAGTCGATGACCGCGATGCCGGCGTTCTTGGCCTTGTCGATGCAGGCCTTGCCCGAGTCGGGGTCGAGGTCGGTCTCGATGAGGACCTGGACCCCCTCGGTGATCATCTGGTCGCAGAGCTGACCGAACGTGTCGGGCGAGCCCTCGGCGTTCTGGATGATCGACTCGAGGCCCGCGGCCTTGAAGGCGGCTTCGAGGTTCGGGCGGTCCTGCGTCTCCCAGCGGACCGACGACTTCGAGTCGGGGAGGATGACCCCGACCTTGCCGGTGGCCTCGGGAGCCGATGTGTCGCTGTTCTTGTCGCCGCCGCTGCTGCTGCCGTTGCCGCCCTCAGAGTCGCTGCCGCATGCGGCGAGCGAGCCGAACGCGAGTGCCCCGACTGCAACGAGGGACGCGAGTCGCGCTCCCTTGATCCTGACCATTCCTCGACCTCCATGGCTTGGACCCGGCGATGTGACGACCATCACCGGGTATGTTGTGGCCGACAACATACTGAGGACCCCCGACCCCGGCAAGGGGACCAAGTGCCCTTCTTTTGTTGCACGATCAAACCAAGTCGGGGCCCGCGTGACCGTGACCAAATCGTGATCCCCAGAGCCCAGCTGGCTAGGCCAGAACTCCCGGATCCGCACCCCTCCGAGACCGCGCCGAGCCGGCCGACGCAGGCGGCGTGGAAATCGATATCGAAACCTGCGGCCAGACCCGTGACGTGACGACAGTCACGGGGTATGTTGTGGTCGACAACATACCTGGGTCTCCTGGCCCTACCAGGCCGCCGGCCGCCCCGGTTCTGTTGCTCCATCAACCCGTTCCCACCCGGAGGCACCAGGCACCATGACCGAGTCGAGCTTCTCCCCTACCCGCGACGATCACTTCACCTTCGGCCTGTGGACCGTGGGCTGGCAGGGGGTCGACGTGTTCGGCTCCGCGATCCGCCCGGTCCTCGAGCCCGCGGAGGCCATCCACCGGCTCAGCGACCTCGGCGCGTACGGCGTGACCTTCCACGACAACGACGTGTTCCCGTTCGACGCCGACGCGGCCACCAAGGAGAAGCACCTCGCGCCGTTCCGCAAGGCGCTCGAGGAGACCGGCCTCGTGGTCCCCATGGTGACCACCAACCTGTTCTCGCACCCGGTGTTCCGCGACGGCGGCTTCACCAACAACGACCGCGACGTCCGCCGCTTCGCGATCCGTAAGGCGCTCGACCAGATCGACCTCGCCGCCGAGCTCGGCGCGAAGATCTTCGTGGCCTGGGGCGGCCGCGAGGGCGCCGAGTCCGGTGCCGCGAAGGACATCAAGTCGGCGCTGTCGCGCTACAAGGAGGCGTTCGACCTGCTCGGCTCGTACGTGCTGGAGAAGGGCTACGACCTGCGCTTCGCGATCGAGCCCAAGCCCAACGAGCCCCGCGGCGACATCCTGCTCCCGACGGTCGGCCACGCCCTCGCCTTCATCAACGAGCTCGAGCACCCCGAGATGGTCGGCCTCAACCCGGAGGTCGGGCACGAGGAGATGGCGTCGCTCAACTACGCCCACGGCCTGGCGCAGGCGCTGTGGCACGGCAAGCTCTTCCACATCGACCTCAACGGTCAGCACGGTCCCCGCTACGACCAGGACCTGCGCTTCGGCGCCGGCAACGCCCGTGGCGCGTTCTGGACCGTCGACATCGTGGAGAACGGTGGCTACGAGGGCCCGCGCCACTTCGACTACAAGCCCCCGCGGACCGAGGACATCGACGGTGTCTGGGTCTCGGCCGAGGCCTGCATGCGCAACTACCTGATCCTCAAGGAGAAGGTCCGCGCGTTCCGCGCCGACCCCGAGGTCCAGCAGGCGTTCAAGGACGCCCGCGTCGACCAGCTCGCGGTCCCGACGATCTCCGCCGGCGAGACCGTCGCCGACCTGCGCGCCGAGGCCTTCGACCCCGACGAGGCCGCCCAGCGCGGCATGGGCTTCGAGAAGCTCGACCAGCTCGCGCTCGAGCACCTGTACGGCGTGCGCTGACCGACGCTGCCGGACACTCCCTGACGAACGGGCCCTCTCCCCTGCCGGGCGGGGGCCCGTTCGTCAGGGACTACCGTCCTGGCACAGCGTGCGATGCGGCCAGAGGGCGTAGTGTCGAAGCTGCGGAGCCGTCCAGGCTTCCTCTCAGAGAGAAACCCACATGAGCGACAAGTCGCCGCGCCAGGGCATGTCCAAGAAGTCCGGGAAGTCCATCAAGGAGAAGCGCGCCGAGAAGCGCGACAAGGGCCACGAGCAGACCCTCTCGGAGAGCATCCACCCGAACAAGAAGAAGTGACGCTCCGCAGCCTGGGCGTCATCGGCACCTCGGCCAAGGAGAACGAGCGGCGCCTGCCGCTGCATCCGGAGCACCTCTCGCACCTCGATGCGGATCTGCGGGAGCAGATCACGCTCGAGCACGGGTACGGCGAGCGCTTCGGCGCCACCGACGACTCGCTCGCGCCGTACGTCGCGGGCTTCGCCTCGCGCGCCGAGATCCTCGCGACCTCCGACGTGGTGCTGCTGCCGAAGCCCCAGCACTCCGACGTCGCCGCACTCGGGCCCGGTCAGGTGCTGTGGGGGTGGCCGCACTGCGTGCAGGACCCCGAGCTCACCCAGCTCGCGATCGACCGCCGGCTGACGCTCGTCGCGTTCGAGGCCATGAACCACTGGACCAGTGGCGGTGACGTCGGCGTGCACGTGTTCCACAAGAACAACGAGCTCGCCGGCTACTGCTCGGTGATCCACGCGCTCGAGCTGGCCGGCCTGACCGGCGACTACGGTCGCCGGCTCCGCGCGGTCGTGATCGGGTTCGGTGCGACGGCGCGGGGCGCCGTGACCGCGCTCAACGCCCACGGCGTGCACGAGGTGGCGGTGCTGACCAACCGCGGCGTCGCGGCCGTCGGCTCCCCGATCCACTCGGTGCGCATCCGGCAGTTCGACCACGACACCGACGAGACCCACCTCAGCCACGTGATCACCGACGCCGGCCGGGTGGCGCTGGCGCCGTACCTGGCGGACAACGACATCATCGTCAACTGCACACTGCAGGACACGGCCGCACCGCTGACCTATCTCCAGACCGCCGACCTCGCGCTGTTCCGGCCCGGCAGCCTGATCGTGGACGTGTCCTGCGACGAGGCGATGGGCTTCAGCTGGGCCCGCCCCACGACGTTCGACGAGCCGACCTTCGAGGTGGGCGACCACGTGCTCTACTACGCGGTCGACCACAGCCCGTCCTACCTGTGGAGCTCCGCGACGTGGGAGAACAGCAACGCGCTGATCCCCTTCCTGCGTCCGATGCTCGAGGGTCCCGCGGCCTGGGACGACGACGAGACGCTGCGCAAGGCCATCGAGATCCGGGACGGCCGGGTGGTCAATCCGGCGATCCTGGCCTTCCAGGGCCGGGCGGCCGAGCCGCCCTACGCACTGGTCTGACTGAGCGCGGCGCGGACCTCGGCCACGGCGGTCGGCACGCCCGCGGCCGACCAGTCGACGCCGGCCGCGTGCACGCGCGCGGTCGCACCACCGACCCCGAGGATCAGCGCAGCGCCGGGCAGGTCGTCCCACGGCGGCAGCGAGTGCTGGCAGCGCACGTGCAGCGCTCCCTGGGCGATCGCGGTCGCATCCATCGACGCCGACCCGAGCATCCGCAGCGTGGCCGCCCCACCGGCGAGCCGGTCGAAGGCCGCACCTACCTCGCCGCCGTACGACGGCGGGTGGAGGTAGGTCGTCAGGCAGGCCGCGGACAGCGGCCGGTCCGCGAGGGGCGGCAGCGGTACGCCGTCCACCGTGGTCGGCAGGCCGGGGCCGCCGACGAACGTGCGACCGGTGGCCGGGTGGTGGACCGCGCCCAGCACGAGCCGCTCGCCGTCGGTGAGGGCGATCGCCGAGCACCACCAGTCGAGGCCGGCCACGAAGTTGTAGGTGCCGTCGACCGGGTCGATCACCCACGTCCGCCCGGACGACCCCGTGTGCGACGCGCCCTCCTCCCCCAGCACGCCGTCGCCGGGACGCTCCTCGGCGAGAGTGTCGACGACCAGGCGCTCCGCCGCGTGGTCGGCCGCGGTGACGACGTCGGAGATCGAGGTCTTCGTCGCGGCCTCGAGCCCCTCGCTGCGCATCCGCGCAGCGAGCCTGCCGGCGTGGTGGACCAGCCGCGCGGCGAGCGCGGCGTCCTCGGTGAGGCTCACACCCAGGCCTCGGCCAGCAGCGCGCGGGTGTCGGAGAGCAGCTGGGGCAGCATCTTGGTGCCGCCGAGCACGGTGATGAAGTTGGCGTCGCCCGACCACCGCGGGACCACGTGCTGGTGCAGGTGCTGGGACAGCGATCCCCCGGCGACGCCGCCGAGGTTGAGGCCGATGTTGAACGCGTGCGGGCCACTCACCGCCCGCAGCACCCGGACCGCCCGCTGGGTCGTGGTCATCAGCTCGGTGGTCTCCTCGGGTGTGAGGTCCTCGAGTTCGGCGACGTGCCGGAGCGGCAGCACCATCAGGTGACCGGGGTTGTAGGGGTGCAGGTTGAGCACGACGAAGCACGTCTCGCCGCGGTGGACGACCAGGCTGTCCTCGGGTGCCAGGTCCTCCATCGCGCAGAAGGGGCAGCCGTCGCCGTGCGGGAGGCTCGGCGCGATGTACGCCATCCGGTGCGGTGTCCAGAGCCGGTCGAAGCCCTCGAACCCGTCGCGCGCGTGGCCGGCAGGATCCGTCATGGCGTCAACCCTAGGGTGAGCCCGTGAGTACTCCGACGCTGCGTCCCGCCCGCCCCGGCGACATGGCCGCGGTGGCCGACATCTGGCACCCGGCCTGGCACCTGGGCCACGCCGGACACGTTCCCGACGGTCTGACCGCTGCCCGCACGCTCGAGGCCTTCCATGAGCGCACGCCGGCCCGGGTGGCCGACACGACCGTGGCCGAGGTCGACGGCCGGGTGGCGGGCTTCATCATGGTCGTGGGCGACGAGGTCGAGCAGGTCTTCGTCGACCCGGCCCTCCACGGAGCGGGCGTCGCCGCCCCCCTGCTGGCCGAGGCGGAGCGGCAGGTCGCCGCGGCCGGGTACGCCGAGGCCTGGCTCGCCGTCGTCACCGGCAACGCGCGGGCGCGACGCTTCTACGAGAAGCACGGCTGGCGCGACGGCGGCGACCTGCCCTACGAGGTCACGGCCGGTGGCGAGAGGTACGTCTCCCCGTGCCGGCGCTACGTGAAGCGGGTCCGCTAGTGTCGCGTCTCGGAAGTTGTTGAACGGTTGGCGTTCTCAGGGTGCGTGCATCGCAAGGCGCCGGCGCGCCGCCATACCCGCTCGTCTCGCAAGCGTCGGCAACGCAGCGAGGTGCGTGCCATGGGGGCGCGAAGCGCCCAAGAACCTCTGGGACGCGGCACTAGCCGTCAGTACTGCTGGAACCACCGACCCAGCCGGGCTGACGTCCCGGGGCAGGTCAGGTCGAGGTCACGGCGGTCCGCCACCCACTGCGCGAGCACAGCCGCGCCACCCTGGATCGACCAGTCGGCCCCGCACCGCTCCCGCGCCTCGGACCGCGAGGTCTGACCGGCCGCCCGCCACTCCGGCAGCCCGAGCGTGAGCTCCCCCACCACGCCGGCCCACAGCGCGGGGGTGGAGTAGACGCCGACCCGGTAGCCCGCGTCCCGGTAGCCGCGCACGGCACCCTCGACCACCGCCGCGTTGGCTACGCGGTCGCCGCTCCACTCGAAGTCACGCACCGGCTCCACGTCGACCCACACGATGGGAGAGGCGAGCCCCGCGCGGCGCATCGTGGCGACGTTGACGAGGGCCTGCTGATAGCCGGCGTTCGCCAGTGCACCCAGCCGGGTCGCTCCGTCGTGGGGTCCCACTCCCCCGTGCTCGGCGAGGGCGGCCGCATCGGGATAGCTCGCGACGGCGTACGCCGCCGCCATCAGCCGCCGCTCGCGCACCCAGCGGACCTGGTCGCTCAGGCACGGGTTGGCGGTGAGCCCGGGACCGTTGGTGAGCCCGAGCACGACGTACTCCGCGCTCGCGGGCGGCATCGGCAGACCGAGGGTGCGGCGCTCGGGGATGCCGAGGCCTCGCGGGCACTGCGGCCAGCTGATGTCGGCACCGAGGACCTCACCGGTGCGCGGCCGGGCCACGCGCACCCGCGGCAGCTCGGCCGCAGCCTGCTCGGCGAGCCGGGCCAGGGCGGCGAGCCGGGCGGCCGCGGGATCCTGGGTCGGCTGCACCACCGAGGTCGGGTGCGGCGTGGCGGACCCGGCCGGCCTCTGTCCGGGGTCGTCGGACGCCGAGCAGCCGGCGAGCATGCTCGCGACCGCGACCAGTCCGATCAGCCTGGTCGCCGTCGCGAGCCGCAAGCCTCAGACCTGCTCGCGGCTCGTGACCGCGTCGGTGACCCGCTGGATCGCCTCGTCGAGCGGGACGCCGTTGTCCTGCCGGCCGTCGCGGTAGCGGAAGGAGACCGCGCCCGCCGCGATGTCGTCGTCGCCGGCGATCATCATGAACGGCACCTTCTGCAGCTGGGCGTTGCGGATCTTCTTCTGCATCCGGTCGTCGGAGTCGTCCACCTCGACCCGCAGGCCCTGGCGCTGCATCCGCTTGGCGACGTCGTAGAGGTAGTCGTTGTGCCGCTCCGCGATCGGGATCGCCTGCACCTGCACGGGCGCCAGCCACGGGGGGAAGGCGCCGGCATAGTGCTCGACGAGCACGCCGATGAACCGTTCGATCGAACCGAACTTGGCGGAGTGGATCATGACCGGCTGCTGACGCGAGCCGTCGGCGGCGGTGTACTGGAGGTCGAACCGGTCCGCCGAGGGCTGGTTGAAGTCGTACTGGATCGTCGACATCTGCCAGGTGCGACCGATCGCGTCGCGGGCCTGCACCGAGACCTTGGGGCCGTAGTACGCCGCCCCGCCCGGGTCCGGGACCAGCTCGAGGCCAGAGTCGATGCAGACGTCCTCCAGCACCTTGGTCGCGACCGCCCAGTCCTCGTCCGAGCCGATGAACTTGTCGGGCTTGGAGTCGTCGCGGGTCGAGAGCTCGAGGTAGAAGTCGTCGAGGCCGAAGTCGCGGAACAGCCCGAGGCAGAAGTCGAGGAGGTGCTTGATCTCCGCCGGCGCCTGCTCCTTGGTGACGTAGGAGTGCGAGTCGTCCTGGGCGAACCCCCGGACGCGGGTCAGGCCGTGGACGACGCCGGACTTCTCGTGCCGGTAGACGGACCCGAACTCGAACAGGCGCAGCGGGAGCTCACGGTACGAGCGCTGCCGCGACCGGAAGATGAGGTTGTGCATCGGGCAGTTCATCGCCTTGAGCCGGTAGTCCATGCCGTCGACGTCGAGCGGCGGGAACATCCCCTCGCCGTAGTACGGCAGGTGGCCGGAGGTGTAGAACAGCCCCTCCTTGGCGATGTGCGGGGTCCCGACGTACTCGAAGCCCTCCTCGATGTGACGCTGGCGGACGTAGTCCTCCATCACCCGCTTGATCACCCCACCCTTGGGGTGGAAGACCGGGAGTCCGGAGCCGATCTCGTCGGGGAAGCTGAACAGGTCGAGATCGCGGCCGAGCTTGCGGTGGTCGCGGCGCTCGGCCTCCTCGAGCCGGTGCAGGTGCGCCTCAAGCGCCTCCTTGGACTCCCACGCGGTGCCGTAGATGCGCTGCAGCTGCTTGTTCTTCTCGTCGCCGCGCCAGTACGCCGCCGCGGTGCGCATCAGCTTGAACGCCGGGATCCGCTTCGTGGTCGGCAGGTGCGGGCCGCGGCAGAGGTCGCTCCACGCCACCTCGCCGTTGCGGCGGACGTTGTCGTAGATGGTCAGCTCGCCGGCGCCCACCTCGACGCTGGCGCCCTCGACCGCCTCGGTGGTCGAGCCTGTCGAGGCCCCGGAGCCCTTGAGCCCGATCAGCTCGATCTTGTAGGGCTCGTCCTGCAGCTCGTTGATCGCGTCGGCGTCGGTGGTGACCCGGCGGGAGAAGCGCTGCCCCTCCTTGATGATCTTGCGCATCGCGGTCTCGATCTTGGCCAGGTCCTCCGGCACGAACGGGGTCTCGACGTCGAAGTCGTAGTAGAAGCCGTTCTCGACCGGCGGCCCGATGCCGAGCTTGGCCTCCGGGAACAGGTGCTGGACGGCCTGGGCCATCACGTGGGCGGTCGAGTGGCGCAGGATGTCGTGCCCGTCGGGGCTGTCGATCGCCACGCTCTCGACCTCGTCGCCGTCGGCGAGCTCGTAGGCGAGGTCCTTGAGCGCGCCGTTGACGCGGACCGCGATCACCGCGGTGTCGTCGGCGAACAGCTCCCAGGCCTTGGTGCCCGTCGTGACCGTCCGCTCCTCACGCGCGTCGGCGTGGGCGAGGACGATCTTCAGATCGGACACAGTTGCTCCTGGGCAGAGAGAAGAGACGGACCCACCGATCGTATCGGTGGGCCCGTCGAGGTCGCGCTGTGGTTTCCCGCCGCTCACATGTCGCGGTAGCGCTTCGCCCGGCCCAGCTGTTCGACGAGGAAGGCCTCGTCGACGCGACGCGCGTGCTGCGGAGGCCAGGAGCCGGCGGGGTCGGCACTGTAGAGCGCGGCGTACGCCGGCTCGTCGCGCTGGAAGCGCCAGCCCTCGGCGAGCGGACCGACGTCGTAGGCGTCGTACCCGATCTCGTCGAGGAACCTCGCCACCATGGCCTTGGCGCCGGCGTCGTCGCCGGCGATCGCCAGCACGCTGCGCTCGGGGTCGCCGGCCGGGCGGGCGAGCAGGCCGAGGAACCCGGCGTAGATGTTGTTGAAGGCCTTGACGACCTTCGAGTCCGGCAGATGCGCCTGCAGCAACTCCGCCGTGGTCGTCGACTCGTCGTCGAGCTCGGCGATGTGGCCGTCGCGCTGGGGGTAGTAGTTGTTGGTGTCGATGACGACCTTGCCGCGCAGCGGCTCGACCGGGACCGACCGGTAGGCCTTGAGCGGGATCGTCACGACCACGAGGTCGCCGGCCTCGGCCGCCTCCTGGGGCGTACCGGCCCGGGCCCGCGGGCCGAGCTCGGCGGCGAGGTCCGCGAGCGTCTCCGGACCACGGCTGTTGCTGAGGACGACGTCGTGTCCGGCCGTTACCGTCAGGTGGGCCAGGGCGCCGCCGATGTTTCCACTGCCGATGAGTCCGATGGTGGTCATGCCGTGGGGAACACCGGGACCGCCTCGGGGATTCCGGGACTAATGCCTCGCTTCAGACAAACTTTTGACTCTGTGATGCAGAAGCAGACGGAAGACGATGGAGACATGAAGGCATTCGTACGACGCGGAACCGTGGCCGGCCCCCGGGAGATCTGCTCCCACTGCGGTCATGTGATCGTCGACGTGCCCCAGGTCGGCTGGGTCGCGCCGGGTCTCGGCGAGAGCTACGACCTCTGCTCCGGCGACACCTTCGGCAACCACCTCCCCCGGCGCGAGCACCGTTCCTCGCGCTCCACCGTGGCCCGCAGCGGGCTCTGAGGCTGAACCTCACACGGAGGCGCGGCGCACCAGCTCGGGCACGAAGATCACCCGGCGCGGCGCGCCCGTGCCGCCGGCGTCGATCGCCTCGGTGAGCAGCCGGAGCGCCTCGGTGACCATCTGGCCGATCGGGTTGTGCAGCGTGGTGAGGGGCGGGTCGGTGCGCTCGGCGACGCCGAGGTCGTCGTAGCCGACGATCGCGACGTCCTCGGGGACGCGCAGGCCGCGGGCGGCGAGCTCGCGCATCGCGCCCTGGGCCATGAGGTCGGACGCGGCGAAGATGCCGTCGACGCCGCCAGGGTCCCCGGCGGCCTCGAGGAGCTCGGCGCACGCCTTGGCGCCGCTCTCCTCGGTGAAGTCGCCGTACGCGACCAGGTCGGCGTCCAGGCCGGCGGCCACCAGCTCCCGGCGCCAGCCGTCCAGGCGGTCGTGACCCGCACGCATGTCGCGGGGCCCGGCGATGGTGGCGATCCTGCGCCGCCCGGCCTCCAGCAGCACCCGCACCGCGTGGCCGGCGGCGGCGGCGTTGTCGCTGTCGACGTAGGAGACGCGTTCCGCTCCGATCCAGGGGCGGCCGATGAACACGCAGGGCAGCCCCAGGTCGGAGAGGTGCTCGGCGAGCCGGTCGGCGCGGTGGTGCGAGGCGACGATCGCGCCGTCGACGTACCGCCCGCGCAGGTACTGGAGCAGCCGCTCCTCCTCGTCCCCGGGCTGGGCGATCAGCAGCACCAGCTGGAGGTCGTGCTCGCGCAGGGCCCGGGCGACGAGGTGCAGCATCCGGGCGAAGAACGGGTCGGAGAAGATGCGCTCGTCGGACTCGGGGACGATCAGCGCCACCGAGCCGGTGCGCCGGGTGACCAGCGACCGCGCGGCGGCGTTGGGCGTGTAGCCGAGCGCGCGGACGGCGTTGTCGACCGCGGTCTGCGCCTTCGCGCTGACCTTCGACCGCCCGTTGATCGCGCGCGACGCGGTCGCCTTGCTGACCCCGGCCAGCTTGGCCACCTGGTCGAGCGTGGGTGTACCGCCGTTCTGAGCCACGCGCGTCACGCTACTGGCAGAGACGGTTGCGGGCCGCCAACTCGGCGAACCAGAGGGCACTGTCCTTCGGGGTGCGGGCCTGGGTCCCGTAGTCGACGTGGACCAGGCCGAAGCGGTGGGCGTAGCCGTAGCTCCACTCGAAGTTGTCCATGAGCGACCACACGAAGTAGCCGCGCACGTCGACGCCCTCGGCCATCGCGTCGAGCATCGCGCCCAGGTGCTGCTCGATGTACTGCTGCCGGGCGGCGTCGTGGACCGCCCCGTCCTCGAGGACGTCGTCGGCCATCGCGCCGTTCTCGGTGATGTAGATCGGTGGTACGGCGTACGCGTCCCGGAGCCGGACGAGCAGGCGCCGGAACGCGTCCGGGTCGATCTCCCAGTCGCGGTCGGTGGTCGGTAGGCCGGTGCGCGGGAACACGAAGCCGCCGCCCGGGTAGGGCGACCGGCGCTGCCGCGGGGAGTGCTCGATCCGGCTGCCGAGGAGCGCGTCCGGCTCGGCGTCGTAAGGCAGCGCCGCCGGGACGTCACCGTGGTAGAAGTTCACCCCCAGGAAGTCCAGCGGGCTGCTGATCAGCTCCAGGTCGCCGTCCTGCACGAAGTCCTGCCAGCGCCTGCCCCGGAAGAGCATGCCCTCGGTGTCGCCGGCCAGGTCGTCGGCGTACCGCCCACGGAACAGCGGGTCGAGGAAGACCCGGTTGTGGAAGCCGTCGAGGCGGCGGGCCGCGTCGACGTCGGCCGGGCGGTCCGCGTCGAAGGGATCGACCATCGTCGGGTTGAGCGTGATGCCCACCGCCTTGCCGTCGTCCGCCGTGCCCCCGCGACGGCGGAACTCGTCGACGAACAGCCCGTGCCCGAGGAGCAGGTGGTGGGCCGCGACGACGCCGGCGACACCCTCCTGCCGTCCCGGCGCGTGCCCGCCGCTGGTGTAGCCCATGAACGCCGAGCACCAGGGCTCGTTGTGGGTCGTCCAGTGGTCGACCCGGTCGCCCAGGGCGTCGTACACGGTCATCGCGTAGTCGAGGAACCGGTAGGCGGTGTCCCGGTTGGTCCAGCCGCCGTCGTCCTCCAGGGCCTGCGGGAGGTCCCAGTGGTAGAGCGTCAGCCAGGGCGTGATGCCGGCGGCGAGCAGCTCGTCGGTGAGCCGGCTGTAGAAGTCCAGACCCGCCTTGTTGACCGGACCGCCGTCGGGGCAGATCCGGGGCCACGCCGTGGAGAAGCGGTACGACGCGAGGTTGAGCTGCTTCATCAGCGCGACGTCCTGGGGCATCCGGTCGTAGTGCTCGCACGCCACGTCGGCGGTGTCGCCGTGCAGGATCGCGCCCGGCACCTTCACGAACGTGTCCCAGATGGACGGGGTGCGGCCGTCGGCGTCGACGGCCCCCTCGATCTGGTAGGCCGCGGCCGCGGCGCCCCAGAGGAAGCCCGGGGGGAACTCTCGGGTCGTCATCCCTTGACGGCTCCTTGCATGATGCCGGCCACGAGCTGGCGGCCGGTCGCGATGAACAGGACGAGGAGCGGGATCGTCGCGAGCAGCGTGCCTGCCTGGAGCAGCGCGATGTCGGAGATGCCGCCGGCGGGCGCGATCTTGAGCTGGTCGAGCGCCGTCTGCAGGGTCTGGACGTCGGAGCCCTGGAGGATCAGCAACGGCCACATGAAGTCGGTCCACGTGTGCATGAAGGTGAAGAGCGCCAGGATCGCCATCGCCGGGCGCGCCGCGGGCACGGCGACGGTCCAGAACGTGCGGATCTGCGAGCAGCCGTCGACGCGGGCCGCCTCGATCAGCTCGTCGGGGATCGCGTCGACGAGGTACTGGCGCATGAAGAAGACGCCGAACGCCGTGACCAGCCACGGGAGGACCACGGCGGTGCGGGTGCCCGCGAGCCCGAGATTGCTGAACTCCTTGAGCAGCGGCATCAGCGCGAGCTGGGTCGGCACCGCCATCGTCGCGATGACGAACGCCAGGCCGACGTTGCTGCCGCGGAACCTCAGCTTCGCGAATGCGTAGCCGGCGAGCGTGGAGAAGAACACCACCGAGAGCGCGGAGACACCGGAGATGATGATCGAGTTGGCGAGCGCCGACCAGAAGTCGATCTGGTCGAAGACGCGGCGAGCGTTCTCGAGGAAGTGCCCGCCGGGGTAGAGCGGTGGCGGGCTGTGGATCGCGCGCTCCTTGGTCACCGACCCGATGACGAAGGACCAGTAGAGCGGGAAGGCCGAGCCCAGCACGAACGCGGACAGCAGGCCGTAGACGAGGAACCCCGGACGACGGTTCACCTCTCGGACCTCCTCTGGAGCAGACGGGTGAGACCGAAGTTGATCAGCGCGATCGTGACGATGATCAGCACGATGATCCAGGTGGCGGCGGCCGCCCGTGGATAGGGATCGGTGCTGCTGTTGGAGGTGTTGAAGACGTACATCGTCAGCGTTTGGTACTGGTAGTCGGCACCGCCCTGGAACTGCAGGTTGGTGTCGAAGAGCCGGGGCTCGGTGAAGATCTGCAGGCCGCCGATGGTCGAGGTGATGATGACGAACAGCATCGTCGGGCTGATCGAGGGCAGCGTCAGGTGGAAGAACTGCTGCACCCGGCTCGCCCCGTCGATCGACGCGGCCTCGTAGAGCTGGCGGTCGACCGCCTGCATGGCGGCGAGGATGATCAGCGTGTTGTAGCCGGTCCAGCGGTAGTTGACCATCGACGCGATCGCGGTCCAGCTGGCGAACCGGTTGGAGTGCCAGCCGACCTTGGGCAGGCCGAGGGTGTGGATGATCTCGTTGATCAGGCCGGTCTTGTCGGCGAACAGGCTGCCGAAGATCAGGGCCGTCGCCGCGGGCGCGACCACGAACGGCAGCAGCACGCTCATCCGCCACCAGGTGCGACCGCGCAGCTGGGTGTCCAGCAACGCGGCGATCACGGTCGCCGTGATCACCTGCGGCACCGAGGAGAGAAGGAAGATGCCGATGGTGTTCCAGAAGGCCTTGCGGAACACCGGGTCCTGGAGCACGTGGGCGTAGTTGGCGAACCCGACGCTGTCGCCGTGGCTCGGCCCGAAGCGCGGCCACGAGAAGAACGACAGGTAGCCGGAGTAGACCATCGGGTAGATCCCGACGACGAGGAACACCAGGAAGAACGGCAGCACGTAGAGGTACGGCGCGAACCGGTAGTCCCAGTGGGACAGCCGTTGCCGGCGCGTCAGCCGCGGCGGCGGCGGGCTCGCGGGCGCCCCGGGGTCACCGCTCCGGGTGGCCTGGACGGTCGTCACGTCGTACCTCCTGGTGATCGCCGCGGCCCGGGTGCCCCTGGTCGGGAGTCACAGGGACTCCCGACCAGGGGCGTGGGTGCGGACCCGGACATTTGGTCAGGAAAGGCTGCCGACAGCCTGCTCGAACGTCTTCCAGGAGTCCTCGGGCGAGCTGCCCTCGTCGACGCGCTGGATCGCCGTCTGGAAGAGGCCGAGGATGTCGGAGTACTTGTCACCCTTGTAGGGGTGTCCCGGCTCCACCGCGGCAGCGCGCGAGGCGAGGATCGCCGCGGTCGGTGCGTTGTTGAAGTACGGGTCGGTGGCGTTCTTCGCGGCCAGGTCCTCCTCGGCGGCGACGTTGGCCGGGTAGTTGCCGGCCGCCTCGAAGACCGCGAGCTCCTGGTCCTTGTCGGTCAGCCAGGCGGCGAACTCCTTGGCCTCCTCGGGGTGCTCGGACTGCGTGGGCACGGCCAGGAAGGAGCCGCCCCAGTTGCCACCGCCACCCGGGAAGGCGTCGACGATGTCCCAGCCCTTCACGTCAGGCGCGGAGGACTTGACGTTCGAGAACATCCAGCCGGGGCACGGCATCGTCGCGAAGCCGTCGTTGCGGAAGTTCGCGGTCCAGTCCTCGCCCCACTGGACGACCTGCGGCGAGAGGGTCGAGGAGTACGCGGTGACGGTGTCCCACACGTTCTGGATCTCGGGGTTGTCGATGCTCACCTCGTTGTCCGCGGTCTGGAAGGGGAACTCCGTCTGGTTGAGCATGGCCTGCGCGATCGAGCCGCTGGCGTCGTACCACTTGGTGTCCGGCAGCGCGGCGACGAGCTTCTTGCCGGCCTCGAAGTAGGAGTCCCAGGTCGCGAAGATCGACTTGACCTCCTCGCGGTCGCTCGGCAGGCCGGCCTTCTTGAAGAGGTCGGCGCGGTAGCAGAACGCCTCCGGGCCGACGTCGGTCGGATAGCCGATCTGCTTGCCGTCGGCGGTCTGCGCGGCCTTGTAGGCGTACTCGACCCAACGGTCGTCGAGCGAGGAGTCGGCGAGGTCGTAGAACTGGTCGGAGGCACCCTCGGAGACGAACTGCGGCATCGCGTCACCCTCGACCGCGACGATGTCCGTGAGGCCGTGGCCGGCCTGGAGCTCCTGGGTCAGGGTCTTCTTCCACGGGTCCCAGTCGGCGATCTTGGTGTGCTTGACGGTGAACGGCCGATCGGGATCGGCGTTCCACTGGTCGATCAGCTTGTCGTAGCCGAAGTCGCTGAACGTGGTGATGGTGAGGACGTCGTCCTTGCCGAGCTTGGACGAGCTGGCGCCGGAGTCGCTGCCGCCGCAGGCGACGGTCGTGCCGGCGACGAGGGCCACCGCGGCGCCGAGCGCCGCCCCTCGACGGATGTTGGGCTTGCGCATCGTTGGACGCTCCTGACAGTCGGACCGCTTGTGGAACCGTTTCCACTTCGCTTCGCCGAGAACTATGAGCGGCGTCACACAAACTGTCAAGGGTCAGCGTCGAGTCGCGCGCCGAATGACGTCCGAATGGATGGAATCGTTTCCATCCCGTGCCGGCCATCGGCGAACCTGCCGGAGAGATGGCCGAAGACGGCAACGGGTCGCACGCTCGGCGTGCGACGACCTGGGGTCTGCTGCACGGATTGGTGACCCTTGACCTGATCGTGCAGCAGTCGCCCCGTCACCCTGACTCGTGCCAGCGGGGTGTGTCAGTGAGGGCTGGCGTGTAGCGCGGTCAGGATGGCCTCGGCTGCTGGCGGGATTGGGTCGGCTGCGAGGTGTTCGTGCCCGGCGATGCGGACGGTGATCTGCTGGATCGGTCGCAGGGTCGTGATGATCTTCTTGATGCTTAGTCCGGTGGTGTTCTGCAGGTTGCGGGCGATCGCGAGGGCGGCGAACACGATGGTCAGGTGGGCCTCGATCGCGTCCCGGGTGTGGTGGAAGATCGGCTTGGCGGCGAGGTCGGTCTTGGACATCCGGAAGGACTGCTCGACGTGCCACAGGTCGTGGTAGCTGCCGATGACCTCGACCGCGGGCATCAGGGTGGCGGGGATGTTGGTGACGTAGCCCTTCAACCCCACCAGACCACGAGCACGTGCCAGCGACGCCTCGTCGAGGATGGTGGCGCCGTTGCGGGTCTTCACGAACCGCGGCGTCCGTGCGGCTCGTTCGCCGGCGACCACGGCACGGGCCTTGTTCTCCTGCAACGTGAGCGTCTTGTTGTCGCGTACGGCTCTCTTGCGGGAGTAGGCCCACACCGCCCGCCACGACTTCGTATGCACCGCTGGATCCCAGACAGGTTCGGCGCGTCGGGCCGGGTCGCTGGTCTTGACCGCAGTCCCACGTTGATCTCGCGGGGTGATGGTGTCGATGACCTGCCCGTCGGTGAACGCGGTGCCGTGCCAGCGAAAGTGGGATTCGAGATCCTTGGGCGCCTTCGTGCCCCGGGACCCGACGATGAACCGCAGGCCGGCGGCGTCGAGCTCCCTGAGGTTGGTCGAGGACAGCATCCCGGCGTCGGCAACGATCACCATGTCCGTGATGCCGTGGCGGTCCTGGAACTGCTTCACGATCGGGATGATCGTGAGCGTCTCGGCCTTGTTGCCCTCGAAGCAGCCGATCTCGAGTGGGAACCCATGCCGGTCGACCAGCAGGCCGACCACGATCTGCGGGTCGACGCGGCGTTCCTTGCTATACCCGACCTTGCGCAGCTGGTCTTCGTTCTCGGCTTCGAAGTAGAGCGTGGTGACGTCATAGAGCACCAGGCTGACGTCGCCGTTGGTCATCGCGTGGTTGAAGCAGGCGGCGGCGACCTTGGCTCGGTAGTCGCGTGCCTGGGCGCGCTGCAGGGAGCGGAACATCGTGCGCAACGAGACTGCCGGTGCGCCGATCTCGTTCAGCACGCGCACCGAGTCGGCCTTCGATGTCGGCTCGATGATCCGCGCGAGCACCAGTTGGGCGAAGGCCTCGTCGTCGATGGCGTCGAACCCGAGCCGGACATAGGCATCGGTCAGGACCTGCCACAACAGCGCCGAGCGCTTGCTCGTGATCGGGGCAGGCCGGCTAGGCACGCCCTCATCCTCAAGGCCGACGCCGCCCAGGTCGAGTTCCTCCTGGCCCTCGTGCATGCGGCGGCGAGCCACCGCCATCAGCACCGCGAGCTCGGCGCCGTCGCGGGCCGTGCCGACATGGTCAACGACGACATCACGCCCGTCACGGCGCTCAGCGAGCTGGACCTTCGTGCTGCCCGAGCGCCCTGGAACCTTGCGCACGAACACCACCAGCGGACCCTACCGAGGACCGGGGTGTGTCACTCACGCCACCCGCAACCGCGTGACCTGCACAAACACAAGCGCGATCCGCGACTTCAGATCAAGTGGCACGAGTCAGGGGAGAGATGGCCATCAACGGCAACGGGTCGCACGCTCGGCGTGCGACGACCTGGGGTCTGCTGCACGGATTGGTGACCCTTGACCTGATCGTGCAGCAGTCGCCCCGTCACAGTTCACACGGCTTCGGGTCACCGGCACAGCACTGTCAGTGACGAGCGCATTGATGCGGACCCGAGCTGTGTCGGCGACCTAGGTGCAGAACGCTAGATGTCGTCCATCGACAGTCAGGTCGGCGAGAACGTAGCCGAGCTCGGAGGGAACCTCGAGCCGCCGCGCCCGCCGAGTACGAGACCAACCACCTGACTCGTGCCACCGGGGTGTGTCACTGAGCGCTGATCCCGAGGGCGTCGATGATCGCCTGGGCGACAGGCGTGATCGGGTCCTTGGCGAGGTGTTCGTGGCCGGCGATGCGGACGGTGATCTGCTGGAGTGGCCGCAGCGCCTGGACGATCTTCTTGATGCTCAGGCCGGTGGCGTTGTGCAGGTGGCGGGCGATCGCGAGGGCAGCGAACACGATCGTGAGGTGGGCCTCGATCGCCTCACGGGTGTGGTGGAACATCGGCCGCGCAGCCAGGTCGGTCTTCGACATCCTGAAGGACTGCTCGACGTGCCACAGGTCGTGGTAGCTCGCGATCACCTCGCCCGCTGGCATCAGGCCGGCCTCGATGTTGGTGACGTAGCCCTTCAACCCGACGAGGTCGCGTGCTCTGGCCAGTGAGGTCTCGTCGAGCTCGTTGGCGCCGTTGCGGGTCCTGACGAACCGTGGGGTCCTGGCGGCCTTCTCCCGGCCACGACCGCACGGGCCTTGTTCTCCTGCAGGGTCAGGGTCGTGTTGTCGCGCACGGCCCGCTTCCGCGAGTAGGCCCACACCGCGCGCCACGACTTCGCATGCACCGCCGGGTCCCAGACGGGCTCAGCCCGACGGGCCGGGTCGCTGGTCTTCACCGCGGTGCCTCGTTGGTCGCGTGGGGTGATGGTGTCGATGACCTGTCCGTCGGTGAACGCGGTGCCGTGCCAGCGGAAGTGGGACTCCAGGTCCTTGGGTGCCTTGGTGACCCGGGATCCGAGGATGAACCGCAGCCCGGCCTCGTCCAGATCACGCAGGTTGGACGAGGACAACATCCCGGCGTCGGCGACGACGACCATGTCCGCGATGCCGTGGCGCTGCGCGAACTGCTTGACGATCGGGATGATCGTCAAGGTCTCGGCCTTGTTGCCCTCGAAGCAGCCGATCTCGAGTGGGAACCCGTGTCGGTCGACCAGCAGGCCGACGACGACTCGGGGGTCGACGCGGCGCTCCTTGCTGTAGCCGACCTTGCGGAGCTCGTCTTCCTTCTCTGCTTCGAAGTAGAGGGTGGTGACGTCGTAGAGCACCAGGCTCACGTCCCCGCTGCTGAGGGCGTGGTTGAAGCAGGCGGCAGCGATCTGCCCCCGGTAGTCGCGTTCCTGGGCGCGTTGCAGCGAGCGGAACATCGTGCGCAGCGACGCCGGCGCCACCCCGATCTCGTTCAGGACGCGCACCGAGTCTGCCTTCGAGGTCGGCTCGATGATCCGCGCCAGCACGAGCTGGGCGAACGCCTCATCACCGACGGCGTCGAACCCGAGCCGGGCGTAGGCCTGGGTGAGGACCTGCCACAACAGCCCGGAGTGCTTGCTCGTGATCAGGCCAGGCCGCTGCGGCACACCCTCATCCTCAAGCTCGACGATCCCCAGGTCGAGAGCCTCCTGTCCCTCGTGCAGCCGCCGGCGTGCCTGAGCCACGAGCACTGCCAGCTCGGCGTCGGTGCGGGCCGTGCCGACGTGCTCGACCACGACGTCGCGCCCATCACGGCGCTCAGCGATCTGCACCTTCGTGCTACCCGATCGACCCGGGGACCTCCGCACGAACACCACCGGCCGGACCCTACCGAGCCCCGGGGTGTGTCAATCAGCGACGCCGCAACGCGCTCACCTGCGAAGACGCCACAACGGTCACCGATCCACGGTCAAGTGGCACGAGTCAGG
>NZ_CATNLZ010000012.1 GCF_950101795.1 Nocardioides sp. T2.26MG-1 | reverse complement strand
CCTCACTGGTCTACCTTCCTCGCGTCGGCGGCTTCGGATGAGCCTCTGATGCACCCCTGGTCCCCACCGGGCCACCGCCAACGATCCTCGACCTTCAAGGTCCAGCATGAGTTCTGCGGGGTCCGGTGGCCCAGGACCCTCGGACTGGCTACAGGGCTGTGCGCCATCGAGCGCCGATCAGTGAGGCACCGGCGGTGGGGTCCCGGGACCACCGGGTGGATCCCCACTGCTGCAACAGCGAGGAACCCAACATGAGTGTCACCGTTGAAGGCACCGCGGCGCGAGTCTGCGCGGGTGTCGATTGGGCCAAGGACGACCACGCGGTCTGCATCGTCGATGCCGACGGAGAGATCCTCGACCGTTTCACCGTCGAACACACCGCTGCCGGGCTGAAGCGGCTCATCAGTCGCCTTCTCGACGCCCACGTGAGCGAAGTCGGCATCGAACGCGGCGACGGGCCGGTCATCGAGGCCCTGCTGGCCGCCGGTCTGGTCGTGCTGGTGATCGCGCCGAACCAGCTGAAGAACCTGCGTGGACGCTACGGGTCGGCCGGCAAGAAGGACGACCGGTACGACGCCTACGTGCTGGCCGATGTGGTCCGCACCGATCGTCGTCGCCTCACTCCCCTGACGCGGTCCACGCCTGCGATGATCGCGCTGCGCAGCAGCGTGCGTGCCCGCCGTGATCTGGTCGAGCACCGCGTCGCGGCAGCCAACCAGCTCCGCGCCCACCTGCAGATCGTGCTGCCCGGGATCGTGGGCCTGTTCAGCGCCCTGGACTCCCAGACCAGCCTGGCGTTCCTCGAGCGTTTCAACACTCAGGCGAAGGTCGACTGGCTCACCCCGGCCCGGCTGGGCGCCTGGCTGGCCAAGGTCGGCTACTCCGGCAAGGTCCCACCACAGGTGTTGCATCAGCGCCTGGTCGCGGCCCCGCGTGGCACCACCGACGTTGATGCCGAGGCACACGCCGCGACCACGCTGGCGTTCGTGGCCGTGCTCCGCACCCTCAACGTCCAGATCGCTGCGCTGGCCGACGCGATCGCCGAGCAGTTCGAGGCCCACCCCGACGCCCACATCGTCAAGTCGCTGCCACGAGCCGGAACCCTGCGCGCCGCCCGACTGCTGGCCGAGATCGGCGACGCCCGCGGCCGGTTCCCCACCGCCGAATCCTTGGCCTGCCTGGCCGGCGTCGCACCCTCGACGCGCCAGTCCGGCAAAGCCAAGGCCGTCACCTTCCGCTGGTCGGCCGACCATCAACTCCGAGACGCCTTGTGCGACTTCGCCGGCGACTGCCGACGCGCCAACCCATGGGCCGAAGACCTCTACCAACGAGCCCGAGCCCGCGGCCACGACCACCCCCACGCCGTCCGCATCCTCGGGAGAGCCTGGGCAAACATCATCTGGCGCTGCTGGCAAGACGGCGTCGCCTACGACCCCGCCCGACACAACGCCCTGCAACGCGTCCTCAACGAACACACCGCCAAAGCCGCCTGACACGGCCGACGTTGACACAGGGCAACTCATGCCGGCACCACCTCGAGGACGGGCAGCCGGTCGATGCTGCGCACGGTGTTGTGCGGGACCCGCTGCGCGTCGGCGACGGTCAGGCTCTGCACCCGCCGGGACAGGGCGTCGATGATCGCGTGCGCCTCGAGCCGGGCCAGGCCCTGGCCGGCACACCCGTGCGGCCCGTAGCCGAAGGACAGGTGGTCGGCGGGGTTGCGCTCGACCAGGAACGCCTCGGGGTTGTCGTAATGGCGCGGGTCGTGGTTGCCGGCGCCGAACAGCAGCGCGACCTGGGCGCCCGCGGGCACGACCGCTCCGTCGATCTCGACGTCGCGTGTCGTCCGGCGCCCCCAGGCGTGGAGCGGCGCCCAGTACCGGAGGGCCTCGTTGAAGGCGGCGGGCACCAGCGCCGGGTCCTTGCGGACCAGCTCGAGCTGGTCCGGGTGGGCGGCGAACAGCGCCACGACGTTGCCGATCGCGGCGATGGTCGAGTCGACGCCGGCGCCCAGGTACTGGTGGATGATGTGCCCGGCCGAGCCGGGCGGGATGTCGCCGCGGGCCTCGGCGTCGAAGATGCCGCGGCCCACCGAGCCGGGCGCGAGGTCGTCGGCGGTGACGTTGGAGCACCAGCCGTAGAGCTCGCCGGCGATCGGGAAGCTCTCGGCCGTGCGCTGGTTGAGCGGGCCGATCACCTGCATCGCGGCCTGGCCCCAGCGCAGCATGTTGCCCCGGACCTCGCCGGTGAAGCCGATCAGGTCGGCGACGACCTCGAGCGGGAACGCCCGGGCCAATGCGTCGATCGCCTCGAACGACCCCTGTTCGACGAGGTCGGCCACCAGCGCGTCGGCCTTGGCGTCGATCTGGTCCTTGAGGCCGCGCAACGCCCGCGGGGTGAGGTTCTCGGTCAGCGCCGCGCGCAGCTGGGTGTGCACCGGCGGGTCGGAGGAGAGCGAGGTGCCGGTGAGCGCCTCGTTGACCATCGGGTTGAACCCGATCGCGCCGGCGGAGGAGAACGTCTCCCAGTCGCCGAGCGCCGAGCGGATGGCGTCGTACCGCGTCAACGCGTAGACGTCGTTGGTCGGCAGGTGCACGACGGCGCCGAGGTCGCGCAGCCGCGAGTACGTCGGGTAGGGGTCGACCAGGACGTCGTCGGCGAAGAGGTCGAGGTCGTCGGAGACGGGCGGGGTGGGGGAGGCAGGCATGCCGACCAGTGAAGGTCGTCACAATCGAATCCGTCCAACGCATAGAACGCATGATCTGGCATGCACCCGAGACAATATGACCTTTTACTTGACTGACTGTTGTCCGAGGTGACACCGTTCACAGCCTCGGGGGTGACGACGGTCACCCCTGCCCGATCCAGCTCGCGGTCGGCCGGTCGCTACGACCGGCCCGCTGTGACCGATCCCAGCCAGGGAGAGATACATGTCGATCGACAACCGGACGTCCCCGACGACGTCCCAGGCCCCCGCCGCCGGGGGTGCCCGGACGCCGGGCTACGCGGGCACGCTGGCAGCAGCCTTCGGTGCGGTCTTCGTCGCGCAGGTCGCCAATGCGCTGCCGGCCTCGCTCCTCGGGGAGTTCCAGCGGACGTTCAGCACCCAGGGCTCGCAGCTGACCTGGATCACCGCGGCCTTCATGGTCACCGTCGTCATCTTCGAGTTCACCTTCGGCATCCTCGGCGACCTGTTCGGCCGCAAGAAGCTGGTGGCGTCCGGTGCCGCGCTGATCGGCGTCGGGGCCGTGGTCTCGGCGACGGCGCCCAGCGTGCACGTGATGTGGCTCGGCGCGGCCGTGAACGGTCTCGGCGCGGGCGCCCTGTTCCCGGGCTCGCTCGCCCTGGTCGCCGCGGTGACGCACACCCCCGCGCAGCGGGCCCGGGCGATCGCGATCTGGGCCGGGTTCCTCTCCGCCGGTGCCGCCGTCTCGCCGCTGGTCGGCGGGGTGTTCGCGAACGCCAGCTCGTGGCGCGGGTCCTACTGGGTGCTCGCCCTCGCGGCCCTGGTCAGCGTGCTCGCGACCCTGGCGCTCTCCGCCGAGTCGACCGCCCCGGAGGGCCGTCGCCTCGACCTGCCGGGGCAGGTCACGTTCGCGGTCGGCATGTTCGCCCTGCTGTACGGCGCCGTCCAGGGGCCGGAGGACGGGTGGAGCCAGACGCACGTCGTCGCGGGCTTCGTCATCGGCGTGGTGTTCCTGGCGGCGTTCTTGATGATCGAGCGGCGCGCGGAGTCCCCGATCCTCAACCTCGACCTGTTCCGCAACCGGGCCTTCTCCGTGACCTCGGTCGTCACCGTCGTGGGCATGTTCAGCTTCCTGGGCATCTGCTTCTCGCTGAGCATGTGGATCGGCCCGGTCCAGCACCAGGAGCCGATGCGGGTCGCGATCGTGTTCTTCTTCCTCCAGGGCCCGGCGTTCGTGCTGATCCCCGTCGTCTCGCGGCTCCTGGCCCGGGTCAGCCCCACCTGGCTGATCACCGCCGGGTTCGCGCTGATGGGTCTCGGCGCCTTCGCGCTCACCGGGCTCGACGTCGCCGACCCCAGCCTGACCCCGATCATCTGGCCGGCACTGCTGGTCGGCATCGGCTTCGCGCTGACGGTCTCCTCGTTCACCGCGGTCGCGATGAACTCGGTTCCGCTCCACCTGGCCGGCATGGCCAGCGCGACCACGAACATGCTGCGCGACCTCGGCTTCGCGCTGGGTCCGGTGCTGGTCGGGGCCGTGGCGCTCAGCCGCGCCGGGGACGAGTTCCTGAAGGCGCTCCCGGGTGCCGGTCTGCCGCCGGAGGAGATGGGCCCGGCCATGGGCATCGGCCAAGAGGCCGGGCCGATCGCGATCAACAGCCTGCCCCCCGGCGTACCCGGTTCCGGCGCGCACGGGGTCGCGATGGAGGCGCTCGGCAGCGGGTTCACGCTGGCGCTCGCCGTGTGCGGGGTCGCCGCCCTCGCCGCGGCCCTGGTGACCGCGGTCGGCATGTTCCGGGTCAAGGCCGCCGATCCGGCGCCCGAGGCGCTGGTCGACCCGCTCCACCCCGACCTCGACGAGCTGCCGCCCGTCGAGCTCCACTGACGCCGTGGGCGGTGGACCGGGTCGACCCGGTCCACCGCCGGCGCGGGCCGGTGGGCCGGTCAGGTGGCCGGTCTGTGGGCGGCGGCGTCGTGGCCGGCGCCGTAGCTCCCGGAGATGACGTCGACGGTGAGGCTCTCCCCGACGGTGAGCAGCGAGCGCACGGGCGCGTCGTGGTCGGCGGGAAGGCCTGCCGCGGGCTCCCCGGTGAAGACGAAGCGCCGGTAGGTCCAGAAGCGGAACGCCGTGCCGAGGGCGAGGCCCACGACGTTCGCCGAGATGTTGTCGGCCAGGCGGCTGGTGAGGCCCAGCAGGTCATGGCTGACGATGAGGGCGGCGACCGAGATCGCCAGCCCGACGAGGTTGAACAGGACGAAGAGGGCGACCTCGTGCCTGCCGTCGCTCGCGCGGTCGCGCCAGGTCAGCATCCGGTTGCCGAGGTAGGTGACGACCATCGCGGCCGCCACCGCCAGGACCTTCGCGGCCGTCGGGTCGGTGCCGGCGAGGGCGGTGTGCCCGCGCAGCCAGTTGAACGCGAGGACGTCGACGACGTACCCGGCGCCGCCGACGGCCAGGAAGGTCGTCACCTCGCGGCTGGGGAGCAGGCGAGCCGCGCCCGCGAGACGGCTGCCGGCGGTGGTCATGGTGCGAGACTCGCGCCCGGGACCTGCCAGGGACCTGACTGTCCGGGCGGCCCGCCGTTCAGGATGATGGCAGGTACGCCGGGCCACGCTGTGCGCGCGGCGAAGGAGAGGTGACCCGATGCTGATCGGAGTGTGCGAGGACGACCCGTCGATCCGCCGGCTTCTGGGCGAGGCGCTGCGGTTCGCCGGACACGAGACCGTCATGGCGCACGACGGGGGCGAGGCGCTGCGGCGCTTCGGCGCCGACAGCGCCATCGACGTGATGGTGCTCGACATCGGCCTCCCGGACGCCGACGGCCGCGATGTCTGCCAGGCGCTGCGCTCGGCCGGCCAGAACGCGCCGGTCCTGTTCCTCACGGCGCTCGGGGCGACCCATGAACGGCTCGCCGGCTTCGGTGCCGGCGGCGACGACTACGTGGCGAAGCCGTTCGAGCTCAAGGAGCTGATCGCGCGCCTCGAGGCCCTCGGCCGGCGCGGGCGTCCGCCGCTGACGACGACGTCCGGTCTCGAGCTCGACCCGGCCCGGCACGCGGCCCGGACGGGCTCCGGCGAGGTGCTGCTGACGCCGACGGAGTTCCGGATGCTCGCGGCGATCACGTCGCGGCCCGACGAGGTGGTCCGCCGGCGTAGCGTGATCGCGGCAGCCTGGCCGGAGGGAGCCGTCGTGGCGGAGAACACCGTGGACTCGTTCATGCGCCGGATCCGGACCAAGCTCGAGTCCATCGAGTCGCCGGTGTCGATCGAGACGGTCCGCGGCGTGGGGTTCCGCCTCCGGTGAGCCGGCCGCGCCCGCTGCGGTCCTTCCGCGGGCAGATCGTGGTCCTGACCGCCGGCATCACCGCGGTCGCGATGGTGCTGCTGACCGTCGTGGTGCAGGTCGTGCTCGCGCGGATCAGCGACGGCGACGTCGACCGGGTGCTCCAAGACCGCGCCGAGGCCGTCATCAGCTCGGCGAGCGGATCGCCGGCCGGGCGGCTGGTCGTGCCGGACGCCCAGCTGGACGCCGGTGTCGCCGTCTACGACGGGCGGGGCTCTCTCGTCGCGGGTGCGCCGCCCGACGGCCTGGGTGGACCCTTCGCGGATCTCGGTGCGACGGACGCCCGGACGGTGCGGACCTACGGCGGGCAGGCCCGCGTCCTGGCCGAGCCGTTCACGACCAGCGGTGCGGCCGGGGTCGTGGTCGTGTCGGAGCGGCTGGCGCCGTACGAGGAGGCCGAACGGCTGGCCCTGATCGTGTCGCTCGTGACCGGCCTGCTGGCGACGGTCGCGGCGGCGGCGGTCGCGGCCTGGGCGACCCGGCGGGCGCTCGCGCCGGTCGCGGTCATGGCCGAGACCGCCGCCGAGTGGAGCGAGCACGACCTCAGCCGGCGCTTCGACCTGGGCGAGCCGGAGAACGAGCTCGGTGCACTCGCCGGCACGCTCGACCAGCTGCTCGAGAAGGTCGCCTCGGCGATCCGCTCCGAGCAGCGTCTGACCTCCGAGCTCGCGCACGAGCTCCGGACGCCGCTGACGACCGTCCAGGGCATGGCCGACCTGATCCTGCTCCGGGACACCCTGCCGGCCGAGGCGCGCGGCGACCTGGAGGAGATCGTCGCGGCCGGTCGGCGGATGGCGGCGACGATCACCACCCTGCTCGACCTGGCCCGCAACGAGGCCCAGGTGATGTCGGACGCGCACTCCTCGCTGCGCGAGGTGCTCGGGGACGTCGGCAGCCAGCTCGGCGCCGACCCCGAGCGGCTCGCCGTCGACGTCGCCGACCTCCGCCTCGGGGTCCCGCACCACCTCGCCGTCCGGGCGATCAGCCCGGTGGTCGAGAACGCGCTGCGGTTCGCCCGCACCCGGGTCCGGGTCGGTGCGGTCGCGGCCGCGGGCACCGTCGACGTCCGGGTCGACGACGACGGACCCGGGGTCGACCCCGGCGACGCGGAGCGCATCTTCGAGCCGGGCGCGACCTCGGCGCCGGGCTCGGGCGCCGGGCTCGGGCTGGCGATCGCGCGCCGGATCGCCCGGACGCTCGGTGGCGACGTGACGGTCGCGCCGGACGGCGGCGTCACGCGGTTCGTGGTCCGGCTCCCGCGCGGTTGACGGTCAGGACCGGACGGCGACGAGGTACGGCGAGCGCCCGGCGATCCGCGTCACCACGATGCTCGTCAGGGTCATCGCGAGCGCGATGCCGGCCAGCACCACCAGTTGGAACTCGGCGGCGCCGGCCGGGCCGGCGCCACCGAACAGGGCGCCGACGAACGCACCTGGGAGAGTGACCAGCCCGGTCGACTTGGTCTGGTCGAGCGTCGGCAGGAGCGACTCGCGCACCGACTCGCGGCCGATCTCCTCGTGCGCCCGCGCCGGGCTCGCGCCGAGCGAGAGCCACGCCTCGATCTCGTCGCGGCGCGCGGTCGCGCCGCGCAGGAAGTTGCGCCCCGCCAGGGTCGCGGCGCTCATCGCGTTGCCGATCACGATGCCGGCGACCGCGACGAGGTAGCGCACCTCCAGGTCGACGAGGCGCAGCGCGAAGACCAGGGTCAGCGTGAGCGCCGAGCCGGCGAGGACACCGAGCACGGCGGCCCGGCGTCCGTTCCAGAGCGCGTCCAGCCGCCGTACCGCGGTCCAGGAGGCCGTGGTCAGCATCAGCACCAGGAAGAGCGCGACCGTCCAGGGGACGGCGAGGATGCCGCGCAGCAGCAGGGCGACGACGCTGAGCTGGACGACCGCGCGGGCGAGCGCCCAGAGTGGGAACAGGCCCAGGCCCACGCCGGCCCACCGGGCCGACCCGATCGTGAGGGCGACCAGGGTGAGCAGACCGAGCCCGAAGCCCAGGTAGTGCCCGAGGTCGCCCACCCCAGCATTCTCTCCCAGGGTCTCCCGTGCTCAGTCGGTCGGCCCGGCCGGGACGACCGTGACCCGCGCGTCGAGGTGAGCCAGCCGGTGCTCGAGGTCCTGGTGCAGCCAGGTCGCGAGGTGGTGCTGCGGCAGCGGGGACAGCATGACCTCGTCGACCGGCTCGCTGTACACCGTCTCCTCCACGGCGTCCATCGGGTCGTGGCGCACCGACACCGACCCGATGACGGGTCCTCCGGCGGCCTCCTCGAGGAGCGGCAGCGCCCGCCGGAGGACCTGCTCGGCCTCGGCGGCCTTGTCGTGGCGCTCGGGATGGAGCAGGTGGAGCTCGGCGCGCGCCGGGTTCAGGACCACGAGCCGGAACTGCACGTCCCCGGTCTCGGCGCGTCTGCGGATGGCGGACAGCAGGGCCGGGGTCGGGTCGGCCCGGTCGGTCAGGACGAGGATGCGGTGGGTGCGGGTCTCCGGCATGACAGGGCCTTTCGTGAGAGGTGGTGGTTCAGAGCTCAGCAGGTTGCGAGCGCTCGGTGCGGTCCTTGTCGGTCACCGTCAGGTAGACGACGACGGCCAGGATCGTGCCGAGGAACAGCACGCTCGTGCCGAGCGTGCCGAGGCCCAGGCCTCCGTCGGAGCGCGGCGAGGCCAGGTAGTCGCCGATGTTGGCGCCGAGCGGCCGGGTGAGGATGTAGGCCAGCCAGAACGACAGCACCGGTCCGGCGCCCAGGCGCCAGGCCACCAGCACCGCGACGATGAGGCCCAGCGGCAGCATGATCGAGGCACCCGGCGACCAGCCGGTCAGCTCGAGAGTCCAGTCGCCGGTCGCCGTACCCAGCGCGAACGTGACCAGGACGGTGAGCCAGTAGAACGCCTCGCGGGGGACCGTGACGATCGAGTGGATCGACAGCGTCCGCTCGCGGGCGTACCAGACCCCGAACACGACCGCGAGCAGCACCGAGAACGCCGTCGTGCTCTCCCACAGCGGCACGCCGCGGGCATCGGTGAGGTTGTCGGTCAGCAGGGTTCCGACGACGCTGATCAGCACGACGGCCAGCCAGTAGACCGACGGGACGTAGCGGTTGAGCCGGAACTGCAGCACCATCGCGACGACGAGGGCGGCCGAGAAGGCCAGGGTGGTGTTGGTCAGGCCGAAGCCGAGGGTCTCGTTGATGTAGTCGGCGAAGCTCTCGCCGACCGTGGTGCACAGGATCTTGATGATCCAGAAGTACACCGTCACCTCGGGAACCTTGTTCAGCATCAGGCGGCCGCGGGTCTGGACTCGGGTGGTCGTGGGCATGGGCGCAAGCCTCGGCGACCGCTCCTGCCATCAACCTGACCGGACGACGCAGCCCGGCCGGCCGCGGCAGTACCGCCACCGCACTACGATCGGCCGGTGTCTCCGGTCGCTCGCTTCACCCACGACGGGATCCTCGACGCCGCCGCGGAGATCGTGCTGCTGAAGGGCTCGGCGCTGACGATCGGCGACGTCGCCGACCGGCTCGGGGCGCCGAGCGGCTCGATCTACCACCGCTTCCCCTCGAGGGACGAGCTCCTCGTCCGGCTCTGGCTCCGGAGCGTGCACCGCTTCCACGAGGACTACCTCGAGGCCGGCGAGCACCCGGACCCGGAGCAGGCCATCGTCGACATGGCGCTCTGCGTCGCCACGTTCACGCGGCGGCACCGGGCCGAGGCGGCCGCGATGACCCTGTTCCGGCAGTCCCGACTGGTCGAGACGGCGCCCGAGGCCTGCCAGGAGGAGGTCCGGACCGTGAACGACGGCGTGCGGTCCCGGCACCGCCGGCTGGCGTTCGCCCGGTACGGGTCCCGGGCGCAGCGGTACCTGACCTTGGTGCGCGTGGCCGCGATCGAGAGCCCCTACGGCCTGGTCCGGCCCTACGTGTGGGAGCGGGTCCCGTCCTGGATGGACCCGGTGATCGAGTCGAGCTCGCGTGCCATCCTGGCGCTCGGCGATGGCTGAGCGGCGTCACGCACCGGCCGGGACGCGGGCCTCGGCCGGCAGCCTCCGGCGCGAGGACAGCCGGCCGGCCACGGCCAACGTCGTCAGGCCCCAGAGGAGCCAGCTGCCGTAGACCAGCACGGCCAGGGTCGGCCCCTCGTCCGCGGGGTGGGTGACGGTGGCGTTCAGGCCGCCGACCCCGAGGCTGACCAGCGCGAGCCCGGCAGCGGCCGCCGCCGGGTGCGCGAACGGCGGGGCGTCGGTCCGCCACCAGCGGAGCGCGACCAGGGTCGCCGCCGTACCGAGTCCGACGAGCAGGACGGGTGCGACGTACTCTGCGTCGACCCGGTGCTCGAGACCCCGCGGAGCGAGCCACGTGCTGCCCAGGACCCAGGAGGTCTTGACGGCCGGGTAGACGAGCGCGACCGCGACGCCGAGGAGCGCGACCCAGGCCGGGGTCTCCCACGGACGATCGTCGGTGGTCCGCAGGGGTCGGCACCATCGCCACAGCAGCAGCAGCGTGACCGTGGCGCTCCCCGACACCAGCGCGCCACGGACGTCGACCGGCATCGGGATGGCCCCCGTCGCGCGCAGGACGTGGAACACGGTGGCAGCGCACGAGGGCAGCAGGAGCACGGTCGCGACGACGCTCAGGCTCCTGCGCGATCGCCCGGCCAGCACGGTCAGGAGAGTCGCGAGGCCGCCGGCCAGTGGCCCCCAGGACGGTCCGATCCGGTCGACGTAGTCCGCCGACCCCACGGCGACCTGCCCCGCGCCGGCGAGGATCGTGAGGCCGGCCGCGACCGCGGTCGCCCGCCTCTCCGGGAGGGTGTTGTCGAAAATTCTAGAGATCACTCTCTAGAGAGTAGCCGCTAGACATGCTCGGTTGCAGGTTCGCCGCTGGCAGCCGTGGTATCGAGCCCGTCCCGACGCAGTCGTTCCCGGCCCCACTCGCCGAGGGGTCCCAGAGCGCGGTTCAGGGACGCGCCGGCGTCGGTCAGCGAGTACTCGACCTTGGGTGGCACCTCGGCGTAGACCCGGCGTTGGACGAGCCCGTCGGCCTCCATCTCGCGCAGGTGCTGGGCGAGCATCTTCTCGCTGACGCCGGGGATCCCTCGGCGCAACTCGGCGAACCGGCGGACGCCGTGGGCGTGCAGCTCCCACAGGACCAGGCCCTTCCACTTGCCGCTCACGACATCGAGCGCGGCATCGATCCCGCAGACGTACGGTCCGGACCTCGGTCGCTTGGCCATGGCTGTCCCTTGCTGACGAAATGGTGGGTACCCCAGTAAATAGTGCGTACTTCCGACAGAGGCCGGTCGTTGTCCAGCCTTGCGGCATGACAACGACACCCGCAACTCCGCACGCACCGGCCGGCGTCACCATGCTCGGCGCCGGCGCGATGGGCACCGCGCTCGCCACCCGCCTCCTCCGCGCCGGGCACCCGGTCACCGTGTGGAACCGGACGCCGGGGCGCAGCGCCGCGCTGGTCGACGCCGGCGCAGCCGAGGCCGCCACGGTCGCGGAGGCGGTGACCCATCACGACCTGGTCGTGGCCTGCCTGTTCCGGTTCCCGTCCGTGCTCGAGACCCTCGACCCGGTCGTGGCACAGCTCCGTGGCCGGACCCTGGTCAACCTCACCACCACCACCCCGGGCGAGGCGCGCGAGCTCGCGTCGTGGGCCGAGGCGCACGACGTCGAGTACCTGGACGGCGCCGTCCTGGCGGTCCCGGAGATGATCGGCAGCCGGGAGGCGCAGATCTTCTACAGCGGCTCGCGTGCCGCCTACGGCGCGCACGAGGGCCTGCTCGCCACCTGGGGCACCAGCACGTTCGAGGGCACGGACGCAGGCATGGCATCGCTCGTCGACCTCGCGATGCTGTCCGCGATGTACCAGATGTTCGCGGGCTTCTTCCACGGCGCGGCGATGGTGGGCTCCGAGGGCATGCCGGCCGCGGAGTTCGCGGCCCGGACCTCCCCGTTCATCAGCGCGATGGCGGGCGCGTTCGCCCACTACGCCCAGGTCATCGACGGTGGGGACTACACCGTCCCCGGGCAGCAGAGCCTGGAGTTCTCCGACCTCTCCCACATCGTGCGTGCCAGTGACGAGCAGGGCGTGAACGCGTCGACGCTCGCGGCCGTCCAGGCGCTCGTCGCCCGGCAGGTCGCGGCCGGCCACGGGAAGGAGGGGCTGGCCCGGGTCTACGAGAGCCTGCGTCCCCGGTGGTGATCAGCCCCGCGTGACCCCGGCCAGGCGCGGTGACTCGAGCGCGGCGAGGTGATTGCCGATGATCCAGCCGAACCCGAACGCCGAGAGCAGGCCGTTGCCCGAGGAGTACCCGCCCGACGACGGCCCGGCGAGGCCGCAGGCGGTGCCGCCGCCGGCGTACAGGCCGGGCACCGGCTCGCCGCCGGCGTCGAGGACCCGGCCGGTGGTGTCGACCACGACGCCGCCCTGGGTGGCGAGCACGCCGTGCGTCACCCAGGCGAGGTGGTACGGCGCGGCCAGGCGCCGGCGGCCCGGGATCGGCTCGAGCGCCTCGGCCGCGGCCGTCTCGCCGACGCCCAGCGCCTCGGCGAGCGAGCCGAGGTCGGCCAGGTCGCGGATCGCTCCGGCGGCCAGGCAGTCGCGCATCATCTCCGAGTGCCGGGTCGCGGCCATCGCCTCGGCGTCCCACACCATCGCGGCCCGCTCGCCCGGCTGGGCGCGCAGCACGGCGGCCATCGAGGAGTAGCCGTGGGCCTCCTCGTCGACGAAGCGCCGGCCGTCGGTGCCGACGAGCACCGCGCCGTTGAACTGCAGCGCGGGGGAGACCCGGGTGCCGTGGCCGACGACGACCAGACCGCTGCGCAGACACGCCCCCATGTTGCGGAACGTCGCTCCCAGGTCGGTGAGCCACGGGATCGCGGACCCGGTGGCGGTCGAGACCCCGCCGTAGAACGGATCGCCGAGGTCGTTGCAGTGCTCGGCCATCAGCTGCGGGGAGGCGGCGAAGCCGTCGGTGGCGAGCACGACCGCCCCGGCCCGGACCCGCTGCCGGGCACCGTTCTGCTCGACGACGAGGCCGGTGACGGCGCCGTCCTCGACGACCAGGTCGACGGCCGGCGCCTCGTCGACGAACGCGACGTTGGGCAGCGCCTCGAGGGCCGCGCGGAGGTGCGCCATCAGCCGGCCGCCGCCGAGGCGACCGACGTCGGTGTGCAGCCGCGGCACCGACATGCCGGCCCGAGGCATGTCGACGCCGATCTCGACCGGGTAGCCGAGCTCGTCCGCGATCCACTCGACGAGGGCGGGGGCGACCGCGCACAGGGCGCGCACGACGTGCGCCCACTCGTGGTCGCCGCTCGCGGCGAGGATGTCGGAGGCGTGCTGCTCGGGGGAGTCCACGATCCCGGCCTCGCGCTGGAAGCGGGTCCCGCCGGCGGCCAGGCTGCCGCTGGAGATCGCGGCGTTGCAGCCCTCGCGGGCCGACCGCTCGAAGACCGCGACGACGAGGTCGGGGTCCTGCGCGGCCCGCAGCGCCGCCATCACCCCGCACGCCCCACCGCCCGCGACCGCGACGTCCACCTCGAGGTCCCAGTGCGTGCTCATCCGAGCACCTCCGGGAGCCCGTAGAACTTCCTGGCCGCATCGACCGCGTCGCGGGCCGGCTGCGAGGAGTGGAACCCCACGCGCGTGGGGTGCAGCCCGGACGCGGCGTGCTGTGCGGCGCGCAGCTCGGCCACCCGCACGCAGGTGCCGAGCGAGTCGAGCACCGGCACGTCGCCGACCCGGTGCACGCCCTGGTCGGCGAGGAACACGTTCAGCGGGCCCTCGCCCGGCACGATCACGTTCGCCCCCTCGGCGATCGCGCGGCGGGCGGCGTCGGTGAAGGCAGCGACCAGCGGCGCGGGGTCGGCGTACGCCGCCATCACGTCGGTGAAGCCCTTCGCCACCTGCACGATCGGGCCGACCAGCGACTCCAGCCGGTAGTGCTGGACGTTGCGGCGCAGCTGCGGGGTGAGCGCCGCGATGAAGTTCACGATGCCGACCCGGTCGCCGAGCATCCCCGCCATCAGCAGCGAGGTGTGGCCGAACGCGACGACGGGGATGTCGACCAGCGAGCGCACCTCCTCGTAGGCCGTGTCGGGGATCGTGGCGATCAGGAACGCGTCGTAGCCCTCGTCCTGCGCGCGCAGCGCCGCGTGCACGAACTGCTCCTTGTGCAGGCCGGCGAGGTAGGCGTGGCCGATGTGGGTGCCGGGGTACGCCGACGGGTAGGTGCCCGGCCTCATGCCGTGCAGGTCGATGGTCGTGCCGGGTGCCGCCTGCGAGGACAGGTGCCGGGCCAGCGCGTCGCGGTAGTGCGGCACGTCGTCGAGCACGGTGAAGCTCTGGTGCCAGATCCTCATCCGCGCACCCCGCTCGTGGCGGCCTCGCGGCCCGCGATCCGGCCGAACGTCGCGCCCCGCAGCACCGAGGTCGAGCCGGTGTAGTTGGAGTAGTAGAGCCCGGTCAGCTCGCCGGCGGCGTACAGGCCGGGGACGGCGCGGCCGTCGCGGTCGACGACCTCGGCGGCCGCCGAGGTCTTGAGCCCGCCGAACGTGAACACGTTGGCGGCCATGATCGGGTAGGCCTCGAACGGCCCGTCGGTGATCGGTCGGGCCCAGTGGGACTTGGCCGGGACCAGCCCGGTCGTGGCCAGCCCGTCGGGTGCCCGGTGGTCGAAGCCGGCGGGGTCGGGGCAGGCGGCGTTGTACGCCGCGACCGTGCGCTCGAGCGTGTCCGCGGGCACCCCGATGCGCCCGGCCAGCTCGGCGAGCGTCGCGCCGGTGACCGCGGGCTTGTCGGTGCGGATGCCGGCCCGGAGGTTCGGCACCGCGAGGCCCTGCTGGTCGAGCACGACCCACGCGACGCCGCGCTCCTGGGCCTGGATGTCGCGGGTGGTGCGCTCGTACCACGCGTCGACCGGCCCGCGGGCCTCGTCGACGAACCGCTCGCCGGCGGCGTTGACCAGCACCCCGTGCGGGAAGCAGAAGATCGCGGCCTCGGGCTCGCCCGAGCGGGGGTCGACCGGCTCGGCGTGGAACAGCGAGAAGTTGCCGGCGGTGGCGGCGCCGACGGCCAGTGCCATCTCCAGGCCCTCGCCCTTGTTGTAGCCGCCGCCGCGGGCCACCGGCCTCGTGGTGAGGGCCCGGCCCCCGTGGTAGCGGGCCATCAGCTCGGCGTTGCCCTGGTAGCCGCCGCTGGCGAGCACGACGCGGCCCCGCAGCTCGACGGTGCCGCGCGGCGTCCGGGCGGCGATGCCGGCGACGCCGCCGTCGGCGTCGACGACCAGCGACCGGGCGGTGGTCTCGAAGTGGAACTCCACCCCGAGGCCGCGCGCGGCCTTGCCCATGGTCTCGACGATCGCGAGGCCGCCGCCGACGGGTGCCATCCGGGTCGTCGAGGTGGTGAGGAACGGCGTGGGCAGCACGTCGAACCGCATGCCGTGCCCGGTCATCCAGGCCAGCGTCCCCGGCGCCTCGGCGGCCAGCTCGGCGACGTAGTCGGGGTCGACGAGGTGGTGGGAGCGGTAGAGCGCGGACCGGCGGTCGGGGTTGACCGCGGCCTCGTTCGTCACGCTCGGGTCGGGGTGGCCCATGAAGTCGTCGACCAGGGTGTCCTCGAGCCCGTCGGCGGTCTCCTCGAGCGAGCGCATCCGCAGGAACGCCTCGGTGTAGCGGGTGTTGCCGCCGGTCTCGGCCTCGGTCGCCCGGTCGACGAGCGCGACCCGGGCGCCGTGCTCTGCGGCCGAGCAGGCAGCGGTCAGGCCGGCGACGCCGCCGCCGACCACCACGACGTCGTACTCGAAGACGTCGGTGCTCATGCCAGGGCTCCCAGCATGTCGGCCGAGGAGGTGACGGTCGCGAACAGCGGCAGCATGTTCTGCACGGAGAACTCGTGGAAGTCCGGCCGGAACGACGCGCACATGTCCTCGACCACCGTGACCTGCAGGCCGGCGTCGCTGGCGTGCCGGGCCGCGGACTCCACGACCAGGTTGGTCGCGACGCCGCCCAGGACGACCTCGGTGACGCCTTCGGCGGCCAGCACGTGCAGCAGCGGCGTGCCGACGAACGGGTCGACGCAGCCCTTGTCGACGACCGGCTCGCCCGGCAGCGGCGCGACGGCCTTCACGATCTGGGCCTCGGGGGAGTCGGCGAGCATCGCGCGCTGGTCGGGGTAGGCGTCGAAGCGGGCCAGCCGGTTGGTGCGCAGCACGTACGTCGGGTCGAAGGCG
This sequence comes from Nocardioides sp. T2.26MG-1, assembly GCF_950101795.1. Classification (GTDB taxonomy): domain Bacteria; phylum Actinomycetota; class Actinomycetes; order Propionibacteriales; family Nocardioidaceae; genus Nocardioides. Next base: position 462,122 of record NZ_CATNLZ010000012.1, on the reverse strand, counting down.
AGCCGCACGTGCACGACCAGCCAGCCGGCGGCGCGGGCCGCGTCGAGCACCCGCTCGGCGGTGGCGAGCACGTCGCGCTCGGCGACCTGGGCGGCGAGCGGGGGCATCCGCAGGTGCGGGCCCTCCTCGCAGAGCGCGACCTGGTAGTCGAGGAGCAGCAGGGCCTTGCGGGAGTCGGTCATGGGGTTCCTTCGTGTGTGGATGGGGGTCACCAGGCCGACCAGCCGCCGTCGACGTACACGACCTGACCGGTCAGGTACGACGAGGCGGGCGAGGCCAGCAGGAGCAGGGGACCGGCGAGGTCCTGGTCGGGGTCGCCGAGGCGGCCGAGCATGGTGCGCTGGGCGAACCACCCGAGCCGCTCCGGGTCGGCGCCCAGCGGGGCGGTCATCTTGGTGGGGTAGAACACCCCGGGGGCCAGGCAGTTCACGGTCACGCCGTGCGGGCCGAGCTCGGCCGCCAGCGCGCGGGTCACGTTGAGGACGCCCGCCTTGGAGGCGTAGTACGCCGACTCCGGCACCGGGCCGACGCGCTCGGCGTAGACCGTGGTGAGGTTGACGATCCGGCCGCTCCCGGCCGCGGCCATCACCCGTCCGGCGGCCCGGTCGACCAGCCAGGTGCCGGTGAGGTTGACCCGGACCACGCGGTCGAACTCCTCCAGCGTGGTCTCGTCGTACGCCTTGCGGAGCATCAGCCCGGCGGCGTTGACGAGCACGTCGAGGCGCCCGTGGTCGGCCAGCACCCGGTCGACCAGCGCGTCGACCGAGGCCTCGTCGGTGACGTCGACGGCGTGGTCGACGTCGGCGGGGTCGAGGTCGGCGGTGACGACGGTCGCGCCCTGGCCGGCCAGCGCGCGGGCGGCCCGCTCGCCCAGGCCACCGGTCGCGGCGCCCACGACGAGCGCGACCTGGCCGGTGAGGTCGAACGGGCTCACCATGCGAGCTCACTCTCCTCGGCGGCCGCGTGGGCGCCGGCGAGGCGGCCGAAGATGCCGGACTTCCCGATCGAGGTGCCGGTCATGTAGCCGGCGCCGTGGAAGCCGCCGACCACCTCGCCCGTGGCGTACAGCCGCTCGATGGGCTCGCCGTACACGTCCAGCACGCGCATCCGGGTGTCGACCGTCAGCCCGCAGTACGTCGCGAGCACGACCGTGCCGGAGGGATGGGCGTAGAACGGAGGCTGCTCGAGAGGGAGCAGGTCGCCGACGCTGCTGGAGAGCGCGCGGCGACCGAGGGCGTCGGGCTCGCCGGCGGCGATGCGGCGGTTGTAGTCCTCGACGGTCGCGACCAGGGTTCCCTCGGGCAGCCCGATCTCGGCCTCGAGGCCGGCGACGGTGTCGGCGCGCAGCAGCATGCCGGCGCGGTCCCGCCCGGCGAACTCGTAGATCGGCACCTCGTCGTTGCTCGCGGCCATCACCTGCGCGTCGAAGACCTGCCAGGTCGTGACGCCCGGCTGGGCGAGCGCGGCGTCGCCGATCTCCTTGTAGGGCAGCGACTCGTCGACGAAGCGGTGCCCCTCGCGGTTGACCGCGATCGCGCCCTTGTAGACCGCGAGGATGCCGGTGCCGTCCTCGTCGGGGTGCGGGTGGTGGTAGATCCCGTAGGTGCCCTTGACGTACGGCGTGTCCACGACGCCGGCGCCGAGCTGCCACGCCATCAGCAGCCCGTCGCCGGTGCAGCCGGGCCCGCCGGCGCGCAGGGCGTGCTCCATCTGGGGGGCGAACCGCGCGAGCAGCTCGGGTGCCTGCGAGAAGCCACCGGTGGCGACCACGACCGCGTCGGCCTCGATGCGGTGCGGTCCGTCGGGACCGGCGACCTCGACCCCGACCACCCGGCCGTCCTCGCGCAGCAGGCGCCGCGCGGGCGTGTCCATGACCAGCCGGGCGCCGAGCCGGCCGGCCGCCTTGAGCAGCATCGTCAGCATCGCGGTGGTGTCGGTGGGGTGGGAGCGGGGTGCCGACTGGCCGGACGCGGCGTGCACCTCGCCGTACCGGACTCCGTGTGCCTTCAGCCACCGGTAGGTGTCGAGCTGGTGGGCGCAGTAGAGGTCGACCAGCGCCTCGTCGTTGCGGTGCTTGCCGGTCTCGAGCAGGTCCTTGCGGAGCAGTTCGGTGGAGTCGGCGATGCCCTGGGCGGCCTGCTCGTCGGTTCCGGCGTACGCCGAGAGGCCGGCCGACCGCACGGTCGAGCCGCCGATCGCCTCGGTCTTCTCCAGCAGCACGGCGTACTGCCCCGCCTCGGCGGCGGCCAGCAGTGCGGCGCACCCGGCCAGCCCCGAGCCCAGCACCAGCACGCCGACCCGGTCGGGGAGCTCGGTCTCGTAGGGCAGCCCCGGGATCACTCCGCACCCCGTCGGTCGGCTCCGGGCCTGTCGTAGTAGGCCTCGGCGGCCGCGAACTCCGGCAGGTGGAACAGCTGCTGCCGCTCCGGCCAGGTGGCCATCCGGTCCGCGCGGGAGGCGGTCTCGCCGCTGGCGGCGAGATGGGCCAGCGCGTCGCGGCCGGCGCTCAGCATCGAGCGCATCAGGTAGTTCGCGAACAGGGCCACGTCGAAGCCGAGCGCAGAGTACTCCCGTATCGGGAGCTCGGGGGTCTTGCCGCCCTCGACGACGTTGACGACCAGCGGCACGCCGGAGAGCTCCTTGCCCACCCGGGCGAGCTCGTCGACGGTGCGGGGCGCCTCGACGAACAGTACGTCGGCACCGGCCTCGACGTAGGCGTGGCCGCGCTCGATGGCGGCGTCCAGGCTCTCGGCGCTCCGGGCGTCGGTGCGCGCGACGAGGACGAGCGCGTCGTCGGTGCGGGCCTCGAGCGCGGCGGTGATCTTCGCCTGCATGTGCGCGGTGGGGATCAGCCGGTGGTCGTCGAAGTGGCCGCAGCGCTTGGGCATCTCCTGGTCCTCCAGCTGCAGCGCGGCCGCGCCGGCGCGCTCGAGCAGCCGGACCGTGCGCATCGTCGCGAGCGGGCCGCCGTAGCCGGTGTCGGCGTCGACGACGACGGGGAGCCTGGTCGACTCGGTCAGCCGGGACACGTGGTCGACGACCTCGCCGAGCGAGATCAGGCCGAGGTCGGGGACGCCGTACTGCGCGTTGGCGAGGCCGGCGCCGGTCGCATAGACGGCGCCGAACCCCGCCTGCTCGGCCAGGCGTGCACCGAGGGCGTCGGTGACGCCGGGGAGGACGAGCGGGCCGGCCGCCGCGAGGGCGGCGCGCAGCGCGAGCCGGCGCTCGTGGGCGCTCGGCATCCGGCCGACGCCGGTGAGGGCGTCGGCCCAGCTGCCGGGACCGGGCAGGGACGTGGCGGGCTGCGTGGACAAGGGGGAGGACCTCCGTGGCTCGTGTCCGAGCAGGCTGACACCGCAGGCGCCGGGAGACCTCGGGGGACGGTCCGCCAGGCGGCACGGCGGAGGAGTGCCGGACGCCACCTCGCGGGTTTGATCAGGACACCACCGCTGAGATCGAGCAGGGAGAGCACCGATGAGCGTCGAGCTGACCGAAGAGCACACGAGCCGCTTCGTCCAGACCAAGTCCTGGAAGCTGCACTACAACGAGGCCGGCGAGGGCCACCCCGTGATCCTGCTGCACGGCAGCGGCGCGGGCGCCACCGGCTGGAGCAACTTCCGGCCCAACCTCGGTCCGCTCTCGGAGCGGTTCCGGGCGATCGCCTGGGACGCCCCGGGCTGGGGCATGTCCGACTCCGCCCCCTCCGACCAGTACGACCACCCCGAGGCCGTCATCGAGCTGATGGACGAGCTGGGCATCGAGAAGGCCGCGCTCGTCGGCAACTCGATGGGCGGCATGATCGCGCTCGCCGTCGCCGCCCGGCACCCCGAGCGGGTCTCGCACCTGATCACCATGGGCCCCGGCAGCTTCCTGGACCTGCCCACGATGTTCGGCCCCGGCGACGGCCCGAGCGAGGGCCTCAAGATCCTCTTCGAGGGCTACCGCAACCCCACGCCCGAGGTGATGAAGAAGCTCGTCGACATCATGGCGTTCTCCCCGGAGTTCGCCACCGACGAGCTCGCCAAGCTGCGCTCCGACGCCGCGCTCGCCCGGCCCGACCACCTCGAGAACTTCCTCAAGGGCATGGCCGCCGGTCGCGGCCCGGTGTCGAGCCCGGCCACGCCCGCGGAGGTCCGGTCGATCACCGCCCCGGCGCTGCTCATCCACGGCCGCGACGACCGCGTCGTGCACTTCGAGCACTCGATGCGCCTGGTGTCGATGATCGACGACTCGCGCCTCGTCCTGCTCAACCGCTGCGGCCACTGGGCGCAGATCGAGCACGCCGACGAGTTCAACCGGCTCGTCGCCGACTTCGTCGAGAACAACTGAGGGGGCGTCATGCGCGCTGAGATGCACGAGGTGCTGAGCCGGGTCGAGGAGGCCGCCGAGGTCTTCCGGTCCACGGCCGCCGAGAGCGAGGAGCTGGGCCGGCTGAGCGACGTCGGGGCCAAGCAGCTGCGCGAGAGCGGCGTGGTCCGGATGCTGCAGCCGAAGGAGTACGGCGGCTACGAGGCGCACCCGGTCGACTTCTTCGAGACCGTCCTCGCGGTCGGGTCGCGGTGCGGCTCGGCCGGGTGGGTCGCCGGCGTGGTCGGCGTCCACCCGTGGCAGCTCGGCCAGTGGGACAAGCGGCTCCAGGAGGAGCTGTGGGGCGAGGACCCCGACACGTGGATCGCCTCGCCGTACGCCCCGATCGGGCGGGCCCGCAAGGTCGAGGGCGGCTACCGGTTCAGCGGCCGCTGGCCGTTCTCCTCCGGCACCGACCACTGCGACTGGATCATCCTCGGCGGCCTGATGGTCGACGACGACGGCAACGTCGCCGACCCGACGCCGTGGAACTTCGTGCTGCCGCGTGCGGACTACGAGATCCACCACGACTCCTGGGACGTGCTGGGCCTGCGTGGCTCCGGCAGCAAGGACGTGTCGGTGCGCGACGCGTTCGTCCCGGACTACCGGGTCAACAAGCCGACGAACTTCGAGGACGGCTACCAGGCCGGCCTCGTCGGCCGGGACGCGGTCACCTATCAGGTGCCGTTCGGGACGATCTTCCCCGCCGCCATCAACTGCGCGACGCTCGCGATGGCCGAGGGTGCGCTGGCCGCGTTCGTCGACTACACCCGGCAGCGGGTGACCGGCCGGGGTCCTGCAGCGGTCTCGGACCCGGTGCAGCTGATCGCGCTGGGCGAGGCGGCCGCCGACATCCACGCCAGCCGGGTGCAGTTCCTCGACGACTGGTTGCGGCTCGTCGACGTCGTCGAGGCCGGTGACCTGATCACCCGTGAGCAGCGGATCGCCCTGCGCCGCAACGGCGTGCGCGCTGTGCGCCGCTCGGTCGACGCCGTCGACCGGCTGTTCATGAACGCCGGTGGCGGCGCGCTGCAGCACCGGCAGCCGCTGCAGCGGTTCTGGCGCGACCTGCACGCGGGCATGAACCACATGTGCAACGTGGCCCACCCGCTCTACCAGGCCTACGGGCACGACCTGTTCGGCCTTGAGGTAGAACCCTTCGGGTGGTGACCGGACGGGCGGGTACGTCGCACGCGCGGGCCGGGACCGAGCCCGGCTCCGCTGACGTGCCCGCCGGGGCCTACCACGTGCTCGGTGTCGTGTTCCTCGCGACGGTGGTCATCTCGCTGAGCTCCACGATGCTCACGATCGCGCTGCCGAGCATCGCCGCCGACCTCGACGCGAGCGCGTCCGGCACCGGCTGGGCGCTGACGGCGTACCTCCTCACGAACACCGCGTCGATGCTGCTCATGGGTCAGGTCGCCGACGCCGCCGACCCGCGCCGGATGTTCCTGGCCGGGCTCGCCGTGTTCACGGTCACCAGCACCGGCCTGGCGGTGGCGGGTGGCGTGGCCGAGATGGTGGCGCTGCGGGCGCTCCAGGGCGTGGGCGCCGCGATGCTGCTGTGCAACGCCGTCTCGGTGCTGGTCACGGTGTTCCCCGGCCGGCTGCTCGGCCGGGCCATGGGCGTCTATCTCGCCGGGTTCTCGATCGCCCAGGTGGCGGGGCCCGGAGCCGGCGGCCTGGTCGCCGCCACGGTGGGGTGGCGCTACCTGTTCCTGTGCTGCGTGCCGATCTGCCTGGTCGCGCTCGCCTGGGCGCACCGGGCGCTCGGCCGGCTCCCGGAGCGCCCGCGTCGGCCGCTGCGCATCGACGTGCCGGGCAACCTCGTCGCGGCCGTGCTGCTCGTCCTGCTGATCGGCGCGATCACGCTGGCGCCCGACCGCGGCTGGTCCGACCCGTGGGTGCTCGGCGGCCTCGCCGCCGGCTGCCTGCTCGTCCCGGTGCTGTGGCGGGTGCTGCAGCGCGCCGCGGACCCCGTCCTCGACCCGGGGCTGCTGCGCGACCCGGTCTTCGCCCGCGGCCTGCTCGCCGGGTTCCTGGTCTCCTCGCCCCGACTCGGGATCATGGTGGCCGGTGCCCTCTACTTCCAGGGCCTGCGCGGCGCGAGCGCGCTGGGGGCCGCCGGGCACGTCACGGTCGCCGCCGCCGGCCTCACCGTCGGCGCCCTGCTCGCCGACGTCCTCGCCCGGCGGTATGGCGCGCGCCGGGTCAGCCTGGCCGCGGCGGCGGTCTCCGTCGCCGGGCTGCTGGCGCTGGTGCGCGTCGTCGGCGGAACGAGCGGGGCCGCGGACACCTGGTTCACCGCCGGGCTGCTGCTGGTCGGGCTCGGCACCGGCGTCTTCCACCCGATCAACGTCAGTGGGCTGATGCGCGGGGTGCCGGCCGACCGGGCGGGGTCGGTCAACGCGGTCCGGGTGACGCTGCAGTCCACCAGCCTCGCGCTCGCCTCGGCGGCCTCGGTGGCGCTGGCGGTCGCGTTCGTCGGGCCGGCCGCGGCGCAGTCGTTCGTCTCCGGCGACCCGGCGTCGCTCAGCCCGGCCGACGTCGACGGCATCGTGCTCGGCCACCAGGTGCTGTTCGGCATGTTCGCGGCGCTGGTCGTCGCGGGCGCGGCCGTCACCTGCGTGCGGGCCCGGCCGGCTCCGGTGGGCGGCTCCGACGGCCCATTTGGGTGATCGGGCCGCCGGCGTCAGTCGCGGTAGTCGCGCGCGATCGCGTCGGCGGTGCGGCGCACGTCGGCGGCCGCGGTCATCGGGTTGAAGCGGGTCGCGGGACCGGAGACGGAGACCGCGGCCACCGCCCGCCCGTCGCGGCCCAGGACGGGCGCGGCGGCACAGACCAGGCCGAGCTGGATCTCCTCGCGGTCGAAGGCGACACCCTCGGCGCGGATGCGGGACAGCTCCTTGAGGAAGCGGGCCGGGTCGGCCACCGAGTAGCGGGTCCGGCGGACCAGGCCGCCCTCGAGCACGGTGCGGATCGCGTCGCGGCCGCTGAAGGCCAGCATCGCCTTGCCCAGCGCCGAGCAGCCGGCGGGCATCCGTCCGCCGACGGTGCTCTCGACCTGGACCGAGTCGTGCCCGTGGATCTTCTCCAGGTAGACCACCTCGGTGCCCTCGAGCACGGCCAGGTTGACCAGCCGCTGGGTCTTGACCACCAGGACCCCCAGGTGCGGTGCGGCGGTCTCACGCAGGCCGTCGGGCCGGCAGAGCGGCACGCTGTTGCCCAGCTCGAACAGGTGGCGGCCCAGGCAGTAGTCGCGGCCGATCCGCTCGACGTACCCGCCCTGCTCCAGGTGGGTCAGCAGCCGGAACGCCGTGGACTTCGGCACCCCCGCCCGGCGGGCGATCTCGCTGACGCCGAGCGTCGGCCCGGCGCCGCGGAACGCGTCGAGCAGCTGCAGCGCCTTCATCACCGACGGCATGACGGCGGGCGTCGCCGGGGTGGCGGACGCGTCGTCCTGGCGGACCGGGGTCTCGGGCATCAGCGTGCTGGTCATGCGTCCTCCTGGCGAGCGGCCTGTGACCGCGGTCACGGGGGTGTGGTGCGGATCACTGTAGTGATCGATACAGAGAATTCCAATAGTTGACAGTGAAATCTCTTGGAGTCCGCCTCGCGGGCGCCGCAAGCACGTATCGATCACTCCATGCACGGCCGTTCGATGGGTTGGCCATGCGCCGGTTGCGCAACCGGCGGGGTGGCGGACTCAGCCGGCGGTCGGAGACGGCACGACGGTGGCCGCGGCGTCGAGCATGGCGACGAGCAGCTCGGTGAACAGCTCGACGTCCCACGCGGGCTCGTCGAGCTGGTAGGAGAAGAACAGACCGTCGGAGAGCGCCATCGTCAGCTGGGCCATCGCGTCCGGCGTCCCGTGCAGCCGCTCGGACCCAGCGGCACCGTCGGTGCCGAGCACCTGGGCGTACCACTGCTCCTGGACCAGCCGCGCCTGCCGGCGGACCGCGACGAAGCGGGAGCGGGCGGCGGGCGGGTCGTCGCGGCGGAGCAGCAGCAGCTGGTGGCCGATCCGGAGGAACAGCGGCCGCTCGGCGAGGCTGCGCAGGCTCACCGTGAAGTGATCGTGCAGCTGGTCCTGCCACCGGGTGCCGGGGTCGGGCGGCAGCCAGGCCGGCTGGGCGACGTACCACTCCTGGTAGGAGTGCTCGATCGCCGCGGCGATCAGGTCGTCCTTGTCCTTGAAGTGCCAATAGAGCGAGCTCGCCGGCAGGCCGGCACGCTCGCAGATCCGCGAGATCGTGGTGCCGTCGTAGCCGCTCTCGGCCGCGACGTCGGCCGCCGCGCGGAGCAACCGCTCGCGCCCGGAGTCCGGGTCGGCCACGACCAGGCGCGCCGGGGGGACCCGACGGGCGGTACGCCGGGGCGCGGCCTCCTCGGAGACCAGGTGCCGCGCGGCGGCGGCGAGACCGCGGGAGAGCGCCTCGACCACGGGGTTGAGGTCCTCCTGCACGTCGGACTGGTGGGCGAGGAAGAGCCCGTCGGTGCTCGCGACCGTCAGCAGGGCGAGGGTGCGCGCGCGGCGGCCGCCGGGATCGGCGTCGTCGCCGAGGGCGTGGGTCCACCAGTCGGTCAGGCGGGTCAGCGCCTGGGCGCGCACCTCGAGGAAGCGCTCGCGCGGGCCGGTGCCGACCGCCGGCCCGGTCTCCAGGGCGAGCAGCAGCCCCATCCGCCAGAAGCCGGGCTCCTCGTCGAACGCGTGCGCGGTCGCGCGCAGCTGGGCGAGGAGCTCCTCCTCCAGCGGTTGGGAGGGGTCCACCTCGCGCCACCGGCCCAGCTCCTCGTCGAACCGCCGGTAGCCGTGGACGAGCGCGTCGGCGAGCAGGTCGTCCTTGTTGTGGAAGTGCCAATAGACCGAGCTGCCCGGCAGACCGCTGGCCTTGGTCACCAGCGCCATCGTCGTGCCGACGTAGCCGCGCTCTCCGGCGATCCGGAGGGTCGCGTCGAGGATCGTCCGGCGGGAGGCCTCGCCCTGCGCGTGCTGACGGGTCGTCTTGCGTGCCATGGCTCCGCTCCGGATCGGGTGTGCCGCGCGGCGGCGGCACGAGTCTAGTGAGGTGGGTGGGACACGTCGGTCGGGACGTGCCGGGCGGTCGCGGCGAGCTCGGGGGTGATGACGACGACCATGGTGAGCAGGGCGCCCACGCCGGCGGTGGCCATGCTGATGCCCATCAGTGGACCCGTGACGCCACCGATCGAGACGAGCGGCGGCACCGTGGCACCCAGCAGGAACTGGCTGGCGCCGATCAGCGCGGAGGCGGCGCCCGCGTCCCCGGCGTGCGGCACGAGAGCGAGCGCGGTGCTGTTGCCGAACGACATGCCGAGGCCGACGAGCACCAGCCAGAGGGGCACCGCGGCGACGGCGAGCGGCGCGTCGAGCAGCAGGGTGACGGCGAGCAGCACGGTCGCCGCGCAGACGACCGACAGCCCGCGCCGCAGGAGCACGATGGGACCGACGCGGCCGACCAGGCGGGCGCTGACCTGGCTGCCGACGATCATGCCCGCGGCGTTCGCGCCGAAGACCCAGGCGTACGCCACCGGGCCGAGGCCGTAGTCGCCGCGCAGCACGAACGAGCTCATCGAGATGTAGGCGAACAGCACCACCCCGAGCAGCGCGCTCAGCACGAGGAAGCCGCGGAAGCGCCGCTGGGCCAGCAGTCCCCGGAGCGCGCGCCGGCGGATCGGGACCACCGCGCGGACGCCGGCCGGTCGGGTCTCGTGCAGCACCAGCCAGCACGCGGCGACCAGGAGCAGGCCAACCATGCCGAGGAACACGAAGATCCCGCGCCAGTCGGTCAGCGCCAGCAGCTGGCCCCCCATGAGCGGGCCGACGACGGGCGCCAGGCCCATCACGAGCATCAGCTCCGAGAACACCTTGGCGGCCCGCGCCCCGTTGTAGACGTCCCGCACGATCGCCCGCGCCACCACCACCGCCGCTGCGCCGGCCAGGCCCTGCACCAGCCGCAGGGCCAGCAGCACCCAGACGTCGGTCGCCACCGCGCACAGGAACGACGTCACCGCGAGCACCAGGACACCCCAGCGCAGCGGCCGCATCCGGCCGATCCGGTCGCTGAGCGGGCCGACGACCAGCTGCCCGAGCGCCAGGCCCACCAGGCACACCGACATCGTGAGCTGGGCGAGGGCGTCGGAGGTCCCGAGGGACCGGGCGAGGTCGGGAAGACCCGGCAGGTAGAGGTCGGTGACCAGCGGCGCGATCGCGGTGAGGGCGCCGAGGGTCACCAGCAGCGGCCGGGAGAGGTCGCCGGGCACGCCGGCCCCGGAGGTGGTGGCCCCGGAGGTGGTGGCCCCGGAGGTGGTGGCCCCGGAGGTGGCGGGGTCGCGGGAGGTGGCGGTCACCTCCGCATCCTGGCGGGCCGGGCCCACGGCGTACGACGTCGTCGTGCCTGTCCGCGGCACGCGGCCGGTCCGGCCCGGCGCGCCGCGGGCCGGTCGGTCCGCAGAGCGGCACGGACCGCTGTGTGACGCCCGCCACGAGCGTTCATGGTCGGCAGGTCTCGGCTCCATCCACCGGCCGACCCCGGCCGACGGCACGGCAAAGGAAGACCTCATGTCACTTCATCGTCAGACCGCCCGGCGGGGCGCCGCGCTCGTTGCGAGCGCCGCCCTCCTGAGCATGCTCGCCGCCTGCGCCCAGGACACCGTGAGCGCCGGCACCCCCAGTGGCAGCGCCGAGGACAGCGCCGCCGGCATCGCCAAGGCGAAGGAGGCCGTCGCCGGGTGGCAGGACGCCATCACCGACTACCCGGACGAGCCGGCGCTCTCGACGACGCCCGACCTGGCCGGCAAGAAGATCACCGTGATCCCGTTGGGCGACCAGATCCCCGTGATCCACGGCGTCGCGGTCGGCATCCAGGACGCGATGAAGGCCGTGGGCGCCACCGCCACGATCTGCGACGGCAAGTTCACGCCGACCGCGGTGGCCGACTGCCTCAAGCAGGCCGGCGACCAGGGCGCGGATGCGGTCGTGTCCCTGTTCATCGACTACGCCATGGCCGGTACGGCGTTCGACGCGCTGGCCGCCAAGGGCGTGCCCGTGCTCGTCGGCGGCGTCGCCCCGAGCGGCGGCCGCGAGTCCGACGACACGCTGGCGTTCTACGACAACACCGGCCGCGTGGGGAAGCTCTACGACGCGATGTCGATGTCGGCGCTCGCGCAGGGCGGCGAGGACACCAACGCGCTGTGGCTGCGGCTGATGGACTCCACCACCACCCGCGACGCGAGCGACCAGGGCGTGGCGACGTTCAAGGAGCTGTGCCCGAGCTGCGGCATCGCCACCGCGGACTTCACGACCGCCAATCTCGACAAGCTGCCGTCGGCGGTCAGTGCCGCGATGGTGGCCAACCCCGACACCAACGCGCTCATCGTCCCGGTCGACAGCTTCGTGGCACCGGCGCTGCAGGGCCTCCAGAGCTCCGGCAAGGCCAAGCAGGTCAAGGTGTTCTCCTCCAGCTCCGACCTCGCCGGACTGCAGCGCGTCGCCGCGGGCCAGCAGGCCTCCGACCTCGGCACCCCCGTGATCTACGAGGGCTGGAAGTACGCCAACGGCCTGATGCAGCTGCTCGCCGGCGACGAGGTCCAGCTCGCCGACGAGATGGTCACCCGCGACTTCACCGCGGACAACGTCGGCGACCTCGACCTGACCGACAAGGCCTACTTCACGCCCGACTGGTTCGGCAACGACAGCTTCAAGGCCGACTTCCTCGCGGCCTGGGGCGTGAGCTGACGATGACCACCACTCCCCGGCTGGAGGCCCGCGGCGCCAGCAAGACCTTCGGCCCCACCACGGTGCTGCAGGACGCCCACCTGGTCGTCCAGCCCGGGGAGATCCACTCCCTCGTGGGCCAGAACGGATCGGGCAAGTCCACGCTGGTGAAGATCCTCACCGGCTACCACGCCCCCGACGCCGGCATGACCCTCGAGGTGGACGGGCGGCCGCTGGCGCTGCCCGTCCAGTGGCGGACCGCCCAGGCCGCCGGCGTCTCCGTCGTGCACCAGGACGTGGGGCTGCTCGACCACCTGACGGTGAGCGAGAACGTCGGCGTCGGCGGCTTCGTCCGCTCGCGGCTCACCGGCCGCATCGACTGGCGCCGCCAGGACGAGCTGGTCGCGGAGCTCCTCGGCCGCCTCGAGATCCCGGTCCACCCGCGCATGCTCGTCGGCGACCTGGCCCCGGCGCACCGCGCCGGCGTCGCGATCGCCCGGGCGATGCGCGCCACCGTGCCCGGCCAGGGCCTGATGATCCTCGACGAGGCGACCCGGGCCCTGCCCCGCGAGGACCTCGCCCGCATGCACGACCTGCTGGCCCGCGTGGTCGCGACCGGTACGGCGGTGCTGATGGTCAGCCACAACCTCGAGGAGGTGCTGACCGTCAGCGAGCGCGTGACGGTGCTGCGCGACGGCCGGGTGACCGGCTCCGGGCTGCCGACCGCCGAGCTGAGCGAGGCCGACCTGGCCCGGCTCATGCTCGGCAAGACCGTCGACGCCGTGGCCCGCGTGCCCTCGGCGGGCGACGCGCCCGCGGGCTCCGCCGCGGTGATCGCCGATCTCGACGTGGACGGTCGGCCGCTGTCGATCACGATCGGGCGCGGCGAGGTGGTCGGGCTGACCGGGCTGCCCGGCACCGGCTTCGAGAAGGTGCCCTACCTGCTCGCCGGTGCGACCCGCGCGGCCTCCGGCACCGTGACCACCCCGACCGGTCGGCTCGACCTGACCCGGGCCGGCGTGGCGGACGCGCTGCGGGCGGGCGTCGCGCTGGTGCCGGAGCGGCGCGTGCGCGACGGCCTCGCCCTCGAGCACAGCGTCCGGGACAACCTCGCGCTGCCGAGCGTGCGGCGGCGCGGCCGCCCCTGGCTGGTACGCCGGAACTGGCAGCAGCAGCTGACCACCGACTGGATCGACCGGCTGCAGATCAAGGTGCGCTCGGGCGACGACCTGGTCAAGGAGCTCAGCGGCGGCAACCAGCAGAAGGTGCTGTTCGCCAAGTGGCTCTCCACCGGCCCGGAGCTGCTCGTGCTGCACGAGCCGACCCAGGCCGTGGACGTCGGCGCCCGGGCCGACCTGCTGCGCGCCATCGGCGACGCGGCCGCCGCCGGCCGCGGGGTGCTCCTGGTGAGCACCGAGCCCACCGACCTCGCGGAGATCTGCGACCGCGTGCTCGTGCTCCACCCCGGCCAGGAGCCGCGGGAGATGCGCACCGACGACCCCGACGCCCTCCTCGAGGCCATCTACTCCGTCCCCACCACCACGGGAGCCACCCATGCCTGAGCCCGTCTCCACCGTCGACCACCTCGTGAGCCAGGACGAGACCGCGCGGCGCCTCGTCGCCGACAGCGGCACCGTCGTGATCGCGCCCGTGCAGGGCGAGCAGCCCCGCCACGGGCGCGCCGGCGACCTGCTGCGCACGGCCGCCTCGAAGTACGCCCTCATCGGGGTGTGGGCGCTGATGGCGCTGTACTTCTACACGCAGGTGCCCGACACCTTCGGCACCAGCGGGACGTTCTCCTCGATCTTCGGATCCCAGCAGGTGCTGGTGTTCCTGGCCATGGCGGCGCTCGTCACGCTGGCGGTGGGGGAGTTCGACCTCTCCGTCGCGGCGATGATGGGCATCACCGCGACGGTGATCCCGGTGCTGGCCGGCATGCACGGGATGAACATCGTGCTGGCCTGTGTGATCGGGGTCGGCGCCTCCGTGCTCGCCGGTGTGGTCAACGGCTTCTTCGTCGTGGTGCTCGACGTGTCGTCGTTCGTCGTGACCCTCGGCATGGCGACCCTGCTCACCGGGGTCGCGCAGCTCGTGTCGGGCTCCACGATCGTCTCGGTCAGCAGTCCCAACCTGGCGAAGATCGCGATCGGCGACGTCCTCGGCATGCCGGTGTCGTTCTGGTACGGCATCGCGCTCGCGCTGATCATCGCCTACGTGCTCTCGTGGACCCCGTTGGGCCGCGCGATCGTGTTCGTCGGCGCCAACGCCGAGGTCGCCCGGCTCGCCGGCATCCGGGTGCAGCGCGTGCGCTTCGGGGCGTACGTCGTCGCCGGGCTGCTCGCGGGCCTCGCCGGCCTGATCCTGGTGGCCACCGTGGGCGGCTTCGACTCCTCGACCTCCAACAGCTACCTGCTGCCGGCGCTGGCCGCGGTGTTCCTCGGCACCGCCGTGGTGCAGCCCGGCGCGTTCAACCCGATCGGCACGATGGTCGCCATCTACTTCCTGACCACCGGCATCTTCGGGCTGCAGCTGCTCGGCTACGCCGGCTGGATCCAGAACGTCTTCTACGGCGCCGGCCTCGTGGTCGCGGTCGCGCTGGCCAAGGTGGTCCGGGACCGGTCCCGCGCCCGCTGACCCGCCCGCCGTCCCGACCGCCGACCGCGCGTGCCGCGGACCGGCACGCGCCGGTGGTGGCGCAGGTCACATCGTCCCTACCGTCCCCGTAGTGATCGTTACAGACGCTCGACCAGAGATGAGGAACCCATGCCCCAGTCCAAGCACGAGGTGGTGGAGAAGGTCCACAAGGCCGCCGACGTCCTCCGCGAGGAGGCGGTCCCGAGCGACGAGCTGGGGCGGCTGACCGACCGCACGGTCGAGGCGATGAAGGAGACCGGCCTGGTCCGGCTGCTCCAGCCGGTCGAGCACGGTGGCTACGAGGCCACGCTGGCCGACTTCCTCGAGGCCGCGATGGCGGTCGGCGCGGCGTCGCCGTCGGCCGGCTGGGTCGCGGGCGTCGTCGGCGTCCACCCGTGGGAGATCGCGATGATGGACGCGCGGCTCCAGGACGAGATCTGGGGCGAGGACCAGGACACCTGGACGGCCTCGCCGTACGCGCCCTTCGGCCGGGCGCGGCGCGTCGACGGCGGGTTCCTGTTCACCGGCCGCTGGCCCTACTCGACCGGCACCGACCACTCCGCGTGGGTGATCCTCGGCGGCATGGTCGTCGCGGACGACGGGCAGCCGGGCACGCCCCCCGACATCCGGCACTTCGTGATCCCGCGGGCCGACTACGAGATCGTCGAGGACTCCTGGAACGTCATGGGCCTGCTCGGCACCGGCTCCAAGGACGTGCAGATGACCGACGTCTTCATCCCGGACTACCGCGTGGTCGAGGCGTCGGTGATGCTCTCCGGCGGCTACGAGCACCGGCAGGAGGGCAAGCCGCTCTACCGGCTGAAGTTCCCGCTCGTGTTCTCCGCGGCGATCGGGGCGGCCACCCAGGGCATCGCGCAGGGAGCGCTCGCCGCCTACCGCGACTACCTCTCGACCCGGGTCTCCGCCGATGGCATCGTCGGTCGGACCGACCCCACGCAGCTGATCGTGTACGGCGACGCCGCGGCCGACATCGCCGCCAGCCGGGCGCACCTGCTGACCTCGGCCGCCGAGCTCCAGGAGTACGTCGGCAAGGGCGGCGAGATCACCCGCAGCCAGCGGCTGACGTTCCGCCGCGACCAGGTGCGTGCCACCCGGCGCGCGGCCGACGCGATCGACCGGCTCTTCAAGATCAGCGGCGCGAGCGGCATCCGCAAGGACTTCCCCAACGAGCGCTACTGGCGCGACCTGCAGGTCGGGCTGAGCCACATCTGCAACGTCGCCGAGAACGTCTACACCGGCTGGTCGACCGACGATCTCGGCGGCGACGCCAACCCCGCGCTGTTCGTCTGAGTCCCGACCCCCAACCCACAGGAGAAGCAGGAATGATCACTTCGCTCGCCTACCTCGGGGTGAACTCGCCCCGGTCGGAGGACTGGCGCCGCTTCGGGGCCGGGTTCCTCGGCGCCGAGCTGGCCGAGGACGGCCCCGACGGCTCCGTCCGGCTGCGCGTCGACGACGCCGCGTGGCGCATCCAGATCCACCCCGCCGAGGAGGACTCGGTCGCCTACTTCGGCTGGGCCGTCGACCACGAGGAGGACCTGGACGTCGTCGTCGAGCGCCTGGCCGAGGCCGGCGTCACCGCCGAGCGCGGCTCCGCGGAGCTCGCCGACGTCCGCGCCGTCAACCGACTGATCACGTTCACCGATCCGTGGGGCTTCCCCCATGAGGTCAGCTGGGGCCAGCACTTCCACCCCTCGACGTTCCGCCCCGGTCGCGCGATCTCGGGCTTCGTGACCGGCACCCAGGGCCTGGGCCACGTGCTGCTGATGATGCCGGACATCGAGGCCGGCCACCGGTTCTTCCACGACGTGCTGGGCTTCCGGCTCTCGGACAAGATCATCGTCCCGGGCCAGCTGAACGCGCGGTTCTACCACGTCAACGAGCGCCACCACACGCTCGCGCTCGGGCAGTGCCCGCCGGGCGTCGCGGTGTTCAACCACCTCATGCTGCAGATGAAGTCGATCGACGACGTGGGGTCGGCGTACGACATGCTCGACGAGTACGACGTGCCGATCACGCTCAGCCTGGGCCGCCACACCAACGACAAGACGTTCAGCTTCTACTGCGCCACACCGTCGCTGTTCAACGTCGAGGTCGGCTACGACGGCATCGCGGTCGACGGCGACTGGGTGCCCTACACCTACGGTGCCACCGCGATCTGGGGCCACAAGCTCGACCCCGAGGCGAAGAACCGCCCGCCGGGCATCGTGCACCCCTACACCGACTGAGCCCAGCGGTCACACCACTGCCCCGGACGCCGAGTCCGGGGCAGTGCTGTCTCCGGGGGGTGTCGCCCGTGCCGAAGAGTGATGTCGTTTGGTCACCAACCGCAGGTGGGGAGCGGTTCCCGCTGGAGTGGTGACCATGGGGGAGGTCCGGTTGCCCCTCCCGTCGCGCCGCGGGTCCGTCCGCCGGGCCTTGGGTGGGGTCGGTCTGGGGCGCGGCGGTGATGTCGTTTGGTCACCAACCGCAGGTGGGGAGCGGTTCCAGCTGCAGTCTGGGACCAAACGACGACGCTCCGGTCGCAGTGCGGCCCACCGGGCCTCAGAGCGGGAAGTCGGCCTCGTACCAGTCGCGGTACGCCGTGGCCTGCTCCGCCCCGCCGTTGGCGAGGTCGCGCTCGACGCAGGCGGCGGCCGCGCGGACCTCGTCGACCCAGCCGCCGACGACGTGGCCGGGGACGCCGGCGGGCAGCTGCGTCGCGCGCAGCACGAGCGCCACGCGGCCATCGGGGCCGTGCACGGGCACGACGACCGCGCCTACGTCGTACGTCTCGCCGGGCAGCACGTCGACGTCGTCGAAGAAGTGGCGGGTCTGGGCCAGCACCGACCGGACCGCGCGCTCGCGGGCGGGGGTGAGCTCGCCCGAGGCGTACTCGGCCAGGGCCTCGTGCAGGCGCTCGTACTCGCTGCGGGCGCCCGGGCCGACCATGCTCAGCGCGACGCCGCGCTCGGCGACCGTGGCCAGGCGGCGGCGGTAGCACTCGACGAGGGCGGGGTCGTCCGGGGTGACCTTGGCCAGCCACCGCTCGACGACCTCCGGGTCGGCGCCGGCGACGTACGCCTCGCCGATCGGGGGGATCAGCGGGATCCGCTGGCCGAGCGGCTCGACCATCGTCGCGGTACCGCCGTAGGCGCTGACCGCGGTGGTGAGCTCGTCGGGGCTGACCGCGACGAGCGCCGCGGCCTCGCACTCGAGACGAGCGGCGATCCGCTCGACCTGGGCGCGGGCCCGGTCGCCGAGGCGGACCGCGGTGATCAGGTCGGCGTCGGCCTTCGCGGCCATGCCGGCGGGCGAGAACCCGCCGTACCCGCCCTGGAAGAACAGCAGCGGCGTCGCGGGCCTGGTCACCTCCATCTCGTCCACAGCGCACAACACGATCCAGTGGTCGCCGGCCTCGACGACCGACTCCTGGCGGCAGTGCACGTGCGCGACGGCGTCGGTGAGCACCGGGGCGCCGGCCGCGGACGGCGACCAGTCGACGCCGTCGAACTTGCCGGGCCGGGGCACCGCCATCGTCCGGCACAGCGCCAGCTGGTCGTGCGCGAGCACGTTGACGCAGAGCGCGTCGGCCTGCGCCAGCCGGTCCCAGGTGCGCGAGCCGACCTGCGGCATGAACGCCACGAGCGGCGGGTCGATCGACACGCTGCTGAACGTGCCGACCACCATCCCGACGGGCTCGCCGTCCACGGTGCCGGTCACCACCGCGACGCCGGTGGGGTAGTGCCCCATCACGTCGCGGTACTGGGTCGGGTCGATGACGCTGCGCTGCACGGTCTCCATCCCTGCACGGTGCGCGCGCTCCCGGGCAGGCTCAAGAGCGTCATGCCGCACTCCGGCACACCGGGAGAGCCCGAGCACACGGTTCCGGGGACCGGCACGCGCCGCTGGCCCGGGACGGCCGGCGCCCCGGAGGGTTCGGGGCATGGCTCCTCACCTCCTCGCCCGAGAGGCGCAGCTCGACGCCGCGGCCACCCGGCTGCTCGACGCCGCCCGCACCGGCGTGCCGTGCGCCCCGGTGCGCGACCTCGTCGGCGCCGACGACGTCCAGGCGGCGTACGCCGTACAGCAGCGCCTCACCGCCTTCCGCGTGGCGGGCGGCGCCCGCGTGGTCGGCCGCAAGATCGGCCTGACCTCCGCCGCGGTGCAGGCCCAGCTCGGCGTGGACCAGCCGGACTTCGGGGTGCTGTTCGACGACATGGAGCACCACGGCGGGGACGTCGTCGCCGCCGGGTCGGTGCTGCAGCCGCGCGCCGAGGCCGAGATCGCGTTCGTGCTGGGCGCGGACCTCGTCGACGGGGACCTCGGGCTCGTCCGGGTCCGGGCGGCCGTCGACCACGCGGTCGCCGCCGTCGAGATCTGCGGCAGCCGGGTCGCGGACTGGGACATCAGCCTCGGCGACACCGTCGCCGACAACGCCTCGTCCGGCGCCTACGTGCTGGGCCCCGAGCGGGTCCGGCTCGACGCGTTCGAGCCGCGCGAGGCCGAGATGACCATGACCATCGACGGCGAGACCGTCTCGACCGGGTCCGGGGCGGCCTGCCTCGGCGACCCGCTCGCCGCGCTGGCCTGGCTCGCCGGGCGCGCCCGCGAGCTCGGCGACCCGCTCCGCGCCGGCCAGGTGGTGCTGTCCGGCGCCCTCGGCCCGATGCGGCCCCTCGCCCCCGGTCAGCGGGTGCGCGCCACCATCACCGGCCTCGGCTCGGTGTCCTTCACCTACGGGGAGCAGTCATGACGCGACGTACGAAGGTCGCCATCATCGGGTCCGGCAACATCGGCACCGACCTGATGATCAAGGTGATGCGGGGCTCCGACCACCTCGAGATGGGCGCGATGGTCGGCATCGACCCGGCGTCCGACGGGCTGGCCCGCGCCGCGCGGTTCGGCGTCCCGACCACCCACGAGGGTGTCGAGGGGCTGGTCGCGATGCCGGGGTTCGAGGACATCGAGATCGTCTTCGACGCCACGTCGGCCGGGGCACACCGCGCCAACGCGGCCCGGCTCCAGCCGCTGGGGAAGACGATGATCGACCTGACGCCCGCGGCGATCGGGCCGTACGTCGTCCCCGCGGTCAACCTCGAGGACCACCTGGACGCGCCCAACCTCAACATGGTCACCTGCGGCGGCCAGGCCACGATCCCGGTGGTGGCGGCCGTCGCCCGCGTCGTGCCGGTCGCGTACGCCGAGATCGTGGCCTCCATCGCCTCCAAGTCGGCCGGCCCGGGCACCCGCGCGAACATCGACGAGTTCACCGAGACCACTTCGCAGGCGATCGTCGAGGTCGGCGGTGCCGCCCGGGGCAAGGCGATCATCATCCTCAACCCCGCCGAGCCGCCCCTGATCATGCGAGACACGGTCCTCTGCCTGGTCGACACCCCGGACGAGGGTGTGCACGAGGAGATCCGCGCCAGCATCGAGAAGATGGTGGCCGACGTCTCCGCCTACGTCCCGGGCTACCGGCTCAAGCAGCAGGTGCAGATCACGCCGGTCCCCGAGGACCAGCCCGTCCAGACGCTGCTCGCCGCCGGCGCGACCGGACGCCCCACCCACCAGGTGTCGGTGTTCCTCGAGGTCGAGGGCGCCGCGCACTACCTCCCGGCGTACGCCGGCAACCTCGACATCATGACCTCCGCCGGCCTCCAGGTCGCCGAGCGGATCGCGGCCCGGAAGGCGAACGGCTGATGAGCACCCCGATCTACGTCCAGGACGTCACCCTGCGCGACGGCATGCACGCCGTACGCCACCGGATCACACCCGACGACGTGAAGCGGATCGTGGCCGCGCTCGACGCCGCAGGCGTCGACGCGATCGAGGTCGCCCACGGTGACGGCCTGGCCGGCGGCTCCCTCAACTACGGTCCCGGCTCCCACTCCGACTGGGAGTGGATCGAGGCCGCCGCCTCGGTGCTGGAGAACGCGCGGCTCACCACGCTGCTGCTGCCCGGCGTCGGCACCATCCACGAGCTCGAGCGGGCCTGGGACCTCGGCGTCCGGTCGGTCCGCATCGCCACCCACTGCACCGAGGCCGACGTCTCGGCGCAGCACATCGCAACCGCCCGTGAGATCGGCATGGACGTGTCCGGGTTCCTGATGCTGTCGCACATGGCCGAGCCCGAGCAGCTGGCGGCGCAGGCGAGGCTGATGGAGTCGTACGGCGCGCAGTGCGTCTACGTCACCGACTCCGGCGGCCGGCTGACCATGAACGACGTCGCCGCGCGCGTCCGCGCCTACCGCGATGTCCTCGAGCCCGCCACCGAGATCGGCATCCACGCGCACGAGAACCTCTCACTCTCGGTCGCCAACTCCGTCGTCGCCGTCGAGAACGGCGTATACCGGGTCGACGCCTCCCTCGCCGGGCACGGTGCCGGCGCGGGCAACTGCCCGATCGAGCCGTTCATCGCGGTCGCCGACCTGATGGGCTTCGAGCACGGCTGCGACCTGTTCCAGCTGCAGGACGCCGCCGACGACCTGGTGCGCCCGCTCCAGGACCGCCCGGTGCGGGTCGACCGCGAGACGCTCACGCTCGGGTACGCCGGGGTGTACTCCAGCTTCCTGCGGCACGCCGAGGCCGCGTCGGCGCGCTACGGCGTCGACGTCCGCGACATCCTCATGGAGTGCGGCCGACGCGGGCTCGTCGGGGGCCAGGAGGACATGATCATCGACATCGCGCTCACGCTCGCCGAGGGCGCCGCCTGACGGGACTGTCTCGACGCGGCGCTTGGGCTGGGGCACAGACTGACACCATGCCCAACCGCCTCGCGAGCGCGACGTCGCCCTACCTGCTCCAGCACGCCGACAACCCGGTCGACTGGTGGGAGTGGGGACCCGAGGCGTTTGAGGAGGCGCGCCGGCGCAACGTGCCCGTGCTGCTGAGCGTGGGCTACGCCGCCTGCCACTGGTGCCACGAGGTCGCCGCGTAGACGGTCATTGACGAGAGTTCGCGAAACCGCAGGTCAGGACGGGTTCTGTGGATCACTCGGGTTCGGGTTGTATCGCCGTTGGACACCGTTTCCGGGGCTTCATGTATCACTCTCGTGTATCACTCGGCCGGCCTACTCATGGGGGAGGTATCCCTCCTCGTACGCCCATGAGAACAGGCTCTCGCCAGAGCTGATCGGCAAGAACATGTCGGTGGCCAGGAGGTCGTCCACGATCTGTATCGCGCGTGCTCGGTCGACGTCCGGGAGGGTCCAGTGAGCCTCGATCACGAGCCAGAGGGTGTCGTGGCTCTGGACGCCGTGCAGGTCTGCCTGGGCGATCGCGCTCTTGTCATCGATCAGCGCCGTGATGCCGCGGTGCTTGGCGCATGCGATGACCGCGCTCTCGCCCAAGTGTTGGGTGGGACCGCCGCCAAGCGCCGCCTTGACGATGAGCTGCGTAAAGACTTCGTCCTCCGTGAGAACGGTCGTTTGTGCCCAAGACGTCGAAGCAGGGTCTGGTATCCCGCTGTACAGCATGCGCCCGGCCTGGATCTCTGTGTTGACTTCGTCGGGCACGACAATCACGCCGCCCGGCGCCAAGCGTTCAAGAATCTCGACGTGCCCGGCACGGCATAGGTGGGTGTAGACGCTGGTGTCAGTGACCCAGGTCGTTAGGTCAGGCATCCGATCCTGAGCCGGTGTGGCCCTCGAAAGATCGGCGGAGTCCGTCCATCGACGACGACGCGTCCACCGCAGGTAGGTCGTCGACAGTGAGCATCCCTCGCAGTAGTTCAAGTACGCGCGACTCAGTGAGCTTGGACGAGGTGTAGCCCGTCAGGCATGCGGCGACGAAGGCTGGCGAGAGGTACCGGGCTTCTAGCTCGTCATTCCATGACAACCCCAGGCGCAAGTAGTCGCCAGACCGGGGCTCGTTGGCGCTGAGCCGATCGCGCTCGTCGTGCGAGATGAGACCAACATTTCGAAGTTGAGAGATTGCCGCCGTCCAACTCAGTCGGAAGGCAACGCCGACTGCTAGAGCGCGATCTCGAAGCGGCCACTCAGCGTACTCTGACCAAACCGTGGTGATCCCAGCGCGGGGAGCGAGGAAGTGGATGGAGAACGAGTTGATCATCTGTTCGCTGTCAAGCGAGGCTTCCGTGTCATACGCATCGCCAAACAGCCAATGGCCCAGTTCATGTGCCAGGGTCATCCGGCGTCGGCCCGACCCGGTATGCCCATTGATGACCGCGGCGCCCAGTGCGCCACCCTCTGCGTCTACCGCAACACACCCTCCGTCGGGACCAGATTCGCCGAGGGGCGCCGCGAACGTGTGGAGTCCGAACCGTTCGCAAAGGCGGCCAAGATCGGCAATCGGTTCGGAACCGAGGCCCGCCTTTCTCCGGAACGAGGCGGCAGCACTCTCGGCCTCAGCGTGCGTTCTAGGTACGCGAGCGCTCTCATCACGAAGGACTGGCTCAAGCAACCCCAGCGCCAATAGACCTCGCAAATCTGACGCGAACTGGTCGATCTCGACGTCCAGAGCACGGGTCGAGTCATGCGCAGCGTGGGGCGTTGATCGACGGCTGACTGCAGCCGGCACTGGTGCCTCGACGAAGTACGAGAGCGGTCGACCGAGAACCTGAGCGATCTGCACCAGTTCAGGCACCTTGAGATTGCGCTCGCCCTTCTCAAGCAGGACGATAGCGGTCCGGTCGAGACCGACGGCACGCGCGACGCTCTCCTGAGTCATGCCTGCGAGATCGCGGGCCTCGGAGAGCCTCTGGCCGAGTACCATCTTGTCCACGTGTTGGATTTTCGCACATCGATCGTTCTCGCGCCAACGCGAGCTAGATCTGTGGACCGAGAGCGAGCTACTCCGGGTCAGTGCGCTCGTGGTCGTCCTCGCCCACTGGCTCAAACGCCCACGACCGGGCCACCTCGGCTGAGAGGACGCCGGTGAGGTGGACGGCTCCTTGTGGTTGGACAGTCAGGTGATGGAGCGGATCATGAATGATCCTGACCTCGGGGTTCCCCTGCCCATCCTCCACATTGCCCACGAGGACGAGGAAGAAGTCATCCGGCGCAGCCATCGCTCGCTGGATCTGGCTGTCCTCAAGCTGCACGGAGTCGGGGATCGCTCCTTGGTGAACTTTGAGTTCGTAGTACCGACCACGATCATCGACTGCATCGGCGCCCACATTTGGTTGGTGCCGGACATCGGTCAATGTGCATTCGTCGCCAGCCAGAACCATGCGAAGAAGCTCCAACCCCGCGTCCTCGCGCTCCTGTGCCGTGTAGTTGAGCGGCCCTCGGCCGCCGCCGCCGGGCTGTTTGGGTTTGTCTCGGTTCGGTTCCTTCAACTTCGGCTTCCCAGTTCCGGCGGCTCCGGACCCGCCCGACAAACCTGTACCTCCCTCGCCGCGAGGTGTGCCGGTGATGAGTTCCCCGGCGGTGTCTTGCAGGACCAAGGTGGCGGGGTCGACGAGAATGCGAGCCTTCGGCGGTGACGGGGGATCGTCCGTGGCCCCTTGGCTGGGTGTTCCCTTCTTCGGCTTTCGGGCCGAGCGAGTGACCGGCTGCTTCGAGGTCGGCAGGGAGTTGAGCGCCGCCTGGCTCTTCTCCCGACGCAACTTCTCTTCGGCAGCGCGCGCGGCTGCGGAGACGACGAGGTCGGCCTGGGCGCCTGCCTCGGCATCAGCCCAGGCCGCGAGCCACGCATACCCGATTTCGCGTGGGCCAGTGTCGAAGATGGACGCAATTGCGTATCCACCACTTCGGGCCCGGCTGGCGTCCTCGGAGGAGTTGACGAACAGCGTCGCACGTTGGGTGTCCAACCACGCTGGCAGCGCCACTTGGTGCCCAGCGCTGTCCGGCACGGCGACCTGGACCCGAAGGTCGGGAAGCACAGCGACCTGGAAGTCGGACAGTTCCTCCCATGTGAGAGCGATGGCCTCAGCAGATGCCGGCGCACTCTGGGTCAGGTCGGTCTGGAGGTTACGAACCGCGCGCCGCAGTAAATCCGTGAGATCGGGGTCGTAGTTGGCTGAGCTTTCGTGGAGGACATGTGCGTGGGTGGCGTCGAGCGGGGTGAGTGCGAGCGGATCGACAAGAGACTTGAGTTGAGTCAGTTGCCCGCCGGGCTGCCAAACTGCAACCTTCCCCTTGAGCGCTTCTGCGAGCAATGGGTTCTCGACCGCATATACGGGCCGCTTGCTTGTCCAGCCGTTGCCGACATACACCGGTTGGCGGCGCAACTGGCCGAGGCGTTCGGGAGATGTGTCCGCAAGGATTCGTAGAGCTTCCAGCATGATCTGCTGTTCGTCGGTGCTGAGGGATCGGGTGCCTGCGAGCGTCTTGATGACGGTCTTGGCATCGTCGGCTGTGGGGGGCCTTACTCCCAGCGCGCTCCATAAGGGTTCTGCGCCGGTTACGGCCGGCACGAATGCGACCAAGTCTCCGAAGACTGGGGGGCCAGATCGCGCCAGGGCGGTGCGTCTCCAGCCGTGGTTCGTGATGATCAAGCCGTCGCCGCGATCGAAGCGGCTGCGCAGCACGCTGGCTTGCATGTTGCCCACGCGCTGGATGCCTCCGCCGTGAACTTCGGCGGCCAGTGCTTGGTAGAACGGGGCGGCGAAATCGGCGGCTTCCTCCACCGTCATCGGGTGGCCGTCAGACCCGTCTGGGCTCACGGGCTGTCCAGACTGGTGCAGGGTGCGGATCTCCTCGATTCTGGTGATCAGTGCCGCAACAGTCGGATTGCCCTTCACCCCGAGGGCTGACAGCACTTCGCGATGCGCTGGTGCGTCGTATGCCTCGGCGAGGTAGAGCGCCGGGTCGGTGCCGTACATCGCCTCGTTGGTCCCAGTCCTGACTCGCAACTCCCCGGGGGCAGTCGGTCGGCCTCGGCCGTTGCCAAGCCAGGGGATCGATGCCGCTTGGCTGACCCACCACGCGTCGACATCACCCTTGTGGATCCAACCGTTGTCTGGATTCGCGGCGGTGACTCGGGAGTACGGTTCGAGACGGTCCCAGCTTCGGGTGAGACAGCCGATAAGGGCAATTGCCCGCTCTCGACGCTGTTGGCCGTTCCTCTCGGCCGCGATGTCGGCGAGTACCTTCTCAAGGTCGGGCGCGGCGTGGTCGTCGAGCGTGCACTGTGCCCCAACCTCGTTCATTTGCCGCGCGCGCCGAATCGGTGAGCCCGGTGCGTCCTTCCACAGGCCAGACGTGTAGTACGCGTACTGCTTGTAGTAGAGGCCGTTGTCGGGGAAGAGCTCCAGACGCGGGAGGTTCTCGGCACCCAAGAGCCGGAAGAGCCGTTGCGTGCCGATTCCGGCGCGGCCGGATGGTGCACGCAAGGCGTCTGAATAGCGTCGGTGGAGCCAGACGAGCCCGGGCGTCTTCTTGGCGGCGTTCGACCAGCTGTTCCGCTCCTTCTCGATGAAGTAGGAGTCGGCAGGCCGGGCAAATACCTGCGTGCGCTTCCCGTTGGCGTCGTACACGGTTGCCTCAAGTCGGATCGCGCGTCCGATTCCCTCGGCGAGCGCGGGGCGAGCCGACTCTTCGACGGATTCAAGGGCGGCGCGGAGCGCGTTCGCCTGGTCGTCGGTCAGCGGCTCAGCTAGCTCGACGTCGCTGCGCCCCGCGTTGGAGAGGACTCGGAGTGCGTCTGCGTCCGTCGCGGTCTTTCGCAGCGTTCCAGTGTCGTGCAGCCATCCGGCAATCACCGGCCACGTGGGACGTTCCGAGTAGGCGGTGTGCACCTGGGCGCCGATACCCAGTGAGGACCAGAGTTGGGATGCTTCCTCGGGCAGCAGAATGTCCAACCCTTTGGCGGCCTCGGGGCTGGTCCGCCGGCCGTCGGTGAGGACCAGGCACGACGAGGTGAGGAGCTCGTCGGCGAGATCCTCGTCCTCCTCTTCATCGGCGGTGGCAGCTGCGACAGCGGCAGCGGTCAGGTCGGCGACGAACTCAATCGTCCGATCTTCGGCGTTGAGGAGTGGCAGGGCGGTGCGAACGTCCACCAGCGCAGGTGTCGCAGCACCGAGATTATCGAGGTCGGCAATGACGACACGCCATCTGTCGTCATCAGAGCGGTTGAACGACGTGATGACATCAGCGGTTTCCGCAAGGTCGCGGATGTCTTGGTCCGTCAGGATGCCGGTCAGGTCCGGAGTCTCGTAGGAAAGGTCGCGTAACGGATGTCGATCGCCGCTGCAGCCCTTGAGTTGGACCCTGTCGGCGAACTCGAGTCGCGAGGCGGTCATGAGTTGATCCACGACTGCTTCATCGAGTGGGCTCGCGGTGAAGGTGTCGTCCGCGTATTCGGAGTCGAGTGGAACTGCCGCCCAGGCACTCTTGGGGTCGGTGGAGAACAGGTCCAGTGTGGCGTCGAGCCACAGGTCGGCGACGAGTCCGATGAGATCGAGGTTCCACTGGCTGTCGGCGAGGTCCCGGCGGTTGGCGAGCGGATCGAACTGTGCGGCGAAGCGGAAGGGCACGCCGAGTGATCGCACAGGCAGACCGACGTGGACGTGCCCCTCGTCGCCGGCGAATCTCGGGAACGCGATTGCAACGGGAGTGGTGTCGTGGTGGGACTTGCCTGCGCGGTGACCGGCAGGGCTCTTGGCCTTTCGTGAGTAGCGCAGCCAAGTCCGGCCATCGCCGGCCGTCACGGAGGTCCGGACAGCGCTGCCTGCAGCAAGCTCGATCACTGCCGGCTCGCCCACCGAGATGCTTACGCGTGTCACGGGATCCCCGTGCACGTCCAAGAGGGTCACCGAGCGGAGAGAGCTCAGGAAAAGCAGCCCGGCATCGCTCCACGACTGGAGCCAATCGGCCACTTCAGATTCCGTGGTCGCCCCGTGCTGGAAGGGCACGACGAACGCGGTGGTTGCAGCCTCCGGCTTGCTCGGCCAGCGCGGATCCGCGTCGGCCGCTCGCAGGGAGCTTCGGCCAAGGCTCAGATGGAAATGGCCGTTGTGGCCCTCCAGTGTGTCCGACAGCGCCTGCAGAGTCTTGAGGCCGATGCCGAATCGGCCGAGCTTCTCGGCCCGGCTCGTCTTATCGCTGAGCCACGGGATCGTGAGACCCCAAACGTCAGGCAGGGTGAAGTCGCTTCCGTTGTGCCCGAAGAGCAGGCGATCGTTGTCGACCGAGAAATACGCGTCGTCGGCGCCTTCGTCGTCGGCGTTCTGCAGCAACTCGGCGAGACCTTGCAGCCGGTCGTCGGATAGTTGTGCCGCGTTGCCCGTTGCGCGTCCAAGCGCCCCGCGGATGCTCGGTGGCAGTTTCTGGAACTCCTCCGCCAGCGCAACAAGGCTGGCCGATGCCGCATCGGCGTCCGCTGGCACTGGGATCCGCTCCCAAGGCATGTCTGGGTCATGGTGAACGACCTCGCGCGCGGCCTCGACAGCATCGACTGCCTCGAACCGCCAGAGATCGTTGTCCACGGTCGAGAATCTACTCACGCGGTCCGACGCTTTCGCTTGGATTGAGGGAGCAGGTCGCTGAGGTTCACCTCCTCTCGATCGGGAGCCACCAAGGATTGCAGTGCGGCTCCGGCCAGAGCGATCCGTCTTTCCTCCCAGTCGAGCAGTTGGTCGAGCCGCCACCGGTCGGGATGCGTCATCACCGGCGCAGGGACGAGAGACCGGTCCTTGAGGTTCTGGTAGCCCTTCGTCTTGCCCCAGCCGTAGCGCGCCATCACCTCACTCGCGCTGAGGAACACATGGCGCGGGTCGTCCATGCGTCTCACACCGCCTTCGGCTTGCCGAGGACCTGCTGGGAGGCGAGCCGCTGGGTGCGGATGAAGGTCCGCAGGTCGCCGACGGTCGTGTACAGGCGGCGGCCGATCTTGAAAAACTCCGGCCCGGTCCCCTCCTGGCGCCACCAGCGGACTGTGTTCACCGGGGTGCGCAGGACTTCGGCGACGTCGTCGAGCGTGAGCAGCTCGTCGTCGTGGCGGGCGTGGAAGGGGACGTCGTGGGTGGTGCTGTTCATGGTTCCTCCTACTCGTCGAAGACCCGCGAGAATCGTGGGCGACAGGCAGGTGCGCGGGGCTTGCCAGCCGAGGGGCCAAATACAGTCGATCGGATATACCGTGGCCAAATGGACCGCTCGTTCCTCCTGGGAATCGCGCGCCGGGCCCGAGGTCTGACGCAGGTCGAGCTCGCTGCCATCTCGGGTACGTCGCAGGCGACGCTGTCGCAATACGAGCGCGGCGTGAAGTCGCCGTCGCTGAAGGTGGCGTCGCGAATCCTGGCGGCGATGGACTACGAGTTCACGCTGCGTGGGCACATTGACTGGGTCGAGCACCATCCGCCCGGCATCGTGAAGTTCTGGGCGCCGAACATGCTGTGGGCGGTCGAGCCGCCGACCTGCTTCGCCACCCTCAACATCCCCGACGAGATCCGGAACACCGGCATGCGCTCGTGGACCATGCGGGACAGGGGCGAGCGGCGCGGTGTCTACGAGCAACTGATCCGCCGCGGATTGCCCCAGCAGATGATCCGCTGGATCGACGGCGGCCTGCTGGTCGACCTGTGGGACGAGCTCGACTTGCCAGACCCGGTGCGCGACGCCTGGGCCCCGGCAATCCGGCTGGCCACTGCGCCGCTGGAACTCGACGGGCTGCGCTCCATCATCTTCGAGGACGGCTTCGTCGCGCCTCGCGCTCGCATCCGCGACTACCAGTTCATTCCGAACCCTCCTCCTCCGCCGCGTCGGCAGCGAAGGACAAGGTTCGACCCGCGGCCGCTGCCGCCGCAGGATCAGATTCCGAGGCCGGGGCTGCCGGACGACGGGACCGGGGCCCGGTAGCCGAAGTCGTCTTCAGCGCGGCGTGGCGCTGGCGTCGACCGGCGGGAGTACAGGGGCTTCATCGACCCATACCGTTCGATCGCCTCGGCCGCCGCCTCCCGCGCGTGCGCCGGACCAAGGTCGGCACGGTCGCGGCCGAACACGTCGCACCATTGCTTGCGCGCCTCCTCGACGGAATCGGCGACCAGGTGCGCCACGTTGCGCTCGCGGCCCCTCGTCATCCCGACGTACGCCGACGCCGCGCCGCTGTGCTCGCCCACCAACACGTGGCTCTCCGCGACTGTCGCGCCTTGCGCGCCGTAGGCGGTGGTGGCGTAGGCGAGCTCGACGTCACAGCGCACGTAGTCGGGCGGAAGGACGCGCAAGCCCGCGTGGCCGCGGACGGTCAGCGCG
The DNA here is from genome assembly GCF_950101795.1 of Nocardioides sp. T2.26MG-1. Classification (GTDB taxonomy): domain Bacteria; phylum Actinomycetota; class Actinomycetes; order Propionibacteriales; family Nocardioidaceae; genus Nocardioides. The sequence goes on along the minus strand of NZ_CATNLZ010000012.1, from coordinate 432,252 downwards.
CCGCGATCACATGAGACGACGGTCCACAGCTCGCGGTTCGCGACGCCGGCGTCATGGTCGTTGCGCCGGGTCGCGATCGTGTCGCCGACCCCGATCCGCTCACCCGCCGCGGTCAGGAGCTGCTGCTCGTCGACCTCGCCGCTCGCCTTGCGGATCCGGTGCGCGAATGTGTTGATCCGAGCCACCTGCTCGCGGGTGTCGGCGACGACGAGCTTGCCAACGCTGGCTTCGGCGGCCAGCCGCCGCGTGCGCTCGGCGTCACTGGCGTGGATGACGATCTCGCCACGGCCGAAGAGTTCGTCGAACACCTCGCCCGCCTGAACGCCGCTCCGCATCTGGAGCGACAGCTCGGCATAGTGCGGATCCTTGAAGCGGCGCACGCGGTCGAGCTGTTGCATCCGACCAGGTGCGTACCTGATCGCCAGATCCAGGACCCCGCCGCGGCCCACGGCAGGGAGCTGATGGCGGTCGCCGACCAGCATCACGAGGGCCTTGGTCTCGTCGGCCAGACGCAGTAGCGAGCGGGCGGTGTCCTGGTCGACCATGCCCGCCTCGTCGACGACAAGGAGATCCCCGCGACACAACCGGGCACCGAGGTCGGGCTCGGCCTCGACCCGGCTCCACCGGCCGTCCTCATCCCAGCGGAAGCCGTGCTGATAGAGCAGCCAGGCAGCGGAGTACGACGCTGCGCCGGTCGCGCCCTCTGCCACCTGGGCCGCCTTGAGGGTCGGCGTGACGACGACCATCCGACGGCCGGTGGCGATCGCCCGATCCCGGGTGGCGGCCAGCCGGGCGGTCTTGCCAGCGCCGGCCGCGCCCTCGATGACGGTGATCGCGTCGGCCTCGGCGCGGGCGATGATCCGGTCGACGATCTCGTACTCGACGGCCAGCACCTCCGTCGAGGTGAATGTGCGGACGTGCTCAGGCTCGTCGGAGCGGCCGAGCAGCGGCTGCGACGCCGCGATGACGCGGGCGGTCAGGTCCTCGGCCAGCTCGCGGCGCACGGCGGTGTCGACGACTCCTCCGCTCGACGCGATGATGCGCTCGACCTCGCCTCGGGCATCGGCCGCATTCCATGCCGAGCGACGGGAGCCGAGGCGGACGAGAGCCAGGTCGACCACGCCGTCGCGATCAATCGCACCTGCGCGCAGCGCGAAGAGCGGCGCGTTTGGCGCTGGCGGCTGATAGCCGAGCTCGTGCAGCTCCTCGATCCACCGCTGGCGCAGTTCCTCACCGCTGGTCGGCACGACCTTGTCGGGTCGGGCGTCGGCCCACGCCCGCCGATCCCACGCCTGCCGCAACGCCGGCCCGGGCTCCTCGCCGGGATGATCGGCGCGCCACTCGGCTTCGTATGAGTCGATGTTCGCTTCGATCTGCTTGGCGCGGGCGCTGAACGCTCCGGAGTACGCCGCCAGCTCGACGACCTCGCCGGTCACGGCGTCGAGCGTGAACCCGTGCCGCGCGAGTGCCTCGCGAAATGCCGGACTGGTCATCACGGCCGCGTGCCCGATCCCGTTGATCGCCTCCAGGCTGTCCCGGACCCCGACGGTGTGCAGGCCTCGCCAACTGCCCGCCGCGAACACACGGGCGTTGATCTGGAGGTGCAGGTGCCGGTGGGGGTCGCCGGCTCGTGAGGTGAAGTGGCGTACGACGGCCGCCTCGATCTCCTCGACCGGCACTTGCACCTGGCGATCGCGCGGCCCCACTCGCGTCGTCGCGTGACTCGCGAGCCACCCGACGATTTCCTCGGCCGCAGCCCTCTGGGCCGCGTGGTACGCCTCCGCGATCTCGATGTGAAGCGCTGCCGCGAGCGACCAGGTCTTCGGCCCATTGACCGTGACTTCAACGAACCGGACGCCCTTCTCGTCCTTCCGAAGCCGCCCCCTCGCGAGAGCGGTGTCGACGTCGTATCCGGCGACCCATCGCTCGTACGTCTTGCCATCCATATCGGCGCGCCGCTCGACGCTGTCCCGAGTCGCCGCGAAGTGCATCGCGACCCCGCTGCCTTCGGCGAGGTAGTAGTCGTCGGCCCGGGAGCGATCGGCCTCGACGTAGTGCCGCGCGGCGGCCGCAGCGCCGCGGTAGATCTTCATCCCGCCATGCACCCGAACCGCCTCCATCAACAACCGTCGACGACCGCATAACCGCAGGTCAGCGGCCACATCAGCGCCCGTCCCGCTACGAAACTTCGTAGCATGCGTGCCGGGTCTTGAGGAGGTTGAGAGGGCCGATGGGGAGGGCAGATTCGGGAGCCAGCAATGACCGTTGACGAGTGGTACTGGCGTGGTGTCGGTGAATGTCAGTCAGGTCCGGAACGATGGTGCGTGAGCTGAGGAGGTGAATCGGTTGGATCCGTTGTCGCCGTTAGGACGCAACGAGGACTGCTGGTGTGGTTCGGGTCGCAAGTACAAGCGTTGCCACGGCAACCATCGACCCGCCTCTCAGTCCGGCGCACCTGTGCCCGAGGATCCCGACGACGGGACCTACATCAGCCCGGGGTCGGTCCTCGCTCACGACGCGATGTCGATTCCCGATGGTGGCGCTCCACTCACGATGCCCACTGGTGAGCCAACAGCCAAGCCGATCACCTACACCAGTTGGGACCAGGAGCTGGTCGCAGTCGCCAAGACCTCCGACCCTCCGCTACGCCCGCGGGATCTTGGTCGATTGCGGGCCGAAGTGATACGCCATATCGCCGCACATCCGGCCGACGAGTCAGAGCCCGCCGATGAAATCAAGCAGGGATTGTTTTACTTGGCCGCGGAGTCGCTGCGTACGGTCAACGCTCTGGCTGCTACCGACCCGAAGCCGTCCATTCTGTGGAACGAGGAACTCGACCCAGCGGCGTTTATCGGGCGAACCCTGTTGCTTGCGGATCATGTGGCCATGCCCGACGGGGTGTTCGAGGTACTTCTTCGTCGGGGAACCAACCGATCGTTGAGCCGGGCGGCGGTCAAGCAGCTCGCGATCGCGGAGCTGATCGAGACTGGTCTGGTGATCCCTGTTCCGGTGGGCGTCGCGATGGCAGTGAACGGCGCGGGGGCCGCAGCACTCACCGCACTTGACCTCAAGGACCCCTCGCTCGTCTCGTGGGTTCGCGATCAGCTGATCATCGAAGGACCGACGGCGAGGGAAGCGTTGTTCGTGCGGGTCGCCGACGACCTTTCGACGGTCGCGGAAAAGTTCTGGCTCCACGGACACATCGATGCCGAGTCGCTCACCGCAGACGGCCGCTTCACGACCAAGATGCTCCAGCATTACGACCCCGGTTACGACTACGGGCCGTGGATCAAGCAGGTGTCGGACGACGCTGTCAGCTACTACGTGCAGCGGACAAACGAGCGACTTGTCACGGCCGACGTGTTTGGGGCTGAGTTCGTCAGCGCTTCGATGTTTGAGGCCCGCCTCCTCGCACGAAACAAGCGGGGACGGGACTCTGGACCGGCGCATGCCGCGGTGTGGGCGGACGTGCCGCAACTCCCAGACCTCGCTGGGCGTGAGCTCGTCAAGGTGATCCAGAATGAAGACGCTGTTGAGGATCTTCGGCGCCAGGTGCGGGCATCATTGGTGACCGCGCGCACGCCCGGCGAGCGGACGGACGCACTCACCGCGCTTGCCCACGAGTTGGAGGGGGCCTCCCGCCGCTTGGAAAGGACGGCGAGGTCGGACAGGGCATGGCAGGCCGCCGTTCCTGCTGGGCTGGGCGTCGCGAGCCTCGTTCTAGGCGCGATTTCCGGCGGGCTCCTGCCTGTAGCTGCGGGCGCGCTCGGTGTGGCCGGCGGCATCGCTCCATACCTAGGCGCGCGGATCAACGCGCGCAGGGAAGCTGCATATCTGTTTGTGACCGCCCGGAGATCTCGTCGATAGTCCAGTGGTTTCGTCTTCGACCATCTCGAGAGGTCGACAAGCTGCAAGCAGGAAGGTCCATCGCGGCTCGCTGATCGTTGTGACTGACCATCAGGGGAGTTCCGGAAGGCAAAGTCGAGACTGGTTCTTGAAGAGAAGGTCGCAAGACGTAAGGGATCAGTCGCCCGGCTCCTGATCGCTGTCACCGGCGAGAGTCGGCGCTTGCCTGCTTTCGGCTGCTTTAGCCTCTTGGCGGCGTCGGGCCCGCACGCGCTCCAGCCCGGTCAGCGCGTATTCGATTCTCGCATCTAGATCGTCGGCGTCCACGCGCCGATCGAAGTACGAATCCGGGTTGTGCCGATCGAGAAGCTCGGGCTGCTGTGGCATACGGTCCAGCACCTCGTCAACGCCCAGCAGGTCCTCGACGGTGCTCTCCGAGAAGTCGCCCATCGATGTCCAGGAGTCTTCGCCGTTGCTCGCCTGCCCGAGCGGGATCAACAGCCCGAGTACCTCCTTCAGGTCCCATGCGCCTGAGTCGATGGCCTCCCACACCAATTCACGGGTGTTTGCGGGCTCGGCGAGATGGAGGTGCGCATACAGAAAGGACAAGAGACGAGGATGAGACCGGGCGGGCTGGCTAGCGAACGACCTGATCCCGGCGGTCAGAGCGTCGGCGACGGGAGCCTTCGCTTGCGATGCCCAAGGGTGCGGGGTGTCGGATTCCTTCAATCCCATCCGCACGATGTCCGCAGCGAGTGCAAGCGACGCTGTGTCCGAATGTGCTAACGCCTCGACCAAGGGCACAGCAGTCGACGCCTCGGTCTGGTCGAGCACGTCCACTGCGAGACCGATGATGCTGAAGTCGGGAGACAGCCCGAACGCGCCGCTCTTCTGGTCCATCGCCGGCAGATAGATGCTGGCAAGCAGAGGGAGAGTCGTCGACGCGGGCAACGGCGACGCCCGGTGTTCTCGGCGCAACTTGCGCAGGGCGGGCGAGGCATCCCCGCGCATTCGCCGCACGAGCTCCGTAGTCGCGGGACCCAGCTGTCCGGCTCGCAGCTCGTCAGCAGCCGCCCTGACGGTCGACTCAGCCAGATCCGACTCCGGAACACCTACCTGGACGTACCGGTCGAAGTGTTCGGAGGTGCCGACTCCCATCCTCTGAGTCACGTCCTCTTGGTAGGACGAGCCGACGTATTGCGTGCCTTCCTTGGCGCCCCGGATGTAGATGAACAGGTGTGCCAGTAGGTTCTCGATCGCAGCGGGGTGTCGTGGCTCGGCATCGGCGATCCGCTGCTTCCAACGCGCCCATCGGTCCTGCGGCGATTCGTGACGCATTCCGAAACTGAAGGCGGAGGGCTGCTGAAGGATCTCGGCGCGGTGGCCCACAAGGAGGTCCAGGATCGGACGCTCGAAGACACGCAGGAACGTCACGGCGACGAAGTCCGAGAAGTCGACCTCTCCTGAGACGTCGGGCCAGGTCGCATCGACCTGGGTGAATAGGCGCTTCACTGACCGCGGTTGGTCCAGGTAGATCGTCAGGCAGTCTTGCCAGATTCGCTGCATCCGTCGGTTCGTGCCGGCCGTGAGCGTGATTCCTCGCCTTGCGCAGATCTCATCGATCGCCGCGTTGGCCAATGCGGCCTGTTGCTCCGGCAACATGGGAGGGATCTCAAGGCGGACCTGGATGATCTTCTCTAGATACTGTTGAGCGCGGCCCGAGCCCCTCCCCACGAGATCGGTCGCCTCCAGGAGATCTGTCAGAGTCGCCTCGTCGTACGCAAGCAAGTAGTAGACGTTCGGCAATCGGCCGAGGAGCCGCACGAGCTTGAACGTGTAAAGCAGCTCGTCTGGCGCCAAGCGGTCGAGGTCGTCAAGCACCATCAGAACGGGGTGATCGATCTTGGCAAGACCGTTTGCGGCGGACTCCCGTAGTCGGGCCGGACTTCGGTCTCCCGTGATGACAGCCCCGACAGCTCCGATCGCTCCCGATCCGTCAACGCCCGCGACCCCGCCAGCCGCGCCGAGCGGTGCTGCCTTCGAAACCCACTCGCCGACAATCGCGCGCCATTCCTTGCCGAGGACATCCTCAGGGACGGCGTCGCGGAGGGAAGCGAAGAAGCCGGCCGCGGAGCCGGCGAAGTCAGAGTAGGCCCACGGGTTGTGATGCCCCATGTACCAGTCGCTGTTGGCCAGTTCGGTCTCGATCTGGCCCAGCAAACTGGATTTCCCTGATCCCCACGGACCAACGAGGCCCACGACGGCGCTCTCGGTCTCTTCGGCCAGGTCGCGAATCGCGCGCGCCAACTGGGTAGCCAATCGCTTCCGATTCAGTACGTCACGTTCCAGGCCGTCTGCGTCGTCAGCGTAGAGAGACTGTGTCTTGCGCTCGAGCGCTCGAGGTGTGCGGACCGCGCTCGCCTTCTTCTGGCCGAACCTCATGCCACCTCCTCCGGCACGGCGGTCCGTTTGATCTTGTCCAGGGTCTCGACGATGACGTCGACGTCGGCGTCAGGGAAGAAGAAGTCCGGGCCGGTGGGGGCGTGGTCGGTGTAGGGCGACTCGAACAGGCGAGCCGGCTCCATGACGCCGTTCCGGGTGAGCTCATCGACAATGAGATTGACGAACCGGACCTGGTCAGCGGTGAACTTGGTCCCGTCGAGGTAGGTCTCGAAGGCATCGATGGCCGCGGCGCGGTCGAGTCCGACAAGGCTGCGGACGAAGATCCCAAGGCCCCCGCCCTGCTCGGTAGCCCAGGCGATGTCGACCTGCTGGCCGCCGGAGGCGACGAGCATTTCCTCCAGCGCCGTCAGATCCTCGGGCGTGAGCTGCTTGTTCCGGCGGAGTCGCTGGAGGGCGAGGTTGTCGAGGTGCTCGCGCAGGTAGGCCTCGGCCTTGGCGCGGAAGCGCTGGAAGTTCGTCCCAGGCGTCGTGCCGGGAAGCGTGACCTCGACCCCTTCGCCGAGGGTGTCCTCGAAGTCGGTGTAGATCGGGTTGCGGGCCGTCTTCTCGATGAACCGCGCGAGTCCGCGGATACGGAGTCGCGCTAGCTCCAGCATCGGCATGGTGACGTCGATCCACCACTCGTCACCGGCCACAGACTCCAGCAGGACGGCTTGTTCCGCAACACTGGGGATCGCGGTCTTGCCGAGCAGCGCGGCGGCAATACGCTGCACGGTCTCGCGGAGCCGCTCGGCCAGGACGGCGTCGCCGTCGAGCTGAGCGAGCTGGCGGCGCAGGATGAGCAGGTCGAAACGCTTGGCGTCCTCGTCGTCGTCTCGGACCGATGACGGCAACCCGGCGAGCGTGAGCAGTCCCTCGGTGTCCTCCGGCACGATGCTGCCCCAGGCTTCCGCTGACGCGTACCTCTCGACCAATCGCCGGTGCGGTCGGACCAGGAAGTTGTCGAGGTTCATGCCTGCGACGACCTCGTGCAAGTTCTCCTTCGTGGACGATCGGAGCTCAGGCTCGGCGTCGCCGAGGGCGATCACGAGCCCAATGCGCGCCTCGAAGAGCCGCTGGGACAGTGACTTCTGAATCTGACCCTGGGAGCCGGGGAGGTCCTGGCTGAAGTAGTCGAGGTTGCCGCAGAAGTCGAAGACGAGGAAGTCTTGCTTGTCCTCGCCGGGGCCAAACAGGTCGGGGCACAGCCGGGTGCCGCGGCCGATCATCTGCCAGAACTTCGACTTCGAGCGCACCATCTTGAAGAACACGAGGTTCACGACCTCGGGTACGTCGATGCCGGTGTCGAGCATGTCGACGCTGATCGCGATGTGCGGCGCCTTGTCCTTGATCGAGAAGTCGTCGATCAGGGACTGGGCGTACGGCGTGCCGTGGGTGATGACGCGAGCCAAATGGCCGGCGAGCTCGGGATAGGCGAGGTTGAAGCGCTTCTCGATGAACTCCGCGTGCTTCTGGCTCTTGGCGAAGATGATCGTCTTGCCAAGCCGGTCGCCGCCGGCGACCTTGTACCCCTGCATCATCAGGGTCTCGAGCACCTTGTCGACAGTGTCCTCGTTGAACAGGAACCGGTTGAGCTCCTCGGCACCGACCTCGTCGGGCGGGCCGTCCTCACCCCAGTCCAGCGCATCCCACTGGTCCTTCTCCTCATCGGTGAGGTCGTCGTACCTGATGCCCGAGCGGAGGAACTGGGTGCCGACGCTGATACCCTTCGGGGGCACGAGATAGCCCGCCTCGACGGCCTCGTCGAGCGAGTAGTTGTCGGTGGGTACGCCGTCCTCGAGGTGGAACAGCCGGTAGGTGTTGTGGTCGACCTCGTCCTTCGGGGTCGCGGTCAGGCCGACGAGATGTGAGTCGAAGTAGTCGAAGATCGCGCCGTACTTGGCATAGACCGAGCGGTGGGCCTCGTCGATGACGATCAGGTCGAAGTAGCCGGGACCGAACCTGCGCAGGCCGCCGTCGACCTCGTTGATCAGGTTCATCATCGTCGGGTACGTCGACACGTAGACCCTGCCCTCGACGGCCTTCTCCGTCACGAGGTTCACCGTGGTCGAGCCGGGCAGGTGCTCCTTGAACGCGTTCGCGGCCTGATTGACCAACGCGGTGCGGTCCGCGAGGAAGAGCGCCCGCTTGACCCAGTTCGCCTTCTGCAACAGATCGACGAGTGCGATGGTGGTGCGGGTCTTGCCTGACCCTGTCGCCATCACCAGCAGCGCCTCGCGCTGCTTGCGGTCGAACGCGTCGCTGACCGCCTTGATCGCCCGGACCTGATAAGGCCGACCGGCAATGTCGGTGTTCACCGGAGCGCTCGACAGTGGCAGCTTGGTCCGACGGCGCTGGATGAGCAGTTCGAGCTCGTCGCGGGTGTAGAAGCCCTGGGTCTCGCGGGGCGGGTAGCCCCCGGCGTCGTCCCAGATCCGGTGCTCGTAGCCGTTGGTGTAGAAGATCACCGGCCGCCGGCCGAACTGCTTCTCAAGACAGTCGGCGTACAGCTTGGCCTGCTGCTGACCCACGTCCGGTGACTTCGCGGTGCGCTTGGCCTCAACCACGGCCAGTGGAAGGCCGTCTGCGCCCCACAGCACGTAGTCCACGAAACCCCTGCCCTCGGCGTTCGGCATGCCCGTGACCTCGAACTCGCGGTCACGCTCCTCGACCAGCTCCCAGCCGGCTTCGTTCAGCAGCACGTCGATGAACAGGTCGCGAGCCGCGGCCTCGTCGTAGTCGCGGGTGTCTGGGGCGGCTGCTGCCTGAGCCGCGGCGATCTGCGCTTTCAACCGCGCGATCTCTGCCTCGTGCCGAGCGAGGCGTTCGTCCTTCTCGGCCAAGGCGCGGGCGTGGGCCTCGTCCTGCTCTCTGAACTTCTCGGCCAGCCGAGCGACCTCCGCGCGCGACAGCGGTGCGGCCTTGGCGGCGAGTGCAGGGTCGAACTGCGCCTGCAACGGCACCACGTCGGGAGACGGTGAGTGGTGGTAGGACGTCCACACCACGACGTTGAACAGCTCGCGCAGGACCGCGAGCGACAGGTCGGGGCGGATCTGGCGGTTCTCGTGCACCGCGGTGTTTGCGATGCGACGGATCGCGGTCAGCTTCTGCGTGATGCCCTGCGGCACCTTCGCCTTGAACGCGGGGTCACCGATCTTGGCGGCGAGGTCGTCGCGGTACGGCGTCCGCAGCGACAGGACGTCGTAGAGGTAGCCGACGAGCTCCTCGACGACCCGACGGCTGTAGAAGCACGCGGAGCGAGGATCCGACGTCAGGTACGACTCGGCGCGGGCGCAGTCGTCATGGAGTGACGGCAGCGTCTGGCGGACGAAGTCGAAGTTACCCACGAGAGGCATCCTGCCGAATCGACCCAGGCGTGTGGCAAAGAATCCGCATCACAGCAGCCGTTCAAGCTCCGCGATGCCCGCTTCGATCTCCGCATTGAGCGACTTGATGTCGTCAAGGACTTCTCTCGGCGGGCGCGTTGGCGCGGCGTCCTCGGGAATCTCCCGATACCTGCTCAGCGTGAGCAGATAGTCGTTGGCCGCAATCTCCTCGCGCGACACAAAGAAGCTTTGGTCGGAGCGTTCACGGGACAACTCGGGGCCACCTGGGTCGTCTCGCGTCTTCCAGCGAGCTAGGACGTCGGGAAGGTCGTTCTCAGCCACAGGCATGCGCCTCTTGTCGAGGGAACGGCCGTCGGCTCGAATGTCGTAGAACCACACGCGGTCGGTGCCGCCGATCCCGGTCTTGGTGAAGATCAAGATCGCAGTCTGGGTGGCCGAAAAAGGTTCGTAGGCGGCGGGCGGCACCTTGATGACGGCATGGAGCTTATGTTCGTCGACGAGGGCCTTGCGCAAGGCAAGCTGAGCCTTCTGAGCACCGAATAGCATTCCTTCGGGAAGGATCACAGCTGCTCGGCCCCCGGCCTGTAGAAGGCTCAGCACACGTCCGGCGAACAGCGGCGCCTTCGTCGTCGACTTCACGTCGCGGTATAGGTCCTTGTCGAGAGCCGACTTCTCGACCGACCCATTGAACGGAGGGTTGGTCAGCACGAGCGAATATCGACCGACGTCGCCTGTCATGGCCGTCAGCGAGTCGCGGCGCCGGACGTCAGGGGTCTCGACGCCGTGGAGTAGCAGGTTCATGGTGGACATTCGGGCAAAGGCCGGGTCGTTGTCGAAGCCGTGCAACAACCGGTGCTGGAAGTGCGCGCGTTTCGTCTCATCCAAGAGGAGCCCCGGGTTCCTCTCGCGGAGATAGCTGGCGGTGTATGCGAGGAAGCCACCCGAGCCACTTGCGGGGTCGGCGATCAGATCACCGGGTTGCGGATCGACCAGCCTGACCATCAGGTCGACCAGGTGCCGCGGCGTGGGAAAGCCCCCGCTGCTGTTCTTTGTGGTGATCTTCGAGATCAGGTACTCGTACACGGCGCCGTTGTCCGCCGGGGACAAGTACGGCACCTTGTCGATGAGGTCGACCAGGCGGCTGAGGGCACTGGGTGACGGGATCGTGAACACGACGTCGGTGAACGTCCCGCCGCGCTCGCGGAGGAACTGAACGACCTTGGTCTCGAACAGTCCGAACATCGTGCTGCCTTCGACGTTCTTCAGCCTCGACCAGCGCAGTTCTTCAGTCTCGGCGTCGAAGATCGGGCTCTCGATCGGCCTGCCTGTGAGTCTTGCCTTCTTCTCGGCGGCGGTGTGGATGACGTCGAGTCGCCGGACTGCCAGAAGCAGCGTCGCTTGGGCGACGATGTCGTAGCCATCCTCAATCCCGATTTCCTCGAACGCAGCCCAGAGCTCGTCGATCACCGGCTTGAAGTCAGTTCTCATCCACGTTTCCCGCAAACGTCCGGCAATGACGGCAGCGTCTGGCGGACGAAGTCGAAGTTACCCATGCTAGTCGATCAGTCGCCGTCGTCGATGTTGAAGTGGACGGCCAAGCGTTCCAGTGTGAACTCCTGGCGCAGCTTGCAGGCGCTGTGCTGGCTGGCGAACATGCCCTTCTCCCAGAAGCCAGCGTCGAGCGGACGGGCGTCGATCCACTCGACGGGCACGACCCACTCGGCGTTGTCGTCCGGGGTCGCCCGATCGCCAGGGTAGGTGCCTTGCAACGCTTGGGCGCTTAGCGGCACCCAGTTGCCGCCGATGCGGACCTGGGCGTCCTCGAAGCGTGCCGCCGGCGCCAGGACTCGTCCCACCGCCACGTAACGCATCGGCGGCACGTTGACCCAGATGCGAGCGTCCTTCGGCAAAGCCCGCATGTCCTGCGACCACATCTTCCCGCCGCCACCCGAGACGAAGCCATGCTGGCGGGCGTCCTCCCACAAGCGGTCGCCGCCACCGAAGGAGATGTACCAGTCCTTCCCGTTCCACGCTGCGCGCTTGCTCTTCTTGCTTCCCGTGGTTGCCTGCGGGGTCTCGTCGTCCGAGGCCGTGAGCCATGAGCGGGCGAGGTAGCGACGCCCGTCGTCTTCGAGATAGGAGAAGAAGACCGCGTTGACCGGGACCCCGAAATCACGCAGGTAGTTGACGATGCGCTCCGAACTGGCGTCGAGCTCGGCAGCCACGATGGTGAGGCTGAGGTCGCCGTTGAGCTCGTCGGGAGGGGCGCTGCCGAAGACGTCCTCGAACGCGGCCTCGAACGGCTGGTCGAGGTGCTTGGTGGCGATGTCGATGATGTCGTCGCGGGACAGCGTCGAGGCCCACGAGCCGTAGTCGAGCACTTGGGCGACGACCTCGCGTGGAGTCTTGTCGCGCTTGAGCTCCAGCAGGTTGAGATTGCCCTCGGCGTCGATCGCCAGCAGGTCCAGACGTGGACCGTAGGGCGTGATCACCTCGCTGCCGATGACCAGCAGGCGGTCGCCGAGCAGGGACGGGTCGCGTTTGAGGAATTCGTGCAGGTCCTTCTCTGCGGGGAGCACCGAGGTAGTTAGCGGGCGCGGCTCATCGCCGTCGATCCGCCACATCCTCATCTCAACGGGCATCGGTCACAGTTCCCCTCGGAAGGCGCGGAACTGGAGGGACGCGAATAGATGGTCGTCGAGAAGCCGAGCTCGATTCACGTCCATTCGCCGCTGAGTCACCTGAGCGGCTCGATCTGCGAACGCTCGCTGGCATTTCAGATCTATCTTCGGCACAGGCATGGTCTCGAGCTTTGCTTTGGACACGTTCTTCATCGATCCGCCAGTCCCACTCGACAGTCGACTGATCCTCTGGCGCATCGCGGGGGTGCTTAGAAGCGCATGCCAGAAGACTGGCTCGGCGGCGACCTTCCACTGGAAGCGCCAGACCTTGTCGGGCAATGCGAGATTTGGCGGAGTCGTACTCACATAGGCGACGGCTCCGACCAGTTCAGTTGTGTTAGCCCGGCTCATGAGGAGATCGCCCGGCCGGACCAAGTGGCTGGCCGGGGGAACGTAGTCAGGCGGGAGCGGCTTGGACTCGTCGGGCTTGAACTCCCCCGTCGTCACGGCGCTGATCTTTAGGACGCGGTAGTCGCTCGCGGCCGCCGAGTCATCGCCCACCAAGTTGCGGCCGCCGGTCAATGCGGTGACCTGCCCGAACGAGATGGTGTCAGTCGCGTCGTCGGGATCTCCGAACATGTCGTGGAAGATCGACTGGGACAACGAGTCGAGGGAGCTGAGGACGTGGCGGCGCTTGGTGCGGAGGGCGTCGGCGTGGTCGAGGATCGCGGCGATGCGGCTTTGCTCGGGAAGGGCTGGAGCCGGAATTTTCGAGGCCTTGACGATTCGGTCCGAGACCGCGGGGTAGCTGGCACCTGTCGCCTTACGGACCATGTCAGCGATGAACTCGGGCGAACGCACCCAGTGGAAGAGGAACCGCCCGTCGAGCGCGGCCACGGGCCGCAGGACGGTGAATCCCGTAGAGGCGGTAGCGCCGTCGAGTTCAGGCGGCACCACTGCGACGGCATTGAGGTTCGGGCGAACCGTCGATACGAGCACATCGCCTGCGGCGACAAGTTGACGGGCTCGGCTCGGCGCATCGGATCCGACGGTCGGAGTCGCTGTCGTCACAGACTTGCTGGCGTTGTCGACTGCACTGAGATCGAGGTACTGAAACTCACTGTCAGGCTCGTGGCGGGGGTTCCATGTCTTGACGGGCTCGGTGAGCTCTCCGAGTGGTGCAGCCTTCACGAGAGCATCGCCTTCAACTCAGCGAGGCCCTTGGCGATCTCGTCCTCGAGCGCTTCGATGTCGGCGACGATCTCCAACGGCGCACGGTGCTCCACCTCGTCGTGGACGATCTCCTTGTAGCGGTTCAGCGACAGGTCGTAGCCCTGGGCGACGATGTCGGCCTTGGGGACGAGGAAGGACTGCTCGGTGCGGGCTCGGTCGTTCTCGCTGGCGAGGTCACGCCAGCGGGAGAGGACGTCGGGGAGGTCGTTGGCCTCGACAGGGTTGCGCTTGTCGTCGAGTGAGAACCCATCGGCGCGGACGTCGTAGAACCAGACGTCATCGGTGCCGCCGGAATTCGTCTTGGTGAAGAACAGGATCGCGGTGGAGACGCCGGCGTACGGGCGGAATACACCCGACGGGAGCTTTACGACGGCGTCGAGCTTCTGGTCCTCGACCAGCATCTTGCGCAGCGCCTTGTGGGCGGTGCTCGATCCGAACAGCACACCGTCGGGGACGATGACGGACGCTCGGCCGCCCGGCTTGAGGAGCTTCAGGAACAGCGCCAAGAAGAGCAGCTCGGTCTTCTTGGTCTTGACGATGCGCTGGAGGTCCTTGGCGGTGGACTCGTAGTCCAGCGAGCCGGCGAACGGCGGATTGGCCAGGATCAGCGTGTACTTGTCGGCGTCGCCTGCCGCGCCTTCGGACAGGGAGTCGCGGTAGCGGATGTCGGGGGACTCGATGCCGTGCAGGAGCATGTTCATGCTGCCGATGCGGAGCATTGTGGAGTCGAAGTCGTAGCCGTGGAACATCGAGGCGTGGAAGTGCTTGCGCTGCGCGGAGTCCAACAGCGCCTCGACGTGGGTGTCGCGGACGTACTCGCTCGCGGCGACGAGGAAGCCGGCGGTGCCACAGGCCGGATCGCAGATCTCGTCCGACGGCTGAGGAGCGGTCATCTTGACCATGAGTTCGATGATGTGACGCGGCGTGCGGAACTGGCCGTTCGTGCCAGCCGAGGCGATCTTGGACAACATGTACTCGTACAGATCGCCGTTGGTGTCACGGTCCGCCATCGGGATCTCGTCGAGCATGTCGACGACCTTGGACAACAGAGCCGGGGTGGGGATCGTGAAGCGGGCGTCCTTCATGTGTTCGCTGTAGGTGGTGCCATCACCCAGTGAGCGCAGGAACGGGAAGACCTCGTCGGTGACAGTCTTGTGCATCACCTCGGGGCTCGCGTTCTTGAACTGACCCCACCGCAGGTGCGCCTGGCCGGGCAGGAACACCGGGCCCTCGACCTCGGACTTGGTGATGCGCGCCTTCCTCTCGGCGAGGGTCTGGATATCGTCGAGGCGCCGGATGAACAACAGGTAGGTGATCTGCTCGATGACCTCGAGCGGGTTGCTGATGCCGCCCGACCAGAAGGCGTCCCAGACGCGGTCGATCTTGCTCTTGAACTCACCCGTGATCACTGACGAAACCTTACTGACGGACCCGGCTGATGGTTGCGACATTGCTGGACTCTCCTCTCTGCCGTCCCGGTGTTTCCGGAGCAGCCGAGCAGACTTTCACGCGCCGCCGACACATCACCGGGCAGCCAATTTGCTCACGGAGTCGCGGAGGGCGTCCTCGCCGGCGCGGACGTAATGGTTGAGGACCGTGGTGAGCTTGTCGCCGAGGTACTGAGCGACAACCTCCCAGGACTCGCCTAGCTCCTCGTGGAACCACTTCGTCGCGGCGTGGTGGCGGAGGTTGCGGTAGACGATCGCTTTCGGCCAGGCATTGTCAGGGTCGTTCTCCTCGACCCACTTGCGGACGCGATGCCAGCGCTCGTTGTGCATCTCCGGCTTCACGGGCAGACCGGTGACGGTGTCGATGAAGAGCCACAACTCCTCCTCGGGTGGGAGCGGGTAGTTCCACCAGGCGAGGTTCCGGTCCTTCTCGCGCCGTGCCAGCGTTGCGCGGCGCTGGCGCTCCTCCTCCTGGGCGTTGATGACCTGCTGGAGCGATGCCTTCGCGGGCAACGCGAGCAGCTCCTTGACGCGGGGGAGCAGCTCGTCATGCATGAGCGACTTGGGCAGCGGCACCTCGTGGAGCGTGTGGTTCTTCACCGGGCCGCGGAAGCCGGCCTGGCCGCGCGGGGTGATCCAGGAGCCGTTGACGTGGACATAGCCGTGGTCGAAGAAGACGTCGATCGCGCGGAGGGCGTTCTGCTCGCCGAGGCGGAGGCCGCCGAATCCGGCCACACGGATCTTTGCGCCGAACAGCGGCAGTCGGGTCATCAGCGGGTCGGTGCCGTCGGGGCCGCACAACTTGTCGGCGGCAGCGGCCATCGCGTGCACCTGACGGGTCTCGGGGCGAAGCTGCGGGTCGACGTACTGCGCTGTCGCCCCGTGCAGCACGTTGGCCCTGCCGATCTCGAGCCCGTCCAACGGGTCGATCGACCGGTCGAGCCAACCCAGCCGCCAGGCGAGCTTGCGCATCGCGGCGAGCTGGCCGCGCAGGTCCTCGCGGCCCCGCTGGGAGAAGAGCGTCTTGCCGCCCTTCTCCATCACCTTGCGACTGTGCTCGAGGCGCCATTTCGTCACCGGCACGTCGCCGATGGTCGGCAGGATGTGGGCGTTGAGCCGGGAGATCCGCTGCTCCATCGTCCGCGGCTGCTTGCCGCGCTCGATGCTGTCCCTGAGATACTCCTCGCCGAGCATCCAGATCGTCCGTGACGCGCGGACATCGGCGCCGACCGGCGTCTCCTTCTCGGTGTCGAGTGCGGCCTCGGCCTGCTCGAAGATCTTGCGGGCCTCTGCCTCGGAGCTCGCGCGCCGTAGTACGCGCTTCCATGGCTCGCCGTCGCCGGCGGGCGCCCGGAACATCACCTGGTACTTCGTGCCGCCGGGCTCCGGGGCGTAGAGCCGCACCCGCCACGGCCGCGCGCTGCCGCCCAGTTTGCGCGGCTTGCCCTGCGCGAGCAGGGTTGGCTTCTTCCGAGTGGCCACCGGCGTCCCTCCTAAGGTGGACCGGTGGGAGGCGCGTCAGGCTCCCGAGAATCCGTTTCGTGTATCACTCTCGCGTATCACTGGCCCCGAAATGATACACGTGCCACTCGTCAGGAGTCACAGGAATGGCCAACCGGCTCGCCAACGCGACCAGCCCCTACCTGCTCCAACATGCCGAGAATCCGGTGGATTGGTGGGAGTGGGGCCCTGAAGCCTTCGAGGAGGCACGGCGTCGTGATACACCAGTCCTGCTCTCCGTCGGGTACGCCGCCTGCCACTGGTGCCACGTGATGGCGCACGAGTCATTCGAGGACGAGGCGACGGCGGCGTACCTCAACGAGCACTTCGTCGCGGTCAAGGTCGACCGCGAGGAGCGGCCGGACGTGGACGCGGTCTACATGCAGGCGACCACGGCGATGACCGGGCACGGCGGGTGGCCGATGACCTGCGTGCTCGACCACGAGGGCAGCCCGTTCTTCGCGGGCACCTACTTCCCCGACCGGCCGCGGCACGGGCAGCCCGCGTTCCGTCAGGTGCTGGAGGCGCTGAGCGACGCCTGGCGCAACCGCTCCGACGACGTGCGCCGGGTCGCGGCAAACCTGCGCGAGCACCTGGCCACCGCGAGCCTGGCCACCGCGGGCGCGCCGATCACGCGCGAGGTGCTCGACGGCGCGGTGCGCACGCTGGCGCAGGAGTTCGACCGGCAGTCGGCCGGCTTCGGTGGGGCGCCGAAGTTCCCGCCGTCGATGGTGCTGGAGTTCCTCTGGCGTCACGGCTCGCCCGACGCGCGCACCATGCTCGACGCCACGCTCGAGGCGATGGCCCGCGGCGGCATGTACGACCAGCTCGGCGGCGGCTTTGCGCGCTACTCCGTCGACAGGGACTGGGTGGTGCCGCACTTCGAGAAGATGCTCTACGACAACGCGCTGCTGCTGCGGGTCTACGCCGAGTGGGGCACCGACCTCGGCGAGCGGATCGCCCAGGAGGTCGCCGAGTTCCTGGTCCTGGAGCTGCAGACCGCCGAGGGTGGTTTCGCCTCGGCGCTGGACGCCGACTCCGAGGGTGCCGAGGGGACGTACTACGTCTGGACGCCCGCGCAGCTGACCGACGTGCTCGGTCCCGACGACGGGCCGTGGGCGGCGCGGCTGCTCGGCGTGACCGAGGAGGGCACCTTCGAGCACGGCGCCTCGACGCTCCAGCTCCGCGAGGACCCGCGCCCCGCTGAGCTGGCCCGGTGGCTCTCGGTCCAGCAGCGGCTGCGACAGGCTCGCGACCGTCGGGAGCGCCCCGCCCGCGACGACAAGGTGGTCGCAGCGTGGAACGGCCTGGCGGTCAGTGGCCTGTGCTGGGCGGGCACCCTGCTCGACCGTCCGGACCTGGTCGAGGAGGCCGACAGCGCCGGCGAGCTGCTGTGGCGGGTCCACCTCGTCGACGGCCGGCTCCGGCGGGTCTCCCGCGACGGCGTCGTCGGTGCCCCGGCCGGGGTGCTGGAGGACCACGGCTGCGTCGCCGCGGGCTTCCTCGACCTGCTGCAGGCCACCGGTGACCCGGTCTGGCTCGAGCGCGCCGGGCTGCTGCTCGACCTCGTGCTCGAGCACTTCGCCGTCGGCGACGGCGGCTTCTTCGACACCGCCGACGACGCCGAGGCCCTGGTCGCCCGGCCGCGCGACCCGTCCGACAACGCCAGCCCGTCGGGGCTCTCGTCGGTGGTGCACGCGCTGTCGACGTACGCCGCCCTCACCGGGTCGGGACGCCACCGCGACGCCGCCGAGGCGGCGCTGGCCTCGGTCGCGACCCTGGCTGAGCGGGCCCCGCGGTTCGCGGGCTGGTCGCTCGCCGCGGCCGAGTCGATGCTCGACGGCCCGGTCGAGATCGCGGTCGTGGGGGAGTGGTCGCCCGAGCGCGACGAGCTCGCCGCCCGGGCCCGGCGCCACCCGGGCGCTGTCGTCGTCGTTGCGGACGAGGCTGACGAGGACATCCCGCTGCTGGCCGGACGCACCGAGGCGGACGGCCGTCCGGCGGCGTACGTCTGTCGCCACCTGGTCTGTCAGCGGCCGGTGACCAGCGTCGAGGAGCTGGACGCGGCCCTGTCGCGCTGACCGCCGGGCAGGTACCGTGACAGTGTCACTGTGAGAGTCACGGTGAAGAGTCCACCCTGACGGGTTCCCCAGGAGCACGCGATGACCCAGGCCTCCGCCCGCCCGCAGTCCAGCCCCGAGCGCGGGCCGGCCGCGACGTTCGAGTCGCTGGACCCCGCGACCGGCGAGGTCGTCGGCGTCTTCCCCGTGCACGGCGAGGAGGAGGTCCGAGAGGCGGTCGCCCGCGCCCGCAAGGCCGCCGAGTGGTGGTCGGGGCTGACGTTCAAGGAGCGCAAGGTCTACCTGAACACCTGGAAGTCGGCGATGGTCCGCCGGCTCCCGGAGCTCGCCGACCTGATGCGCCGCGAGATGGGCAAGCCCCACTCGGACGCGATGCTCGAGGCGACGCTGGCGGTCGACCACATCGCGTGGGCCGCCGGCCATGCCGGCAAGGTGCTCGGCCGGCACCGCGTCTCGCCGGGCATGCTCATGGTCAACCAGGCCGCGACCCTGGAGTTCCGCCCACTCGGCGTGGTCGGCGTGATCGGTCCGTGGAACTACCCCGTGTTCACCCCGATGGGCTCGATCGCCTACGCGCTCGCCGCCGGCAACGCCGTGGTGTTCAAGCCCAGCGAGCACACGCCCGCGATCGGCGAGTGGCTGGCCCGCACGTTCGGCGAGTGCGTCGGCCGGCCGGTGTTCCAGGTCGTCACGGGCCGGGGCGAGACCGGCGCGGCGCTGTGCCGCGCGGGCGTCGACAAGGTCGCGTTCACCGGCTCGGCCGCCACCGGCAAGCGGGTGATGGCCACCTGCGCCGAGACGCTGACCCCGGTGGTGATCGAGGCCGGCGGCAAGGACCCGCTGATCGTCGACGCGGACGCCGACGTCGAGGCGGCCGCCGACGCCGCCCTGTGGGGCGCGTGCAGCAACGCGGGCCAGACCTGCACCGGCGTCGAGCGGGTCTACGTGCACGAGCGGGTGTACGACGAGTTCGTCGCCGCGATCACCGACAAGGCCCGTGGCCTGAGCGCGCACGGCGGCGAGGGCGCGAAGATCGGCCCGATCACGATGCCGAGCCAGCTCGGCGTGATCCGCCGGCACATCGACGACGCGCTCGCGCGGGGCGGTCGCGCGCTGGTCGGGGGCGCCGACGCGGTGGGGGAGCGCTTCGTGCAGCCCACGATCCTGGTCGACGTGCCGGAGGACTCCGCGGCGGTGCAGGAGGAGACGTTCGGCCCGACCGTGACCATCGCCAAGGTGCGCGACATGGACGAGGCGGTCGCGCTGGCCAACGGCACGTCGTACGGCCTGGGCGCCACGGTGTTCAGCAAGGACAACGGGATGGCGATCGCCGAGCGGATCCGCTCGGGGATGACCGCGATCAACGCGGTGATCTCGTTCGCCGCGATCCCGAGCCTGCCGTTCGGCGGCGTCGGTGGCTCCGGCTTCGGCCGCATCCACGGGGCCGAGGGGCTCAAGGAGTTCACCTACGCCAAGGCGATCGCGCGGCAGCGGTTCAAGCCGGCGCTCGCGCTGACGACGTTCGACCGCACCGAGCAGGCCGACCGGCGGCTCGCCGCGATCGTCAGGACCCTGCACGGTCGCGGCTGAGACCTGTAGTGGCCGCCACCAGCTGGTCGCCGAGCTCGGACCGGAGGTACAGCACCGAGCGGCCGTGCCGCGCCGAGGTCAGCAGCCCGGCGGCGCGCAGCGCACGCAGGTGCTGGTTGACCGCCGGCGGCGTCACCCCGAGCCGGACCGCGAGCTCGGTCGACGACGCCGGCGCCTCGAGCAGCACCAGCAGCCGGGTGCGGACCGCGCCGAGGATCCCGGCCAGCGCGTCCGGGGTGGCCGGCCGGTCGCTCTCCCAGAGCGAGCCGGCGCCGCGGGCGCCGTACATGATCAGCGGCGGCTCGTCCGCCGAGATCGGGGCCGTGACGTTGCGGGTGAAGAACGACGGCGCCAGCGTCAGCCCCTCGCCCGCGGTCGAGCGGCGGTAGCCGACCTTCGAGGTCATCTCCACGACCAGGACGTCGTCGACCAGCCGGATCCGCGGGGAGAGGTCGGCGAACATCGCGGCCAGCCCCTCACGGGCGATCGTGCGGCCGCGGTGCACGATGTCGGCCTCGAGCACCGCGCGCATCCGCGGCCACCACGGCTCGAGGCAGGCGTGCCAGTACGCCGCCATCGCGTCGACGATCCGCGCCAGCACCCGGTCCGGGCGACCGCGCAGCGCCGCGGGCCGGGTCGTCCGGTCGGGGTGCACCTCGGCGATGTCGGAGCCGACCACCTCGGGCGGGGTCCGCGCCAGCGCGGCGAGCTCGTCGTCGAACCGGGTCAGCGGCGACCACGGGCGCGGCGTCAGGAAGTCCGGGCTCCACAGGTCGTCGTTGGTCAGCGCGAGCAGCATCTCCCGGTCGAGCCTCGCGCGGGCGTCCTCGGTCAGCTGCAGCCACCGCAGCTGCAGCGGGTAGCGCCCGGGCTGGCGCCAGGTGCGCAGCGACAGAGTCAGCTCGTTCATCGGCGAGAGCGCGAACCGGACCTCGCCGAGGTCGGCGCCGGCCAGCTCGTACTCGATCCTGAACATGAAGCACAACGCTATATCGATGGTGGGCGGTCGCGACCCGTGTCAGAAATGTCCGCGTGCCGCGACCCGTCCTGCTGCCCACCGAGCCCGTCGAGCGGGCGCTCACCCTCTCGACCGTCACCGCGGCGGCCTCCACCGGCCTCTTCTACAGCGTGAGCGCGCTCTACTTCACCCGGGTGATCGGGCTGTCCGCGCCCACGGTCGGCCTCGGCCTGACGATCGCCGGCGCGGTCGGCGTCGCGGCGTCGTTCGCCGGCGGGCAGCTCGCCGACCGGGTCGGCGCGGACCGGCTCCAGCTGGTCGCCAACGCCGTGCAGGGCGCGGCGCTGCTCGCCTACGTCTGGGCCGGTACGGCGGTCACGTTCACGCTGATCGCCTGCGTGGCGGTCGGCGGGCGCAGCCTCCAGGGCACCGCCAAGGCCACGCTCCAGGCGCGGTGGTTCACCGGGCCGGAGCGGGTCGCGGTCCGGGCCCGGCTGCGCGTGGTCACCAACGTCTTCATCGGGCTCGGCACCTGCCTCGCCGCGGCCGCCCTGGTCGTCGGCACCGCCGAGGCCTACCGGGCGACGATGGTGCTGGTCGCGGTGCTGACGGCGCTCGCGACCATCCCGCTCGCCGGGCTGCGCGCCCGGGCGCCCGGGTTGGTCGAGGCCCTCGCCCGCACGCTCGACGAGGGCGGCGACCCCGTGCGTGGCCCGTCGCCGCTGCGCGACCGCACCTACCTGACCTCGGTCGCGCTGAACTCGGTGATCGCCATGCAGTTCGGCATGCAGAGCGTCGGGGTGCCGCTGTGGATCGCCACCCGGACCGAGGCGCCGACGGTGGTGATCTCGGTGCTGCTGGTGGTCAACACCGTGCTCGTCGCGCTCTTCCAGGTGCGCGCCTCGCGCGGCACCCACGAGATCGGGCACGCGGGCCGCACCGTGCGGCGGGGCAGCCTGCTGCTCGCGGCCGCCTGCCTGCTCTACGGGTCCGCCGGCAGCGGCGGCGCGGTCGCCGCGGTCGTCGTGCTGGTGGCCGCGGAGCTGCTCGGCACGGCCGCCGAGATCTGGTGCGAGGCCGGCGGGTGGGGCCTGGCGTTCGAGCTGGCCGACCCGCGCAGCGCGGGCGCCTACCAGGGTCTGTCGCAGACCGGCTACGCGCTGGCGAACATGCTCGCCCCGCTGGTCGTCACCGCCACCGCCGTCGACCACGGGATGCCCGGGTGGGTGCTGCTCGCCGCGGTGTTCGCGGCCGCGGGCACGGGGGTGGGCGCGCTGGCCGGGCGGGCCGCGACCCGGCGTACGCAGCCGGTCGCGCTGATGGCCTGACTCGGTCGCGAGGGTTCAGCGCAGGGAGTACGTCGCCAGCGAGACGCCGACGTAGTGCGAGACGAACGCCAGGATGGTGAACGTGTGGAACACCTCGTGGAAGCCGAACCACCGCGGCCACGGGTCGGGCCGCTTGAAGCCGTAGACGACGCCGCCGAGGGTGTAGAGCGCGCCGCCGACGAGCAGCATCACGAAGATCGCGACCCCGACCCCCATGCCGAGCTCCTCGGCGCCGTGCAGGAACGACGGCATGAAGAACACCGCGGCCCAGCCCATCGCGATGTAGATCGGGACGTAGAGCCAGCGCGGCGCGTCGGTCCAGAACACGCGGAAGAGCACGCCGAGGATGGCGCAGCTCCAGATCGTGGTGAGCAGCACCGCCCGCTGGGTGCCCTCGAGCAGGATCAGGCTGAACGGCGTGTAGGAGCCCGCGATCAGCAGGAAGATGTTGGAGTGGTCGAATCGCCGCAGGAACGCCCAGGTCCGCGGTGACCAGGTGCCGGTGTGGTAGATCGCCGACACCGAGAACAGCACGAGCGCCGAGCCGGTGAACACCGCCGAGCCGATCCGGGTCGAGGTGGTCGGCGAGAGCGCGACCAGCACGATGCCCGCCGCCAGCGTCAGCGGTGCCACGCCGAGGTGCAGCCAGCCGCGCAGCTTGGGCTTGAGGTCGGCGACCTTGTCGTGCAGCTCGTGCAGGTGGTCGAGGCCCGCGCGGACGGCGTCGTTCGCGCCGGTCCGCGCCCGGTCCATCGCCTCGTTCATGCTCCGAACCTACCCCGCGGTACGCCGATCGACGCTTCCTGGAGCGGTAGCGCGGTGAACGTCACGTCCGCGCGGACACCGGCGAGCAGCCGAGCCCGCCGGTAGCATCGCAGTCGTGGCGGACTGGAAGCGCGGCCTCCGACGGGTGCTCTACCCGGCGTACGAGGCACGCATGCTGCGCCGGATGCCGGCGGAGAACCTGCCCAAGCACATCGGCGTGATGCTCGACGGCAACCGGCGCTGGGCGCGGGCGGTCGGGCGCGACACCGCGGACGGCCACGAGGCGGGGGCGGCGAACATCGAGCCGCTGCTGGGCTGGTGCGACGAGGTCGGCACCGAGGTCGTCACCCTGTGGCTGCTCTCGACCGACAACCTCAACCGGCCCGAGCGCGAGCTGGGGCCGCTGCTCGACATCATCGCCGACGCCGTGGACTCGCTGGCCGTCCAGCGGCGCTGGCGGCTGCACCCTGTGGGCGCGCTCGACCTGCTGCCGGCCTCGGTGGCGCAGCGGCTCAAGGCCGCCGAGGAGGCCACCCGCGACGTCGAGGGGATGCTGGTCAACGTCGCGGTCGGGTACGGCGGGCGGCGCGAGATCGCGGACGCCGTACGCTCCCTGCTCCTCGAGGCGGCCGAGAGGGGCACCTCGGTGGAGGAGCTCGCGGCCGGGATCGACACGGAGTCGATCGCCGAGCACCTGTACACCAAGGGCCAGCCCGACCCCGACCTGGTGATCCGCACGTCGGGGGAGCAGCGGCTCGGGGGCTTCCTGCTGTGGCAGAGCGCGAAGTCGGAGTTCTACTTCTGCGAGGCCTACTGGCCCGACTTCCGTCGCGTGGACTTCCTGCGCGCGCTGCGTGCCTACACGCTGCGCGAGCGGCGGTTCGGCTCCTGAGAGCGGTCCCGTCACACCCGCCGGGGGCGGGTTACGGACACATGACGTTCACCCGCGCGCCCGGGCGTGTCGCCCGAAAACACCCGGACCGCGGCGTACTTTCGCCGTAACGGCGGGTGGGGAAGCCTGCTGTATCGGGAGGCCCGTTCGTGAGACATCACGACTGCACAGCACGGCGGCAGCGTTGCCGTGCGACCGGGAGCCGGCACTCCGGCGCTCGGGCTCGTTCCGGTCCGTCTGCTTGATCCACGGCCGGGGCGTCGAGTGCGCGCGCCGGCCTGCGAAGGGGTTACCGTGCCGCAGCCTCCGAAGTCGCAGAAGTCGCCTCGCCCCGCCTCCACCACGCGGGCTCGCTCCACCGCCGCACCGACGGTGCGCACCTACGTGCTCGACACCAGCGTGCTGCTCGCCGACCCGGGCGCGCTGCACCGGTTCGCCGAGCACGAGGTGGTGCTCCCGGTCGTCGTGATCACCGAGCTGGAGGGCAAGCGGCACCACCCCGAGCTGGGCTTCTTCGCGCGCAGCGCGCTGCGGATGCTCGACGACCTCCGGATCACCCACGGCCGCCTCGACGAGCCGGTCCCGGTCGGCGACGAGGGCGGCACGATCCGGGTCGAGCTCAACCACACCGACGCCGACTCGCTGCCCTCGGGCTTCCGGCTCGGCGACAACGACACCCGGATCCTCGCCGTCGCCCGCAACCTCGCCAACGAGGGGCACGACGTCACGCTGGTCTCCAAGGACCTGCCGCTGCGGATCAAGGCGTCCGCGGTCGGCCTGGACGCCGAGGAGTACCGCGCCGAGGCGATCAGCGACTCCGACTCCGGCTACTCCGGCATGGCCGAGCTCGAGGTCGGCGCCGCCGAGCTCGACGAGCTGTACGACGACGGCGTACTCGACCTCGAGGCCGCCCGCGACCTGCCCTGCCACCAGGGCCTGGTGCTGCTCTCCGACCGCGGCACCGCGCTGGGCCGGGTCGGCCCCGACAAGCAGGTGCACCTGGTGCGCGGCGACCGCGAGGCGTTCGGCATCCACGGCCGCTCCGCCGAGCAGCGGATCGCTCTGGAGATGCTGCTCGACCCCGACGTGGGCATCGTCTCGCTGGGCGGCCGCGCCGGCACCGGCAAGTCCGCGATGGCGCTGTGCGCCGGGCTCGAGGCGGTGATGGAGCGCCGCCAGCACAAGAAGGTCGTGGTGTTCCGCCCGCTGTTCGCGGTCGGCGGCCAGGAGCTCGGCTACCTGCCCGGCTCGGAGTCGGAGAAGATGTCGCCCTGGGCGCAGGCGGTCTTCGACACGCTGGGCGCGATCACCTCCCGCGAGGTCATCGAGGAGGTCCTCGACCGGGGCATGCTCGAGGTGATGCCGCTGACGCACATCCGCGGCCGGTCGCTGCACGACTCGTTCGTAATCGTCGACGAGGCCCAGTCGCTGGAGCGCAACGTGCTGCTCACCGTGCTCTCGCGCATCGGCGCCAACTCCAAGGTCGTGCTCACCCACGACGTGGCCCAGCGCGACAACCTGCGCGTCGGCCGCCACGACGGCGTCGTGGCGGTGGTGGAGAAGCTCAAGGGCCACCCGCTGTTCGCCCACGTCACCCTGACCCGCTCCGAGCGGTCCCCGATCGCCGCCCTGGTCACCGAGATGCTGGAGAACGTCACGCTCTGAGGCGCTTGCGGGGTTCGGCTGTCCGGCCACACCACTGTGACTGCTGTGACTCCTGAGGTGACCTAGGTCCCGGGTCCGGCAGTCGTTGCTCACAATCTCGGCCGTTCGGTTTGCAACCACCTCCGACGTCAGGCAGGGTGGCCCGTGATCTTTTCGTGACCTACCGACCTCGGGAGTCGTTGGTCGCCGGGAAGTCCCACCGTCGTCTACCCCGATACCGAGCCCTTGTCGAAACGCACGAAGTACGAACCGAGGCACCGGCATGTCCCCGAGCCGACCCTCACCGCAGCGCCCCGCAAGGTCCTGCGCAACACCGTGGTGATGTCCTCGGTCGCCGTCGCGGCGACCGGAGTCGCCGTCTCGGGCGGCGTGCTCAGCTCGCCTGCAAGCGTCAGCGTGGCCGCCGAGGACCTCGGCACCGCGGTGACCGGCACGACCTCCGGCGGCCAGGTGGTCGACCGCGACCCGATCGTGTCCCGTGGCTCGGTGTCGCGCACCTCGGCGGACCGCCGCGACGCCGCCGACCCCGCCAAGGAGGCCGCGCTCTCGGTCGACGACGGCCCGGCGGTGACCCGCACGGTCGACGTCGCCGACGGCGACCCGCGCGAGATCGCCCAGGCCCTGATGCCGCAGTTCGGCTTCTCCGCCGACCAGTTCGGGTGCCTCGACTCGCTGTGGACCCGCGAGAGCGGCTGGAGCCCCAGCGCCCACAACCCGTCGTCGGGTGCCCACGGCATCCCGCAGGCGCTGCCCGGCTCCAAGATGGCCTCGGTCGGCTCCGACTGGGCCACCAACCCCGTCACCCAGATCACCTGGGGCCTGGGCTACATCCAGGACCGGTACGGCAGCCCGTGCGGCGCCTGGGCCCACTCGGAGTCCCACGGCTGGTACTGACCGGGCACTGGCCGGCGCTCCTCACCGACCGAGGAGCTGCTCCATCGCCTCGATCTCGGCCCCCTGGGCGTCGATGATGCTCCCCGCGAGCTTCACGGCCGCCGCGTAGCGGCCGTCGGCCTGCTCGGCCTTCGCCATCTCGACCGCCCCCTCGTGGTGCTCCACCATCATCTCCAGCCACCTCGCCTGGAACTCGGCGTCCGAGGCGCCCTCGAGCGCCTGCAGGTCGGCGTCACCGGACCCGTGGTCGGCGTGCAGGTGGTCGCGGACGGTCTCGGGCACCTCGGCGCCCCACCCGGTGAGCCAGTCGCTCATGGTCTCGATCTCCGGCGTCTGCGCCGCGCGGATGTCCTCCGCGAGCCGCTCCACCTCCGGGTCCAGCGGCCGGCCCAGCGTCAGGTCCACCATCGAGAGCGCCAGGGCGTGGTGCTGGATCATCTCGGTCGCGAACGCCACGTCCGCGTCGTTGTGCTCCGTGGCCGAGGCCTGCGCGGACGACCCGCCGGCAGGCTCGTCGCCGCCGCACCCCGACCCGGCCACGCCCACCGAGAGCCCGACGGCCAGAGCACCGACGATCCGTACGACGCGGCTCACGGGTGCGTCATCGACTCGACGTCGAGGGCCTCGTCGAGCTGAGCCTCGGTGAGCTCGCCGCGCTCGACGTACCCCATCGCGACCACGGTCTCGCGGATCGTCGCGCCCTCGGCCAGCGCCCGCTTGGCGATCTTCGCGGCGGCCTCGTAGCCGACGTACTTGTTCAACGGCGTGACCACCGACGGCGAGGACTCGGCGTACTGCCGCATCCGGTCGGCGTTCGCGGTGATCCCGTCGACGCAGCGCTCGGCCAACACCCGCGACGATGCGGCCAGCAGCCGCGCTGACTCCAGCACGTTGCGGGCGATCACCGGCATCGCGACGTTGAGCTCGAAGCTGCCGCTCGCCCCCGCAGCGGCGACGGCGGCGTCGTTGCCGACCACCTGGAAGCACACCATCAGCGTGGCCTCGGGCAGCACCGGGTTGACCTTGCCGGGCATGATGCTCGACCCCGGTTGCAGGTCGGGCAGGTGGATCTCGGCGAGCCCGGTGGTCGGCCCCGACGACATCCAGCGCAGGTCGTTGCAGATCTTGGTGAGCCCGACCGCGACCGTGCGCAGCACGCCGCTGAGCTCGACCAGCGAGTCACGGGTGCCCTGCGCCTCGAAGTGGTTGCGGGCCTCGGTGAACGGCTCGCCCGCCGTCTCGCCGAGGACGGCGATCACGCGGGCGGCGAAGCCCGGCGGGGTGTTGATGCCGGTGCCGACCGCGGTGCCGCCCAGCGGCAGCTCACGCACCCGGGGGAGCACCGACTCGAGCCGCTCCGCGGCGTACCGCACGGTCGCGGCGTAGCCGCCGAACTCCTGCCCGAGCATCACCGGGGTGGCGTCCATGAGGTGGGTGCGGCCGGACTTCACCAGGCCCGCGAACTCCGAGGCCTTGCGCTCCAGGCTCGAGGCGAGCGCGTCGAGGGCGGGCAGCAGGTCGCGGGTCACCGCCAGCGTCGCCGCGACGTGGATCGCGGTCGGGAACGTGTCGTTGCTCGACTGGCTGGCGTTCACGTGGTCGTTGGGGTGCACGTCGGTGCCGGCGCGCTGGGCGACCGTGGCGATCACCTCGTTGGCGTTCATGTTGGAGCTGGTGCCCGACCCGGTCTGGAACACGTCGATGGGGAACTCCGCGTCGTACTCGCCCTCGGCGACCGCGGTCGCCGCCGCCACGATCGCCCGCGACCGCTCCTCGTCGAGCACGCCGAGCTCGGCGTTGACCGTCGCCGCGGCGGCCTTCACCCGGCCGATGGCGTGGATCAGGGCGGGCTCGATCGGGGTGCCGCTGATCGGGAAGTTCTCCACGGCGCGCTGGGTCTGGGCCCGCCACAGGGCGTCCGCGGGCACGCGGACCTCGCCCATGCTGTCGTGCTCGATCCGGAACTCTGCCTGGTCGCTCATGCCTCGGACGGTACCCGCGAGACGAACAGCCAGTACGTCTCGTCCCGGTCCTGCAGGCGCACGTCGTGCCCGTAGCCGGTCGCGTTGCCGAACACCGACCGCATCGTCTCGGCGAGCTCCGGCGCGTCGGCGGCCGACCAGACCGCGAGCGCGCCTCCGGGCCGTAGCGCCCGTCTGGCCGCCTCGAGGAACGGCGTCTCGTACAGCGCGGCGTTGACGTCGTGGACCAGGTACCCGGGGCCGTTGTCCACGTCGAGCAGCAGCAGGTCGTACGACGCGGGCCGCGCTTCGGTGAGCGCCACGGCGATGTCCGCGACGACCACGGTGACCCGCTCGTCCGCGAGCAGCGCCGGCCCGTGCGGGATGGTCCCGGCGCGCATCCAGTCGACCAGCGCCTGCTCGATCTCGACGACCGCGACCTTCTCCACCCGCGGGTCGGCCAGCACGGCGTGCATGGTGAACCCGAGGCCCAGCCCCCCGACGATCACGGCCCGCGGGTGCTCCACCTGCGCCAGCGCCGACTCGGCCAGCGCCTGCTCGCTGCCGACCTCGAGGGTGTCCATCACGAACACGCCGTTGGCGCGCAGCTCGAGCGCGGTCGGCGCGTGCTCCTCGCGACGCTCCCGCAGCACCAGCTCGCCGCGCTCGGTCTCGGCGCGCGCGATCTCGACGTACTCCATGGCGGCCAGTCTGGCGGACCGCTGTTCCGGGACGTCATACGGTCAGTGTGTCCGCCTGCTCCTTCCGTATGACGTCCCGAGGAGGGGGCAGGCCCGGAAACGTCCACCGGCCGGATCCGAACACCGATCTCCACAGTGACGGGGCCATCGCGCCCGTCGGTCCCGCCGCGGCGCGACGGTGGGGTGCATGACCAGAGGACCCACGTACGACGACGCCCGGTTCGCCACGGCGCGTCAGCTCGCGAGCGAGCAGGGTGAGGTCCTCTCGCGGCCACAGCTCTACGCCCTGGGCATCACCCGGTGGGAGATCCGTGGGCAGGTGCGCGGCGGCCGGTGGGAGCTGATCGGCGACCAGTCCGTCAAGCTCCACAACGGCGCGATCAGCCCCACCGGCGAATGCTGGGCAGCGGTCTTCCAGGGCGGGCCACGAGCCTGCCTCGACGGCGGCTCCGCGCTGGTCGCGGCCGGGCTCGAGCGCTACGAGCTCGACCGGGTCCGAGTGTCGGTGCCGCGTGGGGCCCGCATCCGGCGCAACCGCCGGTTCAACATCCGCCAGACCCGCCGCTGGGCAGCCGATGAG
Source organism: Nocardioides sp. T2.26MG-1 (assembly GCF_950101795.1). Classification (GTDB taxonomy): domain Bacteria; phylum Actinomycetota; class Actinomycetes; order Propionibacteriales; family Nocardioidaceae; genus Nocardioides. Next base: position 402,400 of record NZ_CATNLZ010000012.1, on the reverse strand, counting down.
ATCATTCGCGTCGGCGTGCCGCGCACCGAGCCGGCGACGGCAGCGGTGCGAGCCGCCCTGTGGGCGCGCACCGACCGGGAGGCGACGTACGTGCTGACCCTCACCGTGCAGCAGGGCCTCGTCCCGGCCGCCGCGATCGGCGAGGCGCTCTTGCGGGTGCGGCGCGACCGGCGCCGGCTGCTCCTGCACGAGATCGTCAACGAGCTGGTCGACGGTGCCCGGTCCCTCGGCGAGTTCGACGTGGTGCGCGAGCTACGTCGTCGTGGTCTCCCGGCTCCGGCTCGGCAGGTGCTGCGCCGAGACGGTCGCAACCGCTACTACCTCGACCTCTACTGGCCAGAGTTCGGACTCGTGCTCGAGATCGACGGCATCCACCACACGTGGGCGGAGAACGTGGTCGGCGACGCCCTGCGGCAGAACGCGATGGTGCTCACCGGTGACACCTTCCTCCGGCTCCCGTTGCTCGGGCTGAGGCTCCAACCCGAGCGGTTCTTCGAGCAGATCGCCCAGGCGCTCCGGGCTCGCGGCTGGTCGGTCGCCGCCTGACAGCCGCTTCCGCCTGCGACGACGTCATACGGTCGGTGTGTCCCCTTGCTCCCTCCGTATGACGTCCGGCGCGCCGCCCTACTCCGCGGAGCGCACCCGCACGCCCGCGGGCCCGACCGAGCTCAGCGGCACCGTGACGGTCCCGCCCGGGTCGGTGAAGAAGTCGTTGCCCTTGTCGTCGACCACGATGAACGCCGGGAAGTCCTCGACCTCGATCTTCCAGACCGCCTCCATGCCGAGCTCGGGGTACTCCAGCACCTCCTGGCTCTTGATGCAGTCCTGCGCCAGGCGTGCGGCCGGACCGCCGATCGAGCCGAGGTAGAACCCGCCGTGCGCGGCGCACGCGTCGGTGACGGCCTTGGAGCGGTTGCCCTTGGCCAGCATCACCATCGAGCCGCCGGCGGCCTGGAACTGCTCGACGTAGGAGTCCATCCGCCCGGCGGTGGTCGGGCCGAACGAGCCGGACGCCATGCCGACCGGGGTCTTCGCGGGCCCGGCGTAGTAGACCGGGTGGTCGCGGAGGTACGCCGGCATCTCCTCGCCGGCGTCGAGCCGCTCCTTGATCTTCGCGTGCGCGATGTCGCGGGCGACCACCAGCGGGCCGGTCAGCGAGAGCCGGGTCTTGACGGGGTACTTCGTCAGCTCGGCGAGCACCTCGGCCATCGGCCGGTTGAGGTCGATCTTCACGACCTCGCCCCCGGAGATGTCCTCCGCGACGCCGGCGTCGGGCATGTAGTGCGCGGGGTCGGTCTCGAGCTGCTCGAGGAACACGCCCTCGGGGGTGATCTTGCCCAGCGCCTGGCGGTCGGCCGAGCACGAGACCGCGATCGCGACCGGGCAGGAGGCGCCGTGCCGCGGCAGCCGCACGACGCGCACGTCGTGGCAGAAGTACTTGCCACCGAACTGCGCGCCGATCCCGAACGACTGGGTCAGCTCGAAGACCTGCTGCTCCAGCTCGAGGTCGCGGAAGCCGTGCGCCGACATCGACCCCGACGTCGGCAGGTTGTCGAGGTAGTGCGCGGAGGCGTACTTGGCGGTCTTCATCGCGTACTCCGCCGACGTCCCGCCGATCACGATCGCCAGGTGGTACGGCGGGCAGGCCGCCGTGCCGAGCGAGCGGATCTTCTCGTCGAGGAAGCTCAGCATCCGCTGCGGGTTGAGGACCGCCTTGGTCTCCTGGAACAGGAACGACTTGTTCGCCGACCCACCGCCCTTGGCCATGAACAGGAACTTGTACTCCGGCGTCCCGTGGGTGGGCGTGGAGTAGATCTCGATCTGCGCCGGCAGGTTGGTGCCGGTGTTCCTCTCCTCGTACGTCGTGAGCGGCGCGAGCTGGGAGTACCTCAGGTTGAGCTTGGTGTAGGCGTCGTACACACCCTGCGAGATCGCCTCGCCGTCGTCGCTGCCGGTGAGCACGCCCTCGGACTTCTTGCCCATCACGATCGCGGTGCCGGTGTCCTGGCACATCGGCAGCACGCCGCCCGCGGAGATGTTGACGTTCTTGAGGAGGTCGAGCGCCACGAACCGGTCGTTGCCGGAGGCCTCGGGGTCGTCGATGATGCGGCGCAGCTGCGCGAGGTGCGCGGGCCGCAGGTAGTGCGCGATGTCGTGCATCGCCTCGGCGGTGAGGCGTCGGATCGCCTCGGGAGAGACCTGCAGGAAGGTCTGGCCGTTCGCCTCGAAGGTGGAGACGCCCTCGGCGGTGACGAGCCGGTACGGCGTGTCGTCGGGGCCGATCGGGAGGAGGTCGGAGTACAGGAACTCGGGATCTTGCGCCACGACCCACCAGGGTAGACCTCGGTCTAGGCTGGCCCGCATGGAGGGACAGCTCGAGCCCCGCCCCGACCGGCCCCACGACCCCTCGGCGCTGCGGATCTCCGACGCCGAGCGGCACCAGGTGGCCGAGATCCTGCGCGAGGCCGCCGGCGAGGGACGCATCGACCTCGACGAGCTCGACCAGCGCCTGGAGGCGACGTACGCCGCCCGCACCTACGCCGACCTGGTCCCGATCACGCTGGACCTGCCGGCGCACCGGCCGGGCCACCCGGCGCCCGTGACGCCGCCGCGGCCGCCCGTGGTGGTGCCCGGGCCCGACCACGAGCGCCACCTGGCGATCATGTCGGGGCTCGACCGGCGCGGTGCGTGGGTGGTGCCCCGGCACCTGACCGTCACCGCGTTCATGGGCGGCGCCGACCTCGACCTGCGGCAGGCGAGCTTCGCCGCGCAGGAGGTCGTGATCACCGTCAACGCGTTCATGGGCGGCGCCCAGATCACGGTCGGCCCGCACACCCACGTGGTGGTGGAGGGCATCGGCATCATGGGCGGCTACTCCGGCCCCGACGGGCGTACGCCGGCCGAGCTCGACGAGACCTCGCCGACCGTGCGGGTGCGCGGCGTCGCGATCTGGGGCGGTGTCGCGGTGCAGCGCAAGCCGCTGAGCCGCAAGCCGCGGCGCCGGGACTGACGAGGCTCAGCCCGCCGCGGCGGGCTGCTCCGCGGCGTCGGCCATGGCGTGTCCGACGATCCGGCCGGCGTGCTCCTGGTCGACCGTGAGGTTCTCCCCGGTGCTGGGGTCGAAGAGGTGGATCTTCGACCCGTCCACCCAGATCTCGGCCTCCTCACCCTCCGTGATCCGGCTCGTCCCGTCGAGGGAGACCACGAGCTGGGTGTGCAGGGCCTCCCCATCCAGGTCGCGCTCGAGCTGCCGCAGCTGCTCCTCGACCTCCGGCGGCGCCTCGAACGGGATGTAGGCGTAGGTCTCGTTGCCGAGCCACTCCACGACCTCGACGGTGGCCCGGAACGTCGATCCGGGCGGCGCGTCGCCCTTCACGGACGCGTCCTCGAAGTGCTCGGGCCGGATGCCGGCGATGAGCAGCCCCTTGCCCGCCGCCTTCTCCGCCTTCTCGCGGGGGAGCTCCACGGAGCCGAACGGCATCTTGGCGGCCGTGCCCTCGACGGTGACGGGCAGGAAGTTCATGGGGGGAGAGCCGATGAAGCCGGCGACGAACAGGTTGCCGGGGTTCTCGTAGAGCTCGCGAGGTGTCGCGAGCTGCTGCAGGACGCCGCGCTTGAGCACGGCGACGCGGTCACCCAGCGTCATCGCCTCGGTCTGGTCGTGGGTGACGTAGACGGTGGTGATGCCGAGCTTCTTCTGCAGCCGCGAGATCTCGGTGCGCATCTGACCGCGCAGCTTGGCGTCGAGGTTCGACAGCGGCTCGTCGAAGAGGAACGCGTCGGCCTCGCGCACGATGGCCCGGCCCATGGCGACACGCTGGCGCTGCCCGCCCGAGAGGTTCCCGGGCTTGCGCTCGAGGTGCTCGTCGAGCTCGAGGGTCTTCGACGCCGCGCGCACCTTCTCGTCGACCTCGGCGTTGGGCGCCTTGGCCAGACGGAGTGGGAAGGCGATGTTCTCGTAGACGCTCAGGTGCGGGTAGAGCGCGTAGTTCTGGAACACCATCGCCAGGTTGCGCTCGCGCGGTGCCAGGTCGTTGACCCGCTTCTCGCCGATCATCATGTCGCCGGAGGTGATGTCCTCCAGCCCGACGATCATCCGCAGCAGCGTGGACTTCCCGCAGCCGGACGGCCCGACGAGGATCATGAACTCGCCGTCCTGCACGTCGATGCTGACGTCGTTCACGGCGGGGAAGCCGTCGCCGTACTTCTTGACGATGTTGCGCATGTCGATGGAGGCCATCGGGTCACCCCTTCACGGCGCCGGACGTGAGCCCGGCGACGATCTTTCGCTGGAACAGCAGGACGATGATGATGATCGGGACGGTGACCACCACGGAGGCGGTGGCCAGCTGCCCGTACGGCGGGTTGAACGGGTCGGGTCCGACGAAGTAGGACATCTGCGCGGGGACCGTGCGGGAGGACGTCGTCGACGTCAGCGAGATCGCGAGCACGAACTCGTTCCACGCGAAGAAGAACGTCAGGATCGCCGCGGTGAACACCCCGGGTGCCGCGAGAGGGACGATCACCTTGCGGAACGCCTGCCACGACGTCGCGCCGTCGACCTGGGCCGCCTGCTCCATCTCCCATGGGATCTCGCGGAAGAACGCCGAGAGCGTCCAGATCGCCAGCGGCAGCGTGAACGACATGTAGGGGATGATCAGCCCGGGCCAGGTGTTGAACAGCCCGAAGGTCCGCCACATGTCGAACAGCGGACCGACCAGCGAGACCACCGGGAACATCGCGATGGCCAGCGCCAGCGAGAGCACCGCGCGCTTCCCGCGGAACTCCAGGCGGGCGATGGCGTACGCCGCGAGCGTGGCGAAGATGACCGAGAGCAGCGTCGAGATCGCGGCGATGCCGAAGGAGTTGCGCAGCGCGTCCAGGAAGTCCGGGTTGTCGAGGATGTCCCGGTAGTTCTGGAGCGTCGCGTCCTTGGGCAGGAACTGCGGGCTGCCGGCCGCGGTCTCGTCGGTGCCCTTGAAGGACAGGGACAGGATCCAGGCCACCGGCAGCAGGCACCACACGAGGATGAGCACGAACCCCACCCAGGTGCCGACCTTGTCGCGGGTCGCGTTCGCGGCGGCCATCAGCCCTCACCCCTCGCCTGGGCCAGGTCGACCCGGAACAGCCTCACGATCAGCCAGGCCAGCAGCAGCACGGTGAGGAACAGCAGCACCGAGAGCGCCGAGCCCAGGCCGAGCTGCATCTGCTCGATCACCTGGCGGTAGGTCAGGAACGAGGAGGACTCGGTGTCCTGGGCGCCCCGCGTCATCACGAAGATGTTGTCGAAGATCCGGAAGGCGTCGAGTGCCCGGAACAGCACCGCGACCATGATCGCGGCCCGCATGTTCGGGAGGATCACCTTCCGGAGCCGCTGCCACCAGGTGGCGCCGTCGACCTTGGCCGCCTCGATCATGTCCTCCGAGACCTGGGAGAGCCCGGCCAGCAGCAGCAGTGCCATGAACGGCGTGGTCTTCCAGATCTCCGACACCATGATCGCGAACATCGCCGGCCAGTGGCTGCCGAACCAGTTGGTGTCCGAGCTGATCCAGGGAAGCCAGGCGAACCACGCGTTCACGAAGCCGTTGTTGAGGCTGAACGCGAACTGCCAGGCGAACGCCGAGACCACCGTGATGATGCCGTAGGGGATCAGGATCGAGGTCCGCATCGCCCCGCGTGCGAACACGATGCGATGCATCACCATCGCGAAGGCGAAGCCGATGACCAGCTCGACGGCCACGGTCACCACCATGATCAGCAGCGTGTTCCAGGTGTCGCGCCAGAACAGCGAGTCGGTGAGCACCGTGGCGTAGTTGGAGAAGCCGACGAACTCCCGGTCGTCCGGCGTGGTGAGGCGGTAGCGGTACATCGACAGGTACAGCGCCCGCAGCATCGGCCACGCGGTGACGACGAGCATCACCACGACGGCCGGCAGCACCAGCCGGAGGCCCAGCCGGTTCTCCGCGCGGGCGCGATCGGTGACGACGACCTTCGCCGACGGCTTCGTGCCGGCTGCCATCGGTGGCTTCGCGACGGTGCTCACAGCAGCCTCCCTCCCTTCAGCACGTCCTCGATGAAGTCCTGCGACTCCTGCGGCGTCTTGCTGTTCACGGCGCTGGGCGGGTGCCAGGTGCTCTGGATGCCGCCCGAGATGTCGCTCCAGTACGGCGTGACCGTGCGCGGTGCCGCGGCGTCCAGGCTGTCCTGGAAGAGCTGCAGCAGGTCGGCCGGGTAGATCTTGGCCAGCGGCTGGTAGTCATAGCCCTCGGCGCTGGCCGGCATGTTGCCGGTGAGCTCGGCGTTGACGCCCTGGTTCTCCGGGGAGGTGATGCACTCGATGGCCTTCATCGCCTCGTCGACGTGGTCGGAGTAGGCGCTCACGCCGACGCCGATGCCGCCGTAGGGCGGGTGCGACTCCTCGCCCTCCACGGTCTGGGGGTAGCGCGCGTAGCCGATGTCCTTCTTCACCTCGGGCTGGCTCTCGTCGTAGTTGGTCCAGATGTAGGTCCAGTTGGCGAGGAACGCGCCCTGAGCCGAGCCGAAGGTGCCGCCGGCCTGGCCCTCCTGCGCGACCGAGAGGTCGGCGGGCGCGGCCGCGGAGCCGGCGAGCTTCGCGATCACCCCGGCGGCCTTCGTCCCCGCCTCGGAGTCGAGCTCGAGCGTCAGGTCGACACCCTTGTCGGTGTCGGTGGCGATCTCGCCTCCGGCTCCCGCGATGAGCGAGTTGATCCAGACGACGTACCCCTCGTACTTGTTGGCCTGGACGGCGACCTTGCCGCCGTTGTCGGCGGCGGCGTCGATGATCTGGTCCCACGTGACCGGCTTGCTCATGTCGATGCCGGCCTTCTCGACGAAGGACTTGCGGTACCAGAGCACCTGGGTGTTCGACCAGAACGGCGCGACCACCAGCTGGTCGTCCCAGGTGGCCGCCGTCGTGGCGCCCTCGAAGGACTGCTCCTTCAGCTTGTTCTGGAGCTCCTGGGGGAGCTCCGCGAGGTAGCCCGCGTTCGCGAACTCCGCGGTGAACGGGGGGTCGATGCTCATGATGTCGATCTCGGGGTCCTCGGCAGCGAGCCGCCGAGCCAGCTGGATCCGCTGCTGGTTGGCATCCTGCGGCAGGACCTGGGTGCTGATCGTGTAGTCGTCGGTGCTGCAGTTCTCGGCGACCTTGTCCTGGCCCCCGGCGTCCGGGTTGATGTACCAGATGAGCGTCGGCTTACCCGAGTCGGCGCTGGCCGAGCACGCGGCGAGCACTCCCGAGAGCATCGTCACCGCCGCGGCGGCGGCCAGACCCCGGCTGGTCCGCCGGCGCCTCTCGCGAGCTGGTCGGCGACCCTCGATCGGTGGATGCTGCATGCGATCCTCCTCTGTGGTCTAGATCACATGTAGCCCGTTGGAGTCGCGTTGTAAACCTCGTGACGCCGTCGGAGTCTGCGTCGAGTCGACCGTCCCGCCCGGGACCAGCGGGACCAACGACCCGGCCAAGTCCGGACTCTGGTACTCCCCCCACGGCCGCGCGGGCGGGGTACGGTGACCGTGCTCACCTTTACTACGGATCGTCCGGCACGTACCTGCCGGTGAAGGAGTTGTTCCAGCATGGCCACAGTCAGGTTCGAAGAGGCTCAGCGTTGGTACCCCGGTACCGACAAGCCGGCGGTCCCGGGCATCTCGCTCGAGATCGGTGACGGGGAGTTCGTGGTCCTCGTCGGTCCCTCCGGGTGCGGTAAGTCCACCACCCTGCGGATGCTCGCGGGGCTCGAAGAGGTCAACAAGGGCCGGATCTTCATCGGCGAGCGGGACATCACCAACACCCCGCCGAAGGACCGGGACATCGCGATGGTGTTCCAGAACTACGCGCTCTACCCGCACATGTCCGTCGCGGACAACATGGCGTTCGCGCTGAAGATGGCGAAGGTGCCGTCCGAGGAGCGCAACAAGCGAGTTCAGGAGGCCGCCAAGATCCTCGGCCTGACCGACTACCTCGACCGCAAGCCGAAGGCGCTCTCCGGCGGTCAGCGCCAGCGCGTCGCCATGGGTCGCGCGATCGTGCGCCAGCCGCAGGTGTTCTGCATGGACGAGCCGCTGTCGAACCTCGACGCGAAGATGCGCGTGCAGACCCGCACCGACATCGCCAAGCTCCAGCAGGACCTCGGCGTCACCACCGTCTACGTCACCCACGACCAGGTCGAGGCCATGACGATGGGCGACCGGGTCGCGGTCATGAACGAGGGCGTCCTCCAGCAGGTCGACACGCCGCTGGCGCTGTACGACCGGCCGGTCAACCTGTTCGTGGCCGGCTTCATCGGCTCCCCGCAGATGAACCTGATGACCGCCGTCGCCGAGAACCGGCAGGCCAAGATCGGTGACTACCACGTGCCGGTCGACGACGCCGCGGCCGCGCGGATGCAGGGCAACATCACCGTCGGCGTCCGCCCCGAGGCGTGGCGCGTGGTCGGCGGCAGCGAGTCCGGTCTGCCCGTGAAGGTCACCGTGGTCGAGGACCACGGTGCCGACGCGTTCATCCACGGCACCTGCGGTGTCGAGGGCACGCCGAGCAACATCGTCATCCGGGTGGCCGGTCGTGACCACCCGCAGAAGGGCGACACGATGTACGTGACGACGGACCCGAAGAACGTCCACGTCTTCGACACCGAGACCGGCGAGCGTCTGTCGGCATGAGCCGGGCCGGTGGTTGAGGTGCGAGCGTAGCGAGCCTCGAACCACCGCAACGTCACAGGGCGGCGATCCCCGGATCGCCGCCCTGTTCTGTCTCCGGGTCGTCTACGTGGCCCGATCTGCCGTACGCCGGATGCCGGCGACGAACGTGCCGAACAGCTCGCGGGGCAGGTCGTGGCCCATTCCGTCGATGAGCAGCAGCTCCGCACCCGGTACGGCGGCAGCGGTGGCGCGCCCGCCGGAGACGTGCACCATCTTGTCGGCCAGGCCGTGGATCACCAGGGTCGGCACCCGCACGCTCCGCAGCCGCTCGCTGCGGCTGGACTGGGTGATGACCGCGAGCATCTGCCGCAGCACCCCCTCGGCGCTGACGCCGCGGTCGTAGGTCTCGCCGGCACGGTTCTCGACCTCCTCGCGCGACTGCGGGAAGCCGGGGGACCCGATCAGCGTCCAGACCGCCACGCTGCTGCGGACGTAGGCCGCGCGCCCCGGTCGCCGCCCGCCGAGGAGGGCGGGGAACAGCGAGGGGTGCTGCCAGCCGACCGTCCGCTTCCCGGTCGTCGACATGATGCTGGTCATCGAGAGCACCCGCGCGGGATGGGTGATCGCCATCGTCTGCACGATCATCCCGCCCATGGACACGCCGGCCACGTGGGCCGCCGGCAGCCCGAGGTGGTCGAGCAGCCCGAAGGCGTCCTCGGCCAGGTCGCGCATGTCGTACGGCGCGCGCACCCGGGCGCCGGCGAACGCGCGGATCAGCGTCGCCCGGCTCACCCGGGCCCCCAGGAGGGTGGAGCGGCCGGTGTCGCGGTTGTCGTAGCGGATCACGTAGAAGCCGGCCCGGGCCAGCGCCTCGCACAGCTCGGGATCCCACCAGTTCATCGGACCGCCGAGGCCCATCACCAGCAGCAGCGGGTCGCCGTCGGGGTCGCCGAAGGTCTGGTAGCACAGCTCGATCCCGTTGCCGACCGGCGCGAACAGCTCCTCGGATCTCGGCACGGCCGGCGCGTCCAGGCCGGACGGAGGTGTTGACGCCTCGTCGTTGGGGGTACGGGAACCTCGGGCCACACGCCCAGTCAACCAGGCGCCCGGTGCCGGTTGAAACCGAAAGGGACGCGGCATGGCCGGATTTGTCCGGCGATTGCCCGGAAAACCGGGCAGAAAGGCCCTACCGTGGCGCATGTGACCTCCAGCACACTGGCCGACTTCCTGCTGCCGACGGGCTTCGCGTGCCCGCGGCCGGCCGCCGTGCTCCGCGAGGGCAGCGCCGTGCTCGAGGCTGGGCGCTACGCCTGGCGCGTCGCGGGCGAGCATCGGGCTCGGCGGTCCACGCCGTACGCCGCGCGGCCGGCGGACCGCCACGGCGACCCGGTGATCCTGGTCCCGGGCTTCCTGGCCGGCGACGGCACGCTCGCGCTGATGGCGCGGGCGCTGCGGGCGCAGGGCTTCCGCACCTACCGGTCGCAGATCCACGCCAACATCGGCTGCACGCTCAACGCCGCCGCCCAGCTGGAGACCCGCCTGGAGTCCATCGCGCTGCGGCGCGGCACCCGGGTGCAGATCGTCGGCCACAGCCTGGGCGGCATGCTCGCCCGCGGCATCGCCGTACGCCGTCCCGACCTGGTGTCCAACATCGTCACGATGGGCAGCCCGATGCTCGCCCCGGGAGCCCACCACCCGTCGCTGGCCGCCAGCGTCGACCTGCTGGTCCGGCTGAGCAAGGCCGGGATCCCCGGCCTGATGTCGGAGGAGTGCGTCGCGGGCTCGTGTGCACGCCAGAGCTTCGGTGAGAGCCGGCAGCCGCTGCCCGCGGGCGTCGACTTCACGGCCGTCTACTCCAAGCGCGACGGCATCGTCGACTGGCGGGCCTGCGTCGACCCGCTGGCCCGGGCGGTCGAGGTCACCGCCTCGCACCTCGGGATGGCCTTCGACCCGCGGGTGATCGACGTCGTCGGCGACGCGCTGCTGCGCACCAGCGACGTCTCAGCTGTCGAAGTCGATCGCGGCAAAAGCGCGTAGCTTCTGCAGCTGGTGCTCGGAGGTGATCGTGCGGATCGTGCCGCTGCGCGACCGCATCACCAGCGAGTGCGTGGTCACGTGGTCCGCGCGGTAGCGGACGCCGCGGAGCAGCTCGCCGTCGGTGATGCCGGTGGCGACGAAGAACGTGTCGTCGCCGGTGACCAGGTCGTCGGTGGAGAGCACGTGGTCGGGGTCGAGGTCGTGTCCCGCGTCGATCGCCTTCTGCCGCTCGTCGTCGTCCTGGGGCCAGAGCCGGCCCTGGATCACGCCGCCGAGGGACTTCATCGCGCAGGCGGCGATGATGCCCTCGGGCGTGCCGCCGATGCCGAGCAGCAGGTCGATGCCGGTCTCGGGCCGCGCGGCCATGATCGCGCCGGCGACGTCGCCGTCGGTGATGAACTTGATCATCGCGCCGGTGGCGCGGATCTCTTCGACCAGCTGGGCGTGCCGCGGTCGGTCGAGCAGCACCACGGTGACGTCCGAGGGCCGCTCGCCCTTCGCCTTCGCGACCTGGTGGATGTTCTCGGCGACGGGGTAGCGGATGTCGACGACGCCGGCGGCCTCGGGGCCGGTGACCAGCTTCTCCATGTAGAACACGGCCGACGGGTCGTACATCGAGCCCCGCGGGGCCACGGCGAGCACGGACACGGCGTTGCTCATGCCCTTCGCGGTCAAGGTGGTGCCGTCGATCGGGTCGACGGCGACGTCGCACTCCGGGCCGGTGCCGTCGCCGACCCGCTCGCCGTTGTAGAGCATCGGGGCATCGTCCTTCTCGCCCTCGCCGATCACCACGGTGCCGTCCATGCCGATCGTGGAGATCATCACCCGCATCGCGTTGACCGCGACGCCGTCCGCGCCGTTCTTGTCTCCGCGGCCCACCCAGCGGCCTGCGGCCATCGCGGCCGCCTCGGTCACGCGGACCAGCTCGAGGGCGAGGTTGCGGTCGGGCGACTCAGGTGCGGGGGCAAGAGGATCGGCCATGCGCGGGACTCTAACCCGAGTCAGGTTCGATAGACGTAGACCTCGGTCGCCTTGACGGCGAACACCACGCGTACGCCGGGTGCGAGGTCCAGCTCGGCCGCGGACTGCACGGTGAGGTCGGCCGCCAGGTGCCCGGCCCGGACCCGCACCTGGTCGCCGTGCGGCTCGAGGTCGGTGACGGTGACCGCGAGGCTGTTGCGGGGACTACCGCCGGGAGCCTCGTGGAACACCGAGACCGCACTCGGCCGGAACACCGCGACCACGCGCTCGCCCGGCGCCGGGCCGGCCTCGGCCGCGAGCCCCCGGATCGCGACGCCGTCGTCGCCGAGCACCGCGCCGTCGCGCCAGAGGCCGGCCACCATGTTGAGGCCGGCGATCCGCGCGGCGAACGGGCTGCGGGGCCGGGAGAGGACCTCGGCGCTCGGCCCGTCCTCGACGACGCGGCCGTCGTCGAGCACCACGACCCGGTCGGCGAGCAGCAGCGCGTCGAGCACGTCGTGGGTCACCAGGACGACGGTCCGGTCGGCGAGCACCCGGCGCAGTGTCTGGCGCAGCGCCGGCGCGACCGCGACGTCGAGGGCGGCCATCGGCTCGTCGAGGAGCAGCAGGCTGGGCTCGGCGGCCAGCGCGCGGGCGACGGCGACGCGTTGGGCCTGCCCCCCGGAGATCCCTCCCGGGCGCCGGTCGGCGAGGTCCGCGGCGTCGACCTCGCCGAGCCAGCGCAGCGCGCTCTCGCGCGAGGTCCGGCGGCCGTGGCCGAGGCTGCGCGGCCCGAAGGCGACGTTGTCGAGCACGCTCAGGTGCGGGAACAGCAGCGGGTCCTGGGCGAGCAGCGCCACGCGCCGGGCGTGCGGGGGCACGAAGCCGCGCTCGCCGGTGAGCTCGCGGCCGTCGAGCACCACTCGACCGCGCTCGGGTCGCAGCGTGCCGGCCGCGACGGCCAGGACGGTGGACTTGCCGGCGCCGTTCGGCCCCAGCAGCGCGACGGTCTCGCCCGCGGCCACCTCGATGGTGACGTCCACGCCCCGGTCGGGTACGCCGGCGGTCAGCTCGAGCGTCACCGAAGGCCTCCTGTGCGCCGGGGCCGCTGGGGGGCGAGCCCGATCACGACCACGGCCACCACGACCAGCACCAGCGACATCGCGACCGCCGCGTCGGGGTCGGTGACGCGGAGGTTGTAGATGTACAGCGGCAGCGTCCGGGTGGTGCCCTCGAGGCTGCCCGCGAAGGTGATCGTCGCGCCGAACTCGCCGAGCGACCGGGCGAACGCCAGCACCGCGCCGGAGACCAGGCCGGGGAGCACGAGCGGGATCGTCACGCGCCGCAGCACGGTCGTCGGGCTCGCGCCCAGCGTCGCCGCGACGACCTCGTAGCGCTGGCCGGCGCTGCGCAGTGAGCCCTCCAGGCTGACGACCAGGAACGGCAGCGACACGAACGCCTGCGCCAGCACGACCGCGGTCGTGGAGAACGCGACCTGGACGCCGAGCAGGTCGAGCTCGTCGCCGAGCAGCCCGCGCCGGCCGAACGTGTAGAGCAGCGCGATGCCGCCCACCACCGGCGGCAGCACCAACGGCAGCAGCACGAGCGAGCGCAGCACGCCCTGGCCGGGGAACTCCGTGCGCGCCAGTACGAGCGCCATCGGCACGCCGAGCAGCACGCACAGCACCGTGCTCACCAGCGAGGTGCGCAGGCTCAGCGACAGGGCGGTGAGCGCCGAGTCGGAGGTGACCAGGTCGACGAAGTCGCCCCACGCGACCCGGGAGGCCATGCCGGCGAGCGGGAGCAGCACCAGGGCCACCCCCAGCGCCGCGGGCGCGTAGACCCAGCGGGGGATCACGGCGGCCCGAAGCCGGCGTCCGCCAGGACCTCGCGTCCGGTCGCGCCGAGCACCAGCTCGGTGAACTCGCGGGCGAGGTCGGGCTCGTCCGACCCCTCCACGCTGACGATCGGGTAGGTGTTGACCACGGACGCCGCCTCGGGGAACTCGATCCCCTCGACTCCATCAGCGCCGTCGCCGGCGGCCAGCACGTCGGTGCGGTAGACCAGGCCCGCGTCGGCCTCGCCGGAGGTGACCTTGGCGAGCACGTCGGTGACGGACTGCTCCTCGCTGACCGGACTCAGCGTCACACCGGCCGCCTCGGCCACGGCCTGCGCGGCCGCGCCGCACGGCACCTCCGGCGCGCACACCACCAGGTCGAGGCCCGGCTTCGCGAGGTCCTGGAGGCCGGTGACGCCCGCGGGGTTGCCGGGCGGCACCGCGATCTCGAGCGTGTTGGTCGCGAAGTCCTCGGGGTCGCCCGATGCCAGGCCGTCGCCGGTCAGCTCGTCCATGTTCGCGGTGTCGGCCGAGGCGAACACGTCGGCGTGGGCGCCCTCCTGGATCTGGGTGACCAGGTCGGCGGAGCCGCCGAAGCTGAGCTGGACGTCGACGCCGTCGTGCTCGGCCTCGAACTCCTCGCCGAGCTGCTCGAAGGTCGCGGTGAGGGAGGCCGCGGCGTACACCGTCAGCGTCGTGGTGTCGTCGTCCGGGCCGCCGCAGGCGGCGAGGGGGACGAGCAGGCCGAGGGCCGCGAGAGCGGGGACGAGGCGGTTCACGGGCGCTCCACGACGACGTTGGTGGACTTGACCGAGGCGATGGCGCGGACGCCGGGCTCGAGGCCGAGCTCGTCGGCGGCCTCCGAGCTCATCAGCGAGACCATCCGGTAGGGCCCGCAGATCAGCTCGACCTGCGCCATCACCCGGTCCTTGGTGACCTTGGTGACGATGCCGGCCAGCCGGTTGCGCGCACTGACCGCCGCGGCCCGGGTGGCCGCGCGGTCGGGGTGGTCGGCCAGCGACTCGGCGAGCGCGGCCAGCTCGGCCCCCGACACCACCGTCCGCCCGTCCTCCTGCCGCGCCGGCAGCCGGCCCGCCTCGACCCATCGCCGGACGGTGTCGTCGCTGACGCCGAGCAACTCGGCGGCCTCCGCAACTCGGTAGGTCGTCACGCTGTCATCATGCCGCACCTGCGGCACTCTGAGCGAAGGGTATCCGTAGATGCGGCAGTTGAGGGCTTCGGCTGCTGGCAGCCCATCCCCGCACGACACGCCGGTGGCCCTCGGCGTGTCGTGCGGGTTTCGGCCAGCCGAACACCTCAGGTGACCAGCGCCAAGGCAGCCACCGCGGCCAGCAGCGTGATCGGCGTCGTGACCAGCGAGACCCGGTGGAACTCGCGCAGCGAGGGGCGCTCCCCGAGCCGCACCAGGCCCCGGCGCCACAGCAGGTTGGCGAGCGAGCCGGTGTAGGTCAGCCCCGAGCCGATGTTCAGGCCCAGCAGGGCCGCGAGCACCGCGGTGTCGCCGAGCGGCGCGACCAGCGGCACCACGAGCAGCGTCGCCGAGAGGTTGGTCAGCAGGTTGGCGAGCACGGTGGCCAGGACCGCGATGGCGAGCAGGTCGCCGAACGACGTGCCGCCCGGGACCAGGTCCGCGATCCGGTCGCCGAGCGGACCCTGGGCCAGCGCGGCGACGACCACGCCGAGGCACAGCACGAAGACCGCGAACGCCGGGTGGGCGGCGTGCCCGGCGTCGTGGACGGTCAGCAGCCGCCGGCGCGCGGCCCACCCGACCAGGACCGCCGCGGCCGCGGCCGAGACCCAGAACGGCTCGACGCCGAGGGGGGAGGCGACCGCGAAGCCCACCAGCATCAGCGTCACGACGACGACCGGCACCCACGGGACGTCCGGGGCCGGCTCGTGCCGACGGGGCGCGGGCGCCGCGGCGAGCTCCCGGCGGAACAGCAGCCGCAGCACGGCGTACTCCACGACGAGCACGACCGCGAGCACCGGTGCCATCACGAGCGCGAACCCGCCGAACGTCAGGTCGAGGTGCGGCATGGCCAGCAGGTTGGTGAGGTTGGAGACCGGCAGCAGCAGCGAGGCCGAGTTGGCCATCCGCAGGCAGGCGTAGGCACCGGGCCGCTGGGCGGTCCCGGTTGCGACGGCCGCGGTGACGACGACCGGGGTGAGCAGCACGACCGTCGCGTCCAGGCTGAGCCCGGCGGTGATGGCCGCGGCGAGCAGGAAGACCCCGGTGAACAGCCGGGCCGGCCGGCCGCCGCTGGCCGAGCGCACGCGGGCGGCGGCCGCGGCGAACAGCCCGGCGCGGGCGCACACGTCGGCGACCACCAGGATCGTCATCAGGAACGCCACCACCGGCCCGAGGTGGCGCAGGGTCGCCTCGACCTCGGTGCCGGTGAGGATCCCGGTGGCCAGCACGGCCGCGGCGGCGGCGAGCCCGGCGGCGAGCTCGACGCGGGCGGTCGGGTGGGCGTACGCCGTCGCCAGCAGGACCAGCAGTGCCGCCACGGGGACCAGGTCGAGGGGCGACACCCGGCGAGGCTAGAGCAGCCTCCCAACTGCGAGGATGGCGCGGTGAGCGACTCCACCCCGACCGGCCGGCCCGGCCGCTACCCGCGGACGACGGGCGGCCTGCTCGGCGCGATCATCGTGCTGGTCCTCGTCGTGGTCGCGATCGTCCTGGTCCGCGGCGCCTTCCGCGAGACCCCGACGTACGAGCCCGAGCCCATCGACTACCTCGCGCTCGTGACCAGCGTCCAGCAGGCCGGGCTGACCCCGGCCTACCCGGCCGAGCTGCCCGACGGCTGGTACGTCAAGGACGCGGCGTTCACCCCCGGCGACCGGCCGGTGCTGGACCTCGCGATGACCACCGCGGACGAGCACTTCGCCGGGCTGCACCAGGAGGACCGCTCGGTCGACGAGCTCGTCGACACCTATGTCGGCGGGGACGCCACCGAGGGCGACGAGGTGCGGATCGACGGCACGGTGGCGCCGGAGTGGCGGACGTTCTCCGACCCCGGCGGCGACCACGCGTTCGCCGCGGAGGTCGGCGAGGAGACCGTGCTGGTCTACGGCTCGGCACCCGAGGAGGAGCTGCGGGGGCTGGTCGAGTCGCTCACGACCGAGAAGTTGACGCCGTAGGCTCCGTCAGCTCTCGTCGTCGCCCTCGATCGCGGCATCGAGCCGGGCGCGGGCGCCGTCGAGCCAGTCCTGGCAGATGGTCGCCAGGACCTCGCCGCGCTCCCAGAGGGCGAGCGACTCCTCGAGGGTGGTGCCGCCTGCCTCGAGCCGGCGGACCACCTCGACCAGCTCCTCGCGGGCGGCCTCGTAGGACGGCTTGTCCTCGGCGGTCTTCTTCTCAGCCATCGGTGCTGTCCTCGCTCTGCCCCTCGAGGGGCTCGGTACGGGTGGTGGTGGCATGGATGCGCCCGTCGGCGACCCGGACGCTGACCTTCTGCTTCGCCGCGACGCCGGCGACCGAGGTGACGACATGGCCCTCGGCGTCCTGGAGTACGGCGTAGCCGCGCTGCAGCGTGGCGAGCGGCGACAGCGCGCGAGCTCGGGCGTGCTGGTGGCCGACGTCGTCGGCGGCCCGGTCGAGCGCGTGGCCCAGACAGCGCCGGGCCCGGTCGCGCAGCAGGTCGACCTCGTCGCGGCGCGCGTCGATCAGCGTGCGGGGGTCGGCGAGCGCGGGTCGGGACCGGAGCGCGTCGAGCCCGGCCTGCTCGCGGGCCAGCCAGCCCGCCAGCGCGCCACGGGCGCGGTCGCGGGCGCGGGCGAGCAAGCGCAGCTCCTCGCCGACGTCGGGCACCACCAGCTTGGCGGCGTCGGTGGGCGTGGAGGCGCGCACGTCGGCGACCAGGTCGAGCAGGGGGGAGTCGGGCTCGTGGCCGATCGCCGAGACCAGCGGGGTGCGGATCTTGTGCACCGCTCGGATGAGCGCCTCGTCGGAGAATGGCAGCAGGTCCTCCACCGACCCGCCGCCGCGGGCGACCACGATCACCTCGACGCCCGGGTGCCGGTCGAGGCGCTCGACCGCCTCGATCACCTCGCTGGCCGACCGCGGGCCCTGCATCGCGGCGTACGCCACCTCGAAGGCGACCGCGGGCCAACGCCGGCGGGCGTTCTCGAGCACGTCGCGCTCGGCCGCGGAGTTGGGCGCGGTGACCAGCCCGACGGTGCCGGGCAGGAACGGCAGCGGGCGCTTGAGCTCGGCGGCGAACAGGCCCTCGGCCGCGAGCAGCTGGCGGCGCCGCTCGAGCCGGGCGAGCAGCTCGCCGAGGCCCACCATCCGGATCTCGCGCGCGTAGAGGGAGAGCGTGCCGCGGTTGGCGTAGTAGGACGGCTTGGCGTGCAGCACCACGCTCGCGCCCTCGACCAGCGGCGGGTTGAGGCCGTCGAAGAGCGTGCGCGAGCAGGTGACCGGGATCGAGATGTCGGCGACCGCGTCGCGCAGGGTCAGGAACACGGTGTTCATGCCCGGCCGGCGGCTCACCTGGGCGACCTGGCCCTCGACCCACACCGCGCCCAGCCGGTCGACCCAGCCGGCGATCGCGTTGGCGACCTGCCGCACCGGTGCCGGTGACTCGAGCGAGGTCTCCATGGCCATGCCCGCGAGATTAGGGGATCACACCGACGTCCCTAGACTGGCGGGTATGAGCACCGACATCGGCATGCCGCCAGTCCTGTCGCCGGAGGAGGCCGACAAGGCTGTTCTGCTGGCGGCGCCACGGGGCTACTGCGCCGGCGTCGACCGTGCGGTGATCACCGTCGAGAAGGCGCTCGACTTGTACGGCGCCCCCGTCTACGTCCGCAAGCAGATCGTGCACAACAAGCACGTGGTCGCGGATCTCGAGTCGCGTGGCGCGATCTTCGTCGAGGAGCTCGACGAGGTGCCCGAGGGCCAGACCGTGGTGTTCTCCGCCCACGGCGTGTCGCCCGAGGTGCACCGCCAGGCCGAGGAGCGCTCGCTGAAGACCATCGACGCGACCTGCCCGCTGGTGACCAAGGTCCACCACGAGGCCAAGCGGTTCGCCGGAGAGGACTACGACATCCTGCTCATCGGCCACGCCGGCCACGAGGAGGTCGAGGGCACCGCTGGCGAGGCCCCCGAGCACATCCAGCTGGTGCAGGGTCCCGCCGACGTCGCGGGCATCGTGGTCCGTGACCCACAGCGGGTCGCCTGGCTCTCCCAGACGACGCTGTCGGTCGACGAGACCCTCGAGACCGTGGCCGCGATCCGGGAGCGGTTCCCCGACCTGCTCGACCCGCCGAGCGACGACATCTGCTACGCCACCCAGAACCGCCAGCTGGCGGTCAAGGAGATCGCCCAGGACTCCGATCTGGTGATCGTGGTCGGCTCCGGCAACTCCTCCAACTCGGTGCGGCTGGTCGAGGTCGCCCTCGAGGCCGGCGCGCGGTCGTCGTACCGCGTCGACGACGCCTCCGAGATCGACGAGGCCTGGCTCGAGGGGGTCCGCACCGTGAGCGTGACCTCGGGTGCGAGCGTGCCGGAGGAGCTGGTGCGCGGCGTGCTGGCGTTCCTCTCCGAGCGCGGCTATCCCGACGCCCGCGCCGTGCACAGCGCCGAGGAGTCGCTGATCTTCGCGCTGCCTCCGGAGCTGAGGCGCGACCTCAAGGCCGCGGGCCGGGTCTGAGCACACGACCATGGCGCGTTACGTCGACGTCCACCCGGACAACCCCCAGCCGCGGCTGCTCGCCCAGATCGCCGACGCGCTGCGGGACAACCAGCTGATCGCCTACCCGACCGACTCCGGCTATGCCCTGGGCTGCCAGCTCGGCAACCGCGACGGGCGCGACCGGATCCTGCGCATCCGCGGCCTCGACGAGAAGCACCACTTCACGCTGATGTGCAAGGACTTCTCCCAGCTCGGCCACTTCGTCCAGGTCGACAACGCCGCGTTCCGGGCGATCAAGGCCGCGACCCCGGGCCCCTACACGTTCATCCTGCCGGCCACCCAGGAGGTGCCGCGCCGGCTGATGCACCCCAAGAAGCGCACGGTCGGGGTGCGGATCCCCGACCACGTCTTCGACCAGGCCCTGCTCGACACGTTCGGCGAGGCGCTGCTGGTGAGCACGCTGATCCTTCCCGGTGAGACCGAGCCGCGCAGCCTGGGCTGGGAGATCAAGGAGGAGCTCGACCACCAGGTGGACCTCGTGGTCGAGGCCGGCGAGACCCTCGCCGAGCCGACCACGGTGATCGACTGGTCGGAGGGCTACCCCGAGGTCGTGCGCGTGGGCGCCGGCGACCCGGACCGCTTCGAGGCTGCCTGACTGAGCACTCGCTGGCGTACGGCGAGGATCGCCAGGCAGATGAGGTAGCCGGTCACCAGCGCGCCCGCGTGGTGGGAGAGGCCGGAGACCACCGCCTGCACGACCCCGTCGCCCGGGTCGGCGATCAGGGCCGGCCGGGTCGCCCCGAGCAGCGCGAACACCACCACCATCAGCATCGGGGGCAGCACGCCGACGGTGAAGAAGTCGGCGGGCCGCACGGCCAGCGCCGTCGCGATGCACAGCAGCACGAAGCAGACGTCGAACAGCACGCCGACGCTGCCGGCCAGGGACTGGTCGAGCACGACGGCGCTGAGCGCGAGCGCCAGCCCGAGTGCGACAACCTGTCGCCCGGGCTCGTGCCCCTCCTCCCAGAGGGTGCGGTGCTGGCTCACCGGTCGGTTCACAGGGCCACGGTATGGTCCGCGGCCGGGCCCTCGTCGGCGGCGCGCCGTTCCACGATCCGCAGCTCGGCCGGTGATATGGACCGGGTCTGCGACTCCACCTGGCGGGGCGCCGGCAGGTCGCCGAGTCGGCGGGCGCTCACCAGCACCCGGGACTCGAGCGAGCCGACGGCCGTGTTGTAGTGGCCGACGGCGGCGTTGAGCGAGCGGCCGAGCTGGTCGAGGTGGCCGTTCATCGAGGCCAGCCGCTCGTGCAGCTCGCGGCCCAGCCGGTGGATCTCGCGGGCCTGGTCGGCCAGCGCCTCGTGGCTCCAGCCGTGGGCGACCGTGCGCAGCAGCGCGATCAGCGTCGTCGGCGTGGCCAGCACGACCTGGCGGGCCGCGGCGTACTCGATCAGGCCCGCGTCGGTCTCGAGCGCCGCCGCGAGGAACGACTCGGCCGGCACGAACAGCACCACGAACTCCGGGCTCTCCTCGAGCGAGCGCCAGTACTGCTTGGAGCCGAGCGCGTCGATGTGGGTGCGCAGCTGGACGACGTGGCGGCGCAGGTGGTCGCGGCGCGCGTCCTCGTCGTCGGTCGAGGTCGCGTCGAGGTAGGCGTCGAGCGGCACCTTCGCGTCGACGACCACGCGGCGGTCGCCGACCAGGTGGACGACGAGGTCGGGGCGGCGGGCCCCGTCGTCGAGGCGCACCTGCTCGCTGAAGTCGCACCGGTCGACCAGCCCGGCCAGCTCGACGGCGCGCCGCAGGTGCAGCTCGCCCCAGCGGCCGCGGACCTGCGGCTTGCGCAGTGCGGTCGACAGCGACTGGGTCTCGCGGCGCAGCCCCTCGGCGGTGAGCCGCATGTCGAGGACCTGCTGGTTGAGCTGGCCCTGCCAGGACGCGCGCTGATGGTCGAGGTCGCGCAGCTGGTCGCTGAGCCGGTCGAGCCCGATCATCACCTCGGCCTGGTCGACCAGGCCCTCGGTGAACGACGAGCGGGAGCGCGACCACAGCACGCCGACCAGGCCGCCGAGGGCGAGGCCGATGAGCAGGGTGAGGAAGAGCGCGATGGTCTCCATGGGCCCAGCATGGCGGGGGGCGCCGACATTCGCGGGCGGCGGCGCGTCGAGACACCAGGAATGGCTCCCGGTCGGCCTGCGGAGCAGCCAGTTCAGGTGTCTCGACGGCGATCGGCCGGCCTAGGCGAGGTCGACGACCACCGGCGCGTGGTCGGAGGCACCGGTGCCGGCCCGCTCCTCGCGGTCGATGAACGCGCCGGTGACCCGGGCCGCGAGCGAGGGTGAGCCGAGGACGAAGTCGATGCGCATGCCGCGGTTGCGCTCGTAGCGCTGCCGGTAGTAGTCCCAGTAGGTGTAGACCTCGGGTCCCGGCGCGTGCGGGCGGACCACGTCGACGTACCCGTCGTCGAGGAACGCCTGGAACGCCGCGCGCTCGGGCGCGGTGACGTGCGTCGACTTCGCGAACTGCGCGATGTCGAACACGTCCTCGTCGGTGGGGGCGATGTTCCAGTCGCCGACCAGCGCGACGTCCCGGTCGCGCCATCCGAGGGCGGCCTCGCGCAGCCGGGCCAGCCAGTCGAGCTTGTAGACGTAGTGCGGGTCGTCGGGCTTGCGGCCGTTGGGGACGTAGAGCGACCAGACGCGTACGCCGCCGCAGGTCGCGCCGATCGCCCGCGACTCGGCCTCGGCGGACTCGCCCCAGCCGGGCTGGCCCGGGAAGCCGGTCTCGACGTCCTCGAGCCCGACCCGGCTGATCAGCGCCACACCGTTCCACTGGTTGACCCCCGCGACCGCGACCTCGTAGCCGCGCGCCTCGATGCCCATCAGCGGCAGCTGGTCGGCGCGGGCCTTGGTCTCCTGGAGCGCGAGCACGTCGATCTCGTGGCGGTCCAGGAGTGCCTCGACGCGGTCGATCCGGGAGCGGAGGGAGTTGACGTTCCACGTAGCGATCCGCACGGAGACCACCCTAAGGTGCCTCCATGCGCAGACTTCTCGGGATGCTCACCGTCGCCGCGCTTGCGGTCACCGCCCTCACCACTCCCATCGGCGCCGCCGACCCCGCCTCGGCGGCGCCGCCGAGGTCCCTGCACTGGAGGCACGTCGACGTCGGCACCGACCAGCAGCTCCGCGGCCTGGACGCGGTCAGCGCGAGCACCGCGTGGGTGGGCGGCAGCGCCGGAGGGGTGTGGCGCACGACCAACGGCGGGCGCACCTGGGTGGACGTCTCGCCCCGAGGCGCGGACGGCCTGTTGTTCCGCGACGTCGAGGCCAGGAGCGCGCGGGTCGCGCTGGCGATGACCATCGGCGAGGGACGCGACAGCCGGATCTACCGCACCACCAACGGCGGGCGCACCTGGGCGAAGGTGTTCGTCAACCGGAGCAAGAAGGCGTTCTACGACTGCATGGCGATGTACCCCGGCGGCAAGCACGGGCTGGCGATGAGCGACCCGGTGGACGGGAAGTTCCGCATCATCGCCACCCACGACGGCGGCGCCTCCTGGCGGGTGGTCGACCCCGCCGGGATGCCGAAGGCCGTGGACGGCGAGTTCGGGTTCGCCGCCAGCGGCACCTGCCTGGTGACCGCCGGTCACCGCGACGCGTACCTCGCCTCCGGGGGCGCGGCGTCGAGGATCTTCGCCAGCCACGACCGCGGGCGCCACTGGCAGGTGCGCCGCTCCACGATCCCGGCCTCGGACGCGGGCGGGGTGTTCTCCCTGTCGTTCCGCGGCGGCGAGGGGATCGCGGTGGGCGGCGACTTCCAGGACGAGGACAACGGTGCCGACGCCTCGGCGTACTCCCACTCACGAGGCCGGGCCTGGCACAACGGCGGCGACCTCGGCGGCTACCGCAGCGGGGTCGACTGGCGGGCCGCATCCGTGGCGATCGCCGTGGGCCCCTCGGGCAGCGACGTGACCCGCGACGGCGGCCGCACCTGGAGGTCGTTCAGCGGCCTGGCGCTCGACGCGGTGCAGTGCGTGTCCGGTGCGTGCTGGGCCAGCGGGCCGGAGGGCACGGTCGTCCGTCTCGTGAAGCGCTGACCCCCGTGCGGGCCGAGCTGCTCGCCGGCGATGCGGGGAGCGCCTCGCCCGCGCCGTAGACTCGCCGCCCGTGGCACTCACCATCGGCATCGTCGGACTGCCCAACGCCGGCAAGTCCACCCTCTTCAACGCACTGACCAAGAACGACGTGCTCGCGGCGAACTACCCGTTCGCGACGATCGAGCCGAACGTCGGCGTCGTGGGGGTCCCCGACGAGCGGCTGCCGAGGCTCGCCGAGGTGTTCGGGTCGGGCAAGATCCTGCCCGCGACCGTCGAGTTCGTCGACATCGCCGGGATCGTCCGGGGTGCGTCGGAGGGCGAGGGGCTCGGCAACAAGTTCCTCTCCCACATCCGGGAGTCGGCTGCGATCTGCCAGGTGACCCGGGTGTTCCGTGACGAGGACGTCACCCACGTCGACGGCGAGGTCAACCCCGCCAGCGACATCTCCACGATCCAGACCGAGCTGATCCTCGCCGACCTGCAGACGGTCGAGAAGGCGATCCCGCGGCTGGAGAAGGAGGCCCGGGGGCGCAAGGAGCTGACCGCCAACCTCGAGGCGGCCAAGGAGGCGCTCGCGCACCTCGAGGCCGGTACGCCGATCATCGCGACCTCGATCGACCGCTCGCTGATCCGCGAGCTGTCGCTGCTGACCGCCAAGCCGTTCATCTACGTCTTCAACTGCGACGCCGACGAGCTCGGCGACGAGGCGCTCAAGGCACGGATGCGCGAGATCGTCGCGCCGTCCGAGGCGATCTTCCTCGATGCGAAGTTCGAGGCCGAGCTGGTCGAGCTCGGCGACGACGACGAGGCCCGCGAGATGCTGCACGAGATGGGCGTCGAGGAGCCCGGCCTGGAGGTGCTGGCCCGGGTCGGCTTCGACACCCTCGGCCTGCAGACCTACCTCACCGCCGGTCCCAAGGAGACGCGCGCCTGGACGATCCCCAAGGGCGCCACCGCACCCGAGGCCGCCGGCGTCATCCACACCGACTTCCAGCGCGGCTTCATCAAGGCGGAGATCGTCTCCTTCGACGACCTGATGGAGGCCGGCTCCATGCTCAAGGCCAAGGAGGCCGGCAAGGTCCGCATGGAGGGCAAGGACTACGTCATGCAGGACGGCGACGTCGTGGAGTTCCGCTTCAACGTGTGAATCGGTGCGTTTGCCCAGGTCAGATGGGGTATGGCCACTCCCAGTCCGCACAGAGTCCGCAAGAATTTCAGCAGGATGGGCTCGATTGGGCCCTTTCGGTGGGCCACTCGCCGGACTCGGTGCTACCAGCTGGCACGCTCTGCGACGTGACCCTTTGCCGGCATGACGCACGGAGAGAATGACGGGTCCGAACGGGAGCCCCTGCTTCTGACGATTGCCGGAGCCGGACTCGGCCACCGCAATCCGGCAGATCCGACCGGCCGGTCAGGTGCCGGGCCGTGGGACGCTGTGCGCATGTCGTCGGAGTCGGAACACATCCTCCTCGACCTGTCGGGCACGGATGATCGGGCGCAGGCGATAGCTCGTGCGGCGCACGGGTGCCCAGAGGGCTATACCGCCGTGGCCAAGAAGCACATGGTCGGCCAGACCGCGCTCACGACCGGATTCATGCTGTTCGGATCGTTCGTCTCGCGGATGCGTGGGCTACACGAGGCTGTCGTCCGCGAGATCCGGCTGCTACTGCGCGCCAGCGAACCAAGTTCTGGCGGCGATCGTCAGCGCACTCACCCCCATCGGCAAGGTCGCCTCGAGGTCGGGGGCGAAGTGGGGGGAGTGGTTGGACGGGACTGATCGTAGGGCGGGGTCGGTCATGTCTCCGGTGGTGAACAGGGCGGGGTTTGCGCAGCCGAGGAGCCAGTAGGACAGTGGTGCGCCTGCGCTCGTCGCGAGGACTCCTACGTCCTCGCTGCCGGCTCCCGCGCCGGGGTCGAAGACGTTGTCGTCGCCCAGCCATTCCCGGAACGCCTCGAACGTCTTGTCGAGCGCCGCCTGGTCGTTCACCACGACCGGGAACCTTTCGATCTCCGTGATCGAGGGTGGCTCCGGCGCCCCGGCGGTGGTGGCTGCACCGCGCACGATCCGCTCGATGCTGCGCAGGATGTGGTCACGGACCGAGGGGTCGTAGGTGCGGAGGTTCAGCTGGAGCTCCGCGTCACGAGGGATGACGTTGGCTGCGTCGCCCGCGTGGATGGAGCCGACGGTGAGGACGGCGACGTCGGTGCCGCTGATCTCCCGCGACACGATGGTCTGGAGACGCATCACGGTGTCGGCCGCCATGACGACCGGGTCGATGGCGTTCTGGGGCATGGAACCGTGCGCACCTCGGCCGACGAGACGTACGCGCAGGGAGTCGGAGGCGGCGTACGCCGGACCCGCATGGCCTGCGATCTTGCCCGCCGGCAACGGCGCCACGTGCTGCCCCAGCACGACGTCCGGCACAGGGAATCGGTCGAAGAGGCCGTCGTCCACCATGGCCTGAGCCCCCGCACCGAGTTCCTCCGCCGGCTGGAAGACGACCACCAAGGTCCCTGACCACGAGTCCCGAGACCGCGCCAGGACGCCGGCGGCCCCGATCAAGCAGGTGGTGTGCATGTCATGACCGCAGGCATGACTGACCGGGACCGTGCGGCCCTCCTCGTCAGTTGCCGTCTCGGTGCTCGCGTAGTCCAAGCCAGTGTCCTCCCTGACCGGGAGTCCATCCATGTCGGCCCGCAGCAGGACCGTGGGTCCGGGGCCGTTGCTCAGGACGCCGACCACGCCCGTGCGGCCAACCCCGGTGGTGACGTCGAAGTCGAGCTCCGTGAGCCGCTCCGCCACCAGGGCCGCGGTGCGCTGCTCCTGGAAGCCGAGCTCAGGATGCGCGTGCAGCTCTCTGTACAGACCGAACAGTGCAGGGTCAGTCTCGGGGTTCTCCGGCATTCCTGAAGCCATGTGACCTCCTCCGTCTTCACAGCACACTTTCAGCGAATCGGGACCTTGACCAGACCTGCTCTTTGGACATGCGCCGATCCGTCACTCGGTGGCACGCTGTTGTGATGGCGCTTCCCGAGACCGATCTGCACCGCATCCGCCTCTGGGCGCGGGAGCGCGTGCCCGAGCGCCTGTGGGACCAGGTCAAGGTCGAGGCCGACGTCTCCGACCGACACGTCGACATCGTCGAGGTGCGGCCGCCGTGGGACGGTGTCGGTGAGCACACCCGGTTCCCGATTGCGCGGCTGCGCTACACCAAGGCGAGGGGCCTGTGGGCGATCTACTGGCGGGACCGCAACCTCAGGTTTCACGAGTACAAGCGCAAACGCCCGACGAAGAGCGTCCAGGCGCTCCTGGACCACATCGACATCAGCAGTGACCCGATCTTCTGGGGTTAGCGAGCTCGAGCCCAGAGAGTGTCTCTTGGACGAACTGGACGCACGGCTGGCTTCACGCGGTCCAGCCGTTTGCGAGAGAAATGTTTCTCATCATTGACCCAAGGGCCTGAATGACTAAAATGAGAAACATGCCAGCCCCCAGCCCGCACACGAGCCCCGAGCAACAGGCGGACCTCGAACGCCTGGGCGCCCGGCTGCGCGAACGCCGAAAGGCCCTCGGTGTCACGGCAGTCGCCTGTGCCGAAGCTGCTGGAGTTTCGCGTGTCACCCTGCACAGGATCGAGGCAGGCAACCCCTCGGTCACGATCGGCGCCTACATCAACGTTGCCGCCGCAGTCGGACTCCACCTCGTCGTCCCCATCCTCGACGCTCCAGCAGCAGAACCGGCGACGATCACGGTCGGCGACTACCCCGGCCTGCGCACGCTGGCCTGGCAGACCGACGCCGGCACCACCATCACCGAGACGGAGGCGCTCAACCTCTACGAACGCGGCTGGCGACACCTCAACCAGGAAGCCCTCACCGATCGCGAGAAGGCGTTCATCCAGCACCTGGCGGACACCTACAGCAACGGGAGGCTCCTTGTTTAGGCGGCTGCACCACCAACAGGTGGCCGAGGTGCTGTCGAGCCTCGACGCACCGCTTCTGGCCGAGCACAACTGCTGGTTCGGAGGCGGTACCGCGATCGTCCTCGCCAACGGTGAGTTCCGCGAATCGGTCGACATCGACTTCCTGGTCTCCGACCCGCAGTCCTTCCGTGCGCTGCGTCAGATGGTCAGGGACCACGGGCTCGACGCCCTGGCTACACGAGCACTGGACATGGGTCGAACACCCTCTGTTGACGGTTACGGCATCAGGACCTCGGTGCTCGTTGCGGGGATGGCGATCAAGTTCGAGATCATCCAAGAAGGCCGCATCGACCTCGACACTCCCGCCCCGGGCGATGAGATCTGCGGCGTACGGATCCTGACGCGAACCGACCAGGTCGCGACCAAGCTGCTCGCCAATGACGACCGCTGGGCAGACACGTCGACGTTCAGCCGCGATCTCATCGACCTGGCCATGATGAAACCCGACACCGCCGCACTGAAGGCCGGCGCGCGCAAGGCGGTCGATGCGTACGGCAAGACGGTTGGCGAGAGCCTCAACCAAGCAGTCACCTACCTCCGAGATCGCCCGCAACGTCTCGACGAATACATCCGCGCACTCAAGATCGACGCGCCCCGAGCAGCTGTCTGGCAGAGCATCCGCGACCTGTCCGCAAGATGCGCGAAGCTCGAAGGTCTAGGTCAGGGCTCTGACTAGCCTTCCCGTCCAGTGGTCCGCAAATAGTCCGCAAGAAGTCCGGCGGAGGCCGATTCTCGCCGACGACGTCCAACGGTATCGCGCACGCGTTTCCGCAGGTCAGACCGTGTTTTCCGGCATCAGTCGGTGATGACCAACAACCCCCGAAAACCCCGGCTTTCGTTCCGCTTCAACGTGTGAACCGAGGGGCGATCGGGGGTAGCGTCCGATCCATGGTGACCTCCTCAGTCGGACCCGAGCAGGTGAACAAGCCCGTCGTCTCACGGTTCTGCGATCACCTGACTTGCGGGGACATCGACGCCGTCCTGGAGCTCATGGACGAGGCCTTGGTCTACTGGATCCTGGGTGAGCCGGGGATCGTTCCCGCTGCCGGGGTCCACGACAAGGCTTCCATCGAGCGGGTCTTCCGGGCGATGTATCGCCGGCTGCCGGACGGCATGACGTTCGAGGCGAGGAGCATGATCGCCGAAGGTCGCTCGGTCGCCCTCGAGGCCGAGTCCTCCGGCACGCTCGACAACGGCCGGGCGTACCACAACCGCTACCACATCCGGTTCGAGCTGGAGGCGGCGAAGATCGTCGGTGTTCGCGAGTACCACGACACCCAGCACGTGTGTGCGGTGTGGGGGCCCTGACGCCGATGCTGCGTCGTGTCGTCTGATCGTGTCCACCCGCGTGACGGGGGCCGTCCTCGGAGGGAGGCGAGGTCCTAGGCCACCAGGCCGACGAAGATGATCGCCACCGCCAGCAGGTCCGTGAGGCCGACGCCGATGAGCATCGTGGACACGATCCTCTCGTGGACCAGCGTGCCGGTGCGACCCCCGGAGCTGATCGGGGTGACCTTGCCCGTGCCCCAGATCGCTGCCATGAGGGTGGCGCCCCAGTTCGCCCACGTGCCGTACAGCAGCGACCAGAACGCGATGTGCAGCCACGTCTCGCCGAGCTCGAGGCGACCCCAGATGAGCCCAGCGAGGATGAGGAACATGCCGTTCTGGGTGCCCTCCAGGTGACTGGTCAGTCCCAGCCTCGGCATCGTCAGCCGCGGGATCGCCAGGCCGGTGACGAGGCCGGCGAAGAAGAGCGCCACGCCGAGGGCGAGGAGTGCGTCGGCCAGACTCATCGAGGTCGTCCTCCCGTGTTCGATCGGCGTCGACCCCCGGGCGGGGTCTCGTGGCAGGTCCGAGTCGACGTGCGTAGGGACGTCGACGACTCAGAACAGGACTCGCACCCCGAGGAGGCCCTCGCCGTCTGCGCGACCCGAGAGCGCGCGGCAGAACTCCACCGCGTCCAGCTCGAGCCGCTGGCCACCGTCGCCCTGGGCGAAGGAACCACCGGCCGGGCCGGTGAGGGTGAGCTCGAAAGGCTGCCCGTGCCGACTGCCCCATTCGGCGACCACGTCGGCGACGATCACCCCGTCCGTCGCAGGGTCGAGAGGCAGGTCGCGGCCGGTGGCGCGGGCGATGTCGACGCGGTGCGCCCACACGTCTCGGGTGATGACCACGTCCACCAGGTGCCCCACCGTCTCCCGAGCGGGCATCCCGGGTGCGGTCGACCCGCCTGGCGAGACCGTCCCGCTGACCCGGCGCAACGCCGCGGGGACCCGCATCCGGCCACGGACCGACGGGCCCGCGACCTCGCGCAGGGCGGCGATCCTCTCGCCCGGCGCCAGCGCCCGGTGATCCATGACCTGCAGGTCGTTGTAGGCGTCCATCGGGTTCCCGCCGTAGTCCTTTCGGTGCCGAAAGCCCCAGACCTGCTGGCGCACCTGCTCCCGCACCGACGCGTAGGCCTTCGCGGCGCCGATCAGGTGACCGACCATGTCCGCGACCGTCCATCCCGGGCACTCGGTCGGGGCCTCCCACTCGTCGGGGCTCAGGTCGTCCAGCAGGACGAGGAGGCGGTCGTACGCCGCGGTCGCCAGTCGTTCCGCGTCACCGTCACGGCTGATCCGGCGGATGGTGTCGATGGTCGTCACGGGGCCCTCCCGGCGTGCACGTGGAACCTAACAAAGTTAGGATGGGCTCATGTGGGGCGCCGCGTCAAGGCTGATCCGAACAAAGTTAGGGTCGCGGTGAGGAGGAACGATGCCGACCACTGCAACGACTCGTCGCCGGGTCACCCGAGAGCAGATCCTGGAGGCCGGATGGGAGCTCGCGCGGGGGCGTGGCCTGACCGGTTGGACCATGCGCGACCTTGCGGCAGCGGTGGGGATCCGGGCTCCGTCCCTCTACGTCCACTTCGCCAGCAAGCACGAGATCTACGACGCGATGTTCGCGGACGGCTACCGGGCTCTCCTCGCTCGCGCCGACGCCGTGCCGCTGCCGAGCGATCCGCGCGACGCGGCCCGGGTCGCCGCGCGCACCTTCGTCGAGTTCGCGGTGGCCGATCCGGCGCGGCTCAGCCTGCTCTTCCTCCGGGTGGTGCCCGGCTTCGTGCCCACGGCCGCGTCGTACGCCCTGGCGGAGGAGGTCTACGAGCGGGGCGTCGAGATCCTTGCCCGGGCCGGCCTGACCGAGCCCGAACAGGTCGACCTGTGGACTGCGACCCTCTCCGGCCTGGCGACCCAGCAGGTCAGCAACGACCCCGGTGGCGACCGATGGGTCCGGCTCATCGACCGCGCCGTCGACCTCCTGCTCGGTCCTGGCTGAGGGGTCGGAGGCGCCGACGGTGGTGGGACGCGCCTCGGAAGCGGATGATGACCCGGTGACCACCGGTACCGCGAACGACAAGGCCACGACGTTGCTGGAGCTGCATGCCGGCCCCGGCTTCGTGCTCCCGAACGCCTGGGACGCCGGGTCCGCCCGCATCCTGGAGCAGGTCGGCTTCCCGGCGATCGCCACGACCAGCGCGGGGATCGCCTGGGCGCAGGGCGTCCCGGACGGCGGCGCGATGGATCGCGACACCATGCTCGACCACATCGGCCGGATCGTGGCCGCCGTCGGCGTACCCGTCAGTGCCGACCTGGAGGCGGGGTACGGCGAGACCGCCGCCGAGGTCGGGGAGACCGTGGCCCTCGCCGCGGCGGTCGGGGCGGTGGGCGCGAACATCGAGGACGCTCGGCCGGGCGGGCTGTACGACCTCGACGAGGCGGTCGACCGGATCGCGGCCGCGCGGGCCGCGGCGCCGCGCGGTGCGTTCGTGCTCAACGCGCGCACCGACACCTACTTCGCCGCCGCCTCCACCTCCGCGGACGTCTTCGACGAGACGGTGGAGCGGGCGGTCCGCTACGTCGAGGCGGGCGCCGACTGCGTCTTCGTGCCGGGGGTCGTCGAGGAGGACACGATCCGCCGGCTCGCCGCCGCCGTCCCCGCGCCGCTCAACGTCGTCGCCGGGCTGGCGAGCACCACCGACGCCCCGACGCTGTTCTCGCTCGGCGTCAAGCGGGTCAGCCTGGGTGGCAGCCTGGCCCGCGCCTCGCTCAGCATGCTGGAGCGCGCCGGTCGCGAGCTGCTCGACTCCGGCACGCTGGGCTTCCTCGACGGCGCGATCGGCTACGCCGACCTGCAGAAACGCTTCGATCGCTGACGCCGCGTCGCCCTACCCTGTGGCCGTGACCAACGCGCTGGACGACGGGCCGTTCTTCCACGGCACCAAGGCCGACCTGCGGGTGGGCGACCTCCTCACGGCGGGCTTCAACTCGAACTACCGGCCCGAGGTGGTGATGAACCACATCTACTTCACCGCGAAGGTCGACGGCGCCGGGCTGGCCGCCGAGCTGGCGGCCGGAGACGGCGAGCCGCGGGTCTACGTCGTCGAGCCGACCGGGGAGTTCGAGAACGACCCGAACGTGACCGACCGGAAGTTCCCCGGCAACCCCACCCGGTCCTTCCGCAGCGCCGCGCCCCTGAGGGTCGTCGGGGAGGTGACGGACTGGCCCCGGCTGACCCCGGAGCCGCTCCAGGCCTGGCGAGACCGGCTCGCGGCGCTCCTCTCAGACGAACGCGGCGAGATCATCAACTGACGACGCGCTCCGGCGCGTTCTCGAGCACACGACCCACCAGCGGAGCGCTGGCCGCCGGCGCGGGCCGCCAGCCCGGCGGCCCGAACACGTAGCCGAGCTTGTCGCGCAGCGTCGGGGCACGGCGTACGTCGCGGGCGATCGCGGCGTACTCGTGGGTCTGCAGCCGGACGATGTGGTGGGTGCCGACCGGGGTGGTGAGGCCGTACGTCGGGCGGTGCAGCTCGGGCTGGAAGGAGCCGAACAGCCGGTCCCAGACGATGAGGATGCCGCCGTAGTTGCGGTCGAGGTACTCGGGGTCGCTGCCGTGGTGGACCCGGTGGTGCGAGGGGGTGTTGAGCACCAGCTCGACCGGCCGCCACAGCCGGTCGACCCGCTCGGTGTGCACGAAGAACTGGTAGACCAGGCTGACCGAGAAGCCGAGGAACACCAGCGCCGGCGGCACCCCGAGCAGCGGCAGCGGCAGCCAGAACACGATCTCGGCGGAGTTGTTCCACTTCTGCCGCAGCGCGGTGGCGAAGTTGAAGTACTCGCTCGAGTGGTGCGCCTGGTGGGTGGCCCACACGAGCCGCACCCGGTGTGCGACGCGGTGCGCCCAGTAGAACAAGAAGTCGACCCCGAGGATCGCGATCGCCCACGTCCACCAGGCGTCCACCGGCAGGTGCCAGGGCGCGACCCAGGCGAACAGCGCGGCGTAGAGCACCAGCGCCCCGGCCTTCCACAGCGACATCGTCACGACCGACACCACGCCCATCGACAGGCTGGCGACCGCGTCGCGCCGGTCGTAGCCGCCGGGCAGCGGCAGCGCCCGGCCGTCAGCGGCCCGGCGCTCGTCGGCCGGTCGCTCGTCCTCGAGGAGGTACGCCGCCAGCCCCTCGAGCCCGACGAACAGCAGGAAGAACGGCGCCGCGAGCGCCACCGGGTCGTGCAGGGCGTCCGGGATCGCCTGCCAGAGGTCGGTCAGAGCCTGCATGCCGGCTGACGATAGTGGAGCGGCGCGGTCTAGGGCAGGGAGACGAGCGCGTCGATGAGCGGGCGCGGGTCGGGGGCGGCGCCCGGGGCCTGGAGCACCACGGTGTCGGCACCGGCGTCACCGAGCGTCTCGACCCGGGCCCGCATCCCGGCCGGGTCTCGGGGGTCGACCTCGGTGTAGACGGCGACGTGCGCGTCCCCGACCAGCCCGCGGGCGCGGCGTACGGCGTCGGCGTCGGCGACCGAGTCGAGCAGCACCCCGTCGGCGACCTCGCCGCCGAACGTGAGCGTGCGGGGCCCGCGGCCGCCCACGAGCAGGCGCGGCGGGGCCGGCGGCGGCCAGTCGAGCGCGACGCGGTCGAGCCGGACGTAGCGCCCGGAGACGTCGACGGTCTCGCCGGCCAGCAGCGACCGGACCGCGGTGGCGTGCTCGCGCAGCAGGGTCATGGGGGAGTCGACGGCCGCGCCGACCTGGCCCATCCAGTCCTGGACGCCGTGGCCGAGCGCGACCGTGATGCGCCCGGGGAACATCCGGGCCAGCGTGGCGATCTCCATCGCGGCGATCGCGGGGTTGCGCAGCGGCACCGGCAGGAGCCCGACGCCCACGACCAGCCGCTCGGACCAGGCGAGCGCGGCGGCGGCGGTGGTCAGCCCACCCTCGAGGAAGCAGTCCTCCCACAGCCAGAGCTCGGCGATCCCGGCTGCCTCGGCGTGCGCGACCACGGCGCGCAGCTCCTCAGGAGGCGACTGGGGACGAAACACGACGCCGGTCGTGGGGGTCATGCCGCCCACCCTGCCACGCGCCGGCGACACCGGTGTCCGTGGTCGTCAGACGCTCGGCACCCAGCGGCCCAGGACGGTCTCGAGCGCGCCCGGGTTGACCGGCTTGGACAGGTAGTCGTCCATCCCGGCGGCGAGGCACCGGTCGCGGTCCTCGGAGGTCGCGCTGGCCGTCATCGCGATGATCGGGGTGTGGTGCACGTCGCCCTCGAGGCGGCGTACCTCCGCGGTCGCCTCGTAGCCGTCCATGCCCGGCATCTGCACGTCCATCAGCACCGCGTCGAACCGCACGCGGCCCATGGCCGCCAGCGCCGCGAACCCGTCGTCGGCGACGTCGGCGGTGAAGCCGAGGTGCTCGAGGATGCCGACCGCGACCAGCTGGTTGATCTCGCCGTCCTCGACGACCAGGATCCGGCCACGCCCGACCGGGGTCTCGGGCACACGCACCTCCACCGGCTCGCCCCGGGTGCCGACGATCTCGCGCAGCGTGGTGTGGAGGCGGGAGAGCTGGACCGGCTTGGTCATGCTGGCGGCGATGCCGACCGAGCTGGCCTCGGTCTGGCTGACGTCGCCACCGGAGGTGAGCAGCGCCATCCCGAGCCCGGTCAGCTCGGGGTCGCTCGTGATGCGGTGGGCCAGCTCGAGGCCGTCCATCTCGGGCATGCACAGGTCCAGCACCGCCAGGTCGAACGGCCGTCCGCCCCGTACGGCGCCGGCGAGCGTCGCCAGTGCCTGGGTGCCGCTCTCGGCGAGCTCGACCTGGAGGCCCCAGGCGTGCAGCTGGTCGTGGAGGATCGTGCGGTTGGTCTGGTTGTCGTCGACCACGAGCACCCGCAGCCCCGCCAGGTCGTCGCTGCCGCGCGGCGCGCTGACCGACACCGCCTCGGCGAGCCCCAGGGGGAGCGTGAACCAGAACGTGCTGCCGAGGCCGGGTCGGCTGTCGACGCCGATCTCGCCGCCCATCGCGGTGACCAGGTGCTCGCTGATCGCCAGCCCGAGGCCGGTGCCGCCGAACCGCCGGGTGGTCGAGGAGTCGCCCTGTGAGAACGGCTCGAAGAGGCGGGCGAGGTCGGCCTCGTCGATGCCCATGCCGGTGTCGCTGACCTCGAACCGCACGACCAGGCCGGCGTCGGTGCTCTCCTCCAGGCCGGCCCGCACCAGCACCTCGCCGCGGCTGGTGAACTTCACCGCGTTGCCGGCGAGGTTGAGCAGCACCTGCCGGATCCGGGACGGGTCGCCGCGCAGCGCCGTGGGGAGCTCGGGGGAGCAGTAGGCGAGCAGCTCGAGGCCCTTCTCCTGGGCGGGCTCGGCGATCAGCTCGGCGACCTCCTCGACGACCCGGACCAGGTCGAAGTCGATGGTCTCGAGCTCGAGCCGACCGGCCTCGACCTTCGAGAAGTCGAGGATGTCGTTGATGATCGACATCAGCGCGTTTCCGGCGCTGTGCACGCCCTCGGCGTACTGCCGCTGCCGCTCGTCGAGGTCGGTCCCCAGCAGCAGGCCGGTGAGGCCGATGACGCCGTTCATGGGCGTGCGGATCTCGTGGCTCATCGTGGCGAGGAACGTCGACTTCGCACGCGATGCCTCGAGAGCGGCGTCACGGGCGAGCGCGAGGTCGCGGCGCAGCTCGATCTCCTCCTGCAGCATCCGGGCGGTGCGCACGAACGCGATCGCGACGAGCACGGACATGCCGACGACCGCCTCGATGGGGTGCACCGGACGGTCGGACAGCTCGTCGAACAGCAGCAGGCCCGGCGGCACCAGCAGCGGCACGATCGCGATGCCGAGCCGGCCGAGCGGCGCCCGGACCGACGCGGACCGCTCGGGCGCGAGCTGGACCGGCGGTCGGAGGGTGGTGGCGCCCATCACGATGGCGCCGAGCATCCAACCCGAGTCGAGCAGGGCCGACGTGGTGCCGCTGACGTCCAGCATCAGGTAGCCGAGGTCGGAGGCGAGCCAACACGCCACTCCGACGGGCAGACCCACGCCGATGATCCGCCGGGTGCGGTAGTTGGACAGGGCCCGCAGCACGAGCGCGAGGAGGACGGCATCAAGGACCGGGTAGCTCGCCCAGATGAGCCGGGCGGTGGACGATGCCGACTGGTCCGCGACGATCGACTGGATCGAGAGCGTCCAGAAGATGAGGACGCTCACCGCAACGACCGTCAGCGAGTCGAGCGCCGTCTCGAGGTTGGTGCGAAGGCTCCGACCCAGGCGCATCAGCAGGATCATGATCACCGCCGCGCCGAGTCCGAGGTAGCTGACGAGGTAGAAGATGTCGGGGATCGCGACGTCGGGGTCGCGGCCGGTCCGGACGTAGAGCGTCCACAGTGAGTCGCCGATCGCCGATGCGGTCAGCCCGGCCGCGATCAGGGTGCGAATCGCGACCCCGACGCGCCGACCCGGGCGCGGTGTCGTCGCGGCGCCGTACCAGGCGGCTGCCGGCCCCAGCCAGACGGCGACGAGATAGGTCGTGTCGCCGAAGACGCCGGTGGGATGGAGGAAGTGCAGGGTCACGAGTACGGCCGCCGCCCCCCACAGGGCAGCGACCGGCAGGATCAGCCAGTTGCCTCGTACGTTCCCCACGATCCCCACATTCCCCCCACTTCCAGCGAAGGCTATCGGCTGGACGGGTCGTAAGTCCTGGATTCCATGGCCCCTCCCCGTCAGGACCATCGACCTACAATCCCGCCACCATGAGGAAAACGACGAGTGTTCGTCCCGGCATCCGGGCACTGGACCGGCTGATGAAGGCCAATCCGGGGTTCTCCGTGGCCCGGATGACCGCCGAGCAGCTCGAGCGGGCGCAGACGACGACGATCCCCGACGGCGGCCCGGCGAGCCTGGTGCTCGGCCGACTGCAGCCCGGGGTCGACGTGCGCACCACGACGTTCCCGGCCCGGCACGGTGAGCTGTCGCTCCGGGTCTACACGCCGCAGGCCTGGTCCCGGCGGCCGCGGCCGGTGGTGCTGAACTTCCACGGCGGCGGGTTCGTGCTCGGCAGCGCGCGGCAGTGCGACTGGACCTGCAGCATCGTCGCCCGGGAGCTCGACGCCGTCGTGGTGTCCGTCGACTACCGGCTGGCGCCGGCCCACCGGTTCCCCGCGGGTGTGGAGGACTGCCACGACGCGCTGCGCTGGACCGCCGCGCACGCCGCCGACCTCGGCGGCGACCCGGACCGGCTCGGGGTGATGGGCGACAGTGCCGGCGGCAACCTCGCCGCGGTGGTCTCGATCCTGGCCCGGGACGAGGGCGGTCCGCGGATCGGGCACCAGGCACTGATCTACCCGGTGACCGACCTGACCGGCGCGGTCGAGCACGATGCGTCGTACGCCGCCAACGTCCGCGGGATCGTGCTCTCCAACGAGGACATGGCGGTCTTCCACGGCCACTACGTCACCGACGACGTCGACCTCACCGACCCGCGGCTCTCACCGCTGCTCGCGCCCGACCTGGGCGGGCTCCCGCCCGCCGTGGTCGTCGTCGCCGGCCTCGACCCGCTGCACGACAGCGGCGTGCGCTACGCCCAGGCGCTCGCCGACGCCGGGGTGCGGGTGCAGGTGGAGGACTTCCACCAGATGCCGCACGGGTTCCTCAGCTTCCCCTACCTCTGCCGGAGCGCGCGGCCGGCGATGACGGCGGTCGTCGCCTCCCAGCGGGCCGCCCTGACGGGTGGTTGAGGTGTGAGCGGAGCCGACCTGACGGTGGTCGAGGTGCGAGCGGAGCCGACCTGACGGTGGTCGAGGTGCGAGCGCAGCCGACCTGACGGTGGTTGAGGTGCGAGCGCAGCCGACCTGACGGTGGTTGAGGTGCGAGCGCAGCGAGCCTCGAAACCACCGCGCCGTCAGAGCACCGACTGCACCAGCTTGCGCCGCAGCGCGAGCGTGGCGCGGCTGTGCAGCTGGCTGACGCGCGACTCGGTGACTCCGAGCACCTGGCCGATCTCGGCCAGCGTCAGCCGCTCCCAGTAGTACAGCGCCACGACGACCTGGTCGCGCTCGGGCAGCTCGCGCACCGCGGCCAGGAAGCCGGGCGGGATGTCGTCGTCGGCGCCGGGCAGGTCGGTCGTCGAGCGTGGCCCGTCCTCGTCGTCGAGCACGGTCTCGAAGCTGACCACACTGGTGTGCGCGGTCTGGGTGTAGACCTTGCGCAGGTCGGCCACCGACATCTCCAGCCGATCGGCCACCTCGGAGTCGGTGGGGGTACGGCCCAGCGACCGCTCGAGTGCCGTCTGGGCGGCGTCGATGTCGCGGATCTTCTCGCGCACCGAGCGGGGCACCCAGTCGGTGGCGCGCAGCCCGTCGACCATCGCCCCGCGGATCCGGGAGACGGCGTAGGTCTGGAACTGCAGGCCGCGCTCGGGGTCGAACTTGTCGAGCGCGTCCATCAGCCCGATGACGCCGTCGGAGACGAGGTCGGCCTGCTCGACCGCCGGCGGCAGACCCGACCGGACGCGGCCGGCGACGAACTTCACGAGCGGGGAGTAGTGCACGACGAGCCGGTCGCGGGCCTCGCGGTCCCCATGACGCTTGAAGCGCTCCCAGAGGCCGTCGACGTCCGAGTCCACGTCGTCACCGTACCCGGCGCCGGGCTCAGGCGGGGTACTCCCAGTGCCACGGCTCGGGCTTGCTGCCACCCGGGGCGGCCCAGGCGGGGTGCGTCCATCCGTACGTCGGGGCGTGCGCGAGCAGCCAGTCGCTCTGGGGGCTGCCGAACCGCTCGACGCCGCCGCACAGGTCGACCGCGAGGCCGAGGCCGTGCTGGGAGGTGCCCGGGCTCGCGGTGAGGCCCGGCTTGACCAGGTGCGCCCGCTCCTGGGCGCCGAGGGAACGGTAGGAGTCGGTGATGCACAGTCCGGTGCCGAGCGCGTCGGCGTACTCCGCGGCCAGCAGCCGGTACGCCACGGCGGCGTCGCAGCGCAGCCGGTGCTGACCGTCCGCGGTGGCGGGGCAGAGCGCCTCGTCGGGGAGGACGCCGTTGGGGTACTCCGCGGGCGGGGCCTCGGGGACGTCGAGGACGAGGGCCGGGTCGTACGCCGTCCCGTCGAGGCGGACCTCGAAGTGCAGGTGCGGGCCGTCGGTGTTGCCGAGGCTGCCGACGGCGCCGACCGGGTCTCCGGCCGCCAGGACCTGGCCGTCGGTGACGTCGACCCGGGAGAGGTGGGCGTAGAGCGTCTGGACGCCGCCACCGAGGTCGACGCGCACGAGGTTGCCGGCCCACGCGGGGTGCTCGATGGTGACCGTCCCGGCGCCTGCGGCGTAGACCGGCGTGCCGCGCGGAGCCGCGAAGTCGAGACCGGTGTGCTGACCAGATGCCCAGAGCGTCCCGGAGTCGCCGAACCCGGACGACAGGTGGTAGCTCCCCGCGGCCATCGGCAGCTGGAGGGGACCGTCGCCGGCGACGGAGGCGGCCGGCGTCGCGCCGCAGGGTCCGCCGACGGGGGCGGGCCGGTGCCGGCCCTCGCCGGTCGCGGCGCGTCGGAGACCGAGCACCTCGGCGGGCACCGGTCGCACGTTCGCGGTCCCGGTCGCGGGATCGGCGACGACGGCCTGCCCGCGGCCGACGTAGAGCGCGGTCTGGCCGAGTCCGTCACGGCGGCTGCCGAGGACCACGATGTCGCCGGGCTGCAGCACGCCGGCGTCCACCCCGCGGAGTCGTCGGTACTGCTCGGCGGCATCCGCCGGCAGCGCCACCGTCGGACTCGTCCAGGAGTTGGCGACCAGCCCGCCGCACGCGTACGCGGTCGGCGTGACCGACCCTGGCACGGTGCCGAGGCCGATGCGGTGGAAGGCCTCGCCGACCGCGCGCACCGCCTCCGCGGACACGACCGGGACGGCGCGATGTCCGACCGGGTCGGCGACGGCGACGCCGGGGGAGGGCTCGCCTCGTTGGTCGCGCAGCGGCCTGAGACCCGAGGGCAGGCGGGTGGGGTCGAGGAGCTCGCTCGCCGCGGGCGGTACGACGGCGGCGTCGGCCAGCTCGCGGAGGTACTCCTGCCAGTGGCGCAGCGCCCGCCGGTTGCGGCGGTCCTGGGCGGAGTCGCTGACCGCGTAGTCGGTCGGCAGCGCGGCGCGCCGGATCGCGGCGTCGGCGTACTCATTCGCCGTCCAGCGGGCCTCGATCCGCGCCTGCCGGCGCTCGGCTCGCTCCCAGTCGGCGCGCGCCTGCTCGGCGGCGGTGATCGACTCCGCGAGCGCCGCCCGGATCTGGTCGGCGAGGGCCTGGGCGTCCTGGGCGTTGCGGGCGGCGGCGGTCGCCCGGTCGAGGTCGGACTCGCCGGGCACGATCGCCTGCGCGAGCGCGCTGAGGAACCCGCCGTGCTCGTCGGCGACGAGGTCGTGGAGCCGCTGTGCCTCGGCGTTGGCGTCGGCGGCGGTCTGGTCGAGGCGCTCGACCTGGAGGCTGATCGACTCGACACGCACCCGGGCGAGGTCGTACGCCGCACGCGCGGTGTCGACCGCGTCCTGGGCGGCGGAGCTGCGCTCGACCGGGGTGCCCGTGGCGACTGGTGTCGGGAGCGCGGTGGCCGGGACGACGCCGAGGCCGGTGAGGGCGACGGCGGTCAGCAGGCACGCGGCTGTGGTGACCCGGCGGAGCGGGCGACGGACAGCCATGGGTGCCACCTCCGGTCGGTGCTGGGTCGTGCGGGTCTGCTAGTCGAGGAACGCGAGCTCGTCGAGCTCGGGGAGCGGGATCGCCGCCAGCGGCGCCGGCGAGGGAGCCGGCGCCGTGGCGACGAGGGAGGGAGCGGTGGCGGAGGGATCCGCCGCGGTTTGTGCCGGTGCGTGCACCGCGAAGATCGTCCGCACCACGGCGGCCATCTCACCCATCAGGGCGGCCGCCTGCGCGGGCGGCACCATCGGTGCCGGCTCGCCGGTCACGATCTCCATTGGCACCTCCGAGTCGAAGACGGTGAGCTGGGCGACTCGGGAGAGCCGCCCAGCCCAGAACTCACACGGTGTCGCAGGTCTGATCCGCTGCGATCGCCTTCTGGAGACCACCGGCCATCGAGTCGTACATCATCAACGCGCCCGTGCCAGTTGCCTTACTCGCCTTCGTGTTGTACGCGAAGATGCAGTAGGCACCTGTGGTGGCCGTGTTCTTGACGAGAGTGACTGTGTTGCCGTCACTCGTCGTGAGGGCCGCGAGGACCCCGGTGCCCTTCGTGCCGCCTGCGACGCTCACGCCCGTGATGTCCGTGGACGGGTTGTCCACCACCCACGTCTCCACCGTGGTCGCAGCGCTCTTGAGGTCCGACTTGAGGCTGGAGTCGATCCCCTTCTTCTGCTGGTTCAGGAAGATCGGGATGGCGATGGCGGCGAGGATGCCGATGATGACGATGACGACGAGGAGCTCGATCAGGGTGAAGCCCTGGTCCTTCTCCTTCAGGGACTTCTGCATCCGAGCAAGCATGTGATTCTCCTCTAAGGGGGGGATGAGGTCGAGCGCCCTCGCCGACCCATCGGGGCGGCAGGGCTGTGCACCAGTGATGTCGGTAGCGGCCGAGGCGACCTTGAGGGTTCGTTGAGAATTTCTCGGCGCCGGCCCGACGGCTCAAGTCCGGGCCCACCTGTGCCGATCACGTACTGACAGGGGTGCGGCCGCACCCCGACGAAGGCTGATGCTTGCTCGGAGGAACGTCGTGCGCGAATCCCGCACCGATGCCGGCTTCACGCTGATCGAGGTCATGGTCACGATCGTCCTGATGGGCGTGGTCATGGCGATCGCGGTCAGCGGCTTCTCGTCCTACTCCCACGCCCACGAGCACCAGGGCACCGCCCGGTCCCTGCAGTCCGCGCTCCGGCAGGCCCAGCAGCGCGCGGTCACCGAGGGGCGATCGATGTGTGTGGAGCTCACGCCCTCGGCCTACACGGTGTGGCGCACGTCCTGCGACCCCGCGAGCGGCACCAAGGTCGAGGGCCCCTACGGTCTGGAGTCCGCGGCGGTGCACCTCGAGCCCGTCACCACCGCGCCGCTGCTGTTCACCCCTCGTGGGACCGCCAGCTGGCCGGGGAGCACCGATCCGTCGACCGACGTGGCCTGCGGCAGCGTCAAGGCCTTCGACGTCCTGGTCACCCGCGACGGGTCCGACAAGACCTACCGCATCTGCGTCGCCGCGCTCACCGGACGGGTGGACCTCCATGGCTGAGCTCAGGCGATCCGGCCGACGCCGAGCCGACGACGGCTTCACGCTGATCGAGGTCGTCGTGGCCCTCGGGATCTTCCTCGTCGCCGCGACCGCGTTGCTGCCCCAGTTCGTGTCCGGCATCCGCTCGGTCGCCAAGGCCGACCGCGAGGGCGTGACGCAGGGGATCCTGCAGCAGCAGGTCGAGCGGCTGCGCGGGCTGCCGTACCGGGTGTCCCTCGGCAGCGACGTCGGCGGCACCGACCAGGACGTCGACCTGCTCGACATCTACTTCCCGGACCTGACGGCACCGGTCCCGGACCTCGCCTGCGAGTCCGCGCCGGGCGAGCTGCTCATCCCCACCACCACGGAGGGCACGGGGTACATCACCGGCACGCGATGTGCCTACGACCCGCCCAGCGGTCCGTTCTACCGCACCGTCCGGCCCACGACCGATCCCGAGCTGGGCACGATCGCGCTGGTCTACGACCTGCAGTTCGTCACCGGCGGGTCCGCCGCGAGCCCCACGCCCGAGGCGGCGACGCCGCGGGCGGGATACGACAGCAACCACGCGATCACGAACTACCCACCCTCATCGCAGGTGGGGGTGACCGTCACGGTCCTCTACACCGATCGCGGAGCCGTGGTGGCACGTTCGCTCTCCACCCAGATCGCCA
The DNA here is from genome assembly GCF_950101795.1 of Nocardioides sp. T2.26MG-1. GTDB lineage: Bacteria > Actinomycetota > Actinomycetes > Propionibacteriales > Nocardioidaceae > Nocardioides. Next base: position 359,984 of record NZ_CATNLZ010000012.1, on the reverse strand, counting down.
AGCACGACTCGGGGGCCACGCTGGTCCGCACTCGCGCACAGGCGACCGCGGTCCAGGTGACCTCCATGGCGCCGAGCGGGGCCATGGAGACGCTGACGGCCGGCGTCGTCAGCCTCGCGGCATCGGTGAGCGACATCAGCACGGCGGAGGTGAGCCTCTCCGGGGTCGTGGCGCGGGTGGCGACGGGCGACCCGAGCACGAGCCAGCTGGCGTACGGCGCGACCACGACCGTGTCCGCGCCGCCCTCGGTCTCGACCCTCGCGCCGGTGGACGTCATCCCCGACTGGGGGACCGGCTGCACCGCGCTGCTGTGCTTCGGGCGCAGCCGCGTCGGATCCGACCTCGGCGGCGGGATCTCGACCGACGGCGGACTCCCGAGCATCGGCGCACCCGCGACCCCGGTGCGCTCGTCCGTTGTCGACGCCGGCGCCGGCGCCCTCACCTTCGACAACGTCGGCGCCAGCACCTCCACCCAGACCTGGGCCGGCCCCGTCGTCCAGCTCTCGGGGGCTGCCGCCGGGGCGGTGACCGACTGTCCGGGCCTGCCCGGGTCGGTGGACCGGGTGAGCGCGGCGTCGTATCTCACGACCGCGATGCACTCGGGCTCCCAGACCGTGCGCGACACCGCGGCGTGTGCCGGAGGACACGCGACGTCGTTCGCCGTGCTGCCGACCGATGCTGCGCCTGAAGGCATCGTGCGGGTCACGCTCAACCAGTCCTACGCCTCCTGCTCCGTGGTCGACGGCGTCGGCAGCGGCTCGAAGGCGCTCACGGTCAGCGTGGAGGCGTGGGACGGGACGGCGTACCAGACCGTCGATCCGGTCGCGCACCAGCCGGGCTTCTACTCCGTCGGTGAGGAGAGCCTTCAGTCCTACATCGAGGGTTGGACCCTCGCAGCGGGGACGGTGACGCCGGACGGGTCGAGCGTGCGGGTCGAGGTGCCCGGACTCACGATCACCACGGCACCGACCCGCCGTCTCTCCGGGGCCCCTGATCTCGACTCCTCGGTCGTGATCACGCTCGGCGCAGCCTCGTGCAGCTCGGAGTCGGACTCATGACCCCCCGTCGCGAGCGCGACCGCGACGACGCCGGCGTGACGCTGATCGAGATCCTCGTGGCCTTGGGGCTCTTCGGTGTCCTCGGCACCCTGTTCCTCACCTTCGGCATCGCCACGGCGCGAGTCACCCACGACACGTCGTCCTCGGTCGACCTCAACGAGGAGTCGCGCATCGCGTTCACCCGGCTCGCGCGCGACCTCCGGGATGCGGCGGCGGTCACCAAGGTGATCCCCGCGTACGCCGGCAGCGGGTGCGCGACCGGTGAGTTCACCGGCATCGCGTTCCGAGAGTCGACGTACACGTCGAGCGTCCCGTCCAACGTCGCCTACCACTGGGACCGTTCGGCGGAGAAGCTGATCCTCAGCGAGGACATCCCCGTGCCGCAGGAGCAGCCGATCCTCGCCGCCAAGGTGTCGCAACTCTGCCTCCAGCTGTGGAGCAGCCGTTGGAGCCCGCTGCCCGCGGCACCCGACATGGGGAGCTCCTGGGCGGAGCTCGGTCCGGCAGCCGCGCCGACCGCCGCACCGAGTGGCACCGACGGCTGGTGGTGCCCGGCACAGCTGGGCCAGGTCGACCGGGTGCGCCTGACCATGACCGCCTCGCTCGGGGGCCACGAGCGGACCTACGCCACCGATGTGTTCCTGCGCAACGTCGACATCACCGCTGGAGGACCCAGTGCCTGCTGAGTACCGACCTCACGACGCCGCTCCCCGCGACGAGGGCTCCGCGATCATCATGGTCCTGATGGTGCTGCTGATGCTCACCGCGCTGGGTGCCACCCTGACCGCGGTGACGGTGAGCAACCTGCAGGGCTCCCGGCGCTCGAACGAGGCCACGCGGGTGCTGGCGGCTGCCGAGGCAGGGGTGGCGCAGGCGGTGACGTTCATGCGCCAGAACGGCGTGTCGACCCTCCGCTGCCGCGATGTCGGGACTCCGGCGTCCCCGTCGTGGACCGATTGCGACTCGGCGTACGGCGCCAACCAGGCGGTCGGCCCGGCGGTGCCCGCCCCGGGAGGTGCGCGGTTCTCCGCCTGGGTCGAGGAGCGGGCCCGGTTCCTCGCCACCCGCCCGGCCGAGGGCGTGTACGTCGTGCACTCCACCGGCACGGTCGACGGAGCGACCCACGCGAGCTGCCAGGGCGTGGACGGCCCGTGTCGGAGCGTGACGGCGAAGGTGGTGGTCACGAACTTCGGGTTCGGGACCGGCATCTATGCCAAGACCATCCAGGGCAACAGCAGCGGCAACGCGACCATCACCGGGCAGAGCGTGTTCACCACGGGATGCTTCCCGATGCGGGGCCGCTCCTCCCTGAAGGTGACCGGGTTCGACGCCGCCCACGGCATCCCCGCCGGCGTGCACACCTCGGGCCTCATCGTCGACGGGCCGGCCAGCTGGTGCGACACCCCATCCCGGTCCATCCACGCCGGAGACGCGTGGTGCGAGCCCGCCTTCCCGTTCGACCAGGACGCCCTGGGCGGCTCGCTGGCGGGGACGCCGTGCTGGACGGACATCGTGGCCAAGACCCCGGGCGGCGTCCCGAACGACGCGGTGTTCGGCCCGCCCGACCCGGACGACCCGGCGAACGACCGGGTCTGGGGATCGCGGATCGTGAGCCAGCAGGGCATGCAGGACACGTTCGGCCTGGCCTATCCGCCGCTGACCGACGACCAGGTCGAGCGGCTCAAGGAGATCGCCGAGGAGGACGAGACCTACACGACGTCGGTCGCCTGGCCCACGGCGACCGCGACGCGGGGCGTGTACTTCTTCGACCTCGGCGGCCCCACCCACAACGGCCGCGCGCCGGAGGTCGACCTCTCGCAGATCCCCGCACCGTTCAACACCGAGTCCGGTGCGTGCACGGGAGCCGTGGTGATCATCCGCAACGGCAACGCGGTCATCTCTCCCAGCGACGCGAGTGCCCAGGTCGGCGCGTCGGTCTTCCTGCTCTCACCGGGCGGGGGCACCGGCGTGGCCACGCTGAACGGCGGCCAGCTCTGGGGTGGCCTGTTCGCCGAGGCGATCGACTTCAGCGGCAACACCTCCCTCGAGCCCGCCACCTGCACCGGCGACGGCTCCAACCCCGCCCTGCTGACGATGACCGTCTCGGACTACTCCGAGGAGGACTGATCGGCCCGGCCACCCCCTCAAGGCGCCGGTGACGGCAGCCGATGTTCCAGGTGACCACCCACCCGCCCGGCCTGCCCGAGAGGACCCCGTGACCGACAGTCCGCCGCTCAGCTTCGGCCTCCCGCTGGCCGCGCGCCCGGCCGCCCCGGCACCGGCGGTCGCCCCGCCACCGACGCTCGCACCGGTGGCCGTCAGCCCGGCGCCGGCTCCCACCCCGCCGGCTCCCGTCGGCGCGCGGGTCAACCTCGACGACCTGCTCCTGCACGTCCTCGAGGTCGGCGCCTCCGACCTCCACTTGACCCACAACGCCCCGCCCACCGTGCGGCGGCGCGGCGAGATGGAGCCGATCGAGGGGTACGCCGCGTTCGACGCGGACCAGCTGCGGATCCTGCTCTACGGCATCATGACCGAGCGGCAGCGCAAGGTGTTCGAGGAGCAGCTCGAGCTGGACTTCTCCTACGCCGTGCCCGGCAGTGCGCGGTTCCGCGTCAACGTCTTCCAGCAGCGCGAGCACATCGGCGCGGTGATGCGCGCCATCCCGTGGGAGATCAAGCCGCTCGAGGAGCTCGGCATGCCCGAGGTCGTCAGCCGGTTCGGCACCCTCAAGCGCGGCCTGGTGCTCGTCACCGGCCCGACCGGCTCGGGCAAGTCCACGACGCTGGCGGCGATCATCGACCAGATCAACCGGAGCCGTCGCGGCCACATCGTCACGATCGAGGACCCGATCGAGTTCCTCCACGAGCACCGCGGATGCATCGTCAACCAGCGCGAGGTCGGGGAGGACACCCACGGCTTCCGTGACGCCCTCAAGCACGTGCTGCGCCAGGACCCCGACGTGATCCTGGTCGGCGAGCTCCGCGACCTCGACACGATCTCGGTGGCGCTCACCGCGGCCGAGACCGGCCACCTGGTCTTCGCGACCCTGCACACCCAGTCGGCCCAGGACACGATCACCCGCGTCGTGGACGTGTTCCCGGCCGAGCAGCAGCAGCAGATCCGCACCCAGCTCGCCGCCACGTTGCAGGGCGTGGTGTGCCAGACGCTGGTGAAGACCCGCGACGGCAAGGGCCGCGCCGCCGCGGTGGAGGTGATGGTCTGCAACTCCGGGATCCGCGCGATGATCCGCGACGACAAGCTCCAGCAGATCCAGGGCGCCCTCCAGGCCGGCGGCCGTGAGGGCATGCAGACCCTCAACGCCCACCTGGCCACGCTCGTCAAGGCCGGCCGGATCGACTACGACGCGGGCCTCGAGCACTGCACCAACCGGGCCGACTACGACACGCTCGTCGCCGCTGAGCCGCAGCAGGGTGGGTGGCGGTGATGGTCGCCGCCATCCAGTACGCCTACAAGGTCCGCGACGCCCAGGGCCGGTTCTCCGAGGGCAAGGTCGAGGCGGCCTCGGAGTCGGCCGTCGTCGACAAGCTGCGGTCGATGGGCTACACGCCGCTCCAGGTGCGCCCGGCCAACGTCGGCATGCAGAAGGAGATCCACCTCGGGTTCAAGAAGCGGGTCAAGCAGAAGGACCTGGCGGTGTTCGCGCGGCAGTTCGCGACGATGATCGACGCGGGCCTCACGATGCTGCGCGCGCTGACGATCATGTCCGAGCAGGTCGAGAACACCGAGCTGCGCAAGGTGCTCCGTGCGGTGAAGCAGGACATCGAGGGCGGCTACAGCCTCTCCTCGGCGTTCGCGAAGTGGCCCCAGGTCTTCCCTCCGCTGATGACCAGCATGGCCAAGGCGGGCGAGGCCGGAGGGTTCCTGGACACCGCCATGCGACAGATCGCCGACAACTTCGAGGCCGAGGTCAAGCTGCGCAGCAAGATCAAGGCCGCCCTGACCTACCCCACCGTCGTGTTCTGCATGGCGATCCTGATGTGCGTCGCGATGCTGATGTTCGTCGTGCCGGTGTTCAAGGAGATGTTCGAGAACCTCGGCGGGGAGCTGCCGCTGCCGACCCGCATCCTGGTGATGCTGTCGGCGGCGATGAAGTACCTCGTCCCGACGTTCGCGATCGGCACCGCGGCGTTCGTGTGGGCCTGGCGCCGCTACGGCAAGACCGAGCGGGTGCGCAACGTCGTGGACCCGTTCAAGCTGCGGATGCCGGTGTTCGGCAAGCTGTTCTCCAAGCTCGCGCTCGCCAGGTTCGCGCGCAACTTCGGGACCCTGCTCGCCGCGGGGGTGCCCATCCTCCAGGGCCTCGACATCGTGTCGGACACGACGGGGTCGGTGGTGATCGGCCGGGCCCTGAACGACGTCAAGGAGTCGGTGCGCCAGGGCGAGTCGATCGCCATGCCGCTGTCCCACCACGACGTGTTCCCGCCGATGGTGGTGCAGATGATCGCCTCGGGCGAGGAGGCCGGCGCCGTCGACGAGATGCTCAAGAAGATCGCGGAGTTCTACGACGCCGAGGTCGAGGCGATGACCGAGGCGCTGACCTCGCTGATCGAGCCGCTCATGATCGCGTTCCTCGGCGGCCTGGTCGGGTCGATGATCGTGGCGCTGTACATGCCGATGTTCAAGATCTACGACATGATCGGCTGACCCGCCGGCACCGCGAGGACGTCAGGCGACGACCCGGAGGATCTCCTCGATCGAGGTGCGACCCTGCCGGACCTTGTCCCAGCCGTCGGCCTTCAGCGTCACCATGCCCTGGTCGCGCGCGACCCGGGCGATCTCGTCGGTCGAGGCGCGGGCGACGGCCAGCCGGGACACCTCCTCGGACACCGTCATCACCTCGTGCAACGCCATCCGGCCGTGGTAGCCGGTGTAGGAGCAGGATCCGCACCCGGCGGCGCGGTAGACCGTGGGCAGACCCGCGTCGTGGTCCCAGTCGAACCCGATCCGCTCCAGCTCCGCCTGGTCGGGCACGTACGCCTCCTTGCAGCGCTCGCACAGCGACCGGCACAGCCGCTGGGCGAGTACGGCGTCCAGCGCGGACCCGACCAGGAACGGCTCGATCCCCATCTCGATCAGGCGGCTCACCGCCGACGGGGCGTCGTTGGTGTGCAGGGTCGAGAGCACCAGGTGGCCGGTCAACGCCGCCTCGACCGCGATCTGGGCGGTCTCGTGGTCGCGGATCTCGCCGATCAGCACGATGTCGGGGTCCGCGCGCAGGATCGAGCGGAGCGCCGAGGCGAACGTGAGGCCGGCCTTGGCGTTGGTCTGCACCTGGTTGATCCCGGCGAGGCGGTACTCCACCGGGTCCTCGACCGTGATCACGTTGACGTCGGGCCGGTTGAGGATGTTCAGCGTCGCGTAGAGGGTCGTGGACTTGCCCGACCCGGTGGGACCGGTGGCGAGGATCATCCCGTAGGGCTTGCTGTAGGACGCCTCGAAGCGGTCGAAGTTCTCGTTGCTGAACCCCAGGTCGCCCAGACCCAGCTGGGTGTGGGAGGTGTCGAGGATCCGGGCGACGACCTTCTCGCCCCAGACTGTCGGCAGGGTGGCGATGCGCAGGTCGACCCGGCGGTTCTGGTGGGTGACCGACATCCGGCCGTCCTGCGGCACCCGCCGCTCGGCGATGTTCATGTCGGCCATGATCTTGAGCCGGGAGATCACGCCGTTCTGGATGTTCTTCGGCGAGCGGTGCGCGTCGTGCAGGACCCCGTCGATGCGGTAGCGCACGCGCAGGTCGCGCTCGGTCGGCTCGATGTGGATGTCGGAGGCGCGGTCGGTGATCGCCTGCGAGATCAGCAGGTTCACGAACCGCACGACCGGTGCCTCGTCGGTCACCTCGGTCAGGTTGCCGAGGTCGTCGGCGTCGTCGTCGGCCTCCAGGTCGGAGGTGATGTCGTGCAGCTCGCCCTCGGCGCGGTAGACCTGGTTGATCCTGGTCTCGATGTCCGCGCGGTTCGCGACGGCGAACCGGACCCGCGCGCCCGTGAGCCGGCTCAGGTCGTCCTTGAGCTCGATGTCGCCGGCCTGCCGGAGCGCGACCGCGACCAGGATCTCGTCGTCCTCGCGGGCCAGCGGCAGGATGCCGGCCCGGCGGGCGAACTCGGCCGGCACGGCGCTGACGGCGGCCATGTCGACGATGAAATCCGTGAGCTCGACGTACTCCAGGCCGGCTGCCTCCGCCGCGGTCCGCATCACCGTGGCGCGGTCGACCCAGCCGAGGTCGACGAGCACCTCGAGGACGGTCTGGGAGCGCTCGGTCGCGAGCCGGCCCGCCTCCTCCACCTGTGCGGCGGTGACCAGGCCGGCGGCCGCCAGTGCGGACACGGTGTCCGTGCCACGACGCGCCACCGCTCAGCCCTCCGGGATCAGCGCGAGCGCGGCCGACGGGTTCGCGCGGTAGCGGATGATGAGCTCGGCGGTCGCCTCGTCGATGCGCTCGTGGAGCGCCCGGCGGTACGTCGTCAGCTGCTGCTCCGCGGCCGTGAGCCGCTCCACGACGTCCGCGACCTGCTCCGGGTCACGCGGGTCGACCTCGTCGCCCCACATCGCGGCGAGCTCGGGCAGCTCGGGGAGCGGCTCGGCGGCGCGGATGCTGACCAGGGCCCGCCGAGTGCCGCCGGTGCCGGTGTCGCCCAGGACCCGCACGAGGTCGTCGACCGAGAGCGGGTGGTCGGAGGCCGACTCGGCGGCCAGCAGGTCGAGCCGCGCGTGCACGAGCCGCCGCCAGTAGGACACCCGGTCCTCCTCCGCCTCGAGCCGTTGCCGGTAACTGCGCAGCTCGTCGAGGTGCAGGCCGGCGAGCAGCTCCGAGGACATCGCGTCGACGACCGGGCGACGACGCGGACCCGCAGCGGGGCTCATCGGACCGGCTCCGCGTCGACCACGGCCGGGTCGACCCCGGCCCGCTTGAGCATGACGGTGAAGTCGTGGGTGTTCGAGCTCACCAGCTTGGCGTCGGCCACCGAGACCGAGCCGTCGAGGACGAGGCGCACGAGGTGCTGGTCGAAGGTCTGCATGCCGGAGTAGCCGCCGTCGGCCACGATGTCGGGGATCGTGTCGGTGCGGTCGGGATCGGCGACGGCCTCGGCGAGGCGGGGGGTGTTGACCGCCACCTCCATCGCCACCACGCGACCGTCGCCGTCGGCGCGGGGGACGAGCCGCTGGCAGACGATCCCGCGCAGGGAGGCCGCGAGGCCGAGGCGCACCTGCTTCTGCTCGTGGGGAGGGAAGAAGTCGATCACCCGGTTGATGGTCTCCTTCGCGTCGGTGGTGTGCAGCGTCGACATCACGAAGTGGCCGGTCTCGGCCGCGGCCAGGGCGGCGCGGACCGTGTCGGGGTCGCGCATCTCGCCGATGAGGATGACGTCCGGGTCCTGACGCATGGCGGCCCGCAGCGCCACCGACCAGTCGGCGGTGTCGGTGCCGAGCTCGCGCTGGTTGACGCTGGCGACCTTGTCGCGGTGGATCACCTCGATCGGGTCCTCGATCGTCAGGATGTGCACGGCCCTGGCCTCGTTGATCGCGTCGACCATCGCGGCGAGTGTGGTGGTCTTGCCCGACCCGGTCGGGCCGGTGACCAGGACCAGCCCCCGGGGCTCCAGGGCCAGCGACCGGATCACGTCGGGGAGGGCGAGGTCGGCCAGTGACCTCGGCTCGTCGCCCACGAGCCGCAGCACGCACCCCACGGTGCCGCGCGAGCGGAAGGCGTTGACCCGGAAGCGGCCGATGCCGCCGACCGCGAGCGCGTAGTCGGCCTCGTTGGTCTCGTCGAAGTGGCGTGCGACGTCGGGAGGCATCGTCTCGCGCACCAGCGACTCGACCGCCTCCGCCGTCATCGGGTCGACCTGGAGCGGCACCAACGATCCGGAGATCCGGATCCGGGGTGCGCTGCCGACCTTGATGTGGAGGTCCGAGCCGCGGTTGACCACCACGGCCTGGAGGTACGGCGCGATCTGGAGCGTCGTCGCCTCCGGGGAGCTCGTCATGTCCCCTATGTACCACGCCCGGGGCGACGTACGCGCGCGCGGCGGAGCCGCGGCGGACCTGGAGTCGACCTGGCGTGGACCTGGTGTGGACCTTCGGAGCAATCTGCGGCCCGGCCCTCAAGTGCACCCGGACTCCGGCCGATGACCTCGGTGACGCACTGCGCCTCCTGGTCAGTGCGAGGCGCCTACTCGGAGTGACCCTTGTCCCGGAACCTGGTCGGACTCGACATCGGGAGCTCGGGCGCGCGCGCAGCCGAGGTGGTCCCGGGCGGACGACGCGCGAGGCTACGGCGGTTCGCCAGCGTCCCGCTGGCGCCCGGAGTGGTCCGGGCCGGCGCGGTCGCCGACGCGGCGGCGTTGACCGACGCGCTCAAGAGCCTCTGGGCCGAGGGCCGGTTCCACAGCAAGGACGTCGCGCTCGGCATCGGCAGCTCCGGTGTGCTCGTGCGCCAGCTCGACCTGGACTGGATGCCCGCGGCCGACTTCCGCAAGGCCCTGCGCTTCCAGGTCCAGGACGTGCTGCCGTTCTCGGTGGACCAGGCCAACCTGGACTACCACCTGCTCGAGGAGCTGGAGGTGCAGAACGAGGACGGCACCACGCGCCGGGTCTCCCGGATCATGCTGGTCGCCGCCGCCCGCGAGGTGGTCGACGCGTTCGTCGACGCCGCGAAGCGCGCGGGCCTCCGGGTGGTCGCCGTCGACCTGCTGCCGTTCGCCCTGCTGCGGGCCCGCACCGGCGAGCCCACCCTGGACGCTGCGGCCACCGAGGCGATCGTCGACGTGGGCGCCGACGTCACCTCCGTCGTGGTGCACACCGGCGGTGTGCCGCGATACGTCCGGATGATCCCCGGCGCCGGAGGTGACAGCGTCACCGAGGCGATCCAGGAGCGCTACGGCTGGACCTGGGAGGAGTCCGAGCGCACCAAGGTGTACGTCGGGCTGCCCGGCCACGCCCACCTCGACCCGCTCCAGCGCAGCGTCGTCGGCGAGCCCCACGACGGGCTCGACCACGCCGCTCAGCGGGTGGTCGCCGAGGCCGTGGTCGAGCTGGCCGACGAGATCGGGACCACGCTGGACTTCTACCGCGACGCCGCCGAGGAGCGCCGCGTGGAGCGGGTGCTGCTGTCCGGGGCCGGGTCCCTGCTCGGTGGCTTCGCCGAGCAGCTGTCCGCGCGGCTCGCGCTGCCCGTGGAGCGCCTCGACATCCGCAATCAGGTCAAGGCGTCCGGCCGACTGCGCCTCGACCGGCTCGAGGACGCCGCCGTCGCGAGCCTGGCGGTGCCGACCGGCCTGTGCGTGGGGGCGTCGCTGTGAGGCTCACCCACCAGCGCGCCCGCATCCGGCCCGTCGCGGACGTCGACGCCACGATGCCGGCCGTCAACCTGCTCTCCCAGTCCCAGTTCGACCGGCTCGCGGCGCGGCGCCTGCGCCAGCGCTTCCTGGCCGCCGCGTTCGTGCTGGTCCTGCTCGTCGGCCTGGGCTGGGGTGCCCAGCACGTCCGGGTGTCGCAGCAGGAGAAGCTCGTCGAGGTCGAGCAGGCCCAGAGCCAGCGGCTGACCGCGCAGACCGAGCTGCTCGCACCCGTGCGGACCTTCGTCAACGGCGTCGCGCTCCAGGAGCGCACCGTCGCGGCGACCATGGCCGGCGAGGTGTGGGTCAGCGACGTGCTCGCCGGCGTGCGCGACGCGCTCCCGGTCGGCGCCCGGCTGACCACGCTCGCGGTCGCGGTCACCGGAGCCGCCGTACCCGGTGCGGCCCCGGCGACCGACGGCGCCGCCTGCCCCGGCCCCGACCCGTTCAACACCCGTGTCGTCGTGGGCTGCGTGCAGCTCTCCGGCACCGCCACCAGCCGCGCCGAGGTCGGCGAGCTGGTGATCGCCCTCGGCCACTCCGGACTGTTCGTGGAGCCGTTCATCTCCACGACGACCACCGCCGACAGCGAGGCGGTGACCTTCAGCGGGTCCGTCGGGCTCTCGGAGAAGGCCTACAGCGGCCGGTACGGCGACCCCACGGTCCCGACCGCGCCGGGCGGACCCGCGGCGGCGCCCGCTGCCGGGGAGACCGACGCCGCGACCCAGGCCGACGGAGGAGGGCAGCCCTGATGGACCTGACCTCACCGACCGCGACCAAGGTCCTGGGTGGCCTCGGGCTGCTCGTCGTGGCCGCCCTCGGCTGGACCGTCGCCGTGGGACCGGAGACCTCCACCTTGGCCGAGACGCGCCAGTCGGTGGCCGACATCCGCGACCAGAACGCCGTCCTCACCACCCAGCTCGCCTCGCTGGTCAAGCAGCAGCAGCAGCTGCCCGAGACCCGGCGCACGGCCCGGCGGATGGCCCAGAAGTTCCCGGCCACGGCCGATCAGCCGGGGTTGTTCGAGGCCGTCACGACGGCTGCCGTCGACGCCGGCATCGGCGCCCAGGGCGTCACCACGCTCACGCCCACGCCTCCGGTGATCGGCGCCGCCGGTGTCGCAGCCGACGGCGCGGCAGCGGACGGCGCGGCAGCGGGCGGCGCGGCAGCCGACGGTGCGCCAGCGGCCGGCGCGGCCGGGGCTCCGGCCGCCGGTGCACAGTTGGCGCGCCAGACCGTGACCGTCGCCGTGACCGGCAGCTACGACCAGACGCAGGTGCTGCTGGAGAACCTCGAGCACATGCCGCGCGCCTACCTCGTCACGTCGGTCTCCGTGAGCGGCGACCCGGCTGCCGGGGTGTTCACGACGTCGATCACCGGCGACATGTTCGTGATGTCCCCGGTTGAGGACCCCGACGACGCACCCGCCGCCGGCACGACCACCGGCACCGCCGCCACGACCGACCCGGAGGGATGACCCGTGGATCTGCTCGCGAACGCCGACCTGCCGGCCCTCGCCGGGGGCCTCGGCCTGATGCTCCTGTCGCTCCTCGGGCTGCTCGTGCTCCGCACGACGCGCCGGCGCGCCCGGCCGGCCGCGACGGTGGAGACCGACGAGCCCCGGGGCGCCGAGGACGGGGACGACCACGTGGGCGAGCCCGACACGCTCGCGCCCGCCGGGCGGAGCGTCGAGGTCCGCACGTTGCGCGCCCAGGTGCAGTGCCTGGAGGCGGCCCTGGCGCAGCTGCCCGAGCCGGCACACGACCCGGCCGGCAACACGACGGACGCGGCGACCGTCCTGGCGTCGTCCCGTGCCCAGGTCCGGGCCACCGTGCGCGCGGTCTCCAGCGACTGCGCACCCGGTGTCGACGCCCGCTACGTCCTGGACCGGCTCACCGCGGCCCTCGACCGGCTCGAGCAGCCGGGCGGACTGACCCGACCGGTGCTGCCCGGGTCGCGGGTCGCGGCACTGGCTCCCGTCGCGCGCCCGGTGATCGACACGCCGGCCGACCCGCCCCTCGCGCTGCACCCGGACCCGCCCGTCGACCCGCCCACGGATCCGCCCGTCCAGCAGGTCGGCGAGCCTCCGCTGCCCGACGAGGACGAGCACGTGGTCCCCGTCCCACCGCCGGCCGTGGTCGAGCCGCGCCGGCAGCGCCGGCGGCTGCGCCGCTCGGCCGCGTGAGGGAGGACCGTGATGGACGACGTGCGCAGTGGCGCCGACTTCACCGACCTGTCGCGCCGGTACGCCGAGCGCGGTGACCTGCGCCGCGCCGCGCTCGCGGCCTGGGCGGCGGACGTGCATGTCCTCGAGGAGCTGCTCTGGGAGAACGGGCTCGACCAGGCTCCCGAGCCGCTCCTGCAGCTCGCCGCGATCGGCGACTCGATCGCTGAGGCGATCGGGGCCGTGGCCACCCAGCCCCGTGGCGCCGTCACCGTGCGGTCGATCGTCGAGGCGGCTCGGGGTGCGATGGTGACGACGTTCGACGAGTCGGTGCACGGACTGCTCACCGGGCGGCTGGCCGACCTCGCCCATCTCGACGATGCGCTCCCGGCTCTCCCCGGTGACGCGGCGTCGCCCGCCGGCGACCGCCTGGGAGCACACTCGGCCGACGAGCTCGTGCACGAGCTGCGGGTGGCGGCCGCCGACTGCTCGGCGATCGCGGACCAGCTGGCGGCCGAGGGCGAGCGGGACGCCGCCGCGCGGCTGGGTGACCAGGCCGACTCCGCGTCCTTCGAGGCCTACCTCGTGCAGGCGGCAGTGGACGCCGGTGACCACGAGCTGGTGACCGTCGACCTCCGCTGGGACCTGGCCGCCGCGCGGTCCGCACGCTCCGGCCTGGTCCGCGACGACCTCGTCGCCGTGCTGGGCACCGCCGAGCAGCAGCAGCTGCGCGCCGCGATGGAGCCGGTGCGGTGACGCCCGCCCTGCCCGCCGTCGCGCTCGTCACCCTCGGCGTGCTGGGGCTGCTGATCGGCTCGTTCCTCAACGTCGTGATCCACCGGGTTCCCGCCGGCCTGTCCCTGGTCTCGCCCGGTTCGGCCTGCCCCGCGTGCGCCCACCCGGTGCGCCCCCGCGACAACGTCCCGGTGCTCTCCTGGCTGGTGCTCCGCGGCCGCTGCCGCGACTGTGCCGCCCCGATCGCGGCTCGCTACCCGCTCGTCGAGCTCACCTCCGGCCTGCTGTTCGCCGGTGTCGGCTGGCGCTTCGGCTCCACGCCGTACGCCGCCGCCGCGCTCGTGGTCGCGGCCGCGGGCGTCGCGCTGTTCGTGATCGACCTCGACCACCGACGGCTGCCGTTCGCGATCACCGGCGCGATGGCCGTCGGCACGGTGATCGCCCTGGCCATCGACACCGCTCGTCACGGCGCCGAACCGGTCGTGCCGGCGCTCCTGGCGGCCGGCCTCTGGCTGGCGGTGTACGGCGGCATCTGGCTGCTCACCGCCGGACGCGGCATGGGGCTCGGCGACGTGGCGCTCGCCCCGGTCCTCGGGCTGGCGCTCGGTTGGCTCGGCTGGGGTCCCGCCGTCGTCGGCCTCGGCAGCGGCTTCGTGGTCGGTGCCGTGGTCGGCATCGCCCTGCTGCTCTCCGGCCGCGCCCGCGCCGGGTCCCAGGTGCCGCACGGGCCGTTCCTGCTCAGCGGCGCCGCGATCGGCATGCTCGCGGGCGAGCCGCTCGCGGCGGCGTACCTTCGCCTCGTCGGCCTCGGCTGACTCCGAACCCAGCGGCTCGCGCGCTCAAGCGGACTCGCGTCGGAGCCGATGAAGAAGGCAACAACAGGGGGAACCGACGCACGGCGCCGCAGGGCACTCTCCTGCCGACCGGGGGGCGACAGCGACATGATTCTGGAATTAGTTCTCAGGACCGGAAGGATCGGCCATTAGCATGACGGGGAACGGCGCGGTGCTGGGCGAACCGCTCGTGTCACTCGCTTCGGGAGCAGACGATCTCGTGGCCTGTTCGCCGTCCGGGGGAAAGATGCGCGAGATCGACCAGGGGCAGCTCTTGGCGAGCATCGCCGCGACCTCGCACGACTGCATCCTCTCGCTGGACACCGACGCCGTGATCGCGTGGGCGAGCCCCGCGATCGAGCAGGTCCTGGGCTGGCGGGCCGGTGACCTCGCCGGCCGCGGGTTCGCGGTGCTGTTCCCGGGGGACGGCGGCGACCGGCGCGACGCCGCGGTCGCCGGGCTGCTCGCGGGCGACCGGGTCGAGCCGTACATCGACCAGGGCCTGCGCCGCGACGGATCGACGTTCACGGCCCAGGTCACCCTCGGGCCCGTGCGCGGGCCCGACGACGTGATCACCGGCGTGGTCGTGATCCTGCGGGACGTGACGGCCCAGCTGCACGAGCAGCGCGAGCTCGCGCTCGCGCTGGAGATGTCGCGCGCACACTTCGACCAGGCCACCACCCCTCAGGCGATCCTCGACCTGCACGGCCACCTCGAGTCGGTCAACCCGGCCTGGTGCGAGCTGTTCGGGCACGGCGAGGGCTGGTTCGCCGACTGTGAGGTCGTGGACCTCGTCGACCCGGTGGACGCGGAGGACGTGCTCGCCCGGTTCGAGCGCCTCGGAGCCGGGGAGATCGACTCGATCAGCTACCGCGGCCTGTTCCGCGACTCCGAGGACCGCGAGCTCAGCCTGGTCCTCGACGCGGCGCTGCTGCGCGAGCCCGGGGGCCGCCCGTACGCGATCGCCGCGTCCGTCGGCGACCTCGACGACGGCGACGACCTCGACGGCTGGCTGGGCCGGGTCGACCGCGTCGGTCCGGAGGTCGACCACGGGGACCGGGCGGTCGGGGACGACGACACCGCCGATCCCGACGTGGCCCGGGTCCGCATCACCGAGGCGTTGGCCCGGCGGGCGTGGGAGACCGCCGTCGTGATGGACCGCCGGCTGCGGATCGTCTACGTCTCCGGTGCGCTGGCGCGCCTGCTGCGCCTGCCTCCCGAGGACGTGCTGCTCGCCCGCGGCCCCGACTTCCTGCACCCCTCCGACGCCCGGGCCGTCGGCGGCCTGCGCGGCCGGCTGCTCGCCGAGCCGCGCAGCGCCGAGCACGTCGTGATGCGGGTGCGCGACGGCGAGCAGCGCTGGCGGTGGATGGAGATCACCGCGACCAACTGCCTCGACGACCCCGAGATCGGCGGCATCGTCGCCAACCTGCGCGACGTCACCGAGCGGGTGCGCACCGAGGAGGCGCTGCGGCTCTCCGAGGCGCTGCACCGGGCGATGGTCGAGACCGCCCAGGAGGGCATCATGGCGACCTCCCCGGAGGGGAAGGTGATGTTCACCAACGAGACCGCCGCCGACATCGTCGGGCGGACCGTCGAGGAGTTGTACGGCGCGGACCCGCGCGAGCTGTTCGGTTTCCCCGAGCTGCGCTCCGCCGAGGAGGTCGCCTCGCACGAGGTCGTGCACCTGCGTCCCGACGGCAGCGAGCGGATCCTCGAGGTGTCGCGCCGCCCGCTCAACAGCCGCAACGGCCACCTGGGCTCCCTGGTGTCGGTCTACGACGTCACCGACGCCCGGCTCGCCGAGCGGGCGCTGCGCCGCCGCGCCCTGCACGACCCGGTCACCTCGCTGCCCAACCGCTACCTGTTCTTCGACCGCCTCGAGACCGCCGCCGCCCGGCAGCGCCGCTTCGAGGGTCGCGGCACCGCGGTGCTGTTCGTGGACCTCGACGAGTTCAAGCAGGTCAACGACGGGTTCGGGCACGAGGCCGGCGACACCGTGCTGCGCGAGGTCGCCGAGCGGATGCTGGCCTCGGTGCGGGGGACCGACACCGTCGGCCGCCTGGGCGGCGACGAGTTCGCGGTGATCTGTGAGGACACCGGCATCGAGGAGGCGCTCGTCGTCGCGCAGCGCATCCTCGACGCCTGCCGGGAGCCGGTGCGGGTCGGCGGCCGCGACCACGTGACCAGCCTCAGCATCGGGATCGCCGTGGCACCGCCGTACGGCTTCGACGAGCTGGTCCGCCGGGCCGACGAGGCGATGTACCGGGCCAAGCAGCGCGGCGGCGGCCGGGTCGGGGTCGCCGACCAGGACCCGGGCCCCGGCAGCGAAGGCTAGACGGCGCTCGAGCCGTCGGCGGCGAGGCGCGCGGCGACGAGGACGCCGCCGTGCGCGGAGCAGTCCGCCGGGTGGTCGCCGTACGCCAGCGTCAGCCGGGCCGCGCCCTGCAGCCGCGCCCGCAGGTCGGACGAGACCTGCTGGCTGAGCAGCGGCCGGGTGACGTGGCCGAACTCGGCGTGCACGCCCACCTGGTCGCTGGCGGCGCCGAGACGGCGCAGCGCCGCCCCGACGACCTGGTCGTAGCGCACCGGGTCGAGACCACCGTCGGCAGCGGTCACCTTGCGCAGCGTGTCGTAGGCGTCGAGCTCGACGAGCTGGCCGCGGGCCAGCATGCTCGCGTGCAGCGGACCGAGCGCGCGGGCGAAGCCCTCGCGGCGGGTGTCGGTCGCGACGACCAGCCAGGCCTGTCCGGCCTCGAGGCCGCCGCGCAGGCAGCAGGCGGTGGTCCGGGCCGCGGCGACGACGGGCTCCACCCGCCGGGAGCGCCGGAGCGGGCGCGCCGGCGCGACCGCCTCGGCCGGGACGAGCCGGGCCATCCGGGCCGCGGCCCGGCTGCCCGGGAGCTCCGACATGGGCACGGCGGGGCTCCACCAGAAGCCCTGCGCGCGGGCGCAGCCGAGGTCGCGCAGCAGGTCGCGCTGCGCCTCGGTCTCGACGCCCTCGGCGATGGTCTCCAGACCCAGCCCGGTCGCGAGCCGGATGATCGACTCGACGATCGCGCGGTCGCTGGGCTGCTCGACGGAGTCGCGCACGAACGAGCGGTCGACCTTCACGCCGGTCACCGGCAGCTCCCGCAGGAAGCTGAGCGAGGAGTAGCCGGTGCCGAAGTCGTCGAGCGAAACCCCGGCGCCGAGGGCTCGCAGCCCGGCGAGCGAGGTGCGCGCCGCGTCGCGGTTCTGCAGGATGGCCGTCTCGGTGATCTCCAGGACCAGCGCGGAGGCGGGCAGCCCGGAGCGGTCCAGCGCCGCGGCCACCATGTCCACGAGCCCGGTGTCGTCCAGCGACCGGGCCGAGAGGTTCACCGCGACCCGCACCCCGGGCGCGAGCTCGCCGGTGCTGAGGGCGGCGGCGGTCTGGTGGCAGGCCCGGTCGAGGACCCACCGGTCCAGGTCGGAGACGAAGCCGTGCGCCTCGGCGAGCGGCACGAACGTGCCGGGCGGTACGGCGCCCCGCACCGCGTGGTGCCACCGGGCGAGGGCCTCGACGCCGACGATCCGGTCGGTCCGGATGTCGACCACGGGCTGGTAGTGCAGCTCGAGCCCGTCGGCGTCGAGGGCCGCGCGCAGGTCGGCGGCCAGCAGGCGCTGGTCGGCGGCGAGCCGGGCGAGCGCGGGGTCGAAGACCTGGCTGCGCGAGCGGCCCCGGGCCTTCGCCTCGTACATCGCGGCGTCCGCGCGCTTGAGCAGGGTCTCCGCGTCGCAGTCCAGCGGCGGCGAGACGGCGATGCCGACGCTGGCGCCGATGCGCACGGCACGGTGGTCGACCGCGATCGGCGCGCTGATCGCCGCGATGACCTGCTCGGCCACCCGGCCGGCCGCCTCGACGTCGGTGCCCGGGCAGACCAGCACGAACTCGTCGCCGCCGATGCGCGCGACGGCGTCGATCGGCCGGGCCAGCGTCCGCAGCCGGAGTGCGACCTCGGTGAGCACCCGGTCGCCGGTCAGGTGGCCGTGCACGTCGTTCGCGGCCCGGAACTGGTCGAGGTCGAGGAGCAGTACGGCGACCGGGTCGCCGCGGCGGCGCCCCTCGGCGAGCGCCTGGGTGAGCCGGTAGGTCAGGAAGGATCGGTTGGGCAGCCCGGTGAGCGCGTCGTGCATGGTCTGGCGCACCAGCTCGGCCTCGAGCTCGAGCCGGTCGCTGATGTCTCGGGCGACGACGACGAGCCCGCCGACGTCGCCGTGCTCGTCTGGGATGGCGCTGACGCTGATCGACACCTGCGCCATCCGGCCGTCGCTGGTGCGCCGCAGGGTGTCGAGCCCCTGGATCGGCTGCCCGGAGCGCACCATCGCGAGGATCCGCCGCGGCTCGTCGGAGCCCGGCGGGTGGAGCGCCGCCATGTGCTGGCCGACCATCTCGGAGGCAGGGTAGCCGTAGAGCCGCTCGGCGCCGTCGTTCCAGGTCGCGACCCGGCCGTCCACGGTGGTGGTGAACACCGCGTCGGCGACCGAGTCCATGATCCCGGCGAGCCGCGCGACCGAGGCCTCCGCCTCGCGCAGCGACGTCCGGACCCGGGCGTGCTCGATCGCGCGCCGCAGCAGCCGCAGCCAGTCGCCCTCGAGGTCGCCCTCGCGCAGCACCAGGTCGGCGAGGTCCTCGAGGGAGTCGGGCACCACGCAGTGGTCGTCGACGACGAGCACGGTGGCGGCGCCACCGGCGCGGGTCCGCAGGGTGTGGGCGACGTCGGCGGCGATGACGTCGGGCGTCCCGACGTGGGCCAGGACGCAGTCGAAGGTCCCCGCGGCGAGGGTCTCGAGGGCGGCGGGGAGAGTGGGAGCGTGGGTCGCGAGCACCTGGTCGGTGAGAGCGTTCAGGCTCGCCGACAGCAGCTCGCCGGCCCCCGCCCCGTTCACCACGAGTACGGCGGGCGGGCAGAGCGCCGGTGGCACCACTCCGCTCAACACCAGGTCTCCCTCCCGAGATCCCTTTCGGCGCCTCGGGAGTCCTCCCAAGCATTTCCCCCAAGGCGGAGTCCAGTGTGGCCGGTGTGACAGGTGTTCCGCACGAATACGGACAAATCTGTCCAGACCGGCCTCACCGTGGACACCGGCGCCGGGGTCCACGGTGCGTGCGAGGATCACCGCTCGTGGACACCGATGTGACCGAGGGTGCCGATGTCATCGTGGTCGGCGCGGGACTGGCGGGGCTCACCGCCGCCGCCGAGATCGCCGACGCCGGCAGGCGGGTGGTGCTGCTCGACCAGGAGCCCGAGCAGTCGCTGGGCGGGCAGGCGTTCTGGAGCCTCGGCGGCCTGTTCCTCGTCGACAGCCCCGAGCAGCGCCGGATGGGCATCAAGGACTCGCGTGAGCTCGCGATGCAGGACTGGCTCGGCAGCGCGCAGTTCGACCGCGCGGAGGACCGCTGGCCGCGAGTCTGGGCCGAGGCGTACGTCGACTTCGCCGCCGGCGAGAAGCGCGCCTGGCTGCGGGCGATGGGACACCGGCTGTTCCCGGTCGTCGGCTGGGCCGAGCGCGGCGACGGCCGCGCCGACGGGCACGGCAACTCCGTGCCCCGCTTCCACCTGACCTGGGGCACCGGCCCGGGGGTCGTCGAGCCGTTCGAGCGCCGGGTCCGCGAGCACGCGGCCTCGGGGCGACTCCGGCTGGCGTTCCGGCACCGCGTGGACGACCTGCTCGTCGAGGGCGGCGCCGTCGTGGGCGTGCGCGGCAAGGTGCTCGAGCCGAGCTCGGTCGCGCGTGGCAAGCCCAGCAGCCGGGTCGAGACCGGCGACTTCGAGCTGCGGTCCCAGGCCGTGGTGGTGACCAGCGGCGGCATCGGCGGCAACCACGACCTGGTGCGCAAGACCTGGCCCGCGCGGCTCGGGACGCCGCCGAGGACGATGGTGGCCGGCGTACCGGCCCACGTCGACGGCCGGATGCTCGGCATCACCGAGGCGGCCGGTGCCAGCGTGATCAACCCGGATCGGATGTGGCACTACGTCGAGGGCCTGCGCAACTGGGACCCGATCTGGGATAACCACGGCATCCGGATCCTGCCCGGGCCCTCGTCGCTCTGGCTCGACGCGACCGGCCGGCGGCTGCCCGCGCCGTACTTCCCGGGGTTCGACACCCTCGGTACGCTCGCGCACCTGCGCACCACCGGCTACGACTACTCGTGGTTCGTGCTGACCCAGAAGATCATCGAGAAGGAGTTCGCGCTCTCCGGCTCCGAGCAGAACCCCGACCTCACCGGCAAGGACGTCAGGCTGCTGCTCTCGCGGGTGCGGCCCGGTGCCCCCGCGCCGATCGAGGCGTTCAAGCGGCACGGTGAGGACTTCGTGGTCGCGGACTCGCTCGGTGAGCTGGTGGCCGGGATGAACCGGCTCGCCGACCCCGAGGCGCCCGCTCTCGAGGAGGCGGCGCTGCGCCGGCTGATCGAGGCGCGCGACCGCGAGATCGACAACGACTACGGCAAGGACGCCCAGGTGACCGCGATCCGCGGGGCCCGGCGCTACCGCGGCGACAAGCTGATCCGGGTCGCCACCCCGCACAAGCTGCTCGACCCCAAGGCCGGCCCGCTGATCGCCGTACGCCTCAACATCCTGACCCGCAAGACGCTCGGCGGCCTCGAGACCGACCTCGACGGCCGCTGCCTGCGCGCCGACGGCGAGCCGTTCCCCGGCCTCTACGCCGCCGGCGAGGTCAACGGCTTCGGCGGCGGCGGGATGATGGGCTACAACGCCCTCGAGGGCACGTTCCTCGGCGGCTGCCTGTTCTCGGGCCGTGCGGCGGGCCGCGCCGTCGCCCGCGCCCTCTAACCCCGTCGATTCGTGACTTCTGCACGTTGAGTCGGGACTTCTGACGGTCGAGTCGGGAGTTCCGACGTTTGAGTCGGGAGTTCTGGCCGGGTCAATGCGAGCCGGCGAGATTCAGCCCGAGAACGCCGACGACGATCATCGCCAGCGACAGCACCTTGAGCCAGCCGAGCGACTCGCCGAGGAACGCATAGCCGGCGACGGCGACCAGGGCCGTGCCGACGCCGGACCAGATCGCGTAGGCGACCGAGACGGGCATGTCCCGTACGACGATCGTCAGCAGCCAGATCGACACGCCGTAGCCGACGAGCACGACCGCGCTCCAGAGCGGGTCGGTGAAGCCGTCGGCCTTGGGCAGCAGGGCCGTGGAGACGACCTCGATCCCGATCGCGGTCATCAGCAGCACCATGGCGGCGAACACGTTCCACACTTCCTTCAGACGTAGCGAGTGCTACAAGCGTAGCACTCGCTACACTCGGGCCATGGGGCGTCGCGAGGAGCTGCTCGACCAGGTCACCGACCACGTGCTCGTGCACGGCCTGATCGGCCTGACGCTGCGGCCGGTGGCGGCCGCGATCGGGACCAGCGACCGGATGCTGATCTACCACTTCGGCAACCGGGACGCGCTGGTGTCGGCGGTGGTGGTCAGGTCGGGCGAGCGCTCGATCGTGGAGGTCGACGCCCTGCCGGCCGCCCCGAGCGTGCGGGCGGCGGTCAACCGGCTGTGGGCGGCGTACGGCACCGAGCCCCTCAACTCCTGCCTGGACGTCTACGTACAGGCGGCGGCGACGGGGCTCTTCGGCAGCGAGCCCTACCTCACCGAGGCGCGCGCGAGCAACGAGCGCTGGGCGGCCGCGCTGCGCGACTACCTGGTCCGCAGCGGTGCCCCCGCTCGGCGGGTCGCCCGGATCGTCACCCTCGTCGACTCCGCGCTGTACGGCTTCCACCTGGACCTCGCGACCGACCGGCCCGACGAGCTCGCTCGCGGGGTGGACGACCTGGCCCGGGCGGCGCAGGCCATCGCCGGCTGAGGTCCCGACTCGATCGTGAGCCAGCAGACCGTCTGGGGCCGGTCGTCTCACGTCGAGACACCAGGAATGGCTGCAGACCGAGTCCGGGGACAGCCACTTGTGGTGCCTCGACGGTCCCGGGGCGCCGGGCCACGACCCGGTCGAGCCGCGCCCACAGGGAGGCGGTCAGGCACAGCGGGCACGGCTCGCAGGACGTGTAGAGCACGCATCCGACGAGCGAGAAGACCCGCAGCGACGCGCACGCGCGCCGGATCGCGCTGACCTCGGCGTGCGCGGTCGGGTCGAGGTCGCGGGTGACCCGGTTCTGCCCCTCGGCGACCAGCGTGCCGTCGTGCACGATCACCGCGCCGAACGGCCCGCCGCCGGCGGCGACGTTCTCGACGGCGAGCTCGACGGCCCGCGAGAGCCAGTGATCGTCGGTCATCGGATCTCCTCGAGTGACACGGCCAGCTCCAGCAGGTCGCGGTCCCGGCCGGGAGCTGCGACCAGGGAGACCCCCACCGGCAGCCCGTCGCGGGTGGTGCGGGGGAGCGAGACCGCGGGCAGGCCGGCCAGCCCGGCCAGGCAGGTCAGGGACATGGTCGCGTCGCGCACCGCCTGCAGACCGGTGCCGACCAGCGGCGCGACGGAGGAGGACGACGGCAGCACGAGCACCCGGTCCCCGACCAGCTCGCGGATCCGGCGCCGGGCCTGCTCCACGACCCGCAGCGCCGCGTTGGCGCGGTCCTCGCCGATCAGCGACGCGGCCTCGAACCGGCCGCGCACGTCGGCGCCGAGCGTGTCGAGCCGGGTGGTCAGCCAGCCGCCGCGCTCGCGCCACGCCTCCCAGGCCTGCAGCGCCTGGAACGCCGCGAGCCAATCCGGCAGGTCCGTGAGGTCCCAGTGCTCGCGGACCGCCCCGACCGAGGCGGCGAACGAGTCGACCACGAACACGACGTCCTCCTCCGCCAGCGCCGTCAGGCCGCCGACGGTGACCAGGTCGCGGCGCACGTCTCGTGGGCGCTCCGGCAACAGCACGTCGCCCACCGCGGCGAGCAGCGACGCCGACCGGGTCAGCCAGCCGACGGCGTCGAACGACGGCGCCAGCGCGAGCAGGCCCGTACGCCGGACCGCGCCGTGCGTGGTGCGGATGCCGTGGAGCCCCTGGTACGACGCCGGCACCCGGATCGACCCGCCGGTGTCCGTCCCGAGGCCGATCGTGGCGTGCCCGAGCGACACCGCGCTGGCCGAGCCCGAGCTCGAGCCGCCGGGGATGCGCAGCGGGGCGCGGGGGTTGGGCGGCGTACCGCTGTGCACGTTGGTGCCGGCCAGCGAGTAGGCGAACTCGTCGGTCCGGGCGATGCCGCGCACCGACGCACCGGCCTCGAGCAGGGCGCCGACCGCCCAGGCGTGCGAGCCCTCCACCCAGGCATCGGCGAGCCAGGCCGGGTTGCCGGCGCCGATCCGCTGCCCGGCCACGGCGTACAGGTCCTTGACCGCGACGCTCTCGCCGTCGAGCGGCCCGGCGCCTGTCGGCGGCACGAGCGGGTCGCCGACGACCCGCCAGATGTGGGTGTCGAGCGCCGGCGCCGGCGCCGACACGTGTGCGGCGGTGACGACCCACCCGTCGGCGGTGCGCGCCCACAGCTGGGTCTGCAGGCCGCGGCCGCCGCGCTCGAGCTCGGTCACCGCGACCACGAGCGCGTGGTCGTCGTCGACGACCTGCACGTGGGTCTGCACGATCCGCCGTGCGGGGGTGCCGCCGCGGGTGCTGCGGAACGCGCTGATCGTGTCGTGGCCGACCAGGACGCCGTTCGCGTCGCCGCGCAGCGTGGTCGGTCCCGGCGCGAACAGCCCGACGAGCGTCGGCACGTCGTCGGCCATCAGGGCCCGCTCGTACTCCCAGAACGCCTCGACCAGGCCGTCGGGCACGCGCGGTGCGCTCACGCCGGCACCTGCGCGGTCACGACCGCGATGGCATCGAGGCGCGCGGTCGGGATCGACGCCTCCCTCGGGGTGTGTGACACCTCTTCGTCTCCTTACGGCCCGGGCCTCATACGAAGGCGACGGCCAGCAGTGCTGCGCCGATGACCACCGCGATCGTGAGCACGAAGCCGAGGCCGAAGCCCGGCAACGGAGTCCGCATGCGCATCGCGCGCTCGACGCGAGCCCAGCGCACCAGTGCGAAGACCGTGACCAGCGCACCGAAGAGCACGAGCACGACCGCGAGCGTGGTCCGCACCCACTCGGTGCCGGGGAGCCCGAGCGCGTGCAGGGCGACGCCCCCGGCGAGCATCGCGAGCGCGGTGCGCACCCAGGCGAGGAAGGTCCGCTCGTTCGCGAGGGTGAAGCGGGGGTCGGGCTCCTCGCCCGGGCCGTAGACCCAGTGCGGCCGCCGATCGCTCATGAGGGACATGGTGCCGCATCGCCGGATACCGCCTTCTAGGCTCCACGCGTGACCTACGAGTTCGACGAGCAGATCGCCGTGACCCGGCAGGACGAGGCGACATACGGCGCGGACCTGGCCGCTGGCTGGTCGGTCGGCGGCGGCATCAACGGCGGCTACCTGCTCGCGGTGGTGGGCAACGCGCTGCGGCACACGCTGCCCGACAAGCCCGACCCGATCGTGATCTCCGCCTACTACCTCTCCGCCGCGGTGGCGGGCCCGGCGACGGTGAGTGTCGACGTGCGCCGCGACGGCGGCAGCGTCGCGACCGCCGCGGCCGACCTGCGTCAGGGCGACGACGTGCGGATCACCGCGCTGGCGACGTACGGCGACCTCTCGCGCCTCGGCGACGACGTGCGCACCACGGCCGACGAGCCGGACATGCCGCCGCCGGGCCGGTGCGTCCCCAACACGATGGCGCCGCCGGAGGTGCGTGCGATCGCGCCGTTGATGGACCGGTTCGACATGCGCTTCCACCCCGACCACATCGGGTGGGCGGTGGGGGAGCCGAGCGGCAACGGCGTGCTGAGCGCGTGGTTCCGCCTCGTCGACGGGCGCGAGCCCGACCCGCTGTCGCTGCTGATGGTCGTCGACGCGCTCCCGCCGGTCACCTTCGACCTCGGCATGCCGGGCTGGGCTCCGACGCTCGAGCTGACCGCGCACGTGCGGGCCCGGCCGGCGCCGGGCTGGCTGCGGGTGCGGCACGCGACCCGCAACATGGCGGGCGGCATGTTCGAGGAGGACTGCGAGGTGTGGGACTCCGCCGGGCGGCTGGTCGCACAGAGCCGTCAGCTGGCCCGGCAGCCGCGTCCCTGACCCCCGTCAGGCGGTTTCGTCGAGCCTGGTGACGAAGGTGTCGAGGGCGCGTTGGATGGCGGCCGTGCGTTCGAGGTCGCGTGCGGTCGCGGCGTCGATGACGTGGGTGCCGGTGTGGTCGACGTGGCGGTGGAGTCCGTGGGGGGTGCGCCAGAGGTAGCTGTCGGGGCCGAGTTGTCGGATCCGGTAGCCGAGGTGGGTTTTCGCGCGGTGGCTGGTGCGGCCCAGGGGGGCGGCGTTGTGGTCGCCGGTCTGGCCGGGTGGTCCGTGTTCGTCGTACTCGACGGGGTGGTCGATGTCGACGTGGCGGCTGATGCGGGTGGCGTGGGGGAAGACCTCGCCGACGGTGCGCAGGTGGACGCGTTCCTTGACGGTCTCGGGGTGTTCGTAGGCGTTGACCCGGGTCCGGTCGTGGAGGTCGATGACGGGCTTGAGGTCGACGTGGGCGTGGCCCAGGAGCCGGGTGACCTGGTCGAGGAGCAGGGGGCCGAGGTCCTCGACCCGGGCGACGCCGTGGCGTTGGAGGGCGGCTTCGTGGAGGTGGACGTAGACCACGGCCCGGGACCGCCGACGCCGGGCAGGTTGCTGCGGCGTCTCGTCGGGAGTGGGTGGGTCGAGGAGGTCCAGGACGCGGTCGGGGTGGGCGAGCCAGCCGAAGGCTTCGGCGCGGAGCTCGTCGCGGGTGGCGTCGGCGGGGAGGTGGGGGACCAGATCGCGGCGCGCGTCGAGGGCGTCGGCGATGCGGTTGACGAGGTGGTCGACCCAGACCGCGGGTCCGGCCTCGAGGTGAGCGATGACGTGGCGTAGCCCGTGTTGGTCGGTGCGGGAGAGGCCGACGTAGCGGCGGCGCAGGTGTTCGTCGAGGTGGGCGGCGTAGCGGGCGGGGTCGGCCTCGATGATCTTGGCGCGGGCCAGGTCGAGGACCCGGGCGGGGGACTCGCCGGCGATGGCGTCGGCGACGGCCGCGTCGACCAGGGGGATCTGGAACTGGTCGAGGTCACGGGAGAGGGTGGCGACCTTGCGGGCCACCCAGGGCTCGCACTCCAGCGCGGTGACCACGGCCCAGGTGCGCGGGAGGCGGTGGCGTAGGTCGAGGACGTCGGCCATCGCGGCGCGCAGCGCCAGGGTGTGGGTCTGGCGGGCGACCGCGAGCTCGGGCAGGCAGAGGTCCTGGACGAGCGGGGTGCCGTCGCCGCCGATCTCGACCAGCCGGTCCACCCCGCACCAGACCCGTTGCCCGCCGGGGCCCCTCCGGGGGTCGGTGGCGTGCAGGTCGGCCCACTGGGCGATCAGCAGCAGGTCTTCGACCTCGGCCGCGCGGCGCTGCCGCAGCGTGTGCTCGGCGGCGGCGAGGACGCCGGCGGCGTCCAGCTCGTCGATCGGGACCGTGACCATGCTGCAGTATATGCGAACAAACATTCGAAGATCAAGAGCTGCGGAGATCCCGGTGAACTGATCCTGGTGGACCCCGCTCAGATCGAGACGAGATCCCGGTCGTGGATGGCCGGGCCCCGGTCCAGCCACCACTGGGCGCTGAGCTGGGTCTCGGGGTCGTCCGCCTTGTCAGCGGGCCCCCGAGTCCCGCGTTGACCAGGGCTCGGGCACGCACGGTGGGGCGCTCCTCGACGATCGCGCGGTGGACCACCTGGTCGCGCCGGCCGCCGTCGCCGAGCCGCATCAGCACGGTCCAGGCGCGGGCGGCGAGCAGCTCGTTGTCGTCGGCCGCGAGCCGGAGGCAGTGGCGCGCGGCGGCCGGGGCGTACGGCGAGGCCGCGATCAGCAGCGCCGCGTGGTGCCGCCGCGGCTTGTGCGAGTGCAGCAGCGCCTCGCGCAGCAGCCGGCGCAGCATCTGGTCGGGCTCCTGCGCCTGGTGGGACGGGGTGTCGGCCTGGATGGCCGGGGCGATGTCGGCGATCAGCGACGCCGCCCGGGCAGCGGGCACGAGCTCGTCGCCGGCCCGGGCGTTGGTGACCAGTCCGAAGGCGCGGCGGGTCCGCAGTCCGCCGGCGACCCGCTCCCAGGAGTGGTCGGGCAGCCGGACGGCAAGGTCGAAGGCGTCGAGCCGCCCGTCGAGCGACTCGCCGCGTCGCAGCGCGCCGAGCACGTGTGACTCCAGGAGGGGGAGCGCGCTCTCGTCGAAGTGGCCGCGGGCGAGCTTGATCGCGGCGACCGAGGAGGCCGCGCGACGGAGGTAGACGTTGTCGGTGTCGGCCGACAGCAGCCGCAGGGTCAGGTCGGCGGCCGCGCGGTCGGGCACCTCCGCGAGCAGGTTCAACACGGGCGCGACGACCTGGGCGTCGGGGGCGGTGACGAACCGGCCGATCGCCATCAGCAGGTGCTGCCGGGCGATCGGGTGGCCGATCAGCGTGGCCGCGGCCTCGTAGCGGCGTACGTAGCCCGGCCCCACGGCCCGCCCCAGCTCGCCGACCAGCTGCTGGGTGACGTGGGCCCACTCGCGGTCGCGCAGGAACACCTTGTCGTAGCGGTTGAGCTCGTCGGTCAGCCGCAGCCAGTGAGCGCCCGTGGCCATCCCCTGCTCGCCCCGGTCGAGGAGGCTCTCGACCTCGGCGTTGTTGAGCGGTACGTCGTGGGCGGTGTTGCGCCGCACCGACGGTCCGCCTGCGAAGGACCGCCGCAGCCCGTTGGCGACCGCGACCAGCCACCCGACGGGCAGGCCGAGCACGGACTCGTACGTCGCCGTCACCGCCGCCGGCAGCGGCTGCAGGCCCGACTCCCAACGAGACACGCGCGAGGCGTCGACCGCGATGCCCCGCTCCTTGAGCGCCGCGATGAACCCGTCACGCCGCGCCAACTCGGGATCGGGCCCCAGCAGCCGGGCCACGGTGAGCAGCCATGCGACGCGCTGCTCGCACCCGACCCGCCCGGAGCTGAGCGTGTGCGGGTCCTCGGGAAGCCGCTGCGGGCGCCCGCGCCGACGCCCTGGCGACGGCGTGGCCTCCTCTGACATGATCCCCCGATCGTCGGGTGTCCGTGCGGCACACTCTCCGCCACCCGCGACCCTTTATTGCAGGTTTCGCCGAACGCTGCAACAACCGCCCCGTGATGTGGCCAACATCCCTAATGTCACTTTCGGCACTCGGGATCCGTATGCGAGTGCTGAACACGGGACTCTCGGGTCCCATGTAAAGGGCACGGGGGAACTTCCCGGTCCATTCACTCCGGAAGGAACACACGCATGAACAGCAGCGGCATCAAGCGGGGTCTGGCGGTTTCCGCCGTCTCCGCTCTCGCGGTGGCCGGTATCCCGGCCCTCGCTTCCTCGGCCAGTGCGGCCGCCGGCGACACGATCACCGTCGTCTCCACCGGCCCCGCCCGCAACGGCGGCGACCTCGGTGCGGACGTGGTCCTCCGCGTCAAGGACGGCACGGTTGCGGCTGGCGACCTCGCCCTCACCGCGACCAACAGCGACGCGGTCGGCAGCCAGAACAACGGCAGCCAGAACGCCACCATCGACGGCGTCAGCGGCCCTGTCAACGACCCGGCCGACAACGCCTACGAATTCCTCACCGTGAGCATCGAGGTCACGACCGCGGCCGACGGCGACACCGCCGCGTTCCGCATCATCGACAACGACGGCGCCGTTGCCGGCTCGCTCGAGGCCAGCGAGGCCCGCGCGAACGTCTCGGTCACCACGGCCGGTGCCGCGTCGAAGCTCGTCGTCGCCCCCGCCACCCAGTCGGCGCCCCAGGGCCTCGAGAGCGGCGCCTACACCGCGACCGTTCAGGACTCGGCTGGCCGCACCACCCAGCTCCTGGTCGGCGAGTCGATCGCGGTCACCTCCGACGCTGACGTCACCGTCAACGAGTCCGGCAACGCGATCACCGCTGACGAGATCTCCGGTGGCACCGACACCTTCACCGTGACCCCGGCCGCCGCTGCGGCGCTCGGCAACCACACGATCACCCTCGCCGGCCCCGGCACCGTCGACACCACGGCGACGGTCAACGTCACCAAGTCGGCCACGCTGGACGCCAACATGGTCGACATCGTCACCGGCGCCGACTCGTGGGACGGCTTCGGCGGCGGCAACTTCGGCGCGCCGAACACCCTGGTCCGCGTGGACCAGGGCACCGTCAAGATCGACATCAAGGGCGGCGCGGCCAACGCGAACAGCACCGTCTCGCTGACCGCGACCGGCGGCGGCCTCACCTTCGGCGGCAAGGGCTCCACGACCGTGGCGACCGTGCTCGACGCCTCGGGCAACGGCTCGCTGACGATCACGCCCGACGCCGGCACCATCCAGGACGGCGACACGATCGCCATCGGTGGCTCGTTCCCCGAGACCCTGGAGTTCGACCGCGCCACGGTCAGCGACGTCGTGCCGACCGCCGACCTGTACTTCTCCAAGGTGGGCGGCTCCACCGACGTGACCGTCAAGGTCGTCGACCAGTTCGGCCTGCCGGTCACCTCGGGCTTCGTGACCGCTGCTCGTACCGGCGTCAACGCCGCCGCGGACGCCACCCCGCAGAAGAAGGCGGTCGGCGCCGACGGCTCCACCACCTTCACGTTCACGGACACCAAGGCGACCGACGGCACGACCGAGGACGTCAACGTCAACTACTACGCCGACCAGTTCTCGGCGACGCCGGACTTCTCCGAGGTTGGCGTGGCGACCATCAAGTACACGACCGACGGCATGGGTGCGAACTTCGTGACCAGCCTCGACGGCAACAACACCGAGGCCGCGGACTACAACGCGGGCAAGACGGTCGTCGTCCCGCTGGCCGACACCAAGGCCGACGACGAGGCCGGCATCAACGAGTCGGCCGACCTGGTCCTCACCACCGGTGGCGAGCCGGGCGCGGCCATGACGATCTCGGTCGACAACGGCGCGCTGATCCTCGAGCCGGGCAAGACCCTGCTCTCCGAGGGCAAGCCGTCGGTCACCGTCACCCTCGACGGTGGTGGCCTGCTCCCGGCGGGCTACCGCATCGCGGGCACCAAGTCCGGCGTCGTCACGGCGACTCTGAGCGCGGCCAACCGCACGGAGACCGCGGCGCTCACCGTGGCCCCCGAGACCGACGTCAGCACGGCGCGCAACGTGACCGTCAGCGGCCCGGCCGAGGTCGAGTCCGGCACCACGCAGATCCCGTTCGTCGCGGTCATCACCGATGGCTTCGGCAACCCGGTCCAGGGTGTCCCGGTGTGGGACCTGAACATCCAGGTCACCGGCCCGGCGCAGTTCCAGGACAGCGACGCGCGCACCGACGCCAACGGTCAGATCCACCTCAACGTCCGCGTCGACGCGGGCGCCGTGGGCGACGTGACCATCAAGGTCGACGGAATGTACGAGCAGTTCGGCGCGGCTGCCGACCAGCTCTACGCGGGCTCCGCCGCCAACAGCGCCAAGGGCCTGCCGGCCTCGGCCGCCGAGGCGACCGCGACCACCACGGTCAAGGCTGCTCCTCCCGTCGTCACGCAGCTTCCGATCAACCTGAAGCTGTCGGGTCGCGGTGCCAAGATCGACAAGATCCACGCCAACGCCAACAACCGCGCCGCCGGCCTCAAGGCCGTTCTGTTCAAGAACGGCAAGCGGGTCAAGTCGCACGTGCTCAGTGCGTCCGGTGACTGGACCTTCAAGGTCAAGGACACCAACGGCATGCGCAAGACGAAGTACACCGTGAAGGTCCGCCCGACCGCCGCGACCCTGGGTGCCACGAAGTCCATCCGGATCAAGTGACCCAGTAGTTCGTCAACGAGCGGGCTCCGGGACGGAAGAGTGACCGTCCCGGAGCCGGCTCCCCCCGGGGGCCCTGCTCCCGCAACCCCCGAAGCACCACATCTGAACCAAGTCGGGACACACAGACGCGGTCCGGGCCATTCTCTGTTTGCCGCTGCGCGAGAATGGTCCGGACCGCCTGTCTCACCCTAGGGCATACGGGCTCTTACGCCCGGCAACCAAGCGCCACCGTCACGGTGGCGCTTGTCGCATGTCTGGACCGTTGCGAGCGGTGGTTTCGAGGCTCCTCGCTGGCGCTCGTCGCACCTCAACCACCGGGGTGCTGGCGCTCGTCGCACCTCAACCACCGTGCGGCGAAGGCCTCCGCAGCGAGACGATCCAGCGCCGCCGCGGGTGCTCGGTGACCGTCCACAGCCGCCCGCCGTCGGGTGAGCAGGCAAGGTCCTCCGGGCCCATCGGCAGCGCCCAGCGGCGCTCCCGCAACCGTCCCGGGCGGCCCACCCACAGCGATCCAGGCGTCCATGGGCCGTGCGAGGCGGTCATCAGGTAGGTGTCGCCGACACGGACGATGCCCTGGGCGCGGACCACCTGGCCGTCGCCGAGCACGATCGGCCCGCCGTCCGCCGCGACGTGCGCGATGCGTCGGGTCTGGCGGCGGTTGCCGTACTCGCCGAGCACGAGCTCGCCGGGACGGTCCGGGACGGCGGAGACGAACGAGAACCGCAGCGGCTCGCCGTCGGCCTCGGTCGCGGACAGCCGGTGCCGCACCGGCAGCACGTAGCCGCCCTCGGTGCGCAGCACGTCGTCGGTGTCGCCGACCCAGAGGCCCGCCTTGGTTGCGGCGACGTGGAGCCGGGTGCCGGTCCAGGCGAGGCCGCCGGCGTGGATGCGCAGCGGCTCGAAGCCGTCCGCGGTCGGCCGCACCAGCATCACGTGGCGGTAGCGCCGGGCGCGCAGGTCCAGCACGCTGAGCCGCGAGCCACCGGACTTCGCATACCAGGTGACGCCCAGGACGTCCGGGTCCGGACCGGGGGAGACCCCCTGCGGCCACCACTCCGGGTCGCGGCGGTCGGCCGCGTCCCAGGTCCACGCTCGGTGCCGCGACAGGCAGGGCGCGACCGTACGCCGCAGCCGCCGGTCGAGGTCGCCCAGCACGGCACTGAGGCCGACGCGGCCGCCGTGCCGGCGCGCGAGCGCGTCGACCTCGGCCGTCAGGTCGTCGGTCCGGGCCAGGTGCATCTCGTCACGGTAGCGTCGGGCAGGTGGCGGAGGTCGTGGGCGCAGCGATCCTCCGCGACGGCCGGGTGCTCGCGGCCCGGCGTACGTTCCCGGCCGAGGCGGCCGGGCGGTGGGAGTTCCCCGGCGGCAAGGTCGAGGCAGGCGAGACGCCCGACGCCGCTCTGGTCCGCGAGATCGCCGAGGAGCTGGGCTGCACCATCGAGGTGGCGTCCTGGCTGCCCGAGCGGGTCGCGATCGGGCAGCGGCACGTGCTGAGCGTCGCCCTCGCCCGGCTCGTCGACGGCGAGCCGGAGCCGCAGCCGCACGAGCACGACGCCGTCCGCTGGCTCGGCGCAGACGAGCTCGACGAGGTCGACTGGCTCGACCCGGACCGCCCGTTCCTGGTGGGGCTGCGGGACGCCCTGGGATGATGGCGCCGTGCGCGGCATCTTCTTCGACGAGGACGACGCCCGGGCCGTGGTCGCGCGGCTCGTGGCCGACGGCTACGACGCCCAGGTCGAGCGGGAGCGCCTCGCCGGCGAGGACGACGACGAGGACCACCCCTGGGCGGTGCTGACCGACGCGCCGCCGTTCGTGCTGGAGGTGCTCGTGGACCGGTACGACGGGTGGCTCGACGCCGACGAGCCCGCGCCCGCCCCCGCGCCGCTCGACCTGCCGACCGAACCGCGGAAGATCAAGCGGCCCTGAGGGGTTGTGGTCTCGACAGGCTCGACCACCGAGAGCCTGCACTGTCCGCCGACCTCCCTAGGATCGCCACATGTCCGCTGACCAGCGCCTCCTGCTCGTGCACGCCCACCCCGACGACGAGTCGATCGGCCAGGGCGCGACGATGGCCAAGTACGCCGCCGAGGGCCGCGGCGTCACGCTGGTGACCTGCACCGGGGGCGAGATGGGCGAGATCCTCGTGCCCGAGCTCGAGCACCTCGCCGCCGACCAGGAGGACCGCCTCGGCGAGCACCGCCGCGGCGAGCTCGCGGAGGCGATGAAGGCGCTCGGCGTCACCGACCACCGCTACCTCGGCGGCTTCGGCACCTACCGCGACAGCGGCATGAAGTGGCACGACGACGGCCACGCGATCCCCGCCGACGACATCCACGAGAACGCCTTCTGGCACGCCGACCTCACCGAGGCGGCCGACCACCTCGTCGAGGTGATCCGCGAGGTGCGGCCCCAGGTGCTGGTCACCTACGACCAGTTCGGCGGCTACGGCCACCCCGACCACATCCAGGCCCACCGGGTCGCGACGTACGCCGCCGCGCTGGCCGCGGTCCCGACGTACCGCAAGGACCTCGGCGAGGGCTGGGACATCCCGAAGATCTACTGGGGCGCGATGTCCGAGAGCCGGATGCGCGCCGGCCTGCGCGCGCTGCGCGACGCGGGCGACACCACGAGCTTCGAGGGCATGGACCCCGACGGTCCGCTGCCCCACTTCGTCACCCCCGACGAGGACCTCGCCGCGGTCGTCGACGCGCAGGACTACGTCGACCAGAAGATGGCCGCGCTCAAGGCACACGCCACCCAGATCACCGCCGACGGGCCGTTCTTCGCGCTGTCCAACAACCTGGGCAGCGTCGCGTGGGGCGTGGAGTTCTTCCGGATCGCCAAGGGCACTCGCGGCGAGCTCAACGAGGACGGGCTCGAGACCGACCTGTTCGCCGGGCTCTGAGCCGGTCCGGGGTGCGGGTCCTGGCGGCCGTCGGCCTGCTCGCCGCCGGCGCGGCGACCGCGGTGGCCACGGTCGCGCTCCACGAGATCTCGTGGGGGATCGTCCTCGCCCTGGGTGCCACGGCCGTCGCGGTCGTCGCCCTCCCGCCCGGCTGGTGGTCGCGGCTGGCGTTCGTCGCCGGCTGGGACGCGATGGTCGCCTGGCTGACGTTCCCGCGGCCCGAGGGCGACTACCTGATCAGCCAGGACCTTCCGGGGTACACCGTCCTGGGGGCGGCCCTGGTGCTGTTGATCGTGGGCATCGCCACGCTGCCGCGTCCCGCCCGCCGTGAGACCGACTCCTAGGATGACGCCCGTGAAGAAGCCGAAGCCCGAGCCCGCCCGTGAGAAGGAGGGCGGCAAGGTCGTCCTCCTCGTGCTGGCCGGGCTGGTGGTGCTCTTCGCCGGTGCGTACGTCGCGGTCTACCTCGCCGCCGGCGACAAGGTGCCGCGGGGCACGACGGTCGCGGGCGTCGAGGTCGGCGGGCGCACACCGGACGCCGCCGAGAAGGCGCTGCGGGCCGGGCTGGCCGACCGGGTGGACCGACCGATCGCCGTCACCGTCGACGGAGAGCGCAGCACGGTCGACCCCGGCGAGGCCGGGCTGAGCGTCGACTACGCGGCGTCGGTGGCCGACGCCGGCGGCGAGCGGAGCTGGAGCCCCGGGCGGCTGTGGGACTACTGGACCGGCGGCGACGACCTCGACGCGGTCGTGGACGTCGACGACACGGCGTTCGCCACCGCCCTCGACTCCCTCTCCGAGGAGGTCGGCACCACGCCGGTGGACGGCGACGTGCGGTTCCGCGACGGCAAGATCGTCACCACCGATCCGGCCCCGGGCGAGGAGCTCGACCGCGACGTGGCCGAGCAGGCGATCACGGCGGCGTACACCGCCGACAAGGCCGCCGACGTCGAGCTGAGCCTG
This sequence comes from Nocardioides sp. T2.26MG-1, assembly GCF_950101795.1. Lineage (GTDB taxonomy): Bacteria > Actinomycetota > Actinomycetes > Propionibacteriales > Nocardioidaceae > Nocardioides. The sequence continues at coordinate 325,182 of NZ_CATNLZ010000012.1, read as the reverse complement.
CGCAAGGCCGAGCCGGACATCGATGACGCCGACCTGCAGGCGGCGCTCGACGACTTCGCCAACCCGGCGATGTCCGGCCCGGTGACGCTGGTCTTCGGCGACTCGCCGGTGCGGCTCGACCCGGCGGAGTTCGGGGCGGTGCTCGGCATGCGTCCGGAGAACGGCGAGCTGGTGCCGAGCCTCCACGAGAAGGCTCTGATCAAGCTCGTCGACGCCGGCATCAGCGACGACGGCGCCCCGGTCGACGCGACCGTCGAGCTGGTCGGCGGCAAGCCGAAGGTGATCCCGGCCAAGCCCGGCGTCACCTACGAGCCCGCGGACGTCAGCGACGCGTTCCTCGAGCTGGTCACCCGCCAGGGCGGCGACCGGGAGATGAAGGTCGAGTCGACCGTCGCCGAGCCCGACTTCACCACCGCGGACGCCAAGGCACTGAAGATCCGCGAGCGGGTCTCGACGTTCACGACGTACTACCCCTACGCGGAGTACCGCAACATCAACATCGGCCGCGCCGCCGAGCTCGTCGACGGCACCGTGCTCAAGCCGGGCGACGTGTTCTCGCTCAACGACACCGTCGGCGAGCGCACCCGCGAGAACGGCTTCACCGAGGGCTTCATCATCAGCGACGGCATCTTCAAGGAGGACCTCGGCGGCGGCGTCTCCCAGATGGCGACCACCACGTTCAACGCGATGTTCTTCGCCGGGCTCAAGGACATCGAGCACAAGCCGCACTCGTTCTACATCGACCGCTATCCCGTGGGCCGGGAGGCGACCGTGGCCTGGGGCGCGGTCGACCTGCGGTTCCAGAACGACACGCCGTACGGCGTCCTGATCCACGCCACCGTCCAGCCCGCCACGCCCTCGTCGCAGGGCGTGGTCACGGTGTCGATGTGGTCCACGAAGTACTGGGACATCACCACCTCCACCTCCGACCGCTACAACTACCGGCCGCCGAAGACCCGCACGCTGTCGGCCCCCGACTGCTATCCCAACACCGGGTACGCCGGGTTCGACGTCGACGTGACCCGCACCTTCAAGCGCCACGGCGAGGACGCGGTCGACCACGTCGAAAAGTTCCACACGGCCTACACGCCCTCGGACACGGTGGTCTGCAAGGAGCCGAAGAAGAACTGAGGCCACGCCGTCCGCTGCGGTGGTTTCGAGGCTCGTCGCGAGCGCTCCTCGCACCTCAACCACCGGACGCGCGCCCGGAGCCGGCGTTCCTCGCGGCCGGGCCGCGCACCACCAACGTCACCATCCAGGACTCCTGCCCGGCCGACCTGGCCGAGCACGTCCTCATCCCGATGAGCCGGACCGCGATCGCCTGGACGCTCAACGCGCTCACGCGACCGGGCCCGGCCGACCCGGCGTTCCGCCCGACCTGTCAGCCCGCCGTCACGGGGTGAGCCGGGTCAGGTCGCGCGGGAACAGCGTGACCTCGCGGATGTTCGCGACCCCGGCCAGCCGCGCCGTCCACCGCTCCAGGCCGATCGCGAACCCGCCGTGCGGCGGCATGCCGTGCTCGAAGGCCTGGAGGTACGGCGCGTACGCCGCCGGGTCCTCGCCGCGGGCGCGGATCGCGGCGTCGTACTCCGACGGCCGGTGCAGGCGCTGCCCGCCGGTGACGAGCTCGAGCCCGCGGAACAGCAGGTCGAAGCTGTTGGACCACGTCGACCGACCCGTCGGTCGAGGAGGCGCGCCGGCGCCGTCTCGCGACCAGGGGTGGGTGTAGAACGGCCGCTTCGCCATCGGGTAGCCCTCGACGGCGACGAAGTCGCTGCCGTGCTCGGCCAGCGCCCACGCGCCGATCGCCCGCTCGTGCTCGGGCGCCAGGTCGGGCTCGTCCTCGGGAGCGCCGACCAGCGCGAGCGCGTCGCGGAAGTGGATCACCGGGATCTCCTCGGGCACCACCGGCACGTCCGCGCCCGAGCGCTCCACGGCGGCGCCCGCGTGCTCGTGCACCGCCTCGACCATCCCGGCCAGCACGTCCCGCAGCACTGCGAGCACGTCGCGGTGGTCGCGGACGAAGCCGAGCTCGACGTCGAGCGAGACGTACTCCGCCAGGTGCCGCACGGTGTCGTGCGGCTCGGCCCGGAACACCGGCCCGACCTCGTAGACCCGCTCGAACACCCCGACCAACTGCTGCTTGTAGAACTGCGGGCTCTGGGCGAGGTACGCCGGCCGCCCGAAGTAGTCGACCTCGAACACGTTCGCGCCCGACTCGGTCGCCGACGCCACGAACTTCGGCGTCTGGATCTCGGTGAAGCCGGCCGCGTCGAGCGTCGCGCGGAAGCCCCGCACCGACGCCGCGGCGAGCTCCCACCGGGCCCGCTGCCGCGGGTGCCGCCAGGTGACCGGCGCGTGGTCGAGCAGCGTCGGCAGCGAGACGTCGAGTCCGGGGCGCCACAGCTCGACCGGCGGGGTGGCGGCCGGCTCGGTGAGCGCGGTGATCACCGGCTCGGTCACCTCGACGCCGCCCGGCGCCTGCGCGTTGGCGGTCGCGACGCCGACCACCTCGACGGTGGTCTCCTCGGGCGGCACGGCGGACCCGTCGCGGACCACGACCTGGGCCAGGCCGCTGCGGTCGCGGACGACCAGGAACGTCAGCGCCGCCATCTCGCGGCGGCGGTGGACCCAGCCCTGCAGCCGGACGGTCTCACCCGGGGTGGCGCTGGACAGGTCGGAACAGAGTGTGCGTTGCACGATTGCCTCCAGTAGCGGTGAAGCCCTGGAGGTGTGGGCGGGGGCAAGGTCGCGGTGCCACCACACCTTCGCCGAACAGTTCGTCCGGCCTCTCGTCGGTACGCCGATCCGCGCGGGACCGGCTGTCACGAGGGTTGTCAGGCCTCACCGATCCACCCCGATCGTAGGTCGGCACGCCGCCGGATCGCCAACCCGTTCCCGCCGTACGCTCGGGCCGTGCTGGTCCACCTCCGCCTGACCGTGCCGACCGAGCTCTCCGACCCGGTCCGCGCGCTGCTCCTCGAGCACGCGTGCACCACCAACATCACGCTGGCCGAGGGCGCCTGCCTGCAGCCCGCGGGCGACCTCGTCGAGTGCGACGTGGCCCGCGAGCAGGCCGGCGCGCTGCTGCGGCGGCTCGAGGACCTCGGCCTCGCCGCGGCCGGCGGCATCGTGGTCACCACCCCGACCGGCACGCCGTTCGACGAGGCCCGCCGGCTCGAGGCCGCCGCACCGGGGCACCCCGACGACGCGGTGATCTGGGAGTCGGTCCAGGCGCAGGCGGAGGCGGGCGCGGTGCCGACGGTGTCCTACCTGGTCTTCCTGGTGATCGCGGTCTCGCTGGCCTCGATCGCGGTGATCACCGACTCCGCCGTGCTCGTCGTCGGGGCGATGGTCGTGGGGCCGGAGTTCAGCGCGATCGCCGCAGCGTGCGCGGGCATTGTGCTCGGCCACTGGAGCCTGGTCGGCCGCAGCCTGCGGCTGCTGGTGCTGTCGTTCGTGTTCGCGATCGCCGCGGTCACCGCCCTCGCCCTGCTCGCGCGCTGGGGTGGGGCGATCACCGTCGAGGACGTCACCCGTGCGCGCCCCAACACCGGGTTCATCTGGCACCCCGACCTGTGGTCGTTCGTGGTCGCGCTGCTGGCCGGCGCCGCCGGCGCGCTCGCCCTGGCGATCGAGAAGACCGCCACGATGGTCGGCGTCTTCATCAGCGTCACCACCGTGCCCGCGGCCGGCAACCTCGCGCTCGGGCTGGCGTTCGGCGAGCGCGGCGAGATCGCCGGGTCGCTCGAGCAGCTCGGCGCGAACATCGGCTGCATGATCCTCTCCGGCACCCTGCTCCTGGCGTTCGTGCGCGTCGCGTGGCCGTGGGTGACCGCGCGCAGCGAGCGGCTGCTCGGGGCTCAGCCGGCGGGGAAGGCCGGCGCGAGGTAGCGGTAGGCGTGGTGGGTGGTGAACCCCAGCCGCTCGTAGAGCCCCAGCGCCGGCGCGTTGTCGCCGAGCACCTGGAGGTACGCCGTGGTCGCACCCCGCTCGGCGCCCCACTCCAGCAGCGCCGCCATCACCGCGACGGCCAGGCCCTGACGCCGGTGCTCCGGCGCGACCTCGATGCTCCGGAAGCCCACCCAGTCGCGGTCGTACGCCGCCACCCCGCTCGCGACGTCGCCGATCCGGACGGTCACCAGGTCGCCGGCCTCGTCGTACTCAGCCGGTGGTCGAGGAGCGAGCCTCGAAACCACCGCGCGCCGCGCTTGCGCCACCCCGCACACCTGGAAGAGCGTGTCGGCGTCGGTGCTCTCCGGCTCCCACCCGTGCCCGCGGAACAGCTCGTCCTCGGCCGAGCCCGGCAGCACCGCGGCGATCGGGCGGCCGGTGCGGCCGGCGTAGAACTCGAGGACCTGCTCGTAGGCGCCTTCGACGCCCGCCGGCCCCATCGCCAGCACGGAGTTGGCGCGCCGGGCCGTGGAGGTGGGGGAGTGGCGCAGCACCCAGTCGCCCAGCGGCCGGGTCTCGAGGTCCGGCCAGAGCGCCAGCGCCCGCACCTGCGCCTCCTGGGGCGTGGCCCGCAGCCGGGGCGAGGGCCGGGGCGGGATCGGCTTGCCGGAGACGATGTCGGCGACCGCGATCACCATCGGCTCGCCGGTCTCGGGCTGCACGACGCAGGTGCCGTCGGCCCAGGACGTGCAGATGCCCAGCACGTCGGAGAACGCCGGACCGCCCGTCGGACCGGTCTGGCCGCGCAGGACCCGGCGTACGACCACCCGCTTGCCCACGACATGCGGGCCCAGGGTGTGTGACCCCATCGGGTGCTGAGGTGTCGTCGGTGCGCCCCCGGCCTGCTGCGCGTCGCCCTGCGGGCGCCTCGCTGCGTTGTCGTCAGTCGTCGACACTCCGTGTCGCCTCCCTCCTCCGCCTTGCGAGGCGCTCCGCCGGGCGACGCTCGCGACGGCCCTGGACGCACCGACGACACCTGCCCACATACTGAGGGTCTGCCTCGTCGACCACGGTCCGGATACTAGGCTGTGGCCGAGCTCTCTCCCCGCTATGCCCCAGGAGGAACCGGTGACCTACGTCATCTCCCAGCCGTGTGTCGACGTGAAGGACCGGGCGTGTGTCGACGAGTGCCCTGTCGACTGCATCTACGAGGGCAAGCGGATGCTCTACATCCACCCCGACGAGTGCGTGGACTGCGGCGCCTGCGAGCCGGTGTGCCCGGTCGAGGCGATCTTCTACGAGGACGACACCCCGGAGCAGTGGAAGGGCTACTACGACGCCAACGTCCACTTCTTCGACGACCTCGGCTCGCCCGGCGGCGCGGCGAAGATGGGTGAGATCGACCACGACCACCCGATGATCGCCGAGCTCCCGCCGCAGAACCAGGAGAGCTGAGCCAGCACGTTGGTTGAGGTGCGAGCGAGCGCTAGTCCTGAGGCGCGAGCGGAGCGAGCCTCGAAGGGAGCCTCGAAACCATCGGTCTCGGCCCGTCTCCCCGACTTCCCCTGGGACCACCTGGTCCCGTACGCCGACCGCGCCCGCGCGCACCCGGACGGCATCGTCGACCTCTCGGTCGGCACCCCGGTCGACCCGACCCCGGAGGTCGTGCAGGAGGCGCTGCGCGGCGCCGCGGACTCGCCGGGCTACCCGCTGACGGTCGGCCGGGCCGACCTGCGGGAGGCCTGCCTGGACTGGCTGGCGCGCCGGCACGGCGTGACCGTGCTGGACAGTCTCGACACGGTGCTGCCGGTGATCGGCACCAAGGAGCTGATCGCCTCGATGGCCCTGCACCTGGGCATCGGCCCGGGTGACCTCATCGTCTACCCCGAGCTCGCCTACCCGACGTACGAGGTCGGGGCGGCGCTCGCCGGCGCCCGCGCGGTCGCGACCGACTCGCTGACCTCGCTCGGCCCGGAGACGCCGGCCCTGCTGTGGCTCAACTCGCCGTCGAACCCGACCGGCCGGGTGCTGCCGCCCGAGCACCTGAAGAAGGTCGTCGACTGGTGCCGCGAGCGCGGCACGATCCTGGTCTCCGACGAGTGCTACCTGGAGTGCGCCTGGCAGGACCGCCCGGTCTCGGTGCTGCACCCGAAGGTCTCCGGCGGGTCCGCCGGGGGCATCCTCGCGGTGCACTCGCTGTCCAAGCGCTCCAACCTCGCGGGCTACCGGTGCGGCTTCGTGGCCGGCGACACTGCCTTGATCCGTGAGCTGCTCGCGGTGCGCAAGAACCTCGGGCTGATGATGCCGGGGCCCCAGCAGGTCGCGATGAGGGTCGCGCTCGACGACGACGCCCACGCGCTCGACCAGCACGCCCGCTACGCCGCCCGCCGGGCCAGGCTGCGCGACGCGCTGCTCGGCGCGGGCTTCACCATCGACCACTCCGAGGCCTCGCTCTACCTGTGGTGTACGCGCGACGAGGACTGCTGGGACACCGGCGCGTGGCTGGCCGACCGCGGCATCCTGGTCGCCCCCGGCGCGTTCTACGGACGCGCCGGCTCGCGCCACGTGCGGGTGGCGTTCACCGCCACCGACGAACGGGTGGATGCCGCCGTCGCCCGGCTGGCGTAGCCAAACCGGCAAAGGCCGTCCCGCTCCAGCGACTCACGCTGCCGACGGATGGTGCGCCGCGGCTTTCGCCAGTTCGGCTACGCGGGTGAGCACCGATCGCACGTAGCCGGCGTCGAACATCACGTCCTCCCACGCGAACCGCAGCACCCACCACCCGTCGGCGACCAGCAGGTTGTAGCGCCGGGCGTCCCGAGCCAGCGCCTGCCGGTCGCTGTGCCAGGTGAACGAGTCTGCCTCGAGCGCGACGTGGAGATCCGTGTCGACGAGGTCGGGGCGGCACCAGGGCGTGACGCTGGTGATGAGCACCTGCGGTTGCACGTTGAGACCAGGCACCTGGTTGGCGATCGCGCGGAGGCAGGACTCGAACGGGTTGGCGGCCTCGGCCCGAGCGTCCCGCGCCACCCGACGCACGCGCGCCGCGCCGCGTCCGCGCGCCAGCGCGACCGCCTGGCGCAGTGCTTGCCGGTCGCCGGCGCGGAGGGCGGAGTCGGCGACGGCGAGCGCCTCGTCGTAGGGCAGGGATCGCAGACACTGCAGCAGGGTGATGACCTTCCCGGTCGCGATGTCTCCGACCACGTCGGCCGGATCGAGGTCGACGTAGTGGATCTGCACCGGTCCCCAGCCGTTGCGGGGCGGTTTGCGCGCGCGAGGGACGGCGATGTGCGGCTCGTTCGGGACGGTCTTGACCGCCCATCCGTGGTGGAGTGCCGCACTCGTGAGGCTCAGCACTCCCGACCGTGTGTGCGCTGCCGTGACCGCCTCGTCGGCCGTCGGCAAGGCGTAGCGGCCACGGGCCGGGACCAGGATCGAGCCGGCCTCCACGGCGCGGTCCACCTCGAGGCGGGAGGTGGCCTTGACCAGGACCGCGCGGGTGGCCACGCCACCCAGTTCGCGCAGCACCTCGGTCACGTCCACGGTGGCAGTCTGCCTGGATCGGCGCCCGCCGCCCGCCGCTCATCCACAGCCCGCCGGCCGCCGAGGTGTATCGTTGGTGTATGGCGCGCACCAACATCGACATCGACGAGGCCCTCGTCACCGAGGTGATGCGCCGCTTCCGTCTCAAGACCAAGCGCGAGGCCGTCGACTTCGCACTGCGCCGCGCAGCCGGGTCGACCGCGACCAGCGAGGGCCTGCTCAGCCTGGAGGGGCTCGGCTGGGACGGCGATCTCGACGAGTTGCGCTCGGACGGGTCGGCCAGCTGGTGATCCTGGTCGACACGTCGGTGTGGATCGAGCACCTGCGGCGCACGCACAGCAGCGCCCACGTGCAGTTCCGTGAGCTGGTGACGACCCGCCCGGCGGAGGTCGCCACGTGTGAGCCGATCGTGATGGAGCTGCTCGCAGGTCCGACCGATCCGTTCGTGGTGCGGCGGATCGAGGACCAGCTCGGCACCCTCGACGACCTGCCTGTCGACATCACGCGGGACTTCCGGAGTGCAGCGGCACTGGCCCGCGCCGTACGACGCAGCGGTCACACCGTGCGTTCGCTGACCGACTGTTTGATCGCGGCGGTCGCGCTGCGCCATGACACCGCCGTCTGGCACTGCGACGAGGACTACGTGCGGATCGCGGCCGTCACGGACCTGCGACAGCGTGACCTGCGCACAGCGGCGCCCTGATCCCAGACGTCGAAGCGCGACGATCCGCCGCTCATCCACAGCGGTCAGCGGTGGCGGATCCTTTCGACGGACACGTACCGGTCGTGGCCGCCCCAGCCGGTGCCGGTGTCCCAGCCGGGTCCGCCGTTGAGGATGTCGTCCTGGTCGCCACCCATGATGCGGTCGTCGCCGCCCGGCCGGGTCCGCCGTCCAGCACCTGGCCGTCGGCGGGGGTCACCTCGTCGCTGATCTGGTCGCCCTGGGGTCCCCGGTCAGGGTGTCGTCCCCGCTCGTGCCCTGGATGGTCGGCGCGGTGCACGGTCCGGCGGCGGCGACCGGTGAGCCGAGGACCGCGACCGAGCCGGCGAGGAGTACGACCGCCACGTAGCGCGAGAGCACGAGCCCACGGTAGCCGCGTCGGGCGCCGGCGGCGGCAGGGATCAGTCGAAGACGTCGACGTGCACGTGGTCGCGGTGCTCGAGGATCGCCCGGTCGCCGGAGCGCTCGGGCGGGTCGTAGTCGCGCCAGCCCTCGTCCGAGGAGGAGCCGGAGGTCCAGATCCGGTCGTCGAAGATCACGTGCTGGATGCCGAGCCGGTCGGCCATCGCGACGAGGTACTGCGCGATCGCCCAGCCGCGGACCTTGTTGTCCGCGTTCACCGGGCGCACGAAGATGTCGACCGCGCGGCCCTCGTAGTGGGCGGAGCCCTCCATGTGCCCGGTCGTGACGCCGCCCGGCTCGAAGCCGCCGAGGGGCGGGTCGCCGAACATCTCGCCGACCTCGCGGCGTACGACGTCGGCCCGGTGGGTCAGCCCGGAGGCCTTCAGCCGGTCGCTCTCCGGCTCCGGCGCGTCCCCGATCCGGCAGCTGAACGCGTGCTTGGAGTTGCCGGTCAGCGCCGAGGCGAGCACCCGGGCGTCGGCCTCGTGGTCGGCGTACGCCTCGGGGAAGCCCGAGCGCTGCACCTCCTGGGCCGCGACCGTGACGCGCATCGACTCGTAGTCGCCGATCTTCTCCAGCGCGTCGTAGAAGGCGTTGGTGGCGTAGAACGGGTCGAGCACCTGCTCCTCGCTGCCCCAGCCCATCGACGGCCGCTGCTGGAACAGCCCGAGGGAGTCGCGGTCGCCGGACTCGACGTTGTAGAGCTTGGACTCCTGGTACGCCGTGGCCAGCGCGATCGTCGCGGCCCGGGCGGGCAGCCCGCGGCCCACCGACACCGCGGTGATCAGTGCGGCGTTCTCGGCCTGCTCCGGGGTCAGGCTGACCGTGCGGCCGTTGACCGTGGCGGTGCACTCGTCGGCCTGCAGCAGCGGCGCGACGTGGTCGAGCACGCCGTACCCCACCGCGGCGGCCACGCCGACGGCGGCGACCCCCAGCAGCGCGACGCCCGTGCGCGTCCTCATGCCGTGCCCCTCTCAGCCCCCATGTGCCCAGTGTCGGGGGTCGGGTGAAACCGCTGGTGAGCCAGCCGGTGAGTCAGCCGGTGAGCCAGCCGGTGAGTCAGTTGGCGTGCAGCGCGGCGTTGAGCTCGATGCGGCCGCTCTTCCACGGCACCGCCTCGATCGCCCCGGTCACCGAGTTGCGGCGGAACAGCACGTTGCTGGCGCCGGAGAGCTCGCGCGCCTTGACGACCTTCGGCCCGATGCCGTCGACGGCGTCGACGAGCGTCACCTTGGTGCCGGCGGTGACGTAGCAGCCGGCCTCGACGACGCAGTCGTCGCCGAGCGAGATGCCGAGGCCGGCGTTGGCGCCCAGCAGGCAGCGCCGGCCGATGGAGACGACCTCCTTGCCGCCGCCGGACAGGGTGCCCATGATCGAGGCGCCGCCGCCGACGTCGGAGCCGTCGCCGACGACGACCCCCGCGGAGACGCGGCCCTCGACCATGCTCGCGCCGAGGGTGCCGGCGTTGTAGTTGACGAAGCCCTCGTGCATGACCGTGGTGCCCTCGGCCAGGTGGGCGCCGAGCCGCACCCGGTCGCCGTCGGCGATGCGCACGCCGGTCGGCAGCACGTAGTCGACCATCCGGGGGAACTTGTCGACGCCGAAGACCGTGACGTGCCGGCCGTTGGCGCGCAGCCGCGCCCGGGTCGCCTCGAAGCCCTCGACCGGGCACGGGCCGGAGTTGGTCCACACGACGTTGGTGAGCAGCCCGAAGATGCCGTCCAGGTTCACCGAGTGGGGTACGACGAGCCGCCACGACAGCAGGTGCAGCCGCAGCCACACGTCCTCGGTCGTCGCCGGCGGGGCCTGCAGGTCCGGGATCTCCACCAGCAGCACGTCGCGGGTGACCGCCCGGTCCTTGTCGCTGCCCTGCAGCGCGCTCAGCTCCGAGGGGGTCACGGCGTCCCCCGGCACCGCGCCCAGCGCCGGGGAGGGGAACCACACGTCGAGGACGGTGCCCTGGGCGTCGATGGTGGCGAGGCCGAAGCCCCAGGCCTGTCGGGGGGCGGAGGTGGGAGTCGCGGTCACGGCGTACACCCTAGGCCGCCGGCCTCACTCGCCCGTGCGACCGTCCACGGCCTCGCGCAGCAGGTCCATGTGGCCGAGGTGGCGGGCGTACTCCTTGAGGACGTGCAGCATCACGTCGCAAGCTCGCCGGCGTCGGTCACTGTCCGGTGCGCCCGTCGATGCACTCGCGCAGCAGGTCGGCATGGCCGCAGTGCCGGGCGTACTCCTCGACCAGGTGGACGGCGATGTCGCGGAGCTCGGTGGGCTCCCCGTGAGCGGGGATCTCGCGGCCCCAGTCCTCCTGGGCGGCCAGCCACGCGTCGGCGTCGGCGACCTCGCGCCGCCACGACTCCCAGGCGTCGGCGACGACGGCGTCGTCGGCGACGGCCCCGTCGAAGTCGAGGTCGGGCTGCTCCTCGGTCCAGTAGAGCCTCGGCAGCTCCGTGTGCTCCTGCATGATCCGCCGGTTCCAGCTGTGCTCCACCCGGGCCAGGTGCCGGACCAGCCCCAGCAGCGACATCGTCGACGGCGGTACGGCGCGTCGGGCCAGCTGCTCGGCGTCCAGGCCCTCGCACTTCATCTCGAAGGTGATCCGATAGTTGCGCAGGTAGGTCAGCACCGTGTCGCGTTCGCCGTGGGTGGGCCGGTAGTCGCGGCGGTCGGTCTGCTCGGTCTCGCTCATGGGACCACTCGACCAGCATGGTCCGGGCCCCGCAAGCGGAATCAGGCGAGAGCGGTGCACTGAATCCGATTCGCGGGGCACCCGCGCGGCGCCGTACGCTGTGCCCACAGGCGTTCGAGCCGTCATCAGCGGCGAGCCTCCGGAAGAACGGCGCTGTCCCACGGTCGGGGAGCGCTCAGTAGAACCGGACGGGTAGGCCCGTCACAGCCGTGAACGAGTGGCTCCTTGGTCAGCAGGGGGCAAGTGAGGTGGTACCGCGGCACACGTCGTCCTCACGTGACGACGACGCAGCGGAGGAAATCGCCCATGACGTACCCCAAGGTCTCGACGGCCGGCACCGACGCCGTCCCGTCCTCCCCGCGGTTCCCCGCGATCGAGGAGCGGGTGCTGGCGTACTGGAAGGCCGACGACACCTTCCAGGCGAGCATCGACCAGCGCGACCCGGGTGAGAACGGCGCGAACGAGTTCGTCTTCTACGACGGCCCGCCGTTCGCCAACGGCCTGCCGCACTACGGCCACCTGCTCACCGGCTACGTCAAGGACCTGATCCCGCGCTACCAGACCATGCGCGGCAAGCGCGTCGAGCGGCGCTTCGGCTGGGACACCCACGGCCTGCCCGCCGAGCTCGAGGCGATGCGGCTCAAGGGCATCAAGACCACCGACGAGATCCACGAGCTCGGCATCGAGGTGTTCAACGAGGCCTGTCGCTCCTCGGTGCTGATGTACACCGACGAGTGGCGCGAGTACGTCACCCGCCAGGCGCGCTGGGTCGACTTCGAGCACGACTACAAGACGATGAACCCCGACTACATGGAGTCGGTCATCTGGGCCTTCAAGCAGCTCTACGACAAGGGCTGGATCTACGAGGGCTTCCGGGTGCTGCCCTACTGCTGGAACGACGAGACCCCGCTGTCCAACCACGAGCTGCGGATGGACGACGACGTCTACCAGGTGCGGCAGGACCCCGCGGTCACGGTCGGCTACGAGGTGAGCACTCCCGGCGAGTTCCAGGGCGTCAAGCTGCTCGTCTGGACGACGACCCCGTGGACGCTGCCGAGCAACCTCGCCGTGATGGTCGGCGAGGACATCGAGTACGTCGTGGTCGCCGTCGACGGCGTGCGCTACCTGCTGGCCGACGCGCGGCTGTCGGCGTACGCCCGCGAGCTCGGTGAGGCGCCGGAGGTCGTGTGGCGCGGGCCGGGCTCGGAGCTGGTCGGGCTGACCTACACCCCGCCGTTCTCCTACTACCTGGGCCACGAGAACGCCTTCCGCGTCGTGCCGGCCGAGTTCGTCACCACCACCGACGGCACCGGGCTGGTGCACACCGCCGGCGCCTTCGGTGAGGACGACAAGATCGTCACCGACCGCGAGAACATCGAGGCGGTGATGCCGGTCGGCAAGGACGGCCGCTTCACGTTCCCGGTCGTCGAGTACGAAGGCATGCTGGTCTTCGACGCCAACCTGCAGGTGATCGACCACCTCAAGGCGGCGACCACCGGCGCGGGTGAGACGGGGTCGGTGACCCCCGGCACGGTGCTGCTGCGCCGCGAGACCTACGACCACAGCTACCCGCACTGCTGGCGCTGCCGCGAGCCCCTGATCTACAAGGGCGTCTCGTCGTGGTTCGTCGAGGTGACCGCGTTCAAGCAGCGGATGCTCGAGCTCAACCAGCAGATCAACTGGGTGCCCGACCACATCCAGGACGGCCAGTTCGGCAAGTGGCTGGAGAACGCCCGCGACTGGTCGATCACCCGCAACCGCTTCTGGGGCTCCCCGGTGCCGGTGTGGAAGAGCGACGACCCGACGTACCCCCGCATCGACGTCTACGGCTCCTTCGAGGAGATCGAGCGCGACTTCGGCACGCTCCCGCGCAACCGCGACGGCGAGCCCGACCTGCACCGGCCCTACGTCGACGACCTGGTCCGACCCAACCCCGACGACCCGACCGGCACGTCGATGATGCGCCGCGTCTCCGACGTCCTCGACGTGTGGTTCGACTCGGGCTCGATGAGCTTCGCCCAGGTCCACGTGCCCTTCGAGAACAGCGAGTGGTTCGAGCACCACTTCCCGGCGGACTTCATCGTCGAGTACATCGGCCAGACGCGCGGCTGGTTCTACACGCTGCACATCCTCGCCTCGGCGATCTTCGACAAGCCGGCGTTCGAGAACTGCATCAGCCACGGCATCGTGCTCGGCTCCGACGGCAACAAGATGTCGAAGTCGCTGCGCAACTACCCCGACGTGCGCGAGGTCTTCGACCGCGACGGCGCGGACGCGATGCGCTGGTTCCTGATGTCGAGCCCGATCCTGCGCGGCGGCAACCTGGTCGTCACCGAGCAGGGCATCCGCGACTCGGTGCGCCAGGTGCTGATCCCGCTGTGGAACAGCTGGTACTTCTTCCAGCTCTACGCCAACGCCGCCCAGGATCCAGCGGGCGGCGGTCAGGGGTACGACGCGCAGCGGCGCACCGACTCCGCGCATCCGATGGACCGCTACATCCTCGCCAAGCTGCGCGACTTCGTCGCCGAGATGACCGGGTCGCTCGACGCGTACGCCGTGGCCGACGCGTGCGACGCGACGCGGTCGTTCCTCGACGTGCTGACGAACTGGTACATCCGCCGGTCCCGGGACCGCTTCTGGGAGGGCGACGCGCACGGCTTCGACACGCTGTACACGGTGCTCGAGGTCGTCTGCCGGGCGACCGCGCCGCTGATGCCGCTCGCCACCGAGGAGGTCTGGCGCGGGCTGACCGGCGGCCGCTCGGTGCACCTGGCCGACTGGCCGCTGGCCGAGGAGCTGCCGGCTGACGAGGCGCTCGTCGCCGCGATGGACCAGGTCCGCGAGGTCTGCTCGGCCACCTCGGCGCTGCGCAAGGCCGCCAACCTGCGCAACCGGCTGCCGCTGTCGCGGCTGACCGTGGTCGTCGACGACCCGGCCGCGCTGGGCGGGTTCGAGGCGATCGTCCGCGACGAGGTCAACGTCAAGGAGGTCCGGCTGCTCGCGGCGGAGTCGCCCGAGGCCTCGGCGTACGGCGTGGAGCAGCGGCTGACCGTCAACGCCCGTGCCGCCGGCCCACGCCTGGGCAAGGACGTCCAGGCGGCGATCAAGGGCTCGAAGTCCGGCGACTGGTCGGTGGCCGAGGACGGCACCGTGACCTCCGGCGGCCTGGTGCTGGCCGACGGGGAGTACACCCTCGAGACCGTCGCCGGCTCGTCCGACGACGCCAGCGCCACCGGCGTGCTGCGCAGCGGCGGGTTCGTCGTCCTCGACACCGAGGTGACGCCCGAGCTGGCGGCCGAGGGCCTGGCCCGCGACCTGGTGCGCGCGGTCCAGCAGGCCCGCCGCGACGCCGGCCTCGACGTCTCCGACCGGATCGCGCTCACCATCGGCGGCTCCGAGGAGGTGCAGGCCGCGGCCCGCACCCACGAGCAGCTGATCGCGGGCGAGACCCTCGCGACGTCGTACGAGGTCGTGTCGGCCGACGGCCCCGAGCCGGTCGTCACGGTCACCAGGGCGTAGGTGGTTTCGAGGCTCGCTTCGCTCGCACCTCAACCACCGACGCGGTGGTTGAGGTGCGAGGAGCGCTAGCGACGAGCCTCGAAACCACCCGACCCACGTCAGCCGAGGCCGAGGCGCCCGGCGAGGCGGTCGAGGGAGGCGAGCACCTCGTCGGGGGCCTTGTCGGGGACGCCCCAGATCAGCTCGGTGGCGCCCGCCTCGGCCCAGGCCATCAGGTCCTCGGGGTCGGGCTTGAACGCGATCAGGATCCGGACCTCGGGGGCGCCGTCGCGGCCGGCATCGGCCCAGGCCTTCGTGAGCGCCTCGATGTTCGCGGAGATGTCGGCCTGGGTGGGGGTGGTCATCCAGCCGTCGGCGTTCTCGGCGATCCAGCGGAACGTCTTGGGGCCGCCGCCGGCGCCGATCACCAGCGGGATGTGCCGGGCCGGCTTGGGGTAGGCCCAGGACGGCCCGAACGAGACGAACTCCCCGTCGTACGACGCCTCCTCCTGGGTCCACAGCGCGCGCATGGCCTCGACGTACTCCTTGAGGACCGTACGGCGGCGGGCGGCGGGGACGTGGTGGTCCGCGAGCTCGTCGGTGTTCCAGCCGAACCCGGCGCCGATGTCGACCCGGCCGCCGGAGAGGTGGTCGAGCGTGGCGATCTGCTTGGCCAGCGTGATCGGGTCGGACTCGACCGGCAGCGCGACCGCGGTGGAGAGCCGGATCCGCGAGGTGACCGCGGCGACCGTCGCCAGCGAGACCCAGGGGTCGAGCGTGCGCAGGTAGCGGTCGTCGGGCAGCGACTCGTCGCCGGTGCCGGGGTGCGCGGCCTCGCGCCTGACCGGGATGTGGGTGTGCTCGGGCACGTAGAACGTGTCGAAGCCCCGCTCCTCCGCGGCCGCGCCGAGCGCGGCCGGGGTGATCCCGCGGTCGGAGGTGAACAGGACGAGTCCGTTGCGCATGCGCCCACACTAGAACGTGTTCTAGTGTGGGCGGAAGTCTAGGGTCGGAGCCATGTACTCGACGACCGCGAGCATCGTCGTCCACGCCGACCGCGAGACGGTCTTCCGGGCGCTGCTCGACCCGGCCGCGGTGGCGGCCTGGCGGGTGCCGGACGGGATGCGCGGCACCGTGCACGAGCTCGACCCGCGGGTCGGCGGGCGGATCCGGGTCTCGCTGACGTACGACGACCCCGCGGCCGCCGGCAAGACCGAGGGCGCGACCGACACCTACGCCGGGGTGTTCACCGAGCTGGTGCCCGGGGAGCGCGTGGTCGAGGTGGTGGAGTTCGAGGACGCCGCCCCCGAGCTCGCGGGCCCGATCACCACGACCACCACACTCCGCGACGTCGGGGACGCCGGGGACGGCAGCGGCGGCACCGAGGTGTCGATGCGCCTGGACGGCGTCCCGGACGCGGTGCCGCCCGCGGACAACGAGACCGGCACCCGGATGGCGCTGACCAAGCTCGCCCGGCTGGTTGGATAGACCCGTGACAGGGATCCAGCTCGACCTCACGACCGACGCCGTCACGCTCACCCAGCAGCTGGTCGACATCGAGTCGGTCAGCCGCGACGAGCAGGCGATCGCCGACGCGGTCGAGACCGCGCTCACGGCGTACGACCACCTCACGGTGAGCCGGCACGGCAACACCGTCGTCGCGCGCACCGACCTCGGCCGCGGCGAGCGGGTCGTGATCGCCGGCCACCTCGACACGGTGCCGGTCAACGACAACCTGCCCGCCCGCTACGAGCGCCGGCCCGACGGCGACCTGCTCCACGGCCTCGGCACCTGCGACATGAAGGGCGGCGACGCGGTGATCCTCCGGCTCGCCGCGACCCTGCCCGAGCCGGACCGCGACGTCACCTACCTGCTCTACGACGCCGAGGAGATCGAGGCCGAGCACAACGGCCTCAACCGGCTCTCGCGCACCCACCCCGAGCTGATGACCGGCGACTTCGCGATCCTCATGGAGCCCTCCAACGGCGGCGTCGAGGCCGGCTGCCAGGGCACGCTCCGCGTCGACGTGCGGACCACCGGCGAGCGCGCCCACTCCGCACGCAGCTGGCGCGGCGTCAACGCGATCCACCGAGCGACCGAGGTGCTCCGCAGGCTCAACGAGTACGACGCCAGGCGGCCGGTCATCGACGGCCTGGAGTACCACGAGGGGCTCAACGCGGTGGCGATCAGCGGCGGCGTCGCCGGCAACGTGGTGCCCGACGAGTGCGTCGTCGCGGTCAACTACCGGTTCGCCCCGGACCGCTCCGAGGCGGAGGCCGAGGCGTTCGTGCGGGAGTTCTTCACCGGCTTCGACGTCACGCTCACCGACTCCGCCCCGGGCGCGCTCCCGGGGCTGGACCGGCCGGCGGCCAAGGCGTTCGTCGAGGCGGTCGGCGGCGAGGTCAACCCCAAGTTCGGCTGGACCGACGTCGCCCGGTTCACCGCCCTCGGCGTCCCGGCCGTGAACTACGGGCCGGGTGACCCGCTGTTCGCCCACAAGCAGGACGAGCACGTGCCCGTCGAGCAGATCCGGCGCTGCGAGGACCGGCTCCGCAACTGGCTGGGAGGCCGCTGACATGGTGCGCTCCAAGTCCAAGGGCCCGATCCTCCAGCGCCGCGACCAGGTCGAGGCCGGCACCACCGACCAGCGGCTGCTCGACACCCGCGGGCCGAGCGACTGGGTGCACACCGACCCGTGGCGGGTGCTGCGCATCCAGGCCGAGTTCGTCGAGGGCTTCGGCGCGCTGGCCGAGCTCGGGCCGGCGGTGTCCGTGTTCGGCTCCGCGCGCACGCCCGCCGACCACCCGGCGTACGCGCTCGGGGAGCAGGTCGGCCGCAAGCTCGCGGACGCGGGCTTCGCGGTGATCACCGGCGGCGGCCCCGGCGTGATGGAGGCCGTCAACAAGGGCGCGAGCGAGGCCGGCGGGATCAGCGTCGGTCTCGGGATCGAGCTGCCGTGGGAGGCCGAGCTCAACTCCTGGGTCGACGTCGGCATCAACTTCCGCTACTTCTTCGCGCGCAAGACGATGTTCGTGAAGTACTCCCAGGGCTACCTCGCCCTGCCCGGCGGCCTCGGCACCCTCGACGAGCTGTTCGAGGCGATGACGCTGGTGCAGACGCAGAAGATCACGTCGTTCCCGATCGTGCTGCTCGGCGTCGCGGAGTGGAGCGGCCTGCTGGAGTGGATGGGCGGCACCATGGTCGCCGACGGCCGCATCAAGCAGGCCGACCTCGACTCGCTGCTGGTCACCGACGACGTCGACGAGGCCGTCGCCAGGATGGTGGCCGCACGGGAGGGCGAGCAGCCGTGATGTGGTTCTTCGCGGTGCTGATCGTGCTGGCGCTGGGCGGGATCGCCGTGGTGGCGGCCGGCCGGGGCGCGCCGCTCGCCGACGTGTACGACGACCGCCCGGACGCCGGCGTGCCCGCGGAGGGCCCGCTGCGGGCCGACGACCTGCGCCGGGTGCGGTTCCCGCTCGCGCTCCGGGGCTACCGGATGTCGGAGGTCGACGCGCTCCTCGACCGGCTCGCGACCCAGCTGCAGGACCGCGACGACGTCGCCGACGGCCGGTCCGGGACCGCTGCTCCGATGGATGAACCGCCGGCGTCTGCCGCGGGTCGTGGCGACGAACCCACCGCGTAGGGCACACTTCGCACCGTGTCGACCGAGGAGATCGTCGTCTACATCCTCACCGCGCTGGCGGCGGTCGTGATCGTGCTGACCCGCCTCCGGCTCGGCAGCGAGGATGGTGGTGCCGGGCGTCTGCAGACGTCCCGCGCCGTCCTGCACGTGCACACCGTGGCCGGGATCCTGGCCCTCGCGACCTGGGTGGTGTTCCTCATCGCCGGCGAGGACACCGCGCTCGGCGGGGACCTGGTCGGGATCGTGGCGCTCGCGCTGTGGTGGGTCGTCGTCGGCGCCGGCCTGCTGATCCTGGTGCGCTGGTTGCCGAGCCACGGCAAGCACGCCTCGGACGGCAGCGAGGACAGCTGGTCCGAGGGGCCCGGCCTCTCGATCCTCGCGCACGTCGGCATGCTCGTCGGCGTCTGCGTGTTCACGTGGGCCTACCTGTACGCGAAGGTCTGAGCCGGCCGGTGGCTCGGTAGGGTCGAGGACCATGCGCCTCGGCTCCCTCCTCGTCACCGCCGTCACCACAGGCCTGCTCGCCGGCCTGCTCGCCGGCGTCCCCGCGCCGTCGTACGCCGTGCGTGCGCCCGTCGACCGGCCCGCCGTGGTCGAGACTCGGGTGATCGGGCACTCCGTGCAGGGCCGGCCGATCAAGGCCTTCCGGCTGGGGGAGCGCGGCGGGCCGAAGGTGCTGCTGATCTCGACCATGCACGGCAACGAGGGGCACACCCGGCGGATCCTCGAGTCGCTGCGCGACGGGCGGCAGATCCACGGGCTGAACCTGTGGGTGCTGCCGGTCTACAACCCCGACGGCCTGGCCCGACACACCCGCAAGAACGCGCGCGGCGTCGACCTCAACCGCAACTTCCCCTACCGCTGGGCCGACCTCGACGGCACCTACGAGTCCGGCCCGCGGCCCGGGTCCGAGCCCGAGACCCGCGCGGCGATGCGGTTCCTGAAGGCGATCCGGCCGCACTGGATCATCAGCTTCCACCAGCCGCTGCACGGCGTCGACACCGACACCAAGAGCCAGCGGTTCTCGCGGCGGGTCGCGGACAAGCTCAACCTGCCGCGCAAGTCCTTCACCTGCGGCGGCGTGTGCCACGGCACCATGACGAGCTGGTTCAACCACCGGTTCCGGGGCTCGGCGCTCACCGCGGAGTACGGCGCGCACCCGCCGCGGCGGCTGATGCGGTCGATCGCGCCTCGTCAGGTGCTGTCGATCTGGGGCGCGCGGCGCCAGTAGCTGCGGCCGCCGAGCGACTGGGTCTCGACGCGGCCGTCACGACCTCCTTCGTCGGTCGCGGGCCTGCTCGACCTCCCTGAGCCCACGGAGCGAGCTCGTCCCTCGCTCGCTCCTGCTCAGTGACCTCGGAACACCGGCTTCTCCTTCGCCACGAACGCCGCGACCGCGGCCCGGTGGTCGGCGGTGGCGCCGGTCCGCTGCATCATCGCGCTCTCGAGCTCGAGCGACTCCTCGAACGAGTGCCCGGCGGCGTACGCCACCGACTGCCGGATCGCCCCCAGCGCGACCGTGGGGCCGGCGGCGAGCCGCGCGGCCAGGTCGCCGACCTCGGCCATCAGGTCGGCGGCGGGCACCACGCGGGTGGCGAGGCCGAGCTCGAGGGCGTCGGCGGCCGGCACCGTGCTCGGGAAGTAGAGCAGCTCGAGCGCCTTCGCCCGGCCCACCAGGCGCTGGAGGTGATAGCTGGCGCCGGTGTCGCAGGAGAGCGCGACGTTCGCGAACGCCAGGTTGAAGCCGGCGGTGTCGGCCACGATCCGCAGGTCGCAGGCGAACGCCAGGCTCGCGCCGGCGCCCGCGGCGACGCCGTTGACCGCGGCGATCACCGGCTTGGCCATGCCCGCCAGGGCCGTGACGATCGGGTTGTAGTGCTTGTCGACGGTCGTGAACAGCAGGTCGCTCCCGCCGTTCTCGAGCAGCTCGATGTGCTCCTTGAGGTCCTGGCCCGTGCAGAACGCCCGGCCGCTGCCGGTGAGGACCACGCAGCGGACCGCGGGGTCGTCGGCGACGGCGCGGACCGTGTCGAGCAGCAGCTCCTTGGTCGCGATGTCGAGGCTGTTGTAGGCGTCGGGCCGGTTCAGCGTGATGGTGCCGACGCCGTCGGCGACGTCGAGGAGGACGGACGGCTGGAGGGGCTCGGTCATGGCGGCATCCTGTCAGGTCAGTTGCCGAGGCAGCGCGCGACGAAGCGGTCCGCGCCCGGCTTGAGCCGGTCGGCCTCCGCGGCGAACAGCTGCGCGGCCGCCCGGCCCGGCCAGTCGGCGGGCAGCAGCGCCGCGGGGAGGTCGGGGTCGGCGAACAGGAACTTGCGCCACTCGTGCACGAGGTGGAACCGCGCCGCGAACGCCGCCTCGTCGGGGTCGTCGTGGGCCGCCAGGTGCTGGGCGACCAGGTCGCCGGACGCCTCGAGCCAGCCGTCGTAGGCGCTCCGCAGCGCGTCGAGGTCCCAGGCGCCGGTCGGTGGCGGGTCGAAGTGGTCCGCCCGGGCGGTGCTGGCCGTCGCGCTCTCGCGCTCGAGCACCGAGGCCAGCTCGGTGCGGCCGTACGGGCTGACCCACACGTTGTCGGCGAGCTCGGCGTACCCGATGAACGTCAGCCCCGCGCGCAGCCGCGACCGCGCGGCCCGGCTGGCGGGCGGCGCGACGAACGCCAGGTGCCAGCGGCCGTCCCAGTCGTGGACGTCACGGCGGTAGACCCGGTTGCCGGTCTCGTCGAGGCGGCGGTTGGCGCGCGGGGTCGTGCGGTAGCCGCGCCCGCCGCCGATCTGGACTGGCTCGAGCCAGCCCTGCATGACCATCCGGGAGATCGCGGTGCGCACCGCCGGGCCGGCGATGCCGACCGGGTCGAGCAGCCGCACCAGGGCCGCCACGGGCGCCTCGCTGCCGCGGGCGCGCAGGTGATCGCCGTACACGTCGAAGAGCGCCGAGCGGGCCTGCATGGCTGGAGTCTGCCAGCCCCGTTCGGGCGCTGCCGGTGGGCTGTGCTCCGCGTCACCGTCCGATAGGGGATAATGGTCCACGCGTACGGCGCAGCCGGGCCCCTCGGAGGCCTGCTGCCACATCACAACAGGAAGGTGCGCGGATGGCGGCGATGAAGCCGCGGACGGGCGACGGTCCGCTGGAGGTCACCAAGGAAGGACGCGGCATCGTGATGCGCGTCCCGCTCGAAGGCGGTGGTCGCCTGGTTGTCGAGCTGAACGCCGAGGAGGCCGGCGCTCTCGGAGATGCCCTCAAGGACGTCGTCGGCTGACCCCGGTGCCCCCGACTCCCTCCTCGGCCCGCTCGTCGGCTCCCTCATCGGCGGGGACCCCGACCCTTCCCAGCCAGGTCTCGCCACCAGAGTTCGCCGTCAGCGCGGCGCTGCCGCACGCCGTCCTCGGGGTCGAGGTGGCGGCGCTGCCGGTGCTCCCCGGTGACGCCGACGGCGACGCGCTGGTGCTCGGTCCGGGGGCGGCCGAGGCGGGCGAGCTGCTCGGCATCGACCTGCTCGCCGTCCTCGAGGACGACGGCGCCACCGGCGAGGCGGGCGAGGTCACCTCGGTGCCCGTCCCGCTCGGCGCGCCCGACAACGCCGAGCTGCGCCGGGTGCTGCTGGTCGGCGTCGGGCAGCAGACGCCGGAGGACCTGCGCCGGGCCGGCGCCGCCGTGGCGAGGGCCACGCGCGACCGCGCCTCGGTCGCGACCACCGTGCCCGCGATCAGCTCCGACGAGGGGCTCGAGGCGTTCGTCGTGGGCGCCATGCTCGGCTCGTTCGCGTTCCACTGGCGCTCCGGCCCGCCCCCGCACCGGCCCGTCGCCCGGGTGGTGCTCGCCGGCCTGAGCGACCCCCAGCGGGTCGCGCCCGTGCTGGACCGGGCCGTCGCCGTGGGCGGCGCGGGGTGGCGCTCCCGGATGCTCGCCACGGTCCCGTCGAACCTGAAGAACCCGCCCTGGCTCGCCGCCCAGGCCGAGGCGATCGCCCGTAAGAGCGGGCTCGAGGTCACGGTCTGGGACGAGCAGCGGCTCGCCGACGAGGGCTTCGGCGGCCTGCTGGCCGTCGGGCGGGCCTCGGCCACGCCGCCCCGCCTGATCCGCCTCGACTACACGCCGCGCACGGCGGGACGCCGTACCCCCACCGTCGCGCTGGTCGGCAAGGGCATCACGTTCGACACCGGCGGGCTGTCGATCAAGCCCGGCGAGGCGATGGTCAACATGAAGCGCGACATGACCGGTGGCGCGGTCGTGATGGCCACGATGGCGGCGCTGCGCGACGTCGGCTGCCCGGTGCGTGTGGTCGGGCTCGTCGTCGCGGCCGAGAACGCCGTCGGCGGCGACGCGATGCGTCCCGGTGACGTGATCCGCCACTACGGCGGGCGGACCACCGAGGTCACCAACACCGACGCCGAGGGCCGGCTCGTGCTCGCCGACGGCCTCGCGTACGCCGTCGCCGAGGTCAAGCCGGACGTCGTGGTCGACGTCGCGACGCTGACCGGCGCGATGAAGGTCGCGCTCGGCCAGCAGGTCGGCGGGTTCTTCGCCAACGACGACGCGCTCGCCGCCAGCCTGCAGGCCGCGGCCGAGCGGGCCGGCGAGCCCCTGTGGCGGATGCCGCTCACGGCCGCCTACGAGGCCAAGCTGTCCTCGACGGTCGCCGACGCCGACAACGCCCCCAGTGGCCCCGGCGCGATCATCGCGGCGCTGTTCCTCCAGCACTTCGCCGGCGACGTCCCGTGGGCGCACCTCGACGTCGCGTCGGTCGGCGACGCGCCGGACGAGAGCCATGAGTGGACCACCGGGCCGACCGGCTTCGGCGCCCGGGCCCTGCTGCAGTGGCTGGGCTCCGACCACCCCCTCGAAGGAGTCGGGTCATGAACGGCCTCACCGTCCGCTGGTCCCTCGCGTCCGCTCCCGCCGGCGTCGAGGAGCAGCTCGCGTCGTACGTCGCGGACACCTCCCACGCCCGGTTCACCGGCATGGAGGGGCTGCGGTTCAAGACGTGGCGCTGCCGGCCGGCGGAGTGGTTCGAGGGCTGCTACGTCTTCGAGACCGACGCCGCGCGGGCGGAGTTCCAGCGCGCGTTCACGCAGACCGCCGCCGAGTCTCCCGGGTCGCAGATCGTCGGCAGCCCGCCGATCCTGATCGAGGCCTGCGAGATCGTCGCCGTCGCCGAGGGTGGCGGCGGGTTCCTGGCCGCGTCTCGGGATCGCTCCTAGGCCGGACGTCAGACGTCGTGGTAGCGGTTGGCGCGCGGGCTGCAGGCCTGCGACGTCAGGCCTCGGGGTTCCACTCCTTCTTGGCGACCAGCAGGCCGTCGCCGACGGGCAGCAGCACCGAGACCAGGTCGTCGTGCTCGGCGACCTGGCGGCCGAGCTCGCGGATCGCCACGGTCTCCTCGTCGCGCTGGGCCGGGTCGGCGACCCGGTCGTGCCACAGGGCGTTGTCGAACGCGACGACCCCGCCGGGGCGCAGCAGCCGCAGCGCCTCCTTGAGGTAGGCGGAGTACTCCGTCTTGTCGCCGTCGCAGAACACCAGGTCGTAGTGGCCGTCGGTGAGGCGGGGGAGTACGTCGAGGGCCGCGCCGGAGATCGTGCGGGCCCGCTGGCTCGGGATGCCGGCCTCGGTGAACGACTGGCGGGCCAGGCGCTGGTGCTCGGCCTCGATGTCGACGGTGGTGAGGACGCCGTCGGAGCGCATGCCGCGCAGCAACCAGAGGCCGGAGACGCCGGTGCCGGTGCCGATCTCGACGACCGCCCGGGCGTCGAGGACCGAGGCGAGGAAGCGCAGTGCCGCGCCGCCACCCGAGCCGATCGGGGCGACCCCGACCTCCTCGGCGCGCGACCGGGCCGCGGCCAGGACGTCATCCTCGGCGACGTAGGCCTCGGCGTAGGACCAACTCGCGGACTTGAGCGGCGTGGTGATGGTGTCCTCCTGGGGCTGGTCGAACGAGGCCACCGTATCGCGATCGGCGGGAACGCAGCGGGACCCGCGCGCGTTGTCAAGGATGAGGTTGCCGACGAGACAGCAGCCTCACAGGTTTCTCTCAGCAGGTGTCTCTACCGTGTGGAAGGACAAGACGCTGTTCCCCCAGGCACGCAAGCGCCAGCACCCCGCCGAGGAGGCATCCATGGACACTCCGGTGCCCCCGGCTTCCGACGGGTCCAGTGACGGGACCGTCGAGGTCCTCCCGTCGTGGGAGGAGATCGTCGAGCAGCACTCCGACCGCGTCTTCCGCCTCGCCTACCGGCTGACCGGCAACCGGCACGACGCCGAGGACCTCACCCAGGAGGTCTTCGTCCGGGTGTTCCGGTCGCTGTCGACGTACACGCCGGGCACCTTCGAGGGCTGGCTGCACCGCATCACCACCAACCTCTTCCTCGACGGCGCCCGCCGCAAGCAGCGGATCCGCTTCGACGCGCTCTCCGACGAGCGCGCCGACCGGCTCACCAGCAGCTCGCCGTCGCCCGACGTGGCGTACGCCGACCGCACCTTCGACGACGACATCGAGCGTGCGCTCGCGACGCTGCCGCCCGACTTCCGCGCCGCGGTCGTGCTCTGCGACGTCGAGGGGCTGACCTACGAGGAGATCGCCGAGATCCTTGGCGCCAAGCTCGGCACCGTCCGCTCCCGCATCCACCGCGGCCGCTCGATGCTGCGCACCGCGCTCGCGCACCGCGCCCCGACCTCCGGCCGGGTGCGGTATGCCGGCCCCGCGGGCGGCCAGCTGATCCCCGGCTGGGGCAAGTCGTGATCGGCCACCTGGGCTCCCGGGCCAGCGCCCTGCTCGACGGCCAGCTCTCCCCCGAGGAGACCGAGCGCGCGTGGGACCACGTGCACACCTGCCACACGTGCCGCGACCTCGTGGAGCGCGAGGGGTGGGTCAAGACCCGGCTCGCCGGGCTCTCCTTCGAGGTCGCCACGCCCTCGACCCCGTCGTGGCTCAAGGGCTCGATCATCGACGCGTCCGGGTCCTGCCCGGTCGGCGGCTACCTGAGGATGCCCGGGCCGATCTCGGCCCCGGGCGACCACCGCCGCCGCAACCTCGGTCTCGCCGCCCTGGGCGGGAGTGCCGTCGGCGCCGCCGTGATGGGGGTCCTGGTCTTCGGGGTCGCCCCCGCGGACGCGCCCTCGATCGACCGTCGTCCGCCGGTCAGCTCGATCACCAACACCGACGCCCCGCGCACCCCGAGCCCGACCACCCCGGTCGCCCAGATCACCCGCGGCACCCGGCAGACCCGCTAGCGCCGGTGGCCCGGCGGGCGTGGATTTCGCCCGACCGGACAAGATAGGGCTGTGACGCAGGACGAGCCCCGCGACGACGAGCCGACGCAGCCCCTCACGGCCGCGCGTCCCGCGACGCCACCACCCACGTGGGTGCCGCCGATGACCCAGTCGCCGCCGCACCGGTGGGCCGGGCTGCCGCCGACGCCGTACGCCGGGCAGCAGCCGTTCGGTCCGCCGTTCGGTCCGCCCGCCGGTCCGCCGCCGCGGCACGCCGTCCCGCGCGGCCGGGTGCCCGGCTGGCTGTGGCCGGTCGTCTGCGTGCTCGCGCTCACCCTCGGGGTGGCCGGGGGAGCGCTCGGCGGCCTGGTCTACGAGCGGGCCACCGACGACGGGCCGGGCACGGTGAGCAGCGGGCTCTCCGGGGTCGACACGGTGTCCGAGGCCCCGTTGACCGCCGACAACGGGTCGATCGAGGCGGTCGCGGCCCGGCTGCTGCCGAGCACCGTGCAGATCTCCGCGGAGTACGAAGGCCAGAAGGGCGGGGCGACCGGCTCGGGGTTCGTGCTCGACCGGCAGGGCCACGTGATCACCAACAACCACGTCGTCGCCGACGCCGACGAGTCCAACGGTCCGATCGAGATCGTCGACCAGGACGGCAACCGCTACTCCGCGACCGTCGTGGGCCGCAGCTCGGTCTACGACCTGGCGGTCCTCTACTCCGACGAGGCGCGCGGCCTGACTCCCGCCTCGCTCGGCGCCTCGCAGGAGCTCCGGGTCGGTGAGGGCGTCGTGGCGATCGGCTCGCCGTTGGGGCTGAGCTCGACGGTCACCGCCGGCATCGTCAGCGCGCTGCACCGGCCGGTCACCACGGGTGACGCCGGCAACGACTCCTCCTACATCAACGCCGTGCAGACCGACGCGGCGATCAACCCGGGCAACTCCGGCGGCCCGCTGGTCAACCTGCGCGGCCAGGTCGTGGGGGTCAACTCCGCGATCGCCACCACCGGAGGCGGCATCGGCGGCGAGGCCGGCAACATCGGCGTCGGCTTCGCGATCCCGATCGAGCAGGTCCGGATCACCGCCGACCAGATCCTGCGCACCGGCGAGGCCCGCTACCCCGTGATCGGCGCCCAGGTGCAGACCGGCCAGAACGACGGCAAGGGCGCCGAGATCGACGAGGTCATGCCCGACACGCCCGCCGACGAGGGCGGGCTGCGCAAGGGCGACGTGATCGTCGAGGTCGAGGGCGAGCGGGTCACCGACGGCATCGCGCTGATCGTCGCGATCCGGTCGCACCAGCCCGGCGAGACCGTCGAGTTCACGATCGTGCGCGACGGCAACGAGAGGACGATCACCCTGAAGCTCGGTGCCGAGACTGGTTGAGCCCTGGCCGGTCCCTGTGCGGTACTCCCTGACGATCGGGCCCTTTGGGAGCGCTCCCATGGGGCCCGATCGTCAGGGAGTACCCCACCGCGCCGGTGGGAAGACCCGTCAGGCGTCGGCGTCGGAGCGCGCGTCCGACTCGACGTAGGGGTGCTCGTCGACGAACGTCTTGGTCTCGGCGTACATCCGCTGGATGAACTCCTCGAGCTGGGCCGACTCGACCCGCCACTGGCCCCGGCCGCCGATCTTGATCGCCGGGAGGTCGCCGCGCCGGACCAGCGCGTAGACCTGCGCGCTGGAGGTGTTCAGCACCTCGGCGACGTCGGCGAGCGTGAGGAAGCGGGGAGTGCCGGCCATGTGCTCATGGTCGCACCTCGGGTCCCCGGGTCGACCGCGACCCGGGCCGCCTGTGGATGACGGGTTTCGGATCGCGGACGGCGGGCCATGATGTGCGCGTGACCCGGAGGCCGGCACAGCGAGCCGCGACCGGGACCGTCGCCCCGGTCCCGCCGGCGACGCGCGCCTCCCGCCCCGGCTGGCGCGACCCGCGGCTGTGGCTGGGCGTGCTGATCGTCGCCGTCTCGGTGGTGGCCGGCGCCCGGCTGCTGGCCGCCGCCGACGACACGGTCGCCGTGTGGGCGGTCGCCGCCGACGCCGGCCCGGGTGCGCAGCTGAGCGCCGGCGACCTGGTCGCCCACCGGGTCCGGTTCGCCGACGGCGACGACCTGGGCCGCTACTTCTCCGTCGAGGACGAGCTGCCCGGCGACCTGCGGCTGGTGCGCGGGGTGAGCGCCGGCGAGCTGCTCCCGCGGGCCGCGATCGGCGACGCCGAGGCGGACGCCGACACCGTCGAGCTCCCCGTCGCGATCGACGCCGAGCAGGTGCCGGGCTCGGTGCAGGCCGGGTCCGTGGTCAGCGTCTACCTCCTCGGGGGCCGCCGCGACGCCGGCGTCCCGCCGCTCGAGGACGTCACCGTGGTCGACGCTCCGGCCCTCGAGACCACATTCGGGGCCACCACCGGCCGCCGCCAGCTGGTCCTGGCGGTCCCCGAGGCCGCCGCGGCGGCGTTCCTCGACGCGCTCGGCCGCGTCGACGACCCCCTGCTGACCGTGACCCGCCGGGACTGACCGTGGCCGACCGTGCGCTCGTGCTGATCGTCGCGTCCGGCGCCGCCTGGGAGCCGGACGCGCTGCGCCTGCTCGGCGACCATCCCGGCATCGTGGTGCTCAAGCGCTGCGTCGACGTCGACGACCTGCTCGCCGCCGCGACGGCCGGGCAGGCCGACGTGGCGGTCCTCGGGCTCGACGCGCCCGGGCTCGACCGCGGCGCGGTCGACCTGCTCCGCAAGCACGGCGTCCGGCCCGTGGCCATCGCGCCCGGATCGGCGTCCACCGGGTGGTGACCGACGACGACCTCGGCACGCTGCCCGCCGCGGTGCTCGCCGAGGAGTCCCCGGGCACCGCCGTCCGGCCGCCCACCCCGCCCGGGCTCGGGCCGCCGCCGAGCGGGCCGCCGATCGGGCCCCCGGCCGAGGCACCGGTCGAGGTGCCGGTCCCGGGGCGGGTGGTCGTCGTCTGGGGGCCGGCCGGCGCGCCCGGGCGCACCACGGTCGCGACCGCGCTCGCGGCCGAGTCCGCCCGCCGGCGCCGGCGTACGGTCCTGGTCGACGCCGACCCGTACGGCGGCGCCGTGGCCCAGCAGCTCGGCATCCTCGACGAGGTCTCGGGGCTGCTCGCCGCCGCGCGCCTGGCGTCGTCGGGGCAGCTCGAGGAGCGGTTCGCGTCCGTGCAGCGCGGCATCGACGCGCACCTGAGCGTGGTCACCGGCCTGCCCCGCGGCGACCGCTGGGTGGAGGTGCGCGCGGGGGCGCTCGAGCACCTGCTGGAGGTGGGTCGCGACCGGGCCGAGGTCGTGGTCGACACCGGGTTCAGCCTCGAGGACGAGGGCGTCCCCGAGCTGGGCACCCGGCCCGGTCGCAACCAGATGACGCTCGGTGCGCTCGAGGTCGCCGACGAGGTGGTCGTCGTGGGCAGTGCCGACCCGGTCGGGCTCTCGCGGCTCGCCCGCGGCCTGGTCGAGCTGCGTGACGCCACCGGCGGCCGGCCGGTGCACGTGGTGGTCAACCGGATGCGGGCCACGCTCGGCTGGTCCGAGCGCGACGTCGCCGGCATGGTGAGCGGCTTCGCCCGGCTCGCCGGCCTGCACTTCCTCCCCGACGACCAAGCCACGGTCGACCGGGCGCTGGTCACCGGCCGCACGCTCGTGGAGGTCGGCGACTCGCCGCTCAGCCGGGCGGTCGGCCGGCTCGCCGACGCCCTCGCGCCGGCCGGCGCTCAGGCCGCGAACAGCAGGTAGAGCCCGCCCACGGTGAAGGCCACCATCGCGAACAGCAGCGGCAGCTGACCGGTCAGCTGGTGCCGCGGCGGCAGGATCCGGATCGCCCGGTCGTGCGCCGCGATCACCCCGAGCACGTGGCCGGCCACCACGGCGACCACCTTGAGGTTCGCCAGGAACGTCGGGTGGTAGGCCAGCCAGTACCACGGGTCCAGGTTCGCGGTGCCGAGGTAGTTGCTGCCGTCGCTGAACGGGTCGCTCGCCTGGATCAGCGTGAGCTGGCCGACCTCGACGAGGTAGCGCAGGTAGTGGGCGACGATGTAGCCCACGATGATCGGCACCACCGAGTGGGCGAGCAGGTTCGGCAGCTCGCCGCGGCGCAGCTCGTCCCCGAGGCCGGTCAGCACGCACCCCAGCGTGAACACCAGCCCGACGCCCACGCAGAACGCCACCAGCGCGACGTTGTCGAGCAGGTACGTCGAGATGTCGGTGTCCTGCACGAACGAGAGCCAGCGGGTGGAGTCCTTGAAGGAGTCGAACGCCGTGCTGCCGAACAGCACGGCCACCACCGCCACCATCCCGGGGCGCACCGGGGTGGCGTCGAGGTTCGCGAGCGGGCTGCGCACGACGAGCAGGTCGCCCCGCCGGCCCCACACCGAGAGCCGTGAGACGAGCGTGGAGTAGACCTCGAACGGGTCGGTGCGCTCGTAGAACGTGTTGCCGAACAGCGCGCCGCCCACGAGCATCACCGCGACGTACGCCGCGCACCACAGCCGGACCGGTCCGAGCTCGGTGGAGAACGGGTAGACGAGCTCCATCCACACGAACGCGAACAGCCCGAGGGCGGCCGGCCAGTAGCCGAGCCGTTCGGGGTAGACGAACAGGCCACGATCCGGGTCGCTGCCGGAGACCTTCGCGAAGGCCAGGTTGATCGTGCGGACCGGGCTGATCGCCTTCCACACCGGGCCCAGCAGCAGCGAGAGCGGCACCAGGCCGACCCACCACCACACGTAGAAGATGCCGAAGATCGGGTTGATCACCACGTCCTTGCCGAGCACGGCGACCATCGCGGCGTAGAGGAACACCACGAAGCCGAGCGCGCGGCACGTGACCCGCCACCCGGCGGAGTCGACGATCCTGCTCAGCAGCGCCGGCGCCGGCCGGCCGCTCGTGGCGGCGTCGTACCGCGGCGTGCGCCAGGCGACCGCGAGCACCGTGAACGAGACCACGAGCGCCGCGCTGGCGCCGGCGATCGCCAGCTCGGGCGAGATCGGGAGGTCCTTGGCGCCGCCGATCCCGTGGGCCAGGGTGATGCCGTCGGGGGACACCTCAGCGCCCCGCAGGCGCGGACCAGGTCCTCATCGGACCTCGAGCTGCACGATGACCTTCTCCAGCTCGTGCGACTCGACGTCGACCGTGCCCGGCTTGTCGATGCCCTCGATGGTCAGGGTGCTCGTGCCGGCCTCGTAGTCGAGCTCCTGCTCCGGGGTGGAGTGCACGTGGATCGTGCCCGGCGCGTCCGAGGTCACGTCGAGCTCGACCTGCTGCCCGACGGCGACCTCGACCCGCTCGCCGTTGGGGGTGACGCTCTCGCCCTCGATCGTGACCTCGATGACCTTGGGACCGGTGTCCGCCTCCTTCGGAGAGTCACTGCCGCCGCATGCGGTGAGCGCGGGGAGGGAACACAGGAGTACGGCCAGGCAGGCCACGGTACGGCGCATCGTCCAGTCCTTCTGCTCGGGCTGCGTCAACGTCTGTAACGTCTGTCAGA
The DNA here is from genome assembly GCF_950101795.1 of Nocardioides sp. T2.26MG-1. Taxonomy (GTDB): domain Bacteria; phylum Actinomycetota; class Actinomycetes; order Propionibacteriales; family Nocardioidaceae; genus Nocardioides. The sequence goes on along the minus strand of NZ_CATNLZ010000012.1, from coordinate 294,098 downwards.
ATCGCACGGCCGGCGAACGGCCGGGACGCCACCCCCCTGCGGGTGCGACGAAAGGGACCCCATGACCGAGAGGCTCCGTCCGCGCGACGTGGCCATCCTGGCCGAGGAGTCACCGTCGACGCCGATGCACAACGCGACCGTCGAGATCTTCGACCCGGGCCAGTCCGGATTCGACTACGCCCACCTGGTGCAGCTGGTGCAGGACCGCATCTCGTTCGTGCCGCGCTACCGTCAGCGGATCCTTCCGGTGCCCGGGCGGATGGCCAACCCCGTGTGGATCGACGACGACCACTTCGACATCGGCTACCACGTACGCCGCTCCGCGCTGCCCCGGCCGGGCAGCCTCGACCAGCTCCGCGACCTGGTGTCCCGGATCGTGTCGCGGCCGCTGGACCGCAGCCGGCCGCTGTGGGAGATGTACTTCATCGAGGGCCTCGCCGACGGCCAGGTCGCGATCCTCTCCAAGTCCCACCAGGTGCTGGTCGATGGCATCGAGACCGTCGACCTGGGCCAGGTGCTGCTCGACAAGTCGCCCGAGCCCAAGGAGCTCGGTGCCGACGGCTGGCGCGCCCGCAGCCGGCCCTCACCGCTCTCGCTGATGGCCGGGGCGGTGCGCGAGTCCCTGACCGAGCCCGAGACCGCGATCGACACGGTCCGCACCACGACCGGCACGGCGCTGCGCGGCCTCGCCGCCACCGCCCGCTCCACGGGCCGCGTGATCGACGCGCTGGCGAACCGCACGCCCAGTGGCGACTCCCCGATCATCGGCCCGCTGTCGCAGCAGCGCCGGGTGGTCGTCGTCCGCACCGACCTCGCGGACTACCGCAAGGTCCGCGACGCGCACGGCGGCACCGTCAACGACGTCGTCCTCGCGACGGTCACCGGCGCGCTCCGGGCCTGGTTGATGACCCGCGGGGAGTCGATGCGTGGCATCCGCCAGGTGCGGGCGATGGTGCCGATCTCGGTGATCGACGACGAGCTCGAGGCGACCTCGCTCGGCAGCCAGATCGCGGCCCACTTCGTCGACCTGCCGGTGTGGGAGGCCAGCCCGGTGGTGCGCCTGCACCAGGTGTCCTACTCCTTCCAGGCGCACAAGGAGACCGGCCGCGCGGTCGCGGCGAGCCGGATCGCCAGCATCTCCGGCTTCGCGCCGGCCACCTTCCACGCGGTGGGCTCGCGGGTGGCCGCGGTCGAGCGCCGCCGGGGCTACCAGCTCAGCGTCACCAACGTGCCGGGGCCGCAGGCGCCGCTGTACGCCGCCGGTGCGCGGATGGTCGCGACCTACCCCGTGCCGCCGCTGCTCGAGGGGCATCCGCTGGCGATCGGCGTGACGTCGTACGACGGCCACGTCTACTACGGCCTCACCGCGGACCGCGACATGCTGCCCGACGCGGACCTGCTCGGCCCCTGCGTGCGGGACGCCCTCGACGAGCTCGTCGACTCCGCGTCCGGTGGCCGCGCGCGGGTGCCGCGGGGCCGCCGCGGGCGCAAGACTCCCGAGGAGAAGCCGTGAGCGTCCGCGTCTACCTGCCGACCACGATCGACCGGCTCCGCGCGGAGCACGCCGAGGGCGCCTTCGCGGTCACCGACGACCTCGTGGTGGTCGACGCGACCGAGGACGACGAGGAGGCGGAGTACGCCGCGCTGATGACAGCCGCCGACGCGTCGGCGACCATGCTGGACGGCCCGGGCCGGCGGGTCGTGGTCGTCGCCGAGCTCGAGGCGGAGCCGCAGGCCGGCTGGACGGTCCCGCTCAAGCGCGTGGTCGCCGTCCACGCCGACACCGAGGACCGGCCGGCCGACGCCGACCCCGACGACGACCTCGGCTGGTTCGCCACCCAGGAGATCCCGCACCTGATCTGAGTTGACCCGCCCGAAAGTTCTGGGCGGGTCAACGCGAATTGTCGACACATCACGTTGACCCGCCCGAAAGTTTCGGGCGGGTCAACACCGACTCGGCGCCCGATCGGGTCGCTCGATACGCTCGCAGGCATGGACGCCATCACGACCCCGCCGGCTCCCACCAACGAGCCGAACCTGACCTACGCGCCGGGCACCCCCGAACGGGAGGCCCTGACGACGGAGATCGCCAAACTCGAGAAGAAGCAGAAGAACCTGCGCGCCTACATCGGCGGACGCTGGAAGGCCGGTGGCGGCGTGGAGATCGACGTCGTCCAGCCCCACGACCACCAGCACGTGCTCGGCACGTTGAAGGCCTCCACCCAGGCCGACGCACGCGCGGCGATCAAGGCGGCGAACGAGGCGGCCCCCGCGTGGCGGGACATGGACTTCGACGACCGGGCCGCGATCATGCTCAAGGCCGCCGACCTGCTGGCCGGCCCGTGGCGGCAGCGGCTGAACGCCGCCACCGTGCTCGGCCAGTCCAAGACGCCGCACCAGGCCGAGATCGACGCCGCCTGCGAGCTCATCGACTTCTGGCGCTTCAACGTCCACTACGCCCGGCAGATCCTCGGCGAGCAGCCGATCCGCAACAGCCCCGGCGTGTGGAACCGCACCGACCACCGCCCCCTGGAGGGCTTCGTCTACGCGATCACGCCGTTCAACTTCACCGCGATCGCCGGCAACCTGCCCACGGCGCCCGCGCTGATGGGCAACACCGTCGTCTGGAAGCCCTCGTCGACCCAGCAGCTGGCCGCCACCCTGACGATGGAGCTGCTCGAGGAGGCCGGCATGCCGCCGGGCGTGATCAACATGCTCCCGGGTCACGGCGCCGACGTCTCCGAGGTCGCGCTCGCCAGCCCGGACCTGGCCGGCATCCACTTCACCGGCTCCACACGCGTCTTCCAGCAGCTGTGGGGCGAGGTCGGCGCCAACATCGCGGGCTACCGCGCCTACCCGCGCATCGTCGGGGAGACCGGCGGCAAGGACTTCATCGTCGCGCACCCCTCGGCCGACCCCGACGTGGTGCGGACCGCGATGGTCCGCGGCGCGTTCGAGTACCAGGGCCAGAAGTGCTCGGCGGCCTCGCGGGCGTACGTCGCGCGCTCGGTCTGGACGAAGATGAAGGACTCCCTGCTCTCCGAGATCGAGAGCATCACGATGGGCGACCCGACGGACTTCTCCAACTTCATGGGCGCGGTCATCGACGAGCGGGCGTTCGTCAAGCACAAGGCGGCGATCGAGCGGGCCAAGCGGTCGCGCAAGCTCGACGTCCTGGCCGGCGGCACGGTCGACGACTCGGTCGGCTGGTTCGTGAGCCCGACGCTGGTCGAGGGCGGCGACCCGACCGACGAGATGTTCTCGACCGAGTACTTCGGGCCGATCCTCGCGGTGCACGTCTACGAGGACGGCGACTTCGAGCGGGTGGTGCGGGGGATGGAGTCGAGCTCGCCGTACGCCCTGACCGGCTCGATCATCGCCCAGGACCGCCGGGCGATCGCCTGGGCCCAGGCGGAGCTGCGGTTCGCGGCCGGCAACTTCTACATCAACGACAAGCCGACCGGTGCGGTCGTCGGCCAGCAGCCCTTCGGCGGCGGCCGGGCCAGCGGCACCAACGACAAGGCCGGTGCGGCGAGCAACCTGCTGCGCTGGACGTCGCCGCGCTCGATCAAGGAGACGTTCGTGCCGCCGACCGACTACCGCTACCCCTACCTCGGCTGATGCTTCCCCCGCAGCTGGTCGCCCAGCACATGGGTGCCCTGCACCCGGTCGAGCAGGCGCTCGTCCTCCTGCTCGCGTTCGGCCCGTTCGTCCTGCTCGCCCTGGTGGTGTGGCTGCGGCGGCGGGCCGAGCGGCGCGAGGACAGCCTGGCCCAGAGCCAGACGGGGGATCAGGCCGAGAGGTAGTCGTGCCCGACCCGCTCCTCGGCGACCAGCGCCTTGCGGAGCAGGTCGGAGACCAGGCCCTCGATCTTGCCGCCGACCAGCGGCAGGTTGACCTTGATCTCCACGTCGACGGTCTCGACCGTGGTGCCATCGGTCTCGACGAGCGTGATCGTGCCGTCCATGTGGCCGGGCTTGCCGGGGATCGTCACGTGCAGCTCGGCGGTGTCGGGGGACGACCACTCCTCGCGCTGCACGATCTCGATCTCGTCGCCGACGAACTTCTTGGCGAACGACGGGATCCGCTCGGTGTGCTGCACCTGCTCGATGATCACGGTCATCGCGTCGCCGGACCGGTCGATCTCGACGTCGGACCGGAGCACCCGCTGGTACTCGCACACGGCCTCGCGGAACCGGGGGTCGGCGAGCATCTCGACGACCGCGGCCAGCGGCGCGTCGTACGTCATCTGGTGGTGGAGCCGCCGCGACATCAGCGCCCCTGCAGGTAGGGGACCCCGACGCCGTGCTCGGCGTCCATCCCGGCGGCGACCTTGTCGGCGAGCAGCCTCTCGAGCCTGCCGCCGATCAGCGGGACCTTCACCTTGATCTCGAGCTCGACGATCTCCACGGTGCCGGAGCCCTCGGGGCGCAGGGCGATCGTGCCCTTGAGGGTCGACGGCTTGCCGGGGGTGTCGATCTGGAGCGTCCCGCCCGTGGTGTCGGACCACTCCTCGCGCTGGATCGCGCGCGTCGAGGAGCCCGCGAAGGTGCGCGCGAACGACGGCAGGTCGTCGGTGCGCTGCTCCTGGTCGACCACGAGCGAGAACCCGCTGCCGTCGCGCTCGAGGGTCACCTCGGCCGAGATCACGTCCTGGGCCTCGCAGGCGGCCTCCCGGAACGCGGGGTCGGCCAGCATCTCGAAGACCGCGGCCGGAGGGGCGTCGTAGTGGAGCTCGTGTCGGAACTTCATGGGGGACATGATGCACGCCCCCTCCCGCGATGACCCTAGGGTGCGGGACATGAGCGAGAACTTCGTCTCCTTCGGAGAGCAGGGCGCCCAGCTGACCTACGGGAGCTACCTGCGGCTGCCGCAGCTGCTGGACTCCCAGCACCTGGAGTCGGACCCGCCGGCGCACGACGAGCTGCTGTTCATCACGATCCACCAGGTCTACGAGCTGTGGTTCAAGCAGCTGCTCCACGAGGTGTCGGCCGCGCGCGACGCGATGCTCGGCGGCGAGGCCGGCGGGCGGCTGTGGTGGGCGCAGCACCTGCTGACCCGGGTCCACGTGATCGAGCGGGTGCTGGTCCAGCAGGTCGACGTGCTGGAGACGATGACGCCGCAGGACTTCCTGGAGTTCCGCCAGCGGCTGGCGCCGGCGAGCGGGTTCCAGTCGGTGCAGTTCCGCGAGCTGGAGTTCCTCTCCGGGGCCAAGGACCCGGCGTACCTCAAGCGCTTCCGTGGGATCACGCCGGGGGAGAAGGAGCGGCTGGACGCCCGCCTGGCCGAGCCGACGCTCTGGGACGCGTTCCTCGCGATGCTGCGCTCCTTCGGCCTCCCGGCCGACACCGACGAGGAGGTCTCGGCGTCGCTGCGCACCGCCGCACACGACCGGTCCCGCTACGCGGTGGTCTGGGCGCTGTCCGAGGCGCTGCTGCAGCACGACGAGCTCGCCGCCCACTGGCGGGCGCGCCACGTCGTGATGGTCGAGCGGATGATCGGCGCCAAGTCCGGCACCGGGGGGTCCAGCGGCTCGACGTACCTCCGCTCCCGGCTGCCGGTGCAGTACTACCCGCTGCTGTGGGGGCTGCGGAGCGAACTCTAGGTCGGCGCCGAGCAACTGCCAGAAGTCCCGAATCAACGGGGGCCGGAGTTGGTGGAAGGACGGTGGCGTCCTAGTGTCGGTCCCGTGTCAACGACGACGCGTGAGCAGGACCTGTCCGAGCTGCTGGCCGGGGCGATCGCCCTGGCCCAGAAACAGTCGGGGGACACCGACGATCCGGGCGACCCGCCGCGCGCGAGCGTCGCCGAGCTGATCCGGACCTACTACCGCCACGTCGCGCCCGAGGACGTGGGGGACCGCTCCGACGCCGACCTGTACGGCGCCTTCCTGTCGCACTACCGGCTCGCGGGCCAGCGGCCCCAGGGCACCGCCCGGGTGCGGGTGTCCACCCCCGGTCCGGTGGACGACGGATGGTCGGCGTCGCGGCGCTCGGTCGTCGAGGTCGTGGTCGACGACATGCCGTTCCTCGTGGACTCCCTGACCATGGAGCTCTCGCGCCAGCTCCGCGACGTGCACGTCGTCGTGCACCCGCTCTTCGACGTCGTCCGCGACATCACCGGCGCGCTGCGCGAGGTGCGTCCGGTCGACGACGACGCGGAGGAGCTGGGCTGGTCCGGCCGCGAGTTCGCCCGCGAGTCGTGGATGCACGTCGAGATCGACCGGGTCCCCGAGGGCGATGACGTCGGGCAGATCGAGGACGCGATCCAGCGGGTGCTGCGCGACGTGCGCGAGTCGGTCGAGGACTGGTCGAAGATGCACGCCCAGGTCGCCGACATCGTCCACGAGCTGACCGTCGAGCCGCCCGAGGCGGTCGACCCCGAGGAGGCCCGCGAGGCGCGCGACCTGCTCCAGTGGCTCGCCGAGGACCACTTCACGTTCCTCGGCTACCGCGAGTACCGGCTCCAGCTCCAGGACGATGGCGAGCACCTCCGCGGCGTGCCGGGCACCGGCCTCGGGATCCTGCGCCCCGACCAGGACATGTCGACCTCCTCGGGCAAGCTGCCGCCCCAGGCGGCCGCGAAGGCGCGGGAGAAGACCCTCCTCGTGCTCACCAAGGCCAACTCGCGCTCGACGGTGCACCGCCCGGCGTACCTCGACTACGTCGGCGTGAAGAAGTTCGAGAACGGCGAGGTGGTCGGCGAACGCCGGTTCCTCGGGCTGTTCTCCAGCGCCGCCTACACCGAGTCGCTGACCCGGATCCCGATGCTGCGCGACCGCGCCGCCGCCGTCCTCAAGCGCATCGGCTTCTCGCCGCAGAGCCACGACGGCAAGGCCCTGATGGACACGCTCGAGACCTACCCGCGCGACGAGCTGTTCCACACCTCCGTCGACGAGCTCGCGCCGATGGCCGAGGCCGCGATGCACGCGCGCGAGCGTCGCCAGCTGAAGATGTTCATCCGGCGCGACACCTACGGGCGCTACGTCTCGGTGCTCGTCTACCTGCCCCGCGACCGCTACAACACCGCGGTCCGCGAGCGGTTCTCCGAGATCCTGCGCGAGAGCCTCGGCGGCGACTCGGTGGAGTTCACCGTGCGGCTGACCGAGTCGACGACCGCCCGCGTGCACTTCGTGGTGCACCCGCCCAAGGGGGCGTCGATCCACGACGTCGAGACCGCCGACCTGGAGCGGCGGCTCACCGACGCGTCCCGCTCGTGGCGCGACGACTTCGTGACCGCCGTGGTCGAGGAGTACGGCGAGGAGCTGGGCGCCTGGATGATCCGGCGCTACGAGGACTCGTTCCCCGAGGCCTACAAGGAGGACTTCGGGCCCCGGATCGGGGCCATGGACCTGGGCCGCCTCGAGGCGATGCCGGTCGGGGAGGGCGGGGCCGCGATCGACCTCTCGCTCTACCAGGACCTGGACGCCGGGCAGGGCCAGGCGCGGCTCAAGGTGTTCCGGATCGGGCCGCCGCTGTCGCTCTCGGAGGTGCTGCCGATGCTCTCCTCGATGGGCGTCGAGGTGGTCGACGAGCGGCCCTACGAGCTCGACGGGCTGGAGCGGCCGACGTACATCTACGAGTTCGGGCTGCGCTACGACAAGGCCCTGCCCGACAACTCGCGCGAGCTCTTCCAGGACGCGATCCGGGCGGTCTGGGACGGCCACAACGAGATCGACGGGTTCAACTCGCTGGTCCTGGGCGCCGGTCTCACGTGGCGCCAGGCGACCGTGCTGCGGGCCTACGCGAAGTACATGCGGCAGGGCAATGCGCCGTTCGCGCTCGACTACATCCACGAGGCGCTGCGCAACAACGTCGACATCACCCGACTGCTGGTGCTGCTCTTCGAGATCCGCTTCGACCCGTCCGCCGACCGCGACCGGGCCGCGGACGTGGAGGAGAAGATCGTCCGTGCCCTCGACGACGTCGCCAGCCTCGACCACGACCGGATCCTGCGCTCCTACCTCGCGCACATCCGGGCCACGCTGCGCACCAACTACTTCCAGACGCCCCACGAGGGCGGGGTGCGCTCCTACATCTCGTTCAAGCTGGACCCGTCCGGCGTCCCCGACCTCCCCGAGCCGCGGCCGCGGTTCGAGATCTTCGTGTACTCGCCGCGGGTCGAGGGCGTGCACCTGCGCTTCGGCGCCGTGGCCCGCGGCGGGCTGCGCTGGTCGGACCGGCGCGACGACTTCCGCACCGAGGTGCTGGGCCTGGTCAAGGCGCAGATGGTGAAGAACACCGTGATCGTGCCGGTGGGTGCGAAGGGCGGGTTCTTCTGCAAGCAGCTCCCGGACCCGTCGGATCGCGACGCCTGGCTGGCCGAGGGCGTCGCCTGCTACAAGACGTTCATCTCCGGGCTGCTCGACATCACCGACAACCTCGTCGACGGCCGGACGGTGCCCCCGGAGCAGGTCGTGCGCCACGACGGCGACGACTCCTACCTGGTGGTGGCCGCCGACAAGGGCACCGCGACGTTCTCCGACATCGCCAACGGCGTGGCCAAGGACTACGGCTTCTGGCTCGGTGACGCGTTCGCGAGCGGTGGCTCGGTGGGCTACGACCACAAGGCGATGGGCATCACGGCCCGCGGCGCGTGGGTCGCGGTCCAGCGCCACTTCCGCGAGCGCGGCATCGACTGCCAGACCGAGGACTTCACCTGCGTCGGCATCGGCGACATGTCCGGCGACGTGTTCGGCAACGGCATGCTCTGCTCCGAGCACACCCGGCTGGTGGCGGCCTTCGACCACCGCGACATCTTCCTCGACCCGACTCCCGACGCGGCGACGTCGTACGCCGAGCGCAAGCGGCTGTTCGAGCTGCCGCGCTCGAGCTGGCAGGACTACGACCGCTCGCTGATCTCCGAGGGCGGCGGGGTCTTCCCACGCACGCTGAAGAAGATCCCGCTCAACGACGCGGTGCGCCACGCCCTCGGCATCGCCGCCGGCGTGGAGTCGATGACCCCCGCCGAGCTGATGCGGGCGATCCTGCTCGCGCCGGTCGACCTGCTCTGGAACGGCGGCATCGGCACCTACGTGAAGGCGTCCACCGAGACCAACGCCGACGCCGGCGACAAGGCCAACGACGGCATCCGTGTCGACGGCCGCGAGCTGCGGGCCCGCTGCGTCGGCGAGGGCGGCAACCTCGGCTTCACCCAGCTCGGCCGCATCGAGTACGCCCAGGAGGGCGGGCCGAGCGGCGCCGACAGCGGGATCGGCGGCCGGATCAACACCGACTTCATCGACAACTCCGCCGGTGTCGACACCTCCGACCACGAGGTGAACCTCAAGATCCTGCTCGACCGGGTCGTCAAGGCCGGAGACCTCACCGAGGAGCAGCGCAACACGCTGCTCGCGCAGATGACCGACGAGGTCGCCCACCTGGTCCTGCGCGACAACTACGAGCAGAACCTCGCGCTCGCCAACGCGGCCGCCAACAGCGGGCCGATGCTGCACGTCCACGAGGACTGGATGCGCAAGCTCGAGCACGACGGCCTGATCAGCCGCAAGCTCGAGGGCCTGCCGGACAGCCGGGAGGTGCGCCGCCGGCTCGACCGGGGTGCCGGGCTGACCACGCCGGAGCACTCCGTGCTGCTCGCCTGGACCAAGATCGCGCTGGCCGAGGAGCTGCTCGCCTCCGACCTGCCCGACGACCCCTACTGCGACCAGGACCTGCGGCTCTACTTCCCGCGGCAGGTCCAGAAGGGCTTCGGGCCGCAGATCCACCAGCACCCGCTGCGCCGCGAGATCATCGTCACCCAGGTCGTCAACGACCTGGTCAACGGCGCCGGCATCACGTTCTGGCCGCGGCTGTCGGGCGAGACCGGGGCGACCGGGGCGGAGCTGACCCGGGCCAACTTCGTGGCCCGCGAGATCTTCGGCTCGCTGCCGCTGCGTGAGGAGCTGGCCTCCCTGGACAACCAGCTCGACGCCGCCGTGCAGACCCGGATGCGCCTGGAGATGCGCACGCTCGTGGAGCGGGCCTCGCGCTGGCTGGTCAACAACCGGCGCCCGCCGCTGGACAGCCAGCGGACCGTCGACCAGTTCTCCGGCCCGGTCCAGAAGACCATGGCGCAGCTGCCCGACCTGATGACCGGCCGCGAGCTCGCGGCGTACCAGGATCGGCGCGCGCGCCTCGAGGCCGAGGGTGTCTCCGCGGACCTCGCGAGCCGCGTGGCGGTGCTCCCGCCGGCGTACACGCTGCTCGGTGTCGTCGAGGTCGCGGCTCGGGCGTCGCTGGAGCCGACGGACGTGGCCCGGGTGCACTTCGCGCTGGGGGAGCGGCTCGGGCTCTCGGCGCTCGTGCACCGGATCCTCGGCCTGCCGCGCGACGACCGCTGGCAGACCATGGCCCGGGCGTCGCTGCGCGACGACCTCCACGACGTGCACACCCAGCTGACCGCCCAGGTGCTGGCGAGCACGTCCCCGGACGACCCCGCACCGGTGCGGATCGCCGCCTGGGAGGAGGACGACGAGGTGATGGTGTCGCGGGCGGCCGCGACGCTCGAGGAGATCTGCGCCGACGACGCCGCCGACCTCGCGCGGCTCTCGGTCGGGCTGCGGGTGGTGCGGGGGCTGCTGGCGACCGGCTGAGACAGATCGGCGCCTGGGACAACCGGCGACCGCCCCCGGTGCATCTGGAGGGTATGGACGCACTTGCGGCTCGGGCCGACGCGGGGACCTCGGAGGCATCGGTGACGGACGGGCCGGAAGGGTTCGACGAGTTCTTCCGGGCCACGTGGCCGCGGCTGTTCCGCACGGCGTACGCCGTCGCCGGCGACGCGGGCTCGGCCGAGGACGCGCTGCAGGCGGCGTATGCCCGCGCGTTCGCGCGCTGGGGGCACGTGAGCTCCACCGACCACCCCGAGGCGTACGTGCGCCGGATGGTGGTCAACGAGATCCTCGGCACCCGCCGCGGGGGCTGGTGGAAGCGTGAGCGGCCCCAGGCGGACACCGAGCCGCCCGGCAGCCACGACGGCCCCGAGCTGGGCCTGGTCGAGCGCGACGCGGTCTGGTCCGCGGTGCTCGGCCTGCCGGTGCGGCAGCGCGCCGTCGTGGTGCTGCGCTACTACGAGGACCTCTCCGAGGAGCAGATCGCCGACGTGCTCGGCTGCAGCCGCGGGACCGTGAAGTCGCAGGCGTCCGCCGCCCTCACCAACCTCCGCCGCTCGGCGGACGCCCTCCAGGGAGACCAGTGATGAGCACCGACCTGCGCGACGTCCTGCACGAGCGCCTCGACCACCTCACGCCGCCGGTCGGAGACCTCGACGCGGTGCGCGGTCGCGGCCGGCGGCTGCGGCGCGGCCGGCAGGGAGCCGTCGCCGGGTTGGCCGCGGTGACGGTGGCGGCCGTCGTCGTGGGCGTGCTCGCGCTCGGCGGTGGCGGGAGCGATGGTGGTGAGCGGGGGATCGACCCGGTCGGCCCGCTCGACTTCAGCCAGGGGCTGCGCGCGTACGCCGACCCCGGGTACGTCATCCACCTCGGTGGCCGGGAGTTCCCCGCCGACCGGCTGGAGTACCTCGACACGGACGCCATGGCGACCCCGGCGGGGGTGCTGTTCTACGCCCACGGCGTGCCGCGGCTCCTCGCGGAGTCGGGCGACGTCACCGACCTCGAGCCCGACGCCGCCCGCACCGGCCAGCACCCGACGGCCAAGGTCGACTCGACCGGCGCGGTCACGGCGTACGGCGCTGTCCTCGACGGCGACCTCGTGGTGCGGGTCCGCGACCTCGACAGCGGTGAGCTCCTGGCCAGCCGCAGCGTGCCCAGCGGGACCGTCGTCGACGCGATCGACGACCGCATGGTGTTCCTGCGCACCGACGCCGGCACCACGGTGTGGGACACGGTTGCCGACCGGGTCGAGGAGGTCGCCGGCCCGCAGACCCGGGTCGCCGACGTCCGCAACGGCGTCCTGCTGTACGACGGGCCGCGACCGACCGGCCCGGGCGCCTCGGCGTACCGCCTGGTGAAGGGCGCGATCGACGCCCAGCTCACCTACGACGGCGGTCACGTCCTGGGCTGGTCGAGCCGCCTGGAGTCGACCGACGGCGGCGCCCCGATCGTGCTGGACCAGAAGGCGACGTTCTTCGCGATCGACACCGACGGCTCGGTCCTGGCGGCCGTCTACGGGCACCCCGCCCGGGTGTACGACTGCGAGGTGCCCTCCGGGCACTGCGCGCTGCTGGGTCCGCTGACCACGAAGGGCGGCGACCCGGTGTTCATCGGCGTCGACATGTAGCCGATCGCGCTGACCCGTCGCCGGGTGCCGGCAGGCCGGGGATGGCGCACCGGCCCACGACGTCAGACGGACGGTGTGTCCGCTTGCTCCCACCGCCTCGCGTCCCGGGAGCCGCTAGCCTCCGGTGCTGTGACGGACCTTGCGCGCGCCGGAGTGGCCGAGACAGCACGACTGGTGACCGAGGGAGAGATCTCCGCCCGGGGCGTGGTCGAGCAGGCGCTGGGCCGCATCGACCAGCGCGACCGCGCGCTCAACGCGATCTCCCGGCTGCTCGTCGACGAGGCGATCGCCGAGGCGCAGGAGCGCGACGCGGCGCTCGCGGCCGGCGAACCCGCCGGGCCGCTGCACGGCGTACCCCTCGTGATCAAGGAGGAGATCGACGTCGCCGGCACGGTCACGACGTTCGGTGGCGACGCCAACTCGACCCCGGCCGCCGCCGACGCCGAGGTCGTACGCCGCCTCCGCGCGGCCGGTGCGGTGATCGTCGCGAAGACGACCATGCCGGAGTTCGGCGCGTTCCCGTTCACCGAGTCCTCCTCGCGCGGCGTGACCCGCAACCCCTGGGACCCGTCCCGCACGCCCGGCGGCTCCAGTGGTGGCACCGCGGCCGCGGTCGCGGCCGGGATGGTCCCGGCCGGCCTGGGCGGCGACGGCGGCGGCTCGATCCGGATCCCGAGCGCGAGCTGCGGGCTCTTCGGGCTCAAGCCGCAGCGAGGCCGGGTGACCACGGCGCCGCACCCGCACCTGTGGTGGGCGCTCGGCACCGCCGGACCGCTCACCCGCAGCGTGGTGGACAGCGCGCTGGTGTACGACGCGATCCGCGGCAACGTCGAGGGCGACCTCTACACCGCCGGCGGCGACGAGCCGTTCGTGGCCGCCGCCCGGCGCGAGCCGGGGCGCCTGCGCCTCGGCTGGTCGACCAAGCCGGTGACCCTCGGGGTGCGCCCAGACCCGGTGCACGTGCGCGCGGTCGAGGACACCGCCCGGCTGCTCGCCGACCTCGGCCACGACGTCCGCGAGGTCGACCCGCGCTACCCCGATCCGACGGCGGCGTTCGTGCCCCAGTTCTTCGCCGGCATCCGCGCCGAGGCCGACCAGGTCGAGCACTTCGAGCGGCTCGAGCGGCGCACCCGCGAGACCTACCGGCTCGGCTCCTGGGTGACGCCCAAGGTCATCGACCGGGCCCTGCGCGTCACCGAGCAGGTCTCCGCCAAGGCCAACCGGGTCTTCCAGGGCCCCCAAGGACTCGACGTGCTGCTCACCCCCGCGATCGCGCACCGGCCGCCACCGGTCGGCCGGCTCGATGGCGTCGGCACCGTGCGGGCGTCGCTGCGCTCGATGCCGGCGATCAGCTACGCCGCGATCTGGAACGTCGCGGGCAACCCCGCCGCGTCGGTGCCCTGCGGTGTCGCGGCCGACGGGCTGCCGGTCGCGGTGCAGCTGGTCGGGCGGACCGACGACGAGGTCACGCTGTTCTCGCTGTCCGCCCAGCTCGAGGCGGCCCGGCCCTGGCCGCTGCTCGCCGGGGACGCACGCTGATGGCCCTGCTCCTCCAGTCACCCGTCGCGCGGATACGCCGGATCGTCGGCCGCCCGCTCGGCCTGCCCAGCCCGCTGGCCGGCCGGACCGTGCTGGTCACCGGCGCGTCCTCGGGCATCGGCGAGGCCACGGCGCTCGCGGTCGGCCGTGCCGGCGCGACCGTGCTGCTGGTCGCGCGCCGCGCCGACGAGCTCGACCGGGTCCGTCGCGCGATCGAGGACGCGGGCGGCCGTGCGGCGGCGTACTCCTGCGACCTGACCGACGGCGACGCCGTCGACGCGCTCGTCGCCCGGGCGCTCGAGGAGCACGGTGCGGTCGACTACCTGGTCAACAACGCGGGCCGGTCGATCCGCCGCTCGTTGGAGCTGACCCAGGACCGGTTCCACGACTTCGAGCGCACGATGGCGATCAACTACTTCGGCCCGGTGCGGCTGACGATGGGCCTGCTGCCCGCGATGCGCGCGCAGGGCTTCGGGCACGTCGTCAACGTGCTGAGCTGGGGCGTGCAGATGAAGGCGCCGAAGTTCAGCGCCTACCTCGCCTCCAAGTCCGCGCTGGACACGTGGAGCCGGATCGCCGGCCGCGAGACCTACGGCGACGGCGTCACGTTCACCAACATCCGGTTCTCGCTGATCCGCACCGCGATGTCGGCGCCGACCGAGGCGTACGCCGGTCGCGGCGCCAGCCCGGAGCGGGCGGCCGCCCGCGTGCTGCGCGCGCTCGAGGACCGCCCGGTGACCGTCAAACACCCGCGCCGGCGACGTCGGCGAGCTGGTCAACATCCTGGCGCCGCGCGTCAGCGACTGGCTGTTCCACCGCTTCGACAAGATGTTCCCCGACTCCGAGGCGGCCCGGGTCAGCTCGACCTCGGACCCATCACGAGGAACGTGATCCCGCTCGGGTCGGCGATCGAGGCCAGCCGCCCGAAGGGCGAGTCGTCGGCGGGGATCACCTGCGAGCCGCCGAGCTCGACCGCGGTCGCGATCGCGGCGTCGGTGTCGGGGACCTGGACGTAGAACTGCCAGTGGGAGGGACTGCCGGCGAGCAGCTCACGGGCGTCCATGACCCCGGCGCGGGCGCCGTCGTCCTTGCCGAGCGTGGTGTAGCGGAAGCCGGGGGTGTCGCTCATCGTGTGGGTGGTCCAGCCGAAGACGTTCTCGTAGAACGGGATCACCGCGTCGTAGTCGTCGCTGAGCACCTCGAACCACGCGGGCGCCCCGACCTCGCCACGCACCGCGAAGCCGGGCATGTCGAGCGGCTGCCAGACCCCGACCGGCGCGCCGGCCGGGTCGGTCACCATCGCCATGTGGCCGAGGTCGCCGACCTGCATGGCGTCCACGAGCACCTGTCCGCCGTTGGCCCGGGCCATCGCGACGGTGTCGGCGGCGTCGTTGCTCTCGAGGTAGACGTTCCAGGCGCTGACGCCGCCGCGGTCGTTGCGCATGCACCCGGCGACCTGCTCGCCGTCGCGCTCGAACGTCACGTAGCCGCCGTACTCGGGGCCGGAGTCGCGGGCGGTCCAGCCGAACAGGCCGGGGTAGAACGCCTTCGCGCCCTCGACGTCGGGGGTGAAGAGCTCGATCCAGATCGGCTCGCCGGGGATGTGCTGGCTCATCGGGCTGCTCCTTCGGTGGGGGACGGTGTCGGGTCGGATCGGTGGGCGTTCTCATCGGCGCGGCGGCGCAGCAGCCGCCGCTCGTCGGCGTTGTGGCTGCGCGTCGCGGCCTCGCGGAAGGCCGCCGCGGCGGCGTCGTGCCGGCCGGCCAGCTCGAGGAGGTCACCCCGGACGGCGCCGGGCACGGGTGAGCCGGCGAACGCCGGAGCGTCCGCCACCGCGTCGAGCACGGCGAGCCCGACGTCGGGCCCGAAGGCGCGCCCGTGGGCGACCGCGCGGTTCACCTCGACCACGGGGCCGGGTGCGGCGTAGGCGAGCACGTCGTACAGCCGCGCGATCTCGGTCCAGTCGGTGTCCTCGGCCCGGGACGCGCGGGCGTGGCAGGCCGCGATCGACGCCTGCAGGACGTAGCCGCCGACCGGCCGCCCGCCCCGTGCGAGCGTCTCGGCCCGGTCGAGCGCCCGGAGCCCGCGGCGGACCAGCAGTCGGTCCCAGCGGCTCCGGTCCTGGGCCTCGAGCAGCACCGTGGTGCCGTCGTCGGCCCGGCGGGCGGCCAACCGCGACCCCTGGAGCTCCAGCAGCGCCTGCAGCCCGAGCACCTCCGGGTCGTCGGGCACCAGCGCGCTGAGCATCCGGGCCAGCCGCATCGCCTCCAGGCACAGCTCCGGGCGGGTCCAGTCCGCGCCCGCGGTGGCGACGTACCCCTCGTTGAAGATCAGGTAGACGACCGCCATCACGTCGGCCAGCCGCTCCTCGCGCTCGCGTCCGGTCGGCGGGTCCATCGACGCCCCGCTCTGCGCGAGCAGCCGCTTGGCCCGCGAGATCCGCTGACCCATGGTCGTCTCCCTGACCAGGTAGGCGCGGGCGATCTCGGCGGTCGTGAGGCCACCGACCAGCCGCAGCGTCAGCGCCGTCCGCGACTCCGGCGGCAGCGCCGAGTGGCAGCAGAGGAACGCCAGCCGCAGCACGTCGTCCTCGATGTGGTCGACGGCGCCGTCGAGGTCGGGCATCACCGTCTCCTCGAGTCCGTGCGCGAGCTCGGCGGTACGCCGGCGCAGGGTGTCGTTGCGCCGGAACTGGTCGATCGCCCGGCGCTTCGCGACCGCCGTCAGCCAGGCGCCGGGGTTGCCGGGGACGCCCCGGTCGGGCCACTGCTCGAGGGCCGCGACCAGGGCGTCCTGGGCGAGGTCCTCGGCCAGGTCGACGTCGCGTGTCATCCGGGCCAGGGCCGCCACGAGCCGCACGGACTCCTGCCGCCAGACGGCGGTGATCGCCGCGCTGGTGGGAGGGTCCGCCGGCGGACGGGTCACTGGCCCGTCACTGGCCCGGTGCGGTGAACATCTGCCGGATCTCGACCGAGCCCTCCCAGCCGGGCCAGTACTGCTGGTGCAGCTCGAGCACCCGGCGGGCTCCCTCGACGGCCTCGTCGTGGCTGCGCACCTCGGTGATCGCGTAGCCGCCGGCGACCTCCTTGCCCTCCGCGTAGGGCCCGTCGACCTGGGTGATGGAGCCACCGCGGAGGTGGATCTCGGTGCTGTCGCGCATGCCCGACAGGCCGCCGGCCTCGAGCAGGGTGCCGGCGGCGAGGGCCTGGCCCATCTCCTTGCCCATCGCCTCGGCGAGCTCGGGCGGCGGGTCGCCGATGTCCTCGGCCATCTTCACGAACGTGATGTAGCGCATCGTCGTCTCCTGTGATCGGGTGGTGTGGTCACCCGGACGTCGGACGAGCGCCCCCGATCTCGACACGACGGCCGAGATCCGTTCAGCTGGCCTTGCGGGCCGCGGTCTTCTTGCTCGCGGTCTTCTTCGCGGCGGCCTTCTTCGCGGGTGCCTTCTTGGCCGGGGTCTTCTTGGCCGTGGTGCTCTTGCGCGCCGCCTTCTTGGCGGGCGCCTTCTTCGCGGGCTCGGCCTCGTCCTCACCCTCGTCGGCCGGTGCCTCGCCGCGCGCGGACTTCGCGGCGTCGACGGAGCGCTGGAGCGCGGCGAGCAGGTCGACGACCTCGCCGGAGGACTTGGTCGACGTGGCGGTGCGCTTGACCTCGCCGCCCTCGATCTTGGCCTTGACCACGGCCTCGACGGCCTCGGCGTAGTCGTCGGCGAAGTCCGACGGCTCGAAGTCGCCGGCCAGCGTCTCGACCAGCATGTTGGCCATCTTGACCTCGGCCGGCTTGACCTCGCCGGTCTCGACGGAGAAGTCGGGGGTGCGGATCTCGTCGGGCCACATCATCGTCTGCAGCACGATCACCTGGCCGTTTGCGGAGTCGCGCACGCGCAGCACCGCCACCGTGGTGCGCTGGCGCAGCGCCACGGTCACGACCGCCATCCGGTCGGCGTCGAGCAGCGCCTGGCGCAGCAGGGCGTAGGGCTTGGCGCCGGACTTCTCGGGCTCGAGGTAGTAGGACTTCTCGAACAGCATCGGGTCGATCTGGTCGGAGGGGACGAACTTCTCCACCGCGATCTCGCGCGAGGACGTCGAGGGCAGCTCAGCGAGGTCGTCGTCGGTGAGGATCACCATCTCGCCGTCCTCGGTCTCGTAGCCCTTGGCGATGTCGGCGTACGGCACCTCCTCGCCGTCGAGCGAGCACACCCGCTGGTACTTGATCCGCCCGCCGTCCTTCGCGTGCACCTGCCGGAACGACACGTCGTGGGACTCGGTGGCGGCGTACAGCTTCACGGGCACACTGACCAGCCCGAAGGACACCGCGCCCTTCCAGATCGCACGCATGGGGGCTCCTCTCCTGGCGCGAGCGTGTCGCCTACGGCGCCACGCTGCCGCGCGCTCTCTGGTTGCACCGACAACAGTCCAGTAACGGTCAGTATGACCGGCGAGCGCCCCGCCAATCATCGAACGCCTGGCGGGACGTACGGGTGGGGATGTACCCGAAAACGGTCTTCAGACGCGTGTTGTCGAGCACCGGGCGGTACTGCAGGAACCTCGTCTGCTCCGGTCCGTACGCCGTCAGACCGAGCCGCGAGCCGATCGCCAGGGCGGCCCGCAGCACGGGCTCGGGGACCGTCAGCACCGGCTTCTCCAGCAGCGCCGCGACCTCATCGATCGTGACGGCGCCGTCGCCGGCCACGTTGAACACGCCGGTCACGGGGCCGGTCACCGCCTGCTCGATGATCGCGACGACGTCGGTGTCCCAGATGAACACGAACGGCGACTCCGAGCCGCGGATCCGCAGCAGGCGCTTGCGCTCGAACAGTGCGGTGATCTGGTTGTCCACGGTCGCGCCGAGGATCGTGCCGATCCGCAGCACCACCTGCTCGAGCTCGGGGTACGCCCCTCTGAGCTCGGTCAGCATCTCCTCGACCAGCCGCTTGTGGTGGCTGTAGGCGAACTCCTCGTTGCCGCGCAGCGGCTGGTCCTCGGTGATCCAGGCGGGGTTGTCGGGGTGGTAGCCGTACGCCGCTCCGCTCGACGACACGACCACGCGGCGCACGCCGTGCTCGATGCAGGCGTCGAGCACGTGCCGCGACCCGTCGACGTCGACGGCCCGCTGGAGCTCGCGGGTCGAGCCGGGTCCGGGCGTGACGATCGAGGCGAGGTGCACGACGACCTCGGGCCGCGCCTCGCCGATCACCTCGCCGACCCTGGCCGCGTCGGTGACGTCCATGACCACGTGTCGGACGCCGGGCGTCGGGGCGGCCGGCTCGCGCAGGTCCGCGCTGACGACGTCGTGTCCGGCGGCGGCGAGGCCGGCGACCACGGAGCGGCCGAGGAAGCCGCTGCCCCCGGTGACCAGGACCCTTCGAGACGGTTGCTGCGCAACCTCCTCAGGGACCGCCCTCATGCCACCACCCGCTCCCGGTCCCGGTCGGCGGTACGCCGCCGCCACAGCTGCGCGACGACCAGCCCGACGATGATGTCGTAGATGCCCCACCACGCGGCAACGAGCGCCATGCCGCCCAGCCCGTCGAAGTAGTCGAACACGAGCAGCAGGCCCAGGCCGGTGTTCCGCACGCCCACCTCGAACGTCATCGCCTTGCGGCTGCGCGACGGCAGCCGGGCGCCGCGCGCGACGGCGTACCCGAGCGCGAGCGCCATCGCGTTCTGCAGGAACACGGCGAGCAGGATCAGCGTGATGTAGCCCTTGAAGACGTCGACGTTGGCGCTGAAGCCGAGCGCGATGATCGCGAATAGCAGCACGAAAGACACCGGCCCGACCACCCGGTGGGCCCGGTCGCCGACCCGCGGCCAGAGCCGGGTGATCGCCAGCCCCGCGACGAACGGCAGCCCGATCACGAGGGCGACCTCGGCGAACGTCTTCAGCGGGTCGAGGTCGACCGAGTGCAGCAGGTCGTCGCCGGCGGGGGACAGCCCGCCCCAGAACGCCACGCTCAGCGGCAGCATCACGATCGTCAGCACGTTGCTGACCGCGGTGATCGACACCGAGAGCGCGACGTCGCCGCCGGCGCGGTGGGTGAGGATGTTGGAGATGTTGCCGGGCGGGCAGCAGGCGACCAGGATCATGCCGAGCGCCACCGAGCCGCGCACGTCGAGGACGATCGTCAGCAGCAGCGTGAGCGCCGGGAGGCAGACGAACTGGGCGACCACGCCGATCAGCACCGGTACCGGCCGGCGGCCGACCGCGACGAAGTCGTCGACCTTCGTGTCGAGCGCGACGCCGAACAGGATCAGCGCGATCACGATCTTGAGGAACGTCAGCGAGCTCGCGTCGAAGTCGAGGTGGATGTCGTCGAGGTCGGCGGCGAGCGGGGTGACCAGTGCGGTCACGCCGGCGAGGAGCGTGGTCACGAGGGGCCTCCCGGGGTCTGCCCGAGGCGCTCGATCTCGGTCCGCACAGCATGCCGGTAGGCGTCCTTGTTGACGTAGTACGACATGCGCTCGAGCCCGAGGTAGTGGTAGCCGCCGGTGAGGTCCGGCCGCGGACCCGCGACCCGCTCCTCCAGCGCGCGGGCGGCGTCCGGTGCGGTCGTGCGCGCCCGGAGGTACGCCGCCACCAGCTCGGCCTGCTCGTAGCGGCCCTGCCAGCCGATGCCGGACGCCTCGATCATGCCGAGCACGAACAGGTTCGGGTCCTCCTGGGTGAACACGTTGAGGTAGAGGTCCGGCGCGCTGCCGCGCCCGGCCCACCGCAGCAGCGCCGGGTCGAGGAACGGGTAGTGCAGGTGGTAGCCGGTGGCCAGCACCACGACGTCGTACGGCGAGCGCGAGCCGTCCCGGAACACCACGCCGTCCCCGTCCAGCCGCGCGACGTCCGGCCGGACCGCGAGGTCGCCGTGGCCGAGGTGGTGCAGGACCAGCGAGTTCACGATCGGGTGCGACTCGTAGATCCTGTAGTCGGGCTTCGGGAACCCGAACCGCACCGGGTCGCCGGTGAACAGCCGCAGGACCCGTGAGTCGATCGCCTGCTTGATCCGGGGCGGCAGCGGCCGGCCCTGGTCGAGGGTGTCGGCGGGCTTGCCGAACAGGTACTTCGGGACGAAGTAGTAGCCGCGGCGCACGGAGATGTCGACGGACGCGGCGTGGTGCACGGCGTCGACCGCGATGTCGCAGCCGGAGTTGCCGGCACCGATGATCAGCACCCGCTTGCCGGCGAACACCGTCGGCGACTTGTAGGCACTGGTGTGGAACAGCTCGCCGTCGAAGCCGCCCTCGAACGACGGCACCGACGGCTCGCTCAGCGTGCCGTTGGCGACCAGGACGCCGGCGTGCCGCTGCTCGCGCAGCCCGGCCGGGCCCTGGCTGACGACGACCCACCCGCCGGCACCCGACGGGCGGGCCTCGACGACCTCGGTGCCGAAGGAGTACCCCGAGGCCAGGTCGTGCGCGGCCGCGAAGTCGCGGAAGTAGGCGAGCAGCTCGCGGTGGGAGGGGTAGTCGGCGACGTCCTCGCGCATCGGGAACTCCGCGAACTCCGTGGTCCGCTTCGACGAGATCAGGTGCGCGGACTCGTACACGGTGCTCCGCGGGCCGTCGATGTCCCACAGGCCGCCGACCCCGGACGCCAGCTCGTAGCCGGCCCAGGGGAGGCCGAAGCGCTGGAGGTTGCGGGCCGCGGCGAGCCCGGAGGGCCCCGCTCCGATCACGGCGTAGGTCTCGGGTGGCGACAGCATCCGGGCATGATGTCGGCATGCGCCCCATGCTCGCCACCCCCGGCCGGCACGTGCCGACCGGTGAGGCCTGGACGCACGAGGTGAAGTGGGACGGCGTCCGGGCCCTGACCGAGGTCGCCGACGGGGTGCTGCGGATGACCAGCCGCAACGAGAACGCGATCACGATCGCCTGGCCGGAGCTCTCGACCAGCCCGCTCGGCGGCCGGGACCTGCTGGTCGACGGCGAGATCATCGCGCTCAACGGGCGGGGACTGCCCGACTTCCGCACGCTCCAGGAGCGCATGCACGTGCGCAAGGCGGCCACCGCGGCCCGGCTCTCGCGTGAGGTGCCGGCGACCTACATGGTCTTCGACCTCCTGAGGCTTGATGGGCGTGACCTGACCGGTGAGCCGCTCGACGTACGCCGCGAGCTGCTCGTGGGGCTCGGCCTCGACGGGACCTGGCAGGTCCCGGCCGCGTATGACGACGGGCCGATGCTGTTCGACGCGACCCTTCAGCAGGGCTTCGAGGGCATCGTGAGCAAGCGCCGGAGCTCCCGCTACGGGTTCGGCGAGCGCTCGCCGCACTGGCAGAAGTTCGCCCACCGGCACCGGCTCTCGTACGTCGTGGGCGGCTGGCGGCCCCAGGAGGGCACCACCGACCGGCTCGCGGCGCTGCTCGTCGGCGAGCCGGGCCCCGGCGGGCTGCTCTACCGGGGCCGGGTGGGCAGCGGCATCGGCCCCAAGCAGGGCCGGGCGCTGGCCGAGCTCGTGGCCGGCCTCGGCCGCGCCGACAGCCCGTTCGCCGACGAGGTGCCCGCCGTCGACGCGCGCGGGACGCACTGGCTCGAGCCGGTGCTCGTGGTGGACATCGACACCCACGGACGCGGGTACGAGCGGCTGCGTCAGCCCTCGTTCCAGGGCGTCCGCTCCGACCTGACCCCGGAGGACCTGTGAAGAAGCCGCTGCTCGTCCTGGCCGCGACCCTCCTCGCCGCGCCCCTCGGCCCCGCACCCGCCCAGGCGGCCGCGCGGGCCGCGCGGGCCGAGGTCCGGCTCGACGGCGTCGACGTACGCCTGCGGGACGGCACCACCCAGGTGGTCACCGTGAACCACACGAGGGGGCACCGGGCCCGCGTCATCTGGTGGGTCCAGCGCGACGGGCGCTGGGAGCGGCGCCTGCAGGCGGCCGACGGCCGGATCGGGTACGGCGGCCTGGTCGCCGGGCAGCGCCGCCGGCAGGGGACCGGGACCACGCCGCTGGGCACCTACGACCTGCCCTGGGCCTTCGGCACCCACCGCGCGAGGCCCGACCGGGACCTGCCCTACCGCAGGATCCGCGCCGGGGACTTCTGGGTGCAGGACAACGCCAGCGACTACTACAACCGCTACCGCAACAAGAGCCAGGGCGGGTTCCGCTGGCGGCTCCCGGCGAGCGACCCCAACTCCTCCGAGCGGCTCACCGACTACCCGGTGCAGTACGAGTGGTCGATCGTCACCGGCTTCAACGCCGGCCAGGTCCGCCACCGCGGCTCGGGGATCTTCCTGCACGTCAACGGCTCCGGTGCGACCGCCGGCTGCGTCAGCGCCCCGCGATGGTTCATCAAGGCGCTGATGGCCCGGCTCGACCCGGACCGCCGGCCCGTGATCGCGATCGGCCGCTGATGGCCGCGGACAAGGACGTCGTCCGGGTCGAGGTCGACGGCCGCACCCTGACGATCAGCAACCTGCACAAGGTGCTCTACCCGCGCACCGGCACCACCAAGGGTGAGGTGCTCAACTACTACGCCCAGGTCGCGCCGGTGCTGCTGCCGCACCTCAAGGACCGGTGCGTGACCCGGATCCGGTGGCCGCACGGGGTGCAGGAGGGCAGCTTCTTCGAGAAGAACGTGCCCGCGCGGACGCCGTCGTGGGTGCGGACGGCGACGGTGCCGACGACCGGGTCGCGGGCGCAGTCGAGCAGTGACACGCTGGTCTTCCCGATCGTCGACGACCTGGCGACGCTCACCTGGCTGGTCAACCTCGCCGCGCTCGAGCTGCACGTCCACCAGTGGACCGTCGACCGGGACGGGCACCTCCGCGGCGCGGACCGCCTCGTCATCGACCTCGACCCCGGCGAGCCGGCCGGCCTCCACGAGTGCTGCCAGGTGGCGCTGATGGTGCGCGAGCACCTCGCCGATCGGGGGGTGGCCGCCAAGCCGGTCACCAGCGGCAGCAAGGGCCTGCACCTGTACGCCGACCTGCCGGACCCGCTGCCCCCCGACGAGTCCACCGCGCTGGCCAAGGAGGTCGCCGAGGACCTCCAGCGGGAGCACCCCACGCTGGTCACCGCGACCATGACCAAGGCGCGGCGCTCGGGCAAGGTCTTCCTCGACTGGTCCCAGAACTCCGGGTCGAAGACCACGATCTCGCCGTACTCCCTGCGCGGGCGCGAGCTGCCGACGGTCGCGACCCCCGTCTCGTGGGCCGAGGTCGAGGCCGGCGCGGACGACCCGATGGAGCTGCGGCAGCTGCGCTTCGAGGAGGTCCTCGAGCGGGTCGCAGAGCACGGCGACCTCTTCGCCGAGCCGTCCTGATCCTGCGCCGGGGCGGCTTCTGTTACCGAACGGTGGATCTTCCGTGGGGATCACGTGCACCGGGCGTGGAGCGCGCCTGCCTACCTTGAGGGTGAAGCACTGGAGCACCAGGGGATGACATGACCACGACGACAGTCGCCACCACGGCCAGGAAGCTCATGCTCCCTGTCGGCAGTGTCGTCGGCGCCGGCTTGCTGGCCATGTTGATGGGGGTCCCGTGGACGAGCGCCAGCGCAGGAGCCTCCGGGATCCGGCTGCTGGCCGACGACCACCAGGGCGCGACGCTGACCATCAGTGAGATCGAGCCCGGTGAGTCCGTGTCCCGCAGCGTGACCATCCGCAACGCGGGTGGGACGCCGTCGAGGCTCTCCTTCCAGGAGAGCGGAGACCCCGCGCCGTTCGCGGACGGGAGGCTGCACCTGGTCATCGACCAGGACGGCCGCACGCTGTACGACGGCGACTTCGCCGCCATGAGCGACCTCGCGCAGGACGTCGGCACGGTCGAGCCCGCCGGGTCCAGCACGTTCACGTTCACGGTGTCGCTGCCCGACGACGCCCCGTTCGCCAACCAGGGCGAGCCGGCGTCGGCGTCGTACACGTGGGTGAACTCCGCACCTGGCTCGTCAGGATCCTTCGGCTGAGGAGGCCATACCGGCACTGATCGACCCGTCGGGGACGACATCCGGCACCGCGCGCCTGGGGGGAGCGCGGTGTCGGCGTCCGACCCTCATCTGGACGACTCGTCCGGCGCGCCTGGGGGGAGCGCCGACCGATCGCCCGTCACGGAAGTGCGTCTGTCCGGCGCTGTTGGGGGGAGCGCCGGGCGGACGGCCTTTCCCGACCCGCTCTCGGAAAGCACTCGGCCATGGAGATCACGACCTCCCCGCACCGCCCGGCGTCGACGCCGTGGGGGCGCCTTGTCTTGCTCGTGGTCATCCTCGGACCGGTCTCGATCCTGGTGCTGCTGCCCATCGGGCTGGGCCTGGATCGCTACGTCATGTCCGGTGACTCCATGGACTCCGGTGCCGAGGGCGGCATCTCGCGGGGCTCGGTGGTCTTCGAGCGCGACGTTCCCGTGAGCGACCTGCGCCGCGGCGACGTCATCACCTACCGTCCGCCGGCCTCATCGGGCGTCGAGGGGCTGGTCACACACCGGATCGTCCGGATCGGACCGCAGGGCATCGTCACCCGCGGCGACGCCGAACCGGCCCGTGATCCGTGGATGCTCGACCCACCCGGCGCGACGCTGCCGCGGGTCGTCTACACGCTGCCGTGGGTCGGCTACCTCTACCTCGCGATCTTCCACCCGGTCACCCGGGTGCTGCTGGCCGGCGCCGTCGCGGTTCTCGTGCTGCTCGTCGGCGCCGAGATCCGGCGCCGACGGGAGGCCGCGGCGGCGCCGCGGGAGCAGCCCGACGGGCCGGAGGCCGCCTCGTGCGCGTCGACTGCGGGCCAGACGAAGGGGGACGAACGTTGAGTACCGTCCTCGGGGCGGGTGCCTCGGGCCCTATGCTCGCTCCCATGGCGCACCGAGTTCTAGTGGTGGAGGACGAGGAGGACATCGCGTTCCCCCTCGTCCGGACGCTGGAGCGCGAGGGTTACGACGTCTCGTGGGTGGACAGCGGCCAGAAGGCCCTCGACACCCTGGCGACCTCCCCGGAGGTCGTGATCCTCGATCTCGGCCTCCCGGACATCGACGGCCTCGAGGTGTGCCGCCGTGCCCGTGAGGCGGGGTTCGAGGGGGCGATCATGATCGTCACCGCCCGCGCGGGCGAGCTGGACCGGGTGGTGGGCCTCGACTACGGGGCCGACGACTATCTGGCCAAGCCGTTCGGGCTGGCTGAGCTGCAGGCGCGCGTGCGTGCCCTGCTGCGCCGTACCTCCTCCAGCTCGGCCGCGGCCGAGGATGCCAAGTCCGACGGGCTGCGCATCGACGTGGACGCCCGGCGGGTGTACGCCGGCGAGGAGGAGGTCCCGCTGACGGGCAAGGAGTTCGAGGTGCTGAACATCCTCGCCGCCAACCGGGACAAGGTGGTCTCCCGCGGCCGGCTGATGGCCGACGTGTGGGACGAGAACTGGTACGGCTCGACGAAGACGCTGGACGTCACCATCGGACGGCTGCGCCAGAAGCTCGAGAGCGTGGGCGTGACCGACCGAGTGGTGGCCGTTCGAGGCGTGGGGTTCCGCCTCGAGGGCGGCACCACCGATGCGTGAACGCCTGACCATCGCGTTCGTCGTCCTCACCATCGTGCTGCTCCTCGGCGCGGGGGTGATCCGCTCCTACGTGCTCCGCGACCTGATCCAGGAGCAGGAGGCCGCCCACCTGCGCCAGGAGCTCGAGCTGATCGGGGCGATCGTCGACGACCGGTCGGCGGCGGGCGGCGCGATCGACACCGAGTTCCTCTCCGGCCTGGTCAGCCCGGACAGCCGTCTGGAGTACGACCCGGACGGGGAGAAGCCACTGGTGGTCCGCGGCGCCGACTACGCCGGCCACGACGACCCCGACGAGGACCTGTCCACGACGATCGCGCTCGACGACGCCCAGGTCACCCTCAGCCAGTCCCCGCAGGTCATCCGCGACATCGTCGGCCGTGACACCGGCTCGATCGCCGCCCTGTTCGTCCTGATCGCGGTGGTCGCCGGCATCGCGGGCTTCCTGATCGCCTCGGCACTCTCCTCGCCCTTCCAGCGGCTGGCCGTGGCCGCCGCGGCGCTCGGCCGCGGGCGCTTCGACCTCGAGCTGCCCCGCACCCGCATCCCGGAGGCGCGGGCCATCTCGACCGCGCTGCGTGCCAGCGCCAACCAGCTCGAGGACCGGGTGCACCGTGAGCGCGACTTCGCCGAGCACGCGTCGCACGTGCTGCGCACCCCGCTGACCGGCCTGCGTCTCGAGCTGGAGGACCTCACGCTGCGCGACGACGTGCCGGCCGACGTCCAGGCCTCGGCGGCGCGCAGCCTCGCCGCGGTCGAGGAGGTCGGGGCGGTCGCCGCCGAGCTCGTCGACATGACCCGGCGTGGCAGCCTGGTCGCCGGCTCGGAGCTGCCGCTGGTCGACCTGGCGACCCAGCTCGCGCAGCGCTGGGCCGACCGGCTCGGGGTCCGCAACCGGTCGCTCACCGCCGCCGCCGAGGGCGACCTGTCGCTCACCTACACGCCCGGCCCGGTCGAGCACGTCACCGACCTGCTGCTCGCCGACGTCGTACGCCGCGGGGCCGGCGCGGTCCGCATCGTGTTCCACGGCGAGGAGGGCGGTCACCTGCGCATCCACGTCGAGTGCGAGGGCCGCGGCAAGGAGCCGGCCGGCACCGAGCCGGTGGACCGGATCGCGCAGGTGACCTCGGTGGTCGGCGCCCTGGGCGGGCGGGTGACCGGTGGCCACCCCGCCGACGGCATCGAGGTGCTGCTGCCCCGGCGGTGAACGTCGCGACGCCCCGGTCGGGGACAATGGCGCCCATGAGCACCCGCCCGATCGAGACCTGGCTGACCGACATGGACGGAGTGCTCGTCCACGAGGAGGTGCCGATCCCGGGCGCCCAGGAGTTCATCTCGGCGCTGCAGGCCTCCGGGCGGCGGTTCCTGGTGCTGACGAACAACTCGATCTTCACCCCGCGCGACCTGCGCGCGCGGCTGCTCGGCAGCGGCATCGACGTGCCCGAGGACGCGATCTGGACCTCGGCGCTGGCGACCGCGCAGTTCCTCGACGACCAGCGCCCGCACGGCACGGCGTACGTCGTCGGCGAGGCCGGCCTGACCACGGCGCTGCACGACATCGGCTACGTGATGACCGACCGCGACCCCGACTACGTGGTGCTGGGGGAGACCCGCACCTACTCCTTCGAGGCGATCACCCGGGCGATCCGGCTGGTCGACGGCGGCGCCCGCTTCATCGCCACCAACCCCGACGTCAGCGGCCCCAGCCAGCAGGGCATGCTGCCCGCGACCGGCTCGGTCGCCGCGCTGATCAGCACCGCGACCGGACGGCAGCCGTACTTCATCGGCAAGCCCAACCCGCTGATGATGCGCAGCGCGCTCAACCGGCTCGAGGCCCACTCCGAGACCACCGTGATGGTGGGCGACCGGATGGACACCGACATCATCAGCGGCCTCGAGGCCGGGCTGCGCACGATCCTGGTGACCACCGGCTCCACCCGCCCCGAGCAGGTCGCGACCTTCCCCTACCGCCCGACCCGGGTGGTCGACTCCGTCGCCGACCTGTTGGAGCTCGTCGAACCACGTTGACCCGCCCGAAACTTTCGGGCGGGTCAACGTGGTCGAGGGCGAAATGCGGAGGTGGAAGCGCTCCCATGCCCCTACTCTGGCCGGGTGAACCGGCCCGCCGCCCATCCGCTGTGGTGGGCAGCACCGACCCGGCTGGCGCGGACCCCGGGCTGGCTGCTGCTGGTGGTGGTGGCGACGACGCTGCTGGTCGCCTCGGTGGCGGCTCCGCCGCTGTTCGTTGCCACCGCCCGCACCAGCGCCCTCGACACCGGCCTGCGCGCGGCCGCCGGCAGCCCGTTCGGCCCGGGCTCCGCCGATCTCCGGGTGGTGTGGGACGCATTCCTGCCGCCTCGGGACCTGCAGACGGTGCTCGACCGGCTCGACGCGCTGCCGGCGTACGGCGAGCCCGATCTCGGCGCGAGCGGATTCGGCCAGAGCCGGATGCGGCGCGCGTACGCCGTCGCCGGCGACCGGCGCAGCCCGGCCTCGATGTTCTTCCACGAGGGCGCGATCGAACGGCTCGGCGGCGACCCCGACGCCGAGGGCGTCTGGCTGAGTGAGACCACGGCCGCCGAGCTCGGCGTCGAGCCGGGCGACCGGGTCTCGCTCGCGATGATCGACACGTTCTTCGACGGCCGGCCGACGCTGGCCCGCACCACGCTGCTCGGCACCTACCCCACGCCCCCGGGGTCGGTGCTGCCGACCGTGCTCGCCGACCTGCCCGCCTCCGACCGGTGGCTGGTGCCGTTCCAGCCCGACAGCCCCGGCGTCGGCGCACCGCTCGCGATCGTCAGCCTGCCGACCCTGCAGAAGATGTCGATGAGGATCTTCGAGACCGTCGTCTTCACCGCCGACCTGGTCCTCGACCACGACCTGACCCCGGCGCAGGCGACGGCCGCCGCTCGCGGGGTGGAGGCGGTCGGCCGGGAGTCGGTCGACCTGGCGACCGACCTGGGCTCCGCGCTGCGGAGCGGCGAGCCGGATCCGGCCCGGCTCGACATCGCGACCGGGCTCCCGGGCATCGTGGCCGGCGCGGAGACCACCGCCGACACCGCGCGGGTGCAGGTGCGCCCGTACGCCGTGGGCGGGCAGCTGCTCGCCGCGCTGCTCCTGGCCGCGGCCTGGGTGCTCCTCGGCCTGAGTCGCCGCCGCGAGCAGCTGCTCTCCTCGGGGCTGGGCCTGCGGCCCTGGGAGCTGGCGCTGCTGGGCGCCCTGGAGGTGGTCCCGGTGTGCCTGGTCGCGGTGCCCGCCGGGCTCGGCCTCGGTGTCGCCGGGGTGCTGACGGCGGGACCGCCGAGCGGCGTCGGCGTCGACGTCGGCGGGGCCGACCTGGTGGGCGCCGCGGCCGCGTCGGCGGTCGGGCTGGTGCTCGTCGCGGCGGTCGCGGGCGCCACCGGCCTCGCCGCCGACCGCCAGGCCCGACTGTCCCGGCTGGGTGGACGCCGGATCACGGTCCCGTGGGGCTCGGCCGTGCTGGTCGCGACCGTCGTCCTCGGCATCGCCGTCCTCACGCTCGAGCCCCAGGAACGGAGTCGCACCCCGCTCGCGATCGTGCTGCCCCTGCTGGTCGCGACCACGGTCGCGATCCTGGTGACCCGGGCCGCCGCCCTCCTGGCCGGCCGGTGGCGGTTGCGCTCGCGGGCGGGCAGCGCGCGCTGGCTGGCGGCCCGGCGCAGCGGCACCGTGCTGCGCGAGGTGAGCGCGCTCGCGGCCGTCGTCGCCGTCGCGCTCGGGATGTTCGCCTACACCCTCGCGGTGCAGCGCGGCATCGACGACGGCGTGGCCGACAAGACCGCGGCGCTCGCCGGGGCCAGCTCCTCGATGGAGGTCGCCGAGGACTTCCGGGGGCAGGGCCGGCGGGTGGCCGTCACCGCGCCGGCGCCCGGCACCTCGGTCGTGTGGCGTCATGGCGTCGTGGTCCCGCCGAGGTTCGGCGACCAGCCGCTGCTGGCGATCGACCCCGAGACGTTCGCCGACGTCGCCGACTGGGGCGCGTCGGGGGAGCTCGACGCCGGGCGCGCCCTGGTGCCGCGGCTCGCCGAGGAGGCCGAGGGCGTGCCGGTGATCATCGCGGGGGAGACCGAGCTCGAGCCCGGCGACCAGGCGGCGCTCGACTTCAACTCCGAGGGCGTGCAGGTGCCGATCCAGGTGGTCGGCGTGGTCGACGCCTTCCCGGGGTCGGAGAGCCAGCCGAACGACTACACCGTGGTGATCAGCTCCCGGCGGATCTTCCCGCTCGTCCCCCAGACCATCGACCCCCGCCGCAAGGGCGCGACGAGTGGCGAGGCCGGTGCCTTCACCTCCTGGGTGTGGTCCGACGGGTCCTCCGCGGAGCTGCGGGACACCCTGCGGGCCGCGCACGTCGCCGGGGACGGCGAGCTGGTCACCGCCGACGGCCGGCGTGTCGCGAACGGGCTCGTCGCCTCGACGTGGGCGGCGGCGTACGTCGCGGCGCTCGGCGGCGTCGTGCTCGTCCTCGGCTTCGCCGCAGCCCTGGTGCTCGCGCTGCGGCTGGCCGACCGCGACGCGGTCTCCGACGTGCTGCTGCGGCGCGTCGGGTTCTCGAACGGCGAGCTGGCCCGGTCGCGGGCCTGGGAGATCGGGCGCGCCGTCGGGGTGGCGCTGGTCGCGGCCGGGCTGAGCGTCGCGGTGCTGGTGGCCGCCCCCACGATGATCGACGCGACCACGAGCATCGCGCCGCTGGCGCGACCCCGGCCCGGGGTCCGCGACGCGGTCACGCTGGCCGCCGTGCTCGTCGCGATCGTCCTGGTCGCCTGGCTGGTCGGCGCCCGGCGCGCCGCCCGTCGGCGTACGGCGGAGGTGCTCCGTGCCGGCGGCTGAGCCCACGAGCGTCGCGGCCGTGGCCTGCGAGGACCTGGTCAAGGTGTTCCGCTCTGCGACCGGGGAGACCCACGCGCTGCGCGGCCTCGGCCTCGAGCTGCACCCCGGTGCGCTCACCGTGGTCGCCGGACCGTCGGGGAGCGGCAAGAGCAGCCTGCTGACGCTCCTGGGCGCCCGCGACCGCCCGAGCGCGGGCCGGCTCGAGGTGCTCGGGCGTGACGTCGGCGAGGCGTCCACCCGCGAGCTGCGCGGGCTGCGGCGCCGCGGCATCGGCTTCGTGCCCCAGCGCTCCGCGCTCGGGATCTTCCCGCACCTGCGGGCCGTCGACCAGCTGCGCCAGGTCGCGGCCTGGCGCGGCGGCGAGACCGCGGACCCGCACGACACCCTCGCCGCCGTCGGGCTCGCCGACCGGGCCGAGCACCTGCCGAACGCGCTGTCCGGCGGCGAGCAGCAGCGGCTGGCGGTCTCGCTGGCCCTCGTCGGGGCGCCGGCCCTGGTGGTGGCGGACGAGCCCACCGCCGAGCTCGACCACGCCAACGCCGACCTCGTGATGGACGCGCTGCTCGCCGCCGCGGCGGCCGGGTCGGCCGTGGTGATCAGCAGCCACGACGACCGGGTCACCCACCGCGCCGACCGGCTGCTGCACCTGCGCCACGGCGTGCTCTCGAGCGAGACCGCGGGCACCAACGCGGCGGCCGCGGTCATCGACTCCACCGGCCGGCTGCAGCTCCCGCCGGCGGTCCTCGAGCTGTTCCCCTCGCGCCGGGTGGTCGTCGAGACCGTGGGCGACGAGGTCCGGCTGCGGCGCCCGGAGGAGAGATGACGAGCGTGCTGGAGGTGCTCTCGGTCAGCCACGGCTACGGCGCCGGCACCGGACGCGTGGAGGTCCTGCACGACGTGTCGCTCGTGGTCGCGCCGGGGGAGCTCGTGGCGCTCGCCGGCCCGTCCGGCTCCGGCAAGTCCACGCTCTGCCACCTCGCCGCCGGGCTCGAGACCCCCGAGCGCGGCGTGGTCACCGTCGCCGGGCGCCCCGCCGCCGAGGTCGCCGACTGGGCGGTGGTCGCGGTCGTGCCCCAGCAGCACGGCCTCCTGGCCGGGCTCACGGTCGAGGACAACGTCTGCCTGCCGGCGTACCGCGCCGGCACCGACCCCGGCCCGGCGTTCGCCGCGCTCGCCGAGGCGCTCGACCTCTCGTCGTTCACCCGGCGCGGGATGCTGGAGACCTCGCTCGGCGAGCAGCAGCGCACCGCCGTGGCCCGCGCGCTCGTCCTGGGCCCGCGGCTCGCGGTGCTCGACGAGCCGACGGGGCACCAGGACGACGACCACGTCGAGCAGGTGGTCGCCGCGCTCGCGGCCGCCGCGCGAGGCGGTACGGCGGTGCTCGTCGCCACCCACGACCGGCGCGTGTGGGAGGTCGCCGACCGGGTCGTCCGGCTCGACGAGGGCCGCGTCGCGGTGTGACCTTCGTCCAACCGGGCGCCGGATCCACGCGGGGAGCGTGACCCGCGCCACGCGTCCGGGCCGTCGTCGAGTCGTGATCGGGCGGGTCGTCTGGCTAGCCTCCTCGACCGTTTGCACCATGCACAACCGGTCGCGGGTACGCCGAGTCCTGCCCGTCCGTGACCGGTCGACAACATCCGGGGCAGGAGTGGGGGACCCACCTTCGCGGTCCCGTCCCAGAACCAGGGACCGCTCGGGGTGAAGCCACCAGCCGGTGGCCGGGCACCTTCCACGCCCGAACCCGACAGCTCACCTCACAGGCGTGGGAAGGACACCACACCTATGTACCGCCACACGACACTCATCCTGCGCGCCCTCGCCAGCGGCGCGCTCGCCATCGGGCTGCTCACCACGGCGCCGGTCGGCCTCGACCGGGCCCACGGCGCCACCGCCCAGGAGACCCAGCAGCGTGCCGCCCGGAGGGCCACCCTCCAGAAGGTCGGCGAGGCGGTCCGCATCGCGGTCCGCCAGAAGGGCGACCCGTACGCCGCCGGAGCCGCCGGGCCCAACCGGTTCGACTGCTCCGGGCTCACCTTCTACAGCTACCGCAAGGCGGGGTTCAAGCACCTGCCGCGGACGTCCTCGGCCCAGGCGCACTTCGCGAAGCGGATCAAGCGCAGCGCCATGCGCCGCGGCGACCTGATCTTCTTCACCAACGGCGGCGGGGTCTACCACGTCGGGGTGTACGCCGGCCTGATCCACGGGCACCGCTGGGTGCTGCACTCGCCGTACTCCGGCACCCGGGTGCGCACCGAGCGGCTGTGGACCGACCACTGGTTCGCCGGCACGCTGCGGTTCCGCTGACCCGCCGCTGACCGACCTCCTGCGCGACGACTGACCGGACGTCCCGGGACTCCGTTCCCGGGACGTCCCGGGACGGACGAGCAACGACCCGGGGACGAGGGACCAAGGACCCGGGGCACCGCTCCCACGGTTCTGCGACAGTGAAGCCATGACCAACGGCGACACCGAGACAGGGGGCGTCGGCGCCACCGCCGCGGCCTCGGCACGACGAGAGATCGGGGTCACCGAGCTGATCCTGCGCGACGCCCATCAGAGCCTGATGGCGACCCGCATGGCGCTCGAGGACATGGTCGACGCGTGCGCGGACATCGACGCGGCGGGCTACTGGTCCGTCGAGTGCTGGGGCGGGGCGACGTACGACGCCTGCATCCGCTTCCTCAACGAGGACCCGTGGGAGCGGCTGCGCACCTTCCGCCGGCTGATGCCCAACAGCAGGCTGCAGATGCTGCTGCGCGGCCAGAACCTCCTCGGCTACCGCCACTACGAGGACACGGTCGTCAACAAGTTCGTCGAGAAGTCCGCCGAGAACGGCATGGACGTCTACCGGACCTTCGACGCCCTCAACGACGTGCGCAACGTGCGCGAGGCCATCAAGGCCGTCCGCCGCGTGGGCAAGCACGCCCAGGGCACGATCTGCTACACCGAGAGCCCGCTGCACACCGTGCAGGGCTACGTCGACATGGCCAACGAGCTGATGGAGCTGGGCTGCGACTCGCTCTGCCTCAAGGACATGGCGGCGCTGTTGCGGCCCCAGCCGGCCTTCGACATCGTCGGGGCGATCAAGGAGTCGCTCGGCCAGGACGTGCGCGTCCACGTGCACTGCCACGCGACCACCGGCGTGACGCTGGTCAGCCTGATGAAGGCGATCGAGGCCGGCGCCGACGTGGTCGACACCGCGATCTCCTCGGTCTCGATGGGCCCGGGCCACAACCCGACCGAGTCGCTGGTCGAGATGCTGCACGGCACGCCGTACGAGACCAGCCTCGACGACGAGCGGCTGCTCAAGATCAAGGACCACTTCGCGGTGATCCGCCCGAAGTACACCGAGTTCATGTCGGCGATCACCGGCGTGGAGACCGAGATCTTCAAGAGCCAGATCCCCGGCGGCATGATCTCGAACATGGAGTCGCAGCTGCGCCAGCAGGGCGCGGGCGACCGCCTCAAGGAGGTCCTCGAGGAGGTGCCGCGGGTCCGCAAGGCCGCCGGCTACCCGCCGCTGGTGACGCCGTCGAGCCAGATCGTCGGCACCCAGGCCGTGTTCAACGTGCTGATGGGCCCCTACAAGGTCCTCACCGCCGAGTTCGCCGACCTGATGCTCGGCTACTACGGCGAGGCCATCGGCCCCCGTGACCCCGAGATCATCGAGGCCGCCCGGGAGCAGACCAAGAAGGACGTGATCACGGTGCGGCCGGCCGACCTGCTCGAGCCCGAGTGGCAGAAGCTCTGCGACGAGGCCAACGCCCTCGAGGGCGCCGACGGCACCGACGAGGACGTGCTGACCTACGCGATGTTCCCGGGCGTCGCGCCGAAGTTCTTCCTCGAGCGGCCCGAGGGCCCGAAGAACGTCGGCAAGGACCCCGCGGAGCAGGCGGCCGAGAAGCTCGCCGCCGCGGCCTCCCCCGGCACCGGGCCGGTCAAGGGACCCATCCACTACGCCGTCTCGATGAACGGCCACAAACACGACGTGACCGTCGAGCGAGCCTGAAGGGATTGCGGTGAGCAAGCACAAGCACCACCACGCCACCATCGACGATCGGATCGACGAGCTCAACGAGCGCCGCGCGAAGGTCAAGCTGGGCGGCGGTGAGTCCCGGCTGCAGAAGCAGCACGACGCGGGCAAGCTGACCGCCCGCGAGCGGATCGACGCGCTGCTCGACGCCGGGACGTTCCAGGAGACGGGCATGTTCGCCCGGCATCAGTCGACGTACTTCGGTCTCGACAAGGTCGACTACCCCGCGGACGGCGTCGTCACCGGCGAGGGCGCCGTGCTCGGCCGCCCGATCCACGTGGCCAGCCAGGACTTCACGGTCGCCGGCGGCTCCGCGGGCGAGGTCCACAGCGACAAGGTCGTCGCGATGATGAAGGCCAGCCTGACGACCGGCACGCCGTTTGTGTTCATCAACGACTCCGGCGGGGCTCGGGTCCAGGAGGGCATCGGCTCGCTTGCCGGCTACGGCCGGGTGTTCTACCACAACGTGCTGCTGTCCGGCGTCGTCCCGCAGGTCGCGATCATCGCCGGCCCGTGTGCCGGCGGCGCGGCGTACTCCCCGGCGCTGACCGACTTCATCATCCAGACCCGCAAGGCTCACATGTTCATCACCGGGCCGAACGTGATCGCCCAGGTCACCGGTGAGCAGGTGACCTCCGACGCGCTCGGCGGGGCTGACGCCCACATGGCGCGCTCCGGCGTGGTGCACTTCGTGGCCGACGACGACGAGCAGGCGATCCTGATCGCCAAGAAGCTGCTCAGCTTCCTGCCGCAGAACAACACCGAGGACCCGCCGATCGTCGACCCCGACGACACGATCGAGCGCGACAACGACCTGCCGAAGATCGTGCCGGTCTCGGACAAGAAGGGCTACGACGTCCGCGAGGTCATCTCGCACATCGTCGACCGCTCCGACTTCCTCGAGGTGCAGGCCGGCTACGCGCAGAACATCGTGATCGGCTTCGGCCGGATCACCGGCCGGACCGTCGGCATCGTCGCGAACCAGCCGAGCGTCATGTCGGGCGTGCTCGACATCAACGCCTCCGACAAGGGCTCCTGGTTCGTGCGGTTCTGCAACGCGTTCAACATCCCGCTGGTGACGCTGGTCGACGTGCCGGGCTTCCTGCCGGGCGTCGCCCAGGAGCACGGCGGCATCATCCGCCACGGCGCGAAGCTGCTCTACGCCTACTCCGCGGCCACGGTCCCGAAGCTCACGGTCGTGCTGCGCAAGGCCTACGGCGGCGCGTACGTCGCGATGTGCTCCAAGGACCTGGGCGCCGACAAGGTGTTCGCCTGGCCGACCGCCGAGATCGCGGTGATGGGCGCCGAGGGTGCCGCCGAGATCGTCTTCCGGCGCGAGATCGCCGAGGCCGACGACCCCGAGGCCAAGCGCGCTGAGCTGGTCGAGGAGTACCGCTCGACGTTCTCCACGCCGTACGTCGCCGCCGGCCGTGGCCTGGTCGACGACATCATCGACCCGTGCTGCACGCGGGCCGAGTTGTCGCGGGCGCTGGAGATGCTGGCCAGCAAGCGGGACGTGCGGCCGGCCAAGAAGCACGGGCTGGGCCCGACGTGAGCACCGAGCAGGAGCTGCTCGCGGCGGTCCGCGAGCTCACCGAGCGGGTGGCGGCCCTCGAGGCCGAGGTCGCCGCCGTACGCGCGCGGCAAGAGCAGGACATCCCCGAGGAGGTCGTGATCGCGATCTCCGCCGCGGTGGCGTCGTTCCTGGGCCATCGCGCCAAGGTCAAGCAGGTGCACTACCGGACCGGTCAGGCGTGGGCTCAGCAGGGCCGCGTGGCCGTCCAGGGTCACCGGATCATCCACGGTGCCCGGTGAAGTGCCAGGTGAAGGTGAAGGTGAGGACATGCAGCTCAAGGTGACCGTGAACGGCCAGGTCTACGAGGTCGAGGTCGAGGTCGAGGAGGAGCAGCCGCCCACGCTCGGCATCTTCATGGCCGGTGGCAACTTCGCGCCGCCCGTGGCGGCCAGCAACGGCGCGCCCGCCGGTGGCGCGTCGGACGGCGAGGGTGTGCGCGCCCCGCTCGCCGGCACCGTCGCCCGGATCCTGGTCGAGGAGGGCGAGGCCATCGAGGCCGGCGCCGTCCTGGTGGTGCTCGAGGCAATGAAGATGGAGACCGAGATCACCGCGCCTGCCGCCGGCACCGTCGGCCAGGTCTTGGTGAAGCCCGGAGAGGCCGTCACCGGCGGCCAACTGCTCGTCGAGCTGTCCTGAGGGGTTCGGCTCGGTCGAAAGCGGAGGACCCCCGGCTTGCCCGGGGGTCCTCCCGCTTGTCCGGGGGTCCTCCCGCTTGTCCGAGGCTGCCTTCGGGACGTCATACGGCTGGAGCAACCGCTTGCTCCGTCCGTATGACGTCCTCCGGCCAGCCGCCGCGTGACCTGTTGTCGTTTGGTCACCAACGGCATCTTCTGGGCGCTATCTCCTGCGGTTGGTGACCAAACGACAGAGGTCGAGGTGGGCCGGCTCCGGTGCCGGCACGAACGGTCGGAACCACCCGCCGCCCGGCTCGTTGTCCACAGGCATCGACCGACGCGGGTTTGGCGTGGCCGTTCCGCTGGAAGACTGCCGCTCAAGGAACCATCTCGGGGGACTTGATGTCACTGACGCACCCATCGACCCACCCGTCGACCAACATCTCGACCACACCTGCCGGGCACCCCGCGCCACGGCGTACGGCGAACGCGCACGAGGAGCTCGTCGAGCAGCTCGACCAGCACGTGCGCGAGGTGGTGCGCCGCGAGGCGGTGGACCCGCAGCGTGAGGCCGACCTGGTCCGCCGGATCGCCGAGAGCGTGGTCCGCGACCACGACAACCGCAGCCTGACCGGCGCGGTCGCGCCCGTGCCCGACGTCGACTCGATGGTGGGCGAGCTCGTCGCCCGGGTCTCCGGGTTCGGGCCGCTCCAGCCGTTCCTCGACGACCCCGCGGTCGAGGAGGTGTGGATCAACGACCCGAGCCGGGTCTTCGTCGCCCGCCACGGCCGGCACGAGCTGACCACGCTGGTGCTCACCTCCGCGCAGGTGCAGGAGCTGGTCGAGCGGATGCTCAAGAGCAGCGGGCGGCGCATCGACATCAGCCAGCCGTTCGTGGACGCGATGCTCCCCGAGGGGCACCGGCTGCACGTGGTGCTCGAGGGCATCAGCCGCGGCTTCTCAGCCGTCAACATCCGCAAGTTCGTGCTGCGCGCCGCGCGCCTCCACGACCTCGTCGAGCTCGGCAGCCTGACGCCGGGCGCCGCGGCGTTCCTCGAGGCGTCGGTGCGGGCCGGGCTCAACGTGCTGGTGGCGGGCGGCACCCAGGCCGGCAAGACCACGATGCTCAACTGCCTCGCCGCCGCGATCCCGGGTGGAGACCGCGTGGTGTCCGCCGAGGAGGTCTTCGAGCTGCGGTTCCCGCACCCCGACTGGGTGCCCCTGCAGACCCGGCAGTCCGGGCTCGAGGGCACCGGCGAGATCCGGCTGCGCGACCTGGTCAAGGAGAGCCTCCGGATGCGGCCCAGCCGCATCATCGTGGGGGAGGTCCGCGCCGAGGAGTGCCTCGACCTGCTGCTCGCGCTGAACGCCGGGCTGCCCGGCATGTGCACGATCCACGCCAACAGCGCCCGCGAGGCGCTGGTGAAGATGTGCACGTTGCCGCTGCTGGCTGGTGAGAACATCTCGGCCCGGTTCGTGGTGCCCACGGTCGCGGCCAGCGTGGACCTGGTGGTGCACCTGGGCATCGACCAGCACGGCGTACGCCGCGTCAACGAGATCGTCGGGGTCCCCGGCCGGGTCGAGAACGACATCATCGAGACCGAGCCGCTCTTCGAGCGTCGCGGCGGCGAGCTTCGCCGCACCGGCGGGATGCCGCCGCACGCGGAGCGCTACGAGCGGATCGGGATCGACGTCCTCGGGCTGCTGAGCGAGGAGTCCTGATGGGCGCGCTGGTCGGGCTCGGGGTCGGCGTCGGGCTGATGCTGGTGTGGACCGCGTTCGCCCTGCCGCGCAGCCCACGGTCCGAGCCGGCCGGCCGCGGACGGATCCACGAGCTGCTGGCGCGGGCCGGGCTCGGGTCGGTCTCGGTGACCGGGTTCGTGGTCCTGTGCATCGTCAGCGGCGTGCTCACCACCGTGGTGCTCCAGGCCGTCTCGGGCACCCCGCCGGTGGCACTGGCCTTCGGGCTGATGGGCGCCTGGATGCCGGTGGCGGTGGTCTCGGGACGCGCCCGCCGGCGCCAGCGCGAGCTCGCCGAGGTCTGGCCCGAGGCCGTCGACAACCTCACCTCCGCCGTGCGAGCCGGCATGTCGCTGCCCGACGCGCTGGCCGCGCTCGGCACTCGCGGGCCCGAGCCGCTGCGCCACGCGTTCGACCAGTTCGCGCTGGACTACCAGGTGACCGGCCGCTTCGGTGAGTCCCTCGACCGGCTCAAGGAGCGGCTCGCCGACCCGGTGGGCGACCGCGTCGTCGAGGGGCTCCGGATCGCCCGCGAGGTCGGCGGGGGCGAGCTCGGCCGGCTGTTGCGCAACCTCTCGTCGTACCTCCGAGACGACGCGCGCACCCGCTCCGAGCTGGAGGCCCGCCAGGCCTGGACTGTCAACGGGGCCAGGCTGGCCGTGGCGTCCCCGTGGCTGGTGCTGCTGTTCATGTCCTTCCAGTCCGACGTCATCCACCGGTATGCCTCACCCGGCGGCGTGGTCGTGCTCGCCGTCGGTGCCGGCGCCTGTGTCGTCGCCTACCGGCTGATGATGCGGATCGGCCGGCTCCCCACCGAACGCCGGATCCTCTCGTGACTCCCGCCGTCTGGGGTGGGTTCCTCGGCGCCGTCGCCGGCGGCGGTGTGCTGCTGGTCGCCGCCCGGGTGCGGGCTGTCCGCCGGCCGCAGCTGGCGGTCCGGGTGCTGCCCTATGTCCGCGACCTGCCGCAGGTCGGTCGCTCACCCGAGCTGCGGGTCGTGTCGACCTCGCCGACCTCCGCGGCGGCGGGCGTGTTCGGCCCGTTGTTGCGCTCGGCCGCCGACGCGGTCGAACGCGTGCTGGGTGGGGCGACCTCCGTCCAGCGACGCCTGCAGCGGGCCGGGCTCGACAAGACCGTGCACGAGTTCCGCGTCGAGCAGGTCCTGTGGGGCGTGGTCGGCTTCGCGCTCGCCGCGGCCTGGGGTGTGCTGCGGATGCTCACCGCGCCCGGCTCCGCGGCGACGTCAGTGCTGCTCTGCGTGATCGCGTTCGTCGTCGGCGTCCTCGCCCGCGACACCCACCTCACCAGCCAGGTCCGCAGCCGAGAGCGGCGGATCCTCGCGGAGTTCCCGACGGTCGCCGAGCTGCTCGCGCTCGCGGTCGCGGCCGGAGAGGGCCCGGTCGCGGCACTGGACCGCGTCGTACGCCGCAGCGGCGGCGAGCTGTCCGCCGACCTCGGCCGGGTGCTGGCCGAGATCCGCACCGGCGAGCCGGTGGCGGGAGCGTTCGACGCGATGGCGGCGGCGACCGGACTGCCACTGCTCGCGCGCTTCGCCCAGGGCGTGGCGGTCGCGGTCGAGCGCGGCACGCCGCTCGCCGACGTGCTGCACGCGCAGGCCGCCGACGTCCGCGAGGCCGGCCGGCGCGAGCTGATCGAGACGGCCGCCCGCAAGGAGGTCTTCATGATGGTGCCGGTCGTGTTCCTGGTCCTGCCCATCACCGTGCTGTTCACCTTGTTACCTTTCGAGGCACGAAGGCGCTAGTTGGGTCGGCGTCGGCTGGCCGAAGATCTTGCGGCATCGCACCAACGGCCCGTAATGGCCTTTTCTAGCGAGGTTCTCCCCGAAGTGGACTCGAGGTCCCTCGCGACCTGCAAGGCGCTCAGATGGGCCATTCCGTGCGCCTGAGGGCTATCTCAGCCTTGGAACGACCCGTCTCGTCCGTAATCGCATGGGTTCAGGTCCGTTCGGCTCTTGATCATGGGACGGGAGGGCGTGGGGGTATGACCCCCTCGACCCCGGTTGACCTCACCGGGGGGTCATAGCAGCCCCAAAGTTGCCACGGTTTCCAAGTCATCGCCGTGAGATGTTGCTTGACTGGGTGAAACGCCTAGCAAGCGAACCTGCCAGCAGGAAGGTCGACCTGTGTTGCGGAGCGGCTTCAAGCGTGCTGACATCGCAAGATCGGGGGCGTCCACGTCCATAGCGGTCGGCATCGCGGTCGTCATAGGCGTCGTGGTGGTCACACGCTGGAAGGATGCTCCTGCTTGGCTGATCGTGGTGGCGCTGGTTGCTAGCCCTGCGGTCCCATTCGTCGTGCAGGCTTTCATGGATGCCGCGGCAGCACGCGCCACGGGCCGGTCGGCGATGCGTGAACTCGCGCCGCACAGTTTAGATCGAAAGCTCCCATACGCTCGCGATTTCACGCTGGCGGAAGCATCAGTCCATCCGTCAATTAAAGACGTTCGGTATGTCCAGCGTGACGTACACGATGAGGCGCTCGCCCGGCTTCGCAAGAATAAGCGGTTGCTGATCGTCGGACCGGCGATGGCGGGGAAGACTCGATTGGGACTGGAGTTGGCAAGGACGGGCCTTCCAAAGTATCGGGTGTGGAAGCCACCTAATGCAGAGGCACTATTCAGAGCCGTATCTGCCGGTATCGCCATTCAGAAGACTGTCATCTGGCTCGACGACCTAGAGAATTTCAGCCGGATTGGGTCAGTGTCGTACCTCGACGGCATCGTTTCGGACAACTTCTGTATCGCGACGATCCGGAGTGCTGAACTTGACCGCCTGACTGCTTCGGATGAGGGCAAGCCTGACGGCTTCGACCTTGTTCCTTGGTTCGGTGATCCCATTTGGATCGGAAGGTGGTCTGTCGACGAACTGGAACGAGCGACCGAGCAATTAACGGAATCGGAGACGGATCGTG
This sequence comes from Nocardioides sp. T2.26MG-1, assembly GCF_950101795.1. Taxonomy (GTDB): domain Bacteria; phylum Actinomycetota; class Actinomycetes; order Propionibacteriales; family Nocardioidaceae; genus Nocardioides. The sequence continues at coordinate 252,122 of NZ_CATNLZ010000012.1, read as the reverse complement.
CAAAGGAGTATGGACTTGGCGCCATGCTTGGCGGTGGACCTCTCTTGGAGAGAAGGCTCCGTGTTGCCCAATCCGATCGGCCACTGGAGTACCAGATTGTCCGCTTGACCGCGGATTGGCAATCTCTGGGAATGCGATCCGGTCCGCCGCGACCCCTACTTGCGCAAGCACTCTCCCTCTATCTGAAGAGTACGCCGACCGAGCCGGAAATTGACGAAGCAATGGCCTGGCTAACGAAGAAGATCAGTCGTACGGTGGCGCTGGTCGAGGAAGTTAGCGACGAATCGGGAACCGTCCTATTGGCGAATGAGTATGTTGAGGAGCTGCTTGGGGAGTGGGATGAATTGAGGCAAGTTCCTGAAGTTTGGGACGTTGCCTTCGAGATAGCTGATAGCGAAGAACTAGCTAGTCTTGGAACCGCGGCGATCCTCGACGGCTCCGATACTGCGGAGGACCGAGCGCGACGTGCATGGCAAGCATCGTCTCACCCCCTCGCCAAGTCCGGCCTAGCCAGTCTCCTCTGGTCAGAGGGAAGACTCGACGAGGCCGAGGCTCTGCTTCGACCGCTCGCAGAATCGGAACCTATAGCCGCCCACCACCTGGCAATTACTCTTGAGAAGAAGGCCGGCGGAACAGATTCATACAGCGAAGAGGCAGAACGCCTGTACCGGCAAGCTGCTGAACACAACCTCCCGGCCGCAGCGTTCAATGCCGCAAGGTCGACGCTCCGTTCTGGCCGACCGAACGTGGAGGCTGACGTTGAGCGCTACTTCAGACAAGCCATGCGGCTCGGCTATCCCGGCGCTGCAGGTGCCCTTGGGTCCTACTTGGTCGCCGTGGGTAGGCACGGCGAGGCATTGCCCCTCCTTGAGCAAGCCGCGGATTCGGGTGACGTAGATGCGCGCATGGACTTGGCGCAGTGGCATCTCAACTTCGGTGAAGTGGACGAGGCCGTCGAGGTCTTGGGCGACGCAAGCCTAGGTGGAATTCCGCGCGCGATTTCCCTATCAGCACTTGCTCTAGCGGTGCGTGGGGATCAAGCGTCCGTTGCGGAAGCGATCGAGCAAGTGCGTGCGCTATTGGATGATCCTGAGGCGGAATGGGAGGGCGAAGACAGCCGCGACCGTGTCGTCGAGCGCTTGGTGCAGCTTCACCTAATGGGCGACGATCTCGCCTCGGCCCTAGGAATTCTGACGGACCATCCTGATCTCCCGTATGCGAATTACTGGGTGGGGACGTACTTGGTCGAACACGAGAATGCGGATGGGGGACGGAAGTTCCTAGAATTAGCATTTGACCTTGGGGTGAAACGTGCCGCTAATCAACTCGGCGCTCTCGCGATGCTGGTTGATCGCGATGAAGTGCAAGCCGAGGCTTGGTTATGGAATGGTGCGCTTTCGGACGACCTGGGATCGATGTCGAGTCTGGCAAACTTAATATGGAATCGTGACGATGAATCGCTTTATCGCGAGGCGGAGTACTGGTGGGAACAGGCTCTTGCAAGAGCAAAGATCGAACATGATGCCGATGTTTCCGGGGCTTCTATGGCGAATCTCGCGGTCGTCGCTGAGGCCCTTGGCGACCCAGACAAGGCGATGTTCATGCATCTCGCGGCGGCGAAGGCTGGACGAGTAACGGCGATGAACAACCTAGCGGATATGCTAATGGAGACCGGAACCGTTCGCGGAAAGATCGAAGCGCGGCGTTGGCGTCGGCACGCGCGAAAGGCTCTGCGCACCCAGCCCAGTGCTGGGCATGTAATAAGTGCATCAAATTCGGCTGTTATCGTTATGCACGATGATCGCATTGAGATATTGCAGACTCATCAGTCGCCTGAAGGGCCAACGATAACCACGTTTGGGATAAATGTGGATCCCTAGGCGCTAGGCGTATACACGAAGCCGCGGGTCTATTGCACGGCCAGCGGCCGTTAAGTCATATCGGCGGAGATGTGAGGACAAGCCGGGAGTGGCCGCGTCAGCGGCCTGTGACCAGCCACGGCGGAGAGGTCAGGACCAAGCCGGGAGTGGCCGCGTCAGCGGCCTGTGACCAGCCACGGCGGAGAGGTCAGGACCAAGCCGGGAGTGGCCGCGTCAGCGGCCTGTGACCAGCCACGGCGGAGAGGTCAGGACCAAGCCGGGAGTGGCCGCGTCAGCGGCCTGTGACCAGCAACGGCGGAGAGGTCAGGACCAAGCCGGGAGTGGCCGCGTCAGCGGCCTGTGACCAGCAACGGCGGAGATCCAGTGATCCAGTTACACGGTCTTCCTGTATCCCGTAAAGCAGTCTTCCCCTCTTACTGGTTAACCCAGTAGAGAGGTAGAGATGTAAAGAGGTAGAGAGGTAAGGACGTAAACCTGTCTACCTGTTAACGGGATTACGGGTCTGGTGGTATCCCCGAGATCAGACCCTTGGGACGGTCAACTGGTACTCGCTCGACTTGCCCGAGCCGCCAGATCCCTGGCTCACCTGGTGCAGCCAGCCGCCCGTGCGCAGCCAGCGCAGCGCAGTGTGGACCGTGTCCTTGCTACGCCCCGAGGACTCCACCAAGGTCGCCACGCTCGGGTAGGCGTTCCCCCCAGTCTGGGCGTCACAGTAGGTGGCGATCAGCAAGCCGATGTGTTGTGCGGTCGGCGGCATCTTCACGCCACGGGCGCGCTGCTTGACCGTGCGCTCCCATGTCCAGCGGTCGACTGCCCTCGGGTCGGCTGGTTCGGTGATGGTGCGGTCGGTGTCGGAGTCGTCGTCTCGGCGGGGCTGTGGCTTCGCAAAGGGCATCGGGGTCTGGTCCGTCCGGGTCATCGGTCAGGCGTCCTCGTAGTCGGATGGCAGTGACGCTAGGAGTTCGGCCTCGCGCGCCTCGACGATCTCATCCCGACGCTTGAGCGACTCGGGGTGCCTGCCCGCGACAAGGGGGCTCAGGCGTTTGGTGCCCCTCGCCCACACCGTCACCTGCTCGTCGACGGGCACATTCCGACGTCGGTTGCGAGGATGCAGTTGCACCTCCGCGATCGACGCGAGGGTCGTCCGCTTGTCCGCGAGTGATAGCGCGAGGAAGCTCGTAACCCTCGCCCTGGATAGTGCGACCTGGGTTCGATCGCGTCCGTCCACGACAGCCATGCGCTCCCGGATCTCATCGCGCTGGTCCTTGATCGCAGCGACGGCGCGAGTCCATGACTCCTGCTCGATCGCACCGCGACTGAACTGCTCTGTGATGGCTGCCTCGCGGCGGTCGAGTGAGGCAAGGTCTGCCATCAGGCTGTCCTGTCCGTCGGTCTCAGCGGCTTCCGGCAGGACCCGATGGCTTGCGAACACATCCCCCTTCGTCAGCGCGTCCAGCACGAACTCGTCGGCTTCCGCTCGCGGGGTGGTCAGGTGATCGCCTTGGGGGCTTGAGCACTTGTAGACCTTCCGGCCCCCGCTGCTCCCACCGACGACCGGAGATCCACATGACGCGCACCGCCCGATCCCAGAGAGGAGCGTCTCGGGGCGACGGCCGTTACCCGAGTAACTGCGACGACTTGGGTCGCCTAGCAGAGCTTGAAGTTGCCGCAGGGTGGACTCCGTGATGATCGGCTCCCACGCTCCCTTGCCGATCTCCTCGCCCTTGTAGGTGTTGATCCCGGCATTCACCGGGTTGAGAAGGATCGTCTTCACCCCGTTGTGAGTCCAGCCTTCGGCGCCCTTCCGGCTTCGGGGGGTAGTTACACCGGAGTCTCGCCACCGTCGAGCGATCGACTTCAGAGATGCTCCGTCGAGTACGTCTTGCGCAGCAGCTCGGATCATCTCTGCCTGCTCCGGGATCACGTTCTTGTCCCGGTCGTAACCGAAGGACGCCCAGCCACTTCGCCACGGCTGTCCCTCGGCCCGTCTCTGAGCGTTGGCGGACCGCTGACGCTCACCCTTGCGCTCGACCTCCATCTGCGAGATGGACCCGAGGATCGTGGCGACCGCTCTGCCCTGAGGCGATGAGAGGTCGAGGTCTCCATCAACCGTGACCACGCTGACGTTCGCCTCCTGGCAGACGTCCACGATCGAGACGAGTTCACGAACTGTCCGCGTGATCCGATCGACCTTCCAGGCCAGCACGATGTCCACCTCGCCTGACCTCACCATGTCGAGCACGCGGTTCCACCCGGGTCGTGCCTTGCCCGAGTAGGCCGACATAGAGATGTCGGACAGGACGTCCACCACGTCGTACTCCCGCGAGGCCGCGAACATGCGGCAGTCCTGCTCCTGGCGCTGGTTGCTACGCCCCTCACCCGAGTCGTCCCGAGAGACCCGCGTGTAGATCACGGCGCGCTTGCCCTTGAGGTCGTTCATGGCTCGACATTAACACCTAAAAAGGTATGAGAGTGTTCGCGTTCTGGCCCGGCGTCGTCGGGCTGCACCTGACCACCTCGTGAGGTGCTGGGGGAGAAAGGAGAGAGCAATGGAACACATCGCACTGGCGCTCACCCGCCTCTACGTCGCGCTCGTCGCACCGCGGCCCCGAGACGAGCGCGGAGACGTGCCGGGCTGGGTGATGATCACCGTGATGACGGCCGGCCTGGTCGTGGTGATCACGGGGGTCGCGAAGACCCAGCTGACCGGGATGCTCAGCTCGGCCCTCAACCAGGTGAAGTAGCCCGATGGCACGCCGGCGCCGCGGCGCGCGCGGGTCCGCGGTCGTGGACTTCGTGTTGGTGCTCGTCGTGCTCGTGCCGCTCTTCCTGGGCATCCTCCAGGTGGCCCTGGTGCTGCTGGTGCGCAACACGCTCGCCTCCGCAGCCTCGGAGGGCGCCCGCTACGCCGCCACCCTCGAACGCGACCCGGCCGACGGTGCGGCCCGCACCCGCAGCCAGATCGACGGGGCGATCTCGGGCCGGTTCGCCCAGGACATCGAGGCGCACCCGGCCACGGTGGCCGGTGCCCCGGGGGTCGAGGTGGTCGTCCACGCCACCGTGCCCGCGCTCGGCCTCGGCGGTCCCGGCATCTCACTGACCGTCACCGGCCACGCGGTCAAGGAGCAGCGGCCGTGACGCTCCGACCGAGACGGCGACCGGACGAGCGTGGCAGCGCGCTGGTCGAGCTGGTCTGGCTCGGCCTCCTGCTGCTGGTGCCGATGCTGTGGATCGTGATGTCGGTGTTCGAGGTGCAGCGCGGCGCGTTCGGGGTGAGCGGCGCCGCCCGGGCCGCGGCCCGCGCCTACGCCCTGGCCCCGACCGACGCCGAGGGCAGGGCGCGGGCGCAGGCGGCGGCCCGGCAGGCGCTCGACGACCAGGGCGTGCACGGCGTCCCGGTCGACGTTCATGTGAGGTGTACGCCGTACCCCCACGACTGCCACGCCGGCACGTCGGTGATCACCGTCGTCGTGTCCTCCCACGTCGACCTGCCGCTGCTGCCGAGCTTCTTCGGCGGCGGGGCACCGAGCTTCGCGCTCGACGCGACCCACACCGTCCCCATCGGGCAGTTCCAGGAGGTCCACCGTGCCGGCCCGTGACCGCAGCCGGGACCGCGACCAGCGCGGGCAGGCGACGCTGATGATCATCGGCTTCGCGTTCGTGCTCGCGATGGCGGTGGCGATGGTGGTCGACGCCTCGGCGGCCTACCTGCAGCGCCAGCAGCTCGACACGGTCGCCGACGGCGCCGCCCTGCGCGGGGCCGACCTCGGGGCGGCGGGCCGCCCGGTCTACACCCAGGGCGTCCCCGACGACCGGCTCGGGCTCGCCGCAGCGTCCATCCGGGCGTCGGTGCACGACTACCTGGTCTCCACGGGTGCCTACGCGGCGTACCCCGGCCTGAGCTTCACCGTCGACGTCGACCGGGACGTCACCAACGTGACCGTGCACGTCCGCGCGCCGCTGGACCTGCCGCTGACGGTGCCGGGGTCGCCCGAGGTCGCCACGATCGGCGCGACCGGCTCGGCGGTCGTGGCCGTCGAGCGCTGACCCGGGACGTCATCCCTTTCGAGGGTCCAAGGCCACGCATGGGATGACGTCCCGCGGAGGGCTCAGCCGGCCGGAGCGACGAAGCCCAGCCGGTAGACGTCACGCCCGCCGAGGTTGGGCTCGATCCACGAGGTGAACGCCAGGCCGGTGTCGGTGCTGCCGGTGATCGACCACAGCCGGTCGCCCCAGCCGCCGGTCGGGTCGGCGACCTCCGCGCCGGTGGCGGCGTCGAGGAACCGGCGCGAGCTGCCGTCGACCCACACCAGGCTGCCGAGCGGGCTGACGCGCAGTAGCACCCGCTTGCCGGTGAACGCGGCCGGGGCGAACGTCGACCTCTCGTGCGACCGCCCGTCGAGCAGCGCGAGACCGGGGCTGTAGGTGTCCCGACCGCTGTAGACCCGGGTGAAGATGCCCGCGGCGTACAGCGACGACCCGGCGGTCGCGACGTCGTACACCGGCCCCTCGATCTTCGGGTTGAACCAGCCCCGGAGCCTCCCGGTGCGGGCGTCGACCCGGATCATCGCGGTGTCGGAGACCGGCTGCTTCTTGAAGCTGCCCGCGACGATGAGGTCGCCGCCGACGCTGGCCAGCTCCGTGACGTAGCCACGTAGCGGCAGCCGGTACGACGCCACCACCCTGTGCGACGACCCGTAGACGTCGACCTGGTTGCGCGGGAAGCGCACGTCGTCCTGCAGACGCCGCGCCACGTAGAGCCGGTTGCCGATCGTGGTGATCCCGGTCAGGTCGGGCACCTGCATCGACCGCCCCGGCAGCGCCGCGCCGGTGTCGGCGTCGAACGCGCGGACCGGCCAGCTCTCGGTCTCGTAGAAGTGGTGGGTCGCGGCGGCCCGCTTCGACGGGTCGTAGCCCATGAAGTGGGTGTTGGCCACGAACAGCACGCCGTCCCCGGGGATCAGGTCGCCGTACGCCGGCCGGGTGACCTTGAAGCCCGGCACCGGCTCCATCGTCACGGCGTCGAGCGCGGCGATGCCGGCCGTGCGCACCGCGCCGCTCAGGTAGAAGTGCCCGCCGACGTACGCCCGGCCGCCGGAGAGCTCGACCGCGTTCACCTGCAGGTCGTACGACGGCACCGCGGGACCGGCCGGCGCTCCGGTGGCGGCGTCGAGCACGGCGAGCCCGCCCGCGGGCCTGCCGGCCACGGAGGTGAAGCTGCCCGCGGCCCAGAGCCGGTCGCCGTCGAGCGCCAGGTCATAGACGCCCGCGGGCACGTCGACCGCGTTGCGACCGGCCGCGATGTCCGGTGCGAACGTGCGGTCGGCCGCGCCGGTGGCGGGGTCGAGCGCCAGCAGCCGGCCGCCGGCCTGGTCGCCACCGACGTAGAGCCGGTCGCGGGTGTAGAGCAGGGCGTGGACCTGGCGGTCGGAGGCCGGTCCGGCCGGCGCGACGAAGCCACGGTCGGCGGCTCCCGTCGTCGCGTCGAGCGCGACGACCCCGGACTCGCCCAGGTAGAGCCGGTCGCCGCCGCGCGCCAGCGCCCGCACGGGCGCGTGGACGGCGGCGGCGAAGCCGGCCACCGGGTCGCCGGTGGCCGGGTCGAGGGCGAGCAGCCGGTCGGCCGCGACGAACAGGCGCGCCGAGCGGCCGGCGGCGGACGGTGCGTACGCCAGCTCGGTGACCTGGGAGGACTGCGGTGCGTCGAAGGGTCGCAGCCCCCCGTCGCCGGTCGCCAGGGCGGCCAGGTGCCGCCGCGGGGTCCCGCCGACGGACTCGAAGGCGCCGCCGGCGTAGAGCGTCCCGTCCGCCAGCGCGAGCGCGCTGACCAGCCCGTCGGCGACCGGGAGGAAGGCGGTGTCCAGCGTGCCGTCGGCGCGCACGTGGGCCAGGCCGCCGGCCGCGTGGCCGCCGATCCGGGTGAAGTCGCCGCCGAGGTACCAGCCGCCCGCGCCGTCGGCGACGACGGTGGAGACCTGGCCGTCCGCGATCTCCGGTCCGGCCGCCGGGGCGCCGGTCGCGCCGTCGAGCACGGCGCCGGGTCCGGCGTACCGCCCGACGATGCCGAACCAGCCGTGCGCGTAGACCCGGTCGCCGACCCGGACGAGCTCCTCGATCCGCTCGTCGGCGACCACGGACCCCGCCGGCAGGTCGTCGGCCGTCGGCCCGGAGGCCGCTCGCGCCGCGACCGGCACCTCCACGGCGCCGGCGCTCACGGGGCCGCTGCTCACGGGTCCCAGTGCGAGCGCGAGGCCCACCGAGAGTCCGGCGGGTACGGCGAGGGCGCTGAGACGTCGCGCGGGGCGCTGGAGGGGCATGGGTGGCGACGCTATGCGGGCCACGGTCTCGCGGTCGGGGAAGCGCGGAATCGCCCCGACGGGTCTAGCCCATGCCCGACCGGCCCCGCCGATGCCCCGCACCTGCCCGAATGGGCAGGTTCGGGGCGGATGGGTTCCGGTATTCCGCCGGTCCTCCTACCGTGGGGAGGGCATGGACCGATGCGGGGGACGACGGTCGTACCGACCGTGCGCTCTGACCCCCACAGGAAGTCCCCACCAGTGCTCTCTCTCGGATGCCGCAGCGACGCACCGAACGACCCCCGGCCGCGGAGGTTCGCCGTCGTCCTCTCGGCCGCCGCGCTGAGCCTCGCGACCGCCGCGTCCACGCTCGGCCTGGTGACCACGGCCGCTGCGCCGGCGCAGGCCGGCGCCGCCTCGGTGCTCTACGAGACCGAGGCGTTCACCGCCACCAACGTGCAGCGCGTCGCCCACGAGCGGGTGGTGCTCCGGCCCGGTGCCTGCCTGCACAAGTGGGCCGTGCGGCAGGCCCGCAAGATGGCCAACCAGCAGCGGATGTTCCACCAGGGCCTGCGGCGGGTGGCGACCGACTGCGGTCTCTCGTACGCCGGGGAGAACGTCGCCTACGGCTACGCCACCGGCACCGAGGTGGTGCGCGCCTGGATGAACTCCTCCGGCCACCGGGCGAACATCCTCAACCGCCGGTTCCGGACGATGGGCATCGGCGCCCGCAAGGCCGACGACGGCACCTGGTACGTCTCGCAGGTGTTCGGCCGCAAGGCCCGCTGAGTCCGGGGCCGACTCAGGGCGCTGCTCAGCGCTGGGCGGGGTCGCTGACCGTGACGTCGCTCGGGCCCAGGTCGGTCGCCCCGGCGAGCTCCGCGACCGAGACCAGCGTGATCGCGAGCAGTCCGACGCCCGCGACCGCGCCCACGATGCGCGCACGGTAGCGGCGCAGCGCGGGGGTCGGACGGACCTCGATGATCATGGCGGGCTCCCCGGAGAGCGGTCGGCGGTGGGGCTGGGACATGGTCGGCGCCGCCCGAGCAGCGCCTGAGAAAACGGTCGCACGCCGTCCGAGGACGCGGGCGGGATTGGTGCCTCACTTACGTGCGCTGCAGAAACCTGCAAAACAGGCTCTCGGACGCGCGACACCGGGTCACCTGCTGGGTTACGTTCCCCGGGTGTCTGGGGGTGCGGGTGGGGCGGGTGGGCGCCCGACGGTGGTGATCGTCGACGACGCCGCCGAGGTGCGGGCGCTGGTGCGGACCCGGCTGCGGCTGTCCGGCCGGCTCGAGGTGGTCGGCGAGGGCTCGAACGGCGTCGAGGCGGTCGCCGCCGTCCGCGAGCACCGGCCCGCGCTCCTGCTCCTCGACGTCTCGATGCCGGTCATGGACGGGCTCGAGGCGCTGCCGCGGGTGCTCGAGGCCTCGCCCGAGACGCGGGTCGCCATGTACAGCGGGTTCTCCGAGGAGGGCCTGGCCCAACGGGCCCGCGAGCTGGGCGCGGTGGCCTTCCTGGAGAAGTCGACGTCGCTGGACCAGCTCGCCGACCAGCTGGTCGCCCTGCTCGACGACCGCGGCGCGTCCCCGCAGCCGGCCGAGCCGCCGGTGCCGGCCCTCGACGAGGCTGACCGCACCGTGCTGCGCGAGCACCTCGAGCGCTTCCGGGAGGTGTTCGACGACGCCGCGATCGGGATGGCGACGGTGACGCTGGCCGGGCAGGTCGTCCGCGCGAACGCCGCCCTGGCCGCGCTCCTTGGCGTGCGTCTGGAGGACCTGGTCGGCACGGCGTACGGCGTGCTCGCCGGTGGTCGTGCCGACCTGGTGGAGGACGCACTCGACCAGATCCTCTCCGGCCGCAGCCGCGTGGTCCAGCTCGAGCACGACGTGACCGACGGGGCCCGCACCCGGCGCGTGATGGCCACGGTGGCGCCGGTGCTCGACAGCAACCAGCGGCCGCTGTACCTGTTCCTCCAGGTGCAGGACGTGACCGCCGAGCGCCGCGCGGAGGAGCAGCTGCGTCGGAGCGAGGCACGGTTCCGGCTGCTCGTCGAGAACGTCGAGGACTACGCGATCTTCATGCTCTCGCCCGAGGGACTGGTGGAGAGCTGGAACGCCGGGGCCCAGCGGATCAAGGGCTACGTCGAGAGCGAGATCGTCGGGCGCCACTTCCGCACGTTCTACCCGCCCGAGGTCCAGGCCGCCCGCCACCCCGAGCACGAGCTTGAGCTGGCGCTGCGCGACGGGCACTACGAGGAGGAGGGCTGGCGGGTCCGCAAGGACGGCAGCCGGTTCTGGGCGAGCGTGCTCATCACCACGGTCCACGACCAGACCGGCCGGCACATCGGCTTCGCCAAGATCACCCGCGACACCACCTCGCGCCGCGAGATATTGGAGGAGCGCGAGCGGGCGGCCACCGCGCTTGCCGAGGCCAACGCCCAGCTCCAGCAGGCCGCCGAGGACCAGGCGCACTTCCTCGCGGTCACCGCCCACGAGCTGCGCACCCCCGTCGGCGTCCTCGCGGGGACCGCCGAGATGCTCACCGCACACGGGCCGGAGCTCTCGGCGGAGGAGCGGCGCGAGCTGCTCGAGGGGATGAGCTCGAGTGCGACCCGCCTGCGCCGGCTGCTCACCGACCTGCTCACCGCCTCCCGCCTGCAGGCGAGCGCCCTCGAGCTCGAGCTCGAGGCTGTCGACGTCGACGACCTCGTCGAGACCGCCGCTCGGGCCGCCCGCCGGTCCCACCCGGACGTCGAGATCGAGGTCGGCGCCGAGCCCGGACTCGTCGTGCAGGGCGACCGCGACCGCCTCGCGCAGGCCGTGGACAACCTGGTCGCCAACGCGCTGCGCCACGGCGTCCCGCCGGTGCGGGTGAGCGCCCGCGCGTCGGGCGAGGACGGGGCCGTGGTCGAGATCGAGGTCCGCGACGGCGGGCAGGGGGTCCGTGCGGAGATGCGCGACCGGCTGTTCGACCGGTTCGCGACCGGTCGGTCCGGGGGTGGCACCGGTCTCGGTCTCTACATCGTCCGTCAACTGGCGCGCAGCCACCACGGGGACGCGACGTACCGCCCCGGCGACGCCGGCACCAGCGGCTCGTTCGTCGTCACCCTGCCCCGGATCGCCGCCGATGCCCGACGCTGACCGACCTCCGACGCGCTCCGGGATGCGTGCCCGTGGCCCGCAGAGCGCCTACGCTTCGTCCGTGCCCATCCGCGTCCTCCTGGTGGACGACGTCGTTGAGGTACGCCGGCTGGTCCGCACCTCGCTTCGTTTCCGGGGCGGATTCGAGGTCGTGGGTGAGGCGGCGGACGGTTCCGACGCCGTCCGGCTCGCCGCACAGTTGCGTCCCGACGTCGTCGTTCTCGACCTCGGCCTGCCCGACATCGCCGGCCGTGAGGTGCTGACACGGGTGCGCGAGGTCTCGCCGGAGTCGAAGGTCGTGGTGTTCTCCGGTCTCGAGACCACGGACCGCACCTGGATCCGCGACCACGTCGAGGGGTTCGTGGTCAAGGACGCCGACCTGGGCTACCTCGTCGACCTGCTCGAGTCGGTCGGGCGCCGCCACGAGACCCGGGCCGTCCTCGAGCTGCCCGACGACCTCCGCAGCGTGAGCACGGCCCGCCGCTTCGTGCGGGCCAAGCTGCTGGAGTGGGGGATCGGCGACCCGCTGGACGACGCGCTGCTGGTCACGAGCGAGCTCGCCGCCAACGCGCTCACCCACGCCCGCTCCTCCTACCGGCTGCTGCTCTCGGTCAGCGAGCAGGCGCTGCGCATCGAGGTCGCCGACGCCGGGGCCGGCACGCCCGAGCCGCAGCCGCTGACCGAGACCGAGGAGCACGGCCGCGGCCTGCACCTCGTCGGCGCGCTCGCCGCCTCATGGGGCATGGAGGCCGCCGAGAGCGGCGGCAAGCGGGTCTGGGCCGAGCTCGCGCTGCCCGTCGCGGTCGCGGAGTAGGCCCGGGGCAGGCGCGGAGTTAGGCGGGGTGCGCACCGCCCCGTAACCTTGGTCCTTGTGGCAGGACCGGACTACGACACCGAGATCAAGCAGCTCCAGGCGACGATGCACACCATCGAGCAGGTGCTCGACCTGGATGCGATGCGCACCGAGATCGCCGACCTCGGCGAGCAGGTCGCCGCGCCCGACCTCTGGGACGACCAGGACAACGCGACCCGCGTGACCGGCCGCCTCTCCGCGCTCCAGGGCGAGGTCGACCGCTTCACCGCCCTCCAGGGGCGCGTCGACGACCTCGCGATCATGGTCGAGATGGCCCAGGAGGAGGGCGACGCCGACGCGCTCGCGGACGCCGACGCCGAGCTGGCCCGGCTGAAGAAGTCGGTCGAGACCCTCGAGGTCCGCACCCTCCTCAACGGCGAGTACGACGCCCGCGAGGCCCTGGTCTCGATCCGCTCCGGGGCCGGCGGCGTCGACGCGGCCGACTTCGCGGAGACCCTGATGCGGATGTACCTCCGCTGGGCCGAGCAACACAAGTACCCGGTCGAGGTCTTCGAGACGTCCTACGCCGAGGAGGCCGGCCTCAAGTCGGCCACGTTCGCGATCCACGCGCCGTACGCCTACGGCACGCTCTCGGTCGAGGCCGGCACCCACCGGCTCGTCCGGATCAGCCCGTTCGACAACCAGGGCCGCCGCCAGACGTCGTTCGCCGCCGTCGAGGTCGTGCCGGTGCTCGAGCAGACCGACGAGATCGACATCCCCGACGAGGAGATCCGCGTCGACGTCTACCGCTCCGGAGGCCCCGGCGGCCAGTCGGTCAACACCACCGACTCCGCCGTCCGCCTGACGCACATCCCGACCGGCACCGTGGTCAGCTGCCAGAACGAGAAGAGCCAGCTGCAGAACAAGGCCAGCGCCATGGTCGTGCTCAAGGCCAAGCTGCTCGCGATGAAGAAGGCCGAGGAGAAGGCGCACCTCGACGAGATGCGCGGCGACGTGCAGGCCTCGTGGGGCGACCAGATGCGCAACTACGTGCTCAACCCCTACCAGATCGTCAAGGACCTGCGCACCGGCTACGAGGTGGGCAACCCGCAGGCGGTCTTCGACGGGGACATCGACGGCTTCCTCGAGGCCGGCATCCGCTGGCGCCGGGGCGCGGAGAAGGCTGCCGCCAACTAGCAACATGTTCTAGTCTCGCGGGCATGCGCCGCGACCACTGGAAGATGCGGAACGACTCCCTCGACCCGGAGACCGACTTCGTCGAGATCTACCGCAACGTCGTGATGTACGAGTTCCCCTGGGACATGAACCAGGCGCTGAGCTTCGCCCTGTTCCGCACCTACGCCGTGCCCGGCATCGGGCGGCTGCTCGACGAGACGGGCGCGTTCACCGGCCAGGTCCAGAAGCGGTACGACGACACCGCGCTGCTGCTCGAGCCCCCGACACGGGTGGGCTTCGAGCACCCGGAGGCCAAGGCGGCGATCCGCCGGATCAACGCCATGCACCGGGCCTACGACATCCCCGACCACGAGTTCCGCTACGTGCTCTCGACGTTCGTCGTGGTGCCCAAGCGCTGGCTGGACGCCTACGGCAAGCGCCCGCTGACGCCCACCGAGCTCGAGGCGTCGGTGAACTACTACCGCACGCTCGGCCGCCACATGAACATCAAGGACGTGCCGGAGACGTACGCCGGGTTCGAGGAGCTGATGGACTCCTACGAGGCCGAGCACTTCGGGTACGACGAGGGCGCCCGGCGGGTCGCCGACGCCACGCTCGAGCTGCTGCTGACCTTCCATCCCGCGTTCGCCGCCCGGGGCGTCGAGGTGTTCAGCCGGGCGTTGATGGACGACCCGCTGCTCGAGGCGTTCCGCTTCACCAAGCCGCCCGCGCCGGTCGTCGCCCTGTCGCGGGGGGCGCTGCGGGCCCGGGGTGCGCTGCTGCGCGCCTTCCCCGCCCGGCGCAACGGCAAGCGGGTGGAGGACCTGCCGTGGATCCGCAGCTACCCCGACGGCTACCGGATCGAGGAGCTCGGCACGTTCCCGGTGCCGGGCGTCGCCGGGTGCCCGGTGCGGCACGAGGAGAGCGCCGTCGGCAGCTGAGGGGGTCAGGCAGCGGCGGCCGCGAGCACCGACGCGCACCAGGACTCGGCCCGGTCGGGCAGGTCCTCGCCGGCGCCCGCCACCCGGATCGTGCACGAGAGCCACGCATCGCCGAACAGACCGTGGAACGCGACCGTCTCGTCGCCGCCGGTGGAGCACCGCAGCGCCACGTCGTGCGCCCCGAAGGCCGGTGCGCCCGGCAGCGGCTCGCAGCCCCGGGTGCGGGCGGCCGCGCGCCGGAGGTCGTCGGCCTGGTCGGGGGTCACCGGCGGAGCGAACACCCAGGCCCGGGCCGTCGTACCGCCCTTCGTGCCGCCGGCGGTCCACGAGCAGCCGTACTCGTGGGCGACGTCGGAGACCCCGGGCGCGAGCCGGGCCCGCTCGCCGTTGGCCCACGCGTCGGATGCGTCGGGCGCGGCCGCCAGCGCCGCCTCGATCGACGCCGGGGCGACCCGCTCGCAGAAGCCGTCGCGGGCCACGGCGACGGTGGCGGTCGCGACCTGACCGAGCGGCGTGGCGGTAGCGGAGGACGTGGGCCCGGCCGCGGGCTCGCTGCTGTCGCAGCCGGTGAGCCCGCCCGCGAGGAGCCCGGTGAGCGACACGGCCACGACAGCGTGCGCGAGGAGGGCTCGGGGCATGGCGCCAACATACGGGGGGCGGCGTCCCCGGTGCGCTGGAGGCACCGACTACCCTCGATCCGGTGATCCGGTTCGAGAAGGTGGTCAAGACCTACCCAGGCCAGGCGAGCCCCGCGCTCGACCAGGTCTCGGTGGACGTGGAGAAGGGCGAGTTCGTCTTCCTCGTCGGCACGTCGGGGTCCGGCAAGTCCACGTTCTTGCGGCTGGTGCTGCGCGAGTACCGCGCCACGTCTGGCCGGGTCTACGTCGCGGGCAAGGAGATCAACCGGCTCGCCAGCTGGAAGGTGCCGCGGATGCGCCGCCAGATCGGCACCGTGTTCCAGGACTTCCGGCTGCTGCCCAACAAGACCGTGAGCGAGAACGTCGCGTTCGCCCTGCAGGTGATCGGCCGCTCCCGCTCCGAGATCAACCGGCTGGTCCCCGAGACGCTCGAGCTGGTCGGCCTGGAGGGCAAGGGCGACCGGATGCCCGACGAGCTGTCCGGCGGCGAGCAGCAGCGGGTCGCGATCGCCCGGGCGTTCGTCAACCGGCCGATGATCCTGATCGCCGACGAGCCGACCGGCAACCTCGACCCGACCACCTCCGTCGGCATCATGAAGCTGCTCGACCGGATCAACCGCACCGGCACCACCGTGCTGATGGCCACCCACGACGCCGGGATCGTCGACCAGATGCGCAAGCGCGTCATCGAGCTCGACGGCGGCCGGGTCGTGCGTGACCAGGCCCAGGGCATCTACGGCTTCCAGCACTAGGCCCCGCCGCCCGAGCACCCGAGCACCCACCCCGAACGAGGACCCTCACTCCCACATGCAGCTCCGTTACGTCTTCTCCGAGCTCGGCCAGGGCCTGCGTCGCAACCTGTCGATGCACCTGGCCGTGATCCTGACCCTGTTCGTGTCACTGACGCTCGTCGGGCTCGGCGTCCTGCTCAACCAGCAGGCCACCAAGGCCGCCGACCAGTGGGGCTCCGAGCTGCAGATCACCGCGTTCCTGTGCAAGGCCCGCGACGACAACCCGGCCTGCACGAGCGAGGTGACCGACGCGCAGAAGGAGCGGATCACCAAGGTCGTCGAGGACAACCCGGAGGTCGCGAGCTTCCGCTTCGAGTCCCAGCAGGAGGCCTTCGACAAGATCAAGGACCTCCTCGGTGCCGACAAGTTCGAGGGTCCCAACCCGGCCGCGACCGCCGACGACATGCCCGAGTCGATCTGGATCACGCTGAAGGACGCGGACGAGTACGCCGGCATCGAGAGCGCCATCGTCGGGCTCGACGGCGTCTCCAACGTCCGCGACCAGCGCCAGATCGTCGGCCCGGTCCTGCAGGGGCTGAAGGTGATGCAGTGGGGCGCCTTCTGGATCGCCGCCTTCCTCGTGCTCGCCGCGCTGCTGCTGGTGGCCAACACGATCCGGCTCGCCGCCTTCGCTCGGCGCCGGGAGATCGGCATCATGCGCCTGGTCGGAGCGTCCACGCTCTACATCGCGCTCCCGTTCATCATGGAGTCGCTGGTGACCGCCGCGATCGCGGTCGCCGTGTCGGTCGGGGCGCTCGGCGGCTTCATGTGGTTCGCCGTGCACGGCCGCCTGGAGGACCTCGTCGGGTTCATCCCGTGGATCGGCGTCAACGAGTTCACGGTCGCCGCCTTGTGGGTCGCGATCCTCGGCCCGGTCCTCACGCTGCTTCCGACACTCGTGTTGACGCGCAAATACCTCAAAGTCTGACCCACGCACGTTACCGTCGAGGAGTTCTCTTCCCCGAACACGTGAAGGCAGACCGGTGCGTCTCTTCCCCCGTACCGCACGCCATCGCCTGGCAGCGGCCACTGCGGCCTGCTCGCTGGCGATCGGTGCGCTGGCCGTCCCTCTCGCCAACGCCGACCCCAAGGACCTCAAGCACCGGCAGCACCAGGCCGAGCAGCAGGTCAAGCACGCCCGGCACGACCTCGACGAGTCCAGCGACCGGCTGCGCCGCGCCCAGGGTGCGCTCGACAAGGCGGTCCGCGAGCTCTCGGCTGCCCGCTCCCAGCTGCACGCCGCGACCGCCCGGCTCGAGGCCGCGGAGCTGCGCGACCAGCAGATGCAGGACCGTCTCGAGGTCGCCGAGCAGCGGCTGACCGATGCGCAGACGGACCTCGCCCACGGCCAGGCCGCGCTCGACGACCAGCGCCTGCAGCTCACCGACACCGTCACCGGCATCTACGAGCAGGGCGACCCCCAGCTGCTGGCGTTCGCCACGCTCCTGGAGTCCCGGAGCACCGCCGACCTGACCCGCCAGTCCGCGCTCAACGACGTGATCGTCGGCCGGGAAGCCCGGGCGTACGACGACCTCCACGCCGCCGAGGTGCTGCTCCAGGTCCGCGAGAACGAGGTCCAGGCGGCCCACGACGACGTCGAGGTCCAGCGCCGGGCGGCCGCCGAGCACCTGGTCACGATGGAGCGGCTGCACCAGGACGCGCGCGACGCCCGCGACAAGGTGATGACGCTCGTCGAGACCCGCCGCGGCGCGCGCGCCGACGCGGTGCGCGCCCGGCAGCAGGACCGGCGCGAGCTGCAGGAGGCCCAGCGCCGCGAGAACCACATCAAGCAGCTGATCCTGGCCCAGGCCCGCCGCGCCAAGGGCGGCTACCGCGGCTCGACCAACGGCCTGCTCCTCCCGCCGGTCAACGGCGCGGTGACCTCGCCGTTCGGCTACCGCGAGCACCCGATCTACCACTACTGGGGACTGCACGACGGCACGGACTTCGGCGTCTCCTGCGGCGAGGGCATGCGCGCGGTCGCGTCCGGCACCGTGATCGCGAAGTACTACTCGGCCGTCTACGGCAACCGCCTCTACCTCAGCCTCGGCAACATCAACGGCAAGAACGTCACCGCGGTCTACAACCACGCGACCGGCTACCGGGTCGGGGTGGGGGAGCACGTCTCGCAGGGCGAGGTCGTCGGGTACGTCGGCTCCACCGGCTGGTCCACCGGCTGCCACCTGCACTTCACGATCCTGGTCAACGGCAACGCGGTGGACCCGATGAACTGGCTGTCCTGAGTTTTTCCTGGCCGCAGGGTCTCCCGCGCGACGTTCTTCTGTGGTGCACTGCTCCGGTCGGGGGTCTGACCCCAGGGAGCTCAACAGATGAAGAAGATGTTCTCCGCGGTGCTGGCTGCCGTCCTGCTGCCGGTGATGTTCTGGGCCCCGCCGGCCCAGGCGAGCACCGGCGGCACGTTCGACGCCGCCAACACCTACTCGAACGTCGGGCTGATCCTGTTCTACGACGCCACCGGGCGGTACCGGTGCAGCGCGACGCTGATCAGCCCGACCGTGCTGGTCACCGCCGCGCACTGCACCGACGGTGACGTCGGCAGCGTGCTCGTCGACTTCAGGAACCTCGTGGCCGAGACGGGGCCCTCGCCGTACGCGCCGGCCGCCGATCCGTCGGCGGGCTACACCGACGAGGAGATCGCGGCCATGGGGTTCGTGTCCGGCACGGCCTACACCCACCCGCAGTACTCCGACTTCACCGACATGGACAACTGGAACGACGTCGGCGTGGTCGTGCTGGACGAGCCGGTCGACATCGCCCCGGCGCAGCTCGCGGGGCTCGGCGTCCTGGACCAGATCGGGCCCAGCAACCTGCGCAAGACGCTGTTCCGCGCCGTCGGCTACGGCACCGAGGTCCGCAAGTCCGACACCGGCCCGCAGAACCCCACGCCGCAGAGCTACCCGCTCGAGCGGCGCTACGTCGACATGCCCGGCCAGAAGCTCACGCCGCAGATCCTGCAGACCAACGGCAACGAGCGCGACGTGTTCGGCACCGGCGGTACCTGCTTCGGCGACTCCGGTGGGCCTGTGTTCTACCAGGGCGCGATCGTGGCGGTGACCAGCTACGGCTACACCGAGAACTGCCGCTACCTCGGCGGCTACCAGCGTCTCGACATCGCGGTCACCCAGGACTGGGTCAACTCGTTCCTCGGCTGACCCATCCACGTTGACCCGCCCGCAACTTTCGGGCGGGTCAACGTGCTTTGTCGACATCGCGGAGCAATCGGTGTTGCGGTCCCTGCGAGAATGGGGGGATGGCCAAGGAGCAGGGGCACAAGCTGGTCGCGCAGAACAAGAAGGCGCGGCACGACTACCACATCGAGGACACCTACGAGGCCGGCCTGGTCCTCCAGGGCACCGAGGTGAAGTCGCTGCGGCAGGGTCGCGCGTCCCTGGTCGACGGGTTCGTCGACATCGACAACCACGAGGCCTGGCTGCACGGCGTGCACATCCCGGAGTACTCCCAGGGCACCTGGACCAACCACGCCGCCCGCCGCAAGCGCAAGCTGCTGCTCAACCGCGACGAGATCGACAAGATCGAGCGCCGGGTCAACGAGAAGGGGCTCACGGTCGTGCCGCTCTCGCTGTACTTCAAGGACGGCCGTGCCAAGGTCGAGATCGCGCTCGCCAAGGGCAAGAAGTCGTGGGACAAGCGCGCCGCGCTCGCCGAGCGGCAGGCCACGCGCGAGACCGAGCAGGCCCTCGGCCGGCGGCTCAAGGGCATGGACTGAGGACGGGCCCCCGACCGGCTGCTAGGAGTCGGAGGCGATCCGGTCGAAGCAGTCCGAGCCCTCGTCGCGCAGCACGCGGCGCTGGGTGGGCCGCGCGTCGGCGTACCGCACCCGGCCGGCCTCGGTCAGCGTGATGTACTGCGCGCGCCGATCCTGCTCGCAGGCCTTGCGGCCGACCAGGCCGTCGCGCTCGAGGCGGGTGACCAGCCGGGACAGCGCGCTCTGGGAGAGGTGGGCGCTCTCGGCGAGCGTGGTCATCCGCAGGCTGCACTCGTCGGCCTCGGAGAGCTGCTGGAGCACCTCGAACTCGCTCGCGGTGAGGTCGTGCGCACCGAGCTCGCGGTCGAGGGCGCACATGAGCCGCTGGTAGCGACCCATCAGCTGGTGCCACTCGGCGGCCAGCGCGTCGTCCTCGTCCGCCCGTGCCATGGGGGCAGGGTACCACATTCGTGCGCATAAGATGTTTCCGCAAATAATGCTTGTGCATTCAATGCACATGCATAAGCATGGTCGTCATGACTTCGACCGTGACGCCGGCGACCGCACTGCCGGCCCCCACCTCACCCCCCGACTCCCACACCGACTCGCACATCACCTCCGCGGACGGCTGGGCCGCCCGCACCTGGCTGCTGCTCGTCGTCCTGTGCGGCGCGCTGTTCCTCGACGGCCTCGACATCTCGATGGTCGGCGTCGCCCTGCCGTCCATCGGCACCGACCTCGGCATGTCCGCGAGCGCGCTCCAGTGGATCGTCAGCGGCTACGTCCTCGGGTACGGCGGCCTGCTGCTGCTCGGGGGCCGCTCGGCCGACCTGCTCGGCCGGCGCCAGGTCTTCCTGGCCGCCGTCGCGGTCTTCGGGCTCGCCTCCGTCGCGAGCGCGGCGCTCAGCAGCCCCGAGGCGATCATCGCGCTGCGCTTCGTCAAGGGCGTGGCGGCGGCGTTCACCGTCCCCGCCGGGCTCTCGATCATCACCACGACGTTCGCCGAGGGGCCGGCCCGCAACAAGGCGCTCAGCATCTACACGGTCGTCGGGGCGAGCGGCTTCTCGCTCGGCCTGGTGTTCGGCGGGCTCCTGACCGAGCTCGGCTGGCGGGCGACCTTCCTGCTGCCCGGCCCGGTCGCGATCGCGCTCGTGGTCGTCGGCTGGCGGGTCATCCCCGCCGCGACGCGCTCCCTGACCCGGCTCGCCGACTTCGACCTGTTCGGTGCGGTGGCCAGCACCTCGGCGATCCTGCTCTTCGTCGTCGCGGTCGTCGAGGCTCCGACCCGGGGCTGGGCCAGCGCGACCGTGATCGGCCTGGTGGCGGCCAGCGCGGTGCTGACCGCGGTGTTCGTGGTCTCCGAGCTGCGGCACCCCAAGCCCCTGGTCCGGCTCGGGATCCTGCGCTCCTGGCACCTCGTGCACGCGAACGTGTCCGGCGCGATCATGGCCGGCGGCTACTTCGCCTTCCAGTTCCTGGTCACGCTCTACCTGCAGAACTCCCTGGGCTGGTCGCCGCTGGCGATGGCGCTCGGCTTCCTGCCGGCGGGCCTGCTGGTGGTGGCCAGCTCCACCCGGATGGACCGGATCCTGGCGCGGGTCCGCACCCAGGTGCTGATCGCCGGCGGCATGGTCGCGTTCCTGGCGGCGTACCTGCTCTTCCTCCGGGTCGACCCCGACCTGGGCTACGTCCCGCTGCTGCTGCCGACGATGGTGCTGCTCGGCGTCGGGTTCGCGCTGTCGTTCCCCTCGATCAACGCCCAGGCGACGTCGGGGGTGGCCGACCACGAGCAGGGCCTCGCCTCGGGCCTGGTGAACACCAGCGTGCAGATCGGCGGGGCCGTCGTGCTCGCGGTGATCTCCGCGATCCTCGGCAACGCCGCCGAGTCCGAGGGTCCGGCCGTGACCGGCGAGCTGATCCCCGGGATGGTCACGGGCCTCCAGGTGATCGCCGTGCTCGCAGCCGTCGGGGTGGCCGCGTCGCTGGCGACCGTGTTCCTCGGCGGCCGGCGCACCGCCGACCCGACCGTGGAGATCGTGGCCGAGGCGGAGCCCACGCCGTTCTGAGCCGGACCGACAGCGGCCGCCCGCCGCCTGCGAGACTCGTCGCGTGGTCGATGACCCCCATGACACCGACGACTCGGAGGCGGCGGGCGTCCGCGCGTTCTGGCAGGCGCTCGGGCTGCCCGGGCTCTTCGACGCGCACGTGCACTTCCTGCCGCCCAACATCCAGCGCGCGGTCTACGCGGTGTTCGACGCCGCCGGGCCGAAGATCGGACGGGAGTGGCCGATCCGCTACCGGCAGTCGCACGAGGAGCGCGTCGGGCTGCTGCGGGCGATGGGCGTGCGCCGGTTCCCGACGCTTCCCTACGCCCACAAGCCCGGCGTGGCCACCTACCTCAACGACTGGGCCGCCGACTTCAAGCGGCACGTCCCCGAGTCGCTGTGGTCGGCGACGTTCTTCCCCGAGGAGCAGGCGGCGTCGTACGTCGGCGCGGCGCTCGGGGCCGGCGTCGAGGTGTTCAAGGTGCACCTGCAGGTGGGCGAGTTCCATCTCGACGACCCGCTCCTCGACGAGGTGTGGGGGCAGCTCGAGGACGCCGGCACACCCGTGGTCGTGCACGCGGGCTCGGGCCCGGTCGGCAACGAGTTCACCGGGCCGGAGTCCACGCGGCGTCTGCTCGCCAGGTTCCCGCGCCTCACGCTCGTGCTCGCCCACATGGGCGCTCCGGAGTGCGCTGAGTTCCTGGGGCTCGCGGAGGCGCACGAGCGGGTCTTCCTCGACACGACGATGGTGTTCACCGACTTCTTCCCTCCCTACCCGGCCGAGCTCGTGCCGCGGCTGCGCGACCTGTCGCACTGGGTGCTGCTCGGCAGCGACTTCCCGACGATCCCGTACCCGTACCTCCACCAGCTCGAGGGCCTGGCCCGCCTCGACCTGGGCGACGACTGGCTCCGGGCGGTGTGCTGGGAGAACGGTGCGCGAGTGTTCGGAGTGCCCGCGGACGGGGTAGGACACTGACCATGGGACGCGACGACAAGCCCGAGCGTGAGCGCGGGGTCCTCGGCGGACTGGGCACGCCGGCACAGCCGGTGCGGGACGGCGAGGTCCGGCTCCGGACCGGCACCACGCTCTCCTGCCTGGTGTGCGGCGGGGGGCGGTTCACCCGGAGGGAGATCAAGCTCAACACCACCGGCCTGACCTTCATGGACCTCGACTGGGCCAACCGATCCGGCGAGGGCGCGATCTGCCGAGCGTGCGGCTACGTCCACACGTTCCTCGACGGCGACCTGGCCTGGGGGGCTCCCGCATCGGACGCGCTGCTCTGAGCTGTTGCGCCCGGGCCGGGCGCGCCGTTCGCCAGACTGTGCCCATCGATCCTGGGGCCCGGATCGCCGTCGAGCGACGCGCGCTGGCCGCCCTGCTCGACAGCTGACCTGCCCCGGCGTACCTACCCCCCTGCAGGGGCGCCTCCGGAATCGATGCGGCTCCGCAGACGTTGTGCACCTAGACTGGACGCACAACTCAAGAGGGGCTGATCGGTTTCGACTTGGGACGTTAGTTCCAGGGGAAGCGGGTCGAGAAGCCAGCGTCATCTCGTAAACGATCGCTGGAAACCTATAACTGCCAACACCAATCGCAGTTCCTTCGCTCTCGCTGCCTGAGCAGTGATCGAAGCGTCAGTCCGGGCACCCGTCTCCGTCCCGGATCCTGGCGTCATCTAGGAGACTTGCTGCTCACTCCGGGTCACGGAGGGTGAGCGGGACTATTCCGTGACTGAGCCTGTCGGGGACGTGTCCGTGCGAGCCCCGGGGCCGAGAAAAGCGACATCACGGACTGCACCCGGAGAAGACCTGGTTCGACGCTCGAGGACGCGGGTTCGATTCCCGCCAGCTCCACACACGCGATGACCGCCCCCGACGACAGCGCTGCGCGCTGGCGCCGGGGGCGTCGTCACGTGTGAACCGAGCCGAGTCGGCGATCGCCGCCGACGGCGGCCGACCTCGGCGCACGCCGTGCGCGTGCATCGGCGCGAGAGCTCAGTCGCTCGTCGGGTCCACGAGTCCTGGCGGCTGCGCCTGGGAGACCGCCACGTCCGCGGCGTAGACGGTCGCGCCGACCACGGCGGCCCGTAACAGTGCGAGGAGCCGCGTCCTCCGGAGCCCGGCGTCGACCAGCAGGTTGAGCGCCGCCCAGGACGCCGCCCCGGTCGCGGTGGTCACGACGTCGGGCTTGACGCTGACCAGGAGCTCGATGTCCGCGCTCGGGCTGATCGCCAGCGGCTGCAGCCCGACCGGGTCGATCCGACGAGCCGCGAGGTCGGAGCCCGCGAGGAGGACTGCACGGAGGACGCGCGGCGCCCGGCCGTCGACGGCGGCCGCGAGGGCCGCTCCCGAGGCGCGAACCAAGGAACTCTGACGGATCTGCATGCCGCATCCCCCCTGCTCGTCGATCTGAACGGCGCGACCCAGCATGGCAGGACGTCGCCCGGGTGCGTCGTCATCGGCGCAAAACCTGTTGGTGTGCCGCCGGAGCGGCGCTAGCGTGCAGGCGCCGTACCGGAGAACGAGGAGGTGGTGCCCGTGAACGCACTGACAGTGGCGCTCCTCTTCAGGGTCACGGTCGGACGCTAGGTCGTCCGGGAGCGCTCGACGAGCACTCCCGAAAGGCACGACCATGCACTTCACCTCCGAACACTCCCTTGCAGGCGGGTTCGTCCAGCGCGAGTTCCTGCTGGCCGACGTCCCCGGCGTCCTGTGGACGCCTGAGGCTCCCGCTGGGCCCCACCCGCTCCTCCTGCTCGGCCACCCGGGCGGGCTCGGCCCGATGCGTCCCCGGCTCGTCGAGCGGGCCCGGCGCGCGGCGGCGAGCGGCTTCGCCTCGGCCACCATCGAGCTGCCCGGGAGCGGTGATCGTCCCCGCGTCTCCGCGTGGGAGCAGGCGAGGGCCGACCTCCGCCGGGTGCTGGCGGCCGGCGAGCCGGTCGACGGGATCGTCGACCGGCTTATCCTCCCGGTGGTCGAGGCGGCGGTGCCCGAGTGGCGGACCGCGCTCGACGAGCTCCTGGACGTGTCGGGGATCGGCGGCCCGGTGGGCTACTCCGGCGGCGTCCTCGCCGTCGGTGTCCGGCTGGCCGTCGTCGAGCCCCGCATCGTGGCTGCCGGCCTCTTCGCCGGGAGCTTCGTGCCGCGCGCGACGTACGCCGAGGCCCGCCAGGTCACGGTCCCGGTGCACATGCTGCTGCAGTGGGATGACGAGTGGAACGACCGTCAGGCGGCGCTGGACGTCTTCGACGCGCTCGGCGCGACCGAGAAGACGCTGCACGCCAACCTGGGCGGGCACGCCGGGGTCCCCGCGTTCGCCGGGGAGGACGCCGCCAGATTCTTCGAGCGGCACCTCGGCCGGCCGTCGCGGGTTGACGACCCGCCGCCGGTCGCCAATAGTTAGGTGTATGCCTAAGTATCACGACGACCTCGACGCCGTGCTCCGCGCCCTCGCGGATCCGACGCGCCGGGCCGTCGTGGAGCGGCTGGCGACGTCCCCGGCGGTCGTGTCGGAGCTCGCGGCGCCGTTCTCGATGGCGCTCCCGTCGCTGATGCAGCACCTGCGCGTCCTCGAGGACGCGGGCGTGGTCACGTCGGAGAAGCACGGACGCGTCCGGACCGTGAGCCTGCGGCCGGGGGCCCTCGACGTCCTGCACCTGTGGCTCGGCGAGCAGCGCACCCCCGCCGAGCACCAGGCCGACCGGCTCGCCGTCCACCTGACCCGCACCACCCCGAAGGAGACCTGACATGACCCGCGTCCGCATCGACCTGTTCAGCTCGTTGGACGGCTACACCGCTGCCAACCCGACCCCGGAGAGCCCCATGGGGGAGGACTGGGACCGCCTCACGGCGGCGTACGTCGCGACCCGCACGATGCGCGAGCGCGTCTTCGGCGACACCAGGGGCGCGGGCACGACCGGCGTCGACGACTCCTACGCCGCCGCGTTCTTCGAGGGCGTCGGCGCCGAGATCATGGGCGCGGCCATGTTCGGCCTGCACTCGTTCCCCGACGACCCCGACTGGAAGGGCTGGTGGGGTGAGGAGCCGCCGTTCGGCACCCCGGTCTACGTCCTCAGCCACACCGCGCCCCGGCCGTCGATCCCGATGCAGGGCGGGACGACCTTCCACTTCCGCAGCGGCGCCATCGAGGACGTGCTCGCCGAGGCGGCCGAGGCCGCGGGCGGCCGCGACGTGCGCGTCGGCGGCGGCATCAGCACCGCCCGCGAGTTCCTGCGCGCCGGCCTGGTCGACGAGCTGCATGTGGGGATCGCCCCGGTCCTGCTGGGCCGCGGCAACCGGGTGTGGGACGACCTGCGCGGCCTCGAGCTCACCCACAAGGTCACGTCGGAGGTCGCGGAGAGCGGCACCGTCCACGTCACCTTCACGCGGTAGGACGCGCGGATGACGATCGAGCGCCGGCTCGCCCGCGCCGGGTTCACGCTGACCCGTGACTACCCCGTCCCCGTCGAGCGCGTCTGGGCCGCCTTCGCCGAGGAGGACCAGAAGCTGGCCTGGTTCGGCGACGACGACGCCTTCGAGCGCGGCGAGTGGGCGTTCGACTTCCGCGTCGGCGGGCGCGACGTGGCCGAGGGGGCGTTCCACGACGGCCCGGTCTCGCGGTACGTCGCCACCTACACCGACATCGTCGAGCACGTCCGCATCGTCACGACGTACGACATGTGGCTCGACGGGGACCACATGTCGACGTCGGTGGCGTCGTTCGAGCTCGAGCCGGTCGCCGACGGCACCCGCTTCACCCACGTCGAGCACGGCGTCTTCTTCGACCGGTTCTGGGCCGACGGCCCGGGCCGCGAGGCCGGCAGCCGTGGCCTGCTGGACCTGCTCGGCAGGCACCTCGCCTGACTCCGCCGCCTGCGACTACTCCTCGTCGAGGCCGTGCTCGATCGCGTAGCGGGTCAGCTCGACCCGGTTGTGCATCTGCAGCTTGCGCAGGGTGTTCTGCACGTGGTTCTGCACGGTGCGGTGGGAGACCACCAGACGGTCCGCGATCTGCCGGTAGGACAGGCCCTTGGCGACCATCTTGAGCACCTCGGTCTCGCGCTCGGTCAGCGGCGTCTGCTCGGTGTCGCGCTGGAACTCGCCCAGCACCAGCCCCGCGAGGCCGGGCGTGAACACCGGGTCGCCCGCGGCCACCCGGCGTACGGCGTCCAGCAGGTCCTCACGCGAGGCCGACTTCACCAGGTAGCCGGTGGCGCCCGCCTTCACCGCCGCGAGCACGTCGGTCTGCTCGCCCGAGGCGGACAGGATCAGCACCCGGGTCTCCGGCGACTGCTCCGCGATCGCCGCGGTCACCGCGACCCCGTCGGGCTCCGGGATCTGCAGGTCGAGCAGCACCACGTCCGGTCGGGCGGCCGGGAACCGCGCCATCGCCTCGCGGCCGTCCGCGGCCGTGGCGACCACGTCGAGGCCGGCGTCGGACAGGTCACGCTCCACCGCCTCGCGCCACAGCGGATGGTCGTCGACCACCATCACCCGGATGCTCATGGCGCTGAGCCTAAGGGGACGACCAGCTCCCACTCGGTGCCGAACGACCCGGTGGTCAGCTCGGCGGTGCCGCCCAGGTCGGCGACGCGGCCGCGGACCGACGCGGTCACGCCCAGGCGGCCCTGGGCGGCCGCCTCCTCGAGCCGGCCGGGCGCGATCCCGGGCCCGTCGTCGCGCACCGAGAGCTCGACCCGGTCAGCGAACGCCTGGAGCAGCACCCACGCCGGTGCGTCCGGGCCAACGTGGACGCGGACGTTGTCGAGGCACGCCTGGACCGCGGCCACCAGCTCGCGCCCGACGACCGCCGGCACCTCGACCGGCGTGCCGGGGGTCGAGACCGTGACGGCGTACCGCCGCTCGAGGCCGGTCAGCTCCGCTGCGAGGTCGACCGTTCCCGCCGCGACCGGCGCGAACTCGTCCTGCGCGCGGATCAGCCGCCGCAGCTCGCGCTCCTGCTCGCCCGCCAGCCGGCCCAGCTCGGCCGCGTCGCCCCCGAGCTCGCGGCCACGCCGCTGGACGAGCGCGAGCACCTGCAGCACGCCGTCGTGGACGGCCCGGGCGAGGCGGGCGCGCTCGGCCGCGACCGCCGCGGTGCGCTCCGCGGCCTCTCTCTCGGTGGCCATCTGCTGCACCGACCCGGACATGAACCCGACGATCGGCCCGGCGATCACCAGCAGGAACGCGTTGCCGTAGTCGGACTGCGCCACGTCCTGACGCTGGGCGAGGTCGGCGGTCGCGAGCACGACGCCCGCGGCGAGCCCGCCCTGCCAGCGGTAGTGGATCGACCAGCTCAGGAGCGCGCCGACGATCCAGAAGCCCGGGAGGCTCGAGGTGAAGTCGTCCCCCTTCACCAGTGGCGAGAGCAGCAGCAGGCCCAGCGCGAGCGCCAGGTCGGCCCCGAGGACCGTAGGCGTACGCCGGCGCGGCTCCGTGCACGACCAGGTGACGACCGCCGTCCAGACGACCATCGCCGCGATGCAGACGGCGCCCAGCACCGGGCGGGCGAAGTCGTCGGCGTGGTAGATGCTCAGCCCGACGGTGTTGAGGAGCACGATCGTGCGCAGGACGGCGAGCGCGCGGAACAGCCGGTTCTCGACCGCGACCGCGGCGGGGGAGTGCGGCGTCCTCACGAGCCGCAGTGTCGCACTGCCCACGGCGAGGCGGTGCCCGGTCGCGATCTGAGTACGCGTGCTGATGTCACGACGCCGACGCTCCGGTGGGATGAGGCAATGGAATCCAACGCACCCACCACCAAGAACACCAGCGCCTTCTTCGCCCAGGCCGGCATCGCCTTCGGGGTCTCCCTGCTCACGATGCTGGTGGCGATCTTCTACCTCCCCAGCGACCCGTGGCCCAAGGCCTTCCTCGCCCTCGGGACCCTCTTCCTGACGACCTCGGCGTTCACGCTCGCCAAGTGCGTACGCGACGCTCAGGAGACGCAGTACGTCGTCTCCCGCCTCGACCAGGCCCGCATCGACCGGATCCTTGCCGAGCACAACCCGTGGAAGGAGGTCGGCTGACCCGTCCACGCGCCGATCGACGGGACCACCACGGCGCGCGCGAAGTCTTCACCCGAAAGTCATAGACCGGGTGGCGCCCAGGTCTTCCATTTCTCCCGAGTTCGGAGTATTCAATAAGACAGCAGTCCGGCAGGCCTCGGAATCGCCCTTACGCAGCGGTGATGCCCGGGGCCTCGTCGTGTGAGGCTCCCCGGTGGCATCAGGCCCGGTCGAAGCCCCTCCAGCCTCGGCTGTGCGGCGCGGCGGTCAGGCCGCCGGGCTCGCGTCGGTACGCCGACCCGCCTGCTCGGTCAGCAGCGCGAGCACCCGCACCCGGCCCTCGGCGAGGTCGCGCGGCCAGCGGTGCGTGAGGGCCGCGAACGCGCGGACCACCGCGATCTCCGCGCGGTGCTGGTCGGGGTGCAGGCAGCAGGCCAGCCGCCACGCGGCCGAGATCGTGGCGTCGTACAGCTCCTCGGGAGAGGGTGGGGGCGCGGTCATCGGGGTCCTCCCCGGGGTTGGCTTAAACAAGGTGTTGAGGTTTAGAGTACAACTATGAACATGGCGTTGAGTTCTGCGCAAGAGGGTAGCCTCACGATCGGCGACCTCGCCGAGCGCACCGGCGTCGCTCCGGCCACCCTGCGGATGTGGGAGCAGCGGCACGGCTTCCCCGTGCCGATGCGCCTGGCGAGCGGGCACCGGCGCTACCGGACCACGGACGCCGACGTGGTCCAGGACGTGCTGCGCCGCCGGGACGACGGGGTGCGGCTCGACGTCGCGATCGAGCAGGCCGTCGCGCGGTTCGTGGAGCAGGCGCGGCCGTCGGCGTCCTCGGTCTTCGCCGAGCTCGGCCGCCGCCACCCGCAGCTGGCCGCCCACCGTCTGCACAAGACCTCGCTGATCGCGCTCTCGTGGGCGATCGAGGACGAGTTCTGCGCCAAGGCGACCCGGCCGCACCTGTTCGGCGCCTTCCAGCGTCCCGAGTTCTACGACCCGTCCCGGTCGCGCTGGCGCGAGCTGGCCCGCGTCGCGCGCTCGGCGTACGTGTTCGCCGACTTCGCGCCGGCCCGTGATCCCGGTGACTCCGTCGGCCCCGTGGAGGTGGCCCTCGCCGCCGATGCCCCGCTGCGCCGCGAGTGGGTCGTCGTCTGCGACTCGGTCGAGCTCTCGGCCGCGCTGTCCGCCTGGGAGCTGCCCGGGCAGCAGGACGTCCCCGACCACGAGCGAGTCTTCGAGGCCGTCTGGACGGTCGACCCGGTGGCGGCGCGCGACGCGGCCCGGGTCTGCGCCGCAATGGCGCAGCACGCAGACGCCCGCGACGCCGCGACCGCGGTCGCCGAGCTGGCTGCCGCGGCGCCGCGCGAGCACGCCGACCCGGCGGCCGTGACCACGCTGTTCAACCGCGTGGTGGCGTACGCCGACGCCGTGTCGTGGCGCGACCGCCACCGAACCGCTCAGGACTAGATCTCGTGGAGCAGATCCGGCGTTCGCCGGACGGGCAGGCGGAGCCCACCTAGCCTCGCGGGATGCTCCCTCCAGCTTCGCGACGCTTCGGCGCGCCCACCGCGCTCGCCGCGAGCCTCACCGCCGCTCTCCTGTTGCTGACCGCCTGCAGCGGCGGCGGCTCGGACGACGGAGGCGACGAGGGCGAGACGCCCGCCGCCGGCCACACCGGCCGTGAGGGGGACGGATGGACCGTCCTGCACTACTCGATGGCGGACACCAACCTCGAGCCGTTCATGGCGGCCGACGTCAACGAGCTCGGCGCGGTCGGCTCGAACGACAACCTCCAGATCCGCGAGTTCATGGACCGCTCCGCCGGGTACGGCGAGGACGAGGTGCTCGACCAGGGCAGCTGGGTCGGCAGCCGGGTGCTCGACCTGGGCGCGGACGGCACCACCGAGGTGGTCGAGGATCTCGGCGACGTCGACTCCGCCGACCCCGCGGTGCTCGCGTCGTTCATCGCCGACGGCATCGAGGCGCACCGCGCCGGCCACTATGCGCTGGTGATCTCCGACCACGGCGCCTCCTGGCCCGGCATCGGCCCCGACGAGGGCAGCGACTACGACGTGCTCGACCTCGCCGAGATCACCGACGCGATCTCGACCGGCCTCGAGGAGGCCGGCGTGGACAAGCTCGACCTGCTCGGGTTCGACGCCTGCCTGATGGCCAACTTCGAGGTCGCGACGGCCGTCGCGCCGCTGGCCGACCGGCTGGTCGCCTCGCAGGAGCTCGAGCCCGGCCACGGCTGGGACTACGGCTCGCTGCAGCTGCTGGCTGACGACCCGGACGCGACCGTGGACGAGCTCGGCGAGGAGATCCTGGCCGGCTTCGAGGGTCAGGCCGCGGACCAGGGCACCCAGGACCAGATCACGCTGGCGCTGATCGACCTGACCAAGATGGACACCGTCGACGACGCGGTCGCCGGGTTCGCCACCGCGCTCACCGAGGAGTCCACCGACGTCGCGCCCGTGGTCGGCCAGTCCGAGGCGACCACGCTGGCCTTCGGCAAGAGCCCCGACGAGACCCAGGACAAGCACCTGAGCGACCTCGGCCTGCTCGCGGCCGCGATCGGCGAGGCCGCGCCCGAGGTGGCAGAGCAGGCCGACGCCGTGGTCACCGCGCTCGACGACGCCGTGGTCGACTCCGTCGACGGGCTCGGCACCGCCGGCGCCACCGGGCTGTCGATCTACCTCCCGCCGGTGGCCGGGCTCGCGGACCCGGCGTACGCCGACGTCTCCACATCGGCTGACTGGGCGGGCTTCCTCGACGCCTACTACACCGCCGGCGAGGCGATCCCGGCTGCGGAGCAGCCGGAGTTCACCGACCCGGCCGCCGGTCCCGACGTCGGCTTCGACGACGACGGCAGCATCACGCTGACCGGCACGTTCGACCCCGCCGGCCTCGAGAACATCACCGAGGCCACGATCAGCTATGCGCTCGTCAACGACGACGACTCGATCACCTATCTCGGGGAGGAGGTCGCCGACTTCGCCGACGACGGTGCCGCGCCCGAGGCGTCGGGCAACTACGACCTCACGGTCATGGAGATCTCCGACGGCGAGGACTCGGCGTACGCCTATGTCGACCTCGGCCTCAGCGACGACCTCAGCACCGCGTTCTTCGACGTGCCGCTGACCTACTACGCATCCACCGACCGGCGCGGCAAGCACCCGATCGACGCCCAGCTCTCGCTGGTGCTCGACATCGAGGCCGGGAAGTTCACCAGCGAGACCGTCTACGTCTACGACGAGACGTCGGGCGGGTACGGCGAGCTCGCCCCCGACCCCGAGGGCATCCTCGTGCCCGACGTGCTCACGATCGGCGCGGACGGCGAGCAGACCTGGGAGCCCACGACCGACGTCGGGCTCTACGCCGACGTCGCGAACCTGACCTACGAGTTCGTGCCGCTGGAGTCGGGGACCACGATCCAGGCGGACCTCACGCTGTACGACTTCGGCGGCAACACCAGCACGCTCAGCTCGCTGGTTGAGGTGCCGTAGCGCGAGCGTTCACCTGCGCCTCGCCGGGCGGCCACCTCGCCTCGTTTGGGTGAGGTCATGACCTCTCGGACCCTGCTGGCCGCCGCGGCGGCGGCGCTCCTCACCCCTGCCCTGACCTCCGTCGTGATCAGTGCGCCGGCCGCCGGACAGCCTGGCGACGGCCACGGCCACCATGCCGTCAGCCAGCTGCGCACCCCGCTCGTCGTCGGCCACCGGGGCGCCTCGGGCCACCGGCCCGAGCACACCCTCGCGTCGTACCGGAAGGCGATCGAGCTGGGCGCCGACTACGTCGAGCCCGACCTGGTGTCCACGAAGGACGGGGTGCTGGTCGCCCGCCACGAGAACGAGATCAGCGGCACCACCGATGTCGCCGACCACCCGGAGTTCGCCGACCGGCGGACCACCAAGGTCATCGACGGGCGCCCGGTCGCCGGCTGGTTCACCGAGGACTTCACGCTCGCCGAGCTGAAGACCCTGCGCGCCAAGGAGCGGCTGCCGCAGGTGCGCCCGCAGAACACGCAGTACGACGGGCAGTTCGAGGTGCCCACCTTCGCCGAGGTGCTGCGGCTCGTGCGCGCGGAGTCGAGGCGGACCGGCCGGACGGTCGGGCTGGCCCCCGAGACCAAGCACCCGACGTACTTCGACTCGATCGGCCTCTCGCTGGAGGAGCCGATGCTGCGCACGCTGCACCGCTACGGTTTCGACAAGCCGCGGTCCAAGGTGCTGATCCAGTCCTTCGAGGTCGGCAACCTGCGCCAGCTCGACAAGATGACCGACCTGCCGATCGAGCAGCTCGTCGACGCGGCCGGTGGGCCCTACGACCAGGCCGCCGCCGGCACGCCCGTGACCTACTCCTCGATGCTCACCCCCGACGGGCTGCGTGCGGTGGCGCGGTACGCCGACTGGCTCGGGCCCAACAAGGACCTGGTGCTGCCCCGCGACGCCACCGGCGCCACGGGGGAGCCGAGCACGCTCGTGCCCGATGCCCACCGGGCCGGGCTGCGTGTCGTGATCTGGACCATCCGCGACGAGAACCAGTTCATGGCCACCAACTTCCGCACCGGCGCCGATCCCGTCGCCAAGGGCAACGTGCACGACGAGATCCTGGCGTTCCTCGACGCCGGTGTGGACGCGCTCTTCGCGGACTACCCCGACTCCGCGGTCGCGGCCCGCGACGACTGGCTCGCCGCGCGTTAGGACCCAGCGCTCGGGGGAACAGTGCCCGCATGCATCTCGGGCATGCGGTCGCTGTCGGTCTCCTCGCCATCGTGGTGGCGGTGGGTCTCGTCTCCCCGGCACTCGCGGCACCGGCCGCCACCGAGCTGACGCTCGCGGGCGACCCGGCGCACGCCGACACGGACACCGCCCTGCGGGTCCGGGTCACGGACGGGGGAGGAGCGCCGGTCGCAGGCGCCGAGGTCACCCTCGAGCGCAGTGTCTCCGGGGCCTGGACCCCCGTGGCGACCGCGACCACCGACGCGGACGGGCGCGCGACCCAGACGGTCAGCCTCAGCCGGAGTCCCGGTGACAACGTCTTCCGGGCGACGTACGCCGGCGACGACGCCCACGAGCCGGCGACCCGGGAGACCCAGGTCGACCTGAAGCGCCGGGCCAGCCGGGTCGTCCTCGGCGGCCCGGACCAGGTCGTCGACGGGCGGTCCGTGGACGTCACCGTCCGGTGGACCACGAGCGGGGGCGCGCCGGTGCCCGGGCGGGTGAAGGTGCTCCGCTCGCTGGACGGCGGGCGGTGGCGGCTCGTGCGCACGCTCACGACCGGGGACGACGGCCGGGCCCGGCTCACCACGACCCCCCGGCGGGACTCGCGCTGGAAGGCCCGGGCGGTGCGCCAGGCCTGGGTCGAGGGCGACCGCAGCGTGGTGCACCGGATCGACAACCTGCCCCCGGGCAGGCCGGTCCGGCTCCCGCGGGCCGCACCGCGGCCGCGCGTCCACCTCCCGGCGCAGCCGCGGGCCGTCGGCGAGGGAGCCAACGTCGTGGTCACGCGCATCCCCGACGGGATCTGGCGGCAGATGGCCGGCGTCTCGTGGCACCGCGGCTGCCCGGTCGGTCGCGCGGGCCTGCGACTGGTGCGGGTCAACTACTGGGACTACGACGGCTACCCGCGGCGCGGCGAGCTGGTCGCCGGCGCCTCGGCCGCACGCGCGATGGGTGCGGCGTTCGCGGAGATGTACCGCCGCGAGCTCCCGGTCCGGGCGATGTACCGCGTCGACCGGTTCGGCTGGGGGAGCCGGTCGCGCGGCGGCAACGACTACGCGTCGATGTCGGCGGGGAACACCTCGGCGTTCAACTGCCGCGACGTCACCGGTCGGCCGGGGGTCCGCTCACCGCACAGCTACGGCCGCTCGCTGGACGTGAACACGTGGGAGAACCCCTACCGCTCGGCGCGGGGCACGGTGCCCAACCGGTGGTGGCAGTCGCACTCGCACCCGCGGGTGGCCTGGCGCTCGCGCTCGCACCCGGTG
Source organism: Nocardioides sp. T2.26MG-1 (assembly GCF_950101795.1). Classification (GTDB taxonomy): domain Bacteria; phylum Actinomycetota; class Actinomycetes; order Propionibacteriales; family Nocardioidaceae; genus Nocardioides. The sequence continues at coordinate 217,702 of NZ_CATNLZ010000012.1, read as the reverse complement.
GTGGCGCTGATGGCCCGGCACGGCTTCCGCTGGACCTACGGCCTCGGGGACACCCAGCACTTCGACTACGTCGGCAGCCGGGCCCGGGCGGCCGTCCTGCCGCGGCCCTGCGACGAGCTCTGCGACTGACGGTGCTCCCAGGGGTCCACCCCGGGCCGCTACTGTCCCGGGCATGGTCGCCTTCCTCGTGGCCGGGGTGATCCTCGGCGTGCTGGCCCGGGTGCTGCACCACGACCCCGACGATCCGGGGGTGCCGGTCACCCTCGTGCTCGGCGTGGCCGGTGCCGCGGCCGGCGGCGCCGGGATGAACCTGGTGCTGGGCGAGTCGCTCACCGACCTCGACGCCTGGAGCTTCACCGCCGCCTGCATCCTGTCGTTCGTGCTGCTCGGCCTGCTCGAGGGCGGCGTGGGCCGGAAGCGGCCATGAGAGCACCGTCATGAGTCCGGACTGCGTCTTCTGCGCGATCGTCGCCGGCGACGTGCCCGCGGACGTGGTGCTCGAGGACGCCGGGTTCGTGGCGTTCCTCGACCGGCGGCCGCTGTTCAAGGGCCACACGCTGCTGGTGCCGCGCGAGCACGTGGTGACCCTGCCCGACCTCCCCGCGGCGCTGCGCGACGGCTTCCTCGCCGCGGCGCAGCGGCTGGCCACGGCCATGGTCGACGGCCTCGGCGCGCAGGGCAGCTTCGTGGCGATGAACAACGTCGTCAGCCAGTCGGTCGCCCACCTGCACCTGCACGTGGTGCCCCGCACCAAGGGTGACGGCCTGCGCGGGTTCTTCTGGCCGCGCACGACCTACGCCGACGGCGAGGCAGGGGAGTACGCCGAGCGACTGCGCGCCGTACTCGCCCAGGTCTGAGCCCCTCGGTTACTGACCGGTTCGGGGTGACCTAGTGTGTGGTGGCGACGGGTCCGACCGCCGGGCCCGCCGGACCACGAGGAGTCACACCCATGGGCCGTTTTGACGGACGTGTCGTCGTCGTCACCGGAGCCGCGCGCGGCATCGGGTTCGGGACCGCCACCCGGTTCGCCGAGGAGGGCGCCTCGGTCGCCGTCCTCGACCTCGACGAGGCCTCGGCCGCCGAGTCCGCCGCGAAGCTGCCGGTCACCGGCGGAGCGAAGGCGGTCGGCATCGGCTGCGACGTCAGCGACAGCGCCGCCGCGGAGGCCGCCGTCGAGCGCGTCGTCGCCGAGCTCGGCGGCATCCACGTGCTGGTCAACAACGCCGGCATCACCCGCGACAACCTGCTGTTCAAGATGACCGACGAGGACTGGGACCTGGTCATCAACGTCCACCTGCGCGGCGCGTTCCTCATGACCCGCGCCGCCCAGAAGCACTTCGTGGCCCAGAAGTACGGCAAGATCCTCAACCTCTCCAGCGTCTCCGCCCTGGGCAACCGCGGACAGGCCAACTACTCCGCGGCCAAGATGGGCATCCAGGGCTTCACCCGGACGCTCGGCATCGAGCTGGGCCCGTTCGGCATCAACGCCAACGCGATCGCCCCCGGATTCATCGCGACCGAGATGACCGACGCGACCGCGGCGCGCCTGAAGATGGACGTCGAGGAGTTCCGCAAGCTCAACGCCGAGGCCAACCCGGTGCGGCGCGTCGGCTACCCCGAGGACATCGCGGCCGCCGCGGCGTTCCTGTGCAGCGACGAGGCGTCGTACATCACCGGCCAGACGCTGTACGTCGACGGCGGCGCCAAGCTCGGGTAGCCGAGCGGACCACCCGTGGCGCGCCTCCCCACCTGGCGAGGCCGCGGCTGCACACTTGAAGTCGACCAGTTCACACGAGTTTGAAACGGAGCGTCCCCGTGCGCCGTGCCACCCTGACCCGCACTCCCTCCCTGGCGCCCCTGGCCGCCCTGCTCGTGACGGCGAGCCTCGTGCTCGCCGGCTGCGGCGGAGGTGACGACCCCGGCGACGACAAGACGCCCGCGTCGCAGGACGTCGAGGGCGCCGACGAGGTGGCCGCGAACTGGCCGCTGACCGGGCTGCCGGTGACCGGCGACGACGAGGTCGAGCAGGACCACCCGGTGCTGGTCACCAAGATGGACAACACCTACGCGAGCGCGCCGCAGGTCGGCCTCGGCTCGGCCGACCTCGTGGTCGAGGAGCTCGTCGAGGGCGGTCTGACCCGGCTCGCGGCGTTCTACTACTCCCAGATCCCCGAGCTGGTGGGGCCGGTGCGCTCGATGCGCGCCAGCGACATCGGCATCGTCTCGCCGGTCGACGGCACGATGGTCACCAGCGGCGCCGCCGGCCAGACCATCGCCCGGATCAAGAAGGCCGGGATCCAGTTCTTCCAGGAGGGCGCGAAGGGCTTCGAGCGCGACAGCTCGCGGCGTGCGCCGTACAACCTGTTCGCCCACCTCACCGAGGTCGCGGCCGAGGCGAAGGTCGACGCGGCCCGTCCCGACGACTACCTGCCGTGGGGTGCCGAGGAGGACTTCCCGAAGGGACAGCCGGCGAAGTCGATCGCCGCGGTCTTCGGCGGCGGTCACACGACGAACTGGACGTACGACGGCAAGGGCTACGTCAACGAGAACAGCTATGCCGCCGACGACGACCAGTTCCCGGCCGACACGGTGCTGGTGCTCCGGGTGACCGTCGGCGACGCCGGCTACCTCGACCCGGCCGGCAACCCGGTGCCGGAGACGAAGCTCGAGGGCAAGGGCGAGGCGATGATCTTCCACGGCGGCCGGTTGGTCCGCGGGACCTGGAAGAAGACGGGGCTGGACTCCGCGATCTCGCTGTCGACCAAGGCGGGGGAGCTGAAGGTCCCGGCCGGTCACACCTGGATCGAGCTGGTGCCGGCCGCGAACGGCGACGTCACCTTCGCCAAGAAGTAGCCCGGGCGGCCGTCAGTCGACGGTGTCGATGACCTCGCCCGAGGGCAGCTCCACGCCGCTCTCAGCCAGAGCCTGGAAGCCGGCGAGGATGAAGCCGATGGCGGTCTCGACGTTCGCCGCGGCCTCGATCGGGTCGGGGGCGCTCGAGACCGACTCGCCGGCCGAGGACATCGCCCCGAAGAAGATCCGCGCGAACGTCTGCTGCAGCGCCTCGTCGAGCTCCCACTTGCCGGCGGCCAGCACCGACTGGACGATCTCGAGCACGTTGGCGAACGTCGAGCGCTCCTCCTGCTCGCGGTAGCGCTCGTAGCCGAGCACCGAGGGGCCCTCCTGGATCACGATCCGGCGGTAGCGGGCCTCCCGCACGACCTCGAGGAACGCCCGGAGCCCGGCCTGGGCCTTCTCCCACGGGTCGCGGTGGCCCTTGAGAGCCTTCTGGATGGCCCGGGCGGCGTCGCTCTCCACGCGCTCGAAGACCGCCTCGAACAGCGCCTGCTTGCCGCTGTAGTGGTGGTAGAGCGCGCCCTTGGTGACCCGCGCGCCCGCCACGATCGCGTCCAGCGAGGTCGCGGCGTAGCCGTTCTCGGTGAAGAGCTCCTCGGCGACGTCGACCAGTGCCCGCTTGGTGGAGGCGGAGTACTGCTGGCGGCGGCTGGCCCCGGGCACGGCCACGCCGGGCACCCGCGGCACGAGCTTGGAGACCGAGGACTTGCTCATAGTGACGGGAGCCTAATGCGTACTGCCGGTACGGGTGACCACCGTCACCGCGAGGCGGATTGCGTACCGTCGGTACGGTTACGTACCGTGGGTACGTACTTACGGTATGTGCCGTGCCCCCTCGAAGGAGCAGACCATGACCTGGAAGTCCTTCCACTCTCGCGGTGAGATCCTCCGCGACGTCATCACCACCGCCAACGGCCGCCGCGACGGCCTCCTCCCGCTGGACGTCGACGGCGTCGCCGAGACCTTCGGTGACGAGCTGACGCTCCTCGGGGCCCTCCAGCTGCGCTGGCACACCCGGCTCGCGGGCCGGATCGACCGCGAGCTCATGCAGCAGCCCATGGACCTCGAAGGCGCCGTCGTCGCCGCCTGGCACGCGACCGCCGACGAGCTGCCCGGCGTGCTCGCGATCGTCGACCACTACCGCGCCGAGCCGCAGGACGCGGCGATGGCCGACGCGATGACCAAGTCGGCCACCAAGGAGCGGATCATGCTGGCGATGATGGCCGGCCGGGTCAGCGCCCCCGACCAGGCCGCCGCCCGGGTCGGCGCCGCGATCGAGGCCCAGGCGCGGGCGACGTACCGCCCGGTCCGTCCGCAGCCCACCTCGCGCCGCGCCGCGCACCCGCGGCTGCTCGCCCGGCTCAAGGCGGCGCTGGCCGCCTGAGCCCACCCGGACCGACAGCCCCGACCCGGCGCGCCCTCCCTCCCAGCGGACCCTCCCAGCCGCGAACTCCCAGCGCCGGGCCGGGGCTGTCGTCTGCCCGCGCCCATCCAGGCGCCGTCGGGGCCCGTGGGTGATGATGGGGGCATGACCGAGGCGCGGGCCGGGATGCTGCTGGTGGCGACCCCTGCCCTGCTCGACCCGAACTTCGCCGACACCGTGGTGCTGCTGCTCGACGTCGACGAGCAGGGGGCCCTCGGGGTCGTGCTCAACCGGCCCTCGGCGGTCCCCGTCGACGAGGTCCTCGAGGGCTGGGGCGAGGTCGTCACCGAGCCGGAGGTGCTGTTCCAGGGCGGCCCGGTCGGCCTGCAGGGCGCGCTCGCGGTCGCCACCCTGGCCCGCCCGGACGACGTCCCGGTCGGCTTCCGCGTCGTCGACGGGATGCTCGGCCTGGTCGACCTCGACGCACCGATCGAGCTGCTGCGCGGTGGTCTCCACCGGCTGCGCATCTTCGCCGGCTACGCCGGCTGGGGCGCCGACCAGCTGCGCGGCGAGATCGAGGAGGGCAGCTGGTACGTCGTGCCCGGTGAGCCCGGTGACGTCTTCCGGCCCGACAGCGCCGAGCTGTGGCGCGACGTGCTGCGGCGCCAGCCCGGGGAGATGGCCTGGAACTCCACGCGGCCCTTCGACCCCGACCTCAACTAGCTTTCGCACGGGGGAGGCGGAGGGTTTCGGCTGCTGGCAGCCGATCCCCGCAGCCGTCCGCCGCGGAGGAGGGGCCGGGCTGTCCGCCGGCTCGATTACAGTGGGGGCCGTGACCACCATCGGCTTTTCGACAGACACCGATGTCCGCGAGGACCGGCGTACCGTCCCGACCGACGAAGGTGACCACGAGCGGTTCTCCCACTTCGTCGACAAGGACAAGCTCACCGAGGCCATGGTGATGGGGACCCCGGTCGTCGCGTTGTGCGGCAAGGTGTGGGTGCCCAGCCGGGCTCCGGAGAAGTTCCCGGTCTGCCCGGAGTGCAAAGAGGTCTGGGAGTCGCTCCGCGACGAGTCGGGCAAGAACGCGTGACGGGTCGGCCCGAGGCCGACCCCCAGCTCGCGCTGACTCCGGCCTGGCCGGAGCGCGCCGCATGGGGGACGGCGCCGTCGCTGCGTGCGTGGCAGTCCGCGGCGATGCGTCAGTACTTCGCCGAGCTGCCACGCGACTTCCTCGCGGTCGCCACGCCCGGGGCCGGCAAGACGACCTTCGCGCTCTCGGTCGCGGCCGAGCTGCTCGGGCGGCGGATGGTCGACCGGATCACGGTCGTCGCCCCGACCGAGCACCTCAAGCTCCAGTGGGCCGAGGCCGCGGCCCGGGCGGGGATCCCGATCGACCCGACGTACGCCGCGGGCAAGGGCAAGACCTCGCAGGACTTCGTCGGCATCGCCGTGACCTACGCCGGCGTGGCGGTCAACCCGCTCGCGATGCGGATCCGCACCGAGCGGTTCAAGACCCTGGTGATCCTCGACGAGGTGCACCACGCCGGCGACGCGCTGAGCTGGGGTGAGGGGGTCCGGGAGGCGTTCGAGCCTGCCGCTCGGCGGCTGGCGCTGACCGGCACGCCGTTCCGCTCCGACGTGAACCCGATCCCGTTCGTCACCTACGCACCCGGACCCGACGGGGTCCCGCGGTCGGTGGCCGACTTCACCTACGGCTACGCGCACGCGCTCGCCGACCACGTCGTCCGCCCGGTGCTGTTCATGGCCTACTCCGGAGAGATGCAGTGGCGCACGCGCGCCGGTGACGAGATCGCGGCCCGGCTGGGCGAGCCGCTGACCAAGGACCTCACGGCGCAGGCGCTGCGCACCGCGCTCGACCCGAGCGGATCCTGGATCCCGTCGGTGCTCGCCGCCGCCGACAGCCGGCTCACGGAGGTACGCCGCCACGTCCCCGACGCCGGCGGCCTGGTGATCGCCACCGACCAGGACTCGGCGCGCGCCTACGCCAAGGTGCTCAGGCAGGTCAGCGGCGAGCCGGCCACCGTCGTGCTCTCCGACGAGAAGCTCGCGTCGAAGAAGATCTCGGAGTTCACCGACAGCGACCGGCGCTGGATGGTCGCGGTGCGGATGGTGTCCGAGGGCGTCGACGTGCCCCGGCTGGCGGTCGGCGTCTACGCGACCACCACGTCCACGCCGCTGTTCTTCGCCCAGGCCGTCGGCCGCTTCGTGCGCGCCCGGGGCCGGGGCGAGACCGCGTCGGTGTTCCTCCCGTCCGTGCCGAGCCTGCTGGGGTTCGCCTCGGAGATGGAGGTCGAGCGCGACCACGTGCTCGGCCGCCGGGTCAGCGACGAGGGCGACATCTTCGCCGCCGAGAACGATCTGCTCGCCCAGGCGAACGCCGGGGAGACCGCCTCCGCCGAGCTCGAGACGTCGTGGGAGGCCCTCGGCTCCGAGGCGAGGTTCGACCGGGTGCTCTTCGACGGCGGCGAGTTCGGCCACTCCGGTGAGGTGCACGTCGGGTCGGAGGAGGAGATGGACTTCCTCGGCATCCCCGGCCTGCTCGAGCCGCACCAGGTGCGGGAGCTGCTGCAGACCCGGCAGAGCGAGCGGGCCCGCAAGCAGAAGGCCGCGGCACCCGACCAGAGCGACTCGGTCGCCGAGGTCTCGACCCACGAGCACCTGGCCACGCTGCGCCGCGAGCTCAACGGGCTGGTCGCCGCCTGGCACCACCGCACCGGCCAGGCGCACGGCATCACGCACGCGGCCCTGCGCAAGGAGTGCGGGGGACCGGCGGCGGCGGTGGCCACCGCCGACCAGCTCCACTCGCGGATCGACAAGCTCCGGGAGTGGGCGCTCCGCAAGACCTCCTAGCTCCGGCGTCCCTACACTCGGAGGCGTGCCGGCCGAGACCTCCCAGACGCTCGACCGGGGGCTGCGGGTCCTCGACGTGCTCGCGGGGTCCCCGGACGGGCTCACGATCACCGAGCTCGCGGGCCGGCTCGAGGTCAACCGCACCGTGGTCTACCGGCTGGTCAGCACGCTGGAGCAGCACGCGCTCCTCCGCCGGGACCCGCGGGGCCGGCTGCACGTGGGGCTCGGCGTGCTGCACCTGGCCTCCGCCGTGCAGCCGGTGCTGCGCGACCTCGCCGTACCCGTGCTCCGCGAGCTCGCGGAGGCGGTCGGCTGCACCGCGCACCTCACCGTGGCAGACGGTGAGGAAGCCCTCGCGCTGGCGGTGGTCGAGCCGTCCTGGACCGACTTCCACGTCAGCTACCGCGTGGGCTCGCGGCATCCGTTGACCCAGGGCGCGGCCGGTAAGGCCATCCTGCTCGGCCGGCGCGGTGACCCTGCGCCGTTCGCGGTCACCGTGGGGGAGCTGCAGGCCGGAGCGCGTGGGCTCGCGGCTCCCGTGCGCGGCGTGGACGGGCTCGAGGCGAGCGTCGGCATCGTCACGCTGGGCAGCGACGTCGACGTCGACACGATCGCGCCGCTGGTGTGCCGGGCTGCCGAGGAGGTCGCAGCCCGGCTCTCCTGAGCCAGGCCCCGACCTCCCCCCATACCGCCCCGGCGGACCGTTCCGTGGCGGTCGGCCGGGCGGTCGTCAGTAGGTGAAGCGGTTGACGAGGGCTTGCATGTCGGCGGCCATGCCGGCGAGCTCTTCGGCGGCGTGGCTGGTGCTGGTGGCGGCTTCGGTGGTCTGGGTGGCGGCGTGGGCGACGCCGGTGATGGTGTGGGCGATGTCGGTGGAGCCGGTGGCGGCTTCGGTGACGTTGCGGGACATCTCGTTGGTGGTGGCGGTCTGTTCCTCGACGGCGGAGGCGATGGTGGTCTGGGTGTCGCTGATCTGGGCGATGATCTCGGAGATGTGGCCGATCGCGACGACGGCTTCGCCGGTGTCGGCCTGGATGGCCTCGATGCGGCGGCTGATGTCCTCGGTGGCGCGGGCGGTCTCCTGGGCGAGCTCCTTGACCTCGTTGGCGACCACGGCGAAGCCCTTGCCGGCCTCGCCGGCGCGGGCGGCCTCGATGGTGGCGTTGAGGGCGAGGAGGTTGGTCTGTTCGGCGATGGAGTTGATGACCTTGATGACGTTGCCGACCTCGGTGGAGGACTCGCCGAGCTTGGCGACGGTGGCGGTGGTGGACTCGGCGGCCTCGACGGCGCGTCCGGCGACGGAGGCGGCGTCGGTGGCGTTGTGGGCGATCTCGCGGATGGAGGCGGACATCTCCTCGGTGCCGGCGGCGACGGTCTGGACGTTGTGGGAGACCTGGTCGGCGGCTGCGGCGACGAGGTCGGTCTGGGTGGCGGCGTCGGCGGCGGTGCCGGACATCTGGGTGGACACGGCGGTGAGGCGCTCGGAGGCGGCGGTGAGGTTGTCGGCGTTGGTGCCCATCTGGCGCAGGGACTCGGTGATGGAGTCGAGGGCCTCGTCGAGCGCGGAGGACATCTGGCCGACCTCGTCGCCGCGGTCCAGGGCGGAGCGCACGCCGAGCCTGCCGGCGGCGACCTCGCGCAGCTGCTCGACCATGTGCCGCACCGGGCGCACCACCGAGCGGGTCACCAGCAGCAGCAGCACGAGCGCGACCACGGTGGCCAGGCCGAGGGCGATCCAGACGAGCCGCTTGCCGGCCGCGAGGTCGGCCTCCTGCTGGTCCTGCATCTTCGTCACCCGGGCGTCGATCAGCTCCTGGAAGCGACCGGTGGCGTCGTACGTCGCCGACCACGACTCGCCGGCCGGACCGCCGTTGATGCTGTCCATCACGGCCGGCAACGCGTCGAGACCCTGCTTGGTCAGCATCTCCCGCAGCTTGAGATCCTCGGCGAAGAACTGGTCGAAGTTGCCCTTCGCCTCCGCGATGATCGCCTGCTCCTTCGAGGTCAGCATGGAGACGTCGAGGTTGTCGAAGTAGTCGGTGATGCCCTGCTGGGAGTCGGTGAAGCCCTGCATGTTGTAGTCGTCCTCGGCGAGGCCCTTGTCGACGCCGTAGGCGGCCGCGTCGTTGATGTACAGCGACTGCCAGCCGCTGATCTCGTTGATCGCGATCAGGAGCCGGTCGGAGATCTCCTGGCCGGCCTCGGCCTGCTCGACCTGGTCCGCGAGGTCCGCCGCGTCGTGCTGGGCCTTGAGGTCCAGCGCGAAGGCGGCCGCGATCAGCAGCCCGCACAGCGCGAACACGGCGCCCAGCCGTACGCCGATCCGAAGGTTGTCGACGCGACGCGCGAGCTTCTTCAACATGGTTTCCTCGGTCCTCCCGTGGTGGAGGCAGGTGGGGATCGCCCCCTGCCGTTCCTTCTTGGGGAGGATCGGCCGCGCCAGGGCCCAGTTGAGCGGTCGGCCGCGCGAACCCTGACGCCGGGCGGTCGTCAGTAGGTGAAGCGGTTGACGAGGGCTTGCATGTCGGCGGCCATGCCGGCGAGCTCTTCGGCGGCGTGGCTGGTGCTGGTGGCGGCTTCGGTGGTCTGGGTGGCGGCGTGGGCGACGCCGGTGATGGTGTGGGCGATGTCGGTGGAGCCGGTGGCGGCTTCGGTGACGTTGCGGGACATCTCGTTGGTGGTGGCGGTCTGTTCCTCGACGGCGGAGGCGATGGTGGTCTGGGTGTCGCTGATCTGGGCGATGATCTCGGAGATGTGGCCGATCGCGACGACGGCTTCGCCGGTGTCGGCCTGGATGGCCTCGATGCGGCGGCTGATGTCCTCGGTGGCGCGGGCGGTCTCCTGGGCGAGCTCCTTGACCTCGTTGGCGACCACGGCGAAGCCCTTGCCGGCCTCGCCGGCGCGGGCGGCCTCGATGGTGGCGTTGAGGGCGAGGAGGTTGGTCTGTTCGGCGATGGAGTTGATGACCTTGATGACGTTGCCGACCTCGGTGGAGGACTCGCCGAGCTTGGCGACGGTGGCGGTGGTGGACTCGGCGGCCTCGACGGCGCGTCCGGCGACGGAGGCGGCGTCGGTGGCGTTGTGGGCGATCTCGCGGATGGAGGCGGACATCTCCTCGGTGCCGGCGGCGACGGTCTGGACGTTGTGGGAGACCTGGTCGGCGGCTGCGGCGACGAGGTCGGTCTGGGTGGCGGCGTCGGCGGCGGTGCCGGACATCTGGGTGGACACGGCGGTGAGGCGCTCGGAGGCGGCGGTGAGGTTGTCGGCGTTGGTGCCCATCTGGCGCAGGGACTCGGTGATGGAGTCGAGGGCCTCGTCGAGCGCGGAGGACATCTGGCCGACCTCGTCGCCGCGGTCCAGGGCGGAGCGCACGCCGAGCCTGCCGGCGGCGACCTCGCGCAGCTGCTCGACCATGTGCCGCACCGGGCGCACCACCGAGCGGGTCACCAGCAGCAGCAGCACGAGCGCGACCAAGACGCTGAGCCCCAGCGCGAGGTACACCAGCCGCTGACCGTCGGCCAGGCGCTGCTCCTGGTCGGCCTGCATCGTCTGCACGCGCTTGTCGATGATCGTGTGGAACCGGTCGTAGGCGTCGTACGTCGCCGACCACGACTCGCCCGCGGCGCCGCCGTTGATGCTGTCCATCACGGCCGGCAACGCGTCGAGACCCTGCTTGGTCAGCATCTCCCGCAGCTTGAGATCCTCGGCGAAGAACTGGTCGAAGTTGCCCTTCGCCTCCACGATGATCGCGTCCTCCTCGGGGGTGAGCATCGAGGTGTCCATCGTCGAGAAGAGCTCCTCGATGCCCTGCTGGGAGTCGGTGAAGCCCTGCACGTTGTAGGCGTCGTCGGACAAGCCCTTCTGGACGCCCATCGCGGCGACGTCGGCGATGTAGAGCCCCTGCCAGCCGGTGATGTCGTTGATCGCGATCAACAGCTCGTCGCCGATCTGCTGGCCGAGCCGCGTGTGGTCGAGGTCGTCCTGGAGGGCTGCGGCGTCGTGCTGGGTCTTGACGTCGAGCGCGAAGGCGGCCGCGATCAGCAGCCCGCACAGCGCGAACACGGCACCGAGTCGCAGCCCGATCCGCAGGTTCTCGACACGGTGCACGATCCTCTTCAACATGGCGTCCTCACTCCTCGGCTGGTCGACCGGCAGCCCGGGGGGAACGCCGCCAGTCGTCCTCGATGAGATCGGTCCGTCAGGAGGTCACCTGAGGGATCCGGCCAAGGGCAGCACGCGGTAGGGCACCTGGGTGGCCAGCGCGATCACGGCGGAGGAGCGCACGATCGTCGGCGACTCGAGCACCCGGTCGATGACCCGCTGCAGGTCGGCGTTGGAGCGGGCGACCACCCGGGCCAACAGGTCGCCGGCGCCGGTGATCGTGTGCACCTCGAGGACCTCGGCGATCGAGGCCAGGTGCTCGCCCACCGCATCGTGGCCGCCTGACCGGGCGGCCTGCCGGATCTCGAGGGTGAGGAAGGCCGTGACCGGGTAGCCCAGTGCGGCGGGGGAGAGCTCGGGCCCCCAGCCGGTGATCACGCCCGACGCCGTGAGCTTGTCGAGCCGCGCCTGCACCGTGCCGCGCGCGACGCCGAGACGACGCGAGGCCTCGAGCACCCCGACCCGGGGGTGCTGGGCGAAGAGCTCGATCAATCTGCGGTCGAGCTGGTCCATGGGGCCGCCTCCGACTATGCAAGTTGTCCAATCTGTCAGCCAAGCCTTGCACAACCTGTGTGACCCTGGCCACGCTGCGCCCATGACGTTGACACCTGACGAGCTCAAGGCCGACCTGACCCTCGAGCAGCTCAAGGAGCTGGTCGGACTCGTGGAGTACGACGCGGAGAGCGACGTCTTCCCGGTCACCGGCTGGGACGCGATCGTCTTCGTCGTCGGCAACGCGACCCAGGCCGCGCACTACTACCAGTCCGCGTGGGGCATGGACCTGGTCGCCTACAACGGTCCCGAGAACGGCACCCGCGACCACAAGTCGTTCGTGCTCCGCTCGGGCTCGATCAAGTTCGTCGTCAACGGTGCCGTCGACCCGGACAGCCCGCTCGCCGACCACCACCGCCGCCATGGTGACGGTGTGAGCGACATCGCCCTCGAGGTCCCTGACGTCGACCGGTGCATCGCGCAGGCCCGGAGCGCAGGTGCGACCGTGGTCCGGGAGCCCGAGGACGTGACCGACGAGCACGGCACGGTCCGGATCGCCGCGATCGCGACGTACGGCGAGACCATCCACACGCTCGTCGACCGCAGCCGGTACGACGGCCCCTACCTGCCGGGCTACGTCGCGAAGGAGAGCACCTGGAAGAAGCGCGACGGGCAGCCGAAGCGGCTGTTCCAGGCCCTCGACCACGTCGTCGGCAACGTCGAGCTCGGCCACATGGACGAGTGGGTGGACTTCTACAACCGGGTCATGGGCTTCACGAACATGGCGGAGTTCATCGGCGACGACATCGCCACGGACTACTCGGCGCTGATGTCCAAGGTCGTCGCGTCGGGCAACCACCGGGTGAAGTTCCCGCTCAACGAGCCGGCGATCGCGAAGAAGCGGTCGCAGATCGACGAGTACCTCGAGTTCTACCGCGGTGCCGGCGCCCAGCACCTCGCCGTCGCGACCAACGACATCCTGGGCTCGGTCGACGCCCTACGGGCGAACGGCGTGGAGTTCCTCTCGACCCCCGACTCCTACTACGAGGACCCGGAGCTGCGGGCCCGGATCGGCAACGTGCGGGTGCCGATCGAGGAGCTCCAGAAGCGCGGGATCCTGGTCGACCGAGATGAGGACGGCTACCTGCTGCAGATCTTCACCAAGCCGCTCGGTGACCGGCCGACGGTGTTCTTCGAGCTGATCGAGCGGCACGGGTCGCTCGGCTTCGGCAAGGGCAACTTCAAGGCGCTGTTCGAGGCGATCGAGCGCGAGCAGGAGCTGCGCGGGAACCTGTGAGCCCGACCGGCACGATACGTCTCGAGCGCGAGTGGCTCGGACCGGTACTCTGCGAGGGCCTCGGGGCCACGATCTCCCTTCTGGGAGGGAGCAACGCCCCGGCCGCCGCGAGGCAGCCGGGGCGTTGATTGGTCGCCGTCGGGCATGATGCCGGCCATGGCGACGTACGTCGGGTTCCTCCGCGCGATCAACCTCGGCGCGAACCGGAAGTTCCCCAAGGACGCGATCCGGGCTGCGGTCGAGGCGGCCGGCTTCACGGACGTCGAGACCTACATCAACACCGGCAACGTCCGGTTCGCGACGGCCCTGCGCTCGCGCCCGAGGATCGAGGCCGCGCTCGAGGAGGCGTTCCTCGCCGACCGCGGGTTCGAGGTCCCCACGATCGTCTTCACTCCGAAGGAGCTGAGCGAGATCGCCGAGCACGCCGCGTCCTTCGGCCACGGTGGGCGGCACTACGTCTCGCTGCTCAAGGAGGAGCCGACGCAGGACGCGATCGCGAAGGTCGAGGCGCTCACCTCCGCCGGTGAGGTGGCCCGGGTCTCGGGCCGCGCGGTGCACCTCCTGCTCGGCGAGAACTACCACGAGGCCAAGCTCACCAACGCCGTGGTGGAGCGGCACCTCGGGGTCGCGACGAACCGCAACCTGACCGTGATCGAGGCCCTAGCCAGGAAATGGGGCGGCTGACTCCCCGGAGTGGTAGGACTTTTCTCGTCCGCATCTATCTCTGGAGGAGATCGTGTCCCAACCCATGCCGTCGCGTCGTGCCGTCCTCGCAGGTGGAGTCACCGGAGGTGCCGCGCTCGCGGCGGCCGGCTACGCCACCCCGTCGTCCGCCGTCGAGTACAACCCGCGCAAGCCCGGCCGCCACGTCCGACTCACGGTGCTCGGCACGACCGACCTGCACGGCAACGTCTACAACTGGGACTACTTCAAGAACAAGGAGTTCGACAACAGCGCGCACGACGACATCGGCATCGCCAAGGTCGCCACGCTCATCGAGGCGATGCGCCAGGAGCGCAAGGGCGAGCCGATCCTGACCCTCGACGCCGGCGATACGATCCAGGGCACACCGCTCGCTTACTACTACGCACGGATCGCGCCGATCACCCAGGGCGGCGTGCACCCGATGGCGAGGGCGATGAACCTCGTCGGGTACGACGCGGCAGCGCTCGGCAACCACGAGTTCAACTACGGGCTCGACACCCTGCGCACCTTCGAGGACCAGCTGGACTTCCCGCTCCTCGGCGCCAACGCGGTCGACCCCGCGACCGGGCTGCCCGCGTTCCCGCCGTACCTCATCAAGAGGTTCAAGGTCGGCAGCGGCCGCACGCTCACCGTGGGCGTCCTCGGGCTCACCAACCCCGGCATCGCGATCTGGGACAAGGCCAACGTCGAGGGCAAGATGGAGTTCCCCGGCCTGGTCCAGCAGGCCCGGAAGCTCGTGCCGAAGATGAAGGCCAAGGGCTGCGACATCGTGGTCGTGTCTGCCCACTCCGGTGCGGACACCTCCTCGTCGTACGGCGACGCGCTGCCGTTCCCGGAGAACGCCGCGTCCCTCGTGGCCGCGAACGTCCGCGGCATCGACGCGATCCTCGTCGGGCACGCACACAAGGAGATCGCGCAGCGATTCGTGCGCAACGCCCACACCGGGCAGCAGGTGCTGCTGTGCGAGCCGTACTACTGGGGCATGCGGCTCGCGGTGATGGACTTCGTCGTGCGCGAGACCTACAACAAGTGGGGCAAGCTGAAGTGGGACCTGGTCGGGGTGGGCTCGCAGCTGCTGAACTCCAACACCGTCGACACCGACGCCGCGGTGGCCGCCGCCGTACAGGAGCAGCACGACACCGTCGTGGCCTACGTCAACAGCCCGGTCGGCACCTCGACCACGGCGATGTCGGCCGCCCGAGCCGTCGTCGAGGACGTGCCGATCATCGACTTCGTCAACTTCGTGCAGGCCGACGCGGTGAAGGCTGGGCTGACCGGTGCCGCCGCGTCGCTGCCGGTGCTGTCGATCGCGGCGCCGTTCAACCGGTCGGCGTCCTTCCCGTCCGGGGAGGTCTCCGTTCGCGATGTCGCCGGCCTCTACATCTACGACAACACGCTGCTCGGTGTGCAGGTCTCGGGCGCGGACGTGAAGGCCTACCTGGAGTTCTCCGCGCGGTACTACAAGCAGGTCACCGGGACGGGTCCGTTCACGATGGCCCAGGTCACCAACGCCGTGACCGCCACCGCCCCCAACGGCACTCCCGACTACAACTACGACGCGGTCGCCGGGCTCGACGCCCCGCTCACCTACGACATCGACATCTCGAAGGAGGTCGGGTCGCGGATCCTCAACCTGGCCTACGACGGCGCCGAGGTCAAGGACACCGACCAGTTCGTGCTCGCCGTCAACAACTACCGCCAGTCCGGCGGTGGCGGCTTCCCGGCCGTCTCCACCGCGACCGTGGTGTACAACCGGCAGAACGAGATCCGTCAGCTGCTCATCGACTGGGTCACCGCCCACGGCACCATCGACCCGGCCAAGTTCGCCTCCGTCGACTGGAAGCTCGTCTCCGGGGGGCAGCCGATCACGGTGAGCTGACCGCCCTCCGCTTGTAACGCTCGGCGTTACAAGCGGGGGCCCGGGATCACTCGCCGCGGAACACCGGCCGCCGGCGCTCGGAGAAGGCGCGCATCCCCTCGGCGGCGTCGGCGGTGCGGAGCAGGACCGCCTGGCCGGTGCGCTCGCGCTCGAGGGCGGCGTCGAGGTGGGGGAGGGTGGCGGCGTTGACCGCCTTCTTCGTGGCGGCCAGGGCGAGCGGGGGACCGGCGGTGAGCCGCGCGGCGAGCGAGGAGACGTACGCCGGCAGCTCGTCGTCCGCGACCAGGTGGCTGACCAGGCCGGCGGCGTACGCCTCCGTGGCGGCGAGCGGCTCGCCGAGCAGCGCCATCCGCATCGCCCGGGCCCGGCCGATCGCCGCGGCGACGGTGGCCGAGGCCCCGCCGTCGGGCATCAGCCCGATCCGGGCGAACGCGAGCAGGAACGACGCCGACGACCCCGCGACGACGAGGTCGGCGGCCAGGGCGATCGAGCAGCCGACGCCGGCGGCGACGCCGTTGACCGCCGCGACGACGGGGGTGGGGCAGGACGTGATCGCACGGACGATCCGGTTGGCCCGGTCGAGCGCGGAGACGTCGAAGTTCTCGTGGGGGTCCGCGCCGGAGATGTCGGCGCCGGCGCAGAACGCCGATCCGGCGCCGCCGATCACGACCACCCGGACGTCGTCGCGAGCGGCCACAGCCTCCACGGCCGCCGCGAGCTCGTCGGACATCACGTCGGTGAGCGCGTTGAGCAGGTCGGGCCGGTTGAACGTCAGCCGCAGCACCCCGTCGGCGACGCCGGCCTCCAGGTCGCTCGTCGCGTCAGGCAACGGTGACCCCGGCGGTCCGCAGCTCCTCGAGCGCCGCGGCGGTGGTGTCCGGGGCGACCCCGGCGCACAGGCCGGTCAGCACCCGCGTGGTGAACCCGTCGCGCACCGCGTCGAGGGCGGTGGTGCGCACGCAGTAGTCGGTCGCGATCCCGCAGACGTCGACCTCGGTCACGCCGCGGTCCCGCAGCCAGTCGGCGAGGCCGGCCCCGTCGACCGTGCGGCCCTCGAACCCGGAGTACGCCGCCTGGTGCTCGCCCTTGAGGAAGACCGCGTCGAAGGGCAGGGGGTCGAGGTTGGGGTGGAACGACGCCCCGTCGGTGCCGACCCGGCAGTGCACCGGCCACGAGTGCCGGTAGTCGGGATCGTGGGACCAGTGGTCGCCCGGGTCGATGTGGTGGTCCTTGGTCGCGACCACGAGGGCGTAGCCGGGTGCCTCCGGGCCACCGGCCACCCATGCGTGCACCACCTCGGCGATGTCGGCGGCGACCCCGGCGCCGCCCTCGACCGGCAGCGAGCCGCCCTCGCAGAAGTCGTTCTGGACGTCGATGACGAGCAGGGCGCGCTTGATGTCGCTCATGCCCTGGAGTCTGTCACCGATCGACAACCATCCGAGGCGGGTCCAGCGCCACGGCGATCGCGCCCATCACCTCGGCCCGCTCGCCGAGCGCCCCGCCGAGCACGCTGATCGCGGCGGCGGTGGTCGGCTGGGAATAGCGGTCGAGTGCGTCGCGGATGCCGGCGAGCAGCGCGGGCGCCGCGCCGAACGTGCCGCCGACCACCACCTGCTCGGGGTTGAGCAGGTTGGCGATGTTGGCGAGCACCCGGCCGATCCGGCGTCCGGAGTCGTTGAGGGCGCGGTTGGCGCCCGGGTCGCCGGACTCGGCGAGCTCCAGGATGCGCGGGATCGTGAGGCGCTCGTCGTACGCCGGCTGCAGCAGCCCGACCAGCTTCGGTCCGGACACCTCCGTCTCCAGGCAGCCGCGGCTCCCGCAGCGGCACATGACGCCGTTGACGTCGACCTGCACATGGCCCAGCTCGCCGGCGATGCCGGTGGCGCCCTTGACCAACTGGCCGTCCACGATCAGCCCGGCGCCGATGCCGGTGGACGCCTTCACGTAGATCACGTCGCGGTGGCCGCGGGCGGCGCCGTACGCGAGCTCGCCGCGGGCGCCGAGATGGGCGTCGTTGTGCACCCGCGCGGTCAGCCCGGTCCGCTCGGCCAGCTCGTCGGCGGGCCGGAGCCCGCGCCACGTCGGCAGGATCCCGGAGGTCATCCGGCCCTCGTGGTCCACCGGGCCGGGGATGCCGAGGCCGACGCCGCGCACGTCCGCTCGCGTGTGCCCGCTCTCGGCGAGCAGCTCGTCGAGCAGGGTCGCCACCCGGTCCATCGACTCCCGGGGGGAGTCGTCGACGTCGAGGCTTGTCGAGCGCTCCTGGACCACCGTCGAGTCGGGGCGGGCCAGGGCCACCCGGACGTGCCGGTGGCCCACGTCGACGCCTGCGACGACCCCGGTCACGCTGGCCAGCTCGAGGAGGATCGGTGGCCGACCGCTGCGGCCCTTGTACGGCGTGCCGCGGTCGACCTGCTCGACCAGGGCGCCGTGCTCGAGCAGCTGCACGACCAGGCTGGAGACCGTCGAGCGGGAGAGGCCGGTGCGGCGCATCAGGTCGGCGCGGGACATCGGCCCGGCCTGCTCGAGGATCGAGATCACCAGCGCCAGGTTCGCTGCACGCAGCTCACCGAGCGATCCGCCGTGGGCCATGGTCAGATGCTACTAGATTAGTTCGGAGTCCGAACGTCACAGTTTGATATTTTCGGTTCTTTGATCCTTGACCCGAACTAATGCGGGCTCCTAGCGTGACGAGAGGGAGCCACGGTCAGGACTCCTCAGCAACTTTCGCCCGGCCTCGTCCGGACTTCGCGAAGGCGCCGAACCATCACATGACCGACCTATGGAGGAAAGATGAATCGCACGCGACGCGCGTTGAGCGCGATGGTGGCGGCCGGTGCTCTCGTGGTCCTGGCTGCCTGCGGGGGGAGCGACGACGGTGACAAGAAGGACACCTCGTCCGACGGCGGGACCGTCAGTGGTGAGGTCGAGGTCTTCACCTGGTGGGCGGAGGGCAGCGAGAAGGCCGGTCTCGACGCGCTGGTCGCCGAGTTCAACAAGCAGTACCCGGACGTCAAGTTCGTCAACGGCGCGGTCGCCGGCGGCGCGGGCAGCGACGCGAAGAACGTGCTCGCCTCGCGCCTGCAGACCAACGACCCGCCCGGAACCTTCCAGGCGCACGCGGGGGCCGAGGTCACCGACTACATCAACAACGGGCAGATCGAGGACCTGACCCAGATGTACGCGGACAACGGCTGGAACGACTACTTCCCGCAGACGCTGCTCGACCGGCTGACGATGGACGGCAAGATCTACTCGGTGCCGTCGAACATCCACCGGGCCAACGTGGTCTGGGCGAACCCGGCAGTTCTGGAGGACGCCGGTGTCGACCCGAAGGCGACGTACGCCTCGCTCGACGACTGGATCAGCGACCTGCAGAAGATCAAGGCTGCCGGCAAGATCCCGCTGTCGATCGCGACGGACTGGACCCAGGTCCACCTGTTCGAGACCGTGCTGCTCGCCGACCTCGGCGCCGACGGCTACACGGGCCTGTGGGACGGGACGACCGACTGGGCCGGGTCCGAGGTGACCGCCGCCCTCGAGGACTACAAGACGCTGCTCGACCTCACCAACGAGGACCGGCAGTCGCTCGACTGGCCGGACGCCACGCAGCTGGTCATCGACGGCGACGCCGCGTTCAACGTGATGGGTGACTGGGCCGTCGCCGCGTTCGAGGAGCAGGGCAAGAAGCTCGACACCGACTACCTGGCCTACCCCGTGCCCGGCACCGACGGTGTGTTCGACTTCCTGGCCGACTCCTTCACGATGCCGGTCGGCGCGCCCGACCCGGCCGCCACCGAGGCGTGGCTGTCGACGGTGGCCAGCCCCGAGGGTCAGACTGCCTTCAACATGAAGAAGGGCTCGATCCCGGCGAACACCGAGGCCGACACCTCCGGGTTCGGTCCCTACCAGCAGACCGCGATCGAGTCGTACGCGAACGACGAGATCGTGTCCTCGCTGGCCCACGGTGCTGCGGCACCGATCAGCTGGCTGACCGACATCACCTCGGCGGTCGCGAAGTTCGGCTCCACCGGTGACCTCGGCGGGTTCCAGGACGACCTGGCCGCCGCGGCCGAGAAGAACGCAGGCTGATCCTGCTCGGTCGGCCCGGCCCCTGCGGCCGGGCCGACCGGTTCGGACCAGACGATCGACCCCGATCCGACAAGGAGTGCATGGTGAATCGAGGATGGCGAGCGTGGGGCCCACCGGTCCTGCTGATCCTCCCGTCGTTGATCCTGATCGGGGTCTTCGTCTACGGCCTGATCGGCGTCAACTTCAACACCTCGTTGACCGACCAGCACCACCGCATCGGCGGTGACGTCGCGTACGTCGGGTTCGACAACTACAAGACGCTGTTCCAGGACGACACGTTCATCTACTCCCTGAAGAACCTGCTCAAGTACACCGGGGCGTTCCTGGCCGGCACGCTGGTGCTCGGCTTCGTGTGGGCCTGGCTGCTGGAGAAGGGCGTCAAGGGCGAGGGCTTCTTCCGCGCCGTCTACCTGTTCCCGATGGCCGTCTCGTTCATCGCCTCCGGCGTGGTGTGGCGCTGGCTGCTCAACAACGCCGAGGGCGACCGTGCCGGCGGCCTGAACCGGCTCTTCGAGCAGTCCGGGCTCGGCTTCCTGCAGAACCAGTGGTGGACCGACCCCAACTGGGGCGTGGTCGCGATCGCCATGCCGGCGGTCTGGCAGCTGTCCGGCTACGTGATGGCGCTGTTCCTCGCCGGCTTCCGCGGCATCCCCGACGAGCTCCGCGAGGCCGCCCGGGTCGACGGCGCCACCGAGTGGCAGCTCTACCGGCACGTGATCTTCCCGCAGCTGAGCCCGGTGGCCCTGTCGGCCATCGTGATCGTCGGCCACATGTCGCTGAAGGTCTTCGACCTGATCATGGCGATCGCCGGCCAGACCAACTACACGACCCAGGTCCCGGCGATCCAGATGTGGGTGGAGTTCACCCGGGGTGACTACGCGCGGTCCGCCGCGATCGGCACGATCCTGCTCGTGATCGTGGCGTTCCTGATCATCCCCTACCTCGTCTACACCTACCGGCAGGAGCGGCTGACCCGATGAGCACCTCTGCTCTCCCCACGGCCGACGTCGCCCTCGCGCCGTCCGGCCGCCGGGCCGACCACACCGGCTCGGTCGCGATGCGCACCGTGCGCTACGCGCTGCTGACCTTCTTCCTGCTGGTCGTGCTGCTCCCGGCGTACGTCCTGTTCGTCACCTCGTTCAAGGGCCTCGGCGACGCCACGCCCAGCCGGGCGTGGTCGCTGCCGCAGTCGTGGGAGACCGCCGGCTGGGACCGGGCCTGGGAGGTCCTCTCGCCGGCGCTGCTGCGCACGTTCTCGATGGTGATCCCGGCCTCGATCATCTCCGCGATGCTGGGCTCGATGAACGGCTTCGTGCTCTCGAAGTGGCGGTTCCCGGGCGCGGACGTCGTGTTCACGATGCTGCTGTTCGGGATGTTCATCCCCTACCAGGCCGTGATGATCCCGCTCGTGCAGCTGATGCAGGACCTCGGCGTCCCGAGTGGCGTGCCGAGCCTGATCGTGCTGCACGTCGTCTACGGCATCCCGATCACCACGCTGATCTTCCGCAACTACTACGCCTCGATCCCGACCGACCTGGTCGAGGCCGCGCGCGTCGACGGCGCGGGCATGCTGCGCACCTACTCCTCGATCGTGCTGCCGATCTCGGCCCCGGCGTTCGTGGTCGTGCTGATCTGGCAGTTCACCTCGGCCTGGAACGACTACCTGTTCGCGCTGTTCTTCTCCAACTCGCGCAACGGGCCCGTCACGATCTCGCTGAACTTCCTCGCCAGCGGTCAGCTGCAGGACTACTCCGCGAGCATGGCCGGGGCCCTGATCGCCTCGCTGCCGACCCTTCTCGTCTACATCATCCTCGGACGCTGGTTCGTCGGCGGGCTCATGGCGGGCTCGGTCAAGGGCTGATGGACCGCTGATGGACACCGACGCAGAGGGCAGGAGGCTGCTGGCCTTCGCCCGACACAGCGCCCTGCCCGGTCTGGGCTTCGGGTGGCTCGACGACCACGGCGTGGTGGAT
The DNA here is from genome assembly GCF_950101795.1 of Nocardioides sp. T2.26MG-1. Taxonomy (GTDB): domain Bacteria; phylum Actinomycetota; class Actinomycetes; order Propionibacteriales; family Nocardioidaceae; genus Nocardioides. Next base: position 196,010 of record NZ_CATNLZ010000012.1, on the reverse strand, counting down.
CCGCGCCAGCCCGTGCAGACCTGGATCACCGCGCGGATGACGCACGTGTTCGCGCTCGCCGCGATGCGCGGCGAGCCCGGGGCCGCCGAGCTGGCCGCCCTCGGCACCGACTCGCTCGCCTCCGGCCCGCTGCGCGACTCGGCGCACCCGGGCTGGGTGGGTGCGGTCGACCGCTCCGGGAGCCCGGCCGCGGACCACAAGCTCGCCTACGACCACGCCTTCGTGGTGCTCGCGGGCTCCAGCGCGGCGGCGGCTGCGGTCCCGGGGGCCCGCGAGCTGCTGGACGACGCCGTCGCCGTCTTCGAGCGCTTCTTCCTCGACGACGAGGGCCGGGTCGTCGACGGCTACCCCCGCGACCTCGCCGCGCCCGAGCGCTACCGCGGCGCCAACAGCAGCATGCACACCGTCGAGGCCGCGCTGGCTGCCGGCGATGTGCTCGGCGAGCCCAGGTGGCACCGGGTGGCGCTGGGCATCGCCGAGCACCTCGTGCACGAGGTCGCCGTCGGTCACGGACACCGGGTCCTCGAGCACTTCGACGAGCACTGGGCCCCCATCCCGGAGTACAACTCCGATCGGCCGAGCGACCAGTTCCGGCCGTACGGCGTGACGCCGGGACACCTGCTCGAGTGGAGCCGCCTGCTGCTCCAGATCGAGGTCGCCCTCGACGACCCGCCGGCCTGGCTGCTCGCGGACGCGCGGGCGCTCTTCGACCGGGCCGTCGAGATCGGCTGGGCCGCCGACGGTGCGCCCGGCTTCGTCTACACCACCGACTGGCAGGACCGGCCCGTGGTGCGCAACCGGATGCACTGGGTGCAGGCCGAGGCCATCGCGGCTGCGGCGACCCTGGCCCGGCGTACGGGCGAGGAGCGGTACGCCGTCCTGGAGCGCGACTGGTGGGACTTCGCCGACCGCTGCTTCGTCGACCACGTCCCGGGCTCGGGCAGCTGGTTCCACGAGCTCGATCCCGACAACCGGCCGACGGCCGGTGTCTGGTCCGGCAAGCCGGACGTCTACCACGTCTACCAGGCCACGCTGCTCACCCGGCTGCCCACGGCGCCCTCGCTCGCCGGCCAGCTCGCCGGGGTGGTCTGACCCCGGACCGGACGGGACGGGACCCTGACGCCCTCAGAGATGCAGCGTCGGGATGACCGGCTCGCCGCGGGACATCTGCTGGGCCGCCACGGGCAGCTCGGCCCGTGCGGACAGGTGTCGCGCCCGCGCGTCGTCGAGGGACTCGCGGCCGACCACCTCGCCGTCGCGGACGAGGGGCACCAAGAGCGTCCGGTCGTCGCCGTCGTCCACCGGTGGCGTGCCGATGCCGACCACCTCCGCCGACGCGGTCCCGGAGGGGTTGCGGCGGCGCAGCGCGTACTTGCGGCCGCCGACGGAGGCCTTGTCCACGCTGCGCTTGGCCACCGAGACCATCGTGCCGGCCTCGTCCTCGCGCGCGACGAGCTTGTAGACGAAGCCCGAGGTCGGGTGCCCGCTGCCGGTGACGAGCTCGGTGCCGACGCCGTACCCGTCCACCGGCGCCGACGCGAGCGCCGCGATCGCGAACTCGTCGAGGTCGCTGGTCACGATGATCCGGGTGCCGGTGGCGCCGAGACCGTCGAGCTGGGCGCGGACCTCGTGGGCGAGCAGGCCGAGGTCGCCGGAGTCGAGGCGCACCGCCCCCAGGCCGGTGCCCGCGACCTCGACCGCCAGCCGGACCGCCTCGGCGACGTCGTAGGTGTCCACGAGCAGCGTGGTGCCCGTGCCGAGCGAGGTCACCTGCGCCCGGAACGCGTCGGCCTCGGAGTCGTGGAGCAGCGTGAAGCTGTGCGCACTGGTGCCCGCGCTCGGCACGCCGTAGCGCTGCCGGGCAGCGAGGTTGGAGGTCGTGGTGAAGCCGGCGACGTACGCCGCGCGCGCGGCCGCGACCGCGGCCTCCTCGTGGGTGCGCCGCGAGCCCATCTCGATGCAGGGCCGGTCGCCGGCCACGAACGTCATCCGGGACGCCGCCGAGGCGATCGCCGAGTCGTGGTTGTAGACCGAGAGCAGCAGCGTCTCGAGCAGCACCGCCTCGGCGAAGGTCGCCTCCACGATCGCGACGGGGGAGTAGGGGAAGTACGCATCGCCCTCGGCGTAGCCCCAGATGTCGCCGGAGAACCGGTAGGACTCGAGCCACTCCAGCGTCGCCCCGTCCACCACGTCGGCGAGCACCGCGAGGGTGGGTCCGTCGAAGCGGAACCGCTCGAGTGCGTCCAGGGCGCGCCCGACGCCGGCCACCACGCCGTACCGCCGGCCCTCGGGGAGCCGCCGCGCGAACAGCTCGAACACCGACCGCCGGTGCGCGGTGCCGGCCCGCAGCGCGGCCTGGAGCATCGTCAGCTCGTAGTGGTCGGTCAGGAGGGCGGTGCTGCCGGGCGAGGGGGAGTTGGCCACGACCCACAGTGTGCCAACATGGGGAATGTGTCTGCCCCCGTCGAGGTCGAGCCGACCCTCACTCCCGACGAGATCACCCAGACCGCCAAGCCGTGGGTGACGATCGTGTGGAACGACCCGGTCAACCTGATGTCGTACGTCACGTACGTGTTCCAGAAGTACTTCGGCTACTCCAAGAAGAAGGCGGAGAAGCTGATGATGGAGGTCCACGAGGACGGCAAGTCCGTGGTCAGCGCGGGCACCCGCGAGGAGATGGAGCGCGACGTGCAGGCCATGCACGAGTACGGTCTGTGGGCCACGATGGACAAGCAGGAGTGAACCCGGGAGTGAACGCCGCAGTGAGCCACCCGTGAGCGGCTTCCACCGCCACCGCCGCAGCAAGCTGATCATCGCGAACTTCACCGGCTTCGAGGCCGACCTGCTGCGCTCGCTGGCCGGACAGCTCGTGGAGCTGCTCCGCAACGAGGCGGCGGTCCCGCGCGACGACGTCGACCCGTTCGAGGCGATGATGGACTTCTCGGGTCCGACCCAGGCACCCGAGGACCCGGTGCTCGCCCGGCTGTTCCCGACCGCCTATCCGAGCGACGAGGAGGCGGCCTCCGAGTTCCGCCGGTTCACCGAGGGCGCGCTGCGCGACGGCAAGGCCGCAGCCGCGATCGCGATCATCGACGGGCTCGAGGAGGCCGGGCTGCCGCCGGAGCTGACGGAGGACGGCCTGATGATCGACGTCGAGCTCGACGGGCCGACCGCCGAGACGTGGATGCGCTCCTTCACCGACCTGCGCCTGGCCCTCGCCACCCGGCTCGAGATCGAGGAGGGCGACGAGGCCTACTGGCACTCGCTGCCCGACGACGACCCGCGAGCCCAGGCCCACGACATCTACGAGTGGGTGGGCTACCTGCAGGAGACCCTCGTCCACGCGCTGAGCTCCTGACCCTCCGCAGCTGGCCGACCGACCGCTCGACCGAGGAGCACCCCGATGCCCATCCCCCCGTTCGTCGCGGAGCTGCGCCGCCTGGTCGGCACGCTGGAGCTGTGGCTGCCCGCGGTGACCGCCGTCGTGCTGCGCGAGCGCGCCGGCTCGCAGGAGGTGCTGTTGACCCGCCGCGCCGACAACGACGAGTGGGCGCCGGTCACCGGCATCCTCGACCCGGGGGAGGAGCCGGCGGTCGGTGCGGCCCGCGAGGCGCTGGAGGAGACTGGGGTGGAGGTGAGCGTCGACCGGCTGGCGTCGGTGGGCGCGAGCCCGCAGGTCGTGCACGGCAACGGCGACCTGGGGGTCTACCTCGACCTCACGTTCGCCTGCACCTGGGTGTCCGGCGAGGCCCGGGTGGCCGACGACGAGAACACCGACGTGCGCTGGTGGCCGGTCGACGCGCTGCCCCCGATGAGCGACTGGCTGCGCGAGCGGATCGATGACGTCCTCGCGGGTGAGACCGCGGCCAGGTTCCGGCGCTGACCGCCTACCCTGGACCGGTGCTGACCATCGCCCGAGCGACGTACGACGCCATCGTCGCGCACGCGAAGCGGGACCACCCCGACGAGGCCTGCGGCGTCGTCGCCGGCCCCGAGGGCAGCGACCGGCCGACGCGCTTCGTCGAGATGGTCAACGCGGCCGGGTCACCGACGTTCTACGAGTTCGACTCGACCGACCTGTTCCAGCTCTACAAGGAGATGGACCAGAACGACGAGGAGCCGGTCGTCATCTACCACTCGCACACCGCGACCGAGGCCTACCCGAGCCGCACCGACATCGGCCTGGCGAGCGAGCCCAACGCGCACTACGTGCTCGTGAGCACACGCGAGCACGGGAATAAGGCAGGCCCCGTGGAGTTCAGGTCGTACAGGATCGTCGACGGCGAGGTGACCGAGGAAGAGGTCACCGTGGTCGACGAGCTGCCCGCAAACTGAGGAGCAACAAGACATGGCCATCGAGGTCCGGATCCCGACCATCCTGCGCACCTACACCGGCGGCGAGAAGGCCGTCACGGGCGAGGGCGCCAGCCTGACCGCGTTGATCGACGACCTGGAGACCAACCACCCCGGCATCAAGGACCGTCTCATCGAGAACGGCGACCTGCGCCGGTTCGTGAACGTCTACATCAACGACGAGGACGTCCGCTTCATCGGTGGTCTCGAGGCCGAGCTCAGCGACGGCGACCAGGTCGTGGTGCTCCCGGCCGTCGCAGGCGGAGGAACACCCCACGGCGTTCTTCGCCTCCCCCGCTTCGCTCCTCCGTCGAACAACGCCGCGGGGACCCCGGAAGACCAGTGAGGTTCGACAACCTCCTCTCGTCCGTCGGCGGTACGCCGCTCGTCGGGCTGCCGAGGCTCTCCCCGAGCTCCGACGTACGCCTCTGGGCCAAGCTCGAGGACCGCAATCCCACCGGCTCGATCAAGGACCGTCCCGCCCTCAGGATGATCGAGGAGGCGGAGAAGGACGGCACCCTCCGGCCGGGCTGCACGATCCTCGAGCCGACCTCCGGCAACACCGGGATCTCGCTGGCCATGGCCGCCAAGCTCAAGGGCTACCGGATCGTGTGCGTGATGCCGGAGAACACCTCCGAGGAGCGCCGCCAGCTGCTGCGGATGTGGGGTGCCGAGATCATCTCCTCGCCGGCCGCCGGCGGCTCCAACGAGGCGGTCCGGGTCGCGAAGCGGGTCGCCGCCGAGCACCCCGACTGGGTGATGCTCTACCAGTACGGCAACGCCGCCAACGCGCTCGCGCACGAGGAGGGCACCGGCCCCGAGCTGCTCGCCGACCTGCCTTCGATCACGCACTTCGTGGCCGGCCTCGGCACCACCGGCACGCTGATGGGCGTGAGCCGGTTCTTCCGCGCCGCCAAGCCCGATGTGCGGATCGTGGCCGCCGAGCCGCGCTACGGCGAGCTCGTCTACGGCCTGCGCAACCTCGACGAGGGCTTCGTGCCCGAGCTGTACGACGCCGACCTGATCGACAGCCGGTTCTCGGTCGGCCCGCGCGACGCCGTACGCCGCGTCCGCGAGCTGCTCGAGCTCGAGGGCATCTTCGCCGGCATCTCCACCGGCGCGATCCTGCACGCCGCCCTCGGCCAGGCCGCCCGCGCCGTCAAGGCCGGCGAGAGCGCGGACATCGCGTTCGTGGTCGCCGACGGCGGCTGGAAGTACCTCTCCACCGGGGCCTACGAGGGCACCGTCGACGAGGCCGAGGACCGCCTCGAGGGCCAGCTCTGGGCCTAGGACCCCCAGCGCGGTCCCCTGTTGTGGGCGAATCGTGGGTTGGGGCCCCAGCCGGGCGGGCGAGGGGTTACGGTGAGCCCGACCGGTCCGGCCGCCACCAGGAGCAGCACTTGCGCGAGATCGTCGTCTTCAGCGGCAGCGCCCACCGGTCGCTCGCGACCGCGATCTGCCAGGGCCTCGGCGTGCCCCTGTCCTCGGTGGAGCTGACCCGCTTCAGCAACGACTGCCTCCAGGCCCAGCTGCAGGAGAACTGCCGGCAGCGCGACGTCTACATCGTGCAGCCGCTCTCGCCGCCGACGCAGGAGCACCTGATGGAGCTGCTGCTGATGGTCGACGCCGCGCGCGGCGCGTCGGCCGCGCAGATCACCGCGGTGATCCCGTACTACGCCTACGCCCGGTCGGACAAGAAGGACGCCTCGCGCCTCTCGATCGGCGGCCGGCTCGTGGCCGACCTCCTGGATGCGGCCGGGGTCGACCGGGTGATCACGATGACCCTGCACGCCCCGCAGGTGCACGCGTTCTTCTCCGTCCCCGTCGACCACCTGACCGCGCTCGGGGTGCTCGCCGACCACTTCCAGGGCGCCGACCCGGCGACCACCGTGGTCGTCTCACCCGACTTCGGCAACGCCAAGACCGCGAGCCAGTTCGCCCGGCTGCTCGGGCTCCCGGTCGCGGCCGGCAGCAAGAAGCGGCTCGCCGACGACCAGGTCGTCATCGACGCGATCGTCGGCGACGTGGCCGGCCGCAAGGCGATCGTGCTCGACGACGAGATCGCCACCGGCGGCTCCATCGTCGAGCTGCTCGACCGGCTGGCCGAGCAGGGCTGCACCGAGGCCGCGGTCGCCTGCACCCACGGGCTGTTCGTCGGCAAGGCCATCGAGCGGCTGCGCGAGCACCCGATGATCACCGAGGTCGTCACCACCGACACCGTGCCGCCGCCGGCGGACTGGCCCGAGCTCCAGGTCCGCAGCATCGCCGACCTGTTCGCCCAGGCCATCGAGCGCATCCACGCGGGCGAGTCGGTGAGCAGCCTCTTCGACGGCGTCGACCCGTCGCTCGGGCCGCCGCAGCCGCGGCTGTTCGACTGATCAGTCGCTGACCGTCAGGCTCTGGTCGGCGTGGATGCCGCTGCCCGGCACGGCGTCGAGGCCGAGCAGGCTGGCGGCGAGGTTGGCCACGTCGCCGTTGCGCACCGGCTGCTTCCCGGCGTACGTCGTGCGCGTGGTGCCCGGGTCGGCGAAGCCGTCGTTCATCGCGTACAGGTCCCCGGTGGCGACGCCGTCGCCCCAGACCAGGAACGGGATCCGGTAGTTCTGGATGTTCCGCCTGCCCGAGTGGTCCTTCACGCCCGCGGCGAACCCGTGGTCGGCGGTGAGGATCACCGCGACGTCGGTGCCCGCCAGCGCCCGGACGAGGGAGCCGAGCTGGGCATCGGTGCGCTCCACGGCCGCGAGGTACTCCGCGGAGAGGCCGCCGTACTGGTGGCCGAACCGGTCCGGCAGCGAGACGTGCAGGAAGGTGAACTCGGGGGCTCCGTCGGCCAGGTCGGCCCGGGCCATCGCCACCAGGCGGCGCTGGTTCTCGCGCACCCGGAACAGGTCGATGCCCCGCGGCCAGGAGCGGTCGTAGAGAGCGAACTTGGACTTGGTGCTGTAGAGCGCGGTGCTGCCCCCGGCGGCGTGCACGGTGGAGAAGATCGAGGCGACGGGATGCCCCGCGCCCTTCTGCACGGTCGAGCGCGGGCGGTCGTGGTCCCAGGTGACGCCGTGCCCGCCGCGCGTGGCGTCGATCCGGCGCCCGGTCATCATGCTGGCGTGGTTGGGCAGCGTGACGGTCTGCTCGACCTCGGTCCGCGCGTTGAGCGTGCCGGCTCCCTCGGTGAGCAGCCGGTGCAGCGTCGGTGCGCCGTCCGGACCGAGCTGCTCGAGCGCGGCGCTGCCGAGCCCGTCGACCGAGATCGCCAGCACGTGCGTGGGCCACGCCGGGGCCTCGCTGCCCGTGGTCGCCGCGGCCGGGGCCGCGGTGTCCGGGCCGGTGTCCGGGCCGGAGCCGGGCCCGGTGCTGCAGGCCGTCAGGGTGGGGCTCAGGGTGGCCAGTGCGAGCGTGGCGGCGGCGAGGAGACGGGGGAGGGGCACGTCACGACGGTACCCACCGTGACCGTGATCTCCAGTGACCTCCGTCGCGTGGCCATGCGTTCGGGGGCGGGAGGTCCTAGCCTTGCGTGCTGTGCGCCCTGCAACGATCGATGTGACGTCGGCCGGCTCGACCGACGCCCCGATCGGCATCTTCGACTCCGGCTTCGGCGGCCTCACGGTCGCGCGGTCGGTGATCGACCAGCTGCCGCACGAGTCGATCGTGTACGTCGGCGACACCGCGCGCCAGCCCTACGGGCCCAAGCCGATCGGCGAGGTCCGCGAGTACGCCCTCGAATGCCTCGACCACCTGGTCGAGCAGGGCGTCAAGGCACTGGTCATCGCCTGCAACTCCGCGAGCGCGGCGATGCTCCGCGACGCCCGTGAACGCTACGACGTGCCGGTGGTCGAGGTGATCTACCCCGCCACGCGTCGCGCGGTGGCCGCGAGCCGCACCGGCCGGATCGGGGTGATCTGCACCCGCGCCACCGCCGAGTCGATGGCGTATGACGACGCCTTCGCCGCCGCACCGCACGTGCAGCTGTTCACGCAGCCCTGCCCGCGCTTCGTCGACTTCGTCGAGGCCGGCGTCACCTCCGGGGACGAGCTGCTCTCGGTCGCCCACGAGTACCTCGACCCGCTGATCTCCGAGGGCGTCGACACGCTGATCCTCGGCTGCACCCACTACCCGCTGCTGACCGGGGTGATCTCGCTGGTGATGGGCGACAACGTGACGCTCGTCAGCAGCGCGGAGGAGTGCGCCAAGGACGTCTACAAGATGCTGGTGCACACCGGCCTGGTCCGGCCGGGCGGCGAGGCGTCGTACTCCTTCCTCACCACCGGGGCACCCGGTGAGTTCGAGACGATCGGTCGCCGGTTCCTCGGGCCCGAGATGGTCGCGGCGTCGCAGTTCGTCGGCGGGCTGGTGGTCTAGGTCATGCGGCTCACGATCGTGGGGTGCTCGGGCTCCTACCCGGGGCCGGAGTCGCCGGCCAGCTGCTACCTGCTCGAGGAGGAGGACGCAGCAGGCCGGACCTGGCGGGTGCTGCTCGACCTCGGCAACGGGGGTCTCGGCGCCCTGCACCGCTACGCCGACCCGCTCGCGATCGACGCGGTGCTGCTCAGCCACCTGCACGCCGACCACTGCCTCGACCTCACCGGCTACTACGTGCTGCGCAAGTACCACCCGCTCGGCCCGCAGCCGCGGATCCCGGTGTGGGGCCCGGCGGGGACCGCCGGCCGGATGGCGCGCGCCTACGACCTGCCGGAGGACCCGGGCATGCGCGAGGAGTTCTACTTCCGCGAGTGGGTCGGTGTCGAGCGGATCGGGCCGTTCGGGGTCGAGCCGGTGCCGGTCAACCACCCGGTCCCGGCGTACGGCCTGCGGGTCTCGGCCGGCGGCGCCACCCTCGCCTACACCGGCGACACCGGTCCGTGCGCGTCGCTCGACGTGCTCGCTCGCGACGTGGACCTGTTCCTCGCCGAGGCGTCCTTCCGCTCCGGCGACGACAACCCGCCCGACCTGCACCTGACCGGCACCGACTGCGGAGAGGTGGCCGCCCGGGCCGCCGCCCGGCGTCTGGTGCTCACCCACGTCCCGCCGTGGCACGATCCGCAGGACGCGCTGGCCGAGGCGGTGGCGGCGTACGCCGGCCCGGTCGAGCTGGCCCGTCCGGGGACGACGTACCAGATCTAGGCGGTCGACCCCCGTCGAGCTGCCGTCGAGACACCCGAACTGGCTGCACCCCGGCCGTTCGGACGACCACTTCCGGTGTCTCGACGGATCCTCAGGACAGTCCGGCGTCGTGGACGCAGATCGCGATCTGGACCCGGTTGGTGGCCTGGAGCTTGTCGAAGAGCCGGGAGACGTGTGCCTTGACCGTCGGGACCGAGAGGTAGAGCTCGCGGGCGATCTCGGCGTTGCTGAGGCCGCGGCCGACGGCGAGGGCCACGTCGCGCTCGCGCCCGGTGAGCAGCTCGAGCCGCACTTGGGCCTCGGCCGCACGGGCGGCGGCGACGTCGGCCGCGTCGTCGGGCTCGTCGCGGAGCCGGCGGATCAGGGTGCGGGTCACCGAGGGCGAGAGCATGGGCTCGTCGTCGACGACCTTGCGGATCGCGTCGATGATCTGGGGCGGTGGCGTGTCCTTGAGCAGGAAGCCGTCGGCCCCCGAGGCGAGTGCCTCCACGATGTGCTCGTCGGCGTCGAAGGTCGTGAGCACGATGACGCGCGGCGGGTCGGGGCGGCTGTGCAGCTCGCGTGTGGCGCCGAGCCCGTCGAGGCGCGGCATCCGGATGTCCATCAGCACCACGTCCGGACCGAGCTCGCCCGCCAGGCGGACGCCCTCGAGGCCGTCGCCGGCCTCGCCGACCACCTCGATGTCGGCCTGACCGCCGAGCATCAGCGCGAGCGCGGAGCGCACCAGGGGGTCGTCGTCGACGAGCAGCACCGTCGTCGGCCGGGTCATGCCGCCCACGGTATCCAGCCGTGCAGGACGAACGTCGACCCGTCCCGGCCCGCCTCGAGTCGACCGCCGCGGAGCTCGGCCCGCTCGGTGAGCCCGACCAGGCCGAGGCCGGCGCCCGGCGTGGTCGTCCTCCCGAAGCCGATCGGGTTGCGCATCAGCACGTCCAGGCCGGCCTCGGGCGTCCCGCTGACGGTGACGGTCACGACCGCGCCCGGGGCGTGCTTGCGCGCATTGGTGAGTCCTTCCTGCACGATCCGGTAGACGGTGCGGCCGACCGCCGCGGGCGGCTCGCCCTCCACGAGGTCCTGGAGGTCCACGCGCAGCCCGGACTCGCGGGCCTCCTCGACCAGGGCGTGCAGGTCGTCGTACGTCGGCTGCGGCCCACGCAGCCGGGCGCCGGTGGCGTCGTCGCGGAGCACGCCGAGCACGCCGCGCAGGTCGGTCAGCGCCTCGTGGGCCTTCTCCTGGATCACCGCCGCGCTGGAGCGCATCTCGTCGGCGTCGAGGTCCTCGCGGAAGGCCAGCGCGCCGGCGTGCATCGAGATCTGGGAGATCCGGTGGGCGAGCACGTCGTGCATCTCCCGGGCGATCCGCGCCTGCTCGTTGCCGCGCGCCTGGGCCACCCGGAGCTCCTGCTCGGCCTCGGCCCGCTCGGCGCGGTTGCGCAGCGTCCAGATCAGCTCGCGCCGCGACCCGATGTACATGCCCCAGCCCAGGATGCCGGCGGTCGCGACCGCGTTGGCGATGAGGATGATCCAGGGCGGGTCCTCCGGGCCGGCGGTGAGCGTGCTGTAGAGCTGCGCGCACGCGAAGCCCACGGAGCCGACGACGACGAGCTGGCGCCACCGGCGGTGGGTGGCGACCGAGACCGAGGCCAGGACGGCGGGGCCGGCGGCGACTCCGGAGACGCCCCCGACCAGCGAGAGCGCGAGCGCCACCGCCAGCGGATGCCGGCGTCGGTAGAACACCAACACGTACGCGCCGATCCCCAGCAGGATGTCGGCCGCCCACCAGAGGTCGCTGACGTCCGCCTCGGCCTCCCAGGCCGGCAGCCAGGTCAGGGCGCTGATGCCGAGCATCAGGACCAGGCGCCACGCGTGGCCCCAGACGCGCAGCGGCGGCTGGTACTCCTCGGGGGTCGGCCGGTCCACGACGCCAGGCTAGGGCCGGACCGGGCCGGGCCGGACGCTGCGGGGGTCGTGGGCGCACCCCTACTTTGGTCACGCCGGGTCCCTCCGCGTGGCCGATGCACCCGAGGGCCCGGTTCGGGCAGGGTGGAGCCCATGATCACGGTCGAAGGACTCACCAGGAAGTACGGCTCGTTCACCGCGGTGGACGACGTGAGCTTCGTCTGCCAACCCGGCCGGGTGACCGGGTTCCTCGGTCCCAACGGCGCCGGCAAGACGACCACGATGCGCGTCATGGTCGGGCTGACCCCGCCCACCGCGGGCCGGGTCACCATCGGCGGACACCTCTACAACGACATCCCCAACCCGGGCCGGCACGTCGGCGTGCTGCTCGACGCCTCCGCCCAGCACGCCGGCCGCACCGGCCGCGAGATCCTCGAGCTCGGCGCCCGCACCATGGGCCTGCCGTCCACCCGCATCGACGAGATGCTCGAGCTCGTCTCGCTGACGCCCGCGGAGTCCAAGCGTCGGCTGCGCAACTACTCCCTCGGCATGAAGCAGCGCCTCGGCATCGCCCACGCGCTGCTCGGCGACCCGTCGGTGCTGATCCTCGACGAGCCCGCCAACGGGCTCGACCCCGCCGGCATCCGCTGGATGCGCGGGCTGCTCAAGGGGTACGCCGAGCGGGGCGGCACCGTCCTGCTCTCCAGCCACCTCCTCAACGAGGTCGAGCTGATCGCCGACGAGATGATCCTGATCGGCCACGGCCGGATCGTCGCCCAGGGCGACAAGAAGACCTTGCTGGCCGGGGCGACCCACACCGCCGCGACGCTCGTCACCGCTCTCGACAACGAGGCGCTCGCCGCAGCCCTGAGTGCCCGGGGACTCACCGTGGCCCCCGCCGGCGAGGGCCTGCGGGTGGACGCCGAGCCGGTCGAGGTCGGCCGCACCGCCGCCGAGAACTCGATCGTGCTCGTCGACCTGCGCGCCGCGGAGGGCGCCCTGGAGGACCTGTTCCTCGAGCTCACCTCCGACACCCAGCGGGAGGAGGTCGCATGACCACGATCCCCGCCTCCGGCCTGGGCCACACCCTCGACCTCACCTCGACCACCCCGACGCCGTTCGGGCGGCTGGTGCGGGTCGAGCTGCGCAAGACCTGGGACACGCTGGCCGGCTTCTGGCTGCTGCTGTCGACCGCGGCGCTCACCGCGCTGGTGATGGTGATCCAGCTCGCCGTCGGCATCACCCAGGACGACGTCGAGCTCACCTACAACAGCTTCCTGACCTCGACGAACTTCTCGATCGCGGTGCTGCTCCCGATCATCGGCATCATGCTGCTCACCAGCGAGTGGAGCCAGCGCACCGCGATGGTGACGTTCTCACTGGAGCCGCGCCGTCCGCTCGTCATCGCCGCCAAGCTCGTCGTCGGCCTGAGCCTCGCGGTGACCGCGGTCGTCATCGCCCTGCTGCTCGCCACCCTCTGCAACGCGCTCTACGGCGCGCTCTCCGACGACCCCACGGTGTGGAACGCGAGCGTCTCGCACACCTCGGCCTTCGTCCTGCTGCAGGTCATCGGCATGCTCACCGGCTTCGCGTTCGCGACCCTCTTCCTCAACACCCCCGCCGCGATCGTGCTCTACATGGTCTACTCCTTCGTCCTCCCCGGGCTGTTCGAGCTGGGGGCACAGCTCATGGACTGGTTCGACAAGATCCGGCCCTGGATCGACTTCAACTTCGCGCAGGGGCCGCTGGTCGACGCGACGATGACCGGCAAGGACTGGGCCTACTTCGCGGTGTCCGGCTTCATCTGGTTGGCGGTGCCGCTCACGTTCGGCCTGTGGCGAGTCCTGCGTGCGGAGGTGAAGTGAGGTGAGCGCGGGCGCCCCGGCGCCGGCTGCCGGACTGGGGCATGCCCTCGACCTGTCGTCGACGCAGCCGATCCCGTTCGCCAGGCTCGTGCGGGTCGAGCTGCGCAAGTCCTACGACACCCGGGCCGGCTTCTGGCTCCTGCTCTCGATCGGCCTGCTCGTCCTCGCCGCCGAGGTGATCGCGCTGGCGGTGACCACCGTCCAGGACGAGGCGATGCAGTTCGGCGACTTCGTCGGCACCGCCGCGTTCCTCACCTCGTTCCTCCTGCCGGTGCTCGGGATCATGGTCCTGACCAGCGAGTGGAGCCAGCGCACCGCGATGGTGACGTTCGCGCTCGACCCGCGTCGTCCGCTGGTGATCGCCGCCAAGGCCCTCGTGGGTGTGATCCTGACCCTCGCCACCGTCGCGGTCTCGATCGCGATCGGGGCGGTGTGCAACCTGCTGTACGGCGCGATCGAGGGCCACACCGACTGGACGTTCGGGTTCCCCGACTTCGTGGCGTTCACGATCACCCAGGTGCTCGCGATGCTGGGCGGCTTCGCGCTCGCCGCGCTGTTCCTCAACACCGCGGCCGCGATCGTCGTGTACTTCGTCTACAAGTGGGTGCTGCCCGGGCTGTTCGCGGTCGGGGCGGGCCTGATCGGCTGGTTCAGCGACCTGCGCCCATGGATCGACTTCCAGGTCGCTCAAGAGGCGATCTGGGACTGGTCGGGCTCGGGGCGCGACTGGGCCCAGCTCGTGATCTCCGGGTTCGTCTGGCTGGGCGTGCCGCTCGTGTGGGGCATCTGGCGGGTGCTGCGCGCCGAGGTGAAGTAGTCACCGAGGGTTGCGCGACACGTCGCCTGGCTGGCGCGGATGGGCGCGGCTGCTGGCTGAGCGCTCGGGACGGCGTACGACGTATCGTTCTGCAACCTCGCCGTCTCGTGGGCGACCGCGGCCGGCGTCCGTGAGGGACAGTTGGACGACGCGCTCGCCCACCGGCCCGACGTGGCGGCGCGACCTGGTCTGGATGATGGCCGAGGGCGCGCCTTGGGTGGGCCGGCGGGCCCGTGACCTGGCTCCGTGGGCGGTGCGGATGGCCCTCGCCGACCGGGCTAGGGCCGTGCCCTAGGGTCGCCCTATGACAGCTGTCCCACGCGAGGTCGCACCCCGAGTCGACGGTCGGGCCGACGACGAGCTCCGCCCGATCACGATCACCCGGCACTGGCTCGACCACGCGGCGGGCTCGGTGCTGGTGGAGTTCGGCAAGACCAAGGTGCTGTGTGCGGCGTCCGCCTCCGAGGGCGTGCCGCGGTGGCGCAAGGGCTCCGGCCTGGGCTGGGTCACCGCCGAGTACGCGATGCTGCCGGCGTCGACCAACACCCGCTCGGACCGCGAGTCGGTCAAGGGCCGGATCGGCGGGCGCACGCACGAGATCAGCCGGCTGATCGGCCGGTCGCTGCGGGCGATCATCGACTACGAGGCGCTCGGCGAGAACACCATCCAGCTCGACTGCGACGTGTTGCAGGCCGACGGCGGCACCCGCACCGCCTCGATCACCGGCGCGTACGTCGCGCTCGCGGACGCCGTCGCCCACCTGCGGTCCACCGGGGCGCTGAAGGGCGAGCCGCTCACCGGCTCCGTGGCGGCTGTCAGCGTTGGCATCATCGACGGCACGCCGCGCCTGGACCTGCCCTACGTCGAGGACGTGCGGGCCGAGACCGACATGAACGTCGTGATGACCGGCGACGGCAAGTTCGTCGAGGTGCAGGGCACCGCCGAGGGTGCGGCGTTCGACCGCGCCGAGCTCGACGCGCTGCTGGCGCTGGCCGAGAAGGGCTGCGCCGACCTGACCCGCCTCCAGCTGGAGGCGTTGGCGCGGTGACGCCGGCCGCCCCGCGGGTCTTCCTGGCGTCCCGCAACCGCAAGAAGATCCAGGAGATGGAGCGGATCCTCCGCGAGCACGTCCCCGGGCTCGTCGTGGTCGGCATCGACGACGTGGAGCACTACGACGAGCCGGTCGAGGACCAGCCCACATTCGAGGGCAACGCGCTGCTCAAGGCGCGCGCCGGCCGGGCCGCGACCGGGCTGCCGTCGCTCGCCGACGACAGCGGGCTGTGCGTGGACGCGCTCAACGGCATGCCCGGGGTGCTGTCGGCTCGCTGGGCGGGTCCACCCACCCTTCGAGACGCCTCGTCCCTCGGCTCCTCAGGGACCGATCGGTCGCTTCGCGACGACAGGGACGCCCGCAACAACGAGCTGCTGCTCGCCCAGCTCTCCGACGTGCCCGACGAGCGACGTACCGCCCACTTCCAGTGCGCGGTGGCGTTCTGCCACGACGGCGGCGAGGAGCTCACCAGCGGGGTGATGCCCGGGCGCGTGATCCACGAGACGCGCGGCACCGGCGGCTTCGGCTACGACGTGCTGTTCGTGGCCGACGACCGGCCCGGCGCGACCACCGCCGAGCTGAGCGTCGAGGACAAGGACGCGATCTCGCACCGCGGCTGGGCGCTGCGCCGGATGGCCCCGATCGTGGCCCGGGTGCTGCGATGAACCGGCACTTCCTGGTCCGCCGCAACCTGGCCCGCCTGCTGCTCAAGCTCTCGCGATGGAAGACCGTCGGCAGCGTGCCGCGCAAGGGCATCCTGGTCGGTGCCCCACACACGTCCAACTGGGACTGGGTGCTGACGATGCTGCTCGCCTGGGACAACAGCGTGCAGGTCCGGCTGCTCGTGAAGGACTCCTTCTTCAAGGGCCCGCTGGCGCCGATCATGCGGGCGAGCGGTGCCGTCGAGCTCGACCGTGCCAACCCCGGCGCCACGATCCGGGCCCTGATCGCCGACGCGGCGACCGACGAGACGTTCCTGCTCGGCATCGCCGCCGAGGGCACCCGCAGCAAGGGGGAGTACTGGAAGTCCGGCTTCTACCGGATCTCCCAGCAGACCGGCCTGCCGGTCACGCTGGCGTTCGTGGACGCGCCGTCGCGCACGGTCGGCTGGGGGCCGACCTTCGAGCTGTCCGGCGACGTGTCGGCCGACATGGACCGGATCCGGGCGTTCTACGCCGACAAGACCGGCATCAAGCCCGAGGGCACCACCGAGCCGCGGCTGCGCGAGGAGGACCGACCCCGCGAGGCGTGATCGTGCGCCCGGCGAGAGTCGAACTCGCACTGGCCAGGACCTAAACCTGGTGCCTCTGCCTGTTGGGCTACGGGCGCGCTGGTGAAGTCTCGCACGGCACCGCCACTACGCCGGGTCGGCGCTTCCGGTGCCTGCCGGCAACCGCAACCACACCGTCTGGCGACCAGCCTCACGAGCGATCCGCGGCCCCGCGCGGCGACGAGGTCGACGCGCGAGACACGGGCTCCTCGTCGGCGTGGTTGAGCTGGAGGTCCTTGCGCAGCTTGGCGACGTGGCCGGTGGCCTTGACGTTGTACTGCGCGAGGAACACCTTGCCGTCCTCGTCGACGACCACGGTGGAGCGGATCACGCCCTCGACGGTCTTGCCGTACAGCTTCTTCTCCCCGAAGGCGCCGTACTGCCGCAGCACCGACTTGTCCGGGTCGGAGAGCAGCGTGATCGTGAGGCCATCACGCTCGCGGAACTGCGCGAGCTTCTCGGGCTTGTCGGGGGAGATGCCGACCACCTCGTAGCCCGCCGCCTGCAAGGAGGCGAGGGAGTCGGTGAAGTCGCAGGCCTGCTTGGTGCAGCCCGGGGTCATCGCCGCGGGGTAGAAGTACACGATCACCTTGCGGCCGAGGAAGTCGCCGAGGGCCACCTCGGTGCCGGTGTCGTCGAGCAGCGTGAACTCCGGGGCGGTGTCGCCGGGCGAGAGGCGCGAGGTGTCGCTCACGGGCATAACTCCTTGTCGCAAACAATGTGCAATAACGTAGGGTGGGCGCGAAGCGATCGCGGTCCGCCCAACCTATCCAGGAGTCCGATGCACGTCCCCAACGGCTTCCTCGACGCCCCCACCTCGATGGCCACCGGCGCAGCCGCGGTCGTCTGCGTGGGCGCGGCGCTCGCCGGGGCGCGCCGCGAGCTCGACGACCGCACCGCCCCGATGGCCGGGCTGGTGGCGGCGTTCGTGTTCGCGACCCAGATGCTGAACTTCCCGGTCGCCGCCGGCACCAGCGGCCACCTGCTCGGGGGCGCGCTCGCCGCCGTGCTGGTCGGGCCCTGGACGGCGCTGCTCTGCATGAGCGTGGTCTTCCTCGTGCAGAGCCTGCTCTTCGCCGACGGCGGCATCACCGCGCTCGGCACCAACATCATCCTGATGGGCGTCACGACCGTCGTCGTGGGCTGGCTGCTGTTCGTGCTGCTACGCGCCCTGCTGCCCAAGCGCCCCTCGCTGGTCCCGCTCGAGGCCGGCCTCGCGGCAATGGTCTCGGTGCCGGCCGCGGCGCTGGTGTTCGTCGGCCTGTACGCGGCCGGTGGCACCGCCGACCTCTCGTTGGGCGAGCTGGCCGTGGCGATGGTGGGCGTGCACACGCTGATCGGGATCGGAGAGGCCGCGATCACGTTCCTCGCGGTCGCGAGCATCGTCGCCGTCCGTCCCGACCTGGTGTACGGCGCCCGCCCGCTGCTGGCGCGCCGCGAGCTCGAGATCCGCGCCACCGCGACGGAGGCGACCGCATGAGGCGGGTCTCATTCCGGTGGGTCGCGCTCGGTGCGCTCGTGGTCGCGCTGCTGCTCGCGGGAGTCGTGAGCCACTACGCCTCGAGCGAGCCCGACGGGCTCAACCGGGTCGCCCAGGACCACGGCTTCTCCCAGACCGAGAAGGACCACGAGGCGGACGCGCCTCTGGCGGGCTACGCCGCGAAGGACGTCGACAACCCGCGCCTCTCGGGCGGCCTCGCCGGCGTGGTCGGCGTCGTGGTCGTGCTGGCCCTGGCCGGCGGACTGGCCTTCGTCGTACGCCGCCGCGGACCGGCCTCCTGAGATGGGTGCGGGGCACGGGCACAAGCTGCACTACCACGGCCACTCCGTGGTGCACCGGGCTCCGGCGCACCTGAAGATCCTGGTGCTGCTGGGGTTCACGGTGCTGGTGGTCGCCACACCGGGGGAGTGGTACGCCGCTTTCGGCGCCTACCTGCTCGTGATCGCCGTGGTGGTCGGGGTGTCGCGGGTGCCGGCCACCTACCTGCTCAAGCGCAGCCTGATCGAGGTGCCGTTCCTGGCGTTCGCGCTGCTGCTCCCGTTCGTGGCGCACGGCCCGCGCACGGACGTGCTCGGGCTGAGCGTGAGCGAGTCGGGGCTGCTCGCCGCCTGGGCGCTGCTCGCCAAGGGCACCCTCGGGGTGCTCGCGAGCCTGACGCTGGCGGCGACCACCGAGCCGCACGAGCTGCTGCACGGTCTGGAGCGGCTGCGGCTGCCCAGCCAGCTCGTGCAGATCATGGCCTTCATGGTCCGCTACCTCGACGTCGTGACCGGGGAGATGCAACGGATGAAGGTGGCCCGGGAGTCCCGTGGGTTCTCCGCCCGCGACCCCCGCCAGTGGCCGGTGCTGGCCCGCTCGGCCGGGGCGCTGTTCATCCGCTCCTACGAGCGTGGCGAGCGCGTGCACCTGGCGATGCTGTCGCGCGGCTACACCGGCCGGATGCCCCGGATCGAGGGGAGACCGTGAACGCGCCCGTCCTCGACGTGCGCGGCCTCGCCTACGCCTACCCCGACGGCCACCAGGCGCTGTTCGGCGTCGACCTGCACGTCCACCGTGGCGAGCGGGTCGCGCTGCTCGGGCCCAACGGCGCCGGCAAGACCACGCTGGTGCTGCACCTCAACGGCATCCTCTCTGCCGATTCCGGGGGGCACGGAGCCGGCGCGGTCAGCGTCAGCGGGCTGCCGGTGGAGAAGGCCAACCTCGCCGAGATCAGGCGCCGGGTCGGGGTCGTCTTCCAGGACCCCGACGACCAGCTGTTCATGGGCACGGTCCGCGCGGACGTGGCCTTCGGGCCGGCCAACCTCGGCATCCGCGGCGCCGAGCTCGACCGCCGGGTGATGCACGCCCTCGACCAGGTCGGCATGGCCGAGTTCGTCGACCGCCCGCCGCACCACCTGTCGTTCGGCCAGCGCCGCCGGGTGGCAGTGGCCACCGTGCTCGCCATGGAGCCGGAGATCCTGGTGCTCGACGAGCCGTCGTCCAACCTCGACCCGGCGTCGCGCCGCGAGCTCGCCGACATCCTGCGCTCGCTCGACGTGACGCTGCTGATGGTCACCCACGACCTGCCGTACGCGCTCGAGCTGTGCCCGCGGTCGGTGGTGCTCAGCGGCGGTGCGGTGGTCGCAGACGGGTCGACGTACGACGTGCTCGCCGACGAGCCGTTGATGCGCGCGCACCGGCTCGAGCTGCCCTTCGGGTTCGACCCGCGGAACGTCACGCCCCGACCCTGACGGGGTCGGCCCTGGTTGATAGCCTCCAACCGACACCGACGTCGGAGGAGACCCCCGTGAGCCAGGACGACCAGCTGTCCTCCCTCGAGCGCGAGATCGAGGAGACCAGGGAGCGCCTGGCGACCACGATCGACCAGCTCCTCTACCGCGCCAGCCCCAAGACGATCGTGAGCCGCGAGGTCAGCAGCATCAAGGCGCACTTCGTGGACGCCCAGACGGGGCAGCCGCGCACCGACAACATCCTCAAGGTCGCCGGCGCCGTGGTCGGCGTGGTCACGGTCGTCGTCGTCCTCCGCAAGGTCGTGCGCTAGCACTGTGGCGTCCGACAAGACCCCCATCAAGATGCTCCACGACCGGCTCCTGGTCGAGGTCGACCGCGAGTCCGGGGAGCGCCGCTCCTCCGGCGGCATCGTCATCCCGGCGACCGCCGCGATGGGAGCCCGCCGTCTGGTCTGGTCCAAGGTCGTCGCGGTCGGGCCCAACGCCCGCTCCGTCGAGGTCGGCGACCGGGTGCTGTTCGAGCCCGAGGACAAGGCCGAGGTCGAGGTCGCGGGCGAGCTGTACGTCGTGATGCGCGAGCGCGACGTGCACGCGGTCGCCGCCGAGCGGGTCGGCGACCAGGCCACCGGCCTCTACCTGTAGCTCCATAACCTCGGCAGCGCCCGGCACGTTGTGCCGGTCATGCTCCGCCGCCTGCTCGCCGCCACCGCGGCCGCCGTCCTCGTCCCGCTGACCGGCTCCGCGCTGCCCTCGGGCGGTGCCGGTGCGGCCGCGCCGCACCCGAGCCGCTACCGCGCGACCATCGAGATCACCGAGCACGGCATCCCGCACATCACCGCCTCCGACTTCGGCTCGCTCGGCTTCGGCAGCGGGTACGCCGCCGCGCAGGACACGATCTGCACGCTTGCCGACACCCTGGTGACCGCCCGCGGCGAGCGGTCGCGCTGGTTCGGCCCCGACGCCCGCTACAACGACCAGGTCACGCTCGAGGCCTCCAACCTGCAGGTCGACGCCTTCGTCACCGACCTGCGCCAGCGGCACGTGGTGGAGAAGCTGCTGCGCGACCCGGTCACCGGGCCCGGTGCCCAGGCCAAGCAGATGGTGCGCGGCTACGTCGCCGGGGTCAACGAGTTCCTCCGCGACGAGCGCGTCACCGACCCCGCCTGCCGCCGGGCGCCGTACCTGAGGCCGGACGTGACGGCTCTCGACCTCTGGTACGGCGTCTACCTCGCCAACCTGCTCGCCTCGAGCGGGGTGTTCGTCAAGGAGATCGTCGACGCCGCGCCGCCCACCCCCGACGACCCGGGCCTCCCGGAGCTGCCCGTCAAGGCGGCCCAGGTCGACCGCGACGCACTGCTCACGGCGCTCGGCCGCGACCCGGACGCGCCGTTCGGCTCCAACGCCACCGCGGTCGGTGGTGCGGCGACCACGACCGGCAAGGGCATGCTGCTCGGCAACCCGCACTTCCCGTGGCGTGGCCGCTACCACTTCACCCAGCAGCACCTCACGATCCCCGGCCGCTACGACGTCGCCGGCGCCTCGCTGGTCGGCTCGCCGGCGGTGAACATCGGCTGGAACAACGACGTGGCCTGGAGCCACACGGTCTCCACGGCCTACCGCTTCACGCCCTACGAGTACAAGACCGTTGGCCCCGGCACGACGTACCTCACCGACGCCGGACCGCAGGAGCTCGCCCACGACACCGTGAAGGTGCGGGTGAAGCGGGCGGACGGTTCGCTCGGCACGGTCACCGAGGACCTCTACCGCACCCCGCAGGGCTACGTCATCGACGCGCCCGCGCTGCTGATGCCGTGGGGGCCGGCGAGCGTCTGGGCGATCCGCGACGCCAACGCCGAGCACCTGCGCACGATCGACACGTTCCTCGAGATGGGCAAGGCGACCAGCGTGCGCGACCTGCTGCGCCGGCAGGACGCGGCCGCGGGCATGCCGTGGGTCAACACCACCGCGGCGGACCGGCGCGGCGACGTCCTGTACGCCGACCACTCGGTCGTCCCGAACGTCCCCGATGACCTGGCCCAGCAGTGCCTCACCCCGACCGGCGTGCTGCTCGACCAGGTGGCGGGTCTGCCCGGGCTGGACGGCACGTTCGCCGACTCGCGCTGCGCGTGGCGCACCGACGAGGACGCCGAGCGGCCCGGCATCTTCGGGCCGGCGAACCTGCCCATGGAGGTGCGCCGCGACTGGGTGATGAACGCCAACGACTCCTACTGGCTGCCCAACCCCGCGCAGCCGCTCGAGGGCTACGCCGGCATCATCGGCTGCGAGCGCTGCGTGCGCACGATGCGCACCCGGATGGTCTCCCACTACGTCATCGACAGGCTCGCGTCGGGGGCGAAGGAGTCGCCGCGCAGCCTGCGCGGCCACGAGCACGAGAACCGGCTGATGACCGCCGAGGTGATGCGCGAGAACGGCGACCTCGACACTGTGTGCGCGGCGACCGGTGAGACCGAGGCCTGCCGGGTGCTGCACGACTGGGACGGCCGGTCGAACACCGACTCGGTCGGCACCCACATCTTCGAGGAGTTCGTCTCCCGGCTGCCGAGCCTGCCCGTCGACGCGGTTGACCCGGTGTGGCGCACGCCGTTCGACCCCGCCGACCCGCTCGACACGCCGCGCGACCTCAACGTCGCCGACCCGCAGGTGGTGCAGGCGATGGCCGACGCGATCGCATCCCTGCGTGAGCGGGGCATCCCGTTCGACGCGCCCTGGGGTTCGCTGCAGGTGGCCGGCGACCGGGGAGCGCCGCCGATCCCGCTCGGTGGCGGCACCGGCGACTCGGTGGGCAACGCCAACGCCCTGGCGTCGCGCTGGGCGCGGGACAACAGGGACCACTACCGGCCCATCACCTACGGCTCGTCGCACATCCAGGCGATCTCGTTCCTGCCCGGCGGCCGGGTGGACGCCCGCACGATCCTCACCTACGGCCAGTCCGAGGACCCGCGCTCGCCGTACTCCTCCGACCAGACGCGGATGTTCTCCCGCAAGCAGTGGGTGCGCTTCGCGTGGACCGACGCGCAGGTGCGACGCGACCTGGTGCGCCGGTTCGTGGTCCACGGCTGAGCCACCCCGCGACGCGAGAAGGCCGGCGTCCGGTATCCCCCCTCAGGTACCGGCCGCCGGCCATCCTCACGCTCGCCGGGTCAGCGGACCCGGACGGTGAGTGTCCCCGTGGTGTCGCCCGTGGTGCCGAGCGTCCGCGACACGGTCAGGCGGTAGGTGTAGCTGCCCCGCTTGGTCAGCCGGGGGAAGGTCACCCGGGCGGTGCCGCGGCTGGTCGACCGGAGCGCCTTCGCGACGACCCAGGTGCCGCCCGTGTAGCGCTCGAGCGTGAGCTCGTCGGTGCCGGCCTGCTCGACCTCGACCGAGTCGGCGGGGATCGTGGCGCCGCGGGCGACGGTGATGGTGCCGGTGCGGAAGCCGGTGACCTCGGTCAGCGCCTGGGGCATGTCCGGGGTCAGCGGGTCGCCGTCGGTGGCGCAGGCGACGTCACCCTGCCAGTGGTAGTTGGAGCCGCCGACCTGCACCCAGGTGACGTGGTACGACGTGACGCCGGCCGGCCAGCTCGGGTGGGTGGTGAAGGGGAAGGACGTGGTCCCGCTCCAGGTGCCGGTGTTGTTGTGGAAGTTCAGCGTGACCTGGCCGTGGTCGGTCTCGACCCGGACGTTGACGTCGTTGGCCTGGCCGCTCGGGATGTCGGCGGGGTAGGCGACGGACAGTCCGGCGCAGGTGGGGGCGGCGTACTTCCAGTCCCACGTGAACGGCTTGGTGCTGCCGGGGCCGGTCTCGGTCGGCCCCGAGGGCGTCGTCGGGCCGTCGGCGCAGGGGCCGACCCAGAACACCTTCGACTTGGAGTCGTTGCCGGTCGAGCCCTCGGACTCTGTGGTGACCTTCACGTGGTAGCCCTGCTCGGGGTGCGGCTCGCCCGCGAAGGTCAGCGTGTAGATCTCGCGGCCGTCGAGGTCGCTGTTGCCCTTCGCCGCGTCGTCCTCGAGCACGACGCTCGTCGTGCCCTGGACGCCGGTGATCGTGACGTCCTGGTCCTGGCTCTCGAACGTGACCGCGGAGGTGGCCGAGGAGTCGAAGTTGTACCACTCGAGAGCGAAGGTGCAGCCGACGTGCGGGTCGTTGCTGTCCGTGCCGACCTGGTCGACCTCGGCGACCTTGATCGTGCCGTTGTTGCCGCCGGCATCGGCGATCGCCGGGGCGGCGCCGAGTGCCAGGACGGCGGGCAGCGCCGCGGCGGCTGCGGCGGTGACGAGTCGTGATCGCACGGGGTGCTCCTGAGGGTTCGATCGGTCGGTGCGAGGAGCGTGCCACGGGCGGACGGGGCGGAACGGTGGCGTGGAGGAACCGTGCACGAGGCGTGGAGGAACCTTGCACGTTCCTTGAGGAACTTGCGGTGGAGCCCGGGTTTGCGCAGGTCAGCGGCGCCGCAGCCCGCAGGTGGCGGGCCCCTCGAGGACCTGGCCGTCGGGGCCGAACCGGGAGCCGTGGAGCGGGCAGTCCCAGCTGCGCTCGGCGTCGTTCCAGCGCACCACGCCACCGAGGTGGCTGCACACCGCGGACGCGGTGTGCTCGGTGCCGTCGACCCGGCACACCGCCGTGGGGGTGCCGACCCGGTCGAGGCGGACCTCGCCCTCACCCTCGCCGAGGCCGGACGCGGAGCCCGGCGAGCGGAGCGGGCGCAGCCACCCGAGGGTCATCTCGACGGCGACCTCGGCGTTCAGGCGGGTGGTCTCGG
Source organism: Nocardioides sp. T2.26MG-1 (assembly GCF_950101795.1). GTDB lineage: Bacteria > Actinomycetota > Actinomycetes > Propionibacteriales > Nocardioidaceae > Nocardioides. The sequence continues at coordinate 171,644 of NZ_CATNLZ010000012.1, read as the reverse complement.
GGAGGCCGGCGAGCTCGCGGCTGCTCCACGGGTCGAACGCTGAGGCCCACTCCTGGTGGCCGCCGAGGATCCGGCCGGCCAGGGCGAGCGCGGCCGCGACACCGTTGGTCATCCCCCACTTGGAGTAGCCGCCGGCCACGAGCAGCCGGTCCGCGCCGGGCAGGATCGGCCCGACGAACGGCAGGCCGTGGTGGGTGACGTAGTCCTGGGCCGACCAGGCGTGGGTCTCGACCGCGTCGGGGTAGTAGCCGAGCGTCCACTCGCGGAGCCCGTCGAGGTGGCTGAGCTCCGAGGTCCCGGCGCCGGTCTTGTGGCCGTCGCCACCGACGAGCAGGAGGCTGCCGCCACCGTCGGGCGCCGGTGCGTCGCGCAGCGAGCGGGTGGGGGTGTCGGCCGAGAGGTACATACCGTCGACGGCCTGCTCGTCGGTCCGGAAGGCCAACCCGTAGGAGCGCATCGGCTTGGCGCGGGCGAAGAACCCGCCGCGGTCCAGGATCGGCATGTTCGTCGCCAGCACCACGGTCGGCGCCGTGGCGGTCCCGGCGTCGGTGACCACGTCGTGCGGCGCCGACCCGTGCCCGCCGTGCACCCGGTGCACCCGGGCGCCGGTCACGACCGTCGCGCCGTGGCGGGTGGCATCGGCCGCGAGCGCCTCGAGCAGCTCCAGCGGGTCGAGCTGCGCCTGGTCGGGCACCATCACCGCGCCCCGGACCCGGAACGGGAGGGGGAGGTCGTCGACCCAGGTCGCCCTGTCGACGCCGGCCCGGTGCAGCGCCTCCAGCTCGGAGCGCACCGAGCGCACCCCGGAGGCGGAGGTCGCGTAGGTGTACGCCGGCCGCCGCTGAAGCGCCACGCCGTGCTCGTCGCAGAACCTGGCGATCCAGGCGAGCGCCTCGGCGTTGGCGTCGGCGTACTTGCGCAGCACGGCGACGGGGTGCCGGCGCGCGATCCGGGCGTGCTGCGTGCCCTGCTGCACGCTCATTTTGGCGGTGCTGCCGCCCGTGGTGCCGGCGCCCACGTGCCGCGCCTCGACGACCAGGACCGACCGGCCGGACCGGGCCAGCAGAGCCGCGGTGGTCAGGCCGGTGATGCCGGCCCCAACGACGACCACGTCCCAGTCGCCGGCGACGTTCGCCGGACCCTGTGGCCCGACGGGGTGGCGGTCCCGCCACACGGATGTCAGCGCCATCTCAGCTCCTCCTCCGTCCCGGCCGGTCTCGGTGGCGGCGGGCCCGCAGCCGGATCGCCCGGCCCCGCCGCTCGTCGTCCTCGTCCTTGGCACGGGCCTTGTCGATGTTGCGGGTGTCGCGTGCGGGCAGCTGGATGACCCGCTCGGCGGGGATCCCGGACTGCAGCTCGCGGCCGCGCTCGAGCTCCGCGTCCAGCTCGGCCCCGAACAGCAGGGCCAGGTTGGTCAGCCACACCCACAGCAGGAACGCGATCACGCCGCCGAGCGCGCCGTAGGTCTTGTCGTAGGAGGAGAAGTTCGCGACGTAGAAGCCGAACGCCGCGGACACCACCGCCCAGGTGAGGATCGCGAGCACCGCGCCGACGCTGACCCACCGGAAGCGGGGCTGCTTGACGTTGGGGGTCGCGTAGTAGAGCAGCGCGACCATCACGACCACCGCGGCCGCGATCACCGGCCACTTCGCGATGTTCCACACCAGCTGCAGCGTCGACCCGACGCCGAGGGCGGCGCCGACGGAGTCGGTGACGGGCCCGGTCACCACCAGCGCGAGCAGCACCACGGCCGCGAGCACGACCAGCACCAGCGTCAGCAGCAGCATCGCGGGGCGCAGCTTCCACACCGGGCGGCCCTCGCGGATCTCGTAGATGCGGTTCATCGCCCGGCCGAAGGCGCCGACGTACCCGCTCGCCGACCAGAGTGCTCCCGCGAGGCCGAGCCCGAACGCCAGGCCGGCGGCCTGGGAGCGGCTGATCTCGAGCAGCGGGTCGCGGATGCTGTCGACCACCGACGCACCGCCGAGGTCGCCGACGATGTCGAGCAGCGTCTCCACGGCGTTGGTGCCCTGGCCGACGAGCCCGAGCAGCGAGGTCAACGCGATCGCCGCCGGGAACACCGCCAGGACGGCGTAGTAGGTGAGCGCGGCGGCCAGGTCGGTGCACTGGTCGTCCGAGAACTCCCGGACCGTCTTGCGGGCCACGAAGAACCACGAGCGCCGGGTCAGATCGGACGGGGAGTCGAGCTTGCCGTCGTCGGGGTCCCCGCCGGGATCCCGCCCCGGGTCCTGGGTCCGTGTGTCGCTGGTCATTCCTCTCGGGTGCCCCGGTGGGGCGTCCGGCATGCCACAGCGGTGCGGCGTACGGCGGCCCCGCCGAGGGGATCAGCCCGCGGTGACCTGCCGGCCGGCCGCGGCGACCAGCCGGTCGAGCGCCGAGGCCTCGAGCGGGGTCCCGGCGGCGTCGGCGGCCAGCAGCGCCGCCCCGAGCACCGGGGGCAGCAGCGGCGTCCGCAGCTCGGCGGCGGGCACCTCCCGGCGCAGGCCTGCGGCGAACGCGTCCCGCACCTGCGGCACAGCGAACACCCCGCCGGAGTAGGACACGAGTGCGGTCTCGCCGGCACCGAAGCCGAGTCGGCGATGGGTGGTCGTGACCAGGGTGACGAGCTCGCCGGCCGCGTCCTGCAGGATGCGGTGGGCGGCGGTGTCGCCGGCGCTCGCCGCCTCGGCGATCGGCACCGAGAGCGCGGCGACGGCGCGGCGGCGATCCGGCCACCGGTTCAGGGCCAGGTCGATCAGCTCGAGGTCGTTGTCCAGTTGCAGGTGCCGGCGGAGCAGGTGGAGCAGGGGACCCTCCGGCAGCCGCCCGTCGCTCATCCGCGCGAACGCCTGCATCCCGCGCCGCCCGATCCAGTAGCCCGAGCCCTCGTCCCCGAACAGCTCGCTCCATCCGCCGACCCGGACCCCGTGGCCGGCGCGCTCGCCGTACGTCATGGACCCGGTGCCGGCGATCACGTTGATCCCGTCGGCGCCGCCGAGTGATCCCGCCCACGCGCAGACCATGTCGTTGGCGCACTGGTAGCGCTCGTGACCGAGCGCCCGGCCGACACCGGCCCGGACGGCGGGCACGTCGGCGGGGACCTCGCCGTACCCGGGCAGGCCGAGGAAGGCGTGGCGGACCGCGGCCGGCGCGACGCCGGCCCGGCCGCACAGCGCCGGCACCGCCTCGGCCAGCACCTCCTCCACGAGCCCGACGCCGGGGCCGTCCGGGCGGCCGAGGTAGTAGGTGCCCGGGGCGCTCGACCTCGCGAGCAGCTCGCCGTCGACGGTCACCAGGCAGAGCGCCGTCTTGGTCCCGCCGCCGTCGACCCCCAGGTAGACGTCCATGCCGCCAGCCTCCCAGCCCGTCACGCGGGGAACGGGTGGACGGTCACGCCCTGGACGACGCGGTTGACCTGACCGTCGGGGAAGGGGTTGTCCGGCGTGAGCCCCAGCGCGACGGAGCTGCCGAGACCGAGCAGCTGCCCGACGATCACGAACGGCAGGGCGACCAGGCAGTCGTCCAGGCCGTCGAGCCCGGTGAACGCGAACCCGGGGCCGGCCACGGGCCCGGCCGCGGAGACCACGAACACGTGCTCCGCACCGACGGTGGCGCGCAGCTCGGTGACGATGTCCTCGTCGTAGCCGCGGGTGTACGGGTCGTTCGAGAGGTAGACGACCGCGAGGCTCTGGTCGTCGAGGAACGCCTTGGGCCCGTGCCGGAAGCCGAGGGCCGTCTCGTACGACGCGGCGACCTGCCCGGCGGTCAGCTCGAGCATCTTCAGGGACGACTCGCGCGCGATGCCACGCAGGGCGCCGCTGCCCAGGTAGACGACCCGCTGGTAGGAGCGCGCGACGAGGTCGGCGACGCCGCCGGGGTCTGCGAGCAGCTGGGCCGCGGCCGCCCCGATGCGGGCGCCGTACGTCTCGCGCTCCGGCCCGGGGACCGCGAGAGCGAGCCAGGTCGCCAGCATCATGGAGGTGAAGCTCGACGTCATCGCGAAGCCACGGTCGTTGGCGGCCTCGGGCATCGCGAGCACCAACGAGTCGTCCCGGCCGCGGTGCTGGAGCGACAGCGCCCCGTCGGTGTCGCAGGTGACCACGAGGTGGCGGGTGTCCGGGACGAGCTGGTCGGCGAGCGCGGTCGCCGCTGTGCTCTCCGGGCTCTCGCCGGACCGGGCGAAGGAGATGAGCAGCGTGGGGACCCGTTCGGCGAACACCGAGTCCGGGCCGGCCACGATGTCGGTGGTGGCGACCGCGTCCACCCGGCGGCGGAGCGCGCGGGTCAGCGCCGGCTGCAGTGCCTCGCCGATGAAGGCGGAGCTGCCGGCACCGGTGAGGACGATCCGGAGGTCCGGCCGCGCCAGGAGCGGGTCGAGGAAGGCCCGCAGCGCTGCCTCGTCCTTGCCGAGGGTCCTGCAGACGTCAGCCCAGACCTCGGGCTGCTGGGCGATCTCCCGGGCGGTGGCCGAGCCGGAGGTCCCGGTCGCCGAGCCGAAGGCATCGAGGTTCACTGGGGGCTCCTGTTCTCGGCGATGTCGCTGGCGGACCCGGGGTCGTCTCGACCGCTCGCCGGACCGCACGCGAGGGCATAGCCGCGCAGTACGTCGCGCACACGGTCCACGGCGAGGCTGCGCGGGTCGGGAGAGAGCTCTCCGGCCCGCACCCGGGAGTACTGCACCGGCAGGTGGGCGCTGACCATGGTCAGCGGCACCGTGGTCTGCTCGAGGTTGGCCAGCAGCCGGTCGGTCGCCGCCGCCACCTCGGGCGTGGCCCAGTAGTAGCGCATCCGGTCGGAGTAGCTGTAGGTGCGGGCGATCCGGACGTCGGTCTCGTCGCCCTGGTAGTAGCCGGCCCACCAGTGCGGGTCGTCGGCCATCGCGCGTGCGACGACCGCGACGAGGTGCGAGCGCCGGTCGGCGGGCACCAGCTCGTCCTCGATCGTGGCCAGGGCGAACAGGGCCTCACGGAGCGCGAAGGTGAGGCCGGGGCCGACCTTGAGGATCGCCCAGTGGTCGGAGACGAGGGCTGCCAGGCGGTCCGGCGTCTGGTAGTCGGTGGAGTGCGCCTCGAGCACCAGCGACGGCGGCGCCTCCGCCTCGTCGACGACCCGGCGCAGCGTCGTGGTCCGGGCCGGCTCGTAGTCGAAGACCGCGTGCGCGTCGAACTCCACGCCGGGCTGGACGACGAGACCCACGACCCGCGGCCAGCACCCCCCGACACCCGCCTCCTCGAAGGCGTCGCGGTGCGCGGCGAGGGTGGTGCGGGCGGCCTCGAGGGAGGTCGGGGTGAGGCTGTCGATCAGCTCGTGGGCACCGCCGGGCACCGGCACCTCGGTGCCGATCACATAGACCGGGAGCGAGCCGGTGCCGCGGGTCCGGGCGGTGTCCTCGGCGACCCGGGCGAGGCGAGCGGCCCGTCGCGCCACCACCTCGTCGGTCAATGGCAGCGGATCGTCGCTGCACGGCATCGAGCAGTCGAGGTGGATCTTGGTGTAGCCGGCAGCGACGTACGCGCGCACCAGGTCCTCGGCCTTCGCCATCGCCGGGTCGGCGCCCTCGTGCCGCCACACCTGCGGCCCGAGGTGGTCGCCGCCGAGGACCACGTCGGCGGCGTCGACACCGGCCGCGGCCGCGATCTCGAGGACGAGCCCGCGGAACTGCTCGGGCAGCATCCCGGTGTAGCCGCCGAACTGGTCGACCTGGTTGCTGGTGGCCTCCACCAGCAGCACGCTGCCGTCCTCGGCCGCCTGCTCGGCGGCCGCCCGCAGCACGAGCGGGTGGGCGGAGCACACGGCGGTGACGCCGACCGGCGCGCCGCGCCGGTGCCGGCGCAGCAGGTCCAGCAGGGGACCGGCGGCCGGATCGCTGTCGGCGACCATGCCGACGGCGGCGTGGGAGGAGGTGTCGGGGAGAGGGGTCATTTCACACTGCCTGCGAGTAGTCCGTTGACGATGTAGCGGCTGAAGGCCAGGGCGATCGCGGCGGGTACGGCGATCGCGAGCATCCCCGCGGCGCTGAGCAGGGTCGTCGGCACGACGTGCCGGCCCTGCAGCGAGGCGATGACGACCGTCAGCGGCTGGGTGGAGAGGTCGCTGGAGAGCACCAGCGGGAACAGGAACTGCGCCCAGGCGAACAGGAACGTGATGATCGCCGTCGAGATGATCCCGGGACGGGCGAGCGGCAGCATGATGTGCCACAGCACCTGCAGCCGGTGCGCGCCGTCCACCAGCCCCGCCTCCTCCAGGCTGGTCGGGAGGCTGGAGAAGTAGTTGTGCAGCACCCAGGTGGCCAGCGGCACGAAGCCGGAGACGTAGACGAGCACCAGGCCGGAGTAGGTGTTGACCAGGCCGAAGGTGCTCATGATCCGGTAGAGCGGGATCAGCGTGGCGTACGCCGGGAGCGCCATCGTGGCGAGCACCGAGTAGAAGAGGATCTTGCTCCCGTGGAAGCTCATCCGCGCGAACGCGTAGGCCGCGAGCGTGGCGAGCACGACGGTCACCACCGTCGCGGCCGAGCACTCGATCACGATGTTGAGCGCGGCCTGCCGGATCTGACCGGGGACCTCGCCGTCGCCGGTGAGCAGGGCCCGGTAGTTGTCGAGGGTCGGGTGGTGGGGGACGTACTGCACCGGGGTGGCCCGGGCGTCGGCCTCGGTCTGGAAGCTGGTGCGCAGCGCCCAGTAGATCGGCACCAACGACCACACGAGGATCAGCAGCACGCCGACGGCCTGAAGGCGGCGGCTCTTCACAGCTCGACCTTCCGGTAGATCCCGGCGACCACCGCGAGGGAGACCAGCAGGGTGACGACCGTGACGAGCAGCGAGAGGGCGTAGCCCTCACCGAAGTCGAGGTCCTGGAAGCTGACGAAGTAGGTCTGCATCATCACCGAGGAGGCCGTTCTCGAGGCGCCGTTGAGCACGTAGGGCTGGTCGAAGACGTTGAGGGTGGCGATCACGGCCTGGACCATGGCCACGGCGACCGCCGGGCGGATCAGCGGCAGCGTGATCCGGCGGAACGCACCCCACGACCCGCAGCCGTCGATCTGCGCCGCCTCGTAGAGCTCCCCGGGGATGATCTGCAGCCCGGCGAGGACCAGGAGCGCCGATAGCGGCATGATCTGCCAGACCTGCACGAGCTCGATCAGCGCGATCGTCTGGATCCGGTCCTGGCCGAGGAGTACGGCGTCCCCGCTCCCGAGGTGGGTGGTCTGGGCGAGGCCGTTCACGAGGCCGGCGTTCGGGTCGAAGATGCCCGTCCACAAGATGCCCTCGACGACCCCGGGGAGAGCCCACGGGAGGATCAGCACGGCGATGACGAGGCTCCGTCCGCGGAACGGGCGCTGCAGCACGACGGCGGCCGCGATCCCGAGCAGCGTCGAGCCGAGCGTGCCCACCACCACGTAGATCGCGGTGTTGCTGATGCTGGTGCGCACCGCCGGGTCGTCGAGCAGCCGCCGGAAGTTGCCGAGCCCGTCGAAGCGGGTCGGCGGGTCGAGTGCGTTGACCCGGAAGAACGCCTCGACGACCGTGAAGAGCGCGGGGCCGATGGCGAGCAGCAGGATGAACAGGGCGACGGGCGCCACCAGCACGTAGGGCACCCAGCTCTCGCCGCGGCGCCCGACGAGCCGGCGGGCGGGCCGCCGGAGGCCGTCGCCCGCTGCCGGTGTGGCAGCGAGGTCGGCCTCCGACGACTCCATCAGCGGGACCTGGCTCACGACTCGTTCGCGAGCTGGTCGGCGGTGTCCGCGATCGCGGCGATCGCGTCGGCCACCGACATCTCGCCCGTCGCGGCGGCGTGCAGGTTGGTGTAGACGGCGTTGGAGAACTTCGGGTACCACGCCGGGGCGCCGCCCTCGAAGACGGGCTTGGAGGTCTTGAGCATGGCGGCGAGGACCTCGCCTCCGACCAGGTCGCCCTTGGCCGTCATCTCCTCCACCGCGGACAGGTGCGAGGGCATCGCGTAGGCGGGGAGTGCCTTCTCGGGGCCGTTCACGCCGGCGAAGTCGACCTGCTGCTTGGCGTCGGTGAACCACTCGATGAACTTCGCGGCGGCGTCGGGGTACTTCGCCTGCTTCGGGATGCCGATGCCGTCCGGGTTCGACAGGTTGGCCGCCGGCCCGTCGGTGCCGGGCGTGGCCAGGTAGGTCACCTGGTCGACGACCGTGGACGACTCGGGGATGTTGTAGAGGCTGCCGACCGTGCCGGAGTAGTCCGAGAACGTGCTCGCCACCTGCCCCTTGGCCATCAGGGTCTGCTGGCCCTGGCTGTCGGCGACGTTGATGTTGCCCGGGGGCACGAGGCCCGAGGTCATCGCGTCGATCATCCATTGCGCGGCGCGGTAGCCGGCCGAGTCGGGGGAGGTGAACTGCGGCGCGCCCGACTCGTCGAGGATCGTGCCCCCGAACGCCTCGGTGGCCTCGTACCAGTACGTCGAGAGCCCCTCGGCCGCGGCGAACGGGATGTTGAGCGGGTACTTCACCACGCCCGCGTCCTTGATCTTCTTCAGGCCGTCGGTGTAGGCCTGCATGGTCGCGGGGTTGGCGTCGGCCCCCGCCTTCTTGTACAGGTCGCTGTTGATCGTGGTGACCATGAACGAGGCGTCGTAGGGGATGCCGACGACGTGGCCGTCGCTGGTGAACGACGCGAGCTGCGGCATGTCGGCCGCCATCGCGTCGGTGTCGAGGTAGTCGTCCATCGGGTAGAACCACCCGAGCCTGCCGAGCTGGCCCACCCGTGACCAGTCGACGTCGGTGGCGTCGGCGAAGTAGGTGTTCGCCGTGGCCGCGGCCGAGATCTTCGTCTGGAGGCTGTCCCAGTCGATGTTGACCCACTTGACGGTGATGCCGGTCTCCCGCTCGAACGCGTCGAGCGAGGCCTGCGGGGGCGGCTCGGAGTTGAGCGCGACCGTGATCGTGACGTCGGTGGTCTTGTCCGATCCACCGGGATCGTCGGAGCCGCAGGCCGCGACGGTCGCGAGCGCGGTGAGGCCCACCGCGAGCTGGGCGGTCCGGAGCCGCGCCCATGAGCGGCGACGGGTGGGGCGGGTGCTACTGGTCATCGTGCCTCCTCGGCCGGCCGGGTCCAGTCCCGGCGCGGATGACTGAATGTGCGCACAATTCTGCACAGGTCTGCGCACTCGCGCAATAGTTTGGCGGAAGGCATCGCGAATCGCGCATGATCGTCGGCGACTCAGCCTGCGCCGGATGCGCCGTCTGCGCACTTGTGCAGGGTAGAGTGAGCGGGTGCGCAAGGCAGAGCGACTGAACTGGATCCTCGACCGCATCGCCGCGGACGGCTCGGTGGCCGTGGGCGACCTCGCGGGCCAGCTCGGCGTGTCCGAGGCCACCGTCCGCCGCGACCTGCAGTCGCTGACCCGGGACCGGCTCCTGGTGCGCACACACGGGGGCGCCCTCGCGCGCGAGACCGGCGAGGAGGTGCCCGGCCGACTCAAGGCCGCCCGGATGCAGCAGGAGAAGCGGCACATCGGGCAGGCGGCGGCGCGGCTGGTCGACGACGGCGCGGTGGTCGGCATCTCGGGTGGTACGACGTCGGTGGAGCTCGCACGCGAGCTGTCGAGCCGGCGCGACCTGACGGTCGTCACCAACGCCGTCGACGTGGCGGCTCTGCTCGCCGGTCGTCCCGACCTGCACCTGATCTTCGTCGGTGGCATCGTGCGTCGCTCGCTCGAGGCCGTCGGCCCGGCGGCGGAGGAGATGCTCTCGCGCTACCACCTCGACGTCGTGTTCATCGGCGTCGACGGGCTCACCGTCGACGCGGGCTGCACGACGTTCGACGAGATGGAGGCGCAGACGGACAGGGCGTTCCTGCGCCAGGCGCGCCGCCGGGTCGTGATCGCCGACTCCAGCAAGCTCGGCCTGGTGACGTTCGCCCGGATCGCCTCGGTCGACGAGGTCACCGACCTGGTCACCGACGCGGCCGCCGACGCCGGCCAGGTCGCCGCGCTCGAGCGCGCGGGCCTCCAGGTCCGGCTGGCGTGATGTTGCGCGGCCTCGGCAATGCTGTGAGCCTGTGCGCGTGACGGTGCCCCGCGACGACCGCCCGTCCGGCACGGAGCGGCCGGCGCGACGCCAGGAGCGTCTCGAGCACGTGATCGCGCTGCTCGCCGACGGCCGGGAGGTCACGGTCGCCGAGCTCGTCGAGAAGCTGTCGGTCTCGTCGGCCTCGGTGCGCCGCGACCTCGAGCTGCTGGAGCAGCGCCGGCTGCTGGTCCGCACGCACGGCGGGGCGGTCGGCGCGCCCGGCGTGAGCTATGAGCTGCCGCTGCGCTACCGCTCGGCCGCGCGCGTCGAGCAGAAGCGGGCGATCGCCCGCGAGGCTGCGACCCGGGTGGGCGAGCGCGCGATCGTGGGCCTGACCGGTGGCACCACCACGACCGAGGTCGCCCGGGCGCTGAGCGCCGGCGGCGAGATCACGATCGTGACGAACGCGCTCAACATCGCATCGGAGGTGGTCGTCCGCCCGACGGTCAAGCTGGTGCTCACCGGCGGCGTCGCCCGCGACCGCTCCTACGAGCTCTGCGGCCCCCTGGCCGAGCGCACGCTGGGCGAGGTGCACCTGGACCTGTCGTTCGTGGGCGTGGACGGACTGAGCGCGGGCGCCGGGCTCACGACGCACGACGAGGTCGAGGCCAAGACCAACCTGGTCCTGCTCCAGCGTGCCTCGACCGTCGTGGTCGTCGCGGACTCCACGAAGCTCGGCCGGGCGGCGTTCGCGCGCATCTGCGGCCTCGACGCAATCGACGAGGTCATCACGGACGACGGCGCCGACCCCGCGCAGGTGCACGCGTTGCGCGAGGCCGGCGTCGCCGTGACCGTGGTGCCCGTCTGAGCTGGGCCCTGCCCGGGGTCAGTCCAGCGGGACGGCGACCCGCAGCGGCGGGGCCAGGAGGTCGCCGTGTGCGGCCACCATCGCGTCCGCGAGTGCCCAGATCCGCCCGACGTCCAGGGTCGCGGCGGTGTTGGGGTCGACCATCAGCGCCTGGCGCACCAGCTCCGGCCGCTCCTCGACCGCGGCCCGCACGGTGAGCTCGACGACCTGGAGGAACGCCGAGTTGAGGGCGGCGCACTGCGCGGGGAGCTCGCCGACCGGTGTGGGGCGGACCTCGGCGCCCACGACGACGGGAGCCTCGACGGGCGCACCGGCGGGCAGGTTGTCGATCAGCCCGAGGTTGGGCACGGTCGCCTGGATCTCCCGGGTGGTGCCGGTGAGGAGACTGTGGATGACCTGGGGGGCGTACTCCGCGGCCTGCTCGGGCGGCTCGACGTACGGCACGTCCGGGCCGCCGCGCACCAGACCCTCGACCTCCTCGGCGTTGGCGGCGCTGATGCCGACGTAGTCGCGCAGCGGGATGCGGAGCCGCTCGACCTCTGCGTCGTCGTGGAGGTACCACGGGACGTACTCCGAGGAGTGCTCGCTGGTCTCCGTCGGGTAGTACCCGAGGCGCCGGTACATGTCGACGCGCACCCGGCGGCGGAGCCCGGGGTCGGCCGCGATGGCCCGGTCGAGCAGCGGGTAGAGGTCCTCCTCGCCGCGACGCCAGTCCAGGACCCAGGCCTGGTGGTTGACCCCGGCGCTGCGGTAGGTGACCTCGTCGAGCGGCACACCGACGAGGCGCGACAGGTCGTGGACGGTCCAGTGCACCGAGTGGCACAGGCCGAGGGTGCGCACCTCGGGGTGCCGCCGCGCCAGGTAGCCGACGTTCATCGCCATCGGGTTGGTGTAGTTGAGCAGCCAGGCGTCCGGGGCGAGCTCGCTCATCTCCGCAGCGAGCGCGTCGAGGAACGGGAAGGTGCGCAGCGCGCGGAACACCCCGCCGACCCCCAGCGTGTCCCCGATCGTCTGCCGCACGCCGAAGCTCTCGGGTACGTCGAAGTCCGTCACCGTCGCTGCGTGGCCGCCGATGTTGACGGTGTTGATGACGAAGTCGGCCCCCGCCACCGCGCGGCGGCGGTCCTCGGTCGCCACGACGGTGGCGGACCGGCCGTGGTGGCGAACGGTCGCCTGTGCCACCCATTCGGCCAGCCGCAGCCGGTCGGGATCGATGTCGTGCAGCACCAGCTCGAGCGGTGGCAGATCGTCGAAGGTGAGGAGATCACGCAGGAGCTGACGAGTGAAGACCGCCGAGCCGGCACCGATGAACACGATCCTGGTCATGACCGGAGCATGACAGATCGCGCACAGATCGATCAATAACAATCATCGCAACGTGCGCGAATTGCGCAGATCTTGCTCAGGCGGTCGTGTCGAGGCGCTCCCGCGGTCGCGGATCGACACCCCGGCCGAGCGGCTCGAGCGCAGGAGTCAGGCGTCCGCGGGCGCGAACCCGTTCAGCAGGCACCAGGCGACGGCCCGGCTGCGCGAGGTGGCGCCGATCTTGGCGTAGGCGGAGCGGATGTAGGACTTCACGGAGTTGATCGAGAGGTACAGACGCTCGGCGATGTCCTGGTTGCTCACGCCCTGGGTGATCAGGGCCAGCACCTCCACCTCGCGGGGCGTCAGGCCGACGTCGTGGCCGAGCCGGTCGCCGGGCTCGGTGAGCGCCTCGCCGGCGGCCGCCGCCGCGACGGCGTCGACCAGCTCGGCCGAGGTGACGCTCATCGACACCCAGCCGTGGGCGCCGGCGGCGAGCGCCCGGGCCCGCAGGTCCGGGCGCAGGTCGCGGCTCACCGCGAGGACGGTCGCCCGGGTCTCGCGGAGCAGCGGCTCGAGGTCCGAGCCCTGGTTGCGGTTCACGCCGAACACGTCGTACAGGACGACCTGGGCATCCTCGACGCCGGTGACGACGACTCGCTCGGGGTGCTCGGCGAGCATCGCGGCCAGCCCCTTGCCCATGACCTCCTGGTGACTCACGATCCCCACACGGGTCGGCTCTGCACGCACCTGCACATCGTGGCTCCAGACGGCCGTGGTTCGCTGCCATAGCGCTACGCCCGAAAGGGTGACATCCGCGCCGTCACCGATGCCGGCGGTCTCCCGCGATCGGGAGGCTGGCGGCCCGCAGCACGATCTGCCAGGGTGAAGATGCAGGAGGTGGGTGCTCGCGACCGCCGCTCGATCTGCTTCTCGGAAGGACCTACGGCATGTCGAATCTCGATCCGGACCCCGCGCAGATACTGGAGCGGTACGACCGGGTCCGCTCCTACACGGAGGCACTGGCCGCGCCACTGTCGCCTGAGGACCAGACGGCGCAGTCGATGGCTGACGTCTCGCCGACCAAGTGGCACCGGGCGCACGTCACGTGGTTCTTCGAGACGTTCGTGCTGGCCGACCACGAGAGCGGGTTCGCGCCGTTCCAGGACACCTACTGGTTCCTGTTCAACAGCTACTACGAGTCGGTGGGTCCGCGGTACGCGCGCCCCGAGCGGGGGGTCATCACCCGCCCCGGCGCCCATGACGTCGGGGTCTACCGGCGCAACGTCGACGAGCGGCTGCGCGACCTCGTCGACGGGCTCGACGACGGGACGCTCCTCAAGCTCGGGCCGACGCTGGAGCTGGGCTTCCACCACGAGCAGCAGCACCAGGAGCTGCTGCTGATGGACATCAAGCACGTGCTGTCGCGCAACCCGCTGCAGCCGGCGTACGCCGGGGAGCGGCGGGCCCTCTGCGAGCCCGACGAGCTCGGCTGGGTCGACGTGCCGGGCGGCCTCGTCGAGGTCGGTCACGAGGGCGACGGCTTCGCGTTCGACAACGAGCTGCCCCGACACCGGCAGTGGCTCGAGCCCTACCGGATCGCGGACCGGCTCGTCACCAACGCCGAGTGGCTGGAGTTCATGGCGGACGGCGGCTACCACCGCCACGAGCTGTGGCTGTCCGACGGCTGGGCCCGCGTGCGTGAGGAGGGCTGGGCGGCGCCGATGTACTGGACGCAGCAGGACGGCACCTGGTTCGAGCACACCCTGCACGGCACCTGGCCGGTCAACCCAGGGCTGCCCGTGAGCCATGTCAGCCACTACGAGGCCGACGCCTATGCCACCTGGGCGGGCAAGCGCCTGCCGACCGAGTCCGAGTGGGAGCACGCCGTCGTGTCCGACGGCCAGGCCGACGCCGCGGCCTCGGGAGGCAACCTCGCCGATCGGAGCAGCTTCCACCCGGGGCCGGCGGCGCCGGCGCTCGGCGGCAGTCGACTGCGGCAGGTCTACGGCGACTGCTGGGAGTGGACCTCCTCGGCGTACCTCCCCTATCCGGGCTTCCACCCGGCCGCGGGTGCGATCGGGGAGTACAACGGCAAGTTCATGTCCGACCAGATGGTGCTGCGTGGCGGGTGTGCGCTCACGCCGCCGGGGCACGCGCGGGCGACGTACCGCAACTTCTTCCCGCACCGTGCGCGGTGGGCACTGACCGGCGTGCGGTTGGCCGACGGCGGGGCCGGCGACCGGGCGCGTACGGCGGTCGCCGGGTGAGCCGGGTGGAGCCGGTCGTCTCGGTGCTGCTCGACCCCACGCACGCCGCGACGTCGCTGGTGGAGGACGTCCGGCGCGGGCTGCGTGCGCACCCGCTGCGGCTCCCGCCGAAGTGGCTGTACGACGACGAGGGCTCGCGGCTCTTCGACGAGATCACGCGGCTGCCGGAGTACTACCCGACGCGGGCGGAGCGGGCGATCCTCGAGGAGTACGCCGACGAGATCGTCGCCGCGTGCGACGCGACGACGCTCGTGGAGCTCGGCAGCGGCACCAGCGAGAAGACCCTGCTGCTGCTCGACGCCTTCACCCGCGCCGAGCAGCTGCGCCGGTTCGTGCCGGTCGACGTGTCGGAGGGAACCCTGCGCGCGGCGGCCGTCTCGCTCTCCGAGCGCTACCCGGGCCTGGCCGTCGAGGCCGTGGTCGGCGACTTCACCTTGCACCTGGGCCGGCTGCCGCGCGGCGACCGGCGGATGATCGCCTTCCTCGGGAGCACCATCGGCAACTTCTATGTCGAGGAGCGCGGTGCCTTCCTCGGCGTGCTCGGCGACTCCCTGGAGCCCGGCGAGTGGCTGCTGCTCGGCACCGACCTGGTCAAGGAGGCCGACCGGCTGGTCGCCGCCTACGACGACGCCGCGGGAGTGACCGAGGCCTTCGTCCGCAACATGCTGCGGGTCCTCAACCGTGAGCTCGGTGCCGACTTCGACCCCGACGGCTTCAGCTACGCCCCGATGTGGGACGGGCGCATGGAGCGGATGGACCTCCGCCTGCGCGCCGAGATGCCGCAGCAGGTGCGGATCCCCGGCGCCGGCCTCGACCTCGACCTGCCGGTCGGCGAGGAGCTCCACATCGAGATCTCCACCAAGTTCCGCCTCGAGGGCATCGCGGCCGAGCTCGATGCCGCGGGCTTCGATGTCGTGCGCACCTGCACCGATCCCGACGGCGACTTCGCCGTCACCCTGGCCCGCCGCCGCTGAGGGTCGTGCTGCCGGACGCCGCGGCGCCGACGACGAAGGCCAGGACGCGTGGTGCGTCCTGGCCTTCGGTGTCGTACGCCATCAGGGACTCGAACCCCGAACCCGCTGATTAAGAGTCAGCTGCTCTGCCAATTGAGCTAATGGCGCGTGCTGTTGAAGCGACGTGAACTCTACCAGTGGGCCGAGCGGTCTCGAAATCGAGGTTCAGCGCGAGGCCAGCACGGCCTGGGCGGCGCTGTGCCCACCGAGACCGGACACGGCGCCGCCGCGGCGCGACCCCGAGCCGCACATCAGCACCGAGTCGATCGCGGTCTGCACGCCCCACTGCTGGGCCGGGGTCTCGAGCCGGGAGCGGTTCGGCGCCCACGGCCAGTCGAGGTCGCCGTGGAAGATGTGCCCGCCCGGCATGGCCAGGTCCGCCTCGACGTCCTGCGGGATCTTCGCCTCGATGCACAGGTTGCCGTCGGCGTCCCGCGCCAGGCACGACTCGATCGGCTCGGCCAGGTGCTCGTCGAGGGCGGCCAGGGCCCGGCCGACCGCGAGCCGCTTGGCGCCCTCGGGGTCGGTGTCGAAGAGCGAGGCGGGAGTGTGCACGCCGAAGTACGTCAGCGTGTGGGTGCCGGCCGGGGAGTCGCCGAGGATCGAGGGGTCGGTCAGCGAGTGGCAGTAGATCTCTCCGGGCAGCACGGTCGGGACCCGGCCGGCGGCCGCGTCGGCGTACGCCGCCTCGAGCTGGGTGTAGTCCTCGGCGAGGTGCAGGGTCCCCGCGAACGCGATCCGCGGGTCGACGCCGGACTTCAGCCGGGGCAGCCGGTCGAGGAGGAGGTTGATCTTGACCTGCGACCCCTCGGGCTTGGTCCCCGGCTCCTCGCCCTCGCCCAGCAGGATCCGCAGCACCCAGGGCGCGACGTTGGAGAGCACCCGCCCGGCGGCGACGGTGTGCGAGCCCGCGCCGTCGTGCCAGGTGACCTCGGCGCCGTCGTCACTGGCGCGGATCGCGCTCACACCGGCGGACGTCAGGATCTCGGCGCCGGCGGTGGTGGCCGCGCGGGCCAGGGCGTCGGTAACGGCGCCCATCCCGCCGACCGGGACGCGCCACTCGCCGGTGCCGTTGCCGATCAGGTGGTAGAGGAAGCAGCGGTTCTGGACCAGGGAGCGGTCGCGGAGCGAGGCGAACGTGCCGATCAGCGCGTCCGTCGCGGCGACGCCGCGCACCGTGTCGTCGGCGAAGCGCGCCTCGATCGTCTCGCCGATCGGGTTCACGACGAAGTCGCGCCACACGCCGGGGTCGACCCGGTCGCGGATCTCGCGCTCGAGCGGCAGCGGCTGGAGGAGCGTTGGGGCGACCGCCGCCGCGAGCGCGCCGACGTCGCCATAGAAGCGGTCCCAGGCGGCGTACTCCTCGTCGCCGCCGGTCAGGGCACGGAAGGACTCCGCGGTCCGCGGCCCCGCGGGCCGCTCGACCAGCAGCCCGCCGTGCCGGCCGTCGCGGATCGTGGGCGTGTACGACGCCACCGACCGGGACGCGAGCCGCAGGTCCAGCTCGAGGTCGGCGATCAGCTGCTCGGGCATCAGCGAGACCAGGTAGGAGTACCTCGACAGACGGGCGGGCTGGCCCGGGAACGCCTGGGCCGAGATCGCCGCGCCGCCGGTCCGGGCGAGCCGCTCGAGCACGAGCACCGAGAGCCCTGCGCGGGCGAGGTAGGACGCGGCGACCAGGCCGTTGTGCCCGCCCCCCACGACCACCACGTCATAGCTGTTCTTCGACGACGTCACCGGACCAACGTAGTGCGCGTCCGGCAGTTCGCCGCGCGCACGGGCCTCGGCACCGCCAAGATGGTCCCGGCGACGGAGTGCCGGACGGGCGCTCGGGAGGGGTGGTTGTGGCGAGATCGTGGATCGCGCGCGTCATCGTGCTGCTCGTCCCGATGACGCTGGTGGGTGTCACCGCGGTGCAGGGCGCGCCGGACGGCGGTCACGCGATCGGGATCTGGCCGGTCGGCCTCGCCACGGGCTGCCTCATGGTCACATCGCGGCCCCGCACACCGCTGCTGGTCGTGCTGGTCGCGGTGCTCGCGACGGGGAGCATCTGGGTCGGCGGGCGAGACCTCGACGTCGCCGCGGGACTCGGCGTCGGCCTCTCCCTCGGCGTGTGGACGATGTGGCGGATCCTCGCCCAGGGTCGGCGCGAGCGGGCGGAGCTGCGCACCAGCGCGGACCTCGCCCGCTTTCTTGGTGGCGGGTTCGCCGGGGCGAGTGTGGTCGCCGCGGCCGCCGCCCTCACCGGCCTGGTGACCGGCTGGGGTGACCCGGGCCTGCTCGCCCTCGCGGTCGGAACCTCCCACCTCGGCGCCCAGCTCACGGTGGTCCCGCTCTTCTGTCGGCTGCGCTACCACGCCCCGGTCGCGTCGCGGGGCGAGCGCATCGCGCAGTGGGTGCTGATCGTGACGATCACGCCGGCCGTCTTCCTCCCGCAGGACTCCGCCTCGATCGTGTTCCTCGTGATCCCCGTGCTCGTCTGGGGCGCGATGCGCAGCAGCCCCTACGAGGCGCTGGCCCAGCTGCTGGCGGTGCTGGCGTTCGCGATCCCACTCACCACCTGGGGGCACGGCCCGTTCGCCAACGCCGGGCAGAGCTTCGAGCTCTCGGCCGACGGCCAGGGCATCCTGCTGGCGACGTACGGCGCGGTCTGCGCGCTCGTCGTGATCCCCCTCGTCCTCACCGTCGGCGAGCAGCTCGAGCACGCGCGCCAGAGCGCCGCCGAGCGCGACAAGGTCCAGAACATCGTCAACGGCACCACGGGTGTGGCGATCATCGGCACCGACGAGCTCGGCCGGGTGACGCTCTTCAACCCGGGCGCGGAGCGGCTGCTCGGCTACCGCGCCGAGGAGGTGCTCGGTCGGCTCACCCGCCAGTTCCACTCCGACCGCGCGGTCGTCGAGAAGGCCGCGGAGCTCGGGGTGGCCGCCGACTTCGGCGTGGTCGCGGCCGCGCTGATCGGCAAGGGCGCCACCGACATGCGGTTCCTCCGCAAGGACGGCGTGGAGCGCGACCACTGGATGTCGCTCAACCGGATCAAGGACGACCGCGGTCAGGTGATCGGCTACGTCAGCACGTCGGAGGACATCACCGATCGCGTCGAGGCCGAGGCCCGCCTGGTCGAGTCCCTCGAGACCGAGCGGCAGGCCGTGGAGCGACTGCGGGAGGTCGACCAGGTCAAGGACGCCTTCGTGTCGAGCGTCAGCCACGAGCTGCGCACCCCGATCACCAGCATCCTGGGCTACACCGAGATGCTCGAGGACGGGGTGTACGGCGAGCTCATGCCCGCCCAGCTCGATGCGCTGCGCCGGGTCGCGGCCAACAGCACCCGGCTGCTCTCGCTGATCAACGACCTCCTCACGCTCTCGCGGGTCCAGGAGGACGAGATCGGGTTCTCGGACCGGGTCTTCGACCTCCGCACGATCGTCTCGGCCGGCACCACGGTCGTGGCGCCGATGCTCCAGCGACGTGCGCTGCACCTGGACCTCGACCTCCCCGACGAGCCGATGCCGTTCCTCGGCGACCGGGACATGCTCGAGCGGGTGGTGATCAACCTCGTCGGCAACGCGATCAAGTTCACCCCCGAGGGCGGTCGGATCGCCGTCCGGCTGCGGGTGGCGCCCGACAACCCCACTCACCACATCGTCCTCGAGGTCAGCGACACCGGCATCGGCATCCCGGTGCAGGAGCAGGAGCGCCTGTTCAGTCGGTTCTTCCGCTCCTCGCTGGCCCAGGAGCAGGCCATCCCCGGCAGCGGGCTGGGGCTGTCGATCGCGCACGCGATCGTCGAGAAGCACGGTGGCTCGATGAGCGTGGAGTCCGCGGCGGGGGAGGGCACCACGTTCCGGGTCCATCTGCCGCCGCTGACCGCCTCTTGACGGAATATCCAAGTTTCAACCACCGTTGGTGCGGGTAACGTGTCCGACCGCGCGCCCGACAGCGCGCCAGCACCAGGAGGTGGGCCGATGCCCGCTGTGACCGTCGATGACCTGACCGTCCTGGAGCGCCTGCGCGAGCCCGGTCTCGGCGACCAGCCGCGCCCGGTGTGGCAGGTCAGCACCGCGCCCCAGGGGTTCGAGGGCGAGGGGTTCCCGGTCCGCCGCGCGTTCGCGGGCATCGACCTCCAGCAGCTCGACCCGTTCATCATGATGGACCAGATGGGCGAGGTGGAGTACGCCCCCGGCGAGCCCAAGGGCACACCGTGGCACCCGCACCGCGGCTTCGAGACCGTCACCTACATCATTGACGGCGTCTTCGACCACCAGGACAGCCACGGCGGCGGTGGCACGATCACCAACGGCGACACCCAGTGGATGACCGCGGGATCCGGGCTGCTGCACATCGAGGCCCCGCCGGAGTGGCTGGTCCAGCAGGGCGGCCTCTTCCACGGCATCCAGCTCTGGGTGAACCTGCCCCGCGACGCCAAGATGAACGACCCCCGCTACCAGGACATCCGGTCGGGCTCGGTCCAGCTGGTCACCACCGCCGACGCGGGTGCGCTCGTCCGGGTGATCGCCGGCACCGTCGACGGCCACGCCGGGCCGGGCGCGACGTACACCCCGATGTCGCTCGTGCACGCCACGATCGAGCCGGGCGCCCGGCTCGACCTGCCGTGGAACGTCGACTTCAACGCGCTCGTCTACGTGCTCAACGGCGCGGGCACGGTGGGCACGGATGCGCGGCCGATCCGCACCGGCCAGGCGGCCGTGCTCGGCGCAGGCGACTACCTCGCGCTCGCCGCGAACCCGCGGCAGGAGAGCCGCTCGCCGAAGCTGGACGTGATCGTGGTCGGTGGGCAGCCGATCCGCGAGCCGCTCGCGTGGGCCGGACCGTTCGTGATGAACACCAAGTCCGAGGTGATGCAGGCCTACGAGGACTTCCAGCACGGCCGGTTCGGCCACATCCCGGGCTGAGCGCCCTGACGGCGACCTGACGCGCACGAGGCGGGGTGTCGACCGGCTCGCACCGATGGGCGACAGTGGGGGCATGCGTCGACCGCTCGCCGGACTCATGCTGGTCTCGAGCGTGCTCGCCGGGTGCGGGTCGGACGGTGGGGGCGGCGCGGGTGTCGACCCCACCACCCCCGCACCCGAGCCCGTGACGCTCCGAGCGGCGTGCGCGGAGCTCTACCACCCGCCGGCCCAGCTGATGCCGCGCGCGATCGAGCTCGTGCACGGCTCGCCGTCCGCCGAGGGGCCGGCCGGTGCCGAGGAGCTCGTCAGCGCTCTGGCAGACGCCGCAGGCCGTGCGCCCGCGTCGCTCGCCGCCGACCTCGCCGTGGTGCGGACCTCGGTCGACGCGCGGCGGACCGCCGAGGAATCCGGCTCGGGCGGGCCCGACCTGGAGGCCTTCGACGCCGCGAGCAGCCGGCTCGCCGGCCACTGCAAGCGCTTCAACGACTGACCGGGAGCGACCTCTCAGACCGGAGGGACCACGAGCCGGCACGAGCCGGGCGCGGCGAACGGCTCGAGCGCGCTGCCCTCCGGGTCGGCGCCCTGCTCGGCGAGCATCCCGCGGACGATCCCGAGGTGGATGCCGCACACGATGCCCGGTGAGCGGTGGGCGGCCTCCAGCAGCGGGCAGCGGGTGAGCAGCACCTCGCTCTCCTGCTCGCCCGGACGCGGCTCGAAGCCGAGGTCGTCGAGCAGCCCGATCACCTGTTCGCGGGCGTCGGTGGGCGAGGTTGTGGCGGTACGCCGCTCCCGCGCCAGCTCGCGGCCCCACTCCTCGCCGACGGTGGCGGCGTGGAGGGCCGGCTCGCTGCTGCTGCGCTCCAGGGCGTCCGCGAGGGCCACCGCCAGCCGGGCGTACTCGCCGTGCCCGTACTCGGCGTGCTCGTAGAGGTGCGCCGGCCGGCCGCGGCCGCGCGGCAGGCCGCTGGTGCGGCGTACCAGACCCCGGCGCACGAGCGCGTCGAGGTGCTCGCGGACGGTGTTGGGGTGCAGCCCGGTGATCTGGACCAGTGCGCCCAGGGTGAGCGGCTGGGGCTGGTCGCGGAGGTGTCCCAGGATGGCCCGGCGCGACGGGGAGAGGGGCGGATGACCGCTCCCCGGGCGCGGGCCGAGGGCTGATGACCTACGGCCCATGTTTTCCACGGAGCCGAGTGTAGTAAAACCCTCTCTACGACCGCCGCCGGTGGTCGACGAGTCGGAGGTGCCTCGGTTGGCAACGCCAGCTTTTTCGGACAGTGTGGTCGGCAACATGATCTCGGGAGGACGGTTGTGACCATGACGGAGCACAGCCGAGAAGTCGAGCGGACCACCGCCGGCAACCCGTGGACGATGCTGGTGATGGCGACCATCGGGTTCGCCGTGAACTTCTGGGCCTGGGCACTGATCAGCCCGCTCGGGCCACTGTTCCGCGACAACGGACGGGTCGGGGACCTCAGTGAGTCCGACGTCGCCCTGATGGTGGCCGTGCCGGTCGTCGTCGGCTCGCTCGGCCGGATCCTGGTCGGTGCGCTGACCGACAAGTACGGCGGGCGCGTGATGTTCCCGCTGATCTCGGCGGTCACGATCGTGCCCATCCTGTTCCTGGCCTTCGTTGCGCTCGACTCCTACGCGCTGATCCTGGTCGGCGGGTTCTTCCTCGGCATCGCCGGCACCGCCTTCGCGGTCGGGGTCCCGTTCGTCAATGCCTGGTTCCCGCCCGAGAAGCGCGGCCTGGCGGTCGGCATCTTCGGGGCCGGCATGGGCGGCACCGCGATCAGCGCGCTGACCACGGTCAAGCTCTACAAGAACATCGACGACACCGCGCCGTTCCTGATCACCGCCGCCGTGCTCGCGGTCTATGCGGTGGCCTCGTGGCTGATCCTGCGCGACGCGCCCGGTCGCACGGCGCCCACCACCTCCCTCGGCACCCGTCTGGTCGCGAACTCCAAGCTGCGGATCACCTGGCAGGCCTGCATCCTCTACGCGGTCGCGTTCGGCGGGTACGTCGCGTTCTCGGTGTACCTGCCGGCGTACCTCAAGACCGCCCACGGCCTCACCCCGGCCGACGCGTCCAACCGGATGGCCGGCTTCGTCGTGGTCGCGGTGATCATGCGTCCGATCGGCGGCTGGCTCTCCGACCGGTTCGGTGCGATCCCGGTGCTCGCCGGGGGTTACGGTGTCGTGGTGGTCTGCGCCGCGATCTCCGCGGGCACCCCGCCGCTCGACGGGGTGGGCACGGTCGCGTTCCTGGCGATGGCCGCCGCGCTCGGCTCCGGAAGCGGCGCCACCTTCGCGCTGATCGCCCTGGTCACCGAGCCGGCCCGCGTCGGTGGCGTGACCGGCCTGGTCGGTGCCGCCGGTGGGCTCGGCGGCTTCGTGCCGCCGCTGATCATGGGCTACGTCTACGGCCGCACCGACTCCTACGCGATCGGCCTCTGGATGCTGTCGATCACGGCCGCTCTCACGCTCGTGCTCACCCTGACCGTGGTCCGGCGGACCGCGGCCGACCATCACAACTCCGAGAGGACCCCTGCGTGACGATCGAGGACACGTCCCAGCCCGGACTCGATGGCAAGCTCAGTGATGCGCTGGTCAGAAGTCGCCGCTACTTCACCCGGGGGACCGTCTCCGACGACCTGCGCACGCTGACCAAGAAGGGCGGCCGGGGGGCCGACGACTTCTACCGGGACCGGTGGAGCCACGACAAGGTCGTGCGCTCCACGCACGGGGTCAACTGCACCGGCTCCTGCTCGTGGAAGGTCTACGTCAAGGACGGGATCATCACCTGGGAGACCCAGCAGACCGACTACCCGTCGGTGGGCCCGGACAAGCCGGAGTACGAGCCCCGCGGCTGCCCCCGCGGCGCGGCGTTCTCCTGGTACACCTACTCGCCGACGCGGATCCGCTACCCCTACATCCGCGGCGTGCTGCTGCAGATGTACCGCGAGGCCAAGGCGCAGCACGGTGACCCGGTCGCCGCGTGGGCGCACGTGGTCGACAACCCGCAGCGTGCCAAGGCCTACAAGGCCGCCCGCGGCAAGGGCGGCCTGGTCCGCGCGAGCTGGGAGGAGGCGACCGAGATGATCGCCGCCGCCTACGTGCACACGATCAAGAAGTGGGGGCCCGACCGGGTCGCCGGGTTCTCGCCGATCCCCGCGATGTCGATGGTCTCCCACGCGTCGGGCGCCCGGTTCACGTCGCTGATCGGCGGCTCGATGCTGAGCTTCTACGACTGGTACGCCGACCTGCCGGTCGCCTCGCCCCAGGTGTTCGGCGACCAGACCGACGTGCCCGAGTCCGGCGACTGGTGGGACGCCGGCTACCTGATCATGTGGGGCTCGAACGTGCCGGTCACCCGCACGCCCGACGCGCACTGGATGACCGAGGCCCGCTACCGCGGCCAGAAGGTCGTCGCGGTCTCGCCCGACTACGCCGACAACGTGAAGTTCGCCGACGAGTGGCTGGCGATCTCGCCGGGCACCGACGGTGCGCTGGCGATGGCGATGGGGCACGTCGTGCTCAAGGAGTTCTTCGTCGACCGGCAGACGCCGTACTTCACCGAGTACACCAAGAAGTTCACCGACCTGCCCTACCTCGTGGCGCTCGAGCCCGGCGGCGAGCCGGGCACCTACCGCGCCGGCAAGTTCCTCACCGCCGCCGACCTCCCTCCCCAGGATGGGGCTCAGCGCGCGGCGGAGGAGAACGCGCACTTCAAGACCGTGCTGGTCGACTCCGTCACGGGCGACCTCGTGGTGCCCAACGGCTCGTTGGGCCACCGGTTCGGCGACGCCGGCATGGGCCAGTGGAACCTCGACCTCGGCGAGGTCGACCCGCGCCTGACCCTGCACGAGCCCGGCGCGGAGAGCGTACTCGTGGAGCTGCCGCGCTTCGACAACGTCGACGGCTCGCCGGGCAGCCTGCCCCGCGGGGTCCCGGTGCGCCGGGTCGGCGAGACCCTCGTGACGACCGTCTTCGACCTGATGCTCGCGCACTACGGCGTGGCCCGCGACGGCCTCGCCGGCGACTATGCCACGTCGTACGACGACGCGACCGCGCCGTACACGCCGGCCTGGCAGGAGCCGATCACCGGCATCCCGGCCTCGGCGGCGGCCCGGATCGCCCGGGAGTTCGCGCAGAACGCCGAGGAGTCCAAGGGCCGCTCGATGATCCTGATGGGAGCGGGCACCAACCACTGGTTCCACTCCGACACGATCTACCGCGGCTTCCTCGGCCTGACCACGCTCACCGGCTGCCAGGGCGTCAACGGCGGCGGCTGGGCGCACTACGTCGGCCAGGAGAAGTGCCGGCCGGTGACCGGGTGGGCCCAGCTGGCCTTCGGGCTGGACTGGAAGCGTCCGCCGCGGCAGATGATCCACACGGCGTACTGGTACCTCCACACCAACCAGTTCCGCTACGACACGTTCTCGGCCGACACCGTCTCGGCCGCGACCGGCTCCGGCTTGCTCGACGGGATGAGCACGGCCGACGTGATCGCGAAGAGCGCGCGGATGGGCTGGATGCCGTCGTACCCGACGTTCAACCGCAACCCGCTCGACCTCGCCGACGAGGCGGCCGCGGCCGGTCGGCCGGTCGCCGAGCACGTGGTCGACCAGCTCAAGTCCGGTGACCTGCGGTTCGCCGCCGAGGACCCCGACTCGCCGGAGAACTTCCCGCGGGTCCTGTCGATCTGGCGGGCCAACCTGATCGGCTCGTCGGGCAAGGGCAACGAGTACTTTCTCAAGCACCTGCTCGGCACCGACAACTCGCTGCGCGCCACCGAGGCGGGGGAGAGCCAGCGGCCCCAGGAGGTCGACTGGCACGACGAGGCGCCGGAGGGCAAGCTCGACCTGCTGCTGACTCTGGACTTCCGGCAGACCAGCACGACGATCTTCTCCGACGTCGTGCTGCCCGCCGCCACCTGGTACGAGAAGCACGACCTCAACACCACCGACATGCACCCGTTCGTGCACTCGTTCAACCCCGCGATCGCCCCGCCGTGGCAGACCCGCACCGACTGGGACGCGTTCCAGACGATCGCGACCAAGTTCAGCGAGCTTGCCGCGGGCCACCTCGACACCCGCAAGGACGTCGTCGCGGTCCCGCTGCTGCACGACACCCCCGACGCGATGGCCAACCCCCACGGCGTGGTCCGCGACTGGAAGCACGGGGAGTGCGAGCCGGTGCCGGGCGTCACGATGCCCAAGATCGTCGAGGTCGAGCGCGACTACACCGCGGTGGGCGCGCAGATGCAGGCGCTGGGTCCGCTGCTCGACAAGCTCGGCACCACCACCAAGGGCGTGACGTACGACGTCACCGCGTCGATCGACTACCTGCGGGCCAAGAACGGTGCGGTGCGCGGCGGCCCCGGCGACGGCCGGCCGTCCCTGAAGCGCGACGTGCACGCGTGCGAGGCGATCCTCGCGCTCTCGGGCACCACCAACGGGCACCTGGCCACCCAGGGCTTCAAGACGCTGGAGAAGCGCACCGGCACGCTGCTGCACGACCTCGCCGCCGAGCACGAGGGCAAGCAGATCACCTTCGCCGACACCCAGGCGGCGCCGGTCCCGGTGATCACCTCCCCGGAGTGGTCCGGGTCGGAGTCGGGCGGTCGGCGCTACTCGCCGTTCACGATCAACGTCGAGCGGCTCAAGCCCTGGCACACGCTCACCGGGCGGCAGCACTTCTACCTCGACCACGACTGGATGACCGAGCTCGGGGAGGGCCTGCCGATCTACCGGCCACCGCTGAGCATGGGCAAGATGTTCGCCGAGCCCGAGATCGGGTCGATGGGCGAGCTGGGGGTGACGGTCCGCTACCTCACGCCCCACAACAAGTGGTCGATCCACTCGGAGTACCAGGACAACCTGTTCATGCTCTCGCTCTCACGGGGCGGGCAGACGATCTGGATGTCGGACAAGGACGCCGCCAAGGTCGGCGTCGAGGACAACGACTGGATCGAGGCGGTCAACCGCAACGGCGTCGTCGTGGCGCGGGCGATCGTGTCGCACCGGATGCCGGAGGGCACGGTCTACATGCACCACGCGCAGGACCGGCTCATCGACGTGCCCCTGGCCGAGACGTCCGGCAAGCGCGGCGGCATCCACAACTCGCTGACCCGGATCCTGGTCAAGCCCAGCCACGTGATCGGCGGCTACGCCCAGCTGTCCTTCGCGTTCAACTATCTCGGGCCCACTGGCAACCAACGCGACGAGGTCACGATCATCCGCAAGCGCAGCCAGGAGGTGCAGTACTGATGCGCGTCATGGCTCAGATGGCGATGGTGATGAACCTCGACAAGTGCATCGGGTGCCACACCTGCTCGGTCACCTGCAAGCAGGCGTGGACCAACCGCACCGGCACGGAGTACGTCTGGTTCAACAACGTCGAGACCCGGCCCGGCCAGGGCTACCCGCGGCGCTACGAGGACCAGGAGGAGTGGAAGGGCGGCTGGGAGCTCAACAGCCGCGGCCGGCTCAAGCTCAAGGCCGGCGGACGGCTGAAGAAGCTCGCGACGATCTTCTCCAACCCCAAGCTGCCCTCGATCAACGACTACTACGAGCCGTGGACCTACGACTACGCCACGCTCACCGACGCGCCCGCGCAGCAGCACACCCCGGTGGCCCGGCCCAAGTCGCTGCTCACCGGCAAGAACATGAAGATCGAGTGGTCCTCCAACTGGGACGACGACCTCGGCGGCTCCAAGGCCACCGAGAAGTACGACCCGATGCTCAAGAAGATCGCCGACAAGGTGAAGTTCGAGTTCGAGCAGACCTTCATGTTCTACCTGCCGCGGATCTGCGAGCACTGCCTGAACCCGTCCTGCGCGGCGTCGTGCCCGAGCGGCGCGATCTACAAGCGCGCCGAGGACGGCATCGTGCTCGTCGACCAGGACCGGTGCCGGGGCTGGCGGATGTGCGTCTCGGGCTGCCCCTACAAGAAGGTCTACTTCAACCACCGCACCGGCAAGGCCGAGAAGTGCACGTTCTGCTTCCCGCGCATCGAGGTCGGGCTGCCGACCGTCTGCGCGGAGACCTGCGTGGGCCGGCTGCGCTACATCGGGCTGGTCCTCTACGACGCCGACCGGGTGCTCGAAGCCGCGTCGGTGCCCGACGACCATGACCTCTACGAGGCGCAGCGCTCGATCCTGCTCGACCCCGACGACCCCGAGGTCGTGCGCGCCGCGGAGGCTGCGGGCATCCCGCGGGACTGGATCGACGCCGCGCAGCGCTCGCCGATCCACGCGCTGATCAACAAGTACAAGGTCGCGCTGCCGCTGCACCCGGAGTACCGCACGATGCCGATGGTCTGGTACATCCCACCGCTCTCGCCCGTCATCGACGTGGTCCGCGACACCGGTGAGGACGCCGAGGACACCGGCAACCTGTTCGCGGCGATCGACGCGCTGCGGATCCCGGTCGAGTACCTCGCCGAGCTGTTCACGGCCGGCGACGTCGCACCCGTCGACCGGGTCCTCAAGCAGCTGGCCGCGATGCGCTCCTACATGCGCGACATCAACATGGGTCGTGACCCCAACCCGGAGATCCCCGCCGCGGTCGGCATGACCGAGGAGGCGATGTACGACATGTACCGCCTCCTGGCGATCGCGAAGTACGACGAGCGCTACGTGATCCCGCCGGCGCACGCCGAGCAGGCGCACTCGCTCGAGGAGCTGGGCACCGAGTGCGCGGTGTCCGAGTACGGCGGCGGCCAGCAGGACCTGTTCGGTGAGGGCTCGGGGGTGCCGACCCCGATCGCGGTCGAGAACTTCCAGATGCTGCGCGACCGGCAGACCTCCGACACGCTCGCCTCGCCGAACGACAAGTCCTCGCGGGTCAACCTGCTCAACTGGGACGGCAAGGGCGCGCCCCCGGGCCTGTTCCCGCCACGCTCCGAGGGGGAGGGCCAGGACGATGGCGCGTAGGTCCCTGGTCCGCGGACGGGACACCCGCCGCGGGCACGAGCTCACCCCCGACCAGCTCACGGTCGCCTGGCAGTCCGCGTCGCTGCTGCTGGGCTACCCCGACCAGGCGCTGCTCGACCGGCTCGACCTGGTCCGGCGGGCCTCGCACGAGCTGCCCGGCATGGTCGGTGAGCCGCTGCGGGCGACGGTCGCCCGGCTCGCGGACACCCCGTTGGGCGAGCTCGAGGAGGAGTACGTCGACACGTTCGACAGCCGTCGGCGGCACAACCTGTTCCTCACCTACTTCGCCCACGGCGACACCCGCAAGCGCGGGGTGGCCCTGCTGCGGTTCAAGCAGACCTACCTGGCCTCCGGGGTCGAGCTCACCGACGACGAGCTGCCCGACCACCTCTGCGTGGTGCTCGAGTTCGCCGCCACCGTCGACCACGAGAGCGGCCGGCAGCTGATCCTGGACCACCGCGCCGGGCTCGAGCTGCTGCGTCTGTCGCTGGCCGAGGC
Organism: Nocardioides sp. T2.26MG-1; assembly: GCF_950101795.1. Taxonomy (GTDB): domain Bacteria; phylum Actinomycetota; class Actinomycetes; order Propionibacteriales; family Nocardioidaceae; genus Nocardioides. The sequence goes on along the minus strand of NZ_CATNLZ010000012.1, from coordinate 142,862 downwards.
CGGCTCCCGGTGGGCCGGAGCGGTCGAGGCGGTCACCGCCACGCTGCCGCCGCTGCGCGGGGACGAGGTCGAGGCCGTGCGCAAGCTGGCCGCCGAGGGACCGCCGGAGGAGGAGGTCGGGCTCACGCCGTACGCCACGCCGGGCTTCGACCCCGGACCTGCCCAGCCCGCCCAGCCGGACGCGCCCGTCGCGCTGCCGATGCCGTCGTTCCCCGGAGGACGCTGACCATGGACACCTTCCTGTGGGTGATCGTGCCCTACCTGTGCCTCGCGACGTTCGTGATCGGGCACTTCTGGCGCTACCGCTACGACAAGTTCGGCTGGACCACCCGGTCCTCCCAGCTCTACGAGGACCGGCTGCTGCGGCTGGGCTCGCCGCTGTTCCACTTCGGCATGCTCGGCGTGGTCGGCGGCCACATCATCGGCCTGCTGGTGCCGCAGTCGTGGACCGACGCGGTCGGGATCAGCCACGAGGCCTACCACGTCGTGGCGGTCACGGGCGGTCTGCTCGCCGGCGTGATGGCGGTGGTCGGGATGGTGATCCTCATCTATCGGCGCCGCACCGTGGGCCCGGTGTTCTCGGCCACGACCGTGATGGACAAGGTGATGTACGCCTTCCTCGCGGCCGTGATCGTGCTCGGCATGTGGAACACGATCGCCGGCTCGATCATGACCATCGGCGGTGAGTACAACTACCGCGAGGGCGTCTCGGTCTGGTACCGCTCCTTCCTGGCGTTCAACCCGGACGCGTCCTTGATGGCGGACGCGCCGCTCGGGTTCCAGCTGCACGCGATGGTCGCCTTCGGGATCTTCGCGCTGTGGCCGTTCACCCGGCTCGTGCACGTCTTCAGCGCCCCGCTCGGCTACCTCACGCGCCCCTACATCGTCTACCGCAGCCGCGAGGACCAGCTCGGCAGCCACAGCCCGCGGCGGGGCTGGGAGCGCACGCGTGTGTGAGCACTGCGGGTGCCGCGGGGTGGAGCCGATCGCGCGGCTGATGGACGAGCACCTCGCGCTGCTCGACCTCGGCGGCGAGATCAAGCGCCATCTGGCCGACGGCGACCGGCGCGGCGCCTGGGACCTCCTGGCGCGCTTCGCCCACGAGCTCGACCATCACGTGGATCGGGAGGAGCGTGGCCTCTTCCAGGCCCTGAAGGACCAGGGGGACTTCGCCGAGGCGGTCACCGAGCTCGAGGGTGAGCACGCCGACTTCGACGAGCTGATCTCCGAGCTCGGTCTCGACGACGGTGACCTCGAGGCACGCGTCGACGAGCTGATGGCCCACCTCACGCTGCACATCGACAAGGAGAACCTCGGCATCTTCCCGGTCGCGGTCGTCACTCTCGGTGCGGACGGATGGGAGACCGTGGCTGCCGCGGAGGGTGCTCAGGTCACGACCTGAGGCGTCCCGCCGCTGCTCGATCTCGGCCTGCCGACGTCGTCGATGCGCTCGGGGCCACGAGAGGTCGCCTGACGCCGAGGTCTTGGGAACGCGTCGGATGTGCGGGCTCAGGACCTGAGCATCTGCCGCATCTGGTCGATCTCGGCCTGCTGTGCCTCGACGATGCGCTCCGCCAGCGCGACGGCGTTGGGGTTCTCGCCCTCCTCGATCTCGGTGTTCGCCATCTCGATCGCGCCCTCGTGGTGGGCGATCATCATCCGCAGGAACATCCGGTCCCAGGACCCGCCGCGCGCGCGGCCCAGGGCGCGGAGCTGACGGTCGGTCATCATGCCCGGCATCCCGTCCATGCCTGGCATGCCGTCCATCCCGTGGCCCATGTGGTCCGACGACCCGTCCGGGACGTCCGCACCCCAGTCCTCGAGCCAGCCCGTCATGGTCTCGATCTCCGGGCCCTGCGCCGACTCGATGCCGGCGGCGAGGCGCTGGACGCCGGCGCTGCTCGTGTGGGTCGCGGCCATCCGGGACATCAGCACGGCCTGCTTGTGGTGGGGGATCATCTGCTGGGCGAACGCGACGTCGGCGTCGTTGAACGTCGGCGACGGCGTACCGCTCTCGGTGGCGTCGGAGCCGGTCTCGTCGCCGCAGGCGGTCAGCGTCAGGGCGGCGGCGACGGCCAGGGCGAGGGCCGCGAGGATCCTTCTCGTCATCGGCGATCTCCGTTGTCGGGGTGGTCGTCGGGCGTGTCGGGAGCCTCCCAGGATGCCCGCCGGCCGGCCCCGACCCCAGGGAGATCGCGTGAAGGTTTGTTGAAGATGACCCGCGGGACGGCCGTTGCGTCCGGTCGGAGCGCGCCCGGGCTGCGACGATGAGGCCCATGGCAGCTGGGTGGCGGGCGATGGTCGTCGAGGACGAGGTCGAGCTGGCGGCGCTCCTGGCCAGCTACCTCGAGCGCGACGGGTTCGAGGTGACCACCTGCCACGACGGCACGAGCGCCGTGGCCGTGGCCGGTGAGGTCGACCCCGACGTCGTGGTGCTCGACCTCGGGCTGCCCGGCCTCGACGGCGTGGAGGTCTGCCGTCGGCTGCGCACGTTCTCCGACGCGTACGTCGTGATGCTGACCGCTCGCAGCGACGAGGTGGACACGCTGATCGGGCTCTCGGTCGGCGCCGACGACTACGTCACGAAGCCGTTCAGCCCCCGCGAGCTGATGGCCAGGGTGCAGGCGATGCTGCGCCGGCCGCGCCCGGTCGGCGGGTCCGACCGGGCGGGAGGCGAGGACCGGCGGCGGTTCGGGCCCCTGGTGGTCGACCCGGTCGGTCGCGACGTGTGGCTCGACGACGAGCCGGTGGCGCTGACCCGTACCGAGTTCGACGTCCTCGCCGCGCTCGCCGAGCGCCCCCAGCAGGCCTTCAGCCGCCGCCAGCTCATCGAGCGGGTGTGGGGCCCGTCCTGGGTCGGGGACGAGCACCTGGTCGACGTCCACGTCGGGCACCTGCGGCGCAAGCTCGGGGACGACGCGGCCGAGGGTCGCTTCATCCGGACCGTCCGCGGTGTCGGCTACCGGATGGGCGCGGGCGGGTGACCCCCCGGCGTACCGGCCTGGCCGGGAGGCTGATGCTGGCGCAGGGCCTGGTGCTGGTCGCGATGGCGCTGACCACCTGGCTGGTGTCCTCGGCGGTCGCGCCCAGCATCTTCCACGACCACCTGCGGCGGGCCGGCATGGCCCACACCGGCTCGGAGTCCGAGCACGTCGAGGAGGCCTTCTGGTCCGCGCTGCTGGTCGGGCTGACGGTCTCGTTGCTGATCGCGGTCGCGGCCGCACTCGCCGTCTCGGCCTACTTCAGCCGGCGGGTCCAGCGCTCGGTCGGCGCCGTCACGACCGTGGCCGGCCAGATCGGCGCCGGCCGGCACTCGGCGCGGGTCTCCGACCCCGGGCTGGGGGAGGAGTTCACGACGCTCGCGGAGACGATCAACTCCCTCGCCGCCCGGCTCGAGCGCAGCGAGACCGCACGCCGGCGGATGCTGTCCGACCTCGCGCACGAGATGCGCACCCCGCTGGCCACGATCGACGCGCACCTCGAGGCCGTCGAGGACGGCGTGCGCGACCTCGACGGCTCCACGCTCGAGGTGATCGGCACCAGCACCGCTCGCCTGCGCCGCCTGGCCGAGGACATCGGTGCGGTGTCCAGTGCCGAGGAGGGGCGGCTGACGGTCGACCGCGCGGTGGTGCCGGCGGCGGACGTCGCCCGGGCGGCGTGGGCCGCGGCCGCGGACCGCTACGAGGCCCAGGGCGTCGGGCTGGCGGTCGACGTCGAGGGTGAGCCCGCCGCGGTCCGGATCGACGCGGACCGGATCGGCCAGGTCCTGGGCAACCTCCTCGACAACGCGCTGCGGCACACGCCCGCCGGCGGGCTGGTCACGCTCAGCTGCCGCGCGCACGGCTCGGGCGTGGAGTACGCCGTCACCGACACCGGCTCCGGGATCGCGCCCGAGCACCTGGACCACCTCTTCGACCGCTTCTACCGCGCCGACACGGCCCGCGACCGGCTGCACGGTGGCAGCGGCATCGGCCTGAGCATCGCGAAGGCCCTGGTCGAGGCGCACGGAGGCTCCATCGGCGCCGCGAGCGCGGGCGGCGGCCCCGGGTCGACGTTCTGGGTCCGGATCCCGGGGGACGGGGCGTGAGCGGCGTGCCGTGGGGTGGTGCCGGCTGTTGGTGCTGGGGAAGATCGTCCCGAGGATCAGGGGCCTTAGGCCCACAGGGAGCGCGCCGTGCCCGCCTTATCGTTCGAAGGGGCCGGTGCCCGTCACCGCGGCTCCCGACCGCTCGGCACGCGGCCACGGCCTCGGCCGGCGGATGGTTCGACATCGAGCACGACGGCAAAGGCGGCAGGGCGGCATGAGCAAGCAGGCACGAGTCAGGACGCAGGAGCTTCGCAAGGCCCAGCAGGAGGCGGCCGTCAAGCAGGCCCGGCGGCGTCGCATCGTCACGGCGGTCGGGGTGCTGGTCATCCTCGGCCTGCTCGTCGCGATCGTGCTTGCGGTGGTGGCGGCGACGCGGGGTGACGACGACCCGCCGGCGGCGAGCGGCAAGGTCGTGGTCCCGGCCAACGGCAACGCGAGCGGAGCGGTCCCGGTCGGCGAGCCCGGTGCGCCCGTCACGGTCGAGATCTACTACGACTACATGTGCCCGGCCTGCGGCGCCTTCGAGGCGGCGAACGGCGGCGAGCTCGACCGCCTGCTCGAGGACGGCACGGTGCGGGTCGAGCTGCGCCCGATCTCGTTCCTCGACCAGCAGTCCAGCGGCACCGAGTACTCCACCCGCGCCGCGAACGCGTTCGCGACGGTCTCGGACGGCGCCCCCGACAGCGTGTGGGACTTCCACGCCGCGCTGTACGCCCACCAGCCCGCCGAGGGCAGCAAGGGTCTCAGCGACGGCGAGATCGCGACGATCGCCGAGGACGCCGGCGTACCGGCCGACGTGATCGACCGCTTCACCGACCGCACCTACGACGGGTGGGTCGCGTCGGTGACCGAGAAGGCCTTCGCCTCCGGTATCGACGGCACGCCCACCATCAAGATCGACGGCGCGGTGTTCACCGGCGACGTCTACACCAAGGGGCCGCTCACCCAGGCGATCGAGTCCGCCGCGGGCGACCAGTGACCGACTGGGACGACCTGGCCGACCCCGACCACCAGGTCACGGCCGACGACCCGGATCCGTGGCTGCACCGCGTCCGCAGCAGCGACGTCGCCGTCTGGGTGACGATGCTGATCTCGTCGGTGCTCAGCCTCGTCGCGTCGTTCGTGCTCTCCATCGACGCGCTGCGGCTCGCGGAGAACCCGAACGCCGACCTCGGCTGCAACATCAACGCGGTCATCAGCTGCGGGACCGTGGCCAACTCCTGGCAGTCCTCGCTGCTCGGGTTCCCCAACGCGTTCCTCGGGCTGGTCACCGAGCCGGTCGTGATCACGATCGCCGTGGCCAGCCTCGCCAGGGTGGTGTTCCCCCGTTGGTTCATGGTGGCCGCCCAGGTCGTCTACACCGTCGGCCTGGTGTTCGCCTACTGGCTCTTCTACGAGGCGATGTTCGACATCGGGGCGCTCTGCCCCTGGTGCCTGCTGGTCACGCTCGCGACCACGCTGGTGTTCTTCGAGATGACCTACGTGAACATCCGCGACGACAACCTGCGCCTGCCCCGACGGATCCAGGGCGCCCTGACGTCGTTCATCCGGTCGGGCCTGGACCTCATCGTCCTGGTCGTCTGGCTGCTGGTGCTGCTGCTCGCCGTCGTGCTGAAGTACGGTGACGCCCTCTTCGCCTGACCGGCTCCGCCAACGGATCGAGCCCCTGTCCGCGTCGCCGCGGATCAGGGGCTCGACTGCCCTCGCGGGCCATGGGGTGAGTGACGGGACTTGAACCCGCGGCCACCTGGACCACAACCAGGTGCTCTACCAGCTGAGCTACACCCACCATGCGTTCCCGACTGCTCGGGACCGACCGAAAGTGTAGGGGAACTACGGTCGATCCGCAGAATCGGTCCCGGCGCCTGCGCCGGCATCAGCCGCGGGCGCCGTCCCGGTGTCGGCGGCGAGCCCGGTCAGCGCGCCGCCGTGCTTGAGCGCGATCGCCCGCGCCGTGTCGCTGTCCGGACCGGGGGAGGGCACGAACACCGCGTCGCGGTAGTAGCGCAGCTCCTCGATGCTCTCCTGGATGTCGGCGAGCGCCCGGTGGTTGCCGCGCTTGGCCGGGGCCTGGAAGTAGGCGCGCGGGAACCACCGGCGCGAGAGCTCCTTGATCGAGGACACGTCCACGATCCGGTAGTGCAGGAACGTCTCCAGCGTCGGCATGTCGCGAGCCAGGAACGCACGGTCGGTCGCGACGGTGTTGCCGGCCAGCGGCGGCCGGCTCCCGTCGGGGCAGAACTTCCTGATGTAGGCCAGCACCTGCTCCTCGGCCTCGTCGAGCGGGAGGCCCGAGTCGAGCTCGACCAGCAGCCCGGACTTCTCGTGCATGTCGCGGACGAACTCGTTCATCTGGTCGAGCGCCTCGGCCGGCGGCTTGACGACGAGGTCGATGCCGTCGCCGAGCACGTTGAGGTCGAAGTCGGTGACCAGCGCCGCGACCTCGATCAGGGCATCGGCCCGCAGATCCAGGCCCGTCATCTCACAGTCGATCCAGACGAGTCGTTCGTTCACCCCGCCACCTTAGTCCCGCCCCGGACCGTGGCGGCCGCCCAGTACACGCCCAGTACATGCCCAGGGCACGCTCAGCAGGCTCGGCACCCGCTCAGCAACCCTTCAGCGTCGGGGCCTAGGGTCGGGGCCGTGAAGGAGTGGTTGGGTCTGCTCGCGCGCCTGGTGACCGGCGCCGTGTGGATCGTGGCCGGAGCCGTGAAGCTGCCCGACCCGGCGCAGAGCGTCGACGCCGTCCGGGCCTACCAGCTGCTCCCGGGCTCGCTGGTGCAGCCCGTCGGCCAGCTGCTGCCCGTCATCGAGATCGTGGTCGGTGCGACGCTCGTGCTCGGCCTGCTCGCCCGCGGGTCCGCGATCGTCTCCGCGCTGCTGTTCGCGGCGTTCATCGTCGGCATCGCGTCGGCGTGGGCGCGCGGCATCAGCATCGACTGCGGGTGCTTCGGGGGCGGCGGCTACGACCCCGACGCGACGTCGCAGTACCCCTGGGAGATCGCCCGCGACGCCGCCCTGCTGCTCGCCTCCCTGTTCATCGCCTGGCTGCCGTCCACCCGGGTGGCGCTGGACGGGCTGCTGTTCGGTCGTGCCCCCGAGCTCGAAGGATCCTGATGTCGAAGAAGAACCGCCCCGTCGGCCGCACCGAGCGGGCGGCCGCCGCCGTCCGTGAGCTGCAGCAGCAGGAGCGCCGCCGGCGCAACCTGATGGTGGGCGGCGTGGTCGTCGCCCTGCTCGTCATCGTCCTCGGCGGCTACTTCCTCGCCCGTGGACTGGACACCTCCGACGACGTGGCTGCTCCCGACGCCGGTAGCGGGGACTACGGCCTGACGATCGGGCCCGCGGACGCGCCGCACGAGGTCGTGATCTACGAGGACTTCCTCTGCCCCTACTGCGGAGAGCTCGAGAAGGCCTCGCGGACGGACCTCGCCCAGCTCGCCGCGGACGGCAAGGTGCAGGTCGAGTACCGGCCCTACAACCTGCTGTCCAGCATCGGCGACTACTCCGCCCGGTCCGCGGCCGTGTTCGCGGTCGTGCTCGACACCTCGGGTCCGGACGCCGCCAAGAAGCTCCACGACCTGCTCTACGAGCACCAGCCCAGCGAGTCCGGCCCGTTCCCCTCCGACGACGACCTGATCAAGCTCGCCGTGGAGGCCGGCGCCGACGAGGCCGCCGTACGCAAGGGCATCGAGGACGGCGACGGCGCCGACTGGGTCACCGCGGCCACCACGGCCGCGCAGGACGCCGGCGTGCGCGGCACCCCCACGGTGCTGCTCGACGGCAAGGTCTTCCAGGACGGCCGGACCATGGACGAGATGGCGTCCAAACTGATCGACAAGCTGCAGTGACCGGACCCGGTCGCGCGCCGACGGCGGCGGCTGGGAGGATCGGGTCGTGCAAGTGGAGCGCGTGCAGCACTGGGTGATGTCGGCCCTGCTGCTGACCGTCGCGACGATCTTCGCGGGCGGCATGAGCATCCTGGCGGGGGTCGCCGACGGCGCGGGCGCCAAGCCGGGCCTGCTGGTGATCGCGGCGGTCGTCGGTCTTGCGGCGATGACCGGCGTGCGGCTGATCAACGGCCGGTCGCCGGTGACGCCCTGGCTGGCGCTCGGGCTGCTGCCGGCCGCCGTCGGTTTCTGGTTCCACTACGTCCGCTGACAGACTCCGGCGGGTGAGCATCAGCGCCCCCGCCGAGACGTCCCTGGCCCCGTTCATCGCCCGGCTGCCGAAGGCCGAGCTGCACGTCCACCACGTGGGGTCGGCCTCGCCGCGCATCGTCTCCGAGCTCGCCGAGCGGCACCCCGGCACCGTGCCGAGCGACCCCGAGGCGCTGCGCCGGTTCTTCGAGTTCCGCGACTTCGCCCACTTCGTCGAGGTCTACCTCGCCGTGGTCGACCTGGTCCGGACGCCCGAGGACATCCGCTACCTGACCCACGAGATCGGGCGGGAGATGGCGACCGGCCAGGGCCTGCGGTACGCCGAGCTCACGTGCACGCCGTACACCTCCGTGCGCCCGCACGAGGAGGGCAAGGGCATGCCGATCGAGGCCTACACCGAGGCCCTCGAGGACGCCCGGGTGGCCGTGGAGCGCGACTTCGGGCTCCTGCTGCGCTGGATCTACGACATCCCCGGCGAGGCCGGCGTCCCGTCGGCCGACGCCACCTTGGCGTACGCCCTCGAGCACCGGACCGACGCCCTGGTCGGGTTCGGGCTCGGCGGACCCGAGATCGGTGTCCCGCGTCCGCAGTTCCAGCCGCACTTCGACGCGGCGCGGGCCGCCGGCCTGCACAGCGTCCCCCACGCCGGCGAGACGACCGGCCCCGAGACGATCTGGCACGCGCTCGACCTGCTCGGCGCCGAGCGGATCGGCCACGGCACCTCGGCCGCCCAGGACCCGGCGCTGCTCGCCCACCTCGCCGAGCGCGGCATCCCGCTCGAGGTGTGCCCGTCGTCCAACATCGCGACCCGGGCGGTCGCGACGCTCGCCGAGCACCCGATCCGCGCGTTCCGCGACGCCGGCGTGGTCGTCACGGTCAACTCCGACGACCCGCCGATGTTCGGGACCACGCTGAACCGCGAGTACGAGGTGGCGGCCGAGCTGCTCGGGCTCGACGAGGCGGGTGTGGCGGAGCTGGCGCGGACGGCGGTGCGCGCGTCGTTCGCCGACGAGGCGGTCAAGGCCCGGGTCGTCGCCGAGATCGACGCGTACGCCGCGGCCGCGCGGACCGCGCCGGGTCCAGGAATGGAATAGGCCCCGCGAGCTCATACCAAGCGGGGCCGACACCTTTGTATCCCGCGCGGGGGCGCAGGCCCGGGATTGACGCGCGTGTCGCGCCGATCGGTCGCCGACGCTGGCGAGGGCGACATAAGGTGACGCCATGTCCAGTGCGCCGATCCGAGTCGCGATCGTCAACGACTACGAGATCGTGGTCGCCGGGGTCGCCGCCATGCTCGCCCCCCACCACGACCGCGTCGTCGTCGTCGAGCTCGACTCGGGGGTGCCCGTCCTCAGCGACGTGGACGTCATCCTCTACGACACCTTCGGCCAGGTGCAGGGCGACGCGGTCGACCTCGAGGATCTGGTGCGCGGCAACTCGGTGCCGGTGGCGATCTTCAGCTGGAACCTGCAGGAGGACCTGGTGGAGCGGGCGATCAGCCATGGTGCCGCCGGCTACGTCTCCAAGGCGCTGAGCGCCGGCGCCGTGGTCGACGCGATCGAGGCGATCCATCGCGGCGAGACGGTCGCGCCGCCTCCGTCCGCCGAGACCGACGACCGCGACGTGTCGGGGGAGTGGCCCGGGCGAGAGGCCGGCCTGACCGCCCGCGAGGCCGAGGTGCTGGCGCTGATCACCCAGGGCCTGAGCAACCAGGAGATCGCCGACCAGACCTACCTCTCGATCAACTCCGTGAAGACCTACATCCGCACGGCGTACCGCAAGATAGACGTCACCCGGCGCGCCCAGGCCGTGGCCTGGGGGATGACGCACGGCTTCGCGCCCGACCGGGTGCGCAGCGTGGCCTCCGACCGCTGAGCATGCCGGCGGCCCGGCCGGGTACCGGCCGACCATGGGAGATCGAGAGCACACCAAGCAGCCGGTGGAGGAGGAGCGGCCCGTCCCCGACGAGGCCGACCGGGAGCCGGAGGAGCAGCTGAGCCGTCCCGAGCAGGAGGACTTCGACCCGGCCGAGCGCGAGCAGTACCAGCGCCCGATCGCCGAGGAGGACCACCCCGAGGACCGCTGATACGAGGTCCAATGCCAGCGCCCCCGGCAGGACTCGAACCTGCGACCGGCGGATTAGAAGGCCGCTGCTCTATCCAGCTGAGCTACGGGGGCCGGGGCCCGATCGGCCCGGCGCAAGGATAGCGTCGGTCGGTCTCAGGCCGTCATACCCATCGCGGCCTAGGGGCCTCGACAGGCATGACGTCCCGGGGAACCGCCGCGACCTCAACGGCGCAGCGCGCCCATCCACTCCTCGACGTCCGTCGACGCACGCGGCAGGGCGGCGGAGAGGTTCCGCGAGCCGTCCGCGGTGACGAGGATGTCGTCCTCGATGCGGATGCCGATGCCGCGCAGCTCCTCGGGCACCAGGAGGTCGTCCTCCTGGAAGTACAGGCCCGGCTCGACCGTGAGGACCATGCCCTCGGCGAGGGTGCCCTCGGCGTACGCCTCGGGAGCGGCCTGGCCGCAGTCATGGACGTCGAGGCCGAGCATGTGGCTCGTGCCGTGCAGCGTCCAGCGCGCGTAGACCCGGCTCTCGGGGTCGAGCGCCTCCTCCGCGGACACCGGCAGCAGGCCCATGCCCTCGAGGCCGTGCGCGAGCACCTCCATGGCGGCGTGGTGGGTCGAGCGGAACGCGACCCCGGGGCGTACGGCGGCGATGCCGGCGTCCTGGGCGGCCAGGACGAGCTCGTAGAGCTCGCGCTGCAGGTCGGTGAACCGGCCGTCGACCGGCAGCGTGCGGGTGACGTCGGCGGTGTAGAGGGAGCGGTTCTCCACGCCCATGTCGAGCAGCACCAGCTCACCGGGGGTGATCGGCCCGGTGTTGTCGATCCAGTGCAGCGTGGTGGCGTGCGACCCGCCTCCGACGATGGAGTCATAGCCGATGTCGTTGCCCATCGCACGGGCCCGGCGGAAGAACGTGCCCTCGATCCAGCGCTCGCCGTAGCGGAGCACCTCGTCCCACTCGCGCACGGAGTCCTCGAACCCCAGCATGGTGATGTCGCAGGCCTCCTGGAGCTGCTCGACCTCCCAGTCGTCCTTGACCAGCCGCATCTCGGAGGCGACCCGGGCCAGCTCGGCGTCGCGGGCGTCGTCGGCGCTCACGAGGCCGTCGACCGCGGCCGAGACGCCCCGCAGCACCCGGGTCTTGCCGCTGCCGCCGAGGGCGCCGGGCAGGTCGTCGAGATGGCGGACCTCGAGGCCGAGCGAGTCCGACATCTCCTTCAGCGAGGGGCGGCGGCCGACCCAGAGCTCGCCGTACTGCCGGTCGCGGAAGAACTCGTCGGTGTCGCGGGCCGAGCGGGGCCGCGCGTAGAGCACGGACTCGCCGTCGGCGACCACGAGCACGGCGTCGCTGGTCTGGTTGCCGGAGAAGTAGGTGTGGGCGGTGTCGGCACGGAACCGGTAGTCGGTGTCGTAGGCGCGGACCTTGAACGTGCCGGCGGGCAGCACCAGCCGCTCGCCCGGGAACGCCTCGGCGAGCCGGGCGCGGCGGCGGGCCGCGTGGGCGGCGACGGGCTGGACCGGCAGGTCGAGCTCGCGGTCGCCCCATCCGGTGCGCATGAACGTGGCGTAGGCGGCCGGGACGGCGGGGTCGTGCGACTCGGTCTTCGGTGCCGTCGGCTGGGCAGCCGGCTGGGTGGACGGGTCGGTGCCCTCGGGCGGGGTCAGCTCGCTCACCCCGCCACTCTACGCCGCGGGCGCGCCACGACCCCGCCACGACAGCGGCCGCGCGGCCGCGCCCCGATAGGCTGCCGTCCATGCCTGGTGCCCGCCGCGACCGTGCGACCTCATCGGTCGCGTTCGCGGTCGTGGTGACCGTGCTGGTGTGCCTCGGGGCCCTAGGGATCCTCGCGATCCTGGCGCTCTCCGGTGCTCCGGGCTCGCTCGCGCTGGCGACGGTGCTCGCCGCGCTCCCGGTCGGTCCGCTCGTGGGCTGCTACCTCTGGCTGGACCGCTACGAGCCGGAGCCTCGGACCCTGCTCGCGGCGGGGCTGCTGTGGGGCTGCTTCGTGGCCACCGCGGCGGCGCTGCTCATCCAGGGCGTCGGCGGGTTCGTGGTCTCGTTCACCGACAACCAGGGCCTCGCGGTCGTCGCGCCGATCACGGAGGAGGCCAGCAAGGGGCTGTTCCTGCTGCTCCTGCTCTGGTGGCGCCTGGCCGAGCTCGACGGCGTGCTGGACGGGATCGTCTACGCCGGCATGGTCGGCATCGGCTTCGCGTTCACCGAGAACATCCTCTACCTGGCTGCGGCGTACAACGGCACCGACGGTGCCGGTCCCGGCGGGACCGAGGCGCTGACCGCGACGTTCGTGGTGCGCTGCCTGTTCAGCCCGTTCGCCCACCCGCTGTTCACCGCGTTCACCGGCATCGGGGTCGGGCTGGCGGTCAACGCCCGCAGCCACCCCGCCCGCATCCTGTGGCCACTGGGCGGGTACGCCTGTGCTGTGGTCGCTCACGCGGTGTGGAACACCTCGACGGTCTACGGCTTCGACAGCTTCGCGATCGCGTACGTCGTGCTGATGGCGCCCGCCTTCGTCGCGCTGGCGGGCCTCGCGGTGTGGGTGCGCAGCTCGGAGCGGCGGGTGCTCGTCGCGGCGCTCAGCGACGCGGCGCGCCGCGGCCTGGTGCCGGCCACCGACATCGGCTGGGTGGTCGATCTCGGGGCCCGCCGCCGCAGCCGCGCGTACGCTCGCCAGCTGGGCGGTCGCCCGGCCGAGCGGGTGATGCGCGAGTACCAGCAGGCGGCGATCGAGCTCGGGTTCCTCCACTACCGCTTCCTGCGCGGGACCCCGCCGCCGGACTACGCGGCGCGCGGTCAGCAGTTCCTCCAGCGCATCGCGGCCCTCCGGCCGTCGATCGCCTTCCCCGGACAGGTGGTACCCACCAGATGACTCTCTCCCGCGACGAGGGCGAGCACCCCGACCGGCTGGACACCCGGATGCTCACCGCCCTGGTGCAGCTGCGCGGTGCCCTGCAGGCCGCCCGGCTGCCGCTGGACGTGCCCGGGGTCGAGGAGCGTCGTCTGGCGCGGCAGCAGATGATCGACCAGCTCGAGGACTACGTCATCCCGCGGCAGATGTCCGTCGACGCGCCGCTCCTGGTCGTCGTCGGCGGCTCCACCGGCGCGGGCAAGTCCACGCTGGTCAACTCCCTCGTCGGACGCCGGGTCACCGCCTCCGGCCTGCTGCGGCCCACGACCCGGTCGCCCGTCCTCGTGCACCACCCCGACGACGCCCGCTGGTTCGGCCAGGACCGGCTGCTGCCCGACCTGGTCCGCACCGACCACGCGACCGACGACCCCCATGCCCTGCAGCTCGTCGCGTCCGACACCGTGCCCGAGGGGCTGGCCATCCTCGACGCCCCCGACGTGGACTCGGTCGAGGAGCACAACCGCACCATCGCGGCGCAGCTGCTCGCGGCAGCCGACCTGTGGCTGTTCGTGACCTCGGCCGCGCGCTACTCCGACCAGGTCCCGTGGGACTACCTCCGGCAGGCCGCGGAGCGCTCGACCTCCGTCGCGATCGTGCTCGACCGCACCCCGGCCGACGCCGTCCAGACGGTGGCGGCCCACCTCGCCCGGATGCTCGCCAGCCGCGGGCTGAAGGACTCGCCGCTGTTCACCGTCAACGAGGCGCCGATCTCCGAGGACGGGCTGCTCGACGCCGCCGAGGTCGCCGACATCCGCGGATGGCTGGCCTCGCTCGCCGGCGACGTCGACGCCCGCGGCCTGGTCGTGCGGCAGACCCTCGACGGGACCATCCGCACCCTGGGCCGGCAGACCTATCTGGTCGCCGACGCCGCCGCCGCGCAGCTCGAGGCGCTCGCCCAGCTGCGCTCACCCGTGGCGGCGGCGTACGACGACGCCACCGAGCGGCTCGTCGCCGAGTCCGGTGACGGCACGCTGCTGCGCGGCGAGGTGCTGGCGCGGTGGCAGGAGCTGATCGGCACCGGCGAGCTGCTGCGCACCCTCGACCAGCGGGTCGGCCGGCTGCGCGACCGGGTGGTCAGCGCCGTCAAGGGCACCCCGCAGCAGGCCGACCGGGTGCTGCTGGCCGTCGAGGCCGCCGCGGAGGCGCTGGTGGTCGACCACGCCGAGTCCGCCGCCGGACGGGTCCACGCCGCCTGGGAGGCGGTCGAGGGCGGTCCCGGCCTGCTCGAGGGACGCGACGACCTGCGGCGCGCCGGCCCGGACATTCGGCGCCGGGCCGAGTCCGAGGTCCGCGCCTGGCAGGAGGAGGTGCTCGGGCTGATCCGCTCCGAGGGCGGCGACAAGCGCACCAGTGCCCGCTTCCTCGCCTACGGGGTGCACGGGCTCGGGGTCGCGCTCATGGTCGTGACGTTCAGGCGCCGCAGCCCGGTGGCCGACGACCTGGGCCGCGTCCTGCTCGACGCGGTCTTCGGGACCGGTGCGGTGGACGCGATGGTCGAGCACGCCGGCGCCTCGCTCGAGCGGCGGCTGCGGATGCTCGCCGAGGCCGAGCGGGTCCGCTTCACCGCCGTACTCGACGAGCTGGACGTGCCGGCCGACGCGCCCGACCAGTTGCGTGCCGCGTCGCGGCGTGTCGACGACCGCAGGTTCGAGCAGGCCAGGTCGGCAGCCGAGCCCACGAGGTGAGCACCCGACCCCCTAGGGTGGGGGGTGCACTGTCCCACCGCTGGACCCGGCCGTTGGCGGGTCGAGGGAGAACATGACGTCCTTGCTCGAAGGGGCCAAGAAGCTGGTCACCCGTGGTACCGACATCGGCGCCCGCATCGAGGGCCTCGACGCGGCGACGTACGCGGCGCGGGGCCGTCTCGACGACTCCGTGGTCGACCACGCGCAGGCGGTCATCGACCGTGCGACCGGGAGACTGCGGCTCTCGGCGACGCACACGGTGGTCGCCATCGGTGGGGCGACGGGCTCCGGCAAGTCCTCGACGTTCAACGCCCTGACCGGCCTGGAGCTCTCCGCCGTCGGGGTGCGCCGCCCGACCACGTCGTGGGCGTCGGCCTGCGTGTGGGGCCGCGACGGCGCGGAGGAGCTGCTGGAGTGGCTCGGCATCCCGCCGCGGCACCAGACCACCCGCGACTCGATGCTCGACTCCGGTCGCCGGGGCGCCGACTCCGAGCTCGACGGGGTCGTGCTCCTCGACCTGCCCGACCACGACTCCACCGAGGTCGCCCACCACCTCGAGGTCGACCGCCTGGTCGGGCTGGCCGACCTGCTGGTGTGGGTGCTCGACCCGCAGAAGTACGCCGACGCCGCGATCCACGACCGCTACCTCGCGCCGTCCGCCGACCACCAGGACGTGATGCTGGTCGTGCTCAACCACATCGACACGGTGCCCGAGGAGCGGCGCCAGTCGATGCTCGACGACGTACGCCGCCTCCTCGACGCCGACGGGCTCGACCGGGTGCCCGTGCTGCCGGTCAGTGCGCGCCAGGGCATCGGGATCGCGGAGCTGCGGGCCGAGATCGCCCGCCGGGCCGCGGAGAAGCAGTCGACGCGGGCCCGGATCGACGCCGACGTGCGCGCCGCCGCGCTGCAGATGTCCGAGGCGGCCGGTGACGCACCGACCCGGGTGCTGTCCCCGGAGCGGGTCAGCGCCCTCGACGAGGCGTTCGCGGAGGCCGCCGGGGTGCCCACGATCGTGGACGCCGTCGAGCGGTCGACCCGGATGCGGATCGGCCGGGCCACCGCGTGGCCGGTGGTCGGCTGGCTGTCCGGGATCAAGCCCGACCCGTTGCGGCACCTCGATCTCGACCTCGGCGCGGACGGCCGCCAGCTCACCGGCAAGGGCCGGTCCTCGGCCCCCCAGGTCGCCCAGGTGCAGCGGGCCCGGGTCGACACGGAGGTGCGGACCCTGGCCGACGACGTCTCCAGCGGCCTGGCGACCCCGTGGGTCGAGGCCGTCCAGCGCGCCTCGGTGTCACGGCTCGACGAGCTGGGCGACCGGCTCGACGCCGCACTCGCCTCGGCCGCCATCGAGGCCGGCCGGCTGCCGTTCTGGGCCGGGCTCGTGCGCGTGGTCCAGTGGCTGCTCGTGCTCGCCAGCCTCGCCGGGCTGGTGTGGACCGGCGTGCTCGCCGGCTCCGGCAAGCTCCAGGACGCCGACACCCCGCAGGTCGCCGGCGTCGCGCTGGCGCTCGTGCTGCTGGTCGGTGGCATCGTCCTCGGGCTCGTGCTCGGGCTCGTCTGCCGGCTCCTGGTGGCCCGCACCGCCCGCGCACGGGCCGACGAGGCCGACCATCGGCTGCGCGGAGCGGTCGCCGAGGTCTCGCACGAGCTCGTGGTCGACCAGGTGGAGATCGAGCTCGCGGCGTACACCGCCGTACGCAACGGGCTCAGTCGCGCGCTGGCCTGACCCTCCAGACGGCGGGGCCGGGCCCGCCTCCCGTCCACAGCGGCCGTTCCGGCCGCGGTCTCCACAGCACCCGTCGCCGTACGTCGCCGCTGTCGGCGCGGCCGCCGAGCCTCGATCAGGGAAAGCCCCGACCGAGGCAAGGAGACCTCCATGAACGAATCGCTCATCACGCTGCAGGGCTGGCTCGGCAGCGACGTGACGCTCCGCCGCGCCGGCGACACCCCCGTGGCCAGCTTCCGGCTGGCCTGCACGCCGCGCCGGTTCAACCGCCGCACCGAGAACTGGTCCGACGGCACCACGCAGTGGTACACGGTCAACGTCTGGCGTCAGCTCGCCGAGAACTGCGCCGCCTCGCTGCGCCGGGGCGACCCGGTGGTCGTGCACGGGCGGCTCGAGGTCAGGTTGTGGGTCAACTCCGACAACGTCGAGGTCACCAGCTTCGAGATCGACGCCGCGCACCTCGGCCACGACCTGACCCGGGGCACCAGCACGTTCACGCGCAACCCGCCGCGCGAGCGCACCGCCGAGACCGTGGTCCCGGACGCTCCGGGGGAGGAGGTCGCCGCGTGAGCGCTCGCCACGGCCGGTCGAGGCCGCCGCCCCCGATCAGGTCTCATGACCGTTTGCCAACTAGGCTTCGTGATCATGGCGGAATATGTGTTCACCCTGCGCAACGTGCGCAAGGCCCACGGCGACAAGGTCGTCCTCGACAACGTGACCCTGTCCTTCCTGCACGGGGCGAAGATCGGCGTGGTCGGCCCCAACGGCGCCGGCAAGTCGTCGCTGCTGAAGATCATGGCGGGCCTCGACCACCCCAACAACGGCGACGCGATCATCGACCCCGACGCGACGGTGGGGATGCTCCAGCAGGAGCCCCCGCTGACCGAGGGCAAGACCGTCCTCGAGAACGTCGAGGAGGCCGTCGGCGAGCTCAAGGGCAAGATGGCGCGGCTCGACGAGCTGTACGCCGCGATGGGCGACCCGGACGCCGACCTCGACAAGCTCAACGAGGAGGCCGGCAACCTCCAGACCGAGCTGGACCACGCGAACGCCTGGGACCTCGACAGCCGGCTCGACCAGGCGATGGACGCGCTGCGCTGCCCGCCGCCCGAGGCGCTGGTCGACAACCTGTCCGGTGGCGAGCGCCGCCGGGTCGCGCTGTGCAAGCTGCTCCTCCAGCAGCCCGACCTGCTGCTGCTCGACGAGCCCACCAACCACCTCGACGCCGAGTCGGTGCAGTGGCTCGAGGGCCACCTCAAGAGCTACCCGGGCGCCGTCCTGGCCGTGACCCACGACCGGTACTTCCTCGACAACGTCGCCGAGTGGATCGCCGAGGTCGACCGCGGCCAGGTCCACGGCTACGAGGGCAACTACTCCACCTACCTGGAGACCAAGAAGGACCGGCTCAAGATCGAGGGCCAGAAGGACGCCAAGCGCGCCCGGATGCTCGAGAAGGAGCTGGAGTGGGTCCGCTCCAACCCCAAGGCCCGGCAGGCGAAGAGCAAGTCGCGTCTGGCCCGCTACGAGGAGATGGCGGCCGAGGCGGACCGCGCCCGCAAGATCGACACCTCCGAGATCAACATCCCCGCCGGTCCGCGGCTCGGTGACGTGGTGCTGGAGGCCAAGGGCCTGACCAAGGGCTTCGAGGGCCGCACGCTCATGCACGACCTCTCGTTCACGCTCCCGCGCGCCGGCATCGTCGGCGTGATCGGCCCCAACGGCGTCGGCAAGACCACGCTGTTCCGGATGATCACCGGCAACGAGGAGCCCGACGAGGGCGTGCTCACCGTCGGCCAGACCGTGAAGATCTCCTACGTCGACCAGAGCCGCGGCGGCATCGACCCCCAGAAGAACGTCTGGGAGGTCGTGTCCGACGGGCTGGACTTCATCAAGGTCGCGAACTTCGAGATGAACTCCCGCGCCTACGTGGCGTCGTTCGGGTTCAAGGGCCCCGACCAGCAGAAGAAGGCCGGCGTCCTCTCCGGCGGCGAGCGCAACCGCCTCAACCTCGCGCTCACCCTCAAGATGGGCGGCAACGTGCTGCTGCTCGACGAGCCGACCAACGACCTGGACGTCGAGACCCTGTCCTCGCTCGAGGACGCGATCCTCGACTTCCCGGGCTGCGCCGTGGTCACCTCCCACGACCGGTGGTTCCTCGACCGGGTCGCCACGCACATCCTCGCCTGGGAGGGCGACGACGAGGACGACGCGAAGTGGTTCTGGTTCGAGGGCAACTTCGCCTCCTACGAGGAGAACAAGATCGAGCGGCTCGGCCAGGAGGCCGCCCGCCCGCACCGCGTCACCCACCGGCGGCTCACGCGCGACTGAGCCACCTCGATGGTCGGGGCGCCCGGTGGTTGAGGTGCGAGCGCAGCGAGCCTCGAAGCCACCGAGAGCTACGCAGGGCGAGACCTACGCAGGGCGGTGACTCCGGTCGCCGCCCTGCGGCGTCTCGCCCTTGCTTCCCGCGGGCTGGGGTGCCCGCAGATCTACTGGGTCTCGACCCGCGGTCGCGGTCTCGCAAGCTCGACCGCGCGCTCGCTCGACCCGCTTCCGTTTGGTCGGCTGCCGCCGATCAAGGTCAGCGGATCTCCATGGCAGGGTGGGCGTCGATGAGGTGGTCGGAGACGGCGTTCATGACCCGGCCGACCGCGAGGAAGTCCTCGCGGCTGACCAGGTCGACGAGGTGGGCGCGCACGCCCTCCACGTGGACGGGGGCCATCCGCTCCAGCAGGTCGAAGCCCTTGTCGGTCATGATCGCGACGACCCCGCGGCCGTCGTCGGGGGAGCTCTTGCGCAGGACCAGGCCGGCGTGCTCCATCCGGGCGACGGTGTGGGTGACCCGGCTGCGGCTGTGCGCGAGGGCGTCGGCGAGGTGCGCCATCCGCATGCGCCGCTCCTCGGCCTCGGAGAGGCGCACCAGGATCTCGTACTCGACGAGCGAGAGGTCACACTGACGGCGCAGGTCGTCGTCGAGCCGGTCGAGCAGGAGCGTCATCCCCATCAGCAGGGCTCGCCAGGAGCGCTGCTCCTCGTCGTCCAGCCACCGCGTCTGGCCACCCCCGATGTCGCTCACACCGGCAGTGTAGGACGTCACCGTGAGGCCGGGGAGCGTCCTCGGCGGATCCGCGGTGTGACCTCCGTCGAGACGACGAACGCCCGGCCGCGAGGGTGGCCGGGCGTTCGAGGGTGGTGTGCGAGCGGATCGCGCGTCGTGCAGCAGGCTCCTACATCCGCTCGAGGATCAGCGCCATGCCCTGGCCGCCGCCCACGCACATCGTGATCAGGCCGGTGCTCTTGTCGTGCCAGTCCAGCGAGTTCAGCATCGTGTTCTGCAGCCGGGCACCCGTCATCCCGAAGGGGTGGCCCACCGCGATCGCGCCGCCGTTGATGTTGAGCCGGTCGAGGTCGATGCCGAGGTCCTGGTACGACGGCACCACCTGGGCCGCGAACGCCTCGTTGATCTCGACCAGGTCGATGTCGCCGATGCTCATCTTCGCGTTCGCCAGCGCACGGCGGGTCGCCTCGACCGGGCCGAGGCCCATGATCTCGGGCGACAGCCCGCTGACGCCGGTCGCCACGATGCGGGCCAGCGGCTTCGCGCCGAGCTCCGCGGCCTTGGTGTCGGACATGATCACCACCGCCGCAGCACCGTCGTTGAGCGCGCAGCAGTTGCCGGCGGTGACGACGCCGTCGGGCCGGAAGACCGGCTGGAGCTGGGAGATCGCCTCGTAGGTGACACCGGCCCGCGGGCCGTCGTCCTGGGTCACGACGGTGCCGTCGGGGGTGGTGACCGGGGTGATCTCGCGGGCCCAGAAGCCGTCGTTGATCGCCTTCTCGGCGAGGTTCTGCGAGCGCACGCCGAACTCGTCGAGCTCCCTGCGGTCCAGCTTGCGCAGCCGCGCGACGTTCTCGGCCGTCTGGCCCATCGCGATGTAGGCGTCGGGGAGCTCGCCGTCCTCGCGCGGGTCGTGCCAGTCGACGCCGCCCTGGGCGGTCTGCTCGGTGCGGGCCATCGCGTCGTTGTAGAGGGGGTTCTTGGTGTCCGGCCAGTGGTCGGAGGTCCCCTTGGCGAACCGGGAGACCGTCTCGACGCCGGCGGAGACGAAGATGTCGCCCTCGCCGGCCTTGATCGCGTGGAACGCCATCCGCGTCGTCTGCACCGAGGAGGCGCAGTAGCGGGTCACGGTGGCACCGGGGACGTCGTCCATGCCGTTGAGCACGTTCACGATCCGCGCCATGTTGTTGCCCGACTCACCGCCGGGCAGGCCGCAGCCGAGGTAGACGTCGTCGACCGTGTTGGGGTCGAGACCCTCGATCTTGTCGAGCGCGGTCTTGATGATCAGCGCGCTCAGGTCGTCGGGCCGCAGGTCCTTCAGCGAGCCCTTGTTGGCCCGTCCGATAGGGGAGCGGGCGGCGGAAACGATGACTGCCTCGGGCATGCGTGCTCCATCTGGTCGTGATCGGTGGCGATCGGGGGTGGGTCGAGGTGCCCGGCCAGATTAGACCGTGTTCTATCGCTCCGGACGAGACGCTCGTCACGCTTCCGACGGTGCCGGGGCCTCGCTCGACAGCTGCTCGCCGATGAGCTCGAGCGACCTGGCCAGGAACTCCGGGCGCTCGGCGGGGGAGCGCAGCAGTGCCGCGAGCAGGACGCCGTCGTACGACGCCACCAGGGTCTCGGCGCGATGACGGACGTCCGGCTTGCCCGTGGTCGCCATGATCCCCTCCACCAGCGTCACCAGGCGGGCCCGGTGGTCGGCGAGCAGCCGGGCCAGTTCGGGGTCCCTGGTCGCCGCCATGCTCAGCTCGAGCCGGGCGACCAGCAGCTCTCGCTGGTCGAGCCAGCGCAAGAACAGCGAGAGCGCCGCGTCCACGCTCTCCTGCTCGAACTCGCAGTCGAGACGCAGCTGCTCGGCGAGCCGGTCGACGTCGGAGAGCAGGGCGTCCGCGACGTACTCGGTGAGCGCGCCCTGGAGCGCCGACCGGGTCCGCAGGTAGGCCGAGCAGGTGCCCTCGGGCAGCCCTGCGCGCCGGTCCACCGCACGGTGGGTCAGACCCCGCAACCCCTCGTCGGCGATCACGTGGAGGGCGGCCTCGAGCAGCTGGCGGCGGCGCGGACTTGCGGATGACATCTCGACCTCTCCTGCGATGTGCTGGGGGCCTGTGAGCCGGGACACTACCCCTCGAGTTGTTCGCCGCGGCCCCCGGCGGTACGTTCTACATAAGTAGAATCTACGCCTGTAGAAGGGTCACGGCCATGCTCTCGTACACGTTCCTCGCCCCCGTCGCGATGGCGTTCGTCGTCTTCGGGGTCCTCGCGTCCCTGCTCGCCATCGGCGTGCTGGTCGAGTTCTTCGTCAGCAACCGTCGCGACCGCCTCGCCCACCACGAGTCGGTGCGCACGCACTACCGCCGCATGGTGCTCACGCACTGATCCCACCCCGGCGTCCCACGGGCGTGCCCGCGTGCCCGCACGGGCGCTGACGTCTGGCAGCATCGACGCCGTGCGGCACACCTACCGGTGCCCCCTGCGCTGGGCCGACCTGGACCTGCTGGGGCACGTCAACAACGTCGTCTACGTGGACTACCTGCAAGAGGCCCGCGTGGACATGCTCCGCACCCACGGGCCAGCCGCGGTCACCGGCGAGCTGGCCGAGGGCGTCGTGGTGGTGCGGCACGAGGTCAGCTACCTCGCCCCGCTCGCCTTCGGGTTCGAGCCGGTGACCATCGAGTCCTGGATCACCGAGATCCGCGCCGCGACCTTCACGATCGCCTACGAGATCTTCCACGAGCAGCCCGACGGGGAGCGCCGCGTCTACGTGCGCGCCAAGACCGTGCTCACGCCGTACGTCTTCGCCAGCGAGCGCCCGCGCCGCCTCACGCAGGCCGAGCGCGAGACCCTCGCGGTCTTCCTCGAGCCCGACGACCGGGCCCCACAGGCCCCGCTCGCCACGACCCGGCCCGACGTCGCGGTGCACGCACCGGTCCAGGTCCGCTTCTCCGACGTCGACGCCTACGGCCACGTCAACAACGTGAAGTACTTCGAGTACCTCCAGGAGGCGCGGATCCTGTTGACCGCCGACCTGTGGCAGGGGCTCGACCCGATCTCGCTGGTGGTCGCGCAGACGGACGTCGACTATCGCGTGCCGATCCTGTTCCGGCCCGAGCCGTACGACGCGTGGTCGTGGGCATCGCGGGTCGGGCAGCGTTCGGCGACCATCGAGTCGCTGATCCTCGACGGGGAGACCGTGCTGGCCCGGGCGCGCGTGGCGATCGTGTTCTTCGACCCGCGCACCGAGCGCTCGGTGGTGCCCCCGGAGGCCTACCTCGACGGGCTCCGCTCGCTGCTGGTCTCCTGAGGTCTCGGCGCGTTCAGGCGCAGGCGCTTGAGGCCCCGGTGCCGCGCCACGCGGACGGCCACGGCGGAGATGCCGAGGGCGCGGGCCGTCGTCTCCACATCCAGACCCACGACGTCGAGGCAGCCGACCACGTCGCGTTCGCGGGGCGGCAGCATCGCGAGGGCGCGGACCACCCAGTCCTGCGCGGCGTACGACGGCTCCGGCCCGGGGACGACGCCCGGCTCGCCGAGCTCGTGCGGGTCGGTCGCGTAGGTGCTGCGGCGGAGGCTGCGGCGGTGGGTGTTGCCGCCGAGGTTGCGGGCCACGCCGAACAGCCAGCCCGCGAAGTCCGAGGAGGTCCCCGCGAAGGAGTGGATGCGCTCAGCCGCGACCAGCCAGGTCTCGGCCGCGAGGTCCTCGGCGGTGACCGCGCTGTCCCCGCTGGGACGGGTGCTCAACCAGACGAGGAGCCGGCCGGCGTGCGCCCGGTAGAGGGCGCGCCAAGCCTCGGCGTCACCGCGCTTCGCGGCCGCCACCACCTCGTCGTCGTTGCTCACCTGGGTTGTCTGCCACCTGCTCCGGCGCCGGGGCGGTCCCCGGCGTCTTGGTCTGCGACGTCCGCGTGCCCCGAGGCCCGCGGTGAGGGGTGCTGGGAGGCGTGCTCGTTCGGGTGGTCGCCCGCGTGCTCGTCGGGGCCCTGGCTCTTGCCCGGGCCGGTGTCGCCCTGTTGCTGGTCGTTGTCGCCCTGGCCCTGGTCGTCGTGGTTGCCCTCGCCGGCGTCACCGTCGTCGCCCGCGCCGGAGGAGCCCTGCGGGTCGCTGCCGTCGCCCGAGGTCGCTCCGGGGCCGCCGGCTGCCGGGGTGCCGGTCGCCGACGCGTCCGGTGAGCCGGTGGCCCCGGTCGGCGACGGGTCGGGTGTGGTCGTGGGGAGCGGCGCGGGGTCGGGCGGCGTGGACGCCGGCGCCGGGTCCGTGGGCGCCTCGGTGTCTCCCAGGCCGCCGATCCAGGCGGCGCCGACCAGCACCGCCGCGACACTCGCCGCGGCCAGGCCCACGCGCCAGGTCACGCGCGGTGCCGCTGCGCCGGCCGGTGCGGGGGCACCGGCCGCGGCGAGCGAGCTGAGGCGCGCGAGCAGGGCGTCGTCCGGCTCCAGCGTGGGAGCCGGGGTGCGCAGCGGGGCGCCGGGAGAAGGGTGGTCGGCCATGAGATCTCCTCCCAGGGTAGGCGGTCCCGACGTTAGTCGGGGGTGGGTCACGCCGGGACCGCCGGTCCTGGGGGGTCAGCCCTCCGAGGGGGCCGGGGAGGCGTGCTCGTTCGGGTGGTCGCCGGCGTGCTCGTCCGGGCCGTTGCCGCGGTCACCGTCGTCGCCCTGGTGCCCGTGCTCGCCGTCGTGGCCGTGCTCGGTGCCGCCCAGGAGCGCGTGGGTGTCCGGGTGGGTGCCCGCGTGCTCGTTCGGGCCCTCGGCCTCCGGAGCCTCGGTCTCGGGCGCCTCGGTCTCCGGGGCCTCGGTCTCGGGGGCCTCGGTCTCCGGGGCCTCGGTCTCGGGTGCCTCGGTCGGCGTCTCGGACGCCAGGTGCTGGGCACGGGCCTCGGCCGCGCGGGCCTGGCCGGCGGCGGCGTGCTCGTTGACCTCGTGGCCGTTCTTGTTCACGACCGGCGAGCCGGTCGCCGTGGTCGCCGCGGCGCTGGCGTCGTCGGAGTCGGTACCGGTCTGGGTCGCGTACGCCGTGCCGAAGGTGAGTGCGGCGGCGAGTGCTGCGGTCGCGGTGACAGCGGTGGTGGTCCTGCGCATGCTGGGCCTCCTGTGTCGTAGGTGGGGTCGGCGGCTGTCCGCCCGTTCACCTTCACCTGTCGCGAGTGCGACCTGGTGTTACACGGAGCCCGAGATTCCCGCGCGGGCCCTGGGAGGCCTCACTCGAGGCTGTTGACCATGAACTGAGCGGCGTGGGTGACGTAGTCCCAGAACCTCGCGTCCTGCTCGGGGGGCAGGGCGACCTCGTCGAGTCCGGCGCGGAAGTGCTGCAGCCAGTGCTCCTTGGCCTCCGGGGTCACCGCGAACGGCGCGTGCCGCATCCGCAGCCGCGGGTGGCCGCGGTTGTCGGAGTACGTCGTCGGGCCGCCCCAGTACTGCACCAGGAAGAGCAGGAACCGCTCCTCCGCCGGCCCGAGGTCCTCCTCGGGGTAGAGCGGCCGGAGCACCGGGTCCTCGGCGACGCCCTCGTAGAACCTGGCGACGATGCGTTGGAAGGTCTCGAAGCCGCCGATCTCCTCGTAGAAGGTGCTCACCGGTCCATTCTTGCGGTCGACCGGTGAGCGTCGCTCGGCGGCGTGCAAGACTCCCGATGTTCCCGACATCACGGGCGAACGCACCCGCCAACCATGAGGAGTGATCCGCACATGGCAACGACTCGCATCGCCACCACGCACTGGGAGGGGAGCCTCTTCGAGGGGGCCGGCAAGGTCACCCTCGAGTCCTCCGGGATCGGGACGTACGACGTCTCGTGGCCCTCGCGCGCCGAGGAGGCGAACGGCAAGACGAGCCCGGAGGAGCTGATCGCCGCCGCACACTCGTCCTGCTTCTCGATGGCGCTGTCCAACGGTCTCGCCAAGGCCGGCACCCCGCCGACCTCGTTGGACACGAGCGCCGAGGTCGAGTTCACCCCCGGCACCGGCATCACCGGCATCAAGCTGACCGTGCGCGGTGCCGTGGACGGCATCAGCAACGACGACTTCGTCGCCGCAGCCCAGGCCGCCAAGGAGGGCTGCCCGGTCAGCCAGGCGCTCGCCGGCACCACGATCACGCTCGAGGCGTCCCTGGCGTGATCACCCTTCGGCTCCGCTGACGCGGGCGTCGATCAGCTCTCGACGGGCTCCTCCCCAGCCGGGGCGGGGCCCGTCGGCGTCTCGTCCTCCTGGTGGAGGGCGTCCTCGCGGTGCCAGACCACGCGCTGCGGGAGCGGGATCTCGATGCCCTCGTGGTCGAACCGGGCCTTGACCCGCTGGCGCAGCTCCCGAGCCACGCCCCACTGCTCCATCGGGGCCGTCTTGAGCAGCACCCGGAGCGTGAGGGACTCGGGTCCGAGGACCTCGACGCCGGTCACCTCGGGCTCCTCGATGATGATGCCGCGGAAGTCGTCGTCCTCCCACAGGTCGTGCGCGATCTCCTTCAGCACCCGGGTCACCCGGGCGACGTCCTCGCGGTAGCCGACCGCGACGTCCACGACGGCCCGCGACCAGTTCTGGCTCATGTTGCCGACCCGCAGGATCTCGCCGTTCGGGACGTACCAGACCGTCCCGTTGAGGTCGCGCAGGCGGGTGACCCGGAGGCTGACCGCCTCGACCGTGCCGCTGGCCTCACCGACGTCGACGACGTCGCCGACGCCGTACTGGTCCTCGAAGATCATGAAGATCCCGGACAGGAAGTCCTTGACGAGCGACTGGGCGCCGAAGCCGAGGGCGATGCCGATGATGCCGGCGCTGGCGATGATCGGGGCGATGTTCACGCCGACCTCGCTGAGGACCATCGTGCCGAACACCGCGATCAGCAGGCCGGTGATCACGCTCTTCAGCAGGTCGCCCATCGTCTTGGCGCGCTGCACGCGGCGGGTCGAGGCGGCGAGGTCCTGGGCGCTGGCCTGCTGGGCGGCCTTGCCGCGCAGGCCGAAGCGGCTCATCCGGTCGGGCAGCACGCCGTCCTCGGCCCGCAGCACCAGCCGGTCGACGAGGCGGTGCAGCATCCACCGCACGACCATCATGAGGAGCAGCAGGCCGATGATCGCGAGGGGCTTGCCGATCAGGATGTCCGAGGCGTTGGCGAGCTTCTGGTTGTCGGTCCAGTCGAGGACGGTCTTGCAGAGGCTGTCGGAGGGATCACACTGCGTGTCGTCGAACCCGAACATGGGCCCCATGTCTACCGCACCGGACAAGGTCGGGTGACCGGCGGGCGGGGCGTTACCCTTCTGCCCGTGACCACGCTCGCGAACCTGATCCGTCGTACCGCCGTCGTCCTCGTCTCGGGGGCGCTGGTCCTCGCCGCATCCGGTCCCGCCGGTGCGGACGTGCCGGAGGGCTGGGACACCCCCGACCCGGTCGACCCGACGCAGGCGCTGCTGCTGCTCGGCGGCGTCCCGCTGCTGCTGATCGTCGTGATCACGCTCCTGGTGTTCGCCTCGGGCCGGCGCCACGGCGAGCGGGTCCCGACGACGGGCCACGCGGCCGAGGACCACTGGTTCGGCGGGCCGCGGCAGGGCACCGCGGAGCTGTCGGCACCGGCGGAGGACGACGCGGCCACAGGCGGCACCAGTGCGCGCTGGTGAGTTCAGCGCGGCGGAGCGCTTCTCGATCGAGGAGGCCATCCGCTCCGCCGAGCAGGTGTCGCGCTACGAGTTCAGCGTGTTCGTCGGGCGCGCCGAGGGTGAGCCGCACGAGTTCGCGAGCCGCCTGCACGCCGCGCTGGTGGCGCCCGAGCGCAGCGTCCTGGTGCTCGTCGACCCCGCCGCGCGGGCCCTCGAGATCGTCACCGGCTCCGTCGTACGCCGCCACCTCACCGACCAGGAGGTCGAGCTGAGCGCGGTGCAGATGCAGAGCTCCTTCGCCGTCGGCGACCTCGTCGGCGGCCTGCGCCGCGGGCTGCAGATGCTGGCCGACCACGCCCGCGCGCCGCAGACGCTCCACACCGACTAGAGGTTGACCCGCCCGAAAGTTTCGGGCGGGTCAACGTCAGATCAGGCCTGGGCGTCCTTTGCCTGGGCGGCGAGCGCCCGGGCGACGTCGGCGCGGCCCTCGCGGACGTAGCGCTTCGCGGCCGGGTTGGCGGGGGAGGACTCCAGCCAGGCGTCGACCCGGTCGAGGAGATCCTGGCTCGCCAGCTGCTTGGGGAACATGAACTCCAGCGCGGTCGAGGCCCGCTGGGTGCCCTTGTCCTCCCAGAGGGTGTCGGCCGCCTCCAGGTACTTCTCGACGTACGGCGTGAGCACGTCGTCCTGGCCGAACACCTGGAAGGCGAGCACCACGCTGCGCTGCGTCTCGTTGGCGACGTCGTCGCGCACGATCGCGATGTCCCACGCCTCGGCCTTGGCCTCGGCGGTCGGGCGCAGGGCCCGGGCCGCGGCCGCGTGCTCCTGCCCGGAGATCGTGTTGTCCTGGGCGAGCTCCGCAGCGATCCGGGCGTCGTCGGCCCGGCCGTTCTTGGCCAGCCCGCTGAGCAGCGTCCAGCGCAGGTCGGTGTCGACCGCCAGACCCTCGAACGTGAGGGTGCCGTCGAGCAGCCCCTCGAGGTCGGCCAGGGCGGCGTCGCTGTGCGCGGCCCCGGCGTAGGCGCGGGCGAAGGACAGCTGGTGGTCGCTGCCCGGCTCGGCGTCCTGCAGCAGCTTGCGCAGGCCCTGCTCCCAGGTGGCGCGCAGCGCGGCCCGGTTCGCGGGTGCGGCGTACAGCGTGGACGCCTGGGCGGCGTACGTCGGGATCCGGCTCACGCCGAACGCGTCGCTCTCGCTGCCGATGCCGCTGAGCACCAGCGCGACGAAGTCCGTCGCGCTCATCTCGGCGTCGCGGGTCATGTCCCAGGCCGCACCCCAGCACAGGGCACGGGCCAGGGAGTCGTCGAGGGTCGCGATGCCGCCGACGACTGTGGCCAGCGAGCGCTCGTCGAGGCGGATCTTGGCGTAGGCCAGGTCGCCCTCGTTGAGCAGCAGCAGGTCGGGCTGGCGCTGCCCGACCAGGTCGGCGACCTCGGTGAGCTCGCCCGCGATGTCGGTCTCGAGGGAGGTACGGCGGACCAGGTGGCCCTCGACGGCGTCGTACAGGCCGATGCCGAGCCGGTGCCGGCGCAGCGTCGGCTGCTCGTCGGCGGCGGTCTGACGGACGGCGAACGACGTGTACTTGCCGTCCTCGTCCAGCTCGAACTCCGCCGAGAGCGTGTTGACGCCCGCGGTCTGCAGCCATTCCTGTGCCCAGGCCTCCAGGTCACGGCCCGAGGACTTCTCGAGCGCGGCCAGGAGGTCCTTGAACTCGGTGTTGCCGTACTCGAACTCCTTGAAGTAGGCGCGCACGCCCTCGAGGAAGTTGTCCAGGCCGACCCAGGCGACCAGCTGCTTGAGCACCGAGGCGCCCTTGGCGTAGGTGATGCCGTCGAAGTTGACCTCGACCGCGCGCAGGTCGACGTTGTCGGCGGCGATCGGGTGGGTGCTGGGCAGCTGGTCCTGGCGGTAGGCCCAGTTCTTGCGGGCGTTGGTGAAGCCGGTCCACACCTCGGTGAACTCGGTGGCCTCCACCGCCGCGTGGTAGCAGGCCCACTCGGCGAACGACTCGTTGAGCCAGAGGTCGTCCCACCACCTCATGGTCACGAGGTCGCCGAACCACATGTGCGCCATCTCGTGGAGGATCACCTCGACGCGGAACTCGTAGAACGCCCGGTCCTGGCGGCTGCGGGGGAGGTACTCGTCGCGCAGCGTGACGCAGCCGGCGTTCTCCATCGCGCCCATGTTGTACTCCGGCACGTAGAGCTGGTCGTACTTGCCGAACGGGTAGGGGTAGTCGAAGGCGTCCTCGAAGTAGCCGAAGCCCTGCTCGGTGATCTTCACGAGCTCGTCGACGTCGAGGTGCTCGACGAGCGACTGGCGGCAGTAGTGGCCGAGCGGGATGTCGCCGTGCTTGCCGTGGTAGACGTGCTGCACCTCGTGGTACTCGCCCGCGACGATCGCGGTGACGTACGTCGAGAGCGGCTTGGTCGGCGCGAACGTCCACACGGCCTTGCCGTCGCCGAGGCTCTCGGGCTCGGGGGACGGCGAGTTGGACACGACCTTCCAGCCCTCGGGAGCGGTGACGGTGAACGTGAACGGCGCCTTGAGGTCGGGCTGCTCGAACGTCGTGTAGACGCGGCGGGCGTCCGGGACCTCGAACTGGGAGTAGGTGTAGACGCGGTCGTCGGCGGGGTCGACGAACCGGTGCAGGCCCTCACCCGTGCGCGAGTAGGTGCAGTCGGCCCGCACCACGAGCTCGTTGTCGGCCGAGAGGCCGGTCAGCGTGATCCGGCTGTCGGCGTACGCCGTGGCCGGATCGACCCGCTCGCCGTTCAGCGTGATCTCGTGGACGGTCGCGTCGACGAGGTCGGCGAACGTCTCGGCACCCGGCTGGGTGCAGGTGAAGCGGATCGTGGTGGTCGATCCGAAGGACGTGTCACCGGTCGTGAGGTCCAGGTCGATGGCGTACGAGGTGACGTCCAGGAGCGCGGCGCGGGTCGCGGCCTCGTCCCGGGTGAGGTTGGTTCCAGGCATGCGAGGCATCCTGCCACCCGGGTGCTCGCTGCAGAAAAGGAGATCCGCCCGGGATGATGGCGCCGTGAGCGAACCGAGTCGGACCCGCGAGGTCGCTCTGGTGTTCCTCCGCCTGGGCACGGTCGCGTTCGGCGGGCCGGTCGCGCACACCGCGATGATGCGCGAGGAGCTCGTGCGGCGCCGCGGCTGGGTCAGTGACGAGCGGTTCGTGGACCTGATGGGTGCCACGAACCTGATCCCGGGGCCGAACTCCACCGAGCTGGCGATCCACCTCGGCTACGACCGGGCGCGCGGGCGCGGCCTGCTGCTGGCCGGCCTCTGCTTCATCCTGCCGGCGGCTCTGATCGTGACCGCACTCGCCTGGGCGTACGTCGAGTACGGCGACACCCCGTCTGCAGTGTGGCTGCTCTACGGGGTGGTCCCGGCCGTGCTGGCGATCGTCGCCTGGGCGCTGGTGGCGCTGCTCCGGGCCGTGCTGAAGAGCGTCTGGCTCGGGCTCCTGGCCGTCGCCGGGCTCGCGGCGTACCTCCTCGGCGTGCACGAGCTCGTCGTCCTGTTCGGCGGCGCGGCGCTCGCCGGTCTCGTCCGGGCCGCGAGCCGCGGCGGACGGCACGCCCTGCTGGCGCCGCTCGCCGTGCTGTTCCCCGACCCCACGGCGGGCCAGCTGGGTCAGCTGTTCGTGACCATGGTGAAGATCGGCTCGGTCCTCTACGGCAGCGGCTACGTGCTGCTCGCCTTCCTCCAGGGCGACCTGGTCGACCGGCTCGGCTGGGTCACCCAGCAGCAGCTCCTCGACGCGGTGTCGATCGGCCAGGTGACGCCCGGCCCGGTCTTCACGACCGCGACGTTCCTCGGCTACCTGGTCGCGGGCCTGCCCGGCGCCTTCCTCGCGACCGTCGGCATCTTCCTGCCGTCGTTCGTCTTCGTGGGTCTGCTGACCCGCATCACCGACCGGCTCCGGTCCTCGCCGTGGACGTCGACGATGCTCGACGGCCTCAACGCGACCGCACTCGCGCTGATGGCCGGGGTGTCGTGGCAGCTGGGGCGCTCCGCGCTGGCCGACGGCTGGACGCTGGGGATCTTCGCGGTGACGCTGCTGCTGATGTGGCGCACCCGGCTCAACTCCGCCTGGTACGTCGGGGGCGGCGCCGCGGCGGGAATACTGCTCGGCCTGCTCGGTTGGGCCTGACATGACCAAGACCAACGCTGACTTCTGGTTCGACCCCGTCTGCCCCTTCGCGTGGATCACCTCGCGCTGGATCCTCGAGGTCGAGCAGGTCCGCGACATCGAGGTCACCTGGCACATCATGAGCCTGGCCTACCTCAACCAGGACAAGGACATCCCCGACGACTACCGCGAGTTCCTCAAGCCCGCCTGGGGTCCGGTGCGGGTGGCCATGGCCGCGGAGCAGAAGTACGGCAAGGAGGTGCTGCTGCCTCTGTACACCGCGCTCGGCAACCGCTTCCACCTCGAGAAGGCGGAGAAGGACCGCGCGACCATCGAGGCGGCGCTCCAGGAGGCCGGTGTCGACCTCGGGCTCGCGGACGCGATGGACGACGCGTCGTACGACGAGGCCATCGCGCGCTCGCACCACCTCGGCATGGACCAGGTCGGCAACGAGGTCGGCACGCCGACGATCGCCTTCGAGGGCCACGCGTTCTTCGGCCCGGTGATCAGCAAGGCACCCCGCGGCGAGGACGCCGGCCGGATGTGGGACGCGTTCGTCACGCTCTCGGCCTTCGACCACTTCTACGAGCTCAAGCGCAGTCGCACCGAGGACCTCGACTTCTCCTGACCGGCGCCAATAGCGTGGGGAGCATGACGACCCACCACACACCGCAGGCCGACTGGGGAGACGACGTCCGGGTGCTCGCACGCGCACTGGACCAGGCGGGTGACGTGCTCGACCAGGTGCACCGCGACCTGCTGGACCGTCCGACTCCGTGCACCGAGTGGGACGTCGCCACGCTCGCCGACCACCTGGTCGCCACCCCGTCGAGCTTCCTGACGATGGCGCGCGGCGAGCAGCCCGACTGGTCCGCGCCGCCGCCGCACGTCACCGAGGAGTGGGGTCCGGCCTTCCGGGTCGTCGCCGACGACCTCATCCACTGGTGGCACGAGCACGCCGGCGAGGCGACCTCGAGCGCGGACATGGCGACCGCCGAGCTGGCCCTCCACACCTGGGACCTCGCGACGGCGATCGGCTACCCGGTCGGCCGCCTCGACCCCGAGGTCGCGACCCGTGGTCTCGAGTTCCTGCGGGCCGGCCTCACCTCCGAGAACCGCGGCGGCGCGTTCGGCCCCGAGCAGCCCGCCGCGGAGGACGCGGGACCCTACGAGCGGCTCGCCGCGTTCGCGGGTCGATCGGCCGGCTGAGGCGGCTCGTCAGCTGCTGCCGCTCCCGGCGCTCGCGGCGGCGGTCGTGGCCACGATCGCGGCGGTGATCGCCGCCGTCGAGGCGGCGACGGCGTCGCGGACCGCCTTCGCGGCCCAGTCGCCCTCGGCGATCCTCTTGGCGCGCTTGCGCACCTCGCCGGAGGACAGCCCCCGGTGGTCGACGACCAAGTGCGGCTTGTCGATCGCCGAGAGCAGCGCCACCAGCGCGCCGGTGCGCTCGTCCGGCTCGACGCCCTCGACCAGGACGGCCGCGAGCGCTCGACGGACCGCCTCCTCGTGGGTGGAGTCGACCGCCGGCCACCGGGTGCGGGGGAACAACCCGAGCACGCGGTCCTCGCGGCGCTCGAGGATGCCGCGGGCGGCCAGGCGGTCGGCGAGCTCCGTCTTCGTGCCCTTGCCCAGCCGGGTGACGAGGTCGCTCGCCGTCCGCGCCTTCTCGCCGACGACGTCGTACGCCGCCCGCCGCACGGGGTCGGCCGGGGCCTCCCCGGTCGTGCGCACCTTCACCGAGCGCCAGGCGCTGGACTTCTCCTCCACCTCGACGGCCCCGATGATGGCGAGCTCGACGAGCAGTGCGCCGCCCAGCACGGTCTCGGGATACGAGGTGATCGTGAGCCTGCCGTCCTCGTCGTCCAGCAGCAGGAGCAGCAGGTCCTCCGCGATCAAGGTCTCCACGCAGCGACCGTAGCGCGACGCGGCCGACGGTGCCCGGGTCTCCGGTCCCTAGGATTGCCCCATGACTCATGTCCTCTCCGCAGTCGCCTGGCCGTACGCCAACGGTCCGCGCCACATCGGCCACGTGGCCGGGTTCGGCGTGCCGTCCGACGTCTTCAGCCGGTACATGCGGATGGCGGGGCACGACGTGCTCATGGTGTCGGGGTCCGACGAGCACGGCACGCCGATCCTGATCGCGGCCGACGAGGCGGGGATGACGCCGCGGGAGCTCGCCGACAAGAACCACCGGATCATCGCCGAGGACCTGACCGCGCTCGGGCTCACCTACGACCTCTACACCCGCACCACCGCGCGCAACCACCACGCGGTGGTGCAGGAGCTGTTCCTGGGTGTCTACGAGAACGGCTACTTCGTCGAGCAGACGACGTACGGCGCCATCTCACCGTCCACGGGCCGCACCCTGCCCGATCGCTACATCGAGGGCACCTGCCCGATCTGCGGCTACGACGGCGCGCGCGGCGACCAGTGCGACAACTGCGGCAACCAGCTCGACCCCGCCGACCTGATCAACCCGGTCTCGAAGATCAACGGCGAGACGCCGGAGTTCATCGAGACCCAGCACATCTTCCTCGACCTCCCCGCCCTCGCCGACGCGCTGGCGGAGTGGCTGGACGGGCGCGAGGCCACCGGCCTGTGGCGGCCGAACGTGATCCGGTTCAGCCAGAACATCCTCAAGGAGATCCGGCCACGGGCGATGACTCGCGACATCGACTGGGGCATCGCGGTCCCGCTCGACGGCTGGCGGGACAACCCGACCAAGCGGCTCTACGTCTGGTTCGACGCGGTCGTCGGCTACCTGTCGGCGTCCATCGAGTGGGCGCGCCGGCTCGGCGAGCCGGAGCGGTGGCGGGAGTGGTGGAACGACCCAGAGGCGCTGTCCTACTACTTCATGGGCAAGGACAACATCACCTTCCACAGCCAGATCTGGCCGGCGGAGCTGCTGGCCTACTCCGGCAAGGGCTCCAAGGGCGGGACGCCGCGTGAGTACGGCGAGCTCAACCTGCCCACCGAGGTCGTCTCGTCGGAGTTCCTGACGATGGAGGGCAGGAAGTTCTCCTCCTCCAAGCGGGTTGTGATCTAC
This sequence comes from Nocardioides sp. T2.26MG-1, assembly GCF_950101795.1. GTDB lineage: Bacteria > Actinomycetota > Actinomycetes > Propionibacteriales > Nocardioidaceae > Nocardioides. The sequence continues at coordinate 108,378 of NZ_CATNLZ010000012.1, read as the reverse complement.
GTCCGCGACCTGCTCAGCCGCTACCAGCCGGACGCGTTCCGATACTTCGTGGCCGCGGCCGGTCCGGAGAACCAGGACTCCGACTTCACCTGGTCGGAGTTCGTGCGGCGCACCAACGACGAGCTCGTCGCCGGCTGGGGCAACCTGGTGAACCGCACCGCCACGCTGATCGCGAAGAACTTCGGTGAGATCCCGAGGGCCGGCGAGCTGACCGCCGAGGACCAGGCGCTGCTCGACTCCGTCGCCGCCGCGTTCGGCACCGTGGGCGACCTGATCGGCCGGCACCGTCAGAAGCAGGCGATCGGCGAGGCGATGCGCACGGTCGGCGAGGTCAACAAGTACGTCTCCGACTCCGAGCCCTGGAAGATCGCCAAGTTGGATTCTGGGGCGTACCCCGACCGGCTCGGCACGATCCTCCACGTGGTCGCCCAGTGCGTGGCCGACCTCAACCTGGTGCTCAGCCCGTTCCTGCCGTTCGCGGCCAACGAGGTCGACAAGGCGCTGGGCGGGGCCGGGGACGTCGCACCGATGCCCAGGATCGAGGAGGTCGACGACCTCGACGGCGGCCCGGCGTACCCGATCATCACCGGCGACTACTCCGGGTTCCCGGCCTGGGAGCGCCGGCCGATCGTGCCCGGCACCCCGGTCGCGAAGCCGACCCCGATCTTCACCAAGCTCGACCCGTCCGTCGTGGACGAGGAGCTGGCCCGGCTCGGCGGCTGAAACGACACGCCTCAGGTTTCCCGCACCCGCCCACGCAGCGACTTGGTCTGGCTGCGCTGCTTCTTGGCCTCCAGGCGGCGCCGTTGGGAGCCCCGGGTGGGCTTCGTGGGCCGGCGCGGGGGAGGAGGCGGCGCGAGTGCCTCGCGCAGCCGCTCGGCGAGCCGCTCCCGGGCCGCGACCCGGTTGCGGTGCTGCGAGCGGTGCTCGGAGGCGACGATGCGCACCGGCGAGCCGAGGCGGCCGACGACCCGGGCCCGCTGGGCGTCGCTGAGGACCGTCGACGTGGCAGCGTCGTACTCCAGCTCGACCCGGCTGTCGGTGGTGTTGACCGACTGCCCACCCGGACCGGGCGATCTCGAGAAGCGCTCGACCAGCTCGGTCTCGGGGATGTCCAGCCCGTCCGGGACGCCCGGCCCCGGCGGGACGGTGAGGTTCATCCCCGCTTGCGCCACTCGATGGCGGGACACGTGTCCATCACCATCGGGACCCCCGCCGCCGTCGTGCGGGCGAACGCCTCCTCGTCGACGACCCCGAGCTGGAGCCACACGCCCTTGGCGCCGATGGCGACCGCCTGGTCGGCGAACTCGCCGGCCGCCTCGGAGCGCCGGAACACGTCCACGACGTCCACGGGGAACGGGATGTCGGCGAGCGTGGCGTAGCCCTGCTCGCCGAGCACCGTCGCGGCCGAGGGGTGCACCGGCACGATCCGCTTGCCGCGCTGCTGGAGCAGCTCGGCGATGGAGTACGCCGTGCGGCTCGGGTCGCCGGAGAGTCCCACCACGGCCCAGGTCTCGCAGTCGTCGAGCATGAAGCGGACCCACTCGGGGTCCTGCCAGTCAGCCATGGGCTCAGCCTAGATCGGAGCGAAAACCTGGGACGAACCGCCGACTTCGGGACTTTCGGCCCGGGTCTTGTCGCGGAGGGGTTACCGTGACGTCCACCGCTACCGAGTAGTAGCGGCCATCGAGTTGCTCGGGAGGGAGCACTTTCCATGATTCTCCGCAGTTTCACCACCCGCACCGCCGTCGCCGGCGCCGTCACCGCACTCGCCGCAGGCGCCATGGTCGGCGTTGCCACGTCGCCCGCCAACGCCGCGACCGTGACGAACACCTACACCTGCAGCCTGCCGTCCGTGTACAGCGGCGACTTCGACCTGACGGTCACCGGTGAGATCCCGGTGCCGCAGTACTGGGCCGGTGCGACCGTCCCCGCCGGCCTCCTCACCGTCACCGCCGAGGCGACCGTCCCGGCCGACGCAGCGGGCCTGCTCGGGGCCGCCGGCGTGACCGGCGCCCGGTCGGACAACTTCGGCTTCGCTCTCAGCACGTCCACGGTCCCGGTCCCGCTCAAGGGTGACTTCGTCACCGAGGGTGGCTCCACGAAGTGGAAGGCCACGGGCGCGAACACCGCGTTCACGACGCCGAACCCGGGCACCTACGACGCTCTGATGCCCGCGGCGTTCGACATGACCACCATGCAGGGTGACACCGACTCGGTCACGCTGAACTGCGTGCTCAAGGAGGGCACGACCGCCGCGGCGATCTCCTCGAACTTCACGCTGCTCAAGCAGAGCTCGAAGACCGTCGTCACCCCGACCGTGATCAAGGTCAAGAAGGGCAAGGCCGCGAAGATCCCGGCCACGGTCTCCAGCACCTCCCTCGGCGGGCCGGTCTCCGGCAAGGTCGTCGCCAAGGAGGGCACGAAGACCCTCAAGGCGGCGAGGCTCAAGAACGGCAAGGTCGTGCTGAACCTCGGCACCAAGCTCAAGCTCGGCAAGCACCGGATCACCGTGAAGTACCTCGGTATCCCGAGCGTCGGCGGCAGCTCCGACAAGGTCGTCGTCAAGGTCGTCCGCTAAGCAGCAGCACCACAGCACCACACTGCGACGCCCGGCCGGGTTCTGCCCCGGCCGGGCGTTCGCACGCCCGGCCCCGGACGCCCAGGACGACGCTGCGGTTACCGACGAGTAGAGTCGCGCGCATGAGCTCCGACTCCCCTCTCTTCGCCCTGTCCGAGGAGCACCAGGCGGTCCGCGAGGCCGTCCGTGCGGTGTGCGACGCGAAGGTGGCGCCGTACGCCGCCGACGTCGACGAGCACGCCCGCTACCCGCACGAGGCGGCCGCGGCGCTGCTCGCCGCCGACTTCCACGCCCCCCACGTGCCCGAGCAGTACGGCGGTGCCGGGGCCGACGCGCTGGCCACGGTCATCGTCATCGAGGAGGTGGCTCGCGCCTGCGCGTCGAGCAGCCTGATCCCGGCGGTGAACAAGCTGGGCTCGCTGCCGATCCAGATCGCCGGCTCCGAGGAGCTCAAGCAGAAGTACCTCGGTGCGCTGGCGCGCGGCGAGGGCGGCTTCTCCTACTGTCTGTCCGAGCCGGACGCCGGCTCCGACGCCGCCGGCATGAAGACCCGCGCCGTGCGCGACGGCGACACCTGGGTGCTCAACGGCGTCAAGCGCTGGATCACCAACGCGGGGGAGTCGGAGTACTACACGGTGATGGCGGTGACCGACCCCGAGAAGCGGTCGCGGGGGATCAGCGCGTTCGTCGTGGAGAAGTCCGACGCCGGTGTCACCTTCGGTGCCCCGGAGAAGAAGCTCGGCATCAAGGGCTCCCCGACCCGCGAGGTCTACCTCGACAACGTCCGCATCCCGGCCGACCGGATGATCGGCGCCGAGGGCACCGGCTTCGAGACCGCGATGCGCACGCTCGACCACACCCGGGTCACGATCGCGGCGCAGGCCGTCGGCATCGCCCAGGGTGCGCTCGACTACGCGCTGGGCTACGCCCAGGAGCGCAAGCAGTTCGGCAAGCCGATCAGCGACTTCCAGGGCCTGCAGTTCCTGCTCGCCGACATGGGCATGAAGGTCGAGGCGGCGCGGCAGCTGACGTACGCCGCGGCCGGCAAGTCCGAGCGCGGTGACCGCGACCTCACGTTCTTCGGCGCCGCGGCGAAGTGCTTCGCCTCCGACGCGGCCATGGAGGTCACCACGGACGCGGTCCAGGTCCTCGGCGGCTACGGCTACACCCGCGACTACCCGGTCGAGCGGATGATGCGCGACGCCAAGATCACCCAGATCTACGAGGGCACCAACCAGGTGCAGCGGATCGTGATGGCCCGCCAGCTCCTCGCGGGGGTGCAGAGCCAGCTTTGAGCGCGTGCGGTCGCCGGTGATCCGCGAGGTGGCCTTGGCTGATCTCGTCTTGCCGTTCATTCGAACGCAATGAAGCGCACCGCACCGAACGGCGTCGTGTGCCAGTTGTGTGCCACCTCTGGATGACGAGTTCGTGGGACGTGGGTGGGCTGGCCCGGCTATCACGGACATGGCAATGAAGTGTAGACCTCAATACATTGTGCCTGTCATCTTCTCGAGGCCGGTCCCGCGGAGATGCCGGCGGAGGCAGTGCACTAGTCGGCCTGACGCAAGTGCGGGCTTCCGCATTTCCAGGCGGCGGTCCGAGCTCGAGGCCGCGTGCGAGGCGTTCTGCGAGAAGGTCAACACCCGCCCGCATCGGCTCACCAAGCGGCCGCCGATCGAGATGCTCGCCGAAGAGCGGGCACGGCTGCATCCGGTCCCAGCCGTGCCGCACACGATCGCGTTCGGCACCACCAGGGTCGTGCCGGCCAATACCCCGATGGTGACCTTCGAATCCGGCCAGTACTCGGTCCCACATGTCCACGACGGCCAGTCGTTGCTGGGCGCGACGGTGTGGGTCCGCACCCACGGCATCGGCGCCGACGAGCAGGTCGTGATCGTCCACGTCGGCCAGGACGGGCCGGTCGAGGTCGCCCGCCACGCACGCGCGACACCGGGCACGCCGAAGATCAACGACGACCACTTCCCACCCCAGCCAGCCGGGCCGCTGGACCGCCAGCCGCGGGCGAAGAACCCGGCAGAGGCTGAGTTCCTCGACCTGGGTGAGGGCGCCCGGCTGTGGCTGCTCGAGGCCGCCGCCGCGGGCACCCCACGGATGCGGGTCAAGATGGCCGAAGCCCTCAGCCTGGCCAAACTGTTCGACCCCGTCGAGGTCGACTGGGCACTGGGCCACGCCGCCGTGCACGGCCGGTTCGCCGAGGCCGACCTGTCCTCGATTCTGGACCACCATGCCCGAGCGCCGAAGGCCGGTGAACACCGGGCCAGCGAGGATCGCTCGCTGACCCAGGGCACCAGCGCGTGGGCACGACTCGGCCAGCGCGACGGGGACGAGGTGGTCCGGTGACGACTCGAACCACCGCCGTGTCGACCGGCTCAGCGCCCCCGTTGCCAGCGGACCTGGAGGACCTGCTGCGCCGGCTGCGGCTGCCGCACATCCGCCGTCACGCACCGGAGGTTGTGGCGACCGCGAAGGCCCAACGCTGGGAACCCGCCGAGGTGCTCAAGGCGCTGTTCGCCGAAGAGGTCGCCGGCCGGGAACGCTCCGCATTGGCCACCAGGAGGGCCGCGGCGGGATTCCCGACCGGGAAGACCTTCGACGCCTGGCAACCCGAGGCATCCTCGATCCCCGCCCCGACCCAGCAAGCACTACGCACCCTGGAGTGGGTCCACCGCCGGGAGAACCTCGTCGTCTGTGGGCCGTCGGGGACGGGGAAGACGTTCCTGCTGGAGGCCCTCGGCCAACAAGCCGTCGAGACCGGCTTGAAGGTCGCCTGGTTCACCCTGGAAGACCTCGGCGTCCTGCTACGCCGGCATCGTGCCGACGACACCGTCACCAAGGCCATCGCCCGCATCCTTCGCGCCGACCTCGTCATCGTCGACGACATCGGACTCCTCCCGGTCGGAGCAGACGCCGCCGAAGGGCTCTACCGGCTCGTCGACGCCGCCTACGAGAAGCGGTCGATCGCGATCAGCTCGAACCTGCACCCCTCCGGGTTCGACGAGCTCATGCCCAAGACGCTGGCCACCGCCACCGTCGACCGGCTCCTGCACCACGCCCACGTCTGCCAGACCAGCGGCGACTCCGTCCGGCTCACCCAAGCACTCGCCGGCCAGGGGGTGAGCCCGTTGAGCTGACCACCCTGGCCGGTGGTGGCCGCAGCCCCTTGGGCAGATCCCGTGGCCACCACCGGGCAGTTCTCGTGGCCGTCAGCGGGCAGGTTTCATGTCCGCCACTGGGCAGTTCCTACTGACCCTTGACACACGGTGCACACCAGCCCCCGTGGTGCATCGTCCGCATGTCGGGCCATACCGAGCGCGCTGTCGTGCGGAGGTCTACACACAGCGGTTCACGCAAGAGTGGCACTGAGCTCGGCAGGCCTCGATAAGTTCGGCAAACCACGACCTGGCGGTTTCCCAAATCCGCCTGGGCCGCCCCGGAACGTCCGGTTGAAGTGCGAGTGTCTGGGTCTCGGGTCAGTACACGGGCATCGTGTCGAGTACACGAGCAGCGACGTCGACGATCTCGGAGATCTTGGGGATGTCGGCGCGAACGTCCGACGGAACCATCTCGGGAGTGTCGATCTGGGGGTACTCGGCATCCCGGCGCTGGCGCCGCATCCGGTCGAAGGGCCGCAACTGACGACCCATCGGCGGGTCGAGCTGCGCCCGCACTGCGTGGTAGGCGGCCAAGTGGCCGCCGCGATGACTCGGGCGCAGCCCTTGGTTGGCCAACACCGCCCACAAGGCCTTGCGCCCGGCGTCGTAGAGGGTGTCGTAGGCGCCTTCCGGGTCGGAGTCGCAGATCTTCTCGGCCGACTCCAAGTGACGCCGTGCCTGGTCGACGAGGCGGTCGGCGTGCTCTCGGCTGGCCTGGACTCGCTCAAGCTCGCCGCTCTCGAGCATGCGGTCGATCTCGTCTCGGCCCTGCTCCCACCTCATGGGCGCTGCTCCTCGTGCTCAGTCGGCCTGGTCAACCGCAGCTCAACAAGGGGCCGCGACCGGATTGTGGAAACGAAGGCGTCCTGGCCGGTCTCCCAGGCGCTTCGCCGCAGACGGCGGATATTGACCTCGCGGCGCAGCACCGTCTCGGCCTCCCGGGCCAGCTCGTCGAGATCATCGAGGTCGGCATCACCGATCACGAGCACGTCAACGTCCCCGGGCACGGCCCCGGCCTCGTCCATGTATCGCGCAGCCCACGAACCGTAGATGTACGCCTGCTCGACTCCCTCCACTCCGGACAGAGCGTCGGTGAGTACGGGCAGCGGGCCGTAGGTGACCGCCAGCAGGTCGGTGAGGGGTCTCGTCAGCACGGAGTCCCGCACCGACCGAACGAGTCGGGACGTCCCCATCCGCCGATCGGTCAGCAGCCCGGTCTGCACGAGGCGTTCGACCTCGTGTGCGACGGTCTTCACAGACGCTCCTGCATGCGAGGCCATGTCGGTGACACTGAACTCGCGATCCGGGTTCAGGTAGGTCAGGGCGAGCAAGTCGCCCTGTACGCGCGACCTGAGGATCGGGAGCAGCGCCGGCGCCGAAGTTCTCATAACAGTTCCAGTATTCCTTACGTCTTATCAGAACAGCAAGGATGACGGTGCCTCGTATGTTCGCGCCGACATTGGCAGTGACGAGCGCTCCGCCGGCGGGCTGGTCGCCTCCCGGCCGAACCCACCATCCTCCGCCGGGAGCCCGGACTCGCGCGCTCCCAAGGTCGGCCGGAGCACCGCCAGTTCAGTGACATGCCGAACTCAGGCCTCGAGGGCGATCGGGGGTTGGCGTGTGACATCCGCGGGCGGGGCTCGGCCGCAGAGCGATGCGCAGGTCGGGGTGCCGAAGTCTGACAAGTCGGGCGCGGAACTGTCGGACGTGGAACACGCCATGTTGGCGTTCGAGCAGAAGTGGTGGAAGTACGCGGGCGCGAAGGAGACGGCGGTCCGCGAGGAGTTCGACATGCCGATGACCCGGTACTACCAGGTGCTGAATGTGCTCATCGACAGGCCGGCGGCGTTGGCGGCGGAACAGTTGACGGTGGGCCGGTTGCGTCGTTTGCGGCTGCGCGGCAGGCGGAGCCGTCGGCGGACGAGCGTCGGTCGGAACCGTCGCGAGGATGAGTTGGCAGCTGCGGCCCCAACTTCAGCGAAGACGTGTACGGCCCATAGGAGAACGTTCTACGGTCGAGCGGTGGTCCTTTCGCCCTGTGCCTGAACGGCGGCAGGCGGCCCGGGACCGTCGGAGTTCGAACTCGGCGACTTCGTGTTGTTTCTCCGACGGGGGCTCCGGGCGGTCTGTCGGTCGAGGTGTCGGTGGTCCCGCAGGGTGTGGGACGCACGGCGTCGGGATCGATCCACGTCCGCTGGCGGCGTGGCAACGGAGGAGATGAGAGTGGCGAAACGCGGGTTCTTTGCAGAGATCAACTACCAGGCTCAGCAGGCGGAGAAGCGGCAGAGGCAGCAGTACAACGCCGCGGTGCGCGCGCATGCGACTGCCCAGCGTGCAGCTGAGAAGGCCCGCCGTGACGCTGAGCGGGCGCGGGCGGCCGCTGCTCGTGCGACTGACGCGCAACGCAAGGCCGCGGAGAAGGAGGCTGCGCAGCTCTACGCGGAGTCGCGGGTCGCGGAGACTGAGGAGATGAACGCCGAACTCGCCTCCACGCTCGGCGAGATCGACGCACTCCTCGCGGCGACCCTGGAGGTCGACGACTTCGTCGACCTTGAGGAGTTCAAGGTCTCCACCGTGGAGCACCCACCGTTCGAGCCCGGTGCGTTGGCGACGCCGACGCCGCCGATGCCGGAGCTGGTTTACCCGCCCGAACCGCCCTACGCGGAGCCGCCTGCCCCCACGGGCCTGTCGGGTGCGTTCGGGGGTAAGAAGAAGCATGCCGAGGTCGTCGAGCAGGCACGCGCCGCGCACGCCGCCGCCGTTCAGGCCTGGCGTGATGAGTGCACCCGCATGTACAACGCGCACCTCTCCGAGCAGGGGATCCGTCGCCAACGGGAGGCTGACCGGGTCGCGAAGCTCGCGGAGGCGGAGGCCGCCTACCAGGCTGAGTGCCGTCAGCGTGAGGTCGACGCTGAGGCCCGCAACGCCGAGGTCACCAAGCTCATCAACGACCTCGCGTTCGACGTCCCGGCCGCGATCGAGGAGTACGTCGGGATTGTGCTGTCGAACTCGGTGTACCCCGAGTCCTTCCCTGTCTCTCACGAGTACCAGTTCGACCTTGCGACTCGTGAGCTCACGTTGGCGGTCACGGTCCCCGAACCGTCGACGGTGCCGGCGGTCAAGGAGTACCGGTACGTGAAGGCCAAGGATGAGATCGCGGCCACCATGCTGCCCGTCAAGGCGCAGAAGGACCGGTACGCGAGCGCGGTGTCGCAGGTTGCGGTACGCACCCTGCACGAGATCTTCGAAGCCGACCGGGCCGCCAAGATCCGCTCCATCGCGCTGACGGTCGGCGTGAACCGGACCGCACCCGCGACCGGGCTGCCCGAGACGGTCCCGCTCGTCGTCGTCGGCGCCGACCGGGACACGTTCACGACCTTCGACCTCGCCAACGTCGTCCCCGACGCGACCCTCGCGCATCTGGGTGCGGCCGTGTCGAAGTCACCGTTCGACTTGACCCCGGCCGATGCGAGCAAGGGTGTGCGGGTGCGGGGGCAGGCGTGAGGTTCAACCCGCCGCCCGGATGGCCAGCCCCGCCGACCGGGTGGGTGCCGCCGGCCGGGTGGAGGCCTGACCCGTCGTGGCCCGAACCGCCGCCCGGGTGGCAGCTGTGGCTGCCTGACGACGATGCGTCCTCGGAGGTGCCCGCATCCCCTGAGCCGCCCCCCGCACCTGTGGATCCGGCGCCCCGGGCCGGCGAAACTGACGCCCCGCCCGCACCGGGCGGTACCGACGTCCCCTCACCGGCCGCGGTCGAAGAAGTCACCCCCAGCCGCCGCCGCTGTCCGACCAGTCGCCGGTCCCGGACCAGTCGCCGTCGCCGGCCGCTACGGACAGCGGGGAGGTTGGTCGGTTGCGGGCGCGGGTCGTCGAGCTCGAGGCCGAACTGGTCCGTGCGCGAGAGGCCGCCACCGGCGGTGACACCGTTGACCTCGACGACCAGCGTGTGCTGCAAGACGTCGGCATCTACCGCTACCACCACCCGCTCGAAGACGCGGCCACGTACAGGGACCGGCTCCGCGAGATCGAGGCCAAGATCGACGACATCGTGAAGTCCGGCCGCGCCGTCCTCGCCGCCGACATGTTCACCTTCATGGGGTCGTTGGCCAAGGGCCGCAAGATGGTCGCCGACCTGTCCAAGCTGATGCTGCGCGCCTACAACGCGGAGGCCGACAACTGCGTCCGGTCGCTGCGTTCGGGCAACATCACGACCGCGAAGAAGCGCCTCGATAACGCCATGACCGCCATCGAGAAGCTGGGTGCCATCATGGAGATGCGGGTCAACCCCGACTACCACCAGCTGCGTGTCGCCGAGCTCGAGCTCACCGCCGACTACCAGATGAAGGTCCAAGAGGAGCGCGAAGCGGCCCGTGAGGAGCGCGAGCTGCTGCGCGAGCAGCGCCGCGCCGAGCAGGAGCTCGCTGCCGAACGCGAGCGGTTGGAGAAGGAACGTGCCCACTACATCAGCGTGTTGGAGTCGTTGCGGGCCTCTGGTGACGACGTGGCCGCCGACGAGCTCGCGGTCCGGTTGGGCGACATCGAGCAGGCCATCGCGACCAACGACTATCGGATCGCGAACATCCGTGCCGGCTACGTGTACGTCATCTCCAACATCGGTGCGCTGGGCCCGAACGTCGTCAAGATCGGGATGACCAGGAGGCTCGAGCCGCGTGACCGGGTGCGTGAGCTCGGGGACGCGTCCGTCCCGTTTCCGTTCGATGTGCACGCCCTGTTCTTCTCTGAGGATGCCATCACGCTCGAGAACGAGTTGCACAAGGCGTTCGCGGACCGGAAGGTCAATCACGTCAACCAGCGCCGCGAGTTCTTCTTCGCCACCCCTGAGGAGGTGCGGGTGGTGCTGGCTGAGAAGGTCGGGGGCCTGCTGGAGTACACCGACTCCCCGGAGGCTGTCGAGTACTTCCAGAGCCGCGGCATGTGGCCCGCAACCGTCACCGAGGAACGCCCGTGACTGCCGCGACCCGGGGGGATTGATGTTCTGGAAGCGCACCGGTGCGCGCCGCACCACAGTGCAGGCTGCGCCGGCGCCCCCGGCGCCCCCGGCGCCCCCGGCGCCCCCGGCGCACGCGACGCCGGCGGCGGATCCCGTGGACCTCTGGGGCGACCGGGTCGCGCCGGCCGGCCTGGGACATCACCGCGGCAAGCACTTCACGGGTTGGGTGGAGACGGTGAAGCAGCTCAAGCGTGACGGGCACCCCGACGTGGCGGCGGACCTGTTGATGAAGCTGCTGCCGGTGGTCGAGGAGGAAGCCGAGTTCCGCGGGTGGACGGTCGCGCCCTGGTACTTCGAACAGTTGGCCATCATCCGCCGCCAACAGCACGACTATGCCGGCGAAGTCGCAGTGTTGGAGCGATACGGAGAAGTGAACGCCTCCTACGGCGGCCTGGGCCCCCAGCTGACCCAGCGGCTCGCGAAGGCACAGGCTCTACTCGCTGCGCGCCAGTAGAAGGCCACGGCTGACGCGCCCGGGACCTGAGACTGCGCGTCCTGTCCTGGGTGCAGGTGGGCGATACGGACGAGCACTCCACGGGTGCGGCTACTGGGGTGCCTGCCGAGCCCGCTTGAGACCTACCCTGCGGCCCGTTAGGGGGCTGCGTGCCTGTGACAACCCAGGGTGTGGTTCGGCTCCCAACCGTCGCCGCTGTGGGCAGTGACCGAACCGCAGTGGGGGCAGTGCCATCCGTCCCAGTTGCAGCCGCATGGGGCGGTGGGCGACGTGCGCCAGAACTGGTCGTCGTGCTCGGGCATCGGCTTCCCCTCTCCGATGCCGAGTGTGCCAGCGTCATCCGACAAGAGGTCGCCAACTTCGGCGCGCCGGGCGACTGACGGCGGTCGGGGCCGCCGGTGCGTGGTGCGGGCTAGGTGCGGGGCATGGTCGCGGCTGGTGGGACGCCGGCCACTGACTGGACGCCGGTGGGGCCAGCTGCGGTGATGCTGGCGTGAGCGTAGGTGTCGGTGATGGCGATGTGGCCGCGGCGGGCTGAGAGAGCGGCGAGTTGGGGAAGCCGGGAGCCCCACGTGCCGATCGCAGCGGCGACGGATGCCGTGGGGTCGTCGGTGAGCCGCATGGTGTCGGCGTCGGCTTGGACACGGCTGGCGGCCCATACGGCTGTTGTAGGAACCGCAGGAGGGGCAGCGGACCAGCAGGTTGGGTGCGAGCGTTGCCGCGGCGTCCGCGCCGGCCACCAGGACGAACGAACAGACTGCGCAGAGCAGGTTGATGCTGCCTGTCCCGGTCGAGAAGGGCGCCGGGTCCGGGTAGTGGGTGAAGGCCAGGATGCTGCGGTCACCGACGTCGCTGGGCGAGACCAAGGTCAGTAGCAGGTCGGGCACGGCGCGAAGGTACTACCGGCAGGTGAACACCTCACCCCTGCACTGTTCCCGCAGGCGTGGCCGGGCCCGGAGGCTCGGCCCCTCTGCGATTGAGGTGTGATAGCGAGGTCGCGGAACATCCGCTCATGCCGATGATCGGTCGTCCGCCAGGCAGTGCCGCTACCGTCTCTCCGTGCCCGCTGACGACCTCGGAGTCCTGTCTGAAGAACTCCGATCGCATGCCCGCGTCGAGCGCAACGGTGAGGTGTCCTGGCACGTGCGTGCCGCCCCGGCGGTGCTGAATGAACTTGCCGGGGCCGGTCGCGTCGTGCTCGGCCTCGACATACGCGACTACGACGACGACGGCACGTTCCTTGAGGTCGCGTGGAGCGTCTACGACGGTGCGGACCCGTTCGAGGCACGTGACGCCGCGCTCGGAGCCTTGGCACGAGAGGAACTTCCGGGCGACTGGGCGCTGATCACCTGGCGGTCCTGAAACGCACTGATCTGCCGCTGACCGCGTACTGCCCATTTGCGCGCGATGCCGCGATAGCGGATGACGTCCGAGTTGACGCACGATCGCGGACAGGAGTGCCACGATGCACCAATGTCATACGACCTCGCTATCTGGGAGGGGCCGAAGCCAGGGTCCCAGTCAGAAGCCATCGCCGAGTACGAGCGCCGGATGGACGCCATGGAGGCGGCGCTTGATGATCCAGGCGGACCCGCCCCCGCAACGCCGGCGATTCGGGCGTTCATCGATGCGGCGCTGACGCGGTTCCCGGAGCTTGACGACGAGTCCGGGCCAGAGTGCCCGTGGGCGGCCTCCCCGCTCGATGGCGATGCTGTCGGGGCCATGATCTACTTCCCGATGACCTTCTCGGGCGCGGAGTTCGCCCGCGATCCGCTCGCTGAGATCGCTGACTCCCTCGGCTTGGTCTGCTTCGACCCTCAGATCGAGCAGTTGCTCCCGGACCCGGACGCCACCCCTGCATCGACCGTTAGCGGTCGAGCCTATGAAGCCCTCGCAGCGCGCCGAGGCACAGCAGCGTCGACTCAGAGGAACTGGTTGGGGCGCCTATTCCGCAAGAACTGAACCTCCGCAGAATCGCGCGGATCTGCGGCGTTCCGCGCGGTCGTGGCCGACTAGCGGGCTCCTTGTGACACGCTCCCAGACATGGACGAGGTTGCGACGGTGGACGGGCTGGTCAGATACGTCTGCGCGTTCTGCGCCAAGCCGACAGACGACGAGCCGAGGTACGCCTTGCTGACGGTCCAATGGGCCTTCTCGAATGCAACGCAGGGTTTGGGTGCGCACACGGCGTGCCTACGCGCGGCCGTTGACGCCTCCGTGCCGCTCGCCATCGAGTGAGCCGAAACGTCCGCTCATGCCGCGAGCCGAGCGTCTGTCCCTCCGACTCTGATGCCCTAGGGCAGTGAACCTACTCCGGCTTGCGACGGAACGCTCCGGTCTCACACATCATGGCGATGGTCACGGCGAGGTGGACGGCTGCACGGGCCTCGGTTACCGAGTTCTCGTCGCTCTCGAAGACATGGCGGTCCTTCTGTCCGTACGCGATAGTCCGGACCATTTGCATGACGGTCTCTCGGCCGTCGAGTAGCTCGAGCCCCTTCTCCTTGGCTCCGGGACGCGACTCGGTAAGCAAGAACTCCCACTTGTTCGGGTTCGCCTCGTAGTCCCGGATCATCTTGCCGAGACGCGCGTCTCCGTCGTTCGGGCTGATGACCGGACGCAGGACGGTCTCAGCTGCCCTGAACGCTGCCATGTAGGCGTCGAACGGGTCGCCCTCTACGCCGTATGCCTCGTTCCATGCCTTCGTGAGCAGCTGGCCAACAGGCTCCGGTGTGGACCTCACGGCCTCCTCCACCTGCTCGCGGGCTGCCGGGGTCACCCGGTACTCCAACCCGCGAGTGTTCGTCCGCACCGTGTAACCCGACCGTCCGCGCTTCAGGATCACCTCCAGGTACTCGGCGGCCCCCGCGGCCGGCAGGTGCTGAAGACAGGTGTGGATGGTGCGCAGCAAGAACTCGCCGTTGGAGCAGTTCCGCTTGAAGTACTCCTGCATGTCGCCGAACTTGCCATGCGGAGCGTCGGCGCCCAGGTGCATGGCGGTGGCGATCACGAAGACCGGGTGGTTGGTGGTCTTGACTCCCGAGCTGGCTGGCCGGATCCGGCCGTTCGCCCATGTCCACAGCTCGTGATTCAGGCCTGGCGGCATGTCGTTGTCGTAGTACAGCGGGAGCAGCTCGATGCGACGGTCTTCTTCCTCCGGGTCCCACGGCATGGACCGGAGAGTACGCCGACCATCGACGTCTTCGGTGCTTCGTGGCGGTGCGAGGAGAGGACCGTAACGTCCCGTACGTCGTCTTCGACGACATCAGTGCGCCGTGGAGACCTCCGAACGCACGATCTGGGAGTAAGGCGCCCAGCCAGCCGTGTAGGAGTAGAGACGGGAATGAGCAACCCCCACCGGGATCAACGTCGCCTATGACTACTCCGCCGAGTTGGCGGTGGGATCGGCAAGGGCTGCTTTGTACGCCGTGTCGCATTGTCGCTCGGTGACTCGTCCCTTGAGGCACATCACCCACTGAATATCGAAGAGCGCCACGTAGACCGGCGCGCTGTCAGGGAGGTGATATCGAACCTGCACAAGTCGGTTGAACGCGATCGGTCTCCGGGTTGCCACCGTCAGGTCCAAGTCAGGCGCGGGCTTCTCGGTTGCAGGGACCACACGTTGGCCGACCGCGTCGGCGCCCTCGATGCGTGCCTTGAGCAACCGTGGCATGGGCACACCCTTGAACGGGAGGAACCGCACGTCGTCCACGATGATTGGCTCCTCACCGGCCACTTCGAGCGGGATGGCGAGGGCCTTTGACGTGAACGCCTTGCCTGCCGTGGCCTCGATGAACCCGGCCCCGCCAGACGGGTTCGATTTGAGAGGCCCATCCATGCGGATGGTGCCGGGCGACGCAGTCAAGGGGCTGTGCGGCCCGGGCGAGGGTCCGTTGCCACCTCGACACGCTGGTGCTGCAACAAGCACGGCCAGGATGACGACGAGCCTCAACAGGGCGTGTTCGCTGTACCGTTCACCCGGCGGTAGCTGGCACTCCACGTTGCCTCCTGACGCCCGCTCGGGCAAGGCGGGGAAACCCGCTTCGGGAAGGTGCTCACGACCACACGGCTGCCGTTGTTCCAACTACCATCGACCCCGCCGAGGCAGTAGTTGAACCCGTTCATGTGCGGGATGTCGAACCAGTATGTCGCCATGACCGAGTCCGAGTACTTGGTCGACACCTTCGTCTTCATGCCGGCGACGCCAACTTCTCCCACTGCTTCGAACGCTTTGCCAGTTCTCTTGGTGAAGTGGGTCAGTGAGTCGCGCCGAGTGAAGTAGTAGGCCTTCGAGGCGTGGCTGCAACCGAGGTAGTCGGCCTTGGACGGTTTTACTTCACCGTCCCATCGCCCTTGCGTGGTGTAGGTGCAGCTCCTGGTGACCACGAGCCCGTAGGAGTTGACCAAGCTGGAGCACTTGCTCGTCGCGGACAGTGCTACGGGCGCGGTCAGCTTCTGCGCGGCCGCTTTGCCGTAGGTGGCTTTCCCTTTGATGCCGAAGTCGCCGCCGGCCGAGCCCTCCTTGGTTCCCTCGATCTTGATCTCGCCGCCGAGCTTCCAGTCGCCGAGGGATGTGCCGTAGCCCGCCTCGAGGGATGTACCGCTTCCCGAGGCGAACTCATAGGCCGTGTGCGAGTCGGGTGCGTGTTCGAGCATCATCACGGGCGCGTCCCAGACCGCCGCCGAGTCCGGCAGAATGCCACGCCGGGCCATCGACCGGTCGGCCGACGGCCTCCAGTAGGAGACGCGCTTCAACGCCGCTCGGCCCAGCTTGACGTCGCCGGCGCTGTATCGCACATACACGGCCCGCATGAAGAGCTTCTTTCCGCGGAGGACCGCGAGATCCAGATTGATGAATCCGCGGTGATTCTCCGCGTACTTGGCCAGTGCGGGAGTTCGTTCAATCCGCAGGCTGAAGGCACCGGCGTCGCTGGTCTTCGCGTGATCGAGCAGCGGCGACGTGTTCTTCTTGGTGTGCAGCGTGACGTTGACGACGGAGTCCTTGAAGACGCCACCTCGCCCTCGTGCGACGCCGGTGATGGTCAAGGTCTGCTGCGCATCGACCGATGCTTCGCTGGGAGACACAGAGAGCAGCGCCGGCAGCAGGCCACTGACTGTGAGACAGATCGCGGCGCGGCGGGCGCCAGAAGTTGAAGCCATGATCCCGAGATTCCTTTCTGTTCAGCTGGCCGCGCCCGCCCGTAATGGGCCCCGTCAGGTCACGTTCCTTGCTGAATGCCCGCAGCGTGCCCGGGGTCGAGCACTCCAAACCACACATCACCGCGGTCAGTGGGCGGCTGGAGGCCGGGCCCGACACCGCGAACGCGTAGACGGCTGATCGACCCCACGGGTGCACTACCAGCCGCTCCTTTGTGCAGAGGTCTGCACCACGCGGTGGATGCCGGCGCCCTTGGGGGCGGCCGGGGGCAGAGTGACCGCCATGAGGCAAAGCGAACAGCCCCTGAGGCCGCCCCTGGGGCGGGGGTCGGCCACCGGGAGTCCTGACCAAGCAGCGGGCGGCGGAGGGCATTCATGAGTGAGAACAGCGACATCCGCATCAGCGAGGCCGACATCGCCGCCCACGCAGCGCAGATGGTTGAGCAGGCCTGGTGGCCACTCTTCGAGGCCGAGCAGGCACTCGCGCCGTGCCCAATCTGCGGCGGCCGCCAGCTCCTCCGCATCGACGGAACCGGCGCCTGCGAGGCCGGCTGCCCCTGACCGCCGGCGCGTCCACGACGCGCCGTCCTCGCCCGGCCCGTCCAGCAGCGGACGCAGACTGCGGACGGCAAGATCGGCCGTCACGGTCCAGGCGGGGACGACAGAGCGGCTACATCGTCGAGGGCGAGGGCCCCGCCGCCAGGTCCGTCTTGCACGACGAAGCCGCCGTCCCTCACGGTCAGCCTCCAGTGTCGCTCCCCGACAGACCCAGTCGGGGTGCCGAGCGCATCAGAGAGGCACTCGGGAGTCGTTCTGAGCAGCTGAGCCGCACGATTGAGGTTCTGAAGTTGAAGGCTCGCCCAGCTCGCTGCGCGCATCGACGTGCCAGCCAGGGTCAACGAGTCACGGGCGCCATAGACGCGACCTTTGTGGGGAAAGAACGTGCTGACGTTGCCATTGCGTAGTTCGACACGGTCTTGTTCGGTCACCGGCTGGGCGAGACCGATCGCGCCACTGAGGCGTAGGAGTGGGCCGTCGTCGGGCCAGTTGTCGGCAGCGATTCGCAGCAGCTGGTCGGTGTTCCATGCCTGGTGGGGAAGCGCGTCGAGAGCGAACGCGTCATTGTCGACGAAGCACACGAACAACAGTTCTCCGGTCCGCCGATGTCGTGAACTGGTGCGCTGGCCGAGGTGCAGGTGGTGGATGCCCCACGCGTACAAGTAGCGGTCCAGGGTACGAAGCCGCTCTCGACGGTTGGCCTCGGGCGGCACCCAGGCGACAGCGACGTCAGAGCTGAGGCGACCGCTGAGGTCGGCGCCGGCGGCAATCTCGTCCAGTACGACGCGCACGCTGTTGCTCAGCTCACCCGGCCTGCTCAGACGTCGGCGGAGTTCGCGGGAGAGATGCACAGTCCGGGGTTTCACGGATGGGTGGCGCAGCGCCCAGTTGGCGTAGACGATCAGGAGGTCGCCTGTGGACAGTTGCGCCAGCCGCTCCGGGTGAGCGGTCTCGGTCGTCAGGTCATCAAGTAGCAGAGCGCGCATGTCGCGCTCGAGGTTGACGCTCATCCCAGCACTCTTCGTTCTAAGGCGTCCGATACCCACGCGCCCAGCTCGGCTGAGCGCTCGGGCCGTGGCCGACCGCATGGGTGGTGCGGGGCCGGAGACAACTCAGAGACGCTCCTCGCCCTCGGGACTCGGATGCGGCCCAGACCAGAGCATGACCTCCACGTCAGGAGGTCGGGTTCGGCCGCACGCGCCCGCCAGTGCCAGCCGTCCGCGCCAACTGAGCCACACGGGGAACGCTCAGGCCGGTAGCCGTTGCTATCCGCTGGTACGTCATACCCTGGGCACGCAGTGCGGCCACCGCATCCAGGCGTACAGCGGCGATGGTCTCCAGTTCCATATCGAGCGCGGCGAAGAAGTCCCCGATGGCCCGCGCTCGGGCGGCCGGCTCCTCCAAACCGGCGAGGCGATCGGCCTCGGCCCTCAAGGCGTCCCGCATCTGCTGTGACATCACGCCCTCGCGATAGCCGGTTCTGTCTCGGCGATCGCGCATGCCGACAGTCGAGTCTGTGTAGACGTATACATAGAAGGAGGCTCGCCGGGCTCGCTGCCTACGCCATCTGGAGGACGCGAGCGTGACTAGCGGCCTAGCGAACCCGATGCGGCTCACGCGCAGACAGTGCTCCCGCTCGGTGCTCGGCGCCAAGAGGTGGAATGCCCGCATGCCGGCGCGCGGTCGCGGCCTGTGCTGGCCATCGGCTGAGGACCCGCACGACACCTGTTCCAGGAGCCGCCTTGGCCCGATCTGGCGCTTCGCGCCGCCGTTCGTCCGCCTGTCCCGCGAGGGAAGCGCGTCGGGTCCGTCGTCCGCTCGGTGTGCGGGGAGCGGTTCCAACCCCCGGTGCTCCGCCTCGCGGGGGTTCGGAACCTGATATGGGGCGGGACCGCACCCGGCAGGGGGCTTCTTCGGCTGCTTCCCAACTTGCGGGAACCGTGCACGAGGGTGCGGTCCCCACGCGGCCGGTCAGCGACGGTCGGGTGTCTTGTCCAGCCCTACGGGGTGCTTCCGAGGTTGGATGGCGGACCCGTTCATCGGCGCTTGTGGTGGAGGTCCCTCCTGGCGCCACGAGGGCGACTCGAGCCGATCATGTTGAACGGGCAACAGCCGAGGGTTCGCAGGGCCTGCGCTCAGGTAGCGTCGTTGCCACCAGGGCGTCCCACACGAGCCGATGCCGGGGGACTTGCAGGTCGAGCGTACGACCGGCAAGCTCCACGACGTTGGATGCCTCGACCTCCCGGATGACGGCCGCGCGTACCGCCGGGTCTGCAAGCCCGCGTACAACCTCACCACCAGTCGAGCCGCGCGCCGCTGACTGCATCGATGAAGTGTAGACCTATACATATTCGATGTGGAAGGGTTGACCTCGAAGGCGATGCGGAGCTGGCAAGAGCCAGATGCATTGGCAGTTCCAGCGCTTATGTGACTCCGGTATTCCGAGCGACCCGGCCCGGGCCGGGGATGGTTCTGTTGGGGCGTAGCTCCCACCGCAGGAGCCGCCTGGCCAGCATCTGCTCTCCGAGACGGGTTGCGCGCACCCCTGGTGAGGATCGTGCGGTGCGAGCGGGGCGGGAATGCCGTCTCGGTCAGCCGTCGCATCTCCGCACAGCGGATGTCGGTTTACCAGCGTGTCGGCCGGGAGCGCAGCTGACGTGCGAAGCCGTCTTGGTCGGTGAGTGTGCTCTTTGACTGAGCTGGACCGCCTCCGTACGGACCGTGACAGGTTCGGATGCGGTGGCACCAGTCACTCCTCGGTGGCGTCGCCGACCCTTACGGCACGTGACCGGCCCGAATGTCTCACGACGCCTTGGCGATGCAGGAGGGCGCTTACATCCTTGCGGTTCAGACCGAACCGCGCCGCGAGCTCGCGCATAGACAGCTGCTCCTCGCAGTAGGCCCGCACGAGCTCCACAACCTCGGGCTCGGACAGCGTGCGAGCCCTGCTCACGCAAGGTGTTCTCCGGGCGCCATCGTCTTTCTTGTCGACGCTAGCGACAGGCCGGCGTGACTCCCCGTTGGCCGGTGCCAGGCCGGTCTCATCCACGACGTACGCGCCGAAGAGGTCGGTGGGCCACGTGACTCCCGACGAGTCAGCTCGACACGAGCAGCACACGTACCCATCGACCTCGCGCAAGATCAAGACGGCCCTACGTCTGGACCCGCACGACGGGCACGGTCTGAGCACCAGGTCGGAGCCTTCCTGTGCCCATTCCGCGGCCCATGGGCCACGCCGAAGCGAACGAGCCAGTTCCCGAAGCCGTCGGCTTCCGAGGTCCGCCGCGGTAACCCTCCCGGCGCGCTCGCTGGCGCCATGGACCGCCTGGGCGTGTACTCGGCCAACGGGATGTGCCCAGTGCTTCTGACCGGGATGGAGCTCCCCATACAGGCGAAGCATCCGCTCGGCGAGGACCTCCGGGTGGGTGAAGACCGAGATGAGGGCTGGGTCCCCGCGCAGGACAAGCGCAAGGGAAGCGGCAAGGTTCGTCTCGCTGTCTCCGGCGGCGGTGACGTCTGGTCCGTCGGACGGGAACAAGACCGCCATCCCGAGCTTGAGGAGGTCCGGCTGCCGGCATTTCAGGAAGCTGCCGCGACCGTCAGTGCACCGCAGCCGCTCACGTAGCGTGAACATGGCCGCCCGTCGCAGGCCGCATTCATAGGGTTCAAGTGGCTGGCCTTCTCGAAGGTCCTCGAGGAGCTCGTCAGCAAGCTGGTCAGCCGTTGCGGCACGCCCCAGCATCCGGCGTCCCGACGCCGGAACGGCAACGGTGACGTCGCCATCGGAGACGTGGATATCGAAGCTGAACTCAACCAGGCGCCCGTGAAGACTGAACTGCCTTCGCCTTGTGCACACGACCTTGAGGTTGTGGATGGTGGCGCGCCACAGCGCCCGGTAGGTCGTGTCCCGCGGGTCCAGAAGCGAAACGAGGACGTCGGCAATCGCCGCGACCTCCATGCCGCGCTGGATCTCGGCGAGGCGAACCCGATGGTGCTCGTACGCCAACTCGGCTTGAAGAACCGCCGCCTCAAGCTGCGGGAGCGCCCCCGAGAGGTCGGCGTGCCGACGCCACTTGGTCGCACGCATGTCGGCTGGAATGACATGCTCTGACGTACCTGGGACCAGTTCGTCGTTGTCGTGCTCGATGCGCGCCATCTCCTCGGTGGCCGTGCGCACCCTGCCTGCGGCGGCCGCGACCGCTGCACGAAGCTTGGCCAGCTGTTCGTCCATCTCCTCTGCGACAACGCGGGCGGCCGGCGCTCGCTGAGCACGCCGCAACGCCTGCAGGATGGCGTCGGCAATCCACTCGTGCTCCAGCCAGACAACGGGTCGCGAGGACGGGGTCCCCTCGACAACGCCTACCGCGTCTTCGGAGCCGACGTCGCCGGCGCGCGACGCGACCCGGTCCTTCTCGAGAAGGTACTTCACCGTGGAAGAGCCGGGTTCGCCGACTGATGAGACCGTCACGGGCTCGAGTCGACGGACTTCTCCGTTGTACTCGACACGTAGGCTCACGAACGTGCTGCCCGCCTGTTGCGAGACACGCTGAGTCTCCCCGGCGCGCCACGCTCTGATGCGGTCGAAGTCCTCCTGGGTCGCCCACCGCTTCCCGGGGCTCGGCCACACGTCGACGAACGTCAGGGTCTTGTCGAGGATGGTTCGCTGGAAGCTCCCGGTCTCGTAGAAGTCCAGGTTCGACCAGATGGCCACCTGGAGGTCGTAGTTCTGCTCCTCGGTCCACCGGCCAGCCGGACCGCGCCTCCACCGGATTTCGTCGGTGGAGTAGCCCCG
The DNA here is from genome assembly GCF_950101795.1 of Nocardioides sp. T2.26MG-1. Lineage (GTDB taxonomy): Bacteria > Actinomycetota > Actinomycetes > Propionibacteriales > Nocardioidaceae > Nocardioides. The sequence continues at coordinate 86,652 of NZ_CATNLZ010000012.1, read as the reverse complement.
TCGGACCATCTCTCGGCCGAGTTCGCCGACGGTCCAGTTCGGCTTTCCAGCGTTCTTCAGGTACCAGCGGATGTTCTTGACCTGGTCGGCCGGCTTCCCCCGGTCGTCGCGCACTATTGGCAGCCCGCTCTTGATGAATGCGGGGGATGGGTAGTGCTTCGGGCTGTCAAGGTAGAGCCGCTTCGTCACGCCCGTGACCGGCTCGCTCACGAGTTCGATGCGCGTCAGTCCCGGCGGCGTCGCGCTGGGCAATGCGAACGGCAGGTAGCCGTCGACCATGCGGATGGCCCCGGTGTCGGTGTTGTTTGCACGGGCCATTCTCGAGAGCATCGTTGTCCGCGTCGTCGTGAACAGGGTGAGCGCGACCTGCCGGTCCTTCTTGCCGTCGACGAGATGCTGAGCCTGCGCGAAGTCATCGTCGCGCCACACGCCCGTCTTGCCATCGACGACGGTCACCGTGACGCCCCGCTTTACGAGTGCCGCGAACTGGGTCCACATGGGAGCCTGTTCCCATCCAGTTCGCCGGATACGGTCGGCTCGTTTCCCGCACAACACGCTCGGCTCGCACTCGGCAACGTCGTCGGCGAGGTTCACGATGACGGGTGACTGGCGACGCGAGTCAATCTTGGCTGCGCTGCCCGCGGTAAGCGTGATGAACAGCGCCTGGCCGTGGGACCTCAGGTCATAACGCGCAAAGGCGCAGGTGAACGGCTTGCCGGTCTCCAGTTCCACCGCCTGGACCACGTTCGTGCTTCTCATGATGAGGCTCGCAAGATGGTCGTAGGTCGGCAGCAGATGAGCGACATATATGTCGAGTTCAGCGAAGAGCACGTCCGCTGCCTCGTACGCGTCGCGGGCGACGTTGTCCGTTACGCCAGTGGACCGGCGGCCGCTCTGGCGTGCCGACATCATGACGGGTCGCCCTAGTGAGATGACGCTCGCGACCGCCTGCGGGCACCGGGGTCCGATGAGGATTCCGTCGCGCTCCTCGTACAGTCCGCCTGCAAGCAGCCGGTCACGCTTCTGGAGGACGAGCGCGTGCTGCGCGTTTGCTTCGGCTCCTGGGAGTGTCGACGTCATCGGGGTGGTACCTCTGCTTTCTGACTGGCGGTTCCGACTCAGTCTCTAGGACCAAACGGTTCGAGCTTTAGTACGAAAAATGGTGGGACTCGCTGGAAAGTGCATGGTCGATTCCGCGCTACTTGCGACCGTCGAGAGTTGTCGGCGCGGCTACCTCGGCGCCGGGTCTTCGGCCAGATGCGGCTTCAGTCGGAACCTGACCTGGCTCGCCTGAAGCCGCTTCAGTTCCGTCAGAGACTCCGGAATCTCGCCGCCAACCAGCAGCTGCGCGCACTCGCAATCCGCGCAGCAGGTGTGCGGCGAAGCCGGACGCCGCCAGCCGTCGACGTCACTCATCCGACATCTCCCCGACCGCGCTCGTGACAACTGGGTCCGAGCCGGCCACCACGTCCGTGAGCACCAGCTGGGGTGAGCGCACGGCCGAGACGGCGCCCACGTGTTGCGCCGTGATGTCACCGGACATCGCAACGTCGCCCGCGGCGACACTGGACCCCGGCGGTGGCTTTCGGACGGTAGCCGCGTAGGCCGTCTCCTCGTCACCGTGCTGCCGGTTCACGTAGTAGTCCAGCGTCGTGCTCATCTTGCGATGACCCAGCCAGACCTGCACCGACGCAGGGTCCAGGCCATACCCTCCCGCGGTGACCGGCGCGAGGGACACAGAGGCCCAGGCATGTCGCAGCCAGTGAAGCCGCCACTCGAAGCCGCAACTTTCCGCAGCTGCGCAGGCGAGACTCCCGGCGAGCTGTGCCCAGTCGGTGACTGGTCGCGGTGGAGGGAAGAGGACACCTTCGGTCGGCCCTTCCCGTACCACGGCGTCCTCAGCGAGGCTCTCGATGACGTGGCGGTAGGCCCGCCACACGATGGTGGTCCTGGTGTGCCCGCCCTTCGGGAGCTTCGTAGCCGGCCATGCCCTCGCCCGGTCCAACTGAACGTTGACGTCGACAGTGGCCCTAGTCGCGGTGAGGTGAACGGCCTCGACTCGAAGGGCTAGGAGTTCACCGATGCGCATGCCGGTTGCGTACGCAAGCAGCGCCAGCCGTTCGCCGTAGCCGGGGTAGAACGTCTCGAGAGCCGCTGCGAACCGCTCGACGTCCTCCCGGGTCGGGCATTGCGCCAGGCCGACCGTGGTGCGCCGAGCATCCGTGCGCTTACGGGCAGACGTGACCGCCTCGCTCACCGTCGCGGCGCGACGACTCGGAGTCGTGAACGGCTCGATGTCGTCGAAGTAGCCTCGCGCGACCGCGAACTTCAGGAGCGTTCCCATCGTTCGTGCGACCGAACGGATGGTCCCCACCGATGCCTGCTGACGGGACAAACCGTCAAAGATGGACGTCCAATGTCGCCACTCCAAGTCACAGCAGCGCGTCTCCCGAACCTCCTCCGGAACCCACTTGTTCCAGTTCGACCGGTACTGCTTCACACTGCTCTCGGGGGCGCCGGAATCCGTAAGGTGGGCCACCAGAGCGCGCATCACCTCGACCAGCGGCGCCTGAGACAAGGGACCCAGACCGCGTCCGCGCAACACCTGCGCGCGCAGCGCATCGGCGCGCAAGGCTGCGAGCTCTGGACGCGTGCGCTCGAAGACCCGTCTCCCGGCCCCAACGATGCCGCTCTCCCAGTACGCGATGCGTCGGCCGCCTGCGACGATGCGGACGGGGTCGGAGCCACGCGGAGGGCGGGCAGTCGACGGCCCCCAGGCCGGGTCAGACATCGGTGGACCTCCGCCGGCGTCGGCTGCCGGCCGCCGGCCTCTTCGCGTCCGCGGGACCTTCCCCATCGGGGAGGCTGCAGGCCGCATTCGCGTCTGCGCCAGCAGGAGCGCTACTCACCGCCGCGCGAGTGGCGCCCTCAAGCACGTACTGGTGGATGGCCCACTCCGACCACCGCGGCAGGGTTCCGACCCACCGGGGCTGCGGGAAGTCCGGGTCCGCGAATCGCAGCTTGTCGACGTGCCGCTCGCTGCAGCCGAGCATCTCTGCCACGCCGGCCACATCGAGGACTCTGGGGACGAGGCAGCGGCACCTCGCAAACTCACTCATGCCCTTCGACTGTGCCCTCGAGATTTCTCCCATCACGAGGGCGAAGGCTCGCCACAGAGGCCTGCGCGCTGCGGCCACGCTGTGCCACTTCTGTGCCGGTCCTGCGACAAATGAGCAGGTCAGAGACCGTTTTGGCGCAGGAGCCTGCAGATCACCCAGATCTACGAGGGCACCAACCAGGTGCAGCGGATCGTGATGGCACGGCAGCTCCTCGCGGGGGTCCAGTCGCAGCTCTGAGCCGAGTGCTGCCGCCTGCTGGGTGGGGCATCCCCCGGGTCGGGTCGGGTACTGACGAGGTACTCATGCGCACCCGATGCGAAGGAGGTGGGCGAGATGCCCCAGCAGCAGTGGAGCAAGAAGCGCGAGCGGCAGTACGACCACATCAAGGAGGGCCTCGAGGAGCGGGGCCGCTCCGAGGACGAGGCCGAGGAGATCGCCGCCCGCACCGTGAACAAGGAGCGGGCCCGCAGCGGCGAGGCGAAGCAGCGCAGCCGGACCTCGACCGAGGACATCTCCTCCTCGCGTCGCGGCGGCCTGCGCTCCCACCGGGGCGCGGGCGGTCGCACGCGCGACCAGCTCTACGAGGAGGCGCGGCGCAAGAACATCAAGGGACGCTCCTCGATGACCAAGGCCGAGCTCGAGCGCGCCGTGGGTCGCTGAGGCTCCTCACCCCTGCGGTGACGAGGTGGGGCTCCGGGCGCCGGGCACCCATCGGGCCAGGACCGCGGCGACCTCGACGGTCGTCGCTGGTTTGGTGATGTAGTCGTTCATCCCGGCGGCGAGGCACCGCTCCCGGTCGCCTGCCACCGCCGAGGCGGTCATGGCGATGACCGGGAGCGCGTGGCCGCCCAGGCCCTGGCGGCGGATCTCGGCGGTGGCGCGGTAGCCGTCCATCCCGGGCATCAGGCAGTCCATGAGGACGGCGTCGAAGCTGGCGGTGCCCAGGGCGGCCACCGCCTCGAGCCCGTCGTGGGCGACGGTGGCGTGGTAGCCGAGGTGCTCCAGGATGCCGACGGCGACCAGCCGGTTGACCTCGCTGTCCTCGACGACGAGGACCCGGCCCCGCGGTGCTCCGGTCGCCGGCGGGTCGCCGAGGTCCGGCCGGACCGACGGCGGCCCGGCCGACCGAGGCTGGACCAGCGCCACCGGGAGGGGGACGGTGAACCAGAACGTGCTGCCGGCCCCGGACCGCGACTCGACACCGATCTCGCCGCCCATCGCCGTGACGAGCTGGCGGCTGATCGCGAGCCCGAGCCCGGTGCCGCCGAAGCGCCGGGTGGTGGAGGAGTCCGCCTGGGTGAACGCGTCGAACAGGTGCTCGCGCTGGTCGGGATCGACGCCGATGCCGGTGTCGGTGACCTCGAAGCGGACGTCGGCCACGTCGGACGTGAGCGGCCGGTCGAGGCGGACGGAGACGACGACCTCGCCCGAGGCGGTGAACTTGATCGCGTTCGCGGTGAGGTTGAGCAGCACCTGCCGCAGTCGCACGTGGTCGCCGCGGAGCCGGCGGGGGAGCTCCGGAGCGCAGCAGACCAGGAGTCGCAGGCCCTTCTCCTGGGCCGGTGCGTCGACCAGCCCGGCCGTCTCGTCGAGCAGTCGGGCCACATCGAAGTCGTCCTCGTCCAGCTCGAGCCGGCCCGCCTCGATCTTCGAGAAGTCCAGGACATCGTTGATGACCTGGAGCAGCGCGCTCCCGGCGACCCGGACGCCCTCGGCGTAGCGGCTCTGCTGGTCGTCGAGGTCCGTCGTCAGCATCAGCTCGGTCAGACCGATGACACCGTTGAGAGGGGTGCGGATCTCGTGGCTCATCGTGGCGAGGAACGTCGACTTGGCGCGCGACCCGGCGAGGGCGGCGTCGCGGGACCGTTCCAGCTCCAGCTCGGCCTGCTTGCGTGCGGTCGAGTCGGACAGCGAGATCACGATCCCCTGCACGTCGGGGTCGTCGAGCAGGTTGATGAACCGGCCCTGCACCCATGCGGTCGAGACAGGCTTCGGCAGGTACTCGGGCAACAGCTCGAGCTCGGCCTGGACCACCTGCCCGGGCGCCTCCTGGGCGGCCGCGAGGGCCCGCTGGATGTCGTCGTGGAGGTGTGGCGCGAGCGTCTGCACCCGGCTCAGCAGGTTGCCGTCGGCGGACTCGCCGAGGAAGGTCTCGGCGCTGCGCGAGCAGAACGTGACCTCGAGCCGGTCGTCGACGACCAGGATCGCGTCGACGGTGTTGTCCGCGAGGACCCGGAAGTACCGGCGGCTGCGCGCGGCCTCGGCGCGAGCCGACCTCTCCGAGGCCAGCAGCCGTGCCACCCGCAGCAGCGTGATGAGCAGCAGGATGCCCATGCCGACGTACGGGACGTACAGCTCGCGCTGCGCGGGGTGGGTGACCAGGTTGAGCAGGGGCGGAACCCCCAGCGGCACGGTCGCGAGCAGGAGGGGTATCACGGAGTGAGAGGAGTTGCGCGGTGGGCCGGAGCCGGGGCTCCGCACGGTGGTCTCGTGGGGAAGCGCCGCGAGGGCGAGGAGGAGCAGGCCGATGAGCCACCCGGTCTCCACCCACGCCGGTGGGTCGGTCCGCAGCACCACGAAGGTGCCGCCGGTGAGCAGCCAGGTCGTTGCACCGGCCGCGAGCAGCCAGCTGGTGATGGAGCGACCGCGGCTGACAACGATCGCCCGTACCGTGAACATGACCAGGACCAGGTCGGCGACCGGCGTGGCGAGCTCGATCGTGCGCTCCGTCGTGCTCCGCCCACCGGCATCGATGGACGCCAGCGTCCACGTGGTGAGCACCCCGACCGTGACGAGCGCGGCCGCCTCGAGCAGGGCGTCGATCCGGAGCACGCGCATCCGGTCGCTGTGCGGCGCGAGGAGCTCGATGACGACCGCGCCGAGGAGGAGGTATCCGCCGAAGTAGGCCAGCGCGGTCGCCCACGCGAAGGCCCCCATCTCGGCCTGTGAGCCGGCCGCTGTGGCCGTCACCTCGATGAAGTCGCCGATGCTCGACACGCTCACACCGACGGCGACCAGCAGTCCGACCCGGGTGAGGCGGCCGTGCGCAGCCCCCGCCCACGCGACCGACACGATCATGGCCACCGCGACGAGGTAGGCCCGGTCCGAGAGCGAGCCCGACGACTCGACGGCATAGATGACAATGGCTGCGCAGGCGACCGTGACGGCCAGTCCTACGGCCGCGTCGCCGACCCGCCTCATGACCATCTTCTCGTGGCTCCAGTCGCTCGAGTGGCCCCGCCGAGTCGAGGACTGTCTGGCCCCGCCCGGAGCCATCACTCTGTTCGGCAGGCTCGGCGCCGACTGAAGCGAATGGGCGCCGCTCCGCTGGCGGACGCAGGCTCGCACGGGTGTGCGGCGGGCGCCCGCGGCCACCGCCAGTGGCTCGCCCGAAGGGGTGGTGCGCCACCTGGGGTCCGCTGCGAGTATCGAAACGGCGGACGCTGTGTGCGTCCGCCGCCAATCGTCCTAGGAGGTGCGAGATGGAGCACCGACGCGAGGCCACGGCCCGGCTCTTCGACGAACTCGAGGGGGCCTCCGAGGAGGAGGCCCAGCGGATCCGTGACGAGATCATCCGGCTCAACATGGGCGTCGCCAGCGACTGTGCGCGGCGCTACCGCGGTCGCGGCGTCGCCACGGAGGACCTCGACCAGGTCGCCTACCTCGGCCTGGTCAAGGCGGTCCAGGGGTTCGACCGCAGCCGGGGCTTCGACTTCCTGTCGTTCGCGGTCCCGACGATCCGCGGCGAGGTGCGCCGCCACTTCCGCGACCTCGGCTGGGCACTGCGGCCACCGCGCTCGATCCAGGAGCTGCAGTCGCGGATGCTCGCCGCCGAGAGCGACCTGACCCAGGAGCTCGGCCGGTCGCCGCGGCCCACCGACCTGGCCAAGCACCTCGGCGTCGACCTCGAGCACGTCCTCGACGCACTCGGGGCGAGCGGCTGCTTCGCCCCCGCGTCCCTCGACATCCCGGCTCTCGAGGGCGACGACTCGCTCGGCGAGCGGATCGGCGCGGTCGACCCGGCGTTCGAGTCCGCCGAGGCCCGGGTGACGCTGGCCGCGGTGATGCGCGGCCTCACCCCGCGGGAGCGGCGGATCCTCGAGCTGAGGTTCTTCGGCAACCGCACCCAGGCCGAGATCGGTGCGGACATCGGGGTCACCCAGATGCAGGTCTCGCGGCTGCTCAACCGCATCCTCGCCCGGCTGCGCGAACGCCTGCTCGCCGACGCCGAGGCCGCCTCCGGCCACCGCGCGTCCGCGGCATCCTAGTCAGACCTGGGGAAGTCCTAGAAGATCCGCGGCAGCTCGGAGGCCCGGCCGGTGAACCGGGGCGCCCGCTTCTCCCGGAACGACGCGACCCCCTCCGAGCCGTCGCCGATCGACGCGTAGTACATCGCCAGCGAGTCCGACAGGTGCGCCTCGAGCGGGTCGGCGGCCGCGCTGTTGCGGTAGAGCAGCCGCTTCGCCAGGCCGAGCGCCACCGGAGAGCGGCCGACCACGAACGAGCGGGCCAGGTCGTACGCCGCCGGCAGCAGGTCGTCGGGTTCGTGGACGCTGCGCACCAGACGGCCCGCGAGCGCGGCGTCGGCGGTCAGGATGTCCGCGGAGTAGACCCACTCCAGTGCCTGCTGGATCCCGACGATCCGCGGGAGGAACCAGCTGGACGCCGCCTCCGGGACGACGCCGAGTCGCCCGAACACGAATCCGATCCGGGCTGCGGTCGAGGCGAGGCGCAGGTCCATCGCCAGCGTCATCGTGGCGCCGATGCCGACCGCCGGCCCGTTGATCGCGGCGATGACCGGCTTGGGCAGCGCGTGGATGGCGAGGGTGACGCGACCGCCGGTGTCGCGCACGCCGTCGTGGTACGGCGGCTCGTCGTACGCCGCCCGGAACTCCTGCGGCGTCGGCCGGAGGGTCTCGTCGAGCCCGAAGACGTTGCCGTCGGCCGACAGGTCCATCCCGGCGCAGAAGGCCCGTCCGGCGCCGGTGACGAGCACGGCACGCACGTCATCGGCGGCGGCGTCGGTGCGGAACACGCTCTCGAGCTCGCGCGCCATCGTGAGGTCGAACGCGTTGAGCTGCTCGGGCCGGTCGAGGGTGAGCGTGGCGATCCCGTCGTCGTCGACCGACCACCGCAGCGTCTCGTGGCTCATCCGGTCACGCTCTTCGGCAACCCGGTCGGCGTGCACAGGCTCTTGGGCATGTCGCCGGTCTTGTCCTCGATGAGGTAGCGGAACATCTGCTCGGAGCGCTTGGGGTCCCAGTGCACGGCGAGGTCGGAGATCGGGACCACGCAGCTGAGGTCTGCGCTCCGCATCGCGGTCGCCCACATCGCCGCTCGCATCGGGCCGGTGCCCTCGCCGAAGGCGAAGAAGTCCGGGACGGCGTTCGCGAGGTTCCAGTACCGCACGGGGTTGACGAAGGTCCACGGCGAGAACACCTTCCCGCCGACGGCAGCCACGACCTCTCGCTGGTGCTTGACCCGGGTGATGTCGCCGTAGCGCGGGTCGGTGTGCCGTGAGCGCGCATATCCGAGCGCCGTGGCACCGTCGGCCTCCTGGCAGCCCTTCTTGATGTTCAGGTTGGCCAGCTTGTCCTTCATGTCGAAGGTGGGGCAGATCTCGATCCCCCCGACGGCGTCCACGACTCCCGCCAGCCCACCCAGGCCGATCTCGACGTAGTCGTCGATCCGGATGCCGGTGTTCTGCTCGATGGTCTTCACCAGCAGCTTCGGGCCGTCGTAGGCGTAGGCGGCGTTGATCTTGGTGGTGCCGTAGCCGGGAACCTCGACCAGGGAGTCGCGCGGGATCGACATCAGCAGGTTGGGACCGTCGCCGGTGTGCAGCAGCATGATCGTGTCGGTGCGCTGGCCCGCGGCGTTGCCGGTGCCGAGCTGCTTGCGCTCCTCCTTCGACAGACCGGCGCGCGAGTCACTGCCGACGAGCAGGTACGTCGTGCCGGGCTGGTCGGCCGGGCGCTTCCCGGACGGCTCGAAGTCGACCTTGTCGACCTTGCTCCACGCCCACAGCGGCACCGCGACCAGGTAGACGACCCAGAGCAGCAGCAGCGCCAGGACGATCCGCAGCCAGAAGCCGGGACCCCGGCGTCGGCGCGCCGGGCGTGTGCCGCGGGGCGAGGACGGGGGAGGGACGCCAGGGCCGGGCCGTGGTTGGCCGGGCTGGGGCTGGCCCGGGAGCGGCCGGTCCGGCGGGGGCGGAGAGACGTCGGAGGGGCGCGACATGGTCGGCATCACGCGGGTCTCGTCGGGTCGCGGCTCGCGGTCCGGAGCTCCGGACTCGCCGTACAACCAGTGGAAGTCGGGAGACCCGTCCCCGGGCTCGCCGTCCCCCCGGGGGCGATCGGTCATGCCCCGACGCTACCGTGCGGCCAGCTCCGACCAGGACTCCGCGATGCCGTCGGCGAGCACCTGGAGGTCCGGCATCGACTCGTGGTCGCCTGTGATCCCGAACGTGAGGGTGTCCCGGTAGGACAGCATCGCGACCCCCACCCGGAGGTGGTCGGCGATCGGCACCCAGGGCACCAGTGAGCGCAGCGGGCGTCCCAGGCAGTAGAGCTCCACCGGCGGGCCGGGCACGTTGGTCGTCACCGTCGTCACCTGGTGCTGGGGGAACCGCCACGCGGTCCGGAGACCCCACGACACCAGCGGGAACGGCCCGAGCTCCGCGGCCGAGGTGATCCCGACACCGGCCTCGGGCTGGTGGGCCGCGCGCATCCGGTGCAGCCGCCGGTGCACCGCCTGAACCCGCTCGAGCGGGTCGGCGAGGTCGACGGGCAGGTAGGGCAGCAGCAGCGAGACCTGGTTGTCCGGGGTCGACTCGCGGGTCGGCTCGCTGCGGGGCGCGCGGGTCGAGACCGGCACGAGGGAGCGCACGGTGCGGGAGGCGGGGGTCTCGCCGCGCCCGAGGAGCAGGCGCCGGAACCCGCCGGCGATCGCGGCGAGGGCGACGTCGTTGACGGTCGCACCGCACCGGCGGCGTACGTCGTGGACCTCGGCCATGCTGACCTCGACCCAGGTGAACCGCCGGTCGGCGCCGATCGGTCCCAGCAGCGAGGACGGGTGCACGGGACGCGCCGCGCCGGAGAGGTCGAGCAGACCGCGCGCCGCGTGGGCCACCGCGTTGACGGAGCGGACCGGGGTCCGCGAGAGCCGGCCGACCGCGGTCGCGACCCGGGCCGGGTAGCCGACCAGCTCGCTGAGGCCGCGGGCGGCGAACGCGGTGTCGGTCGCGGCGGGCGCCGCGGGAGCCGGGTCGGGCACCAGCGGGGACGCGTTGGGTGCCGGGTCGAGGAAGAGCCGGTACAGATCGGTGCCCGAGACGCCGTCGGCGAGGCAGTGGTGGACCCGCGAGAGCACCGCCCACCGCCCGTCGGGCAGACCCTCGCACAGCCAGCACTCCCACAGCGGTCGGGACCGGTCCATCCGGGGCGCCATCAGCGTCGCCATGAGGCCGGCGACCTCCCGCGCGCCTCCGGGGCTCGGCACCGCAGCGCGCAGGACGTGGTTGCGCAGGTCGAAGTCCTCGTCGGCGACCCAGGCGGGCGCCGCGAGGTCGAGCGGCACCGACCGGAGCCGCTGGCGGTAGCGCGGGACCAGCGGGAGCCGGGCCTCGATCATCGCGAGGAACTCGCGGTAGGTCGGGGCGGGTCCCTCGAAGACCGCGAGCGACCCGATCGCCAGCGACACGACCGGGTCGACGTCCTCCACCTCGAGGAAGGCGTCGGCGAGCGGTGTGAGTCGGTCCACGGCGGCCTCCTTCCCACGATCCGTCCCGGCCAGTCTCGGCGCCGACCGGCTGCCGGCGCCCGGGCCGACCGGCCTCGCAGCGGCCGCCGTGGGTCCCGAAGGGCCCGGGCCGAAAGGCCCTACGGTCCGGGCACCGGCGGAGCGATGGTGGAGTTGTCGAGAGGAGGAGCCATGACTGAGCGCGAGCAGTTGCAGGCTCAGCAGGAGGCGAAGTCCGGCGCGGCACGGGTGGCGAGCAGTGCCGAGCGGGCCCGGCTGTGGGCGGGGATGAACCGCTACCTCGCGGCCGAGGCCGCCCACGCTCACCGGGTGAGCGACGACGAGGCCGAGAAGCCGGCACCCGAGCCAGGCGCCTGCGACTGACGGGTCCGGCCGCGGCGGTAGCGTGCGGGGCATGCCAGCCGACCCGGAGCCGAGTGCGCAGCACGGCCTGCCGCCGTCGTACGCCCGCGTCTCGCTGGCCGTGGTCACCTCGAGCGCCCAGGCCAACCTGCTCGGCAACATCCACGGTGGCGAGATCATGAAGCTCGCCGACTCGACGGCCGGGGCGGTCGCGGCACGCCACAGCGGCGGCCCCGCGGTGACGGCCGCCATGGACGAGATGGCCTTCCTCGAGCCCGTGCACGTCGGCGACATCGTGCGCACGTTCGCGCAGGTCAACTGGGCGGGCCGGTCCTCGATGGAGATCGGGGTGCGCGTCGAGACCCAGCCGTGGAACGACCCCTCGACGACGTCGCTCCACGTGGCGTCGGCGTACTTCGTGTTCGTCGCGGTCGACGGCGCCGGACGGGCCCGCCGCGTCCCGGGCCTGGTGCCGGAGACACCGGACGAGGTACGCCGGATGCGCGAGGCCGAGATCCGCCGCGCCCACCGGCTCTCGCGGCGGCAGGCGATCGAGGCCGGGCGCGCCCCGGACGGCGCTCCGGAGGGTTGATCGGGACGCACCGGCGCGTCGCGCATCGTTGTGACGGGTGTGACTGGTGATACTGGCGGTCAGCACCATCCCTTCCCCGTTCCACGTTGCAGAGAGGCATCTCGATGCCGCCCGTCTCTTCCCCCGGGTCGCTCGACAGCCAGGTCCCGCGCTTCACCGCCGGTGACCGCGCCGCTCGGGTGCGCTTCCGTCGGGCCCTGGCCCTGATGCTGATGACCCTGCTGCTGCCCGGCTCGGCCCAGCTCGTCGCCGGCAACCGCAAGGTCGGCCTGATCGCGCTGCGGATCTGGTTCGTCGTGGTCACGACGTTCGTGGTGACCGTGGTCGCCGCCTTCTTCTGGCACCGGCTGGCGTTCGAGATCGGCTTCGACCCGGCGGCGCTGTTCTGGCTGCGCCTGGCGCTGATGGCGCTCGCCACCGGGTGGGCGCTGCTGTTCTTCGACGCCTGGCGCCTGGGCCAGCCCCTGACCCTCACCATGGGTCACCGGCGCGCGGCGGTCGGCCTCAACGGCGTCCTCGCGCTCTCGGTCGCGGCGGCGCTCCTCTTCGGGGCCCACCTGGTCGGCGCGCAGCGCGACTTCGTCCTCGCGATGTCCGGCGACGGCGGCGACACCGGCGCCCACGACGGGCGCTACAACGTGCTGCTGCTCGGAGGCGACTCCGGCGCCGGTCGGTGGGGGCTGCGCCCCGACTCGATGACGGTGGCGAGCATCGACGCCGAGACCGGCCGGACGGTGCTGATCTCGCTGCCGCGCAACATGCAGAACTTCCCCTTCGTCAAGGGGTCGGTGATGCACGAGCAGTTCCCCGACGGGTTCGACGCCGACTACCTCAACGGTGTCAGCACCTGGGCGGGCGACAACACCGAGCTCTTCCCCGACTCCGCCAACCCCGGCGTGGACGCCACGATCATGGCGATCGAGGGGATCACCGGGCTGAGGATCAACTACTGGGCGATGGTGAACCTCGAGGGGTTCAAGGACCTGGTCGACGCGGTCGGCGGCGTCACCCTGAACGTGCGCCAGGAGATCCCGGTGGGACTGCCCCAGGACTCCTTCTACAGCCACATCGAGCCCGGCGTGCAGAAGCTCAACGGGTTCGAGACGCTGTGGTTCGCCCGGGCCCGCTACGACTCCGACGACTACTCGCGGATGGCGCGGCAGAAGTGCGTGATGAACGCGATGCTGCAGCAGATCAGCCCGCAGACCGCCGTACGCAACTTCGCGAGCATCGCCCAGGCCAGCTCGGCGATGGTCTCGACCAACATCCCGGCGGGCGAGTTCGGGCACTTCGCCGAGCTCGCCCTCAAGGCCCGCGGTCAGCGGATCTCGACGCTCTCGCTGGTGCCGCCGATGATCGACACGGCCCATCCCGACATCAAGCTGGTGAGGAAGAAGGTCGCCGAGGCGATCGACCGTGCCGACGGCACCGCGCCGCCGCCCGCGAAGCCGAAGAAGCACGCCGACGACCCGGTGACCGGGGGCTCGATCGGCTCGCTCGGCTCCGGCTACGCCGCCAACGAGGCCGACGACCTCGACAGCGCTTGCTGATCGGCTGGTTCACCCACGCGGCCGCTGTCGTGAGGGTACGGTTCGCCGACCGCGGAAGCGCTTCGCCCACTTCCGGGGTAGTGCTCCGCCTACGAGAGGCACACCCCCCCATGAAGCGATCCCTCCTGTCCCTCCCCGCGCTGGCCCTCGCTGCGAGCCTCCTCGCCGGCTGCGGCGGCTCGGACGGCTCGGACGGCAAGGACAGCGCTCCCGAGCCCGACGCGTCGGCGATCGCGTCCGCCGACTTCGTCTCCGAGGCGAACCAGATCTGCGCCGACGGCAACGCCGAGGTCGACTCCGCGAGCGCCGAGCTGGGCGACGCACCGACCGAGGAGGACGTGTCCGCGTTCGCCCGCGACGTACTCGTCCCGAACATCCAGGGCCAGCACGACGCGATCGCCGAGCTGGGCGCCCCCGAGGGTGACCAGGACGCGGTCGACGCGCTGCTCACCGCGCTGCAAGACGGCATCGACGCCCTGACCGCCGACCCGACGGTCGTCTCCGTCTCCCCCGGCCCGTTCGCCGACGCCAACGCGGCCGCCACGGAGCTCGGGCTCACGGAGTGCGCCGGCTGATCCCAGCAGGGAGGGCTGCTCGGTCACGGCACTAGGGTTGGCGCCGTGACCGAGCTGCCGCAGGACCGCCGCGTGGTCGCGGTCGTGGTCACGTTCAACCGGCTCACGCTCCTGCAGCGGCTCGTCGAGCGGCTCGACCAGGTGCCCGGGCTCGCCGAGATCCTCGTCGTCGACAACGCCTCGACCGACGGCACGGGGGAGTGGCTGACCGGGCTCGCGGACCGCGACCCGGGCGAGGCCCACCCGACGACGCCGGTCCTGGGGCGCACGCTCGCCGAGAACGGCGGCGGCGCCCGCGGCTTCCACGACGGCCTCGCCTGGGCCGTCGAGCGCGGGGCCGACCTCGCCTGGCTGATGGACGACGACGGGCTGCCCGAGCCCGACTGCCTCGCCCGGCTGCTCGCCGAGCCCGACCTCGACTTCTGGGGACCGCTGGTCGTCGACGAGGACGACCACGGCCGGCTGGTGTTCCCCATCCGGATCCCGGGCGGCACCCGGGTCGTGCACCGGCTGGCCGACGTCGAGCGGGCCGCCGCCCGCGGGCGCATCGACGGCATCGTGATCCCGTTCAACGGGGTGCTGGTCACGCGCGACCTCGTCCTGCGGATCGGGCTGCCGCGGGCGGAGTACTTCATCTGGGGCGACGACCACGAGTACCGGCTGCGGGCCGAGGCGGCGGGTGCCCGGATCGCCACCGTCGTCGGCGCCCAGGTGCGCCATCCCGCCGTCGGCAGCCTCGGCACGCCGATGATGTTCGGGCGGGCGACGTACAACCACAGCCCCAGCGACCTCAAGCACTACTGCATGGCGCGCAACAACCTGCTCAACCTGCGCGAGTACCGGGGCTGGCCGCACGCTCTCGCCTTCGTCGCGAAGACCGTGTGGTTCTACACCTTCACCCGCCCGGACGGGGGCCGGCTGCTCACCAGCGCCCGCGCGATGTACGCCGCGCTGCGCGGCGACTTCACCGGCCACCGTCGATTCCTGGAACTCGGTGGTTGAGGTGAGAGCGGAGCGAGCCTCGACACCCCGCGAGTCCGTCGCGGTCGTGGTCGTCACCTACAACCGGGCCGACCTGCTGGCGCACATGCTCGACGGGCTTGCCGCCCAGTCCCGCCCGGCGGACGCGATCTTCGTCATCGACAACGCGAGCAGCGACCACACCCGAGCGGTCCTGACCGAGCAGGTGGCCGCCGCCCGCCCCGGCCTGCCGCTGCAGGTGACCCACGCGGAGGAGAACCTCGGCGGCGCCGGGGGCTTCCACCTGGGCGTGCAGATGGCCTTCGCTGCGGGCCACGACCGGATCTGGCTCATGGACGACGACGTCGTGCCCGCGCCCGACTGCCTGGAGGTGCTGCTGTCCCAGGACGAGGCGTGCCTGATGTCGGTGCGCCAGGACGTGCACGGCCGGCTGGTCGAGAAGGCAGCGACCCGCTTCGACCTGAGCAACCCGCTGTCCGTGCGACCCAAGACCGGGATGGTCGAGACCGACTACGGCAGCCGGGACCGGATGCCCGCGCGCGTCGAGCTCCAGAACGTCGCGTTCGAGGGCTTCATGCTCCGCCGCGAGGTCGTCGAGGCCATCGGGCTGCCGGACCCGTCGTACTTCATCTTCTACGACGACGTCGACTACGCCGTGCGGGCCCGTCGCGCCGGCTTCCGGATCTGGGCGATCCGAGACGCCGTGCTCGTCCGTCAGCTCCCCTTCGACCAGCAGCACGACCTGAGCGGGTGGAAGGGGTACTTCATGTACCGCAACCTGTTCGTCGTGCACCTCCGGTACGGCGAGAACGCGCTGGTGCGGCTCAAGCCGTGGCTGGTGACGGCGGCGGTCGTGCTGCTGAGCCCGGTGCGCGGAGGGCGTGCCGAAGCGCGCAACGTCGTCCGAGCCATGCGTGACGCGCGGGGGATGCGAGCCGTGCCGCCCCGATCCGTAGACTGACCCACCGTGTCCTCCACTACTCCCGCTCCCGGTCCGGTCCCCGATCTCGTCGTCGTCGGCTCCGGCTTCTTCGGCCTGACCATCGCCGAACGCTGCGCGACGGAGCTCGACCTGAAGGTCCTGGTGCTCGAGCGCCGGTCGCACCTGGGCGGCAACGCCTACAGCGAGTTCGACGAGGAGACCGGAATCGAGGTGCACGTCTACGGCACCCACCTGTTCCACACCTCCAACAAGAAGGTGTGGGACTACGTCAACCGGTTCACGACGTTCACCAACTACCAGCACCGCGTGTTCGCGAAGTACCAGGGCCAGGTCTACTCGTTCCCGATGAACCTGGGCCTGATCAACCAGTTCTTCGGTCGTAGCCACACCCCCGACGAGGCGCGCGCGCTGATCGCCGAGCAGGCGAGCGAGATCGCCACCGCCGACGCCCGCAACCTCGAGGAGAAGGCGATCAGCCTGATCGGCCGCCCGCTCTACGAGGCGTTCGTCAAGGGCTACACCGCCAAGCAGTGGCAGACCGACCCGAAGGAGCTGTCGGCCGACATCATCACCCGCCTGCCGGTGCGCTACACCTTCGACAACCGCTACTTCAACGACACCTACGAGGGCCTGCCGACCGACGGCTACACCGCCTGGCTGGAGCGGATGGCCGAGCACCCGAACATCGACGTGCGGCTGGACACCGACTTCTTCGACGTCGTCGACGACTTCCGCGGAACGGTCCCGATCGTCTACACCGGGCCCGTCGACGAGTACTTCGGCCACAGCGAGGGCCGCCTGTCCTGGCGCACGATCGACCTCGAGCGCGAGACCGTCGACGTCGACGACTACCAGGGCACCGGAGTCGTCAACGCCAACGACGCGGACGTGCCGTACACCCGCACGCTCGAGTTCAAGCACCTCCACCCCGAGCGCACCTACCTGCCGGGCAAGAGCATCGTCGTGCACGAGTACTCGCGCTTCGCCGAGGAGGGCGACGAGCCGTACTACCCGATCAACACCGCCGCCGACCGCGAGAAGCTGCTGCGCTACCGCGAGCTCGCCAAGCGCGAGGCGAACGTGCTGTTCGGCGGCCGGCTCGGCACCTACCAGTACCTCGACATGCACATGGCGATCGGCTCGGCGCTCTCGATGTTCGACAACAAGCTGCGCCCGTACTTCGAGGGCGGCACCGCGCTGGACAGCGGCCTGTAGGTCACCGGTCTGGTCACCGGGCGGGGGCCAGCGGCTCGGTGATGGTGGCGCTGGCCACGATCACCGGGTGGTCGGTGGTCCGGGCGACCACGGCGTCCTGGTGCCGGACGTAGTCGGAGAACTCGACGTCGGTGGTGCCGAAGATCCAGTCGATGCCCGCGTCCGGGGGCGGCGCGCACCGCCCGCCGACGCTGCCGCCGTTGGCGGCGCCGATGTCCCCGCCGGCGGTGACCGCGCAGAACGCCTCGGCGCGCTCGTTGAAGTCGCCCAGGAGCAGGACCGGGTCACCGCCCTGGGCCAGCGTCCGCACCATCGCGATCTCGCGGCGGGTGGCCTCGGCGCGCTCGGCGGCGTTGTTGCCGCGCTGGGGGTTGCTGGTCGGGTTGTGGATGCTGATGAAGGAGACCTCGCGACCGGTCGCCCGGTGGCGCAGGGTCACCCACGGCATCGGCACCGGGTTGCCGTGGAAGTACGGGATCGTGCCGGTGCCACCCGTGACGAGCTCCCAGACGTCGCTGCGATAGGCGATCGAGTCGCGGCCGCGCTCGGTGCCGGTGAACACCCGCCACACGCTGGTGAGCCTGTCGAAGGTGGCCCGCTGCGTGGTCTCGAACTCCTGCAGCCCCACGACGTCGACACCCTGCGAGGTCAGGATCCCGATCAGGTTGCGGGTGCGGTCCACCCCCGAGGCGAAGCGCGCCTTGTTGCCGCCGCTCCGGGTGTGGGAGTCGCCGAGCGTGTTGATCGTCGCCACGCGGAACGAAGTGGTCGGGGCCGCTGCCTTCTTGCGGCGCTGCTCCGCGCGCTTCTCCGCCAGCTCGGCGAGCCGTGCTCGGCGTCGCTCGGCCGCGGTGGGCGGAGCCAGCTGCAGGGCCGGAGGGGCGGCGAGCACCTCCTGGACGACGGGGGGCGCGTCGAGGGCGGCGAGGCCCGCATCGGAGCCCGCGGTCCGCTCGACCCAGTCGTGGCTGGCCGCCAGGCTGCCGAGCACCGCGGTGAGTGCGAGCGCAGCGGCGGCCACCTGGACCCCGCCGCGCGATCGGAGCGCTCCGCGCGGTCGCCGACGGCGTGGCACTGTATGCCGACCCACGGACCTGGACACCTCCTGCCACGCTGCCCACGGAGACGGACAGGGACCGGGGCAGATCTGTCGAGCGCCCACAGGCTACCGGAACCCGCGACGGGCCCGGCCGGCCGAGACGGCAGCCGAAGTCCGGATTCGGCCGTACCCCCGGCTACTCTGTTCCCGGCCCGTTCCCGATCTGCTGTCGGCCGAGTGCGAAGCTCCGTCCGACCTGAGGTGTTCATGCGCAAGCTTCTTGTCCTCGCGACGTTCCTGCTGCTCGCGATGTCGCCTCAGCCGGTGATGTCCAACGCCGCGTCGTCGGCCGCGGTCGACGGCACCGCCGTGTTCAACACGCCGCGGCCGTTCTCCAAGACGGCGTCGGCGAACTTCGCGATCGTCAACCAGGTGGACCGGGCGATCAACGGCGTCCCCAAGCACGCGCGGACGAGCAAGAAGCCGCAGCCGGTCATCCACATCACGACGTTCCTCATGGACCACACGCGCTCGGTCACCGACCTGATCGACGCCTGCAAGCGGGGCGTGGCGGTGCGGGTGATCATCGACCAGGACATCGACAACGCCAACTCCCGCCGGCTGATCTCTGCCCTCAACGGTGACAACGTCACCGACCGCAACCACGACGGCAAGGCGGACCAGAAGGCCAAGCGCGGCCCGTGCAACCGGCCGCTCCGCCGCGACCGGGTCGCCCGGCCGACCATCGCCCCCGACGACAGCCCGCTGATGAGCCGGGCGCAGGCGGCGCAGAGTGTCGACGCGCCCCTGGGTGACTCCGTCACGTGGGGCAAGGACGGCAGCTACGTGAAGCGGTGCAAGCCCAGCTGCCGCTCCGGCCAGGGCAACATGCACATGAAGATCTACCTGTTCTCCCAGACCGGCAAGTCGCACGACGTGGTGATGGTGAGCTCCTCGAACATCAACCGCGGCGGCGCGAAGCTCGGGTGGAACGACATGTACATCATGCGCGGCCGGCCCGAGAGCTACGCGGAGTACGTCCAGCAGCACCTGGCGATGACCTACGGCAAGCCCGCGCCCCGCGAGGGCGTCTTCTTCAAGGACGGGCCCTACACGAGCAGGTTCTTCCCGATCAAGGACGCCGGGCAGAAGAAGGACCCGGTCATGAAGGACCTGAGGAAGGTCGAGTGCCGGGGCTCGGCCTGGGGGGCCACCCAGATCAACATCTCGATGTTCTACTGGAAGGGCACCCGCGGCAACTACATCGCGACCAAGCTCCTGAACATGGCGCGCGCCGGGTGCCGGATCAGCATCATCTACGGCGCCCCCTCCCGTCAGATCGCCGAGCGGCTGCGCACGGCCGCACGCAACAACCTGATCGACCTCTACGACAGCCGGTGGGACTTCAACGAGGACGGCTGGAACGAGGTCCGCACCCACAGCAAGTTCGTGCTGGTGCGAGGCAAGTACGCCGGCAACCCCAAGAAGTGGGTGGTGATGACCGGCTCCCCGAACTGGGTCGCCGGGTCCCTGAGGAAGGGCGACGAGTCGACGCTCAACATCGAGCTCAAGAGCGCGTACGACGCCTACCTCGCCAACTGGGTGAGGATGCGGGAGCACTCGCGCAAGCTGCCCTACACCGCGTCCACCTCCACCAACACGCCCCCGGCCTGATGGAGTCATCGTGAACGGTCCCGCCCGACCCCGGGCAGTCCTGCACGTCGGCAGTCCCAAGACCGGGACGACGTTCCTCCAGCAGGTCATGTGGTCCCACCGGGACCTGGCCGAGCAGCAGGGCGTCCGGCTTCCCATGGACAGCTTCAACGACCACTACCTCGCCTCGCTCGACATCCGGGGCATGGCGCGGCCCCCGCACCCGCCGCAGGCTCAAGGCATGTGGACGCGGCTGGTGTCGGACTCCGAGCGGTGGCCCCGGACGAGCCTGATCTCGCACGAGCTGTTCGCGGCCGCCGGGCCCGCCCAGGCCAAGCGGGCGACCTCGTCCTTCGGGCCGGGCACCGAGGTACACGTGGTGCTGACCGCACGCGACCTGCTGCGCCAGCTGTCCGCCGAGTGGCAGGAGCACGTCAAGCACCGTTCGAGCCTGCGCTTCGACGAGTTCGTCACCTCGGTGCGCGCCGACGCGCCCGAGCGGACGGGCTGGTTCTGGCGGGTGCAGGACTACGTCGGTGTCCTCGAGCGCTGGGGCGCCGGGCTGCCGGCGTCGCACGTGCACGTGGTGACCGTCCCGCCCAGCGGGGCGCCGCAGGCCCTGCTCTGGGAGCGGTTCGCGGGTCTTCTCGGTCTCGACGCGGCCACCTTCGACACCGAAGGCTCGCGCTCCAACACCTCCCTCGGCCTCGAGCAGGCGGAGCTGCTGCGACGGGTCAACGTGGCGCTCGGCGACCGGCTGCCCCTGCCCGGTCCCTATCCCGGGACGGTCAAGGATGTGCTCGCCCACCGGATCCTGGCCGCCCGGCCCGGCAACCCGCTGCGCCTCACACCCGAGGACATCGCGTTCGCCGCCGACGAGTCGCGCAAGCTTGCGGAGGGGCTCGCGGCAGCCGGCGTGGACGTCATCGGATCCCTCGACGACCTCCTGGTCGACGAGGACGCGGTTGCGCGCGCTGCGGCCGAGGGCTACCGGCCGCCTGCCGAGACAGACCTGCTCGACGAGAGCGTGCAGGTCCTGGCCGACCTCCTGGTCGACATGTCCGCGACGCGGCAGCGCGACCGGGCCTCGGTCGAGCTGGGCGAGGCGGTGCGCGCGGACCCGGTCCGGACGGCGCTCAAGGAGCTGTCGGCACAGCACCCGGCACTGGGGCGGCTCGAGCGCCGCTGGCGCCGGCTCCGCGAGCGTTCCTGACGCGCCGGGAGCCACCCGCCGACCGTCGCCGGCGCTCCGGCCCCAGGCCCGAGCCCGTGGAACGTGTGACAGATGACGACTTGTGTGACTAGACTTCTCTGCCTCACCATCCGTATCCACCCCGGCCGCCCGCAACGGGCGGCTGCTACGAGAGGGGATGTGTGATCCGCTCGGGTCCGCCGCTCACCGTCCGCGCCGCCGCCGTGTGCGCCGCGGCCCTGGCCCTGTGCCTGGCCGTCGCCGGTCTGAGCGCGGCCGGCGGCGCCCGCGGGGACGACGGCGGCACGGCCCCGGCCACCTCGAGGCTGCGCATCGTCACCTACAACGCCGACGCCCAGCTCGACCCCGAGACGGCCATGCTGGACCTCGAGAAGATCATGGCCAAGGACCCGGACGTCATCGCCCTCCAGGAGATGGCCAGCCCCGACAAACGCCGGGCGATCCGTGAGATGTACATCGACTGCGAGGGCTGCGTGTGGGGCGCCAACATGCCGGGCCCGGCGGTGCCGGGGGAGACCCCCGTGCTCTACCGCACGGACCGGTTCGAGCTGAAGGACTCCGGCTCGGTCCAGGTGACGGAGCCGACCTACGTCGGCAAGGCCGGCGCCGGCCCGTCGACGATCAACGCCAAGTTCGTCAACTGGGTGCGCCTGAGCGACCTGCGCTCGGGTCGCCCGGTGTACATCCTGAACAACCACACGGTCCCCAGCGTGCAGGCGAAGTCCGGCGGGCCCAACCGCAACTTCCCCGAGCGGCTCAAGCTGTTCCGCAAGCACATGCGCGGCCTGCAGTCACTGGTCCGTGAGATCACCGCGCACAAGTGGGGACTGGTCTTCGTCACCGGCGACCTCAACGTGAACTTCCGCCGCGACCGGGTCCTGGCACCGGCGATGTTCCCCTACCGGATGCTCGGCGACGTGGGTCTCGAGGCCAGCTACCAGGCGGTGCGCGAGCCTCCGGTCGGGACGCACACCCTGCGTTCGGGCAACGACACGCGACTCATCGACTACGTCTATTTCCTGCCGCGTCCGTCGGTGACCGCATCCGCGCTGAAGATCCTGTGGGGCCTGTCCTCGGACCACCGCCCCCTGATGGTCGACTTCGACGTGAAGGTCACCACCCCGCCGCCGACCCCGCCCCCCAGCAACCCACCGACCGCCACCCCGTAGCCGGTCCGGCCGGTGGCCGAGCCACCTGTATCGTGGTGCCGCAACCCGCCGATCACCGGGCGGGATCCCTACTGTCGTCGGCACGAAGAGTGAGGCCTCGTTGGGCAGATCGCCGCGCCGGGTGGTCCTCCATGTCGGAACGCCGAAGAGCGGGACGACCTACCTCCAGCGGGTCCTGTGGGACAACCAGGGCGCGCTGAAGGCCCAGGGCTTCCGCTGTGCCGGCCACCGCCCGAACGACATGTTCCTCGCCGCCGTCGAGCTCCGCGAGTCGCACGGGTTCTGGGGCTACGACCCCGAGGATCTCGCCGGCCGGTGGAGCGCGGTGTGCCGGGACGCGCAGGACCACGACGGCGTGACGATCATGAGCCACGAGGTCCTCGGCGGCGCGACCGTGTCGCAGGTGAACCGGGCCTACGCCGACCTCGACGGGCTCGACGTCCACCTGGTGCTCACCGCCCGTGACCTTGCCCGGCAGGTGACCTCGGAGTGGCAGGAGCGGGTCAAGAACGGCAGCGCCCGCACCTTCGCGAAGTTCGAGCGGCGCCTGGTGCGGCAGCTGGAGAGGGGCAACTTCGAGAACGGGTTCTGGCGCAACCAGGACCCGGTCGGTGTGCTCAGCCGGTGGGCGCGCGACCTGCCGCCCGACCACGTCCACGTCGTCGTCGCCCCGCAGTCGTCCGCGGACCCCTCCCTGCTGTGGCGGCGGTTCGCCGAGGCGCTCGACCTCGACGCCGATGGCATCGACCCGGTGGCGCCCCGTCGAGCGGCCAACAGCAGTCTCGGCGTCGCTCAGATCCAGGTGCTCCGGAGGGTCAACCAGGCGCTCGCGGGCCGGATCAAGCACCCGGAGTACGCCCGGGTGGTGAAGTCGCAGTTCGCCGAGCGCGTCCTGGCGGCGCAGAGCTCGAGCCGTCCGCAGTGCCCACCGGAGCTGGTCGAGCGCCTGCGCGTCCTGGCCGAGGAGCGCAACGAGACGATCCGGAGCCGCGGATACGTCGTCCACGGCGATCTGGCGGAGCTCGTCCCGCGACCGCCCGAGGGACCGTACCGCTCGCCCGACGAGGTCGGCCGCGGGGCCGAGCGCGCCGCCTACGCCGACGCCATCGCCGCCCTGCTGGTGCAACGCGCGTCGCAGGGTCGGGTGATCCGGGCCGACGCCCCGCGTCCGGCGGACGAGGGGCGCCTGCACCGGCTGGGTCGGCTGGTCGACGACCTCAGGCGCCGCCGGAGCTGACCCAGGAGCCGGCCCCTGGGCCGACGGTCACTCGGCGCCGTCCGCCTGCTCGCTCCAGGCGGCGACGATCCGGCACACGTGCGGGTCCTCGTCCAGGTAGGGCGCCAGCCCCAGCCCGGCGTCGCGGTGCACCACGCGCCCGCCGGCGTCCTCGATCTGCCGGACCACGCCGTCGGGGTCGAGGAAGACCCGCTTGTCGTTGTGGAAGGCCTTCCGCCGGCCCCGGTCCTGCAGGGTGCGGAACTCGAGGAACAGGTAGCCCGCTCGGCGCAGCGACATCGACGCCAGCCGCATGACGTTGGCGACACCGTCGGCGTCGAGGGTGTTGAGCAGGAAGCGGGCATACAGGTCGACCGGCTGTGCGGTGCGGCTGAGCCGGACCCCGAGGGACAGCACGTGCCTGGTGTCGTTGAGGTTGACCAGCTCCCGGTGGACGCGCTTGCCCGGCTTCCGTCCGAGTCGCATCGCGCCGCTCGTGTAGTCGAGGGACAACACTGCGGCCTGCCGCTTCCGGGCGAACCACCGTGAGTCGCGCAGGTTGCCCGCCCCGAGGTCGACCAGCGGGCGGGTCGCGGGATAGTGCTCGGCCACCCAGCGCGCGAAGTGGGTCGGCTCCGTGGGCAGGGTGCGCCCGGCCCGGCCGTAGAAGGCGTCCCAGTACTTCCGGTTGGTGCGCAGGCCGCCGAACCAGCCGTTGAGGCGGCGGGCGAGCCAGCGGGGGGTCTCGTACTTGAACGACGGGTCCGGCGTGCGCCATCCGGGGCCGTAGGTCAGGGAGAGCAGCAGCTCGTAGTCCCTGGGCGCCGGGAACGGGCGCCCGTGCAGCGGCACCGTGGTCAGCGGCAGCATCCGGTCGCGGGGGATGTCGAAGCCGGTGTCCTGCGGCATGTACAGACGGTCCCCGACCCAATGCGCGGTGAACACGTCGACGAACCGGTGCGACCCGTCCTCCTGCTGGATCCGCACGTTCAGCCGGCTGCCGGAGCCGCGGCGTACGTGCCACCCGTCCGCACGCAGCACCCGCTCCAGGTGGAAGGTCTCCCGGACGACGTCGACGGGGTAGGGCTGATCGCTCAGGTAGGCGATGTCGACGTCGTTGTCGTGGCCGATGAGGCGTCCGTTGCGCACCGCGCCGAGCAGCGTCCCGTAGCAGATGAACGCCGGGAAGCCGGCCTGGTCACGCACCGCGGTGAGCAGCGCCTCGACCTGCGCGAGGAAGCCCGCCACCGACTCGGGGTCCTCCGCGGACAGGGGGACGGTGAGGCGGCCGTACTTGTCCAGGATCAGGTGGTGGCCCTCGGAGTCGGTGACCTTGACCTGGCGCCCGTGGACGCCCTGGAACACGTGGTGTCCGGTGGCGACCACCACGTCCTCGGCGTGCTCGCGCAGCACGACGTCGGCGGTGCCGACGAGGTAGCGCCGCAGTGCGCGGGGCCACGGGACGACGGTCTGACCCCGGCGCGTCTCGGCGTCGCGGGAGGGCAGCAGCGACCACACGTGCCCGCCGTTGAGGAGGACGTCGTAGGTCCGGGCCGGTTCGACGTTCGTGGGCAGCCGGAGGAACTCGTCGTCGACGACGAGGGTCTGCTCGCCCGTGGCAGGGCCGATCTCACTCATGCCGGCTCCTGCCGCGGATCCGGCGCGCCAGGTGGCGGACCCGGGCACCCAGGCGGGCCGACGAGCCCGACCGGGCCCGGTCGCGCCACTTGTTGCGCTCGAGCGTCATCTCCCGCATGTCGCGGATCATCTGCTCGATGGCCCGGGCGGCGACCTGGACCAGTTCGGCATCCGTCACCCGGTCCGGGTGCGCTCGCTCCCCGGTGGGGCCCTCGACCACGAGCTCGTCGAGGTCGCCCACCACGTCGTAGCCACCGGCGCGGATGGCCTCGACGGCGTCGCGGGAACGCTCCTGGAGCTCGTCCAGGTGGGTGTCGCTCGGGTAGAACCTGTCGCCCTTCTGAGGGACGAGCACCTCGTGCCCGAAGTAGCGGCGGACCCACCGGTGCCGGGTCGGCCCGTCGGTGAGCGGTCCGGACAGGTAGGGCTTCACCTGCCGGAGCAGGGCGGCCTGGGCCGCGCCCAGCGACTCGTTGGGGTAGGCGACGTCGAGGTCGAACCCGCGGTCGTCCAGGCCGAGCGTCGCGACCCACCGCCTCCATAACAGGTCGCGCGGCGACCCGGGCGGCGGCACCGTGACGACGTGGATGCGGTCTGCCGGCACGACGCTCGCCCATGTCGTCAGGATGGCCGGCAGGTCCTGAGAGGACCATCCCCAGGCGCCTCGGCGCTCCCCAGCGAACGCCTCGGCCATGAACTGGTCGAAGCCCCCGTCGTAGCTCATCTTGAGCGCCTCCTGCCAGATGGCAGGGAACTGCAGCCAGTAGGCCCGGGCGGTCAGGACGACGTGGACCTCCGCCGGCGCGAGGTCCTCGAGGACCCGGCGAGCCTGGTCGGGGGTCGCCATGCAGAAGAACTCGTGCGACACCAGGCCGACGCCGTCCCAGGCACGCAGCTCGGCGACCAGCCGATCCCACGCACCGCTGCCGGCGCCGGGGCTCGCCCGCTTGGCCGCCCGCACCTGCTGGAAGGCCTGGTAGTGGTCGAGTCGCTCCCGGCCGGGGTACAGGACCCCCTGGGCGCGCAGCCGCGGGCGGTTGGCCCACATGGTCGTCTGGAGGAACGTCGTGCCGCTCTTGGGCAGCCCGATGTGCAGGAAGACCCTGCTCGCCACCTGGCAGTCACCCCCGCTCGGGGTGCTGCTGCTCGCGCGTCCCCGTCGCCGATGGTCCGTCCGTGTCGTCGTCGAACCGCCCCGCGTCCAGCCGGGTCGTGTTGCTTGCGAGATAGGCCTCGACCCGCTCGTGGTCCTGCTGGCTGAGCGGGACCAGGAGCTCCTCGACGACGTCCATCAGCTCGGCCAGCCGGCGGTTGAGGCGCCGCGCCTCCTGCATGTCCTCCTCGAGCGCCTCGACGCGCGCCGCCAGGGAGCCCGTGGCGCCGCCGGCCTTGCCGCGCGACGTCCACGCGCGGGAGCGGCGCAGGCGGCCGGGGAGGTCGAACATGTCCCACCGTCTTTCCTGTGTTTCGTCAGCCAGCCGCCGGTCGGCACCGCCGGTCCGGGGCACGAGGCAGGCTACTACCTGCCTCCGCAGTGCCGGCCGAGGCTGAGCCCCACGATAGGTTGGCCGTTCGAGCAGACACGGATCTCCAGGAAGGCCTCGACGTGATCGGAATGGTGCTGGCAGCCGGAGCGGGGCGCAGGCTGCGCCCCTACACGGACGTGCTGCCCAAGGCGCTGGTCCCGGTCGACGGGGACATCACCATCCTCGACATCGCGCTGCGCAACCTCGCCGCCGTCGAGCTGACGGACGTCGTGGTCGTGGTGGGGTACGCCGCGCAGGCGGTCGAGGAGCGACGCGCCGACCTCGAGCGGCGCTACGGCGTGACGCTGGAGCTGGTGCACAACGACAAGGCCGAGATCTGGAACAACGCCTACTCCCTGTGGTGCGCCCGTGACCACCTGACCGACGGGGCGCTCCTCGTCAACGGGGACACCGTGCACCCGGTGGCGGTAGAGGAGACCCTCCTCTCCAACCGCGGGCCCGAGATCCTGCTGGCGGTCGACACCGAGAAGCGGCTCGCCGAGGAGGAGATGAAGGTCCGGATCGGCGCCGACGGCGGCGTCGTCTCGATCACCAAGCTCATGGACCCGGCGACGGCGTACGCCGAGTACATCGGCGCGACCCTGATCGAGGGCTCGGCGGCGCAGAAGCTCGCCGATGCCCTGCAGGCGACGTTCGAGCGGGACCCGGACCTCTACTACGAGGACGGCTACCAGCACCTGGCCGACCAGGGCGAGTTCATCGGCGTCGCGCCCCTGCCCAGCGGGACCTCCTGGGTCGAGGTCGACGACCACGCCGACCTGGCGCGGGCCCGGGAGATCGCGTGCCACTACTAGCGAGGATGCTGGCGAGCCCCCTCCACCTCGACATCCGGGCGGGGGCGATCGACGACCTGCCCCAGCTGCTCCAGGACCGGTACATCTCGACGACCGGCAGCGTGCTGGTCGCGGTCGGGCCGTCCACCGGGCAGGAGATCTGGGGCCGGATCGCGCCGGCCCTCCCGGGCGCGGCCGTGCACGGTGTGCACGAGGCCAGCCTGAAGGCCGCCACCGAGCTGCAGTCGGCGCTCGGCGAGCGCGGCTACGACGCCGTGGTCGCCATCGGCGGCGGCAAGACGCTCGACGTCGCCAAGTACGCCGCCACCCGTGCCGGCATCCCGATGATCGCGGTGGCCACCAACCTCGCCCACGACGGCCTCTGCTCGCCCGTGGCATCCCTGGACCACCCCCACGGCAAGGGCTCCTTCGGGGTCGCGATGCCGCTCGCGGTGGTCGTCGACCTCGACTACGTCCGAGCAGCACCGGCACCGCTGGTCTCGGCCGGGATCGGCGACGTCGTCAGCAACCTGTCGGCCATCGAGGACTGGCTGCTCGCCGGCCGGCAGCGCGGCGAGCCGGTCGACGGTCTCGCCCTGGCCTTCGCCCGACTGGCGGCCGAGTCCATCATCGGGCGCACCGACTCGGTCCACGACGAGCCGTTCCTCGTGGTGCTCGCGGAGGCACTCGTGCTCTCCGGCATGGCGATGTCGGTGGCCGGGACGTCGCGTCCCTGCAGCGGCGCCTGCCACGAGATCCTCCACGCCGTCGACCAACTGTTCCCGGGGAAGGCGCACCACGGTGAGCTGGCCGGGCTGGGTGCTGCGTTCGCCACGCACCTGCGGGAGCAGCCCGGACGGTTCGCGGAGATCGTCACCTGCCTCACCCGGCACGACCTGCCGTGCCTGCCCAGCGAGGTCGGCCTCTCGGACGAGGAGTTCGTGACCGCGGTCCTGGCGGCCCCGCAGACCCGGCCCGACCGCTACACGGTCCTCGAGCACCTGGCACTCGACGAGGAGCAGACCGCGGCCAGCGTCGCCGACTTCGTCGACGCCGTCGCGACCGTGAGGGGCTCCGGCTGAGTCCGTTGCCGCACCGCTGGACGTGACGCGAGGTGGCTCACACACCCCGCGGCAGATGCGGGATCGCCCGATCCCCGCTGGTAGTCTTCCCGGCGTCTTCGCCGCTACATGACAAGGAGTGAGAACGTGGGTGACTCCTCCGAGGCAGTGGCCGAGCCACGCTCAGACGACGTCTCGACCGCGGGGTTCCGGGTGGTCCAGCGCACGATCATGCGCGCGACCCAGGAGCTCGACGTCCGCGGCCTGTACATCGGTGCCGTCACGTCGATGGCCAGCAGCGCCGACGCGTCGTCCGGGCAGTCCGGCATCGACCGCGCCTCGCAGAAGCTCGCGGCCAAGGCGACGGACAGCACCCCCACGGCCGACACGAGCCTGATCGGCTACGGCCGGATCGACGAGAACGACCACGCGATCGCCGAGAAGGGCCGCCGGATCACCTTCGGCACCTACTTCAACGCGTTCCCGGCGAGCTACTGGCGGCGCTGGACCGAGTTCCGCACGGTGCGGCTGGTGCTGCGCGCCCGCGGTATCGGTGCCCTGATCGTCTACCGCTCCACGGCACGCGGCCAGGTGCTGCGGGCGGACTCGATCCCGCTCGAGAGCGACGAGCCGGTGACGATCACCCGCGACCTGACGCTCGACCCGTTCATCGACGGCGGCTGGTACTGGTTCGACCTCGAGGCCGGCGACGGCGAGGCGGTCCTGGAGAGCGCGGAGTGGTCGATCGAGACGGACCGACAGCAGGTCGGGCGGGTGAGCATCGGCATCACGACCTTCAACCGCCCCGACTTCTGCGGTGACCAGCTCGTCGCGCTGTCGCGCGATCCCTCGACCCTCGCCATGCTCGACGACGTGTTCGTGGTCGACCAGGGCAACCAGAAGGTGGTCGACACCGACCGCTACGCCGAGGCCAAGGCCGTGCTCGGCGACCAGCTGCACATCATCGACCAGGCCAACCTCGGCGGGTCCGGCGGCTTCTCGCGGGCGATGTTCGAGTCCGTGCAGCGCGGCAAGTCCGACTACGTCCTGCTGCTCGACGACGACGTCGTCTGCGAGCTCGAGGGCATCAAGCGCGCGGTCGCGTTCGCCGACCTGACGCGGCGCCCCACGATCGTCGGCGGACACATGTTCAGCCTGTACGACCGCACCGTCATGCACGCCTACGGCGAGGCCCTGGCGAAGTGGACCTGGTTCTGGGGTCCGGCCCCGGAGACCAAGCACTCCCACGACTGGGCCCGGCGTCCGCTGCGGTCGACGCCGTGGCTGCACCGCCGGATCGACGTCGACTACACCGGCTGGTGGATGTCGCTGATCCCGACCTCGGTGATCCGTGAGATCGGCCTGTCGTTGCCCATGTTCATCAAGTGGGACGACGCCGAGTTCGGCCTGCGGGCCGGCGAGGCCGGGTTCCCCACGGTGACCCTGCCCGGCGCCGCCGTGTGGCACGTCCCGTGGACCGAGAAGGACGACACGCTCGACTGGCAGGCCTACTTCCACGAGCGCAACCGGCTCGTCTCGGCGCTGCTGCACTCGCCGTACGACCACGGCGGCCGGCTCGCCTTCGAGAGCATGGCCAACCATGCCAAGCGGCTGGTCTCGATGCAGTACGGCACCGGCGAGATCATCCTGCTCGCGCTCCAGGACGTGCTCGACGGCCCGGAGCGGATGCACTCCGACCTGGCGCACCGACTGCCGTACCTGCGTGAGCTGTCCGGCCGGTACGACGACGCGCGCGCCACCCCGGACCTCGAGCTGTTCCCGCCGCCGCGCATGAAGAAGCCGCCCCGCAAGGGCAAGGGGATCCCCAACCCGACCAACATGCCGGGCAAGCTGATGATGGCCGCCACCGGACTCGTCCGGCAGGTCACGCCACCGCGCGCGATGTCGTCGGCGTTCCCGGAGGGGATCGTTCCCCACCTCGACCAGAAGTGGTTCCGGCTGGCCCACTACGACTCCGCGATCGTCTCGGCCGCCGACGGCACCAAGGCGGCCTGGTACCGCCGCGACCGGCAGCAGTTCACCGACCAGATGCGGCGTTCGACGGCGCTCCACGCCCGGCTGTTCCAGGAGTGGCCGGAGCTGAGCGCCCGCTACAAGGAGGCGCTGGGGTCGCTGACCTCGCCGGACGCCTGGAAGGCGTCCTTCGAGGGGCTCGATGACTGACGCCGGTCGCCTGCACGTCGTCGACGCACCGCTGAGCCCGCCGGCCCCGCGCGCCGGCCTCCTGGAGGTGTTCCGACGCCGCTACCTGCTGCGCATGCTGGTCAAGCGCGAGGTCAGTGCTCGCTACCAGGGCTCGTTCCTGGGGCTGATGTGGTCCTACATCAACCCGCTCTCGCAGCTGTTCATCTACTGGTTCGTGATGGGCAAGATCGTCGGCCGCAGCACCGAGATGTTCGCGGTGCACGTGTTCTGCGGACTGATCGTCGTGCAGTTCTTCATCGAGACGTTCAACGCCGGCACCCGCTCCATCGTGCGCAACCGGTCGCTGGTGCAGAAGATGGCGATGCCACGCGAGATGTTCCCGGTGGCCTCGATGCTGGTCTCGCTCTACCACATGGGCCCCCAGATCGTGATCCTCACCGTGATCTGCCTGTTCACCGGCTGGACGCCCGATCCGGTCTACCTGCTCGGGTTCCTGCTGGCGCTCGCGATCATCGCCGCCCTCGGGACCTCGCTGGCGCTGGTCTTCAGCGTCGCCAACGTGTTCATGCGCGACGTCAGCAGCTTCGTCTCGATCCTCACCAACTTCGTGCGGTTCGCCGTGCCGATGATCTACCCCTACAGCATGGTCGACGCGCGGTTCGGCCACTTCGCGCAGTACTACCTCTTCAACCCCATCGCGGACGCGGTGCTGCTCGTCCAGCAGGCGTTCTGGGTCGGCACCACCGACGACCCGGACGCGATCCACGCCGCGCACATCCCGGATCACCTGTACGCCTACGGGTTCCTCGCCCTCGGCATCGCGCTGGTGATGCTGGTCTGCGGCCAGCTGATCTTCACCCGGTTCGAGAACAGGATCCCGGAGCAGCTGTGACGACGCACTCCAGCAACACGTCGATCGTGGTGGACGACGTCACCAAGACCTTCACGCTGCGCTACCACCGCACGCTCAAGCAGATGACCGTCGCGGCCGTGAAGGGCCGGGACATCCGCGGCAAGTTCAACGCGCTCGACCACGTGTCGTTCACGGTCGAGCAGGGCGAGTCCATCGGCCTGATGGGCCTGAACGGCTCGGGCAAGAGCACGCTGCTCAAGCTCATCAACGGGGTGATGCGTCCCGACACCGGCACGGTGCTCACCCGCGGCCGGATCGCCGGCCTGATCGCGACCGGCGCCGGGTTCCACCCGCAGCTGACCGGCCGGGAGAACGTCTACCTCAACGCCGCCGTGCTCGGCATGAGCGAGGCGGAGACGCAGCGCAAGTTCGACGACATCGTCGAGTTCGCCGACATCGGGCGCTTCCTCGACTCCCCGGTGGGCCACTACTCCTCCGGGATGTTCGCCCGCCTGGGCTTCGCGGTGGCGATCCACGTCGACTCCGACATCTTCCTGGCCGACGAGGTGCTCGCGGTGGGGGACAAGCCGTTCAAGCAGAAGTGCCTGAAGAAGATGCAGGAGATCCGCGACAGCGGCCGCACGCTCTTCTACGTCAGCCATGCGGCGGGCTCGGTCCGCAAGATGTGCGACCGGGTGCTCGTGCTCGAGCAGGGCCGCCTCGCGTTCGACGGCGACGTCGACGAGGGCATCAAGTTCGTCCGGTACGACGACGACGAGAAGTCGGACGGCGACGAGCTCACCGCGGGCGACACCGACGACGAGCTCGGCGCGGACATCTGAGCTGCCCTCGTGACCCGAGCGAAGCTCGGGACACGAGGACTCAGCAGCCAGGTCGAGTAGCCGCGCGAGCGAGGAACGAGCTCGCGACCGGCGTATCGAGACCTCGGTCGTGCAGTGGTCTCGATACGCCGCCGCTCGTCCCTCGCGGCGGCTACTCGACCAGCGACCGGACCGAATCGGCCGGGGCCGAGAACTACAAGCCTGAAGTTTCTTGACAAATCTCGGTTCTGTCGGCGTGTCGAGTGGAAATTACAAGATTGTAGTTACTCAATTCCTCTTCCAGAGGCGTGTTACTGGTGTGACAGTTGCTCCACGTGTGAACTTCCCCGCGCACATGGAGTCCCTCAATGCCCCCCAGCAAGACCACCTTCGTCACCGCCTGTCAGCAGCTGCTGGCGCTCGGTGTCGTGCTTGCCGCGCTCACGCCGGCGGCCAGCGTCGTCAGCCTCGACGTCGTCCGCGAGATGCCGACCGGCGCCCCTGGCGCGGGCTCCTCGGGGGACCCCCTGGGCGACTCGCTGGCGGCCGACCTGTCGGCGTACACCCGGGCCGCCGCGCGACCCTCCAAGGTCCCGACGGCGCCGGTCGACCCGACCGTCACGGAGTACTCCCTGACCGCCCCGGCGGGCAGCAAGGTCGCGCCGCGCGCGGTCAGCAGCCGCACCAAGGCCGGTGCGCTCGGCGGCACCCAGGTGACCAGCCTCCCCGAGGCGGTCAGCGGGTACGGCGCCGTGGGCGTCACCTGGGCGCACGGCACCTCGGTGCCGGAGGGCGCGATCAGCCTCGCCGTCCGCACCCGCACCGGCGACACCTGGTCGGACTGGATGGACCTCGACTACGACGTCGAGCACGGCCCCGACCCGGGCACCGCCGAGGCCCGCCACGCGCGTCCCGGCACCGACGCACTCCTGGTGGGCGACGTCGACCAGGTCCAGGTCCGCGCCTCGGCGGCCCGCACGCTGCCGCCGGACCTGCGCCTCGCCGTCGTCGACCCCGGCACCGCGGCGCGCAGCGCCGTCGAGAAGCCGGCCCTGGACACCGACACGATGGACGGCGCGGCCACCTCGGCCGCCGACCCCGGTGCGCTGACCGGGCGCGTGGCCGCGAGCCTGGACACCGACCCCGGCGAGGGCACCGACGGCGGCGACCAGATCGACCTGCAGGCGGCGACGTACACCCCGCGCCCGAAGATCTACTCGCGCGCCCAGTGGGGCGCCGACGAGCGCATGCGCGACAAGAGCTCGCTGCACTACTTCGAGGTGCACGCCGGCTTCGTGCACCACACGGTGAACGCCAACAACTACAGCCGCGCCGAGGTGCCCGGGATCCTCCGCAGCATCTACGCGTACCACACGCAGTCCCGCGGCTGGTCCGACATCGGCTACAACTTCCTCGTCGACCGGTTCGGCCGCATCTGGGAGGGCCGGTACGGCGGTATCGACCGCCCGGTCGTCGGCGCACACACGCTGAACTACAACGAGTACTCCTTCGCGATGTCCGCGATCGGCAACTACGACATCGCGCAGCCCTCGCAGGCGATGATCCAGGCGTACGGCGCGCTCTTCGCGTGGAAGCTGTCGCTGCACGGCGTGGACGCGTCCTCGACCAAGCAGTGGGTCGGGTCCAAGGACTTCGAGGCGATCAACGGGCACCGCGACGCCGCCTCGACGGCCTGTCCGGGCAGGTACCTGTACGCGAAGATCCCGGAGATCCGTACCCTGGCCGCCGAGGCACAGCGCGGCTGGGCCGGACGCGAGCTGGAGTCCAACCTGGCCTCGACGCCCCACCCCGACCTCATCGTCCGTCGGGCGAGCGACGGCCAGGGCTTCGTGGTCCCGACCGCGGGCCTGACCAGCTTCCGCAAGCCCGTCACCGCGCTGAGCGGCGTCACGTCCGGCCAGGAGGTGGTCGCGTCCCCCGACCTGACCGGCGACGGCATCGGCGACCTCCTGGTGCAGGCTGCCGACGGCAGCGCCGAGGTGCGCCCCGGCAGCGCCGGCGGCTCGTTCGGCAACGCGGTGAAGCAGGTCGCCGCGCTGGGCGGCCACGACCTCCTGACCGCGGTCGGCGACCTCGACGGTGACGGAAGGAACGACCTGGTCGCCCGGTGGCCGGCGACCGGCCGCCTCGACACGTTCCTCGGTCGCGGCGACGGCACGTTCAAAGTCGAGCGGCTCGGCACCACCTGGGGCGGCTACACCCTGCTCGTGGGTGCGGGTGACGTGAACGGCGACGGGCGGCCCGACCTGCTCGCCCGGGACGCCGCGGGTGCGCTGTGGCTGCACCAGGGCCTGGCCAAGGGCGGCTTCGGCAGCGCCAGCGCGGTTCCCGGCTCCTGGGGCCGGTGGTCTGCGATCACGGGGGCGGGTGACCTGACCCGAGACGGCCGGGCCGACCTCGTCGTCCGGGACGCCACGTCCAAGCTCGGCTACGTGCTGCCCTCCCGGGGCGACGGCAGCTACGGGCAGCCGCTCGGTCCGGTGTCCCGGCTGCGCACCATCGGCATGCTCGCCGGGGCCGCTCAGGTCCTCGGCGACCCGACGGCCGACCTCGTGGCGCGCAGGGGCGCCCGCGTGGTCGTGTTCCGCAACAGCGGCGGCACGGAGACCGCCGAGCCGATCGCGACCGGCGTCGACCTCTCGGTGGCCAACCTCGTGCTCAACGCCGGCGACTGGGACCGTGACGGCTTCGGCGACATCGTGTTCCGCAGCAAGAGCACCGGCGCCCTCTACCTGCGCCGCGGCGACGGCACCGGACACTTCGGGGCGTCGTCGATCAAGCTGGCCGACGGCTTCGGAAGCGTCGCCCTGCTCGCGGCGGTCGGCGACATGACCGGTGACGGGTATCCGGATCTCATGGGGCAGCCGAAGGGCGGGGCGATCCGGATCTACCCGGGCAACGGCCTGACCGGGCTCAAGACCAGCTACGTCGCCCACGGCCGGATCGCGGCCGGGCGTCAGGTGGCGGTCGGCCGCTGGGACGGCGACGGTGCGCCCGACTCGTTGTTCCGCAGCGGGTCGAAGCTGACGCTGTTCCCGGGCAACGGGCCCGGCGGGCTGACGAGTCCGCGCACCTTGAGCCTCGACCTGACGCCGTACGACTGGGTCATCGGCGTCAGCGACGTCGGGTTGACCGGGCACTCGGACCTCATCGTCCGTGAGAAGGCGACCGGCTACCTGTGGCTGCTTCAGGGCACGGCGACCGGCTTCGCGCCGCGCCGGTTCCTGGCCGAGGGGATGGGGGAGTACGACCTGGCCGGCTAGACCGGCCCTGCGGAGAAGAGGACTGCCTGGTCCTCCGCGATCAAGGGAAGCGGGCCGTGGCGCGCTCGGCGGCGTAGATCGCCTCGAGACGCTCCGGTCCGGCGTGGGTGACCAGGACCAGCGAGCCGCCGGCAACGAGCGGCTCGGTGAAGGCGGCGACACCTGGTGGGGAAGCCGGGTTCGCCTCCGAGAGGAGGCGGCCGCCGTCGGTGAGGAGACTCCCGGCGGCGGCCGCTGTCCACAGCTGCTCCTGCGTCGCGGCGCCGTACGACGCCCCGGTCGCGACGTCGCCCACGACCGGCGGGTCCCAGGGCGTGAACGCGTCCGGCTGCGACCAGACCTCGACGCCGACGTCGTGGACGCCGGCGGGCAGCGGGTCGGCGAAGCGGACGCCGAGCGGCAGCAGCGAGCAGGCCAGCACCGGCAGCTCCTCGGCCCGGTCCGCCCAGCTCGCCAGGGTCTCTGGGCCGCAGACGACGGCGTCCGGCCCGTCGTCCTCGGGCCCGGTCACGACCAGGCCGACCGTCCACGCCGCCCCGAGGAAGACCGGGCCGAGCCAATGGGCGGGCAGGTCGACGCACAGCGACTGGCCTCGCTCGAGCTCGTGCTCCTCTGCCAGGAGCGAGGCGGCCTTCGCCACCCAGTTCGCGTACGTCGTCACCGAGAGCTCGACCCGCTCGCCGGTCGCGTCGTCGTAGAAGGTGATCAGGGGGCGGGAGGAGTCGGCTCGCAGCTGGCGCGCCAGGACGTCGGCGAAGGTCGTCACCCCACTAGCCTCTCAGCATGCCCGCAGCCGACCCTGCCGCCCCAGCCATCGACCACTTCTGGGCCGTGATCCCGGCGGGTGGAGCGGGCACGCGGCTCTGGCCGCTGTCGCGCTCCTCGGCCCCGAAGTTCCTCCACGACCTCACCGGCCGCGGGCGCACCCTGCTGCAGGACACCCACGACCGGCTCGCGCCGCTCGTCGGCGACCGCTTCGTGGTCGTCACCGGCACCGCGCACCGCGAGGCGGTGCTGGGGCAGCTCCCGCAGGTCGCACCGGAGCGGGTGCTGGCCGAGCCGGCCCCGCGCGACTCGATGGCCGCGATCGGGCTGGCCGCCGCCGTGCTCGAGCGCGAGGACCCCGACGCGGTGATGGGCTCCTTCGCGGCCGACCACGTGATCCCCGATCCCGGGTCGTTCGCGGCCGCGGTGCGCGTCGCCGCGGGGGTCGCCCGCGAAGACTGGCTCGTGACGATCGGCATCGAGCCGGTGTTCCCGTCCTCGGCGTTCGGCTACATCCACCTCGGTGCGCCGCTCGCCGGGCACCCCGGTGCCACCGAGGTGCGCGAGTTCGTCGAGAAGCCGTCGGTGCGGACCGCGACCGAGTACGTCGCCACCGGCCGCTACCGCTGGAACGCCGGCATGTTCGTGGTCCGGCCGACCGTGCTGCTCGACCTGCTCGCACGGTGGCACCCGGAGTTCGCCGGTGCGCTGCGCACGGTCGCCGCCGACCCGGGGCGGCTCGACGAGCTGTGGCCGGGTCTGCCCAAGATCGCGTTGGACCACGCCGTGGCCGAGCCGGCCGCCGACGCGGGCCGGGTCGCGTGCGTGCCCTCGGCGTTCCACTGGGACGACATCGGGGACTTCGACTCGTTGGCGGCGCTGCTCGGTTCGTCCGCCGAGCAGGTCTCGGTGCTCGGGGACGAGGCGCTGGTGCGGGCCGTCGACGCCAGCGGCCTGGTCGTCCCCTCGTCCGGTCGCGTGGTCGCCGTCATCGGGCTGGACGACGTCGTGGTCGTCGACACCCCGGACGCCCTCCTGGTCACCACGCGGGCTCGGGCGCAGGACGTCAAGCAGGTCGTGGAGGGGCTGAAGGCCGACGGGCGCACCGACCTGACGTAGCGCTCGCGGTGGTCGAGCACCACGCTCGTTCGGTGGTCGAGCTTGTCGAGACCACCACGCTCGTTCGTTGGTCGAGTAGCCGCCGAGGAACGAGGCGGCGTATCGAGACCATCTGCGGATCGACGACTGGGGCGATCCGTTCGTTGGTCGAGTAGCCGCCGAGGAACGAGGCGGCGTATCGAGACCACCTGCGGGTCGGTGGCTGGGCAGATGTTCCGCCGGCGTACTGGGTCTCGATACGGCGGTCGCGAGCTCGTTCCTCGCTCTCGCGCCTACTCGACCTGGCTGCTGCGTCTTCGTCTCCCGAGCTCCGCTCGGGAGACGAAGGCAGCTCACATCGCGTTCGGCTCGGGGGAGTCGAAGTAGGGGTACTTCTTCATGAACGAGTCGAGTGCGGCACCGCTGATCTCGGAGCAGTACTGCCAGACGCCCAGCTGCTTGCTGGCGTCGGTCTCGCCCTGGCCGCCGGCGGACCAGTGGGTGAACGCGATGTGCTGGCCGTCGGGGAACGTGGCGCCGTTCTCGTCCGACTTGGTCCACGGCAGCGCGATGAACTTGTAGCGGGGGTTGTCGGCGCCGCCGAACTTCTCCGCGATCGCGCGCAGCTCCTCCAGGTCGGTGTCGTTCTCCGCGATGGTGTGGTCGTACCAGAGCAGCGTGTAGCCGTGCTCGAGGTTGTGCACGAGCGCCTCGAGCTGGGGCCGGTCGTCGGCGGTGTAGAACTTGCGCGCGAACGGCGCGGGCGCGACGCCCGACTCGTTCCAGTGCGCGCCGAACGCCGGCGGTGCGTCCTTGTACTCGACCGGGGTGCCGGTCGGCACGTGGTTCTGGTTGCCGTCGGCCTTCTTGGTGGTGATGTCCTGGCAGGACGACGCCGGGGCACCGATCTCGGAGAGCGCGACCTTGTCGAACTCGCGCCCGTCCCACCAGTCCTTGACGGGCTTGTACGCCGCCGCTCCGATGATCAGCAGGGCGACCAGGACGCAGACGCCGACGATGGCGAAGCCGCGCCGCTGGTCGGCGCTCTTCTGCTTCTTGAGCTGCTGCTGGATCTTCGCCTGGCGATCGTTCTTGGCGGGCTTGGCCACGGTGTGCGTCCTCGGTCGGGCGGGGGCGGTCGGGGTCAGTCGAGGGCAGAGTCTACGGGTGGATCATGGGGTGCCCGGCCGCAACCGCGTGCCGCTCGGAGAATCGGTGCGGACCACGTCCCAGCCGTGGGCGAACGCGAGGGCGGCGACCGCTCGGGCGAGGCCGGGCGGGACCGTGACCAGGAGCTCGCCGCCGTCGGGGCCCGCGCTCGACGCGAGCAGGCCGACCGAGCCCCGGATGGCCGCCGCGAGCTCGGCGGCCGGGGCCGGCGCGCCGAACGGCGCACGGTCGGCGAGGTCGCCGGTGAGCGCGCGTACGACGGCCTCCCGAGCGCCGTACCCGAAGAGGTCGGCGCCCTCGGGCCGGATCAGGGCGGCGGCGCCCGGGCCGTCGTGGCCGGGCGGGAGCACCAGGTCCGCGCGGCCCCGCACGACGGCGAACGGCCGCCCGCCGAGCTTGCCCGGGGCGAGCTCGGCGACGCCGGCGATCTCGTCGGCGACGGCCGGCAGGGTGACCGCGAGCTCGTTGCCCCACCGGTCGGTGCGGCCGGCATGGTCCTCGGCCACCAGGAGGCCCGCGGCGCCGATCGCGATGTCGGTCTGCCCCTCGCGCCAGGCTCGCCCGGCGGTGTCGGTCACGACCACCGCGACGTTGCGGCCGGTGCGCCGGGCCAGTCGCCCGCGCAGGTCGCGGGCGGAGGCGTCCGGGTCGAGCGGCAGCAGCACCACCCGGCCCGCCGGGATGTTGGAGCTGTCGATGCCCGCGGCGGCCATGGTCAGGCCGGTCCGGGTGCGCACGATCGTGGTCGCACCGCGGCGTGCGACGACCCGGACCGTCTCGCTGGCGAGGGCCTCCTCGCGGGTGCCGGTCCGCACCCGGCCCTCGGCCTTGCTGACGACCTTGCTCGTGACGACCACGATGTCGCCGTCGACGAGGTCGACGTGGGGGAGCAGCAGCTCGACGAGGTCGTCGCCGGGGCCGACCTCGGGCACGCCGTCGGGCGCGGTGACCTCGAGGTGGGTCATCCGGCGGCCAGGTCCGCGGCCAGTCCGACGGCCGCGGCGGCCATGGCGGCGGTGGCGTCGACGTCCGTCATCATCAGCGGTACGGCGCGGCACGCGAGGCCGCTCGCGGTCACCCGCTCGACCTGGTCGGCGTCGACCTCGTCGACCAGCCAGCCGTCGAGCACCCCGCCGTCGGAGCGGGCGCCGTAGTGGAGCCCCACCCCGGCGGCGCTCACCTCGACGCCGAGCGACGTGAGCAGCTGGTTGGCCATGCCGCGCACGTGGCTCCCGCCGACGATCGGGGAGAGGCCCACGACCGGCGCCCGGGTGGCGGCGAGCGCCTCACGCACCCGCGGCACGCCGAGGATCGTGCCCACCGAGACCACGGGGTTCGACGGTGGCAGCACGACCAGGTCGGCGTCGGTGATCGCGTCGATCACGCCCGGTCCGGGCGTCGACTCGTCGAGGCCGACGACGACCACGGCCTCCGCCGGCACCTCGGCGCGCAGCCGCACCCAGTACTCCTGGAAGTGCACGACCCGGCGGCCGCTGGGTGCCTGCGCGTCGGCGACGGCGACGTGGGTCTCGACCCGGTCGTCGGTCATCGGCAGCAGCCGCAGGCGATCCCCGTGGACGGGCGTCAGCCACCGCCGGCACAGCGCCTCGGTGACCTGCGAGAGCGGGTAGCCGGCGTCGAGCATCTGGGTGCGGACCAGGTGGGTCGCGACGTCGCGGTCGCCGAGGCCGAACCACGTGGGCTCGACGCCGTACGCCGCGAGCTCGGCCTTGACGCTCCACGTCTCGTCCCGCCGGCCCCACCCGCGCTCGAGGTCGATGCCGTCGCCCAGCGTGTACATGACGGTGTCCAGGTCGGGGCAGACCTTGAGCCCGTGGATCCACAGGTCGTCGGCCGTGTTGGCGACGACGGTGACCACCGCGTCGGGTGCGACGCCGGGCAGCAGGCCCCCGGCGATGCCGTGGAGCAGGCCCTGGAGGAAGCGGGCGCCGCCCATGCCGCCCGACAGCACGGTGATGTTCTGCATGCGGATACCTTGCCGCACGGGGGAGCGGCCACGGCCGCCGGTCGGGCCCCATAGCAGATCCGGGGTTGACTTTCGGGGTACGACAGGCATGTAATTCCCACAGTGTCGTTCACGATGTGGGGAGCGGCAGTACCGGGTCGAAAGGGCGAGGGCCGTGAGAGAACTGTTTCTCCTCGACGGGGACGCCGAGGAAGCAGGCTGGCAGGAACGTGCGCTGTGCGCACAAACCGATCCCGAGGCGTTCTTCCCGGAAAAGGGAGGGTCGACTCGTGAGGCCAAGAAGGTCTGTCTGACGTGTGACGTACGAGACGACTGTCTCGAGTACGCCTTGATGAACGACGAGCGCTTCGGCATCTGGGGCGGGCTCTCCGAGCGGGAGCGCCGCAAGCTGAAGAAGCGGGCCGTCTGAGGCTGGGGTAGCGCCGACCGAGGGGCCTCACCCCCGGGCCGTTAGGGTTCCGGGTCGTGGGTTCCTCGGTCTCAGCGCTGCTCGTCAGCCACGACGGCGCGCGTTGGCTGCCTGCGGTGATCGATGGTCTGCGTGGCCAGCGGACCGCGGTCGACGACGTCGTCGTCGTCGACACCACGAGCCGGGACGGCAGCGCCGACCTGCTCCACGACGCCTTCGGCGGTGAGTTCGGCGACGTCGTCAGCGCGCCGGGGTCGACCACGTTCCCGGCCGCGATCGCGCTCGGGCTCGAGCAGCTGCGCGAGCGCGGCTCGACCAGCGAGTGGGTGTGGATCCTCCACGACGACGCGAACCCCGACCCCGGAGCGCTCGCCGCGCTGCTCGCGGCAGCGGCCGCCGACCCGGGTGTCGACATCCTCGGGCCCAAGCTGCGCGAGTGGCCGTCGCTGAAGCGGCTGCTCGAGCTCGGCGTGACGATCTCCGGCACCGGGCGTCGCGAGACCGGTCTCGAGCGCGGTGAGTACGACCAGGGCCAGCACGACCAGGTGCGCGAGGTGCTGGCCGTCAACACCGCCGGCATGCTGGTGCGCCGTTCGGTGCTCGAGGAGCTCGGCGGGCTGGACCCGCAGCTGCCGATCTTCGGCAACGACATCGACTTCGGCTGGCGGGCGGCGATGGCCGGGCACCGCACGGTGGTCGTCCCGGACGCCGTGGTCTTCCACGCGGAGGCCGCGCACCGCGGCCTGCGGCGTACGCCGCTGACCGGCCGGCACACCCACTACCAGGAGCGCCGTGCGGCGCTCTACACGCTGCTGGTCAACGCGCGGCGCCGCTCCCTGCTGTGGCTGACGGTGCGGCTGGCGTTCGGCACGCTGCTGCGGATGGTCGGGTTCCTGCTGGTCCGCGCCGTCGGGGAGGCGCTCGACGACCTGGCCGCACTGCTCTCGATCTACGCCCACCCCGGGCAGGTCCGCGCGGCCCGCCGGGCACGACGCGAGCTCGGTGTCGTCGACGAGGAGCGCGCCCGGCCGCTGCTCGCGCCGTGGTGGCTGCCCTACCGGCACGGGTTGGACTTCCTCGGCGACCTGGTGGCGGCCGCCACCAACCAGGCGCAGGACGTCGCCGAGCGCCGTCGGGCCGCGGCCGCCGAGCACGCGCCGGCGAGCACCGTGGCCAGGCCGCGCTCGGACGAGGACGAGCTCACCGAGGACACCGGGGCGGTCGCCCGGTTCCTCACCAACCCCGTGGCACTGGCGCTGACCCTCGTCGTGGTCGCGGCGCTCGTCGGTGCGCGGGACGCGCTCGGCGAGGTGGCCGGCGGCGGGCTGTCGCCCGTGCCGGCCGGTGTCTCGGACTGGTGGCGGCTGCACACCGAGACCTGGCACCCGCTCGGCACCGGGACCGCGGTCCCGGCACCGCCGTACCTCCCCGTGCTCGCGCTGCTCGCGGTCGTCCTCGGGGACAGTCCCGCGGCCGCGGTGTCGGCCGTGCTCGTGCTCGCGGTGCCGCTCGGTCTCTGGGGAGCATGGCGGCTGCTGCGGGTGGTCGGCCGGCTCGTGACGCCGACCGGCGCGCCCCGATGGGCGCTGCTGTGGGGTGCGACGACGTGGGCGGTCGTGCCGATCGCCAGCGGTGCCTGGG
The DNA here is from genome assembly GCF_950101795.1 of Nocardioides sp. T2.26MG-1. Taxonomy (GTDB): domain Bacteria; phylum Actinomycetota; class Actinomycetes; order Propionibacteriales; family Nocardioidaceae; genus Nocardioides. Next base: position 44,068 of record NZ_CATNLZ010000012.1, on the reverse strand, counting down.
GCGACGGACGGCTCGGGGTCGTCGTGGGGTCCGCGCTGCTGCCGTGGCTGGCCCACGCCGCCCTCGGCTTCGCCGACCCGGCCGCGGACCGGCGCTGGCGCGCCGCCTGGCGGACCGGGCTGCTGCTGACCCTCACCGCGGCGTTCGCGCCGGTGCTGTGGCTCTTCGCGGTGCTGCTCGGGCTGGTCGTGGTCGCCGCGGCGTTCGCGATCGTGCGCGGCGTCGGGCACGACCGCTCGGTCTGGGGGCCGCCCGCGACAGCGCTCGGGCTCGTCCCGCTGCTGCTCTCCCCATGGTGGCTGCCGGCGATCCAGCGCGGTGCCGCCGAGGCACTGCTGCTCGACGTCGGCCGGCTCCCGGCCCCCGAGGTCGACGGGGTCGCCATGGTCACCGGCCGGCTCGCGGACCTCGGCGCCCCGTGGTGGCTGGGCGCGGTGCTCGCCGCGCTGGCCGTGCTCGCGCTCGTGCCCCGGATGACGCGAGTGCCCGTGCTGGTCTGCTGGGTCGTCGCCGTCGTGGCCGCGGTGATCGCCGCGGTGCTCGGCACCGTGTCGGTCTCGCTCGCGGCAGCGACCGCCGACGCGGGACTCAGCGTGCTCATGGTGGTCCTGCAGGGCGCGTTCGTCGTCGCGGTCACCACCGGCGCGATCGGCCTCGCCAACGGCTCGGCGACCTGGCGCCGGGTCGGCGCCGGTGTGCTCGCCGTGGTCGCGGCCGCGGTGCCCGTCGGCGGCCTGGCGTGGTGGTTCGCCGGCTCCGACCCCGCCATCGCCGACGGCGTGGACACCGACATCCCGGTCTACATGGTGCAGAGCTCCGAGGCGGGCGCCGCGCACGGCATCCTCGTCGTCCGGGGCAGCGTGGACGACGGCCTCAGCTACACCGTCCGCCGCGGCGACGGGGTCACGCTTGGCGAGGACGAGATCCTCGACCTCACCGCGGCTGACGACTCGTTCACCCGCGAGGTGCGCGAGCTGGTCTCGCGGCCCACCCCCGCGGTGATCGACCGGCTCGGGCAGAGCGGGATCGAGTACGTCGTGCTGCCCGCACCCGCAGACGGCGACGTCGCCTCCGTCCTCGACGCGGCGGCCGGGCTCGTCCAGGCGAGCGCGGCGGACCGGTCCACGCGCGCCTGGCAGGTCGACCGGGAGGTCGACGCCACCAGCCTGGACGGGCCCACCTCGTGGCTGCGGGTGCTGCTGCTCGTCGTCCAGGGCGTCGGCGCGGTCGTCGTGGCCGTGCTCTGCCTGCCCACCACCAGCAGGAGGCGGTCGTCATGAGCCACAGCGCCCCCGCCGCCCCGGGACGACGCTCGACCCGCCGCGGCACCCGGCTCGACGTCACCGTGCTGCTCGCTGTCGTGCTGCCTCTGCTCGGCGGGCTCGCCGTGCTGCTGGTCCGCCCCGCGTCGACCACCGGCGCCGACCACCCGCCCACCCGCACCGCACTCAGCCGGGCGACCGTCGTGTGTCCCTCGGCGCTCGGCGACGCCGGCGTCGCGCTCACCAGTGCCGCCGAGGGCGTCCGCGGGCGGGTCGACGTCGGGCTCGGCGACGGCCGGCGCCCGGCGGACATCGCCGCCGGTGAGGTGACGACCGTGGCCGGCGACCCCGGCCCGGCGGCGGTCACGGGCGAGGACGAGAGTGCGCCCGGCCTGGTCGCCGCTCGGTTCGGCACGGACCAGCGGGCTGCCGTCGCGTGCCCCGCGCCCGCGCCGCAGGCCTGGTTCACGGGAGTCGGCGCCGGGGCCGGGCACACCTCGGTGCTCGAGCTGGTCAACCCCGACTCCGGCACCGCCGTCGCCGACGTCACCGTCTACGGACGCGGGGGTGTGGTCGACGCACCCCGGCTGCTGGGGGTCTCGGTGCCCGGCGGCACCAGCGTGCGACTCGACCTCGGCGCCGAGATCCCGCGGCGCGACGAGCTCGCGATCGAGGTCGTCGCGTCGCGCGGCCGGCTCGGTGCCACCGTGCTCGACCGGGTCGACGAGATCGGCGCCGCCGAGCTGACCCAGGACTGGCTGCCCGCGCAGGCGGAGCCGGCCACCGACAACCTGCTCATGGGCCTGGCGCCTGGCGGCGGTCGCCGGACGCTCGTCATCGCCAACGGCACCGACAGCGAGGTCCGGTCCGAGGTCCGGGTCGTCACCGACGACTCGGTGTTCGCGCCGAAGGGGCTCCCGGAGATCCGGGTCGCACCGCAGAGCGTCCAGCGGATCTCGCTCTCCAAGGTGCTCGGCTCCGCGTCCGCCGACGGCGCGACCGGCCTGCTCGTGACGTCGAGCGGCCCCGTCACCGCCACTGCGCGCTCCGTCGTGCAGGGCGACCTGTCCCACGCCGTCGGGGACGCGCCGATCGACGGCACGGCCACCGTGCTGCTGCCCGACGGCGGCAAGGGCGTTGACAAGACCGTCGAGCTCGCCGGCGCCACCCGGGCCGGCTCGGTCACGGTCGTCGCCCGCTCCGCCTCCGGTGCCGAGCTGGACACCACCCGGGTCGACATCGTGCCGGCCGAGGGCGTCATCGTGAAGCTCCCCGCAGACGCCGCGCTGGTGACCGTCACTCCCGCGCGCACCTCGGTGTCCGGCGCCGTGCTCGTCTCGGCGACCAGCGCGTCCAAGGGGAGGCCGAAGGGCGCCGCGGTGGTGCCGTTGACGCTGCCGGCGATGAACGGCCTGGTGCCCGACGTGCGACCGGGCCTGCCGTAGCCGCGTCTCGCGCGTCGACTTCGTCGCCGCGCGGGCCGCGGGATCGCTCCTGGGTCGGTCTCCAGAGGGTGTGGTTGCGGTGAGCGCGGAGGCTGCGGGACCCCAGGACCGGACCCCAGCACCGGCGAGTCGCAGGGATCAGTCGTCGCGGTCGTACCGGGGGTCCACCTGCTCGGCGTCGACGCCGAGCAGCTCGGCGACCTGCTCGACCACGACCGTCAGGACCATGGCCTCCAGGTCGGTGCGGGTCTCGCAGCGGTGCTCGATGGGCCGGCGGAACAGCACCAGCCGGGTCGGCGTACCGCCCGAGCCGCGGACCAGCGACGACAGCGGCACCGTGTCGGACGACCAGTCGTCGGGGATCTGGGGCGTGTCCTCGACGGCGTACTCGACCAGCCCGAGCCGGTCCTGCCAGCGCGCGTCGATGTCGGTGACGATGTCGAGCGCGAGGTCGTCGAAGCGCTCCCGGGCGGTGCGCAGCTCGGGACGGCCGGGGACCGCGGGGAGAACGCCCGGCCCCCGCATCCCCCGGCCGCGGCGGTCCCGGATCCGGCGCTTCGGCGGGCCCGGGTCGGGGCGCGTGTCATCCACACCGCGAGCCTAATGCGCCCGCACCCGGGCGACGGGTAGCGTCAGCGCCGTGAGTCCTGCCCGCCGCTGTTCGCGTACCGCCTGCGGCCGTCCCGCGGTGTGCACGCTGACCTATGTCTACGCGGACCAGACGGCGGTGCTCGGCCCCCTCGCGACCTACGCGGAGCCACACGCCTACGACCTGTGCGAGGCGCACAGCGAGCGGCTCTCCGCCCCGCGCGGCTGGGAGGTGCTGCGGCTCGCCGCCGACCCCGCGGCCCAGGGACCCTCGAGCGACGACCTGCTCGCGCTCGCCGACGCCGTGCGCGAGGCCGCCCGGCCCGCGCCGCTGCCGCGCGTGGCCCCGGCCGCGGAGACCGGCCGCGAGACCGCCCGCCGCGGCCACCTCCGGGTCCTCAGCAGCGACTGACCCGCGCCCACTAGGCTCCGGAGAATGGTGGACACCCTCGACCCGGCGAACGTGCGCGCGGTCTTCAAGGCGTACGACGTGCGAGGCACCGTCCCCGAGCAGGTGGACGAGAGGCTGGCCCGGGCGACCGGCAGCGCGTTCGTCCAGGTCGTCGGCGCGACCACGGTCGTGGTCGGCCACGACATGCGCCCGAGCTCGCCGGGCATGGCCGGCGCGTTCGCCGAGGGCGCGAGCGCGGCCGGCGCGGACGTGGTGATGATCGGGCTCGCCTCCACCGACCAGCTGTACTTCGCCTCCGGCTTCCTCGGCCACCCCGGTGCGATGTTCACCGCCAGCCACAACCCGGCGCAGTACAACGGCATCAAGCTCTGTCGAAGCCTGGCCCAGCCGGTCGGCCTCGACACGGGACTCGCGGAGATCCGCGACCTGGTCGCGGACGGCGGCCCGGTGACCTCCGGGCCCGCCGGCGCGATCTCCGAGCACAACGTGCTCGAGGCGTACGCCGCGCACCTGATCTCCCTGGCGCCGGTCTCCGGCCGCCGGCTCAAGGTCGTCGTCGACGCGGGCAACGGCATGGCCGGGCACACCGCGCCCGCCGTGTTCGCGCGGCTCGGCGACGCGGTCGACCTGGTCCCGATGTACTTCGAGCTCGACGGCACGTTCCCCCACCACGAGGCGAACCCGATCGACCCCGCCAACCTCGTCGACCTCGAGAGGCGCGTCCTCGCCGAGGGCGCCGACCTCGGGCTGGCCTTCGACGGCGACGCCGACCGCTGCTTCCTGGTCGACGAGCGCGGCCACGCGGTGTCGCCCTCGACGCTGACGGCCCTGATCGCCGCCCGCGAGCTGGCCAAGGAGCCCGGGGCGACCGTGATCCACAACCTGATCACGAGCCGCGCCGTGCCCGAGATCGTCACCGAGCTCGGCGGCAGCCCGGTCCGCACCCGCGTCGGCCACTCCTACATCAAGGCCACGATGGCCGAGACCGGCGCGATCTTCGGCGGCGAGCACAGCGGCCACTTCTACTTCCGCGACTTCTGGCGCGCCGACTCCGGCATGCTCGCCGCCCTCCACGCCATGGCGGCGCTCGCCGAGACCGAGCGGTCGCTCACCGAGCTGCTCGCGCAGTACGAGCGCTACGTCGTGAGCGGCGAGATCAACAGCGAGGTCGCGGATCCCGCCGCGGTGATGGCCGGGATCGAGACGACGTACGCCGGCGCCGACGGCGTCACCGTCGACCACCTCGACGGGCTGAGCGTCAGCCACGCCGACTGGGCCTTCAACGTGCGCCCGTCCAACACCGAGCCGCTGCTCCGGCTCAACGCCGAGGGCCGCGACGAGGCCACCATGGCCGACATCCGCGACCGTGTTCTGACCGAGATCAGGAGTGCCCGATGAGTGTGAACCCCCCTGCCAACCCCCCTGCCAACCCCCCTGCCAACCTCGACCCCGAGCTGCTGGCGATCATCGTCTGCCCGGCGTGCCGCGCCGAGCTCGACCTGACCCAGGGCGAGGGAGTGGCCGAGCTGGTCTGCCGCGGCTGCGGCCTGGCCTACCCGATCCGTGACGACATCCCCGTGCTCCTGGTCGACGAGGCCCGCAAGCCCTGAGAGGCGGGCCCGATGGCCACCTGGTTCGACGAGTCCCGCCTCGACGACGAGGCCACCCTGGAGAACGACGGCGCCCTGCGCCACCTGGCGGAGTCCGGCGCCCGCGTGCGCCGCGCCGCGGGTGACGCCGCCGAGGCCACCGACCATGCGGTCGCCCGCGCCGAGGAGCTGGCCCGGCCCCGGGCGGTGATCGCCGCCGGACCCGACTCGCGGCTGCTCCGCGCGGTGCTCGAGCCCTGGTGCCCGGTGCCGTTCGTGGCCTGGCCCGGTCCGGCGCTGCCTGGGTGGGCCGGCAGCCTCGACCTGGTCGTGGTGCTGGCGCCCGACGGCGTCGACACCGGTACGGCGTCCGCGGTGGCCGAGGCGGTGCGCCGCGGCTGCCAGGTGGTGGTCGCCGCGCCCGCCGGCTCGCTGGTGGCCGAGCACGCCGCCGGCCGCTGGAGCACGATCCTGCCCACGGACAACCGGGACCAGCTCGCGGCCGCCGTGCTGGTGCTCGAGTATCTCGACCGGGTCTCACTCGGTCCGCGCGCCGACGCCGAGCAGGTGGCGACCGCTCTGGACGAGGTGGCGATCGCGTGCTCCCCGCACCGCGACCTGGCCGTCAACCCCGCCAAGATGCTCGCGATCGCGCTGGCCGACACCAACCCGCTGGTCTGGGGTGGGTCCGTGCTCGCCGCCCGGGCCGCGCGCCGGGTCGCCGAGGCCATCCGCCGGGCCAGCGGTCGCGCGGCGCTCGCCGGGGACGCCGACCACCTCCTGCCGGTGCTCGAGGCCACCCGGCAGCGCGACGTGTTCGTCGACCCGTTCGCCGACGGGCCCGCCGAGCTGCGTCCGATGCTGCTCGTGCTCGACGACGGGGCCGAGGAGCCCGTGGTGCGCGAGCACCGCGGCCGGCTCCAGGCCGCGGCCGCCTCGCGCGGCGTACGCGTCGAGAGCGTCACCACCGACGCGCCGACCGAGGTCGCGCGCTACGCCTCGCTCATGCTCAGCGGCCGCTACGCCGCCGAGTACCTCCGTCTCGGTCTCGTGGAGGACTGAAGCCGGTCGTCATCGGGTATGGGTTCTGAATGCCGATCCAGAACCCGCCCCCGGCCTCGACGGCGGTCCCTCCACGGGAGCCCGTCGCGCGCGACCCCTGGTTCGACAACGCCAAGATGGCGCTGGTCACACTGGTGGTCGTCGGGCACGCGTGGACGCTGTTGCCGGACAACGCCGTCACCGACCACTTCTACGACTTCCTCTACGCCTGGCACGTGCCGGCGTTCGTGCTGGTCACCGGCTACCTGTCGCGCTCGTTCAGCTACACCCGGGTCCGGATGTGGAAGCTGTTCCGGATGGTCGTGGTGCCCTACCTCGTCTTCGAGTGCGCGCTGGCGCTGTTCCGGGTCTACGTCGGGGGTGAGGAGCTCGCCGACCTGTTCCGCGACCCGCACTGGCCGATGTGGTACCTCGCCGCGCTGTTCCTCTGGCGGCTGATGACGCCGATCTTCCGGCCCCTGCCGGTCGGGCTGGTCGTGGCCGTCGCGATCAGCCTCGCGGCCGGGATGTACGCCGGCGACACCCTCGACATCGCCCGCGTGCTGGGCCTGCTGCCGTTCTTCGTGATGGGGCTCAAGGCAACCCCCGAGCGGCTCGAGCTGCTGCGCCACCGGCGCGTGCAGGTCGCGGGCGTCGTGGTGTTCGTCGCCATCTGGATCCTCACCACCTGGACCGACGTCTGGGCCAGCACCGAGTGGCTCTACTACCGCTCCCGCTACGACGAGATGGGCTATGCCGACGACCTCCGGGCGCTGCTGACCCGGGCGCTGGTGCTGGTGATCGGCACGCTGGGTGCCGCCGCGTTCCTGTCCCTCGTGCCGCGGGTGACCGGCTGGTTCACCCGGATGGGCACCTGGACGCTGGTCGTCTACCTGTTCCACGGCTTCGCGGTGAAGGGCGCCGAGTACGCCGGCTACGGCTCCTGGGCCGACGCGCACGCGGTGGTCTCGTTCGTGGTCACGACGGCCGCCGCGGTGGCGCTGGCGCTGCTGCTCGCCTGGCGGCCGCTGGCGACGCGGCTCAACGACGTGGTCGACCCGCTGGGCTACGCCGAGCGGCACGTGCGGCACGCCGTCGACCTCGCGGTGGTCAAGGACCAGGTCCAGCCCGAGATCGAGGCCGAGATCGAGGCGGAGATCGAGGCGGAGATCGAGGCCGACATCGAGACCGGCATCGAGACCGGGCACGCCCCGCGCGCGGGGGTCCGCCTCCGCTGACGCCGCGCTGACGCCGTGCTGATCCCGCGCTGATCCCGCGCTGACGGGTGACCAGCGCCACCCGGACGAAGGACCTTCGGTCCGGGCGGTCGGGACCCGCGCGCGGCGAGGATGGCTGCATGACCGGGACCGGCGGGCACGAGCGCGCGCACGCCCAGGTCGTCGTGGTGGGCGGCGGCATCAGCGGCCTGGCGACGGCGTACTTCCTGCGGCAGCGGCTCGGCCCGGAGGCCCGGCTGCGGGTGCTCGAGGCCTCGGAGCGTCCCGGCGGCAAGGTCCACACCGTGCAGGTCGCCGCCCGTCCGGTCGACACCGGGCCCGACGCCTACCTGTCCCGGGCCCCCGAGCTCGGCGGGCTGGTGGCGTCGCTCGGCCTGGCGGAGACCGTCGTCGAGCCGCAGAGCTCCGGCTCCTACGTCTGGTCCCGGGGCGCGCTGCGGCCGCTCCCGCCGGGGATGGCCTTCGGCCTGCCCGAGCGGCTGGTCCCGCTGCTGCGCTCCGGGCTGCTCCGCCCCACCGAGGTGGCCCGGGCCGGGCTCGACCTCGTGCTGCCGCCGTCCCGGCTGCCCGACGACCCGTCGGTCGCCGACCTGGTCCGGCCGCGGTTCGGTGCCGGGGTCTACGACCGGCTGGTGGCGCCCCTGCTCGGCGGCGTCCACGCCGGCGACCCGGCGCTCCTGAGCGCCACCAGCACGGTGCCCGAGATCGCCGCGATGGCCCGCTCAGGCCGCAGCCTCTACCTCACCATGCGCCGCCGGCGCCGCAGCGCCCCCACGCCAGCGGGGCGCCCGAGCGCCCCGCTGGTGTCGCTGCGTGGCGGTCTCTCCGGGCTCACCGCGCGTCTCGTCGACGAGCTCGGCCCCGAGACCGTCCTGACCGGCGCCGCGGCCCGCGGTCTCGACCGCAGGTCCGACGGATCTTGGACGGTGCGCACCGACGACCGGCTCCTCCCCGCGTCCCACGTCGTGCTCGCGACCCCGGCGTACGTCACCGCCGACCTGCTCGCGGACCTCGCGCCGGGCGCGGCCGAGCTGCTGCGCGGCATCGGGTACGTCGACGTCGCCAACGTGACCCTGGCGTTCCGGCGCGACCAGGTGCCGCCGCTGCCGCCGGGCACGGGCTTCCTCGTCCCGCCGGTCGAGGGCGAGCTGATCGTCGGCTGCAGCTGGCTGTCGCAGAAGTGGCCCCAGCCCAGCGACGACCTCGTGCTGGTCAAGGCCATGGTCGGCCGGGCCGGGGACTCACGCTGGCTCACGATGGACGACGGGGGGCTCGTCGGGGAGGTCCGCGAGGCCCTCTCGCGGATGCTCGGGATCCGTGCCGAGCCGCTCGACGGGATCGTCCAGCGGTGGCCGGCCGCGATGCCGCAGTACGTCGTCGGGCACGCCGCCCGGCTCACGGCCCTCGACGCGGAGCTGGCCGGGCTGCCGGGCCTGGACCTGACCGGCGCGGCGTACCGCGGCGTCGGCCTCGCCGGGTGCGTGGCCCAGGCCGAGGCGACCGCCACCCGCATCCTCACAGCGCAAGGAGCGTCCGCATGAACCACCCCACCGGCCACCCCCCCGGCCACCCCGCCGGCCTCACGCTGCCCCGGTCGGTCGACTACGGGCAGCGGCCGATGCTGGTGTTCTGGGAGGTCACCCGCGCGTGCCTGCTCGCCTGCCGGCACTGCCGGGCGTCCGCGGCGCCCGACCCGCTGCCGGGCGAGCTGAGCGGCGCCGAGGGGCGCGCGCTGATCGACCAGGTCGCCGCCTTCGGCCGGCCGTACCCGATCCTGATCCTCACCGGCGGGGACTGCCTGCTGCGCCCCGACGTCTTCGACATGGTGGAGTACGCCAACGGCCTGGGCGTCCCGGTCGCGATGTCGCCGTCGGTCACCCCGATGCTGACCCCCGAGACGATCGGCCGCATGGTCGACTCCGGGGTCAAGGCGGTCTCGCTCAGCCTGGACGGCGCGACGCCCGAGACGCACGACGGCGTCCGCGGCATCCCCGGCCACTTCGAGGAGACGGTGCTCGCGATCCGGGCGCTCGTCGACGCCGGGCTGAAGGTGCAGATCAACACCACCGTGATGCGCGCCAACCTCGACGAGCTCGCGGACATCGCCGCGCTCATGGCCGAGACGGGGGTCGCGATCTGGGAGGTGTTCTTCCTGGTGCACGTCGGTCGCGGCGAGGCCACCGGCGCGATCACGCCGGCCGAGCACGAGGACGTGTGCCACTTCCTGTTCGACACCTCCCACTACGGCTTCACGGTGCGCACGGTGGAGGCGCCGTTCTTCCGCAGGATCGTCGTCCAGCGCAAGGCCGGGGTGCCCGCGCCGGACACCGCGACGTACCACCGCCTCCACGACCGCCTGGTCGAGCGCGCCGGCCCGGGCCGGGGCCGGTCGACCGCGCACACCGTCTCCACCCGCGACGGCAAGGGCATCGTGTTCGTCGCCTACGACGGCGAGGTCTACCCGGCCGGCTTCCTGCCGCTCCCGCTGGGCTCGGTGCGGGACCGGCCGCTGGCCGAGATCTACCGCGACAACAAGGTGCTGCGCAGCATCCGGGCCTCGGAGTTCAGCGGCCGGTGCGGGCGGTGCGAGTTCGCCGACCTGTGCGGCGGCTCGCGGGCCCGGGCGTACGCCGACACCGGCGACCCGCTGGCCGAGGACTCGGCCTGCATCTTCCAGCCGGCCCCCGTCTGACCGCGGGCCTGACCCAGCCGGTCGGCGGGTTGCGGACCGCCCGATAGCCTTCCGCACATGGCTGGAGGGTTGTTCGCGCTGCTCGACGACGTCGCCGCGCTCGCGCGCCTGGCCGCGGCGTCGGTCGACGACGTCGGGGCCGCCGCCGGCCGGGCGACCACCAAGGCCGCCGGGGTGGTCGTCGACGACACCGCGGTGACCCCGCAGTACGTCCACGGCGTCACCGCCGACCGTGAGCTGCCGATGATCCGCCGGATCGCGATCGGCTCGATCCGCAACAAGCTGCTGCTGATCCTCCCGGTGGCGCTGGTGCTCAGCCAGTTCCTGCCGTGGCTGCTGACCCCGATCCTGATGACCGGCGGTGCCTACCTCTGCTACGAGGGGGCTGAGAAGGTCTGGGGCCGGATCCGCGGCCACGACGCGCACGGCGCCCCGGTCGCGGAGGCCGGTGCCGACGCCGAGAAGCAGATGGTCAGCGGCGCGATCCGCACCGACCTGATCCTGTCGGCCGAGATCATGGTGATCGCGCTGAACGAGGTCGCCGACGAGCCGTTCCTCAGCCGGCTGCTGATCCTCGTGGTGGTCGCGATCGTGATCACGATCGGCGTGTACGGCGTGGTCGGGGTGATCGTGAAGATTGACGACGTCGGCCTGCACCTGACCCAGCGCTCGTCGGCCGCGCTGCAGCGGCTCGGCCGCGGCCTGGTCGCGTTCATGCCGCGGCTGCTCACCACGATCTCCGTGGTCGGCACGGCCGCGATGCTGTGGGTCGGCGGCCACATCGAGCTGGTGGGGCTCGACGACCTCGGCTGGCACGCGCCGTACGACGCCGTGCACCACCTCGAGGAGAAGGTCCACGACGCGGTGTCCGGCGCGGGCGGCGCGCTCGGCTGGACGGTCAACACCGTGGCGTCCGCCGTCCTCGGCCTGATCGTCGGCGGGCTCGTCATGGTCGTCATGCACCTGCTGCCGTTCCCCAAGAAGACCGCCGCCGCTCACTGACCGTTCGCTCGGGGCCGGCCGGCCCGGGTGGCGACCAGGCGCGAGGATTCCGCCAACCGGTGATCGCCGTCCTAGGCTTTGCAGCGTCCGCGTGGGAGATCCCAAGACGTGCAGATGCACGACGCAGACCTGACTCCACCTCACGAGGAGACAACCGATGGACTTCAAGGTCGCCGACCTCTCCCTGGCCGACTACGGCCGCACCGAGATCGAGCTCGCCGAGCACGAGATGCCGGGCCTGATGGCGATGCGCGAGCGCTACGGCGCCGAGCAGCCGCTGGCCGGCGCCCGGATCGCGGGCTCGCTGCACATGACGATCCAGACCGCGGTGCTCATCGAGACCCTGGTCGCTCTCGGCGCCGAGGTCCGCTGGGCCTCCTGCAACATCTTCTCCACCCAGGACCACGCGGCCGCCGCGATCGCGGTCGGCCCGAACGGCACTCCCGAGGACCCCCAGGGCGTCCCGGTCTTCGCCTGGAAGGGCGAGACGCTGGAGGAGTACTGGTGGTGCACCCAGCAGATCCTCGACTGGCCTGCCAAGGACGGGCAGAGCCAGCTGCCGAACATGATCCTCGACGACGGCGGCGACGCCACCATGCTCGTCCACCTCGGCGTCCAGGCCGAGAAGTCCGGGCAGGCGCCCGACCCGGCGTCCGCCGGCAGCGCCGAGCAGCGGATCGTGTTCGAGGTGCTCAACAAGGTCCTCGCCGACAAGCCGAACCACTGGACCCCGATCGCCAACGCGATCAAGGGCGTCACCGAGGAGACCACCACCGGTGTGCACCGTCTCTACGAGATGATGCGCGAGGGCACGCTGCTGTTCCCGGCGATCAACGTCAACGACTCGGTCACCAAGTCGAAGTTCGACAACAAGTACGGCTGCCGCCACTCGCTGATCGACGGCATCAACCGCGCCACCGACGTCCTCATCGGCGGCAAGGTCGCCGTGGTGTGCGGGTACGGCGACGTCGGCAAGGGCTGCGCCGAGTCGCTGCGCGGCCAGGGTGCTCGCGTGATCGTCACCGAGATCGACCCGATCTGCGCGCTGCAGGCGTCGATGGACGGCTACCAGGTCACCACGCTCGAAGACGCCCTCCCGTACGCCGACATCATCATCACCGCGACCGGCAACAAGGACGTCGTCACCGTCGACCACATGCGGTCGATGAAGCACAACGCGATCGTGGGCAACATCGGCCACTTCGACAACGAGATCGACATGGCCGGCCTCGAGGCTCCCGGCGTCGCCGAGCGCAAGAACGTCAAGCCGCAGGTCGACGTGTGGACGTTCCCCACCGGCAAGGCGATCATCGTGCTCTCCGAGGGCCGTCTCATGAACCTCGGCAACGCCACCGGCCACCCGTCGTTCGTGATGTCGAACTCCTTCACGAACCAGGTGCTGGCCCAGATCGAGATCTTCACGAAGACCGAGGACTACCCGGTCGGCGTCTACGTGCTGCCCAAGCACCTCGACGAGGAGGTCGCCCGCCTGCACCTCGACGCGCTCGGGGTGAAGCTGACCCGCCTCAGCGACGAGCAGGCCGCCTACCTCGGCATCGACGCCGCCGGCCCGTACAAGCCGGAGCAGTACCGGTACTAGGGCGCCTGAGCCGAGCTTGCTCGGCTCAGGAAACACGCGCTGGGTCGAGTAGCCGCGCGACCGACGAAGGAGGTCGCGACCGGCATATCGAGACCGGTGATCGGTGGGGTGGTCACACGGGGCCGCCCCACCGGCCCGTCCTCGGGAGGTACGTCCCAAACGAGCGGGCCGGGGCTGGCACACTGGACACCATGAGCGAGCCTGCGTCCGAGAGCCTGACCAAGGGACGGATCCTGGTCGTGGACGACGACGCCTCGCTGGCCGAGATGCTCACGATCGTGCTGCGCCAGGAGGGCTTCGACAGCCACATGGTCGGCCGCGGCGACCTGGCGATGGACGCGTTCCGCGAGTACCGCCCCGACCTGGTGCTGCTCGACCTGATGCTGCCCGGCAAGGACGGCATCGACGTGTGCAAGGAGATCCGCGCCGAGTCCGGTGTCCCGATCGTGATGCTGACCGCCAAGGGTGACACGGTCGACGTGGTCGTGGGCCTGGAGTCGGGCGCCGACGACTACGTCGTCAAGCCGTTCAAGCCCAAGGAGCTGGTCGCCCGGATCCGGGCCCGGGTGCGCCGCTTCGACGCCCCGAGCCAGGAGACGCTGACGATCGGCGACCTCGCGATCGACGTCGCCGGTCACGCGGTCACCCGCGGGGGTGAGCGGATCAGCCTGACGCCGCTCGAGTTCGACCTGCTCGTGTGCCTGGCCCGCAAGCCGTGGCAGGTCTTCACGCGCGAGGTGCTCCTCGAGCAGGTGTGGGGCTACCGCCACGCCGCCGACACGCGCCTCGTCAACGTCCACGTCCAGCGGCTGCGCTCCAAGGTCGAGCACGATCCCGAGAACCCCGAGATCGTCGTGACGGTCCGTGGCGTGGGGTACAAAGCCGGAACCGCGTAGGACGACCCGTGCTCCACCTGCGCTCGTCAGCCGGCTCCCACAGGCTGCCCGAGTCCGTCCGTCGGGGGCTCACCTTCTGGCGACGCTCGATCCAGGCGCGCGTGGTGGCGAGCACGCTGATCCTGTCCGCCGGGGTCGTCAGTGTCGTGGGTTGGTTCCTGCTCCAGCAGACCCGTGACGGCCTGCTCGAGCACCGCGTCGACGCGGTCGTGGCCGAGGCGAACGACGAGACCGCCGAGGCGCGCGACCTCCTGGACGCGGCTCCGGGGATCGTCAGCGACCCCTTCGGTCAGCAGCAGTCGCTCGCCGGCACCCTGATCCAGCGCGGCGAGACCCGTGGCTACTCCGTCGTGCTGGTCGGCCCCACCACGCCCGGCAGCCGGATCGCCGACGGTGGCGCCAGCCGCACCAGGGGCCTGGACACCCGCAGTGTGCCGGGCTCGCTCGAGCAGCACTTCGACTCGTCGTCCTCGACCGCGTGGACCTACACCTCGATCCGGCGCACCGGGCCCGACGGGACCGTCACCGAGCGACCGGGCATCGCGGTCGGCTCCCAGGTGCAGCTGCCCTCGGACGCGGAGTCCTACACGCTCTACTACCTGTTCCCGCTCGACGAGCAGGAGGAGACGCTGGCGCTGGTGACCCGCGCCCTGCTGACCGCCGGCGTGCTGCTGCTCGTGCTGGTCGCCGGGATGACCTGGCTGGTCACCCGGCAGGTGGTCACCCCGATCCGGCTCGCCCGCCAGGTCGCGGAGCGGCTGGCCGCCGGGCAGCTCCAGGAGCGACTCAAGGTGTCCGGTGAGGACGACCTGGCCCGGCTCGCGACGTCGTTCAACCAGATGGCCAGCAACCTGCAACGCCAGATCCGCCAGCTCGAGGAGCTCAGCAGGGTGCAACGACGCTTCGTGTCCGACGTGTCCCACGAGCTGCGCACCCCGCTCACGACCGTGCGGATGGCCGGCGACGTCCTGCACGACGCCCGCCGGGGCTTCGACCCCGCCACGGCGCGCGCCGCCGAGCTGCTCCAGACCGAGCTGGACCGGTTCGAGACGCTGCTCGCCGACCTGCTCGAGATCAGCCGCTTCGACGCCGGCGCCGCCGTGCTGGAGCTCGACGACGTCAACCTCGTCGACGTGGCGCGCCGCATCGTCGACGTCACCCGCCCGCTGGCCGAGCAGCGGCACGTGACCGTCGAGGTCCGGGCACCCGGCGATGCCTGCCTCGCGGAGGCCGACGTGCGCCGGGTCGAGAGGATCGTGCGCAACCTGGTCACCAACGCGATCGACCACGCGGCCGCGGAGGGTCCCCATGCGGGCATCGTGCTGTACGTCGCCGGCGACGAGCATGCCGCCGCGATCGCGGTCCGAGACCACGGGGTGGGCCTGGCGCCCGGGGAGGCCTCGATGGTCTTCAACCGGTTCTGGCGTGCCGACCCGGCGCGGGCGCGCACCAGTGGCGGGACCGGGCTCGGTCTGTCGATCGCGCTCGAGGACACCCACCTGCACGGTGGCTGGCTGCAGGCCTGGGGCCGTCCGGGGGAGGGCGCGCAGTTCCGGCTCACGCTGCCGCGCCGGGCCGGTGGGGTGCTCCGGCACAGCCCGCTGCCACTGGTGCCCGCCGACGTCGCGGAGCCGGTCTCGTGACGCGCCGGGGGCTGGCCGCCCTGGCGGTGGTCCTGCTCGCCGCTCTGGTCGGCGGCTGCGTCCGCGTGCCCGACGACGGGCCGGTCGTCGAGACCCGCTCCGAGGGCGACGTCTCCACCGACACGGGGTTCTTCTTCGACCCCCGGCCGCCGGAGGACGGGGCGGCCCCGACCGAGATCGTGCGCCAGTTCCTCATCGCGATGCGGGCGGTGCCGGTCAGCACGAAGATCGCGCGCGAGTTCCTCACCGAGGACGCCGCCGCGGCGTGGAACCCGCAGGGGACGATCACCTACCCGACTCCGCCGACGCCGACCGACAGCGGCCAGGCGGTCACCATCCGGCTGCCTGACGCCAACCATCTCGACAGCCGCGGCGCCTGGCGAGGGGCGCTCCCGCGGGCGCACCGCACGATCACGTTCACGATGGCGCTCGAGGACGGCGAGTGGCGCATCGACCGGCTCCCGAACGCGCTGATCGTGCCCGAGAGCTGGTTCCAGCAGTACTTCCGCCAGGTCTCGCTGTACTACTTCGACCCCACCGCCTCGATCCTGACACCGGAGCCGGTCTTCGTGCCCCGGGGCGACCAGCTCGCGTCCTCGCTCGTCCAGGCCCTGCTGATGGGGCCTTCGCCCGACCTCTCCCGGGTCATCCAGAGCTTCATCCCTCCGGGCCTCGAGGTCTCGGTCGGCGTGACGGTGTCCGACGACGGCGTCGCCGACATCCTGCTGTCGGGGGACGGGGGGCGGCCCACGGCCAACACGATCGAGATGATGATGGCGCAGCTGGCGTGGACGCTGCGCCAGGAGCCAGCGGTGAAGAGCATCCGGCTCTCCTTCAACGGCGACCCCGTGCCGTTGCCCGGCGGCGTCTCGTCGTACCGGGTGGACGGCGGCGCCCAGTTCGACCCGGCGGGGTTCCAGGCCAGCCCGCTGCTCTACGGGCTGCGCCGCGGTGGCGTCGTCTCGGGCACGCCGACGGCCCTGGAGCCCGTGGCGGGCGCCCTCGGCGGCCGGAGCCTGGGGATGCGCTCGATCGGCGTCAGCCTGGACGCGAGCACCGTGGCCGGCATCGGTGCCAACGGCACGTCGGTCCTCGTCGGCGAGCTCGGCAGCAACAAGGACACGAAGGTCCGGACCGTCGTCAGCGGCGGCCAGGACTTCCTCAGGCCGGCCTGGGACTTCTCCGGCCGGATGTGGCTGGTCGACCGGACCAGTCGGGGGGCGCGGGTCTCGTACGTCGAGGGGACCACGGTGCGGACGCTGTGGGTGCCGGGCATCTCCGGCGAACGGGTCCGCTCGTTCCTCGTCTCACGCGACGGCAGCCGTCTGGTCGCCGTGATCAGCGGACCCGCCGGGGACGCGATCGTCGTGACCCGGATCGAGCACCGCGGGACCGGCCAGGTGCTCGGCGCCACGCGGGCACGCCGGATCGGGGCGAGCGGCGACGACGAGCTGCCGATCCGGGCGATCGCCTGGCGCAGCACCAGCAGCATCGACGTGCTCACCCCACCCGTGGCGACGGCACTCGCGATGATCGAGGCAGCCCCGGTGGACGGGTCGCCGTCCAGCATCGACCCGACGGCGGTGACGGTCGGCGGCGTGCTCACCGGGCTCGTCGGGTCCCCGGCCGGCGACGAGCCGGTCTACGGCCTGACCCGCCGGGGCCTCGTCGACGTCGGCAGCTCCGACCAGCACCTCACGCCGCTGCCGAAGGGCACCACCGGCGTGGTCTACGTCGGCTGAGAGCCCGTCCACAGGCGCGGCGGCCGGGATTGAACACCGGGCCGGCGACCTGGTGCGATCGAGCATGCTCCGCGACGTCCTGGACGGCTCGCTCGACCTGCTGCTCGGCGGCTCCTGCGTCGGCTGCGCGCGCCCCGGTCGCCCGCTCTGCGAGCCCTGCGCGGCCGGGCTTCCGGACGGGGCACGGCCCGCCTGGCCCTCGCCGGTGCCGGCTGGGCTGGCTCCGCCGTGGGCGGCGGCGGCGTACGACGGCACCGTCCGTGCCCTGGTGCTCGCGCATAAGGAGCACCGCGTGCTCGCGCTCCGCGGCCCGCTCGGCCGGTTGCTCGCCCAGGCGGTCTCGTCGGCGCTCCACGGGCAGCCCGGGGGACCGGCGGGTCCGGTGGTGCTGGTGCCCGTGCCATCGCGTCCGGGCAGCGCGCGGGCCCGTGGGCACGACCCGACCTGGTCGATCACCGTCCGTGCTGCTCGGCTCGCACGGGCCGGTGGCCTCGACGTCGTCGCGACGCGGCTGCTGCGCAGCCGGTCCGGCGTGCTCGACCAGGCGGGCCTCGGAGCGGCCGCCCGGGCCGCCAACCTGGCCGGCTCCATGCACTGCCCGGCGACGTCGCTGCGCCGCCTCGCCACCTGCCGACCCCGTGCCTCGCTGGTGGTCTGCGACGACGTGCTCACCACCGGGTCGACGGCCCGCGAGGCTCAGCGCGCCCTCGAGTCGGTCGGTCTCACGGTGGTCGCGCTCGCCGCGGTGGCGGCCACCCGCCGCCGTACCGACGCGGCGGCGGGTTCCTGGGACCTCGGTCCCTTTTGAATGCCGAGGCCTTCGACTAACGTCTGTGCATGGAGTCCGTCCGGGTCCGTGGTTGCGTCGTCGGGACGCCCCGGTCCAACCGGGCGTCACGTCGGCAAGCCGATGCCAGTCGCAGGCGAAACGGTCCACGTAACCAAGCCTTGGGGGAGTTCTCCTGGATCTCCTTCGGGGGGTCCGAGGGGGGCGGCGCCTCCCTTGTCTTGGGATCACGGTGCGGCTTAGTCGTAAGTCCTGCCTCTGCCCCGTCGCCAGATGCGACGACGGCCGGGAGAAGGCCAGTAGTGGCACTCAAGCTGCGAACGCCTCAGCAGGCGATTGTGGGGTCGAAGACCAGGTCGGCCGGACGGACTCCTCTCACCACCCCGAGCACCGGACCCCACGACAGGGGTGCCGGGGCGTCGGCCTGCCCGCAGGAGGGCGTGCTCGGACGCTGATTCATCGCTGAAACCAACTGTGCAACGGGAGGTTCACATGGAAGTTGTGGTCACCGGTCGTCATTGCGAGCTGTCGGACAGGTTCCGCAGTCACGTCGACGAGAAGCTGGGAAAGCTCGAGAAGCACGACCATCGCATCATCCGCGTGAACGTGGAGGTCGAGTGTGAGCGCAACCCGCGCCAGGCGGACCGCGCGGTGCGGCTCCAGCTGACCGCGTTCTCGAAGGGGCCCGTGATCCGGGCCGAGGCGCTGGCGGCGGACAAGATGGCCGCGCTGGACCTCGCCCTCGACAAGATGGCCGCACAGATGCGGCGCGCGTCCGACCGGCGGCGCGTGCACCGCGGACGGCGTGCACCCGTCTCGGTCGGCCAGGCGCTCGCCGAGGGGATGGAGGCCATCGACGAGACCGCTGCGGATGACCAGGTGACCACCCACGACCGCAAGGTCGGGCCGATCGACGTCTCCGGCGACGGTCCGCTGGTGGTCCGCGAGAAGACCCACGCCGCCAGCCCGATGACACTCGACCAGGCGCTCTACGAGATGGAGCTCGTGGGCCACGACTTCTACCTCTTCGTGGACAAGGAGAACGACCGGCCCTCGGTCGTCTACCGGCGCCGCGGCTACGACTACGGCGTGATCTCGCTGGACGTGGACGCGACGTCCTGAGCGAGGGACGGGTGTCGGGCCGGTCCTGATGGGCCGGTCGGCATCTCCACCACCCGATCGCGCGCCCCGGGGGGCCTGATCGTGCCATGATGCGCAGGTGGGAGACGAGACGAACGACGCCGGAGGCGAGCCGATCCGGGTGCTCGTGGTCGATGACCAGGAGCTGTTCCGCCGAGGCCTGACGATGCTGCTCGGCATCGAGCCCGGCATCGAGGTGGTCGGCGAGGCCGGCGACGGCGTCGAGGGCACCTCCCTCGCCGAGACGGCCGCGCCCGACGTCGTGCTGCTCGACATCCGGATGCCGAAGCGCTCCGGGATCGAGGCGTGCCTGGCGATCAAGGAGGCCGTCCCGTCGGCCAAGATCATCATGCTCACGGTCTCCGACGAGGAGGCCGACCTCTACGAGGCGGTCAAGAGCGGCGCTGCCGGCTACCTGCTCAAGGACTCCTCGATCGAGGAGGTCGCGCAGGCGGTCCGGGTCGTCGCCGACGGCCAGTCGCTGATCAGCCCGTCGATGGCGGTCAAGCTCATCGACGAGTTCAAGCAGATGTCGCGCCCCGAGCGCGACCACGTGCCCGGGCTGCGCCTCACCGAGCGCGAGCTCGAGGTGCTGCGTCTGGTGGCCCGCGGGATGAACAACCGCGAGATCGCCAAGGAGCTGTTCATCAGCGAGAACACCGTCAAGAACCACGTGCGCAACATCCTGGAGAAGCTCCAGCTGCACTCCCGCATGGAGGCCGTGATGTATGCCGTCAAGGAGAAGCTGCTTGAGCTGCCCTAGTGCCGGCTTGCCGGCGCTAGGAAGCAGCAGCCAGGTCGAGTAGCCGCGCGACCGAGGAACGAGGTCGCGACCGGCGTATCGAGACAGCGGTGAGCCGACAGTCGGCCTGGTGACCGACAGGGGTCTCGATGCGCTCGCTGGCGCTCGCTACTCGACCACCGGATGACGTGCTCGCTACTCGACCAACGAGTGTCGGCGCCCTGATCTAGGGTCTGGCTTCGTGGTCGACTCGCTGAGCAACGCCCAGGCACGCCGCATCGCACTCGCCGCCCAGGGCTTCCTCGACCCGCGGCACACCACCCCGACGATGCGCACGTTCACCCGCACGCTCGAGCGCACCGGCGTGCTCCAGGTCGACTCCGTCAACGTGCTCCAGCGCGCCCACTACATGCCGCTGTTCTCGCGGATGGGCCCGTACGACGTCGAGCTGCTGCGCCGGGCCGCCGAGCACCGGCCGCGGCGGATCGTGGAGTACTGGGCGCACGTGCAGGCGTTCATGCCGGTCGACCTGTGGCCGGTGATGCGGCACCGGATGGCGTCGTACCGCGAGAAGCGCGGCAAGTGGGGCTTCGTCGCCGCTGACGACGCCCTCGAGCAGAGCCTGGTGGCCGAGGTGCGCGACCGAGGTGCGTCGACCGCGCGAGACCTCGACGACGGGCTGCCCCGCGCCAAGGACAACTGGGGATGGAACTGGTCGCGGACCCGACGGGTGCTCGACTACCTCTACACCGCGGGCGAGCTCGCCATCGCCGGGCGCAACAACCAGTTCGAGATCCGCTACGACCTTCCCGAGCGGGTGTTACCCGCGGACGTCCTCGCGCAGCCCACCCCCTCGCTGGAGGACGCCAGCCGGGAGCTGGTCCGCCGGGCGGCTCGCTCGCACGGCGTCGCCACCGTCCAGGACCTTCGCGACTACTACCGGATGGAGGTCGCGCACGCGGCGCAGGCCGTGGCGGAGCTCGTCGAGGACGGTGAGCTGCTCCCGGTCACGGTCGAGGGCTGGAAGCGCCCCGGCTACCTCCACCGCGACGCCCGGCTGCCACGGCGCGTGAACGCCCGCGCGCTGCTGAGCCCGTTCGACCCGGTGGTGTGGGAGCGGGCGCGCACCGAGCAGCTCTTCGGCTTCCGCTACCGCATCGAGATCTACGTCCCGGCCGCTAAGCGGGTGCACGGCTACTACGTGCTGCCGTTCCTGCTGCGCGACCGGATCGTGGGCCGGGCCGACCTCAAGGCCGAGCGGTCGTACGCCGGGGGCGCGGGGCGGCTGGTCGTGAGGGCGGCGTACGCCGAGCCCGACGCGCCTCCTGACACGGCGGCCGAGCTGGCCGCCGAGCTGGAGTCGCTGGCGGGCTGGCTGGGGCTGGCCGACATTGTGGTGGAGCCTCGAGGTGACCTGGCGGGCGAGCTGGGTGCCGCGGTCGCGGCGCTCGGTTAGGGCCCGCTTCCCGGCCTGGGTAGAGTGGCGCAGCCAACGATTTCAGGGAGCCAAACCCACGTGCCTGCCATTCTCGACAAGATCCTCCGCATCGGCGAAGGCAAGATCCTGCGCCAGCTCGAGGCCATCTCGCAGGCGGTCAACGCCATCGAGGACGACTTCGTCGCGATGAGCGACGCCGAGCTCCAGGGCATGACCGCGGAGTTCAAGGAGCGTCTCGCCAACGGCGAGACCCTCGACGACATCATGCCCGAGGCGTTCGCGACGGTCCGTGAGGCCTCGCGCCGCGTGATCGGCCTGCGCCCGTTCGACGTCCAGGTCATGGGGGCCGCGGCGCTCCACCTCGGCAACATCGCCGAGATGAAGACCGGTGAGGGCAAGACCCTCGTCGCGGTGCTGCCGTCCTACCTCAACGCCCTGTCGGGCAAGGGCGTCCACATCGTCACGGTCAACGACTACCTGGCCAAGTTCCAGTCCGAGATGATGGGCCGGGTCCACCATTTCCTGGGCCTCACCGTCGGCGTGATCCTCCCGGAGATGCGCCCCGACGAGCGGCGCGTCGCCTACAACTGCGACATCACCTACGGCACCAACAACGAGCTCGGCTTCGACTACCTGCGCGACAACATGGCGGGCTCGATCGAGGAGTGCGTCCAGCGCGGCCACAACTACGCGATCGTGGACGAGGTCGACTCGATCCTCATCGACGAGGCGCGGACCCCGCTGATCATCAGCGGCCCCACGCAGGACGAGGTGCACTGGTACGCCGAGTTCGCGAAGATCGTGAAGACCCTCGTTCGTGACGAGGACTACGAGGTCGACGAGAAGAAGCGCACGATCTCGGTCCTCGAGCCCGGCATCACCAAGGTCGAGGACCACCTCGGCATCGACAACCTCTACGACTCCGTCAACACCCCGTTGATCTCGTTCATGAACAACTCCATCAAGGCCAAGGAGCTGTTCCACAACGACAAGGAGTACGTCGTCATCAACGGCGAGGTGCTGATCGTCGACGAGCACACCGGCCGCATGCTCGCCGGTCGCCGCTACAACGACGGCCTGCACCAGGCGATCGAGGCCAAGGAGGGCGTCCAGGTCCGCGAGGAGTACCAGACGCTCGCGACGGTCACCCTGCAGAACTACTTCCGCCTCTACGAGAAGCTCTCCGGCATGACCGGCACGGCCATGACCGAGGCCTCCGAGTTCGACAAGATCTACAAGCTCGGCGTGGTGCCGATCCCGACCAACAAGCCGATGGCGCGCGTCGACCAGCCCGACCTGGTCTACCGCACCGAGGAGGCGAAGTACGACGCCGTCGTGCAGGACATCGCCGAGCGGCACGAGAAGGGCCAGCCGGTGCTGGTCGGCACGGTCTCGGTCGAGAAGTCCGAGCACCTCTCCGCCAAGCTCAAGAAGCGCGGCATCCCGCACTCGGTCCTGAACGCCAAGGTGCACGCCGACGAGGCGAAGATCGTGGCGCTCGCCGGTCACAAGGGCGCGGTCACCGTCGCCACCAACATGGCCGGTCGAGGCACCGACATCATGCTCGGTGGCTCGGTGGAGTTCCTCGCCGACGCCGAACTGCGCAAGCGCGGGCTCGAGCCCGCGGGCGAGACCGCGGAGGAGTACCAGGCCGAGTGGCCGGGCACCCTGGAGCGGATCAAGGCGCAGGTCGCCAACGAGCACGACGAGGTCCGCGAACTCGGCGGCCTCTACGTCGTCGGCACCGAGCGTCACGAGTCCCGCCGCATCGACAACCAGCTGCGTGGACGCTCCGGCCGCCAGGGCGACCCGGGCGAGTCCCGGTTCTACCTGTCGCTCCAGGACGAGCTGATGCGGCTGTTCAAGTCCGACTGGGTCGACCGCGTGCTCCAGGTCCTCAAGATCCCAGACGACGTCCCGATCGAGAACAAGCGCGTCACCAGCGCGATCGCCAACGCGCAGGGCCAGGTGGAGTCCCAGAACTTCGAGTCGCGCAAGAACGTCCTCAAGTACGACGACGTCATGGACCGCCAGCGCAAGGTGATCTACGCCGAGCGGCGCGAGGTGCTCGAGGGCAAGGACCTGCAGGACCAGATCCGCACGTTCATCGACGACACGGTCGCCGGCTACGTCACCGGCGCGACCGAGGAGTTCGCCGAGGAGTGGGACCTCGAGGCGCTGTGGACGGCGCTGCGGCAGATCTACCCGGTCAGCCTCGACTACCACGCACTCGAGGAGGAGGCCGGCGGGCGGGCCAACATGGACCGCGACGAGCTCATCGCCGCGCTCCAGAAGGACGCCCACGACGCCTACGACCGCCGCGAGGCGGATGTCGGCGACACCGTGATGCGCGAGCTCGAGCGGCGGGTGCTGCTCTCGGTGCTCGACCGCAAGTGGCGCGAGCACCTGTACGAGATGGACTACCTCCGCGAGGGCATCTACCTGCGGGCCTACTCGCAGCGCGACCCGCTGGTCGAGTACCAGCGCGAGGGCTTCGAGATGTTCGCCGCGATGATGGACGGCATCAAGGAGGAGGCTGTCGGCTTCCTGTTCAACCTCGAGGTCCAGGTCGAGGTCGAGGAGGAAGAGGACGAGGAGGAGGTCGAGGTCGTCGAGCCGATGCGCCAGCCGGTGCCGGCGTTCGACCAGTCCGGCGAGCAGGTCGCGGGCCAGCCTCGCGAGACGCCGCAGATCCGGGCGAAGGGCCTCGAGCCTCCCAAGCAGCCGACCAAGCTGGCCTACTCCGCCCCGAGCGAGGACGGCGAGGCCGAGGTCAAGGGCACGCCCGCGTCCAACGCCGACGACGAGTTCGCCGGCGTGGGCCGCAACGACCGGTGCCCCTGCGGGTCGGGGAAGAAGTTCAAGCAGTGCCACGGTCGCCCCGGTGGCCCGACGGGGCTCACCGCACGGGTCAGCTGAGTCGTTGCCGGTGGTTGAGGTGCGAAGGCGCGCTGGCGCCTGAGCCTCGAAACCACCCGGCCCGACGACGGCGGTGACGATCCGGTCACCGCCGTTTGTCGTCTCACCGGTATTCGACGCGCTCGCGCGACCTCGTTCCTCGGTCGCGATCGCCTGCTCAACCTTCGCTCGCGACGCGCCGTGCTCGTGCGTCGCACGCCGCGACTCGCTCGCTCTTCATGCGAAGTCCAGGGCGGTGCAGCACCAGCGCTGGTCGACGGCCTCGAAGCGGGCGGCGATCGCGCGGGAGCGCTGGCCGTAGCGGACGTGGGCGCTGACCTCGACGACGTCGTGCCGGATGAAGCAGGTGTGGACCCCCAGGACCTGGGGCCGCACCGGCTGCACGCGACCTTGGCCGGGATGGTGACGCCCGGCTCGGGCGACCAGCTGGGCGCGGCGCTCCAGGTTGTCGAACACCTCGCGGGTGCTCCAGCGCAGCAGCTGGGTGACCGGACGGTCGCCGCCGACGATCTCGACCGCGGCCTGCACGTAGCGCCGGGCCCACTGCTCGAGCCCGTGCCGTAGCGGCTGCTCGATCGCGATGACGTCCGCCGAGCCACGGCACGCGGCCGGTGCCGGGTCGGGCGGGTCGTGGCGCGGCTGGAGGTCGAGCGCGAGCGTGCCCTGCACGCTCGCGAGCGGCACGGGTGCTCGCAGCGCCACGACGTTCTCGTCGAGGTGATGGTCGAGGTGGTGGTCGCTCACGGTGTCTCCTCGGGTCGGTCGGCGGGCAGCCGAAGGCGGGTCGCGGGGTGGATCAGGCTCGGGTCGGCGCCGATCGCCGCCCGGTTGAGCGCGTAGATCTCGGGCCACCGGCGGGCGTCGCCGAGGTGCACCGAGGCGAGGTCCCAGAGCGTGTCGCCGGGGCGGACCACGACCGACGACACCGGGGGCCGGGCAGACGGGAGCGGAGCGGTGCCGATCGACGCGCCGCCGGGCAGGCCGACCGCCCGGTCGGGCAGCGGCAGCCCGGCGAGCACCGAGACCGGTCCGCGGTCGGTGTGCACCTCGCCGGGGGTCGCCACGGCGGGCGTGGCCAGGCCGGCGACCAACCCGGCGCCGCAGGCGGCGAGCACCCACCGGCGCAGGGGAGCCGGGAGCGCCCGGGTGCCCCGGGTGCGCCCGCGGAGTGCCTCGATGACGGTGATGCTCGTCGCCACCCACAGCCAGGCGGTCCCGAGGATCGCCACCGCCGAGCACAGGCGCACCAGGAGGTCGTCGAACCCCGCGTCGGCCGGCCCGCTCTCAGCCAGCGGCGCCAGCCAGGCGACCAGGCCGCCGCCGGCCGCGGTGGCGGCGACCCAGACGGTCAGGCAGCGCAGTGGTGGAGCCGGCATCCCGAGACCTACGATCCATGCGTTTGCGTGCGTTTACGCCAGGAAACGACTTTTTACCTTCGCAGTCAACCGCTTGTGCACAGGCAGCGTCCGGACGTCGGTGAACGGTGCAGCGGCTCGGGGCGTGCGGGGTCCCCGCAGGGCGACGAGGGTCGACCCTCGAGCAGGGTCGGGCTCAGTCGTCGGGAAGCAGGCCGGCGCGGACGGCGAGGACTGCGACCTGCACGCGGTTCGCGGTCCCGAGCTTGGCGAGGATGTGGGTCAGGTGCGCCTTCACCGTCGCCTCGCTGAGGTAGAGGTCGCGACCGATCTCGGCGTTCGAGAGCCCCTGGGCGACCAGCGGGAGGATCTCCAGCTCGCGCTCCGAGAGGGTCGCGAGGCGCGCGCGTACGTCGTCGGGGACGTCCGCCGTGTGGCGCGCGGCGATCCGCCGGGTCAGGTCCGGGGAGAGGATCGCGCCGCCGGTCACCGTGGTCCGGATCGCCTGGATGAGCGCCCGTGGTGGGGTGTCCTTGAGGAGGAACCCCGCCGCGCCGCTCGCCAGCGCGTCGTAGACGTGGTCGTCCGCATCGAACGTCGTCAGCACGATGACGTGGGGCGGATCCGGCAGCGCCCGCATCAGCTCGAGTGCCCGCAGCCCGTCCATGGCGGGCATTCGGATGTCGAGCAGCACCACGTCGGGCGTGAGCTCGCGGGTCCGCTCGAGGGCTCCGATGCCGTCCTCGGCCTCGCCGACGACCGCCAGGTCCGGTGCCGTCGAGAGGATCATCCGCAGGCCGGCCCGCACGAGCGCCTCGTCGTCGACGAGCAGCACCCGGATCGGCGTTTCCTCCGGTGCGGCGCCGTTCACCGAGGCCGCCTCATTCCTCGGGCTCGGGGAGCGGAAGGACGAGGCGCACGACGAATCCGCCCGCCCCGTCCTCGTGGGCCTCGATCGAGCCCCCGAGCAGATCGGCACGCTCCCGCAGACCGATCAGGCCCGTGCCCGACCCGGTGGCGGCGCGCGACGACGTCCGGGTGGCCGGGCCGTTGTGCACGGTCACCTCCAGATCGCCGCGCGCCTCCGTCAGCGTGACGACCACGGCGGATCCCGCAGCGTGCTTGCTGGCGTTCGTGAGCGACTCCTCGATCACCCGATAGGCCGTGCGCCCGGCCGGGCCTCGGGCCCGGTGCCCGGGCGGGACGCGGTCGGCGAGCGTGACGTCCATCCCGGCGGCCTGCCACCGCGCCACCATATCCCCGATGGCGTCGACCGACGGTTGCGGAGCGCGCTCCTGGTCCGGCGTCGACCTGAGCGTGCCGATGACGCTGCGCAGCTCCTCGAGCGCCTCCCGGGCGGTGCGGCGGATGAGCGCGGCCGTCTCGGCGTACGGCGTCCCCTCGGCGCTCAGCTCGAGACCTCCGGCGTGGAGGGCGATCAGGCTCACCTGGTGGGCGACGACGTCGTGCATCTCCCGGGCGATCCGGGTGCGCTCGTCCAGCCGGGCCTGGTCCTGGAGGACGGGCTGGACGGCCTCGAGCCGATCGGCGCGGAACACCGCGGCGGCCAGCGCCTCGCGGCGTGCGGCCAGGTTGAGGCCGACCGCGGCCGGGAGCACGATCACCGCACCCCAGACCAGCCAGGCGCGCTCACCCGTGACGTCGGGCTCGAACCAGAGCACGACGCCGAGCCCGGCGAGCGTGCCCAGCCAGGTGACCAGGTGGTTGCCGTACCGCTCGGCGACGGTGCCGGCCGCCAGCATGGCGAGCGTGGGGACGCCGGTGATCGCGAAGACCGCGAGCGACACGGCCAGCACGACGGCCGGGACGTGGCGGCGGGCGCCCAGCACCACGCACCCGACGAGGATCGCGCCGACCTCCAGCGGGGTTCCCTCGAACGGATCGCCGGTCGTCAGGGAGACGATCAGCGTCCCCAGGGTCACCGCGATGACGACGACGTCCAGGACCAGGTTCGACGCGATGAGTCGTGCCCAGGTCGTGGTCACTGCTTCACCCTAGTCATCCAGCCGACGGGACGAAGGTCGCCACGACGTTCGAGTCCCAACCGCGGGTCGTGGAGTAGGAGCCTCCGCAGGTGACGATCACGAGCCGCTCGCGGCCCTCCTGGCCGAACACCCGGGCCGCCGGCAGCCGGTCCTTGGCGTACGTCGTGACGTCGGCCAGCTCGTAGGTCGTGCCGGTGAGCGTCACGGTCGAGGCGCGCGGCAGGTCGCCCAGCGCGGCGAACGGGCCGCGCCCCTCCGCGCTGCTGTCGCGGTGCACGACCAGGACCACCGCCCCGGTCCCGTCGCCGGGGCGGGCGCCCCGGTCCCAGCGGCCGAGTGCGTCGACGTCGTCGGGAGGGACCAGCGCTCCGTCGTCCCGCACGCTGACGTCGGTGACCGGGAACGTGCGGTCCCAGGCCTCGACGCGAAGGCGGCCCCGCCACGGCTGCGCGGCAGCCGACGCGGGACCTCCGGCACCCGGTCCGGTCTGCTCCTGAGCGTGCTCGTCAGCCGCCGCCGTGACCGTGGTCGGTGCGGTGGCGGAGCGGGCGGCGTCGTCGTACGTCGGCACGTCGCCCCCGAGTGCGGAGGCCACGACCGCCCACGGCACCTGCGAGAGCACCACGGCCAGCAGTGCGGCCGTCACCAGGTAGCCACCGGCGATGCGGATCCGCTCCCGGCGGCCGCGGCCCCTCTCGTTCCACGTGCCTCGTCCCACGCCTCGAGCCTCGCTCCACGCCCGGTCCTGGCGCATCCGACCGGCCTCGGCAGCCGGTCGACGACTGTCGATCCGTTGGTCGGACCGGGTCTCGCCGGACGGGCCCGGGCCGACGACCTCCGGCCGACGTCCCAGGAGCCGGCGCGACGGAGGGTGGAGGTGCAGGACCGGAGCAGCATCGGGAGGTGACACGAGATGGCGACGGACCGGGTCGCGAGCCCGGTCGGGACGGTGGTCGCGATGATCCCCGCCCACGACGAGGGTGCGACGGCCGCCGCCGCGGTGCGCGGACTGTTCGCCCAGGACCGCCGCCCGGACCGGGTCGTCGTCGTCGCGGACAACTGCACCGACGACACCCGCCGAGCAGGCGCGAGCCGCGGGCGCCGAGGTCCTCGTGACCCGCGGCAACACCGCCAAGAAGGCAGGTGCCCTCAACCAGGCGCTCGCCGCGGTCCTCCCGCAGCTGGACGATGACGACGTGGTGCTCCTCCAGGACGCCGACAGCGTCCTCGACCAGGGGTTCATCTCGGCGGCGGTGCGCAACCTCGAGGCCGACCCTCGGCTCGGCGCGGTCGGCGGCACGTTCCGGGGCAGCGACGACCGCACCTTCGTGGGACACCTGCAGCGCAACGAGTATGCGAGGTACGCCCGCGACGTCCGCCGGCTCGAGGGCCGGGTCCTCGTCGTGACGGGCACCGCGGCGGTGCTGCGGGTGCGCACGCTCCGCGCGGTCTCCCGGGCCCGGCTCGACGGCCGGATCCCGCCGGGAGACGGTCACGGAGGCGTGTACGACACCACGGTTCTGACCGAGGACAACGAGCTCACCTTCGCGCTCAAGCACCTGGGCTACACGGTGCTGTCGCCCCGTGAGTGCACGCTGACGACCGAGGTGATGACGACCTGGCGGGACCTGTGGCGCCAGCGGCTCCGCTGGAAGCGCGGCGCGCTGGAGAACTGCGCACAGTACGGCCTGACCCGGGTGACCTGGCGCTACTGGGACGGCAGCTGTTCACGGCGCTCGGCATCGTGGTGACCGTCGCCTACCTGACGAGCATCGCCTGGTCGCTGCTCGTGTACGGCGGCCTGGACGTCCGGCCGTTCTGGCTGGCGGTGACGCTGGTGTTCGTGGTGGAGCGGGTCGTGACCGTCCGCGACCGGGGCCCGGTCCGGATGCTGCTCGCCGCCTCGATGTACGAGCTTCCCTACGACATCTTCCTGCAGGTCGTCCACGGCAAGGCCTATGCGGACGCGCTGCTGCGACGCGAGAGGAGGTGGTGACCGTGTATGACACCCCGGTGAGTCTGATGCCCGCCACGGTGCCGGCCGGCATGGCTGGTGCTGGGACGTTCGCACTCTCGGGCCTGGACTGGGCGTGGCTGCTGCTGGCGGCGTTCGCTCTCGTGGCTGCCGGGAGCGCGCTGTGGCGCATCGTGCCACGCCATGGCGAGCTGTGAGCGCCATCCCGAGCGGGCCCGGCCGTCCGGCCGGGCCCGCTAGTCTGCCCCTGGTCGCGACGGAGTGCAGGTGCGGCCGGACGTCCAGGAGGCGGTCCCATGACCTGGGAGGAGGAGCTGTTCGCGGTCCTCGACGACCTCGAGCAGCAGGCGGAGGCGCTCTACGACGCCGAGCGCGACGTCGAGCTCGCCGACCGCAGCCGTGCGGAGTACCAGCAGGTCACGCTCGCCAGCAGGCTGATGGCCTCGCTCGGAGCCCCGATCCGCCTGGAGGTGACCGGGGTCGGGGTGGTGTCCGGCACCCTCGACCGGGTCGGGTCCGGCTGGTGCCTGGTCACCGGGCACGCCCAGGACTGGGTGGTCCGCCTCGACGCGGTCGCGGTGGTCCACGGCGCCTCCGAGCGCTCGCTGCCCGAGCTCGCCTGGTCGCCGATCGCCCGGCTCGGGCTCGGCTCGGCGCTGCGCCGGGTCGCGGACGCGGGGGAGCGGTGCGTCCTGCACCTGGTCGACGGCGCCAGCCGCGACGCGCTGCTGCGCCGGGTCGGCGCCGACTTCGTCGAGGCCGTCGAGGGCGAGGGTCGCACGGTGCTGGTGGCGTTCGACGCGCTCGCGGCGGTCCAGAGCCGCGACTGACGCCGCCGGGGCCTCGGCGCGGCGGTCAGGTCGCGTCGGCGTCGTACGGCGGGACCTCGCCGTCGAGGAGCGGCCGCAGGCCACGGCGCACGGGCGGCGCCGGCTCGTCGTCGTCGTCCTCGAGAGCCTCCGCGATGTGCCGCTTGACGATCGTGCGCGGGTCGAGGTCGCGCAGCTCGAGGTCGGCGTACTCCGGTCCGAGCTCGGCGCGCAGCTCGTCGCGCGCGGCGTTGGCCAGCGTGCGTGCCTTGCGCACGAGCTGACCGGCCTGGCGGGCCAGCTCGGGGAGCTTGTCGGGGCCGAACACGAGCACCGCCACGAACGCGAGCACCGCGAACTCCGGCAGGCCGACCCCGAACACGGCTAGAACCTACAGCCTAGAACTTGCTGGTCGGCGTCAGCCCGAGCTGCATCCCGGCCAGGCCCCGGCCGCGACCCGACAGCCGCTCGGCGATCTCCGTCAGCGCGGTCGCTGCCGGCGTGGTCGGGTCGGAGTCGACGATCGGCTTGCCGGAGTCGCCGCCCTCGCGCAGCGAGGTGTCGATCGGGATCGTCCCGAGCACCGGGACGTCGTAGCCGAAGCGGGCCGACAGCGTCTGCGCGACCCGGGCGCCGCCGCCGGAGCCGAAGATCTCGAGCCGGTGCTCGGTGCCCTCGGCGGCGCAGTGCGGGCAGGGGAGGAAGCTCATGTTCTCGACCACGCCGACGACCCGCTGGTGCATCATCGACGCCATCGTCCCGGCCCGCTCGGCGACCTCCGCGGCAGCCTCCTGGGGCGTGGTCACGACCACGACCTCGGCGCCGGGCAGGTGCTGGCCCAGCGAGATCGCGACGTCGCCGGTGCCCGGCGGCAGGTCGAGCAGCAGGACGTCGAGGTCGCCCCAGTAGACGTCGGCGAGCATCTGGAGCAGCGCCCGGTCGAGCATCGGGCCGCGCCAGGCGACGACCTGGTCGCGGCGCGGCTTGAGCATGCCGATCGAGATCGCCGAGACGCCGCTCGCGGTGGGCACCGGCATGATCAGCTCGTCGACCTGCGTCGGGCGCTGGTCGGCGATGCCGAGCATGGCCGGGACGGAGTGGCCGTAGATGTCGGCGTCGATCACGCCGACCTTGAGGCCCTGCTTGGCCATCGCGAGCGCGAGGTTGACCGTCACCGAGGACTTGCCCACCCCGCCCTTGCCGCTCGCGATCGCGAACACCTTGGTGAGGTTGCCGGGCTGTGCGAAGGGGACCTCGCGCTGGGCCTGGCCGCCGCGGAGGGTCTCCTGGAGGCCGCCGCGCTGCTCGGCGGTCATCACGCCGAGGGTCAGGTCGACGCCGGTGACGCCGGTGACCCCGGACACGGCCGCGGTGACGTCGCGGGTGATGGTGTCCTTGAGCGGGCAGCCGGCCACGGTGAGCAGCACCGTGAGGTGCACGGCGCCGGCCTCGTCGATGTCGACGGTGTCGACCATCCCGAGCTCGGTGATAGGGCGCTTGATCTCGGGGTCGTTGACGGTCGCGAGGGCGGCGGTGACCTGCTCGAGGGTCGGAGAGCTCATGATCCCCGAGTCTAGGCGGTGGCCGGCCCGGTCTCGTCGTCGCCCGGGTGAGCCTGGCCACCCTCGCGGAGGCCGTCCTGGGCCCGCTCGTCGAGATCGCTCAGCAGGGCCCGCAGCTCGGAGCGCAGGAAGTCACGGGTGGCGACCTCGCCGACCGCCATCCGCAGCGAGGCGACCTCGCGGGCGAGGAACTCCATGTCGGCGTGCGCGCGGGCGTTCGCCTGGCGGTCCTGCTCGGCCACGACCTTGTCGCGCTGCTCCTGGCGGTTCTGCGCGAGCAGGATCAGCGGAGCGGCGTACGACGCCTGGAGGCTCAGCATCAGCGTCAGGAAGATGAACGGGTAGTCGTCGAAGCTGCTCTCGCCCGGGACCGCGAGGTTCCAGAAGACCCACGCGATGACGAACAGCGTCATGTAGATCAGGAACCGGGCGGTGCCCATGAACCGTGCGAACTGCTCCGCGAAGATGCCGAACGCGTCGGAGTCGTACGACGGTCGGCGGACCAGGGTCCGGCGGGTCTCCTTCGGCGTGTCCAGCCGCGCGCGGGGGCGTGGCTCAGCCACGGCGCACCCCCTGGGAGCGGTCGGAGGACCGGATCGCCCGGTCGCGCCAGTTCTCCGGGAGCATGTGGTCGAGCAGGTCGTCGACGCTGACCGCGCCGAGCAGGTGGCCGTTCTCGTCGACGACGGGCGCCGCGACCAGGTTGTACGTCGCCAGGTGCGCGGCCACCTGGTCGATGGTCGCCTCGGGCTTGAGCGGGTCCATGGAGTCGTCGAGCACGCCGGCGACGAGCGTCGAGGGGGGCTCGCGCAGCAGCCGCTGGATGTGGGCGACGCCGAGGAACCGGCCGGTCGGCGTCTCCAGCGGCTGCCGGCAGACGTAGACCAGGGCGGCGAGCGCCGGCGTGAGGTCGGGGTTGCGCACGTGGGCGAGGGCGTCGGCGATCGTGGCGTCGGGTCCGAGGATCACCGGCTCGGGCGTCATCATCGCGCCCGCGGTGTTCTCGACGTACGACATCAGCCGCCGCACGTCCTCGGCCTCCTCGGGCTCCATCAGCTCCAGCAGCGCGGCGGCGGTCTCGGGCGGCAGGTCGGCGATCAGGTCGGCCGCGTCGTCCGGCGACATCTCCTCGAGGACGTCGGCGGCGCGCTCGGAGTCGAGGTGCTCGAGGATCTCGACCTGGTCCTCCTCGGGCAGCTCCTCGAGGACGTCCGCGAGGCGCTCGTCGTCGAGGGCGGCGACCACGGCGGTACGCCGCTCGGGCGGGAGGTCGTGGATCATGTTGGCCGCGTCCGCGGGCCGCATCTCGTTGAGCGCGGCGATCAGGTGGGTCGCGCCCTGGGTCTCCTCGCGCCGGGTCAGGCCCTCGACGTCGCGCCACTCCACGACGTGGCTCTGCCCGCGGCGGCGCAGCCCCTTCGCGGGCTCCTGCACCGCGACCCGGCTCAGCACCCAGTCGCGGTTGCGGGCCTGCTCCATCGCGACGTCGTAGACGGTGCCGGTCACCCCGGTGCTGGTGATCCGCACGGTGCGGTCGAGCATCTGCCCGATCACCAGCGTCTCGGTCGGCCGCTGCTCGAAGCGGCGCATGTTGAGCAGCCCGGTGGTGTACACCTGGCCGCTGTCGATGTTGGTCACCCGGGTCATCGGCACGAAGATCCGCCGCCGGCCGAAGACCTCCGCCACCATCCCGAGCACCCGCGGCTGGTGCACCTCGGAGCGGACCGCGACCACAAGGTCTCGAACCTTCCCGACCTGGTCGCCCTGGGGGTCGAAGATCGGCAGCCCGACCAGGCGGGCCGCGTACACGCGGACGGGGGCGGTGCTCACACGCCGAACGCTACCGGTCTGGGGCCTGGATCCACCGCTGTCCGCCTGCTGCGCGCCGACATTCGGGCGCGCTGGCTGCGGTGCCGATGCTCGCCAGACGGCCCGGTCTGCCTTCGCATCGGTCGCCTTGCCATCGCACCCGCCTGTCGACGCTCGCGGCGGCGGCCATCGGCGGCTCCAGGCTCCAGGCCGGCCGTTGGTAGGGTCCGCGCATGGCCGCGGCGCGAGGGCAGATCTACCTCCACGTCGGGATGCCCAAGACCGGCACCACGTTCCTCCAGGCGACCTTCCAGGCCTCCCAGCAGCAGCTCGCCCGCCAGGGCGTCGAGTTCCTGCCGCCGACGCGGCGCGAGGCCTCCTGGCTGTCGCTCGCCGTCCTGGACCAGCTCGACGCCGAGCGCGACCCGGCCGCCGCCCTCGGGATGTGGGACCGGTACGTCGCCGCCGGCACCGCCAGCGGGGCCCCCCGGCTGCTCGTGTCCGACGAGCTCCTCGGCGGTGCCTCGGAGGAGCAGCTGATCCGCCTGACGCGCGCGATCCCGGACCGTGAGGTGCACGTCGTCCTCACCATCCGCGGGCTCGCCAAGCTGCTGCCCTCGACCTGGCAGCAGCGGATCCAGCAGGGGAGCGAGGCGCCGGCGCTGGACGACTTCGTCGAGCAGATCGCGAGCCGGAGCGGGCCGCTGGCCGAGCGGTGGTGGCGCGAGCGCGGCGTCGGGCCCGTCATCGAGCGGTGGTCGGCCGAGGTGCCGCCCGAGCGGATCCACGTCGTGATCATGCCGCGCCCGGGCTCGAGCGGGTCGACGCTCCTCGAGCGCTACTGCGCGGTCCTCGGCGTGCGCGCCGACGAGCTGGTGACCGAGCACGGCGACCGCAACCCCGCGCTCGGCCGTGCCCAGGCCGAGCTGCTGCGCCTGGTCAAGGAGCAGGTGCCGGACGAGCTGATGGACCGCCACGGCTACGTCCCGGTGGGCAAGTGGTGGCTCGCCCGCCAGCACCTGGCGCCCCAGGGCGGGACGCCTCCCCGGATGCCGGCCCGGTTCCGGAGCTGGTGCGAGGAGGAGGCGCGCGCGACCATCGCCCACCTCCGCGAGAGCGGCGTCGACGTGGTGGGCGAGCCCGACGACCTCCTCCCGGACGCCGCGGACTTCGACGACGGGGCGGCACCCACGGAGGCCGAGCTGCTGGCGGCGGCGGTGCGCGCACTGGCCTCGATCGGGGTGCAGCGGGTCGAGGAGCAGGCGGCCCGCCGTGGCGCCGCCCCGGCCCCGGCTCGCGTGCGGCTCCGCCGACGGGGCGGGCGCCTCGTCCGGACCCTTCTACGGCGAGGCTGAGCCGAGGCTCGGACCGCCGCGCCTCAGGTCCGGCTCGCCGCGGCCGATGAGACATGCGGGGCCGGTCGTGCGCGCCCCCTGGCGACCGGTCAGGCCCCGCTGCTCGGTCGTCGCGACCAGGGTTGAGACGCGGTCGTTCGGGTAGAGTCACGACAGCCACCACGCGGGGGGAAGCCGGCGTCGGACCGGTCGAGGAGAAGGTCGCGAAGGATGTCCAGGCAGGTCGACCCGCACGAGCCGGAGGAGCGCAACGGCGCCGCGGTCGCGACGATCGCCGTCGTGGGCCTCCTCGGGCTGGTCGTGTCCGTCCTGGCGATCTTCCGGCCCCCCGACCTCGGTCCGGGCGGGGCGACCGACGTGTCGTTCGCCCAACAGCCGACCGCCGGACAGACCGCCGACCCGACGACCCGCGCGACGGAGGCGCCGGCTCCTGAGGCGCAGGACGTCCTGCCGGCCCCGGTGCTGAGACCCCGGGGGATCGAGAAGGCTCTCGGCGCCGGCCGCGTCGGCCCGATCGCGCGCGACCTGCGCCGCAAGACCCAGCTCGTGGTCGAGGCGGCACCGACCACGTTCCGGGTGGCCACGTTCAACGTGCTGGGCGCCTCCCACACCGGCAAGGGCGGCAACAAGTCCGGCTGGGCCGACGGCAACACGCGGATGAGCTGGGCCTTCTCGGTCGTGAAGTCCTCGGGCGCCGACATCGTGGGCCTCCAGGAGTTCGAGGTGACGCAGTTCCAGGCGTTCGTCGGCCAGGCCGGCGGTGCCTGGGACGTCTACCCCGGGCTGAGCGAGGGCAAGCCGGCGGTCCGCAACTCGATCGCCTGGCGCCGCGACACCTGGGAGCTCGTGCAGGCGGCGACGATCCCGGTCCCGTACTTCCACGGCAACCGGATCCCGATGCCGTACGTGCGACTGCGCAACATCGCCTCGGGCCAGGACGTGTACTTCATCAACGTCCACAACCCCGCCACCACCCGCCGCTGGGGTGACAACGAGCGCTGGCGCGACGCCGCCACGAGCGTCGAGATCGGCCTGGTCAGCCAGCTGCACACCGCGGGCTTCCCCGTCGTGCTCACCGGCGACTTCAACGAGCGCGCCGAGGTGTTCTGCCGGATCACGGGCGCGGGCACCATGCGGGCGGCGAACGGCGGGTCGGTCGGGGGCAGCTGCGCACCGCCCGCCGACCACGGCATCGACTGGATCTTCGGGTCCTCGGTGATCGAGTTCTCCCACTACCTGTCCACCCGGGCCGGGCTGGTGCAGCGAGCGACCGACCACCCGTTCGTGGTCGCCGACGCGCTGATCCCGCCGCTCGAGCCGCTGGCGGCCGCGCGCTGACGTCGGAGTGGACTCCGGTGGCCGGGCGTGGCCCTTCTCACGCGGTGCGTGATCTCACATGGGCCAAAACCACGAAGACGAAGTAGGTTACCCGCGAGTTCGTCCCCGGTTCGGGTACGGACCAGGAGTTGCCGACCAGCTGTGATCGAGAGGACGCCATGGGCCGCCTGTGTGAGACCGAGGGACTGACCGAGGACCAGACCGAGATCCTCAAGGCCGTCCGGACGTTCGTGGAGGAGAAGATCCTCCCGGTCGCGACCGAGCTGGAGCACGCGGACGAGTACCCGCAGGAGATCATCGACGGGCTCAAGGAGCTCGGGATCTTCGGGCTCACCATCCCCGAGGAGTACGACGGCCTGGGCGAGTCGCTGCTGACCTACGCGCTGTGCGTGGAGGAGATCGCGCGCGGCTGGATGAGCGTCTCCGGCGTGATCAACACCCACTTCATCGTCGCCTACATGCTGATGAAGCACGGGACCGAGGAGCAGAAGCGGAAGTACCTGCCGCGGATGGCGACCGGCGAGGTCCGGGGCGCGTTCTCGATGTCCGAGCCGGGTCTGGGCTCGGACGTCGCCGCGGTGAAGACGAAGGCCACCAAGAACGACGGTGGCTACACCATCGACGGCCAGAAGATGTGGCTGACCAACGGCGGCACCTCCAACCTCGTCGCGGTGCTGGTCAAGACCGACGAGGGAGCCGACTCGGTCTACAAGAACATGACGACGTTCCTGGTGGAGAAGGAGCCCGGCTTCGGCGAGACCGCCCCCGGCCTGACCATCCCCGGCAAGCTCGACAAGATGGGCTACAAGGGCGTCGAGACGACCGAGGCGGTCTTCGAGGGCCACCAGGTCTCCGCCGACCAGATCCTGGGCGGGGCGCCCGGGCAGGGCTTCTACCAGATGATGGACGGCGTCGAGGTCGGCCGGGTCAACGTCGCCGCGCGCGCGGTGGGCATCGCCAACCGGGCGTTCGAGCTGGCCATCGCCTACGCCCAGCAGCGCGAGACCTTCGGCAAGCCGATCGCCCAGCACCAGGCGATCCTGTTCCGGCTCGCGGAGATGGCCACCAAGGTCGAGACCGCGCACGCGATGATGGTCAAGGCCGCGCGGCTCAAGGACCGCGGCGAGCGCAACGACGTCGAGGCCGGGATGGCCAAGATGGTGGCCGCGGAGTACTGCAACGAGGTCGTCCAGGACTCCTTCCGGATCCACGGCGGCTACGGCTACTCCAAGGAGTACGAGATCGAGCGCCTCTACCGCGAGGCGGCGTTCATGCTCATCGGCGAGGGCACCTCCGACATCCAGAAGATGATCATCGGCCGGTCGCTGCTGAAGGACTACCAGCTGAAGGGGTGACGCGCGGACGCTCACCAATGGGGCTGGTGTGACGGGTGTGAAGGTTAGAGTGCTCCCGTCCCCTCACCTTCCCCGGAGGAACAGATGCTGTCCGACCCCCGATCGCGATCTCGCGCTGCCGTCGTCGCGGCCCTGCTCCTGGGCATGGTGCTGGGCGCCGTGGCGCTGCGCGTCGCCGGTGGCACCGCCTCCGGGGGCGAGGCCGCCCAGCTCGCCGACGGAACCGTGTCCCCGAGCCCGACGACGACGACCACGCCCGTCCCCGGGACCCCGACCCAGTTCACGATCAGCACGCTGAACGTCCTCGGGGCCGGGCACACCAGCGCGAACGGCAACAAGAAGGGCTGGGCCCCCGGGCCGCAGCGGATGGCCTGGCTCACCGACATCGTGCGCGCCAGCGGCGTGGACGTGATCGGGTTCCAGGAGCTCGAGCTGCCGCAGTACCGGGTGTTCATGCAGAAGGCCGGCGCCGAGTACGGCATCTACCCCGGTCAGGTGTGGGGTCCGAAGGCGACGCGCAACTCCGTCGCATGGAAGCTCGACGAGTGGGAGCTGGTGAGCGCCAGCTGGGTCGAGATCCCCTACTTCCACGGCAACACCATGCGGATGCCCGTGGTGCTGCTGCGCAACCTCCAGTCCGGCCAGCAGGCCTACTTCTCGACCTTCCACAACCCCGCCAACGCCCGCGGCCCGGCCGCGACCTGGCGCAAGAGGGCCACCCAGATCGAGGTCGCCATGGTCAACCGGCTGCGCGCCGAGAGCGGGCTCCCCGTCTACGTCACCGGTGACATGAACGAGCGGGACATCTACTTCTGCCGGATGACGGCCGGGACCGACATGGTGGCCGCCAACGGCGGCGTCAACGACGGCGGTGGGTGCGGACCGGCGCGGCCGACGTACATCGACTGGATCTTCGGCTCGCCCGAGACGACGTTCAGCGGCTACGTCGCCAACCGGGGACCGAAGGTCCGGAGGTCGACCGACCACCCGATGATCATCGCGCAGGCCGCGCTGCCCCCGGTCCTCGCCGACCCCGACTGCCCGGCGACCCCGACCGACGGCCCGACGCCCACCCCGACGCCCACGCCGACCGGGTCGCCGACGCCGAACGTCCCCTGACGCTGACCGGGACGCAAGTCCGTGGCGACGCCGTGGTCCGCCGTGCCATGGTGGAGGGGTTCGCCGTCATCTCGATCGCAGGAGGAACCATGACCGACTCCAACTCCAACGACGACCTGAAGGCGAAGATGCGCGAGGCGCTCGACCGCAAGAACGCCAAGGAGAAGGGCGTCCACCAGGACGGCCCGACGCCCGAGAAGGCGCACGGCTCGGAGGTCGTCGGCGGGGCGCCGAAGATGCACCGCCGCAAGGCCGGTGGCGGCGGCTCCTGACCCGACCCGCGGACCCCGGCCCCCGTCCGTCCCGCACCTGGTGAGATTGGCCACGGTGCAGACGGGCGCGAGGCCGGGCAGAGTGTGCGCATGCAGTTCGGACGCAGCTACGAGGAGTTCGAGGTCGGCGCGACCTACAAGCACTGGCCCGGCAAGACGGTGACCGAGTACGACGACCACCTGTTCTGCCTGCTCACGATGAACCACCACCCGCTCCACCTCGACAGCAACTACGCCGAGGAGACCACCCAGTTCGGCAAGAACGTCGTGGTCGGCAACTACGTCTACTCGATCCTGCTCGGCATGAGCGTGCCGGACATCTCGGGCAAGGCGATCGCCAACCTGGAGATCGAGTCGCTGCGCCACGTGGCCCCGACGTTCCACGGCGACACGCTGTACGGCGAGACCACGGTGCTGGACAAGTGGGAGTCGACGTCCAAGGACGACCGCGGCGTGGTGCACGTCGAGACCATCGGCTACAACCAGGACGGCAAGGTCGTGTGCATCTTCCGCCGCAAGGTGATGGTGCCGAAGAACAGCTACCTCGAGGCGCGCGGCGGCGAGCAGCCCGGCCGGCCGAGCCCGCAGCCGGACAAGAACTGGCGAGGCGCCGCGGACTGAGCTCGCGAAGTCCGCGCCGACGCCGAAGGGTTGAGGAGCGTCGGGTCAGATCGGAGCGAAGCGACGGAATGACCGACGCGTCTCGAAACCCAGCACCGCAATGGAACGAATTGCTGCGGTCGATCAGCTCGTCGACGACCCGCGCCCACTGACCAGCGTGGCGACCCGCGGAGCGAACGCCGGGGCCAGCGGCACGATGCCGAGCACGAGCACCATCGGGACCGCGAACCCGATCCGCAGCGAGTCGGCTCCCACGAGGCCGGTCAGCACCGAGCCGAGCAGCGCTCCGATGTAGTTGAACTGGTTGAAGCGGGCGATCACCGCGTCGACCCGGGCCTGCCGCACCGCGGGGTCGAACGCCGCCCCGCCGTCGGGACCGCCGGCGATCTTGGCCGCGGCCGAGAAGCTGAGCGGCGCGACCACCGCGACCCCGGCGCCGAGCAGCGCGAACCCGAGGACCGCGACCTGCCACCCCGGCGAGATCACCACGACCGCGAGGGCGGCCGCGCCGACCAGCGCTCCCGCGCGGAGCACCGGGACGACGCCGAAGCGGCGTACCAGCCCGTCGCCGGCCAGCCGCACCGCCCCACTCGCGATCAGGTACCCCAGCGCCGCGAGCGCGACGTACCGCTCCGGGGTCGGGAACGTGTGGTCGAGGAACAGCGGTCCCCACGTCTGCACCGCGGTGTCGACCATGTAGAAGAGCACCATCGCGATCCCGACCAGGAAGATCGGCCGCCACGGCACCGCGATGTCGGTGGCCAGCTCGGTCGGCCCGTGGTCGCGCGGGAGGAACGGCGCGAACGCGACCAGCAGCGGGACCACGCCGACCGCGGCGTTCGCCGACAGGGGGAGGTGGGAGGTGCCGAGGGTGACCGCCGCCCCGACCACGCCACCGAGGGTCCAGGCACCGTGGAACGACGGCAGGATCGGGCGGCCGTAGCGGTGCTCCAGCGCCACCGCCTGCATGTTGGTGCTCGCGTCGACGACGCCGAGCCCGAAGCCGTACGCCGCGATGCCGGCCACGAACACCCCGGTCGACGGGGCGGTGCACAGCACCGGGACGCCGACGGCGACCACCAGCAGCCCGAGCCGCAGCAGCAGCGCGCTGTCGCGGCGCTTGGCGAGCGTCTCCGCGGCGACCGAGCCCGCGCCCGCCAGCAGGATCATCATCAGCAGGATCAACGAGAGCTGGACGTCCGAGAGGTGCCACCGGTCCTGGAACTCCGGCAGCCGGGTCGTCAGGCTCAGCAGGATCAGGCCCTGGCTGAAGAAGCCGGCTGCGGTCGCCAGCCGCGCCCGGGGGAGGTCCATGGGCGGAATCGTGGCACGGGTTGGCCGAAAAGTGGTGTCCCGCTCGCTCGCGTGGGCGACCATTCCGTGAGCACGTGCCTGACCAGCGGGCCTGCGGGGAAGAGGGATGATGGCGCGCACCGGGCAGCAGCTGCGACAGCGGACGGCGAAGGCGATGGCTCAGCCGAAGGCTGCCACGGGGGCCGGCACCGGCAGGGTCGCGAACGCGCCGCGGTCGGGTCTCGGCGACCGGATGCGCTACGCGTTCGACAACAGCATGTCCCGGGGAACCCCGGCGCTGATCGCCTGGCTGTGCGTGGTCACCCTGGCCCTGATCCTGCTCTTCACGGTGATCGTGTCGATCTTCGGGCTCCGTGAGGAGGGCGACCCGGCCCGCGGGTTCTTCCGCGACCTGATGCAGAACCTCTTCCACGCGCTCGACCCGGGCACGGTGGCCGGGGACGGGCTCAGCTCCTGGCGCTTCCTGCTCACGATGCTGGTGCTCACCATCGCCGGCCTGTTCATCGTGAGCGCGCTGATCGGCGTGATCGCGGCGGGCATCGACACGAAGCTCGCGGACCTGCGCCGCGGCCGCTCGATCGTGCTCGAGAAGGACCACACGGTGATCCTCGGCTGGTCCGACTCGATCTTCACGATCGTGCGCGAGCTGACCATCGCCAACGAGAGCCGCCGCAAGCCGGTGATCGTGGTGCTCGCCGACCGCGACAAGGTCGAGATGGAGGAGGACCTGCGCGCGAAGGTCGACGACTTCCGCGGCACCCGGGTGATCTGCCGGTCGGGGTCGCCCATGGATCTCGACGACCTCGCCCTCAGCAGCCACCCGACGGCACGCTCGGTGATCCTGCTCGCGCCGGAGCAGTCGGAGGATCCCGACAGCGAGGTGATCAAGACCCTGCTCGCCCTGACCCACGCCGGCCCCGACGGTCCCCGGATCGTCGCCGAGATCCGCAACCCCACCAACCTCGAGGCGGCCCGCCTCGTCGGCGCCGAGCGCACCGTGCTCCTGGACATCCGCGAGACCGTCGCCAAGCTGGTCGTCCAGACCTCGCGGCAGTCGGGTGCGGCGGCCGTCTACACCGAGCTGTTCGACTACGACGGCGACGAGATCTACTTCCTCGAGGACCACCGGCTCGACGGCGCGACGTACGCCGACGCGCAGCTCGCGTTCGAGAAGGCCACGGTCATCGGGCTGATCGCGGACGGCGTGCCCACGCTGAACCCGCTGCCCGGCACCGTCATCGCCGGCCACACGCTGGTCGTGGTCGCCGAGGACGACTCGATGCTCCAGGGCGAGCCGGACGCGACCGGCCGACCGGAGCTCGACCTGCTGGGGACCGCCACGGCGGGGGAGGAGCGGCCGACCGAGGCGTTGCTGATCGGGTGGAACGAGCGCGCCTCGATCGTCGTCCGCGAGCTCGACCACTACGCGCCGCCCGGCTCGACCCTGACCGTGCTGACGTCGTTCGGCCTGCCGCACGTCCCGCAGCTGCGCAACCTCGCGGTGACCGTCGTCGCCGGGGGCACTACCGACCGCGCGACGCTCGAGCAGCACGTCGTCGACGGGCTCGACCAGGTGATCGTGCTCTGCTACTCCGACGACCTCACCCCGCAGGCCGCCGACGCCCGCACGCTGGTCACGCTCCTGCACGTGCGCGACATCCTGTCGGGCTTCGACGCCACGACGCCGGTGGTCAGCGAGATGCTCGACGACCGCAACCGGGTGCTCGCGCAGGTCGCGCACGTCGACGACGTCGTGGTCAGCGGTGAGATCGTCAGCCTCCTGGTCACCCAGCTCTCCGAGGACCCGCGCCTGGAGCTGGTGTTCGGCCAGCTGCTCGGCAACGAGGGCAGCGAGATCTACCTGCGCCCCGCCGAGTGGTACGTCCGGCCGGGGTCCCAGGTCTCGTTCGCGACGATCGTCGCGGGGGCCACCCGCCGCAACGAGACCGCGCTCGGCTACAAGTCCGCGGGGCTGGCCGACGGGGACGCGGGGTTCGGGGTGCGGGTCAACCCGGCCAAGTCGGAGACGTTCCGCGTGCTGCCCGGCGACCGGGTCGTGGTGCTCGCCGACGACTGAGCCTTGGTCCGCCCGGTTGAATGGGGCGGTGAACGAGCACGCGTCGCATGAGCTCTGGGTCGTCCGCCACGGTGCCACCGAGTGGAGCGAGGCCAGCCGGCATACGTCGGTCACCGACCTCCCGCTGCTCCCCGAGGGCGAGGAGGTGGCCCGTGAGCTGGCGCCGCGCCTGGCCGCGGTCGAGTTCGCCGAGGTGCGGACCAGCCCCCGGCTGCGTGCCCGCCGTACGGCCGAGCTCACGGGGTTCCCCGACGCGGTCACCGACGACGACCTCGTCGAGTGGGCGTACGGCGACTACGAGGGCGTGACGACCGAGCAGATCCGCGAGCAGGTCCCCGGCTGGACGATGTGGACCCATCCCGCACCCGGCGGCGAGACCGCGGCGGACCTCACCCGGCGGCTCGACCGGTTCGTCGAGCACGTCCGTGGCGTCGACGGCCCGGTGCTCGCGTTCGGGCACGGCCACTCGCTGCGGGCGCTCGCGGCCCGCTGGCTGGACCTGCCGGTCACCGACGGCCGGCACTTCAAGCTCGACACCGCCACCGTGTCGGTGCTCGGCTGGGAGCGGGAGACGCCGGTCGTGCGCCGCTGGAACTCCTGACCACGTCGACGAGCAGCGGCGTCGCTCGCTCCGCGGAACGCGGGATGCGCGTCGGTCCGACGGCGACGTCACCGGCGACAAGCTCCTCGGCGTACGCCGTGTGGGCCGCGTGCTTCGCCGATGCGGACAGCGTCGCCGGGCAACCGGATGGTGCT
This sequence comes from Nocardioides sp. T2.26MG-1, assembly GCF_950101795.1. Classification (GTDB taxonomy): domain Bacteria; phylum Actinomycetota; class Actinomycetes; order Propionibacteriales; family Nocardioidaceae; genus Nocardioides. The sequence goes on along the minus strand of NZ_CATNLZ010000012.1, from coordinate 169 downwards.
GGGGGCGGGCGCGCCTGACGGCCTGCGCGGGGTGGCGGTGCTGGGTTGCGGCCGTTGGTTGGGCTGCGGGTGGGTGGGGGTCGTCCGTGGTGGTGGGGGCCGAGGATTGGTTCGGTCTATGTGCGCCGGGTGAAGGCGACCTTGCCGTTGGGGAGGTGGGTGGTCGTGT
>NZ_CATNLZ010000011.1 GCF_950101795.1 Nocardioides sp. T2.26MG-1 | reverse complement strand
ACCGGACCCCGCAGAACTCATGCTGGACCTTGAAGGTCGAGGATCGTTGGCGGTGGCCCGGTGGGGACCAGGGGTGCATCAGAGGCTCATCCGAAGCCGCCGACGCGAGGAAGGTAGACCAGTGAGGATCCCCTCGGAGGCGGACTTCGCCTCACGCCTGCGCAGCGCGGCGGTCACCGCGCGCGTCGGGCTGTGGCTCGGCGTCTGCTTCGGCATCTGCTTCGTCACCGGGCTGGTCAGCCACTACGCCCAGAACGCCGACCACCCGATCGCCTTCCCGGCCAGTCCGGTCTGGGGGTACCGCGTCACCCAGGGCCTGCACGTGACCACCGGCACGGCCGCAGTGCCGCTGCTGCTGGTCAAGCTGTGGACCGTCTACCCGCGGCTGTTCCTCCGCCCCGCGCGCGGCGCCCGCCGGCTGCTGCTCGACGCGCTCGAGCGGGGCTCGATCGGGGTGCTCGTGGCCGCGGCGGTCTTCCAGCTGGCGACCGGGCTCGCCAACGCGGCCCAGTGGTACCCCTGGAGCTTCTCGTTCCGCTCCACCCACTACGCGATCGCCTGGGTCGCGATCGGGGCGCTCCTGCTGCACGTCGCGGTCAAGCTGCCGGTGATCCGCGGCGCGCTGGCAGCCGGCGTCGAGGACACGGCGTACGACCGTCCCTCGGCCACCGAGCCCGGCGTCCTGAGCCGCCGCGGGCTGCTGCGCACCGCCTGGCTGGCCGCCGGGGTGGCGGTGCTCGCGACGGCCGGCAGCACCGTGCCGGTGCTGCGCCGGGTCTCGGTGCTGGGCGTGCGCTCCGGTGACGGGCCGATGGGGATGCCGGTCAACAAGTCCGCCGCGGCCGCCGGCGTGACGGCCTCGGCGACGAGCGCGGACTACCGGCTGACCGTCGCGCACGGCGGCCGCGAGGTGGCCCTGACCCGCGCCGACCTGGCGGCGATGCCGCAGTCGACCCGCACGCTGCCGATCGCCTGCGTCGAGGGGTGGAGCGCGAACGGCACCTGGACCGGCGTGCCCGTGCGCGACCTCCTCGACCTGGTCGGCGCGCCCCGTGGCGCCGACGTGCTGGTGAGCTCGCTGCAGGAGTCGGGCCCGTACACCACCATCGTCCTGCACGCGAGCTTCGCCGACGACGAGCGCACGCTGCTCGCACTGGCGCTCGGGGGCGAGCCGCTCGCGATCGACCACGGCTACCCGGCCAGGGTCATCGCCCCCGACCGGCCCGGCGTGCTGCAGACGAAGTGGGTGCGGCGGATCGAGGTGGCCGCGTGAGGGCCGTGCTCGGGGCGGCCGGCGTCGTGATCGCGTCGTACGGCGGGTGGCTGCTGGTCACCCGCGGGCACGACCTGCGCGACGTGGCGGTGTGGCTGGCCGCCGGGGTGGTGCTGCACGACGCGGTGCTCGCGCTGGCCACGCTGGCGCTCGGGGCGCTGGCCACGCGGCTGGTCCCGCGCGCCGCCCGGGCGCCGGTGGCGGTCGGCTCCGTCGTGCTCGGCTCGGTCACCCTGCTCGCCGTACCCGTGCTCGGACGGTTCGGCGCCCGCGAGGACAACCCGACGCTGCTCGACCGTGACTACACGGCCGGCTGGCTGGCGCTGGCCGGGCTCACGGTGCTGGCGGTGCTGGTGGCCACGCTCGTACGCTCGCGCACGGACCGGGAAGGAGGCGCAGGTGGCCCGGATCCTCGTCGTCGACGACGACCCCACGGTGCGTGAGGTCGTGGTGTCCTACCTGCGCGCGCACGAGCACGACGTCGTCGAGGCCGCGGACGGCGAGGCCGCCCTGCGGGCCGTGCGCGACCGGCCCGTCGACCTCGTCGTGCTCGACCTGATGCTGCCCGGCATCGACGGCATCGAGGTCTGCCGGCGGCTCCGCGAGACCGGTGACGTCCCGGTGGTCATGCTGACCGCCCTGGGGGAGGAGACCGACCGGGTGATGGGCCTCGAGGTCGGTGCCGACGACTACGTCACCAAGCCGTTCAGCCCCCGGGAGCTCGCGCTCCGGGTCGACTCGGTGCTGCGCCGGTCGGGCGCCTCGCCGGCCCCGCAGCGGCTCGCGGACGGCGACCTGCTCGTCGACGAGGCCGCGCACACCGCCTTCCGCGGTGACCGCCCGCTCGCGCTGACCGCCCGCGAGTTCGACCTGCTGCGCTTCCTGATGGCCCACCCCGGCACGGCGTACTCCCGCGACGACCTGCTCAAGGACGTCTGGGGCTGGTCGATCGGCGACCAGTCGACGGTCACGGTCCACGTGCGGCGGCTGCGGGAGAAGATCGAGGACGACCCGACCCGGCCGGCGCGGCTGCAGACCGTGTGGGGCGTGGGCTACCGCTGGGAGGCGACGCCATGATGGGCGGCGTGACGAGCGACCAGGTGCAGATCGTGCTCGTTGCCGCGGCGTGCGCCGTCGGCGTGGGCGTGGTCGGCCTGCTCGCCGCCTGGCTGGTGCGCCACCTCTCGATCCGGTGGCAGCTCGGCCTCGTGGTCCTGGTCTCGGTCGGCTCTGTGCTGGCCGGCGTGGTCGCCGTCGCGCGGCTGATGTTCATCTCCCCCCACGACCGGCAGGTCGTGAGCCTGGTCGCCGGCGTCTCCGGTCTGGTCGGGATGCTCGTCGCGCTCGCGCTGGGCGCGGCGATCGCCCGCTGGTCGGCCGCGCTGCGCGAGGGCGCCCGGCTGCTCGACGCGCACGGGTCGTACGTCGCCGACCCCCGCGGGCCGAGCGAGCTGCAGGCGCTGGCCGCCGAGCTCGAGCGCACCAGCGAGCGGCTGGCGGAGTCGCGCCTGCGTGAGGCCCGCCTCGAGGAGTCGCGGCGCGAGCTGGTCTCGTGGGTCTCCCACGACCTGCGCACGCCGCTGGCCGGCATGCGGGCGATGACCGAGGCGCTCGAGGACGGCCTGGCCGCCGACCCGGCGCGCTACCAGCGGCAGATCCGCGCCGAGGTCGACCGGATGGTGCGGATGGTCGACGACCTGTTCGAGCTGTCCCGGATCCACGCGGGGGTGCTGCGGATCAGCCCGGAGACGGTGCTGCTGGGCGACCTGGTCAGCGAGGCGATCGCGGGGGCCGACCCGGTCGCACGGGCGCGCAGCGTGCGCCTGGGCGGCAGCGTCGACCACGGCATCGAGGTGACCGCGGACGCGGCCGCGCTCTCGCGGGTGATGACCAACCTGATCATGAACGCGATCCGGCACACGCCGGCCGACGGCTCGGTGGAGATCCGGGGCCGTCTCGTGGACGACGGCACCGAGCAGGCCGTCGAGCTCAGCGTGAGCGACCAGTGCGGCGGGCTGAGCGAGGACGACATGGGCCGGGTCTTCGACCTGGCCTGGCGCGGCGGGGGAGCGGCGCGCACCCCGGCACCGGAGACCGGCGACGGGGTCGAGGGCCCCGGGGCCGGCCTGGGCCTGGCGATCGTGAAGGGGCTCATCGAGGCCCACCGCGGGGTCGTCGCCGTCGAGAACGTCGACGGACCCGCCCCGGCCGGATGCCGGTTCCTGGTCCGGCTGCCCGTCTGAGCCTGGATCCAGGCTGAGCCCGCCGATCGGGCCGCGACACGCCGGGTCCTCCTGCTCGGGTCGAACACGTGTTCGGGCTAGGTTGTGTCCACAGGCACGACGCAGGGCGAGGTCGTCCACAGCTTCGGCGGCGCTGATCAGGGCGCTGTCGGTGGCTCGCTCTAACGTCGCCGATGTGCCTGGACCACGACGAGAGAAGAGGAAGCAGCAGATGGCTGGAGGAGACCGCGAGAAGGCGCTTGACGCCGCGCTCGCCAACATCGAGAAGCAGTTCGGCAAGGGCTCGGTCATGCGACTCGGTGACGAGGTCCGCGCCCCGCTCGAGATCATCCCGAGCGGCTCGATCGCGCTCGACGTCGCACTCGGCCTCGGCGGCTTCCCCCGGGGACGCGTCGTGGAGATCTACGGCCCGGAGTCCTCGGGCAAGACGACCGTCGCCCTGCACGCCGTGGCCAACGCCCAGCGGGCCGGCGGCATCGTCGCGTTCATCGACGCCGAGCACGCGCTCGACCCCGACTACGCGAAGAACCTCGGCGTCGACACCGACGCGCTGCTGGTGTCCCAGCCCGACTCCGGCGAGCAGGCGCTCGAGATCGCGGACATGCTGATCCGCTCGGGCGCCCTCGACCTGATCGTGATCGACTCGGTCGCCGCGCTGGTGCCCCGGGCCGAGATCGAGGGCGAGATGGGCGACAGCCACGTCGGCCTCCAGGCGCGGCTGATGAGCCAGGCGCTGCGCAAGATGACCGGTGCGCTCAACAACTCCAAGACCACGATGATCTTCATCAACCAGCTGCGCGAGAAGATCGGCGTGATGTTCGGCTCGCCCGAGACCACCACCGGCGGCAAGGCGCTGAAGTTCTACGCCTCGGTCCGGCTCGACGTGCGCCGCATCGAGACGCTCAAGGACGGCACCGACATGGTCGGCAACCGCACCCGCGTCAAGGTCGTCAAGAACAAGGTCGCCCCGCCGTTCAAGCAGGCGGAGTTCGACATCATGTACGGCAAGGGCATCAGTCGCGAGGGCGGCCTGATCGACGTCGGCGTCGAGGCCGGCCTGGTCCGCAAGGCCGGTGCTTGGTACACCTACGAGGGCGACCAGCTCGGCCAGGGCAAGGAGAACGCCCGCACCTTCCTGCGCGACAACCCCGACCTGGCCAACGAGCTGGAGAAGAAGATCCTCGAGAAGCTCGGGGTCGGCCCGACGGTCGACCAGGACGTCGCCGAGCTGCCCGCGGAGCCGATCGGTGTCGACGCCTTCTGATCGGTGACTTCGAGGCTCGTCGCTAGCGCTCCTCGCACCTCGATCACCGATCCGGTGGTTGAGGTGCGAGCGAAGCAAGCCACACCGGTGGTTGAGGTGCGAGCGAAGCAAGCCACACCGGTGGTTGAGGTGCGAGCGAAGCGAGCCTCACCGGTGGTTGAGGTGCGAGCGAAGCGAGCCTCACCGGTGGTTGAGGTGCGAGCGAAGCGAGCCTCGAAACCACCATGCCTGCCCTGGAGGCACTCATGACTCTCGACGACCACAGGCCACCTCCCGACTGGCTCGGTGACGTCGCGGCGGGGGTGGATGCGTGGACCAAGCGCACCGCCCCCGCCGGACCCGACGGCAGCGGCGACCGGTCCGCGCCCCCGCCGCCGGACCCGGTCGCCGAGGTGCCGGAGGCCGACCCCGAGTCGGTGGCGCGCAAGATCCTGCTCGACCAGCTCACCGGGCAGGCGCGCAGCCGCAAGGAGCTGAGCGACAAGCTCGCGTCGCGCAACGTCCCCGACGACGTCGCGACCCGGCTCCTCGACCGGTTCGAGGAGGTCGGCCTGATCGACGACGACGCGTTCGCCCGCTCGTGGGTCCAGTCCCGGGGGGCCGGCGGCGGCCGGGCCCTGGCCCGGCGCGCGCTCGCCCAGGAGCTGCGGCGCAAGGGCATCGACGACGAGGTGGCCCGCGCCGCGCTCGACGAGGTCGACCCGGCGGAGGAGGAGGCGGCCGCCCGGGTGCTCGTGCGCAAGAAGCTGCGCTCGATCGCCTCCGTCGACGACACCACGGCGACCCGGCGGCTGGTCGGGATGCTCGCCCGCAAGGGCTACGGCTCGGGCCTCGCGTTCGCGGTGGTCCGAGACGAGCTGGGCCGTGCTGGTAGACAATCGGACTGTGGCGAGTGAGCGCGAGGTCCTGACGTACGAGCTGTTCGGCACCGCGGTGCGAGACCTCGCCCAGCAGGTGGTCGACTCCGGCTACGAGCCCGACCTGGTCCTCTCCATCGCCCGCGGTGGGCTCGGCCTCGGCATGGGTCTGGGCTACGCGCTGGACGTGAAGAACCTCTCCGCGATCAACGTGGAGTTCTACACCGGCGTCGACGAGCGCCTCGAGCTGCCCGTGATGCTGCCGCCCACCCCGGACGCGGTCGACCTGGCCGGCCTCAAGGTGCTGATCGCCGACGACGTCGCCGACACCGGCAAGACCCTCGAGATCGTCCGCGACTTCTGCGCTGACCACGTCGCCGAGGCCCGGATGGCGGTCATCTACGAGAAGCCCTGGACCGTGGTGCACCCCGACTACGTGTGGCGCCGCACCGAGGCCTGGATCGACTTCCCCTGGTCGGCCGAGCCGCCGCTGGTCCGCCGCGACCGGAGGCACGGATGACCGGACACCGGGTGGTCGTCCACGACCGCGGTCGCGACCTCACCGGCATGGTGCACGACGGTGAGTCCTGGGCTGCGGCCGCACGGCGCACCGCCGCCAGCCTGCACGCCGAGCCCGTCCCGCTCGACCTCTCCGGCGAGGTCAAGCAGTTCGTGGTCGACCACGACAACCGGGTGGCGGTGCGCGCGATGACCCGGGGCGACCTGCCGGACGTGACCCGCTGGCGCCAGACCGAGCACATCCGCCGGTGGTGGGCCTCGGAGGGCGAGCCGACCGCGGAGCGGATCGAGGCCCGCTACGGCCCCTGCATCGACGGGATGGAGCCGACCCGGATGTGGGTGGCGGAGATCAACGGCCGCTCGGTGGGCTTCGTCCAGGACTACCGGGTCGGCGACTACCCGGACTTCGCGGTCCTCGGTCCGGACCCCGATGCCATCGGCGTCGACTACGCGCTGTGTGAGGAGTGGAGCGGGCGCGGGTTCGGTCCCCGGGTGCTGTGGGCCTGGATGACCCGGGCCCGCCGGCGGTTCCCCGAGGCGACGACGTACTTCGCCGCCCCCGACCACCGCAACACCGCCTCGCTCCGGATGCTCGCCAAGACCGGGTTCACCCAGGGACTCTGGTTCGACGAGCCCCAGGAGGACGGCTCCGTCGACACCGTGGTCGGCTGCAGCCTCGACGTGCGCCGGGTGCTGGGGTGAGGGTGCCGGCTTGACGGGTGCTGGGATGATGCGTCGATGAACGCCCACGCGCAGGCCATCCCGCCCGGCCCGGTCGACGTCACGGCCTTCCGCACCGACCGCACAGCCGGGGTCAAGGGCGGCAAGACGGCCGGCAAACGGGCCCTGGTCGACCTCGGCCCAGAGCTCTCGGACCTCCAGGAGCGGCTGTTCGCGCAGGGCCGCACCGGGTCCTCGCAGCGGGTGCTCCTGGTGCTCCAGGGTATGGACACCTCGGGCAAGGGCGGGATCCTGCGGCACACGGTCGGACTGGTCGACCCGCAGGGCGTGCGGATCATGTCCTTCAAGGCGCCGACCGAGGAGGAGCGGGCCCACGACTTCCTCTGGCGGATCCGCAAGGCGCTGCCCGGGCCCGGCATCATCGGCGTCTTCGACCGCTCGCACTACGAGGACGTGCTGGTCCCACGGGTGCACGAGCTCGTCGATCCCGACGAGATCGACCGGCGCTACGGCGTGATCAACGACTTCGAGCGCGGCCTCGTCGACGACGGCACCACGATCGTGAAGTGCTTCCTGCACATCTCGCCGGCCGAGCAGAAGAAGCGGCTGCTCGCCCGCCTGGCCCAGCCGACCAAGCACTGGAAGTACAACCCGCACGACATCGAGGAGCGGGCCCGCTGGGCCGACTACCGCCGGGCCTACGAGGTCGCGATCGAGCGCACCAACACCGACGTCGCCCCGTGGCACCTCGTGCCCAGCGACAGCAAGTGGTACCGCAACCTCGCGATCGGCGAGCTGCTGCTGACCACCCTGAAGGGCCTCGACCTCGACTGGCCGGTCGCGGACTTCGACGTGGACGCCGAACGGGCCAGGCTGGCCGACGAGAAGCCGGTCACCTGACCCGTTCGTGGCCGTCCGGTCAGTACTTGTAGGTGTAGTACGTGGGGCTCTGCGTGGCCGCGAACGCCTTGCTCGAGCGGATCGTGAACTTCCAGTAGAACTTGCCCCTGCGCGGAGCCGGGAGCGTGAAGGTCGCCCGGCTCTTGGCGTTGGTGCGCACGGACTTGAACTTCTTCCACTGCTTGCCCTGCTTCTTCAGCACCGTGATCGCGCCCCGGTACTTCGGGCTCACCTTGATCGTCACGATGATGCTGCGCCCCTCCTTGACGCTGATGCCCAGCTTGCGCTGGATGCGGGCCGCGACCGCGTCGGAGGACGGCGAGTAGTCGCCGCTGCCGCTGTAGGTCACGCGGTAGATCGCGTTGCCCTTGGCGGTGATCGAGTCGTAGAGGTAGGCGCTGGACGAGGTCGCGACCGTGGTCCAGGTGGTCTGGCCGGCCAACTGACGCTCGACGGTCAGCGTCCCGTCGTACACCTGCTCACCACTGTCGGTGACCACGTTGATCGAGAGCGAGAGGGTGTCGCCGTAGACCGGGACGCCGGGCTGGGTGCGGTAGCCGGGACCGGCGATCCAGGGCTTGCCGTCGGCACCGACCACGTGGGTCGCGGTGACGGCAGCGGCAGGGGTGGCGGTGGCCACGACCGCGAGGGCCGGGCCGGCCAGGAGGGTGGTTGTCACGGCTGCGACGAGGCGGCGAAGGCGCATCAGGATCCTGTCGGTCAGAAGGAGTGGGAGTGGTCGCCGAGGCGGCCAGCCGTCGACTACCCACGGCGGTCCTCCGATAAACCGATCGGCCGGAGGACCTCGCTAGGGTGTGCCGGTGATCCCCACGGTCTCGGTGACCCGCTACGTCACCCCACTGCGTGAGGGCGGCAGCCTGCCCGGGATCGTCGAGGGCGACGACCTGGGCACCTACGTCTGCAAGTTCCGCGGCGCAGGTCAGGGGGTTCGCGTCCTGGTCGCGGAGGTGATCGTCGGCGAGCTGGCCCGTCGGATCGGGCTCAGCACCCCCCAGCTGGTCGCGCTCGACCTGGATCCCGAGATCGCCCGCTACGAGGCCGACGAGGAGGTCCAGGACCTGCTCAACGCCAGCCCTGGCCTCAACCTCGGCGTCGACTTCCTGCCCGGCGCGTTCGGCTTCGACGCAGAGGTCACCACCGAGACCGGGGTCGCCGGCAAGGTGATGTGGCTCGACGCGTTCTGCGCCAACGTCGACCGGTCCTGGCGCAACCCCAACCTGCTGGTGTGGCACGGCGACCTGTGGGTGATCGACCACGGGGCGGCGCTGTACTTCCACCACGCCTGGCCCGGCGGATCGCTGCTGAAGGACGGCGCACCCGGCCGGTTCGCCGCCCAGCCGTGGGACGCCGGCGACCACGTGCTGCTGTCCCGCGCGCACGAGCTCCCCGCTGCCGACGAGGAGGTCCGTGCGGTGCTGTCGGCCGACGTGTTCGCCGAGCTGCTCGCGGAGGTCCCGGACGTCTGGCTCGAGCCGGTGCCCGGGGCCGAGACGCCCGACGCGCTGCGCTCGGCGTACGTCGACTTCCTCGAGGCGCGGCTGGCCAGCAGCCAGTGGCTCCCGGAGGTGGTGGCTCGATGACCGCCGCAGCGGGGGCCAAGCTCGCCTACCAGTACGTCGTGCTGCGCTGCGTGCCCCGTGTGGACCGCGAGGAGTTCGTCAACGTCGGGGTCGTCGTCTACTGCCAGGCCACGGACTTCCTCGAGGTCGCCTGGCAGGTCGACCGCGACCGGCTGCGCGCGTTCGACCCGCGCCTCGACCTCGACCAGGTCTGTGAGGCGTTGGAGTTCGTCGCGGGGGTGTGCGCCGGCGACGAGCGCGCGGGCGCCGCGGCCGGCAAGCCGATCGGCCAGCGGTTCGGGTTCCTCAAGGCGCCGCGCAGCACCGTCCTGCAGCCCGGCCCCGTGCACGGCGGGCTCACCCAGGACCCGGCCCGCCAGCTCGAGCACCTGGTGGAGAAGCTCGTCGGTTGACCCGCCCGAAAGTTTCGGGCGGGTCAACCTCGACTCAGACGGGGACGAGCTCGACCGCGCCGACGGCGTAGCGGGCCAGGATCGTGCGCGCCACCTCGGGGTGGGCGCCCAGCGGCTCGGAGACCGCGATCGCGCCTGCCTCGACGGCGAGCTCGGCGGCCCGGTCGGGGAGGAACCCGGGCGCCAGGAACAGCGAGGCCACCGCGATGTGGCGGCGACCCTCGGCGCGGAACGCGCGGACCGCCTCGCCGGTCGCCGGGGGAGAGGCCGAGGCGAACGCCGCGGTCACCGGCAGCTTGTGGCGTGAGCCCCACACCCGCGCCAGCCGGGCCACCGCCTGGTTGGCCAGCGGGTCGCTGGAGCCGGCCGCGGCGAGCACGAGCGCGTCGAGCTCACGCACCCGGTGCGCCCGGAGCGCGTCGCGCATGCGCACGTCGAGGACCTCGAGGAACTGGGCCTCCAGGCCGAGGATCGACGTCGCGCGGATCTGCAGCCCCGGGTGCCGGGCCGTCGCGTCGGCGATCGCGCTCGGGACGTCGACCTTGGCGTGGTAGGCCTCGGTGAGCAGAAGCGGGACCACGACGATCTCGTCGAAGCCGGCCTTCACGAGCCGGTCGACGACCGTCGTGAACGACGGCCGGGACAGGTCGAGGAAGGCCTGCTCGATGCGCAGGTCTGGTCGCATGGACCGGACCTCGTCGACCAGGGCCTTGATGGTCGTGGCGGACCTCGGGTCACGGCTGCCGTGAGCGAGGGCCACCAGTGCAGGAGCAGCCATCACGCCGCCTCCTTACCTGTGCGTGTGGTTGGTGCAGGGTCGTGCATTGCGGTGCGAGCACTCCCGGCCACGCTGCCGGTCGTGCGGAGTGACGGGGTCCTCATGAGTGGATCCCGCACTCGGTCTTGGTGGTGCCGGCCCAGCGGCCGCTGCGCGCGTCCTCGCCGGGAGCCACGCGGCGGGTGCACGGCCAGCAGCCGATCGAGGGGTAGCCGTCGTACACGAGCGGGTTCACGAGCACGCCGTTGTCGCTGACGTAGCGCGCGACCTCGTCGTCGGTCCACCGCGCCAGCGGCGAGACCTTGACCTTGGCCCGCTTGGCGTCCCAGCCGATCACCGGCGCGATCACCCGGTGCTTGGTCTCGGCCCGGCGCAGGCCGGTCGCCCACGCGTCGTAGCCGTCGAGGGAGGCCGCGAGCGGCTCGACCTTGCGCAGCTTGCAGCACAGGTCCGGGTCGGTCTTGTACAGGTCCTTGCCGTACGCCGCGTCCTGCTCGGCGACCGACTGCACGGGCGTGATCGTGATCAGGTTGACCGGCAGCGTCGCCTGGACCGCGTCGCGGGTGCCGATGGTCTCGGCGAAGTGGTAGCCGGTGTCGAGGAACACGACGTCGACCCCGGGCGCGACCTTCGAGACGAGGTCGGCCAGCACGGCGTCGCTCATCGAGGAGGTCACGCAGAAGCGCTCGCCGAACGTCGCGACGGCCCACTCGACGATGTTCTCGGCGGGCGCCAGCTCGAGCTCGGCGCCCCAGTGGGACACCAGCTCGCGCAGCTCCTCGGGCGAGCGGCCGGCGGTCTCGGTGCCGCGGTAGTCACGCGCGGACCTCGTGGTGGCGGCGGTCATTGCGGGGCTCCCGGGGTGACCGGATCCGGCCGGACCAGTCCGAGCATCTTCAGGGAGAAGGCGCGCAGGCACCCGCGGCAGTGCCAGGTGCCGTGCGGCGAGCTGACCTCGCCGGTCTCGGAGACGACCTCGTGGGGACGCAGGTCCTCCTCGCCGCAGTAGGGGCAGTGGAACGGAGTGGCGCGCTCGCTCATGCCGTCGCTCCGGCGAGCCTGCGGCCATCGGCCCGGTCGGCCTCGTCACCGCGGAGGAGGTCCTCGTCGGCGCGCGCCACCCAGGCGCTGAACGACTCGCCCTCGGTGCGGTCGGCGAGGTAGTTCGCCACCAGGCTGGTGATGTAGTCGTCCAGCCCGGCGCTGGTCACCTTGTGTGCGCGCAGCTTGCGGCCGAAGTTGGCCTGCAGACCGGTCGCGCCGCCGAGGTGCACCTGGAAGCCCTCGACCTGCTCGCCCTCGTGCATGACCAGCTGGCCCTTGAGCCCGATGTCGCCGACCTGGGTGCGCGCGCAGGCGTTGGGGCAGCCGTTGACGTTCACGGTGATCGGGCCCCCAAGATCGGACTCTGTGAGGTCGGGGAAGCGCCGCTCGAGCTCGTCGACCAGGTCGCGGGCACGGTTCTTGGTGTCGACGATCGCGAGCTTGCAGAACTCCAGGCCCGTGCAGGCCATGGTGTTGCGTCGCCAGGCCGAGGGGCGGGCGGAGAGGCCGATCGCGTCGAGCCGGTCGAGCAGGGCGTCGACGGTCTCCGGCTCCACGCCGATCAGCACGATCTTCTGGTACGGCGTGAGCCGGGCGCCGGCGACGCCGTACTCCTCCATGAGGTCGGCCAGCTGCACCAGGAGCGTGCCGGAGACCCGGCCGGCGGTGGGGGCGATCCCGACGTACCGCTTGCCGTCCTTCTGCTCGTGCACGCCGATGTGGTCGCGGTGCCCGACGGGGGAGGCAGGGGACTCGCAGCTCACGAGCGCCCGGCCGAGGTACTCGTTCTCGAGGACCTCGCGGAACTTCTCCACCCCCCAGTCCTGGACCAGGAACTTCAGGCGCGCGCGCGAGCGCAGCCGGCGGTAGCCGTAGTCGCGGAAGATCGAGGCCACGCCCTCCCAGACGTCGGCGACGTCGTCGAGCGGGATCCACACGCCGAGCTTCTGGGCGAGCATCGGGTTGGCCGCGAGCCCGCCGCCGACCCACAGGTCGAACCCCGGGCCGTGCTCGGGGTGGACGGTGCCGACGAACGAGACGTCGTTGGTCTCGGGGGAGACATCGTGGCCCGGGTGTCCGGTCAGCGCGGTCTTGAACTTGCGGGGGAAGTTCGCGAAGTCGGGGTTGCCGATGTAGCGGCGCTTGATCTCCTCCAGCGCGGCGGAGCCGTCGATGATCTCCTCGCGTGCGACGCCGGCGACGGGCGAGCCCAGGAACGGCCGCGGGGAGTCACCGCACGCCTCGAGGGTGGTGAGGCCCGCTGCCTCGAGCCGCGCCCAGATCGCCGGGACGTCCTCGATCCGGATCCAGTGGTACTGGATGTTCTGGCGGTCGGTGACGTCCGCGGTGTCGCGCGCGAAGTCGACCCCGATAGAGCCCAGGGCGCGCACGGTCGCGGGGGCCAGCAGAGCCCCGTCGGTGCGGACCCGCATCATGAAGAACTCGGCGTCGAGCTCCTCCTCGGACAGCATCGCGGTCTTGCCGCCGTCGAACCCCGGTGCGCGCTGGGTGTAGAGCCCCATCCAGCGGAAGCGGCCGCGCAGGTCCGCGGGGTCGATCGAGGCGAAGCCGTGCTTGGAGTAGATGTGCAGGATCCGCGACTGCACGTTCAGCGGTCCGTCGTCCTTCTTCGCCTGCTCGTTCTTGTTGAGCGGCTCGGTGTAGCCGAAGGCCCATTGGCCCTCGCCGCGCTTGGGACGGGGGACGTCCGTGTGGGCCGGCGGCTTGGCGGTGTAGCGCAGGTCGGTCATGGGGGCATTCCTCGGAAGTCTGGCGAACGACGCTCGAACCGGGCGGGCCACGTCGTCGGGGCCGTCTGCCGGTGAGGTCAGCTGCGCCGGGTTGCTGGCGGGCGGCTGATCAGGAATGCCAACACATCATGCTGCGCGTGCGACCGAGGTCCACGTGGCGTCGAACCACGAGGTAGGCGTGCGTCGCAGCGGAGACCATGTCAAGGAGTCTCACGTGGCGGACGCACATCCCACAAGGCGAAATCCCATGATGTGGGACGACTGTCCGAGATATGAGACAGAATCCGGGCGTAGCCGACGTGCCTGGGGGCCGGCATGAGGTGCAGGTCACACCCGCAGGTGGTCGGCCGGGCCGCGGGAAGGCGCGGGACACTAGGATTTCGACCATGACCAACGAGGCCCGCATCAGCTCCCTGACCAGCAGTGCCTACCAGCAGGCTCTCGAGGTGATCGCCTCGGTCGAGCCGCGGATCGCCGAGGCGACCCGCCAGGAGCTGGTCGACCAGCGGGGATCGCTCAAGCTGATCGCGAGCGAGAACTACGCCTCGCCTGCGGTGCTGCTCACCATGGGCACCTGGTTCAGCGACAAGTACGCCGAGGGCACGGTCGGGCACCGCTTCTACGCCGGCTGCCAGAACGTCGACACCGTCGAGGCCCTCGCTGCGGAGCACGCGCGCGAGCTGTTCGGTGCGCCGTACGCCTATGCGCAGCCGCACTCGGGCATCGACGCCAACCTCGTCGCGTACTGGTCCATCCTCGCCCACCGCGTGGAGACCCCGGCCCTGCAGAAGCTCGGCGCCAGAGGAGTCAACGAGCTGACCGACGCCGACTGGGAGACCCTGCGCAACGAGCTCGGCAACCAGCGGCTGCTCGGCATGTCGCTGGACTCCGGCGGCCACCTGACCCACGGCTTCCGGCCCAACATCAGCGGCAAGATGTTCCACCAGCAGCAGTACGGCACCGACCCGGAGACCGGGCTGCTCGACTACGACGTCGTGCGAGCCAAGGCGAAGGAGTTCAAGCCGCTGGTGCTCGTGGCGGGCTACTCCGCCTACCCGCGCCGGGTGAACTTCGCCAAGATGCGCGAGATCGCCGACGAGGTCGGCGCCACCCTGATGGTCGACATGGCCCACTTCGCCGGGCTGGTGGCCGGCAAGGTCTTCACCGGCGACGAGGACCCGGTGCCGCACGCGCACATCACGACCACCACCACGCACAAGTCGCTGCGCGGCCCCCGCGGCGGCCTGGTGCTGGCGCAGCAGGACTACGCCGCCGACGTCGACCGTGGCTGCCCGATGGTGCTCGGCGGCCCCCTCTCGCACGTGATGGCCGCCAAGGCCGTCGCGCTCGCCGAGGCGCGGCGGCCGGAGTTCCAGACCTACGCGCAGAACGTCGCCGACAACGCCAAGTCGCTGGCCGACGGCTTCCTCTCGCGCGGCGCCCGGCTCGTCACCGGCGGCACCGACAACCACATCGTGCTCGTCGACGTGTCCGGGTTCGGGCTGACGGGCCGCCAGGCCGAGACCGCGCTGCTCGAGGCCGGTGTGGTCACCAACCGCAACTCGATCCCGCAGGACCCCAACGGCGCCTGGTACACCTCCGGCATCCGCCTCGGCACGCCGGCGTTGACCACGCGGGGCTTCGGGCACGACGAGTTCGACCGGGTCGCCGAGCTCATGGTGCACGTGCTGCAGAACACCCAGCCGGGCACCACCAAGGACGGGAAGGCCTCGAAGGCGTCGTACGTCCTCGGCGACGGTGTGGCCGACAAGGTCCGCGCTGCCTCCGCGGAGATGCTCGACAAGCACCCGCTCTACCCCGGCCTCGACCTGGCCTGAGCTTCTAGACCTCCGGGGTCGCGCGCGCCACGATGGCCCGCAGGTCGCCGCCCTCGAGGGTGCCGAAGACGCCGTCGTACGACGTGCCGAAGCGCGACGCGCAGAACACGTCCGCGACCTCGGGGGGCGCGAAGCGCACGAGCAGGGCGCCCTGCAGGCAGGTCGCCATCCGCGCGGCCAGCCGGCGGGCGTTGACCTCCATCCGGTCGGGCTCGCCCATCAGCGTCCCGAGCAGGGCCAGCGTCTCCTCCACGTAGTGGTCGAGACGGTGGTCGCCCCCGCGGGCGCGGCCGACCTCGGTGATCCACGCGTCGAGGACCTCGGGCTCCCGCGACAGGGCGCGCAGCACGTCGAGGGCGTTGACGTTGCCCGAGCCCTCCCAGACGGAGTTCAGCGGCGCCTCGCGGTAGAGCAGCGGGAGACCGGACTCCTCGACGTAGCCGTTGCCGCCCAGGCACTCGAGCGCCTCCGCGACGAGGAACGGGGTGCGCTTGCAGACCCAGAACTTCGCCAGCGGCAGGGCGATCCTGCGGAACGCCGCCTCGTGGGGGTCGCCGACCGCGTCGACCGCGGCGGCGAGTCGCATGGCCAGCGCGGTGGCCGCCTCGGTCTCGACCGCCAGGTCGGCGAGGACGTTCTGCATCAACGGCTTGTCGGCGAGCAGCGACCCGAAGGCCGAGCGGTGCGCCGCGTGCCAGCTGGCCTCGTTGACGGCGCGGCGCATCAGCGACGTCGAGCCGAGCACGCAGTCGAGCCGGGTGGCGGCGACCATCTCGATGATCGTCCGCACGCCGCGGCCCTCGTCGCCGAGCCGGTGCGCGACGGTGCCGTCGAACTCGAGCTCCGAGGAGGCGTTGGACCGGTTGCCGAGCTTGTCCTTGAGTCGCACCACGTCGAGCTGGTTGCGGGTGCCGTCGGGCAGCACGCGGGGGACCACGAAGCAGGTCAGTGCCTGACCCTGGGGCCGCCCCTCGGCCTGGGCGAGCACCAGGAAGACGTCGTTCATCGGGGCCGAGGTGAACCACTTGTGCCCGTGGAGGGTGTACTCGCCGTCGACCGACGTCGGCCGCGCGACCGTCACGTTGGTGCGGACGTCGGAGCCGCCCTGCTTCTCGGTCATGCCCATGCCGGCCAGTGCGCCGCGCTTGGTGGCGGCCAGCCGCACCCCGGGGTCGTAGGACGTGGACGCGAGCAGCGGCGTCCACTCCTTGGCCAGCGCGTCGTCGGTCCGCAGCGCGGGGACGGCGGCGTACGTCATCGAGATCGGGCAGCCGTGGCCGGGCTCGGTGTGCGACCAGGCCATGAAGCCGGCGGCGCGCCGGACGTGGGCGTACGGCGCGCCCGCCTCCTGGAGCTCCCAGGGGCGGGCCGCGAGCCCGTGACTCACGGCGCGGTCCATCAGCCAGTGCCAGGACGGGTGGAAGTCGACCTCGTCGACGCGGTTGCCGTGCCGGTCGTAGGGCTTGAGCCGCGGGTGGAACTCGTTCGCGAGCAGGCCGTGCTCGCGCGCCTCGGCGGTGCCGGCCTCGGCGCCGAGCTCGGTGAGGTCCTCGACCACCTCGGCGGAGGCGTGCCTGGTGACCGCCTCGACGAGGGCGAGGTCGGCCGTGACCACGTTGTGACCCACCAGCGGCGGCGCCTGGTTGGTGGCTACCCGGATGTCTGAACGCATGCGCTTACGGTAGTTCCATGTCCGGGGCGGAGGGTGCGGAGAGCCAGGACCAGACGCCCGGCGTCTCCCCGCTCGTGCTGCGGACCCGCCAGGCGCGCGAGCTGACCTGGCGCCTGGTCGTGACGACGGTGGCCTCGTGCCTGCGCCACCGGGTCACCGGCCTGGCCGCGGAGGCGGCGTTCTTCGCGGTGGTCTCCGTGCCCCCGCTGATCTTCGCGCTCGCCGGCGCCATCGGCTTCGTGACCGACCAGTTCAGCGCGGCCCAGGTGGAGGACGTCCAGCAGGCCGTCATCGACCTGTCCCGCCGCGCGCTCACGGACGGCGCGGTCGACCGGATCATCGTCAAGACGATCGAGGACGTGCAGAAGGGCGGCCGGTTCGACATCATCTCGGTCGGCTTCGTGCTCGCCCTCTGGTCGGGATCCCGCGCCCTGAACGTCTTCGTCGACACCATCACGATCATGCACGGGCTCGGTGGCAGCCGGGGGATCGTGAAGACCCGGGCGCTGTCCTTCCTGCTCTACGTCCTCGCACTGGTCACCGGAGTCGTCTCGATCCCGCTGGTCGTCGCCGGGCCGGACCTGGTCTCGGAGTGGCTGCCGGACAGCGCGGGCGTCCTGATGGCGTTCTACTGGCCGATCGTCATCGTGATCTGCATCTGCTTCCTCGCCACGCTCTACCACGTCTCCGTGCCGGTGCGGACGAACTGGAGCTTCAACCTCCCCGGCGCGACGTTCGCACTGGGCTGCTGGATCGTCGGGTCCGGCCTGCTGCGGTGGTTCCTCACGGTCACTGCCGCCGACTCCGGGTCGATCTACGGGCCACTCGCCGCCCCCATCGCGGTGCTGCTCTGGCTCTACCTCGTCTCGATCGCGGTGCTGATCGGGGCGGCCGTCAACGCGGCGTTCGACACCGTCTTCCCGCAGAAGGCCACCACCCGCGCGAGACTCGAGCTCGTGCAACGGCTACGCCGCCTCGGGACGCGGACGGGCACAGACTAGATTCACCCCCGTGGCAGACGACTCCAGCGACATCACGGTCGGCCGGGCGGTCGGGAAGCTCTCCCTCCCGGACCAGGTGCGCTCGCCGTGGTGGGAACTCGGACGCCGGTTCCTGCTCGCGCTCGCGATCCTGGTCGGTACCGTCCTGCTGGTCTACCTGGACCGCCACAACTACCGCGACGGCAACGACCCGACCGGGAGCGTCGACCTGGTCGACTCGATCTACTACACGACGGTCACGCTCAGCACGACCGGGTACGGCGACATCGCCCCGGTCGCTCCGCACGCCCGCATGATCAACGCGTTCGTCGTCACCCCGCTCCGCATCGCGTTCCTGGTGCTGTTGATCGGGACCACCCTGGAGGTGCTCGCCTCCCAGGGCCGCGAGCTGTTCCGCATCGCCCGCTGGAGGAAGCACATGACAAACCACGTCGTCGTGGTCGGCTACGGCACGAAGGGCCGGGCCGCGGTCGACACGCTGGTCAACAACGGCCAGGACCGCGAGTCGATCGTGGTGGTCGACCCGGGCGCCGAGGCGCTCCAGGAGGCGCACGCCGACGGGCTGGCGGTCGTCACCGGCGACGCGACCCGGCAGGACGTCCTGCGCCGAGCGGGCGTGGGGGAGGCGAGCCAGGTCATCATCACCACCAACCGCGACGACTCCAACGTGCTCTCGACGCTCACCGTGCGCCAGCTCAACCCCGAGGTGTGGATCGTCGCCGCCGTCCGCGAGCAGGAGAACGTCGCGCTGATGCGGCAGTCGGGGGCCAACTCGGTGATCACCTCCTCCGACGCGGTCGGCCGGCTGCTCGGGCTGTCGTCGCTCTCGCCCACCCTCGGGTCGGTGATGGAGGACCTGCTGACGTACGGCGAGGGGCTCGAGGTGGCCGAGCGCGACCTGATGGTCAGCGAGGTCGGCAAGCCGCCGCAGAGCCTGCCCGACCAGGTGATCGCCGTCGTGCGCGACGAGAAGGTCTACCGCTACTTCGACCCGGTGGTCACCCAGCTGGCCCGGGGTGACCGGCTGATCGTCGTACGTCCGGCCAAGGAGCTGCCCTGGGCGCCCCGTCCCGGCACGCACGACGAGGACCTCGCCACCGACGAGGACTGATCTGCAGCGCGTTCCGGCGGGCCTGCGTACCGTGGAGGCGACGCAGGGCTAGCCTGCACCTCACACAGGTGGGGACCTAGTGGGGGGTGGGGAGGCCGGGCGACCGGATGGAGACGCATGCACGCGTGCCCCTCGGGGTAGCCGTCGGGCTGGCCGGGTGCTGGGTGCTGTTCGCGCTGATCGTGCGCGAACCCGCCCTCGACAGCCCCGGGTTCGCGACGGTGTGGCCGGCCGGCGGCGTCGCCGCGCTCTGGTTCCTGCTCCGGGCGGCGCGGCCGCTGAGCATCGACACGGCGCTGCTCGCCGCGGCAGCCGTCGGGGTCAACATGGTCCTCGGCGCGGACCCACCGCTCAACGGGGTGTTCACGGTCACCAACGTGGCGCAGACGCTCTTCGCCGCGTGGCTGCTGCGCCGGTGGTGCCCCGGGCTCTGGGGCTGCGGCGGCGACCGGCCGCTCGACCGCCCGCGGATGCTGCCGCGCTTCGGCACCGCCCTCGCGGTGGCGAGCGCCGCCGGTGCGCTGCTTGGCACCGCGGGTGCGGCCCTCGTCACCGGCCAGCCCGACGTGATGGCCGGTGTGCTGTTCTTCGGCCGCAACCTGGTGAGCGCGCTGATCGTGGTCACCCTCGGAATCGTCCTCGGGCACTGGTTATCCCGGCCCCGTCCGCGGCCCTCGCTGCTGCACGATGCGACGGTCGTGGAGCTGGTCGCCGCGACGGTGTTCACCGGCGCGATGTACGGGCTGGCGTTCGCCTTCGACGCCCTGCCGCTGGTGTTCCCGTTGCTGGGCGCGACCGTCTGGTTCGGGCTCCGGTTCTCCACGGTGGTGGGCGCCGCGCACTCGTTCGCGGTGGGCGTCGCCACCCAGACGCTGACGATGACCGGGGTCGGTCCGTTCGCTGCGGTCGAACGCTCCGACGTGGGGTCCCTGCTCGCCGAGTTCTACATCGCCACGATCGTCGTCACCGGGCTCGCGCTGTCCACCGGCCGCGACGAGCGGCAGGCCTTGGCGGTCGAGCTGCGGCGTACGCAGCAGGAGGCGGTCTACCAGGTCAGCATCCGCGAGGCCGTGATCGGGTCGATGACCGAGGGCCTGTTCGTGCTGGACGACACCGGCGAGCTGCTGGTGCACAACGCTGCGGCGGCCGAGATCTTCGGGCTGCCCGTCGCCGGGCTCACGTGGCAGGAGCTCGCCACGCGGTCGGGGCGGTGGGTCGACGGCGTGCCGATGTCCGAGGCGGAGCGGCCCTCGGTCCGGGCCCTGACGGGGGAGGCGGTCCACGACGCCGAGCTGCTGGTCAAACGCGGCGACGGGACGGACGGAGTCGTCTCGGTCTCGGCGATCCCGCTGCCGCGCGACCAGCTGCGTGGCCGCTCGCGCGCGCTCGTGCTCTTCCGCGACATCTCGACCGAGCACGCTCGCCGCGAGGAGCTGGCCACCTTCGCCGGCGTGGTCGCCCACGACCTGCGCAATCCCCTCGCCGCGATCGACGGCTGGACCGAGATGCTCGCCGACGAGCTCGACGCACACACCCTGACCCCCGACCTGACCCGTGAGTTCGTCTCCCGCGTCCAGTCCTCCTCGCGCCGTATGCACCAGCTGATCCGCGACCTGCTCGCGCACGCCACCAGCGGGCAGCGCGACCTCGAGGTCGGCCAGGTCGACATCGCAGAGCTGGTCGGCGAGGTGGCTGCCGCGCGGCACGCCGAGCTCCAGGTGAGCGTCGAACCGGTCCCGCCCGTGCTCGCCGACCCGGTGCTGATGCGGCAGGTGCTGGACAACCTGGTCGGCAACGCTCTCAAGTACGTCGCACCCGGGGTCGAGCCGCAGGTCACCGTCCGCGGCTGTCGCAGCGACACCCGGATGGTCACGGTGAACGTCGCTGACAACGGCATCGGCATCCCGCCGGGGGAGCAGGAGCGCATCTTCGAGGAGTTCCACCGGGCACACGAGCGCGACTACGAGGGCAGCGGGCTCGGCCTGGCGATCGTGCGGCGGATCATCGCGCGCCACGACGGCACGATCGTGGTGCGCCCGAACCCGACCGGCCAGGGGTCGGTCTTCGAGTTCACCCTCCCGGCGTACGACTGACGCTGGGCGGGTCGGCCGCCACCAGCCGGAAGACCACGTCGAGGCCGCTGAGGGTGGACAGCCGGCGGAACGACGGGCTGGCGGCCGCGAGGTCGAAGGTGCCGTCGCAGGCACGGACGACGGCTGCGGCGCGGGCCAGCTCGCTGAGCGCGGCGATGTCGACGAACGGCGTCTCCCCGGCGTCGACCATGATGCTCAGGCAGCCGCTGCGCATCGCGTCGCCGACGCGGTAGCCGACCTGGGCGGCGGAGAACACGTCGAGGTCACCCCGGACGGCGACGAGCGCGCTCGGGGGCGAGAGGTGACACCGTACTGCTGGCTCCATGGGGTTCCTCCCGGTTGCCCTCGACGGTACGGGTCGCCCGAGCCCGGCACCACACCCTTCCGGGCCGGCCCGTTCGCTGCCGGCGGCCCGGGGATTCCTCCAGATTCCTTCAACCGGCTTCGCCGGAGGCCGATCTCTGCCTACAGTCGTCCTGGATCGTGTCGGTGACCCGAGACGCCGGTGTGATCCTCCTCCGGGAGACGGAACCCGGGGAGCGCTACGTCGACAGGGAGGCGGCTCGAGGTCGTCGCTGCCCTCGGGCCACTCCCTGTCCTCGCGCTCCGGTGCCCGTTCGGGCCCGTTCGCGCAGGCCGATCGCCGGCCCTCTCGGTCGCAGGTCCCAGGGTCCCAGGACCATCGACCCTCCTGCGTCATCGCCGCAGCGCGCAGGCTGGAGGCAGAGGACGGAGGTGGAGTCATGCAGCTCCCTTGGCAGTCGCGCCCGCGCGCGCCGCGCCCGCAGGTCGAGCCGATCCGACTCGACCCCGCCGCCGACGTCGAGGTCCAGCGCAGGCTGGTCGGCCGGCTCACCGGCGAGCAGCTGACCGCGGCCTGGTACCTCTCCAACGACGCCCTGAAGGCAGCCCGGGACCCCCGCCGCGCCCAGCAGCTCGTGGTGCTGCGCGGTCTGATGCTCGACGCGCTCGAGCATCGCGACCCGGCCCGCTACAACCGCTGGCTGCGCGCCGGCGGACCGCCGGTCGAGGCCCGTTAGTCGAGTCGGCCATCGTGGGCATCCCGCCCGCGTAGGCTGGCGCCATGTCTCGGACGACGACTCGGATGACGTCTCGGTGGGTCGTCGCGGCCGCGCTCGGTCTCGCCACGCTCAGCGTTCCTGAGCTCGTGGCGCCAGCGACCGCGGCGGGGGAGACCTGTCGCGAGATAGCGGCGACGATCGTGGGTGTTCCCGAGGGGAGCGTCGAGGGCACCCCGGGCGACGACGTCATCGTCAGCAACGGCGCGACCAGAGTCGACGCCGGTGGCGGCGACGACCTGATCTGCACGACGAACACCGCGGGGCGGGTGTTCGTGCTGACCGGCCCGGGCACCGACGTGGTCGACCGCAGTGGCGACCTCGAGCCGACCGACCCGTCGGTCTCCGGCACCATCGAGCTGAGTGGCGCTGACCAGTTCGTGGGCGGGCCGGGCCGCGACGAGGTCTGGGACGTGAACCCCACCACCGGCCGCATCGCGACCGGCGCGGGCCACGACGACATCCGTATCTACGCGGGCACGACAGACCCGCACGTCGAGATCGACGGCGGTGACGGCAGGGATTCCCTGTCGCTGGGGACCCGCCTCCACGGACGGTGGACGATCGACTTCAGGACCGGCGCCCGGCCCACCTCGCCCCGGACGGTCACCGGGGTCGGGCTGGAGACCTTCGCCGGTGGGACGGCTACCCGTCGCCACCAGGTCGCCGCGAGGGACGAGTACCGGTTCTTCGGCACCGCGGCGGAGGAGTTCGTGCACATGCCGGCGGCCCAGGTCCGCCTGATCCGCTTGGGCGGTGGCGACGACGTCGCCGATCTGGAGGTGTCCAACAGGAGCATCCAGCCGAGCGGGCGAGCGCCGCTCATCGATGGCGGGGCCGGCACCGACGAGATCTCGGTCGGACAGTGGGTGCGGGTCGAGGTGCTCATCGACCTCGCCACCGACCGTTTCGACGTCGGCTTCGGCAACGCCGGTCCGCCGCAGTACCGCATCCCGGGCTTCGAGAACGCCTCCGTCACCACGGCCTCAGCACGGATCGCCGGGGACGCGGGGCCGAACGTCCTCACCACGCTCGCGTGTCCGGAGGTGATGCGAGGCCGGGGTGGCGATGACGTCCTCGTCTTCTCCGGCTACGTGAAGTTCACGAAGACCTGCGAGGAGCCCGGCCAGCGCTTCGCCATGTACGGCGGCCCCGGCGACGACGACCTGCGTGGCTCCTGGCTGGGCAACGACGTGCTGATCGGCGGGCCGGGCGTGGACTCGGCGAACGGCAGCGACGGGTTCGACCGCTGTGCGGCCGAGACCATGACCGAGTGCGAGGCCACGCCGCGCAACCCCCGATCAGCGGGGCCCGCGAAAGATCGAGGCTAGCAGGATCCTAGATCTCCTCGGGCACCATCCGGATCGCGCCGGCCGGGCACTCCGCGGCGCACAGTCCGCAGCCCTTGCAGTAGTCGAGGTCGATCGCGTACGGCGCGTCCGGGTCCCCGGTCTTGGAGATGGCGTTGTCGGGACACACGCCGAAGCAGTTGTCGCACGAGAAGCAGTTGCCGCATGACATGCACCGGCGCGCCTCGTAGAGCGCGTGGTCCGCGTCGAGCGACTGCACGACCTCGTCGAACGTCGAGGAGCGGCGTACCGCCTCGAGCAGCGGACGGTGGGCGCGGGGCGCGTCGGCGAAGTACCAGGTGTTGAGCGCCTCGAAGGCCGCGGGAGACCGCACCTCGGTCCGCGGCGCCGACCGGCCGTGCAGCCAGGCGTCGACGCCGGCCGCGGCGCGGCGACCGTGGCCGATGCCGACGGTGGCCGAGCGCTGGTCGGGCACCATGTCGCCGCCGGCGAACACGCCGGGACGGCCGGTCATCATCTGGTCGTCGACGGTGACGACGCCGTGGTCTACCTCGATGCCGGCGACGCCCTCGAGGAAGCGCAGGTCGGTGTCCTGGCCGAGCGCGAGCACGAGCGAGTCGGCGGGCAGCTCCTCGGTGACGCCGGTGGGCTGGGGGAACCCGGTCTCGTCGAGCTCCATCCGCTCGATGGTCAACGAGCCCTGCTCGACCTGGGTGATCGAGGACAACCAGGTGAACCGGACGCCCTCCTCCTCGGCCTCGCGGACCTCGGCGTCGTGGGCGGGCATCTTGTCGCGGGTACGCCGGTAGACGACCACCGAGTCGGCGGCACCCAGCCGCATCGCGGTGCGCGCGGCGTCGACCGCGGTGTTGCCGCCGCCGTAGACCGCGACCCGGCGCCCCAGCAGGGGGCGCTCGCCGTCGCCGAGCTCGTGGAGCAGGCTGACCGCGTCGACCACGTGCGAGGCGGCGCCGGCCGGGAGGTAGGCGCGCCGACCGATCTGCGCGCCGACGGCGAGGAACGCGGCGTCGTAGCGGCCCTCGCGCATCGTCGCGTCGAGGTCGGTGACCGTGACGCCGAGCTCGAGGCGCACGCCGAGGTCGAGGATCCGTTGGATCTCGGCGTCGAGGACGTCGCGAGGCAGGCGGTACTCCGGGATGCCGTAGCGCATCATCCCGCCGGCCTTGGGAGCCGACTCGACGATCGTGACGGCGTGCCCGAGCCGCGCGAGCTGGTAGGCCGCCGACAGACCGGAGGGCCCGGCGCCGACGACGAGCACCCGCAGGCCGCTCGAGGGGTGGTCCACGCTGACCGTCCAGCCCTGCCGGAGCGCCTCGTCACCGAGGAAGCGCTCGACGGAGTTGATGCCGACGGCCTCGTCGACCTGGCCGCGGTTGCAGCCGGTCTCGCAGGGGTGGTAGCAGATCCGGCCCATCACCGCGGGGAACGGGTTGACCTCCATGATCTTGCGCCACGCGCGCTCGTAGGCGTCACCGCCCTCCTCGGCCTCGTAGAGCCAGGTCCGGACGTCCTCACCGGCCGGGCACCCCTGGTTGCACGGCGGCTGGTTGTGCACGTACATCGGGAGCTCGGTGCGCCAGGAGCCGGTCTTGTTGGCCCGGCTGGTGCCCACGTCGAGCGTGATGGCGAACGGGTGGTCCATGTCAGTCGCTCCCGGTTCCTGGCTCGGTGGCGGTCGGGGTCTCGGTGTCGGCGTCGATCAGGCCGAAGCGGGCGATGTTGCGGTCGGCGCCGGCCTGGATGCGGGCGACCAGATCGGGCCGGGCACGCTTGCCGAACAGGTGCGCGAAGCGCCCCTGGAGGCGGAGGTACTCCTCGACGGGGACCTGGCGGCGGATCGGGGTGACGGCGGTGACCTCGCCGTGCTCGGCCTCGAAGACGGGGAAGATCCCCGACTGCGCGGCGAGCCGGGCCAGCTTGATGGTGTCGCTGGGCCCCGCCGCCCAGCCCAGGGGGCAGGGGACCAGCACGTGGAGGTAGCGGGCGCCGCGGATGCTCATCGCCTTCTCGACCTTGCGCTCGAGGTCGCGCAGGTCGGCGACGGTCGCGGTGGCGACGTACGGGATCTCGTGCGCCATCGCGATGAGCGGCGCCGACTTGCCCTGGCCGAACGAGTTGCCCGGCTCGGGCCCGGCGGTGCCGGTGTTGGCGGTGCGGGCCGCGGCCGGGGTGGCGCCGGAGCGCTGGACGCCGGTGTTCATGTAGCCCTGGTTGTCGTAGCAGACGTACAGCACGTCGTCGTTGCGCTCGAACATGCCCGACAGACAGCCGAACCCGATGTCGACGGTGCCGCCGTCGCCGCCCTGCCCGACCACCCGGGTGTCGCGACCGCGGGCCCGCAGGCCGGCGGCCATGCCGGCTGCGACGGCCGGGGCGTTGCCGAACAGCGAGTGCAGCCAGGCGACCTGCCAGGAGGACTCCGGGTAGGGGGTCGAGAAGACCTCGAGGCAGCCGGTCGCGTTGGCGACCACCACGTCGCCGCCGGCCGCTCGCATGGCCGCGTCGAGCACGTAACGGGCGCCGAGCGCCTCGCCGCAGCCCTGGCAGGCGCGGTGGCCGGAGGTGATCGAGTTGGCGCGGTCGGGGTGCGCCTGCACCGAGCGCTGCTCGAGGTCGAGGAGTCGGTTGCCGGCAGCGAACGTGCCGACCTGGTAGAGCTTGAGATCCGTCACGGGGCCGGTCATGTGGTCCCCCTCCAGGGTGTGCCGGCCCGCTCGAGCAGGTCGTGGTCGAGGTCCAGGAAGTGCAGCTCGTGCTGGTCGAGCCGGCCGGCGAGGACGTCGTCGAGCAGCCGGCGCAGCGAGACGCGGGTGACCGGGCGGCCCCCGAGGCCGGCGACGACGTCGTACACCTCCGGGCCCTGGCCGTGAGCGGAGCGGAGTGCGAGACGGACGTCCTGGCCGACGATGCCGCCGACGCCGGGCGCGAACGCGCGCTCGACGACGACGACCGTGCGGGCGGATGCGAGGGCCTCGCGGACCGCGTCGGCCGGCCAGGGGCGGAAGCAGGAGATGCCGAGCGACCCTGCGGCGACCCCCTCGTCGCGCAGTGCGTCGACGACCTCGTTCACGCCGCCGAGCACCGAGCCCAGGGCGACCACGATCACGTCGGCGTCCTCGGTGCGGTACGGGCGCACCAGCCCGCCGCTGCTCCGGCCGAAGGCGGACTCGAAGTCGGCGGAGATCTTCGGCAGCTCCTCGAGCGCGGCGAGCTGCTGGTCGTGCATGAGGTAGCGGACCTCGGTGAAGGCCTCGGGGCCCACCATCGAGCCGATCGTGATCGGGTCGGCCGGGTCGAGGACCTGACGGGGCACGAACGTCGGCAGGAACGCGTCCACCTGCTCCTGCTCCGGGAGGTCGACGTCCTCGACGGCGTGGGTGAGCACGAAGCCGTCCATGCACACCATCACGGGCAGCGAGAGCCGCTCGGCGAGCACGAACGCCTGCACGTGCAGGTCCACGGCCTCCTGGTTGGAGGCGGCGAACAGCTGGACCCAGCCGGCGTCGCGCTGCGACATGGAGTCGGAGTGGTCGTTCCAGATGTTGATCGGTGCCCCGATCGCGCGGTTGGCGACGGTCATCACGATCGGCAGGCCGAGACCGGAGGCGTTGAAGAGGGCCTCGGCCATGAACAGCAGTCCCTGGCTCGCGGTCGCGGTGTAGGTGCGCGCCCCGACGCCCGAGGCGCCGATGCAGGCCGACATCGCACCGAACTCCGACTCGACCATGAGGTACTCGCAGCCCTCGAGCTCGCCGTTGCGGACGAAGTCGGAGAGGGCCTCCACGATGTGGGTCTGCGGTGAGATCGGGTACGCCGCGATCACGTCCGGACGGCACCGGGCCACGGCCTTGGCGACCGCCTTGGACCCCTCCAGCTGCTCAAACATGGCAGATCACCTCGAACGCTCGGGTGGCGACCTGGACGTTCGCCTCGATGATGGCCGGGGTCAGGACGCCCTCGAAGCGCTGCCGGATCGCGGTCGTCACGGCGTCGAGCGTGACGACGCCGGTGAGCGCGGCGAAGGCCCCGAGCAGCGCGGTGTTCGGCATCGGTCGGCCCAGCAGGTCGCGGGCCATCTCGGTCGCGGGCAGCGTCGCCGCGCGCCCGGGGGCGAGCCAGTCGACGTACCCCTCCAAGCCGATGTCCGCGAACGACCGCGAGGTGTTCACGAGCAGGTACGTGACCGGGGTCGCGCCCTCGAGCACGGCGAGCACGTGCAGCAGGGTCGGATCCTGGATGACCAGCGCATCCGGGACGGAGATCGGCTCGTGGAAGCCGATCGGGAGGTCGTGGATGCGGCAGAAGGACACGACGGGGGCGCCGGTGCGCTCCGACCCGAAGGTCGGGAACGCCTGGCCATGCTGGCCCATGTCGAAAGCGGCGGCGGAGAGCATCTCCGCCGCCGTCACGACACCCTGGCCACCTCGGCCGTGGAACCGGACGTTGAACACGCCATTACATTCGTCGCGCCCGCTTCGACGGCGCAGGGCCGAAGGTCCCCCAGGCTGGCGACGTTCTGCCCCTCGTGCCCGGAGCGCCGGCCCCGTGGGACGGACGTCCCTCGTTCGGCGCACTTTCGGCCCTGCCGACCCGGTCGGCGCGGGCGGATCGTGAGGGCATGACAGGCACACCGGAACGGGTCTTCGAGAGCCGGGCGCGGCGGCGCTACCGCGTGTTGTGGAACGCCGTGGTCGTCCTGCTCGTCGGCGTCGGCATCGTGGCGGGCTCCGTCGCGATCGGATGGGCGCCGCTGGCCGGCATCACCGTGTGCCTGGCGGTGCTCGGGGCGGCGTTCGGCGTCGCCTGGGTCGAGCCGGACGGTGACCGGCGGGTCGCCGGCTCGGTCGGCGCGCGGTACGGCGCCGCCGGTGCCGTGGTCGTCGCCGGGTTCCCCGCGATCGTCGACGGCTGGACCGCCGTGGTGCTGGTCGGCATGACCGTGACCGCGCCCCCGATCGTCGAGATGGTGCTGCGCAGCCTGCGCGGCAAGGCCGCCACGCCCGCCGTGGACGACCCGACCCGGCTCAGCGAGCGCGACCTGGCCGAGCGGTGGCGCTCGTCGTACGACGAGGTGCACCGGGCCGACGCCTCGGCCGAGGAGCTGCTGCAGGTCGTCGCCGAGCGCGGCCGGCTGCTCGACGAGCTCGAGCGCCGCGACCCCCGTCGGTTCCGGGCCTGGCTCGCCGAGACCGCCGAGACCCGTCCGGGCCCGCGTCCCGGCGCCAACCCGGGCAACCAGCCGGGCAGCCAGCCCGGGACTCAGGGCCGGTAGGCCCGGCTCGGCACCACCACGGCGCGTCCGTCGATCTCCCCGCGGGCCAGCCGCGCGTACGCCTCCGCCGACTGGCTGAGCGGGAACGTCGCGGCGTGGACGGTCAGGTGGCCGCGGGCCGCCAGGTCGAGGACCTCGACGAGCTCGGTGCGGTTGCCCCAGTAGGTCGTCTGCACGCTGCACTCGTAGGGCACCCCGAAGAACGAGAACGGCAGGGTGCCGCCGCCCAGCCCGACCACGGTGAGGTCCCCGAGCTGGCGCACCGCCTGGGCGCCTAGCGCGAGGGTCTCGTCCGAGCCCACGAAGTCGAGGACCACGTCGGCCCCGACGCCGTGGGTGAGCTCGCGGACCTCGGCGGCGGTCGCCGGTCCGGGCGTCAGCGCCGCGTCGGCACCGCTCTCGGTGGCCAGCCGGAGGGCCGAGGAGCGCGGGTCGACTGCGATCACGCGGGCGGCGGACAGCGCCCGCAGGATCTGGATCGCGAGGTGGCCGAGGCCGCCGACGCCGACCACCAGGGCCGTCGCGCCGGGCGTCAGCTTCGCGAGGGAGCGCCGTACGGCGTGGTAGGGCGTCAGCCCCGCGTCCGTCAGCGGCGCCGCGGTCGCCGGGTCGAGCCCCTCGGGCAGCGGCACGAGGTGCCGAGCGCCCGGCACCAGCAGGTACTCCGCCATCCCGCCGTCCAGGCCGAGACCGCCGCCGCCGGACGGGACCGGCGCGAGGTCGGGTCGCTCGCAGTAGGTCTCGACGCCCGCGAGGCAGTGCGCGCACACGCCGCAGCCCCACGCCCCGACCACGGCCACCGGCTGGCCCGGCTCGAGTCCGGTGACGCCGGCGCCGAGGGTGTGCACCCATCCCGCGTTCTCGTGGCCCAGGGTGAACGGCGGTGACCAGGGCAGCGCGCCTGGCTCGAACTCGTGCATGAGGTGCAGGTCGGAGTGGCACGCCCCCGCGCCGCCCACCTGGACCAGCACCTCGTCGGCGCCCGGCTCGGGTACCGGCAGCTCCTCGAGCACCGGGTCGGACTTCCACGTGCGCAGCCTGAGCGCCTTCACCACTCCCACCTCCGGTACGAGTCGTCACCCGCAGTGTGCCCGGGGGCGAGCCGGGGCGCAGGAGGCGGCGGGCACGTGCCGGGGAGGAGAAGGTCCCGCCTATTCGGGGATCGGCGGCCCCAGCACCTCGAGGCCGTAGCGCGGGCCGATCTCGGCCCACCGGCCGATCTCCTCGGCCATCGGCCGGCCGTCGCCCTCGGCGGGGATGCGCAGCGCGGTGGCCGGCACACCCACCTCGTCGTAGAGCCGGAGGAGGCCGCCGGGCACGGTCAGCGCCACGAAGCGGGCCGGGTGGTCACCGCGGATGCGGAACGCGTGCGGGAGGCCGCGCGGGAGGTACATGAACCAGCCCGCGGCGAGCTCGAACCTCTCCTCGCCGGCCACGTAGGTCATCTCCCCGTCGAGGAGGTAGAACGCCTCGGCCTCGTGGTGGTGGCGGTGCAGGGGAGTGGCGATCCCGGGCGGCTGGGTGACGACGGCGACGCCCAGCGTGCCGCCGGTGTGCTCGGGCCCGACGAGGTGCTCGAAGATCGAGCCCATCGCCCAGATGCCGCGTCCGGTGCCGGGCTCGCGGGCCACGGCGACGTCGTGCTCGGTGTCGTGCTCGGTGTCGGTGTGCGTCATGGCGACCACCTCAATTGATCCGAACCTGCTTCGGATGAATAGGGGTACGCTAGGCCGCGTGCCCGACCCCGTCAAGCCCCGCCGCTACGTCTCGCCGGCCCGCCGCGACCAGGCGGCGTCGACCCGCCGGGCGGTGCTGGCCGCCGCCCGGGTGCTGTTCACGACCCAGGGCTACGCGGCGACCTCGGTGGCCGACGTCGCCCGCCGTGCCGGGATCTCCGTGGACACCGTCTACGCCAGCGTCGGGCGCAAGCCGCAGCTGCTCCTCGCCGTGCACGACATGGTGCTCGGCTCGGCGGACGAGCCGGTCCCGGCGGAGGAGCGCGACTATGTGCGCCGCATCCGAGCCGCCCCGACCGCCCAGGAGAAGATCCGGCAGTACGCCGAGGCGCTGGCCGGCCTGCTCCCGCAGGTCGTCCCGCTCGACCTGGCGCTGCGCGAGGCGGGCACCCGTGAGTCCGAGTGCCTGAAGGTCCGCGAGTCGATCGGCCGCCGGCGACGGGCGAACATGCGGCTGTTCGCCGCCGACCTGCGCGCCACCGGCCGGCTGCGTCCCGACCTGACCGATGAGCAGGTGGCCGATCTGGTGTGGTCGATGAACTCGCCGGACTACTTCCGGCTGCTCGCCGACGCCGGCTACACCCCGGAGCAGTACGCCGAGCTCGTCGCCGACGTGTGGACGCGGACCCTGCTCGCGCCAGGGGGCTAGCCGGCCGGGCTCACGTGCTCCCGGCGTACCCACTCCAGGTGCGCGCGGGGCCGGATGTTGCCGCCGCCCTCGGCCCACGCGACCAGCGCCTCCCATCGCCCGTCCGGGCAGCGCCGCCAGTCGAGCAGCACGCCGGGGGAGCGGTGCGCCGGGTTGCGGGTGACATTGACCCAGACGTGCCGGGGCGCGGTGTTGCCGCGCTGGCCGGTGTCGCGGTCGGAGGCTCCCACCTGCCCAGAGTAGAACAGGTGTTCGAGTCGAGTGCGGTCCGAGGTCCCAGGACCAAAGGCCCTACGTCACCCGAGGAGGGGCCGGGCGACTCGCGGCTCGGCGGTGTCCCCCGTGAAAGCGTGACGTGTCAGTCCGACGCCTGCACGACCATGACGACCCACGAACGAAATGAGCCGCCTGATGCACGCCCTCGCCCTCTCGATCCTGCCGACGCACGAGACCTGGTTCGAAGAGTCCTCCGCCGGCCACGACTGGGGCTTCTTCCTCTCGCCGCTGCCCCTGGCGCTCGTCGTGGTCATGGTCGCGGTGACCTTCGTGTGGCGCGCGGCGGCCGCCCGGCTGCCCAACCCCGAGCTCGCGGTGCTGGCACGGGTCGGCCGGCTGACCCCGTGGATCCCGCGGCTCCTCGGCATCCACCTGGGTGTCGCGCTGCTCGCGCTGGCGGCGACCGGGGCGTTCCTCACCCCGGCGATCGACGACCTGGACTCGGTGGCGGGCAAGACGCTGCTGCTGGTCGAGGCGGGGCTCGGGATCTGGCTGGTCACCGGCTACCGGCTGCGCCCGGCGGCCGCGCTGGTGCTCGCCTTCGGGCCGGTCCTGGGCGTCGTCTCCGGGCCGGTGGCGCTGCTCGAGTGCGCCAACCTCGCCGCGGTGGCGGCCTTCCTGGTGATCGTGCCCCCGGGTGTCGACCGCCACGGCGCCGTCGCCCCCAGCGCGGACGCCGTCCGGTGGGGCCTGTTCTCGATGCGCATCGGCGTCGGCATCGCGCTGATCGCCCTGGCGTTCACGGAGAAGTTCACCAACCCGGTCCTGGCCCGGATGACCCTGCACGACTTCCCGTCGCTCAACGTCTTCGACCTGGTCGGCATCCCGATGTCCACCGACACGTTCATCGTGGTCGCCGGGTCCGTGGAGCTGCTCTTCGGGCTGCTGGTCATCTCCGGGGCGCTCCCGCAGGTCGCCGTGATGGTCGCTGCCGTGCCGTTCAACGCGACGCTCATCCTGTTCGGTCAGACCGAGCTGGTCGGGCACCTGCCGGTGTACGGCGTCTTCCTCGCCCTGCTGGCCTACGGCTCCGACCCCGCCACGGCGCGGCTGGTGTCATGGCTGCCGTCGCGTCGTACGGCGGACCGCGTGGACCCCGCCAGCGCACCGGCCCCGGTCGAGGTCGCGGTCTGACCTCGAGACGGCTGCTCGTCCTCCCGGCCCCTCGCCGCGCCCTTCGTGGATGCGTCGAGCTTCTCGTCCTCGTCGGCATCCGCCTGACCGCGCACCTCTACGTTCCCGCAAGACAGCGGCGATCCGCTGGCCTGGAGCCAGACGGGTCCGTAGTGTTCTCCCTGAGCCCCGCCGGTGACCCGAGACACCGGCGGGGCTTGCTACGTCTGTGGCTGCTCCGGTGGATCCGGCGTCGGGTCAGGGCTGGCGGGCGATCGCCCGGCATAGGACCGGGTCCTCGTCGCCCCACGGTGCCAACCCGTCCGACTCGACGTCGTAGTCGATCACCCAGCCGCGCTCGCGCAGGTCGGCCAGGAACGCGGCGGCGCTCTGGTAGCGGCGGTAGTGCTTCGGGTGGACCTTCACCCGTTCCTCGTCCTTGTCGGTGCGGAACTCGGCGACGAACAGGTCGCCGGTCCGTGCCTGCGCGTCGATCGCGTCCAGCAGCGCGGCCTGGGTGCGCACGTCGACGGCGTGCAGCACGAAGCGGCTGTAGAAGATCAGCGGACGGTCGACCGCGTCGTCGAGCACCTCGGCGAGCCTGGCCCCGTCCGCCAGGTCGCACACCTCGAAGCGCGCCCCGTCCAGGCCGCCCTGCGCCGCCTTCTCCCGCGCGTGCTCGATGGCCACGCCGGCGCGGTCCAGCCCCAGGACCTTGCGGCCCTGGGTGGCGAAGTAGATCGAGTCCCGGCCGTCGCCGCAGCCGACGTCGATCACGGTGAGGGGGGCCGAGCCCAGGCGGTCCTGCACGAACCGCGCGAACGTCGAGGCGTCGGCATGGACGTTGTGGGCGTAGTAGTCGGCCCAGTAGACCTCGGTGAGCCGCGAGGAGGTCATCACGCCGGTGCGGTCGTTGCCCCGCTTCTCGACACTCCAGATGAAGGCGGTCTTGGGGAGACGCCAGTCCTCGCCGTAGAAGGTCGCCAGCAGCTCCTCGGCGCACACCGGCACCAACGCCGGACGCCCGACGAACTCGATCTCGCGGGTGCCCTTCCAGTCAGCGCTGGTGATCTGCCGCGCACCGGCGTACCCGAAGGGGTGCTGCAGGACGCCGTCGGCGTCGAAGTAGATGTGGAAGATGTCGATGCGGTGCTGGGGCCGGGCCGGGTGGTACACATGGAGTCCGCCGCCCATCGCGCCGACGCGGTAGCCCTTGGCGATCAGCACCTTCGCGATGCTGACCATCTCGTCGGCCGCCTCGGGCCCGGTGGTCGCCGAGCTCACGAAGCTCGTGTCGTAGTCGTTGTCGTGGGCCAGGAAGCCGCCTTCGCGGATCGCCCCCAGCAACGTCCCGTAGGTGATGAACAGGTCGTAGCCGAACTCCTCGGCGAACAGGGCACGCGTCGACTCGTAGAGCGAGCTGACGGCGGACTGCCACACCTCGTCGAGGCGCTTGGAGATCTGCACCACGCCGGTGCGCCCGAGGAGGTGACCCTCGTCGAAGCGCTTCTGGAGGTCCCGCGGCGTCTGGCCGCCGGACCGGGGGGCGCGTAGGAACATGCCGTGCCCGTGGATGGGGAGGACCTGTGAGCCGACCACGACTCGCAGCGGCGTCCCCTTGGGTGCGTAGTCCCAGAGCTGGGAGATCGCGAAGGTGAAGGTCCGGATCTGTCCTCGGCTGTTCCGGCGGTCTCCCTTGGGCGGAGGCAACGACGGCGTGGGGGAGCCCTTGGCGTTCTTGCGGCTGGCAGACATGGCGCCGTCGGGGGTCGCGGTCGTCCTGCTCACCGTCATCGACCCCAGCCGCAGCTCGACCTCAGTCGGCGGGCTGTCGGCAGGCACGGAGACCCACCCGCGCACCTCGCTCTCGGTGAACGCCTCCACCATGCCGCTCAGACGGACTGGTGGTGCGTGCGTGGGCTGCGGCGACCTGCGACGACGAGCTCGGCTGAACAATCTGTACCCCCGGATCGATGAACAGGTGACACCAGGACGTCGCGCTCAGGTCGCTCGGTGTTCACCGGAGTTGATGTCCCAACCTAGCCAGCGTCGGGACGTGACCGCCGCAAGGGCGCGCGGTCTGGGCCTCGCCGTGCGCAGGGCGTCAGTCCGGCAGGCCGGTTTGCACCCGGAAGTGACCGAGCCCCTGCTGCGCGATCGCAGGTCAGGGGCTCGAGTACTGGTGGGCGATACTGGGTTTGAACCAGTGACCTCTTCCGTGTCAAGGAAGCGCGCTACCACTGCGCCAATCGCCCGGGTCTTGAGTTAGTGGGGACTGCGTGGAGGTGGGTACGGGATTTGAACCCGTGTACACGGATTTGCAGTCCGTTGCCTCGCCTCTCGGCCAACCCACCACGGAGGCCAAACCAGGGAGAGACCTCTCCGAGCGGACGACGAGGCTCGAACTCGCGACCTCAACCTTGGCAAGGTTGCGCTCTACCAACTGAGCTACGTCCGCTTGCGCTCCGATCCGGACTCCCGGTCGGCGTGCGTGAGAACAGTAGCCGATGCCCCAGACCATGCAAAATTCACCCCCCGGACCGCGCGTCGTCGCCCCGACGGGGGCCGCCGAGAGCGCCAGGTCCGCCTCCTAGAGTGGGCCGCATGCGTGCCTGGATCAACGGTGACCTGCTGTCCGACGCCACTGCACCGGCGGTGTCCGTCACCGACCACGGGCTCACCGTCGGCGACGGGGTGTTCGAGGCGATCAAGGTGGTCGACGGCCGGCCGTTCGCGCTCGACCGGCACCTCGCGCGGCTGCACCGCTCCGCACGCGGGCTCGGTCTGCCGGACGTCGACGAGGACGCCGTACGCCGCGGGATCGCGGCCGTCCTCGAGGGCGAGCCGCTCCCGCTCGGCCGCCTCCGGATCACCGTCACCGGCGGTCCCGCCCCACTCGGCTCGGGCCGCGGGGACGCGGCGCCGACGGTGATCGTCGTGCTGGACCGGATGTCGGCGTGGCCCGACACCACGAGCGTCGCGACCGTGCCGTACCCCCGCAACGAGCGGGGGGCGCTGGCCGGGCTCAAGACCACGTCGTACGCCGAGAACGTCGTCGCCCTCGCCGCCGCCCGCGAGCGCGGGGCGAGCGAGGCGATCTTCGCCAACCTTGCCGGCCACCTGTGCGAGGGCACCGGATCCAACGTCTTCTACGTCCTCGACGGCGAGCTGCGCACGCCGACGCTGGCGAGCGGCTGCCTGGCCGGCGTCACCCGGGCGCTCGTCCTGGAGTGGTACGGCGGGCACGAGGTCGACGAGCCGATCGAGGTGGTCGAGCGGGCCAGTGAGGTCTTCCTCGTCTCCACGACCCGCGACGTCCAGGCCGTGGCGCGGTGGGACGAGCGTGAGCTGCCCGCGCCGGGACCGGTCACCACCGAGGTGCGCGAGGTCTGGCGCCGCCGGGAGCCCGAGCTGCTCTGAGGTCCTTGGCGCCGTCGGGCTACCCGGCGGGCGAGGTGCGGGTGATCTCGGCGACCAGCTCGTCGAGGTCGATGGACTCCGCGCCGACCGGGACCATGGCCAGGGTGCGGGTTAGGAACCGGTAGAGCTCGTGGGTGTGCAGCTGCGTCACCAGGCGACCGTCGGGGGAGTGGAGCTCCATCACGACCGCGGCACGCCCGTTCTCGTCGATGCTGGGCCACAGCTGGATGTCGCCCTC
Organism: Nocardioides sp. T2.26MG-1; assembly: GCF_950101795.1. Taxonomy (GTDB): domain Bacteria; phylum Actinomycetota; class Actinomycetes; order Propionibacteriales; family Nocardioidaceae; genus Nocardioides. Next base: position 6,496 of record NZ_CATNLZ010000011.1, on the reverse strand, counting down.
GCCCGCGGGGTCGGTGAGCCCCTGCAGCAGCAGGTCGCGGCCGACCGCCCACCGCACCTGGTCGCGCGGGCTGCGGAAGGTGATCCACACGGCCCACGGGTCCGCTGCGTCGTACTCGAAGGTGGACGGGAGGTCCACCGAGCGTCCCGAGGCGTCGAGGCACTGGAGCGTGAGGTCCTGGGAGAGGACGCGGGTCTGCGGCTGCTGGGTCACGGTGAGGGGACGGGCCGGTCACCGGTCCGTGACGCGGTTCGCGCGAGCTCGCTCGGGGGTGTCGGGCACCGGTTCGGGGTGGCACCGAATGTGAACCGACCCGATCCGTGCGCTAGAGTCTCCGACCGCACCGCCGTTCGCGGCGGTGCGCCATCTCGGGCGATTGGCGCAGTGGTAGCGCGCTTCGTTCACACCGAAGAGGTCACTGGTTCGAACCCAGTATCGCCCACCGAGAAAGCCCAGGTCAGACGGTCTTGGCTTTCGCTCTTGCGCACGAATCGCGCACTCGTTCCCTGACGATTCCCTAGAAGTGCCCGCGGTGCGATGTCCGCGGGTTCAGGCACCATCGGCGGCGTGGACGACCTCGAGACATCACCTGACGGGCACGTTGACGGCGAGTGGTGGGAGCAGTGGCACCCTGCTGGCTGCTCGCGGATCGCGGCTAGGTTCCGCTCCAGCGCCAAGGAGCGGCCCGAGCACGCGGGCGTCTTCGAAGAGTGCGCGCAAGATGCCGAGCGCCGTGGAGCGCTGCTGGCTCCGGTGGCTGCAGAGCTCGGCCGTGCCGGGCTGGACGTCGTCTTCAGGCTGGCGCGGGACAGGCCGAGCAACGTCACCGCCGAGCTCGTCGACGTGGTGAGGGCAGTGCTGGCTACGCCGCCGCAGCTGCCTCGAGTGTGACGCCGGGGAACAGCGGCACGGTGGTGACAGTTGGTGAGGACGCCAGGACGGCGCCTCGCAGGCCAGGCCACACGCAGGAGGTTGGGGCAGGTAGCGACCCAGCAAGGTCCAGTCGGGGCAGCGACGTGTGGTGGGAGCAGAACGCGTGCCGCGGGTTGTCCCGCCACGGGTCCGCTGCCGGCGAATGGCGTCCGGGGCACTGCGCGCACGATCTATGAGCGCAGCACACAAGACGTGGCTGCAGAGTGTGGTCCCCCCGTTCTCATGGAGTCGACATGTCCGATCTGCTTACCTACCGCGTGGAGTACCCGGACGGGTCCATCCGAGCGTTGTGCGGCGTCGACTGTGCTGAGACGTACGTGGCGGTGACCGGCACGCCGGGCCGGCTCCTGAAGTCGAACCCCAGGCGCATCAAGACGTCATGCATGGCGTGTGCCTCGTGCGGAGAGCTTGTCGCCAAGCCGCCTACCGGGGGGTGTGTAATGCATCCCGACGGCGACTGCCCGGACTTCCACCCACTCGCGACGATTCGTGCCCTGGCCGCCGTGCAAATGCTCCAGGAACGCTCGAGGCGGTTCCTCCCGGCGCGCGGGTTCGAGGATCTGGAACGAACTGCGGAGGGACTCTGGGCCATCGGCCTCGAGGGCACTGCCGAGCGGCTTGCCGGGAAGGTCTGGGACCTCAAGGCCGGCTGGCTGTGACAGACAACGCGGTCACGCGGCCAGTGACAAGGGGGGCAGCGGATCGAGACCACGGGCTCGACTGGTTCGAGAACGTCGGCCTGGACGCGTCGATGGCGTCCCTGGAGCGCCTGTGGCGCGCCTACCGGGAGACGAGGGCTCGCCTGGAAGCGTCCAGCGACGCCGAGGAAGTGTCCCTCGCGGTCGCCGTCAACATCGACCGGCTCTTGACGGTGCGTCGGGACGTCCGGACAGACTGGCCGATCGACGCGGTTGAGCACTGGCGTCGGCTGGTGCGCGGCGGGATGACACCTACACGCGCTCGGCAGGCGGTCATCTTCATCTATGACCCCGGATCCGCCTTGACGGAGGGCCCGACCTCCAGTTGGGCGCCACGACGACCAGGGTGGTGGCCCAGCGTGCAACTGCGACGTGGCCGCACCGGCGATGGAGCGCCCGTGAGGGTCTGCCGACCGGCGGCGGACTGCTCTCAGCTGGCACGACGCATGTGGGCGTACGGGTCGAGAGCCGCGAGCTGTTCGCGGATGCTGGCTGCCGGCCTCGCGTCCCGACGCAGCTTCCGCCTCGCAGCCGCGGGCGCAGCCGGCGCACTGGCCGGCCCGGCCGCGAGGACCGCGGCCGGTGTCCGGACCGGAGCCAGCTCGGTCCGGCCGACAGCGGCGAGCTCGACGGGGTCGAACCGCAGCCCGCGGCCCACACGACGCGCCGGCACCTTCCCTTCGCGGACCAGCCTGTACAGGTAGTCGACGCTGACGTCGAGGTACTGAGCGGCTGGTCCGGACTTGATGAGGGGGGTCACGGAGCGGACGGTGCAGGCGCCACGAAGTCGGTCAATCACCTTCGTATGGGCGGCGTCTGGCGCTGCGGCGTCGGCGCAAGCCGGCACCCGTCGCCCTCATCGAGGACTGCCGAAGGGCGGCGTCCACAGGTCTCGCCGCCGGAACCTCAATCGGGTTGATTGGGGTATTCGAACTGGTAGGGGTAGACGGCGACGTACCGGTCACCGTCTTGGGTGGTGTAGTCGACGTTCACGCTGTTATTGCGGCTGACCGTGCGGCTCACCGGTTCGGCCCGCAATGTAGGCCCGATGCGCAGCACGAGCACCGGCGCCGACCCACCCTTGGTTGGAGGCAGGCAGTAGCCGTCGGCCGGTTGGTAGACGTCGCGATCGCGGGCGGGCTTGAACTCGAGGTAGTTGGTGCTGGGCTGGATGAACGCACCGCGGAAGGCGAGCGGTGATGCCTTTGGGTCTGGGACGAGTGTGACGGCGTTAACTCGAACGGCGGTCGTGCCCTTGTTGAAGAGCTCGATGACGCCGGCGTCTTGGAAGGTGCCTGGCGGGATGTAGGCCCGCCCGAACGTCACCCCGTGTTGATTGCGGAGCTGTAGCGGCCCGCCGGCCGTGGTCTGTCCCGAGCCCGGGCCCTCGGGGCAGGCGGACGCATCCGCCGTGGAGGAGGGTGGCGGGGCCGGCGGGTCGCTGTCGTTGCCTCGGCAGCCGGCGCTCAAGAGCAGGGCCGCCGCCGTCCCTATGGTGATGGCAGACCGCGTCAGCCGTGGCACGGGCGGTGTGGCTGGCAAGGCTCGGCCGGCGGCGGAACGAAGTCGACGTACAGGGCTGATGACTTTGCGATGGTTTCGGCGTTCCCGCCGGAGCAGAACCTGTGGACCTTCCCGCCCTGGTTGAAGGTGACGTTGATGCCAGTCTCGCTGCCGTAGCTGGCGGTCACAGCGAGCGAGCTACCTAGTGCGCCCGCCGACACCGTCGAAGAGTACGTGACGCCCTCGGACGTCTTGAGGTACTTCTGGTCGCGGTTCGTGAACCGGATGGCGTGTGCCCGACCGGAGTTGCACCCCTGGAATCGGGCCTGGTCCTTGTTGACCTCGCCGGTCCACTCGCCGGAGGACTCGGTCACGCACTTCCCGGTGTTCAGCGAGCCGCCGAAGTAGGGGTTGTAGTGGTAGCAGGTGTACTGGCTGGTGACGGCAAGCTCCGGGCGTACCAGGATCGCGCGGCGAGGCTTCGCACGAGTCGCCTTCAGCACCTTGCCGGACTCGAAGGTGCTGACTCCTTCGATGGCGATCTCGCCAGCTGCCTTGTAGCCGCCCTTGTCGACGCCGATGACTGCCTTGATGCTGTTCACGCTCGAAGACTTGATGGTGTAGTTGGCTTCCATGTACCGGGCCGCCTGCACGAACATCAGTCCAGGCCCGCGCAGCACCGTGTCCGTGGCGGCAACACCCGTCGCCACCGTGCCACCCCCGCGAGCGCTCGGTCGCGCGGAGACGGTCTCATCGGTGACCTTCGCAGCAACGAATCCCTTGGGGATCGTGATGGTCGGCTTGGAGTAGTGGCCGGCCGCGATCCGCATGTACCAGGGTCCGTTGCCTCCGCGTAGGTGGGTGAGGACGTCCACGTTGAGCCGGCCGGTGTGCCGGCGGGCCACGGACGCGAGAGTGCTGGACCGGCAGATCTTGATGCTGAAGGCGCCGGTGCGGCTGGTCTTGCCGCCACCGAGCGGCTGGTCGCGCTTGTGCAGGAAGACGGCGATGTCGTGTCGCTTCAGTACCTTCCCACCCCCAGTCACCGCCTTGCCGCGCACGTACATCGGCGAACACGCCGCTTCGGCTGGACCCGCGATGGCCAGCGGCATGAGCGCGGTGGCTACAAGCAAGAGCGCCCCGAGCGCGGCCGCCAGGTGACGCCGAACGCCGACAACAGGCTGGATCGAGATGAGTTTCGTCCTTCCCCCGAGATGGAATGTCGGGTACCTGCCCGTTGGGCAAGGAGTCCAAACCGACTATCAACAGGGGTGCACGCGGCGGTGATCGACCGGCCGCTAACGTCCCATCGAGACGCCCGGCACCTGGGGTCGCACCGTACCCGCGGGCGCCGCCTCGCTGCACTGATGAGTGAGTGATCCGGGTGCGGGTCCCGCGGCAGGGGGCGACCCAGCACAACTCGCTTCCGCGGCGCGAAATCCCGGCGGACTGTCGGCTGGACTGGGACCATCGGGCGGTGGCCGTCCGCAGAGAACGCAACGAGTCCCGGACCTACGCGCTGGTCAGGCTGTACCTGGAGGACGTCCGGGAGATCGAGCGCGTGCTGGCCGACCTCGGGCCGGACACCACCACGGTCGAGGTCTCCAACGGCGAGTGGGAGGCGGCGACGGTCGCGGAAGTCGCCGAGAAGGGCGGGGGGGCCGTTCAGCGAGTTCTCGATCCGCCGCTCCGGCCCGGGGCTCCTGTCGTTCGAGACCCACGGCTCGGTGACACGCGTCTACGTCAGCGACACGGACGACCTGCGGCTGCGCGGGGCCTTCGAGAGGGTCGACTCAGTGGTGCGCGCCGGACGGCGGCCGTGGTACGTCCGCTGGTGGTACTCGGCCCCGGCGTTCGGGATCCTCGGCAATGTCGCCCTGGCCGGGCTCGCGGTCGTCGTGCTCGCCGTCCTGGGCGTCGACTTCCCGGTTTGGGTCCCGGCGGCGTGCGCCGCGGTGGCTGCGACCGCCGCGCTCGGCGCTGCGCACGTGTACCGGACCACTCTGCGGCGCAACGGGCTGGTGTACCTCGTGCCCCGGTCGGCTCGGCCGAACTTCCTTCAGCGCAAGGGCGACGACCTGTGGCTGCTGGTGATCGGTGGCATCTTCGGGGCCGTCGTGACCGTCCTGGCGGGTCGGCTGGCGGGCTGACGGATCGCCTCGGCCCCTCCGCGGTCGAGCGCGGACTGGCGCGGCGCCGTACGGCGCGTCGCGCGACTTCGGCCAGTTGGCTCCCAATGGGGAAGGGCGCGGGGACCTGGTCAGGCTGCTGGCGTACTCAGGCATGCGCTGGGAGGAGCAGGCTGCGCTGCCGGCTGCGCTAGTCGCACCATCGAAACGGACCATCTGGGTCCGCGACACCGCGACTGAGTCCGGCGGCCGGCGCAACCACCGGCACAGTGAGGGCAAGACCCTGGCCGCGCTGCGCCACCTGATCCTGGTCGACCAGGCGCTGCCGGTGGTCCGCCGGATGAACGCGATCCGCAAGCGCGGAGCCGAGCTCGAGCCGGAGCGCGAGGCTCGCCGGCAAGCGCGTGCTGCCAGGACCGGCCGGCCGCCGAAGCGGGTGCCGGCCGTGCAACGCTGGACCCTGCTGATGTGCGGCGAGGGGGGCGGGTTCCAGTCCTACGGGCACTGGCGCAAGCACCTCTACGTCGCCCAGGCGAAGTGCGGTGTCGAGTACGACGCACACGACCTGCGTCACGTTTGCGCGAGCGTCCTCTATGCGGCGGGGGAGGGCCCGAGCGTCATCACCTCGCAGATGGGTCACGAGGACGAGCGGACCACCAGACGCATCTACCGGCACCTGTTCGCCGTCGACCACACCGAGGTCGCGCGCCGCGTGTCGGCGAAGATCGCCGCAATCACCGAGGCCGAGCGGGCCGCCGCGGAGGACGCGGCCGCCGCCGAAGACGGCGGCGCTGGCGGTACGGTGGCCGTGGAGCCAGACGACGACTGGTTGTGAGAGCAGACGTTCCAGATCGGCGTCGTCCTTACCCGTCCGCTGGTGGGGAATGGGGGCGGATTCCCTAGGGATTCCCTAGACAGAGTGACACGCAACCGCCTGGAACCACCCAGAAAGCACCCGATCTGACCTGCGATAACCGTTCCCTGGAGCGTCGTCAAGCCACGCTCAGGACCTGAAAGCGCTTCGTTCACACCGAAGAGGTCACTGGTTCGAACCCAGTATCGCCCACCAGCGTTGTTGCAGGTGAGAGGCCGGTTTCCCACTCAGGCCTGACTCGTGCCACTTGACCGTGGATCGGTGACCGTTGTGGCGTCTTCGCAGGTGAGCGCGTTGCGGCGTCGCTGATTGACACACCCCGGGGCTCGGTAGGGTCCGGCCGGTGGTGTTCGTGCGGA
>NZ_CATNLZ010000010.1 GCF_950101795.1 Nocardioides sp. T2.26MG-1 | reverse complement strand
CGTCGGCCGCGTCGAGCACGGCGGTCAGCCAGGCCGCGACCCGGAGCCCGAACGTCGTCGGCACGGCATGCTGAGTCAGCGTGCGCGCCACCATCGGGGTGTCGCGGTGCTCCGTGGCCAAACGCACCAGGGCCCCGACGATCGCGACGAGGTCGCGGCGTACGTCGGCGACCGCGACGTCGGCCATCCGCATGAGCGCCGAGTCGACGACGTCCTGGCTGGTGAGGCCACGGTGGAGCAGCGGCGCGCCGTCAGGGTCGAGGCGGGTCAACCCTTCGCGGAGCATCCGCACCAGCGGGATCACGGGGTTGCCACCGGCCTCGGCGTCGCGGGCCAGCCCGTCGAGGTCCACCGACACCTCGACCGGCCGGCCGAGCCACTCCTCCTCGACCGCGATCATCGCCCGGAGGAACGCGGCCTCGGTGAAGTGCACGCCGGCGCGCTCGTCGCCGGGCCAGAAGAGGTCTGCCATGCACTCAGTCTGGCGCGTGGTCGAGGAACACCGTCTCGTCCGGCCCCTGCAGCCGGATGTCGAACACCAGACCGTGCTCGTCGCGGGTGGTGATGAGGGTGTGGCGACGGTCAGGCGCGACCGACGCCAGCAGCGCGTCGCTCGCCAGCACAGCCTCCGGGGCCGGCAGGTAGGCGCGGGTGAGCAGCCGGTCGAGCAGCCCGCGGGCGAACACGGTCACCGCGACGTACGGCGCGGCGCCGGGTGTGGTCGCGCCCGGCTCGACCGTCGTGAAGGAGTAGCGCCCGGTGCGATCGGTCTCGGTACGGCCCCAGCCGGTGAACGTCCAGTCGTCACGGAGCAGCGAGCCGGGCTGCTGGACCACCCGGCCGTCCGGGTCGGCCTGCCAGATCTCGACCAGCGCGTCCGGCACGGGGTCACCGGCGCCGTCGAGCACTCGGCCGTGCAGCCGGATCGCGCCCGGCTGGCCGGGCGGCACGAGCCGGTCGCCGCCGGCGTACGGCAGCGCGAAGCCGAAGAACGGGCCGACGGTCTGGCCGGGGGTCGGTGCGAGGCTCACGCGCTCTCCTCCTCGAACGGGGTGCGGTGGCTGCCGGTGAGCACGATGTCCCAGCGGTAGCCGGTCGACCACTCGTGCGTGGTCACGCCGTGGTCGTACGTCGCGACCAGCCGGTCGCGGGCGGCCTGGTCGGTGATCGCCTGGTAGATCGGGTCGAGCGCGAACAGTGGGTCGCCCGGGAAGTACATCTGGGTCACCAGCCGCTGGGTGAACTCCCGGCCGAACACCGAGAAGTGGATGTGCGCCGGCCGCCAGGCGTTGCGGTGGTTCTTCCACGGGTAGGGCCCGGGCTTGATCGTGGTGAAGCGGTACCACCCGTCGGCGTCGGTGAGGCAGCGTCCGACTCCGGTGAAGCTCGGGTCGATCGGCGCCGGGTGCTGGTCGCGCTTGTGGATGTAGCGCCCGCCGGCGTTGGCCTGCCAGACCTCGACGAGCTGGTGGCGCACCGGGCGACCCTCGCCGTCGAGCACCCGCCCGGTGACGACCAGGCGCTCGCCGATCGGCTCGCCCCGGTGCTGGATGGTCAGGTCGGCCTCGAGCGGGTCGACGTCGCGCTGGCCGAAGACCGGCGCCCACAGCTCGATGCCCTCGGGGTCGGCGTGGTGCGGGTCCTTGGTGGGATGGCGCAGCACGCTGGAGCGGTACGGCGGGTAGTCGAGCCGGACCCGCTCCTCGACGCGCCCGGAGGCGGCGTACTCCCGGGAGAGCTGGTCGATCTCGGCGCTGATCTCCTCCTGGGTCGACGCCGCTGCGTCCGACGAGGCGACGGGCGGTGAGCTGGGGGTCACTGCGGCCATCCGGTGTATCCCTCCGCGAGGTAGGTGGAGCCGGCCTCGGAGGAGACCAGGCTGGTGAGCTCGCCGAGCTGGCGCTGCTCGTCGAAGTCGGTGGCACCGGGCAGCCGGTGCAGCATCGTCGTCATCCAGTACGAGAAGTGCTGGGCCCTCCAGACCCGGGCGACGGCGCGGTCGGTGTAGGTGTCGAGGGCGGCGTCGTCGCCGCGCAGCAGCGCCCGCTCGACGCACTCGGCGAGCACCCGCACGTCGGCGAGCGCGAGGTTGAGGCCCTTGGCCCCGGTGGGCGGGACGGTGTGCGCGGCGTCGCCGGCGAGCATCAGCCGCCCGTGCCGCATCGGGGTCTGCACGAAGCTGCGGAACGGCAGCACCGTGCGCTCCAGCACCGGCCCCTCCTGGAGTCGGAACCCGTCGTCGCCCGCGAGCCGCGTCTGCAGCTCCGACCAGATCCGGTCGTCCGACCAGGCGTCCGCGTCCTCGTCGGGCGCGCACTGGAAGTACATCCGCTGCACGGTGTCGGTACGCCGGCTGATCAGCGCGAAGCCCGACGGGGCGCGGGTGTAGATCAGCTCCGGCGCGCTGGGCGGGGCCTCGACCAGCACGCCGAACCAGGCGAAGGGGTACTCCCGGGTGTACTGCCGGCGCGGGTCGACCAGGGCGCGGGTCGCGCTGCGCGACCCGTCGGCGCCGACCACGAGGTCGGCGACCACCTCGTGCCGCAGGCCGTCCAGGTCGGTGTAGCGGACCCGGGCTCGGTCGAGCACCTCGATGACCTCGGTCGAGGCGACGCCGTACCGCAGGTCGCCGCCGTCACGGACCCGGGCGCGGTGCAGGTCGAGGAACACCTCGGTCTGCGGGTAGAGCCAGCACGAGGCGCCGACCAGCCTCTGGAAGTCGATGCGGTGGCTGGTGCCGGCGAAGCGCAGCTCGATGCCCTGGTGCTCGTGCCCCTCCGCGAGCACCCGGCCACTCACGCCCGACTCGGCGAGCAGCCGCACGCTGTCCCGCTCGAGGATGCCCGCGCGGTGGGTCGCCTCGATCTCCTCGGCGGTGCGGGTGTCGAGCACGACCGACTCGATCCCGGCCACGTGCAGCAGGTGGGACAGCATCAGGCCCGCCGGGCCGCCGCCGACGATCGCCACCCGGGTGCGGCTGGTTGGCTGGGTCATCCACGCTCCTGTCCCGTAGGACGCGGACGGTACGGACGCCCGGAGGGCAGCGTCGAGGGCCTCGTTACACTCAGTGGAATCAGCTGGAGGAGGTCGTGTGGCCGGAGGCTCGGCACCCGGGGCGTCGCTGGTCGCCCGCACCCTCGACGTGCTCGGCGCGTTCGACGACCGGCACCGCCGCCTCGCCCTCGCCGACCTGGCCCGGCGCGCCGGCCTCTCGGCGCCGACGACGCTGCGGATCGCGCGCCAGCTCGTGGCCGGCGGCGCGCTGGTGCGCGAGGACGACGGGGCGTACGTCGTCGGCCGGCTGATGTGGGACCTCGGGCTGCTCGCGCCGCTGCAGACCCGGCTGCGCGACGTGGCCGCGCCGTTCCTCGCCGACCTGCTGGCGGCGACCCGCGCCACGGTGCACCTGGCGGTCCGCGACGGCGACGCCGCGCTCTACCTCGACCGGCTCTCGGGTGTCGCCTCGGTGCCGGTCGTCAGCCGGATGGGCACCCGGCTGCCGCTGCACGCCACCGGGGTCGGCAAGGTGCTGCTCGCGCACGCACCCGCCGAGGTCCGGGAGGCTGTGCTCGCCGACCTGGCCCCGGTGACGCCGTACACGGTCATCTCGCCCCGGCGCCTCGACGGCCAGCTCGCCCGGGTGGTGCGCGACGGCTACGCCACCACCGTCGAGGAGATGACGCTCGGCGCGTGCTCGCTGGCGGTGCCGGTGCGGGCCGGCGACGAGGTCGTCGCCGCCCTCGGCCTGGTCGTCGCCGACTTCCGCCACCATCGCGCCCGCCTGCTCGCCGCCCTCCAGGTGGCCGCCGCCGGTGTCGGCCGCGGTCTGTCCGCGACGTAGCCTCGGGGGCATGCTCCGTCGTGCCCTCACCGCCTCGCTGCTCGCCCTTGGCCTCGCGCTCACCCTCGCGCCGGCCGCCACCGCCCAGGAGCCCGTCCCGGAGAGCGCCGTGTCGAGCCGCGCCGCCACCCCGGTCACCAAGCTGCTGGTCTTCGTCGTCGAGAACCACTCGGCGCAGCAGATGCGCGAGGGCATGCCGTTCACCGCCCGACTGGCGCGCCGCTACGGCTACGCCACCCGCTACCGAGCGGTGACCCACCCCTCGCTGCCCAACTACCTCGCGATCGCCGGCGGCAGCACGTTCGGCGTCGACGACGACGCGGCACCCTCCGCGCACCGGTTGCCGGGCGCCAGCGTCTTCGGGCGCGCGGTGCGGGCGGGCAGCACCGCCCGGCTGTACGCCGAGGCGATGGGGTCACGGTGCCAGCTGGAGAGCAGCGGCACCTACGCGGTCAAGCACAACCCGTGGGCCTACTTCGCCCGCGAGCGGCGGCTGTGCCGCGCGGACGACGTGCCGCTGCGTCGCTTCGCCCGCGACGTCGACGCCGGGGCGCTGCCCGCGGTCGGCATGGTGATCCCCGACCTGTGCAACGACGCCCACGACTGCTCCCTGGACCGGGCCGACTCGTGGCTGCGCGCCCGCGTGCGGCGGGCGATGAGCGGACCCGACTGGGCCTCGGGCGGGCTCGCGATCGTGATCACCGCCGACGAGGACGACGGCGCGCACGGCAACAAGGTGCTCACCGTCGTCGCCCACCCGGACCTCAGCCACGTCGTGGTCCGGGCCCGGCTCACGCACTACTCGCTGTCCCGGTCGTACGCCGAGGTCGCGGGCGTGCGGCCGCTGCGGCACGCCGCCGACGCGCGCCCGCTGCTGCAGCGCTTCGGGCTCACCACCCGCTGACCCACGTTGACCCGCCCGAAACTCTCGGGCGGGTCAACGGGTCGAAGGTCCCGCCAGGTCCGCCCTTTCTGCCCGGGTGGCCGCCGGTCGCGCCCGGCTACGTTTCTCCGCACGGGGCGGTGGCCGGCCGGCGCTGGAGTAGACGTCGCCATGTTCCTCTGGGTGCACGCCGGCCCCGCCCTCTCACCCGCGTCCGACGGGCCGCCGCCGGGCGTCAGACCGGGCGTCGCCAGGTGATCAGCGTGCGGGCCGCGTCGTCGGCCACCACGGTGATCGTGGCGCCCGGGCGCAGCGTGCGGGGCCCGAGCGCCTCGACGTCGGTGCCCACCGGCCCGTCCTCGCGGCGGCCGCCCTCGACGGTCACGACCGCCTCGAGCACGTCCTCCTGCACGCGGACGTGGACGGAGAGCCCGTCCGGGGTGTGCCGCGCGGCGGCCGCGAGGATCTCGCTCAGCGCGCCGAGGAGCTCGTGCGCGACCTCGGGCGGCAGGTCGTCCACCGGCCCGTCGAACCGCACCGGTCCCCCGGACCAGAGCTCGACGACGTACCGCACCGCCCCTGAGGTCGACCCCGGCTGGGACTCCACGATCAGGTGGCGCACCGAGCCACGCAGCGCGTCGACCGTCCGGGCCAGGTGCTCGAGGATCGGGGCGGCCTCGGCGGTCGCGGTCTCCGGGTGGCGCACCATCCGGTCGAGCTGCAGCCCGATCGCGAACAGCTCCTGCATGGCGGAGTCGCTCGCCCCGGCGGCCCGGACGTTCCGCTCGGTCAGCAGCGCGGACCGGACCACGCTCGCGGCGTGCCCGGCCTCGGCCTCGACCCGCCGGGTGATGTCGGTGACCAGCACGTAGCACCCGTCCCCGTGGTCGCCGCGGGTGCGCGGGACCATCTCGACGAGCGCGTGCCGGGCCCGGCCGCCGCGGTCGGGGAGCGCCCGCTCGAAGCGCTGGGTCCGGCCGCCCAGCGCGGCGACCAGCCGGTCGTGGGTGGTCGCGCACCCCGCTTCGTCGAGGAGCTCCTCCACGGGCCGGCCGACGACCTCGGCGGGCGCGCGGTCCAGCCAGGTGCGGGACGCCTCGTTGGTGTAGCGCAGCACCGCCGCGCCGTCGACGTACGCGACCAACGAAGGCAGGGCGTCGAGGACCTCGCCCAGGTCCTGGGCGTCGAACCCGGTCGGCAGCTCCATGTCCGCCCCTTCCCGACGGGCCCGGGAGATCCCGGACCCGACACCTCCAGGGTCGTCCCGCTCCCGCGCCGGCTCTCAGGGGCGCGGGCCACGACCGTCGGGGACCTTGTCCCCGACGTGACCCGGGCCACGTGGCACCACGAGGGCCCGAGCACCGAGGACCAAAGTCTCTGGGGCCCCGCCGAAGCGGCGGACGACGATCGGGTCACCGAGAGGCGGTCGCCATGGACGCACGGCACGAGGTACCCGCCGCACTGACCTGGCGACGTACCACCGTCGACGGGCGCCCGGCCACCTACGGCGAGGCCGGCAGCGGGCCGGTCGTCCTGTTCCTGCACGGTTGGGCACTGTCGGACCGCACCTACCGGCGCAGCCTGCGCCGACTCTCCCAGCACGGCTACCGAGTGGTCGCGCCGGCGCTCCCGGGCTTCGGCGGCACGCCGCCGCTGCCGGAGGACGGCTTCAGCCTCGCGGGGTACGCCGACTGGGTGGCCGCGTTCGCGGAGGCGGCGGAGATCACGGGACCGGTGACGGTGGTCGGTCACTCCTTCGGCGGCGCCGTGGCGCTCAAGACCGCCCACGCCCATCCCGGGCTCGTCGCCCAGCTCGTGCTGGTGAACTCCATCGGCGGGTCGACGTGGCGGCAGCACGGCGAGAAGAGCCGCACCATGGCCGAGCGCCCGATCTGGGACTGGGGCCTGCACCTGACCTCGCACGCCCTCTCGTTGCGGGGGCTGATGCGCGTGGTGCCCGTGGTCGTCGCGGACGCGCTGCCCAACGCGATCCGGCACCCCGCGTCGATGTGGCGGGTCGGCGGCCTGGCCCGCGAGGCCAACCTGGTCGAGGAGCTGGAGGACCTCAAGCGCCGCCGGCTCCCGGTGGTGATCCTCTGGGGGCGCGAGGACACCGTGGTGCCCTGGGCGTGTGCCGAGTCGCTGATCGGGTCGCTCCACGACCCGCACGTGGTGACGGTCCCCGGCGACCACAGCTGGCTGATCGGCAACCCGGAGCACTTCGCCGAGACGCTCACGAACGTGCTCCAGCAGCCGGTCCGGCGCCCGCGCAGGAGCGCCGGATAGCTGGATAGCCGGATAGCTGGATAGCTGGATAGCTGGCTAGCTGATCAGGCGGGCACGGGGTCGACGACCATCACCGGGCAGGTGGCGTGCCGGAGCACCGCCCGGACCACCGAGCCGAGGTGCGGGCCCAGCGGGATCGTGTGCCGGTGCCGGCCGACCACGAGCAGCGACGTGTGCCCGCCCGCCGCGACCAGCGCATCGGCCGCGCGCTCGTGCACGACGACCAGCTCGGCCGGCACGTCGTGGTACTCCCCCAGCACGCCGGCCAGCCGGTCGGCGAGCAGCCGGCGACGCTCCTCCGTGTGGGCGTCGCCGGCCGGACCGTCGAAGACCAGGTCGTCGTAGGGGTCGCGGAAGTGCCACGCGTGCAGCACGCGTACGCCGCGCCCGCGGATCCGCGCCTCGGCGAGCGCGGCGGCGACCACCGCCGGCGCCCCGTCGCCGCTGTCGGCCCCGACCGTGATCCGGTCCTCGGGGTCGTCGGGGCCGTCCCGGTCCTCGCGCCACCCGGCGGGGACCGCCACCACCGGCACCTGCGAGAGCGCCGCGACCGGGTTGGTGATCGACAGGGTGATCACCGGTCCGGGCCGGCCCATCCGCTGGTGCTGCAGGACCACGAGTCCCGCGTGCTCGGCCGCGTCGACCAGGCTCGAGGCCACCGAGCCGTGCACCAGCTCGGTGGTGACCAGCAGGTCGCCGCCGCGCTCGGACCCCACGGCCCGGGCGGTGTTCTCGAGGAGCTCCCGGCCGGTGCGGTCGACCTCGTCCTGCCCGACCGGGCCGAGCGGCACCGGGGGCGTCACATGCACGAGGTGGACGCCGACGCCGCGCCGTCTCGCCTCCGCCTCCGCGAATCGCAGGGCGCCGCTGACGTCCTTCGCGTCGGTGACGCCGACCATCACCGCGTCGGTCCTGATCTCGGGCATGCCGCGCACCTCCTCGAGACGGTGCCACCAGCCTGCACCCTCGCCCGATCACCGGACCAGAGGCTTAATGCCCGCGGGCGCCGCGGGCGGGATCAGCTGCCCGGGCGGAGCCGCCGCGGGATCCCGGGGTCGGGCGCGGCACTGCGGTCCAGCCGCACCTTCGCGTCGACGATCGCGCAGGACTCCGGCCCGACCATCACCGGGTTGAGGTCCACGTCGGCGACCTGGGGCACGTCCTCGGCGAGCGCCCCCAGCTCGACGATCAGGTCGACCAGCCCGTCGATGTCCGCGCGCGGCGACCCGCGGTAGCCCTCGAGCAGCGGCCAGATCCGCAGCGACCGGACCGCGCGCAGCGCGTCGCTGGGCGACACCGGCGGCAGCATGAACGTGCGGTCCTGCCACACGTCGACGGCCACCCCGCCCGCAGCGACCATCACCAGTGGCCCGAAGCGCGAGTCGCGGACCACGCCCAGCGCGATCTCGACGCCCGCCGCCACGTTCTGCACGAGCACCGGCACGGCCGGGCCGTCCGGGCCGCCGAGCTCCTGCTCGAAGCCCCGGACCGCGGCCGCGACCTCGTCCGGCGAGCGGAGCCCGACCTTGACCAGCCCGCGGTCGCTCTTGTGCGGGACATCGCGGCCGGCGACCTTCACCGCGACCGGGTAGCCCAGCCAGCCGGCCGCCTCGACGGCCGCGTCCGCGCCGTGCACCACCTCGCCGAGCGGGTCGAGGCCGTACGCCGCCAGCAGCCCGGTCGCGTCGGCCACCGAGAGCCAGCCGGCCTCGTCGGTGGCCGAGCCGAGGAGCGACGCGGCCACGGCGCGGGCATCCTCGGACCGGTCGCGATCGACCGCGGGAGCCGGCTCCGGGGGGTGCGCCCGCCACTCGGCGTACGTGGCGGCCCGGGCGAGGGCCCGCACCGCTGCGGTGGCGTTGCGGTAGCAGGTGACGCCCGGGAGCCCCTCGGCCGGCACCCGCAGCCCACCCATCGGCACGAGCACGAGCGGCTTGCCCGGGTGTCGCAGCCGGGCCGCCGCCACCGCGTTCATGCCCGCGACCGCGTCGTTCGCGCCGGTGGCGACCAGCAGCACCAGCACCGCGTCGACCTCGTCGGAGCCGAGCAGCAGGTCGGTGATCGCGCCGAGGTCCTTCGCCGGGACCGCCGCGCCGGTGTCGACCGGGTTGCCGGTGCCGACGGTCCCGTTGACGTGCCGGCCGATACCGGCGCGCAGCCTGGTGGAGAGCTCCGGCACCGCCAGGCCGCACGAGTCCGCGGCGTCCGCGGCCAGCACCCCGGTGCCGCCGGCGTTGGAGAGCACCGCGACCCGGCGCCCGGCGGGCAGCGGCTGCTCCGCGAGCAGCAGCGCCGCCTCGGCCATGTCGTCGGCGCCGTCGCACCCGATCACGCCGGCCTGCGCGAACAGCGCGTCGACGGCGACCGTCGGGGACGCCGCGGCCGCCGTGTGCGAGGCCCCGGCGCGGCGACCGCCGGACGAGCGACCGCCGACCACCGCCAGCAGCGGCTTGCGCTCGGCGAACCGGCGGGCGAAGCGGGCGAACTTCGGCGCGTTGCCGAACGACTCCAGGTACAGCGCGGCCGCGGTGACCCGCGGGTCGTCGCGCCACGCGGCGAGCAGGTCGTTGCTGGACACGTCGACCTTGTTGCCCAGCGACACGAACGACGCCACGCCGAGGCCCAGGTCGCGGGCCGTGTCGGCGAGCACGATGCCCACGCCTCCGGACTGGGACGCGACGGCCAGCCCACCAGGCGGCGGGACCGAGCCGCTGAACGACGCGTTGAGGCGGACCGCCGGGTCCAGGCTCATCAGCCCGAGACAGTTGGGGCCGACGACGCGGATGCTGCGGCGCCGGGCCAGCGCCAGGATCTCCCGCTGGAGCCGGGCCCCCTCCGCGCCCAGCTCCCCGAAGCCGGAGGACACGATCACCGCGGCCGGCACCGACGCGTCGGCGGCGTCCTCGAGCGCGACGAGCACCTTGGTGGACGGCACCGCGATCACGACCAGGTCGACCCGGCCGGGCACCGCGGTGAGGCGGCGTACGGCGGGGATGCCCTCGACCTCGGACGCCCGCGGGTGCACGACGTACAGGTCGCCGGCGTAGCGGCCCTCGACGATCGACCGCAGGATCGCGGCCCCCACCCCGCTGCCGTTAGAGCGGGCGCCCACGACGGCCACGCCGCGCGGGTAGAGCAGCGGCTGCAGCGACCGGGCCTCGGCCTGGCACTCCCGGTCGTCGGCGGCCGCGACCGCCTCGGCGGAGGCGACGGTGTCCATCTCGACGCTCACGCTGGCGCCCTCGTTGTGCCGCACGATCGCGAACCCGGCGGCGAGGAAGACGTCGAGCATCGCCCGGTTCTCCCAGAGGACCTCGGCGAGGAAGCGCCGTACGCCGCACTCGCGGCAGGCGGCCGCCAGGTGCTCGAGCAGCAGGCTGCCGACGCCCATGCCGTGCAGCTCGTCGGCGACCAGGAACGCCACCTCCGCGGCGCCCGGCTCGACCGGCTCGGCGGTGGCGAGCCCGCAGATCCTGCCGTCCCGCTCGAGCACGAGGGCCCGGGTGTCGGGTGCGTCGCCGAGGTGCTTGACGTACTCCCGCGCGGCGTACCGGCTCGGGCTGAAGAACCGCAGCCGCAGGCTGTCGTCGGAGACCCCGTCGTGGAGCTCGACCAGCCCGGGCAGGTCGGCCGGGTCGAGGGGCCGGATCACCGCGATCGTCCCGTCGCGCAGCAGCACGTCGGCGGGCGCCGGCTGGACCACCGGCACCGGCATCGGCGTCGCCATCGCACCTCCCCGTCGTCATGCCTGTCGGCTCGTCATGCCTGTCGGCTCGTCGCACCTGTCCCTCCGAGCCTCCGCGACCGGCGCGTCCGGGCGCAGAGGCCAAGGTCCCGCGGGCGGAGGATGCTCGTCCCCGGCCGGAAGATCCCGGGGGAAGATCCCGGGGGGCCGAAGACCTTGGTCCGTGGCGCAGATCTCACCGGTGCGCCATGGTGGGAGGGACCGGGACGGCTTCCGACCCGCACCCGTTCCGGCCGGCCCGGGGTGTGCGGGCGAGGAGGCGGTAGGCGATGACACGGAGCACCACGGTCAGCACGGCGGAGGCGCTGGTCGCCCCCGGCAAGGGCGTCCTCGCGGCCGACGAGAGCACGCCCACGATCGCCAAGCGGCTCGCCGGCATCGGCGTCGAGTCGACCGAGCCCGTCCGGCGCGCCTATCGCGAGCTGCTGCTGACGACGCCCGGCCTGGCCGAGCACATCAGCGGCGTCATCCTCTACGACGAGACCCTGCGGCAGCGGACGACCGACGGGACGCCGTTCCCCGAGCTGATCGCCGGCGCGGGCATGATCCCGGGCATCAAGGTGGACGCGGGCACCACCGACCTGGCCGGCTTCCCCAGCGAGGTCGTCACCGAGGGCCTCGACGGCCTGCGCCGCCGGTTCGCCGAGTACGTCGAGCTCGGCGCCCGGTTCGCGAAGTGGCGTGCGGTGCTCAAGGTCGGCGAGGGACGCCCGACGCGCACCTGCATCGAGACCAACGCCCACCTGCTGGGCCGCTACGCGGCGCTGGCCCAGGAGGCGGGGCTGACGCCGATCGTCGAGCCCGAGGTCCTGATGGACGGCCCGCACACGATCGACCGCTGCGCGGAGGTCACGGTCGCCGTGCTGTGGGCGGTCTACGACCAGCTCGCCGAGCAGCGGGTGCACCTCGAGGGCACCCTGCTCAAGCCGAACATGGTGCTGCCGGGCACCGAGTGCCCCGACCGGGCCGACGACGAGACCGTCGCGGCCCGGACCGTGACCGTGATGCGGGAGTCGGTGCCGGTCGCCGTGCCCGGCATCGTGTTCCTCTCCGGCGGCCAGACCGACGAGCAGGCCACCGCCCGCCTCGACGCGATCAACCGGCACGGCTCGCAGCCGTGGCAGCTGAGCTTCTCGTTCGGGCGGGCGCTGCAGGGTCCGGTGCTGCGCGCCTGGGGCGGCGAGGACGGCAACCGGGAGGCGGCGCAGACCGCGCTGCTCCACCGGGCCGCGCTCAACGGCGCCGCGCGGTACGGCAGCTACCTCCCGGAGATGGAGACCTGACGGGCGGCGCTCAGGACCTGCGCAGCAGGAACCGGCGGCCGGTGACGGCCGTGGGGTTGAGCTCGACGTGGTCGTACTTCAGCGTCGGCACCCAGGGGTGGACGTCCAGGCCGGAGAGCCGGTGCTGCTCGCCCTCGTCGAGGTGGCGCAGGTGGCCGCGGACCAGGACCGACCAGGCGGTGTCCTCACCGAACCAGTCGATCTCGAAGGCGACCTCCGACTCCAGCTCGGCGGCCAGCAGCTTGTTGCCGGCGGCGGTGCGGAACAGGATCGCGCGCCCGTCGACCGCGTAGTTGATCGGGACCAGGTGGATCTCGTCGACGAGCCGGTATGCCAGGCGGCCGACCTCCGCCTCCGAGAGCAGGTCCCAGCACTCCTCGACGGTGAGCTCCACCGTGGGCTGGTCCTCGCTCAGCTGTTGCTGTGCCATCTGCCGCCTCCATCTGTCGCGTCGCCTGCTGGGTCAAGCACACCGGGTGGGTCGCACCGTTGGTCAGAGCACAAGGTCACCGCCGACCCGGCCGACGGTCCCCGGCCCCGTCCGATCCCGTCCAGTCTCACCTGGTTTCAGTCGAGCCGCACCCGCTCGTCCAGCCGCGGCACCACCGCCCGCCACCCGAGCTCGTCGCGGATCCGGCGGGCCAGCGCCTCCGAGCCGGCCGGCTCGCCGTGCACGACGTACACGACCTCCGGCGGCTCCGGCGCCCGGCCGAGCCAGGCGACGATCTCGCCGGCGTCGGCGTGCACCGAGAAGAACGGCACGTCGACGATCTCGGCACGCACCGGCACGTACCGCCCGTGCATCTTGACCTCGCGGGCGCCGTCGAGCAGCTGCCGGCCGCGGGTGCCGACGGCCTGGTAGCCGGTCAGCACCACGCTGTTGCGCGGGTCGGGCAGCTGGTGGGAGAGGTGGTGCACCACGCGCCCGCCGGTGGCCATCCCCGAGGCCGAGACGATGATGCAGGGCTCGCCGGGCCGGTTGAGGCGCATCGAGCCGGCGGCGTCCGGCACGCCCGTGACCCGCAGCGCGTCCAGCGCGGCCCGCACCGCGTCGAGGTCGGGTCGCAGCTGCAGGGACCCGGAGTCCAGGGCCCGGCGGTAGACCGCGAGCGCGCGCAGCGCCATCGGGCTGTCCAGGTAGATCGGCACCCGCGGCACCTCGCCCGCCTCCATCAGCCGGTGCAGCTCGAGCAGCACCAGCTCGGTGCGGTCGACGGCGAACGCCGGCACCAGCACGGTCCCGCCGCGGCCGATCGTGCGGCGCACCGCCGCGGCCAGGATCTCGGGGTCGGGGGCCGGGTGGGTGCGGTCGCCGTACGTCGACTCCACCACGACCGCGTGCGCGGCGGGCGGGTCGGCGGGGGCGCGCAGGATCGGGTGGACGCCGCGGCCGAGGTCGCCGCTGAACAGCGTGCGGCGACCGGCGGTCTCCAGCAGCACCGTCGAGGAGCCGAGGATGTGGCCGGCTGGCCGGAGCACGACCCGGACGTCCGCGGCGACGTCGACGGCGGTCGCGTAGTCGGTCGGCGCGAACAGCGGCAGGGTCCGCTCGACGTCCGCGAGGTCGTAGAGCGGGAGCGCGGGGTGGTGCTTGGAGTAGCCGCCGGCGTTGGCCTGCCGCGCGTCCTCCTCCTGCAGGTGGGCGCTGTCGCGCAGCACGATCTCGACGAGCTCGGCGGTGTCCGGGGAGCAGACGACCGGGCCGCTGAAGCCCTCCTTGACCAGCCGCGGCAGCATGCCGCAGTGGTCGAGGTGCGCGTGCGACACGACGACGGCGTCGAGCTCGGCGGCAGGCACCGGGAACGGCGTCCAGTTCCGCCGTCGCAGGTCGGCCAGGCCCTGGTAGAGGCCCGCGTCGACCAACGTGCGCGAGGTGTCGGTGTCGACCAGGAACTTGCTGCCGGTCACCGCGCCGGCCGCACCCAGGAACGTCAGGACGGGGCTGCTCATCAGCGCCACCTCCTCAGTGGTGGCCCCAGTCTCCCGTCACCCGCCGTCCACCGGCAGGGCCCAAGGGCACTTCCCTCACGGCCCGCGACGCGGCAGCGTGGACCCGTGCCCACGCGGACCACGATGCGCGCCTGGGCGGTCGAGCGGACCGGCCCGATCGCCACCCGCCCGGTCGTCGAGGTCGAGCGCGCCGTACCGACGCCGCTCCCCGGCGAGGTGCTGGTGCGGGTCGAGGCCTGCGGGGTCTGCCGCACCGACCTCCACCTCGCCGAGGGCGACCTGGTGCCGCGCCGGCCCGGGGTGGTGCCCGGCCACCAGGTCGTGGGCCGGGTCGAGGTCGTCGGCGACGACCCCGCGCCCCGGTTCGCGGTGGGCGACCGGGTCGGGATCGCCTGGCTGCGCGGCACCTGCGGGTCCTGCCGGTGGTGCCGCTCGGGCCGCGAGAACCTGTGCCCCGCCTCGACGTACACCGGCTGGGACGCCGACGGCGGCTTCGCCGAGCTCGCGGTCGTCCCCGCGGCGTACGCGTACCGGATGCCCGCCGGGCTGTCCCCCGCCGACGCCGCTCCCCTGCTCTGCGCCGGCATCATCGGCTACCGCGCGCTGCACCGGGCGAACCTGCCGCCCGGAGGCCGGCTCGGCCTCTACGGCTTCGGGTCCAGCGCCCACGTCACGGCCCAGATCGCCCTCGCCCAGGGCGCGGAGCTCTACGTGATGACCCGCGGCGAGGCGGCCCGCGCGCTCGCCCGCGAGCTCGGCGCCGCCTGGGTCGGCGACGCCTCCGACCGGTCTCCTGTGCCTCTCGACTCCGCGATCGTGTTCGCGCCCGCCGGCCCGCTCGTGCCGGTCGCCCTCGAGGCCCTCGACCGCGGCGGCACCCTCGCGCTCGCCGGCATCCACATGAGCGACGTACCGACCCTGGACTACCAGCGGCACCTGTTCCTCGAGCGCGACCTGCGCACGGTCACCTCCAACACCCGCCGGGACGGCGAGGAGCTGCTCGCTCTCGCCGACCGCCTCGGCGTCCGCGCCCACGTGCGGACCTACGGCTTCGACGAGGTCGACCGGGCCCTCTCCGACCTCGCCACCGGCGACGTCAGCGGCTCCGCGGTGGTGACGCTGCCCGGGTAGCCGCCGATCGGGACCTCCAGGTCAGCACCACCGGGCCGGCGGTGCCCCAGCAACCCTTCCCGATCCGGACTCGGTTGCCAGCCCACCGCCCACCCGGCACCAGCCCGAGCGCACCAGCGGTCAGTGCTCCCGGTCGACCACCATCACCGGGCACTCGGCGTGGTGGAGCACCGCACGGATGACCGGGCCGAGGTGCGGCGCCAGGGGGCGCGTGGCCGGGCGCCGGCTGAGGACGAGGACCGATGAGCGCTGCGTCGCCCGGACCAGGGCGTCGACCGGGCGCGCCCAGTGCACGTCGCAGGTCACGGCATCGGCCTCGGTGGTCATCCCGGACAGGGCGGTGTCGAGCTCCTGGTAGGCGTCGTCGAGCCACTGCTTGAGCGGGTAGCCGACGAAGGCGACGCCCTGGTAGGGCTCGGCGATCCAGGCGGCGTGCAGCACCACGAGCGGGCGGCCCGTCTCCCGCGCCATCTCGAGGGCGAAGGGCACCTCGTGCTTGACGTCGAGCGGCTCGTCCACCCCGACCGTGACCGGCAGGTCGGCACCGACCGCGGATGTCCAGGACCGCGGGACGACCAGCACCGGCACGTGCGCGTGGGCCGCGACGCTGGTGGACACCGAGCGGGTCACGAGCCGGCCGACCGGCCCGATCTCGCGGGCCTCGAGCACGATCAGGCGGGTCTCGTTGCCGCGCTCGACGATGCTGCGGGCCACCGGGCCGGCAACCGCCTCGGTCGTGACCGGGACCTGTCCGTCGAGAGCACCCCCAGCCGGTCCGCGGCGTCGGTGAGCACCTGGTGCCCGATCGCGGCGTGCGCACGCTCGAGGGCCTGCTCGTGCTCGGTGCGGGTCGGGAGGCCGACGTGCGAGTGCGCGACGTGCAGCAGCACGACACCGACGTCGTGTCGGACCGCCTCCGCGGCGGCCACCTCCAGCGCGCCGTCCCCGATGCCGTCCGGCCCGACGGCCACGAGCACGCCGATCCCGGTCTCGCCCATGACTGACCTCCTTCGCCACGGGGCCGAGCCCCGGTCCTGGAACCTCTGCCTTCACCATGCTCCGCGCCACGGGCGAGCGGGAGAGACGTAGGTCCTCCGCGCGGAGGGCCGTGGTACCTGACGGCCGCGCTGGCCCGATCGGGTTTACTCGGACTACACCCCGACCGCAGGAGGAGTCATGGACAAGACCGCCCGTGGACAGCTGGTGGACCTCCCGGCCGACGAGTGCTGGCAGCTGCTCACCACCACGCCGGTCGGCCGGATCGCGTGGACGACCTCGACCGGGCCGGAGGTGATCCCGGTGAACTTCGCCGTCGACGGCCGCACGATCAAGATCCGGACCGCGGCGTACTCCGCGATGGTCCAGAAGGCGGACGCCGAGCGCGTGGCCTTCCAGGTCGACCGGATCGACGAGGACACCCACACCGGTTGGAGCGTGCTCGCCCGCGGCCGCGCCGAGGTGCGGTACGGCGACCCCGAGGAGCCGACCGGTCCGGAGCCGTGGGTGCGCGGGCCGAGGTCGGCGACCGTCGTCATCGACGTCGACGAGATCACCGGCCGGTGGTTGAACCCTCCCGAGCAGTGACCTGACGGGAGCCGAGCCGGGCCGCGCCGAACCGCTGCCACAGCGCCAGCACCACTCCGGGTGCGAGGCTCAGCGCCAGCACGAGCAGCGCGTCGGCCGTCGGCACCGTGTCGGTGCGAAGCAGGTCCCGCAGCGGGGACCAGGCGACCGCGAGCACCTGGAGCGCGGCCGCCATCAGCACCGCGACCTCGAGGCCCCGCGAGCGCCACTGCAGCCCGGAGCGCGGTGCCCGCAGCGCGAGGGCGACCCCGAGCTGGGCCAGCCCGAGCGTGAGGAACACCCAGGTCTGGCGCTGGCTGTCGGGGGCCAGCAGGCCGGCGATCAGCGCCACCGTCGCGATCAGCGATCCGGCGACCAGGATCTGGCGGAGCAGGCCCTGGCCGAGCACCGACTGCTCGGGCGGGGGTGAGGGGCGCTTCATGTCGGCCGGGTCCGGCGGCTCGCCGCCGAACGCGACCCCGGGGAGGCCGTGGGTGATCATGTTGATCCACAGGATCTGGCCGGGGCCGAGCGGGATCGGGATGCCGACGAACGGGCCCGCGACGAGCACCATCACCTCGGCGAACCCGCCGGCCAGCCCGTAGCGCAGGAACCGCCGGATGTTGCTGTAGATGCGCCGGCCCTCCCCGACCGCCACGACGACCGTGCGCAGGTCGTCGTCGGCGAGCACGAGGTCGGCCGCCTGCCGCGCGACCTCGGTACCGCGGTCGCCCATGGCGATCCCGATGTCGGCGCGCCGCAGCGCGGGGGCGTCGTTGACGCCGTCGCCGGTCATCGCGACCACGGCACCGCGCTTCTGCCACGCGTCCACGATGTCGACCTTGTGCTCCGGCCGCACCCGGGCGTAGACGCCGATCCGCTCGACCCGGTCGACGTGCTCGCCGCGGCCCACCTCCGCACCCTCCGCGACCTCGGGCCCCTCCTGGGTGAGCGTCAGCTCGTCGGCGATCGCGCGCGCGGTCGCCGGGTGGTCCCCGGTGATCATCACGGTCCGGATGCCGGCGTCGCGGCAGGCCCGCACGACCTCCTCGGCGGTGGTGCGCGGCGGGTCCGCGAGCGCGGCGAGGCCTCGCAGCACCAGCCCCTGGTCGAGGTCGACGGGACGGTCGGGCGCCCGGCGGTCCGCCACCGCCAGGACCCGGAAGCCTCGCTCGGCGAGGCTGGTCGCCGCCTCCTGCGCCGCGGTCGCGGCCTGCCGGTCGGCCAGCAGCCCGATCACCGCCTCCGGCGCGCCCTTGCACACGACGAGCCAGCCGCCGCCGGCGGAGGTGGCCCGGTGGACCGTGGTCATCCGCTTGGTCTCGCTGTCGAACGGCGTCTCGTCGACCCGCTCCCAGGCTGCGGCCGACTCCAGGGCGGCCGGGTCGTGCTTGGCGACCGCGACCAGCAGCGCCGCCTCCATCGGGTCGCCCACGACCGACCACTCCGCTGCGTGGCGGCCGTCGGCGGGCTCGCCGAGGTGCGCGTCGTTGCACAGCACCAGGTCGCGGGCCAGGTCGTCGAGGTCGGCGGGTACGACGTCCCCGTCCTGCGCCACCAGCTCGCCGGCCACGGCGTACCCGGTCCCGGTCACCCGCCAGGTCCCGTTCGGCGACCACAGCTCCTGGACCACCATCCGGCCCTCGGTCAGCGTGCCGGTCTTGTCGGAGGCGAGCACGGTCACCGAGCCCAGCGTCTCGACCGCGGGCAGCCGCCGCACGAGCGCCGAGCGGCGCGCCATCCGGTAGGCACCGAGCGCGAGCGCGATCGTGACCACCGCCGGCAGGGACTCGGGGATCGCGGCGACCGCGAGGCTCACCGACAGGATCACCATGTCGTCCAGGGGCTCGCCCCGCAGCAGGCCGAGCACCAGCACCAGCAGCGCCACGGCCACGGTCAGCACGACGAGCTGCTGGGAGAGCCGGGCCAGCCGGACCTGCAGCGGCGTCGGCCGCACCCCGGAGGCCGCGATCTGCGCGGCGATCCCGCCGAGGCCGCTGTCGGCCCCGGTCCGGGAGACCACGGCGAAGCCGCGCCCCCGGGTCAGCACCGTGCCGGCGAGCACGTCCTCGCCCGGGCCGCGGATGACCGGCACCGACTCGCCCGTCATCGCGGACTCGTCGACCTGCAGCCCCGCGGCCTCGACGAGCTCGGCGTCGGCGGGTACGATGTCGCCGGCCTCCAGGCGCACCACGTCGCCGATCACCACGTCCGGCGCGGGGATCCGGGTCAGCCGCCCGTCGCGCAGCACGTTCGCCCACGGAGCGGCCATCCGGTCCAGCGCGGCCAGGGCGTTCGCCGCCCGCACCTCCTGCACCACGCCGATCGTGGTGTTGAGCACGACGACGGCCGCGATGATCGAGGCGTCCGCCAGGTCGCCGAGGGCGACGATGACGACGAACGCCCCGATCAGCAGCAGGATCATCGGGTCGCGGAGCTGGTCCATGACCCGGCCCACGAGCCGTCGGGGGCGGCCACGCGGCGGCAGGTTGGGACCCTGCTCCACGAGCCGCGTGGCGGCCTCGGCGGCGGACAGCCCGGTGATGCCCGCCGGGCCGTTCACTTCCGGATCGCCCCAGCCTGTTCGAGCACCAGACCCGGGACCGGTCCGATCGCGTCGGGCGGGACCACCCGTACGGGGCAGTGCGCCGAGCGCAGCACCGCGCGTGCCGTGCTGCCGAGGTGGGTGGCGGCCGGGACCCCGTGGGCGCGTCGGACCAGCACGACGACGTCGGCCTCGGCGGAGCCCTCGACGAGCGCGACGCTGGGGTGCTCGTGGACGACGCGGATCTCGACCTCGACGTCGGGGTAGCCGACCCGCCAGTCCTTGAGCAGCGCCTCCATCTCCTCGACCGACTGGCGCCGCCAGTCGTCGGACGCGACGCGGGACTCGATGATGTCGTCGTACCCGCTCGGCAGCTTCCAGGCGTGCAGCACCACGAGCTTGGCGCCCCGCTCGGAGGCCAGCTCGATCGCGTCACCGAGGAGGGCGGTCGAGTGCGAGGGCGACTTCACGCCGACCAGCACCACGCCGCGCGCGGGGCCGGGGGTCCAGTCGGCCGGGACCAGCACCATCGGCACCGAGCTGCGGGCGGCGACGCCCGCGGCGGTGTCGCCACGCAGCAGGCGCTCGAGCAGCGGCCGGTTGTCGCGCCCGACGACGACCACCTGGGCGTCCTCGGCGGCGTGGGCGAGCTGCACCGGCCGGGTGCCGTGGTGCAGCCAGCCCTCGACCACCAGGTCGGGGGCGAGCTCGCGGACCTGGCCCTCGGCGTGCGTGAGCACGGCGGTGCCGGTCTCGGTCAGCTCCGACGGCGTCAGCGGCATCATCGGCGAGATCGGGACGTAGTCGGGTACGACGTGCACGAGCTTCACCGTCGCGCCGGTGCGGCGGGCCTCCTCGACGCCGTAGCGCAGCGCGCCGGCATTCGCGTCGGATCCGTCGACTCCGATGACCACGGGACGTGGCTGTGTGGTCATGACCTGACCTCCTGTTGTCGAGCCTGTTGTCGAGCCTGTGTCGAGCGTCTTGTCGGGCTGTCCCGCAAGCGACGGTCGTTCCGTCTCCTCCATGGTTGCCCCGCGCCCCGCCGGGGAGCAGGGTCGAGCGCCCGCCGCGCCCGGGCCCTTCGGCCCGTGCCCGGCTCGGCCCGGTGCTCAGGCGGTGGTCGCCGGCACGGGGTCGACCACCATGACCGGGCAGGCCGACTCGCGCAGCACGGCGCGGACCACCGAGCCCAGGTGCGGGCCCCACGGCATCGAGGAGCGGTGCCGGCCCATCACCACCAGGCCCGCCGACGCCGACTCGGCGACGAGCAGGTCGGCCGGCCGGCCGTGGGCGGTGACCAGCTCGACGGGTACGCCGGGTTGCCCGGCGAGCACCGGCTCGAGGGCGGCCTCGAGCTGGCGCCGCAGCTCGGCGTCGAACTCCTGCCGGGTCGACTCGGCGAAGACCAGGTCGTCGTAGCGCTGGGAGTAGCGCCAGGCGTGCACCAGCCGGACCCGTCCGCCGCGCCGCTCCGCCTCCTCCAGGGCGGCGTGCACGACGTCCGGGGACACCTCGACCTCGCCGAGGCCGGCCACGACGAGCCGGTCCCGGTCCGGGTCGGGCTGCCAGCCCGCGGGCACGGCGACGACCGGGACGTCGGAGTGGGCCGCGACCGCGTTGGTCACCGAGAGCGTGGGGATCCGGCCCGGGTGTCCCATCCGCTGGCGCTGCAGCACCACGACCGCCGCGTGCCGGCTGGTGCCGGTGATCGCGGGCACGACCGGCCCGTTGTGCAGCTCGGTGCTGACCGGCAGCTCGCCGAGCTCGTGCTCGAGCCGGCGGGCCACCTCGCCGAGGATCCGGCCACCCTCCGCGCACAGCGCGTCGCCCTCGATCACCATCATCGACGGGTCGGCCCCGGTCGTCACGCCGGGCACCGCGTGCACCACGTGCACGCCGGTCTCACGACGCCGGGCCTCCGCGACGGCGTACGCGAGGCCGCCCTCCACATCCTCGTTCCCGACCCCGAGCAGGATCTTCGCCGGCTTCGTCTCGAGCATGTCGTCACTCCTCACCGGGGCCAGCAGTGTCTGCGTCTGCCGGCGCTGCTCCTCGAGGTGACGCTCCACCCCGGGTGCCGGCGCGGCCGGACATCGGCGACCTCCTCCTGCCAATGTCCGCGCGCGCAGCGGAGGGCAACAGGGACCTTGGGCCCGCGGCGGGTGGTCCCTCGGCCCATGCGGGGTCCGGGGGCGGGAGACACATTGACAGGTGACGCACACCACCGTCGGGCAGGAGTCACCGTCATGAGCAGCCAGGCAGAACCCGAGCAGGTCTCCCCGTCGCCCCTCCGTGCCCTCGTGGTCTACGAGTCCATGTTCGGGTCGACGCAGGACGTGGCTGCCGCGGTCGCCGAGGGCCTGCGCGCTGAGGGTGTGACCACCGAGCTGGTCGACGTCCGGCACGCGCCCGCGGCACGCGAGGCCGTCTTCGACCTGCTGGTCGTCGGCGCCCCCACGCACGCGTTCTCGCTGAGCCGGCCCTCGACCCGCCAGGACGCGGTGCGGCAGGGCGCCAACCCGGCCCTGGCGGGCACCGGCATGCGCGAGTGGATCGGCGCGATGGGACCCCGCGAGGAGGCCCACGGCCGGGCCGCCGCGGCGTTCGACACCCGGGTCACCAAGGTCCGCAACCTGCCGAAGGCCGCGTCGACCCGGGCCTCGCACCTGCTCGCCCGCCGCGGCTACCACCTGGTCTCGCGGCCCACGCCGTTCCTCGTGCACGACGTCAAGGGCCCGCTGGTCGCGGGCGAGCTCGACCACGCCGTCACCTGGGCCCGTGAGGTCGCGGTCGCGGCCCGTCGCTGGCACACCGGCGACCCCGGCGCAGCGGCCAGCTGAGAGCTGGCCGGAGAAGAGGAGGCACGGAAATGCACGAACTGCTCGTCCTCGGCGGCGGCACCGCCGGGACCATGATCGTGAACAAGCTCCGCCGCCGGCTCGACCCGACGCTGTGGAACATCACCGTCGTCGACCGTGACGACGTCCACCACTACCAGCCCGGCTACCTCCAGGTGCCGTTCGGCACCACGAGCCCGGCCCGGATCACCCGCTCCCGCCACGCCCAGATCGCCGACGGGGTCCGCTTCGTCACCGGCGAGGTCGACGTGGTCGACCCCGAACGCAACGAGGTCCGCCTCAGCGACGGGACCGAGCTCCACTACGAGCAGCTGGTGATCGCCACCGGCACCAGCCCCCGGCCCGAAGAGACTCCCGGCGTGACCGGGGCCCTGTGGCGGCGTTCCGTCCACGAGTTCTACACGCTCGAGGGCGCGACGCTCCTGCGCGACGCCCTGACCCGGTTCACGTCCGGACGGCTGGTCGTCCACATCACCGAGATGCCCATCAAGTGCCCGGTGGCGCCGCTGGAGTTCGCGTGCCTCGCCGACTCGTGGCTGCGCGAGCACGGCCGGCGCGACGACGTCGAGCTCGTCTTCGTCACGCCGCTGTCCGGTGCGTTCACGCGCCCGATCGCCGCGGAGCGGTTCGGCAGCCTGCTGCAGGAGCGCGGCATCACGGTCGAGACGGACTTCGTCGTGGAGCAGGTGGACGAGGACGCGTCCGCGCTGGTGTCGTACGACGGCCGCTCCGTCCCCTTCGACCTGCTGGTGACCGTGCCGCTCAACATGGGCGCGGACTTCGTGGGCCGCTCCGGGCTCGGGGACGACCTCAACTACGTGCCGGTCGACCCGAAGACGCTCCTGGCCCGCGGGCACGACAACATCTTCGCCCTCGGGGACGCCTCCGACATCCCCACGTCGAAGGCCGGGTCGGTCGCCCACTTCTCCGTCCACGTGTTCGTCGAGAACTTCCTCGACCACGTCGCCGGCCGGCCGATGACCCACGAGTTCGACGGCCACGCGAACTGCTTCATCGAGAGCGGGGACGGCAAGGCCCTGCTCATCGACTTCAACTACGAGGTCGAGCCGCTGCCCGGCCGGTTCCCGCTCCCCTACGTCGGCCCCCTGGGTCTGCTGCAGGAGACGCGCGCGAACCACCTCGGCAAGCAGTCGTTCGCGTGGGTCTACTGGAACGTGCTGCTCCCCGGGCGGCCGCTCCCACTACCAGCCGCGATGAGCATGACCGGCAAGCACGTCCCCGCCTGAGCGCGGGGCGAGAACGAAGGAGGTAGGGATGAGCACGACCACCATCGGCGGCCACACCCTGACCGTCGACGACGAGGGCTTCCTGACCGATCCCACCGAGTGGAGCGAGGAGGTCGCGGCCGCGCTCGCCGAGCAGATCGGGGTCACCCTCGAGAGCGAGCACTGGGCCATCCTCGGCTTCCTGCGCGCCGAGCACGCCCGCACCGGCGAGACCCCGACCCTGCGCCGGGTCAGCACCGGCATGCAGATCCCCGTGAAGCGGCTCTTCGAGCTGTTCCCCGTCAAGCCCGCCAAGAAGATGGCGTACGTCGCCGGCCTGCCCAAGCCCCGCGGCTGCGTGTGAGGAGATCACGATGACCACCGACATCGGGCCCGGCACGGCCCCGCTCGTCCCCTCGTTCGACACCCCGGCGACCGGCCGCAAGCTCGCGATCATCTGCTCCAAGGGCAGTCTCGACATGGCCTACCCCGGGCTGATCCTCGCGAACGCGGCGCTCGGCGAGGGCGTCGAGGTGCACCTGTTCTTCACGTTCTGGGGCTTCGACATCATCAACCGCAAGCACATGGCCGACCTGAAGTTCACCCCGCTCGGCAATCCGGCCACCCACATGCCGCAGGGCCTCGGCGGCCTGCCCGGCATGACCGCGATGGCCACCCACCAGATGCGCAAGGCGATCGCCGACCTCGACGTACCGGACGTCCCGGACTTCCTGGAGCAGATCACCGGGTCGGGCGGGCACCTGTGGGCGTGCCGGATGTCCGCGGACATGCAGCACCTCACCGAGGACGACCTCTACGACGGCGTGGAGGCGATCATCAGTGCGTCGGACTTCATCGAGATGACCGAGGGCGCCCAGCTGCTGTTCATCTGACGTCCCGGGTGCCGCAGCCCACGTGCCGACCGCAACCACACCGTCTGAAGATCAACCCAAGAGCGACCACCGCCGGACGCGGTCAGGAGGGGACCCACCACTCCACGGTGGTGCCCTCGCCGGGACGCGAGGTGATCGTGCAGTGCCCGCCGCGCTTCTCCGCGCGCTGGCGCATGTTCGACAGCCCGCTCTGCGGCACGTCCTCGGGCATCCCCTGACCGTCGTCGGCGACGGTCAGGCGGATGCCGTCCACGACGGCGAGCTCGACCGAGACCGACTTCGCGTGCGCGTGCCGGGCGGCGTTGGAGAGGGCCTCGGTGAGCACCGCCAGCACGTCGGGAGCCACGTCCGCGCCCACGCGCGTGCGCACCGGGCCCTCGAACCGCAGCGCCGGCCGGAACTTCAGCGTGCCGGCCGCGCGGTCGACCATCCGGGTGACCTCGGCCTGGATGTCGGAGGCGTTGTCCCCGGACCCGAGCGCGAAGATCGTGCGCCGGATGTCGCGGATCGTCGCGTCCAGGTCGTCGACGGCGGCGTCGAGCTTCTCGGCGATGTCGGGCCGGTCGGCGACCCGGGCCGTGCTCTGCAGCCCGAGCCCGACGGCGAAGAGCCGCTGGATCACGAGGTCGTGCAGGTCGCGCCCGATCCGGTCGCGATCCTCGAACAGCGCGAGCCGCTCGCGGTCCTCGCGGGCCCGGGCGACCTCGAGCGCGAGCGTCGCCTGCTCGGCGAAGCTCGCCGGGAGCGCGGGGTCGACCGCGTGGAAGGCCATGAGGTTCTCGGGCTTCCAGGCCAGCGCGAGCACGCCGGCGACGCCGGCGGTGCCGCGCAGAGGCACGATGATCGCGGGCCCGATCCGCGGCCAGCCGAGGGCACGGGGCACGTTGACCGCACGCGGGTCGGCCGAGATGTCCTCGACGGCGACCGGGGTGCCGGTGCGCACGACGCTGCTCGTCAACGACGACTCCAGCTCGACGGCCACCATCGTCGCGTGGTCCGCGGGCTCTCCCGACACGACCCGGAGCCGCAGGCCGCTCGCGTCCGGCCCGGCGGCGATCCAGGCGACGTCGGCGTCGGCGAGCTCACGGGCGTGGTCGGAGACGATCTGGAGCGCCTCGTCCTGGCCGCCCGGCCCGGCGAGCCGGGCGGTGACCTCCGCGGTCGCGGCCAGCCACCGCTCGCGGCGCGCCGCCTCCTCGTGGAGCCGGGCGTTCTCGATCGCGACACCGGCGGCGGCCGCGAGACCGACGACGAGCGCCTCGTCCTGCTCGGTGAAGTCCTCGCCTCCGACCTTCTCGGTGAGGTAGAGGTTGCCGAAGACCTTGTCGCGGATCCGGACCGGGACCCCGAGGAACGACCGCATCGGCGGGTGGTGGGGCGGGAAGCCGTACGACGCCGGGTGCTCGGCGATGTCGCGCAGTCGCAGCGGGGTCGGCTGGTCGATGATCAGGCCGAGCAGCCCGTGGCCGGTCGGCAGGTCGCCGATCGCGCGGTGCTGGGCGGGGTCGATGCCGTGGGTGACGAACGTCTGCAGGCGGTGGTCGCTCCCCGCCCCGAGCACGCCGAGAGCGGCGTACTTCGCGTCGGCCAGGTCGCTCGCGATCTCGACGATCCGGGCCAGCAGGTCGTCGAGGGACAGGTCGGCCGCCATCGTGACCACGGCGTCCAGCAGCAGCCGCCACCGTGCCCGGTCGTCGAGGACGCCGTTGACGCGGACGAGGACCTCGCGCAGCAGCTCGTCGAAGCCGGTGCCGGCGAGCTCCGAGGGGAGCCTGACGGACGGGCCGTCCGGCTCCGTGTGCGGCTGCGTCTCCATGCCAGCCTCCCTGATCGTCCGGCAGGGCAGACGCTACCAAGTCAGGGATGCACTGGGACCAAGGTCCCGGAAGACCGGGTCGCTTCGTCCTGGGAGGCGTTCGTCACAAGGGGGAGCGTGGGGGGAATCCCGCGCGGGGCCGCCCGCCGGACCCAGCAGACGGAGGACCAGATGACGACACGCCCGGAGACCGAGGGCCGGCTGGCAACCCTGCTCTCCTACGACTGCTGGAGCCTGCTCGAGACCGCCCACATCGCGCGAGTGGCCTGGGTCGGTGCCGCGGGCGTGGCCGTCGTACCGGTCAACTACACGGTCGTCGCCGGGGCGGTGTGGTTCCGCACCACCGCGGACTCCACGCTGGCCCGCGAGTGCAGCGGGCAGCGGGTCGTCGTCGAGGTCGACCAGATCGACCCGGCCACCCGGGCCGGGTGGAGCGTGGTCGTGGTCGGGACCGCCGAGCTCGTCGAGGCCAAGGACGTCCCGGACATGCTGATCGGGCTCGAGGTGTGGCCCACCGGCGCCCGCACGCTGTTCGTCCGCGTGGATGTGCACGACGTCACCGGACGCCGGCTCTACGGCACCAGCGGCGTCTGACCGCCCGGGCGTCTCGGGGCCGCGGTCCCGCTCGACCTCGACCTGGCTCGACGCCGGTCAGACGCCGAGGTGCTTGGTCGCGAAGATCGCGGCCTGGGTGCGGCTCTCGAGGCCCAGCTTGGCCAGCATCGAGGACACGTAGTTCTTCACGGTCTTCTCGGCCAGGCACAGGTGGGCGGCGATCTGCCGGTTGGTCATGCCCTGGCCGATCAGCTCGAGGATCCGCTGCTCCTGGGCGGTCAGCTGCTCGATGGAGGGGTCCATCCGCGGGCCCGCGCGCAGCCGGTCGAGCACGTGCGCGGTGACGGCGGGGTCGAGCATCGACTGCCCGGCGGCGACCCGGCGGACCGTCTCGACGAAGTCGGTGCCCTTGACCTGCTTGAGGATGTAGCCGGCCGCGCCGGCCATGATCGCGGAGAACAGCGCCTCGTCGTCGTCGTAGGACGTGAGGATCAGCGCGGCGATGCCCGGGTCGACCGAGCGGACGTCGCGGCACACGTCGATGCCGGATCCGTCGGGCAGCCGCCCGTCCAGGATCGCGACGTCGGGCCGGAGCGCGGGGATCCTCCGGGCGGCCTCGACGGCCAGGCCGGACTCGCCGATGACGACGATGTCGCCCTCGCTCTCCAGCAGCTCCCGGATGCCGCGGCGCACCAGCTCGTGGTCGTCGAGCAGGTAGACCGTGATCTTCCCGCTCGTACGCTGTGCCTCCTCCATGCTCTTCAACCTAGGTGCCGGGGCCGGTTGTTGTTGCCTGTCGATCGCCCCCGGTTCGCGGGACCTTTGTCCCTGGGTCCGGAGCCCCTGGCACCGGAGGCTGGAGCCAGGACCGGCGACCGCGTCGGCACTGACCGAAGGAGGGAGAGCACGATGCTGGTGCAGGACCTGATGACCCCCGAGCCCATGACGGTGCGCCCCTCGACCACCGTCAAGGAGGCGCTCTCGCGGCTCGCGCAGTACGGCATCACCTGCATGCCGGTCGTCGACGGCAGCGGTCGTCTCCAGGGGGTCGTCAGCGAGGCCGACCTGATCCGCGACATCGTCGCTCCCGACCCCCGCGCACAGGAGCGCCCGGTCTCGGTCGAGCCGGTCTTCCCGCCGCGCACGGTCGAGGAGGTCTACACCCGCCACCCCGTGTCGGTGCGCATGCAAGACGAC
Organism: Nocardioides sp. T2.26MG-1; assembly: GCF_950101795.1. Classification (GTDB taxonomy): domain Bacteria; phylum Actinomycetota; class Actinomycetes; order Propionibacteriales; family Nocardioidaceae; genus Nocardioides. The sequence continues at coordinate 37,940 of NZ_CATNLZ010000010.1, read as the reverse complement.
CTCGCACGCGCCGTGGACGTGATGACCTCGACCGCCGTGAAGAGCCTGCCCGTGGTCGACGACGAGGGTCACCTGGTCGGGGTCGTCAGCCGCAGCGACGTCGTGCAGGTGCTGGCCCGCGCCGACGACACGATCGCCGCCGACGTGGACGAGCTGCTGGCCTCCCTGGGCCACACCGACTGGCTGGTGGAGGTCTCCGACGGCATCGTGAACGTCTCCGGGCCCGCGGGCGAGCCCGAGCGCGCCCTCGCCCAGGTCGTCGCGCACACCGTCCCCGGTGTCATCGAGGTCCGTGTCGACTGAGCGTCGACTGAGCGTCGACTGATCGCTCTTGGTCACCAGGTCTCGGGACCAATTGCCCTGGTCTGAGGCCCTGGGCGCCCCGCATCGTGGACCGATCGATCGGAGGGGGTGCCCGCATGTCCAGAACCAGGGAGGCCGACGTGGCGTCAGGTGCGACGGGCTTCGCACGCCCGGACACCGCTCCCGGCCGCCGGGTCGTGGAGTACGCACTGCGCGCGCCCAGCGTCCACAACACCCAGCCGTGGCTGTGGCGGGTGCGTGCGGACCGGGTCGAGCTGCACGCCGATCGCGGCCGCCAGCTCACCGTCGCCGACCCGTCCGGCCGCAACCTCGCCATCAGCTGCGGTGCGGCCCTGCACCAGGCCGGGCTCGCCGCGCAGGCGCTCGGCTGGCCGGCCGAGGTGACGCGGATGCCCGACCCCGGCAACCCCGACCACCTGGCGACGTTGCAGCTGCGCAGCGGGGCCCGGCCCCCGCACGCCGTCGAGGACCTCCAGGCGCTCCAGGAGCGGCGTACGGACCGCCGGCGCTTCACCTCCTGGCCGATCCCGCCCGAGCGGCTGGCCCGCCTGGCCGCGTCGGTCGACGTCGACCACGTCAGCGTGGTGCCGGTGACCGCGGCGCCCGACCGGGTCCGCGTCGAGCTGCTGGTGAGCCGGGCGACGACCATCGAGAAGGCCGACCGCCGGTTCGCCTCCGAGCAGCGGTCGTGGCTCGACCACAGCGACGTCGACGGGATCCCCAGCGAGCTGCTGCCCGAGCCCGGGGCGCGCACCCCGAGCCGGGTCTCCCGGTTCGTGGAGGAGGCGCCCGAGGAGGACGCGCGCGGCTCGATCGAGAACTCCGACGGGCTGCTGATCATCGGCACCGAGACCGACGGCCCGGAGGCATGGTTGCGCGCCGGCGAGGCGCTCAGCCAGCTGTGGCTGCACGCGATGAACGACGGGCTGTCGGTCGTGCCGCTCAGCCAGGTGATCGAGGTCGACGAGACCCGCGCGTCGCTCCACCACGAGGTCCTCGGCGGGCTGCTGCACCCGCAGCTGCTGGTGCGGACCGGGTGGCAGGAGATCTCCCGCAGCTCGCTCCCCCGGACCCCGCGCCGGCCACTCGACGAGGTCCTGCTGCCGGGAGCGCGCAGGCATTGAGCGGCAGGTCGCCGGGCCCGGGCCCTAGGTCCCGAGCCGCGGAGCCCTCCGGCCGTGGCCGGTGGTGACCGGTCAGCCGATGGTGAAGGCATGACCACCAGCGTGCCCGCCGGGTCCATCGTCGTCGGTGTCGACGGCTCCGCGTCCGCGTCCCACGCCGTCGCCTGGGCCGCCGCGCAGGCGGCCGCCGAACGCCGTCCGCTCGTGCTCGTGCACGCCGGCGGCACGCCCGCACCCGCCGGGACGGGGTGGATGGAGGCGGCCGGTGTCGACCGCCGCCGTGTGTGCCTGCTGCTCAAGGAGGACGCCCGCGCACTGCTGTCCGAGGCGGCGGAGCCGATCCGGGGGGCACACCCCGACGTCGAGATCCACGAGGTCGTGCGGCTCGGCGACCCCCGCGAGACCCTGCTCGAGGCGTCCGCGGAGGCAGGGCTGCTCGTGGTCGGCACCCGCGGTCTCGGTCCGCTGCGCCACCTCCTGCTCGGCTCGGTCAGCACCGCGATGGTCAAGCACGCCACGTGCCCGGTGGTCGTGGTGCGTCCCGAGGCCGGCACCCGTGGCGGCGGCGTCCTGGCGGGAGTCGCGGGCGAGCCCGCCGACGCCGCGGTGCTCGAGCTGGCCTTCCGCCTCGCCGACACCCGGCAGCTGCCGCTGCGGGTCTTCCACTGCTTCTGGGACGCGGTCAAGATCGCCGAGGGCGCCCGCGACGTCGCGCCCGACGAGCCCGGGCTGGAGGACGAGTGGCGGGTGCTCGCCGAGGCGATCCGCCCGCACGCCGAGGCGCACCCCGGCGTCGAGGTGCACCCCCAGCTGACCCGCGGCATGGTCGACGAGCGGCTGCTCCGCGCGTCCCACGACGCCTCGCTGGTCGTGCTCGGCCACCGGCGCAAGCCGTTCCTCAACGAGCTCGTCTACGGCTCGGTCGCCCCGGTCGTGGTCGAGCGGGCCGCGTGCACCGTCGCGGTCGTGCCGCTGGTCGGCTGACCGGCAGGTCAGGCGGGCTGCGGGTCGAGGTGGATCGCGCGGCGGATCCCGCTGGGCCGGCGCGGGGTGGTCAGCAGCACCGGGCAGGCGGCCGCGGCGAGCACCGACCGGGCGATCGGGCCCAGGTGGGAGTCGCGCGGCAGCACCGGGTCGTGGCGGCCCAGCACCAGCAGGCAGGCGTGCCGGGAGGCGTCGATCAGCACTTCGCCGGGCCGGCTCTTGCGGACGTGCAGCTCGACCGGGACGTCGGGGTACTCCGCCCGCAGGTCCGGCAGCACCTCGTCGATGCCGGCGCGCAGCCGCTCGGGCCAGGTGGGGTCCCGCTCGAACGCGGCGGGGTCGTGCACGTAGGCGGTGGGGTCCCACCAGCTGCTCACCACGGTCAGCAGGGCCTTGCGGTCGCCGGCGGCCTGGAAGGCCTCGTGCAGGACGGGCACGCTCTGCTGAGGATGGTCGACCCCGACCACCACGTGCGCGGGCGCCTCGCCGGCGTCCCAGTCGTCGGGGACCGAGACCACCGGCACGTGCACCCGGGCCGCGACGCCGCCGGTGACCGTCCGCACGTAGGGATGGGTGAGTCGCGACCGCGCGCAGCGGCCCACCACGACCAGGGGCGCGTCGTGCGCTGAGGCGTAGACCGCGGCGACCGCAGGGACCTGGGACAGCGACGAGGTCACCGGCACCAAGCCGCCGACGACGGCGACCGCGTGGCGTACGGCGGCGCTGAGCACCTCGCCCGCCTCCTCCTCGAGGAGGGCCAGGTCGACGCCGATGACGGACGACACGGCGGGCCCGACATCGAGGCCGTGCACGAGATGGAGGCCGCGGTGCTGGCGCAGCGCCTCGGTGGCCGCGAAGTCGATCGCCGCGAGCGAGCCCTTGCTGCCGACCGCCACGACGATCGGCGCGGGAGTGGTGTGCATCGGGTCTCCGATCTCTCGCCTCCACCGTCGGGCACCCTCGGGACCCGGTCCTAGGGACCAATGGCCCGGTGCCGCAGGACACCCGTCACGTCCGTTATGGCCCAGGACCTTCGCCCCTCGCTTTACCTTGGCGCGCAGGTCCACCCTCGGTCCATGACAACGTTCGTCTTCGACTTCGCAGAGGGAAACAAGGAACTCAAGGACCTGCTGGGTGGCAAGGGCGCCAACCTGGCCGAGATGACCAACCTCGGTCTGCCCGTTCCCCCCGGGTTCACGATCTCGACGGAGGCCTGCCGGGCCTTCCTCGTCGAGGGCAAGGAACCAGACCAGCTGGCGACCGAGATCGCCGAGCATCTGCGAGCTCTCGAGGACAAGATGGGCCGGCGGCTCGGTGACCCCACCGACCCGCTGCTCGTCTCGGTCCGCTCCGGCGCCAAGTTCTCGATGCCCGGCATGATGGAGACCGTGCTCGACGTCGGGCTCAACGACGAGTCCGTCGTGGGCCTGGCCAACCAGAGCGGGGACGAGCGGTTCGCCGCCGACTCCTACCGCCGGCTGCTGCAGATGTTCGGCGGCACCGTGCTCGGCATCGAGCACGACGCGTTCGCCGACCGGCTCGACGCGCTCAAGAAGCGCCGCGGGGTCATCGCCGACACCGAGCTCGGCGTGGAGGACCTCCGCGAGCTGATCGCCGAGTACAAGGTCGTCATCCGCGAGCACACCGGAGAGGACTTCCCGCAGGAGCCGGCCGAGCAGCTGCGCCTGTGCGTCCTCGCCGTCTTCAAGTCCTGGAACACCCCGCGCGCGGCGCTCTACCGCCGCCAGGAGCGGATCGCCGACGACCTCGGCACCGCCGTCAACATCCAGGCGATGGTGTTCGGCAACCGCGGCGCCACCTCCGGCTCCGGCGTCGCCTTCACCCGTGACCCCGCCAGCGGCGCCCCGGGCGTGTACGGCGACTACCTGACCAACGCGCAGGGCGAGGACGTCGTCGCCGGCATCCGCAACACGGTCCCGCTCGCGGACCTCGAGCAGATCGACCCCCCGTCGTACCGCCAGCTGATGGACATCATGGCCAAGCTCGAGAAGCACTACCGCGACATGTGCGACATCGAGTTCACCATCGAGGAGGGCAAGCTCTGGATGCTGCAGACGCGCGTCGGCAAGCGCACCCCGGAGGCCGCGGTGCGGATCGCCGTGCACATGGCCGAGGAGCTCCTCATCGACCGGGACGAGGCGATGCTGCGGGTGACCGGTCACCAGCTCGCTGCCCTGATGTTCCCGCGGTTCGCGCCTGACCCCGAGCGGCGCTCGGTCGCCACCGGCATGAACGCGTCCCCGGGCGCGGCCGTCGGTCGGGTCGTCCTCGACTCCGCAACGGCCGTCGAGTGGGCGGGCCGGGGCGAGAAGGTGATCCTGGTCCGCAAGGAGACCAACCCCGACGACCTGCACGGCATGGTCGTCTCCCAGGGCATCCTCACCAGCCGAGGCGGCAAGACCTCCCACGCCGCCGTCGTCGCGCGCGGCATGGGCCGCACCTGCGTGTGCGGCGCCGAGGCGCTGGACGTCGACCCGGAGAACCGCAGGTTCATCGTCCGCAACGGCCCCGTCGTCAACGAGGGCGACGTGATCTCGATCGACGGCAGCACCGGCGAGGTGTTCCTCGGCGAGGTGCCGGTCAGCGACTCCGCCGTCGTGCGCAAGCTCGAGGGCGAGGACGTCGACGACCCGGTCGCGCACGCCGTCGCGCGGCTGCTGATGCACGCCGACGAGGTACGCCGCCTCGACGTGCGGGCGAACGCGGACACCCCTGAGGACGCCCAGCGGTCGCGCCGGTTCGGCGCCTCCGGCATCGGCCTGTGCCGCACCGAGCACATGTTCCTGGGCGACCGGCGCGAGCTGGTCGAGCACCTGATCGTCGCCGAGGACGAGGCCGGCCAGGCCGCTGCTCTCGACAAGCTCCTGCCGCTCCAGCGCCAGGACTTCACCGAGATCTTCGAGGCGATGGACGGCCTGCCGGTCACGATCCGGCTGATCGACCCGCCGCTGCACGAGTTCCTGCCCGACCTCACCGAGCTCGCGGTCCACGTCGCGCTCGCGGACGAGCGGCACATCGAGGACGAGCACGACCGCAAGCTCCTCCAGGCCGTGAAGCGCCTGCACGAGCAGAACCCGATGCTCGGCCTGCGCGGCGTACGGCTCGGCATCACGATCCCCGGCCTGTTCCTGATGCAGGCCCGGGCGATCGCTGAGGCCGCGGCGGCGCGGGTGCTCGCGGGCGGGGACCCGCGGCCCGAGATCATGGTGCCGCTGGTGTCGACCGAGCGTGAGCTCGCCCTCGTGCGCGCCCAGCTCGAGGAGGTCGTCGCGGCGGTGCTGGACGAGCAGGGTGTCGAGCTGCACATCCCGATCGGCACGATGATCGAGATCCCGCGCGCCGCGGTGACGGCGGACAAGATCGCCCACTGGGCGGACTTCTTCTCCTTCGGCACCAACGACCTGACCCAGATGACGTGGGGCTTCTCGCGCGACGACGTGGAGTCGGAGTTCTTCGCGGCCTACCTGGAGAAGGGCGTCTTCACCGCCTCGCCGTTCGAGTCCATCGACGTCGAGGGCGTCGGCGCGCTGGTGCGGACGGCGGCAGAGCTGGGCCGCAAGGCCAAGCCGGGCCTCCACCTCGGTGTGTGCGGGGAGCACGGGGGCGACCCCGAGTCGATCCACTTCTTCGACTCGGTCGGCCTCGACTACGTGTCCTGCTCGCCGTTCCGGGTGCCGGTCGCGCGCTGGGAGGCCGCCCGCTCGGTGCTCGCCGCGCGGGCGTCGGGACCCGGGTCCGACGTGAGGTGACCAAGACGTGACTTAGTGCTCTGATCGTCCGCGCCGGGACCGGGTGGAATGAGGCCGTGCTCACCTCCCGGCCCGGCGCGGGCGCGCGAACGCCGTACCCCGCGTGGGTGCTGGCGTGCGCGCTCGCTGAAGCCGTCGGCATGACCGCGGCCGCCGGTGCGGCCCGGTTGGCCGACGGTTTCGGTGTCGTGGCCGGGTTGAGCGTCGTGGTCGCCGGCGGCCTGGTCGAGGGCACCGCCCTGGGCTGGGCGCAGTCGCACGTGCTGGCACGCGTGGCCCCGGCCCTGGTCCGGGGCCGCTACCTGGCCGCGACCGTCCTGGTCGCCGGCCTGGGCTGGGCGGCCGCGTCGGCCCCCGCGGCCGTCGGGGACGGTTCCGACGGCAGCCAGCCGCCCCTCGCGCTCGTCCTGCTCGGCGCCGCCGGGCTCGGGCTCGTGATGGGCCCGGTGCTCGGTGCCGCCCAGGCGGCGGCGCTCCGCGGTGCGGTGGCCGACCCGTGGCGGTGGGTCACGGCGAACACAGCGGCCTGGCCGGTGGCCATGGTCGTGATCTTCCTCGGCGCCACCACGCCGGAGGCGTCCTGGCCGGTCTGGTCGGTCCTGGTCCTCGGGACCGTGACAGGGGGCGTCGCCGGTGGCCTGTTGGGCGTGGTGTCGGGGTGGTTCCTCCCGTTGCTGGCCGGGGCGACGGGAGGGAACCGGAGCGGACGGCACTGGCGCACCGCCTGACGCGCCGGCCGACCGGGTCAGCGGCTCGTGGTCGGCGGGGTGCGTTCCGGAGCGCCGGTGCCGTCTGACCGGTGCGCCGCGCACCGGCGCCCGGCTCCGAGGCCAAGTCCTCTGGCGCGCTGGGACCTTCTGCCCTGCTCCGTCCCGCTCCACCTGAGCACGCTGGAGGACGAGGGAGCACCTGTTCGCCCGCGAAGGTCGTGTCCACGTATGACCGTGTCCGTCCCCCCGTCGGTCCCGCCGCCGGTCCCGGAGATCCACGTCGCCCCGCGCCGCCCCTGGGGAGCCGGTCGGGTGGTGGCCGCGGTCACCGCGGCGATCCTCCTGATGCTCGGGGTGGGCATGGTGGTCGGCGGCGGCGCGCTGCGGCTGGCCGACGCCACGCTGCGCAACGACGACGGGTTCGTGATGGGCAGCACCCACGCCTGGCAGTCGCCCGGCTACGCAGTGCAGTCCGAGAGCGCCGAGATCCACACCGACTCCACCTCGTTCGACCTGCCCGCCCGGTTCCTCGGCACGATGACCGCGACCGCCGACCCGGCCACCCCGAACGGCGTGTTCCTCGGAGTCGCGCGCACCGCCGACGTCGAGCGCTACCTCGCCGACGTGGCGCACTCGACCGTCCTCGACCCGTTCTCCGAGGACGGCGGGCCGACGCTCACGTTCGTGGACGGCGGCTCGCCGGACGTGCCGCCCACGGAGGCGGCGTTCTGGGCCAGCTCGGCCAGCGGCCGCGGCCCGCAGTCGATCACCTGGGAGCCCGAGGACGGCCACTGGACGCTGGTCGTGATGAACGGCGAGGGCACCACCCCGGTCTCCGCGGACGTGGCGGTCGGTGCCGAGGTGCCGGTCCTCGACACGGTCGGCGCGGTGCTGCTGGTCGTGGGCCTGGTGATCGTCGGGGGGAGCGGCATCGGGCTGTGGCTGGTGGTCCGCCAGCGCTGAGCGCCGGGCTCCGCGGGCACGACCGCGGGCAAGGGACCTCCGGCCCTGCCGGTTCCGAGGCATCCTGGGGGAGTCTCGAGAGAGCACGGCCACACTCGGAGGAGGCCACGATGAGACCAACCCTGAGCTCAGACCCGATCGTCGTCAGCGTCCCGCGGGGCGATCTCGACGCGGCGCTCCGCTTCGCCGCGTCCGAGGCCGCGATCCATCACTGCCCGGTCCGGCTCGTGCACGCCTACGAGCCGGGGCCTTCGTTGTCGGGTCCCCCGGTGACCCAGGCCGGTGCCGCCGGGCTGCTCCAGGACGCGGTGCGGCATGCCGAGCAGATGCTCGGTCCCGACGTCGAGGTGACCGGCATGCTCGTGCGCGGGCCGTGCGTGGAGAGCGTGCTCGACGCGAGTGCCGAGGCCCGCGTGGTCGTCCTGCAGCGCCGCGACCTGCTGCACCTGATCCGCGCGCTGACCCGCTCACTGGACGGCGCCGCCGTACGCCGCGCGCCGATCCCCCTGGTCTGCGTGCCGCCCGGGTGGGACGCCCCCGACCCCGACGATCGCCCGATCACCGTGGGCGTCGACGCCCCGGAGCACAGCACGGACCTGCTGCGCGCCAGCGTCGCGCTCGCCCACGAGCGCGGCGCGCCGCTGCGGGTGCTGCACACCTGGTCGTTCCCCAAGCCCTACGACGACACGGTGCTGCTCCGCGTCGGGCGCGAGTGGGAGGCCTGGGCCCGCGAGGACATCGAGAACGTGCTGCGTCCGCTCCACCCGGGGCTCGGGGTGTCGGTCGACATCGACGTGCGCCACGGCCCGCCGCTGCCCGCGCTGCTCGAGGCCGCGGCCACCTCGCGGCTCATCGTGCTCGGCCGGCACGGCATCCACCGGGCGCTCGGGTCGCGGCTCGGACCGGTGACCCGGGCGGTGCTGCACGACGCACCGTGCCCCGTGGTGCTGCTGCCCACCGCGGCCCACGCCGTCGACCCGGCAGCGGCCGAGCTGGCCAGCGCCGGGCGTGCTTGAATCGGATCGTGGACGCCGAGGACTGGGACGAGCGGTACGCCGCCAGCGAGCTGGTGTGGTCGGCCGAGCCCAACGAGTTCGTCGCCGCCGAGCTCTCGGACCTCGCCCCGGGCCGGGCTCTCGACCTGGCCGCGGGCGAGGGGCGCAATGCGATCTGGCTGGCCCGGCGCGGCTGGCAGGTGACCGCCGCGGACTTCTCCCAGGTGGCGCTCGACAAGGGCCGCCGGCTGGCCGGGGACACCCCCGTCCGCTGGGTCTGCGCGGACGCCACCACCTGGCACGAGCCCGCGGCGTACGACCTCGTGCTGCTCGCCTATCTCCAGCTGCCCGCGGCGCAGCGCCGCGCGGCCGTGCGGGCGGCGTACGACTCGCTGGTCGTCGGCGGCACGCTGCTGCTGGTCGCCCATGACTCGAGCAACCTCACCGAGGGCACCGGTGGGCCTCAGGACCCCGCGGTGCTGATGACCCCCGAGGACGTGCTGGGCGACCTCGCCGGCCGGGCGTACGACGTGCAGCACGCCGAGCGGGTCCCCCGGATCGTCGGCGACGGGCACGGCGAGGAGCCGGCGCGCACCGCCTGGGACTGCCTGGTGCGGGTGGTGCGGCGCTAGCCTCTGCCCCGCTGTACGCCGTGTTACCCGCTGTTCCCGCCGGCGTCGCAGCCTGGTGGGAAGGTGGGGTGAACGGGCGTGACAGCCGGCGGCCGCGGCGCTGACCGAGCCCCGGGCTAGGCCTGGTGCCGAGGCGGGGTGGCGTCGCTCGGGTCGTAGACGCCGGCGTCCTTGGCCGCCTGGGCCTTGCGCAGCTGCTTGACCAGGCTGAACCCGAGGAACGCCACCGCGAGGATCAGCCCGATGAAGATCGCGAACGCGAGCCACCCGGCCTTCACGTCGTCGTCCTTGGGCACCTGGTCGGCGAACGAGACCACGTACGTCAGCAGGTCCGGGGCCAGGGTGAGCAGCTGCATGGGTCCGATCCTCTCAGACGCTGGTTCGGGTGGGGCTCACGTGGGGCCTCAGGTGGGGCCTCAGGTGGGGCCTCAGGTGGGGCCTCAGGTGGGGTCGGTGATGCCGGCGAACAGGTCGTCCTCCGGGGTCGGGGAGTCGACATGGCTGACCACGAGCTCGAAGTCCTCGGTGGGCCAGACCTTCTGCTGGATCTCGTGCGGCACCGCGAACCAGAAGCCGTCGGGGTCGATCTGGGTCGCATGGGCGAGCAGCGCCTGGTCGCGCACCCCGAAGTAGTCGGCGCACGGCACCCGGGTGGTGATCCGTGCGTCCCACTCCGGCTCCGGCACCCACTCCTTGAGGCGCTCGGCGTACGGCGACTCCAGGCCGTGCTCGAGCATCGCCTCGTGGATCGCGGTCATCCGCGGCCGGTTGAACGAGTGGTGGTAGTACAGCTTGAGCACCTGCCAGGGCTCGCCCAGCTCGGGGAAGCGCTCCGGGTCGGCGGCGGCCTCGAACGCCGCCACGCTGACCTCGTGGCACTTCACGTGGTCGGGGTGCGGGTAGCCGCCGCGCTCGTCGTACGTCGTCATCACGTGCGGGCGGAACTGCCGGATGAGCCGCACCAGCGGGACGATGGCCTCCTCCAGCGGCACCAGCGCGAAGCAGCCCTCCGGCAGCGGCGGCTTGGGGTCGCCCTCGGGCCAGCCGGAGTCGACGAAGCCCAGCCAGTCCTGCCGGATGCCGAGGATGTCGCGGGCCCGCTCCATCTCCTGGCGCCGGATCTCGGAGATGTTCGCCAGGATGTCGGGCCGCTCCATCTTGGGGTTGAGGATCGAGCCGCGCTCCCCGCCCGTGCAGGTGGCGACGTGGACGTCGACCCCCTGGGCGACGTACATCGCGGTGCTCGCGGCGCCCTTGGACGACTCGTCGTCAGGGTGGGCGTGCACGTGCATCAGGCGGAGGCCTGCGCGGGACCGGCCGGACGGCTGCTCGGGCTGGTGGCCGGCATGGTGGGTGGGGTGCTGCGTCACCCGGCAATCCTAGGCGCGAGGTGGGGTGGGACGATGCGGGCGTGACGACGACCGACCTCGCCGACCGGTACGGCGCTCCCGCGCCGTGGCGGCGCAAGGCGCTGCTGGTCGCCAGCGTGGCGCTGGCCGCGGCGTTCCTCGGCTGGCTGGGCTGGACGGTCTGGGCCCAGTCGACCCCCGAGGTCGAGTCCGCGATGATCGGCTACGACCTGGTCGGCGAGCACGAGGCGACCGCGACGGTGCACATCGACCTCGCCGACGACGACGTCGAGGCCACCTGCCTGCTGCGGGCCTACGCCAAGGACCACTCGGTGGTCGGGGAGCTCTCGTTCACCCCGACCGGCAGCGGCCGCACCGAGCAGACCGTGCGCACCGAGCGCCGGGCCACGTCGGTGGAGCTGATCGGCTGCACGGCCCCGGGCCAGAACCGGCCCCGCTGACCCCGCGCCGGCCCCGGCTCGGGGCCGTCCGACCTGCGCTCTCGTGGGTCAGTTGTTACAGTGGAAGTTCTGACCGTCCCGCAGGGCCGTCCAGGGAGAGGCCCCGCGCGTACTCGCACACCTCCGTCCCCTGGCGTCCGGGTGGGGCGCCACCGACGAACCGGCGGTCACACCGTCGTACCTCGAAGCAAAGCAGGAGTACCCGATGACACAGGCAGCACAGCCGGGCACCGTGTGGCTGACCCAGGACGCCTTCGACAAGCTCCAGGCGGAGCTGGAGAGCCTCAAGGGCCCCGTCCGCCAGGAGATCGTCGCGCGCATCAGCGCCGCTCGCGACGAGGGCGACCTCAAGGAGAACGGCGCCTACCACGCCGCCCGCGAGGAGCAGGGCAAGCTCGAGGGCCGCATCCGCCAGCTCGAGGACGTGCTGCGTCGCGCCGAGGTCGGCGAGACGCCGCCCAACGACGGTGTCGTCGAGCCCGGCATGGTCGTGACCTACAAGTTCGTGGGCGACGCCGACGACGAGGTCGAGACGTTCCTGCTCGGCGCGCGTGAGATCGAGCCCGAGGGGCTCACCGTCTACTCCCCGCAGTCCCCGCTGGGCGCGGCCATCAACGGCCACCAGAAGGGCGACACGGTCGCCTACGAGGCGCCCAACGGCAAGGAGCTCCAGGTCGTGATCGTGGACGCGGTCCCCTACGAGGGCTGAGCGTCTCCCACGTCGACCCGCCCGAGACTCTCGGGCGGGTCAACGTGGTTCCGGGCTACTCGGCCACGCGGTAGCCGCGCTCGCGCAGGCGCGCCAGCACCTGGGCGGTGTGCGGCTCGCCGCGGGTCTCCAGCTGCAGGTGCACCTCGACCTCGTCGAGGTTCAGCGTCGGAGAGATCCTCTCGTGCGCGACCTCGAGCACGTTGGCGCCGGCCGCGGAGATGTCCGTGAGCAGCTGGGCGAGGCCGCCGGGCAGGTCGGGGATGCAGACGTGCAGGTTGACGTAGCGCCCGGCGGCGGCCATGCCGTGCCGGATCACCTTGCCGAGCAGCAGCGGGTCGATGTTGCCGCCGGAGAGCACCGCCACCGCGGGGGTCCCGATCGACTCGGGGTACTCCATCACGGCGGCGACCGCGGCCGCGCCGGCGGGCTCGACCAGCATCTTCGCGCGCTCGAGCACGGCGAGCACCGCGCGGGACAGCGCGTTCTCCGACACCGTGACGATCTCGTCGACGTGGTCGCGGACCGCGTCGAAGGTGACCTGCCCGGGCAGGCCCACGGCGATGCCGTCGGCCATGGTCTTCATCGAGGTCAGCGCGACCGGGTGGCCCTCGGCGAGCGAGGCGGGGTACGCCGCGGCACCGGCCGCCTGGACTCCGATCACCCGGACGTCCGGGCGCAGCGCCTTGACGGCGATCGCCACCCCGGCGAGCAGCCCGCCGCCGCCGGTCGGGACGAGCACGGTCTGCAGCTCGGGCGACTGCTCGAGGATCTCCAGGCCGGCGGTGCCCTGGCCGGCGACGATGTCGACGTGGTCGAAGGGGTGGATGAGGACCGCCCCGGTGCGCTCGGCGAACTCCCGCGCGGCCCCCATCGCGTCCTCGAGGTAGCGGCCGTGGAACAGCACGTCCGCGCCGTACCCGCGGGTGGCCTTCTCCTTGGGGATCGGCGCCCCCTCGGGCATGAACACGGTGGCCTTGATGCCGAGCAGCTGGGCGGCCAGCGCCACGCCCTGCGCGTGGTTGCCCGCGGACGCCGCCACCACGCCGCGGGCGCGCTCCTCGGCCGAGAGCCGGGAGATCCGGACGTAGGCGCCGCGGGGCTTGAACGAGCCGGTGCGCTGGAGGTTCTCGCACTTGAGCGAGACCGGGCCGCCCGCGACCGCGGAGAGCCAGCGGGACTCCTCCATCGGCGTCCGGATCGCGACCCCGGCCAGCACCCGGCGGGCCTCCTCGATGTCGGCCAGGCCGACGGCCGGTGCGTCACTCACCGCGATCACCCTCCTCGGGGGCGTCCACGGACGCCCCCATCTCCTCGTAGTCCTCCTCGAGCTCCTCCACCGGATCGTCGCCGGGGTCGGTGCTGACCGCCAGGTGCTGCACGACCGCGTTGAGGGCGGCGGCCAGCGGTACGGCGACCAGCGCGCCGGCGATCCCGGCGACCAGCACGCCGCAGCCGATCGCGACGATCACGCCCAGCGGGTGCAGCGACACCCACCGGCCCATGAGGAACGGCTGCAGGATGTGGCCCTCGATCTGCTGCACCAGGATCACGCCGCCGAGCATGAACAGCGCGGTGATCGGGCCCTGGTCGACGAGCGCGACCAGGATCGCGACGGTGCCCGCGACGGTCGCGCCGACCATCGGCACGAACGAGCCGAGGAACACCAGCACGCCGATCGCGAGCACGAACGGCACGCCGAGGATCGCGGCCACGATCATGATCCCGGCGGCGTCGACCGCCGCGACGATCACGGTGGCGCGGACGAACTGGGTCAGCGAGATCCAGGCGACCCGGCCGGAGCTGTCGACGTGCTGGCGGGCCGCGCGGGGCGCGAGCCGTACGAGCCAGGCCCAGATCCGCTCGCCGTCGGCGAGGAAGAAGTACGTCGAGAACAGCACGATGAAGAAGCCCGCGACGATGTGGCCGACCGCTGTCCCGACCTCCGTCACGCTGCCGAGGTCGAACCCCTTGCCCTTGTTCTCGAGGCTGTCCTGGGCGCGCTGGATGTAGTCGTTGATCTGCGAGTCGCTCGCGTGCAGCGGTCCGTCGCGCAGCCAGTCCTTGATCTCGCCGAGGCCGGCCGCGGACTGGTCGGCGAGGTCCTGGGCGCCGTTGGCGACCTGCTGGCCCGCGAAGGTGAGCATGGCGACCACGAACGCGATGCCGGCCACCACGACGAGCAGCGCGGCCAGGCCCCGCGGGAGCCCGCGCGACAGCCCGTCGACCACGGGCACGACGAGCGCGGAGATCAGCAGCGCGACCACCAGCGGGATCGTGACCACCGCGAAGAACGCGACCAGCCACAGCAGCACGTAGCCGGCCGCGGCGATCACCAGGAACCGCCACCCCCAGGCGGCGGCCAGGTCCAGGCCCCACGGCACCTGCGCACGGCTGAAGTTCGAGGTGCCGGCGGTGACCGGCGCCGGCTGGGCGCGCCGCTCGTCGCGCATCGCGGCCCACTGGTTGGCCAGCCGGGAGGCGATACCGTCCTCGACGTCGGCGGGGCGCTGTCGCAGATGGATCGTGGGCAGCCGGCGCCGCCCCTGGGGGCGCGACGCGGGGGCGTCCGCACCCGGACCCGCGCCCGCGCCCTCGCCGCCCTGGTCGTCAGCCTCGTTGCTCACGGCGACAGGCTACGGCCCGGCAGCGCCGGCGAGGGTCCGGCGAGCGTCGTGGCGAGGCGGTACGCCGCTTCCGGGTGCTCGTCGGCCAGCAGCCCGACCGCCGCGAGGACGTAGTCGGTGTCGACCACCACGCGGGGCGCCCGGGGCAGCTGCCAGCCGCCCTCGACCTCCCCGGTGCTCCCGGCGAGCACCCGCTGGGCCACCCCCGGCCGGCCGTGCCGCAGCACCCCGCCGGACCCGACCAGCAGGCCGGCCCGGCGCAGGTCCTTGCCGGTGCGCTCAACGACGCGCCCCTCCGGGCTCACCACGACCTTCGACCGACCGGCGTGTCGGCGCAGCGCCAGCCCCACCGCGGCCCGGGCGATCGCCTCGTCGGCGTCCCGCTCGGCGTCGGTCCCGGGCAGGAACCCCGGGTCGTCGTGGCGCCGCTGCGCCGCCGCGGCGAGCTCGGGCAGGTCGGCCACGGTGGTCAGCGCCGACCAGCGCATGCCGAGGTCGCCCTCGACGGTGCGGGCGACCCGGGTGGTGGCGACCACCTCGCGGCCCACCGAGTCGGGATCGAGCTCGACGACCGAGTGCACGTCGGTGGTGGCACCGCCGACGTCGACCACCACCACGTCGCCGACGCTCCGGGCGAGCACCTCGACGCCGGTGAGCACCACGTCGGGGGTGGCGCCGCGGACCATCGCGGCGAAGTCCGTGCGCCGGCTCAGGTGCTTGCCGCCGATCACGTGGGCCAGGAACATCTCGCGGACGGCGGCGCGCGCCGACTCGGGTGCCAGCTCGCCGATGCGGGGCACGACGTTGGCGGCCAGCACGTGCGGCACGTCGCCCAGCATCGCGCTGACCTCCGCCTGTGCCTCCACGTTGCCAGCGACGACGACCGGACCCCGCCAGCTGCCGGCGACCAGCCCGCGTGCCGCACTCAGGAGCACCTCGCTGTTGCCGCCGTCGGTGCCGCCGGTCAGCAGCACCACGTCCGGCCGGGTCGGGTGCCCCCCGCCCCCCCCCGCCGCGTCCTCAGGCACACGACCCGCGGCCGCGACCACCGAGACCACCTTGCCGCCGCTGGAGAGCGCGACCCGGCGCCCGGCCTCGGCGGTGACCAGCTCCTCGTTGCCCACGACGGCGATCCGCAGCCCGCCGCCGGCACTGGAGCAGGCCAGCACCGGGGCGTCGCCGGCCCGCGGGTCCTCGGCGACCAGGGCGGCCAGGCAGACGTCGTACCCGTCGAGGACGTCGGTGTCGATGGTCGTCGGGTGCGACGCCGCGGCGACGACTCGGCCCGCGGCGAGGTCGACCAGCGTCGCCTTCGTGAATGTGGACCCGAAGTCCACGCACACCGCGACGCCGGGCTCAGTCAAGGGCGCGCTCGAGGTCCGCGACCAGGTCGTCGGCGGTCTCGATGCCGACGCTGATCCGGACCAGGTCGGCGGGCACCTCGAGGTCGGTGCCGGCCACGCTCGCGTGGGTCATCCGGCCCGGGTGCTCGATCAGCGACTCGACGCCGCCCAGCGACTCGCCCAGCGTGAAGACCTCGGTGCGCTCACAGACCTGCAGTGCGTGCTGCTCGCCGCCGGTGACCCGGAAGGACACCATGCCGCCGAACCGGCGCATCTGCCGCTGCGCGACCTCGTGCCCGGGGTGGGTCTCGAGACCGGGGTAGATCACGTCACCGACCTTCGGGTGGCTGGTGAGGAAGTCGACCACGCGCTCGGCGTTGTCGCAGTGCCGCTCCATGCGGAGCGCGAGCGTCTTGAGACCGCGCAGGGTCAGCCACGCGTCGAACGGCCCGGCCACCGCGCCCATGGCGTTCTGGTGGAACGCGATCCGCTCCGCGAGGTCGAGGTCGCGCGCGACGAGCGCGCCACCGACGACGTCGGAGTGCCCGCCGCAGTACTTCGTGGTCGAGTGCACGACGACGTCGGCACCGAGGGTCAGCGGCTGCTGGAGGTACGGCGAGGCGAAGGTGTTGTCGACGACGAGCAGCGCGCCCGCGTGGTGGGCGACGGCGGCGAGCGCCTCGATGTCGCCGATGTTCAGCAGCGGGTTGGTGGGGGTCTCGACCCAGACCAGCTTGGTCTCTCCCGGCCGGATCGCCGCGGCGACCGCCTCGGGGTCGGACACCGGCGCCGGGCTGTGCGCCAGACCCCACGCCTGCTCGACCTTGTCGAAGAGCCGGAACGTGCCGCCGTACGCGTCGTCGGGGATCACCACGTGGTCGCCGGGCCGGCACAGCGCCCGCACCAGGGTGTCCTCGGCGGCGAGACCGGAGGCGAACGCGAACCCGCGCTCCCCCTCCTCCAGCGCCGCGATGTTGGCCTCGAGGGCGGTGCGGGTCGGGTTGGCGGAGCGGCTGTACTCGTAGCCGCCGCGCAGGCCGCCGACACCGTCCTGCTTGTAGGTGCTGGTCGCGTAGATGGGCGGGATCACCGCGCCGGTCGTCGGGTCGGGCTCGTACCCCGCGTGGATCGCACGCGTCTCGAAGCCTGCCTTGTGGAGGTGCTCCTGGCTGGTCATGCGGTCGAGGCTAGCGCTGCCGGCCGCCGGTCCTCGTTGGCGGTGGTTTCGAGGCTCAGGCCTGGCGGCCTTCGCACCTCAACCACCGTGCGACCGGTGGTTGAGGTGCGAGCGAAGCGAGCCGTCACGGTGGTTGAGGTGCGAGCGAAGCGAGCCGTCACGGTGGTTGAGGTGCGAGCGAAGCGAGCCTCGAAACCACCGGTGCGGGAACGCCACGGTCACCACCGGTGTTGGAGACTGTGCAACGTCCCTCCGACCCGTAGGAGTGCCCGTGTTCCTCACCCGCAAGGCCCAGCTGGTCGCCCCCGAGCAGACCCTGCCGGGCCGCAGCGAGCGCACCTTCCCGATCTCCGGGCGGCACCGCGTTCTGGATGCGCCCGTCGTGACCGACGAGGTCCCCGAGGGCCTCGAGGTCGCGGTCTTCGGCCTGGGCTGCTTCTGGGGCGCCGAGGAGATCTACTGGCAGGTGCCGGGTGTCTGGTCGACCTCGGTCGGGTACGCCGGCGGCACCACCCCGAACCCCTCCTACGAGGAGGTCTGCTCCGGCGCGACCAACCACACCGAGGCCGTGCGGATCGTGTTCGACCCCAGCAAGGTGTCGTACGCCGACCTGGTGAAGACGTTCTTCGAGGTGCACGACCCGACCCAGGGCTTCCGCCAGGGCAACGACATCGGCACGCAGTATCGCTCCGCGATCTACTACACGAGCCCCGAGCAGGAGAAGGTCGCCCGCGAGCTGACCGCGGTCTACGGCGCGGAGCTCGAGCGGCGCCGGCTCGGCCAGATCACCACCGAGATCCGGCCGGCGAGCGAGACGACGTACTACTACGCCGAGGACCAGCACCAGCAGTACCTCGCGAAGAACCCGAACGGCTACCGCTGCCACGCCAACACCGGCGTGAAGTTCCCAGCCACTGCCTGATTCCGCAGCGCGCCGCTAGCCTGACCCGGTGATCTCCTCGGGTCTGGTCAACGTGTTCACGCACGACATGCAGGCGGCGCTGGGCTTCTACCAAGGCGTCCTGGCGCTGCCCGAGACGTTCCGGACGCCGCAGGACGGTGTGCCCGAGCACGTCGAGATGTCGGCGGGCGGGTTCGTCCTCGCGATCAGCAGCGCCGAGGCCGCACAGCGCGTGTTCGGACTGACCCCCGAGGTCGGGCGGCCCGCGATGTCCCTGGTGTTCTGGGTCGACGACGTCGACGCGACCTTCGGTGCGGTCACCGCGGCCGGTGCGCCCTCGGTGGCGGCGCCGCACGACACCGGGAACGACAACCGCAATGCCGTCGTCCGAGACCCGGACGGCACCCTCGTCGAGCTGGTCGCGAAGCGGTCGTGAGCGCCGACCGCGGACGGTCGGCTGCCGTGTCTCGGCGACCGCCGCGAAGCTCGCTGCCCCGAGGGTGTCGTACCGGCCACTCACCGTTCGTAGCGTAGGTGGCGGCGGACACCGGGTCCGCCCGAGCAAGGGAGCAGACGTGGCCGAGTACCTCATGTTCTTCAACCAGCAGTGGGTCGGCGACCACCCCGAGGAGTGGTTCGTCGACCGCGGGCCGCGCGCCATGGCCGTCGTCCACGAGATGGAGGAGGCCGGGGTGCACGTGTTCTCCGGCGGGCTGGTGGAGGAGGTCGAGGAGGCCTTCAGCGCCGACCCGACCAGCGGCACCACGATCGTCACCGACGGGCCGTTCGCCGAGACCAAGGAGTGGCTGGGCGGGTTCGCGGTAGTCGACGTCGGCACCGAGGACGAGGCCAGGATGTGGGCCGCCAAGATCGCGGAGGCGTGCGGCTGGCCCCACGAGGTACGCCGGTTCAAGCCGAGGCCCGACGCCTCCTGACCCGTCCGCGGCGGCGCCGGCTCACTCCATGACGCGCAGCGCGGACGGGATGTCGGTACGCCGCATCCGGCGCAGCGTGAACAGCGGGGCCAGGCCGACGGTGGCGATCCCGAGCAGGAGCGCGCCCACCACCGTGGTCGCCGACAGCGAGGCGGTCACGCCGACCTCGGGCAGCACGTCGGAGATCGTGGTCGCGGACATCCAGCGCAGCACGAGGTAGCCGCCGCCGATGCCGCCGAGGGTGCCGAGCGCGCCGACGATCACGGTCTCCACCGCGGTCATCCCGAGCACGGTGCGCACGGGCAGCCCGAACGCGAGCATCGTGGCGTGCTCCCGCGAGCGCTCGTCGACCGCGATGCTGGTGGTGTTGAAGGCGATCAGGAGCGCCAGCAGCAGCGTGATCAGCGCGGCGACGTTGAGGATCCCCACGAACTCGTCCAGCGTCGTGCGCATGCCGTCGATCGCGGCCTGCGGCGTCTGGGCGGACGCCACGTGCGGCACCTCGAGGAGCGCGCGGCGCACGTCGTCCGCGCTGCGTCCCTCGGCCGGCGTCACGCTCATCACGTTCGCCGTGCCCGCAAGCCCGAGCGCGTCGGCCGCGGCCGGGTCGAGGTAGGCGAACACCCGCATCGGGTTCGGGTGCAGGCCGGCCACGACCATCGTCGTCCGGACGGTGCGCAGCCCGGTGGCCGTCGCCTGCGGGTGCTCGACGGTCACGGCGTCGCCGACGCCGACGCCCAGGTCGGCGGCCGCCTCCTCGGCCAGCAGCAGTCCGCCGTCGGGCTGCCCGTCCACCAGGGTCGGCTGCCAGCGGGCTCCGGCCGGCAGGACGTCGACCAGCAGGTCGACGCCCTCACCGTCGGGGTCGGCGACCGCCGGGATCCGCAGGCCCGCCTCGAGGCTGCCGACCTCGGGGAGCTGCTCGACGGTCCGCACCACGTCGCCGTCGAGCGGCTGGAAGGTGTCCAGGGCGACGCTGACCCGGTCCGGTGCGGTGTGCAGCATCTCGGCCTCGGCCCGGTCGAGCGTGGCGCCGAACGTGTCGAGCAGCCCGACCGTGGTCACCAGCGTGGTGATCGCCGAGGCGATGCCGAACGCCGTGAGCAGGGTACGGCGGGGGGTGCGGAGCACGTTGCGGACCGGGATCTGCCGGTAGCCGCGACCGGGCACCCGCAGCCTGCTCAGCAGTGGTGCCAGGCCGCTCCCCCGGGCGGCGAGGTGGCCGACCCGGATCGCCTCGACCGGCTGAACCAGCAGCGCCCGCCACACCGGCCAGGCGATCGCCACGAACGGGAGCAGCAGGCCGAGGACGGCAGCCTGGGCGAACACGTCCGCCTGCAGGGGCGTGCGCCAGATCGGCAGCGGGATCATCCCGACGAACACGTCGCGCAGCGGGATCGACACCGCCCACCCGACGCCGAGCCCCAGCAGGACGCCGAGCACCGCGATCTGGGCACCGAAGAGCAACGGCCGGACGGCGAGCCTCCACGTCGGCACGCCGAGCGCCATGCCGATGCCGATCTCGCGGCGCTGCGCCTCCACGACGCGGGTGGTGAGGTTCATCGACGCGAACGCCGCGCCCACGAGGACCAGCAGCGCGACGATCCTCCAGAGCTGCTCGTCGCCGTCGATGTCGTCGTACAGGACCCGGTAGGCGTCGATGTCGTCGCGGGTGGTCAGGTCCGCCGCGAGCGGCGGCTGCGCGATCTCGAGCGCCCGGGACAGCTCCGCGGCGACCCGGGCACGGTCCGCCCCCGGACGTAGCGTGAGCACGAGGTCGTTGACCTGCCCGTCCGCGCCGGCCGCCCGCTGCACCGTGTGCAGGGACGCGAAGAGCACGCCGTACCCCTTCTGCGTCAGGAACGGGAGGCCGCCCTGGCCGCCGGTGACGATGAAGTACTCCGGTGACTGCCCGCGCCCCACGACCTCGAGCCGCGCGCCGCCCGAGACGGTCAGCTCGCTGCCGACGGTGAGGTGGTTCTTGTCCGCGAACGACTCGTCGGCGACCACCGCGCCGGCGCCGTCGTCGGCCGCGCCGAGCGCCCGACCCCGGGTGACGTGGACCCCGTCCACGGCGGCACCCGGGAGGGTGTCCGTGCCGACCAGCTCGCCGGTCACCAGCAGGTCGCCGGGCCCCGCGATCTGCGTCGGTACGACGAGCCGCTCGCGCGCCGCCGCCACGTCGCCGGCGTGCTCGAGGCTCGCCACGACCGCCGCCAGCCGCCCCTCCTCGGTGGTGCTGCCGCTGGGCAGCGCCACCCGCAGGTCGTGGGTGTTGAGCAGCGCGAAGCTCGCGTCGTTGGACTGCGTGCGCCACGCCGAGGTGCTGAGCAGGCCGGCGTACGTGCCGGTGCCGAGCGCGATCACCAGCGCGATCGCGGTCACGACCGGCCAGCGCCGGCGCAGGTCGCGCCACGACCAGCGGAGCCAGAGCCCGGTCTGCGCCATGGTCGACGCCTACCAGTGCAGGTCCGCGATGGCGGCCGGGCCGCCGACCGGCCGGTGGTCGGCGACGATCCGACCGCTGGAGAGCTCGATCACCCGGTCGGCGACGCGCGAGATCTCACGGTTGTGGGTCACGACGATCACCGTCTTGCCCGCCTCGGCCTGCGCGCGCAGCAGCTCCAGGATCTGCACGCCGGTGTGGAAGTCGAGCTCGCCGGTGGGCTCGTCGGCCAGCAGGATCGGGTTGCCGGTGGCCAGCGCGCGGGCGATCGCCACCCGCTGCTGCTCTCCGCCGGAGAGCTGGTGGGCGAAGTGGCGCGCCCGGTCGCCGAGCCCCACGCTCTCGAGGACCTGGCGCGCCACCGTCTCGGGTGCGTCCCGCCCGGCGACGTCGGCGCCGAACTGGACGTTCTCCAGGGCCGTGAGCCCCGGGAACAGGTTGAAGCTCTGGAAGATGAAGCTGACCGTGCTGCGCCGGGCGCGGGTGCGCTCGGCCCGGGACGCGGTGGTCAGCTCGACCCCGGCGAGCCGGACCGTCCCGGCCGTGGGCGCGTCCAGGGAGCCGATCAGGTTCAACAGCGTGGTCTTGCCCGAGCCCGACGCTCCGAGCGCCACCACGAACGCGGACTCGTCGACGTGCAGGTTCACGTCGTCGAGCGCCTTGACCACCGTGTCGCCGACCTGGAAGTACCGGCACACGCCGTCCAGGTCGATCCTGGTCCCCTCGCTGCCCGCTCGCGCGTCGACCGCTGGGCGGGGCTCCGCCACCCCTTCCATCCCTCGAACCTGTCCCGTGACCCGCCCGGTGCGCCAGAGGACAAGTGCCCGGCGGGCCGGGGTCGCGGGTCCCGGGCGCCCCACCCCGAGCCGGGCGGGCGACGAGGTCAGGGTCGGGGCAGGGTGGCACCCGATGTGCCGATCGCTGTCGCCGGCGCACAGTGGAGGTAGCGGGGCGAACCCCCGGAACCCACCAGAGTCACACCAGAGGAAGTGCACCACGATGAACGACATCCACCAGACCTTCGCCGGCAACGGGCTGATCCGGCCGCGGGACGGGCGGGTCCTGGGCGGCGTCTGCGCCGGTCTGGGCCGCCGTTTCGGCCTCGACCCGTGGCCGGCCCGGATCCTGTTCGTGCTGGTGCTGATGGTGCTGCCCGGCAGCCAGCTGCTGATCTACCCGATCCTGTGGATCCTGATGCCGTCGGAGGAGTACGTGACCTACGGGCCGCCGAACCAGTACACCCCGCCCAGCCCGCCGACAGTGGAGTCCAGCAGAGTGGTGTACGACGACCTGAGTGAGCGCGTGCCTCCAACGTAGGCGCGGCCACCGGGTGGATCCTTCGAGTGATCTGCGAAAACCGACTCGAAGAAGGAACCACGACGATGACCGCTGTACCCAGTATCGACCCTGCCCGCTTCCTCGACGAGCAGCTGTCCCAGGCGAGCCCTGACCTGATGCGGGATCTGCTCACCACGTTCGTCAACGCGCTGCTCTCTGCCCAGGCCGACGCGGTGTGCGGTGCCGGGTTCGGCGAGCGGAGCCCGGAGCGGGTCAACTCCCGCAACGGCTACCGCCACCGCGACCTCGACACCCGCGTCGGCACCCTCGACGTCGCCGTGCCGAAGCTGCGGACCGGGTCGCTGTATCCCGAGTGGCTGCTCGAGCGCCGCAAGCGTGCCGAACGGGCGCTGACGTCGGTGGTGGCGACCTGCTACCTGCTCGGTGTCTCGACGCGTCGGATGGACAAGCTGGTCCAGACGCTGGGGATCACGGGACTGTCCAAGTCGCAGGTCTCGGTGATGGCACGTGAACTCGACGAGCACGTCGAAGAGTTCCGCACCCGCCGCCTGGAGGAGGCCGGCCCGTTCACGTTCGTCGCCGCCGACGCGTTGGTGCTCAAGGTCCGCGAAGGCGGCCGGGTGGTGCCGGTGCACGTGCTCGTGGCGACAGGTGTCAACGCTGACGGGCACCGCGAGATCCTCGGCGTGCAGGTCACCACCAGCGAGGACGGCGCCGGCTGGCTCGCGTTCTTCCGCGACCTGACCGCCCGCGGCCTGGCCGGGGTCAAGCTCGTCACCTCAGATGCCCACGCCGGCCTGGTCGCCGCCATCGCAGCCACGATCCCGGGCGCGGGCTGGCAGCGCTGCAGGACCCACTACGCAGCGAACCTGATGTCAGCGACCCCGAAGAGCTCGTGGCCGTGGGTCAAGGCGCTGCTGCACTCGATCTACGACCAACCCGACGCCGAGGCGGTGCACGCCCAGTTCGACCGGGTCGTCGACGCCCTGACCGAGAAGCTGCCCGCCGTGGCCGAGCACCTCGACGGCGCTCGTGCGGACATCCTCGCGTTCACGCCGTTCCCCAAGGAGATCTGGCGCCAGATCTGGTCCAACAACCCCAACGAGCGCCTCAACCGCGAGATCCGCCGCCGCACCGACGTGGTCGGCATCTTCCCCGACCGCGCCAGCATCATCCGCCTCGTCGGCGCCGTCCTGGCCGAGCAGCACGACGAATGGACCGAGGGCCGCCGCTACCTCGGACTCGACGTCCTCACCCGAGCACAGGCCCTCGACACCGACCACACCGAGGAGGTGCCCGAGCACGAACTCCAGGCCCTCACGGCCTGACCGACACACCCAACCGAGGGATCACCTCGTACACCACCCCAGCGGACTTGACCCCGCCGACCTCACCCAGCGCCTGAGCCTTGCCCCAGGGGACCTGCCCGATCGGGCAGGTCCCCTGCCCCTCAAGTAGACCCGTCCCCTGGCCGAAGCGCTCAGTGTGTGCCACGGAGGCACACCGTGTCGGGGGACATCTGCAGAAGGGCACCACATGGGACACATCACACGCACCGTCGCGGCCGCGGCCACCACCGTCGTGCTCACCGCAGGCGCTGCCGGCGCGGTGGCCGTCGCGAGCGCCGGCGACGGCGGCAACCCGGCCGCCTCGTGCGCCCGGCAGACCGCCCAGGTCGCCAAGGCGGAGGACGCGCTGGCCCGGGTCGCCGCGGTCTTCGAGCGCAAGCACGCGGCTGCCGTGGAGGCCGCCGCGGACCTGGCCGAGGCCACCGGCCGCGAGAAGGGAGCCGCGGCTCGTGCCCTGGCGAAGGCGAAGGCGGCCGAGGCCAAGGCCGCGCACGTGAAGAAGGCCCAGCGGCAGCGCCTCACCAAGGCCCAGGCTCGGCTCGACGCGTGCCAGGGCACGACCACCGAGACACCGACCCCGACGGACACCCCGATGGACACCCCGACGGACACCCCGACGGACACCCCGACGGACACCCCGACGGACACCCCGACCGGGGTCTGACGGAACCTGGGCTCAGCGGCGCACGAGGAACCGCGCGCGGCGGTGGGCGACCGCGGCGCGCGCGGCGTTCGTGCCGGGCGCGCCGTGCACCCCACCACCGGGGTGCGCGGCCGCCGAGCCCAGGTAGAGACCGCGCACGGGGGTCTCGGCCCGGCCCAGGCCGGGCACGGGGCGGAACACCAGCTGCTGGTGCAGCTGCGCCGTACCGCCGTTGAGGCCGCCGCCGACCAGGTTGGCGTCGCGCGCCTCCAGCTCGCGCGGCCCGAGCACCCGCCGGGCGAGCACCCGGGAGCCGAACCCCGGCGCCAGCCGCTCCAGGCGCGCCTGGATGCGGTCGGCGAACCGCTCGCAGTCGGCCTCGTCCCAGACGCCGCGCACCGTGCCGTCGCCGGCGTCGCGCGCGGTGTCCTGCGGGACGTGCGTGTAGGCCCACAGCGACTCCGTGCCCGCCGGTGAGCGGGACGGGTCGGTCGTGGTCATCTGCCCGGCGAGCAGGAACGGCGACGCCGGGATGGTCCGCGACCCCACCTGCTGCATCGCCTCGGCGATCTCCTCGACGGAGTCGGCGACGTGGAGCGTGCCCGGGGCGTACGGCGGGGCGTCCCGCCACGGCACCGGCCCGGAGAGGGCCCAGTCCACCTTGACCGTCCCGGGGTCCATCTCGAAGGACCGCATCGCCTCCCGCGTGCGCCGGGGCAGGGCGTCCGCGGGGAGCAGCCGGCCGTAGAGGCTGGTCGCGGCGACGTCCGCGATCACCGCGTGCCGGGCGGCGTACCGCTCGCCGGTCGCGGTGCGCACCGCGACCGCCCGGCCGCTCGCGACCTCGATCGCGGTGACCTCGCTGTCGCAGTGGAGGTCCGCCCCCGCCGTCCGCAGCCGGCGCGCGAGCGCCTGCGCCAGCTCGCCCGCGCCGCCGACCGGCACCGGGAAGCCGACCGTCTGGCCGAGCATGCTCATCATCAGCGCCATCAGCCCCGAGCCCGGGGCGCTCAGCGGGATGTCGGCGTGGCCGGCGTTGCCCGCCAGCAGGATCCGGGCGGCCTCGCCGCCGAACCGGTGCCGGCCCAGCTCCGCGGCCGGGGTCAGCAGCTCGCGGACGAAGCGCAGGCCGCCGACCGAGCGCAGCCGGGGCAGCGCCGCGAGAGCGGGTCGGACCGGCGGGAACGGCGTCAGCAGGCCGGCGACGACCGCGTCCCCGATCCGGTCCCAGTCGGCACACAGCGCGAGCCAGGCCTCGCCGTCGCCGGGGTGCTGGGCGTCCAGGAGCCCGGCGGTCACCTCGCGGTCGCGGTGCAGGATCGCCCACGCACCGGAGGGGAGGTGGTGGCCGAGCACGGCCGGGGCGTGCGTCCAGCGCAGGCCGTGGCGCTCGAGGCCGAAGCCCTGGATCGCCGGGGACACCGCCGCGAGGGGGTAGAACGCGCTGAACGTGTCGTGCACGAAGTCGGGGTGCACGGCGCGGTCGCTGGCGACCGCGCCACCGACGTCCGGCTGCGCCTCGAGCACCAGGACCGACCAGCCCCGGTCGACGAGATGGTTGGCGGCGACCAGCCCGTTGGGCCCGGCGCCGACGACGACGGCGTCGTACTCCCGGCTCACCGGGGGACCGTACCCCGGCGCGCCGCGCCCATGCCGCTCGCGGGTTTCGCTCGTCGGGGACAATGACCGGGTGACCGAGCTCCCCCGCAAGGCAGTGGCCCGGACGGCGAGGCTCGCCGCCCTGCCGCTGGGGTACGCCGGGCGGAGCGCGGTCGGCCTCGGCCGGCGGATCGGCGGCGCGTCGGCCGACGCGGTGATGACCGACATCCAGCAGCGCACCGCCGAGCAGCTGTTCCGCACGCTCGGCGAGCTCAAGGGCGGCGCGATGAAGGTCGGGCAGATGCTCTCGATCATGGAGTCGGCGCTCCCCGAGGCGGTCGCGGGCCCCTACCGGGAGCACCTCACCCGGCTCCAGGACGCCGCACCCCCGATGCCCACCCAGACCGTCCGCGACATCCTGGAGCACGACCTCGGACCCGACTGGCGCGAGCAGCTGGTCTGGCTCGACGGCGGGCCGACCGCCGCGGCCTCGATCGGCCAGGTCCACCAGGGCCGCTGGCACGACGGCCGCGAGGTGGCCGTGAAGGTGCAGTACCCCGGCGCGGCCGACGCGCTGCACGCCGACCTGCGCGCGCTCTCCCGGGTCGCCCGCACCGCCGCGCCGCTGGTGCCGGGCCTCGACCTCAAGCCGCTGGTCGCCGAGCTGCAGGCGCGCGCCGAGGACGAGCTCGACTACCAGCTCGAGGCGCAGGCGCAGGCGGCGTTCGCCGCGGCGTTCCGCGACGACCCCGAGATCGTGGTGCCCGACGTGGTGGCCGTCGGCGACACCGTGCTGGTCACCGAGTGGCTGGAGAGCCCCGCCTCCCTGGCCTCGATCATCGCCGGCGGCACCCAGGAGGAGCGCGACCACTACGGCGAGCTGCTGGTGAAGTTCCTGTTCTCGGGGCCGGCCCGCACCGGCATGCTGCACGCCGACCCGCACCCCGGCAACTACCGGGTCCTGCCGCGGCCCGACGGCTCACCCGGCCGGCTCGGCGTGCTCGACTTCGGCGCGGTCGCGCGGCTGCCCGAGCAGGGGCTGCCCGAGGCGATGGGCCGGCTGCTGCGCGTCGCGGCGATCGAGGACCCCGACGAGCTGCTCGACGGGCTGCGCCGCGAGGGGTTCATCAAGGACCGGATCAAGGTCGACCCCCACCAGCTGCTGGACTACCTGGCGCCGTTCGTGGAGCCCACCAAGGTCGAGCGGTTCCGGTTCTCGCGGGAGTGGATGCGCAGCCAGTTCGCCCGCATCAACGACCCCCGTGACCCGTCGTACACCGTCGGCATGAAGATCAACCTGCCGCCGTCGTACCTGCTCATCCACCGCACCTGGCTCGCCGGCGTCGGCGTGCTGTGCCAGCTGGAGTGCGAGGCGCCGTTCCGGCAGATCCTCACCGAGTCGCTGCCGGGGTTCGCCGAGCCGAGCTGAGCACCAGCCCCGCGGCCGCCAGGCACAGCACGCCGCACAGGGGCCAAAGCACGTCCGGAGCCAGGGCGTACACCGCGCCGCCGACCGGCCCGGCGAGCAGCGAGCCGCTGGTCGAGGCACCGGTGTAGAGGCCCTGGTACTGGCCGACCAGATGGTCGGGCGCCGAGTCCAGGACATGCGCGGTCGCGGTCGTCTTGTAGAGGATCTCGCCCCCGGTGAGGACGACCATGGCGAGCAGGGCGCCGGCCACGGTGACTGGGAGGGCGAACATGGCGGCGCCGACCCCGACCAGCGCGTAGCCGGCCGCGATGATGGGGTACGCCGAGCGGTTCCGGAGCGCCAACGCGACCGGGACCTCGAGCAGCAGGATCAACCCCGACCCGACCGCGAGCAGCGTCGTGTAGAGGGCGACCGGCCGGCCGGCGTCGTGCAGGTGCACCGGCAGCGTCGTGTAGAGCTGCCGGTAGACCAGGTCGACCAGGACGACCGCGGTCAGCAGCGTCACCAGCGCGCGGTCGGCGCGGAGCGCACTCCACAGACCTGGGCCCCCGTCTGCCGCCGCGACGGGCTCGTCGCGGGGCAGCGCGGCCGTCACCGCGACCGCGACCACCGCCGTCAGCACACCGTCGACGACGAACAGTGCGTCGTAGCTGTGCGCCACGAGCAGGGCGCCCAGCGGCGGGCCGAGCACGAAGCCGGCGTTGGAGGCGGCCCGTCCGATCGCCACCGACGTACGCCGGTCCCCGCGCGGGACAGCCAGCGCGACCAGCGCGCCGGTCGACACCCCCGCCACCGCGGAGAGGTAGGTGCTGCAGGGCAGCGTCACCACCAGCGCCGCCAGCGGCAGCCACGGTACCGCCGTCACCACCAGTCCCGAGAGGATCGACGTGCTCAGGAGCACGCGTCGGTGACCGTGCCGGTCACCCCACCGGCCCCCGGTGAAGTTCCCGACGAGGAAGCCGAGCCCGGAGGCACCGGCGAGCAGGCCCGCGCCGGTGATCGGCAGGTCACGCGGCCCGGTGAGGTAGAGCGTCAAGAACAGCATCACGTAGGAGCTGCTCGAGCTCACGAAGCGCGCCACCGCGAGCGCCCACACCACCCTTGGCACGTGCCGCACGGCCGCCTCCCAGTCAGTTTCGATGAGAAACGCACTCTAGGATGTCGGCATGGCGGCGCGCATCCCCGATGACGACTGCGGGGTGGCCCACGCCCTCGCCGTCCTCGGGGACGCCTGGTCGGTCCTCGTCCTGCGGGACGTCGCCCGCGGCCGCGGCCGGTTCGAGCGACTGCTCGCCGAGAGCGGCATCTCCCGCAAGGTGCTCGCGCAACGACTGGTCGCACTGGTCGAGGCCCAGGTCCTCGAGCGGGTCCGCTACCAGGAGCGACCTGACCGATTCGAGTACCGGCTCACCGAGCGCGGCCGCGCGACCTTGCCGGTGCTTGCCGCCCTCCAGGAATGGGGCGACACCTGGCTGCTCGGCGACGGTACGACGACGGCCACCGCCCCGGCCGACAGCGCCGAGTCGCACCGTGTCGCAGGACTGGTCGGCACCCGGGTCCCGCCGCTGAGCGACGACCCGATCACCGATGCGGCGTACACCGTCGTCTACTGCTACCCGGGATCCTCGCTGCCGGCGATCGACGCCGTGACGGGAGGACCCGGCTGCACGCTCGAGTCCTGCACCTTCCGCGACCGGCTGGGCGAATTCGCCGAGCTCGGCGCCGCCGTCGTCGGCGTCAGCACCCAGCGGCCCGAGGAGCAGGCGAGGTTCGCCGAGGAGAACCGGATCCAGTTCCCGCTGGTCTCCGACGCCGACCTCGGCCTCGCGACCGCCCTGCGGCTCCCGACCTTCCGCCACGCGGGCGCCACCCGCCTCAAGCGGCTGACGCTGGTCGTCGACGCGGACCGGGTGGTGCGCGCCACCCTGTTCCCGATCCGCGACGTCACCGGCAGCGTCGAGGACGCGCTGGCGCTGGTGCGGGCCGTCGGCTCCCGTCCCGCCGGGGGGTGAGCATCGCCCGGGTACGCGCGCGGGTCCGGCTCACTCCCCCGTGACGCCGTCGATCGACTCGCGGATCAGGTCGGCGTGGCCGTTGTGGCGGGCGTACTCCTCGACCAGGTGCAGCACGATCCAGCGCAGCGAGCCGTGCTCGCCGCGCCTGTCGGGCCGCGCCGCGAGGTCGTCCAGGCTCGCGCCGGCGAGCACCCCGTCGGAGTCGGCGACGGTCTCGTCGAACAGCGTCCGGAGCTGCTCGGGGGTGTCGTCGACGGCGCTGTGCCAGTCCCAGTCCCAGTCGGCGTCCCAGTCCGCCGACGCCCACGGCTCCGCGAACTCCTCCCCGAGGAACACTCGGCGCAGCCAGGAGTGCTCGACGAGCGCGAGGTGCTTGAGCATCCCGCCGAGCGTCATCTCCGACGGCGGCAGCGTCGCGGCGAGCTGGGCGGCGTCGAGGCCGGCGGTCTTCAGCCGCAGCGTGTCGCGGTGGTAGTCGAGGAACCCCAGCAGCGTCGTCTTCTCGTCGGCCGCGAGCGGCGGGTCGATGCGCTCGGTCACGGCTTCCTCCCGGTGATGCAGTACGTCGTCCCCACGGGGTCGGTCAGCACGGTCCAGTGCTCGTGCACCCGTGCCACCGTCGCGCCGAGCCCGACGTGCCGGGCCGCCTCGGCCTCCCGGTCGTCGGCGGCCAGGTCGAGGTGCGCGGTGACCGCGCCGCCGTGGTCGTCGAGGCGCTGGAGCAGCCACCGCAGCGGTTGGTCGTCCGGCGGGTGGAGCCGGGAGAACTCCGGCGACACCGAGTCGGTGAAGTCCCAGCCGGTCAACGCCTGCCAGAACGCCACCTCGGCCGCGTGGTGCTCGGGCGGCAGGTCGAGGCACACCTGGTCGACGTACGACCGGTTGCCGTCCGGCCAGGTCGCCGGCGCGGGCCGTCGCGACGCGTGGTGGCGCACGAAGCAGAACTCGAAGCCGCCGGGCGAGCGCAGCACGACGTACCCCTGCTCGTGCCGCATCAGCACGTGGGCGCCGAGCTCGATCGCGGCCTCGGCGGCCGTCGCCGGGCTCTCGACGTGCAGGTCGAGGTGCACCCGGCCGTCGCCGTCGCCGAGCCGCTGGACGCGCAGGTAGTCGTCGCCGTCGGGCGGCACCAGCGTCGCGAACGCGCCGTCGACGCCGCGCCGCTCGGAGAGCTCGTAGCCGGTGACGCCCTGCCAGAACCCCACGCCCCGCCCGAAGTCGTCGGCGGCGAAGTCGAGGAACGCGCTGACCCAGAACGGCGAGGTGCTCATGCGACCGCCTTGTGCAGCACGGCACCGCTGGGCGTGAGGACGACGTCGTCGCCGTCGACGTCTGCCGACCCGTCCACGAGCAGCGTGAAGCCGCCGGCCTGGAGCGGCGGGAACAGCAGGGTGGCGACGGGGTTGGCCGCGACGTTGGCGACCGAGCCGCGCCCGGGGGTCGCGACCCGCAGCGCGTCGCCCGCGGGCTCGGCGCGCACCGACACCGCCTTGACCCGATCGTCGGAGGTCGTCAGCAGGTAGCCGCGGTCGAAGTCCGCGAGGGTCGTCGGGAGATCCGCGAGATCCACGGGAATGCTCATGTGGGGAGGCTATCGACCCAGCGCTCGCCGGCCGCAGTGGTTTCCGCGGCGCCCGCGGTGAGCTCGGCGAGCAGCGCGGCCAGCCGCGCCTCTCCCTCGGGCGGCACGCCGAGCCGGAGGGTGACCCGGGCGGCGTACGCGGAGTCCAGCACGGCCACGCCCCGCGACCGCAGCTCGCTCTCGACCCGGCCGGCGTCGGCGTGGTCGAGCTCGAGGACGTGCTCGCGCACCAGCGTCCGCCGCAGGGTGCCGGCCCGGTCGAGGCCGGCGCGTACGGCGTCGCCGTACGCCCGCACCAGTCCGCCGGCACCGAGCAGCGTGCCGCCGAACCACCGGGTGACGACCGCGACCACGTCGCTGACCTCCCGGCCCCGGAGCACCTCGAGCATCGGTGCGCCCGCGGTGCCGGCCGGCTCGCCGTCGTCGGAGGAGCGCTCGAGCTGACCGGACGGGCCCAGGATGCTCGGCCGGATCCTGAAGGCGGAGCAGTGGTGCCGGGCGTCCCAGTGCTCGCGGCGGAGCCGGTCGACGACCGCGCGCGCGGCATCCTCGTCCTCGACCCGCACCAGCGTGCACCGGAAGCGCGAGCGCTTGACCTCGATCTCGGCCTCGGCGTCGCGGGCGACGGTGAGGTAGCTGCTCACGACCAGACCCCCAGCACGTCGCCGCCGATGCGGACCACGAACGCCGCGACCACCACCACGAAGAACGCCCGCACGAAGCCGGCGCCGCGCGCGACCGCCGTCCGGGCCCCGAGGTAGCCACCGACCAGATTGCAGCCGCCCATCACGATCCCCACGTGCCACACCACCGCACCCTGCGGCACGAACACGCACAGCGCGGCGAGGTTGGTCGCCCAGTTGGCCAGCCGTGCCTTCGCGGAGGCCTCGAGGAAGCTGTAGCCCAGGAGGCCGACCAGCGTGATCACGAAGAAGCTGCCGGTGCCGGGGCCGAGCGCGCCGTCGTAGAACCCGATCACCAGCCCGGTCAGCATCGCCACCGTGGTGTGCCGGTGGCCGGCGAACCGCAGCAGCGTCTCGTCCCCGAGCGCCGGCCGGAGCAGCACCCACGCGCCGACGACGAGGAGGGCCACCAGCACGATCGGCTTGAAGGCGTCGCCCGGGATGTGGCTCGCGACGACCGCACCGCCGGCCGACCCGGCGAACGCGAAGAGCATCAGCGGCCCGAACGTGCGCGGGTCGGGCCGGATCCGGCGGTAGTACGTCGCGCTGCTCATCGTGGTGCCGCAGATCGAGGCGAGCTTGTTGGTGGCGAGCACCTGCACCGGGCTGGCACCCGGGAGGCCCAGCAGCAGCGCGGGCAGCTGGATCAGCCCGCCGCCGCCCACGACCGCGTCGACGAACCCCGCCGCGAGCCCCGCGAGGCCGAGCAGGGCGAGCACGGCGAGCGTCGGGTCGTCCATCGCCGCCCATTGTCCACGCACGCCCGGGGCCTAGTGTCGAGGCGTGCGGATCGTCTCGTTGCTGCCCTCCACCACGGAGATCCTGTTCGCGATCGGCGCCGGCGACGACGTCGTCGGTGTGACGTTCGAGTGCGACTTCCCGCCCGAGGCGCGGACCCGGACCGTGGTCTCGACCTCGGCGATGCCGCCCGGACTGATGCCCGCGGAGATCGACGCGTACGTCGTGGGTGCGATGGCCCGCGGCGAGGACCTCTACCACCTGGCCGAGGACGCGCTCGCCGGCCTCGACGCCGACCTCGTCGTCACCCAGGACCTGTGTGCGGTCTGCGCGGTCGACGTCTCCGTGGTCGACGACGCCCTCGCCCACCTCGGCTGCACCGCGGAGGTCCTCACGATCGACCCGCACACGCTCGACGAGGTGCTGGACTCGATCCTGCTGCTGGGCCGGGTGACCGGGCACGACGCCGAGGCTCGCGCGCTGGTCGCGTCGCAGCGGGCCCGGCTCGCCGCCGTCGCCGACCGCGTCGCCGACCGGGACCGGCCGCGGGTGATGCTGCTGGAGTGGACGGACCCGCCGTACGCCCCCGGCCACTGGGTGCCGGAGATGATCGAGGCCGCCGGCGGCGTACCGCTGCTCGGCAAGGCGGGCGCCAGGTCCGAGCGGGTGCTCTGGGAGACCGTGCACGGGGCCGCGCCCGACGTCGTCGTGGTGGCGCCGTGCGGCTACGACCTGGCCGGCGCGACGGCGCTGGCCGCGGAGCTCGTGGCCTCGTCCGTGCTGCCTGACGGCGTGCCGGTGCACCCGGTCGACGCCAACGCCTCCTGGGCGCGCCCGGGCACCCGTCTCGTCGATGGCGTCGAGGAGCTCGCCGGGATCCTGCACGGGACCTAGGCGGCGACCTCGTCCCAGGTGCGCACCAGCCGCAGCCCGGCGTCCCAACCGGGCGCCCGCCCGCCGGGCGGAGGCCGCAGGCCGTCGATGTCGTGGCCGCTGCCGGCGAGCAGCCACGCGACCAGCGAGTTGGAGTTCCACATCTCCCCGAGATGGAGCTCGTCGCGGCCCCAGGTGAGCTCGGGGACCAGCGGCACCAGCGCGAGCAGGTGGATCGCGCGCATCGAGTCCGTGAGCACGGGCACCGCGCCGCCGACCGCGCTGTCCCGGTCGGGGATCACGCCGTCGCGCCAGCGACGTACCTCGTAGCGGAACAGGCGGGAGGCGCCCAGCCACCGCATGCCGACGGGACCGGTCGCGACCACGCCACGGTCCGGCGCCGCGCGGCTCCAGGCCGGCGCCATCTCGATGACGTAGTTCGCCTCACAGATCTGCACCTCGAGCGCGGCGTGGTAGAGGTCGCACGGCTCGCGCCGCCCGCGGCGCGCGGCCCAGGCCTCGAAGGCCCGGCCGTTGCGCGCCACGACCCGCCCGCCTGCCCCGAGCGGCAGCCAGTAGACGCGGACGCGCGCGTGCTCCACCGCCCCATGGTCGCCCCGTCCCCGCGACCGCCCCAGGGTCCTAGGTCCCGCACTGCGGGTGGCCCGTGCCGGCACGGCACCGCGGGGCGGGATCCGAGGTCGGGTGGAGCGACGTGCCCGCAGCCCGACGTCCCTGATGGCAGCATGCCTCCCATGCGCCTTCACCGTCTGCTCGTCCGGTTCACAGGTCTGGCCGTGGCGGGCGGCCTGCTGGTGCCGTCCGCACCCGCCGCCTCGGCCCCCGACGGCTCCGGCTCGGCTCCGGACGACGGGCCACGAGGTGGGATGCACGCCGTGGTGACCGCTCCGGTGGGCGGGGACTGGTCGGTGCGGTTCGTCGACGGCACCAGCACGGTCCTGGCCACCGTCGCCCAGGACGCGATCGCCGTCGTCACCACGACCGGCAGCGTGCCCGCCACCCACGTGGTCGCGGTGCACGACGAGGTCGTCGAGCTCGGCACCGCCGACCCCACCGTGTCCGCGAGCGTGCGGGTCAGCCCCGCCGCCGACGGTGCGTACGCCGTGTCGGTGGCGAGCCACGGCGACGCGGTCACCGGGGTGTCGATGGACTTCCGGGCAGGTCCCGCCGAGCGCTACCTGGGTCTGGGCGAACGCTCCGACGCCGTCGACCACCGCGGCCGCGAGGTGCAGAACCGGGTCCTCGACGGGCCGTACACCACGAGCCAGTCGCTGCTCGTGGCCGGGTTCGTCCCACCGCCCGGATTCAGCAACCGCGCGGACGCGACGTACTTCCCGGTGCCGTGGGTGCTCTCGACGGCGGGCTACGGGGTGCTGGTCGACAACGACGAGGACAGCTCCTTCGAGCTGGCCACCCCTCAGCACCCGGACGTGACGCGCGTGGTCGTGCAGTCCGACCGCCTCGACCTTCGAGTGCTCCCCGGCCCCACCCCGGCCCGGGCCCTGGCCCGGATGACCCGGGCGGTGGGCCGACAGCCGGCCCCGGCCGGCCCCCTGGTGCACGGAGCCTGGTGGCAGCCGGTCGGCGACGCCGCGGCCGGGCTCGCGGACCAGCGCCGGCGCGACGTGCCGGTCACGGTCGCGCAGACCTACACGCACTACCTGCCGTGCGGTGACCAGGACCCGGTGCGGGAGCGGGCACTGACCGAGGCGCTGCACGACCAGGGCGCCGCGGTGACGACGTACGTCAACCCGATGGTGTGCACGACCTACCCGGCGGTGTACGACGAGGGCGTCGCGACGGGTGCCTTCACCCGCGACGCCGACGGGTCCCCGCTGGTCTACCGCTACTCCACGGCCACCAACTTCCGGGTCTCGCAGTTCGACTTCTCCGCGCCGGCAGGGCGCGGCCTCTTCCAGCGGCTGCTCGGCGAGGCGGTCGCGGACGGCTACGACGGCTGGATGGAGGACTTCGGCGAGTACACGCCCGCGAGCGCGGTGTCGGCCGACGGCACGCCCGGGCCGACGATGCACAACCGGTACGTCGAGCAGTACCACGCCGCGGCGCGGGACTTCGAGACCCGGGCGCCGAGGCCGTTGCTGCGGTTCAACCGCTCGGGGTGGACCGACGCGATCAAGGAGTCGTCGATCGTGTGGGGCGGCGACCCGACCACCACGTGGGGATTCGACGGGCTGACCTCCTCGGTGCGTCAGGGCCTGACCATGGGCACGTCCGGGGTGTCGTTCTGGGGGCCGGACGTCGGAGGCTTCTTCACGCTGTTCTCCGACCCCGTGCTGTCCCCCGAGCTGCTGGCGCGATGGATCGAGTTCGGCGCCTTCACCGGGGTGATGCGCCTGCAGTCGGGCGGCATCGCGATCGGCGCGACCGGCGATCGGGCCCAGGTCACCGACCCGGCCGTGGCACCGGTCTGGAAGCGCTACACGCGGCTGCGGACGATGCTGTACCCGTACGTCGCCGGCAGTCAGGACGCCTACCTGCAACGGGGCATGCCGCTGATGCGCCACCTCGCACTGGCCTACCCCGGCGACCACCGCGCCGCGAGCACCGACGACGAGTACCTCTTCGGCCGCGACCTCCTGGTCGCCCCGGTCTCGACCAAGGGCGCCGACTCCCGGCAGACCTACCTGCCCCGTGGTCAGTGGGTGGAGCTCGCCCGCGCCTGGCGGCTGCGCGACGACGGTCGGTTCAACCTGCGGCACGCCGAGGTCACCCGCGGCCGGCAGACCGTGACCGTGCAAGCACCGCTCCAGACGATCCCGTTGTTCCTGCGAGCCGGTGCCGTGGTGCCGCTGCTGCCGCGATCCGTCGACACCCTCAGCGAGTACGGCGACGGCATCGTCCGGCTGGCCGATCGGGCCGGCCGCCGTACGCTCCTCTCGGCTCCGCGGGTCGGAGCGTGGCGCGGCACCCTCGGACCGGGCGAGACCCTGCGGTCGCGGGTCGGCCCGAGATAGTGGACGATGCGGCTCACCGCGGAGCGGGCGCGGACCTACGACGTCCGGGCGACGCTCTCCGGGCTCGGCACGTCATGGGAGCCGTGCCGGGTGGAGGCCGACGGGCGGCGGGTCGGGTTCGCGTACGGCGAGAGCCGGCGGGTGCTGAGGTTCACCGCGCCCGTCGCCTCCGCGGGTGAGGTGCGGGTGACCGCCTGCCGGTAGCGCCGTGGCGATCCCCACCGCGACTCTCCGCGCCGGCCGGGTTGTCGGTGGGCCGCACTACAACGGTCCCCATGAGCGAGACGTCGCTGGCCGCGGAGGCCGAGCACTACCTTGCGGCCGTGGTCGAGCGGGAGCCGCAGGAGCGCGAGTGCCTGGTCTGCTTCGTGGCGCGCATGCTCGACGAGTTCGGGTGCGACGGCTCCCTGCTGTGGACCCGGCGGTTCCGTGACCTGCGCTCCCCGACCGCCACAGCGGTCGAGCGCCGGTACGGCGAGCAGCTCGTCCCGTGCGACTGCCTGGTCGTCCACAAGGCGCACCAGCCGACCCGCGAGCTGATGGTCCGCGACGTCCACACGGACGAGCTCGAGTGGCCCGACCG
The DNA here is from genome assembly GCF_950101795.1 of Nocardioides sp. T2.26MG-1. GTDB lineage: Bacteria > Actinomycetota > Actinomycetes > Propionibacteriales > Nocardioidaceae > Nocardioides. The sequence goes on along the minus strand of NZ_CATNLZ010000010.1, from coordinate 701 downwards.
GATGCCGCCGTGCGCCGGCGTGCGCCGCACCAACACCCGGGCGTGTGCCAACTGGGAGCGGATGGTGCCGGGGGTCTGAGGCGCTGCCGGCGGTCGGTGGTCGAGTCTGTCGAGACCACGGCCCCTCGGTGGTCGAGGGACGTCGGTGGTCGAGGGACGTCGGTGGTCGAGGGACGTCGGTGGTCGAGGGACGTCGGTGGTCGAGGGACGTCGGTGGTCGAGCTTGTCGAGACCACACGCTGGTGGTCGTTGGCCTGCGGGCCTCCTGTGGTCGCGGGCCTTGGCAGCGAAGCGGGCCGGACCCGCTTCGCGTCGCTGTCCGCGGCCGGCTTCCCCGTCCGCTACCTCAAGAACCCTCTCGATTTGCTGTTGCCTTTTCGAACTGGTGCTTGATAGACTGTCGCCGCGAACTTCTTCTCGGGAGTGGCGATGACCGCACAGACCAACCCACGACACCAGGTCTCGCGCGCCGTCACGGCCGTCCACGCCCTCCTCGATGAGATCTCGGATGCGTCCCTGTGGTCGATGGGCACCGAGGAGACCGCCCACACCCTGGCCGAGCTCACCCGCGCCGCCGCGCGGCTCGCCGAGGTCGAGGCCCGCGTCGCCGCCCACGCCGACACCGTGGGGGTCGCCGAGCAGGTCGGCGCCACGTCGGTGGCGAACTGGTGGGCCCATGAGACCCGGATGACCCGCACCGA
>NZ_CATNLZ010000009.1 GCF_950101795.1 Nocardioides sp. T2.26MG-1 | reverse complement strand
CGGTCTGAGCGAGGGCCGGCCGGTCCCGATCCCGCCCACCCGACCTGCGGATGCTGCTGCTGGGTGGCGCCGCGTGGGGCGGCGCGCTCACGGCCCGGGCGATCGGCTGGTGGGTGCTGGTCGCCGTGGCCGCAGCCGGGCTCCTGGCCTGGCGGCCGGCCCGGCATCGGGGCGGGGGTGCGGTGCGCACCACCGGCGCGGTCGTCGTGGTGCTGGTCGCGGTCGGCGCGGTCACGACGTTCCGGCTCGAGCAGGTCGCCCGCAGCCCGGTGGCGCGGCTGGCCGCGGAGGGCGCCGCGGTGCGGGTGGTCGGCACGGTGACCGCGGACCCGCGGCGCACCGAGGGCCGCTTCGGCGACCTGGTGCTGGTGCGCCTCGACGTGCGGGAGGTCACCGGCCGGGGGACGACGTACGCGCTCGCGGCGCCGGTGCTGGTGATGGGCGACGACGACTGGGCCGGCCTGCCGCTCGGGGCGACCGTGAGCGGGTCCGGCCGGCTCTCCGACGCCGACGGAGACGACCTCGCCGCGGTCCTCGGCGCTCGCGGACCGCCCGTCGTGGTCGACGACCCCGACCTCTGGTGGGACGCCGCCGCGGCGGTCCGGGCGTCGATCCGGCACTCTGTCGCCCACCGGCCCGACACGCAGCGGGCGCTCGTCCCGGCGCTGGTCGACGGCGACGACGCCGGCGTCGACGACGCGCTCGCCGACGACTTCCGCACCACCGGGCTGACCCACCTGCTCGCGGTCTCGGGCACCAACCTGACCCTGGTCGTCGGGTTCCTGCTCCTGCTGGCGCGCTGGTGCGGGGTGCGCGGCCGGGCCCTCTACGCCGTCGGCGCGCTCGGGATCGTCGGGTTCGTGCTGCTGGCGCGCACCGAGCCGAGCGTGCTGAGGGCCGCCGTGATGGGTGCGGTCGCACTGTTCGCGATGGGCCCCGAGGGGCGCGAGCGCGGCTCGCGGGCGCTCGGGGTGGCCGTGCTGGTGCTGCTGCTGGTGCAGCCCGGCCTCGCCGCGTCGATCGGGTTCTCGCTCTCGGTGCTCGCCACCGCCGGCATCCTGCTGCTCGCACCCGGCTGGCGGGACGCGCTGGCTCGTTGGCTGCCGCGGTGGGCGGCCGAGGCGGTCGCCGTGCCGTCGGCCGCGCAGCTCGCCTGCACGCCCGTGGTGGCCGCGATCTCCGGGCAGGTCAGCCTGGTCGCGGTCGTCGCCAACCTCGCGGCCGCTCCCGTGGTCGGCCCGGCGACGGTGCTCGGGCTCGGCGGCGGGCTGGTGGGGCTGGTCTGGGAGGGCGCGGGTCGCCTCCTCGGCACCCTGGCGGCGTGGTGCGTCGCGTGGCTGGTGCTGGTCGCGCGGCGCGGCGCCGCGCTGCCCGCGGCGGCCGTCGGGTGGGGCACCGGCGCGGTGGCGCTGGTGGTGCTGACCCTGGTGGTGGCGGCGGTCGCGCTGGCCGGCCCGATGCTGCTGCGCCGGCGGTCGACCGGGCTCGGGTGCTGCGTGCTGCTGCTCACGAGCGTGCTGGTGCGGCTGCCGACCCCGGGCTGGCCCCCGGCGGGCTGGGTGCTGGTCGCGTGCGACGTCGGTCAGGGTGATGCGCTGGTGCTGAACACCGGGCCACACGCGGCGATGGTGATCGACGCCGGGCCGGAGCCGGGCCTGGTCGACGCGTGCCTCGACCGTCTCGAGGTCGAGACCGTGCCCCTCGTCGTGCTCACCCACTTCCACGCCGATCACGTCGACGGGCTGCCGGGGGTGCTCGACGGCCGCACCGTCGGCGCGGTGGAGACGACCCGCCTGCTCGACCCGCCCCAGGGTGTCCGGGACGTCGCGGCGGTGGCCGGCGGTGCCGGCCTGACGCCCGGGCCCGCGCCGTACGCCGCCACCCGGCAGGTCGGCGAGGTGACGTTCCAGGTGCTGTGGCCGCCGGCCGACTCCCCGACGACCGGGCCGGGAGACGGGAGCACGGCCAACGAGGCGAGCGTGGTGCTGCTGGTCGAGGTGCGGGGGATGCGGCTGCTGCTCAGCGGCGACGTCGAGCCGGAGGGGCAGGCCGCGCTGGCCCGGGCGCTGCCCGGTCTGCGGGTCGACGTGCTCAAGGTGCCCCACCACGGCAGCCGCTACCAGGACGAGGACTGGCTGCTGTCGCTCGGCGCTCGGGCGGCGCTGGTGTCGGTCGGCGCCGACAACGACTACGGGCACCCCGCGACCGAGACCCTGGCGCCTCTGGAGGCGGCGGGCACCCGGGTGCTGCGCACCGACCTCGACGGTGACATCGCGGTCGTCGAGCGCGGCGGCGAGCTGCTCGTCGAGACCCGCTGACCGGTCGTCGCGGTGTCGCCGGGCTGTGGCAGGCTTGCCGCACCATGTCAGGTCCCTCCCAGCCGCGCGCGGCAGACGTCCTCGGCCGGGTCACGCTGGTGACCGGCAAGGAGGAGTTCCTCAACGAGCGCACGGTCGTCGCGGTGCGGGCGGCGGTCCGCGCCCACGATCCCGAGGCCGAGGTCTCCGAGTGCGCCGCGGGTGACCTCTCGCTGGCCACGCTCGGCGAGCTCGCCGCGCCCTCGCTGTTCTCCAGCATCCGGTGCGTGGTGGTCCGCGGCCTCGAGAACCTCCCCGACGAGTCGGTCGAGGGACTGCTGGCCTACGCCGGGGCGCCGTCCGAGGATGTCGCGCTGGTGCTGGTCCACGGTGGCGGCGTCAAGGGCAGCGGCACCCTCACCAAGCTCCGCAAGCTCGAGACCGTGACCGAGTCCAAGTCCGGTGAGCTGCGGCCCTCGGAGTATCCCTCCTTCGTGGTCAACGAGGTGCGCGGCCACGGGGCGACCATCGACCAGGAGGCCGCCGACTTCCTCGTGCAGGCGGTCGGCCAGGACCTCCGCTCGCTCTCGGCGGCGGCCAGCCAATTGACCAACGACTTCCCGGGCCAGCCGCTGAGCATCGAGAAGGTCAAGCAGTACTTCGGCGGCCGGGCCGAGGCGAAGTCGTTCGCGGTCGCCGACGCCGCCTTCTGGGGGCGGCGCACCGCGGCCCTCGAGGAGCTGCGCTGGGCGCTCGACGGCGGCACGGCGCCGGTGCTGGTGACCTCGGCCTTCGCCGGCGGGGCCCGCGGGGTGGCCCGCTACAAGTCCGCGCCGCGCGGCATGCGCGAGGCCGACCTGGCCCGCGAGGTGGGCGTGCCGCCGTGGAAGCTGCGCACGATCCGGGACCAGTCGCGCGGCTGGTCCGACGGCGGCATCGCCCGCGCGATCCGGGCGATCGCCCAGGCCGACGCCGACATCAAGGGCGCGGCCAGCGACCCGTCGTACACGCTCGAGCGGCTGGTGCTGACCGTCACCGCGCTCCGCGACCCCCGCTGACCGCCCCGCGAGCCCGAATACGACGATGACCCGCCCGAAAGTCTCGGGCGGGTCAACGTGGAAGAGCTCAGAGAGAGGCGGCCTTCTTGGCGATCGCGGACTTGCGGTTCGCGGCCTGGTTCTTGTGGATGACGCCCTTGGAGGCGGCCTTGTCGAGCTTGCGGGCGGCGTCGCGGCCGAGCTTGACGGCGTTGTCCTTGTCGCCGGCCTCGGCGGCCTCGCGGAACTTGCGCACAGCAGACTTCAGGCCCGTCTTGACGGACTTGTTGCGCTCGTGGCGCTTCTCGTTCTGCTTGTTGCGCTTGATCTGGGACTTGATGTTCGCCACGGAGCAGCCTTCTCGTCGGTGTGGTCAGGGTCTGATGTCAGGAGTGCGCATCGGCGTGCGGACAGCCGGACACGCGACGGACAAGGTTAGCAGCGGAGCGCTCAGCGCCCCAAATCCCACCCGCGCCGCTCGCACAGCCACTCCCAGCACACCTCGCCCTGCCATCGCTGGGCCTCGCGCATGTGCGGCGAGGTCGGCGGGGCCGGCAGCTGCGCCGAGCGCAGGAAGTAGCCGGTGACCAGCGCCAGCACGATGTCGACCGCCTCGGGGTCGAGGTCGCGGGTCAGCGCCGAGCCGGCCAGCACCGCCTCGACGTCCAGGCCGTCGCCCCGGGGCCCGATGAGCAGGAGCAGCGTGTCCAGCCACGCCGCGCCCGCGACCGGCCAGTTCCAGTCGCACAGGAGCACCCGGCCGTCCTCGGCGAGCATCAGGTTGTCGTCGCGGATGTCGGTGTGCACGAGCGTCGACCCGGCGGCGACGTCGGTGAACCGCGCGGCGAGCGCCGCGGCCCGGTCGGCGTGCTCGCGGTGCACGTGGTCCCAGAAGGCCGGCCAGTCGGCGAACTCGGTGGCGAAGTCGTCGACCACCAGGTCCGCCGGCACCGGGGTGAGGGCCTCCGCCATCCGCTCGGTCATCGCCAGACAGGCCGCGAGGTCGTCCTCGCGCCACGGGCGCCCCGGCTGGCGGGAGGGCACGTGCTCGATGCCGAGCACCACCCAGCCGTCGGGGTCGTCGGAGTCGTGGACCCACAGCAGCCGCGGTGCGGGCGCGTCCTCGGGGAGCGCGGCCAGCTTGCGGGCCTCCTCGCGGTAGGCGTCGGCGAACGGCCGCTGCGCCTTCTGCGAGGCGGCCTTCACGAAGTGCCGCGAGCCGTCCGCGCAGGTCAGCACGGACGCGAAGCCCGGGGTGAAGCCGGCGCCCTGCGAGTCCGCGCCGACGACGGGGGAGCCGCACCGCTCCTCGACCAGCGCGCGCACGTGCCGCGGCAGGTGGGGCCACTCCAGCCGGCGAGCGGTCCGCCCGTGCGGGATGGTCGTCGGACGGCGTACGGCGCTCACCCGCCCATTCTCGACCACGCCGGACACAGCCCACGCACCGATTGCCCCGGACCGGCACGGGTACCGCTCGCCCATGACCACCGTTGCCGAGCTGCTGATCGCCTCCCTCGCCGACCACGGCGTCACCCAGGTGTGGGGCGTGGTGGGCGATGCGCTGAACCCCGTCACCGATGCGATCCGTCGCGAGGAGCGGGTCGACTGGGTCGGGGTCCGCCACGAGGAGGCGGGTGCGTTCGCCGCGGGCGCCCAGGCGCAGCTGACGGGCCGCCTGGGCGTGTGCATGGGCACCGTGGGCCCGGGCGCGATCCACCTGCTCAACGGCCTGTACGACGCGAAGAAGTCGCACGCCCCGGTGCTCGCGATCTGCGGCCAGGTGCCGCGCGAGGAGATCGGCACCGACTTCTTCCAGGAGGTCGACAACGACGTGCTGTTCGCCGACGTCGCGGTGTTCAACGCGACCGTGAGCACGGCCGAGCAGTTCGCGGCCCTGCTCGAGCAGGCCGGCAACGCCGCGCTCCAGCAGCGTGGGGTCGCCGTGCTGACCCTCCCCGGCGACGTCGGGGACCTGGAGCTGCCCAAGCACACGCCGGTGCCGAGGTTCGTGACCGACCAGCCATCCACCGCGCCCGCGGCGGAGTCGGTGGCCGCGGCCGCCGCCGCGATCAACGCCGCGGGCCGGGTCGCACTGCTCGTCGGCCACGGCGCGGGGCGGGCCCGGGCGCAGGTGCTGGAGCTGGCGGACCGGCTGGGGGCGCCGATGGTCGTCACGCTCAAGGGCAAGGAGGCCTTCGACGGCGACAACCCGTTCGAGGTCGGCCAGTCCGGCCTGCTCGGCAACCACGCCAGCGCGGTCGCGTTCGACGGCTGCGACCTGCTGCTCATGCTCGGCACCGACTTCCCCTACAAGGCGTTCTACCCCGACGGCAAGGTCGTGGTGCAGGTCGACGCCGACGGGTCCCACATCGGGCGCCGCCATCCGGTCGACCACGCGGTGGTCGGCGACGCCGGGCTCGCCCTGGACGCGCTGCTGCCGCTGCTCGAGGCCAAGGCCGACCGGTCGCTGCTGGAGGAGGCACGCTCGTCGTACGACGCGTGGTGCGAGCGGCAGGCCCACCTGACGGACCCCGGCTACGAGAGCAAGCCGCGCGGGCTGCTGCGCCGCAAGGTCGAGAACCCCGACGGCCGGGTGCGACCGGAGCTGCTGGCGGCTGCCCTCGACCGGCACGCGGCCGCCGACGCGGTCTTCACCTCCGACACCGGGATGGCCACCACCTGGCTGGCCCGGTTCGTGCGGATGTCCGGCGGCCGCCGGCTGCTCGGCTCCTACAACCTCGGCTCGATGGCCAACGCGATGCCCCAGGCCCTGGGCGCCCAGGCGCTGGACCGGTCGCGGCAGGTCGTCGCGTTCTGCGGCGACGGCGGGGTCTCGATGCTGCTCGGTGACCTGATCACCGCGGTCACCCACGACCTGCCGGTCAAGCTCGTGGTCTTCGACAACGGCAGCCTCGGCATGGTGCGCCTCGAGATGGAGCAGGTGGGGCTCCCGGCCTACGGCACCACGCTGGACAACCCCGACTTCGCGCGCGTGGCGGGGGCGATCGGGCTGCGCGGCATCCGGGTGGACGACCCGCGCGCGGTCGACGACGCCGTCCGCGAGGCGCTCGCCCACCCGGGGCCGGTGCTGCTCGACGTGCTCACCAACCCCTCGGAGATCGCCGTACCGCCCAAGCCGACGCTGGAGCAGGGCTGGGGCTTCGCGATCGCCAAGACCAAGGAGTTCGTCGAGAGCGTGGAGTGACGGCCGGGTCCTAGCATGGGCCCATGACCGCCCCGACTCCCTACATCCACTTCCCGGGCACGGCGCGCGAGGCTCTCGCCTTCTACGCCGAGGTGTTCGGAGGAACCGCCCAGCTGAACACCTTCGCGGAGTTCGGCCGGGACGACGGCCCCGGTGACGCCGTCGCCCACGGCATGGTGGTCGGCGGCCCGGTCGCGATCTCGGGCGCGGACGTGGCCGGGGACGAGCAGCCGGTCCGGTGCGAGGGCCTGATGCTCTCCCTGCTCGGCACGACGGCGCCCGCCACGATGCGCGACTGGTTCGCGCGGCTCTCGGCCGGCGGTCGGGTCGTGGACGACCTGCAGACCCGGCCGTGGGGAGCCTCGGACGGCCAGGTCGTCGACCGGCACGGTCTGCACTGGCTCATCGGGTTCGAGGCGGAGGACGTGGAGGGCGCAGCGAGCGCGGAGTGAGGGAATCGGGGCGCCGAATGGAACAATGGCGGCGTCCCCGCCCGCTCGACGAGAGTCACCTGTGTCCGCGAACCCCGCTCCGCCTCCCGGCTACACCGATCCCGCGATCATCCGGAACTTCTGCATCATCGCGCACATCGACCACGGCAAGTCGACGCTCGCCGACCGGATGCTCCAGCTGACCGGTGTGGTCGACGAGCGCAGCGCCCGGGCGCAGTACCTCGACCGGATGGACATCGAGCGCGAGCGCGGCATCACGATCAAGAGCCAGGCGGTCCGGATGCCGTGGACCGTGCCGGCCGACAACGCCGAGGGCGCCGAGCCGGGCACCTACGTGCTCAACATGATCGACACGCCCGGACACGTCGACTTCACCTACGAGGTCTCCCGGTCGCTGGAGGCCTGCGAGGCCGCGGTGCTGCTGGTCGACGCCGCCCAGGGCATCGAGGCGCAGACGCTGGCCAACCTCTACCTCGCGATGGGCGCCGACCTCCACATCGTGCCGGTGCTGAACAAGATCGACCTGCCGGGCGCCAACCCCGAGAAGTACGCCGCCGAGCTCGCCGGCCTGGTCGGCTGCGAGCCCGAGGACGTGCTGCGGGTCAGCGCCAAGACCGGCGACGGCGTCGCCGGGCTGCTCAACGAGATCGTCAAGCAGACGCCCGCCCCCGTGGGGGACGCCGACAAGCCCGCCCGCGCGCTGATCTTCGACTCGGTCTACGACACCTACCGCGGCGTGATCACCTACGTCCGGGTCGTCGACGGCAAGCTCAACCACCGCGACCGGATCAAGATGATGTCCACCGGCGCCACCCACGAGATGCTCGAGGTCGGCGTGATCAGCCCCGAGCAGGTCAAGGCCGGCGAGCTCGGGGTGGGCGAGGTCGGCTACCTGATCACCGGCGTGAAGGACGTGCGCCAGTCGCGGGTCGGCGACACCGTCACGACCCTCCACCACGGCGCCACCGAGGCGCTCGGCGGCTACAAGCACCCCAACCCGATGGTCTACGCCGGGCTCTACCCGATCGACGGCGACCAGTTCGGCGACCTGCGCGAGGCGCTGGAGAAGCTCCAGCTCAACGACGCTGCGCTCACCTACGAGCCGGAGACCTCCGGCGCGCTGGGCTTCGGCTTCCGCTGTGGCTTCCTCGGGCTGCTGCACATGGAGATCACCCGCGACCGGCTCGAGCGCGAGTTCGGCCTCGACCTGATCTCGACCGCGCCCAACGTCGTCTACCACGTGGTGATGGAGGACGGCTCCGAGATCGAGGTGACGAACCCCAGCGAGTTCCCCGACGGCAAGATCGCCGAGATCCGCGAGCCCGTCGTCAAGGCCACGATCCTGAGCCCCAGCGACTACATCGGCACGATCATGGAGCTGTGCCAGACCAAGCGCGGCACGCTCGGCGGCATGGACTACCTCTCCGAGGACCGCGTGGAGATGCGCTACACGCTGCCGATGGGCGAGATCGTCTTCGACTTCTTCGACCAGCTCAAGTCGCGCACCAAGGGCTACGCCTCGCTCGACTACGAGCGCTCCGGCGAGCAGGCCGCCGACCTGGTCAAGGTCGACGTCCTGCTGCAGGGCGAGCCGGTGGACGCGTTCTCCGCGATCGTGCACCGCGAGGCGGCGTACTCCTACGGCGTGATGATGGCCGGCAAGCTCAAGGAGCTGATCCCGCGGCAGCAGTTCGAGGTGCCGATCCAGGCCGCCATCGGCGCCCGGGTGATCGCCCGCGAGAACATCCGGGCGATCCGCAAGGACGTGCTCGCCAAGTGCTACGGCGGCGACATCAGCCGCAAGCGCAAGCTGCTGGAGAAGCAGAAGGCCGGCAAGAAGCGGATGAAGAACATCGGCACCGTCGAGGTGCCGCCGGAGGCCTTCATCGCCGCGCTCTCCAACGCGCCCACCGGGGAGAAGTCCAAGAAGTGAGCCCCGCCGTCCGGCCGGTCGCCGACGACGAGTGGGGGATCGTCGCCTGGCTGTGGCAGGACTTCCGCCACGACCTCGGGACGGTCGTGGGCGGGTTCCCGTACGCTGACGGCCGCTACCAGCACGCCTGGCTCGACGAGTACCCGCGACCCGACGGCGCCGGCTACCTCGTGTGGCAGCCGCACCCCAACACCGGCGAGGACGCCCCGGTCGCGTTCGCGACGGTCCGCGGCGTCGGGACCGGCACCTGCACCATGCAGGCGTTCTTCGTGGTGCCCGCGGCCCGGCGGGGCGGCGTGGGCCGGTGGTTCGCCCGCGCCGTGGTCGCACGCCACCCCGGCACCTGGACGGTGCCGTTCCAGCACGACAACCACGCAGCCGCGGCGTTCTGGCGCCGGGTGGCCGCCGAGCTGTGGGACGACGCCTGGGTGGAGACCGAGGAGCCGGTGCCGGGCAAGCCCGACCTGGCTCCGGACCACTGGATCCGCAGCACGCTCAGCCCTTGAGGATCGCCTCCAGCGCGGCACGGTGCCGGGCGTAGGCCCTCCGGCCCTCGCGGGTCGACTGGTAGGTCGTGGTGCTGCCGCGTCCGTGCCCGCTCTTGCGGGCGCTGACGTAGCCGGCGGCGGCCAGCGCGGACATCTGCTTGGACAGATCGGACTCGCTGACGCCGAGGTGCTCGCGCAGCGCCGCGAAGTCGGCGGCCGCGGAGCGGCTCAGCAGCGCCATGGCCGCGAGCCGCTTCGGGGCCGTGAGCACCGGGTCGAGGCCCTCGAGTGCGGAGGCCGGCACCGACGCGGACTCGGTCACGACAGGCGCTCGCGGGCCCGCCGCGCAGCGTCGGCGTAGGCCCGCTCGTAGCGCGCGACCAGCAGCGTGACCGCGACGGCGACGAGGAGCGCGGCGGCTCCGAGGCTGACCGTCGCCGACGCGAGCGCGGCGGCGACGACGACCGCCAGGGCTCCGAGGAGCCAGGCGATCGCGGGCCGGAACTCGCGCGGCGGCCGCCCGGTCGGCCACATCCCGCCCCGGTAGCCGGTGTACCACCGGATGAACCCGACCTCCACGACGACCAGGGCGAGCAGCGCGAGGGCGCGGGCACTGCCGTCGAGACCTCCGAACACCAGGGTCAGTCCCGCGGCCCACAGTCCCGTCGCGGGCGGGTACCAGCGCGGGGTCGGCGGGTAGTCGGTCCAGGCGGCCGCCTCTGCCCGGTCGGCCTCGTGCAGGGCCCGCCGGATCTCTTCACTTTCCATGATGGAAACCTATCGAATGCTTTCCAGGTCGGCAAGTGATCTGGACCGGGCCGCATCGCCCGTCTGGTGGGATGGGGGAGTGAGGGTCCAGGTCCCCGAGACGTTCTCGGCGTACGCCGCGCGCGGGCCGGAGTGGACGGCGTTCCTCGACCGGCTGCCGGTGATGGCGCGAGAGCTGCTCGACGAGTGGCGGCTCACCGCCGACGGAGCACCGACGCACGGCGAGTGCGCGCTGGTGCTGCCGGTGCGCACCGCCGGAGGCCGTCCCGCGGTGCTGAAGGTGAGCTGGCCGCACTGGGAGGCCGAGCTCGAGCACGTCGCGCTCCAGCGCTGGCACGGTGCGGGCGCCGTCGAGCTGCTCCGCGCCGACCCGCACCGGTACGCGCTGCTGCTGGAGCGGCTGCACCCCGAGGACCTCGGCGACCTCTGGGACGTCGACGCGTGCGAGGTGGTCGGCGCGCTGTACGGGCGGCTGCACGTGCCGGCGCCGCCCCAGCTGGTGACCCTGTCGTCGTGCGTGGCCCGCTGGAGCGACGAGCTCGCGGCGCTGCCCCGGGAGGCGCCGGTCCCGCGCCGGCTCGTCGAGCAGGCCGTCTCGCTCGGGCGCGCGTTCGCGACCGACGCCGCCACCGACGGGCGGCTGCTGCACACCGACCTGCACTACGCGAACGTGCTCGCCGCCGACCGGGGGCCGTGGCTGGCGATCGACCCCAAGCCGCTCAGTGGGGACCCGCACTACGAGGTCGCTCCCATGCTCTGGAACCGGTGGGACGAGCTGGTCGCCGCCCCCCGCAGCGTGCGCGACGGGATCCGGCTGCGGTTCCACACGCTGGTCGACGTCGCCGGGCTCGACGAGGACCGCGCCCGCGACTGGGTGGTGTTCCGGATGGTCGTCAACGCGATGTGGCGGCCCGGCGACCCCGCCTGGGCCACCCGGTGCGTGACGGTCGCGAAATCGGTTCAGGAATAGGCCTCGGGACTGGGAGGATGGCGCCCGTGGCCACCTTGCACTCCGTCAACGTCGGTCTCGACCGCGACGCGCCGTACGCCAACCTCGGGCACTCGGGCATGGACAAGCGGCCGGTCGCCGGCCGGGTAGCCGTGCGCACGCTCGGCCTCGACGGCGACCAGGTCGGCGACGTCAAGCACCACGGCGGTGTCGACCAGGCGGTCTACGTCTTCGCGCGCGAGGACCTCGACTGGTGGGCCGACGAGCTCGGCCGGGAGATCCGCGACGGCATGTTCGCCGAGAACCTCACCACCCGCGGCATCGACGTCAACGAGGCCGAGGTGGGCGAGCGCTGGGCCATCGGGTCCGCGGTGTTCGAGGTCGCGAGCGTGCGCATCCCGTGCAACGACTTCAAGGGCTGGATGCGGGTGGGCGGCTACGACAACCGGGCCTGGGTGAAGCGATTCGGCGCGATCGGCCGGCCGGGGCCCTACCTGCGGGTGCTCGTCGAGGGCGAGATCGGCGCCGGCGACGAGATCGCCGTGGTCCACCGGCCCGGTCACGGCGTGACGGTCACGACCATGTACCGCGCGCTGACCACGGAGGCGGATCTGCTGCCCGAGCTGCTGCGGGTCGAGGGCCTCGTGGCCGAGGCGCGCGCGAAGGTCGAGAAGCACGCCACGCGGGCCTGACGGCCATCCGGGGAGTCCACGATGGGGGGCTTGCTACCCGCCAGTTCGACAAGTGATCTAGGTTACTCCGCAACCCCGTTCCCTCGGCCGTACCGCAGGAGTGTTCCATGACCGCCCAGGCCAGCAGCGCCCCCCACTACGACGCCGGCTTCGTCGACGACCTGACCCAGAACTTCGCGCTCCAGTTCCTCGACCGCGTCGCCGCCTCCGCGGAGCGTGAGGCGTTCCGCTACCCCCGGGGGGAGGCATGGGAGTCGGTCACCTGGCGGCAGGCGGGCGACCTGGTGGAGAAGCTCGCGGCCGGCCTGCTCGCACTCGGGATCCAGTCCGAGCAGCGGGTCGGCATCGCCGCCGGCACCCGCTACGAGTGGATCCTCGCCGACCTGGCGGTGATGTGCGCCGGCGGCGCCACGACCACGGTCTACCCGTCGACCAACGCCGAGGACACGGCGTACATCCTCAGCGACTCCGAGTGCCGCGTCGTCTTCGCCGAGGACGACGAGCAGATCGCCAAGCTCAAGGAGCACCGCAACGAGCTGCCGCACCTGGCCAAGATCGTCACCTTCGACGGCACGACCGACGGCGACTGGATCATCGGGCTCGACGACCTGGCCAAGCTGGGCGAGGACTACCTCGCCGAGCACCCGGGGATCGTCGAGGAGACCGCCCGCGCGATCGCGCCCGACCAGCTCGCGACCCTGATCTACACGTCCGGCACCACCGGCCGGCCCAAGGGCGTCCGGCTGCTGCACAAGGCGTGGGTCTACGAGGGCACCGCGATCCAGGTGCAGGACATCCTCCACGAGGACGACCTGCAGTTCCTGTGGCTGCCGATGGCGCACTCGTTCGGCAAGGTGCTGCTCTCGGCGCAGCTCGCGTGCGGGTTCGCCACCGCGATCGACGGCCGGGTCGAGAGGATCGTCGACAACCTCGGCGTCGTGAAGCCGACGTTCATGGGCGCCGCGCCCCGCATCTTCGAGAAGGCGCACGGCCGGATCGTCACCATGCAGGCCGCCGAGGGCGGGGTCAAGGAGAAGATCTTCAAGAAGGCCTTCGACGTCGGGCTCAAGGTCGACCGGCTCAAGCGCGAGGGCAAGTCGGTCCCGCTGCCGCTCAAGCTCCAGCACGGGCTGTTCGACAAGCTGGTGTTCAGCAAGGTCCGCGAGCGCTTCGGTGGCCGGGTCCGGTTCTTCATCTCGGGCTCCGCGGCGCTCAACGCCGAGATCGCCGAGTGGTTCCACGCCGCCGGCATCCTCATCCTCGAGGGCTACGGCATGACCGAGAACGCCGCCGGCGCCACGGTCAACCACCCGGCCAGCTACAAGATCGGCACCGTCGGTCCCGCGCTGCCGGGCGCCGAGGTCAAGATCGGGGAGAACGACGAGGTCATGCTGCGCGGCCCGCACATCATGGCCGGCTACCACAACCTCCCCGAGGAGACCGCGGCGACGCTCACCGAGGACGGCTGGCTGCACACCGGCGACAAGGGCAGCCTCGACGCCGACGGCTTCCTCACGATCACCGGCCGGATCAAGGACCTGTTCAAGACCTCCGGCGGCAAGTACGTCGCGCCGTCCGCGATCGAGTCGAAGTTCAAGGCGGTCTGCCCCTACGCGAGCCAGTTCCTGGTGTTCGGCAACGAGCGCAACTACGTGGTCGCGCTGATCACCCTCGACCCCGACGCGATGGCCGGCTGGGCGGAGGAGAACGGCATGGTGGGCGCGTCGTACACCGAGATCGTCAGCTCCGACGCGGTGCACAAGATGGTCGGGGAGTACGTCGACGAGCTCAACTCCCGCCTCAACCGCTGGGAGACCATCAAGAAGTGGCAGCTGCTCGACCACGACCTCACCATCGAGTCCGGCGAGCTGACCCCCTCGATGAAGGTCAAGCGCAACATCGTGGAGAAGAACAACAAGGAGCTCATCGACTCGCTGTACGGCGGCTGACGCTGCGGGTGGGTGTCGTGAGGGTTTCGGCTGTTGGCAGCCGAAACCCGCAAACCCGCCGATTGACTCGCTCGAACACATGTTCGATGATGGGGTGTGGGCACCCCGACCAGCACCGCGAGCACGGCGGACACCGCCGCTGACACGATCGCGCAGCTGCGCAGCCGGATGGCGCGCATGCACGACGGGGTGCCCGGGCGGGCGCTGGAGACCCACCCGGCGCTGGCCGGGCTGGTCCAGCTGCGGGCCGGGAGCAGCTATGCCGTCGACAGCGCGAGCCTGGCGCTCGCGCTGATGGCCGGCCCGTCCGCGACGGGCAGCTGGTGCGCGGTCGTGGGGGTGGGCGACTTCGGGGCGGAGGCGGCGAGCGCGCTCGGCATCGACCTGGACCGCACCGTGCTGGTGCCCGAGCCCGGGGACCAGTGGATCGAGGTCACCGCCGCGCTCGTCGACGTCGTCACGCTGGTGGTGGTCCGCCCGCCCGGCCGGGTCCCCGAGCAGGTCGCCGGCAAGCTGGCCGCCCGGCTCCGCAAGCGCTCGGTCGCGCTGGTCGCCCAGGAGGCGACCCCGGGTGACTGGCCGCGCTGCGAGGTACGGCTGACCACCCGCGAGCCGGCCTGGACCGGGGTCGGCCGCGGCGACGGTCACCTACGGTCGCGGCGGCTGCTGGTCGAGGCACAGCGCGGGACCGCACCGCCGCGCCGGGGCGCCCTGTGGTTCCCCGCCGAGGACCAGACCTACTGCCGGGCCGAGCCGGCGGTCGCTCCCGCGCGCGTCGTGGAGGAGGCGAGCTAGGGCATGCGCGTGATGGTCGTGTGGTGCCCGGACTGGCCGGTGGTCGCCGCGCTGGCCGACGAGGGGCTGCCGACCCACCTGCCGGCGGCGGTGTTCTCCGCCAACATCGTGCAGGCGTGCAACGCCGGCGCCCGGGCCTTCGGCGTACGCCGCGGGATGCGCCGCCGCGACGCGCAGTCGCGCTGCCCCGAGCTCAAGGTCTGCGCCGCGGTCCCCGACCGCGACACCCGGGCGTTCGAGCCGGTGCTGGCCGCGGTCGAGGAGCTCCGCCCCGGGGTCGCCCCGCTGCGGCCCGGGCTGCTGGCGCTGCGGGCGCCGGGCCGGTTCTACGGCGGGGAGCCGGCCGCCGCGGCACTGCTCGCCGAGCGGCTGGTCGGCCTCGGGGTGTGGGACTGCCGGATCGGGGTCGCCGACGAGCTGTTCACCGCCGAGCAGGCCGCCCGGCGGGCCGAGCCCCAGGACTGCCACGTCATCGAGCCGGGGGAGTCGGTGCCGTTCCTGCGCGGGCTGCCCGTCGAGGCGATCGAGGACCTCCCCGACGGCCGCGACGCGGTGAGCCTGATGCGCCGCCTCGGGCTGCGCACGCTCGCGGACCTGGCCGACCTGCGCGCGAGCGACGTCCGCGACCGGTTCGGTGCGCAGGTGGCGTGGGTGCACCGCGTGGTCGGCGGCGACGGCGGGGTGCTGCTCGCGACCCGCACCCCGCCGCCCGAGCTCGCCTGCCACGTCGACTTCGAGCCGCCGCTCGACTCCGCCGAGACGATCAGCTTCAGCGTCCGGCAGACCGCCGACCGGTTCGTGGCCGGGCTCGCCCGCCAGCAGCTGGTGTGCACCGAGGTGCGGATCGCGGCCCGGTGCGAGGGGCAGACCGAGCCGGCCAGCTCGCGGGTCTGGCTCCATCCGCGGTGGTTCAGCGCCGCCGACCTGGTCGACCGGCTGCACTGGCAGCTCCAAGGTGCCATGAGAAATGGGCCGAGCCGGGCGGGCGAGGTGCGCGCGCCGGTCGACCGGGTGGTTCTCGAGCCGGTGACCGTGGTGCCCGACGCCGTGCACGCCGACGCGCTGTGGGGCAACACCGACGAGCGCGTCGAGCGTGGCATCGCCCGGGTGCAGGGGATGCTCGGCCACGAGGCCGTGGTGCGCCCGGTGCTCCAGGGCGGTCGGAGTCCCGCCGCTCGCCAGGCGCTGGTGCCGTGGGGGGAGCGGCCGGCGGGGCTGCGTCCGGTGGGTCCCCCCTGGCCGGGGAGCATCCCGCCGCCCGCGCCGTCGCGGGTGCTGTCGACCCCGTGGTCCGCCGAGGTCATCGGGGCCGCCGGTCGCCCGGTCGCCGTCGACGAGCGGGGCGCGGTCACCTGTGCGCCGGAGCGGTTCCGCTCCGACCCCGGCTCCGGGTGGCAGCCGGTCGCCGCCTGGGCCGGCCCGTGGCCGGTCGAGGAGCTGTGGTGGGAGGAGCGGCCCCGCCGAGTCGCCCGCTTCCAGGTCGTCGGCGTCGACGGCCGCGCCTGGCTGCTGACCTGCGACGAGGGCGTGTGGTGGACCGAGGCCGTCTATGACTGACGTCGCGAGCGGGGCCCGCTGATGGGCTGGAGCAACCCCCCGATCTCCTGGGGCGAGCTGGAGAAGCGGCTCTCCGGGCGGGTCAACACGCCCCAGGACCCCGAGGCGCCGATCTCGACCCGCAAGCGCAAGCGCACCCGTGTCGACGTGGAGCGGCCGGCCGGCCCGGTGACGCCGTACGCCGAGCTGCACGCGCACTCCAACTTCAGCTTCCTCGACGGGGCCAGCGGGCCCGACCACCTGGTGCTCGAAGCGATCCGGCTCGGCCTGCACGGGCTGGCGATCACCGACCACGACGGGTTCTACGGCGCGCCACTGTTCGCCGAGACCGCCCAGCTGCACGCGGCCGCGGGGCTGCAGACGATCTACGGCGCCGAGCTCTCCCTGGGCCTGACCAAGCCGCAGAACGGCGTCGCCGACCCCGAGGGCAGCCACCTGCTGGTGCTGGCCCGCGGCGTGGAGGGCTACCACCGGCTGGCCGCTGCGATCACCGACGCCCAGCTGCGCGGGGACGAGAAGGGCCGCCCGGTCTACGACATGGCCGAGCTCGCCGAGCGCGGACGCGGACACTGGCTGGTGCTGACCGGCTGCCGCAAGGGCGCCGTACGCCGCGCTTTGCTGGAGCGTGGTCCGGCCGCGGCCGCGGCCGAGCTCGACCGGCTGACCGCGCTGTTCGGCCACGAGCACGTCGTGGTGGAGCTCACCGACCACGGTTTCCCCACCGACTCCGCCCACAACGACCTGCTCGCGCGGCTGGCCGCCGACCACGGACTGCCGGTGGTCGCGACCAACAACGTCCACCACGCGCGCCCCGAGCAGCACCGCCTCGCCGACGCGATGGCGGCGGTGCGCGCCCGGCGCAGCCTCGCCGAGATGGACGGCTGGCTGCCGGCGTCCGGGATGGCCTGCCTGCGGTCGGGGGAGGAGATGGCGCGCCGGTTCGCGCGCTATCCGGGCGCCGTCGCGCGCAGCGTCGAGATCGCCGACGAGATCGCCTTCGACCTGCAGAAGGCCACCCCGCGGCTACCCAAGGACGGCATCCCCGCCGGGCACACGCCCGCCAGCTGGCTGCGCGAGCTGACCGAGCAGGGGTTCGCCCTGCGCTACGCCGGCGGGCCGCTCGAGGAGCAGGCTCGCCAGACCGTCGAGCACGAGCTGACGGTCATCGAGGAGAAGGACTTCGCCGGCTACTTCGTGATCGTCCACGACATCGTGGCGTTCGCCCGCTCGCAGGGGATCCTCTGCCAGGGTCGCGGCTCGGCCGCGAGCTCGGCGGTCTGCTACGCGCTCGGCATCACCGCGATCGACCCGGTCTTCTACCGGCTGCCATTCGAGCGTTTCATCTCCCAGCATCGCGACGAGGAGCCCGACATCGACGTCGACTTCGACTCCGACCGGCGCGAGGAGGTGATCCAGTGGGTCTACGACCGCTACGGCCGGCACAACGCCGCGCAGGTCGCCAACGTCGTCGGCTACCGCCCCAAGATGGCGGTCCGCGACGCGGCCAAGGCGCTCGGGCACTCGCCGGGCCAGCAGGACGCCTGGTCAAAGCAGGTCACGTCGTGGACGACCGTGGCGTCGCGTGACGGCGGCGAGCACGACGTACCGGCCGCCGTCGTCGAGCTCGCCAACGGCTTCCTCGGCGCCCCGCGGCACCTCGGCATCCACTCCGGCGGGATGGTGCTCACCGAGCGGCCGATCGGCGAGGTGGTGCCGATCGAGCGGGCCCGGATGGACAAGCGGACCGTGCTGCAGTGGGACAAGGACGGCTGCGAGTTCATGGGGCTGGTGAAGTTCGACCTGCTCGGGCTGGGGATGCTCAGCGCGCTCGACCACATGATGCGGATCGTCGAGCAGCACCTCGGCGAGCACTGGGAGCTGAGCACGATCCCCAAGGAGGAGCCGGCGGTCTACGACATGCTCTGCCGGGCCGACTCGGTCGGCGTCTTCCAGGTCGAGAGCCGCGCCCAGATCGGCACGCTGCCGCGGCTGCGGCCCCGGGAGTTCTACGACCTGGCGATCGAGATCGCGCTGATCCGGCCCGGCCCGATCCAGGGCGGTGCGGTGCACCCCTACATCCGCCGCGCCACCGGCCGTGAGGAGGTCGACTACGCCCACCCGTCGCTGGTGCCGGTGCTCGAGCGCACCAAGGGGGTGCCGCTGTTCCAGGAGCAGCTGATGGACATGGCGCGGGTGCTCGGCGACTGCACCCGCGACGAGGCCGACCTGCTGCGCCGGGCGATGGGCTCCAAGCGCGGCATCGAGCGGATCGAGAGCATCAAGGACAAGCTCTACGCCGGCATGGCCCGCAAGGGACTGGTCGGCGAGGAGGCCGACGCGATCTACCTGAAGATCCTGTCGTTCGCGAACTTCGGCTTCGCCGAGAGCCACGCGCTGTCGTTCGCCAAGCTCGTCTACGCCAGCTCGTGGTGCAAGCTGCACTACCCCGGGGCGTTCCTCGCGGCGCTGCTGCGTGCCCAGCCGATGGGGTTCTACTCCCCGCAGTCGCTGGTCCACGACGCCCGCCGGCACGGCGTCGAGGTGCTGCGCCCCGACCTGGCGCGCTCCGCGGCGACCGCCGACCTCGAGCTCTCGGGGGACGCCGGTGGGCCGGGTGGGCTCGACGCGTGCCTGGCCGACCACCCCGAACGGGTCGAGTGGGTCGACGGCACCCCCGACCCGACCCCGGCACACCGGCGGGACGCGCGCTACGCCGTACGACTCGGGCTGGACGCGGTGCACGGCATCAGCTCCGAGGTGGCCGGGCGGATCGTCGCCGCGCGCGCGGAGCGGCCGTTCGCCGACCAGGTCGACCTGTCCCGGCGGGCCGGGCTGGACGCGCGGCAGCTGGAGGCGCTGGCCACCGCCGGGGTGTTCGAGGGGACCGGCCTCACCCGGCGCCAGGCGCTGTGGAACGCCGGCTGGACCGAGAGCGAGGAGCACCTCGAGGGCATCCGGGTCGCCGGCCCGGCGCCGATGCTGCCCGAGATGGCGGACGTCGAGGTCACCATGGCGGACCTCTGGGCCACCGGGATCACGCCTGGCGGGCACCCGTTCGAGCACCTGCGCGACCTGCTGCGCACCGGAGGGATCAGGTCGGTGGCCGACTGCTTTGCCGGCGAGCCGAACCGCCGGGTCCACGTCGCCGGGCTGGTCACCCACCGTCAGCGGCCGGGCACCGCCGGCGGGGTCACGTTCCTCAACCTCGAGGACGAGACCGGCATGCTCAACGTGGTCTGCACGGTCGGGGTGTGGCGCCGCTACCGCGCCACCGCCTCCAGTGCCGCCGGCATGGTGATCCGCGGCATCCTCGAGCGCCAGGACGGCGTGACCAACCTGGTCGCGGACCGGCTCGCCCCGATCGAGGACGTCTATCCCGAGGCCGGCCAGGCCCTCCGCGCCCGCCACCGCTCCCGCGACTTCCACTGATCCACCCCCAACGTCGAGTCGGGAGTTCTGCACGTCGAGTCGGGACTTCCGCGCGTCGAGTCGGGAGTTCCGGCGGGCCGGCTGGCGACAACTCCCGACTCGACCGTCACAACTCACGACTCAACCGTCGGAAGTCACGAGTCAACGGGGTGGGAGGATGGGGCGGTGCCCCCGTCCGCGCTGCCCCCTGGTGATCCCGTGCCCGAGGACGGGTCGCTGCCGGAGGGGGCGCTGGAGCACGTGGGGGAGCGCGGGTTCGGGTTCTACGTGCACGTGCCGTTCTGCACGGTGCGATGCGGCTACTGCGACTTCAACACCTACACCGCCGAGGAGCTCGGCCCGGCCGGCGGTGCGCCCGGCGCCAGCCGGGCGACGTACGCCGAGGCCGCGATCGCGGAGGTACGCCGCGCCCGCCGGGTGCTGGGCGACGCCGACCTCCCGGTCGACACGGTGTTCTTCGGCGGCGGCACGCCCACCCTGCTCAGCCCCGGCGACCTCGGGTCGGTGGTCGCCGCGATCGCCGCGGAGTTCGGGCTCGCCGACGGCGCGGAGGTCACCACCGAGGCCAACCCCGACAGCGTCGCGCTCTGGGACCTCGAGGAGCTGCGCGGCGCCGGGTTCAACCGCATCTCCTTCGGCATGCAGTCCGCCGTCGACCACGTGCTGAAGGTCCTCGACCGCACCCACGACCCGCTGCGGGTGCCCGCGGTCGTCGACTGGGCCCGGCAGGCCGGCTTCGAGCAGATCAGCCTGGACCTGATCTACGGCACGCCGGGGGAGTCCCTCGCGGACTGGGAGACCAGCGTCGAGGCCGCGCTCGCCTGCCGGCCCGACCACGTGTCGGCGTACTCGCTCATCGTCGAGGACGGCACCGCGCTCGCCCGTCGGGTCAAGCGCGGCGAGCTGCCGATGCCCGACGAGGACGACCTGGCCGACAAGTACCTGGTGGCCGACGAGCGGTTCGTCGCGGCGGGCCTGAGCTGGTACGAGGTCTCCAACTGGGCGCGCGATGAGGCCAGCCGCTGCCGGCACAACCTGCTCTACTGGACCGGCGGCGACTGGTGGGGTGTCGGGCCGGGCGCCCACTCCCACGTCGGCGGGGTGCGCTGGTGGAACGTCAAGCATCCGGCGGCGTACGCCGACCGCGTCGCCTCCGGGGTGACCCCGGCCCACGCGCGCGAGGTGCTTGACGAGGAGAGCCGCCGGGTGGAGCGGGTCCTGCTCGAGCTCCGCCTGAGCGCGGGACTGCCCGTGGAGGTGCTCGAGGCCACCGGCCGGTCTGCGGTCCCGGGCCTGGTCGCGCAGGGCCTGGTCGACCAGGTCGGGGAGCGGCTGGTGCCGACCCGCCGCGGGCGGCTGCTCGCCGACGCGGTTGTGCGCGATCTCCTCCCCTGATCTGCGACGCCCGAGGGCCGCCGGGTCCTAGGGTGTCGAGCATGAGCACTGGCCCAGAGAACCCGGATCCCTCCCAGCAGTCCGAGGGACAGCCGACCCCGCCGCCCTACGGCGAGCAAGCCCCACCACCACCCGGTCAGACGCCTCCGCCGCCGCCCTACGGCGAGCCGGCTCCGCCTCCCTACGGCCAGGCCGCGCCGCCGCCCTACAGCCAGCCCAGCGGCTACCCGCCGCCCGCCGGCGGCGTCCCGTACGGCGCCAGCGCGGCCGCGCCGTACGGCGTGCACCCGGTGACCGGCATCCCCTACTCCGACAAGTCCAAGCTGGTCGCCGGCCTGCTGCAGATCCTGATCCCGCTCGGCATCGGGCGGTTCTACATCGGCGACACCAAGACCGGCGTCTGGCAGCTGCTGGTGACGATCTTCACCTGCGGCATCGGCGGCCTGTGGCCGTTCATCGACGGCATCATCATCCTGGCCACCGACAGCGTCGACGTGCAGGGCAGGCCGCTGCGCAGCTGATCCGTCAGACCGTCACGAAGTCGATCAGCTCCTCGACCCGGCCCAGCAGGGCCGGGTCGAGGTCGTTGTAGGACGAGACCTTGCCGAGGATGTGCTTCCAGGCGCGGGCGATGTCGGCCTGGTCGCGGTGCGGCCAGCCCAGGTGCTGGCACACGCCCTTCTTCCACTCGATGGTGCGCGGCACGTCGGGCCAGCGGGTCAGCCCGAGCCGGTCGGGCTTGACCGCGGCCCAGATGTCGATGAAGGGGTGGCCGACGATCAGCACGTGCTTGCCGACCGGCGACGCCGCGACGGCCTGGGCGATCCGGCTCTCCTTGGACCCGCGCACGAGGTGGTCGACCAGGACCCCGACCTTGCGGTCGGGACCCGGCCCGAAGGCGCGGAGCTGGTCGCCGAGGTCGTCGACGCCGTCGAGGTACTCGACCACGACGCCCTCGATGCGCAGGTCGTCGCCCCAGACCTTCTCGACCAGCTCGGCGTCGTGACGACCCTCGACGAAGATCCGGCTGGCCCGGGCGACCCGCGCCTGGGCGCCGTGGACCGCCACCGACCCCGACGCGGTGCGGGTCGGCTTGGCCGGCGCGCCGGCCCGCGGCGGCGGCACCAGGATCACCGGGCGCCCCTCGAGCAGGAAGCCCGGACCGAGCGGGAACGTACGCCGCTTGCCGCGCCGGTCCTCCAGCGTCAGCGTGTCGAGGTCGCGGTCGACCGCGACGATCTCGCCGCACCAGTCGGTGGTGACCTCCTCGACCACGGCGCCGAGCGCGGCGGGCGTCTCCACGGCGCGGCCGCGCTTGGGGGCGCGCCAGTCGGTGGCCAGGACGTCGGATCCGTAGCGGTCGTTCACCCGCGCCAGGTTAGGCGCGGGCGCCGACAACGCGGGGGAGGGCACGCCGTCAGCCCTCGGACTCGGCCTCGTCGGCCTCGTCGTCCTCGTCGTCCTCGTCGTCCTCGGGCCGGTCGCCGGACTCCTCGGGCGTCTTGCCGCCCTGCATGTCCAGCTCCTCGGGCGACTTCGCCTCGTCGCCGCTGAGCGGCTGGGCCAGCGGGTTGTCCTCGGTCGGCCGGAGGTCCTCGGGCAGCTGCTCGTCGGAGATGCCGCCCACGGGTTCGTCGTCGTGACTGCTCATAGCCGCGACGTACCCGCTCACACCAGCGGCAAGCGCTTCTGGCTGCGCGGCAGCTGCTCGTAGCCACGGCGTACGGCGTCCTCGAGGTCCTCGCGCGGGAACGGCCACTCGCCCACCTCGAGCGCCTGCGCGAGCGGGACGCCGCGGCTCGCGAGGTCGCGGATGGTCTCGGCGACGACGCCGATCCGGTCGCGCTGCTCCTCGACGAAGTCGCGGTCCACGGGCGCGCCGTGGCCGGGGACGACCACGGAGCCGGGGCCGGTGAGGGCCAGGACCACGTCGAGGCTCAACGGCCAGTCGAACGGGTAGCAGTCGCCACCGAAGCCGGGGACCGAGCCGCGCAGCGCCGACTCCTCCACGAGGTCGCCGGCCAGCAGCGCGTCGGCGTCCGGGATGCGGACGATCAGGTCGCCGGCGGTGTGCCCACGCCCCGGGTGCACGAGCTCGACCATCCGGTCGCCAAGGTCGAGGGCGACGGCGGAGGAGAACGTCGTGTCGGCCGGGACGAGCTCGGTCGCCTGCACCTCCTCGCGGTGCGGGTCGTCGGGCTCCGCGTCGTACCGCGCCTTGATCCGCTCGCCGGCCGGGACCGTGCGCTCGGCGGCGACCTCGTGGGCGTGGATCGGGATCGGGCCGTACGCCGAGCGCAGCTCGCCGTTGCCGAAGGTGTGGTCGAAGTGCTCGTGGGTGTTCACGGCCGCGACGACCTCCCCGGCACCGAGCCGCCGGATGTCCTCGACCACGGCCCGGGCGGCGGTCGCCGAGGCGTTGGTGTCGACCACGAGCAGCCCGCGCCCGCCCCCCACCAGGGTCACGTTGACGTCGAACCATTCGTAGCGCGCGACCCAGACCCGATCGGCGACCTCTGTGAATGCCACCCGGTCAGCCTAGGCGGCCCCGCGTCGCGGTGTACGACGGTGGCCCGCCTAGTAGTCTTGGCACTCAGGACTTTCGAGTGCCAGCCCGCCGGGTCACCCAGGCGGGCGGCGGGACGTGAGGAGGTGGGGCGGGTGCAGGAGGAGCGCAGGCTCGCCGTACTCCGCGCGATCGTGGAGGACTACGTCGCGACCGAGGAGCCCGTCGGCTCCAAGGCGCTGGTCGAGCGGCACGGGCTCGGGGTCTCCCCGGCGACCGTCCGCAACGACATGGCCGCCCTCGAGGACGAGGGCTACATCACCCAGCCGCACACGAGCGCCGGCCGGGTGCCGACCGACAAGGGCTACCGGCTCTTCGTCGACCGGCTGACGACGATCAAGCCGATGAGCTCGGCGGAGAAGCGGGCGATCGCGACCATCCTCGACGGGGCGATCGACCTCGACGACGTGGTGCAGCGCTCGGTCCGGCTGCTGGCGCAGCTGACCCGGCAGGTCGCGGTCGTGCAGTACCCCACGCTGTCCCGCTCGACCGTGCGGCACATCGAGCTCGTGGCGCTCGCGCCCACCCGGCTGCTCGTGGTGCTGATCCTCAGCACCGGCCGGGTCGAGCAGCGCCTCGTGGAGCTCGGTGCGGAGATCGGCGACGACGAGCTCGTCGACCTGCGCAACCTCGTCAACCGGACCGCGATCGGCGAGATCATCGCCGACGCCGCCACCGCCCTGCGGGCCCTGGTGCCCGACGACGGCGGCACCACCGTGACGCGGGCCGTGGTCGACGTGCTCGTGGAGGCGATGTCCGACCACCGCTCCGACGAGCGGATCGCGGTCGGCGGCGCCGCCAACCTGGCCAGGTTCGGCGACAGCTTCGACTCGGCCGTCCGCCCGTTGCTCGAGGCGCTGGAGGAGCACGTGGTGCTGCTCAAGCTCCTCGGCGAGGCCCACTCCGGCGAGCTCCTCACCGTCCGGATCGGCCACGAGGGCCCCTACCAGGAGCTCTCCTCCACCAGCGTGGTGGCGACCGGCTACGGGCCCGGCGAGGAGGCGTTCGCGCGCCTCGGCATCGTCGGCCCCACCCGCATGGACTACCCAGGCTCGATGGCCGCGGTCCGCGCCGTAGCGCGCTACGTCTCGCGGATCCTCGACGAGGCCTGAGCCCCCGACCCAAGCAACCCCCCGAAGGAACACACGTTGAGTCAGGACCTGTACGAGCTTCTCGGTGTCGGCCGCGACGCGGACGCCGACGCCATCAAGAAGGCCTACCGGCGACTGGCCCGCCAGTACCACCCCGACGTCAACCCCGACCCGGACGCCCAGGAGCGCTTCAAGGAGGTCTCCCTGGCCTACGAGGTGCTCTCGGACCCGCAGAAGCGCGCGTCGTACGACCGCGGCGGCGACCCGTTCGGCGGCGCCGGCGGCTTCGGCCAGGGCGCGGGGTTCTCGTTCACCGACATCATGGACGCGTTCTTCGGCGGCGGCGCCGCGGGCGCCGGCCGGGGACCGCGGCCGCGGGAGCGGCGCGGCCAGGACGCGCTGATCCGGCTGGAGGTCGAGCTCGCGGAGGCAGCGTTCGGCGTGACCAAGGAGATCAAGGTCGACACCGCGGTGCGCTGCAGCACCTGCGGCGGCGAGGGTACGGCGGCGGGCACCCACCCGATCCCGTGCGAGACCTGCCACGGCGCCGGTGAGGTGGCCCACGTGCAGCGGTCGTTCCTCGGCGAGATCCGCACCCTGCGCCCGTGCCCCGCGTGCCGCGGGTTCGGCACGATCATCCCCGAGCCCTGCCGGGAGTGCTCCGGTGACGGCCGGGTGCGCTCGCGCCGCAACCTCACCGTGCGGATCCCCCCGGGCGTCGACAACGGCACCCGCGTGCAGCTGTCCGGTGAGGGCGAGGTCGGACCCGGCGGCGGCCCGGCCGGCGACCTGTACGTCGAGATCCACACCGCCCAGCACGAGACGTTCACCCGGCACGGCAACGACCTGCACTGCACGGTCACGCTGCCGATGACCGCCGCGGCGCTCGGCACCACGCTGACGCTGCCGACGCTGGAGGCCGACGTGCAGGCCGGCCTGGAGTCTGACAGCGACACCGGCTCCGGCCTGGAGACGTCCTTCGAGCTGGACGTGCGCCCCGGCACCCAGTCGGGCACCGAGCAGGTGCTGCGCGGACGCGGCGTACCCGGTCTGCGCGGCGGGCGCGGCGACCTGGTCGTCACCGTGCTGGTCGAGACGCCGACCCGGCTCGACGCCCAGCAGGAGGCGCTGCTGCGCGAGCTCGCCGCGGTGCGCGGCGAGGAGACCCCCACCGGCCAGGTGCGCCCGAGCTCCAAGTCGGTCTTCGGCCGGCTCCGCGACGCGTTCAACGCCCACTGATGACGCTGCCCGTCCACCTGGTCCCCGACCTTGCCGGGATCGTCGCCGGGACCGAGGTGACGGTCGAGGGGGACGAGGCGCACCACGCGGTCGCCGTCCGCCGGCTGCGGGTGGGCGAGCAGGTCGTGCTCACCGACGGTGCCGGTACGGCGGTGCAGGGCCCGGTCGCCTCGACCGGCAAGCGGGTCTTCGTGGTGACGGTCGAGTGGGTCCGCACCGACGACGCCCCCGCGCCGGCCGTGGTCGTCGTCCAGGCGATCCCGAAGGGCGACCGCGGCGAGCTCGCGGTCGAGGTCCTCACCGAGGTGGGCGTCGCCGAGATCGTGCCGTGGGCGGCGTCGCGGAGCGTCGCGGTGTGGAAGGGCGAGCGCGCCACCAAGTCGCTGGCCCGCTGGCGGGCCACGGCGCGCGAGGCGGCCAAGCAGGCGCGCCGGTGGTGGTTCCCCGAGGTGTCCGACCTGGCGGCCACGGCGGACGTCGTGGAGCTGGTCGCAGGCGCCGACCTCGCGGTCGTGCTCCACGAGGAGGCGTCGCTCCCG
This sequence comes from Nocardioides sp. T2.26MG-1, assembly GCF_950101795.1. Lineage (GTDB taxonomy): Bacteria > Actinomycetota > Actinomycetes > Propionibacteriales > Nocardioidaceae > Nocardioides. Next base: position 87,197 of record NZ_CATNLZ010000009.1, on the reverse strand, counting down.
CTGGCGTCCGTGGAGATCACGAACACCGGCCGGATCGTGGTCGTCGTCGGTCCCGAGGGCGGTCTGACCCCCGAGGAGGTCGAGGCGTTCACCGCTGCCGGCGCCGTGCCGGTGCGGCTCGGCGCCGAGGTGCTGCGCACCTCCACCGCCGGTGTCGCCGCGGTCGCAGCGCTGCTGTCGCGGACGTCGCGCTGGGGCTGACCGACGTTGTCCCGCCCGGAACTTTCGGGCGGGTCAACGTCGGTCAGACGCCGAGCAGCTCCTCGACCCGGCCGACCTCCTCGTCGAGCTCGGCGCGCTCGCGGCGGGTGAGCTCGCGGAACGTCTCGACCGCCTCGACCAAGTCGTCGCGCCGCCGCCACAGGCCCTCGATCATCCCGTCGACGAGCACGACCATGCCCGTGCCGCCGTTCGGCCCCATCCAGCGGCGCCGGTTCTCGGGGGTGGCGACCCGGTCGCGCGCCGCGTGGGAGAGCCAGAGGTTGTCGTAGGTGCCGAGCAGCCGCACCGGTGCCGGCTCGTCGGCCTCCGCGAGCAACCCGTCGGGCACGTCGAGGAGCGCCTTGCCGGCACCGTCCTCGTGGCGGACCAGGTCCGTCATCGCGTTGACCACCGGACCGAGCCGGGTCACGCCCGACCAGGCGGTGACGTCCGCGGCGGTCGCCGGCCCGAAGGCCCGCAGGTAGCGGCGCACGATCTCCGGCACGTCCGGCTCGCGCAGCGGCGCGCCCACCCACTCGACGAGGTCGGCGTAGTCGACGCCCCCGCCGCCCTTCCAGGTGCCGCGCGGCGGCCGCTGGACCAGGGCCCGGGAGAGCTGCGGCACCTCCTCGTCGTGGTTGCGCTGTCCCCGGTCCATCACCACCTGCGTCCACGGCCGCAGCGTCAGCGCGTCATCGGGGGTGAGCAGGTGGATGGTGCCGCGCATGGACAGCAGCCGCACCAGCGAGCGGTCCTCGAGCGCCCGGCTGACGGCGTACGGGTCGAACGGCGTCAGCCGCGCGTGCAGCGAGAGGTACGGCGACATCGACTCCTGCGCCTGCAGCCCGAGCAGGTGCGCGACCATCGCGTGCGGGCCGAGGTCGCTGCGCTCCAGCAGGTGCTGGCGGCGCAGCAGGGTGCGGTTGAGCAGACGAGGGGTGAGTCTCACTGCACCGTGATGGTCTTGGAGTCCTGGGTCGGGCCCTTGCCCTCGCCCCCGGAGGGGTCGTCGGTCATCGCGACGAACGTGTAGTCGCCGGGCGCGAGGTCGGAGACGTCCACCTCGGTCTCCCAGGGGTAGAGCTTGTCCATCCAGCCCTCGGCGGTGGCGAAGCCCTTCTTGACGACCTTGCCGCCGGCCGCCTGGATCTCCCACGGCGTGGTCGCCTCGAACGAGCTCGACACCCCGCTCGCGGCGAACGTGCCGCTGACGACTCCGCCCTGCTCGGGGGTGGTGACGTTGACCAGGGCGCGGACGTCGATCTCCGGCTCGTTGGACAGCTCGCCGCCGAGGCCGAACAGGTCGGCGGGGGCGCCGTCGAGCTGGATCTCGACCGAGGAGCGGGCCTGGGCGACGCCCTGCAGCGTGTAGACGAGCTGCTGGGCGGCGAGCCGCGCGTCGTCCTCCGACATGCCGTCCGGCATGGTGGTCCAGCTCTCGTCGGGCAGGCTCACCACGATCGGGTCGGCGTCGATCTGCACGCCGGCGAACGATCCGCCCGGGTAGAGCGTGCGGTAGTCGGGGTCGAGAGCGTCACCTGACGTCATCAGCGCGAGCGCCTCGGCCGCCGGGTCGGCGGCCGGGACCTGCCGGAACTCGCGGTAGAGCCGCGGGCCCTGCGGGGTGTCGCCGACGAAGTAGACCGGTACGGCGACGGTCTCGGCCGACGGTTCGGAGGATTCCGACGGCTCCGTGGTCCCGGTGCCGCCGGCGTCCTTGGTCGAGCCGCTGGCGGGGGTCGGGTCCTCGGCCTTGGTGTCGTCGCTCCCGCAGCCGGCGAGGGCCCCGAGGCCGACGACGGCGGCGGACAGCAGGGCGACGAGGCGGCTGCGGGTGCTCATGGCTCAATCCTCTCGGCTCCCGGTCCTCAACGGACGGTGATCGTGCGCGTGTCGACGAACGGCTCGGCGCCTTCCGCGCCGCCCGAGGGATCGTCGGTCATCGCGGCGAACGTGTACTCGCCGGGCGCCAGGTCGGAGACGTCGATGGTCGTCTCCCACGGGTAGAGCCGCCCCTCGTAACCGCTGGCGGTGGCGAAGCCCTCCTTGACGACGGTCCCACCGTCCAGGATCTGCCAGGGCACGGTCGCCTCGAACGAGCTCGCGGCACCCCGGGCCGTGAACGAGCCGGAGACCTCGAGGCCCTCGACCGGGTCGTTGACCTGCACCAGGCTCAGCACCTCGAGCTGCGGCGCGTTCCCGAGCGGCTCGGACGTCGGGACGCCGTACACCTCGTTGATCGGGTTGCCGTCGAGCAGGAACTGCACCGGCACTCGGCCGTGGGCATTGGCCTGCACCGTGTAGACGACCTGCTCGATGGCCAGACCGGCCTCCTCCGGGCTCATGCCGGCCGGGCGGTCGTGCAGCGAGGCGTCCCCGATCTGGACGGTGTAGACGTCGCCGCGCTGGCCGACGGACGTGAGCGAACCGGCCGGCCACAGCGTGCGGTAGTCGGGGTCGTCCGGGGTCTCCTGCAGCTCGGCGATCGCGTCGTCGAGGCCGGCGGTTCCCGTGCGGACGTCGTACTCGCGGAACAGTCGCAGCCCGCGCGGCGTCTCGCCGACGAAGTACGCCGGCACCGAGTGCGCGGACGGCGTGGGCGTCGGGTCGACCGCGTGGCTGTGGTGGCTGGGTCCGGGCTCGGGGGCGTCGTCGCCGTCCAGCAGCGCGAACGCCCCGACGGTCGCTGCCGTGGCGAGTGCGGTCGCGGCGGCGGCGTAGAACCAGGGCCGTGCGGCAGCGCGCTGGGGCGCAGCGGTGCGGGCTCGGATCGCGACGAGCCGGTCGGTCGGCTCGATGCCGGCCACGGCGTCGCGCAGCAGCTCGGTGAGCTGGTCGTCAGACCGGGGAGTGTTCACAGGTCCTCCTGGAGCAGGGACCGCAGCGTGGCGGCGCCACGAGATGCGTGGCTCTTCACCGCACCGCGGCTGATGCCGAGCGTGTCGGCGATCTCGGACTCGGACAGGTCGAGGTAGTAGCGGAGCGCGAGCACCTCGCGCTGGCGCTGCGGCAGGGCGCGCATCGCGCCGAGCACGCTGTCCCGGCGGGCGTCGACGAGCGCGGGCTCGTCAGCGCCGGGTACGGCGCGCCGGTCGGGCGAGTTCATCTCCCGGGCGGCGTACCTCGCCTCGACGCCGCGGTGGCGCAGGGCCGAGCGCGACCGGTTCACGACCGCCTGACGCAGGTAGGCCAGGGCGCGGTCGGGGTCGCGCAGCCGCCCCCAGCGGCCGTGGACGGCCACGAAGGCGTCCTGCACGATCTCCTCGGCAAGACCCTGGTCGTGCACGAGCAGCACCGAGAGGCGCACGAGCCGGCGCCAGTGTGCGGCGTACAGCTGCTCGAGCGCCTCGTCCGCGGTCCATACGGGCCGGTCCGTCACCATCGTCACGCTAGTGGCACGCCTGGGGCCGCCATCCGGTTTACGCTCGGGACCTCATCACCAGGAGGTATTTCGTGGAGGACTGCCTGTTCTGCAAGATCGTGGCCGGGGAGATCCCCGCCGACGTCGTGCACCAGACCGAGCGCACGGTGGCGTTCCGCGACCTCAACCCGCAGGCGCCGATGCACGTCCTGGTCGTCCCCCGGGACCACCACGCGAACGCCGCCGAGCTGGCCGCGGCCGACCCGCAGGCCTCGGCGGAGCTGGTGACCACGGCGGCGGCCGTCGCGGCCGCCGAGGGGCACGACGACTACCGGATCGTGTTCAACACCGGTCCCGGCGTCGGGCAGAGCGTGTTCCACACCCACCTGCACGTGCTCGCGGGTCGGGCGATGACCTGGCCGCCTGGATGAGACGCGCCGCCGCCGGGCTGCTCGCCGGGCTGCTGGTCGTCGCGCTGGGTGCGTGCGTCTCGGAGGGCGACGACCGCAGGACCGGCTCGCCGCAGGACCTGCTCCAGCCGGCGGACCCGCCGCAGGCCGAGGCCGACCAGCTGGCCGCCGTACCCCGGGGCAAGCGGCTGCCGCTGCGCCCGGGCGAGCACCGGATGACGCTCGCCATGCCCGAGGCCTACACGCCCTCGGCGCCGACGGGGGTCGGCACCGACGACTACCGCTGCTTCCTGCTCGACCCGGGTCTCGACCGGGACGTCTGGCTCACGGGCAGCGACGTGCTGCCCGGCAACCCGCAGGTCGTGCACCACGTGATCCTGTTCCGCATCCCGCCGGACAAGGTCGCCGAGGCCGAGTCGCTCGACGCGAGCGCCCCCGGCGAGGGCTGGACCTGCTTCGGCGGCACCGGCATCGCCGGCGACTTCTCCAACATCGACGACGCCTCCTGGCTGGCCGCCTGGGCTCCGGGCGGCGACGAGACCAAGGTCCGCGACGGGTACGGCGTCCGCCTCGACGCGGGCTCGCGCATCGTGATGCAGGTGCACTACAACCTGCTCCAGGGCGCCGCGCCCGACACCTCGAGCACCCAGCTGCGCTGGATGGCGGCCGACCGCGACCTGACCCCGTTGCACACCTACCTCACGCCGGCGCCCGTGGAGATGCCGTGCCGCCCCGCCCACGACGACTCGCCGCTGTGCGACCGCGACGCGGCCGTCGCCGACGTGATGGCCCGCTTCGGTGCCGCCGGCAGCACCAACAGCCTGCTGCACCTGCTCTGCGGCACGCAGGCGAAGGCCTCGACCACGACCACCTGCACGCGCACGGTCGGGCGGCCGATGACGATCCTGGGCGTCGCCGGCCACATGCACCTGCTCGGCCGGTCGCTGAAGATCGAGGTCGACCCGGACACCCCCGACGCCCGGACCATCCTCGACATCCCGGTCTGGGACTTCGACGACCAGGGCACGAGGCCGATCAAGCCGGTGCGCCTGGCGCCCTACGACACCGTGCGGATCACCTGCCACCACGTGCAGTGGCTGCGCGACGTGCTGCCCGCGTTCGAGGGCATCCCGGACCGCTACGTGATCTGGGCCGAGGGCTCCACCGACGAGATGTGCCTGGGGATGCTGCAGGTCGCGTTCGACGACTGAGTCGGTCGATCAGGGCCCAGCGGCCCGGGGCGCTCCGTACCCGGTCGCGAGCGCGACCTCGATGACCGAGACCTGCTGGGCCTCGCTGAGCGCACGCGGCGTGCCGATCGCTGCCGCCCGCGCGTAGAGGTCGGCCGCCCACTCCAGTAGCAGCGCGTTGTCCGCGGCCTTGCGCAGGTCGGAGCCGAGGGCGACGGTCCCGTGGTTGGCGAGGATCGCCGCCTGCTTGCCGGCCAGCGCGGCACGCACGGCGGCGGCGAGCTCGGGGGAGCCGAAGACCTCGAACGGCGCCACCCGGATCGCGCCGCCGATGGCCAGCTGCTGGTAGTGCACGCAGGGCAGCTCGTCGACCACGAGGGACACCGCGGTGGCCGCCGGTGAGTGCGTGTGCACCACGGCGCCGCCGCGCTCGCGCAGGGCGTCGAGGTGGAGCTCGAGCTCCGAGGTGGGGGCGAGGTCGCCCGCGAGCCGACGGCCGTCGAGGTCCAGGACGCTCACCCCGGCCGGGTCGAGGTCGGCGAGCACGACCCCGGTCGCGGTGATGGCGACCTCCGGGCCGCTGGGGCCGTCGAAGCGGAGGCTGACGTTGCCGGCGGTGCCGATCACCAGGCCGGCGGCGGCCAGCCGCCGTCCGGTCTCGGCGACGTCGTGGCACGCGCGGCTGCGGGAGTCGTCGGAGGGGGGCGCGGTCATGGACGTATCGTCACTCACCAGACGTAGACGACGCGCAGCGCCGAGAGCACGACCGGCAGCCCGAACAGCGCCAGCAGCGCCCAGGCGGTGACCCGGTGCCCGAGCTTGGCGGAGTCCAGGCGGCCGGCGAAGTCGAGGATCGCCCCGTCGGGCACGTGGTGGGTCAGGCCCATCCGGCGCGCGTCCGGCGGCAGGTGCTGGCCGGCGAACCAGTACGGCGGCGCGGGGTGGTCGGGGTCGTCGTCGGGCTCCCGGTCCTCGGCGTACGGGTCGTCGCCGTACGCATCGTCCCCATGCCCTCCCCGGTACATGCGGCCACGCTACTCGCAACTCACTGGGCCGGCCGTGGGCCAGCCCGTACGATGGAGAGGCTCGATCGCCTACCGGAGAGGTGCCCCAGCCCGGGGCTTCCATGACTGACAGCAACCACACGGGGGACCGTCCCGCGACCGCGACGCGGCACACGGTCGTGGTCCCCAACAGCATCAACATGGTCAGCGTGCTCGGCCCCGGCGACGAGTTCCTCGGCATCATCGAGGGCGCCTTCGACGCGGACATCCACGTCCGCGGCAACCGCGTCGCGCTGTACGGCGAGCCCGGCGAGGTCGCGCTCGCGGAGCGGCTCATCGACGAGCTCGTGGCGATCATCCGCACCGGCCAGGGCGTGACCAGCGAGACCGTCGAGCGGGTGATCTCGATGCTGCGCACCGAGACGACCGAGCGCCCGGCCGACGTGCTCAGCCTCAACATCCTCAGCAACCGCGGACGGTCGATCCGGCCCAAGACGCTGAACCAGAAGCGCTACGTCGACTCGATCGACAAGCACACGATCACGTTCGGCATCGGCCCGGCCGGCACCGGCAAGACCTACCTCGCGGTGGCCAAGGCCGTGCAGGCGCTGCAGTCCAAGAACGTCAACCGGATCATCCTCAGCCGCCCGGCGGTCGAGGCCGGCGAGCGGCTCGGCTTCCTGCCCGGCACGCTGAGCGAGAAGATCGACCCCTACCTGCGGCCGCTCTACGACGCCCTGCACGACATGATCGACCCCGAGACGATCCCCAAGCTGCTCGCGGCCGGCACCATCGAGGTCGCGCCGCTGGCGTTCCTCCGCGGCCGCTCCCTCAACGACTCCTTCATCATCCTCGACGAGGCGCAGAACACCACGCCCGAGCAGATGAAGATGTTCCTGACCCGGCTCGGCTTCGGCTCCAAGATCGTGGTCACCGGCGACGTCACCCAGACCGACCTGCCCATCGGGCAGAAGTCCGGGCTGCGGGCGGTCGAGGAGATCCTCGACGAGGTCGAGGACATCAGCTTCAACCGGCTCACCAGCCACGACGTCGTACGCCACAAGCTGGTCGGGCGGATCGTCGCGGCGTACGACGAGCACGACGCCCGCTCGGGACGCTCGCAGGACCTCAAGCAGGCGCGCAGTTGAGCCCCCGATGAGCATCGAGATCCTCAACGAGTCGGGCCGGGAGCTCGACGTCAAGCGGCTGGCCGAGCTCAGCCGGTTCGTCATGGACCGGATGCGCGTGCACCCGCTCGCCGAGCTGTGCATCAAGGCCGTCGACGAGCCGACCATCGCGCAGCTCAACCAGCAGTGGATGGAGAAGGAGGGGCCGACCGACGTGCTCGCCTTCCCGATGGACGAGCTGCGACCCGGCCTGGTCAACGAGGACCCCGAGGAGGGTGTCCTCGGCGACCTCGTGCTCTGCCCCGACGTGGCCGCCCGCCAGGGTGAGGCCGCCGGGCACGGCACCGGCGCGGAGATCGAGCTGCTGACCGTGCACGGCATCCTGCACCTGCTCGGCTACGACCACGCCGAGCCGGAGGAGCACCGGGAGATGTTCGGGTTGCAGGACGAGCTCCTGGCGGCCTGGCGGACCCAGTGATGACCCAGTGATGACCCCGTGATGGCCCCGTGAGCGTCTGGCTGCTGGTCGCCGCGGCCCTGCTCGTCGTCCTCGCCGGCCTGTTCTCGGCCGCCGACGCCGCGCTGTCGAGCTTCTCGCGGGCGCGTGCCGAGGAGCTGCTCGACGAGGGACGTCCGGGCGCGCGCCGGCTCGTCGCGCTGCTCGACGACCTGCCGCGCTACCTCAACACCGCGCTGCTGCTGCGGCTGCTGTGCGAGATCGCGGCGATCACGCTGGTCGCGCTCGAGACCGACCACGCGTACGACGGCTCCTGGTGGCCCAGCGCGCTGACCACGATCGGCGTGATGCTGGTGGTCTCGTTCGTCGCGATCGGCGTCGCCCCGCGCACCCTGGGCCGGCAGCACTCCGAGCGGATCGCCCTGCTGTCGGCGGCGCCGCTCGGCACGGTCACCGCCGTGCTCGGGCCGCTGCCGCGGCTGCTGATCCTGGTCGGCAACGCGCTCACGCCGGGCAAGGGCTTCCGCGAGGGTCCGTTCTCCACCGAGACCGAGCTGCGGGAGCTGGTCGACCTCGCCGAGGCGTCCGCGGTGATCGAGTCCGGCGAGCGGCGGATGATCCACTCGGTCTTCGAGCTCGGCGACACCATCGCCCGCGAGGTGATGGTGCCGCGCACCGACGTGGTCTACATCGAGCGCTACAAGAACCTGCGCCAGACGCTCTCGCTGTTCCTGCGCAGCGGGTTCTCCCGGGTGCCGGTGATCGGCGAGAACCTCGACGACGTCGTGGGCATCGCCTACCTCAAGGACATCGTGCGCCGCGACTTCGAGGCCCCCGACGTGGAGTTCACCCAGCGCATCGACGAGGTGATGCGCCCGGCCCACTTCGTGCCCGAGTCCAAGCCCGTGGACGCGCTGCTCTCGGAGATGCAGGCGATGCGCCAGCACATCGCGGTCGTGGTCGACGAGTACGGCGGCACCGCCGGCCTGGTCACGATCGAGGACGTGCTCGAGGAGATCGTCGGCGAGATCACCGACGAGTACGACGAGGCGGGCGTGGAGGTCGAGACCCTCAAGGACGGGTCGGTGCGGGTCTCGTCGCGCTACCCGATCGACGACCTCGACGAGCTGTTCGGCTTCGAGGTCGAGGAGGAGGACATCGACAGCGTGGGCGGCCTGATGGCCAAGCACCTGGGCCGGGTGCCGATCGCGGGCTCCACGGTCGAGGCACACGGCCTGCGGTTCGAGGCGGAGGGTGTCTCGGGCCGCCGCAACAAGATCGGCACCGTACTGATCGGCCGGGTCGACGGCGGCGGACACGACACGACAGGGGAGGAGAACGGCGATGACTGACCGGGACACGCTCTCGGCGGAGGACCACAAGCTCGTGACGCTGGCCCGCGCGACCCGCGCGCGGACGGGTGCCGCGGAGGGCGCCGCCGTACGCGACGCCGACGGACGCACCTACGCCGCCGCCACGGTCGACCTGCCGTCGCTGCGGGTCTCGGCGGCCGGCGTGTGCGTCGCGATGGCGGTCGCGAGCGGCGCGAAGGGCCTCGAGGCCGCGGTCGTGCTCACCGAGGCGGGCGCTCTCGCACCGGCCGACCTGGACGCGCTGCGCGACCTCGGCGGCGCCGGCGTGGTCGTGCACCGCGGCGACCCGCGGGGCGCGGTGACCGAGACCGTCACGACCTGACCTCTGGACTTTAAGCGTCCGAAACCCACGCCACACACGGGTGGAGTAGGTTTTACCTCCGTGAGTCTGCGTGGCTGGGCGGCACACGACGCCGCCGTCGAGCGTCTCCGGTCCTCCTACGCCGCGATACCCGAGGGCGCACCGGTGCGGCTGGCCAAGCGCACCTCCAACCTGTTCCGCCCGCGCGCGGCCACCAGCGCCCCCGGTCTGGACGTCTCCGGCCTCGACGGGGTGATCTCCGTCGACGTGCTCGCGCGGACCGCGGACGTGCAGGGCATGTGCACCTACGAGCACCTGGTCGACGCGACCCTGCCGCACGGGCTGATCCCCAAGGTCGTGCCGCAGCTGCGCACGATCACCCTCGGCGGCGCGGTGACCGGACTGGGCATCGAGTCCACGAGCTTCCGCAGTGGTCTCCCGCACGAGTCGGTGCTGGAGATGGACGTCTTCACCGGCGCGGGCGAGGTCGTGACCTGCCGGCCCGGCCCCGACGGCGAGCACGCCGACCTGTTCGACGCGTTCCCCAACTCCTACGGCTCGCTCGGCTACGCCACTCGGCTGCGGATCGAGCTGGAGGCGGTGCCGGCGTACGTCGCGCTGCGCCACGTGCGCTTCGACGACGCCGGGCTGCTCGCGAAGTCGGTCGCGCAGATCGTCGGGTCCGGCACCTACGACGGCGTGCGCGTCGACGGCCTCGACGGCGTCGCGTTCGCTCCGGGGGAGTACTACCTCACGCTCGCCACCTGGACCGACGACGGCGGCCCGACGAGCGACTACGCGGGCCAGCAGGTGTTCTACAGGTCCATCCAACAGCGCGGCTCCGCTGGATCTGGGGAAGACCTGCTGACCATGTACGACTACCTGTGGCGCTGGGACACCGACTGGTTCTGGTGCTCGGGCGCGTTCGGCGCGCAGCACCCCGTGGTCCGGCGGCTCTGGCCGCGGCGCTGGCGGCGCTCGGACGTCTACCACAAGCTCCTCGGCCTGGACCGGCGCTTCTCCATCGCCGACCGCCTCGACCGCCGGGCCGGCCGCCCGCTGCGCGAGCGGGTGATCCAGGACGTCGAGGTGCCGGTGGACCGGCTGCCCGACTTCCTGGACTGGTTCGACGACGAGGTCGGCATGCGGCCGGTCTGGCTGTGCCCGCTGGTCGCGAAACGGGCCTGGCCGACGTACCCCCTCGCGCCCGGCGAGGTCTACGTCAACGTCGGGTTCTGGGGCACGGTGCACGTCGGTCCCGAGGCGCCCGAGGGGCCGCGCAACCGCGCGATCGAGCGGCGCGTGCACGAGCTCGGCGGGCATAAATCGCTCTACAGCGAGGCTTTCTACGACCAGCAGACGTTCGACAGGCTCTACGACGGCGACAACCTCGCCACGGTGAAGGGTCGCTACGACCCGCAGGACAGGCTGACCAGCCTCTACGACAAGGCGGTGAAGAAGAGATGAGCCAGCAGATCAGCATCGGTGACGCGGTCGGCTCGCTGCTGCGCGACGGGATGCCGTTGCGGTTCACGGCGTACGACGGGAGCGCGACCGGGCCCGCCGACTCCGAGCTCGGGCTCGAGCTGGTGAGCGAGCGCGGGCTGTCCTACCTGATGACCGCGCCGGGCGACCTCGGATTCGCGCGCGCCTACGTCTCGGGCGACCTCGTGCTCCACGGCGTCCACCCCGGCGACCCCTACGACGCGCTCAAGCTCCTGCAGAACCACACCAAGTTCCGCCCGCCCACGCCCGGCCAGGCGATCGCGATCCTGCGCAGCCTGGGCGTCTCGCACCTCAAGCCCCCGCCGCCGCCCCCGGAGGAGCACCTGCCGCGCTGGCGCCGCTCGGTCGAGGGCCTGCGCCACTCGCTGCACCGCGACGCCGAGGTGATCCACCACCACTACGACGTCTCCAACGCCTTCTACGAGTACGTCCTCGGCCCGTCGATGACCTACACCTGCGCGGTCTACCCGACGGCGGACGCGACGCTCGAGGAGGCGCAGTTCGCCAAGTACGACCTGGTCGCCCGCAAGCTCGACCTGCAGGAGGGCCAGCGCCTCCTCGACATCGGCTGCGGCTGGGGCAGCATGGTGCGCCACGCCGCGCGGGAGTACGGCGTCAAGGCGCTCGGCGTCACGCTGTCGCGCGAGCAGGCCAGCTGGGCCCAGCAGGCGATCAAGGAGGAGCGCCTCGACCACCTCGCCGAGGTCCGGTTCATGGACTACCGCCAGGTCCAGGAGTCCGGCTTCGACGCCATCTCCTCGATCGGCCTCACCGAGCACATCGGCGTGAAGAACTACCCGGCGTACTTCGGCTGGATCCGCGACCACCTGCGGCCGCAGGGCCGGCTGCTCAACCACTGCATCACCCGCCACGACAACCGGCCGCGCGAGACCGGCGCGTTCATCGACCGCTACGTGTTCCCCGACGGCGAGCTGATCGGCTCGGGCACGATCATCGCGGCGGCCCAGGACGCGGGCCTCGAGGTGCAGCACGAGGAGAACTTCCGGGTGCACTACGCCAAGACGCTCGCCGCCTGGTGCCGCAACCTGGAGGAGAACTGGGACGCCGCGGTCGAGGAGGTCGGCGAGCCGACCGCCCGGGTCTGGGGCCTCTACATGGCCGGCTCGCGGCTGGCCTTCGAGCGCAACGAGATCCAGCTCCACCACGTGCTCGCCACCAAGACCGACCGGAACGGCGAGAGCGGCTACCCGCTACGCCACACCTTCTGAGTTGACCCGCCCGGAACTTTCGGGCGGGTCAACGTCTAGGTTGGGCGCGTGAGCACCAGGGCCCGGCAGTACGACGCGCAGGTGCTGCGCCGTGAGCAGCTCTCGGCGCACCTGGTCCGGCTGACGCTCGGCGGTCCCGGGCTGGCGGCGTTCGAGAGCACCGGGATCCCCGACGAGTGGGTGGGGCTCGTGGTGCCCGGGCAGTTCCAGAGCCGCTACTACACGGTGCGATCGTGGACGGGTGGCGAGCTGACCGTCGACGTGGTGGTCCACGAGACCGGGCTGGTCACCGAGTGGGCCGCCCGTGACTGCGCGGGCGACACGGTGACGGTCACCGAGGCCAAGGGGTCGTTCGCGCTGCCGGAGGGCGCCGCCTGGCTGCTGCTGGTCGGCGACCTGACCGCGCTGCCCGCGATGGCGCGGATCACCGAGACGATGGGCGCGACGCCACTGCCGGTGCGGATCTGGGCCGAGGTGCCCGACGACCTGGCCGGCTACCTGCCCGACGGCAGCGCCGTCACCTGGCTGGACCCGCCCGGCGAGGGCGAGAGCCGGCTCGCGGAGGTGGTCGAGGGCATCGACTGGCCGGCGGGGGAGGGCTACTTCTGGATGGCCGGCGAGTCCGGGCAGATGCGCGCGATCCGCAAGCACCTGATGCGGGAGCGCCGGCTGCCCAGCACGGCGTACGACGTGATGGGCTACTGGCGCGCCGGTGCCCAGCGTCAGCCGCGCGCAGTCGACCCGGGCCCGGTCTACCGGGCCGGCAAGGCGCAGGGCAAGACCGACGAGCAGATCTGGGCCGACTACGACGCCCAGCATGACGCCCAGCACGACCACCAGCAGGACCACACCGCGAGGGACCACCGATGAGCGAGCACAAGAGCGGGTTCGTGTCCTTCGTCGGGCGCCCCAACGCCGGGAAGTCGACGCTGACCAACGCGCTGGTCGGCAGCAAGGTCGTGATCACCTCCGACAAGCCGCAGACCACGCGCACGGTGGTCCGCGGCATCGTGCACCGTGACGACGCCCAGCTGGTGCTCGTCGACACCCCCGGTCTGCACCGCCCGCGCACGCTGCTGGGCGAGCGGCTCAACGACCTGGTGAAGACCACGCTCGCCGAGGTCGACGTGGTCGCGGTCTGTCTGCCGGCCAACGAGAAGGTCGGGCCGGGCGACCGGTTCATCGTCAACGAGATGGCCAAGGTCAAGCGCACCACCAAGGTCGCGGTCGCCACCAAGACCGACCTCGCGAGCCCGGAGCGGATCGCCGAGCACCTCCTCGACATCCAGCGGCTCGGCGTCGAGACCGGAACCGAGTGGGCGGAGATCGTCCCGGTGTCGGCCAGGTCCGGCGACCAGGTCAAGCTGCTCGAGGACCTGCTGGTCGGGCTGCTGCCCGAGGGTCCCCAGCTCTACCCCGACGGCGACCTCAGCGACGCGCCGGAGCAGATCCTGGTCGCCGAGCTGGTCCGCGAGGCCGCGCTGGAGGGCCTGCGCGACGAGCTGCCGCACTCGGTCGCGGTCGTGGTCGAGGAGATGGGCCTGCGCGAGGGGCGTCCCGAGGGCAAGCCGCTCCTCGACATCCACGCCAACCTGTACGTCGAGCGCGACTCCCAGAAGGGCATCATGATCGGCCCCAAGGGCGCCCGGCTCCGCGACATCGGCACCCGCGCTCGCCAGCAGATCGAGGCGCTGCTCGGCACGCCGGTCTACCTCGACCTCCACGTCAAGATCGCCAAGGACTGGCAGCGCGACCCGCGCCAGCTCCGCAAGCTGGGGTTCTGATGGGCCGCCCCGACCCGCTGGTGCGCTGGCACGCGATCGCCGAGGCGCACGACGCCGCCGGCCTCGCCGACCTGCTCGCCGACGACTGCGTGTTCCGCTCGCCGGCCGTGCACAGACCGCAGGAGGGCCGGGCGCTCACCACGGCGTACCTCTCCGCGGCGATCGCCGTGCTCGGTCCGACGCTGCACTACGTGCGCGAGTGGTACGACGACACCTCGGCCGTGCTGGAGTTCCGCGCGGAGCTGGACGGGCTGACGATCCACGGCGTCGACATGCTGACCTGGGGCGAGGACGGGCGGCTCACCGACTTCACCGTGATGGTGCGGCCGTTCTCGGGCCTGCAGAAGGTGATCGAGAGGATGGCGGCCGAGCTCACCGGTCAGTCGGGCGCCCAGCAGCGCCCGTAGTGCTGGCCGGCGGCCCACTGCTCGGCCGTGGGCCACTCGTAGCCCCACTGGTAGTCGAGGGTGTCCTCGGCGGCTGCGGCGCCGGCGTCACGGCACGGCCCCTCGCCGGCCGCGCGCACCTGCTTCTCCCCGGGGTAGTCGCCCTCGGCGAGCGGCACGACCGAGACCGCCCGCCAGGAGTGCCTCGACGAGCAGATCACCCGGTCGAACGCGCGGGTTCCGGGCTCCGCCGTGCCGCACATCGCGTAGCGGTCGCGCTGGTCGGGGCGGTCGAGCACGCCCTCGAGCCGACCGGTCAGCGGCGCGAGCTCACCGTCGGCGGCGAGCGCGACCACGTCGCAGCGGAACCACGAGGCGCCGGCGTCGGACGCCTCGACGTCGGGGGTGAACCACACCGCCCGCAGCATGCTCAGCCGCCGGTCCGCGGCGGTCCCGCCGAGGAACGACGCGAGCCGTGCCGGGCAGGCGGCGGCGATCTGGGCCTGCACGCGCTCGGAGTCGACCGCGAGCAGGTGACCGTCGGCGAGGGTGTCGAGGCGGCCGACGGAGAACGTGACCGACGTGTGCCGGGCCGAGCAGTCGACCGGCTCCCGGTCGGTGGTCGGGGCCACGGCCTCGTCGTACGACAGCCGGTAGCACGACCGGGTGGCGGGCACCGGTGCCGGCGTCGCGGTGGGCGGTGGTGGCGGCGCGCTGCTCGAAGGCGTCGGCCGCGGGTCGGTGGACGGCTCGTCGCCGCCGCTGCACGCGGCGAGCGCCCCGCTGAGCGAGGCGGTGAGCGAGGCGACCAGCAGGCCGCCGACCAGCCGGTTCACTGCTCGGTCTTCGCCCAGCACACCGACCGGCGGTTGCCGGCGTCCCACTCGGCCTGGTGGAACCACGTGTAGCCGAAGTCGTAGTCGACGGGGTAGTTCAGCCAGGCGCCGACCGAGTTGGAGCAGTAGTCGCGGGTGGTCACCTCGACCAGCCGGTCGCCGGGGTAGTCGTTGCCCAGCTTCTTGAGCGAGATCGTCGTCACCGCGCGCCACAGGTGCGGCTCGGTGCAGGGCACCTTGACCGAGCCCGCGACGGTCGGGCCGTCGGCGCAGACCATCCAGCGGTCCTCGGGCCGGCCCAGCAGCAGGCCCTTGGCGGTGGTCGGCAGGTCGACGTACTCCTTGCTCTGCTCGCCGCCGCCGACGATGTCGCAGCGGTACCAGCGGGCGCCGTCCTGCCACGCCTCCTCGGACGGCCGGAACCAGGCCCAGCTCACGACCGTGCGCATCACCAGGCTCTCGTCGGCGCCGAGAAAGGCCATGAACGCCTTCGAGCAGGTCTCGTAGGCCCAGGCGCCGAGCTCCTCGTCGTCGTAGTCGACGTCGTCGAAGGTGCCCGGCAGCTGCCCGACCGCGAACGTCTCGGCCGTGTGCGGCTCGGCGCAGTCGACGGGCTCGGTCGCGTTGCTCGGCTCCGCCACGTCCTCGGGGGCGAGCACCCGGCAGTCGCCCAGCGTCGGCGGCTGGTCGGAGCTCGACGGGGATCCGCTCTTGTCCCCGCACGCGGTGAGGACGGCGGCGAGAGCGAGGCCCAGAGCGAGGCCCAGAGCGAGGCGCGGTGCGAGGCGCGGTGCGGGAGCGGCGGCGCGCGAGCGGCGACGTGCGGCCAGCGGCACTGCTCCTCCTCGCGCGTTCGGGACGGCCCCGTCGTACGGCGGGCCCACGGTCCGCGTGATCGTACCGCCGGGCAGGTGTGCCCGGGTGCCCGCCGGGGCACGGTGCCCTCATGCCTCGCGACCACATCCTCGCCGTGATCCAGGCCGGCGGGACCGGTGGCCGCATGGACGTGCTGACCCGGGAGCGGGCGAAGCCGGCGCTGCCGTTCGCGGGCGTGTTCCAGCTGGTCGACTTCCCGCTCTCCAACCTCGCCCACAGCGGCATCACCGACGTGTGGCTCTCCGTGCAGTTCCTCGGCGCGAGCCTGGGTGAGCAGGTGCGCAACGGCCGCCCCTGGGACCTGGACCGCAACCGGGGCGGGTTGCGGCTGCTGATGCCCGAGGAGGGCAACGGCAGCGCCGACGAGGACGGCTTCGCCCACGGCAACGCCGACGAGCTGTACCGGATCCGCGACCAGGTCACCGAGGAGGACCCCGACCTGCTGGTGGTGCTCAGCGCCGACCACGTCTACCGGTTCGACCTCATGGACGCGGTGCGGACCCACCGGCGCACGGGCGCCGAGTGCACCGTCGTCACCACCACCGTGCCGGTCGAGGAGGCCGGCGATCACGCGACGGTCGAGACCGACGCGGACGGACGGGTGACCGGCTTCGCCTACAAGCCCGACCGGCCGCGCACGGGCACGATCGCGGCCGAGATCTTCGTGTACGACCCGGCCGTCCTCGTGCCGGTGCTCGAGCAGCTGCACCGCGAGCTCGGCATGGACGCGGACGAGGGGGACAGCGGGCTCGGGGACTTCGGCGACCACCTGCTGCCGCGCCTCGTCGACCGGGGCCGGGTCTTCGCCCACGCGATGCCGGGCTACTGGAGGGACCTCGGGCAGCCGCACAAGTACCTCGCCGCCCACCGTGACGTGCTCGTCGACGACCGCGGCGTGCTCGGCGAGCCCGGCTGGCCGATCATCGGCCACCAGCTGCAGCGGCCCCCCGCGCGGGTGCTCGACGGCGGCCGGGTGGCCGACAGCCTGCTCAGCCCCGGCTCGGTCGTCCGGGGAACGGTCCTGCGCAGCGTGCTCGGGCCCGGGGTGGTCGTCGAGGAGGGCGCGCTGGTCCGCGACAGCGTGGTCTTCCAGGACACGGTGGTCGCCGAGGGCGCCCGGCTGGACTGGTCGATCATCGACCGGGACTGCGTGGTCGGCCACGCCGCCGAGGTCGGCGAGCCCGACACCGACCCGGACGACCCGGACGCCATCGTGCTCGTCGGGCGCGGCTCGACCATCGGACCGGGCGTGGCCCTCGGCGCGGGCTCGCGGCTGGAGCCGGGCACCACGGCCTGACCGCTACCCGGCCTGGCGCAGCTCGTCGCGCAGGTCGCCGAGGATCCGGCTGAGCAGCCGGGAGACCTGCATCTGGGTCACCCCGAGGTCCTGCCCGATCTCCTCCTGGGTGAGGTCCTCGAAGAAGCGCAGGTAGAGGATCCGGCGGTGCCGCTCGGGGAGGCGGCGTACGACTGGTGCCAGCATGAGGCGGGCCTCGGCCGGGGAGCTGGCGTCCTCCTCGTCGGTGATCAGGTCGCCCATCGCGGTCGCCGTCTCGTGCGCGAGCGGCTGGTCGAGCGACGTCGGCTGGAAGCAGCCGAAGGCCGCGGCGGCGTCGCGGTAGTCCTCGACGCTGGTCCCCAGCTCGTCGGCGATCTCCTGCTCGGAGGGCTCGTGCCCGAGGTCCTGGGTGAGCCGCTCGACCACCTGGTTGACCCGCCACTGCAGCTCCTGGATGCGGCGCGGCGGCCGCACGGTCCAGCCCTGGTCGCGGAAGTAGCGCTGCAGCTCGCCGCGGATCGTCGGTACGGCGTAGGTGAGCAGGTCGTGGCGCAAGGTGGGGTCGAAGCGGCGTACCGCCTTGGTGAGGCCTTCGTAGGCGACCTGCCGGAGGTCCTCCTGGGCGACGCCCCGGTTGCGGAAGCGGGCGGCGACCGCGTCGGCCACCCCGCGGTTGACCAGCACCACCCGGCCCAGCACCTCGTCGCGCTCCGCGGCGTCCCTCGTCGCGGCCGCGACCTCGAGGAGCCGCGTGGTGAGCTCGGCGCGCTCCGACCGGCTGAGGCCGCCTTCGGGCCGCTCCGCGGCCTCGACGGGGGTGAGCGTGGCGGTGGGCGTTGCCGTGACCATGAGGCGACCTCCTTGCCGAGTGATGGTGGTGGTGGCTACGCCCGGCCCATACCCGACCGAAATCGGCCGGCAAACGCCGCCGGACCAGAAACGCCCGAAAGGGTGAGACCACCGCGGTGTCGCGGTGCGCGACGTGGGTACCCGGCGGAGGACCGATCCGTCGAGCGAGAGGGACACGCCATGAGGGCAGTGACCTGGCAGGGCCGCAAGGACATCCGCGTCGAGGAGGTGCCGGATCCGCGCATCGAGGAGCCCACGGACGCGATCGTCCGGGTGACGACGACCGGGCTCTGCGGGTCCGACCTGCACCTCTACGACCCCCTGACCCCGTTCATGACGCCGGGCGACATCGTGGGTCACGAGCCCATGGGCATCGTCGAGGCCGTCGGCTCGGGCGTGACCGAGCTGGCGGTCGGCGACCGGGTCGTCGTGCCGTTCAACATCAGCTGCGGCTCGTGCTGGATGTGCGAGCGGCACCTCTACAGCCAGTGCGAGACCACGCAGAACCGCGACACCGGCACCGGCGCCAGCCTGTTCGGCTACAGCTTGCTGTACGGCGCTGTGCCGGGCGGGCAGGCCGAGCTGCTGCGGGTCCCGTTCGCGAACTTCCTGCCGGTCAAGGTGCCCGAGGGCCCGCCGGACGACCGCTTCGTCTACCTCTCCGACGTGCTGCCGACCGCCTGGCAGGGCGTGGAGTACGCCGCCGTCCCCGAGGGCGGCACGCTGCTCGTGCTCGGCGCCGGCCCGATCGGCGACATGGCGTCGCGGATCGCGATGCACCGTGGCATCCGCGTGATCGTGGTCGACCGGGTGCCCGAGCGCCTGCACCGGGTGGCGGCCCGCGGTGCGGAGACGATCGACCTCGACGCGATCGACGACGTGGCGGACCGGGTGCGTGAGCTGACCGGAGGGCGTGGCGCCGACAGCGTCCTGGAGGCGGTGGGCATGGAGGCGCACGGCTCGCCGGTGGCCGAGGCGGTGCAGAAGTCGATGCGGCTGCTGCCGAAGAGGCTCCAGCAGCTGATGATGACGAACATGAGCGTCGAGCGGCTCGCGGCGCTCTACCTCGCCTTCGAGGCGGTCCGGCGCGGTGGCACCGTGTCGATCTCGGGGGTGTACGGCGGCTCCTCCGACCCGATGCCGATGATGCAGCTGTTCGACAAGCAGCTGCAGCTGCGCATGGGCCAGGCCAACGTCCGGGCATGGACCGACGAGCTCCTCGCGCTGCTCCAGCAGGACGAGGACCATCTCGGCGTCGAGGGCTTCCCGACCCACCGCCTCCCGCTGGACGCGGCGCCCGAGGCCTACGCGACGTTCCAGGCCAAGGAGGACGGGATGGTCAAGGTCCTCTTCAAGCCCTGACCGTCCATCCTCCGGACCGCTCGCCGTCTCGACGACGGCGGGCGGTCGGGTGCGTTATGGTGTCCGGGTCATGACGCGCAACCTCCTCCTTCGCTGCCGCAGCGAGGTCTGAGCCAGAGCCGGACCCCCTCGCTGCGGGTGAGTGTGCGCGCCGGCCCCGCCCCGAGCACCAGCTCACACCCTTGCGAGGACCTCATGACCATTCCCCAGCAGCAGCCCAGCGGCATGCCGTTCCGGCGCTACCGCGCGTTCCCGCCGATCGACCTGCCGGACCGCACCTGGCCCGGACGGACGATCACCCAGGCGCCCCGCTGGCTCTCCACCGACCTGCGCGACGGCAACCAGGCGCTGATCGACCCGATGTCGCCCGCGCGCAAGATGAAGATGTTCGACCTCCTCGTCACGATGGGCTACAAGGAGATCGAGGTCGGCTTCCCGTCGGCCAGTGAGACCGACTTCAGCTTCGTGCGCCAGCTCATCGAGAGCGACCACATCCCCGACGACGTGACGATCTCGGTGCTGACCCAGGCCCGTGAGGACCTCATCGAGCGCAGCGTGCAGTCGCTGATCGGCGTACCCCGCGCCAACATCCACCTCTACAACGCGCTGGCGCCGCTGTTCCGCCGCGTGGTGTTCCGGGCCAGCAGGGACGAGGTCAAGGACATCGCCGTCCGCGGCACCCAGATGGTGATGAAGCACGCCGAGAGCTACCTCGACACGACCGTGATCGGCTACGAGTACAGCCCCGAGATCTTCACCTCCACCGAGCTGCCGTTCTCGGTCGAGGTGTGCGAGGCGGTCTCGGACGTGTGGCAGCCCGACGACGGCCGCGAGATCATCCTCAACTTGCCCGCGACGATCGAGGTCGCGACCCCGAACGTGTACGCCGACCAGATCGAGTGGTTCTCCCGCCAGCTGACCCGCCGCGAGAACACCGTGATCTCACTGCACCCCCACAACGACCGCGGGACGGCCGTCGCCGCCACCGAGCTGGCCGTGATGGCCGGCGCCGACCGGGTCGAGGGCTGCCTGTTCGGCCACGGCGAGCGCACCGGCAACGTCGACCTGGTGACGCTGGCGCTCAACCTGTTCAGCCAGGGCGTCGACCCGCAGGTCGACCTGTCCGACATCGACGAGATCCGCCGCACGGTCGAGTACTGCACGCAGCTGCCCGTCCACCCGCGGCACCCGTACGCCGGCGACCTGGTCTACACGGCGTTCTCCGGCTCCCACCAGGACGCGATCAAGAAGGGCCTGGAGGACCTCGACCGGCAGGCCGAGGAGCAGGGCGTGTCCGTGCGCGACCTGCCCTGGGAGGCGCCGTACCTGCCGATCGACCCCAAGGACGTGGGCCGCACCTACGAGGCCGTGATCCGGGTCAACAGCCAGTCGGGCAAGGGCGGGGTGGCCTACATCCTCAAGGCCGAGCACAAGCTCGACCTCCCGCGCCGGGCGCAGATCGAGTTCAGCCGGGTCGTGCAGGAGCGCACCGATGCGGAGGGCGGCGAGCTCACCGCCGACGAGATCTGGGCGATCTTCAGTGCCGAGTACCTCGACCGCGAGACGCCGCTGAAGCTCAACTCCGTGCACACCTCCTCGGCGGCGGGGGAGAAGGACGCCCTCGCCGTCAACGTGTACGTCGACGGCGAGATCCGCACGCTCCACGGTGTCGGCAACGGCCCGATCGCGGCGTTCGTCAACGCGATCAACGAGCTGCCCCATGACTGGGACGTGCGGGTGCTGGACTACGCCGAGCACGCGCTCTCCGCCGGCGGCGACGCACTCGCCGCGGCGTACGTCGAGTGCCTGGTCCGCGACCAGGTCTACTGGGGCGTGGGGGTCGACGCGAACATCGTCACCGCCTCCCTCAAGGCCGTGATCAGCGCGGTGAACAGGACGGCCTAGCCCCGCTACCGCGCGAGGGGCAGCCGCACGGTGAACGTCGTGCCCTCCAGGTGGGCGGACTCGACGTCGATCCGGCCGCCGTGGGCGGCGACGGTGGCGGCCACGATCGACAGGCCGAGTCCGGTGCCCTGGATCGCGCGGTCCTGGGCGGTCGAGGAGCGGAAGAACCGCTGGAACAGGCCGGACTGCTCCTCGGCCGGGATCCCGAGGCCGGTGTCGCTGACCGTCAACCACGCCTCGTCGTCGTGCCGCGCGACGCGGCACTCGATGCGGCCGCCGTCCTCGGTGAACTTCACCGCGTTGCCGAGCAGGTTGGTGAACACCCGCTCGAGCTGGAGCCGGTCGCCGAGGACGAGCACGGGGTCGGGGTGGGCGAGCATCACCAGCTCGAGGTCGCGTCCGGACAGCAGCGGCCGCACCGACTCCTCGGCCGACGGGAGCAGCGAGCCCAGGTCGATCGTCTCGTGCTCCCAGCCGGCGGCGCCGGAGTCGAGACCGCTGAGCGTCAGCAGGTCGTCGCAGAGCAGGATCAGCCGCTGGCCGTTGCGCGCGATGCTGTCCAGCATCGGGCGCTGCTCCGGGGTCGGGTCGCCGACCGAGCCGTCCTCGAGCAGCTCGGTGTAGCCGACGATGCTGGTCACCGGGGTGCGCAGCTCGTGGCTGACCGTGGAGACGAACTCGTTCTTGGCCTCGTCGAGCTGGCGCAGCCGCTCCACGGCGAGCCGCTCCTTCTCCAGGGCGGCGATCAGCAGCTCCTGGCTGGCCCGGGCCTCGGTGACGTCACGGCCCACGCACAGGTAGCCGACCCGGGCGGCGAAGGCGTCGGCGGCGACGCTGAGCGTCATCGCCACGGTGTGCCGGCGGCCGTCGGCGCCGACCCACGTCCAGTCGTGCGCTTTCGTCTCGCCGCCGGCCGCGATGCCCGCGACGAGCTTCGCGAACGCATCCTCGCCCGCTGCGCCCCCGCACCGCTCGGCCAGCTCGTCGGGGTCGAGCAGGTCGGTGAACGCGACACCGACCATGTCCTGCGGGTCGTGCCCGAGCAGGGCGACCGCGCCCGTGTTGAACAGGGTGATCCGGCCTCGCGGGTCGATGCCGATCAGTGCGACCGCGGTGGCCGCGTCCAGGAGGTGCTGGTTGAGGCCGGCCGCGGTGCGCTCGGCGGTCACGTCGGTGCCGGTGATCACGACGTACGTCGGGCGGTCCCGCTCGTCGCACACGTAGCCGGTGTTCCACAGCACCCGGCGCCGGCCGCCTGGCCGGGTGACGACGTCGGTCTCGCGGCTCACCTGCCCGGCGGGCTCGTCGGGCAGGCCGGCCGGGTAGCCGCTCGAGCCGGCCGCGGCGAACGGCATGTCCCAGATCTCGGCGCCGACCAGGTCGTCCTCGGCGAACCCGGTCACGGTCGTCGTCGCCCTGTTGACCCGCACGACCACCCCCGCGAGATCGGTCACGAGGATCATCGCCGCGGTGGTGTCCAGGGCGGCCACGGTCAGCTTCTCGGCCGCCTCCAGCTGACGGCGGGCGTCGTACTCGGTCGTGACGTCCAGCAGCTGTGCGGAGTACGTCGGCTCCGGGTCGGTGGTGAGCAGGGAGACCGCGATGTTGACGCGGGCGCCGGGCCGGTCCCGCAGCCCGGTCTGCGCCCGCCAGCCGTCGGTGTTGCCGCCGAGCATCTGCGTCGCGATCAGGTCGAGCGGCTCGGTCGTGTCGAGCACCTCGGACAGGCTGCGCCCGATCGGCGTCCGGGCCCCGCCGATGATCCGGGCGGCGGCGTCGTTGACGTCGACGATCTCGAGGGGGCTCCGGCCGGTGCGCAGCAGCACCATCCCGATCATCGACTCGGTGAAGTTGCGGCGGAACAGCCTCTCGCTCGCGGTCAGCCGCTCGAGCAGGCGGTGCCGCAGGTCCATGGCGAGCGCGAGCGGGGTGGCGACGACCGCGGTGCACAGCAGGTACGCCTGGACCAGCGTGGCCATCGCACTGGCGCCGATGTCCCCGGACTCGAAGTCCGACCCGAGCGGGCCGCCGCCGAGCGAGCTGAGGTAGGTGACCACCACCGCGAAGCCGACGACCTCCCAGGTCACCGTGCGCAGGTCGAGCCGCAGCGCCGCCCACGCCAGCAGCGGCAGCGGCAGGATCGACAGCGCGAGGGTCTGACCGGGGGCGAAGACCACGGCGGTCACCGCAACCAGGGTCGCGGCCTGCGCCACGGCCTCCCCGGTGAGCCGGGAGCGGGTGCGGTTCATCGCGGCGAGCGCGGCGGGGACGATCACCAGCGTCGAGGTTGCGTGGGAGGTGTAGACGGTGCGCGCGGTCCGCCAGACGCTGCCCTCGGCGAGCACCCCCACGGCGAGGGGGGCGATGACCGCGATCGCGAGCGCGCCGATCAGGGCCGCGACGGCCACCCGCCCGAGGTCCTCGAACGACGACAGCTGAGGGGGCCGGTCACCACGCCGCAGCAGGGCCCCGGCGAGCAGCGCCTCGGCGGCGTCGCCGGCGCCGAAGACCGCCGACACGTCCAGGTCGCGCCCACCGGTGAGGTTCGCGAGCGTGCAGACCACCGTGATCGCGACGATCAAGGGAGCCCAGTGCCGGCGCGGCGTGAACGCCACCAGCACCACCGCCAGGCCGGCGCCGGGCCACCACGCGGCGACCGCGCCGTGCTCGGGGGCGAACGTCACGGCCACGGTGCTCGCGCCGTAGACCGCGGCCAGCAGCGCCAGCAGGACCGGCCACGAGAGCTGGTCGCGGCGGGGGGACATGGATGCAGTGTGTTCCACGCGCCGACGGAGTGCACGCTTCTGACGCAGATCACCGGTGCACGCCGGGCCCTGCCCTATGTTGGGCGCATGCTGGTGTCGGAGCGGATCGGGCAGTTCTTCGTGGAGACCGACGCGGGCCGCGACCGTCTCGAGTACACCGAGTACGGCGCCGGCGACGCCTGGGTAGTGCTCCTGCCCGGCGAGCTGATGCCGCGCCGGATGCAGCAGCCGTTGGCGCGGGTGCTCGCCGGCGAGGGCCTGCACGTGGTGACGCTCGACCCGCTCGGCCACGGCCGGTCCGACCGGCCCGCGGACCCGCACGCCTACTCGGTGACCGCGTTCGCCGAGCAGGTGGTCGCGCTCCTCGACCACCTGGGCGCCGCCCAGGCGGTCGTGGGCGGCAGCGGGCTCGGCGCCAACGTCGCGCTGGAGACGGCCGTGCTGGCCCGGCCCCGGGTGCGTGGGCTGATCCTCGACGCGCCGATCCTCGACAACGGCGTGGAGGCCGGCATCCTCGCGCTCGGGCCGCTGCTCCTCGCCGCCCGCTTCGCGCCGTTCTCGGTGAGCGCGCTGCGCCGCCTGACCCGCCCGGTGCCGCGCGGCATCGTGCCGTTCTGGGCCGGCATCGTGCTCGACACCTGCGACCAGCGCCCCGCGTCGATGGCCGCGCTGCTGCACGGCCTGTTCTTCGGCCGGGCCGCGCCGTCGGCCCGGGAGCGCCGGGCGATCGCAGTCCCCGCGCTGGTGGTCGGCCACCGGGGCGACCTCATGCACTCGATGGCCGACGCCGCGATGCTCGCCGACGAGCTGCCCCGCGGCACGTTCGTCAAGGCGCGCTCGGTCGCCGAGTGGCGTCTCCGGCCCGAGCGGCTGGACCGGGCCGCAGTGGGCCTGGCGACCGGCTGCTGGAAGACACCCCGTCGCGGACGCCGCGCCCCCGCCTGATTTCACCGGGCAGAGGGCAGAATGGCCCAGTGCTCTACCGCGACGAGGCGATCGTGCTGCGCACCCACAAGCTGGGTGAGGCCGACCGCATCGTCACGCTCCTGACCCGGCAGCGCGGCCGGGTGCGGGCGGTCGCCAAGGGCGTACGCCGCACCACCTCGCGCTTCGGGTCCCGGCTCGAGCCGTTCACCCATGTGGACCTGCAGCTCGCCGAGGGCCGCAGTCTCGACACGATCACGCAGGCCGAGACGCTGACGCCGTTCTCCAAGGGCCTCGGGCTCGACTACGACCGCTACACCGCCGGCACGGTGATGCTCGAGACCGCCGACCGGCTGGTGGCCGAGGAGCGCGAGCCGTCGGTGCAGCAGTTCCTGCTCCTCGTCGGCGGGCTGCGCGCGATGGTGGCGGGGGAGCACGCACCCGGGCAGGTGCTGGACTCCTACCTGCTGCGGTCGCTGTCCGTGGCCGGCTACGCGCCGTCGTTCGACCACTGCGCGCGCTGCGGCACCCTGCCGTCCGAGGGTGCGACGCACCGCTGGTTCAACCCCTCGATGGGCGGCATGCTCTGCGCGACCTGCCGGGTCCCGGGCTCCGCGTCACCCGCCCCGGAGACCGTGGCGCTGCTCGGTGCCCTCCTCGCCGGCGACTGGGCCGTGGTCGACCCCGCTCTTGCCCGCAACCTCAAGGAGGCGAGCACGCTGGTGTCCGCCTACCTCGCCTGGCACCTCGAGCGCGGCCTCAAGTCGCTGGCGTACGTCGAGCGCTGACCCGCGGGTTCCGGCCGGCACGATCCCGCCTCGGCACTAGGCTCGCGGACGTGAGACGAGCTGTGCGCCAGCCCACCCCGCACCCGTCGGGGGCGCGCCCGCCGGCCCTTCCGCCGGAGCTGGTGCCCCGGCACGTCGCGATCGTCATGGACGGCAACGGGCGCTGGGCCAAGCAGCGCGGGCTGCCGCGGACCAAGGGGCACGAGCGCGGCGAGCACTCGCTGTTCGACGTGGTCGAGGGCGCGATCGAGATCGGGGTGAAGGCGATCTCGGCGTACGCCTTCTCGACCGAGAACTGGACCCGCTCGCCCGACGAGGTCCGCTTCCTGATGGGCTTCAACCGCGACGTGATCCGGCGCCGTCGCGACGAGATGCACGAGCTGGGCGTCCGGGTCCGGTGGGCGGGCCGTGCGCCGCGGCTGTGGAAGTCGGTGGTCCGTGAGCTGCAGGTCGCCGAGGAGCTGACCCGGCACAACGACGTGCTGACGCTGACGATGTGCGTCAACTACGGCGGCCGAGCGGAGCTCGCCGACACCGCCCGCAGCATCGCCCGCGAGGTCGCCGCCGGCCGGCTCGACCCTTCGAGGATCGACGAGAAGACCTTCGCCAAGCACCTCTACGTCCCAGAGCAGTCCGACGCCGACCTCGTCTGGCGGACGTCGGGAGAGCAGCGGCTCTCGAACTTCATGCTCTGGCAGGCGGCCTACTCCGAGCTGGTCTTCACCGACGTGCTCTGGCCCGACGTCGACCGCCGTCACCTGTGGCACGCGATCGAGCTCTACGCGAGCCGCGACCGGCGGTACGGCGGCGCGGCGCCCAACCCGGTCCCGGTCGAGGATTGAGCCCGCCGGCATGAGCGGTCTCGGTTCGCGGCTGGACGCCCTGCGCCGCCGGCTGCTCTTCACCGACGAGCCCGACGCCGGGGTGCTGCAGGGCGTCTTCGCGCTGCTGTTCGGCTTCGACCTGGCCCTCCGAGCCGCGGGCGGGTCGTCGCTCGGGCTCCGATCCTGGCCGGTCGTCGGTCTGGTCGTGATCGTCGCCGGGTGCGCGGCCGCCGTCCTGGTCCCGTGGGACCGGCTCCCCGGCTGGTCCGTCGGGCTGCTGCCCGTGCTCGACATCGCGGCGCTCGGGTTCTCGCGGATGGATCACGCCGGCGGCGCGACCGGCACGCTCGCGGTCGTGCCGGCGTTGTGGCTGGGTCGTCAGTTCGGGATGCGCGGCGCCCTCGTGGCGTTCCTGGGGACGGTCTTCCTGCTGGCGGTGCCGGGTCTGCTCTATGTGGGCGTCTCGGGTGCGAACCTCACCCGCACCGTGGTCATCCCGGTGGTCGCGGGGTGGGCGGCGCTCGCGATGTCGGCGGCGCTCGGGCGGGTTCGCGCGAGCCTCCAGGTCATCGAGCACCAGCGGCGGGTGTCGCAGGCGATCTTCGACACCGTCGACGTCGGCCTGCTCCTGCTCGATCGCGACGGCGGCTACGAGGGGGTGAACCGCCGGCACCTGGAGTTCATGCGGCTCGCCTTCCCGTCCGGGCACGACGGGCGCGCCGGACAGGCCGGTGAGGTCTACGACTCGTGGGGCAGACACCTGGTCGAGAAGAAGGACATGCCGACGCACCGGGCCAGCCAGGGCGAGGAGTTCGACGACGTCCGGATCTGGATCGGGGCGGACCCGTTGACCCGCCGAGCGGTGTCGGTCTCCGCGCGCCGAGTCGAGGACGACGCCGGCCGGTTCGCCGGCGCCTCGCTCGCGTACAAGGACGTCACCGACTACATGCGGGCACTGAAGGTCAAGGACGACTTCGTCGCGTCGGTGTCCCACGAGCTGCGGACGCCGCTGACCTCGATCGTCGGCTACGTGAACATCGTGCTCGAGCGCGACGACCTGCCACCGGACGTCGTCGCCCAGCTCGAGGTCGTCTCTCGCAACACGGTCCGGCTGCACCGGCTGGTCGCGGACCTGCTGCACACCGCCCGCACCGACCAGGGCCCGATGCCGGTGGTCCGGATCCCCACCGACCTCGCCGCGATCGTGCGCGACTGCGTGAAGGCGGCGGCACCGGCGGCGGCGCGCAACGGCATCACCATCGAGATGGACACCCCCGAGTCACTGATCGTGCTGGCCGACGAGGAGCGGATCGGCCAGGTGGTCGACAACCTGGTCTCGAACGCCGTGAAGTACACCCACGCCGGCGGCCGGGTCAGCGTGTCGCTGAGGATCGATGCCACCCGCGCCGAGCTCAGCGTCGCCGACACCGGCATCGGGATCTCCGCCGCCGACCGGGACCGGCTGTTCACGCGGTTCTTCCGCACCCGGCAGGCCGAGCAGCGCTCCATCCAGGGCGTCGGGCTCGGGCTGAGCATCACCAAGTCGATCGTGGAGAGCCACGGCGGCCGGATCGAGGTCGAGAGCGAGCTCGACGCCGGCAGCGTGTTCCGGGTGCGGCTGCCGCTCGGGCCCGAGCCCCGTCGTGACGAGCGTTAGCCGCAGCTGCGGCAGGTGCCGAAGATCTCCAGTGTGTGGCTGACGTCGGCGTACCCGTGCTCGGCGGCGATGGCGCGCGTCCAGCGCTCCACCGTCGGACCCTCGACCTCGACGGTCGCGCCGCAGGAGCGGCACACCAGGTGGTGGTGGTGGCTGTCGGAGCAGCGCCGGTAGATGGCCTCGCCGTCCTCGGTGCGCAGCACGTCGACGTCGCCGGCTTCGGCCAGCCGCTGCAGCGTGCGGTAGACCGTGGCCAGACCGACCGGCTCGCCCCGCTCGCCGAGCAGCTCGTGGATCTCCTGGGCCGAGCGGAAGTCGGCGAAGGAGTCCAGGGCCTCGGTGACCGCGCGGCGCTGCCGGGTCGGCCGCAGCGCCGGGCCGGGTCCGGGGTCGTCAGTGCTCGTCATAGTGCCTCCCGTGCGGGGCGTGCCGGTGCCCGTCGTGGACGTAGTCCACGTGGTCGCCGTGGGGTACGGCGACGTGGCCGCAGTCGTCCCCGTGGTCGTGCGGGTGCTCGTCGATGGTCTGGTGGGCGGCAGCCGCGACCACCGGGAACGGGCGCCGCATCCGCTGGCGCGAGCGCAGCCACACGCCGACCGGCCACGACACCGTGAAGCAGGCGAGGGCCAGGAGCACGATCGTGGGCCCGGGCTGGACCGTCGTACCGTCCGGGGCCGCAGCCGAGATCAGCAGCCCGCCGACGGCTGCGAGCATGCCGAGCGCCATCGCGGCGAGCAGCGTGCCGCGGAACGAGCGGGTCAGCTGCTGGGCCGTCGCCACCGGGACCACCATCAGCGCCGACACCAGCAGCAGCCCGACCGTGCGCATCGCGACGCTGACGCTCACGGCGGCGAGCACGGCGACCAGCACGTTGTAGACGCGGATGTTGAGCCCGGCGACCTGGGCGAACTCCTGGTCCTGCGCGACCGCGAAGAGCTGCGGGGCGAGCCCGATCCCGAGGAGGACCACTGCACCGGCGAGCCCCATCGTCACCAGCACGTCGCCGACCGACATCGTGGTGATCGACCCGAACAGGTAGGTCTGCAGCCGGGCGCCGCTCTGGCCGGCGAGCCCGGTGATCAGCACGCCGCCCGCGAGCCCGCCGTAGAACAGCAGGGCGAGCGCGACGTCGCCGTTGGCGTGGCCGCGCTCGCGGATCACCTCGATGAGGATCGCTCCGAGCACCGACACCAGCACCGCGGTCCACACCGGCGAGACGCCGGTGAGCAGGCCGAGCGCGACTCCGGTGACCGCGACGTGGCCGATGCCGTCGCCCATCAGCGCGAGGCGGCGCTGCACGAGGTAGGTGCCGACGACGGGTGCGGCCAGGCCGGTGAACAGCGCCGCGATGATCGCGCGCTGCATGAACGGCAGGCTCAGCAGGTGCAGGTAGTCGCTCACCGGCCGACCTCCCCGGAGCCGTCGAGCGGCCCGGCCACGTGCGGTGCGTGGTCGTGGCGGGCCGGGTCGTCGTGGTGGTGGCCGTGGCCCTGGTCGACGTGGTCGAGGTGCACCATCGCCAGGTCCTGGGCCAGGTCGTGAGCCAGGTCGGGGTGGTGCACCTGGTCGTGAGTGAGCGGCGGGCCGTCGTAGCTGACGCGACCGTCGCGCATCACCACGGCCCGGTCGATCAGCGGCGCCATCGGGCCGAGCTCGTGGGCGACCAGCACGATCGTCGCGCCGCGGGCCGACAGCGTCCGGAGGCTGTCGGCGAGCACCTGCTGGCTGGGCAGGTCGACCCCGGCGGTCGGCTCGTCGAGGAAGAACAGGTCGGGCTCCCCGGCCAGTGCGCGGGCGATGAGCACCCGCTGCTGCTGGCCCCCGGACAGGGTCGAGACCCCGTCGCCGGCCCGGTCCGCCAGCCCGACGACCTCCAGCGCGTCGGTGATCGCGGCACGGTCGCGCCGACCCAGCGGTCGGAACAGCGGCCGGTGGGTCAACCGCCCGGACGCCACGACCTCCCACACCGACGCGGGGATCCCGGACGCCGCGCTGCCGCGCTGGGGCACGTAGCCGACCCGGCGCCAGTCGTGGAAGTCGTCGTACGGCGTCCCGAACAGCCGCAGGCTGCCCGCGGCGAGCGGGTGCAGGCCGGTGAGCGCACGGACCAGCGTGGACTTGCCCGAGCCGTTGGCGCCCATCAGCGCGACGAACTCACCGGACCGGACGGCCAGGTCGATGCCGCGCAGGATCGGGCGCCCGGCGATCGCGACCGCGCCACCGGTCAGCGCGATCACGGGCCCGGCGTGCACCTCGGGGGACTCGCTCAACAGCCGTTCGCCTCCTCGAGCGCAGAGAGGTTGGCGCGCATGAGGGAAAGGTAGTCCTCGTCCTCGGTGCGGTCGGTCAACCCCTCGATGGGGTCGAGCACCTCGCTCCGTGCCCCGGTGGCCTCGGCGAGCGCGTCCGCGCTCTTGGCGCTGACGATCGACTCGGAGAACACCGTGGTCACCCCGTCCTCGCGGATCAGGTCCTGCAGCCGGGCGAGGTCTGCCGGCGTCGGCTCGGAGTCGGGGGAGAGGCCGAGGATCGCCTCCATGTCGACGCCGTAGCGCTGCAGGTAGCCGAACGCGTCGTGGCTGACGACCACGGTGGTCCGGTCGCACTGCGCGAGGCCCTCGGTGTAGTCCTGGTCGAGCTGCTCCAGGTCGTCGCGCAGCTCGGCGGCGCCGGTGCGGTAGTCCGGGGCGTGGTCGGGGTCGACGTCGGCCAGCTGCTCGGCGACCGCGTCGCCGACGTCGGCGAGCAGCAGCGGGTCCAGCCAGAAGTGCGGGTCGAGCTCGTCGGAGTCGACGCCGTGCTCGCGGAACGGCACCAGGTCGACCGCGTCGGCGGCGTCGAGGACGTCACCGCGGGCGTTCTCCCCGACGGCGGCGTCGACGGCCGGCTGGAAGCCGCGCTCGTAGACGACGAGGTTGGCCTCGGTGATCTCGGCGGTGACCTCGACCGACGGCTCGAGGTCGTGCGGCTCACCGCCCGGGGCGGTCAGGTTGGTGACGTCCACGTGGTCGCCGCCGACCCGCTCGGCGACGTACGCGAGGGGGTAGAACGCCGCGGCGACCTCGACCCCGCCGGCGGAGGAGGCGGGGTCGGCGCCGTCGTCGGTGAACGCGGCGCAGCCGCTCAGGGACAGGACGCTCGCCGACAGGACGGCGAGGGTCGCGGCGACGTGGCTCTTCATGAGAATCATTCTCAGTCTAGTTGAGAACCGTTGTCAACTCGGTGGCGCGTAGGATCGGCGCGTGCTGGTCGTGAACAGGTTCCGGGTGCCGCTGTCGGACGGCGAGGCGTTCCGAGAGGACCTGGCGACGGCGCACCGCACGCTCGCCGCGTGTCGGGGGTACGCCGGCGGCGAGATCGGCCGCAACGTCGACGACCCCGAGCTGTGGGTGCTGACCACCCGGTGGGCCGACGTGGGCAGCTATCGGCGGGCGCTGTCGACCTACGACGTGAAGCTGCACGCGGTCGCCGTGCTGAGCCGCGCGCTCGACGAGCCTTCCGCCTACGAGGCCGCGGAGCCGGGCACCACCCTCAATGTCGCCTCGCCGCGTGGTTCCTGAGGAGGTCGTGCAGCGACCGTCTCGAAGGGGTCGTTAGGCTGACCTTTCCGACTCGTTCCTCCCGTCGGTCCCACCAGCCAGCGTCTGACCGGCAGCCAGCCGGCCAACAACCCAGGAGAGCCACCGTGGCCAAGCCGCCGCCGTCCACCGTCGATCACGTCGTCTCCCTCGCCAAGCGTCGGGGTTTCGTCTACCCGTGCGGTGAGATCTACGGCGGCACCAAGTCGGCCTGGGACTACGGGCCGCTCGGCGTGGAGCTCAAGGAGAACATCAAGCGCCAGTGGTGGAAGTCGATGGTCACCATGCGCGACGACATGGTGGGCCTGGACTCCAGCATCATCCTGCCGCGCCCCGTGTGGGAGGCCAGCGGCCACGTCGACACGTTCATGGACCCGCTGACCGAGTGCCAGTCGTGCCACAAGCGGTTCCGCGCCGACCACCTCCAGGAGGAGGTCGCGGAGAAGAAGTCCAAGGACGGCGTGACCGTGGACCCCGACGACGTCGACCTCAAGACCGTCGCCTGCCCCAACTGCGGCACCCGCGGCGCGTGGACCGAGCCGCGCCAGTTCTCCGGCCTGCTCAAGACCTACCTCGGCGTCCTCGAGGACGAGTCGGGCCTGCACTACCTGCGGCCCGAGACCGCTCAGGGCATCTTCATCAACTTCGCCAACGTCGTGACCTCCAGCCGCCAGAAGCCGCCGTTCGGCATCGCCCAGATCGGCAAGAGCTTCCGCAACGAGATCACCCCGGGCAACTTCATCTTCCGCACCCGCGAGTTCGAGCAGATGGAGATGGAGTTCTTCGTCAAGCCGGGCGAGGACCAGGAGTGGCACCAGTACTGGATCGACGAGCGCACCCGCTGGTACGTCGACCTCGGCATCGACCCCGACAACCTGCGCCACTTCGAGCACCCGCAGGAGAAGCTCAGCCACTACTCCACCCGCACCGTCGACATCGAGTACCGCTTCCGGTTCGCGGGCTCGGAGTGGGGCGAGCTCGAGGGCATCGCCAACCGCACCGACTTCGACCTGACCACGCACTCCAAGCACTCCGGGCAGGACCTGTCCTACTTCGACCAGGCCAACAACGAGCGCTACGTGCCCTACGTCATCGAGCCGGCCGCGGGTCTCTCGCGCAGCCTGATGACGTTCCTGGTCGACGCCTACACCGAGGACGAGGCACCCAACACCAAGGGCGGCGTCGACAAGCGCACCGTGCTGCGCCTCGACCCGCGCCTGGCTCCGGTCAAGGTCGCCGTGCTGCCGCTGTCGCGCAACGCCGACCTGTCGCCCAAGGCCAAGGACCTCGCGATGGAGCTGCGCCGCGCGGGCTGGAACGTCGACTTCGACGACTCCGGCGCGATCGGCCGCCGCTACCGCCGCCAGGACGAGATCGGCACGCCGTACTGCGTGACCGTCGACTTCGAGACCCTCGACGACCTGGCGGTGACCGTGCGCGAGCGCGACAGCATGCAGCAGGAGCGGGTGGGTCTCGATCGGATCAGCGCCTACTTCGCCGAGCGTTTCGTCGGCTGCTGACCGCCCGCCCATGCAGAATGACCGCATGATCCGGGTCCCCACGCTGGTCGCCGCGGCGGTTGCCGGGGCGCTCGCGCTCGCCGGCTGCTCGTCCTCCGATGACGGCGGCGCCACGCCGGACGACGGTGGTACGCCGCAGTCGACCGGCGGGTCGAGCGCCGCTGCCACGCCGTACCTCCCGGTGCCCGACGGGGTGACGCTGACCGAGCAGGGCAGCCAGCTGGCGGTCGGGGACCACGCGGTGGTCGCCTACGAGCCGCGCCAGGACCAGGTCGCCGCGCTCGACATCGCGGTCAACCGGCTCGAGACGACGTCGATCAAGGACTTCTCGGCCTGGCAGCTCAGCGACGCCCAGCAGGCCTCCACGCCCTACTACGTGCGGGCCCGGATCGAGAACGTCGGCGACACCGACCTCGGCGGCCGCCCGGTGCCGCTCTACGTGGTCAACGACGCCAACGTGCTCCTCGAGCCGACACCGTTCGCGAGCTCCTTCAAGCCGTGCCCGAGCACGCCGCTGCCTGAGAAGTTCGGGCCGGGCGACATCGCCCGGGTGTGCC
Source organism: Nocardioides sp. T2.26MG-1 (assembly GCF_950101795.1). GTDB lineage: Bacteria > Actinomycetota > Actinomycetes > Propionibacteriales > Nocardioidaceae > Nocardioides. The sequence goes on along the minus strand of NZ_CATNLZ010000009.1, from coordinate 53,148 downwards.
TGGTCTACCTCGCCCCCAACCACGGCGACCTCGTGGCGGTGAGCTTCCGGCCCGAGGAGACGTTCAACCCGATCACCTGGACCGGGGACGTCGAGAAGTACGTCGCACCGAAGCCGGCGGGCGACTCCAAGACCGGTGGAGGCAAGGCCGGCAAGGGCGGCACCCGCGGCGGCAAGGGCGGCACCCGGGGCGGCAAGGGCGGCACGCGGGGCGGCTGAGTCCCTGGGCTCGGATTTGGGAGGCCCCGTGCCCCACCCGGACAATGGGCCCATGTCCTCGACCGCCGCGCCTCTCCCGGGGCTGACGCTCGGGTCGCTGCACGTCGACACCCCCGTGGTGCTCGCGCCGATGGCGGGCATCACCAACGCGGCCTATCGCCGCCTGTGCGCCGAGCAGGGCGCCGGGCTGTACGTGTGCGAGATGATCACCAGCCGCGGGCTGGTCGAGGGCGACCAGCACACCAAGGACATGCTGGTCTTCGACGACCTGGAGACGATCCGCTCGGTCCAGCTCTACGGCAGCGACCCCGTCTACGTCGGCAAGGCCGCCGAGATCCTCTGCGCCGAGTACGGCGTCGCGCACATCGACCTCAACTTCGGCTGCCCGGTCCCCAAGGTGACCCGCAAGGGCGGCGGCGGTGCGCTGCCGTGGAAGCGGGGGCTGCTCGCCGAGATCCTGGAGGCGGCCGTCGCCGCGGCCACGCCGTACGACGTGCCGGTCACGATGAAGACCCGCAAGGGCATCGACGACGACCACCTGACCTACCTCGACGCCGGCCGGATCGCCCAGGAGGCGGGCTGCGCGGCGATCGCGCTGCACGGGCGGACCGTCGCCCAGGCCTACTCCGGCGCGGCCGACTGGGACGCGATCGCGGCGCTGGTCGACCATGTCGACATCCCGGTGCTCGGAAACGGCGACATCTGGGAGGCCGCGGACGCGGTCCGGATGGTCGAGGAGACCGGTGCCGCGGGCGTCGTGGTCGGCCGGGGCTGCCTGGGCCGGCCCTGGCTCTTCCGCGACCTGGCCGCGGCGTTCGCCGGCGAGCGGGTCGCGACGCTGCCGCGGCTCGGCGAGGTGACCGCGATGATGCGCCGGCACGCCGAGCTGCTGTGCCACCACCTGGGCGAGGAGCGCGGCTGCAAGGAGTTCCGCAAGCACGTCACCTGGTACCTCAAGGGCTTCGCCGCGGGCGGGGAGATGCGCCGCTCGCTGGGTCTGGTCGACAGCCTGGCGGCCCTCGACCGGTTGCTCGCGGATCTCGACCCCGACGAGCCGTTCCCGGTGCGGGAGCTGGGCGCCCCGCGTGGGCGGCAGGGCTCGCCGCGGGACCGGGTCGCGCTGCCCGAGGGCTGGCTCGACGACGCGGACGGCAGCGGCTGCCACGTCCAGGAGGACGCGGACGAGACCACCGGCGGCTGAGCCCGTCGTGACCGGGAACACCCCCGGCCGGTCGGGGGGAGATTGGGACAGGGCTGCGCGCCTGTGGTTGACTCGGGCCGTCGTTGCCTTTTCGTGACCTTTCGGGGGGTCGGGGAGGGCGGACATCCCCCGTACGCAACAGCAAAGGATCAGCGCTGTGGCAGAGCATCGCCACAAGCGGGAGACCACTGCCCGCCGCATGCCCCGAGCAGCAGCAGTTGCCGGACCCCTCGCCCTCCTGGCGACCGCCTCGGCCGTGACGCTGGGGGTGCTCGCGAGCAGCCCCGAGGCGCGTAACCTCGTCGCGCAGGAGAGCACCGCCGGCCTCGGCGCCGAGGCAGCTGCCGCCGACCGCCCGCCGATTCTCTCGCGTGCCGGGTCCCGGACCGAGCCGGTCGAGCTGCGCAAGTCGGTCGTGGCCGCGCGCGAGCGCGCCGCGACCCAGCGGGCCGTGGCGCGCGCGGACACCAGGCTGTGGACCACGACCACGCTCAACCTGTGGTCGGACTCCGGCGCGGACGCCACCCAGGTCGGCGAGGTCGAGGCCGGCAAGCGCGTGCTCGTCACCGGCCGCAAGGCCGGGGACCGGGTCGAGATCGTCTGGCAGGGCAAGTCGCGCTGGGTGACCGCGGGCTACCTCTCCGAGGACAAGCCGCTCACCGCGGCTGCCGGCCTCTCGATGGCCCCGTGCCCCGACCCCGGCGTGGAGAGCGGGCTCACCTCCGACGCCGTGTACGTCTACCGCTCGGTGTGCCACGCGTTCCCGCAGATCACGTCGTACGGCGGCTGGGACGGCCATGGGGAGCACTCGTCCGGGCGGGCGCTGGACATCATGACCAGCGACGTCGCGCTCGGCGACGCGATCGCGGAGTTCCTGCAGGAGCACGCCGCCGAGCTCAACCTCTACGACATCCTGTGGCGCCAGCGGATCTGGACGCCGGTGCGGGCGAGCGAGGGCTGGCGCTCGCTGCCGTCACGCGGCTCGGCGACGGCCGACCACTACGACCACGTGCACGTCGCGACCAACGGCTGAGCCTCGAGCCGCTCTCAGAGCAGGCGCGTGAGCCGGGTCTTCTTGAGGTTCTCACGCACGATCCAGGCCACGTCCGGGTCGGAGTCGTCGAGCGCCCAGAACGCAGGCAGCCCCTGCGCGGGGTCCGCGGCGACCGCCACGCTCCAGCAGTAGCCGAGGCCCTGCCGCAGCGTCCGCACGTCGGTGTCGCGGCGGGTCTCGGCCGGCCGGGCGGCCAGCGACGACGTCGTACGCCGGCACACCTCGATCGCGACCGCGGCGGCGGCCGGGCCGACGAGCAGCCGGGGCTCGCAGATGGCCGCGGCGGCGGCCCGCTGGACGAGCGGGTGCGGGTCGGCGGCCCAGTCGAGCACGATCATCTCGAGCGCCGGGAGGTTCAGGTCACCGAGCCGCTGCAGGGCCATCGCCACGGCCTCCCGGACACGCCAGCGCTCGTCGGTCGCGAGCTCGCGGAGCCGGTCCAGCACCGCGGGATCGGTGGCGGTGGCGCCGAGCCCGAGGACGCCGCAGAACGTCCGGTACTCGTCGCCGCTGGCGATCAGCTCGTCGTCCAGTGCGGTATCGGCGACGTCGGCGAGGGCGAGCGCGAGCTCGATGTTGCCGCGTGGACCGGGCAGGTCGGAGTGCCGGTCGAGGTACGCCGGCCAGGCGGAGCGGTCGATCCGACCGAGGTCGGCACGGTACTCGTCGATCCGGTTCACGCGCGTTCTCCTTCGCTCCGCACCTCGCTGGGCACGTGGTAGCGCAGCCAGACGAGGCCGTCGGCGTGCTGCTGCTGGTCGGTGAGCTCGAGGCCGGTCACGACGCCCTCGGACCACGACCCGGGCGTCCCGGCCAGGCAGGGGTGGACGAGCAGGCTGAGCTCGTCGACGAGGCCCTGGTCCAGCAGGGCCCGCACCAGCTGCCCGCCGCTGTCGACCCGAACGGTCGCGGCGCCCTCGTCGCCGAGGAGGTCCAGGATCGCCGCGAGGTCGACGCGGTCGTGGCCGGCGACCATCGAGACGACGTCCGGGTCGGGCGGCGACTGCTCGGTGCGGGCGGCGACGACGGCGCGCCACCGGCCGCAGTCCCGCAGGCGTGCCCAGGAGTGCACCCGGCAGCCGGAGTCGACGACCACGAGGAGCGGGCCGTGTCGGGAGGGTCCCGGGCCGGCCTCGTCCACCGCGCCCTCCTGGGCGAGGATCGTGTCCGCCCCCGTGAGGGTCACGTCCTCCTTCCAGGTCGGGACGATGGCGTAGTAGGCGCCCACGTCGACCGGGAAGCCCGCCGTCGCGCCGTCGAGGGAGACGGCGAGGTGCGCGACGACGTACGGCCGGCCGGCTGGCATGCCCCGACGCTAGGGCCCGGCGCCGGCGGTGTGGCAGGGGCTCCCTGCACCTCCTGGCCAGGACCTTGGACCCGCCCGGTCCTGGGGGCCCCTAGAGTCTGGGGCGATGGATCACCTGGAGCTGTACGACGCCGCCGCGCGCGAGCGCCTCGTCGAAGAACCCCCCAAGCGCGTCGATGCGCCCGTGCGCACGCCGTTCGAGCGCGACCGCGCCCGGCTGGTGCACGCTGCGGCGTCGCGCCGGCTGGCGGCCAAGACGCAGGTGGTCGGCCCGCAGAGCGACGACTTCGTGCGCAACCGGCTCACCCACAGCCTCGAGGTGGCCCAGGTCGCCCGGGACCTCTCCCGGGCGCTGGGCAGCCAGCCCGACATCGCCGAGACCGCCGCGCTCGCCCACGACCTGGGGCACCCGCCGTTCGGCCACAACGGCGAGCGGGTGCTGGCCGAGCTGGGGGAGTCCTGCGGCGGCTTCGAGGGCAACGCCCAGACGCTGCGGCTGCTCACCCGGCTTGAGGCCAAGACCGTCGACGCCTCCGGCCGCTCGGTCGGGCTCAACCTCACCCGCGCCACGCTCGACGCGTGCACGAAGTACCCCTGGCCGCGCTCGGCGGCCGACGCGCCCCAGGGCGTGCACGCCGACGGGTCGCCGAGGCTGGTGCTGAAGTTCGGCGTCTACGACGACGACCGCCCCGTCTTCGACTGGATGCGCCAGGGCGCCGTCGGCCTCCGGCAGTGCCTCGAGGCGCAGGTCATGGACCTCGCCGACGACGTCGCCTACTCCGTGCACGACATCGAGGACGGCGTCGTCGCCCAGCGGGTCGACCTCACCGTGATCGACGAGGCTGAGGTCTGGGAGACGGTCCGCGACTGGTACCTCCCCACCGCCACCGACGACGTCCTCTCCGCGACCCTCGCCGGGCTGCGCGGGGTGGGCAGCTGGCCGGAGACGCCGTACGACGGCTCCCGACGCTCGCTCGCCGCGCTGAAGAACCTCACCAGCGACCTGATCGGTCGCTTCTGCGGCGCGGTCCAGCACGCGACGTTCGCCGCCAGCGACGGGCCGTTCGTCCGCTACGCCGCCGACCTGGTCGTGCCCGAGCAGACCCGCCTCGAGATGGCCGTGCTCAAGGGCATCGCCGCCCACTACGTCATGCGCGCCGACGACCGGGTCGCCACGATGGTCCGCCAGCGCGAGCTGCTCGCCGAGCTGGTCGCCGTCCTCGCCCACCGCGGGCCGGACGGCCTCGAGCGGCCGTTCGCCGACGACTGGGGGGCCGCCGCCGACGATGCCGCCCGGCTGCGCGTGGTGATCGACCAGGTCGCCTCGCTCACCGACGCCAGCGCGTACGCCTGGCACCACGCGCTGCGCTCGCGATGACCGCGAGACGGGGGCGGGTCGTCCTGCTGACCGGGGCGTCGAGCTCGGGCAAGGGCAGCATCGCGCGAGCGCTGCTCGGCCTGCTCCCGGACCCGTGGTTCCACTTCCCGGTCGACGCCCTGGGCGCGATGCGCTCGACCGACCACACCCGCGCCCTCGACGACGCCGAGACCGACGCCGTGCTGCGCCGGACCCGGCTCGGCTACCACCGAGCGGTGGCGGCGCTCGCGTCGGTGGGCAACGACGTGGTCATGGACTACCCGCTCAGCGAGCCGTGGCGGCTGGACGACCTGCTCGACGTCCTCGACGGGTACGACGTGACGCTGGTCGACGTGCGCTGCTCGCCCGACGAGCTGGACCGGCGGGAGCGGGCCCGAGCTGACCGCCCGATCGGGCTCGCACGGTCGCAGACGCTGGTGAACGGAGATGCCGACATCGTGGTCGACACGACGAGCACGTCGGCGGAGTCGTGTGCCGCGGTCATCGCGGCAGCACTCGACTCGCTCCCCGCGCCGAAGGCGTTCGACCGCCTCCGTGCCCGCAGCTGATGAGCTTCGGTCGTCTCACTCAGCCCGCCGGAGGTCGCGTGCGTCCGGGGAACGCTCGAAGCCCGCTGAGGCGTACGCCGCGACGGCGCCGACGTTGGCGCTCGGCGTGCACACGGTCGCGCTAGATGCGCCCATCTCTCTGAGCGCAGCCGCCGCCGCGAGGGTGATCGCCCGGCCGTGACCCCGTCCGCGGTGCTCGGGACGCACGCCGATCGGCTCGAGCAGCCCCGGCCGCCCGCGACCGGACGACCACACACCGGCCACCGCCACCGCCTCTCCGTCCTCGCCGAAGGCCGTCAGGCAGCGGGCGTCGGCGTACGGCGGGCTCGCGGCCATGTTCTGCCAGCGCTCGACCGCCGTGCGGCGGTCCGCGTCGGTCATCGTCGTGCCGCGGAACGCCGACCAGTGGATCTCGGTCCACAAGGCGGCGCCGTCGGGCCCGGTCGTCTCGACGCGCGGGCCGCAGCGCGGCACGGGGTCGGTGAGGTCGAGGTGGAGCGGCGTCCAGGGCTCGTCGTACTCCCACCCCCGTTCGAGGAGGCCCTGCGCGAGCAGCGGACCGCAGCGTGCCTCGACGACTGCCGTGCCGGCGTCCAGCACTCCGCGCTCGGGCGCCTCGATGTCGGTGAGGACGCGCTCGATGATCTCGTCGTCGCTCTGGAGGTCGGGGGCGACGGCCATCCGCAGCAGCTGCGGTGCGTCCAACAGCCCGATCGCCACGACCCGTTCGCCGCGGGACCACACGCGCAGGTCGGCAGCCGTGCGTTCGGCGCCGTCGCGCCAGTGGAACCCCAGGTCGCCGGGGTGCAGCTGCATCGGCGCGCGGTCGACTTGCCACTCGCGGAGCGACTCCGCCGCGCGGCTCAGACCGGCGACGTCCGGTGTCACCATCACGATCCTCACGAGGTCGATCAAGTCATGGCGCGCATTCCCGGGCAACCGGATTGTGCCCGGGGTGCGCCTGACGGCCTGCGCGGGGTGGCGGAGGCCGGGCGGCTTGCGGGCAGGCGTGTGGGCAGGTGTGTGGTCCCGCTTCCTGGTTCTCGAGGGAGTGTGGTTGCGGCCGTTGGTTGGGCTGCGGGTGGGTGGGGGTCGTCCGTGGTGGTGGGGGCCGAGGATTGGTTCGGTCTATGTGCGCCGGGTGAAGGCGACCTTGCCGTTGGGGAGGTGGGTGGTCGTGTAGTGGGGGTCGTGGGCTCTGGCGTGGTGTTTTGGGCAGAGCAGTCGGCCGTGTTTGGTGTTGGTGTTGCCGCCGGTGGCCCAGGTGGGGTCGTGGTGGGTGTGGCACATGCCGGGTGGGGCGTCGCAGCCTTCGGCGGTGCAGCCGCGGTCGCGGTGGGCGATGGCGATGCGCTGGGCTTTGGTGTGGAAGCGGCGGGTGCGGCCGAGGTCGAGGACTTCGGAGGTGCCGCCGAGGACGAGGGGGAGGATCCCGGCCTCACAGGCCATCCGTCGGGCCTGGCCGGGGGAGATGACGGCGCCGGTGTCGAGGGTGCCGGGCTTCAGGCCGCCCTGCAACGTCTCGACCGGGATGGTGACCACGACGGTGGCGTTGACGCCGCCGGCCTCAGGGAGCCGGTCGGTGGGGTAGCGCTCGATCCACTCGACGAACGCCTGTCCCATCCGCTGCGGGCCGGGCCGGCGTTCCCCGAGGTGGCCTTCGACCGCAGCGCGGTGCTTGGGGGCGGCCAGGGCCAGAAGTTGCTTCTTGAACATCTGGCCTTGGGCGGCGGGGAGGGTGAACGTGCCGCGCAGCGTGCCGTCCTCGTCCTCGCGCATCGTGACCCGGGTGGCCATGGCCGCTTCGCGTTCTTCGCGTTCGAGGAGCTTAGCTTCGTGTGCGTCGGCGGCTTCGGGGTCGATGACGTGCAGGAGTCCTTTGCCGAGGTGGCGCAGGGCGACGGCGTCGAAGTGCGCGGCTTGGTCGACCAGGTGCTGTTCGGCCTGGGCGACGAGCTCGGGGTCGAGGTGGTCGGGGAGGTCCTCGACGGCGCGGATGATCACCCGGGCCTGGTCGACGAGCAGGTCCCCGGCGGCGAGGGCGTGGTGGACGGGCTGGTGGGTTTCGAGGCCGGTGGCGAGGCGGGTCTTGCGGTGGGCCTCGGTGCGGGTCATCCGGGTCTCATGGGCCCACCAGTTCGCCACCGACGTGGCGCCGACCTGCTCGGCGACCCCCACGGTGTCGGCGTGGGCGGCGACGCGGGCCTCGACCTCGGCGAGCCGCGCGGCGGCGCGGGTGAGCTCGGTCAGGGTGTGGGCGGTCTCGGTGGTGTCCATGGACCACAGCGAGGAGTCGGTGACCTGGTCGAGGAGGGTGTGGATCTGGGTGACGGCGTGCGTGACCTGGTGGTGGGGGTTCGCTTGTGCGGTCATCGCCACTCCCGAGTTGCAAGGTCGTGGCGACAGTCTATCGAACAGGTGTTCGAGATGTCAATATGTTGGTGGGGCTGAGTTTTCGGGGCGGCGGTCGGGAAGCCGGCAGCGGCGGGCGACCCGTGGCGGACCTTCACCGTTTTGCTGCCAAGGGACCGCAACCCCAGCGGACCTGAATGCCGAGGATCACCGGCCCGGTGGTTTCGAGGCTCGCTGCGCTCGCACCTCAACCACCGGCGGAGGTGGCGGTCGGGGAGCCGGCAGCGGCGGGCGACCCGTGGCGGACCTGCACCGCTTCGCTGCCAAGGACCGCAACCCCGAGCGGGCCTGAAGGCCGGCCGTCGACGGCGACCAGAAGCGCGCCGTACCCGTCTTCGCTGCCAGGGACCGCAACCGCCGCGGGCCTGGAGGTCGAGTGTCACTGGGTTCCGGTGGTTTCGAGGCTCGCTCCGCTCGCACCTCAACCGCCGGGTGCGTTCGGGGCTCGCTGTGCTCGCACCTCAACCACCGGCACGTGCCTACGCGAGCGCCGCGAGCAGCTCCCGGTAGCTGCCGTCGGCATCGCCCTCCACGCTGCGGATGACCTGCGCGCCCGGACGGGTGGCGAGCAGCTCGTGGAGCGCGGCGTGGCAGCGAGCGAGCTCGTCGTCCCCACCGAGGCTGGCGACGATCGCCCGCACCTGCTGGTGCCAGGGGTCGGCCGGGCCGTCGGCGCCGCGGCGGGTGAACCTCTCGAGGCACGCATCCAGGTCGTCCATCAGGAACAGCTCGGCCACCTCAGCACCGGCGTCGTGGGCGGCGCGGTGGAAGCGGTCAACCTCGTGAGGGTCATGCAGCATCTGGGGGAGGACCACGTCGTGGCCCGAGCGGAGGTAGGCCCCGATCATCGCGAGCGCGGCCGGCCGGATGAGCTCGCCGGCCATTCCGAAGTCGTCGGCCCACCCGCCGATCAGCGTGCGCAGCACGTCGATGTCGCAGTTGAGGACGCCGTGGTGCTCCTCGACGTATCGCCGGGCGAGCGTCGACTTCCCGATGCCAGGCGGGCCGTTGAGGTGGATCAGGCGTGCCATGGGGAGCGAGGTTACCGATCCGCAGTGCGCCGTAGGCTCGGCAGTCGTGAGCGATCGACTGGTGTGGCTGCCGTTCGACCCCGCCGACCTCGGCGATCCGCCGGGTGGGTTGCGCTACGAGGTGGTCGACCCCACCGAGCGCGTGCCGGACTCGGTGGGCCAGGTGCGGTTCTACGTGCCGCCGTACCAGGTCGGCAGTCGGGTGGCCGAGGTGCTGCCCCTGATGAGGAGCCTCGAGGTCGTGCAGACGCTGACCGCCGGCGTCGACAACCTGCGCGGCAGCGTCCCCGCGGGCGTGACGCTCTGCAACGGCCGCGGCATCCACGACACCTCCACCGCCGAGCTCGCACTGACGCTGATCCTGAGCAGCCTGCGTGGCGTGCCGGACTTCGTCCGGGCCCAGGACCGCCACACGTGGGCACCCGCCTGGCGGCCCGCGCTCGCCGACAGGCGCGTCCTGCTGGTGGGGTACGGCGCGATCGGTGCGGCGATCGAACGCCGCCTGCTGCCGTTCGAGGTCGAGGTCGTCAAGGTCGCCCGCACCGCCCGCGACGGGGTGCACGGCATCGACGAGCTGCCCGTGCTGCTGCCGGACGCCGACGTCGTGGTGCTCGTCGTACCCCTCACCGACGAGACCCGGGGCCTGGTCGACGCGGGCTTCCTGGCCGCGATGAAAGACGGCGCGCTCCTCGTCAACGTCGCCCGCGGCGCGGTCCTCGACACGCCGGCGCTCCTCGAGGCGCTGGACCAGGGGAGGATCCACGCCGCCCTCGACGTCACCGACCCCGAGCCGCTGCCCGAGGACCATGCCCTCTGGGACGCGCCGAACCTGCTGATCTCCCCGCACGTCGGCGGGGCGAGCAGCGCGATGTGGCCGCGGGCGCACCGCCTGGTCCGCGACCAGCTCCACCGGTACGCCGCGGGCGAGCCGCTGGCGAACGTGACGTCCGGCGCCTACTGAGCCGCGTCGGGGCCGGCGAGCTCGGCCAGGGCGTCGTCGCCGCCCTCGCCGTACGCCCGCCAGTCGGGCGCGGCCCGCAGCCGCTCCGGCGCCACGGCGAGCCAGCGACTGCGTGCAGCGTCGAGGGCCTCGGCCTCCTCGAGTCCGCGCCGCAGCTCTCGCAGCAGCGTCGCCGCGGCGGACGCACGTCCCTCCTGGTACTTCCCGCCCGGGAAGGCGGCCCCCGAGCGGGCGATGCTGCACAAGGACGCGCCGCCCGCGAGGGCGGTGAGCTGGGCCTCGGCGTCGGCGCGCAGCGCGGCGGCGCGCTCGGCGAGTCCGGGGTCCGCGGTCACCGTCCCAGTATCGCGGGGCCGGCCGCTCCGCGGGGCTGTGGAGCAGTGGGGGAAGGCGGTCGCCGCCCCCGTAGACTCCGCCACGTGGCAGGCCGGATCCGCGAGGACGACATCTCCTTGGTGCGGGAGAAGGCGCGCATCGACGAGGTCATCGGTCAGTACGTCACGCTCCGCAACGCCGGCGGCGGCTCCCAGAAGGGACTCTGCCCCTTCCACGACGAGAAGTCGCCGTCGTTCAACGTCAACCCGGCCCGTGGATTCTTCCATTGCTTCGGCTGCTCCGAGGGCGGGGACGTCATCACGTTCCTGATGAAGATCGACGGCCTGACGTTCGGCGAGGCGGTCGAGCGGCTCGCGGACAAGTACGGCGTCCAGCTGCGCCGCGAGGAGGGCGACATCCGTGAGGACCGCCCCAAGGGCCCGCCGCGGCGCCGGCTCATCGAGGCGCACCAGGTCGCGCAGACGTTCTACGCCGAGCAGTTGGCCACCGCCGACGCGCTGGTCGCCCGGCAGTTCCTGGGGGAGCGCGGCTTCGACCAGGGGGCGGCCGAGCACTTCGGCGTCGGCTTCGCCCCGCGCTCGGGCGACGCGCTGAAGAACCTGTTGCGCCAGAAGGGCTTCACCAACGAGGAGATGACCGTCGGCGGGCTGGTCGGCCCCTCGGGCTACGACCGCTTCCGCGGCCGGCTGCTGTGGCCGATCCGCGACGCGAGCGGCGACACGATCGGCTTCGGCGCCCGCCGGATCTTCGACGACGACCGGATCGACGCCAAGTACCTCAACACCTCCGAGACCCCGATCTACAAGAAGAGCCAGGTGCTCTACGGCATCGACCTGGCCCGCCGCGAGATCGGCCGACAGTCCCGGGCGGTGATCGTCGAGGGCTACACCGACGTGATGGCCTGTCACCTGGCCGGGGTCACCACCGCGGTCGCGACCTGCGGCACGGCGTTCGGCGAGGACCACTCCCGCGTGCTGCGCCGGTTCCTCAACGACCACGAGGAGTTCCGCGGCGAGGTGATCTTCACCTTCGACGGCGACGCCGCCGGCCAGAAGGCCGCACTCCGCGCGTTCGGCGGCGACCAGAACTTCGTCTCCCAGACGTACGTCGCCGTCGAGCCGGACGGGCTCGACCCCTGCGACCTGCGCATCCAGAAGGGCGACGCCGCGGTCCGCGAGCTGGTCGCCCGCCGGGTGCCGCTGTACCGCTTCGTGCTCGCCAACGTGGTCGGCAAGTACGACCTCGACCGCGCCGACGGGCGCATCGACGCCCTGCGCGAGGGCGCCCGGCTCGTGTCGAGCATCCGCGACAAGTCCAAGGTCGACGCGTTCGCGCGCGAGCTCGGCGGGATGATCGGGCTCGACCCCGAGGAGGCGCGCGCCGAGGTACGCCGCGCCGCCCACCGGCGCCCCAGCCAGGACCAGCGCGCCGGCGCCACTGCCACCACGCAGACCGAGCCGCCGCCCCGGTCCGCCGTACCCGACCTGCGCGACCCGCGGTTCGCCACCGAGCGCGAGACGCTGCAGCTGGTCATCCAGCACCCGATGACGATCGGCCGCAGCACCGGCGACATCGGCGTCAACGACTTCACCCACCCGACCTACCGCGCGGTCTGGGAGCTGGTCGCCGCGGCCGGCGGTCCCGGCGCCGGCGCGGGCGACGCCGGCTGGGCGAGCCGGCTGCGCGATGCCGCCACCGACCCGGCCGTGTCGTCGGTGATCAGCGCCCTCGCGGTCGAGCCGCTCAAGAAGGAGCCGGACGCGGCGTACGTCGGCCAGCACGTCTTCCGGCTGCTCGAGCTCACCGCGGCCCGCCGGATCGCCGAGATCAAGTCCAAGCTGCAGCGCACCAACCCCGTCGAGCACGCCGAGGAGTTCAACAAGATGTTCGGGGAGCTCGCCGCCCTCGAGGCGCACCGCCGGGCCCTGCGCGACCGCCTCGCCGGGGGCGCGTCGTGAGGCTCCGCCGCCGCGAGCGGCCGCCGATCCGGGTCGAGCGCGGCGAGCGGCTGCTCGCCGACACGGCCGCCGTCGAGGGGCACCTGGGCGGCACCCGCGACGCGCTCTACCTGGTGCGGTCCCGCGCGGGCCGGTCGTTCGAGCTCAGCGAGACCGTCCGGATCCCCTGGGAGGACGTCGAGGCCGCCGACTGGGACCAGGAGTCCTCGGTGCTGCGGGTGACCGAGGTCGGCAGCTGGGGCGAGGTGCGCCCCGAGCACCGGTTCACCATCGAGGAGCCCGCCCGCCTGCTCGAGCTGGTCCGCGAGCGGGTCACCGCCAGCATCGTGCTGCAGCGGCACGTGCGCATCGACGGCCGGCGCGGTCTGCGGGTCATCGCCCGGCGGGCGCCGCGCGGCGACCGGCCCGTGCAGTGGGTCTACGAGTTCGACGAGGGCGTCGACCCCGACGACCCCGAGGTGCGCCGGCTCGCCGCCGAGGCGCTCGCGGCGGCGCAGCAGGAGGTCGGGCCCGTCTGAGGGTCCGCCTCCCCGTCGAGGCACCAGAAGTGGCTGCGGTCCGGCCCCCCGAGCAGCCATTCCAGGTGTCTCGAGGGGACCGGCGGGGTGGTTTCGAGACGGCTCGCTGCGCTCCGCGCTGACGCGCTGATCGCAGCCGAGCCTCCTCGACCAGCCTCGCTGACGCTCGTCCCGGGCTCCGCCCGGACCGAGCTGCGAGGCGGATTTTCCCTCGCGCAGCCGGATTGCTAACCTGTGCGGGCTGCACCGATCCCCTGTAGCTCAACTGGCAGAGCATTCGGCTGTTAACCGGAGGGTTGTTGGTTCGAGTCCAACCGGGGGAGCAGAGAGAAGGGCCCCTGACCTGGGCGCTACGTCCAGGTCAGGGGCCCTCTGCATGGTGGCCTCGGCCGAGCGTGCGGCAGTAGTCCCGACGCCCCTGGCGGGCGGGTCCGGTCGGTGAGCGGGCTCCCGCAAACGGCGATCCGATTCCGGCGCCGGAGCCGCCGGTCGCCCGCGGCCCTTCTCAGCGGTCGGGAAGACCGAGGGGATCGATACACGTTGTGCCGGGTACCGGGCCCGGCGGACGTGCCGCCGACCGGCCCGGACGGGGATGCGCCGACCGGGGTGGTCCGGATCGAGAGGAGGACCGACCATGGACGAGTCGCGACAGGCGGTGTCCGCCGAGGCGGCGGCAGCCGGAGGCCGGCGCAGACCGAACGTCATCGTCTTCGACGTCAACGAGACGCTGTCGGACATGTCCCCGCTCGCCGGGAGGTTCGAGTCGGTGGGGGCCGACCCCTCGCTGGCGCGCGCCTGGTTCGGCGGGCTGCTGCGCGACGGCTTCGCGCTGACGGTGGTCGGGGAGAACCCGCCGTTCGCCGAGGTGGCCGCCGAGGGGCTGAGGACGGTCCTGGGCGGCGTGCCGCTGGACCGCACCGTCGACGAAGCCGTCCAGCACGTGATGGACGGTTTCGCGGCCCTGGGGGTCCATCCCGACGTCCCGAGCGGCGTCCGGGCGCTCGCCGACCTGGGCATCCGGCTGGTCACCCTGAGCAACGGCTCGGCATCGATCGCGCGCGGGCTCCTGGCCGACGCCGGCGTCGACGACGCCTTCGAGGCGTTCCTGTCCGTGGCGGACGCCGGGCTGTGGAAGCCGGCGCGGGAGGCGTATGCCTTCGCGCTCCGGACCTGCGCCGTGGATGCCGCCGACGCGATGCTCGTGGCGGCGCACCCGTGGGACACCGACGGAGCGGGTCGAGCCGGGCTCGCGACCGCGTGGGTCAACCGCGCCGGAGGTGGCTTCCCGGGCTACTTCCAGGCACCGGACCTCGAGGCCTCGTCGCTGGACGATCTGGCCGATCGGCTGGCCCGGACCGAGGGCTGAGGCACCGACCCGCGCCGGCTGCGAATCGGTGGCCGGACTGAGCGGCGACTACTCGCCCCAGCCCATCGGGAACACCTCGAACCCGGCGGCGAAGGCCGTGCCGAGCCGCTGCCCGGTCTGCCGCCCGAACCCCTCGAGGAACTCACGGGCGTCGAAGTGCTCCCAGCCCAGTCCGTCGATGTAGGCCCGGTGCGCCTCGAGCGAGGCGACGCCGGCGTCGAAGGTGTCGGTGGTGTCCACCGCGTGCGTCGCCGACGGCGACCCGAAGGCCCACACGGCGCGGACCCCGCCCCAGGGCTCCAGACCGTCGGTGAGCTGCTCGGGGAACACCCAGCGGTTGCCGGCGTCGCGGACCGCGTCGACCACCGCCCGGCCGGTCGCGATGTGGTCGGCCTGGTTGAGGTTGACCCCGCCCCAGGTGTCGCGGAAGTTGCCGGTGACCACGATGTCGGGCCGGAAGCGGCGTACGACGCCGGCGATCTCGCGGCGCAGCGGGACGCCGTACTCGAGCACCCCGTCGGGCTGGTGGAGGAACTCCACCGCCGAGACCCCGACGATGCGCGCGGACTCGACCTGCTCGGCCTCGCGCACCACCCGGCACTCGTCGGGGTGCATCGCGTCGATGCCGGCCTCGCCGCTGGTCACCATGCAGTAGGTGACGTCCTTGCCCTGCGCGGTCCAGCGCGCGACCGCGGCGGCGGCGCCGAACTCCATGTCGTCGGGGTGCGCCACCACGCACAATGCACGCTCCCAGTCCTCCGGCAGTGCGGCCAGCGGCTCGAGCGGCTCGTCCTTGGCGTTCATGCGGCTACCTACCTCCAGGTCGGGGACGTGACAGGCTCCCAGCATGAAGCAGTACGCCGACATCGCGCTGCGGCTGCCGTCGGCCAGCGAGCGTTGGGCGGGGGAGCGGTTCCGTGCCGAGCTCGCCTCCTGGGTGTCGTCGGCGGTCGGTGAGCCGACCTCGCTGGAGCGGGTCAAGCTGCGGCCCTGGGCGACCGTGTGGCGGGTCGAGACGCCGACGGGGCGCTTCTACGCCAAGCAGAACTGCTCGACCCAGTCCTACGAGGCCGCGCTGGTCCTGGCGCTCAACGACCTCGCCGCGCGGCACGTCGTGCCGCTGGCCGCGGTCGACACCACGCGCGGGCTCTTCCTCACGCCCGACCTGGGCACGCCGCTGGGCGACGCGGACCGTGAGGCGGACGACGACCCCGACAAGCAGGTGGACGTGTGGTGCCGCGTGGTGGAGGCCGGCGCGCACCTGCAGCTCGAGGTGGCGCGCTACGTCGGGCGGCTCGTCAGCGTGGGGCTGACCACGCTCGCCCCGGGCGACTGCGTGGGCTATGTCGAGGACCAGCTCGCGTCCTTCGCGTCGCTGGCCGCGGACGACCCGCGGGCGATGCCCGCCGAGCAGCAGGCCGCCGTCCGGGCCGCCCTGCCCCAGGTGGCGGAGTGGGCCGACCAGGTCGCGGCGCTGCGGCTGCCGCTGACGCTGTGCCACAACGACCTGCACGGCCACAACGTGTTCGACGTCGGCGGCGAGCTGCGCTTCTTCGACTTCGCCGACGCGATGGTCACCGAGCCGCTGGCCGCGCTGCTGGTGCCGCTCAACGTGCTGGCCCACCGGCTCGCGCTCGCGCCCGACGACCCGCGGCTGGCTCGGATCGCCGACGCGGGCCTGGAGGTGTGGAGCGAGTACGCCCCGATGGCCGAGCTGCGCGCGGCGCTGCCGGCCGCCCTGCAGCTGGCCCGGCTGGCGCGCGCGGAGTCCTGGATCCGCTGCACCGCGGCCGCGACCGACGCCGAGCTGGCCGAGTGGGGCGACCGCGCGGCGTACTGGCTCGGCTCGTTGACGGACCCGTCGCCGTACCGCCCTTGACATGCAGCCAAATGGCTGCATGAAATGGGGCCATGACCATGGACGCCGTGTTCAAGGCGCTCGCCGACCCGACCCGGCGTGCGCTCCTGGACCGGCTCCGGGACCGCAACGGCCAGACGCTCGGCGAGCTGTGCGCCGGGCTGGACATGGCCCGCCAGTCGGTCAGCAAGCACCTCGCGGTGCTCGAGGAGGCGGGGGTGGTGACCACGCAGTGGCGGGGCCGGGAGAAGGTCCACCACCTCGACGCCGCCCCGATCAACGCCGTCGCCGACCGCTGGCTGAGCCGCTACGACCGCGACCGCGCCGAGGCGCTCGCGGACCTCAAGACCGCCCTGGAGGCGCCCACCATGACCGTGACCGAGAGCAAGCACGAGTTCGTCCACACCACCTACATCCGTACCACCCCCGAGCGGCTCTGGCAGGCGCTCACCGACCCGGCGTTCACGAAGCGCTACTGGGGCGTCGAGCTGAGCTCGGACTGGCTGGTGGGCTCGCCCGTCACCTGGCGGTACGCCGGTGCCACGATGGCCGACGAGCGCCAGGTCGTCGTCGAGTCCGACCCGCCGCGCCGACTGTCGTACTACTGGCACGCGATCACCCCGGAGTTCGTCGCGGCCGTCGGCGGCGAGTCCGAGGAGTGGGCCGCGGCCCGGGCCGAGCCGCTGTCGCTGGCGACCTTCGAGCTCGAGCCGGTGGGCGAGACCGTCCGGCTGCGGGTCACCCATGGCGGGTTCGCCGAGGGCAGCGTCCTCCTGCCGGGCGTCAGCGAGGGCTGGCCGGAGATCCTCGCCAGCCTGAAGTCGCTGCTCGAGACGGGCGAGCCGCTCGCGACGAGGTGAGGAGGGGCGGCCCGGCGGGTACCCGTCGTCTGTGACCTACCCGTTGAGCCGCCTCATGTCGACCGCCACCACCGCGTACGCCGGCTACGCCCTGGCCCGGCCAGCCCACCTGTGGCAGGCGCTGCAGGCGAGCCGCCAGGAACGTCCCGGCCTCGAGCTGCTCGCGCGGACGTACGGCGTGCGCGACCTCGCGATCGGCGGCGCGGCGCTGCTCGGGCGCTCGCCGCGCACGATCCGGACCGCGATGCTGCTGCGCATCGCCATGGACCTCGGCGACGGCGCGCTGCTCTCGGCGCGCACCGACGACGCGGACGTGCGCCGCAAGATCCTGGGGATCACGCTCGGCTGGGCCGGGCTCAACGCGCTGGCGCTCGCGGTCGACTCGGCCCGCGACGGCTGAGACCCTGGTGAGACTGGAGCAGCCGTGGGCGAGATCCGGGTCGGCATCTCCGGCTGGACCTACGCCGGGTGGCGCGGTGACTTCTATCCGTCGGGACTGCCGCAGCGGCAGGAGCTCGCCTACGCGGCCGAGCGGATGGGGTCGGTGGAGATCAACGGGTCGTTCTACAGCCTCCAGCGGCCCACGTCGTACGCCTCCTGGCGCGAGCAGACGCCCGACGACTTCGTGTTCGCCGTCAAGGGCGGCCGGTTCGTCACGCACATGTTGCGGTTGCGCGACGTCGAGACCCCGCTGGCGAACTTCTTCGCCTCGGGGCTGCTCGCGCTCGGACCCAAGCTAGGGCCGGTGCTGTGGCAGCTCCCCGAGCGACTGGAGTACGACCCCGACGTGCTCGCGGCGTTCTTCGGCCAGCTCCCGCGGACGATCGGCGAGCTGGCCGCGCTCGCGCGCCGGCACGACGCGAAGGTCCCCGACGAGCGCGCCCTGACCACCGCACCGCGCGGGCTCGCGTCGCGCCGAGTGCGGCACGCGCTGGAGTTCCGCAGCCCGTCGTTCTGCACCGACGAGGCGTTCGCGCTGCTCCGCGAGCACGACGTCGCCTGCGTGGTGGCCGACACCGCGGGCCGCTTCCCGATGGCCGAGGCGGTCACCTCCGACCTCGTCTACGTCCGCCTGCACGGCGACCAGGAGCTCTACACCAGCGGGTACGGCGACGCGGCGCTCGACCGGTGGGCCGACAAGTGCCGGGGGTGGGCGGAGGAGGCTGACGTGGTCGTGTACTTCGACAACGATGCCTTGGGCTTCGCGCCCCACGACGCGCTGCGGCTGATCGAGCGCCTGGACCCACTCACCCGTTGAGCCGGGCGAACATCCCCTTCTGGGCCTTGTGCAGCCGCGGGAACTCCGCGAACAGCCGGTCGTAGACCTCCCGGTGCGCGGACGCCGGCTCGAAGGTGCGGTCGACGGGCACCAGCGCGCGGACGTTCGCCCACCCGAGGTCGCCGAGCGCCACCCCCGCGGCGAGCCCCACGCCGCGCAGACCGGTGAGCAGCGGCTCGGTGGCCCGCTCGACGGGCCGGTCGCAGACGTCGGCCACGATCTGGCACCAGAGCTCGGACTGCGCACCGCCGCCGATGATCCGCAGCGGCCCGAGCCGCCGGCCCGTGAAGTGGTCGGCCGCCTCGAGCAGCCACCGCGTGTTGAGGGCGACGCCCTCCAGCACGGCGCGCGCCAGCTCGGCCCCGGTCGTCCCGACACCGATGTTGTGGAAGCCCGCCCGCGCCGCGCGGTCGTCCACCGGGCTGCGCTCGCCGGTGAGCCAGGGGGTGAACACGACCCCACCCGAGCCCGGGGCGGCGGTGGCCGCGAGGTCGGTGATGTCGTCGTACGACGGCGCGGTGCGGCCCCGCCCCGGCTGACCGGCGAGCGTGCCGCGGTACCACTGCAGGCAGCGGCCGGCGCTGTCCTGGTTGTCGCCGAGCAGGTAGGGGTGGGGGCCGATGCCGGGGACGGTCGCGCACTGGCGGACCAGGTCGGTCTTCTTGGTGTCGAGCGGGCAGGTGACCCAGCCCGAGGTCCCGATCGAGACGTGGGCCTCGTGCAGCTCCAGGCATCCCGAGCCGACCGCCGCCGCGTGCAGGTCGGGCAGCCCGGTGACGACCCGCGCGGCCGGCGAGATCCCGAGGTCGGCGGCGACCTCGGCGTGCACGGTCCCCACGACCGACCCGGACGCCTGGAGCGGCGGCAGCTTGTCGCGCGGGACCCCGGCGCGGGCGACCAGCACGTCGTCGTACGCCACGACCTCGGGGCGGCGGTTGTCGGTGAGCCAGGCCGCGGTCATCGACATGGGCGACGCGGCGGCGACCAGGGTGAAGCGCATCGCCAGGTGGTCGACGGGCTCGAGGTACCACCGGGTCCGCGCCGCGACGGCGGGGCGGTCGCGCTCGAGGTGCAGGATGTGGCCGAGCGGGTCGGCCCCCGACGTCGACGGCACCCCGCCGGTACGCCGGATCCAGGTGGCCAGGGGACGGGCGCGGTAGCCCTGGATCCGCCCGCCCACCAGCGCCCGGGAGTGCGGGGCGCCCTGGGTGTCGGTCCACAGCAGGCACGGTCCGACCGCCCGGCCGTGCTCGTCGACCGGCACCGTGCTGCCCCACTGGCCCGTGATGCCGACGGCGACCACCTCGTCGGCGGCCGCGCCCGCGGAGGCGAGCACCCGGCGGGACGCGTCGGCGATCAGGTGCCACCAGTGGTCGGGGTCCTGGGTCGCCGACCCGTGCTCGGCGTACGCCGTGGTGAGCGCGTGCTGCTCCCAGCGCACCAGGTCGCCGTGGCTCGAGACCAGGCCGACCTTGACCCCGCTCGTGCCGAGGTCCACCGCGAGCACCAGCCGGCGGCCGCCGCTCATGCCGGCGGGACGCTCTGCTGGGCGTCGAGCATGTCGGTCATCACCGCGACGATGAACTCCTCGACCTCGGTGGTGAGCCCGCCGGCGACGCCGCCGTACAACGCGCTGCTGAACGCCTCGGCCCCGGCCGCGTGCTGGCGGTGCGCGTGCTCGACGGCGTCGGCGAGGTCGGTCTCCCACGCCTCGGCCACGCCCGGCTGGGTCTGCGGGCGGGTCACGGCCATGTGGATCGCGTTGGGGTACTGCTGCCCGTTGAGCCGCCAGCCGCGCTCCCGCAGGAAGTCGTTGACGTGGTAGATGTCGAACTCGTCGGAGGTGAAGCTGAAGCAGAACGTCGGCTGCCCCATGATCCGCAGCTCCGGATGGCTGCGCACCGCCGCCTTCATGCGGTCCGCGGTCGCGAAGATCTCCCGGGCGTGGTGGAGGTAGCCGTCCCGCCCGTGGTGCACCATCGAGGCCCAGGTCGCCGCGAGCAGGCCGCCGGACCGGGAGCCGTCGATGCCGGGGGACATGTACTTGCCGCCGCTCCAGCCCGCGAGGTGGAAGTACTGCGCGTTGCGGTAGGCCTTGTCGCGGAACACCAGCGTCGAGGTCCCCTTGAACGCGTAGCCGTACTTGTGGGTGTCCGCGGAGATGCTGGTGACCCCGGGCACCCGGAAGTCGAACGGCGGTACGTCGTAGCCCAGCTGCTCGCCGAACGGCAGGATGAAGCCACCCAGGCAGCCGTCGACGTGCAGCCCGGTGCCGTGCTCGAGCGCGACCTGGCCGAGCTCGGCGATCGGGTCGATCGTGCCGTAGCCGTAGTTGCAGGCCGAGCCCAGGATCGCGACCGTGTTGGCGTCGACGCGGGCCGCGACCTCGGCCGGGTCGACCAGCGTGGTGTGGGGGTCGACGGCGACGCTGCGCAGCTCGACGCCGAGCAGGTGGCAGGCCTTGTCGAACGCCGGGTGGCCGGTCTCGGGCTTGACGAAGTTGGGCCGGTCGATGCCGCGGCGCTGGGCGGCGTGCTCGCGGTAGGCCAGCACCGCGTGCAGGATGCTCCCGGTACCACCGCTGGTGACCATGCCGGCCGGGGTCGCGTCCTGGACCGCCTCGGCGTGCATGAGGTCGAGGGCCATCGCGATGATCTCGCCCTCCATCTTGGTGGCGCTGGGGCACATGTCGCGCTGCAGGACGTTGACGTGTGCGAACAGCCCGAAGGCCTCGGTGAGGAACCGGTAGTGGTCGTGGTCGCCGCAGTACATCGTCCCCGAGCAGCGTCCGGTCTCCCAGAAGGCGTCCTCCTCGGTCGCCATCGTGCGCAGCTCGGCGAGGATCTCCTCGCGCGGGCGCCCGTGGTCGGGCAGCGCTCTGTTGACGGGGAAGCGGTCGGCGTACGGGAAGTCGCTCATCTGCGCGTGGCTCGGTGTCTCCCGCTCCGGGCGGCCGGGCCCCTCCGGGTCGGATGCTAGTGCCCCGGCCGGACGTCATGCGGCTGGAGCAACAGGTTGCTCTGACCGCATGACGTCCCGCGGGTCACGCCGACTAGGCTCCCGACCGCACGGGGCGGTAGCTCAGTCGGTCAGAGCAGAGGACTCATAATCCTTGGGTCGTGGGTTCGAGCCCCACCCGCCCCACCGCGGTCGACTGCTGCAGTGACGTCCGCCGTGCTCGGCGGTCAGAGCCACCGTGCAAGCGCAGCGGCGATCTCGTCGACGGACAGCTCTCGGCGGGCCACGGACATGACCAGCTCGTACGCCGGGTCGTCCGGCGCGTCCAGGTCGACGTCGTTGAGACCGTAGAAGACGACCACCGCCAGCCAGCCCAGCCGCTTGTTCCCGTCGACGAGTGCGTGGTTGCCGACGAGGGAGTCGAGGAGGGCCGCCGCCTTCTGGTCCAGGCCGGGATAGGCCTCGCGGCCGTACAGGACGGCGCCGGGGCGGTGCGCCGCCGAGTCGAGCAGCCCCAGGTCGCGAACTGGTCCCACGGCCAGGTCCGCGACGAGCCTGAGCAGGTCCTCGGTCCCAAGGGGGACGGTCAACGGCCCAGCCGGTCAAGCAGGTCGGCGTACCGCTCACGCGCCCGCGCGGAGAGCTCGGCGACCCGGGCCTCGTGACCGTGCCGCGCGGCCGCCTCGCGGATCGCACGCAGGGTGGCCTCGTGCTTGCTCACCCCCTCGGACTCGGCAAGGGCGGCGAGCAGCCGCTCGTCCTCGGGCGTGAGTCGCAGCGTCATGGCCATGCGGTCATGATACCGAAGTGGTATCAGTGGTGAGCGGTCTCGGGCTCGCGTGACCTTCTGCCCTGTGCCTGGAAGGTGCCGGAGGGGAGGCTCGAGGCATGACCAAGACCCGTGGACGGCGGGCGTGGCTCCCGCCGCGGTGGTTCATCAAGGCGTTCTGGCACGCCCACCGGGCGCTGGTCCGGCGTACCGACGGCCGCCGGGGGCTCTGGCTGCCCCAGGAGGACGGGTGGGGCGCACTGTGGCTCACCACCACCGGCCGGCGCACGGGCCAGCCGCGGCAGGTCGTGGTCGGCTACTTCGAGGACGGGCCCGACCTGGTGACGATGGCGATGAACGGCTGGGGCGCGGCCGAGCCCGCCTGGTGGCTCAACCTGCAGGAGGAGCCGCACGCGGAGGTGCAGACCAAGGACGGCACCCGGCTGGTGCGGGCCCGTCGGGCCGAGGGCGCCGAGCGTGAGCGGCTGTGGGCACGGTGGGCCGAGCTGGACAAGAACCTGGACGCGTACGCCGCACGGCGGCCCACCGAGACCGCGGTCGTCGTGCTCGAGACCGTCGGCGAGGACCAGGACTGACCGGGCCGATCCCCGCCCCACACGAGGATCGACCCGGACCGGTCTGTCGATATCGGCGCTAGCCGACGGTCTCCTGGAGCCGCTGGGAGGTGGCGGCCAGGTCGTGGGCGGCGGCCCGGATGCCCTCGAGCTCGGAGCGGGTGGCCCGGGACGCCTCGTCGACCAGTTCGAGCGTGGCGGCGATGTCGCGGCCGCGGTCGGCGGCCTCGCCGATGCTGCCCGCGATCGCCGCGGTCGTAGCAGTCTGCTCCTCGACGGCACCGGCGATGGAGTTCTGGAAGTCGCTGATCCGGCCGATGATCTCCTGGATCTTGTTGATCTCCGTGGCGGCCTCGGCCACCGCGTTCTGGATCGACTCGACCCGGGTCGAGATGTCCCCGGTGGCGCGGCTGGTCTCCTGGGCGAGCTCCTTGACCTCGCCGGCGACGACCGCGAAGCCCTTGCCGGCGTCGCCGGCCCGGGCGGCCTCGATGGTCGCGTTGAGCGCGAGCAGGTTGGTCTGCTCGGCGATCGCGGTGATCACCTTGACGACGTTGCCGATCTCGGCCGAGGAGTCCCCGAGCGCGGAGACCACCTGGTTGGTGCTGTCGGCGATCTCGACCGCCTCGCCGGCGATCCGCGCGAGCGAGGAGGTGTTCTGCGCGATCTCGCTGATCGAGGCCCCCATCTGCTGGGTGCCCGCGGCCACGTGCTCGATCCCGGAGCTGACCTCCTGCGCCGAGCTGGCCGCCGCGGCGGTCTGCGCTGCGGTGCGGTCGGCGCTGTCGGTGATCCCGTCGCTCGTCTCGACCAGGCTGGTCACGGCCGCGTCGAGCTCGTGGGCGGCCGCGCTGACGCCGGCCGCCACGGCCGCCGAGCGGTCGAGCGTGCCGTTGAGGGCCACCGCGAGCTTCTCCAGCTCGTTGCGCCCGGTGCCCTCGGGCAGGCGGGTCGACAGGTCGCCGCTGGCGAGCAGGTCGGTGGCCGAGCGCAGCGGCCGGACGATGGTGCGGCCGATCACGAACGCCGCCGCGCCCACCACCACGATCACCAGGAGGCCGCTGAGCAGCAGGGCGACGGTCTCGCCCCAGGCCACGGAGCTGACGTCGTCGACATAGATGCCCGAGCCGATCACCCAGCCCCAGGGCTCGTAGCCCGCGACGTACGAGACCTTGGGCTGCGGTGCGTCCGAGCCCGGCTTGGGCCACTGGTACTCCACGAAGCCCGCGCCCTTGTCCTGCACGACCTTGACCATCTCCACGAACAGCTTCTTGCCGTCGGGGTCCTCGCTGGCCGACAGGTCGGTGCCGTCGAGCTCGGGCTTCACCGGGTGCATGATCATCGCCGGGGTCATGTCGTTGATCCAGAAGTACTCCGTGCCGGAGTAGCGCAGCTGCTGGACCGCGGCGAGCGCTGCCGCCTGGGCATCCTTCTCGGTCAGGCGCCCGGCCTCGGCCTCGCCGCCGTAGTAGGTGACGATGCCGAGCGCGGTCTCGACGACCGACCGGGTCGCGTTCTTGCGCTCGGTGAGGATCCGGCCCTCCATGCGAGCGGAGGCCAGGGCAGCCAGGGCGGCGATGCCGATGGCGAAGAGCAGCACGATGACGATCAGCCGCGTCTGGATCGAGGCGGCTCGTAGCGAGGGACGGTTCATGGGAGGTCTATCGGACGCGGCGACACCGACTCAAGGAGTTCAGTGAACTGGATCACATTCCCGACGGCTCTCGTCCGTTCGCGTTCGGGTGACCCTGAACCTGTTGACGACGACGGAAGTCCCCGCCCGGGCTTGTGGAAGACGACGAACACAGCGAGGAGGGCGGGTCCTTACGGTGAGCGCCATGAGCACACTGCGCGAGGTCGAGGCCTGGATCGCCGACCAGCTGCCCGGCCTGATCGAGAAGCACCAGGTCCCCGGTGCGGCGTGGGCTGTCGTCGCCGCCGGCGAGGTGGTCGACGGCGCCGCCGGCGTCCTGAGCAAGGCGACCGGGGTGGACGCGACCGCCGACTCGGTCTTCCAGATCGGGTCCATCACCAAGCTGTGGACCGCCACGCTCGTGATGCAGCTCGTCGACGAGGGCAAGGTCGAGCTCGACCAGCCGGTGCGCACCTACCTGCCGGAGTTCGAGATCGGGGACAAGGACGCCGCCGCGGCGATCACGGTCCACCAGCTGCTCAACCACACCGCCGGCTTCGAGGGCGACATCTTCACCGACACCGGCGTCGGCGACGACTGCGTGGAGAAGTACCTCGGCGTCCTCCACGACGTGCCGCAGCTGTTCCCGCCCGGCGAGCGGTTCTCCTACAACAACGCCGGCTTCGTGGTGCTCGGTCGCCTCGTCGAGGTGCTGCGCGGGAAGACGTACGACGATTGCCTGCGCGAGCACCTGTTCGCGCCGCTGGGCCTGACCCACGCGGCCGCCAGCGTCTACGAGGCGATCACGTTCCGCGCCGCGATGGGCCACATCGAGCCCGAGCCGGGCGCCGCCAGCGTGCCCGCGCCGATCTGGGCGATGGCCCGCTCCAACTCCCCGGCCGGATCCATGCTCGCGATGCGGCCGCGCGACCTGCTGACGTTCGCTCGCATGCACCTCGAGGACGGCCGCGCCGCCGACGGCACCCAGGTGCTCGCACCGGGCACGCCGGCCCGGATGCAGGCCCGCGAGGTCGACCTGCCCTACCTCGGCATCATGGGCACGTCGTGGGGCCTCGGCTTCGAGCGCTTCGACGTCCCCGAGGGCGACGTGATCGGCCACGACGGCAGCACCATCGGCCAGTACGCCTTCATGCGGATGGTGCCCGAGGCCGGCGTCGCGGTCGCTCTGCTCACCAACGGCGGCGACGCGATGTCGCTCTACCACGAGGTCATCGGCCACGTGATCGACCAGCTCACCGAGACCACGCTGCCCGCCCTGCCCACCCCGCCGGTCGACCCCGAACGGATCGACGCGACCCGATACGTCGGCACCTACTCGGCCGACGTCATGGACCTGGTCGTCACCCAGGACGACGAGCGGCGGATCTGGATCGAGCTGATCCCCAAGGGCGAGATCGCCGAGATGGGCGCCCAGCGTGAGCTCACCGAGTTCGTGCCGTTCGGCGAGGACAGCCTGATCCCGCTCGAGGCGGACCGCGGCATGCACATGCCCCACGCCTTCGTCGGCGACGACGGCGCGGGCCACGCGCTCTACCTCCACGTCGGCCGCGCCATCCGGCGCGCCGGAGCCTGACCCACCCCAAGATCCAGCCCCGCGAATCCCACCCGCGCGAACCTGAGGAACCGTCAATGAAGCTGACCGCGACCGCTCTCGGACTGTGCGTGACCACTGCTCTGCTCGCCGGCTGCGGCGGCGGCAGCGACGACCCAGGAACCTCGAAGAGCGGGGGAGGTGACAGCGAGTACGCCGACGGCGGCACGTTCACGATGGCGATCGCGGGCGACCCGGGCAAGCTCGACCCGCACTCGTCGGCCAGCAGCCAGCTGTTCGCCGTCAACCAGCTCGCCTACGACAACCTGGTCTCCGTCGACGGGGAGAGCGGCGAGATCGAGTCCCAGCTCGCCCAGGAGTGGTCGGTGGACGGCACCACCGTCACCTTCACCCTCAACGACGGCATCACCTGCGCCGACGGCAGCGAGTTCACGGCGTCGACCGTGGCCGACAACATCGCCTACGTGGCCGACCCCAAGAACAAGAGCCCCTACCTCGGCACCTTCCTCCCGGCGGGCGCGACCGCGAAGGCCGACGACGCGGCCGGCACCGTGACCGTGACGCTCGCCCAGCCGGCGCCGTTCGTGCTCAACGGGTTCGGCAGCCTCCCGATGGTGTGCGAGTCGGGACTGAAGGACCGCAAGGCGCTCGCGAACAAGACGTTCGGCACCGGCCCGTACGAGCTCACCGAGGCCGTGCCGGGCGACCACTACTCGTACCAGATCCGGGACGGCTACACCTGGGGGCCCGACGGCGCGACGACCGACGAGCAGGGCCTGCCCGACACCGTCGTCATGAAGGTGATCCAGAACGAGGGCACCGCTGCGAACCTCCTGGTCTCCGGGGAGATCAACGCGGCCACGATCCAGGGCCCCGACGTCAAGCGCCTCGAGGCCCAGGACCTGTTCCACACCAGCACCCCGGCGATGGCCGGCGAGCAGTGGTACAACCACAACGAGGGCCGCGCGACCGCCGACGCCGACGTCCGGATGGCGCTCACCCAGGCCATCGACTTCGGGCAGCTCGCCTCGGTGGCGACGGCCGACGCGGGCGGTCCGGCCACGACGTTCGCGGCCCTCGAGCCCGTCGCCTGCCCGGGCGACTCCATCGGCCCGGCTCTGCCGGCGCAGGACGTCGACGCCGCCAAGGCCGCCCTCGCCGGCAAGAAGCTCACGTTCCTCTACTCCAGCGCCGCCGGCAGCGCCCTGGCGGCGGCAGCCGAGCTCGCCGTCCAGCAGTGGGAGGCCGCCGGCGCCACCGTGACGGCCAAGGGGGTCGACGAGACCGCCCTCCAGGGTGCGATCTTCGGCACCGGCGACTGGGACATCGCGTGGGTGCCGCTCAACGTCAACAGCCCCGACCAGCTCGTCCCGTTCCTGTCCGGCCCGGGCCTGGCGGACGGCGGCACGAACTTCTCCGGGATCGACAACAAGGAGTACGCCGACGGGGTCGCCGCCGCCACCAAGACCAACGGCACCGAGGGCTGCGACTCCTGGCTCGAGGCGGAGTCGGCGCTGGTCGCCGCGGCCGACATCGTCCCGTTCGCCAACAACGAGGTGAAGACCTTCGGCAACGGCGCCGAGTTCGACTACCCCGGCACGTTCATGCCCACCAGCATCCGCATGCTGGCCGAGTGAGGTAGCCCATGTCGTTGGCGAGCTCGGTCGCCCCGGCTCCGCGCGTCGGAGCGCCCGCCCGCCCCTGGCTGCGCTTCGCCGTACGGCGCCTCGGGCGGCTGCTGGTCTCCCTGTGGGTGCTGGTGACGGCGTCGTTCCTGATGATCCACCTGATCCCGGGCGACCCGGTGCGGGCGGCCCTGGGGCCGACCGCACCGGCGTCGCTGGTCGCCGCGCGGCGGGCGGACATGGGGCTCGACGACCCGCTGCTGGTGCAGTACTGGCACTACGTCCAGCACCTCCTCACCGGCGACCTCGGGACGTCGATGATCTCCCAGCTGCCGGTCTCGCAGATCGTCTCGCAGCGCCTGCCCGCCACGCTCCAGCTCGCGCTGCTCGCGTTCGTCGTCGCGATCGCGGTCGCGGTTCCGCTGGGGGTCTCGATGGGGGTGCTGACCCGGCGCGGCCACGGGCGGCGCACCGAGCTGGCGTTCACGACCAGCAGCGTGGTGGTGGGAATCGTCCCGGACTTCCTGGTCGGCGTCGCGCTCGTCTACGTCTTCGGCGTCAACCTGGGCTGGCTGCCCGTGGCCGGCAACGACACCCCGGACGCCTACGTGCTGCCGGTGCTGTCCCTCGCGATCGGGCCGGCGGCGATCCTGGCCCGCATCGTCCGGGTCGAGATGGTCTCGGTCCTCGAGGCCGACTTCGTGCGCACCGCCCGGGCCAAGCGGCTGCCGGCGCGCACGATCTACCTGGGCCACGCGCTGCCCAACGCGCTCACCGCGTCGCTCACGCTCGGCGGCCTGCTCCTCAGCGGCATGGTCGCCGGCACCGTGCTGGTCGAGAACGTCTTCGCCTGGCCCGGCCTCGGCAGCACGATCGTCTCCTCGATCCTCAACAAGGACTACCAGGTCGTGCAGGCCATCGTGCTCGTGTACGGCGTCGGCGTGCTGGTCGTCAACACCCTCGTCGACGTGGCGCTCGCGCTGATCGACCCCCGCTCCACGATCCGGGAGGACTGATGATCCGCCGCTGGAGGAGCGTGCTCCGCACCCCGCTGGGGATCGCGGCCACCGCACTGACCGTCGCCGTGCTGGTGCTGGCGGTGGTCGCGCCGATCCTCTGGACCGACGACGCCAACGCCGTCGACACCGGCAACATCCTCGCCGGTCCGTCGGGCGACCACTGGGCGGGCACCGACAACCTCGGCCGCGACATCCTCTTCCGCACGCTGGTCGCCACCCGCCTCTCGGTCGAGCTGGCCCTCGCGGCGACCGCGATCGCGGTGGTCGCCGGACTGGTCCTCGGCACGGCCGGGTTCGTCCTCGGCCGCCGACCGGGCCGCCTGGTCAGCGCCGCCATCAACATCGCGGTGGCGTTCCCGGGCATCCTCCTCGCGCTGTTCTTCGCGGTCGTCTTCGGCGTCGGCGCGACCGGTGCGGTGCTCGCGATCGGGTTCGCCGGGGCCCCGGCCTTCGGACGGCTCACCCAGACCCTGGTCGCCGGCATCGAGTCTCGCGACTTCATCTCCGCCGCCCGGATCGCGGGAGTCGGGCGCCTGCGGATCCTGGTGCGCCACGTGCTCCCGAACATCTCCGAGCCGCTGGTCGTCAACGCCACGATCGGCGCCGGCGGCGCGCTGCTCTCCTTCGCCGGGCTGTCCTTCCTCGGCCTGGGCGTCCAGCAGCCCCGCTACGACTGGGGCCGGCTGCTGTTCGACGGCATCAGCTCGATCTACGTCAACCCCGCGTCCGCGCTCGCCCCGGGCGCCGCCGTCCTGATCGCCGGACTCGCGTTCAACCTCTTCGGTGAGTCCGTGGCCAAGGGCCTCGGGGTCGGGGTCGTCGGCGGCATCCCGGCGCTTCCCCCGGTCGTCCCGACGCTGGTGACCGACGAGCCCCTGATCGAGGAGTCCCACCAGGCCGGCACCGACCTGGTGCTCGACGTGCGTGACCTCGAGGTGACCTTCCCGGGCGCACGCGGACCGATCCGTCCGGTGCGCGGCGTGAGCTTCGCCGTACGCCGCGGGGAGGCCGTCGGCGTGGTGGGGGAGTCCGGCTCCGGCAAGTCCCTGACCGCGCTCGCGGTCTCCCGCCTGGTCGGCGAGCCCGGCCGCGTCGACGCGTCCCGCCTCGACCTGCTCGGCACCGACCTGCGGGCGCGGGACTCCCGCGCGCAGCGCCAGCTGCTCGGCACCTCGCTGGCGATGGTGTTCCAGGACCCGATGACGTCGTTCAACCCCACCCGACGGATGGGCGGCCAGCTCGCCGAGGTGGCCCGCCACCACCAGGGTCTGGAGCGCCGCTCGGCGCTGGCCCGGGCCGTGGACCGGCTGCGGTCCGTGCGCATCTCCGAGCCCGAGCGGCGGGCGCGCCAGTACCCCCACGAGTTCTCCGGCGGCATGCGCCAGCGGGCGATGATCGGCATGGGCCTGATGGGCAACCCGGCGCTGATCATCGCCGACGAGCCCACGACGGCGCTCGACGTCACCGTCCAGCTGCAGGTGCTCGACCTGCTCCAGGCGATCCGCGAGGCCGACGGCGTCGCGCTGGTGCTGATCAGCCACGACGTCACCGTGGTCGGCGAGGTCTGCGACCGGGTGCTGGTGATGTACGCCGGACGGATCGTCGAGGACCTGCCGGCCGCCGCGCTCTCCGGCGAGGCGCTGCACCCCTACACCCGGGCGCTGGTGGCCGCCGTGCCCGACATGGACACCGACCTCGACCAGCCCCTGGCGGTGATCCCCGGCCGGCCGGTCGACCCCGCCGACGTACCGCCCGGCTGCGCGTACGCCGCCCGGTGCCCGCTCGCGAGCGAGCGCTGCCGTGTCGAGGACCCGGCACTGGTCCCGGCCGGCCCCGGTCACCGGGTGGCGTGCTGGCACGCGGGCGAGCCGATCGACATCGAGATCGCCGACCGCGAGGAGGTGCGGGTCCCGTGAGCGAGCTCCGCTTCGACGACGTCACCGTCCGCTACGGCCACCTCACCGCGGTCGACCGGGTCAGCCTCACCGTGCCCGCGGGCCAGGTCGTCGGGCTGGTGGGGGAGTCTGGATCCGGCAAGTCCACCCTGGCGCGGGCCGCAGTCGGTCTGGCACCGGTGAGCGGCGGCCGGATCCTGCTCGACGGCCGGCCGGTGCCCACCCGGGGCCGCCGACGCCCGCTGCAGATGGTGTTCCAGGACCCCTACTCCTCCCTCGACCCGCGGATGAGCATCGGCGAGAGCGTCGCCGAGGCGCTGCCGCCCGGACGGTCGCGTGACGAGCGGCGCGCGGAGGTGTACCGGCTGCTCGAGCTCGTGCACCTCGACCCGGGCAAGGCGGCCGTGCGCCCGGCGCTCCTCTCCGGCGGGCAGCGGCAGCGGGTCGCGCTGGCCCGCGCGCTCGCCGGCGACCCGCAGGTCGTGATCGCCGACGAGATCACCTCCGCGCTCGACGTCTCGATCCAGGGGGCGGTGCTCAACCTGGTGCGCGAGCTCCAGCGCGAGCTCGGTCTGTCCCTGCTGTTCATCTCCCACAACCTGGCGGTCGTGCGGTACGTCGCCAGCCACGTCGCGGTCATGCGCGGCGGCGTGATCGTCGAGGAGGGCCCGACCGACCGGGTGCTCGCCGACCCCGGCCACGACTACACCCGCGAGCTGCTCGCCGCGGTGCCCGGCTCCACCCCCAGCTCCCGTCCCAGGAGGACCCCGTGACCCGACGGATGCGCATCGACGACCTCACCGACCTCGCGGTGCCCTCCCAGCCGGTGCTGTCACCGGACGGGGAGCGCGTGGTCTACGTGCTCCGCACCCTCGACCGCGAGGGGGACCGCAACGTCGACCAGCTCTGGACCGTGCCCGCCGCCGGCGGCACCCCGCGCCGGCTCACGTCCGGGCCGAGCGACACCGCCCCGGCGTGGTCGCCGGACGGCACCCGGCTCGCGTTCCTCCGAGCGGGGCAGGTGCACGTGCTCCCTGCCGGGGGAGTCGACGCGGGCGACCCCGAGCAGGTCACCGACCTGCCGCTCGGCGCCGGCGCGCCCGTGTGGAGCCCCGACGGCGCCCGCATCGCGTTCACGGCGTCCGTCGACCCCGGCGACGGACCCGGCCCTCTGGTGGCGTCGCGGCTCGACTACCAGGCCGACGGCGCGGGCATGTTCGGCGCGGTCCGCAGCCAGCTGCACGTGGTCGACGTCGCCACCCGGGCCTGCCGGGTGCTCACCCACGAGACCGAGCACGCCGGCCAGCCGGCCTGGTCGCCGGACGGCCGGACGCTGGCGTTCACCCGCAAGGTCGGCGCCGACAGCGACCTCACGTTCCGCACCGCGGTCCACCTGCTCGACGTGGACGACCGCAAGGCGCTGGCGCGGGAGGTCGCGCTCGCCGACGGCGTCGCCGGCACCGTGTCCTTCGCCCGCGACGGCGCCGGCCTGCTCGTCGTCGGCTACCCCGGCGACCCCGTCGGTCACCAGCACCTGCTGCGAGTGCCGCTCGACGGCGGTGAGCCGGTCAGCCTCACCGGGCACCTCGACCGCAACGTGATGGCCGGCGGACCGGCCTACCCCGGCGGCCGCCCGCAGGAGGACGGCGACGGCCGGCTGCTGTTCTGCCTGCGCGACCGTGGCTGCACGCACCTGTGGGATGCCGACGGGCCGGTCCTGTCCGGCGCCGGCAGGGTCGTGTCCGGCCTCTCGGTCGTCGGCGGCACGGCCGTCGTCGTGCTCACCACGCCCACGTCGTACGGCGAGATCGTGGCGCTCGACCTCGCGACCGGCACCGAGACCGTGCTGACCGGCCACGGCGCCGGGCTGGGCGACGCTGAGAACAGGATCGAGCTGTTCGAGCCCGAGGAGCGGACGTTCACGATCTCCGACGGCACCGAGGTGCAGGCCTGGCTGGTCCGCGACCCGGCGATCGACGTGGAGCGCGAGGGGCCGCGGCCGCTGCTGCTCGACGTCCACGGCGGCCCGCACAACGCCTGGAACGCCGCCGCCGACGAGATGCACCCCTACCACCAGGAGCTCGCCGCCCGCGGCTGGGCGGTGCTGCTGGTCAACCCGCGCGGCAGCGACGGCTACGGCGAGGCGTTCTACGACGGGGTCAACGGCGCGTGGGGCGTCGCCGACCACCGCGACTTCCTCGAGCCGATCGACGCGCTGGTCGCCGAGGGCCTCGTCGACGCCGACCGGCTCGCGGTCACCGGCTACAGCTACGGCGGGTTCATGACCTGCTGGCTCACCGGCCACGACGACCGGTTCAAGGCCGGCGCCGCCGGCGGCGTCGTCAGCGACATGACCAGCATGTACGGCACCTGCGACGACGGCGTGTGCATGAGCTCCTTCGAGCTCGGCGGCACCCCGTGGGAGCAGCCGGAGGCGTATGCCGCGATGTCACCGCTCACCCGGGTGCACCGCGTCGAGACACCCACCCTGGTCCTGCACGGCGCCGCCGACCTCACCTGTCCGCTGGGCCAGGCCCAGCAGTGGCACACCTCGCTGCGCGGTCGCGGCGTCCCGACCGAGCTGGTCGTCTACCCCGACGCCTCCCACGCGTTCATCCTGCTCGGGCCGCCGTCGCAGCGGCTCGACTACGCCCACCGGGTGGTCGACTGGGTCGAGCGGTACACGGTGCACGCGGGCCGTCCCCGTCTCGACATCGCCCACTGGCAGCGCCGGCTCGCCCGGCTCGCCGAGCGGCACGGCGTCCCCGGCGCCCAGCTGGGCATCCTGCGCCACTCCGAGGGCGCCCACGCCACCGACGAGGTCGAGGTCGCGACGTACGGCGTCCTCAACCTCGACACCCGGGCACCGGTGACCCCCGACTCGGTCTTCCAGATCGGCTCGGTCACCAAGGTGTGGACCGCGACCGTCGTGATGCAGCTGGTCGACGAGGGTCTCGCCGACCTCGACGCCCCCGTGGTGGAGGTGCTGCCCGAGCTGCGGCTGGCCGACCCCGACGTCACCAAGCACGTGACGCTGCGGCACCTGCTCAACCACACCAGCGGCATCGACGGCGACGTGTTCACCGACACCGGCCGCGGCGACGACTGCCTGGAGAAGTACGTCGAGCTGCTCGGCGAGCAGACCCAGAACCACCCGCTGGGGGCCACCTGGTCCTACTGCAACGCCGGGTTCTCCGTGCTCGGACGGGTGATCGAGAAGCTGACCGGCAACACCTGGGACGAGGCGCTGCGCGAGCGGGTCTTCACGCCGTTGCAGATGCAGCACGCACTGACGCTGCCGGAGGAGGCGCTGCTCCACGCGGCGGCCGTCGGCCACGTCACCCAGGACGGGGTGAAGTCCGTCGCCCCGATCTGGCAGCTGCCGCGCTCGATCGGGCCGGCCGGCCTGGTCACCGCCAACGCCGCCGACGTGCTCGCGTTCGCCCGGCTGCACCTCACCGGCGGGCTCGCCCCCGACGGCACCCGCGTCCTGAGCGCCGAGTCGGCCGAGGCGATGGCCGCCCACCAGGCCGACCTGCCCGACAAGTACTCCCTCGGCGACTCGTGGGGGCTGGGCTGGATCCGGTTCGGCTGGGACGGCCGGCGGGTCTACGGCCACGACGGCAACACCATCGGCCAAGCCGCGTTCCTGCGGGTGCTGCCCGACGGCGCCGGCGGCGGGCTCGCGGTCACCCTGCTGACCAACAACGACGGCAGCCGCGACCTCTACGAGGAGCTCTACCGCGAGATCTTCGCCGAGCTCGCGGGCGTCGAGATGCCGCGGCCGCTGACCCCGCCCGAGCCGCCGCTGGACGATCCGGCCGGCGCGATCTCGGCGTACGTCGGCTCCTACCAGCGGGCCGGCGTGACCATGGAGGTGTACGTCGGGGACGACGGGCCGATGCTGCGCACCACGCTGACCGGCCCGCTGGCCGAGATGGTGCCCGACCCGGTCGACGAGCACGCGCTGGTGCCGTACGCGCCGGCGCTGTTCCTCACCAAGCCGCCGGAGGCGGAGACGTGGTTCCCGGTGACGTTCTACGAGCTGCCGACCGGCGAGCGCTACCTCCACTTCGGCGCGCGCGCCACCCCGAGGGCCGGCTGATGGACCTGTCCCTGCTGCTCGCCGACCTGCGGGAGCTCATCGAGTGCGAGTCGCCGTCGACCGACCTCGCGGCGGTCGCGCGCTCGGCCGACGTGGTGGCCCGGATCGGCACCGAGCGGCTCGGCGCGTCCCCGGAGCGGATCGTCCTGGACGGCCGCACCCACCTGCGCTGGCGGCTGGGGCAGGGCCCGGCCCGGGTCCTCGTGCTCGGCCACCACGACACGGTGTGGCCGGTCGGCACGCTCGCGACCCACCCGTTCACGATCGAGGGCGACGTGCTGCGCGGGCCGGGATGCTTCGACATGCTGGCCGGGCTGGCGATGGCGTTCCACGCGCTCGCCGGGCTCGAGCTCGCCGGGGGAGTGACGCTGCTGGTCACCGGCGACGAGGAGCTCGGCTCGCCGTCGTCGCGCGAGCTGGTCGAGGACGAGGCGCGGGGCCTGGACGCCGCCCTGGTGCTGGAGGCCTCGGCCGACGGGGCGCTGAAGACCGAGCGCAAGGGGGTGTCGCTCTACGAGGTCGTCGTGCGCGGCCGGGCGGCGCACGCGGGACTGGAGCCCGAGGCCGGGGTCAACGCCACGCTCGAGCTCGCCCACCAGGCGCTCGCGGTGGCCGCGCTCGGTGACGTCGCCGCCGGCACGACCGTGACGCCCACCCTGGCGCGGGCGGGCACGACCACGAACACCGTCCCGGCCGGTGGCTCCTTCGCCGTCGACGTGCGGGTCCGCTCGCTCGCCGAGCAGGAGCGGGTCGAGGAGGCGATGCGGGCGCTGCGGCCCGTGCTCGACGAGGCCGTCGTCAGCGTGCGCGGCGGGCCCAACCGGCCACCGCTCGAGGCGGCCTCGTCCGCCGCGCTGCTCGCCCGGGCCCGTGGGGTCGCCATACGCCTCGGGCTGGCGGAGCCCACCGCCGCCGCCGTCGGCGGTGCGTCCGACGGCAACTTCACCGCGGGCGTCGGCACGCCGACCCTCGACGGGCTGGGCGCCGCCGGCGGCGGGGCCCATGCCGACGACGAGCACGTGCTGGTCAGCGAGCTGCCGGGGCGTACCGCGCTGCTGCGCGGGCTGGTCGGCGACCTGCTGGCGCAGCCGACGAACCAGCTCCAGCCGACTGGTGCGGCACGACCATGACGACGCCCGAGAACCTGAGCAGCATGGGTGCCGTGACCAACCTGACCTCTCTCGGGCCCGTCGACACCGACCTGGACCGCGCCGTGCAGGCAGCCGATGCGGCCGCGCAGGTCGCGCGCGTCGCGGTCCGTGAGCTGACCGAGCTCGCCGACCTCGAGCGGGTGGTCGCCCTCTACGCACGGATCTGGGGCCGCGACACCAACCCGCCGATGACGCTGGAGCTGCTGCGCGCCTTCACGAAGGCGGGCAACTACGTCGGTGGCGCGTTCGAGGGCACCGAGCTGGTCGGTGCGTGCGTCGGGTTCTTCCACGCCCCCGCCGAGGACGCGCTGCACAGCCACATCGCCGGCGTCGCCCCCGAGACCGCCGGGCGCAGCGTCGGGTTCGCGCTCAAGCTGCACCAGCGGGCCTGGGCGCTGCTGCGCGGGATCTCCGAGATCGCGTGGACGTTCGACCCGCTGGTGAGCCGCAACGCCTACTTCAACCTGGTCAAGCTCGCCGCCGAGCCGGTCGAGTACCTCCCCAACTTCTACGGCGCGATGGCCGACAGCATCAACGGGCTCGACGACTCCGACCGGCTGCTGGTCCGCTGGCGGCTGCGCGACCCGGCAGTGGTCGCGGCGTGCTCGGGCGGAGGCGTCTCCGCCGTGATCTCCGAGGAGCTCGCGGCCGGTGCGGCCGTCGCGCTCGGGGTCTCCGACACCGGCACGCCGGTCCCGGGCCGTCTCGACGCACAGACCTCCCTGGTGGCCGTGCCGCACGACATCGCCGCGCTGCGCCTGCGCGACCCGGCGCTCGCGCAGCAGTGGCGGAGCGCGGTCCGCGAGGCGCTCTCGGCGCTGGTGGCCGACGGCGCCCGGGTGACCGGCTTCGACCGCGACGGCTGGTACGTCGTGCGGAGGACCCGGTGAGGCTCGAGGGCGTCGAGCTGCGGCACATCTCGATGCCGCTGGTCGCGCCGTTCCGCACGTCGTTCGGCACCCAGACCGTCCGCGAGCTCGTCCTGCTGCGGGTGGTGACCGACGAGGGGGAGGGCTGGGGCGAGTGCGTGGCGATGCCCGACCCGCTCTACTCGTCGGAGTACGTCGAGGGCTGCATGGACGTGCTCCGCCGCTTCCTGATCCCGGCGCTGGCGGCGGCCGGCCCGCTCGACGCGCACGCCGTCGCGGGCACGCTGCTGCCGTTCAAGGGGCACCGGATGGCCAAGGCCGCGCTCGAGATGGGGGTCCTCGACGCCGAGCTGCGGGCCGCCGGCCGGTCGTTCGGCCAGGAGCTGGGGGCCACCCGCGACCGGGTCCCGTGCGGGGTGTCGGTCGGCATCATGGACAGCGTCCCGGCACTGCTCGACGCCGTCGGCGGCTACCTCGACGAGGGGTACGTCCGGATCAAGCTCAAGATCGAGCCCGGCTGGGACGTCGAGCCGGTGCGGGCCGTCCGGGAGCGGTTCGGCGACGAGGTGCTGCTGCAGGTCGACGCGAACACGGCGTACACGCTCGCCGACGCGGAGCACCTCGCCCGCCTCGACCCCTTCGACCTGCTGCTGATCGAGCAGCCGCTCGAGGAGGAGGACGTGCTCGGCCATGCCGACCTGGCGAAGCTGATCGGCACGCCGGTGTGCCTGGACGAGTCGATCACCTCGGCCCAGTCCGCGGTCGCGGCCATCCGCCTCGGCGCGTGCGCGATCGTGAACATCAAGCCCGGCCGCGTCGGCGGCTACCTCGAGGCGGTGCGCATCCACGACGCCTGCGTGGAGGCGGGGGTCGCGGTCTGGTGCGGCGGCATGCTCGAGACCGGTCTCGGCCGGGCCGCCAACGTCGCGCTCGCGGCGCTGCCCGGGTTCACCCTGCCCGGCGATACGTCGGGGTCGGGTCGCTACTACCGCGCGGACGTCACCGACCCCTTCGTCCTCGACGACGGCCACCTCACCGTCCCCACCGGCCCCGGCCTCGGTGTCGCGCCGCTTCCCGACGCCCTCGCCGAGGTCACCACCGCCACCGAGTGGGTGCCGGTCTGAGCGGGGCGGGCCTTGCGGGGCTCGGCTGCTGGCAGCCCAAACCCGCACGACACGCCGACGACCACCGGCGTGTCGTGCGGGGATCGGCTGCCAGCAGCCGAAACCCTCGACGAGGCCGTTGGTCCGCATGGACCAACAAGACCATCGATCTGGTACGTGAGCACGAAGTAGGCTCACCCCACTGACGCCTACGGTCGAAGGGTGCTGACCGCGATGACCACTGCCCCCAGCTCCCGGCCGCGGGCCAGCCTGGGCCGGGTCCTCGACGACCTCGGCGCCACGCTGCTCGACCTGGTGCACGGCGACCCGGACGCCGGCCACGACATCGGGGGCGTGGTCATCCACGACCCGGTCGACGCGCCGGTGCTGCCGCCGCACGCGCTGGTGCTCGGGGTCGGGCTCGACGATCCCGACCACGTCGCCGGGCTGCTCGCCGACCTGGGCCGGCAGGGTGCCTCGGGTCTGGTGCTGCGCGCTCCGGTCCGCCTCACCGACCGGCTGCGCGACGCCGCCGACACCTCGGGTGTCGCGCTGCTCGCGCTGAGCCGCGGCGCCCCGTGGGCGCACCTCGCCGCGATGCTCCGCTCGCTGCTGGCGGAGGGCGACGTGGGGGTCGCGGAGCCCGAGTCGCTGGGCGGGCTGCCGTCCGGCGACCTGTTCGCGGTCGCGAACGCGATCGCGTCCCTGCTGGACGCTCCGATCACCATCGAGGACCGCAGCTCGAGGGTGCTCGCGTTCTCCGGCCGGCAGGACGAGGCTGACCCGTCCCGCGTCGAGACGATCCTGGGCCGCCAGGTCCCGGAGCGCTACGCACGGATCCTCAGCGACCGCGGGGTGTTCCGGGAGCTCCACCGCAGCGACCGGCCGATCTTCATCGAGCCCGCCGAGAGCGAGGAGGCGTTCTCGATGCCGCGGGTGGCCGTTGCGGTCCGGGCCGGCGACGAGGTGCTGGGCTCGATCTGGGCCGCGGTGCCCGGACCGCTGAGCGAGGAGCGCACCGACGCACTACGTGAGTCCGCGAAGCTGGTCGCCCTCCATCTGCTGCGCGTCCGGGCCGGTGCGGACGTCCAGCGGCGGCTGCGCGCCGACCTGCTCAGCTCCGCCCTCGAGGGCGGAGCGGGTGCCCGGGAAGCGCTGGAACGGCTCGGCCTGGCCGGCCAGTCGCTGATGGTGCTGGCGGTGGCGGTCTCCAAGGCCGACGCGGACGACGACCCGGCGGCGTCCACCGACGGAGCCGCCGCCGCCCACGAGCGGCAGCGGCTCAGCGACGCCTTCGCGATGCACCTCAGCGCGGTGCACCCGCGCTCGGCCGCGGCCCTGGTCGGCGACGTCACCTACGGCCTGGTGCCGATGCCCGGCGGCATGGAGGACGGCGAGGAGCGCGCGGTGCGGATCGCACACGACTTCCTCGACCGGGTGGGGGAGCGGATGCGCCCGGTCGTCGGCATCGGCCCGGTGGCTCAGGACCTCGCCGGCCTCGTGCACGCCCGGGCCAGCACCGACCGTGCCGTGCGGGTGCTCCGTGGCGGCCGTGGCGGACGCCGGGTCGCTCGGCTCGCCGACATCCAGGTGGAGGCGCTGATGCTGGAGCTGCGGGACCTGGCGACGGCCCGAGGCGACCGACCGACCGGCCCGCTGGCGCGGCTGATCGACTACGACCAGGCTCACCGGAGCTTCCTGGTCGAGACCCTGCGTGCCTGGCTGGACGCGTTCGGCGACGTGGCCGCGGCTGCGGACGCCCTCTACGTCCACCCGAACACGTTCCGCTACCGGCTGCGCCGGGTGTCCGAGGTCGGCGAGATCGACCTCACGGACCCCGAGGCCCGGTTCGTGGCCATGCTCCAGCTGCGGGTGCTGGCAGCGCGCAGCGGTGGCGACCCGGTGTAGCACCCCGGGCCCCACCGGCCCGGACTACCGTCGAGGCGTGGAACGCAGCCGCAGGCGCCGCACCTACTTCGTGCTCATGGGCGCCTGCGTGCTGCTGATCCTGCTCGCCTGGAACGTCGTACGGCTCTGGTCGACCGCCGCGGCCGTGGTGATGAGCGTGGTCGCCGCGCTGCTGCCGCCGGTCGCGGCGTTCGTGGCCAACCAGGGTGCGTTGGACGGCACCCGGCCGCCGACGCTCGACGACGAGCAGCGCTGACCGGACGGGGTCACTCGGACGGCTGCGGGACCTCGACGTTGCAGTCGACCTTCGGGTTGGCGCCGAGGTAGTTCAGAGGGCCGGCCACGATCGTCAGCGACGTGTCGCCGGCGGTCTTGCAGTTGACGTCCTGGTCGTCGCCGAAGTACCCGCGCTGCCAGGCGGCGGCCGCGCCGATCACCAGCCAGACGATGACGATGATCCCGATGAGGCTCTTCATGGTTGCTCCCTGCGTCGATGTCCCCCCGCCGCGGGTGACGTACCCCCGCGCGCCGCATCGTGAACCTCGGGGGGCGGCCCGACGCTCAGCCCCGGGTGTACCGCGCCTGGTAGGCGAGCAGGGCGGCGCGCCCGAGCTCGAGCTCCTCGGCCAGCTGGTCGACGAGCGCGGCGGCCGCCGCGGTCGAGCCGGTGTCGGCGACCAGCTCGATCTGCTGGGCGGTCCGGCCGGCCGGGGTGACCCCGAGGTTGAGGGCCCCGCCGGCGAGCTTGTGGGAGACCTGCTTGAGCGTCGTGGCGTCGTCGGCCGCCAGCGCCTCACGGATGGTCGCGAGCGTGCCCGGCGTGTTGGTGACGAAGTTGCCGATCGCCCGGTCGAGGTAGGTGGTGTTGCCGGGGTCGAGGTCGCGCAGCTCGTCGAGGCGGTCGAGCGTCAGCCCGTCGAGGCCTTCCGGTACGGCGGGCGTGGGGGCGTTCTCCTCCTCGGTCACGTGCCGCACGCTACGCGGTGCGGGCGGTCCGACGACACCGACCCACTGATCGAGCGCGCGCGCCAGGGCATTCGCGTCCACGGGCTTGGTCAGGAAGTCGTCCATCCCGCTCGCCAGGCACCGCTCCCGCTCGCCCTCCACCGCGGCCGCCGTCATCGCGATGATCGGCAGCCTTCTGCCGCCGGTCTCGCCGGCGCGGATCGCCCGGGTGGCGGCGTAGCCGTCCATGATCGGCATCTGCACGTCCATGAGCACGGCGTCGAAGCTCTCCTCGGCGAGCGCCGTCAGGGCCGCCGCCCCGTGCTCCACCACGCGTGCGCCGTAGCCGAGCGCCTCGAGCAGCCCGGCCGCCACCAGCTGGTTCACGACGTTGTCCTCGACCACCAGCACCCGGCGGGCGGGGCCCGCCGGGG
The DNA here is from genome assembly GCF_950101795.1 of Nocardioides sp. T2.26MG-1. Taxonomy (GTDB): domain Bacteria; phylum Actinomycetota; class Actinomycetes; order Propionibacteriales; family Nocardioidaceae; genus Nocardioides. The sequence goes on along the minus strand of NZ_CATNLZ010000009.1, from coordinate 12,302 downwards.
CGACGCCGTCGGGCGACTCCGGCTCAGGACGGGGGCCGACGCCGGCCACGTGGCGCAGCAGCGCGGCGCGCAGCTCGCCGCCGAGCAGCGGCTTGGTCAGGCAGTCCAGGATGCCGGCGGTGCGCAGGTCCCAGGCCGACGGCGAGGTTCCCGACGTCAGCATGATCGTGCGCAGGTCGTACGACGGCTCCGCGCGCAGCGCGCGCGCCAGGTCGAGCCCGTCGCGGTCGGGCATCGACATGTCCAGCAGGACCGCCTCGAACGGGTCGCCCGCGGCGTACGCCCGGGCGATCGCGCGTTCGGCCTCGTCGGCCGTGCCGGCGGAGGCGGTGCGCAGGCCCCAGCGGGCCAGCTGCTCCTCGAGGATGAGCCGGTTGTGCTCGTTGTCGTCGACGACCAGCGCGTGGTGCCCGGTGAGCCAGCGGCGGGCGTACTCGTCGTCCGCGTCGACCGTGGCCCGGCCCGGGGCGCCGAAGTCGGCGGTGAACCAGAAGACGCTGCCGCCGCCCGGGTTGGGGGCGACGCCGATCTCGCCACCGAGCGCGTGCACGATCTCGCGCGAGATCGCCAGCCCGAGACCCGTGCCGCCGAACCGGCGGGTCGTCGACGCGTCGGCCTGCGTGAAAGCGTCGAACAGCCCGTCGGCGTGCTCCTCGGGCACGCCGAGGCCGGTGTCGGCGACGCTGACGTGCAGGCGGGTGCCCCCGTCCGCCCGGGGGGTGGCGGTCGCGCGGACGAACACCTCGCCGCGCTCGGTGAACTTCACGGCGTTCGAGCCGAGGTTGGTCACCACCTGGGCCAGGCGCGTCGGGTCGCCGGAGAGCATCTCGGGCACGTCGGGATGGCAGGACACGATCAGCTCGAGCCCCTTGGCCCGGGCGGCCTCGCCCAGCAGGCTGGCGACCTGGTCGAAGACGTCGCGGACCTCGAAGTCGAGGCGCTCCAGCTCCAGCTTGCCGGCCTCGATCTTGGAGAAGTCGAGGATGTCGTTGATGACGCTCAGCAGCGCCCGGCTCGCCACCTGCACCCCGGAGGCGAGCCGGACCTGGTCGGGGTCGAGCCGGGTCCGCAGCAGCAGGTCGTTGAGGCCGATCACCCCGTTGAGCGGGGTCCGGATCTCGTGGCTCATCGTCGCCAGGAACTCCGACTTCTGACGCGACGCCGCCTCCGCGGCGTCCCGGGCGTCGGCGAGCTCGCGCTGCCCGCGCTCCCGCTCGGCGACCCGGGCGAGCTGGACGGCCACCTGCTCGGCCATCGACTCGATCAGCTCGAACCGGTACAGCGGCGGCGCCGAGGTGATCGCGAGCACCGCCACGGCCTCGTCGGCGTAGGAGACCGTGAACGCGATCGTCAGCCGGTCGTCGTCCCAGACCGAGCGCTGCTCGCGGTAGGCCCGGTTGGCCAGCTCGAGCTCCGTCGCCGTGACCTCGGGGGTCGCGAGGTCGTCCTCCCGGTCCTGGTCGGTGACGTACAGCGGGACGACGGCGTCGCGGTCCTCGTTCAGCACGAACGCCCGCCCGCGCACCCAGTCGTCGTGCAGCAGCACCAGCTGGCGCGCCTGCACGAGGACGTCCGTGAGGGACGCGGCCTCGTTGGCGGCGGTGGCCACCGCCTGCATGAGGATGTTCTGGTTGACCTGGTCCTCGAGCGCGAGCTCGGCGAGCTTGGTCTCGGTGATGTCCTGGTGGGTGCCGTGCATCGACACCACCCGTCCCCGGTCGTCGGCCTGGGAGACACCGCGTCCCCGGGTCCACACCCAGTCGTCGTCGGCGGTGCGCACCCGGGCGACGAACACGAAGTCGGACGGTGCGTGCAGCGCGGCCTGGACCGCCTCGTCGACGGCGGCGCGGTCGTCCTCGTGCACGATCTCGAGGAAGTCGTCGTACGTCGCCGGGAACGTCTCGGGGTCGAGGCCGTAGAGCGCGCAGAGCTCGTCCGAGCCCCAGATCTCGCCGGCGCGGACGTCCCACTCCCAGCTCCCGATCCGGGCGATCCGCTGGGCCTCCGCGAGCCGGCGCCGGCTCGTGGTCAGCTCGTCGACGGCGCGCCTGCGGTCGCTGCAGTCGGTGAGCCGGTGGAGGACGGCGACCGAGCCGTCCGGGTCGTGCAGCAGGCTCTCGGTGACCGTCACCCACAGGGTGCTGCCGTCACGGCGCACGAACCGGCACTCGACGTCGTGGTCGTTGGCATGCCCGGCACGCAGGTGTTCGAGGTGGTCGGCGAACTGCTCCTTGCCGACCTCGTCGAGGGAGTCGAACACCGTCAGCCCGAGCGCCTCCTCCTCGCTGACGCCGAAGAGCGACCGCAGCGCGGGGTTGGCGTAGAGCGTCCGACCGTCGAGATCGAAGACCCAGATCCCGTCCGGTGACGTCTCCACGACGTCCCGGTACAGCACCGCACGCTCCATCACACCTCCCGCACGCAGGATAGGGCCCGCGGGTCAGGACTCGGCGGAGATCAGGTAGTCCCCGTCGGTGCCCTCGAGACCGAGCGTGACGTCGTCGGTCGACGTGGTGCCGTCGCGGCGCAGGTACTCCACGGTGTAGGTGATCCGCCGGGTCGCCGGATCCGCCTCGGCGGAGAGCAGGTCCGCGCTCTCGATGGTCCTCCAGAACGACTTGTAGCCGCCGAACCCGCCGCTGGCGTCCTGGAAGGCGGGGGTGAGCATCTCGAAGGCGGCCTTCGGGTCGGAGGTCACCGTCGAGAGGTAGTCCTCGATGAAGGTCTCCATGCCGTCCTGCGTCACCTGCGGGTCTGCGGTGCCGGTCGGGCTCCCGGAGGTCTGGCCGGCGCCGCCCGTCGCCTTGCCGGTCCGGCCGGCCCGCGGCTCGTCACCGCTGCCGCCGTCGTGGCTGGCGTCGTACGCCACCCAGCCGACCACCGCGATCGCCAGCACCAGCAGGGCCGCCGCGACGGCGGGAAGCAGCCGGCCGCGGCGCCGTGGACGGGGATCCGGCGTGGGCGCCGGCTCCGTCGGCGCCGGTGCGGGTGCCACGGGGGGCACGGCGCGCGACAGCAACCGCGTGGGCTCCGCATCGCTCGGACCGCTGGCGGCCGGGGCCGGGATGCCGGCCAGGACGGTCGCCGACGGCCCCGCGACCAGGAAGTCGCGGACCCGCGCCATCGACCAGCGGTCCGCGGGCTCGCGGCACATGGTCGCGTCCAGCAGCGGTGCAAGCCAGCCGGCGTCCGGCAGCCGCGGGGGCTCCTCGTGCACGATGCGGTAGAGGGCGCCGAGCACGTTGTCGCCGATCTCGTACGGCGGGTGGCCGGCGAGTGCGTGGAAGAGCGTGGCGCCCAGCGACCACACGTCGCTGGCGTCGGTCGCGACCTGGCCGGAGGCGACCTCGGGGGAGAGGTACGCCGGGGAGCCGGTCACGAGTCCGGTCTGGGTGAGCGACGCGTCCGCCTCGGCGCGGGCGATCCCGAAGTCCGAGAGCTTCACCTGTCCGTCGGGGGTGACCAGGATGTTCGACGGCTTCACGTCGCGGTGCACGATCCCCGCCGCGTGGGCGGCGGCGAGTGCGTCGGCGGCCTGGCCGACGACCTCCGCGGCGCCGTCGGAAGGGAGCGGGCCGCGCTGCCGGACCAGCTCCGCGAGCGTCGAGCCCTCGATGTACTCCATGACCAGCCACTGCTCGTGACCGTCGGTGACGAGGTCGTAGACCGCGACCACGTGCGGGTGGTTGAGCCGGGCCGCCAGGCGGGCCTCGCGCTCGGCGCGCTCCAGGTCGGGCGTCCCGATGCCGGGCGCCATCCCGACCCGCTTGAGGGCGACCTGTCGGCCGAGCACCTCGTCGATGCCGAGCCACACGGCGCCCGTGCCGCCGCGCCCCACCTCGCGCTCGAGCGTGTACCTACCAGCGATCACGTGCCGTCCCTTCCCGGATCCGCGCCAGCCTAGCCAGCGCCCCTGGACGAGCCGTTGGACAACCGGGTGGGCGTCGGCCGGGCCGATGGGGCAGGCTTGACCCGGCCGTACCCACCAGAAGATCCACTCAGCCCGAAAGGTCCACCGTGTCCATCGACCCGACCCTCCTCGACGACCTCGAGTGGCGCGGACTCATCGCGCACTCGACGGACCTCGACGCCTTGCGCGAGGCCCTGGGCGGGGGGAGCGTCCGGTTCTATGTCGGGTTCGACCCCACGGCGCCGAGCCTGCACATGGGAAACCTCGTGCAGATCCTGACCGCGAAGCGGCTCCAGGACGCCGGGCACACGCCGTACGCCCTGGTCGGCGGCGCCACCGGCATGATCGGCGACCCGAAGGAGTCGGGCGAGCGCACGCTCAACTCGCTCGACACCGTGAAGGAGTGGGTCGAGCGGGTGCGCCGCCAGATCGAGCCGTTCCTGTCGTTCGAGGGCGTCAACGCCGCGACGATGGTGAACAACTACGACTGGACCGCGAGCCTGTCGACGATCGACTTCCTGCGCGACATCGGCAAGCACTTCCCGGTCAACCGGATGCTCTCGCGCGACGTGGTGCGCAGCCGCCTCGACGCCGGCATCAGCTACACCGAGTTCAGCTACGTGCTGCTCCAGTCGATGGACTTCCTCAACCTCTACCGCGACCACGGCGTGGTGCTGCAGTTCGGCGGCTCCGACCAGTGGGGCAACCTCACCGGCGGCGTCGAGCTGATCCGGCGCTCCGACGGCGGCAAGGCCCACGCGTTCGCGACACCGCTGGTCACCAAGGCCGACGGCACGAAGTACGGCAAGACCGAGGGCGGGGCGCTGTGGCTCGACCCCGAGATGATGTCGCCGTACGCCTTCTACCAGTTCTGGCTCAACGTCGAGGACGAGAAGGTCGGCGAGCTGCTGCGCATCTTCACGTTCCTGTCACGAGCCGAGATCGAGGACATCGAGGCGCAGCACGCCGAGAAGCCGTTCCTGCGCGGCGCGCAGCGGGCCCTCGCCGAGCACGTGACGTCCCTGGTCCACGGCGCGGAGGAGACCGAGCGGATCAAGGCCGCCTCGGCGGCGTTGTTCGGGGGCGGGGACCTGGCGTCGCTCAGTGCCGCCACCCTGGGCGCGGCTCTCCGTGAGGCGGGCAGCGCGGCCGTCGACGGTGACGAGGACCTGCCGCCGATCGTGGAACTGATGGTCGCCACGGGCCTGGCCAAGAGCAAGGGCGAGGCGAGGCGCACGGTCGCCGAGGGCGGTGCCTACCTGAACAACGTGCGCGTCGAGGACCCCGACCACGTGCCGACTCCCGACGAGCTCATCGACGGGACCTGGCTGGTGCTGCGGCGGGGCAAGAAGAACTTCGCCGGCGTCGAGGTCCGCTGATCGTGGACACGGACGCGCGCTGGCTGGACGAGCTGGAGCAGCGGGCCCGGGAGGTGCTCCCGGCCTCGGTGCTCGAGTACGTCCTCCAGGGGGCGCGCGAGTCCGTGACCGCGGGGGAGGCGACGGCGGGGTGGCGGGCGGTCCGCTTCCGCCCACGGGTGCTGCACGACGTCACCCACGTCGAGACCGGGGTGAGCTTGCTGGGCCAGCCCGTCGCCGTCCCGTGGGGCGTGGCGCCGAGCACCCTGCAGCGCGCCGTCCACCCCGAGGGCGAGCTCGCCATGGCCCGCGCCTGCGCGGAGGCCGGGTCCCTCATGGTGGTGTCCAGCAACGCGGGGACGCCGTTCGCCGAGATCGGTGCGACCGGCGTGGACTGGTGGGTGCAGGCCTATCTGCCGGCCGACCGCACCCTGGCCGAGCCGATGCTCGAGAGGGCGGTCGCCGCCGGGGCCAGGGCGGTCGTCTTGACCGTCGACACCCCAGTGGTCGCCACCAAGTACGCCAGCCCGGGCATCCCGGCCGTCTGGGACACCGTCGACCCGGCGATGCTGCGGGTCAACTTCGATGCGGGGTACGACGAGCAGCCCGGTGCGGAGAAGGCCCTCGACCTGGGGCCGCACGACATCGGCTGGGTGGCCGCGCGCACCGGCCTGCCCGTGGTCGTGAAGGGGGTCCTCCGCGCCGAGGACGCCGTGCGCTGCGTCCAGGCCGGCGCAGGTGCGGTCTGGGTGTCCAACCACGGCGGCCGGCAGCTCGACCGCACCGCCGCCACGTCCTCGTGCCTCCCGGAGGTCGTCGGGGCCGTGGGGGAGCGGGCCGAGGTGTACGTCGACGGCGGGCTGCGCCACGGGCTCGACGTCCTGGCGGCCCTGGCCCTCGGTGCGAGGGCCGTCTTCCTGGGCCGCTCGCCCCTCCTCGCGCTCCTCGACGGGGCGGACGGCGTGGCCCGGTTGCACCGGGAGCTCCGCGTGCAGACGGTCGAGGCGCTCCGGCTGGCCGGGTGCCGCACCGCCTCCGAGGCGCCTGGACTCGCCGCCGCGCCGCGGCCTACCCCGCTCTGACCTGCACAAACGCGACTGTGGCCCGGCTCACGTCACCCCGATTTGAACTCCTGGGGAGCGTCCCCTAATGTTCTCCGGGTCGCCAGGGAGCGGCGGGAGGCAAGACCGCGAGGTCGGGCGTCCGGCCCCGGTGGCCACCTCTCTCACACCATCCTCACGGATGTGTCAGTGCGCGCACTAGCGGCCTGGGACGTCATCGAGGTCTAGTGGCGTGCGAGCGGAGGCAAGAATTCACGCGGATTTGCGCCGCGGAATACGAGCCGCTAAGTTTTACGAGTCGCCCCGAGCGAAACACACGAAAGTGTGCGAAGCGGTGTGCGTCTGATTCTTGAGAACTCAACAGTGTGTCATAGTCGACGAATTAGTTTGTAATGCCCCGTTGACTGATGTTTCTGCCTGGTGGCCTTTTGGGGTTGGTGGGTGGGGGTGTTGGTTGATGGTTTCTTTGACAATGATTCTGGCAATTTTTTGTCAGTGATCTCCTGTCAGGGCGTCTCTTTTTCCTGGCTGTTCTGCCTTTGGGTGGGGTGGTTGGGTGTTGTTTTCAACGGAGAGTTTGATCCTGGCTCAGGACGAACGCTGGCGGCGTGCTTAACACATGCAAGTCGAGCGGAAAGGCCCTTTCGGGGGTACTCGAGCGGCGAACGGGTGAGTAACACGTGAGTAATCTGCCCTTCACTTTGGGATAACTACCGGAAACGGTGGCTAATACCGGATACGACATCTCCTCGCATGGGGTGGGTGTGGAAAGTTTTTTCGGTGGGGGATGTGCTCGCGGCCTATCAGCTTGTTGGTGGGGTAATGGCCTACCAAGGCTTCGACGGGTAGCCGGCCTGAGAGGGTGACCGGCCACACTGGGACTGAGACACGGCCCAGACTCCTACGGGAGGCAGCAGTGGGGAATATTGGACAATGGGCGGAAGCCTGATCCAGCAACGCCGCGTGAGGGATGACGGCCTTCGGGTTGTAAACCTCTTTCAGTACCGACGAAGCGCCGGTAATGGTGGTGACGGTAGGTACAGAAGAAGCACCGGCCAACTACGTGCCAGCAGCCGCGGTAATACGTAGGGTGCGAGCGTTGTCCGGAATTATTGGGCGTAAAGGGCTCGTAGGCGGTTTGTCGCGTCGGGAGTGAAAACGCCGGGCTTAACTCGGTGCTTGCTTTCGATACGGGCAGACTAGAGGCATGCAGGGGAGAACGGAATTCCTGGTGTAGCGGTGAAATGCGCAGATATCAGGAGGAACACCGGTGGCGAAGGCGGTTCTCTGGGCATGTCCTGACGCTGAGGAGCGAAAGTGTGGGGAGCGAACAGGATTAGATACCCTGGTAGTCCACACCGTAAACGTTGGGCGCTAGGTGTGGGGCCTATTCCATGGGTTCCGTGCCGCAGCTAACGCATTAAGCGCCCCGCCTGGGGAGTACGGCCGCAAGGCTAAAACTCAAAGGAATTGACGGGGGCCCGCACAAGCGGCGGAGCATGCGGATTAATTCGATGCAACGCGAAGAACCTTACCTGGGTTTGACATACGCCGGAAAGCGCCAGAGATGGTGCCCCTTTTAGTCGGTGTACAGGTGGTGCATGGCTGTCGTCAGCTCGTGTCGTGAGATGTTGGGTTAAGTCCCGCAACGAGCGCAACCCTCGTCCTATGTTGCCAGCAAGCCTTTTAGGTGTTGGGGACTCATAGGAGACTGCCGGGGTCAACTCGGAGGAAGGTGGGGATGACGTCAAGTCATCATGCCCCTTATGTCCAGGGCTTCACGCATGCTACAATGGCCGGTACAAAGGGCTGCGATGCTGTAAGGCGGAGCGAATCCCAAAAAGCCGGTCTCAGTTCGGATTGGGGTCTGCAACTCGACCCCATGAAGTCGGAGTCGCTAGTAATCGCAGATCAGCAACGCTGCGGTGAATACGTTCCCGGGCCTTGTACACACCGCCCGTCACGTCACGAAAGTCGGCAACACCCGAAGCCGGTGGCCTAACCCTTGTGGGGGGAGCCGTCGAAGGTGGGGCTGGCGATTGGGACGAAGTCGTAACAAGGTAGCCGTACCGGAAGGTGCGGCTGGATCACCTCCTTTCTAAGGAGCACATACCCCGCGCGCCCGGCATCTGTCCGGGTGGCATTGGTGGTGTTCACTAGTGGAATCGTCGATGAACGGCCCTTGGTTGGGTCGGTGTCCTTCTCAGTACTATCTGTCAGCTTGCTGGTGGGTGTGGAACCTGGGGGTGCCGGTCTGGTGGGGGCTTTGACACGCTGTTGAGCTTTGAGGAATCAGACTGGGTTGTCGGCCTCTGTGAGGGGGTCGGGGCCTGCTGGTGACTTGATGCCTCCCAGGACCTGTCTTCGCCGTGTGGTGGGGGTGGGCCTGTTGGTGGGTGTGGATCTTGTGAATTGGATAGTGGACGCGAGCATCTGTGGCTGGACAGTATCTGTCCGGTCACTTTTCGACGCCGCCGTGACGCACGTGGGTTGGCCCTGTTGGGGTTGGCCTGGGTGGGTGGTGGTGGTGTCGGAGTCTTTGTAGTTTTTGTTGAGTGTTTGTGAGACAAGCTATGAAGGGCACATGGTGGATGCCTTGGCATCAAGAGCCGATGAAGGACGTAGGAGCCTGCGATAAGCCCTGGGGAGTTGGCAACCGAGCTGTGATCCGGGGGTGTCCGAATGGGGGAACCCAGCACGAGTCATGTCGTGTTACCTGCACCTGAATATATAGGGTGTGTGGAGGGAACGCCGGGAAGTGAAACATCTCAGTACCGGTAGGAAGAGAAAACAATAGTGATTCCGAGAGTAGTGGCGAGCGAAATCGGATCAGGCTAAACCTTATGCGTGTGATACCCGGCAGGGGTTGCGCATGGGGGGTTGTGGGACCATTCATACGGATCTGCCGGTCCGTGAGGCAGTAAGAAAACTCACTCGAAGTTGAAGTCCATTGGAAAGTGGCGCCGTAGAGGGTGATAGCCCCGTAAGTGTAAGTGTGAGTCTGTCGAGTGGTATCCCAAGTAACACGGAACCCCTGAAATTCCGTGTGAATCTGGCGGGACCACCCGTTAAGCCTAAATACTCCTTGATGACCGATAGCGGACAAGTACCGTGAGGGAAAGGTGAAAAGTACCCCTGGCGGGGAGTGAAATAGTACCTGAAACCGTGTGCCTACAATCCGTCGGAGCGAGAGCTTGCTCTTGTGACGGCGTGCCTTTTGAAGAATGAGCCTGCGAGTTTGCGTTGTGTTGCGAGGTTAACCCGTGTGGGGGAGCCGTAGCGAAAGCGAGTCCTAATAGGGCGGTCCAGTAGCACGATCAAGACCCGAAGCGAAGTGATCTATCCATGGGCAGGTTGAAGCGCGGGTAAGACCGCGTGGAGGACCGAACCCACTTAGGTTGAAAACTGAGGGGATGACCTGTGGATAGGGGTGAAAGGCCAATCAAACTTCGTGATAGCTGGTTCTCCCCGAAATGCATTTAGGTGCAGCGTTGCGTGTTTCTTGCCGGAGGTAGAGCACTGGATAGCTAATGGGCCCTACCAGGTTACTGACGTTAGCCAAACTCCGAATGCCGGTAAGTGAGAGCGCAGCAGTGAGACAGTGGGGGATAAGCTCCATTGTCGAGAGGGAAACAGCCCAGACCATCAGCTAAGGCCCCTAAGCGGTGACTAAGTGGAAAAGGATGTGGAGTCGCATTGACAACCAGGAGGTTGGCTTGGAAGCAGCCACCCTTGAAAGAGTGCGTAATAGCTCACTGGTCAAGTGATTCCGCGCCGACAATGTAGCGGGGCTCAAGTCATCCGCCGAAGCTATGGCATTCACGCGTATAGCCCTAACGGGTGTGTGGATGGGTAGGGGAGCGTCGTGTCGCGAGTGAAGCTCCGGAGTGATCCAGGGGTGGACGCGACACGAGTGAGAATGCAGGCATGAGTAGCGAATCAGGAGTGAGAAACTCCTGCGCCGAATGATCAAGGGTTCCAGGGTCAAGCTAATCTGCCCTGGGTAAGTCGGGACCTAAGGCGAGGCCGACAGGCGTAGTCGATGGACAACGGGTTGATATTCCCGTACCGGCAAAGCAGCGCCCATGACGAACCCGGTGATGCTAACCGCCCGAAGCTCATCTGACCGATCCCTTCGGGGTGAGGCGGGTGAGGGGAGCGCGGGACCCGATCTGGTAGTAGTCAAGCGATGGGGTGACGCAGGAAGGTAGCCCAACCGTGGCGATGGTTGTCCACGGGTAAGGATGTAGGGGGTGGTCCAGGTAAATCCGGACCACTGGCTTGGATGCCGGCCCTGAGATCCGATGCCGATCCTTAATGGAGTAGTGGGTGATCCTATGCTGTCGAGAAAAACCTCTAGCGAGCTGCGCGCCGCCCGTACCCCAAACCGACTCAGGTGATCAGGTAGAGAATACCAAGGCGATCGAGCGAACCATGGTTAAGGAACTCGGCAAAATGCCCCCGTAACTTCGGGAGAAGGGGGGCCGGATCCGTGACACACCTTGCGTGTGGAAGCGGTGATGGCCGCAGAGACCAGGCCCAAGCGACTGTTTACTAAAAACACAGGTCCGTGCGAAGTTGTAAGACGATGTATACGGACTGACTCCTGCCCGGTGCTGGAAGGTTAAGGGGACCGGTTAGACACGTAAGTGTCGAAGCTGAGAACTTAAGCCCCAGTAAACGGCGGTGGTAACTATAACCATCCTAAGGTAGCGAAATTCCTTGTCGGGTAAGTTCCGACCTGCACGAATGGAGTAACGACTTGGGCGCTGTCTCAACCGTGGACTCGGCGAAATTGCACTACGAGTAAAGATGCTCGTTACGCGCGGCAGGACGGAAAGACCCCGGGACCTTTACTATAGTTTGGTATTGGTGTTTGGTTCGGCTTGTGTAGGATAGGTGGGAGACTGTGAAGCATTCACGCCAGTGAGTGTGGAGTCAACGTTGAAATACCACTCTGGTCGTACTAGATGTCTAACCTAGGTCCATTATCTGGATCAGGGACAGTGCCTGATGGGTAGTTTAACTGGGGCGGTTGCCTCCTAAAATGTAACGGAGGCGCTCAAAGGTTCCCTCAGCCTGGTTGGCAATCAGGTGGCGAGTGTAAGTGCACAAGGGAGCTTGACTGTGAGACAGACATGTCGAGCAGGGACGAAAGTCGGAACTAGTGATCCGGCGTCGGCATGTGGAAGCGACGTCGCTCAACGGATAAAAGGTACCCCGGGGATAACAGGCTGATCTTCCCCAAGAGTCCATATCGACGGGATGGTTTGGCACCTCGATGTCGGCTCGTCGCATCCTGGGGCTGGAGTAGGTCCCAAGGGTTGGGCTGTTCGCCCATTAAAGCGGCACGCGAGCTGGGTTTAGAACGTCGTGAGACAGTTCGGTCCCTATCCGCCGCGCGCGCAGGAAACTTGAGAAAGGCTGTCCCTAGTACGAGAGGACCGGGATGGACGAACCTCTGGTGTGCCAGTTGTCCCGCCAGGGGCACGGCTGGTTAGCTACGTTCGGAAGTGATAACCGCTGAATGCATCTAAGCGGGAAGCACGTTTCAAGATGAGGTTTCCCACCCCCTCGAGGGGGTAAGGCCCCCAGCAGAACACTGGGTTGATAGGCCGGAGGTGTACAGCAGCAATGCCCAGCCGACCGGTACTAATAGGCCGAGGGCTTGTCCCACAAACCCTCAACCAAACCTACAAAACACCTCGCGTCCACGAATCCAGTTCACAGCCCGCACGGGCACGCCCACCGGGCGCCACCGTGACCGGGCAACGCACGACATATCTGAATAATGGCTTGGCCCCAGCACCCCCTCACGGTGAACACACCCGCGAGGAACTGGAGCCGCAAGAGTTACGGCGGCCATAGCGAAAGGGAAACACCCGGTCCCATCCCGAACCCGGAAGTTAAGCCTTTCAGCGCCGATGGTACTGCAACCGAGAGGCTGTGGGAGAGTAGGACGCCGCCGGACAT
>NZ_CATNLZ010000008.1 GCF_950101795.1 Nocardioides sp. T2.26MG-1 | reverse complement strand
AACGGCAGGCTCGAGCACCTACGCGGCTCCGCACTCGGGTTCCGCAACCTCACGAACTACATCGCGAGATGCTTGCTCGAGTCCGGCGGGTTCAGGCCTCGACTACACCCTGGATTGTGAAGAGCCAGTTACTGCGCTGGAGTCAACAAGCGGGGCGGGCACCCGTGACTGGCTACAGCGAATGGCGTCGACCGGACTCCCTTCGAAGGTTGTCTGGCGCTGCCCGAGGCCGGGCAGTGTCTGGAAGGCCCGAATGGCAGGACGTTGTGGCGCGGTGTCGCGCGACAACCACGTTGGCCCGTGTCCTAGCCTACGATTGGTCACCCATCCCTGAGTTCGCCCGCTGCTTTGCGCATCTGAGAGATGGCATGGTCTTCGTCGCTGGGGAGCGTCGCGGCGAGCTCATTCACCCGTCGCCAGCGGTCGAACGTCGCTCCGTCGCTACGGCCCGCCGCAGCCAGGGCCGACCACGTGTCCGCGCAGCGCAGGACCGCGGTTCCGGCCTTCGCCATCTCAGCGGACCCCGTTAGCCGCGCCACGTCGGCACAGAACTGCGCCTGCAACCGGCGGAACAGGCCGCCGCCGGTCCCTGCCTTCTCCACAAAGGCGTGGAGTGAACGCAGCGCGACGTCGAGCTCCGGTTCGGGCATGAGCCCCGGCCACCGGTCGACATCCTCGGCGAATACCGCGACTCCACTGATCCCCGCAGCAGCAACGGCATCCGGCGGCAGCGCCGACGTATCCGGGATAATCGCGGTTACCGCCGCTTGCATGTTCTCGACCGAGGCTACGAGGGCGGAAGCCACGGTCGGGCGGAGATCGGGCAGGATCTGGGGCCAGTTCACGAAATACGTGGTGTGCCTCGTGGGCACGGGGAACGACCGTGACGCGCGCGCCCGCGCAAGAGCCTCGTAGGGGACTTCCTGCACCTCGGCTCGGTCGTTGTCCACCACGAAAGCCGTCTCGGTCTTGTCGTCGTAACCGATCACGACGATGTCATGCCGACTCATCTGAAGGCGGACATTGAGGTAGGGCAGCTCAGCAATGTCCGCCCACATCAGCACGGGACGGCCTTGCTGGAGCTCTCTGCGGACCCAACCCCAACCGGTCACGGGGTCGTCGGTGCCACGGACGTCGACCTCTGCACCCAGCCTCGAAAGAAGGTCCACCTCAAGGTCGCTGCTACGCCCCACAAGATAGATCGGCGGGGCAAGCCCAGGTACCCGGAGGTAGGTGAAACCCAGACCACCGCCCATCCCGAAGACCAGACCTTCGCTCGGTACCTCCTCCCAGCCGAGACCGGCCCACTCCAGGAGGTCTCTCAGCGCTCCGGAACCGCAATGACCGGCCTCACGGTGGGGATAGTCCAGCAGGATCCGCCGCGGCTCCGGCTGTCGGGGTAGGGACTCAACTGACATGGCAACTCCTGGATCGGCTCGCAGCGCTCTGTGCGCACGCCGGTGGGTCGGGCGCGACGGGTTCCGCGACTCTACATTTCCCTGAGCCACGCAGGAGCTCGCGGTCGACGGCGGTCGTGACGGCTGGTGCAGGTCACGATTCGAGGGAAAGGAACCGGACGGCGACTTCGGAGATCTTGCTCGCCGTCGCGGTCCGGTCCCACTTGGGCAGCGCCAGATGACTGACCGTCAGGCGCACCATGGTGTCGGCCGCGTCGACGACGTCGTCTGGGGGAAGACTCGGGTAACTCTCCGCCACCCATCCGGCTAGGGTGTCGGAGGCGAGGTCGAGAAGCCGCGCGGATGTCGTGAGCAGCGGGAGCATCCCCGTGGACGCCTGACTGCCCGCATCCAGGTCGCGGTTGGAGATGAGCACTGCCTTGAGCAGGGGGCTGCGCTCGGCCTCGTCCAAGGTGTAGTCGACGGCTGCTGCGATGCCGCGTTTCGCATCGCCGATGTGTGCCTCCAGCGCCTTCTGGATGCCCTCCAGGAAGCGCGAGGCCTCGCGGAGTACGACGGCTTCTCCAAGGCCGGCCTTGTCACCGAACTCCTTGTAGAGCGCCGCCCGGGACACCCCGGCACGATCCGCGACCTCGCCCATGCGCACCCGGTCCCAGCCGCGGTCGACGATCAGGTCGTGGGCAGCCTCGAGGACAGCGGCGCGCATGTGCTCCCTGAACCGTTCGCGCATGGACGGTGCCCGCATGACAGAGACGTTAGCGATCTCTGTCTCGCGACCGACTCGCATCACTGACCTGGACACGCCCGCACGCTACCTAGCGTGCTCGTCGGCCAGTTGGTCGACCATGGCGGCGAGGGTGTCCTGAAGTCTCTGCACCCCCACAGTCACTGCCGTCGCCCTCGGCAACTCTCGGAGGTCCTCGAGTGGCACCGGGTCCCCGACCAGCAGGGTGACCCGACGACGGCGGCGGCCCAGCACCACCCTCCCTTCGTAGGCTGGCACGATCGCCTGCACGCCCCATTGAGCAACGGGAATCAATGGAGCTGAGGTCTCCAGCGCGATGCGAACAGCACCCGACCTGAGCGACATCAGACGCCCATCCGGTCGCTTCGTGATCGATCCTTCCGGATACACGACGACAAGAGCGCCACGCTCCACGGCTTCGACCGCGGCACGGATCCCAGACCGGCCGTCGGACCGATCGACCTCGACGTGGCCGGCCGACCGGAACCACCAGCCGACTGCTCTACTGTGAAACAGGCTCGCCTTGGCCATGAACCGGGGGGTCCGGCCCTGGGCGAGGATCATCTCCCCCAGGAACAGCGGGTCGGCCTGGGAGACATGGTTGGCCGCCAGCACCGCGCCTCCCGACCCGGGGAGGCGCTCCGTACCGCGCCAGTCCGCTCTCCTGCCCAGCAGCAGCAGCGGTTTGCAGACGAGCAACGCCAGCCACCACGCAGGCCCGCGGGCGTCTCCGGGGACGCGTCTCACGCCCGCGGACCGACGCGAGTCACGCAAGTCCGGAACGGGCAGGACTCTCATCGCCGTCCAGACCGTCGACCTCCAAGCCATCCTTGCTCACCTCGGCGGGCAATGGCTCGATGGTGACCACGACCAGCGGTTACTGCGGCTTCTCACACCGCCACCTCCGCTGTCAGTGCGGCCATGTCGACCGCGGTCCCCTGGGTGAGCATGCGTTTGCTGGCCATGAAGTCCCGGGGACGGTTGACACAGTCAGCGGCTATCGGCTCGCCCTTCCGGAGGTAGTAGCAGGTGAAGTCGCGGTCACGGGTCGGGCCACCGCTCACGACGATGTCGTCATAGCCGGTGTTGAGTCCCGCGATCTGGAGCTTGAGGTCATACTGGTCCGACCAGAACCACGGGAGCGCCGCCACCTCCTTGTCCTTTCCACAGATCGTCGCTGCTGCCACCTTGGCCTGCTCCACTGCGCTCGGGACCGACTCCAGCCTGATTCGTCGGCCGTAGCGGGGGATGTCCTGCGACGTGCAGTCCCCGGCCGCCACAATGGTGGGATCACTGGTGCGCGCCTGGGCGTCGATCAAGATCCCGTCGTCCACGACCAGCCCGGCTGCCTCGGCGAGCTCCGTGTTCGGCTCGATACCGATCCCAATGATCACAAGATCGGCTCGGACCGATTCGCCGCCGGCCAGGACCACCTCGCGTATGCGGTGATCACCGACAAGCGCCTCGACCGAGGCGTTCGTCCGCACGTCCACGCCCTCTTCTTGGTGGATCCGCGTGAAGAAGGCCGACACCTCCGGAGCGGTCACCCGCTCGAGGACCCGGTCTGCGGCCTCCAGCACCGTGACGTCGAGACCGAGCGCGCGCAACGAGGCGGCGGTCTCCAGCCCGACGTACCCACCACCCACGATGACGGCGTTGCGCCCGGGGATCGCGTCCTCGCGGATCCGCTCCACGTCCGACGACCGACGCAGGTAGTGGACCCCCTCGAGCTCGGCACCAGGGGTGCGGAGTCGCCGCGGGCGTGCGCCGGTGCAGAGAGCCAGAGCATCGTAGGACAGCCGGTCCCCCGTGCTGAGCAGGACCTGGCGAGCCGAACGATCGACTTCCTCCACAGAGGCGTCCACGCGCTCGATGCCCTGCTTGAGGTAGAAGCCCTCCGAGCGAATGGCCAACTCCGTCAGCGAGCACTTGCCCGAAAGGTACGCCTTCGACAGAGGGGGTCGCTGATAGGGCAGCACCGACTCGTCACCGACCAGCACGATGTCACCCGACCAACCCTCCTGGCGGAGGCTGGTCACCAGTTGCACGCCGGCATGGCTGGCGCCGACCACTACCGCGCGCGCCGAGCTCATCCGCCGTCCTTGGGGGTGAGCTCGACCATCAGCTTGCTGATGCCGCGAACGAAGTTGGACTGCACGTACTGCGGCTCACCGACCACATCGATCCTCTCGAAGCGCGGGAGCAGCTCCTCCCAGAGGATCCGCAGCTGCAGCTCGGCCAGCCGGTTGCCCATGCACCGATGCACGCCGAAGCCGAAAGCAACGTGGTTGCGGGCGTTGGGCCGGTCGATGATCAGCTCGTCCGGTCGCTCGAACACCGTCTCGTCGCGGTTGCCGGACGCGTACCACATGACCACCTTGTCGCCCTTGCGGATGAACTGGCCGTTCAGCATGGTGTCGGTCTTGGCGATCCGCCGCATGTACGCAAGGGGGGTCTGCCAGCGGATGATCTCAGAGACCATGTTCGGGATCAGGTCCGGGTTGGCCTTGAGCTTCTCGAACTGGTCGGGGTACTGGTTCAGCGCGAGAACTCCGCCGCTCATCGAGTTGCGTGTGGTGTCGTTGCCGCCCACGATCAGCAGAACGAAGTTGCCGATGAACTCCATCGGACGCTTGATCAGGTCCTTGGTGCTCTCATCGCTCTGCAGCATCGTGACCAGGTCGAACCCGGGCTCTTCGCCGGCCGCGAGGCGGGCGGCCTTGTCGTGCCAGAGTTCAGTGAGTCCTCGCGCCATCTCGAGCATGCCGCGGAACAGCTCGTCGTTGTCGGTAGTGGCGGGGCCGCCGTTGGTCTGCTCCATCGAGGTTGCCAGGTCCGACCACTCGACGAGCTTGTGCCGCTCCTCGAAGGGGAAGTCCAGCAGCGTGGCCAGCATGCGGGCGGTCAGCTCGATCGACACCGTGCTCACCCAGTCGAACGGTTCGTTGACGGGCAGGTTGTCCAGGACGTCCCTGACGCGCTCGCGAATGAGGTCCTCCATCTCGTGGAGGTTCTTCGGCGCGACGACACCTTGGACGGCGCGACGCTGTATGTCGTGTTTGGGCGGGTCCATGGCGATGAACATCGCGACGTCCATGAACCGCGGGGGTGTTCCGATGACGATGAGAGGCTCGGCGGAGAAGACCTCGTGGTTCTTGTCCACCGCCATGATGTCGGCGTGACGCGTCACCGACCAGAACGGGCCGAAGGGACTGTGGGGCTGGTAGTGGACCGGAGCCTCGTTGCGCAGACGTTCGAAGTAGGACGCCCACCGCCCCTGTCGGTAGAGGAACGGGTTGCTGAGGTCGATGTCGGCGAGGGGGACCTCTTCGACCGGCGGGATCGGGGCCTCGACGAACATCGGCCCGTTCGCGCCGGTGAGCCACCGCCGGCCCTTGTCGTAGAGGCGCGCGCCCTGGATCTGTCGCTCCAGGGGGATGGCGGACTCGACCTTCGTCTTCACTGTTTCTGGGATCTTCACTTCTGGGAACTTCATCTGGCTTGACCTCCTGCTACATCTGGAACTCGGGCAACTGCACGGTCAAGCCGTCCCACGATTCGCAGACTTTGACTTGGCACGACAGGCGAGACGTCGGCTGTCGCTCGGGGTTCATCGAGAGCATCTCCTCCTCCTCGGGACCGGACCGGCCGACCTTGTCGGCCCAGGCGGGATCAACGATCACGTGACAGGTGCCGCATGCGGCCTCGCCGCCGCAGTCGGCATCGATGCCCGGGATGGCGTTGTTCGTCGCCACCTGCATCAGCGAGCTGCCCTCCTCGAGCGGGGCCTCGTGCTGCTCCCCGTCGTGCGACATGAAGGTGACCACTGCCATCGACAATTCTCCTACCTTTGCCTACCGGATGGACGTTTCGGTGATGATTGTTGTCGACGGTCCGCTGGCAAAGCCATGTCGTATCGTGTCAGTATGTTGTGAATTCGGATCACGTGAGGGTTGCCTGTGTGGACAGACGAGCCAGGCGTCCCGTCGCTGGCCTTCGTGCAGCTGCTGAGCAGTCCGGCGATCGACGAGGACGCCGTCGAGCGTTTTCGCGTCATCATGGCGCGCGAGGGAACCGGTGAGCTGGCTCTCATCCAGACCCAGGGCGAGGCACCGCTGCGGTGGTTCCGCGAGGTCTATCCCGACCTCGACGTCGAGCAGGCCACCCGGCTCGGGATCGCCTGCGCAGAACACGCACAGCTCACGTCCTTCGGACCGTTGAGTGTCCCGTTGGTCAGCGCGTGCACAGTCGCAGAGGTCGTGGAGCTGCTGACCTACCTGCCCTTGATCACCAAAGCGGTCACCACGCAGTTCCATCCGCAGCAGGACGACCTGACGATCAGGCTGTCGGGGAACGCAGGCGACCCCGATCTCGACTGTCTGGTCGTCACTTACTGCGGACTGGCACTCATGCGGTTGATCGACCTGCTGGTCGGCGAGGCGTCGGAGGCGACCATGCACAGCCACTGGCCGGAGCCGAGCGGGCTACCCCGAGAGGCCGAGAGCCGGTCCCGGCTCGAGTTCGACGCCCCCTTCTCCTACCTGCACATGCCCGCGAGGACGCTTCGGGCTGCCTGCCGCTTCCCCGACCCGATCACCTACGGACTCGCCGTCACCGAGCTCCAGCAGGCGCTCGCGCGCCGAGCCGACACCCCGGAGTTCGCCCGCAGAGTCCGGGCGTTGCTCGACGACGGGTCCGGGGCGAGGACGATCCAGTCCGTCGCGAACGAGTTCTCGATGTCCTCGAGCACCCTGAAACGGCGCCTCGCCGCTGAGGGGACCAGTTTCCGGGAGCTGCTGCAGCAGTCGATGGTCGACCGCGCCAGGATGCGGCTTCTCGACCCCTCCACGTCGGTCAGCGAGGTCGCCAACGAGCTCGGCTACAGCGATCTCACCAACTTCTCGCACGCCTTCAAGAGATGGACCGGCAGCTCACCGAGCCACTTCCGAGGTGAGCACGAGCACCGTTGAGGCGAGAGTGCTCAGTCCGAGCTCACCGACGGGTCCACGGCTGCATGCTCGGTGGCCTCCCCGGTGTCGGCAGGAGCAGCGAAGGCGTCGTCGGCAACTCCGGCGCGGGGGGTCATGCGGCCGTAGGTCTGGTCGAGGGCAGTCAGGATCCGGTCCAGCGGGAGGTCGTCGAAGCTGCCGTGGTCCCGCACGTACTCCATGTGCCGGGTGCCGTCGGAGGTAAAGGCGTGCATGAGCGCGTCGCTCTGTCCGTCGAAGTCCACCGGGGGCACGTCGAAGCGCTCACACAGCTCGACATTGAAGGCCGGCGTCGCCTTCAACCATCGCCCGTCGAGGTGGACGCTGCAGTACCCGTGGTACACGAACAGGTCCGTGCCACCCATGACGGCCCGCAGGGTGTCGGTCTGCAGGTGGTTGCGGACGTCGGCGAAGCCCAGCCGGGCAGGGATGCCCGCGGCCCGCAGCACCGCGGCCAGCAGCACCGCCTTGGGAACGCAGTAGGCGCGGCCCGCCTCGAGCACGTAGCTGGCCCGGTAGTGCGCAGGGTCTCGGGACACCGAGTAGGGGTCGTACCAGACCCTGTCCCGGACCGCTGCGAAGAGCAGGCTCGCCCGCTCACGCGGGCTCGATGCGCCGGCGACCACCCGCTGTGTGAAGTCGCGCACCGAAGCGCTGCCGTGATCGAGGAAGAAGGTCGCCTCGAGGTGCGGTCCCGCCGTCGGTGTCATCGCCGCCGGTACGCGGTCGGCCTTCCCGACTTCGACGTCCATGCTTCGGCCTCCTCTACCCACGCGGCTGCGCACGGTGCGCGCCGTCCAGACGCTGGAGCGGTCCTCATCGGACGCTCAAGTAGCTGTCGTCGTCGATGCCGAGCCCGACGCTGTCAGCGAGATCGCGCAGGATCAACCACACCTGGTGCGCTGATGGCGCTCGCCGGAATTCCCCAGTGATGCTCATCGAAAGTCCCCACCCTGGGCGGTGGTCACTGTAGTGGTCGGCGGGTGCCGGTCGCGGTCTGACGGAGTGCGTCGTTCTTGGCGTGGTGGTCGCGGAGTCGGTAGGAGTCGCCGTCGAGGTTGAGCACGACGGAGCGGTGGAGGAGGCGGTCGAGCATGGCGGCGGCGACGGTGGTGTCGCCGAGGACCTCGCCCCAGGACGCGACGCCGCGGTTGGTGGTGAGGATGATGCTGGTCTTGAGGTAGCGCTGGGAGACGACCTGGAACAGCGCGGAGGCTGCCTCGCCGGGGAGCGGGAGGTAGCCGAGTTCGTCGATGATGAGCAGGGTGGGTCCGGCGAAGAACCGCATGGTGGTGGCCCAGCGTCCTTCGATCGCGGCGCGGTGGCAGCGGGCGGCGAGGTCGGCGGCGGTGGTGAAGTAGGTCCGGTAGCCGGCTTCGGCAGCAGCGCGGCCGAGGCCGACGGCGAGGTGGGTCTTGCCGACGCCGGGTGGTCCGATCAGCAGCACGTTGATGGCGGACTCGAGGTAGCGACACGTCGCGAGCTCGTTGATGAGCTTGGGGTCCACGCCGGGAGCGGCGTCGAAGTCGAAGTCGGCCAGGGTCGCGGGGGTGGGCAGCGAGGCGAACCTGAGTCGTCCGGCGAGCTTGCGTGCTTCGGTGGCCTCGACCTCGCGGGCCAGCAGGTGCTCGAGGGTCTGGGTGGTCGACCAGCCCTGGGCGTCGGCTTCGGCGAGCACGCTGGGTAGGTGCTCGGCTGCGGCGGTGAGCTTCAAGGTGGCGAGGTGGCCACGCAGTTGCTGGTAGAGGCTGGCCTGGCTCCCTGTCATCGGCACGGTCATCGGGTCGGTGTTGATCGGGTTGGTCACGTGAGGGTGTTCCTTCCGGTTGCTGCTCGGTCGTACTTGGACAGGTCGATCACCACGTCGTCGCGTTCGGCGACGGCGGTGGGCTGCTGGGCGGCGCGGAGGACGTCGGCGGCCGCGCGGGCGGCTGGCCCGGGTGGGATGCGTTCCTTGCGCCGGTGGGGTCTGCTGGTGTCGTGGCCGGCGAGCACGTGCTGCTCGAGGGCGATCACGTGGCCGTGGTCGCGGACCATCACCCCGGCGCCGTCGGGTGCGAGCTCGTGGCGGGCGACCACGATCCCGCCGAGGGTGGCGATGTCGAGGTGCTGGGCACCGAGCCGCTGGGACACGGTGACCTGGGCGCGAGCGAGCTCGGGTGGGACGGAGTAGAAGTTGCCGCGCCAGGCGACCAGCGCCTGGGCGGACACGGTCCGTTCCTCGGTGATCGTCGCGGGGAACGGCGAGGCCGGCACCGGCGCCAACGGCTCACGCTCGGCGATGGTGAGCACGCTGGCGCGGCCATCGACGCCGGCGGGACGCAGCCGCGCGTCGCCGCGGGTGGCGCACCACTTGTCCAGCGACGCCTGCGCTTCGGTGATGGTGACGTCGTCGGGCAGGGTGCGCCACCAGCGTTGCGCGGCGGTGTGGTTGGACTTCTCCACCACGCCCTTGCGGTTGCCGCGCCGCGGTGGGCAGATCGCGACGTGGACGCCGTAGTGCTTGGCGACCGCGGCGAAGGTGGCGGTGACCTTGCCCGACTCGGGGTGGCACACCGTGGTCATCCGGTCGAAGCGCCACTTCTTCGTCAGCCCGCCGAGCTTGCGGGCGGTCGCGTCGAGTCCGGCGATGAGCTGTGCCTGGTCCTCGGCCGGGGCCAGGGTGCCGCGCCACTTCCCGGAGTGGGCCAGCGCGCCGACCAGCAGGCGCGCGTGTTTGCCCCACCCCCACGACGTCGGCGGATCCGGGAGCTCGACCCAGTCCCACTGGGTCTCCTCACCCGGCGGATGCTCGATCACCGCTGCCGGACGGCCTCTTGTGGCGCTGCAGGGCTCGCAGTGCGGCCGCAGACCACGGGTGCGGATCTGGCGGGTGAACGTCGGATACGACCGGTCGTAGCCGAGCGCGACGACCTCGTCGAACAAGGTCACCGCCCACAGGTGCGGATCCTCGGCCAGCCGGGCGCGGACGTAGTCCACGTACGGCTCGAACGGATCCTCCCCGGCCGGCTTCCGTTGCCCGGCGACCCGGCCGCCGTCGAGGTAGGCGCGGATGGTCTTGCGGTCCCGGCCCAGGTGCCGAGCGATCGCGGAGATCGTCCAGCCCTGCCGGCGCAACGCGTGCGCGTCGATGTCTTCCTCCCGTGTCAGCATGGGAAGCGAGGGCTCCTTCGTGAGACGGCGTGTGGTCAGAGACCGCCATCTTCGAAGGAGCCCCACCCGCTTCCGGATGGGGCCACGGGGTGGGGAATTTCAGTGAGCAGAACTGGGGAGATTCACCTGAGCGTCATCAACGGTTGCCGAACCGTTCGGGGTGAGCGGCCTGGGCTGCGTCGAGCGTGTGCTGGCGCTGGGCCCGGATCTCGGTCGCGGTGCCGTGGTGGACCGACGCGGGAGTGTGCAGCCCGATCCCCGAATGGCGGTGCTCGTGGTTGTAGTAGGCGAAGAACGCCTCGCAGAACGCCCGGGCGTCGGCCAGCGACCCGAAGCTCTCGGGGAAGACGGGCGCGTACTTCAGGGTCTTGAACGCCGCCTCGCTGAACGGGTTGTCGTTGCTCACCCTCGGTCGGGAATGGCTGCGGTCCACGCCGAGGTCGAGCAGGAGCTGGGCGACGGGCTTCGATGTCATCGAGGTGCCCCGATCAGCATGGACGGCCACGGGGATGCCATGGACGCCCATCGCCTGCTCCAACATGGTCTTGGCGATCTCGGAGTCCTCGCCGTTCTGGACGGTCCAGGCCACGACGTAGCGGGAGAAGATGTCGAGCACGACGTAGAGCTGGAACCAGACCCCGCGGCCGGGGCCGCGGAGCTTGGTGATGTCCCACGACCAGACCTGCCCCGGTCCCGTGGCCATCAGCTCAGGCTTCTTCTTCGCCGGATGGGTGGCCTGGCGGCGTCGCTCGCCGGCCGCACCGTGGGCGCGTAGCAGTCGGTGCATGGTCGACATCGAGCACAAGTAGGTGCCCTCGTCGAGCAGCGTGGCCCACGTCTGGGCCACCGACTTGTCACAGAACCGCTCGCTGGTCAGCACGTCGAGGACCCGCTCCTGCTCGGCGGCGGTGAGCGCATTCGGTGGCGTCGGCCGGGGGCGCGGTTCGCGTACCCGCGAGGGCTGCTTCGCGCGGTAGTGGCTGCCACGTGGGCGGCCCAGCAGCTCGCACGCCCGCTTCAGGTTGACCTGCTCAGCGAGGTCATCGACAGCGGGATTGATCACCGCTGCGGCGGCTTCGGCGTGCCCGTGCTCTCGGAGAGCGTCTCCAAGAGCGCGTGTGCTTTTCCCACGATGTCCAGCGCAGCCCTGGTCCGAGCGAGCTCGGCCTCGGCCCTCTCCGCCCGGACCCGCAACTGCTCGATCTCACGGTCACGCCGATCCCGGGACTTGGGACCGAGCGCCCTGGTTGCGCCTGCCTCGGCGGCCTTGCGCCACTCCACGATGTGGGAGGAGTACAGGCCCTCCCGACGCAAGATCGCACCACGCTCACCACGGTCGGCCGCCTCGTACTCGGCCACAATCTGCGCCTTGTACTCCGCGGTGAACGTACGTCGCTTCGGACGGTCAGCTCGAGGGGTCACCACCCCATCATCAAGCCGGGCAGCATCAGCCAACGTCATCGTCATCAGGTGTCTCGCTTCTCGCCCCGTGCAGAGGGAAGGAACTCAGAAGTCGTGTCTCACCTCAGCCTGACGCACAGGGGCCCGCCCGGCACCGGCAAGACACACCTGGCCACAGGGCTGGCGATCCGCGCCTGCCAAGCCGGGCACCGCGTCCAGTTCGCCACCGCCAGCCAATGGGTAGACAGGCTCGCCGAGGCCCACCACGCCGGCCGGCTGCAAGACGAGCTCCGCCGACTGGTCCGCTACCCAGTGCTGGTTATCGACGAGGTCGGCTACATCCCCTTCGAACCCGAGGCAGCCAACCTGTTCTTCCAGCTCGTCTCATCCCGCTACGAACGCGCCAGCCTGATCGTCACATCGAACAAGAACTTCGCCCGCTGGGGTGAGGTCTTCGGCGACGACACCGTCGCCGCCGCGATGATCGACCGGCTCGTGCACCACGCCGAGGTCATTGCCCTGAAGGGCGACTCCTACCGGCTGAAGAACCGAGAGCTCGGCCGCGTCCCCGCAGCCGTCAACGAAGAGAACTAGAGGCCGAGGGGGTCAGTTTTCAACCGACGGAAGGGGGTCAGTTTTCGGCCGCCGTTGACACGATGGCAGAAACAACAGTCAAGGTCGATGGACCTGGGAATGCCTGGACTGCCCCAAGCACGGAGCCTCGGCGGTGGTGCTCGCGTGCTGCGTCCGCTGACTTGCCTACGATTGGTCACCCATCCCTGAGTTCGCCCGCCGCTTTGCGCATCTGAGAGATGGCATGGTCTTCATCGCGGGGGAGCGTCGCGGCGAGCTCGGTGACCCGTCTCCAGCGATCGAGCGTCGATCCGTCGCTACGGCCGGCCGCAGCCAGAGCCGACCACGTGTCCGCGCAACGCAAGAGCGCGGTTCCGGCCTTCGCCATCTCAGCGGACCCCGTTAGCCGCGCCACCTCGGCACAGAACTGTGCCTGCAACCGGCGGAACAGGCCGCCGCCGGTCCCTGCCTTCTCCACAAAGGCGTGGAGAGAACGCAGCGCGACGTCCAGTTCGGGTTCACCCATGAGTTCCGGCCACCGCTCGACATCCTCGGCAAAGACCGTGACCCCACCGATCCCGGCTGCAGCAACAGCACCCGGCGGCAGCGTCGAGGTGTCCGGGATGATCGAGGTCGCCGCCGCCTGCATGTTCTCGACCGACGCCACGAGGGCAGAAGCCGCAGTCGGGCGGAGATCGGGCAGGATCTGGGGCCAGTTCACGAAGTACGTGGTGTGCCTCGTCGGCACGGGGAACGACCGCGACGCGCGCGCCCGCGCAAGAGCCTCGTAGGGAACTTCCTGCACCTCGGCTCGGTCGTTGTCCACCACGAAAGCCGTCTCGGTGTCGTCGTCGTAACCGATCACGACGATGTCGTGCCGACTCATCTGAAGGCGGACATTCAGGTAAGGCAGCTCAGCGATGTCGGCCCACATCAGCACAGGACGGCCTTGCTGGAGTTCGCGGCGGACCCAGCCCCAACCAGCCTCTGGATCGTCGGTTCCCCGAACGTCGACCTCGGCACCCAGCCTGGCAAGGAGGTCGACCTCGAGGTCGCTGCTACGCCCGACGAAGTAGATGGGAGGGGTGAGATCCGGCACCCGCAGGTAGGTGAAGCCGAGACCACCGCCCATTCCGAAGACCAGAGCCTCGCTCGGGACCTCGTCCCAACCCAGACCGGCCCACTCCATGAGGTCTCTCAGCGCTCCGGAACCACAATGCCCGGCCTGGCGGTGAGGATAGTCCAGTAGGACTCGTCGCGGCTCTGGATGACGGGTAGGGACCTCGACTGACATGACAACTCCTGAATCGGCGTCGCGGCACGGTTCCGCGACTATACATTCGTTCATGCATGCATGTACCTCAGCGGTCCAACGAGAAGACCCTTCGCCCCTGCCCCGCCCGTCGAGTGACGGCTCGAGACCTGCGCTGGGCGAGGACGACCCACCCCACCCCTCACGTGACGCCTGTCGCGTCAGGGTGCCAGCCGAGCTGCGAAGGACGTGTGGGGTGCCCGGGCATGATGCTCGGCTCAAGCCAACGCCCGCAGCCCTACCACGGTGGCCGAGCGTCGCTCACCGAGCCCTCCGCTCATCGCTGCCGAGATCGGCTCACGTCAGTTCATAGGAGGAGAACCTCGCTCGCAAGTCCTTCTTGGAGAACTTGCCGACGCTGGTTTTGGGCACCTCATCGATGAACTCGACCGCGTCGGGGAGCCACCACCTGGCCACGAGCGGCCGCAGGTGGTCGAGGATCTCCTCCTCGGTGGCCGTCTCGCCGGGCTTCAGGACGACGCAGGCCAGCGGGCGCTCATCCCACTTCGGGTGTGGCACCGCGACCACCGCGGCCTCGGCCACCTTCGGGTGGCTCATGATCGCGTTCTCCAAGTCCACCGAGCTGATCCACTCACCGCCGGACTTGATGAGGTCCTTGGTGCGGTCGGCGATGCGGATGGAACCGTGAGCATCCATCGCCGCGACGTCGCCGGTCCGCATCCAGCCGTCCTCGGTGGACAGCACCACGCCCGCATCGGGCTTGTAATAGTCCTGGGCGCACCAGGGTCCACGGACCTGCAGCTCACCCGTGGCGTGGTCGTCCCACGGCTGCGGCTCCAGGCTGGCGGCGTCGACGATGCGGGCCTCGACCCCGAGGATGGGGATGCCGGCACGGGCTCGCTGCTCTGCCTGGGTGGCGGCGTTCGCGTCGGCGTAGCGCCGGGGCAGGACGGAGGAGGAAGCCAACGGGCTGGTCTCGGTCATTCCCCAGGCCTGCAGGATCGGCAGCCCGACCTGCTCGCGGTAGGCCTCGGAGAGCGCCTTCGGCACCGCCGAGCCGCCGCAGCCGATCTCGCGCAACCGGTGGGGGCGGCCGGCCAGGTGCGGCAGCACGCCCTGCCAGATCGTCGGGACGCCGGCGGTGAAGGTCACCCCTTCGTCGACGATCAGGTCGGCCAGCACCTCCGGTTGCATGAGCGGACCGGGCAGCACCAGGTCGGCGCCGGCCGCTGGCGCAGCGTGTGCGATTCCCCAGGCGTTGGCGTGGAACATCGGCACGACCGGCATGGCGACGTCGTTTACGCCCATGCCGAAGGCGTTCGCCGAGAGGGAGGTGATGGTGTGCAGCACCGTCGAGCGATGCGAGTAGACGACCCCCTTGGGGTTACCGGTGGTGCCGCTGGTGTAGCACATCGACGCAGCCAGGTTCTCGTCACGGACGTTGAAGTCGACCGGTTCCGCCTCGGCGAGCAGTGCCTCGTAGTCGGCGATCCGGGGGTCGTCTGGGATGTCGGCGGTGCCGCCGTCCTCCATGACGACGACGTGCCGCACCGTGGTCATGGTGTCGATCAGCGGCCACAACAGCGGCAACACCGACCGATCGACGAAGACCACTTCATCCTCGGCGTGGTTGGCGACGTAGGTGAGTTGTTCGGGGAACAGTCGGATGTTCAGCGTGTGCAGCACCCGGCCGGTGCAGGGCGCGGCGAAGTACAGCTCCAGATGCCGTTGGCTATTCCAACCGAAGGTGCCCACCCGGCCGTCCCCGGTGATGCCGAGCGCGTCCAGCACGCCACCCAGCCGGCGGGTTCGCTGAGCCCACTCGGCGTAGGTGGTTCGGCGGACTCCTTCGGCGGTATTGGTGACGATCGTGCCGTCACCGAAGTGTTGCTCCACGTGCCTGAAGATTGCGTCGATCGTCAGGGGTACATCCTGCATGAGTCCTCGCATGCAGCGAAGCCTGACAGTGAGGGGCGTTCGGAACAAGAGATGTGCGCCGAACGACCCCGCGGTCCCCACCTGGGAGGAGGTCAGGGAGGTGGGTGACGGGGGCGACGTCGCGGGCCGCGCCGCCGGGGTGTTGCAGGTCACATCACCGCGGGCTAACCTGACGGTTCTGTCAGGTCGCGTTTCGCCGCAGGTCCGCCCCGGACGTCCCGGCAGGGCACGTGGAGACAGACGCGACGCTCGTCGCGACGGAGACCGACGAAGGGAACAGCATTGCGTCCTGATGTTTCGGGGGTCGAGCCCCTCGCGCTCAACCTGGCGACCAGACTGTCGGTGGGTGACATGCTCACTCGCTCGGCCTTCCAATTCCCGGATCGGCCGGCCATCGTGCAGGGCGATGAGGAGATCACCTATGCGCGGCTCGATGAGCTCGCTGAGGCCTTCGGCCGAGGCCTGCTCGACACCGGACTGGAGCGCCAGGAGCCGGTGGCGTTCCTGCTGGGCAACTCCTGGCGGTTCGTGGCGACGTTCTTCGGTTGCGCCAAGGCCGCGCTCGTCGCTATGCCTGTCAACCTGATGCTGCCGCCAGATGAGGTGGCGTGGATCCTGGCCGACGCCGGCGTGCGGGTTGTGGTCGCCGATCCGGCCTTTGTTCCGCTGCTTGAGCAGGTTCTTCCCGACCTGCCGCAGGTCACCACGGTCGTCGTCACCGGCGAGACGTCGGACTCGGTGGCCGGACGCACCACGCTGCGCTGGGACGAGGTGGCCGTTGACCACACGCCGCTGCAAGTGGTGGTCGAGGACCGGGACACCTTGCATTGCCTGTACACCTCGGGCACCACGGCCCGACCCAAGGGCGTGTTGACCAGCCACCTCGCGGTTCATGTGGCGGCGCTGAGCACTGCGCTGCAGGTGGGCCATCGCCACGGGCACGAGTTCTCGGTGGCCCCGATCGTGCTACCGCTGTTCCACACCACTGCACTGGACACGCTGCTCGTGCCGGTGTTGCTCACCGGCGGCACCGTGATCCTTCCGCGAGGCTTCCAACCTGAGGCCTACCTCGACATCGTGGAGAAGCACCGGGCCACACACCTACTTCTGCTGCCGATGATGTGGGCCGCGGTGCTCGACACGCCGAGGCTAGAGGAGCGGAGTCTGTCCTCAGTTCGGCTGTGCATGTACGCGATGGCACCGATGCCGCAGGACCGGATCACCAAGATCGCCGCCGCCTTCCCCGACGCCGAAGTGCTCCTGGGATCGGGGCAGACCGAGTGCGTGCCGGCCACCGTGCTGCAGTGGCCGGCACACCAGGACGCCAAGAGCGCCTCGTGGGGTCCGGCGGTCGTGACCGTCGACGCCCGAATGATGGGACCGGCCGGGGACCTGCTGCCCCGAGGCGAGACCGGGGAGATCGTCTATCGCGGGCCGCACGTGATGAGCGGCTACTGGAACAACCCCGCGGCGAACACCGCAGCCTTCGCGCACGGCTGGTTCCACAGTGGCGACCTCGGACACCTCGACGAGGAGGGGGTGGTCTGGTTCTCTGACCGGCTCAAGGACATCGTGAAGACCGGCGGGGAGAACGTCTCCTCGGTCGAGGTGGAGCGGGTGCTGCTCAGCTCCTCCGAGATCACCGAGGCGGCGGTTATCGGCGTACCCGACGACCGGTGGGGCGAGGCCGTGACAGCGGTCGTCGTCGCCGCCGATCCCGACGTCGAGCCGACCCTCCTCTCCGAGCGGTTGATCGCTCTGTGCCGCGAGCACCTGGCGGGCTTCCAGGTCCCCAAGCGGATCGAAGTTCTGACCGGCCTGCCCAAGACAGCGACCGGCAAGATTCAGAAGCACGAACTGAGGGAGCGTTTCCGTGGCTGACGCGGACTTGGTCCATGGCTGGCGCCGCGGGGCGGTCGCGGAGATCACCATGGTGGGACGTGATCTCCCCGGCGCGAATGTGCAGGCGGACTCCCGCCGGACGACCGGGGTGTCGGCTGCGAGATTCGCGTGGGACCAGGCGCGGGAGGGCATCACCGCGCTGAACGAGCGCTCTCCGAGGGGCTGGCCCCGGCGCACACCGAGCAGAGGATGAAAGCCATGACGCAGACTGACGTCTCCACACCCACCGGCGACCCATGGAGCACCCCGGAGCGGGTGGCGCTACGGCGGCTGGCGCGCGACTTCGTGGGCCGGGAGATCGCGCCACACATGGACGAGTGGGAACGGGGAGGCGAGCTGCCGCGCGATCTGCACCGGAAGGCCGCTGACGTCGGTCTCCTGGGCGTCGGGTTCGCCGAGGAGGTGGGCGGTAGCGGCGGCGACGCGATCGACTCCGCGATCGTCACCGAGGAGATCCTGCACGGCGGCGGGTCCACCGGCGTGTGCGCCTCGCTGTTCACGCATGGCATCGCCCTGCCACACATCGCGGCCAATGGCCGTCCCGAGCTGGTCGACCGCTATGTCCGGCCTACGCTTGCCGGGGAGCTGATCGGATCGTTGGCGGTCTCCGAGCCCGGCGGGGGTTCTGACGTCGCCAACCTCCGCACCCGCGCGGTCCTCGACGGCGAGGAGTACGTCGTCAACGGTGCCAAGACGTTCATCACCAGCGGAGTCCGCGCCGACTTCGTCACCGCTGCGGTGCGCACCGGTGAACCTGGCCACGCGGGGGTCTCCCTGCTGGTCATCGACAAGAACACGCCCGGGTTCAGCGTGTCCCGACGGTTGGACAAGATGGGGTGGCGATGCAGCGACACCGCCGAGCTCTCCTTCACCGACGTCCGGGTGCCGGCCACCAACCTGGTCGGCACGGAGAACTCCGGCTTCGTACAGATCATGCAGCAGTTCCAGAGCGAGCGGATCGGCCTCGCCGTTCAGGCCTACGCCACGGCGGCCCGAGCCCTGGATCTGGCGCTCGGGTGGGCGCGGGACAGGGAGACGTTCGGGCGACCGCTCGCCTCCCGCCAGGTGATCCGGCACAAGCTCGCGGAGATGTCCCGCCAGGTCGACGTCGCGCGCTGCTACACCCGGGCTGTGGCCCAGCGGTTCCTCGCCGGCGAGGACGTCGTCACCGAGGTGTCGATGGCGAAGAACACCGCCGTGTACGCCTGCGACTTCGTGGTGAACGAGGCGGTGCAGATCTTCGGAGGCATGGGTTACATGCGCGAGTCGGAGGTCGAGCGCCATTACCGGGATGCGCGGATCCTTGGCATCGGTGGCGGGACGAACGAGATCATGAACGAGGTCATCAGCAAGCGGATCGGCTTGTGACCGTGGACCGGCCCGCCGGTTCCGTCTTCCCCCATCGCGCCCAGCATCGGAGTGCACGCCCAGCCGATGGGCAACCCGCCGGCAGACTTCGTTGACTCTCGGCACGTGGTCGGCGCACCGGACCCACGGGGTCGAGAGACCCATGGCGCTGGGAGCAGCGCTGACGGCACTGAGCTGAGCAGCTGCTCACTCGTGGAGTGCCTCGGTGGCCGCTGCGCCCGCACGGTCACCCCCTGGCCAGGCCGGCGGCGTGAGGCCGATCGCCCCGGCCCACAAGCGCGTGAGGACGTCGACGGCCGCCGCCTCGTCCAACCCCTCTACCGGGTCCTGCCACAGGTGGGCGAAGGATTCCACCATGGCGCCGAGGGCGCTGGCCGTCGCCCGCGGCGGCAGCATCGGATCCGCCATCCCCACTTGCTGCAGCCGGATCAGCCCCTCCATACCCCGCTCGACGAACGACTCCCGCATCTCGAGCCGCAGCCCACGGAAGTCCTCCCGGACGTCCGCCAGGGAGTCCAGCACCCGCAGAATCCGAGAGTGCTGGGTCACCGCCCGCAGGAACGACCGGTTCGCGGCCTCGATGCGAGCGTACGCGGCCTCCGGCGGCAGACGGTCCCCGATCGAGGTCGCAGAGAGGATCGCCTCACCGACCTCGCTGACGATCTCGCGCAGCAACGTCTCCTTGGAGTCGAACCAGGTGTAGAACGTCCCATGGGAGACCCCGGCACGTTGGACAACAGAGTCGATTCCGACGGCGGAGAACCCGCACTCCTCGAACAACTCCCGCCCGGCGAGCAGCAAAGCCGACCTGGTTCGCCGGCCGCGTGCAGTGACCGGGAGGGCACTCGATCCGCTATCCATAACTCGTGTCCTCCGGGATCGCGTCCGACTATCTTGACGGTGCCGTCAGGTTTGGACAAACTGCGTGACCTGACTCACTCGCAGGGATGACAGCATCCCCGGAAGGAATGTCCATGGACAAGGGAATCGGCAGCTGGGTCACGACGAGGGCTTTCCTCTCCGGGGACCGGATCGCGCTCATCGACGGTGAGCGGCGGCTGACCTACTCCACCCTGGACAGCAGCACCAATCGACTGGCCCGGGCACTGAGGGCCCTCGGCGTCCGGCGGGGCGACCGGGTGGCAGGGCTCCTGCTCAACAGCACCGCGTTCATAGAGACGATGCTGGCCACGGCCAAGCTGGGCGCGGTGTTCGTGCCCATGAACGTGCGTCTTGCGCCGGCCGAGATCGCCTATCTCCTGGCGGACTCGGGCGCAGACGTGTTCGTGTACTCGGCGCCCCTGGCTCCGGTGGCCCGCGCGGCTGTGGCCGGGGAGGGAGTGCGCGTCCGATCCCGCCTGGTCGTCGGCGGCGAACCCGAGCACGGCGAGCTGGACTATGAGCAGGTGTTGGTCAGCGGCGAGGCCCGTCCAGTCGACGCCGACGTCGATCGGAGCGACGTGTCATGTTTGATGTACACGTCCGGAACCACAGGGCGACCCAAGGGGGCGATGCTGACCCACGACAATCACCTGTGGAACGTCGTGAACAGCTTGTCCTTCGGGCGCGGCTTGCGCGAGACCGACGTCACGGTGACCGTGGCGCCGATGTTCCACATCGGCGGCCTCGGGATCCACACCCTGCCGCTGCTGTACGTCGGCGGGACCAACGTACTGCTCCCCTCGTTCGACCCGGCGCAGACCCTGAAGGTGATGTCCCGCGAGAGGGCCACCGTGCAGTTCATGGTCCCGGCCATGTGGGCGGCGCTCATGTCGGTGCCTGGCTTCGACGACGTCGACCTGTCCTCGCTGGAGCTCGCCGTCTCCGGTGGAGCGCCCTGCCCTCTGCCGGTCATTGACTTCTACCAGGGCAAGGGGCTGCCCTTCCAAGAGGGTTTCGGAATGACCGAGACCGCGCCGATCGTGTCCGTCCTGGACGCCGATCACGTCAAGGAGAAGGCCGGATCCATCGGCCGCGCGGTATTCCACGTTGAGGCGCGCATCGTCGATGACGCCGACAAGGACGCGCGCACCGACGAGGTCGGAGAGCTCGTCCTCCGCGGACCCAATGTGTTCGCGGGCTACTGGGGTCTCCCGGAAGCCACGGCCGAGGCCTTCCGCGGCGGCTGGTTCCACACCGGTGACCTGGGCCGCATGGACGCCGAGGGGTTCATCACTCTCGTCGACCGCAAGAAGGACCTGATCATCACTGGAGGCGAGAACGTCTACCCCATCGAGGTCGAGCAAGTGCTCTACCGCCACCCGGCCGTCCGCGAAGTGGCCGTCGTCGGCGTCCCCGACACCCGCTGGGGCGAGACCCCGGTGGCCACCGTGGCACTGCAGGACGGCGACGAGACGACCGCCGAGGAACTCATCGCGTACACCCGGGAGCGGCTTGCCCACTTCAAGTGCCCCACCAGGATCGAGTTCGTAGCCGAGCTGCCCCGCACAGCGACCGGCAAGGTGCTCAAGACGGTGCTACGGCAGCAGCACGGCGGCGACGAACACGCCGTACGCCGCTGAGGCTCAGTTCAGACTGCTCCCGTCGTCCCGTCGGGCCCAGGTCACGATTCGAGGGAGAGGAACCGGACCGCGACCTCGCAGATCTTGCGCGCCGTCGCGGTTCGGTCCCACTTGGGCAGGGCCAGATGAC
Organism: Nocardioides sp. T2.26MG-1; assembly: GCF_950101795.1. Taxonomy (GTDB): domain Bacteria; phylum Actinomycetota; class Actinomycetes; order Propionibacteriales; family Nocardioidaceae; genus Nocardioides. The sequence goes on along the minus strand of NZ_CATNLZ010000008.1, from coordinate 48,677 downwards.
TGACCGTCAGGCGCACCATGGTGTCGGCCGCGTCGATGACGTCGTCTGGGGGAAGACTGGGGTAACTCTCCGCCACCCATCCGGCCAGGGTGTCGGAGGCGAGGTCGAGAAGCCGCACGGAGGTCGTGAGCAGCGGGAGCATCCCCGTGGACGCCTGACTCCCCGTGTCGAGGTCGCGGTTGGAGATGAGCACCGCCTTGAGGAGGGGGCTTCGCCCCGCTTCGTTCAAGGTGTAGTCGACGGCTGCCGCGATGCCTCGCTTCGCATCGCCGACGTGTGCCTCCAGCGCCTTCTGGATGCCCTCCAGGAAGCGCGAGGCCTCGCGGAGCACGACGGCTTCTCCAAGGCCGGCCTTGTCACCGAACTCCTTATAGAGAGCCGCTCGCGACACCCCGGCACGATCCGCCACCTCCCCCATGCGCACCCGGTCCCAACCGCGGTCGACGATCAGGTCGTGGGCAGCCTCGAGGACAGCGGCGCGCATGTGCTCCCTGAACCGTTCGCGCATGGACGGTGCCCGCATGACAGAGAGGTTAGCGATTTCTGTCTGGCGACCGACTCGCGTTACTGACCTGGACACGCCCGCACGCTAACTAGCGTGCTCGTCGGCCAGTTGGTCGACCATGGCGGCGAGGGTGTCCTGAAGTCTCTGCACCCCTACAGTCACTGCCGTCGCCCTCGGCAACTCTCGGAGGTCCTCGAGTGGCACCGGCTCCCCGACCAGCAGGGTGACCCGACGACGGCGGCGGCCCAGCACCACCCTCCCTTCGTAGGCTGGCACGATCGCCTGCACGCCCCATTGAGCAACGGGAATCAATGGAGCCGACGTCTCCAGCGCGATGCGAACAGCACCCGACCTGAGCGACATCAGACGCCCATCCGGTCGCTTCGTGATCGATCCTTCCGGATACACGACGACAAGAGCGCCACGCTCCACGGCTTCGACCGCGGCACGGATCCCACACCGGCCGTCGGACCGATCGACCTCGACGTGGCCGGCCGACCGGAACCACCAGCCGACTGCTCTACTCTGAAAAAGGCTCGCCTTGGCCATGAACCGGGGGGTCCGGCCCTGGGCGAGAATCATCTCCCCCAGGAACAGCGGGTCGGCCTGGGAGACATGGTTGGCCGCCAGCACCGCGCCTCCCAACCCGGGCAGGCGTTCGGTACCACGCCAGTCCGCTCTCCTGACCAGCAGCAGTAGCGGTTTGCAGACGAGCAACGCCAGCCACCATGCAGGCCCGCGGGCGTCTCTGGGGACGCGTCTGACGCCCGCGGACGGACGCGAGTCACGCAAGTCCGGAACGAGAGGCAGCACTCTCATCGCCGTCCAGACCGTCGACCTCCAAGCCATCCTTGCTCACCTCGGCGGGCAATGGCTCGATGGTGACCACGACCAGCGGTTACTGCGGCTTCTCACACCGCCACCTCCGCTGTCAGGGCGGCCATGTCGACCGCGATCCCCTGGCTGAGCATGCGCTTGGTGGTCATGAAGTCCCGAGGACGGTTGACACAGTCAGCGGCTCTCAGCTCGCCCTTCCGAAGGTAGTAGCAGGTGAAGTCGCGGTCACGGGTCGGGTCACCGCTCAAGACGATGCCGTCATAGCCGGTATTGAGTCCCGCAATCTGGAGCTTGAGGTCATACTGGTCCGACCAGAACCACGGGAGCGCCGCCACCTCTTTGTCCTTTCCACAGATGGTCGCCGCTGCCACCTTGGCCTGCTCCACTGCACTCGGGACCGACTCCACCCTGATCCGTCGTCCGTAGCGGGGGATGTCCTGCGACGTACAGTCCCCGGCGGCCACGATGGTGGGATCGCTGGTGCGCGCCTGTGCGTCGATTAGGATCCCGTTGTCCACGGCCAGCCCGGCTGCCGCGGCCAACCCCGTGTTCGGCTCGATACCGATCCCGACGATCACAAAATCGGCTCGGACCGATTCGCCGCTGGCCAGGACCACCTCTCGCAGGCGGGTGTCGCCGACCAGGGCCTCGACCGAGGCGTTCGTCCTCACGTCGACGCCCTCTTCTTGGTGGATTCGCGTGAAGAAGGCCGACACCTCAGGGGCGGTGACCCGTTTGAGGACCCGGTCTGCGGCCTCCAGCACCGTGACGTCGAGACCGAGCGCGCGCAACGAGGCGGCGGTCTCGAGACCGATGTAGCCACCACCGACGATGACGGCGCGGCCCGCAGGAGTGGCATCCTCGCGGATCCGCTCCACGTCCGACGACCGACGCAGGTAGTGCACCCCGTCGAGGCCGGCACCCTCGGCGCGGAGACGTCGGGGGTGCGCTCCCGTGCAAAGAGCAAGAGCGTCGTAGGCCAAGCGGTCGCCGGTGCCGAGCACGAGCTCGCCCGCCGACCGGTCGATCTCCTGCACGCTGGCAGTCACGCGCTCGACGTCCCGCTTGACGTAGAAGTCCTCCGACCGGATGGCCAGCTCCTTCAGCGAGCACTTCCCGGCCAGATATGCCTTCGACAACGGAGGCCTTTGGTAGGGCAGCGCCGACTCGTCACCGACCAGCACGATCTCACCGGACCAGCCCTCCTGGCGGAGGCTGGTGACCAGCTGCACCCCGGCATGGCTGGCGCCGACCACCACCGCGCGCTCCGAGCTCATCCGGCGCCCTTGGGGATGAGCTCGACCATCAGCTTGCTGATGCCGCGAACGAAGTTGGACTGCACGTACTCCGGCTCCCCGACCACATCGATCCTCTCGAAGCGCGGGAGCAGCTCCTCCCAGAGGATCCGTAGCTGCAGCTCGGCCAACCGGTTGCCCATGCACCGATGCACGCCGAAGCCGAAAGCAATGTGGTTGCGGGCGTTGGGCCGGTCGATAATCAGCTCGTCCGGTCGCTCGAACACCGTCTCGTCGCGGTTGCCGGACGCGTACCACATGACCACCTTGTCGCCCTTGCGGATGAACTGGCCGTTCAGCAGAGTGTCGGTCTTGGCAATCCGGCGCATGTAGGCAAGGGGGGTCTGCCAGCGGATGATCTCCGAGACCATGTTCGGGATCAGGTCGGGATTGGCCTTCAGCTTCTCGAACTGGTCGGGGAACTGGTTGAGCGCGAGAACCCCACCACTCATCGAGTTGCGGGTCGTGTCATTGCCCCCAACGATGAGCAGGATCAGGTTCCCGGCGAACTCCATCGGTCGCTTGATCAGGTCCTTCGTGCTCTCGTCGCGCTGCAGCATCGTGATCAAGTCGAACCCGGGCTCTTCGCCGGCCGCGAGGCGGGCGGCCTTGTCGTGCCACAGCGCGGTGAGTCCACGCGCCATGTCGACCATGCCGCGGAACAGCTCGTCGTTGTCGGAGGGGCCGCCGTTGGCCTGCTCCATCGAGGTGGCCAGGTTCGACCACTCAACCAGCTTGTGCCGCTGCTCGAAGGGGAAGTCCAGCAACGTCGCCAGCATGCGGGCGGTCAGCTCGATCGACACCGTGCTCACCCAGTCGAACGGCTCGTTGACGGGCAGGTTGTCCAGGACGTCCCTGACGCGCTCCCGGATGAGGCCCTCCATTTCGCGCAGGTTCTTCGGTGCGACGACACCTTGGACGGCGCGCCGCTGAACGTCGTGCTTGGGCGGGTCCATAGCGATGAACATGGCGATGTCCATGAACCGCGGGGGTGTCCCGATGACGATGAGAGGCTCGGCGGAGAAGACCTCGTGGTTCTCGTCCACCGCGATGATGTCGGCGTGACGCGTGACCGACCAGAACGGCCCGAACGGACTGTTGGGCTGGTAGTGGACAGGGGCCTCGTCGCGTAGGCGCTTGAAGTAGGAGACCCAACGCCCCTGTCGGTAGAGGAACGGGTTGCTGAGGTCGATGTCTTCGAGGGCGACTTCCTCGACCGGCGGGATCGGACGTTCCACGAACATCTTCTGCCCGTTCGTGCCGGTGAGCCACCGTCGCCCCTTGTCGTAGAGGTGTGCGGCCTGGACCCGTCGATCCAACGGGATGGCCGCCTCGACCTTCGTCGTCACTGCTTCAGGGATCTTCATCTCGCCAACACCTCCTGCTACCACTGGGACTCGGGCAAATGCACGGTCAAGCCGTCCAAGGACTCGCAGACCTTGACTTGGCACGACAGCCGAGATGTCGGCTGCCGCTCGGGGTTCATCGACAGCATCTCCTCCTCCTCCGGACCGGAGGGGCCGACCTCGCCGACCCAGGCGGAATCGACGATCACGTGGCAGGTGCCGCAGGCGGCCTCTCCGCCGCAGTCACCATCGATGCCCGGATGGCGTTGTTCTTCGCGACCTGCATCAGCGAGTAGCCCTCATCGATGGACGCCTCATGCTTCTCCCCGTCGTGCGACACGAAGGTTACGACTGCCATCTACAACTCCCTCAGTATTGACTACGAGGCGGACATTTCCTTCATGATTGTCGTTGACATCGCTCGGGGCCATGTTTAGCCGTGTCATCCTGTTGTGAGATCGGATCTCGTGAGGATCGCTGTGTGGAGAGACGAGCCAGGAGTCCCAGCCCTTGCCTTCGTGCAGCTGCTGAGCAGTTCAGCGATCGATCCGGACGCCGCGGAGCAGTTCCGCGCCATCATGGCGCGCGAGGGAACCGGTGAGCTGGCTCTCATCCAGACCCAAGCGCAGGCACCGCTGCGGTGGTTTCGCGAGGTCTACCCCGACCTCGATGCCGAACAGGCAACGCAGCTGGGGATCGCCTGTGCAGAACAGGCACAACTCACGTCCTTTGGGCCGTTGAGCGTGCCGCTGGTCAGTGCAGGAACCGTCGCGGAGGTCGTGCAGCTGTTGACCTATCTTCCCGTGATCACGGAGGCCGTCACCACCGTGTCCGATCCCCAGCGCGACGACCTGACGATACGGCTTACCGGGAACGCAGCAGACCCCGCCCTGGACTGTCTAGTCGAGACCTATTGCGGACTCGCCCTCATCCGGTTGATCGACCGACTGGTCGGCGACGCGTCCGAGGTGACCATGCATAGTCGCTGGCCGGCGCCAAGCAGCGGGGCTCGACAGGCCTGGCCAGGGGCGCGGCTCATCTTCGACGCCGCCCTGTCCTACCTGCATGTCCCTGCACGGACGCTGCACACGGCCTGCCGCTTCCCCGACCCACTTGCCTACGACGTCGCCATCACCAACCTCCAGCAGGCGCTCGAACGTCGGGCCGGCACCCCGGACTCCACCCGCAGAGTGCGCGAGCTCTTGGACCAAAGGCCAGAAGTGAGGACGATCCAGTCAGTCGCGGATGAGTTCTCGATGTCCTCGAGCACCCTCAAGCGCCGCCTCGCCGCTGAGGGAACCAGTTTCCGCGAGCTGCTACAGCAGTCGATGGTCGAACGCGCCAGGAAGCGGCTTCTCGACCCCTCCACGTCGGTCAGCGATGTCGCCAACGAGCTCGGCTACAGCGATCTCACCAACTTCTCGCACGCCTTCAAGAGATGGACCGGCAGCTCACCGAGCCACTTCCGAGGTGAGCACGAGCACCGTTGAGGCGAGAGTGCTCAGTCCGAGCTCCCTGACGGGTCCACGGGTGCATGCTCGGTGGCCTCCCCGGTGTCGGCAGGAGCAATGAAGGCGTCGTCGGCAACCCCGACGCCGGGGGCCATGCGGCCGTAGGTCTGGTCGAGGGCCGTCAGGATCCGGTCCAACGGGAGGTCGTCGAAGCTGCCGTGGTCCCGCACGTACTCCATGTGCCGGGTGCCGTCGGAGGTGAAGGCGTGCATGAGCGCGTCGCTCTGTCCGTCGAAGTCCACCGGGGGCACGTCGAAGCGCTCGCACAGCTCGACATTGAAGGCCGGCGTCGCCTTCAACCATCGGCCGTCGAGGTGGACGCTGCAGTACCCGTGGTACACGAACAGGTCCGTGCCACCCATGACGGCCCGCAAGGTGTCGGTCTGGAGGTGGTTGCGGACGTCGGCGAAGCCCAGCCGGGCAGGGATGCCCACGGCCCGCAGCACCGCGGTCAGCAGCACCGCCTTGGGAACGCAGTAGGCGCGGCCCGCCTCGAGCACGTAGCTGGCCCGGTAGTGCGCAGGGTCTCGGGACACCGAGTAGGGGTCGTACCAGACCCTGTCCCGGACCGCAGCGAACAGCAGGGACGCTCGCTCACGCGGGCTCGATGCGCCGGGAACCACCTGCTCGGTGAAGTCGCGCACCGCAGCGCTGTCATGATCGAGGAAGAAGGTCGCCTCGAGGTGCGGTCCCGCCGTCGGCGTCATCGCCGCCGCCAGGCGGTCGTCGGCCTTCCCGACTTCGACGTCCATGCTTCGGCCTCCTCTACCCACGCGGCTGCGCACGGTGCGCGCCGTCCACACACTGGAGCGGTCCTCATCGGACACTCAAGTAACTGTGATCGTCGATGCCGAGCCCGACGCTGTCAGCGAGATCGCGCAGAATCAACCACACCTGGTGCGCGATCCGCGCAACGACCTCGTCCTGCGACTCGTCGTGGTGGTCGAGCCACCAGATGATCCCGGCATCGACCATACCCATCAGCCCGGCCATGACCCCGTCCGGAAGGTCGACCTCGACCTCGGGGGTGCGCAGGTACGCCGACGCGGCGGCCACCACCTCCCCCAGGAACCGCGTGCGCCCCAGCCTGGCCCGATGCGTCTCCTTGTTCTGCTGGCGCACTGCCATGAAGCGATAGAGGTTCGGATGCTCGGCCGCCCACCCGAGTGCAGCCCCGATCACACCCCGGATGATGGCAGGGGCGGTGCCACTGACCTGCATCGCGGGCCGAACGGCGTCGATGAGCTGGTCCGCCGCGAACCGCAGCACCTCGCCGGCGAGATCCTCTTTGCTGTCGAAGTGGCGGTAGACGTGGGGCCGCGCCACGCCCGCGCGTTCGGCGATCTGAGCGGTGCCGACCCCGGCGCCGTACTCCTCGATCGCGTCAGCCGCCGCCACCACTATCTGTTCGCGCCGCGGAGCTCGATGGGAGTCGTGCGCAGTGGACCGGCGCACCACGGCCGTGTCCACCCACCTCGCGAGATCCACGACCGCAACCTAACCCACAGGGCTGGCGCGGGTACAGGACGTACCCGTAGCCTGCGGTACAGGTTGTACCCGGTACCCACTAGCTCTGGAGGACCCATGCCCGGCCGCCGTTCGCCCTGGATGACCCAGGATCTCGACGACTTCCGCCAGCTCGCCCGCACGTTCTGCGAGAAGGAGATCAAGCCCAACATCGAGCGGTTCATCGACCAGAAGCGCGTCGACCGCGAGCTGTGGACCCGCGCCGGCGAGCTGGGCCTGTTGTGTACGTCGATCCCGGAGGAGTACGGCGGGGGCGGCGGCACGTTCTTCCACGAGGCGATCCTCATCGAGGAGCAGGCTCGCATCGGTGACAGCAGCTGGGGAGCAGCGCTGCACAGCGGCATCGTCGCGCACTACCTGCTGCACTACGGCACCGAGGAGCAGAAGCAGCAGTGGCTGCCCAAGATGGCCTCCGGCGAGGTCGTGACCGCCATCGCGATGACCGAGCCCGGCACCGGTTCCGACCTCCAGGGAATCAAGACCAAGGCAGTCCGAGAAGGCGACGACTACGTCGTCAACGGCGCCAAGACATTCATCACCAACGGCTACCACGCCGACATGGTGCTGGTCGCCTGCAAGACCACCCCCGATCAGGCCGCTGCCGGCGTCTCACTGGTCATCGTGCCGAGCAGCTCCGAGGGTTTTCGGCGCGGTCGGGTGCTGGACAAGATCGGCCTGAAGGGCCAGGACACCTGCGAGCTGTTCTTCGATGACGTACGCGTGCCTGCCGGCAATCTGCTCGGCACCGAGGAGGGTCAGGGCTTTATCCAGCTCATGATGCAGCTGCCCCAGGAGCGGCTTATCGTCGCCGTAAGCTGCGCCGCGTCGATGGACTTGATGCTGGATGTGACGCATCAGTACACGCTCACGCGCGAGGCGTTCGGCAAGCCGATCTTCGGATTCCAGAACACCAAGTTCAAGCTCGCCGAGGTCGCCACCGAGGCCCGCGTCACCCGCGCCTTCATCGACGAGTGTCTCGACCTGCACGTCAAGGGCCAGCTGGACATCCCGACCGCCGCGATGGCGAAGTACTGGGCCTCGGAACGCGCTCAGCAAGTCGCTGACACGTGCCTGCAGCTCCACGGCGGCTACGGCTACATGGAGGAGTATCCGATCGCTCGCGCGTGGACCGACCTGCGGATCAGCCAGATCTATGCCGGCACCACCGAGATCATGAAGGAGATCATCGCCCGGTCACTCCCGACACCTGCCAAGGCCCAGTAGTGACAGGCCGGGCGACGATTGCGACCGGGCGACGCTCGCTCCTAACTCTCGGACCGGAGGACCCAGTCGCCTCCATCAGAACCGGCACGCGACATTCGCGTCGGTAGGCACTGTCTGGTTTGCATGCCGGGGCCTAGCCAGGCCTAGCCAGCACGTATAGCCGCTTGACGGCGGAGCTCTGCTCGGGCGAGCCCGTTCTTGTGGACCTCGTCTGGTCCGTCGGCGAATCGGAGCGTCCGGATCGAGGCGTACATCGCAGCGAGGGGAAAGTCCTGCGACAGCCCACCGGCTCCGTGCACCTGGATCGCCTTGTCCAGGATCCACTCGACCGTGAGCGGGGTGGCGACCTTGATGGCTTGGATCTCGGCGTGAGAGGCCTTGACGCCGGCGGTGTCGATCAACCACGCCGTCTTGAGGACCAGCAGCCGCAACTGCTCCACGCGCAGTCGGCACTCGGCGATCCAGTCGCGGACCGTGCCTTGATCCGACAGCGGTTTACCGAAGGCGATGCGGCCGTCCGCGCGGGCGCACATAAGCTCGATGGCGCGCTCGGCGACGCCGATCGACCGCATGCAGTGGTGGATTCGGCCGGGCCCCAGGCGCTTCTGAGCCGTGGCGAACCCATCGCCTTCACTACCCACCAGGTTCCCGACCGGCACCCGCACATCGTCAAACGAAAGCTCAGCATGGCCGCCGTGATCGTGGTCGTCGTACCCAAGGACAGTCAGGGCGCGGTGGATCTCGAGGCCCGGCGTGTCTCGCTCGACGAGGATCATGGACTGCTGCCGGTGCCGCTCGGCGGCCGCGTCGGTCTTGCCCATCACAATGAAGATCTTCGCGTTGGGGTTCATCGCGCCCGTGATCCACCACTTCCGCCCGTTGATGACGTAGTCGTCGCCGTCGCGGACGATGCTGGTGGCGATGTTGGTGGCGTCGGAGGAAGCGACCGATGGCTCGGTCATCGCGAACGACGATCGGATCTCACCGGCGAGCAGCGGTCGAAGCCACTGCTCCTTCTGCTCCTGGTTGCCACACATCGACAAGAGCTCCATATTGCCGGTGTCCGGAGCGGCACAGTTCATCGCCGGTGGTGCAAGGTGTGGGCTGCGACCTGAGATCTCGGCTAGCACGGCATACTGCACATTGGTGAGTCCGGCGCCTTCGTCCCCGGGAAGGAAGAGGTTCCACAGTCCGCGCCTGCGGGCCTCGGCGCGTAGGTCGCCCATGATCGGCGCCGAGTCCCACGCCCACCGGTTCCCGAGGTCCGCCAACTGCTCGGCGAACACGGCCTCGGACGGATATACGTGTACCCGCATGAAGTCAAGCAGTTCGGTCTGGAGTTCCTCGGTCCGTGAGTCAAGCCCGAAATCCATCAGCTCTTCTCCTCGCGTGCGTTGAGCGCTGCGTCCATGCCTGGGTCACGGCGGATTCTCGAGAAGTGCTTCATGTTGGTCACGGCGTCCCACTCCTCGACGGTCATGCGGAAGAGCAGGTTGTCTCGGATGATCCCGGCGTTGTTCACCAGGACCGTCGGCTCCCCCAACTGCGTGACGATCTGCTCGACGCCGTCCTGGACGGCCTGCTCGTCGCTGACGTCGACGCGGACCGCCAGGCCCCGACCGCCTGCCGCCTCGATCTCCTCGACCACGGCCTGACACGCCGGCTCGTCGCGGTCGGCCACCGCGACAGCGAGTCCGTCGGAGGCCAGTCGGCGGGCGATGTCCGCACCGGTCACGATCGCCACCCGTTCCATGGTGGTGGACTTGTTCATGTGAAACCATCTCTAACGTTGAGGTGACGGGGACGGAGCTCGTCAAGCGACGGCTCAGACCGCGCAACGCTGAGCCTGGCTGGCGCGAACAGCGTCAGGTCGCGCGCCGGTATGTCGATGCTCACGGGCGCCCGAGTGCTCGGCGGGCAAGCTCCAGGTACGCGTTCCACCGCGTCCCCAGGCGAGTCGTGAGCCTGGCCAGGGTCGCCCGCGGCACGCATCCGGTGGTCGATGCCCGCGGAGACGACGGCGATCTTGTAGTACGCCAGCGCCAGGTGGAAGTCCCAGTGGGCGAGGCTGACGCCGCCTGCGGCTTCGTACTGCGCGGCCAGCGTGGGCACGTCCGGCAGCCGCGGGCTCGACCACGCACCCGGGACGCCGAGAATGAGATCGAATCCCGCGTTCGAGCTCACTGGCGGCTGAGCTCGGTCGCAGCGGGGTCACCGTCAACACCTTGTGCCCGGGTTGGGTGGAAACCGACCTGGTCAGCGACCTGCACTCCGACGAGCGGTTCCAGCAGCGCGTCGTGCGGCGTACCCCTGTCCGACGTTGGGGGGTCCCGGCCGATATGACGGCCGCCGCCGTCTTCCTGTCGGGTCCCGGGTCGGCGTTCATGACCGGACAGACCCTCGTGGTCGACGGCGGCCTCTCCGCGACCTGGTGAGTGGACCAACCACCCGCCGGCTGTTCGCCGGCGATGAGCACGTTCAGGCGAGGGCGTCCTGAGGGAGCGCGGCACGCGACAGAGTGCCGGTCGCATGCCGTTCAGCGGCCCTGGCGGCCACGTCCCCGTCGGAACAGAAGCCGGTCTGCCGACGCTTGAGGCACAACAAGCCCAGCAGCGTCCGGTCCTCCTCTACGACAGCGAGCCGCCGCTCGCCTCTGGCTACCAGCCACCGGCGCACGTCCTCAAGCGGGACGTCTGGGGCGACGGTGCGGTTGGTCAGGGTCGCAAGCGGCAGCGCCAGCGCGCCGTCGTCAACGTCCGCCTCGAGGTCCTCGCGCACCAGCGTGCCCAGCAGACTGGGCCCTCGGGTGAGGAGGAGCATGTGAACATGCTCGTCGGCGAAAGCGGCCCGCGCCCCGCCGACTGTCACCTCCGCGGGCATTGTCCATGGCCGGCGGACGAGCGCCTCGGCGACCGTCCTCCGGTCGGCGGCGTCGTCGTGTCCCGCCTGGATCGGCCGAACGGTGTCCCCCTTCACGGGAGGACGGAGCGATGAGGGGCGGGAACGGTCCTGACTGCGTGGACGCCCGGCCCTTGCCGTATCGAACCTGCCGCCGACCCCAGACAGGCAGGTGACTTGCGCCTGAGAACTCCGTAGCTGCCCCCCCGGCGGTGCGGCACTAGGAGGGCCCCACAGCCACCGTGCTGGGCTCGACGGCGATCGAGTCGAGCCCTGTCCGGTGCACGTTGCGCCGCTGGACGGGGATGTAGTAGACGCTGGGGTTGGTGCCCATCTCCGGCTGCAGCTGTTGGGCGCCCTGCTCGCGGATGAGCCGGGAGACCTCCGAGTCGGGGTCGTTGAGATCACCGACGAAGCGTGCCCGCGCAGGGCACGTCTCGATGCACATCGGAAGGGCGCCGGCGTCGATGCGGTCCATGCAGAAGTCACACTTCTCGACTGTGCCGCGCACTCCCGAGGTGACCGCCGAGGAGCCGAGCGCATGGTCGGTGGGGCGTTTGGCCGGCTTCTCGTTGAAGACACGAACCCCGTAGGGACAGGCTTGGATGCACGAGCGGCAACCGATGCAGTCCTCAGTGTGGATCGCGACAATGCCGTCTTCGCGCTTGTAGGTAGCGCCGGTAGGACACACCGGCAGGCACGCCGGGTCCTCACAGTGCTGACATGCCATGGGCAGGAACGACAGGGTGGGGTGCTCGACGGTGCCTCCGACCTGGTCGATCTCGTCTCCCTCGACCGTGAGCACCCGGTTCCACCAGGTCCCTTCGGGGAGGTTGTTCTTTATCTTGCAGGCCACCGAACACGTCTGGCATCCGATGCAGCGGTTGAGGTCGATCACCATGCCCCACCGGCGGGGCCGTGCCCCATTCTGGGTCTTCGCCTTGGACATCGTCACTTCTCCTTCACGAGGGTCGGGGCGCCGCGCCGCTGGGCTTCTGGCATGACCGGGATGGCGGCCGCGTCGGCCTTGACCGCCTCGACCAGGACATCGAAGAACGAGCAGCTGTAGTGGCGGACGTTGGCCTGTTCGTGGGTCAGCTCCTGGTAACCGCCGGCGAGGAATTGGTGACGTTGCCAGCCCTTGTTGATGTTGCACGTGGAGTCGGGGAACGCGTTGTTGGTGCGCACCTTGAGGTAAGCCTCGCCCCGGTCGTTGAACACCTTGACCACGTCGCCGTCGACCAGGCCCCGGGCGGCCATCTCGCGATCGTTGAGCTCGACCAACGGCTCGGGGTCCATCTCGCGCAGGACGGGCACCTCGTAGTAGGTGCTGTGTACCCGGAACCGAGAGTGTCGCTGATTGAGCACCAACGGGTACTTGGCGAACTTCGGGTTGTCCCGCCACGCTTCGAAAGGCGGCTCGAAGTGCGGCAGCGGGTCGACGCCGTGGGTCACCGGGATCCGCAATGAGGGCATGGACTCGGGGTAGTTGACGATGACTCCCTCGGCGTAGAACTCCGCCTTCCCCGAGGGAGTCATGAACCCGCCGTCGCTCAACGGGATGTAGCCAGAGTCAAAGAGCCGGGCGACGCCGTCGCGGCGGAACTCTTCGGCGACCTCGGGCCGCTGCAGAGCCGTGGCAATGTTGTCGACGATCCGGTCGATCCACACCGTCGGGCTCTCGGAGAAGTATTGACCGACGCCGAGCCGCTGGGCCAGCGCGCCGAAGATCTCGTAGTCCGAGCGGGCCTGTCCGACGTTGGCGATGGCCTTCTGCTGACGCATGAGGAAGGGGTGCATGCCTGCGCAGAGGTCGTCGTTCTCGAACCAGCTCGTCACCGGCAGCACGATGTCGGCCATCCGCGCCGTGTCGTTCATGACCATCTCCATGCTGACGACCAGCTCGACGTTCTCCTCCGAGAGCATCTCGTTTCGGATGCGGTTCTGGTTGGGGAAGTTGCTCACGAAGTTCGAGCAGTTGAAAATGAGCGCCTTGACGGGCCAGTCCACCGGTTCAGGTGTGCTCGACCGTGGCCCGGCGAAGGGGTTGCTGGGGTCGGCGGGGACCCACTGCTGGGTTACCCCCTTGGCGACGGCGTCGTAGAGCAACAGGTAGTTGAGCTTGGCCGTGTGGTTGCCGGTCGGCATGGTCCACTCATCGAGCACCCCGGGGGTGAAGATGATGCTAATCGCGGTTCCGCCCATCAGCGAGCCGAACGGTGTGGCCCCCGGCTTGCCGATCTGCCCGCTGATGACACCCAGCGTGGCGATGCCGCGGCCGACTAGGTCGGCGTTGTCCCAGCGGTCGATACCCATGCCGGAGTAGATGAACGACGGCCCGGCGGTGGCGTAGCGGCGGGCGACCTCACGCACAAGCGCGGGCTCGACGTCGGTGACGTCCCACATCGCCTCCGGGCTGTGCTCGGCTGCGGCGTCGGCAAGGAGCTGGAAGGCGGGCCGAACCGTGACCGCCCCCTGGGGCGTCTGTACCTGGTAGGTGCCGAAGATCGCCGTCGTCGCCGTGTTGGGGTCGGCCGGGACGGGCACACCGGTGCTCGGGTCAAGGGCGAGCACAACGGGTTCCGCGGTCGGGTCCAAGTCGCTGGCCCGCAGGAACAGCCCGTTGTCCTCACGCACCAGGTAGGTCGCCACCGTGTGCGCGCGCAGGTAGGTCTCATCGTAGAGCCGTTCCTCGATGACGGTGTTGACCATCGACATGGCCAGGGCGCTGTCCGACCCCGGTCGAGGCCGCACCCAGATGTCGGCCTTGCTGGCTGCCTCGGAGAACCGTGGATCGATCACGATGAGCTTGGCACCGTTGTCGAGGGCGTCGGCGAAGAAGTGCCAGTTGTGCACCTGGGACTCGGTGACGTTGGTGCCCCACGCGATGATGGTCCGGGCATTGGCGATGTCCTCGGGCTGATGGGCTAGCATCCAGGCGGCCATGCCGCTGGCCAGGTTGGCCGCCACCTGAGTCTCGCCGGTGGCTAGGCCGAGGTCGATCGAGTCGGCCGCGAGGGTCGCCCCCAGCACGTTGGCCATGCGGTGCGCCGCACCGGCAAGCGCCCCGTTGATGAGTGCATAACTCCCGGACAGCGGCGCGAAGCAGACCGCCTTGTCACCATAGCGCTCGCGCACGCCGGTGAGCTTGGCCGCGATCTCGTCGAGCGCCTCCTCCCAAGAGATCTCCTCCCACAGGTTCTCCCCACGCTTCCCGGCCCGGCGCAGCGGCGTCGTGATGCGGTCGGTGCCGTATACCCGCTGCGGGTGGCTCAGCCCGCGCAGGCAAATACGGTTGTAGCGGGAGTCGGGGAACGGTGCCGCGGTGGTCTCGACGAGCTTGCCGTCTCGCACGTGCGCGTAGAGGCGGCAGTTCATCCAGCAGTTGGGGGTGCACGCGGAGGCGAAGACCTGCTCGCCTTCTGCGGGCAACAGCGGCAGAGGTGCTGTCAGTGCCATGGGAACAACTCCGATGTTGTGGGGGGATCGAGGGATGCCGGTTCAGCCGAGAGGGCTGACCTTGACGCCAGCGCACAGCTGGGCATAGCGGAACTGCAGGCTGCCGGCCACGCTGAGGGCGCCACCGATGGCAAGCAGGGCAGGACCTGCTGCCGTAGCGGCGAAAGCGATGAGGGTGAGGACGACAGGCACGCCGAACCCAATCAGCACGCTGGTCCAGAAGTGGGCGGCCATCCCACCCCGCAGCAAGCGGTGCAGTCCGGCCCGAGCCGCAGGAGTGTGCTCGTGCGCACGATCGAGGACGTACATGTGGGTGATCCCCAGCGTGGCCACCAGGCCGACAAGGAAGCCGACACCGAGCTCGGTCCGCACGTCCTCCAGCCGTCCGTTGACGGCGAGGACGAACAGCGTCAACCCCAGTGAAGAGGTCAGCGCATGAGCGATGAACTGCGCCGGCACCAGCGCCGAGTGCCACAGGCGGATCGAGATCGACTCATAGAGCACCATGCCGGGATAGGCTATGATCACGGCCGCTGCGGCGAAGGAGATGGCGATCATCACCTGAGCCGTCAGGTTTGCTTCCAGGAATGGTTCGTCCGTCCAGGGCAACGCCCCGAACCAGCCGGGGAGCAGATAGAGCGCGCCGATGATCAGGAAGACGAAGTCAGCGAGCGCCCCCCGCGCGATCCACGACCGGTCAGGGCGTTTCAACGCCTTTAGCACCCGTTCCGGCCTGCCCAGGTCCAGGATCAAGATCAGTCCGCCGATCCCAACCAGGACTAGGCCCACGACGTCGAGCAGGGACAGTCCCAGCACGGTTCCGGTGTCGGCGAGCGAGAACGCGTGACGCACCATGAAGGTGCCCGCCCCCAGCCCCATGGCCCAGAACCACAGCGCATGCGGTCCCCGCCAGTGTGGCTGTGGGACAAGGTGTGGTGCGAACCGGTCGTAGGTCCGCTCCCGTTCGATCAACGTCGGTTTTGCCATACCCGCCTCCGGTCCGCCGTGGCCGGCCTCGCCGGCACTCCATCCCACAGTCCGCGCAGGAGGGCGCCGGCGATATGGACCTTGGTCCCGAGTCGCCCTCCGAAGTGCCCGCCCTTCGACACCGGCCCCGAGTAGTCTGCGTTGCGGAACGGATGCGCGTGAGGGGCGACGCCCCCCTGGTGGCTCTGTCGGCTGCACAGGAAGAACGCAACAAGTGGCAACGAGGAGAGGCGAGCGTCTTGGTGGACCATGCGGAGTACTTGCCCGGCATCTATCAGGAGTTCAGAGAGCGCTACCCGGGTGTGGCGAGCGCCCAGGACACGCTGGCGCAAGAGATGGCAAGTGCGACACCTTTCGACGATCGAACTGTCCGACTACTGAAGCTCGCCCTTGCTGTGGGAGCCCAGTCGGAGGGGGCCGTCAGGTCGAACACCCGCAAGGCCCTCGCACTGGGCGCCAGCGCGGATGAGTTGCGGGCGGTGGCGATGCTGGCGGTGACGACCTGTGGGTTCCCCACCGCGGTCGCCGGGCTGGGGTGGATCGACGACGTCGACTCCGCCCCGACATCTGGCGGCTGACCGGCCGCGTAGGGACGTCTGCCGGAGGGCAGGCTTCCGATGACTCCCCACGGTCCTTCGGGAATCGAGCCAGCCGCATGCTGTCGAGGGTCAGACGGGCCGCTGGCCGCTAGAAGCCAAAGAGCGGCGACACACCTGGGGGCACGGGACTGGTGGCAGCGTGTTGCCACCAGCGGTTCTCGCTTTCTCCGACCAGACGGGTCGACGGCTGCCCTACCATGGAGTCGTGATCGAGGTGCAGGACCTCCGGCTGGACCCCGAGAGCCGACGCGTGTGGCGCGGTCGCGAGGAGGTAGAACTCTCCCGCAAGGAGTTCGACCTTCTTCACGCGCTCATCTCGCGCCGGGGACATCGTCACCCGCGAGGAGCTCATGCGCGATGTCTGGGGCACCACGTTTTGGACCTCCTCCAAGACCATCGATGTCCACCTGGGCTGGCTGCGCCGCAAGCTGGGTGACGATCCTCGTCACCCGCACCTGATCACGACGATCCGCAGCAGGGGCCTCCGCTTCGAGCCCCATCCGCCGAGCTGACCTCTATCCTGCTGACCGCGTCTGCATCGCGCAGCTCACCTCAACCGAGTTTTGCCTGCAAAGCCGGGCCTGGGGAGTCGGCGATGCAGGGGCGCCCTGGCACGGGTCTGGGCAACACCCAGCACCTTTCGGCGGTCGAGTTGAGCGTGCCCCGCCTCCCCGCAATGCGGCCAGCTCGTTGGACCACTCATGGGCCGGGTGGGCTGTCGACGACACGGGTGAGCGGCACCCACTCACTATGTAAGGCGTCGGCAAGTCGCACGAGTGCAACCGTTGTGCCCAGTTCTAGGACTGTGGCTTCGAGCCAATCGCCGTCCCCCTCGGGGGCCACCCACACCGCCTGATTCCTTGTGACCACCCAGCGAGTGTGACATCTGAGGCCCTCCATGGGCAGACCACGCGGAGGTTTTCGCCGAGGGGCGGAAGCACACTCTGCGCACAGTCGGGGCCGCTGTGGAGGTGGACGCCCGGACACGCGGCGCCCGCCAAGACACCGCCCGACAGCCGCATCGGCCATCGACCTTGCAGAACTGACAGGCGTGCCACATCCACCCGCTACCCGCCGGCCCAAGTACCGCGCAGCTACGTGCGTTCGTGCACGCATGTAGTCTCTGAGCATGCCCGTCCACGTGAGAAGGCAAGAGGAGCGCTCGGCGTCAACACGGCGAGCGCTGCTCGATGCCACCGTGTCATGCCTCGCGGAACTCGGATATGCGGGAACCACCAGTGCCGCGGTCGCGGCCCGGGCGGGCCTCTCACGTGGTGCACAGTTGCACCACTTCGGAACCCGCGACCAGTTGGTCGTCTCCGCCGTCGAGCACTTGGCGCAGGAGCGCCTACGCCGCGTCCGAGAGCAGATGGAGCTGCTTGGGCCCCCTTCCACCGGAGCCCAAGGTGTAGGGGGCGCAGAGCAGCGCGAGACGGCTCTACGGTTGCTGGCGGAGGCGCTCTCTGGGCCCCTGTACGCCGCGAGCCTGGAGTTGTGGGTTGCCGCTCGGGCGCATCAGGCCCTGCGGGACCATCTCGTTCCGGCCGAAGACCGCGTCAACGCCGAGTTGGCCAAGATCTGCCGCACCTACGTCACCGCGGACCCCACAGAGATCCGGCTCACCCTCGACCTCCTCCTCGGAAGAGGAGTCAGCGGACTGTTGACTCCCCATCCAGGCCCTCGGCAGGCGGAGGCTCTCACTGCCTGGGCACTGCGTCTGCAGGGAGCCCCGCGTGGCTGACATGCATACGCTGCTGGCTATGTGGTCGGAGAAGTTCGTTGGCTACCCCGACGGCGCCGAACTGCCGGTCCACCACGACCACTGCCTGGGGTGCGGGCCGCACAACCCCCACGGGCATCATCTCCGGGCCGTTCGAGAGGGCGACGGCGTCGAGGCATGGCATGAGTTCGACGCCCGCCACGTAGGTGCGCCCGGCATTGTCCATGGCGGCGCGGTCGCTACCGTTGTCGACGACCTTTACGGCTGCTTGCTGTTCCTCGAGGGCGGGCCGGCGGTCACCCGCCAGCTGACGATCGAATACCTGGCGCCGGTACTCATCGGAACGACGTACCACCTGAGAGCCGACGTGGCCCGCCGAGACGGACGCAAGCTGTTCCTCACCGCCAGCGGGATCGGGCCGGGCGGTAGCGCTGTCGTCTCTTCGACGGCTGTCTTCGTCAAAGTCGGCGCGGAGCATTTTGCTCAGGGCACCACGACGCAGCCTAGTGACTAAGCCCCAGCTCCGATGCGAGGCACAATCGCGCCAACAGAACCTGCGCCTCGCCCGCCTCCCAGGGCTCACCGTGCACCGTCGCAACCGGAGGTTGCCGCAGCCGATCTAGTCTCTCAGTCCAATCACTCTGGAGGGCTTCGATGCGAACTGTTCCCAGTCACACTGCCGTCAAGTTGAGTGCTGCGGCCGAGCTGTTCGCCGAGCACGGTGTCGACCAGACGAAGATGGAAGACATCGCGGCTGCCACCACCATCCCCAAGGCGACGCTGTACTACTACTTCGCTGGCAAGGAGCAGATCCTCGCGTTCTTGTTCCGCGACGCCCTGGATCGCGTCGCCGACGAAGTGGCCATCGCGGTTGAGTCGGAGGGATCCGCAGCGGCCCGGCTAGCCGAGGTTATCCGGGCCCAGCTGCGGGTGATGGCCGAGCAACCGGCGGTCTGCCGGGCCTTGGTGGGCGAGCTCGGTCGGGCCGGCCGGATTCCTGAGATCGCAGCAATGATCCATTCGGCTTACTACCAGCCAGTGCAGTCGCTGATCGAAGACGGCGTAGTTGACGGCTCGCTGCGTCAGGTGCCCGACCCGGGGTCGGTCGCGATGGCGGTCTTCGGTGCGGTCACCATCAGCGCCCTGTCCTACCTCGTGAGCGCCCAGGACCTGGACCAGGAGCGCCTCGCGAGCGCGGTGACGACCCTGGTCCTCGACGGCGTACGTTCACACTGATCCCCAGCCCCGTGCCCTTCCGGCGCCTTGAAGAACCGTCGCCAGGTCTGCCGCGACGTCGGTGGTCACCTGACTGCCCTCGCTCGCGACTTCTCGAGTCAATCATCTTGGTTTGGCGTCCGCTGCAGATCGCAGCAACACCGGTCTCTTCCCGAGCGCCCGGTCGCGACAACCAGAGCACCACCGGCCCAAGCACCAACCCGGATAGTCGACCGACTCCACGGCATCGTTATCCGCGCCGGCCGCAGGCGCCCAGAATCTCGACAAGAGGCCCGGCCCCTCAGGGAATCGCAAGGGAGCCGGCGCCTCCCGGCCGGGCCGCCCAGCCCGGCCCAGCCTGGCCCAGCGTTCCACCCGAGCCAGCCCGCCGCGCTCTGCCTGCGCGGAGGAACTCGCCGGCGGGCACCCTGGGATAGCCCCACCTAGGCGAGGGGCCTCCTCACCCGTCGGGGGCTTACATGCATGCGCGCCTGCATGTAGGCTTACGGGGATCCGGGCGCTCCTCTCGACCCGTCCGCGTCCGGCGGGGGTGACCCATGTACTTCGGGCCTGTCTGGCGGCCATTGGCGGACCTGCTCTCGGACGCCGTGTGGCATACGGTGTGGTGGATCTATGGCGGAATGGTCGCCTTTGGGAGTTGCTGGCTGATCGGGTGCGGGGGCTACCGCGCCTGGCAGCAATGGGATCGTGACTGGATTGCGCGGCGAGAGCAACGACGAGCGAGCCGGGTCGACAGAGATGTCGCGCGCGGCCTGCGCGAGGTCGAGGAGTTCCTGCGACTTCAGTGCCCTGCCCCGGTGAACGAACTTCACCGGGGCAGGCGGCCGAGGGTGCCCCGGGGCCACCGCCGACCGCGGCCGCCTCGATAAGCGTGCGAGCGGGCGGAGATGACGTCCCACAGCGAGCGTCTGCCTAACGCGGTCGGCGAGCGCTCTCCCTGACGGCGGGGAGTGGACATGCATCCACACATGGTGAGGTTGGCCGCTGGTACCGCTGACGGCTGACGGCTGACGGTGGTGCTAACCAGCCCCTCGTGCGCGCGCCCTGAGTGCACTCTCGTGCTGGCTGGGAGCGCGGGCCCACTACTTGCCGATGGACTCGTTACGTGGCGTCGCCT
Source organism: Nocardioides sp. T2.26MG-1 (assembly GCF_950101795.1). GTDB lineage: Bacteria > Actinomycetota > Actinomycetes > Propionibacteriales > Nocardioidaceae > Nocardioides. The sequence goes on along the minus strand of NZ_CATNLZ010000008.1, from coordinate 28,416 downwards.
CGCTGTCCTGATGGTCGGTGAGCATGCGCAGGAGCCGGTCACCCTCGACATCGAGGTCGGGCAGGAGCCGGTCCAGCCAGCGCGGTAGCCACCAAGCCTTGTCGCCGAACAGTGCCATCAGCGCCGGAGTCAACGTGATGCGCACCAAGAAGGCGTCGATAAGGATGCCGGCCGCGAGCGCGAACCCGATCTGCTTGATCATGACGTCGTGGCTGAAGATGAAACCGGCGAACACTGAGACCATGATGACCGCGGCGGCGACGACGACTCGGCTGGCCTGGTCGAAGCCGTGCACCACGCCGGCTTCGCCGTGGTGGCCATGAACGTGGGACTCGCGCATCGAGGAGACCAGAAAGACCTGGTAGTCCATCGCCAACCCGTAGAGGATCCCGGTAACGATGACCGGGATGAAGCTGAACAACGGCCCGCCGGTGTCGATCCCCACCAGCCAGCCGAGCCACCCCCAAGAGAACACCGCGGTGGTCACCCCAAAGGTGGCCAGGATACTGAGTAGGAAACCGAGCGTGGCTTGGATCGGTACGACGAGTGACCGGAAGACCACCAGCAGAATCAGCAGCGACAGGCCGACGATTATGGCCAGGTAGAGCGGGACGATTTCGGCGAGTCGGTCGGACATGTCGATGCCAATCGCGGTGAAGCCGGTGACACCCACCTCGACGTCATACTCCTGCGCGACAGCCGAGCTGGGTGAACGAAGGGCCTTGACGAGGTCGGCGGTGGCCTCGTCATCGGGGCCCGAGGTGGGGATGACGCTGAGCACCGCCATCTGCCCGTCCTGACTGGTTCCCACAGGTACCGCGGCCACCACCTCATCGCGCTGCTGTAATCGCTGCGTGACCGCCCCCAGGGTCTGGGCGTCCACGGCAGCGCCCTTGGAGGACTCCACGGTCACCAGCAACGGCCCGTTGAACCCCTCTCCGAACCCCAGGGTGACCAGCTCGTAGCTCTGCCGGGCGGCCGTGTCGGTGTTCGCGGTCGCGCCCGTCGGCAATCCCAGGTCCATGCTTGCTGCGGGGGCAGCTCCCATGCCCAGGACCGCGACCACACCGAGGATCACCGGCCAGCGGAACCGCAGCACCGCTTTGACCCACCGGTCCGCCACAGAGTGGGCGCCCTGGCCATCCCCTCGTTGGCTGTGTCCCTTGGCCCGAGTCTTGGCGGAGACGATCCGCTCTCCGATCAGCCCAAGTAGGGCTGGCAACAGGCTAAGGGCGATGAGGACGGCGAGCAGGACCGTGGCCGCGGCGACCAGGGCCATGGTGGTGAGCATCGAGATGCCGATGACGGTGAGCGCGACCAGCGCCACGAGCACAGTGAGACCGGCGAACAGCACGGCGCTGCCCGCGGTCCCAACGGCCCGGCCAGCTGCCTCGCGGGCGTCCAGGCCGCGGTCGATGATCAGTCGCCGCTGCCGGTTGACCACGAACAACGCATAGTCGATACCCACGGCGAGGCCGATCATCAACGCCAGGACCGGGGTGGCGGTGTTCATCTCCACCGACGTCGACAAGGCGAAGGCCGTCCCCACGCCCACCCCGACGCCGACCAAGGCGGTGACCAAGGGGAGGCCGGCGGCGATGAGCGAGCCGAGTGTGAGGACGAGGACCACGGCCGCGACCGCGAGCCCGACCACCTCGGCGGCGCCGACTGGGATCTCGATCGCCTTCAACGAGTCGCTGGGCAGTACCTGCAGACCGGTTCCCTGCTCGGCATCCTCGACCACCTCCAACACCGCAGAGACCTGCTCGTTTGTCAGGGACGTGGACGGCACGGTGAACTGGAACTGGAACAGCGCCACCGGCGCCCGGGTCGAGACCAGCACACCCGGCACCGGCGCCCCATCCAGGACCAGCGGCCGATACGGCGGCGGTGCCGGGTCTGGCCCATCGGCTTGCTGAGGCTGCGAGTCAGCAGCACCCTGCGCGTTCCCCGGTGGGGCGGCTTCCGGTCCGGCCGACGGCTGACCCTGGCCCTGGCTCAAGTCAGCCGGGTTGACGACCTGCTCCAACTCGTAGACCTTCCGCACGGTCTCGGCGAGCGCGGTCATCCTCTCCGGTGTCTCCAACCGTTCACCGTCCGGGACGGTGAACACCACGCTGGCCTGGCCGCCCGAAGCCTGCGGTAGCTCCGCGGCGACGCGGTCCAGGACCTGTTGGGCCTCCGTGTTGTCGATCTTCATCTCCGAGGTCACCTTCACCCCGTTGAACACCAACGCAGCCACCACTGTAGCCAGCACCAACACCCACCCCACGATGAATGGCCAGGGCCTGCCGTAGCAGCCGCGGCCGAGGCGGTACAAGAACGTGGACATTGGGGCTGCTCCTCGGGATTGATGTGCGTGCGGGTCAGAAGCCCGTACGGAGATGCATGAAGACCTCGGTCAAGAACTCGTCGAACTCCACGGCGTCGCGACTCGGCAGATCGCCAGGAAGGCGGACGTCGACGAGCCCCTCGAGCGCGGAGGAGACCATGCCGTAGACGGCGCCGACGAGCAGAGTGAGATAGGAAGCCGGATAGCGTCCCGCCGCCACGGAGACCATCCGCTCCTCGACCTCCAACCGCATCCGGTGCTGGACGTGGTACACGTGGGGCTCCAATGAGGGATACGCCCGCGCCAACGTCAAGACCTCCCGCATCCGGGACAGCCCCGTCGTCGTCAGCTGCAGCCGCAGCACGACCTCGACCGCATCCAGCAACGGTCGGCCCTCCGACACGTCCTCGAGTGCGTCGGCGGCAGCCTCGATACCGGCGTAGGCGACTGCTGCCACCGCCGCCTCCTTGCAGGGATAGTGATTCGCGAACGTACGGCGCGAGTACCCAGCCATCTCCGCGACCTCGTCTATCACGAACCCGCCCAGGCCGCGTTCCTTCGCCAGGTGGAAGGCAGCCTCGGCAAGCGCCTGCGCGGTCGCCGCGCGCTTCCTCCCCCTCAGGCCTTCGATCACGGCACCAGCCTCCCAGGCGATTGCCGAACAGGCAAGATTGCCCATCGCGCACATTCACCCCTCCTAGTCGCGGCAGCCGACCGGCCAACGCGAGTCACGGAAGTGGGTCCCGGGCGACGAACGCACCGACGGTCGGCGGCATGAGGCCGACGCTTCTGGGCACCATGAGTCGCATGGCTGCCGACTGGCGTCGGCGCAGTAGCGGCCCCAGCCGAGTCTCGAGCTGAGCCAAGGGGCATTCCGACGACAGAAGGAGCTCGTTGTGAACGAGGGCTGGCCGGTCCCTGGGGCCCACGCTGGGGTGGCCAGCTTTGGCCTGCGTTTGATTGCTGGATCCATTGTCGCCTCGGCCACGCTTCCGTGGCTCGCAGACTGGAACCGCCGCCATACCTTCGGCCCCGAGTACGGGCCACACGCCCGCTGGCACGGCACGTCGGAGGTCGTCAGCGCGACAACGGAAGGACTCGTGGCGCTCTGGCTGCTGCATAGCCGCCGGCCGCACGACCCCTCCTCTGAACGACTCATCACCGCCGCCGCACTACTGCCGATCGCCCGCTGGGCACCTTTCAACCTGACCCTGTTCATACCCGGCACCTCACCCTACGATCAGCACCGCATCCCCCAGCGGATCCTGGGAATGCCGGCCGCGCTGATGAGCCAGGATCTGATCGCCGTCACAGCAGCTCTCGGTCTCATCATGAGACGAGCCGCGCGGCGAACGTGACGGCCCACCGTCGGCGGCCGCCGACGACCGCCAACCTGCTCGGTGGCCGCTCTGAGCCAAGCCGCGGACGGCCCTCGACTCCGACAGGGGTCTCGACCTGAGCGGTTGGGTGTGTTGTACTCGCAGTACAAACGCGCCGTTGCAAACGAGAGTTTGCCTCTGGGGTCCTTGGCCTGATGGGAATCACCACCTTCGCAGCAAGCCTCAGGCGAGTTGCGCCAGTCCCCGACAGGAGTGCAGCGGCGTGGACGGGCGCCTCCGCAGAAGGCACACGATGAACACCACCTGGAGAGTGCCGATGAGCAGTCAGCAACTGACCTACAGCCCGTTCGATCCCGACATCATCGTCGACCCCTATCCCATCTATCGAGAGCTCCGCAATGAAGCCCCCGCCTACTGGTCGGTGCAGGCGAACACCTGGGTGCTCAGCCGCTACAACGACGTCTGCGCAGCTCTCGCCGACCCGGCGACGTACTCCTCGGCGTCGGGGATCTTCCCGACCCCTCCCGGGGTGGACATGACCCAGTTGTTCCTGCCCATGCTCATCATGACGGACCCGCCGCGGCACACCGCGCTGCGCAAGATCGTCAGCAAGGCGTTCACCCCCCGGCGGATCAACGCACTGGAGCCGCACATCCACACCATCGTCGACGACCTTCTAAACGAGTCCCCAGATTCGGGCGGATGGGACTTCGTCTCCAGATTCGCCGGCCCCCTCCCCGCCATCGTGATCGCCGACATGCTCGGCGTACCACGGGCCGACCGCGACCGGTTCCGCATCTGGTCCACCACCCTCATCCAGTCCAACCCCACCCGTGGCGAGTTCGGCCCCGGACTCGACGCCGCCGCATCGCTGTACGAGTACTTCTCAGGGTTTCTCGCGGAACGACGCGCGCGCCCGCAGGACGACCTCATGAGCGCGCTGGTCCAGGCCGACGCCGACGGCGAACGCCTCACCGAGGAGGAACTCCTCGGGTTCTGCCTGCTGCTGCTCGTGGCCGGACACGAGACCACCACGAACCTGCTCTCCAACAGCGCGGTCGTGCTCGCTCAGCATCCCGATAGCCGCCGGCAGCTGGCGGACCGCCCAGACCTCGTCCCCGGCGCCGTCGAAGAGCTGCTGCGCTACGACTCCCCCGTCCAGGGCCTCTCGCGCACCCTGACCCGCCCGGTCGACCTGCACGGACAAGACATGGCGACTGGCCAGACCGTGCTGCTTCTGTTCGGATCCGCCAACCGCGACGACCAAGTCTTCGCCAAGGCGGATCAGTTCGACCTGCATCGCGCACCAGAACGGCAGGTCGCGTTCGGACGCGGGATCCACTTCTGCCTCGGCGCGGCGCTGGCACGTCTCGAAGCGCGCATCGCCCTGCAGACGCTCCTGGCCCGCCAGCCGGACTGGGATGTCGACCTGGACTCGGCCGTTCGACTCCGCTCCGGCCCCATCCGCGGCTATGTGTCCCTGCCCTTGGGATAGCTCAGGTCCGCGCCAGATCAGGTGCGGGCGGCAGCCCGCCCGTCAGCGGCCCACCGACGCCCGCTCTCCACCTCCTCGTGCTCGACGCTCCATCGCCGCTATACCTCGTTTGTGCAGCAGCCACCCGCCGACGAGCAGTAGCGCACCGAACGCCAGGAACCCGAGGTCCCACGACAGCGGGGAACCGACGTCGTCGCGCACGTGGTGCACACCGAGGAGGTGATGATCCACGATTCCCTCAACCAGGTTGAATATCCCCCACCCCGCCAGAACGAGGCCGAAGTGGAAGGACCAACTCGGAGCGAAACGGCCTTCACGCCAAGCCTTGATCGCCGCGATCGATCCAGCCAGGACCAAGACCCACGTCGCCATATGGAAGAAGCCGTCAGCCAAGGTGTTCACTTCCAGGCCCGCCACGGTGTCCGCCGGATATTCCTCCACGTGGCTGACCATGTGATGCCACTGAAGTATCTGGTGCAGAACGATGCCGTCTATGAAGCCGCCGAATCCTAGACCGTAGAGCCTCCCGCAGGCGGCCGCCTCGAGCGCCAGCCTGGCCCCAACCCCGGGACCACAACGTGCTGCCAACGCGGAGGTTTCCGGGACATAAACGCGGCACAAGGCTATGTGGCTCAAGAAACCAAGTGGCCCCCGAACTGCGTTTCCGCAGGTCAGGGGCCACTTTCTTGTAGCGGGGGCAGGATTTGAACCTGCGACCTCTGGGTTATGAGCCCAGCGAGCTACCGAGCTGCTCCACCCCGCGTCGGTGAACACAACCTTACAGACCGGTGCGGGACGGTCCAAATCGGGTCCCGGCGACGGTCGCCGCCGGGCCCGATTCGGGGTCCGATCAGGGGGACGGCGACTCCGAGGGGGATGCCGATCCCGACGGCTCCTGGTCCGAGCTTCCCGAGCCGCCCGCGTCCCGCTGCTCGGCGAGGCGGAGGGCGGCCGCGACGGAGTCCTGCGCGCGCTTGACCTGGTCCTGGTAGGCGCCCAGGTCGCCACGGTCGAGCGCGGCCTGCGCGTCCTGGAAGGCCTGGTCGGCCTGGTCCAGGAGCCGCTGGATCCGCGAGTTGATGCTCCCGTCGCCACCGGTGTTGCCCGACCCGTCTCCGCCGTCGCCACCGGTGTCGGGCGGCGGGGTGACGGTGCCGCCGGAGGTGCCGACGAGGTCCTCGAGGGCCAGGCGGAGCGTCGTACCGACGCCGATCTGGCTGCCGTACTTCACCAGCACGTAGCGCAGGATCGGCCAGCTCGACTCCGACAGTTCCTGCTTGGCGTAGACCGGCTGGACGTACATCAGCCCGTCGTTGACCGGCAGCGTGAGCAGGTTGCCCCGGATCGGGGTCGCGCCGCTGCGGCTGAACTGCGCGACCTTGTCGGCGACGTCGGGGTCGCTGGTGAACTCGTTGGCCACGTTGCCCGGACCGGGGGTCTGGTCGTTGCTCAGCTCCAGCACGCGCATCGCGCCGTACTTGTCCGGGTCGGTGGCGTCGGAGTCGACCGAGACGAACGACGCCAGGTTGTTCTTGTTGAACGGCACGTACACCGAGGTCAGCGAGAACGTCTCGTCGCTGGTCTCGGGGTCACCGGTGAAGAGCCGGTACGGCGGCTGGAACCGGCCGCGCGCGTACGGGTCCTCGGGGACCTCCCAGCGGTTGTTGCCCTGGTAGAAGTCGCCCGCGTCGGTGACGTGGTAGCGCGCGAACTGGTAGCGCTGCACCTGGAACAGGTCCTTGGGGTACCGCAGGTGCTGCAGCAGCTCGTCGGGGATCTCCGCCTTGGGCTTCACGGTGCCGGGGAAGGCCGAGCTCCACGCCTTGAGGATCGGGTCGGTGTCATCCCAGGCGTACAGCGTCACCTCGCCGGTGTAGGCGTCGACGGTCGCCTTGACCGCGTTGCGCATGTAGTTGATCTCGTCGGTCGGCAGCGTCCGCAGGCCGGTCTCGTCCTGCAGCGAGTCGTCCGTCATCGTCTGGAACGACTCCTTCTCCGACGACGGGTACCGGTCGGTGACCGTGTAGCCGTCGACGACCCACAGGATCCGGCCGTTCACGATCGCCGGGTAGGGGTCGCTGTCGACGGTCAGCCACGGGGCGACCTTCTCGACCCGCTCGCGCGGCTGGCGGTTGAACAGCACCTTGCTGTTCTCGTTGACCCGCCCGGACAGCAGGAAGTTGGGCTCCCCGAACTTCGTCGCGAACATCAGCTGGTTGAACAGCCCGCCCACGCTCGCGTCGCCGGGGCCCTCGTACGTCGTGGTCGAGCCGGCGTCCTCGCCACCGGTCGGCAGGTTGAGCTCCACGTCCTTGGCGTCCGCGGCGGGCTTGCCCACCACGGAGTACGTCGGGCTCTGCTCGCCGTAGTAGATCCGGTCCTCGTAGTCGCCGACCGCCCGGCGCAGCCCGTCCTCGCCGGCGTTGATGCCCTGCGCCCACACCAGGCCGCTCTGGTCGCTGCCGCCGGCGCCGCTGACGCTGTTGATCTCCGAGCTGTTGTCCTCGGGGCGCTGGTTGGCGTACGCCGCGATGAGCCCGTTGCCGTGCGTGTAGACGGTGTGCAGGTTCGTCCAGTTCTTGTCGCCGTCGTTCATGCCGGCCTGGTCGAGCTCGCGCACGCCGAGCACCAGGGCCCGGTCGGTGCCGTCGATCTCGTAGCGGTCCACGTCGAGGACGTCGGCCACCGAGTAGTAGGCGCGGCTCTGCTGCACCTGCTCGAACGCGTCCCGGACCACGAGCGGGTCGACCAGCGGGACCGAGGACGTCTCGTTCGCGAGCTGGGTCAGCTCGGCCGAGGCCGCGGAGGAGGACGGCGTGTACTTCTCGACCTGCACGTCGGAGACGTCGTACGCCGTGCGCGTCGCCTCGATGTTGGCCTTGATGTACGAGGCCTCCTTGTCCGCCTCGGACGGCTTGACCTGGAACTGCTGCACGATGCCCGGCCAGATCAGGCCGAGCAGGATCGCCGAGACGGCCAGCAGCGCCAGCCCGACCGACGGCAGCTGCCAGGTGCGGCGCCACACGTTGACGAAGAACAGCACCGCGCAGATCACGGAGATGCCCAGCAGGATGTTCTTGGCCGGCAGCACCGCGTTGTCGTCGGTGTAGGTCATGCCGGTGATCAGCCCGCCGCCCTGGGAGACCAGGTCGAACCGGTCCAGCCAGTAGTCGCCGGCCTTGGCGAGCACGAACAGGCCGAGCAGCAGCGAGATCTGCGCCTGCGCCGCCCCGGAGAGCCGGTCGCGGGGCGTCTGCAGCCGGATCCCGCCGTACAGGTAGTGCACGACGGCCGCGGCGATCAGCGCCACGACCAGCACCGCCATCGCGTAGTTAAGCAGGTAGTGCAGCCACGGGAGCGTGAAGACGTAGAAGCCGATGTCCTTGTGGAAGAAGGCGTCGTCGCTGCCGAACGACACCCCGTTGCGCCACAGCAGGTAGTCGCGCCACTCACCGATCGCGGAGCTGCCCGCGAACAGGCCGAGCACCAGCGCGACGCCGAGCAGCAGCCAGGTGCGGATCGGGTTGACGGCCTCGCGGTAGCGGTCCAGGCCGTTCTGCTCCGGGGAGCTGGGCCGGAAGAACGGGCGGAAGCGGTAGGCGAGGTAGATGTTCAGGCCGACCACCAGCGCCATGCCGGCGCCGAAGACCAGGAACAGCACGGTCTTGGTCCAGAACAGCGTGCCGAAGACCTCGCCGTAGCCGGCGGACTTGTACCAGAGCCGGTCGGTGTAGATGCCCGCGAACGTGCTGAGCCCGAGGAACGCGATCACCAGCACCACCGCGGTGATGATCAGCGCGCGTGAGCGCCGAGACCCGGACCGGGCCGGGGGGCCCGCGTCGCGGGGGTCCTCGTCGAACAGCTCGCTCATCTCTGCTTCTCTCCTTCGTGCCCGGGCGTCTCCCCGGGCTCTTCCAACGTCGCCCCGAGCAGCTCCAGCAGCCCCGGCACGAGGTCGGAGCCGCCCACGACGGACTGGTCGTCGTCGTGCGCACGCAGTCGCAGTGCACAGTACGTCGCGCCCGCGCGGGTGACACCGGCGACGATGCGGACGTCCTGCCGGTCGGGGTGCTCGCGGGCGAACCGCTCCGCCGAGGCTGGGTCGTTCGGGATCAGCGGGTCCGCGTCCGGGGGCAGCACCAGGCGCTCGACGACCGCGGCGCAGCCGGTCACCTCCGGCGGCCACACGATCGTCTCGAGCGCGACCTCCAGCGACAGGTCGGGGGCGAGCTGGTCCTGCTCGATCGGGGTCAGCGACCCGTGCGCGGACGCGGCGTCCAGGCCCATCGCGGCGGCCAGGGCGGGCTCGCGCTCGACCAGCGACGCCGTGTCGACGAGCGCGTACAGCCGCGCGGGCTGGTCCCAGCCCTCCGCGGCGATGTGGCTCTCGATCTCGAGCACCGCCGAGGCCAGCGCCGGGTCGACGTCGAGGTCGGCGGTCAGGTCGGGGCTGAGCTCCGGGTCGAACTCCGGGTCGAACTCCGTCACTCGTCAGTCTCCTCGCAGCTGGGCAGGTCGGCGTCGTGGTCCTTCACCCAGGCCTCGATCGCCACCCGGGCGTCGTGCATGGTGTCGGCGCGCACCAGGCGCATGTCCTCGTTGGGGGCGCCGAGCGCGTCCGCGCAGTTGTCGGGCGGCACCAGGAACAGCTCGGCGCCGTCGTCGCGGGCGCCGACGATCTTCTGCTGGATGCCGCCGATCGGGCCGACGTTGCCGGCGGCGTCCATGGTGCCGGTGCCGGCGATCGTCGCGCCGCCGGTGAGCGACCCGGGCGTGAGGGTGTCGTAGATGGCCAACGAGAACATCAGCCCGGCGCTCGGGCCGCCGATGTTGGAGTCGATGCCGATCGTGACCTTCACCGGCAGCTCGCCCTTGGTCTGGGTGCCGACCTGGATGCCGATCTGCGGCTTGCCGTCGCTGACCTGCGGCGTCACCGACAGCTCGCGGCGCTCGCCGTCCCGGCGTACGACGAGCCGCAGCGCCCGGCCGGCCTCGACCTTGCCGACCGCGGCGACCACGTCGTCGCCGTTGGCGACCGCGACCCCGTCCACGCTGAGCAGCACGTCGCCGGTCTTCAGCACGCCGTCGGCCGGCGTGCCCTTGGCGACGCCCGCCACGACCGCCTCGGTGACGTCGTAGCCCAGCTCCTCCAGCGCGACCGCGGTCGCGGCGTCCTGGGAGCTGGTCATCTCCTGGGCGCCCTGCTTGCGGTTCTGCTCGACGGTCTCGCCGCGCTGGTAGACCGCGTCGTAGGGATAGACCGCGTCCTCGTTGCTGAGCCAGTCGCGCATCAGCTCGAAGAGGTTGTTGCTGCCCTTGGGCTCGGGCTGGGAGACGTAGACCGTGGTCATCCGCAGCTGGCCGTCGTCGCGGTAGACCTGGTGGCCCTGGATCTCGATGATCTCCTTGCCCTGGTCGTTCGTGCCGAGCACGTCGATGGTCAGGCCGGGCTCGTAGGTCACGAACGGCAGCGGCTTGAGCGCGGCCGTCACCCACAGCCCGATGAGCAGCGGCACGGCCAGGAGGCCGGCCAGAGTGCGCTGCGTCATGCCGCCAAGACTGTCAGATGTCCCCTAGGCGGCGATCAGGAGGCGCGGCGCGAGGGGCGTACGGCGACGCCGGTGGAGCGGTCGCGGTCCGGGGTCGGGACGGCGTACCCCGGGCTGGGCCGGCGCCGGCGACGCGGGTCGGGCTCGAGCGCGGCGGCCAGCCGGCGCACCGCGACCTCGCGGTCGACCTCGCCGCGGCCCTCGCGTCCGGCCCAGGCGACCCACAGCATCGCCACGACCGTGACGACGACCGACGGCACCAGCCAGAGCAGGATCTCCACGCCTCCACCGTAGGAGCGGGCGACCCGCACGCCGGGGAGGCGCGCCCGCTCAGGGGGTTCCCACCCACTCCTCGGTGCCGTCGCCGAAGCGCTGGTGCTTCCAGATCGGCACCTCGGCCTTGAGCGTGTCGATCAGCGCCCGCGAGGCGGTGAACGCGTCGCCGCGGTGCGCGGCGGTGGTGGCGACCACGACGGCGATGTCGCCGATCGCGAGGCTGCCGGTGCGGTGCACGGCCGCGACGCCCTGCACGTCGTACTCCTCCGCGACCCGCTCGCACACCTCCCGCAGCCGGGCCAGCGCGGTCGGGTGTGCGGAGTAGTCGAGGCCGGTGACGCCCTTGCCGCCGTCGTGGTCGCGGACCCGGCCGACGAACAGGGTCAGGCCGCCGGAGGCGTCGTCGTCGAGCGCGGCGACGACCTCGGCGACGTCGAGCGGGGTCTCGCGCAGGTCCACGAGGCGTACGGCGGAGCTCACGTCGCGACCCTAGAACACTCCGTCCGCCTGCACGACGCCCGGTGACCGGGGCCCGCGTACCGTTGGGGCCATGAACGACAAGCCGGGCGAGACGCCCGACGACGGCAGCGACCCGGGGCAGAACCCGTTCAAGGGCACGCCGTTCGAGCAGCTCTTCGGCGCCCTGGGCGGCCTCGGCGGTGCCGCCGGCGGTCCCGGGGCGGCCGGGCTGCCCGACCTCGGCCAGCTCTTCAGCCAGATCCAGTTCCTCATGCAGCCCCACGACGGGCCGGTCAACTGGGACCTCGCGCTCGACCTGGCCCGCAAGACCGTGGCCCAGTCCCCCGACCCGACGCCGAGCCAGCGGCAGCGCGACGCGGTGGCCGACGCCGTCCGGCTCGCCGACCACTGGCTCGACGACACCACCGCGTTCCCCTCCGGCGTCACCTCCACCGCCGCGTGGAGCCGCGCCGAGTGGGTGGTCGGCACCACCGACGTGTGGAAGGTGCTCGTCGAGCCGATCGCCGAGTCGTCGGTGCAGGCGCTCAGCGGCGCGCTGCCCGAGGAGGCCCGGGCGATGTCCGGGCCGCTGCTCGGCATCCTCGGCCAGGCCGTCGGCGGCATGCTCGCCTCGCAGGTCGGCTCCGGCCTCGGCGCCCTGGCGTCGGAGGTGCTCAGCGTCTCCGACATCGGCCTGCCGCTCGCCGCGCCCGGCAAGGCCGCGCTCGTGCCCGCCAACATCAGCGCGTTCGCCGAGGGTCTCGACGTGACCGAGGACGACCTGCTGCTCTACCTCGCGCTGCGGGAGGCCGCCCACCAGCGGCTGTTCGCCCACGTCGGCTGGCTGCGCGACCACCTGATCGGCGCGGTCGCCGACTACGCCCGCGGCATCGAGATCAACGCCCAGGGCATCCAGTCGCGCATCGAGGAGCAGATGCGCGGCATCGACCCCAACGACCCCGCCTCGATGCAGGCGCTGCTCGAGGGCGGCATGTTCGACCTGCCCCGCTCGCCGGCCCAGGAGGCCGCGCTGCAGCGCCTCGAGGTCACGCTCGCGCTGGTCGAGGGCTGGGTCGACGAGGTCGTCGGCCAGGCCACCGCCGAGCGGATGCCCGCCGCCGGCAAGCTGCAGGAGGCCTTCCGCCGCCGCCGGGCCGCGGGCGGACCCGCCGAGGAGACGTTCGCGAGCCTGGTCGGGCTCGAGCTGCGGCCCCGGCGGCTGCGCGACGCCTCGACGCTGTGGGGCTCGCTGCGCACCCGCCAGGGCGTGGAGGCCCGCGACGGCGTGTGGATGCACCCGCACCTGCTGCCGACCGCGGCCGACCTCGACGACCCGCTCGGGTTCCGCGAGGAGGCCACCGCGCTGCCCGAGCTCAGCGACGAGGACTTCGACGCCGAGCTCAAGAAGCTGCTCGACTCCCCCGACGAGTGAGCCTGCACGCCGACGCCCTGGCGGTGCTCGACGGCTGGGCCGCGCCCGACGCGGCCCAGGAGCGGCTCCGGAAGCGGTACGTCGCGCACCTGCGCGCCCACCCCGACGGGCTCGACCGCGGCTGCCGCCCCGATCACCTCACCGCCAGCACGCTGGTGCTCGACGCCGACCACGGGTCGGTGCTGCTCACCCTGCACGCCAAGGCCCGGGCCTGGTTCCAGTTCGGGGGGCACTGCGAGCCCGGTGACGCCACGCTCGCGGGGGCAGCGCTCCGCGAGGCGACCGAGGAGTCCGGGCTGGCCGGCCTGGTCCTCGACCCGGTGCCGGTGCAGCTGAGCGAGCACGCCGTACCGTTCTGCGGGGCGGGCGGGAACGTGCACCATCTCGACGTCCGGTTCGTCGCGGTCGCGCCCGCCGGCGCCGCCCACGCGGTCAGCGAGGAGTCGCTCGACGTGCGCTGGTGGCCCGCCGACGCGCTGCCCGACCCCGAGGCGGACCTGGTCGAGCTGGTGCGACTGGCCCGAGCCCGGGTTGCTGGCGGTGGTTGAGGTGCGAGCGAAGCGAGCCTCGAAACCACCGGCGAGCGGGCTCCCTAGTCGATCGCCTCGCCCGGCGGCGGCTCGAGGCGGGCGGCGGTCGACCAGCCGACGAGGTAGCCCTTGGCCCGCTCGGCGCGCGGGTAGCGGTCCACCCACGCCCAGAACTTCGCGTCGTGGCCCGGCTCGAGCAGGTGCGCGAGCTCGTGGATCAGCACGTAGTCGACGACCCACGACGGCATCCCCTGCAGCCGGACGGAGAGCCGGATCGTGCGGTCGCCAGGGGTGCACGAGCCCCAGCGGGACTGCTGGTTGTCGACCCAGCGCACCGACTCGGGCGTGGCCAGCCCGCCGAGGTAGCGGTCGTTGAGGTCCTGCGCCCGGCGCATCAGGTCACCGTCGCTGGGTCGGCGGCGGCGCTCGGAGCGGTCCAGGCGGGCGATCATCTTCTCCACCCACTCCGCCTCCTCGCGCCGGGACAGCGACGCGGGGATCATCACGACCACCCGGTCGCCGTCGCGATAGGCCGAGACGGTACGGCGGCGCCGCTTCGAGCGCCGCACCTCCACCTCGGGTCGGTCCATGGTCGAAACGCTACTTCGTCGCCCAGGCCAGCAGCCGCTCCCGCGGCCAGGTGTTGACGATCCGATCCGGGTCGATGCCGGCCGCCTCGGCCCGCTCGCACCCGTAGACCAGGAAGTCGAGCTGTCCCGGCGCGTGCGCGTCGCTGTCGATCGAGAACACGCAGCCCAGGTCGCGGGCCAGCTCCAGCAGCGCGGTCGGCGGGTCGCGCCGCTCGGGACGGGAGTTGATCTCGACGGCGACGCCGTGCTCGGCGCACGCCTCGAAGACCGCCTTCGCGTCGAAGCGCGAGCCCGGGCGGGTGCCGCGGTTGCCGGTGACCAGCCGGCCGGTGCAGTGGCCGAGCACGTTGGTGCGCGGGTTGCGGATCGCGCCGATCATCCGGCGGGTCATGTCGTCGGCGTCCATCTTCAGCTTGGAGTGGACGCTGGCGACCCGGACGTCGAGCCGGGCGAGCAGGTCGTCGTCCTGGTCGAGCGACCCGTCGTCGAGGATGTCGACCTCGATGCCCTTCAGCAGCGTGAAGTGCCCCTCCCCCGCCGAGGCCAGGTGCTGGTTGACCGCGTCGACGACGCCGAGCTGGCGGGTCAGCCGCTCCGCGCTGAGGCCGTGGGCCACGGTCAGCCGCGGCGAGTGGTCGGTGAGCACGAGGTAGTCGTGGCCGAGCTCGATCGCGGTGAACGCCATCTCCTCGATCGGCGACCCACCGTCGGACCAGTCCGAGTGGGAGTGCAGGTCGCCGCGCAGCGCCGCCCGCAGCCCCGACCCGCCGGTGGTGAGGTCGCCGCCGTGCTCGCGCTCGAGCTCGGCGAGCCGGGCCGGCATCACCCCGCGCACCGCGTCGGCGATCACCCGGGCCGTGCTCGCGCCGACCCCGGGCAGCGCGGTGAGGGTGCCGTCCTCGACGGCGGCGACGACCTGGTCGTGCGACATCGGCAGGATCGCGGCCGCGGCCCCGCGGAACGCCTTGACCTTGTAGGAGTCCTCGCGCCCCCGCTCGAGCAGGAACGCGATCCGGCGCAGCGCGGCGACCGGCCCCGCGTCGTACGTGTCCGACACGCCGTCAGCCCTCTCGTTCGTCGTGGTGCAGTGCTGGCTGGGCCCGGATTTCTTTCGTCCACACCCGGTGGAGAGCCATTGTCGCTGGTCAGCGGTGCGGGCGTCGTCTCCGGCGGGGCGTTCTCCACAGGCGGATTCCACCGCGCGGGCCGTTCCTCCACCGGCGCGACCGCCTGTCCACAGCTTTGTCCACAGGCTTGTCCACAGGCAGCAGGCCCGCCGCGTTGACCCCGCCGCCCCCGGCTCCTAGCGTGGTCGGCAGATGAGGCCCCCGGCCGCCGACGGACACTCGCAAGGGGAAGGCAAGTGTCCCGATGCGGTCGGGGGCCTCCTCACGTTCACCCGCCCGAAAGTTTCGGGCGGGTCAACGTCCGGTGAAGACCGCGGGCCGCTTCTCCTGCGCCGCGCGGATGCCCTCCTGCAGGTCCGCGGTCGCGAGCGTGATCGGCTGCGCCATCGCCTCCCACTGCAGGCAGCTCTCGAAGTCCGCGTGCCCGCCGTCGGCCAGCGCCAGCTTGGTGAGCCGGCTGGCGATCGGCGCGGTGGCGGCGATGCCCTCGGCGGTGGCGAGCACCTCGTCGAGGAACGAGGCCGGCTCGACCACCCGCGACACCAGGCCCAGCCGGAGCGCCTCGTCGGCGTCGACCAGCCGGCCGGTGAGCAGCAGGTCGCGGGCGTGCGCCTCCCCCACGACGTTCGGCAGCAGGTAGGTGCCGGCCATGCCGGCGTGCATGCCGAGCTTGACGAACGGCGCCCCGAGACGCGCGCCGGCCGCGGCGTACCGGATGTCGCAGGCCAGCGCCAGGCACAGTCCCGCGCCGATCGCCGGGCCGTTGACCGCGGCGATCGTCGGCACCTCGAGGCGCCGGATCGACAGCCAGGCGCGGTAGAACGCGATCATCCGGGTGCGCAGCTCGTCGACGGTCGCGTCCGGCTCGCTGGCGATCCACGAGGTGTTGCCGCCGGAGCAGAACGCCGAGCCGGCGCCGGTCACGACGACGACCCGCACGGACCGGTCGGCGGCCAGCGCATCGATCGCCTCGACCCAGGACGCCGTCATCGCGTCGGACATCGCGTTGCGCTGGTCGGGGTTGTCGAGGGTCAGCACGGCGACTCCGTCGGCGGGTCGCTCGAGACGCAGGTGGGTGAGGTCGGGGGCGGCAGAGAGGGGCTCGGACATGCGCACAAGGTACTGACCGGCGGCGCGGCGCGCCGTGACCCGTTTCACCGGTTCCGGTGCGCCTGACGCACACGTGACCGCTCGTGTCGTAGGGTCTGAGTCGGTTCGGCGGCAACCGCTGCCGAGCTTCCGACGGGTCTTCCCCTCTGCCCCGTCGCGACGACCAGTTATACATAGGCAAGGAGGCCGTCATGGCGGAGACCTGGAGCGGCGAGTTCTACTGCGTGAAGTGCAAGGAGAAGCGCGAGGCCGAGGGCGAGGTGAAGGTGAACGACAAGGGCACCCGGATGGCGAAGGCTGTCTGCCCGGTCTGTGGCACCAACCTCAACCGCATCCTCGGCAAGGCGTGACGCGACACTTTCGCGCGTAGCGCCCCGACGATCTGACGACGACGGCGGCGTCGGCCCGGTTCTCCCGGTCCGGCGCCGCCGTCGCCGTCTCCGGACCTGCTCCACCTCCGGCCCGCCGGCGCCCCGGGTGTCCGCGGTTGTCGCGACCAGCAGGGCCGGTGGCTGTGGAGAGAGCGCGCTCGAGCGGCGCGCAGCGGGTAGACCGCTCCCATGACTCGACTCCGGCCCGGGCTCCACGTCGTACGGCGCGACGACCAGCACCTCCAGATCGGCCTCGACCCGCCCTGGCGGCTGGTCGTCCCCGACCAGCCCGATGTCCAGCGGCTCCTCGACGACCTCGGGGCCGGCCGGGCGCCGGCACCGGACACCCCCGACGCGCACCGGGTGCTGCTCGCCCTGGCGCGGGCCGGCATGCTGCTCGACCCTGCGGGACCGGACCGGGCCGCGTCGACGCGCCGAGGAGCGGTGGCGGTGCACGGCCGCGGCCCGCTGGCCGTGGAGGCCGCCCGGGTCCTGCACACCGCCCGGCGCACCGTGGCAGAGGACGCCGGCGTCGCGCTCGTGCTCGCCGACGGCGAGCCGAGCCGGGCCGACGTGGACGCGCAGGTGCGCGCCGGGCGGCCGCACCTGGTGGTCGGCGCGTCGGCGTACGGCTACACGGTCGGCCCGTTCGTGGTGCCCGGCGCCACCGCCTGCCTGCGCTGCGTCGACGCCCACCACGGGGAGCACGACCCGCGCCGCGCGGTGGTGGTCGAGCAGCTCGACGGGCGCCCCGGCGGGCCGGACGACCCCGCGCTGCGCGCCCTGGCCGCGGCCTGGGCGGTCCGCGACGTGCTCACCTACCTGTCCGGCGTGCGGCCGGCGACCTGGTCGGCGACGGTCGCCATCGGCGCCGAGCTCGACCCGGTCCGACACCCCTGGGCGCGGCACCCGCACTGCGGCTGCTCGTGGGAGCTCGCCGCGGTGCCCGCCGCCGTACCAACTGACCGAGTGGTAAGCCAGGGTTAGGCTGCGGGCATGAGTCGTCCCGAGAGTCCCCCTGTCCGCGGACGCGCACCCCGGGCCCGCGCGCCCCGGGTCTCCGCCGACGTGCGGCGCCAGGAGATCATCCTCGCCGCCCACGAGGTCTTCGGCGCGCGCGGCTTCCACAAGGCCTCGCTCGGCGAGATCGCAGAACGGGTGGGGATCACCCACCAGGGGATCCTGCACCACTTCGGCTCCAAGGAGCAGCTGTTCGTCGAGGTGCTGATCTACCGCGAGCACCTCGACGTCGCCGACTTCGAGAACCACGAGCCGCCGCGCGGCCCCGAGATGCTCCGACACCTGGTCAAGACCGCGGTGGTGAACACCGGCCGGATCGGGCTCGTGCAGTCCTACGTCGTGCTCTCCGCCGAGTCGGTCACCGACGGTCACCCGGCCCAGACCTCGTTCCGCGAGCGCTTCGAGGTGCTGCGCGGCCTGATCGCGGCCGCCTTGGAGGCGTGCTGCGAGCCCGACGCGATGCCCTCCGCGGAGGAGCTGAGCGCCGGCGCGTCCTCGATCATCGCCGTCATGGACGGCCTGCAGGTGCAGTGGCTGCTCGACCCCGACGCCGTCCAGATGCCGGCCGCGGTCGGCCTCGTGATCGACGCGCTCCTCGAGCATTGGGGCAGCACCGAGCGCGCCTCGACCGTGCTCTCCTGACCCCGCCCCGACCGAAGATCACGATTCGGGAACATTCCTCGCTGCGATACTTACTTACCTGTCAGCAAGTGTGCTTGACTCTGCCTCGGCCACCCTGTGGCGGCAGTCACAGCCAGCGGTCTTCTCATCGCGACACTCATCGGACCGGCCCAGGGCCGGAAGGGAAGGGACCAGATGCGGACAGGGCACATGCGGGCAGCGCGAGGGCGCCGGGCGATCGCGGCGGTCATCGCCGCGGGCGCGCTCCTGGCCACCGCGGCATGCGGCAGCAGCGACGACAGCGGCAGCGGCGACAAGGCCGCCGGCGGCGACTCGTGCCAGCCGGCCGACGGGAAGGTCACGCTGACCTTCACCTCGTGGGTGCCGGGGATGCAGGAGACCGTCGATCTCTGGAACAAGAACAACCCCGACATCCAGGTGGAGTACAAGGAGGTCGTCGGCGGCAACCAGGGCACGTACCAGGCGTACTCGAACCAGATCAAGGCCGGGAAGACCCCCGACATCGGCATGATCGAGTTCGACAACCTCCCGTCGTTCCGCCTCCAGGACGGCCTCACGAACATCGGTGACTGCGCACCGGTCCAGGAGGCCGAGGGCAAGTACGTCGACTGGGCGATCTCGCAGGTCGGGTTCGGCGAGGAGGGTGCCGTGTACGGCATCCCCATGGACATCGGCCCGATGGCGCTGTACTACCGCAAGGACCTCTTCGACCAGGCCGGGATCGCCGTCCCCACGACGTGGGACGAGTACTACGACGCCGCCCAGAAGATCAAGGCCGAGGGAGCGACGATCGGCGACTTCCCGACCGACCAGCCGGCGTGGTTCACCTCGCTCGCCTGGCAGAACGGCGCCTCGTGGTTCTCCGTCGACGGCGACACCTGGAGCGTCAGCCTCGACGACGACCCGACCCAGCAGGTCGCGGACTACTGGCAGAAGCTGATCGACGAGGGCCTCGTCGACACCATCCCCGGCCTCGGCGACCCGCAGTGGAAGGCGCTCGACTCCGGTCAGGAGTGGTCGATCATCGGCGCCGCGTGGACCACCAAGCTGCTCGAGAGCGCCGCACCCAAGACCGCCGGCAAGTGGGCCGTCGCCCCGATGCCGCAGTGGACCGCCGGCGAGAACACCGCCGGCAACTGGGGCGGCTCGACCGCCGTCGTCTTCAAGGGCAGCGAGCACCCCTACGAGGCCGCGAAGTTCGCCACCTGGGCGTTCAGCAACCTCGACGCCCTCACGCTGAACAACAAGAACGGCGGCCAGTACCCGGCCACCACCGAGGGCCAGGAGCAGCTCCCCGCGCTCACTGAGGGTCTGCCCTACTACGGAGACCAGAAGGTGTGGGAGGTGTTCGCCCAGGCATCCGCCGGCGTCGACCCCAGCTTCCAGTGGGGCCCGACGATGACCGACACCTACGCCGCCCTCGCGGACGGCATCGGCAAGGCCGTCAACGGGCAGGGCACGCTCACCGACGCCCTGACCTCCGCGCAGGACAAGACCGTCGCGACCATGAAGTCCCAGTCGCTCTCGGTCGCCGACTGAGCCGTCCCGCACCAACCGACCCGTGTGGCCGGCCGACGCTCCGTGCTTTCCTCTCGCCGGCCGGCCACACGATCCTCACCACCACCCCGGAGGAGGCTCCCCACCATGACGGCACTGCCGCCGACGGTCGCCGATCCCGCCGTTCCGGTGCCGGGCGGCGCCGGTGCCCCGGCGGACCACGGACCCGCACCCCGGGCGCGCCGCGGCGACGCCGGCTCGCGGCGACACCGCAGGGCCGCGATCGGCTTCCTGGCGCCGTTCGTGACCGCCTTCGCGCTCTTCTACGTCCTGCCGATCGGGTACGCCGTGTGGCAGTCGTTCCTCACCGTCGAGCGGGAGGGCACCTTCGGTGTCGCCCACGACGCCTGGGGCGGCTTCACGCAGTACTCCCAGGTCTTCCAGGACTCCGAGTTCTGGGACAGCCTCGTCAACGTCGGGCAGTTCTTCCTGATCTCGGTGCCGCTGCAGCTCGGGCTCGCGCTGGTGTTCGCGCTGCTGCTCGACTCACCGGCCCTCAAGGCGAAGCGGTTCTTCCGGCTCGCGCTCTTCGCGCCGTACGCCGTGCCCGGCGTGATCGCCGCGCTGATGTGGGGCTTCCTCTACTCCCCCGGCACCACCCCGATCCCGGCGGTCGCCGACCGCTTCGACCTGCTCGGCCCGGACCTGGTGATGTTCACGATCGCGAACGTCGTCAACTGGGTCTACACCGGCTACAACATGCTGATCATCTACTCGGCGCTGAAGTCGATCCCGGCCGAGGTGCTCGAGGCCGCGACCGTCGACGGTGCCGGCCAGGTGCGGATGGCCTGGTCGATCAAGATCCCGCAGGTCGTCCCCGCGCTCGTGCTCACCGGCGTGTTCTCGATCATCGGCACCCTGCAGCTGTTCAACGAGCCGCAGATCTTCCGCACGATCTCGAGCGCCGTGAGCAGCACCTACACCCCGAACATGGTCGTCTACTCGACCTCGAGCATCCCCAACTACCACCTCGCGGCGGCCTACTCCGTGGTGCTCGCGCTGGTCACCTGCGCGCTGTCGTTCCTGTTCCTCAAGCTCGCGCAGAGGAGGGCCTTCCAGTGAGCACGACGACCGCTCCCCGCGCCGGCACCCGGATCCAGACCCGGCCGGTGTCCCGGCTCGCCGCCACCGGCTTCATGGCGGTGTGCACGGCGTACTTCCTGCTGCCGCTGTGGTGGCTCGTGGTCGCGTCCAGCACCACCCGCGGTGGCCTCACCGACACCAGCCTGTGGTTCCAGGGGCAGTTCGAGCTGCTGACCAACGTCCGCCACGTGCTGACCTACCAGGACGGCATCTACCTGCGCTGGATGCTCAACAGCGTGCTCTACGCCAGCATCGGCGCGCTGGTCGGCACCCTGATCGCGAGCATGGCCGGCTACGCCCTGGCCAAGTACGTCTTCCCCGGCCGCGAGGTCGTGTTCAACGTGATCCTGGCCGGCGTGCTGGTGCCGGCGACCGCACTGGCGCTGCCGCTGTTCCTGCTGTTCAGCAAGGTCGACCAGACCGACTCGTTCTGGTCGGTGCTGCTCCCGAGCATCGTCTCGCCGTTCGGCGTCTACCTGGCCCGCATCTACGCCGCGGCCGCGGTGCCGGACGAGCTGCTGGAGTCGGCCCGGCTGGACGGGGCCGGGGAGTTCCGGGCGTTCTTCACGATCTCCACCCGGCTGATGGGCCCGGCGCTGGTCACGATCTTCCTGTTCCAGTTCGTCAGCATCTGGAACAACTACCTGCTGCCGCTCGTGATGCTCCAGAACACCAAGCTCTACCCGGTGACGCTGGGCCTCGCGACCTGGAACAGCCAGAAGGCGATCGCCGGCAACCTGCAGCTGTACGTCGTGGTCGGAGCGCTGCTCTCGATCATCCCGCTGGTGATCGCCTTCCTCGCCCTCCAGCGCTTCTGGCAGAGCGGCCTGAGCGAGGGCGCCGTCAAGTAGCCCGCCCCTCGCCCTCCTCGGCACACCCCTCACCGAACCCCAGACCTCATCCCCGGGAGAACCCGCATGCCCTCCGCCGTCCCGTCCGCCGCGCCCGACCTCGATGCCCTGGTCGCGCGCCTCACCCTCGACCAGAAGGTGCGGCTGCTCACCGGCGCGGACTTCTGGGCGCTGTACGACGAGCCCGCGATCGGCCTGCGCCGGATCGTGACCTCCGACGGCCCGGCCGGCGTCCGCGGCGAGCTGTGGGACGAGCGCGACCCGTCGGTCAACATCCCCTCCCCGACCGCGCTCGCCGCCAGCTGGGACCCCGAGCTGGTCGAGACGCTGGGCCGGCTGCTGGCCCACGAGGCGCGCCGCAAGGGCGTCGACGTGGTGCTCGCCCCCACGGTGAACCTGCACCGCTCGCCGTACGGCGGCCGGCACTTCGAGTGCCTGAGCGAGGACCCGCTCCTGACCGGCGACCTCGGTGCGGCGCTCGTCCGTGGGCTGCAGTCCCAGGGGGTCGCGGCGACGGTCAAGCACTTCGTCGCCAACGACTCCGAGACCGACCGGCTCACGGTCGACGCGCGGGTCGACGAGCGGACGCTGCGTGAGCTGTACCTCGCGCCGTTCGAGACGATCGTGCGCGACGCGGGCGTGTGGGCCGTGATGGCGGCGTACAACAGCCTCAACGGGACGACGATGACCGAGAGCCCGCTGCTGCGCTCGGTGCTGCACGAGGAGTGGGGGTTCGACGGCGTGACCATGACCGACTGGTACGCCGGTCGCTCCACCGGTCCCGCGGCCCGCGGTGCCCTGGACCTGATGATGCCCGGCCCGACCGGCCCGTGGCGCCGGGCGCTCGTCGAGGCCGTGGAGGCCGGCGACGTCACCGAGGCCGAGGTCGATGCCAAGGTGCGCCGCCTGCTCCTCCTCGCCACCCGGGTCGGCGCCCTCGCCGACGGCCCCGACCCGCAGCCGGTCGACCCGTGGACCGATGCGGCGAGCGACCAGCTGGTCCGACGCGCGGCGTCGTCCGGCTTCGTGCTCGTCCGCAACGAGCCCGTCGACGGGCGGCCACTGCTGCCCGTCGACGCCGGCGGTGTCCGGCGGGTCGCCGTGATCGGCCCCAACGCGCGCGAGGCCCGCTTCCTCGGCGGCGGCAGCGCGCTGGTCTTCCCGCCCGCCACCGTCTCCCCCCTGGCCGGGCTGCTCGCGGCGTTCGGCCCCGACGTCGAGGTGACCTACTGCCAGGGCGCCCGCGGTCACGAGCGGGTCTCGGCCGCCGACCCGGAGCTGCTCACCACGCCGGACGGTGAGCGCGGCATCCTGGTCGAGTTCCGGGGCGCCGGCGGCGAGGTGCTCGGCCGCGACCGGCGCCTGGGCTCGGCGTTCAACTGGAACAACGCCTTCGAGGGCGTCGACCCGGCGCTGATCACCGAGATCGGCCTCGAGACCGTGGTGACCGCCGACCTCACCGGGGAGTACCGGATCGGCGCGTCGGGGGTCGGACGCTTCCGGCTCCGCCTCGACGACCGGCCCGCCTTCGACGAGCTGCTCGAGCTGGGGCCGGGGGCCGACCCGGTCGAGGGGCTGATGCGCCCACCTCAGGAGTGGGCGACGGTGTCGCTCAACGCCGGTGAGTCGATCCGGGTCTCGCTCACCCACGTCGTCAAGGACCACCGCGCCGGCGAGGACCTGCTCGTCTCGCTCCAGGTCGCGGTCGACTGCACGGTCGAGGACGACGATGCCGCGCTCGCACACGCGGTCGCCGACGCCGCGGCCGCCGACCTCGCGATCGTGGTCGTCGGCACCACCGAGGAGGTCGAGAGCGAGGGGTTCGACCGCGACAGCCTCGCGCTCCCCGGCCGCCAGGACGAGCTCGTGCACCGGGTCGCGCGGGCGCGGCCCGAGACGCTGGTCGTGGTCAACTCCGGCGCGCCCGTGCTGCTGCCCTGGCGCGACGAGGTCGCCGCCGTCCTGCTCGCCTGGTTCCCAGGCCAGGAGTTCGGGGGCGCGCTGGCCGACGTGGTGCTCGGCGCGGTCGAACCCGGCGGCCGGCTCCCCACGACCTGGCCGACCGCGGAGGGACCGGCGCTTGCGTCGACCACCCCGGTCGACGGGCGGCTGCCCTACGCCGAGGGCCTGCACGTCGGCTACCGCCGGTTCCTGTGCGAGCACGTGGCCCCGGCGTACTGGCTCGGCCATGGCCTCGGGTTCACGACCTGGTCGTACGACGCGGTGACCGCCGCCTCGGCACCGGACGGCGGCGCCGTCGTCGAGGTGTCGCTCACCAACACCGGCGACCGGGGTGGCCGGCAGCTGGTGCAGGTCTACCTGTCCCGCCCCGTCAGCACGATCGAGCGCCCCGTGCGGTGGCTCGCGGGCCACGCCTGGGTCGAGGCCGCGCCCGGGGCGACGGTGCGGGCGACGGTCGAGGTCGCGCCGCGCGCGTTCGAGCACTGGGACGTCGCCGCCGGAGGATGGGCGCGCGAGCCCGGCACGTTCACGGTCGAGGTCGGCCGGTCGGCCGGGGACATCGTGCTCCGCGGCGAGCTGGGCTGAACGCGCGGCCGGTCACCACCACTCGCTGTCGAGCTTGCCCTCCATCGCGCGCAGGTTGGCCCGGGAGCACTCGTCGCAGAACACCCGCTTGCGGCCGTTCTCGACGGCGGTGGTCCAGGTGAGCGTCTTCGCCGCGTCGGCCTCCTGGCGCCCGCAGAAGTCGCAGGTCATCACGGTTCGACCCTAGCCCGAACTGAGGGCCCGGACGTGCGAGAGCCGGGTACGACGTCGTCGTACCCGGCTCTCGTTCTCTCAGTCACCCGCGATCAGGACGGGGGTGAGCTTGCGGTGGTCTGGACCTACAGCGCGCGGGCGAGGGCGAGACGGGCCTGCTGCGCTGCCTGCTCGGCCTTGCGGCTGAGTCGGCGGGCGCGGACGAACTGCTGGCCGCGCCGGAGCTGCTGCGCCTCTCCCAGGCGCTCGGACATTTGCGCTCGGGCCAGATTTTCGTGGAGAAGACTCATCTTCGTGGTTCCGTTCGGGTCAGTGGTCTGGGTGGTCTTCATCGGAAAGTGGCTACTTTCGTGTTCGGTGGTGCGCTCAGAACGCGCGAGCGAGGGCGAGACGGGCCTGCTGAGCGAGTCGCTCGGCCCGGCGGTCGGTGCGCTGCACGCGGGCCAGCTGGCGGCCCGGTCGGCACTGCTCCGCCTCACCCAGGCGGGCGCTGAGGTGCGCGCGTACCAGGGTCTCGTGGCTGTGGATCATGTCGGTTCCTTTGACGTCATTGTCGAGAAGGTTGTCGAGAAGGGATCGGTGATGCTCGGGCGGGAGGTCGGGAAGCGGTCGTCGGTGGATCAGGCGGCAGCTTCGTTCTTGCGGGGGCGGCCACGGGGCCGCTTGCGGGGGATCACCACTCCTTGCAGGAAGAGCTGGCCTCCCCAGACGCCCCAGGGCTCACGGCGTTCGAGTGCTCCGTCGAGGCACAGGGCGCGGACCGGGCAGTCCTGGCACAGGGCCTTGGCGAACTCCACGTCGCTGGGCGACTCGGCGAACCAGAGCTCGGGGTTGTTCACCCGGCACGGGAGCGTCTCGTCGTCGGTCTGGACGGCCTGGTCGTGCAGGTGGCCCAGGCTCACCTCGGCAGCCCCATCGGCGCGGACGAGTTCACTGATGGTCATGTTTCACCTCCTTCTCTGACCTGATCGCGGTGGGTGTGTGCGGTGCGGGTCTTCCGGAAACAAGAAGGCCGCGGATCCCGGGGTTCGGGTTCCGCGGCCTGGAGGCTGCCGATGGCTGTTGGGTGTCAACAGGTCGGTGGTCTCCAGGCAGAGGTCCCCGGGAAGTAGGACTGGACAAGGCCCTTGTCCGTCTTGACGGCGCCCGTGGTGCTGCCGATGCCGGCCTCGCGGTCGCGCACCACGAGGGTGGCGGCGGCGGTGCAGGAATCGGTCGCACGCCGAGTCACGCCGAAGGCGTGGCCGGAAATGGGCATGCCGAAGGGCGACGGGCTCTGAGCCGTCTTCCAGGTCATGGTGCTGTTCACGAGGCCACCTCCTTCGGTGCGATTGGGCGCCGATCTTGCCAGGATCGAGTGCGCGTGCTGTTTGTTCTCGGAAAACCTAGCGGCTCCCACATGTAATGGGCAAACCATTTAGTGGGTATTTCTCGAAATTTCTTGGGCCACTTCCCCGCGAGCGGTCAGCCGACGACCGTGAGCACGTCCTCGCCGTAGCGCTCGAGCTTGGACCGGCCGATGCCGTTGATGCGCAGCAGCGCCTCGGGCGTGCGCGGCTTGTGCTCGGCGATGAGCTGCAGGGTCGCGTCGGTGAACACCACGAACGCCGGCACGCTCTCCTCGCCGGCCCGGTCGCGGCGCCACTCGCGCAACCGCTCGAAGAGCTCCTCGTCGTACGACGCCGGGCAGTCCGTGCACCGGCCGCGCTTGAGCTCCTGGCCGGTCGCGAGGGGGCGGCCGCACTCGCGGCAGTTGGCGACCTTGCGGGTGCGGGGCCGGTCCCGCGAGGCGCGCGCCTCGTCGGGCAGCAGCGGGTCGAGGAACCGCGAGGGCTTGCGCGACCCGCGGCCGCCGGGGTTGCGCGACAGCGCCCAGGACAGGGCGAGGTCGAGGCGGGCGCGGGTCATGCCGACGTAGAGCAGCCGCCGCTCCTCCTCGACCGCGGTCGGGGTGTCGGCGTAGGTGATCGGGAGGGTGCCGTCCTGGAGCCCGCAGAGGAACACCGAGTCCCACTCGAGGCCCTTGGCGGCGTGGAACGTGGCCAGCGTGACGCCGTCGGCGACCGGGGCGTGCTGCTCGGCGGCGCGCCGGTCGAGGTGGTCGACGAACGTGTTGAGGTCGGCGGCCTCGCCGGCCCGGCCGGCGTCGGCGGCGAACTGGGTGGCCTGGTCGACCAGCGCCTGCCAGGACTCCCACCGGTCACGGGTCTGGCCGCGGGTGGTGGGCGCCTCGGCGCTCCAGCCCATGCCGGCCAGGATCGCCCGCACCACCTCGACCCAGTCGCCGTCGGTGGTGTCGGCGGCGGCCTCACCGGAGCGGGCCGCGCCCCGCAGCCGGGTCACCGCCTCGCGGACCTCGGGGCGGTCGAAGAACCGGGCGGCGCCGCGCACGACGTACGGGAGACCGCGCGCGGCCAGCGCCTCCTCGAACGCCTCGGACTGGGCGTTGATGCGGAACAGGATCGCGACCTCGCCGAGCGAGCGCCCGGCGTCGCGGAGCCGGAGGATCTGGGCGGCGACCGCCTCGGCCTCGGCGACCTCGTCGGGGCGCGGGGTGTAACTGACCGGCGGGCCCGAGGGCCGCTGGGCGCGCAGCTCGACCCCGGCGCTGGCCGAGCCGCCGAGGAGGGTGTTGGCCGCGGCCACCACCTCCGGGGTGGAGCGGTAGTTGCGGACCAGCTCGATGGAGGTGGTGCCGGGGTGGCGGGCCGGGAAGTCGCGCAGGTAGGCGGCGTTGGCGCCGGCGAAGGAGTAGATGGTCTGGGCGGGGTCGCCGACGACGCACAGCTCGTCGCGGCCGCCGAGCCACAGGTCGAGGAGCGCGGACTGGATCGGGGAGACGTCCTGGAACTCGTCGACGACGAACCACTTGTACTGCCGGCGCACCTGGGCCGCCACCCGCTCGTCCTCGGCGAGCATGCCGGCGGTGAGCAGCAGGACGTCCTCCATGTCCATCCGGCCCTGGCCGCGCTTGACCTCCTCGTAGCTGCCGAACACCCGCCCGACCGTGTCGTGGTCGTGGCCGGTGACGCTGCGCCCGCGCTGCGCCGCGACGGCCGGGTAGTCGTCGGGGTGGACGTTGCTGACCTTGGCCCACTCGATCTCGGACGCGAGGTCGCGCAGCAGCGCCTGGTCGGCGCTGAGCCGCTGGCGGCGGGCGGCGGTCGCGAGCAGCCCGATCTTGGACTCGATCAGCGTCGGCAGCTCGGTGCCGTAGACGCCTGCCCAGAAGTAGCGCAGCTGGCGCAGCGCCGCGGAGTGGAACGTGCGGGCCTGGACCGGGCCGGCGCCCAGGGTGCGCAGCCGCCCGCGCATCTCGCCGGCCGCCCGCGTGGTGAACGTCACCGCGAGCACCTCGGTGGGCGCGTAGACGCCGGTGGCCACGCCGTACGCGATGCGGTGGGTGATCGCCCGGGTCTTGCCGGTGCCCGCGCCGGCGAGCACCCGGACCGGTCCGCGCAGCGCCTCCGCGACCTGGCGCTGCTCGGGGTCGAGCGCGGTGAGCAGGTCGGCGGCGGTGGCCATGCGGGGGAACATCTCCTGGGTGACGGTGGTTGGATCGGGTGCAGATCAAACCCTAGACGCCGGAGGCGACAGTCCCAGATGAGCTCCTTCACGATGTACACGACGCCCTGGTGCGGCTACTGCCACCGCCTCAAGAGCCAGCTCGACCGTGAGGGCATCACCTACGACGTCGTCGACATCGAGCAGCACCCCGAGGCCGCCGCGATCGTGGAGTCCGCGAACAACGGCAACCAGACCGTGCCGACGCTCGTGTACCCCGACGGCACCGCCCAGACCAACCCCTCCCTGGCGCAGGTCAAGGACAAGATCACCGCGCTGGCCGTCTAGGGCTCGCATCCTCCGGGCGGCTGCGGGGTTCGGCTGCTGGCAGCCGAAACCCTCACGACACGCCGGTGCGCATCGGCGT
>NZ_CATNLZ010000007.1 GCF_950101795.1 Nocardioides sp. T2.26MG-1 | reverse complement strand
GAGATCACTGACAAAAAATTGCCAGAATCATTGTCAAAGAAACCATCAACCAACACCCCCACCCACCAACCCCAAAAGGCCACCAGGCAGAAACATCAGTCAACGGGGCATTACAAACTAATTCGTCGACTATGACACACTGTTGAGTTCTCAAGAATCAGACGCACACCGAACCAGGCCCTTGCGAGACCGGCTGCGGGGCAACCTGCAGAAACTTACCGGTTCTGATCCTCCAGGTCAACTTGCGCTGACCGGGCATCTCGGAGACCGAGGCCGGGCGCACCGCTCCCGCTCGATCTTGGCCTCTCGGCCCGAGTGGGAGCCGCGAACCGCGGCGAGGAGGAACGTTACCAGCGGTCTGTGGTCGTGCCAAACCGGAGGGTCAGCGACGCTTGAGGGGCGCTGCCGGACGGTAGACGGAGACGGTGGGATCCCCCGTCGTCCAGAACCGCCACGGCCGGTCGGGGGCGCCCCGCAGCCCCACCCGTGGGCCGGTGGAGACCGATCCGGGCGGGTCGCCCAGGGTGAGCGTGACGGGGCCCGCGACGAGGTCCGTGCCGTCGTGTCCCAGCTCGATCCCGAGGGCGGTGCAGAGCCGGGCCGGCCCCCGCGCGAGGTCGCGGTCGGTGGACCTCGGCCGGCGCTCACGCGCGAGGTCGCGACCCTCGACCACCTCCCCGGCGCGCAGCAGCACCGCGCTGGCGGTGCCCTCGGGACCGCAGACCACGTTGCAGCACACGTGCATCCCGTAGGTGAAGTAGCAGTACAGGTGACCGGGCGGGCCGAACATCACGGCGTTGCGGCGGGTCCGCCCGCGGAACGCGTGCGATCCGGGGTCGGCCTCACCGGCGTACGCCTCGACCTCGGTGAGCCGCACAGCGACGCCGCTGTGGCGGAGCACGGCGTTCAGCAGCCGCGGCGCCACCTCCAGCGCCGGGCCCGCCAGGACCTCGGGCAGCTCAGGCGATCCGGTCACGGTGGGCGGTCACCAGGTCGGTGAGCTCGGCGAGCTGCTCGCGCACGCGGACCGGCGCCGTGCCTCCGCGACCGACCCGGGACGACACCGAGCCCTCGACGGTCAGGACCTCACGGACGGAGGGCGTCAGCGCCGGGGAGATCTCCGCGAACTGCTCGTCGGTGAGGTCCGCCAGCTCGATGCCCAGCTCCTCGCACCGCCGCACGCACGCGCCGGCCACCTCGTGGGCCACGCGGAACGGGACGCCCTCGCGGACCAGCCACTCGGCGACGTCGGTCGCGAGCGAGAAGCCCTGGGGCGCGAGGGCGGCCATCCGCTCGGTGTCGAACACGAGCGTGGCCATCAGGCCGGTGAACGCCGGGAGCAGGACCTCGAGGGTGTCGACCGAGTCGAACACCGGCTCCTTGTCCTCCTGGAGGTCGCGGTTGTAGGCCAGCGGCAGCGCCTTGAGCGTAGCCATCAGGCCCGCCAGGTTGCCGATGAGCCGCCCGGCCTTGCCGCGGGCCAGCTCGGCGATGTCGGGGTTCTTCTTCTGCGGCATGATGCTCGACCCCGTCGACCACGAGTCGTGGAGCGTGACGAACCCGAACTCGCGGGTCGACCAGATGATGACGTCCTCGGCGATCCGGCTGACGTCGACGCCGATCTGCGCCGCGATGTAGGCGAACTCGGCCACGAAGTCACGCGACGCGGTGCCGTCGAGCGAGTTGGCGCTCGAGCCGGTGAAGCCGAGCTCGGCGGCGACGCCCTCGGGGTCGAGACCGAGGCTCGAGCCGGCCAGCGCCCCCGAGCCGTACGGCGAGTCCGCGGCGACCCGGGCGTCCCAGTCACGGAGTCGGTGGAGGTCGCGGAGCAGCGGCCACGCCTGGGCGAGCAGGTGGTGCGAGAGGAGCACCGGCTGGGCGTGCTGGAGGTGCGTGCGGCCCGGCATCACGCTCGGCCGGTCGCCCGCCAGATGCGCACCGGCCTGCCCCGCCAGCGCGTCGACGAGGTCGAGCAGCTGGCCGGAGATCACCCGTGCGTGGTCGCGCAGGAACACCTTGAACAGCGTCGCGATCTGGTCGTTGCGGCTGCGTCCGGCGCGCAGCCGGCCGCCCACCTCGGCGCCGACCTCCTCGACCAGGAGCCGCTCGAGGGCGCCGTGGACGTCCTCGTCGGTCGGGTCGGGGTGCAGCGTGCCGGCGGCGTACCGCTCCCCCAGCACCTGCAGGCCGCGCTGGAGCTCTGCGAGGTCGGCGTCGCTCAGCAGCCCGGCGCGGTGCAGGGCGTTGGCGTGCGCCCGCGACCCCGCGAGGTCGTACGGCGTGAGCCGCCAGTCGAAGTGCGTGGAGCGCGAGAGCGCGTCCAGCTCCGGGGCCGGGCCGCCCGCGAAGCGGCCGCCCCAGAGCTTGCCGGTGTTGGTGCCGCCTGCGGCGTGCTTGGCCATCAGTCGGTCCCCGACTCCATCGCCACGTGGTCGAGGACGTCCTCGCCCCCGCCGTGCTCGAGCGTCGGGTTGCTCGCGATCCGGTCGCCGCCGCCGGACTCGATCTCGCCGAACAGGGTGCCGTTCTCGACGAGCACGGTGCCCTGGTCGAGCGGCTGGCCGGCGTACGCCTCCAGCTTGGAGCGGGAGTCCGCGATGTCGAGGTTGCGCATCGTGAGCTGACCGATCCGGTCGGTGGGACCGAAGACGGCGTTCTCCGTGCGCTCCATCGACAGCTTGTCGGGGTGGTAGGAGAACGACGGGCCGTCGGTGCGCAGGATCGTGTAGTCCTCACCCCGGCGCAGCCGCAGCGTGACCTCGCCGGTCACCAGCGAGGCGATCCAGCGCTGGATCGACTCCCGCAGCATCAGCGCCTGCGGGTCGAGCCACCGGCCCTCGTACAGCAGCCGGCCGAGGCGGCGGCCCTCGGAGTGGTAGAGCGCGATCGTGTCCTCGTTGTGGATGGCGTTCAGCAGCCGCTCGTAGGCGATCCAGAGCAGCGCCATGCCGGGGGCCTCGTAGACGCCGCGAGACTTGGCCTCGATGATCCGGTTCTCGATCTGGTCGGACATGCCCAGGCCGTGCCGCCCGCCGATCGCGTTCGCCTCGTGGACGAGCGCGACCGGGTCGTCGTAGCGCATCCCGTTGATGGCGACCGGACGGCCGTTCTCGTAGCGGACCGTGACGTCCTCGGTGGCGATCTCGACGGCCGGGTCCCAGAACCGGACGCCCATGATCGGGCTGACGACCTCGAGGGAGACGTCGAGGTGCTCGAGCGTCTTAGCCTCGTGGGTGGCACCCCAGATGTTGGCGTCGGTGGAGTAGGCCTTCTCCTGGCTGTCGCGGTAGGGCAGGTCGTGCTCGCTCAGCCAGTGGCTCATCTCGGCGCGGCCGCCGAGCTCGTGGACGAAGTCGGCGTCCAGCCACGGCTTGTAGATCAGCAGCGACGGGTTGGCAAGCAGCCCGTAGCGGTAGAAGCGCTCGATGTCGTTGCCCTTGAACGTCGAGCCGTCGCCCCAGATGTCGACGCCGTCCTCGTGCATCGCGCGGACCAGCATCGTGCCGGTGACCGCGCGGCCCAGGGGCGTGGTGTTGAAGTAGGCACGCCCGCCCGAGCGGATGTGGAAGGCGCCGCAGACCATCGCGGCCAGTCCCTCCTCGACGAGCTGATGCCGGCAGTCGACGGCGCGGGCGATCTCGGCGCCGTACAGCAGCGCACGGTCGGGGACCCCGCTGATGTCGGGCTCGTCGTACTGGCCGATGTCGGCGGTGTAGGTGCACGGGATCGCGCCCTTGTCGCGCATCCAGGCCACCGCCACCGAGGTGTCCAGGCCTCCCGAGAACGCGATGCCGACACGCTGGCCGACCGGGAGGGACGTCAGGACCTTGCTCACGGATGCTCTTCCTTCTGCTGGGATGGGGGCTGGTGCTCGGAGTGCGGGTGGGCGTCGGCGAGGGCCAGGAACCGACGGGCGAGCTCGTCGCCGCTGTCCGGGCCGCGGCCGATCACCAGCACGGTGTCGTCACCGGCGATGGTGCCGAGGATCTCGGGGAGCTCGGCCTTGTCGAAGGCCGAGGCCAGGAACTGGGCCGCGCCGGGAGGAGTGCGCAGGACCACCATGTTGGCGCTGTGGTCGGCGCTCACGAGGAGCTCACCGCACAGCCGGGCCAGACGGGCGGTCGCCGCGGCGGTCTCCCCCGGCGCGCTCGGTCGTCGGTCACCGCCCTCCGCGGGCACGGCGTACACCAGGGAGCCGTTGGGTGAGCGCACCTTGATCGCGTCGAGCTCGACGAGGTCGCGCGAGAGCGTCGCCTGGGTGACGCGCAGCCCGCTCTCCGCGAGCAGGTCGGCGAGCTCCCCCTGGGAGTGCACCTCGCGCTGGGTGACCAGCTCGACGATGCGCTGGTGCCGGGCGTTCTTGGTGGTCGGACGCATGGTCGAGCTCATCGGGCCTCCAGCAGGAACGACAGGATCGCCTTCTGGGCGTGGCGGCGGTTCTCCGCCTCGTCCCACACGACGCTCTGGGGGCCGTCGAGCACCTCGGCGGCGATCTCCTTGCCGCGGTAGGCCGGCAGGCAGTGCAGCACGATCGCGTCGGGTGCGGCGTGGGCGAGGAGCGCGGCGGTCAGGGAGTACGGCGCGAGCACGGCGGCCCGGGCCGCGGACTCCTCCTCCTTGCCCATCGAGATCCAGGTGTCGGTGACGACGACGTCGGCACCCGTCACCGCGGCGACGGGGTCGGCCTCGAGGGTCGCCGACCCGCCGGTGCCGGACGCGATGGCCGCGGCCCGCTCGACCATCTCCGGTGCGGGCGCGAAGCCGTCGGGCGAGCTGACCCGGACGTGCAGACCGGCGGTGGCTCCGGCGAGCAGCCAGGAGTTGCCCATGTTGCACGCGCCGTCGCCGACGAACGCCACGGTCAGGCCGGCGAGCTGCTGCTTGTGCTCGCGGATCGTGAGCAGGTCGGCGAGCAGCTGGCAGGGGTGGAAGTCGTCGGTCAGCGCGTTGACCACCGGCACGCCGGCGTACTTGGCCATCTCCTCGAGGCGGGCCTGCGCGTAGGTGCGCCACACGACCATCGAGGCCTGCCGGCCGAGGACCCGCGCCACGTCGTGGACCGACTCGCGGACGCCGATGCCGGCGAGCGCGCCGTCGACGAGCATCGGGTGGCCGCCGAGCTCGGCGATGCCTGCCGCGAACGACGCCTGCGTGCGCAGCGTCTGCTTGTCGAAGATCATCGCGACCGTGCGCGGGCCGGCGAGCGGCTTGGCGTCGTACGGCGCGCGCTTGAGCTCGGCCGCCAGGTCGAGAACCCGGGCCTGCTCGGCCGGGGTGAGGTCGTCGTCCGCCAGGAAGTGCCTCATGCCTCCGCCTCCGCGAACGCCTCGTCGAGGATCGCCGGCCACGCCGCGAGGAACGCGCCGGCGTCGTCGGTGGTGAGCACCAGCGGCGGCGCCAGGCGGATCCGGCCCGGGGTGGGGGCGTTGACGATGAA
The DNA here is from genome assembly GCF_950101795.1 of Nocardioides sp. T2.26MG-1. Classification (GTDB taxonomy): domain Bacteria; phylum Actinomycetota; class Actinomycetes; order Propionibacteriales; family Nocardioidaceae; genus Nocardioides. The sequence continues at coordinate 94,254 of NZ_CATNLZ010000007.1, read as the reverse complement.
CCCGGCCTCCTGGGCCGCGCTCACCGCTCCTGCCGAGACGTCGGCCGACAGGTCGAGGCCGATCAGCAGGCCCTCGCCGCGCACCTCGGTGACGCGGGGGTCGGCGCCCAGGCCGTCGCGGAGCTTCTGCCCGAGCACGGTCACGTGCTCGAGCAGGCCCTCGGACTCGATGGTGCCGATCACGGCGAGCGCGGCCGCGCACGCCACCGGGTTGCCGCCGAAGGTCGTGCCGTGGTTGCCGGGCTCGAGCAGCGTGCCGGCGTCGCCGACGCCGATGCAGGCGCCGATCGGGAAGCCGCCGCCGAGTCCCTTGGCGACCGTCACGACGTCGGGCCGGACCCCGGTGCGCAGGTGGGCGAACCACCCACCGGTGCGGCCCATGCCGGTCTGCACCTCGTCGAACCAGAGCAGCGCGCCGTGCTGGTCGGCGATCGCGCGGGCGGCGGCCAGGTAGCCGTCGGGAGGTACGACGACGCCGGCCTCGCCCTGGATCGGCTCGAGCAGCACCGCGGCGGTCTCGTCGCTCACCGCGGCGGCGAGCGCGTCGGCGTCGCCGTACGGGACGAACGTGACGTCGCCGGGCAACGGCTCGAACGGGGTGCGGTAGGCGGCCTTCGACGTGAGCGCGAGCGCGCCCATCGTGCGGCCGTGGAAGCTGCCCTCGGCGACCACGACGTGGGTGCGGCCGGTACGCCGGGTGAGCTTGAACGCGGCCTCGTTGGCCTCGGTGCCGGAGTTGGTGAGGAAGACCTTGCCGCCGCCGGCGCCGACGCCGAGCAGCTCGAGGAGCTTCTCTGCCAGCTCGACCTGCGGGGTGCTGGTGAAGAAGTTGGAGACGTGCCCGAGGGTCTGCAGCTGGGTCGTCACCGCCTCGACCAGCGCCGGGTGGGCGTGGCCGAGCGCGTTGACGGCGATGCCGCCCAGCAGGTCGACGTACTCCCGGCCGTCGGCGTCCCAGACGTGGGCGCCCTCGCCGCGCACCAGCACGAGCCTGGGTGGCCCGAACGTGTTCATCAGGCTCGCGGTGTACCGCTCCTGGTAGCTCGTCATGACTGGGCGTCCCTCGCCTTCCGGGTCTTGGTCTCGACGCCGGGCAGCACCTGCGTGCCGACGCCCTCGCTGGTGAACAGCTCCAGCAGGACCGCGTGCGGCTCGCGGCCGTCGACGACGGTGGCGCGGGGCACGCCGTTCTTGACCGCCTGGAGGCAGGCCCCCATCTTGGGCACCATGCCCGACGCGAGCGTCGGCAGGATCTCCTCGAGCGCCTCGGGGCTGATCTCGCCGATCACGTCCTCGGAGCTCGGCCAGTCGAGGAACAGCCCCTCGACGTCGGTGAGGACCAGCAGCTTCTCCGCGCCCAGCGCGACGGCGAGCGCCGCGGCGGCCGAGTCGGCGTTGACGTTGTGCACCTGGCCGTCGACGTCCGGGGCGACGCTGGAGACCACGGGGATGCGACCGGCCTCGATCAGGTCGAGCACCGACTCGGGCCGGACCCGCGCCACCTCACCGACCAGGCCGAGGTCGACCTCCTCGCCGTCGACGATCGTGTTGGTGGGCTCGGCGGTGAACAGGCCGGCGTCCTCGCCGGAGCAGCCGACCGCCAGCGGGCCGTGCTCGTTGATCAGGCCGACGAGCTCGCGCTGCACCTGCCCGACCAGCACCATCCGGACGACGTCCATCGCCTCGGGGGTGGTGACCCGCAGGCCGCCGCGGAACTCCGACTCGATGCCGAGCCGGTCGAGCATCGTCGAGATCTGCGGGCCACCGCCGTGGACGACCACGGGCTTGAAGCCGGCGAACCGGAGGAAGGCGATGTCCTCGGCGAACGCCCGCTTGAGCGTGTCGTCGGTCATCGCGTTGCCGCCGTACTTCACCACCACGATCTTGCCGTGGTAGCGCTTGAGCCACGGCAGCGCCGCGGCGAGCGTGCGCGCCTTGGCGGGGTCGGGCTTGCTCGGGTCGTGGTGCGTGTGCTGGATGCTCTGGATGTCGGTCATGAGGAGTACGCGCTGTTCTCGTGGACGTAGGCGTGGGTGAGGTCGTTGGTCCAGACCGTGGCCCGCTCGGAGCCGGCCTTGAGGTCGATGGTCACGCTGACCTCCCGCGGCTTGAGATCCACCTCGGAGGGGTCGGCGTGCGGGGTGGACTGCCTGCAGACCCAGACGCCGTTCATCGCCACGTCGAGGTCGGCGGGGTCGAACTGAGCGCTGGTGGTGCCGATGCTGGCCAGGACGCGGCCCCAGTTGGGGTCGTTGCCGAACACCGCGGCCTTGAACAGGTTGGACCGGGCCACGCTGCGTCCGACCTCGACCGCCTCGGCCTCGGTCGCGGCGTTGAGCACGGTGATCGCGATCTCGTGGTCGGCGCCCTCGGCGTCGCGCAGCAACTGCATGGCCAGGTCGGTGCAGGCCCGGGTGAGCGCGTCGGCGAAGTCCGGGAGCGAGGGCGTGATGCCGCTGGCGCCGCTGGCCAGCACGGTCACGGTGTCGTTGGTGGACATGCAGCCGTCGGAGTCGAGCCGGTCGAACGACACCGCCGTCGCCTGGCGCAGCGCGGTGTCGAGGTCGGCGGCCGGGACGACGGCGTCGGTGGTGAGCACCACGAGCATCGTCGCCAGCTGCGGGGCGAGCATGCCCGCGCCCTTCGCCATCCCGCCGATCGACCAGCCGGCGCCCTCGACGACGACCTGCTTGCTCACCGAGTCGGTGGTCATGATCGCCTCGGCCGCCTGCGTGCCGCCGCCGTCGCCGGCGAGCGCGGCGTACGCCGCGTCCACGCCCGCGAGCACCTGCCCGCGGTCGTTGGTCAGCCCGATCAGGCCGGTCGAGCAGACGACCACGTCGATCGGGCCGAACCCGAGGTGCTCGGCCACCCGCTCGGCCACCGCGTGGGTGGTCTGGAAGCCCTCGGGGCCGGTGTAGCAGTTGGCTCCGCCGGAGTTGAGGACGACGGCGCGGATCGTGCCGTCCTTGACGGCCTCCTGGCTCCAGAGCACGGGGTTGGCCTTGCAGCGGTTGGCGGTGAAGACGCTGGCGGAGTCGAAGCGGGGGCCGTCGTTGACGACGAGCGCGACGTCCTTCGCTCCGGTCGACTTGAGCCCGGCGGCGACGCCGGCGGCCCGGAAGCCCTGGGGGGTGGTGACGCTCATCAGGGAGCAACTCCTACGGTCGTGAGGCCCAGGCCTTCGTCGAGGCCGAGCGCGAGGTTCATGCACTGGACGGCGGCGCCGGCGGTGCCCTTGGCCAGGTTGTCCACCGCACCGACGGCGACGAGTCGTCGCGCGTCCTCGTCGACCGCCACCTGCAGGTGTACGGCGTTGGACCCGGTCACCGACTTGGTCTGGGGCCACTGGCCGGCCGGGAGCAGGTGGACGAACGCCTCGTCGGCGTAGGCCTTGGCGTAGACCGCGTAGGCGTCCTCGGCACTGACGTCGCCGCGCAGCGGGGCCGAGCACGTGGCGAGGATCCCGCGGGGCATCGGGACGAGCAGCGGGGTGAAGCTGACCCGCACGGTGCCGTCGATGAGGGCGGAGAGGTTCTGGGTGATCTCGGGGGTGTGCCGGTGGGTGCCCCCCACGCCGTACGCGCTCGCGTTGCCCATCACCTCGCTGCCGAGCAGGTGCGGCTTGGCCGCCTTGCCGGCGCCGCTGGTGCCGGACGCCGCGACCACGACCACGTCGGGCTCGACGAGCCCGGCGGCCACGGCGGGCGCGAGCGACAGCGTCGAGACGGTCGGGTAGCAGCCGGGAACGGCGATCCGCCGTGCACCGGCGAGCCGGGCCCGCTGGCCGGGGAGCTCCGGCAGGCCATAGGGCCAGGTGCCGGCGTGCGTGCCGCCGTAGAACTTCTCCCAGGCGGCCGGATCGGCGAGCCGGAAGTCGGCACCGCAGTCGATCACCACGGTGCTGGGGTCGTCCTCCCCCAGCTGCGCCGCGATCTCGCCGGACTGGCCGTGCGGGAGGGCGAGGAACACCACGTCGTGGCCGCGGAGGGTGTCGAGCGACGTCTGCACCAGCACCCGGTCGGCGAGCGGCACCAGGTGGGGCTGCAGCCCTCCGAGCGGCTGGCCGGCGTTGGAGGCCGCGGTGAGGGCGCCGATCTCGACGCCCGGGTGGCCCAGGAGCAGGCGCAGCAGCTCGCCCCCGGCGTACCCACTGGCTCCGGCGACCGCGATCCGCTTGCTCGTCATGTGCATGACTATACAGACATTCGTATGTCTATGTGCAACCGGTAGGTCCAGCCCGAAACCGGTTGGGCAGCGTCGACGGCGCCGTCTAGGTTCACCATCATGGCGAGACTGGCGTTCGATGGCTACCTGGACCATCTCCGCGGCGAGTCGGCGCGCTTCCGTGAGGTGCTCGCCGGCTGCACCCCGGATGCGCGGGTGCCCGGCTGCCCCGACTGGACGGCGGCCGACCTGCTCTGGCACCTGACGGCCGGGCAGCACTTCTGGACGTGCGTGGTCCGGGACCGACCGGCGGCGCCCGCGGAGGACCAGGTCGGGCCGGAGCGACCCTCATCGTACGACGCGCTGCTCGCGGCCTTCGACGAGCACTCCGCCGCGTTCATCGGCGCGCTCGAGGCCGCCGACCCGGCCGAGCCCGCCTGGTCGTGGTCCGACGAGCAGACCGTGGGGTTCACCTTCCGCCGGCAGGCCCACGAGGCGCTCATCCACCGCCTCGACGCCGAGCAGACGGCCGGTGACATGACCCCGCTCGACCCCGAGCTGGCCGCCGACGGCGTGGACGAGGCGCTGGCCGTGATGTTCGGGGGCACGCCGCCGTGGGGTGAGTTCACCCCGCTCCCCCAGCACCTGCGCGTCGACCTCACCGACCGCGACGAGTCGGTCTGGGTGCAGATCGGCCACTTCACCGGCACCGACCCGGAGAGCGGCCGGAGCCACGAGTCGATCGAGGACATCGCCGTGGTGTCCGACCCCGGCGAGGAGCCCGACGTGGTCGTCGACGGGCCGGCGGGCGCGGTGGACGCCTGGCTTTGGCGGCGCGGCGACGACGCCGAGATCCGGGTCGCGGGCGACCGGGAGGTCTACGCGCACTTCCGGCGCGCGGTCGACCAGCCGATCACCTGACCCGGTTCCACGCACGCGGGGCGTCCACGCGCGCCCGGGCCACCCACTGAAACCACGGTGAAGGCCAATTGAAACCGGGCACGCCCAACTTGGGGGCATGACAGTTACCACAAGCACCGACCTGGCCGTCGCGGCCGCCGGGCTCGTCAAGACCTTCGGGACGCAGCGCGCGGTCGACGAGATCGACCTCGAGGTGCGCCGCGGCGAGGTCTTCGGCGTGCTCGGCCCCAACGGCGCGGGCAAGACCACCATGCTCAAGATGCTCGCCACCCTGCTGCCGATCGACGGCGGCGAGGCCAGCATCTTCGGCGTCGACGTCCGTCGTCAGCCGCACATGATCCGCCAGCTCGTCGGCGTGACCGGGCAGTACGCCTCGGTCGACGAGAACCTCACCGGCCGCGAGAACCTCTGGCTGTTCGGTCGTCTGCTCGGGCTGCGGTCGGCCCGGGCGAAGGCCACCGCCGCCGAGCTGCTCGAGCGGTTCGGTCTCACCGAGGCCGCCGACAAGCAGATCTCGGCGTTCTCCGGCGGGATGCGCCGCCGGCTCGACCTGGCGGCCAGCCTGATCGCCCGTCCCCCGCTGATCTTCCTCGACGAGCCGACCACCGGCCTCGACCCGCGCACGCGGGGTCAGATGTGGGGCACGATCCGCGACCTGGTTCGCGACGGCAGCACGGTGCTGCTGACCACGCAGTACCTCGACGAGGCCGACCAGCTCGCCGACCGGGTCGCGGTGATCGACCGCGGCCGCAAGGTGGCCGAGGGCACTCCCGACGAGCTCAAGACCTCGGTGGGCAGCTCCACGCTCCAGTTGCGCATGACCGAGCCGCTCGACACGGACGGCGCCGCCGGCGTCGTACGCCGCATCCTCGCGGAGGAGCCGGTCCTCACCCCGGAGGCGGGCGGGCTCAACGTCGCCCTGACCGACGCCAACCAGGCCGCCGAGGTGCTGATCGCGCTGCGCCAGGCCGGCCTCTCGATCGTCAGTGCGACCGTCCAGAAGCCGACCCTCGACGAGGTGTTCATGGCGATCACCGGCCACGGCGCCGAGGAGCCCGACCCCCTCACCGTGCCCCAGATGGAGGTGCCCGCATGACCACCACCCTGACGGAGACCGAGACCGTGGCCCCCGGCCCGGTGCTCGCCCCGCACCCCACGCTCCGCGACACCGTCGACCAGACCCTGACGATGGCGTGGCGCGCGGTCAAGAAGATGCAGCGCAACTTCGAGCAGATGTTCGACGTGACGATCCAGCCGCTGCTGTTCACCGCGATGTTCGCCTACATCTTCGGCGGCGCGGTCGCCGGGGACGTCGACAGCTACCTCCCGGTGATCATCCCCGGCCTGATCGGCCAGACGATCCTCACCGCCTGCGTCGCGACCGGCGTCCAGCTCCGCGAGGACATGGACAAGGGCGTGTTCGACCGGTTCAAGGCGTTGCCGATCGCCCGGATCGCACCGCTGGCCGGGCCGGCGCTGGCCGACATGCTCCGCTACCTGATCGCCACCGTACTGACGTTCGGTGTCGGCATCGCGATGGGCTACCGGCCGGACCCGCTCGGGCTCGCCGCCGCGATCGTGCTCGCGGTGTTCGCCGGCTGGTCGATCGCCTGGATCTTCACCTGGTTCGGCACCGTCGGCCGCAGCGCGCAGGGCGTGCAGGGCATCTCGCTGATGGTGATGTTCCCGCTCACGTTCCTGTCGAACGCGTTCGTGCCGACGGACACCATGCCGGGCTGGCTGCGGGCCTTCGCCGACGTCAACCCGGTCTCCCACGTGATCTCGGCGATCCGGGACCTCGCGACCGCCGGCCAGCTGACGACCGACGTCGCCTGGGCGGTGCTGGGCTGCGCGGCCGTCGTCGCCGTGTTCCTCCCGCTGTCGGTGCGTTCGTATGCTCGGAAGATGTGACGACGGATCGCGAAGACGGGCGGCCCGCGAGCACCACTGCCGTGCTCGTGTGCCAGGGGCGTGCCGCTGCCGACGGGCGGCACGCCCCCGGACGGTTCGCCGATCCCGTCGCCGTGAGGCTGCTCCGCGAGGAGGAGCGCGCGGTCGTGGAGCAGGTGCGCGCAGGGCAGCCACCGACGGGCTGGTCCGAGCGCTCGGCGTACGAGACCGTGCGGGCGTGCGCCGAGGTGATGGCGCCCCGGACCGTGGCCATCGACGACGCGATCCGTAGCCACCCCGCTCGACAGCTGGTCATCCTGGGCGCCGGTCTCGACGACCGCGCCTGGCGCCTGGCCGAGCTCGGCGAGACCGTGGTCTGGGAGGTTGACCATCCCGCCTCCCAGCAGGACAAGCGGGACCGGTCCGACGGCCTCCCGCCGCTCACGCAGACGATCCACTTCTGCCCCGTCGACTTCGCCCGCGACGACCTCGCCACCGCGCTCGAGGCCTCGGGGCACGATCCCACCACCCCGACCACCTGGCTCTGGGAGGGGGTCGTGCCCTACCTGACGACCGAGCAGGTGCGCACGACGCTGGAGCTCGTTGCCCGCCGCTCGGCGCCCGGCAGCACGCTGGTGCTCAACTACCAGTCCCATTCGCTGCGCGCGTCGGTCGGCCGGCGTCTGGCCGGCCTCGTCGGCGCCGTCGGACGCGGGCGATCGCCGCTGGCCCGTGAGCCGTGGCGCACCCTGCTGGAGCCGCAGCAGGTCACCTCGATGCTGAATCGCGCGGGCTTCGCGATCGAGACCGACACCGACCTCCTGACCGAGGCGGCCCGGCTCGGCATGGCGCCGCGGGCCCGCACCTCGCTGCGCACCGGCCGGGTCGCCGTGGCCACCCACTCGGCGAGCTGACGCGGCCCACGCCTCGATCAGGCCCCCGCGCCAGCCAGGTCCGCCACCAGCCGCTGAACCTCGTCACGCAGCTCGGTCGTCTTCCGGTCGGTGACCTCGGCTCGCACCCGCGCCTCCTCCCCGGGGAGCGCAGCCTCGGCGAGCGCCAGACCCGGCGCCCACGCCAGGCTCGGCAGCTGCCGGTTGTAGCCGAAACGGTCGGCGTACACGAGCAGGCGTACGGCGAGCGCGGCGCGATCCGGGTCGGGGTGGTCGGAGCGGGCGCAGTCGGCGAGCTCCCACTCGGCCAGCGCGAACAGGACGGATCCGAACACCGGGTAGTCGAGGAAGCCGACCACCCCGGCGAGGATCTCCGGAGCCCGGCGCAACAGATCGCGGCGGAGGTACTCGACCTCGTCCTGCTGACCGTGGAGGACGTGCGCGGCGAGTGCCCCGGCGGTCGCGTACAACGTCCAGGGCTCGTAGCCGAGCATCGACTCCAGGCCGGGGAACGAGCGGGCGGACAGCGTCGTCACTGCGTCGCGGTAGCGCCGGAGGCCGGCCTCGGTGCGGCCGGCGGCCAGGTCGAGCTCGGGGCGTCCGCAGAGCAGGACGATCGCGGCGCCGAAGATGCCCGAGCCTGCGTCCTCGGCCTCGATCTCGTCGAAGATGCGCTCAGCCTCGGCGATCCGGCCCTCCCCCATGGCACCCAAGGCGGCGACGGCCTTGAGCTGGGCGACGTCCTCGCGGGCACCCAACGCGTCCAGCACCGGGATCGCGTCGCGGGCGTACACCCTGGCCTCGTCCATGTCGCCGACCTGCATGGTGAGGCCGGCGAGCTGGGCGCGGATCAGGGCCGCCCCCCAGGGTCCGTGCTGGTCGTCGGCGAGCGCGAGCGCCTGCAGCGCCCGCTCGTGCGCGAGTCGGACCTCGCCCAGGTTCTCGTAGAACTGGCTCGACCACTGCAGGGCGAGCTGGGCGACCCTGCGGTCCTCGTGGGCGCAGAGCTCCTCCAGGATGTCGGCGCGGTTCTCGCCGATGCTCCGCCGGGCGGCGAGCAGGACCGTGGCCGCGATATCGCTGCGGGTCCCGTGCCTGCCCACCCCGAGCTCCTCGAGCCGGTCGAAGGCCCGACCGGAGACGGAGTCGGAGAAGATCAGCGAGTTGAAGGCGATCGCGACCAGTGTCGTGCGGTAGGCCTCCTCCAGCTCGGCGGGGACCTCGGCGGCGACGACGAGGTCCTCCACGTCCGGAGAGATGTTGACGACCTTGAGGTGGCTCCCCTCGATCGTCCAGAAGTCCGAGAGACAGGCAACCAGGACGATCGCCGCGTCGGCATCCGGCTCGCGCAGGGACCGGCGGAGCAGATCGACCAGGTTGCCCTCCTCGGTGCGGATCGCCGTCATCGTCTCGACCTGGTCCGGGCCGAAGAGCCGCTGCGCGCAGCGGGTTGCGAAGTCCAGCCCCCACCCACGGAACCGGGCGATGGTCTCGGTGTCGTCGCCGGCGCCGACCAGCTGCATCTGGCCGAACTCCCGCACGGTCTCGAGCAGCCGGTAGCGCAGCTCGCCGGACCCCTCGACGACGGTCACGAGCGACTGGTCGACGAGGTTGGCCACCGCATCGAGGGCGTCTCCGCCGACGACCGCCTCCGCTCCGCCCAGCGAGAACCCGTCCCGGAACACCGAGAGCCGCCGCAGCGCGACCCGCTCCTCGTCGTGGAGTAGGTTCCAGCTCCAGTCGATCACGGCCAGCAGCGTCTGGTGGCGCTCGGGTGCGTCGCGCGAGCCGCCGCGCAGGAGGGCGAACCGATCCTCCACCCGCCGCTCGATCTCGGCGACCGACATCACCCGAACCTTCGCGGCGGCGAGCTCGACCGCGAGCGGGAGGCCGTCGAGCCGGGAGACCAGTGAACGCACCTCCGCATCCTCGAGACGTACGCCGGGCCGGGCGGCCGTGGCCCGCTCGCGGAACAGCTCCGCGGCGTCGTCGAGCCCGAGCTGCGGCAGCTGGTAGACCCGCTCGGCGGCGATGCCCAGCGGCGCCCGGGTGGTCGTCAGCACCCGCAGCGACGGCGTGCGGAGCACGAGCACGGAGACGAGGTCTGCGACGGCCTCGACCAGGTGCTCGCAGTTGTCGAGGATCAGCAGGGACGGCGCCGTGCCGATCTGGTCGACGATGCGGGTGACCAGGTCGGTACGCCGGGCTGCCGCGGAGGTCAGCCGTCCGGCGACGGACTCGCGCACCCCGAGCACGTCGCCGATCTCGACCGCCACGCCCTCCGGGCTGGTGACGCCGGCGAGCTCGACGAAGTGCACCACGGGTTGCTCCGCGAGCCGGCCCATCAGGTGGGCGAGCCGGGTCTTGCCGAGGCCGCCCGCACCGACGATCGATGTCACCCGCGAGCTGTGGATGGTCTCGGCGAGGGCGACGACGTCCTCGTCCCGGCCGATCAGCGGGGACGCCTCGTAGAGCAGGCCCTCGCGGACCGGCCGGTCCTGGGCCAGGAGCTCCAGGTGCAGCGCCTGCAGCTCGGGACCGGGGTCGACGCCGAGCTCGTCGGCCAGCCGTTCGCGGACCGCGGCGTACCGCTCCAGCGCGGCGGGCACCCCGCGGACCGCGGCCTCGCTGCGCAGGAGTGCCGCGAGGGAGGGCTGCTCGAGGACCCGCTCCTCCAGCAGCGGCAGGGCCCGGGCGTGGTGGCCGAGTGCGGACAGCGCCCGGCCGAGCACGCCCCGCGCGTCCGAGCGCACCGATCGGGCACGATCCCGCAGCCGCGCGAGCTCGCCGTCACCGGCGTCCGAGACGGCCAGGTGCGCGAGGGGCTCGGCGTGGTCGGCGGCCGCCCGCCAGTCACCGGCCATCTCGGCGCGTACGGCGGACTCGTGCCGGTCGAGCATCCAGCCGACGTCGGTGGTGACGCCGCCGAGCCGGTACCCGTGCGGCGTGCGGTCGACGACGCTCGCGTCGGTGGCCGCCCGGGCCCGGGAGACCACCACCTGGAGGGCCTTGGTCGGGTTGGCCGGCGCGTCGTCGCCCCAGATCTCCTCGATCAGGCGCCCCTCGCTGACCCCGTCGTCCTGCGCGGCCACGAGGGCGGCGAGCAGCGCCTGGGTGCGCTCGCCCGCGACGGGAGCACCCCGCCAGCGGACGTCGCCGAGCAGCGTCAGCGCCGCTCCCGCGGCACCGGCGTCCTCAGCTGCGCTGGACGGCACCGGTCCGCTCGGCGGCGAGCGCGACCGCCGCATCACGAGCGGCCGCCGTCTCCTCCTCGGTCAGCGTGCGGTCCGGCGCCCGGAAACGCAGTGCGAACGCCAGCGACTTGTGCCCCGCGCCCACCTGTTCGCCGGTGTAGACGTCGAAGAGCCGGATCGACTCCAGGAGGTCGCCGGCGCCCGCACGGAGCGCAGCCTCCACCTCGGCGGCCGTCACCTCCTCGCCGACGACCAGCGCGACGTCCTCCTTCGCGAGCGGGTACGTCGAGAAGTCCGGCCCCGGGGTGACGTCGCGGGCGTGCCGCATCAGCGCGTCGAGGTCGACCTCGACCGCAGCGCTGCGCTGCGGCAGGCCGAACGCCTGGCAGACCTTGGGGTGCAGCTCGCCGGCGTGCCCGAGGACCTCGCCGGCCACCGAGAGCACCGCGCAGCGCCCGGGGTGCCAGGGCATCCGGGTCGCGGCCCCGACCTCGACCTCCACGCCGAGCTCGGTGCCGAGACGGCGCACGATCCCGATCGCGTCGGCCCAGCCGGATGCGCGTCCGGCGCCCCACCATCCGGCGCGCTCCCGCTCGCCGGCCAACGCCACCGCGAGGTGCAGCGGCTGGTCCGGGAGCGCCTCGACGAGCTTGGCCAGCTCGTCGTCGGTCGGCCGCCAGTCGACGCCGTAGATCGGCGCTGGGCCACGGTCGACGGGGAACGCGACCGTGGCGGTCTCGAACAGTGACACCCCGGACGCGCCCCGGCCCAGGTTGCGCGCGGCGGCGCGCAGCAGGCCCGGCAACAGCGTCGTCGTGTACGACGGCTCCTCGCTCGACAGCGGGTTGGCGAGCCGCACGGTGTGCCGCAGCGGGTCGTCGGCGGCCAGTCCGAGCGCGTCGAACGCGGCGTCACCGACGAACGGGAAGCTGATCACCTCGACGCAGCCCGCGCCTGCGAGCGTGCGGCCCACACGGCGCCGCAGCCGCTGCTCGCGAGTCAGGCCACGGCCGGCGGCCTCCCTCGGCAGCACCGACGGCACCTGGTCGTAGCCGACAATCCGGGCGACCTCCTCGACCAGGTCGAACGGGTCGTTGAGGTCGGGCCGCCACGGCGGCGGCGTCGCGGTCAGCGTCGCCTCCGCCCGCTGCACCGCGCAGCCGACGGCCTCCAGGTTGGCGACCGTCGTCGGGGCGTCGATCGGCATGCCGCTCACCCGCGCCGGCAGGTCGTAGGCGATCGTGATCGAGGGTGGCTCCGGCGGCGTGCCGACCACCGTCACGCCGGAGTCGGCGGTGCCGCCGCCGTACGTCGTGAGCAGCTCGACCACCCGGTCGGCAGCGGCCTCGGTGACGACCGGGTCGACGCCGCGCTCGTTGCGCTTGCCGGCCTCGGAGGCGATCTTGTGACGCTTGCCGGTGCGGAACATCGAGACGGCGTCCCAGTGCGCGGCCTCGACGAGCACGTTCGTGGTGGTGCCGGACATCTCGGTGGTCTCGCCGCCCATGACGCCGCCGAGGCCGATGATCCCGGAGTCGTCGGTGACCACCAGGTCCTCGACCGACAGGGCACGGTCGACACCGTCGAGCGTGGTGAGCCGTTCGCCCTCGCGGGCCCGGCGGACCCGGATCGGGCCCTGCAGCTTGTCGGCGTCGTAGCCGTGGATCGGCCGGCCGATCTCGAGCATCACGTAGTTGGTGACGTCGACGGCCAGCGAGATCGGGCGCATGCCCGACTGGGTCAGCCGGCGGGCCATCCAGTCCGGGGTCGGCGCGCCCGGGTCGAAGCCGGTCACCTTCCGCGCCACGAACACCGGGCAGCCGGCCGGGTCGTCGATCTCGACCGGGTAGCCGTCGGCGTTGGCCGCGGGGACCGGCCGGTCGGCGGGGTCGCGGTACGGCGCGCCGTACGCCAGCGCCGCCTCGCGGGCGACACCGCGCAGCGAGAGCGCGTAGGCACGGTCCGGGTTGATCTCGAACTCGATGACCTCCTCGCGGAGGCCGAGCACGTCGAACGCGTCGTCGCCCGGCGTGCCAGCGTCGGCGGGGAGCACGATGATGCCGTCGTGGTCCTCCCCCAGGCCCAGCTCGCGGGCCGAGCAGATCATGCCGGAGGAGACGTGGCCGTAGGTCTTGCGCGCGGAGATCTCGAACCCGCCGGGCAGCACGCCGCCGGGCAGCACCACGACGACGAGGTCGCCTGGTGCGAAGTTGTGCGCACCGCAGACGATGCCCTGCGGCTCACCGGAGCCGTTGGCGGCTCCGACGTCGACCGTGCACCAGTTGATGGTCTTGCCGTTCTTCTGCGGCTCGGCGTCCATCGTCAGCACGCGGCCGACGACGAGCGGACCGCGGATGTCCGCGCCGGCGCGCTGGATCGCCTCGAGCTTGAGCCCGAGCGCGGTGAGCCGGTGGGTCAGGTCCTCGGTCGAGAGCCCGTCGGGGAGGTCGACGTACTCGCGGATCCAGGAGACAGGGGTCTTCATCGGTGTCCTCAGAGCTCCGTTCCGAAGGCGGTGGTGAACCGGACGTCGCCCTCGAAGAGCTCGCGCAGGTCCTCGATGCCGTGGCGGAACATCAGCGTGCGGTCGATGCCCATGCCGAACGCGAAGCCGGTGTAGCGCTCGGCGTCCACGCCGCAGGCCCGCAGCACGCGGGGGTTGACCACGCCGCAGCCGCCCCACTCGATCCAGCCCTCGCCGCGACAGGTGCGGCAGGGCGCACCGTCGAGCTCGCCGGCACCGCGGCACACGAAGCAGACCAGGTCGACCTCGGCGCTCGGCTCGGTGAACGGGAAGTACGACGGACGGAACCGGGTGCTGATGCCCTCGCCGAACATCGCCGCCGCGAAGTGGTCGAGCGTGCCCTTGAGGTGGGCCAGGCTGATGCCCTCGTCGATCGCCAGGCCCTCGACCTGGTGGAAGACCGGGCTGTGGGTGGCGTCGTACTCGTCGGTGCGGAACACGCGCCCGGGGCAGACGACGTAGATCGGCGGCTTGCGCGAGAGCATCGTGCGGGCCTGCACGGGCGAGGTGTGCGTGCGCAGCACGATGCCGTGGTCGGCCGGCTCGGTCCAGAACGTGTCCTGCATGGTCCGGGCCGGGTGGTCGGGGCCGAGGTTGAGCGCGTCGAAGTTCAGCCACTCGGCCTCGATCACCGGTCCCTCGGCGACCTCCCAGCCCATCGCGACGAAGATGTCGGCGATCAGCTCGGAACCCGTGGTGAGCGGGTGGCGGGCACCGGTCGGCACCCGGTCGGTGGGGAGCGTCACGTCGACGGTCTCCTCGGCCAGCATCCGCTCCTCGTGCTCGGCCTCGAGCACCACCTGCCGTGCGGAGAGGGCCTGGTTGACCGCGCCGCGGGCCTGGCCGATGCGCTGGCCTGCCTCCTTGCGGGCCTGGGGCGGCAGCGCGCCGATCTCGCGGTTCGCGAGCGCGAGCGGCGAGCGGTCGCCGGTGTGCTCGATCCGCACCTGCTTGAGCGCGGCGAGGTCCAGGGCAGCGGCGATCGCGGCAAGCGCTGCGTCTCGCGCGGCGTCGACCTCCTCGGGCTTCAACGGGGTGACCTCCACGGGGTCGTAATCGGTGTTGGGGCCCGACAAGGCACGCCTCTTCCCTGCTTCACTTGATGTCCGGTCTCACCGCGGAGTCTATGGAGGTCGGCGGCGCGGCGGCTAACCGGTTCCGGTGAGCGCGCCGTGCCTGCGCAGCGCGGCGGCGGCGCGCTCCACCAGGTCGGCCCGCAGATCGGCCGGAGCGAGGAGCTCCGCAGCCCCGGCGAAGGTGAGCAGCAGCCCGATCGCCTGGCGCCGCGCCCGCATGGTGAGCCGCAGCAGCACCCGGCCGGTGCGGTCCTCGACACCGAGGTCCTCGATCACGCTGTCGGGCAGGACCTGGAACGACGCCAGCCGCCGGAACAGCTCCACCTCGTCGGCCACGACCGCCACGTCGACGGCCACCGCCTCCCCGGTCTCGAGACGGCCACGCAGCCGCGCCCACTCCGCCGCCAGGTCGAGATCCGCCGGTCGGGTGGCGGCGTCCGCGAGGATCTCGGCGGACGCGATCCGCGAGACCCGGAACATCCGGGCACCGCCGCGGTGGGCGCCGAGGAGGTACCAGCGGCCGGCGTTCTCGACGAGGCCGTACGGGTCGACGGTCCGCACGGCCGGGCCCTCGCTGCCGGCGGAGGTGTAGCGCAGCCGGACCCGGCGGCCGTCGGTCGCGGCCTGGCGCAGGACGGGCAGCACCGGGACCTCCTCGGCCGCGGCGAACCACCGCCGCCGGTCGACCACGAGCACCGACGCCAGCTCGTCCGCCTTGTTCAGGGCGGCCGACGGCACGGTGGCGGCCAGCTTGGCCATGCCCGTCGCCAGGGCCGGGCCGAGGCCGAGCGCGTCGGCGGAGTCGCGACCGCCCCACACGAACAGCGCCTGCGCCTCCGCGGTGGAGAGGCCGCTGACGTCGGTGCGGTAGCCCTCGACGAGCGCGCACCCGCCGCCACGGCCGCGCTGCAGGTAGACGGGAACTCCGGCGGCCGAGAGCGCCTCCATGTCGCGGAGCACGGTCCGCTCGGAGACCTCGAGCAGCTCGGCCAGACGCCGCGCGGGCAGCCGGCCGTGCCGCTGCAGGAGGTGCAGCAGCTGCAGCAGTCGGTCGGCGCGCACGGCGACGATCCTGCCATCTTTTCCTGACACAAGGTGTCAGGTTTGGCCGGCAGGCTGGTGCCATGACGACTCAGACACCCGCCACGCCCACCTCTCCCGCGGCCGACCCCCGCCCGACGGTCCGCCGCGCCATCGAGCAGCTGACCCCGATCGTTCAGGGCGTCACCGAGGCCGACCTGGGCCGACCGACCCCATGCACGGACTGGACCGTGCGCGGCCTGCTGGCCCACCTGGTCGCGGTCGAGCGGCGGATCGCCCACATCGTCGAGGGCGGCCACCCGTTCGACGTCCCCTCACAGGTCACCGACGTCGAGCAGGACGCCTGGGCTGCCGCCTGGCGCACCTCGGCCGCGCGGCTCGCCGAGGTGCTCGAGCAGCCGGGGGTGCTGGAGCGCGACGTCGCGCACCCGCTGGGCACCGTCCCCGCGCCCCTGGCGCTCGCGGTGTACGCCGGTGAGCTGGCCGCCCACGGCTGGGACCTGGCCGCAGCGCTCGACCGGGTCGACGCCCTCGACCAGGACCTCGCCGCCGCCTGCCTGGGGCCGATCCGGGGCTTCCTGCCCGCGGAGCCGCGCGACGCGATGCCGTTCGGCCCGGTCGTGCCGGTGGCGGACGACGCCCCGGCGTACGACCGGCTGCTGGGCTGGTACGGCCGGGACGCCGGCTGGCGGCCGCCCGCTCGCTGAGTCGGCCGGGACCCCGCGGCGGCTCCTACGAGGGCGGCTCGACCGGCAGCACCACGGTGATCCGGGCGCCGCCGACCTCGGTGTCGCCGATCGTGACCGTGCCGCCGTGGGCGTCGACCAGGCCGTTGACCAGGTAGAGCCCGAGACCCGAGCCGCCGGTCGCGCCGCCCTTCCAGAACTTCGTGAACACCCGGCGTCGGAGCTCGGGTGGGATCCCGTCGCCCTCGTCCTCGACGACGAGGCGCACCCCGGTGGCGGGATCCGGGCCGGGCACCGGCTCGATCCGGATGCGCACCGTCCCGGACCCGTGCCGGACGGCGTTCTCGACCAGGTTGGTCACGACCTGGGTGTACTTGTCGGGGTCGACCAGGACCTCGGGCACGGTCGCGGCCGCCTCGAGCACCAGGAGCCGGCTGGTGCTCGCACCGACGGAGTCGACGACCCGCCTCGCCAGCATCGCCGGGTCGGAGGGGCGCGGGTAGAGCTGCAGCCGGCCGGTGTCGATGCGGGCGACGTCGAGGAGCTCGGCGATCAGCCGGCTGAGCCGGTCGGAGTCGGCGCTGACCGTGGTCAGCATCAGCTTCTTCTGGTCGTCGCTGAGCTTGTCCCAGCGGTTGAGCAGGGCCTGCACGAAGCCCTTCACGCCGGTCAGCGGCGAGCGCAGCTCGTGGGCGACCGTGGCGACCAGGTCCGAGCGCTCGCGGTCCAGCCGTGCGCGCCCACGGCCCGAGCGCAGGCTCACCGCGACCCGCTCGACGGGCCGGTCGAGCGCCGGCCGATGGATCCGCGCGACGACCAGCACCTCGGTCCCGTCGGGCAGCAGCCAGCTCTGCTCCGGGATGGCGGTGCGCGTGCGCAGCCCGTCGTAGGGGTGGTTGACCGTGCACCAGTCGCGGCCGTCCTGGTCGCGGAGGGCGAGCACCTGCCCGAGGCGACGTCCGACTGCCTCCTCGGGGTCCGTTCCCAGGAACCGCGCCGCCACGACGTTGACGGCCGTGACCGTGCCGTCGGGGCCGGCGAGTACGGCGCCGTCCGCGAGTGCGTCGAGGTCGAGGCGCGTCACTCGCGCCACTCTAGAGGCTCGCGGGTCAGCCCAGCAGAGCCACCGGAACGGCGGTGGCCACGAGCAGCGCCGCGACGGCGACGAGCGCCCACCCCAGGCCGGCGCCGTGCGCGACCAACCCGAGGAGCGGGGTCGCCACCAGCACCGGACCCGTCTGTGCGAGACCGAGCAGGGACTGGAACCGCGCGAGCATGTCGGGCGGGGTCCGCTCCACGAACGCCGGCAGCAGCCGGGCGGTCACCAGCGTCACACCGGCTCCCACCGTGGCGAGCGCCAGGACGGCGGGCAGCACGTCGTCGACCACGGCGAGGAGCACGACCCCGGTCGCCGCCAGGACCGGGCCCGCGGCCGCGACCCGGGCGCGGGGCACACCCCGCCGGGCGACGACGACCGTCACGAGGAGGCCGCCCGCGACCCAGGCCGCCGACACGATCCCGACCGCGGCCGGGCTCCACTGCCGCTCGCGGCCGAGGAGGGGGACACACAACATCACCAGCGGCAGCACGGACGAGGCCAGGCCCATCACCGCGAGCACCGTCGTCGGGACCCGGGGCGCGGCCGCCGCTGCCCGGACCCCGTCAGCGATCGCGGCCCACGTCCGCCCACGCGGACCGGCGACATGGTCGGCCTCGCGCGGGGGACGCACCCGGAGGAGGACCAGCAGCACGCCGACGAAGGTGACCGCGTCGAAGGCGGCGGCACCGGGCATGCCCGCACCCGCCACGAGGACGCCGCCGAGGCCCGGGCCCGCGACGCGCGCGACCTGCAGGCACCCGCCGACAACGGCCATCCGCCGGGCGAGCTCGTCGCCGGTCGAGAACAGCCGGGGGAACACCCCCTCGGCGGGACGCCGCAGCGCCGCCGCGGTGCCGGCCAGGGCCGCGCCGACCACCAGCGCCCACAACGGGACGCCGCGCACGGTCGCGAGCGCGAGGAGCCCCATCACCCCGACCATGGCCGCGTCGCAGCCGATCATCATGCGGCGCGCGCCGTACCGGTCGGCGAAGGCTCCTCCGGCCAGGATCAGGGCGCACAGCGGGATGCTCTCGACCGTCAGCACGAGCGAGGCGGCGCCGGGGCCGTACGCCGTCGCGAACCAGGCGAGCGCGAAGAACGAGACCGAGTCGCCGGTCGTGGAGACCGTGGCGGCCGCGAGCCAGACCCGGAACGGCCGGGGTCGGGTCACCGGGGCGACGGCATGACGAGGGCCACGAACCCCGGCTGGTACGGCGAGCTCAGCCGCACCGCCTCGTGCTCGCCGGCGACCGCGAGCTGCGCGTGCGCGCCGAGGCAGGCCCCCAGCGCCCGCTTGAGCAGCGCGCTGCCCATGCGGACCGTCTGCTCGTCCCCCCGGACCGCGCCGCCGACCGCGACGGTCGGGGGTCCGTCCCCGCCCACTCCCAGCCCGTCGGCGGAGAGGACGAGCGTGACCTCGGCCCGACCGACCCGGGTGATCGCCTCGAGGAGGTCGTCGCGGTGCACGACCACGGTGGCCCTGGCGGGCGGCAGGCCTGCGACCAGCAGCCGGTGGGCGGGGTACGGCGTGTCGCGCCCGGCCGTCAGGTCGTCCGCGCCGGCGACCCGCAGCCGGTCGCCCGCGAGATCGAGGACGACCTCGCCGGCGTGGTCCAGCCGTTGGGCCACGCCCGCGGCCTCGCCGAGGCCCAGGACCACCCGCCCCTCCCCCGACGGCTCGGCCGACTCCATCGTGCGGACGGCCATCCAGTAGCGGTTGGTCGCGACGACGTCCAGACCCGCCGGAGACGCGTCCAGCAGGACGGCGCCCAGCGCCGAGGTCGCGTCACCGTCCGCGGCCACCCGCACCTGCCGGATCGCCGCCGCGAGGACGGGGCCGGCCAGCCGGACGTGCGCGGTCTCCACCGGCGGGCTGCTCGCGACGGCGGTGAGCACCTCGCGCAGCGCCGCCTGCGCCCGGGCCGCGTCCGCGGCCCGCTCCTCGACCAGACCGGAGAGCAGCCGTGCTGCCTCGTCCGGCGACGCGTCGAGCACCCGGCGCATGGACTCGATGGGGACCCCGGCCTCGCGCATCCCGACGATCAGCCGAGCCCGCTCCGCCAGCTGGGGGGTGTAGTAGCGGTAGCCCGTGGCGTCGTCGATCTCGGCCGGCACCAGGAGCCCGCACTCGTCGTAGTGGCGCAGGGCGCTGGGCGTCAGGCCGACGGCGCGCGCGAAGGCGCCGATGGTGAGCAGCGGCGGAGAGGTCACGGCACCACGTTCGAGCCTCAGGTCACCCGAAGGTCAAGCGTGCCGCTGGGCGCGGGCGGACGCGTAGAGGCAGAGCGCGGCAGCGGTCGAGAGGTTCAAGCTCTCGGCGCGCCCGTGGATCGGGATCCGCACCCGGTGGTCGGCGAGCGCCGCCAGCTCGGGCGGCAGCCCGTGCGCCTCGTTGCCCAGCAGCCACACGGTGGGCCGGGCCAGGACCTCGTCGGCGTCGAAGAGGTCGACGTCGCCGTCGGCCTCGGTGGACAGCACCTGGTAGCCGGCACTGCGGGCCGCCAGGACCGCCTCCTCGGCACCCACCTCGGTGGTGACCGGCAGGTGGAAGGCGCTGCCCGCGCTCGCGCGGATCGTCTTGGCGTTGTAGAGGTCGACGGAGTGGCCGGCGAGCACCACGCCTCCGGCGCCGGCGGCGTCCGCACACCGGATCACGGTGCCGGCGTTGCCCGGGTCGCTGACGTGGGCGCACAGCGCGACGTACCCGCCGACGAGCGCCTGCTCGAGTGGGACGTCGACGAACCGGCACAGGGCCACGACACCGGCGGGGGTGACCGCGTCGCTCAGCGCCTTGAGCGCGCGCTCGTCGACGAACGTGAGGCGGACACCGTCGGGGATGTCCGGCAGCAGGTAGTGCGTGTGCGGCTTGGCGAACACCTCGACCACGACACCCGCCTCGAGGGCGGCCTCGACGGCATTGCGGCCCTCGGCGAGGAAGAGCCGCCGCTCGGATCGCTCCGAACGGCGGCTCAACCGGCGCAGCTGCTTGATGCGGGCGTTGCCCGCGGACAGCGCGTCGACGCTCAGGCCGAGACCTTGGGTGCGTTGACGTCCTCGGGCAGCGCGGCCCGGGCGGTCTCGACGAGCGCGTTGAACGCGGCGACGTCGTTGACGGCCAGCTCGGCGAGGATCTTGCGGTCGACCTCGACACCGGCGAGGTTCAGGCCCTGGATGAACCGGTTGTAGGTCATCCCCTGGGCGCGCGCCGCGGCGTTGATCCGCTGGATCCACAGCTTGCGGAAGTTGCCCTTGTTCTTGCGCCGGTCGTTGTAGCTGTAGACCAGCGAGTGGGTGACCTGCTCCTTGGCCTTGCGGTAGAGCCGCGAGCGCTGCCCGCGGTAGCCGCTGGCGCGCTCGAGGACGACCCGGCGCTTCTTCTGGGCATTCACTGCCCGCTTGACGCGTGCCACTTGTTTACTCCTTGTTGCTCAAAGTTCGGTGCGGGGGTCTCGACTGGCTCGACCACCGCTGGCGGCGGGTCACGAGGGACTCGACACCGACGGGTGGGGCTGGTTCAGAGACCCAGCATCTTCTTGGCGCGCGGGACGTCGGCCTTGGCGACCTCGGTGGTGCCGGACATCCGGCGGGTGACCTTGGAGGCCTTCTTCTCCAGGTTGTGGCGCTTGCCGGCCTTCTCGCGAAGGATCTTGCCGGAGCCGGTCACCCGGAAACGCTTGCTCGCACCGGAGTGCGTCTTGTTCTTGGGCATCTCTGCTCTCTCTTCTCGTCCTGCTGGGCGTGGTCTTCTCGTCGACCTCGTCCGCCGTGGTGGTCTCGTTCGGCCACCGCGCGGTGGGGGCCTCTGCCCCCGAGGGTGTTCTAGGCCTCGATCTCGGGATCGAGGTTCTCGGAGCGTCCGCGCTCCTTCTTCTGTGCGACCGGTCCAGCGGCGTGGGCGGCGTCGCGCTCGGCGCGCTCCTCCGCCTCGAGCGCGGCCCGCTCGGCGGCCCGCGTCTCCTTCTCGGCCTTCATGTCGACCTTGGCGTCGGCCTTCTTCTTGTGCGGGCCGAGCACCATGATCATGTTGCGGCCGTCCTGCTTGGGCGAGGACTCCACGAAGCCCAGCTCGCTGACGTCCTCGGCGAGGCGCTGGAGCAGCCGGAAGCCCAGCTCGGGCCGGTGCTGCTCGCGGCCGCGGAACATGATCGTGATCTTGACCTTGTCCCCGGCGCGCAGGAACCGCACCACGTGGCCCTTCTTGGTCTCGTAGTCGTGCGCGTCGATCTTGGGACGAAGCTTCATCTCCTTGATGATCACGTTCGTCTGGTTGCGACGGGCCTCACGAGCCTTCTGGGCGTTCTCGTACTTGAACTTCCCGTAGTCCATGAGCTTGCAGACGGGTGGCTTCCCCTGCGGGGCGATCTCGACGAGGTCGAGGTCCGCCTCCTGCGCAAGCTTCAGGGCCTGATCGGTGGGCACGATGCCCACGGTCTCCCCGTTGGGTCCAACGAGCCGGACCTCGGGAACCCGGATCCGATCGTTGATTCGCAGCTCGGTGCTGATGTGTCCTCCTGGTGGCAATGTGGCCGGAGGTCTCTGCCGCTCGACACCCCCCGAGAAGGGTGGTGCGAAATCAACAAAGGCTTCCGCTTGTCTGCAAGCGGAAGCCAGTCCGACGCCCCCCACGGGTGGGTTCGCCTCCGAGGACCCCGGCTCGCGGTGCGTACGGCGTACGCTCCGAGGCCTCGGCCTTCGGTGACCGGACCCGACGGCCTGTGGTGCTGGCCCATTTCTGGGGCGGCCGATGCGGGTGGGAGGCGATCGTGCGAGCCTCCGCTTGCGTGATCCGATCCACCGTCTGCACGGCGGAACTGATCGGTCAACGCTGAATCGTAGCCGACGATTCCCCGTCGGGCCGAATCCAGGCGGTCCGCTCACCCACGCGCGTCAGCGTCCAGCCGCGCGCGAGGCCCTCGAGGTCCGCACCCTCGACCACGAACCTGGTCGGGCCCGCGATGTCGACCACGAGCGCGGCGGCACCGTCCTGGAGGGCGGCCTGGGCCGCGACCGTGGCGGTGACGGGGACCGGCCGGCCGTCGGAGTTCCACGTGGCGAGCGGGCCGGTGCCGGTGAAGGCCAGGAGCGCGAGCCGGCCGTCGGCGCCCTGGAGCAGCACCGTGGCCATGTCGCTGGTCTTGTCGTGCGCGAGGCCCGCCTCGTCGTGCTCGACCTCTCCCAGCACCGCGACCACCGGGACCAGGAGCCGCGTGCCCTGGAGTGCGGCCAGCGCGTCGGCGTACGTCGCCTCGCCGGCCGCCCATGCGGCCAGGGCGGCCGAGACCCGCTCGTCCACGGAGCCGTCGTCGCCGGCGAACCCCGGGTCGGGGATCGTGGTGCGGTGCTCGGTCACCGCACCATTGTCCCGGCCGGACCCGGGCCGAGGCCAATCCCTGGCTCACCGGCGATGTGGGACGCTTGACCTCGTGGACGACGCTTCGTGGGCAGCGCTGACCCTGAGCCTCACCGTGCTCGGCGGGATCTGGACGTGGCTGACCTTCCGCCGGCGCGGCCTGGTCTCCGCACTGCGCCCTCTCGCCGTCACGCTGCTGCCGCTGGCGGCCTACCTCACCAAGACGCTGCGGATGTTCACCCGGATCTTCGACGCGGTCGGCGACTGGGCGCTCAACCTGGCCTGGAACCCGACCACCTGGGCCGGCATCGTCGTCGCCGGGGTGTCCGGGGCCCTGTTCGCCGTCTCCACCGCTCTCCGGTCGCGGGGCATCGGCACCGGCGGAGGCCGGGCATCGAAGGGGCGGCTGCAGAAGGGCGACAACCGCAAGGGCACGCCGGCGATCGGGGGCAGGCAGGACGACGGCCAGGACGACGGGATGGCCGAGATCGAGGCGCTGCTGCGCAAGCGCGGCATCAACTGATGGGCCGCCTGCCCGTCGGCTCGCGCGCCTCCGGCTCCGGGTCCCCGAGCGTGTCGGACCGCAACCTGCTGTGGGCCCGCCTCGACCAGGCCGTGCAGGAGCACGACGCCCCGCTGCCGACGCCGGTGTTCGTGGTCGACCTGGACGCGTTCGACGCCAATGCGACCGACCTGGTGCGCCGCGCCGCAGGCACGCCGATCCGGCTGGCCTCCAAGTCCGTCCGGGTGCCGGCGCTCATCACCCGTGCCCTGGCCCGTGACGGGATCCAGGGAGTGCTGGCCTACACGCTGCGCGAGGCGCTCTGGCTGCACGCGAACGGCGTCTGCGACGACATCGTCGTCGCCTACCCCACGGTCGACCGCCGCGCGCTCGCCGAGCTGGTCGCCTCGCCGTCTGCAGCCGCCGCGATCACGATCATGGTGGACGACGTCGCCCACCTCGACCTGGTGGACGCGGTCCGCTCCTCCCCCGCCGTGCCGGTCCGGGTCGCGATCGACGTCGACGCGGGGCTCCGGGTGGCCGGCCAGCACGTGGGGCCGAAGCGCTCGCCCCTGCACGACACCGCCGCCGTGGTCGCCCTGGCCCGCGCGATCGTCGCGCGAGAAGGCCTGCGGCTGGTGGGCGCGATGACCTACGAGGGCCAGGTGGCCGGACTGCCGGACTCCGTCCCGACGGCCCGATCGCGATCGATGGTCGTGCGACGCCTGAAGGCGCTGTCGCTGACCCAGCTCGCCGTACGACGCCGCGAGATCGCCGACGCCCTGCACGAGCTCGCCGACCTGGAGTTCTGGAACGCCGGCGGCTCCGGCTCCGTCGAGGACTCGGCCGCGGACCCGGTGGTGACCGAAGTCGCCGCGGGCTCCGGTCTGCTGGTCCCCACGCTCTTCGACCACTACCGGTCCTTCCGGCCGGTGCCGGCGGCGTTCTTCGGCGTCCCCGTCACGCGTAGGCCCGCGCCCGGGGTGGCCACGGTGCACGGCGGCGGGCTCGTCGCCTCCGGTCCGGCCGGTCCGGACCGGCTGCCGACCCCCTGGGCTCCGGCCGGCCTGCGGCTGACCGGCCTCGAGGGCGCCGGCGAGGTGCAGACCCCACTGTCCGGCTCTCCCGCGGACCAGCTGCAGATCGGCGACCTGGTGTGGTTCCGGCACGCCAAGTCCGGGGAGCCCTTCGAGCACGCCACCACCGTCCAGCTCCTCTCCGGCAGTCGGTTCGTCGACGCGGCGCCCAGCTACCGCGGGTGCGGCCAGGCATTCTGATGCGACCCGAGGCCGGGCTCGTGCTCGCCCGGCTCCAGGAGCGGGCACCGACCCTCGGCGCCGGCCGACTGCTGTGCATCGACGGACCGTCCGGGGCGGGCAAGACCACGCTGGCCGAGGCGGTGCGGACCCAGGCCGCCGCGGCGGGCATCGAGCACCGCGTGATCCACATGGACGACCTGTACGACGGCTGGGACGGCCTGCCCCGCGTCCACGAGCAGCTGGCGACGCTGCTGCCACCGCTCGCCGAGGGCCGGCCGGGCGGCTACCGGCGCTACGACTGGACGGCCGGACGGTACGCCGAGGACGTGACGATCGACCCGGCCCCGCTGCTCGTTCTCGAGGGCGCCGGCTCGTGGGATCCGGCGTACGCCGCCCTGGTCACGCTCCTGGTCTGGCTCGACGCACCCGCCGAGGAGCGGCTCGCCCGGACCATCGCCCGCGACGGTGCGGCGCTCGAGCCCCAGCTGCGCCGCTGGGCCCGGGACGAGCTCGTGCACCTCGCCCGGACCGGCGCGCGGGAGCACGCGGACCTGGCCGTCGGAACCCCCACGGGTCGGCCATAGTCTGTCGGCCATGCTCCCGCCCAGTGGTGACCAGTTCGAGATCACCGGCGGCGGCTACCGAGCGGTCGTCACGGAGAGCGGCGCGACGCTGCGGGTGCTCGAGCACGACGGCGTGCCGCTGATCGACCGGTTCGGCGAGGACGCGGTGGCCCCGGGAGCGCGCGGGCAGCTGCTCGTCCCCTGGCCCAACCGGATCGGCGACGGCGCCTACTCCTTCGGCGGCCGCGACCACCAGCTTGCGCTCAACGAGCCGTCGCTCCACAACGCCTCGCACGGGCTGGTGCGCTGGGCCGCGTGGTCGGTCGAGGAGCACACGACGCACACGGTGTCCCTGGGCTATCGGCTGATGGCGCAGGCCGGCTTCCCGTGGACGCTGGACCTCCGGGTCGTGTACGACGTGTCGGCGGACGGCCTGACCGTCACCCAGTCGGCGGCCAACCTGGCGGCCACGGCGGCGCCGTACGCGAGCGGCGCGCACCCCTACCTCACGGCCGGTCCCGGCCCCGTCGACGGCTGGGAGCTGAGGCTGCCCGCGTCGACCCGGTCTCTCGTCGACGACCGGCTGCTGCCCACCGGACACGAGGACGTGACCGGGACGGCGCACGACTTCCGGGTCGCGCGACCGATCCGCGACGTCGGCTTCGACGACGGCTTCACCGACCTGGCCCGCGACGCCGACGGCGTGGCCACCGTCCTGCTCACCGACCCCGCCGGCGGCCGCGGCGCCGCGATGTGGGTCGACGAGCGGCACCGCTGGCTCCAGGTGTTCAGCGCCGACGACGTCCCGGTCACCGGACGCCGGTCGCTGGCCGTCGAGCCGATGACGGCGCCGGCCGACGCGTTCCGCACCGGCACCGATCTCGTGACGCTCGCGCCGGCGGGGTCCCCCGGCGACGAGTTCGCCGCGTCGTGGGGGATCCGGGCTCTGGCCTAGACCTGGGTCTGGCTCTCGACGAGCGCCCGCAGCTCACGGACCGCCCGCCGGGCACGGTCGCCGTCCGAGCCCTGGATGCCCATCGCGGACAACGTCGACCCGTCGGCAAGGTCGAGCGTCACCCACGGCGCTCCCCGCGGCATGTGCACGCCGACGACCTGAGCCCAGGCGAGCTCGCGGCGCTTGTAGCCGTTGACCACCACGAGCCGCTCCGGCTCGGCGACAACCCGGCAGCGCACCAGGGCGAACCAGACCGCGAACGCGAGCAGCCCGAGGAACGCCAGCGTGCCTAGCTGGAACGCGGTGAACTTGTCCCGCGTCTCCTGGTCGAAGCCGATCCAGGCCAGGCCGAAGCAGACCAGCAGCCCGGCCCCGAACACGATCCCCGCGACGCGCACGCCGAGCGGGCGCCAGGTGCGCGGCAGCGGCGGCGCGCCGCTAGAGCCGGCAGGCATGGATGTCGGTGAGCAGGATGCCGCGGGCACCGATCTCGAAGAGCTCGTCCATCAGACGCTGGGCGCCGTCGCGCGGGACCATCGCCCGCACCGCCGACCACCCGGCCCGATGAAGCGGCGACACGGTGGGGCTCTCGATGCCCGGCGTCAGCCGCACGGCGTCGGCGACCCGGTCGGAGGGGATGTCGTAGTCCATCATCACGTAGGTCCGGGCCACCAGGACGCCCTCGACCCGGCGGCGGAAGATCTCGAACCCCTCGGGCACGGACCCGCTGCGCGTGATCAGCACCGCCTCGGAGTCGAGGATGGTCTCGCCGAAGGTCTCGAGCCCGGCCTGCCGCAGGGTGCTGCCGGTCTCGACGACGTCGGCGATCACGTCGGCGACGCCGAGCTGGATGCTGGTCTCCACGGCGCCGTCGAGGCGGATCACGGTCGCCTCGATGCCGCGCTCCTCGAGAAACGAGCGGACCACGCCGACGTACGACGTGGCGATCCGCGTCCCGGCCAGCTGGGTGAGGTCGGTGAACGAGCCGCGCGGGCCGGCGAACCGGAACCGGCTACGCCCGAAACCGAGGCCGCGCACCTCCTCGGCCTTGGCGCCGGAGTCCTTGAGCAGGTCGCGGCCGGTGATGCCGACGTCGAGCGTGCCCTCCCCGACGTACAGCGCGATGTCACGCGGGCGCAGGTAGAAGAACTCCACGCCGTTCTCGGCGTCGGTGAGCGTCAGCTGCTTGGCGTCGTCGCGCTGGCGGTAGCCGGACTCGCGCAGGATCTCGGACGCGGACTGGGACAGCGACCCCTTGTTGGGGACCGCGATGCGGAGCAGTGCCATGGAGGCTCCTCCTCAGAGGTGGGCGTAGACGTCGTCGAGCTCGATGCCGGTCGCGAGCATCAGGACCTGGGCGTGGTAGAGCAGCTGGCTGATCTCCTCCGCCGTCCGGTCCCGGCCCTCGTGCTCCGCGGCCATCCAGGACTCCGCAGCCTCCTCGACCAGCTTCTTCCCGATCGCATGGACGCCGGCGTCGAGCTCGCGCACGGTGCCGGATCCCTCGGGGCGGGACCGGGCCTTCTCGCTCAGCTCGGTCCAGAGCTCGTCGAACGTCTTCACCCGGTCAGCCTACGGTGCGGTGGCGGCGAGCTCCCTCAGGGTCCGCGCGGTGAGCAGCGCCGCGGAGGTGGCCTCGTAGCCCTTGTCCTCCTTGGAGCCCTCCAGGCCGGCCCGGTCCAGCGCCTGCTGGTCGCCGTCGCAGGTGAGGACCCCGAAGCCCACCGGGATGCCGCGGTCGAGCGCGACCCGGGTCAGGCCCTCGGTGGCGGCCTGGCAGACGTAGTCGAAGTGTGGGGTGCCGCCGCGGATGACCACGCCGAGGGCGACGACGGCGTCGTACCCCTGCCGCGCGAGCGCGTCGGCGACGACGGCCAGCTCGTAGGCTCCCGGCACGCGGACCAGCTTGCGCTCCCCGACGTGGTAGTCGTCCAGCGCACGCTCGGCGCCGGCGACCAGGCCGTCCATCACCTGCGTGTGCCAGCTGGAGGCGACGACCGCCACCCGGAGGTCACTGCAGTCGACGGTCTCGAGCACGGGTGCTCCGTGTCCGGTCATGGGTCAGGCTCCGTTCTGGGCGAGGGTCTCGGGAACACCATCGGCGAGGTTGGGCAGATCGTGACCCATCCGGTCGCGCTTGGTGAGCAGGTAGGCGATGTTGTGGTCGTTGGGGTGCGGGGTGAGCGGGACGCGGGCGGCCACACCGATCCCGAAGTCCTCGAGGTTGCTCACCTTGTCGGGGTTGTTGGTCAGCAGCCGGACGCTGGTGACGCCGAGGTCGCGCAGCACCTGGGTGGCGGTCCCGTAGTGGCGGGCGTCGGCGGGCAGCCCCAGGTCGAGGTTGGCGTCCACGGTGTCGCGGCCGCCGTCCTGGAGCTGGTAGGCCTGGAGCTTGGCGACCAGGCCGATCCCGCGTCCCTCGTGGCCGCGCAGGTAGACCACGACACCGCGCCCCTCCTCGACGATCCGCGCCAGCGCCTCGTCGAGCTGCGGCCCGCAGTCGCAGCGGTGGCTGCCGAACACGTCGCCGGTCAGGCACTCGGAGTGCACGCGTGTCAGCACCGGCTCGGGTCCGCTGATGTCCCCGTGCACGAGGGCGATGTGCTCGGAGTCGTCGACGGTGATCCGGTAGCCGTACGCCGTGAAGTCGCCGTGCCGGGTGGGCAGCCGGGTCTCCGCGACCCGCTCGACGAGGTTCTCGTGGCGGCGGCGGTAGCGGACCAGGTCGTCGATCGAGATCATCGCGAGGCCGTGCTCGTCGGCGAAGGCCCGCAGCTCGGGGGCGCGCTTCATCGTGCCGTCGTCGTTGACGACCTCGACGAGCACGCCGGCGGGGGTCAGCCCGGCGAGGCGGGCCAGGTCGACCGCGGCCTCGGTGTGCCCGCGGCGGACCAGCACCCCGCCCTCGCGGTAGCGCAGCGGGAACACGTGACCCGGGCGGGTGATCTCCCACGGCTCGGTCGCCGAGTCGGCGAGCACCCGCACCGTGTGCGCCCGGTCGGCCGCGGAGATGCCGGTGCTGACGCCGTCGCGGGCGTCGACCGAGATCGTGTACGCCGTACGCAGCCGGTCCTTGTTGTGCGGGGTCATCAGCGGGATCTCGAGCCGGTCGAGCATCGGGGCCGGCATCGGGACGCAGATCACCCCGCTGCTGTAGCGGATCGTGAACGCCATCAGCTCGGGCGTCGCCTTGCTGGCGGCGAAGATGATGTCGCCCTCGTTCTCGCGGTCCTCGTCGTCGACGACCACGACCGCCTTGCCGTCGGCGATGTCGGCGATGGCCCGCTCGACCGTGTCGAGCCGGACCCGTTCGACGGGCTCGACGGGGTTCCCTGGCTGGCTCATGCTGATGCTCCTTGCCTCGAGGTGAGCTCGACGGGCCGGTCGGCCCGGGTCGCGCTCGTGGTGCGGCGCTCGGCGCGCCACCAGGCGGCGAACCCGATCACGCAGAAGCCGCCGTAGAACAGGTACATCCCCGCGGTCGGGTAGTAGCCGGCTCGGACCAGCGTGGTCACGCCGACGACGTCGACGGCCACCCAGACCAGCCAGAACTCCACCCAGCCGCGGGCCATGCCGTAGGTCGCCAGCAGCGAGCCGGCGAGGATCCAGGCCTCGGTGCGCGGACCCCACGAGCCGATCTGCTGCAGCAGCGCGTAGGCGAGGGCGTAGCCGGCGGCGGCCATGGCGACCAGGGCCACGCGCTCGGGACCGGTCGCCCACCGCGGCGAGATCGCCCCGCCGTCGGCGGCGCCCCCGTCGCGCCGGAGCCGCGACCAGCGCCACCAGCCGTACAGGCTCGCGACCGCGAACATCACCTGCCGGCCGGCCTGGCCCCACAGTGGCTCCGAGGCCGCGTTGCTGAGCTCGCCGCTGACGAACACCGTGAACAGCAGCACGTTGCCGACCAGGCCCACCGGCCAGGCCCAGACCACGCGCCGCATGCCGAACAGGGCGCTCGCGAGGCCGAACAGGTTGCCGACGACCTCGCGGACCGACAGGTAGCCGTCGCCGACCTGGATCGTGCCGTGGAGCAGCCAGTCGAGCATCAGTCGCTCCCCACGCCCGTCGCCTCGCTCCGGTACGCCAGCAGCTTCTCGACGTGCTTGGCGAGGATGTCGGCCTCGAGGTTCACCCGGTCGCCCGGCTGCCGGGTGCCGAGCGTGGTGCGAGCCAGGGTCTCGGGGATCAGGCTCACCGTGAACCGCTCGTCGTGGGCCTCCACGACCGTGAGGCTGACGCCGTCGACGGTGATCGAGCCCTTGTCGACGAGGTAGCGGGTGAGTCCCGCGGGCAGCGAGATCTCGACGACCTCCCAGTGCTCGCTCGGGGTGCGGCTGAGCACCGTCCCCACGTCGTCGACGTGGCCCTGGACGATGTGGCCGCCCAGCCGCTTGTCGGCGGTGACGGCGCGCTCGAGGTTGACCCGGTCGCCGGGGCGTACGCCGTACAGGCTGGTCTTGTCGAGCGTCTCCTGCATCACGTCGGCCGTCCAGGTGTCGCCGTCGCGCGCAGCCACGGTGAGACAGCAGCCGTTGACGGCGATCGAGTCGCCGAGACCGGCGTCCTCGAGCACCGTCGAGGCGCGGATGGTGAGGCGGATCGCGTCGCCCTGGTCCTCGACCGCGGCGACGGTGCCGAGCTCCTCGACGATTCCGGTGAACATCTCAGTCCTTCCCTGGTGCGAGGGTGAGCCGCACGTTCGGCTCCTCTCCCTCGAGCACGGTGATGTCGGTGACGCGAGGACGGAACGCGTCGGCGATGGTGGTGATTCCGAGGTCGGCGACCGCGCTGCGGCCGGCGCCGAGCAGCATCGGTGCGACGTACACGACGATCTCGTCGACGAGGCCGGCGCGCAGGAACGCGGCGGCGAGCGTGGGACCGCCCTCGAGGAAGACGTGCCGACGGCCGCGGGCGAACAGCTCGGCGAGCGCCTCCTCGGGCTCGCGGGTGCGCAGCCGCACCGAGGGCGCGTCGGCGTTAAACACGCGCCGCCCGGCGTCGAGGTCGCGCTCCCCCATCACTGCGCGCAGCGGCTGGTGCGCGGGCGGCCGGTCCTGCTCGTCGCGGACGGTCAGCAGTGGGTCGTCGACGGCGATCGTGTTGGTGCCGACCAGCATCACGTCGCAGGTGGCGCGCAGCCGGTGCGTGTCGAGGCGGGCGGCCGGGGAGCTCACCCAGCGGCTGGTGCCGTCGGCGGCGGCGCTGCGGCCGTCGAGGGTCGTGGCGAACTTCCACGTCACGAACGGGCGGCCGTGCTCGAGGCCGAAGGTCCAGAAGCGGTTCAGAAGTCCCGACTCGACCGTCAGGAGTCCCGACTCGACGTCGACGCCCGCGGTGGCCAGGGTGGCGGCACCACCGGCCGCGTCCGGATTGGGGTCCGGCTGGGCGAAGACCACGCGTCGTACGCCCGCGGCCACCAGTGCGTCGGCGCACGGGCCGGTGCGGCCGGTGTGGTTGCACGGCTCGAGGGTGACCACCGCGGTGGCGCCCCGGGCCCGGTCGCCGGCCCGGGCGAGGGCGTCGGCCTCCGCGTGCGGCGTGCCGGCGCCGCGGTGGTGCCCCTCCGCGATCGTGCGGCCCTCGGCGTCGAGGAGCACGCACCCGACCCGCGGGTTCGGGCCGAGCGGGACGCCCGGCGTGGCCGCCAGCTCGAGGGCGCGCGACATCGCCGCCTGCTCGGCCGCGGTGAATGCCATCTCGGTGCCCCTCATGTCCGCTCGCGGACTCCGGGGCCGACGGGTCACCCGCACGTGCGGACACGTGGGGACGACACCTGCGTGCGCTTCCCATCCGGACTTTCACCGTCGGTCCAGGAATCTCACCTGGTCAACCGGTCACTGGCTGTGACCGGGTCGCGGACTTCTGGGCTCTCACCCAGTCACCGCCGGCTCGGAATTACACCGACCCCAGAGCACGCGAGTTCGAGAACTCGTCGAGGTCGAGTGTGCCACAGCGACGTAAGCGATCAGGCGTGAGCCGGACCACAGAGCGAGACGCCCGCGCACGCCGGGCCTCTAGAGACGGGGGTCGACCGGCTCCGACTCGAGGGCGAGCACCGCGAACACCACCTGGTGGACCCTCCAGAGCGGCGCGCCCTCGACGAAGAGGCTCAGCGACTCCAGCCCGAGGCCGTGCTCGCGCAGGGCGAGGCTGCCCTTGCGCCCGGTGTCGCGCTCGCGGCCCCGAACGACTGGGTGAACTCCTGGACCCGGTCGGGGTGCTTGTGCAGCAGGTACCCCAGGTCGCGGGCGGGCGCGGGCGTCGCCGAGAGGGTCAGGAGCACGCGGCGCAGTGTGCCCGGTCGGTCGGCGCGGGTCGCGTTGATCTGTGGCTGCCAGGCCTCCGCAGGCTGGAGTCCCGCCGGGCGAGGGCCGAGACCGTGAGGGTGACCCTCGGCGGCCCGGTGCTACTCCACAGCTGCGGTTTGGTCACCAACGACAACACGCGGCCCGACGTGCCGCGGTTGGTGACCAAACGACAGACGTTCGGCCCCGGCACCGGCAGCGCCGGGCTGCCACTCCGCCGCTCCTCCACAGGCGCCGTTTGGTCACCAACGACAGGGACGCACCCAGAAATGCCGTCGTTGGTGACCAAACCACAGGGATTCCAGGCCCGGGGCCCGAGCGTGGAGGGTCAGCGGGCAGCGGCCTCGGCCTTCGCGCGCAGCTCGGCGACCATTCGGTCGGGGTCGTCGGCGGAGTAGACCGCGGAGCCCGCGACGAAGACGTCCGCGCCGGCCTCGACGCAGCGCTCGATGGTGTCGAGGCTGATGCCGCCGTCGACCTGGAGCCAGGTCTCGATGCCGTGCTTGTCCATCAGCTCGCGGGCCCGGCGGATCTTGGGCAGGCACAGGTCGAGGAACCGCTGGCCGCCGAACCCGGGTTCGACGGTCATGATCAGCAGCATGTCGAGCTCGGGCAGCAGGTCCTCGTAGGGCTCCACGGGCGTGGCCGGCCGGAGGGCCATGCTCGCGCGGGCGCCGTGGGAGCGGATCTCGCGGGCCAGCCGCACCGGGGCCTTGGCCGCCTCGACGTGGAACGTCACTGAGCCGCACCCGGCCTCGACGTACGCCAGGGCGCTGCGGTCCGCGTCCTCGATCATCAGGTGGGCGTCCAGCGGCACGTCGGTCGACCGGGCCAGCGCCTCGACCATCGTCGGGCCGAACGTGAGGTTGGGGACGAAGTGGTTGTCCATGACGTCGACGTGCACCCAGTCGGCGCTGCCGATCCGCGCGACCTCGGCCCCGAGGGCGGCGAAGTCGGCGTTGAGGATGCTCGGGGTGATCTGGATGCCCACGGACCGATCCTAGGGTTCGGGGTCCGCGGGCGGCTCCGCGCCCTCGCGCTCGTCGCGGTCGGCCCACTCCAGCAGGGGCGTGATGTCGTAGGGCCCCCGACCGCCACCGTCGTCGATGTCGGCGTGCAGGTCGCCGAGCTCGGCGAACCGGGCGGGCACGGTGAAGATCGTGAAGTCGCGGGGGTCGGCGTCGTCGACCTCGTCCCAGCGGATCGGGGTGGAGACACGGGCGTCGGGCAGGCCGCGCACGGAGTACGCCGCGGCGATCGTGTGGTCGCGGGCGTTCTGGTTGTAGTCGACGAAGACCGTGGTCGGGTCGCGGTCCTTGCGCCACCAGGTCAGGTCGACGTCGTCGGGCAGGCGCCGCTCGACCTCGCGGGCGAACGCGAGCGCCGCCCGGCGTACGTCCTTGTGGCCGTGCTCGGGCTTGATGCGGACGTAGACGTGCAGGCCCTTGCTGCCGCTGGTCTTGGGGAAGCCGACCGCGCCGAGCTCGTCGAGCACCTCGTGGGCGACGTGGGCGACCCGGCGGACCCGGTCGTAGGGGCACTCCGGGCCGGGGTCGAGGTCGATGCGCCACTCGTCGGGCTTCTCGGTGTCCTCGCGGCGGCTGTTCCACGGGTGGAACTCGACGGTGGACATCTGCACCGCCCAGATCACCGAGCCCAGCTCGGTGACACACAGCTCGTCGGCGGTGCGTCCCCAGCGCGGGAAGTACAGGCGCACGGTCTCCACCCAGGGCGGAGCGCCCTGCGGCAGCCGCTTCTGGTGCACCTTGTCGCCCGCCAGGCCCTTCGGGAAGCGGTGCAGCATGCAGGGCCGCTCGAACAGCGCGTTGACGATGCCGGGCCCGACCGAGAGGTAGTACTCGACCAGGTCGAGCTTGGTGGCCCCCGACTCCGGGAAGTACACCCGGTCGGGGTTGCTCACCCGTACCACGCGGTTGTCGACCTCGATCTCGACCGCGGGCGGCTTGGCGGCGGGCATGGGGCCGACTCTAGGGGGTGGGAGGTCGTAGGTTCCCGCCATGGACTTCGACCAGCCGCCGGTGGTCTCGGTGACGGTGGACCGCGAGCACCCGCTCGACCCCGAGGAGTGGCCGATGACGATCCCGGCGGTGGCGCAGCTGGCCGGCGAGGGACTGAAGCTCTCGCCGTTCGTGACGTTCCTGGTCGGTGAGAACGGCTCCGGGAAGTCCACGATCGTCGAGGCCGTCGCCGCGGCCTACGGCCTGTCGCCGGAGGGCGGGTCGGCCCAGGGACACCACTCCACTCGTGCCACCGAGTCGCCGCTCACGAGATCACTGCGCCTCCAGCGCGGACTCGGTGCCAGCCGCTGGGGCTTCTTCCTGCGCGCCGAGACGATGCACGGGTGGTACACCTTCGAGGAACAGCAGGTGAATCCGTTCCGCGATCGAACAGCGCCTCTGTTCCACGAGATGAGCCACGGCGAGTCGTTCCTCGAGGTGCTGCGCACCCGCTTCGACTCCCCCGGCTTCTACTGCCTCGACGAGCCCGAGGCCGCGTTGTCGTTCTCGTCCACGCTCGCGCTCATCGGGGCGCTCGGCCGGGTGGTCGAGAGCGGTGGCCAGGTCCTGTGCGCCACGCACTCGCCGGTGCTCGCGGCGATGCCCGGCGCGACGATCCTCGAGGTGGGCGACTGGGGCATCCGGCGTACCACCTGGGCGGAGCTCGAGCTGGTCTACCACTGGAAGGCCTACCTCGACGCGCCTGGCCGCTACCTGCGCCACGTGCTGGACTGACCCGTCAGGGACGCAACGCGAGGGCCACACGAGGAGTCAAAAGGGTGTGACGAGCAAGGACGCAGAAGACTTCGGGGACTTCGTGCGGGCCACCGGGACCCAGCTGCACCGCCAGGCGCTGCTGCTGACCGGCGACCACCACCTGGCGGAGGACCTCACCCAGACGACCTACGCCAAGGTGTACGCCTCGTGGCGGCGGGTGTCGCGGGCCGACAACCCGCTCGCCTACGCACGCACCACGCTGCTCAACGCGTTCCTCTCGCACCGGCGGCTGCGCCGCTCCAGCGAGGTGCCCCGCGACCTTCACCTCGACCACATCGGCCCGGCGGACTCGGCCCCGGTCGACCCGGCGACCCGTCTCGACCTCCTGGCCGCGCTCACCACGCTCTCCGGACTCGACCGGGCGGTCGTGGTGCTGCGCTACTGGGAGGACCGGTCGGTCGCCGACACCGCACGCGACCTCGGCCTCACCGAGACCGCCGTCCGCACCAGATCCCGTCGCGCGCTCCAGCGGCTCCGGCCGCTGGTCGACGCCGACCTCACCGAGGAGACCGCATCATGAACGACACGTCACTGGCGACCGCGCTGCACGACCGGGTCGACGACGAGTGGACGGACCTCGACGAGCTGGTGCGGGTCTCGACCCGGGCCGGCACCCGGATCCGCCGGCGGCGCCGGGCCGGTGTCGCGCTCGCAGCTGCCGGCGCGGTCGCCGCGGTCGCCGTGGGCGTGGCGATGATCGGCGGCTCGGGTGACCCGACCGGCGCCTCCCGCCACGACCCGGGATTGGCCACCGACCCGTCCTCCGCGCAGTCGACCCGGACCGACGAGCAGCTCCAGCGCCCGGCCCAGGAAGCCCGGGCCCACGCACGAGCACTGCGCATGCTCGAGCGCGGTCCCGTGTACGTCGACTCGGCGGACTGGCGCTGCGACAAGCCGCTGGACGAGAAGTTCAGCTGCTCCCAGGGTGCGGCATCGGTGATCGTCAACTGGCGGTCGGCCGACACCTGGGCCGACTACCAGGACCCCGACAAGGCCGACGTGCTCCCGCATGTCCACACGTTCGTCAGCGAGGTCCACGGCGAGTTCTTCGCGACCGTCCAGCCCGCCCCGGGCAGCACCCAGGCCCAAGTCGACCAGGTCGGGGCCGCGTTGATCTGGGCAGCGTGAGCCCCTAGGCCGTACGCCGCAGCAGTGCCAGGAACATCGCGTCCGTGCCGTGGCGGTGCGGCCACAGCTGGACGGTGCCCGGCATCGGTCCATCACACTGGGGGACGTCCGGGAGCAACGCCCGGGCGTCCTCGAGGACGACGTCGTCGCGGGTCTCGAGCACCGACGACACCACGCCGCGGGTCTCGGAGATCACCGGCGAGCAGGTGGCGTAGAGCACGACCCCGCCGGGCCGGGTGAGGTCGAGGGCCGAGGACAGTAGCCGTCGTTGCAGCAGCACGAGGCTGAGCAGGTCGTCGGCCCGGCGCCGCCAACGGGCCTCCGGACGGCGTCGGAGCGCTCCCAGGCCCGTGCACGGCGCGTCGACCAGCACGCGGTCGAAGGCACCCCGGGCGAACGGCGGCGCGGTCCCGTCGGAGGTGACGATCCCGAGCGTGCCCGGTGCGCCCCGCAGCGCCCGCTGCACCAGGCGGGACCGGTGCTCCTGGCGCTCCGCAGCGACCAGCGACGCGCCGCGCTGCGCCGCGAGCGCCGCCAGCAGCGCGGCCTTGCCGCCCGGGCCGGCACACAGGTCCAGCCACCGGCGGTCGGGACCGTCGACGGCCGCGGCCGCCATCGCGACCGCGACCAGCTGGGAGCCCTCGTCCTGCACGCCCGCGCGGCCCTCGGCGACCGCCGGGATCTCGCCGGGGTCGCCACCCGCCAGGACCACGCCGTACGGCGAGTAGGGCGTCGGCTCGCCCGGCAGCTCGTCCCGGGTGCCGCGTCCGGGCCGGGCGACCAGCGTCACCCGGGGCGGTTCGTTGTCGGCGGCCAGCAGCTCGAACAGCTCCTCGGCGCCCACCGCCGAGCGCAGCTCGTCCACGATCCAGCGCGGGTGGCTGTAGGCGATCGAGGCGAACCGGGTGGGCGCGACCCGCGGGTCGGGCGCGACCCGGCCGATCCACTCGGCGAGCTCCTGTCGCGCGACCTGGCGGAGCACCGCGTTGGCGAAGCCACCGGCCCCGGAGCTGACCTTGGCCCGCACCAGGTCGACGGTCGTGCTGATCGCGGCGTGGGTCGGCACCCGCATCGACAGCAGCTGGTGGGTGCCGAGCCGCAGGGCATCGAGCACCTTGGCCTCGACCTTGCTCAGCGGACGGTCCACGCACGCGGCGAGGATCGCGTCGTACGTCCCCCGCCGCCGGATCGTGCCGGACACGAGCTCGGTGACGAACGCCGCGTCCCGGCCGGAGAGCCCGTGCTGGCGCAGCACGGAGGGCAACACGAGGTTGGTGTACGCGCCGTCGACCCGCACCGCCTTCATCACCTCGAGCGCTGCGAGCCGGGCCGGGTCGACGGGGGAACGGGTGCCGGTGGCCCGGCTCCCACGCTGGGGCCCCCGCGTGCGGGGATCAGTCATCCCCGAGGTACTTCCTCGACAGGCTCTTGGGGGCCTTCGCGGCCCAGGCTTCGGTGATGATCTCGGTCAGCTCCTCGCGCTCGATCTCTCCGAGACGGGACCGCTGGACCAGGACGGCGGCGTACCCCTTGAAGTGGTCGATGGTGAAGAACGGCAGCCGCTCGTCCGCCACGAGCGCCCGCTTGTCGGCCTCACCGGCGGTCATGATCACCACCAGGTCGTCGTACATCTCCCCCGTCGCGGGGTCGATCGCGCTGCGGTGCGGAGCCCGGTAGAGCAGGAAGCCCTTGCCGCGCACCTTGTAGGTGGGTCGGTCTCCCCACGAGGTGCCGAGCTCGACCTCGGGCAGCGACCTGCAGATCTCGTCGAGGACCGGGTCCAGGTCGTCGCGAGTGTCCTCAGGATGCGCCGGACGGCTCATGGTCATGACCGTATCGATCCCGGCGTCAGCTTTCACCGGAACCCGCACCAATCCGGGCACCGGACTCGACGCGGACCCCGCGGGCCCAGTCGGCGGCGGCCATCTGCTTGCGCCCGTGCGGGCGGACGTCGCCCAGCCGGACCGCCTCCGTGCCGGTGCCGACGAGCACGGCATTCTTGGTGACCTCGAGCACTCCGGGCTCGAGGCGCTGATCCGTGCGCTGTACCGGCCCCAGCTTGAGCCGCTCACCGGCGAACGTCGTCCACGCCCCAGGAGCCGGCGTGCAGGCGCGCACCTGCCGGTCGATCGCGACGGCCGGGTGGCTCCAGTCGACCCGGGCGTCGTCCACCTCCACCTTCGGGGCGTACGAGACACCCTCCTCCTGCTGGGCCCGCTCGACCAGCGAGCCGTTCTCGATGCCGTCGAGGGTTGCCACCAGGAGGTCCGCCCCGCCCTCGGCGAGCCGGGCCAGCAGGTCGCCCGCGGTGTCAGTGGGCCGGATCCGCTCGGTCATCACGCCGTACGTCGGACCCGCGTCGAGCTCCTTGACGATCCGGAACGTCGTGGTGCCGGTCACCTCGTCGCCAGACCAGATCGCGTGCTGCACCGGGGCCGCGCCCCGCCAAGCCGGGAGGGCCGAGAAGTGCAGGTTGACCCAGCCGTACCGGGGGATGTCGAGCGCGGACTGCGGCAGCAGCGCGCCGTAGGCGACCACCGGGCAGCAGTCGGGCTGCAGGGCGCGCAGCGCGTCCTGGAAGCCCGGGTCGCGGGGGTGGCCGGGCTTGAGGACGGGTACGCCGAGCTCCTCGGCGCGCACGGCGACCGGGCTCGCCACGAGGCGCCGGCCACGCCCGGTGGGGGCGTCGGGACGCGTGACCACGCCCACGAGCTCGTGGGCGGAGGCCGCCACCGCGTCGAGCACGGTCACGGCCACCTCGGGGGTGCCGGCGAAGACGACGCGCATCGCCTAGAAGCCCAGCCCGTTGGTGGCGTGCGGTGAGACCTTCACCTGGGGCTTGTCGAGGCCGAACCAGTCGGACTCGCGGATCTCCTTCATCGCGGCCTTGCGGGCCTCGGGGTCGAGGCGGTCGATGAACAGCACCCCGTCGAGGTGGTCGGTCTCGTGCTGGATGGCCCGGGCGAGCAGCTCGGAGCCCTCGATCACCACAGGGTCGCCGTACATGTTGAATCCGTGCGCCACCACCGACAGCGCCCGGCGGCAGTCGATGCTGAGGCCGGGAATCGAGAGGCAACCCTCGGGGCCGTCCTGGATCTCGGCCGAGAGCTCGAGCCGCGGGTTGACCAGGTGGCCGACCTCGCCGTCGACGTACCACGTGAACGCCCGCAGGCCGACCCCGATCTGCGGTGCCGCCAGACCCGCGCCCGGCGCGTCCAGCATCGTGTCGGTGAGGTCCTCGACCAGCCGGCGCAGCTCCTTGTCGAAGTCGACGACCTCGATGGCGGGCTTGCGGAGGACGGGGTCCCCGAGGAGACGGATCGGCTGTACGGGCACGACGCCAGTCTAGGGATCGCCCGTGCGACCGGGCTGAGGAGGCTAGGTTGCGAAGCATGCTGCAGGACGTGCGCGAGTACATCGACCATCTCCGCATCGACGGCCACACCATCGGCGAGGACCACGACGACGACCCGATCCTGCTCGACCCCCAGGGCCGGGCGGTGGACACCTGGCGCGAGAACTACCCGTACGACGAGCGGATGCCACGCGAGGAGTACGACGAGGTCAAGTACCGCCTGCAGGTCGAGCTGCTGAAGTTCCAGAACTGGGCCCAGGACACCCACACCAAGCACGTGCTGCTGTTCGAGGGCCGCGACGCGGCCGGCAAGGGCGGGACGATCAAGCGGTTCATGGAGCACCTGAACCCCCGCTACGCCCGCACCGTCGCGCTGACCAAGCCCAGCGACCGCGAGCAGAGCCAGTGGTACTTCCAGCGCTACGTGCAGTACCTGCCGACGGCCGGCGAGATGGTGCTGTTCGACCGCTCCTGGTACAACCGCGCCGGTGTCGAGCGGGTCATGGGGTTCACCACCGAGCCGGAGTACGAGCAGTTCATGGCCCAGGCGCCGCTGTTCGAGCGGATGCTGGTCGACAGCGGGATCTCGCTGACGAAGTTCTGGTTCTCGGTCACCCAGTCCGAGCAGCGCACCCGGTTCATCATCCGGCAGGTGGACCCGGTGCGGCAGTGGAAGCTCTCGCCCATCGACCTGCAGTCGCTGAGCAAGTGGGAGGCCTACACCGACGCCAAGGAGGCGATGATCCGGCGTACCGACACGGAGTGGGCGCCGTGGACGACGGTGAAGAGCAACGACAAGAAGCGGGCGCGGCTCAACGCGATGCGCTACTTCCTCTCGCGGTTCGACTACGAGGGCAAGGACGCCCAGGTGGTCGCGGCCCCCGACCCGCTGATCGTGCAGCGCGGCATCGACGCCGTCGGGGACTGACTCCCGGGCGACGACGCTCAGTCGCAGCCGACGGTCCGGTCGGTGCGCCCCCACGTCTCGACCTCGTCGCCGTCCTCGGAGACGAGGTAGGCGCGGGTGTCCTGGTCGCTCGGCGCCAGCCACAGCTCGCCGAGGTCGCTGGAGTAGCCGGTGAACCGCGCGTCACCGGGCAGCTCCGCGTCGTCCGTCGAATCCGTCAGTGTGCGGTCGTCGAGGATGCCCTTCGGGTCCCAGAGGTACTGCCGGCGCGACGGCGCGGCCGGGTCGTCGGGTGGCCAGTCCATGTCGAGGAAGGTGACGTCCTGCCAGCCGCAGTGCTCGACGCCGCGGTTGTACGCGATCTTGTCGAGGTCGACCTGCTCGCCGTCTTTCTCCCACGCGTGCGAGGTGGAGTCGACGCCGCACGCGCCCAGCACCAGGGCCAGGGCGACCACCGGGGCCGAGCGGCGGATCATCCTCCGAGGATAGGTCGGTCGCGCGGTGGGTGGCAGCGCGTCACGGCCTACAGCGTCGGCGGGTCGACCTGGATGCGGACCGCGTCGAGCTTGCGGCTCGAGCGCACGCGCTGCAGCTGGCCGAGGGCGTGGGAGAGCGCGACACCCTGGGCACGCGGGACCCGGACCACGACCCGGCACTCGCCGTCGCCGAGGTCAACGGGGCCGAGGATCTCTGCGCCGCGGGGAGCGTCGAGCAGCGTGAGGGCGTCGTCGACCGCTCCCGGCTCCCCCGTGACCGTCGCGAGCCGGCTGGCCGGCGGCAGGTGGGCCTCGACCCGCTCGGCGGTCTCGCGGGCGGCGAACCCGGCCGGGTCCCAGCGCACGAGCGCCTGGAGCGCGGGGTGGGCGGCGTCGCCCACCGCGACCACCCGGCCGCCGGGACGGACCAGGGCGGCGGCGTTGGCCCAGCGGCGCAGCGCCTCCTCCTCGGCTCGCAGGTCGATGCGCGAGAGCAGCAGCCAGGTGTCGAGCAGCACGACCGCGGCGTAGCCGTCCTCCGCCACGGGCTCGGCGCCCGGGGTGGCGACCACGATCTGGGGGCGGGAGGCGACGGACGGCACCACACTGTCCCCCGAGCTCGAGCGCACGGTGACCCCCGGGAAGGCCCGGCCCAGCTCCTCGGCGGTGCGGGCGTCGCCGAGCACCGGCGCGCGCAGCCCCCGGTGCCCGCACTCGGGGCACGACCAGTCCTCGGCCACCGTGCCGCACCACCGGCAGGCGGGCGGGGTGGTCGGTCCCGTGAGCGCCAGCGGGCCCTGGCAGGCCGCGCAGCGGGCCGGTGTACGGCAGCGCTCGCAGGCCAGCGCGGTGGCGTAGCCCAGCCGCGGGGTCTGCACGAGGACCGGCCCCTCGGCCACCGCGTCGCGGATTGCCAGGTGGACCTCGCGGGGCATCCGGGCGCCTCGGGCGTGCGTGTCGCGGTTGTCCGCGGCTCCGGCGACGGTCACCGTCACCCGGCGGCGCACCTCCTCGCGCGGCGCCGCGAGCTCGTGGGCCCAGCCCGTGCGCAGCAGGTACTCCCCCTCGACGGTGCGCACGAAGCCGCCGACCAGCGCCGCGGTGCGCTCGCGCTCGGCGCGCAGCAGCAGGGTCTCGCGGGTGTGCGGGTAGGGAGCGCGCGGCTCGGCATGGAGGTCGTCGCCGTCGTCCCACACGACGACGAGCCCGAGGTCGTGGACGGGGGCGAAGCCCGCAGCGCGGGTGCCGACCACGATCCGCCGCGCGCCACGGCTGACGGCGAGGAAGTCACGGTAGCGGGCCGCCGGCCCCGAGTCCGCGGTCAGCGTGACGTGGTGCCCGTCTCCCAGCACCGCGGTGAGCGCCGCGTCGACACGAGCGACGTCCTTGCCGTCGGGCACGCACACGAGGCTGCCGCGCCCCGAGGCGTACGTCGCCGCCACGGCATGGGCGACCAGCGCCGGCCAGTCGGTCGCCGGGGCGGCGGTCCACACCGCCCGCGGTGTGCCTCCGTCGGCGAGGTGGCGCAGGTACGCCGCGCCCGGCTCGTGACCTGCCCAGGCGGCCTCACCGGCCGGGAGGTCGACGCCGCGCCAGGGCGGGGCGGGCGGGCTGGCGCGCTGCTCGGTGGTCGCATGCCGTGCGGGCACGGCGAGCCGGAGCACGTCGGAGCGGGTGCCGGCGTAACGCTCGGCGAGGTCGGCGGTGAGGGCCTCGACCTGCGGGGCGAGCACCGGCTCGGCGCTCACCACACGGCGCAGCGGGGCCAGCCGGCCGGGGTGGTCCGACGTGGCGGCCCGGGCCACGAGGTAGCCGTCGACGTCCTGTCCGGCGAAGCGGACCTTGACCCGCACCCCCGGCCGGGCGTCGTCGGCCATCGCCGCCGGCACCGCGTAGTCGAAGGGCCGGTCGAGGTGCGCGAGGGGGACGTCGACCAGCACCCTGGCCACCGGGTCGACCGCAGCCGGCTCGGCCTGCTTCGCCTTGCGCTCGCGGGTCGCCCGGGCCTTCGCCTGGGACGCCTTGAGCGTCGCCCGGACCATGCCCGGCAGCAGCTCGGGCTGCTCCTCGGGGTCGGTCATGGGCGGGGTCACGGGCAGATGTCTACCAGCGGGCGGCGACGCCCCCAACACGACGTTGACCCGCCCGAAAGTTTCGGGCGGGTCAACGTAGTGTCGACGATCCGCCCGAAAGTTTCGGGCGGGTCAACCAGGTCACAGGCCGGCGGCAGCTTTGAGCGCGTCGGCGCGGTCGGTGCGCTCCCAGGTGAACTCGGGGAGCTCGCGGCCGAAGTGGCCGTACGCCGCGGTCTTGGCGTAGATCGGCCGGAGCAGGTCGAGGTCGCGGATGATCGCGGCGGGGCGCAGGTCGAAGACCTCGAGCACCGCCTCCTGGATCCGCTCGTCGGAGACCACGCCGGTGCCGAAGGTCTCGATGAACACGCCGACCGGCTGGGCCTTGCCGATCGCGTAGGCCACCTGGGCCTCGCAGCGGGTGGCGAGGCCGGCGGCCACGACGTTCTTGGCCACCCAGCGCATCGCGTAGGCGGCCGAGCGGTCGACCTTCGACGGGTCCTTGCCGGAGAACGCACCGCCACCGTGGCGGGCCATCCCGCCGTAGGTGTCGACGATGATCTTGCGGCCGGTCAGGCCGGCGTCGCCCATGGGGCCGCCGACGACGAAGCGACCGGTCGGGTTGACCAGCAGCCGGTAGCCCTCGGACGGGATCGAGAACTTCGCGAGCACCGGGTCGATGACGTGCTTCTTGACGTCGGCCTCGAGCGTGCCGAGCTCGGTGTCCTCGTCGTGCTGCGAGGACAGCACGACGGTGTCGACGCGCACCGGTCGGTTGGCGGCGTCGTACTCGATGGTGACCTGGGTCTTGCCGTCGGGACGCAGGTAGGGCAGCGTGCCGTCCTTGCGGACGGCGGTGAGCTGCTCGGCGAGGCGCTGCGCGATCACGATCGGGAGCGGCATGAGGACGTCGGTGTCGTCGCAGGCGTAGCCGAACATCAGGCCCTGGTCGCCCGCGCCCTGCTTGTCCATGGCGTCGACCGAGCCGGTGCGGCTCTCGTGGCCGGTGTCGACGCCCTGGGCGATGTCACCGGACTGGCCGCCGATGGCGACCATGACGCCGCAGGAGTGGCCGTCGAAGCCCTTGATCGAGGAGTCGTAGCCGATGTCGATGATCCGGCGGCGTACGACGTCCTTGACGTCCACGTAGCCGGTCGTGGTGACCTCGCCGGCCACGACCACGAGGCCGGTGGTCAGGAGCGTCTCGACCGCGACACGGCTGGTGGGGTCCTGCTCGAGCATCGCGTCGAGCACCGAGTCGCTGATCTGGTCGGCGATCTTGTCGGGGTGACCCTCGGTCACCGACTCCGAGGTGAAGAGGCGTCCGGTCACTTCTGCGCTCCTGATGTGGGTGTTGGCCCGGTGCGGGCGGTGCGGCTCAGAATATCGAGCGTCTCGTACGTCGCGACGCCGGTCTCAATCCTGCAGCCTGGCGGCCACTTCGTCCCAAATGACGCGCGCCAACGCACCCTTGGAACCACGCGGCACCTCGACCGTCGCGCCGTCGGCGCCGATGATCACGGCCTCGTTGTCGGGGCTGCCGAACACCGCGCCGCCGCCGACGTCGTTGACGACCAGGAGGTCGCAGCCCTTGCGGGCGAGCTTGGCGCGGCCGAGGTCGAGCACCGACCCGGTGTCGTCGCCGGTCTCGGCCGCGAAGCCGACGATCACCGCGCCCGGGCGGACCCGGTTGCTGCTGATCTCGTGCAGGATGTCGGGGTTCTGGGTGAGGGC
The DNA here is from genome assembly GCF_950101795.1 of Nocardioides sp. T2.26MG-1. Taxonomy (GTDB): domain Bacteria; phylum Actinomycetota; class Actinomycetes; order Propionibacteriales; family Nocardioidaceae; genus Nocardioides. The sequence goes on along the minus strand of NZ_CATNLZ010000007.1, from coordinate 49,362 downwards.
CAGCGGGGGCGCCGAGCCGTCGGGGGCCTTCTTGATCTTCGCGTCGCTGACGTCCACGGGCCGGAAGTCGGCGGGCGCGGCGGCCATCACGACCGCGTCGGCCGACGGGGTCGCCGCGAGCACCTCCTGCCGCAGCTCGGCGGTGGTCTCCACCCGCACCACCTTCACCCCGGCCGGGTCGGGCAGCGTCACGTTGGCCGCGACCAGGGTCACCTCGGCACCGCGGGCGACGGCCGCCCGGGCGAGGGCGTAGCCCTGCAGCCCGGAGGAGCGGTTGCCGAGGAAGCGGACCGGGTCGAGGTACTCGCGGGTGCCGCCGGCGGTGACGAGCACGTGCCGGCCGGCGAGATCGGTCGCCGGGTCGGAGCCGGACCCGGCCAGCACCTCACGGCAGACCTCGAAGATCTCGGCGGGCTCGGGGAGCCGTCCCTTGCCGGTGTCGGCGCCGGTGAGCCGGCCCTCGGCGGGCTCGATCACGAGAGCGCCGCGGGAGCGCAGCGTGGCGACGTTGGCCCGGGTCGCGGGGTGCTCCCACATCTCGGTGTGCATCGCGGGCGCGAACACGACCGGGCAGCTGGCGGTGAGCAGGGTGTTGGTGAGCAGGTCGTCGGCGAGCCCGTGGGCGGCCTTGGCGATCAGGTCGGCGGTGGCCGGCGCCACGACGACGAGGTCGGCGGACCGCCCGATCCGCACGTGCGGCACCTCGTGCACGTCGGTCCAGACGTCGGTGGCGACCGGCTTGCCCGACAACGCCGCCCAGGTCGGCGCGCCCACGAACTCCAGCGCCGCCGCGGTCGGCACGACCGTCACGTCATGACCGGACTCGGTGAACCGGCGCAGCAGCTCGCAGGCCTTGTACGCCGCGATGCCGCCCGAGACACCCAGCACCACCCGCACCGGGCCCGAACGAGCAGCAGGCCGTCTCCCCGACGGGGAGACGGCCTCGTGGCTGCTGCTGGTGCTCAGCGGATCACTCGCTGAAGGAGTTCCCGGCGTCCGCGGCGGCGGCCGACGCGGCGGCCTCCTCGGCGGCGAGCTCGGCAGGGTCGATGTCCTCGCAGGTCAGCAGGTCCTCGTTGATCTCGCGCAGCGCGATCGAGAGGGGCTTCTCCTGGACGTGCGTGTCGACGAGCGGGCCGACGTACTCGAGGAGGCCCTCGCCCAGCTGGGAGTAGTAGGCGTTGATCTGCCGGGCGCGCTTGGCGCTGTAGAGGACCAGCTTGTACTTGCTGTCGGTCTTCGTCAGCAGCTCGTCGATCGGGGGGTTGGTGACGCCCTCGGCCGCGATGGTGGGTCCGGACAAAGCAGTTGCCTCACGAATCTGTTGGGGATGGCAACATCAAGGCTACCAACTCCTCCGCAGCAGCGTGAACTTCGCGGTTGACGATCGTCACGTCGAACTCCGCCTCGGCCGCCAGCTCCTCGCGCGCGGTCTCGAGCCGCCGCTCCCGCTCCTCCTCGGTCTCCGTACCCCGTCCGACCAGCCGGCGCACCAGCTCGTCCCACGACGGGGGCTTGAGGAACACGAACAGCGCGTCGGGCATCGTGCCGCGCACCTGGCGCGCGCCCTGGAGGTCGATCTCCAGCATCGCCGGGCGGCCGGAGGCCAGCGCGAGCTCCACGGGCTGACGGGGCGTGCCGTAGCGGGCGGTCTTGTGGACCACGGCCCACTCCAGCAGGTTGCCCTGCTCGACCATCGCGTCGAACTCCTCGTCGGAGACGAACCAGTAATGGACGCCGTTCTCCTCCCCCGGCCGCGGCGCCCGGGTGGTCGCCGACACGGAGATCCAGACCTCGGGGTGGCAGCGGCGCACCTCGGCGGCGACGGTGCCCTTGCCGACGGCGGTCGGGCCGGCGAGGACGAGGAGGCGCGAGCGACGAGGGACGGGGTGGGGCGGCGCGTCAGTCACGCGCGGCGAACTCCTTCTCGAGTGCCGCGACCTGCTTGGTGCCGAGTCCGCGGACCCGGCGGCTCTCCGCGATGCCGAGCCGCTCCATGACCTGGCGGGCGCGGACCTTGCCCAGACCCGGCATCGACTGCAGGAGGTCGACGACGCGCATCTTGCCGATGACCTCGTTGCGCTGTCCCTCCTGGAGGACGTCGACGATCGACGCACCGGAGTTCTTCAGCCGGTTCTTCACCTCGGCCCGCTCCCTGCGGGAGGCGGCGGCCTTCTCGAGGGCCGCCTGGCGCTGTTCGGGGGTGAGCGGGGGCAGAGCCACGAGCGTGAGGTCCTTAAGTCGGCGGGCGGCGGGGTCCCCGTGGCGGGGGCCGGTGAGAGGTCACACTAGTCAGAACCGCGACCGGGCAGCAATCGGGTCCGGTCAGAGCGTCAACGGCGTGCGGCACACGTCACGCGCCTGCTGGTCGAGGTCCTGGAGGGCGCGCAGCGTGGTGCCGCTGCCCAGCTCGGTGGCCGCCGCGTCGATGCGGGCCTTCTCCTCGTCGGTGAGCCCGGCGGGCGGGTGGTCGCGGTCGTACGTCGCCGCGTCGACGCCGGCCTCGTCGAGCGCCTCCGACAGTGCCTCGATCCGGCCGACCACCTGCTGCCACTCGTCCGTGATGTCGTCCGGCGCCTGGGCCTGGAGGTCGCGGAAGACCGGCAGCGCCTTCAGGAGCGCGTCGGGCTCCCCGCTGCCCACGATCCCGCTGAGCTCCTCCTGGTGGTCCTTGACCGCGCCGCAGTAGGCCTCCTGCGGGTCTCCCCCGCAGCCGGCGAGGAGCGGCAGGAGCACGGCCGCGGCGAGGACGGCGGCCCGCGTCCGGGTCACGAGCGCAGCTCGTCGTTCATCCGGAGCACCGCGGCGCGCATCGCCTCCGGGTCCCGGAGCCGCAGGACGCCGCGCGAGGAGCTGGGCAGCACGGCGGCCGCGGCGCCGAACAGCCGGCGTACGTCGTGGACCGTGCCGCCCTGGGCCCCGAAGCCCGGCGCGAGGACGGGCCCGTTGAACGCGAGGTCCTCGTCGGTCGCGCCGATCGTGGCACCGACCACCGCGCCGAAGGACCCCAGCGGCGACGAGTCCGCGTTGAGCCGGCGCAGGTGGTCGAGCATCCGCCCGGCGACCGTTCCCCCACCGGTGCCACCGTCGTCGATCCGGGCGTGCTGGACCTCGGGACCCTCCTTGTTGGAGGTCAGCGCGAGCACGAACAGGCCGGCGTCGTGGCGTCGTGCGGTGTCCACGAACGGGTCGAGCGAGCCGAAGCCGAGGAACGGGCTGACCGTGATCGCGTCGCTCGCCAGCGGCGAGGCGGGGTCGAGGTAGGCGTCGGCGTATGCCTGGCTGGTGGAGCCGATGTCGCCGCGCTTCACGTCGAGCAGCACCAGGGCGCCGGCGGCACGGGAGTCGGCGATCACGCGCTCGAGCACCGCGATCCCCCGGCTGCCGAACCGCTCGAAGAACGCCGACTGCGGCTTGACGACCGAGGCCACCGGCGCCACGGCCTCGACCACGGTGCGGGCGAAGGCCTCGAGGCCGGTGACGTCGTCGCCCAGCCCCCATTCGGCGAGCAGCGAGGCGTGCGGGTCGACGCCCACACAGAGCGGTCCGCGCGCCTCGACGGCTGCGTGCAGGCGGGCTCCAAAGGTCACTGGTCGACTCCCTCGACGATCCGGCGTGGCCACAGCGGGCCCTCGTAGATGAACGCGGTGTACCCCTGTAGCAGGGTGGCACCTGCGGCCAGGCGCGCGCGGGCGTCCTCGATCGATGTGATCCCGCCGACCCCGATCAGCGTCAGGTCCGGGCCGACCCGGCCGCGCAGCAGGCGCAGCACGTCGGTGGCCCGCTCGGTCAGCGGCCGTCCCGACAGGCCGCCCGCACCGATCTCGGCGACCCGGCCGGCCGGGGTGCGCAGTCCCTCGCGGGAGATGGTCGTGTTGGTCGCGACGATGCCGTCGAGGCCGATCGCCGTGACGAGGTCGGCGACGGCGAGCACGTCGTCGTCGGCCAGGTCCGGGGCGATCTTCACGAGCAGCGGCACCCGCCGGTCACCGGCGGCGGCGATCCCCTGGACGGCGGTCAGGATCGGCTCGAGCTTCTCGACGGCCTGCAGGTCGCGCAGGCCCGGGGTGTTGGGCGAGCTGACGTTCACGACCAGGTAGTCGGCGTACGGCGCGAGGAGCCGCGCGGACTTCTCGTAGTCGCGGACCGCCTCGGCCTCGGGCACGACCTTGCTCTTCCCGATGTTGACGCCCAGCACCGGGCGGCACCGGCCGCCGAGCCGGTCGAGACCACGCGCGCGCGCCACGAGCCGGGCGGCGACGACCTCGGCGCCCTCGTTGTTGAAGCCCATCCGGTTGACGACGGCCCGGTCCTCGGGCAGCCGGAACAGCCGCGGCTTCGGGTTGCCGGGCTGCGGCTCGCCCGTCACCGTGCCCACCTCGACGTGCCCGAAGCCGAGCGCCCCGAGCGCGTCGATGCCGACCGCGTTCTTGTCGAAGCCGGCGGCGAGGCCGAGCACGTTGGGGAAGCGCAGGCCGAGGGCGTCGACCGGCTCCCCCGGCGCTCCCCCGACCTTGGCCAGCATCCGGAGCGCGGGGCGGGCCGCCCGGATCGCCCGGAACGCGCCGTGGTGGGCACGCTCCGGGTCGGTCCGGGTCAGCACGTGGTCGAACAGGAGCCGGTACACGTCAGCTGTTCTCGGCGGCCGCGGCGGCCTCGGCCGCGCCCCGGGCCCAGTCCTGCAGCGACCGGACCCCGATCTCGCCGCGGCGTACCGCCTCGATCCCCTGCACGGCCGCGCCGAGCCCCTGGATCGTGGTCACGCACGGGATGTTGCCCATCACCGCGGCGGTCCGGATCTCGTAGCCGTCGAGGCGCACCGAGCTGCCGCTGGTCGAGCCGTGCGGCGTGTTGACAACCAGCTGCACCTCGCCCTCCAGGATCAGCTGCACGGTGGTCTTCTCGCCGTGCGGCCCGGCGCCCTCGAAGTGCTTGCGCACGATGGTCGCGGTGACGCCGTTGCGGCGCAGCACCTCGGCCGTGCCCTGGGTGGCGAGGATCTCGAAGCCGTGCTCGGCGAGCACCTTGATCGGGAAGATCATGTTGCGCTTGTCGCGGTTGGCCACCGACACGAACACCCGCCCGCTCGTCGGCAGCGCCCCGAACGCGCCGGCCTGGGCCTTGGCGAACGCGGTGCCGAAGTCGGCGTCCAGGCCCATCACCTCGCCGGTGGACTTCATCTCCGGGCCGAGGATCGTGTCGATCTGCCGCCCGTCGGGGGTGCGGAACCGGTTGAACGGCATCACCGCCTCCTTGACCGCGATCGGCTGTCCGGGCGGCAGCGTGCCCCCGTCGCCGGTCGCGGGCAGGATCCCGACGTCGCGGAGCCGGGCGACCGTGTCGCCGACCATGATCCGGGCCGCCGCGTTGGCCAGCGGGGTGGCGGTCGCCTTGGAGACGAACGGCACCGTGCGGCTGGCCCGCGGGTTGGCCTCGAGCACGTAGAGCACGTCGGAGCCGAGCGCGAACTGGATGTTCAGCAGCCCCCGCACCCCCACGCCGCGGGCGATCGCCTCGGTGGCCTCCCGGATCCGGCGGATCTCGGCGTCGCCGAGGGTGATCGGCGGCAGCGCGCAGGAGGAGTCGCCGGAGTGGATGCCGGCCTCCTCGATGTGCTCCATCACGCCGCCGAGGAAGAGCTCCTCGCCGTCGAACAGCGCGTCGACGTCGATCTCGACGGCGTCGTCGATGAAGCGGTCGACCAGCACCGGGTGCGCCGGGCTGATCTCGGTGGCGCGCTGGATGTAGCCCTCGAGCGCCGCGTCGTCGTACACGATCTCCATGCCGCGGCCACCGAGGACGTACGACGGGCGCACCAGCACCGGGAACCCGATCTCGGCGGCGATCTCCTTGGCCTCGCCGAAGCTGGTGGCCATGCCGTGCTTGGGGGCGGGCAGGCCGGCCTCGTGGAGCACCCGCCCGAAGGCGCCGCGCTCCTCGGCGAGGTGGATGGCCTCCGGGGAGGTGCCGAGGATCGGGACGCCGTTGTCCTTCAGGCCCTGGGCGAGACCCAGCGGGGTCTGTCCCCCGAGCTGGCAGATGACGCCGGCCACCGGGCCCGCCTGGCGCTCGGCGTGCACGATCTCGAGCACGTCCTCGAGCGTCAGCGGCTCGAAGTAGAGGCGGTCGGAGGTGTCGTAGTCGGTGGACACCGTCTCGGGGTTGCAGTTGACCATCACGGTCTCGTAGCCGGCCTCCGAGAGCGCCAGCGCCGCGTGCACGCAGGAGTAGTCGAACTCGATGCCCTGGCCGATCCGGTTGGGCCCCGAGCCGAGGATGATCACCGCCTCCTTCTCCCGCGGCTGGACCTCGGACTCCTCGTCGTACGACGAGTAGTGGTACGGCGTCACCGCGGCGAACTCGGCCGCGCAGGTGTCGACGGTCTTGTAGACCGGCCGGATCCCCAGCGCGTGCCGGACCCCGCGGACGACGGCCGGGGTCATCCCCCGGATCTTGCCGATCTGGAAGTCGGAGAACCCGTGCCGCTTGGCCTTGCGCAGCAGCGCCGGCGTCAGCTCGGGAGCCGCGGTCACCTCGGCCGCGATCTCGTTGATCAGCACCAGCTGGTCGACGAACCACGGGTCGATGCCGGTGGCGTCGAAGACCTCCTCGGGCGTGGCCCCGGCCCGGATCGCGTCCATGACCTTCTTCAGGCGACCGTCGTGGGGCCTGCGGATCTCCTCGAGGATCGCGTCCTTGTCGAGGTCGACCCACTCCTTCTCCCAGTCGAAGACGGCGGTGTGGCTCTCCAGCGAGCGCAGCGCCTTCTGCAGCGCCTCGGTGAAGTTGCGCCCGATCGCCATCGCCTCGCCGACGGACTTCATGTGCGTGGTGAGGACCGGGTCGGCACCGGGGAACTTCTCGAACGCGAAGCGCGGCACCTTCACCACGACGTAGTCGAGCGTCGGCTCGAAGGATGCCGGCGTGCTCTGGCCGTCCTCCCGGGTCGTGATGTCGTTGGGGACCTCGTCGAGCGTGTAGCCGATCGCCACCTTGGCGGCGATCTTGGCGATCGGGTAGCCGGTCGCCTTCGACGCCAGTGCGCTGGACCGGGAGACGCGCGGATTCATCTCGATGACGATGACCCGGCCGTCGACCGGGTTCACGGCGTACTGGATGTTGCAGCCGCCGGTGTCGACGCCGACCTCGCGGATGATGCCGATCGCCAGGTCGCGCAGGTGCTGGTACTCGCGGTCGGTGAGCGTCATCGCGGGCGCCACCGTGATCGAGTCCCCGGTGTGCACGCCCATCGGGTCGAGGTTCTCGATCGAGCAGACGATCACGACGTTGTCGGCGCGGTCGCGCATGACCTCGAGCTCGTACTCCTTCCACCCGATGATCGACTCCTCGATCAGCACCTCGGTGGTCGGACTGGCGGACAGGCCGGCGCCGGCGATGCGCGCGAGGTCGCCCTCGTCGTAGGCGATGCCGGAGCCGGTGCCGCCCATCGTGAACGACGGGCGCACGACGACCGGGTAGCCGAGCGCGGCGACGGCCTCCTCGCAGTCGGCCAGCGAGTGGCACACGAAGCTGCGGGCGACCTCCCCGCCGACCTTCGCCACGATCGCGTTGAAGGACTCGCGGTTCTCGCCGCGGTGGATCGCCTCGATGCTGGCGCCGATCAGCTCGACGCCGTACTTCTCCAGCACGCCGCGCTCGGACAGCGCGATCGCGGTGTTGAGTGCGGTCTGCCCGCCCAGCGTCGCGAGCAGCGCGTCGGGTCGCTCCTTCTCGATGACCTTCTCGACGAACTCCGGGGTGATCGGCTCGACGTACGTCGCGTCCGCGAACTCCGGGTCGGTCATGATCGTGGCCGGGTTGGAGTTGACCAGGACCACCCGCAGGCCCTCGGCCCGCAGCACCCGGCACGCCTGGGTGCCGGAGTAGTCGAACTCGCAGGCCTGGCCGATGATGATCGGCCCCGAGCCGATCACCAGGACCGACTTGATGTCGTCACGCTTCGGCATCAGGCCTTGCCCTCCATCACGTCGGTGAACCGGTCGAAGAGGTACGCCGCGTCGTGCGGGCCGGCGGCCGCCTCGGGGTGGTACTGCACGGAGAAGCCCGTCAGCCGCCCGTCGGCGTCGCGCAGCTCCAGCCCCTCGACCACGTCGTCGTTGAGGCACACGTGGCTGACGCTCGCCTCGCCGTACGGCGTGGTGGTGCCGCCCTCCAGCGGGGCGTCGACGGCGAACCCGTGGTTGTGGGCGGTCACCTCGACCTTGCCGGTGGTGCGGTCCATCACCGGCTGGTTGATGCCGCGGTGGCCGTACTTGAGCTTGTAGGTGCCGAACCCGAGCGCCCGGCCGAAGAGCTGGTTGCCGAAGCAGATGCCGAAGTAGGGAAGCCCGTCGGCGAGCGCTCCCTGGAGCACCTCGATCTGGTGGGTGGTCGCGGCCGGGTCGCCCGGGCCGTTGGAGTAGAAGAGCCCGTCGGCGCCCACCGCGCGGACGTCGTCGAGCGACGCGGTCGCGGGCAGCACGTGCACCTCGATGCCGCGCTCGGCCATCCGGTGCGGAGTCATCGTCTTGATGCCGAGGTCGAGGGCCGCGACCGTGAACCGCTTGGTGCCGATGGCGGGGACGACGTACGCCTCCTGGGTCGAGACCTCGGAGGCGAGCTCCGCACCGGACATCTCAACCGACGCGCGCACCCGCTCGAGCAGCGCGGCGGCGTCGGTCTCGGTCGAGGAGATCCCGACCCGCATCGCGCCACGCTCGCGCAGGTGCCGGGTCAGCGCCCGGGTGTCGATGCCCGAGATGCCGACGACGCCCTGCTCCCGCAGCTCCTCGTCGAGCGTGCGGCTCGCCCGCCAGCTCGACGAGCGGCGGGCGGGGTCGCGCACGACGTACCCGGCCACCCAGATGCGGCTGCTCTCGGGGTCCTCGTCGTTGACGCCGGTGTTGCCGACGTGCGGCGCGGTCATCACGACGACCTGGCGGTGGTACGACGGGTCGGTCAGCGTCTCCTGGTAGCCGGTCATGCCGGTGTTGAAGACCGCCTCGCCGAACGTCTCTCCCTCGGCGCCGAACGACTCGCCGCTGAAGGTCCGGCCGTCCTCGAGCACGAGGATCGCCGGGGCGGTCACTGGATCTTCCCGTCGAGCACGGTCGCCTTGCCGCGCAGGAACGTCGCCACCACCCGGCCGGGCAGCTCCATGCCGCGGTAGGGCGTGTTGCGGCTCAGGCTCTGCGTCTCCGCGGGGTCGATCACCCGCGTCGCGGCGGGGTCGTAGAGGACCACGTTGGCCGGCTCGCCCTCGGCGATCGGCCGGCCGTGGTCGGCGACCCGACCGATCCGCGCAGGTGCGGCGGACATCCGGTCGGCGACGCCCGCCCAGTCGAGCAGGCCGGGGTCGACCATCGTCTGCTGCACGATCGAGAGCGCGGTCTCGAGCCCGAGCATCCCGAAGGCCGCTGCGGCCCACTCGCAGTCCTTGTCCTCGTGCGGGTGCGGGGCGTGGTCGGTGGCGACGATGTCGATGGTGCCGTCGGCGAGCCCGGCCCGGAGCGCCTCGGCGTCGGCGGTCGAGCGCAGCGGTGGGTTGACCTTGTAGATCGGGTCGTACGTCGCGGCCAGGTCGTCGGTGAGCAGCAGGTGGTGCGGGCAGGCCTCGGCCGTGACGTCCACGCCCTTGCCCTTGGCCCACCGGATCAGCTCGACCGAGCCCGCGGTGGACACGTGGCACACGTGCAGCCGCGACCCGACGTGCTCGGCGAGCAGCACGTCGCGGGCGATGATCGCCTCCTCGGCGACCGCCGGCCACCCGGCGAGACCCAGGCGCCCGGACAGCGGGCCCTCGTTCATCTGAGCGCCCTCGGTGAGCCGGGGCTCCTGGGCGTGCTGGGCGACGACGCCGTCGAACGCCTTGACGTACTCCAGCGCCCGGCGCATCAGCACCGCGTCGCTCACGCACTTGCCGTCGTCTGAGAACACCCGCACTCGGGCCGCGGAGTCGGCCATCGCGCCGAGCTCGGCGAGCTGCTGGCCGGCGAGGCCGACCGTGACCGCGCCGACCGGGTAGACGTCGCAGTAGCCGGCCTCGCGGCCCAGCCGCCAGACCTGCTCGACGACGCCGGCGGTATCGGCGACCGGCTCGGTGTTGGCCATCGCATGCACGGCGGTGAAGCCGCCCATCGCGGCGGCGCGGGTGCCGGACTCCACCGTCTCGGCGTCCTCGCGGCCCGGCTCGCGCAGGTGCGTGTGCAGGTCGACGAGGCCGGGCAGGGCGATCAGGCCGGTGCCGTCGATCTCCTCGACGCCTTCGGTGGTCGAGCTCGTCGAGATCCCCGCGCCGACGCGCTCGATCACGCCGTTCGCGAGCAGCAGGTCGGTCGGCGCGCCGCCGAGAATGCTGACGTTCTTGATCCAGTAGGTGCTCACTCTTCTCCTCCGACGGCGGGCTCGGAGCCGCCCAGCAGCAGGTACAGGACCGCCATCCGCACGGCGACGCCGTTGGTGACCTGCTCGACGATCACGGACCGGTCGGCGTCGGCGACGTCCGCGGTGATCTCCATGCCGCGGACCATCGGCCCGGGGTGCATGACGATCGTGTGGTCCTGCAGCGTCGCCATCCGACGGCCGTCGAGGCCGTAGCGGCGGGAGTACTCCCGAGCGGTCGGGAAGAACCCGCCGCTCATCCGCTCGCGCTGGACCCGCAGCATCATCACCGCGTCGGCCTTGGGGATCACCGCGTCGAGGTCGTAGGAGATCTCCACCGGCCAGCTCTCCACCCCGACCGGGAACAGTGTCGGCGGCGCGACCAGCGTGACCTCGGCCCCGAGCGTGTGCAGGAGCAGCGCGTTCGAGCGGGCCACGCGGCTGTGCAGCACGTCGCCGACGATCGCGATCCGCCGGCCGTCGAGGCTGCCCTTCGGGCCGGTCCCGAGGTGCCGCGACATCGTGAACGCGTCGAGCAGCGCCTGGGTGGGGTGCTCGTGGGTGCCGTCCCCGGCGTTGACCACGCTCGAGCGCACCCAGCCGGAGTTCGCCAGCCGGTGCGGGGCACCGCTGGCACCGTGCCGGACCACGACGGCGTCGGCGCCCATCGCCTCGAGGGTGAGCGCGGTGTCCTTGAGGCTCTCGCCCTTGGACAGGCTCGAGCCCTTCGCCGCGAAGTTGATGACGTCCGCGGACAGCCGCTTGGCGGCCGCCTCGAACGAGATCCGGGTACGGGTGGAGTCCTCGAAGAAGAGGTTCACCACCGTGCGGCCGCGCAGCGCGGGCAGCTTCTTGATCGGCCGATCGGCCAGCTCGCGCAGCTCGGCCGCGGTGCTCAGGATCAGCTCGGCGTCGTCGCGGGTCAGGTCGCCCGCGCTCAGCAGGTGCCGCTTCATGCGGTCACCTCCCCACCGGCGGGGCCCTGGATGGTGACCGCGTCGACCTCGTCGACGCCCGCCAGGCTGACCTTGACGGTCTCGACCAGCGACGTCGGGAGGTTCTTGCCCACGAAGTCCGCACGGATCGGGAGCTCGCGGTGGCCTCGATCGACCAGCACGGCCAGCTGGACCGCCCTCGGGCGACCGATGTCGTTGAGCGCGTCGAGCGCCGCCCGGATCGTGCGGCCTGAGAAGAGCACGTCGTCGACGAGGACCACCGTGCGTCCGTCGATGCCGCTGGCCGGGATCTGGGTCGGCAGCAGCGCCCGCGCGGGCTTCATCCGCAGGTCGTCGCGGTACATCGTGACGTCGAGCGAGCCGACGGGCACGTCGTCCCCCTCGACGGCGGCGATCCGCGCGGCGATGCGCTCGGCGAGCGGCACGCCGCGGGTGGGGATGCCGAGGAGCACGAGATCGGCGGCGCCCTTGTTGCGCTCGAGGATCTCGTGGGCGATGCGGGTCAGGGCCCGCGTGATGTCGCTGTCGTCGAGGACGACGCGAGAGATGTCCGCGCTGGCCAGAGGGCCGCTGGTCGGACTGTCGGGCACGTGCTGAGGGTGCGCAGGCAAGAGCCTCGGACCTCCTTCTCCGCCTCTCGGGACGGCTCGTTAAAGGATGTCGATCGAGGTGGACCCTACTCCCCCGCGCAGACGATGTGCGCACCGGCCCCGAGTTGTCTCGGATGCCGGTTGCCAGAGGAGCGCGGCAGCCGTGAGTGCAGGTATGACGGCCTCCCGGTGCTCGATTGTCCGTCCTGGGCGCTGCCGGGAGGACACCGACTTACCTTCAGACTGCTCCGAAACGACGTTGACCCGCCCGAAAGTTTCGGGCGGGTCGACGTGGTGGACCGGGCCGGATGCGACGACCCGGCCTGACGGGGGTCAGCTGCGGAGGTCAGCCGGAGACGGCCAGCTCCCGGTCCTGTCCCGCCGGTGTGCCCTGACCGTCGGGGACGATCCGGGTCCCGGCGTGGCCGGCGACGATGTGGGCGATGTCGGCGAGCGAGCCGATCGCCGCCGTCCGCCCGGTGTGCTCGACGAACCGGCACACGGCCTCGACCTTCGGGCCCATCGAGCCCGCCGCGAAGTCGAACGCCCGCAGCTCGGCCGGGGTCGTCTCGGTGAGCCGGCGCTGGTCGGGCGTGCCCCAGTCGACGTACACGCCGTCCACGTCGGTGGCGATGACCAGCAGGTCCGCGTCGATCTCCTCGGCGAGGAGCGAGGACGCGAGGTCCTTGTCGATGACGGCCTCGACCCCGCGCAGGATGCGCCCGGGCTCGAGGACGGTCGGGATGCCGCCGCCGCCGGCGCACACGACGACCGTGCCGTTCTCCACGAGCGCCCGGATCGAGGGCACCTCGTAGATGTGCTGCGGCTCGGGCGAGGCGACGACGCGGCGGTACGACGAGCCGTCCTGTCGGATGGCCCACCCGTTCTCGGCGGCCAGCGCCTCAGCCTCCTCACGCATGTAGACCGGCCCGATGAACTTCGTCGGGTTCTGGAACGCCGGGTCCTCCGGGTCCACGCGGACCATCGTCAGCAGGGTGGCGATGTGCTTCTCGAGCGGCAGCACGTTGCCGAGCTCCTGCTCGATGACGTAGCCGATCATCGCCTCGGTCTGGGCGCCGAGGACGTCCAGCGGGTAGGGCCGCACGTCCTCGTACGCCGCCGCCTGGAGCGCGAGCAGGCCGACCTGGGGACCGTTGCCGTGGGCGATGACCACCTCGTGGTCGGGGACCACGGTGGCGATCCGCTCGGCGGCGATCCGGATGTTGGCGCGCTGGTTCTCCGCGGTCAGCGGCTCACCACGGCGCAGGAGGGCGTTGCCCCCCAGTGCGATCACGATTCTCATGTCGTCCTCCTCAGGCCAGCGACGCCACGAGGAGCGCCTTGATCGTGTGCATCCGGTTCTCCGCCTGGTCGAAGGAGATGTTGGCCGCCGACTCGAAGACGTCCTCGGTGACCTCGACGCCGTTCGCGAGCTGCGGGTACTGCTGGACGACCTGGGCACCGACCTTGGTCTGGGTGTTGTGGAAGGCCGGCAGGCAGTGCAGCACCTTGACCCGGGGGTTGCCGGCGGCGTGGAGCAGCTCGGCGTTCACCTGGAACGGCAGGCAGAGCTCGACCCGCTCGGCCCACGACTCCACCGGCTCGCCCATCGAGACCCAGACGTCGGTGTAGATGAAGTCCACACCCGCCACGGCCTCCTTCGGGTCGTCGGTGATCAGGATCCGGGCACCGGAGGACTCGGCGAGCTCGTGGCAGAGCTTGACCAGCTCGTCCTCGGGCCACAGCGCACGCGGGGCACCGATGCGGACGTCCATGCCGAGCTTGGCGGCGACGAGCAGCAGCGAGTTGGCGACGTTGTTGCGGCCGTCGCCGACGAACGCGAACGCGATCTCGTGCAGCGGCTTGTCGGAGTGCTCCCGCATGGTGAGGACGTCGGCGAGCATCTGGGTCGGGTGGAACTCGTCGGTGAGCCCGTTGAAGACCGGGACGCCGGCGTACTTCGCCAGCTCCTCGACGACGTCCTGGGAGAACCCGCGGTACTCGATCGCGTCGTACATGCGGCCGAGCACGCGCGCGGTGTCGGCGACCGACTCCTTGTGGCCCAGCTGGGACGACGCGGGGTCGATGTAGGTGACGTGCGCGCCCTGGTCGTAGGACGCGACCTCGAAGGCGCAGCGGGTGCGGGTGGAGGTCTTCTCGAAGATCAGCGCGACGTTGCGGCCCCGGAGCAGCTGGCGCTCGGTCCCGGCGTACTTGGCGCGCTTGAGGTCGCGCGACAGGTCGAGCAGGTGACGGATCTCGTCGGGGGTGTGGTGACGCAGGCTGAGCAGGTGGCGCCCGCGAAGGTTGACCGGCATGGGTGGTGTTTCCTCTCTTGTTCCGGATCGGGTCCGGTCGTAGGTCAGTAGTCGATGGGGTCGCGCAGGATCGGGCAGGTCATGCAGCGCCCGCCGCCCCGGCCCCGCCCCAGCTCGCTGGCGTCGATCGTGATGACCTCGATGCCGGCCTTGCGGAGCTGGGTGTTGGTGTGCGTGTTGCGGTCGTAGCCGACGACGACGCCGGGCTCGAGCGCGAGGACGTTGTTGCCGTCGTCCCACTGCTCGCGGGCGGAGCCCCAGCGGTCGCCGCCCGTGGGCACGACGCGCATCGGCACGCCCAGAGCGTCGGAGACGACGTCCACGAAGTGCTTGTCCTCGTGACGGACGTCCAGGCCGGACGGCGAGGACTCGTCGGGCCGCAGCGAGAAGCTGTCGATCTTGTCGACGACCGGGCCGTACGCCGTGACGACGTCGCGGTCGCAGAACGTGAACACGGTGTCGATGTGCATGGCCGCACGGGTCCGCGGCAGGCCGGCGGCGATCACGCGCTCGGCGGCACCCGCCGCGAACAGGGACCGGGCGACCTGGGTGATCGCCTGCTGCGAGGTCCGCTCGCCCATACCGATCACGACCACGCCGTTGCCGATCGGCATGACGTCGCCGCCCTCGATCGTGGCGTTGCCGCGGTCGCGGGGCTGCTGGTCGGGGTCACCGAACCAGACCCGGAAGTCCTCGCCGGCGAAGGCCGGGTGGAACCGGTAGATCGCGGTGGTCAGCAGCGTCTCCTGGCGGCGGGCCGGCCAGTACATGCTGTTCAGCGTCACGCCCCCGTAGACCCACGAGGAGTTGTCGCGGGCGAACACCGTGTTGGGCAGCGGCGGGAGCACGAACTGCTGGACGTCGGCGTCGCGGAAGGACCGCAGGAACGAGCCGGCCATGTCGTCGGGGACGTCGCTGAACGCGACGCCGCCGATCAGGAACTCCGCCAGCTTCTCGGCCGGCAGGCTCTCCAGCCAGGCGCGCACCTCGTGGACGAGGCCGGGGCCGATCTGGTCGTCGGTGATCTTGCGGTCGAGGATCCAGTTGCGGCCCTCGGGGTAGCGCACGACGTCGACGAGCAGCTGCAGCATGTCGAGCACCTCGACGCCGCGGTCGCGCATCTTGGTGACGAAGTCGTAGTGGTCCCGCTTGGCCTGGCTGACCCAGATGACGTCGTCGTACAGCAGCTCGTCGCAGGTCTCGGGGGTGAGCCGCAGGTGGGCCAGACCGGGCGCGCAGACCATCACGCGTCGGAGACGGCCGGCTTCGGACCATACGCCGACTCTGGGGTCGGTGACGGTCCCTTCGACCGTCGCCCGGGGCAGTTGTTCGATAGCCATGATGATTCTTTCCTTGCTGGGGGGATTGGTGGGGCCGGGGACGTCCTCGGGGGCCGGGCGCTCCGATGGGAGGCCGGGCCAGGCGGGGCGGCGGCCCGAGGACCGCCCCGCCTCCCGTGATGAGGAGCGACGCTCAGATGGAGACGAAGCCCTGGACGAGGCCGATGACGCCGGCGATCGACAGCGCGACCACCACGGCCACGACCAGGCGCTCGGCGGCCGTGAAGATCTCGGCCCGGACCTGCGTGCGTGCCCAGACGTACAGGGCGGTGCCGACCAGGTAGAAGATGCCGGCGACGAGCACGTACTCCCAGCCGCCTGCGTAGACCAGCCACACGGCGTAGGCCAGGGCGACCATGCCGATCACGATGTCGCGGGTGCGGTTGTCGTGCTGACCGTAGGTCTCGCCGGTGAACGCGAGCTTGACCTGGTAGAGCGCCGACCAGAGGTACGGCAGCAGGATCAGCGAGGTCGCGAGGTAGATCAGGTCCGTGTAGGTGCTGTCGTTGACGAGCGTCCACAGCAGCATCAGCTGGACGCAGCCGTTGGTCAGCCAGAGCGCGTTGGACGGGGCGCCGTAACGGTTCTCCGCGCCGAGCTGGCGCGGGAGCACGCCCTCCTGGGCGGGCAGCCGGAGGATCTCGACGCAGAGCAGCACCCACGAGAGGAGCGCGCCCAGCAGCGAGATCGCGAGGCCGGCCGAGATGAAGCCGGTGCCCCAGGCACCGACCTCGTGCCGCATGAGGCCGGCCATCGACGGGTCGTCGAGACCGGCGATCTTCGCCTGGCTCATGAGGCCGTAGGACAGGAGGTTGACCGCGAGCAGCAGGCCGAGGACGCCGACGAAGCCGATCACGGTGGCGCGGCCGACATCGCTGCGCTTCGCGGCGCGCTGGCTGTAGACCGAGGCGCCCTCGATGCCGATGAACACCCAGACGGTGACCAGCATCATGTTCTTGACCTGGTCGAGCGTGGTGCCCAGGCCCTGGTTGTCACCCCAGACGTCGGCGGTGAAGATGCCGGCCTTGAAGCCGACGGCGGCGATCGCGATGAAGGTGACGATCGGGACGATCTTGGCGATCGTCACCAGGGTGTTGACGAAGGCGGCGTTGTGGACGCCACGCGTGGTCAGCCAGTGCAGGACCCATAGCACGACGGAGGCGAATGCGACCGCGGCCACGGTGTTGCCGCCCTCGAAGGCGGGGATGAAGTAGCCGAGCGTCGACATCAGCAGCACGAGGTAGCCGACGTTGCCGATCCAGGCGCTGATCCAGTACCCCCAGGCGGAGGTGAAGCCGAGGTAGTTGCCGAACCCGGCGCGGGCATATCCGTAGACACCGCCGTCGACCTCGGGCTTGCGGCGCGAGAGCGTCTGGAAGACGAATGCCAGCATGAGCATGCCGACGCCGGTGATGAGCCAGCCGATGAGCAGCGGTCCTGGAGCGGCGCTCCCGGCCATCTGGGACGGCAGGGCGAAGATGCCGCTGCCGATCATCGATCCGACGACGAGTGCGACCAGCGCGGGCAGGGCCAGGGTTCCGGCTGCTCGCGAGGGCTGCTCAGGGCTGGGGCCCGACGGTGGTCGGACCATTTGCTGAGTCATGTAGTTCGGGCCTCCTTCAGGAGACGGAAGACCGATCTTCCGTCCTGTGAAGGACGCTAGGGCCCGGCGCTGAGCGGGCAGGAGGGACGAACGGCACTGCCGACCGGGACAGGTCCCAGCCCGCAAGAGGGCCATCGACCATGCCGCGGCACGCTCGCGCGCGTCGTTGTGGATCACCCTACAACGTCATGCATGAACTTGCATCGCCGCCCGCGCAAAATCTCTGCAGGGGTGGTTGATCACACAGTCGTCGCGGGCCCGACGGGCCACCAGCTCCGCAGTGAGGTCTTCGTCACTCGGAGACGTCCAGGAGCACCTTGCCCACGGCGCCGTTCTCGACGGCGTCGTGGGCCGTGGCGGTCTGCTCGAGCGGGTAGTGGTGGAGCGGCAGCCCCGCCTCCGCGCCCACCCGGAGCGCGCCGGCCGTCACGGCGGCGGCGACGTCCTCGACCGCGGCCTGCAGGAGGTGGTCGGCGAGGGTGTAGAGGATCAGGAACTGGAAGCGGAGGTTCTTCCCGAACGCCGCGCGCAGCGGCATCGTGAGGGTGTCGCCCCCGTTGTTGGCGTAGATGGCCACGGTGCCGTGCACCCGGACCACCTCGAGGTCCAGCGCGATGTTCTGCGCGGGCGCGACCTCGACCGCGATGTCCACACCGCCGGGGGCGACCGCGAGGATCCGCTGGGCGACGTCCGGCTCGCGGTAGTTCACGACGTGGTCGGCCCCGGCGGCGCGCGCGAGCGCGGCCTTCTCCTCGCTGCTGACGGTGGTCACCACGGTCGCGCCCGCCCATCGCGCCAGCTGGATCGCGGCGTTGCCGACCGCCCCCGCTCCCCCGGCCACCAGCACCGTCCGGCCGGCCAGCGCCCCGGGCGCGAGCCGGGCCGGGCCACCCTCGAGCGAGGTGAGCGCGCGGTGGGCGGTGACGGCCGGGACGCCCAGGCTGGCGCCGAGGTCGAACGACGCGTGCTCGGGCAGCGCCACCACGCGATCGGCCGGTTGCACGGTGTACTCGGCAGCGGTGCCGTAGGCGCGCCCGTGCTGGGCGAGCACCAGCCAGATCCGGTCCCCGACCGCGAGGCCGACGACACCGGCGCCGACCGCGTCCACGACCCCCGCGCCGTCCTGGCCCGGCGTGACCTCGTCGTACCCCGACATCATGCCGGCGCGGAACTTCCAGTCGGTCGGGTTGACCCCGGCACGCACCAGGCGCACCCGCACCTCGCCCGGCCCCGGCTCGGGAACCGGCCGGTCGACCACCTCGAGCACCGACGACGGACCTGTCTGCTGGTAGACGACTGCACGCATGATCTCGACCGTAGCGCTGGCGCCGCGAGGCCGGTGGCCTCAGAGCGCGGCGGCCATCCCGGCGCAGGCCTTGAGCCACTGCATCCTGGTGTGCTCGGACAGCTGGGCATAGGGCACGACCGAGCCGGACACGAGCGCCGGGTCGTAGGGCACCCGGTAGACCGCGCGGGTCCGCTGCTGGTAGACCTCGACGAGGTCGGCCGCGAGCTTGGTGTCGACGGTCGCCGACGGGTCGGACAGAACGGTGATCGCCTTGTACTTCAGGTTCTGGTAGCCCGCGTCCTGGAGGGCGTCGAGCATCCACAGCCCGCTGTAGCCGGTGTCCTCGCGCACGGTGCTGGTGACCACGAGCAGGTCCGCGGCACCGGCCGCCGCGAGCCAGTTCTCGGCGCGCATGTTGTTGCCGGTGTCGATGAGGATGATCCGGTAGAACCGCTCGAGCAGCTTGTGCACGGCGTCGAAGTCCTGGGCGCGGATCGTGCCCGTCACGTCGGGGCGCTCGTCGGAGGCCAGCACGTCGAAGTGGGCGTCGCCCTGCGAGCGCACGAACGCGCCCAGGTCACCGATCCGGGACTGGTAGACGTCGGTGAACCGCTCCAGATCCTCGAGGAGCTCACGCGTGGTGTTGCGGTGGGTGCTGCGGGTGCCCCTGATCCCGAGCGTGCCGCGGGTCTCGTTGTTGTCCCATGCCACGACGCCGCCGCCGCGGACCGTGCCGAACGTGTAGCCCGCCGCCAGGACGCCCGTGGTCTTGGCGGCACCGCCCTTGGGGTTGATGAACGCGATCGTGCGCGGACCGTCGAAGTCGCGCTGGATAGTGCGGCGCTGGTCCTCGTACGCCGCCTCCGCCGGTCCCATCCGCGGCGTGATCAGGCCACCGCTCAGGCGTCGGACGGCTCCCCGCCACCCCCACGAAGCCGGTCCGTGTTCGTGGGAGCCGTCACGCCGGTCGAGGAAGTCGGTGGCGGTCATGAACCTGCGCACCTCGCCCGGTCGGTCGCCGGGCTCGATCACGACGCCCGGATCCGCGGGCGGTCCCTCGACGACGACGGCGGGAGGGGCGGGCGGCGGCGAGCTCGCCGGGGGGCGGTACGCCGGCGGCGGTGAGCTGGGCGGCGGCGACGTGGGCATGACCGGGACCACCGGCCGTCCCGG
Source organism: Nocardioides sp. T2.26MG-1 (assembly GCF_950101795.1). Taxonomy (GTDB): domain Bacteria; phylum Actinomycetota; class Actinomycetes; order Propionibacteriales; family Nocardioidaceae; genus Nocardioides. Next base: position 29,714 of record NZ_CATNLZ010000007.1, on the reverse strand, counting down.
CGGCGGACCCGCGAGGGGATCGGTCAGAGGATCTCCGGGCACCGGTGCCCCCGACGCCCCGGGCCCACCGGCCGACCACGCGTCGCGGCGCGCGGCGTACGTCGCCAGGTCCTCGGGGGCGCGGAGCCGGTCTCCGGCCCCGTCACGGGTGGCGTCCGAGCCGTCCAGGTCGGGTCGCGAGCCTGCCGTGCTCCATGCTTCCTGCGACATCGGCGTCCTCTCTCGAGAGACAGGCGAGTTCCTGCTGTGCAAGTGATTCCCCGATATCGGCACCGTCACACGCGCCGTGGGTGACCGATCCCGGCAGGCCAGCCGGGCGGTCTCCACGGTGCGGCCACGCGACGACGAGTCGGCCTCAGAGGTCCGCGAGTGCCGCCGCGATCGCCCGGTGGAAGGTCGGGTAGGCGTAATGCATGCTGCGCAGCGTCGCCACCGGGATCCGGGCGTGCACCGCGGCCGTGAGCAGCCCCAGCACCTCGCCGCCGTACGGCGCCACCACGGCGCCACCGACCAGCACGCCGCGGTCGGCGTCGGCCACGACCTTGACGATCCCGTCCGCCTCGTGGATCCAGCCCCGGCTGGACCGCGGCACCTCGGCATGCCCGACCGCGACCCGGAGCCCGGCCGCCCGTGCCTGCTCCTCGGTCAGACCGACCGAGCCGACCTCGGGATCGGTGAAGGTCACCCGGCTGACCGCGCGGTACTCGGCCCACGGGCCGTCCGCGCCGAGCAGGTCGCGGACCGCGACCTGGGCCTGGTAGATCGAGAGGTGCGTGTAGGCGCCGTGGCCGGTGATGTCCCCCACCGCCCAGAGCCGGTCGCCGGCGCGCATCCGCTCGTCGGTCGCGACCCGGTCGGCCTCCGGATCGAGCCCCACGGTCTCGAGGCCGACGTCGTCGAGGTTCATCCGTCTGCCGGTCGCGACCAGCAGCCGATCCGCTGACACGGTCTCACCGTCTACGTCGACCTCGAACGACCCGTCCGGAGAGCCCTCCGGCGACCCGTGCCGGACCTCGGCCACGTCGACGCCGGTGCGGATCTCGACGCCCTCGCGCCGCAGCGCCCGGGCCACGACCTCGCAGGCCTCCGGCTCCTCCGGGCACAGCATCCGGTCCTGCGCCTCGAGCATCGTGACCCGAGTTCCGAACCTCGCGAACGCCTGGGCGAGCTCGGCGCCGATCGGACCCGCCCCGATGATCACCAGCGACGCGGGCGGCTCGGTCTGACGCATCACCTGCCGGTTGGTCCAGTACGGCGTCCCCGCGAGGCCGGTGATGGCGGGGACGGCCGGCCGGGTGCCGGTGTTGAGGACCACGCCGAGTCGCGCGTCGTACTCCTCGCCACCCGCGGCCGTCTCGACCACGACCCGCCCCGGTCCGTCGAGCCGGCCGTGCCCGCGCACGACACGCACTCCGGCCTCGATGAGTGGACCGGCGTGCTGGTCGTCGGTCCAGTCGTGGTTGGCCTCACGGATCCGCTCTGCGGCCCGGCTCCAGGGCCGGCCCTGCTGGGCGGTTCGGATCAGCAGCTTGGAGGGCGTGCAGCCCCAGAACGGGCACTCCCCGCCGACGAGGTCGCTCTCGACCCCGACGACCGACAGGCCCGCCTCGGCGAGCTTGCGAGCGGCGTGCTCGCCCCCGGCCCCGAGACCGAGGACGACCACGTCAACGGGGTCGACCGACGTCACCGGCGCGGGCTACTTCGACAGGTGCCGGGCACGGGCGAGCGTGAACAGCCCGTAGCAGCCCAGGCCGACCCCCAGCAGGCACAGCAGCACGGGCCCGAAGGTGGTGTCGAGGACCTCGAAGAGCGCCTGGTCGATGCCGCCGGACTTCTTCGCGTCATGCGTGATGGCCGCGTAGGCGAACAGCCCGCCGACGATGACGAACGCGATGCCCCGAGCGGTGTACCCCGCTTTGCCGAACGCGATGTAGGCCGTGCCGGTGCTGCCGCTGCGGCCCTCCGCGTCGAGCTTGTCGGCGAACCCCTCGGTCCAGGCCTGGTAGCCCTGGTAGAGGCCGTAGGCGATGATCGCCAGCGCGACCAGGCCCACCAGGAGCTGCCCGCCGGTCATGTCCATGACCTTCGCGGTCCAGGTCTCCTGGCCCTTTCCGGACGACCCGGACCCGGTCGCCACCTTGAGGCCGGAGAGGCCGATCGCGCCGTAGATGATCGCCTTGCCGACGGACACGAGCCGCTTGCGGGTCCGCTTGCCGTCGTCGCGCTCCTCCTGGTGGCCGAAGGCCGCGTCGAGCAGCTTCCAGAGCACCAGCAGGAACATCCCGATCGAGACGACCCAGATCAGGATGTCGCCGAAGGGCTGCTCGGCGAGCTGGTGCATCGCTCCGGAGCTCGACGGCTTGCCCTCGCGGTCGCCGAAGGCGAGCTGGACGGCGAGCCAGCCGATCATCAGGTACACCACGGCGTAGGCCACCAGGCCCGCGCGGACGGCGTACTCCATCCAGTCGCTGTTGTGCGCGTCGCGGCCGGCTCCCTCGGCCCGTCGCGCGGTGCTCCCTCCCGAGACGCTCATGACAGGTCGGCGATGGCGGACTCGATGGCCCGGTGGAAGGTGGGATAGGCGTACATCATGTTCCTCAAGGTGTCGACGGGGACCTCCGCGTGCACCGCGACGGCCAGGAAGCCGAGGATCTCCCCGCCCGCCGGACCCACCGCAGTGGCTCCGACCAGGACTCCCCGATCCGCGTCCTCGACGACCTTGATCAGGCCGTTCCCCCCGGGTCCGTGGGTGAAACCCCGCGACGACCGCTCGAGCGGCGTGGAGCCGGTCCGGACCCGCAGCCCGGCCGTGCGCGCCTGCTGCTCCGTGAGCCCCACGCCGCCGACCTCGGGATCGGTGAACGTGGTGTGCGGTACGGCGTGGTAGCGCGCCGGCGCCCCGGGCTCGCCGAGGATGTCGCGCAGGGCGACGGCCGACTGGTACATCGACACGTGCGTGAACGCGCCCTTGCCGGTGACGTCGCCGATCGCCCACAGCCCCTCCCCCGCGCGCAGGTGGACGTCCACGTCGAGGGTGCGGGCCCGGGGGTCCAGGCCGACGGTCTCCAGTCCGAGGTCGTCGAGGTTGGGGGTCCGGCCGGCGGCCACCAGCAGCCGCTCGGCCGTCAGCCGCTCACCGGTGTCGAGGTCGAGCGCGAACCTTGCCTCGGCGTGCGCGGCCCGGGTCAGCTCGACCCCGGTGAGCACGCGGATGCCCTCGTCGGCGAAGACCTTCCCGATCAGCGCCGAGGCCTCCGGCTCGTCCGCCGTGAGCAGGCGCGGGGCGTGCTGCACAACCGTCACCTGCACCCCGAACCGGGAGAACACCTGCGCGAGCTCGCAGCCGATCGGCCCGCCGCCCAGCACGACCAGCGAGGCGGGGAGCTCGGTGACCCGGACCGCGTCGCGGTTGGTCCAGTACGGCGTCCCCGCCAGGCCGTCGACCGGCGGGACGGCCGGCCGGGTCCCGGGGTTGAGCACGACGCCGCGGCTCGCGGCGTACGCCCGCTCGGTGCCGTCCGCGAGCTCGACCCGCACCCGGCCGGGGTCCGTCGAGCCGCGCGACCCCGTGGTGGACGGTGGCCCCGGCGTCCTGGAGCCGGTCGACCGCGATCGTGTCGTCCCATCCGGTGGTGGCGTCCTCGTCGAGCCGCCGGGCCACCACCGACCAGGTGGGGGCGATCGTGGCCTCCCCGGCCACCGCCCCCGCCCGCCGGACCTCCGCGACGAGGTCGCTGCCGCGCACCATCATCTTGGTCGGGATGCAGCCGTAGTAGGGGCACTCGCCGCCGACCAGGTGCCGGTCGACCGCGACCACCCGCAGGCCTGCCTCGGCGGCGCCGGTGGCGAGGGCCTCGCCGCCGGGTCCGGTGCCGATGACGACCAGGTCCACCTCGTGAGCGACCATGGGCCAACTATGGCCCAGGACGCCCGCGAGACGGGTCAGACGATCGTCTGCTTGTTCCTCACGACGCTGCCGAGGATGCCGTTGACGAACTGCGGCGACTCGTCGGTGGAGAGCTCGGTGACCAGCGCCATCGCCTCGCTGACCGCGACGGCGTCGGGGACGTCGTCGGCGTACAGCAGCTCCCACACGCCGATCCGCAGCACGTTGCGGTCGACCGCGGGCATCCGGCTCAGCTCCCAGCCCTCGGAGTACGACGAGAGCAGCTCGTCGATGTGGGCCTGGTGCTCGACCACGCCGCGCACGATCGTGGCGGTGTAGTCGTTGGTCGGTCCCTCGCCGTCCGCGATGGCGCGGTCGAGCGCCTCGACCGGGCTCTCGGAGCGCATGTCCGAGGCGTAGAGGACGTCCAGCGCGCGCTTGCGGGCCTTGGACCGGGCGCTCATCAGCCCTTCACACGGCCGAGGTAGGAGGAGTCGCGCGTGTCGACCTTGACCTTCTCGCCCTGGTTGATGAACAGCGGGACCTGGATCTCGTGGCCGGTCTCGAGCGTCGCCGGCTTGGTGCGGCCGGTCGCGCTGTCGCCGGCAAGGCCGGGCTCGGTGAAGGTGATCTGCAGCTCCACGGAGGCCGGGAGCTCGATGAACAGCACCCGACCCTCGTTGGTGGCGATGATGACGTCCTGGTTCTCGAGCAGGAAGTTCTTGGTGTCGCCCACGATCTCCGGCGGCACCTCGAGCTGCTCGTAGCTCTGGACGTCCATGAACACGTAGGAGCTGCCGTCGTTGTAGAGGTACTGCATGGTGCGGCGGTCGACCGTCGCGGTCTCGACCTTGGTGCCGGCGTTGAAGGTCTTGTCGACGGTCTTGTTGGACTCGACGTTCTTCAGCTTGGTGCGCACGAAGGCCGGGCCCTTGCCGGGCTTGACGTGCTGGAACTCCACCACGGCCCAGAGCTGGCCGTCGATGTTGAGAACCATGCCGTTCTTGAGGTCGTTCGTCGTTGCCATGCGCGCGTGTCAGCCTTCTGCGTACGTCGTGGGTCGGAGTGCCGCCCGGACCGCGCCCGGGCAACAGCGCACGAGTCTATCGGCTCGCCCCGCGGCACCGAAAAGCGCGGCTACGACAGCTCCCAGACCACCTGCACCGTCACCGACCCCTGGTCGCGGCCGGCGCGGATCGGCATCGCCGCGGCCAGCCGGTCCAGCGAGCCGTAGCCGGCCTTGGCACCGTGGAGCTCGATGTCCCGGGTCGGCAGCGGGCGGGTGCGCACCTCGCGGAGCGTGACGACGTCGCCGAGCGTCTGGCCGGAGGCCTCGGCGTACTGCTGCGCCTTGACGGCGGCCTCCTCGACCGCGGCGTCGCGGGCCTCGGCCATCACCTCGTCGCTCTCGCCGACCAGCAGGCGGATGTTGCTCACTTGCACGCTGTTGCCCCCGGCGGCGACGGCGGCACTGACCGCCTTGCCGCCCTGCTTGAGCTCCTTGACGAGCACCGCGGCGCGCTCGGAGACGCGGTAGCCGGTGATCGTCGGCGGGCTGTAGTCGTGATACTGGTACACCGGCGTCATCGACAGCCCCGTGGTCTGCACGTCGGCCTTGGCGACGCCGTACTCCCCCAGCGCGCCGAGGACCTTGCTCATCGTCGTGTTCGCGGCGTCGAGCGCGTCGTCGAGGCCGACGCGCGTCACGTGCACCCCGAGGCCGAAGGACAGCTGGTCGGGGACCGCGCCGGCCTCGCCGGTGCCGGTCATGGTCAGCATCCGGCGCGGCTGCGCCGGTGCCGGGCTCCGGTCGTCGGCCGCCTGCGCCGCCGGGGTCGCCCCGCCGGAGCCGCCGAGGAGGTAGGCCACCACCAGGGCCATCGCCACGAGCGCGGCCACCAGGAGCCCGCGCACACTCACCGTCACGTTGGTGTTCATGTGGGTCCGACGCCGGCCACTCCCAACGGGTTCCCCCACGTTGATTCGTGACTTGTGACGATTGATTCCGGACTTCTGGCCATCTCGCCGGTCAGAAGTCCCAACTCGACTGTCTGAACTCCCGACTCGACGTGCAGAAGTCCCGACTCAACGTCGGGCGATGACCTCGAGCGCCATCCGGTAGCCGTCGACGCCGTGGCCGGCGATCACCTCGACGGCGTACGGCGTGACCACCGAGGTGTGCCGGAACTCCTCGGGGCGCTGGTGCGGGTCGGAGATGTGCACCTCGACCAGCGGCGCCGTGAGCTGGGCACAGGCGTCGAGGATCGCGTAGGAGTAGTGCGTCCAGGCTGCGGCGTTGAGCACGACCGGGACCGCGTCGTCGGCGGCGGAGTTGAGCCAGTCGAGCAGCGCACCCTCGTGGTTGGTCTGCCGGACCTCGACGTCGAGGTCCAGGTCGCGGCCCCAGTCCACGCACCGCTGCGCCAGCTCGGCGTGCGTGGTCGTGCCGTAGATCTCGGGCTGGCGACGACCGAGCCGGCCGAGGTTGGGACCGTTGAGCACCAGCACCCGCCGCGTACCGCTCACGCCGGCCCGCCGATCGCGGCGTAGGCGTCGCGCAGGTCCACCACCGAGGGGCCGGCCAGGACGGTGGGAACCGCCAGGTCGGAGAGCACCACGAACCGCAGCTGCGAGCCGCGCGCCTTCTTGTCCACGCGCATCGCCCGGTGCAGCTCGTCGAAGGAGGCCTGGGAGTACGTCGTGGGCAGGCCGACCCGCGAGAACGTGTGGCGGTGCCGGTCGACGACGTCGGCCGCGAGGGTCCCCGCGCGGCTGGCCAGCTCGGCGACGTAGACGCAGCCGATCGAGACGGCCTCCCCATGCCGGATGCGGTAGTTCTCGGTGCGCTCGATGGCGTGCGCCATGGTGTGGCCGTAGTTGAGGATCTCGCGGCCGGGATGGCCGCCCGCTCCCCCGGTCTCCTTGAGGTCGGCGGAGACCACCTCGGCCTTGACCCGCACCGCGCGCTCGACGAGCTCGCGCAGCACCGGCGAGTCGGCGTCGAGCCCAGCCGGGTCGGTGCTCTCGACCAGCGTCAGGATGCCCGGATCGGAGATGAACCCGCACTTGATGACCTCGCCGAGGCCGGCCACCAGCTCGGCCCGCGGCAGCGTGCGCAGCGTGGCGAGGTCGCACAGCACGCCGGCGGGCTCGTGGAACGCACCGACGAGGTTCTTGCCGCTGCGGGTGTTGACGCCGGTCTTGCCCCCCACGGCCGCGTCGACCATGCCGAGCAGCGTGGTGGGCACGTGCACGACCTTCACGCCGCGCAGCCAGGTCGCGGCGACGAAGCCGCCGACGTCGGTGGTCGCGCCGCCGCCGAAGGTGACGACCGCGTCCGAGCGGGTGAACCCGGCCTCGCCGAGCGCCTCCCAGCAGGACACCGCGACCGCGGCCTTCTTGGCCCGCTCGCCGTCGGGGATCGGCAGCACCATCACGTCGTACGCCGCGGCAAGGGAGTCGAGGACCGGGCGCACCAGCTCGGCCAGCGCGTCGGAGAACACGACCGCGACCCGCTGGACGCCCACGCCGAGCAGCTGCGGGAGCCGGTCGGCGAGGTCGTGGCCGACGACCACGTCGTACGGCGAGGGGCCCGTGACCCGCACGACGGTGTCCCTCATGCCTCCCCCTCCACCTCAGGCTCGCCGTACGCGGCCAGGATCTCCTCGGCGACATCCTCGGGGCTGCGCCCGTCGGTGTCCACGACGAGGTCCGCCACCGACTCGTAGATCGGGGTGCGCTCGTCGAGGAGCGCCTTGATCCGGCCGCGGACGTTGCCGAGCAGCAGCGGGCGGGAGGTGCCGAGCCCGACCCGCTTGACCGCGTCGGTGAGCCCCACCTGGAGGAACACCACCCGGTGCCCGGCCAGCAGCTCGCGGGTGTGCGGGTCGAGGACGGCGCCGCCGCCGAGCGCCAGCACGCCGTCGTGGGTCGCGAGCGCGTCGGCGACCGCGGCTCGCTCGAGCCCGCGGAAGGCCTCCTCGCCGGAGTCCACGAAGATGTCGGAGATCGTCCGGCCCTCGACGGCCTCGACGTCGCGGTCGGTGTCGCGGACGGTCGTGCCCCAGGCGGTGGCCAGCAGCTCGGCGACGGTGGTCTTGCCGGCGCCCATCGGGCCCACCAGCACGACCCGGGGCCGGGTCGGAGTGGTCACCGGAACCTCAGCGTGTCCAGGTAGCTCTCCACGTTGCGGAGGGTCTCGCGCACCGAGTCGCCGCCGAACTTTTCCAGGACGGCGTCGGCGAGCACCAGCGCGACCATCGCCTCGGCGACGATCCCGGCGGCCGGGACCGCGCAGACGTCGGAGCGCTGGTGGTGGGCCACGGTCGCCTCGCCGGTGGCGACGTCGACGGTCCGCAGCGCCCGGGGCACGGTGGCGATCGGCTTCATCGCCGCGCGCACCCGGAGGATCTCGCCGGTGGACATGCCGCCCTCGGTGCCGCCGGAGCGGCCGCTGACCCGCTCGATGCCGTGGGTGCCGGAGACGATCTCGTCGTGCGCCCGCGAGCCGGGCGTCGCCGCGAGCTCGAACCCGTCGCCCACCTCGACGCCCTTGATCGCCTGGATGCCCATCAGCGCGCCGGCGAGGCGGGCGTCGAGGCGCCGGTCCCAGTGCACGTGCGACCCGAGGCCCGGCGGCAGGCCGTGGACCACGACCTCGACCACGCCGCCGAGGGTGTCGCCGTCCTTGTGGGCCTGGTCGATCGCCTCGACCATCAGCTTGCTGGTGTCGGCGTCGAGGCACCGGACCGGGTCGTCGTCGAGCCGGGCCACGTCGTCGGGGCCGGGCCACAGGCCGGCGGGCGCTCGGACCCCGCCCAGCTCCAGCACGTGGGAGACGATCCGGGCCCCCGTCGACTGCTCGAGGAACTGCGACGCCACCCGGCCGAGCGCGACCCGGGCCGCGGTCTCGCGGGCCGAGGCGCGCTCGAGGATCGGCCGGGCCTCGGGGAAGTCGTACTTCTGCATCCCGACCAGGTCGGCGTGGCCGGGCCGCGGCCGGGTGAGCGGGGCATTGCGGGCCAGTGCCTCCAGCTCGACCGGGTCGACGGGGTCGGCCGACATGACCTTCTCCCACTTGGGCCACTCGGTGTTGCCGATCTCGATGGCGACCGGGCCTCCGATCGTCTCGCCGTGGCGGATGCCGCCGACCAGGGTGACCTCGTCCTGCTCGAACTTCATCCGCGCGCCGCGCCCGTAGCCGAGCCGGCGCCGCGCGAGGGCGTCGGCGATGTCGCTCGAGGTCACCTGCACATGGGCGGGCAGCCCCTCGAGGATCGCGACCAGGGAAGGGCCGTGGGACTCACCCGCGGTCAGCCAACGAAGCATGGCCGCAGTCTTTCACGCCGGGCCGCCGGCCCGACCGCGGTCACCCCGTGACGAGACCGCTCCACAGCGGACCGAGGACCACGCCCGCGAGCGCACCCGCCAGCAGGAACGGCCCGAACGGGTAGGCGACCTTGAGCACGGCGCGGTTGCGGCGCACCAACGCCACGAGCAGACCGGGCACCGAGAACGCCAGGAACGCGCCGTACACGCCGATGAGGACCTCGGCCCAGCCGAGGTAGCCGAGCGCCAGCCCGAGAACCGCGGAGAGGCGGACGTCGCCGAAGCCCATGCCGGCGGGGTGGATCCACCAGAGCAGGTAGAACAGCCCGAACACCACGACGACGCCCAGGCCGGCACCGACCAAGGCGTCCCGGTCGGCCTCCAGGAGGCCGCTGAGGAGCACCAGCACCGCCGTGACCAGGAACGTCGGCCACACCACCACCGTGGGCAGCAGGTGCGTGCGCAGGTCGACCGCGGCGAGCGCCACGCCCACCGGGACGAGCGGGAGCAGGAACAGCAGCGGCCAGGCGAGGCCGACCGACGCCCCGACCAGGCCCCCGGCGATCAGGCAGACGGCCACGGAGACGGCCGGTAGGAGCGGTGCTGCGGCGACGTCGGCGTACGCCGGCTTGGGGGGGCCGTCGTCCGGGTCAGGCTCCGGGTCGGGCTCGGGGATCCACGAGATCAGCGGCGCCACCAGCAGGCCGGCGGCGCTGCACGCGACCGCGCCGAGGGCGACGGCCGCCGGGTCGAGGCTCACCCGCCCGCCGCCGCGAGCGCGCGCTCTCCCGCGGCCCGCATCGCGGCCAGCGGCCCGGCGACGCCGGTGAACAGCTCGAACTGCAGGACCGCCTGGTGCACCAGCAGGTCCAGTCCGCCGACCAGCACGCGGTCGTCGCCCACCGAGGCCGCGAGCGGGGTCGGCCACGGGTCGTAGACCACCTCGAACACCACCGGGACGTTCGCGCAGCGCTCGACCAGTGCGGTGTCCTGGGCCGCGGCCGGGACCGTGGAGACCACCACCTCGCCCTCCACACGGCCGTCGGCGAGCTCGTCGACCTCGACCGTGGGCGCGGCCGGATGGGCGGCGATCGCGGCAGCCGCGGCCGCAGCTCGCTCCGGGCTCCGCGCCAGCAGCCGCACGCGGCGTGCCCCGAGCTCGACGAGCGCGAGCCCGGTCGACGCCGCTGTCGCTCCCCCGCCCAGCACGGTCCCGGCGGTGACCGGGCCGTCGTAGCGCTCCCGGATCGCCGCGACCGCCCCAGGCAGGTCGGTGTTGTCGGCCAGGACGACCGAGCCGTGCTCGAGCACGAGCGTGTTGACGCCGCCGGCGAGACGGGCGCGGTCGGTCACGTCCGTGACGAGCTCGAGGGCGCGCCGCTTGAGCGGCATCGTCAGCGACAGGCCGCGCCAGTCGGCGCCGAGCCCGCCCAGGAACGCTGCCAGGCCGTCCTCGTGCACCCGGACCGCGTCGTACACCCAGTCCAGGCCGAGCGCGGTGTACCCGGCCCGGTGCAGGGCGGGCGACAGCGAGTGGGCGACCGGGTCACCCAGGACGGCGCACCGCATCGTCTGGTCGGGGCTCAGCACCGGTCGGACTGGGTGGCGCAGTACTCCTGGAGCTCCTGCTTGAAGCCCAAGAACTCCTGGTAGTCGTCGGTGAACTTGGTCTTTCCGGTCTTGAGGTTGACCGTCACGTAGAACAGCCAGCTGCCGTCCGCGGGGTGCGCCGCGGCGGCGATAGCGTCGTCGCCCGGTGCCTCGATAGGCGTGGGCGGCAGGCCAGCCTGCTTGTAGGTGTTGTACGGCGAGTCCGCCACCGAGTCGATCTCCGCCTGGGTCAGCACGGCGATCGTGGAGCGACCCAGGGCGTAGTTGACCGACGCGTCGACCTGCAGCAGCCCGTTGGTGAGGCCGTTGTCGGGGTTCTCGACACGGTTGTAGATCACCCGGGCGATCTTCGGCATGTCATCACCCCGGCCCTCGGCCTGCACGAGGCTGGCGACGGTCATCAGCTCCGCAGGCGTGTAGCCGAGCGCCGCCGCGGCGTCCTCCAGATCGGCGTCGTCGGCGGCCTGCTGCCAGCGAGTGACCATGGCCTTCAGCATCGACTCGGGGGTCGCGTCCGGGCCGAAGTCGTAGGTCGCCGGGAAGAGGTAGCCCTCGGGGTTGCCGTCGGCGTAGTCGGGCAGCCCGAGCGAGTCGGGCTTGTCGAGGACCTTGTTGAAGTCGGCCTTCTTGTACTTCGTCTTCTTCGCGAGGATCGCGACCGTGTCGACCACCCGTAGGCCCTCGGGGATCGTGACCCGGTCGGTGACCATGTTGGCGGGGTCGACGAGGATGCCGACCACGTCGGCGGCGGCCATCTCCTTCTTCAGCGCGAAGTAGCCCGCCTGCAGCTTGGACCAGTCCGGGCTCGCGTTGGCGGCTTCGACGAACGCGTCGACCGACGCGACGACCCCCGCGGACTTCAGGTCACGGCCGATGCTCCCGGCCGTGGCCCCGCTGACGACCTGGTAGGTCACGTTGCCGCGACCCGGGCCCGGGTAGTCCTCGGCGGAGCCGAACTGGTCGCGCACCTTGTCGATGCCCCAGGTCACCACGAAGTAGAAGCCGCCGACGACGATCGCGAGCGCGACCAGCACCGCGAGGCAGCTGCGCAGGCTGCGGCGCCTCCGCCGCCGGCCCGGCTCGTACGCCGGGTCCGCGGTGCCGAGCACACCCCCGTGATCGCGCGTGTCGTCCAGGCCCTCGAGGGGCTCGTACTCGTCGGTCATCTAGGTCTCCTCGACGATCTCGCCCGGCGCGGCCCCCGTCGCGCGTTCGGTGTCCAGTGCGTGCTGCAGGATCAGGACGGCTGCTGCCTGGTCGACCACGGCTCGCCGCTTGCCCCCCTTGCGGCCCTGGTCGCGCAGCATAGCCTCCGCCGACACGGTGGTCATACGCTCGTCGACCAGCCGCACCGGGACCGGTGCCACGCGGGCCGCGAGCCGGCCCGCGAACTCCCGGACCTTGACCGCGGCCGGCCCCTCGCCCCCGGAGAGCGACCGGGGCAGGCCGACGACGACCTCGAGGACGGGCGACCCGTCGCCCTCCTCGCTGAGGATCCGGACGATCCGGGCGAGGTCGCCCTTGCCGCGGCGTACGGTCTCGACCGGCGTGGCCAGGAACCCCGTGGGGTCGCTGCGAGCCACCCCGATACGGGCGTCTCCGGGGTCGATGCCGATGCGGGTGCCGTGCCTCATCGTCGGGCTCATCCTCGCGGCCGGGCCTCAGCCGGCCGCCACCCGCCCGACCTCGGTCGTGACCAGCGCGATCGCCTCGTCGATGCGGGAGGCGTCGGTGCCGCCACCCTGCGCCACGTCGTCCTTGCCGCCGCCCTTGCCGCCGACCAGTGGGCCGACCGCGCGCACCAGATCGTTGGCGCTCAGTCCGCGGGCCCGCGCCTCGTCGTTGAGCGCGGCCACGACCGCGACCTTGCCGTCGAGGGCACCGATGACCACGGCGACGCCGGGCTCGCCCTGCGGCAGCCGGCCGCGGACGTCGAGCGCGAGCGTGCGCACGTCGCCGCCGCCCGCCCCGTCCGCGCGGTGCGCGACCAGGTTGACCGGCCCGACCTTCGCGGCACCCGCGGCGAGCTCGCCCGCCGCGGCGAGCAGCTGGGCGACCCGGACCTTCTCGATCTCCTTCTCCGCGGTGCGGAGCTTCTCGACCAGGTCGCTGACCCGCTCGGGCAGCTGCTCGGGCCGGACCTTGAGGGTGTCGGAGAGCTGGGAGACCAGCACGTGCTCGCGCGCCAGGAACCGGTAGGCGTCGCTGCCGACCAGCGCCTCGACGCGGCGTACGCCGGAGCCGATCGACGACTCGCCCAGCAGCTTGATCACGCCGAGCTTGCCGGAGCTGCCGGCGTGGGTGCCGCCGCACAGCTCGCGGGCCCAGTCGCCGACGGACACCACGCGCACCCGGTCGCCGTACTTCTCGCCGAACAGCGCCATCGCGCCGGATCTGACCGCCTCGGCCTGGCTCATCACCTCGGCGTGCACGGCCAGGTCGTCGAGCACGACCTCGTTGACGCGCGCCTCGACGTCCGCCATCACCGACGCCGGCACGGCGCCGACCGCGGAGAAGTCGAAGCGGAACCGGCCCGGCGCGTTCTCCGACCCCGCCTGGGTGGCCGTCTCGCCGAGGGCCTCGCGGAAGGCCTTGTGCACCATGTGGGTCGCGGTGTGCGCACGCGAGATCGCGCGGCGACGCTCGACGTCGACGACGGCGTGCGCGCCCAGCCCGGCGGTCACCTCGCCGGAGAGCACGGTCGCGTGGTGCACGATCAGCCCCGTGACCGGCGACTGCACATCTCGCACCTCGAGCCGGGCGCCGTTGTCGAGCTCGATGATGCCCTGGTCGGCGAGCTGGCCACCGCCCTCGGCGTAGAACGGCGTGCGGTCCAGCACGACCTCGACCTCGTCGCCGGGTCCGGCCGACGCGACCACGCCGCCCGCGGCCACCAGGCCGCGCACCGACGCCTCGTCGGTGATCACGTCGTAGCCGGTGAACTCCACCGGGCGGCCCATCGAGTCCGCGACCTGGCGGTAGGCCGAGGCGTCGCGGTGCTGGCCCTTCTTGGCCTTCGCGTCGTCCTTGGCGCGCTGACGCTGCTCGTTCATCAGGCGCCGGAAGCCGACCTCGTCGACGGCCAGGCCCTGCTCGGCGGCCATCTCGAGGGTGAGGTCGATCGGGAAGCCGTAGGTGTCGTGCAGCGCGAACGCCTTGTCGCCGGAGAGCTGGCTGCCGCCGGCCTGCTTCAACTCGGCGGTGGCCTGGTCGAAGATCGTGGTGCCGGCGCGCAGCGTCTGCCGGAACGCGTGCTCCTCGGCGTACGCGACGGTGGAGATCCGCTCCCAGTCCTGGTGGAGGTTGGTGTAGGTCTCCCCCATCTTGTCGCGGCTGATCGGGAACAGCTCGGGCAGCGCCGGGTCCTCGTAGCCGAGCAGGCGCATCGACCGGACCGCTCGCCGCAGCAGCCGGCGCAGCACGTAGCCGCGGGCCTCGTTGCCGGGGGTCACGCCGTCGCCGATCAGCATCATCGAGCTGCGGATGTGGTCGGCCACGACGCGGAACCGCACGTCGTCCTCGTGGTCGGCGCCGTAGCGGCGACCGCTGAGCTCCTCGGCCTTCTGGATGACCGGGAACATCACGTCGATCTCGTACATGTTGGCCTTGCCCTGGAGCAGGAACGCGACCCGCTCGAGGCCCATGCCGGTGTCAATGTTCTTCTTCGGCAGCGAGCCGGCGATGTCGAAGTCCTCCTTGGACCGGACCTCGCTCAGCTCGTCCTGCATGAACACGAGGTTCCAGATCTCGAGGTAGCGGTCCTCGCCCTTGGGTCCGAAGTCACCGTCGGGGCCGTAGTCGGGGCCGCGGTCGTAGAGGATCTCCGAGCACGGACCGCCCGGTCCGGGCACCCCCATCGACCAGTAGTTCTCCCGCTTGCCGAGCCGGATGATCCGGTCCTCCGGCAGTCCGGTGACCTTGCGCCACAGGGCCACTGCCTCGGGGTCGTCCTCGTAGACGCTCGGGTAGAGCTTGCTCTCCTCCAGCCCCCAGCCGCCGTCGGCGAGCGGCTTGGTGACCAGGTCCCAGGCGAGCTCGATGGCGCCCTCCTTGAAGTAGTCACCGAAGGAGAAGTTGCCGCACATCTCGAAGAACGTGCCGTGCCGGGTGGTCTTGCCGACGTCCTCGATGTCCGGGGTGCGCACGCACTTCTGCACGCTGGTCGCCCGCGGGTAGGGCGGGGTCTCCTGGCCGAGGAAGTACGGCTTGAACGGCACCATGCCGGCGTTGACGAACAGCAGGTTCGGGTCGTCGAGCAGCAGCGACGCGGACGGCACCGGCGTGTGTGCCCCGACGGTCGTGTTGTGCTCGAAGTGCGCAACGAACCGTCGGCGGATCTCCGCGGTGTCCATCAGGTGGTGCCTTCCTCTTCAGTGAGTGCTGCGGGCGGCGCGGTGACGGCCTTGTGCCGTCCCCCCTCGAGCTCGGGCCTCCCATGAGGCACGAGCCCGAGTCTCTCGCGCAACTCCGATTCCTTCTCGACCCGCCCCTGCGCGACCTCGTCGCGGAACATCCGGGCGCCCAGCTCGAGGGCGCCGAGCCGATCCTTGAGGCCGTCGACGGTGAGCGCCTCGGCGGCGCGCCGGCCGCGGACCATGGCGTAGACCCCCGCCCCGGCCCCGGCGACGAACCAGAGCCCGCGCCTCATGCCGCCGTCTCCTTGCGGTCCGGGCGACCGGGGTGGTTCGGGTCGTCGGCGCGCTGGCGCGCCTGCCACTCGCGGCGAGCCTGGCGAGTGTCGGAGCGGCGTTGCTTGCGGGCCCGCTTGACCTCGCGCCTCATCTCGAACCGGATCCGGTTGCGGGTCTCGGGGGCGAGGGCACGGCGTACGCCGTGGGCCAGGGACGCGGCCTTGACCACGGTCTCGCGGAGCACCAGGTCGGCGAACAGCGCACGCTCGAGGTGCGCCGGCTCGGTCGCGTCCGGGTCGTCCTCACCGAGGTGGGTGATGACGTACTCCTGGGGCTCCGCGGCGTCGGCGGGCGTCCGCGGGTCCGGGCGCGACAGCCGCCGCTCCAGTGCCTCGAGCTCGGCCCGGAGCGCGGCGGTCTCCGCGCGGGCCGCGGTGACGGCCCGGTCGGTGCGGGACCGGGCGCGCAGCAGGGCGACGCCGAGCCCGAGCGCCAGCAGCGCGAGGGCCCCGGCGCCGACGGGCACGATCCAGTCCTGCATGGTGTCCGACCCTATCGCGGTGGTTTCGAGACAGGCGCAGAGCGCCTTCCTCAACCACCGCTCCCACGGATCAAACGGCGTACTCGCTCCCAGCGCTCCTTGATCGCCGCCTCCGCGCCCAGGGTCGTGGGCCGGTAGTACTCGGCGTCGGCCACCACGTCGGGGGCGTACTGCTGCTCGGCGATGCCGAACGGCTCGTCGTGGCTGTACTTGTAGCGGGCGCCGTGGCCGAGCTTCTTGGCCCCGGAGTAGTGCGCGTCGCGCAGGTGGGGCGGGACCGGGCCGATCTTGCCTGCCTTGACGTCGGCGGTGGCGGCGCCGATCGCGAGCGTGACCGCGTTGGACTTGGGGGCCACCGCCAGCGCGATCGTGGCGTGGGCGAGGTTGAGGCCCGCCTCCGGCATGCCGATCAGCTGGACGGCCTGGGCCGCGGCGACCGCCGTGGTCAGCGCGGTCGGGTCGGCGAGGCCGACGTCCTCGCTGGCGAGTATGACCAGCCGCCGGGCGATGAAGCGTGGGTCCTCGCCCGCCTCGATCATCCGGGCCAGGTAGTGGAGCGCGGCGTCGGCGTCGGAGCCCCGGACCGACTTGATGAACGCGCTGGTCACGTCGTAGTGCTGGTCGCCCTGGCGGTCGTAGCGGACCGCGGCCTGGTCGACCGCGGTCTCGGCGGTCGCCAGGTCGACGGTGTCGCTCCCCTGGGACGTCGCGGCGCCGGCCGCTGCCTCGAGGTAGGTCAGCGACCGCCGGGCGTCCCCGCCCGCCAGGCGGACCAGGTGCTCCAGAGCCTCGTCCTCGACCGTGACCCGGCCGCCCAGGCCCCGCTCGTCGGCCAGCGCCTGCGCGAGCACCGCCCGGATGTCGTCGTCGGTCAGCGACTGCAGCCGCAGCAGCAGGCTGCGCGACAGCAGCGGCGAGATCACGCTGAAGAACGGGTTCTCCGTGGTGGCCGCGATCAGCGTCACCCAGCGGTTCTCCACCCCCGGCAGCAGCGCATCCTGCTGGGCCTTGCTGAACCGGTGCACCTCGTCGACGAACAGCACGGTCTCGCGGCCGCTGCCGACCAGCTCGGCGCGGGCCGCGTCGATCGCCGCCCGCACCTCCTTGACCCCGGCCGAGACCGCGGAGACCTCCACGAACCGGCGGTCGGTCTGCTGGCTCACGATCGCCGCGATCGTGGTCTTGCCGGTCCCCGGCGGGCCCCACAGCAGCAGCGACATCGGCTGGTCGCCCTCGACCAGCCGACGCAGCGGCGACCCGGGCGCACGCAGCTGTGCCTGTCCGACCAGCTCGTCGAGCGTGCGCGGGCGCATCCGCACCGCGAGCGGCGCCGACGCGTGCGTGTTACCGGTGAGCGACCCACCGCTGGCGCGCGAGCCTGATCCGGGCGCGTCGAACAGTCCCTCGTCCACCGGGTCAGGCTAGTGCGGGCAGCCTGATGTCAGGCCCCCGCCATCGTCTTGCGCTGGAGGTCGAACCACGTGTCGGCGTAGCCCGGGTCGTTGCCGACCTCGATGCTCGGGCTGGCGCCCGGGTCGGGCGTGCCGGTGTCGTCGACGCCGAGCAGGGAGGCCGTGACCGGCCGCTCGGGGTGGTGCCCCAGCTCGCCGGCGAAGTGGCAGGCGACCTTGTGACGCTTCCCGATCTGGAGCAGCGGCGGCTCGACGCGGGCGCAGATCTCCTGCGCCAGCGAGCACCGGGTGCGGAACCGGCAGCCGGACGGCGGGTTGATCGGGCTGGGCACGTCGCCCTCGAGCCGGATCCGCTCCCGGCGGCCACCGACCGCCGCCTGCCGCACGTCGGGCACCGCGGACAGCAGCGCCTGGGTGTACGGGTGGTTCGGGCGGTCATAGAGCGAGTCACGGTCGGCGATCTCGACGATCTTGCCGAGATACATCACCGCCACCTCGGGGCAGAAGTGCCGGACCACCGCGAGGTCGTGGGCGATGAACAGGAACGCGATGTCGAACTCGCGCTGGACCTCCTGCAGCAGGTTGATGACCTGTGCCTGGATCGAGACGTCGAGCGCGGAGACCGGCTCGTCGGCCACGAGGAGCTTGGGCTGCAGCGTGAGCGCCCGGGCGATGCCGATGCGCTGACGCTGGCCGCCGGAGAACTCGTGCGGGTAGCGGTTGTAGTGCTCGGGGTTGAGCCCGACGATCTCGAGCAGCTCCTGCACCCGCGGGAGGACCTTGTCCTTCGGCAGGATGCCGTGGATCAGCAGCGGGGCGCCCACGATCGCGCCGACCGTGTGCCGCGGGTTGAGCGAGGTGTAGGGGTCCTGGAAGATCATCTGGATCTCCCGCCGCAATGGCTTGAGACCGCGCGACGAGGTCTTCGAGATGTCCCGGCCGTCGAACTCGATCGACCCACCCGTCGGCTCGTAGAGCCGCGTGATCAGCCGACCGGTGGTGGACTTGCCACAGCCTGACTCCCCCACCAGGCCGAGCGATCCGCCCTTCGGCACCTGGAAGGACACCCCGTCGACGGCCTGCACGTTGCCGACAGTGCGCCGGATGATGCCGGCCGACCGGACCGGGAAGTACATGCGCAAGTCGCGCACCTCGAGGATCGGCTCGGCGTCGAAGTGGGCCTGTGCCGCGGAGTGCGGCCGCTCGGTCTCCACGAACTGGCTGGCCGCGCCCAACCGCTCGCCGCCCCGACTGGTCGGGTCGTCACCTGGCATGCCACCCACCATCGGCAGCTGCTGGTCGCTCATCGTTCCTCCACCAGGTCCGGCGCGATCTCCGGCAGGACCTCTCGTTCGTACACGACGTCGGGATTCGCGAGGTGGCACCTCTTGAGGTGACCATCTCCCCGCGTCCCCGGCGTCAGCTCGGGGCTCACAGTCCAGCACAAGTCGCCCGGCACCTTGTCACGGTGGGTGCACCGCGGGTGGAAGTGGCAGCCACTGGGCGGGTTCAGCAGGCTTGGCGGGTTGCCGGGGATCGGCAGGAGCTTGGCCTCGGGATCGGCGCCGACCTCGGGGATGCTGGAGAGCAGCCCCCAGGTGTACGGCATCTCCGGGTGCGTGAGGATCTCCTTGGTCGAGCCGTACTCGACACAGCGGCCGCCGTACATCACCAGGACGTCGTGCGCCATCTCGGCCACCACCCCGAGGTCGTGGGTGATGATCATGACCGCGGCGTCGAAGTCGCGCTGCAGGTCCTGGAGCAGGTCGAGGATCTGGGCCTGGACGGTGACGTCGAGCGCGGTCGTCGGCTCGTCGGCGATCAGCAGGCTGGGGTTGTTGATCAGCGCCATCGCGATCATCGCGCGCTGCCGCATCCCGCCGGAGAACTGGTGCGGGTAGTCGTCGACGCGGCGATCCGGCTGCGGGATGCCGACGCGGTCGAGCATCTCGATGGCACGGGCCCGCGCGGCCTTCTTGCTGACGTCATGGTGGACGCGGTAGGCCTCGGCGATCTGGTTGCCGACGCGGTAGTAGGGGTGCATGGCCGACAGCGGGTCCTGGAAGATCATCGCGACGTCACGACCACGCCGGCGGCGCATGTCCTCGTCGCTGATCTTCAGCAGGTCGACGCCGTCGAGCAGGATCTCACCACTGACGATCGCGTTGGTGCGGCGGTGGAGACCGAGGATGGCAGAGGTCGACACCGACTTGCCGGAGCCGGACTCGCCGACGATGCCGAGGGTCTTGCCCCGCTCGAGGTCGAAGGAGAGGCCGTCGGTGGCCTTGACGACGCCGTCGATCGTCGGGAAGTGGACCCGGAGGTCCCGGACGGACAGAAAGCTCACGGTTGGTTGTTTCCCCTCAGGCGACGCGGACGCGCGGGTCGATGACGGCGTACAGAACGTCGACGATGATGTTGGCCACGATCACGAATGCTCCGAGCAGGACCACGAGTCCGATCAGGGTCGGCAGGTCGTAGGAGACGTTCGCATCGACTACGAGCTTGCCGAGGCCGTTGAAGTTGAACACCGACTCGGTGATGATCGCGCCGCCCATCAGGCCGGCGAAGTCGAGTCCGGCCATGGTGACCAGCGGGGTCAGTGCGGCGCGCATCGTGTGCTTGAACAGCACCGGGCCGCGCTTGAGGCCCTTCGCACGGGCGGTGCGGATGTAGTCCTCGGTCATCGACTCGAGCACGAACGCACGGGTCATCCGGACGTAGCCGGCCATGAAGAAGAGCGCGAGCGTCAGGGACGGGAGGAACAGGTTGCTCAGCCAACCGCCGATGCCGCCCTCGGCGATCGTCGTGTAGCTCGGCACGTCGACCAGGCCCCACTTGATCGCGATGAACTTGAGTAGGAACAGGCCGATGAAGAAGGTCGGGAAGGCGTAGAAGACCAAGGAGAGCGCGACGATCCCACGGTCGATCACGGTCCCCTTGGTGACCGCGGCGATCACCCCGAAGAGGACGCCGCCGATGATCCACATCAGGAAGGCGAGCACGGCCAGCGAGAGGGAGACCGGGAAGGCCTCCTTGATCTCGGAGGCGACGGTGACCTGGTTGACGCGGGAGTAGCCGAGACACGGAGCGGCGCAGTCGGAGATCAGCTCCGGCGCCTTCTCGCGCAGCGTCTTGTCCTCGGGGTACTCGCGCCCGACGACCACGCCCTGCAGGAAGTCGACCCACTGGGTGAGGGCCGGCTTGTCGTAGCCGAGGGCCTTCTCGGTCTGCTTGATCTGGGCGATGCTGCAGTTCTTGCCGCACGCGACCCGCGCGGGGTCTTGGGGCATCAGGAAGAACAGCATGAACGTCACCAGGCTCATCACGATCAGCAGGATCACGCCGATGAAGAGCCGGCGAACGACGTACGCGAACATCGGGAGGGACCACCTCGGGTCGTGTCAGTGGGTGCGGCTGGTGCTTGGACCAAGCATGCACCCTGGACGGAGGTGAGGGTGAGGGCCCCTCGACGAGGCCCTCACCCCCGGGCGTGGGGGGGGGGGGGGGGGGGGGNCCCCCCCCCCCCCCCCCCCCCCGACTCAGGTGCTACTGAGTGTTGCTGGGTGTTCCGGTGACGGAGTCCGTCACTGCTCCACGCCGATGGGGCCCAGGTCCGGGTACATCGACGAGGCGGGGGTGTTCATGTAGCCGGTCACCTTCGAGCCGTGGAGGAAGTAGAACTGCGCGATCTCCAGCGGGATGTAGGCGACGTCCTTGCCGAGGACCTCGTCGGCCTTCTGCAGGGCGGCGGTCTGCGCGTCCACGTCGGCCGCGTTGGCGGCCTCGTCGACGAGCTTGTTGAACTCGTCGCTCTTGTAGGCGCCGTAGTCCTGGCCGTCGCTGTTGGCGGTCAGGTTGGGACGGCTGTCGAAGAGCGGCGGGGTCACCGTGATGGCCGACGGCCAGTCAGAGCCCCAGCCGGCCCACATGACGTCGCTGTCCTTGTCGGGCTGCTGCACGACGTCGTAGTAGGTGTCGCCCAGCGGGTCGAGCGTCACGTCGAAGCCGGCCTTGTTCCAGGTCTCCCGGAGCGCTGCGGCCTGCTTGTCGGCGGTGTCCGACTGCGGGTAGGTGAACTTGATCGGGTACGGCGTCTGAACACCGGCGTCGTCCAGGATCTTCTTGGCAGCGTCGGGGTCACCGGCCTGCGGGCCGGAGAACGCCGGGTTGTCCTGGTAGCCGATCACGGCCGGGTTGACGATCGACTCGGCGGGGGCGTATGCCTTCTCGCCACCACCGGCGTTGATCCAGCCCTCGGCGTCCGTGGCGACCTTCAGGGCCTCGCGGACCGCGGGGTCCGTCAGGCGGCGGAAGTTCGGCACCAGGTAGTCGACGTACGGCGACGGGACGAGCACCGAGCGGTTCTCGATGTCGCCGACGATCTGCGAGTAGTAGGCCGGGGGCACGCGCTGGCTGGTCACCGCGTACTGCGCGTCACCGGAGTCCTGGATCAGCTGGTCGTAGATCGTCTCGGTGGTCTGACCCACGTTGAAGACGATCTCCTCGGGGAGCGCCATCCGGATGTCGGTGGAGTCCGTCGTCTCGTCGTAGTTGTCGTTGCGGACGAACGTCGCACCCTTGTTCTTGTTCCACATGCTGCCCTCGATGCGGTAGGGACCGTTCGAGAACATCTGGTAGTTGGACTTGGCGCCCTGGTCCTTGTCCTTGCGGTACGGGTCCATCATCGACAGGCTCGCGACGGCCAGCGGGAAGTCCGGCCACGGCTTGTTGAACTTGTAGGTGATGGTGTTGCCGTCGCAGGTGATCGCCTTGTCGAAGGCGGCCTGACCCTCAGGGCTGGAGTTGTAGGGCCCGGTGTAGATCGGCAGGCCCGTCGACTTGTCCGTGGGGACGTCGAGGTAGCTCAGGAGGTAGTTCGGGCCACCGGTGATGACGTCGGTCGCGAACACGCGGGACGCGCCGTACTTGAAGTCATCACACGTGATCGGCTGGCCGTCCTCCCACTTGACGCCGTCCTTGATCGTGAACGACCACTCCGTGGCGTCGTCGTTCTTGGTGCCGACGTCCGTCGCGAGGTCCGGGACCGGGGTGTTGGCGACGTCCGCGTCCTCGGAGATCGGGAAGGCCACCAGGCTGCGGTAGATCGTCCGGCGGAAGTTCGTCAGCTCCACACCCACGTAGGTGCGCTGCGGGTCGACGTGCTCGTACGGCGCGTAGATGTAGTAGTAGAGCGTGCCACCCTTCGCGCCCTCGGCGCCCGCGTCACCGGTCGGGCTGTTGTCGGGGCTCTTGTCGTCCGAGCCGCCACCGCACGCGGCCAGTCCGGCCGCCAGCGCGATCGCAGCGGTGGCTGCGAGCAACCGCTTTCGATACTTGACCATTACTTCTCCTTGAGTGTGTGTCGCGCCTGGAGCGGCGGCACATTCGACGGCTTTCTGCCGCCGAAGCGTGGGTGGGTGCCCGGGCAGGGCGTCAACGCGCCGCCTTGGGGTCGAGCGCGTCGCGGATGCCGTCACCGAGCAGGTTGAAGCTCACGACGATGACCATGATCAGGAACGCGGGCGTGAAGAAGAACATGAAGTCGCCGATGGAGTAGTTGATCGAGCTGCGCAGGATGTTGCCGAGCGTCGGTGTCGGCGGAATGATGCCGACCCCGAGGAAGCTCAGCGCCGCCTCTGCGGAGATGTACGCCGGCATGGTCAGCGTGAACGTGACCAGCAGCGGTGCCCACAGGTTCGGCAGGATCTCCTTGAAGTAGATCCGTCGCCGAGACGCACCGATCAGCACCGCGGCGTCGACGAACTCGCGCTCGCGCACCGACAGCACCTGCCCGCGGATGATACGAGCGATGCCGGGCCAGCCGAACAGGCCGAGCACGATCACCACGTAGGCGCCGTTGGGGAGGTTGTCGGACTCTCCGCCCGGCATGAACTTGGCCACCGTGGCGACGCCCATGCTCGAGAGCGCCAGCAGCATCAGCGTCTGGGGGAACGACAGCGTCAGGTCGATTGCGCGGCCGATGATGGAGTCGACCCAGCCACCGGTGAAGCCGGAGATGATGCCGAGCACGGTCCCGATGACGATCGCGATGATCGTCGCCGAGATGGCGATCGTCAGCGAGAACGTCACGCCGTACAGAAGTCGGGACAGCACGTCACGGCCGGTGCCCGGTTCGACGCCGAACGGGTGATCCCAGCTTGCGCCGCCGTAGCTGCCGATGGGGAGACCGCCCGTGGACGGGTCGACGAGCTCCTTGTTGAAGCCGGTCGGGTCGAGCACGCCGAACTTCACGAGGAACGGCGCCGAGATGCCGATCAGGACGTACACAGCGACGACCGTGAACGAGATCATCGAGAGCTTGTCGCGACGGAACCGGTCCATCGCGAGCTTCGTCGGGGACTTGCCGGCGATCTTCGCGATGTCGCTCTCGGGCGCGCCGGTCGGGTCCGGCAGGTGTTCGCTCTCCAGGTTGGAGGCCTGAACAGTCATGTCACCTCTGTCTTGTCGGGTGTGCTGCGCGTCGGTTCGAGAGCCCGGATCACGGGCGCCGGAGGGCCGGCGACGGGTCGGACTCTATGTGACGCCAGCGCATCAAAGGGTCTACTGCGTGTAACGATCTGGTCTCGACGGGTTGGCCTGCCGTCCTTCTGATCAAGCCTCCGCCGGGATGGCTTTCGGCGGCGAGGCGTCTACGCCCGCCTCCTTCCGCTGCTCAGGCGTGATCGGCGCAGGAGCTGCGGTGAGGGGGTCGAAACCGCCACCGGACTTGGGGAACGCGATCACGTCGCGGATCGACTCGGTGCCGGCCAACAGCGCCACGATCCGGTCCCAGCCGAACGCGATGCCGCCGTGCGGAGGCGCTCCGTACTTGAACGCGTCGAGCAGGAACCCGAACTTCTCCTGGGCCTCGTCCTCGCCGATGCCCATGATCGCGAAGACCCGCCGCTGGACGTCCTCGCGGTGGATACGGATCGACCCGCCGCCGATCTCGTTGCCGTTGCAGACGATGTCGTAGGCCCACGCGAGGGCGCTGCCCGGGTCGGTGTCGAAGGTATCGAGGTCCTGCGGAGAGGTGAACGCGTGGTGCACCGCCGTCCACGCGCTGTAGCCCAGCGCCACGTCGCCGGAGGCGGTGGCGTCGGCGGTCGGCTCGAACAGAGGCGCGTCCACGACCCACAGGAAGCTCCAGGCGTCCTCGTCGATCAGGCCGCAGCGGCGGCCGATCTCCAGGCGGGCGGCTCCCAGCAGCGCACGGCTCGGCTTGACCGCTCCCGCTGCGAAGAAGATGCAGTCGCCCGGCTCTGCGCCCACGTGTGCGGCCAGGCCGGCCTTCTCGTCGTCGGTGATGTTCTTCGCCACCGGGCCGCCGAGCTCGCCGTCCTCGCCCACGAGGACGTAGGCCAGGCCTCGGGCGCCGCGCTGCTTGGCCCACTCCTGCCAGGCGTCCAGCTGCTTGCGCGGCTGGCTCGCTCCCCCGGGCATCACCACCGCGCCGACGTACGGCGCCTGGAAGACCCGGAACGTGGTGTTCGCGAAGTACTCGGTGCACTCGACGAGCTCCTGGCCCATCCGCAGGTCGGGCTTGTCGGTGCCGTAGCGCGCCATCGACTCGGCGTAGGTCATCCGCGGCAGCGGGACCGGCACGTCGTGGCCGATCAACTTCCACAGCGCGACCAGGATCTCCTCGGCCACCGCCAGGACGTCGTCCTGTTCGACGAAGCTCATCTCGATGTCCAGTTGGGTGAACTCGGGCTGCCGGTCGGCGCGGAAGTCCTCGTCGCGGTAGCACCGCGCGATCTGGAAGTAGCGCTCCATGCCGGCCACCATCAGCAGCTGCTTGAACAGCTGGGGGCTCTGCGGCAGGGCGTACCAGCTGCCGGGCTGGAGCCGTGCCGGCACCAGGAAGTCGCGGGCGCCCTCGGGCGTCGAGCGCGTCAGCGTCGGCGTCTCGATCTCGACGAAGCCGTGGCCGTCGAGCACGTCGCGGGCGGCCTTGTTGACCTTGCTGCGCAGGCGCAGCGCGTGGTTGGGGCCCGGGCGCCGCAGGTCGAGGTAACGGTGCTTGAGCCGGGCCTCCTCGCCGACCTCCACGTGCTCGTCGATCGGGAACGGCAGCGGAGCGGCGGCGCTGAGCACCTCGAGACCGCTGGTGATCACCTCGATCTCACCGGTCGGGAGGTTGGGGTTGGCGTTGCCCTCGGGCCGCAGCGCGACCTCGCCGGTCACCTTGATGCAGTACTCGCTGCGCAGGGCGTGGGCGACGGCCTCGTCGCGGACGACGACCTGGACCACGCCGCTGGCCTCGCGCAGGTCGAGGAACGCGACGCCCCCGTGGTCGCGGCGCCGGGCGACCCACCCGGCGAGGGTGACGGTCTGGCCGACGTGTTCGGCGCGCAGGGCGCCGGCGTCGTGGGTGCGGATCACTTGGTTTGCTCCGTCTCGTTGGTCGAGCTGTCGTTGGTCGAGCTGACGTCGGTGGTCGAGGTTGCCGAGACCACCTGGGGCGTGAGGTCCTCGGTCGGTGGGGCCCAGGTCGCCGGATCCGCGCTGGCCTGCTCCCCCGAACGGATGTCCTTGACCTCGTGCCCACCCTCGGCGTGCGGGAACCACACGTACGGGATGCCCCGGCGCTCGGCGTACCGGATCTGCTTGCCGAACTTCTGGGCGCTGGCCGCGACCTCGCAGGCGATGCCGCGGGAGCGGAGCGCGTCGGCGACCGCCGTGCTGGCGGCACGCGTGTCCTCGTCGACGACGGCCACGAGCACGGCACTGGGGACCGGGCGGCTGCCGGCGAGGACGCCGTCGGCGAGTAGCGGGATCAACGTGCGCGAGACGCCGAAGGAGACCCCGACACCGGGGTAGGTCGCGCGCCCGTCGGAGGCGAGCGCGTCGTAGCGACCGCCGCCCCCCACGGACTTCAGCCGCTCGTAGCCCGCCATGAAGATCTCGACGACGGTGCCCGTGTAGTAGTCCAGGCCGCGGGCGATCCGCAGGTTGGCCTCGACACTGACGTGCCGGTGGGTGCCGGCGCCGCAGCCCTCGACGACGGCGGCGAGCTCGGCGAGGCCCTCCTCGAGCAGGTCGTCCTGCACCCCGAGCGCGCGGACGCGCTCCACGAAGGACGAGTCGGGCACCCGGATGCTCGCGAGCTCGAGACACCGCTGCGCCTGCTCCGAGGTGGCACCCGCCTCGCTGACGAGCAGCCCGGCGACCGCCTCGGCCGGCAGCTTGTCGAGCTTGTCGATCGAGCGGATCGCGGCCGTCACGTCGGGCACACCGAGGCCGCGGTAGAAGCCCTGGATGAGCTTGCGGTTGTTGAACTGGAAGCTCACCGGCGGGATCGGCAGCGCGTCGAGCGCGTCGACCATCACGCGCATCACCTCGACGTCGTGGTGGAACGGCAGCACGTCCTTGCCGACGATGTCGACGTCGGCCTGGGTGAACTGTCGGTACCGGCCCTCCTGCGGGCGCTCGCCGCGCCACGCCGGCTGGATCTGGAAGCGCCGGAACGGGAACTCCAGGTGGCCGGCGTGCTCGAGCACGTAGCGCGCGAACGGCACCGTCAGGTCGAAGTGCAGGCCCAGCACCCGGTCTCCCGCAGCGTCGCCCTCCTCGTCGCCGGCCTGCAGGCGGCGCAGGACGTAGATCTCCTTGTCGATCTCGCCGCCCTTGGCGAGCCGGTCGAGCGGCTCGACGACGCGGGTCTCGATGTTGGCGAACCCGTGCAGCTCGAAGGTGCGTGAGAGCGACGCGATGACCTCACGCTCGACGACGCGCGCCTCGGGCAGCAGTTCGGGGAACCCGCTCAGCGGGGTGGGCTTGGCCATGCTCAGAGGTCCTGTCCCAGGTCCTGGAGGAAGGGGTTGGTGGCGCGCTCGCGGCCGATGGAGGTCTGCTCGCCGTGGCCCGGGAGCACGACCACGTCGTCGGGCAGCGTCAGCACCTTGTCGGCGAGGCTGCGCAGCATCGCCGCGTGGTCGCCACCGGGCAGGTCGGTCCGGCCGATCGATCCCGCGAAGAGCAGGTCGCCGGAGAACATCACCTGGCTCACGTCCTGCTGGTCGTACGGCGAGCGGAACGTGACCGAGCCGCGGGTGTGGCCCGGGGTGTGGTCGACCGTGAGCCGCAGACCGGCGAGCTCGAGCACCTGTCCGTCGGAGAGCTCGCGGACGTCGTCGGGCTCGGCGAACTCGTAGCCGCCGCCGAGCAGCATCTGCACGGTGTCGGGCGACATGGCGGCGGTCGGGTCGGAGAGCAGCCGCCGATCCTGGGGGTGGATCCACGCGGTGGCGTCGTACGTCCCGGCGACCGGCGCGACCGACCACATGTGGTCGACGTGGCCGTGCGTCACGAGCACCGCCACGGGCTTGAGCCGGTGCTCGCGGACCACCTGTGCCACGCCGTCGGCGGCGTCCTTGCCGGGGTCGACGACCACGCACTCGCTGCCGGGTCCGGTGGCGGCCACGTAGCAGTTCGTACCCCACGGGCCTGCGGGGAATCCGGCGATCAGCACCCCGGAAGACTATCGAGCGCCCGAGGGCGCCGCCGCACCGGTGGGCGGCGGGCTCGGGCGAGCGCCGGCGGTTCATGACTAGCATGGGCACCTGCGTTCCGCGCCGGCGGACGCCCAGCGCACATCGAGGGAACCAGGGATTTCGTGGTGACTAGCCAGCAGTGGGGACGAGTCGACGAGGACGGCACCGTCTACGTGAAGACCCCGGACGGGGAACGCGCGGTCGGGCAGTACCCCGAAGGGACCCCTGACGAGGCGCTGAAGTTCTTCACCGAGCGCTACGCCGCGCTCGCCTTCGAGGTGGAGCTGCTCGAGAAGCGGATCCAGTCCGGGGTCATGGCTCCGGAGGAGGCGGCCGCCTCCGTGCGCACCGTGCAGACCCAGGTGGCCGAGGCCAACGCCGTCGGCGACCTCGCGGCGCTCACCGCGCGGCTCGAGGCCCTCGGCCCCGTCCTGGACCAGCAGCGCGAGGCCCGCAAGGCCGAGCGCGCCCAGCGCTCGGCCGAGTCGCGTGCGAGCAAGGAGCGCATCGTCGCCGAGGCCGAGAAGCTCGCCGAGGGCAGCGACTGGCGCAACGGCGCCAACCGGCTGCGCGAGCTGCTCGACGAGTGGAAGGCGCTCCCCCGCATCGACCGGTCCTCCGACGACGCACTGTGGCGCCGCTTCTCCACCGCCCGCACCGCGTACACCCGGCGCCGCAAGGCGCACTTCGCCGAGCAGCACGAGAAGCGCGACGCGGCTCGGGCCGTCAAGGAGC
Source organism: Nocardioides sp. T2.26MG-1 (assembly GCF_950101795.1). Lineage (GTDB taxonomy): Bacteria > Actinomycetota > Actinomycetes > Propionibacteriales > Nocardioidaceae > Nocardioides. The sequence goes on along the minus strand of NZ_CATNLZ010000007.1, from coordinate 1,071 downwards.
GACTGGCGGCCGAGGCCGAGGAGCTCGCCACGTCGACCGAGTGGGGCCCGACCGCGGGCCGCTACCGCGACCTGATGCGGCAGTGGAAGGCCGCCGGTCCGGCTCCGCGCGACGTCGACGACGCTCTCTGGAAGCGCTTCCGCGGCGCCCAGGACCAGTTCTTCGGCGCCCGCGACGCGGCCGCCGCCGAGCAGGACCAGGAGTTCGCGGCCAACGCCGAGGTCAAGGAGCGGCTGCTCGTCGAGGCCGAGGCGCTGCTGCCCGTCACCGACATCGAGGCCGCCAAGCGGGCGTTCCGCGACATCGCCGAGCGGTGGGACGCCGCCGGCAAGGTCCCGAGGGAGCGGATGAAGGAGCTCGAGGGCCGGATCCGCAAGGTCGAGCAGGAGATCCGGGGCGTCGAGGAGGAGCAGTGGCGCCGCTCGGACCCCGAGAAGTCCGCCCGCGCCGACGACATGGTCTCCAAGCTCGAGGCCGCCATCGCCAAGGTCGAGGCCGACCTCGAGAAGGCGAGGTCCGCGGGCAATGAGAAGAAGGTCAGGGAGCTCGAGGAGAACCTCGCCTCACGGCAGCTGTTCCTCGAGACCGCCAAGCGGGCCAGCGCCGACTACTCCGGCTGAGGACCACCAACACCTGCGTGGGCACTCCGTAGCGCTACGCGTGCGGCCGCAAGGCGCCGACGCGAAGGCGACCTTCGAGCGAAGCGGGTCGTCGAGCCCCGGCAGCCCACGGACGTCCCCTGGGCACTCCGTAGCGCTACGCGTGCGGCCGCAAGGCGCCGACGCGAAGGCGACCTTCGAGCGAAGCGGGTCGTCGAGCCCCGGCAGCCCACGGACGTCCCCTGGGCACTCCGTAGCGCTACGCGTGCGGCCGCAAGGCGCCGACGCGAAGGCGACCTTCGAGCGAAGCGGGTCGTCGAGCGCCGGCAGCCCACGGACGTCCCCTGGGCACTCCGTAGCGCTACGCGTGCGGCCGCAAGGCGCCGACGCGAAGGCGACCTTCGAGCGAAGCGGGTCGTCGAGCCCCGGCAGCCCACGGACGTCCCCTGGGCACTCCGTAGCGCTACGCGTG
>NZ_CATNLZ010000006.1 GCF_950101795.1 Nocardioides sp. T2.26MG-1 | reverse complement strand
CCCGGCCGGCACGGGGTTGCCACATCCGCCACAGCCGCACCACCTGGCGGCCGGACCCCGCACGACACGCCGCGGCTGCCCGGCGTGGCGTGCGGGTTCCGGCTGCCAGCAGCCGAACCCCGCAGACACGCCGCCTCAGGCCGGGAACGAGCCCCCCGAGGCGGCCAGCTCGCGCAGGTACGCCGAGGGCCGGAACCGCTCGCCGTACGTCTCGGCCAGCTCGTCGGCGCGGGTCACGAACGCGGCCAGCCCGATCGATCCGTCAGCGCCCTCGTAGCCCTGCATGAACTGGGCCGCGCCGCCGGTCATCGGCGGGAAGCCGATGCCCATGATCGAGCCGATGTTCGCCGCCGCCGCGGACTCGATCACACCCTCCTCGAAGCACTTCGCGGTCTCGAGCGCCTCGATGAACAGCATCCGGTCCTTCATGTCCTGCAGCGGGACCTCCGCGTCGGTGCGGGGGAACGCCTCGGCGAGGCCGGCCCAGACGCCCTGGCGCCGACCGGACTCGTCGTACTCGTAGAAGCCGGCGCCCTTGAGCCGCGACGGGCGGCCGATCTCGATCATCTTCGCGACGACCTGCTCGCCGGCCGACGGCTCCCAGGTGCGGCCCTCGCGCTCGGCGGCGTCCGCGTTGGCCTTCTGGATCTTGGCCATCAGCTCCATGTTGAGCTCGTCGGTGAGCTGCAGCGGGCCGACCGGGTAGCCGGCCTGGGTGCCCGCTCGGTCGATCGACACCGGGTGGATGCCCTCGGCGACCATCGCGAGGCCCTCCATCACCTGGGTGCCGATCACCCGCGAGGTGTAGAAGCCGCGGCTGTCGTTGACCACGATCGGGGTCTTGCGGATCTGCTGGACCACGTCGTACGCCTTGGCCAGCGCGACGTCCGAGGTCTCCGCACCCTTGATGATCTCGACCAGCGGCATCTTGTCGACGGGGCTGAAGAAGTGCAGGCCGATGAAGTCGGCCGGCCGGTCGACGCCGGTCGCCAGCTCGGTGATCGGCAGCGTCGAGGTGTTGGAGCACAGCAGCGCGTCGTCGTTGACGTACGGCGCGATCTCGGCGAAGACCTTCTGCTTGAGGGAGGGGTCCTCGAAGACCGCCTCGATCACCAGGTCGCAGCCGGCCAGGTCGGCGGCGTCGGCGGTGGCCTTGATCCGGCCGAGCAGCTCCGCCTTCTTCTCCTCGGTGCTGCGGCCCTTGGCGATCGCCTTGTCGAGCAGCTTCTCCGAGTAGGCCTTGCCCTTCTCGGCGCTCTCCAGCGCGACGTCCTTGAGCACGACCTCCATGCCGGAGCGGGCGCAGGAGTAGGCGATGCCGGCGCCCATCATGCCGGCGCCGAGCACGCCGACCTTGACCGCGCGGTAGGGCGGGATGCCCTGCGGGCGCAGCGAGCCGGAGTTGATCGCCTGCAGGTCGAAGAAGAACGCCTGGATCATGTTCTTCGAGCCCTGGTTGACGATCAGGCTCGTCAGGTAGCGCGACTCGATGCGCGACGCGGTGTCGAAGTCGACCAGCGCGCCCTCGACCGCGGCCGACAGGATCGCCCGCGGGGCCGGGTAGACGGCGCCCCTGGTCTGCTTGCGCAGCAGCGCCGGGAACGCCGGCAGGAACGCCGCCAGCGACGGCGTCGTCGGCGAGCCGCCGGGCATCTTGTAGCCGGGCCTGTCCCAGGGGTTCTGGGTCTCGTCGGGGTTGGCCTTGATCCACGCCTTCGCGGCCGGCACCAGCTCCTCGCGGGTGGCGACCAGCTCGTCGACCAGGCCCTTGTCCTTGGCGGCCGACGGCTTGAACTGGGTGCCGGGCAGCAGCACGTCCATCAGGCCGGACTGCAGACCGAGCAGGCGTACGACGCGGGTCACGCCGCCACCGCCGGGCAGCAGGCCCAGGGTCGACTCGGGCAGGCCGAGCTTGACGCTGTCGTCGTCGACCACGACGCGGTGGTTGCAGGCCAGGCAGATCTCGAAGCCGCCGCCGAGGGCCGCGCCGTTGACCGCCGCGACGACCGGCCGCGGGAACTGCTCGAGCCGGCGCAGGCCGGCTTTGACGGCCTCGCCCATCGCGAACACGGAGCCCGCGTCGTCCTTGGTCGCCTGGACCATGTTCTTGAGGTTGCCGCCGGCGAAGAAGGTCTTCTTCGCGCTGGCGACCACGACACCGGTGACCGGGTTGTCGGGGGCGTCGACCTCGTCGTACAGCCGCTGCACGGCGGCGGCCATCGACTCGAGGTAGAGCTCGTTCATGGTGTTGGCACTCGACGTCGGGTCGTCGAGGGTGAGGGTGACGATGCCGTCGGCGTCCTTGTCGTAGCGGACGGCGGTCTGCTGCTCGGTGCTGGTGCTCATGGAGATCCTGTTCTGAACACGGTGGTTGAGGAAGGCGCGCTAGCGCCTGTCTCGAAACCACCTGTGGAGTTGTGATGTCTCGGGAGACCGACTGGGTCTCGATACGCCCTGGTCCGCGACTTCGTTCCTCAGTCGCGGGGGCTACTCGACCACCGACGGGTCGCACCCCCGTGGAGGTGGTGGGAGCGCGGAGCGCTCACACCACCTCCACGATGGTCGCGATCCCCATGCCGCCGCCGACGCAGAGCGTGGCGAGGCCGCGGCGCAGGTCGCGGCGCTGGAGCTCGTCGACGAGCGTGCCGAGGATCATCGCGCCGGTGGCGCCGAGCGGGTGGCCCATGGCGATCGCGCCGCCGTTGACGTTGGTGATGTCGTGGCTGATGCCCAGGTCGCGCATGAAGCGCATGGCGACCGCGGCGAACGCCTCGTTGATCTCGAACAGGTCGATATCGCCGACCTCGAGGCCGGCGCGGGCGAGCGCCTTGCGGGCGGCCGGGGCGGGTCCGGTGAGCATGATCGTCGGGTCGGCGCCGGACACGGCGGTCGAGACGATGCGGGCTCGCGGGGTGAGGCCGAGCTGGGCGCCGATCTCCTCGGTGCCGATCGCGACCAGCGAGGCGCCGTCGACGATGCCGGAGGAGTTGCCGGCGTGGTGGACGTGGTCGATCCGCTCGACCCAGTGGTACTTCTCCAGCGCGACGTCGTCGAAGCCCGCCTGGGCCCCGATGTCGGCGAAGCTCGGCTTGAGGCCGGCCAGGCCCTCGGCGGTGGTGTCCGGCCGGATCGTCTCGTCGTGGTCGAGCACGACCAGTCCGTTCTGGTCGCGGACCGGCACGATCGCGCCGTTGAAGTAGCCGTTGGCCCAGGCCTTGGCGGCGCGGTGGTGCGACTCGGCGGCATAGGCGTCGACGTCGTCGCGGGTCCAGCCCTCGATCGTGGCGATGAGGTCGGCACCGATGCCCTGCGGCACGAAGCCGGTCGTGAGCGCGGTCGCCGGGTCGGAGGCCCAGGCGCCGCCGTCGGAGCCCATCGGCACCCGGCTCATCGACTCGACGCCGCCGGCGAGGATCAGGTCCTCGAAGCCGCCGCGGACGCGGGACGCCGCCTGGTTGACCGCCTCGAGCCCGGAGGCGCAGAAACGGTTGAGCTGCACGCCGGCGACGGTCTCGGGGTAGCCGGCCTTGAGGGCCGCGGTCTTCGCGATGTCACCGCCCTGCTCGCCGATCGGCGACACGACACCGAGGACCACGTCGTCGACGCGTTCGGGGTCGAGCGAGGGGTTACGCTCCTTGATCTCGTCCAGGAGCCCGACGATCAGGTCGACGGGCTTCACCTCGTGGAGGGACCCGACCTTCTTGCCCTTGCCACGCGGGGTGCGGATGTGGTCGTACACGAATGCCTCAGCCATGGACCGATTGTGACACTATTACTGTCACCGTCAAGGGACGGACTGGGTCACGATCTGTGAGGAGGGTCATGAACGACAGTGGATCGGCACCAGAGTCCAAGGTCGACTCGGTGCGAGAGCTGCTGACCCTCGACGAGCTGACGAGCCGGGTCGGCATGAGCGTGCGCAACATCCGCTTCTACACGACCAAGGGCCTGGTGCCGCCCCCGATCCGGCGCGGCCGGTCGGGCTACTACAGCCCCGACCACGTGTCCCGCCTCGAGCTCGTCCAGGAGCTGCAGGCCCACGGGTTCACGCTCTCGGCGATCGAGAAGTACCTCGCCGGGATCCCCGCCGACGCGACCCCCGAGGACATCGCGCTGCACCGCACGATGCTGGCGCCCTGGCAGGCCGACGTGCCCGTCGAGATGTCGCGCGCGGAGCTCGAGAAGCGCACCGGCCGGTCGCTCAGCGAGGACGACCTGGCGACGCTCTCCGCGCTCGGGATCGTGTTCCGCACCAAGCGCGGCCGCTACGAGGTGGCGGTCTCCCAGCTCTCGGTCGGGCTGGGGCTCCTCGACCTCGGCTTCCCGCTGGAGGCGGCGATCGCGGCGGGCGAGGTGTACGCCGACCACGGCCGCCAGATCGCCAAGGAGCTCAACGAGCTGTTCCGGACCATGGTCTGGCCGGTCTACAAGGAGTCCGGCGCGCCTCCGCAGAAGCTGCGCGAGGTGGTCGAGCGGATCAAGCCGCTGTCGATCGCCAGCCTGGTCGCGGCCTACGAGGCCGCGATGGACGAGACCCGGCGCGAGGAGATCGCCGCGCGGAGCCGGCGTACGGCCAAGCGCGCCGCGAAGGATTGAAATCGGCCCCTGGGGGCCACAGTGTTCCCATGACCGACGCCCCGGCACCACAGCCGACCGAACCGCTCACCGTGCTCGTCACCGGCGCCACGGGCTTCGTCGGCAGCCGGCTGGTGCCCACGCTGATCGAGGCGGGCCACACGGTGCGCGCGATGACACGGCACCCGGAGACGTACGACGGTCCCGGTGAGCCGGTCGGCGGCGACGTCAGCGACCCGGGCACGCTGGCGGCACCGCTGGACGGCGTCGACGTCGCGATCTACCTCGTGCACTCGCTCGACGACGACGACTTCGAGAGCAAGGACGCCGAGGCGGCCCGGTCGTTCGGGCTGGCCGCGGCCGCGAGCGGGACCCGGCAGATCGTCTACCTCGGCGGTCTCGGCAAGGACGACGCCGACCTCTCGCCGCACCTGCGCTCGCGCCGCGAGGTCGAGGAGCTGCTCGCCGGGTCGGGCGTGCCCGTCACCGTGCTGCGCGCCGCGATCGTGGTCGGCGCCGGCGGCATCTCCTGGGAGATGACCCGGCAGCTCGTGAAGAACCTGCCCGCGATGGTGGTCCCGAAGTGGGCCGCGACCCGCACCCAGCCGGTCGCGCTCGACGACGTGGTGCGCTACCTCGCCGGCGTGGTGGGCGTCGAGAAGGCGTTCGGCCAGGCCTACGAGATCGGCGGGCCCGACCAGCTCAGCTACGTCGAGATGCTGCAGCAGGCGGCCGAGGTGATCCAGGGCCGCCGGGTGCCGATCGTGACGGTCCCGGTGCTGACGCCCAAGCTGTCGTCGTACTGGATCTCGTTCGTCACCAACGTCGACGCCACCACCGGCCGCAACCTCATCGACTCGATGGGCACCGAGGTCATCGTCACCGACCACGCGATCCGCGACCTCGTCCCGGGTGAGCCGATCAGCTACCGCGAGGCCGTGCGCCGGGCGATCGCCGAGAGCTAGACGTTGACCCGCCCGAAACTTTCGGGCGGGTCAACACTAGAAGAGAGCAGGGAGCGCGAAGAGCATCGTCAGCGACCAGGCGCAGTGGGTGAGGATCGGCGCGAGGATGCCGCCGGACGCGCGGCGCTGCAGGCCGTCGAGCGCGCCGAGCAGCAGCGCCGCGAAGGCCAGCATCACGTTGCCGGTCGCCAGCGTGGCCACGGCGTAGGCCAGCGTGGTGAGCACGACCGGGTGGCGCGGGATCGCGGCGTACGCCGCACCACGGAAGAACAGCTCCTCCGCGATGCCGTTGACGACCGTGACGAGCACGAGCAGCGGCCACGACCCCTGGTCGGCGTGCTCGACCACCGAGCGCACCTGGTCCTCGAGGAACGGCACCTGGCGCACGACCAGGGCGCCGACCACGAACACGCCCGCCAGGGCGAGGCCGAGCAGGATCGGTGTGACCACCGGCCGGCGGCCGGGGGTCCCGGTGCCGGTCAGGGTCCGGCCGAGGTGGAGCGGGCCGGAGGCGAATGCGCCCACGGCCCACACCGCGGCCAGAGCCAGGGTCGCGGGGTAGAACCACGCGCTGCCGGGCTCGATGCGCAGCGACAGGCCCAGCACGATGCCGCCGAGCACGACGAAGCCCGCCGTCACGAGCTGGCGGTGCCGCAGCTCGGCGGGGGTGGACCGGTGGTCGCGCGGGACCACGTCCCACAGCGCCCGGCGCAGCCAGGTCATCACGAGTGCCTCACCCCTTCGGGAGTGGTGTCCCCCGATCGGGGGACACCCACACCCTCATGAGCCTGTGATCAAGAACGCCGTCCGGAGCTGAACGACGCGGCACTGTGCCGCGACGAGCCGGCCGCCGCCGCCGGGGCACCGCCGGAGCGGCGCCGCGAGCGATTGCCGCCACCGGAGCCGGAACCACCGGTGCCGCCGGACTTGGCCTTCGCACCCGAGCCGCCGGAGCGGCTGCCGCGGGACCGGTTGCGGCCACCGCCGGAGCGACCCGACCCCTCGGAACGCGGGCCGCGGCCGCCGGAGGGCGCCGGGGTCTCGACGACCAGGCCGCCGGGCACCAGCACCCGGTCGCCCGGGGCCAGCTCGGCCAGCAGCGGGTGGGCCGCGCCGTTGATCCGGGTCGTGGTCGGCTTGATGCCGGCCGCCCGGGTCAGGTCGCGCACGTCGCGCACCTGCTCGTCGGTCATCAACGTGATGACCGTGCCCCGGGCACCGGCGCGCGCCGTCCGTCCCGAGCGGTGCAGGTAGGCCTTGTGCTCGACCGGCGGGTCGGCGTGCACCACAAGGGCGACGTCGTCGACGTGGATGCCGCGGGCGGCGATGTCGGTCGCGACCAGCGTGCTCGCCTTGCCCGAGTGGAAGGCGTCCATGTTGCGGGTCCGCGCGCCCTGGCTGAGGTTGCCGTGCAGCTCGACCGCGGGCACGCCCGACTTGTTGAGCTGCTTGGCCAGGCTCTTGGCGCCGTACTTGGTGCGGGTGAAGACCACCGTGCGGCCCGGCGCGCTGGTCAGGTCGACCAGCACCGGGACACGCTGGTCGCGCCCGACGTGCAGCACGTGGTGGTCCATGGTCGAGATCGGCGACTGCGCCGAGTCGGCCTGGTGGGTCACCGGGCTGTGCAGGAAGCGCTTGACCAGGACGTCGATCGCCTTGTCGAGCGTGGCCGAGAACAGCAGGCGCTGGCCGTCGCTGGGCGTGCGGTCCATGATCCGGCGCACGACGGGCAGGAAGCCCAGGTCGGCCATGTGGTCGGCCTCGTCGAGGATCGTGATCTCGACCTGGCCGAGGTCGCAGTGACCCTGGCCCATGAGGTCCTCGAGCCGGCCGGGGCAGGCGAGCACGATGTCGACGCCCTTGCGCAGGCCGTTGACCTGCGGGCCCTGGCCGACACCGCCGAAGACGGTCTGGCTGGTGAGGCCCGAGGTGCGGGCCAGCGGCTTGAGCGCCTCCTCGATCTGGTTCACGAGCTCGCGCGTCGGGGCCAGGATCAGCGCCCGCGGCTTGCGGGTCTGGGCCGGCCGGCCGGACGCGGTGAGGCGCGCGACGAGCGGGAGGAGGAAGGCGTAGGTCTTGCCGGAGCCGGTGCGGCCGCGGCCCAGGACGTCGCGGCCCGCGAGCGAGTCGGGGAGCGTGGCGGCCTGGATGGGGGTGGGCTGGGTGATGCCGAGGTCCGAGAGGACGGCGGCAAGGCTCGCGGGGACGCCGAGATCGGCGAAGCCCGCAGCGGAGACTGCAGAAGACAAGGGAGAACTACTCACTGTTGGCGTGTCTCGCCAGGTGGATTCCCGAGAAGGAGTGGCGCAGCGCAGAAGTGGCCGCGCATAGCCCGAGGCAAGACGGAACGGGCTGCTCCCCCAGCATAGGGGAAGCAGCCCGTCAGACCCGCATCGTGCGCGGGAGACCTACTTGGTCAGGCCGTCCTTGGCGTCCTTGGCGGCGTCCTTGACGTGCTCGCCGGCGTTCTTGAGCTTGCCCTCGGACTGGTCGGCCTTGCCCTCGGCCTCGAGGTCGCGGTCGCCGGTCGCCTTGCCGGTCGACTCCTTGACCTGGCCGCCGGCCTCTTCGAGCTTGTGCTTGGCCTTGTCACCGATACCCATGTCTGCCTCCTCCTTGGTGGATAGGAGGTCGGTGACCGTTCTGGGGCTCAGCGAAACGTCAGGACGCCGTCGTCGATGCGGTCGCGGTTGATCGAGCGCACGTCCTTGAGGTAGTTCTGCCGCAGCTTCCACGGCTCCCGGTCACCCTGGCGGGGCAGCTCGTCGAGGGCCCGGAGGATGTAGCCGGAGCTGAAGTCGATCAGCCGCTGCTCACCGACCGACGGGTCGCGGGGCGCCACCGCCCGGCGTACGCCGTGCTCGTCCATGAAGGTCAGCAGCCGGCACACGAAGTCGGCGACCAGGTCGGCCTTCAGCGTCCACGACGCGTTGGTGTAGCCGATCGTGAACACGAAGTTGGGCACGTCGCTGAGCATCAGCGCCTTGTAGGTCATGGTCTCGGGCATCAACACCTTCGTCCCGTCGACGACGAGCTCGACGCCGCCCATCGCCTTGAGCGTGAGGCCGGTGGCGGTGACGATCACGTCGGCCTCGAGCTCCTCGCCCGAGCGCAGCCGGATGCCGGTCTCGGTGAACCGGTCGACATGGTCGGTGACCACGGAGGCGTGGCCGGCCCGCATCGCCTTGAACAGGTCGCCGTCCGGGACGAAGCACAGCCGCTGGTCCCAGGGGTTGTAGGCGGGCTTGAAGTGCACGTCGACGTCCACCCCGGGCGGCAGCTGCTTGGCGGTCATCTTGCGGATCGCGCCCTTGACGAGCTGCGGGCGGCGCTGGGCGAGCTGGTACGTCGCGACCGCGAGCAGGATCGCCTTCCACCGCACGATCGGGTAGCTGACGCGGGTGGGCAGCCGCTTGAGGCGCGTGGCGAGCGGGTCCCGGCCGGGCAGCGAGACGACGTACGTCGGCGAGCGCTGGAGCATCGTGACGTGGCCGGCGCCCGCGTTGGCCATCGCCGGGACCAGCGTGACCGCGGTCGCGCCGGAGCCGATCACCACGACCTTCCTGCCCGCGTAGTCGAGGTCCTCGGGCCAGTGCTGCGGGTGCACGATCGTGCCGCGGAAGTCCTCCTGGCCGGGGAACTCCGGCGAGAAGCCCCGGTCGTAGTCGTAGTAGCCGCCGCACGCCCACAGCAGGCCGGTCGTCAGCGTGACCCGCTCGCCGTCGCGGTCGACCTCGACCGTCCAGAGATCGGTCGCGGAGTCCCAGCTCGCGCCCACCACCCGGTGGCGGTAGCGGATCAGCTCGTCGACGGCGTACTCACGGGCGACCGTGCGCAGGTAGTCGAGGATCGCGGGCCCCTCGGCGAGCGCGGTGTCGCCCGGCCAGGGCCGCCACTTGAACCCGAACGTGAACATGTCGGAGTCCGACCGGATGCCGGGGTAGCGGAACAGGTCCCAGGTGCCGCCGCTCGCCTCGCGGGCCTCGAGCACGGCCACGCTGCGGCCCGGGTGCTCGGTGCGCAGCCGGCAGGCCGCGCCGATGCCGGAGAGCCCGGCGCCGACGATCAGGACGTCCACGTGCTCGCTCATGCGCAGACCTTACTGAATATCCGTCAACATATCCTCAGCGGGCGTAGAGCTCGACGAACCTCGCCAGCAGCCGGGGCGGGTGCTCGACGTCGCTGCCGCGGGCCATGGCGAGGAGGCCGTCGAGCTCGTGCGGCTCGAAGTAGCCGTGGTCGCGGTAGGTCTCGATCCTCAGCGCGAGGCCGGGCCCGTCCAGCTCGGGGTGGAACTGGGTGGCGTACGCGTTGCGGCCGATCCGGAACGCCTGCACGGGGCAGGTGGCCGAGGAGGCCAGCAGCACCGCGCGATCGGGAAGGCTCCGCACGGCCTCCTTGTGGCCGAGCAGCGCGTCGAAGGTGGCCGGCATCTCGCCGAACAGCGGGTCCCGGGCGCCGTCCTCGGTCAATGTGATCGGCACACAGCCGATCGCCTCACCGTAGGTGCGGTCGACCACGCCGCCGCGCAGCCCGCCGAGCACGCCTACGCCGTAGCAGGCGCCGAAGAACGGGAAGTCCGCGTCGAGGACCCGCCCGGCGAGGGATCGGAGCTCGGCCTCGGCGCGCTTCTGCACCGGCGACTTGGCGTCCTCGGGGTCGCTGGAGTTGAACGGCCCGCCGCCCAGCACGATGCCGGAGAGGGCGTCGAGGTCGACCTCGCCCAGGTCGCCGCGCTCCACGCGGACCCGGCGCACGTCGCGCTCCTCGAGACCGGTGCAGTGCAGCACGGCGGCGTACTCGCTCTCGGCGACGTCGTCCTCCGCGCGGGTGCCCAGGAAGAGGAACGGCTTCATGCGCGCATCATGCCTGGCTCAGGCCTGGACCGCGGCGCCACCCTCGATCAGGGCCTCGACCCCGGCGATCCCCCAGGCGGTGAGCGCCTCACGGGTGCTCTGGCCGGCGTCCTCGGCGGTGCGGCCGAGACTGGCCCGCGTGCGGGAGAAGCGCGGCGCCGGCGCGGGCTGGACGTAGCCGTCGCGCTCGACGAGCACGCCCCGCGCCTTGATGTGCGGGTGCTGGGCCGCCTCACTGAACGGGACGATCCCGGCGACGCAGGCGTCGGTGCCCTCGAAGACCGCGACCCACTCGGCCTGGGTGCGGGTCCGGAAGGTGTCGGCGATCAGCGTGCGCAGCGCGTCGGCCTGGTCGGCGTCGTAGCGGTCGGGGGCGGTGTCGGCGATGCCGAGCAGCCGGACGAACTCGTCGTAGAACTGCGGCTCGAGTGCGCCCACCGACATGTGCCTGCCGTCGGCGGTCTCGTAGATGTCGTAGTACGGGACGCCGCCGTCGAGCAGGTTCGCGACCCGCTCCTCCTTGAACGTGCCGGCGGCCAGGAAGGCCGCGGTCATCGTGTTGAGGTGGGCGGTGCCGTCGACGATCGCCGCGTCGACGACCTGTCCCCTCCCGGAGGTCTTGGCCTCGAGCAGCGCCGCGAGGATGCCGATGACGAGGTACGTCGAGCCGCCGCCGAAGTCGCCGAGCAGGTTGGCCGGGAAGTGCGGCCGGGACCTGTCCTGGCCGAGCCCGTGCAGCGCGCCGGTGATCGCGATGTAGTTCATGTCGTGGCCGGCCACCTGGGCGAACGGCCCGTCCTGGCCCCAGCCGGTCATCCGGCCGTAGACCAGCCGCGGGTTGCGCGCGTGGCAGACCTCGGGCCCGATGCCGAGCCGCTCGGCCACCCCCGGACGCATCCCCTCGACGAGCACGTCGGCCCGCTCCACCAGCTCGAGGACCGTGCGGATCGCGTCGGGGTGCTTGAGGTCGAGCGCGACGCTCGGCCGGCCGCGGTTGAGCAGCATGTGCGGACCACCCCCGGCCAGCAGCTGCCCGCCCGGGCGCTCGACCCGGATCACGTCGGCGCCCAGGTCGGCGAGCGTCATGCACGCGTGCGGGCTCGGCCCGATGCCCGCGATCTCGACGACCTTGACGCCCTTGAGGGGTCCGGTGCCCTGGCCCAGCTCGATGCTCATGCGGGCGATTGTGACAGATCTGGTGTCAGCGTCGAGGGCCCGAAGGTCGGTCCGGGGCCTCCCGTCCACCGTCGAGACACCAGAAATGGCTGCGGATCCTGCCCCAGGGCAACCATTCTGGGTGCCTCGACGGCAGACCCGTCAGAGCACCCGGCGGAGGAACTGCCGGGTCCGCTCCTCGCGCGGGTTGCTGAAGATCTCCGAGGGCAGGCCCTGCTCGAGGATCCGGCCCTGGTCGAGGAAGCAGACCTTCGTGGCGACCTCACGGGCGAACGCCATCTCGTGGGTGGCGAGCACCATGGTCATGCCGGCCTCCGCCTCGGCGCGGACGATCTCGAGCACCTCGCCCACCAGCTCGGGGTCGAGCGCGGCGGTGATCTCGTCGAGCAGCAGCAGCGTCGGGTGCGTGCACAGTGCGCGCACCAGCGCGGCCCGCTGCTGCTGGCCGCCGGAGAGCTTGTCGGGGTGCTTCGCGGCCTGGTCGGCCAGACCGAAGCGCGCGAGCAGCTCCTGCGCACGTGCCTCCGCGTCGGCGCGGCGTACGCCGTGCACCTGGCGCGGCGCGAGCGTGCAGTTCTCCAGCACCGTCAGGTGGGGGAACAGGTTGTAGGCCTGGAACACCATCCCGATCCGCTTGCGCACGTCGCGGGCGTCGATGCGCGGGTCGGAGATCTCCTCGCCCTCGAAGCGGATCACGCCGTCGTCGATGTCCTCGAGCAGGTTGAGGCAGCGCAGCAGCGTGGACTTGCCCGAGCCGGACGAGCCGATCAGGCAGATCACGTCGTGCGGCTCCACCGTCAGGGAGACGTCGTCGAGGACGACCTTCTCGCCGTAGCACTTCCGCACGCCGGATACCTCGAGCAGCGCGCTCATCGCGACCCCCGCTCCTTCTCCATCATCCGCCGGCCCATCCAGTCGGTGAACCGCGCGAGCGGGATCGTCAACGCCACGAAGAACGCCGCCGTGACGAGGTACGGCGTGTAGTTGAAGTTGAAGTTCCCGTAGTCCTGGGCGGCGAACAGCGACTCGAACACGCCGACTGCGCCCACGAGAGCGGTGTCCTTCTGCAGGGAGACGAAGTCGTTCATCAGAGGCGGTACGACGCGGCGCACGCCCTGCGGCAGCACCACGAAGCGCATCGCCTGTCCGCGACTGAGGCCCAGCGCCTCGGCACTCGCGACCTGGGACGGGTGCACCGACTCGATGCCAGCACGGATCACCTCGGCGACGTAGGCCCCGTAGGACAGCACGAGCGCCGCAGTGCCGAGCACCGCCAGGTCAGTGGGGACACCCTGCAACTGGAGGGCAGGGATGCCGAAGGCGAAGAGGAACACCACGAGGATCGTCGGGACTCCCCGGAAGAAGTCCGTGTAGAGCACCGCGAGCAGCCGGAGCGGCGTCAGCAACGGGGAGACCGTGCTGCGCACGATCGCGACCGCGCCGCCGAGCAGGAGGATCAGGGGCTCGGCGACCAGGAACATCTTGACGTTGAGCCAGAAGCCACGCGCGATGTCGGGAAAGGACTCCTTCGCGTCAGGCCAGGACAGGAACGTCTCGCGGAAACGGTCCCAGCCGGGCGACGCGACGAGACCTACGACCAGGAGGCCGAGGACGACCACGGTCGCGGTGCTCGCCAACAGCACACTGCGCCGCCGGATCGAGCGACGAACGCGGACGCGCTCCTGCTCCCGCTCGCTCGGGGTCCAGCCGACCGCGCTCACTCGAGCACGGGCACGCCGACCGTGTCGGACAGCCACTGCTGCTCGATCCCGGCGAGGGTGCCGTCGCTCTCGAGCGCCGCGAGCGCCTCGTTGACACAGGTGACCAGCGGGTTGCCCTTCTCGAAGAGCATCCCGAACTCCTCCTGCTCCCCGGTCGCCTGGAACTGGCCGGCGAGCGTGCTGCCGGGGATCTCCACCGCGGTGATGTAGAACGCGGTCGGCAGGTCCGCGACGATCGCGTCGACCTGTCCGTTGAGGAGCGCCTGCTTGGCGGCGTTGGTGTTCTGGAACACCAACGGGTCGCTGTCGGGCTGGATCTGATCACGGATCGCGGACAGGCTGGTGGTGCCGGTCTGGGCGCCGAGCTTGAGGCCCTCGAGGTCCGCAAGCGACGTGGGCGTCGCGCCGTCCTTCTTCAGGACGATCACCGCCTGGGCGGCCGAGTAGTAGCCGTCCGAGAAGTCCACGACCTCCTGACGCTTCGGCGTGATCGAGATCTGGTTGATGTCGAAGTCGAACTTCTTCGGGCCCGGCGCGTAGGAGTTGTTGAACGGCACCTTGACCCACATCACCTCGTCGGCGGAGAAGCCCATCTGCTCGGCGACGGCGTAGGCGACGGCCGACTCGAAGCCCTTGCCGTTCTTGGGGTCGTTGTCGACGAACCACGGCTCGTACGCCGGGGAGTCGGTGCCGATGGTCAGCATCCCGTCACTGGCGACCAGCGGGAGGCTCTCCTTGGCGCACGCATCGGCCGGAGCACTCGACCCGGCCGAGGTGTCGGAGGCGGCCGGATCGGTGGCCGTCGTGTCGCCATCCGACTCGGGCGCACAGGCGACGGAGGCGAGGAGCAGGGGCAGGGCGGCAACCGCCAGGGAACCACGCAGACGCATGGGTGCAGCGTAGGACCAGGCTCAGTGGTGGTGGTGACCTTCGTGCATTTGGTGGACGACGGCGTGACCCCGGCCACGTCCGATCATCCAGTGGTTGACCGGCACCGTGAGCACGAAGGCGACCGCGAGGCTCGCGGCCAACGAGGCCCAGAACAGCGCGTCGACCAGGCCGGCGTCCAGCGCCCCGGGCACGGCGAGCATGAAGCCGTTGTCCACGAGCTCCATCACGAGGATCGAGACGGTGTCGGCGGCAAGGGCGGTGCGCACGGCGGTGCGGACGTCGAGCCCGGCGCGGCGGACGCCGGTGAACGTCAGCAGGTAGCCGAAGAAGAAGGCCAGCACGACCGCGAGCACGATGCTCGAGACGTTGCCCCAGCCCCACCAGGTGGCGAGTGCCATGCCGAGCACCTCGCCGATCGCACAGCCGGTCAGGCAGTGGCGAGTAGCGGTGATCGCGGTCCTCCAGGTGGCGTCCATGCGGAGGAACATATACCCCCTAGGGGTATCAGACAAGTACGGTCGTCCCATGCGTGGAGCCCTCGCCGCCCTCGCGGTCGTGCTGACGGCGGCCGCGTGCACCGCCGATCCGGTCGACCCGCGCAGCCCGCCGGTCACCACGCCTCCCACGAGCACCGCTCCCACCGATCCGGCCACCTCGACCGGCCCTCCGGTGGCCGCGCCGCGCTTCGACGCCGACCGCGCGCTCGCGACGGTCCGCGACCTCGCGACGGGCATCGGGCCCCGGCTCGCGACGCGCCCGGCGTACGGCGCGGCGGTCGCACTGCTGTGGCCGCGCCTGGTGTCGAGCGGGTACGCCGTGACCCGCCAGTCGTTCGCCGTCCCCGCCGGCGACTCGTGGGGCGTGCCGGCACGGGCCGGCCGGTCGTCCAACGTCGTCGCCGTCCCACCGGACTTCGACCCGGATCGCCCCTACGCCATCGTCGGCGCCCACCTCGACACCGTCGCCGTCGCGCCCGGGGCGGAGGACAACGCCTCGGGAGTCGCGGTCGTCATGGAGCTCGCGCGGACCCTCGACAGTGACAGTGACAACGACCTGCCGGTCGTGCTGGTGCTCTTCGGCGGCGAGGAGCCGCGCGGCCCGGGCGACCTGCACCACTTCGGCTCGAAGCACTACGTCGCGCAGCTGTCCGCGCAGGAGCGGCGGAGCCTGGTCGCGATGGTGTCACTGGACCGCGTCGGGGTCGGACGGACCGTTCCGCTCTACTCGGTCGACGGCGGACCGACCGAGGTGCGCGACCAGCTCGAGCGGGCGGGCCGGCGCACCGGCGTCCCGACGACCGTGGGCACCAACACCGGCAGCGACCACGAGTCGTTCGCCGACGCCGGGCTGCCGGCGGCCCGGGTCGGCGGCACGTCGTACGCCGCCTACCACTCCGCGGACGACCGCCCCGACGTCGTCGACCGCGCCCAGCTCGCACGCGTCGGCCGGCTGCTCACCGCCTGGATTGCCGGACTGCCGCGAGGTCGCTGAACTCCCAGAACGGGTCGAGGATGCTGTCCGACTCGGCGCGCGGGACGGGTCGCGGCGCGAAGTCGGCGCCCAGCCGGTACGGCGCGAAGTCGGCGGCCACCAGCCGGTCGCCCCAGAACGTCGCCTCCAGCATCAGCCCCTCCATCGTCTCGGCGCGGAAGTCCATGTCGAAGACGAAGTTGCCCAGCGACTGCACGACGAGCGCGTCGCCGACCTGGGCGGCGCCCTGCACCACGTGGGGGTGGCCACCGACGACGAGGTCCGCCCCGGCGGCGACCAGCCGGCGCGCGACGGCCTCCTGGACCGGCTCGGGGCGGTGGACGTACTGCGTGCCCCAGTGCGGCATCACGATCACGACGTCGACGCGGCGGGACAGACGTCGTACGTCGCGGAGCACCCGTTGGAGCTCCGCCTCGTCGAGCGGCCCGGTCCGCGGCGGCATGCTCACCGACAGCGCGCCCGGGTGCCCGGGCGCGGCCTCGGGGGTCTCCCCGATCGCGTTGAAGCCGGTGAACGCGAAGCTGATGCCGTGCCGCTCGAGGATCACCGGCTCGCGGGCCGCGGTCAGGTCGCGCCCGGCACCGAAGGCGGCGAACCCGCCGGCCCGCACCAGGTCGACGGTGCGCACCAGTGACCGCTCGCCGAAGTCACCGAGGTGGTTGTTGGCCAGGCCCAGCACGTCGAACCCGGCATCACGGAGGTCGGCACGGACCGCGGGGGCTGCGAAGAACGAGTCGGTGACGGGGTCCTGGGTCGGCGGCCCGAGCCGGGCCATCGTGCTCTCGAGGTTGCCGACGGTGATGTCGGCGCCCGCCAGTCGCCCGGCCATCGGCCGGAGGGGATGGCGCCCGGCCACGCCACGGCCGAGCATCAGGTCGCCGACGACGGTGAGCGTCGTCACCGGCGGGTGCGCGGGCCCGGTGACCTGGATCGGGTAGTCGTCGGGGTCGCGCAGGGGGTCGACGCCGTCGACCTCGATCGCCCGGACCGCGGGACCCATCGCGTCGGCGACCACCACCGCGACCGTGTCCATCGGCAGGTGGCGCAGGCGGGTCGTCCGGTCGGTGACCCGCAGCGGCCCGGGCGGCTGGCCGAGCTGCTCCCAGTCGTCGACCCTGCCCTCCGTGACCCAGCGAGCGACGGCGGCGGGCACCTGGATCGGGGGTCGGCGGGCGTTGA
This sequence comes from Nocardioides sp. T2.26MG-1, assembly GCF_950101795.1. Lineage (GTDB taxonomy): Bacteria > Actinomycetota > Actinomycetes > Propionibacteriales > Nocardioidaceae > Nocardioides. The sequence continues at coordinate 66,073 of NZ_CATNLZ010000006.1, read as the reverse complement.
CCGCGAGCACGAGGGGACGCGTGGCCGGCGCGGCTGGGGCGGACGTCTCCGCAGGAGGCGGGTTCGAGGCCGACGGCAGCGGCGGGTCGGGCCGCGGCGCCGGGTCCGACGTGCAGGCGCCGAGCAGCGCGGCCGCCGCGAGTGCCGCCACCCACCTCATGTGTCCCCCTTCTGCGACAGCAGTGTGACGCAGACCTGCCACCGACCTCTTGCAACTCGTTGCATAGGTGCGTCACCATCGGCGCATGGCCCTCGAGCACGCGCTCCTCGTCGCGCTCCGCGAGCAGCCCGCCTCCGGGCTGGACCTCGCGAAGCGCTTCGACCGCTCGATCGGGTTCTTCTGGCACGCCACCCACCAGCAGATCTACCGGGTGCTCGCCCGGATGGACGCGGACGGCTGGGTCCGGGTCACGACCGTCGAGCAGACCGGCCGCCCCGACAAGAAGGTGTACGACGTGACAGCGGCCGGGGCCGAGGTGCTCCGCGCCTGGCTGGCGGCCCCCACCGAGCCGGAGCCGTTGCGCAGCGAGCTCGCGGTCAAGCTGCGCGGTGCGTCGTTCGGCGACCGCGACGCCGTGCTGGACGTCGTCCGCGCCAACCTGGCCGACCACCGGCTCCGGCTCGACCACTACCGCGGCCTGATGACCCGCGACTACCCCCGACCCGACGAGCTCGACGGGACCGGGCTCGACCAGTACCTCGTGCTGCGCGGCGGCATCCTCCTGGAGGAGATGTGGATCGCGTGGCTCGCCGAGTACCTCGACCGACACGAGAAGGCACGCCGATGACCTACCCCCACCTGCTCTCGCCGATCACGCTCGGCCCGCTCACGCTGCGCAACCGCGTGGTGATGGGGTCGATGCACACCGGCCTCGAGGACAGTCCCCGCGACCTGACCGCGCTCGCGGCCTACCTCGCCGAGCGCGCCCGCGGCGGCGTCGGCCTGATCGTCACCGGCGGCTACTCCCCCAACCGGCGCGGCTGGCTCAAGCCGTTCGCCGCGGAGATGTCCACGCGCCTGCAGGCGATGCGACACCGCGAGATCACCGGCGCCGTCCACGACGAGGGCGGGGCGATCGCGCTGCAGGTGTTGCACGCGGGCCGCTACGGCTACCACCCGTTCAGCGTCTCGGCGTCGAACCGCAAGTCGCCGATCACGCCGTTCCGCCCGCGCGCCCTGTCCACCAAGGGCGTCGACCGCACGGCCACCGACTTCGCGCACTCGGTCGCGCTCGCGCGCAAGGCGGGCTACGACGCGGTCGAGATCATGGGGTCCGAGGGCTACCTGATCAACCAGTTCCTCGCGCCCCGCACCAACGACCGCACCGACGCGTGGGGCGGCACCGCGGCCAAGCGGATGCGCTTCCCGCTCGAGGTCGTACGCCGCTCCCGCGAGCTGGTCGGCGACGACTTCCCGATCGTCTACCGGATCTCGCTGCTCGACCTCGTCGAGGACGGCCAGACCTGGGCCGAGGTCGTCGACCTCGCCCACGGCCTGGAGGAGGCCGGGGTCAGCGTGCTCAACACCGGCATCGGCTGGCACGAGGCGCGGGTGCCGACGATCATCACCCAGGTGCCGCGCGGCGCCTGGCGCTCGGCGACCGCCCGGCTCAAGGCCGAGGTGTCGGTGCCGGTCTGCGCGTCCAACCGGATCAACACCCCCGAGCTCGCCGAGGAGATCCTGGCCGCCGGCGAGGCCGACCTGGTCTCGATGGCCCGCCCGCTCCTCGCCGACCCGGACTTCGTCGCCAAGGCGGCCGCCGGCCGCGCCGACGAGATCAACACCTGCATCGCCTGCAACCAGGCCTGCCTCGACCACGTCTTCGCCAACCGCAAGGCCTCCTGCCTGGTCAACCCGCGGGCCTGCCGCGAGACCACGCTGATGCTCGCGCCGACCCGGACCACCATGCGGGTCGCGGTCGTCGGCGCCGGCCCGGCCGGGCTCGCGGCCGCGGTGTCGGCGGCCGAGCGCGGCCTGGCGGTCACGCTGTTCGAGCGGTCGCCCGAGGTCGGCGGGCAGTTCCGGCTCGCGATGCGGGTGCCGGGCAAGGAGGAGTTCGCCGAGACGCTGCGCTACTACACCCGGCGCCTGGAGGTGCTCGGTGTCGACGTGCGCCTCGCCACCACGCCGAGCGCCGCGGACCTCGCGGCGTACGACGAGGTCGTGGTCGCGACCGGGGTCGCCCCGCGGGTGCCGGCGCTCGAGGGCGTCGACCACCCGAAGGTCGTCTCGTACGCCGACGTGCTCAGCGGTGCGGTCGTCCCCGGGCGCCGGGTGGCGGTGGTCGGCGCGGGCGGCATCGGGGTCGACGTCAGCCACTTCCTGACCCATGACCCCGCGGACACCCAGGACGACTGGATGGCCCACTGGGGTGTCGGCGACCCGACGCTCCACCCCGGCGGGCTCACCGAGCGCAAGCCGCGCACGCCGGTGCGCGAGGTGACGCTGCTGCAACGCAAGGCCACCCCGATCGGCATCGACCTCGGCAAGACCTCGGGCTGGGCGCACCGCGCCGTGCTCAAGCAGTCGGGGGTCGTGCAGGTGAGCGGGGCGACCTACGGCCGCGTCGACGACGCGGGGCTGCACGTCACCGTCGACGGCGAGGAGCGGGTGCTCGACGTCGATCACGTCGTGCTCTGCGCCGGCCAGGTGTCGGTGCGCGACCTGTACGACGAGCTCGCGACGGCCCGCCCGGACGGCGTGCACCTGGTCGGCGGCGCCGACGTCGCAGCCGAGCTCGACGCCAAGCGCGCAATCGAGCAGGGCACGCGGATCGCGGCGGCGCTGTGACCCGGGAGGGTTGAATGGCGGGGTGATCCGCGACCTCACCGACGAGCAGGCCCGCGCGGCGTTCCCCCTCAAGTGGGGCGCGGTGGCGCCCGGGGTGGTGCCCGGCTGGGTGGCCGAGATGGACTACCGCACGGCCGAGCCGGTCGAGGAGGCGCTGGTCGCCGCGGTCCGGCGCGGCGCGCTCGGCTACGCGCCGTTCGGCGACGGCGGCCTCGGCGAGGCCTTCGCCGGCTTCGCCGAGCGGCACTGGTCCTGGTCGCCGCCGGCCGACGCGGTGCTGCCGACCAGCGGCGTGATGACCGGGGTGCGGCTCGCGCTGGACGCGCTCTGCCCGCCGGGGCCGGTCGTGGTGCCGCTGCCGTGCTATCCGCCGTTCCGCGACGCGGTCGCGATCGCCGGGCGCGAGCTGGTGCCGGTCACCCTCGACCCGGACGCGGCCGAGGCGGTGCTCGACCTCGCCGCCGTGGAGGCGGCGTTCGCCGCGGGGGCCCGCACGTTCCTGCTGTGCAACCCGCACAACCCGCTCGGCCGGGCCTGGTCGCACGACGAGCTCGCCGCGCTGGCCTCGTTGGCCCGGCGCTACGACGTGCGGGTGGTCGCCGACGAGATCCACGGCCCCCTGGTGCTGCCCGGCGCGGTGTTCACGCCGTACCTCGCCGTCGACGAGACCGCGGTCGTGGTCACCAGCGCGTCCAAGTCGTTCAACATCCCCGCCGTGCACGGCGCCCAGCTGGTGCTGCTCGACCCGGCCGACCGGGCCGTGGTCGCCGGCCTGCCGATCCCGGCCCAGCACGACTGGTCCAGCCTCGGCATCGTCGCGGGGGTGGCCGCGTGGCGCGACTGCGACGACTGGCACGCGGCGCTCGTCGACCGGCTCGCCGCGCAGCGGTCCCTGCTCGGCGAGCTGCTGGGCCGCTACCTGCCCGCGGCCCGGATGCGCCCGCTGGAGGCGACGTACCTCGCCTGGCTCGACCTGCGCGCGTACACCGTCGACGACCCGGCCGCCGCCGGCCTCGAGCACGGCGTGCGGCTGGCGCCCGGCGCCGACTACCAGCCGGGGCTGCCCGGCCATGTCCGCCTCAACCTCGCGACCAGCCCCAACAGACTCGAGGACATGGTTCACCGCCTCGCCACCGCGCTGACACCTGCCGACTCCTAGACTCACGGGGTGCCCGCACAACGCGTCACCGTCATCGGATGTGGCTACCTCGGGGCCACCCACGCCGCCTGCATGGCCGAGCTCGGCTACGAGGTGCTCGGTGTCGAGATCGACGCCACCAAGCGCGAGTCGCTCGCGGCCGGCAAGGTGCCGTTCTACGAGCCCGCCCTCGAGGAGCTGCTCGCCAAGCACGTCGCATCGGGCCGCCTGCGGTTCACCGACTCCTACGAGGAGGCGGGGGGGTTCGGCTCGATCCACTTCGTGTGCGTGGGGACGCCCCAGCGCCACGACGGGCTCGGCGCCGACGTGCAGTACGTCGACGCCGCGGTCGAGTCGCTCGCGCCGTACCTCGTCGAGAGCGCGCTGGTCGTCGGCAAGTCGACCGTGCCCGTCGGGACCGCGGAGCGGCTCGCCGGCCGGCTGGCGGAGCTCGCGCCGGCGGGGGCCGAGGCGCGGCTCGCGTGGAACCCGGAGTTCCTGCGCGAGGGCTACGCGGTCAAGGACACCCTCGAGCCCGACCGGCTGGTGTTCGGCGTGCCATCGGAGCGCGAGGAGCGGGAGCTGCGCGCGTTCTACAGATCGGTGATCGAGGCCGGGACGCCCGTCGTCGTGACCGACTACGCGACCGCCGAGCTGGTGAAGGTCTCCGCGAACGCGTTCCTGGCCACCAAGATCTCGTTCATCAACGCGGTCGCCGAGGTGTGCGAGGCGGCCGGCGGTGACGTCGTCGACCTCGCCGACGCGATCGGGCACGACGACCGGATCGGGCGGAAGTTCCTCAACGCAGGCGTCGGGTTCGGCGGCGGCTGCCTGCCCAAGGACATCCGGGCGTTCCTGCACCGCGCCGGTGAGCTCGGCGTCGAGGACACGATGTCGTTCCTGCGCCAGGTCGACGACATCAACCTGCGCCAGCGCACCCGGGTCGTGCAGATCGCCACCTCGATGCTCGGCGGCAGCGTCGCCCGCGCCCGGATCGCGGTGTGGGGTGCGGCGTTCAAGCCCCACAGCGACGACGTGCGCGACTCCCCCGCACTCTCGATCGCCGGCCAGCTGCACCTGCGCGGCGCCCTGGTCTCGGTCTACGACCCGAAGGCCAACGACACCGCGCGCGCGACGTTCCCGACCCTCGACTACGCCGAGTCCGCGATGGCCGCCGCGCACGACGCGGACCTGCTGCTGCACCTGACCGAGTGGCCGGAGTTCCGCACCGTCGACCCGGTCGAGCTCGCCGGCGTCGTCCGCCGCCAGCAGGTCATCGACGGGCGCAACGTGCTGGACCTTCCCGCCTGGCGCGCTGCCGGCTGGACCGCCCGGGGCCTCGGGCGTCGGTGAGGCCTAGAGCTCCATCAGCCGGGAGGGTGAGAAGCCCGGCCAGGTGCGCTCCACGCGGGCTGGGTCGAGCAGGTAGTCCATGTCGACCTGCCAGGTGTGGCCCGACTCGTTGCGGCGCAGCACGTAGCCCAGACCGTGGGTGCGGTAGATCGCCCCGCCCGCGGCGGTGACGGCGGTGAGCAGCTGCGCGTCGACGTACTTGCGCACGCTGCGGAACCCGCCCACCTCGCGCAGCACCTCCCGATCGACCATCATCGTGCCGCCGGCGACGAAGCGGGCGTAGACCTCGGTCGGGTGGCCGCGCTTGACGGTCAGGTCGCGCGGCGCGAGGTAGTGGAACTCCGCGGGCATGCCGACGAGCTCGGCGCCGCTGTAGGCCCGGGCGCGCAGCAGGTCGGCGACGACGTCGGGGGCGTACCAGTCGTCGTCGTCCATCTTCAGCAGCACGTCACCGTCGGCCGTCGAGGCTGCTGCATGCAGCACGTCACCGAAGACGGTGTCCGCGGCCGCCGGCACGACACGCACGTCGACCGCGGGCCCGACCGCAGCGCGCACGGTGGCCTCGTCGGCTTCGAAGCCGTGCGGAGCGAGGACCAGTTGCAGCGAGTCGACGCCACGCTGGCGTGCGACCTGGGCGAGCGCGAACTCCAGCTGCTCGGGCCGACGGGTCGCCAGGAGCACCGACACCGGGCGCTGCCACCGGACCGAGCCGTGCTCGTCGAGGGCGGCGCGTCGCAGGACGAGGCTGTGCTCCTCGCGCGCGAGGGGGTCGTCCAGGTCGGCATCGGGCAGGCCGGGCCCGACGAGGGGGACCCCGGCCATCGCGAGCCCTGCGACCGTGCGCGACTCGGACTGCGGCCCGACACGCACTCCTTGGGCGTCACGCAGCGACTCGACCAGATCGCGAGTCGGCGGTCCCGACGGCAGGTCGACGATCCCGCGCTCCCAGGCCGGCCGGAAGCCGATCGGGTTCAGGACCCGCACGTCCAAGCGCTCCGGGAGCGCCGCGGTCACCCGGGGCCACACCGCCTGGCGGCCGATCTCCGCGATCAGGTCCACGACCGACACCGGTCCAGCGAAGCGGGCGGTCAAGACGTTGGCGCCGTCCACGCGCCGAGAGCGCAGCGACCGCAGCTGCGGCCAGTCGGGGCGGGGCACCAGCGACAGGGCCCCGGGCGCCGACTCGACGACGACCCGCACAACCGCGGCGCGCCCGTCCGTCGGGACGGCGTACGAGCGCAACTCGAGCAGGTCGGCGAACCGGACCTCGACCGGGCCGGCGGTCCGGTCGGGCCCCTCAGACATCCAGCCGACCCAGCCGCCGCACCAGCGGCCGCGGTGCTCGCGGCAGCCAGGTCCGGGTGAGGTGGTCGACGATGTGCACCCCCGGCGGGGCCTCGATCCGCCGCAGGCCCTCGACCCGGTCGCCGCGCCCGTCGCGGAGCGCGCTGTAGACCTCCCACTCGCGGCGCTTGCGCGGCGCGCGTGAGGAGTCGAACTCGGTGTGGCTCCAGTGCCCGAACTCGTCGGCGTCGAGCCACTTCAGCTCCACGCACAGCCCCTCGGGCAGGATGATCCGCTCGGAGGTCTCGGGGAACTCCCGGACCTCCCACTCGAACGCCTTCACGAACGTGAACTCCGGGCCCATCGGGTAGATCCACGGCTCCAGGAACCGGAAGCCCAGGTCGATCCAGGCCACCGACTCGCTCTCGATCGAGACCGGGTGCCGCGGCACCGCCACGACCGCGTCGGAGTCCTCGAGCTGCCAGGACAGGTCGGCCAGGGTGGCGACGCCCTCGCGGGTCAGCACCATGTCACCGTCCCACTTCATGGAGTACGCCGTACGCACCTGGGAGAACGACCAGTTGTAGAAGTGGGTCAGCGAGTGCACCGAGTCGGGCGGCGTCGCGAGGTGCTCGGCGCCGGCCCGGCTGACGGAGAAGGGGTACGCCGTGAGCGTGAACCGGTCCGCGGCACCACACTCCTCCGCGACCCGCTGCGCGACCTCGGGGGTCCCGTCGTCGGAGCCGTTGTCGACCAGCACCACGTGCTGCACGGCCTCGAACATCGGGGGCAGCACCCACGGCAGGTTGCGCGCCTCGTTGCGCACCCGGAACACGCACGTCAGTCCGGGAGTCAACGGGCCGTCGTGCCAGGGCCAGGTGACGTCGTAGTCCTGCTCGCCCTCGAGGTTGGCGATGTCGGGCCGCAAGGCCTAGCGCTCCTTGCCGAGCGCCTTGCGCAGCGCGCGGCGCAGGCCGGCCGGCACCATCGCCCGCACCCCGTGGGGGATCCGGTCGGCCAGCCGGCGCGGAGCGGCGGCCGTCCCCTCCGCCTGCCCCTGGCGGCGCGCGGCCACGGCGGTGGACTGCGCGATCGCCTCGGCCTCGTCGTAGAGACCGGCGTACGCCGTGCGCAGCTCGTCGAGCCGGTCGTGCACCTCGGGGGTGTCGCCGTCCTCGTCGGCGAGCCGGTCGAGGTGCCGCCAGGTCTCCTCGGCGAGCTCACGGAGCCGACCCGGGACCTCGACGTCGTCCCAGGTCAGCTGCACCCGGCGCAGCGACGGGTCGATGAACTGGTGCACCCGGCGGATGTCGTTGGCGGTCGCGGACTTGACCGCGTCGATGTCGAAGGCCTGACCGATGCCGAACACCGGGATCGTCCAGTCCTTGAGCATGTCGTCGTAGCGCACGAAGCGGCGCGCGGAGCCGCGGGTGGAGCGCTCGGTGTGCAGCATCATGTTGACCCAGGCCGCAGCGCGCTGCACCTCCCCCGCCTTGGCGGAGTAGTAGCGCTGCTTGCTGCCGACCACCTCGGTGACCGGGCGAAGCATCGTGACGTACGCCGGCTCCGCGTCGCACCGCAGCGCGGCCGCGCGCCACAGGCCGAGGAACCATGCCAGCCGCGGGTCCTTCACCACGAGCTCGGGTCCGCCGTCGCTGAACTGCGTCTCGAGCCACTCGGTCAGCCGGCTTCGCAGCGGGTCGAAGGCCGAGAGCTTGCCCGCCTGGAACCACGCCGAGGGCCGGGCGTCGGAGACCTGGACGTTGCAGCGCTTGAGCAGCTCGTCGTGGAAGTCCACGACCCACTGCGGCTCCCCGAAGCCCTTGGGGTTCGACTCGTCGGCCATCACCTCGGGTTGTGGCACGTGCATGCCGAGAGTGCGCAGCGCGCCGGCCATCGTGCTCGTGCCGCTGCGCCCGGACCCGACGACGAAGACGATCCGCCGTTTGACCGAGATCGGCTCAGAGAGCGGGATCGGCGTCGACGACATGCCAGGCACCCTAGTGGCCCAGCCGGCGCAGCACCGAACCGATGCGGCCCCGCTTGGCCGGGCCCGGCGCCGCGGCCGGCCTCGAGCCGGGCAGCCGATCCGCACCCCGTGGCGGCCTCTCCCCGTCCCGCGCTCCGCGGTCGCTGCCACCCAGCTGCCGCCAGGCCTCTGCCGGGTCGCGGGCGGGTCCCGCGGTGCCTCGCGATCGCGGCGGCTGGGCCGTGGAGCTGGGGTGGAAGCCGGCGTCACCGGCCTCGACCCACCACGAGCCGAACAGCTCGTCGACGATGTCGTCGAGGTCCTCGCCCGCCACGGCGACCCTGAGGGCACGCGCGTAGGCCGCGGTCCGCTCCAGGCGGGCGACGGTGCCGTCGGGCAGCAACACCTGACGGAGCCCGTGATGGGTGCGTTCGAGGTGCAGCACCAGGTCACCGAGAGCGTGGGGCGCCGGCGCCCACCCGGCACCCGGCAGGGTGAGCCGGAACATCGCCCGGCTGCGGCCCTCGGGCAGCCGCTCGGCGAGGGCGACCCGAGGCTCGCCCGCGTACGCCGCTCGGACCAGCCGAGCGGGCTTCTGCGGGTCGTCGAGAGGCGAGGTGCGCGCCTCGGCGATCGCCGCCCAATCACCGAGCAGGGTGACGGCGAGGTCGGAGAGCGTCGAGGCCAGCACGGCGTCGACGGTGGCGACGACCGCCGTGTGGTCGTGGCCGCGGGTGTCGAGGACGACCTCGAGATAGGGCACGGAGTAGAGCCGTCGTCGACGGCGCTGGGGCTGGAGGTCGGGCACCCGGTCAGCGAGGAAGTAGGTGTTGTAGTCGTTGACCTCGTCCTGACGACTCTGCTGGTGGGAGCGGCCGAGGTGCCAGCTACGCGCGGCACGGTCGGCGATGAACACGGCGCCACACTCGGCGAGCCGATAGCCCAGGTCGATGTCCTCGCCCAGCCGAAGCGTGGTGTCCATGCCGCCCGCTTCGTCATACAGTGCCCTGCGCAGCGAGGCCGTGGCGCCGACGTGGGTGCGCAGCGCCCGCGGGCCGGCGGAGCGCAGGTCCTCGGTCTTGTCCCAGACGTCCTCGACCCAGTGCCGCTGGCGCTCAGCCCCGGCGAACGCCTCGTGCAGGCGCCCGTCGCCGGAAGGGGCGCGGGCGAGCAGCGGCTCGGGATCGACGAACCACTTGTGCCCCAGCACCACCGCATGGTCGAGCAGGTGGTGCCAGCGCAGCTGGGCCTCGACCTCGTCCGGCTCGACGAGCATGTCGGCGTCGAGCCAGTGCACGACGTCGCCGTCGGAGGCCAGCGCGCCGGTGTGACAGGCGTTCGCACGGCCCCAGCCGTGGTCGACCCGGACGATCCGGGTCCGCTCGGGTCGCACCTCGGGCAGCTCGAGGGGGCTCCGCGGGTCGTCGTCGGCGACCACGACCTCGAGCAGGTGGGCGGGGTAGGTCTGGGCCGCCAGGCCGGCGAGGACGTAGGGCAGCAGCCGCTGGGCGTCGTACGCCGGGACGACGACCGAGACCGAGAGCGTCGGCTGCCAGGCGCCGACCGCCGGGACCTCCAGCGTCCCCCAGTCGTTGCGGGCCACGCGGGGCTGGCTCATGTCTCCTCCAGGAGCTCGCTGGGGCGGAAGCCGCGCCACTGCGCGGCGACGCTCTGCCGGGTGAGGAAGTAGCCGAGGCCGGTGTCCCAGGTGTGGCCGCCAGCCGCGCGCCGCAGCACGTAGCCGAGGCCCTGGGTGCGGTAGACCAGACCGCCGGCGGCGCGGACGTCCTCGAGCAGCCGCGCGTCGACGTGGCGCGGGACGGGCCGGAAGCCGCCGACCTCGCGCAGCAGCCCCCGGTCAAGGGCCATGGTGCCGCCGGCGACGACGGCGCCGTAGTTCTCGCTCGGGCCGCGTCGGCGCACGGTGGTGGCGATCGGCTCGAGGTAGACCAGCTCGGCGGGCATCCCCACGAGCTGGGCGCCGGAGTAGTGCCGGGCCAGGAGCAGGTCGGCGATCACGTCGGGGCCGTACCAGTCGTCGTCGTCCATCTTGACCACCACGTCGCCCCCGGCGGCGTCGGCGGCAGCCCGCAGGACGTCGCCGAACACCGTGCTCTCCTCGACGTGCAGGACCGTGCAGGCTCGCGCGCCGAGGTGGTCGCGGACCAGGCCAGGGTCGGGCTCGAACCCGTGGGCGGCCAGCACGAGCTCGAGCTCGACGCCGCGCTGGCGAGAGACCTGGCGCAGCGCGAACTCCAGCATCTCCGGGCGCCGGGTCGTCAGCAGCACGCTCACCGAGGGGTACGCCGCCGTGCGGATCCCGGCCGCGGCGCCGATGCGCCGTCGCCAGCCGAGGGACGAGTGCTCCCGCAGCGCGGCTCGACGCAGACGCACGGAGTGCTCCTCGCGGCGCATCGCGTCGTCGAGGTCGACCGCCGCGAAGCCCTCGCCGACCAGCGGGACGCCCGCCATCGACAGGCCGGCCACCAGACGGGGCTCGGCCTCCGGGCCGACGACGACGGCCTGGGCGTCGCGGAGCGAGGCCACCAGTGCAGGCGTCGGATCACCGTCAGGCAGCGGGACCGGGCCTCGGTCCCAGTCGCGCCGGAACCCGACCGGGTTGAGCAGCGCCTCGTCCAGGGGTCCGACGCCCGGATCGACGACCACCGGGGGACGGGCCAGGACCTCGGTGGCGGCCACCGGCCCCGCGCCGAGGACGGCCGCCGGAACCTCCTGGGTGACCGCGGTCGGGTCCAGGGGGACCGCGAGCCGGTCGACGACCAGGCCGCGATTGCCGGACGCCGCCGGGGTGCCGGTGTGGCGGGCAAGCTCGACGAGCACCGCCGCTGCCGGGACCGGTCGCCTGAAGGTCATCCGGGTCTGGGCGCCACCGCCACGCGTCTCGGCCACCAGCTGCATCAGCGGCGGCCACTCCGGTCGCAAGACGGTGGTCACCGGACCAGCGGCGCTCGCCAGCTCGCACGAGACGTGCTTGGCCCGACCGAGGTTCGGCAGGCCGGACACGGCCAGGCGAAGCTCGGTCTCGTCGGCCACCGAGAGCAGCACGGTCACCCAGCGCTGGTCGGGCACCGGAGTGCCGGGTCGGGCGTAGGTGACGCCTGCGGGCACGGGGCCCGGATCGGCGCCCAGCACCAGGGCCGGGGTAGCCAGGTCGTCCATCACGCTCAGCTCCGGGTCACGACTGTGGCGCCCTTGTCCAGGTGGAGGGTGTCGAACTCGAAGTCCGGGAGCACCGAGCGCCACCGGGCGACGACGTCGGCGTCACCGGGACGGTCGGTGTCGTCGACGAGGATGGTGCACCGCGGCGCCAACCGGTCCCGCAACAGCGGGGCCATCGGGTACCGGGCACTCGGGCCGGTGCCCTCCGGCGGTCCGTCGACGAGCACCAGCCCGATGTCGCTGAGGTCCGCCAGGGCGGCTTCGTCGTACCACGGGGTGTGGTGGCCCTCCAGCGAGGTCGGGCCGAGCGGGGCGACCCGGACCTCGGCGTAGTCCGAGACGCCGTGGCGGGCCAGCAGCGCGCGCGTGGTCTCGGCCCACGCCGCGTCGTGCTCGAGCGCGACGATGCGGGTGGTGATGCCGTGCTCGCGGGCTGCGAGGGCCAAGACGACCGTCGACGCGCCGCTGCCGCCCTCGACCACGGTCGCCGGCCGCTCCTCGACGAGCCGGCCGACCAGCTCGACGAGCAGGTCCGCCGACGCGGTCCACAGCCCGAGCGCCGGGAGTCCGGCGCGGATCGGCACCATCTCGAAGAGCGTGGCGAGGTCCTGGACCCGCTTGGCGATCTGGTCACGCTCGCGGCGCAGCTGGTCGGCGGCGGTCGCTCCCCTGGGCGACTCCCTGCGCGACTGCTTGCCGGATCGAGCCTTGCGGAGCCGACGCTCGAGCCGGTCGAGGCGACGGGTCACCAGCCCCAGGACGGCGTAGGCGCAGCCGGCGACCAGGATCGCGAGGCCCGAGAACGCGAGGCCGACCAGCGTCCCGGCCGTACCGTCGACCAGGCCGAAGACGATCGGGACCGCCACCACGACGACGGCGAGGACGGCGGCTGCGAGCCGGACGCGGGCGGACATGGCGGCCATTGTGACACCCGCCGGCCGCCGGTCCGCCCCTAGACTCCGGGCCATGCCGCGGCCCGACCTGAGGTACCTGTTCGTGGTCACGTACGGCCGCTCGGGCTCCACACTGTTGATGGGCGTGCTCAACACCCTGCCCGGCTACCTGATCCGCGGCGAGAGCCGCGACGCGCTGCATCACCTGTTCCTCTTCCACCGCACAGGCGCGTCGACGCGACGCCAGATGGTCCGCCGCTACGGGCGCGAGCGCCTGGCCGAGCCGACCCACCCCTTCTTCGGCGCCGCCGGATTCCCCACCGTGCGCGCCCTCGACTGGTGCCGCCAGCTCGCGCTGGACACGCTGCTGCGCCCGCAGGAGGACACGCGGGTGACCGGGTTCAAGGAGATCCGGTGGTATCAGCCCGACCTCGAGGAGTACGTCGCGTGGCTGCGCGAGGTGTTCCCGGGGGCCCGGTTCCTGGTCAACACCCGCGACCACGCAGCCGTGCTCACGAGCAAGTGGTGGGCCAAGGACGGCGACAAGTCGGAGTACCTCGCCACGATCGAGCGGCGGCTGCTCGACCTCGCAGACTCACTCGGCGAGTCGGCCTATCACGTCCACTACGACGACTACGTCGCGAATCCGGCCGCGCTGCGGGGACTCTTCGCGTGGCTCGGCGAGGAGTTCGACGAGGACGCCGTCCGGGCCACCCTGGCCGTCCGTCACAGCGTCTGAGCCGTCAACCCCGGGAGCGGGTCTGGGCCGCGATGACGTCGGCGTACCACTGGAACGACCGCTTCGGGGTGCGCACCTGGGTGTCGTAGTCGACGTGCACGAGGCCGAAGCGCTGGGTGAAGCCCTCGGACCACTCGAAGTTGTCCATCAGCGACCACGTGTAGTAGCCGCGGACGTCGACCCCGCGCTGGCAGGCGGTGGCGACCGCGCGCAGGTGCGCGTCGAGGTAGTCGATGCGCGCCTGGTCGTCGACCACGCCATGCTCGTCGGGGCCCATGTTGTAGGCGCAGCCCGACTCGGTGATGTAGATCGGCGGCAGCGCGGCGCGGTAGCGCGCCCGCAGCGTGATCAGCCACTCGCGCAGCGCGTCGGGGACGACCGGCCAGCCGAAGTCGGTGGTCGGGTAGCCCACGAGCTCACGGAACTCGAACGGCATCTCCGCGTCCTCGCGGGCGGCGCCGACCTTGAACGGGTTGTAGTAGTTGACCCCGTAGAAGTCGAGCGGCTGCCGGATCACCGACAGGTCGCCGTTCTGCACCACGTCGGCCATCAGCGGCTGCAGGTCCACCGGGTAGCGGCCCAGCAGCATCGGCTCGGTGAACATGCCGTTCCAGAGCGCGTCGAACAGCTTGGTCGCGCCGACGTCGGCCTCGTCGTCGCTGGCCGGCCACATCGGCGCGTGGTTGTTGGCGCAGCCGATGCTGGTCGCGCCGGCGGCGCGCAGCTCGACCGCGGCGCGGCCGTGGGCGAGCAGCAGGTGGTGGGCGACCGGCATCGAGTCGAACATCAGGCTGCGCCCCGGCGCGTGGATGCCGATCGCGTAGCCCATCATCATCACGACGTTGGGCTCGTTGACCGGGATCCAGTGCTCGACGCGGTCGGCGTACCGCTCGCCGACGATCGCGGCGTACTCCGCGAACCGGTCGACGGTGGCCCGGTTGAGCCAGCCGCCGTCGTCCTCGAGCGCCTGGGGCAGGTCCCAGTGGTAGAGCGTGGCCATCGGCTGCACGCCGTTGGCGAGCAGCTCGTCGATGAGGCGGTCGTAGAAGTCCAGGCCGCGCGCATTGGGGGCGCCGGACCCGGTGGGCTGGATCCGCGGCCACGAGATCGAGAGGCGGTAGCCGCCGGCACCGAGGCGCTTCATCAGCGCGACGTCCTCGGCGTACCGGTGGTAGTGGTCGCACGCGACCGCACCTGTGGACCCGTCGACGATGCGGCCCTCCTCCGCGGTGAACGTGTCCCAGATGCTCGGCCCCTTGCCGTCCTCGGTCGCGGCGCCCTCGATCTGGTACGACGCCGTGCTGGTCCCGAAGCGGAAGCCGGGCGGGAGCTGAGGGAGCGAGGTGTCAGGGGAAGGGTCGGGCACGGCACAATGATGCCGGTGAGCGTCGAGATCCGCCGGGGAACTGATCGCTACCTCGTGCGAGGGGACGGATTCTTCACCCGGCACTCGTTCTCCTTCGGCGAGCGCTACGACGCCGACAACGTCGCCTTCGGTCGGCTGGTGTGCCACGACGACCACCGGCTCGCCGCCGGCGCCGGGTTCGATGCCCACCCGCACCGCGACCTCGAGATCGTCACCTGGGTGCTGTCGGGGTCGCTGGTCCACGACGACTCCGAGGGGCACTCCGCGGTCGTCACCCCGGGCATGGTGCAGGTGCTCTCCGCAGGCAGCGGCGTGACCCACTCCGAGGTCGCGGGCCCGGACGGGCCGGCACGCTTCGTCCAGGCGTGGCTGACCCCGGACGAGGTCGGGACGCCGCCGGCGTACTCCGTGCGCGCGGTCGAGCTCGCCCCCGGCGAGCTGGTCGAGGTCGTGACCCTCGGGGACGCGACCCTGCGGGTCGCGCGGCTCGGCGCCGGCGACACGGTGACGCTGCCCGACGAGCGGCTGCAGCACGTGTTCGTGGCGGGCGGCGCGCTCAGGCGGTCGTCGATGGCGGAGCCGCTGGCCGACGGCGACGCGTTCCGGATCACCGACCGGCCCGGCCTGGCCGTGACCGCCGCGGTGCCGACGGAGCTGATGGTGTGGACGTTCCGCTGAACCGCTCCTCCCGGCGGGCGCTGATCCTGCCGGGGCGGCTCTACACGCCGGCGCTGCCGCTCCTCCAGCGGACGCGGGGGGTGTTGGAGGACCACGGGTGGTCGGTGCGCGAGGTCTGGTGGCAGGTGCCCGAGTCGCTGGAGGGGATCAACGGCTGGGTCGCCGAGCACGCCGCGGCCGCGGTCGCCGAGGAGAGCGCGTTGCCGCCGACCCCGGAGCGGTGGCTGTTCGCGGCGAAGTCGCTCGGCACCCGCGTCGTACGATCCGGCCCCCGGGCCGACGCCTACGTGCTGCTCACCCCGCTCGTGACCCTGCCCGGCGTGCTCGACTCGATCACCCGGCTGGTCTCCGACGGGGTGCCCGTGCTGCTCGTCGGCGGCGGCCAGGACGAGCTGTGGTCCGGGGAGGCCGCCCGGTCGACCCGCGCGCAGGTGCTCGAGGTGCCGGACGCCGACCACCTGATGGAGGTCCCCTCCGACCCCGACCGCTCCGCCGAGATCCTCCGGGAGATCACCGGGGAGCTGTCGGCCTTCCTCGGCTCCCTCAGGCCAGGACGGCGAGCGCCCAGGGGAGCACCTTGAGGACGGCGGGTGGGGAGCCCAGGGCGGGGAGCGGGCCGAGCGGCTCGCCGTCGCCGCCGGCCGGGATCGGGTGGCGGGCCGAGCCGCGCAGCTCGACGCGGGTGCCGGTGAGCACGGTGACCTCGGGCAGGTCGACGTGGGAGCCGTCGTAGACCTTCGGCAGCGACCGCATCAGCTCCAGCCGCGACGCGGCCTCGATCACCACGACGTCGAGCAGCCCGTCCTCGACCGAGGCGGCGGGGGCGATCTTCATGCCGCTGCCGTAGTACGCCGAGTTGGCGACCACGACCGTGGCGGCGGCGTACGTGTGCTCCATGCCGTCGACGGACACGAGGTAGCGCCCGGGCTGGTACGTCGCCAGCGAGCGGAGCGCGGCGTAGGGGTACTGCAGCCGCCGCGGCAGCCAGGTCGCGCGGTCGACGATCTCGGCGGCGCGGGCGTCGACGCCGGCGTAGACCGAGCCCGCCACCACCTGCCGCACCGGTCCGAGACCGGTGACCGAGAGCAGGTCGATGCGGCGTACGGCGCTCCCGAGCAGCAGCCGCGCCTGGCCGGCGGCGTCGTCGGGGACGCCGAGCATCCGGGCGAAGTCGTTGCCCCGGCCCGCGGGCACCAGCCCGAGCGTGCCGCCGCGCTCCGACACCAGACCCGCCAGCGAGGACACCATCCCGTCGCCGCCGACCGACACCACGACGTCGCCGCGGTCGACGGCCGCGCCGACCAGCTCGACCATCGCGTGCGGGCCGGGCGAGTAGGTCACGTCGACCTCCGAGCCGGCCTCGCGCAGCAGCCGGGCGACCGGCACCACGGCCTCGGGCGCGGCGCCGCCGCCCGAGGACGGGTTGACCAGGAACGTGTACGCCCTGCCGTCTCTCTGGGCAGTCACGGGATCAGCACCCCCGGGTTGAGCACCCCGGTGGGGTCCAGGTCGGCCTTGACGGCGCGCAGGATCGAGACGCCGACCGGCCCGATCTCGCGCGCGAACCAGGGCTTGTGGTCGGTGCCGACCGCGTGGTGGTGGGTGATCGTCGCGCCGGACGCGAGCATCGCGTCGCTGGCGGCGGCCTTGGCCGCGCGCCACTGCCCGAGCGGGTCGTCGGTCTCCTTGGCCGCGACCGTGAAGTACAGCGATGCCCCGGTCTCATAGACGTGCGAGATGTGGCAGAGCACCAGCGACGGCTGGCCGAGCGCACCCTCGAGCGCCGACTTCACGCTCGTGTAGACGCGGTCGAGGTTGGACCAGAACGTCGCGGTCTCGAGGGTCTCGGCGAGCACGCCGGCGTCGAGCAGCGAGTCGCGCAGGTACGGCGCGTCGTACCGCCCGTGCTCCCACCTCTCCCCCGGCGCGGTGCCCGCATTGGTGCCGCCGAGGCCCTCGAAGACGGCCGTGACCGCGGCCCGCTTGGCCTCGACCGCCGTCGCCTCGCCCTCGAACCCGACCACCATCAGGCAGCCGCCGCTCGACTCGCCCCCGATCGCGGCCGGGTCGGCGAGGTTGATCGCCGACTCGGACTCGTCGGAGAGCCGCAGCACGGTCGGCAGCAGGCCGGCCTGGGCGAGGGTCCGCATCGCGGTGGCGCCGTCGGCGAACGACGGCCAGCGCCAGGCCTCGTAGGCCTTCACGGCCGGCACGGGCCGGACCCGGACGGTCACCGCGGTGATCACGCCGAGGGTGCCCTCCGAGCCGAGGAAGAGCTGGCGCAGGTCGGGCCCGGCGGCGTTGGCCGGTGCGGTGCCGAGGTCGATCCGGCCCTGGGGAGTGGCGACCGTGAGGCCGACCACGACGGAGTCGAAGCGGCCGTAGCCCGCGCTGGACTGGCCGCTGGAGCGGGTCGCGGCGAACCCGCCGATGCTGGCGTACTCGAAGGACTGCGGGAAGTGGCCGAGCGTCATCCCCTCGGCCGCGAGCAGTGCCTCGGCCTCCGGACCGCGCAGCCCGGGCTCGAGCGTCGCGGTCATCGACACGGGGTCGGCCGCGAGCAGCCGCTTCATCCGCACCAGGTCGAGGCTCAGCACGGCGGCGAACCCCTCGCGCCGGGCGACCAGGCCGCCGGTCACCGACGTACCGCCGCCGAACGGCACCACGGCCAGGTGGTGCTCGACGGCGAACGCCAGCACGGCGGCGACCTCGTCGTGACTGCCGGGGCGGACGACGGCGTCGGGTGCGTCGGTCAGGTCGCCGGCCCGGGCGCGCAGCAGGTCGGGCGTGGACTTGCCGCGGGTGCGCAGCCGCCGGGTCTCGTCGTCGGTCAGCACGTGCTCGGCGCCGACGACCTCGCGGAGGGCGGCGACCAGGTCGGCGGGCAGCGTGGACGGCGCGAGCGGGGGGTGCTCGACCGCGGGCCGGTCGTCGACCCCGAACACCATCTCGACCAGGCCGCGGGCCTCGTCGGGGAGCGGCCGGGCGCGGGTCGGGTCGCCCCAGCGGGACGGATGCATCTCGGTCTGGTTCGCGCTCACGTGTTACAGTGTGACACATGACGTCACTTCGTCACAACGAGCCGGACCGGGTCGAGCCGCGGGACTCCTACCTCGACGCCGCCCGCGACTGCATCCTCGACGTCGGCTGGCGGCGTACGACGCTCACCGAGGTGGCCCGCCGGGCCGGGGTCTCCCGGATGACGATCTACCGCACCTGGGCGGACATGCCCCGGCTGCTCGCCGACCTGATGACCCGCGAGTGGGGCGACGTGGTCGCCGACTCGCTCGCCCACGACGACCCGGACGCCCCGACCGTCGAGCGGCTGGTCCGCGACATCGTCGGCACCGTGCAGCGGCTGCGCGAGAACGAGCTGTTCGTGCGCATCGTCGACCTCGACCCCGAGCTGATCCTGCCCTACCTGTTCTCCCGGCGCGGCCGCTCCCAGGACGGCATCCTCGAGCGCACGGTCGCCGCGCTCCGCGAGGCCCAGGCCGAGGGCGCCGCCCGGCCCGGCAACCCGGTCTCGATGGCGCGGGCGATGCTGCTCGCCACCCACGGGTTCGTGCTGTCCGCGCACACGATGGTCGACGACCAGGTCTCGCTCGGCGACCTCGACGCCGAGCTCGCCCTCGCCCTGACCCGGAGCCTCCAGCCATGAACACCACCACCAGCCCCACCACGAACACCGCTATGACCGCCACCCGCATCACCCCCGGACTCGCCGGCGCCCCCAGCGACGTCGACCTGGTCGTGATCGGCCTCGGCGTCACCGGCGCCGGCGTCGCCCTCGACGCGGTCAGCCGCGGCCTCTCCGTGCTCGCCGTGGACGCGCACGACCTCGCCTTCGGCACCTCCCGCTGGTCGTCCAAGATGGTCCACGGCGGCCTGCGCTACCTCGCGAAGGGCCAGGTGGGCGTGGCCCACGAGAGCGCGGTCGAGCGCGGCATCCTCATGGACGTCACCGCCCCCCACCTCACCCACCCGATGGCGATGCTGATCCCGCTCGGCTCGAGCGTCACGCGGCTCCAGTCGTACGTCACCCGGGGCGGCCTCTGGGCCGGCGACCTGCTGCGCCGGGCCGCCCGCACGCCCACCGAGACCCTCCCCAAGCCGCGCCACCTCTCGGCGACCGAGACCCTCGGCCTGGCACCCGCGCTGCGCCCGGCGGGGCTGCGCGGCGCGGTGCTCGGCTGGGACGGCCAGCTCGAGGACGACGCCCGCCTGGTCATCACGATCGCGCGCACCGCGGCGTCGTACGGCGCGCACGTGCGCACCCACGCCCGCGTGCTCGAGGCCACCGGCACCTCGGTCCGGCTCCGCGACGAGACTCTGCCCTCGGGGGGCGGCGAGACCACGACCGTGACCGCCCGCAGCGTGGTCAACGCCGCCGGCGTCTGGGCCGGCGGGCTGGTCGAGGGCATCACGCTGCGGCCCAGCCGCGGCACCCACCTGGTGCTGCGGGCCGAGTCGCTGCCGGGGCTCGCCGTGTCCGTGTTCTGCCCGGTGCCCGGCGAGACCAACCGGTTCGTGATGGTGCTGCCCCAGCCCGACGGCACCGTCTACGTCGGCCTCACCGACGAGCCGGTGGACGGCGAGATCCCCGACGTGCCCGAGCCCTCGGCGACCGAGGTCGGGTTCCTGCTCGACGTGGTCTCGGCGGCGTTCTCCCACCAGCTGCACCACGGCGACGTGGTCGGTGCGTTCGCCGGGCTGCGGCCGCTGCTCGACCTCGGTGTCGACGGGGCCGACGGGACCCGCACCGCCGACCTGTCCCGCCGGCACGCCGTGGTCACCAGCCCCACCGGCGTCGTCACGGTCGTGGGCGGCAAGCTCACGACGTACCGCCGGATGGCCGAGGACGCCGTCGACGCCGCGGTCGCGGCCGCCGGGCTGCCGGCCGGGCCCTGCCGGACCCGCACGCTCCCGCTGCTGGGCGCCGCGCCGCGCCGCGAGCTGGCCGCGCTCGAGCTGCCCGCCCGGCTGGTGCGCCGCTACGGCACCGACGCCGCGCTCGTGCTCGACAGCGCACGCCAGGTCAGCGGGCTGTCCGACGAGGAGCTGCTGGCACCGGTCGCCGCGGGGGTGCCGGTCACCCTCGCCGAGCTGCTGTTCGGGGTCACCCACGAGGGCGCCGCGGACGTCGACGACCTGCTCGACCGGCGCACCCGGGTCGGACTGGTGGCGGCCGACCGCGAGCTCGCCGTACCCGCCGCCCGCAGGGCCCTCGAGATCGGCGCCCCCGCACACCGATGAGGCTGCACCGATGAGTTTCGCCGTCGACGCCGGTCCGTAGGACAGGCAGACTGGACGACGGCGAGGAGCAGACGATGACGGCGGTGGCACCGGAGGCGGGCGACGTGGCACAGACCCAGGCGAGCGGCGCCGAGACGAGCAGGTCGGAGCTCGGGGACTTCCCGACGCTGACGCAGCGCTACCAGCGCGAGCTGCTCGCCCACTGCTACCGGATGTCCGGGTCGGTGCACGAGGCCGAGGACCTGGTGCAGGAGACGTTCCTGCGCGCCTGGAAGGCCTCCGCCGACTTCGAGGGCCGCTCGTCGGTGCGCACCTGGCTCTACCGGATCGCCACCAACGTGTGCCTGACCAACCTCGAGGGCCGCCCGCGGCGCCCGCTGCCCGCCGGCCTCGGCACCCCGGACGCGATGGCCGGCGACGCGCTGGAGGAGAACCACGAGATCGCCTGGCTCGAGCCGGTGCCCGACGCCGCGGTCGTGGTCGCCGAGCGCGACTCGATCCGGCTGGCGTTCGTCGCCGCGCTCCAGCACCTGCCCGCGCGGCAGCGCGCGGTGCTGATCCTGCGCGACGTGCTGCGCTGGTCGGCCGCCGAGGTCGCCGAGGCGCTCGACACCACCTCGGCCGCGGTCAACTCCGCCCTCCAGCGTGCCCACGCCCAGCTCGCCGACCGCGGTCTCACCGAGGAGACCGTCGAGCCGGACCTCGACCCCGGGCAGCAGCAGCTGCTCGAGCGGTACGTCGACGCGTTCTGGCGCAAGGACGTCGACGCGATCGTCGGCCTGCTCACGGCCGAGGCCACCTGGGACATGCCGCCGTTCACCAGCTGGTTCCGCGGCCCCGACAGCATCGGCTGGCTGATCGGGAACGAGTGCCCCGGCGGCGCCCACGACATGCCGATGCTCCCGACGCGGGCCAACGGCCAGCCGGCCTACGGGCTCTACATGCGCACGCCGCAGGGCGACTTCACGCCGTTCCAGCTGCAGGTGCTCGAGCTGGACGGCGACCGGGTCCGCCACGTGACCGCGTTCTTCGACCACCGGCTGTTCTCGAAGTTCGGCCTGCCCGACCGGCTGCCGGCCGACCACCGCCCCGGCGGGGCCTGACCGGCCGGCCTCAGATGATCCAGACCCTCCCCGGGTCCGTCGAGCTGCTCGACCGGGCCCTGGGCTACACGCGAGCCCGGCTGGCCGTCGTGCGCGACGACCTGCTGGGCCGGCCCACCCCGTGCGAGGCGTGGACGCTCGCGGACCTGCTCGCGCACATGGAGGACGGGCTCGACGCCTTCACCGAGGCCGCCGGGGGCGCGGTGGAGGTGCGCGCCGGCAGCCGGTCCGCCGGCCGGGTCGAGGCCATCCAGGCCAAGGCGTGCGCGCTGCTCAGCGTGTGGTGCCGGCCGGCGCCGGGCGACGTGGTCATCGAGGGCGCCGCCGCCCGGCTCGACCTCGGGATGCCGCTGCTGGTCGCCACCGCCGCGCTCGAGGTCACCGTGCACGGGTGGGACGTCGGGCAGGGCACCGGCGAGGGCGCCCCGATCCCGGCCGCGCTGGCCCAGGAGCTGCTGCCCGTGGCGCACCGGCTGGTCGGCCCGGCCGACCGCGGCGTGCGGTTCGCCGCGGCACGCCGGGGTCGCGCGATGGCGCCGTACGACCAACGGCTGCTGGGATTCCTCGGCCGGACCTGACCCCGACCTGACTGGTCCACTGCTCGGATCCGAGGGATTCGCCCACCCCGGACGCCCGGCCTTCCTAGGCTGTCGGACATGATCCGAGCCGACCTCGCCGAGGCCTCGGCCCGTGACCATCTCACCGACGCGCGGGCCCTGGCCGCGCGTGGCGGCGCCCGTGCGCTGGCCGGCCGGATCGGGGCCGCGCTGAACGATCTCGACCAGGTCCGCTCGACCGGGTGGGACGAGCTCGATGATCTCGACCGGGCCACCGTGCTGACGACCGCACTCGAATGCCGGCTCGCCCGCGGCGAGCTGCCGGCGGCGATGACGCTCGGCGAGGCACTGGGCGCGTTCCTCGACCGGCCCGGCCGGACCGGGGCGATCGCGCACCACGGCCGCGGCGAGCTGTCGGCCGCGGCCGGCGACTCGGACCTCGCGGCCGGGCACTTCGGGCGCGCCGGACGGCTGGTCAGCGAGGACCAGGACGACC
This sequence comes from Nocardioides sp. T2.26MG-1, assembly GCF_950101795.1. Lineage (GTDB taxonomy): Bacteria > Actinomycetota > Actinomycetes > Propionibacteriales > Nocardioidaceae > Nocardioides. The sequence goes on along the minus strand of NZ_CATNLZ010000006.1, from coordinate 43,270 downwards.
CGACGCTGGTCCCGTGGCGGCTCGGGGCCGCGCTCGCCGCCATCCACCTCGGACACCGGCGCGAGGGGGCCGCCCTGGCCCGCGAGCACCTCGCGATGGCGCGCGCCGCGGAGGCGCCGTACGCGATCGCGCAGGGGCTGCGGACGCTCGCGAGCGTCGACGCGAGCAGCGACCGGATCGCGATGGTGTACGAGGCCCGGGCGGTGCTCGCCGGCGTCCCCGCGGCGCGGCTGGCGGCGCAGACCGCCACCGACCTCGCCGGGCTGCTGCTGCTCACGCGCGGACCCGACCGCGACGAGGTGCTCGCGCTGCTGCGCTCGGCCGAGACGTACGCCGGCGGCGAGGAGCTGTGGCCGCTGCAGAGCCGGATCCGCCGGCTGCTCGACCGGATGGGTGAGCCGGCCCGGCCGGTGCGTGGCGAGGCGCTCGCCGCGCTCACCGCCGCCGAGCGCCGGATCGCGCGCCTGGCCGCGGACGGGCTGACCAACCGGCAGATCGCCGACCACCTGGTCGTCACGGTCAAGGCCGTCGAGTGGCACCTCTCGCACGTCTACCGCAAGCTCGGCATCCGCTCCCGCACCGGCCTCCGCGGCAGCCTCGGCCCCGAGCCCGTCACCGCCTGACCCTCCCGCCCCTCCCGGCCCTCCCACCCGAGGTTGAGTCGGGATTTCCGACGGTTGAGTCGGGAGTTCGGGCCTGGTGGGGCTGCCAGAAGTCACGACTCGACGTGCAGAAGTCACGACTCGACGTGGGGGAGCCAGCGGAGGCTGCGGCCGTGGCCGTGGGTGCGGGCGACCGCGCGGCCGTCGACCCCGAGCACGAAGCCGTGCTCGTCCTCGGGCGGCTGGGCCTCGGGCGCCGCCTGGGGCGCGGTCGCGGTGACCTCGGGGAGCACCCGCGGCCCCTCGTTGCTGACCCAGTGACACCGGCCGGCCGCCACGAGGTCGGACATCAGCCCCTGGAAGCGAGCCCGCCCCTCGTCGGGGAGGTACGCGATCACCGCACTGTGGAACACGACGACGGGCCCGTGCTCGGCCGCCCGGTCGACGAGAGCGGGCAGCTCCTGGAGCAGGTCCCCGCGGTGCAGGTGCGGCGGATCCCGGCGCGCGATCTCGACGGCCCGCTCCAGCCGGGCCCGGCGGTCGTCGTGCTCGGGCCAGACCAGCGTGGTCAGCCAGCGCACCTGGTCGGGGTCGGCGACGTCGACCGGGCTCAGGTCGATGCCCGCCCGCCAGGCGACCACGGGAGCGGCGGCGGGGAGCGGTCCGTCACCGAGCACGTCGCACCCGAGCTCGGGGAGGCCGGGGGCGCCCGCCCGTCGTACGCCGTCGGCGGTCCGCCAGGCGTAGCGGTAGCGATCGGGGTACAGGCACAGCCCGGCGCTCGCGCCGACCTCGAGCAGCGCGATCGGCTCGGTCCCGGCGGCCAGCGCGAACGCCGGCACCAACGTCGCCAGCCGCCCCACCTCGTTGGTCTGCGTCGAGCGCTCGAGGATCGTCCGGCGGACCGCGCCGTCGTCGCCGAGCAGCGCCTCGCGCAGTGCCGGGTAGGGGCCCGGGGCCGGCACGCCGTGCCAGCGGGCGGCGGCGAAGACCAGGTTCGGCTGGCGCTTGGGCACCGGCAGCGTCTCCAACCAGGCCAGCACCGACTCGTCGACGGCCACTTGCGCGGCCCAGTCCGCGAAGCACGGCGAGGTCGGGGCCGCGTCCGCGGCGAACTCGACGTACTGCGACACGGTGTCCCCGAAGACGTCCATGGTCACATCATCACCGGTTCTCGCCCGGGCGAACGCGCGATAGGCCACCATGCTGGGCATGGGAACCTTCGGGGGGCGAAGGGCGGTGGCGCGCGCCTCCGCCCTGGCCGTGCTCTCCGTCCCATTGCTCACCGGGCCCCTGCTCGCGGGCTGCAGCACCGCGCTCGACCAGGCGCACAGCGTCCAGACCCGGCTCGGCCGCCTCCACCAGGTCGGCGACGCGACCGTCACCACGCCCACCGAGGACCGCGCCGCGGCGATCGCGGTCACCTACACCGGCGTCGCCACCGAGCGCGAGCTCACCCGGCTGCTCACCGAGATCGACCGGGTCGCCGACGAGGCCGACTACCCGCCGTACCGGCTCGACCTGGCGCCCGCCGACGCCGGGACGGACACGCTCGTGGTCGACGACGCCTTCATCGGCAGCGAGGCCGAGCCCACCGTGCTGGCCAGCTGGCTGAGCGTCGGGTCCGCGCTGCTCGGCGACGTCACCTACTCCTACCAGCCGGGCAACGAGACGATCGTCGTCGACTCCGGCCCGGGCGTCGGCCACGATGTCGGAGAGGCCAGCCGGATCGGCTACGGCTTCCACGACACGACGTGGACGTTCCGCAACGGCGGCACCGCGTTCGTGGTCGCGGGGCGGGTGTCGCCCACCGACGTGGTGCTCTTCCAGGCGGTGCAGCGCTCGGTGTCCTCGGAGGCGCTGCCGGCGCCGGCCCCCACCTGGCGGTTCGAGCGGCGCGCCGACCACCTGCTGCTCGACCTCGACGTCCGCCTCCCCGGGCCGGTCGAGCCCGAGCGGCTCACGATCGCGCGGTACGGCCCCGACGTGGCGCGGCTGGTCGAGGCGGCGCTCGGCGCCGTCCGGGCCGACGACCGGCCGGTGTGGCTGCGCCTGCACCACCGCACCGACACAACCGATGACCTGTTCGGCTACTGGGTGTCCGACCAGCACCCGGTCCGCGGGCGTGACCGGCTGATGCGGGGCTGGGACCGGTGGCTCGCCGCCCTGGCCCGGCCCCACCGCACCGGCTGACCCCCCGGGTGTGCCGACGCCGGTCAGCCGCCGGGCAGCGCGACGTACGTCGTCTCGAGGTACTCCTCGATGCCCTCGAAGCCGCCCTCACGCCCGAACCCGCTGGACTTCACGCCCCCGAACGGCGCGGCCGGGTTGGAGATCAGGCCGGTGTTGACCCCGACCATCCCGAACTCCAGGGCCTCCGCCAGCCGGATCGTGCGGGCGAGGTCACGGGTGTAGACGTAGGAGGCCAGGCCGTACTCGGTGTCGTTGGCCAGCCGGATCGCGTCGGCCTCGCCCTCGAAGGTGGTGATCGGGGCGACGGGGCCGAAGATCTCCTGCACGTTGATCTCGGACTCGACCGGCACGTCGAGCAGCACGGTCGGCGGGTAGAAGTAGCCCGGGCCGTCCGGCACCGCTCCCCCGCACACGACGGTCGCGCCGTCGTGCACCGCGTCGGTGACCAGCTGGCTGACGGTCTCGACCGCCCGCTCGTCGATCAGCGGCCCGACATCGACGCCGGTGTCCTGGCCGCGGCCGACGGTCAGCCCGCCCATCCGCTTGCCGAGCTTGTCGGCGAACTCCTGGGCCACGGAGCGGTGCACCAGGAACCGGTTGGCGGCGGTGCAGGCCTCGCCCATGTTGCGCATCTTCGCGACCATCGCACCGTCGACCGCGGCGTCGACGTCGGCATCCTCGAAGACCAGGAACGGTGCGTTGCCGCCCAGCTCCATGCTGAGCCGCTGGAGCTGGTCGGCCGACTGGCGGACCAGCACCCGGCCGACCCCGGTGGACCCGGTGAAGCTGACCTTGCGCAGCCGGTCGTCGGCCTGCAGCGTCTGGCTGAACTCGCCGGTGTGGCTGGTGGTGACGACGTTCAGCACACCGGCCGGCAGGCCGGCCTCCTCGAGCACCGCCGCCAGCGCGAGCATCGTCAGCGGGGTCTGGCTGGCGGGCTTGACCACCATCGTGCAGCCGGCCGCGATCGCGGGGCCGATCTTGCGGGTGCCCATGGCGAGCGGGAAGTTCCACGGCGTGATGAACAGGCAGGGACCGACCGGCTTCTTGATGGTCAGCAGCCGGCTGCCGCCTCCAGGGGCCTGCATCCAGCGCCCGTGGATGCGCACCGCCTCCTCGGAGTACCAGCGGAAGAACTCCGCGCCGTACGCCACCTCGCCCTCGGCCTCGGCGACGGTCTTGCCCATCTCGAGGCTCATCAGGTGCGCGAACTGCTCGGCCCGGCCGGTCACCAGGCTGAAGGCGGTGCGCAGGATCTCGCCGCGCTCGCGCGGCGGGGTGGTGGCCCAGGAGGCCTGTGCGGCGACCGCGGCGTCGAGCGCGTCGACCGCGTCGGCCACCGAGCCGTCGGCCACGTCGGTCAGCACCGAGCCGTCCGCGGGGTCGATCACGTCCAGGCGCTTGCCACCCGCCGCGTCGCGCCAGGTGCCACCGATGAAGAGGCCCCGCTGCTGGGGGCCGAGGAGGTCCAGTCCGTTCATGCGCCCAGCCTTGCACCCCGGTTCCGGCCCGTCACGCCGGAGCCGCCTTGACGCAAACCGCTGACAGGCCGACCGGGTCATGCCACCCTGGGTTCGTCGACTTCGGAGGGAGCACTTCGTGATGTCGGCAAGAACCCCTTGCTGACCCCATGCAGCGAGGGGTTCACCCTTTGTACGCCGGCCCGGGGCACCCCCTCGCAACGCGGCCGAACGGACAAAGGGGCGGGGGCCTCGGCATCGCCGAGGCCCCCGCGCATGTCCGGCCTCTGTCAGGGGGTGTCGTACTTCAGCGTGAACGAGCCGGAGCCCGAGTACGCGTACACGTCCCACCGATAGGTGCCGGCCGTGGCCGAGTAGGCGATCGACTCGGTCGAGGTGGAGCTCTCGCTCGCCGCGACGTCGACCCAGCTGCCGCTGCTGTTCTTCTTCTGCAGGTACAGGTCGAGGTCCGTGCCGCTCGGCCCGGTCAGGCAGCCGTTGATGGCGCCCGAGGTGGTGACCGAGAAGCCGGTCGACGAGGGCTTGTACGTCGAGTAGCCCGAGCTCGCGGTCCCGGTCGCGGTCACCTCGGTGCAGGTGCCGCCGCCACCGCCGCCCGACCCGCAGGTCGGCTCACCGGACTGGGCCGGGACCGAGACGGCGTCCCAGGCCGACTTCACCCGGTTGAACGTCGTGCAGTCGGTGCTGCCGTACAGGTTCTTCGTCGCGGTCAGCGACGCGACCCGCGCCTTGCCGTGGGTCCAGTACGTCGTCTTCATCAACAGCGCGTTGTAGAAGATCTTGCCCGCGGTCTGGATGCCGACGCCGGTGACCGTGGACCCGTTGCAGGTCGGTGAGGCCGGGGAGCCGTTCGAGCCCTGGGAGAGCAGGTAGAACCAGTGGTTGAGCGGGCCAGCGGCCGCGTGCACCTCGGTGTTCTTGATGCTGGAGGACCAGCAGTTCGGGTCGCCGACCAGGCTCGGGTTGTACATGTAGCGGATCGGGCCGTTGCCGACCAGGTCGGCCTCCTCGCCGACCATGAAGTCGGCCGGGTCGTTGGGGTTGGCGGCGTACGCCTCGGTGAGCGCACCGAAGATGTCGCCGGTGGCCTCGTTCATGCCGCCGGTCTCGTTGTCGCCGGTCGAGGCGCCCGGGGTGGTCTCGAACACGCCGTGGCCCTGCTCGTGGGCGACGATGTCGATCGCCGTGAGCTGACGGGCGTTGTCCTGGCTGTGCCCGAAGTTGACCTTGGTGCCGTCGAAGTAGGCGTTGACGTCCGCGAGCCCGACTCGCGCCGGGTACGTCGAGCCGTTGCCCTTGACGCCGCTGCGCCCGAGCCAGGACGACAGCATGTCGACCTCCTTGTCGACGCTGTAGAGCACGTCGACGCACGCGGTCTCGAGGTTGGTCCCCGAGCCGTTGCCCCACACGTCGTCCGAGCCGGTGTAGATGGTGCCGGCCTGGTTGGCGCAGGAGACTCCGGAGCGGCTCGCGTCGGACATGCGGTACGTCGAGCCGCTCAGCGAGGTGCCGATCGTGACGCCGGGGTAGTAGTAGCCGTTGCCGCTGCCGTCGACCACCCGGTCCCAGCTGCCCAGCACCGTGCCGGTGCGCGCGTCGGTGTAGACGGTGAGCTTGGTCGGCCGGTTCTTCGTGGTGCCGGTGACGAGCGTGGACCACGCGAGCCGGGGAGCGTGCCGGGCGAGCACCACGAGCTCGGGCTTGGACGTGCCGCTGACCGTCCCGACCAGACCGCGGGCCCGGCGCTGGGCGGCGGCCGCACTGACCCGCGGCGTCACCGAACGCAGCCCGATGACCTGGCGCTGGGTGGCGCTGCGGCCGGTGACCTTGCCGGTGCGGTCGACGGCGAGCACGAAGTCGCCGCCGACGACCGGGAGGCCGCGGTAGGTGCGGTCGTAGGCGACGTACTGGGTGCCGTCGGTGGCGGCGGTGGTGCCGACCCGCTGGAAGGCGTCGTGGCGGCTCGCCTTGAAGGCGCCTCGGTGGTCGACGACGTAGTCGGCCGCGACCCGATTCGCCTGCCGCTTGTCGGCGTGCGGAGCGGTGTGGGCCGGGGTGGCGGCCGTGGTGGAGGTGTGGGAGGGGGCCTGGGCCGCGATCGACGACGGCACCTGGGCCAGGGCGAGGACGCCCGAGACCGAGGCCGCCAGAGCCGCTCCGAGCAGCGTTCTGGTTCTCATGTGGGTGGTGCTCCCTTGTGGATGTGGGGGATGGGAGCCCGCCGTCCCGGTGGTGCCGGCGCGTGGCGAGTGAGAGCAACGTAGGAACCCCCCGGGGGTAGGGGTAGCGGGGAAACCCTTGTCGGACCCCCGCAGCCCGCAGCCCGCAGCCCACGCACTTACCGCAACCACACCGTCGGACGACCCACGCAAGTCGCACCCGCGGCCGGCGTGGCGGGGCGGAGCCCCGACACGCCAGACGCGGCTACTCGGCGGGTCCGGGGACCAGCAGCGTCGCGAGCTGGGTGCGCGAGCGCACGTCGAGCTTGCGGTAGATCCGGGTGAGGGTGGCCTCGACCGTCTTCACGCTGAGGTAGAGGCGCTCGGCGATCTGGCGGTTGCTGGCGCCCTGGCAGACCAGCCGGGCGATCCGGGCCTCGGTCTCGGTGAGCCGCGACAGCAGCGGGTCGTCGGTCGCGGCGACCGGCCCCGGCGCGAGCTCGGCGCGGACCTGGTCGAGCCACGACCGGGCGTGGATCTCGGCGAAGCAGGCCTCCGCCGCGGCCAGCGCGGCCCGGGAGGCGGCGGCCCGCCGGCTGCGGCGCTCCACGTGGCCACGGGTCAGCAGCGCCCGGCCCAGGTCGAGGCGCATGCCGAGGTCGGCGCACACCTTCGCGGACCGGTCCAGCAGCACCAGGGCGCCGTCGACGTCGCCACGGGCGGCGAGCACCTCCGCCTCGGCCCGGTCGAGCTGGGCTCCGACCCCGTCGGTGCCGGCCCGGCCGTCGAGGGCCCGGCGGGCGTCCGCCACCAGTCGCTCCGCCTCGGTCACCGACCCCAGCGCGACCAGCGCCGAGACCAGCTCGGGCTGCCAGCGGTTGACGGTCGGGTCGCTGATCGCGTGACTCGCCTCGATGTCGCGGATCCGGCTGAGCACGGTGCTCGCCGCGAGCGCGTCGCCGCTGCGCAGGTGGGCCTGGCCGAGCAGCAGCAGGTGCCGCTGTTGGTAGCGGGTGTCGCCCCGCTCCTCCGCCGCGAGGGCACCCCGCTGGGCCAGCCGGCGGGCCGTGGCGAGGTCGCCGCCGGCGAGCTCGGCGAGGGCGGCGATGAACCACCCGGTGTGGGGATCGAGGCCGAACTCCTCGCCGACCTCCGCCGCGCGGGCGGCGTACGCGAGCGCCTCCCGGCAGCGGCCGAGCCGGGTGCCGACCTCGACCAGGCAGCGCAGCACGTGCACCTGGTCCATGCCCGCGCCGCGCTCCACCTGCGCGAGCATCGACAGGAACGCCGTCCACGCCTCCTCGAGCCGGTCGTCGTAGAACGCGAAGCGGGCCTCGAGGTACGCCGCGGACACGTGCGTCATGCCCGGCGGGGCCGGCTCGGATGCCGGGGCCAACGCCAGCGCCGCCGCCAGGTGCTCCTCGTGACGGCCGTTGCCGGTCCACCGGGAGGCGACGGCCAGCGTCGTCAGGGCCGCGGCCTCCCCCGCACGGTCGCCCGCGCGGCGGAGCAGGCCGGCGGCCCGCTCGGCACAGCGTGCCGCTTCGGCGGGGCGGGACTCCATCAGCGCCACCCGCGCCCGCTGGAGCAGCACCATCGCCACGAGCCGGTCGTCGTCGCCGGCGTCGGCGAGCGCGGCCGCGAGGACCTCGTCCATCGCGGCGATCCCGGAGCCCGCCAGCTCCAGCAGGGCCAGCCGCACCCGCACCATCTGGGCCGGGGTCGCCGCGAGCTCGAGCAGGTCGCCGAGCGCCCGGTGGACCAGCTCGATGTGGTTGCCGGGCGCGCCGGTCTCGACGGCGGTCGCGAGCCACTCCGTCCGCTCGGTGGCGAGCTCGGCCGGGGAGCGGTCCGCGGCGAGGAGGTAGAGCTCGGTGGCCAGCTCGCGGCCGCCGGCGGCGGCCGCCTCGCGGGCCATCACGCCGAGATCGCGGGCGAGGTCGGCGTGCGGTCGCGGATCCGCGAGCGCCCGGTGCCGGATCCGCTCAGCGGCGCTCGGCGCGGCGTCGGCGAGGGCGCGGTGCAGCTCGGCGCGGCGTACGGCGGGGGTCGCGTCGGCGATCACCCGGCGCAGCACGGGCGGGGTGAACCGCACCGCCTCCTCGGGCCGCGCGACCAGCCCCGCCGCGGCGGCGGCGCGCACGTCGTCGTCGGCGCCGATCCGGCCCGCGCGCTCGAGCTGGCGCACGGTGGGCCGGTGCAGCAGCGCCGCACAGGCCAGGGTCTCGCGGACCTCGTCGCCCTGCGCGAGGAAGCGGGCCCGGAGCACCCGCTCGATGCTCGCCGGCAGCGGCGTGGGGCGCCCCAGCAGCGTGGGATGCGCCCCGATCGCGCCGCACAGCGCGAGGGCGACGGACGGGAGGCCCCCGGACTCGGCGTACACGCGCTGCGCGAGGTGGGCGGGCAGTCCGTGCCGGCCGAGCAGGTCGATGGTGTCGCCGACGTCCAGCGGCGGGACCTCGAGACGGTGCAGGTCGGGGATCGCGGGGGTGCCGGCGTCCGGGCCGACGGTGGCGACCAGGCCGACCCGGCCGGGGAGCCGGCGGCGGGCGTACCCGATCACGCACGCGGAGTCGGCGTCGAGCCACTGCGCGTCGTCGAGCAGCAGTAGGACCGGGCGGCGGGCGGAGAGCTCCTCGAGGAGGGACCGGAACTCCGCGCACAGCACCGAGCGCAGGGCGTCGGTCGCGAGGCCGCCGGCCAGCCGCTCGGCGGGCCGCGTGGACGGGGTGCCGGGCGACCCGCGCAGCTCGGGCGGGAGCTGGTCGAGGAGGTCCTGGAGCGCCGTGAACGGCAGCGACCGCTCGGTCGGGGTGGCGGCGGCCCGGAGCACCAGCCCCCCTGGGCCCGGCCCGGACCGGGCCTCGTTCTCGAGGGCGTCGAGGAGGGCGCTCTTGCCGATGCCGGTCGGCCCGTGGAGGGCGATCGGAAGGCCCCGCCCGAGGAGGACCCGAACCTCCGAGAGCAGGGTGAGACGACCCACCACCCGAGACATGGAGCCTCCAGGGTAGGCGACGCAAACCGTGACCAACAGCCCTTGTGCCCGGGACCGATGAGGGGTTTTGTCGGAGCACGGAGGTCCCATCAGCGAGACCCGTGGCAGCAGGAGTGGTCATGGCAGACAAGGGCGGTACGAACCGGAGAGCATCGGGACAGGATCTGGCGGCGAGCAGCCCGGACCGGATCCGCAACGTGGTGCTGGTAGGACCCGCCGGGTCCGGCAAGACCACCCTCGCGGAGACTCTGCTCGCCGCCTCAGGCGCGATACCCCGCGCCGGCTCCGTCCGCGACGGGACCACCGTCTGTGACCACGAGGAGTCCGAGCACGCCCACGGGCGCACGAACTCCCTCAGTGTCGCCCCGCTCGTCCACGAGGGCGTGAAGGTCAACCTCGTCGACACCCCCGGCTACGCCGACTTCGTCGGCGAGCTGCGCGCCGGCCTCCGAGCCGCCGACTGCGCCCTGTTCGTGATCGCCGCCAACGACGGCGTCGACGACTCGACCCGCGCCCTGTGGCGCGAGTGCGCGGCCGTCGGCATGCCGCGCGCGGTGGTCGTCACCAAGCTCGACCAGGCACGCGCCGACTACGACGGCGTGCTGCGCCAGGCCCAGGACGCCTTCGGCGAGCGGGTGATGCCGCTCTACGTGCCCGTGCGGAGCGGTGCGGAGGTCACTGCGCTCACCGGCCTGCTGTCGCCGAGCGCCGAGGCCGAGGCCACCGGGCTGCGCGGCGACCTGATCGAGGCGGTGATCGAGGAGTCCGAGGACGAGACGCTCATGGACCGCTACGTCGGCGGCGAGGAGATCGACGAGAAGGTGCTCATCGAGGACCTCGAGCGGGCCGTCGCCCGGGCGACGTTCTTCCCGGTCGTCCCCGTCTGCTCGATGACCGGCGTCGGCTGCGCCGAGCTGCTCGACCTCGCGGTCCGGGCGTTCCCGTCGCCGGCCGAGCACCCCTCCCCCGACGTCTTCCTGCCGTCGGGCGCCACGGCCGACCCGATCACCTGCGACCCGGACGGACCGCTGGTCGCCGAGGTCGTGAAGACGACCAGCGACCCGTATGTCGGGCGGCTCAGCGTGGTGCGGGTGTTCTCGGGGACGCTCGAGCCCGACCAGACCGTGCACGTCTCGGGGCACTTCACGTCGTTCTTCGGGGACGGCGCCGGGCACGCCGACCACGACGAGGACGAGCGCGTCGGCAACCTCGGGCACGCCTTCGGCAAGCAGCAGTTCCCCACCGAGCGGGTCGTCGCGGGCGACCTGTGCGCCGTCGGCCGGCTCTCCCGCGCCGAGACCGGCGACACGCTGTCCGCGGCCGACCAGCCGCGGGTGCTGCGGCCGTGGTCGATGCCCGAGCCGCTGCTGCCGATCGCGATCGTGGCGCGCAGCAAGGCCGACGAGGACAAGCTCTCCCAGGCCCTGTCGCGGCTCGCGGCGGAGGACCCGTCGCTGCGGATCGAGAACAACGCCGAGACCCACCAGCTGGTGCTGTGGTGCATGGGTGAGTCCCACGCGGAGGTCACCCTCGAGCGGCTCAGCGAGCGCTACGCGGTGCACGTCGACCAGGTGCCGTTCGTGGTGTCGCTGCGCGAGACGTTCGCCGGCAAGGCCGCCGGGCTCGGCCGGCACGTCAAGCAGTCCGGTGGCCACGGGCAGTACGCCGTGTGCCAGATCGAGGTCGAGCCGCTGCCGGAGGGCGGTGGCTTCGAGTTCCTCGACAAGGTGGTCGGCGGCGCCGTACCCCGCCAGTTCATCCCGAGCGTCGAGAAGGGCGTCCGGGCCCAGATGGAGCGCGGGGTGCGCCACGGCTACCCGGTCGTGGACCTGCGGGTGACGCTGCTCGACGGCAAGGCGCACGCGGTCGACTCCTCGGACATGGCCTTCCAGATGGCCGGGGCGCTCGCGCTGCGCGAGGCGGCCGCGGCCACCACGGTGACCATGCTCGAGCCGTACGACACCGTCACGGTCGTCATCCCCGACGACCTGGTCGGCAGCGTGATGAGCGACCTGTCGGCACGGCGGGCGCGGCTGCTCGGCACCGACAAGGTCGGGGAGGACCGCACCCAGGTGCTGGCCGAGGTGCCGCAGACCGAGCTGGTCCGTTACGCCGTCGACCTGCGCTCGGCCACCCACGGCGCCGGGGTCTTCACCCGCACGTTCGCGCACTACGAGCCGATGCCCGAGGAGGTCGCGCGCAACGTGACGACCCGGGAGGTCTGACCGGCGCCTCCACCGGACTGGTCGGCTGGTCCTTGCGCTTGTCGGCTGTTGCAACGGCCGACAAGCGCAAGGATCCCCGGTGTACCGGGGATCCTCCGCCGACCTAGCGCGCGGCGCGCAGGAACGCCTCGAGGATCGGGCCGGCGGTGCCGGAGCCGGAGGAGCCGAGGTCGACGAACACGGCCACGGCCAGGTCGCCTTGCGCCGCGATCATCCAGGCGTGGGTGAGCAGCTTGCCGCCGCGCTCGAACTCGGCCGTGCCGGTCTTGGCGATCACCGGCGGGCCGGGGACGTCGAGCAGGACGCGGCCGCTGCCGGAGGTGACGACCGCGCGCAGCATCGACCGCAGCGCCGCGGTCTCGCGGCCGGTCAGCGGCTCGGCCTCGTCGGGCACCGACACGTCCACGGACCTCACGAGCCGCGGCACCACGGTGTGACCGGCCTGCACCGACGCGATCACGGTGGCCATCGCCATCGGCGACGCGAGGATCTTGCCCTGGCCGATCAGGTCCGCCGCCGCCTCGGTCTCCGACGCCGGGGGCTCGACGCTGCCGAAGTAGGCCGGGAAGCCGAGGTCGTGGTCGATACCGAGGCCCAGCGAGGCGGCCGCCGCGGCAAGGTCGCCGTCTCCCAGCTTGCCGCGCTGGGAGATCACGGCGGTGTTGCACGAGTTGGCGATCGCGGTGCGCAGCGGGATGTTGCCGAGCGCGCCGGCCGGGTAGTCGTCGTAGTTCTCGAAGCGCTTGCCGTCGACCACGATCGCCGTTGTGCACGGCACCACGGTCTCGGGCGCGAGTCCGGCGCGCAGCAGCGCCAGGCTGCTCACGCTCTTGAACGTCGAGCCCGGGGCGAGCTGCCCGAAGGTCGCCGTGTTGTACCCGTCGTTGCCGGGGCCGTTGGCCGCGGCCACGATCGCCCCCGTGGAGGGCCGGATCGCCACGAGCGCGCTGGCCGGGCGGACCGACGAGAGAGCATCCTCGGCCGCCAGCTGCAGTCGCTCGTCGAGGGTGAGCTTCAACGGCTCGCCCTGCCGCGCGTCGACCCGGAACAGCTCGCGCTCCCGGCCGTCGGAGGCCACCGCGTCCACGGCCGCACCGTCGGTGCCCTGGAGCTGCTCGTCGTACCTCGCCTGCAGTCCGGAGAGCCCGGCCTGGTCGCCGGGCTGGTAGCGGTCGGGGTCCTTCTCGACCATCTCGGCGGTCACGTCGCCCACGGTGCCGAGGATCGGCGCGGCGAAGTCGCGGGTCGGCGCGAGCGGGACGTCGTCGGGGACGGCCAGCGCTCCCGGGATCGCCTGGTAGCCCCGTGCCACGGCGACCGGCACGTCGTCCTTGCGGAACACGATCGCCTCGACGAACGCCTTCTCGCCGGCGGCCTCGACCTGCTTGGCGTACGGCGCCGCGTCGACGTCCACCAGCTGCGCGAGCCGGCGGGCGGACCTGCCGGCCCGCGCCGCCGGCACCTGCGAGCGGTCGATGCCGAAGCGCACGACCGGCCGGTCCGTCACGAGCGCGACCCCGTCGGCGCCGAGCACCGGCCCGCGCCCGCCTCCGATCGGGGTCACGTCGAGGACCGTCCCGGGCCGCAGGCTCGGCTCGACGACCTCGCGCGACCAGGTGACCTGCCACTCGTCGTCGGCGAGCGTCAGCGGTGCCTGCGTGGTGTAGGTCCACTCCTCACCGGCGATCGGCCAGGTCCAGGTCAGGGTCGCGGCCTTGTCGGTCGTGTCACCGGCGGTCACGGCCGGGGTCAGGTCGCCCATGCCCTCGACGACCTTGGCGTACTCGGCCGCCACGTCCTCCGGCGTCTCGTCGGTGAACGCGACGTCGCCGAAGTCGCCCGAGACGAGCGCCGCGGCCAGCGCGGTGGCGGCCTCGTCCGGGTCGGGGTCGGGGTGTGTCACCTTGTCGGCCGCGTCGCACGCGGCGAGCGCGGTGCTCGCGATCGCGAGCGCGGCGGTGGCGAGGGACAGTCGGCGGCCGAGACGCATGGTGTCGGTTCTACCAGTCGGCACCGACCACATCACCCACGATGTCGTCGACCGCGGCCTTGAACCGGGGGCAGGTCGCGATGTCGTGCGCTCGGCACTGCAGCGCGTGCTCGGTCATCGCCCGGGAGCGCCGCATCTCCTCCATCCGGCGGTCCAGGTCGGCGATGTGCGCCTCCAGGACGCGGTGCCGGTCGACCGCCTCGGCGTCGAGCAGCACGTGCACCTGGTCGAGGGTCATCCCGGCGGCCTTGCTCCGCTGGATGACCGCGATCCGCACCAGGTCGTCGCGGGAGTACCGCCGCCGGCCGGCCGCGTCGCGACCCGGCCGCAGCAGGCCCACGTCCTCCCAGTGGCGCAGGACGTGGGTCTCTAGGCCCACACGCGAGGCCATCTCACCGATCGACAAGGAACCACTTGACTTCATGTCAACATGAAGTCACATGCTCGTGTGCATGGCAAATGACATGAACGAATCCACGTACGACGTGATCGTCCTCGGGGGCGGACCGGCCGGCCTGCAGGCGGCGCTGACGCTGGGCCGGGTGCACCGGCGGGTGCTGCTGCTCGACTCGCAGTCCTACCGCAACGACCCGGCGACGCACCTCCACAACTTCCTCACCCACGACGGCACCCCACCCTCCGAGCTACGTGCGGCCGCTCGCGCGGAGCTGGCGGCCTACGCGACCGTCGCCGTCCGGGACCTGCCGGCGACCGCGGTCCGAGCAGTGGGCACCGGGTTCCACGTGGACGCGGGCGGCGAGGCCATCTCGGCGCGCGGCCTCGTGCTCGCAACCGGGCTGCGCGACCTCCTGCCCGACAAGCCAGGCCTGGCCGAGCTGTTCGGCGACGTCGCCGTCCACTGCCCGTTCTGCCACGGCCACGAGCTGGCAGGCCGGCCCGTCGCGATCCTCGGCGCAGGTCCGCGGGCGGCCCATCTCGTCGGCCTGATCGCCCCGATCGCGTCCCGCATCACCGTGCTGACCGACGGTGCCCCCGACGACGTACCTGCAGGCGTCGACGTACGCCGGGAGCCGGTGACCGGACTGTGCCGCACGGCCGCCGGCGCCCGGGTCTCGTTCGACGGTGGTCCCGACGAGGAGGTCGCCGGGGTCTTCGTGTCGACCGAGCTCTCCCAGGCGGCACCGTTCGCTGAGCAGCTCGGGCTCACGATGCTGCCGTCGGGATGCGTCGAGGTGGACGCGATGGGGCGCACCAGCCTCGCGGGCGTGCACGCCGCCGGCGACCTCGCGCACCAGGCGTCCCTACCCGGGCCGCTCGCCTCGGTGCTCAGCGCGGCGGCCGCCGGCCAGGTCGCCGCGGGCTCGCTCGCGGCATACCTGGGCTGATCCAGATCAGTCCTTGTGCCGCGGCTTGCGCGCCGGCGGACCGCCGCCGTCGCGGGTGAGCTCGATGAGCTTGCCCGAGATGCGCGTCGACTGCAGCTTGTCCCACGTGCCCGGGGGCAGGTCGGCGGGCAGCTCCACCAGCGAGTGGTCGGCGCGGATGTCGATGTGCCCGAAGTCCTGGCGCGACAGCCCGCCCTCGTTGGCGATCGCGCCGACGATCTGGCGGGGCTCGACCTTGTGCCGCTTGCCGACCGAGATGCGGTACGACGCCATCGGGACGTCGGTGCGGCCGCGCGGCCGGCGCTCCCCGCGCTCGGGGCGGGCGCCCCGGTCGGGACGGTCGGTGCGTGCGGGTCGGTCGTCGCGGGGCTGCCGGACCTCGTCCCTCGGGTCCAGCAGCAGCGGCGTGTCCCCCTGGGCGACCACGGCCAGCGCCGCGGCGACGTCGGCCTCGGGCACGTCGTGCTCGCGCACGTAGTGCTGGACGATGTCGCGGAACCGCTCGATGCGCTCGGCGTTGGCGAGCGCCTCGGTGATCGCGTCGTCGAACCGCGACAGGCGGGTGACGTTGACGTCCTCGACGGTCGGCAGCTGCATCAGCGTGAGCGGCTGGCGGGTCGCCTTCTCGATGTGCTTGAGCAGGTAGCGCTCGCGCGGGGTCACGAACGAGATCGCGTCGCCCTTGCGGCCGGCGCGGCCGGTGCGGCCGATCCGGTGGACGTAGGACTCGGTGTCGGTGGGGATGTCGTAGTTGACGACGTGGCTGATCCGCTCGACGTCCAGGCCGCGCGCGGCGACGTCGGTGGCGACCAGGATGTCGAGCTTGCCGGACTTGAGCTGGTTGACCGTGCGCTCGCGCTGGGTCTGCTGCACGTCGCCGTTGATCGCCATCGCGGAGAAGCCGCGGGCCCGGAGCTTCTCGGCGAGCGTCTCGGTCTCGTTCTTGGTGCGGACGAACACGATCATGCCCTCGAAGTTCTCGACCTCGAGGATGCGCGTGAGCGCGTCGACCTTCTGGGGGTAGGACACCATCAGGTAGCGCTGGGTGGTGTTGGCCGACGTCGTCGTCTTGTTCTTGACGGTGATCTCGGCCGGGTCCTTGAGGTACTTCTTCGAGATCCGGCGGATCTGCGAGGGCATCGTCGCCGAGAACAGCGCGACGTTCTTGTCGTCGGGGGTGTCGGCGAGGATCGTCTCGACGTCCTCGGCGAAGCCCATGTTGAGCATCTCGTCGGCCTCGTCGAGCACCAGGAAGCGCAGGTGCGAGAGGTCGAGGGTGCCCTTCTCCAGGTGGTCCATGATGCGGCCCGGCGTGCCCACCACGATGTGCACGCCGCGGCGCAGCGCGCTGAGCTGCACGCCGTAGCCCTGACCGCCGTAGACCGGCAGCACGTGGACGCCCTTGATCCGTCCGGCGTAGCGCTCGAACGCCTCGCAGACCTGCAGCGCGAGCTCACGCGTGGGGGCCAGCACCAGCGCTTGGGGGGTCTTCTGCGACAGGTCGAGTCGCGACAGGATCGGCAGCGCGAACGCCGCGGTCTTGCCGGTGCCGGTCTGCGCGAGGCCGACGACGTCGCGGCCCGCCAGCAGCGGTGGGATCGTCGCGGCCTGGATCGCCGACGGCGTCTCGTAGCCCACGTCGGCCAGCACCTTCAGCACCGGCTCGCTGAGCCCGAGGTCGGCGAACGTCACCTCGGGGGTGGTCGTCTCGTCGTTCTCGTCACTGCTCACCCGTCAACGGTAGTGGGTCCGGGCGCGGACGGCTGATTCGTCGTCGCGGTGGGCTGGGTCACCTTCACCTCCGATCACCCGCGATCACCCCGAGGTCACCCCGAGGTCACCCCGCGGTCATGCGGTGACGGTGGTGCGCCCGGTCTCCACCCGCCCGGTCAGCCGGCGCCGGAACGTGTCGTCGCCGGTCGCGGTCACCTCGACGTCGTACCAGCCCTGGTCGGTCGGCCAGGTGATGGCGCGGTGGGCGCCGGCCGGCACCCGCACGGTGCGGCGGTCGCCGGCGTAGCGGCGCGCGGCCACCACCAGCGTCACCTCTTCGCGCCCGGTGTTGACGAGGTCGAGGCCGAGCGTGGCGCGCCGGCGCACGATCGTGGGGCGTACGTCGACCCCGGCCGCCGACCCGGCCGCGGTGCCGACCAGCTCGCACCAGAAGCGGTTCGGACCCTGCACGACCACGTCCCAGTCGACGAGGGCCGGCACGCTGACCAGCTCCCGTGCGGCGGCGTCGACCAGGTGGAAGGTCGGCCGGGCCCCGAGGTCGCCGTACCGGTAGACGGTGAAGGCCGCGGCCCGGTCGCCGGCGTTGCCGAGCACGAGGGAGAGCGCTCCGCGGGCGACGCCACCGGACACCGTCGGCTGGTAGCCCAGCGCCCGGGCCGGACGGCGCCCGGGCTCCTGCGTCGGCATCGCCTGCTCGGCCGGCGGGTCGGGGTGCCAGCGGGTGATCGGTGCGGGGATGGGGTCGGGCTGCTGGGTGCGCGGCGGACGCCCGGCGCGGTCCCAGTCGAAGGCCGACGTCAGGTCCGAGAGCGTCCGGCGCCGCCAGTCGGAGATGTTGGGCTCCCGCACACCAGTCACCCGCTCGAGGAAGCGGAGCGTCGAGGTGTGGTCGGCCAGGGACGAGTCGACGACCCCGCCTACGGTCCAGGGCGAGACGATCGTCATCGGCACCCGCGGACCCGGGCCGACCGGCTGCCCGAGGTACCAGTCGTCGTCGCTGCCCGACGCCGGACGCGGCGCCATCGGGGGCGGGACGTGGTCGAAGAACCCGTCGTTCTCGTCGAAGTTCAGCAGCAGCGCGGTGCGCGACCAGGTGTCGACGTCGGCGGCGAGCACGTCGAGCAGGTCGTGGACGAGATTGGCGCTCCCCACGGGGGTCGAGGCGCCGGGGTGCTCCGACAGCGCCGCCGACGGCACCACCCACACCACGGTCGGCAGGGTCCCGGCGCGGATGTCGCTGCGGATCCGGGTGAGCAGGGTGCCCGGGCGGCTGCGGTACATCGCCCGGTCGAACAGCGACCGCTCGGCGGGGGTCAGCGCATCGCGACCCTTCGCCAGCTGGTCCAGGAGCGCGTCCTGCTCGGCGGCCGGCTTGTCATGGAGCGAGTCGTAGAACTCCTCGGTGGTGCGGTAGGCGCCGTCCACGTGCTGGAGCATCTTGGTGCCGATCGCCTTGAACGGCTTGAAGTACTCCACCGCGTTGTCGGTGAAGTTGTCCCACTCCTGGTAGATCTGCCAGGAGACGCCGGCGGCCTCGAGGCGCTCCGGGTACGTCGTCCAGCCGTAGCCGGCGTGGTCGTAGGAGTAGGCGTCGTTGCCGACCGCACGCCGCACGCCGTCCGGCTCGAGGCCGGTGGTGCCGGTCCACCAGTAGTTGCGGTTGGGGTTCGTCGACCCGAAGACCGAGCAGTGGTAGGCGTCGAGCGTCGTGAACGTCTCCGCGAGCTCGTACTGCAGCGGGATGTCGCGGCGGTCGTAGTAGGTCATCGTCGAGACGGTCTTGGCGGGGACCCAGCGGTCGTACCAGCCGTCCGCCCAGGCCTGGGTGGCGTCCGAGAAGCCGTGCGGCAGGCCGCCGAGGTACTGGATGTCGGTCGCCGGACGGCCGGCGGCGCTCGCCGCGGTCCGCACGGAGTACGGCAGCACGTCGCGCGCGCCGTCGGCCTGGGCGAACACGCTGCCACCGGCCCGCCGGCGCAGCGGGTCGTGGTCGCCGTACCCGCGCACCCCGCGCAGCCGACCGAAGTAGTGGTCGAAGGAACGGTTCTCCTGCATGAGCAGGACGACGTGCTCGACGGCCCGGAGGCCACCGGGCCGCACGGGTGCGGCCATGGCGCGGTGCAGCGAGGCGGGGAGGAGGGAGGAGGCGGTCGCGGCACCGACGGCGGCGGCACCCGCCCCGAGGACCTGGCGGCGGGAGGGGCCCGAGATCTGGTTCACGTCCCCCATCCGACCAAGCGCGCCGAGCGCGCGCGTGAACGCCGGGGATCGAGAGGGCGACCGCCAGCCGTCGCTACACCGTCACTCGACGGTCACCGACTTGGCCAGGTTGCGGGGCTTGTCGATGTCGTGGCCGAGGTGCAGCGCCGCGTGGTAGGCCAGCAGCTGCAGGGGGATCGTCAGCAGGATCGGGTCGAGCTCGCGCTCGTTGCGGGGTACGTCGACCCGCTGGAGGTCCGCGTGAGCCGTGAGGTCACCGAGGTCGACGTCCTCGTGGGTGACCACGACCAGCGGGCCGCCCCGCGCCGCGATCTCGTGCAGCGCACCGACGTTGCGATCGGTCAGCTCGTCCGCGGGCACGATCGCGACGGTCGGCACCTGCTCGCAGATCAGCGCGAGCGGGCCGTGCTTGAGCTCGGAGGTCTGGTAGGCCTCGGCGTGCCGGTAGGAGATCTCCTTGAACTTCTGCGCGCCCTCCCTGGCCACCGGGAAGCCGCGCACCCGGCCGACGAAGAACAGGCTCTCGGCCTCGGCGAGCCGCTTGGCGAGCACCGCGAGCGTGTCCTCCTGGGCGAGCACCTCCTCGATCTGGGCCGGCAGCCGGTCGAGCCCCGCGATCAGCCGGCGCCCGTCGGCGATGGACAGGTCGCGCACCCGGCCGAGCTGCAGGGCGAGCAGCGCGAAGCCCAGGAACATGTTCGTGAGGGCCTTGGTCGAGGCGACCGCGATCTCGGGCCCGGCGTGCAGGTAGATGCCGCCGTCGCACGCGCGGGCGATCGCGCTGCCGACCACGTTGACCAGGCCGACGACGCGGCCGCCCTTGCGGCGGATCTCCTCGACGGCGAGCAGGGTGTCGATGGTCTCGCCCGACTGGCTGACCGCGACGTAGAGCGTGTCCGGCTCGATGACCGGGTTGCGGTAGCGGAACTCGCTGGCCGCCTCCGCGTCCGCTGGGATCCGGGCGAGCTCCTCGACCAGGCCCGCACCCATCTGGCCGACGTAATAGGCCGATCCGCAGCCGAGGATCTTGACCCGCCGGATCGCGCGGGTCTCGCGGGCGTCCATGTTCAGCCCGCCCAGGTGGGCGGTGCCGAAGCGCTCGTCGAGCCGTCCGCGCAGCGCGCGCTCCGCGGCGGCCGGCTGCTCGTGCATCTCCTTGCGCATGAACGACTCGTGCTCGCCGGCGTCGTACGACGACGGGTCGACGTCCAGCTGGACGGCGCTCTTGGCCGTCGAGGTGAGGTCCTGGCGGTAGGTCGTGAACCCGGTGGCGGTGACGCTGGCGATCTCACCGTCGTCGAGGTGCGCGACGGTCGTGGTGTGCCGCACGATCGCGGCGAGGTCGGAGGCGACGAACATCTCCCGGTCGCCGACCCCGATGATCAGCGGGCTGCCGTTGCGGGCCGCGACGATCCGGTCCGGGAAGTCCGCGTGCAGCACCGCGAGGCCGTAGGTCCCCTCGATCGCGGCGAGCGCCTCGCTCACCTTGCCCTCCAGGGTGTCGGCGGTGGAGCGGGCCACCAGGTGCGCGACCACCTCGGAGTCGGTGTCGCTCACCAGCTCGACCCCGTCCTCGGTGAGCCGGTGCCGCAGCGCCGCCGCGTTGTCGATGATCCCGTTGTGCACGATCGAGACCGTCCGCGAGGCGTCGCTGTGCGGGTGCGCGTTGACGTCGTTGGCCGCGCCGTGGGTGGCCCACCGGGTGTGGCCGACGCCGACCTTGCCGCCGAACCGCTTCGGCAGCCCGTCGGCGAGGTCACGCACCCGGCCGGCCCGCTTGGCCACCTTGAGCCCGGACGGGCCGAGGACGGCCACGCCGGCCGAGTCGTAGCCACGGTGCTCGAGCCGGGTCAGGCCCTCCACCAGGATCGGCGCCGCCGGCTGGGCACCGACGTACCCCACGATTCCGCACATGTGCTGCCTTCTCTCTATCCATAGACGATGCGCCGGAGCTGCCGCTCGCTCAGCGCGGGGGCGGCGACCACGCGGCCGTCGAGCTCCGCGGCGAGCCGCGCGAAGATCTCGTCGTTGCGGGCGCCGTAGGTCTTGAGCTGGGCGTGCCGGCGTCGCACGTAGGCCTCGACGGTCTCGGCGTGGAACGCCACCACGTCCTCCACCACCCGCGCGGCCTCCTCGGCCGTCAGGCCGGTGCTCGCGGCGATACGCCCCACCAGGTCGGGATCGGGGATCACGGGCACGCCGTCGATCGTGCGCCCTCAGGCACCTATGAGCAACTTCCTGCCCGGAATCGGGCAGATATTGCGCATCCGTGCCGCCGTGACACCCGCGCGCCGCCCGACGTCGTCCCCACCCGCCCCACCAGTGACACGCGCGAGCGAGGGGTGGAGCGTCAGCGCCACGGCGCGCCGCGACGAACCCCCGGCAGTGGAGCGCCGGAGCCGATTTCCGCGGTTCTGTGACACCTGGGTGGAAGTGGAGTAGCCTAGGTGAACGGAAGGTGAACGAAAGGCATCCGATGAACGACAACATGATGACCAGCAGCCTCGTGCAGACCTGGGTGCCCGTGACCGACGCCCGCGGACAGACCCACCTCGAAGCGCGATGGACCGCCCCGACGCAGACCGGGGTGCCGGCACACGACACGCACCACGCGGCGCACGCAGCCTGAACCACACCTCGACGACCCGCCCGACCCCGTCGGGCGGGTCGTCGGCATTTCTCCAGGAGTTCGCGAGCTGCTGGGAATGAATCGGACCAGGGTCCGGTTACGGTGATCAAAGGTTCAACAACCCGACGACCACCAGGAGCCACCCATGTCCTTCCTCAACCGCAAGTCCACCGAGACCTTCGACGCCCCCACCGCCGCCGTCGAGGACATCTCCGGCGACTACACGATCGACCCGACGCACACCCGCCTCGGCTTCAGCACCCGGCACGCGATGGTCACCACCGTCCGCGGCCAGTTCACCGACTTCGCCGGCACCGCGCACGTCGACACCGCCAACCCGGCCGCGTCCCACGTGCAGCTCACCATCCAGACGGCCAGCATCGACACCGGTGTCGCGGACCGCGACGCCCACCTCCGCTCGGCCGACTTCTTCGACGCCGAGATCAACAAGGAGCTCACCTTCACCTCGACCAAGGTCGAGCGCGACGGGGACGACTGGGTCGTCACCGGCGACCTCACGATCAAGGGCGCGACCCAGCCCGTGACGATCACCTTCGAGCCCACCGGCTCGGCGCGCGACCCGTTCGGCAACCTGCGCATCGGCTTCGAGGGCGGCACCACCATCAACCGCAAGGACTGGGGCCTGACCTGGAACGCCGCGCTCGAGACCGGCGGCGTGCTGGTCTCCGAGAAGGTCAAGCTCGAGTTCGACGTCTCCGCGATCCGCAACGCCTGATCCCCACCACTGGTCTCGACCAGTACTGCTCCTCCTGACGGGGCCGCCGGATAGCCGGCGGCCCCGTCGGCCATCTCCTGGGTGGGTGAACCGTGCGATCGACGTGACGACCGTCTAGAACACGTTCCAGGTCTCTGGTTGGGTGGGCCCATGCCGCCCACGACCCGGTTCGCCACCCGCTACGACTTCCGCGCGCCGGGCGCGGACGCCGAGACGCGGCAGGAGATCTATGCGCGGGCGGTCGAGCAGGCGGCGTACGTCGACCGGCACGGGCAGGACGCGCTGATGGTGTCGGAGCACCACGCCGCGGACGACGGCTACCTGCCCAGCCCGATGCTCGTCGCGTCGGCGTTCGCCGCCGTGACCACGCGGATCCCGATCACGGTCTCGGCGCTGCTGGTCAACCTGTACGAGCCGGTGCGGCTCGCCGAGGACATCGCGGTGCTCGACCACCTCAGCAAGGGCCGGGTCAGCTACACCTTCGGGCTGGGCTACCGCCCGGTCGAGTACGCCCTCCACGGGCGGTCGTGGGAGACCCGCGGGCGCGACGTCGAGGAGCGCATCGGCCGGGTGCTCGAGGCGTGGGCATCGGCCGCGGTCACGCCGGCGCCGTACTCCCGGCCCCACCCGTTCCTCTTCTACGGCGGCGGCTCGCCGGCGGCCGCTCGCCGGGCCGCGCGGCTGGGCCTGAACTTCCAGCCCCAGCACGGGGACCCGGCACTCAAGGCGCTCTACGACGAGACCTGCCAGGCCGCCGGCCGCGAGCCCGGCTTCGTGCTGCAGGCGCCATCTGGTGGACCCGCCAACGTCTTCTGCGCCGAGCGGCCCGAGGAGTTCTGGGAGCGCTACGGCCACCACCTGCTCGCCGACGCGGTCGCCTACCAGGAGTGGCACGGCGAGGCGGGGTCGTACGTCGTCGACCGCTCGCGGACCGTCGAGGAGATGCGGGCGGCCGGGGTGTACGTCGTGCTCACGGCCGACGAGCTGGTCGACCGGTGCCGCTCCGGCGAGATCCGGCTGGTGACCAGCCACCCCGCCTGCGGCGGGCTGCCGGCCGAGCCGTCGTGGGAGAGCCTGCGGCTGGTGTGCGAGACCGTGCTGCCCGCGGTGCGGGGCTGACCACCTCTCCCTGGCCCTGCCGGTCCCAGGACGATCGGACCACTGCCTGCGCGGTGCGGGCCGACAGAGACTGGCCCGCATGACCGAGCACCACTCACCCCGGCCTCCGGCCGACCGCACATGGATCGTCACCGGCCCGACCTCGGGCATCGGCCGGCGAACCGCCCTGGAGCTTGCCGCGCACGGCACCGTCGTCCTCGTCGGGCGCGACCCGGAGCGGCTGGCCGAGCTCGAGCGCGAGATCGGGTCGCTCGGCGGCCGGGCGGTGTCGGTGGTCGCGGACTTCTCCGACCTCGCATCGGTACGGCGGGCCGCCGAGCGGATCGTCGAGCTCGGCCTGCCGCTCGCAGGCCTACTCAACAACGCCGGCGTCTTCCCGCTCGGCCCCCGCACCACCGCGCAGGGCTGGGACCTGGCGTACACGACCAACCATCTCGGCCCGTTCGCGATCACCGAGGCGCTGGTCCCGCACCTGCCCGACGGCGCGCACGTGGTGTTCGTCTGCTCCGGGGTCGAGGACCCCGAGCGCCGGCCGGCCGTCGTCGCCGGCTTCCGGGGGGCGCGCTACCTCTCGGCCGAGGCGAGCGCCCGCGGCGAGTGGGCACCCGGCGGCTCGGCCAAGCCCGGGTACGACGCCTACGCGACCTCCAAGCAGGGCAACCTCGCCACGGTGCTGGCGCTCGCGCGGGAGACGCCCCGGCTGCGCTTCAACGCGGTCGAGCCCGGTTTCACCCCCGGCAGCCGGCTGGGTCGCGACGCCGGTCCCGTCGTCAGCTTCGTGTCGAGGTACGTCCTCTCCCCGATCGCGCCGCTCGTCAGGTACTGGAGCACGCCCGGGCGCGCAGCTCGGGTACTCACCGAGGTGCTGACCTCCGAGTCGGGCGCGACCGGCGTCTACTACGACGAGCGCGGCCGGCCGATGCTCGGCTCGGCGCAGGTGCGCGACCCGGCGTTCAGCGACCGGGTCGTGGCGGAGACGCGCGCGCTGCTGGCAACCGTCGACCACCCGGGATGAGGTCAGCTCGCGACCGTCGTCACCACCGTGGTGACCGAGGGCCGCGACGGCGTGGACGAGAAGCCGAACCGGGGCGACGGGCTCACGGGGGCGAGGCGGCCGAGGTCGGCCCCGTCGAAGGCCCCGGCGACGGCGGTGACCGCGTGGTGGTCGGTGGCGCCGTACCACTCGCGACGGGCGTTGCCGGCCGAGCCGCGGGTACGCACCCCGCGCAGCAGCAGGCGCGCGGCAGGATCGGTGAGCGAGCACCACGCGGGGCTCTGCGCGAGCGGTCCGGGCACGATCCTCAGCAGCCGCCCCAGGGCGGTGCGCCGGCCGACCTCGAGCCGCAGCCCGAGGGAGGGGGAGCTCACCTCCCAGGCGTCGACCGTGATCGGCTCGATGCGGACCTCGTCGAAGGAGTACGTCGACGCCACGAAGTCCGCAACCTCGGTCGTCGGCGCGAGCAGCACCCGGTGACCCGCAGCCGTCTCGACCATCGCGTCCGCGAACGCGCCGTAGGGCGACCGGTCCCAGCGGCCCAGGACGACCCGAACGCCGCTGGTGGTGCCGACGCCGGCGATCGCGCCCCGGAACCGTCGTCTCACCGGATCGGCGCGCCCGAGATCGACCGCGCGATGACGAGGCGCTGGATCTCGGAGGTGCCCTCGAAGATCGTGTAGATCTTCGCGTCGCGCGCCATCCGCTCGACGGGGTACTCGCGGGTGAAGCCGTTGCCGCCGAGGATCTGCATCGCCTGGCCGGTGACCCGGACGGCGGTCTCGCCGGCGAACAGCTTGGACATCGACCCCTCGGCCTGCTCGAACCGCTTGCCCTGGCGAGCCATCCAGGCCGCGCGCCACACCAGCAGCCGGGAGGCCTCGATCGAGGTGGCCATGTCGGCGAGGGTGAACGCGATCGCCTGGTTCTCGATGATCGCCTTGCCGAACTGCTCGCGGGTCTTCGCGTAGTCCAGCGCGACCTCGTACGCCGCCCGGGCGATGCCGATGGCCTGGGCGCCGACCGCGGGCCGGGTGCGCTCGAACGTCGCCATCGACGCGTTGCCGCCGGCCCGGGTGCCCTCACGGGCGCGCGCCAGCCGGGCGTCGAGCTTCTCCTTGCCGCCGAGCAGGCAGCGGCCGGGCACGCGCACCCGGTCGAGCACGACCTCGGCGGTGTGCGAGGCCCGGATGCCGTGCTTGTGGAACTTCTGCCCCTGGCTGAGCCCCTTCGTGCCGGGTGGCACCACGAAGCTGGCCTGGCCGCGGGTGCGCAGGTCGGGGTCGACCACCGCGGTCACCACGTGGACGTCGGCGATGCCGCCGTTGGTCGCCCAGGTCTTCGTCCCGTTGAGCACCCACTCGTCGGTGGCCTCGTCGTACGTCGCGCGGGTGCGCATCGCGCCGACGTCCGAGCCCGCGTCGGGCTCGGAGGAGCAGAACGCGCCGAGCTTGAGGTCGCCGGGAGCGCCGTACATCGCCGGGACCCACTCGGCGACCTGCTCGTCGGTGCCGTTGGCGCGGACCCCCGCGGCCGCCAGCGAGGTGCCCACGATCGAGAGCCCGATGCCGGCGTCGCCCCAGAACAGCTCCTCCATCGTGATCGGGAATCCGAGGCCGGTCTCGTCGAGGGCCTGGGTGACGATGAAGTCGACCGAGTACAGACCGACCTTCGCGGCCTCCTCGACCACCGGCCAGGGGAACTCCTCCCGCTCGTCCCACTCCGCGGCCGCGGGCCGGACCACCTCCGCGGCGAAGTCGTGGACCCAGGCGCGCACGTCGAGGTGGTCCTGGTCGAGCTCGAACGACGGCGTCACGCTCCGACACTACCCACGGCGGGCCTACGCGTGGGCCCGCTCGTGCGGCTCCAGCTCCGCCTCGACGCCCGGGTCCCCGGCGTCCGCGTGGTAGTCCTGCGGCCGAGTCTGGTCGACCCCCTCGGCGAGCCCCATCGCACGGAACACGACCGTGAGCACGACCGCGACGAGCAGGTTGGCCAGGAACGCGATCATCGCGATGTAGACCTTGGTCTCGGTGCCGGGGAAGTTCACGAGAGGTCCGCCGAAGTGCTGCTGGAGCGGCGAGGCGACGCCGTACGCGAGCCAGGTGCCCCACGCCATGCCGACCGCCCACCCCGCGAACAGCCCCCACCGGTGCAGCCAGCGCGTGTAGAGCCCGATCACGATCGCCGGGAGGGTCTGCAGGATCCAGACGCCGCCGAGCAGCTGGAGGTTGATCGCGAACTCCTTCGACAGCGCGAGCACGAAGACCAGCGCGCCGAACTTCACGAACAGCGAGGCGATCCTGCTCTGCCGGGCCTCCTGCGCGTGGGTGGCGTCGCGGTTGATGAAGGCCCGGTAGATGTTGCGGGTCCACAGGTTGGCCGCGGCGATCGACATGATCGCCGCCGGCACCAGCGCGCCGATCACGATGGCCGCGAACGCGACGCCGGCGAACCACGGGCTGAACTCGTTCTCGAACAGCTGCGGCACCGACTGCTGCGGGTTCTCTACCTTGACCCCGGCCGCGATGGCCACGAAGCCGAGCAGTGCCAGCAGGCCGAGGAGGAAGGAGTACGCCGGCAGCAGCGCCGCGTTGCGCCGGATCACCGAGCGGCTGCGGGTGGACAGGACCCCGGTCACCGAGTGCGGGTACATGAACAGCGCCAACGCCGAGCCCAGCGCGAGCGAGGCGTAGGCCCACTGGGCCGGCCCGGGCGGCATCATCGCCTTGGGCGCCTTCTCACCCGCGGCGATGGCGTCGGCGTTCTCGGTGTTGAACGTCGTGAAGCTGTCGCCCACGGTCGAGAAGATGTGGCTCCACCCGCCGAGCTGGGTGGGCAGGTACAGCACGGCGACGATGATCACCAGGTAGATCAGCGTGTCCTTGACGAAGGCGATCAGCGCCGGGGCCCGCAGGCCGCTGGACCAGGTGTAGGCCGCGAGCACCACGAACGCGAGCAGCAGCGGGAAGTCCTTGACCAGCCAGTTGTCGCTGTCGGTGCCGATGCCCATCACCTCGAGCACCACCTGCATGCCGACCAGCTGCAGCGCGATGTAGGGCATCGTCGCGAGGATCCCGGTGAGCGCAACGGCGAGCGCCAGGGGTCGGCTGTCGTAGCGCCCCTGCACGAAGTCGGCCGGGGTGACGTAGCCGTGCCGGTGGCTCACCGACCACAGCCGGGGCAGGAACACGAAGATCAGCGGGTAGACCACGATCGTGTACGGCACCGCGAAGAACCCGACCGCGCTGCCGGCGTACAGCGTCGCGGGCACCGCGATGAAGGTGTACGCCGTGTAGATGTCGCCGCCGATGAGGAACCAGGCGATGAACGTGCCGAACCCGCGCCCGCCCAGGCCCCACTCGTCGAGGCTGTCCAGGGTCTTGGCGCGGCGCCACCGGGCGGCGGCGAAGCCGAGGACGGTGACGAGCAGGAACAGGAACACGAAGACGCCGAGGACGACGCCGTTCACGTTGTCGATCATCGGCCCGTCACCGCCGTCCCTCGTCGCGGTGGGCCCCGGTGCCGTCGGGCTCCGGCGGGAGGCCGTGGGCGACCCGCTGGGCCCGGTCGGCGCCGGTGGCGACGACGTACGCCGGCACGGTGAGCGCGACCGCGACCACGATCAGCAGGAACTGGAACCAGTAGTAGTAGGGGAACCCGAGGAACGCCGGGTCCTCGCGGTCGTAGAGCGGCACCGCGAGCGGCAGCACCACCGCAGGCGTCAGCAAGGCAGAGACCAGGATCCAACGGCGTCGTGACGCCATGGCGATACCTCCCGAAATGGACGAACGACCGTGACAGCGGTCACATACCCACTTTGGTCGGCGTCGACGCATGGACCGCGGATCAGACCTCGCCGGGCGAGCGTGCTCCTGTCAGGCACGCGCGCCCGGTCGGGGACGGTCGGCCCCAGGCTGCCCGAGCCCGCCCCGGATGCGGGGCGGGCTCGGGTTCACGGGGAGGCTCAGGCGGAGGGAGCGATCTGCTTGCCCGTCCGGGACCTCACGCAGAACGTGGCCAGGGCGATCTGACGCGAGCCGCTCTCGTACCAGAACTTGTAGGCCCTGGTCTTCGGTCGCGGGTCCATGCCGAGGAACCACACGTGGAACGGGTCGTAGATCCAGAACGCGCCCACCATGGCCTTGTAGGCCTGGTACGCCGCGCCGTCGGCCCCGTCGTCGCAGGAGTAGCGCTTCTCCTGGATGCCGTTGCTCCACAGGTTGTCCTGGAAGCCGCCACTGGCCGCGTTCGGGCGCCACTTCATCGGCAGCAGGTGCCGGTGACCGCCGAACGGCAGGACCTTGGAGCTCAGGCACCGGAAGGCCAGGTCGACCTTCGTGTCGTCGTGTCCGATGAGGAACCGCCACTGCCAGGAGGTGCCGGTCGCGTTCGGCCAGCTGCCCACCAGGCGGTTGCCGTGGTCCTCGTTGACGTCGGTGAAGTTGAAGCCGGGCGCGACGGCGTAGAAGCCGGTCGGGCAGGGCTGCGCCGCCGGCGAGTCGCCGTGGAAGCCCACCGTGCCCATGGTGTCGCCCGACGCGACGTGCTCCACGCTGAACGTCCGGTACAGCGGGTCGAAGCCGATCCCGTGCTTGTGCCCGGCGTTCTGCTCCGTCTGCTTGCGGATGCAGGTCAGGAAGAGCTTCACCTGGGCGTTGCCGTCGGCGAAGTTCTCGAACCGGAAGTGCCACATCGACGGGTCGTTGTAGTCCGAGTAGGACGCGTGGAACACCACGTCGCGCTCGTCGCCGTACATGTCGAGCTGCGGGTTGGCCTGGTCGACGTGGTCGACGCGCCACATGCCGTCGAGCGCGTCGTCACCGTCGTTGCAGTAGAGGTGCTCGTGGGCGTAGTTGTCGGGGAACTCGCCGCTGAGATCGACCTGAGCCTCGACCTTGTACAGGTAGACCTCGTGCGGCCGCGGACCCACGGCGGCGGAGGCGGGGCTCGCGAGCGCGGCCACGATGGCCAGCGGAGCGACCAGCGCGGCGGCAGCGGCGCTGATCACGAGACTTCGAAGCCGGGAATGAGCCGCCATGATGACGATCTCCTTGCTGAGACAGGAAATGGGCGTGAGCACGTTTCCCGAGAGCGTTCTTCCGGCCCCCCCAGCCCGGTTCGGCACAGGCTAGGTCGGTCTCGTCACAGCGCGAAGCTGGTCTACGACAGTGGTCTACGACGGTGGTCTACCGCTCTCATCTGGACCAGTGCCGGGCGCGGGCCGGTCTGCGGCGGCGGCCCAGGACGAAGAACATGACCAGGGCGCCGGCCAGGATCAGCGGCAGGTGGGTCAGCACCGTCAGCACCAGCAGGACCGCCAGGATCAGCAGCACCGGCGAGGGCAGACCGCGGTGGAAGGGTGCCATCCCGGTGCTCCAGTAGCCCGAGCGGCGCGCCGTCGCGGGCCGCGCCGGGGCCGCCGGTCCGTACCAACCCGGCAGGTCGCGGAAGATCGGCCGGAGGTCCGCGCGCGTGCGCGCCGCCCAGATCCGGTCGAGCCGCTCGGCGTGCTCCTCGACGCTCAGCCGGCCCTGGGCGTAGTGATCGCCCAGGGCGGCCGCGGCCTGCTCGCGCTCGGCGTCGCCGATGCGGAGCTGGTCGTCGTTCATGCCTCGCCTCCCGTCTCCTGGTCCTGCTCCGGGTCGCCGTCGGCGAGCACGCCGTACAGCCGGCGCCGGGTGTCGACCAGGATCTCGACGGCCGCGCGCCGCTGCTGCTCGCTGCCGTTGGTGACGATCTGCCAGACCGCGCCCATGACCTGGCCGATCTCGGGCTTGAGGTCGGCGAACCCGACCTCCTCGTCGCGCTCGGGCTCCTCGAACGGCGCCCAGACCGCGGTCAGCTCATCGGCGTGCTCGGCGGCGTACGTCTCGCCCTCCTCGGTGAGCTTGAGGCTGCGCCGGCCGCTGCTGTCGTCGGTCACGAGCAGCCCCTCGTCCTCGAGCTGCTGGATCGTCGGGTAGACCGAGCCCGGGCTCGGTCGCCAGGCGCCGTTGCTGCGCTCGGCGATCTGCTGGATGACCTGGTAGCCGTTGACGGGCTCGCCGTTCCACTGCGCGGTCCGGACGACGTCCAGGATCGCGGTGCGTACGTCGCCGCGCCGGACCCGCGGGCCCCGCTGGCGCTCGCCCTGGGCGAGGCCGAAGAGGCCGGCCACCCACGGCGGCGGTCCCGGGTGCCCCGGCCGGCCGAAGCCGCCCGGACCGCCCCACGGCCCGCCCCAGGGTCCACCCCCGCGGCGCCCGCCGTGCTGCTGCCACTCCTGATCCACATGGCCGGCCCACTGCCGGCTGAATCCCCTGTATCCCATGACCGGACTCCTCTCAGTTCGGGTACCGCGTCCGGCGTACTGTCGCCGATGGCTCGCGATATATCGTGAGCGTACGTCGATGGGTCGGCGGGGACAAGCAGGTTTCCCCGGTGTACCGGGTAAGTTCCCGCTTCTCGGGGGTTGCAACAGCCGACAAGCGCCAACATCCCCGGTGAACCGGGGAAACTGCGGTCGGCCCCCTAGCGCGCCAGCCAGGCGGCGTAGGAGTCGAACGTGTACGGCCGACCGAGGAAGTCGGCGACCAGGTCGGCGGCGTCGCGGGAGCCGCCGGGGGCGAGCACCCGGTCGCGGTAGCGGCCGGCGACGCCGGGGGCGAACAGGTCGGCGGGGTCGAACGCGGAGAACAGGTCCTTCGCGATCACCAGCGACCACATGTAGGTGTAGTACGCCGAGGAGTAGCCGCCGAGGTGGCCGAAGCTCGCGAACATGTGGGTGCCGTCGATGTAGGGGAACGGCGAGTAGCGCGCCTGCAGCTCGCGCATCGCGGTGGTCAGGTCCGCGGGCCGGTCGGTGTGGAACCAGTACGACATCGCCGCGTAGAACATCTGCGTCCGGGCCTGGTAGCCCTTGCCGAACTCGTCGGCGGCCCGCATCCGCTCCACCAGGTCGGCCGGGATCGGCTCGCCGCCGCTGGAGACCGCGAAGGTGCGCAGCACGTCGGGGTCCCAGGCCCACTCCTCGAGCAGCTGGCTCGGCGCCTCGACGAAGTCCCACTCGGTGGCGACTCCGGAGAAGCGGGTCCACTCACCGTGCCCGCCGAGCACGTGGTGCACCAGGTGACCGAACTCGTGGAAGAGCGTGACCACGTGGTCGTGCTCCATCAGGCCGCGTGAGAAGTTGCAGACCAGCACGCCCTCGGGCAGCTGCCGGCCGGCGAGGCCGTCGACCAGCGTGAACTGCGCGGCGTGCTTGTACTTGCCCTCGCGCGGGTGCAGGTCGAGGTAGATGCGGCCGATCGCCTCGGGTCCGGAGCCCACGTCGCGGACCACGTCGTACGCCGCGACGTCCGGGTGCCACACCGGCGCGTCGGACACCGGCCGGTACTCCAGCCCGAAGAGCCGTCCGGTCACCTCGAGCAGCCCCTGGCGCACGCGGGCGAAGTCGAAGTAGGCCCGCACCTGCTGGGCGTCCACGTCGTGACGCTCCTGGCGGACCAGCTCCTCGTAGTACAGCGAGTCGGCCGTGTCGATCGCCGCCGCGTCAGGCACGTCGCGCCGGAAGCGCTCGAGCAGGAGGTCCAGGTCGCGCCGCATCGGCCCCTCGGCCGCGCTGGCGATCCGGTCGATGAACGCCGGGATCGCCGGCCCTTCCCCGATCATCTTCACGGCGGCGTCGTACGACGCCCAGTCGGCGTAGCCGACCAGCGTCGCGAGCTCGTGGCGGAGCGCGAACATCTCACGCAGCAACGGCTCGTTGTGCGGCCAGCCCCGCTCGAGGAACGCGACGGTCACCTCGCGGCGCACCTCGGCGTCGTGGGCGAACATCCGGACCGGCACAGCGTCGGGGTAGTCGGTGGTGACCGTGACGAGGCCGTCGTCCCCGGCAGGATGGGCGTCGAGCCAGTCCTGGGGCAGGCCGGCGAGCCGCCCGGGCGGCACCCGGACGGTGCGCACGTCGTCGCGGATGGTGCGGCCGAACTCCTGACCGAGGTCGGTGAGCCGGGCGTTGATCTCGGTGAGCCGGGCCCGGGAGGCGTCGTCGAGGTCGACGCCGGCGCGCCGGAAGTCCTCGAGCGTCTTGTCCAGGAGCCGCGCCGCCACCGGGTCCAGGCCGGCCGGGTCGAGCCCCGCGAAGACGCCGTACAGACCCGGGTCCTGGCGCAGCTCGGTGACCAGCCGGTCGACCTCGGCCTCGGCGGCCTCGCACGTCGTGCGCACCTCCTCGAGCGGGTGCACGTTGGCGAGCAGCGACGCGACCGCGGCGACGTCGGACAGCGCGCGGGCCACCTCGTCCCACTCACGCAGCACGGCGAGCGCGCCGGGCGGCGGCGCGTCGCGCAGCCCGTCGGCGCGGGCCCGAGCAGCGGCCAGGCCGTCGCGGGCGCGCGTCTCCACCCACTGCTGGGCGTCCTCGGCCGGGGGCAGGACAAGGGGTCCGGTCGTCATGCCGCCAAGGGTAGGAGCGCCCGTCGAGCCCGGCCGTGGGCGTAGAGCAGGTAGCCGGCGGCGAGCGCGACCGAGGCCAGCACCGCCAGGCGGGTCGCGAAGACCGCACCGCCGGCCGGGTCGAGCGCCGCGTAGACGCCGAGGTCACCGCCGACGTACCAGGCCAGGTACGCCGCGAGCGGCACCAGCCAGGTCGGCGGGTGCCACCAGCGCACGTCGGCCTGGTTGGTGCCGACCAGCAGGAAGTCGACCAGCACCAGCGCCGGCGTCACCATGTGCTCGAGCACCGACCACGGCGCGGCCAGGTTGCCGTTCGCCATCGGCAGGTAGGCCAGGCACACGAGCGTGCTCGCGGTGGTCAGCGCCCCCCGCAGCCACGGCGACCGGGGCTCCGCGAACGCGAGCACCAGGAACCCCACGGCCACGGCCAGGTTGACGAGCTGGCTGAGCGCGGTCCACCACACGTCGTACTGCAGCGCGGCGAGCACGACCCCGGTCGCAGCGCACCCGGAGACCCCCAGGCGCCAAGCCACGACCGCGATCCCGTCCACCCGCTGATCGTTCCACGTTCACCCGCCGTTCATCCGAGGATCAGCCGGGTTCGGTGGGCGCCAGGCTGCCGCGCCGCCGGGCGAGGTAGGCCCGCTCGGCCGGGTTGTCCGTGGCCGCGATCGCCGCGTCGTACGCCGCCCGCGCCTCGCCGCTGCGACCGAGCCGGCGCAGCAGGTCGGCCCGGGTCGCGTGCCAGGCGTGGTAGCCGCTCAGCGGCAGTCGATCGACCTGCGCGAGCGCCACCTCCGGCCCGTCGAGCTCGGCGACCGCGACCGCCCGGTTGAGGGCCACGACCGGGCTCGGCGCGACCGCGTAGAGCTGGTCGTACAGCGCCGCGATCTGGTCCCACTGCGTGTCCGCCGCCGAGGGGGCGTCGGTGTGCACGGCGTTGATCGCCGCGAGCAGCTGGTACTGCCCCGGGCGCCGGCCCGTGTGCGCGGCACGGGCCAGGCAGCTGCGCACCAGCTCGTGCCCCTCGGCGATCAGGGCACGGTCCCAGCCGCCGCGGTCCTGCTCCAGCAGCGTGACCAGCTCGCCGCCGGCGACCCGCGTCGTACGCCGCGCCTCGGTGAGCAGCATCAGCGCGAGCAGCCCGGTGACCTCGGGCTCGTCGGGCAGCAGCGCGTGCAGGATCCGGCCGAGGCGGATCGCCTCGGCGGTCAGGTCCTCGCGGATCGCCGCCTCGCCGGAGCTGGCGAGGTAGCCCTCGTTGAAGACCAGGTAGATCACCGCCAGCACGCCCGGCAGCCGGGCGGTCAGGTCGTCGGCCTCCGGCACCCGGTAGGGGATGTGCGCGCCCTTGATCTTCTTCTTCGCGCGGGTGATCCTCTGGGCCATGGTGGTCTCGGGGACCAGGAACGCCTGCGCGATCTCGGGGACGGTGAGCCCGCCGAGGAGCCGCAGGGTGAGGGCCACCCGCGCCTCGGGAGCGAGCGCGGGGTGGCAGCAGGTGAAGATCAGCCGCAGCCGGTCGTCCTCGACGGGACCGGTGGGCTCGTGGGGGGTGTCGTCACTGATCATGAGGGCCGCCTGGTGCTTGGCGTCGCGGTGCGACTCGCGGCGGATCCGGTCGATGGCGCGGTTGCCCGCGGTGGTGGTGAGCCAGCCCCCGGGGTTGGGCGGTACGCCGTCCTGGGGCCACTTCTCCATCGCGACGAGCAGTGCCTCGCCGGCGGCCTCCTCGGCGATGTCGATGTCGCCGAACCGTCGTACGAGCGAGGCGACCACCCGGCCGTACTCCTCGCGATAGATCCGCTCGATCGCCGCGTGCGCGTCGCTCACGCGCCCGGCTCCTCCTGGAACGGCCGCACCTCGACCCGGTTGGCGCAGGCCTTGGAGCCCTCGGCGGCCCACCGGAGCGCGGCGTCGAGGTCGGGCGCCTCGATGATCCAGAACCCGCCGAGGTACTCCTTGGTCTCCGCGAACGGGCCGTCGGTCACGACCGTCTCCGCCCCGGTGTTGTCGACCGTGGTGGTGGCCTCGTGGGTCTGCAGCCCGCCGGCGAACACCCACGCGCCCTCCCGCTGGAGCCTCTCGTTGAAGGTGTCGACCGCGGCGAACACGGTCTGCAGCTCCTCGGGCGTCATCGCGTCCATCGCTGCCATGTCCTCGGCGTTGTGGATCACGGAGAGCAGGTACTGCGACATGGGATACCTCCTGGTTCGGGGGGCCTCGTCCGGCCCCGTCACCCTGTCCACGAACGCGAGGGCCGCGATACGACACCCTTCCGCAAACGGCTCACTCTGCCTACCGCGCCGCTTCGGCCTCGGGGAGGACGGCCAGCCCGTAGCCTGAGCGGGTGCCCTGTCGGTCCCAGCTCCTGCGCGTCGCCACGCTGGTGGTCGCCTTGGCGCTCGGCGGTGCTGCCCTCGCGGCCCCGGTCGTCGCCGACCCGGGATCACGGCACGCCACGGCCGCGGCGAAGGCCGCCGACCCGCGCCGGACCCGGGGGCTGTACGTCGACCCGAAGATGCCGGCGTACCAGCAGGGTGGCGTCTACCGCGACCGGATCGGCAGCAAGGCCCAGGCGTTCTGGGTGATCCCGGAGGCGTACGACACCGCACACGTGCGCGACAAGATCCGCGAGTACACCGGCGACGCCGCGGCCGCGCGCAAGACACCCGTGCTGTCGGTCTACGGCATCCCTGGGCGCGACTGCGGCATGTACTCCTCGGGCAACCCGCTCACGACCGCCGCGCAGTACCGGAGCTGGATCCGGCAGGTCGCGAACGGCGTGCGTGACCAGAAGGTGCTGCTCGTGCTGGAGCCGGACGCCCTCCCACTGTTCAGCAGCGACCTCCACAACTGCCCCGAGAAGCCCCATGGCTGGCAGGGCATGCTGCGCTTCGCGAGCCGGGTGCTGAGCAACGCCGGCGCCTGGGTCTACCTCGACGCCGGCCACTCCAACTGGACGCCGTACGACGACCGCCCGGCGTACCTCAAGGCCGCCGGCATCGGCTTCGCCCGCGGATTCAGCACCAACGTCTCGAACTTCCGCCCCACCGCGGACGAGAGGGCCTACGCCGCGAAGATGCTCGCCGGGCTGCGCAGGCTGGGCATCACCGGCAAGCGCTACGTGATCGACACCTCGCGCAATGGCGCGACCCCGAGCAGCGACGGCTACGACGTCATCAACCCGACCTGGGCCAGGGTCGGCCCGGGGCCGCGCCTGGTGTTCGACCGCGCATTCGACGGCAGGCTGTGGGTCAAGCATCCCGGCGAGTCCGACGGGACGGTCAACGGTGGGCCTCCCTCGGGCCAGTGGTGCGACTTCCTCGCCGACCGGCTGCTGGGACAGCCCGAGTCATCCAGCTGCTGACCTCAGGCTGCGGTGGTTTCGAGGCTCAGGCCCCCAGGGGGCCTTCGCACCTCAACCACCGTGACGGCGGTTGAGGTGCGAGCGGAGCGAGCCCGCACGGTGGTTGAGGTGCGAGCGGAGCGAGCCCGCACGGTGGTTGAGGTGCGAGCGGAGCGAGCCTCGAAACCACCGTTCAACCGTCCTCGGCGAGGACCGCACTCGACGTTGGTTGAGGTGTGAAGGCCGCCAGGCCTGAGCCTCGAAACCAACGGCTCAGCGGTCCTCGGCGAGGGTGTGCGCGACGACCGCGTTGGCGTGGCCGTGGCCCAGGCCCTGCTCCTTGAGGAGCGCCACCAGGTCCATGTGCTTGGCGGTCGTGCCGTAGCCGGGCGCAGCCCGCACGACCTGCTTCCAGTGCTCGATCGGCTGCCCGTACTTCTGCTCGATCGACGGGAAGTACGACGCCGGGCCCTTCACGCTCTCGCTCATGACGGCTCAGACCCTAGCGACGGGAAGAACTCATCGGCCCCGTAGGTTCGGCAACCGTGCGCAGCATCCGCGACGGCCTCGGCGGCCTGGTGGCCGACACCCGGCCGCTGCGCAACGAGCACTTCCGCCGGCTCTGGCTGGCCAACATCATCACGGTCGTCGGTGCCCAGCTGACGGTCGTCGCGGTGCCGGCGCAGATCTACCAGATCACCGGCTCCTCGGCGTACGTCGGACTCACCGGGCTGTTCGGCCTGGTGCCGCTGGTGGTGTTCGGGCTGTGGGGCGGGGCGCTCGCCGACGTCTTCGACCGGCGCACGCTGCTGCTGGTGACGACCGCCGGCCTGATCGGCACCAGCGCGCTGTTCTGGCTGCAGGCCGCCCTCGGCAACACCGACGTGTGGCTGCTGCTCGGGCTGTTCTCGGTGCAGCAGGCGTTCTTCGCGGTCAACCAGCCCACCCGCAGTGCGGTGCTGCCCAAGCTGCTCTCCCCCGAGCTGCTGCCGGCCGCCAACTCGCTGTCGATGACGGTGTTCCAGGCCGGCGCGATCGCCGGCCCGCTCGTCGCCGGCGTGCTGATCCCGGTGCTGGGCTTTCCCTGGCTCTACGCCATCGACACCGTCACGCTCTTCGCGACGCTCAGCGCCGTGGCCCGGCTGCCCCGGCTGCCCGTCGACACCGGGGTCACCACGACGCCCGGCCTGCGGTCGGTGGTGGAGGGCTTCGCCTACCTGCGTGGCCACCCCGTGCTGCTGATGTCGTTCGTCGTCGATCTGATCGCGATGGTGTTCGGCATGCCGCGGGCGCTGTTCCCCGAGATCGCGCACGTCTCCTTCGGCGGCCCCGACGAGGGCGGGCTGGTGTTCGCGGCGCTGTTCGCGGCGATCCCCGCCGGCGCCGTCGTCGGCGGGGTGTTCTCGGGGTGGGTCTCGCGGATCGACCGGCAGGGGTACGCCGTCGTCGTGTGCATCCTCGTGTGGGGCGCCGCGATGACCGGCTTCGGCCTGTCCGTCGCGCTCGCCGACCGGTGGCGGGGCCCGATGCTGGTCGCGGCGGTGCTGATGCTCGTCGTCGGCGGCGCCGCCGACATGGCGTCCGCCGCGTTCCGCACGAGCATGCTCCAGACCGCGGCGGCCGACGCGGTCCGCGGCCGGCTGCAGGGCGTGTTCATCGTCGTGGTCGCGGGCGGGCCGCGGATCGCGGACGTCGCCCACGGCGCGAGCGCCGCCGCGGTCGGCACGGCCGCAGCCGCCGCCGGTGGCGGCGTGCTGGTCGTCGTCGGCACCGTCGTCGCGGCGATCGTGGTGCCGTCGTTCGTCCGCTACCGGCTCAGCCGGTCGTCATCGGGCGAGGAGGAGCCCGCGTAGGTAGGCCGCCTGGCCGACGTGCTGGGCGTCGTCGTCGGCGATGCTCACCAGCCGGACACCGCGGGTGACCGGCGGGTCCCAGTCGGTGTCGATCACCTCGTCGAGGTCGGCCTCGCTCAGGCCGCGGAGGTAGGCGACGGTCGCCTCATGGGTGGCGCGGAGATAGCCGGTGAGCAGCTCGGCGCGGGCCCGGACCTTGCCCACCTGGTCGCTGCTGTGGCCGTAGCCGTGGTCCGCCGGGTCGATCTGCAGCCCGAAGCGGTCCACCCAGCCGCCGGTGAACCACACCTGCTCGGTGCCGGCGAGGTGCGCGATCTGCGCGTCCTGCACCCGCGCGGTGTGCCAGATCAGCCAGGCGATCGAGTTGGTGTCGGGCGCGGGACGGTGGGCGAGCTGGTCCTTGTCGAGGCCCTCGACCGCGGCGACGCCGTTCTCGAGGATGCGCTCGAAGAAGTCGATGAAGATGTCCGCAGGGGTCATGCCGCCGACGTTACGCCCGAGCGCCGACGGGTACTCGGCCCCCATGACGCGCTTCGGATACACGCTGATGACCGAGCAGAGCGGGCCGCGCGAGCTGGTGCGGTACGCCGCGACCGCCGAGGACCTCGGGTTCGACTTCGAGGTGATGAGCGACCACTACTCGCCGTGGCTGACCGAGCAGGGACACGCGCCGTACGCCTGGGCCACGCTGGGCGCCGTCGCGCAGGCCACCTCGCGGGTCGGGCTGATGACCTACGTGACCTGCCCGACGATGCGCTACCACCCGGCGGTCGTCGCGCAGAAGGCCGCGACCCTGCAGCTCCTCTCCGAGGGCCGGTTCACGCTCGGGCTGGGCAGCGGGGAGAACCTCAACGAGCATGTCGTCGGCGACGGGTGGCCGGCCATCCAGACCCGCCAGGCGATGCTGCGCGAGGCCGTCGAGATCATCCAGGAGCTGCGCACCGGAGAGCTCGTCGACTACCGCGGCGACTACTTCGAGGTCGACTCGGCTCGGCTGTGGGACGTGCCCGACGAGGGCATCGAGGTCGCGCTCGCCGTCGCCGGCGACCGGGCGATCGAGACCTTCGCACCACTGGGCGAGCACCTGATCGGGGTGGAGCCCGATCCGTCCCTGGTCGAGAACTGGAACGCCGTCGACGGCGCGCCCCGGATCGGGGAGCAGGCCCGCGCGATCGGCCAGATTCCGATCTGCTGGGACGCCTCCGAGGACGCGGCGGTGGCGCGGGCGCACGAGCAGTTCCGGTGGTTCGGGGGCGGGTGGAGCGTCAACGCCGACCTGCCGACGCCGGCCGGCTTCGCGGGCGCCACCCAGTTCGTCCGTCCCGAGGACGTCGCCGGCTCCATCCCCTGCGGGCCGGACCTCGACGCGATCGTCGAGGCGGTGAGCGCCTACTGGGAGGCCGGCTTCACCGACATCGCGCTCGTGCAGATCGGCGACGACGGCCAGGACCGGTTCCTCGCCGAGGCCGCCGGACCGCTGCTGGAAAAGCTCCGCGACACCGCGCCCTGAGATCGGTAGCGTCGGCCGCATGACGATCGGGCAGGGCCCCCATGGGCGTTGACGAGCCCGGGCTGCCGACGCTGTTCTCGTGGGCGGGCGGCTACGACCCGCTCCGCCGCATGATCGACGCGTTCTACGACCGGGTCGAGGCCGACGAGCTCCTCACCGGCTTCTTCCCCGGCGGCGTCAGCGAGCGCCACCGCGCGCACGTCACCGACTGGTGGGCCGAGGTGCTCGGCGGGCCGGCGACCTACACCGAGCGGCACGGCGGCTACGAGGCGATGCTCGCCCACCACCGCGGCCTCGCGATCACGCCCGAGCAGCGGCACCGCTTCGCCAGCACGATGAGCCTGGCGGCCGACGAGGTGGAGCTGCCGGCCGACCCGGAGTTCCGGGCGGCGATCATCGGCTACCTCGAGTGGGGCACGCGGCTGGCGGCGGAGAACTCCCAGCCCCGGGCCACGCCGGTCGAGCACGCATCGGTGCCGCGCTGGGGCTGGGGCGTGGCACCGCCGTACGTGCCCTGAACCCGGTCAGCCGCGCATCTTCTCCAGCCGCGCGTGCAGCGCGGCGACGCGGTGGGCGTTGCCGGGGAGCTCGACGTACCGCTCCCCGAACGCCGCGAGCAGCGCGTCGTCGAGGCGGCGGACCGCGCCGGGCGGGTAGCGGTAGTCCATGCGCGCCGCGATCTGGTCGTCGTCGACCTCGGCGAGCACGTGGCCGAGCTCCGCGAGCGTGGTGACGCCCAGGTCGGGCAGCAGGCTCGCGATCCAGCCGTAGTGGTCGGTGCGCGACCACTCGGCGTCGGCGTACTGGCCGGCGAGGTACGCCGCCAGCTCGCGGGGGGTCACGCCGACGGCCTCGGTGTCGGGCTCCTCGGGGGCGCTGCCGCGGAGGCGGTCGCGGATCGTGGTGAACTCCTGGTCGGCGAGCTCGAGCAGCCCGGCGGCCAGCGTGAACCGGCGGTCGAAGTCGCGGGCATGCTCCTCGGGCACCGTGCCCTTGTAGCGGATGTCGTGCTCGAACTCCGCCCACGCGTGCTGCAGCACGGTGCGCACCTGCACCTGGGCGGTGAGCCCGTCCTCGCGGGCCACCTGGAGGTGCCGGCTGGCGTAGCCGAAGCGGCCCTCGCTGGCGGTCTCCTGCCCGAGGTCGCGGTCGTCGAGGACCCGCAGCTGGCTGCCCAGCACGTCGGCGACCGCGGCCACGTCGCTGCGGACGTAGGTGATCACCCGCAGCCCGATCTGGTCGCCGATGTCGCGCAGCGGGTCGCTGTAGACGGGGACCCCGTCGACGGCCCGGCCGGCCTTGGCAGCGAAGGAGTCCACGGTCTTGGCCCGGCCGGTCACGGTCAGGTAGTTGATGCCGGCCTCGTCGAGGATCGAGGTCACCAGCGCGACGTACTCCTTCGCGGCGGCGACGAGCTGGGGGTGGCGGGCGGCGTACTCCTCCACCGCCTTGCGGATCGTGGCGTGCGCGTCGGGCAGCGTCGGCGTCACGATGTAGCCCTGCTCGAAGGAGCCGTAGGTCGTGGTCCGCTCGGGCCAGCGCTGCGCGAACAGCGCCACGTAGGCGCAGATCACGGCGTCCACCTGGTCCTCGACCTCACGCAGGTGGCTCTTGCGGGTGGCCGCCTCGACCTGGGTGCGCAGTGCCTGCCAGGTGCGGTCGGTGGTCACGATCCGCTCGACGTGGCTCATCAGCGTGAGCAGCTCGGCACGCAGCAGCTCGAGGTCGCGGCCGCGCTTGTCCTTGTACTTCAGCGTGCGCCCGAGGCCGAAGAGCACGATCGTCGCCGGGTGCGGGTAGACCTCGATCGCGCGCCGGTCGCGGCCCGAGCGCGGATCCATGTCGAGCTGAAGCCGCTTGCACAGCCGGGCGCCGCGGGACCCGGCGACGAACTCCGGCTTGCTGGTGTTCGACGGGTGCGTCGCGGCCTCGAAGCGGCGGAAGTCCCGGCTCAGCTCCTGCTCGGCGGGCCGGGAGCCGGTCGCGTTGGTGACGATCAGCGGGGCGTCGAAGGCGACCAGGCAGGGCCCGTCGAGGTACGGCGCGAGGTGCGCCTCGATCTCGTCGTCGGAGTGCACGGTCGACACGTGCAGCAGCCGCGCCTCGTCGTCGAGCACGGCCAGCCCAGTCGGCCGTCGCTCGCCCCACGCGAGGTCCACGCCGACGTAGTGCATGAGGAGAAGACTGCCCTACTCGGGCCGGCCGGGCTCGGTCGGTCAGGCTCCGGCGCGCTGCAAGGCCGAGCGGGCCGACCGCGCCGCGTGGATCGCCCGGTCGACGCGCCCCGAGCACCGACGCGCGTCCTCCTCGCGGGCGCGGTCGCGGACGTGCGCGATGGCGATGGCGGGGGTCACGGTCAGGGGACTCATGCGGCACACGCTCCAGGCTGAGGTCGGGGTCGGACATCGGGCAGGAGGCGTGGTCGGCGGCGCTGATACGCCGGTCTGGACCGGCTGGTTGCTCTTCGTCCTTCAGGTAGTCCGTGGTTTCGGTTCCTTGGCGGCTACCCGGGTACGGCGCCCGAGGAGAGGTCGGTGGTCGAGCCTGTCGAGACCACGGCGCCTCGGCAGCACCGAGCCGGCCTCCTTCGGCCTTCAGGTTCTTCGGTGGTTGCGGTCGCTGGCAGCGAAGACGGGTACGGCGCGCCTCGGGTCGCCGTCGACGGCCGGCTTCCCGATCGCCACCCCGCCCGGTGGTTGAGGAGGTTGCGCAGCAACCGTCTCGAAACCACCGAGCCGGTGATCTTCGGCCGTCAGCTCGCTCGCGGTTGCGGTCCCTGGCAGCGAAGACGGGTACGGCGCGCTTCTGGTCGCCGTCGACGGCCGGCTTCCCGACCGCCACCC
Organism: Nocardioides sp. T2.26MG-1; assembly: GCF_950101795.1. Classification (GTDB taxonomy): domain Bacteria; phylum Actinomycetota; class Actinomycetes; order Propionibacteriales; family Nocardioidaceae; genus Nocardioides. Next base: position 853 of record NZ_CATNLZ010000006.1, on the reverse strand, counting down.
CGCCCGGTGGTTGAGGAGGTTGCGCAGCAACCGTCGCGAAACCACCAGGGCCCGGTGCCCGAGCTGAGGTCGGTGGTCGAGCGACGTCCGGTGGTCGAACCTGTCGAGACCACGGCGCCTCGACGCCACCGAGCCGGTCTCCTTCGGCCTTCAGATTCTCGGTGGTTGCGGTCCCTGGCAGCAAAGCGGTGAAGATCCGCCACGGGTCGCCCGCCACTGCCGGCTCCCCGACCGCCACCTCCGCCGGTGGTTGAGGTGCGAGCGCAGCGAGCCTCGAAACCACCGGGCCGGTGATCCTCGGCCTTCAGGCCCGCTCACGGTTGCGGTCCCTGGCAGCAAAGCGGTGAAGGTCCGCCACGGGTCGCCCGCCGCTGCCGGCTCCCCTACCGACGCCCCGACAACTCGGGCCCACCAACGTCTTGATATCTCGAACACCTGTTCGATAGACTGTCGCCACGACCCTGCTTCTCGGGAGTGGCGATGACCGCACAAGCGAACCCCCACCACCAGGTCACGCACGCCGTCACCCAGCTCGAAGCCGCCCTCGACCAGGTCACCGACGCCTCCCTGTGGTCCATGCCGACCGACGAGACCGCCGACGTGCTGGTCCGCCTCACCCGGATCGCCTCCCGGATCACCGAGCTCGAGGCCCGGGTCGCCGCCCACGCCGACACCGTGGGGGTCGCCGAGCAGGTCGGCGCCACCTCGGTCGCGAACTGGTGGGCACACGCCACCCAGATGACCCGCACCGAAGCCCACCGCAAGACCCGCCTCGCCACCAACCTCACCCACGGACACACCCCCGTCCGCGACGCCCTGGCCGCCGGTGACCTGCTGCCCGACCAAGCCAGGG
>NZ_CATNLZ010000005.1 GCF_950101795.1 Nocardioides sp. T2.26MG-1 | reverse complement strand
CGATCAACGACTACCAGCTGACGATCGCCTCGGCGGTGGAGGAGCAGACCGCGACGACGAACGAGATGTCGCGCAACGTGGCGGAGGCCTCGACCGGGTCGGGTGAGATCGCGACCAACATCTCCGGCGTCTCCGCAGCAGCCGACTCGACTACCCAAGCTCTCGCACAAACTCGCACCGCAGTCGATAACCTGGCCAGGATGGCAGCCGACCTGCGGGGGGCCGTTGCCGGGTTCACGGCCTGACCCGGCCGTGCACTCCGGCTGATCGAGGAGGGGGGAGGGGCCCGTGCCGTACTCCCTCGTGGGCGCGCACGCGCTCGGCTTCGACCTCGCTCGCCTCGGCCGGGGGCGCCAGGCGGCGGCTGTGCTGCGGACCGCACTCACCGCGGACGCGTCTGACCTGGAACGATGCGCGGCCGGTCACCCCGGCGCCGTGGTCCGGACCCCCTGGCTCCAGGCCACCGCCCGGGCCGACGCCCGGGCCGCCACGGTCCGCTCGGTGCTGCCGCTGGCCGGCGAGGCCGTCGAGGAGGCGGTCACGACCGGGGCGTCGACGCTGCTGCGCCGTCTCGAGACCAGCCTCCTGGGCGACACGCACGCGCTCGACCAGTTCATCCGGCACGAGGTCCTGGACTGGACCTGGCTGCACAGCGGCCCGATGGCGGTCCAGGACCCGACGGCCTCCGCCGCGGCGGACGTGCTCGCCGACGCCGCCATCAGCGGCTACCTCGGGGACCGGCTCGACGCCGGGGTCCGCCGGGCCATGGTGACCCCGTACCTCCGGGCGGACCTGCCGACCCGCGACGAGACGGCCTCCACGGGGATGGCCCGCCTCGACCGGGTGCTCGACCGGCTCGCCGACAGCGACGAGGCGGCCCGGTCGGCGTGGCGGCGGGTCGTGGACGAGCAGCGGCTCCGCACCGCGGAGTGGGCGCCCGCCATGCACCAGGCGAGCTGGGCGGTCTCGATGTCCGACCGGCTGCGACTCGCGTGCGACGCGCAGCTGGCCGGCGTGATCGCGTTCCAGCTCGGCGGTCTGATGCCCCGCGACGCGGCGTACGGCGTGTGGAACGCCGTCTCCGGCGTCCTCCAGGCGGTGGCGGTCGCCGACCTGCTGCCGGCGCGCACGGCGTCGGTCCTGATGCGCCCCTGGCACCTGGTGCACGGCACCGACGGGCCGCTCTCCTCGGTCTGAGGCCTCCTGGAACAGACCGGGTGCACAAGCTCCGGGCGCACTCCTCAGGACTCTCGGGGTGTCGCCGATGGTGTCTACGTCCGCCGCCCGGGGGACAGGAGGAGGGGACGCCCATGCCCGGTATCAGGGTGCTCGTGGTCGACGACTCCGTTGTGATCCGCAAGCTCGTGTCCGACCTCCTCGCCGCCGACCGGGACATCGAGGTCGTCGGGACGGCGGTCAACGGTCGGGCTGCGGTCCAGAAGGTGGCCCAGCTCAAGCCGGACCTCGTCACCATGGACATCGAGATGCCGGAGATGAACGGCATCGAATCGGTCCGGGCGATCCGGGCGACCGGCAACAAGGTCCCGATCATCATGTTCAGCACGCTGACCGAGCGCGGTGCGGTCGCGACGCTGGACGCGCTCTCGGCCGGCGCCTCCGACTACGTGCCGAAGCCCGCGAACGTCGGCAGCGTCACCCGGTCCATGGACCAGGTCCGCGAGGCGCTGATCCCGCGGATCAAGTCGCTGGTCCCGCGGGCCGGGCTCTCGCCCCACCCTGCCGGCCTCACCGTCGCCCCCACGGCGACGGTGCAGCTGCACGCTCCCGCGACCCCGCCGCTCGGCGGGTACCGGCTGCTGGTCATCGGGAGCTCGACCGGCGGACCCGAGGCGCTGAGCGCGCTGCTCCACACGCTGCCGCCGCTCGCGGTCCCGGTCGCCGTGGTCCAGCACATGCCGCCCCTGTTCACCAAGCAGTTCGCGGGCCGACTGGACCGCCAGCTGCCCTTCGACGTGGTCGAGGCGGAGAGCGGCGTACCGCTCCGGCCCGGCACGGTCGCGATCGCCCCGGGCGACTTCCACCTGGAGGTGGTGCCCCAGGTCGACGGTCTCCGCACCAGGCTCACCCAGGCCCCACCCGAGAACTACTGCCGGCCGGCCGTCGATGTGCTGTTCCGCAGCGCGGTCGCCGCCGTCGGCCCCGCTGTCCTGGGCGTCGTGCTGACCGGGATGGGCTCCGACGGCTGCAAGGGGGCCCGGTCGATCGTCGACAAGGGCGGCAGCGTGCTCGCCCAGGACCAGGCCACCTCGGTCGTCTGGGGCATGCCCGGCGCCGTCGCCACCGCGGGGCTCGCCGAGCGGGTGCTGCCCCTCCTCGAGCTCGGTCCGGAGATCCTGCGCCGGCTCGCCCGTCAACGTCCGTCCCTCGTCCCGGCTGGAGCTGTCCAATGACCATCGGCCACGAGGCCTTCACCTTCGTCCGCGAGCTCGTGCGGGCGGAGAGCGCGATCGTCCTCGAGCCGGGCAAGGAGTACCTCGTCGAGTCACGGTTGGTGCCGCTGGCCCGCCAGGGCGGTCACAAGGATGTGGACGCGTTCGTCGCCGAGCTGTCGACCCGGCGCAACCCGGCCGCGATGCGGCTGGTCGTCGAGGCGCTGACCACCAACGAGACGTCGTGGTTCCGGGACACCGACCCGTTCACGGCGCTGCGCCAGACCGTCTTCCCGGCGCTCGCCAAGACCCGCAGCAAGCGGGAGATCCGGGTCTGGGCCGCCGCCTGCTCGAGCGGGCAGGAGCCCTACAGCATCCTGATGACGGCGCAGGACACCCCCGAGCTGTCGGGCTGGAAGGTCGACATGCTCGCCACCGATCTCTCGCTCGAGATGCTCGAGCGGGCCCGCAAGGGGGAGTACTCCCAGCTGGAGGTCAACCGCGGGCTGCCCGCGACCACGTTGGTCCGGCACTTCGAGCGGCTCGGCCTCGGGTGGCGGATCAGCCCCGCGCTGGCCGCCCAGGTGCAGTTCCGCCAACTCAACCTGATGCGCCCGTTCCCAGCGATGGGGAAGTTCGACGTGATCTTCCTGCGCAACGTGCTCATCTACTTCGATCTCGCCACCAAGCGAGACATCCTGCGCCGAGTCCGGCAGGTGCTGGCACCCGACGGGCACCTGTTCCTGGGTGCGGCGGAGATGACCATGGGCGTCGACGACGCCTGGGAACGGGTACCGGCCGGACGGTCCTCCGTGTACCGGATCAGAGAGGAACAACGCACATGCGTGCCTTGATCGTTGACGACTCACGCGCCATGAGGCGGATCGTCGGACGCATCCTCGTTGATGCGGGTTTCGAGATCCTCGAAGCCGGCGACGGCCAGGAGGCGCTCGACGTCCTCGCCGCACAGGGCGGCGACCTGCCCGTGCTCGCGTGCGTGGACTGGAACATGCCCGTGATGGACGGGCTCACGTTCATCACCCAGGTCCGCAAGCAGGTCGAGTGGCGGTCCATCACCTTGATGATGGTCACCACCGAGAGCGAGCAGGACCGGATCGTGCGTGCACTGGCCGCCGGTGCCCACGAGTACCTCATCAAGCCGTTCACCGGCGACGCCCTCGTGGAGAAGCTCGACCTGCTCGGTCTGCTCCCGACGACCGTGGGAGACCACTCATGACCCTCTACAGCGCGCCGGACCAGGCGCTCCTGCATGCCGCCGTCGAGCAGGTCTGGGGCTCGATGCTGTTCGAGGCAGCCGACCCGTGGCCTGCCGACGTACCTGCCGACTTCGAGACCGGGCTCCAGGCGCACATCGAGATCCGTGGCGGCTGGAACGGCCGACTGCTCCTGACCTGCAACAGCGACGTCGCCGCGCAGATCGCGGCAGCGCTGCTGGGCATGGGACCCGACGAGACCGTCGACGAGCTGGACGTCCACGACGCCGTCGGCGAGGTGCTCAATGTCGTCGGCGGCAGCGTGAAGGGTGCCATCGACGGCGCCATGACGCTCGGCCTCCCCGGAGTGCGCGCGAGCGCCTCGCCCCCGTCGTCCGAGGAGAGCCTCGTCGTGTCCTGGCGCGGTTCACCGGTGCATGTCCAGATCGTGCCGGACGCCGAGGGCCTCTGACCCCCCGACCACCCACTACCGAGGAGAGCACTCGACCATGAAGATCATCATCGCCGACGACAGTCGCGTCATGCGCCAGATCGTGCTGCGCACCCTGCGCCAAGCCGGCTTCGGGCACCACGACTTCGTGGAGGCCACGGACGGTGCGGACGCGCTCGACAAGGTCACCACCGAGCAGCCTGACCTGGTCCTGTCGGACTGGAACATGCCCAACAAGACGGGCATCGAGCTGCTGCGCGACCTGCGCGGCAGCGGCAACGCGGTGCCCTTCGGGTTCGTCACGTCCGAAGGGTCCGAGGAGATGCGTGAGGCGGCTCAGGCCGCAGGCGCGCTGTTCCTCATCGCGAAGCCGTTCACCCCCGAGCACTTCGAGTCCGCGCTCGTCGGCATGCTCGGCTGAGGAGGAGATCATGAGTCTGCCGGACCGCAAGCTGATCAAGGACGTCTTCGAGGGTCTGCTGGGCCGGGACGTCGCCGTCGGCGACGGCACGCCGATCAGCCTCGATGCGCCCCGCCCCGTGGTGGCGACGTACATCGACCCGGCGCACCACCTCGCCACGCTCGCGGTGATGGACCTGCCGCTCGCGGCGTACTCCGGTGCCGCGCTGGCCCTGATCCCGAAGGGCGGCGCCGAGGCGGCCGTCGAGGACCAGCTGCTGCCCGACAACCTGTTCGAGAACGTCTCGGAGATCCTCAACGTGCTCGCCGCGCCGATCGGCGACTGTGCCGGGGTGCATCAGCGGCTCGAGACGACCTTCGCCCCGCACGATCCGCTGCCCGGCCAGATCGCGTCGTATGCCGCGACCCTCGGCGCGCGGGAGGACGTGACGCTGGACATCGCCGGCTACGGGAGCGGCACGCTCTCGATCGTGACCGTCTTCGCCTGACGCCCCCGCACCCCCGAGCCCGAGGGTGCGGGCACGTAGGCTGGCGGACAGCATGAGCATCTCGATCCCCCTGCCCGGCATGCCCGCCGCACCCACCCCGGACGGGCCCGAGCCGACCCGTCGCGGGCCCACCCGCGAGGAGTTGCTGGAGGGCCTGAACGAGCCCCAGCGCGCCGCCGTCGTCCACGAGGGCGCGCCCCTGCTGGTGGTGGCTGGCGCGGGCTCCGGCAAGACGCGCGTGCTCACCCGGCGGATCGCCTGGCTGATCTCCGAACGCAAGGCACACCCCGGGTCCGTGCTCGCGATCACCTTCACCAACAAGGCCGCCGCGGAGATGAAGGAGCGGGTCGAGGAGCTGGTCGGCCGGAGGGCGCGGATCATGTGGGTCTCGACGTTCCACTCCGCGTGCGTGCGCATCCTCCGCAAGGAGATCACGGCCTTCGACAACGTCGGACTCGGCTACAAGTCCAACTTCTCGATCTACGACAGCGCCGACCAGAAGCGGTTGATGACGCTCGTCTGCAACGACCTCGACCTGGACCCCAAGCGCTATCAGCCGGGCGCGCTGCTGCACTGGGTGTCCAACCACAAGAACGAGCTGCGCGACGCCGAGGAGGCGACCAAGGACGCCCGCAACCACCTGGAGGAGACCTACGCCGCGGCGTACACGCTCTACCAGCGACGGCTGCGCGAGGCGAACGCGCTCGACTTCGACGACCTCATCATGCTGACCGTGCACCTGTTCCAGACGTTCCCCGAGGTGCGCGAGACCTACCGCCGGCGGTTCCGGCACGTGCTGGTCGACGAGTACCAGGACACCAACCACGCGCAGTACGCCTTCATCCACCAGCTCTGCGCCGACCAGATGGAGGAGGTCGACCCGGCAGCGGAGCGGGTCGAGCCCGCCGAGCTGATGGTCGTGGGCGACGCCGACCAGTCGATCTACGCCTTCCGCGGCGCCAACATCCGCAACATCCTCGACTTCGAGCAGGACTTCCCCAACGCCACCTCGATCCTGCTCGAGCAGAACTACCGCTCGACGCAGACGATCCTCAACGCCGCCAACTCCGTGATCGGCCACAACTTGGGACGCAAGCCCAAGCGGCTGTGGTCCGACGCCGGCGACGGCGAGCGGATCGTCGGGTACGTCGCCGACGACGAGCACGACGAGGCGCGGTTCGTCTCCGAGGAGATCGACCGGCTCACCGACGCCCGCGCCTACCGTCCCGGTGACGTCGCCGTCTTCTACCGCACCAACGCCCAGTCGCGGGTGTTCGAGGAGATCTTCATCCGCCTCGGCATGCCCTACAAGGTCGTCGGCGGGGTCCGGTTCTACGAGCGGCGGGAGGTCCGTGACGCGCTCGCCTACCTCCGGCTCCTGGTCAACCCCGCCGACCAGGTCTCGCTGCGCCGCATCCTCAACACCCCCAAGCGGGGCATCGGCGACCGCGCGGTCGCGTGCGTCAACGCGCTCGCCGAACGCGACCGGACGACGTTCTGGGAGGCGCTGCGCCGCGCACAGGACGCTCCCGGGCTCGCGACCCGGTCACTGACCGCCATCCAGGGGTTCGTGGCGATGATCGAGGAGCTGCAGTCCATGGTCGACGCGGGGGAGCGGCCCGACGTCGTGCTCGAGACCACCCTGGCGCGCTCGGGCTACCTCACCGCGCTCGAGGAGAGCGACGACCCGCAGGACGAGACCCGCCTGGAGAACCTCGCCGAGCTCGTGGCCGTCGCCCGCGAGTTCGCCGACGACCCCGTCGCCGGGCCCTCTGCCGACCCCGCCGACGTCGACGCGGGCACGGTCGCCCCCGGGCTCGGGGACTTCCTGGAGCGGGTCGCGCTGGTCGCCGACGCCGACCAGATCCCCGACGACGACCCGGACGACAGCGGTGTGGTCACGCTGATGACGCTGCACACGGCCAAGGGCCTGGAGTTCCCGGTCGTGTTCCTGACCGGGCTCGAGGACGGCGTGTTCCCGCACGCGCGCTCCCTGGGCGACCAGCCCGAGCTGGAGGAGGAGCGCCGGCTGGCCTACGTGGGGGTCACCCGCGCCCGCGAGCGCCTCTACATCTCCCGGGCGGTCGTCCGCTCGGCCTGGGGTGCGCCGTCGCACAACCCCGGCTCGCGGTTCCTCGACGAGCTGCCGGTCGACCTGGTCGACTGGCGGCGCACCGAGGCCGCCCAGACCCGTTGGGGCCGTCCCGACCTCTCCAGCGGCTCTCCGGGCCGCCTGGGGGCCCCGACCGACGCAGGGCGGCGCAACTTCTCCGCGGCCGCCGTCCGCGCCGACGCGGCGGCGCGCGCCAAGCCCGCCCGCGCGATCCCGAGCCTCGAGCCCGGGGACCGGGTGCTGCACGACTCGTTCGGGATGGGCACCGTGGTCGCTCTCGAGGGCGTGGCCGAGAAGGCCGTCGCCTCCATCGACTTCGGCTCCGAGGGCGTCAAGCGGCTGCTGCTGCGCTACGCGCCGGTCGAGAAGCTGTAGGTCCTAGGGCTGGAGGCCGTGGACGACCAGGGCCTGGTAGGGGTCGACCGGGTCGCCGGCGCCCGGGCGCACCTCGAGGTGGAGGTGCGGGCCGGTCACGTTGCCGGTCGAGCCGACGTAGCCGATCAGGTCGCCGGCGCGGACCTCCTGGCCCACGTCGACCATGTACGACGTCTGGTGGCAGAACCACAGCTCGGTGCCGTCGTCGAGCGTGATCACGGTCTTGTTGCCGTAGGCGCCGTCGTAGCCGACGGAGGTCACGACGCCGTTCGCGATCGCCACGATGGGGGTCCCGCTGGGAGCCGCGAAGTCCAGGCCGGTGTGGTAGTGCGACCAGAGGCCGCTGTACTCGCCGAAGCCGGCGGTCAGGTGGTATCCGGCGACCGGGAGCACCCACTGGTTGAGGCGCAGCTTGTCGGCCTGCTTCTGGGTGAGCTGCTGGAGCTTCATCAGGGCCGCGTTGCGCTGCTGGAGCTGGCTCTCGGCCGCGGCGACCAGCTTGGCGTCCGCCCGGTCGTCGAGCGCGTCGCGCCGTGAGTCGCGGCTGACGATGTCGCGGTCGAGCAGGCTGACCCGGGAGACGTCGCTGGCGCCGCTGAGCGCGCTCGCCTGGCTGAACCGCGTGGTCTGGTCGCCCAGGCCGCCGTTGGCGGCGGTGATCGCACCGCCGGCGGAGATCGCGAGGGCGGCGACGCCGATCAGGATCGGCGGGGAGGGGAGGCCGCGGAAGAGCGGGCCGCGCGGGGCGGTGTGCCGGTGTGCGCGACGCCCACCGGCGGTGGGTACGGCGGGTGCGGCCTCAGGCGCCGTGGTCGCGGCGACGGCCGCGGTGGTGGCCGGAGTGGCGGCTCGGGCGGCGCGCGCCGGCTTCGGGGCCTTCGCGGGCTTACCGGGCTTCACCGCCTTGCGCTTGCCGACGACGGGAGCCGGAGGGGTGATCTGGGTCGCGATCTCGATCGGGGTCGCGAGGTCCGAGGGACGGCGGCCGGAGCCGCGACGTTCCGCTCGGTGGTTGCCCATAGATTCGTTCTCCGCTGCTCGGGGTTCAGACGGCGACGCCCGACTGTAACGGAAAGATCACGGGGGCGAGAAACCTTCGGGGGAATCTTGTGGAGGAAGATCGGGTACCTGCGCCCGGGCGAGCGGGATCGGGGCCGGAAGCGTGGCGAGTGTCACGCGTTGGGTTAGCCTGCGGACATGACCTCGACCAGGAGTTCGACAGGGCCCACGGCGACCCCCTCGGCGGGCGCCACGCGGATTCGGATCGTGGTCGGCAAGCCCGGCCTCGACGGCCACGACCGAGGCGCCAAGATCGTCGCACGCGCGCTCCGCGACGCCGGCCACGAGGTCGTCTACACCGGCCTGCACCAGACCCCGGAGCAGATCGTCGAGACCGCCATCCAGGAGGACGCCGACCTGATCGGCCTCTCCGTGCTCTCCGGCGCCCACATGACGCTCTTCCGCCGGCTCGCCGAGCTGCTCGCCGAGCGCGACGCCTCCGACATCGTGCTGTTCGGGGGCGGCATCATCCCCGAGGAGGACATCCCGCTCCTCGAGGAGGTCGGCGTCGCGAAGGTGTTCACACCGGGTGCGTCGACCCGGGAGATCACCGGCTGGGTCGCCGAGCACTTCGCGCCCAGCACCGCCGGCTGACTCCGTCTCCCGCGACCCCGTCCCCGCGGCCACCCGGGTCCATGTGCCCGGGACCAAGTGCCATGCGTCACGTCCGCCGGGCCTCGTCGTACGCCGGAGCGCGGACTAGGGTGCCCGAGGACACCCGAGCGACATCCCAGCGGCGCGCGGACGTCAAGCGCGTCCGCCCGCTCCGACAGAGGAACATGGTGGATCAGTGGATCTGATGGAGTACCAGGCGAAGGAGCTCTTCGCCAAGCACGACGTACCGGTCACCCTCGGCATCGTCGCCAACACCCCCGACGAGGCTCAGGCCGCGGCCGAGCAGCTCGGCGTCGTGGTGGTCAAGGCGCAGGTGAAGGCCGGCGGCCGCGGCAAGGCGGGCGGCGTCAAGCTCGCCAAGACCCCTGAGGAGGCCCGGGCCCACGCCGAGGCGATCCTCGGCATGGAGATCAAGGGCCTGCGGGTCAACCGGGTGCTCATCGCTCCCGCGGCCAGCATCGAGGAGGAGTACTACTTCTCCTTCCTGCTCGACCGCGCCAACCGCAAGTACCTCTGCATCGCGAGCGTCGAGGGCGGCGTGGAGATCGAGGAGGTCGCCAAGACCAACCCCGAAGCCGTCCGGCAGACCCCGATCGACGCGGGCACCGGCGTCGACGAGGCGAAGGCCCGCGAGATCGTGGCCGACGCCAAGTTCCCCGAGGCGCTCACCGAGCAGGCCGTGCAGATGGTGCTCGCGCTGTGGAAGGTCTTCGTCGAGGAAGACGCCACCCTGGTCGAGGTGAACCCGCTCGCGCGGCTCGCCGGCGACAAGCTCGAGGCGCTCGACGGCAAGGTCTCGCTCGACGAGAACGCCGAGTTCCGGCACGAGGACCACCAGGTCTTCGTGATCCGCGACGAGGAGGACCCGCTCGAGGCGCAGGCCAAGGACAAGAACCTGAACTACGTCAAGCTCGACGGGTCGGTCGGCATCATCGGCAACGGCGCCGGGCTGGTCATGTCCACGCTCGACGTCGTCGCGTACGCCGGGGAGAAGCACGGCGGGGTCAAGCCCGCGAACTTCCTCGATATCGGCGGTGGCGCCAACGCCCAGGTGATGGCCGACGGCCTGCACGTGATCCTCGGCGACGAGCAGGTCAAGGCGGTGTTCGTGAACGTCTTCGGCGGGATCACCGCGTGCGACGAGGTCGCCAACGGCATCGTCGGCGCGCTGGACATCCTCGGCGACGAGGCCACCAAGCCGCTCGTCGTCCGTCTCGACGGGAACAACGTCGACGAGGGTCGCCGCATCCTCAACGAGGCCGCCCATCCCCTCGTGACCATGGTCGACACCATGGACGGTGCGGCCGACAAGGCCGCCGAGCTCGCGAACGCCTGAGACTGGAGACCAGAAGAATGTCGATCTACCTCAACAAGGACTCCAAGATCATCGTCCAGGGCATGACCGGTGGCATGGGCTCCAAGCACACCGCGCTCATGGTCGAGGCGGGGTCCCAGATCGTCGGCGGCGTCAACGCGCGCAAGGCCGGCACCTCGGTCGAGCTGGGCGGCAAGGAGCTGCCCGTGTTCGGCACCGTCAAGGAGGCGATGGCCGAGACCGGCGCCGACGTGTCGGTCGTCTTCGTGCCGCCGGCCTTCACGAAGGACGCGTGCATCGAGGCCATCGACGCGGGCATCGGCCTGCTGGTGGTCATCACCGAGGGTGTGCCGGTGCAGGACACCGCGGAGGTCTTCGCGTACCTGCAGAGTGACGCGAACGTCGGCGGCACCCGGATGATCGGGCCCAACTGCCCCGGCATCATCACCCCGGGCGAGTCGCTGGCCGGCATCACGCCCGCCACGATCGCCGGCACCGGCCCGGTCGGCCTGGTGTCCAAGTCGGGCACGCTGACCTACCAGATGATGTACGAGCTGCGCGACCACGGGTTCTCCACCGCGATCGGCATCGGGGGTGACCCGATCATCGGCACCACCCACATCGACGCCCTCGCGGCGTTCGAGGCCGACCCGGACACCAAGGCGATCGTGATGATCGGCGAGATCGGCGGCGACGCCGAGGAGCGGGCGGCGGCGTACATCAAGGAGCACGTGACCAAGCCGGTCGTCGGCTACGTCGCGGGCTTCACGGCGCCCGAGGGCAAGACCATGGGCCACGCCGGCGCCATCGTCTCCGGCTCCTCGGGCACCGCGCAGGCGAAGAAGGAGGCCCTCGAGGCCGTCGGCGTCAAGGTCGGCAAGACGCCGTCCGAGACCGCCGAGCTGATGCGTGAGGTGCTGCGCTCGCTCTGAGCCACTCCAGCTCCACGCGTACGTCGAGGGGGCCCCGGGCTGTCCGCCCGGGGCCCCGTCTGTCCGCAGGGGGCCGAGGCGCGGTAGCTCAGCTGCCGCAACGCTGGCCGTCGAGGAGCAGCATCACGCTGGTCACGCGGTCGCCGGCGCCCAGCTCGAACCGGTAGGGCGGGTCGGAGTACCACGGATCGTCGTACGTGCCCTGCGGGTAGGCCGCGCGCACCTCGCTGAGGGTCGAGCCCTCGTGGATGCGCTCGGGCGTCTCCAGGTCGGCGCGAATGGACAGCACTGCGACGCCGCGGCCCGGCTGGAGGTGTCCGCGAACGCCCGGGGCCTCGAAGTCCCGCACACGCCGTTGTCGCCCGTGATCCGCACGCCCGGAACGGCGAGGAGCTCCTCTCGGGACATGCCGAGCGTGACCCTGCCGAAGCCGTCGGGTCCGAATGGCGGCTCCGACGGGTACTCCTCGATCAGTGTGTGCATCGCGTCGATGACGCGGGCGATCGCGCGGGCGTCTCGGCGGCGCTGGTCGGCGGCCGCTTGGTCCGGGTCGGGGCCGGCACCGCCCTCGTTGCTCGTGACCGACAGCAGCACCGCCGCGCCGACGCGGACGACGTGCCAGGTGGTCAGGCCGGGGGTCGGGTAGCCCTGGAGGAGATACTGCGTGGAGGCCGCGCCCGCGAAGTCGCCCAGGCGGCTGTCCACCACGGTCAGCCGGCGGGACTCCTCCATCTCCTCCGAGGTGACCTCCTCGGGGCAGGCGCGGAACACGTCGAGCACGCGCTCGGCGTACGCCTGCGCGCTCTCGACGTCCGCGAACGTGACGAGCTGGCGGTCTCGCCCGTCCTCGGGGTTGGTCCAGGCCGCGCGGAGGTGGTCGGTGTGGTCGGGCAGCGACACGCGGTCACGGCACGCCTCCGGCACGATCGGCTTCATCGTGCGGTTCGGTCCGTGGCGACCCTCGCCGGGCTCGGCCTCCCGGCCCTCGGGGTAGCCGCTCAGCAGGGGGAAGTCGTTGGGGATGACCTCGCCCAAGGCTGAGGCCGGCGCCGGTGCGGCCGGCGGTGCGTGGGGCGAGGCGGTGGAGGACGGCTCCGCCGGTGCCGTGGCGGGCGGGGTCCGGGTCGGCGTCGGCTCCGGGTCGTCGGCCCTCGGCTGGCCGTCACCGCATCCGGCGAGCAGAAGGACGGCGGCGACGAGGAGCCCGAGGACACGTCTCGTGCCCGTGTGACGCCGTCAGGCCGGCACCGGTTGCCTGGGGCATGGTTCTGGCCCCGCCGGCCGTGGTCGGCGGGGTCGGGTGGTCAGGTATGTCGGGTGTAGGTGCGTCCGTGGGGGCTGGTCCAGGTGAAGATCCGGTGGCCGGTGCGGTGGAGGGTCCAGTTGCCGTGGGTTTTGAGGCGGTGGTGGAAGCGGCAGAGGGGGACGAGGTTGCAGGTGCAGGTCGGGCCGCCGTCGGCCCAGGGGATGACGTGGTCGAGGTCGCAGCGGCGTGATGGTCGGTGGCAGCCGGGGAACACGCAGGTGGGGTGGGTGAGCAGGACCTGCTCACGGAGCCGTGGTGAGGGGGTGTAGCCGGGGACCTGGAGATGCTCGCCCAGGTCGAGGACGGGGCGGATGGTGACGGGTCCGGTGGCGGTGGCGCACCAGCCGGCCACCTGGGCGACCAGGACGTGGGTGCGGGTGTTCTCCACCCCGGCCAGGGCATCGGCGGAGAGGTGGGTGTAGATCACCAGCTCCCGGCCCCGCCGGGTCGGCGTCGGCCGCGGCGGCTCGCTGGTGGTGTCTGGTTGGAGCATGAGGTCGCCGCGGGCGCGGGCGCCGGCGGCCATCGCGCGGCGGACATCCAACGTCTCGGTGCAGCCGAGGTCGGCGAGCTGTTGGGCACCCTCGCTCAACGCGTGGTCGAGGTCGAGGGCGTCGGCCAGGTCGAGCTCACCGCGCACCGCCATGGTGCCGTCGAGGGAGACCTGGGTGGTGTCGACGTCGCAGAACCGGCCGTCGGCGGCCAGCAGGCGGCGGTGCTCGGCCTCGATTGGGTCGAACGTGGCCCGAGCGGCTTCCACCGTCCGCTCCAGCTGGGCCCAGGACAGCCGGTGCGCGAGGGGGGCCAGGTGCCGGTCGACGTGGTCTGCACCCTCGGCCGGCAGGGACCGGGTGTGGGTGGCGATGCGGCGGGCCCGCCAGACCGGCACCGCGCCGGCGATCACCCGGGCCCACAGTCGGGGGAGGCGGTGGCGGACCTCGACCGCGTCGCCGAGGTAGCTGCGGCCGGCGTCGGTGGTCAGGCCGACCGCGAGCGCGAAGTCCGCGATGCAGAACTCCGCGACCAGGGGTGCGCCGGGGCCGGCGATCGCGAGCTCACCCTCGGTCCCCTCGACGGTCGCGGCGTCGTCGAGGCCGTCGGCGGGGTGGGCGGTGGCCCACTCAACGGCCAGCTCGAACTTGGCGATCTCGTGCCGGTCCAGCTCCCCCTGCGTGGCCTCGAGAGCAGCCAGCACCGAACCGGGACCGTCGAGGTCCGGGTGCACGAGCGGGGTGGCTGCCATGGATCCATCCCAGCAGAGGCCACCGACATCGCAGGGCGGGAATCCCCTTGTTCCACAGGGCCCTGGGAAACCCGAAAGTAAAATCCTGCGAGCCGTCGGGTGGCGCATCCCGGTAGGAGGAATCCCGGGTCTACGACGGCGACCACAGCCCGGCAACCACAAGCCGACCTCGTGCCGAGATGCCGGCGGTGAGCACCCTCGGGTGACCACAGCGAACGGCGACCACGCTCCTCGTCCAAACGAACCGCAAGCCCAGGCGGCCCGCAGGCCGACGTACATCCCGGCGCCCTGCCGAGGCTGCAGGGGTCTCGACAAGCTCGACCACCGCTATCGGGTGGTTTCGAGGCTCGGGCCTAGCGGCCCTCGCACCTCAACCACCGTGCGTCGCCTAGTGGCGCTCGCACCTGAACCACCGTGCTCGCTAGCAGCCGCGCTTGGTGAAGGGGCACAGGTCGGGGACCAGGTCCCGGTTGGCCTTGGTGACGTCCGGGACGCTCTGCTTCGCGCTCTCCAGCGAGCCCTCGGTCATCCGGTGCGTGGCCAGCAGGGACCGGCCGACCCGGACGAACTGGTAGATATCCAGCCCGAGGCCGTCGGTGTAGGTGAGGGCAAACGTCACCGCGTCGTCGCCGACCTGCTCGTCGTACGGCGTCAGCACCCGGCCGTCCGGGGTGCAGGAGGCGTCGGCAACGGAGCGGAGCGCGTCCATCGCCGCGGTCAGGTCCGCGCTGCTGGAGAACGTGACCAGCTCGCGGTTCTCCCGGTACTCCGGTCCGCTGACCGTCACGGCGAGCCGCTCGACCCCGGTGACCGGCCAGACCGAGCTGCCGCACAGGTCGAGGGCGGGGACGCCCTCGGCGGTCGCCGACGGGCCGTCGACGGGGTCGCCCTCGGGCGAGGACAGCCCGCGACCGAGCTGGAGCCCGGACGGGATCGCGCTGACCGCGCCCTCGCCGGTGCCCGGGTCCGAGGACTTCTCGGGGATCGGTGCCGGTGTCGCGCAGGGTTCGGCCGAGAACACGCACATCTGCGAGCGCACGGCCTCGGAGCGGTCCGCGAGCAGCGCCGAGGTGGAGGCGATCACATCCTCGCCTCCGGCCGCGCCGTACGAGCTGTCCACGAAGAGTGCGTTGCCGTACCGCACGACCTCCCAGACCGTGAGGTCGGAGTAGCCGCCGTCGTTCTCGGCCTGCTGGACGACCGTGGCCCCCTCGTCGCCGCCGAGGTCGAGCGTCTCGAGGTGGTTGACGAGTGGCAGCCCGCCGCCGTTCTCGTCGCGTGGGCAGTCCAGGACACCGGACCGGATCGCGGACATGGCCGCCTCGGCCGCCTTCGAGTCCGGGTACAGCGCGAGGGTCCGACCCATGTGGGCCTCGTTCTCGGCGTACCGCGCGCCTGCCAGATCAACGGTGGCGACCGGGTCCGTGGGCGACCACGCGGTCGTGCCGCACAGCGCCAGGTCGTCGGCGCCGGACCTCGCCGTCACCGGCGGCGCGCTGAAGAGGCCATGGCTCAGCGGGAAGGCGTCGGGGACCTTCTGCACCCACTCCGGCGCGGGTGCCGGATCCACCGACCGGTCGTCGTCGCGATCGGCGAGCACCGCGATCGGCGTGACGATCGCGGCCACGACCGCGACGGCGGCGGCGCCGGCGAGCACGTTGCGGCGACGCCGGATCCGGTCGCCGCGTCGGCGCACCTCGGCGGCGGGGAGGGGAGTCATGGGAGTTCCTGGGACGGTGAAGTTCTCGAGCTCCTCGATCGGGTCACGCATGGCTCGCTCCTTCCTGGAGACCGCCGGGTCTGTCGTCGGCGAGCATCGCGGCGAGTGCCGCGCGGCCACGGCTGAGCCGGGCCTTGATGGTGCCCTCGGGGACGCCGACCTCGCGGGCGACGTCGTGGACGGAGAGGTCGGCGATGTGGTGCAGGACGAGCGCCTGCCGCTGCGCCTCGGGGAGCTGCTTGAGCGCCGCCACGAGCGCGACGTGGGTCTCGCTCGGCGCGGCCGTCTCCAGCGGCGCGCTGAGCGCCCGGTCGGCCGGCCTGCGGCCCCGCGTCGTACGGCGCCAGCGACTCACCGCGAGCCGGTACGCCGTGGTGCGGACCCAGGCCTCGGGGTGCTCGGCCCGCTCCAGCTTGCGGCGGTGTGCCCAGGCCCGGGCGAACGCCTCCTGGACGCACTCCTGCGCCTCGTCCCGGTTGCCGATCATCGCGTAGACCTGGCCGGTGACCCGCTGGAACGACGCGCTGTAGAACTCGTCGAACTCGCGTTCGTCCATCGACCCTGTTCCCGTCTGTGTGCGCCTCGGCTCGCTGCCGAGTCGATGGGGATACGCCTCACCGGGCACCACGGTTGCACGGGTGCCGAGATTTCCTCGGCAGGTCGGCCTGACCCGGTCAGCCGGACTTCGGCGGGGGCATCGCCTCGAGCCGGGCCAGGGCGCGCTCGACGAGGGTGACGAACGCGGCGCCGCGCATCTCGGCCTTCGGGTCCGGGACGAACCCGACCTGGGCCAGCGAGGTCCCGTCCCGCACGATGCCCATGAGGAAGCTCACCGAGCGCTCGTCGGTGACTTCGGTGGTCACCCGCCACACGGTGAGGTCGCGGTGCTTGCCGGCGACGTGGCTGATCCGGTCGACCTGGGTGCCGAACAGCTTCTTCGGGCAGCGGGCCAGCCGGTCGCGGACGTCGTCGACGAACGCGGCCGCCCGGCGCTCCGGCAGTGACCCGACGGTCTCGGTGAGCCCGAACTCGGCCCGGAGCTTGGCGCCAGGGACCAGGAAGGTGCGGGTCACGGCGTTCGACATGGGCTTCGCCCGGAAGTCGGTCCGGTCGCACGCGGTGGCGGCGGCGTTGTCCCGCGCCTGGCGCGGCTCGGTGCCGACCCAGGGTCGGCGTAGGTCGCCGACGGGTGGCAGGTCGACCTCGGCGAGCATGCCTGGGACGGTCGCCACCGGCACCGGCGCGACCTCGAGGAGTCGTGGGACGGCTGCGCAGGTGCCGGCGCCGGGGCGGCCGCAGAGTTCGGTCACCGCCGCGGACAGCAGGGTCGCGTACTTCGACGAGGCAGGCGAGTGGCCCACGGGCGTGCGAGCGACGACCGTCGTGGTGAGCAGTCCGGTGCGGGCCACGCCGGCGACCACCGTCGAGCGGGGGTCGCTCCAGGTGCGCAGCACGATGAGCGTCGCCTCGTCGCCGACGTTCGCGACGTCGCGGGTGTACAGGAGCTGTGCGCGGTCGTCGGTGCACGCCGCGAACCAGCCCACCGCGGTGCGGTAGGCACGGGCCGCACCCCGTTTCGTCGCGGAGGCTTGCGTGGCCTGCACCACCTCGGAGGCGTGCTTGTCCGAAGACCTGAAGGTACGCACCAGGGCGGCGCGACCCTTGGCATCGGCGTACCGGTCCGCCTGGCAGGGCATCGCCAGGCCGTCGCCGGTGCTGTTGTCGTCGGTGCCGGTGATCGTCCAGGTCGCGCCCGGCACGCGGGCGCCGACCTGGGCCGCGGTGAGCATGGTCTCCTCCGGCACGTCGATCGGCTCGGGCGTCGGGGCGAGTGTCGGCTTGTGCTTCTGGGGCGCCTCGACCCGCTCGCCCGCCAGCGTGGGACGGACGCCACCCGCGTCGGTGACCAGGGTGCCGGTGACGACCAGGGCCGCGACGGTGGCGGCGATGCCGATGACGGTGTGGGTACGCCGGCGAGCGGCCCCCGACCGCCGGATGATCGTGCTGCGGGGCCAGCGACCGTCCTCGACGTAGGCGCGGACGGGGTCGAACAGCGTCCGGATGCTCGTCGTCGGCACCTCGCGCAGCATGGAGAGCTGCGAGGTGGCGCTCTGCAGTTCGCGCTCCGCCTCCGGGCGGGGCAGCCCGACCTCACGGGCGATCTCGGCCAGCGACGCGGTGGTGAGCTCGGTGAGCAGCAGCATCTTGCGCTGGACGAGCGGCAGCTTGCCGAGCGCGTCGAGGGTGGCCTTGACGTCCGGGTCGAGCCCCTTCTCACGGTGCCAGAGCTTCGCGGTGTGCCGACGCTGGGCGTGCGCGCACGCGCGGACCCGGACCCAGGCCTCGGGGTCCTCCAGCCGGCGGACCTTGCGCCAGTGGTGAGCGGTGACCACGAAGGCGTCCCGCACCGCGGCCCGGGAGGACGGGAGGTCGCCGGTCAGGCAGTACGTCAGCAGCAGCAGGCGCGTGCGGACGTCCCGGTAGAACTCGTCGAACTGGTCGGGGTCCCTCATGGCGTCGTCCACGGTAACCGAGGTGGACATCGCGGCCGAACCGGCGTGGGAGCCGTGATCGCGTGCTTCGTGCGGGTGATGATGGCCGAGCCATGACTTCGTTGCTGCCTGGTTCGCTGCGAGCCTCGACCCCGGCCGACCTCCGGCACCGCCGCCCGCTGGTGCTCGTCGCCACACTCGGCGGGGCCGCAGCGGCCGTGGCGACCCTCCTGATCTGTCTGGCCGTCGGAGTCGTGGGCTGGTTCCTCGCCGACGCCGGCGCACACGGAACCCCACGCGACGGTCTGCGCGTGGGGGCGCTCGGCTGGCTGCTGGCCCACGGCTCCGGACTCCACATCGACGGGGTCGCGGTGAGCGTCGTCCCGCTGGGCCTGACCTCGCTCGCGGCCTGGGCCGTGTGGCGGCTGGGCCACCGCGTGGGCGACTCGGTCTCGGGGCACGGGCCCGACGCCGACCGCATCGCCGACGGCGAGCGCGACTGGACGGTCGCGACCGCGACGGCGTTCTTCGCCGTCGGCTACCTCGCGGTGGCGTTCGTCACCTTCCGCCTGGCCGCCACGGCGGAGACCGCGCCGTCACTGGTGCGCGTGGTCGGCTGGTCGCTGCTCCTGTGCGTCACGTTCGGCCTGGTCGCGATCTCGGTCGGGTCGGGACGGGCGGCGATCTGGGCGGCGTTCGTGCCGGTCTCGGTGCGCGCCGCCGGTGCGGCCGGCCTGCGGATCCTCGGCGGCTACCTCCTGGTCTCGACGGTCGTCTTCGCGGTCGCCCTGGCCGTCGACTTCGGTACGGCGGTCAACGTGATGTCGCGGCTCCACCTGGGCGCCGGCGACGGCACGGTCTACACCGCGCTCACCGCGACCCTGGTGCCCAACGCCACGGTCTTCACCGGGTCCTACCTGCTCGGACCCGGCTTCACCGTGGGCGCCCAGACCCTGGTCTCCCCGACCGCGGTGGTGCTCGGGCCGCTGCCGATGTTCCCACTGCTCGCGGCCCTGCCCGCCAACGGCCCGACACCGGCCTGGACGGCGTACCTCCTCGCGCTGCCTCCGCTCGTGGCCGCCGTCGCGGTCGCCCGCTCGCAGCGCCGCTTCCCGACGCTGCGCTGGGACCACGGAGCCCTGCGCGGGTGCGTGGGCGGCGCGCTGGCGGGCCTCCTGCTGGGGCTGCTCGCCACGGTCGCCGGAGGGGCTGTCGGCCCGGGCCGGATGCGCGACGTCGGCCCGTTCGCGTCCGACGTGCTCGTGCACGCGATCACGGCGTTCGGCATCGGCGGCCTGATGGGCGGCGTGCTCATGACCTGGTGGCAGCGTCGGACGCATCTCAGAGGTTCCCTAGACTCCACGGCGTGACGCCCCGCCCGACCGGTCCCGCCCGCCTCGTGGTGCTCGTCTCCGGGTCCGGCACCAACCTCCAGGCACTGCTCGACGCCTGCGCGGACCCGGCGTACGGCGCGCAGGTGGTGGCCGTCGGCGCCGACCGCGGTGGGATCGAGGGCCTGGCCCGGGCCGAGCGGCTGGGCATCCCGACCTTCGTGCACCGGGTGAGGGACTTCGAGTCCCGCGACGCGTGGGACCAGGCGCTGACCGGGTCGGTGGCGGCCCATGAGCCCGACATCGTGGTCTCTGCGGGATTCATGAAGCTCGTCGGGGCCGGCTTCCTCGAGCGCTTCGCCGGGCGGATGGTCAACACCCACCCCGCGCTGTCGCCGTCGTTCCCCGGCATGCACGGTCCCGCCGACGCGCTCGCGTACGGCGTGAAGGTGACCGGGTGCACGCTGTTCGTGGTCGACGACGGCGTCGACACCGGCCCGATCGTCGCGCAGACGGTCGTCCCGGTCGAGGACGACGACACCGTCGAGGCGCTCCACGAGCGGATCAAGGTCGCCGAGCGCGCGATGCTGGTCGACTCCGTGGGGCGGATGGCTCGCGAGGGGTTCGTCGTGGACGGCCGCCGCGTCCGGATAGGGTGATCGCACACGACTGGCGCAGGTGGGTGACCACCAGGGAGTGAAACGTCGGGAGCATCGACCGCCTGGGTGCTCCTCCACGTGAGCAGGAGCTGCCCCCATGTCTGACCACCGGATCCCGATCAAGCGCGCGCTGGTCTCCGTCTACGACAAGTCCGGCCTCGAGGACCTCGTCCGCGGCCTCCACGACGCCGGCGTCGAGCTGGTCTCGACCGGCGGCTCGGCGAGGCTGATCGAGGGCCTCGGCCTGCCGGTCACCAAGGTCGAGGACCTCACCGGCTTCCCCGAGTGCCTCGACGGCCGGGTCAAGACGCTGCACCCGCGCGTGCACGCCGGCATCCTCGCCGACCGGCGCCTGGACACCCACGTCCAGCAGCTCGCCGACCTCGGCGTCGAGCCGTTCGACCTGGTCGTCTCGAACCTCTACCCGTTCCGCGAGACCGTCGCCTCGGGCGCGAGCCCGGACGAGTGCGTCGAGCAGATCGACATCGGCGGCCCCTCGATGGTGCGGGCCGCGGCCAAGAACCACCCGTCGGTCGCGATCGTGACCTCGCCGGCCCGTTACGCCGACGTGCGCGCCGCGGTCGCCGCCGGCGGCTTCACGTTCGAGCAGCGCAAGACGCTCGCGGCGGAGGCGTTCACGCACACGGCGGCGTACGACGTCGCGGTCGCGAGCTGGTTCGCCTCGACGTACGTCCCCGCCGAGGACGGCTGGCCGGAGTTCGCCGGGGAGACCTGGGAGAAGACCGCCGTGCTGCGCTACGGCGAGAACCCGCACCAGGGCGCGGCGCTCTACACCGATGGCAGTGGTGGCCTGGCCGGCGCCGAGCAGCTGCACGGCAAGGAGATGTCCTACAACAACTACGTCGACACCGACGCGGCCCGGCGCGCGGCGTACGGCTTCGACGAGCCCGCCGTGGCGATCATCAAGCACGCCAACCCCTGCGGCATCGCCGTCGGCGCCGACGTCGCCGAGGCCCACCGCCGGGCCCACGAGTGCGACCCGGTCAGCGCCTTCGGCGGGGTGATCGCTGTCAACCGCCCGGTGTCGGTCGAGATGGCCCGCCAGGTCGCCGAGATCTTCACCGAGGTGATCGTCGCGCCGGCGTACGACGACGGCGCGGTCGAGGTGCTCCAGGGGAAGAAGAACATCCGCATCCTGCGCTGCGACGACCCCGCGGGCGAGCGGCCGGACGAGCTGCGCCAGATCAGCGGCGGCATGCTCGTGCAGAAGCGCGACCACGTCGACGCCGAGGGCGACGACCCGTCCACCTGGACGCTGGCCTCCGGCGAGCCGGCGTCGCCCGAGGTGCTCGCCGACCTCGCGTTCGCGTGGAAGGCCTGCCGTGCGGCGAAGTCCAACGCGATCCTGCTCGCCAAGCACGGCGCCTCGGTCGGCATCGGGATGGGCCAGGTCAACCGGGTCGACTCCTGCCGGCTCGCGGTCTCGCGGGCGGGGGAGCGGGCCGCGGGCTCGGTTGCCGCCTCGGACGCGTTCTTCCCGTTCGAGGACGGTCCGCAGATCCTCATCGACGCCGGTGTGGCCGCGATCGTGCAGCCCGGCGGGTCGGTGCGCGACGAGCTCACGATCGAGGCCGCCAAGGCCGCCGGGGTGACGATGTACTTCACCGGCACCCGCCACTTCTTCCACTGATCCCGACGGGCAAGGATGAGCACGTGACCGCACAGAAGCTGGACGGGACCGCCACGGCGGCGGCGATCAAGGGCGAGCTGACGACCCGGGTCGCGGCCCTGCACGAGCGCGGGATCCGCCCCGGGCTGGGCACGATCCTGGTCGGCGACGACCCGGGCTCCCGCTGGTACGTCAACGGCAAGCACAAGGACTGTGCCGAGGTCGGCATCGAGTCGATCCGCATCGACCTCCCGGCGACCGCGAGCCAGGAGGAGATCGAGGACGCCGTCCAGGTCCTCAACGACGACCCGGCGTGCACCGGCTACATCGTGCAGCTGCCGTTGCCGAAGGGTCGCGACGAGAACCGCGTGCTCGGCATGGTCGACCCGGCGAAGGACGCCGACGGGCTGCATCCCACCAACCTCGGCTGGCTGGTCCTCGGCAAGGCAGCTCCGCTGCCGTGTACGCCGAACGGCATCGTCGAGCTGCTGCGCCGCCACGGGGTCGAGATCGCGGGCGCGGAGGTCACCGTGGTCGGCCGTGGGGTCACCGTCGGGCGGCCGCTCGGCCTGCTGCTCACCCGCCGCAGCGAGAACGCCACCGTCACGCTGTGCCACACCGGCACCCGCGACCTGGCCGCCCACGTGCGCAACGCCGACATCGTGGTCGCCGCCGCGGGGGTGCCCGGCATCGTCACCGGTGAGATGGTCAAGCCCGGTGCCGCGGTGCTCGACGTCGGGGTGTCGCGCGTCGACGGCAAGCTGGCGGGAGACGTGGCTCCAGAGGTGTGGGACGTCGCCGGCTGGGTGTCGCCCAATCCCGGCGGAGTCGGCCCGATGACCAGGGCGATGCTGCTCTCCAACATCGTGGCGATGGCCGAGCAGACCCCTTCGTGAGCGACCTCGAGCCTCCGGAGGACCTGGAGCCCGTCTCCGCGGAGGACGGGGGCCGGCGCTACCCCTCGACGATCGGTGGCGCGTTCTACCTCGTGGTCGTCGCGATCACCGCGATCGGCTTCGGCATCGTCACGACCGGCGCGTGGCGACAGGGCATCCGGTGGATCGCCGGAGCGCTGCTGTTCGCGGCCGTGGTGCGGGCGGTGCTGCCGGCCCGTGACGCCGGCATGCTCGCCGTACGCAAGCGCTGGTGGGACTGCTTCCTGCTCGCCGCCGTCGGCGTCGCCCTGATCGTCCTGGCCGGCTCGATCCCCGACCAGCCCTTGTAGCGCCCAGGAGACGCGAATGGACGCTCGGGTCCTGCGGATGACGGCCCAGCGGATGGGCTGGGGTGAGTGGGACCGTTGGGAACCGCTGGCGGGCGGTCGCGGCGAGGTCGCCCTGGCCTGGAAGGGCCCGAGCTCCTACGTCGTGAAGGCGTACGCCGCCGGCCGGTCCGCCGGCGGGGCGCGTGAGCGGGCGGCCCTGGTCGTGCTCGAGGGTGCCGGTGTGCCGAGGCTGCTCGCCGAGAGCGACGACCCCGCCTGCGTCGTGATGACCCGGCTGGACGGCACGGAGAGCCTCGCGGACGTGCTGCTCGCGGAGCGCACGGAGCGGGCGAGGTTCGGAGTCCTCGGCTGGGCCGACGCCCTCGCCGCGATCCACGACGCGAGCACTCCCGAGCGGTGCGCGGCGTTCGTGGGTGCTCTCCACGAGCGCGACCCGGGGCTCGAGCCGAGGGCACTGGCCGGGGACTTCGCGGAGGCCGCTGACCGGTACAGCTCCGTCCTCGACGACCTCGGCCTCCGCGGCCGCGACGAGGCACTCACCGAGCTCCGGTCGCTGCCAGCCGTGCTCGGGGCACGTGGCCACGAGGTGCTGACCCCGGCAGACACTTGCCCGGACAACACCCTGCTCGTCGGGGATGCGGTCTCGCTCATCGACTTCGAGTTCGCGCAGCTGCGCCACGCGGCGTGGGACGTGGCCTACCTGCAGGCACCCTGGCCGAGCTGCTGGTGCGCATGGCCGGTCCCGGACGAGCTGGCCGATGCAGCTGTCGAGCGGTACTGCGGGGCGCGGGGCGATCTCATGGCGGACGCCGCGTTCCGAGAGGACCTGCGACTCGCCGTCCTCGGCTGGCAGGTCATGAGTCCGGCGTTCTTCATCGCGGGCGCCCTCCTCGATGACGACCGCGGGATCGATCCGCGGCGTCCGGCCCGGCGGGCGTTCGTCCTGCACCGGCTGGGCCGGGCCGCCGCAGGGCCCGGTCCTGACGCGCTGGTCGAGCTCGCGGGGGACCTGCACGACGCCCTCCTGGATCGGTGGGGTCCGGTCCCACTGGCCCTGGCTCCGGCCTTTCGCGTCGCCATGACGGAGGAGACCTCGCGTACCGTCGGTCCGTGACCACCGACTCTCCGCCCACAGGGTCCCTGGCCGACCGGCTGCTCGACGCTCAGGTCGCGTTCCACCTCGCCCGGCTCACCGGCGACGATCTGGCCACCACCGTCTCGCGGGTGGCCGAGGACCTGCTGGCTGCGTCGGAGCAGCACCCGATCGAGGAGCTGGTCGACCGCGAGGCCGCGGCCCGGATCGTGTCCCAGGTGCTCGCCCAGGTGCCCGGGAGCGCCGCCGCCGGCGCGCTCGTGGAGCTCGCCGTCCAGGTCGTGTACGACGGCCCCGCCGAGGCGTTCCCCCTCGGCGAGCTGGCCGACCGGGAGCAGGTCGCGGCGCTCCTCGACGAGCTGATCGCGCTGAGCCCCGTGCTCGAGCGCGGCCTGGAGCGGCTCACCGAGAGTCCCCTGGTCGGCACCGTCGCATCGCGCTTCATGGGCCGCATCGTCGGCGAGGTCCTGCAGGCCAATAAGGCCGTCACCGACCGCGTCCCCGGGCTGGGGTCACTGATGTCGTTCGGCACCACGGCGGCGTCGAAGATGATGGGCGCTGCGGACAAGCAGTTCGAGGGGCTGATCGGCGACACGGTCGGCAAGGGCGGCACGTTCGCCGTACGCCGCCTGAACAAGATCATCGTCGAGACCGTCCGCGACCCGACGACCCGCGAGGCGGTGCTGCAGGTCTGGGACCTGGTCGCCCGCCAGCCGGCCGCGGGGCTGAGCGGAAGCGTCGCCCGGGAGGAGCTCACCGGGGTCGTGGACGCGGCGCACGATCTGGTGGCGACCGCGGCCGCTGCCGAGGCGGCCGCCGGGCTCACGGCGGCTCTCGTGGACGCGTTCTTCCACCGGTTCGGCGGCTACAGTCCCGCCGAGCTGCTCGACGAGCTCGACCTGGACCGTGCCGACGTGGTCGCCGAGGTGGCGCGCGTCGCGCCGCCGGTCGTCGACGCGCTGCGAGAGGCGGGGGCGCTGGAGCGGATCGTCCGCGCCCAGCTCGCCCCGTTCTACGACTCGGCCGAGGTCACCACCCTGCTGGGCGGCTGACCTCGGCCGAGTCGGTTGCTCCGAGAGCGGGTCCTCAGATCAGGCCCAGCTCCGTCACGGCTGCGCGCTCATCGGCGAGCTCCGCGGTCGAGGCGTCGATCTTGGCGCGCGAGAAGTCGTCGATCTCGAGGCCCTGGACGATCTCCCAGTCGCCGTCCTTGGTGGTGACGGGGAAGGAGGAGATCAGGCCCTCGGGGACGCCGTACGAGCCGTCGGAGACCACGGCCATCGACACCCAGTCGCCCTCGGCGCTGCCGAACAGCCAGTCGTGGGCGGCGTCGATGGTCGCCGAGGCGGCCGAGGCCGCCGAGGACGACCCCCGGGCCTCGATGATCGCCGCGCCGCGCTTGGCGACGGTCGGGATGAAGGTGCTCTCGATCCAGTCCTGGTCGCCGACGACCTCGGCGGCGTTGCGGCCGCCGATCTCGGCGTGGAAGACGTCGGGGTACTGCGTGGCGGAGTGGTTGCCCCAGATCGTCATCTTCTTGATGTCGGTCACCGCGGCACCGGTCTTGGCGGCCAGCTGCGAGATCGCCCGGTTGTGGTCGAGGCGGGTCAGCGCGGAGAAGCGGGCCTGCGGGATGTCGGGGGCGTTGGTCATCGCGATCAGCGCGTTGGTGTTGGCCGGGTTGCCGGTCACGCCGATGCGGACGTCGTCGGCGGCCACCTTGTTGAGGGCCTTGCCCTGGGCGGTGAAGATCGCGCCGTTGGCGGAGAGCAGGTCACCGCGCTCCATGCCCGGGCCGCGCGGGCGCGCGCCGACGAGCAGGGCGAGGTTGACGCCGTCGAAGATCTTCTCGGCATCGTCGCCGATCTCGACGCCCGCGAGGTTGGGGAACGCGCAGTCGTCGAGCTCCATGACCACGCCCTCGAGGGCCTTCAGCGCGGGGGTGATCTCCAGCAGGCGCAGCTCGATCGGGCGGTCGCCGAGCAGCGAGCCGCTCGCGAGGCGGAACAGCAGGCTGTAGCCGATCTGGCCGGCGGCACCGGTGACGGCCACCTTCAACGGGGTAGAGCTCACGACGGACTCCTTCACGCGACTGGGTTCTGTCCCGACGCTAGCAGCGGCCCCGCTCCCTGCGATGCTGGGGTCCATGACGGTGCGGGCCCTCCTCCTCGCGGCCGTGCTCACCGGTCTCGCCGTCCTGGCCGGCTGCGGCACGGCCTCCTCGCCGAGCCCGCCGGCCGGCGTGGACGAGCTGACGATCCCGACGCCGTCGCCCGACCCCGACGACTTCGTGCCCGAGGTCGACAACCCGTGGTTCCCGCTGGAGCCCGGCGACACCTGGGTCTACGCGGTGTCCGACGCCGGCGGCAGCCACCGGATGACGGTGACGGTGGCGCCGGGCCCGGAGATCGCGGGCGTCGCGACCACCAGCCGGGTGAGCACCGAGCCGTCTCGAGTGGTGACCGACTGGTTCGCCCAGGACGAGGACGGCAACGTGTGGTGGTTCGGCCGCGAGGGCAGCTGGCGAGCCGGGGACGCCGGTGCGGAGGCCGGGATCGCCATGCTCGCCCGGCCCCGGATCGGCGACGGCTACCGGATGGCGTACGCCGCGGGGGTCACCGAGGACACCGCGCGGGTGACCTCCCTCGACGGGGACACGGTCGTCGCCGCCGGGTCGTATGACGGGTTGCTGCGGCTCGAGCAGCGCAGCGCGCTCGACCCCGGCGCGACCGCCGAGCTGGCCTACGCCCGCGGCGTCGGGCTGGTCGAGGCGTCGGAGGTGTCCGGCAGCTACCGGACGGTCCGGCTGGTCAGCGGGCCGGTCGCCTCGCCTACTCCGGCGGCCTGATCCGGGTCCCGCCATCGCCGGGCTCGCCCTCGGGCCACTCCTGGTCGGGCCAGTGCTGCTGCTCGGGGACCGCCTCGGTCGGCGGGTGCTCGGCGGCCCGGGCCCGCGCCGCCTCCTCCTCGGCGGCCTGCTGGGCACGCCACTGCTCGGGGGTCTGGCCGACCGGGTGCCACTGCTGACCGACCGGGTCCCACTGCCAGCCGTCCTGGACGATCGGGGCGGCGGCGTACGACGTCTCCTGGTTCCACTGCTGCTGGTACTGGTCGGGCGCGGCGTAGCCGGGCAGCTGGGCCGCTGTCCGCGGCCGGCTGAACCGGACGCCCGAGCCGGGCACCGGTTCGCTCGCGCGACCGAAGAGCAGCGGGTAGCCGGCGCCGGCGGCCGCGGCCCCGAGCAGCGGCGCCAGGATGAACAGCCACAGCTGGATGATCGCGTCGGGACCCGCGAACAGCGCCGGACCGATCGAGCGGGCCGGGTTGACCGAGGTGCCGGTGGCCGGGATCGCGACGAAGTGGATGGCGGCCAGCGTCAGGCCGATCGCGAGCGGCGCGAGCGCCGGGTGCTCGTTGCGCTCGTCGGTGACCGCGAGGATCACCGTCACGAAGACCGCGGTCAGCAGCAGCTCCAGCAGGAACGCCGCCCACCACGCGTAGCCGCTGCCCTGGTCGCCGAAGAAGTTCTGACCCATGTGGCCCTCGGCGTCGAAGCTCTCGAAGCCCTGCATCAGCAAGAAGAGCACGAGTGCGGCGAGGAAGGCGCCGGCCAGCTGGGCGAGCACGTAGAACGCGACCTGGCGCCACGCCATCCGGCCGCCCACAGCCGCTCCGACCGAGACCGCGGGGTTGAAGTGCGCACCGGACACCCGACCGAACGCGTAGACCATGACCATGACCGCCAGACCGAAGGTGAGGCCGACCGTGGTCAGGGTGCTTCTCGCGTCGAGCTCGGAGGCGTAGGTGATCGAGCCGCACCCGAAGAACACGAGCACGAACGTGCCGATCACCTCGGCGGCGAGCTGCTGCCGGAGGGTGGGCCGGGCGGCCGCGTCGACCGCCTGCACCTCCGACTCGGCAACGGGTTGGGCAACGGACTGGTGCACGGAGTCGGCCACGTTCTCACTCCCTCGCTCGCGCGTCCCCCGCGGACGCGGCGACAGCACTCTACCCACGCTCTGACCCGGCTGGACCTGCCTCGCGAGCCGGTGCGAAGGTGGGTCTGTCGCACCCGTCAGGTATCTTGACGTCAAGGAACTTTCCCGAGCTTCAGGAGTCGTCGCGCATGGCCACGATCATCTATACCCACACCGACGAGGCGCCGCTGCTCGCGACGTACTCGTTCCTGCCGATCATCCAGGCGTACGCCGCGAAGGCCGGTGTGGAGGTGGAGACCCGCGACATCTCGCTGGCGGGCCGGATCATCGCCCAGTTCCCCGAGCGGCTGACCGACGAGCAGCGCCAGGACGACGCGCTGGCCGAGCTCGGCGAGCTCGCCAAGCGGCCCGAGGCCAACATCATCAAGCTGCCCAACGTCTCGGCCTCGACGCCCCAGCTCAAGGCCGCGATCAAGGAGCTCCAGGACCAGGGCTTCGACCTGCCGGACTACCCCGAGTCCCCGCAGTCCGACGAGGAGAAGGACGTCCGGACCCGCTACGACCGGGTCAAGGGCTCCGCGGTCAACCCCGTGCTCCGACAGGGCAACTCCGACCGCCGGGCGCCGGCGTCGGTCAAGAACTACGCGAAGGCCTACCCCCACCGCATGGGTGCGTGGAGCCCCGACTCCAAGACCAACGTCGCCACGATGGGCGAGCACGACTTCAAGAGCAACGAG
The DNA here is from genome assembly GCF_950101795.1 of Nocardioides sp. T2.26MG-1. Classification (GTDB taxonomy): domain Bacteria; phylum Actinomycetota; class Actinomycetes; order Propionibacteriales; family Nocardioidaceae; genus Nocardioides. The sequence continues at coordinate 71,401 of NZ_CATNLZ010000005.1, read as the reverse complement.
AAGTCCGTGGTGATCCCCGCCGACGACACGCTGCGCATCGAGCTCGAGGCCGAGGACGGCACCACCACCGTGCTCAAGGACTCCCTCCCGGTGCTGGCCGGCGAGGTCGTCGACGCCACGGTCCTCCAGGTCGCCCACCTGCACGGCTTCCTGCGCAACGCGATCGCCCGCGCCAAGGCCGAGGGCGTGCTGTTCAGCGTCCACCTCAAGGCCACGATGATGAAGGTCTCCGACCCGATCATCTTCGGCCACGTCGTGAAGGCCTACTTCGAGCCCGTCTTCGCCAAGTACGGCGCCGACCTCGACGCGGCCGGCCTCAGCGCCAACGACGGCCTCGCCGGCATCCTCAGCGGGCTGGACAAGCTGTCGAACGGCGCCGAGATCAAGGCGGCGTTCGAGCAGGCGCTGGTCGACGGGCCGCCGCTCGCGATGGTCGACTCCGACCGCGGCATCACCAACCTCCACGTCCCCTCCGACGTGATCGTGGACGCCTCGATGCCCGCCATGATCCGCACCTCGGGCCACATGTGGGGTGCCGACGGGCAGGAGCACGACACGCTCGCGGTGATCCCGGACTCCTCCTACGCCGGCGTCTACCAGACCGTGATCGACGACTGCCGCGAGCACGGCGCGTTCGACCCGGCCACGATGGGCTCGGTGCCCAACGTCGGCCTGATGGCCCAGGCGGCCGAGGAGTACGGCTCGCACGACAAGACCTTCGAGATCCCCGCCGCCGGCACGGTGCGCGTGGTCGACGGCTCCGGTGCCACCCTGCTCGAGCACGACGTCGAGGCCGGTGACATCTGGCGCGCCTGCCAGACCAAGGACGCCCCGATCCGCGACTGGGTCAAGCTCGCCGTGACCCGGGCCCGCGCCACCGGCGTCCCGGCGGTGTTCTGGCTCGACGAGAGCCGTGCCCACGACGCCTGCCTGATCGCCAAGGTCAACGCCTACCTGGCCGACCACGACACCGAGGGCCTGGACATCAAGATCCTGACCCCCGAGCTCGCCACCGCGTTCTCCCTCGAGCGGCTGCGCCGTGGCGAGGACACCATCTCGGTGACCGGCAACGTGCTGCGCGACTACAACACCGACCTGTTCCCGATCCTCGAGCTCGGCACCTCGGCGAAGATGCTCTCCGTCGTACCGCTGATGGCCGGCGGCGGTCTCTTCGAGACCGGTGCGGGCGGCTCGGCGCCCAAGCACGTGCAGCAGCTGGTCAAGGAGAACTACCTGCGCTGGGACAGCCTGGGCGAGTTCTTCGCGCTCGCGGCGTCCTTCGAGCACCTCGCCGGGTACGCCGACAACCCGCGCGCCCAGGTCCTCGCCGACACCCTCGACCGTGCGACGGGCACGTTCCTCGACCGGGACAAGTCGCCGACCCGCAAGGTCGGCGGCATCGACAACCGCGGCTCGCACTTCTACCTCGCGCTCTACTGGGCGCAGGAGCTCGCGAACCAGTCCGACGACGCCGAGCTCGCCGGCGCGTTCAAGCCCCTCGCCCAGACGCTGGCCGACCACGAGCAGCAGATCGTCGACGAGCTGATCGCCGTGCAGGGCTCGCCGGCCGACATCGGCGGCTACTACCGGCCCGACGAGGCCAAGGCGTCCGCGGTGATGCGGCCCTCGGCGACGTTCAACGAGGCGCTGGCGTCCCTTGGCTGAGCCGGTCGACGAGCAGACGCCGCAGGAGCGGGACCAGCCCTACGACCGCTGGTCCCGCCCCGAGGCGCTGAGCAAGCGGGGGTACGCGATCATCGCGGTGCTGCCGTTCCTCATCGCCGCGATCGCGTTCGGCGTGGTCTCGCTGGTCTCTGCCGGCGACGAGACCGGCAGCGGCACGACGGTCCGGCTCCCGGTGTCCGGATGGACACCGGGAGGGGGTGGGGACGGCGCCCAGATCCAGGGCGTGCTGCGCCTCGACGACGACCACTGCGTCTACCTCGAGGCCGGGCAGGACGGCGCCGACCCGGGACAGATCTGGCCGGTGTGGCCCGCGGGCTTCAAGGCGGTCCGCGACGGCGAGCGGCTCACCCTGCTCGACGGCGCCGGCCGGACGGTCGCGCACGACGGCGACCGGGTCTCGATGGGCGGTGGCTACGGGCCCGTCGGCACCTTCGCCGGACAGCCCTGCCTGCCTGAGAGCGGTGAGGTCGCGATCGTGCAGTCCGAGGTGACGGTCGCGGACTGACCGGCAGACCAGACGGTGGGCTCAGGCCGCTGCGGGCACGGCGCGCGCCTCGCGCAGGACCGTGGCCCACCACGCCAGGTCGTCGAACATCGCGTCGACCGAGGGGGTGATCGCCTCGGCGATGTCGCTCATCGGGCCGTTTCCGCCGAACGGGTGGACCCGGAAGAGGTCGCCGCCGCCGAGGTGCGCCGAGAACTTCGAGGGCACCATCTGCAGCTCGATCGCCGCGGTGCGCAGGTTCTCCACGGCCCGGGCGCCGCCGACGCTGCCGTAGCCGAATGCGGAGAACGGCTTGCGCCGCCACTCGACGGTCGCCTGGTCGAGCGCGTTCTTGAGCACCGCGGTCATGGCGTGGTTGTACTCGGCGACCACGAACAGGTAGCCGTCGTACCTGCCGATCGCCTCCTGCCACGCCCGGACCCGGGAGTCCGCGCTCGGAGCGTAGAGGTCGCCCTTCTCGAAGAACGGCAGGTCGAAGTCGCGCAGGTCGAGCCGGTCGACGGTGAGGTCGCCGCGCGTCGTAGCGCGCTCCTCCAGCCAGTCGGCGGGCTTGTCGGCGAAGCGCTGGGGGCGAGTGGATCCGATGACGAGGGCGAGGCGGGGCGGTGTGGTCACGGGGCTTCCTTCGGTGTCGAGTAGGGAGTAGGTTCCCTGTAGTAACCACCGTGCCGTGGCCGCCGGATCGGGACAAGAAGGCACTTTCACCGCACCAGGTCACCTCGAGGTGACTACCCCCAGAGAGGAGCGAGCGTGGTCGACACCCGGACGTGCGCGCGGCCCGAGGGCGGCGAAGGGTCCTGCGGTGCGATCGCCGACATGCTCGCGCGGCTCGGCGACAAATGGTCGCTGCTCATCGTCGCCTCCCTCGGCGAGGGACCGCTGCGCTTCAACGAGCTGCGGCGCCACGTCGGCGAGATCAGCCAGAAGATGCTCTCCTCGACCCTGAAGGTGCTCGAGCGCGACGGCCTCGTCAGCCGGACGGTGATCGCCACCGTGCCGCCACAGGTCGAGTACGCCCTGACCGACCTGGGTCGGGAGCTCCGCGTGCCCGTGTCACACCTGGCCGAGTGGACCACCGTGAACACGCCGCGCATCCTGGCGGCCCGTGCCGAGTTCGACTCCCGCGCCGGTTAGGAGGCCGCGGCCGCGAGTTCTGGGTCGACACCCCCGACGGCGGGCACGTCGCGATCGCGCTGGACGCGCACGGCCGCCGCGTCGACTCGGTCACCTCGAACATCGGCCACCTGCTCGGCACCGGCATCCTCGCCCCGGACCGGGTGGCCCGGGTCGCCGAGGTCCTGGAGCAGCCGCGGCTCGACTCGGGCTTCGGGCTGCGCACGCTGGCCTCCGACTCGCCGCGCTTCTCGCGGCTCTCCTACCACGGGGGCACCGTGTGGCCGCACGACACCGCGATCGCGGTGCGCGGACTGGCGGCCGAGGGTCGCCTCGACCAGGCAGCCCGGCTGGCCCGTGGGCTCTTCACCGCCGCGGAGGGCTTCGGCCACCGCCTCCCCGAGCTGTACGGCGGGGACGCGGCCGCCGACGTACCCCTGCCGTCGGCCTACCCCGCGGCGTGCCGTCCGCAGGCCTGGTCGGCCGCGGCCCCGCTGGCCGCCCTGGTCGCAGCGAGCGGGCTCCGCGTCGACGTACCGGCAGGGACGGTGCTGCACCCGGCCCGGGTCAGCGCCGCCCTGGGCGGGTACTCGCTGCGGGGGCTACGCGCCGGTGGCCGGCGGCTCGACGTGCACGTCGGTCACGACGGGCGGGTCACGGTGGACCTCGAGGGTGGCGAGCTCGCGATCGTGCAGTCCGAGGCGTCGGTCCCCGACTGATACGCCGTCGCCGGTGTCTAGCTCGCCTCAGACATGGCCTGGATAGCGGCGTCGAGCTCGTCGGCGTGCTCGAGGCGCCATGCGTCGGAGGCGCAGAGCTCGTGGGTGCCGCCTGCGTCGACGAGGCGCCGCAGTCCATTGGGAGTGGTCCACAGGTAGGCGCCATCGCCGAGCTGTCTCACTCGGTAGCCGCGGATGGTCTTGGCCCGGTGGTGTGACCGGGAGAGTGGGGCGATGTTGTGGTCGCCGGTCTGTCCGGGTGGACCGAGGGGGTCGTAGGGCACGGCGTGGTCGCCGTCGTAGCGGCCGGTGATGGTGTTGGTGCCGACGGCGTAGGGGAAGACGTCGCCGACGCAGCGCAGGCGGGTGCGCTCGGTGACGGTCGCGGGGAACTCGTAGGCGTTGACGCTGACGTGGTCGTCGAGGTCGATGACGGGCTTGACGGTCACGTGGGCGTGGCCGAGGAGGGACACGACCTGCTCGAGGAGCATGGGTCCGAGGTCCTCGACCCGGGCGACCGCCGAGGAGGTGCCGGCCAGGGCGCTCTCGTGGAGGTGGAGGTAGAGCACGGCGCGTCCGTGAGGGCGGCGGGGGAGGAGCTCGTCCTGCTTGAGCCCGAGGAGAGCGCAGACGTCGTCAGGCCGGGCGAGCCAACCGAACGCGATCGCGCGAAGCTCGTCGTGCGTGAGGTCGTCGAGCTCGACCGAGAGGTCGGGGTGGTGGGCGCGAAGCACGTCGGGCCGGGCGAGGAGGGCATCGACGATGCGCTCGACCATGGCATCGATCCACACCGCATCGCCGGGGGTGAGGCGGGAGAACACGCTGCGGGTGCCGGTCTCGAGGTCGGTGCGGCTCACCCACACGCCCTTGCGGCGCCGTCCCTCCTCGAACCGGGCGACCTGAGCGGCGGGGTCGGCCTCGATGACCTTGGCCTCGGCGATGGTGAGCACCCGGCCGGGTGACTCACCGCCGATCGCGTCCGCGACCGCCTGGTCGACGATGCCGACCTGGTCGCGGTCGAGGCGGCGCGACATCCGGGCCACCTTGCACGCCACCCACGGCTCACACTCCAGCGCGACCACCTGAGCCCACGTCAGCGGCAGGCGGTGCCGCAGGTCCAGCACGTCCCCGAGCGTGGCACGCGTCGAGGCGGGATGAGTCTGGCGGGCGATGGCGAGCTCGTGGACGCACAGCTCCTGAACCAGGGGAGTGCCGTCCGCGCCGAGCTCGACCAGCCGGTCCCCGCCACGTCGGGCCGGCACCGCCCCCGGCTGCTCCTGCGGGTCCGCGCCGTGCAGGTCCGCCCACTGCAGCATCAGCAGCAGGTCCTCGACCTGCGCCTCGCGACGCCGACGCAGCGCACCCTCGCTCGCGGCGAGCACGCCGGCGGCATCGAGGTCGCAGATCGGGAGGGACATGCTGTTACCTTAACCGAACAGATGTTTGAAAACAATACCTAGCAGGAGTCTGTGGATCGTTGCGTCTGGTGGTTGCGGAGCCTCGCAGGTCGCGGCCAGTCGGCTAGGGAGACGCAGTCGCGGAAGCCGCTACCACGACGTCCGACGAGACCCCACAGGTCGACCGTGGCGCATAGGTAAGACGCGGTGGGACCGGTCGCTCGGACCAGTGCACAGACGGGATACGGACTCAATCAGGCGTCGTCCCGCCGCAGCAACCGGGGATTCTGGAAACGGCCTCATCCCCTCTGTGCAGGGTGCAGAGTGTTGCATCGTGGGTGAGCCGCTTCGAGTCGTCAGTTGGAATTGTGCGGGTGCCTTCAGGGAGAAGATTGGGCGGGCGTTGGCGCTCGACGCCGACGTCTATGTGATCCAGGAGGCGGAGCCGGTCGACCGGTACGCAGGACTGCTGCCGCCAGGCAGCATGACCCACTACGTCGCTCGGCCGGAGTACGCGAAGGGTGTACTCGTCTTCGCGCGCCCTGGCTACAAGGTCGAGGCGCAGTTGCAGCCACTCGTGCCCGGGTACTCGCACGTCACTCCCTTCACCATCACCTCACCCTCTGGTGCTTCGGCCGACCTCTGGGCGGTGTGGACCCTCGGCGCGTCACGGCACGAGGCCGCCTACGTCGGCCAAGCCCACCTCGCGCTTGATGATCTGGAACCGGCACTGCGCACCGGCACAGTGATGATCGGGGACTACAACTCGAACGCCATTTGGGACAAGGAGAGGCGTCGTAACCACTCGACGCTAGTGAGCCGGCTCGCGGTGCACGGTCTTGTGTCTGCGTACCACCTCTGGACTGGCGAGGTCCAAGGCTCGGAGTCACAGCCGACGTTCTTCTTGCACCGCCGCGAAGCCAAGCCGTTCCATCTCGATCACTGCTTCACTGATCTCGAGGTCCTCGACGTGAAGGTTGGCACCTTCGCCGATTGGTCCGGCCTGAAGGCGGCCGGCGGAGTCTCCGACCACGTCCCTGTCACCGTCGTGCTAGCCCTACCCGTGCCAGAGGGCGCCTACTGAGGCGACTCCACGTTTGCAGGCCGGAATGAGTGGACCTGCGGGCCGCTCGCGGTGGAGTGCCCGCGTGCAGCAGCCAACCGAGCCGCGACCGGGCCGAGGCTCGCCGACACAGCCCGTGACCGGCCGGGAAGCGGCCCCCTCAGCGGTAGAACCCCAAGAAGCTGCGCGCAGCAGCCTCGACGATCTCCTCCGGCGTCGCCTCGAGCGTCCCGCTCAACCAGCGAGTGATCAGCTCGGCCATGCCGCCGACGAACAGGACGCCGGCGATCTCGTCGTCGTGCTCGCTGCGGCGGGCGCCGCCGGAGAGCGTCCGGGCCTCCTCGGCGGAGCGCTGTGCGAAGTGGTGGAGCAGTTCGGTGCGCCGCTGCCGCAGCGACGGCATGGCGCCGGCCTCGATGATCGCCACCCGGCCCTTGCGCGGGTCCTCCACCAGCATCTCGACGAGCGCCCGGAGCGAGGCCAGCACCCGCCCGGCCGGGTCCGCACCCGACTCGTCGGCCGCAGACAGGGCGCGCTCCTCGATCTCGACCGCGATCGCGTCGATGACGGCCGTCAGCGCCTCGTCGAGGTTGCGGAAGCTCTCGTAGAAGTACCGCTCCGAGAGCCCGGCCTCGGCGCAGATCCGGGTCATGGTGGTGCTGGTCGTGGGGTCGGCCCACACCGCGAGCGTGGCCTCCATGAGACGGGTCCGGCGCTCCGCGACCCGCGCCGCGGCGGGGACGCCGCGGTACACGCCTGCCTGCACCGCCATGGCGACACCATCTCACGGGCCCGAGGGTCTCCGCGGCAGAACATTGACAGGATGCCCTTCCTGAATGAAGTATGGCGCGGGTCACACCAGCCCGAGGAGGCTCGATGACTGACCAAGCGACGCTCGAGGCGTCGGCCGGCACCGCCTCGACCACCGTGCGCGAGGTGCCGGTGCAGCTGCCCAGCGACCGCGGACTGCCGGTCCTCGGCAGGCTCCTCGACTACACGAGGGACCCGATCGGGCTGTTCCGCCACCAGTGGGAGACCTACGGGCCGGTCTCGCCGCTCCACGCCGTCGACCGCGCGGTCGTGCTGCTCGGCCCCGACGCGTGCGAGCAGGCGCTGCGCAACAAGGACAAGGCGTTCCTCAACGAGCCCGCCTGGGGCAGGGTCGTCGGCCCGTTCTTCCATCGCGGCCTGATGCTGCTCGACCGCGACGAGCACCGCGTCCACCGCCGGATCATGCAGGAGGCGTTCACGCGCGACCGGCTGGCGGCGTACGCCGGGCGGATGCATCCCGCGATCGCCGACGGCACCGTCGGATGGGACAGCGACCCGCGCTTCCGGGCCTACCCGGCGCTCAAGCAGCTCACGCTTGACATCGCCGCCGACATCTTCATGGGCGGCGCGCCCGCCACCAGCCCCGCCGAGATGGACCGCGTCAACCGCGCCTTCATCGCCTGCGTGCAGGCGGCCGCGGGCGTCGTGCGCGCCGACGTGCCGTTCACCCGGTGGGGCCGCGCCTACCGCGGTCGGGCGGTGCTCGACGGGTTCCTGCGCCACTACCTCCCGGTGAAGCGGGCCACGCGGACCGACGACATCTTCTCGGTGCTGTGCCACATCGAGACCGAGGACGGTGAGGGGTTCAGCGACGACGACGTCGTCAACCACATGATCTTCCTGATGATGGCGGCCCACGACACCTCGACCATCACCGCCTCGACGATCCTGCAGCTCCTCGGTCAGCACCCGCTGTGGCAGGAGCGTTGCCGGGCCGAGTCGCTCGCGCTCGGTCCCGCGCCCACGCTCGACGAGCTGGAGAGCCTCGAGTCGCTCGACTGGGTGACGCGCGAGGCGCTGCGGCTGCGCGCTCCCGTGCCGGCGCTGGTGCGCTACACCGTGAAGGACACCACCGTGCAGGGCTACCGGATCCCGGCGGGCACCCATGTGGTGGTCGGTGTGCAGTTCTCGCACGTGATGGAGGAGTACTGGACCAACCCGATGGTGTTCGACCCCGAGCGGTTCTCGCCGGCACGGCGCGAGGACAAGTCGCACCGGCTGGCGTGGGAGCCCTTCGGCGGCGGGGTCCACAAGTGCCTCGGGCTGTACTTCGCCGGCATGGAGGTCAAGGCGATCCTGCACCGGCTGCTGCGGGAGCACCGCTGGAGCGTCGACCCCGGCTACGTCGCCCCGATCGACAACCACTCGCTGCCGTTCCCCAAGGACGGCCAGCCGCTCCGCCTCGTCCGCACCGGGAGTGCCCGATGACCGCCACCCGGCCGGCCCCGGCCCGCACCTCCGACGCCCGCCCGGCCTGGGTCACCGAGCGCAAGCTGGCGTCCTGGACCCGCTGGGTGGCCTGCCCGGTCTCCGGAGGCGTCGAGACGCTGACCGCGACCGCGCCGTACGACGCGGGTCCGACCGCGCAGGTCCCGGCCTGCACCGCGGCCGACGTCGCGGCCGCGGTCGAGACGGCGCGCACGGCCCAGCCCGCCTGGGCGCTGCTGACGCACGACGCGCGGGCCGCGGTCGTGCTGCGCTTCCACGACCTGCTCGTCGAGCGGCAGGACGAGGTGCTCGACCTGATCCAGTGGGAGATGGGCAAGGCGCGGTTCCACGCCTGGCAGGAGGTGTTGCAGGTCGGCAACCTGGCCCGCCACTACGCGCGGCACGGCCGGGCCTACCTCGCCGACACCAGGGTCCGGCCGCCGGTGCCGGCGGTGACCAAGGTCCGCGAGGTGCGGAGGCCGAAGGGCGTGGTCGGGATCATCGCGCCCTGGAACTACCCCCTCTACCTCGGCGTCGGCGACACGATCCCGGCGCTGGTCGCCGGCAACGCCGTCGTCGTCAAGGCCGATCCGCAGACCCCGCTGACGCTGCTGTGGACCCGCGCACTGATGGCCGAGGCCGGGCTCCCCGAGCACGTGTGGGAGGTGGTGGCCGGGCCGGGTGCGGCAACCGGGGAGGCGCTGGTCGACCACGTCGACTTCGTCAGCTTCACCGGGTCGACGGCCACCGGCCGGCTGGTCGCTGAGCGCGCCGCGCGGCGGCTGATCGGCGCCTCGCTCGAGCTCGGTGGCAAGAACCCCCTCGTGGTGCGCGCCGATGCCGACATCGCCCAGGCCGCCCGGGGGACCGTGCTCGCGGCGTTCGCCAACACCGGCCAGATGTGCATCCACATCGAGCGCGTCATCGTCCACACCGACGTCTACGACGAGTTCACCGACGCTCTGCGCGCCGCTACCAGCGGTCAGCGGCTCGGTCAGACCTACGACTTCTCCTGCGACGTCGGCCCGCTCGCCTCCCAGGCCCAGCTCGACAAGGTCTCGGGGCACGTCGCGGACGCGGTGGCCAAGGGTGCCACCGTGCTCGCCGGCGGGCGGCCGCGCCCCGAGATCGGGCCGTACGCCTACGCGCCGACGGTGCTCGAAGGCGTCACCGGCGACATGGGACTCTGCCTCGGCGAGACCTTCGGGCCCGTCGTCGCGCTCTACCGGGCGCGTGACGACGCCGACGCCCTGCGGATCGCCAACCAGGGCACCGCCGGGCTGTCCGCCAGCGTGTTCAGCAAGGACCTGGCGTCCGCCGATGCCTTCGCACGGCGGATCCGGGCCGGCTCGGTCAACATCAACGACGGAGCCGCCCTCGCCGCCGGCACCGTCGAGGCCGGCATGGGCGGTGTGGGCGACAGTGGCCTCGGCCGCCGGCACGGCGCCGAGGGCATCCGCAAGTACACCGACGCCCAGACCGTCGCCACCTCCCGTATCGGCCCGATCGGCCCGCCGCCGGGCACGCCGCTGGAGCGGTTCGTCGCGATGGGCAACGCCCAGCTCCGGGCGCTGCGCCGGCTGCGCGTGCGCTAGCACCCGACACCAGACCCCTGTTCAGACCGACCCCGAGGTGACCATGACCCGCCAGATCTCCGGAATGTCCATCATCGTCACGGGCGGCGCCCGCGGCATCGGCAAGGCCACGGTGGAGCGCTTCGCCCGCCAGGGCGCCTCGGTCGCCGTCGGCGACCTCGACCCCGAGCTCGCCGCGGAGACCACCGGGGCGTACGGCGACCGCGTGGTCGCCGCCCGGCTCGACGTGACCGCCCCGGCGTCGTGGCGGGAGTTCCTCGCCGAGGTCGCGCACCTCGGCCCCTGGGACGTGCTGGTCAACAACGCCGGCATCATGCCGCTGGGTTCGGTGCTCAAGGAGCCCGACGAGGTGACCCGCGCGATCTTCGACGTCAACGTGCACGGCCCGATCAACGGCACCAAGGCCGTCGCCCCCGGGATGGTCGAGCGCGGCCACGGCCACATCGTCAACGTCGCCTCGGCGGTCGGCCGCCTGGCGGTCGCCGACGGTGCCTCCTACTCCGCGTCGAAGTTCGCGGTCGTCGGCTTCAGCGAGGCGACCCGGGCCGAGCTCGGCCCGCTCGGCATCGACGTCTCGGTGGTGCTGCCCACCGTGGTGCAGACCGAGCTCTCCGCAGGCGTCCCCGCCGCGAAGGGCGTCCCGCCGGTCACCGCCGACGACGTCGCCACGGTGATCGAGAGCGTGGTGCGCAAGCCGCGGGCCGAGGTGTGGGTGCCCCGGTGGGTGCAGGGGCCGACGAAGACCATCCAGGCGCTGCCGCGGCGGGTCCAGGACGCCCTGGCCCGGATGAACGGCGCGGCCGACGTGCTCCACAAGGCCGACCCGGCCGCCCGGGCGGCGTACGAGGAGCGCGCGCGCCGCAACGCGGAATAGGCGTCATCGGTCGTCCGGTTGCAGACTGGGAGCGCTGCACAACGCCGTCAGCCGCGTCCCACCCCAGCGACCGGAGAGGGTTCCCCGACCCGATGACGACGACCGCGCCCGCCCCGGGCCTGGCCCCGAGTGCCCGCGCCTCGCACTTCCGGCTCGCGGTGCTGGCGCTCGCGCTCGGCGGGTTCGCGATCGGCACCACGGAGTTCGTGACGATGGGGCTGCTGCCCCAGATCGCCGACGGGATCGACGTGTCGATCCCGAGCGCCGGCCACCTGATCTCGGCGTACGCACTCGGAGTGGTCGTGGGGGCCCCGCTGATCGCGGTGTTCGGAGCCCGCCTGCCGCGGCGAGGGCTTCTGGTCGGCCTGATGGCGGCGTACGCCGCGTTCAACCTGCTCAGCGCGGCCGCCACCGGCTACGGCGTGCTGGTGGTGGCCCGCTTCCTCGACGGGCTGCCGCACGGCGCCTACTTCGGGGTCGCGTCGCTGGTCGCCGCCAGCCTCGCGCCGCCGGCCCGGAAGGGACGGGCGGTCGCCGCGGTGATGCTCGGGCTCTCCGTCGCGAACGTCGTCGGCGTGCCGGCCGCGACCTGGCTCGGCCAGCAGGCCGGGTGGCGGGCGGCGTACGTGTCGACGGCCGCGATCGCCGCGGCCTCGATCGCGATGATCCTGCTCTTCGTGCCGTCGCACCCCGGCAACCTCGCTGCGACCGGCCGTCGCGAGATGTTGTTCTTCCGCAACGGCCAGGCGATGCTCACGCTCCTGGCCGGGGCCGTGGGCTTCGGCGGCCTGTTCGCCGTCTACTCCTACATCGCCCCGACGGTCACCGAGGTCGGCGGGCTGTCCGAGTCCGCGGTGCCGGTGTTCACTGCGGCGTTCGGTGTCGGCATGGTCGCCGGCACCTGGCTGGCCGGCCGGCTGGCCGAGTGGTCGGTCTTCGGGTCGCTGATCTGGGCCGGCATCGGGTCCGGGCTGGTGATGCTGGTCGTGTGGGCGGCCGCACCGCACGGCTGGCTGCTGCTGCCGGCGGTGTTCCTCGTCACCGCGATCGGGTCGGTGCTGGTGATCAACCTCCAGCTGCGGCTGATGGCGGTCTCGGGCGAGGCCCAGACCCTCGGCGCGGCGATGAACCACGCCTCGCTCAACCTCGCCAACGCGCTGGGCGCCTGGCTCGGCGGCGTCGTGATCGCAGCGGGCTACGGCTACCGGGCGCCGGCGCTGGTGGGCGGCGCGCTCTCGGTCGTCGGCGTCGCGGTGCTGCTCTGGTCGGCCTCCGTCGACCGGTCCGCGGCCCACTCCTCGGCCAGCAGGTCGTAGCCGACCAGGTCGACCGGGGTCCCGTCGGCGGTGCGCACGGCCCGCCGCTGTACGCCGGTGCGCCGCATGCCGATCGCCTTGAGCACCCGGAGCGAGGCCAGGTTGGGGGCTGAGGCGTACGCCGCCAGCCGCTCGAGCCCCAGGGTCTCGAACCCGTGCCCGAGCGCGAGCCTGGCCGCCCGGGTGGCGATCCCACGACCTCGAGCGTCCGGGTGCGTCCAGTAGCCCACCTCGGGCTCCTGGGCGATCCGGTGCAGGCCGACGGCGCCGAGCAGGGTGTCGTCCTCGGGGGTGCACACCGCCCAGGTGATCGTGTGGTCGGTCGCGAGCCGCTCCGTGACCTGCTCGACGTAGGCACGGCCCTCGGGCTCGCCGGGGTCGCGGGGCAGGAACGACAGCCAGTACTGCGTGTCCGCGTCGCCGAGCCCCTCCACGATCCGGGGTACGTCGGCATCGGAGAACGGGCGCAGCCGCACGCCCTCTCCGTCCACGACCGGGTTCTCCAGCCAGCGGGTGCGCGGCTCGCGGGGCTCATCGGGCAGCAGCGTCCCGACCCAGCTGTCGAGGAGCTCGCCGCGCTGCGGGTTCCAGCGGCGCACCAGGCCGTCGTCGGAGAAGCCCAGACGCCAGGCCACCTTGCGGGACGCCCAGTTGCCGACGGTCGCATACCAGATGACCACCTGCAGGTTCCGCTCCGCGAACCCCCACGCCAGCAGCAGCCGGAGCGCTCGCTCGACCACTCCGCTGCCGCGGATCGACGGGTGCGAGCCGTACGCGATCTCGGCGCGTCCCGAGCCCTCGTCGCGCAACGAGATCGTGCCGCCGTACCGGCCCTCGTGCTCGATCGCGAAGATCCACTCGGAGTCGTCCGCCCAGCACCCTGGGCAGAACTCCTCCACGAACGACCGGGCGTCGTCCATCGAGTACGGCACCGGCACCCTCGTCCACCGCTGAGAGGAGGGGTCCTGGCACTGCTCGAAGCACCGGAGGGCGTCGTCGGGCCGGTGCGCGCGGAGCGTGACGACTCCGTCGGTGAGCGTGGGCGCGGGCATGCCGGAACCCTCTCAGCGGCCGCCGCGGGGCGGCAAACCGTTAACCCCGGATGCCGGTCCGGCGACCCCCATGGGCGAGAATGTCCGCCATGTCCACCACGACCGCACCCGAGGTCTCGGAGTCTCCCCAGGAGTCGGAGCAGGGCTCGGGCACGACCCGGCCGCGAGTGCTCTCCGGCATCCAGCCGACCGCCGACTCGTTCCACTTCGGCAACTACCTCGGAGCGCTGCAGCAGTGGGTGGACCTGCAGCAGGACTACCAGCCGTTCTTCTTCATCGCCGACCTGCACGCGATCACCGTCGAGCAGGACCCCCGCGTGCTGCGTGAGCGCACGCTCCGTGCGGCCGCGCAGCTGATCGCGATGGGCATCGACCCCGACCGGTCCGCGATCTTCGTCCAGTCGCAGATCCCCGAGCACGCCCAGCTCGGTTGGGTGCTCCAGTGCCTCACCGGCTTCGGCGAGGCCCGCCGGATGACCCAGTTCAAGGACAAGTCCGCCAAGGGCGGAGAAGGAGCGGCCAGCGTCGGGCTGTTCACCTACCCGATCCTCCAGGCCGCCGACATCCTGCTCTACCGGCCGCACTACGTGCCGGTGGGGGAGGACCAGCGCCAGCACCTCGAGCTGACGCGCGACCTCGCGCAGCGGTTCAACAGCCGCTACAAGAAGACGTTCCGGCTGCCCGAGCCCTACATCCTCAAGGCGACCGCCAAGATCACCGACCTCCAGGACCCCACGGCGAAGATGTCCAAGTCCGCGTCCTCGCCGTCAGGCATCGTCGAGATGCTCGACGACCCCAGGGCATCGGCGAAGAAGATCCGCTCCGCGGTCACCGACTCGGGCTCGGCGATCCGGTTCGACCCGGAGGACAAGCCCGGCGTCAGCAACCTGCTCACGATCTACTCCGCGCTCACCGGGCGGGGGATCGCCGACCTCGAGCAGGAGTACGCCGGTCGCGGCTACGGCGACCTCAAGAAGGACCTGGCCGAGGTCGTGGTCGAGTTCGTGACGCCGTTCCGCGAGCGCACCCTCGAGCTGCTCGACGACCAGTCCTACCTCACCGGCGTGCTGCGCCGAGGGGCCGAGCAGGCGGGCGCCGTCGCCCAGGCGACCCTGCGCGACGTCTACCAGCGCGTCGGCTTCGTCGCCGCGGGCCAGTAGGGTCTCCCACGTGCCGACGATTGGCGTAGCGGTCGCGATCCCCGAGCCGTGGGCTTCCGAGCTCCAGGACTACCGGAAGGGCGTCGGCGACCACACCGCCGCGATGATCCCCACCCACATCACCCTGGTGCCGCCGACCGAGATCGACGACGTGCACCTCGCCGACGTCGAGAAGCACCTCGAGGAGGTGGCGGCCGAGACCACGGGCTTCTGCGTCCACCTGCGCGGCACCGGCACCTTCCGTCCGGTCTCGCCGGTCGTGTTCGTGACCCTGGTGGAGGGCATCTCGCGTTGCGAGCAGCTCGCGAAGGCGCTGCGACGGGGACCCCTCGAGGTCGAGCTGCAGTACCCCTACCACCCGCACGTGACGATCGCCCACCACCTCGAGGACGACCTGCTCGACCAGGCCTTCACCGAGCTCGCGGGCTTCGAGTGCGAGTTCGACGTCGAGCGCTTCCACCTCTACGTGCACGACGACCGCGACGGTTGGCGTCCCACGCGCGACTTCCCGTTGCAGGCGGCCCAGGGCCGCTGATGGCGCCGCGCTGATGTCTTCGCTCGGGGGCGGCATCGGCGGCCGGGTGACCGCTCTGCGGCGGCGCCGGCCCCTGGTCGACCACCTGGTGCGGATGCAGGAGCACTACGGCAAGGTGTTGGCCGGCCAGCAGGCCGGGGCGATGACGTACTTCGCGTTCCTCTCCTTCTTCCCGATCCTCGCGCTGGCGTTCTTCGTCGTCGGGCTCGTCTCGCAGGTCTACGACGGCGCGGACGCGGACCTGCGCCGCGCGATCAACTCGATCCTGCCCGGCATCGTCGGCTCCGGCGAGGGCAAGCTCTCGCTCGACGACATCCGCACGTTCTCCGGCTGGGCCGGACTGCTCGGGCTCGCCGGCGTGCTCTACTCGGGGCTGAGCTGGGTGTCCGCGTTGCGTGACGCGCTCGTGGTGGTCTTCGAGATCCCCGCGCGCGAGCAGCCGGGCTTCGTCGGCGGCAAGCTGCGCGACCTCGTCACCCTCGCGTCCCTCGGCGTGGTCCTGCTCGTCGCCGTCGCGGTGACCGGCTTCGTCAGCGGCTTCTCCGGCGAGGTCGTGGGGTGGTTCGGACTCGGCACCGAGCTCGGCTGGATCGCCACGCTGGTCACGGTGGCGCTCGGGCTCGCCGCCAACGCGCTGCTGTTCTACCTGCTGTTCCGGCTGCCGGCCGATCCGCATACCCCGCGCCGGTCCCTGTGGAGAGGTGCCGTCCTCGGCGCACTGGGCTTCGAGGCCCTCAAGCAGGTGTCGAAGTACCTCCTGGAGAGCACGAAGGAGCAGCCGGCGTTCCAGGCCTTCGGAATCGCGCTGATCCTGCTGGTGTGGATCAACTACTTCTCGCGGGTGGTCCTGTACGCCGCGGCGTTCGCGCACACCTCGCGCGAGGCGCGGGCGGCCCGGGTCACCGAGGACGCGCCGCCCGTGCAGGGCCCGCCCTCACCGCCGGTCGCCCGGCCCGAGCCCGCGTCTCGACCGGCCTGGCTGCCGCCGTACGTCGCCGGGGCCGTCAGCACGCTGGGGGTCGTGGCCGTGGCGAGGCGGTTGTCGAGGCGGCGCCGGGCGGGGGCGACCGACACGCAACCGAACGCCTCCCGTCGACGTCTGAAGGCATAGCATCCAGCCACGTCCCGGTACCGGAGGTCTGACATGAGTCGTCGGCGTCGAACTGCCCACGAGAAGGCGCTGCGACGCCGGGTCGTCGAGGCCAAGGGCCGCCGTCGCCGCGCCCGGGTCAGCCGGGCGGCCGGCGCGGCGACGGTGGCCGCGGTCGGCCTGGCCGGTCTGACTGGGGCGCAGCAGGCCGTCGCCGCTCCCACGAGCACCTCCGCCGGGGCGCAGTGTGGCGCCGACGTGCCGACGCCGGGGAGCTCACCGTCCGACATCGTCGAGGTGGCCGGTGCGGTCTTCTTCGTGGCCGACGACGGTGTGCGCGGGCGTGGGCTCTGGACCACGGACGGGAGCGCGGCCGGCACCGTGCTGATCCAGGACCTTGCCGGCGACAGCTACTACGACGGCCGTTCGACCCAACTCACCGCCGTCGGAGACACGCTGTTCTTCATCGCCGACGACGGCACGCACGGCCGGGAGCTGTGGAAGTCCGACGGCACCCGTGCGGGCACCGTGATGGTCAAGGACATCGACTCCGCCGACGACTCCTACTACGGCGGGCCGGCCTTCCTGACCGCGCTGGGCGGCACGCTGTTCTTCACCGCCGACGACGGCACGCACGGCCGGGAGCTGTGGAGGTCCGACGGCACCCGTGCGGGCACCGTCAGGCTCACGGACATCCCCTCCTCCGGCGGGTACTACGGGGACATCGGCCCCGCCGAGCTGACCGCAGTGGGGGACACGCTGTTCTTCTCGGCCGCCGATCGCACGCACGGCGAGGAGCTGTGGACGTCTGACGGCACCCCCGCGGGCACGGCGATGCTCAAGGAGATCCGGCCCGGTGAGTACGGCAGCTCGCCCACCGGGTTCACCGCCAGCGGCGACACGGTGTTCTTCAGCGCCCGCGACGGCGTCCACGGCGCCGAGCTGTGGACGTCGGACGGGACCGGCGCCGGGACGGTGATGGTCGACAACATCAACCCGGGCGCCGCGTCGGCCGGCCCCAGGTACCTCACCGAGTCGGGCGGATCGGTGTTCTTCATCGCCGACGACGGTCAGCTCGACGGGGCGCTGTGGACGTCGGACGGCACCGAGGCCGGCACCGTCCTGGTCAAGGACGTCGACCCGGGCGGTTCCGACTACGGCGCCGCGGACCTGACCGACGTCGGCGGGACCCTGTTCTTCCGCGTCGACGACGGCGTCCACGGGCAGGAGCTGTGGAAGTCGGACGGAACCGAGGCGGGCACCGTGCTCGTCAAGGACATCAACGCCGACGTCTACGGCAGCTCGCCGTACTGGCTGACGAACGCGGCGGGCAGGCTGTTCTTCGTTGCGGGTGACGGGTTCCACGGCCGTGAGCTGTGGACGTCCGACGGCACCGAGGCCGGGACCAGAATGGTCGAGGACATCCAGCCGTCAGGTGTCGATGGCAGCCCGAACTCCCTCGCCGCCGTCGGCGGGACCGTGTTCTTCCGCGCCGACGACGGCGTCCACGGTGGAGAGCTCTGGGAGTCCGACGGCACTACGGTGGGCACGAGGATGGTCGCCGACATCAACACAGGCGGAGGCTTCGAGGTCGGCCGTGGCAAGGTCGACACGACGGCGGGCACGGTGCGGGTGGTCGTCGAGGTCGAAGGCGCCGGCACCTTGGTGGTCGCCCCGGTGGCCGGGTCCCAGATCAAACGTTCGGTGACCGACGTGGGTCGAGCCCGCAAGGTCGCGGTGACGCTGGAGCCCACCAAGGCCGGCATGCGGGAGCTGCGCGAGAAGGGCGAGCTGAAGGTCCGGGCACGGTTCAGGTTCACTCCCTGCGGCGGAGCCGGCAGCAGTGAGGTCCATCGGTACACCCTGAGGCTGCGGTGAGAGCTGCGGGGGACGCCACCGAGATCGGCTTCCACTACAGCGCATCGTTCCCCGAGGTCCTCGGCGCGGCAGGGTGCTCGCTGCTGGTCTCGACGTACCAGGCGGGCCAGCTGGTCGCCATCGGCGTGCACGACGGCCGGCCGACGCTCTCGTTCCGCAGGTTCGACCAGGCCATGGGCATCGCGGTCGGGCCCGACCGGGTCGCGATCGGGGGCAAGGGGCAGGTCTGGTCCCTGCGCGACCACTCCGAGCTCGCGCCGGCGATCGAGCCCGCCGGTCGCTACGACCGGTGCTGGCTGCCGCGCACGTCCGTCGTGACCGGCTCGATCCAGTGTCACGAGGTCGCGTGGGGCACCACCGCCGCCGGCGACCCGGACCTGTGGGTCGTGAACACGCTGTTCTCCTGCCTGGCCGGCCTCGACTCGAGCTACAGCTTCGTGCCGCGGTGGCGCCCGCCGTTCATCTCGGGCCTGGCCGCGCAGGACCGGTGCCACCTGAACGGCGTGGCGATGCGCGACGGTGCCCCGGCGTTCGTCACCGTGATGGCGCAGACCGACGAGCCGGCCGGGTGGCGCGCGGCGCGCAACGACAGCGGAGCGGTGCTCGACGTCGCCTCGGGCGAGCCGGTGACCACCGGCCTGGCCATGCCCCACTCGCCACGCTGGCAGGACGGCAACCTGTTCGTGCTGAACTCCGGCCTGGGCCGGCTCGAGCGGGTCGACCCGGCGACCGGGCAGCGGGACGCGGTCGCCGCCGTCCCGGGCTATGCCCGCGGGCTCGCGCTGCACGGCGGGCTCGCCTTCGTGGGGCTCTCGAAGATCCGCGAGACCGCGATCTTCGGCGGTGCGCCGATCGCGGCCTACCACGACCGGCTCGTGTGCGGCGTCGGGGTGATCGAGCTCGCGACGGGCACGACCGTCGCCACGCTCCAGTTCGACGCCGGCGTCACCGAGATCTTCGACGTGCAGGTCGTCCCCGGCGCGCGCTGCCCCACCCTCGCCGGTGACGACGAGGTCTGGCTGCTGCCGGCGTAAATGACGTCGACCCGCCCGAAGCTCTCGGGCGGGTCGACGTGGAGCAGTGGTCAGTGGCCGTGCGCCATCGCGACGCGCAGGTCCCTGTTGAGCTGGGAGATCACGTCGAGCGGGATCTCCTTGGGGCAGGCTGCGGTGCACTCGCCGATGTTGGTGCAGCCACCGAAGCCCTCGTGGTCGTGCTGGGCGACCATGTCGACCACCCGGGAGTGCCGCTCCGGCTGACCCTGCGGCAGCTCGCCGAGGTGGGTGATCTTGGCCCCGAGGAACAGCGACGCCGACCCGTTCGGACAGGCCGCCACGCACGCGCCGCAGCCGATGCAGGCGGCGGCGTTGAACGCGCGGACCGCGTCGTCGCGGGGGACGGGCACCGAGTGGGCCTCGGGAGCCGATCCGGTGTTGACGGAGATGAACCCGCCGGCCTGGATCATCCGGTCCAGCGCGCCGCGGTCGACGACCAGGTCCTTGAGGACCGGGAACGCGTCGGAGCGCCACGGCTCGACGACGATCTCGTCGCCGTCCTTGAACGACCGCATGTGCAGCTGGCAGGTCGTGGTGACCTCCGGGCCGTGGGCCTGACCGTTGATCATCAGGCCGCACATGCCGCAGATGCCCTCGCGACAGTCGGAGTCGAACGCGACCGGGTCCTCGCCCTGGGTGTTCAGCTGCTCGTTGAGGACGTCGAGCATCTCGAGGAACGACATGTCCTCCGAGACCTGGTCGACCTCGTAGGTGTGCATCGCACCCTGGGACGCGCTGTCCGGCTGGCGCCAGATCTTGAGAGTGACCTTCACTTGTAGCTCCGCTGCTTCATCTCGATGGCCGTGTAGACGAGGTCTTCCTTGTGCAGGACAGGCAGCGCGCCGTCACCGCCGAACTCCCAGGCCGCGACGTACGCGAACTGGTCGTCGTGGCGCAGCGCCTCGCCGTCCTCGGTCTGCGACTCGGCGCGGAAGTGGCCGCCGCAGGACTCGCGGCGGTTCAGCGCGTCGACGCACATGAGCTCGCCGAGCTCGAAGAAGTCGGCCACGCGACCGGCCTTCTCCAGCGACTGGTTCAGGCTGTCCGCGGTGCCGAGGACCTTGACGTTGCGCCAGAAGTCCTCGCGCAGGCTGCGGATCAGGTCGATCGCCTTCTTCAGCCCGTCCTCGGTCCGCTCCATGCCGCAGTACTCCCACATGATGTTGCCGAGCTCGCGGTGGTAGGAGTCGACGCTGCGGGTGCCGTTGGTGCTGAGGAAGTGCGCAACGCGGTCCTCGACCGACTTCTTCGCCTCGACGACCGCCGGGTGCTCCTCGGGGATCGGCTCGAACGGGCCGTCGGCGAGGTACTCGCGGATCGTGTTCGGCAGCACGAAGTAGCCGTCCGCCAGGCCCTGCATCAGGGCCGACGCGCCCAGGCGGTTCGCGCCGTGGTCGGAGAAGTTCGCCTCACCGGTGACGAACAGGCCGGGGATCGACGCCTGCAGGTCGTAGTCGACCCACAGGCCGCCCATCGTGTAGTGCACGGCGGGGTAGATCCGCATCGGAACCTCGTACGGGTTCTCGCCGGTGATCTGCTGGTACATGTCGAAGAGGTTGCCGTACTTCTCGCGTACGGCGTCCTCGCCCAGACGCTCGATCGAGGCGCTGAAGTCGAGGTAGACGCCGCGGCGCACGCCGTCGACCTCGGGCCCGACACCGCGGCCCTCGTCGCAGACGTTCTTCGCGCCGCGCGACGCGATGTCGCGAGGGACCAGGTTGCCGAAGGACGGGTAGATCCGCTCCAGGTAGTAGTCGCGGTCCGCCTCGGGGATCTGACGCGGGTCCTTGTCGCAGTCGGCCTTGTTCTTCGGCACCCAGATCCGGCCGTCGTTGCGCAGCGACTCCGACATCAGCGTCAGCTTCGACTGGTGCGTGCCGGCCACCGGGATGCAGGTCGGGTGGATCTGCGTGTAGCACGGGTTGGCGAAGTAGGCGCCCTTGCGGTGCGCTCGCCAGGTGGCCGTGACGTTGGAGCCCATCGCGTTGGTCGACAGGTAGAAGACGTTGCCGTAGCCGCCGCTGGCGAGCACGACGACGTCCGCGAGGTGCGTCTCGATCTCGCCGGTGACCATGTTGCGGGCGATGATGCCGCGGGCCCGCCCGTCGGCGACGATCAGCTCGAGCATCTCGTGGCGGGTGAACTCCTCCACCGTGCCGGCCGCGACCTGCCGCTCCATCGCCTGGTAGGCGCCGATCAGCAGCTGCTGACCGGTCTGCCCGCGGGCGTAGAAGGTGCGGGAGACCTGCACGCCGCCGAACGAGCGGTTGTCGAGGAGGCCGCCGTACTCACGGGCGAACGGGACGCCCTGCGCGACGCACTGGTCGATGATGTTCGCGCTGACCTCGGCCAGGCGGTAGACGTTCGACTCGCGGGCGCGGTAGTCGCCGCCCTTGACGGTGTCGTAGAAGAGACGGAACGTCGAGTCGCCGTCCTCCTTGTAGTTCTTGGCGGCGTTGATGCCGCCCTGCGCCGCGATCGAGTGCGCGCGCCGCGGGGAGTCCTGGTAGCAGAACGACTTCACGTTGTAGCCGGCCTCGCCGAGCGTGGCGGCGGCCGCGCCGCCCGCCAGGCCGGTGCCGACGATGATCACGGAGAGCTTGCGCCGGTTGGCCGGGTTGACCAGGCGGTTCTCGAACTTGCGGGTCGTCCAGCGGTCCTGGATGGGGCCGGCCGGGGTCCGTGGGTCCACCAGCGGCTCGCCGGGCACGTAGTAGCCCTGGGCGTCGTCGGAGACCTGCACCGACGGCTGGTTCGTCGCGGTGCTGTGGGAGGGGTCGAGGGAGGATGCCATGAACGCGACTCCTTAGTCGATGACGCCGAAGAGGACGAACAGGGGCACCAGCGAGAAGCCGCCTGCGATGACGATCGCGACCACCCAGCCGGCGATCTTGGCGCGCGTGCGCGCCGCGGCGGTGCTGGTCCACCCGAGCGTCTGGAGCGAGCTCCACGTGCCGTGGTGCAGGTGCAGGCCCAGAGCGGCCATCGCGACCAGGTAGATGATCGTCATCCACCACACCTGGAAGGAGTCGACCACCAGGTTGTAGGGATCGTTGGTCGCCCCGCCGTCCGGGTTGACCTTGACGATCGTGAAGTGGATCAGGTGCCACACCACGAAGAGCAGCAGCGTGACGCCGCCCCAGCGCATCGTCCGCGAGGAGAAGCTGGAGCCCAGGTTCTTCTTCACGACGTACTTGCTGGTGCGCGCCTTGCCGGACCGGTGCCACAGCGCCAGGGCACTGTAGAGGTGGAGGGCGAGCGCCGCGATCAGCCCGAGGCGGAGGATCCAGAGCAGACCCTCCCGCGGGAGGATCGGCTCGCCGAAGGTGCGCAGGTGCTCGGCATACGTGTTGTACGAGTCATGGCCAGCGAAGGCCTTGAGGTTGCCGTACATGTGCAGGAGCACGAAGGCGATGAACAGGAGGCCGCTCACGGCCATGAGGAGCTTCAGGGTGATCGTCGAGCGTGATGCTCGCGCCCCCTTGACCAAGGTCGTCGTTGCCACGTTGCGACACGCTACCGGTGCTACTGACCGGTAGCCCCACCCGACCGTGTGACATAGGCCGAATCAGGAAGAATTCAGGACCTTCGTCCCCGCGTTCGGGACCGTCAGCGGGGAATAGTGGCGGTCGACGAGCTCGTCGACGGCGTCGTGCCAGGTGCGGGTGGCGAGCTCGCGCGCCCGGGAGCCGAGCAGCCCCCGGTGCCGATCCGCCGCCACCGCCGCGACCGCGCGAGCCAGCGCGTGGTCGCCGGTCGGGTCGTAGAGAAGGCCGCTCTCCAGGTTGCGTACGACGTCCGGTGCGCCTCCCGAGCGAGGCGCGATGACCGGCACCCCGGACGCAGCCGCCTCGCGCAGTGCGTGGCAGCAGGTCTCGTGCTCGCCCGGATGCACGAGCACGTCCAGGCTGGGCAGCACGGCGGTCAGGTCGCCGGTCGGGAGCTCCCCGAGGAACTTCGCCCCGGGCAGCCGGCCCTCGAGCCAGCCGCGCTGCGGCCCGTCGCCGACGATCACCGGACGGATGCCGGGGACCGTGGACAGGGCCGCGAGCCGGCGTACGTCGTGGCGCTTGCGCAGGCTGCCCACGTAGCCGACCACCACCAGCGGGCCGGTCCGGGACCTGGCGCGCGACCACCGGTCGTGGAGCCACTGGTCGCGCAGCGCCGGGGTGAAGGCGGCCGTGTCGACGCCGGGTGCCCAGAGGTCGGCGTCGACCTCGAACTCCGCCAGCCGGTCGACCATCCACCGCGAGGTCACGAGCACCCGGTCGGCCCGCTCGGCCACCCGGCCCCGCCAGTAGTCGGCGGTGACGTCGAGGAGCGGGGACTGCTCGACGACCAGGGCCGGGACGCCGAGCCGGCCGGCGTGCTTGAGCGCCTTGCGACCGACGGCCCCCGGCGAGGTCACGTGCACCAGGTCCGGCCCGAACCGCTCGAGCGCCGTCCGCACCTGGCCGCCCGTGCGCTCCAGTGACCTGATGCGGACCACCTCGCTCGCACCGTACGTCGACAGGCCGGGGCCGGGCGCGATCACCAGCACGGTGTGGCCCGCCCCGACGAGCCGATCCGCGACCGCCTTCACCGTGGTCGTGGTGCCGTCCACGGCGGGGAAGAACGTCTCGGTCACCAACGCGATCCGCATGCCGCCACGGTCCCTCCGGCCGGTGTCCGGGTCACTGCCGCCAAGTGGATGTCGTGTGAACCTCGCGGGCCGCCCGGCCGGTGGGGCCGACCGTCCTGCCGCGGCTACGACATCATCCCGACCAGCGCCCGGGAGACGACGTACGTCGCACCTCCGAGCGCCGCCGCGACGACCATCGTGACGAGCACGACCGTGACCACCGCACGCACGATCGCCGACCGCCTCGACTCCATGCCCATGACAACCTCCCCCGAGCTCTCGTCTTCGCCCGTGGGACGCACCCGAGGCTCCGGAGGTTGTCGGTGACCGGAGTCCGTTGGAGGTGCGGATGGCCCGGGCGCTGGGCGTGATCGCCGACCGGCGGGCAGCCCTCGACCTGTCCGCGGGATCGCAGCCGACCTGGTGGCGGACCGCGGGGCGCAGAGCGTGAGCCTCGGCTGAGCACAAGGTCCCCCGCAGGAGGGGCCGTGCGGCCGATGCCGCCGGGCCGCATCGGAGGGACGATGGAGCATGGCAGCGAAGATCGGGACCAGCGCCCGAGCCGTCATCGTGCGCCTGACGATCGGCTCCTTCTCGGTCGCTGCGCTGATGGGGGTCGCGGCGCTGCTGAGCGGCGGCTCCTTCGGTCGCACCGAGGGCCGGGTGCTGTTGACGACGCTGCTCGTCGGCGTCGCGAGCGTCGCGGTGCTGTGCTATCTCGCGACCGCCGGCACGTCGTTCCAGACCGTCGGTGTCGCCGGTGGGGTCACCGTGGCTGTGCCGGTCGTGACCGGGCTGCTGCTGATCTGGGCCGATCTCGGCTCCGGTCCGCAGGACGCGGCCGGCCGCACGTTCGGTGCGGGCACCACGGTGGCCGCCACCCTGGCCCAGGCCTGCCTGCTGCTCGTGCTGGGGGCGCGCGGACGGCCGACCTTGCGGGGGCTGCTGGCCGGCACGCTGGTGCTGGCCTCGGTGCTCGCCGTCGCGCTCTCGGTCGTGATCGTCGCTCAGGACGACCCGCCGTCCGGCGTGCTCCGCGGCATGGGCGTGGTCGCGATCCTCGACGTGCTGGGCACGGTCGTCGTGTCGGCCCTGAGCCGCTTCGGCCCGCAGGCCGGCGCGGTCTCCCTGTCGGTCCCGGCGGGGATGGTCGCGAGCATCGATGCGGTCCGGGGCGGGCGATCCCGCGACGACGTCCTCAAAGACGCGATCGAGTCGTGGCTGAGCGACCACCGGGCGTCGACCGACCTTCGGCCCGGGGGTGCAGGACCTAGGTCGTGACCTGGTCCGAAAACGTCACATCGCGTGGCCCGGGGGTGTGCGCTCGGCCTATCGTGCAAGTCATGAGTGTCGATGGTGGAGTGGAAGGCGGCCTGGACGAGCCCGCGAAGCTCGAGCCCGAGCAGGGGTCGCTCGACCTCGCCTCTCCGGAGGACGCCTGGACGATCGCCGACTGGGAGAAGGGCGCCGCGGCGGTCCTGCGCAAGGCACGGCGGCTGACCGAGGAGGACCCGGACGACCTGGTCTGGCAGAAGCTCACCCGCACCACCCTCGACGGCATCGGCATCACCCCGCTCGGCACCCGCGCCCTCCTCGACGACGTGGCGACCCACGGTCGCCCCGTCCGCCAGGGTGACTGGGACGTCCGGTCCTTCGTCGAGGCCACCGACGCGAAGGCCGCGAACGGCGAGGCCCTCAACGATCTCGAGGGCGGGGTCACCTCGCTGTGGCTCCGCGGCGGCACCGACCTCCCGACCGCACTGGACGGCGTCAAGCTCGACCTCGCCCCCGTCGTCCTCGACGGCGTCGACCCCGCTGCCTTCCTGTTGTACGCCGAGGGGCGCGAGCTCCACCCCGCCACCAACTTGGGCGTGCCCGCCGCGGAGGCGACCGCCGAGGTGGCGCGCCAGGCGCTCGACCGCCACGTGCTCGGATTCGTGGTCGACGCGACCACGGTCCACGACCGCGGTGCCTCGGACGCCCAGGAGCTGGCGTCGTCGATGGCGGCCGGTGTCACCTACCTGCGGGCGCTGGGTGCGGCCGGCGTCCCGGTCGAGCAGGCCGCGCAGCTCGTCGAGTTCCGCTACGCCGCGACCGACGAGCAGTTCCCCACGATCGCCAAGCTCCGCGCCGCGCGCCGGCTCTGGGCCCGCGTGCTCGAGCTCAGCGAGTCGCCCGACGTGCCGCAGCGCCAGCACGTGGTCACCAGCCGCCCGATGATGACGCGCTACGACCCCTACGTGAACATGCTCCGCACCACGGTCGCGGCCTTCGCCGCCGGTGTGGGCGGCGCCGACGCGGTGACGGTGCTGTCCTTCGACAGCCCTCTGGGCCGGCCCGAGCAGCTCGGTCGTCGCATCGCGCGCAACATCTCCCATCTGCTCATCGACGAGGCGCACGTGGCGCACGTGGTCGACCCGGCCGGCGGCTCCTACGCGGTCGAGAAGCTGACCGACGACCTCGCGCTGGTCGCCTGGGAGCTGTTCGGCAAGCTCGACGCCGGTGAGTCGCTGGACGAAGCGATCGCTGCGACCGTCGCCAAGCGGGCGGCCGAGATCGCACGGCGCAAGCGCCCGATCACGGGGCTCTCGGAGTTCCCCAACGGCGCCGAGGTGCTGCCCGACCGGGTGGCCTGGGACGCCTGGGACGGCGTACAGCCGTACGGCGCCGCGTTCGAGGCGCTGCGCGATGCGCCGGCGGCGACGCCGGTCTTCCTCGCCACCCTCGGCGCCATCGCCACCCACACGGCACGCGCGACCTTCGCCACCAACCTGTTCGCCGCCGGCGGCATCGCGGTCGAGGTCGCCGGCGCCACCGCCGACCCGCCCGAGGTGGTCGCGGCCTACGCCGGCCAGCCGGTCGTGTGTCTGGCCGGGGCCGACTCGACGTACGCCGAGTGGGGCGCCGAGGCGGCCGCCGCCCTGCGCGCCGCCGGTGCCCAGCACGTGATCATCGCGGGCAAGCCCACCGACTACACCGACGACTCCTGCGCGCTGGGTGTCGACGCCTTGGACTTCCTGACCCGGACGAGGGAGAAGCTGTCGTGACCATCCCCGAGACCTTCGCAGGCCTGCCGCTCGCCGGCGGTGCGGAGACCGGCCCCGCCGACTCGGTCGGCAAGCCGTGGCTGGCGCCCGAGGGCATCGAGGTCAAGGGGCTCTACACACCAGCCGACCTCGAGGGCCTCGACGCCCTGGACACGCTGCCGGGCCTGAGCCCCTTCCTGCGCGGGCCCTACCCGACGATGTACACCACCCAGCCGTGGACGATCCGGCAGTACGCCGGCTTCTCCACCGCCGAGGAGTCCAACGCGTTCTACCGCCGCAACCTCGCCGCCGGCCAGAAGGGACTCTCGGTCGCGTTCGACCTCGCGACCCACCGCGGCTACGACTCCGACCACCCGCGGGTGCGCGGTGACGTCGGCATGGCCGGCGTGGCGATCGACTCGATCTACGACATGCGCACGCTCTTCGACGGCATCCCGCTCGACGCGATGTCGGTCTCGATGACGATGAACGGCGCGGTGTTGCCGATCATGGCGCTCTACATCGCTGCGGCCGAGGAGCAGGGGGTGAAGCCGGAGCAGCTCGCGGGGACGATCCAGAACGACATCCTCAAGGAGTTCATGGTCCGCAACACCTACATCTACCCGCCGGCCCCGAGCATGCGGATCATCAGCGACATCTTCCAGTTCACCGCCGAGAAGATGCCGCGGTTCAACTCGATCTCGATCTCCGGCTACCACATGCAGGAGGCCGGGGCGACCAACGACCTCGAGCTGGCCTACACGCTGGCCGACGGTGTCGAGTACATCCGTGCCGGGCTCGACGCCGGGCTCGACATCGACCAGTTCGCGCCGCGACTGTCCTTCTTCTGGGCGATCGGCATGAACTTCTTCATGGAGGTCGCCAAGATGCGCGCGGCCCGCGCGCTCTGGGCCCGCCTGGTCCGCCAGT
This sequence comes from Nocardioides sp. T2.26MG-1, assembly GCF_950101795.1. Classification (GTDB taxonomy): domain Bacteria; phylum Actinomycetota; class Actinomycetes; order Propionibacteriales; family Nocardioidaceae; genus Nocardioides. The sequence goes on along the minus strand of NZ_CATNLZ010000005.1, from coordinate 43,527 downwards.
TCGACCCCCAGAACCCCAAGTCGATGAGCCTGCGCACGCACAGCCAGACGTCCGGCTGGTCGCTGACCGCCCAGGACGTCTACAACAACGTGGGGCGCACCTGCATCGAGGCGATGGCCGCGACCCAGGGCCACACGCAGTCGCTGCACACCAACGCGCTGGACGAGGCGATCGCGCTGCCGACCGACTTCTCGGCCCGCATCGCCCGCAACACCCAGCTGCTGCTGCAGCAGGAGAGCGGCACCACCGGAACGATCGACCCGTGGGCCGGCTCCTACTACGTCGAGCGGCTCACGCACGACCTCGCCGAGCGCGCCTGGGCGCACATCCTCGAGGCCGAGCAGGCCGGCGGCATGGCCGCCGCGATCGAGCAGGGCATCCCGAAGATGCGTATCGAGGAGGCCGCGGCCCGCACCCAGGCCCGGATCGACTCCGGTGCCCAGAAGGTCATCGGCATCAACACCTACCGGCTCGATGTCGAGGACAAGCTCGATGTCCTCAGGGTCGACAACGACGACGTCTACCGCCAGCAGATCGCCAAGCTCGAGCGGCTCCGCGCGGAGCGCGACGACCACGAGGTCGAGCGCACCCTCGAGGCACTCACCCAGTCCGCCGAGCGGGGCAAGTCGAGCACCCTCGAGGGCAACCTGCTCGGCCTGGCCGTCGACGCGGCCCGGGCCAAGGCCACGGTCGGCGAGATCTCCGCCGCGCTGGAGAAGGTCTACGGGCGGCACCAGGCCGTGATCCGTACGATCAGCGGCGTGTACAGGGCCGAGGCAGACGAGGCCGGCGACGCCGCCGTGGCGCGGGTGCTCACCGAGACCGAGGCGTTCGAGGAGGCGGAGGGACGTCGTCCCCGCATCCTCGTTGCGAAGATGGGCCAGGACGGCCACGACCGCGGCCAGAAGGTCGTGGTCAGCGCCTTCGCCGACCTCGGCTTCGACGTCGACGTGGGGCCGCTGTTCTCGACGCCCGAGGAGGTCGCCCAGCAGGCTGTGGACGCGGACGTCCACATCGTGGGGGTCTCCTCGCTCGCGGCCGGCCACCTCACGTTGCTGCCGGCACTGAAGAAGGCGCTGGCAGACCAGGGCCGCCCCGACATCATGATCGTGATCGGTGGCGTGATCCCGCCCGACGACGTCCCGACCCTGCTGGAGATGGGGGCCGCCGCGGTGTTCCTGCCCGGCACGGTCATCGCCGAGTCCGCACTCGACCTGCTGGCCCGGCTGCGCGAGCAGCTCGGCCACTGATGCCGGACGTCCAGGCCCTCGTCGAGGGCATCCGGGGTGGCGCACGTGCCTCGGTGTCCCAGGCGATCACCCTGGTCGAGTCGACCCGCCCGCAGCACCGTGCCCAGGCCCGGGAGCTCCTCACCGAGCTCGCCGCGAACGGACAGGACGCGGTGCGGGTCGGCATCTCCGGCGTGCCCGGAGTCGGGAAGTCCACGTTCATCGAGGCGCTCGGCACCCGGCTGACGGCAGCGGGGCACCGCGTCGGCGTGCTCGCGGTCGACCCCAGCTCGGTGCGGACCGGCGGCTCGGTGCTCGGCGACAAGACCCGGATGGCCCGCCTGGCGCAGGACCCACGAGCGTTCATCCGGCCCTCGCCGTCGGCCGGCACCCTCGGCGGCGTCGCCCGCGCGACCGTGCAGGCGATGGCGGTGCTGGAGGGCGCAGGGTACGACGTCGTGCTCGTCGAGACCGTCGGCGTCGGCCAGTCCGAGGTGACCGTGGCCGGTATGGTCGACACGTTCCTGTTCCTCACCCTCGCTCGCACCGGCGACCAGCTGCAGGGCATCAAGAAGGGCATCCTCGAGATCGCGGACGTGATCGCGGTCAACAAGGCCGACGGTGACCGTCAGATGGAGGCCAGGGTCGCGGCCCGAGACCTGGCCGGAGCGCTGCGGTTGGTGCGCGGCCACGGCGAGTGGGCGCCGCCGGTCGTGACGTGCTCGGCGCTCGACGACATCGGCGTCGACGAGGTGTGGGCGCGCGTTCTCGCGCATCGTGAGCACCTGGGGGCCGACGGCCTGGCGCACAAGCGCGCGCTCCAGCAGCTGGACTTCACCTGGGCCCTCGTCCGGGACGAGCTCGAGCAGCGGCTCCGGCACTCCCCGGGGGTCCGGGAGATCCGGGAGGAGCTCCGGGACGCGGTGCTGTCCGGCGAGCTGCCCGCGACGGTCGCCGCGGACCGTATCCTGGCGGCCTTCGACCGGACCCGCTGATCCGATCTGGACCCGGCCACGCACGCGGGCCCCGCACTCCGGCGGGCGACGACCGGAGCGGGTCTGCTCACCGGACCCCGGTGCCGGAGCGCGGTGAACCCCGGGTGAACTAATCTCGACTCGATGTCCGAGCCCGCGCCCGCCCCCTTCGCCGTCGACCTGCTGATCGAGTCCGCCGTCGACGACGTCGGCGACGACCTCGTCGCCCTGCGCCGGGACCTGCACGCCCATCCCGAGCTGTCCTGGCGCGAGCTGCGCACCACGGCGCTGGTCGCGGCCCGGCTGCGCCGCGCCGGCTGGCGCGTGACCGAGCTGGCCCGCAGCGGCCTGGTCGCCGACATCGGCGAGGGCGGGCCCGTCGTCGCCCTGCGGGCCGATCTCGACGCGCTCCCGGTGCCCGACCTGACCGACGACCCCTGGGTGAGCACCGTCGACGGGGTGACGCACGCCTGCGGGCACGACGTCCACACCTCGGCACTGGTCGGCGCTGCCGTCGCACTCGGCCGGGTGCACGCCCGGGGCCTGCTCCCCGGTCGGGTCCGGCTGCTGTTCCAGCCTGCGGAGGAGGTGATGCCCGGTGGCGCGCTGTCCCTCATCGAGCTCGGTGCGCTCGACGATGTCGACCAGCTGTTCGGCCTGCACTGCGATCCCACGCTCGACGTCGGCCAGGTCGGGCTCCGGGAGGGGCCGATCACCGGCGCCGCGGACCACCTCGAGGTGACCCTCACCGGATCGGGCGGGCACACGTCCCGGCCGCACCTGACCGAGGACCTGACCTACGCGCTCGGCAAGGTCGTCACCGAGCTGCCCGCGATCCTGTCCCGGCGTCTCGACCCGCGTTCGGGGGTGAGCGTCGTGTGGGGCATCGTGCGCGCCGGCTCGGCCCACAACGTCATCCCCGCCACCGGCCGCATCGGCGGCACCGTCCGGATGCTCGACGCGATCGCCTGGGGTGAGGCGGAGAAGCTCGTGCCGCTGCTGGTCGAGCAGATCGTCGCGCCGTACGGCGTGCACGCGCAGGTCGACTACCAGCGCGGCGTGCCGCCCGTGGTCAACGACCTCGACTCGATCGTGCTGCTCGGGCGGGCCGTGGAGCGGGTGCTCGGCCCCGACGGGCACGTGCCCACCCAGCAGAGCCTGGGGGGCGAGGACTTCGGGTGGTACCTCGACCGGGTGCGGGGCGCGATGGGCCGGCTCGGCACGCGCACCCCCGGTGGCCCGACGTACGACCTCCACCAGGGCAACCTGCGGGTCGACGACCGGTCGGTCGGCATCGGCGCCAAGGTGCTGGCGAGCGCGGCCGTCGCCGCGCTCGCCTCCGCATCCGTCGCCTGATCAGCCCTTGATGTAGGGCACACCGTCCGCTGCTGGCGCCCGGGACCGCCCGACCAGCCCGGCCACGGCGAAGATCGTCACGACGTAGGGCAGCATCAGCATGAACTGGCTGGGCACCGGCGAGCCGATGACCGACAGCACACCCTGGAGGTTCGAGGCGAACCCGAACAGGAGTGCGGCCAGCGTCGCCCGGATCGGGTCCCACTTGCCGAAGATGACCGCGGCGAGCGCGATGTAGCCCGCGCCCCCGGTCATCTCGCGGTTGAACTGCGGCACCGAGACCAGGGTGTAGAACGCGCCACCCATGCCGGCGATCGCTCCCGCGAGGATGATCGTGCGGTAGCGGGTGCGGTTGACCTTGATGCCGACGGTGTCGGCCGCCTGCGGGTGCTCGCCGACGGCGCGGACCCGCAGCCCCCACCGGGTGCGGTAGAGCGCCCACGTCACCAGCGCGACCACGACGTACAGGATGTAGACGACCGCGGTCTGGCGGAACAGGATCGGACCGATCAGCGGGATGCCGCCGAGCACGGGGATGTCGATCTTGTCGAAGCGCGGCGGGTTGTTGAGCGACTCGGCGTTCGGGGCGAGCACCTGGCTGAACATGAAGCTCGTCAGGCCGATGATCAGCACGTTGAGCACCACGCCGACGATCACCTGGTCGACGAAGTAGCTGATCGCGAACAGGCCGAGCAGCAGCGCCACCAGCATGCCGGCCGCCATCGCTGCGACCAGGCCGAACCACGTGACGCCGGTCATCGAGCCGACGACCGCGGCCGCGAACGCGCCCGCGAGCAGCTGCCCGTCGATCGCGATGTTCACCACGCCCGCGCGCTCGCCGAGCACGCCGCCGAGCGCCCCGAAGACGAGGGGTACGGCGAGCGCGAGCGACCCCGCGAGCAGCCCGACCATCGGGATCGACGCGCCGGCTGCGGCCCAGGTGAGGAAGCCGATCATCCAGGAGATCGCGAACACGACCACCAGCACCATCGGCGTACGCCGCTCCTTGAGCAGCAGGCTCACCGATACGGCGGTGCAGAGCGCGCAGATCAGCACGAGCAGCCACGCGGTCGGCGCGGCCGGCACGGTCACGGCCGGCAGCTCGGCCCAGTCGTCCGGTGTCGCCAGGCGGAACGTGGTGTCGTCGGAGACCCCTGCGAACAGCAGGATCAGGGCGAGCCCGGCCGTCGCGAGCCCGAAGATCACGGCCGGTTTGCGGTCGACGATCGTGGTGACCCCAGCGATCGGGGTCTGCTCGATCGGCATGCTGACGTCGGTGCTCACTTCGCCTCCTTGGCGGGCAGTCGGAAGATCGCCTGGATCAGCGGCGGAGCCGCGATGAACAACACGATCAGCGACTGCACGACCAGCACGATGTCGACCGGGATGTTCTGGGAGGCCTGCATGGCGAACCCGCCGGCCTTGAAGGCGCCGAACAGCAGCCCGGCGCCGAGGATGCCCAGCGGACGGGATCTGCCGAGCAGTGCCACCGTGATCGCGTCGAAGCCGATGCCGGCGTCGAGGTCGACACCGATGCCGCTGGTGACCGTGCCGAGGACCTGGTTGGCGCCGGCCAGGCCGACCAGCGCACCGGCGATCAGCATCACCGTGGTGTAGGTGCGTCCGACGTTGATGCCGGCGGCGCGCGCGGCGTCGGCGTTCAGGCCGACAGCCCGGATCCGGAAGCCGAGGGCCGAGCGGTTCAGGATCCACCACACGACCGCCACCGCGACGAGTGCGAGGACGAACCCCAGGTGAAGGTTGTACCGGTCACCGAGGAGCTTCGGCATCACCGCCGACTCCTTCATCGGCAGCGACTTGGGGTTCAACGATCCTGGAGCCTGCAGCAGGCTCTGCTCGGAGAGCGCGTAGAACAACAGGTAGAACGCGACGTAGTTGAGCATGATCGTGAGGATCACCTCGTGGGCGCCGGTGCGGGCCTTGAGGAATCCGGCCAGGCCACCCCACAGGGCGCCGGCCACCATGCCGGCCACGACCGCCAGGGTCAGGTGCAGCGGCCACGGCAGGTCGAACTGGTAGCCGACCCAGCCGGCAGCGGCTCCGGCCATCAGCATCTGGCCGCGGCCACCGATGTTGAACATCGACGCCCGGAACGCCAGACCGACGCCCAGGCCGGCCGCGATCAGCGGGGCCGCGAACTTGCAGGTCTCGGTGAGCGGCCGGATCTTCGTCTCGAAGTCCGCGCCGTTGGTGTTGTAGATCGAGCCGCGGAACAGTGCGGTGTAGGCGCCCCAGATCGAGTCCCACGCGGCACTGAAGAAGTCGCCCGGTGCGGCGAACAGGTACTTGGACGCGTCCCGGACGGCCTCGTCGGTCGCCGCGATGAGCAGCGACCCGACGATCACGGCGAGGAGGACGGAGAGGAACGCCGTCATCGCCCGGCCGGAGGCGATCTCGCGCAGGACGCCGCCCCAACGGTCGGCGTCGCGGTGCTCGGGCTCGGGACGCGCGGACTCCTGGGTCCGGGTGTCGCCGGGCTCGGTGCCGGGCTCGGTGCCCGGCTCGCTGCCGGGCTCGTTGTCTGGCGTGCTCATGCGACGGCCCCTTCCGGACGTTCGCCGGTCATCATCAGGCCCAGCACCTCGCGGGGTGTGTCACTCGGGACGACGCCCACGACGCGGCCCCGGTAGAGGACCATGATCCGGTCCGCGAGCGCGACCACCTCGTCGAGCTCCGAGGAGACGACCAGGACAGGGACGCCCGCGTCCCGGCCGGCCACGATCTGCTTGTGGATGAACTCGATGGAGCCGACGTCGACACCGCGGGTCGGCTGGGCCGCCACGAGCAGCCGCAGGTCACGGGAGAGCTCGCGGGCGACCACGAGCTTCTGCTGGTTGCCGCCGGACAGCTGGCTGGCCAGCGTGGCGATGCCCGGGGCGCGCACGTCGTACTCCTTCAGCTTGTCGCTGGCGAACTCGTGGAGCTCGTCGAGGCGCAGTGAGCCGTGGCTCACGAACGGTTCGCCGTGGCTGCGGTTGAGCATCATGTTCTCGGCGATCGTGAAGCCGCCGACCAGGCCGTCGGTCGTCCGGTCCTCGGGGATGAACCCGACACCGGCCTCCAGGATGCGGCGCACCGAACGGCCGACCAGCTCAGAGCCGTCGAGACGGATCGACCCGCGGACGTGCGCCTGCAGCCCCAGCAGGGCCTCGGTGAGCTCGGTCTGGCCGTTGCCCTGGACACCGGCGACCGCGAGGATCTCGCCACGCCTGATCGTGAAGCTCACGTCGTCGACGTGGACCCGGCCGAGGTCGTCGTGGACGGTGAGACCCTCGACCACGAGCGCCTCGTCGCCGAAGTTCCCGGGGCCCTTGTGGACGGTCAGCTCGACGGGCCGGCCGACCATCATCGACGCCAGCTCCGCGTTGCTGGACTTCGGGTCGGCCTCGCCGACCACCTTGCCGAGCCGGATGACGGTGATCTTGTCCGCAACCTCGCGGACCTCACGCAGCTTGTGGGTGATGAAGACGATCGCCTTGCCCGCGCCCTTGAGCTGACGCATGATCTCCATCAGCTCGTCGGTCTCCTGCGGGGTCAGCACCGCGGTCGGCTCGTCGAAGATGAGGACCTCGGCGTCGCGGGAGAGGGCCTTGATGATCTCGACGCGCTGCTGGACGCCGACCGGGATGTCCTCCACGACCGCGTCCGGGTTCACGTCGAACCCGAACCGCTCGGAGATCTCCCGTACCCGTTCCCTGGCGGCCTGGGTGTCGAGCGAGCCGGCGAAGCCGGTGGACTCGTTGCCGAGCATGACGTTCTCGGCGACGGTGAACACCGGGATGAGCATGAAGTGCTGGTGCACCATGCCGATGCCGGCGGCCATCGCGTCGCCGGGCCCGGTGAAGTGCTGGACGACGCCGTCGAGCTCGATCTCGCCCTCGTCGGCCTGGTAGAGGCCGTAGAGGACGTTCATCAGTGTCGACTTGCCGGCGCCGTTCTCGCCGAGGAGGCAGTGGATCTCCCCCGACTCGACGGTGAGGGAGATCCGGTCGTTGGCGACCAGGGTCCCGAAGCGTTTGGTGATGCCACGAAGGACAAGCTGCATGGTTGGCGATCCTAGATTTCGACGGAGGCAACAAGCACAGGGGAGGCCGGGACGAGCCCGACCTCCCCTGTGTTTGAGCTGACTACGAGCCGGGACTACTTCAGGTAGGAGTCGACCTTGATCGAACCGTCGATGATGCCCGCCTTCACGGTGTCCAGCTCGCCGGCGAGGCTGTCGGACACCTTGCTCTCGAAGTTGTGGAACGGCGCGATGCCGACACCGTCGTTCTCGAGAGTGCCGATGTACGGCGAGAAGTCGAACTCGCTGCCGTCGCTGACCGACGTGCTAGCAGCCATGATCGCCTCGTAGGTCGAGACCTTCATGTTCTTCAGGATCGAGGTGAGCACCACGTCCTGGGTGTTCGGGTCGGTCTCGAAGAAGTCGGCGTCCACACCGATGAGCGCGACGTCCTTGCCGGTGGAGTCGATCGCGGTGAGCGCGCCCTGGTAGATCGGGCCGCCGACGGGCAGGATCACGTCGACGTCCTGGTCGAGCAGCTGGGTCGCGGTGTTCGTGGCCTTCTCGTTGGCCTCGAAGCCGCCGGTGAACACGCCCTTGTCGCCACCCTCGAAGCCGACGACCTTGACCTCCTTGCCCTTCTCCTTGGAGTAGTACTCGGCGCCCTGCTTGAAGCCGTCCATGAAGATCGTCACGGTCGGGTACGGCTGGCCGCCGTAGGTGCCCACGACACCCGTCTTGGTGTAGTCGGCGGCGGCGTAGCCGGCCAGGAACGCGGCCTGGGCGGTGTCGTAGAGCAGCGGCTTGACGTTCTCGGCATCCTTCTCGCCGTTGAAGTCGTTGTCGGCCGCGTCGTCGATCAGGATGTAGATGATGTCGGGGTTCGCCTTGGCGGACTCGACGGTGGCCGCGGAGAGCGCGAAGCCGACGGTCACGATGGAGTCGCAGCCCTCGGCGACCAGGCTCTCCAGGTTAGGTGCGTAGTCGTTCTCGCTGTTGGACTCGACGGCCGTGAGCTTCACGCCGAGCTCGTCGGCGGCCTGCTTGGCGCCCTCGTAGCTGAGCTGGTTGAACGACTTGTCGTCGAAGCCACCGGCGTCGGAGACGATGCAGGGCTTGAAGTCCGGAGCCGTTGCGCTGGACTCGCCGCCGGCGCTGGGCTTGTCGCCCGCCTTGTCCTCCGGCTCGGAGCCACATGCGGTCAGGATCGAAGCCGAGAGGAGTGCGGCGACGCTGCCGCAAACGGCCTTCCTCAAGTTGTTCACTACTGCCTCCAGTCATGGCCTCGACGGGTGCGAGGCAACGGTCTGCACGGTACCGAAGACGACGGTCGATGTCGGCTGAACTACCCAACGGTTACCATGTTGTGCTGTTGGTCCCATCACTTCGTGCCGGAGGTCCCGTCCGCTTGACTACAGACGCTCACGACGTCGATTGGGACCACCTCCGAGAGGCCGCCGGAGACGCCATGGAGCGGGCCTACGCGCCCTACTCGAAGTACCGCGTCGGCGCCGCCGCGCTCGCCGAGGACGGCAGGCTCGTGGTGGGCTGCAATGTCGAGAACGCGGCGTACGGCGTGACCCTGTGCGCCGAGTGCGGCCTGGTCTCCCAGCTGCACCTGACGGGTGGCGGGAAGCTGTCCCACTTCGTGTGCGTCAACGGCGACCGTGACGTGATCATGCCGTGCGGGCGATGCCGCCAGCTGCTCTCCGAGAACGGCAGGTCCGACCTGCAGCTGCTCACCCCCGAGGGCGTGCGCAGCATCGCCGAGGTCCTGCCCCAGGCCTTCGGCCCGGCCGACCTGGCCTGAGGCCGGGCCCGACCACGCCGGCCCACGCCGGGTGCGACGGTCCGAGGCGTTACGGTTTCGGTGGACATGCGCCGTACCCGGGGGTGCCTCGCACCGGCATGTGGACCGTCATCAGGCCAGTGCGGGTTGCCCGCACGCACGGATCGAAAGGGGATAGGGGAGGCGGCCGCATCGGCGCCGTGCCCCTCACATCCAATGTCACCGCAGCACGACGCCGTCGAGGTCATCTCCACCAAGCGGGACCGAGGTGAGCTCAGCGACAGCCAGATCGACTGGGTCGTCGCCGCCTACACCCGGGGCGAGGTGGCCGACGAGCAGATGTCGGCGCTCGCGATGGCGATCCTGCTCAACGGCATGGAGCGTCGCGAGATCACCCGCTGGACCCAGGCGATGATCGCCTCGGGGGAGCGGATGGACTTCTCCGGACTCTCCCGGCCGACCGCCGACAAGCACTCGACCGGCGGCGTCGGCGACAAGATCACGCTCCCGCTCGCGCCGCTGGTCGCGGCGTGCGGCGTCGCCGTACCCCAGCTCTCCGGGCGCGGACTGGGCCACACCGGCGGCACCCTCGACAAGCTCGAGTCCATCCCCGGCTGGCGCGCCGCGCTGAGCAACGAGGAGATGCTGGCCCAGCTCGAGTCGGTCGGCGCGGTGATCTGCGCCGCCGGCGACGGTCTGGCGCCGGCGGACAAGAAGCTCTACGCGCTGCGCGACGTCACCGGCACCGTCGAGGCGATCCCGTTGATCGCGTCGTCGATCATGTCGAAGAAGATCGCCGAGGGCACCGGGTCGCTGGTGCTCGACGTCAAGGTCGGCACCGGTGCCTTCATGAAGCACGTCGACGCCGCGCGCGAGCTCGCCGAGACCATGGTGGCGCTGGGCAAGGACGCCGGCGTCCACACGGTCGCGCTGCTCACCGACATGTCGACACCGCTCGGCCTCACGGCCGGCAACGCGATCGAGGTGGCCGAGTCGGTCGAGGTGCTCGCCGGCGGCGGGCCAGCCGACGTGGTCGAGCTGACCCTGGCCCTGGCTCGCGAGATGCTCGCCGGCGCCGGGCGCGGGGACGTGGATCCGGCGGACAAGCTCGCCGACGGCTCCGCGATGGACGCCTGGAAGGCGATGATCCGAGCCCAGGACGGCGACCCGGACGCGACGCTGCCGATGGCCCGGGAGAGCCACGTGGTGGTCGCGCCGTCCACCGGCGTGCTGTCGCGGCTCGACGCGATGGCTGTCGGCCTGGCCGCCTGGCGGCTGGGCGCCGGCCGCGCCCGCAAGGAGGACCCGGTGCAGGCCGGTGCCGGCGTGGTGTGGCACGCCCGGCCCGGCGACGAGGTCACGGAGGGCCAGCCGCTGTTCACGCTGCTCACCGACGACGAGCACCGCTTCGAGCGCGCCCTGGCCTCGCTCGAGGGCGGCTACGACATCGCGGCCGCGGGCACGCCGTACGACCCGGCGCCGCTGGTGATCGACCGGATCGGCTGACGCGCGCCGGACCCGGTCAGGGGAGCAGCAGGACGACGGTCTCGGCGACGCAGGCCGGCTTGGCCTCGTCCTCGATCTCGACGGTGTAGCGCAGTGTGAGCTGCTTGCCGGCGGGGAGGTCCTGGACGTCCGCGAGCGCGACGTGCGCGCGGACCCGCCTGCCCACCAGCACCGGGTGCGGGAAGCGGACCTTGTTGACGCCGTAGTTGAGCTTGGCGCCAGGAGTCTCGAGCGCGAACACCTGGCTGCCGAGGAACGGCACCAGGGAGAGCGTGAGGTAGCCGTGGGCGATCGTGCCGCCGAAGGGGCCGCCCGCGGCCCTCTCGGGGTCGACGTGGATCCACTGGTGGTCGCCGGTGGCGTCGGCGAACCGGTCGACCCGGTCCTGCTCGATCGGGAGCCACTCGGAGGTGCCCAGCTCCTCGCCGCTCGCGGCGGCGACCTCGTCCAGGGTGGTGAAGACGCGCATGCCGGGAACCTACCGGGTCCCGCAGGTGGAAGGATCGGGGGCATGACCGCGTCCCCCAACCCGACCCCGACCCGCGACCAGGTGCTGCGGGCGCCCAAGGCGCTGCTGCACGACCACCTCGACGGCGGTCTGCGACCGCGGTCGATCATCGAGCTGGCCGCGGAGACCGGGCACAAGCTGCCCGAGGTCGAGGGCGACCTGTCCGCCGAGTCGCTCGGCCGCTGGTTCGCGGAGGCCTCGGACTCCGGCTCGCTGGAGCGCTACCTGGAGACCTTCGACCACACGGTCGCGGTGATGCAGACGACCTCGGCGCTCACCCGGGTCGCGCGCGAGTGCGTCGAGGACCTGGTCGCCGACGGCGTCGTGTACGCCGAGGTGCGCTACGCCCCCGAGCAGCACCTCACCCAGGGGCTCACCCTCGACGAGGTCGTCGGGGCCGTGCAGGAGGGTTTCGACCAGGGCATCGAGGCGGCCGGCGGCAGGATCGTCGTACGTCAGCTGCTGACCGCGATGCGCCACATGGCGCGGTCGATGGAGATCGCCCACCTGGCCGTGGCCTGGCGCGACCGGGGTGTGGCCGGGTTCGACATCGCCGGCGCGGAGGCGGGCTACCCTCCGACCCGCCACCTGGACGCGTTCGAGTACCTCCAGCGGGAGAACGCGCACTTCACGATCCACGCCGGCGAGGGCTTCGGGCTGCCGTCGATCTGGCAGGCCATCCAGTGGTGCGGTGCCGACCGGCTCGGGCACGGCGTGCGGATCATCGACGACATCACGGTCGGCGAGGACGGCAAGGTCACCCTCGGGCTGCTCGCGGCGTACGTGCGCGACAAGCGCATCCCGCTCGAGATGTGCCCCTGGTCCAACGTCCAGACCGGCGCCGCGGAGTCGATCGCCAAGCACCCGATCGGGCTGCTGAAGGAGCTCGGCTTCCGGGTCACGGTGAACACCGACAACCGGTTGATGAGCCGGACATCGGTGACCCACGAGCTGTGGTCGCTGGTCGAGGCCTTCGACTACGGCCTGCGCGATCTGGAGTGGTTCACGATCAACGCCATGAAGTCGGCGTTCCTGCCCTTCGACCAGCGGCTGACGCTGATCAACGACCTCATCAAGCCCGAGTACCGAGCACTCCGGGAGGTCGGGTGAGCGTCCACCCGGTCCCGTCGCTGCTCCTGCTCGGCGCCGGCGCGGTGCTGCTGGTCGTCGCCGGGGTGCTGTTCGCCCGGGGGATCCGTCAGCGCCGCCTCGCGGAGGGCTTCCGGGACCGGGCGGTGGAGACCGAGGCGGAGGTCGTCGGACTCGAGGCCAAGGACGTCTCGCTCGGGTCGTCGCCGGACACCCGCTACTTCCTCCGGGTGCGCTTCACCCCGGCGCAGGGTGAGGCGGTCGAGGCGGAGACGCTGACGGACGCGCCCTACCCGCCGCCGCGGGTCGGCGACCGCGTGGCGGTTGCCTACGACCCGGAGCACCCGCGGCGCGTCGACCTGGTCGCGACCGAGGCGACCGCCGAGGGCGCGGGACGTACGTCGTTCCTGCTCGCCCGGCTGACCCTCGCGGTCGCGCTCGCCACGCCCGCCGCCTGGCTGGTGCTGGTGTTCGTCGTCTGGACGAGCTGACCTCCCGGCCCGATCAGTCGGGCAGGACCGCCCACCAGGCGTGGTCCCAGCCGGCCAGCCCGACCCGTCCGTCGGCGAACTCGGGGCGGGAGACGTCCATGAGCCGCCCACGCGCGGGCTCGTAGAACCGCAGGGCGCCGTCGTGCTCGCCCAGGGCGAGCACCACGTGTCGGGGCAGCCACCGGCTGCCGACGTAGACCGGCACGGGCTGCCGGCGCCGGGTCGCCGCGACCACGGCGTCGTAGCCGGGGCCGGGGGAGGTGCGGATCCAGCGGACCTCGCGGTCCCCGAGCTGGCGGGCCACGGCCCACGGGGGCGTCCCGAGCGCGCGCGGCCAGGGCAGCTGGAGGTGGCCGCGGTCGACGGCGGCGGTCACCCGCCGGTGCGTCGCGAGGACCTCCTCGCGGAACCGGTCGGGCACCGAGGGCGCCGCGCCGATGTGCTCGCCGTACACGTGGTCGAGGATCATCCGGGCGACCACCAGCACCGTGGCGCCGCAGGAGACCCGGTCGGGCTGGACCAGACGCTCGCGGAAGACCCGCTCGGGCCAGTCCTCGCTCACCGCAGCGCGCTCCTCTCGGCCAGCGCCGTGATCGCGGCGTACCCCTGGTCCGGCGTCACCGGCTGGCAGCCCCGGTCGACCGCGTGGGCGACCACCCCTCGCTGGTCGTGCATCAGGGCCATGCCTCGGCGCACCAGCACCAGGGGCGGCTTGCGGTGCTCCCGCAGGTCGCGGGTCAGCCGGCGCCAGAAGGTGACGATGGGGTGCTGGCGCACGCAGTACGCCGCGGCCAGCTGGCCGGTCTCGCCGACGTGCGGGACGACCTCCTGGGCGAAGATGCCCTCCGCGACGAACAGCCCTGAGCCCTGCAGGTCGAGAGTCTGCACGCCGCACCGGCCGTCCCGGGAGATGTCGTAGACGGGCACCTGCGCGCTGCCCTCGCGGCACAGCGTGTCGAGCGCCGCGAGCGCGTCCTCGAGCCACCACGACCGCGGGTCGTCCCAGTCGACCAGGCCGGCGTTCGCGCCCTCGGCGATCCGGGGGAGCGTCGGGTCGTCGCCGTTCTTGTAGAAGTCGTCGAGCCGGAGCACCGGGAGCCCGACGCGCTCGGCGAGACGGGACTTCCCCGCCCCCGAGGGCCCGGCCAGGACGATCACACGTGCTTGCAACGCTTCGTTCTCACACCCCGATGGGGTGCCACACGGTCTTCGTCTCGAGGAACGCCGTCATCGGGTCGAGACCCGGGTCGAGGGCCCAGTCGGGCTCCGCGGCCGGGGCCCGGCGCACGCGCTTGAGGTTCTCGGCGGCCGCGACCTCGAGCTCGGTGGCGAGCTCGGTGTCACCGGCGACGCCGGTCAGGTCGATCGCGTTGACGTCCATGTGCGAGGCGAGCCACGGACCGACCGTGGCAGCCGACCCGGTCAGCACGTTGACCACGCCCCCGGGCACGTCGGAGGTCGCGAGCACCTCGGCGAACGTCACGGCCGGGAGCGGCCGCTCGTACGACGACACCACGACGACGGTGTTGCCGGACACGATCACGGGGGCGACCACGCTGACCAGGCCGAGCAGCGAGGAGTCCTGCGGCGCCAGCACGGCGACCACACCGGTCGGCTCGGGCGTCGAGAGGTTGAAGAACGGCCCGGCGACCGGGTTGGCGTTGCCGACGACCTGCGCGAGCTTGTCCGCCCAGCCGGCGTACCAGACCAGGCGGTCGATCGCCTGGTCGACGACCGCGCCCGCCTTGCTGGCCGTCAGCCCCTCGGACTGCGACACCGCCTGCACGAACTGCGGGCGGCGGTCCTCCATGACCTCGGCGACGCGGTACAGGATCTGCGACCGGTTGTACGCCGTGCGCCCGGACCAGCCGCCGAAGGCCTTGCGGGCGGCGACGACTGCGTCGCGAGCGTCCTTGCGGGAGGCGAGGGCGGCGTTGGCCACGAACTTCCCCTTGCTGTCCAGGACCTCGTAGGTGTAGCTGGACTCCGACCGGGGGAACGCGCCCCCGATGTAGAGCTTGTAGGTCTTGCGAACGTCGATCCTGCTCACTGGTACATCCTTACGTGGCGAACGGGGTCCCCGCGGAAGCGTGCGCGCTCGGCGCGAAGCGCCCTCATCGCGCGCTTTCGTGGGGTGTTCTCAGATAGGCCTCCAGACCGTGGCGGCCGCCCTCGCGGCCGTAGCCCGACTCCTTGTAGCCGCCGAACGGGCTCGTGGGGTCGAACTTGTTGAACGTGTTGGCCCAGACCACGCCGGCGCGCAGCGAGCTGGCCATCTTGAGGATCAGCGAGCCCTTGTCGGTCCAGACGCCGGCGGACAGGCCGTACGGCGTGTTGTTGGCCTTCTCGAGCGCCTCGGCCGGCGTGCGGAAGGTCAGCACGGACAGCACCGGGCCGAAGATCTCCTCGCGCGCGATGCGGTGGGCCTGCGAGACGCCGGTGAACAGCGTCGGGGGGAACCAGAAGCCCTTGGTGGGCAGGTCGCAGGCGACCTCCCAGCGCTCGGCGCCCTCGGCGTCGCCGACCTCGGAGAGCTCGCGGATCCGCTTGAGCTGCTCGCCGGAGTTGATCGCGCCGATGTCGGTGTTCTTGTCCAGTGGGTCGCCCATGCGCAGCGTCGACATGCGCGCCTTGAGCCGCTCGAGGACGTCCTCGACGACGCTCTCCTGCACCAGCAGCCGCGAGCCTGCGCAGCAGACATGGCCCTGGTTGAAGAAGATCCCGTCGACGATGCCCTCGACGGCCTGGTCGATCGGCGCGTCGTCGAACACGATGTTGGCGGCCTTGCCGCCGAGCTCGAGCGTCACCCGCTTGCTGGTGCCGGCGACCGAGCGGGCGATCGCCTTGCCGACCTCGGTCGAGCCGGTGAACGCCACCTTGTCGACGCCCGGGTGACCCACGAGCGCCTGACCGGTCGCACCGGCGCCGGTCACGATGTTGACCACGCCCGGCGGGAGGTCGGCCTGCTGGCAGATCTCCACGAACAGCAGCGCGGTCAGCGGGGTGGTCTCGGCGGGCTTGAGCACCACGGTGTTGCCGCAGGCGAGCGCGGGGGCGATCTTCCACGCGAGCATCAGCAGCGGGAAGTTCCACGGGATCACCTGCGCGGCCACGCCCAGCGGCTGCGGGTCGGCGCCGTGCCCGGCGTACTCGAGCTTGTCGGCCCAGCCGGCGTAGTAGAAGAAGTGTGCGGCGACCGTGGGGACGTCGACGTCGCGCGACTCCTTGATCGGCTTGCCGTTGTCGAGCGACTCCAGCACCGCGAGCTCGCGGCTGCGCTCCTGGATGATCCGCGCGATCCGGTAGAGGTACTTCGCGCGCTCACGGCCCGGCATCCGCGACCAGACTCGGTCGTAGGCCCGGCGCGCGGCCTTGACGGCGGCGTCGATGTCGGCCTGGTCGGCCTCGGCGATCTCGGAGAGCACCTCCTCGGTCGCGGGGCTGATCGTCTTGAACGGCGTGCCGTGGCCCTCGACGAACTGGCCGTCGATGAACAGGCCGTACGACGGCTTGAGGTCGACGATCGCGCGGGACTCGGGAGCCGGGGCGTACTCGAATGGTGAAGGCATCAGATCAGTCCAGCGTGAAGTAGTCGGGACCGGAGTAGCGGCCGGTGGTCATCTTGGTGCGCTGCATGAGCAGGTCGTTGAGCAGGGTGGAGGCGCCGAAGCGGAACCACGCCGGGTCGAGCCACTCCTCGCCGGCCACCTCGTTGACCATCACGAGGTACTTGATCGCGTCCTTGGCGGTGCGGATGCCGCCGGCGGGCTTGACGCCGACCATCTGGCCGGTGAGTGCGCGGTAGTCGCGCACGGCCTGCAGCATCACCAGCGTCACCGGCAGCGTCGCGGCGGGCTGGACCTTGCCGGTGGAGGTCTTGATGAAGTGGGCTCCGGCCATCATCGCCAGCCAGCTGGCGCGGCGGACGTTGTCATAGGTCTGCAGCTCGCCGGTCTCGAAGATCACCTTGAGGTGGGCGTCCTCGCCGTCCGGGCGGCGGCAGGCCTCGCGGACGGCGACGATCTCGTCGTACACGTGCTGGTAGCGGCCGGCGAGGAACGCGCCCCGGTCGATGACCATGTCGATCTCGTCGGCGCCGGCCTCGACCGCGTCACGGGTGTCGGCGAGCTTGATGTCGAGAGCGGCGCGACCGCTGGGAAAGGCGGTGGCCACCGCGGCGACGTGGACCCCGCTCGTGCCGAGCGCCTCCTTCGCGATGCCGACCATGTCGGGGTAGACGCAGACCGCGGCGGTGGCCGGGCAGGTCGGGTCGGAGGGGTCGGGGCGCATGGCCTTCGCCGAGAGCGCCCGCACCTTGCCCGGGGTGTCCTGACCCTCCAGCGTGGTCAGGTCGACCATGCGGATCGCGAGGTCGAGCGCGTACGCCTTGGCGGTGGTCTTGATCGACCGTGTGGCGAGCCCGGCGGCCCGCGCCTCCGCGCCGACCTGGTCGACCCCCGGCAAGCCGTGGAGGAACCTCCGTAGGGAGGCCTCCGATCCGGTGACGTCCTCGAGGATCGTGGGAGTGCTGCTCACCGGCCCAGCATAGGGTTGTCCGCGCAACGGACCACAACCAGGAGAGCACCACCATGACCGAGCCCGACTCGAAGGCCGTCGTGCAGCGCTTCCATGCGACCAACGGGCGGGTCAGCGGCTACGTCGGGCTGGCGGCCGCGGCCGTCGTGCTGGTGCTCGCCCTCCGGTCCTGGGACGGCGAGCACGGGCCCGTGATCGCGATCTCGGCACTGCTCGGCGCGGTGTTGGTCTGGATGGCGCTGCTGCGGCCCGCGCTGTGGGTGACCACCGACCACCTGGTGATGCGCAGCATGTTCCACACCGACCACGTCCCCCTGGGGGCGATCACCAAGGTGGTCGTCGGCCAGGTGCTCGCAGTCCAGGCCGCCGGCAAGCGGTACGCGTCGCCGGTGGTCGCGTACACGGCGCGCCAGGTCCTGCGGTCGAAGGCCGCCCGTGACAAGCGGCCGGCCACGGCCGCGGACACCTACCAGGTGTTCGTCGAGGAGCGGATCCTCCACCTCGCCGCCGAGCACCGCGAGCTCCACGGCGACGTCGAGGAGCCGGTACGCCGGACCTGGGCCTGGCCCGAGATCGTCGCGACCGTCGTGCTGGTCGTCGCGCTCGTGGTGGCGATCGTCCTCTAGAGGGTCCTAGATCCCGGCGGCCGCCTTGATGCCGTCGCGCAGGGCGTCGAGCCGGCCGGCCGCCACGATCCGGGCGGCGTCCACGCCGCCGTCGGGGTCCACCGGCACCACGACCTCCAGGTAGCACTTGAGCTTGGGCTCCGTGCCGCTCGGACGCACGACCACCCGCGCCCCGTCGGCCAGGTAGTAGCGCAGCCCCTCGGTCGGCGGCAGGTCCGGACCGCCGGTCGCGAGGTCGTCGGCCCGCTCGACCGCGAGCCCGCCGAGCTCGGTCGGCGGCGCCGCGCGCAGCCGGGCCATGGCCGCCGCGATCTCGCCGAGGTCGGAGACCCGCACCGAGAGCTGGTCGGTCGCGTGCAGGCCGTGCTCGACCGCGATGTCGTCCAGCAGGTCCACCAGCCCGCGGCCCTCGGCCTTGGCCGCCGCGGCCAGCTCGCACAGCAGCAGCAGCGCCGAGACGCCGTCCTTGTCCTTCACGTGCTCCGGGTCGACGCAGTAGCCGAGCGCCTCCTCGTAGCCGAACGCGAGGCCCTCGACGCGGCCGATCCACTTGAAGCCCGTGAGGGTCTCGGCGTACGGCTGGCCTGCGGCGGCGGCCATCTTCCCGAGCAGGCTCGAGGAGACGATGCTGGTCGCGTAGGTGCCCTGCTTGCCGCGGCTCAGCAGCCCGTGCGCCAGGAGCGCGCCGACCTCGTCGCCGCGCAGCATCCGCCAGCCGTGTGGGTCGGGCACGGCGGCGGCGCACCGGTCGGCGTCCGGGTCGTTGGCCACCACGAGGTCCGCGCCGCGGGCCTGGGCCAGCGCCATGGCGAGGTCCATCGCCCCCGGCTCCTCGGGGTTGGGGAAGGCCACGGTCGGGAAGTCCGCGTCGGGCTGCTCCTGCTGCTCGACGACGGCCGGCTCCGAGAAGCCCGCGGCCTCGAGCACCCGCTGGACGGTCGTGCCGCCCACCCCGTGCAGCGGCGTGTAGACGATCGACAGGTCGCGGGGGCCGTCCTCGGCCAGGCTCGCCACCGTGTCGAGGTAACGGTCGATGATCTCCTCGTCGAGGGTCGTCCCACCGCCACCGCGGGGCACGCGGGAGACCGGGCCGACGGCCGCGATCCGGGCGGCGATCTCGGCGTCGGCCGGCGGCACGATCTGGCTGCCGTCACCCAGGTAGACCTTGTAGCCGTTGTCCTGCGGCGGGTTGTGGCTGGCGGTGACCATGACCCCGGCGACGCAGCCGAGCTCGCGGATGGCGTAGGCCAGCAGCGGCGTCGGCAGCGGGCGGGGGAGCAGGTACGCCGTGAGGCCGGCGCCGGTCATCACCTCGGCCGTGTCGCGGGCGAACACGTCGGAGTTGTGCCGCGCGTCGTACCCGATCACGACCGCGCCGCGACCGGCCGCGGGATCGCGGAGCGTGGCCTCGATGAGGTACGCCGCCAGCCCTGCGGCGGCGCGGGTCACGACGACCCGGTTCATCCGGTTGGAGCCCGCGCCCAGCGCCCCGCGCAGGCCGGCGGTGCCGAACTCGAGGGTGCCGTCGAAGCGGTCGTGCAGGTCGGCGGCGTCGCCGCCCGCCTCGACCGCGGCGATGACCGCCTCGAGCTCCGCACGGGTCTGCTCGTCGGGGTCGTCGGCGGCCCAGGCGCGGGCGGTCTCGAGCAGGGCGCGCACTTCGGTGCTCACATCGGCGGACGTCATAGGGGCACGATACGAGGGTGAGTCCCTCCTTCGTCTTCGGTGGTCGCTGGCACGTCCCCGGACCCCCTGCCGCCGTCCACGACGTGCTCCTCGACCTGGAGCGCTACCCCGAGTGGTGGCCCCAGGTCGTCGCGGTCGCCTCGCTCGGACCGGACGACGCGCGGGTGCTGTGCCGCTCGGCCCTGCCCTACACCCTCGACCTGGTCCTGCACGCCGCCGACCGCTCGCCGTCGCGGCTCGAGGTCGAGGTGTCCGGCGACCTCGCGGGCACCGTGGGCTTCACGCTCGCGCCCGACGACGGCGGCACCCGCCTCGACCTCGACCAGCACGTCACCGTCGGCGGGCTGCTCGGCCTGGCGTCGTACGTCGCCCGCCCGGTGCTGCGCTGGAACCACCACCGGATGATGGCCGGCTGTGTGGCGGGGCTCTCGGAGCGGGTCGCCGCGCTGGCGTGATCTCGGCGGGACCCCTCAGGTGTGCGGGCCGCGGGGTCGGGCGCGGGCCGCGGGGTTCGGCTGCCAGCAGCCGAAACCGCAGGCTGGCGCGGCGCCGACCCCTACGCGTCGATCGAGCTCATGTCGCCGTACCGGTCACCGACCACGGCGTCCCGCGGGACCGCCTGGTCGAGCGCGGCGAGGTCGGCGTGGGTCAGCTCGATCGCGGCGGCGCCGACGTTCTCCTCGAGGTACTTCACCCGCTTGGTGCCGGGGATCGGCGCGACGCCGAGCTCGTCGTCGCCCTGGGCGAGCACCCAGGCGAGCGCGAGCTGGCCGGGCGTGCAGCCCTTCTCGTCGGCGATCGCGCGCACGCGGTCGACGAGCTGGAGGTTGGCGCGCAGGCCTTCGCCGTTGAGGCGGGGGAAGTACGCCGAGCGACGCGAGTCGTCCTCGTCCAGGGACGACTCGGAGGTGATCGCGCCGGTCAGGATGCCGCGCCCGAGCGGGGAGTAGGGCACGAGGCCGATGCCGAGCTCGCGCAGGACCGGGAGGATCTCGTCCTCGAGGTCGCGGGTGAACAGGGAGTACTCCGACTGCAGGGCAGTGATCGGGTGGGTGGCGTGCGCGCGGCGGATCGTCGTGGCCGAGGCCTCGGAGAGCCCGAGGTGGCGGACCTTGCCGGCCGCGACCAGCTCGGCCATCGCGCCGACGGTCTCCTCGATCGGGACGGTCTTGTCGACGCGGTGCTGGTAGTAGAGGTCGAGGTGGTCGACGCCCAGCCGCTGGAGCGAGGCGTCGCAGGCCTGGCGGACGTACTCGGGCTTGCCGTTGATGCCGACGCGGGTGCCGTCCGGGAGCCGCTCGTTGCCGAACTTCGTGGCGAGCTGGACCTCGTCGCGGCGGCCGGCGATCGCCTTGCCGACCAGCTGCTCGTTGGTGAACGGGCCGTACATGTCCGCGGTGTCGAGGAAGGTGACACCGAGGTCGAGGGCGCGGTGGATGGTGGCCACCGCCTCGCCCTCGTCACCGCGGCCGTAGAACTCCGACATGCCCATGCAGCCGAGGCCGAGCTCGGAGACGGAGATGGTGGAGTCGGTGCCGAGAGTGCGCTTCTGGAGAGTCATGCCCACCACTCAAGCGGTTGGAGTGCGCTCCAGGTCAAGACCCTGGTCGACGTTCTCGGTGTCGACCTTCTCGAGGTAGATCCCGATCTTGCGGTCGATCGCGCCGAGGTGCTCCTGCACCTCGGCGAGCTGGGCGAGCACGCGGGCGCGGTGGGCGCGCAGCAGGTCGAGCCGGGCCTGCTCGTTGCCGTCGCCCTGCCGCACCAGCTCGGCATAGCGGCGTACGTCGCGGATCGGCATGCCGGTGCCGCGCAGGCAGGTGATCAGCTGGATCCAGGTCAGGTCCCGCTCGGAGTAGCGACGGTGACCGGTCGCCGACCGGGTGACCGGCTGCAGCATCAGCCCGTCGCGCTCGTAGTAGCGCAGGGTGTCGGGCGTCAGGTCCGTCGCAGCGGCGGCCTCGGCGATGGAGTAGCTCACCCGAGCAGTCTCGACCCTGGAGTGCACTCCAGGTCAAGCGGGTCAGGACGAGCGGTCCAGTGCGGGGCGCTCGAACTCCGCGGTCGCGTACGGACCACCGACGTGCGCGCCGTGGGCCTCGTCCCACTCGCCCGCGACGATCGAGTCGAGGAAGCGCTCCGCGTCGTCCTGCGGGTCGTAGCCCAGCGCCCGCCCGGGCTCGAGGTCCCACCACGCCCGGGTGTTGCGCGAGATGCCGTACAGCACCGCGAAGCCCGGTGCGGTCGCGGTCAGCGCCGCGTCCACCATCCGCACGCAGTCGTCGTGGGAGAGCCAGGTGGACAGGTTGCGCACCGTCTCGGGTCGCTCCAGGAACGACCCGATCCGGCAGGCCACGGCGTCGAGGCCGTAGCGGTCGGCGTACAGGCTCATCAACGCCTCCGCGGCCACCTTGCCCACGCCGTAGAACGTGTCCGGCCGGGGCCGGGCGTCGACCCTGAGCACGCCGTCGGCCAGGCCCGCGCGCGGTGTGCGGCCGACGGCGTGGTTGGAGGAGGCGTAGACGAAGCGGCGTACGTCGTGCTCGACCATCGCGTCCAGCAGGGCGCCGGTGGTGATCACGTGCGAGGCGAGCGAGTCGGGGAGGCTGGCCTCGCCCGGGTGTCCGGCGAGGTGGACGACCGCGTCGAGCGGCTCCTCCTCGAACACCGCGGCGACGGCGTCGGGATCGGTCGCGTCGACGGTGTACCAGGCGCCCTCGTCCCCGTCGGGCTGCGGGACCCGGTCGAGGCCGACGACCGTGTGCCCGCGGTCCACGAGGCCGACGGTGACCACACGTCCGATGCTGCCGGCGGCGCCGGTGACGAGAACCTTCACGCGGCGAAGGCTAAGGCATGCGCCGGCCTGCGGGCGCGTGCTCCGGCTCGACGCCGGTGCGCTCGACGTACTCGCTGAACCGCTCACGCACCTCGACCTCGGTGAGGCCGAACCGCGCGACGTCGTAGACGTGGCCCCCGAACTCGTTGCGCACCCGGGCGGTGGCGTGGGCCTCCACCGCCTCGAAGCCGCCCGGCGCCGGCTCGAGGCCGAGCGCGTCGTAGATGCCGCGCACGGTGCCGGCCGGGTCGCGGGCGAGCTGGGCGTAGTGCACCTCGTGGATCGGATGGTCGGGGCGACGGACCCGGAAGTCCTCGACGCGCCGGATGGTCTCCTCGAGGGTGCCGGTCCAGTGTCGAGCGATGTAGGCGCGGTGGTCGGCGTCGCTGAACGTGCTCGACATCGTGTCGATGAGGCTGCAGACGGAGCCCACCAGCTCGACCGGGTCGCGGTGCAGCAGCACCAGCCGGGCGTCGGGGTAGGTCGTGACCAGCGCGTCGAGCGCCATCGCGTGATGGGGGCTCTTCAGCGTCCAGCGGCCGCGGACGCCGCCGCTCTGGAGGGTCTGGAGCACCAGCCGGTGGTAGTCGTAGGCGGGCGTGTTGTCGACCGCGCGCCACCAGGCGCCGTACGACGGCACGTTGGCGATCGCCTCCCACGAGATGCTCTGGAAGGCCTGCCCCATCACCGCGATGCACTCGGTCGGGTCGGCCGCGCCCTCGTGGTGGATCGCGCTGATCGCGGGGTTGAGTGCCTCGAGCATGTCGACCCCGCCCTGGGCGGCGTCCACCCGCGGGCCGCTGCGCCGCTCCGCGGGCGTGGGCGGCGGCACCGAGTCCAGCGACTCCCACGCCAGCAGGGCCCGGTTGGCCGGGTCGTTGTCGAGCAGGTTGGACAGGAACGTCGTGCCCGCGCGGAACATGCCGATCACCACGACCGGGGCCTCGATGCGCTCCTCGGTGACGGCCGGGTGCCGGCGTGCCCAGTCGACGACCCTCAGCCGGTTGACCAGGGCGCCGACCAGCGACGCCGGCAGCGCGACCGCGCCGAGGTCGTTGAGCCCTGCCTCGTCGACGAGCGCGGCGCAGTAGCGCTCCAGGCCCTCGCGGAACGACGGGTCCCCGAAGTCGTCGAGGCCGGTCTGCTCGCCGGCCTGGGCCATCAGCTCGGCTGGGTCGATCGCTGGGTTCATCTGGTCTCCTGGCTGATCTCGACGACGGTGCGACCCGTCGTACGGCGGGCGGCGTGGTCCTCGAGGGCGCCGGCGACGTCGTCGAGGCCGATCCGGCGCCCGATCACCGGCCGGACCGTCCCGGCGGCGACCAGGTCGAGCAGCGCGGCGTGCACGCGGCGGCCGGTCTCGGGCGGGAACGGGTTGATGCCGAAGCGGCGGAAGTCGCGCGGCACGTCGAGGTAGGCGAGCAGCACGCCCAGCACGGAGAGGTTGGCCATCGAAAGCTTGCGCAGCGGCCGCCCGGTCAGCCCGGACTGCGGGTCGTCGTTGAACCCGACCGCGAGGTAGCGGCCGCCGAGTGCTCCGCAGGTCCAGATCGTCTCGGTCTGCTCGCCGCCGACCGGGTCGAAGATCACGTCCGCGCCGCGGTCGCCGGTGGCGTCCATGACGGCGTCGAAGACGTCCTCGTCGGTGTGGTCGACGACCACGTCGGCGCCCAGCTCCGCGCACAGGCGCGTCTTGTCGGGTCCGCCCGCGGTCGCGATCACCCGGGCGCCCGCCGCCCGGGCGAGCTGGATCGCCGCCGTACCGACCGCGCTCGCGCCACCGCGGACCAACACGGTCTCGCCCGGCAGGAGTCCAGTACGCTCGTGGAGGGCGAGGTAGCCGACGTGGAAGGGCAGCGTGAACGCCGCGGCCTCGGCGTCGTCGAGGCTCGGGGGAGCGTCGAACACGGTGGCGGCCAGCGCGTGCTCGGCCAGACCGCCGAGCGACTGCGGCGTGATGCCGACGACGCGACGGCCCAGCCACGCCTCGGCGCCGGGGCCGGTCGCCTCGACGACACCGGCGACGTCCATCCCGAGCGTGAACGGCGGCGGCGCCATCACCGCCGCGACCCCGCCGTGGCAGCGGGCGACGTCGCCGAAGTTGACCGACGCGGCGGCGACCGCGACCCGCACCTCGCCGGGGCCCGGCTCGGGGACCGGCACGTCGGCGCGCACCTCGATCGCCTCGTGCGGCTCGCCGTGCCGGACCACGCGGACAGCCCTCATGTGACCTCCATCACGACGGATGGCGGCGACCGTACTAAGAGGGTGTATTAACCGTCAAGGGCCGGGGTGCTCGCCATCCGGGCCGCCATCGCGACCAGGTTGGCGACGAACCGGTCCGTGGGCAGCTGGGCGCGCCCCGGCGCCGCCGCCTGCTGGGCGCGGGCGCGGTCGGCGACCGCGCGCAGGATGAACCCGGTGACCAGCGCCAGCCGTTCGTTGTGCAGGGGCTCGTCCACGGTGGGCATCCGGGCGGCGAGCAGGTCGTACACGGCGTACCCGCCGGTCCGGCGCAATGCCTCGTCGACGGCCGGGTCGAGGCGGTCGTACTCCTCGACCAGCTGCCCGACGATCACCAGGTAGTCGCGGCCGGACGGGCCGGTCTCGGCGAGCTCGACCGCCGGCCGGACGATCGCCTCGATGACGGATGCGAGGTCGTCGTCGGGGGTCGTGCGGGCGTGCGCGAGCAGCTCGCCCTCGCGGTCGGCGAGGAACCCCGCGTGCTGCTCGAGCACGGCCACGAGCAGCCCCTCCCGGGAGCCGTAGTGGTAGTGGACCGCCCCGCGGTTGCGCTGGCCGGCCCGCCGGGTGATGTCGACGAGGGACGCGGTGAACGCGCCGTGCTCGGCGAAGGCGGTCGTGGCGGCCTCGACCAGCGCCCGGCGGGTGTCCATCAGATCCTGGGCACGATCCGTCCGAGCAGGTCGCCCATCCGCGAGGCCGCGGCGCGGCCGGCCTCGAGGACCTCCTCGTGGTTGAGCGGCTGGTCGCTGATGCCGGCGGCGAGGTTCGTGACCAGGCTGATGCCGAGCACCTCCATGCCGGCCTCGCGGGCCGCGATCGCCTCGAGCGTCGTGCTCATGCCGACCAGGTGACCGCCGAGGATGCCGGCCATCCGCACCTCGGCCGGGGTCTCGTAGTGCGGGCCGGGGAACTGCACGTAGACGCCCTCGTCGAGCGTCGGGTCGACCTCGCGGCACATGGCGCGGAGCCGCGAGCTGTAGAGGTCGGTGAGGTCGACGAAGCGCGCACCCTCGATCGGGGAGCGGCCGGTCAGGTTGATGTGGTCGCTGATCAGCACCGGCGTGCCGGGCGTCCAGGTCGGCTTCAGTCCGCCGCAGCCGTTGGTCAGCACGATGGCGCGGCAGCCGGCGGCCGCCGCCGTACGCACACCGTGCACCACCGCGGCGACGCCCTTGCCCTCGTAGTAGTGGGTGCGGCTGAGGAACACCAGCAGTTGCTTGTCCCCGGCCTTGACCGAGCGGATCTTGCCGGAGTGGCCTGCGACCGCGGCCCCGGAGAAGCCGGGCAGGTCGGTGGTGGCGATCTCGGCGGTCGCCTCGCCGAGCGCGTCCACGGCGGGCAGCCAGCCCGACCCGAGCACCAGGGCGACGTCGTGTCGCTCGATCCCGGTCAGCTCGGCGAGCCGCGCGGCGGCCTGGTTCGCGTGGTCGTACGGCGTGGAAGTCTCGGGCTGCGTCACGGGTCGGACTCTAGTGCGGGGGCTGGTGGGTGCACGATTCGAGCAGTGACGGGGGGCAGTTTCCCCGGTACACCGGGGAAGTTGCCGCTTCTCGGGGGTTGCAACGGCCGAGAAGCGGGAGAGTCGGCCGACAAGTCCTGGAGGTCGGCGTTCTCCACAGCCGGCGCATCGACAGGGGTGGGCCGGACGAGCGCGGGGAATCCCCTCGGTCATGAAGAGACCACCGAAGGAATGGCCGCCCGATGACCCGCGCCTGACGCCGGTGACGCTGCGCCAGGCGTACGTCGCCAGCGGCTACACCGATCGCGCCCTGATGCGGATGGTGCGCGATGGCACCCTGGCGCGCGCCCGTCGCGGAGCCTACGTCGCTGGACCCGTCTGGCGAGATCTCGATGAGGTGGGCCGCCACTCGGTCCGGGCCCGGGCCGCCTTGGCGCAGGCCAAGGCACCTGGCGCGCTCTCGCACGTCAGCGGAGCTCTCGAGTTCGACGTTCCGATCTGGGACCTGGATCTCAGTGACGTGCACGTGACCAGGTTCGACGGACGCATCGGTCGACATGAAGCAGGCATCCGGCAACACGCAGGCGTGGTTCGCCCAGGTGACGTTGTCAAGCGCAACGGCGTGGCGGTGACGTGTCCGGCGCGGCTGGCGCTGGAGGTCACCACGATGACCGACTCAGAGCGTGCCCTCGTCGTCGTCTGCGACCTGTTGCACCGCCGGCTGACGACGTTGCAGGACCTCTCCGCGCGGTACGCACGGATGGAGCAGTGGCCGAACTCCCTGGCGACCCAGGTCGTCCTGCGATTGGCCGATCCACGGATCGAGACGGTCGGCGAGGCCCGCACGCTCCACCTCTGCTTCAGCCAGAGCCTGCCCATGCCGACACCCCAGGTCGAGATCCGCGACCCCAACGGGGTGGTCGTGGCGCGAGTCGACTTCGCGTGGCCCGAGCTAGGGGTCTTCCTCGAGTTCGACGGGAAGATCAAGTACGAGAAGCTCCTCAAGGAGGGCGAACGCGCGAGCGATGTCGTCGTCCGCGAGAAGGCGCGCGAAGAGCTGATCTGTCGGCTGACGGGCTGGCGGTGCATCCGGATCACCTGGGCGGACCTGGCGGATCCGCTTCGCACCGCCGCTCTGATCCGGCGTGCTCTCTACCCGTCGTCGACGGCAGCCTGACGTACTTCTCGGCGACTTCTTGCGCTTGTCAGCCGTTGCAACGGCCGACAAGCGCCAAGTTCCCCGGTACACCGGGGATTCTCCGCTCGGCCCGACTACTGGCCGATCGACCGGCAGGGCCGGTTGCGGAGGCGGGCGACGTAGTCGGCGGGGGCGTCGGCGGCCTCGGCGGCGTCGGCGAGGACGCCGAGGTACGACGC
Organism: Nocardioides sp. T2.26MG-1; assembly: GCF_950101795.1. Taxonomy (GTDB): domain Bacteria; phylum Actinomycetota; class Actinomycetes; order Propionibacteriales; family Nocardioidaceae; genus Nocardioides. The sequence goes on along the minus strand of NZ_CATNLZ010000005.1, from coordinate 15,794 downwards.
GGAGGGCAGGCCGCCCTCGTAGGCGTCCAGCACGTAGGTCCACACGACGAGCTCGCCGGTCATGGTGGCGACGCGGACCCGGGTCTTGCGGTAGAGCCCGAGGTCGGCCGCCTCCCAGCCGTCCAGGGCGGCCTCGTCCTCGCGGGTGATGTCGTAGACCGCGACGAAGACCTGCTCGATCGGGTCCTCCACGATCGTGGAGAGCGCGCCGTCCCAGCCGTGCTCCTCGCCGCCGAACGTGAGCCGCCAGCCCTGGAGCCAGCCCGTCGTCGACAGCGGCGAGTGCGGGCACCGATCGCTCATCCGTGCGGGATCGAGGTTGGTCCCGTAGGCGGCGTAGAGCGTCACGGCTGAAGAGTAGTAGAGCGGCTGGCGGGTGACCTCGCTCACCTCAGTAGGCTGGCGACCGTGACCCACTTCAACGTCCTCGTCCTCGGTGCCGGCCCCGGTGGGTACGTCGCCGCGATCCGCGCCGCCCAGCTGGGCCAGTCCGTCGCCGTCATCGAGGAGAAGTACTGGGGAGGCGTGTGCCTCAACGTCGGGTGCATCCCTTCGAAGGCGCTGCTGCGCAACGCCGAGATCGCCCACATCCTCACGAAGGAGAAGGACACCTTCGGGATCAGCGGCGACGCGACCATGGACTTCGGCACGACCCACAAGCGCAGCCGCGGCGTCGCCGAGGCCAGCGCCAAGGGCGTGCACTACCTGATGAAGAAGAACAAGATCACCGAGCTCGACGGCTGGGGGACGATCAAGTCCCCGACCGAGGTCGAGGTCGACAAGGACGGCAACAAGCAGACCTACACCTGCGACAACCTGATCATCGCGACCGGCGCGAAGGTCCGGATGCTGCCGGGCATGAGCGTGAGCCAGAACGTCGTGACCTACGAGGAGCAGATCCTCACCGACCAGCTGCCGGGCTCGATCATCATCGGCGGCTCCGGCGCGATCGGCGTCGAGTTCGCCTACGTCCTCACCAACTTCGGCGTCGACGTGACGATCGTGGAGTTCCTCGACCGGATGGTCCCCACCGAGGACGCCGACGTCTCCAAGGAGCTGCTCAAGCAGTACAAGAAGCTCGGCGTGAAGGTGCTGCTCTCCACCAAGGTCGACCAGGTCGAGGACACCGGCTCCGGCGTCCGCGTCACGGTCAGCCCCGCCTCCGGCGGCGACAGCCAGGTCCTCGAGGCCGACAAGATGCTGGCGGCGTTCGGGTTCGCCCCGCGGATCGACGGCTTCGGCCTCGAGAACGCCGGCGTTAAGGTCAGCGACCGCGGTGCGATCGAGGTCGACGCGCGCGGCCGCACCAACGTCGAGAACGTCTACGCGATCGGCGACGTCACCGGCAAGCTGATGCTCGCCCACACCGCCGAGGCGATGGGTGTGGTCGCCGCCGAGACGATCGCGGGCGCCGAGACCCAGGAGATCAACTTCGACATGATCCCGCGGGCGACGTTCTGCCAGCCGCAGATCGCGTCGTTCGGCTACTCCGAGGCGCAGGCCAAGGAGAAGGGGTACGACGTCAAGACGGCGATGTTCCCGTTCAGCGCCAACGGCAAGGCGCGCGGGATGGCCGAGGGCGTCGGGTTCGTGAAGATCGTCGCGGACGCGACGTACAACGAGATCATCGGCGCCCACATGATCGGCCCCGAGGTCACCGAGCTGCTGCCGGCGCTGACGCTGGCCCAGCAGTGGGACCTCACCGCCGACGAGGTGGCCCGCAACATCTTCGCCCACCCGACGCTGTCGGAGGCCATGAAGGAGGCCGTCGAGGGTATCGCCGGCCACATGATCAACCTGTAATGGCCAGCGAACGCGTCGTCATCATCGGCGGTGGCCCCGGCGGCTACGAGGCCGCCCACGTCGCCGCCCAGCTCGGTGCGGAGGTCACGATCGTCGACACCGACGGCGTCGGTGGCTCCGCGGTCCTCACCGACTGCGTGCCCAGCAAGACGCTGATCGCCACCGCCGAGGTGATGAGCGACCTGGCGGACGCGGCCGAGCTCGGCGTGAACTTCCATGACGCCGAGGGCGACGCGGCCACCTCGATCCGGGTCGACCTCGCGAGGGTCAACGCCCGCGTCAAGCAGCTCGCCGCCGACCAGTCCGCCGACATCGGGCGCCGGCTCGCGCGCGACGGCGTGACGATCCTGAAGGGCCGCGGCCGCCTCGCCGCGCCCGACCGGGTGGTCGCCCAGCTGCCCGACGGCTCCGAGGAGGAGCTGCCCGCCGACGCCGTTCTGGTGGCGACCGGCGCCGCGCCCCGCACGCTGCCGACCGCCCAGCCCGACGGCGAGCGGATCCTCACCTGGGAGCAGGTCTACGACCTCACCGAGGTGCCGACCGACCTGATCGTGGTGGGCTCGGGCGTCACCGGTGCGGAGTTCGCCAGCGCCTACCTCAACCTCGGCATCCCGGTCACGCTGGTCTCCTCCCGCGACCGGGTGCTGCCCGGCGAGGACGCCGACGCCGCCAAGGTCCTCGAGGACGTCCTCACCCGCCGCGGCATGAACGTGCTCTCGCGGTCGCGCATGGAGTCGGTGACCCGCGACGGCGACCGGGTCACGGTCACGCTGACCGACGGCCGCACCGTCGAGGGCTCGCACTGCATCCTCGCGCTGGGCTCGGTGCCCAACACCGGCGACATGGGCCTCGAGGAGGCCGGCGTCGGGCTCAAGGACGGCGGCTTCGTCAACGTGGACCGCGTGTCCCGTACGTCGGCGCGCGGTGTGTACGCCGCCGGCGACTGCACCGGCGTGTTGATGCTCGCCAGCGTGGCCGCGATGCAGGGCCGGATCGCGATGTGGCACTTCCTGGGCGACGCGGTCCAGCCGCTGGACCTCAAGAAGGTCTCCTCCAACGTCTTCACGGCCCCCGAGATCGCCACCGTCGGCTGGTCCCAGCAGTCGGTCGAGGCCGGCGAGATGCAGGCCGAGATCGTGATGCTGCCGCTCTCGGGAAACCCGCGCGCGAAGATGCAGGGCGTGCGCGACGGCTTCGTCAAGCTGCTGTGCCGGCCCGGCACCGGCATCGTCGTTGGGGGAGTGGTGGTCGGCCCTCGCGCCAGCGAGCTGATCCACCCGGTCTCGGTCGCGGTGGCCGAGTCGCTGACGGCCGACCAGTTGGCCCAGGCGTTTACGGTGTACCCGTCCATGAGCGGCTCGATCGCCGAGGCCGCTCGCCGACTGCATCGCATCTAGCCACATCCGGCGACCCAACTCTCGGGGGAACTCATGATCCGACGGCTCGCCGTCCTGCTCACCGCTGCCGCGCTCGCCCTGCCCGCCACGCCGGCGCACGCCGAGCCGGTCCAGCGTGAACCCGCCAGCGTCACGATCGCTACGACGGGCAACGGCCACGGCAAGGGCCTGTCGCAGTACGGCGCCCGCAACCGCGCCAACGCCGGGCAGGACTACCGCCAGATCGTCGAGCACTACTACCCGGGCACCGCGTGGGGGTCGGCCGGCGGCTCGATCCGGGTGCTGCTCACCGCGGCACCCAAGAAGAGCCTCGTCGTCCTCGCGCGGTCGGGGCTCAAGGCGCGCCACGTCGGGACCGGCCGGACCTGGAAGCTCCCGGTCAAGCGCGACGGCAAGGTCGTCAAGCGGTGGCGGATCAAGCCGTCCGCCGGGCGCTCGGAGCTCTCGTACCGGACCGGGTCCTGGCACGTGTGGAAGACCCGGCCCGGCAGCGTGGAGTTCGTCTCGAGCCGGCCGATGACCCTGCTCGGGGCGTCGACGTACCGCGGCGCGCTGCGCCTCACCTCCTCCGGCGTCGTCAACACCGTCGCCCTCGAGGCCTACCTGCGCGGCGTGGTGCCGCGGGAGGTGCCGGCCGAGTGGCCCGGGGAGGCCGTGAAGGCGCAGGCGGTCGCGGCGCGCACCTACGCGGTCTTCGAGCGCGGCAACGTCTCGCCGAGCCGGGAGTACGACCTCTGCGACACCGCCGCCTGCCAGGTGTACGCCGGCGCCGGCGCCGAACACCCCGGCTCCAACGCTGCGGTGGCGGCGACCGCCGGTCAGGTGCTCACCTACGAGGGCGAGCCGATCTTCGCGCAGTTCTCCGCCAGCAACGGCGGCTACTCGACCGCCGGCGACTTCCCCTACCTGGTGGCGGAGTGGGACGAGTTCGACCGCGGGATGCCGGACGACCCGCGCACCCGGACGTTCACCGGCGAGGAGATCACCCGGCACTGGACCGGCCTGGGCGACCTGGTCTCGGTCGAGGTGACCGAGCGTGACGACGACGGCGTGCACCAGGGACACGTCACCGAGGTGACGGTCACCGGCACCCTGCGCACCCAGGTCACCACCGGCAGCGCCTTCGCCCGCTTCCTCGGCCTGCGCTCGACGATGTTCACCGTCTCCTGAACTACAGATCTGTAGTTCGGGCGATCGCGTTGCAGGGCCCTGTGACCCGTGATGCGATTGGGGTTCCCACCCGTCCCAGTCGTCTCAGAGGTCACCCATGCGCGCCGTCTCCAGCCTGTCGGCGGCTGCGCTCGTCGCGGCCGTCCTGACGACCACGGGTCCGGCGACCGCGGCCGACCAGGACGTCTGGCGGGTGCCCGCGAGCGCGACGATCACGGTCAAGGGGCACGGCTACGGGCACGGGCACGGCATGTCGCAGTACGGTGCCGAAGGGGCCGCCCGCCAGGGGCTGACCCACCGGCAGATCGCGGAGTTCTACTACCCCGGCACGGAGTGGGGGACCAGCAAGGGCCTGGTCACCGTGCTGTTGACCGCGGACACCTCCGACGACCTGGTCGTGGCCGCGCGTCCCGGTCTGACCGTGCGCGACACCGCGGTCGAGGGACGCCTCGCGCTGCCCGAGAACGGCGCGCAGCGCTGGCGGGTCGCGGTCGGGCGTGACGGCGTCAACCGGGTCTCCTACCGCGACCGCCGCTGGCACGCCTGGAAGGTGCTCGAGGGCCAGGGTGAGTTCTACGCCGCCGGCGAGCCGATCACGCTCCTGACACCGAGCGGCGAGCGGTCCTACCGTGGCCGGCTGCGCGTCGGGGTCACCGCGTCGGGGGATCGGGTGACGGTGAACGCACTCGCCCTCGAGAGCTACCTCAAGGGCGTCGTGCCGCTGGAGATCCCCGCCTCGTGGAGCACCGAGGCGGTCCGGGCCCAGGCGGTCGCGGCGCGCACGTACGCGTCGTACGAGCGCCGCCACCCGCAGTCGTCGGCCTACCAGCTCTGCGACACCTGGTCCTGCCAGGTCTACGGCGGCGTCGACGCGGAGTACCCCGCCTCCAACCGTGCCGTGGACGCCACCGCCGGGACGATCCTCACCAGCGACGGGCAGCCGGCGTTCACGCAGTTCGGGTCGAGCAACGGCGGCTGGACGTCGGCCGGCTCGGTGCCCTACCTCCCCGCGAAGGTCGACCCGTACGACGGCTGGTCGGGCAACCCCGTGCACACCTGGACGACGGCGACCGACGACAGCCGGCTCGAGCGGGCCTGGCCCGCCGTCGGCAACCTCACCCGCATCGCGGTGACCGCCCGGGACGGCAACGGCGACTGGGGCGGCCGGGTCCGCTCGATCGCCCTGCGCGGCACCGCGGGACGGGTCGTCGTCTCAGGCGACACCTTCCGTGCCGTGCTCGGCCTGCGCTCCACCTGGTTGACCTTCAAGGTCGCCGCCCGATGACCGGCCCTCGCCGGGCCGATCTGTAGTGCGGACGCACTAGCTCCGCGTCCGCTGGCCCAGGCGCACCAGTCGGAAGACGGTTGCCAGGGACGATGCCGTGCCGGTCGTCGGCCGCGAGTGTTGAGGGCACGCGAGATCTCGCGGATCCCCTCAATCTCTGACGTCTGGAGTGATCGATCGTCGCAACCATGCTCTACGGGATCGGACGGTGGGCCTTCCGCAGGCGCCGGCTCGTCGCAGGTCTCTGGCTGATCGCCGTGGTGCTGGCCGGCGTGGCGGCGGCCGTCGCGCCGTCCGCGCAGGACGAGGACCTCTCCATGCCGGGCACGGAGTCGCAGCAGGCCTTCGACCTGCTCGACGAACGGTTCCCCCAGAGCAACGCCCAGGGCGCCGACGCGCGCCTGGTGTTCGAGGCGCCCGACGGGCAGCGGGTGACGGCCGGCGCCAACGAGAGGGCCGTCGAGGACGCGCTCCAGGCGCTGAGTGGCGGTGACCAGGTGGCGGCGGTGAGCGACCCGTTCGACGAGGGCACCGTCAGCGAGGACGGCACGATCACCTACGCGACGATCACCTACACCGCCGACGCCGTCGACCTGACCGAGTTGTCGAAGAGCGCGCTCGAGGACGCCGCGGACCGGGCCCGGGCGGCGGGCCTGTCGGTGGAGATCGGCGGTTCGGCCCTGGAGGCCGAGGCCGAGTTGGGAGGTACGACGGAACTGGTCGGCGTGGCCGTCGCCGCGGTCGTGCTGGTCCTCACCCTGGGATCGCTCGTCGCGGCGGGCCTGCCGCTGGTGACCGCGTTCCTCGGGGTGGGGATCACGTTCGGCGTGATCGCCGCGCTGGCCGATCCGCTCGGCCTGACGTCGACGGTCGCGATCCTGGCGCTGATGCTGGGCCTGGCGGTCGGCATCGACTACGCGCTCTTCATCACCTCCCGCTTCCGCGACGAACGCACCCGGGGCGACGATCCCGAGGAGGCTGCCGGCCGAGCGGTGGGCACGGCCGGGTCCGCCGTGGTGTTCGCCGGCACGACCGTCGTCATCGCCCTCGCCGGCCTGGGGGTCGTCGGGATCCCCGAGCTCACAAAGATGGGCCTGGGCGGTGCCGGCGCCGTGGCCGTCGCCGTGCTCGTCGCCCTCACCCTGGTCCCTGCCCTGTTCGGCTTCCTCGGGGACCGGGTCCTCTCCCGCTCGGCCCGGCGCGCCGCCAGGTCGGGAGCGCAGGAGCCGCATCCCGTGCCCGCGCCGACCGGCCGGACCGGACTCGGTACGCGCTGGGCACGATTCGTGCTGCGCAGGCCGATCGCGGTCCTGCTGGTCGCCGGTCTCGGCCTCGGCGCGGCGGCGCTCCCGGCGCTCGGCCTCGAGCTCGGGCTGCCGGGTGACGAGTCGAAGTCGGTGGAGACCACCCAGCGCCGCGCCTACGACCTGCTCTCGGAGGGGTTCGGCCCCGGCTTCAACGGCCCCTTGACCGTGGTCGTGGACCTGGCCGACGCGGCGGATCCCCGGGCCGCCACGGATCGGGTCGTCGGGACCCTGAACGGCGTCGACGGCGTCACCTCGGTCGGCGACCCCGTCCTCAACGAGGCAGGGGACACCGCGATCATCACCGCGGTCCCGTCGACCGCGCCGCACACGGCCGAGACCAAGAACCTCGTCGGCGACCTCCGGCGCGCTGCAGCCGACATCGAGGCCGCGACCGGGGCCGACATCTCGGTCACCGGCAAGACCGCGCTCAACATCGACATCTCCGACGCTATGTCCGACGCACTCCTCCCGTACCTCGCGCTGGTGATCGGCCTGGCCGTGCTGCTGCTGATGGTCGTGTTCCGCTCGATCCTCGTGCCGATCAAGGCAGCGCTCGGTTTCCTGCTGTCGGTGGGTGCGGCGTTCGGTGTCCTGGTCGCGGTCTTCCAGTGGGGCTGGGGCGCGGACCTGATCGGCATCGAGCAGACCGGACCCGTGATGTCACTGATGCCGATCCTGGTCATCGGCATCGTGTTCGGGCTCGCCATGGACTACGAGGTCTTCCTCTTCACCCGGATGCGGGAGGCGCACGTGCACGGGGCATCGCCGGAGGAGGCGATCGTCGCGGGCTTCCGGCACAGCGGGCGGGTCGTGGCCGCCGCGGCGGTCATCATGACCAGCGTGTTCGCCGGGTTCATCGGGATCCACATGTCGACCATCCAGACGATGGGCGTCGGCCTCGCCTCGGCGGTCGCGTTCGACGCGTTCGTGGTCCGGATGGCGCTCGCGCCGGCGGTCATGGCGCTGCTCGGCGAGCGTGCCTGGTGGCTGCCTCGTATCCTGCAGCGTGTGCTGCCCAACGTCGATGTCGAGGGCGAGGCGCTGAGCCGGACCCTCCCGTCCGCGGCGACCGACCAGGACGCCGCGGACCCGCGGCAACCGGTCGGCTAGCAGCGGCCGACCATGACGAGCACGGGTGGCGCCCTCCCGCGACCAAGGAGCACGTGGTGGCGGGAGGCTGCGATCCTGGCGACGGCGTTGGTCCTCTGCCTCTTCGGTGGCGCCCTGCGGCTCGACGACTCGCTGTCCTGGCCACCTGCGTCGGCCTACGCGATCGCCACGCTGTCCTGCGCCGTGCTGCCGGTGCGGCACCGCGCACCACTGGTCGCCGTCGCCGCGACGACGGCCGCCGGCATGTCGGTCGCCCCGCTGGACCTCCTGCTCACCCCGCTGATCGTCGCCCCTGCCGTCATCGCGGCGTACTCACTGGCCGTCCGTGCCGAGTGGCGTACGACGGCGACCGCGCTGCTCGTGTCGGCCGGCCTGCTGGTGGCCTCGACCGCCGTGTTCGGGAACCTGTCCTGGCGGGACGCGGCCCGGCTGGGGGTCGTGGCGGCGTTCCCGCTGGTCGCCGGCGTGCTCGGTCGCTCGACGCAGAACCGGCGCGCCTACCTCGCGGCCGTGGAGGAGCGAGCCCAACGCGCCGAGGAGACGCGCGAGAGCGAGGCGCGGCGCCGGGTGGGCGAGGAGCGGGTCCGCATCGCCCGGGAGCTGCACGACCTGGTGGCCCACCAGATCACGCTGGCCAACGCGCAGGCGATGGTCGCCGCCCGCCTCTTCGACGACCGTCCGGAGCGCGCCCGCGAGAGCCTGGACGAGCTCGTCGACACCACCCGGGACGCGCTCGACGACCTGCGCGCCACGGTGGGACTGCTGCGCCAGTCCGGGGACGCCGACTCGCCCGTCGAGCCGGCGCCGGAGCTGTCCCGGCTCCCCACGCTGCTGGAGTCCTTCCGCCGCGCGGGACTGGAGGTGACACTGCGCCAGGAGGGCGCGGTCCGGCCGCTGCCGCCCGGAGTGGACCTCACGGCCTACCGCATCGTCCAGGAGGCACTGACCAACGTCACGAAGCACTCGGGTACCGGTCGTGCGGAGGTGGGTCTCGTCTGGGGCAGCGAGCGCATGACGATCTCGGTCGCTGACGACGGAAGGGGTGCCGGTGCCGCTTCGCTCGGCTCCGGGGGTGCCGGTGGCTATGGGCTGATCGGGATGCGCGAACGCGCCGCCGCGGTCGGGGGAGACCTCCGCGCGAGCAACCGACCCGAGGGCGGGTTCCTCGTGACCGTCTACCTGCCGCTGCCGCCCGTCAAGGACGCGACGCCCAGGTCTGGCGGCGTACGGGCCGGAGACGGAGCAGCGGGGGCGAGCCGGTGACGCTGCGCCTGCTGCTCGCCGACGACCAGGCCCTGCTGCGGCAGGCCTTCCGGACCCTCCTCGAGACCGCCGACGACCTCACCGTCGTCGGCGAGGCCGGGGACGGCCGCGAGGCGGTCCGGCTGGTGCGCGAGCTGCGCCCGGACGTGGTGGTCATGGACATCCGGATGCCCGAGGTCGACGGGCTCACCGCCACCGAGCAGATCTGCGCGGACCCCGAGCTGGAGGGCACCCGCATCCTGGTCCTCACCACCTACGAGACCGACGAGCACGTCGCCCGGGCCCTGCGTGCGGGGGCCGGCGGCTTCGTCAGCAAGGGCATCGGGGCCGACGACTTGCTCGACGCCGTGCGCACGATCGCCGCCGGCGAGACCCTGCTCTCGCCGGCCGCCACCCGGTCCCTCGTCGAGCGCTTCCTGGCCGCACCCGACGACTCCCCGCCGCACCGTCCCGCGGAGCTCGACGTGCTCACACCCCGCGAGCGCGAGATGGTCGCCCTGGTGGCGACCGGCCTGTCCAACGCCGAGATCGCGGAGCGGGTGTTCCTCAGCCCGTTCACCGTCCGCGCCCACGTGCAGCGGGCGATGACCAAGCTGCAGGCGCGCGACCGCGCACAGCTCGTCGTCATCGCCTACCAGACGGGCCTGGTCCGCGCCGCCTCCGACGGCGGGTCCGAGCAGGCCCCGGTAGCGTGGGGGAGCCCTCACCCCTGAGAAGTCGGTCGGATGACGACCTCGTTGACGTCCACCGTCGCGGGCTGCTCGATGGCGTAGGCCATCGCCGCGGCGACCGCGTCGGCGGGCAACGCCAGCTCCGCCACCGTCGCGCCGAACCGGGCGCGGGCCTCGTCGTCACCCATGCCGAGGGTGTGCTCGGTGGCGGTCAGCCCCGGCGTCACCAGGGTCACCCGCAGATCGGGGCCCGCCTCCTGCCGCAGGCCCTCGCAGATCGCGCGGACGGCGAACTTGGTGCCGGCGTACACCGCCATCGTCGGGACGATCTTGAGGCCCGCCGTCGACGCGGTGGTGACGAAGTGGCCGCCGCCCTGCGCGCGGAAGACCGGCAGGGCAGCCGCGATGCCGTGGAGCAGGCCCTTCACGTGGACGTCGACCATCAGGTCCCAGTCGTCGACGCGCAGGTCGTCGAGGGGTGACACCGGCATGACGCCTGCGTTGCTGACGAGCACGTCCAGCCGGCCGAACTCCGAGCGAGCGGTCTCGACCAGGCCGACGAGGTCCTCGCGGCGGGTCACGTCGGTGACGCGGCAGGTCGCGGAGCCGCCCGCGTCCCGGATGTCGCGCGTGATCGCCTCGAGCCGCTCCTGCCCACGGGCGCCGAGCACGACGTGCGCCCCGCGCTCCGCGAGCAGTGTCGCGACCGCCCTGCCGATACCGCTGCTGGCGCCGGTGATGGCCACCACCTTGCCTTCGATGCCGGTCATCTCGTCATCCGTCCCGCCACGGCCACCGATGTAAGTGACCTCTTACTTTCAATGTAAGAGACCAATTACATCCAGTCAAAGTTAGAGTGTCGTCACATCCGTCGTCGATCACCGGAGTCTCGATGAGCCCCAAGGGCGCCTACCACCACGGTCGTCTCCGTGAGGCCCTCGTGGAGGCCGCCCTCGAGGCCGTGGCTGAAGGCGGGGTCGCATCGGTGTCGATGGCGGACGCCGCCCGGCGCGCGGGGGTCAGTCCGGCCGCGCCGTACCGCCACTTCGCGGGCCGCCAGGCGTTGCTGCTCGCCACGGCCGTCGACACGGCTCGTGCACTCGCGGACCGGCTGGAAAGGGCCGGGGGAGGTGGGCGGCGGAGCGCGCCGGCCGAGGCGCTCGCCGCGTGTGCCGAGGCGTACACGCTCTTCTACCTCGAGCGCGGCGCCGGTCTCGACCTGGTCTACCTCGCCGAGCTGCGCACCCTCCGGGACGCGGAGCTCGCCGGGGCGGGACGGCGAGTGATGGACTGCGTCCTCCCCGTCGCGCGGGAGATCGCCGGGAGTGCCGACGGCGCGATCGTGCTGCTCGAGCAGGTCTTCGCAGTCGCCCACGGCTACGCGCAGCTGCGCGACGTCTCGCTCTCGAGCCGTCGGCTCCGCTCGCCGGCCGCGGTCGCACGGGCGGCCGGTGCGGCCGTGCGCCTGCTCGCCGCGGCGACCGCGGACCCTGCGGTCACCGTCGGGGCGTGAGCTCGAGGACCGGACGCAGGACGAGGCCGGCGAGCAGCGCCCAGAACGCCGCTCCGACCCCGAGCACGGTGATCCCCGACGCGGCGACCAGGAAGCACACCACCGCGGCCTCGCGGCCGTCCTCGTCGGCGAGCGCTCCGGAGAGGGCCGCGCCCAGCGTGCCGAGGAGCGCGAGGCCGGCGGCCGCCTGGATCACGTCGCCGGGGCCGGCGGCGACCAGGGCGGCCAGCGCTGCGGATCCGAGCGCGAGCACCAGGTAGGTGACCGCCGCGCTCGCGCAGGCGATCCAGCGGCGGGAGCGGTCCGCGCCCGCCGCGGGACCGGCGGCGAGGGCGGCCGTGATCGCCGCGAGGTTGATCGCGTGCCCACCGAAGGGGGCACCGGCCAGGGTGCCGAGACCGGTGACCGTCATCGTCTCGCGCCACGGCACCTCGTAGCCGAAGCTCGCGGTGATCGCGACGCCGGGGACGTTCTGCGACGCCATCGTGACCACGAACAGCGGCACCGCGATGCTGACCACGGCCGGCAGGGTCCACGCCGGCGTGGTCCAGGCGACGGTCGGCACCAGGTCGCCGGCGGCGACCGACGACCCCGCCTCGACGACGACCACGACCAGCGCGACCAGCAGCGAGACCGGCACCGCCCAGCGTCGCGACACCGGGTGCATGAGCAGCCAGGCCAGCACCACCGGGCCGACGAGGTACGGCGAGTCCGCGATCCCGGTGACGGGGGCGAGGCAGATCGGCAGCAGCACACCGGCGAGCATCGCCCGCGCGAGCGAGACCGGGATGCGCGAGATCAGCTCGCCCAACGCGGGGACCAGGCCGGTGAGCAGGATCAGCCCCGCCGTCACCACGAACGCCCCGATGGCCGCCGGCCAGCCGCCCTCGACGGTGCCGGTGCTGACGAGCAGCGCGGCGCCGGGGGTCGACCAGGCGAGGGTGATCGGCCGGCGGTGCCGGACGCTGAGCCAGAGCATGCCGAGCGCCTGGGTGACGAGCAGGGAGAGCAGGCCGGACGCCGCCTCGGCCGCGGACGCTCCCACGGCGGCCAGCCCGGTGAGCACCACGACGAACGAGCTGCTGGACCCGACGACCGCCGTCACGATCCCGGCGACCACCGGGGTGTGGTCACGCGCGGTTGTCGTGGTTGTCGTCATCGGGCAGACTCCGTCACCAGGGGGTTCTGTAAACAGAACGCAACCGTAGCGGAGGTGGCCATGTCGAGCGAGCCGGGAGCTGCCGCCGGGGCCCGGGTCCGGGCGCTGCGGCACCAGCGCGGCCTGACGCTGACCGCGCTGGCCGCGGCGGCCGGCATCGGCAAGGGCTCGCTCTCCGAGCTGGAGTCCGGCCGCCGCAACCCCACGCTGGACACGCTGTACGCCGTGGCCGGGCCGCTCGGCGTACCGCTCGCCGCCCTGCTCGACTTCAGCGCCGGCGCGGTCGCATCCGACGGAGGCTTCGAAGGGGTGCTCCTGCACACCGAGCGTGACGAGACGTCGACGGCCGAGGTCTACCTGCTCCGGGTCGCGCCCGGCGTCACCCGCAGCTCGCCCGCGCACGCGTCCGGCGCGGTCGAGCAGCTGCTCGTGCTCTCCGGCAGCTGCCGGGTGGAGTACGCCGGCACCCGGCTCGACGTGCCGCCCGGCGGCCATGCCGCCTGGCCGGCCGACGTCCCGCACCGCTACACGGCCACCGGCGACGGCCCGCTGCGCGCGATCAACGTGATCGTGACGCCGACCTGATCCGCCTCAGCCGAGCACCAGCACCAGGTCGCCGCCCTCGACGGCCTGCGTGCCGGACAGCGCGAGCCGCTCGACCGTGCCGGCCACCGGTGCGGTGATCGCGGCCTCCATCTTCATCGCCTCGATCGTGGCCACGGTGTCGCCGGCGGCGACCTGCCGGCCCTCCTCGACGACGATCGTGACGACGCCCTGGAACGGCGCGGCGACGTTACCCGGCTTGGAGGTGTCGGCCTTCTCGGCCGCGGCCACCTCCGCCGCCACGCTGCGGTCGCGGACGCTCATCGGCCGGAGCTGGCCGTTGATCGTGGTCATCACGGTGCGGAAGCCGCGCTCGTCGGGGTCGGTCACCGCCTGGACGCCGAGGATCAGCGTCTTGCCCTCCTCGATCTCGACCTCGTGCTCCTCGCCGCGCCGCAACCCGTAGAGGTAGTCGAGGGTCGGCAGCACCGAGGTGTCGCCGTACCGGTTGCGCGATTCGGTGAACTCCTTGGTCGGCCCGGGGAACAGCAGCTCGTTGAGCGTACGGCGGCGCGTGTCGCTCGTGCCCGCAAGCCCCTCGCGCTGCTCGTCGGTGAGCTCCTCGACCGGTGGCTTGTGGGTGCGGCCGGCCAGTGCCTTGGTGCGGAACGGCTCGGGCCAGCCGCCCGGGGGGTCGCCGAGCTCGCCGCTGAGGAAGCCGATGACGGAGTCGGGGATGTCGAACTTGCCGGGGTCCTCGGCGAACTCGGCCGGGTCGGCGCCCGCCGCCACCAGGTGCAGCGCGAGGTCGCCGACGACCTTCGAGGACGGGGTGACCTTGACGATGTTGCCGAGGATGTCGTTGGCCGCGGCGTACATGTCCTCGATCTGCTCGAACTTCTCCCCGAGGCCCAGCGCGATCGCCTGCTGGCGCAGGTTGGAGAGCTGGCCGCCCGGGATCTCGTGCCGGTAGACGCGGCCGGTGGGGGAGGGCAGGCCCGACTCGAACGGCGCGTAGACCCGGCGGGTCGCCTCCCAGTAGGGCTCGAGCGCGCAGACCGACGCGAGCGACAGTCCGGTGTCGCGCGGCCCGTGGTCGGTGGCCGAGACCAGGGCCGACAGCGGCGGCTGCGAGGTGGTGCCGGCCATCGACGCGGTGGCCGCGTCGACGGCGTCGACGCCGGCGTCGATCGCCGCGAGCAGCGTGGCGAGCTGGCCGCCGGGGGTGTCGTGCGTGTGCAGGTGCACGGGCAGGTCGAACCGCTCGCGCAGCGCCGTCACCAGCGTGCGTGCGGCCGGCACCCGCAGCAGCCCGGCCATGTCCTTGATCGCGAGCACGTGCGCGCCGGCGTCGACGATCCGGTCGGCGAGGCCGAGGTAGTAGTCGAGCGTGTACAGCGTCTCGTCGGGGTCGGAGAGGTCGCCGGTGTAGCAGAGCGCGACCTCGGCGACCGCGGTGCCGGTCGAGCGCACCGCCTCGATCGCGGGCCGCATCTGCTCGACGTCGTTGAGCGCGTCGAAGATGCGGAACACGTCGATGCCGGTCGCCGCGGCTTCCTCGACGAACGCCTGCGTGACGTCGGCGGGGTACGGCGTGTAGCCGACGGTGTTGCGCCCCCGCAGCAGCATCTGCAGGCAGATGTTCGGCACCGCCTGGCGCAGCGCCGCCAGCCGCTCCCACGGGTCCTCGGCCAGGAAGCGCAGGGCGACGTCGTACGTCGCGCCGCCCCAGGCCTCGACCGACCACAGCTGCGGGGTGGTGCGCGCGACGTGGCCCGCGACCGCGAGCAGGTCGCGGGTGCGGACCCGCGTGGCGAGCAGGCTCTGGTGGGCGTCGCGGAACGTGGTGTCGGTGACCGCGACCTGCTTCTGCGCGCGCAGGCGGCGGGCGAACTCCTCGGGCCCGACCTCGAGCAGCAGCTGGCGGCTGCCGTCGGGTGCGGGGACCTCGAGGTTGACCTCGGGCAGCTTGGTCGCCGGGTCGATGCTCACCGGCGCCTTGCCGTAGGGCTGGTTGACGGTCACGTCGGCGAGGTAGCTCAGCAGCTTGCTGCCGCGGTCGCCCGTTCCGCGCGCCCGCATGAGGTGCGGGTGGGTCTCGATGAACGACGTCGTCACGTGTCCCGACGCGAAGTCGGGGTCGGCCAGCACGGCCTGCAGGAACGGGATGTTCGTGGAGACGCCGCGGATCCGAAACTCCGCGACCGCCCGGCGGGCCTTCTCGACGGCCTTGTCGAAGGTGCGGGCCCGACAGGTGAGCTTGGCGAGCATCGAGTCGAAGTGCGCCGACACCTCGGCGCCGGTGTAGACCGTGCCGCCGTCGAGTCGGACGCCGCCGCCGCCGGGGGAGCGGTACGTCGTGATCACGCCGGTGTCGGGCCGGAAGTTGTTGGCCGGGTCCTCGGTGGTGATCCGGCACTGCAGCGCGGCGCCGCGCAGGGTGACGGTCTCCTGCGAGAGCCCGAGGTCGGCGAGCGTCTCGCCCGACGCGATCCGCAGCTGGGACTGCACGAGGTCGACGTCGGTGACCTCCTCGGTCACGGTGTGCTCGACCTGGATGCGCGGGTTCATCT
>NZ_CATNLZ010000004.1 GCF_950101795.1 Nocardioides sp. T2.26MG-1 | reverse complement strand
GCGGCGGCGGCGGCTTCCTCTCGTTCCAACAGCTTGGCCGCATGTGCGTCGGCGGCGTCGGGGTCGATGACGTGCAGGAGGCCTTTGCCGAGGTGGCGCAGCGCGACGGCGTCGAAGTGCGCGGCCTCACTGACGAGGTGCTGTTCGGCCTGGCGGGCGAGGTCGGGGTCGAGGTGGTCGGGGAGGTCCTCGACGGCGCGGATAATCACCCTGGCTTGGTCGGGCAGCAGGTCACCGGCGGCCAGGGCGTCGCGGACGGGGGTGTGTCCGTGGGTGAGGTTGGTGGCGAGGCGGGTCTTGCGGTGGGCTTCGGTGCGGGTCATCTGGGTGGCGTGGGCCCACCAGTTCGCGACCGAGGTGGCGCCGACCTGCTCGGCGACCCCCACGGTGTCGGCGTGGGCGGCGACCCGGGCCTCGAGCTCGGTGATCCGGGAGGCGACCCGGGTGAGCCGGACCAGCACGTCGGCGGTCTCGTCGGTCGGCATGGACCACAGCGAGGCGTCGGTGACCTGGTCGAGGGCGGCTTCGAGCTGGGTGACGGCGTGCGTGACCTGGTGGTGGGGGTTCGCTTGTGCGGTCATCGCCACTCCCGAGAAGAAGTTCGCGGCGACAGTCTATCGAACAGGTGTTCGAGATGTCAATATGTTGGTCGGCCTGAGTTTTCGGGGCGGCGGTCGGGAAGCCGGCAGCGGCGGGCGACCCGTGGCGGACCTGCACCGCTTCGCTGCCAAGGGACCGCAACCGCGAGCGGGCCTGACGGCCGAGGATCACCGGCCTGGTGGTTTCGAGACGGTTGCTGCGCAACCTCCTCAACCACCGGGCGGGGTGGCGGTCGGGGAGCCGGCAGCGGCGGGCGACCCGTGGCGGACCTGCACCGCTTCGCTGCCAAGGGACCGCAACCACGAGCGACCTGAAGGCCGACGATCACCGGCCCGGTGGTCTTGAGGCTCGCTGCGCTCGCACCTCAACCACCGAGAGGGCGGTGTCGACAACCTGGCCCACCGAGAGGCCCACGAGGGGCCGGAGAAGAAGAAAGCGCCCCCGGCAGGATTCGAACCTGCGGCACCTGGTACCGGAAACCAGTGCTCTATCCCCTGAGCTACGGAGGCAACACCCCGCATCGCGAGGCTGCGCCGTCACCCTACAACCGACCCGGGACCGACGCGCAATCGCATCGGTCGCGTCCCAAGTCGGATATCGATGCAGGGCCCGAGGTCGGGCGCCGATACCCTGGGCCGGTGACTCCTGAGCAGCTTTCCACCGCGATCGTCGACGTCCTGACGACGCTGTCCGCCGAGGGTGCGATCACCTTCGCGGACGGCGTCCCGACGAATGTCACGGTGGAGCGTCCGCGAGCCAAGGAGCACGGGGACTACGCGACCAACGTCGCGCTGCAGCTGGCCAAGAAGGTCGGCATGAACCCGCGCGAGCTCGCCGAGCTGCTGCGCGGCCGGCTCGAGCAGGTCGACGGCATCGCCGGCGCCGACATCGCCGGGCCCGGCTTCCTCAACATCACGGTCTCGGCCGGGGCGCAGGGGATCGTGGCCGCTCAGATCGTCGACGCGGGTGCGGCGTACGGCCGCTCCGACGTGTTCGCGGACGAGAAGGTCAACGTCGAGTTCATCTCGGCCAACCCGACCGGGCCGCTGCACCTCGGTCACACCCGCTGGGCCGTCGTGGGCGACGCGATCTCACGGGTGCTCGAGGCAGCGGGCGCGACGGTGACGCGCGAGTTCTACATCAACGACCGCGGCAACCAGATGGACCTGTTCGGTGCCTCGCTCGAGGCGGCCGCGCTGGGGCAGCCGACACCCGAGAACGGCTACCACGGCGCCTACATCGCCGACCTGGCCGCCGAGGCCGTCGCCGCCGACCCGGGCCTGCTCGAGCTGAGCGGCACGGAGCGGACGGTCGCGTTCCGCGAGGCCGGCTACGCGCTGCAGCTCAAGCAGCAGCAGGAGCAGCTGGAGATCTTCCGGACCCGCTTCGACGTGTGGTTCTCCGAGCGCACCCTGCACGACTCCGAGGACGTGACCGCCCAGCTGGAGAAGCTGCGCGCCCAGGGTCACCTCTACGACGCCGACGGCGCGCTGTGGATGCGGACCTCCGACTTCGACGACGACAAGGACCGGGTGCTGATCCGGACCAACGGCGAGCTCACCTACTTCGCCAGCGACACCGCCTACTACGTCAACAAGCGCGAGCGCGGCTTCGACCGCTGCATCTACCTGCTCGGCGCCGACCACCACGGCTACGTCAACCGGCTCCGGGCGATGGCCGCGTGTGCCGGCGACGACCCGGACAAGAACATCGAGGTGCTCATCGGCCAGCTCGTGAAGATCATGCAGGGCGGTGAGGAGCTCAAGCTCTCCAAGCGCGCCGGCACGATGGTGACGCTCGAGGAGCTGATCGAGCTGATCGGCGTCGATGCGCTGCGCTACACGCTGTCGCGCTACCCGGCCGACTCGCCGCTCACCCTCGACGCGGCCGAGATGACCCGGCAGAGCAGCGACAACCCGGTCTTCTACGTGCAGTACGCCCACGCGCGGGTCTCCTCGATCCTGCGCAACGCGCACGACCTCGGCATCGCCTGGTCGACCGCCGACTTCGACCCGAGCCTGCTCTCGCACGAGAAGGAGGGCGAGCTGCTGCGGTCGCTGGCCGACTTCCCGCGCGTCGTCGCGAGCGCGGCGGAGCTCCGCGAGCCGCACCGCGTGGCGCGCTACCTCGAGGACATGGCGGGGGTCTACCACCGGTTCTACGACAACTGCCGGGTGCTGCCGATGGGCGACGAGGAGCCCGGCGACCTGCACCGGGCCCGGCTCGTCCTGGTCGCGGCCACGCGCACGGTCCTGGCGAACGGACTCGGGCTGCTCGGCGTCAGCGCGCCGGAGCGGATGTAGCGGTGGCCCCCGAGTGAGCACCACCCACGAGGCCGGCTGGGCGCACGCCCCGGGCGGGCTGCGCGGTCCCGCCTGGCTGCGCGAGCCCGCCGACCCCGACGAGCTCGTGCCCCATCTGTGGTCGTCGACCGCCCACAAGGTCGACGGCGTGCTGCACGTCGGCGGTCTCTCGGTGCCCGACCTGGTCGCGAACGTGAACACCCCGGCGTACGTGCTCGACGAGGCCGACTTCCGGATCCGGGCGCGGGCGTTCCGCGACGCGTTCGCGGCGTACGACGTCTTCTACGCCGGCAAGGCGTTCCTGTGCACCGCGGTCGCGCGCTGGGTGCAGGAGGAGGGGCTCAACCTCGACGTGTGCTCCGACGGCGAGCTCACGGTCGCGCTGCGGGCCGGCTTCGACCCCGCCCGGATCGGCTACCACGGCAACAACAAGACCGTGACCGAGCTGCGCCGTGCGCTGGCCGTGGGGGTGGGCAGGATCGTCGTCGACTCCTTCGAGGAGCTGGACCGGCTGGTGATGGTCACCGCGGACACCGGCCTGCGTGCGGCGGTGATGATCCGGGTCACCGCGGGCGTCGAGGCGCACACCCACGAGTACATCGCGACCGCCCACGAGGACCAGAAGTTCGGCTTCTCGATCACCTCGGGCGACGCGTTCGCGGCCGTCGCCCGCGCCGAGGCGGCGCCGGGCATCGACCTGCTCGGGCTGCACTCGCACATCGGCAGCCAGATCTTCGACTCCTCCGGCTTCGAGGTCGCGGCCCGGCGGGTGCTGGCGCTGCAGGCGCGGGTGTCGGAGGAGCTCGGCGTCACGCTGCCGGAGATGGACCTCGGCGGCGGCTTCGGCATCGCCTACACGACGCAGGACGACCCCGCGGATCCCGCCCAGCTCGCGACCGAGATGAGCAAGATCGTGGAGCACGAGTGCCGGGCGCTCGGCATCCCCGAGCCGCGGCTGTCCATCGAGCCCGGCCGGGCGATCGTGGGCCCGTCGATGTGCACCGTCTACACCGTCGGCACCGTCAAGCCGGTCCGCCTCGACGGCGGTGCGGTGCGCACCTACGTCTCGGTCGACGGCGGCATGAGCGACAACATCCGCACCGCGCTGTACGACGCCGACTACTCCTGCACGCTGGCCTCGCGACCCTCGACCGACGGCGCGGTGCTGGCCCGGGTCGTGGGCAAGCACTGCGAGGCCGGAGACATCGTGGTCAAGGACGAGTTCCTGCCCGCCGACCTGCGCCCCGGCGACCTGGTGGCGGTGCCCGGCACCGGCGCCTACTGCCGCTCGATGGCCTCCAACTACAACCACGCGCTCCGACCGCCGGTGGTCGCGGTGCGGGACGGAGTCGCGCGCGTGCTGGTTCGCCGCGAGACTGAGGACGACCTGTTGGCAACGGACATGGGTGATCAGTAATGGAGAGCGACAAGCCACTCAAGGTGGCGGTGCTCGGCTGCGGCTCCGTGGGCTCGCAGGTGGTGCGGCTGCTCGGTGAGCAGGCCGACGACCTCGCGGCCCGGATCGGCGCGCCGGTCGAGCTGGTCGGCGTCGCCGTACGCCGCCTCGACGCGCAGCGCGAGGTCGACGTCCCGCCGGGGCTCCTCACGACCGACGCGGTCGGCCTGGTCACGCGGCCCGACGTCGACGTCGTCGTCGAGGTGGTCGGCGGCATCGAGCCGGCCCGCTCGCTGATCCTGGCCGCGCTCGAGAACGGTGCCTCGGTGGTGACCGCCAACAAGGCGCTGCTCGCCGAGGACGGTCCGACGCTCTTCGAGGCCGCCGCCAAGGTCGGCCGCGACCTCTACTACGAGGCCGCCGTGGCCGGTGCGATCCCGATCCTGCGGCCGCTGCGCGAGTCGCTCGCCGGCGACCGGGTCACCCGGGTGCTCGGCATCGTCAACGGCACCACCAACTTCATCCTCGACCGGATGGACAGCTCGGGCGCCGGCTTCGCCGAGGCGCTCGAGGAGGCCCAGGAGCTCGGGTACGCCGAGGCCGACCCGACCGCCGACGTCGAGGGCTTCGACGCCGCTGCCAAGGCGGCGATCCTGGCCTCGCTGGCCTTCCACTCGCGGGTCACCGCCTCCGACGTGCACCGCGAGGGCATCGCCGAGGTGACCGCGGCGGACGTGGAGTCCGCCCGCGAGATGGGCTGCGTGGTCAAGCTGCTCGCGATCTGCGAGCTGCGTGAGACCGAGGATGGGCAGAGTGCGGTCGCGGTCCGGGTGCACCCGGCGATGATCCCGCGGAGCCACCCGCTGGCCTCGGTGCGCGAGGCGTTCAACGCGGTCTTCGTGGAGTCCGAGGCCGCCGGCCAGCTGATGTTCTACGGGCCCGGCGCCGGTGGTGCACCGACCGCGTCGGCGGTGCTCGGCGACCTGGTGACGGTGGCCCGGAACCGGCTCGCCGGGACGCGCGGGGTC
Organism: Nocardioides sp. T2.26MG-1; assembly: GCF_950101795.1. Lineage (GTDB taxonomy): Bacteria > Actinomycetota > Actinomycetes > Propionibacteriales > Nocardioidaceae > Nocardioides. The sequence continues at coordinate 124,709 of NZ_CATNLZ010000004.1, read as the reverse complement.
GGGGAGTCGGCGTACGCCGACCGCGCCGTGCTGCCGATGGGCGAGACCGTCACCCGCTACCACGTGGCGATCGACGTCGACGACCGCGCGGGCGTGCTCGCCTCGGTCGCGACCGCCTTCGCCGAGAACGGCGTGTCGATCCAGACCGTCCGCCAGGAGGGGCGGGGCGCCGACGCCCAGCTCGTGGTCGTCTCGCACGAGTCGACCGACGCCGCGCTGAGCGCGACCGTCGAGCACCTGCGCGGGATGGACATCGTGCGCGAGGTGACGTCTGTGATGCGTGTCGAGGGAGCGTCCGAGTGAACCCGCAAGGCTTCGTGCCCACCCGCCAGTGGCGCGGTGTGATCGAGGAGTACCGCCAGCTGCTGCAGATCCCCGAGGGTACGCCCGCGGTGACGCTGCGCGAGGGCGGCACCCCGCTGGTCGCGTCGGACTGGCTCTCCGGGCTGACCGGCGCCCAGGTGTGGCTCAAGGTCGAGGGCGACAACCCGACCGGCTCCTTCAAGGACCGGGGGATGACCGCCGCGATCTCGGTGGCCAAGCACGAGGGTGCCGAGGCCGTCGTCTGCGCCTCGACCGGCAACACCTCGGCGTCGATGGCGGCGTACGCCGCGAAGGCCGGGCTCAAGCCGCTCGTGCTGGTCCCCGAGGGCAAGATCGCGGCCGGCAAGATGGCTCAGGCGATCCTGCACGGCGCCCAGGTGATCATGGTGCGGGGCAACTTCGACGACTGTCTCGGCCTGGCCAAGGCCCTGGCGTGGGACTACCCGGTGGCGCTGGTCAACTCCGTCAACCCGGTGCGTCTCGAGGGCCAGAAGACCGCGGCCTTCGAGATCGTGGACTTCCTCGGCGACGCCCCCGACTTCCACCTGCTGCCGGTCGGCAACGCCGGCAACATCTCGGCGTACTGGCTCGGCTACACGCAGTACGCCGACTGGGGGCTCGCCACCCGCAAGCCGGTGATCCGCGGCTTCCAGGCCGAGGGCGCGGCGCCGCTGGTGACCGGCGAGCCGTTCCCCGACCCGGAGACCCGGGCCACCGCGATCCGAATCGGCAACCCCGCGTCGTGGAAGCTCGCCGAGGCGGCGCGCGACGAGTCCGGTGGCCGGTTCGCGTCGGTCAGCGACGGCCAGATCCTCGCGGCGCAACGCGAGCTGGCGAGTCGCGACGGCGTGTTCGTCGAGCCCGCGTCCGCGGCCGGGATCGCGGGACTGCTCCAGGAGCTCGCCGGCGGCGAGGACTACCGCGGCAGCACCGTCGTGATCACGGTGACCGGGCACGGGCTCAAGGACACCGTGACCGCGCTCGAGGGCTTCACCGAGAGCGGCGGCAGCATCGTCGACACGGTGATCGACGCGGACGTGACCTCGGCGGCGCAGGCCGCGGGCCTGGCGTAACGGTCTCCCCGTGGTCTCCTTCGCCGACGGGCCCGTCCGGGTCTCGGTCCCGGCCACGTCCGCCAACCTGGGGCCCGGGTTCGACTCGCTCGGCCTGGCTCTGGCGATGCGCGACGAGCTGGAGGCCGAGGTGGTCGGCGCGGGTCTCCGGGTGGAGGTGACCGGCGCGGGCGCTCATGAGGTGCCGCTCGACGAGACCCACCTCGTGGTGCGGGCCATGCACGCGGCGTTCGACCTCGTCGGCGTGCGCCCACCCGGACTGCGGCTGTCCTGCCACAACGTCATCCCCCACGCGCGTGGGCTGGGGTCCTCCTCGGCGGCGATCGTCGCGGGCGTCGTGCTCGCGCGCGCCCTGGTCGCCGGTGGCACGCTGCTCGTCGACGACGCGACGCTGTTCCGGCTCGCGGCCCGGCTCGAGGGCCACCCCGACAACGTGGCCCCCGCCTTCTACGGCGGGTTCGTGATCTCGGGACACGACGAGGACTTCTACGCGGTCACCTCGCCGGTCGACCCGCGGATCGAGACCGTCGTGTTCGTGCCACCGACCCCGGTGTCGACCGAGGTCGCGCGGAGCCTGCTGCCCGCCTCGGTGCCGCACGCCGACGCCGCCGCCGACGCCGGGCGCACGGCGCTGCTCGTCGCCGCGCTGGCCGGCCAGCCCGAGCAGCTCCTGCGCGCGACCCGCGACTACCTGCACCAGGACTACCGCCGGGCCGCGATGCCCGAGTCGCTCGACCTCGTCGACGCGCTGCGGGCCGACGGCGTCGCCGCGACGGTCTCCGGTGCCGGCCCGACGGTGCTGGCCCTCACCGACGCGTCCGGCGCGGACGCGCTCGCGGCCCGGTGCCCCGGCGGATGGGACGCGCACCGCCTCGCCGTCGACCGTGACGGCACCCGTCTCGGATAGCAGCCGGCCCCGGGGTGCGGGATGTCACACCGCCCGGAGCCGGTGGTATGTTGACGAGGCGCCGGAGCTCTTCGGCGTGGCACCCGCCGATACCCCCTGACGGCGCATCGGCACCGTGCACACCCTTCCTCGACCACGTGCCGACCACGGTTTGCGCATGCCCGCACGGACGCTCCTCCCCACGGTGAGCTCCGGCGGACGGACGAGGAAGCCATGACCAGACGCCGCCGGCCCCCGGGCCGCTCGGCACTGATACGTGCGAAGGACCTCACGTGACCGAGACCATCGACCCCAGCACCGCACCCTCCGGGGACGCCCCGGCCTCGGCGAAGAAGCGCGGTGGTGGGCTCAGCTCGATGCTGTTGGCCGACCTCAAGTCGATGGCCGGCGGCATGGGCATCCCGGGCGCGGGCTCGATGAAGAAGGCCCAGCTCGTCGAGGCGATCAAGGCCCGCCAGAGCGGGGCCCAGAGTGGGGCCCAGAGTGGGGCCCAGGGTGGGGGAGGCCGGCCCGCTCAGCAGGAGGCCCCGCAGGAGCGCGCATCCCGCCAGGAGCGGCCGGTCGAGCAGGACCGTCCCGCCCAGGAGACCCTTCCCCTCCAGGAGGAGGAGCGCCCCGCACGGCAGGGCCGGCGGCCCGAGCAGGACCGGGACCAGGCGCCCGAGCAGGACCGCCCCCAGGGCCGGCAGCGGGAGCGCAACCGCAACCAGAACCGGGCGGACCAGGTCGCGGACAAGCAGAACCAGGACCAGCCGAAGCAGGAGCGGCCGAAGCAGGACCAGCAGCAGGACCGGTCCAAGCAGGAGCGCCCGAAGCAGGACCAGGGCAAGCAGGACCAGGGCAAGCAGGACCAGGCGAAGCGGGACCAGAACCGCCAGGACCAGCAGAACCGCCAGGACCAGAACCGCCAGGACCAGAACCGCCAGGACCAGAACCGTCAGGACCAGAACCGTCAGGACCAGCAGGAGCAGGACCAGGGCGACGGCGAGCAGGGCGAGGGCAGCCGGCGCAACCGGCGGCGCCGGGGTCGTGACCGCGACCGCACCGGCCGCCCCGGGCCGACCGGACAGCGCAACGAGCCCGACACCACGATCCTCGAGGACGACGTCCTCGTGCCGGCCGCCGGCATCCTCGACGTCCTCGACAACTACGCGTTCGTGCGGACCAGCGGCTACCTGCCCGGAGCCGACGACGTGTACGTCTCGCTGTCGATGGTGCGCAAGTTCGGGCTGCGGCGCGGAGACGCGCTGGTCGGCCAGGTGCGCCAGCCCCGTGAGGGCGAGCGCAAGGAGAAGTTCAACCCGATGGTGCGGATCGACAGCGTCAACGGAGCGGATCCCGAGATCGCCAAGGGCCGGGCGGAGTTCGCCAAGCTGACCCCGTTGTACCCGACCGAGCGGCTCCGGCTCGAGACCGAGCCGACCAACCTGATCGGCCGCGTGATCGACATCGCGGCGCCGATCGGCAAGGGCCAGCGCGGCCTGATCGTGTCCCCGGCCAAGGCCGGCAAGACCATGATCATGCAGTCGATCGCCAAGTCCATCGCCACCAACAACCCCGAGTGCCACCTGATGGTGGTGCTGGTCGACGAGCGGCCCGAGGAGGTCACCGACTTCGAGCGGTCGGTCAAGGGCGAGGTCATCTCCTCGACGTTCGACCGGCCCGCCGGCGACCACACGATGGTCGCCGAGCTCGCCATCGAGCGGGCCAAGCGGCTCGTCGAGCTCGGCCACGACGTGGTCGTGCTGCTCGACGGCATCACCCGCCTGGGTCGTGCGTACAACCTCGCGGCGCCCGCGAGCGGCCGGATCCTGTCCGGAGGCGTCGACTCGGCGGCTCTCTACCCGCCGAAGAAGTTCTTCGGGGCCGCCCGCAACATCGAGAACGGCGGCTCGCTGACGATCCTGGCCACCGCGCTGATCGAAAGCGGCTCGAAGATGGACGAGGTCATCTTCGAGGAGTTCAAGGGCACCGGCAACATGGAGATCCGGCTGCGTCGCGACTTCGCCGACAAGCGGCTGTTCCCTGCCATCGACGCGGTCCAGTCCGGCACCCGTCGCGAGGAGCTCCTGATGGGCAAGGAGGAGCTCGCGATCGTGTGGAAGCTGCGCCGGGTGCTCTCGAGCCTCGACGGCCAGCAGGCGCTGGAGCTGCTGATCGAGCGGTTGAAGAAGTCCCAGACGAACATCGAGTTCCTGATGCAGGTCCAGAAGACCACGCCGACCGCCGGCGGCGGCCGCGAGGACTGACGTCGGTACGCCGGTTTCGGGCGCCGTCTTGGCCTAGGCTTCCACCGGACGCGCTGGCCGGTAGGCTGCGCTCGCACACGCCCGAAGGAGGGGACCTGAGTGGCTCGGATCCTGGTCGCAGACGACGACGTCGACATCCGCGAGCTCGTCGAGTTCAAGCTCTCGACGCTCGGTCACGACGTCGTCGCCGTCGCCGACGGTGCGGCCGCGATCGAGGCGTGTCAGGCCCAGCGGCCCGACCTCGCCGTCCTCGACGTGATGATGCCCGGCGTCTCCGGTCTCGACGCGATCCGGGCGATCCGTGCCGACCCGGCCCTGGCCGACCTCCCGGTGATCCTGCTGACCGCGCGGGCCCAGGAGTCCGACGTCGAGACCGGCTTCGACTCCGGTGCCGACGACTACATCACCAAGCCGTTCAGCCCGCGCGAGCTCGCCTCGCGGGTGCAGGCACTCCTCACCCGCTCGGTCTGATCCATTCGGGCCCTGCCGGGCCCCCGCGGCGCTACCCTCGGCACAGGAGTGCGGGGGCACTGCAGGGATGTGCGCGTCCGTGGAGGACGCGCGGGGGGTGTGGTCGAGCCGTGAGCGAGCGCAGCGAGCGAGGACGTGCATGACCGAGCGCTGCTCGCGAGTCGTCCGAGACTGTGCGTCCTGTGCCTCATGCGCGCACGAAGCGCTGCGAGCACGTGCATGAGTTCGGGGCGTCCGGTCGCGCGGCTGGTCCAGCCGGTCATCGTGCGCGTCGCGGCGATGGCCGCGCTGATGGCCGTGATCGCGGTGACCGGCGTACTGCTCTCGACGACGGCCGTCAACCGCCTCACCGACGACCTGCAGCCAGCCGCCGCCGCGAACCAGGACGTCTACCAGGACCTCACCGACATGTCGGCGGCCGTCGAGTCGTGGACCGCGTCGGGGCAGGCCGCGGCGGCCGACCGGTTCGCGCAGGCTCTCGTGCGCTTCCCGGCCGACCAGCAGAAGGTCCGCAGGTTCGCCGACGGTGACGACGAGCTCGAGCTGCTGGTCGTGCGCCAGGAGCGTGCGGCCGAGCAGTGGCTCGAGAAGTACGCCCGGCCGGTGATGGACGGCCCGGGCGGCACCCGCCCGGCGGAGCCCCGCGTCCGGGCCGGCGCGACCACCTTCGACGCGGTCCGCAGCGCCCACCAGGCGACCTCGCAGGCCTTCGACAGCAGGGTCCGCCAGGCCCGCACCGACGCGTCGTTCCGGCTCAAGGGGACGGTGCTGGCGGTCGTGCTGCTCACCGCTGCCGCCTGGTACGTCGTCTCCCGCGCCCGCAACCGGCTGATGCGCGAGCTCTCCGAGCCGCTGCTCGCCCTCGAGACCGTCGTCCAGCGGATGTCGAAGCAGGATCCCGACGCCCGCGCCGAGGAGCGCGGCCCCAAGGAGGTGCGCGCGGTCGCCTCGGCCCTCAACTCCTTCGCCGACGCCCAGCGGCGGGCCCAGGCGGTGGAGGGCCGGATCCAGAGCGAGCTGCGCAGTCTCGACACCGCCCGCGACGACTTCGTCTCCAACGTCTCGCACGAGCTGCGCACCCCGTTGACCACGATCAGCGGCTACCTCGAGATGATCGCCGAGGAGTTCGACGGCCGGATGGAGCCGCGCCACGAGCGGATACTCGAGGCGACCCGGCGCAACGTCGCCCGGCTGAAGGCACTCATCGACGACCTGCTCGCCCTCTCCCGCGCCGAGGGACGGGGGAGCGAGATGGAGACCGTCGACCTCGCCCTGCTGGTGCGCGAGGCGGTGACCGACGTACGGATCACGGCCGCTCGGCGCGGCATCCACGTGACGGTCACGGGGCCCGACCGTGTCGTCCCCGTGCTCGCCGACCGGGCGATGCTGCACCGGGCGTTCCTCAACGTCCTCACCAACGCGGTGAAGTTCAGCCACGACCAGGACGACGTGACGGTCGAGATGAGCATCCACGCCCGCGAGGTCGAGGTGGCCGTCACGGACCACGGGATCGGCATCCCGGCCGCGGAGCTCGACCGACTCGGCACGCGCTTCTTCCGCGCCTCCAACGCGGTGACGAACGAGATCGCGGGCACCGGGCTCGGCCTGCGGATCACGCAGACGATCGTCGACCGGCACTCCGGCGACGTGGTGATCGAGTCCCGCGAGGGTGAGGGCACGACGGTCGCCATCCGGCTGCGGCTGCACGGTGAGGGCGTCCCGCCGCCGATGCCGCACGAGATCGTCGCCGAGGCCGAGGCGGCGGCCCGGGCCGAGGAGAGCCCGACGGCGCCCACCCTGCGGGCCGTGGCCGACGACGCCGGCGAGGGCGGGCTGCCGCGGATCGTCCCGGCGTTCCCGCGCCGGCGCTGACGCGGACGCCGGCGCGGCGCCGGCGGCCAGTCCCACCCGCCCCACAGGTGGCACGGAACATTGCCGATTACCGCGGTGTTGAGGGTCGTGACACAATCATGTGCTGGCTCCGGTTCACGCCACTCGACGGGAGTGGCGACCCGGCGGCCGATGAGAGGACACCATGAAGAAGGACATCCACCCGGCCTACGTCGACACCCAGGTGACCTGCACCTGCGGCGCGACGTTCGTCACCCGCAGCACCGCGACCTCCGGCACGATCCACGCCGACGTCTGCTCGCAGTGCCACCCGTTCTACACCGGCAAGCAGAAGATCCTCGACACCGGCGGCCGCGTCGCCCGCTTCGAGGCCCGCTACGCCAAGAAGGCCGCTGACGCCAAGAAGTAGCTCCCAGCTCCGCCCGGCACGCACGCTCGCTGCGTTGTCGTCGGTCGACGGCCCGCTTCGCTTGAAGGCCGCCTTCCCTCCTCCGCCTTGCGATCGCACGCACCGGACGAAGCTGGACCCGAGCGCCGGACCGTCCCAGGGCGGTCCGGCGCTCGTTTCGTTTCTCGTCTGAGGAGTCTTCGTGTTCGAAGCCGTAGAAGGCATGCTCGCCGAGCACGCCGCGCTCGAGCAGCGTCTCGGCGCGCCCGAGACGCACGCCGACGCGCGGTTGGCCAAGCAGCTCAACCAGCGCTACGCCGCGCTGTCCTCGATCATCGGCGCCTACCGCGACCTCCAGCGGCTCGACGACGACCTGGAGGCCGCGCGCGAGCTGGCCCACGAGGACGCCGGCTTCGCCGCGGAGGCCGAGACGCTCGCCGTCCGCCGTCACGACGCGGAGGAGCGGTTGCGCCGGCTGCTGGTCCCGCGCGACCCGACCGACGACAAGGACGCGATCCTCGAGGTGAAGTCGGGGGAGGGCGGCGAGGAGTCGGCACTGTTCGCCGGCGACCTGCTGCGGATGTACACCCGCTACGCCGAGGCCCGCGGCTGGAGGGTCGAGATCCTCGACGCGGCCGAGTCCGACCTCGGCGGCTACAAGTCCGTGACCGTGGCCGTCAAGGCCAAGGGGGCACCCGAGCCCGGTGAGGCGCCGTACGCACAGCTGAAGTTCGAGGGCGGCGTGCACCGCGTGCAGCGGGTGCCGGTCACCGAGTCCCAGGGCCGCGTGCACACGAGCGCCGCCGGCGTGCTGGTGCTGCCGGAGGCCGAGCAGGTCGACGTCCAGATCGACGACAACGACCTGCGCATCGACGTCTTCCGCAGCAGCGGCCCGGGCGGGCAGAGCGTCAACACCACCGACTCCGCGGTCCGCATCACGCACGTGCCGACCGGCATCGTGGTGAGCTGCCAGAACGAGAAGAGCCAGCTGCAGAACCGCGAGCAGGCGATGCGGATCCTGCGGGCCCGGCTGCTGGCCGCGGCGCAGGAGAAGGCGGATGCGGAGGCCGGCGAGGCCCGCCGCAGCCAGGTCCGCACCGTCGACCGGTCCGAGCGGATCCGCACCTACAACTACCCGGAGAACCGGATCTCCGACCACCGCACCGGCTACAAGTCCTACAACCTCGACCAGGTGCTCGACGGGGACCTCCAGCCGGTGCTCGACTCCTGCATCGACGCCGACCTGGCCACCCGGCTCGAGGCGCTCGAGCAGTGAGGGACCAGTGAGCCAGCGCCGAGCCGTCCTCAGCGCCGCGACCGAGCAGCTGCGGCAGGCCGGCGTGGCCAGCCCCGAGCACGACGCAGCGGCGCTGCTCGCCCACGTGCTCGGCACCACGCGCTCCGGCCTGGCGGTGGTCGAGGACATCGCGCCCTCCGCGCTCGAGGAGTACGACGCACTGGTGGCCCGCCGCGCGGCCCGAGAGCCGCTCCAGCACCTGACCGGATCGGTCGGGTTCCGCCACGTCGAGCTGGCCGTCGGACCGGGGGTGTTCGTGCCCCGGCCCGAGACCGAGCTGCTCGCCGGCTGGGCCGTCGAGCAGGCGTCGGCTCTGCAGGCGCCCGTGGTCGTCGACCTGTGCACAGGGTCCGGCGCGGTCGCCCGTGCGGTGGCCGACGAGGTGCCGGACGCGGTCCTGCACGCGGTCGAGCTCGACGAGGCCGCGCACCGCTGGGCGGTGCGCAACCTGGCCGGCACGTCGGTCGACCTGCGCCTCGGCGACATGGCGACCGCCTTCGACGACCTGCTCGGCGCCGTCGACGTGGTCACCTGCAACCCGCCGTACATCCCGCTGGACGCCTGGGAGTCGGTCGCTCCCGAGGCCCGCGACCACGACCCCCACCTCGCGCTGTTCTCCGGCGCCGACGGCCTCGACGCCATCCGCGTGCTCGAGCGCCGGGCCGCCGAGCTGCTGCGGCCCGGGGGAGTGGTGGGCTTCGAGCACGCCGACGTGCAGGGCGAGTCCGCCCCGGCGGTCTTCGCGGCGAGCGGCCGCTGGAGCGACGTGCGCGACCACGTCGACCTGGCGGGGCGCGCGCGCTTCACGACCGCGCGGCTGGCACGATGACCGGTGTGAGGTCCCAGCAGTGAGCGAGCGCTACCCCACCGGCACCGACGAGGAGCGCGAGACCGCCGTCGAGGCGGCCAGCCTGGCCGTGCAGCGCGGCGAGCTCATCGTGCTGCCGACCGACACGGTGTACGGCGTGGGCGCCGACGCCTTCGACCCCGCTGCGGTCCGCGGGCTGCTGGCCGCGAAGGGGCGCGGGCGCGAGATGCCGCCGCCGGTGCTGATCAGCGCGGCGAGCACGCTCGACGCGCTCGCCGTCCGGGTGCCCGGCTACGCCCGGGCCCTGGTCGAGGCGTTCTGGCCCGGCCCGCTCACCCTGGTCTGCCACCAGCAGTCCTCGCTGCAGTGGGACCTGGGAGACACCCGCGGCACGGTCGCGGTGCGGATGCCCGACCACGAGGTGGCCCGCGAGATCCTCGAGCGGACCGGCCCGCTGGCGGTCAGCTCGGCCAACAAGACCGGCATGCCGGCCGCGACCGACGCCGACCAGGCGGCGGACATGCTCGGCGACGACGTCGCCGTGATCGTCGACGCGGGCCCGGCCCCGGGGGGCGAGGCGTCCACGATCGTCGACGTGACCGGGACCCAGGGGCGCGTGCTGCGGCGCGGGGCCCTGTCGCTGGAGCGGCTCAACGAGGTCCTCGAGCGGCTCGGCGCCACCCTCACCGACGAGGGCTGAGGGCGCGGCCCGTGCGGGAGTACCTCCTCGTCTTCCTCGTCGCCGCGGCGACGACGTACCTGCTCACGGTCATCGCCCGCGAGATCGCCCTGCGCACCGGGGCGGTCGCCAAGGTCCGCGACCGCGACGTGCATGCCGTGCCGATCCCCTACCTGGGCGGCCTGGCGATGCTCGGCGGCCTGGTGGCCGCCTACATCGTGGCCCGTCAGCTCCCGTTCCTCTCGGAGAGCGGGCCGTTCGTGTTCCGGGATGCCGGGATCGTGCTGATCGCGGGTGCGCTGATCTGCGCGGTGGGCGTGCTCGACGACCTCTTCGAGCTGGACGCGCTGACGAAGCTCGGCGGGCAGGTGCTCGCGGCCGGGTTCCTGATCGCGTTCGGGATCCAGTACATCTTCTTCCCCGGCGGCGACGGCGTGCAGGTGACGATCGACTCCGCGCAGGGTGCGTTGCTGACCGGGTTCATCGTGGTCGCGACCGTCAACGCCGTGAACTTCGTCGACGGCCTCGACGGCCTGGCCGCGGGCGTCGTGGGCGTGGGGGCGCTGGCGTTCTTCGTGTACTGCTACCAGCTCTCGAACATCAACAACGTGACGCTCGCGACCACCGGGGCGCTGCTCAGTGCCTCCCTCGCCGGCGTGTGCGCGGGGTTCCTGCCGCACAACTTCCACCCCGCCCGCCTCTTCATGGGCGACAGCGGCTCGATGCTGATAGGTCTGGTCCTCTCCGCGAGCGCGGTCACGCTCACCGGGCAGTTCGACCCCGAGCAGATCAGCTCGGGTGGCGCCGGCTCGCGTGCCAGCTTCGTGCCGACGCTGCTGCCGCTCGCGCTGCCGGTCTCGCTGCTCGTGGTGCCGATCGTCGACCTGGTCCTGGCGGTCGTACGCCGCACGCGCGCCGGTCGCTCGCCGTTCGCGCCGGACAAGCAGCACCTCCACCACCGGCTGCTCGAGATCGGCCACTCCCACCGCCGCGCGGTGGTGATCATGTGGATGTGGGCCGCGCTGGTGGCGTTCGGCACCGTCTTGATGAGCCTCTACAGCGACGACGCCTGGATGTGGGTCTCAGTCTCGACGATGGCCGCGCTGACCCTGGGCGTCACGTTCCTGCTGCCCAGGCTGCACCGGGGTCGGCGACCGCCTCCGGGCGCCACGAGGCCTGGGCCGATGGGACCCGTGGAGCCCGTCGAAGGGGTCGGCTGAGACCCGCCAGAGGGGCGTCCGCAGGCCTCTCGTGGCCATTGGATCGTTCCGTTTTCGGCTGCTCCGGACTTTGTGTTAACTTTCACAAGCGTCGCGGACAGGCTCGCGACGGCCCCGAAATTCGCCTCCCAGGACGGCCGCCACCATGACGACCGAGACGAACCAGGTCACCCGCCACCAGGGGTCCGGTGTGCTCCTGGGCGCGACCGCCGGCTCGCTCGTCGCGGGCCTCGCGCTGGCCCTCGTCGGTGCGCTCGTCGCCGGCTCGACCGCCGCGTCCGGTGCCCTGGTCGGCACCGCGCTCGTGGTGCTCGTGTTCGCCGGTGGCTCGTTCGTGGTCGACGAGGTGGCCCGCGTCATGCCGGCCGCCTCGCTGCTGGTGGCGCTGCTGACCTACACGCTCCAGGTGCTCGCGATGGGCCTGGCGTTCGCCGCGCTCTCGCGCTCCGGGGCACTCGACGAGTCCCTCGACCGCGGCTGGCTCGCGGGCGCGGTCATCGCGGGCACGGCTGGCTGGCTGGTCCTCCAGATCGTCCTTGGCGACCCGGGTGCGGATCCCGGTCTACGAGCTCCACCCGGCCGGTCACCGTCCCACGGCAGCGCGGGCGGGTGAACGATGACCGCACACGACTGCTATCGTCCGGGGCGCAATGAGTCGACAGGATCCGCCGCCTGGGACTCAGGAACAACCGTCGGGGGATCCCTGGCACGCCTTCGGGTACATCGTGTCCGGGGTCGCGCTGTACGGCTTCCTGGGGTGGTTGGCCGACCGCTGGCTGGGGACGGAGTTCCTGGTGGCGGTGGGCATCCTGATCGGCGCGGGACTCGGCATCTACCTGACCTTCGCCCGGTTCAACCGCGCGCAGCCACACGAGCACGACACGTAGAGGAGAACCGGTGACGATCGCAACCTCCGTGGTGCGCACCGCCGAGGGCGACGGGTTCACCCCGCCCGGCCCGCACGACTTCGACCTCCCCGCCATCGGCGGTGGTCACGACACCTTCGAGATGTTCGGGCAGACATTCGTGCTCGGCGTGACCAAGCCGATGCTCCAGATCGTCCTCGCGGGCATCCTGGTGTTCGCCTTCTTCTACGCCGCGGCGCGCAAGCAGGCGATGGTTCCGGGCCGGCTGCAGTTCGTCGGCGAGGAGGCCTACGGCTTCGTCCGCAACTCCCTGGGCCGCGACATCATCGGCGCCCGCGACTTCGCGCGGTACGTGCCCTACCTGTTCACGCTGTTCTTCTTCATCCTGCTGAACAACCTGTTCGCGTCGATCCCGTTCATCGAGTTCCCGACGTTCTCACGCTCGGGCATGGTCTACGGCCTCGCGATCATGAGCTGGGTCATCTACAACGTCGCGGGCATGCGCCGCCACGGCGTGGGCGGGTACCTCAAGCTGCAGACCGTCCCGGCCGGCATCGGCGGCCCGATGCTGCTGCTGCTGATCCCGCTCGAGTTCATGTCGAACATCCTGGTCCGCCCGGTCACGCTGGCCCTCCGTCTGTTCGCGAACATGTTCGCCGGCCACCTGCTGCTGATCCTGTTCGCCCTCGGCGGCGAGTACATCCTCACCGAGAAGGCGATCCAGTACGCCCCGGTCGGCATCCTCGCCTGGGTGCTGTTCATCGCCGTGGCCTTCCTGGAGATGCTGATCCAGTTCCTGCAGGCCTACGTCTTCGTCCTCCTGAACGCCATGTACATCTCCGGTGCGCTCGCGGACGAGCACTGAGCTCCACCCCAGAAGTCCCCCAGATCTCCACCTCCACTCGAAGTAGCAAGTAACCCGAAAGGAAACTAGCCGTGATCCCAATGGCTATGGACGGCTCCGCCAACATGATCGGCTACGGCCTCGCCGCAATCGGCCCCGGTGTGGGTATCGGCCTGATCTTCGCCGCGTACATCAGCGGTGTCGCGCGCCAGCCCGAGGCCCAGAGCCGGCTGCAGTCGATCGCGATCCTGGGCTTCGCGCTCGCCGAGGCGCTCGCGATCATCGGTATCGCCCTCGCGTTCGTTCTCTGACCGGTCCGACGAAGACCGACGTAGGACCGGAAGGACCCGCCATGCAAGCACTGCTCGCCGCACCGTTGGCGAAGGCTGAGGAGCTCAACCCGCTGCTCCCACACGTGGTCGAGATCGCCCTCTCGCTCGTGGTGTTCGGCCTGCTGCTCTTCGCCGTCTGGAAGTACGTGACGCCGAGGTTCGAGCAGATCTACGCCGAGCGTACCCACGCCATCGAGGGTGGTCTGGCCGCGGCCGAGACCAAGCAGGCCGAGGCCGCAGCGTTGATGGCCGACCTCGAGCAGCAGCTCGCGGACGCCCGGCACGAGGCCGCCCGGATCCGCGAGGAGGCTCGCGAGCAGGGCGCGCAGATCATCGCCGAGATGCGCGAGCAGGCTCAGGCCGACGCCGCGCGGATCGTCGAGCACGGCAAGACGCAGATCGAGGCCGAGCGCCAGCAGGCGGTCACCTCGCTGCGGGCCGAGGTCGGCAGCCTGGCGACCAGCCTGGCCGGCCGCATCGTCGGTGAGAGCCTCGAGGACGACGACCGCTCCGCACGGGTCGTCGAGCGCTTCCTGGCCGACCTCGAGACCATCGAGGCCTCCCAGGCCGCGGGTGGCGGGGCGAGCTGATGGTCCAGCAGCTCAGCTCGTTGCGCGGGTCCTCCGCCGAGGCCCTTCAGGTCCTCGGCGAGCAGGTCGACGGCGACGGCTACACCCTCGAGGAGTTCGGCTCGCTCGGCGACGACCTCTTCCGGGCCGCCGCGCTGCTGCGCTCCGAGCCCTCCCTGCGCCGGGCGGTGACCGACGTGTCCACCCCCGCGGAGGCCAAGGCCGCGCTGGTGCACGGGCTGCTCGACGGCAAGCTCGGCACCCCGGCCGTCGACCTCCTCGCGCAGGCGGTCGGCCTGCGGTGGGTCGCGGCCCGCGACCTCCCGGACGCCGTCGAGCACCTCGGCGTCGTCGCCACGGTCCGCTCGGCCGGTCGCCGGGAGTCCAAGCGGCTCTCCGACGAGCTGTTCGTGGTCGGCCAGGTCGTGGAGGAGGACGCTGATCTGCGGATCGCGCTCTCCGACCCGGTCCGTTCGGTCGACGACAAGCGCACGCTGCTGCGCGGGCTGCTGGAGGGGCGGGCCCTGTCCGCCGCGGTCGCCCTGGTCGAGCAGGCGCTCGCCGGGTCGCACCGCTCCTTCCACGCGGCGATCACGGAGTACCAGAAGGTCGCTGCGGCGACCCAGGGCGAGGGGGTCGCGCTCGTGCGCGTCGCCCGTGAGCTCACCGAGGCGGAGCGCACCCGCCTCGAGCAGGCACTGAGCACCCAGTACGACCGGCCGGTCCACCTCAACATCGAGGTCGACCCGGCGCTGCTGGGTGGCATGCGGGTCGAGATCGGCGACGACGTCATCGACGGCACCGTCGTGTCCCGCCTGGACGACGCACGACGGAGACTGGCCGGCTGATGTCGGACAGCACCCAGACCACATCACGAGAGCCCAGGAGAGTAGGGACAGACAAATGACGGAGCTTTCGATCCGGCCCGACGAGATCCGCGACGCGCTGCAGCGGTTCGTCTCCGAGTACCAGCCCGACGCCGCCAGCAAGGAGGAGGTCGGCACGGTCGCCACCGCCGGTGACGGCATCGCCCGCGTGAGCGGCCTGCCGTCCGCGATGGCCAACGAGCTCCTCGAGTTCGAGGACGGCACCATGGGCCTCGCGCTCAACCTCGACACCCGCGAGATCGGCGTCGTCATCCTCGGTGACTTCGAGGGCATCGAGGAGGGCCAGACGGTCCGCCGTACCGGCGAGATCCTGTCCGTCCCGGTGGGCGACAACTTCCTCGGCCGCGTGGTCGACCCGCTCGGCAAGCCGATCGACGGCCTCGGCGACATCGAGGCCGAGACCCGCCGCGCCCTGGAGCTGCAGGCGCCGACGGTGATGGACCGCAAGTCGGTCCACGAGCCGATGGCGACCGGCATCAAGGCCATCGACTCGCTGACCCCGATCGGCCGTGGCCAGCGCCAGCTGATCATCGGCGACCGCGCCACCGGCAAGACCACGATCGCGATCGACACGATCATCAACCAGAAGCAGAACTGGGAGTCGGGCGACCCGACCAAGCAGGTCCGCTGCATCTACGTCGCCATCGGCCAGAAGGGCTCGACGATCGCCTCGGTGCGCGGCGCCCTCGAGGAGGCCGGGGCGCTGGAGTACACCACGATCGTGGCGTCCCCGGCGTCGGACAGCGCGGGCTTCAAGTACCTCGCCCCGTACACCGGCTCGGCCATCGGCCAGCACTGGATGTACGACGGCAAGCACGTCCTGATCATCTTCGACGACCTCACCAAGCAGGCCGAGGCCTACCGCGCCGTGTCGCTGCTGCTGCGCCGCCCGCCGGGCCGCGAGGCCTACCCGGGCGACGTGTTCTACCTGCACAGCCGGCTGCTCGAGCGCTGCGCGAAGCTCTCCGACGACCTCGGTGCGGGCTCGATGACCGGCCTGCCGATCATCGAGACCAAGGCCAACGACGTGTCGGCGTACATCCCGACCAACGTCATCTCGATCACCGACGGCCAGATCTTCCTGCAGTCCGACCTGTTCGCGGCCAACCAGCGGCCGGCGATCGACGTGGGCGTCTCGGTGTCGCGCGTGGGTGGCTCGGCCATGACCAAGGCGATGAAGGCCGTGACCGGCTCGCTCAAGGTCGACCTGGCGCAGTTCCGCGCGATGGAGGCGTTCGCGATGTTCGCCTCCGACCTCGACGCGGCCTCGCGCCAGCAGCTCGACCGCGGCCAGCGACTGATGGCACTGCTCAAGCAGCCGGCGTACTCGCCGTACCCGCTCGAGGAGATGACGGTGTCGCTGTGGCTCGGCACGAGCGGCAAGCTCGACCGGGTCCCGACCGAGGACGTGCTGCGCTTCGAGCGCGAGTTCCTCGACTTCCTGCGCCGGTCGCACGAGGGCATCCTCTCGGCGATCCGGGAGTCGCTGAAGTTCGAGGACGACACCGCGTCGTCGCTCGAGGACGCCTACACCTCCTTCCTCGACCAGTTCGAGACCTCCGAGGGCGGCTCGATCAAGGTCGGCCACGAGCCCGAGGCCGAGCCGCTGGCCGACGCGGACGTCGAGCAGGAGCAGATCGTCCGACAGAAGCGGGGCTGACCGATGGCTCTGTCGGTACGTGAGTACCGCGCGCGGATCAAGTCGACGGAGTCGATGAAGAAGATCACGCGCGCCATGGAGCTCATCGCTGCGTCCCGCATCATCAAGGCGCAGCAGCGGGCCCAGTCGGCCGCCCCGTACGCCCGCGAGCTGACCCGTGCCGTGTCCGCGGTGGCGACGTACTCCAACGTCGACCACCCGCTGACGCGCGAGCCGGAGAACCCGCAGCGGGTCGCGATGCTGATCGTGACCAGCGACCGCGGGCTGGCCGGCGCCTACTCCTCGAGCGTGCTCAAGGAGGCGGAGCGTCTCGCCGAGAAGCTGCGCGGCGAGGGCAAGCACATCGACACCTACCTGTGCGGCCGCAAGGGTGAAGCGTACTTCCGCTTCCGTGGCCGTCCGGTGGTGCGGGCGTGGACCGGGTTCTCGGACCAGCCGTCCTACGAGGCGGCGCTCGAGGTCGGCACCACGCTGATCGACGCGTTCCTCGACGAGGAGGGCGAGCACGCCGTCGACGAGGTGCACGTGGTCTACACGCGCTTCCGCTCGATGCTGCTGCAGGAGCCGACCGCGGTCCGCCTGCTGCCGTTGGAGGTCGTCGAGGGCGAGGAGCGGCCGGCGAGCGACGAGGTGCTGCCGCTCTACGAGTTCGAGCCGTCGGCCGAGGCGGTGCTGGACAACCTGCTGCCGCAGTACGTCCAGAGCCGCATCTTCTTCGCCTTCCTGCAGGCGGCGGCGTCCGAGCTGGCCGCCCGTCAGAAGGCCATGAAGTCGGCGACCGACAACGCCGACGAGCTGATCAAGAAGTACACACGGATCGCCAACCAGGCCCGTCAGGCCGGGATTACCCAGGAAATCAGCGAGATCGTCGGTGGCGTCAACGCGCTCGCCGACGCACAAGCCGGGAGTGAGTGAAGACATGACTGCAACGATCGAAGAGACCCAGGAGACCGGCCCCGCGGGCGTCGGCCGGATCGCCCGGGTCATCGGCCCGGTCGTCGACGTCGAGTTCCCGGTGGACTCGATGCCGGAGATCTACAACAAGCTCGAGTGCGAGCTGACCCTCAGCGGCGAGACGAAGACCCTCTCGCTCGAGGTCTCCCAGCACATCGGCGACGGCATGGTCCGCGCGATCTCGCTGCAGCCGACCGACGGCCTCGTCCGCGGCGCCCAGGTCACCGACACCGGCGGCCCGATCACGGTCCCGGTCGGCGACGCCACCCTCGGCCGGGTGTTCAACACCCTCGGCGACGTGCTCAACCTCAAGGAGGGTGAGACCTTCGAGGTCAACGAGCGCTGGGGCATCCACCGCAAGGCGCCGGCGTTCGACCAGCTGGAGTCGAAGACCCAGATGTTCGAGACCGGCATCAAGGTCATCGACCTGCTGACGCCGTACGTCCAGGGCGGCAAGATCGGCCTGTTCGGTGGCGCCGGCGTGGGCAAGACCGTGCTGATCCAGGAGATGATCGCGCGCGTCGCCAAGGACCACGGCGGTGTGTCGGTGTTCGCCGGTGTCGGCGAGCGCACCCGTGAGGGCAACGACCTCATCGTCGAGATGGAGGAGGCCGGCGTCATCGGCCAGACCGCCCTCGTGTTCGGTCAGATGGACGAGCCGCCGGGCACCCGCCTGCGGGTCGCGCTGTCCGCGCTGACGATGGCGGAGTACTTCCGCGACGTGCAGGGCCAGGACGTGCTGCTGTTCATCGACAACATCTTCCGCTTCACCCAGGCCGGCTCCGAGGTCTCCACGCTGCTCGGCCGGATGCCGTCCGCGGTGGGCTACCAGCCCAACCTGGCCGACGAGATGGGCACGCTCCAGGAGCGGATCACCTCGACCCGTGGTCACTCGATCACCTCGATGCAGGCGATCTACGTGCCGGCCGACGACTACACCGACCCGGCCCCGGCCACGACGTTCGCCCACCTCGACGCGACCACCGAGCTGTCCCGCGAGATCGCGTCGCTGGGCATCTACCCGGCCGTGGACCCGCTGACCTCGACGTCGCGGATCCTCGACCCGCAGTACATCGGGCAGGCGCACTACGACTGCGCGGTCCGGATCAAGCAGATCCTGCAGCGCAACAAGGAGCTGCAGGACATCATCGCGATCCTCGGCGTCGACGAGCTCTCCGAAGAGGACAAGATCATCGTGTCCCGGGCTCGCCGCATCCAGCGGTTCCTGTCGCAGAACACCTACGTCGCCAGGCAGTTCACCGGCATCGAGGGCTCCACGGTCCCGGTGGCGGACACGATCGAGGCGTTCAACAAGATCGCGAGCGGCGAGTACGACCACGTGGCCGAGCAGGCCTTCTTCATGTGCGGCGGTCTGGACGACGTCGAGCAGAAGTGGGCCGAGATCCAGAAGAGCCTCTGATGGCAGAGCACCTGCACGTCGAGCTCGTCGCCGCCGACCGGACCGTGTGGTCCGGTGAGGCGGAGATGGTGATCGCGCGGACCACCGAGGGCGACGTCGGTGTGCTGCGCGGTCACGCGCCGCTGCTCTCGGTGCTGACCGACGCGGTCGTCGAGATCTCGACGGCCGACGACGGTGTCGTGGTCGCGGCCGTCGACGGGGGATTCCTCTCCGTCGCCAACGACCGGGTCTCGGTGCTCTCGCAGCGCGCGCTGCTGCCGGAGGAGATCGACGTCGACCAGGCTCGCGTCGAGCTGGAGGAGGCGCGCGGCCTGATCGGCGCCAGCGACGAGGCGGAGCGGCGCCTGCGCCGCGCCGAGGCACGGATCCGGGCGGTCGAGCGCGCCTCCTGACCGGCCCCTCGCCGGACCTGTGGTGCTGCCCGCTAGGGTGTGCCTCCCTGGGTACGTGAGGTCCGAAGAGGGGTACGGATGCCGGCATGGCAGTGGCTGCTGGACGCAGCCGGTGTGCTGCTCGGCATCGTCCTGCTCTACGGCCTCGGCCTGGTCCTCCGCCGTCGCCTGCTGTCCCGCAACGGCGGCACGTTCGAGCTCAGCTATCGCGTCCGGTCCTCACACGCCGGGCGCGGTTGGCTTCTCGGGCTCGGTCGCTACTCCGGTGAGTCGCTGCAGTGGTTCCGCTACTTCTCGCTGTGGCCGCGACCCAAGCGGGTCCTCCAGCGCTCCCAGCTCGTCTTCACCGGCCGGCGTACGGCGGAGGGCGCCGAGCAGATGTCGCTGTACCCAGACCACGTCGTGATCGCCTGCAACACCCCGGACGGTGTCGTCGAGCTCGCCATGTCACCGGCCTCGCTGATGGGCTTCCAGTCCTGGCTGGAGTCCGGGCCGCCCGGCACCGACTGGACCCGCCCCCCACGTTGACCCGCCCGAAACTTCGCGACGGGTCAACGCCGGATGTCGACAAACCGCGTTGACCCGCCCGAAAGTTTCGGGCGGGTCAACGCGGATCAGGCGGTGGGGCGACCACCCTCGTAGAGGCGGGGGACCGGGTGGTTCGCGACGAACATGCCGTGCGGGTCCACCGCGCTGCGGATGCCGGTGAGCTGGGTCCACACGTCCGCGCCATACGCCGAGCGGGTGTCGACCGGGTTCTCGGCGAAGTTGAGGTACTGCCGGCCGTTGTCGAACGGCGCGAGCGCCTCGGTCAGGCGGACCGCCTCGGCGTGCACCCGGGCCCCGATCTCCGGGGTGGCCGCGATCCCGCCGCCGAATGTGACGAACTGGGCGTCGAGCCGGCTCAGCACGCCGCCGCCCTCGTGCGGGCGACCCAGTGCGCCGCCGAGCTGGCGCAGCTCGGCCATGAGCAGCGAGGTCGTCGAGTCGGGGCCCGCCTCGGCGATGAACGCGTCGACGGCCGCGTCGGGGAACGACGCGAGCATGGCGCTGTCGGAGGCGAACGGGGCGCCGCCCTCGGGGTCCATGTGCAGCCGCACCAGCGACTTGGCCGGCACCCGGGCGAACGTGTCCAGCTCGGGTCGCAGCGCGCGCAGGCCGGCGAGCAGCTCGGCGCCACGGTCGTCCGAGCCGAGGACGGCGCCGTCGATCACGACCAGCTGGCGGCCGCGGAGGAACTCCGGGAGGTCCGGCATCTCCGGCAGCCGCATCGCGCGGAACGCCGTGGTGATCTCGTCGGGTGCGGTCGGCGCCCAGGCGGCCCACTCGCGCAGCACCGGCTCGAGGTGCGCCAGGTCCCACATGAGCATCCCGGCGTACACCGTCTCGATGTCGTACATGCGGAACTCGAGCGCGGTCACGACGCCGAAGCTGCCGCCGCCGCCGCGGATCGCCCAGAAGAGCTCGGGGTTGGTCGTGGCATCGGCGCGCACCAGGCTGCCGTCGCCGATGACGACCTCGACCGCGGTGAGGCTGTTGGTGGCGAGGCCGAGCTTGCGGGCGTACCAGCCGATGCCCCCGCCGAGGGAGTAGCCGGCGATGCCGACGTCGGGGGAGGAGCCGTGGAGGACGGCCTTGCCGTGGGCGGCCGCGGCGGCGACGGCGGGCTCCCAGGTCGTGCCGCCCTCGACCCGGACGATGCCGCGGACCGGGTCGGCGATCGCGCTCGTCATCTCGGAGGTGCGGACCAGGACGACGTCGTCGAGACCCCGCGCGGCGAGCGGCCCGGCGTTGTGCCCGGTGCTCTGGGGAGCGACGCGCAGGCCGGCCTCGGCGGCGACGCGGACGACGGTCGCGACCTCGGCCGCCGAACGCGGGAGGGCCACGGCGGCGGGTCGCTGGTCGATCGCGACGTTCCAGGGCAGCCGGGCGGCGTCGTACCCGGGGTCGCCCGGCAGGTGCACGTGGCCGCCGATGAGGCCGCGGAGCGCCTCGGCGGCGCGGGGCGATGTGGTCGGGTCCTGCGTGGGGTCGAGCTCGATGGTCATGGTGGTGACTCCTGTGTCGGTGAGGTCTCGGGGACGTCGGTGGTGATCGGTGCGATGACCATGCCGACCGGCACTGGGAGGCGACTTCGAGCCGACTTGGAGCGACGTGGCAGTCGCGGGCCTGCGCCGCCGCTGGGGTCGCCGACCGGGTCCGGGAGGTGCGTGCGGACTACCTCTGCTGACGACGGTCGCCCGCGGCGGTCTTGACCGGTCAAGTAAGGATTTGGGTGCGCGGCCCCGGATCGGGTTGGGTGGGGTCGTGCCCGCCGTCCTCCCCGCCCGCAACGCCGTCGCCGTCGTCTTCATCCTCAACGGGTTCTGCTTCTCCTCGTTCGTGTCGCGGGTGCCCGACATCCGCAGCACGCTCGACCTGAGCAACGGCGGCCTGGGGCTGCTCCTGCTGGCGATCTCGTTCGGCTCGGTGCTCGCGCTGCCGTCCGCCGGCAAGCTGATCGAGCGGGTCGGGCCCGCGGGCGCGGTGCGCCTCGGCGCCGCGTCCTGCGCGGTCGGCCTCACGGCCGGCACGATCGGCATCGGCGTGTTCGAGATCCAGTCGCTGGCCGCCGTCGGGCTGTTCTTCTACGGCGTCGGCACCGGCGTGTGGGACGTCGCGATGAACGTCGACGGCGCGGCCGTCGAGCGTCACCTCGGGCGCACGATCATGCCGCGCTTCCACGCCGGCTTCAGCTTCGGCACGATCGCCGGCTCCGGTCTCGGCGTCCCGATGGCCGCGCTGCACGTGCCGATCGAGGTGCACGTGACCGTGGTCGTGCTGCTGTCGTTCGCGGCCGTGCTGGTGGCGGCGCGCTACTTCCTGCCCCCGCCGCCCGCGGAGGAGGTCGCCGCTCCCGCGCGGTCGGCCTGGCTCGAGCCGCGGACGCTCGCGATCGGCGTGATGGTGCTGGCGTTCGCGCTCACCGAGGGCAGCGCCAACGACTGGCTCGCGCTCGCGCTCGTGGACGGGTACGACGCAGCGCACTGGGTCGGCGTCGCCGGCTTCTCCCTCTTCGTGACCGCGATGACAGCCGGGCGGCTGGTCGGCTCGACGGCACTGGACCGGTTCGGCCGGGCGCCGGTGCTGTGGGCCACGACCGGGACCGCCCTCGCCGGCGTGCTGCTGGTGATCTACGGGCAGTGGGCGCCGCTGGTGGTCGTCGGCATCCTGCTCTGGGGCCTCGGTGCGTCGCTCGGCTTCCCGGTCGGCATGAGCGCGGCCTCCGACGACCCGGTGCGCGCGGCGGCACGGGTCAGCGTGGTCTCGACGATCGGCTACGCGGCGTTCCTCGCCGGTCCGCCGTTCCTCGGCTGGCTCGGCGACCACGTCGGGACCCTGCACTCCCTGCTCGTGATCGCGATCCTGATGGGTCCGGCCGCGCTCGCCGTGTTCGCCACCCGCACCCCGGAGCGCGACCGGGTCGCCGCCTGACGGGTTCTCGTGGCACACCCCGTCTGGATGTGGCCGGGGCGCGTCCTGGAAGGTGCTGCGGTTTGGTCACCAACGACAATGTGGGAGCGGTCCCACCTGCAGTTGGGGACCAAACGACGACCCACCGCGGCCACCGGAGCGGGTGGGGGTGGCCTACCCGCGGGCGCGCCGGGTGGGTCGCCTGACCGGCGTCACTCGCCGAGGCCGAGGTTCTCCTGGGTCGAGGTGATCAGGGCGACCACCGCCTCGAGGTAGAGCTCGGCGCGCGACTCGGCGGCCAGCACCTGGGCCGCGGGGACGGTCAGCACGACGTCGTCCACGAGCTCGTCGCTCGGCCACGGCATCAGCGTCCACTCGTCGACCTCGCGGACCACGACGTGCAGCCCGATCCCGCCGACCAGCTCGCGGCGCCGGTGGAACTCCGGGTCGGCGGCGAGGGTCTCGAGCGCCTCGTCCCAGGCGGGGTCCGTCGTGACCACCCGGCCGTACGCCGGGTCATCCCCGACCCCGGTCTCCGGGTCGTCGAGCTCGGCCTCGGCCGCCGCGTCCCAGGCGGTCACCACGCCGGGCGGCGCCTGTGGCGCCTTCCACTGGAGCCAGACGCCGAGGGAGAGGGCGGACTCGTCCATGTCGTCCACGTCGTCCGTCAGTCCCGCTCGCCGCCGGGCACCCACAGCACGTCACCCTGCTCGCTGTTGGCGTGCCGCGCGAGGATGAACAGCAGGTCCGAGAGTCGGTTGAGGTAGGTGATCGCGAGCACGTTCATCGTGGAGCTGTGCACGTCGTACGCCGCCCACGCGGATCGCTCGGCGCGCCGGACGACCGTGCGGGCCACGTGCAGCAGGGCCGCGCCGGAGGTGCCGCCGTTGAGGATGAAGGACCGCAGGGCCGGCAGTGCCTCGTTGTAGTGGTCGCACCACGCCTCGAGGCGGTCGACGTACCCCTGCTCGATGCGCAGCGGCGGGAACTCGGGGTTCTCCACCACCGGGGTGCAGAAGTCCGCACCGACGTCGAAGAGGTCGTTCTGGATCCGAGTGAGCACGGCGACCACGTCGTCGTCCAGCCCGCCCTGCGCGAGCGCGAGGCCGAGGTGCGCGTTGGCCTCGTCGACGTCGGCGTACGCCGCCAGCCGGAGGTCGGTCTTCGTGGTGACGCTCATGTCGCCGAGTCGGGTCTGTCCGGCGTCGCCGGTGCGCGTGTAGATCCGGGTGAGGTTGACCATGCTCGTGAGGGTAGTCGGGGGCCGGGGCATGACCACCGTCGCACCGGGTACGGATCTCGGTGAGGGCTGCGGACGCGACACGGCGGAAATTTCCCGAGGAACAGACGCAACCTCGACGGTGTTACACGCGTCATAGTCAGTGACAGGCACGCCATCGACGGATGGAGCAGCCGGGGTGTCTCTGGGCCCCGGAGGACGGGGCAGGGCATGGAGATCATCACCGACGGGCCGACACTTCTGCTCAGCGGCGACTTCGACGTGCGCAGCACGTGGGAGGCCCGCAACGCGATCTACGACCTGCTCGGCGGGTACGACGAGGACGTCGTCGTCGACCTGACCAACGTGACCACCATCGATGTGACCGCTCTCAAGGTGCTCGCCGTCGCGACCCGCCAGGCCAGCCGCGAGGGCCATCACCTCACCCTGCGCGGGTGCGGGCCCGCCGTACGCCGGATGCTCCATCTCTCCCGCCTGATCCGGGTCGTCGAGGTCGAGCGCGCCGCCGTCTCGGCGTGAACCCCCAGCGACCGTGTCGGATAACCCACACGCGCAGGCGGTTACCAATCGGTAGGCCTCGACCTACCCTCTGACCCATGACCGAGACGGACCGCCCCCAGCAGGACCGCCCCGCCAAGGACCGTGCCCCCAAGGATCGACCGTGGGTGATGCGCACCTACGCCGGGCACTCGACCGCCGCGGCGTCCAACGCGTTGTACCGCACCAACCTCGCGAAGGGGCAGACCGGCCTGTCGGTCGCCTTCGACCTGCCCACCCAGACCGGCTACGACCCCGACTCGCCGCTCGCGCGCGGCGAGGTCGGCAAGGTCGGCGTACCGGTCCCACACCTCGGCGAGATGCGACGGCTGTTCGAGGACATCCCGCTCACCGCGATGAACACCTCGATGACGATCAACGCCACCGCGATGTGGCTGCTGGCGATGTACCAGGTGGTGGCCGAGGAGCAGAACCCGGACCTGAGCCCGGAGGAGGTCGCCGCCCAGCTGGCCGGCACCACCCAGAACGACATCATCAAGGAGTACCTCTCCCGCGGGACCTACGCGTTCCCGCCCGAGCACTCCATGCGGCTGATCGCGGACGTCATCTCCTACACCGTCCACCAGATCCCGAACTGGAACCCGATCAACATCTGCAGCTACCACCTGCAGGAGGCCGGCGCGACGCCGACGCAGGAGCTGGCCTACGCGCTGTGCACCGCGATCGCGGTCCTCGACGCCGTCCAGCAGTCCGGTCAGGTGTCCGAGGAGGACTTCGGACGCGTCGTCGGCCGGATCTCGTTCTTCGTCAACGCCGGCGTCCGGTTCATCGAGGAGACCTGCAAGATGCGCGCGTTCGTGCGCCTCTGGGACGAGATCACCCGTGAGCGCTACGGCGTGCAGGACCCGAAGATGCGCCGCTTCCGCTACGGCGTCCAGGTCAACTCCCTCGGCCTGACCGAGGCCCAGCCCGAGAACAACGTGCAGCGCATCGTGCTGGAGATGCTCGGCGTGACGCTCTCCAAGGACGCGCGCGCCCGCGCCGTCCAGCTGCCGGCCTGGAACGAGGCGCTCGGTCTGCCGCGGCCCTGGGACCAGCAGTGGTCGCTGCGCCTCCAGCAGGTGCTGGCCTTCGAGTCCGACCTGCTCGAGTACGACGACATCTTCGCCGGCTCCCACGTCATCGAGGCCAAGGTCGCCGAGCTGGTCGACAGCGCCCGCGCCGAGATCGACCGGGTCCAGGCGATGGGCGGCGCGATCGAGGCCGTGGAGTACATGAAGCAGGAGCTGGTCTCCTCGCACGCCGCCCGCCGGGCCCGCATCGAGTCGGGCGAGGAGAAGATCGTCGGCGTCAACTGCTTCGAGACGACCGAGCCGTCCCCGCTGACCGCGGACCTCGACGCCGCGATCATGACCGCGGACCCCGACGCCGAGCGGGCCGCGGTCGACAGCGTCCGGGCGTGGAAGGAGCAACGCGACGAGGCCGAGGTCGCCGACGCGCTGAGCAGCCTGGCCGAGGCGGCCAAGACCGACACCAACCTGATGGGTCCGACCCTGGCCGCGGCCCGCGCGGGCGCGACGACGGGGGAGTGGGCGGCCACCCTGCGCGAGGTGTTCGGCGAGTACCGCGGCCCGACCGGCGTGAGCGGGGCCGTCGGCGCCGTGTCCCAGGCGGGGACGGCCGGGGCGGAGCTCGCGGCCGTGCGGGAGCGCGTGCGCGCGACCGGGGAGGAGCTCAGCGGTCACGGAGGCGGGCGGCTGCGGCTGCTCGTCGGCAAGCCGGGCCTCGACGGGCACTCCAACGGTGCGGAGCAGATCGCCGTCCGTGCCCGCGACGCCGGCTTCGAGGTCGTCTACCAGGGCATCCGGCTCACGCCCGAGCAGATCGTCTCCGCCGCGGTCGCCGAGGACGTGCACTGTGTCGGGCTCTCGATCCTGTCCGGCTCGCACATGGAGCTGGTCCCGGCCGTGCTCGACGGCCTCCGCGAGGCCGGCCTGGGCGAGGTGCCGGTCGTGGTCGGTGGGATCATCCCCGAGTCCGACGGGCGGCGGCTGCGCGAGCTCGGCGTCGCGGCGGTCTACACGCCCAAGGACTTCGGGATGACCGAGATCATGGGCGGCATCGTGGACGTGATCCGCAAGGCGAACGGCCTGGCGTGAGCGCCCTCCAGTGCCCGGCCCGGGTCTTCCTCGCTCGTCACGGCGAGGCGGAGTACGAGACGGCGCTGGTCACCGACGACGGCGGCAGCCTGACCGCCCGTGGCCGGGAGCAGTCCCGGGCGCTGGCGGAGCGGCTGCGTCCCGAGCGGATCGCCCGGGTCTGGACCAGCCCGCTGTCACGGGCCGTGCAGACGGCCGAGATCGCGGCGGCCGTGCTGGGCGTCGACGTCGTGGTCCGCGAGGGCCTGCGTGAGTACGGCGTGGGCTCGCTGGCCGGGACGGGCGGCGACGAGGCGGCGGTGGTCGGGCCCCTGTTCCGGGCGTGGGTCGACGGCGACGAGGAGGCGACGATCCCCGGGGGCGAGCCGGTCGCCGGCATCGTCGCGCGCGCCCGTGGCGTCCTCGACGAGATCGCCGACGCCCACCCGGGCGAGGCGGTCCTGGTCGTCTCGCACGGCGGGGTCGTCCAGGTCACCGTCCCGGAGCTGCTGGGCCTGCCCCGCGCCTCGGCGTACGACCTCGTGCTCCCGGGCGCCGGCCTTGTCGAGCTGGAGGCCGACGCCGACGGCTGGCGTCTCGTCCGGCGGGACGCCGACCGATGAGGTAAGGCTGCCCTAACAGTTCTGCTACCGTGGGCGCGTGGCCAAGACCCCGAAGCTCCCCAAGATGGAGTGCTGCGCGTCGAAGACCAAGTGCGGCCGCTGCCCCCTGCGGATGCTGAAGGAGGGCACGCTGCCGGCCGGGTATACGGTCAAGAAGCGCAAGCTGGTTCGGGTCGACGGCAAGTCGGTCACCAAGAAGAAGCTCGCGAAGGCCGCCTGACTCCCGGCGCCTCCCACCGCCCCGCCGATCCCGAGGAGCGCCTCCGTGGCCGCACCCCGCTTCACCGACCAGCTCAACGCCCAGATCGGCAACGAGCTCGCCGCGCACAATCAGTACCTCGCCTGCGCCGTCTACTACGACGCGCTGACGATGCCCCGGATGGCGGCGTTCTTCTACGCCCAGGCCCTCGAGGAGCGCAGCCACGCGGCGATGATGATCCAGTACCTCCTCGACACCGGCGCCGACGTCGTGATCCCCGCCGTCGAGGCGCCGGTCAACGCCTTCGAGGACGTCGTCGCCCCGGTCGCGCTCGCGCTCCAGCAGGAGAAGCGGGTCACCGAGCAGATCAACGGCCTGCTGCGGATCGCGCGCGCCGAGGGCGACTTCGCCTCCGAGCAGTTCATGCAGTGGTTCATCAAGGAGCAGGTCGAGGAGGTCGCCACGATGAGCGACCTGCTGGCCGTCACCTCCCGCAACCGCGACGACATCGCGGACATCGAGGAGTACGTCGCCCGCGAGCACGGCGCCGCCGAGAACGACCCGGCAGCGCCCCGTCAGGCCGGAGCCTAGGAGCCGCGCGGGCCGTCTCCCGGCGCCGGCTCGGTGCCCTTCGCTATGCTCCGATGGGCTCGCCTGTGTGCGTCCGGGCGAGCCGAGTGGTGAGGGCAGGGTGGGTGCGATGACAGGCGGTGCGATGGCAGGGCGGGAGGCGCTCCGGCTGACCACGTGGGTGTGGGCACTCGCGGTGGTGTTCGCGTCGGTGGCGCTGCTGCGCTCCGAGCACCTCGGGATCCCGTTGCGCGACCCCGGAGGCGCGATGTTCCGCGGCCGGCTGACCACGGCGGTCGTGATCCTGGTGCTCCTGGCCCTCGCCGACGCGCTGGTCCGCGGGGTGCGGACCGGGCCGCTGAGGCGGTCACTGCTGGAGGCCGGCCGCCACCTCCGCCGGCGCTGGACCCCGCAGCGACTGCTGCTCGTGGGCTCCGGCCTGCTGGCCTACCACGTGATCTACATCAGCTACCGCAACCTGAAGAGCTGGGACGCGCTCAACACCCCGCTCGACCAGAACCTCCTGGACGCGGAGCGGTGGCTCTTCCTCGGGCACAGCCCGGCGGTGCTGCTGCACGACCTGCTCGGCGACCAGCAGGCGGCCGTCGTCCTCTCGGTCGTCTACCGCTCGTTCACCTACCTCGTGCCGCTGTCGGTCGTCGGCACGCTCGCCCTGCTGCCGCGGGTCCGCGATGCCTACGTCATGCTCTGCTCGGCGCTCTGGGTCTGGATCCTCGGGCTGGGGTCCTACTACCTCGTGCCGTCGCTCGGCCCGTTCGCCTCCGCACCCGAGGAGTTCGCCGGGCTGAGGCCCACCGCGATCACCGCGACCCAGACCAAGTACCTCGCCGAGCGCGCCCACTTCCTCGCCGACCCCCATGCGGCCGACGCGTTCGTCAGCATCTCGGCGTTCGCCAGCCTGCACGTGGGCTTCACCTGCACCGTGCTGCTGGTCACCCGCTACTACGGGTGGCGGCGTACGTCGATGGCGCTGACCGTCTACCTCGCGGCGGTCATGGTCGCCACCGTGTACTTCGGCTGGCACTTCGTCGTCGACGACGTCGCCGGCGTGGTGCTCGCCCTCACCGCGTTCACCCTGGGGCGGCTGATGGTCTATCCGCTCGGGCGAGGGCGGGACGCGGCTGCGGAGCCGTCCGGCGTCGATGAGGACGACGCCGTGGCACCGGCATGAGCTCGGCCGGGCGCACCCTCACCGTCGACCCACCCGTCGTCGGCGAGGTCGCTCTCACCCGGCGCCCGGCACTTCGTCCACACCTGGCTCGCGCCCTCCACTCACCGGTGGTGCTCGCGATGGTCCTGTCCGGGACCGCGCAGATCCTCTGGTGGCGGTTCTTCGCCACGGCCGGCGGCGACATCGCCGCCCAGGACGCGTGGGCCGAGTTCGCCCGGCTGCACCCCGGGAGTGCCTACAACCTCGCCTGGTACGGCGGGATGCACCCGGTCTCCTACAGCGTCCTCTCGCCGTACCTGATGGCCGCCGTGGGCGTCCGGACCACCCTGGTGGTCGCGGGCACGCTCGCCGCGGGGCTGCTGGCCTGGCTGCTCGTCGGTCGCGGGCGCAGTGACGCCCGCGGGATGGTGGTCGCCGGCTACGCCGCGCTGGCGCTCGTCGGCAACGCCGTCTCCGGTCGGGTCACGTTCGCGCTGGGCACGCTGTTCGCGCTCTCGGCGCTCTGTCTGGTGCTCGGCTGGCCACGCCGGCGCTCGCCGGGCCTCCCGCTGCGACCGGCCCGCGGCGCTGCGGTCGCCCTCGCGGCCGGTCTGGCGACCGCAGCGAGCCCGGTGGCCGGGCTGTTCCTCGGCCTGGTGGCAGCGACCTTCTGGCTCGGCCGGCACCGGGCCGCGGCGTACGCCCTGGGTCTGCCGCCCGTGGCGGTCGTCGCGCTCTCGGCGCTGCTGTTCCCCTTCTCCGGGACCCAGCCGATGCCGTGGTACTCGACGATCCTGCCGGTGCTCGCCGGGGTGGCGGTGGCGATCTCGGTGCCCGAGAGCTGGCGGAGCGTGCGGCTGGCCGCGGTCCTGTACGCCGCGGCCGTCCTCCTGGTGTGGCAGATCCCGTCGCCCATCGGGACCAACATCTCCCGGCTGGGGCTGCTGTTCGGCGGCGTGGTGCTGGTGGCCGCCGCGGCCACCGGGCGGTGGCGCACGTCGAGCCTCGCCCGCCGGGCCGGTCCGGGGGTCGCGCGCGTCTTCTTCGTCGTGGCCGTCGTGACCACGTCGATCTGGCAGGTGGCGACCTCGGCCCGCGACGCGGTCGGTGCCAGCGGGCAGACGTCGTGGGCGTCGGACCTGGACCCGGTCCTCGCCCAGCTCGAGCAGCGCGACGCCGATCTGGGACGGGTCGAGGTGGTCCCGACCCGCAGCCACCGCGAGGCCGCGGTGTTCGCGCCGCACGTGCCGTTGGCCCGCGGGTGGAACCGCCAGGCGGACGCCGAGCGCAACCCGCTCTTCTACCGTGACCGGCCGCTGACCGAGCAGGCGTACCGGCGCTGGCTGCACCGGTGGGCGGTGCGGTACGTCGTGCTCTCCGCCGCCGAGCCCGATGCCGCGGCGGTCGCCGAGACCGACCTGATCAGGAGCCGGCTGCCCTACCTGCTGCCGGTCTGGTCGGACGAGCACTGGACGCTCTACGCCGTCCGCCGGCCCACGCCGCTGGTGTCGCCGCCGGCGCGGGTCGTCTCGTTCGACGCCGAGCAGCTGACCCTGTTCACCCCGAGCGCGGGCGATGTCGTGGTGCGGATCGCCGACTCGCCCTGGCTCAGCGTCGAGGACGTCAACCGGATCCAGCTCGACGCGAGCACCTCGTTCGTCCAGCGGTTCCTGACCGAGCCGTGCCTGTCGGGCCTGGACACGGTGGATCTCGCCGGGAGCGCCCGCCCGCACAGCGACGACTGGCTCGTCCTGCACGCACCGGCGGCCGGCACCTACCGGATCTCGGCGCCGTACAAGCTGCCCCGGGGCACGTCCTGCCCGTGAGGATCAGCCCGGGGGCCGCGAGGTGGCGGTCGAGCTGGGGCAGAACGCCTCACGGGGCGAGCCGGTGTGCAGCTCCTCGGGCAGCGCGACGGTGACGGTGCCGGCGGGGAGGCCGGTGAGGACGCCGGCGCGCTCGACGCGCAGCACGACCGCGGTCACGAACGCGCCGGCCCGGGCCGAGAGCGTCTCGCAGCCGCCCATCAGCAGCGAGAGCGTCACCTGCGCGGACTCGCCGGGGGAGAGCCGGAAGGTGGCTTGGCCGCCGGCGTCGGTGAGCCCGGTGTAGGTGAACAGCCGGCTCGGCGGCTGGTCATCCGCGAGTCCGCGGACGGTGACCGGGAGCCGGTCGTCGTTGGTGAGCTCGAAGGTGTAGCGCAGCGTCCCGCCGTCGTCGTAGCGGACCTGCCGCACCGTGCGGTCGCCGATGCGGAACACCCCGGTCGCCTCGGTGCCGGAGACCGAGGTCGGGCCGTCGGCGCGCAGCGAGGGCGCGGACCGGGCCAGGGCGATGCCGCCCACGGCCAGCAGGACGGCGAGCACGACGGCCACGAGGCCGGCCCGGCGCCCCCAACCCATCGGCGGTCGCCTACGCAGCACGGGGCGACCGCCGGCGCCGGCGCAGGCCGAGGAGCAGCCCCAGGGCCGCCGCGGTCGTCGCGATCGGGGCGACCAGCACCACGCCGGAGGCCGTGCCGTCGGGAGTCGTCACCGCCGCGCGGGCCGATGCGGGCCGGGTCGGGCTGTCGAACCATTCGCAGGCCGGCGGGTGCTTCCACGTCGGGTCGGCGCGGTCGTACTGGCTGCAGCTGAGGAAGCCCGCGTCCTTCACCGGCGCACCGGGCAGGAACACCGAGCCGCCGTCCGCGCAGGAGGGTGGCGGGACGGTGAAGTTGTCGGTCTGGCCGGCCGAGCCGTAGTGGTTGTCCTCCCAGCAGTTGCCGACGCCCTGGTCGTCCCACCAGTGGTCCATGCCGTTGGGGCGCTCGGCGCCCGAGGGGTCGAGGCCCATCTGGTTCTGGAACGTGTGGTTGTGGTTGGAGGTGTCGTAGAGGTGCGTCGGGTCGTAGTCGTCGCGCAGCGGGGCGGGCACCCAGAACTGCATGGTGCCGTAGCGCCAGTTGTCGTAGATCCAGTTGTGGTCGGTGGAGTCGTAGTTGCCGCCGGCGATCAGCACGCCGGTGCCGACCGGGGTCGGCACCACCGGGCACACGGTGCCGTTCATGTAGCCGCGCTGCTCCATGGGCTTGTCGCACACACCGGTGTCGACGAACTCCGTGTACCAGTTGGAGTTGTTGGAGTGGATCCGGTTGCGATTCCACCGGGCGTGGTCCTGCGGCAGGCCGGGGTGGCCGGGGAAGAGCGAGTCGGTCGCGATGCCGGTCGCGTTGTCGTGGAAGTCGTTGTCGTGCGCCCAGATCGAGTTGCCGGCCGTGCCGGAGTAGCCCAGCGTGTTGTCGTGGCTGTCGTTGTGGCGGATCTCGATCGCGTAGCGGGTGGCCTCGAACTCGGTGTTGTCGGCGTTGAGGTCGGACCCGGAGCCGGGGTAGATGCCGGAGTCGCCGTTGTAGTAGGCCTCCGAGCGCTGGATCAGGCCGTGGTCGCTGGCGAACGCGAGGATGCCGTACTCGTCATTGCCCCGGGCGACCACGCGGTCGATCACGAAGCCGTCGGTCTCCAGCACGTAGATCGCGTTGAACTCGGCCTGCTGGAACGTCATGTTGCTCAGGTAGAGCCCACCGGCCCGGTCGGCGCGGATCGCGTTGAGCTTGTGGAACCGGTTGTCGACCACCACGTCGGCGGGGGAGCGGCCGGTGCCGACCAGCTGCAGCCCGCACAGGCGGCTGTCGCAGCGGATGCTGTCGTTGCCGGGCGTCCGGTCGCCGAAGACCGCGATCAGGTTGAGGTTGTGGGCGCAACGCCGCTGGTCGGCGTACGACAGTGCGATCGGGTTGGACTCACCGGCCGCGGCGGCGGCCTTCTCGGCCCCCGGGTCGGGGGAGGAGAGGCTGCCGATGTACTCCGAGAACGGCAGCGGCGACTTCGATGCGGTCTGCAGGTGCGAGCAGTAGTCGCTGCGCTTCGCGCCGGCCCACTTGGCCTCGCGGTAGGTGCCGGGCAGCACGTAGACGGACGTGCGCGGCTTGGCGATGGAGTTGATCGCGTCCTGGATCGAGCGGTAGCGGCACGAGCGGAGCAGCCGCTCGTTGCGGGCCTTCACGGCGCCGTCGGGCATCGCGGCGATCCGGCCGGCGCTGTCGCGCTGGCAGACGACCCGCTGGCGTGGGTTGTCGTACCCGAGGAACGACGGGCGGTGCCCGGTGCCGTCGGGGAACTGGGCGGGGCGCTCCTCGTGCGCGGCCGCAGGGCCGGCGCCGGACAGCACCGTGAGCACGACCAGGGCGGCGGCCACGGAGGCCAGGACAGCAGCGGGGACACGACGCGTCATCGGGGCACCTTTCGTCGGTGACCCAACGACCCCGTGAACGCAGGGGTTACGCGCGCGTCACCTCGCGCGGCCCCGGAGCCGGCTCAGCGCAGCCAGCGCAGCACGCTCGCGCGCACCCGGTCGGCGGGCCGCTCGAGCGGGAGCGCGCTGCCGGCCCCGGCGAACGTCCGGGTCGTCACCTTGGTCGGGTACGCCGCGGCCTGCTGCTCGCGCGCACCGGGGCGGTTGAGCGCGTCCTCGGCGCCGTAGAGCAGGAGCACCGGTGCGTCGACCTGACCGGCGGCAAGGTTGGCGGCCAGCAGCAGCGGGCTCAGGCTGGTGACGTCGCCGCAGGGGTCGTCGGCGCGCAATCGCGCGGCGGTGCGCTGGACGTCGGAGGTCGCGCTGGCGAACATCAGCGCCCGGTAGTCCTTGGCGGTCTCGGCCAGCGGGGCGTAGTCGGGTCCACCGGCGCACGCGGCGCTCTGGCGGGCGGCGGTGCGGGTGGCCAGCGACGTGGCGCCGCGGTCGGTCCACGACATCAGCACCAGCCCGTCGACGTCGTCGAAGGTCCCGGCCTCGACCTGGGCGATCGCGGCGCCCACCGAGTGGCCGTGGGTCACGACGCGGGCGGCGGCGGGGGTGGTGCCCCGGGTGGGGTCGGCGAACACGTAGCGCCCGGACCGCAGGTGCTGGACGACCTGGTGGAGCATGTCCGCCTGGGCGCCGAGGCAGGTGGCGTCGCCGTTCGCGAGGGGGCTGGCGCCGTACCCGAGCCGGTCGAGCACCAGCGAGGTCTCGCCCTCGCGCGCCAGCGTGCGCGCATAGTCGTACGCCGGGTGGCCGGGCAGGCTCCAGAACCACGAGCCGGCGGCGAGGTCGTGCACCAGCACGTTGACCCGGATCGGGCCGCTGCGCCCCGCCACGGCGCTCCGGGGTCCGATGAGCCGGCCGCGGACCTCGTAGCGCTCGTTGTCGGGCACACACAGCACCGAGGTGGCGTTGGTGTTCTCGAGCTCGAAGACGACCTGGCGGGCCACGACGCGGGCGGGTGCCGCGGTGGCCGGCGCCGGGGGAGCCGCGAGCACGGCGCCGAGCAGGGCGGTCAGGACTCCGAGCAGCGTCAACCTCACGCTGTTGAACCTACGTCAATAGCGTGGTGCGGCGAAATGTGAGGAAGTTCGCGCCAGACTGCAGGCATGGTGGCGGATCGGGTGATCGTGGTCGGCGCGGGCGTGATCGGCCTGACCTGCGCGGTCCGCCTGCTCGAGGCGGGCCACCGGGTGGACGTGGTGGCGCGGGACCTGCCGCTCGAGACGACCTCCGCCGTCGCCGCGGCGTTCTGGTACCCCTACCGCGGGCTCCCGCAGGAGCGGGTCGCGACCTGGGCGGCGACGTCGTACGCCGTCTTCGACGCGCTGGCCGACACCGACCCCGAGTCCGGTGTGCGGATGGTCCCGGGCACCGAGGTGTTCGTCGCCCCCGAGCCCGACCCGTGGTGGGGGACGGCGGTGCCGGGGCTGGCCCGGACCCGGGACCTGCCGCACGGCTGGGCCGACGGCTGGACGTTCACCACGCCCGTCCTCGACCCCGCGGTCTACCTCGCCTGGCTGGCCGCCCGCGTCGAGCACCTCGGCGGCACCATCACCCGGCTCAACCTGGCCGCGCTGCCGGCCGGGCCCGGGCTGGTCGTCAACTGCGCCGGGCTCGGCGCCCGGCTGCTCGGCGCCGACCGGACCGTGGTGCCGGTACGCGGGCAGGTCGTCGTGGTCGAGCAGACCGGCATCGACCGGTGGTGGCTGGACCGCTCGGGGCCGACGTACGTCGTCCCGCGCGAGCACGACGTCGTGGTCGGCGGCACGGACGTCGAGGGCGAGTGGAGCCGGACGGCGTCGCCCGCGACCGCCGAGGCGATCCTGGAGCGGGCCACCCGGCTGGTGCCACAGCTGCGGGACGCCCGCGTGCTGCGGCACCGCGTCGGGCTGCGGCCGGTGCGGCCCGCCGTCCGGCTCGAGCGGGTCGGCGACGTCGTGCACTGCTACGGCCACGGCGGCGCCGGGGTCACGCTGAGCTGGGGCGTCGCCGACGAGGTGGTCTCTCTCGCCGCGACCGCCGCCGTGAGCGGTAGTCCCTGACGATCGGGCCCCCTGGGAACGCTCCCAAGGGGCCCGATCGTCAGGGACTACCGTCGGTGGCGGGGTCAGCGCCGCGGCTCGAGCAGGCGGGTGAGCGCGGCGATCACGAGCATCACCCCGCCGAGGAGGTACGTCGTGGGCGCGAACCCGTCCGTCTGGGCGAGGTAGATCGACCCGACCACGGCGGCGCCGAGCCCGAGGCCGGCCTGCATGGTGGTGATCAGCAGCCCGCTGCCCAGGCCGGCCATGTGGCCGTGGACCTGGCTGAGCACGACACCCATCAGCGGCGACCAGGTCAGGCCGAAGCCGAGCCCGACCACCGCCACCGCGGGCAGCGGCGGCGCGGTGTCCTCGATGCCGACGGCGCCGAGCCAGGCGAATCCGACCGCTCCGACGAGCGCGCCGAGGGTGAGCACCCAGGCGCCGTACCGCGGGACCAGGCGGCCGGCGACCAGCGAGGCGACCAGGAAGCCCAGCGACATCGGCAGCAGGCTGACGCCGATGTCGAGCGGCGTGCGGCCCGCGACCTGCGCGGCGTAGCCGTAGACGAACATGAAGCCGCCGAAGGCGACGAAGAACGGCAGGCCGGTCAGCAGGCCGACCCCGATGCTGCGGAAGCGGAACAGCGAGGGCGGCACGAGCGGGGTGCCGCCGCGGGCCTCCACGCGCAGCTGCCACCACGCCAGCACGGCGGTGACCGGCAGCACGCCCGCCAGGCAGGCCCAGGTCCAGGCGGGCCAGCCGGTGGCCCGGCCCTCGGTGAGCGGCAGCACGAGCAGGGTCAGCGCCGTGCCGAGGAGCGCGGCGCCCACGAGGTCCAGGGCGGGTCGCGTGGGGGCCTTGGTCTCGGGGACGAAGCGCCACACGCCGAGCATGACCAGCGCCGCGATCGGGACGTTGACCCAGAAGATCGCCCGCCAGCCGAGGTCGGAGTCGGTCAGGGTGCCACCGATCAGGAACGCCAGGGACGTGCCGAGGCCGGCGCTCGCGCCGAACCACGCGAGCGCTCGGTTGCGATGGTGACCCTCGTTGGCAGCGTGCAGGGTCGCCAGGACCTGCGGGGCCACGAGTGCGGCGGACGCGCCCTGGATGAAGCGGGCGCCGACCAGCGCGGAGGGGCTTTGAGCGAAGGCGCACAACAGGCTCGTGACCGCGAAGACCAGCAGGCCCAGGACGAGCATCCGTTTGCGGCCGAAGCCGTCGCCGAGCCGGCCGCCCATCGCGACCAGGCTCGCGTAGACCACGCCGTACGCCGCCACCACCAGCTGGAGCACGGCCGGCGTGGCGCCGAGGTCGGACCCGATCGAGCCGAGCGCGACGTTGACGGTGAAGAAGGACATGATCGGGATCATCACGGCGGCCAGCGCGGCGGCCAGGCCGAGCGGGTGCATTCTGAGCAGGGGCTCCTCCGGGGTCGCCGGGCTCGCTGCGCCGGCCGTGGAGGCGACGGGGACGGTGGTCGGGGTCGTCATGCGGTCCAGCGTGGGGGCGCCCTGGTCCTGGTGGTGAGAGCCTGTCGATCCTGGTACTGGAAGTAACTGGATACCGGCTCCGTTTGGGTCCACCATGGGCACATGCCCGATACCCGCCGCACCGAGCTCGCGGACTTCCTACGCTCCCGCCGGGAGCGCCTCTCGCCCGAGGACGTCGGTCTGCCGCCGGGCGGACGCCGCCGGACGCCCGGGCTTCGCCGCGAGGAGGTCGCGCTGCTCGCGGGCGTGGGCGTCACCTGGTACACCTGGCTCGAGCAGGGCCGCGACATCAACGCGTCGGTGCAGGTGCTCGAGGCCATCGCCCGCACGCTGCGCATGGACGCCCAGGAGCGCTGGCACCTGTTCCAGCTGGCCGGCGTCACCCTGGTCGCCCCGGGCCGGGAGTGCCCGGGGGCCACGCCGGCCCTGCAGCGGATGCTCGACCAGCTCGACCCGTTCCCGGCGGTCGTGCTCTCGCCGCGCTGGGACATCGTCGCCTACAACCGCGGCTACAACTGGATGGGCGGCGACCTCGACACCATCGAGCCCGCCCAGCGCAACCAGGCCTGGCTGTTCTTCACCCACGAGCACTGGAAGAGCCTGTGCGTACGCCGGGGCGAGGCCATGACCCACATGGTGGGGGCGATGCGGATGGCGATGGGCAACCAGCTCGACGACCCGCTCTGGGCCCAGCTCGTGCAGCGGCTGCGCGAGGCGTCCGAGGAGTTCGACGCGATCTGGCGCCGGCACGACGTCGTCGACCAGGCGCTGCCTGCCAAGGACTTCCGCAGCGCGGTCGGCGAGCTGCACCTGGAGGCGCACCGGTTCGGCGTCGGCCAGTCCGGGATCAACCGGATGATGGTCTACCTGCCGCGCGACGACGCCACGGAGACGCGGCTGGGCGAGCTGGTCGCCCTGGGCGAGAGCAGCCGGCTCAGAGTGGGGTGACCGCGACGACGGCGGCCGGCCGGATCACGCCGTACACGTGCGGGAAGGTGACGCCCGCCCCGGGCGCCGGCTCCTCCTCGACCACGGGGACGTCGAGGAGGCCGGTGTCGACCTCGAGCAGCACCAGCGGCTCGCTGACGTCGGCGTAGAACGCCGCGCGCACGCCCTCCCACTGGTCGGCCCGGCTGGCGTGGATGAAGCCCTCCTCGGCGAGGGTCCGGCCGCGGGTCGAGGTCGCGTAGGTCCCGGTCTCCCGGGCGGCGATCCAGTCGGCGAGCGTCGCGATGTGGAAGATGCGCACCAGGCGATGGTGGCAGTCAGCGGGGCAGGCGGCCCACCTGGTCGGCGTACCAGCGGACGCCGGTGAGGTGGTCCGCGATCTGGCGCAGCGTCCAGCTGTCGCCGCGGGGCACATCCCAGGCCGCCTCCCCGGCGGCCGCCAGGCGGAGCGCGAAGGTCCGGCCGAGCCGGCGCAGCCGCTGCCGGGCCTCGTCGAGGTCGAGCTCGGTGAAGCGCGCCCAGTCCGTCTCGAGGGTGACCAGGCTGGCGTGCCAGGCGTCCGGCTCGGTCTCGACGCCCGCGAGCAGCGCCTCGACCTCGGCGAGGTGGTCGACCAGGTGGTCGCCGATGCGCCGTACGGCCTTGTGCGGGGTGTAGACGCGGTCGCCGTCCTCGCTCACCGCCGGGCGGCCGTCCCAGGCCAGCCAGGTGGCGGCGACGTCCAGGCAGTGCTCGACGGCGGACTCGACGTGGGTGCCGGGGTTGTCCATGGACCGGACCGTAGGCGCGGGACGCTTCGGTGCGGGCCGAAGCGCGGTCGTCGTAGCCTCGCCACGTGCACGACACCGACCTCGCCGCCGTGGGGGCCCTGATCGGGGACCCGAGCCGGGCCCGGATGCTCGACAGCCTGATGGGCGGCCGGGCGCTGGCCGCGGGGGAGCTCGCCCGGGTCGCGCGGGTCGGCCCGTCGACGGCGAGCGAGCACCTCGCGCGGCTGCTCGCCGGTGGCCTGGTCGAGGTGGTGGCTCAGGGCCGGCACCGCTACTACCGGATCGCCGGACCCGCGGTCGGCGAGGCGCTCGAGGCCCTCTCGCACGTGGCGCCGCCACGACCGGTCACCACGCTGCGCGAGTCGGGCCACGCCCGGGC
This sequence comes from Nocardioides sp. T2.26MG-1, assembly GCF_950101795.1. Taxonomy (GTDB): domain Bacteria; phylum Actinomycetota; class Actinomycetes; order Propionibacteriales; family Nocardioidaceae; genus Nocardioides. The sequence goes on along the minus strand of NZ_CATNLZ010000004.1, from coordinate 85,671 downwards.
GCTGGGGTACGCCCGCACCTGCTACGACCACCTCGCGGGCCGCTGCGGGGTCGCGCTGCACGATGCGCTGCTGCAGCACGGCTGGCTCACCGACGCGTACGACGTGACGCCGGCCGGCGCCGCCGCCCTCGCCGGCTGGGGCGTCGACGTCGAGGCCGCGCGCGGGCTGCGGCGCTCCTTCGCCCGGCCCTGCCTGGACTGGACCGAGCGCCGCCCCCACCTGGCCGGGGCGCTGGGTGCCGGCCTCGGGGCGGCGCTGGTCGACCGCGGCTGGTTCGAGCCCCGCTCACCCGACTCGCGGGCGCTGCGGCTCACCGACCGCGGTCGGGACGAGCTCGTCGGGCTGGGTTGCGACCTCACTCGCCCGTGATCAACCGGTCGGGTGTGAGACTGGTCCCGAGGGAGTCGTCAGGAGCCAGGAGGCTAGTCACATGGGCAAGTGGGTCGACCTCGCCAACGCCGAGTTCAACCGGCAGACGGCCAAGGAGGCCAAGAGGGCCCGCAAGGTTCAGGCACAGCCGAGTCCTCAGGTTCACATCGCCACCCTCGAGGCTCGAGTGGCCGCCCTCGAGGCTCGGGTCCAGTGGCTGATCGAGGTCGTGCAGCAGCAGAACCGACAGCCGTGATCGACGGGCCAGCCCCTACCTGTGTGGCGTCGGCTGGTTGTCGTGGGCGGGCATCCCGAGCCTCCCTTGGGTGTCGGGTTCGGGGCACCATCGCACGCGGCGCCGACACCGCGATGAGCTCGTTGGACCGGTTACGGGACGGAACCGAGGTCCCGGCGTGACCCCGGGTCGCTGCCGCCGTTGACCCCGCATGCGCGTCACCTCGATCCCCGGCCCGCGCCGGCCGTCCACGGCGGTGGAGCCGCTCACAGCATCCGTGCCGCGCGAGCGCCGGGAGCCCGGTCACTCGCGCCGCGAGCCGATCGACGTGCACGTGCCGGCGCCGATCCGGCCCTCGGGTGCGGTGAGCGCGGTGGCGGAGGCCTACGGGCAGTACGGCGAGCGGCGCGCGGTCGACCTGTACCTGTAGTCAGAACAAGCGATGCGACGGGTCGTCGAGGCCCCGGAGCGCGTCGTAGTCGACCACCGCGCAGGCGATGCCGCGGTCGGTGGCGAGCACGCGGGCCTGGGGCTTGATCTCCTGGGCGGCGAAGATGCCGCGGACCGGTGCGAGCAGCGGGTCGCGGTTGAGCAGCTCGAGGTAGCGGGTCAGCTGCTCGACGCCGTCGATCTCACCGCGGCGCTTGATCTCGACCGCGACGCTGCCGCCGTCGGCGTCGCGGCACATCAGGTCCACCGGCCCGATCGCGGTGGGGTACTCCCGCCGGACCAGGGTGAGGCCGGGGGAGAGGGTGGCGGGGTGCTCGGCGAGCAGCTCCTGCAGGTGCTTCTCGACGCCGTCCTTCTGCAGCCCGGGGTCGACGCCGAGCTCGTGGACCGACTCGTGCAGCACCTCCTCGATGAGGATGCGCAGGGTGTCGTCGCTCTTGGGGTTGGTGACGGTCCACTCGACCTGGCCGTCCTCGGTCGCGCCCTCCCGGAACGTGCACGGCGGCGACATCCAGTTCAGCGGCTTGTAGGAGCCGCCGTCGGAGTGCACGAGCACCGACCCGTCGGCCTTGATCATCAGCACTCGCGTCGCCATCGGCAGGTGCGCGGTCAGGCGCCCGGCGTAGTCGACCTGGCAGCGGGCTACGACGAGTCTCACGGGCGAGGAATCTACCCCGACCACCGGTCGCGGCCGGTCGTCGCGCCACGTCCTGGGCCGTCGGACGAGGGATGCGGGGTTGTGAACGTTCCAAGTTACTGATGAGTGAACTAGGACACTGTCGTGAGGGGTGACCCCGTGCAACCATGCGCGGCATGACGACGTCCCCCGCGCCCGCCGCCACTGCTCCCCGCCCCTTCACGACCGTCGGTGTCATCGGCCTGGGCACCATGGGTGCCGGCATCGCCGAGGTCTTCGCCCGGGCCGGCCACACGGTGGTCGGCGTCGAGAAGGACGAGGAGTCGCTGGCCCGCGGCCGGCAGTACCTCGAGCACTCGACGGCCCGCGCGGTGAAGCGCGAGAAGATGACCGCCGCCGAGCAGGCCGAGCTGCTGGAGCGGATCACGTTCACCACCTCGCTCAAGGACCTCGCCGACGCGGGGTTCGTGGTCGAGGCGGTGGTGGAGTCGCTCGAGACCAAGAAGGCGATCTTCCGCGAGCTCGACGAGATCGTGTCGCCCGAGGCGATCCTCGCCACCAACACCTCCTCGCTGTCGGTCACGGAGATCTCGACCGCCAACGCGAGCCCGGGCCGCGTGGTCGGTGTGCACTTCTTCAACCCCGCGCCGGTCCAGTCGCTCGTCGAGGTGGTGCGCACGGTCGTCACCGAGCCGGCCGTGCTCGACGACGTCACCGCGCTGGTGACCAGCGTCGGCAAGTCGCCGGTGGTCTGCGGCGACAAGGCCGGCTTCATCGCCAACACCCTGCTGTTCGGCTATCTCAACCACGCGGTCGCGATGTACGAGGGCAAGTACGCCTCGCGCGAGGACATCGACGCCGCGATGCGCTTCGGCTGCGGCTACCCGATGGGACCGCTCGCGCTGCTCGACCTGATCGGCCTGGACACGGCGTACGAGATCCTCGAGACGATGTACCACCAGGGCCGCGACCGGTTGCACGCCCCGACACCGATCCTCAAGCAGATGGTCACCGCGGGCATGCTGGGCCGCAAGACCGGCCGCGGCTTCTACACCTACGAGACCCACGACAGCCCTGTCGTCGTCCCGGACGACCAGACCCCGTCGGCCGACGAGCAGCCGACCTTCCGCCACCAGATCAACAAGGTCGGCGTCGTCGGCACCGGCACCATGGCGACCGGCATCGTCGAGGTCTTCGCCAAGGCCGGGTACGACGTCCTCTACGTCGGCCGCTCGGCCGACAAGGTCGACGGCGTCGTCGCGGCGATCACCCGCAGCTTCGACAAGCAGATCCAGCGCGGACGCTCCACCGAGGAGGCCAAGGCCCAGGTGCTCGGCCGGCTCACCGGGTCGACCAGTCTCGACGACCTTGCCGACGTCGACATCGTGGTCGAGGCGATCGCCGAGGACCTCCAGGTCAAGACGACGCTGTTCGAGAACCTCGACGAGATCTGCAAGCCGGGGGCGATCCTCGCAACGACCACGTCCAGCCTGCCGATCATCTCGTGCGCCCGCGCGACCAAGCGGCCGCAGGACGTCATCGGCATGCACTTCTTCAACCCCGCGCCCGTCATGAAGCTCGTCGAGGTGGTCTCGACGGTGTCCACCGACGAGGCCGTCACCGAGACCACCCGCGCGCTGGTCGCGAGGATCGGCAAGGTCGGCGTCACGTGCGCGGACCGGGCGGGCTTCATCGTCAACGCGCTGCTGTTCCCCTACCTCAACGACGCCGTGAAGATGCTCGAGGCGCACTACGCCACCGCCGACGACATCGACCTCGCGATGAAGCAGGGCTGCGCGCTGCCGATGGGCCCCTTCGAGCTGCTCGACGTGGTCGGCAACGACGTGTCGCTGGCGATCCAGCGCGAGCTCTACCTGGAGTTCCGCGAGCGCGGGTTCGCCCCGGCCCCGCTGCTCGAGCACCTCGTCGCCGCGGGCTACCTCGGCCGCAAGACCAAGCGCGGGTTCCGGGACTACTCCGTCCGTTAGTCGGTAGTCCGGGCTGGAGGTTGACCCCGCAATCGACGCGAGGACGCCACTGCCGGGGGGAGCTCTTCGGACGACCGGCTCGTTGCCGGGGTGAGTGACGACCGTCACGGCTGGGTACGGCAGCCTTCATGGCAGTCGAAACCGGTCGGATCACCACCGACATCCCCGCTCGCCTGGACCGCCTCCCGTGGGCGCGATGGCACTGGCTCGTCGTCATCGGCCTCGGCACCGTCTGGATCCTGGACGGGCTCGAGGTCACGATCGTGGGCTCGATGTCCGACGCCCTCAAGCCCGACGGCAGCGGCCTGGGCATGAACAACTTCGACATCGGCCTGGCGGGGTCGATGTACGTCGCGGGCGCCTGTCTGGGCGCGCTCTTCTTCGGCCAGCTCACCGACCGGCTGGGCCGCAAGAAGCTGTTCATCATCACGCTGGCCGTCTACACCGTGGCCACCGTGCTGACGGCGTTCTCCATGAACCCGATGTGGTACTTCGCCTGCCGTTTCCTGACCGGCTGCGGCATCGGCGGTGAGTACGCCGCGATCAACTCCGCCATCGACGAGCTGATCCCGGCGAAGTACCGCGGTCGCGTCGACGTCGCGATCAACGGGTCGTTCTGGGTCGGTGCCGCGGGCGGCGCGCTGCTCACGATCCCGCTGCTCGACCCGACGATGATCGACCAGTCCTGGGGCTGGCGGCTCGCATTCGGTCTGGGCGCGATCCTCGCGGTCGGCATCCTGATCGTGCGGCGCAACGTGCCGGAGAGCCCGCGCTGGCTGTTCATCCACGGCCGGGAGGACGAGGCCGAGCAGATCGTCCAGGACATCGAGCGGACGGTCTCGGAGGAGTCCCACCACCAGCTGCACGACGTCCACGACACGATCACGATCCGGCAGCGCAAGTCGATCGGCATCGCGCTGATCGCCAAGACCGTGTTCACGCTCTACCCCAAGCGCACCGTGCTGTGCTTCTCGCTGTTCGTGGGCCAGGCGTTCCTCTACAACGCGTTCTTCTTCACCTACGGCGACACCCTGACCACGTTCCTCGGGGTGAAGCAGACCGGCTACTACATCGCGATCTTCGCGGTCAGCAACTTCGCCGGTGCGCTGCTGCTCAGCCCGCTGTTCGACAGCCTCGGCCGGGTCAAGATGATCACCGCGACCTACCTGGGCTCGGGCACCCTGCTCGCGATCACCGGCTTCTACCTCGGCAGCTTCGACGCCAAGACCCTCACGCTGATGGGCGCGATCATCTTCTTCATGGCCTCGGCCGGCGCGAGCGCGGCGTACCTCACCGCCAGCGAGGTGTTCCCGATGGAGACGCGGGCGCTGTGCATCGCGTTCTTCTACGCGATCGGTACGGCGGCGGGCGGCATCTCCGGCCCGCTGTTCTTCGGCTGGCTGATCGAGCGGGCCTCCGCCGACAAGGACATCACCCAGATCGCGGTCGGCTACTTCATCGGCGCCGCGCTGATGATCGCGGGCGGCATCGTCGAGGCGTTCCTGGGCGTCAAGGCCGAGGGCAAGTCGCTGGAGAGCCTGGCCAAGCCGCTGACCGCGGAGGACGACGACACCGGCACCGCGACGGGTCCCGGCGCCGTCCAGCCGCAGCACGCCTGACGCCGCGCACGAGTCGAGAGGAGACACCGATGCCGATGCCACCGCCCAAGCCCTCGACCGAGGGCAGGCGCGACCGCCAGGTGTTCCACGAGATGGGCCAGATCGTCCGCGCGCTGGAGACCACGGGGCCTCAGCGGCCGGACGAGCTGGCCCGCCTGGTGGGCGCGTCGTTCTGGGAGCCGAACCGGTTCGACCGGGCACTCTCGTTCGCGGTCGCCGACGGCCTGGTCTACCGCACCTCCGACGGCGCCCTGGCCGCCCCCGGCTGACCACTCGCGCGCGCCGAGGCGCTTGCCCGCTCTCCGTACGCTCGGTCCATGGGAAGCGTGGTGGTCCTCCTCCTGCTCGCCGCCGTGGTGGCGGGGGTCGTGCTCGCCCGGCGCAGCGCCCGGGTGCGTGAGCTGGAGCGCCAGCGCGCGGAGCTGGAGCCGGTCAAGAAGCTCGCCTTCGAGGACATCACGGCTCTGGGAGAGGAGCTCCAAGCACTCGACCTGGATCTCGCGGGACACGAGCTCGGGGCGGGGGAGAACGCCGACTACCAGCGCGCTCTCGACGCCTACGAGTCCGCCAAGACGGCCGGCGACGCGATGACGCGTCCCGACGACGTCCGGCACGTCACGCAGATCCTCGATGACGGGCGCTACGCGATCGCGTGCGTCCGCGCGCGGGTGGCGGGCGAACCGCTGCCGACCCGCCGCCCGCCGTGCTTCTTCGACCCGCGGCACGGGCTCTCCGTCGCCGACGTGCCGTGGACCCCGCCCGGTGGCGCCACCCGCGACGTGCCCGCCTGCGCCCTCGACGCCGAGCGGGTCGCCGCCGGCGCCGACCCCGACGCCCGGATGGTGATGGTGGGCGCCCAGCGGGTGCCCTACTGGCAGGGCGGCCGGGCCTACCAGCCCTACGCCACCGGCTACTTCGGTGCCTTCGGTCCGATGGAGCTGATGTTCGCCGGCATGATGTTCGGCGGCATGGGCGGCTTCGACGCCCTCGGTGACGGCATCGGCGCGCTCGGTGAGGGCATCGGTGACGGCATCGGCTCGATCGGCGAGGGCATCGGCGACATGTTCGACGGCTTCGACTTCTAGGCCGACCCCGCCGCCAGGTCGCTCAGCCGCGCCTGAGCTGTGCCACGTGCAGGGTGACGAACCGGCCCAGCACCGAGTCGCTGTCGACCGTGTCTGGGTCGGAGGCGGCGTAGTCGCCGGTGACCTCGAACGTGTAGGTCCCGGCCTTCAGGCCGCCCGATGGCCGGACCGTCGCCAGCGCCGTGCCTGAGCCCGCGACGGGGTCGGTGGTCGTGGTGCCCACGACCTTGCCGTCGGGGTCGAGGACCCGCACGGTGTAGCTGAACAGGCTGGCGCCGACGGTGCCGCCGGACGGGAACGCGAGGCTGACCGCGAGGGACGTGGCGCGGGCGGAGACGGGGACGCCGTACGACGCGGAGTCGCTGCCGCCGACGGTGGCCGGCGGCGCCTCGTGGACGAAGAAGTCGGACCGGACCACGCGCGTGCCGTCGGCGGCGAGGACCCGGCGGTCGGCGGCGCGGGCGGCGGCGCGGAGCTTGCGCGGCCAGTGGTCGGAGCGCACCAGTCGCACCGCCCGGTCGAGGTTGGCGAAGCCGTAGCCGACCTGCCAGAACGGCAGGCGGGCGCCGCCCTCGGCGGCCTGCACTGGGGTGGCGGTCGCCTGCAGGGCGAGCCTGACCTGGGCGGGTGTCAGCCGCGGCTGGGCCTGCAGCAGCACCGCCGCGGCGCCCGCGATGTGCGGGGAGGCCATCGAGGTGCCGGACGCCGAGGCGTTCTCGTCCGGCCCGCAGGGGCCGATCAGGGTGCCCGCGCTGTCGCACGTCGAGCTGATGTCGACGCCCGGGGCGGTGATGTCGGGGTGCACCAGGCCGATCCGGTCGCCGGCGAACGTCGTGTGGCCCTCCGCGCCGACCGCGGTGGGCAGGGAGTTGTCGTGGACCAGGCCGTTGGAGGAGAAGTCGCCGCGCCGGCGGTCGAGGGTGCCCGCGGCCACCGAGATCACCCACGGGGACTGCGAGAACGGGTTCAGGCTCATCGGCACCGTGCCGCCGCCGGAGTTGCCCGCGGCGAACACCACGGTGACGCCGCGGTCGACGACCGCCTTGGTCGCGACCGCGACGGGGTCACGCGGGTCGAACTGGCGGTAGCTGTTGCCCCAGGAGTTGTTGACCACGTCGATGCCGAGCAGGTCGGGCTGGTCGAGCATGTAGTCGTAGGCGGTGACGACCGCGGTGGTGAACAGCACGGCGCCGATCGCGAAGCAGGCCAGGTCGGCGTCCGGTGCGACGCCGTACCGGCTGCCGTCGGCGACGGAGGTCGAGTCGGCGGCGATGATGCCGGCGACGTGGGTGCCGTGGCCGCTGCCGAGGTCGGTGTTGCTGACCGGGCCCTGGTCGACGGGTACGACGATCATCGGGTCGGTGCCGGCGTTGGCGTACTCGGGGCTGAGCAGGCTGACGTTGCGGACGACGTGGTCGGCGAGGTCGGAGTGGGTCGCGTCGCAGCCGGAGTCGACCACGCCGACCGTGACGCCCTTGCCGGTGAAGCCCCTCGCGCGCAGGGCCCGGGCCGCTGCCGGACTCGAGGACATCGCCTCGGTCGCGGGGGTGTCGAGCAGCTGGAGCCGCTCGTCGGGGTAGACGTCGAGACCGATGCCGCCGGCCACGGCCCGCACCATCGCCGCCACCGGGCCGTCGACGAGCGCCAGCGGGAGGTGCGACATCGGCTGCACGGTCAGGCCGAGCGCGCGGAGGGCGCCCACCTCGGCGGCGGTCGGCACCGCGTCGAACGTGACGATCGCCCGGCCGTTGGGCGTGCCGTCGGTGAGCAGCCGGTCGAGGCCGCGGTGGGTGGCCGCGAGCGCCACGGCCGTCGGGGTGCCCGTCGGGGCGGCCGCCGTGGAGGCGCTGGCGACGCCGGTCAGGGACAGCGTGGCGGCCAGGGCGCAGGTGAGCGCCAGCAGCCGGGTGCGCGAGGATGGCATGGATGATCCGATCTCGTGAGGTGCCCGGACAACGCCCCAGTCGCGCGGCGGGTTACGTCGCCGCGCTCCTGATAGCGGCCCTGCTCGCCGTGATCCCGGCCACGGCCTCGCCCGGGGCCGAGCGGCCGCCGGTCGACCCGCTGCCGACAGGCACCGACGTCGACTACCAGCTCGGCGGCGCCCGGTCGGTGCCCGAGCACGTCGGCATCGTGGTCCGCGACCGCGAGGCGACTCCGGCCGACGGACGCTACAACGTCTGCTACGTCAACGGCTTCCAGACCCAGCCGGGCCAGCGGCGGTTCTGGAGGGCCCACTGGCGCCTGGTGCTCAAGTACGACGGCAGGCCGGTCGAGGACGAGGCGTGGGGCGAGTGGCTGCTCGACGTGCGGACCAAGGCGAAGCGTGCGGCGCTGGCCCGGATCGTCGGCGGCTGGGCAGGCGGGTGCGCGGCGGACGGGTTCGCCGCCGTGGAGTACGACAACCTCGACTCCTTCACCCGCAGCCACGGGCTGATCAAGCGGCGCGCCGCGCTCGCCTTCGCACGGCTGCTGGTGCGGGCCGGCCACGACGCGGGGCTCGCGGTCGGGCAGAGGAACCTCGGGGGCTACGACGGCACGGCGATCGGCTTCGACTTCGCCGTGGCCGAGGAGTGCGGCCGCTACCGCGAGTGCGCGTCGTACGTCGAGGACTATGGCGACCGGGTGCTCGCGATCGAGTACCGGCGTGCCGACTTCCGGTGGACCTGCGCGCACGTCGGCGACCGGTTGCCCGTGGTGCTCCGCGACCGGGACCTGACGCCGAGAGGAGTGCGCGAGTGGTGCTGAACGACGCCCGCAACGACACGGGCCTGCACGTCACGAGCCTGGGGGAGCGCGGACCGCTGGTCGCGTTCTGCCACGGCCTGTTCGGCCAGGGGAAGAACTGGACGACGATCGCGAAGGGCGTGGCCGAGGACCACCGGGTGCTGCTCGTCGACATGCCCCACCACGGCCGCTCGGCGTGGGCCGACCGGTTCGACTACCTCGACGTCGCCGATCGGGTGGCCGGGCTCTTCCGCGAGGACGACCCGGTGGCGCTGGTGGGCCACTCGATGGGCGGCAAGGCCGCGATGGTGCTGGCGCTGCGGCACCCCGAGCTGGTCGAGCGGCTGTGCGTCGTGGACGTCTCGCCGGTCGACTACGCCGCGGCCGGGCGGGGGACCGAGGAGTTCGCCGGCTACATCGAGGCGATGCTCGGGCTCGACCTCGCCACGCTCGAGCACCGCCGCGACGCCGACGCCGCGCTGACCGACGCGGTGCCCAACCCCACCGTGCGCAGCTTCCTGCTGCAGAACCTCCACCACCACGCCGGGCAGTGGTCGTGGCGGCCCAACCTCGAGGTGCTCGGCCGTGACCTCGAGGTGCTCGGCGGCTGGCCGGAGGACGCGCTGGCCGGGGTGCCGCCGTACGACGGGCGCACGCTGTGGGTCGCGGGCCAGAGGTCGGCGTACGTCCGTGAGGAGTACGCCGCGGCCATGGACCGCTGGTTCCCCCGCAACCGGCGCGTGGTGATCAAGGACGCCGGCCACTGGGTGCACTCCGAGCAGCCTCAGGTGTTCACCGAGGTGCTGCGTCGCTTCCTCGCCTCGTAGGGCCTACTGCTCGGGGAGCGGGAGCGTGTCGGGCACGCCCGGGTCCTCGCCGGGCTGGGGCGTCGGGATCGGGTCCGGGTCGCCGGAGGGCACGACGTCGGGCTGGACGGTGTCGGGGTCCTGCGGGGTGCTGGTCATGCCGACTCCGTACCCGCTCGGCGGGCGCGGTAGGCGGCGACCGCGTTGCGGTTGCCGCAGGTGGTGGAGCAGAACCGCTTGGAGCGGTTGCGGGAGAGGTCGAGCACCACGCCCTCGCAGCTCTCGTCGGCGCAGATGCCGAGCCGGGACATCTCGTCGGCGCGGATCACGTCGATCATCGCCATCGCGGTCTCGACCAGGATCCGGGTGGCGAGGTCGCGCTCGGCGCCGACCGCGTGGAGGTGCCAGTCCCAGCCGCCGTGGCGGACCAGCTGCGGGACGGCGCCGGCGTCGGCGAGCATCGTGTTCACGATGCCGGCCGCGGTGTCGCGGTCGGCGGTGAGCAGCTCGTAGAGGCGGGACCGGACCGCGCGGACCGCGTCGAGCTCGGCGCGGTCGTCGTCGTGGCGGCCGGTGTACTGGAAGTCGGCGAAGAAGGTGTCGAGATCCTCGAGCGTCGTCATCGTGTCCGGGTCGAGCCCGGAGTTGGCGAGGACCACGGCGGCCTGCAGCGCCTGTCCGGTGTCATGGGTGAAGGGCACGTTGACAGGTTACATGGCTCGCACCTAGTGTCATCTGCCATGACGTCGTTGGCTCATGACGAGACGCTCCCGGTGGCCGCGGACTCCCGGCTGGTGAGCGGCCTCGGCTTCGCGATCGTGTCGGCGGCGTCGTTCGGGATGTCGGGTGCGCTGGCCAGCGAGCTGCTCGACACCGGCTGGAGCCCCGGCGCGATCGTCCTGGTCCGCGTGGGGCTGGCCGCACTGGTGGTGGTGCCGTTCGGGATCGTCGCGCTGCGCGGCCGCTGGGGCCTGCTCCGGCGCAACGTCGGCGTGATCGGCGTGTACGGCGCTCTCGCGGTGGCGGGCGCCCAGTTCTGCTACTTCTCCGCCGTCGCCCACATGCAGGTCGGGCCGGCGCTGCTGATCGAGTACACCGCACCGGCCGCCGTCGTGGTCTGGCTCTGGTTGCGGCACGGCCAGCGGCCGGGCGGCGTCACGGTCCTGGGCGCGGCGATCGCCGCCGCCGGGCTGGTGCTCGTGCTCGACCTGCTCTCCGGCGCCGACCTGAGCGTCGCCGGCGTGCTGTGGGCGCTGGCCGCGATGGTCGGCGCGGCGGCGTACTTCGTGATCTCGGCCGACGAGCAGAACGGCCTGCCGCCGATGGCGCTGGCGGCCGCCGGCCTGGTGCTCGGTGCCGCCGCGCTCGCGATCCTGGCGCTGGTCGGCCTGCTGCCGATGCGCGCCTCCACCGGGGCGGCGACGTACGCCGGCGCCACGGTCGACTGGTGGGTCCCGCTCGTGGTGCTCGGCGTCGTGACCGCCGCCCTCGCCTACACGACCGGCATCGCCGCCGGCCGCCGGCTCGGCTCCCGGCTGGCCTCGTTCGTGGCGCTGCTCGAGGTGGTCGCGGGGGTGCTGTTCGCGTGGCTGCTGCTCGACGAGCTGCCCCGGACGATGCAGCTGGTCGGCGGCCTGCTGATCCTGGCGGGCGTCGTCGCGGTCAAGCTCGGCGAACGGGCCACGGTGGGGGTGCCCGTGCCCTGAGGCCTCCGTCGTTGGTCACCATCGACGGACCGGGAGCGTTCCCACGTGGTGGTTGGTGACCAAACGACAGACCTCAGCCCGCGGCCGGGCCGGCGGGACCAAGGTCGTTAACGGTGGTCCTGCCGCCGCACGACGACCTCGCGGGTGAGCATCAGGATCGCCGCGGCGGTGGGGATCGCGAGCAGAGCGCCGATGACGCCGAGCAGCGCGGCGCCGACCAGTGCCGCGATCACGGTCACCGCTCCGGGGACGTCGACGGAGTGCGACATCACGCGGGGGTAGATCACGTAGTTCTCGACCTGTTGGTAGATCACGTAGAAGACGATGCAGGCGATGCCGATCTTGGGGTCCTCGGCGAAGCCGATCGCGGTCACGATCACGGCGCCGATCGTGGCGCCGATCATCGGGATCACGTCGAGCAGCGCGACCACGAAGGCCAGCGCCACGGCGTACTGCCCGAGGCCGACGACGAACAGGAAGATCAGCGAGGAGATGCCGGCGCAGGTGGCCACGATGAACGCCCCGGACACGTAGCCGCCGACGCCGCGGATCACCTGGTCGCCCAGGAGCGTCACCCGCTCGCGGCGCGAGGCCGGAGCGAGCTGGTAGAGGGCCTTCTTGGTCTTGTCGAGCGAGGCGAGGAAGTACAGCGTCAGCACGATCACGATGAACGCGTTGGCGAGCGCGGACAGCACGGCGAGACCGATGCCGATCACCCCACCGAACAGGCTGCTGGCGAAGTCGCCCTTGCCGACGTAGTCCTTGATCTTCTCGATGACCTGGTAGCGGTCGTCGAGCTCCTGGACCCGCTGGTTCTTCTGCAGGCGCTCGAGCCAGTCGGGTGCGTTGTCGCCGATCGACTGCACCTGGTCGGTGATCACCGGCACGATCGCGACCAGGAACAGGGCGACCGCGGCCAGCGCCACGACGATCACGGTCACGACGGCGTACGACCGGCGCATCCCGTGCCGCTCGAAGAACTCGACGGCCGGGTTCAGTCCGGCAGCGAGGAACAGCGCGACGACCACCAGCAGCAGCGTGGGGCCGATCGAGGTGACGACCCCGCCCAGCCACCAGGCCAGGAAGAACCCGAGCCCGCCGAAGAAGCCCCAGACGAACGGCGAGTGCCGCGACAGCGGTGCCCCCAGCTCGCCGAGGTACTCCCCGTCGCCGTCCAGCGCGGCGTCGACCTCCTCGGGACCGGGGGACCCGTCGGCTTCTGGGTCTCCCTCCTGGAGGTCCCGGGGGGCGTCCGTCACTCGTCGTCCTTGCTGAAGCCGGTGATCACCTCGTGCAGGGAGGCCAGCTGGGCCATGATCGCGTCGCGCCGCTTGCCGAGCCGGTCGACCTCGGCGCGGACGGCGGCCAGCTCGCGCTCGGCCTCGGCGTTGCCGGTCGACGTGATCGCGTCGGCCTGGGTCTGCGCCGACGTCACGATCTGCTCGGCCTCGCGGCGGGCCCGGCTGAGCAGCGCCTCGGCCTCGGTCGCGGCCTGGTTGCGGTGCTCGGTGGCCTGGGCCATCGCGTCGTGGGCGCGGCGCTCGGCAGCGGACGCGCGCTCCTCGGCCTCCTCGACCAGGCGGCGGGTCTCGGCCGTCGCGCTCGTGTGGTGGTCGGTGGCCTCGCGGGCCAGCCGCTCCTTCTCCACCGCCAGCGAGCGGCGGGCCTCCTGGACCTCCCGGTCGGCGGCGGCACGCAGCTGCTCGGCCTCCCGCTTCGCCGAGGTGCGCAGCTCGTTGGCCTCCTGGGCGGCGGCCAGCCGGAGCTGGGCGGCCTGGCGGTTGGCGGACTCGACGAGGTCCTCGGCCTCGCTGCGGGCCAGCGCGCGCTCCTGCTCGGCGTCGGCCATCAGCCGCGAGCGGTTCTCGTCGAGCTCCTTGAGCTGGACCAGCCGCATGTCCTCGGCCTCGCGGGCGGCATCGGCGCGCACGGCCTTGGCGTCGCGGGCGGCCTGCTCGCGGATCTCCGCGGCGTCGCGCTGGGCGGTCTCGCGGACCTCGGCGGCCTCCTCCTCGGCCAACCGCAGCATCGCGCTGGCCCGGCCGCCGAGACCGGCGTACGACGGGGTCTCGTTCTCGGCGAGCTCCTGGCGCAGCCGCTCGACCTGCTCCTCGAGCTCGAGCACCCGGCGCTCGGACTCGGTCAGGCTGCTGCTGAGACCGGACTTCTCCGTGGTCAGCTGCCGGATCCGGGCGTCGACCGCCTCGCGGTCGTAACCGCCGCGGCGCACGACGGGGAAGCCGGCCGACGCGGCGTACGCGCCGCCGGCGGCGGCCTGGCCGGTGGACCGGGACGCCGCGGGCGGCATCACCGGGCCGCGCTGGGCCGCCGGTGCGGGTGCGGCGGGCCGCTGGGCCACGGGCTGGGCGACCGGCTGGGCGGCCGCCTTGGCCGGTGCCGCCGGCACCTCCTGGGTCTTCTCGGCCTCGGGCTGCTTCGGCGGCACGGTCGGCAGCACCTGGGTCGCGTCCTCAGCGGCCGTCGTGGTGTCCTCGTCGGGCTGGTTGTCGTCGAAGATGGACAGTCCCTGGTCGCTCATGGATAAACGCGCTTCCTCTTCCGCAGTCGTTCGTTGCCTCGTGCAGACAGTGTTGCGGATCAGACCGCGACAACACACCCCGGCCTCCGACTAATTGCCGGTGACCGGGGTGGTTGACGCATCAGGGGTCGCAGGGGCCCCGCCCGCCCTCGTGCGGTGCGGGGAGGTCCTGCGTCGGTCGCGTGCGGGGTCCGGCTGCTGGCAGCCGAAACCGCGGACCGTCCCGACCGCCGCCGGGCCCCGGCTCCGCTCAGAGGTCGCGGAACCGGTTGATCTCGTCGAGGTGCTTGGCGCGCATCTCGTGGTCGCGGACGCCGAGCCCCTCCTCGGGGGCCAGGCACAGCACGCCGACCTTGCCCTGGTGGAGGTTCTTGTGGACGTCGAGCGCCGCCATCCCGACGTCGTCGAGCGAGTAGGTCTTCGACAGTGTCGGGTGGATCTTGCCCTTCGCGATCAGCCGGTTGGCCTCCCACGACTCGCGGTAGTTGGCGAAGTGGGAGGAGATGATCCGCTTGAGGTTCATCCACAGGTAGCGGTTGTCGTACTCGTGCATGTAGCCCGAGGTCGAGGCGCAGGTGGTGATCGTGCCGCCCTTGCGGGTCACGTAGACACTGGCGCCGAAGGTCTCCCGGCCGGGGTGCTCGAAGACGATGTCGATGTCCTCACCGCCGGTGAGCTCCCGGATCTTGGAGCCGAACCGCTTCCACTCCTTCGGGTCCTGGGTGTGCTCGTCCTTCCAGAACCGGTAGTCCTCCTCGGAGCGGTTGATGATCAGCTCCGCGCCCATCTTGCGGCAGATCTCGGCCTTGTCCTCGCTCGAGACCACACAGACCGGGGTGGCGCCGCCGTTGAGGGCGTACTGCGTCGCGAAGCCGCCGAGGCCGCCGGAGGCGCCCCAGATCAGCACGTTGTCGCCCTGCTTCATGTCGCCGCCGTTCTTGGAGACGAGCTGGCGGTACGCCGTGCAGTTGACCAGTCCGGGGGAGGCGGCCTCCTCCCAGGTCAGGTGGGCGGGCTTGGGCATCAGCTGGTTGGCCTTGACCAGCGCGATCTGGGCCAGCCCGCCGAAGTTGGTCTCGAAGCCCCAGATCCGCTGCTCGGGGTCGAGCATCGTGTCGTTGTGGCCGTCGGGGTGCTCGAGCTCGACCGAGAGGCAGTGCGCGACGACCTCGGTGCCCGGCTTCCACAGGTGCACGCCCGGGCCGGTCGCGAGCACCACGCCGGAGAGGTCGGAGCCCACCACGTGGTAGGGCAGGTCGTGCCGCTTGGACAGCGGGGACAGCCGCCCGTAGCGCTCCAGGAACCCGAACGTCGAGACCGGCTCGAAGATCGAGGTCCACACGGTGTTGTAGTTGATCGCCGAGGCCATCACGGCGACGTACGCCTCGCCAGGCCCGAGCTCGGGCAGCGGGACGTCCTCGACGTGGAGCGACTTGCGGGGGTCCTTGTCCTTGGTGGCGAGGCCCTCGAACATGTCGACCTCGTCCTTGTGGACCGTGACCGCGCGGTAGGACTCGGGAAGGTCCAGGTTGGCGAAGTCCTCGCTCGAGGTGTCTCCGTCCATGATGGCGTCGAGGATGTGCTGCACGTCGGCTCCTGGGGGTGGGGTCGGTCGCATCGGGTGTTGGCCGGACCTTACCCACGGGTAACAGGAGGCAACACCCCCTGTGACGCGTGCCTCAACGAAAAGCCGGTCCCGGCCCACCGTAGCGGGCCGGGACCGGCTCCCGACTGTGTCGCCGCAGCGCTTTCAGTGAGCGGCGGCCGCAGGCTCGACGAGCTCGACCAGGATGCCACCGGCGTCCTTGGGGTGGATGAAGTTCACCCGGGAGTTGGACGTGCCGCGCTTCGGCTCGTCGTACAGCAGGCGCAGGCCGCGCTCGCGCAGGATCGCGCCGACGGCGTCGATGTCGGTGACCCGGTAGGCCATCTGCTGGATGCCGGGCCCCTTGCTGTCGAGGAACTTCGCGATCGTCGACTTCTCGTTCAGCGGCGCGAGCAGCTGGATGTGGGACCCGGAGTCGCCGACGGCCATCATCGCCTCCTGCACACCCTGCTCCTCGTTGGTCTCGCGGTGCGCCATGCGCATCCCGTAGACCTCCTCGTAGAACGTGATCGCGGCGTCCAGGTCGGGGACGGCCACGCCCACGTGGTCGATCGCGGTGAACAGGTGTGCTGGGACGTCAAGACTCATGGGTCCATCGTCGTACGCCGGTCAAGAGCCATGTCAGGCCATGTGACATGTGTCCCACGGGACCAAAGTCTCCACCCCTCGCCGGGGATGGAACCCGTGGGTAAGGTCGGCCCGAGATCACCCCCCGTACCTTCTGGAGGCTCCTCCCATGCCCGGTCCCACGTCTGGTTCCGTCATCGTCGCGGGGGCACGCACCCCCATCGGCCGTCTGCTCGGCGGCCTCAAGACCCAGTCCGCAGCTGACCTGGGCGGTGTCGCCATCAAGGCGGCACTCGAGAAGGCCGGCATCTCCGGGGACCAGGTCGAGTACGTCGTCATGGGCCACGTGATCCAGGCCGGAGCCGGGCAGATCACCGCCCGCCAGGCGTCGGTCAAGGGCGGCATCCCGATGAGCGTGCCCGCGATCACGATCAACAAGGTCTGCCTGTCCGGCATCAACGCGATCGCGCTCGCCGACCAGCTGATCCGCGCCGGTGAGCACGACATCGTGGTCGCCGGCGGCATGGAGTCGATGACGCAGGCGCCCCACCTGCTGCCGAAGTCCCGCGAGGGCTTCAAGTACGGCGACACCGCGCTGGTGGACTCGATGGCCTACGACGCGCTGTACGACCAGTTCACCGACCAGCCGATGGGCAACCTCACCGAGACCTGCAACTCCGGTGCCCGCGAGCTCACCCGCGAGGAGCAGGACGAGTTCTCCGCGCGCTCCCACCAGCTGGCCGCCGAGGCGTGGAAGAACGGCGTGTTCGACGACGAGGTCGTCCCGGTCGAGATCCCGCAGCGCAAGGGCGACCCGGTCGTGGTCGCCACCGACGAGGGCGTGCGCGGCGACACGACCGCGGAGTCGCTCGGCAAGCTGCGCCCGGCGTTCAGCAAGGACGGCACGATCACCGCCGGCTCCTCGTCGCAGATCTCCGACGGCGCCTGCGCCGTGGTCGTGATGAGCAAGGCGAAGGCCGACGAGCTCGGCCTCGAGTGGCTGGCCGAGATCGGGGCCTCGGGCCAGGTCGCGGGACCCGACTCAAGCCTGCAGAGCCAGCCGGCCAACGCGATCAAGAAGGCCGTGGCCAAGGAGGGCATCGCCGTCGAGGACCTCGACCTGGTCGAGCTCAACGAGGCCTTCGCCGCGGTCGGCATCGTGTCCGCCCGCGAGCTCGGCATCCCCCAGGAGAAGGTCAACGTGAACGGCGGCGCGATCGCGCTCGGCCACCCGGTCGGCATGTCCGGCGCCCGGATCGTGCTGCACCTCGCCCTCGAGCTCAAGCGTCGCGGCGGCGGCGTCGGTGCGGCCGCGCTGTGCGGCGGCGGTGGGCAGGGCGACGCCCTGATCGTGCGTGTCCCGAAGGCGTGATGTCACGGTCCCGGACCTCGTCGAGCGCGCCCGCGCCGGCGAGGCCCGGGCCGTCGCCCGCTTGATCTCCCTGGTCGAGGACGAGTCGCCGCTGCTGCGCGAGGTGATGGCGGCGCTCGCGCCGCACACCGGCCATGCGCAGGTCATCGGCATCACCGGGTCCCCGGGGGTCGGCAAGTCGACCTCGACCAGCGCGCTGGTCACCGAGCTGCGCCGCGCCGGCAAGCGGGTCGGCGTGCTCGCGGTCGACCCGTCCTCGCCGTTCTCCGGCGGCGCTCTGCTCGGCGACCGGGTGCGCATGCAGGACCACGCGCTGGACCGCGACGTCTACATCCGCTCGATGGCCTCGCGCGGCCACCTCGGCGGGCTCGCCTGGACCACGCCGCAGGCGCTGCGGGTCCTCGACGCCGCCGGTTGCGACGTGGTGCTGGTCGAGACCGTCGGCGTGGGCCAGAGCGAGGTCGAGATCGCCGGCATGGCCGACACCACGATGGTGCTGCTCGCCCCGGGCATGGGCGACGGCATCCAGGCGGCCAAGGCCGGCATCCTCGAGATCGGCGACCTGTACGTCGTCAACAAGGCCGACCGCGAGGGCGCCGACCAGGTGCGCCGCGACCTGCGCTCGATGCTGCAGCTCGCCCAGCTGCCCGAGGGCGCCTGGCGGCCCTCGATCGTCAAGACCGTCGCCCACAAGGGCGAGGGCATGGACGAGCTCGTCGCCGAGATCGACCGGCACCGGGCCTGGCTGGAGTCCAGCGGCGAGCTCGAGCGCCGGCGCCGGCGCCGCGCCCGCGACGAGATCGAGGCGATCGCGGTGACGGCGCTGCGCCGGCGCTGGGGTGACGTCCACGGCCGCTCCGAGCTCGACGACCTCGCCGCGGCCGTGGTCGCGGGGGAGACCGACCCCTACGCCGCCGCCGACGAGCTGCTGGCCTCCTTCACCGACTGACCCCTCGGCGACCGTGCTGGCCGCCCCGGCAGGAACGTCGCCGCGAGCGCGACCGCCACGGTCGTGGCCAGCAGGTACACCAGCGACGCCTCGAACGCCGTGGCCACGTCGTGCGCGGCCCGGCCGAAGAACACGATGCCGACCAGCGCGACGCCCACGGCGTTGCCGACCTGCTGGACGGTCGAGGCGGTGCCGGAGACCGTGCCGGCGTGCCGGGACTCGACCGAGCCCATGATCGTGCCGACGATGCCGGACAGCGCGACGCCCATGCCGAGGCCGCCGACCGCGAGCCCCGGCACCAGCCAGAGCACGGACCCGCCGACGCCGATGCGCTCGACCGCGCCGAGCAGCAGCAGGTGGCCGGTGCCGAACGCGAGGGCCGCGCCGGTGATCGTCAGCCGGCCGCCGTACCGGCCCAGCACGGCCGCCGCGTTGCGGGTGCCGACCATGTACGACGCCGCCACGGCGGTGAAGACCACCCCCGACGTCAGGGGGCCCAGGCCGCGGCCGTCCTGGAGGTAGAGCGCCAGCACGAGGAAGTAGGCGGCCATGCCGGTGAACAGCAGCGTCTGCGCGAGCAGCCCGGCAGCCACGGGGCGGGAGCGGAACGCCTCGGGGTCGACCAGCGGCGGCACCCCGCGGCCCCGCAGCGCCCGGCCGCGCAGCCACGCGGCCTCGGCCGCCACGAGCGCGCCCGCGAGGCAGGCCCACGTCCACAGCGGCCACCCCTGGCGCTGACCCTCCACCAGGGGCAGCACCAGCGCGGTCAGCGCGGCCACCACCAGCCCCGCCTCCGGCAGGTCGACCCGGGCGGCACCGGGCACGCGGGACTCCGGCAGCACCCGCGGTCCGGCGACGATCGCGGCCAGGCCGATCGGCACGTTGACCAGGAAGATCGAGCGCCAGCCCGACCCCGCGATGTCGAGGTGGATCAGCACCCCGCCCACCAGCTGGCCGAGCGCCGCGGCCAGCCCCATCACGGTCGCGTACGCCCCGAGGGCGCGCACCCGGTGCTGCCCGGCGTACACGTCGCCGATCAGCGCCAGCACGGTCGGGCCGACCGCGGCGGCCGCCGACCCCTGCACCAGGCGGGCCGCCAGCAGCGTGTCGGCGTCGGGAGCGAGGCCGCAGGCCGCCGAGCTCGCCACGAACAGCGCGACGCCGACGAGGAACGTCCGGCGCCGGCCCCAGCGGTCGGCGACCCGGCTCGCGACCAGGAGAAGCCCGCCGAAGGTCAGGCCGTAGCCGGCGACCAGCCACTCGAGCGTGGTGTCGGCGGCGTGGAGGTCGCGCTGCACGGACGGCAGGGCGACGTTGACGACGAAGAAGTCGAGGACGATCAGGAAGACCCCGGTCAGCAGCACCGCGAGCGGTCCGCGCCGGAAGGTGTCCTGGGGAGCCTCGTGGGGAGAGGTGTGAGTGCTCATGGCGGAGTTCTCCGACCTCCCGTCGGGGGAGAGTCAAGGCCCGGGGCGCCACGGGAGGACGGCTGGACCCTCCTGCAGCGGGAGGGTGCAGGCTGGGCGCCATGGCTGACCAGACGACCGGGCTGCTGAGCATCGGGGACTTCTCGCGGATGACCTTCCTGACGGTGAAGGCGCTGCGCCACTACCACGACGTGGGGCTGCTGGCGCCGGCCCGGATCGACCCGCACAGCGGCTACCGCTACTACCGGCCCGAGCAGGTCGGCCCGGCCCGGCTGATCCGCCGGCTGCGCGACCTCGACCTCCCCGTCGAGGAGGTGCGTGCGGTGCTGGCCGCGCCCGACGAGGACGCCCGCGACCGGGTGATCGCGGCCCACCTCGACCGGATGAGCCGGCAGCTGCGCCAGACCCAGGACGCCGTCGACTCGCTGCGCCGGATGCTCACCGGCGAGGAGCGGATCGCGGTCGTGCACCGCGACGAGCCGGCCGCGCTGACGCTGGCGATCCGGGGGACCGAGGACAGCGAGTCGGTCGTGTCGTGGTGGATCGAGGCGTTCACCGAGCTGCACCGGCTGCTGCGTGTCTCGGGGGTCGAGCGCACCGGACCGGACGGCGCGGTGTTCCCGACGGAGTTCTTCACCGAGGGCGTCGCGGAGCTGGTCGCCTTCGTGCCGGTGACGCAGGTGCCGCCGCTGCCCGGGCGGGTGGAGGTCGTCGAGCGGCCGGCCGCGCACTACGCGGTCGCGTCGTACGACGGTCCGATGGTCGACCTGGACGCGGCGTACTCCGCGGTCGGGCGCGCGGTCACCGAGCAGGCGCTGGCCGCCGACGGGCCGGTCGTGGAGCGCTACCTGCCGGTGGGCGACCCCGAGGACCTGCTCGCCCACCGGACCGAGGTGTGCTGGCCGGTGACCGGTCCGGTCTCCGCGCACTAGTGTCCGCGGGGTGATCGCCTCCGGCCCCGTCCTCCAGGTCGCCTGGGTCACCGACGACATCGCGGCGACCGAGCGGCTGCTCGCGGAGCAGTTCGGCGTCGCGGCGTGGACCCGCATCCCCGACGTCGTGTTCGGACGCGAGTCGACCACCCTGCGCGGCGAGCCCGTCGAGTTCACCGCGCACGTCTCGCTGGGCTACAGCGGCGACCTCCAGCTCGAGCTGATCGAGCCGGTGTCGGGGCCCACGGTCCACCAGGAGTTCCTCGACGCCCACGGGCCGGGCCTGCACCACGTGTGCTTCGCGGTCGACGACGTGGACGCGGCCTGCGCCGCCGCCGAGGCGGCCGGCGTGCCGGTGCTGATGCGCGGCTCGATGATGGACGGGGAGATCGAGTTCGCCTACGTCGATGGATCCGCCGGGGGAGTGCCGTACGTCGAGCTGGCCCGGATCGGGCCGCGCATGCAGGCGTTCTACGACGCGGTGCGCGCCGGGTGAGGGTAGCGCTCGTCACCGGTGCGGGCGCCGGGTCGCTCGGCGAGGCGACCGCGGCGGCGCTGCGGTCGCGGGGGTTCCGGGTGCTGACCACGACCCGCTCCTGCCCGGTGGCCGTCGACACGCACCCCCTCGACCTCGCCTCCCGGGAGTCG
This sequence comes from Nocardioides sp. T2.26MG-1, assembly GCF_950101795.1. GTDB lineage: Bacteria > Actinomycetota > Actinomycetes > Propionibacteriales > Nocardioidaceae > Nocardioides. The sequence continues at coordinate 64,008 of NZ_CATNLZ010000004.1, read as the reverse complement.
GTGGCGTCGCTGGCCGCATGGGTCGCCTCCAGCAGCGACCGGCTCGATGCGCTGGTCAACAACGCGGGCGTCCACCTCGACCTGCGCTCGCGGTGGTCCGAGCCGCAGCTGGTCGACGGCCACGAGGTGCACTGGCGGACCAACTACCTCGGCACCGCGCAGCTGACCAGGCTCCTCGTGCCGCTGCTGCTGGAGACCGCGGGCACCCACGGCGAGGCGCGGGTCGTGAACGTCGTCTCGAAGCTCCACGAGCGGGGTCGCAACGCCTGGCTCGACGGCCGGGTCACGCCGTACGACTCGTGGGCGGCGTACGGCACCTCCAAGCTCGCCCTGGTCCACGAGGCCGCCGAGGTCGAGCGGAGGTACGGCGAGCGGGGGCTGCACGGCTACGCGCTGCACCCGGGCTCGGTCCACACCCACGTCGCCGACCGGGGACTGGAGACCGCGCCGGTGCTGGCCCGGCTGCGCCGGCTCGCGGCGCCGCTGGAGCGGCGCGCGCTGCTCACCCCGGCGCAGGGGGCCCGCACCACGGTGTTCTGCGCGACCTCGCCCGAGGCCGCGCCCGGTGGCTACCACCGCCGGTCCGCCCCGGCGGAGCCGTCGCCGGACGCCCGGGACGCGGAGGCCGCCGCGCGGCTCTGGGACGCGACCTCCGCCTGGGCCGGATCGGTCTAGACCGGCGCGCCTGCGTGCATCGGGGGCGAGATCTCGGTAGACACGACCCCGGTCCACCGTCATGACTCCGGGTGTCACTGAGATGGAGCACTTCCCCCATGCGCAAAGCCCTCGTCGTCCTGCTCGTCGTCTTCGGCGGCTTCTGGATGGTCACCGACCCCCACGGTCTCGCCGAGTCGGCGCAGACCGCCGGCAGCAACGGAGCGAGCCTCACCGCCGACTTCTTCACCGCGGTGATCACCTTCGTGCGCGAGCTCGAGTAGCGAGCCCCCCGTGGGTTTCGCCAGCTGGGCCGACCCCGGCATCGGCAAGCACCTGCTGCGCGACGAGGGGGAGGTCATCGTCGACGAGGTCCGCCACCACTGGGTCGCGTTCGTGCGCCCGGTGCTCGAGGCGCTCGCCGGCGTGTTGCTGCTGGTGGTGAGCCCGTTCGCCCCGATCGACCTCGCGTGGGCGCCGATGCTGGTGGCGTTCGCGCTGGTCGCGCACGCAGGCTGGCTGGCGCTGCGTGAGCACCGCGACCGGTTCGTGATCACCAACATGCGGGTCTTCCGGGTGCACGGGGTGCTCAGCCAGAGCCTCGCGACGATGCCGCTCAGCCGGATCCTCGACATCACCGTGCGGCGTCCCCTGCACGGCCGGCTGCTGGGGTTCGGCCACTTCTGCTTCGAGTCCGCCGCCCAGGAGCAGGGGATCCGCGACATCCGGTACGTCGCGCGCCCCTACGCCCGGGACCTCGCGATCCAGCGCGTGGTGCAGCGGGCCGGGCTGCGCGGCGGCCGGGTCAACTGACGGTCACCCGACGAGGTCGGCGATGCCCAGCCGGTCGATCCGCTCGGGGTCGGCGAGGATGTTGATCTCGACGATCCGGCCGTCGCGCACCACCGGGCTGAACACCGACACGGGGCGGCCGCTGTGGAACGACACGAGGCCGACCGCGCCGTTGACCAGGACCCGGACCTGCTCGGCCTCCATCCGTCGGAACGAGATCGCCCGCGAGGCGACCTCGGCGGCACCGCGCACGTGCAGGGAGGGCCCGTGCTCGCCACCGTCGGCGCGCAGCAGCACGTCGGGGTCGAGCACCTCGAGGAGCGCCTCGAAGTCCCCCGCCCGGGCGGCGGTCGTGAACGCCTCGAGCACCCGGCGCTGGGTGGCCCGGTCGGCGACCGGCGGCGGGGTGTCGCGGACCCGCCGGCGCGCCCGGCTGGCGAGCTGGGCCGCCGTACCCGCCGAGGCGCCGACGATCTCACCGACCTGGTCGAACGGCACGCCGAACATGTCGTGCAGGACGAACGCCGTGCGCTCGCGCGGGCCCAGTGCGTCGAGCACGACGAGCAGCGCGAGGGTCACCTCGTCCGCCTGCTCCGCGGCGCAGGCGGGATCGGTGTCGAGGGCGGTCACGACCGGGTCGGGCACGTGCGCGTCGAGCGGCTCCTCGCGCCGCGACGTGCGGGCGCGGAGCAGGTCGAGGCAGATCCGGCTGACCACGGTGGTCAGCCACGCGGCGAGGTTGCGCACCTCGCTGGTGTCGGACCGGACCAGGCGCAGCCACGCCTCCTGGACGGCGTCCTCGGCCTCCGCCACCGATCCGAGCATCCGGTAGGCGACGCCACGCAGGTGCTCGCGGTGCTCTTCGAACTCCTCGGCCAGCCGCTCCTGGGTCTCCACTGTCAGGTTCCTCCTTCGTGGTCCGTCACCCCTACGACGAACCGAACCAGCCCGATCTGACAGGAGAGCACCATGGAACCACGCATGAACCACCCCGTCTTCGTCGTCCCGGACGCGCTGAAGTCGCTCATCGCCTACGACCGTGCGGCCGAGGGGCTCGGGGTGCCCGCCGAGACCCTCGAGATGCTGCGCCTGCGGGCCAGCCAGATCAACGGCTGCAGCGTCTGCGTCGAGCTGCACTCGACCAACCTGGAGAAGGAGGGCATCAGCCGCGAGCGGCTGTTCGCGGTGGCGGCCTGGCGCGACGCGCCGTACTTCACCGACCCGGAGCGCGCGGCCCTCGGCCTGGTCGAGGCGGTCACCCGGGTCGCCGACCGGGGCGAGCCGGTGCCCGATGAGGTGTGGGACGAGGCGGCGCGGCAGTACGACGAGCAGGGTCTCGCGGCGCTGCTGATCGCGATCACCTCGATCAACGTGTGGAACCGGCTCAACGCCGCGACCCGGCAGGTGGCCGGCGCCTGGAGCCCGTGACCGTCACGGGATCGGCATCGTGCGCCGGTCGACCTGGTCCTGCGGGCACGCCGAGATGCCGGCCTCGAGCACCGCCCGCAGCCGCCGGTCGCACCCGGGGCCGTCGGCGGTGACGATCCCGTCGACCGTGCACCGCACCATCGTGGGAGCGGTGTTGCGGGCGAAGGACTTCAGGTCGCCCCGGTCGCCGAGCCCGCGCCGACCCGCCCACGCGACGGCGCCCGGCACCAGGTCGAGCGTCGCCCCCGCCTCCCGGCGGGTCGCCTTGAGCCGTGGGCCGGCGTCGCCGCAGAGGTACTCGATGCGCAGCAGGCCCGCCGCGAGGATCCGCTGGGTCCCCTCGGGCACGTCGAGGATCGTCCCCGCGGCCACCGCCACCGGCAGCCGGAGCCAGGTGTCGTCGTCGCCGCGCCGGCCGACGAGCGCCGGCACCAGCGTGATCAGCCGCTGCCGGCCGGCGTCGGTGCTGCTGTCGTTGACCAACCGGGCCAGGTGGGCCAGCAGCGGATGGGTGCAGGACGGGTGGTCGGACCACGGCTCGCCGGCGAGCAGCGAGGCGATCTCCATCATGCAGGCGCCGCGTCGCGGCGTCCGGTGCCGGCCGCGGGAGAGGGTCGGCATGCCGTCGGGGACGGTCAGGGTACTCATCACGATCACCTCGTTTCCGAGGATCCTCCTGACGGGGTCGCGGGAGCAACCCCGTTACGGGCGCGACCGGCGCCGGATTCGGGCCGTGCCCTAGGGTCCAGTCGTGGCTCTCCCCTTCGACCCCATCGACGAGGCCGCCCGGCAGTGGGGCACCCATTGGGACGGCGTGCCCGCGATGCATGCGGTGACCTCGCTGATGCGGGTCCAGCAGCTGGTGATCGGGCGTCTCGACGCGATCCTCAAGCCGCACGGTCTGACCTTCGCCCGCTACGAGGCGCTGGTGCTGCTGGTGTTCTCCTCGCGCGGGTCGCTGCCGCTGGGCAAGATGGGCGAGCGGCTCCAGGTGCATCCCACGTCGGTGACCTCGATCGTGCGCCGGCTCGAGGCAGCGGGGCTGATCGAGCGCCGGGCGCACCCCGACGACGGCCGTGCCGTGCTCGCCGAGATCACGCCGGCCGGCCGGGCGCTGGTCGAGGTCGCGACCGCCGACCTGCTCGCGGCCGACTTCGCCCTCGGCGCGCTCTCGGGCGAGCAGCTCGCGCAGCTGTCCGCACTGCTCGAGCCGGTGCGCCGCGAGGCCGGCGACTTCTAGGGTCCGCGCGGTGTCGGCGGGCCGTGCCAGCATCGACCCGTGGTCACGGCCGACGACGTGCGTGAGGTGGGGCTGGCGCTCCCGCGCACCTACGAGTCCTTCACCGGCGGGCGGTTCAAGCTCAAGGTCCGCCAGATCGTGTACGTCGGGTTCTCCCGCGACGAGACCGCGATGGGGTTCGGCTACCCGCGGGACGCGCGCGACGGGCTGATCGAGTCCGACCCCGAGACGTTCTTCCTGCCGCCGCCCCGCGACCTGCGCTACCAGTGGGTGTGCGCGCACCTGGACCGGCTCGACCCCGACGAGATGCGCGAGCTGGTCACCGACGCGTGGCGGATGTGCACCCCGCAGATGCTCCACGACCTGCCCGACCTGCCGGCGCCCACCGCGGCCGCCTGGGCGGCGATGGACGCGGGGGAGTGGGCCGACCTCCAGCCGATGCTCCACCCCCACCTGCACTTCACCGACGGCGCCGTGTCCCTGCGCGGCCGGCAGCAGGTGCTCGCCCACCTCCGCGCCCACCCCACGCCGCGGCCGCCCACCTCCGTCGAGGTCCGCGACGGGCAGGTGTACCGCTGGGTGCGGTGAGGCGGCCGGAGGATCCCCGGTGTACCGGGGATCTTTCCGCTTCTCGGCTGTTGCAACGGCCGAGAAGCGCCAACATCCCCGGTACACCGGGGAAACCGCAGCACCCCTCGACGCATTTACTAGGACGTCCTACTATCTGACGTATGACCGAGAGCGCACGCACCCGCTGGCAGGCCCGCTACGACGCCTCGCGGGTCCGCACGGCCGACTTCACCACGCTGAGCGGACTGGAGGTGGCGCCGGCGTACGGCACCGACGACTCGGAGTGGCCCGGCGAGTTCCCCTACACGCGTGGGCTGTACCCGACCGGCTACCGTGGGCGCACCTGGACGATCCGGCAGTTCGCGGGCTTCGGCAACGCCCGCCAGACCAACGAGCGCTACCGGATGATCCTCGGCCGCGGCGGCGGCGGCCTCAGCGTGGCCTTCGACATGCCGACGCTGATGGGCCGCGACTCCGACGACCCGCGCTCGCTGGGCGAGGTCGGCCACTGCGGTGTCGCGATCGACTCGGCCGCCGACATGGAGATCCTCTTCGACGGCATCGACCTCGGCGACGTGACGACGTCGATGACGATCAGCGGCCCCGCTGTCCCGATCTTCTGCATGATGATCGTCGCCGCGGAGCGGGCGGGCGTCGACACGACCAAGCTCAACGGCACGCTGCAGACCGACATCTTCAAGGAGTACATCGCCCAGAAGGAGTGGATCTTCGGGCCTGAGCCGCACCTGAAGCTGATCGGCGACCTGATGGAGTACTGCACCGAGAAGATTCCGGCGTACAAGCCGCTCTCGGTGTCGGGGTACCACATCCGCGAGGCGGGCTCGACGGCCGCGCAGGAGCTGGCGTTCACGCTCGCCGACGGGTTCGGGTACGTCGAGCTCGGGCTGTCCCGCGGGCTCGACGTCGACGTGTTCGCACCCGGGCTGTCGTTCTTCTTCGACGCCCACGTCGACTTCTTCGAGGAGATCGCGAAGTTCCGCGCGGCCCGCCGCATCTGGGCCCGCTGGATGCGCGATGTCTACGGCGCGACCACCGAGAAGGCGCAGTGGCTGCGCTTCCACACCCAGACCGCGGGCGTCTCGCTGACCGCGCAGCAGCCCTACAACAACGTCGTCCGCACCGGCATCGAGGCGCTCTCCGCCGTGCTGGGCGGCACCAACTCGCTGCACACCAACGCACTCGACGAGACACTGGCTCTGCCCAGCGAGCAGGCCGCCGAGATCGCGCTGCGCACCCAGCAGGTGATCATGGAGGAGACCGGCGTCGTCAACGTCGCAGACCCGTTGGGCGGCTCCTGGTACGTCGAGGAGCTCACCGACCGGCTCGAGGCCGAGGCGACCGCGATCTTCGACAAGATCCTCGCGATGGGCGGCTCGCCGCTGACCTCGGACCGACCCGCCGACCTGGCCGAGGCGGTGCGTCGCGGTGAGCACCCGGTCACCCGGGGCCTGCTGCGCGGCATCGAGGACGGCTGGTTCATGTCCGAGATCGCCGAGGCCGCGTTCCAGTACCAGACCGCGCTCGAGAAGGGCGACAAGCGGGTCGTCGGCGTCAACTGTCACGAGGAGTCGGTCACCCACGACCTGGAGATCCTGCGGGTCTCCCACGAGGTCGAGGTCGACCAGGTCCGCGAGCTCGACGCCCGCCGGCAGGGCCGCGACGACGCCGCGGTGCGCGCCGCGCTCGCCCGGATGGTCGACGCCGCCCGTGCGGACGACAACCTCATCGAGCCGATGCTCGACGCCGTCCGGGTCGAGGCGACGCTCGGCGAGATCTGCGACGCGCTCCGCGCCGAATGGGGGGAGTACCGCGAGCCCGCCCGGTTCTGAGTCGGCCGGTTCCGAGGTCCCAACCGCTACCCGTCGGTAGCCGCCGAACGTCCCAAGACCGTCGGCCCGCACCCAGGGGACTTCCGGCCCGGGTGGGGGGTGGTGGGGTCTGGTGGAATCGTCCTCGTGGATCTCGCTCAGGCACTCGCGTCCCTGCCCGCCAACCCCCGCGTCGTCGTGACCGGCAACCACGCCACGCCGTGGCACACGGTCAAGCTGGTCGACGACGCCCTGGACGAGTACCGCCTCTGGGCGCTGAACGGCCAGCCGCAGCTGCCCGACCGCGAGGGCGTGGTCCTCGAGACGTCCTTCGTCGGCCCCGGCCAGCGCAAGAGTCCCCGGCTGAGCTACGTGCCGTCGCGGCTGTCGATGGTGCCCTCGCTGTTCGGCAAGCAGCTCCCGCCGGACGCGGTCGTCATCCACACGACGCCCCCGAGAGACGGCAAGGTGTCGCTCGGCGTGGAGGTCAATGTCCTGCCCGCCGCGATCGAGGCCACCCGGCGCAACGGCGGCCTCGTGATCGCCCAGGTCAACCACAACATGCCGTGGACCTTCGGCGACGCGCTGGTCGACCTCGACCAGATCGACGTGCTGATCGACGCGGACGAGCCGATGCCGACCGCACCTGTCAGCGCCATCGACGAGACCTCGGCCCGGATCGGCCAGCTGGTCGCCGAGCGGGTCTCGGACGGCTCGACGCTCCAGGCCGGCATCGGCGCCGTCCCGGACGCCACCATGCACGGCCTCACCAGTCGCAGCGGCCTGCGGGTGTGGACCGAGATGTTCTCCGACAGCGTGCTCGCCCTGGAGAAGATCGGCGCCCTCGACCGCAACATCCCGATCTCCGCGTCGTTCCTGTTCGGCTCGCCCGAGCTGCTCGAGTGGGTGGACGGCAACGAGCGCGTGGAGATGGTGCGCACCGAGGTCACCAACGACCCGGGCCGGATCGCCCGCAACCCCAAGATGGTCAGCGTGAACACCGCGCTCCAGGTCGACCTGTTCGGCCAGGCCAACGCCTCGCGCATCAACGCCCGCATCCACTCGGGCTTCGGCGGCCAGACCGACTTCATCGTCGGCGCCATGCACAGCGCAGGCGGCCAGGCGTTCCTCGCCCTCCGCTCGTGGCACCCGAAGGCCAACTGCTCCACGGTCGTCCCGATGGTCGACGAGCCGATCACGTCCTTCCAGATGAGCGCGATCGTCACCGAGCAGGGCCTCGCCACGGTGTTCGGCAACGACCAGCGGGAGCAGGCGCGCCAGATCATCGAGCACGCCGCCCACCCGAGCGTCCGCGAGGAGCTGCGCGAGGAGGCCGTGGCCCTGGGCCTCGCCTGAGCCGCGTGTGAGTGGATGCCCCGCCCCTCCCTAGGATGGGGCCCATGAGCACCCCACGAAGTCGCGTGCTTCCCCCGCTTCGCTCCTCCAGCCCACGATTCCGCGGGGGCCCCGCATGACGCAGCAGCCGTTCTCCCGCCCGGGAGCGATCGACCTCTCGGGACTCAAGAGCCCGGCGGCCCCGCCGGTACCTGGAGCGCCGGCGGGGGCCACCGCCGGTGGCTCGTCGTACGCCGTGCAGGTCAGCGAGCAGAACTTCCAGGCGACCATCGAGGCCTCCACGACGGCCCCGGTGCTCCTGGTGTTCTACTCGCCCTCCCGGATGCCGGAGAGCGCCCAGCTCGCCCGCGACCTGGAGACGCTGTCGGGCGAGTTCGAGGGCCGGTTCCTCGCCGGGCTGGTCGACATCGACCAGGTGCCGGCGATCGCGCAGGCGATGCAGATCCCGTCGGTGCCGCTGGTGGTCGCGGTGCTCGACGGCCGGCCCGCCCCGCTGTTCCAGGACGTGCTGCCGCTCGAGGAGCTGCGCGCCGCACTGACCCAGGTCATGCAGCAGCTCACGGTCAACGGGGTCGCCGGGCGGCACCAGCCGCGGCACGCCGCACCGGCCGAGGGCGAGGAGACCGACGAGCCGGCCGTCGACCCGCGCTACGCCGCCGCCCAGGAGGCGTTGGGCGCCGGGGACATCGACGGGGCGGTCGCGGAGTACCAGCGGCTCGTCGACGCCAACCCCGCCGACGCCGAGGCGGCCGCTGGTCTGGCCATGGCCAAGCTGCTCCAGCGGACCCAGGGCGTGGACCTGGCCGAGGCCCGGGCCGCCGCCGCTGCCAGCCCCGACGACGTCGACGCGCAGACGATGGTCGCCGACCTCGACATGCTCGGCGGCCACGTGGAGGACGCCTTCAACCGGCTGATCGACCTGGTCCGGCGTACCGCCGGTGACGAGCGCAACGCGGCGCGCGAGCACCTGCTCGGGCTGTTCGGTGCGGTCGGCAACGACGACCCGCGGGTGCTCAAGGCCCGCCAGAACCTCGCGTCGGCCCTCTTCTAGATCCTCGATGAGGCTCGTCACCGGGTTCTCGCGGGGCAACGGGAGGGGGCCCAACCTCGACCGCTGGGTGGTCACCGACGGCTGGGCCGCGGTCTTCGACGGTGTGACCCCGCGCGGGACGGACCTGGACGTGACCACGGCGGCCACGGTCGCGCTGGTCGACGACCTGGTGCGTGCCGTCGAGGCGGCCGCTGCCGACCTGGAGCCGCTCGCGATGGTGGAGCGGCTCACGGAGACGACCGCCGCCCACCAGGGCGCGCAGCGTCCCTCGGCGGCGGCCGTGGTCTTCTCGCTCACCGCCCGCCGGGTCGTGGTGGTCGGCGACGGCTGGGTCGGCGTCGACGGGGCGGCGAGGTTCTACGACCACCGGTTCGAGTCCGTGGTGACCGAGGCGCGCCGGGCAGTCACGCAGGCGGCACTGGCGGCGGGCCGGTCCGTGGACGAGCTGCGTCGGGACGATCCCGGTCGCCGGGCGGTGCACGACCTGCTGGTCGGCGAGGCGGAGTTGCGCAACGTCGACGCCGACGGCCCCTACTTCTACTCCTGCCTCGACGGACGTCCCGTCCCGCGCCGGCACCTCGCGGTCGTCGACGTCCCGGCCGGCGCCCGGAGCCTCTGCCTGGCCTCGGACGGCTACCCCGTGCTCGCCGAGACCTGGCAGGAGAGCGAGCGCGCGTTGTTCGCGGACATCGAGGCGGACCCGCTGCGGATCGGGCGGCATGCCGGCACCAAGGCGCTCGCCCCGGGTGCGGAGACCTTCGACGACCGGACCTTCCTGCTGCTCGAGCTCTAGCCTTCCTCAGCTCTCGAGCGCGTCGAGCAGGGCCCGCACCGCCGGTGACTGCGCCATGCTGCGCCGGTGCACCGCGATCACGTCGCGGGTCGGCACCGGGTCGTGGGCAGGTACGGCGACCAGCCGGTCGCCCAGCGGCGCGCGCCCGAGCCGCGGCACGAGGGCGATGCCGAGGCCGGCGCGCACCAGCGCGAGGTGGGACTCGAACTCCATGGCGGTGTGCACGATGCGGGGAACCCGCCCGGTGCCGTCGTACATCCGGTTCAGCCACTGCCGGCAGATCGTGCTCTCGGGCGTGGCGATCCAGCCCTCGTCGAGCAGGTCGCGGGGGCTGAGGCGGTCGCGGCCGGCGAGGTGGTGGCCGGCGGGGACGATCACGTCGGCCACGTCGTGCGCGACCACCCTGGCCTCCAGGTGGTCGGGGATCGCGAGCGACAGGTCGCCCCAGCGGTGCACCAGGCCGAAGTCGCTCTGGCCCGAGGCGACCAGGTCGACGGTGTCCCAGGGCTCGCGCTCGGTGAGGGCGACGGTGAGGTCGGGGTGGGCGGCACTCAGGTCGCGCACGATGGGTGCGACCAGCCCGCGCATCGCGGTGGAGAACGCGGTCAGCCGCAGGTGCCCGGCGACGGTGCCGGCGCGGCGGTGCAGTCCGGCCTCGACCTCCTCGAGGTCGGCGAGGAGGCGGGCGCCGGCGTCGACGAGCTGGCGGCCGTGGTCGGTGAGCATCACGCCGCGTCCGACCCGCTCGAGCAGCGGTACGCCGGTCTGCCGCTCCAGCCGCTTGACCTGCTGGGACACGGCGCTGGGCGTGAAGCCGAGGGAGTCGGCGGCCGCCACCACGGACCCCTCGGCGGCGACGGCGCGGAGGCTGGTGAGGGCGATCAGGTCGATCATGTAGCCAAGCTACATGGATCGATGTATGACACGTCGCTGGTGCTTCATGGTCTGCCTCGGGTTGGCTGGCCGGGTGAACCGACGCGACTCCCTGCTGGCCGCCCTCGTCGCGACCATCTGGGGCTTCAACTTCGTGGTGATCGACTGGGGCATGGACGGCGTGCCGCCGCTGGTGTTCGCGGCCGTGCGGTTCACCGTGGTCGTGGTGCCGGCGGTGTTGTTCGTCGGCCGGCCCGACGCCCCGTGGCGGGTGGTGGCGGCGGTCGGGGTCTTCATGTCGCTGGGGCAGTTCGGCTTCCTGTACGCCTCGATGGCGGCCGGGATGCCGCCCGGCCTGGCTGCCTTGGTGCTGCAGGCGCAGGTGATCTTCACGGTGCTGATCGCCGCAGGGGTGCTGCACGAGCTGCCGACCCGCGCCCAGGCCGCGGGCGTGCTGCTGGGCTCGGCCGGGCTCGTGGTGGTCGGCGCCGGCCGCGGTGGGCACGTGACCGTGGCGGCACTCGCGCTGTGCCTGAGCGGCGCCCTGTCGTGGGGGATCGGCAACGTGGTCTCCCGCGCGTCGGGCGTGCGCGGCGGCCTGTCGCTCACCGTGTGGTCGGCGCTCGTCGTACCCGTCCCGCTGCTCGCGCTGGCGATGGCGATTGACGGCCCGGCGGTCGTCGGCGACGCGCTGGTCTCACTGTCGTGGCAGGCCGGGCTGTCGACGCTCTACACGGCGGGGCTCGCCTCGCTGGTGGGGTACGGCGTGTTCAACACGCTGCTCGCCCGCAACCCGCCGTCCGCGGTCGTGCCGTGGGTGCTGCTCGCGCCGGTCGTCGCGATGACGTCGGCCTGGCTGCTGCTCGACGAGCGGCCGAACGCCGCCGAGCTCGCCGGGGGAGCGGTGCTGATCCTCGGCGTGCTCGTGGCGCTGCGTCCGTCGGGGGGACGGTCAGGCGGTGGGTCCCTGCGCGCGGACGTCGGCGACCGCGTCCATGGCCTGCCGGAGCTCGGCCAGCCAGTCACCCTCGTGCTGGCCGACGAGGCGGACGCACCAGGCGAGTGCGTCCGACCGTGACCGGGCCACCCCGGCGTCGACGAGGGTGTCGAGCACCAGCCGCTGGGGCTGGCGCAGCCGGGTCATGACCGGCGCCGCGACGTGGGTCCACAGCTCGCGGTGCTCGCCGACGACCACACCCCACGACACCTTGCGCTCGAAGCGGTGCTGGGCCTCGCGGGCGATCTCCATCCGCCGCTCCCGGGTCTCCTCGCGGAACGCCGACGCTCGTCCCGCCCGCGCCTCGGCGAGCGCGATCTCGCTCGGCTCGGCGAGCTCGACGTCGGGGATGGTCAGCACCACCGTGATCTCCTCGCGGTCCACCGTCACCCCGGCCGGCGCGCTCTGCCACTCCTGGGGGAGCCGGCCGGCGAACCAGCCACTCACCCGCTTGTTCTGATCTGATGTAATCATGTAATCAGTGTTGCACGGTGATCAAGGTGGTCCGTCTCCCGATCGCTGTCGTTTGGTCACCAACGACAGTGATCCGCCCCTGACGAACGCCGTTGGTGACCAAACGACAACAGTTGGCGGGGTCGCGGATGCGGGGGGGCGTCCGTCTCGCCCGTCACGCGAAGGGCGGGAGTCCTCAGACCCCGCCGGACTCGGTGTACGACGGACCGGACGCATCGAGGTTGGCGAGCGCGGAGGAGACCCGCCGTGCGGTGAAGTCGGCGCACCGGTCGCGCGCCTGCTCGGGGGTGCAGAACTCCGCGGCCCGGATCTCCCGGGTCTGGCGCACGATCGAGTCGGTGATGGCCGCGTCGTGGGCGCCGCCGTCGAAGACCAGGCACAGCGCGTCGTCCCAGCCGCTCCACGGCGGCAGCCAGTCGGTGAGCAGCAGCGGCCCGGGCTCGATGCGCAGCCCGAGCTCCTCCTCGACCTCGCGGGCGACGGCGAGCTGCGGCGACTCGCCGACCTCGACGACCCCGCCGGGCAGGTCCCAGTCCTGCTTGTAGGTGAGCTGGCACAGCAGCACCCGCTCGTCGCGGTCGCGGATCAGCATCTGGCTGATCGCCCGCTTGCGCGGCAGGAACGAGTTGAGCAGCGCGCGGAAGCCCTCGGGCTCGTGCACGGGTACGTCGGTGGCGAGCCGGGCGTAGACGATCCGGTCCACGGTGCGCCCGTCGACGGTCACCCCGCGCATCACGCCCTCGCGGCGCAGCCCCGACCAGGTCGCGATCCGCTGGGCCGCCTCGTCGTCGGGGTCGACCAGCGCCTCGACCCGGGCATGCGCGGTCAGCGCGGCGGCCACCTCGTGGCGCACCACGTCGACCGGCTGGTCGGGCGCCCACGTGATCCGGGCGATCCCCTCCGCGACGGTGGTCACGGAGGTCGGCTGCTCGGTCACGAGGTCAGATTAGTGTCTCGACAAGCTCGACCGCCGAGCGTCACCGCTTGCGGAACCACACCGTCGCCAGCGGCGGCACCACGATCGTGGCGTGTGCCGGCTGACCCGACCACTCGCCCTCGACCGCGGTGACCGCGCCGAAGTTGCCCACCCCGGAGCCGGAGTAGAGGTCGGCGTCGGTGTTGAGCACCTCGTCCCACTCACCCGCTGCGGGCAGCCCGAGCCGGTAGCCCTCGTGCGGGACCGCGGCGAAGTTCGAGACACAGACCAGGTCGGCGTCACCGCCGCGACGGATGAACGAGAAGACGTTGCGGCCCGCGTCGTTGGCGTCGATCCACTGGAAGCCCTCCGGCTCGTGGTCGCGCATCCACAGGGCAGGCGAGTCGACGTACGCCGTGTTCAGGTCGCGCACCAGCGACTGCACGCCCCGGTGCTCGGGGTGGTCGAGCAGCCACCAGTCGAGCTCGCGGGACTCGGCCCACTCCGACTCCTGGCCCAGCTCGGCGCCCATGAACAGCAGCTGCTTGCCGGGGTGGGCCCACATGAACCCCAGGTAGGCGCGCAGGTTCGCCAGCTGCTGCCACCGGTCGCCCGGCATCTTGCGCAGCAGCGAGCCCTTGCCGTGCACGACCTCGTCGTGGCTGATCGGGAGCACGAAGTTCTCCGACCAGGCGTAGACCAACGAGAACGTCATCTCGCCGTGGTGGTAGGCGCGGTGCACCGGCTCGTGGGCCATGTAGTCGAGCGAGTCGTGCATCCAGCCCATGTTCCACTTGAAGCCGAAGCCCAGGCCGTCGTACGCCGTCGGCTTGGTGACGCCCGGCCACGAGGTGGACTCCTCGGCGATCGTGGTGATGCCCGGGACCCGCTTGTAGACGGTGGCGTTCATCTCCTGCAGGAACTGCACGGCCTCGAGGTTCTCGTGCCCGCCGTGGATGTTCGGCGACCACTCGCCCTCCTCGCGCGCGTAGTCGAGGTAGAGCATCGAGGCGACGCCGTCGACCCGCAGCCCGTCGGCGTGGAACTCCTCGAGCCAGTACAGCGCGTTCGCGTAGAGGAAGTTGCGGACCTCGCGGCGCCCGAAGTTGAAGATGTGGGAGCCCCACTCCTTGTGCCAGCCGCGCTGCGGGTTGGGGTCCTCGTAGAGCGGCGTGCCGTCGAAGCGGGCCAGCGCCCACTCGTCGGTCGCGAAGTGCCCGGGCACCCAGTCGAGGATCACGCCGACCCCGGCCTGGTGCAGCCGGTCGACCAGCAGACGGAAGCCGTCGGGGTCGCCGAAGCGTGCGTCCGGGGCGAAGTACGACGTCACGTGGTAGCCCCACGAGCCGCCGAACGGGTGCTGCATCACCGGCATCAGCTCGACGTGCGTGAAGCCCAGCCCGGCGACGTACGCCGGCAGCTCGTCGGCCAGCTCGGCCCAGGACCAGTACCGGCCGTCGGGGTGCTTCTTCCACGACGCCAGGTGCATCTCGTAGACGCTCATCGGCGACGCGACCGGCTGCCGGGTGGCGCGCTGCTCGAGCCACGCGTCGTCGCCCCAGGAGTAGCCGGACTCGAAGACCTTCGAGGCGGTGTCCGCGGGCCGCTCGGCCCACTGCGCCATCGGGTCGGCCTTCTCACGCCACTGCCCGTCGGGGCCGAGGATCACGTACTTGTACGCCGTGCCCGCGCCCACGCCGGGCACGAACAGCTCCCACACGCCGGACGTGCCGAGCTGGCGCATCGGGTGCTCCCGGCCGTCCCAGCTGTTGAAGTCGGCCTTGACCCGGATCGCGCGCGCCGAGGGCGCCCACACCGCGAACGAGGTGCCCGTGATCTCGCCGAGGGCACTGGGGTAGTGGTGCACCCGGGCCCCGAGGACCTGCCACAGCAGCTCGTGGCGGCCCTCGTTGATCAGGTGGAGGTCCATCTCGCCGAGCGTCGGCAGGAAGCGGTAGGGGTCGTCGACCACGATCTCGTCGGAGCCGTAGCTGACCGCGACGCGGTAGTCGGGGACGTCCGGCAGCGGGATCACCCCGGCCCACACGCCCTCGTGTTCGTGGCTGAGCTCGGCCTCACCCGAGGTGCCGGAGCCGTCGCTCCACCGCACGACCACGCGGGTGGCCAGCGGGCGGAGCACCCGCACGGTCACCGCGCCGTCGTGGGGGTGCGGGCCGAGCACCCCGTGGGGGTTGCCGTGCTCGCCGTGGGCGATCTGGTGCAGCTCTGCCGTCGAGACCGGCTGGACCGCCGGCGTCACCGCCGGGGACGGGCTCGCGGCCGGTGCGGGCGCGGGGGTGGAGGTCTGGCTCTTCTTGGTCTTCTTGAGGGTCATGCCGCTCCGATCCTCGCCACGGCCTCGAGTGGGATGGCCACCCAGGTCGGACGGTTGCGTGTCTCGTACACGGTCTCGTACACCGCCTTGTCGGCGACGTAGGCGTCCAGCAGGACCTGCTGCGCGTCGGTGAGCTCGCCGCCGGCGTACGCGGCGAGGAAGTGGTTGCGGTTGCGGTGCGCCCACTCCTCGGCGCGGTACGCGCGCTGGCTGGCGCCCTCGGGCTGGTCCTCGGCGAACTGCCGCTCGACCACGTGCGGCACGTAGTCGAAGGAGCGGAGCATGCCGGCGACGTCGCGCCACACGGAGTCGGGCCGCAGCCGCTCGGCCAGCGGCTTGGCCGGCTCACCCTCGAAGTCGACGATCTTCCAGCCCAGGCTGGTGCGCAGCGTCTGCCCCAGGTGCAGGTCGCCGTGGACCTGCTGCACCTCGAGGTCGTCGAGGGTGCGCAGACGGGCGTACGCCGCTCGCAGCGCGTCGGCGTGTTCGGCCAGCTCGGGCACCACGCCGAGGGCGGCGTCGAGCCGCGCCAGCATCGCGTCCGCGAGCTCCGCGATCGCCTCCGGCCCGCGATGCTCGACCGGGAAGTGCGCGGCCAGGTCGTCGTGGACCTCGCGCAGCGCCTCGCCGAGGCGGGCGGCCTCGGCGGCGAAGTCGCCGCCGGCCTCGTGGGCGTGCAGGTCACCCTCCGCGAACAGGTTGCGGGCGCTGGTGAGCGCCAGGTCCCACCCGTCGCTGGCGGTGCGCAGGAACTGCTGGAGCATCGCGAGCTGCATCGTGGTCCCCGAGCGCTCCTCGGCGTCGGGGTCGGCCTCCCAGTCGACCCAGTCGAGCCAGCCGTAGAGCGCCGCGATGTGGTCGGAGCCCGCCTTGGTGAGCACCTCGTGGACGCTGATGTCGGGGTTGACCCCCGGCGTGATCTTGCGGAACACCTTCATCAGGCAGTCCTCGCCGTACGCGACCGAGGAGTTGGACTGCTCGCCTGAGAACAACGCGGAGTGCGCGGTCAGGTCGAGGTCGTGGCCGGGCAGCCGGTGGAAGCGCAGCCCGCTGTCCTCGTCGCTGAGGTTGCCGCCCGGCTCGCGGGCCGCACGGTCGAACGCGCGTAGCCAGCTGTCCATCGCCTCGCGGTCGTGGAGGGCGTCGTAGGCGTGCACCCAGCCCTGACCGGGCTCCTCCCACCAGCCGATGAACGCGTGGTCCAGGCGCGCCTCGGGCTCGGTGTAGAACGACATCGGGACCTGGTAGACCTCCGAGCCGCCCGGCCCGTCGCCGTAGGCGACCTCGACGAGGTCGATCACGACGCGGGGGCCCTCCGCCCCGTCGTCGCGGGGCACCTCGCCGATCCGGCGTACGGAGGCCACCTCGAAGGGCCGGCCCTTGCCGCCGAACCAGCGGGTTCGCTCCAGGTAGCGGGCGAACACGTCGGGACCCTGGACCTCGATGGGCGCGGGAGCCGCGCCGGGGGTGCCGGGCACGGTCGGCTCGGCGGGTGTCACGTCGTCGTCGGGGCTCACAGCAGCTGCCCCTCCTCGGTGGTCTCGGGGGCGGTCAGTCGGAACCAGTAGAACCCGTAGCCCGCCAGGGTCAGCAGGTAGGGCAGCTCGCCGATCTCGGGGAACGGCACCCGGCCGAGCAGCTCCACCGGACGCCGGCCCTCGAACCGGCGCAGGTCGAGCTCCACCGGCTGGGGGAACCGCGAGAGGTTGTTGACGCACAGGATGATGTCCTCGGTGCCGTCCTCGGCGACGTGCTCGCGCACGTAGGAGAGCACCGTGGAGTTGGACCCGCCGAGGTCGTAGAAGGTCCCGAGCCCGAACGCCGGATGGTTGCGGCGGGTGTGGATCATCCGTCGCGTCCAGTGCAGCAGGGACGAGGTGTTCTCCAGTTGGGCCTCGACGTTCACCGACTGGTAGCCGAACACCGGGTCCTGGATGATCGGGCGGTCGAGCTTGCCCGGCGTGGCCGAGGAGAAGCCGGCGTTGCGGTCGGCCGTCCACTGCATCGGGGTGCGGACCCCGTCGCGGTCGCCGAGCCAGATGTTGTCGCCCATGCCGATCTCGTCGCCGTAGTAGAGGACTGGCGAGCCCGGCAGCGACAGCAGCAGCGCGTTGAACAGCTCGATCTGGTTGGTGTCGTTGTCGAGCAGCGGGGCGAGTCGCCGGCGGATCCCGATGTTCGCCTTCATGCGGGGGTCCTTGGCGTACTCGCCCCACATGTAGTCGCGGTCCTCGTCGGTGACCATCTCGAGCGTGAGCTCGTCGTGGTTGCGCAGGAAGATGCCCCACTGGCAGCTGTCCGGGATCGGCGGGGTCTGCTCGAGGATCTCCGAGATCGGAAAGCGGGACTCGCGACGTACCGACATGAAGATGCGCGGCATCACCGGGAAGTGGAACGCCATGTGGCACTCGTCGCCGCCGACCTCGAAGTCGCCGAAGTACTCCACGACGTCCTCGGGCCACTGGTTGGCCTCGCAGAGCAGCACCCGCCCGGGGTACTCGTCGTCGACGACCTTGCGGACCTTCTTGAGGAAGTCGTGGGTCTCGGGGAGGTTCTCGCCGTTGGTGCCGGGCCGTTCGTAGAGGTAGGGGACGGCGTCGAGCCGGAAGCCGTCCATGCCCATGTCCATCCAGAAGCGGATCGCGTCGATGATCGCGTCGTGGACCGCCGGGTTGTCGAAGTTGAGGTCCGGCTGGTGGGAGAAGAACCGGTGCCAGAAGTACTGCTGGCGGACCGGGTCCCAGGTCCAGTTCGACGGCTCGGTGTCGACGAAGATGATCCGCGCCTCCTGGTAGAGCTCGTCGGAGTCGGACCAGACGTAGAAGTCGCCGTAGGGGCCGTCCGGGTCGGAGCGCGAGGCCTGGAACCACGGGTGCTGGTCGCTGGTGTGGTTCATGACGAAGTCGATGATCACGCGCAGCCCGCGCTGGTGGGCCTGGTCGAGGAAGAACCGGAAGTCGTCGATGGTGCCGATCTCGGGGTGCACGCCGGTGTAGTCGGCGACGTCGTACCCGTCGTCACGCAGCGGGCTGGGGAAGAACGGCGGGATCCAGAGGCAGTCGACCCCGAGCCACTGGAGGTAGTCGAGCTTCTCCACCAGCCCGCGGAAGTCGCCGGTGCCGTCGGCGTTGGAGTCGCGGAAGGCGCGGACCAGGACCTCGTAGAAGACCGCGGTCTTGAACCACTCGGGCGTGCTGTCGGACGGGTTGTCGGGGGTGTGGTCGGGTGTGGTGCCGGGGACGGCTTCGGTCACCGGGGCCTCCTGACGCTGAGGATGTGGGCCGGCTCGTGGAACGGGTCGAGCCGCACGTAGTTGTGCTCGCCCCAGCTCCAGTCCTCGCCGGTGATCTCGTCGTGGACCACGAAGCTGTCGCCCGCCGTGAGGCCGAGGGCGGCAAGGTCGAGGTGCACGGTGGTCTCGCGGGCGCCGTGCGGGTCGACGTTGACGACGACGATCACGATGTCGCGCTGACCGTCGGGGAGCGTGGCGCTCTTGGAGAACACCAGGATGTTCTCGTCGTCGCTCCAGTGGATCGTGACGTTGCGCAGCAGCTGCAGGGCAGGGTGCTGGCGGCGGATCTCGTTGAGACGGGTCAGGTACGGCGCGAGCGTGCGGTTGTCCCGCTCGGCGGCGTCCCAGTCGCGGATCCGGATCTGGTACTTCTCCGAGTCGAGGTACTCCTCGCTCCCGGGCCGGACCGCCACGTGCTCGAAGAGCTCGTAGCCGGCGTAGACGCCCCAGCTGGGCGACCCGGCCGCGGCGATCGCGGCGCGGATCTTGAATGCGTTGGGGCCGCCGTACTGCAGGTAGGCATGGAGGATGTCGGGGGTGTTCACGAAGAAGTTCGGCCGCATCAGGTGGTCGGACTCGTGGGACAGCTCGCGGAGGTACTCCTCGATCTCCCACTTCGCGTTGCGCCAGGTGAAGTACGTGTAGGACTGGTGGAAGCCGATCGCCCCGAGCGCCCGCATCATCGCCGGACGGGTGAACGCCTCGGCCAGGAACAGCACGTCGGGGTCGGTGCGGCGGACCTCCTTGAGCAGCCACTCCCAGAACGCGACCGGCTTGGTGTGGGGGTTGTCGACCCGGAAGATCCGCACCCCGTGCGACATCCAGAGCCGGACGATCCGCAGCACCTCCTGGCAGATGCCGGTCGGGTCGTTGTCGAAGTTGATCGGGTAGATGTCCTGGTACTTCTTGGGCGGGTTCTCGGCGTACGCGATCGTGCCGTCGGCGCGGGTGGTGAACCACTCGGGGTGGGAGGTGACCCACGGGTGGTCGGGCGCGGCCTGGAGCGCGAGGT
Source organism: Nocardioides sp. T2.26MG-1 (assembly GCF_950101795.1). GTDB lineage: Bacteria > Actinomycetota > Actinomycetes > Propionibacteriales > Nocardioidaceae > Nocardioides. The sequence goes on along the minus strand of NZ_CATNLZ010000004.1, from coordinate 44,396 downwards.
CGAGCGCCACCTCGAGGCCGAGGGAGCCGGCCCGCGCCACGAACGCGTCGAAGTCGTCGAACGTGCCGAGGTCGGGGTGGATCGCGTCGTGCCCGCCGTGCTTGGAGCCGATCGCCCACGGCGAGCCGGTGTCGTCCGGCCCCGGGTCGAGGGTGTTGTTCGGCCCCTTGCGGTTGACCTCGCCGATCGGATGGATCGGCGGGAGGTAGATGACGTCGAAGCCCATCGCGGCCACCGCGTCGAGCCGCTTGGCGGCGGTCTTGAAGCTCCCGCTGGTGACCTTGCCGGTCGTGGCGTCCCTGGTGGCGCCCTCGGAGCGGGGGAAGAACTCGTACCAGCTGCTGGCCAGCGCCTTGGGGCGGTCGGCGTACGCCGGGTAGGGCCCCTCGACCGTGACCAGCTCGCGGATCGGGTGGCTCGCGAGCACGCCCGTGACGTCCGGCGCCTCGAGCACGGCCAGCCGGGCGGCCGCGGGCCGCTTCGCGTCGGTGGCGGCGTCGATCGCGCCCTGGAGGACCTGGGCGGCGTCGGCCGCGGACGGGTCCCGCGGGTCGAGCGACGCCACGACCTTGTCGAGGAGGATCCGGGCCTCGAGGAACATCAGGTCGACGTCGACCCCGGCCGGGATCTTCAGGGCCGCGTCGTGCTGCCAGGTGGCCAGCGGGTCCGACCAGGCGACGACCTCGAACCCCCAGGCGCCCCCGGCGTCCGGGGTCACCCAGGCCTCGTAGCGGTCCGGGATCGTGTCGTGCGGGGTCATCCGCACCGGCGGGCGGCGGCGGCCGTCCGGCCCGGTCAGCACCACCTCGGCGGCCAGCTGGTCGTGCCCCTCGCGGAAGACGGTGGCGGTCACCGGAAAGGGTTCGCCGACGGTTGCCTTCGCGGGCTGTCGGCCGAGGTCGACGATAGGAGTGACGTTCATGACGGGGATGCGTCCGACCATGATCTCCAACCTAGCGAGGATGCGGGCAGATGCGGCACCGGAAGTGCCGCCCTGGACGCCGTACCCCGCTGGGGTCGTGGAAAACGCGGGTGGTTTCGAGGCTCGCTGCGCTCGCACCTCAACCACCGCCAGGCCTCGACCGGTGGTTGAGGTGCGAAGGCGCGCTAGCGCCAGGCCTCGACCGGTGGTGGAGGTGCGAAGGCGCGCTGGCGCCAGGCCTCGACCGGTGGTGGAGGTGCGAAGGCGCGCTGGCGCCAGGCCTCGACCGGTGGTTGAGGTGCGAAGGCGCGCCAGCGCCAGGCCTCGACCGGTGGTTGAGGTGCGAAGGCGCGCCAGCGCCAGGCCTCGACCGGTGGTTGAGGTGCGAAGGCGCGCTAGCGCCTGAGCCTCGAAACCACCGGAAAGCAACGCAGGGCGGTGACCGGGGTCACCGCCCTGCCTTGGGTCACTGGGCTTCGACGCGCTCGCGCGACTTCGTTCCTCAGTCGCGTCGCTTGCTCAACCTTCGCTCACGACGCGCCGTGCTCCTGCGTCGCACGCCGCTGCTCGCTTGCTCAACCTTCGCTCACGACGCGCCGTGCTCCTGCGTCGCACGCCGCTGCTCGCTTGCTCAACCTTCGCTCACGACGCGCCGTGCTCCTGCGTCGCACGCCGCTGCTCGCTCGCTCAGTACACCTGCAGCTCGGCGGCGTGCACGATCGTGCCGCGGTCGGACCCGGCCTTGCAGTCGGTGTCGTTGATCGGGTCGTTGTCCTGCTCCCCGGCGTACCCGGCGAAGCCGGTGCACTGGTTCTCGAGCACCACGAGCCGGATCGCGGCCGCCTTGGTCGCGGGGACCTTGAACGTGCGCAGCGTCAGGTTCGGGGCGACCGGGCGGGGGCGCACGGCCGGGAACGCGTTGGCGGGGGAGGTGTAGAAGCGCTTCCAGACCGCCTTGGCGGTGCCGCAGCCGCTGACGCACGCCTCGAGCGCGAACTGCCGCAGCGCGGTGAACCGCGAGCCCGAGTCGGGGTCGGGGTCGGCCGCGAACGGCAGCTCGTTCGGGTCGGCCGGCGCCGGGTTGAGCATCGCGCTCACCTGGACCCGGCGCACCGTGTGGACGCCGCCGGCGAGGTCGACCGCGACGTACGGGCGGGACTCGTCGACGTTCGTGGCGGACACCCCGCCCCACGCGGTCCGCTCGGTGCCGTCGAGCAGGGCCGACGCGTTCAGCGACCCGTCGCTCGCGCCGAGCAGTCGGGCGCCGTTCCTCTTCGCCGCCAGGTTCTGCGGGGCCCGGACGGTGACCTGCTGCGTGCCGGCCTTCACCGTCATCGTGAACCGCTTGAAGCCACCGGCCTGGGAGACGAAGAGCATCTCGTAGCGACCGGGGACGAACCGGGCGGTGTTCTTGAGCCCGCCGGCCGCGGTGGTGTCGGCGACCGGGGTGGCCCGGGCCTCGTAGTGCCCGACGTAGAACCTGCCGGAGCGGTTGCTGCGGAACGTCACGCGCCCGTTCGTGGACTTCGGCGACGCGAAGCTCGGGGCGGTGTCGCCGGAGTCGGCGTTCGGCACCGAGGCGCCCTCGCCCATGCCACGCCTGGCGAACGCGTCCCACATCACCTTCAGGTCCTTGCCGCCGAAGCGCATCCGGTCGGCCGCGAGCATCGCGTCGCGGGCGTCCAGCATCGAGGTCGCACCCTGCTGCAACAGGAAGGAGTCGAAGACCAACTGGATCCAGCGGCGGTTGCCGGGGCAGTGGCTGGCCGGCAGCCGGCTGCCGGTCGCGGTCGCCTGCGCACAGCGCAGCTGGAGAGCCTTGTTGGTGTACGGGAACTGCTTGTTCCACTTGTTCACCAGAGCCTGGCGGACCTCCCACTGGGTGCCGTTCCAGATCTCGCCGTCCGCGTGCACCTCGTTGCCGGTGCTGTCGAACCCGTAGTCGGAGTAGTTGAGCGGGTTCTTGTTGATCGCGTAGTCGCGGATCGCGACCGACTCGTTGCCGGTGGCGTAGACCCCGACCGCCCACGGGTTGCCGCCGTTGGCGTAGCCGTGGCTGAACATGTACTCACCGGCCGTCAGGTCGCTCCAGGACTCGCCCATCGCGCCGCCCTGCTCGGAGGTGAGGCCCTCGTCGGGGCCGGCGACCATGCGGTTGCTGATCGCGTGGGTGTACTCGTGGCCGACGATGCCCATGTCCAGGCCGCCGTCGACGCAAGGGGAGTAGAACGCGCCGGCGATCGGCTGGAAGAGGTACTGGTTGGTGATGCCAGGAACGCCGTCCTGGAGCGTGATCTGGTTGGCGTTGTCGCGGCCGAGGTACGACGGCTGCCCGCCGGTCAACGCGCCGGCCTGGGCATTGCCGACCTCCTGGTCACCGGGGACGCCGCCGCGGCCGAGGTTGTCGAGCTGCATGTTGTAGTTGTCCTCGGTGAAGCCCAGATAGTACGAGTAGTCGTGCATCCGGTTGTGCGCGACGAACAGGTTGGTCACGGTCGCGTCGATGTCGTTGCCACCGGGGGTCAGCTGGGTCGGGTCGCAGCCGGAGTTGTTCCACGCGTCGGTGAACTCGGTGGTGTACTCGCGGGTGGGCGAGATCGGCGCCTGCGCCGTACCGCCCGGGGTCAGGGGGCTGACCCAGGCCTCGTGGGTGTTGGCGTTGTTGCCGACGGTGGTCATCGAGCCGACTCCGGTCGAGGCCACCGAGTCCCAGGGACCCGGTGCGGCGACGTTGCGGAACGGCCCGGTCGGTGAGGTGCAGCCCTCGCCGGCCACCCAGCAGCCGATCACCGAGTTCTTCGGGGTCGTGGTCGTGGAGTAGTCCAGCGAGGGGTTCGCGGTGAAGTACCGCCACTTCGGGGAGAACCCCACGTCGCCGGTCGACGGGCCGGCCGTGTCGCTGGTGGTCACGCTCGCGACGTAGTTGCCCGGGGGCAGGAACGGCACGGTCGGGTCGGCGAAGGGGCAGACCCGCATCGTGTAGACCCCGACAGGGATCGCGTCGGCGGAGTACGTCGCGGTCTCGGGGCTGGTGCCCAGGTCGCCGGTGACGAGGAGCTGGCCGGCCGGGTCGAAGATCTTGATCTCGATGTCGTTGAGCGTGTTGGCCGCCGCGGCGACCGCGACGATCTGCTTGGTCTTGGCGTCGGCCAGCTCGAACTCGTGCTTCGGGCCGCACTCGGTCGCGGTGACCTCCCCCTGGAACTGGAACGCGTCGCTGCTGTTCTCGGCCTGGTTCTGCCGGTGCAGGACGGCGCCGGTGACGCCGTCGACCATCACGGTGTAGGCGAACGCGGAGCCCTTCTGGACGTCGAGCACGTTGGTCTCGAACACCGGGCGCACCGAGCCATCGGCCAGCGCGAGGGCACGCAGCCGGACCAGCTGGTCCTGGGGATAGCCGGGCACGGACAGGTGCGTCCATCCGTCGGCGACCCGCGAGGTGATCTTGTCGAGGACGCCGCCCGCGAGCGTGCGGCCGATGTTGGCGGCGGCCTTGGTCCAGGCCTGGACCGGGCTCAGCGTCGCGGTCGGCGCGGCGCCCGTGGCCTTGACGATGGAGGAGGAGACGTAGGCGATCTCGCCGTTGGCGACACCGACGGTCACCATGCTCGCCAGCGCCGGGTCCAGGTCGCCGAAGCGCTGGCGGAGCAGCACGGCGTGCGCGTCGCTCTGCGCGAGGCGCTGGTCGTTGACGAGCTCGAGGTCCGCGACCGCGGCCCGGGTCATCCCGAACACCGCGGCGTGGTCGCTGAGCCAGGCCCGGGCGGCGGTCTCAGGGTCGCTCGAGGTGGCCCGGGCCAGCACCCCGTCGGCGGGCAGGATCGAGGCCGGCGTACCGAACTGGTTCCAGCGCAGGTCGACCGCACCGAGCCGCGCCGCGGCGGAGCGCTGCGCGGCGGAGGGCAGCACGCTGCCCCGCGCGTCGAGGTCGCTGAGGCCGGCGACCGGGTCGCCCAGGCTGCCCAGCGGGTGGGTGGCGTCGTCGCCGGTGGGGGCGGTGGCGCGGGCCGTCGTGGGGCTCGCGGCGAGGGCGGGCAGCTGCGCGAGCCCGGGGACCAGGGTGGCGGTCAGGAGGGCCAGCGAGGCGGTGCGGTACCGACCGCGGCGCAGGGGTGAGCGGGTCATGCTCCGGTCAACGCCGGACGGGAGGGTTCGTTATGTGGACGGCGTTCTCGCGGACAGTGACGAGGACCGCACGACAACGTTCTCGCCATTCTTTGATCGTTCCAACCTCGAGGCTGTACCGTCGCCGGGTGCGTGCGATCCGTCGATTCACCGTCCGTCCCGTCCTGCCCTCGGCCCTCACCCCGTTGGGTGACCTGGCCGGCAACCTGAGGTGGTCCTGGGACCCGGCGTCCCAGGACGTCTTCGAGTCCGTCGACCCGGTCCTGTGGGAGTCCACCGGCCGCGACCCGGTCAGGCTGCTGGGTGCCGTCGGCCGGCGCCGGCTGGAGGAGCTGGCGACCGACCAGGACTTCCTGGCGCGACTGGGCGCCGCACGCGCGGACCTCGAGCGGTACCTCACCGGCGACCGGTGGTACCAGCGCCGGCTCGCCAGCGGCGAGCAGGGCCCGAAGGCGATCGGCTACTTCTCTCCCGAGTTCGGCATCACCTCGGTGTTGCCGCAGTACTCCGGCGGCCTGGGCATCCTCGCCGGCGACCACCTCAAGGCGGCCAGCGACCTCGGCGTGCCGATCATCGGCGTCGGCCTGCTCTACCGGCACGGCTACTTCAAGCAGTCGCTGTCCCGGGAGGGCTGGCAGCAGGAGGCCTACCCGGTCCTCGACCCCGACGGCCTGCCGATCTCGCTGCTGCGCGAGGAGAACGGTGACCGCGCGATGATCAGCGTCGCGCTGCCCGACGGCCCCGAGCTGCTGGCCCGCATCTGGGTGGCCAGCGTCGGCCGGGTGCCGCTGCTGATGCTCGACACCGACGTCGAGGGCAACCCCGACCACTACCGCGACGTGACCGACCGTCTGTACGGCGGCAACAGCGAGCACCGGCTGCGCCAGGAGCTGCTGCTCGGCGTCGGCGGCGTACGCGCGCTGCGGGCCTTCTCCCGCATCACCGGCCACCCCGCCCCCGAGGTCTTCCACACCAACGAGGGCCACGCCGGCTTCCTCGGCCTGGAGCGGATCCGCGAGCTCACCGTCGCCGAGGGCGGCCCCAAGCTCGACCTCGACACAGCGCTCGAGGTCAGCCGCGCCTCGACCGTGTTCACCACCCACACCCCGGTGCCCGCGGGCATCGACCGCTTCCCACTCACGCTCGTCGAGCAGTACTTCAGCGACGGCGGCCCGACGCCCGGCGTCCCGGTCGAGCGCATCCTCGCGCTCGGCACCGAGGACTACGAGGGCGGCGACCCGGCGGTCTTCAACATGGCGGTGATGGGCTTCCGGCTCGCGCAGCGCGCCAACGGCGTCTCCGAGCTGCACGGCCACGTCAGCCGCGGGATGTTCAGCGGGCTGTGGCCGGCCTTCGACGAGGCCGAGGTGCCGATCGGGTCGATCACCAACGGCGTGCACGCGCCGAGCTGGGTGGCCCGCGAGGTCATCGAGCTCGCGATCGCCCAGGGCGCCGACCCCGAGTCCGACGACACGACCGGGTTCTGGGCCGCGGCCGACAAGGTCCCCGGCACCGAGATCTGGGCGGTCAAGCGCATGCTGCGCGAGCGCCTCGTCGTCGACGCCCGCAAGCGGCTGCGCCGCTCATGGGAGAAGCGCGGCGCGGCGAAGGCCGAGCTCAGCTGGATCGACAACGTGCTGGACCCCGACGTCCTGACGATCGGGTTCGCCCGGCGCGCGGCGTCGTACAAGCGCCTCACGCTGATGATGCGCGACCCGGAGCGGCTCAAGGCGCTGCTGCTGCACCCCGAGCGCCCGATCCAGCTGGTGATCGCGGGCAAGGCGCACCCGGCCGACGACGGCGGCAAGAAGCTGATCCAGGACATCGTCAAGCTCTCCGACGACCCCGAGATCCGCCACCGGATCGTGTTCCTGCCGAACTACGACATCGCCATGGCCAAGCCGCTCTACCCCGGCTGCGACGTCTGGCTGAACAACCCGCTGCGCCCCTACGAGGCGTGCGGCACCTCCGGCATGAAGGCCGCGCTCAACGGCGGCCTGAACCTCTCGGTGCTCGACGGCTGGTGGGACGAGTGGTACGACGGCAACAACGGCTGGGCGATCCCGACCGCCGACGGCGTCGAGGACACCGACCACCGTGACGACCTCGAGGCCGCGGCGCTCTACGACCTCATCGAGAACGACGTCGCCCCGCGCTTCTACGACGTGGACGGCGAGGGCGTGCCGACCCGCTGGCTCGAGATGACCCGGCACACGCTGAAGTCGCTCGGCCCGAAGGTCCTCGCGACCCGGATGGTCCGCGACTACATGCGCCAGCTCTACGCGCCCGCCAGCGTCACGGCGCACCGCCTCAACTCCGACTACCACGGCGCGGCGGAGCTCGCGGCCTGGAAGAAGAAGGTCAAGGCCGGCTGGCCCGACGTCCGCGTGGACCACGTCGAGAGCAGCGGCGTCAGCGACGCCCCCGAGGTCGGCGACCAGATGAGTGTGCGGGCCTTCGTCGCCCTCGGCTCGCTCACGCCCGACGACGTCGACGTGCAGCTGCTGCACGGCAACACCAACGGCGAGGACGTCCTGGTCGACACCGTCATCGACTCGCTGCACGTCGTGGAGTCCTACGAGGGCGGCCGGCACCGGTTCGACGGCGACGTGGTCCTCGACCACTCCGGCGCCTTCGGTTACACCGTCCGGATCGTCCCGCGCAACAACGTGCTCGCCTCCCCGGCCGAGCTCGGCCTGGTCGCCCTCCCGTGACGTAACGTGTGGAAGTCCCGACTCAACGTCAGGTCTCGCGGAACACCACCACCGTGCGGCGGCCGATGGAGAGCCGGTCCCCGGCCTTGACCGGGGTGCCGACCGGGAGCTTGAAGTCGGTGGAGAGGACCACCTCGCCGGCTTGCACCCAGTCGTTCTCGGGGAGCGTCACCCGCTGGGGGAGCCAGTCGGAGTTGAACCACAGCACGAACGTCTTGTCGACCTGCTGCTCGCCGCGGGGGCCGGGGGAGCGCAGCGGTGCTCCCGACACGAACATCCCGACCGCGCGCAGCGTCGGGTCGTGCCAGTCGTCGCCGGTCATCTCGCGGCCCGACGGGTGCAGCCAGGCCAGGTCCTTCGGTCCGCCGCGGATCGTCGGGCGGCCCTCGAACCAGTGCCGCTGGCGCAGCGCCGGGTGCTCGCGGCGCAGCCGCAGCGCGGTCTTGGTGATCTCGTAGACGTCGAGCCACGCGTCGTCGGGGCGCCAGTCGATCCACGAGGTCTCGTTGTCCTGGGCGTAGGCGTTGTTGTTGCCGCGCTGGGTGCGGCCGCGCTCGTCTCCCGCGGTGATCATCGGCACGCCGTTCGAGAGGCAGAGCGTCGCCATCATGTTCGCGACCTGCCGCCGCCGCACGGCCAGCAGCGCGGGGTCGTGGCTCTCGCCCTCCAGGCCGTGGTTCCACGACCGGTTGTTGTCGGTGCCGTCGCGGTTGTCCTCGCCGTTCGCCTCGTTGCGCTTGTGCTCGTAGGTCACCAGGTCGCGCATCGTGAAGCCGTCGTGGGCGGTGACGAAGTTGATCGAGGCGTACGGCGAGCGCCCGTCGTCGAGGTAGAGGTCGGACGACCCCGCCAGGCGGGTGGCGACGCCGCGGATGCTCGAGGTGTGGTTGCGCCAGAAGTCGCGGATCTCGTCGCGGTACTGGTCGTTCCACTCCACCCACGGGGGCGGGAACTCGCCGACCCGGTAGCCGTCCATCGACGCGTCCCACGGCTCGGCGACCAGCTTGACGTGCCGCAGCACCGGGTCCTGGCCGATCGCGGTGAGCAGGTGGCACCCCATGTCGATGCGGTGGTGCACCCGGGTCAGCGCGGACATCAGGTCGAAGCGGAAGCCGTCGACGTGCATCTCGGTCACCCAGTAGCGCAGCGAGTCGAGGATCAGCCGCAGGGCGTACGGGTTGGAGGCGTCGACGGTGTTGCCGCAGCCGGTGACGTCCCAGTAGGTGTCGTCGAAGGGCTCGCCGGGGTGGTCGCTGCCGTTGCGGCAGTAGAAGCCGCGGTCGTCGAGGCCGCGGAAGGACAGCGTCGGCCCGATGGTGCCGGCCTCGGCGGTGTGGTTGTAGACGACGTCGAGGATCACCTCGAGGCCGGCGGCGTGGAAGGCCTTCACCATCGCCTTGAACTCGGTGATCTGCTGGCCGCGGTCGCCGGCGGACGAGTACGCGTTGTGCGGGGCGAAGAACCCGATCGAGTTGTAGCCCCAGTAGTTCACCAGCCCCCGCTCGAGCAGCGCGGTCTCGGACACGAACTGGTGGATGGGCAGCAGCTCGACCGCGGTGATGCCGAGGTCCTTGAGGTAGTCGACGACCGCCGGCGTCGCGAGCCCGGCGTACGTGCCGCGCAGCTCCTCGGGCACCCGGTCGTGCAGCTTGGTCATGCCCTTGACGTGCATCTCGTAGATCGCCGAGTCGCGCCAGCGGTGCCGCGGCGGCGCGTCGTCGCCCCAGTCGAAGCCGTCGTCGGCGACCACGACCCCCATCGGGACGTACGGCGCGGAGTCGGCGTCGCTGCGCCGGGTCGGGTCGTCCTGGTCGTAGCCGTAGATCGCGGGGTCGAGGGTCAGCCCGCCGGAGATCGCCCGGGCGAACGGGTCGAGCAGCAGCTTGTTGGGGTTGAACCGGAGTCCCTGGGCCGGATCCCACGGTCCGGCGATCCGGTAGCCGTAGCGGGTGCCGGGCGCCACGCCCGGGATCGCGCCGTGCCAGATGCCGAGCTCCTGCTCGGTCAGCCGGTGCCGCTGCTCGCCACCCTCGTCGTCGAACAGGCACACCCACGCCGCGGTCGCGCGCGGGGCGTGGACCGCGAAGTTCGTCGCCTCGGGGGACCAGGTCGATCCCATCGGGTGGTTGCTCCCCGGCCACACCGGTGCCCGCTCACCACGGTTGCGCCAGAGTCCAGGGGTCACCGCGCCATTGTTCCTGACGGTGCACAATGCCGGGGGTCTGTTCACGAAGAAGAGAGGCGGGTTCGAGGACATGGGTGAGTTCGTGCGGCTGGAGGTGGCCGACGGTGTCGGCACGATTCGGCTCGATCGGCCGAAGATGAACGCCCTCAACGTGCAGGTGCAGGAGGAGATCCGCGCCGCGGCGACCGAGGCCGCCGAGCGCGACGACGTGAAGGCCGTGATCGTGTACGGCGGCGAGCGGGTGTTCGCGGCGGGCGCGGACATCAAGGAGATGGCCGACATGTCCTACACCGACATGGTCAAGCGCTCGGGACCGCTCCAGTCCGCGCTGACGGCGGTGGCCCGGATCCCGAAGCCGGTCGTCGCCGCGATCACCGGCTACGCGCTCGGCGGCGGCTGCGAGCTCGCGCTGTGCGCCGACGTCCGGTTCGCGGCCGACGACGCGGTGCTCGGCCAGCCCGAGGTGCTGCTCGGCATCATCCCCGGCGCCGGCGGCACCCAGCGGCTGACCCGCCTGGTCGGCCCGAGCAAGGCGAAGGACATCGTGTTCACCGGGCGCTTCGTCAAGGCCGACGAGGCGCTGGCCATCGGCCTGGTCGACCGGCTGTTCCCGGCGGCCTCGGTGTTCGACGAGGCGCTCGCCTGGGCGCGCCAGTTCGCCGGGGCGGCGTCGTACGCGTTGCGGGCGGCGAAGGAGAGCATCGACCGGGGGCTCGAGGTCGACCTCGAGACCGGCCTAGAGATCGAGCGGCAGCAGTTCGCCGCACTGTTCGCGACCGAGGACCGGACCATCGGTATGCGATCCTTCGTCGAGAACGGACCGGGCAAGGCACAGTTCGAGGGCAGGTGAGCGGCTCGTGGCGGAGCGCAAGGCGATGACGGCACGCCGGGGGACCGGCCTGCGAGTGCGGGCCGCCCAGGTCGTGTGGCTGCTCGCGGTGCTGTGCGCGCTGATCCTCGCGGTGGGTGCCCTCTGCATCGCCCTGGACGCCAACCGTGACAACGCGCTGGTCAAGCTCGTGCTCGACGCAGCGGACGTCGTCGACGTCGAGGTGTTCTCCCGGGGCAACGGCATCTTCAAGTTCGAGGGCGGCGACGCGGAGACCAAGAACGCGCTGGCCAACTGGGGGCTCGGCGCGATCGCCTACCTGGTCGTCGGGCGGGTCCTGGAGCGGGTGGTCCGGCCCTGACCGGACGCCGATCGCCCCTCGTGGGGCCGCGATCGTGACAGTGCTGCTGTGACATAGCCAACCCTGGGACGAGTTTCGACCGTCGTTACGCGGCGGTAGCCTCACCACCACATCCGAGACACAGGAGGGGCCGAACCGGCCACACACCATGAACATTGTCGTCTGTGTGAAGTACGTGCCCGATGCCACTGCCGACCGGCAGTTCGAGTCGGACAAGACCGTGGACCGTGTCGGCGTCGACGGGCTCCTCTCGGAGCTCGACGAGTACGCCGTCGAGCAGGCCCTGCAGCTGAAGGAGAAGGCGGGCGATGACACCTTGGTGACCGCGCTCTGCGTGGGTCCCGAGAAGGCCGTCGACGCGGTGCGCAAGGCGCTGCAGATGGGCGCCGACGAGGGCGTCCACGTGGTCGACGACGCGATCGCCGGGTCCGACGCCGCCGCCACCTCACTGGTGCTGGCGAAGGCCATCGAGAAGGCCGGCGCCGAGACCAAGGTCGACCTGGTCGTCTGCGGCATGGCGTCGACCGACGGCGTGATGAGCGTGATCCCAGCGATGCTCGCCGAGCGGCTGGACCTGCCGCAGGTCACGCTGGCCTCGGTCATCGAGACCCAGGGTGACCAGGTCCGAGTGAAGCGCGACGGGGACACCGCGACCGAGGTGATCGGCGCCACGATGCCGCTGGTCCTCTCGGTCACCGACCAGTCGGGCGAGGCCCGCTACCCGTCGTTCAAGGGCATCATGGCCGCGAAGAAGAAGCCGCTGGAGACCTGGTCGCTCAGCGACCTCGGGGTCGACGCCGGCCAGGTCGGCCTGTCGGTGGCGTGGACCGAGGTCCAGGAGACCACGGCCCGCCCGCCGCGCACCGCCGGCGAGATCGTCAAGGACGAGGACGGCTCGGGCGCCACGGCGCTGGCCGAGTTCCTCGCGTCCAAGAAGTTCATCTGAGGAGCTGACCGATGTCTGAAGTTCTCGTTCTCATCGACCACGTCGACGGCGCCGTTCGCAAGCCGACGTACGAGCTCCTGACCATCGCCAAGCGGCTCGGCGAGCCGTCGGCGGTCTTCATCGGCAGCTCGGCGCAGGGCGCCGAGGTGGCGGAGAAGGTCAAGCAGTACGGCGCCGAGAAGGTCTACGTCGTCGACGACGCGCAGATCAAGGGCTACCTGGTGGCCCCGAAGGCCGAGGCGCTGCAGCAGCTGGCGGAGAAGACCTCGCCGGCCGCGATCCTGATCCCCTCCACCTCGGAGGGCAAGGAGGTCGCCGGCCGCCTGGCGATCAAGCTCGAGTCGGGCCTGATCACCGACGCCGTGGACGTCCAGGGCGACGGCACCACCACCCAGTCGGTCTTCGCGGGCAACTACACCGTCCAGGCGAAGGTCACCAAGGGCACCCCGATCATCACGGTGAAGCCCAACTCCGCCGCACCGGAGGAGTCCGCGGGCGCCGGTACGGTCGAGGAGTTCGCCGCGACGATCTCCGACTCGGCGAAGAAGGCGCAGATCGTGGCCTCCCAGCCGCGCAAGGCGACCGGTCGCCCCGAGCTCACCGAGGCCGCGATCGTGGTCGCCGGTGGCCGCGGCACCGGTGGCAACTTCGAGTCGGTCGAGGGCCTGGCCGACGCGCTGGGCGGCGCCGTGGGCGCCTCCCGTGCCGCGGTCGACTCCGGCTGGATCCCGCACACCTTCCAGATCGGCCAGACCGGCAAGACGGTCTCGCCGCAGCTCTACGTCGCCACCGGCATCTCCGGCGCCATCCAGCACCGCGCCGGCATGCAGACCTCCAAGACGATCGTCGCGGTCAACAAGGACGAGGAGGCGCCGATCTTCGAGCTGGTCGACTTCGGCGTCGTGGGCGACCTGCACACGGTCCTCCCCGCCCTGACCGAGGAAGTCACCAAGCGCAAGGGCTGAGCCCTGACCACGTCGACCCGCCCGAGAGTCTCGGGCGGGTCGACGTCATCTGGGGCCGATGTCGCAGGGCCGCGCCGCCCGTCAGCGGACGCCGGTGGCGTAGCCTCGCCGGGTGCCGACCCCCCTCTCGCGCCGCGGCGTCGCTCGGCGGCCACTGCTGCGACACCCGGCCCAGGTGGTCGTGGTGGCGTTCGCAACCGGGATCCTCCTCGGCACCCTGCTCCTGATGCTGCCGGCGGCGCGCGAGGGAGCCGGCGGTGCGCCGTTCACCACGGCGCTGTTCACGTCGACGAGCGCCACGTGCGTCACCGGGCTCGTCGTCGTCGACACCCCGTCGTACTGGTCCCCGTTCGGCGAGGGGGTGATCCTCGCGCTGATCCAGGTGGGCGGCTTCGGGATCATGACCCTGGCCTCGCTGCTCGGCCTGCTCGTCTGGAGGAGGCTGGGCCTGCGCACGCGGATCACCGCCGCCGCGGAGACCAGGACGTCCGGTCTCGGGGAGGTGCGGACCGTGGTGCGCGGGGTGCTCACGATCAGTGTGCTGTTCGAGCTGGTCACGGCCACCGCGCTCACCCTGCGGTTCGCGCTCGGGTACGACGAGCCGTGGGGTCGAGCGGCGTACCTCGGCGGCTTCCACGCGGTCTCGGCGTTCAACAACGCCGGGTTCGCGCTCTGGTCGGACAGCCTGACCCGCTTCGCGAGCGACCCGTGGATCTGTCTGCCGGTGGCGTTCGCCGTCATCGCCGGCGGCCTGGGCTTCCCGGTCTGGCTGGAGCTGGGCCGGCTCGGGCGCCAACCCCGGGCGTGGAGCCTGCACACCAAGATGACGCTGACGGTCACCGCGGCACTGCTGCTGCTCGGGGCGGTGTTCGTGACCGCCAACGAGTGGACCAACCCCGACACCCTCGGCGCCCTCGACCCGCCCGGCCGGCTGCTGGCTGGCTTCTTCCACGCGGTGATGCCGCGCACCGCGGGCTTCAACAGCGTCGACTACGGCCAGATGCACGAGGGCACCCTGCTTGGCACCGAGATGATGATGTTCATCGGTGGCGGGTCTGCCGGCACCGCCGGCGGCATCAAGGTGACCACGTTCTTCCTGCTCTTCTTCGTGATCTGGGCCGAGGTCCGCGGCGAGCGCGACGTCGAGGTGTTCTCGCGCCGGATCAGCGACCGCGCGGTCCGACAGGCCCTCACGGTCGCCCTGCTCGCGCTCGGGGCGGTGGTGGCCTCGACCTGGCTGCTGCTGGAGCTCACCGAGCTCGCCACCCAGCAGGTGCTCTTCGAGGTGGTGTCGGCGTTCGCGACCGTGGGACTCTCCACGGGGATCACCGCTGCCCTGCCGACCAGCGCCCAGATGGTGCTGGTCGGGCTGATGTTCCTGGGCCGGCTCGGCCCGGTCACCCTGGTCTCGGCACTCGCCCTGCGCGAGCGCCAGGATCTGCACCGCCTCCCGGAAGGACGGCCGATCATTGGCTAAGAAGCTCAGCAACGGTGTCGTCGTGCTCGGTCTCGGGCGCTTCGGCACCTCATTGGCCCTCGAGCTCGCCGAGAGCGGGGTGGAGGTGCTCGGGATCGACGCCGACCCCCGGATCGTGCAGTCCCTGGCGGGCCGGCTCACCCACGTCGTGGAGGCCGACACCACCGACGAGGAGGCGATGCGCCAGCTCGCGGTCGGCGAGTTCGACGTCGCCGTCGTCGGTGTCGGCAACGACCTGGAGTCGAGCATCCTCTCGGCCTCGGTCGCGCTCGGGCTGGGAGTGCGCACGGTCTGGGCCAAGGCCATCAGCGAGGCGCACGCGCGGATCCTCAGCCAGATCGGGGTCCACCACGTGATCCGGCCCGAGCACGACATGGGCCGCCGGGTGGCCCACCTCGTGGGCGGCGGCATGATCGAGTACATCGAGTTCGACGAGGGATACGCCTTCGCGAAGACCTCGGTGCCGAAGGCCCTCCACGAGCGCAGCCTGGGCGGGTTCGGCGTGCGCAGCCAGTTCGGCGTGACCGTCGTGGGGGTGAAGCGCGCCGCCGGCGAGTTCGACTACGCCACCGCCCAGACGGTGCTGCGGGCCGGCGACGAGATCATCGTCGCCGGCCCGACCGTCAAGGTGGAGGCGTTCGCCCGGACCTCCTGAGAGGTCCGGGCCCGGGCTCAGCCCTGGCCGCCGTACCCCTCCTCCTCGATGATGCCGATCTGGGGGACCTTCACGGTGCGGTGACCGGGCCGGCCGCCGAGCACGATCCGGCGCAGCGCCTGGTTGTTGTCCGTCGCGGACTCGACCAGGTTGTTCTCGGGGTTCGCGGTCACGGCGATGTAGTAGGTCCCGTTCGGGAGGTTGCGGATGTCGAAGGACTGCCCGGCGCGGTACTGCGTGTAGGTGTCACCCCACCCGGCGGCGAGCACCTCGCGGATGGAGAGCGAGGAGTAGTCGCCGCACGACGTCGACAGGTCGGTGTTCTCGGGGTTCCAGTCCGCGTCCAGGACGGTGAGGTCGACCGCGTCGGTGTTGGCGAGGCAGAACGCCTCCTTCTTCGAGCGGGCGGTCTCCACCTTGTCGGCGTTCAGCAGCGAGTAGCGGGCGAAGTCCTCGAAGTGCCAGTGCTGGTGGGAGGGCTTGGCATCCCAGTGGAGGTGACCGACCGGCTGGTAGCCGGTCTGGTTGCCGGCGGCGTCGAAGAAGTACTGGTAGGCGTCCATCTCGTCCTCGCCGTCGCGGCGGAACCCGTCGACGACCAGGGGGCTGTTGCCGGCGTTCCAGACGGTCGCCGAGAAGCGCAGGTAGTTGGTGTTCTTGCTGAGGTTGATGCCCCAGGCCGGGAGCGAGCGCAGGTCCGGTGCCGGCCCACCCTCGTCGGCGCGGCCCCGCGGCCCGGTCGGACGGTGGGCGGCAGGAGCGTCCACCGGTCGGTCCGACTGGCGGCCGGCGGTCATCCGGCCCTCACCGCCGGAGTCCTCCTCGGCGGTGACGGTGAGCTGGACGGTGCGGGTGGACTCCGCAGGGGTCATCCCGAACGCGGCGGCGTACTTCGGCGCGATCGTCGCGACGACCGTGTACTTGCCCGGCGACAGCCGGAACGGGCGGCCCTGCGACAGGATCGGGCTCGCCCAGCCCTCCTGGATGCCCTGCACGGAGCCGAGGCTGTACGGGTTGTACCAGCAGCCCTGCGGGTAGCCCGAGCGTGCGGGCGCGTCCGGTCGGACCCGCTCGGACCACCCGTTGAGGCAGGCCTTGCGGACCAGGCCGAGCGCGGCGCCGCCCCGCTTCGGCGTGATCTTGAGCGAGAGGAAGCCGTCGAGGCCGGAGAAGCTGCTCATCGAGCCGGCGGGCAGTGCGACGTCGCCGCCGGCTCGGTGCCAGACGCTCTGGATCGGCTCGTCGTACGACGGACGGTGCGACCAGATCTCGAACGGCGCGCCCTCGGCGATCAGCCGCAGGCCGAGGTCGGTCCAGGTGCGCTGCTTGTACGCGAAGGCGGTGACGGCCTTGGGCGCCCACAGGGTGAGCGGTGCGGTCGTCTCGGCGGCCCGGTCGGAGCCCGGACGGTGGTCGGGAGCTGCGGCGGCGCTGGGCAGTGCGGCGGCCGCGGCCGGGACCGCGAGCGCCAGCGAGGCGAGGAGCGCGAGTGCGCGGGAGATCGAGCGGATCAAGGTGAGGGGTCCTTCCCCGAGGCAGCGGTCGCTGCGGTGAGCTGACGCAGCGTACGACGCGCCCTGGCCGGATTTGGTTGCCGAGCAGCAAGACGCGGCCCGCGTCCGGACCGGCTGGAACTACCCTCGAAGCCATGAGCACCGAGCACGACGCGGCCGCCGGTGCGGCTGCGGACCAGGTGGTCGCGGTCGCCGAGCGCGCCCGCGCCGCGAGCCACGGCCTGGCCCTGGCGACGCGCGCCGAGAAGGACCGCGCGCTGGAGGCGATGGCCGCGGCACTGCTGTCCCGTGAGCCGGAGGTCCTGGCCGCGAACGACGAGGACGTGGCCCGCGCCGAGGGCGGGGGGACGCCGCCCAACATCGTCGACCGGCTGCGGCTCACCCCGGACCGCGTCGCCGCGATGGCCCAGGGCCTGCGCGACGTCGCCGGGCTGCCCGACCCGGTGGGCGAGGTCGTGCGGGGCGGCACCCTGGCCAACGGCCTGGAGCTGCGGCAGGTGCGGGTGCCGTTCGGCGTCGTGGGGATGATCTACGAGGCCCGGCCCAACGTCACCGTGGACGCTGCCGGCATCTGCCTGAAGTCCGGCAACGCGGTGCTGCTGCGCGGCAGCTCGAGCGCCCGCTCCAGCAACGCCGCGATCGTCGCGGTGCTGCGCGACGCGGTCGCCGGAGCCGGCCTCGACCCCGACGTTGTGCAGCTGGTGCCGGGTGACTCGCACGACAGCGTGAAGGCGCTGATGCGGGCCCGCGGCCACGTGGACGTGCTGATCCCGCGCGGGGGAGCGGGCCTGATCCGCTCCGTGGTCGAGGAGTCCACCGTGCCGGTCATCGAGACCGGCGTCGGCAACTGCCACGTGTACGTCGACCGGGCCGCCGACCTCGACAAGGCGCTCGCGATCGTGCTCAACGCCAAGACCCACCGCACCAGCGTGTGCAACGCCGCCGAGTCGCTGCTGGTGCACGCCGACATCGCCGACGCGTTCGTGCCCCGGGTCGTCGAGGCGCTGCAGGACGCCGGGGTCACGGTGCACGGCGACGACCGGTTCCGGGCCGAGGCCGGTGTGGTCGCGGCCACCGACGAGGACTACGCGCAGGAGTACCTCTCCCTGGACATCTCCGCGGCCGTCGTACCCGACCTGGACGCCGCGGTCGCCCATATCCGCCGCTGGTCGAGCCAGCACACCGAGGCGATCGTGACCGAGGACCTGGCCGCGGCCCGGCGGTTCACGGCCGCGGTCGACTCGGCCGCCGTGCTGGTCAACGCCTCGACGCGCTTCACCGACGGAGGCGAGTTCGGCTTCGGCGCCGAGATCGGCATCAGTACGCAGAAGCTGCACGCCCGCGGCCCGATGGGACTGCCCGAGATGACGTCGACCAAGTACGTCGTCACCGGCGACGGCCACGTCCGGTGACGTGCCGCCGAGTGAGCGCACGGCGGAGTGCCCGGTAAGGTGTCCGCCATGCTGACCGCGTTCACCATCGCCCTCGCCGCCGAGGAGTCCGTCAACGAGGCTGTGCCGAACCACTGGCTGATCGGCGGCATCACGCTGGCCATCCTGCTGGTGCTGCTGGGAGCGCTGCTCGCCTTCGGTGCGGGACGCGAGCACAGCTGACCACCGAGCGCGTGACCGCCACCCCCCGCGCCGTCGGCAGGCGGGTCGGGGTCATGGGTGGCACCTTCGACCCGATCCACCACGGGCACCTCGTGGCAGCCTCCGAGGTGCAGGCCTGGTTCGACCTCGACGAGGTGCTGTTCGTGCCGACCGGCGACCCCTGGCAGAAGTCCCACCGGGGAGTGTCGGCGGCGGAGCACCGCTACCTGATGACGGTGATCGCGACCGCCGCGAACCCCCGGTTCACGGTCTCGCGCGTCGACATCGACCGGACCGGTCCGACGTACACGATCGACACGCTGCGCGACCTGCGCGCCCAGCTGCCCGACGCCGAGCTGTACTTCATCACGGGCGTCGACGCGTTGGCCGAGATCTTCACCTGGCGCGACGCCGACGAGCTGTTCGAGCTCGCCCGGTTCGTGGGCTGCACCCGGCCCGGGTACACCATGGACGAGGCGGCGCTCGCCACGATCCCGTCCGACCGGGTCACGATCGTGGAGATCCCGGCGCTGGCGATCTCGTCGACCGACTGCCGCAAGCGCAAGCAGCGCGGCGAGCCGGTCTGGTACCTGGTGCCCGACGGCGTCGTCCAGTACATCGCCAAGTACGACCTGTACCCGCCCGACCGACCCGAGCAGGACCATCCCGAGCAGGACCACCCCGAGGACATGCAGTGACCGCCACCGACCACGCCGTCGAGCTCATCAACGCCGCCGCCCGCGCGGCCTCCGACAAGCTCGCCCACCACATCATCGCGTTCGACGTCAGCGAGCAGCTGGCGATCACCGATGCGTTCCTGCTCGCCTCGGCCTCCAACGACCGTCAGGTCAAGTCGATCGTCGACGAGATCGAGGACAAGCTGCGCGAGATCGGGTCCAAGCCGATCCGCCGCGAGGGCGAGCGCGACGGGCGCTGGGTGCTCATCGACTACGGCGAGATCGTGGTGCACGTGCAGCACGACGAGGAGCGGGAGTTCTACTCCCTCGAGCGGCTGTGGCGCGACTGTCCCGCGATCCCGCTGCCGGCCGACGTGACCACCGCCGACCAGAGCCGCTGAGCGGTCCCGTGAGCGACGCGCGCCGCCTGGTGCTGCTCCGGCACGGGCAGACCGCCTGGAACGCCGTACGCCGCGTCCAGGGGCAGCTCGAGTCGGAGCTCGACGAGACCGGCCACCGCCAGGCCGCCGCGGTCGCCCCGGTGATCGCGGCGATGGCGCCGGCCGCGCTCTGGTCCTCCGACAGCGCCCGCGCCCGGCAGACCGCGGCCTACGTCGCGAAGGAGGCCGGGCTCGACCCGGTCTACGACGCGCGACTGCGTGAGTACTACCTCGCCGGGCGCCAGGGCCTGACCCACGAGGAGTACGCCGCGGTCGCGCCCGAGGAGTTCGCGACCTTCCGCACCGGCGACTACGACGTGGTGCCCGGCGGCGAGACCGCGGTCGAGGTCGCCGGCCGGATGACCGCCGCGCTCGGGGAGCTGATGGCCTCGATCGCCCCCGGCGGCCTCGCGGTCGCGGTGTCCCACGGGGCCGCGATCCGCGACTCGGTCGCGGTGCTGCTGGGCTGGCCGGTCCCCGAGCGGGCCGCGCTGCACGGCATGGACAACTGCGGCTGGGCGGTCCTCGACCAGGCTGTCCTCGGGGGACCCATGCGGCTGGTGGTCTACAACCGGGTGGTCGAGCAGCCGAGATAGCCGCGACCGGGGGGTCGATTTCGCATCGACCGGACCGGTTGGCTAGTATTCCGCGAGTTGTCTCCCTGCTGGTCGGGGAAAGCAATGGGGCTGTGGCGCAGCTGGTAGCGCATCTGCATGGCATGCAGAGGGTCAGGGGTTCGAGTCCCCTCAGCTCCACACGAGAGAAGGGCCGGTCCCGAGCGCACAGCGCTGGGGACCGGCCCTTCGAGCGGGTGGGGGAGGCCGGCCGGCGACCGCCCGCGGAGCATTCCGCGGCGCGGGTGCAGCCACGGCGACTCGTGGTTCCGCACGCCCTGGCGAGAGCGGGGCTGGGGTAGACAGGTGCCCGTGGACACCTCCTCGCCGATGTTCCTCGCGCTCGACCTGACAGGCACGTTCGCGTTCGCGCTCAACGGTGCGCTGACGGCCGTTCGGGTTGCCCGCCTCGACATCGTCGGTGTGGTCACGCTCGGGATGTTCACCGCCCTCGGTGGTGGGATGGTGCGCGACATCCTCGTCGACGCGCTGCCGCCGGCGACGTTCGACGACTGGCGCTACCTGACGGTGGCGGCGGTCGGCAGCCTGGTTGCCTTCGTCTTCGGGCGCCGCCTGGACCGGCTCGCGGGACCGATCCTGGTGCTAGACGCGGCAGGACTGAGCCTGTTCGCGGTGAGCGGCGCGCTCAAGGGCCTCGACGTCGGGGTCGGGTTCATGCAGGCCGTGATCCTCGGCGGGATCACCGCGGTGGGCGGAGGGACGCTGCGCGACGTGCTCATCCGCGAGGTGCCGGCGGTGCTGAGCAGTGGTCTGTACGCCATCCCGGCGCTGGCGGGGGCACTCCTGGTGGTCGGTGCCGACCGGGCCGGCGTCGCCGACCTCCCGGCCGCGGTCCTGGGCGCGCTCGTCTGCTTCGCGATCCGCATGGTCGGCGTCCGCTTCCGCATCGACGCGCCGGCTCCACCCGGCGCCGAGCATGGAGCATGATGGTGGGGGTGATCGGCACCACGACTGCGGTCCTGTCGGGCCTCGACCACGTCCGGCACTGGCAGGACGAGCTCTACCGCGACCTGCACGCCCACCCTGAGCTCCCGCACCAGGAGCGCAGGACCGCCGCCGTCATCGCTGCCCGCCTGCGCGAGATGGGCGGTGAGGTGCACGAGGGGGTGGGCGGCACCGGAGTCGTCGGTGTCGTGCGCAACGGCGTCGGCCCCACCGTGCTGCTCCGCGCCGACATGGACGCGCTCCCGGTGCGCGAGGACACCGGGCTCTCCTACGCAAGCACCGAGGTCGCCGAGGACGGCTCGCCGGTGATGCACGCCTGCGGCCACGACGTGCACGTGACCTGCCTGCTCGGCGCGGCCGCACTGCTCGCCGGCGCGCCCGACCGCTGGGCCGGCACGCTCGTCGCGCTCTTCCAGCCGGCCGAGGAGAGCGCCGACGGCGCCCGCGGCATGGTCGAGGACGGCCTCGCGGAGATCGTGGGCAGCATCGATGTCGCGATGGCCCAGCACGTCCTGCCGATGCCGGCCGGGACCGTCGGCACCCGTTCCGGGCCGACGCTGTCGGCCGCTGACAGCATGCGGGTCACCGTCCACGGCCGCGGCGCCCACGGCTCGATGCCGCAGGCGGCGGTCGACCCGGTGGTGCTCGCCTCGATGATCGTGGTGCGCCTGCAGACCGTCGTCGCCCGCGAGGTCGCGCCCGGCGACACCGCGGTCCTCACCGTGGGCAGCATCCAGGCCGGTGCTAAGAGCAACGTCATCCCGGACCACGCGGTGCTCCAGATCAACGTGCGCACCTACGACGACCAGACCCGCTCGCGCGTGCTGGAGGCCATCGAGCGCATCGTGCGTGCCGAGTGCGCGGCCTCGGGGTCGCCCGCGGAGCCCGAGTTCGAGATGTACGACCGCTACCCCCTCACCGACAACGACCCCGACGCGACCGAGCGGGTGGCAGCCGCCTTCGCGGACTTCTTCGGTGAACGCGCGGGCGAGCTGCCCCGGCAGAGTGCGAGCGAGGACTTCAGCGACCTGCCCCGCGCGCTCGGCGCGCCGTACACCTACTGGGGCATCGGTGGCAGCGACCCCGACGCCTATCGGGCCGCGCAGGAGGCGGGCCGGGTGGCGCAGGACGTGCCGGTCAACCACTCCGCTGCCTTCGCCCCCGTCATCCAGCCGACGCTCGACACCGGCACGCGGGCGCTGGTCGTCGGGGCCCTGGCCTGGCTCGCGGCCACCTGAGCGCGAGCCACTCGAGCAGCCCGCCCGCCGGCCGCGGGCGACCCCGGGAGCGGCGGTCGCCGCGGTGGGCGCCGCTAGCGTGGGCGGCCGGTCGACGGAAGGACAGCACGGTGGGTGAGCCGTCGTCGCCCGCTACCTGACGCCCGAGCGGGTCGCGCGCGAGGAGCCGCAGTGCCGTACGCCGTGCGCTCGACTGGATGCAGGACAACCACGCCGCCGACGATGCTCAGCCGGCGTGGATGTGGGGACGCCGGAGGCGTTCCGGCTCGGCCCGACGGAGCACCTCTCGGGTCGTCGGGGCGACTTCGCCCGCGCCGAAGAGCAGGAAGCGGAGCAGGTGCGCGACCGGGTTGCCCTCGGTCCACTCGAAGTAGATGTGGGGGCGCACGCCGGTGCGGTCGCGGATGTCGAGCAGGAGCGATGCCAGCGTGTTGGGTACCGAAGCGCCGGTCACGGTCAGCACCCGGTAGTGGTCGTGGCGGATCTCCCCCCGGACGTCGATGCGGCTCTCGAAGTCGGAGTAGTCCCCGACGCTGACCTCGATGAAGATGATGTCGCCGGCGTTCGGCAGGTCGTGGTCGTCGATGACCTGCTGGATCTTCCCCTGGTAGTCCTCGTGGTGGCGGGAGCCGGGCTCGTTGGCGACCAGCCGGATCGAGCGGCGGGCGCAGTCGCGCAGGAAGGAGTCGGCGCGCGCGTCGTACGAGATCTCCGTGGTCCGCAGCTCGAAGGCCCGCGCGACTCGGGACAGCAGCGACACCAGCAGGATCGCGGCGATGAAGCAGGCGCCGATCTTGATGCCGTCGGGGCGTTCACGCACGTTGTCCAGCGTCGTGTACGTGAGGACCAGGCCGATCAGGGAGAACGCGACGGTGAGCTTCCGCTGCCCGGCCCTGCGGGCCGCCAGGGTGACCGCCACGGCCGCCGAGGTCATGAGCACGAGGACGCCGGTCGCGTACGCGCCACCCTGGGCGTCCACGTCGGCGTCGAAGATCCAGGTGATGAGGAACGCCGTGCCGGTGAGGACCAGCACCAGGGGGCGCACCGCGCCGGCCCACTCCGGTGACATGCCGTAGCGGGGCAGGTAACGGGGGATGAGGTTCAGCATGCCGGCCATCGCGGACGCACCCGCGAACCAGAGGATCAGGATGGTCGAGACGTCGTACGCCGTCCCGAACACGTTCCCGAGGTAGAGGTGGGCCAGATAGGCCAACGCCCTGCCATTGGCGCTGCCGCCCTCCTCGAACTCGGGCGCCGGGATCAGGAGGGTCGTGACCAGGCTGGAGCTGATCAGGTAGACGCTCATGATGCACGCCGCCACCGTCAGCAGCCGCTTGGTGTTGCGGATCCTGCCGGTGGGGTGCTCGGCGTCGTCGTCAGGGCCGCCCTGCACGTGGCTCATCACCGCCACACCGGTCTCGAATCCCGACATGCCCAGCGCCAGCTTGGGGAAGAGCGTGAGCGAGACCGCGACCATGAGAGCGACGTTGCCGTGCTCGGCCGTCAGCGCCGTGGTCCAGTCGGTGACCAGGCGGCCGTCCTCCAGCACATGCGCCGCGGACACCGCGATCACGACGGCGTTGAGCGCCAGGTACGTGATCACGAGGGTGACGGCGACGCCGATCGCCTCGGTGAATCCCTTGAGGAAGACGGCGCCGAGCAGCGCCACCAGTCCGAGCGTGATCCAGAGCTCCTGGCCGTGCAGGAGGCTGGGGACGTGGGGGTTCTCGACCAGGTGAGCGCTCGCGTCGGCGGCCGAGAGCGTGATGGTGATGATGAAGTCCGTGAGCGCGAACCCCAGGAGGACGAGCACGAAGATCTTGCCGCGCCAGAACGGGAGCAGGCGCTCGAGCATGGCGATGGAGCCCTGGCCGTGCGGGCTCTCCGCCGCCACCCGCCGATAGATCGGGAGTGCGCCGAAGAGCGTGAGCAGCACCAGGATGATCGTGGCCAGCGGGCTCAGCAGACCCGCTGCGAGGAAGGCGATGCCGGGCTGGTAGCCCAGCGTGGAGAAGTAGTCCACGCCGGTCAGGCACATGACCTTCCACCAGGGCTGCGGTGCGTCGCCGGCGGGCTGGGTGGCGTGCGGGCCGACGTGTTGCGCGGCGTCGTCGGGTCGGTGGAACAGCCACTCCCGGACGCGCCCAAGGGGTGCCTCCGCAGGCTCGAGGTCGAGGCTCACTTCTCCCATCCAACCCGCGGGTGTGCCGGTCCGGGCCCGGCCTAACGACTCCCTAACACGCGGTCCGCGGCGTCAGGCCTGCGCAAGGATCGGGTGCCCGGGCGTCAGGATCGTGTCAGGAGCGGCCGGTCCTCGTCCGGTCCGGTCTTGACTTGGCGCCATGGCTCAGCGCGCGATGATCGACCAGGTGGGTGTGCGGTTCGGCATCGGGGCGGGCCTGCTGTTCCTGGTGACGGGGGCCGTCGTCGTGGGCGGTCTCCCGAGCGCGCACGGCGTCGCCCTGCTGCTGCTCGCGACGGGCGTGCTCGCGGCCCCGTTGGATGGCCCGCACGCGCTGCTCCTGGGCCTGGCGGGGTGGGCCTTCGCGACCGGGTTCGCGGTCAACACGCTCGGCCTGCTGACACTGGCGCGCCCCGACCTGCTGCGACTGGCGGTCTTCGTCACGGCGGCCTCCGTCACCCGCCGACTCGGTGAGGCCGGCTGAGTCGGCGGGCCGCCCGGGAGCACAATGGTCGGGCATGCGCTCACGGGCGCCGACACGTCTGGAGGAGCGATGGTCCGCGGGAGCCTGAGCGCCGAGCGGCGGGCGTCCGGATACGTGCTGGCGATCCTCGGTGCGGCTGGGTTGCTCGCGTTGCTGGTGCCGGTGCGGGACAACCTCGACCTCGCCAGTGAGGCGCTGCTCTTCCTGCTGCTCGTGGTCACCACCGCCCTGGTCGGCGGCCTCGGGCCGGCGCTGCTCGCCAGCGTGTTGTGCTCGGGACTGCTGAACTTCTTCTTCACGGCGCCGTACCACACGTTTCGCATCCATGAGGCGAGCGACATCGTCTCGGTGCTGGTCTTCGCACTGGTGGCCGCGATGGTCAGCTGGGTCGTCGACATCGCCGCCAGGCGAGCGTCCGCCGTGCGCGAGGCGGCGGAGCTTGAGGCCGGCAACCGGCTGCGCACGGCACTCCTCGCCGCCGTCGGCCACGACCTGCGCACCCCCTTGGCGACCGCGAAGGCCGTGGTCTCCGGCCTCCGCAGCCGCGAGGTCACCCTCGACGAGCGCGACCGCCGTGAGCTCCTCGAGACCGCCGACGACGCGCTCGACCGGCTCGGGGCGCTGATCGACGACCTCCTCGATCTCAGTCGGCTGCAGACCGGAGCGCTGCCGGTCCGAACCCGATCGGTGCCGCTCGACGACGTGGTCACTCGGGCCCTCGACGACCTGGGCGTGGTGCCCCGCGCCGTCATCCTGGACCTCCCTGAGGAGCTGCCCGAGGTCATCGTCGACCCCGGCCTGCTGGAACGCGTGATCGCCAACCTGGTGGCCAACGCGCAGCGCTATGCGCCGGACCCGCCACTGCTCACGGCGGTCGTCCATGACGACCGCTTGGAGCTGCGTGTCGTCGATCATGGTCCGGGGATCCCGCTGGCTGACCGCGACCGGGTGTTCGTGCCCTTCCAGCGCCTCGGCGACTCCGGCCCGGCGGGCCTCGGGCTGGGCCTCGCCCTGTCCCGCGGCCTGGTCGATGCCATGGGTGGTGAGCTGGCGATGGAGGAGACGTCCGGCGGCGGTCTGACGGTCGTCGTCTCGCTGCCGACCGAGCCGACCGAGCCGGCGGCGCCGCGCGCTGGGGTGAGGGGGTGAGCACGGTCCTGGTGGTCGACGACGAGCCGCAGATCCTCCGAGCGCTCTCGATCAACCTGCGCGCGCGTGGCTACGAGGTGGTGACCGCCGGGGACGGGGGCGAGGCGCTCCAGCTCGCGGCCGCAGCGCTCCCGGACGTGGTCATCCTCGACCTCGGGCTCCCCGACCTCGACGGTGTCGAGGTGATCGCCGGGCTCCGGGGGTGGGCCTCGGTGCCGATTCTCGTGCTGTCGGGTCGCAGCGACAGCGCCGACAAGGTGGACGCGCTCGACGCCGGTGCCGACGACTACGTCACGAAGCCGTTCGGGATGGACGAGCTGATGGCCCGGCTCCGGGCGATGCTGCGGCGCAACAGCCCGGCCGACTCGACCCCGGTCGTGACGTTCGGCGACGCGGTCGTGGACCTGGCCGCCACCCGGGTGACGGTCCGTGGCGAGGAGGTCCGGCTGACCCCCACCGAGTGGCACCTGCTCGAGGTGCTCGTGCGGCATCCCGGGAAGCTCATCAGTCAACGCCAGCTCCTCGTCGAGGTCTGGGGCCCGGGCTACGAGACAGCCCACGGGAACCTGCGGCTCTACATCGCCCAGCTGCGCCGGAAGCTGGAGCCGGAGCCGTCGCGTCCGCGGTACGTCCGGACCGAGCCGGGCATGGGCTACCGCTTCGAGCCCTGACGCGGATCTGCCGGACGGCCGGCCGCAGCTCCTGTGCGCGGACGGCGCTAGCGTGGGCGGCCGGTCGACGGAAGGACAGCACGGTGGGTGAGCCGGTCGAGATCGACACCGGTCAGGTGGCGGACCAGCGGACGGTGTACGACGCGCAGCGGGGCCGGTGCCCGGTGGCGCACGAGGACGGCGCGTGGGTGGTGCTGAGGCACGCGGAGGTGGTCGCGGCGGCGACCGACCCGGCGACGTACTCCAGCGACGTGAGCAGCCGCCGGGCGATCCCCAACAGCCTCGACGGCGCCGAGCACGCGGCGTACCGCGCCGTCGTCGACCGCTACCTGACGCCCGGGCGGGTCGCGCGCGAGGAGCCGCAGTGCCGGGCGCATGCGGCCGCGATCGTCGACGCTCTGCCGCGAGACACCACGGTGAAGACCGTCGGCGGGATCGGCGTGCCGTACGCGGTGCGCTCGCAGTCGACCTGGTTGGGCTGGCGGCCCGACCTCGAGGACGACCTGGTCGCCTGGATGCAGGACAACCACGCCGCTACGCGCTCGGGTGACCGCGCCCGCACCGCGGAGGTGGCCGAGCGGTTCGACCGGATGGTCCACACCCTGCTCGACGCGCGCCGGGACGCGCCCGCCGCCGACGTCACCGGCGAGCTGCTGGGCGAGACCGTGGACGGCCGGCCGCTGACGGACGAGGAGGTCGTGTCGATCCTGCGCAACTGGACCGCCGGCGACCTTGGCTCCCTGGCCACCTCGGTGGGCGTGATCGTGCACTTCCTCGCGACCAACCCCGCTGTCCAGCGCGTGGTGCGCGCCCAGGTCGAGGCAGGGGACCGCGCCGCGGTGGAGGCGGCGGTCGAGGAGATCCTCCGCATCGACGACCCGTTCGTGGCCAACCGCCGGGTGGCGACCCGCGAGGCGGAGCTGGGCGGCGAGACGATCCCGGAGGGCGGCCGGGTGCTGCTCAACTGGACCGCGGCCAACCGCGACCCGCTGGTGTTCGGCGACCCCGACGAGTACGACCCGGCCGGTCACGCCGCCGCCAACCTGGTCTTCGGCATCGGCCCGCACGTCTGCCCGGGTCGCGACCTCACCCTGATGGAGCTGCGGGTCGTCGTCGAGGAGCTGCTCGCCCGGACCAGTTGGATCGAGCCCGCGCCGGACCGTCCGGCCGTGCGCGAGACGCCGCCCGTCGGCGGCTGGGCGCGGGTCCCCGTGGTGCTGCGCTGAGAGCTCGCCCCGGCTCAGCCGAACGGGTGGCTGGGCGCCTCGCTCGGGCGCTCGGCGAGCCGGACCGTCGAGTCGGCCCAGGAGATCTCGGCGGTCTCGGCCGCGACGATCACGGTGTGCCGGTGCAGGCGGCGTACGACGGTCCGCACCAGCCACGGGCCCTGGTCGCTGCGCCGGTCGTAGCCGAGCAGCGAGCCGGGTCGCCCGTGGCCGACGATCAGCGAGCAGAGCACCAGCGACCCCTCGGCACCGGGCTCGAACCGCGCGTCGAGCACCCGCCCGATCCGCTCGCCGTCGGGGCCGAGCACGTCCATGCCGGTGAGCCGCCCCAGCCGGTGGCCCTCGCGGTCGCGCCGGAGCACGCCGTCGCGGCGTACCGACAGGTGCAGCGCGCTGTCGAGCCGCTCGACGTCCTCCATGTCGATGCGCCATGGGCGGGTGCGGTGCGGCTCGGAGACCTTGAGCTGGGCCCACTTCGCCACGAGCTCGTCACCGAGCCGGCCGCCGAGGCGGGAGAGCAGCGCGGCTGGGCCGGTCAGCACCGCGGTGATCGCGAGGTCGTCGCCGACCTGGGTCAGCTCGACGTCGTCGACCTTGCCGAGCAGCGCGCCCTCGCAGTCGATCAGCTGGCGGTCGAGCAGGTGCAGGGCACCGTCGATCGGCCGCTCGAGGCGGTTCTCCCGGGGCTCGTCGCGCCGGCTGGTCATTGGCCCATCCTCGTCCAGATCATCAGCGGGATCGCGGCCACCGCGGCGACGCCGATCACCACCAGGTAGACGCTGCCCAGACCGTTCGCCAGCCGGCCGTTGACGTGCTCGCCCATGTAGTCGGGGTCGTTGGCGACCACCAGGATCGGGAAGTAGGTCAGCGGCAGCGCGACGGCCGAGAACACCACGGACACCTCGGTGACCATGATCGGGTCGACCGCGGTCATCAGGAACGCCGTCGCCGCCAGCGTGGCCAGCAGCAGGATCGCGTGGAAGACGGTCGCCTCGCTGGGGCGGACGTACTTGCCCCACTGGGCGCCGAAGTACTGCGCGATGCTGTAGCCGACGCTGAGCCCGGTCTCGCAGGCCGCGCCGAAGGTCGCCGCCACGAAGCCGAGGATCGCGACCGCGAGCCCCACCTTGCCGAGCGCCGCCGCGACCGGCAGCCCCACCTGGCCGAGGCTGTCGACGGTGATCTCCAGCGGCCCGAGCACCGCCCACGCGCTGCCGGCGATGGCGAGCGACAGCAGCCCGCCGAGGGGGAAGCCGACGAACACGTTCGCCCGCATCGTGGCGATGTCCTCGGTGGTCCAGCGCTCCTCGACGCCGCCGGAGGAGAAGAAGAACACCTCGTACGGCGTCATCGCCGCGCCGAACAGCGCGACCGCGTAGTACGCGAACGTCCGCCAGTCCTCGTCGGCAGGCTTGTCCGCCACCGCGGCCTGGTGGGCGAGCGCACCCCAGTCGGGGCCGAGCTGCCACAGGCCCACCGCGAACACGACCAGGGCCAGGCCGAGCAGCCCGAGCACGTTCTCGATCGCGCTGAACTTCGCGCGCCACAGCAGCAGCCACACGAGCAGCCCGACGAGCGGCACGATCAGCAGCAGGTGCACCGAGGCGACCAGCTGGAGCGAGAGCGCCACGCCGCCGATCTCGGCCACGAACGTGAGGAACGTGATCAGCATCGAGGAGACCAGGTTGAGCAGGCCGAGCCGGGGACCGAGCCGCTCGCGGACGAGGTCGAAGGTGGCCCGGCCGCTGACCGCGGCGACCCGCCCGGACATCTCGGCGAACACGCAGATGCCGAGCACCCCCGCGGCCACCGCCCAGGCCAGCGACAGCCCGAACCGCGCGCCGACCTGGGCGTTGGTGACCAGGTCGCCGATGTCGACGAAGCCGCCGATCGCGGTGAGGATGCCGAGGGCGACCGCGAGGTACTTCTTCACGGCAGCCCCTCCGCCGTGTCGGTGATCTTGCGACCGAGGCGGTCGAGGGCGTCGAGCAGTCTGGGATAGCGGTCCGTGTCGCGGCGTACGACCGCGATCCGCACCTCGCTGAGCAGGTCGGAGGCGTCGGACATCAGGCTCGTCACGCGCTGGTACGTCGCGTCGTCACCGGGCACCGGCTGCTCGCCGCCGAGCTTCGCCATGATGGCGCCGACCGCGGACTCGCTGTCCTGGGCGACGACCTGCTGGTACTTCCCGGGCACCTTGCCCTCCTGCTCGAGCCGGAGGAGCAGGCCCACGGTGGCGACCTCGCTGGCGGTGTCCTCGAGCGCCTGTCGGGCCTGGTCGGTCCACGAGGAGTGGTCGGGTGCCTGCGGTGCGCACGCGCTCGCGAGCAGCACGACCAGCGCCGTGCTCCAGGCCGCGAGCGTGTGGACGGTCGATCTCACGCCCCGACCCGTACCCGAGCGGGCGCGCGGTCATTCGGTGGCGGCGCGCTCCCTGGGGATCGTCAGCGCGAGCAGCGCGGCGATCGTCGAGGCGGCGACGCACAGCACGAACAGCTCGCGGTACGCCGTCAGCGAGGGCAGCTCGTATCCGCCGAGGCTGACCGTGGCCGCGGCCAGGATGCTGCCGCCGATCGCGCTGGCGAGCGTGGTGCCGATGCTGCGCGCCAGGGTGTTCAGGCCGTTGGCGGCGGCCAGCTCGTGGACCGGCGTGTGCTCGTTGATCAGCGTCGGCATCGCGGCGTACCCGACGCCGACGCCGACGCCGAGCACGACACCACCGACCACGACCCACCAGATCGAGCCGGTGAAGGCGATCCGGATCACCCAGCTGAGGGCGACGACCGCGGCCCCGAGGGCGAGCGTCTGCGGCGCTCCGCGGCGCCGGATCAGCTGCGCCGCGACCGGCGCGAAGACCAGCATCATCAGGCCGCTGGGCAGCATCACGAGCCCGCTGACCAGCATCGAGGAGCCGAAGCCGTAGCCGCTCTCCTCCGGCGCCTGGACGTAGCCCGCGGTGCCGATCATCGACGCGAACAGCGCGAAGCCGAACAGGATCGAGGTGAGGTTGGTCAGCACGATCGGCCGCCGTCGCAGCGCGACCAGGTCGACGAGCGGCTCGCGGATCCGGGTCTGGGACCAGCCGAAGACCACCAGCAGGACCGCCGAGAGCGACAGCAGCCCGATCACCCGCGCCGAGCCCCAGCCCCAGGTCGCGGTCTGGGCGAGCGGCAGCAGCAGCGCGACCAGCGTCGCGCTGAGCAGCACCGCGCCGACCAGGTCGAGGCGACCGCCGCTGCGGGTCGGCGCCTCCGGGACGACGACCAGCACCGCGACGATGGCGACCGCGCCGCCGACCGCGGTGATCCAGAACAGCGCGTGGAAGTCGGCGTGCTCGGCGATCAGGCTGGCGACCGGCAGCGCGAGCGCGCCGCCGACGCCGAGCATCGCGCTGATCACGGCGACGGCGGCGCCGACCCGCTCGCGGGGCAGCGTGGCGCTGAGCAGGCTGATCCCGAGGGGGATCGTGGCCATCGACGCGCCCTGCACGGCGCGCCCGAGGATCAGCAGCGCGATGTCACTGGTGAAGCAGGTGATCAGCGAGCCGACGACGAGCATCGACAGCGCCACCAGCATCATCCGGCGCTTGCCGAACATGTCGCCGAGCCGGCCGAAGAGGGGTACGGCGACCGCGCCGACGAGCAGCGTCGAGGTGAGCAGCCACTCCACGTTGCTCGCCGAGGTCTCCAGTGTCGCCGGCAGCGTGGCCAGGACGGGGATCAGCAGCGCCTGAGTCAGGGAGACCGCGAGTGCGGCGAAGCCGACCACGAGCAGCTCGAGGCGGGCGCGGCCGGCGGTGGTGTGCGCGACGATCTCGGCGTCGGTGGCGCCCTCGATCGGGTGGCCCAGATGGTGGACCTCGTGGTGCGCCCCGTGGTGTTCCCCGTGGTGTGTCTCGTGGTGTGTCTCGGGCGCGTCGGTCTCGGTGGAGTCGGTCATCGGTCCCTCTTGTCGGGGTGGGCATAGGTGATGGCGGCGACGGTGGCCGCCAGGTCGTCGCGCTGCACGAACCGGCTGAGCAGCCGGACGAACGTCGCGCGGTCCGAGGGCGACCAGTCCTGCAGGCTGTCGCGCAGCTTGCCGCGACGCTCGACCTCGGCCTCGTGGAGCAGCTCGACCGCCCGCGGCGTGAGGTGGACCCGCCTGGCCCGCCGGTCGTCGTGGTCGGCCTGGCGCACGACCAGGCCGCGGTGCTCGAGGTCGTCGACGTGGCGGCTGACGGTCGTGGAGTCCAATCGCAGCTGGGCCGCGAGGTCCTTGACCCGCAGCGCCCCGAGCCGGTGCAGCTTGAACAGCACCTTGACGGGTCCCCGGCCGAGGCCGGGGGAGAGCGTCTCGGCGAAGTCGGCGACGTAGAGGTCGCCGTGCAGGGTCAGCTCGCTGAAGGCCTCGTGCAGCACGTCCTCGAGACGCTCCTGCGCCATGACGACCTCCTTGGATAGGTGTACTGGTACATCTAACAACAGGTGACGTCGGGAGTGTGATTCCGGGAGGATCGACCGGTGAGCGCCATCGACGACTTCCTGGGCCTGGTCGCGCAGCTGCCGGGTGTGGAGCGCACCGACCGGACCCGGTGGTCGCAGTTCGACGTCCGGGGGCAGCGCTTCGGGTACCTGTGGGAGCGCACCGTGACGGTCGGGCTGAAG
Source organism: Nocardioides sp. T2.26MG-1 (assembly GCF_950101795.1). Taxonomy (GTDB): domain Bacteria; phylum Actinomycetota; class Actinomycetes; order Propionibacteriales; family Nocardioidaceae; genus Nocardioides. The sequence goes on along the minus strand of NZ_CATNLZ010000004.1, from coordinate 11,818 downwards.
CAGACGATCGCCGAGCAGCTGGCGCTGGTCGGGGAGCGGCCCGACGTGTTCGAGGTGCAGTTCACGGCGTACGGCTTCGGTTGGGTCGTCGTCCACCTGGAGAAGGTCGAGCGTGACGAGCTCGCCGAGCTGGTCTTCGAGGCGTGGCGGCTCTCCGCGCCGGCCGAGCTGGTGGACGAGCGCGCGGACCGGCTTCCGGTCTGACGCGGACCCGATAGCATCGCGGCGACAAGAACCTGTTCCAGTGAGGCGGACCCATGCCCGGACCCGGCCCGGACGGCTTCAACCTCGCGGCGGTCTTCGACGCCGTGGCCCGCGCGGTGCCAGACCAGGAGGTGCTCGTCTGGCGCGACCGGCGGCTGACCTACGCGCAGCTGAACGCCCGGGTCGACGGGCTCGCGCACGCACTGGTGGCGCACGGTCTGGGCTGCCGCACCGAGCGCAGCGAGCTGGCCGGTCACGAGTCCGGGCAGGACCACCTGGGGCTCTACCTGCGCAACGGCAACGAGTACCTCGAGGGCATGGTGGCGGGCTACCGCGCCCGGGTCGCGCCGTTCAACGTCAACTACCGGTACGTCACCGACGAGCTGCTCTACCTCCTCACCGACGCCCGCACCCGGGCGCTCGTCTACCACGCGGAGTTCGCGCCGCAGGTCGCCGCGGTCCGCGACCGGCTGCCGGACCTCGAGCTGCTCGTGCAGGTCGCCGACGAGTCCGGGCGCGAGCTGCTGCCCGGCGCGCTCGACTACGAGTCGCTGCTGTGGACGCCGTGTCCCGCGGGCGGGATGCCCGAGCAGAGCGGCGACGACCTGTTCGTGCTCTACACCGGCGGCACCACCGGCATGCCCAAGGGCGTGCTGTGGCGCAACGACGACATCTTCGTGACGTCCATGGGCGGCACGCCGTTCGGGACGTCCGAGCCGTTCACGTCGTACGACGCGATCGCGGAGGCCGCCCGTGCGGGTGACGGCGGCATGACCCTGCTGATGATCCCGCCGTTCATGCACGGCGCCGCGCAGTGGTCGACGTTCCACGTGATCACCGGCGGCGGCAAGATCGTGCTGCCCGACGACGTGCGCCGCTTCGACCCGGCCGACGCGCTGCGCACCGCGGTGCGCGAGCGGGTCATCAGCATCCCGGTCGTCGGCGACGCGGTCGCGCGGCCGCTCGTGGAGGAGATCGAGCGCGGCGGCTACGACCTGTCGGGCCTGGCCGCGGTCAACAACGGCAGCGCCCCGCTCACTCCCGGGGTCCGGGCCCGGCTGCTCGAGGCGCTGCCGCACATCGTGGTGATGGACGCGGCCGGCGCCTCCGAGACCGGGCTGCAGATGAGCTCGATGTCGCTGAGGGGGATGGAGGCCGACACCGCGACGTTCACGCCGGTGGCGGCGACCACCGTCGTCGACGACCTGTTCACCCGGGTGCTGGAGCCCGGTGAGGGCGGGGGCTGGCTCGCGCAGCGGGGTCGGGTGCCGCTCGGCTACCTCGGCGACGCGGACAAGACCGCGCGCACGTTCCCCGTCATCGGCGGCGTCCGGTTCGCGATCCCCGGCGACCGCGCCCGCTACCTCGAGGACGGCCGGATCGAGCTGCTGGGCCGCGACGGGGTCACGATCAACTCCGGCGGGGAGAAGATCTTCGTCGAGGAGGTCGAGCGCGCCCTGGCCGGCCACCCCGACGTTCGCGACGTGGTGGTCGTCGGCCGGCCCTCCGAGCGGTGGGGGAGCGAGGCGGTCGCGGTGGTGCAGCTCGCCGAGGGCAGCACCGCCACCGATGCCGACCTGCTCGACGAGGCGGGCCGGCACGTCGCGCGCTACAAGATCCCCAAGGCGGTGATCCGGGTGCCGCTGGTCGAGCGGTCGCCCTCCGGCAAGGCCGACTACCGCTGGGCCCGCGCCCAGGCGGTCACGCCGGCGGGCTGAGGCCCCTACGGCGGCCGACGTCGCCCACGAGCCGGGGTTCCCTCCTCGCCCTCCCCCCGCGCCGGGGCCGGCCCCCGGCCGGCGCATGCCCGCCGGGGGAGCGGGCACCGACGGGACATGGCTTCGTTCGACACCGTGGTCTTCGACATCGACGGCACCCTGCTCGACTCCAACTACCATCACGCGCTGGCGTGGTCCCGGGCCTTCGAGCAGGTGCTGGACCGGCACGTGCCGGTCGCGGCGATCCACCGCCGCATCGGCATGGGCGGCGACCGTCTCGTGGCCGCCGTGGCCGGCGACGACGTCGAGGAGCAGCACGGCGACGCCGTACGCGAGCGGTGGGAGAAGCAGTACGACCAGGTCATCGACGAGACCCAGCTGTTCGAGCAGGCCCGCGAGCTGCTGGCTGCCGTGGGGAGGGCCGGCCTGAAGGTCGTGCTGGCCAGCTCGAGCATCCCCAAGCACGCCGAGCGGCCGCTGGAGCTGCTCCGGGCCAGGGAGCGCTCCGACGACTGGACCACCGGCGAGGACGCGGACGAGTCCAAGCCCGACCCGGAGCTGCTCGACGAGGCGTTGGCGAAGGTCGGCGGCGGCCGTGCGGTGATGGTCGGCGACGCCGTGTGGGACGTGGAGGCCGCGAACGCCCAGGGGATCCCGACGATCGGGCTGCTCTGCGGGGGCTACGGCCGCCAGGAGCTGCTCGACGCCGGCGCCGTGGCGGTGTACGCCGACCCCGCCGACCTGCTCGCCCACCTGGATGAGGCGCTCGGGACGGCCGGGAACCGGTAGCGCCGAGGCCGGCGGGCCCCCGTCCCGCCGGCCGGTCCTGCTCGGCTCGCTCAGTCGCTCGCCGAGATCGTCCAGTAGCTGTCGGTCGGGGCGCCGGCGGCGTCGAAGCAGCGCACGCTCACGCTGCTGTCGCTCCAGCCGCCGACCGTGCACCAGGTCGGGCTGCCGCCGTACCCGGAGACGACGACGTTGCCTCCGTTGAGGTTCAGGCCGGCGAAGGTGATCGTGTAGCTGCCCGCGCCATTGTGCGTGACGTTCACCGGGCCGCCGGAGCGATTGTAGGTGTAGCCGTTGTTGGTCAGGTCGGCGTTCGCGCTCGGGGAGCTGTTCCACGCGTAGGCGCGCACGATGCCGAGGTCACCGGTGCCGAAGAGGCTCGCCCGGTCGATGGCGCCGTCGGCCAGGTCGACAGCAGACACGCCGCCGTCCTTGAGGTCGACGCTCTTGACGCCGCCGTTCTTGAGGTCGGGGCTCTTCACCGAGTTGTTCACGATCTGGCGCGACCCGACCGAGTTGGCCGGCAGCATGCTGGCGGCCACCGCGGCGCCGCCGCCGCCGATCACCAGCACCAGGGCGGTCGTGCTGGCGACGTTCGCGTAGGTCATCCGGGACATGAGTCTGCTGAACATGAGCTGGTCCACCGTTCTGGAGGGGATGGGTGAACGCCAGCAAAAGACAGACCCCGGGGGTCCCGCATGACCCGGATCAGCGCGGAGAACCGCCCGAGGTGACTATTGCGTCGTCGCGCCCACTTCTTCGAGCTCGCTCCAGTCCACGGTGGCGGTCCGGCGCTTGTACTCGGTGACCAGGCCCGGCCAGTTGGTGGTGATCCGGGTGCCGTCGACGTACCAGCTGTCGCACGCCGCCCACACGCTCTCGCCGAGGCGGCCCTGCATCTCCCGGTCGTAGGCCTCCCAGACGTCGCGGCGGACGGCGACCCGGTGCGCGGCGCCGTCGGCGACCCGGCGCGCGACCTGGGCGATCCAGCCCGCCTGAGCCTCCATCATCCCGATGATGGAGCTGCCGCCCAGGTTGGTGTTGGGGCCGTAGACGCAGAACAGGTTGGGGAACCCGGGCACGGTCAGGCCCAGGTGGGCCCGGGCGCCGTCGGCCCACACCTCCTTGAGCGAGACGCCGCCCGCGCCGCGGACGTCGATGCCCGCGAGGAACTCGGTCGCGGCGAACCCGGTGCCCCAGATCAGCACGTCGACCTCGTGCAGCTCGCCGTCGGCGGTGCGGACGCCCGCCGGCTCGATGCCGGTGATCCGGTCGGTGACCACCTCGACGTGGTCGCGGTCGAGGGCGGGGTACCAGTCGTTGGAGAACAGCAGCCGCTTGCAGCCGATCGGGTAGTCGGGCACCAGCTTGCGGCGCAGCTCGGGGTCGTGGATCTGGCGCCGCAGCTGCAGCCGCCACGCGGCGCGCAGGGCGGCGATCATCGGCCGGGTGATCGGCGACTCGCCGGCCAGCGCGCCGTTGAGGCGCTCGGTGAGCCAGTAGACGAAGCGGCGCTCGCCGGCCGGGATCGCCGGCAGCCGGTGGAACAGCCGGTGGTGCCGCGGGCTGTAGGCCTGGTCGGGCTTGGGGACGACGTACGGCGCGGACCGCTGGAACACCGTGATCGAGCCGACCCGGTCCACGATGCCGGGCACGAACTGGATCGCGCTCGCGCCGGTGCCGACCACGGCGACCCGCTTGCCGGTCAGGTCGACGTCGTGGCGCCACTGGGCGGAGTGGAACGCCGGGCCCGTGAACGTGGAGGCGCCGGGGATCGAGGGGATGACCGGCTTGGACAGCTGGCCCACCGCCGGGATGACCAGGTCGGCCGTCAGTGTCCCGGTGTCGGTGGTGACCTGCCACGTCGATGTCGCGTCGTCGTACTCGATCGCCGAGACCTCCACGCCGGTGCGGACGAGGTCGCGCAGGCCGTCGTCGGCCGCGGTGCGCCGGATGTAGTCGAGGATCTCGGGCTGCGGGGAGTAGCGGCGGCCCCAGTCGGGGTTGGTGGCCCACGACCAGGAGTAGAGCGGGGAGGGTACGTCGCACGCCGCGCCCGGGTAGGTGTTGTCGCGCCAGACCCCGCCGACGTCGTCGGCCCGCTCCAGGACCGTCACGTCCGTGACGCCCACCTGCCTGAGGGTGTGGGCGACGCCCAGCCCGCCGAACCCTGCTCCGATGACGACGACCCGCGGTCCGCTCACGGCGCACACCCTAGAGGGCTGCCGACCGTTTGTTCACCCCTGCGTCCACGGCAGGACACGGAGGAGGCCGCCGGCATTGGCGTGGCGTCCCTAGCCTCCGCGTGGGCGCACTCGGCGCCCATCACCGGAAGGACGGATTCTCTGATGCGGAGACCCGCACCCAGCACCACGGCCCTGCTCGCCCTCGCGGTCGCCTCGACCGTGCTCGGCAGCCTGGGCGTCGCCAGCGCGACGGACGCCCGTGACGAGGCCAAGCCCGGCAAGAACGACATCAAGAACGTCATCTACCTCCTCGGCGACGGCATGGGCCGCACGCACGTGACCGCGGCGCGCGAGCGGTACTACGGCGCGGACGGCGAGCTCGTCATGGAGTCGCTGCCCGCCGTGGGCCAGGTCAGCACCTACGCGGTGCAGCCCGGTTCCGGGCAGCCCGGCGCGGCCGACTTCGCGCCCAACTACGTCACGGACTCGGCCTCCGCCGCGACCGCCTGGTCCTCGGGCGTCAAGACCTACAACGCGGCCCTGGGCGTCGACGCCAAGGGCAAGGTCGTGCCGACGATCATGGAGTACGCCAAGAAGGCGGGCCTGCGGACCGGCAACGTGTCCACCGCCGAGATCACCGACGCCACCCCGGCGGGCCAGATGAGCCACGCGCTGCTGCGCGGCTGCCAGGGCCCGACGTACTCCGAGGCGGCCTGCCAGAACACCGAGATCACCGGCTCGGCGCTGCCGACGACCGACGTGCGGGTCACGCCGATCGCCGACCAGATTGCCCGCAACGGGACCGCCGACGTCATCCTCGGCGGCGGCCTGTCCCGCTTCGACGCGGCCGACGAGGCCGCGCTGAAGAAGCAGGGCTACGCGGTCCTCGGGTCCCCGGCCTCGCAGGCCGTGGCGACCCGGAGCGACCTGGCCGCGGCGAGCGGGAGGAAGGTCTTCGGGCTCTTCAACAAGGGCAACCTCACGATCGAGAAGTACAAGCGGGAGAACGCCGCCTCGGTGCAGGCGCAGGAGCCCTCGGTCGCCGAGATGACCAAGAAGGCCATCCAGCTGCTGTCCACGGGCAACAAGAAGGGCTTCTACCTCCAGGTGGAGGGCGCGCTCATCGACAAGCGCTCGCACGCCAACGACGCCGCCCAGACGCTCGAGGAGATGAAGGCGTTCGACGAGGCGGTCCGGGTCGCCCGGGACTTCGCGAAGAAGGACGGCCACACGCTCGTGATCGTGACCGCCGACCACGAGTGCGCCGGCTTCAACATCATCGAGCAGGGCTCCTACACCAATGCCGAGGCGGCCACCCCGCCGGGCAACGTGGACAGCGGCAATACCGCGAACAACTCCACCCCGACCCGCGGCTCCGGCGCCAAGGACCCGGTCCGGTCGAGCGGGATCATCAACGGTGCCGGCAGCGCCGACCCGAAGAACTTCGCTCCCGCGACGTTCCGGACGCCCGACGACCCGGCGAGCGTCACCGACGGGTCGCCCGACGCGAGCCTCTGGCTCAGCTACCTGTCGGGCAACCACACCGGCGCCGACGTGCCGGTCTTCGCGTACGGCCCGGGCTCGAGCCGGCTCGCGGACAGCATCGACAACACCGACCTGTTCGGCATCGTCGGGCGCGCACTCCACCTGACCTCCTGAGGTCCAGGCGTCCAGTGCACTCCAGCACGGGCGGGGGCCGACCGGCCCCCGCCCGTGCCCACCGATCAGGAGCAACTCCATGACCACCAAGATCCGGGTCACCCTCGTCGGAGCGGTCCTCGCCGCGGCGGTGGCCGTCACCTGGCTGGCCGTCGGCTGGTCCCGGTCCGACGATCCGGCCGCTGCCGCAGCACTTCCCGACCCCGCCACGGTGGCCCGCACCGACCTGCCCGGGCTGGCTCCCGCGACCGGGGAGCCCCGGCTGCCCGGCCTCGCCGAGGCCGCACCTCGCCCCGGCACCGTCGGCGTCGTCCCCGGGCCGTTCGACGACCGCTTCACCCTCGGCCGGCTGCAGCTCCAGAACGGCGCGGTCAGCGGCCGCCTGCACGTGACCAGCGACGTGAGCGATGTCCTGGAGCTCCAGGTGCTCGCGGGCTTCTACGACGCGCGCGGCGAGCTCCTGGGCACCGGCCGCGCGACGTACCACCTCGACGAGGCCGCCGCGCACGCCGAGCACGAGGGGACCCCCTCCGAGCTCGAGAGCTTCCGCGTGGTCGCCCCGAGCCGGTACGCCGGGCGGGTCGCCTCGGCGGCCGTGGGCGTGCCGGTGCTCGTCAACGAGTGACGCGAGCCCCTCCCCGTCCGCCGACCGCTGTGGCCAGCCGGCCGGGGAGGGGTATCCTGCCTGCATGTGGAGGACCCTGCTCCTTACCTAGCCGCGTCGAGCGCACCATCCCGACGCGGCTGCCCCTCGTGCCCGAGGGGCTTTTTTGTGCCCGGAGCAGACCCCCGACACCCATCGTGAGAGAGACGAGATGAGCGAGCAGGACACCCAGCAGGCCCCCGAGTCCCCGCAGCAGGCCGAGGCCGCGGCGTACGACGTCCGCGCGGTCCAGGACAAGTGGCTGCCGGTGTGGGAGCGGCTGGACCCGTTCCGTGCGGACGACGACTCCCCGCGGGAGAAGAAGTACGCGCTCACGATGTTCCCCTACCCGAGCGGCGACCTGCACATGGGTCACGCCGAGGTCACCGCGCTGCACGACGTGATCGCGCGGTACTGGTGGCAGCGCGGCTACGAGGTCATGAACCCGATGGGCTGGGACTCCTTCGGCCTGCCCGCGGAGAACGCCGCGATCAAGAACGACGAGCACCCCGCGACGTACACCTACGCCAACATCGAGACGCAGTACGAGTCGTTCAAGCGGTACGGCATCTCCTTCGACTGGTCGCGCCGCCTGCACACCTCCGACCCCGAGTACTACCGCTGGACCCAGTGGCTGTTCCTGAAGTTCCGCGAGCGCGGGCTGGCCTACCGCAAGTCCTCGCCGGTCAACTGGTGCCCCAACGACCAGACGGTGCTGGCCAACGAGCAGGTCGTCGACGGTCGCTGCGAGCGCTGCGGCGCCGAGGTCACCAAGCGCGAGCTGACCCAGTGGTACTTCAAGATCACCGACTACGCCCAGGAGCTGCTGGACTGCCTGGACGACCTGGAGCCGACCTGGCCGGCCCGCGTCGTCACCGCGCAGCGCAACTGGATCGGCCGCTCCGAGGGCGCCCACGTCGACTTCGCAGTCGAGGGGCGCGCGGATCCGATCACCGTCTACACGACGCGGCCGGACACGATCTTCGGGACCACGTTCATGGTCGTCGCGGTCGACTCGGCACTGGCCGACGACCTGGTCACCGACGGTCAGCGGGCGGCGTTCGAGGCCTACCGCGAGGAGATCCGCAAGGAGACCGAGATCGAGCGGCTGGCGACAGACCGGCCGAAGACGGGCGTCGACCTGGGAGTCACCGCCACCAACCCGGTGACGGGCGCGCAGATCCCGGTGTGGGCGACCGACTACGTGCTGGCCGACTATGGCACCGGCGCCGTCATGGGCGTCCCCGGTGGCGACCAGCGCGACTGGGAGTTCGCCACCGAGATGGGACTGCCGATCGTCCGCACCACTCAGACGCCCGACGGGTTCGAGGGCGAGGCGTTCCACGGCGAAGGACCGGCGATCAACTCGCCCGCCCCCGGCGTCGACTCGCCGCTGGACATCAACGGGCTGGCGGTCGACGAGGCGAAGCGCGCGACCATCGCCTTCCTGGAGCAGCAGGGCTCAGGCGAGGGTGCGGTCAACTTCCGTCTGCGCGACTGGCTGCTGAGCCGCCAGCGCTACTGGGGCGTGCCGATCCCGATCATCCACTGCGACGCCTGTGGCGAGGTCGCCGTTCCGTATGACCAGCTGCCGCTGGAGCTGCCGGAGCTGCGGGGCGCCGATCTGAAGCCCAAGGGCGTCTCACCGCTGGCCGCGGCCTCCGACTGGGTCGACGTCGCCTGCCCGACGTGCGGCGGGCCCGCCAAGCGGGACAGCGACACGATGGACACGTTCGTCGACTCGTCTTGGTACTTCCTGCGCTTCTGCTCGCCGCGCTACGAGGACGGTCCGTTCGACCCCGAGCTGGCCAAGAAGTGGATGCCCGCCGACATCTACGTGGGCGGCGTCGAGCACGCGGTGCTGCACCTGCTGTACGCGCGCTTCTTCACCAAGGTGCTGCGCGACATGGGGATGCTGGAGGTCGACGAGCCGTTCGCGTCCCAGCTGAACCAGGGCATCGTCATCAACCAGGGCAGGAAGATGAGCAAGTCGCTGGGCAACGGCGTCAGTCTGGGGGACCAACTTGCGGAGTTCGGAGTGGACGCCGTTCGCCTGACCCTGGTCTTCGCCGGCCCACCGGAGGACGACATCGACTGGGCCGACATGTCGCCGGCCGGGTCGCTGCGGTTCCTGCAGCGCGCGTGGCGGCTGTCGGGCGACGTCACCTCGCCGGTCGGCGCCGCGCCGGCCGACGGCGACATCGCCCTGCGCCGGGTCACCGCCCGGACGGTCCACGACGCGGCCGAGATGATCGAGTCCTACCGGTTCAACGTGATGGTCGCCCGGGTGATGGAGCTGGTCAACGCGACCCGCAAGGCGATCGACAGCGGCGCCGGTCCGGACGACCCTGCGGTGCGTGAGGCCACCGAGGCCGTGGCGGTCCTGCTGTCGCTGGTCGCGCCGTACGTCGCCGAGGAGATGTGGGAGCGGCTGGGCCACGAGCCCACCGTGGCCCGGGCCGGCTGGCCGGAGGTCGACCCCGCGCTGCTGGTCGAGGAGTCGGTGACCGCCGTCGTGCAGATCCAGGGCAAGGTGCGTGCGCGCCTGGACGTGGCGCCGGACATCAGCGATGCCAACCTGGAGCAGCAGGCGTTGGCCGACCCCGCGGTGGTCCGGGCGATCGACGGGCGCCCGGTGCGCAAGGTGATCGTCCGGGCACCCAAGCTGGTCAACGTCGTCGTGTGACCGCCAGGTGGTCGAGCGGTGACCGCTCGGTGGTCGAGGTCGTCGAGACCACTACCCTCGCCCACATGCCGGTCGTCATCGTCACCGACTCGACCGCCAGCCTCCCACCGGAGGTGGCGGCCGAGCACGGGGTCGTGGTCGTGCCGCTCCAGGTGGTGATCGGCGCGACCGTGTACGACGAGGGCGCCGACGGTGCCACCCCCGACCTGGTCGCCGCCGCGCTCAAGGAGTGGAAGCCGGTCAGCACGTCGCGTCCCGGCCCGGCCGCGCTGCTCGAGGTCTACGAGCAGGCGGCCCGCGACGGGGCGACCGAGATCGTGTCGGTCCACCTGTCGGGCGACATGAGCGGCACGTTCGAGTCCGCCCAGCTGGCCGCGCGCGACGCGTCGGTGCGGGTGGTGCCGGTCGACACCCGGCAGGTGGGGGTGGCGACCGGGTTCGCCGTGCTCGCCGCCGCGGACGTCCTGGCCGCGGGAGGCGACGCCGACGCCGCCGCCGAGGCGGCCCGGGCCCGCGCCGCCGCGTCGGCCTCGCTCTTCTACGTCGACACGTTGGAGTACCTGCGCCGCGGGGGCCGGATCGGCCATGCCGCGGCGCTGCTCGGGGGCGCCCTGTCGGTCAAGCCGCTGCTCAAGATCGAGGACGGCGTCGTGGCGTCACTCGAGCGGGTGCGTACGTCGGCCCGCGCGCTGTCCCGACTGGAGGAGCTCGCCGTGCAGGCGGCGGGGGAGGGCCCCGTCGACGTGTGGGTGGGGCACCTCGCGAACGCCGACCGGGCCGCCGACCTCGCCCAGCGGCTCGGGCACCGCCTCGAGGCCAACCTGGAGGGGCGCGAGGTGTGGTCGGGCGAGCTCGGCGCGGTGCTGGGCGCGCACGTCGGCCCGGGCATGATCGCGGTCTGCGTGGCCCCCCGGCTCTGAGCCCACCGTCGGGCCACTGCTGGGAGAGCCCACGGTTCGTCCACAGCGACCCTCGCGGCACCGTCGTCCACAACGGGTCGACGGGCGCCGCCCGAAGGTCCGCGCCGCTGCCTAGCGTCGCCGCATGGCCCATCGTCGACCGAGCCCCGAGCACCAGGAGGCCGTCACCCGCCGGCTCGCGCTGCTGAGCGCGGAGCTGACCGGTGACCGCCCGCCGCTCCCGCCGCCTCCACCTCCCCAGGCGGAGCCACCGCCGGCGCCACCGGTGGTGCCGGTCCCGGGCCGGCACGCGGCCCGCCGGCCGGGCGCGCCACGGTCCGTGGCGGCGCTGGTGCCGCCGACCCTGCGCGGCCGGGTGCTGCTCGGCCCCGCCCAGCTGACGGTCGTGGCCCTCGTCGTGGCGCTCGGGCTGGGTGTCACCTGCTGGTGGGTCGTGCGCGGCGACGCCGACCGGCTCGAGGCGCCGGCCCTCGAGCCGACGACGGCGGCGCTGGCGACGCAGAGCCCGCTGGCCGACGCCTCCCCGGTCGCTGCCGACGCCGCCGCGTCCGCGTCCGCGTCCGGGGCGAGCGTCACGGTCGACGTCGCCGGCCGGGTCCGCCGCCCCGGGATCGTGGTGCTCGACGACGGCGCCCGCGTCGTCGACGCGCTGGAGGCCGCCGGCGGAGCACGGCCCCGCACCGACCTGACCGGCCTCAACCTCGCGCGCGTCCTCGTCGACGGTGAGCAGATCGTGGTGGGTCAGCCACCACCGTCCGGGGTCGTCGCCGCCGCGGTGCCGACCCCGGGTGCGCCCGGTGGGCCGCTGGTCAACCTCAACACCGCCACCCAGGCCGAGCTCGAGGCGCTGCCGCAGGTCGGCCCGGTCACCGCGCAGGCGATCATGACGTGGCGCGACGAGCACGGCGGGTTCACCGCGGTCGACGAGCTGCTCGAGGTCGACGGCATCGGCGACGCCACCCTCGCGCAGCTCGCGCCGTACGTCACGGTCTGAGCGATGGCCGGCCGGTCCCGAT
>NZ_CATNLZ010000003.1 GCF_950101795.1 Nocardioides sp. T2.26MG-1 | reverse complement strand
GCAAGAGTTACGGCGGCCATAGCGAAAGGGAAACACCCGGTCCCATCCCGAACCCGGAAGTTAAGCCTTTCAGCGCCGATGGTACTGCAACCGAGAGGCTGTGGGAGAGTAGGACGCCGCCGGACATACACTCCGTAGGGGCCACCGTCAGGTGGCCCCTACGTGCATTTCCCCATCGTTTCATCACGCAGCGCCGCACGGCGGCGCAGGAGCAGGAGCAGGAGTCGTGGCCGAGCAGCGTCGTACCCAGAGGCCCCAGGGCGGTGGGAAGCCCGCGGGCAAGTCCACGGGCAAGCCGACCGGCAAGCGCCCCGCAGGTCAGGGCCGACCGTCGTCCGCGAAGTCCTCCGAGCGCGGGCAGCGCTGGAGCCCGGAGTCCGAGCGCGGCACGAGCGGCGAGCGCAAGGAGCGGCGCACCTCCGGCGCCCGCCCCGCCAAGCAGGGCGATCGACCCGGACGCAAGAACGACTGGAAGCGACCCGCGGACAAGCGGGAGGACCGCACTGCCGAGCAAGCCCGCTACGACGGCCCGGAGATCCCCGCCGAGATCACCGGCGCCGAGCTCGACCGCTCGGTGGCTGCGCAGCTCAAGGGCCTGCCGGAGAAGCTCGCCGCGCGCATCGCCCGACACCTGGCCGCCGCCGGCGTGCTCGTGGACTCCGACCCGGAGACCGCCTACCAGCACACGCTCGCGGCGCGCGCCCGCGCCCCCCGGCTCGCAGTGGTGCGCGAGGCCGCGGGCGAGGCGGCCTACGCCGCCGGGCACTACGCCGAGGCCCTCGCCGAGCTGCGGGCGGCGAAGCGGATGAACGGTGCCACCGCCTACCTGCCGATCATGGCCGACTGCCACCGCGCACTCGGCAAGCCGCAGGAGGCCCTCAAGCTCGCCAAGAGCCCGTCGGTCGCCAACTTCGCGCCTGAGGCGAAGGCCGAGATGACCATCGTCGAGGCCGGCGCCCGGCGCGACCTCGGGCAGCTCGACGCCGCCCTCCGCACCCTGGAGCTCGCGCCGCTGGCGTCGAAGAGCCGCTCCTCGTGGGTGGTCCGGCTCCGCTACGCCTACGCGGACACCCTCGAGGCCGCCGGTCGCGACCAGGATGCGCTGGCCTGGTTCCACCGCACGCACGCCATCGACAGCGAGCAGCTCACCGACGCCGACGAGCGGGCGGAGGCCCTCGAGAAGAAGCTCGGCTAGACTCCACCGCACTTTGGAGGAGGCCATCACGATGCTGCGATTCTCGGGTGCCGGCGTCAGTGACGTGGGCTTGGTGCGCTCCGACAACGAGGACTCCGCGTTCGTGGGTCCCTACGTCGCCGTGGTCGCCGACGGTGTCGGCGGAGCCGCGGCGGGCGAGGTGGCCTCCGCGACCGCGGCGTACGCCGTGTCGGCGACCGTCCTGGCCCGGATGGGCGATGAGCCCGAGGCGCTGCTCCTCGACGGGATCGAGGCCGCGCGCACGAGCATCCGGCGCGGCATCCAGGAAGACCTCGGTCGGCTGGGCATGGCGACCACGCTGACGGCCGTCGCCTGCGACGGGCGCCGGGCGGTGCTCGCCCACATCGGCGACTCCCGTGCCTACCTCAGCCGCGACGGGGCCCTGACCCGGCTGACGACCGATCACACCTACGTGCAGCGGCTGGTGGCGGCCGGCCACCTCCGGGCCGAGGAGGTCTCGCGGCACCCGTGGCGCAACGTGGTGCTGCGCTCGCTCGACGGCGACCCCGTGCACGAGGGCGTCGACCTGCTGCCGCTCGCGGTGGTGCCGGGGGACCGGCTGCTGCTGTGCAGCGACGGGCTCTCCGACCTGGTGCCCGAGTCCGCGATCGCCGAGCTCGTGACGCTCGACGACCCCCACTCCGCGGCAGCGGTGCTGACCCGCGCCGCTCTGGCGGCCGGCGGCCGCGACAACGTCACCGCCGTCGTGCTGGACGTGGTCGACGGACCGATGGTCGTGGGCGACGGCCAGCTGCTCGGCGCGGTCCGCGACATCTCCAACATCGTCGACCCGGGAGCCGTCCGCACCGGACGGTGACGTGCGACACTCCTCGGCGTGGGGAACGTCAGGAGGCCGGCTCTCGAGGGCACCGTAGCGGTGCGCGACGACCGCCGGCTCAGCTTCGCGGAGTACGGGCCCCGGCGTGGGCCGGCCATCATCTGGATGCACGGGACGCCCGGCGCCCGGCGCCAGATCCCTCTCGAGGCGCGTGAGTACGCCGACCGGCGCGGCGTCCGCATCATCGGCATCGACCGGCCCGGCATCGGGTCCTCGACGCCGTACCTCTACCCCGACATCCTCGACTGGACCCACGACCTCGAGCTGTTCCTGGAGACGCTCGCCATCGACACCGTCCGGCTGATCGGGCTCTCCGGCGGTGCTCCGTATGCCCTGGCCGCCGGGGCCGCGCTGCCCGACCGGGTCCACGGCATCGGGATCCTGGGCGGGGTCGCGCCGACCCGCGGGCCCGACGCCGCGGAGGGCGGCATCATCCAGCTCGCCGTCCACGCCGCCCCGCTGCTCACCCTGGCCCGCCTCCCGCTCGGCGTGACGCTCACCCAGACCATCCGGCTGGTCCGGCCGCTGGCCGGACCGGCGCTCGACCTCTACGCCTCGCTCCAGCCACCGGGGGACAAGAACCTGCTGTCCCGTCCGGAGTTCAAGGCGATGTTCCTCGACGACCTGCTCAACGGCAGCAGGTTCCAGACCTCGGCGCCGCTGGCCGACCTGATCCTGTTCACCCGGGACTGGGGGTTCGACGCGGCCGACGTGCGGGTGCCGGTGCGGTGGTGGCACGGCGACGCCGACCACATCGTGCCGTTCCGGCACGGCCAGCACGTGGTCGACCGGCTCCCGGACGCGACGATGTCGGTGATCGACGGCGAGAGTCACCTCGGCGGGCTCGGCATCGCCGAGGACGTCATCGACACGCTGCTCGACCTCGGCCCGCACCGAGCGCGGGGGACCGGGCGGGCGGTCAAGCGCTGACGCTGGCGTTTGCGCGTCCCATGGGCCACAATGGTGCCCACAACTACACGCATGTCACTCTCACCTCGTTCATCTCCTGCGAGCTCGCTGGGGAAGGCGCACCTCGCGCCGGAGATGAAGGAGGGTCACGGTGACCGCACGCACTGCCACCCGCGCCGCGACGCGAGGCGTCCTGTACGTCCACTCGGCGCCGTCCGCGCTGTGCCCGCACATCGAGTGGGCCGTCAGCGGTGTCCTCGGCGTGCCCGTGAGCCTGGACTGGACGCCGCAGCCGGCGCAGTCGGGCACCTACCGCGCGGAGCTCTCCTGGTCCGGTGAGGCCGGGTCGGCAGCGTCCGTGGCATCCGCGCTGCGCGGCTGGAACCACCTGCGCTTCGAGATCACCGAGGAGCCCACCGCGGGCACCGAGGGCGCGCGCTACTCCTTCACCCCCGAGCTGGGCGTCTTCCACGCCGTCACCGGGCTGCACGGCGACATCATGATCCCCGAGGACCGGCTCAAGGCCGCGGTGGTCAAGGCGGCGCTCGGCGACACCACGCTGCTCACCGAGATCGACAAGCTGCTGGGCAAGCCCTGGGACGACGAGCTCGAGACGTTCCGGCACGCCGGCGAGGGCGCCCCGGTCCGCTGGCTGCACCAGGTGGTCTGAGGTGCTTGCCCGCGAGGAACGAGCGGGCGAGCAACCCGAAGAGGTCGAGCGAGCCCGCGGCTGAGCTTGCGAAGCCGCGACGGCGGGTCGAGACCCAGTCCCGCAGCGGTCTGGAGCGCCTACGGCCGGCGGAGCCGGAAGTGCGACGGCTCCAGCCAGCCCTTGTGGACACCCGCGTCGTCCCACCACTGCACCTTCGCGCGGATCGTGAACCGGCCGGCGTAGGTGGAGTAGCGGCAGAACCGGAAGTGCACGCGGTCGCGCATCGGGTCGGCGTCGGATGAGTACGTGCCCGACGCGATCGTCTCGCCGGTGCGGTCGTCGAGGAAGGTCTCGAGCGTCCAGTCACGCGTGGGCGTGGTGACGACGTAGCGGTAGGGGTAGTTGCGACACCCCGAGCGCAGGATGCCGTCGTCGGCATGGGTGCGGCCGTAGTCGGAGCGGTCCCGACGCTCGTGGTGCTGCTGCTGACCGAGCAGCCCGCCGACCAGCCCCGAGACCGGGTCGGAGGGCGGTTCGGCCAGCGCAGGGACGGCCGTGAGCACGCCCGCAGCCACCGTGGCGACGGCGAGGAGCGTTCCCGTGCGTGTGACGGACGTCATGCAAGGTCCAACGCGGGAACGGCCGAGCCGTTACGGGAGGGATCAGAGCGGGATGTTGCCGTGGGCGCCCCGGCGGACACCGTCGGTCTGCACGGCGTCGTGGATCGCGCGCGCGAGCGCGCTGCGGGTGACCGCAGGCTCGACGACCTCGTCGACCACGCCGATCTCGACCGCGCGCTCCACGCCGCCGGCGATCCGCTCGTGCTCGGCGGCCAGCTCGGCCTCGACCTGGGGCCGGATGTCCGGCGCGACCTCGGCGAGCCGGCGCCGGTGCAGGACGCGGATCGCGGCGACCGCGCCCATCACCGCGACCTCGGCGCCGGGCCAGGCGAACACCTTGGTGGCGCCGAGCGAGCGCGCGTTCATGGCGATGTAGGCGCCGCCGTACGTCTTGCGGGTCACCAGCGTCACGCGGGGGACCACGCACTCCCCGAACGCGTGGAGGAGCTTCGCGCCGCGGCGGACCACGCCGTCCCACTCCTGGCCCACGCCGGGCAGGTAGCCCGGGACGTCGACGAGCACGACGAGGGGCACCCCGAACGCGTCGCACATCCGCACGAACCGCGAGGCCTTCTCCGCCGAGAGCGAGTCGAGGCAGCCGCCGAGGCGCAGCGGGTTGTTGGCGACGACCCCGACGGTGCGGCCGCCGAGGCGGCCCAGGGCGGTGACGATGTTGGGCGCCCACCGGGCGTGCAGCTCCTGCATGGTGCCCTCGTCGAGCACGGACTCGACGAGCGGGTGGACGTCGTAGGCGCGCTTCTTGGACTCGGGCAGCATCGCGGCCAGGTCGCGGTCCTCGACGTCGGCGACCGACAGCGCGCCCTGCGCGCCGAGCAGGCAGGCGACGTCGCGGGCGCGGTCGAGCGCGTCGCGCTCGGTCTCGGCGAGGATATGGACGACGCCCGAGCGGCGCCCGTGCGGCTCAGGACCGCCGAGGCGCAGCATGTCGACGTCCTCGCCGGTCACCGAGCGCACCACGTCGGGGCCGGTCACGAAGATCCGGCCCTCGGGTCCGAGGATCACCACGTCGGTGAGGGCCGGGCCGTACGCCGCCCCGCCGGCCGCCGGGCCGAGCACCACGGAGATCTGCGGGATCTTGCCCGAGGCCTGGGTCATCACCTGGAAGATCCGGCCGACGGCGTGCAGCGAGAGCACACCCTCGGCGAGGCGGGCCCCACCGGAGTGCCACAGGCCGATGATCGGCACCCGGTCGGTCATCGCCCGGTGGTAGGCGTCGACGACCACGCGGCAGCCGACGTCGCCCATCGCGCCGCCCATGACGGTCGCGTCGGAGCAGAAGGCGACGACGGGAGTGCCGCCGACATGGCCGACCGCGGCGAGCATGCCGGAGTCGTCGTCGGGGGTGATCAGCTCGAGCGTGCCCTCGTCGAGGAGTGCGGTGAGCCGGTGGACCGGGTTGCGCGGGTCCTGCTCGCGCGGCAGCTTGGCCGGCTTGGCCGGGCTCGGGGTGGCGGTGGCGGTCATCTCACACGCTTCCGAAGGCGACGGCGACGTTGGCGCCGCCGAACCCGAAGGAGTTGTTGAGCGCCGCGATGTCCCCGAGAGGGAGGTCGCGGGCCTTGGTGGCGATGTCGAGCTCGACCTGCGGGTCGAGGTCGTCGAGGTTGATCGTCGGTGGCGAGACGCGGTGGTGCAGCGCCAGCACGGTGGCGACCGACTCGAGAGCGCCGGCACCGCCCAGCAGGTGGCCGGTCATCGACTTGGTGCTGGTGACCACGACGTCGCCGGCGTGGGCGCCGAGCGTCGCGTGGATCATCAGCCCCTCGGCGATGTCGCCCTGCGGGGTGGAGGTCGCGTGCGCGTTGATGTGCGCGATGTCGTTCGGGCTGATCTCCGCCTCCGCAAGGGCGCGGAGGATGGCTCGGCTGCCGCCGCGCCCCGCCGGGTCGGGCTGGGCGATGTCGTGGGAGTCGGCGGTGATGCCGGCCCCGAGGACGGTCGCGTAGATGCGGGCGCCGCGGGCCAGCGCGTGCTCCTCGGACTCCAGGACCAGGACGCCCGCACCCTCGCCGAGCACGAACCCGTCGCGGGCGGTGTCCCAGGGACGGGAGACGGTCGTGGGGTCTCCGCCCTCCGGTCCGCTGGCGGTCTTGGACAGCGCCATCATGTTGGCGAACGCCGCCATCGGCAGCGGGTGGATCGCCGCCTCGGTGCCGCCGGCCAGGACGACGTCGGCGCGGCCGAGCCGGATCTGGTCGAGCGCGAGCGCGATCGCCTCGTTGCCCGAGGCGCAGGCCGAGACGGGCGTGTTGACCGCCGCCCGTGCCCCGGCGTACAGGCTGATGTTGGCCGCCGGGGCGTTGGGCATCAGCATCGGCACGGCCAGGGGGGAGACCCGGCGGGGCCCCTTCTCCAGCAGCGCGTCGTAGTTGTCGAGCAGCGTGGTGACGCCGCCGATGCCCGAGGCCATCGCGACGCCGACCCGGTCGCCGTCGAGCCCGCCCTCCTGGACGGCGCCCTCGAGTCCCGCGTCGGCCCACGCCTGCATGGCGGCGACCATCGCGAACTGCGAGGACCGGTCGAGCCGGCGGGCCTTGACCCGCTCGAGGACCTCGGTGGGCTCGACGGCGATGCGGCCGGCGATCTTGACCGGCATCGCCTCGACCCAGTCGTCGGTCAGGTGCCGCACGCCGGAGCGCCCGTTGATGAGGGCGTCCCACGTGCTGGCTACGTCACCCCCGACCGGGGAGGTGACCCCGAGGCCGGTGACGACGACTCGCTTGGAAGACATGCTGCTCCTTGGGTGTCTCGACGACAACCGGTCGGGGTGGCTCAGGCCTGGGCGCGCTCGATGAAGGCGACGGCGTCGCCGACGGTCTTGAGGTTCTTGACCTCGTCGTCGGGGATCGAGACGCCGAACTTCTCCTCGGCCGCGACGACCACCTCGACCATGGACAGCGAGTCCACGTCCAGGTCGTCGACGAAGGACTTGTCGAGCTGGACGTCGTCGGCGTCGATGCCGGCGACCTCGTTGACGATGTCGGCGAGGTCGGCGCGGATCTCTTCGGTCGTAGCCATCAGGTGGTGCCTTTCGGTGGAGGGGTGATGAGCAGTGGTGCTGAACCGTGGTGCGGGACTACGGGACGATGACGACCTGTGCGGCGTACGCGAGGCCGGCACCGAAGGCGATCATGAGGGCCGTGTCGCCGCTGCGCGCGTCGCCCTCCTCGATCATCCGGTCGAGGGCGAGCGGGATCGACGCCGCGGACGTGTTGCCCTGCTCGGCGATGTCGCGGGCGATCTTGACCCGCTCGGGGATCTTCATCGCGCGGGCCATCGCGTCGGTGATGCGCATGTTGGCCTGGTGGGGCACGAAGACGTCGAGGTCGTCGATGCCGATGCCGGCCCGGTCGAGGGCGAGCTGGCCGATCTTGGCCATGGAGTATGACGCCCAGCGGAAGACGGCGTTGCCCTGCATGACCAGGTGGGGCATCTCGGGGTGGTCGCTGGCGATCACGTCGCGCCAGTCCTCGCGCTGCCGGATCAGCTCGAACTGCTCGCCGTCGGAGCCCCAGACGACCGGCCCGATGCCGGGTGAGTCGGTGGGACCCACGACCGCGGCACCGGCGCCGTCGGCGAAGATGAACGCCGTACCGCGGTCGCCGACGTCGGTGAGGTCGGAGAGCCGCTCCACGCCGATCACGAGGACGTGACCTGCGCTGCCGCCGCGGATCATGTCAGCGGCCATCGCGATGCCGTGGCAGAAGCCCGCGCACGCGGCGGAGATGTCGAACGCCGCAGCCTGGTCGGTGCCGAGCTCGTAGGCGATCGCGGTGGCGATCGCGGGCGTCTGGATCATGTGGGTGACCGTCGCGACGATCACGCAGTCGATCTGCCGGGGGTCGACACCGGCGCGGTCGAGGGCCTTGCGGGCCGCCGCCACCGACATCACCTGCACGGTCTCCTCCGGGGTCGCCCAGCGGCGCTGCTTGATGCCGGAGCGCTGCTGGATCCACTCGTCGCTGGAGTCGATCGCGTCGACGACCTCGGAGTTGGGGATCACCCGCGAGGGACGGTAGGAACCGATGCCGAGGATCCCGGCGTGCCGGGCCCCCTGGGCCTGCTCGATCGTGGCCATCAGGCTCCTCCCTCAGGGTGCAGACGCAGCAGTGGCTGGCCGGGTGAGACCAGGTCGCCGTCCTCGACGAGCCACTCGACGACCGTGCCGCCGTGCGGCGCGGTGATGCTGGTGCGGTCGCGCAGGCTCGCCACCTCGCCGATCGCGGTGCCGGGCTCGAGCACCTCCGTCGCGGAGGCCTCGCCGGACTGGTGGAAGGTGCCCTTCGCGGGCGACACGACCATCCGCCAGGTGGGGCTGGTGTCCATGCCCGAGGACTCGCCGTGCTTGGCGCAGAACGCGCGCGCGTCGTCGAGCTGGTCGGGGGTCTTGAGCGCGAACGTCTCGACTCCGCGGAGCGCACGCTTGGCGATGCCGGTGAGCGTGCCGGCGGGCGGCATCTCCAGGATGCCGGTGACGCCCAGGTCCTCCATCGTCTCCAGGCAGAGGTCCCAGCGGACCGGGCTGGCGATCTGGCCGACGATCCGGGCGAGCACCTCCTGGCCGTCGTGGACGACGGTGCCGTCGCGGTTGGAGATCAGCCGGGTGCGCGGGTCGTGCACGGACACCGACCGGGCCAGCGCGGCGAGGTGGCCGACCGCCGGCTCCATGTGGTGGGTGTGGAAGGCGCCGGCGACGCTGAGCGGCATCAGGCGGGCCTTGGCGGGCGGCTCCGCGGCGAGCGCGTCCAGCTGCTCGCGGGTGCCGGCGGCGACGATCTGCCCGGGGCCGTTGTCGTTGGCGGGGGTCAGGCCGTGCTTGTCCAGCGCGGCCAGCACCTCGTCGCGGTCGCCACCGAGCACGGCGGTCATGCCGGTCGGGGTCACCGCGGCGGCCTGCGCCATCGCGTTGCCGCGCTCGCGGACCAGGACCATCGCCTGCTCGGCGGTGATCACCCGGGCGCCCGCGGCCGCCGCGATCTCACCCACGCTGTGGCCCGCGACCGCGCCGACCTGCTCGAACGCGTCGGCCGGGTGGGGGAACAGCTCGAGGGCCGCGACCAGGCCGGTCGCGACCAGCAGCGGCTGGGCGATCCTGGTGTCGCGGATGGTGTCGGCGTCGGCCTCGGTGCCGTAGTGGGCGAGGTCGAGGTCGGCGACCGTCGCGAGCCAGCCGAAGCGGGAGGCGAACGTGGGGTCCTCGAGCCACGGCCGGAGGAAGCCGGGGGTCTGGGCACCCTGACCGGGAGCGACGATGACGAGCACCCGTCCACTGTGCCGGGAAGGCGGGCCGAACCTCGCCTCAGGCCCGCACCAATCGACCGGCGATCCTTTGTGGGGTTCCCACAAAGCACGCTCAGGTGGTGGGTGCTCCTCCGCGGCCCGACTGCCGGCCGAGCACGAGGGCGATCTCGAGGGTGAACGCATCGCGCGGATCGCCCGGCGAGCAGCCGGTCAGCTCGGCGACCTGGCGCAGGCGGTAGCGCACCGTGTTCGGGTGCACGAAGAGCGCCCGGCCGGTCGCCTCGATCGACGAGCCGTGCTGGAAGTACGCCGCCACCGTCTCGATCAGCGTGCCGCGGGCGTGCACCAGGGGGAGGTAGACCTCGTCGACCAGGTGCCGGCGGGCGTGGCCGTCGCCCGCCAGGGCCCGCTCCGGGAGCAGGTCGGCGCTGCGCACCGGTCGGGGTGCCTCGGGCCAGCCGACCGCGGCCCGGTGCGCCGACAGCGCGGCGCGGGCCGACACGTGCGCCTGCGCCAGGTCGGCGGCGACCGGGCCGACCACCACCGGCCCGGCGCCGAACAGGTCGCTGACGGCCGCCGCGGCCTCGCGCGGGTCGGTGACCCCGCCGAGGAGGACGACCAGCCGGTCGCCCTGGACCGCGCACAGCGCGTCCATCCCGGCGGTCCGCGCCACCCGGCGTACCTCGTCGAAGGTGTCGGACTCGCTGCGCGCACTGGGCACGCTCCCCAGGACCACCGCGACGTCGCCGCGCGCCGCCCAGCCCAGCGCACTCGCGCGCGACAGCAGCGCCTCGTCGGCCTCGGACCGGAGCACCGCGTCCACGACCAGCGCCTCCAGCCGGGCGTCCCAGGCGCCGCGCAGCTCCGCTGCCCGGGCGTAGACCTCGGCGGTCGCGAACGCGACCTCGCGGGCGTAGCGCAGCACCGCGGCCCGGACGTCGGCGGCGTCCTCGGGCTCGAGCAGCTGGTCGACGTTGGCCTCCACGACCTCGATGGAGAGGCGCACCAGACCTACCGTCTGCTGCAGGTCGATCACCCCGGCGAGCGCCCGCGGCGCCGCCCCGAACACCGAGGCCACCATCTCGTTGGACCCGGGCGCGGGCCGGTCGCCGGACTGGCGGTACCAGTCGACGAACCCGCGGATGCCGGCCTGCACGATCATGCCGACCCAGGAGCGGTCCTGGGCGCTCAGCTCGCGGAACCACGGCATGTCCTGCTCCATGCGGGCGGTCGCAGCGGTGCTGAGCGCGCCGGTCGCGCGCTGGAGTGCGTCGGCGGCCCGTCGGTGCGGGCCGACGGCCTGCCGTGGAGTCACCTGTCGAGGCTAGTGGACCCCGTTGACGGACGTAAAACCCCGGTAAATCAAGGTGTTCGCCCTCCCGTCGCCCGGGTCGGCATGGTTGAATCGCGGCCTACAGCCGACCTGGGGAGGCGACGTGGTCAGCAGGGCGAACGACGTCCAGTTCGTGACCATCCACGGTCACCGCAGGGCGTACGTGAAGACCGGGAGCGGGCCGGTGGTGCTGCTGCTGCACGGTCTCGGCTGCGACCACACGACCTGGGACCCGGTGATCGAGGCGCTGGGTCGCCGCTACACGGTGATCGCGCCCGACCTGCTCGGGCACGGGCAGTCGGACAAGCCGCGGGCCGACTACACGCTGGGCGGCTACGCCAACGGCATGCGTGACCTGCTGACCGTGCTCGGCATCGACAAGGTGACCGTGATCGGGCACAGCTTCGGCGGCGGCGTCGCGATGCAGTTCGCCTACCAGTTCCCCGAGCGCACCGAGCGGCTGATGCTCGTCGCCTCCGGCGGGCTCGGCCCTGAGGTGTCGCCGGGCATCCGGGCGATCAGCACGCCGGGGTTCCACCAGGTGATGGGGGTGCTCACGCTGCCCGGCGTACGCCACCTGGGCGTGGCCGGGCTCCGTGCGGCGTCCCGGTCGGGGTGGAAGCTCACCCACGACCTCGACGAGGTCGCCGACATCTACGACACCTTCAAGGACCCCCAGGCCCGGCACGCGATCCGGCACGTGGTCCGCGCCGTCGTCGACTGGCGCGGCCAGATCGTGACGATGGCCGACCGGGCCTACCTGACCGAGGAGATGCCGATGTGGGTGGTGTGGGGGCGCGACGACCGGGTGATCCCGGTCCGGCACGCCAACAACGCCGCCGCGCTCGCGCCCAACGCTCGCGTCGAGGTGATCCCCGACGCCGGGCACTTCCCGCACAAGGACCACCCGCACCGGTTCGCCCGGATCGTGCAGGACTTCATCCGCTCGACCGAGCCGGCGACGTACTCCCGGGCCCGGTTCCGGGCGCTGCTCAAGTCCGGCGGCAACGCGCCCCGGCTGCGCGCGGTCTCCTCCGACACGGCCTGAAATGGCGTTGACCCGCCCGAAAGTTTCGGGCGGGTCAACGTGGATGCGGTGAGCGCTTACGCGTCCCCGCCCTCCTGCTTGACGCCGGCGACGGCCGTGGGGTCGTCGATGCGGTACTTCGAGAACGCCTCCTCGACCTTCGAGCGGTCGACCTGGCCGGCGTCCGCGAGCGCCTGCAGCGCCTGGACGACGACGGACTGCGCGTCGATGTGGAAGAAGCGCCGGGCGGCCGGGCGGGTGTCGGCGAAGCCGTAACCGTCGGCGCCGAGCACCCGGTAGTCCCGCGGCACCCAGCGGGCGATCTGCAGCGGCACGGCGCGCATGTAGTCCGACACGGCCACGACCGGGCCCTCGACCGCCTGCAGCTTGTCCGTGACGTACGGCGTGCGCGGCCGCTCGCCCGGGTGGAGCAGGTTCCACTCCTCCGCGGCGGCGCCGTCGCGGGCCAGCTCGTTCCACGAGGTCACCGACCAGGTGTCGGCGCTCACGCCCCAGTCCTCGCGGAGCAGGCGCTGCGCCTCCTTCACCCACGGGAAGCCGACGCCCGAGGCGAGGAGCTGGACCCGGGGGCCCCCGCCCTCGCCGGCCTCGACGTGGTGGATGCCGCGCAGGATGCCGTCGACGTCGACGTCCTCCGGCTCGGCCGGCTGGTGCACCGGCTCGTTGTAGACGGTCAGGTAGAAGACGACGTCCTCGGCGTCCTCGCCGTACATCCGCTGCAGACCTGAGCGCATGATGTGCCCGATCTCGTAGGCGAACGCCGGGTCGTAGTGGACGACGCCGGGGTTGGTCGCCGCGAGCAGCGGGGAGTGGCCGTCGGCGTGTTGGAGGCCCTCGCCGGTCAGCGTGGTCCGTCCCGCCGTGGCGCCGATGAGGAAGCCGCGGGCGAGCTGGTCGGTCATCGCCCAGATCGAGTCGCCGGTGCGCTGGAACCCGAACATCGAGTAGAAGATGTAGAACGGGATCATGTGCTCGCCGTGGGTGGCGTACGCCGAGCCCGCGGCGGTCGCCGAGGCGACGGCGCCGGCCTCGGAGATGCCCTCGTGGAGCATCTGGCCCTGCGCCGACTCCTTGTAGGAGAGCAACAGTTTCCGGTCGACCGAGGCGTACTGCTGACCGCCCGGGTTGTAGACCTTCGCGCTCGGGAACATCGCGTCCATGCCGAACGTGCGGTACTCGTCGGGGGCGATCGGCACGATGCGCTTGCCGATCTCCGGGTCCTTCATCCAGTCCTTGAGCAGCCGGACCACGGCCATCGTCGTGGCGATGGTGTGCTTGCCGGACCCCTTCTTGAGCTCGGTGTACATCTCGTCGCCCGGCAGCGTGAGCGGCTTGGCGCGCAGCACCCGCTTGGGCAGCGACCCGCCGAGCTGGCGACGGCGCTCGAGCATGTACTCGATCTCGGGGGAGTTCTCGCCCGGGTGGAAGAACGGCGCGGCGCCGGTCTCCTCGTAGGCGCGCTCGAGGTCGCGGTCGGAGATCGGCAGGTAGAGGCGGTCCCGGAACTTCTTGAGGTCGTCCTGGGTCAGCTTCTTCATCTGGTGCGTGGCGTTCTTGCCCTCGAGGGCGTCGATCGTCCAGCCCTTGACGGTCTTGGCCAGGATCACCGTCGGCTGCCCGACGTGCTTGGTGGCGGCGTCGAACGCGGCGTACACCTTGCGGTAGTCGTGGCCGCCGCGCGGCAGCTTGCGGATCTGGTCGTCGCTCATGTGCTCGACCATCTTGCGCAACCGCGGGTCGGCGCCGAAGAAGCTCTCCCGGATGTAGTCGCCGGTCTCGACCGAGTAGGTCTGGAAGTCGCCGTCGGGGGTGGAGTTCATCCGGTTGACCAGGACGCCGTCGACGTCGCGCGCCAGCAGCTGGTCCCACTCGCGGCCCCACACGACCTTGATGACGTTCCAGCCGGCGCCGCGGAAGTTGGCCTCCAGCTCCTGGATGATCTTGCCGTTGCCGGTCACCGGCCCGTCGAGCTGCTGCAGGTTGCAGTTGACGACCCACACGAGGTTGTCGAGCTCCTCGCGGGCCGCGACGCGGATCGCGCCGAGCGACTCGGGCTCGCCCATCTCGCCGTCACCGAGGAACGCCCAGACGCGCTGGTCGCTGGTGTCCTTGAGACCACGGTTGTGCAGGTAGCGGTTGAACCGCGCCTGGTAGATCGAGTTGAGCGAGGTCAGGCCCATCGAGACCGTCGGGAACTCCCAGAACTCCGGCATCAGCCGGGGGTGGGGGTACGACGACAGGCCGGCGTGCGGGCCGTGCTGGACCTCCTGGCGGAACCGGTAGAGCTGCTCCTCGGTCAGCCGGCCCTCGAGGTAGGCCCGGGCGTACATGCCGGGGGAGGCGTGTCCCTGGATGTACACCTGGTCGCCGCCGCCAGGGTGGTCCTTGCCGCGGAAGAAGTGGTTGAACCCGACCTCGTAGAGGCTCGCCGAGGACTGGTAGGTCGCGATGTGCCCGCCGACCTCGAGGCCCTTGCGGTTCGCGCTGGAGACCATGACCGCGGCGTTCCAGCGGATGAACGCCCGGATGCGGCGCTCGGTCTCCTCGTCGCCGGGAAACCAGGGCTCGCGCTCGGGCGGGATCGTGTTGATGTAGTCGGTGCTGCGCAGGGCGGGCACGCCGACCTGCATCTCGCGGGCCCGCTCCAGCAGGCGGAGCATCACGTAGCGGGCACGCTCCCGCCCGCGTTCACCGACGAGGGAGTCGAACGAGTCGAGCCAGTCGTGGGTCTCGTCGGGGTCGATGTCGGGCAGCTGGGTCGGCAGACCTTCGTGGATGACGGTCGGGATCACGCCGCTCCGCTTGTCCGTGCCAGAAGTGGGGGTGAGTTCTTCGGTCACGAGCCCATCGTCGCACGCGCCTGGGGACGGACGAATTTACCCATCGGTAGTGCCACCGTGTGGTCTGCTGGGGGCGTCCTCGCCGGGGACTCCTGTGGACACGGGTTGCGTCCCGCACACAAACTCCTGTGGACTACTCCTCAGTTCGTCCGACCTGAGGCGACCGTGAGACATGGAGGCAGCACTTGAGCTCGACCCCGGGTGGCGGGTCCACCCAGACAGACGGACCTGCGACAGGACCGGCCGACCGCCTGGGCCTGAAGGCCGGCATGGTCGTTCAGGAGCTGGGCTGGGACAGCGACTCCGACGACGAGCTGCGTGCCGCGATCGAGGATCGGATCGACGCCGACATGGTCGACGGCGACTACGGCAACGTCGTCGACGCGGTCCTGCTCTGGTGGCGGGACGAGGACGGCGACCTCGTCGACGCTCTCGTCGACGCGCTGACCGACCTCGTGGGAGGTGGCGCCATCTGGCTGCTCACCCCCAAGGTGGGACGGCCCAACGCCGTCGACCCTGCCGACATCACCGAGGCCGCGCCGATCGCCGGGCTCGCGCAGACGACCACCGCCGCGGTGAGCAAGGACTGGTCCGCGACCCGGTTGATGGCGCCGAAGACACCGGCGTAAGTCGGGTCACCCGACCGGCCCCGAGACCAACGGGCCAGCCGGTCGTTGCACCGGGCGTCGTCCCGACCCGTCCGACCGTCAGGAAGTGCTCGTGCTCCAGTCTGTGCTCCAGAAGGCCCTCGCCGGCGCCTCCGCGACCGGCACCACCGTCAAGGTGCTGGGGGAGGCGGGGGTCATCCGGCCGCACAGCCCGGTGGCGCTCGCCCGGGCCGCGAAGGTCCTCAAGGACTGGGGGACCGGCCCGGCGGGCGGGTTCACCGCGGCCGCCCTGCTCGACCCGCGCCGCACCGCGCTGGTCGACGAGCTGGGCTCCCTGACGTTCGCGGAGATGCACCGCCGCTCCAACGCGCTCGCCCGGGCCTTCGCCGAGCTGGGCGTCGGCGAGGGGGACAGCGTCGCGCTCATGTGCCGCAACCACCGCGGCTTCGTCGACGCCAGCATCGCCACCGCCAAGCTCGGCGCCGACATCCTCTACCTCAACACCGCGTTCGCCGGGCCGCAGCTCGTCGAGGTGCTCGAGCGGGAGCGGCCGGTGCTGGTCGTGCACGACGACGAGTTCAGCGAGATGCTCGCCAAGGCCCACGTCGGTACGTCGGTGCTGGCCTGGACCGACCCCGGCTCCAGCCCGGACGACCCGACGCTGGAGTCGTTGATCGCCGGCCAGGGCGGCGGCGACCTCCCGGCGCCCGGACGTCACGGCCGGATCGTGATCCTCACCTCCGGCACCACCGGCACCCCCAAGGGCGCACCGCGCAGCGAGGCCGGCATCGACGCCGCGGTCTCGCTGCTGTCGCGGATGCCGCTGCGCTACGGCTGGCGCACGCACATCGCCGCGCCGCTGTTCCACACCTGGGGCTTCGCCCACCTGGCGCTGTCGATGCTGCTCGGCTCGACCGTCGTGCTGCGGCGCCGCTTCGACCCCGAGACCTGTCTGCGGGTCACCCAGGACGAGCGCTGCGACTCGCTGGTGGTGATCCCGGTGATGCTGCAGCGGATCATGGCGCTGCCGGAGCAGACGCTGACGGCGTACGACCTCTCCCGCGTGCGGGTGGTCGCGTCCTCGGGGTCGGCGCTGCCCGGTGACCTCGCCCTCAACTGGATGGACCACTTCGGCGACAACCTCTACAACATCTACGGATCGACCGAGGTCGCCTACGCCTCGATCGCGACGCCGCAGGACCTGCGCGAGGCGCCGACGGCGGCCGGCAAGCCGCCGCACGCGACGATCGTGAAGATCCTCGACCCGGACGGCCGCGAGCTGCCGCCGGGGGAGACCGGGCGGATCTTCGTCGGCAACGGGCTGCTCTTCGAGGGCTACACCGGCGGCGGCCACAAGGAGGTCGTCGACGGGCTGATGTCGACCGGTGACGTGGGGCGCTTCGACGAGGACGGCCGGCTGCACGTCGAGGGACGCGACGACGAGATGATCGTCTCGGGTGGGGAGAACGTGTTCCCCAAGGAGGTCGAGGACTGCCTGATGCGGCACGAGGCCGTCGCCGAGGTCGCTGCCGTCGGCGTGGACGACCCCGACTTCGGCAAGCGGCTGCGGGCGTTCGTCGTCGTCAGCCGCGAGGTCCCCGACGCGGAGCTGAAGGACTGGGTCAAGGACAACCTGGCCCGCTTCAAGGTCCCGCGCGACATCGTGTTCCTCGACGAGCTGCCCCGCAACGCCACCGGCAAGGTGCTCAAGCGCGACCTCGACACCGACTGACCCCGGTGGCGTGGCGGCCGGATGAGGCGCTGTCCCCGCCGGGTGCGAGGATGGCGCCATGACCACCTCAGCGACCGGACTCGAGCTCGGCGGTCTGGCCCCTGACTTCACGCTGCGCGACCAGTTCGGGCAGGACGTGACGCTGTCCTCGTTCCGCGGCCGCAAGGCGGTCGCGATCTTCTTCTACCCCTTCGCGTTCTCCGGCGTGTGCACCGGCGAGATGGCCGGCATCCGCGACCGGCTCGCGGAGTTCCTGACCTTCGAGACCGAGGTGCTCGGGATCTCCTGCGACCCCGTCTACTCGCTGCGGGCGTTCGCCGACCAGGACGGGCTGAACTTCCCGCTGCTCTCCGACTTCTGGCCGCACGGTGCGGTGTCCCGCGCCTACGAGGTCTTCGACGAGGTCAAGGGCTGCCCGCGGCGCTCGTCGTACGTCATCGACCGCGACGGGCGGGTCCGCTGGTCGGTGCACAACGCGATGCCCGACGGGCGGGACCTCGACGAGCACCTCAAGCACCTGGTCGCGGTCGTCTGAGGCCGTTCCGAGTCTCGGCTGAGCCGGTTCCAGACTCCGGTCTAGACCGTTCCGGTTGAAATCCCGTGGAAATCGCGGGATCCCGCGACACCGCTTGAACGGCCCCTCTAAAGTTGTCCTTGTTGAACCGCAGGTGACCCGAGACGCCTGCGGTTCAACTTCATTTCGGGCCGCTTCGTTGCGTAGTGTGTGCCCCGCTCCCGCGGTCGTCGGGGGTGTGTCGGGCGTATAGCTCAGCGGTAGAGCACCTCCCTTACAAGGAGGTGGTCGGGGGTTCGATCCCCTCTGCGCCCACCTCACGTCCTGCTGCGCTGCGGGCTGCCCGAGCTCCGTCCGACCCGTCCAGACGACCGTTAAGGACCGGCTGCGAACCGCCGAAGAGAACCACGTCAGGATGACGCGGCGAGGCGCACAGGGAGGTGGCAGCCATCACGAACGAGACGGTCCCCGGCGGGACCATCGTCGTGGGCGTGGACCAGACCCCTGCCGCGGCGGAGGCCCTGGCCTGGGCGATCCAGGAGGCCGTCCACGAGGAGACGCCCCTGACGCTGGTGCACGGGGTGGGCGCGGCGCTCTCGTCGTGGGTCGACTTCCAGACCATCGACTTCCGCGACGTCATCGACGCCACGACCGCGACCGGCCGCGAGGTGCTCGATGCGGCACAGGCCGAGGTCGACCGGGTCGCGCCGGCGGTCGAGGTGCACCACGTGCTGCGCCTGATCGACCCGCACCAGGCCCTCCTGGACCTGTCCGCCGACGCGGCCATGCTCGTCGTGGGCTCGCGGTCCGCGATGGCCGAGGAGGACTCGCTGATGTCCTCGGCGCTGGGCTTCGTCAAGGCGCGCGCGGGCTGCCCGGTGGTGGTGCCGCGGCTGCGGCGTACCCCCGGCGTCGGCGTGGTCGTGCTGGTCGACGGGTCGCCCGAGTCGCAGTCGATCCTCGCCTACGCCTGGGGTCAGGCCGACCGGCGTGGCATCGCGCTGACCGTCGTGCACTGCCTGCCCGACCCGCCGCCGGACCCCTTCCCGCGCGACATCGGCCTGATGGACGCCACCGCGCGGATGGAGGCCAGCCTCGGGCCGTCGCTGCTCGGCTTCGAGCGGCTGCTGCTCAGCGACCTGGTCCGTGACATGCGCTCGCGCTGGCCCGGCGTCGACGTGCGCCTCGTCGTGGAGGACGCCGCGATCGACCAGTGGCTGGGGCGCGCGCGGCAGCAGGCGGACCTGCTCGTCGTCGGCGCCCGGCACGCCCGCCGACTGGCCGAGCTGATCGACACCTCCTCCCCCGAGGAGGTCCAGTGCGTCACGGTGGTGCTGCCGCTCGAGGACCGGATCGAGCCGGACGCCGACGCGCTCCGGGTGACGGTCGCGCGGCTGCACGGCTGTGCGCAGCGGCTCGTGCACCTCGGCATCCCGCTCGACCAGGCGGTCGCCGAGATCCGCTCGGTCACGATGAACACCGACCTGCTCGCCGAGGCCGCGCTCAGCGCCCTGCGGGGCTGGGGATCCACCGCCGCGAAGCCGTGGCAGACCCGCGAGGTCGCGGAGCTGCTCGTGCGTGCCGGCGCCACCCGCTCCTGGCCCTGATCCCGGCAATAGCCTGGCCCGGTGGGACCCGATCTCCAGCTCGTCGACGCGATCCGCACGGTGCTCGCCGACGCGGGCGATGCACAGCGGGCCGTTGACCAGCAGCGGTACATGAAGTCCGCGATGCCCTACCGCGGGGTGTCCTCGCCGGAGCTGACCGCGCTGCTCCGACCGCTGCTCAAGGCCTACGATCCGGGCGATCGCGAGTCGTGGGAGGCAACCGTGCGGGCGCTGTGGGACGGCGCGGAGCACCGCGAGGAGTGGTACGCCGCGCTCGCCGTCGCCCGGCACCGCCGGGCCGCGCGGTGGCTGGACGCCGGCTCGCTGGACCTGTCCCGTCACCTCGCAGTCACCGGGGCCTGGTGGGACGTGGTCGACGTGGTGGCCGTCCACCTCGTCGGCGCCGCGTTGCGGGCCGACCGGGCGGCCGTCGCCCCGGTGGTGCGGGCCTGGGCCACCGACGAGCACCTGTGGGTGCGGCGTACCGCTGTGCTCTGCCAGGTCGGGGCGCGCGAGGACGTCGACCGGGACCTGCTGCGGGTCGCGGTCGAGGCCAACCTCGCCGACGGGTCCTTCTGGCTGCGGAAGGCCATCGGGTGGGCGCTGCGCGACCTTGCCCGCACCGATCCGGCCTGGGTGCGCGCGGAGGTCGAGCGCCTCGACGCCCGGCTCTCGCCGCTGTCGCGCCGTGAGGCCACCAAGCACCTCTGACATCGCCGGTGACATCCGCCGGACGTGCACCTGTGACGCAGGCGACATGTGGGCAATGGCACAATCCGATGGGTGACGATGGCATCGGTGGCCGATCGACTCTCGGGACGGCACGTCCTGCTCACGGGCGTCACGGGGTTCGTGGGCGAGGCACTCCTGCAGCTCCTGCTCGCCGAGGTGCCCGGGGTGCGGGTGACCGTGCTGGTCCGGCCCAAGGGCTCGACCAGCGCCGCGAGCCGGACCGCGGCCCTGCTGGGCAAGCCGATCTTCGCGCCGGTCGTCGAGTCCGCCGGCGGCGTCGAGGCGCTGATGGCCGCCCGGGTGGGCGTGCTCGAGGGCGACCTCGCCGACGTGCCGCCGCTGCCCGCCGGCCTGGACGCCGTCGTGCACTGCGCGGGCGACGTGTCGTTCGACCCGCCGGTCGACGAGGGCTTCCGCACCAACGTGGTCGGCACCCGGGACCTGATCCGGCGGATCCAGGAGGTCGACCCCGAGCACCGGGTGCACTACGTGCACATCTCGACGGCGTACGTCGCCGGCCGCCGGCGCGGCTCGATCCCCGAGGGCGCGGTCGAGCACGACGTCGACCTCGAGGCCGAGCTCGCGTGGGGGCTGGCGCAGCGCACCGAGATCGAGCACCGCTCGCGGGGGACCGACGTGCTCGAGCCCGAGCGCCGCAAGGCCGAGAAGGCGCACAGCCGGGCCGGGCTGCTCACCGCCGCGAGCGCGACCGAGGCGGCACGCAAGGACTGGGTCAAGGCCGAGCTGGTGCGGGTCGGCACCGAGCGGGCGCGCAGCCTCGGCTGGACCGACTGCTACACGTTCACCAAGGCCCTCGGCGAGCGCGTGGTCGAGGCCCACGGCGCCACCGCGCGGGTCTCGATCGTGCGGCCCAGCATCATCGAGTCCGCCCTGGTGAAGCCGCACCCCGGGTGGATCGAGGGCTTCAAGATGGCCGAGCCGCTGATCCTCGCCTACGGGCGCGGCGAGCTGCCGGAGTTCCCGGCCGCCGCGGACACGATCGTCGACATCGTGCCGGTCGACCACGTGGTCGCCGCGATCGTCGCCGTGCTCGCCCATCCCCCGGAGGCGGGCGCGCCGGCGTACTTCCACGTCTCCTCGGGGGACCGCAACCCGCTGACGTTCCGCCAGCTCTACGGCAACGTGCGCGCCTACTTCGACGAGCACCCCTTCGTGGCCGGCGACCGGGGCGCGGCGCGGCTGCCCGACTGGCGGTTCCCCGGTGCGCAGTCGGTCGAGCGGCTGCTGGTGACCAGCGAGCGCGCCCACAAGGTCGCCGACTACGTCATCGGGCGGACGCCGCGCAGCGACCGGGCCCGCGACCTCGCGCGCAAACTGGACCAGCAGGGGCGGCGGCTGCAGTTCCTGCGGCGCTACCTCGACCTCTACCACGAGTACGCCCAGGCGGAGCTGCGATTCTCCGACGCCCACACGCTGGCACTCCACCAGTCGCTCTCGGTCGAGGACCGCGAGCGATTCGCGTTCGACACCGCGGTCGTCGACTGGGAGCACTACCTGCGCGAGGTGCACTGCCCGGCGGTCACCGCCCCGGTGCGCCGGATGGACGAGGCCCGGCGGGCCCGCAAGCGCAACGCCGACCTGGGCCTCAGGCCACTCGAACCCCGCTCCGCGTCAGCGGAGCCCGACCGACCGCGAGCGGAGCGAGCTTGGTCGGTCGGAACGGAGGGTGTGGGGAGCGAAGCGACCTCGACGCCTCTGCCCAGCGCAGCTGCCTTCTTCGACATGGACGGGACGCTGCTGTCCTCCAACGTGATCGAGACCTACCTGTGGCTGCGGCTGCGGGAGCAGACCGGCTCCGAGCGGTTCACCGAGCTCGGCCGGATGGCCGCGCGGCTGCCGGGCCTGGTGCGCGCGGAGCGCCGCGAGCGCAGCGCGTTCCTGCGCTCGGTCTACCGCGAGTACGCCGGCGCCCGCCTCGACGAGCTCGAGGCGGTGGCCGACGCGCACCTGACCGACCACGTGCTCGCCCGGCTCTCTCCCGACGCCGTGCGCCGGATCCGCGAGCACCGCGCCGCCGGGCACCACACGGTGCTGATCACCGGCGCGATCCGGCCGCTGACCCGGCCGCTGGCGCCGCTGTTCGACCACGTCGAGGCCGCCGAGCTCGCGGTGGACGAGCGCGGCGTGTGCACCGGGCACCTGGCGTCCTCGCCGCTCGTGGGGGAGTCGCGGGCTGCGTGGATGCGCCAGTACGCCGCTGCCCACGGGATCGACCTGGCGGCGTCGTACGGCTACGCCGACTCCCACTCCGACCTGCCGTTGCTGGAGGCGGTCGGCCGGCCGGTCGCGGTGCGGCCCGACGTGCCGCTGTTCCGGCACGCCCGCCAGCACCGCTGGACGATCGTCGACTGGTCCAGCTCGACCGCCAGCACTCGCACCCTCAACCCGGCAGGGGACGCCCGATGATGCTCGCGCTGGAGATGTTCCGGTCGGTCTCGCGGACCATGGCCGGTCGCGCGATCGGCGGCCGGGTGCCCGGGGTGCTGTCCGGGTTCGCCGCGCCGCTGCGGCTGGTCACGATCGAGGAGCCGCGCGTCGCGCGGCCCGGGTGGGCACGCTTGCGCACCCGGCTGTCGGGGATCTGCGGCTCCGACCTCGGCGCGCTCTCGGGGCGCACCAGCCTGTACTTCTCCGCGGTCGTGTCGCTGCCGTTCGTGCCCGGCCACGAGGTGGTCGCCGAGCTGGTCGACGACTGCGAGGACCTGCCCGCGGGCACCCGCGTCGTGATCGACCCGGTGCTGGCCTGCGCGGCCCGCGGCGTCGAGCCGTGCGACGCCTGTGCCGGTGGCGCGACCAACCGGTGCGCGCGGATCACCGTCGGGCACCTGTCGCCCGGACTCCAGACCGGCTTCTGCCACGACACCGGGGGCGGGTGGGGCCAGCAGCTGGTGGCCCACCGCAGCCAGCTCCACCCCGTGCCGGAGGGCTTCTCCGACGAGCAGGCGATCCTGCTCGAGCCCGTGGCGTGTGCCGTGCACACGGCGCTGCGGGCCGGGATCCGTGGCGGGGACCGGGTGCTCGTCAGCGGAGCCGGCTCGGTCGGGCTGTTCGCGACGCTCGCGCTGCGCGAGCTCACCGACGCCGGCGAGATCATCGTGGTGGCCAAGCACGCCCACCAGCGCGAGCTGGCCCGTGAGCTCGGTGCGACCGAGGTGGTCGCCCCGGGCGAGGTGATGCGGCGCGTACGCCGCTCGACGGGCGCGTTCCAGCTCGAGCCGGAGCTCTCCTCGCCGTACCTCCTCGGCGGCGTCGACGTCGCGATCGACGCCGTCGGCAGCCGGCAGTCGCTCGAGACCTCGCTGCAGTCGACCCGCGCCGGCGGCCGCGTCGTGCTCTCCGGGATGCCCGGCTCCGCCGACCTGTCCGCCGCGTGGTTCCGCGAGCTGGAGGTCGTCGGCACCTACGCGTCGGCCCGCGCCGACGACGCGTTCGCCCGCGCCACCGAGCTGGTCGCCACCGGCGCCGTCCAGCAGCTCGCCAAGTCCGTCGCCGCCTACCCACTGCACCGTTGGCGGGAGGCGCTCGACCACGCCCACTCCGCCGGCCGTCTCGGCACGGTCAAGGTGGCCTTCTCACCGGGCAGCACGTCGTGAGGAACGAACGGCGTGCGTGGGCCCGGGGAGGTCGAGCAAGCGGCGCGGCCGAGGCACGAGGGCGCGGCGGCGCGTCGAGACCCAGCTACATGTCAGGAGCGATCACACGATGAGCCGTCCAGGATTCGTCCTCGAGGTCGACGACCGTACCCCGCCCCTGATCGTGCACGAGGGGCTGGGCTTCCGGCTCGAGAGCTTCCCGCTCGGCACCCGCGTGGTCTACCCGCCGGAGTCGATCCCGACCGTCCCGGACGTCGAGGAGGCGATCCGTGACGCGCTGCTGCACCCGCACGACTGCGAGCCGCTGCCCGAGCTGCTGCGGCCCGGGATGCGGCTGACGATCGCGTTCGACGACCTCTCGCTGCCACTGCCGACGATGCGGGCGCCCGACATCCGGGGCCGGATCATCGAGCAGGTGCTGACGATGGCGGCCGAGGCCGGCGTCGACGACGTGCAGCTGATCGCGGCGAACGCGCTACACCGCCGGATGACCGCGGCCGAGCTGAAGCACATCGTGGGGGAGCGGGTCTTCCGCTCGTTCTACCCGCAGGGCCAGCTCTACAACTTCGATGCCGAGGACCGCGACAACCTCGCCCACCTCGGCACCACCGACAAGGGTGAGGACGTCGAGATCAGCAAGCGGGCCGCGGAGTCCGACCTGCTGGTGTACGTCAACGTCAACCTGGTCGCGATGGACGGCGGCCACAAGTCGGTGGGCATCGGCCTGGCGTCGTACACGTCCCTGCGCCACCACCACAACGCCAAGACCATGGTCCAGTCGCGCTCGTTCATGGACCACAAGCACTCCGAGATGCACCACTCCGCCTGGCGGATGGGCCGGCTCATCAAGGAGCACGTCAAGGTCTTCCAGATCGAGACCACACTCGACAACAACGTGTTCCCCAAGCCGTACGACTTCCTGATGAAGCGCGAGTGGGAGTGGTCGGTCAAGGACCAGGCGTCGATGCTCGCGATGCGCCGCGGCCTGGCGGTGGCACCGGCGAAGCTGCGGCACAAGATGTTCCACGACCTGCGTGGCGCCTACGGGCTCACGGGCGTCAACGCCGGCGAGGTCGAGGCCGTGCACGAGCGCACCCTGGAGAAGGTGCACCAGCAGCACCTGGTCGAGGTGCAGGGGCAGTCGGACGTGCTGGTGATGGGCGTGCCCTACCTGGGCCCCTACAACGTCGGGTCCTCGATGAACCCGATCCTGGCCACCTGCATGGGGCTCGGCTACTACTTCAACTCCTACCGGGGGCAGCCGGTCGTCCGGAAGGGCGGCGCGGTGATCCTGTACCACCCGCTCAATGAGGGGTTCAACCAGCTGCACCACCCGTCGTACGTCGACTTCTACGAGGAGGTGCTCGCCGAGTCGACCGACCCCGCCGTGGTGGGGGCGAAGTACGAGCAGCAGTTCGCCGAGGACCCGTGGTACATCCACCTGTACCGCACCTCGCACGCCTACCACGGCGTCCACCCGTTCTACATGTGGTACTGGGCGGCGCACGCGATGGACCACGTCGACGAGGTCATCTGGGTCGGCGCCGACCGCCGGGTCGCATCGCGGCTGGGGTTCCGGGCCGCGAGCACCCTCGCCGACGCGCTCGAGATGGCGTCCGGCACCGTCGGCACCAGCCCGTCGATCACCTACCTGCACAACCCGCCCCACCTGCTGGCGGACGTGAGGTGACCTCGCGATGAGCTTCCTCAAGGAGACCGCGGACGACGTCCGCCTGGTCGCCCGCGGCTGGCGGTGGGGACGGCGTGCCCAGGTGCCGCGCTCGGCCGAGCAGTGGGTGCCGCCCGCCCGGTCCACGGTGTTCCGCACCGACTGGTCGCGCCGCCGCCCGGCGATGGCGGCCCGCGAGGTCGCCCAGAAGGCCGGCCTCGAGCCGCTGTTCCGCTCCCAGGTGCGCACCCGCGTCGAGGGCCTCGACGTGCTCGAGAGAACCTCGGGCCCGGTGATCTTCGTGGCCAACCACGCCTCCCACCTCGACACCCCGCTGATCCTGCTGTCACTGCCCGACGCGTGGCGCCGGCGTACGGCGGTGGCCGCCGCGGCCGACTACTTCTTCGACACCTGGTGGCGGGCGGTCGGCTCCTCCCTGCTGTTCAACACCTTCCCGATCGACCGCCGCGGCGGCGCGATGGCGGCCACTCCCGGCGAGGTGCTGGCCGACGGCTGGAGCCTGGTGATCTACCCCGAGGGCACCCGCTCGACCGACGGCTGGGTGGGCCGCTTCCGGATGGGGGCGGCGTTCCTCGCCAAGGAGTACGGCGTGCCGATCGTGCCGGTCGCCCACCGCGGCACGTTCGCGGCGATGCCGCGGGGCCAGGGCTGGCCCGCGCCGGGCCGGCGGCAGCTGACGATCCGCTTCGGGGAGCCGCTGGTGGCCGGCCCGGACGAGAACGTCCGCGACTTCGCCGGGCGGGTCAAGGACGCGGTGGCCGTGCTGCTCGACGAGGACGGCACCACCTGGTGGGAGGCCCGGCGCCGGGCCGCGGCCGGGTCGACGCCGGACGCGACCGGGCCGAAGGTCGCGCAGTGGCGCCGGGTGTGGGAGCAGACCGAGTCGCCGCGCGCCGACGCGCCCGCCCGGCGGCTGCACGCGTGGCGCTCCTGACCGCGGCCGTCGCCCGGCGTCGGGTCGCGTGAGAGCAGTCTCATGGAGGGCTCACCCTCCTCTTACCCGCCGCCGGCAGTGTCGCTCCTGAAGCAACGACCGGCCGGCCACGCCCGCTGGGTCCGGCCCGGCCGGTCACGACAGCCCAAGGGGGCGACACGATGAACAAGGCAGTGAGGAACGGATCGCTGGCAGCACTCGGCCTGGCCGCCGCGGCGGCGCTCGGCTGGCAGGCGCCGGCCACGGCGGCCGGCGGCGGCGACACCGGCGGCGCAGCCACCAGCAGCGTCGGCCAGGGCTACGGCGGCCAGGGCTACGGCGGCGCGGGCGGGGGCGATCGCGACCGTGACCGTATCCACGACGGTGACTGCGACGGCACCCGTGACGGTGACCGCGATCGCGACCGCATCCACGACGGTGACCGGGATCGGGACCGGCTCCACGACGGCGACCTCGACCGTGACCGTGACCGCATGCACCGCCACGGTCACGGTGGTTGGTGACCTGTCGACGCAACGCCGACCCGCCCGCAGGGGCGGGCGGGTCGGCGCCACTGCTCGGCCCCTTCAGCCCAGGATCCCCGAGCCCAGCCAGTCACCTCGCTCGAAGCCGGGCAGCACCGCGAACACCGCCGAGCCGATCGCCGTCGTCCACGTGTTGAGCGCGTCCGCGCGGTCCAGGGACCGCTGGATCGGCACGAACTGGCCGGCCACCGAGGCCTGGTAGCTCATGAACACCAGCCCGCTGTCCTCGGCGTTCGCGTAGCTCACGCCCTTGCGGAAGATCCGGGCCCCGGCGTTCTCCATCGGGAGCGCGAGCCTGGCGTGCGCGTCCGGACGGGGCTCGGCCAGCCGCTCGCCGTCGTCGAGCCGACGTCCGACGGCCTGCTCCTGCTTGTCGCGGGTGAGCGTCGCCCAGGTGTCGAGGTCCATCGCGATCCGGCGTACGACCAGGGTGGTGCCGCCCGCCCACGGCGGGCCGACCACCCAGACGGCCTGGTCGAACGCGTCCGTGCCCGGCACCGGGTTGGCGGTGCCGTCGACCTGGCCGAACAGGTTGCGCCCGGTGACCCGTCGTCCGTCCGCGTCCACGCCGTTCCAGAACCCGGCCTGGCGCCACCGCTGCCGGGCGAACGGCGCCGCGTCACGGACCAGTTGCCGCACCGCGTGGGCGACGGTCGTCCCGTCGCGAGCACCCACGACCAGCACCAGGTCGCCCCCGGACCACCGGTCCTCCAACCGGTCGTGCCGCATCGGCGGGACCTGCTCGAAGCCCACCGGCGGGTCGACCCGCGCGGCGGCCAGGGCGCCGGGCCCGAGGCCCACGGTGACCGTGACGTCGGCGCGGGCGGCCGCGAGCCAGGGCTCGGTGTCGCCGGGCGTCGGGCGTCCGGTGGCCAGGGCCTCGATGTCACCGGTCCACACCCGGAACAGCCGGCCGAGGGCGTCCCGGTCGACGGTCTCCAGCAGGTCGAGGGCGACCACCTCGACCACGGTGGGGGTCGGCGCGGTCACGCCGGCCTGGTGGGCGCCGTACGGCGTCACCTCGGCCCCGAGGCCGACGCGGGCGGGCGCCGGGTCCTCGGCGGTCCCGCCCCAGGCGGCGCCGCCGGCCGCGCCGGCGGCCGCACCAGCGACCGCCGACCCGGCGTACCCGAGGAACCCCCGCCGGCCGATGCCCCGCCTCGCGGGCGCGGGCGTCTCGGGCTCGGCCATCAGTGGCCGTGCTCCGCGGTGCCCGGTGAGTGGTAGTGGCCGGCCTCCTCGGTGAACTCCTTCACGGGCGCGGTCACCTCCACCGCGGTCCCGTCGGAGAAGCCGAGGGTCAGCTCGACCTCGTCGCCGGGGGCGAGCTCGCGCTTCAGCTTCATCAGCATCACGTGGTAGCCGCCGGGCTGCAGCAGCTGGCCGCCGCCGGCGCGCACGACGATGCCGCCGGGGGCCTCCTGCATCACCATCTCGCCGTCGACCGCGACCATCTCGTGCAGCTGGGCCATCCCGGCCACCGGCGACGAGGCGCTCTCGAGCGTGACGTCCTCGTCGGTGTTGTTGTCGACGACCAGGAAGGCCCCGGTCATCGTCGGGTCGTCGGTCCCGGTGGTCGCGCGGACCCACGGGTCCTCGACGGTCACGGCGCCGGAGGCGCTGCTCGGGTCGCCGCTCGGGCTGGTGGCGTCGGCGTCGTCGCCGCAGCCGGCGAGCGTGGCCAGCGCCACCACGAGCGCCAGTCCCGGCATCAGGGTGCGCCAGGGTCGGCGCGCAGCAGTGTTCGTCATGGGGGTTCTCCTCGGTCTGGGGTGGGCGCGCGGGCGCGCGCCGGACCGGCCCGGTCGGGCGGGTCCGTGGGGTGGGTGTCAGACGGCGAGGAGGGCGGGTGGGCCGCGGCGCGAGAGCGCGGGCCGGTCGAGACGGGGGAGCGGGACGAAACCGGTGGCCCGCGGGCGCGGGCGGGGTGCGGCGGCGGCACCGCGGAGGACCGCGAGGGCCGCGGCGGCGCTGCGGCCGGCGGCGGCGAGCACCACCACCCGGGCTGCCGCCAGGTGCACCAGGGCCCACAGCGCCCGCTCGCCCACGGCCAGGACCAGGCCGAGGACGACGGCGGCGGCGAGGTGCGCGGCGAGCATCAGCGGGCCCTGCTCGGCCAGGTGGTGGACCAGGTGGCTCAGCGCCCCGAGCGGTACGCCGGGGCCGTCGTGGCCGGCCGTGACGGGTGCGGAGGAGTAGGCGTCGAGGAGCGACCCGACCCGGCGGCCGTCGCCGTCCAACGGCAGCGTCGCCGACAGGACCTGGTGCGGCCCGTGGTGGGCGTCGGGCGCCGCCGTACCGCCGTCGCCGCGGTGGCCCGCCAGCGCGGACAGTGCGGTGTGCGCGGCGCCCTGGCCGACGACCACGAGCGTCACGATCCGGCGGGTCGAGGCGGGGCCGAGGAGGAACCGGCCCGCGAGCGCCACGAAGCCCGTGGCGAGCACGAGCAGCGCGACCGGGTGGGGGAGCAGGCCGCCCGCCGAGACGTGCGAGACCGTCCCGGTGCCGAGCATCGCGGCACCGAGCAGGGCAGCGCGCGCCCACACCAGGAACGGCGGTGCGGGGGCTGCGGTCGCGGGACGGGACGGGATCGCGGGACTCCGGGGGCTCGGTGGCGGGCGCGCACAGGATACGTGGGTCCGCGGGACGGTCCGTGTGAGAGGTCTCTCATCGACGGCTCATGGCCACCTCACCTCGGCCACGGAGGCTCCTGGTCGTGGCAGATCCGCTGCACCTTCCGACGACAAGGAGACGACGATGAACAAGCTGATGACCACGGGCACTCTCGGGCTGGCGGGCCTGGTGACCACCGGGCTGATCGCCTGGCAGGCACCGCTGGCGCTGGCCGACCAGGGCTTCGACGACCCGGCGGGTGACGACCGTGGTCACCACCACAGCAAGGCGCTCAAGCGCGACGACGACGCGCAGGCCGTGGTGACCACGGTGGAGGACGATGACGACGACGACACCGGCCTCGGCAACGGCACGCAGACGCGCACCCGCACCCGGGGCGCCGTCACGGACCACAGCCGGGGCGGCAGCGTCCGTGACCTGACCGGCGACGGCCCCGGCAGCGGCAACGTCGACCACTCCCGCAACCACACCAACGACGGCACCCGCCACAACACCCGGGGCTGACGTGGTGGCGTC
This sequence comes from Nocardioides sp. T2.26MG-1, assembly GCF_950101795.1. GTDB lineage: Bacteria > Actinomycetota > Actinomycetes > Propionibacteriales > Nocardioidaceae > Nocardioides. Next base: position 102,232 of record NZ_CATNLZ010000003.1, on the reverse strand, counting down.
CCCGGCCTCCTGGTGCTTCGCCGAGGGCGACCCGATCACCGCCGAGCTGACGGCTGTCCGTCGGCTCGGCGGCGGGTCCGCCTACGAGGCCTACCTGGCGTTCGACGAGGTCACCTACGCCCCCGTGGTGGTCAAGGTGGTCCGCCCCGACCAGGTGGCCGACGAGCACGCGTTGCGCGGGCTGGTCCGGGAGGTGCAGGCGCTCGCGACCGTCAACCACCCCGTCGTCGTGCGCGGGCTGCGCCACGACCTGACGTCCGGGCGACCCCACGTCGTACTCGAGCACATCGACGGACCGCGGCTCTCGACCCTGGTCCGCCGCTACGGCCCGCTGCAGGAGCAGCAGTACCTCCCGCTCGCCATCGAGCTCGCGAGCGCGCTGCACTACCTGCGCCGGCTCGGCTGGGCGCACCTCGACGTGAAGCCGAGCAACGTGATCATGGGTGCGCCCGCCCGGCTGATCGACCTCTCGGTCGCCCGCCCGCTCGCCGACGCCGCCCGCACCCGGCTGATCGGCACCGACGCCTACATGTCGCCCGAGCAGGCCGACCCGGATCGGTACGGCGGGCCCGGTCCCGCCAGTGACGTCTGGGGGGTCTGCGCGACAGTCTTCGAGGCGGTCGCGGGCTACCGGGCCTTCGACGGCCCGGGCTTCCCCCAGCTCGACGAGGAGCCGTTCGAGCTCCCCGAACGCACCCCCGCGGAGGTGGTGAAGATCCTGTACGCCGGCCTCGAGCGCCGGCCGGCCGACCGGCCCCTGCCGCACGAGGTCGCCGAGGCCCTCGAGCCGGTCCTGGACCGCCAGCCCGCCGTCCGGCTGGGTGGGTTCGAGACCCGCTGACACGTTGACCCGCCCGAAACTTCACGACGGGTCAACGCTCAATGTCGACAATCCACGTTGACCCGCCCGAAAGTTTCGGGCGGGTCAACGGTTGAAGCGGTAGCCCATGCCCCGGACTGTCGCGATGGTGTCGGAGCCGAGCTTCTTGCGCAGGTAACCGACGTACACGTCGACGACGTTGGACCCGGGGTCGAAGTCCATGCCCCAGACGTGGTCGAGCAGCTGCTCGCGGGAGAGCACCTGCCCGGCGTTGGTCATGAACATCTCGGCGAGCCGGAACTCGCGTGCCGAGAGGTCGACCTGCCGGCCGCCGACCATGGCGCGGCGGGTGCGCAGGTCGAGCGACACCCCGCCGGCCCGGAGCACCTCGTCGCGTTGCGCCGACGGGTCCGGGCACTGGCGCAGCCGCAGCCGGACCCGCGCCAGCAGCTCGGCGAACCGGAACGGCTTGGGCATGTAGTCGTCGGCGCCGCCCTCGAGGGCGGACACGGTGTCGCCGACCGAGTCGCGGGCGGTGAGCACGATGACCGGGACGGCGGATCCTTGGGCGCGGAGCCGTTCGAGCACCTCGAAGCCGTCGATCCCCGGCAGCCCGATGTCGAGCACCACGAGATCGACGTCGCCGCTCAGCGCGAGGTCGAGCCCCTCCCGACCGTCGGCGACGCAGGTCGTCACGTGGCCCTCGGCGCGCAGGCCCTTCGCGATGAACGACGAGATCCTCCGCTCGTCCTCCACGATCAGGATGCGGGCCACGGGTCCTCCTCCGGTGGAGCCGTCGCCGGGACGGGCAGGATGATGACGAAGCGTGCGCCCTGGGGTGGGGCGTCCTCGACCGCGACGCTGCCGCCGTGCGACCGCGCGATGGCGGACACGATCGACAGGCCCAGGCCGAAGCCCTCGTCGCCGGGAGACACGGCGGCCCGCCCGAATCGTTCGAAGATGTGCTCGCGCTGGTCCGGCGGCACCCCCGGTCCGGTGTCCCGGACCCAGAGCCGGGCCTGGTCGCCGTCGTACGACGAGCCCACCGCGATCGTGTCCCCGGGGCGGGTGTGCTTGACGGCGTTGTCGGTGAGCTGGAGCAGCGCCTGGGTGAGCCGCTGCTCGTCGCCGCGGACCTGCACCTCGGCGGTCTCGTCGAGCACCCAGTCGCGGTCGCCGAGCCCGCGGGCCTTGGCGAGCACGTCCGCCGTGAGCGCGGCCAGGTCGACCGGCCGGAGGCGGAGGAAGTCGGGCCGGTCACTCTTCGCGAGCAGGATGAGGTCGCCCACGAGGCGCGCCATCCGGTCGGTCTCCTCGAGGAGCAGCGCCCGGGTCTCGGCGACCTCCTCGGGGCTGCCGGTGTCGAGCAGCTCGAGGTGGCCGCGCAGCACGGTGAGGGGAGTGCGCAGCTCGTGGCCGGCGTCGTCGAGGAACTCGCGTTGCCCCACGAACGCCGCCTCGAGGCGGTCGAGCATGCCGTTGAACGTGCGGGTCAGCGCGGTGATGTCGTCGTTGCCGGTGACCGGCAGCCGGCGGGCGAGGTCGCTCTCGGAGATGTCGTCGGCGGTCTCGCGCAGCACCCGCAGCGGCGCGAGCAGCCGGCCCGAGAGCCAGGCGGCCGCGGCGGTCACCAGCAGCAGCGACAGCAGGGCCACGATCGCGTAGGTGCGCATGGTGTCGCGCAGCTCGCCCCGGCTCTCCTCGAGGTAGGTCACGATCACCAGGGCGCCGTCCTCGGTGGAGCTGCGCACCGGCTGGACGGTCACGAGCGCCTCGCCGTACCCAGGGACGTCGATGCGCGTCGACCCGCCCTCGGTGATCAGGGGCTCGGCGGTGTCCCGGAAGAGGGTCGTCCCGGCGAAGGCCTCCTGCGGTGACGCCTTGACCGGGCGGCCGTCATACCAGCTGACCAGGATCTCGTTGTCGTCGGGCACGTTGCGGGCGAGGAACGTGTCGAGCATGACGCCGACGCTGTCGAAGGGACGGCCGGTGTCGGGGTTGAGGCCGTTCTCCTGGAGCTTCGCGAGCTCGGCGAGCTCCTGGTCGATCTCCGCTACCACCTGCTCCTCGAGCCGTTGGGACTCGACCGCATACACGATCGCGCCCGCACCGGCCAACGCCAGGGTGACCAGGAGGGCGACCGCGGCCGAGATGCGGACGCGCACCGAGGCGCCCGGCCGGTAAGCCGGCCGAGCGCGCCATCGGGAGGTCGCCGTGTCAGCCGCCGTGGCCACCGCGGCCGCCATCGCCGCCCCCCGACCCGGAGCGGTCCTCGCCGTGCCGCTCGCCGTGGTCCTCACCGCGACCGTCCCGGTGGTCCTCGCCGTAGTTGCCACCGTGGTCGTCGTCGCGGCCCCAGTCGTCGTCGGGGTCGTCGATGTCGTCCGGGTCGAGCTCGACCCGGCCGACCGTGCCGGACGGCGTGGGGTCGCTGCTCGGGGAGCCGGTGGGCGTCCCGCTGGGGGAGCCGCTCGGGTCGCGGTCCTCGATGACGATCGGTGGCCGCGGCGAGGGGTCGTCGGCGGCCGAGGCCATGAGCGAGCCCGCGACGTACGCCCCCATCGGGACGAGCAGCGCGAGCGCGAGGAGGACCTTCCAGAGCTTGTTCACGGCCCCACCATCCTCCTCCATCGTGGGGCCGCGATGAGAGCCGGATGAGAGGACTCTCATCCCGACGATCGGAGGCAACCTCCGGCCAACACGACCGTCACTAGAGTGGTCGGCACACCACCAGGAGGGCACCGATGATCGTTCCGTTCAGCGTTTCCGACTTCCTCGACCGGGCCGTGCAGGTGTACGGCGAGCGCGTCGGTGTGGTGGACGAGCCGGACCAGCCGGCGCCGCCACTGGGTGGCGGTGGGCTGACGTACGCCCAGATGGGGGAGCTCGCGCGGCGTCAGGCCGCCAAGCTCGACGAGCTCGGGCTCGCGGTCGGTGACCGGGTCGCGATCGTCAGCCACAACAGCGCCCGGCTGCTGACGGCGTTCTTCGGAGTGAGCGGGTTCGGCCGGGTGCTGGTGCCGGTGAACTTCCGACTCCGTCCCGACGAGGTGCACTACATCGTCAAGCACTCCGGGGCCCGGGTGCTGCTGGTCGACCCCGAGCTGGAGGAGACGCTCGAGGACGTGCCGGCGGAGTTCAAGTTCGTGCTCGGCAAGGACGACGACCTGTACGCCGCACCGGGCGTGGAGCCGCGGGCGTGGGAGCCCGACGAGAACGCCACGGCGTGCATCAACTACACCTCCGGCACGACCGCGCGGCCCAAGGGCGTGCAGATCACGCACCGCAACATCTGGGTCAACGCGGTGACGTTCGCGATGCACGCACAGGCCTCCGACCGCGACGTCTACCTGCACACGCTGCCGATGTTCCACGCCAACGGCTGGGGCTGGCCGTTCGTGGCAACCGGCCTGGGGATCAAGCAGGTCGTGATCCGCAAGATCGACGGCGCCGAGATCCTGCGCCGGGTCCGCGACCACGGGGTCACCGTGATGTGCGCCGCCCCGGCGGTCGCCGCGGCCGTCCTCGACGCCGCCCAGGACTGGGAGGGCGAGATCCCCGGGCGCGACAAGGTGCGCATCATCATGGCCGGTGCGCCGCCACCGACGAAGACCGTGATCCGCGTGCAGGAGGAGCTCGGCTGGGAGTTCATCCAGATCTACGGCCTGACCGAGACCTCCCCGCTGCTGACCTTCAACCGGACCCGTGAGGAGTGGGACGACCTGCCCGCCGAGGAGCGGGCCGTCCGGCTCACCCGGGCCGGCGCGCCCGCGCTCGGCGTACGCCTTGCGATCTCTGAGCACGAGGAGTCGACCGGGGAGGTGCTGGCCCGCTCCAACGTGGTGCTGGAGGGCTACTGGGAGCAGCCGGAGGAGACCGAGCGGGCACTCGCGGGCGGCTGGTTCCACACCGGCGACGGCGGCGTCCTCGGTGACGACGGCTACCTGACGATCAGCGACCGCAAGAAGGACGTGATCATCACCGGCGGCGAGAACGTCTCCTCGATCGAGGTCGAGGACGTGCTGTTCTCCCACCCGGCGGTGGCCGAGGTCGCGGTGATCGGCGTGCCGAGCGACAAGTGGGGCGAGACGATCAAGGCGCTGGTCGTGCTGGCGGCGGGGCAGACGGCGACCGAGGAGGAGCTGATCGCCTGGTGCAAGGAGAAGGCCGCGGGCTACAAGGCGCCGACCTCGGTGGAGTTCCGCGACCAGCTCGCCCGCACGGCCACCGGCAAGCTGCAGAAGTTCAAGCTGCGCGCGCCGTACTGGGAGGGCCGCGACCGTCAGGTCAACTGACCCGGACTACTGGGCGACGAGCGAGACGAGCGCCGGGCACTCCTCGCGGAGCCGGCGCTCGACGCGCATGCGCAGGGTGAACTCGGAGGCCGGGCAGCCGTGGCAGGCGCCGCGCAGGCACACGGTGACGACGCCGTGGCGCACGCCGGCCAGGTCGATGGCGCCGCCGTGGGAGCGCACGTAGTCGCCGACGTCGCCCGCGACCAGGCGGCGTACGGCGTCGGCCAGCGCCTCGTCGTCCGCGGACCCGGTCGCCTCCATCCGCCAGCGCTCCGGCTCGGCGACCGCGGCTGCGACCGCCGCGCGCACCCGGGCGCCGCACTGCCGCCAGTCGGCGGCCGACGCAGCGCGGGTGACCACGCACCCGGGCAGCACCCGGACCTCGACCAGGGTGCCGTCGGCGATCAGCGCACCGAGGTCGCCGGGCGCCTCGACGACCGTGCCCGGGGCGGGGAGCGGAGTGCCGGCCACGATCCAGCGCACCTCCTCCGGCACGGCTCCGGCCTCGGGGTGCAGGGCCACCGGCGCGAGCGTCGTCATGCGAACGCTCCGACCGCGGTGTGGGCCAGGAACGCCATCGCCCAAGCGAGCGCGAAGTAGGCGCCGAAGACCGTCAGCGGCCACCGCCAGCCACCGGTCTCGCGCCGCAGGGTCGCGATCGTGGCCATGCACTGCAGGGCGTAGACGAAGAACACCAGCAGCGCGGCGAGCGTGGCGGAGGTGAACACCGGCTCGCCCGCGTGGGGGCCGCGGTCGAACGTCGTGTCCTCCAGTGCCTGGGAGGGATCCGACGGGTCGCTCGCGGCGGTGATCTGCCCCATCGTCGCGACGAACGTCTCCCGGGCGGCGAGCGAGGAGATCACCGCGACGTTCGTGCGCCAGTCGAAGCCCAGCGGGTCGAAGACCGGGGACGCCGCGCGGCCGATGCCGGCGGCCACGCTGTGCTCCATCGTGTACGCCGCGACCGCCGAGCCGTCGCCGGGGTCCACGCCGTGCGAGCGCAGCTCGGCCGCGGACTGCACCGGCAGGTTGAGCAGCGCCCACAGCACGATCGTGGAGGCCACGATCACGGTGCCCATCTTGTGCAGGAACCCCTTGACCGGCAGCCAGACGGCGACCACCACCGAGCGCAGCGCCGGCAGGCGGTAGGGCGGCATCTCCATCGTGAACGGCATCAGCGTGTGCCGCGCCCCGCCGACCAGGGTGGCGACGCGGGCGGCGAGCATCATCGACACCGCACCCAGCAGGTAGAGCCCGAACATCGTCGCGCCGCGGGCGCTCATCCCGGCCCAGCGGGCGTCGGCCGGGATCAGCATCGAGATCAGCAGCGTGTAGACCGGCAGCCGCGCCGAGCACGTCACGAGCGGCACCGAGAGCATCGTGGCCAGCCGCTCGCGCGCCGACGGCATCGTGCGGGTCGCCATGATGCCGGGGATCGCGCAGGCGAAGGAGGAGAGCAGCGCGACGAACGCCCGCCCCTCCAGGCCGGCCAGCGCCATCACCCGGTCCATCAGGAACGCGGCGCGGGAGAGGTAGCCCACCTGCTCGAGGGCGGCGATGAGCACGAACAGCAGCGCGATCTGCGGCACGAAGACCAAGACGCCGCCGACGCCGCCGAGCAGGCCGTCGGAGACGAGGCGGACCGGTGCGGAGTCGCCGAACGTGCCGGTGACGGCCGTCGCGAGGCGCTCGATGCCGGTGCCGATGGCGTCCTGGGCGGGCGCGGCCAGCGCGAAGATCGTCTGGAAGAACCCGAACATCACCGCGAAGAACACCGCGACGCCGGCCACCGGGTGCAGCAGCACCCGGTCGATCCGGGCGGTCAGCGCGCTCTCCTGGGCACTGCTGTAGCCCGCGGTCGTCAGCACGGAGCCGATCCAGGAGGTGCAGCCCTCGGGGTCGGTGGGGGGTGCCACGACCGGTGCGGTCCAGGTCGCCCAGCCGGGCAGCAGGTCGCGCAGCTCCGCGGCGCCGGAGCGCTTGCGTCCGTCGGCGATGACCACGGGGATGCCGACCGCCCGCGCGAGCCGGTCGAGGTCGAGCCGGCCGCCGCGGGCGACCAGCTCGTCGTGCATCGACAGCACCAGGGCGGTCGGCCGGCCCAGGGCGAGCACGCCGGCGAGGAGCCGGAGCGACGTACGCAGCGTGGTGGCGTCGGCGACCACGACCACCGCGCCCGGCTCGCCGACGCCGTCGAGGCGGCCGTGGAGCAGGTCGACGACGATCCGCTCGTCGATGCTGATCGGCTCGAGGCTGTAGGTGCCGGGCAGGTCCTCGACGTCCACGGCGGTCCCGTCGGGGAGGGTGCAGCTGCCCTGCGAGCGGCCGACGGTGACACCGGGGTAGTTGCCGGTCTTGACCCGCAGGCCGGTGAGGGCGTTGAAGATCGTCGACTTCCCGGCGTTGGGGGCGCCGACCAGCGCGACCATCGGGCGTTCGGCGGTGGCCGTCGAGCCGGCCTGGGCGCCGCCCGGGTCGCAGTGGGCGCTCATGCCACGGTCACGCCCGCGCGCGGGGCGACGGCGGCGGCCACGCTCAGCCGCACCGTCACCAGGCGGGCCTGTGCGGCGCGCAGGCACATCGCGGTGTCGGCGAACCGGTAGAGCGTCGGGTCGCGCAGCGGCGCCCGGCGTACGACGGTGACCTCGGTGCCCGGCACCAGGCCGAGGTCGACCAGCCGGCGGGCGACGTGCGGCTCGGCGTCGTCGGAGAGCCCCACGACCGTCGCACTCGCTCCGGCCGGCAGCTCCACCAGCGACCGCGTCGTACCAGACAAACCCGACTCCTCATGACGAAGGTAAGGCTCAACTTACTCGCCGTAGTCGGGGAGTGCCCAGGGACCTTGGTCCCGCCACCTCCGGCCGCGAGATGACGTCGACCCGCCCGAAACTTTCGGGCGGGTCAACGTCGGATCAGGCCCGCGGCACGTCCAGCACGACCTCGAACTCCAGGAGATCGGCGCCGGTGGACACCGGGCTGCGGCGCTCGCCGGCGTGCGCCTCGACCGCGTCGCCGTCGCGCCAGGCCTCGAAGGACGCCTCGTCCTCCCACTGGGTGACCACGAAGTAGCGGTCCTCGCCACGCACCGGCCGCAGCAGCTGGAAGCCCAGGAAGCCGGGCGTGCCGTCGACGGTGTGGGCGCGGTTGGCGAAGCGCTTCTCAAGCTCCTCGCGGGCCTGCGGCGGGACGGAGATGGCGTTGATCTTCACGACGGGCATGCTGCGAGCCTAGATCCCATCCTGGGACGTAGAACCCATGGCCGGTACGGCGCCAGCCCGGCCCCCGCGCTGCCGTGGGCGTCGGACAGGGCTGGCCGGCCGAGGGGGTACTCCCTGACGATCGGGCCCCAGATCGGGCCGAACAGGGGCCCGATCGTCAGGGACTACCCCAAAGCTCATTGAGCCTGGGCCCCCGCCTCGGCCATGATCCGGTTGCCGGTGCCGGGCGACGCACAGCGCCGCCACCACAACCGCTCCTTCACTCGCACCGTCGTCCACTGCCGCTCCCGCCGCGGGCAGATCCCCCCCGATAGCCTCGAGCCATGCCCACGCTCGCGGACGTCGTCGACCTGCTGCACGGGTGGTACCCGCCCGCCACCGCCGACTCGTGGGACGCCGTCGGTCTCGTGTACGGCGACCCCGCGGCGCCGGTGCGCAAGGTGCTGTTCGCGGTCGACCCGGTGTTGCCGGTGGCGCAGGAGGCGGCCGCGTGGGGAGCGGACCTGCTGGTCACCCACCACCCGCTGTTCCTCAAGGCCGTCCACGGGTTCCCGGCGACCACCCCCAAGGGACGCACCCTGGCCGCGCTCGCCGGCGCGGGCTGCGCGCTGCTCGCCGCCCACACCAACGCCGACCAGGCGGAGGGCGGCGTCTCCGAGGCGATGGCGCTCGCGCTCGGCCTCACCGACCTCGAGCCGATCCTGCCGGCCCCCGCGGACCCGCTGGACAAGCTCACCGTCTTCGTGCCGGCCGGCGACGCCGACCGGCTGCGTGCGGCGCTCGCCGTCGCCGGCGCCGGCCGGATCGGCGACTACGACCACGCCTCGTTCTCGACCCCCGGCGAGGGCCGGTTCCGGCCGCTCGAGGGCGCGCACCCCACGATCGGCACCGTCGACGAGGTGGAGGTGGTCAGCGAGGTCCGCGTCGAGGTGGTGCTGGCCCGGCACCGGCGCGCCTCGGTGGTGCGCGCGATGCTCGCGGCCCACCCGTACGAGGAGCCGGCGTACGACGTCGTCGAGCTCGGCGACCCGGGGCTCGCGACGACCGGCACCGGGCGGATCGGGTCGGTGCCCACGACCACGCTGGAGGAGTTCGCCGCCGGCGTGGGGGCCGCGCTGCCGGCGACCGCCCAGGGGGTGCGCGTCGCGGGCGACCCGGCGCGCCCGGTGCGCCGGGTGGCGCTGTGCGGCGGGGCCGGCGACTTCCTGCTCGACACGGTCGCCCGCACCGACGCCGACGTGTACGTCACCAGCGACCTGCGGCACCACCCGGCGAGCGAGTTCGTCGAGCGCGACGGGCCCGCGCTGGTCGACGTGGCGCACTGGGCGGCGGAGTGGACCTGGCTCCCGGTCGTCGAGGCACGGCTGCGGCGTGCGCTGGGCCGTCCGGGCGATACGGTGGAGACCCGGGTGAGCACCATCCGGACCGACCCCTGGCAGTTCCGCATCTGAGGAGCACCCCCTGAAAGCCGACCCGTCCGCCCAGCTCAAGCTCCTCGACGTGCAGGCGCTCGACGCCCGAGCCGACCTGCTGCGCCACCAGCGGGCGAGCCTGCCCGAGCTCGCGGAGATCGCGACGCTCCAGGCCAGCCGCACCGATCTCGACAACCGCGCCCGCGACGCCCGGATCACCGTCGATGACCTGACCGTCGAGCAGGAGAAGGTCGACGCGGACGTCGAGGCGGTCAAGACCCGCCGCCGGCGCGACCGCGACCGGATGGACCAGGGCCTGGTCACCAACCCCAAGGACCTCGAGCGGATGGGGCACGAGCTCGAGTCGCTCGAGCGCCGCATCTCCTCGCTCGAGGACGAGGAGCTCGAGGTGATGGCCCGGCTCGAGGACGCCCAGCGCGACCTCGACGAGCTGGTCGCCCGGGTCACCGAGGCCGACCACCGGCTGGCCGAGCTCGCCGCCGCCCGCGACGAGCGGCTGGCCGTGATCGACGCCGAGCTCACCTCGCTGGAGGCCGAGCGGGCGCCCGCGGTCGAGGGTCTCCCGGCCGACCTGCTGGCGCTCTACGGCCGGCTGCGGGAGCAGAAGGGCGGCATCGGCGCTGCGGAGCTGCGCCAGCGGCGCTGCACCGGCTGCCAGCTCGGCATCGACAACGCCGAGATCGCGGTCATCAGGGCCGCCCCGGCCGACGACGTGATCCGCTGCGAGGAGTGCCAGCGGATCCTGGTGCGCACCGCCGAGTCAGGTCTGTGACCGAGCCCGTCACCAGGCCCTCCATCACCAGGGTCGTCATCGAGGCCGACGGCGGTTCGCGCGGCAACCCCGGCCCGGCGGCGTACGGCGCGGTCCTGCGCGACGCCGACACCGGCGCGGTGATCGCCGAGGACGGCACCGCGATCGGGGTGGCGTCCAACAACGTGGCGGAGTACTCCGCGCTGATCGCCGGGCTGCGGCTGGCCGAGCAGTACGCCCCGGACGCCGAGATCGAGGTCCGGATGGACTCCAAGCTCGTGGTCGAGCAGATGTCGGGCCGCTGGAAGATCAAGCACCCCGACATGCGGCCGCTGGCGGCCGAGGCGACCCGGCTGGCGCCGTCCGGCACGACGTACACCTGGGTGCCGCGGGGGCAGAACACGCACGCCGACCGGCTGGTCAACGAGGCGCTCGACGGCAAGCGCAGCGGCGTCACGGTCGCCGCGGAGCTGCAGGAGCCGGACTCGCTGATCGAGGAGGTCGAGTCCCCCCGGGCGCCGGAGGGGGAGCAGCCGGCCTCCATCCAGAGCCAGGCACGCGGCTGGGGTGGCGGTGGCGAGCCGACGACCGTGGTGCTGGTCCGGCACGGAGTCACCCCGCACACGACCGCGAAGCGGTTCTCCGGCGGGCTGGCCAGCGCCAACCCCGGGCTGAGCGACGAGGGCAAGGCGCAGATCCGGGCGGTCGCCGACTGGCTCTCGCCGATCGCCGACCGGGTCGACGCGGTCGTGGCCTCGCCGGTGCGGCGCACACGCGAGTCGGCCGAGATCCTCGCCGACGTCCTCGGCAGGGAGGTCGAGGTCGAGCCGGGCTTCGCCGAGATGGAGTTCGGCGCCTGGGACGGGCTGACCTTCGCCGAGGTGGGGGAGCGGTACCCCGAGGATCTGAAGGCATGGCTGGGGTCGCTCGACGTCGCGCCCGGCGGGGGCGAGTCGTTCCGGGTCGTCCAGGAGCGGGTGCTCGCGGGCCTGGCGCGGCTGCTGGAGGCGCACACCGGCAAGACCGTCGTGGTCGTCAGCCACGTGACCCCGATCAAGACCCTGGTCGCGAACGCCGTCGACGCCTCCCTCGAGGCGGTGTTCCGGATGGAGCTCACCCCGGCGTCGGTGACGGTGATCTCGTACTACGACGACCGGCCGTCGCTGCGGATGTACAACGCGCTGCCGCCGGGCAACGACGTGTTCGCCGCCGACGTCACGAAGTGGTAGTCAGAGCTCGCTGACGACGACGTCGAGGCGGTTGCCGTCCTCCTCGACCACCCAGCCGAGGTCGCGCAGCGCCTCGGCCAGTCGCGCCGGGGTGCGCGGGTCGGCGCCGGCCTCGAGCAGCGCGCGCACGATCCGGCCCTTGGTCGCCTTGTTGAAGTGGCTGACCACCTGGCGCCGGCCGTTCGCCTCGTGCAGCACCCGCACGCTGGCGGTGCGCACGCCCGCCGGCCGCCAGAACGCGACGTACGTGCCGCTGCGCAGGTCCACGAGCAGCCCGCCTCCGACCGCGTCGGTCAGCACGGGCCCGAGCCGCTCGCGCCACACGGCCGCGACCGGGCCGAGGCCGGGCAGCGTCGTGTCGCCGGAGAGCCGGTACGCCGGGATCCGGTCCGCGGTGCGCACCAACCCGAACAGGCTCGAGGTGACCGCGACCCGGGTCGCGGCCCGCCGCCTGGCGGCCGCGGACAGCGTGGCGACGTCCAGGGCGTCGTACAGCACGCCGGTGTAGGTCTGGTCGGCCCGCTGGGTCGGCGCGGTCCGCAGCCGGGCGTTGAGCTCGACCAGGTCGTGCTGCGTGGCGCCCAGTCCCAGCGTCTTCGCGGCCGCCGCCGGGTCGCCGCCGCACAGCTCCTCGAGCGCACCCAGCACCCGCTCGCGCGCCCCGCTCAGCGCCGGGAAGGACAGGCCGTCGGGGTCCAGGGCACGACCCCGCCGCGCGGTGGACTTGCCCTCGCTGGGCGGCAGCAGCATCAACACGGTGGTTATGGTGCCGGTATGCCGAGCAGCCGTGTCGTCCGGGTCCGCTCCGTCCGCGACGGGGTGGCTGCTGCCGCGCTGCGGGACGGCATCGCGCAGATCCAGGCCGACCTCGAGGTCACCGCCGAGTTCCCACCCGAGGTCGAGGAGGCGGCGGCCGCGTCCGCTGCGGCACCCCGGCTGCCGGACCTGGACCGCACCGGCCTGCCGTTCGTCACCATCGACCCCGCCGGGGCGCTCGACCTCGACCAGGCGCTGCACATCGAGCGGGACGGTGACGGCTACGTCGTGCAGTACGCGATCGCCGACGTCGCGGCGTTCGTGACCGCCGGAGACCCGGTCGACGTCGAGGCGAACCGCCGCGGCGAGACGCTCTACGGCGCGGACTCCAAGATCCCGCTGCACCCGCGCAGCATCAGCGAGGACGCGGCGTCGCTGCTGCCGGGCCAGGTCCGCCCCGCCCTGCTGTGGACGATCCGGGTCGACGGCGAGGGCGGACGCACCGACGTACGCGTCGAGCGGGCGCGGGTCCGCTCGGTCGCCCAGCTCTCCTACGACGAGGCGCAGCGCGCGATCGACGCCGGCACCGGCGCCCCGGTGCTGACGCTGCTGAAGGAGGTCGGCGAGCTCCGCCTGGCCCGCGAGGCCGACCGCGGCGGGGTCTCGCTGCCGCTGCCCGAGCAGGAGGTCGACGTCGAGGGGGAGGAGTGGCGGCTGGAGTTCCGCAAGCAGCTCCCCGTGGAGCAGTGGAACGCCCAGATCTCGCTGCTCACCGGCTTCGCGGCCGCCTCGCTGATGGTCTACGCCCGGGTCGGGCTGCTGCGCACGCTCCCGCCGCCGGACCCGCGGGACGTGCAGCGGCTGCACCGCACCGCCCGCGCGCTGCGCATCGACTGGCCCGCCGAGCAGCTCTACCCCGACTTCATCCGCTCGCTGGACCCGTCGATCCCCAGCCACGCCGCGATGGTCAACGCCTCCACCCGACTGCTGCGCGGCAGCGGGTACGTCGCGTTCGACGGCGAGATGCCCGCCGACCCCCAGCACTCCGCGCTGGCCTCGGAGTACGCGCACGTGACCGCGCCGCTGCGCCGCCTCGGCGACCGGTACGCCGGCGAGGTCTGCCTGGCGCTGTGCGCCGGCACCGAGGTGCCGGCGTGGGTGCTCGCCGCGCTCCCGGACCTGCCGAAGACCCTGCAGGCCTCCGGGGCGCGAGCCCGTTCCTACGAGCGGCAGGTGGTCGACCTCGTCGAGGCCGGCGTGCTGCGCTCCCGGGTCGGCGAGGTCTTCGACGGCGTCGTGGTCGACGTGGACGAGAAGGACCCGCGGCGCGGGGTGGTCGTCATCCACGACCCGGACGTCGAGGCGCGACTGGTCGGCGCGGAGCCGCTGCCGCTCGGCACCGACGTGCGGGTCCGGCTCACCACCGCCGACCTCGCCGCCCGGACGGTCGAGTTCACGCTGGAGTGATGGTCGCGTCCTCCGCTGGGGGCATCGGAGTGTCGCTTCCACCAGCCATCCGGGAGGGATTTCTTCTCCTGCGGTCAGGGCACCCAGGCGATCGAACTCGCCCGCCGTGGCTGCCGGGTCACCGGGGTCAACCCGTCAGCACGTCTCTTGGCGCAGATGATCGAGCAGGCGCGGTTCGCCGGCTGCACTGTGGAGGCGCTCCAGGGAAGGCTCGAGGACATCGACGCCGTCGTCGGCGACCGCACCTTCGACCTGGTCTGCGCTCGGTGCAGATAAAGGCTCGGCGCCCAGATCCACGTCATCGCACGTCGCTGACGGCCGATACGGCACGGCGGCACGCCCCAGGACGGTTTGGCTTAGGTGCGTCTGGTGAAGGCCACTTTCCCGTTGGGGAGGATGGTCGTGATGTAGGTGGGGTCGTGGGCTCGGGTGTGGTGGTGGGGGCAGTAGAGGCGGGCGTGGGTGATGTCGGTGGGTCCGCCCGACGCCCAGGACGGGTCGTGGTGGACATGGCAGTGCCCGGGTGGGGCGTCGCAGCCGTGGGCGGTGCAGCCGCGGTCGCGGTGGGCGATGGCGATCCTCTGGGCTTTGGTGTGGAAGCGGCGGGTGCGGCCGAGGTCGAGGATCTCGGAGGTGCCGCTGAGGACGAGGGGGATGATCCCGGCTTCGCAGGCGAGGCGTCGGGCTTCACCGGGGGAGATGACCGCACCGGTGTCCAGGGTGCCGGGTTTGAGCCCTCCGGTGAGGGTGTCGATCGGGATGGTGACCACGACGGTGGCGTTGACGCCGCCGGCGTGGGGGAGCCGGTTGGCCGGGTAGCGCTCGATCCACTCGACCAGCGCCTGCCCCATCCGCTCGGGGGTGGGTTTGCGTTCGCCGAGGTGTCCGTCGACGGTGGCGCGGTGTTTGGGGGCGGCGATGGCGAGGAGCTGTTTGCGGAACATCTGCCCGACCCGGGTGGGGAGGGTGAAGGTGCCGCGCAGGGTGCCGTCCTGGTCTTCGCGCAGGGTGAGTCGGGTGGCCAGGGATGCGGCTCGTTCCTCGGCTTCGAGGAGCTTGGCGTGGTGGGCGTCGGCGGCTTCGGGGTCGATGACGTGCAGGAGGCCTTTGCCGAGGTCGGCCAGGGCTTTGGCGTCGAAGTGGGCGGCTTGGCCGACCAGGTGCTCCTCGGCTTGGCGGGCGAGGTCGGGGTGGACGTGGTCGGGGAGGTCCTCGACGGCCTTGATGATCGCGAGGGCCTGGTCGGGCAACACGTCCCCGGCGGCGAGCGCGGCCTGGACCGGCTGGTGGTGCTCGAGGCCGGCGGCGAGGCGGGTCTTGCGGTGGGACTCACCGCGGGTCATCCGGGTGGTATGGCCCCACCAGTTCGCGACCGAGGTGGCACCGTCCTGCTCGGCCACCCCGACGGTCCCGGCATGCGATGCGACCCGGGCTTCGAGTTCGGCCACCCGGGACGCGACCCGGGTGAGCCGGACCAGGGTGTCGGCGGTCTCGGCGGTGTCCATCGACCACAGCGCGGCGTCGGCAATGTCGTCGAGGGTGGCTTCGAGCTGGGTGACGGCGCGTGAGACCTGGTGTCGTGGGTTGGTCTGTGCGGTCATCGCCACTCCCGAGAGTTTGTGGCGTCAGTCTATCGAACACGTGTTCGAGTGTCAATACCTCGTTTGGGACGACTTCTGAGGTGGCGGCCGGGAAGTCGGCTGCGGACGCCGACTGGAGCGGCTCGGGTCCGCTTTGCTGCCACGGACCGCGACCGCGGCGGACCTGAAGGTCGACGTCGTCGGGCCCGTGGGGGGTGGTTTCGAGGCTCGCTGCGCTCGCACCTCAACCACCGTGGCGTCGGTGGGTTCGAGGCTCGCTGCGCTCGCACCTCAACCACCGTGGTGTTTTCGAGACGGTTGCTGCGCAACCTCCTCAACCACCCGGGGGAGGCAGCGGTCGGGGAGCCGGGCGCGGACGCCGACCGGCAGCAGGGCGTGACAACAGATTGCCGTGCTGGGTCGTCACAGGGGCATGCGAATCGGATCGTGGATGGCCACGCTGGTCCTGGTGGGTGTGGTCGCCGGGTGCTCGGAAGCAGCGGACGACGAGGACCGGACGCCCGTCGCCGGCGAGAGCGCGTCCACGGCGACGCCACCGGAGCCCGCTGGTGCAGCAGCCGAGGCGGTGATCGAGGCCCGTGGCGCGCACGTCTCGAGCTGGTCGGTCGATGGCGACAGGGCCGTCCTCGGCATCTGGGCGCGCGGGTGGGCGGTGCGGAGTCCCGAGGCCCTGGCCGTGCACGCCCGCGACGGCCGCGAGGTGCTCAGCCGGTCGCCGGCCGGCGTGACCACGAGGGTCGTCGCGGACCTGCCGCACGGGTGGCTCGTCGACGTGAGCGACCACGGCGAGGACGGGATCGCCCGGGTCGGGCAGGACGCGACCACCCACCCGCTGGGTGTCTCGGGACCAGAGGTCGCGCCGCGGGCCGGCGACGTGGCCGTGACCGTCGGCAACCGCCTGCTCGTCTACCGACCGGAGGACGACGCGCTCCACGTCGTACCGCCACCTCCGATGCGCCGGTGGACCGGCGCCCTCGTGACCCCGGACGGTGCCCTGCTCGTGGCCGGTGGAGATGCTGGTGCGGCGCGCTGGGCCCGGTTCGACCACGGCCGGTGGAGCCGGGGGAGGTGGCAGACCGGCGTCTCGGTCGCCGCGGTCGGCGACAGCGGTGACCACCTCGCAGTGGCACTCGGTGGCCCGACCGCGAACGGTGTCGACTCGACACCCGTCGCGGGCCTGGTCGTCTCGGACGACGCGGGCCGCACCTGGCGCGCCGTGGACGTCCCGGAGCACCTGGACGAGACCCTCGGCGTCGCCGTGACCGACGACGGGACCGTGTTCGTCTCGACGGGCAGCGGCCCGCTCCTCCGAGTCCCACCGGGTCACGACGCGGTCGTCGTGCGCTCACTGCGGCCGATCACCGTGGCGGCGGTCGGGCACCGGCTCTACGCGTTGGACGCGCCGGGACGTCGCTGGTCGGAGGAGCGGCTTCTGGTCAGCAGCGACCTCGGTCGTTCCTGGGCACGGGCGCGGATCGGCCGCGGAAATGGTGCTGCCTAGGCGCCGCTCGAGCGGCTGACGACGAACGCCACCGAGGAGCCGAGCGTCGCGAGCTCGGGGTAGTCGGTCTCGTCGATGCGGACCTGGGCCCGGGTGCTGAGCTGCTCGACGAACGAGAGGAAGTCGAGGGAGTCGAGCTCGAGCTCGTCACGCAGGGAGGCGTCGTCGGGGAGGCCGTCGATGTCGGCGTCGGGGACGATCGCGGTCAGCGCCGCGGCCACGGCCCGGCGCGCGTCCTGGGGGGTCATAGCTCCTCCGGTTGCTGTAGGTGTCGGTCGATGAGGTCGAGGAACCGAGCGCCGGTGAACCCGTCGGTGACCCGGTGGTCCGCCGAGAGCGTCATGGTGGTGACCGGGCGGGCGCCGACCATCCCGCCGGAGGCCCACGGCCGCTCGACGACCTTGCCGACGCCGAGCAGCGCGACCTGGGGGACGTGGATGACGCCGTACACGGCCTCGACGCCCTGGTCGCCGAGGTTGGTGACGGTGATCGTGGGCTCGGTGAGCTCCCGGCCGCGCAGCCGCCGCCCACGAGCGCGGACGACGAGGTCCTTGAGCCCGGCCATCAGCTCCTCGAGCGACAGCCGGTCGGCGTCCAGGAGCGCGGGGGCCACGAGCCCGCCGCCCCGCAGCGAGATCGCCACGCCGAGGTGCACGCCGGACCCGGGCCGGAACGCGCCGTCGACCCAGAACCCGTTGAGGGCGGGGTGGGCGGCCACGGCGAGCGCGGTCGCCTTGAGCACCAGCGCGGCCGGGACCAGCCGCCGGTCCATCGGCAGGTCGCGGTTGCGCTCGTGCATCCAGGCCAAGGCGCGCGACAGGTCCACGGTGTTGGCCAGGTAGTAGTGCGGCACCTCGCGCTTGGAGCGGCTCATCGCGGCCGCGATCGTGGCCCGCATCGGGTCCACGCCGGGCGCGGCGGCGGGCGGCGGTGCCGGGGCCGGTAGGGCGGGCGCGCCCCGGGTCGCCGCCCGGACGTCCTCGGCCCGGACGGTGGCGCCGTCGGCGGCCCGCACGGCGCCGAGCTCGACGCCCAGCTCCGCGGCCAGCCGCCGTGCGTACGGCGTGACCCGCGCCCGCTCGCCGGCCGGAGCGGCCGGTGCCGGTGCTGCCGGTGCCGGTGCCGGGGCGGCCGCGGCCGCTGCGTGGCGCACGTCCTCGCGGGTGATCTCCCCGCCCTTCCCGCTGCCGGGCACCTGGGCCAGGTCGACCCCCAGCGCCTGCGCGTCGCGGCGGACCAGTGGGGAGTGGACCCGCTCGGCCTGCTGCGGCTGCTGCCTCGGCGGCTGGGGCGCTCGCTTGGCGCGCTTGGCTCGCTTGGCCGGCGCGGCCGGTGGCGCCGGTGGCACCGGAGCGGGCGCGCCGCCCGCCTCGGAGAGCGTGGCCAGCACGGTGCCGACCGGTACGGTCGTGCCGGGCTCGACGAGCAGGGCGTCGACGACGCCGGCGGCGAACGACTCGACCTCGACGGCGGACTTGGAGGTGTCGACCACCGCGAGGATGTCCCCCTTGCGCACCTGGTCGCCGGGGTGCACCAGCCACTCCAGCAACGTGCCCTCGTCCATGTCGGCGCCGAGCGACGGCATCGTGAACTCGGCCATGTCAGCCCTTGGTCCGGTGCGCGGCCGCGACGACGTCCTCCACCTGGGGGAGCGCGGCCTGCTCGAGGTGGCGGGCGTACGGCATCGGCACCTCGGCCGAGCAGACCCGCTCGACCGGCGCGTCGAGGTCGTAGAACGCCTGCTCCTGGATCCGGGCCACGATCTCGGCCGAGAGGCTGCCACTGCGCCAGCCCTCGTCGACGACCACGACGCGGTGGGTGCGACGTACGGACTCGAGGACCGTCGCGTCGTCGAGCGGACGCAGGGTCCGCAGGTCGACGACCTCCGCGGAGAGGCCGTCGGCGTCGAGGGCCTCGGCTGCGTCCAGGGCCCGGCCGAGCATCCCGCCGTAGGCGATCAGCGTGACGTCGGTGCCCGGGCGGCGGACGGCCGCGTGGTCGATGTCGACGGCGCCGGCGTCCTCGGCCAGCTGCCCCTTCATCGTGTAGAGCGAGCCGTGCTCGAAGAGCAGCACGGGGTCCGGGTCGGCGAGCGCGCCAGCCAGCATGCCGCGGGCGTCCTCCAGCGTCGCCGGGGCGACGATGCGCAGCCCGGGGATGTGGGCGTACCAGCCCTCGAGGCTGTGGGAGTGCTGGGCGGCGAGCTGCCGCCCGGCGCCGGTGGTCATCCGGATCACGAGCGGTACGGCGTACTGCCCGCCGGACATGTGCAGCAGCGACGCGGCGTTGTTCATGATCTGGTCGAGCGCGAGCAGGCTGAAGTTGACCGTCATCACCTCGACGATCGGGCGCATCCCCTGGATGGCCGCGCCGATGCCGGCGCCGACGAACGCGGACTCCGAGAGGGGCGTGTCGCGGATCCGATCGGGGCCGAACTCCTCGAGCAGCCCGAGGCTGACCGCGAAGCAGCCGCCGTAGCTGCCGACGTCCTCGCCCATGAGGAACACCCGCTCGTCGGTGCGCAGCGCCTCGCGCAGGCCCTCGCGGAGCGCGTCGCGGTAGGTGGTCTCGACCATGCGGGTCATCGCGGGCCTCCTGCGACCGCGGCGGTGGATCCGTCGGAGTAGACGAAGCGGGTCAGGTCCGTGACCGGCTCGTCGGGCTCGCCGGCGGCCTGGTCGACGGCCGCGGTGATCCGGGCCATGACCTCCTCGTCCATCCGGGCCAGGGTCTCGTCGGTGAGCCGGCCGTCGGCACGCAGCCGCTGGCCGAGCAGCTCGATCGGGTCGCGCTCGCGCCAGTGGGCGATCTCGTCCTTGGCGCGGTAGCGGTCGGGGTCGTACATCGAGTGGGCGCGGAACCGGTAGGTCTGGAGCTCCAGGAACACCGGGCCGCCGCCGCCGCGGATCTCCGCGACCGCCTGCTCGGCGGCCTCCGCGACCGCGACCGCGTCCATGCCGTCGACCGGCCACGCGGCCGCGCCGTACGACGCCGCCCGCAGGGCCAGCTCGGTGCGGCCGTGCTCCTTGCTGATCGCGGTCCCCATCGCGTAGCGGTTGTTCTCGCAGCAGAACAGCACCGGCAGCCGCCACAGCACCGCGAGGTTGAGGCTCTCGTGGAACTCGCCCTCGGCCATCGCGCCGTCGCCGAAGAAGCAGGCGGTGACCCCGGGCCGGTGCTGCAGCGCGTCGCCGAGCGCGAGCCCGACGGCCAGCGGCAGGCCGCCGCCGACCACCGCGTTGCCGCCGACGAACCGCAGGGAGCGGTCGAACAGGTGCATCGAGCCGCCGCGGCCGCGGCTGCATCCGGTCACCTTGCCGAACATCTCGGCCATCAGCGCCTCGGGCTCGGCGCCACGGGCGAGCGCGTGCCCGTGCTCGCGGTACGTCGAGACCACGGAGTCGTCCTCGCCCAGGGCGCTGCACACGCCCGCGGCCACGGCCTCCTCGCCGACGTACAGGTGCAGGAAGCCGCGGATCTGCCCGCCGCTGTACAGCTCGGCGCACCGCTCCTCGAAGCGGCGCACCAGCAGCATCGTCGCCAGCAGGTCGAGCGGGTCGGTGGTCACGGGACCCGCTCCATCGTCGACACGTCGCCCTCCGGGAGGCCGAGCGCGCGGGCCTTCAGCACCCGCCGCATCACCTTGCCGCTGCTGTTGTGCGGCAGGTGCTCGTCGAACAGGATCTCCTTCGGGGCCAGGCCGCCGAGCCGGCGGCGGGCGAACGCGACCAGGTCGAGGCGCAGCGCCTCGTCGGCGTCGAGGCCGGCGCGGACCGTGACGTAGGCGCGGACCAGCTCACCGGCCAGCTCGTCGGGCATGCCGATCACGCCGGCCTCGACGACCGCCGGGTGCTCGAGCAGCGCGGACTCGACCTCGAAGGGCCCGATCAGGTGGCCGGCGGACTTGATCACGTCGTCGGCGCGGCCCACGAACCACAGGTAGCCGTCGGCGTCGAGGCTGGCCAGGTCGCCGCTGAGGTACCAGCCGTCGGCGAAGCACGCCCGGTAGCGCTCCTCGTCGTCGAGGTAGGTGCGGAACATCGACGGCCAGCCGGCGCGCACCGCGAGCTCCCCGGACTCCCCGACGCCCGCGGGCGTCACCTTGCCGTCCTCGACGCGGGCCCGCCCGTTGTCGCCGAGCGCGAGCGTCGTCACCTGGACGCCGGGCATCGGGCGGCCCATCGACCCGGGCCGGATCGGCATGCCGGGGTAGTTGCTGACCATGATCGCGCCGGTCTCCGTCTGCCACCAGTTGTCGTGGATCGGCAGGCCGAGGGCCTCCTGGCCCCACCGGACGACCTCGGGGTTGAGCGCCTCGCCGACGCTCGCGACGTGCCGCAGCGTGCTCAGGTCGTGGCTGCGCGGCAGGTCGGCGCCGTAGCGCATCAGCATCCGCAGCGCGGTCGGTGCGGTGTACCAGACCGTGACGTGCTGGTCGGCGAGGATCCGGTACCACGCGGCCGCCTCGAACTCGCCGGCGTAGCTGACCAACGTCGCTCCGATCGTGAGCGGCGCGACGATGCCGTACGACGTGCCGGTCACCCAGCCGGGATCGGCGGTGCACCAGAACACGTCGCCGGGGTGCAGGTCGAGCGCGAGCCCGGCGGTCACCCGGTGGGCGACCACCGCGTCGTGGACGTGCACCGCGCCCTTGGGCAGCCCCGTCGTGCCGCTGGTGAAGTGCAGCAGCGCCGGGTCGGAGGGCTCGGTCGCGGCGACGTCGTACTCCGTCGGCTGCTCGGCCATCGCCTCGTCGAACCCGATCAGCCGCTCGTCGGCCCCCTCGTCGGCGCCGTCGTGCCGGCCGATCAGCACGATGTGCTGGAGGTAGGGCAGCTCGGCGAGCTGCGGCGCGATCTTGCGGCGGTACAGCGACTCGGTGGTGACCAGCACCGACGCGCGGCTGCGCAGCAGCCGCTCGCGGATCGGGTCGGGGCCGAAGGAGGAGAACAGGGGCGAGAAGACCGCGCCCGCCTTGAGCGTGCCGAGGCACACGACGTACTGCTCGTGCTGGCGGCCGAGCAGCGAGACCACGGACTCGCCGCGGCGCACGCCCAGGGAGCCGAGCAGGTGCGCGAACCGGCTGGTCTCCTGGCGGAGCTGGGCGAAGGTGACGGCGGTCATCGAGCCGTCGGCGGCGACGCAGCGGATCGCGACCTGGTCGCCGCGGCCCTCGTCCACGTGCCGGTCGACGGCCTCGTGGGCGATGTTGAGGCCGTGCCCGCCGGGGAGCCCGGCGAGCGCCTCGCGGGCGTGGTCCCAGGTGAATCCGTGGACCAGTTCTCGGTAGTCGGGTGCCGTCGGTTGTGCCGGGTCGAGCTCGGGTCGGGTGCTCGCCATCGCCACCGACCTCCTTCGGTCGTCTCCCGCCAGTCTGTAGAGCCTGATGCGGCGATACGGAAGAGGCGAAGGTCCCCGCGGGCCGGGCGATCGGCCCGACCGATCCGGTCGGTGGCCCCTGGTCCGTCGCCAGGCGGCGGCGCACCGTGGAGACGGGATCGGAGCGAGGAGGGACCACATGTTCCGGGACCGCGCCGAGGCCGGACGGCGGCTTGCGGAGGTCGTGCTCGCGCGTCACCGAGACGACGACCTGGTGGTGCTCGGGCTGCCGCGTGGCGGGGTGCCGGTGGCCGCCGAGGTCGCCCGTGCGGTGGGAGCGCCCCTCGACGTGATCGTGGTCCGCAAGCTCGGCCTGCCGCAGCAGCCCGAGGTCGCGATGGGGGCGATCGGAGAAGGCGGTGTCGAGGTGCTCGACGCCGACCTGGCCCTGCGGGCCGGCGTGAGCGCGGCCGCCCTCGCGTCGGTCGGGGGCCGGGAGCGGGCGGCCCTGCGCGAGCGCGTGGCGAGGCTGCGCGCGGAGCGGGACCCGGCCGACCTGCGCGGCCGGGTGGCGGTCGTCGTCGACGACGGCGTCGCCACCGGGAGCACCGCCCGGGTCGCCTGCCAGGTCGCGCGGGCCCGCGGGGCCGCCCGGGTCGTCGTCGCCGTCCCGGTCGCGGCGCCGGACGTCACCGCGTCCGGTCTGGGCGCCGACGAGCTGCTGTGCGTGGAGACCCCGTCGCGGTTCGGCGCCGTCGGCGCGCACTACCGGCGCTTCGACCCCACCTCAGACGACGAGGTGCGTGACCTCCTGACGGCCGGCCACGGCGGACCACGGCCGACACGGGGGACAGGGAGGACGCGGAGGACACCGTGATGGCGGAGCAGTACGCAGAGGTCCGCGAGACCCACTCCGGCGTGGTCGTGCTGCTCGGCGACCTCGCCTACAAGCTGAAGCGGCCGGTGCGGCTCGGCTTCCTGGACTTCACCACGCTCGAGGCGCGGCGCCAGGTGTGTGCCCGCGAGGTCGAGCTCAACCGGCAGTTCTCCCCGGACGTCTACCTCGGTCTCGGCGGGCTCCGCACCCCCGACGGCACCGAGGAACCGGTGGTGGTGATGCGCCGGATGCCCGACGACCGGCGGCTCGCACACCTCGTCGCGGGCCGGGAGTCGGTGCCGGACCTCGCGGCCCACGTGCGCGCGATCGCCCGCCGGGTGGCGGCGTTCCACGGGCGGGCCCGGCGCGGGCCGGAGGTGGACGCCGAGGGCACCCGGGACGCGATCCGGGGCCGGTGGGACGCCAGCTTCGCGCAGGTCCACGGGCAGGGGGCCGACCTGATCGGGTCGCCGCTCCTCGACGAGGTCGAGACCCGGGTGCACACGTTCCTCGCGGGCCGGGAGCCGCTGTTCGACGACCGGGTGCGGCGCGGACGGGTGGTGGACGGGCACGCGGACCTGCTCGCCGACGACATCTTCTGCCTCGACGACGGTCCGCGGATCCTGGACTGCCTGGAGTTCGACGACCGGCTGCGGTACGTCGACGGGCTCGACGACATCGCGTTCCTGGCCATGGACCTCGAGTGGCTGGGCGCGCCGGAGCTCGCCGAGCTGCTCTGCTCGACGTACCTCGAGCTCGCCGACGACCCGGCGCCGCAGGCCCTGCTGGAGCACTTCGTCGCCTACCGGGCGTTCGTGCGGGCGAAGGTCAGCTGCCTGCGCGGGGCGTCGCTGCACGGCTCGGCGGCCCACCAGGCCGCCGGCTTCACCGAGCTCGCGGCGCGCCACCTGCGGGCGGGGACGGTGCGCCTGGTGCTGGTCGGCGGACCGCCGGGGACCGGCAAGACCACGCTCGCCGGCGACCTCGCCGACCGGCTCGGGTGCACGGTGCTCAGCAGCGACCGGGTGCGCAAGGAGCTGGCCGGCGTCCCCGCCGAGGCGTCCGCCCGGGCGCCGGTGGGCCAGGGCATCTACGACCCGACGCATACGCGGGCGACGTACGACGAGCTGCTGCGCCGCGCCGGCGCCCTGCTCGCGATGGGGGAGTCGGTGATCCTCGACGCGTCGTGGTCGGACGCCGAGGACCGGGCGCGGGCGGCCGCGGTCGCCGTCATGACCAGCTCCGCGCTGGTGTGCCTGCGCTGCCTGCTCGACGAGCAGCGCGCGGCGGCGCGGATCCTCGCGCGGACGGGGATCTCGGACGCCGACGAGGCGATCGCGGCCGCCGTCCGGCACCGCGAGGCGCCCTGGCCCGAGAGCACCGCAGTCGACACCGGGCGGTCCCGTGAGGAGTGCGTGGACCTCGCGGCCGCCGCGGTGACAGGGGCCTGATCGTCCCGCCGGAGCGCTGCCGGAGGCCCTGGGAACGGGGGCAGAAGGCCCCGGGACCCTGGGTCGTGGTGCTCTGTCTGGCCCCCGGCGGTCCGAGCGACCGTGGTGTGGACAGGGCTGGAGGTGTCCACGATGTTCCTCGACCGGATCGACGGCGGCCGTCGTCTTGCTGCCCTGGTGTCGCACCTGGCGGGCACCGACGTGGTCGTGCTCGGGCTGCCCCGCGGCGGGGTCCCGGTGGCGGCGGAGGTCGCGCACGAGCTGCGCGCCCCGCTGGACGTGATCGTCGTGCGCAAGCCTGGCCTGCCCGGCGAGCCCGAGCTCGAGGCCGACGAACGCGCGATGCTGCGCGACCGCGCCACCCAGCTGCGCCGCGGCCGTGCCCCGCTGGACCTGTCCGGCCGGGTCGCCCTGATCGTCGACGACGGGATCGCCACCGGCGCCACCGCCGCGGCCGCCTGCCAGGTGGCCCGCGAGGTGGGGGCGGCGTACGTCGTGGTCGCGACGCCGGTCATCGCGCCCGGCATCAACGCGCGCGCGCTGGGCGCCGACGAGGTCGTGTACGTCGAGATGCCCGCGGAGTTCACCACGGTCGCCGACCACTACCAGGACTTCCGGACCACCACCGACGAGCAGGTCATCCGGCTGCTCGACGTGGGCCGCGAGTACGGCTCGGACCCCGGTGGCCGGACGGTCCGCATCCCGACGGGCGGCGCGATCCTGGCCGGCACGCTGCGTGTGCCCGACGAGCCGCGCGGCGTGGTGGTCTTCGCCCACGGCGCCGGCAGCAGCCGGCATAACCCCCGCAACGTGCACGTGGCGCGCCGGCTCTCGCGCGCCGGGTTCGCCACCCTCCTCCTGGACCTGCTGACCCCGGCCGAGGAGTCCTCGTGCGCCCGGGTGTTCGACGTCGAGGAGCTGGCCGGGCGCCTCAGCGCCGCGACCCGCTGGCTCACGGGCCTCCCGGGGCTCGGCGGGCTCCCGATCGGCTACTTCGGCGCCAGCACCGGTGCCGCGGCCGCCCTGCGCTCGGCCGCCGACCTCGATGGGCTGGTCAGCGCCGTCGTGTCCCGCGGCGGTCGCCCCGACCTGGCCGGCGACGCCCTGGGCCGGGTGGGCGCACCGACCCTGCTGGTCGTCGGCGGGGCGGACCCGACCGTCCTCGACCTCAGCCGCTGGGCCGCCGCCCGGATGCACAGCCCGACCCGGGTCGCCGTGGTCTCCGGGGCCACGCACCTGTTCTCGGAGCCGAACTCGCTGGAGCGGGTCTGCGAGCTCGCGAACGACTGGTTCGCCTCGCACCTCGTCTCCGCGCCGGCCGCGCTGAGCGCGACCAGCTGATCAGTCTCGGTCCCAGGGCGCGGTCTCGCCGAGCTTGTCGTAGTACTTCGCCAGGTAGCTCTTGACCCGGTCGATGTCCCTCTCCGGCAGGTCGACGCCGCCGCGGGAGCCCTGCATAGCGTTGCCTGCCGCCATCACTCCACGGGGCACGGCCTTCAGCCGACCGTCGACGACGTCCGCGATCAGCAGCTTGTAGGCGGTGAAGTTGTCCTTGTTCTCGGCGTCGTACCAGACGTGCGCGTCGCGGTACTTCTCGTTCGGGCCCTCCTCGGCCCCGGCCCACTCGCGCACCCGCTTCTCGGCGGCGGCGCCGTCCCACTCGCGGTCGCGGTCCGCGAGGGGCAGGTCCTGGAAGCTCGTCACGGCCATGGGTGTCTCCTCCTCGTCGTCCTGCCTTGGATCTGGTCGGTCTCGCGACCGGTACCCAACCGGGCGCGGGAAGAACGGTGAGGGTGCGGACGGGCTGGCCTGTAGGCCGGGTTCTGTCCCCGGCGAGCCGGGGGGCGACCATCCATCTACGGGTGCCGTTGCCGACACCCTCCAGCGGTCTACCCGCGCACTCGGGCGGGCCGCCCTCGAACGTGCGCGCATCCCGTGCAAGCACGGGACTTCTTGACCTTGCTCCAAGTGGGGTTTGCCGAGCCGGCCGGGTCGCCCCGGTCGCTGGTGGTCTCTTACGCCACCGTTTCACCCTTACCCCTCCTCGCCGGAGCGGGGAGAGGCGGTCTGTTCTCTGTGGCACTGTCCCGCGGGTCACCCCGGGTGGGTGTTACCCACCACTCTGCCCTGTGGAGCCCGGACCTTCCTCGGGGAGTTGCCTCCACGCGGTCGCCCGGCCAGCCTGTCCGCGGCTCAAGGATAGCGGCGAACACGCTCCTGTGCGTCGGCGTACGTCGTCGCTGCCGGCACGACCACGCCGTCAGCGCCGGCCTCGACGTACGCCGGCGCCCGCACGACGGTCGCGGGCACCGTGTCGTCCTCGTGGCACCAGTACGTGTCGACGCGGGCGTTGCCGAACACGTCCGGGGTGAGGTCCTTGACCGCAGCGACCTTGGCGGCCGGCAGCAGGAGGGGCAGCCGGGCGTGGTGGAGTGCGGGGAACGACCTGCGTGGATTGAACACCGTCGCGGGGACGATCCGGCAGGGTTGAGCCGGCCGCTAGCCTGTCCCGGTGCTTCCCGAGGGCTACGAGATCAGGCCACTGAAGACCACCGATGCGGAAGCGTTCGCAGCGGCATACCGAGACAATCGGGAGCACCTCGCGCCGTGGGACCCGGTGCGGCCCGAGAGCTTCTTCACCGTCGAGGCGCAGGCCGCCGAGATCGACAAGCAGCTGGCCGACCTCGAGCGCGGCAAGCGGCACACCTACGTGCTCTGGCACGGCGACGTGGTGGCGGGCCGGATCGCCATCGACAACATCGTGCGCGGGGTGCTCCAGAGCGCGACCATCGGCTACTGGGTCGCCCACGACCACACCCGCCGCGGGCTGGGCACCGCACTGGTCGAGCACGCGGCCACGGAGGCGCGCGGGCTCGGCCTGCACCGCCTCGAGGCCGGCACGCGGCTGCCCAACGAGCCGTCACAAGCCGTGCTCCGCAAGGCCGGGTTCCAGCAGTACGGCGTGGCCGAGCGGTTCTTGTTCATCGCGGGGGAGTGGACCGACCACGTGCTGTTCCAGCGCATCCTGCACGACGACCCCCCGGGGAATCCACCGCCCCCGGCGAGCGTTGGAGAGGCGTGAACGACTTCGACCAGCAGATGGACCTTCAGGCGCCGCCGGTCGTCTTCCCGGGTCAGACCGGCCCGGAGTCGGCGTACCGCACTGCCTTCGACCTCCTCGCCCGCCGGGCGCCCCGCGAGGCGCTCGAGGTCATCGAGCCTGCGCTGGCCGACGAGCCCGGCAACAGCGGGTTGCGGATGCTGCGCGCCTGGGCGTTCCTGATGCGTGCTCAGCTGCAGCGGGCCGAGGCCGAGCTCGGCGACCTGGTCGAGGAGAACCCCGCCGACGACTGGGTGCGGCACGCGCTCGGGCGGTGCCTGGAGCGGCAGAGCCGGTACGCCGAGGCGCTGCCGCACCTGCGGCTCGCCGCGACGATGAGCGGCGACCCCGAGCACGAGGTCGCGGTGCTGCGCGTCGAGCGGCGGCTCGCCGAGACCGGTGAGACGTCGTTCGACCGGCTGGTCTGAGGCGACGCCCGACCCCCGGCCCTCAAGGCAGCGTCAGCACCTCGGCGCCGGTGGGGGTGACGAGCAGCGTGTGCTCGAACTGCGCGCTGCGGCGCCGGTCGCGGGTGAGCACCGTCCAGCCGTCGTCGGCCATGTCCCACTCGTGGGTGCCGAGGTTCAGCATCGGCTCGATCGTGAACGTCATCCCGGCCTCGATCACCGTGTCGTAGGCCGGGTCGTCGTAGTGCGGCACGACGAGCCCGCTGTGGAAGGCGGTGCCGATGCCGTGGCCGGTGAACTCGCGGACCACGCCGTAGCCGAAGCGGGCGGCGTATGACTCGATCACCCGCCCGATCACGTTGATCCGCCGCCCCGGCCGCACCGCCTTGATGCCGCGGGCCAGCGCCTCGCGGGTGCGCTCGACCAGCAGCCGTGACTCCTCGCCGACGTCGCCGGCGAGGAACGTGGCGTTGGTGTCGCCGTGGACGCCGTCGAGGTACGCCGTCACGTCGATGTTGACGATGTCCCCGTCCTCGACCACGCGGTCGCCCGGGATGCCGTGGCAGACGACCTCGTTGACGCTGGTGCACAGCGACTTGGTGAACCCGCGGTAGCCGAGCGTCGAGGGGTAGGCGCCGTGGTCGCAGAGGAACTCGTGGCCGACCAGGTCGAGCTCGTCGGTGGTCACCCCCGGTGCGACGTGCGAGCCGACCAGGTCGCGGGTCTGGGCGGCGAGCCGGCAGGCGACCCGCATCCGCTCGACGGTCTCGGCGTCCTTGACCTCGCTGCCGGTGAACCGGGCGGGGGCGTCCTTGCCGACGTACTCGGGCCGGGGGATCGATGCGGGCACGGCGCGGAGCGGGGGAGTCACCCGGCGAGTGTAGTTTCGACCGACATGAGCCAGTTCTGGTACTGCGTGCGCCACAAGCGGGTCGAGGACGAGACCAACCTGTGCCCGCCGATCGACCGTCTCGGGCCCTACGCCTCTCGTGAGGAGGCCGAGCACGCCCTGGAGGCCGCCGAGCGGCGCAACGAGGAGTGGGACAAGGACCCGGTCTGGAACGACGACGTCGACGAGTGAGGCCCGCGTGATGACCAAGCCGGGGCGCCGACCGCGCGGACGCCCCGACGTGTCGCCGTGGCCGTTCGTCGGGATGGCCGGGATGGCGTGCGCGTTCTTCCTGTACGCCGCGAGCGGGCTGGTCGCGCCCTGGTGGGCGGTGGTGGTGCTGCTGCTCGTGTGGGTGGCGCTGTTCGTCGTGGCCTGCGCCTGGTGGTCGCTGCACCCGCGCTGGGTGCCCGGTCTGGCGGTGTTCGCGGTGGTGCTCTGGTTCGCGAGCGTGACCGCGGGTGGCGCGCTGCTCGGGTGGAACGGGTAGGAGCGTCTACGGCACCAGCCGGACGTGCGCGCTGACGAGCGGGTGGTCGCTGGCGGCGGTGACCAGCCAGGAGCGGTCGACGAGCGGCGCGGAGAACTCGACGTACCGGTTGCCGAAGATCCAGTCGATCCCCGCGGGCGGCGGGAGGCACGGTCCACCCACGGGGTTGGAGCCGCCGAGGAACGACTGCATGACACCGATCTCCGTGAACGGGCAGAAGAACTCGGCCCGGTCGTTCATGTCACCGGTCAGGAACACGGGGGCCTGCAGCTCCTCGGTGAGCCGGCTGGTGACCCGGCGCTCGATGAAGGTGGCCCGGCGGCGCCAGGCCGACGCGTCGCCGTGGCTGTCGGCCGGGTTGTGGACGTTCATCACGTAGATCACCCGGCCGGTCGGCCGCGACCGCAGCGCCACGATCGGCATCTTGCGCATCCGGCCGTGGAAGTAGGGCACGCGGGCCGACCAGCCCTCGACGAACGCGAACCGGTCGGTCCGCCAGGCGACGGAGTTGTCGGTGTTCCGGGTGTACGTCGAGTACACCCCCCACTCCTTGCCGACCCGCGCGACGAACCGGTCGCGCTGCGAGCGCTGGAACTCCTGCAGCCCGACCACGTCGGCGGAGGCCCGTCGCAGCGCCTTGATCGCCCGGGGCAGGCGCACCTCGGACCGGTCGAAGCCGTGGTGGCGGTGGCGGCCGTCGGTGTGGCTGGCGCCCAGGACGTTGAACGACGCGATCACGAACTCGTCGGGCCCGTCGGGCCCGCCGGGCTCGTCGGTGCCGGCCGAGGCCGGCGAGGAGGGACCGAGGAGCGTCCCGAGGGCGAGCGTGACGGCGAGCAGGGTGGCGCGGAGCATGTCGGGAAGTTCGACCCGTGCGCCCGGCTCCTGATGACCCGAAGGGGTGATTTTCGGCCGAGTGGCTCAG
Source organism: Nocardioides sp. T2.26MG-1 (assembly GCF_950101795.1). GTDB lineage: Bacteria > Actinomycetota > Actinomycetes > Propionibacteriales > Nocardioidaceae > Nocardioides. Next base: position 71,703 of record NZ_CATNLZ010000003.1, on the reverse strand, counting down.
TCGAGCGGGCGCACCCGCAGCCGGGTGATCCGGTGCCGGTCGACCGAGGCGACGACCAGCTCCCGGTCGCCCACCACGACCACGTCGCCACGCACGGCGAGCCGGCCAAGACGGTGGACGACGTAGCCGGCGGCGGTCTCGTACGGGCCGTCCTCGAGCTCCACCCCGGTGCGCTCGGTGAACTCCTCGATGGTGAGCCCGGCGTCGATCTCGCCGGCCACCTCGGGTGCGGCCCGGTCGTACTCGTCGTGGATCTCGCCGACCAGCTCCTCGACGAGGTCCTCGAGGGTGACGATGCCGTCGGTCCCGCCGTACTCGTCGACGACGACCGCGATGTGGCTGCCCTCGGCCCGCATCCGGGTCAGCGAGGGCAGCACCCGGTTGGTGGCCGGCAGGTGCAGGATCTCGCGGGTGAGCGTGCGCACCGGCGCCGCCGGGTCGGCGCCGAGCAGGTCGCGCACGTGCAGGAACCCGCGTACGTCGTCGAGACCGGACCCGATCACCGGGAACCGTGAGTAGGGGCTGGTGCGGGCCGTGACGATCGCGTCCGCGACCCGGAGCCCGGCGCTCATGAACGTGACGTCGCCGCGGGGACGCATCACCTCGCTCAGCGACCGGTCGCCGGCGTCGAAGACGTCTGTGAGGATCCGGCGCTCGTCCTCCTCGAGGCCCTCGTGCCGGTCGACCAGGAACCGCAGCTCCTCCTCGCTGAGCTCCTCGGCGGCCGCGCCTGGGTCGCCCCCGAACAGCCGGACGACCGCGTTCGTGGACACGGAGAGCAGCCACACCACGGGTCGCATCGCGGTCGCGAACCGGTCGAGCGGGGCCCCGACGAGGTAGGCCACGCCGGCGGCCCGCTGCAGCGCCAGCCGCTTGGGGACCAGCTCGCTGAACACCAGCGAGAGGTAGGCGATGAAGAGGGTCAGCAGCACCAGCGCGACCGTGTCGGCCGCGTCCTCGCCGAGGCCGGCGTGCTCCAGCACCGGCGCGAAGTCGGGCGCGAGCGTGGACGCGCCGTACGCCGCGGAGAAGAAGCCGGCCAGGGTGACGCCGATCTGCACCGCGGCGAGGAAGCGGTTGGGGTCCCGCGCGACCGAGGCGACCCGCTCGCCGCGCGCGCCGCGGGAGGCGAGGGTGTTGATCTGCCCCTCGCGCAGCGAGACCAGGGCGATCTCGGTCCCGGCGAACACCCCGCCCACCAGGATGAACAGCACGACCAGGGCGAGGTTGATCAGGGTCTGGGCGTCCACCGGGTGGTCGTCACCGCTCTCTGGTCGTGCTCAGCGTGTGCTCAGCGTCTAGGTCGGACAACGAGGATCGCGTCCCGGCCGTTCCCGTTGTCCGTGGTGACGTAGGCGACCGAGCCGGGCCCGTCGACCACGGTGCGGATCCGGCCGAACGTCCGCAGCGCGGCGGGCACGCGCACCTTCTCCAGCTTGCCGGTCGAGGACAGCTGGAGGAACAGCACCCGCTCGGCCTTGAGCGCGGCGACGGCGAAGCTGCCGTTGTAGGCCCCCCACCGCTCGCCGTAGACGAACCCGCCGCCCGAGGTGGCCAGGGTCGGGTTGCCCGAGCGCCAGACCGCGGCGCGTTGACGGCCCGGCAGCGACTGGTCGGTCATCGGCACGGACTCGTTGTAGCCCGGCACCGGGTTGTAGCCGTAGTCGCCGCCCCGGCGCAGCCGGTTGACCTCGTCGTCGCGGTAGGTGCCCTGCTCGACCGACCACAGGGTCCCGTCGCTGCGCTGGTCGAGCCCCTGGACGTTGCGGTGGCCGTAGGTGTGCACGTAGCGGCTCCTGCGGTTGTTGGAGCCGATGAACGGGTTGTCCTCGCAGGGCTTGCCGGTCTCGGCGAGCAGGCACAGCGTCTTGCCGCCCAGCGACTTCTTGTTCTCGGGGTTGGTGCCGGTCGCGGCGTCACCGGTGCCGACGTACAGCCGGGGCCCGACGGCGAGCAGCCGGCAGCCGCCGTGGCGGCCGCTGGTGGCGGGCAGCCCGCCGAGCAGCTTCGTGCTGCCCGTGACCCTGCGGAGGCTGTCGCTCAACGTCCAGCGCATCACGCGTACGTCGTGGCCGCGGCTGGTGGTGCCGCCCTGGCAGGTGTAGAAGCGGTGGTTGGTCGCGAACGACGGGTCCACCTCCAGCCCCATCAGGCCGGTCTCACCCGAGACCCACACCGAGCCGCTCGGGAAGTCCCGCACCTTGCGGGCGCGGCCGTCGGCCCAGATCGACACGGTCGCCCGGTCGCGCTGGGTGAAGATCAGCCGCCCGTCGCCGATCGGGCGGACGTCCCACGGGTGGTCGAGGCCGGTCACGAGCCGGGCGACCCTCAGGTCGGGGACGTCCTGGCGGGCGATCACCCCCTGCTGGGTGTCGGGGCCCTGGGTGTCGAGACTCTGCGCGTGGGCGGCAGGCGTGAGCAGGCTGAGGGCCAGGGTGGCCAGGACTCCGAGAATGACCGAGCGCATGGGGACACCGTAGATGGCCCGACAAGAGTGTCACAGCCAGCCGTTGCCCTCGGCGGTGATCACCGCCTCGGCGCGGTTGGTGGCCCCGGTCTTGCCGATCGCGGCGGAGAGGTGGTTGCGGACCGTGCCCTCCGACAGGAACAGCCGCGCGGCGATCGCCGCCACGGGCGAGCCGTCCCGGGCTGCCTGGAGCACCTCGGTCTCGCGGGCGGTCAGCGGCGAATCGCCCGCGACCAGGCTGTCGGTCGCCAGGGCCGGGTCGACGACGCGGAGGCCGGCGTGCACCCGGCGTACGGCGTCGGCGAGCTGCGCGGCGGGCGTGTCCTTGACGACGAACCCGGAGGCGCCGGCCTGCAGGGCACGGCGCAGGTAGCCGGGCCGCCCGAACGTCGTCACGATCAGCACCCGGGTGTCCGGGGCCGCCTGCCGGAGCGCCGCGGCTGCGGCGATGCCGTCCAGGCCGGGCATCTCGACGTCGAGGAGCGCCACGTCGGGGTGGTGGGCGAGCACGGCGGCGACCACCTCGTCACCGGATCCGACCTCGGCGACCACCTCGAGGTCGGGCTCGAGGCCGAGCAGCGCGGAGAGCGCGCCCCGGACCAGCGCCTGGTCGTCGGCGAGCAGCAGCCGGATCATCGGACCACCTGCAGGCTGAAACCGGGGGAGAGCTGCCGCGTCACCACGGTGGCGCCGGCGGCCGTGGCCCGCTCGCGCAGCCCGGCCAAGCCCGAGCCGCCCGTCGCCGGTCCCGGACAGCCCTGCCCGTCGTCGCGCACCTCGGCGGCGGTCGGGGTCAGGCGCACCTCGCAGGTGCGGGCTCGGGAGTGCCGGATCACGTTCGTGACGCCCTCGCGCACCGTCCACGCGAACAGCTCGCGCAGCTCGGTCGGCACCTCGTCGGCGGAGTTGGGCAGCCGCGCGTCGATCTCGGCGGCGGCCAGCGCGGTGCGGGCGCGGGCCAGCTCGCCGGGCAGGGTCAGGTCGCGGTAGCCCTCGACCGCACGGCGTACGTCGGCGAGCGCGTCGCGGCTGAGCCGCTCGAGGTCCGCGAGCTCGGCGCGGGCCCGCTCGGTCCCCGCGGGCGTGTCCTGGTCGAGCAGCCGCTGCGCGAGCTCGGCCTTGACGGTGATCACCGTGAGCGAGTGGCCCAGGATGTCGTGCAGGTCGCGGGCGAAGCGGGTGCGCTCGTTCTCGACCGCGAGGCTCGCGTTCTCCTGCTCGGCCCGGAGCAGCTCGATGTTGCGGCGCATCACCGTGCGCATCCCGAAGATCGCCACCGAGGCGGCCATGATGCCGAAGGCCAGACCGACCTGGCTGCCCCAGTCCTCGACGGCGCTGAGCCCGAGCGAGCCCGCGACCAGCGCCGCGACCACCGGCATCGCGAGCCGCAGTGGGAACACCATCACCGCCGCGACCGCGACGTACACGACGCTCGCCATGCCCTTCTCGCCCAGGCAGGCCACCATCACGCCGCCGAGCACCACCAGCGCGCCCAGGTAGGGCGCGGTGAAGGACAGCGGCGGGTCCGCGACCAGTCGTGCGCGGTCCTGGCGCATCCGGATCCACAGCGTCATGTAGGCGGTGGCGAACGCGACGGTCGCGACGATGCCGACCACGCCGCGCGCCTCGTCGCGGTGCGTCCAGCCCTCCAGCAGCGGGTCGACCAGGAAGAACAGCCAGATGCCGGCGAAGAGGGGCCCCGCCCGGCCGACGCGGTTGGGCGGGGTCTCGCTCATGCGGGGAAGGCTAGCCACCGGGGCTCAGACCCGGGCGGTGTCCCGGCTCATCCGCCACGCCGCCCCGACGACGAAGACCGCGAGCCAGCCGACGGCGTTGACCAGGGCGTACCACGGGAGCTCGTCCGTCAGCGGGGAGCGGGCGACCTCGGCGACGCCGTACATCGGGGTGAAGACGGCGACGTGCCACAGCGTGCTGCCCTCGGTCAGCGGCCAGAAGACGCCGCCGAGGAACGACAGCAGCGCCAGGCCCGGGCCGAGCAGCTGCATGGCGTTCTCGCCCGGGACGATGTAGCCGATGAACACGCCCAGCGCGGCGAACGTCAGCGTGCAGCACAGCGTGACCGCCGCGGCGGCGAGCCAGACCCCGCCGGGCATGTCGGCGCGACCCTGGACGATGCCGCAGGTGTTGACGACCGCGATCGCGAGCGCGCCCATGGCCAGCGCGACCAGCGCCTTCATCGTGACGTAGGCGACGGGGTTCAGCGGGGTGAGCCGCAGCTGGCGCGACCAGCCGAGCGCGCGCTCGGTCGCGACCATGGCCCCGCCGGCGGCGGCGATCAGCGCCGCGCCGTACAGCGCCATCGAGATCAGGATGTACGCCGCCTCGTTGCCCGACCCGACGGGGGTGTCCCAGGTCGTGTCGCTGCCGGTGATCGCGTAGTACAGGCCCGCGGGGAAGATCATCGTGAAGAGCACGGTGCGGCGGTTGCGCAGCATCCGGAGCAGCTCGATGCGCAGCACGCGCCGGTTGAAGCCGCCGAGCGGCGGGACGCGGCGGACGGCGGGGTCGATCGTCGTGGTCATCGTGGTCATCGGGCGTCTCCGGTCAGGCTGAGGAACGCGTCCTCGAGACCGTGCGAGGTGATCTCGAGGTCGCGGGCGGGGGTGTGGGCGAGCAGGTGGCGGGCGACGGCGTCGCTGTCGCGGGTGCGCACGAGTACGGCGTCACCGCGGACCTCGACGCCCGTGACGCCGCCGAGCGCGGTGAGGGCGTCGACGTCGGGGTCGGGCAGCGTCGCGCGGACGGTGCGGCCGGAGGTGAGCGCCTTGATCTGGGCGCCGGTGCCGTCGGCGACGATGCGGCCCTGGCTGATCAGCACGATGCGGTCGGCGTACTGGTCGGCCTCCTCGAGGTAGTGCGTCGCGAACAGCACCGTGCGGCCCTGCTCGGCGTCGCGCCGGATCGCGGACCAGAACGCCCGGCGCCCCTCGACGTCCATGCCGGTGGTCGGCTCGTCGAGCAGCAGCAGCGCCGGGTCGGAGAGCAGTGCCATCGCGAAGCGCAGCCGCTGCTGCTCGCCGCCGGAGCACTTCGCGACCCGGCGGTCCGCGATCGCGGTGATGCCGGCGTCGTCGAGCACCTCGGCGGCCGGCCGGGTGTCGGCGAACAGGCTCGCGGTGTACTCCACGGTCTCGCGGACCGTCAGGTCCTTGAGCAGCCCGCCGGTCTGCATGACGGCGGACACCAGGCCGCGGGCGATCGCCTCGCGGGGCTCGAGCCCGAGGACCTGCGCCGTACCCGTCGTGGGGCGGGACAGGCCCAGGACCATGTCGATGGTGGTGGTCTTGCCGGCGCCGTTGGGGCCGAGGAACGCGACGATCTCGCCCTGCTGGAGCTCGAGGTCGATCCCGCGCACGGCGTGCACGGGGCCGAAGTCCTTGGTCACCCCCGACAGGCGGACCGCGGGGACGCCCACGGTGCCGGCCGGGTGGGAACCCGTGGTGAGGGTGTCGGTGGAGGTCATGCCCCCAGCCTGGTGCTCAGCCCGCGCCCGGACCTCGCGCGTGCGTCACGACTGCGCCATGACAGTTGTCATGGCCGGGGCTGGGGTGGTTTCGAGGCTCGGGCCTGGCGGCCCTCGAACCTCAACCACCGCGTCGTTGGTTGAGGTGCGAGCGAACCTCGACCGCGTCGTTGGTTGAGGTGCGAGCGAAGCGAGCCTCGAAACCACCGACGGCTCAGAAGGTGTGCTCGGGGCCGGGGAACGTGCCGGCCTTGACGTCGGCGGCGTAGTCGCGGGCGGCCTGGAGGAGTACGCCGTGCAGGTCGGCGTACTGCTTGACGAACTTCGCCATCCGGCCGGTGCGCAGGCCGAACGCGTCCTGCCACACCAGCACCTGGCCGTCGCACTCGACGCCGGCGCCGATGCCGATCGTGGGGATCGAGACGGCCTTGGTCACCTCGGCCGCCACGTCGCCGGGCACCATCTCCATCACGACCGCGAAGGCGCCGGCCTCCTCCATCGCGCGGGCCTCCGCGAGGACCTTCGCCGCCGCCTCACCACGGCCCTGGACGCGGTAGCCGCCGAGGTTGTGCTCGGACTGCGGGGTGAAGCCGATGTGGGCCATCACCGGGATGCCGCCCTCGGTGAGCTTGCGGACCTGGGGGACCATCTCGACCCCGCCCTCGAGCTTGACGGCGTGGGCGTTGGCCTCCTTCATGAACCGCACCGCGGTCAGGTAGGCCTGCTCGGCCGACGCCTGGTAGGAGCCGAACGGCAGGTCGGCGACGACGAGCGCGCGGTGCGCCGACCGGGTGACGGCGCGGACCAGCGGGATCAGCTCCTCGACGGTCACCGGCAGCGAGGTCTCGTTGCCGTAGACGTTGTTGGAGGCGCTGTCACCGACCAGCAGCACCTCGATCCCGGCCTCGTCGAAGGTCTCGGCGGCGTACTGCTCGTAGGCGGTGAGCATCGCGAACCTCTCGCCGCGCTGCTTCATCTCCCGCAGATGGTGGGTGCGGATCCGCCTCACCGGCGCGGTCGAGCTTGTCGAGACCCCGGAACCGTACGGGGGCGTCTCCTCGGTGCTCATCTCGTACTCCCTGACGTCATCTCGCAGCTCCCTGATGGAGTCCACGGACCGCTGGTCAGGCTAGCCCCGTACTCGTCGGTTCACTCCTGTGTCGATGGTCACCTCGCCGCGTCCGCAGCGGCCTCCGCCGCCGCCTCCAGGTCGGCGATCACGATCTTCTGCATCGTCATCATGGCCGCCATCGCCGCCTGGGCCCGGACCGGATCCGGGTCGGAGATCAGCTCGTAGAGACGGGTCGGCACGATCTGCCAGGACAGGCCGAACCGGTCCTTCAGCCACGCGCACTGGTCCGGCTGCCCGCCGTCGACCAGCGTGTCCCAGTAGTAGTCGACCTCGGACTGGTCGGCGCAGCTGACGCTCAGCGAGATCGTCTCGGTGAACCCGGCATGGTCCGGGCCGCCGTTGATCCCGCGGAACGGCTGGCCGTCGAGCGTCCACTCCGCCGCGAGCACCCGCCCGTCGTCGTAGTGGGAGATCGCGCGGACCTCGGAGCGGGGGAAGACGGTCGTGTAGAACTCGACCGCCTCCATGAGGTCTTCGTCGAACCACAGGCAGGTGCTGATCTCGGGCATACGGATCAGACCGGCACGAGCGCGGCAACTCATCGCAACTCGCGCCAACCTGCCGCGGGCGTGCGAGCGTTCAGGGAGGGAGGAGGCCGATGGTCCCCGGCCTGGTGGGCGCGGCGGTCGCGCTGGTGCTCACCGGCTGCTCGGCCGCAGCGCCCCAGGACCCTGCGTGGACTGCCGAGGGTCGTCGACCCGCCGGCCGCCGAGCCGGGTGGCCGGTCCGGTCGAGCTCGAGTCGGTGGCCCCTGGCCCGGTGGGGTGATCGGGCCTACAGTCGCCCATGGCCTTCGACGTCGCCGCGGACTCCTACGCCCGCTTCATGGGTCGCTACTCCGAGCCGCTCGCCGACCGCCTCGTCGAGATCGCCGGCGTACGCGCCGGGCAGCGCGCGGTCGACGTCGGCTGCGGCCCCGGCGTCCTGACCTCCCGCCTCGTCGAGCGTCTGGGCCCGGACAACGTCGACGCGATCGACCCGTCGCCGTCGTTCGTGGCCGCCGCGCGCGAGCGGTGCCCGGGCGTCGACATCCGCTACGGCAGGGCCGAGGCGCTGCCGTTCGCGGACGTGGCGTACGACGTGGTGCTCGCCAACCTCGTCGTGCACTTCATGTCAGACCCGGTGCAAGGCCTGCAGGAGATGGGCCGCGTCGCGCGCGCCGAGGGCGTGGTCGCCGCGACCGTCTGGAACCACGCGACGGCGACCGGCCCGCTCTCGACGTTCTGGCAGGCGGCCAAGGACCTCGACCCCGACGCCGCCGACGAGGCGACGCTGCCCGGCACCGGCGAGGGTGACCTAGGCACGCTGGCCCGGGAGGCGGGACTGCAGGACGTGGTCGAAGGGACGATCACGGTCACCGTCCCTTACTCCTCCTTCGAGGAGTGGTGGGAGCCCTACACGCTCGGTGTCGGGCCGGCCGGTGACCACGTGCGGCAGCTGGACGAGGCGGCGCGTGCCGAGCTGCGGAAGCACTGCCGCGAGCGGTTGCCCACCGGACCGTTCACCGTCGAGGCGACCGCGTGGTCGGTGTTGGCCCGGCCCCCGGCCTGACGAAGCGCGCTCAGCCGGCTTGCTCGAGCCCGACGGCGAACTGGTCGAGGGCGCGTTGGATCGCCGCGGTGCGGGCGAGATCGCGAGCCTCCGCGGCGTCGATGACGTGGGTGCCTCGGTCGTCGACGTGCCGGTGGAGACCGTGGGGCGTGGTCCAGAGGTAGCTCGCGGGTCCGAGCTGGCGGACTTGATAGCCGAGGTGGGTCTTCGCCCGATGGTTGGTGCGACTCAGAGGTGCGGCGTTGTGGTCGCCGGTCTGGCCGGGTGGACCGTGCTCGTCGTACTCGGCCGGATGATCGATGTCGACGGCGCGGCTGACGCGGGTGGCGTGGGGGAAGACCTCGCCGACCGTGCGGAGGTGGACGCGTTCCTTGACCGCCTCGGGGTGCTCGTAGGCGTTGACCCGGGTGCGGTCGTGGAGGTCGATGACGGGCTTGAGCTCGACGTGGGCGTGGCCGAGCAGCCGGCGGACCTGGTCGAGGAGGAGCGGGCGACGCGCGCGACACCCCACCGGTGGAGGGCGCCCTCGTGGAGGTGGACGTGGACCACGGCCCGAGCGCGGCTTCGTCGCGGCGGCAGGTCCTCGCGGGCGGGCTCGAGCAGCTCGAGGACGCGCTCGGGGTGGGCGAGCCAGCCGAAGGCCTCGGCGCGCAGCTCGTCGCGGCCGACGTCCGCCGGCAGGTGGGGAACAAGGTCGCGGCGGGCGTGGAGCGCGTCGGCGATCCGGTCGACGAGGTCGCTGACCCAGAGCGCGGGACCGGACTCGACGTGGGCGATGACGTGTTGCATGCCGTGATCGTCGATGCGCGAGAGCGAGACGAAGCGGTGGCGCAGCTGCTCCTCGAGGCGGCTGGCGTAGGCGGCCGGGTCAGCCTCGATGACCTTGGCGCGGGCCAGCTCGAGGACCCGGGAGGGCGACTCTCCGGCGATCGCGGCGGCGACCGCCGCGTCGACGATCCCGATCACGGCCAGGTCGAGGGCCCGGGACATCGTGGCGACCTTGCGCGCCACCCAGGCCTCGCACTCCAGCGACTCGACCACCTCCCAGGTGCGGGGCAGCCGGTGGCGCAGGTCGAGTACGTCGGCCATCGCGGCGCGCACGGCAAGCGTTTGCACGCGGCGAGCGATCGCGAGCTCGGGCAGGCACAGCTCCTGCACCAGTGGCGTCCCGTCGCCACCGATCTCGACGACCCGGTCCTCACCGTTCCAGCTCCGCCGTTGGATCGGCCCCCGCCGCGGGTCGTTGGCGTGCAGATCGGCCCAGTGGGCGATCAGTCGAAGGTCCTCGACCTCGGCGGCTCGACGTCGCAGTAACGCGTCGTCCGCGGCGGCGAGGACGCCGGCCGCGTCGAGCTCGTCGATCGCGGTGGATGCCATACCGCATGGTATACGAACGGGCGTTCGAACTTCAAGAGCTTCCGCAAGCCTCGCCTGCTTGCGGATCGGTGAACGTGACCGGCTTGCCGGCCGCCTGGGCGTACGCGATCTCTCGCCGCGTCGACTCACCGACGTACCCACCAGGGTTCACGACAAGAACCCGGTCGGCCAGGTCGATCTTGTGCAGGTGAAGGGCGTCGAGGACGGCCTTCTGGTCAGGGGTGGGCGACGCGTCCGCCTCGCTGGGGGCAACGACGATCACGCCGGCCAGGGTCAGCTCTCGATTCGCCGCGCGCATCTCGGCCAGGAATCTCGCCGAACCGCAGAGACACACGATCTCCGGACGATCGCTCACGCCTCGACCCTAGCGGTACGTGTGCCGATCGCGGCCGTGGGAAACTCCGAGGCGTGGACTTCTACTCCGCTTACGCCCACGGCTTCGCCCGCGTCGCCGCCTGCACAGTCCCGGTCCGGGTGGCCGACCCCGAGACCAACCTCCGGGCGGTGCTCGAGCAGGCCCGCGCCTGCTCCGAGGACGGCGTCGCCGTCGCGATCTTCCCCGAGCTGTGCCTGTCGGGGTACGCCGTCGACGACCTGTTCCTGCAGGACACGCTGCTGCGGGCGGTCGAGGGCGCGATCGCGACGCTGGTCGAGGAGTCCACCGACGTCCTGCCGGTGCTCGTCGTCGGCGCGCCCCTCGTGCACGGCAACCGGGTGCTCAACGCCGCGGTCGTGATCCACCGCGGCCGGATCCTCGGCGTCGCGCCGAAGTCGTACCTGCCGACGTACCGCGAGTTCTACGAGCGCCGCTGGTTCGCGCCCGGCGACGACGTGCGCGGCACGACGGTGCTCGCGGGCCAGGAGGTGCCGATCGGCCCGGACCTGCTGTTCGAGGCCGAGGACGTGCGCGGCCTGGTGCTGCACGTCGAGGTCTGCGAGGACATGTGGGTGCCGATCCCACCGAGTGCCGAGGCCGCGCTCGCGGGCGCCACCGTGCTCGCGAACATCTCCGGCAGCCCGATCACGATCGGGCGGGCCGGCGACCGGCAGCTGCTGGCTCGCAGTGCCTCGAGCCGCTGCCTGGCGGCGTACCTGTACGCGGCCGCCGGCCAGGGCGAGTCGACCACCGACCTGTCCTGGGACGGGCAGACGATGGTCTTCGAGAACGGCGAGCTGCTCGCCGAGACCGAGCGGTTCCCCGACGGGTCGCGGGCGTCGGTCGTCGACGTCGACCTGGACCGGCTCCGGATGGAGCGGATCCGGATGGGGACGTTCGACGACAACAGGCGTGGTTTCGAGGCTCGCTTCGCTCGCACCTCAACCACCGGGGAGGCTCGCTTCGCTCGCACCTCAACCACCGGGGAGGCTCGCTTCGCTCGCACCTCAACCACCGGGGAGGCTCGCTTCGCTCGCACCTCAACCAGCGAGGGCGGGTTCCGGACCGTGGGGTTCGAGCTCGCCCCGCCGACCGCCGACATCGGGCTGCGCCGCAAGGTGGACCGGTTCCCGTTCGTGCCCGACGACCCCGAGCGGCTGGCCCTGGACTGCTACGAGGCCTACAACATCCAGGTGTCCGGCCTCGAGCAGCGGCTCGCCGCCATCGGCCAGCCCAAGGTCGTGATCGGCATCAGCGGGGGGCTCGACTCCACGCACGCGCTGATCGTCGCGGCCAAGGCGATGGACCGGCTCGGCAGGCCGCGCACCGAGATCCACGGGTTCACGCTGCCGGGCTACGCGACCGGCGAGCGCACCAAGGGCTACGCCTGGCGTCTGGCAGAGTCGCTCGGCATCACGATGGAGGAGATCGACATCACCGGCGCCGCCCGGCAGATGCTGACCGACCTCGACCACCCCTACGCGAGGGGGGAGGAGGTCTACGACATCACGTTCGAGAACGTCCAGGCCGGCCTGCGCACCGACTACCTGTTCCGGCTCGCCAACCACCGCGGCGGGATCGTGCTCGGCACCGGCGACCTGTCCGAGCTCGCCCTCGGCTGGTGCACGTACGGCGTGGGCGACCAGATGTCCCACTACAACGTGAACGCCGGCGTCCCGAAGACGCTGATCCAGCACCTCATCCGCTGGGTGGTCGCCGACGGCCAGTTCGACCAGCACACCAACGATGTGCTCATCGAGATCGTCGGCCAGGAGATCACCCCCGAGCTGATCCCGACCCGCGAGGACCAGCTGCCCCAGTCGACCGAGCAGTCCGTCGGCCCCTACTCGCTGCAGGACTTCACGCTCTACCAGGTGCTCCGCAACGGGTTCGTGCCGAGCAAGATCGCGTTCCTCGCCTGGCACGCCTGGCACGACGCCGACGCGGGGGAGTGGCCGCCCAACTTCCCCGACGACCGGCGCATCGAGTTCGACCTCCCGACGATCCGGCGCTGGCTGGTGGTGTTCGTGAACCGGTTCTTCGCCAGCCAGTTCAAGCGCTCCGCGCTGCCCAACGGTCCCAAGGTCAGCCACGGCGGCACGATGTCGCCCCGCGGTGACTGGCGGATGCCCTCGGACGCCAGCCCGGCCGCCTGGCTCGCCGAGCTCGAGGCGAACGTCCCCACCGACTGAGTCCGGGGCCGGCCGCAACAATCACCCCTGGTCGGCGCGTCTCCTGCGTGGAAGCAATCCACGACCACCACGAGGAGAGACATGCGCACGACCTCGGGGCGACGCACCATCGCCACTCTCGCCGCACTGACGGCGGCCCTGGCCGGCTCGGCCACGATCGGCAGCTCCACCCAGGCGGTTGCGGCGGGCGCGACGACGACCGCGCCGGCGCAGCACGCGCACCGGCAGGCACCCCACCGCACCAGCCTCACCCTGACGTTCCAGAAGTGCGACAGCTGCTCGGTGTACCTGCAGCACGCGATCTCGGGCGCCGGCGACACCGTCTGGACGTCGAAGACCCGGAGGATCGGGCTCGACCACCAGGTCACGTTCCGGATGCGGACGCGGCTGACGCACGGTCTGTCGTTCGTGCTGGACGCGCCCTGGGCGGGCAACATCGGTGCGGTGCCCAACCTGGTCACCCGGTACGCCGGGCACGAGGTCGGCAGCGCGGTCGACCGTCACGACGCGCGGCACGGCCGGCGCGCCGAGGGCTGCTGGGCGGGCACCCGCGCCGACGCCGCGACGCTGACGTTCCGGGTGGACCGGGTCCGGGCCCGGACCCCCGACGGCCAGCCCACCACGATCCCGCTCGCGTACAGCACGCACACCCTGCCGAGCTGGAAGCCGATGATGCGCACCTTCAAGGGCACCATCGCCAACCAGGACGCCTTCTACTGCGAGAGCCCCCGGTGAGCCGGGGGCGGGGCGTCCGGCACCGGGTGCGCGGCTCGATCGCCTACGCCGACGTCACCCAGGACTGGATGAAGCCGGTGCGCGACGTCTGGGACGGCGTGCCGGGCTCCCAGGACGTCAACGTCTGCGGGGAGCAGCCCCGGCGCTGACCGCTCGTCGCGCACCGGCGTCGCCCCTGGGCACAGCCTGGATAGGGTGCGCCTATGGGTAAGCAGGAAGAGTTCGTCCTCCGCGCTCTCGAGGAGCGGGACGTCCGGTTCGTCCGGCTGTGGTTCACCGACGTCCTGGGCTTCCTGAAGTCGGTCGCCGTCGCGCCGGCCGAGCTGGACGGGGCGTTCTCGGAGGGTATCGGCTTCGACGGCTCCGCGATCGAGGGCTTCGCGCGGGTCTACGAGGCGGACATGCTCGCGATGCCCGACCCGTCGACCTTCCAGATCCTGCCCTGGCGCGGTGAGGGCCCGGCCACGGCGCGGATGTTCTGCGACATCGTGATGCCGGACGGCTCCCCGTCGTACGCCGACCCCCGCCACGTGCTCAAGCGCACGCTGAGCAGGGCGGCCGAGCAGGGGCTCACGTTCTACACCCACCCGGAGATCGAGTTCTACCTGTTCCAGGACACCCCGGCGCCGGGCGTCGAGCCCGTGCCGGTGGACCGCAGCGGCTACTTCGACCACACCGCGACGTCGATGGGCGCCGACTTCCGCCGCGAGGCGATCAGCATGCTCGAGGCGATGGGCATCTCGGTGGAGTTCAGCCACCACGAGGGCGGCCCCGGACAGCAGGAGATCGACCTTCGCTACGCCGACGCGCTGACCACCGCCGACAACGTGATGACCTTCCGCACGGTCATCCGCGAGGTCGCGCTGGGCCAGGGCGTGTGGGCCTCGTTCATGCCCAAGCCGTTCACCACTCACCCCGGCTCGGGGATGCACACCCACGTCTCGCTGTTCGAGGGGGACCGCAACGCGTTCTTCGAGGCGGGAGCGGAGTACCAGCTCTCGACCACGGGCCGGCAGTTCATCGCCGGCGTGCTGCGCCACGCGAACGAGATCAGCGTGGTCACCAACCAGTGGGTCAACAGCTACAAGCGGCTGATGTTCGGCGGCGAGGCGCCGTCGTACATCTGCTGGGGCCACAACAACCGCTCGGCGATGATCCGGGTCCCGATGTACAAGCCCAACAAGGGCCAGTCCACCCGCATCGAGCTGCGCACGATCGACGCGGCCTGCAACCCCTACCTCGCGTTCGCGGTCGTGCTGGCCGCGGGCATGAAGGGCATCGCCGAGGGCTACGAGCTGCCGCGCGAGGCCGAGGACGACGTCTGGGCGCTCACCGAGCGGGAGCGCAAGAGCCTCGGCATCGAGCCGCTGCCCAAGAGCCTCGCCGAGGCCATCGCGGTCGCCGAGCACTCGGAGCTGCTCGCCGACACACTGGGGGAGCACGTCTTCGACTTCTTCCTGCGCAACAAGCGTGCGGAGTGGGAGGAGTACCGCGGCCAGGTCTCGGCGTTCGAGCGCGACCGCATGCTGCCGGTGATCTGATGCCCCGGCCGACGGTCCTGGTGGTCGAGCACGACGCCGAGTGCCCGCCGGCCCTGGTGGGGTCCTGGCTGGCCGAGCAGGGGTGCGCCCTCGACGTGCGCCGACCGTACGCCGGCGACGGGCTGCCCGGTCTCGCGCCGTACGACGCCCTCCTGGTGCTGGGCGGCCCGATGGGCGCCAACGACGACGACCGGCACGCCTGGCTGGGCCCGGTGAAGCAGCTGGTCCGCGAGGCGAGGGACCGCGGGCTGCCGACGCTGGGCATCTGCCTGGGCCACCAGCTGATCGCCGCCGCGCTCGGCGGCACCGTCGAGCGCAACAGCCGCGGGCAGCAGGTCGGCCTGCTGGAGGTCGGCTGGACCGACGCGGCCGCGGGCGACCGCCTGCTGGGGCCGCTGGCCACCCCACGTCGCGGCGTGCAGTGGAACGACGACGTCGTCACCGAGCTGCCGCCGGGCGCCGTGCTCCTGGCCGCGACGGCGGACGGCGAGGTCCAGGCGGTGCGCTACGGGCCGGCGATGTGGGGCCTCCAGCTGCACCCCGAGGTCGACGTGCCGGTGCTGCGGCCGTGGGCGGAGTCCGACCGCGGCTCGCACGAGACCCGCGGCATCGACACCGACGCGGTGCTGCGCGACATCGACGCGGCCCGGGCCGAGCTGGACGACGCGTGGCGGCCCCTGGCCGTGGGCTTCGCCGCGTTGGCCGCCGGGTCGCGGCATCCGGAGCCGTCCGCACGATGAGCCGGTCGGCGACCAGCACCGGCAACCTGCTGCGCCTGGGCTTCCGCGACCCGGACGCCGCCCTGGCCGCGCTGACGCGCGTGGGCGACGCCGCCGGCCCGCTGCTGGCGCTGCTCGCCCGGACCGCCGACCCCGACGAGGCGGCCGCCGGCCTGCACCGCCTCGTCGAGGCGGTCGACGACCCCGAGGAGATGCTCGAGTCGCTCGTCGACGACGAGGGCACCGCGATGCGGCTGCTCAGCGTGCTGGGGGCGAGCGAGGCGCTGGCCGACCACCTCGTGCGCCACCCCGAGCACTGGCGCGAGCTGGCCGACCCGGTGCTCGGCTCGACGCGGCCGGCCGCGTGGGCGGTCCGCGAGGGGCTGCTCGGCGTCGTGGGCGCCGACGCCGCCGACCCCGAGCCGATCGCGACCCTGCCCGACGAGGTCGCCGTCGACGCGCTGCGGGTGGAGTACCGCCGGGTGCTGCTGCGCCTGGCCGCCCGCGACCTCTCCCACCACCTCGGCGTCGACGACGTCGCCGCCGAGCTGTCCGACCTCGCGGCCGGCACCCTCGACGCCGCACTCGCCGTGGCCCGCGCGCGGGTCGGCGCCGACGCCGCCCTGGCCCGGCTCGCGGTCATCGCCATGGGCAAGTGCGGCGGCCACGAGCTCAACTACGTCTCCGACGTCGACGTGATCTTCGCGTGGGCGCCGGCCGACGGCGTGCCCGACACCGCCGTCGAGAACACCGCGCTCCGCGCGGCGACCCAGCTCGCCAGCCACCTCATCCGGGTCTGCTCCGACCACACCGGCGAGGGCACCATCTGGCCCGTCGACGCGGCGCTGCGGCCCGAGGGCAAGGCCGGCCCGCTGGTCCGCACGCTCGCCAGCCACCGCGGCTACTACGAGCGCTGGGCCAGCACGTGGGAGTACCAGGCGCTGCTCAAGGCCCGCCCGGTCGCGGGCGACCTCGCGCTCGGCCGCGAGTTCGTCGAGCTGACCCGGCCGATGGTGTGGAGCGCCGCCGAGCGCGACGGCTTCGTCGAGGACACCCAGGCGATGCGCCGCCGGGTGGTCGACCACATCCCCGCCCGCGAGGCCGAGCGGCAGCTCAAGCTCGGCTCCGGTGGGCTGCGCGACGTCGAGTTCGCCGTGCAGCTCATGCAGCTGGTGCACGGGCGCGCCGACGAGAACGTGCGCGCGCCCGCCACGCTGAGCGCGCTCGACGAGCTCACCCGTGGTGGGTACGTCGGCCGCGACGACGGTGTCTCGCTGCACGAGGCCTACGCGTTCCTGCGCACCCTCGAGCACCGCATCCAGCTGCACCGGCTGCGGCGTACCCACGTCGTGCCGGACGACGAGGCGTCGCTGCGCCGGCTCGGCCGGAGCATGGGGTTCCTCAAGGACCCGGTCGGCATCCTCGACAAGACCTGGCAGCACCACCGGCTCGAGGTGCGCCGCCTGCACGAGAAGCTGTTCTACCGCCCGCTGCTCACGGCGGTCGCCAAGATCCCCGGCGACGAGGCGCGCCTCTCGCCCGAGGCCGCCGTCAAGCGGCTGGCGGCGCTCGGCTTCGTCGACCCGCAGGCGGCGCTGCGCCACCTCGAGGCGCTCACCTCGGGGGTCACCCGGGCGGCGCAGATCCAGCGCACGCTGCTGCCGGTGATGCTCGGCTGGTTCGCCGACGCCCCCGACCCCGACGCCGGCCTGTTCGGCTTCCGCCGGATCAGCGAGTCGCTGGGCGCCACGCCGTGGTACCTCTCCACGCTGCGCGACGAGGGCGAGGTCGCCGAGCGGCTGGCCCGGATCCTCGCGACCTCCCGCTACGCCACCGGCCTGCTCGAGCGCGAGCCGCAGGGCGTCCGGATGCTCGGCGGCGACCTCACCCCGCTCTCCTCGGAGGTGCTCACCGAGGAGATGCTGTCCCTCGCCGGGCGGCACGAGCAGCCCGAGTCCGCGGTGCTCGCGATCCGGGGCGTCCGCCGCCGCGAGCTGCTGCGGATCGCCGCCGGGGACCTGCTGGGCCTCACCGACGTCGCCGTCGTGGGCGCCGGGCTGTCCCGGCTCACCGACGCCACCCTCGAGGCGACGCTCGACGTCGCGGGCCGCGCGGTGCGTCGGCAGCGCGGGCTCGACGTCGCACCGACCCGGATGGCGATGGTGGCGATGGGCCGGTACGGCGGCTTCGAGCTCTCCTACGGCAGCGACGCCGACGTGCTGTTCGTGCACGAGCCGGAGCCCGGTGCCGACCCGCAGGCGGCGTCGTCGTACGCCCAGGCGGTCGCCAACGAGCTGCGCCGGCTGCTCGCGCTGCCCGGGCCTGACCCGGCCCTGGAGGTCGACGCCGACCTGCGCCCCGAGGGCAAGCAGGGTGCGCTGGTGCGCACGCTCGACTCCTACGCCGCCTACTACGCCCGCTGGTCGAAGGTCTGGGAGGCGCAGGCGCTGCTGCGCGCCGACGCCGTCGTCGGCGACCCGGACCTGCGCCGTCGCTTCGAGGAGCTCATCGACCCGCTGCGCTACCCGGCCGACGGGCTCAGCGACGACGACGTGGTCGAGGTACGCCGCATCAAGGCCCGCGTCGACGAGGAGCGGCTGCCACGCGGCGCCGACCCGCACACCCACCTCAAGCTCGGCCGCGGTGGCCTCGCCGACATCGAGTGGACCGTGCAGCTGCTGCAGATGAGGTACGCCGGTGCGGTGCCCGCCCTGCGCACCTCGCGCACCCTCGAGGCGCTCGCCGCCGCCCGCGAGGCCGGCCTGGTGTCCGAGGAGGACGCCGCGGTCCTCCAGCAGACCTGGCGGCGGGTCAGCCGGGTCCGCAACGCGGTGACGCTCGTGCGCGGCAAGCCCGCCGAGGAGCTGCCCCGCGACATCCGGGAGCGCGCGGCGGTCGCCGCGGTGCTCGGCTACCCGGCCGGGTCCTCCGACGCGATGGTCAACGACCAGCTGCGCTACACCCGGCTCGCGAGGGCGGTCGTCGACCGGGTCTTCTGGGAGTGACCCCTAGGCTCGCTCCATGAGTGACGACCAGACCACGGCCAAGGCCAGCACCCTCCTCCGCCTCCACCAGGACCCCGAGCTGCTCACGGTGGTGAACGTCTGGGACGTGATCTCGGCCACGGTGGTCGCCGACGTCCCCGGCACCCTCGCGCTCGCCACGGCCAGCCACTCGATCGCGGCGTCGTACGGCTACCCCGACGGCGAGCAGATCCCGGTCGACCTGATGCTCGAGGCCGCGGGCCGGATTGCGGCGTCGACCGAGCTGCCGGTCACCGCCGACCTCGAGGGCGGGTACGGCGACCCCGCCGAGACCGTGCGCCGCGCGATCGGTCTGGGCATCGTCGGCGCCAACATCGAGGACCAGATGCGTCCCGTGGCGGAGGCCGCCGCCAACGTCGAGAAGATCATGCGCGTGGCCGAGCAGGAGGGCGTGGACTTCGTGCTCAACGCCCGCACGGACGCCTTCGTGAGGGGCCGCGACCGCGACCAGGGCGAGGTGCTCGCCGACGCCGTCGAGCGCGGCCGTGCCTTCCTCGACGCGGGCGCCCCGGTGGTGTTCGTCCCCGCCAAGCTCGACGAGGAGCAGGTCCGCACGCTCGTCGAGGCCTACGGCCCCCAGCGGCTGACGATGATCGGCATCCCCGGCGTCCCCTCACTGGCCCGGCTCGAGGAGCTCGGCGTGGCCCGCGTGTCCTACGGGCCGATGTCCCAGAACGTCGCGCTCACCGCGCTCCAGGAGCTCGTCGAGGAGGTGCACCGCGGCGGGGGAGTCCCGTCGACGATGCGCATGCTCAACTGAACGCGCGCCGCTCAGGATCCTTGCTGGTTCCTTGAGCAAACCTCGCGCCTTGCCTGGTAGTGGCTTGAACCTGGCGGAGCAGAGTGCTGGTCATCGAAGCAATCGACCAGCAGCGAGACCCGCGGAGCTGGTCCTCAGCAAAGGATGCAGCAATGCGTATCGGTACCCGCAAGACCACCGGCAAGATCCTGGCCTCCGTCGTCCTGGTCGGCGCCGCTGCATCGGTCGCGGGGCTCGGCACCTACGGTTCGTTCACGTCCTCCACCACAGCCAGCGAGGACGTCAGCAGCGGCAAGGTGGTCCTGTCGGCCGCCGAGGGTTCCCACGGACTCTCCATCGACGCCACCAACCTGGTGCCCGGCGACACCGTGCAGCGCTCGATCGTGCTCACCCGCTCCGGCGACTCCGAGCGCTTCGGCTCGGTCACGCTCACCACGACCGGGTCCGCCGCGAACCTGCTGACCTCCGACGTCGCCAACGGCCTCCAGCTCAAGCTCGACCAGTGCTCTGTCCCGTGGACCCAGGGCGCCACGGCCCACGACCTGAAGTGCACGGGCACCACCGCGACGGTGCTCGCCCAGCGTGCGGTGATCGGCGCCGACCTCGATCTCCCGGTCGCGACGACCGCTCTCAACAGTGACGCGGCGACCTCGAACCTCCGGGCGACGGTGACCCTGCCGACGTCGGCCGACAACGACTTCCAGGGCCTGTCGAACACCGTGTCGTTCGCGTTCCTGGCCACCCAGCGCGCCGCCGAGTCCCGCTGACCCAGACACCGCTGCGGCCGCTCGCGGAGCGAGCGGCCGCAGCGGTTCACCACGACAGGCCGCAGCACAGAAGGGCACCGCGATGAGCAGCATCGACGTCGGCCGGCACCGGGCGGTCGCCGTGACAGCGCCGCCGGCGGCGGCCCGGCCCCGCGCTCGGCGGGTCGTCGCGGTGCTGGCCGACCTGGTGCTGGTCCTCTGTCTGCTCGCGTTCGCGCTGATCGCGGTCGGCCCGCACCTGCTGGGCTACCGCACCTCGACGATGCTCACCGGCAGCATGGAGCCCGGCATCTCGCCCGGTGACGTCGTGGTGACCGCGGCCAAGCCGGTCTCCGAGGTCGAGGTCGGCGACGTGATCACCTACCAGATCCCGGTCGAGGACCACCGGGTCGAGACCCACCGGGTGATCGAGGTGCTGCACCAGCGCGACGGATCGGTCGCGGTCCGCACCCAGGGCGACAACAACGCCGACCCGGACCCGTGGACCGCGACCCTGCAAGGCGACCAGGTCTGGGAGATGCAGGCGGTCGTGCCGGAGCTCGGCTCCGTCATTCGCGCCTTCCGGGCTCCGGCGGTCCAGCACGGTATCTTCTGGGTGGCCCTCGCGGGCCTGCTGCTGCTCGGCCTCAGCACGATCTGGGCCAAGGACCGGGACGGCGACGTGCCGTCCGAGCAGGAGGGGACCCCCCCGTCATGAGCGACGTCATCGAGACGCCACCCGTGTTCGACCCGGCAGTGCTCGTCAGCCTGACGGGGCACGCGAGCGACGACGAGTTCGCGCTCGTCCTGGCTGGCCGCTACCGCCGACTGCTGCCGGGGCGGGTACGCCGGGTCCTCACGGCGCTCCACGGCGAGGACCGGGACGAGGCGATGGACGCCGTGCTCAGCCTCAAGGCCTCCTCCCACACCCTGGGCGCCCGCGAGATCGCCACGCTGGGCGCCGCGATCGAGCGGCACCTGCGGATGTCAGACCTGTCGGCCGCGCACCGCGTCGCCGGCGGCCTCGCCCCCGCGGCCGAGCGGCTCGAGAGCGAGCTCGCGGCGTACCTCGAGGTCTGAGCCGAACGCACCGCGGAGGGCTACGCCGGCAGCTCCATGCGGTAGCCGACGCCCCGCACGGTCCGGATGAACCGGGTGGCGCCGTCGGTGCCGTCGGCGAGCTTGCGGCGCAGGTTGCCGACGTGGACCTCGACCAGGTGGGTGTCCGAGGCCCAGTCGGTGCCCCACACGGTGCGCAGCAGCGCCTCCCGGGTCCAGACCCGCGACGGCGTGCGCATCAGCTCGGTCAGCAGGTCGAACTCCGTCCGGGTCAGCACCAGCTCGTCGTCCCCGCGGAACGCACGGCGGCTCTCGACGTCGACGCGCAGCGGCCCGAGGACGAGCACCTCGTGCCGGTCCTCGGCCGCGTGCTCCGGCACGTGCACCCCGCCGACGGTGCGCGGGCGGCGGAACATCGCGTTCACGCGGGCCTTGAGCTCGCGTGCGCTGAACGGCTTGGCGATGAAGTCGTCGGCGCCGGTCTCCAGGCCCAGCAGTCGGTCGATCTCGTCGTCGCGGGCGGTGATCATGACGATGTAGGCGTCGCTGATCTCACGGATCCGCCGGCAGGCCTCGATGCCGTCGATGCCGGGGAGACCCAGGTCGAGCGTGATCAGGTCGGGATGTCGCTCCCGCACCGCCTCGACCCCGTCGAGACCGGAGGCGGCCGCGACGACCTCGAAGCCCTGGGTCTCGAGCGTGAACTCGATGAGGGCCCGGATGTCCTCGTCGTCCTCGACCACGAGCGCGAGCCGCCCCTCCGAGACGGGTCCCGCGTGGGTGTCCATGGGGCCGATGATGTCATTTCTTGAGGGAGTCTTGAGACGGGTCGGCGGTCGCCTTGAACCCCCCGCGGCATCGTCAGTGGTGCAGGACCCACTCATGCACCGGAGCAGCTCATGAACACGCTCGACCACGGCCGCCGCCTCTCGGTGCTGCTGCTCGTGGTCGCCACGCTGCTGCTGGTGCCGTCGGTGGCGACCGCGCGGTTCACCGCCACCCGGTCGCCCACCCTCGCGGTCGGCACCGACCGGATGGAGACCCCGGCCGCCGTGACCGGCACCTACCGGTGCGCGCTGCCCGTCTTCACCGAGGGGATCGATGTCACGATCACCTCCTTCGCGGACGGCGGACCGGCCGGCGCGGTCTACGACTACCGGCTCACGGGACCACAGGTCGACAAGACCGCCTCCTCGGCCGGACACAGCGTGTCGATGACGTCCGGGGGCATCCTCAACGACCGGAAGGCCACCCACTGGACGTTGACGATCCAGTCGCGGCTCGGCTCCTGGACCGGGACGCCGTACACCCGCACGATCACCTGCCCCGCCAAGTGGTCGAGCTCCGGGCAGCTCTGACCTGACGCCCCAGGTCCCAAAGGGCCCGAGTCTTGTGACCTGCGCCCCTGGTGGCCGAGGGAGTCGGGTCACGAGACTGACCTCGAGGCCCGTAGGCCCCGAGGAGACCCGATGGACACCCGGATCCTGACTACGGATGGACTGCAGGCGCTGGTCGACGCCCTGCAAACCCGCGGCTTCCACGTGCTCGGGCCCGCGGTCCGCGACGGTGCGATCGGCTTCGGACCGGTCCGCGAGGTCGCCGACCTGCCGGCGGGCTGGGGCGACGAGCAGGAGGCCGGGCACTACCGCCTCCGCCGGCGTGACGACCCGCTGCTGTTCGCCTACGCCGCGGGCGCCCAGTCCGCCAAGCCGTTGTTCTTCCCGGCCCAGGAGGTGCTCTGGCGGGCGCGACACGACGCCAACGGTGTGCACCCGACGCCGCCCGACCCCGAGGCCGGCGCGGACGGTCCGGTCGCGGTCCTGGGCGTGCGCTCCTGCGACCTGGCCGCGGTCGGCATCCAGGACGAGGTGCTCCTCGGCCGTCGGTACGGCGACGCCGCCTACGCGCTGCGCCGGGAGGGCACGTTCGTGGTCGCCGTGACCTGCAGCCACCCGGCGGCCACCTGCTTCTGCGGGTCCATGGGCACCGGGCCCCGCCCGGGCGCCGGGACCGCCCCGGCCGCGCCGTACGACCTGGCGATGACCGAGGTGCTCGACGAGCACGGCCACCGGTTCGTCGTCGAGGTGGCGACCGAGCGCGGCGGACATGTGCTCGACGAGGCGGTGCGCGCCGGGGCCGCCGTGCCCGCGGCCGGGCCGGAGGACCTCGCGGCCGCAGACGACGTGGCCGCGCGGGCCGCGCAGGCGATGGGGCGGCAGCTGGACACCAGCGGCCTGAAGGAGCTCCTCTACGCCTCGGCGGAGAGCCCGGTCTGGGACGAGGTCGCCACCCGCTGCCTGGCCTGCGCCAACTGCACCCAGGTCTGCCCGACCTGCTTCTGCACGGACGTCCGTGACGTCACCGACCTGACGGGGGCGCTGGTCGAGCGCGACCGGGTCTGGGACTCCTGCTTCGGCGCCGAGTACTCCTACATCCACGGCGGCTCCGTGCGGGCGTCCACCCGGGCCCGCTACCGCCAGTGGCTGACGCACAAGCTCGCCTCGTGGGAGGACCAGTTCGGGATGTCCGGCTGCGTCGGGTGCGGCCGCTGCATCACCTGGTGCCCCGCCGCCATCGACCTCACCGCCGAGGTCGCGGCCCTGCGACACGACGGAGGGGGGAGGAGGGATGGGCCATGACCCGGCTCACGATCGAGCAGTACCTGCCGCACCACCCGTTCTTCGCCGGGCTCGACGAGGACGACCTGGCGTTCGTGGCGAGGTGCGCAACGCTCGTGCACTTCCATCCGGGGGAGTACCTCTTCCGCGAGGGTGAGCCCGCCGACGCGTTCTACGTCCTGCGCACGGGACGGGTCGCGCTCGAGACCCGGCTCGGCACCGGCTCGCAGGTCCTCGACACCGCCGACGCCGACGACGTGGTCGGCTGGTCCTGGCTGGTGCCGCCGTACCGCTGGACGTTCGACGCCCGCGCCGTCGCCGAGACCAGCGCGGTCGCCTTCGACGGCGCGTGCCTGCGGGAGCGGTGCGAGAACGACCCCGGCCTCGGCTACCTCCTGCTGCGCCGCGTCGTCGACGTGATGGCGACCCGGCTGCACTCGGCCCGGGTGCGGCTGCTCGACCTCTACGGCGGCCAGTCGTGAGCGCCGCGCCGAGCTTCCCGATGCTGCCGCGGCGGTTCCGGGTCGCGAGCACGCGGCACGACAACCACGACACGCTGACCGTCCACCTCGAGCCGTGCGACGGCGCGCCTCTCGCGTTCGCGGCCGGCCAGTTCACGATGCTGCAGGTGTTCGGCGTCGGCGAGGTACCGATCTCGATCAGCGGGGACCCGCGTGGCTCGGGCCCGCTCCAGCACACGATCCGCGACGTCGGGTCGGTCTCCCACGCGTTGGCGTTCGCCGCGCCCGGCGAGGTGCTCGGCGTCCGGGGGCCGTTCGGCACCGGCTGGGACGTCGCCGACGGCAAGGGCGGCGACGTGGTGCTGGTCGCCGGCGGCATCGGGCTCGCCCCGCTCCGGCCCGCGCTGCTGGAGATCTGCGCGGAGCGCGACGACTACCAGCGGGTCTCGCTGCTGTACGGCGCGCGCACCCCCTCCGACGTGCTGTTCGGCGACGACCTGCGCACCTGGGCCGAGCGGCACCGGATCACCGTCGAGGTGATCGTGGACCGCGGCGAGGCGGGTTGGACGGGCCGGATCGGGCTGGTCACCCAGCTGATCGGGAAGGTCGCCTTCGGTGCCGACCGGCGGCTGGCGCTGGTCTGCGGGCCCGAGGTGATGATGCGCCAGTCGGCGGTGGCCCTCGTCGCCCGCGGGGTCGACCCCTCCCGCATCCGGCTGTCGATGGAGCGCAACATGAAGTGCGGCATCGGCCTGTGCGGCCACTGCCAGCTGCGCGAGCTGTTCCTGTGCCTGGACGGCCCGGTGCTCGCGTTCGACCGGCTGGAGCCCCTCATGGCCCGAGCGGAGCTGTGACATGACCGCCCGGCCCAAGCTCGCCGTGTGGAAGTTCGCGTCCTGCGACGGCTGCCAGCTCACGCTGCTCAACTGCGAGGACGAGCTGGTCCCGCTCGCCGGCGAGATCGAGATCGCCTACTTCCCCGAGGCCACGCGGGCCGTGGTCGAGGGGCCGTACGACGTGTCGCTCGTCGAGGGGTCGATCACCACACCGGGCGACCTCGAGCGGATCCACCAGGTGCGGGCGGTGTCCCGGCGGCTGGTCACGATCGGGGCGTGCGCGACCAGCGGCGGCATCCAGGCGCTGCGCAACTTCGCCGACGTCGCGGAGTTCCGCTCCGTGGTCTACGCCCACCCGGAGTACCTCTCCACGCTGGACCGGTCCACGCCGATCGCGGCCCACGTGACCGTGGACTTCGAGCTGCGCGGCTGCCCGATCGACCGCCGCCAGCTGCTCGAGCTGCTGGCCGCCGAGCTCACCGGGCGCCGGCCCCGGATCCCGACGTACAGCGTCTGCGTGGAGTGCAAGCGGCGCGGCTCGGTGTGCGTGATGGTCGCCGACGGCACCCCGTGCCTCGGCCCGGTCACCCAGGCGGGGTGCGGCGCGCTGTGCCCGGCGTTCTCCCGCGGCTGCTACGGCTGCTTCGGCCCGCAGGACACCCCGAACACCCGGTCCGAGGCCGACCGCCTGCGTGCGCTGGGCATGGGCGAGGACCAGGTGCTGCGGGTGTTCCGCACGTTCAACGCCGGCTCCGAGCCGTTCCGGCAGGAGAGCCGGCGCCACGAACCCCAGGAGCAGCCCCAGGAGCAGCCCCAGGAGCAGCCCCAGGAGCAGGAGGTGACCTCGTGACGCACAAGCTCACCGACGGCGGCCGGGTGCTGCAGGTCGGCACCCTGGCCCGGGTCGAGGGCGAGGGGGCGATGCGGATCGCCTTCGAGGGCGGCGACGTGGCCGACGTGCACCTGCGCATCTACGAGCCGCCCCGGTTCTACGAGGCGTTCCTGCGCGGTCGCGCCCACACCGAGCCGCCGGACATCACCGCCCGCATCTGCGGCATCTGTCCGGTCGCCTACCAGACGAGCGCGTGCTGGGCGATCGAGGACGCGTGCGGGGTGGTCGTGCCCGAGGAGGTCCGGCTGATGCGCCGGCTCCTCTACTGCGGTGAGTGGATCGAGAGCCACGCCCTGCATGTGTTCCTGCTGCACGCGCCGGACTTCCTCGGCTACGACGGTGCCATCGAGATGGCGACCGACCACCCCGACGTGGTCGAGCTCGGGCTCCGGTTGAAGAAGGCCGGCAACGCGCTGATGGAGCTCGTGGGCGGGCGCTCCGTGCACCCCGTCAACGTCCGGGTCGGCGGTTTCTACCGGTTCCCGGCGGCCGCCGAGCTGCGCGCGTTCCGCCCGGAGCTCGAACGGGCCCTCGCCGACGCGCTCACCGCGGTGTCGGTGGTGTCGGGCTTCGAGTTCCCCGAGTTCGAGCAGCCCTACGAGTACGTCTCGCTGCGGGCCGAGACGGGCTACCCGATCGAGGTGGGGTCCGTGGTGACGTCCGCCGGCACGGCGTTCCCGGTCTCGGAGTTCGCGGAGCGGATCGAGGAGCGGCACGTGCCGCACAGCAACGCGCTGCACGCCCGGCTCGTCGGGGGCGACGCGCCGTACGCCGTGGGGCCGCTGGCCCGCTACAGCCTGAACTCCGACCGGCTCTCCGCGGTGGCGCGCGAGGCGGCGCGGGACGCCGGGCTCGGCGACACCTGCCGCAACCCGTTCCGGTCGATCGTGGTGCGGGCGGTCGAGCTCGTGGAGGCCTGCCACGAGGCGCTGCGGATCATCGACGGCTGGACCGACGGCACCGCGCCGAGCGTCGAGGTCCCGCCCCGGGCGGGGGAGGGGTACGGCGCCAGCGAAGCCCCACGCGGCACGCTCTTCCACCGCTACGTGCTCGACGCCGCCGGCATCATCCGCGACGCGCAGATCGTGCCGCCGACATCGCAGAACCAGGCGAGCGTGGAGGCCGACCTGCGGGCGATGGCCGCGACCTGGTCGGACCTCGACGACCACGCACTCCAGCACCGGTGCGAGCACGCGATCCGCAACTACGACCCGTGCATCTCCTGCGCCACCCACTTCCTCGACCTGACCGTGGAGCGGTCGTGACCGCCCTGGTCGTCGGGCTGGGCGACCCGGCACGCGGCGACGACGGGGTCGGGTTCGCGATCGCGCGGGCGGTGGCCGCCCGGGCGCTGCCGGGGGTGTCGGTCCTCGTGCGTCGGGACCCGGCGACCCTCCTCGACCTGTGGTGCGGGCACGCGCCGGTCGTCGTGGTCGACGCGGTCCGGTCCGGTGCGGCCCCCGGCACGACGCACCGGCTGGTCGTCGGCCCCGGGCAGCCACCGCTGCCGGCCGGGTCGTGGGCGTCGAGCGGCCGCGGCACCCACGCCTTCGGGCTCGCCGCCGTGGTCGAGCTGGCCCGTGCCCTGCACCGGCTGCCGGAGCAGCTCGTGGTGATCGGCGTCGAGGCCGCGTCGTTCGGCCACGGTGACCCGCTGTCCGACCCGGTGCGGCAGGCCGTGCCCGCCGTCGCCGACCTGGTGGTCGAGCTGCTGTCGGAGGAGGTGCCCAGCCATGTGCCTCGGTGAGCTCGGCGTGGTGCAGCGGGTGCTGGCGTCCGGGGTGGTCGAGGTGCGCGTCGGCCCCCGGACCCTGACCGCGTCCCTGCTGACGCTGACCGGACCCGAGCCGCTCGCGCCGGGGGACTGGCTGCTCGTGCACTGCGGTTACGCCCTGGCTCGCCTCACCCCACAGGAGGCGGCCGACGCCCGACGGATCAGGGAAGGGAGTCCATCATGACCACGAGGAGGCTCGGCATGCTGCTCGCGCTGGGGACCGCCCTGGTGAGCGGCGTCTCGGTCTGGGTGAACGCCTCCGGCGTCCGCGAGTTCGGCGACCCGGGCGCCTACACGACGGCGAAGAACCTGGTCGCCGCCGCCGTCCTGGTCACGATCGTCGCGGCCGGACGGCGGACCGGGGCCCGGCTGACCAGGCCGGAGGGAGCGCGACAGTGGCTGGGGCTCGCGGTCGTCGGCGTCGTCGGCGGCAGCGTCCCGTTCCTGCTGTTCTTCGAGGGGCTGTCCCGGGCCGGGTCGACGCAGGCGGCGTTCCTGCACAAGACACTCGTGCTGTGGGTCGCGCTGCTCGCGGTCGCGCTGCTGCACGAGCGGCTCCAGTGGGGCCACTGGCTCGCGATCGCCGTGATCCTGGTCGGCCAGGTCGGGGTGCAAGGTGGCCTCCCCGGGTCGCTCGGCAGCCCCGAGCTGCTGATCCTCGGCGCCACGCTCCTGTGGTCGGTCGAGGTCGTGGTGGCCAAGCGGCTGCTGTCGTCGCTCTCGTCGTGGACGGTCGGGGTGGCCCGGATGACGGTCGGTTCCGTCGTCCTCGTGGGCTGGCTCGCGGTGCGCGGCGAGCTCGGCGTGCTCGGCTCGCTGAGCCGCGTCCAGGTCGGGTGGGTGCTGCTGACCGGCCTGCTGCTCTCGGCGTACGTCGCGACCTGGCTGGCCGCCCTGGCCCGCGCCAAGGCGGTCGACGTGACCGCGGTGCTGGTCCTCGCCGCCCCGGTGACGGCCGTCCTCGGGGCGGTCGTGGACGGTGCGGCCCTGGGCACCCAGGACGGCTGGCAGCTGCTGCTGGTCGCCGGCGGCGCGCTGGTGTGCTGGCTGGGCATGCGGCCGCGGGCGGTCACGGCTCGTGCCTGACCGGGGCGTGGGGACGGCGGCCGACAGCGGACCGCTGCGGTTCGCCCGCTACGCCTACCCGCCGAACGCGCTCGGGTACTGCGGCCCGGACGCGGCACCGCTGCTCCTCGAGCACACCGCCCGCGGCGCCGACGACGCCGACCTGCGCCGGCTGCTCCGGGGCTTCGAGGGAGCGTGGCCCTACCTCGAGCTGATCGCGACCGCGAACGGGCTGCGGGACCCGCTCGACGCCCGGGTCGTCGAGGCCTACTGGGTCGGCAACGTGCTGCTCGACCGGGTCGGACCCCGGCTGATGGGCGACTCGGTGGAGAGCCGGTTCCGGGGCCGGACCTCCCTGCGGTCGTGGTCCCGCCTCGCCGAGGTCCTCCCGACGGGCGCCGTGCCGCACCACTCGTTCCACGTGCTCGCGGTGTACCCGTGGGTCGGGCTGCTGCGCGGCGGCCACGCCGGCGACGAGCCGCTGCGGGTGATGGACCGGTGCCGGGTGCGCTGGGGGCAGGTGCTGACGATCGCCGGACCGGTCGCGGTGGTGCGCTCCCGGCCGCTGGCCTGGGACGGCCGGCGCCTCACGCTGGCCGCGCCGGTCGACGAGCCGGCGGTGCTGCGGGTCGGCGACCGCGGCCTGGCCGGTGCCCTCCGTCCGGGGGACTGGTGCTCGCTGCACTGGGACTGGGTCTGCGAGCGGCTCGACGGCTGGCAGGTGGCCACGCTGCGACGCCGTACCCTCGACCAGCTCGCGGCCGTGAACGGGACGGCCGACTGCCCCGTGTGAGCCCGCGGCCGGGCACGCGGTCAGCGACGGTGACGCCGGCGCCTTCATCCGGGGTTCATCCGCGGCGGCCTACGGTCCGCTCGAGGCGGGTGCGTCACCCGTCCGGCGAGGAGGACCCGTGGGATCCGTGGTGTGGCCGCAGCTGCAGGTGGACTGGTTCACCGACGTCAACCGGTTCTCCGGCGAGACGCCGTGGCTGCACGCGCCGCTGCGGCTCTTCACCGAGTACGGCGTCGTGCTGTTCGCGGCGCTGCTGGTGCTGTCCTGGTGGCTGGCCCGGGGCGAGCGCGACCTGTCGCGGACCGCGATCACGCTCTGGGCGCCGGTCGGGGCGCTGCTGGCCATCGGCGTGAACCAGTTGGTGGCGGGCGACGTCGCGGAGCCCCGTCCCTACGCGGTGCTCCCGCACGTGCTGCTGCTGGTGCCGCGCACCCAGGACTACGCGTTCCCCAGCGACCACGCGGTGCTGGCCGGTGCGGTGGCCGCCGGCGTCGTGCTGGCGCACCGCAGGCTCGGACTGGTCGCGGTCGCGCTCGCCTGCCTGATGGCCTTCAGCCGCGTCTACGTCGGCGCGCACTTCCCGCTCGACGTGCTCGCCGGCCTGGCGTTCGGCGCCGCGGTCGTGGGGACGACGTACCTGCTCACCCGTCCGCTCGTGCGGCCGGCGGTCGCCTGGCTGGCGCGCACCCCGCTGCGTCCGCTCGTCACCGCGGCGCCGGGAGCGGCGCGATGACCGGGGTCGTGGAGCACCTGCTCGCGCTGCCGCTCTGGGTCGGGCTGCTGGTGGTCTTCGCCCTGCCCGCTCTGGAGTCCTCGGCGTTCGTGGGCTTCGTGTTCCCCGGCGAGGTCGCGGTGCTGCTCGGCGGCGTGGCCGCGAGCCAGGGGCACCTCCCGCTCGCGGCCGTCCTGGCCGCGGCGATCGGTGGCGCGGTCGCCGGCGACGCCGTCGGCTACCTGGTCGGACGCCGGTGGGGACGTCGCGTCCTCGACTCCGTGGCGGGACGTCTCGTCAAGGCCGAGCACCTCGACCGGGCCCAGGCCGCGCTCGCTCGCCGAGGTGGGCCGGCGGTGCTGATCGGCCGGTTCACGGTGGCGCTGCGGGTGCTGGTGCCGGGCCTGGCCGGCATGGCCCGGATGCCGTACCGGACGTTCGCGGTCTTCAACCTCGCCGGTGCCGTGGCCTGGGGGAGCGCCGTCGTCCTCGCGGGGTACCTCGCCGGCGACAGCTGGCACGTCGTCGCGCACGTCCTCTCGGGCGTGGGCGTCGGCCTCGCCGTCGCGGTGGTCGCCGGTGTGCTCGGCGTACGGCTGCTGCGACGCCGGGGGATCGCTCTTCATCGGCCCTTCATGCGCGGCGACCTACGGTCGCGCCGTGTCCATCCCCGGGTCCGTCACCGCAGCACCGCCCGCCACGCGGCGGCCCGGTCCTCGGCCGGGTGAGTCGCCGCCCGGCTGGAGCCGGGCCGGTGCCGGCGCGCTCCTCCTGGCGGCGGCCGTGGCGTTCGCCGCGTGGCTGCCGTTCCTGCACCAGCCGCTGAGGCCCGACGAGAGCGGGTTCCTCCTGCTCAGCCGGCACTGGCAGCCGGGCACGTCGCTGTACGGCGACTACTGGGTCGACCGGCCCCCGCTGCTGCTGTGGCTGTTCTCGATCGCCGGCCACCTCACCCCGGCCGGCGCGGTGGTGGCCGCGCCGGCGGTCAAGCTGATGGCGGCCACCGCGAGCGCGGCGTCGGTGCTGCTGGCCGGCGTGCTGGCCGGGCTGCTGGGCCGGGGGCGGGTGTGGCCGCGGGTGGCCGGGCCGGCGGTCGCCCTGGCCCTGCTCTCCAGCCCGTACTTCGGCCTCCCCGAGACCGACGGCGAGGTCCTCGCCGTGCCGTTCGTGCTGCTGGGCGTCGTGCTGCTCGTGAGCGCGCTGCGCCACCCCTCGGGGCGGCGCGGACTCGCCCTGGCCGCGGGCGCCGGGGCCGCGGCGATGGCCGCGGCCCTCGTGAAGCAGAACGAGGTCGACGTCTTCGTGCTCGCCGCGGCCCTGCCGCTCACCCGGCGTGGCCGGGCGGCCGGCCTGGCCGGGCGCGCCGCCGCGTTCGCCGGCGGGAGCCTGGCGATGCTCGGCGTGGGTCTCGCCGGGGCGGCCGCCCGCGGGACCTCGCCGAGCGGGATCTGGGACGCGGTCGTGGTCTTCCGGCTCGAGGCCGCCGCGGTGATCGGCACCTCGGCCTCGCCGGCGACACCGGAGCGGATGAGCCACCTGACGACGGTGTCCGTCCTCAGCGGTGGCGTGCTGCTGCTGGTGCTGGCCGCCCTGCTGGTCGTGCTCGACCGCTCGTCCCTCCTGACCTGGCCGGCGCTGTGCCTGGCCGGCTGGGAGGTCCTCGGCGTGGCGATGGGCGGCAGCTACTGGTGGCACTACCTCACCGGGCTGGTGCCCGGGCTCGTGCTGCTGGTCGTGCTGGCGGCCCCGGCACGACGGCGCGCCCTGGTCGCCGCCTGCCTGGCGTACGTGCTGGTCGTCAACGCGTTCGCCTGGGTGCACTGGAGCCGGCAGCCGGTCGAGGTGTCGCCGGAGGCGCGGGTCTCGTCGTACCTGCGCTCCCACGCCCGGCCCACCGACGGGGTGGTGGTGGC
Source organism: Nocardioides sp. T2.26MG-1 (assembly GCF_950101795.1). GTDB lineage: Bacteria > Actinomycetota > Actinomycetes > Propionibacteriales > Nocardioidaceae > Nocardioides. The sequence continues at coordinate 39,456 of NZ_CATNLZ010000003.1, read as the reverse complement.
CTTCGGCCACGCCGAGATCGTGGCGGCCAGCGGCCTGAGCAGCCCGTACCCGTACCTCTGGAGCCTGCCCGTGCGGGTCCGCGACCCGCGGCTCCGCCAGCTCGAGGACGTGCTGGCCGGACCGTCGGCCCCGCGGTGGCTGGTCGTCGACGGCGACACGGTCGGCTCGTGGGGTCTGGACGCGCGGGACGCGCAGGACTACGTCGTGCGTCACTACGGTGAGCAGAGGACGTACGGCGAGTGGCACGTGTGGGAGCGACAGGTGGGAGCGGACGGATGAGGATCCTGGTGGCCGAGGACGACGTGCGCCTCGCCGACGTCCTCGAGGAGTCCCTCGCCGAGGCCGGCTGGCAGGTCGACGTGGTGCACGACGGCCGCGCGGCGTACGAGCGCCTGCTCTCCGACTCCGGCCTCGACGTGGCGCTGCTCGACTGGATGCTGCCCGGCATGGACGGGGTGACGGTGGCGCGGCGGCTCCGCGACCTCGGGATCGCGCTGCCGATCCTCATGCTCACCGCCCGGGGCGACGTCCGCGACCGGATCAGCGGCCTGGACGCCGGCGCCGACGACTACCTGCCCAAGCCCTTCGACCTCGATGAGCTGCTGGCGCGGCTGCGCGCGCTCTACCGGCGCGGCAGCCTGGTCGGGGAGGCGCCGGTCCAGCTCGGCGACCTGGTCGTCGACCCGGTGGCCCGCCGGGTCACCCGCCGCGGCAGCGAGATCGTGCTGTCCGCACGCGAGTTCGACATCCTGCACCTGCTGGTCTCCAACGCGGGCCGGGTGGTCAGCCGGCTGATGATCCTCGACGAGGTCTGGGACGGTGAGACCGACCTGCGCAGCAACGTGATCGACGTCCACCTGGCCGCGATCCGGGCCAAGATCGACAAGCCGTTCGGCACCGAGACCATCACGACGCTGCGCGGCGTCGGCTACCGGGTCGACACGCCCGCGGCGGCCCGATGACCTCGCTGCGGGACCGGGCGTCCCGCCTGCCGCTGCGGATCCGGCTCGTCGCGGGGTTCTCCGCGGCGATGTTCGTGGTGCTCCTCGCGGCCGGGACGTTCGTCTACTGGCGGGTGGGCTACGCCCTGGACCGCGGGCTGGACACCGAGCTCGTGCAGGCGACCGGTGCCCTGGCCCCGCTCGTCGGGGCCGGCGGCCGGGTGACCGACCGGTCCGCGGCGGACGCCACCGGCGTCGCCTGGCAGGTCCTCGACCCCGCCGGGTCGGTGCTCGACCACGGCGGTGCGAGCGGGACCGTGGGGCTGGTCAGCGAGCGCCAGCTCGACCGGGTCGGCACCACCCCTCGGACGTTCAACGTCGGCGACTTCCTGCCGATCTCCCACGATCCCTACCGACTGCGTGTCGCCCCGCTCGACGACGGCAGCGGTCGCTTCCTCCTGGCCGCCGTACGCCGCGACCACCGCGACGAGGCGCTCCGCGAGCTGCTCGTGCAGCTCGTCGTGGCAGGCCTGGGCGCGCTCGCGCTCACGGCCTGGGTCGGCGAGCGGCTCGCGCGTGCGGCGCTCCGCCCGGTGGAGCGCTACCGCCGGCGTGCGGCCGCGATCGCCGCCGGTGCGTCCGACCTGCGCCTGGACGTGTCGCCGTCCAGGGACGACGAGGTCACCCGTCTCGGCCACACCCTCAACGACATGCTCAGCTCGCTCGAGCGGGCACTCGACCGCGAGCGCCAGTTCGTCAACGAGGCCAGCCACGAGCTGCGCACGCCGATCACGCTGCTCACCAGCCGGGTGCAGCTGGCCCGTCGGCGCCCGCGCACCCAGGCCGAGCACGAGCGGGTCCTCGAGGAGCTCCAGGTGGACCTGGACCGGCTCGCCCGGCTCGCCGAGCAGCTGCTCGAGCTCGGCAGCGTCGCCGGCCGGACGGGGCACGAGTCGTGCGACCTGGCGGCCGTGACCGCGCGGGTGGTCAACCAGCGCCGGCTCGCCGCCCCGGCCGACGCCGGCGACACCTCGACCGAGGTGCCGGGCGAGCCGGTGCCGGTGGCGGTGGCCGACTTCGAGGTCGAGCGGATGCTGACCAACCTGCTCGACAACGCGGCCCTCCACGGCGCGGCGCCGTACGCCGTCACCGTCGACCGCCCCGACCCGGGCTGGGCCCGGCTGGTCGTCGCCGACGCCGGTCCCGGGCTGCCGCCGGAGATCCTCGACACGGCGACCCGGCGCTTCGTGCGCTCCGAGGAGGCCCGCAGCCGTCCCGGCTCCGGTCTCGGTCTGGCCCTCGTCCAGGCCATGGTCGCGCAGGCGGGCGGCGAGCTGCGGCTGTGCCACGCCGGCCACCACGCCTCGCACGGTGGCCGGGCCCCGGTCGCATGCACCCACGGCCACGAGATGACCGTCAGCATCCTGCTCCCGACCGGAGCGCCCGCAGCGGCGGAGTGACGCGCGCGTCCCCTTCACCACGTCGCCTTCACGTCGCCTTCATGCGGTCCGGCCTAGGTTCCGGCCGTGCCCGAGGAGACGACCAGCGTGCAGGAACCGGCCGCGCCGGCGACCACCACCGCAGCGAGCCCCGCGATCACGGGAGAGCCCGACGCGACCTGGGGGACCGCCGCCCGGCTGTGGCTCGTGGTCCTCTGCTTCGTCGCCGTCGGGGTGGCGCGGTCGGCCCAGGTGGGCGTCCCGTTCCGCGACCCGCACGGGGCGATCCTGCTCAGCCGGGTCGCGCTCACCGCAGCGGTCGCGACCGGGCTGGTGCTCCTCGACGGGCTGGTCCGCGCGGGCCGGCCGGTCGCCGTACGCCGGGTCCTCGGCGTCGTCCGGGAGCGCTGGACGCCCCGGCGTACCGCGCTCGCGACCGCGGCGCTGCTCGCCTACCACCTGACCTACTTCACCTACCACAACCTGAAGAGCTGGAACGCCTTCAACCGGCCCCGTGACCCGATGCTGCTGGCCTGGGACCGGTGGCTCTTCCTCGGCCACAGCCCCGCGGTGCTCCTGCACGACCTGCTCGGCCAGCAGGTCGCCGCGCGGGTGCTGATGGTCTGGTACGAGACGTTCCCGACGCTGGTCGTGGTCGCGTTCCCGGCCGCGGTCGTGCTGGCGCCCCGGATGCGCGACGCCTACGCGGGCATCGCCGCGCTGGTGTGGGTCTGGATCCTCGGCACGGCGTCCTACTACGCGATCCCGTCGCTCGGGCCGTTCCATGCCGCACCGCAGGACTTCGCGGGCCTGCCCCACCTGATGATCCAGGACACCCAGGCGCGGTACCTGGCCCAGCGCGCCCACCTGCTCGCCGACCCCAGCGCCTCCGGTGCGTTCGCGCAGGTCGCGGCGTTCGCCAGCCTGCACGTCGCGATGACCGCGGGCATCCTCGGCATCGCCTGGTGGCACCGGCTGCGCCGCACCACGGCGCTGCTGACGGTCTTCCTGGGCGGGACGATGCTGGCGACGGTCTACCTCGGCTGGCACTTCGCGGTCGACGACGTGGCCGGGCTCGTCATCGCGGCCGCCGCCTGGTGGCTCGGCCCGCACACGGTCGGCGCCCGCCGGCGCCCCGCGCGACCGAGCGCTTCATGAAGCCTTCATCCGGCCCTCCCTACGGTCCGGCTATGCACGAGGTCACCGACGAGCAGGCCCGGTCACAGACCTGGCGACGGCTGCGCTTCGTGGGCTCCTGGGCCCTGGCGGTCGGCCTGCTCGCGGTCGGGGTCCCGCGGGCCGTCGACGTGTCCTGGCACGGCGTGCTGCCGGTGCTGCAGTCGCTGCACTGGCCGGCGGTGCTCGCGATGGCGGGTCTGTGGTTTCTCGGGCTCGTCGTCCACTCCAGCGTGCTCGCCGCCGCGGCACCCAGCCTCACCCACCGGCGGGCGCTGGCCCTGAACCTCACCGGGAGCGCGGTCGCGAACGTCGTCCCTCTCGGAGGGGCGGCCGGCGTCGAGCTCAACCGCCGGATGATGCGGGCCTGGGGCATCGACGGGCGCCGGTTCGCCGGTTACACCTTCCTCACCAACCTCGTCGACGTCGGCTCCAAGCTCGTGCTCCCCGTGATCGCGGTGATCGCTCTGGCCCACGCGGGCGAGTCGGTGACCGCGCCGCTGCGCTACGCCGCCGTGCTGGCGGGCGTCGCCTTCGTCGGGCTCGCGGCGTGCGGGGCGGCGGTGCTGGTCAGCCCCCGGTGCACGGTCGGGCTGGGCCGGGCGGCCGAGGCGGTCCTGCGCCCGCTGCTGCGCGCCGCCCGGCGGCCCGGCGCGCCCGACTTGGTCGGCCCGCTGCTCGACGTACGCCGCGAGTGCGCACGGGTGGTCGCCGACGGCTGGCTGCGGATGTCGGCGGGCATCACCGGGTACGTCGCGCTCCAGGGGCTGCTGCTCGGGCTCTGCCTGCACCTGACCCACAGCGGCAACACCTGGCCGGAGGTCCTGGCGGCCTTCGCGCTCGAACGCACCCTCACGGTCCTGCCGGTCACCCCCGGGGGCGTCGGCATCGCCGACGTCGGCCTGGTCGGCGTGCTGATGGCGCTCGGGGGCGACCCGGCCGGCGCGGCGGCGGGCGCCGTCCTCTACCGCGGCTTCGTCTTCGCCCTCGAGATCCCGGTGGGTGGTGGCACCCTCGGCGTCTGGCTGCTGGGCCGGCGCCGTGCCGCCCGCCGACTGCCCCCGGTGGTCCGCCTGGCCGGGGAGACCCGCCGGATCGCCCACGTCACCGACGTGTTCCTGCCGCGGCTCGGCGGCATCGAGACCCACGTCGACGACCTGGTCCGCCACCAGCGGGCCCGGGGCCTGGACGCCGAGGTGCTCACCCCGACCGAGCACGACGGCGCCGATCCGGCCTGGGTGCGCCGGCTGCCGGCAGGTGCGGCACGACAGGCGGTCGGCGGGTACGACGTGGTCCACGTGCACGTGTCGATGCTCTCGCCGTACGGCATCGGCGTCGCGCGGGCCGCGATGGCCGCAGGTGTCCCCACCCTCGTGACCGTGCACTCGATGTGGGCGGGCGCAGGCGGCTTCCTCCGGCTCGCGGCCGTCGCCGGGCTGCGGCGCTGGCCGGTCGTCTGGTCCGCGGTGAGCACCGCGGCGGCGGAGACCTTCCGACGCTCGCTCCCCGGCGGCGAGGTCGCGGTGCTCCCCAACGCGATCGACGTCGCGGAGTGGCGCCGGCCGGGGACCGCCGCCCTTTTCGACCCCCACGACGACGGCCCGGTGACGATCGTGAGCGTGATGCGGCTGATGCCGCGCAAGCGGCCACTGCAGCTGGTCCGGGTGTTCGAGCAGGTGCGCGCACTCACGCCCGGACGCGACGTGCGGCTGCTCGTCGTCGGCGACGGCCCGCTGCGCGGTCGCGTGGAGCGGCACCTCCGGCGCCGGGGCCTCACGGGGTGCGTCCGGGTGACCGGCCGGATCCCGCGGTCCGAGGTGCTCGGTCACCTGCTGTCCGCGTCCGTGTACGTCGCTCCCGCACCGCGGGAGTCCTTCGGCCTGGCCGCGCTGGAGGCCCGCTGCGCCGGCCTGCCGGTGGTCGCGAGCCGGCGCAGCGGGGTCGGCGAGTTCATCCGCGACCGGGTCGACGGGATCCTGGTCGCCGACGACGCCGAGATGGCCGTGGCGCTGGCGGACCTCGTGCTCGACGCGCCGCTGCGGTCCCGGATCACCGAGCACAACCGCCGGGTGGCCCCAGCCTGCGACTGGGCCGACGCGCTCGACCGGACCGACGCGCTCTACCTGCTGGCCGGGGAGCGGACGCCCGCCCTCGCCGCATCGCTCGTGCCGTCGCTCCTGGAGGCATGACGCGATGGCGACGGTCGTCTCGTTCCACGCCCACCCCGACGACGAGGCGCTGCTCACCGGCGGGTGGCTCGCCCAGCGGGCCGCGGCCGGGGACCGGGTGGTGCTGGTCTTCGCCACCGACGGGGGAGCGGGCCTCACCGGCGCCGACGCCGGCGGACTCGCCGTCCGCCGGCGTGCCGAGGCCGCCGCCTCCGCACACGCCCTGGGCGCCGCCGCCGTCGAATGGCTCGGGTACGCCGACTCCGGGATGGCTGCGATGCCCAGCCAGGGTGCGGACCGGTTCACGGACGCGCCGGTCGACGCCGCGGCCCGGCGGCTGGCGGCACTCCTCGACGCGGAGGACGCCGACGTCCTCACCGGCTACGACGCCAACGGCGGCTACGGCCACCCCGACCACGTCCGGGTGCACCACGTCGCACGGCGTGCGCGGGCTCTCACCGTCCGGCCACCCCAGCTGCTGGAGGCGACCCGGGACCGCACCTGGCTGGTCCGCGGGCTCGCCCTGGTCCGGCCGTTCGCCCGGGTGCTCCCGGGGCTCACGCTGCCGGCCGGCGAGATCTACTCGACCGCCGATCAGGTGACGCTGCGCGTCGACGTCCGCGACCAGCTCACGGCGAAGCGGGCCGCCCTGGCCGCCCACGCCTCCCAGGCGACCGGCGGCGTCCGGACGCTGGCGCTGCTCCGGCTCCTCCCGGCGCCGGTGGCCCGTCGGGTGCTCGGCACGGAGTGGTTCGTGGAGGCGCCTCCGGCAGCGTGACCGGCCACTCGCCTTCGAGAGTATTCACGAGTATTCTCGTGACAAATATGCTAGTGGTGGCCGGCCCCGGGCCGGCAACGGACGGGGAGGACATGACATGGGACTGGTGATCTACGCCGACTTCGGCTCCGCGGCGTGCCGGCTGGCGAGCAGCAGGGCCGACGCCCTGGGCGCCGCGGGCGTGCAGGTGGAGTGGCGAGCGGTGGAGCCCGAGCCGCGGCTGCCGGTGACCGGGGCTCGCGTGGGTGCCGCCGAGCGCGACGTCCTGACAGCGGAGCTCGAGGCACTCTCGCGGCTGCTGCTGCCCGGCGAGGACCTGCCCGGCCCGCCGGCGTTCCGCCCCAACATGCGCGGCGCCGTCGCCGCCTACGCCGAGGCCTACGGCGCCGGTGTCGCCGACGACGTGCGACGCCTGCTGTTCTCCGCCTACTGGGACCGGAGCCTCGACATCGGGAGTCCGGAGACGCTGCGCCGCCTGCTGGCCGGCGCCCTGCTGCGCGGCCACTCCAGCTCGGTCCCGCTGAGCGAGTTCGGGCTGGCGGTGAGCCCGAGCCGGGGGCCGATCACCATGGGTGCCCACCGCAGGATCCGGTCCTGGGCGGCGGACTGGCGAAGCCTGCGGGTCGCGCCGCTGCCCGTCCTGGTCGTCGACGGGTCGCTGCCGGTGGCCGGCGAGACCGCGCTGCGCCGGCTCGAGAAGGAGATCCAGCGGGTGGACGCCGCGGTGGCGGTCCCGCTGCCGGACCCGGGTCGGTACCCACCGGTGGGCGATCCGCCGTCGCTCCCGTGGGTCTCGTCCAACGGCGGACACTGGCGACACGCCTGGATGGCCGCCGGCGCCTGAGCCTCGGACACGAACGGCGCGGCCACCGGAGGGTGGTCGCGCCGTTCGTGTCGCTGGCCGGGGCTACGCCGTGGCGACGCGGCCGATCCGGACCCGCCAGACCTCGGGACCCTCCTCGAGGTAGTCCCAGGCGAACTGTCCCTCGTGCTCGGCGGCGAACTGGTAGTAGAGCGGCTTGGGGTCGTGGTCGTTGACGAGCACGAAGCCCTCGCCCGGAGTCAGGGCGTGGTAGGTGCTGAAGATCAGCTCGTGCCGGCGTGCCGGGATCTCCTCGCGGACGTCCAGCTGGCGATCGGTCATGCTCATCTCTCCTCGGTCGACGGTGCGGTGATTGAAACAATACTATCGGTTAAATGAGTGCGGTCACCGGGTGACGTTGATGACCCCGTGCGCACCGCGCTCGGCGTCGACCATCAGGTGCGACACGAACGGGTAGTGCCCGGGCTCGCGGAAGGAGAGCTCGACGAAGCCGCCCTGGGCGGGGCCGAGCGAGAGCACCTGGCTGCCTCCGTGCTCCGCGTTGCCGCGGCGCAGCAGGTACGCGCCCTCCTGGAAGACGGTGTCGAACTGCCCTCCGACGACGTGGAACGCCGTGCTCCGGTTGGGACCGGCGTCGAGGACCCAGATCCGGACCCGTTCGCCGACCTTCACGTCGAGCTGGTCGTGGTCGTACTGGTTGGCGTAGCCGTTGAAGACCACCGCGTCCGGCTGCTCGGCCATCACCTTCGTGGCGCCGGCGGGGCCGTCCTGGTCGCCGAGGTAGAGCTCGGACTGGACCATCAGGAAGCTCTTGTCGACCCGGGGCAGGTCCGGCGGGTCGATCACCACCGCGCCGAACATGCCGTTCGCGATGTGCACGGACATCGGCATCGTGGAGCAGTGGTAGAGCCAGATGCCGGAGTGGGTGGCCGTGAACCGGTAGACCAGCGACTCGCCGGGCGCGATCGTGCGCATCCTCTGGTCCGGCGCGGTCTCGCCGGCGTGGAAGTCGATGGAGTGCCCCATCTGCGTGTCGTTGACGAGCCGGATCACGAACCGGTCGCCGACCCGTCCGTGCAGGGTGGGACCGGGCAGCGTGCCGTTGTAGGTCCACAGCTGCTGGCGCACGCCCGGCGCGACCTCGGCCCGCAGGTCGGTGACGGTGAACGTACGCCGGTGCACCCGTGAACCCTCCAGGGGCGGGAGTGTGGGGTCGTGCGCCTGGAAGCCCGGCCCGGGGGAGGCGGTGAGGTCGAGGTCGGCCGCGGCGCCGCCGTCCTGGCCCTGCGCGTCGTGGCCCTGCGCGTCCTGGCCCTGCGCGTCCTGGCCGGTGGCGTCCGCACCGGTGTGGTCCATGCCGGGCATCGCGCCCATCGACGGATCGGCGTCCGCCGCCGCCTCGGCCTGGGCCAGCCCGGTGACCTGGACGTGGAAGACCATGCCCATCTGCCGGTGCCCGACCACCGAGCACCAGCCTTCGATGTCCCGACCGACGACCCCGACGTCGACGAGCGTGCTCTCGCTGGGGGAGAGCCGGCCGCTGTCGACCCCGGAGTCGAGGACCAGGTCGTGCACGTCCGTGTCGTCGGTGTTCGTCAGCTCGATCACCAGCCGGTTGCCGGCCGGCACCTTCACCGTGTCGGGGCTGAACCGCATGTTCGCGGCGCTGACCTCCACGCGGGTGGTCTCGCCGGTGGCCGCGATACCGGCGGCCGACGACTCGTGCCTCGTGCCGGCCAGCGCGCTCGGGTCGATGGCCACGCCGGCGGCGACGGCGAGGACGACCAGCGCGACCCCGGTCGCGGCGAGGCCGGTGACCTGTCCGCGCGGCCGGTCGGCGGCGACCGCCGCGGGCCCGGTCCGCTCGCTCTTGGGGACCGACGCCACCGGCTGCTGCCGGGCCAGGCGGGCCGCGCGCAGGGCCCGGAACATCAGCGGCAGGAAGGCCGCGAACGCCACGAGCACGACCGCCGACACCACCACCCGCACCGGGCTGGGCGCGGGCAGCAGGAAGACCAGCAGGCCGACGTTGGTGACCGCGACGCGGAGCGCGCCGCCTCGGTCCATCTCGATGTTCGCCGCCCGGGCACCGGACGGGCCGCCTCCGACGACGACCGGCACCAGATAGGACATGGCGCCGAGGAGCACCTGGGCGCCGAAGCCGGCGGCCAGGCCCGGGGTGATGGCGTCGGCGAGCTCGTGCGCGTCCATCCAGCTCGGGGAGACCAGGACGCCCAGGCCGAGGATCGTGACGAGCCCGGTCAGCCACGCGACCGCCGCCGCGACGGACCAGGTGGCGAAGTGCGTCGGGGGCTTGGCGCGGGCGACGGTCACGAACGGGCGGGCCAGGACGCCGAGACCGGCGGCGTAAGCCAGGAGGCCCACGCCGGTCAGCGGCCGCAGGTCGAGGAGGCAGCCGGCGACGCCGACCAGGAGGCCGGCGACCAGCACCGGCAGCGCGCGCCGGGCCGTGTGCTCCGCGCCCTCGGCGATGCGGGTGCGCAGCATCGTGGGCCAGAGCGTCACCACGGTGCCGAGCACCGTGAGGCCCATCCAGCCGAGCACGTTGACGATCACGTGGGCGACCATGATCCGCACGTGCCACTGCTCGGACAGCCCGCGCGCCATCAGGACGCCGAACAGGGCGCCGAGCGGCAGCAGCGCCGCCGAGGCGACGTAGTAGCGGACGGTGACCGCGAAGCGCGAGCCGAGGCCGTGCCGGAGCTGGTCGACCAGCGACACCGCGTGCCACCCGACCGCGAGAGCCACGGACGACGCGCCGACGGCCGCGAGCACCCAGCGGTCGGTGGGCACCGCGACCAGGACGAGCGCGGCCCCGGCGTTGCAGAGGAACAGTCGCGCCGAGCGGGTGCGGTACGCCGTGGTCGTCGGCGCGTTGTGCAGGAGGGCGTCGGTGAAGTGCTGGCTCCAGACCAGGATGGAGTGGGTGACCGCCCCGAGCAGGAGCAGGTGGATCAGCAGCCATCGGGGTGCGGGGAGCTCGCGGTGCACCAGCGACACCACGACGACGGCCACGAGCCACAGCAGGGCGGGAAGGTCGCGCAGTGGCGAGAACCCCCGGCGCGACCCCGAGCCGGGCCGACGGCCCCTGGTGTCGATGACGGTCATGCGGCCTTCTCCTTGACGACGACGGTGCTCGGTCGCCGGGCGGCGGTGAGGACGGACCATGCGGCCAGGGCGAAGAAGGACAGCAGCGCGAGCACGTTCGCGGCCCCGCCGACCTGCCAGGCGACGTGCACGTCGAGGGCGTCCCCGAGCCACAGCCGCAGTGCCAGCGAGGTGTGCAGCAGCACCAGGGGCGCCCACAGGACGGTCCGGTACGGCAGCGGGCGGCGCAGCACCGCCGGCAGGATCACCGGCGCGTGGGCCATGATCATCGAGATCGTGAAGCCGAGGAAGGTCGCGTGGATGACCACGTCGTACGCCGCTCCCGACAGCGCGCTGCCGTGCAGCATCCAGGTGCCCGCGGCGACCAGCAGCCAGAAGTACCCGGCCAGCATGCTGGCCGCCATGAACCGGGTCAGCCCGGCCCGCCGTACCGTCCGCCAGGCGACGTCGTGCGCGACCAGCCACCCGGTGAGCGTCGCCAGCGCGAGGCCGAGCAGTGGGTAGCCGGCGTCGGGCCACAGCAGCGAGGCGACCGTGGCGACGATCAGGCCGACCGACAGCAGCACCAGCGTCGGGCCGGCGGTCGGTCCCATCGCGAGCCGGGCCAGCTCCAGCCGCTCACCGGCGATGGTGAGCACCAGGAACCCGGCCAGCCACGGCACGAGCAGCGCCATGTCGGCCCCACCGAGCCACATCGCCGCGGCACCGGCCCCGAGCACGGCACCGAGGGCCTGCACGAGCACGGCGTCGTCGCGCTGTCGCCGCCACAGGGGCACGTACAGCAGCGTCATCGCCAGCATCCCGAGCAGGAGGCCGGTGCGCCCGACGGCGAGCGGGACCGGTGCGAGCAGCAGTAGACCACCGGCGCCGAGCAGCCCGGGCGCGAGGTAGCCGAGCGGCCGGGCGAGCGCGACGGCCCGCTCGAGGCAGACCAGCGTGCCCACGAAGCCGAGCACCATCAGCATGCCGTGCACGTCGGGCAGCCGGTCCGTCGTGACCGGGGCCGGGACGCCGATCAGCAGCAGCGCGGCGTCGAGTCCGGCCAGCATCGCCACGCCGGCCGGGACCAGCAGGACACCCCGTCGGGTGGCGGGCCGGGCCGAGAAGCCAGTATTTGTCACAAACGGAGTGTAATAAAATACCGCCCGCTCGGCGAGTTCAGGCCGCCGGCTCCGTCCGGGGCTGCAGGCGCGCAACGCACAGGTGCGGGGTGACGAAGGGCTGCAGCGACGTCGCGACCACCGGGGCGTCGAGCTCCTCGAGCGCGCCCTGCATCAGCCCCAGGTGGATGGCGCACACCACGTCGGTGTGCTTCTCGGCGATCTCCCGGAACGGGCAGCGCTGCAGCCGCACCTCGACGCCCGACTCGGTCGCGCGCGAGTCGGGCCGGAACCCGACCGCGTCCAGCATCCGGTCGAGCCGGGCGACGGCCTCGTCGGCGTCCACGCGCTCCGACGGCGCGGCGCGTTCGATCAGGTGGCGACCCCAGGCCTTGCCCAGCTCGACGGTCCCGGGGCCGGAGTCCTCCAGGGAGGAGACGAAGCCGGTGAGCATCTCGGCGAGCAGCTCATAGCTGCGCGGCCCGACCGTGGGGCCCTCGGAGGAGTAGAGGATCCGCGGCCGGCCGGGTGTCTCGCGGGGCTCGGTGGTGCGCTCCGCCAGGCCGTCCTCGACCAGCCCGTCGAGATGGAACCGGGCGGTGTTCACGTGCAGGGCCATCGACTCGGCCACCTCGGCCACGGACATCGGCTGGTCCGCCTGGCGCAGCAGGGCGAGCACCTCGGCGCGCCGGTTGCCCGGCAGCTGGGTGGGAGCGTCCGCGAGGGTCGGGCCGGTCATCCCGCAATTGTCACATGACCGATTGTGAGAAACAACCGCGCCGCACGGTGCCCGGTCCGGGACGTTCGTCCCCTGTTTTTCCCGGGCCGGCACGGGCGAGGGTGGACCGTCCGTGATCCCTGCCTGGAAGGTCGGCCGATGGCTCCCGAGAACGTCCACCGGCAAGCGGTGCTCGAGCGCCGGACCCGCGACGGCTGGCTGGCCGGCACCGACTTCGACCGGGCGCCGTTCACGATCGCCTGGGAGATCACCCGGGCGTGCGCCTTCTCCTGCGTGCACTGCCGGGCCGACGCGCAGCACCGCCGCAACCCCCAGGAGCTCTCGACCGAGGAGGGGTTCGCGCTGATCGACCGGCTGACGGAGTTCGGCTCCCCGATCCTGGTCTTCACCGGCGGCGACCCGATGATGCGGCGCGACCTGTTCGACCTGATCGAGTACGCCGACCGGGCCGGCCTGCGCTGCTCGCTCACGCCGACCGCCACCGCGCTGCCCACGGTCGCCCGGCTGCGCCGAGCTCAGGAGGCGGGCATCCGCCGGATCGCGCTCAGCCTGGACGCTCCCTCACCCGAGGTGCACGACGACTTCCGCAAGGTGGCGGGGTCCTGGGAGCGCACGATGACGATCCTGCGCAATGCCCGCTCCCTGGGGATCAGCACGCAGATCAACACCACGGTCACCAGCCACAACGTGGACCTGCTCCCGGAGATGGTGACGTTCGTCCAGGAGGTGGGGGCGGTCCAGTGGAGCGTGTTCTTCCTGGTGCCGATGGGCCGGGGCCAGCAGCTGAGCATGATCTCGCCGGAGCGGCACGAGGAGGTCTTCGCCTGGCTGCACGACCTGTCGCTGGCGGGGGAGTTCGACGTGAAGGCGACCGCCGCGCCGATGTACCGGCGCGTGGCCGCGCAGCGCAGCGCGGGTGGGTCCGCGGCCGGTGCCGGGTTCGCGTTCCACGACGGACTCGACCGGCCTGCGCAGGGTGTCAACGACGGCCGCGGCTTCCTGTTCATCTCCCATCTCGGCGACGTCATGCCCTCGGGCTTCCTCCCGATCACCGCCGGCAACGTGCGGCACGACGACGTGGTCGACCTCTACCGCCACCACCCGCTGTTCCGCGGGCTGCGGGACCCCGAGCGGCTGACCGGCAAGTGCGGCGTCTGCGAGTTCCGGGAGGTGTGCGGCGGCCAGCGCGGGCGTGCCTACGCCATCACCGGCGACCCGTTCGCCTCCGACCCCGCCTGCGCCTACGTGCCCAGCGGCTGGACGGGCTGAGCAGTCGCCGGCCGTCGTATCTTGGCCGGCATGAGCGATCAGCACCCCACATCCGGCCCCGTCCCGCCCGTGCTCCAGCTCCGCCTCGTCGTGGAGGCCGAGGACTACGAGGAGGCGGTCCGGTTCTACCGCGACGTCCTCGGGCTCGCGGAGCAGGCGTCGTTCGAGGGCGAGGGCGACGCCCGGGTCTGCATCCTCGACGCCGGCCGGGCGACGCTCGAGCTCGCCAACCCCGCGCAGCGTCGGATGATCGACGAGGTGGAGGTCGGGCACCCGACCGCCGGTCAGATCCGGGTCGCGTTCGAGGTCGAGGACACCGAGTCCCGCACGAGGCGCCTGGTCGAGCACGGCGCTCGCCTGGTCGCGGAGCCCACCGTCACCCCGTGGCGCTCGCTCAACTCGCGGATGGAGGCGCCCGCGGGGCTCCAGATCACGCTCTTCCAGGAGCAGCTCGACCTCGCCGAGCGGGAGGGCCTCGACGGCTTCGGCACCGACGGGGAGCGCAGCGCGGAGTAGTGCCGGCCGGTCGCCGGCTGCTGTGAGCACCGACACCGTGACCCGGGTGGACCACCGCCGTTACGACGGTGAGAGCCGCCTCCGCCGTTCGGGCGGGACGCCATCACCACCGGGAGCCCCGAGATGCGCCGCAGCCGTGGCCGACAGATCCTCGCGCTGGTCGCAGCGCTGACCGTGGTGGGCACGCCCACCGCCCTGGTCGCCGGCGCCGCGGACGGGGCCGCGGCGAGCGCCGACCCGTGTGCGGCGTGGATGGACCCGTCCGACTCCGCGGCACGGCGCGCCGACGCGCTGGTCGCCGCGATGACGCAGGACCAGAAGCTGCACATGCTGACCTTCGGTGACCCGCCGTGGTTCGCCTACTGGGGTACGGCGGGCCACGTCGACGGCATCCCGGAGCTGTGCATCCCGGACCTGGTGCTGAGCGACGCCGGGTCCGGTGTCGCGGGTCTGCAGATCGCCACCACGGTCTTCCCGTCCGGGGTCGCGCAGGCCGCCACGTGGGACCGGGGCCTGCAGCGGCGGATCGGCAGCACGATCGGCGCCGAGGCGTTCGCCAAGGGCATCAACGTGATGCTCGGGCCGGGCATGAACATCGCCCGCACGCCGTACAACGGCCGCAACTTCGAGTACTTCGGCGAGGACCCCTACCTCGCGTCCCGCACCGCCGTGTCGGTGATCGAGGGCATCCAGTCGCACCCGGTGCTCGCCGACGCCAAGCACTACGCGTTCAACAACCAGGAGACCGACCGGATGACCGTCGACGTGCGCGTCGACGAGCGCACCCGGCGCGAGATCTACCTGCCGGCGTTCGAGGCCGCGGTGAAGAAGGCCGACGTCGGCTCGGTCATGTGCTCCTACAACAGGGTCGGCGGCACCTACGCCTGCGAGAACCCCGAGCTCCTGACCGGCTACCTGCGCGACGACTGGGGTTTCGACGGGTTCGTGGTCTCCGACTGGGGCGCGGTCCACTCGACCGCCCCGTCGGCGCGCGCCGGTCTCGACCTGGAGATGCACGCGTTCGCCGCCGGGGTGCCGGCGACGCCGGTGACGGGCAGCGCGGGCCGCTACTTCGGCGCCGACCAGCTCCAGGCCGCCGTCGATGACGGGCAGCTGCGCCAGGCCCGGATCGACGGCATGGTCCGCAACATCGTGCGCCCGATGTTCGAGCACGGGCTCTTCGACGACCCGGTGTCGCCCGGGGCGGAGCCGTTCCTCTCCGACGTCTCCACTCCCGAGCACCTCGCGGTCGCGCGCCGCGCCGCCGCGGACGCGACGGTGATGCTGAAGAACCGCGACCGGCTGCTCCCGCTCCGGCCGGTCGAGGGCGGCCGCACGATCGCGGTGATCGGCTGGGCGGCCAACCCCGTCGGTGCCGCCAACGCCGTGTCCGGCGGCGGCTCCTCGCACGGCAGCGGCCTGCCGCCGCGCGTCGTCTCCCCGCTCGAGGGCATCACCAGCGCCGCGCTCGAGCGCGGTGACCGGGTGGTGTACGTCGAGGGCTCCAACGTCGTCGACGCCCGGGCCGCCGCGGCCGCCGCCGACGTCGTGGTCGTGGTCGCCACCGACGGCTCCAGCGAGGGAACCGACCGCGCGGACCTCGGGCTGCGACCGGCCGCGTGCCTGACCGTCTTCTGCCAGGCCATCCCGATCGAGCAGGAGGACATGATCGCCGCGGCCACCGCCGCCAACCCCGACACGGTGGTCGTGCTCGACGTCGGCGCCCCGGTGCGGATGCCGTGGCTGCCGGACGCGGGTGCGGTGCTCGTGCCGTGGTACGGCGGCCTCCAGCACGGCAACGCCCTGGCCGACGTGCTCTACGGCGTCCGCGAGCCCGGCGGCCGGCTGCCGCAGACGTTCCCGGTCGACGAGGCCCAGCACCCGTTCAAGCCCGAGGAGTACCCGGGTGTCGGTGGCAAGGAGAGCTACGACGAGGGCCTGCTGGTCGGCTACCGCTGGTACGACGCCACCGGCACCAGGCCGCTGTTCCCGTTCGGCTACGGCCTCGGCTACACCACGTTCGGCTTCCGCGACCTCGCCGTGCGCCCCACGGCCGGCGGCGCACGCGTCAGCTTCGTGGTGCGCAACACCGGCCGTCGTACCGGCGCCGTCGTGCCGCAGCTCTACCTCTCGGCGCCGAAGCGGGCCGGCGAGCCGCCGCGACAGCTCAAGGGCTTCACCAAGCTGACGCTGAAGCCGGGGGAGTCGCGCCGGGTGAGCCTGGCCCTCGACCGTCGGGCCTTCTCGGTGTGGAGCACGCGCCGCGACCGGTGGGTCGTCGTGCCCGGCACGTACGGCGTCGCCGTCGGCACCTCGTCGCGCGACCTGGTGCTGCGCGGGCGCCTCGCCCGCTGAGGACCGGGGCGCGGTACTCTCCCTGCAGCCAGTCGTACTCCGCCACACGGAGTCAGGGAATCCGGTGCGAATCCGGAGCTGACGCGCAGCGGTGAGGGGACGGGAAGGACACGCCGGCAACGGCAGCCACTGGGGCATCCGCCCTGGGAAGGCGTCCTCGCCCGGATGATCCGAGTCCGAAGACCTGCTGGCCCTGGCGACGCCCGTCGCCGGGTCGCTGTGGGTCCCGCGAACGGACCCGGACTCAGAACGTGGTGACTCCCGTGGACCGTCTCCGTCCCGACCGATGCCCCGGCGCACTGCGCCCCTGGACCGCCGACGACGGGCTGCTGGTGCGGCTCCGGCTCCCCGGCGGGCACGTCCCCTCGCCGTCCCTGCGGGCGCTCGTCGACCTCGCCGAGGAGTACGGCGACGGGCACGTGCACGTGACCGGCCGCGCCAACCTGCAGGTGCGGGCCCTGCCCGGCACCGACGACCATCCCGGACACCTGCCCGACCACGTGCTGGCGGCCGTGGAGGCCACCGGTCTGCTGCCGAGCCGTGCCCACGACCTGGCCCGCAACATCATGGCCTCGCCGCAGACGGGCCTCGCCGCCGGCAGGTGCGACCTCCGGCCGGCCGTCGCGGCGCTGGACCGCGAGCTGTGCGCCGACCCCCAGCTCGGCCGGCTCCCGGGACGCTTCCTGTTCGTGCTCGACGACGGCCGCGGCGACCTCGTCGACCGACCCTGCGACCTCGGGCTCGTGGTGCTCGACGGCGATCGCGCCCAGCTGCGGGTCGGCGGCGGGTGGGGGCCGGTGGTCCTGCTGGCCGACGCACCCCGGCGGCTGGCCGACCTGGCCCGGCGCTTCCTGCAGGTGCGGGGCGAGGGCGAGCAGGTGCCGTGGCACGTCCGGGAGCTGCCGGTGCCCCTCGCGCCGGCGTACCCACGCCACCCGGACCTGCCGCCACCGCTGCCGGCGCTCGCGTTCGGCCCGGTGCCGGGAGGGACCCACGTCCCCGTGCCCGAGGCCGGGCTCGGCCGCGGCGCGGTGGAGCGGCTGACCGCCGCCGCGCCGGAGCTGGTCGTCACGCCCTGGCACGGGGTGCTGGTCCCGGAGCAGGCCCGGTGAGCGCGCCGCGCCGGCCGCGCCGGTACTACCCGTACGCCGACCGCGGCGCCGACATCTACCTCGAGTCGTTCGCGACCATCCGCCGCGAGGCCGACCTCACCGCGGTGCCGGCCGGCGCCGAGCGGCTCGCGGTGCGGATGATCCACGGCAGCGGCCAGGTCGACCTCGTCGACGACCTCGTCGTCCACCCCGAGGTCGTGACCGCCGCCCGGTCCGCGCTCGAGGCGGGCGCGCCGATCCTGTGCGACGCGACCATGGTCGTCACCGGCGTCACGCGGAGCCGGCTGCCGGGTGACAACCAGGTGCTCTGCACCCTCAACGACCCGCGGGTGCCCGGGCTCGCCCAGGAGTGGGGGACGACGCGCACCGCCGCCGCGGTCTCGTTGTGGGAGCCGCTGCTGGAGGGCGCTGTGGTCGCCGTCGGCAACGCACCGACCGCGCTGTTCCACCTCCTCGAGATGCTGATCGACGGGGCGCCGCGACCGGCCGCGATCGTCGGCTGCCCGGTGGGGTTCATCGGCGCCACCGAGTCCAAGCAGGCCCTGGTCGACCTCGCTGCCACCCACGGCATCGACCTCCCCTACGTCACCGTCCGGGGCCGCCGCGGTGGGTCCGCGATGACGTCCTCGGCCCTCAACGCGCTCGCCCAGGAGGAGGAGTGACCGGCCGGTTCAGCGGGGTCGGCGTCGGTCCCGGCGACCCCGAGCTGATCACCCGCAAGGCCGCCCGGCTGATCGCGGCGGCCGACGTCGTCGCGTACCACGCTGCCGCGGGCAAGCGGTCCAACGCGCGCCGGATCGCCGCCGACCTGCTCCCGGCCGGCGTCGTCGAGGAGGAGCTGACCTACCCGGTCACCACCGGGACCACCGACCACCCGGGCGGCTACGCCGGCGCGATGGCGGAGTTCTACGAGCAGGCGGCCGCGCGGCTGGCCGCGCACCTGGACGCCGGCCGCGACGTGGTGCTGCTCGCCGAGGGCGACCCGCTGTTCTACGGGTCCTACATGTACATGCACGACCGGCTCTCGGCGCGCTACGAGACCGAGATCGTGCCAGGCGTGCCGGCTTTCCTGGCGGCGACGGCGTACGTCGCGAGCCCGCTGGTGCGGCAGGACGACGTGCTCACCGTGCTGCCCGGCACCCTGCCCGAGCCGGAGCTCGCGCGACGGCTGGCCGGCACCGACGGCGCGATCATCATGAAGCTCGGCCGGACGTTCCCGGCGGTGCGGCGGGCCCTGGCCGCGGCCGGCCGGCTCGACCACGCGCTGTACGTCGAGCGCGCCTCGATGCCCGAGCAGCGGTGGCGGCCGGTGGCCGAGGTCGACGCCGACACCGTGCCGTACTTCTCGCTCGTGGTGGTCACCGGCGACAGCCTCAACGGGGCCCGCTCGCGCGACGCGGTGCCGGCGCCCGTGGCCGAGCGCCCCGCGGCGGATGCCGCGGAGCTGCTCGTGGTCGGGCTCGGCCCGGGCCCCGACGGCTGGCTGACCCCCGAGGTCAGCGCGGCGCTCGACGAGGTCGACCACGTCGTGGGCTACGGGCCCTACGTCGACCGGGTGCCGCAGCGGGCCGGCCTGACCCGGCACGCGTCGGGCAACACCGTCGAGGTCGACCGGGCCCGGCACGCGCTGGACCTCGCGCGGCGCGGCGAGCGGGTCGCGGTGGTCTCGGGCGGGGACGCCGGCGTGTTCGGGATGGCGGCCGCGGTGTTCGAGGCCGCCGAGGACCCGGCGTACGCCGAGGTCCGCCTGCGGGTGCTGCCCGGCGTCAGTGCCGTGCAGGCGGTGGCGGCGCGGGCCGGTGCGCCGATCGGCGCGGACTTCGCCGTATTGAGCCTCTCGGACCGGCTCAAGCCGTGGGAGGTCGTCGAGCGCCGGCTGCGCGCGGTCGCCGAGGCCGACCTTGTGCTCGCGATCTACAACCCGGCCTCGCGGTCGCGCACCGAGCAGGTGGCGACGGCTCGCGACGTGCTGCTCGAGCACCGCAAGCCCGACACCGTGGTCGTCGTGGGTCGCGACGTCGGGCGACCCGGCGAGGCGCTCGAGGTCACCACGCTGGGCGAGCTCGACCCGGCGACGATCGACATGCGCTGCCTGCTGATCGTCGGCTCCTCGGCGACCCGGGTGTCGGCGGCGGGCGTGTGGACCCCGCGGTACGTCCGGTGAGCGTCCACTTCGTCGGCGGCGGCCCGGGCGCCGCCGACCTGCTCACCGTCCGGGCCACGCGGCTGCTGGCCGCCGCGGACGTCGTGCTCTACCCGGGCACCTACCTCGACCCCGCGGTCCTGGAGCACTGCGGCCCGAAAGCCCGCCTCGTCGACACCCAGCACCTCGACCTCGACCAGATCACCGCAGAGCTCGTGGCCGCGGCGCGGGCAGGGGAGCAGGTGGTGCGGCTGACGTCCGGCGACCCGTCGCTGTACTCGGCGCTGCACGAGCAGACCCGACGGCTCGACGCCGCGGGCGTCGGCTGGCAGGTGACGCCGGGCGTGCCGGCGTACGCCGCCGCCGCGGCGCTCGTCGGCCGCGAGCTGACGGTGCCCGAGGTCGCGCAGTCGGTGGTGCTCACCCGCACCCGGGCCCGGTCGACGTCGATGGGCGCGGGGGAGTCGCTCACGGCGTTCGCCGCGACCGGGGCGACGCTGGTCTTGCACCTGGCGATCACCCGCGTCCGCGAGCTGATGGCCGAGCTGGCCGACGTCGTCGGCGCGGACTGCCCGGTGGTCGTCGTGCACCGGGCCAGCCAGCCCGAGGAGCTCGTCCTCCGCGGCTCTGTCGGCTCGATCGCGGACCTCGTGGAGGACGCCGGGCTCCGGCAGGCCGCGCTGATCCTGGTCGGCCGCGCGCTGGCGGACGACGCGGCCGCGGGCGAGTCGTTCCTCTACAGCCCGGCCCGTCACAGAGCCTGAGGACGCCATGGATCTGTACGACGCCATCGCCCGCCGCCGCGACACCCGCGCCGAGTTCACCGGGCCACCGCAGCCCGACATCCTCGAGCGTGTGCTAGGTGCGGCGCACCGGGCGCCGAGCGTGGGTATGTCGCAGCCGTGGGTGTTCGTGACCGTCCGCGACCCCGGGACGCTGCGCGCCTTCCACGCACACGTGGAGACCGAGCGCCAGGTCTTCGCCTCGTCGCTCGAGGGCGAGCGGGCCGAGACGTTCTCCCGCATCAAGGTCGAGGGCATCGTCGAGTCCGGTCTCGGGGTGGTCGTCGGCTACGACCCGACGACCGCGGGGCAGCAGGTGCTGGGGCGGCACGCGATCGCGGACACCGGGCTCTACTCGGTGTGTCTGGCGATCCAGAACCTCTGGCTGGCCGCGACCGCCGAGGGGCTCGGCGTGGGCTGGGTGAGCTTCTACCGCGAGGAGTTCCTGCGCGACCTGGTCGGCTTCCCCAAGCACGTGCGGCCGGTGGCGTGGCTCTGCGTGGGCGAGGTCGACGCGCTGCCCGACGTACCGGACCTCGAGCGCTTCGGCTGGCGCGGCCGCAGCCCGTTGTCGGCGGTGGTGCACGACGAGCGCTACGGAGTTACCTGACTCCGCACCGGGCAGGCACGCCTGCGATCCCTAGTCGTCGTGGTTGGGGTACTGGAATCTCGTCGGGTAGACGGCGACGTAGCGCTGCCCGTCTGGCGTTGTGTAGTGCACATTCACGCTGTTGTTCTGGCTGTACTTGGCGCCACCGGGGTTCCTTGAGGGCCCGATCCGGAGCACCAACACGTCGGGACGGTCGTTCTCGCCGGTGGGGTGAACGCAGTAGCCCCGGGCGGGCTTGTAGGAGCTGCGGTTCCGTGGCTTCAGGAACTCCAGGTATCCGTAGCTGGCCCGCACGAAGGCCCCCTTGAAGGCGAGCGGCGATGACGGGGGTTGCGGCACCAGGTCGACGTCGGTGATGAGCGCCGGGGTGTTGCTCTTGTTGAGGAGTTGAACGATCCCGGCGTCTTGAAAGGTCCCCGGCTTGACATAGGTCCGAGCGAGGGTGATTCCGCTCGTGGCGTACTGAAGCGGGCCGCCAGCCTTCTCAGGCCCGGATCCCGGTGCGAAGTCGCATTCGTGGGCGTCTGCAGACGACGCTGTCGTCGGCGGCGGAGACGGGGTGGGGTCGTGGTCGCTAGTCCGACAGCCTCCCAACGCGACCGATGCAGCGACCGTGATCGCCGCCGCCAGGGGCGTCAGTCGCGGCACGGTGTGTGCGGCTGGCAGGGTTCGGCCCTTGGGAGGTAGTCGACGTAGAAGGCCGACGACGAGGACACCGCTTCACCGTTTCCACCAGAGCAGAACCGGTTGACCCTGCGCTCTTGATCGAACTCCAGGTCCACACGTGTAGCGCCGCCGTAGGTTGCGCTGACCGTCATCGAGGTCCCCAGAGCGCCGGCCGACACGCTCGAACTGTACTTCACACCGTCCGAGGTCTTGAGGCCCTTCTGGTCGTGGTTGGTGAACCTGATGGGATCGGCTTTACCGGACCCGCAGCCCCGAAATCGGGTTGCCTCTTTTCGCACGTCGCCGGTCCAGTGCCCTGACGACTCTGTAACGCATTTGCTGGTTCGGAGATGAGGGAAGTACGGGTTGGTCTTGTAGCAGGTGTACTGGCTGGTCGCCGCGAGTACGGGATGGATCAGGAGTGCGCGTTTGGGGTGCTTCTTGGTGGACAGCAGTTGCTTGTCGGACTCGAACGTGCCCGAACCTTCGATGGCCAACTCGCCAGCCGACTTGAAGACGCCTGACTCCACCCCGATCACAGCTTTGAA
The DNA here is from genome assembly GCF_950101795.1 of Nocardioides sp. T2.26MG-1. Classification (GTDB taxonomy): domain Bacteria; phylum Actinomycetota; class Actinomycetes; order Propionibacteriales; family Nocardioidaceae; genus Nocardioides. The sequence continues at coordinate 17,161 of NZ_CATNLZ010000003.1, read as the reverse complement.
GGTTCCAATGTTCGACGAGCTCAGGGTGTAGTTCGCGACCATGTGCGGCACCACCTGAACGAACATCAACTCCGGGTAGAGCGTGCTCGTCTCGGTCGCAGCGACGCCTGTCGCGATCGTTCCTCCTCCCTTGGCGGCAGGGCGAGCATCGACTGTCTCGTCGGTCGTCTTCGCAGCAACGAAGCGCTTTGAGATCGCAATGACAGGCCTCGCATACCGACCTGATCCGATCCGGACGTACCAGGGCTTGTCCTCGGTTCCACGGTGGACCACGACATCGAGGTTCACGCGGCCGGTGTGTCGCTTCGCGGCGGTGGCGAGGGCGCTGGAGCGGCAGATCGTGATGTCGTAAGCGCCGAGCCTGTTTGTCTTTCCGCCGCCTAGAGCTCGATCGTGGTCGTGCAAGAAGACGGCAACGTTGTGAGCGCGCAGCACCTTGCCGGAGTTCGACACGGCTTTACCGCGGACGTGAATGGGCGAGCACGCGGCTTCGGCAGGTTCCTGAAGGGCTAGCGGCGACAGCCCAACTAGGGCGAGAACCAGTGCGGCGAGTAGGGCCGATGGGCGCGAGAGTGAGTTTCGCGCGGCAGAGACCGGCATCGAATGAGTCCTTCCCCCGAGAGATCCGACGGCGTCCCTTGCCCGCCAGTCGCCGCACCTAAACCTGCCCGAACAGCCAGGAAGGCGGCCATGGCTCCCTACTTAGCTGTGCGCCGGCGAGGGCCAACCCAGACGCCGTGAGATAGCGATGGTCACCGCTCCAGGCACCACTGGGTGACGGTGCGCGCCGGCGTCCAGCCGGTGAAGCCACCCACGGGGGCGGCCGTCTCGACGGCGAGGCGGGTGAGCTCGCCGCCGTGGGTGCGGTAGGCGTCGGCGAGCAGCTGCTCGGTCTCGAGCGTGACGCCGTGGACGACCAGCCGGCCGCCGGGGCGCAGCGCCGCCAGGCACGCGCCGAGCACGCCGGGGCGGGTCGCCCCGCCGCCGACGAACACCGCGTCAGGAGTGGGCAGCCCGGCCAGCGCGTCGGGCGCGCGACCTTCGACGACCGTGAGGTCCGGGACGCCCAGAGCCCTGGCATTGCGGGCGATCCGGGCCGCGCGGGTGGGGTCGGCCTCGACCGCGGTCGTGCGGCAGGTGGGGTGCGCGCGCATCCACTCGACGCCGATCGAGCCGGCGCCGGCGCCGACGTCCCACAGGTGCTGTCCGGGAGCTGGCTGGAGCCGGGCGAGCGCGGACGCGCGGAGGTCGCGCTTGGTGAGCTGGCCGTCGTGCTCGAAGGCGTCGTCCGGCAGCCCGGCCACCCACGCCGAGCGCCAGGGGCCCGTGCTGACAGGGATCTGCACCGCCAGCACGTGCAGCGCCGGCACGTCGGAGACCGGTACGTCGAGCCACTGCGCGGCCGGCCGGGCTGCCCCGGTCTCGCGCTCGCTCCCCAGGTCGGCCAGCAGCGTGACCTCGGCGTCCGGGTGGCCGGACTCCACGAGCAGCTCGGCGACGACCGCGGGTGTCTCGGCACCTGAGGTGAGCAGCAGGATGCGACGCCCCGGCGCAATCTCGCGCAGCAGCCGCGCCTCGTGGCGGCCGACCAGCGTGACGACCACGGACTCCTCGGCCGACCAGCCCATGCGTGCGCGGGCCAGCGCGACCGACGACACCGCCGGGAGCACCCGCACCGCGTCGGCACCCCACGCCCGCACCAGCGTGCTACCGATGCCCGAGAGCATCGGGTCGCCGGAGGCCAGCGCCACGGCCCGCCGGCCGCGCAGCTCCTCACGCAGCGCGGGGAGCCCGTCCGTCAAGGGGGACGGCCACGTCCGGCGTACCTGGCCTGCGACCTCGGGTGCTGCCGCCAGGTGCCGGGCGCCTCCGATCAGCACCTCGGCCTGCCTCACCAGGTCGGCCGCGGCCCCGTCGAGCCGGCCGTCCGCCCCGACACCCACGACGGTGATCTCGGGTCCAGGGAGCGGATGTGTCGGGTCGGCCACGGACGGGACGCTATCGTGACGCCCACACACGTGAGGTGCCCCTGCGGCCCAGCCACCGGAGACGGTGGGGACGGACAACGGGGAGAATCTGGGAAGCCGGTGAGAGTCCGGCACAGGCCCGCTGCGGTGAACCGAGCACTCCTCTGGAGTGACCCGGCAAGTCCGAAGACCGGCCTCGCGTGGCCAGCACCACCCATGGCCTAGCGAGCGGGAGCCTCACACGTGCCAACGACGTACCCCTTTTCTGCTGTTCTCGGCTGCGGCCACGACGCCCGCCTCGACAGCATGGGCCTCGATGACATGGGCCTCGCGCTGGTGTTGACCGCGATCAGCCCCGACATCGGGGGCGTGCTGGTGCGCGGCGAGAAGGGCACCGCGAAGTCGACGACCGTGCGCGCCCTGGCCGACGTGCTGCCGTGGATCGAGGTGCACGACGGCGACCGGTTCTCGGTCGACCCGCGCGACCCCAGCGCGACGTCGCCCGACGGGCCGTTCGAGCCCGGCACCGAGACCCGCCGCCCGGTGCGGCTGGTGGAGCTGCCGGTCGGCGCCACCGAGGACCGGGTGCTCGGCTCGCTGCACCTCGAGAAGGCGCTGACCACCGGCGCCGTGGAGTTCGAGCCGGGCCTGCTGGCCCGCGCGCACCGCGGGGTCCTGTACGTCGACGAGGTCAACCTCCTCCACGACCACCTCGTCGACCTGCTGCTCGACGCCGCCGCCACCGGCTCGGTCAGCGTGGAGCGCGACGGCGTCTCGCTGAGCCACGCGGCGCGGTTCGTGCTGATCGGCACGATGAACCCCGAGGAGGGCGAGCTGCGTCCGCAGCTGCTCGACCGGTTCGGCCTGACCGTCGAGGTGGCGGCGCCGCGCGACCCCGCGCTGCGGGTCGAGGTCGTCCGCCGCCGGCTCGCCTTCGACCGCGACCCGTCTGCCTTCGTCGCGCAGTACGCCGGCTCGCAGGAGGACCTGACCCACCGCATCGCCGATGCCCGCGCGCGGCTCGACCACGTGGTGCTCAGTGAGGCCGCCCTGCTCAAGGTCGCGGAGGTCTGCGCGGCCTTCGAGGTCGACGGGCTGCGCGCCGACATCGTCACCGCCCGGGCCGCGGTCGCCCACGCCGCGTGGGTGGGTCGCGACCGCGTCACCCGCGAGGACATCCGCGTGGCCGCGCTGCTGGCGCTGCCGCATCGCCGTCGCCGCGACCCGTTCGACGCGCCCGGGCTCGACGAGGACCTGCTCGATCAGGTGCTGGGCGACGACGAGCCCCAGCCGCCCGAGCCACCCGAGCCGCCGACACCACCATCGCCGCCCGACCCCGAGCCCGAGCCCGCACCGGAGGGCGAGGACGCGTCGGACGCCCCGGAGGCCCCGCCCGCGCCGGCACCCGCGCCGTCGGGTCCGGGCGGAGCGGATGCCACCGAGCGCGCCCGGGCGGCCTACCGCCCGCGGCTGTTCACCGTCGACGGCGTCGGCCAGGGCAGCCCCGGCCGCCGCAGCCGGGCCCTCGGAGCGAGCGGTCGTCGGGTCGGCAGCGGCACCGGTCCCGGACCCGTGCACCTGGTCGAGACGCTGCGCGCCGCGGCCGAGCGGTGCGCCACTCGCCCGGCCGCCGGTGTCGGTCGGGTCGTGCTCGAGCCGGCCGACCTCCGCACCGCCGTACGCGAGGGCCGCGAGGCCAACCTGCTGCTGTTCTGCGTCGACGCGTCCGGCTCGATGGCCGCGCGCCGCCGGATGGTCGCGGTGAAGACCGCGATCCTCTCGCTGCTCACCGACGCCTACCGCCGTCGCGACAAGGTGGCGCTGATCAGCTTCCGCGGCGACGGCGCCCGGCTCGCGCTGCCGCCGACCGGGTCGGTCGAGGTGGCCGCCGCGCTGCTCGACGACCTGCCGGCCGGAGGGCGTACGCCGCTCGCCGAGGCGCTGGTCGAGTCCCACCGGGTGCTCACCCGCGAACGGCTCCGCGACGCCCGGCTGCGGCCGCTGCTGATCGTCGTCACCGACGGCCGCGCCACGGCCGGGCCCGACGCCGTGCCGCGCGCCCAGCAGGCGGCCCGGCACCTCGCCGGACTGCGCGTGCCGTCCGTGGTGGTCGACTGCGAGCAGGGACCGTTGCGCCTGGGCCTGGCCCGCACCCTCGCCGGCCACCTGCGCGCCGAGCACGTGCCGATGGAGCGGGTCGACGCCCGCGGCCTGGTCGGTGTCGTGGCCAGTCGCGCGCAGGGCCGGGTCGCCTGATGGGCACCCTCGAGACCCTCCGACCCGGCTCGGTCGTGCTGGTCGGCGGCGGGCCGGGCGATGCCGGGCTGATGACGGTGGCCGGCCGGGCCGCGGTCGAGCAGGCCGACGTACTCCTCGTCGACCACCTCGCGCCGGCCGATGCCCTGGCCTGGGCCCGGCCCGACGCACAGGTCGTCGACGTGGCCAAGCTGCCCCGCGGGACGTTCACCCCGCAGGAGCGGATCAACGAGCTGCTGGTGACCCACGCGCGCGCCGGCCACCGGGTGGTCCGGCTCAAGGGCGGCGACGGGTTCGTGTTCGGCCGCGGGATGGAGGAGCTGCTGGCCTGCACCGAGGCCGGCATCCCGGTGCGCGTGGTGCCGGGGGTGAGCTCGTCGGTCGCCGTACCCGCCCTGGCCGGCATCCCGGTGACGCACCGCGGGCTGGTGCAGGGGTTCAGCGTGATCTCGGGCCACGTGCCGCCGGGGCACCCGGACAACCGGCTCGACTACGCGGGACTCGTGGCCAGCCGCACGACGCTGGTGGTGCTGATGGGCGTGAAGCACCTGCCCGAGATCACCGCCGAGCTGCTCGCCCACGGCCTGGACGCCGACACCCCGGCCGCCGTCGTCGCACGCGGCGGCCACCCCGACCAGCAGGTGCACAGCGCGCCGCTGGCCGACATCGCCACCGTCGCCCTGGCCACGGTCGCGCCGGCCGTCACCGTCATCGGCGAGGTCGCCCGCTTCGCCGCCGTACTCGCGCCACTACAGGAGACCCACTGATGCCCCAGGGACAGCCGCTCACCGTGCCCGACGACGGGCTCACCACCCGCCAGCGCCGCAACCGGCCGCTGCTGATGGTCCACACCGGCGACGGCAAGGGGAAGTCGACCGCGGCCTTCGGCCTGGCGCTGCGCGGCTGGAACCAGGGCTGGAGCATCGGGGTCTTCCAGTTCGTGAAGTCCGCGAAGTGGCGCATCGGCGAGCAGACCGTGCTCGAGCGCCTCGGCGAGCTGCACGCCGACACCGGCGAGGGCGGGCCCGTGGAGTGGCACAAGATGGGCTCCGGCTGGTCGTGGAGCAAGCGCCAGGGTGACGAGGAGGACCACGCCCGCGCCGCCGCGGAGGGCTGGGCGGAGATCAAGCGCCGGCTGGCCGCGGAGACCCACGACCTGTACGTGCTCGACGAGTTCACCTACCCGATCGGCTGGGGCTGGGTCGACCTCGACGACGTCGTCACCACGCTGCGCGACCGGCCCGGCCACCAGCACGTCGTGGTCACCGGGCGCCGCGCACCGGAGGAGCTGATGGCGGTGAGCGATCTGGTCACCGAGATGACGAAGGTCAAGCACCCGATGGACGCCGGCCAGAAGGGCCAGCGAGGCATCGAGTGGTGAGCCTGCCCCGGGTCGTCATCGGGGCGCCGGGCACGGGCCAGGGCAAGACCACGGTCGCCACCGGCCTGATGGCCGCGCTGCGCTCGCGCGGGCTGGCGGTGTCCGGTCACAAAGTCGGCCCCGACTACATCGACCCCGGCTACCACGCGCTCGCCACCGGCCGGCCGGGTCGCAACCTCGACCCGCACCTGGTCGGCGAGGAGCGCGTGGCGCCGCTGCTGCTGCACGGCGCCCGCGGCGCCGACGTCGCCGTGGTCGAGGGCGTGATGGGGCTGCACGACGGCCGCATCGGCGCCGACGGGTTCGCCTCGACCGCGCACGTCGCCCGGCTCACGCGTACGCCGGTGGTGCTGGTGGTCGACATCGCTCGGATGTCGCGGTCGGTCGGTGCGGTGGTCGCCGGCATGGCGGCGTACGACCCGGCGGTCGAGGTGGTCGGCGTCGTGCTCAACCGGGCCGGCTCGGCCCGCAACGTCACCGAGGTGACGCGCTCGCTGGGCATCCCGGTGGTGGGCGTGCTGCCCCGCGACGAGGCGATCTCCTCACCCTCGCGGCACCTCGGGCTGGTGCCGGTGGGGGAGCGCGACGGCGCGGCGGAGGTCGTGGCCCGGCTGGGGGAGCAGGTCGCGGGCCACGTCGACCTCGACGCGGTGCTCGCGCTGGCGGCGTCCGCGCCCGACCTCGACGTCGCGCCCTGGGACCCGGCCGCCGAGGTGCGGCCCGTCGCCGGTGAGCCGGTGGTCGCGGTGGCCGCCGGGCGCGCGTTCACGTTCGCGTACGCCGAGACCGCGGAGCTGCTCACCGCCGCCGGCTGTCGGGTCGTGCCGTTCGACCCGTTGACCGACCGGGCGCTGCCCGACGGCACGCAGGCGCTGCTGCTCGGCGGCGGCTTCCCCGAGGTGCACGTGCGCCAGCTCGGCCGCAACGCGCCGTTGCTCGCGCAGGTGCGCGAGGCGGTGGTCGCCGGTCTGCCGACCGTGGCCGAGTGCGCGGGGCTCCTCTACCTGCTCGACGCGCTCGACGGCACCCCGATGGCCGGCGTGGTCGGGGCCGACGCGGCGATGACCCACCGGCTGACGCTGCGCTACCCGGTCGCCGGGGCGGCGAGCGACAACCTGCTGAGCCGCGCGGGGGAGGAGGTGCGCGGGCACGAGTTCCACCGCACCGCGCTGACCCGGCCGGCCCGCGGGTGGACGCCGGCGTGGGAGATCGACGGCGAGCTGATCGGCGTCGCGTCGTCGACTCTCCACGCGTCGTACCTCCACCTGCACTGGGCGGGGAGTCCGGTCCTGGCGCAGCGGTTCGCGGATGCCGCGGCCGCTGCCTCGCCCGTGGCTGCGGCGTCGCCACCCGTCGCGCCGGTCGTGGCGGTCGTCGAGCAGCCGCCGGTCGAGCCGCTGCAGCATCATGGCGACCGCGAGACCGGACCGGGGCTGGTGGACTTCGCGGTCAACGTGCACCCGGAGCCGCGGCCGGCCTGGCTGGAGGCCGCGCTGCTCGACGGCGTACGCGACTCGGTGCGCTACCCGGACCCGGCTCCGGCGCGGGCCGCGATCGCGGAGCTGCACCGCCGGCGTACCGACGAGGTTCTGGTCACCGCGGGCGCGGCCGAGGCCTTCGAGCTGGTCGCGCGGTGGAAGCAGTGGCGCCACGTCGTGGTGGTGCACCCGCAGTTCACCGAGCCGCACGCCGCGCTCGAGCGGGCCGGGCACCGGGTGACGGTGGTGCCGTGCCGCGCGGAGGACGGCTATCGCCTCGACCCCGACGCGGTGCCCGACGACGCCGACCTCGTCGTGCTCGGCAACCCGACGAACCCGACCGGCGTGCTGCACCCCGCCGCCGACGTGCTGCGGCTGCGGCGGCCCAAGCGGGTGGTGGTCGTCGACGAGGCGTTCATGGACACGGTGGTGGGGGAGCGCGAGTCGTTGGCGCGCGACCGGCGCCGCGGGCTGCTGGTGATCCGCAGCCTCACCAAGCACTGGTCGATGCCGGGCATCCGCGCGGGCTACGTCCTCGGCAGCGAGCGCAGCATCGCCGGCCTCGCGGCCCGCCAGGTGCCGTGGTCGGTGTCGGCGCCGGCGATCACCGCCGCGGTCGCGTGCACCGCCCCGGCCGCGCTCGCCGAGGCCACCCGCCGCGCGGAGCGCATCACGACCTGGCGCTCGAAGCTGGTGGCCGGGCTGGAGGAGCGCGGGGTCGAGGTGCTGCCGTCGGAGACGTCATTCGTGCTGGCGCGGCTTGGTCTTGGCACTCGCGAGGCCCTGCGGGAGCGGGGCGTCGCCGTGCGCCGGGCGGACACGTTCCCCGGCCTCGACGCCACCTGGGCCCGCATCGCCGTCCGCCCGCCCGAGACCTGTGCGCGGCTGTTCGCCGAGCTGGACGCGATCTCGTGAGCCGTTCGCGTGCAGTCGGGCTGCTCCTTGGCTTCGTGGCGGACCGGGTCTTCGGGGATCCAGGGCGCGGGCATCCGGTCGCGGTGTTCGGGTCGGTCGCGTCGCGGCTGGAGGCCAGGCTGTACGCCGACTCCCGCGCCCGCGGCGTCCTGCACAACGCCGTGCTGGTCGGGGGCTGTGCGCTGCTCGGCGTGGGCGCCGAGCGAGCCACCCGCGGCCGCCCGCTGCTGCACGCCGGCGCCACGGCGCTGGCCACCTGGACGGTGCTGGGCGGGAAGAGCCTCGAGCGCGAGGCGATGGCGGTCCACTCTCTCCTTGTTGCGGGCGACCTCCCGGGCGCCCGCCACCGCCTGACCTACCTCGTCGGCCGCGACACCACCTCGCTGTCTGAGAACGAGATCGCCCGAGCGGTGGTCGAGTCGGTCGCCGAGAACACCTCCGACGCCGTCACCGCACCCCTCTTCTGGGGAGCGGTCGCCGGCATCCCCGGGCTCTTGGCCCACCGCGCGGCGAACACGTTGGACGCGATGGTCGGCCACCACAACCCCCGCTACGAGCGCTTCGGCTGGGCCTCCGCCCGCCTCGACGACCTGCTCGGCCTGCCGGGCTCCCGGTACGCCGCCCTCGCGGTGATGGTCGCCAACCCCTCACGAGCCGGCGACGCATGGCGCACCTGGCGCCGCGACGCCCCCGCCCACCCCAGCCCCAACGCCGGCGTCATCGAGGCCGCCTTCGCCGGCTCCCTCGGCATCACCCTCGGCGGCACCAACCGCTACGGCGACCGCGTCGAGCACCGCCCCACGATGGGCCCCGGCCGGCCGGTCACACCCGGCGACATCCCGCGCGGCACCAACCTGGCGCAGCCGGTGGGCTGGGTCGCCGCGGGTGGTTCCGTGCTCGCGGCCGCGAACCGCCGATGCTGACCCACCGTCCTCGCTACCTCGACCCGGACGCCCTGGCATCAGCGGGACGGGTCAACTGAACCGAGGACAGACGCATTGACCCGGAGCAGACCCCGACGACCTCCACACCCGCTCTCCGCCGCGGACCTACTGGCGCTGGGCGCCGTCCATGAGGAGCGCTTGCGCCTCCGACGGCAGCACCATCTCGGTGACCTCGACTTCCGCGTAGTACGGCCGATAAGGGCTGAACTTCTTCACAAACTCGGCCTCGTCGGTAGTCTCCCAGAGGCTGTATCCGACTGCTGGATCGTCCTTCCGACAGTACGTCCACCTCGTACTGCTGTTGTCGAACTCCTGATTGGCGATCTTCGCGCCGAACTCGGCCAGCTTGGTCACGTCCACCCGGACCTTCACCAGGTACAACATCTCGATCCCTCCGTGAGCGACGGCTTTCCGTGCGATCGTGGTGCGCGCAGCCGAACGACGCCAGTGGCCAAGGTCCCCAGAGGGGCGGATGCGCCGGAGGAGCGGGACGATCTCCGCTCGAACACGTGGGTTTTGGGCGGTGTAGCACGGACGACAGGTCGCCGGGGAGCAGGCGGACAGACGCATTCCCGGTGGGAGGTCCGCCAGGGCGCGGCGATCCTGAACGTCAAACGGTGACAGTTCTCACCAGCGCGTCTCGGAACAGACCAGAGAGCCGCGAGCGCTGTGCCGGGTATGGCTGATCTCTTCGACTCCCTGACCGTTGGCGCGTGGACGCTGCCGAACCGGCTCGTCATGGCGCCCCTGACCCGCAACCGTGCCGAGGGCACCGTGCCCGGCGACCTGGCGGTGGAGTACTACTCCCAGCGCGCCTCCGCGGGCCTGATCATCACTGAGGGCAGCCAGCCCACCGCGGAGGGCCAGGGCTACCTGAACACCCCCGGGTTCCACTCCGCGGAGCAGCTCGCCGGGTGGCGCCGGGTGGCTGACGGCGTGCACGCCAACGGCGGCCGGATCGTCGCGCAGCTGATGCACGTCGGTCGCATCTCCCACCCCGACAACACCGGCGGCAGGGAGATCGTCGCGCCGAGCCCGATCGCGGCCCCGGGCGAGATGTTCACCGCCGGCGGGATGAAGCCCTTCCCGACGCCGCGCGAGATCACCGTCGAGGAGATCCCCGCGATCGTCGAGGGCTACGTCCAGGCCGCCCGCAACGCGGTCGAGGCCGGCCTCGACGGCGTCGAGGTGCACGGCGCCAACGGCTACCTCATCCACCAGTTCCTGGCGCCCGGCTCCAACCACCGCACCGACGAGTACGGCGGCCCGCCGGAGCACCGGGTCCGCTTCGCCCTCGAGGTCACCCGTGCGGTGGCCGAGGCGATCGGCCCCGACCGGGTCGGCATCCGCATCTCGCCCGCCCACAACATCCAGGGCGCCACCGAGGAGGACCCGGCCGATGTCGCGGCGACGTACCGCCTGCTGATCGAGGGCCTTGCCCCGCTCGGACTGGCCTACCTGAGCATCCTCGCCGACCCGAAGCAGGACCTGATCCAGGACCTGCGCCGCTCCTTCGGTGGCGTGGTCATCGCCAACGACGGCTTCGGTGAGATCACCACCCGCGAGTCGGCCCAGGAGATCCTCGACAAGGACCTCGCCGACGCGGTCGCCGTCGGTCGGCTCTTCCTGGCCAACCCGGACCTGCCCGCCCGGTGGCGCACCGGCGCGGACCTCAACGAGCCGGACGGCGACACCTTCTACGGCGGTGGCGCCGAGGGCTACACGGACTACCCGTTCCTCGACGACTGAGCAACGGGCCCGAAGCAGGGCGCGGGTCGTGTGCCTGTCAACGACCTGTAGTCCGGTCTCAGGCACACGACCCCAACGGACCCTCCGACCTCCACGCCCCGTGATGCTCACGGTGCGCCCCGGCGCTCGCTGGGCCACAGGGCTGCCGCAGCCACACAGCCGGACACTGGACCCCTGCTCGAGCTCGTCCGGAGTTGCCACGACCGTTGCGTCCAGGCACGCCGATGTCAGGATGTCGCCAGGAGCCGCGACTTGTACGGTGTTCCCGCGGTCATCTCAGCAGTAACGGAGGCTCAGGGGTTCTCGGCGCTGCCGGGAGCAGAGGCTGAGTGAAGTCCCGGCCTCGCTCTCACCAGGCCTCTTCCGGAGGGCGCCGCATTCCGGTCTGTCCAGCACGGCCGCACGGATCTGGCGCCCCTTGGTGTCAAAGAAGCAGCCACAACCCGTTCGTGCGCTCGTGCGGAGGTGAGGGCGTTCTCTCTCCAGTCGCGGCCCGTCGGGCCTACTCTCGGTGCGTGGCAGGGTCGTGGGGGCGCAGGACTGCGGGAGTCGCCGTCGCGACCTTGGGCGTGGCTGGAGTCGTGGCCTATGGCGTGGCGACCGACGATGGCCCGCAGGACGGCGGCCGGTACTCCGCATTGACCCGTTCGCAGCTCGCCTCGACCATCGAGCGCGGAGCCCGGCAAGACCCCTTGCTACTACCCGCACAGCTCCCGCCCGGAGCGGACGAGGAGGACGAGCCCGGGTTCTTCCTGCCCAGCAACCCGATCCCAGGGGCCAATCGCGACGGCACCGGCAAGATGTGGATGACGCTCTACTCCGTGGATGCCCTTCCGCCCGCGTTCGGCAACGTGACCGGCTACCTGGTGTACCAGGACTGGATGGGAGCGCCCGGCCGGCACCGCGCGCGATGCAACCGCCACGACACCCAGCAAGGCGTCCTTGTCCGGAAGGTCGGCGACGACCGGGTGACCGTCTGTCTCGGTCCGCACCCGACCGCAGCGGCCAGAGACTATTGGCGGACCGTCGGCTTCACCGACGACCTCGGCGACGTCGAGTGGCTTCGCGACGGAGCTGACTGACGCACGTCGCCGTCGGGCGTCGATCGACCGGCACGTGCCTACCAGCCGGAGGTGCCGGGTGCTCCCTTGAAGGGGCCGGTCACCTTGCTGGTGATCCAGCCGCCGTAGAAGTCACCAGGCTGCGCGACCACCGTCTCGCCGTCGACCGAGCATCGGTCGACCACTCCGGGATAGATGGCGACGTGCCCGACCAGCACCTCGAAGCCAGAAGTGGGATCTGGATAGTGCCAGGCTGCGCGAGCCAGCACCCGACCGCTTCGGCCCACGATGTCGAAGTACGACGCCACGCCCTTGAACTCGCACCACGTCGTCCCGGAGACCGGCCTGAGCAAGCCGCGATGGATGGCGTCGACCGGGAGGTAGTAGACCGGGGGATGGCTGGTCTCGAGCACGCGGAGCGATCGTCGGGTGTCGACCACCACCTCGCCGTCGAGCTCGACGACGACGTGCTCGTGCGAGGGGACGACGATCGGCGGCCGCGGATAGTCCCACACCGACTCTGTAGTCGCCCGGCCGGCATCATCGCTCATGACGCCATCGTCTCTCGGGCGCCAAGGCGCACGGGCTCGCATCGCGTCGACCACGGCAGCGCGCACGACGATGTGGGGAGGTGGCGGCAGCTCGCCCAGGCCGAACCACTCGACGCGGTCGTGTTCGTCGGGTGCCACGTTCGCCGGGGTGCCCTGCCACGTCCCCACCAACCAGGCGCTGACCGACACCGGATCGTCGTCGGGGCCTGCGATCACCCGAGCCAGCGGCGAGACCGAGTCGAGCAACACCTGGACGCCGAGCTCCTCACGCAACTCCCGGGCGAGCGCATCCAGCTCCGACTCGCCCCGCTCGACGACGCCGCCCGGCAGGTCCCACAGGGCCGGCCGAACTCGCTTGTCCTTGCTGCGCAGCACGAGGAGGACACGGCCCTCACGGAACAGCGCGCCGACGACGACCTCGTGCATGCCGGCATCGAAGCACGAAGGTCCGACGGCGCACGTGGCCCCGATCCCAGGGGGACGGTCGTGCGATCCTCAGGGCGTGAGCGTCGAGCCCGATCCGTGGTGGACCGAACTAGTCGAGACGTTGGGGTCGGTGGGGATGGTGGAGGAGCGCGAGCCGCATGGCCTGGTGGTTGACGCGCGGAAGCCTGACGAGACGTCGGCCGTGGTCGAGATCGTCATGACGCCGGACGAGTGGGACGACCTGGTCTCGATCACGTGGGGCTCCGTCGAGCTGGCCGCACACCACGTACGAGAGCTCGTCCTGGAGCAGCCCTCGGACCGGCGCTACCTCGTCTATGACCTCTACCGGTTGGTGCCCTGCGACGCCCCGGCTCTGCCGGTCGACCCCGGCCTGCTCCGGCTGCGGGAGATCGCGACGCAGTATCCGGACGGCGTCATCCCCGGCGCCGGGTGGTACGCGCACCCGCCCGAGGACAGGTAGCGATCACACCTGATCAGTGGTCGCGGACCTGCCGGCGCAGCCGCACCCGCTCGACCGACTGACCGTCCGCCAGGTGTCCGGCTACGATCTCCTCGGCAACGGCCGCGTCGACCGCGCCGTACCAGACGTCGTCGGGCTGGACGGTCATCACGGGTGCGTGGTTGCAGGGGAGCTGGCAGCCGGTGTGGGTGACGAGGACGTCGTCGTCGCCGAGGTCGTGGCGCATCAGCGCGAGCACGAGGGCGACCCAGGAGTCCTCCGCGCCCGAGGCGGTGCAGCGCGGGCCGCGGCAGACGAGGACCTGGCGGCGGTGGCGGGGCACGTCCTCCCAGGCGGGGGAGGTGAGGCCGGGGCCGCCGTGGGTGATCGGGCGGGCCTCGGCGACCAGGTCATCGAAGGACGCGTCGTCGGTCAGCGCGCCGGCCGTGGTGGCGAGCTCGGGCGCGCCCTCGCCGTACGCCCGCCACCAGTGCGCGGCGATCCGGCGCACCCAGGAGGGGCCCGGGCCGTCGTGGCCGCCGGCGACCGGCACCAGCACCACCCGCGAGGTGCCGGCGTCGGCGAGGCGGTCGAGCACGGTGATCAGCGACGGCGTCGCGAGCTGGAGGAACGCGAGCTCGGCGCCCAGGCGGTCGGCCTGCGAACGCAGCTCGTGGCGGCGGGTGGCGTCGGTCGGCGAGGTGCCGACCAGGACGTACGTCGTCATCGTGCCGGCAACGTACCAGCCGGTAAGATCCGCGGTCGCCGCCCTGCCTGCGCTGCCGGGGTCTCGACGAGCTCGACCAGCGGCGGTGGTTTCGAGGCTCGCTTCGCTCGCACCTCAACCACCGTGTTGCGCACGGCGCCCTGCCCAGGCTGCGGGGGGTCTCGACGAGCTCGACCACCGGTGGTGGTTTCGAGGCTCGCTCCGCTCGCACCTCAACCACCGGGACGGGGCGCTCGATCACCGGTGGTGGTTTCGAGGCTCGCTCCGCTCGCACCTCAACCACCGTGTTGCGCGCTCGACCACCGGACCCGGCACCCCGTAGGCTGCGTCCAGCGAACGCCAATGGAAGCCGGTGTGAATCCGGCACAGTCGCGCTGCTGTGACATCGCCTCGGCGGTGAAGTCAGACCCGGGCGTTCGTCCTCATCCACATCACCAGGGCGCAGAACCCTGAGGAGGAAACATGTCGCAGTCGACGACCGCTCCGGCCACCACCGCCGTCGAGGTTCCCACGATCCCGCTGGGCGAGCTCGCCCCCTGGGCACTGTTCTTCGGGCTGCTCGGGGCGCTGGTGCTCTTCTTCATCAGCGCCGACCAGGGAGCGGTCTCGCTCCCGGCCGGTACGGCGATCCACGAGTGGGTGCACGACGGGCGCCACCTGCTCGGGTACCCCTGCCACTGACGGGCATCGCATGAACGCCCGGGCCTTCCTCATCCGTGGCTTGCTGGCCGGCCTGGTCGCCGGTCTGGCCACGTTCTTCGTCGCCCACCAGGTCGGTGAGCCTCACGTCGAGGCCGCGATCGCCCTGGAGGACGGCGGCGAGCACACGCACTCCCACGACGGGGCGCACTCGCACGACGACGGTGTCCAGATCTCCCGTGACACCCAGCGCACCTGGGGCCTGCTCACCGGCTCGCTGGCCGTCGGCGTGGCCCTCGGCGGCATCGTCGCCCTGGTCTCGGCTTCGCTCGTCGGCCGGATCGGCCGGCTGCTGCCCGGCCAGACGGTCGCGCTCGTCTCGCTGCTGGGCTTCGTGTCCGTGGCGCTCGTGCCGTTCCTGAAGTACCCCGCCACACCCCCCGGCGTCGGCAGCGGCGACACGATCGGCGACCGGACCGCGCTCTACTTCGGCTTCCTGGCCGTCTCGGTGCTCGCGGCTGCCGTCACGACGTACGCCGCGGTCCGGCTGCGCGACCGGATCGGCACCTACGGGGGCACGGTCGCTGCTGTCGCTGGCTACGTGGTGGTGATGGTGGTCGCCGGTCACCTGTTCGGCACGGTCAACGAGGTGCGCGACTTCCCGGCCGACCTGCTCTGGTACTTCCGCCGGGCCTCGCTGATCACGCTCGCCACGACCTGGGGCGTCCTCGGGGTCGTGCTCACCGGCCTGGTCTCGAGGCTGTTCCGCCAGCAGACCGCCGAGATCGAACGACGGGCGCTGGCCGCCAGCCTCTGACCTGCCCCGGGACGTCGTACGGAAGGTGCAACCGCTTGCTCCGTCCGTATGACGTCCTTGGGGGCGGCCGGCCCACCTTCAGCCCCGCGCCCGCACCGGGCACCCTTCGAGCTCCCGCCCGATAGCGTCCAGGGGTGCCTCTGGAACTGTGCTCCCTCATCGTCGACGACTACGACTCTGCGATCGACTTCTTCACCCGGGTGCTGGGGTTCGAGCTCGCCGAGGACTCGCCGTCCCTGACCACCGACGGTCGCCCGAAGCGTTGGGTGGTCGTGCGCCCAGCCGATGGGGGACCGGGGCTCGTGCTTGCTCGCGCGGACGGGCCGGAGCAGGTCGCTGCCATCGGGCGCCAGTTCGCCGGACGGGTGGGGCTGTTCCTCCGCGTCCCCGACTTCGACAGCACCTTCGACCGCGTCATCGAGAGCGGGTGCGAGCTGGTGCGACCGCCGCGTTCGGAGAGCTACGGCAGGGTGTGCGTCTTCCGTGATCCCTGGGGCAACCTCTGGGATCTCCTCGGCTAGCACCGCTGCGGTCGCGTCGTGCCGATCGCAGCGGTGTCGGCTGCTTTCCGTGCGTCAGGCGTGGCGGGGACGAGGACGGCGCGAGAGGACGTACGCCGCGGCCGTCACCAGCGTCATCGCGATGTCGACCGCCACCCGCCACCGGAACGGCTCCCCGTCCGCGACGTCCCAGGCGGTGAAGGCGAGGTAGCCGAACGCAAAGGCGAGGAGCCACAGGTTGCCGTGGCTGTGGGAGCTGGCGGTCACGATCCCGACCATATCGGCGGATCCGCCGGCGGAGGTTCGGATTGGCACGTTCGGCCGACGCGAGACCCGGACGGCCGACGCGGAGCCTCGGTCAGGGGGAATCAGCCGCAAAGCGGCTGCCGAACGCCCTAGGTTGGGGTGGTGAGCACGGGGGACGAGGAGGCACGGGCGGAACCGAGCCCGTGGGAACTGATCGTGTACATCTGCTTCGTCATCTCAGCCGTGGTGAACCTGACGGATGGCGACGAGTCCGGCTGGCGGTTGTACCTCCACATCCTGATGTTGGTCTGGGGAGTGGGTGGTCTCGGGGTGACGTGCGTCCGCGTCTGGAGAGCCATGGTCTAGGACGGTCCGGAGCGCTGCACCCAGCCGGCGGCCTCCTCCGCAGACGGCACGGTCGCGACGCCCTCGGGAGCCGGCGGACGGCGTACGACGACGACCAGCAGACCCAGCTCGCCCGCAGCCTGCAGCTTCGGGAACGTCGCGGCGCCGCCGGAGTCCTTGGTGACGAGCACGTCGCTCTCGTGGCGCCACATCAGCTCGCGCTCGCCGTCGAGCGTGTAGGGCCCGCGGCTGAACAGGATCTCCCACGACGCCGGCAGCTCGATCTCCGGCGGGTCCACCACCCGGGCCAGCACCGCCCGGTCGGCCAGGGACGGGACGAACCGGGCGAGCTCCTGCCGCCCGACCGTGAGGAAGGGCCGCTGACCCAGAGCCGCCGCCAACGTCGCTGCCTCGTCGTGGCCGTCGGCCCAGCGCCAGGTCTGATCCGGGTCCCACCCGGGCCGTTCGAGACGGAGCAGCGGGACACCCTCGAGCCGGCAGGCTTCGGCGGCGTTCGCGGTGATCCCGGGCGCGAACGGGTGTGTCGCGTCGACCACGACGTCGTACGCCGCCAGCGCGGCCCGCAGCCCGGCCACGCCGCCGAACCCGCCGATCCGGGTCTCGCCGACCGGCATCCGCGGCCGGGCCACCCGGCCAGCGAGCGAGGTGGTGACGTCGACGCCGGCGTCGTCCAGCAGC
>NZ_CATNLZ010000002.1 GCF_950101795.1 Nocardioides sp. T2.26MG-1 | reverse complement strand
CCGCCCCCCCCCGACCACGCGCGGGCGCGCCCGCACGAGGGGTGCTCAGAAGTCCATGCCGCCCATGCCGCCGGACGGGTCGCCACCCATGGGGGCGGCCTTCTCCGGCTTGTCGGCCACGACGGCCTCGGTGGTGAGGAAGAGCGCCGCGATGGAGGCGGCGTTCTGCAGCGCGCTGCGGGTCACCTTGGCGGGGTCGATGATGCCCTCGGCGATCATGTCGACGTACTCGCCGGTGGCCGCGTTGAGACCGTGACCGGCCTCCAGGTTGCGCACCTTCTCCGCCACGACGCCGCCCTCGAGGCCGGCGTTGATCGCGATCTGCTTGAGCGGGGCGTCGGTCGCGAAGCGCACGATCTGCGCACCCACGGCCTCGTCACCGGTGAGCTCGAGCTTGTCGAACGCGGCGTTGGCAGCCTGGACGAGCGCCACGCCACCGCCGGCGACGATGCCCTCCTCGACGGCCGCCTTCGCGTTGCGAACGGCGTCCTCGATGCGGTGCTTGCGCTCCTTGAGCTCGACCTCGGTGGCCGCGCCGACCTTGATGACGGCCACGCCGCCGGCCAGCTTGGCGAGGCGCTCCTGGAGCTTCTCGCGGTCGTAGTCGGAGTCCGACTTCTCGATCTCCGCGCGGATCTGGTTGACCCGGCCGGCGATCTGGTCCGCGTCGCCCGCACCCTCGACGATGGTGGTCTCGTCCTTGGTGATGACGACCTTGCGGGCCTGGCCGAGCAGCTCGATGCCGGTCGACTCCAGCTTGAGGCCGACCTCCTCGGAGATGACCTGGCCGCCGGTGAGGATCGCGATGTCCTGCAGCATGGCCTTGCGGCGGTCGCCGAAGCCCGGAGCCTTGACGGCCACGGACTTGAACGTGCCGCGGATCTTGTTCACGACCAGCGTGGACAGGGCCTCGCCGTCGACGTCCTCGGCCAGGATCAGCAGCGGCTTGCCCGACTGCATGACCTTCTCCAGCAGCGGCAGGAGGTCCTTGACCGACGAGATCTTCTGGTTGGCGATCAGGATGTAGGGGTCCTCGAGGACCGTCTCCATCCGCTCGGGGTCGGTGACGAAGTAGGCCGAGATGTAGCCCTTGTCGAACCGCATGCCCTCGGTGAGCTCGAGGTCGAGCCCGAAGGTGTTCGACTCCTCGACGGTGATGACGCCTTCCTTGCCGACCTTGTCCATCGCCTCGGCGATGATCTCGCCGACGGTGGTGTCGGCGGCGGAGATGCTCGCGGTCGACGCGATCTGCTCCTTGGTCTCGACGTCCTTGGCCATGTTGAGCAGCTGCTCGGACACGGCGGCGACGGCGGCCTCGATGCCGCGCTTGAGACCCATCGGGTTGGCACCCGCGGCCACGTTGCGCAGGCCCTCGCGGACCATCGCCTGGGCGAGGACCGTGGCGGTGGTGGTGCCGTCACCAGCCACGTCGTCGGTCTTCTTGGCGACCTCCTTGACGAGCTCGGCACCGATCTTCTCGTAGGGGTCCTCGAGCTCGATCTCCTTCGCGATGGACACACCATCGTTGGTGATCGTGGGAGCGCCCCACTTCTTCTCGAGGACGACGTTGCGACCCTTGGGACCGAGCGTGACCTTGACGGCGTCGGCGAGCGTGTTCATGCCACGCTCGAGGCCGCGCCGGGCCTCCTCGTTGAAAGCAATGAGCTTCGACATACCTGGCGATCCTTCGCATTGCTGTATAGAACGGGCGAGCGTGCCGGTTGGGCCGTCACACTGCCGCCTAGGTTCATGGATCCGGGTCGGCGGGCTGCCCGCGACGGACGGCACCCTGGCTCCGGCGAACCCTTTCTCGCCGGGCAGGAGGACCTCAACGTCGCCGATCCGGTGTTGTCACTCTCCCAGGGAGAGTGCCAGCCTCATGTTTAGCACTCGACCCCGGAGAGTGCAAGGAGAGTTCACCGCCCGACGAGCCGGGCGAGGCTGGTCGCACCGCCCGGCCGGATCGAGAGGACCCGGTGGAAGACGTGCGTCCCCACGTCCCAGGCCACGAGCAGGTCGCGGTTCTGGGTCACGGACTCGTAGAGCACCGTGTCGTCGTCGAGCCACCCGGCGACGACGGGGGCGTCCATCCACCGGACGTCGTCGCTCTCGGTCATGAACGCCAGGGCCCTGGTCTCGCCCCGGCCGGTGACCGCGAGGTACGCCGGCCCCGCGATGTCGCGCCCCGGGTCGCGCACCGGCAGCATCGGTCCGCCCATCCCCCAGCTCTGCGCGACCAGCCCGGCGCCGTTCTCCTTCCACGGCCCGACCGGGTTGTCCATGGCCGGACGGACGTCGAAGGCGTTCGCGGGCGCGCCCAGGTCGGCGGTGCCGACCCGGTCGCCGGCGAGGTCCAGCAGCGGGCCACGCCCGCGGTACTGCTCCGGAGGGAGCCACAGGGTGGACTCATCGGCCCAGGCGACGTACGCCGTCTCCGCGTCGCCGGCGTCGACCTCGCTCCACGTGTCGGTGGCGAGGGTGTAGACCCGCAGCAGGTGCCCGTCGCCGAAGACCAGGCGGCGACCGTCGGGCGAGAGCGTCGAGGTCGTCGCGACCAGGCCCGGTGTGGCGAGCAGCCGCTGCTCGCCCGCGGGACCCAGGAGCCGGACGGCACTGTCGCCGACGCCCAGGGCGGCGACCGCCCGGTCGAGCGGGCGCTCGGCCTGGTCGGGCGCGTCGGCCGGGGCGTCGACCTCGCGCGGCAGCGGCGAGTCGTCGAGCCACGGCAGCAGCAGCTCCTCCCCCAGGTCGGGGCTCCACCAGACGGGCACCCCCTGGCTCACGGCGTCGGCGAAGCCCTCCTCGCCCGCCGTCCCACCCCCGTCGGCGAACCGGGCGAAGCTCGCGACGTAGCTCTCCCCGTCGCCGAGACCGGCGATCGTCGAGACCAGCGCGAAGTGGTGGGTGCCGACCTCCCAGCCGACCAGCCGCGGCTCGGCGCTGCGCGACTCGTAGACGACGGTGTCGTCGTCGAGCCAGCCCGCCACGGGGCAGCACCGCTTCCACCGGCCGCCGAGGTCGCCGGCGGGCGCGTTGATCGCCAGGATCGTCGCCGGACCCACGGCGGGCGTCACGACGATCGTCTCGGGCCGGTCGACCGCACCCGGCGCCGGGGGGACGTCCGAGCCGTAGTCGTACGCCTGCGCCAGCCGCTCGCCGCCAGGATCCGGGACGACCGGCCCGTACGCCGTCGCGTCGCCCACCTGCGGCGGGGGCTCCTGGTGCACCGCGTCGCCGTGCCGGTCGCCCCGCCAGCGGCCCTGGGCGAAGGCGTAGGTCATCGCGACGCCGTCCTCGGTGGAGAGGTGGATCGCGGTGCCGTCGGGGGCGAGCTCGAGATTCGCCAGCGCCACGGGCTCGGTCAGGGGCAACGAGCGGTAGCCGTCGGCGACGAGCAGCAGCAGCCGGTCCACCCGCCCGCCGCCGTACAGGCCGAAGACCGCGGTCGCCCGGTCGACCGGTGCCGTGCTCAGCGGCGGCGCCTGGGCCGCGAGGTCGATGACCGCGGGCAGCGGGCTGCCCTCGACCGGGTCGAGCTCCCCCTCGGCCGCCGGATCCGGGCTCCAGTAGACCGGCGCGCCGTCGACGGTCGCGTCCGGCCGGTCCGGGCCGGGCGAGGTGGTGGCGGGCGCGCCGTCACCGCGCTGCTCGTGCGTGCTGTCGAGGACGGCGGTCACGCCGGCGACCACGAGCACGCCGGCGGTCAGCGCCGCGATCGCACCGGCCCGGCGCCGGGTCCGCTGGCGCGAGGCGTCGCGCCAGGCGCTCGCGGCGAGGTCGGTGGTGGTCAGGTCGGCGACCCGCTCGTGGAGCAGGTCCCGCAGGTCCTGGTCGGTCATCGCTGGTCCTCTCCGATCAGCTCGGCGAGCTCGGGCGACGCCTCGCGCAGCCGGCGCAGGGCGAGGTGGGCCTGGCTCTTGACGGTGCCGACGGTGACGCCGAGCGCCTCGGCGGTCTCGCGCTCGGACAGGTCGTCGTAGTAGCGGAGCACCACGGTCGCCCGCTGCCGCGGGGTCAGCGTGGCCAGGGCCCGGTCGAGCACGATCCGGCGCTCGGCACCGACCGTGTCGGCGGTCGTCGACGAGGCGTCGTCGTACACCTCGAGCACGACCTCGTGGCGGTGTTTGCGCCACCACGAGATGTTGCCGCGCACGATCACCTGGCGGGCGTAGGCCTCCGGGCTGCCGTCGCGCAGGCGGCGCCAACGCAGCGCCACCTGGGTCAGGGCCTCCTGCACCAGGTCCTCCGCGCGGTGCCGGTCGCCGGTGAGCAGCACCGCGGTGCGCAGCAGCGCGAGCTGGCGCTCGCCGGCCCACCGGCTGAAGGCCTGCTCGTCGGCGCTCATGACGGTCAGAACGCGCCAGGCGCCCGAAAGGTTGGGAGCGGCCCCGTCACCGATGTCTCACCAGGTGCGTGGCAGCGCCCGCACGGCGACCGCGTCGGCGAACGACAGCGCGTTGAGCGGGAGTACGTCGAGGTAGAGGCCGGGTTCGGTCAGCTCGATCTCGCTGACCACGAGCCGGCCCTGGTGGCGCATCATGTCGACGCGGCCGTAGACGACCTCGTCGCCGAGCAGGTCCACGACGGTCGCGATCGCCTTCGCGGCCAGCAGCGCGGCCTCGCGCGAGACCTCGACCGAGCGCATGGTGCCGCCGTACCGCTCGTGCACCCGGATGTCGGTCGTGCTCGGCAGCTTCTCGACCTGGCTGACGGGGTGGCCGGCGATCATGAACACCGACGTCTCGCCGTCGTGGTGGATGGACTCCACCAGCGGCTGCACGACCCACGGGCCCTGGTGCCCGTCGGGGCTGGGCAGCCAGATCCGCCCGTCGGAGACGACCTCGAGACCGCGGCCACCGGCCCCGACCCGGGGCTTGACGACGGACAGGCCGAACGTGTCCGCCGCGGCGCGCACGTCGAACACCGTGTCGGCGGCCACCGTCGGCACCACCGGCAGGCCGGACTGCTGCAGGTCGACGAGGTAGCGCTTGTCGGTGTTCCACCGGAACACGTCGGCACCGTTGAGGAGGGCCGGACCGACACCGGATGCCCAGCCGAGGAACTCGCCCAGCCGAGCGGTGTAGTCCCAGGCCGAGCGCACCGCGACCACGTCGGCGGCGCCCCAGTCGACGCCGAGGTCGTCCCACAGCACCCACTGGCCGGTCAGCCCGCGCGCCTCGAGCGCGGCGTCGAGGGCAGCGTGCCCCGGCTCGCCCTCGGGCCAGGCCGCGCAGGTCACGAGCAGCACCAGCGGGGTCGTCGGCGGCCGGTCCCCGTTCACAACCGAACCCTAGGTCACCACCGGGGTGGCGTGCGGAGCCGATCCAGACCGGGTCAGCTGCTCTGGCGCACGACCAGCCGCGTGGGCAGCATCCGGCCCGGCAGCAGCATGTCGCCGGTCGCCATCGTGTCGAGCAGCAGCGCCACCATCTCGCGGCCCATCGCCCCGGGCGACTGGTGGACGGTGGTCAGCGGCGGCACCGTGGACCGGGAGACCGGCGCGTCCTCGAAGCCCACGACCGCCACGTCCTCGGGGACCCGGCGTCCGGCGTCGCGCAGCGTCTGGAGCGCGCCGACCGCCATCAGGTCGTTGGCGCAGAAGACCGCGTCGACCGCGGGATCGCGCTGCAGGAGTGTGCGCATCCCGCGGGCGCCGCTCTCGAGGCTGAAGTCGCCCCGGACCACGAGGCGCTCGTCGAAGGGCCGGTCGGCCGCGGTGAGCGCCTCGACGTACCCCTCGAAGCGGGAGCTGCCGGCCACCATGTCGGACGGGCCGGCGATGGTGGCGATGCGAGTGCGGCCCCGGTCGGCGAGGTGGGCGACGGCGAGGCCGGCGCCCTGGACGTTGTCGACGTCGATGAACCCGGTCTTGACGCCGGCGTTGGGGCGGCCGCCCACCACGACCGGCAGCCCGTGCCCTCGGATCCGGTCGGGCAGGGTGTCGTCCCCGTGCAGCGAGAGCAGCAGCACGCCGTCGACGTGCTGGCGGGTGAGGTAGTGCTCGAGGCTGCCGCGCCGGCGCGCGTCGGCGAGGATCAGCACCAGCTGGCGGTCCGCCGAGGCCAGCGCGGCGCCGATGCCGCGCACGACCCCCGCGAAGAACGGCTCGCCGAACACCCGCTCCTCGGACTCCGCGATCACCAGGGCCACGGCGTCGGTGCGCCGGGTCACCAGCGCGCGGGCCGCGGCGTTCGGCACGTAGCCGAGCTCGGCGATCGCGTCCTCGACGGCCTGCCGGGCCCGGTCGGAGACCTTCGCGCCGCCGTTGATCACCCGGGACGCGGTGCCGCGGCCGACACCGGCCAGCGCAGCGACCTCCTCGAGCGTGGGTCGAGTGCGGGGGCGACGGGCCATGGCGTCAGTATGCCGTTGCCGGGGCGGCTTCGAGACCCGGTTCGAAGGCGTGCTTCGGAACCGCGGCCGGAGTCGGGCCGGAGTCGGGCCGGAGTCGGGGCCTGGGCCAGGGTCGGGGAGGCGAACGGCGGGCCCGGGACGTCGAGGTGTTCCCGGGCCCGCCGTACGGTGGGGTCCGCCTGCCGACCGCCGTCGGCGGCGGGCGCTCCCATCGGTCTCGGCGAGGCCATCGCGGTCCACCCCTCGCCGGCGACCCGGGAGTGGGAGCGTTCCCACGGCTACTCTGCCGCCCCTCCCGGCCCGGTGTCAAGGGTGGTGCGGTCAGCGCCTGTCGCCGGGCCCGCGGTGGCCGAACGGCAGGTCCTCGCGCAGCCCGAGCGCGGCCAGCACCGACGGGAGCATCGCCTTGGCGGTCCGGTGATAGCCCAGCGCGCTCGGGTGGAACCGGTCCAGGCTGAACATCTCGTCGGGGTTGGTGATGAAGAACGGCCCGACCACGTGGGCCAGCGACACCGCGTGCGCGCCGGCGGCGACCGCGGCGGACTCCTGGGCGAGCGCGAGCTGGCGCGAGGCGCGCGAGCCCAGGGCGCGCAGCGGCTGCGGCACCGGCCGCAGCGCCCCGAGGTCGGGGCAGGTGCCGACGACCACGCCGGCGCCGCGCTCGCGCAGCGCCGCCACCGCCTCCTCGAGGTGCTTGACGGAGTCGGCCACCGGCACCCGGTGGGTGACGTCGTTGCCGCCCACGACGATCACCGCGACGTCGGGGCGGTACGTCGGGGGCAGCCCGTCCAGCTGGGCGCCCAGCATCGAGGACTCCGACCCGACCCGGGCCGCGGTCCGCAGCCGGACCGCGCGGCCGGTCTCCTTCGCCAGCGCCCGCGCCAGCCGGCCGCCCAAGGTCTCCTTGGGCCGCTCGGCGCCCAGGCCGGCGGCGATCGAGTCGCCGAGGAGCAGCAGGTCGAGCGGCGCGCCGTACTTCTTCTTCCAGACCCGGTCGGCGTCGATCGCCTGCTCGCCCAGCGGCTTGCCGATCACCCGCCGCGCGGCCGCGGCCTGGCGGTGCAGCAGCCCGCGCCCGGCCAGCGCCACCCCGGCCGCGCCGCCGGCCAGGCTGGCGGCCGCGAGGACGGCGAAGCGGGTGCGGGCGCGGGTCACCCGTCCGTTGAACCACACCGGGGTGAACGGCTCATGTCCCCCGCGACCCCGCCGTTGTAACGCGGGGTTATCGCCCTGGGGCCACGCCTGAACCAGCCCCGGGCAGGGGCAATAGAGGAGCGTTACAAGCGTGGGGGCGGGCCCGGGGTCAGCCGCCGGCGACCGCGGGGATCACCGAGATCTGGGCGCCGTCCGGGGTGGGGGTGTCCAGGTTGTCGAGGAAGCGGACGTCCTCGTTGCCGACGTACACGTTCACGAAGCGGCGCAGCGAGCCGGCCTCGTCGAGGATCCGGCCCTTGATCCCGCTGTAGCTGCCGTCGAGGTCGTCGAGCACCTCGGCCAGGGTCGCCCCCGAGGCGGTGACCTCGGACTCGCCGCCGGTGTAGGTGCGCAGGATGGTCGGGATCCGGACGGAGACGCTCATGGTGGGGGGTTCCTCGGGGTCAGGCCAGGCCGGTGGCGGCGAAGGCGGCGTACGACGGGTCGATGGTCGCGGCCGGGGCCACGTGACCGGCCACGGCGTCGAGGGTCTTCAGCCCGTGGCCGGTGTTGATCACCACGGTCTCGAGCTCGGGGTCGAGCTGGCCGGTGTCGACGAGCTTCTTGAGCACCGCGACCGTGGTGCCGCCGGCGGTCTCGGTGAAGATCCCCTCGGTGCGGGCGAGCAGCACGATGCCGGCGCGGACCTCGTCGTCGGTGACGTCCTCGACCGCGCCACCGGTCTGCCGGCAGATGTCGAGCACGTAGATGCCGTCGGCGGGGTTGCCGATCGCCAGGCTCTTGGCGATCGTGTCGGGCTTGACCGGGCGGATCGCGTCGACGCCGGCCTTGTAGGCGACCGAGACCGGCGAGCAGCCGGCCGCCTGCGCGCCGTACACGCGGTAGGGCTTGTCCTCGACGAGGCCGAGCGCGATCAGCTCCTGGAAGGCCTTGTGCACCTTGGTCAGCTGCGAGCCGCTGGCGACCGGGATCACGACCTGGTCGGGCAGCCGCCAGCCGAGCTGCTCGGCGATCTCGTAGCCGAGCGTCTTGGAGCCCTCGGCGTAGTAGGGGCGGACGTTGACGTTGACGAACGCCCAGCCCTCCTCCTCGCCGGCGATCTCGGAGGCGAGCTTGTTGACGTCGTCGTAGTTGCCGTTGACCGCGACCAGCGAGTCGGTGAAGACCGCGGAGTTGACCTGCTTGGGCTGCTCGAGGTTGCTCGGGATGAACACCACGGTCTTGATGCCGGCGCGGGCGCCCGCGGCGGCGACCGCGTTGGCGAGGTTGCCCGTGGAGGGGCACGCGAAGACCTTGGAGCCGAACTCGCGAGCGGCGCTCAGCGCGCAGGCGACCACGCGGTCCTTGAAGGAGTTGGTGGGGTTGGTCGAGTCGTCCTTGACCCACAGGTTCGTGATGCCGAGCTCGGTGGCCAGGTTGTTGGCCCTGAGGAGGCGGGTGAAACCCGGCTCGGTGTTGGGGCTCTGCTCGATGTCGGTCGGGACCGGCAGCAGCGCCTTGTAGCGCCAGATGTTGCGCGGGCCGGCCTCGATCTCCTCGCGGGTGACCCGCGGGAACTCGTAGGCGATCTCCAGCGGGCCGAAGCACTCCGGACAGGCGTAGTGCGGGCCGAGCTCGACCCGGTGCCCGCACTCGCGACAGGCGAGCGCCACGGCGTTGCCGAACGCGCCCTCGCGGATCGTCGTCCCGGCGGTGCGGGCGGGTGCCTCGGTGACAAGAGCGCTCATGAAGTCCTCCTTCTCATCTTCCCCGGGTGCGACGGTCGCCCCGGGCGGAATTGGCACCGTTTCCACGAACCGCTCCCCGGCTGGTTGCCGGGCGGCGGAGGATCGTGGCGGTTGCCGGGACTTCACTGGGCCGTATCCCTCAGTCCCTCTTGATGAGCTGCGGACAACAGTACGACGGCCGTCTCAGCATGTGCACATCGCATCCACATGCTGGACGACCGCTCCGCTGCGGTAGTCCCTGACGAACGGGCCCCTCCTGAGGCGGAATCGGGGCCCGTTCGTCAGGGAGTATCCGAGACGTCAGGCCGCGACCGTCGCCGCGTCGGGGGTGGCGAGGGCGCCGCGGACCACGTCGAGGACGTCGCTGACCGGGTGCACGGTGACGGTCTCGAGCACGTCGGCCGGTACGTCGTCGAGGTCGGGCTCGTTGCGCAGCGGCACGAAGACCTCGGTGAGGCCGTTGCGCTGGGCGGCGAGCAGCTTCTGCTTCAGACCGCCGATCGGCAGCACCCGCCCGTTGAGGGTGACCTCGCCGGTCATGCCGACCTCGGAGCGCACCGGGCGGCCGGTGGCGAGCGAGGTGAGCGCGGTGACCATGGTGATGCCGGCGGACGGGCCGTCCTTGGGCGTGGCACCGGCCGGCACATGCACGTGGATCGACTTCTCGAAGAACGACGGGTCCACGCCGAGCTCGGCCGCGTGGGCACGGACGAACGACAGCGCGATCTGCGCCGACTCCTTCATCACGTCCCCGAGCTGGCCGGTCAGGGTGAGACCCGCCTTGCCCTCCGAGGCCGCCGCCTCGATGAACAGCACGTCGCCACCCAGCCCGGTCACCGCCAGACCGGTCGCCACGCCCGGCACCGCCGTACGCTCCGGTGCCTCGGGGGTGAACCGCGGCCGGCCGACGAGCTCCTTGAGGTCGGGCACGTCGACGTCGACGTGCGCCGCGCCGGTGGCGAGCCGGGTGGCCGCCTTGCGCAGCGCCTTGGCGAGCAGCCGCTCCATCTGCCGCACGCCCGCCTCGCGGGTGTAGTTCGCGGCCATCTCACGCAGCGCCGCGTCGGTCACGCTCACCTCGTCGGCGGTCAGGGCGGCCCGCTCGAGCTGGCGGGGCAGCAGGAAGTCGCGGGCGATCGCGACCTTGTCGTCCTCGGTGTAGCCATCGAGGGTCACCAGCTCCATGCGGTCCAGCAGCGCGCTCGGGATCTGCTCGACCACGTTGGCGGTGGCGATGAACAGCACGTCGGAGAGGTCCAGGTCGAGCTCGAGGTAGTGGTCGCGGAACGTGTGGTTCTGCGCCGGGTCGAGCACCTCGAGCAGCGCCGCGGTCGGGTCGCCCCGGTAGTCGGCGCCGACCTTGTCGACCTCGTCGAGCAGCACGACCGGGTTCATCGAGCCGGCCTCCTTGATCGCGCGGACGATCCGGCCCGGGAGTGCGCCGACGTACGTCCGCCGGTGCCCGCGGATCTCGGCCTCGTCGCGCACGCCGCCCAGGGCGACGCGGACGAAGTTGCGGCCCAGGGCCCGGGCGACGGACTCGCCGAGCGAGGTCTTGCCGACGCCGGGAGGCCCGGCGAGCAGGATCACCGCGCCGGAGCCGCGGCCGCCGACGACCTGCAGGCCGCGCTCGGCGCGACGGGACCGGACCGCGAGGTACTCCACGATCCGCTCCTTGACCTCATCGAGGCCGTGGTGGTCGGCGTCGAGGACGGCCCGGGCCGCGACGACGTCGTTGGAGTCCTCGGTGGTGACCGTCCAGGGCAGCTCGAGCACGGTGTCGAGCCAGGTGCGGATCCACGCGGTCTCGGGGCTCTGGTCGCTGGAGCGCTCGAGCTTGCCGACCTCGCGCAGCAGCGCCTCGCGCACGGCGTCGGGCACGTCGGCGGCCTCGACGCGGGCACGGTAGTCGTCAGCGCCGTCGGGCTCGTCCTCGCCGAGCTCCTTGCGGATCGCGGCGAGCTGCTGGCGCAGGAAGTACTCCCGCTGGGTCTTCTCCATGCCCTCGCGGACGTCCTCGCCGATCTTGTCGGTGAGCTCGGCCTCGGCGAGGTGGTCGCGGGTCCAGCCGATCAGCGTCTCGAGCCGCGACTCGACGTCGGGGTTCTCGAGCAGCTCGCGCTTGCGGTCGATGGAGAGGTACGGCGCGTAGCCCGCGGCGTCGGCGATCGCGCTGGGGTCGCTCATCTGGTGGACGGAGTCGATGACCTGCCAGGCCTCGCGGCGCTGGAGGACCGCGACGACCAGCCGCTTGTACTCCTCGGCGAGCTCACGGGCCCGGTCGGTGATCTGGCCGTCGACATAGTCCTCCACCGGGTCGACCTCGACCCAGAGCGCCGCGCCGGGACCGGTGACGCCGCTGCCGATGCGGGCGCGGGTGCCGGCCTTGAGGACGGCGGCGGGGCTGCCGCCCGAGAAGCGGCCGACACGCTCGATGGTCGCGATCACGCCGTACGACGCGTAGCGGTCGTCCAGGCGCGGGGCGACCAGCACCTGACTGTCACTGCCGGCGCGCGCAGCGTCGATCGCGGCGCGGGCGGCGTCGTCCAGCTCGAGGGGCACCACCATGCCCGGGAGGACGACGAGATCCGAGACGAAGAGGACGGGGAGCTTGAGGGACATGCCGACTCAACTCCCGAGACCGCGCCGGTGTTCCGGAGAGCGCCTCCTGTTCGCTGATGACGAACGCGGGAACTCACCCGGAGGGCGCCTCGAGCGGTAGTCCCTGACGATCGGGCCCCGTGGGAACGCTCCCACGGGGCCCGATCGTCAGGGACTACCCCACAGGTTCGTCAGGACCGGGCGGCGCGGGCGTCGGTGGTGAGTTGACGGAGCAGGTCGAGGACCCCCTCGGGGCCGTGGACGACCACGTCGGAGAGGGCGACCAGTGTGCTCTGCTCGACCGAGGCGGAGCAGACCAGCAGTGTGGGCAGGCCCTCCTTCGCGAGCTTGCCGACCGCGTCGAAGGCCTCGACGTCGCCGAGGTCGTCCCCGGCGAAGAGGAACGCGCCGGCGCCCACCTCCTCGACGAGGGTGTCGACGGCCTTGCCCTTGTCCATGCCCGGCGCCCGGACCTCGATCACGTGCCGGCCCGGCTCGAGGACCAGCCCGTTGCGGCCCGCGAGCTCGCGCAGCGGCGGGAGCAGCCGCTCGAACGCGGCATCGGGGTCGGGCAGCCGCCGGGTGTGCACGCCGTACGCCAGGCCCTTGTCCTCGACGTAGGCGTCGGCCGCGTCGGCGTTGCGCAGCGTGCGGGGCAGGTCGCGCAGGAACGTCGCCAGCCCGTGCGGCGGGCGCGGGGAGATGATCCGGCGACGGGTGGAGCTCCACCGCTCGTTGCCGTACTGGCCGAACAGGTACAGCTCCTTGCCGGCCGCGGCCACCGCGTCGCCGACCTCCTCGAGACCGCCGAGGTCGAGCGCCTGGCGGGCCGGGCGCCCGGTGATCACCGCGATCGCGGCGACCTCGGCGGCGAGGTCGACGAGCACCTCGCTGGCCTCGGGGTGGATCCGCGCGCGCTCCGGGTCGTCCACGATCGGCGACAGCGTGCCGTCGAAGTCGAGGCCGACCACGGCGTGGGCGGCGGCGCGCACCAGGGCGTCGTACCTCTGCTCGCCCTCGGTCGAGGTGAACTCCATGCACCCCACCCAATCATCCCGACCGGGCTGCCGGCACGCCCCGGGACCGAAAGCGGGGCGAAACGGGGGGTGAAGCCTCGTCTAGCGCAGCGGGCCGGTGAGGATGACCGTGAGCCGGTCGAGGCGCATCGGGTCGACCGCGGGGGCCGTACGCCGGATGCCGAGGTCGAGCGCGAGCGTCTTGGCCGCGAGCTTGAGCTTGGGCGGGTAGTAGACGGTGCTGGCCGGGATCGTGCCGTACCAGTTGTCGGAGCCGACCACCTGCCAGCCGATGCCGCTCGCGCGCTCGGACACCTGGCCCGCGAGCCCGGTGATGCCGGAGTTGTTGTAGACCTCGACGTAGACCTTGCCGCGCTTGACCGTGGGCTCGGGCTTGGGCTTGGGCTTGGTCTCCTTCGTGGGCGTGCTGCTCGGCGACGGTGACGTGCTCGGGTCCTGCCGGGCGACCGTGGCGACCTCGCGCTCGGTGGGCTCACCGCCGCGGGTCGCGACGAACGCGATGCCGGCCATCGCGACCGCGATCACGCTGAGCATCACCACCGGGGACGGGGTGACCACGCCCCGCTGGTTGCGCGCGCGCACGGGTCAGACCTCGAAGCCGAGGCGTCGGGCCGAGCGCTGCCGCTGGCGCGCCGAGCGCAGCCGCCGCAGCCGGCGGACGAGCAGCGGGTCGGCCTCGAGGGCCTCGGGGCGGTCGATCAGCGCGTTGAGGACCTGGTAGTAGCGGGTCGAGGACATGTCGAACTTCTCCCGGACCGCGGTCTCCTTGGCTCCGGCGTACTTCCACCACTGGCGCTCGAAGTCCAGGATCTCGCGGTCGCGGTCACTGAGGGTCAGCACGACCCCGGCGTCGGCCTCGAAGGCGTTCGCGGCATCCATGAGATCTCTCCCCGCACTCTCAGACACGACTGGTGAGGATCACTGTAGGCGACGAACCACAACGATGTCATTCGACCTGCCGCAACTCGCCCGGGCCATCGTGACCGCTAGCCTCCCGAGCATGGAATCCATCGGCTGGGGCATCCTGGCGACCGGCAAGATCGCCCACGCGTTCGCCCGCGACCTGGCACTGACGCCCGGGGCCCACCTGGCGGCGGTCGGCTCCCGCCGGCTCTCGAGCGCCCAGGCGTTCGCCGAGGAGTACGGCGCCGCCGCGGCACACGGATCCTACGAGGACCTGGTCGCCGACCCGGCCGTCGACGTCGTCTACATCGCGACGCCCCACGCCCTGCACCTGGACAACGCGCGGCTGGCGTTCGAGGCGGGCAAGCACGTGCTGTGCGAGAAGCCGCTCACGCTCGCGACGGCCGACGCGGAGGAGATGGTGCGGCTCGCGGGTGTCCACGACCGGTTCCTCATGGAGGCGATGTGGACCGCGTGCCACCCGGTGGTCCGGGCGCTGCGCGAGCGGCTGCGGGCCGGTGAGTTCGGGACCCCGCGCCACCTGCACGCCGAGCTGGGCTTCCGCGTCGACGCCCCGCCCGAGGACCGGATGCTGAACCCCGAGCTCGGCGCCTCCGCGCTGCTCGACATGGGCATCTATCCCCTGACGATCGCCCACCTGCTGCTCGGCCCGGCGCAGCAGCTGACCGCGGCCGGCGACCTGTCCGACCGCGGCATCGACCTCGACATCGCGGTGGTCGGGCGGTACGCCGGGGGTGCGCTCGCGACGATGACGGCCTCGATGACGTCGTACTCCTCCCGCGCCTGCGAGATCGCCACCGACCAGGGCCGGATCCGCTTCGACGACTTCCACCACCCGACCGAGGCCGTGTTCACCCCGCACGCGCCGGGTCCGGGCAGCTGGGTCGTCGAGCCGGGCGAGCCGGTCGTGGTCGTCGGCGAGGAGCCGATCATCGGCCAGGGCTACGGCAACGAGATCGCCGAGGTCGGCCGCTGCCTGCGCGAGAGCCTGCGCGAGAGCCCGCTGGTCCCCCACGACCAGACGCTCACGCTGCTGCGGCAGATGGACGAGCTGCGGGCGCAGGTGGGGGTGACGTTCCCGGGCTGAGCGGGCGCTTGCGGGGTTCGGCTGTCAGCCGGCCGACCGGAGGAACCGCAGCACCGCCGCCACCCGCCGGTGGGCGGTGTCGTCGTCGGGCAGCAGCCCGAGCTTCGCGAAGATCCGCTGGGTGTGCTTCTCGACCCCGGCGAGCGAGACCGACAGCGCCTCGGCGATCGCGGCGTTGGAGCGACCCTCGGCCATCAGCGACAGCACCTCCCGCTCGCGCGGGGTGAGGTCGACGAGCGGGTCGCGGTTGCGGCCCATCAGCTGGCGCACCACGAGGGGGTCGAGCGCGGTGCCGCCGCCGGCCACGGCCGCGACCGCGCCGAGGAAGTCGTCGAGGTCGCTGACCCGGTCCTTGAGCAGGTAGCCCACGCCGCCGTCGCCGGTGGCCAGCAGGTCGTCGGCGTACGAGACCTCGACGTACTGCGAGAGCACCATGATCCGCGCCTCCGACCAGGACCGGCGTACGTCGACCGCCGCCCGCAGGCCCTCGTCGGTGTGGCTTGGCGGCATCCGCACGTCGACGATGCCGAGGTCGGGCCGCTGCTCGAGCATCGCGGCGGCGAAGGCCGGTCCGTCGCCGACCGACGCCACGACCTCGTGCCCGGCCTCCTCCAGCAGCAGGTGCAGCCCCTCGCGCAGCAGCAGCGAGTCGTCGGCGATGACGACTCTCACGGCCGGCCCCTCACCGCGGGATCCTCGCGAGCAGCACGGTCGGACCGCCCTCGGGCGAGCTGACCTCGAGCGTCCCGTCGACCGCGGTGAGCCGCTGCCGCAGGCCGGCGAGCCCCAGGCCCTTCGCGGGGTGGGCGCCGCCCACGCCGTCGTCCTCGACCCGCACCTCGACCCAGCCCCCCTGCGTCCCGTCGGCGGTCACCGACACCGACGCGCTCGCCGCACCGCTGTGCTTGGCGACGTTGGTCAGCGCCTCGGCCACCACGAAGTAGACCGCGGTCTCGACGTGCGGCGGCAGCTGGGGCGGTACGTCGATCCGCGACTCGACCGGCACCACGCTCTGGGCGAGCATCTCCTCCAGCGCGGCCGCCAGGCCGCGGTCGACCAACAGCGGCGGGGCGATGCCCCGGGAGAGCGAGCGCAGCTCGGCCACGGTCTCGCGGGCCTGCGACAGCGCCTCGTCGATGGTGGAGGCCGCCCGCTCGGGGTCCTGGTCCATCTGGCGCTTGGCACGCCCGAGGTCCATGGTCAACCGGACCAGCCGTTGCTGCGGTCCGTCGTGGATGTCGCGCTCGAGCCGGCGCAGCGACTCCGCCTCGGCCATCCGGGCGGCGTCCCGTCCGCCCTCGACCCGGGCCACCTCCTGCTGCAGCTCGGCCCGGCTGCTCAGCAGCACGGTCGCCAGGCTCGAGTGCAGCAGCGCGGCGAACCGCACCACCCACGGCAGTGTCACCAGCGCGACGATCCCGAGCGCGAGCTGGACCAGGCTGGCCGCCGTGTCGCTGTCACCGAGGCCCAGGTAGTAGGCCAGCTCGTGGTCGCCGGGCTCCCGCTCGGGCAGGAACCGCAGCCAGAACCAGTAGGTGAGCCCGGCCCCGGCCGCCGCCCACCAGGCCACGGTCAGCGCGAACGCGATCGTGCCGGTGACCAGGCCGACCAGCGACCAGACCACGTCGAGCCAGGACTGCGGGTCGCGCAGCGGGGTCAGCTGCCGGCGCCAGAAGCCGTCGTCCGGGCGGGCCCGGAGGTACGCCGGCGTGGTCGCCTCGCGACCCAGCATCGCCTGGATCCGGATCCGCTCCAGGCGGGCGACCCCGCGGGCGATCAGCACCCCGAGCGACAGCACGAGCACGCCGCCGATCAGCACCGACAGGCCGATCCCGAGAGCCAGGTCGACGACCACGAGCACGAACGCGGCCAGCGCGACCGGGAACGCCGAGACGCTGTAGCCGGTGTCGAGCAGCACCCGGCGCACGCCGTGGGGT
Organism: Nocardioides sp. T2.26MG-1; assembly: GCF_950101795.1. Classification (GTDB taxonomy): domain Bacteria; phylum Actinomycetota; class Actinomycetes; order Propionibacteriales; family Nocardioidaceae; genus Nocardioides. Next base: position 135,669 of record NZ_CATNLZ010000002.1, on the reverse strand, counting down.
TGCCGCGCCATCGGGAGGGGGTACGTCGTCGTCATGCTCGGGTCCGTCATAGGAGAAACGCTAGGAATCCGCGGGGTCGCGCACGATCCTGCCAGCCCGACAGCCGTTGTCGGGCCAGCCCGACACCTCGACGTCGCACTAGGGTGAGAGCGTGGCTCCTTCTGGCTCGGCTGATCTGGTCATCGTCGCGAACCGGCTGCCCGTCGACCGGGTGACACTCCCCGACGGCAGCACGGAGTGGCGCCGCTCGCCGGGCGGGCTGGTCAGCGCGATCGAGCCGGTGATGCGCGCCAACGACGGCACCTGGATCGGGTGGCCGGGCGGCACCGAGACCGACCTGGAGCCGTTCGAGGACGAGGGTCTCGACCTGGTGCCGATCACGTTGACGCAGCAGGAGGTCGAGGACTTCTACGAGGGCTTCGCCAACGCGACCCTGTGGCCGCTCTACCACGACGTCGTGGCGAAGCCGGAGTTCCACCGCGAGTGGTGGGACGCCTACGTCGCGGTCAACCGGCGGTTCGCCGAGGAGGCGGCCGCGGTCGCCGCCAAGGACGCGACGGTGTGGGTCCACGACTACCAGCTCCAGCTGGTGCCGCAGATGCTCCGCGAGCTGCGCCCCGACCTGCGCATCGGCTTCTACCTGCACATCCCGTTCCCGCCGGCGGAGCTGTTCCAGCAGCTCCCGTGGCGCCGCCAGCTGCTCGAGGGGCTGCTGGGCGCCGACCTGGTGGGGTTCCAGCTCGCCGGCGCCGCGCAGAACTTCGTTCGCCTGGTCCGCCAGCGGGTCGGGCACAAGACCCACCGCGACCTGGTCTACCTGCCCGACGGCCGCACCGTGCGGGCCGCGGCGTTCCCCATCTCGATCGACGCCCAGGGCTTCGAGGACCTCGCCCGCTCCGAGGAGGTCAGCCAACGGGCCAAGGAGATCCGCGAGGCGGTCGGCAACCCGCGGCGCATCTTCCTCGGCGTCGACCGTCTCGACTACACCAAGGGCATCTACGCACGGCTGCGCGCCTACAGCGAGCTCGTGGTCGAGGGAGAGCTCAACGTGGAGGACGCGGTGTTCATCCAGGTCGCGACCCCGTCCCGGGAGCAGGTCGAGCAGTACCGCATCCTGCGCGACGACATCGACCGCCTCGTCGGACGGGTGAACGGCGACCTCGGCAAGATCGGCCGCCCCGTCATCCACTACCTCCACTCCTCCTACCCGCCCGAGGAGATGGCCGCGTTCTACCGCGCCGCCGACATCATGGCGGTCACCCCGCTCCGCGACGGGATGAACCTGGTGGCGAAGGAGTACGTCGCCTGCCGCTTCGACAACGACGGCGCGCTGGTGCTCTCGGAGTTCGCCGGCGCCGCCGAGGAGCTGCGCCAGGCGTGGCTGGTCAATCCGCACGACATCAACGGCATGAAGTCGGCGTTCCTGGAGGCCTACCGCGCCGACGACAAGGAGGTGACGCGGCGGATGAAGGCGATGCGCAAGACCGTCAAGCAGAACGACGTCGCCGCCTGGGCGGAGAGCTTCCTGACGGAGCTCGAGGCCGGGCGGCCCTCGCACGGCAAGTCGGTGCGACCTCCGAACCGGTCCTGAACGACGGCGGTGTCAGCGACCTCACTCGACCGGGCTCGTGACCTCGGCGAGGGGGAGTAGTTTGCCCGGCATGGACCTCGTGCCGAAGCCCGACCAGGTGGCGTCCGCGGCCGGCAACGTCGCGCACCTGCTGCTCTACGGCGGACTCGCGGACCTGCGCCCGATGCCGCGCACGCTGATCGACGACGGGATGCTGCGGGAGGTCTACCACTACCGGCCCGTCGTCGGCGTGCGCGAGCAGGGCGACCCGGTGCTGTTGGTGACCCCGCTGGCCGCACCCGCGATCTGCTTCGACCTGCGCCGGGGCTGCTCGCTGGTCGAGCACTTCGTCACCGGCGGGCGTCCGACGTACCTCGTGGAGTACGGCAACGTCTCGTTCCGCGACCGCAACCTGGGCCTCGAGCACTGGGTCGAGGAGGTCGTGCCGGCCGCGGTCCGCGAGGTCTCCGCGCACGCCGGCGGCCGTCCGGTGCACGTGGTCGGCTGGAGCCTGGGCGGGATCTTCGCGATGCTCGCCGCGGCCGACGGCCCGGACCTGCCGATCGCGTCGCTGTCGGTCGTCGGCTCGCCGGTCGACGTCTCGCGGGTCCCGCTGGTCGCGCCGCTGCGCCCGCTGCTCGACCTGACCGGCGGGCACGGTCTGGTCACCCGCGCCTACCGGGCCGCGGGCGGCGCGCCGACCCCGCTGGTGCGGTGGGCGTTCCAGCTCTCGTCGTTCCAGAAGCTGGTGACCAAGCCGCTGGCGATCGCCACGCACCTGGACGACACCGACTTCCTCGCGCAGGTCGAGGCGGTCGACCGGTTCACCTCGAAGATGACGGCCTACCCGGGCCGGAGCTTCGGGCAGCTCTACCACCGCTTCGCCAAGGGCAACGCGATGGCGACCGGCTCGGTCGAGATCGGCGACCACGAGGTGTCGCTGGCCGCGATCACCGCCCCGGTGCTGGTGTTCGCGGGCGCGACCGACGGGATCGCGCCGGTCGAGGCGGTGCGCGCCGTCCTCCCGCTGCTCTCGGGGGCGCAGGACGTGCGCTTCGAGATCGTGCCCGGCGGCCACCTCGGCATGCTCACCGGCCGGGCGGCGCGGGGCACCACCTGGCGGGTGCTCGACGAGTGGATCGCGCAGTGGTCGGGCGCCGAGGCCCCGCAGCCCGTCTCGCCCAAGTCGACCGGGAAGGCCGTCACCCGGAAGGCCCCCGCCAAGAAGGCCCCGGCCACGAAGACCCCGGCGAAGAAGGCCCCCGCCACGAAGGCCCCCGCGAAGAAGGCCCCCGCCAAGAAGGCCCCCGCCAAGAAGGCCCCCACGGCCACGAAGACCCCGGCGACGAAGACCCCGGCGGCGAAGGCTCCCGCCAAGAAGACCGCCGTGAAGAAGGTGGCGTCCACCGAGACCATCGGCTCCAACCCCCGGCGCCGCTATGGGTCGGGCGGCTCGCGCGCACTGTCTCGCTGACCCGGCGCCGGGCGGGCTCAGCCCGGGCGGTCGTCCGGCAGCCGGAGCGTGAGGACCGCACCCCGGCCGGGTCCGGCGCTGGCCGCGCTCAGCGTGCCGCCTTGGGCCTCGACGAGCGCGCGGGCGATCGTGAGGCCCACGCCGGAGCCGCCCGAGGACGCGGGTGCGAGCCGGTAGAAGCGCTCGAAGAGCTGCTCGGCCAGCTCGGGTGGGAACCCGGCTCCCGTGTCGGCCACGGCGATCTCGGCGCCCTCGCCCGGGCCGCCGGCCGCCGTCCGTGCGCGCACCGTCACCGTGTCTCCGGGGCGGCACTGCCGCAGGGCGTTGTCGAGCAGCTGGTCGACCACCTCGCCGACCCGGCCGGCGTCGCCGTGGGCGGGGCACGGGGTCGCGGGCACCTCGAGGGCCAGCGTGACCCCGCCGGCGGCGTACCGCGCGGCGTGGGCGGCGACCGCGGACCTGGCGACCGCCGCGAGGTCGAGGGGGCGCCGGTCGACGCGGAACGCGTGTTCGTCGCTGCGGGACAACGCGGCCAGGTCGCGGGTGAGGCTGAGCAGCCGCTGGGTCTGGGCGCGCAGTGCGGTGAGGGTCTCCTCGTCGGCGGGCAGCACCCCGTCGGCGATCGCCTCGACGGTGGCCTCGACGGCGCTGAGCGGGGTCCGCAGCTCGTGCGCGATGTCGGTGAGCAGGGCCTCGCGGTGTGCCTCGCTGGTCTCGAGCCGGTCCGCGAGCCGGTTGATCGCGCGGGAGAGGCCTCCGAGCTCGGGGCCGACGCCCGGCTCGGCCACCCGGGCGGCGTAGTCGCCGTCGGCCAGCCGGGTCGCCGCGGCGGCGGCCTGGCTCACCGGCCGGCTGACGCGGCGCGCCACGAAGGTCGCGACGGCGACCGCGACCGCGGTGGCCGCCGTGACGCCGGCCGCGATCGCGGTCGCCATCGCCCACTGGAACCCGTCGTTGACGTGGTCGAGCGTGGCGCCGTCGAGCTCGACACCGGCGGCGTCGAGGTGGCGGTGGAACGCGGTGGGGCCGACCAGCAGGGCGACCACGAGCAGCGTGACCGCGCCGGCGAGCACGACCAGGCCGATCGCGATCAGCACCCGGACGGCCAGGCTCGGCCCGTCGGCCGGGTGCGCCGTGGCGCCCGCGCTCATCCCGGACCCATCCGGAACCCGACGCCGCGGACGGTGACGACGTACCGGGTGGCGGCGTCCGGCCCGAGCTTGGCGCGGAGGTGGGCGACGTGCACGTCGACGATCCGCTCGTCGCCGACCCAGCCGGGGCCCCACACGGCCTCGAGGAGCTGGCGCCGCGACCAGACCTGCCGGCTCCGGGACGAGAGCGTCGCCAGGATGTCGAACTCGGTGGGGGTCAGGTCGACCGGCTCTCCGGCGACGCTGACCTGGTGCGCGTCGGGGTCGAGCCTGAGGTCGCCGACGTCGCGGGCGTGGTCGCCCGGCTCCCCGGTCCCGGACCGGGGGCGGCGCAGCACGGTGTGGATGCGGGCGAGCAGGATGCGCGGGCTGAACGGCTTGGTGAGGTAGTCGTCGGCGCCGACCGAGAGCCCGATCAGGGTGTCGACCTCCTCCGCGCGGGCGGTCAGCATCACGACGTAGGCGTCGGTGAACGTGCGCAGCCGCCGGCAGACCTCGATGCCGTCGATGTCGGGCAGCTTCAGGTCGAGGACGACGAGCTGCGGCTGGTGCGCGCGCGCCAGCTCGAGGGCCGTCGTGCCGTCCGCGGCCTCCCAGACCTCGAACCCGTCGTCGGCCAGGTAGGCCGCCACGACGCGACGCAGGTCGGCCTCGTCGTCGACCACGAGCGCCCGCACGCCGCCTGCGGCCACCCGCCTCACCTCTTCCGAGCCGCGGCCCGCCGCGACGTCAGCTGCCCGCCGGCGCCCACGTGCCGAGCAGGTGGCCCGTCACAGTGCCGGTGTCGTCGTCGACCATGATGACAGCGATCACGTCCCCGTCCTCGGTGGCGCGGAACCAGTAGCCCATGGGCATCGTGCCGGCCTCGCCCAGGTCGGCGCCCGCGGCGTAGGTGTCCACCCACGTCTGCGCGGCCGCCTGGGCGCCCTGCTCGTCGACGGGTCCGTCGCCGGTCACGGTCCGGGTGGAGCCGCGCCACCCGTCGTCCCAGCCCATCATCCAGTCGGCGCGCGGGCCGTCCATCATCCGGCCGCGCATCATCGAGCCCGGGCCGCGTTCGTCGACGGAGCCGTCGCCGTCCCAGCGCCACCGGTCCCGGCTGTCGCTGAGCCGGAAGCCGCCCCCGTCGTCGTCGCGGGCAGCGGTCCAGGCGACCATGCCGACCACCGACCCGACCAGCAGCACCACCGCGGCGACCAAGGCGACCAGCTGGGCGGTCCGGCCCGTCACTGCTCTCGCCTCATCTCGGCCAGCGCGGTACGGCGGCTGCGGTAGGTCTGCTCGTCGATCTCCCCGACCGCGAACAGGCGGTCGAGGGTCTGCTCCGGCGACTCCGTCGACCCGGCCGGCAGCCCACCGGCGGGCGGCTCGGCGCCCCGGGTCGACCTGGCGTCGCCGGCGGGCAGGAGCCGGACGACCAGCACCACGATCAGGCCCAGCAGCAGCACCCAGAAGAGCCCCATGAACAACCACACGGCACCGAACCCGCCGTTCATCATCCCGTCGTGCCAGCCTCGCATCATGGCCCCGCTCCCCTCGTCTCGCCTGCGCTCTGCTCCCAGTCTGGGCGGCGTGCGTTGCCGGCGTACCCGCGAAGTCGTGAAGGTTTCGTTGACGTCGCCCGGGGCGTCTGCACGCTAGCCTCCCCGCATGCCAGCCAGCGACAGCCTGACCCGCGGGGTCCGGGTCGGGTACGGGTCGGGGTCCGTGGCGACGGGCGCGTTCGGGACCGTGCCGGGTCTGATGCTCCTGCCGTACCTCACCGACAGCCTCGGGATCAGCGCGATCATCGCCGGGTTCATCGTGTTCCTGCCCAAGGCCTGGGACGTGGTGCTCAACCCGATCGCGGGCCGGATCAGCGACCGCACCGTCGACGAGCGCGGTCCGCGGCGGCCGTGGCTGCTGCGGGCGGGCATCGCGCTGGCGGTCGGGTTCGGGCTGCTGTTCGCGGCGCCGGAGATGGGCACGGTGGCCGAGGCCGCCTGGGTGCTGGTGCTGTTCCTGGCGTGCGCGACGGCGTACGCGTTCTTCCAGGTCCCTTACGTCGCGATGCCCGCCGAGATGACCTCGTCGTACCACGAGCGCACGCGCCTGATGACCTGGCGGGTGGCGATCCTGGCGTTCACGATCATGCTCGCGGGCGCGAGCGCGCCGGCGATCCGCGACGCGGTCGGCGGCCGGGAGGGCTACCGGGTGATGGGCGTCGCGATGGCGGTGATCATCCTGGTCGGGGTGGTGAGCGCGTACGCCGGCACCGGCCGCGCCCGGTTCGCCGCGCCGCAGCCCGGCGCCGGCGGCCTGCGCGACCAGCTGCGCATCGTCGCGACCGCGCGCGACTTCCGCTGGCTGCTAACCTGCTTCGTGGTGCAGGCGCTCGCGACCGGCTGCATGCTCGCGGGCGTGGACTACCTGGCCTCGGACGTGCTCGGCAAGGACGGCGCGGCGACGATCCTGTTCATCTGCTTCGTCGGCCCGGCCCTGCTGCTCACCCCGGCGTGGTCGGCGATCGGCACCGCGCTGGGCAAGAAGCGCGGCTACCTCGCCTCGTCGGTCATCCTCGGCGCCGGTGCGCTGCTCGCCGCCACCGCCCGCAGTGCTCCCCCGGCGTTCGTCTACCTCGCGGTCGCGCTGGTCGGGGTCGGGTACGCCGGCTGCCAGGTGTTCCCGATGGCGATGCTGCCCGACGCCGCCGCGGTCGACGCGCAGCGCACCGGCACCAACCGGGCCGGTGTCTACACCGGCGTGTGGACCGCCGGCGAGACGCTCGGCCTCGCGCTCGGCCCGGGCGTGTTCGCGCTGGTGCTGGCGATCGGCGGCTACCGCTCCTCCACCGACGGCGACGTCGTCCAGCCGGACTCCGCGCTGACCGCGATCGTGCTCGGCTTCTCCGTGCTGCCCGCGGTGCTCACGGCCCTGAGCCTGCTGTGGCTGCGCCGCTACTCGCTCGACGCCGCCCAGGTCGACGCGGCGGTGGCCGCATGAGCGCCGGGACCCCCGACCCCCGGGACGCCCTCGCCCGGCTGCGGGCCATGCAGGCCGCGGACCTGCCCGTCCACGGCGGCCGGACGCTGGCCTACGTCTACGACTCCGGCCTCCCCGACGTGGACCGGATCGGCCGCGAGGCGGTCGCGGCGTACGCCGGCTCCAACGGGCTCGACCCCACGGCGTTCCCCAGCCTGCTGCAGATGGAGAACGAGCTCGTCGGGTTCACCGCCGACCTGCTCGATGCCCCGCCCGATGCCGTCGGCACGGTGACCTCCGGCGGCACCGAGTCGTGCCTGCTGACCGTCCAGGGCGCGCGCGACAGCCGCCCCGACGTCGAGCGGCCGCGGATGGTCGTGCCCTCGACCGTGCACGCGGCGTTCCTCAAGGCCGCCCACTACTTCGGCGTCGAGGCGGTCGTGGTGCCGGTCGGCGCCGACTTCCGCGCCGACCCGGCCGCCATGGTGGCGGCGATCGACGAGGCGGCCGAGCGCACCGTGCTCGTGGTCGTCTCCGCCCCGTCGTACGCCCACGGCGTCGTCGACCCGGTCCCGCCGGTGGCGGCGGCCGCCGCCGAGCGGGGCATCCGCTGCCACGTGGACGGCTGCATCGGCGGCTGGGTGCTGCCGTACGCCGCGCGGATCGGCCGCGACGTGCCGCCGTGGACGTTCGCGGTCGACGGCGTCACCTCGATCTCGGTCGACACGCACAAGTACGCCTACGCCCCCAAGGGCACGTCCGTCCTGCTGCACCGCTCGCCGGCGCACCGGCGCCCGCAGTACTTCGCGCATGCCGACTGGCCGGGCTACACCATGCTCAACTCGACGATCCAGTCGACGAAGTCCGGCGGCCCGCTCGCCGGCGCGTGGGCGGTCGTGCAGTCGCTGGGCGACGCGGGCTACGAGCAGCTGACCCGCGAGGTCTTCGAGGCGGTCGACCGGATCGTCGCCGGCGTCGACGCGATCCCCGAGATCGACCTGGTGTGCGTGCCCGACTCCACGCTCGTCGCGCTGGTCACCGACGGCACGTGCGACGCGTTCACGATCTGCGACGAGATGGCGGCCCGCGACTGGTACGTGCAACCGCAGATGTCGTACGCCGGGCAGCCGCCGAACGTCCACCTCTCCGTCAGCGCAGCCACCCTCGCCCACGTCGACGAGCTCCTCACCGCCCTGACGGAGTCGGTGGCCGCGGCGGTCGCGGCCGGACCGGTGGCGGTCGACCCCGGCATCGCGGAGTTCGTCGCGGCCCTCGATCCCACCGCCCTCACCGACGAGGACTTCGACGGGCTGCTGGTGGCCGCCGGGCTGGTGGGCGGCGACGCCGCCGACGGTCTGGCGCTCCCCGATCGGATGGCCGAGGTCAACGCGATGCTCGACCTCGCCTCGCCCGCGATGCGCGAGGCCCTGCTGGTGGCGTTCCTCGACAGGCTGTCACGGCCGACGCGACGGGCGTAGCCTGCCGAGACCGGACCACCTCGGGGGCAACCATGCGACACCGTGCACTCCTGGCAGCCGCGCTCGGCGCGCTGCTCACCGCGCTCGTCCTCGGCGCCGTCGGCGCACCGCCGACGGCGGCCGCCGATCCGCCCGGTGACGTCACCGGGCGGGTCCTCGGACCCGGCGGGGGGCCGTTGGGCGGGGTGGTGGTCCGGATGACGGCGTACGGCGAGCGGGACGCCGCCGCCGCGACGACCACGGCGAACGACGGCACGTTCTCGCTGCCGGGGTCCGCCCGGCCGGCGCGGTTCGTGCTGGTCGTGTGCGGGAGCGACGCGGCCTGCGACGACGTCTGGCAGGCCACGGAGATCGTCAAGACCTACGTCGGACCCGACGAGCAGGCGTTCACCCTCCCGGCGCTGCACGGCTACTTCACCACCGACGTCTCCGGCGGGACGGCCAGCCCGGCCGTCGACGTGGGCGACGTCCACGTCGTCCGCCCGGCGACGCTCACCGTGGTCGACGACACCGGCCACTGGGTCCCGCCGTTCTCCGGCCCCGGGGTGTCGGGGTTGTGGCCCGAGATCCACCAGGACGTCACCGTCTTCCCGGTCCTCGCCCCGGGGACGCACCAGGTCACGCTCGACTGGCTGCACCTGCCGGTGACGGTGACCGCCGGCGAGAGCGCCACGCTGCGGTTCGGTCCCCGCCCCCTGCTGACCGGTCGGATCATGGTCGGCGGCAGGCCCGTCCGCGGTGAGCACGTGGCCGTCGCGACGTCCACCGTGCATCGCTACCACAACACCGCCACCACCCGCACGGGCCGCTACCGGACCGGACCGCTGCCGATCGACCGTCAGCTCACGGTGCGGCTGGGGGCGCAGAGTGACGGCTCCCTCGACCGGGGCAGCGGCCCCAAGCGCGTCTACCACCTGACCCTGCAGCCCGGCGAGGTGCGCAACCTGTCGGTCGCCGTGCGGGCAGGCTCACTCGGCGCGCTCGCCGTGACCGCGGACCTCGGCGACTTCAGCGCCGTCGGCCTGCGCCGCGTGTCCGGACCGGGGCTGGGCAAGCTCATCGTGCACGACGGCCGCGCCCGGACCGGCGGGCTCGCGCCGGGGCGGTACGCCCTGACCGCGTCCTGGCGGACCCAGAACCTCCCCGACGCCCAGGACTGGCGGGCCGATCGCGCGATCGTCCGGGTCCGCGCGGGCCACACCGCCCGGGTGCACCTCGCGCCGCCGACCGGCCCCGGCGAGCTCACCCTGCACGCCGAGCCGGGCTCCTACGTCCGTCTCGACTCCGCCTCGCCCGACGCGACGTTCTCGACGCGCGAGGTGCCGACCAGCGGCGACGTGGTGGTCTCCGGGCTCCCGGCCGGGGAGTACGACGTCACCGTCGCCCGCAACCAGTACGCCACGCCGAGCGACCCGGTCCGGGTGCGGGTCGGCCGCGCGCCGGTCGAGGCCACGCTGCCCCCACCGCCGGCCCTGGGGTCGGCGCGGGTGCGGCTCGTCGACCCCGACACGGGACAGCCGTGGCTGTGGACGGCCGGCGTCATCACCGCGATCTCCTGCCACGGGCAGCTGCCGCTCGAGGACGGCGTCTTCGTCGGCGAGCTCGAGCCGGGCACCTACCGCGACTGCGTCACGTGGGAGCTGTGGAACGACCCGGGCGTGCCGACCGGCACCGGGGGGTGGGGGCAGCACGCGATCGACGGCACCCTCGTGGTGCGCCCCGGCGAGCAGACGACCACCGACCTGGCGGTCGACCTCACGCCGTAGGACCTGTTGATCGAGTCTCGGTCGAGCTGAGCGTCGTCAGGCGCGTGCGACCCCGGGGTCCCCGCGTCATCGGGAGCGAAGCGAGCGATGTCGTGGGGTGGTTGTGTAGGCGCCGTCGCGAGGACATACCGGGTCGTCTGTCGAGCGGCGGCAACGCAGCCAGCGTGCGTGCATGGCGGCGGTCAGCCGACCATGGACTTGATCAACGGGCCCTCACGAACGCGACCACGCTCTCCAGGTCGTAGCTCCCCGCATCGGTGCCCAGCCCCGTCGCGACCTGGGCGGCTGTGGCACAGCCCAGCCGGGCGGCGCCTCCCAGGTCCCGCCCCAGTGACAGCGCCCGCAGGAAGCCCGCCGAGAACGCGTCACCGCAGCCGGTCGTGTCCACCACGTCGATCGCGTACGCCGGCACCTCGATCGTCGCGTCTGCGGTGACCACGAGCGCGCCCTTGCTGCCCTGGGTCACCGCGACGCACCCGACTCCGGCCTCGACCAGCGCCCGCGCGCCCTCGGCGAGCGACGGGGCGCCGGTGAACCCGAGCACCTGCTCGTCGTTGGGCAGCAGGTAGTCGGTGTGCGGGAGGGCCCCGGCCACCCAGGCGAGCATGTCCGGGTCGCCCGGCGCGAGGAGGTCGAGCGAGGTGGTCGCACCGAGCGAGCGGGCGTGCGCCAGCAGCTGCCCCGCCGCCTCGCCGCCGAGGAACTCCGGCCCGCCCAGGTGCACGTGGGTGCAGCCGTCGAGCGCCGCGAGGTCGAGGTCGTCGAGGGTGAAGGCGCCGTTGGCGCCGATGCAGTGCCAGGCCGGGCGGTCGCCGTTGGGCCGCACCGGGATCACCGAGGCCGAGGTCTGCTGGTCGGCCTTGCGCACCAGCCCGGACACGTCGACGCCCTCGCGCTCGAGGAGCGCGAGGAGGGTGACGCCGATCGGGTCGTCGCCGACCGCACCGAAGCTCAGCACCTCCGCACCGAGCCGGCTCAGCTCGACCGCCGTACCGCCCGCGGTCCCGGCCGGGGAGACCCGGATGGTCTCGACGAGCTGGCCGTCGGAGCCGTCGGGGATCGACTCGATGCCGATCACGTGGGTGTCGAGGACGTGGACGCCGATCGTGGCGATCTTCATGGCTGCTCCTGGTCGGTCTCGTGGCCGGCCGGCGGTCGTACGCCGGCGAGGCCCGCGGGGGTGGCGTAGCGCTCGAGGTAGGCCGTCACCAGGGCGATGCCCTCCTCGACCATCGCGTCGTCGCCGTCGAGGGACCGCTCGAACGCGAGCTGGAAGACCCGGTCGCCGACCTCGACGGCCAGCACCGCTGCCGACGCCGGCAGGTCGGGCCGGGCCAGCCCGGCCTCGACGGCGAAGGCCTGCAGCGTCTCGGCGATCCGGGCGTTGTGCTCCCGGCCGAAGCGGTGCACGGCGAGGTTGGTGCGGCCGCGGAGGTAGATCTCCACGAACGCCGGACGCCGGTGGTAGACCCGCACGAACGCCTGCATCGTGGTCCGTACCAGGCTCGCCACCGAGAGCACCTCGACCGCGGCGAGGTCCTCGGCGACCTGGGCGTCCATCTCGTCCATGTCGCGCTGGGCGAGCGCGAGCATGACGTCCTCCTTGTCGGAGAAGTACTGGTACAGCGAGGCGACCGGAGCGCCGGCCGCCTCCGCGATGTCCCGGGTGCTCACCGCCTCGACGCCGTGCTCGACGACGAGCCGCGCCGCCGCGTCGAGGAGACCCTCGACGCGGCGGCGGCTGCGCTCCTGCCGGGGGACCCGTCGCTTCGGGGCTGTGGTCGGGGTCGCGGCAGGCACGACGCCGAGTGTAGGGTACGAAACCGAATGTGACACATGTTCACATCTGGACGCCCCAGGAGCCGCCGTGACCCAGCCCCTGCCCTCCACCCTGACCCGGGCCCGGATCTCTCGCCGTCTGCTGCTCGGCACCGCCTCCGTGGCCGGCCTCGCGCTCGGCACCGGCGCGCTGCACGACGCAGTGGCCGCCGGCTCGCGCCAGGGCTCGCTGCCGCGGAAGGTCGACGCCGTCGTCGTCGGCGGCGGCATCTCGGGCCTGGTCGCCGCCCACGACCTGGCGCGCCGCGGCCACGACGTACTCCTGCTCGAGGCCCGCGGCCGCGTCGGCGGGCGGGTGCTCAACCACCGGCTCAGCGGCCCCGGCACCCACGGCGCCACCATCGAGGCGGGCGGCGCCTTCGTCGGACCGACCCAGGACCACATCCTGCGGCTCGCGCGCGAGCTGAAGGTCCCGACGTTCAAGGAGTACAACACCGGCAACAGCGTCTACGTCTCCTCGATCACCGGCCGCCAGGAGTACTCCGGGACGGTGCCGCCCGACCCCACGATCCTCCCCGACGCGGCGATCCTGCTCAGCCGCATCGACAGCATGGCCGCCGAGATCCCCGTCGACGCGCCGTGGAGCCACCCGAGCGCGGCGGAGTGGGACGCGACGACGTTCGGCGAGTGGATCCGCGCCAACGCGATCAACGGCGACGGCGTCGAGAACCTCATGGAGTGCTGGACCCAGCCCGGGTTCGGCGCCGACCCCAACGAGCTCTCGCTGCTCTACGTGCTCTGGTACATCGCCTGCTCGGGCAACGAGCGCAACGTCGGCACGTTCTCGCGCAACTCCGACACCGCGAACGCCGCCCAGGAGCGCCGGTTCGTCGGCGGCTCCCAGCTGGTGCCGCTGCGGCTGGCCCGCCGGCTCGGCGACGTCGTGGCGCTGCGTGCACCGGTCCGGCGCATCGAGCAGCGCGACGGGCACGTGGTCGTGCACAGCGCCCGCGGCACGGTCCGCGCGCGGCGCGTCGTCGTGGCCGCTCCCCCGCCCCTGGTGCTCGACATCGACTGGTTCCCGCGGCTGCCGACCCGCCGACTCCAGCTGCTCCGCCACCTCGACATGGGCCAGCTGATGAAGTGCGACGCGGTCTACCCGACGCCGTTCTGGCGCGAGGCCGGGCTCACCGGCTTCGGCATCAACGACTCCGGTGCGGCGCGCGCGGTGTTCGACAACTGCCCGAAGGAGGGCGAGCCGGGCGTGCTGCTGGCCTTCGTCGGCGGGTCGACCTGGCGGCAGTACGGCGTGCTGCCGCTCGCCGAGCGCCGCCAGGCGGTGCTCGAGGGCTTCGCGGCGATGTTCGGCGAGCAGGCCCTGCACCCCATCGACTACACCGAGCAGGACTGGACGCAGGAGCGCTGGACCACGGGCGGCCCGGTCGCCAACTACGCGCCCGGCACGATGGTGCGGTTCGGGTCGGCGATCCGGAAGCCGTTCGGCCGGGTCCACTGGGCCGGCACCGAGACCTCGACGTACTGGACCGGCTACATGGACGGCGCGGTGCGCGCCGGCGAGCGGGCCGCGCTCGAGGTCGGGGAGCGACTGTGAGCCGGCTGACGGCCGCCCTCGCCGCGGGCGTCCTGGCGCTCACCTGCTGGTCGCCGGCCGCCGCGGCCAACCGGGAGGACGGCGACACCCGCGTGCTCTCGCTGGTGCCGGCGCCCGGCTTGCCGGCGTACGTCCACGTCCACACCAACGGTCGCGTGTACGCCGGCAGCTACATCGACTCCGGCAGCTCGGCGCCCTCGCGGGTGTTCGAGTGGCGCGCCGACGGCACCCTGCTGCGCAGCTGGACGGTGCCGGGCCAGCGGCTCGGCGAGGACCACGGCGTCCAGGTCGCCAACCAGACGCACGACGGCCGGCTGGTGCTGCTGGAGACCTCGACCGCGTCGGTGCTGACGCTGGACGTGAGGACCGGGCGGTTGCGCCGGGTCGTGCGGTTCCCCGACGGCGCGGTGCCCAACTACGTCACCTGGGGGCCGGGCGGCGCGATGTTCGTGACCGACTACGCCGAGGGCGTGATCTGGAAGGTGCCGCACGGGTCGCGGACGCCGCGGCGCTGGTTCGCCTCGCCCGCGCTCACCGGGGTCGCCGAGTTCGGCACGACGGGCATCCGCTACCGACCGGGGCGCCACGACCTGCTGATCACCCAGCAGACCGTCAGCGACGGCGGGACGCTGCCCACCAACGGAGCGCTCTACCGGCTGCCGGTCGGCGAGCACGGCCGGCCGGGGCGGATCGAGACGCTGTGGACGTCCCAGCCCGGCGACCTGCCCGACGGGTTCGGCATCGGCCGGTCCGGGCACGTGTACGTCGCGCTCGCCGGCCTGTCCAACCAGCTCGTCGAGCTGACCGCCACCGGCGACGAGGTGCAGCGCTACGGCACGGCCCTCACCGGCGACAACGGCTCGCCGATCCCCTTCGACACCCCCTGCAGCGCGACGTTCCTGGGGCCGAGCGTGCTGGTCGCCAACCAGTCCGCCGTCGCCGGCGACGCCACCCACCAGGCGATCCTCGACGTGCACGTGGGCGAGCCCGGCCGCGCGCCGTACCTGCCGCGCCGCGCTGGGTTCTGAGGCGTGCCTGGACCGGCCGCCCGACCGCTAGCCTGCCGGACGTGAGCGCACTGGCAGGGCTGGTCGACAAGGGGCTGATGGCGCCGGACTGGGCCCAGGCCCTGGCGCCGGTGGACGAGCAGATCGCGGCGATGGGGCGGTTCCTGCGCGAGGAGCTCGCGGCGGGCCGGCCCTACCAGCCCACGGGCGAGCGTGTCTTCCGCGCGTTCGAGCGCCCGCTCGCGGACGTCCGCGTGCTGATCGTCGGGCAGGATCCCTACCCCAACCCGGAGCACCCGATCGGGCTCAGCTTCGCGGTCCGTCGCGACGTGTGGCCGCTGCCGCCCAGCCTGGTGAACATCTACACCGAGCTGCGCGACGACCTCGGGATCATGCCGCCGCGCCACGGCGACCTGACGGCGTGGGCCGACCAGGGCGTGATGCTGCTCAACAGGAGCCTGACCGTGCAGCCCGGTGCCTCGAACAGTCACCGCGGCAAGGGCTGGGAGCCGATCACGGCGCGCGCGATCGAGGCGCTCGCGCGGCGGGGCGGACCGCTCGTGGCGATCCTCTGGGGCAGCGACGCCCGCAACCTCAAGCCGATGCTGGGCGCGGTCCCGGTCGTCGAGTCTCCACACCCGTCCCCGCTGTCGGCGTACCGCGGGTTCTTCGGGTCGCGCCCCTTCAGCCGCGCGAACGCGCTGCTCGTCGAGCAGGGCGCCGTACCCCTGGACTGGTCTCTCCCGCTGGAATAAAGTTGAACCTACAACTATTGTGGCAGTCATGAACGACGCGCGCATGCCTGCTCTCTACATCGGCCACGGTGCCCCGCCGCTGCTCGACGACCCGGTGTGGTCGGGCCAGCTCGCGGCGTGGGCGCGGGACCTCCCGAAGCCCCAGGCGATCCTCATCGTCAGCGCCCACTGGGAGTCCGCTCCGGTCAGCCTCAGCGCGAGCGGTGCGCCGCTGGTCTACGACTTCGGCGGCTTCGACGCCCGCTACTACCGGATGACCTACGAGACCCCCGACGCCACCGCGCTCGCCCAGCGGGTCGCGGCGATGATGCCGGCCGCCGAGCCGGTCCACCAGCACGCGAGCCGCGGGCTCGACCACGGCGCGTGGGTGCCGCTCAAGATCATGTACCCGCACGGCGACGTCCCGGTGCTCCAGATGTCGCTGCCGACCCACGACCCGGTCCGGCTGATGCGGCTCGGCGAGCGGCTGCGCCCGCTGCGCGACGAGGGCGTGCTGATCATCGGCTCGGGCTTCCTGACCCACGGCCTGCCGTTCCTCAAGGACTGGCGCATCGACGCCGCCGCTCCGGGCTGGTCCAAGGACTTCGACGCGTGGGCCGGCGAGGCGCTCACGCGCGGCGACGTCGACGAGCTCGCGAACTACCGCGCGCACGCCCCGGGCATGCCCTACGCCCACCCGACCGTGGAGCACTACACGCCGCTGTTCGTCACCCTGGGCGCGGCCAGCGACCCCACCGACCCGGGCCTCCAGGTCATCGACGGCTTCTGGATGGGTCTCTCCAAGCGCTCGCTCCAGGTTGCCTGAGCAGCGCTGCGCGAGGCACGAGCGCAGCGCGTGGGCGAAGGCAGATTGAGCAAGCCCCGCGCCTGAGCTTGCGAAGGCGCGATGGCGCGTCGACATCCAGTGAGACCGGAGTCGGGCTCGTGCCGTTCAGCGGATGCGGGTCTTGCGCATCATCCGCAGGCCGCTGAGCATCCCCTTGACGTACTTGTCGTAGTCCGCGCCGGGCTTGGCGCCCATCACCTGCTTCTTCAGCACGGCGAGGTTCTGGACGTCGGTGTACTTCAGCAGGCCCTGGTCGCCGTGGCGGGCACCGACGCCCGACTGCTTGACGCCGCCGGACGGCGTGCCCTTCGAGGCGAACGCCGTGGCGAGGATGTCGTTGACGTTCACGTTGCCCGACTCGATCCGCTTGCCGACCTGGCAGGCGGTGGCGAGGTCGCCGCCCCACACCGAGGCGTTGAGGCCGTACTCCGTGTCGTTCGCCAGCGCGACCGCCTCGTCGACCGACGAGTACCGGTGCAGCGCGACGACCGGACCGAACGTCTCGGTGACCCCGCACAGCATGTCCTTGGTGACGCCCTCGAGGATCGTCGGCTCGAAGAACGCCGGCCCGAGGTCGGGTCGTGGCTTGCCGCCGGTGAGGACGGTGGCGCCCTTGGCGACCGCGTCGTCGACGTGGGCCTTGACCCGCTCCATGTGGTCGGGCGAGACCAGCGAGCCCATGTCGGGGCCGAAGTCGTACGACGCCCCGATCGTCAGCGCCTCGGTCGCGGCCACGAACCGGGACTTGAACTCGTCGTACCGCGACGCCGGCAGGTACATCCGCTCGACGTGCATGCAGATCTGGCCGGTGTTGCCGAACGCGCCGAAGATCGCGCCCTGCACGACCTCGTCCAGGTTCGCGTCCTCGAGGACGATCATCGGGTTCTTGCCACCGAGCTCGAGGCAGCAGCCGATCAGGTTGCGCCCCGCCCGCTCGCCGATCACCCGGCCGGTCGCGGTGGACCCGGTGAACATCACGTAGTTGGCGTTGTCGATCAGCGTGGGGCCGACGTCCGGACCCTCGCCGCAGACGACCTGGAACAGGCCCTTCGGGAGGCCGGCCTCCTCGAGCATCTGGATGCCGTAGAGCGGCGACAGCGCGGTCTTGTTGTCGGGCTTGAGCACGATCGCGTTGCCGGCCATCAGCGCCGAGATCGAGTCGGAGATGCCGGTGGCGAACGGGAAGTTCCAGGGCGCGATGATGCCGACGACGCCCTTGGGCTGGCGGATCTCGGTGGACGTGCTGAGCAGCGGCACCGGGCCGCCGCGCCTGACCGGCTTGAGCAGGTGCGGCGCCCGCTTGAGGTAGTGGCTCATCACCATCACCGGGTCGCAGGTCTCCTCGATCGCCATCCGCCGGTTCTTGCCGCTCTCGACCTGGATCAGGTCGGTCGTGGTCTGGGCGTTGTCGAGGAAGAGGCTGTGCGCGCGCTTGAAGACCGCGAGCCGCTCCTTGAGCGGCCTCGCAGCCCAGGAGCGCTGGGCCTCCCGGGCGGTCGCGAAGGCTGCCTCGATGTCGGCGGGCGTCGACTGCGGCAGCTCGACGAGCACGTCGCCGGTGTAGACCTCGGTGAGCTTCCAGGTGCCGCCGCTGGTGGAGGGCACGCGGGAGACGAGCCTGTCGAGGAACGCGTCGGTGATCGACGCCGGTCGCTGCAGAGCCATGGCACTCACGCCTTCCCGAGCACGAGGTCCGCGCCGCGTTCGCCGATCATGATCGACGGCGCGTTGGTGTTGCCACCGGTGATCGACGGCATGATCGAGGCGTCGCAGACCCGGAGGCCCTCGATGCCGCGGACCTTGAGGTCGGGGGTGACCACCGAGAGCTCGTCGGCGCCCATCCGGCAGGTGCCGACACCGTGGTAGACCGACGTCGCGCGGTTGAGGATCGCGTCGCGCAGCGCCTGGCCCTTGAGGCCGGCGCCGGGGTGGATCTCCTCCTTCACCGCCCCGCCGAACGCCGCGCCGCCCATGATCTCGCGGACCATCTCCGAGCCCTCGGCCAGCACCTCGAGGTCGCCGGGGTCTGCGAGGTACTGGAAGTCGATCAGCGGCGCGGCGGTCGGGTCGCTGGACGCCAGCCGCAGGGTGCCGCGGCTGCGGGGGTAGATCAGCGTCGAGAGCAGCGTGATCGAGGTGCGCGGGTCGACGTCGTGGCGGATCGGCTCGTCCTGGTTGGGCGAGACGTACGACCACGGCAGCAGGTGCAGCTGGAGGTCCGGCACGTCGGTCGCCTGGGACGTACGCAGGAACGCGACCGCCTCGAACACCGAGTTGGCCATGAACGTCTTGCCCGGGCGCAGCGCCTCCTTGAGCACGCCCTTGCCGAAGAAGAAGGCGTTGCCGCGCATCTTCGACGTCGTCACGTGGAAGGTCAGCGCGTGGAAGAGGTGGTCGTGCAGGTTGTCGCCGACCGGCAGGTCGGCGAGCACGTCGATGCCGTGGTCGCGCAGGTGCTGGGCGTGGCCGATGCCCGAGAGCATCAGGATCTGCGCCGAGCCGACGAACCCGGCCGAGAGGATGACCTCCTTGCCGGCCCGGACCGTACGGCGGCTCCCGCCTCCCTTGCCGAGGTCGGTCACCTCCACGCCGGCGGCGCGGCCGTTCTCGACGACGACCTTGGTGACCAGCACCTCGGTCTGCAGCTGCAGGGTCGGCACGTCGAGGTTGTGGATGTAGCCGCGAGACGCGCTGTAGCGCAGGCCGCCGGCAGCGTTCTGCTGCATCCGGCTGACGCCCTCCTGCGACTCGGCGTTGTAGTCGTCGAGCACCTTCACGCCGAGCACGTCGGAGGTCGCCTGGATGAACTGCAGCGAGCCCTCCTGCGGCGCGGCGTTGCGGGTGACCTTGATCGGCCCGCCGGCGCCGCGGTAGTCGTTGGCACCGCCCTCGAAGTCCTCCATGCGCTGGTACGCCGCGTTGACCTCGTCGGCCGACCAGCCGGTGCAGCCCTCGGCGGCCCAGGCGTCGTAGTTGGCACGGTTGCCGCGGACGTAGACCATGCCGTTGATCGAGCTGGAGCCGCCGACGACCTTGCCGCGCGGGACGGGCATCTTGCGGTCCAGGATGTGCTTCTGCGGCGTGGAGTAGTAGCCCCAGTCGACCCGCTTCTTGATCTCGGGGACCGAGTGCATCGGGCCGATCATGCCGGGCTTCTTCACCAGGTACTGCTCGTCGCTCTTGCCGGCCTCGAGCACGATCACGCTCGCGCCCGACTGGGCCAGCCGGCCCGCGATCGCGGCGCCCGAGCTGCCGGAGCCGACCACCACGTAGTCGGCCTCGTTCTGGTACGGCGTCTTGGCCATGGGTCAACCTCGCTGGAGCAGGGCGGCATACCGCAGGAATGTGTGCGCGGCCACACTGTAACGTGTTCTAGTTGTCCGAGCCAGGGGCTGCGCTCCTTGCGAGCTCGCTCGCCAAGACCGCAGACCCTGTGTCTGCGAGGAGGTCGAGGAGGCGACCGGCGTCTCGAGACCGGAGCAACTCTGCAGCTGAGCGAGTCATCCCACCAGCGGTCAGCACCCGCGTGCCCATGGCAAGCGCACACCACCACGCAGACCCGCCGTACGAGAGGATGCCCTGGTGCAGATCCTCTCCATCCAGTCCTCGGTGGCCTACGGCCACGTCGGCAACTCGGCGGCGGTGTTCCCCCTCCAGCGGCTGGGCCACGAGGTGTGGCCGGTGAACACCGTGCACTTCTCCAACCACACCGGGTACGGCGCCTGGCGCGGCCCGCTCCTGGACCCCGTGGACGTGCGCGAGGTGATCGCCGGCATCGGCGATCGCGGCGCGCTGGCCGGGATCGACGCGGTGCTGTCGGGCTACCAGGGCGACCCGGCGGTCGGCGCGGTGATCCTCGACGCGGTCGCCCGGGTCAAGGAGCTCAACCCGGACGCGGTCTACTGCTGCGACCCGGTGATGGGCGACGTGGGGCGCGGCATGTTCGTGCGGCCGGGCATCCCGGAGTACCTCCGCGACACCGTGGTGCCGCGCGCGGACATCCTGACGCCCAACCACTTCGAGCTGGACTTCCTCACGGGCCGGGCGACGAGCAGGCTGGCCGAGATCGTCGACGCCGTCGACGAGCTCCGCGAGCGCGGGCCGCGCGACGTGCTGGTCACCAGCGTCGTGCACGGCGAGGTCCCCGAGGGGCGCATCGACGTGGTCGCGGTCTCCGATGCCGGCGCCTGGGCGGTGGAGACGCCGCTGCTGCCGATCACGCCGAACGGCTGCGGTGACGTCACGGCCGCGCTCTACCTCGCACACCTGCGCGGCACGGGGTCGGCCGAGACCGCGCTCGCCCGGACCACGTCGTCGGTGTTCGCGATCCTCGAGGAGACCCTCGCGGCGGGCACCCGAGAGATCCAGCTGGTCGCCGCCCAGGAGGCGATCGCCCATCCCCCGGCGCGGTTCGAGGTACGCCGGCTCCGCTGAGCCTCGATCTTGGCGTACCGGGTCGCCGGTCCCACGGGTCGGGACCTTCGCCCCGGGTTACCCGGCGGTAGGCGACCTACGGTCGAAGCATGCTCAGACCCGGCCGGCCCGTCCTCCGGCGCGCCGCGACGGCCCTGGCGGCCGGGGCGCTCGCCGCGACGGTGCTCGCCGGGTGCGGGACGGACGTCGCACCGACGACCGCGCGAGCGTCCGCCGACCCGGGCCACAACCAGTTCGACGTCGCGTTCGCGGCCGAGATGGTCCCCCACCACGAGCAGGGGCTGCAACTGGTCGACCTCGCGGGGCAACGCGAGGTCTCCACCGGGTTCACCGAGCTCACGACGCGGATCGTCGCCGAGCAGACCGCCGACCTCGAGGAGCTGGAGGCCTGGCTGACGGCCTGGGACGGCCCGGTGCCGCCCGCACCCGACGAGCCGATGGACGACGACACGATGACGACCCGGTCGAAGACCGGTGCGATGCAGGGGCTGATGCGCAGCCGGATGGGACCGTGGGCGCTGGACGGCGCCGACCTCGACCTCCTCGCCCGGTGTCGGGCCGCAGCCTTCGAGGGTCGCTGGCTGCGGATGATGATCCGCCACCACCAGGGGGCGATCTCGATGGCCCGCCACGAGCTGACCCACGGGCAGTACCCGCCGGCGATCGCGCTCGCCGAGGAGGTCGTCACCACCCAGCAGGCCGAGGTCGAGGAGATGCAGGCACTGCTGCAGGACTGATCGGCTGAGGTCGGAGCCGCGTAGGAGAGTCGAACTCCTGACCGTCCGCTTACAAGGCGGATGCTCTACCAGCTGAGCTAACGCGGCCGCACCGCGGCCAGAAGCCGCGGCGGTGCCACATGCTACGGGTCGGCTGCCCGGCTCAGCTCATGCCACCGTCGAACGCGAGGATCTCGCCGGTGATCATCCGCGCCTGCGGCGAGGCGAGGTAGACGATCGCAGAGCCGATCTCGTCGGGGCGGATGGCGCCGCCGGGCAGCATCATCATGAGCCGGTCGGCGACCCGGGCGTCGAGGTCGTCGGTGAGCTTGTGGAACACCTGCTCGACGATCGGGGTGTCCACGGTGCCGGGGCAGACCGCGTTGACGCGGATCCCCTCCGGCGCCAGCTCGAGCGCGAGGGCCCGGGTGAGCTGGGTGAGCCCGCCCTTGGCGGCGGCGTACGCCGTGGCGTAGGGCTGCGCCTTGTTGCCCGCGACGGACGAGACGTTGACGATGTTGCCGCCGCAGGCGCGCAGGTGCGGCAGCGCGGCCTGGATCAGCATGAACGGGCCCTTGAGGTCGACCGCGTGCACCCGGTCCCACTCCTCCTCGGTCACGGTCTCGATCCGGCCGAACTGGACGATCCCGGCGACGTTCGCGAGCACGTCGATGCGGCCGCCGGCGGCGCACGTCCCGACGGCCGCGAGCACCGAGGCCCGGTCGCCGACGTTGCACTCGACGTACGTGACGCCCTCGGGGACGCTCGGGCGGATGTCGAGGCCGAAGACGGTGTCGCCGAGGTCGCGGAACAGTGCCGCGGTGGCGTGCCCGATGCCGGACGCGGCTCCGGTGACGACGACGACGCGGCTGCCTGGCTCGTTCATGGTCCGGCCTTTCGGGAGGTGGCGACAGGGTGGCTAGAGAGTGATCGTGAGGTGGTGCTCGAGGACGCCCGAGCGACCGATGCCGAACCGGCGCTCGGTGAAGCGCCAGCCGCCCGCCGAGGAGTCGGGCGCGAAGGTGTCGACGTACGTGCCGGTGACGATCGGCTGCAGCGGCACCGCGGCGGTCGCCTGGAAGACGAGGTACGCCGAGGTCGCGGTCACCGTGCCGTCGGCCGCGGGCTCGTCGAAGGTGGTGTTGGAGACGAGGTGCTGGGTGCCGGGCGTGCCGTCGTCGTGGAGACGCACGAGCCCGGCGTACAGCCGCTCGACCTCCTCGGCACCCGTGGCCAGCACCGTGCCGACCTCGGTGCGCAGCACCGCGCCGGCCATCAGCGCGCCGACGCCGGCGAAGTCGCCGGCGTCGATGAGCCGGCAGTAGGTCCCGAGCAGGCCGCGGATGCGGTCGCCGTCGGTGAGCTGCACGGCGCGGACGCTACACCATTACTAGAACACGTTCTACATGTCTCGGGCAGTAGCCTCGGGGGGTGGCTCTCCGCATCGTGGCCAACCGGCCCGACCCCTCCCTGCTCCAGCTCCCCTGGGCCGTGCCCCTCGAGGACTGGACCGAGCACGTGGTGCCGCTGCCCCGGGGGCTGTCGCGGCACGTGGTGCGGATCGTGCGGCTGGGCGACAACACCTACGCGGTCAAGGAGACCGTGGAGGAGATGGCGTTCCGCGAGTACCGCCTGCTGCGCGACCTCCAGCGCCTCGGCCTGCCGTCGGTGACGCCCCAGGGCGTGGTGACGGGCCGGGTCGACGAGAACGGCGAGGAGCTGCCGGCGGCACTGCTCACCGAGCACCTGCAGTTCTCGCTCCCCTACCGCAGCCTGTTCGCGCACGGCCTCACCGCAGCCAACCTGCCCGAGCTGATCGACGCGATGGTGGTGCTGCTGGTCCGGCTGCACCTGGCCGACTTCTACTGGGGCGACGTGTCGCTGTCGAACGTGCTGTTCCGTCGCGACGCCGGCGGGTTCGCGGCGTACCTCGTCGACGCCGAGACCGGCGAGCTCAAGCCGACCCTGTCCGACAACCTGCGCGAGTACGACGTCACCGTGGCCGTGGAGAACGTCTTCGCCGAGCTGCTCGACCTCCAGGCCAGCGAGTCGCTCGACCACGAGGTGCAGGCGCACGCGATCGTCGACCTGCTCACCGAGCGCTACCACGCGCTCTGGGACGAGCTGACCCGTCCCGAGGAGTTCTCGAGCGGCGAGCTGTGGCGCATCGAGCGCCGGGTGGAGCGGCTCAACGACCTCGGCTTCGACGTCGACGAGCTCGACATCGTCACCGACTGGAACGGTGACCGGGTGCGGATCCAGCCCAAGGTCGTGGAGCTCGGTCACCACAGCCGGGAGCTGCAGGCGCTCACGGGGCTCGACGTCGAGGACGCCCAGGCCCGCCGGATGCTCAACGACATCGCGTCGTTCACCGCCCACTTCGACCTCGGGCGCGAGGACCGCAGCCTGGTCGCCACCAGGTGGATGCAGCAGGTCTACGAGCCGATCATGGCGATGGTGCCGCCCGAGGCCCGCGGCAAGCTCGAGCCGGCCGAGATCTTCCACGAGATGCTCGTGCACCGGTGGTACCTCTCCGAGAACGCCGGCCACGCGGTCAACATCTTCGACAGCGCCCGGCACTACATCGAGAACTACCTGCTCGCGAAGCCCGAGGAGAAGGTCGCCGCCGAGGAGTCGGACTGACCCGACGCGGCCTCGGTCAGGGGCGGCAGATGCGGCAGGGGGTGAGGTGGCCGTTGTTCTCCCCCACGGGATGCAGGTCGTCGCGGTGGGCGATGAGGGCGCAGTCGCGGCGGTGCATGGTGGTGCCGTCGCCGGCGGTCACCGGCAGCCCCGAGACGTCGACCCCGTCGTCACGCTGGTGGGCCGAGCGCGAGGTCACGTCGGCGAGCACGAGCAGCGTGTCGGCGAGCCGCTTGGAGGACTCCTTGCCGTCGGCGGCGATCCGCGCCAGCCAGGCGCCGAAGTACAGGAACCCGCCGGTGAACGTCAGCCCGAGGCCGAGCAGGCCGCCGGAGACGACGTAGGACAGCTGGTCGTACTGGTACGGCGTGTGCGCGGCGCCGTACCAGCCGAGCACGATCACCACCAGGCCGAGCGGGAGCAGGATCGCGCCGGCCCAGAACAGGATCAGCTGCAGCAGCTGGTAGTGGTTGTCCTTGAGCGGTGCGGCGCCGGAGCCGGTGCGGCTGCCCGCGCGCGGGAGGCCGATCGAGAGCCGCTGGGCGGGCGCGGACTGGTCCGCACCGGCCGACATCTGAGGGGTCATCGTGGTCATGGTCAGGCCTTTCGGAGGTCGGGCAGGCCGCTGTCGAGGCCGTGCGTGCAGGAGCCGGAGCCACCGAGCGCGATCGCGCCCATCTTGCGGAGCCAGGAGCCGCCGACGGCGGCCAAGGCGATGCTCCCGGCGAGGATCGCGCCGGGGATGGAGTACAGCGGCGGCAGGCCGGAGCCGGCGAGCTCCGCGTCACCGAGGTCGCCGGCGGCGGACGGTGCGTCGCCGGAGGCGCCCGGGTCGACGGCCGACGGCGGACCCGCCGCGGGACCGGAGGTCCCGCCGCCGCCACCGGGCCCGCCGGCCGCGCCGGAGCCGCCGGGGTCGTTGTCGGGGATGTCGCCCGTGGGGATCTCGAGACCCTGCACGGTGTCGACCTCGGTCGAGGCGTTGCCGAGCGTCACCACGATCCGCGGGGAGAGCCCGACGAGCGCCTGGAGCAGGCTCTTGAGCTCGGGCGGGTCGCTGGGGAGCTGGCCGATGATGTCGTCGAGCGGGAGGGCGTCGAGCTGCGAGCGCAGCTGCGAGGTGTCGATCTCGACCACGAGGCCGGCCATCGTGCTGCTGGCCTGGTCGCCCTTCCTCTCCAGGCCGGGCTTGGGCAGCGTGAGCTTGATGCCGAGCTGCTCGAGGGCCTTCGCGCCGTCGTCCGGCAGCCCGGGAATGTCGGTGTGCTGGCCGGCGGCCTCGAACCCGTCGGGGCCGAAGGAGAACTCCTGGCCGCCGATCGTGATGCCGCCGAGCGTCGCCCGGCCCGCCGAGGTCCCCTTGGCGCCGTTGCTGGTGCTCGTGCTGGTGACCACGACCCCGTCGAGCTGGATCGTGCCGCCGAGCAGGGACACGTCACCGAGGGCCGATCGGGCGGTGGTGACGACCTTCGACGCGGTGACGACGTTCTTGCTCGACGACGTGTAGCCCTCGACGTCGACGAGCGCGGCGAGCTCCGGCGGCAGTCCGGGCATGCCCGGGTCGGCCCCGGGATCGTCGGCGGCCGCGCCGGTCCCGGCGGAGCCGGTGATCGCCTGGCCGAACTGCTCGAGCACGTCGCCTCCGCCGGCGCCCGGCGCACCGGGGAGGCCCGGGAGCCCTGGGATGTCCGGGAGGCCGGGGATGCCGGGTGTCTCGGCGCCGCCGCTCTTGTCGCCACCCGAGCCGTCCTCGACCTGTCCGTCCGGGGAGAACCCGACCTGCGCGATCGTGGTCTTGGACCCGGCGTTGGCGCGCATCACGGTGCCCGGGAACGGCTCGTCGGCCTGCGACCCCTCGCCGGAGGGCTGGGAGGCGTTGACCTGCACCGGGTAGCCCTGGGCGGCGAGCGGTCCAGAGAGCTGCTCGGGCAGGCCGAGGTTCTCGATCACGGTCTTGGCGCCCTCGCCGATCGAGTCGCCGGGCCACAGCCAGCTGGCCCGGCCCAGCGAGCTGCCGGAGTCGGCCTCGACCTTGGAGTAGCCGAGCTCGAACTCGAGCTGCGGCGTCGCGGGGATCGGGATCGTCGGCTCGTAGATCTCGACCTTCACCGGGGCGGCCCAGGCGGTCGAGCTGTAGCCGCTGAACGGGGGCTTGGTGTCCCCGGCGGCCGGGGCGCTCGCCGACGTCGGCAGAACGACGCCGACGAGCGCTGCGGCCGAGATCGAGATGAGGGTGCGGTTCATGCTGCGCCTCCGAGGATCACGTCGTCCATGGTCGAAAGAACTTCGGCGGGCTCGCCGCTGGCCACGATCCGGCCGCCGCTCATCACCGCTGCGTAGTCGGACACCCGCAGCGCGGTGCGCGCGAACTGCTCGATGCACAGGATCGACACCCCGCTCTCGGCGATCTGCGCGACGGTGTCGTAGAGCTCGTCGACGATCAGGGGCGCCAGCCCCATCGAGAGCTCGTCGAGCAGCAGCAGCGCCGGGTCGGAGGCCAGCGCCCGCGACATCGCCAGCATCTGCTGCTCCCCGCCGGACATCGTGCCGGCGAGCTGGTGCCGTCGCTGGTGGAGCCGCGGGAAGTAGGAGTACGCCGTGTCGAGGACCGCGTCCGCGGAGACCCCGGCGTACGACATCAGCGTGAGGTTCTCCTCGACCGAGAGGTTGGGGAAGACCGAGCGGCCCTCGGGCACCGTGCACAGCCCGAGCCGGGCCAGCTCCTCCGGCTTGGCGCCCTGCACGTGCACGCCGCCGAGGTGGATGTCACCGGAGGTCGGCCGCTTCTGGCCGCTGATGACCTTGACCAGCGTGGACTTGCCGCCGCCGTTGGGGCCGAGCAGCGCCATCACGGCACCCTTGGGCACCCGCAGGTCGACCCCGCGGAGCACCTCGATGCGGCCGTACGCCGCGTGCAGGTCGACGACCTCGAGGATCGGGACGCTCATCTGTGGGCTCCTTCCAGGCGGATCTCCTGGGTCAGCTCGACGGCCGGCAGGTCGGCGTGCGTGTGGTCCGCCGCGTGCGCGGGATCGGCCGGCTCGTCGGAGTAGCCGAGGTAGGCCTTCTGCACCGCCGGGTCGGCGCGCACCTCCGTGGGCGACCCGGAGGCGATCACCCGGCCGAAGTCGAGGACGTGGATGTCGTCGCACACCGACATCACCAGGTCCATGTCGTGCTCGACCATGAGGATGCCGCGGCCCTCGGCGGCGAGCTCGGCGAGCAGCTCGCCGAACGCGTCGGTCTCGGACTCGTCGAGGCCCGAGGAGGGCTCGTCGAGCAGCAGCAGCTTCGGCTCTGCGGCCAGGCAGCGGGCGAGCTCGAGCAGCCGGGCGACGCCGGTGGGGATCGAGTCGGCGCGCTCGGCGGCGTACTCGGCGATGCCGACCCGCTCGAGCAGCCCGTCGACGTCGGCCGAGGCCGGACGGACCAGGCCCACGACGCCGCGGTGGATGTCCCGGGCCACCCGCACGTTGTCGCGCACGGTCAGCGACCCGAAGGCCTCCAGCCGCTGGAAGGTGCGGCAAATGCCCCGGCGCGAGCGCCGGTGCACCGGCAGCCGGGTGATCGCCCGGCCCTCGAAGCGCACCTTGCCCTGGTTGGGCCGCTGGAGCCCGGTGATCACGTTGAAGCACGTGGTCTTGCCGGCGCCGTTGGGCCCGATCAGGCCGGTGATCCGGCCCGCCTCGGCCACGAAGCTCGCGTGGTCGACGGCGGTCACGCCGCCGAACTGGACGACGACGTCCTCCACCTCAAGGAGCGACATGGGCGGGCACCTCCTTCTGCTGGGCGCTGGTGGGGTCGTCGGCGGCTCGGTGGCCGGCCGGCGGGTCGGTCTCGGGCACGATCAGCACCCCGGAGAGCGGGTCGGCGAGGGGTACGGCGGTCGCGCTGTCGTCCTCGACCCGCGGACGCGGCAGCGGCAGCACCGGCACGGCGGCGCGGACCCGGTCGCCGAAGCGCCGGTCGAGCCGGCGGCCGAGCCCGAACACCAGGTTGGCCAGCCCGTTGGGGTCACGGCCGAGCGCGACCGCGCCGAACCCGAGGACCGCGAACACCAGGCCGGCCAGCTCGGGCCGCGAGCTCTGCAGCACCGGCAGCAGCATCAGTCCCACCCCGCCCAGGGCGGCACCGGTCATCGACGTCACGCCGCACACGACCGCGAGCAGCAGCAGCGGCAGGCTGTTGAACAGCTGGAAGTCGGCTGCGCCGATGGTGCCGCGCAGGCCCGCGAACAGGCCGCCCGCCAGGCCGGCCATGCCCGCGGAGAGGCCGAACAGCCCGACCCGGAACCACCGCATGTCCAGCCCGAGCGTGCCGCACGCGGCCGGGCTGTCGCGCATCGCGATCAGCACCCGCCCGAGCACGCCGCGGCGCAGCAGGAGCAGCGCCAGCGCCATCAGCACGAAGAACACCGTCATCACCAGGACGTAGCCGCCGGTGGAGGAGAACTCGCGACCGAGCACCGAGAGCCGCTGGGCGCGCAGCGTGCCGTTGTAGCCGAACGCGAAGTCGGCCTGGAAGACCATCTTGTCCATGAGCACGCCGAACGCGAGCGTCGAGAGCGCGAGGTAGAGCCCGGTGAGGCGGAGCACCGGCAGCGCGACCAGCGCACCGACCGCCGCCGCGATGCCGGCGGCGAGGAACAGCCCGACCAGGTTGGGCTCGTCGAGCTTGGCGTAGGCGAGCGCACCGACGCCGGCGAACGTGAACTGCGCGAGCGAGACATGGCCGCCGTACCCGGTGAGCAGCACCAGCGAGAGCATCACCATCGCGTACGTCGCGGCGGTGCCGACCAGCAGCAGGTCGGCGTCACCCATCGTGACCGTGAGGGCCGCGACGCCGGCGAGCAGGCCGCCGCCCCAGCCCAGGGACTTGGGGAGCGTCGGCAGCGGCGCGGACACGATGCCCTTGACCTGGCCGATGCGCAGCTGGGCCTGGGGCATCGCGACGATCACGACGAACAGGAACAGGGCCGGCACGACCGCCCGGAGACCGGCGAGGTTGCCCTCGGAGGGGAGGTAGGCGACCGCGAACGACTGCAGGATGCCGAGCCCCATCGCCCCGACGAACGTCAGCGGCAGGCTCTTGAGCCGACCGAGCATCGCGGCGGCGTACGCGTTGATGACCAGCAGCGTGAGGTCGTAGTAGGACAGGCCGATCACGGGCGTGAGCAGGATGCCGGCGAGCGCGGCCAGCGAGATCCCGATCGCCCACGACAGCGAGGCCACCAGGTCGGGCTTGCCGCCGAAGAGCCGCAACAGCATCGGGTTGTCGACGGAGGCGCGCATGGCGGTGCCGATGCGGGTGCGGTTGAGCAGCACGTAGAGCGCGGCGGCGACCACCGCCGACAGCGCGATCGTGATGATCTGGTGGGCGGTGACGTAGGTGCCGCCGATCTGCAGCCCCTCGTCGGCGAGGAACGGCGGCACCGTGCGCGGGGCCGGCGGCCAGATGTACTGCGCGACGCCGATCAGGCCGACGAACAGGCCGACGGTGACCACCAGCGAGACGCTGACCGGGCCCTCGCCCAGGCCGCGGGTCACGAACCGCTGCACCAGCCAGCCGGTGCCCGGGGCGACCACGCCGAGCACCAGCACGAGCGCCAGCCAGGTGGGCATGTGCTGGCGCTGGCTGAAGTCCCAGAACGTGAAGGCCATGACCATGCCGAACGCACCGTGGGCGATGTTGAAGACGCGGGTGGTCGTGTAGGTCAGCACCAGGCCGCTGGCGGCGATCGCGTAGGCGGCGCCGGTGAAGAGGCCGAGGATCGTGAACGAGAGGATCGAGGACATTGGTCTAGCTCCCTGTTCCGCTGTCGATGAGCGGGGCGCACATGTAGTTGCCGGAGGAGACCCGTCGCCACTTGCCGCCGTCGAGCTGCAGCACGGACTGGCAGTTGGCCGTGGTCTTGGAGCCGACCTGCTGCGGGGAGTGCAGCCCGTTGCCGGTCCAGTTCTTGACGCTCTTCATCGCGTCGACGAGCGACGCGCGGGTGAGCTTGCCGCCGAGCGCCACCGACTGCTCGACGAACAGCCGGGCCGCCGACCACGCGTAGAGGCCGTAGAAGTTGGGCACCGCGCCGGGCTTCACCTGGTCCAGCCAGGACCGGTAGAGCTGCATCTCCTTGATGCTGAAGTCGTCGAACATCCCCGTGGTGGAGTAGGCGAACACGCCGTCGCCGTTGGCGCCGGCCTCGTCGACGAAGCGCTGGTCGTAGATCGTGGAGTCCTGGAGGAACACGTCCGGGTCGAAGCCCTGCTGCTTCATCGCGTCGAGGAGCTTGACGGTGTTCTGGTAGGGGCCGACGTACACGACCAGCTTGATGCCTTTGTCCTTCATCTGCTGGACGTAGGGCGAGTAGTTGAACTCCGAGACGTCGATGCCCTGGAAGTAGTCGACCTTCCAGCCCGCCTTGTCCCAGGCGCTCCGGAACGCGGCGGAGTTGACCGGCGAGGCGCCGGCGTTGATGTAGAGCAGCGCCGCGTGCTGGGTGGCGTCCTTGTACTTGCCGAGGAAGTAGCGCGGCATCGCGCTGGGCACCAGCCCCGGGTCGACCGCCTGGGCGGCGAAGCAGGTCGAGCAGTCGCGTCGCTCCGGGGTGACCGTCGTGGAGCGGATGTCGGGCAGTCCGCACGACTGCGCCGCGGAGGCGCCGCCGGAGTCGAACGCCGACATCGACCCGACGGCCGCGAACGCCTCGTCGCACGCCTTGGTGTAGGCCTGCTGGTCGGCCCCGGCGTCGGCACGGCTGTCGAGCAGCTGCACGTCGAGCTTGCGGCCGCAGATGTCGTCGGTCGAGTTGAAGTAGGCGGCGTACGCCCGGGTCGCCTGCTGGGCCGACTCGAAGATGCCGGGGACCGGGCCCGAGATGTCGGAGACGTTCGCGATCGTGATCGTCTTGTCGGTGATGCCGGTCTGGTCCTTGAAGCCGTCGCAGCTGCCGGCCTTGGTGCCCCCGGTCGCGGAGTTGTCCCCGGTGCCCTGGGCGCCGTCACGGCCGCCGCCGGAGCCGCCCGACGACCCGGAGTCCGAGCTGCCGCCGGTGCCACTGTCAGTGCCGGCGCCGGTGCCGCCGGTCAGGTCACCGCCGGTCGAGCCCTCGGTGCCGGTGGCGCCGTCGGCGGTCCCGGCGATGCCACCGGAGGTGGTGCCGTTCACCTGCGCGACCGTGTCGGGGTCGAGCTGGGAGCCACAGGCTGCGAGGGCGGTGCAGAGCGCACCGGCCGCGAGCACGAGGAGCGGGCTACGCATGGTTTCCCTCCCAGGACCAGAACACGTTCCATCTCTCAACGACCCACGGTCGGCGAGGTGACGCAGGCCACACGACATGGGGACACGGGTCAGCTGCCGGTGGTGCCGCTGCAGAGGTACTTGGTGCCGCCCAGCGGCACCCAGCGACCCTTCTGGAGCTGGATGAAGCGCCAGCACTCGCCGGTGTGCCGCGGACCCACGTGCTGCGGGGAGTGCAGGCCGTTGGCGGTCCAGTCGTCGACCTTCGCGAGGTCGGCGAGCAGCGTGGACCTGCTGAGCTTGCCGCCGAGGGCGGTCGCCCGCTCGACGAACAGGCGGGCCGCCGACCAGGAGAACAGGCCGAAGAAGCTCGGCTCGGCGCCGGGCTTCACCTGCTGGAGCCAGCTCAGGTAGAGCTGGAGCTCCTTGTTGCTCGAGGCCTCCTCGAACGGCGTGAAGTTGATGAACAGCGTGGTGCCCTCGACCGCGTCGCCGCCGTTCTTCACGAACTCGGTGGTGTACGCCGTCGGGTCGAGCATGTAGACCTCGGGCTTGAACCCCTGCTGCTGCATGGCGTCGGCCAGCCGGACGAACTGCGCGGAGGCGCCGATCATCTGGACGTACTCGATGCCCTTGTCCTTCATCTGCTGGACGTAGGGCGAGTAGTTGAACTCCGAGATGTCGATGCCCTGGACGTAGTCGAACTTCATCCCGCGGTTCTCCATCGCGGAGACCTGGGTCTTGGCGTTCTCGGACGCGGCACCGGCGTTGATGTAGAGCATCGCGGCGTGCGCGGAGGCGTCCGGGTGGTTCTTCTTGACGAAGTCGGGGACCGCGTTCTGGAACTCGGTGGCGACCGTGGACTGGGCGCCGTAGCAGGTCTTGCAGGCCTGCCGGTCGAACGTCACCGACGCGGAGCGGATGTCCGGCAGGCCGCAGCCCTGGGCCGTCGAGGCGCCGCCGGAGTCGAACGCCGACATGGACCCGACCATCGCGAAGGTCTCGTCGCAGGCCTTGGTGTAGGCCTGCTGGTCGGCGGCGGCGTCGGTGCGGCTGTCGTAGGTCTTGAGCACGAGCTTGTGCCCGCACAGGGTCGTGGTCGCGTTGTAGTAGGCGACGTAGGCGCGCACCGCGTCCTGGCTCGCCTCGAACAGGCCGGGGACCGGCCCGGAGACGTCGGAGGAGTTGCCGATCGTGATCGTGTCGTCGGTGATGCCGGTCTGGTTCTTGAAGCCGTCGCAGCTGCCGGCCTTGGTGCCGCCGGTCGCCGAGTTGTCGCCGGTGCCCTTGGTGCCGCCGTCCGCCCCGCCCGTCGTCGTGGCGTCCGAGCCACCCGTCGTGGACGCGTCGCCCCCGGTGTCGCCCGAGGCATCGGGCACCGAGCCGTCCGGACCGGTCGTGCCGCCGTCGGCGGCGACCACCTGGCCGTCCGGGCCCACCGCCGTGCCGTTGACCTGGGCCACGGTGTCGGGATCGAGCTGGGACCCACAGGCGGCCAGGCCCAGCGCGACGAGCGCGCAGAGCGGGACCACGACGGCACGACGGAACGGGAGCAAGGGGGCCCTCCACCAATTTCTAGAACACGTATCAGTTCTGCTCAACGACACATGTCCCCGAAGGTGACGCAGGCCACGTCCGGCGGCTCGCGCACGCCCGAAGCCCTTCGGCTCAGTTCCCCGACCGTCCCGGTTGGTCGGTCTCCTCCACGATGTCCGGCTGGTTCTCCGGCAGGTGCAGCGGCACGTAGTTGCCGATCTCGAAGTCTCCGTCGGTCTGCAGCGTGACCCACTGGATCCCGACCGGCTCCCCGCCGTGGTAGGTCACCAGGCTCACCTGGGCCGGCCGGCGCGGCTTGCTGCCGAGCGCGATCGCGTACGCCGCTCCCCCGGCAGTGCCGGTCGTGTAGCTGTAGCCGACCTCGCCGTTCTCCCCGACGATCCGCTCGGGGCCGCTCCGCTCGTGCAGGTGGCCACCGATCACCAGGTCGACGCAGCCGCGGCGGAGCGCCTCGTCTCCGAGGTTGGCGTCGTGGACCAGCAGCGTGGTGACCCGCTCCTCGGCGGCGCAGGCGACGTCGGTGATCCGGGTGCCGACCTCCTCGAAGCTGAGCCCGGTCTCGTCGCGCCAGTTGCCCAGGCCGCTCGAGCGGGGGTCGTCGACGCCGAGCAGCGTCGTACCCCCCGGCCCCTCGACGATCTCGCCGTCGAGCATCGTCCAGCCGTGGTCGGCGAGGTAGGAGTGGACGAAGTCGCCGTGGTCGTGGTTGCCGGCCACGCCCCAGCGGTCCAGGCCGTCGAACGCCTCGGTGACGGAGTCGAGGGAGAACGCCTCCCAGGTGTTGCCGGAGGAG
Source organism: Nocardioides sp. T2.26MG-1 (assembly GCF_950101795.1). Classification (GTDB taxonomy): domain Bacteria; phylum Actinomycetota; class Actinomycetes; order Propionibacteriales; family Nocardioidaceae; genus Nocardioides. Next base: position 101,914 of record NZ_CATNLZ010000002.1, on the reverse strand, counting down.
GTGTCGTCGCCGCCGTCGAAGACCGCGGTGGCGCCGGCGGCGTCGGCGATCGCCCGCGCGACCGGGTCCATGCCGATGTTGTCGTGGCGGTCGGAGACGAACGCGACGACGGTGTCCCCCTCGACGGGGGTGCGCAGCCCGAGCTCCGCCGCCGCGTCGGCCGCGTCGGCGTAGAACGACTTGCTGGTGTCGTAGGTGTCGACCGCGCTCTCGATGAGCCGACGGGTCTGCACGGTCGTGACGTCCCCGCTCACCTCGACGCCGTCGGCCTCGTCGGGAAGCGGCACGTCCGGCCCCAGGAACTCCGCCAGCGGCATCCACTCGCGGTGCTCGTCGACGACGTCGTCGTCACCGGTCCAGGGCTGCCACAGCGCGAGGCCGATCAGGACGGTGACCACGACGCCGAGCGCCACGTGCGGTGGGTGCACCCGGCTGGCCAGCTCACGTCGGCGGGCGGCGCCGACCAGCACCCACCCCACGACCGGCGGCAGCGCGAGCACGCCCCCGCGCAGGGCCGCGCTGATCGCCATGTCGCGCAGGGCGCCGGTGACCTTCGCGACCTGACCCTCCGGCTGGCCGGCGATGGCGGCGTAGCGCTGGACCAGCTCGTCGGTCGACCGGGCGTCGGTCTTGCCGAGCCGGATGTCCACGCCGAGGAAGCCGGGTGGGTCGACCCGGACGTCGGGGAGCACCGGACCGGTGTGCAGCACCGCGTGGCCGGAGAAGTTGGGCTGGATCACCGCGTCGTGGCTCGCCAGCACCACCGACCGGCTGCTGGTGAGGAACAGCAGCAGCCCGATGAGCACCGCGCAGGCCGACCAGACCCCGACGTACGCCAGGGCCCGTGGGATCCGCCCGACGGTCAGCGACGCGACTCCGAGATGGCGTAGAGCGCCACCGACGCGGCGACACCGGCGTTGAGCGACTCGAGCTGGTTGGCCATCGGGATCGACACGAGCTGGTCGCAGGTCTCGCTGACCAGCCGCGAGAGGCCGTTGCCCTCCGAGCCGACCACGACGACGAGCGGCCCGTCGGCCAGGTCGAGCTCGGGCAGGCTGACGTCGCCGTCGGCGGCGAGGCCGACCACCATGCAGCCCGCGGCCTGGTAGGCCTTGAGCTGGCGCACGAGGTTGACGGTCTGGGCGACCGGCAGCCGTGCGGCCGCGCCGGCGCTGGTCTTCCACGCCGACGCGGTCATGCCCGCGGAGCGGCGCTCGGGGATCAGCACGCCGTGCGCGCCGAACCCGGACGCGCTGCGCACCACGGCGCCGAGGTTGCGCGGGTCGGTGACCGAGTCGAGGGCGACGATCAGCGGCGGCACACCGCTGGCGGAGGCCGCGTCGAGGAGGTCGTCCGGGTGGGCGTACTCGTACGGCGGGATCCGCGCGGCCAGGCCCTGGTGGACGGCCCCGCCGGTCATCCGGTCGAGCTCGGACTTCGAGACCTCCTGGATGTTCAGGCCCCGCTCCGCCGCGGTCGCGAACGCCTCGCGCAGCCGGGCGTCGCGTTCGGCGCCCTCGGCGACGTACACGCCGGTCACCGGGACCCCGGCGCGCAGCGCCTCGACCACGGAGTTGCGGCCCGCGACCCACTCGGCCTCGGTGCCGGTCTTGCGGCGTGGCCGGCCGCCGGTGGACTTCTCGGCACGCTTCGCGGCCTTGTAGGCCTGGTGGTAGGGGCGGTCCTTGGCCTTGGGCGTGGGCCCCTTGCCCTCGAGGCCGCGCTTGACCCGGCCGCCGGAGCCCGCGGTGGGGTTCCCCTTGCCGGTCTTCTTGATCGCGCCCTTGCGCTTGGAATTGCCAGCCACGTCAGTGTCCTTTTCGGTGGTCGAGTAGCCCGTGAGGGACGAGCGGGCGTATCGAGACCCCAGCCATTACTTCGTTCCTGCTTCCAGTGACCACGTCGGGCCGTCGGGGGTGTCCGTGATCAGGATGCCGGCGGACTTGATCCGGTCGCGGATGGCGTCGGCGGCCGCGAAGTCCTTCGTCGCGCGGGCCGCGGCCCGCTGCTCGAGCAGCTCGGAGACCAGGGCGTCGACCGCCGCGGTCAGCTGCTCCTCGTGCCCGCTGGCGCCGGTCTGCCAGACCGGGTCGGCGGGGTCGAGGCCGAGCACGGCGAGCATCGCGCGGACCGACGCGGCGTTGCCGCGCAGCGCGGCGGAGTCGCCGCCGGCCAGCAGCCGGTTGCCCTCGCGGACCACCTCGTGGATCGCGGCGACCGCCGCCGGCGTGCCGAGGTCGTCGTCCATCGCGTTGACGAAGTCGGCGCAGGGCATGCCCGCGCTGCCGATCTCGCCGACCACGTCGGCGGCCCGCTCGAGGAAGTGCTCGATCCGGCGGAACCCGGCCGCGGCCTCGTCGAGCGCCTCGAAGCTGAACTCGACGTGGCTGCGGTAGTGGGCGGCCACGAGGTAGTAGCGCAGCTCGATCCCGCGGTAGGTCTCCAGCACCGCCGGGATCGCCAGCGAGTTGCCGAGCGACTTGCTCATCTTCTCGCCGGCAGTGGTGATCCACGCGTTGTGCATCCAGTACGACGCGAACGGGTGGCCGGCCGCGCGCGACTGGGCGAGCTCGTTCTCGTGGTGCGGGAAGCGCAGGTCGACCCCGCCGCCGTGGATGTCGAAGGCGCTGCCGAGGTACTTGCCGGCCATCGCCGAGCACTCGATGTGCCAGCCGGGACGGCCGCGGCCCCAGGGGCTCGGCCAGGAGGCGGTGGCGGGCTCGGACTCCTTGTGGCCCTTCCACAGCGCGAAGTCGCGGGGGTCGCGCTTCCCGCGCGGGTCCGCGTCCTCGGCAGCCTCCATGTCGTCGATCCGCTGCCGGGTCAGCTCGCCGTACTGCGGCCACGACTGCACGTCGAAGTAGACGTCGCCGGAGCCGTCCTCGGCCGCGTAGGCGTGGCCGCGCTCGATCAGCTCGGTGATCAGCTCGACCATCTCCGGCACGTGCCCGGTCGCGAGCGGCTCGTACGTCGGCGGTGCGACGTTCAGCGCGGCGTAGGCGCGGTCGAGCTCGCGGGTCATCCGCGCGGCGTGGGCGTACCAGGGCAGGCCGCGCTCGGCGGCCTTGGCCAGGATCTTGTCGTCGATGTCGGTGACGTTGCGGATGAACGTCACGTCGTAGCCACGGTGGCGCAGCCAGCGCTGGAGCACGTCGAAGTTGACGGCCGAGCGCACGTGGCCGACGTGCGGCTCGGACTGCACGGTCAGACCGCAGACGTAGAGGCCCGCCTTCCCCTCCTGGAGGGGGACGAAGTCACGGACTCCGCGGGTCGCAGTGTCGTACAGCCGGATGGTCACCGGCCAAGTCTAGAGTTGTTCGGTGAGGCGACTGACATTCCCGATCCTGCTGGCCGCGGCCCTCGTGCTCCCGCTGCTGGCGTCGCCCGCCCAGGCGGCACCGGCCCGGCGGATCGACTACACGGTCTGGGACGCGCCCACCGAGCTGCGGGCCGGGACCCTCGACGGGCTGCGGGTGGCCCGCGGCCGGCTGGCGCTCGTCGCGGACACCGACACCGGGCGGTGGACCTCGCCCTGGGCGACGCCCGGGTTCTCCCTCACCCGCCTGATCGCGTCGTGGTCGGCGCGCACGCCCGGCGCCAGCCGGGTCACCGTCGAGGTCCGCGGCCGGTCCGGCGCCACGTCGTCGAGCTGGGACACGCTCGCCGTGTGGGCGGCCGGCGACCGCAAGGTACGCCGTACCACCGCCTCCGGCCAGGCCGACGACCTCGGGTCGGTCAACGTCGACACCTGGGTGGCGCCCGCCGGGGTCACCGCCTACCAGCTGCGGGTGACGCTCGCGCGGCCCGCGGGCCAGGCCGCCTCCCCCTCCGTGGACTCGGTCGGCGCGATGTCCTCGCTGCTGCCCGACGCCTCCGACGTGGCGACGTCGCGCCCCGGGGTCGCCCGCGGCGTCGTCCTCGACGTGCCGCGCTACTCCCAGATGGTGCACCGCGGCGACTACGCGGAGTACGGCGGCGGCGGCGAGGCCTGGTGCTCCCCGACGTCGACCTCGATGGTGCTCGGCTACTACGACGCGCTGCCCCCGGCCTCGGCGTACTCCTGGGTGCCGGCGGGCCACGTCGACCCGTGGGTCGACCACGCGGCCCGGATGACCTACGACTACGACTACGACGGCACCGGCAACTGGCCCTTCAACACCGCCTACGCCGCCTCGCTCACCGGGCACGCGTTCGTCACCCGGCTCCGCTCGCTGCGTGAGGCGGAGCGGTTCATCGCGGCCGGCATCCCGCTGGTCGCCTCGATCGCGTTCGGCCGCGGCGAGCTGAGCGGCGCCCCGATCTCGTCCTCCGACGGCCACCTGCTGGTGATCGTCGGCTTCACCGACTCCGGCGACGTCGTCGTCAACGACCCGGCGGCCGCCACCCGCGCCGGCGTGCGGCGCACCTACGACCGCGGGCAGTTCGAGGACGCCTGGGTCCCCGCCTCCGGCGGCACGGTCTACGTGATCACCGACGACGCCCACCCGCTGCCGGCGAACAGCCCCGGGAACTGGTGACCCGGGGGCGGCCCTCCTCTCAGACGCCGAACCCGCCGTCCACGTCCAGCTTCTGCCCCGAGATGAAGCCGGCGCGGTCGGAGGCGAGGAAGCAGACCGCCTCGGCGACGTCGGTGGCGGTGCCGAACCGCCGCAGCGGGATGTTGCGGCGGGCGGCGGCGAGCGCCGCGTCGTCGAGGTCACCGGAGCCGATCAGCCGGGCGGCCATCCCGTCGGTGAGCATGCCGGGTCCGACGGCGTTGACGCGCACGCCGTACCGCCCCTCCTCGGCGGCGAGGGCCCGCACGATCGCCTCGACGGCCGCCTTCGGCGCGGACGAGAGCCCGTCGCGCACGGGGTAGCGCGCGGTCGCGGCGGTGGTGACCGCGACGACCGACCCCTGCGCGTCCCGCAGCGCCGGCAGCGCGGGACGGACGACCGCGAAGAACCCGGCCGCGTCCGCGGCCAGCTGCGCGGCCATCGCCGCCGGCTCGACCGCGGACAGGTGCGTCATCGGCACGTGCGGGCCGGCGGCGTACACCAGCGTGTGCAGCCCGCCGTGGGCGGCGACCACCGCGTCGACGACCGCGGCCGCGTCGGTCGTGGCCGGCGCGCCGCCGAGGTCGAGGGCGTACGACGACGCGTGCCGTCCCCACTCCCGCACCGCGTCCGCGGCCGCGACGCCGGCGTCGGGCCGCGAGCGGTAGGTGAGGGCGACGTCGGACCCGCGGCTGGCGAGCATCCGGGCGATCGCCAGGCCGAGGCCGCCGCTGCCGCCGACCACCAGGGCCGCGCCGGTCCGGTCGCCGAAGTCGCTCACCCGTCCTCCTCCTGGGTCTGACCCGGCTCGACGGCCGTGAGGTCGATGGTGTGCCAGCCGGTGGCGCCGTCGGGCAGCACGTCCTGCACCTCCCCGGTCTGCACGAGCCCGTCGGCGTCCCTGGCCCGCACGCTCAACGTGTGGTCGCCGGGGGCGAGGTCGACGGCCGCCACCCACTGCACCCAGGTGTCGGTGCTGGGCACCCCGGCCAGCCGCGCCGGCGTCCACGCGTCGCCGTCGACCGAGATCTCCACGGCGTCGATGCCGGTGTGCTGGGCCCAGGCGACGCCGGCGACCTGGGCGCCGCCGGCCGCCACCTCGCCGCCGCCGCGGGGCACGTCGATCCGCGAGGAGATCTTGACCGGGCCGAGCTCGGACCAGCCCTTCTCGGTCCAGTAGGCCTCGATGTCGGCGAACCGGGTGACCTTCATGTCCACGACCCACTTGCAGGCCGAGACGTAGCCGTAGAGCCCGGGCACGACCGTGCGCACCGGGAACCCGTGCTCGATGGGGAGCGGCTCGCCGTTCATCGCGACCGCGAGCATCGCGTCCCGGTCGTCGGTGAGGACGCTCAGCGGCGTACCGCACGTCCAGCCGTCCTCGGAGGTCTGCAGCACCGCGTCCGCGCCCGTGTGCACGCCGGCCGCACGCAGCAGCCCGGCGATCCGGACCCCGCTCCACCAGGCGTTGCCGATCAGGTCGCCGCCGACCTCGTTCGACACGCAGTTGAGCGTCACCCAGGCCTCGGTCGTCGCCCCGTCGACGAGGTCCTGGTAGGTCACCACGATCTCGCGGTCGACCATCCCGTGGATGCGCAGCAGCCAGTCGTCCGGCTCGATCGCGGGCACCACGAACGCCGTGTCGATCCGGTAGAAGTCGTCGGTCGGCGTCATCCACGGAGTCATCTCCGGCACGTCGACGCGCGAGTCCTTGGGCGGCACCGGCCGGGTCACCCCCGGCAGCCGCAGCAGCCGGCGGGTCTCCTCCACGTGGCGGCGGCCGCTGCCGACGGCCCGGCCGACGACGCCGAGCACGGCCGCGGCGGCGGTCATGCCGCCCGCGCGGACCAGGAACGTACGGCGGGTGTGGCCGGTGCGCGCCGGCCCGGAGACGTCCCCGGGCTCGGTGGTCGTGGCCCGCTCGTGGCGGCGCAGCGGCTCGGTGAGGAGCGAGAGGCAGACCAGCCAGGTCGCGAGGCCGGCGGCCACCGGCAGCGCGTCGAGCGCGGTCGCGGAGCGCTGGACCCAGACGGCGACGCCCCCGAGCACGGCCAGCAGGCCGTACACGATCACCGGCGCCCACCGGGTGCGCCGCGCGAGCCGGCCCGTCCACGCGAAGATCGCGGCGCTGAGCACCACCAGCACGACCAGCAGGAACGCCTTGTCCCCGCTGCCGAAGAACTTGATCACGAACTCCACCACGGGCCCGGGCGTCAGCCGGACCACCAGCTCGGCGACCGCGACCAGCGGCGAGTCCCGGATCGTCATCACCATCGCGAGGCCGTAGCTCACGGCGAGACCGGCGAACCCGGCGACCAGGCCGGCGACCGACCACGCGCGGGAGGTGCTCACCGAGCGATTGTTGCGCACCGTCCGGCATGATCCCTCCTGTGGAGCACTCGCCCAGGATCGGCATCGGCACGGACGTGCACCGGCTCGCGGACGGCGTCCCGATGCACCTCGCCGGGCTGCACTGGCCCGAGGAGCCGCAGGGCCTGGAGGGCCACTCGGACGCCGACGTCGCCGCGCACGCCGCGTGCGACGCGCTGCTGTCGGCCGCCGGGCTCGGCGACCTCGGCTCCAACTTCGGTACGTCGGACCCCGCGTGGGCGGGTGCGTCCGGGGCCGCGCTGCTCACCGAGACCGCCCGGCGGGTCCGGGCGGCGGGGTTCGCGATCGGCAACGTCTCCGTGCAGGTGATCGGCGACCGCCCCCGGCTCGGCGCGCGCCGGGCTCAGGCGGAGGCGGCTCTCGGTGCGGCCGTCGGCGCCCCGGTGAGCGTGTCGGCCACGACCACCGACGGGCTGGGCCTCACCGGCCGTGGCGAGGGGGTCGCGGCGATCGCCACCGCGCTGGTCACCCCCGGGCGCCTCGGGTGGGCGTGACCGGGGTCCCCGGCGTCCCCGGCGTCCCCGGCGCCACGGTGTCCTTGCGGTGGCCCACCAGCACCACGCCCTCGATGATGTGGACGTCGTAGGCCGGGATCGACACGTGGTCGTCGTCCAGGCACCTGCCGCTGCGCAGGTCGAAGGCGTGCTTGTGGGTGGGCGAGGCGACGAACGGCACGCCGCCGCGCACCCCCACGATCCCGCGGGCGATCACCGACGCCTTGGCGAACGGGTCGTGGTTGCCGAGCGCGTAGACCTGGTCGTCCGGGGTCCGGAACAGCGCGATCGCCTGGCCGTGCACCAGCGCGGTGGCCCCACGCTCGACCTCGAGCTCGGCGACGCGGCAGACGGGCTGCCACTCCTCCGCGCTGCGGCTCCGCGGTCCCGGCGTCATCGGGGCCCCCTTCCTGGTCCGTCGAACGAGTGCCGCGTCCAGAGGTTCTTGGGCGCTCCGCGCCCACATGGCACGCACCTCGCTGCGTTGCCGACGCTTGCGATACGAGCGGGTATGGCGGCACGCCAGCGCCTTGCGATGCACACACCCTGAGAACGCCAACCGTTCAACAACTACCGAGACGCGACACTAGGGCCGGGGTGTTGAGCGGCTGTTTCGCCGTGTAACAGCCGTGAAAACCCTCGCGACGCCCGCCGTGGTTCGAGCCCTACACTGCCCGGGTGCCCGCCGCCGTCGTGATCCTCGCCGCGGGCTCCGGCACGCGGGTGGGCGCGGCGACCAACAAGGTGCTGCTGCCCCTCGGTGACCGGCCGCTGCTCGCGTGGTCGGTGCGCGACGCGCTCGCGCTCGCAGACGTACGCCGGGTGCTGGTCGTGGTCCGCCCGGGCGAGGCCGAGCTGGTGGCCACGGCCCTGGCGCCGCACCTCGGCGCGGCCGAGATCGGCATCGTCGAGGGTGGTGCGACCCGGCACGGCTCGGAGTGGAACGCCCTGCGTGCGCTCGCCGCCGAGGTCGAGGCCGGCGACATCGACGTGGTGGCCATCCACGACGGCGCGCGGCCGCTGGCCGGTCGCGAGCTGTTCGCGGCCACGATCGACGCGGCCCGGGCCCGTGGGGGCGCGATCCCGGTGCTGCCGCTGCGGGGGCTGCTCGCCCTGGACGGCCGGGCGCTTCCCGAGCTGGACGGCGTGCAGACCCCGCAGGCGTTCCGGGCCCGCGAGCTGCTGGCGGCGTACGCCGGAGCCGAGACCGACGGTTTCGACGGCACCGACACCGCGGCGTGCTGGAGCCGCTACACCGACCTGCCGGTGGTGGCGGTGCCCAGCGGGCCGCGCAACCTCAAGGTCACGTTCCCCGAGGACCTGGCCCTGGCTGATCGACTGGCCGATCGCCTGCGGTGAGCGCCTCCAGCACCCGCAGGTCCTCCTCCGACCCGATCCGGCGCGCGGCCGGCGGGGCCTCGACCAGCTCCACCGGATAGCGCCCGCGCAGCGCCGCGACGAGCTCGACGAGGTCGTGCGAGGGCAGCGCCTCCAGGTCGGCGACCACCTCGGGCGGCAGCACCACCGGCGAGGCGACCGAGACCAGTGCGTCCCGGTCGACGGTCTCGCCGACCACGCCGTCGGCGACGACCTTGACGGTGTCGGTGACCGGCCGGACCCCGACCACGACGCCCGCGTGCTCGAGCGCGCGGGCCACGCAGGCCGCGACGAACTCCGGTGGCGTCATCGGGCACAGCGGGTCGTGCACCACGAACGGCTCGCCGGTGGTGGCCACGGCCTCCCAGGGCGTGCCCTCGTCGACCGGCAGCACGCCGGCCTCGCCGAGCGCCCACGCGGCGCAGGCGACCAGGGCCTCGCCGTGGATCAGCGCGAACGGCAGCGAGCCGCGCCCGTCGGTGAGCACGGTGCCGAGGGCCGGCGGCGGGTCGTCCTGGACGTCGTACGGATCGATGGTCATGGCGCCCCCAACGTAGGACGTGCCGACCCGGGACGCGACGAGGCCCCCGGGTGGATCACCCGGGGGCCTCGGCGTACGTCTCGGTGGAGCGTCAGGAAGCGAGCACCTCGTCGAGCAGGGCCTCGGCCTTGTCCTCGTTGGTGTGCTCGGCCAGGGCGAGCTCGGAGACCAGGATCTGCCGGGCCTTCGCGAGCATCCGCTTCTCGCCGGCGGACAGGCCGCGGTCGCGCTCACGGCGCCACAGGTCGCGGACGACCTCGGCGACCTTCATGACGTCGCCGCTGTGCAGCTTCTCCAGGTTGGCCTTGTAGCGACGCGACCAGTTGGTCGGCTCCTCGACGTGCGCGGCACGGAGGACGTCGAACACCCGGTCGAGCCCCTCCTTGTCGACGACGTCGCGGACCCCGACGAGGTCGAGGTTGCAGGCGGGCACTCGGACCACCAGGTCCTGCTGGGCGACGATACGGAGTACGAGGTACTGCCGGTCCTCTCCCTTGATCTTCCGCATCTCGATGTCTTCGATGACTGCGGCTCCGTGATTCGGGTAAACAACCGTTTCGCCGACGGTGAAAGTCATATGTCAGGTACCCCTTCCTAGGCCCCTATCTTAACACGGGCTGAGAAACCTCTCCGGGTCGTTTGCGCAGGTCAGGGGCACAATCGGGGGTTGACAGATCCGCGGTGGGTGTGGTGGCGGCCCGCTCCGGGCCGGGCGTCGGGCCCGCGGCGGACGCACCAGGAACCCCGAATTCCCGCCACGGACGGGCCTCTGGCTGATACTGCGGGGTATGTCGCCGACCCTGCGCCGCCGCAAGATCCGCGGGGCCGTCCCGGCCCCCGACGAGGCGCCCGCGCCCGATCCGGCCCCCGAGTCGGGGCCCGAGCCGGAGCCGACGACGACCCCGGCGGCCCCCACCGGCCCCACCCGGCGGGGCGAGCGCCGCCGTACGCTCGCGCACAGCACGCCGGTGCTCCTCCTCCGGGCCGCCCATCCGCGGCACGCGCTGCTGACCGCGGCCGGCCTCGCGATCGCCGCAGCGCTCAGCGGCCGCGCGGGCCGGGAGGTCGCGCTGGTCCTCGTCACGGTGCTCGTCGGGCAGGCGGTGCTCGGCTGGCACAACGACCTCGTCGACCGGCGCCGCGACGAGCGGCGGCTGCCGAGCGGGAAGCCGATCGCCGAGGGCTACCTCGACCCGGGGACGGCGTGGTTCGCGCTGATCTGCGCGGTGCTGCTGCTGGTGCCGCTGTCGGTGTCGAACGGCGTCACCGCGGGCAGTGTCTACCTCGGCACGGTCGCGGCCGGGCTGGTCGGCAACGTCGTGCTGCGGCGCGGCTGGTTCTCGTGGGTGCCGTGGGCGGTGGCGTACGCCGGCTACCCGGCGTTCCTCTCGTACGGCGGCTGGGGCGGCGAGGCCTCCGGCAACCCGCCCGAGCCCGCCATGGTGGCGCTCGCGGCCGCGCTGGGCGTCGGCGTGCACGTGCTGTGCGCGCTGCCCGGGCTGGTCCCCGACCACGAGGACGGCTACCGGCACCTGGCGCTGCGGGTCGCGCTCAGGATCGGGGCGACCCGGCTGCTGGTGCTGGCGCTCGCCTGGGTCGTGCTCGCCGTGGCCGGGCTCCTGGTCGTCGGCAACAGCGTCGGCCTGAGCCGCTGATCCACCCTCCGGGGCCGCGCCGGGGTCCGGTCACCACTAGGCTGTGCCCCGCACCCTGCCGTAGACCCGTGAAGGCCTAGAAGATGCAGCTTCGCACGTCCGCCCGACTGCTCTCCACCGTCGGCGCTCTCACGCTTGCCGCGACCCTGACCTCGTGTGGGTTCGACTACGCGACGGACCGGGTCTACACCCCGACCGCCGGGATCAACAACCGGGACGCGAAGGTCGACGTGCTCAACGCCGTCGTCGTCGCGGGCCAGGACGGCGAGGGCGCGTTCGTCGCGTCGTTCGCCAACAACGAGCCGCACGAGGCGGTCACCGTCGAGTCGATCGCCGGTGCGGGTGACTCGACCCTGACCGCCGACGGCTTCAGCCCGGTCGAGGTCCCCCCCGGTGGGCTGGTCAACCTCGCCACCGAGGGCCCGGTCACGGTCCAGGGCGACTTCGGCCCCGGCAAGGTCGTGACCGTGAAGATCGGCCTCGACAACGGGGAGACCGTCGAGATGTCCGTCCCCGTCGTACCCCCCTGCAACGAGTTCGAGGGCCTCGCCCCCACCCCGTCCACCGGCTCCTCGAGCGCAGCCTACGAGTGCGACGTCGAGGCCCCGGCCACCGAAGAGCACTGACCCAGCAACCAGCCAAGGAGAACACCCCATGACCCACACGCTCATCCTGCTCCGCCACGGTGAGAGCGAGTGGAACGCGAAGAACCTCTTCACGGGCTGGGTGGATGTCGACCTCACCGAGAAGGGCCGCGCGGAGGCGGTCCACGGCGGCGAGCTGCTGCGCGAGGCCGGGGTGCTGCCGGACGTCGTGCACACCTCGGTGCAGCGCCGCGCGATCAACACCGCATGCCTCGCCCTCGACGCCGCCGACCGGCACTGGATCCCGGTGCGGCGCTCCTGGCGCCTCAACGAGCGCCACTACGGCGCCCTGCAGGGCAAGAACAAGAAGGAGACCCTCGAGGCGTACGGCGAGGAGCAGTTCATGCTCTGGCGTCGCTCCTTCGACGTCCCGCCGCCGCCGATCGAGGAGGACAGCGAGTTCTCCCAGTTCGGGCTGCCGCAGTATGCCGGTCTCGGCGCCGACATGCCCCACACCGAGTGCCTCAAGGACGTCATCGCACGGTTCCTGCCGTACTGGGAGTCCGACATCATCCCGGACCTCCAGGCCGGCCACACGGTGCTGATCGCCGCCCATGGCAACAGCCTCCGCGCGCTGGTCAAGCACCTCGACGGGATCAGCGACGAGGACATCGCCGGGCTGAACATCCCCACCGGCATGCCGCTGGTCTACGAGCTCGACGACGACTTCCGGCCCACCGGTGCCGGCCGCTACCTTGACCCCGAGGCCGCCGCGGCCGCTGCTGCCGCCGTCGCCAACCAGGGTCGGTAAGTGCGGTAGTCCCTGACGAAAGGGCCCCAGATCCGATGGGTCTGGGGCCCTTTCGTCAGGGAGCATCTCTGGCCGCGAGCGCAGCGAGCCTGTCGGCGGAACAGAACGAGCGGCGAGCGAAGCGAGCTCCACGCCCTCTAGGCGGAAGCCCGGGGGTTCTCGCCGGTGACGACGAACACGACCCGGTTGGCGACCGAGACGGCGTGGTCGGCGATCCGCTCGTAGTACCGGCCCAGCAGGGCGATGTCGACGGCTGCCTCGACGCCGTGGCTCCAGTCGGCGGAGAGCATCTCGGCGAACGTGCTGCGCCGCAGCTGGTCCATCTCCTCGTCCTCGCGGACCAGCGCGAGGGCCTCGTCGACGTCGCGGTCGGTGATGATCTTGGAGACCCGCCGGACCATGTCCTCGGCGACGTGGGCCATCCGCTCGATCGTCGGGGAGACGTCGTCGGGTACGGCGAGGTTGGGCACCCGGAGCCGCGCGATCTTGGCGACGTGCACGGAGAGGTCGCCCATCCGCTCGAGCTCGCTGACCATCCGGAGCGCCGCGACCACGGTGCGCAGGTCGCTGGCGACCGGCTGCTGGAGGGACAGCAGCAGGAACGCCGAGTCCTCGACCCGCTCCCGGGCCCGGTCGATCTCGGCGTCGGCGCTGATCACACCCTCGGCGATCCGGGCGTCGCCCGAGAGCAGCGCCTCGGTCGCCAGCCGGACGGCGGTCTCGACGTTCTCGCAGATGCTCGCCAGATCGCGGAACATCGCGTCGAGCTGTTCGTGGAAGGCCTCTCGCATGACGACCAGAGTAGGTGCAGCAGGTGGACGGCCGGGGCCGGGACGTGAACGAGGGGTGAATATCTCGAAGCCGGCGTTCCGTCGGCGAACGCCCGATGAAATGGCTCGTACGATTCAGGTGTGGATGCGACGACGCAGGCGTTCCTCGCCGCGCTCATCGGAGCCGTCGTCGCCGGCGGCGCGGTGCTGGCGTGGCACCTGAGCGACCGCCAGCAGCACCACGCCCAGCCGGTCGAGGATCCGGTGGTCCCGGTCGGGGTCGCCGCCGTGCTCTCGGTGCTGCGCAGCAGCGCGGTCGTCGTCGACGACGCCGACGTCGTCCTGAAGGCCTCCGCGCCGGCGTACGCGATGGGTTTGGTGCGCGGCACCTCCCTGCTGTCGACCGACCTCGCCGACCTCGTGCACCAGGTGCGCCGCGACGGGCAGATCCGTGAGACCGAGCTGCTGATGAGCCGGCCGGGCATGCCCTCGCGGCACGTCACCGCCCGGGTCGCGCCGCTCGGCTCCCGGCTGGTGCTGGCGCTGGTCGAGGACCGCACCCGGGAGCGGCGCGTGGAGGCGGTACGCCGAGACTTCGTCGCCAACGTCAGCCACGAGCTCAAGACGCCCGTCGGCGCGATCCGGCTGCTGGCCGAGGCGGTCCACGACGCGGCCGAGGACCCCGAGGCGATCAAGCGCTTCTCCAACCGGATGCTCACCGAGAGCGACCGGCTCTCCCGGCTCGTCCAGCAGGTGATCGAGCTGTCGCGCCTCCAGGGCGACGAGCCGCTCGAGCAGCCGATGCCGGTCGAGCTCGACGAGGTGATCAAGGTCGCCGTCGACACCAGCGCGATCGACGCGGACTCCAAGCGGATCTCGATCGTCACCGGCGGCGTCCCGCACCTACAGGTGTTCGGCAGCGAGGAGCAGGTGACCGCGGCGGTCGCCAACCTCGTGGCCAACGCGGTGTCCTACTCCGACTGCGACGCCACCGTGCTCGTCTCGACGAAGGCCGACGACGACATGGTGGAGATCTCGGTGGTCGACCAGGGCATCGGCATCCCCCCGCAGGAGATCGACCGGATCTTCGAGCGGTTCTACCGCGTCGACCCGGCCCGGCACCGCTCCACGGGCGGCACCGGGCTCGGGCTCTCGATCGTCAAGCACGTCGCGGCCACGCACGGCGGAGAGGTCCGCGTGTGGTCCGTGGAGGGCCAGGGGTCTACGTTCACCTTGACCCTCCCCCGATATTTCTCGGCCCGTTCGACAAATTGGAACCAGGAGGCTGGCCGGTGACCCGCGTACTCGTTGTCGAGGACGAAGAGAGCTACAGCGACGCTCTCGCCTACATGCTGCGCAAGGAGGGCTACGAGGTCGCGATCGCTGCCAACGGCAACGACGCGCTCACGGAGTTCGACCGCAACGGTGCGGACATCGTGCTGCTCGACCTGATGCTGCCCGGGCTGCCGGGCACCGAGGTGTGCCGGCAGATCCGGCAGACCTCGAGCGTGCCGGTGATCATGGTGAGCGCGAAGGACGACGAGGTCGACAAGGTGGTGGGCCTCGAGCTGGGCGCCGACGACTACGTCACCAAGCCGTACTCCCCGCGGGAGCTGGTCGCCCGGATCCGCGCCGTGCTCCGCCGCGGCCAGGAGCCCGACCTCGCGCCGCCGACCCTCGAGGCCGGCCCGGTGCGGATGGACGTCGAGCGGCACGTCGTGACCGTCGACGGCCAGGCGCAGCGGCTGCCGCTCAAGGAGTTCGAGCTGCTGGAGATGTTCCTGCGCAACCCCGGCCGGGTGCTCACCCGCGGCCAGCTGATCGACCGCGTCTGGGGCTCCGACTACGTCGGCGACACCAAGACCCTCGACGTCCACGTCAAGCGGCTGCGCGCCAAGATCGAGCCCGACCCGGGCGAGCCGAAGTACCTCGTCACCGTCCGCGGGCTGGGCTACAAGCTGGACGTCTGAGCGACGCGCGAGGCGGGCACCATGGCGCCATCTCGCGCAACGGCGTCCGAAAACCGCGTTACCGATGTCGGTGCCGCTCCCTAGTCTGGGCCGGTGACGAGTACGACGAGCGCGGCAGCCCCGGCGGAAGCCACCGTCCCCGCCCCCTGGCTGCCGGTGACGGCGGTGGCCGTGACGCTGGTCTTCTGGGCCTCGGCGTTCGTCGCGATCCGGCACCTGGGCCACGACTTCTCCCCTGGCGCGCTGTCGCTGGGCCGGCTGCTGGTCGGCGCGCTCTGCCTGGGCGCGGTCGCACTGAGCCGCGGCTTCCCCCGGCCCAGCGGCCGCGAGTGGGTCTCGATCGCGCTGATCGGGGTGCTGTGGTTCGGCGTCTACAACGTCGCCCTCAACGAGGGCGAGCACCGGGTCGACGCCGGCACGGCCGCGATGCTCATCCAGGTGTCGCCGGTGCTGATCGCGTTCCTGGCGGCGGCGTTCCTCGACGAGCGGTTCACGCTCTACCTCGGCATCGGCCTCGCCCTGGCGTTCGGCGGCGTCGGGCTGATCAGCCTGGCGTCGTCCGAGGGCGGCGACAGCGACGTGCTCGGCGTACTGCTGTGCCTGGTGTCCGCGGTCGTCTACTCCATCAGCCTGATCCTGCAGAAGCCGCTCGTCGCCCGGCTGCCCGCGATCCAGGTGACCTGGCTGGCCTGCACGGTGGGCGCGGTCGTGTGCCTGCCGTTCCTCGGGCAGCTGATCGACGAGGCGGGCGACGCGCCCGCGTCCTCGGTGCTGTGGGTGGTCTACCTCGGGGTGTTCCCGACCGCGATCGCGTTCACCACCTACGCCTACGCGCTGCGCCACATGTCCGCGAGCAGCCTCGGGGTGACGACCTACCTGGTCCCTCCGATCACGATCGTGATGGGCCTGGTGCTGCTCGACGAGACCCCGGCCGGCATGGCGTACGTCGGCGGCGCGCTCGCCCTGGTCGGCGTCGCCGTCGCCCGCCGCAAGCCGCGCACGATCGCCGACGAGGTCTCACCCCCCGCCTGACCCGGTCCCGGGGTCGCGTGGGTCACGCCCGCGCGTGACGACCTGCGCGACGGGGAACAGGGCGGCATGACCTCCTCCCCGCAGGCCCCCCTGCTGCGTTACGCCGCGCTGGCGCGCCTGCTGGTCCGGCATCGCCGCAGCGACCTCCTCTCCGGCATGGGCCTGGACGGCTTCCCCCGCGACGACGAGGCACCCGAGGGCGACGAGGCGCTCGCGGAGCGGTTCGCCATCGACCTCGAGGAGCTCGGCCCCACGTTCATCAAGCTCGGGCAGCTCCTCTCGACCCGCTTCGACCTGCTGCCGCCGGCGTACACGACCGCGCTGGCCAGGCTGCAGGACGACGCGGAGCCGGAGGACTTCGACGCGATCCGCGAGGTCGTGGAGACCGAGCTGGGCGGGACGGTCCACGACCTGTTCGGGTCCTTCGACCCCGAGCCGCTGGCGGCCGCGTCGCTCGGGCAGGTGCACCGGGCCACGCTCCGCAACGGCCGGGAGGTCGTGGTCAAGGTGCAGCGACCGGGCATCCGCGACCAGGCACGCGAGGACATGGAGACGCTGGCGCGGCTCGCCGGCCTGGCCGACCGGCACACCGACGCGGGCCGCCGCTTCGGCTTCGAGCAGCTGCTCGCCGAGTTCCGCCGGTCGCTGGCCGGCGAGCTGGACTACCGCCGGGAGGCGCGCAACCTGCGCCGGTTCCGCGAGCTCACGTCCGACTACGACCTGCTCGTGGTCCCCGCCCCGGTCGAGGAGCTCTCGACGTCACGGGTGCTGACCATGGACCGCATCGACGGACGCAAGGTGACCGAGGTCGGGCCGCTCGGGCTGATCGACCTGGACACCCGCCCGATGGTCGAGCAGCTGTTCGGCTGCTACCTGGACGCGATGCTCCGCCACGGCTTCCTGCACGCCGACCCCCATCCGGGCAACATGCTGATCACCGACGACGGCCGGCTGGCGCTGCTCGACCTCGGCATGGTCACGACCGTGGCGCCCCGGCTGCGGGACCAGGTCATCAAGCTGCTGATCTCGCTGGGCGACGGGGACGGCGACGAGGCAGCGGCCGTGCTCGCCGGGCTCGGGCACCCGCTGCAGGACTTCGACGCGGCGGCCTTCCGGGCCGACGTCGGACAGCTGGTGTCCGAGGCCACCACGTCCGGGCCGGACGTGCAGGCGGGTACGGCGCTGGTGCAGCTGAGCCAGATCTCCGGACGGCACGGGCTGCGCCCGCCCGCGGAGATGTCGATGGTCGGCAAGGCGCTGCTCAACCTCGATCAGGTCACCTTGCACCTCGACCCGACCTTCGACCCGGCGGCCGCGGTGCGGGACAGTCTGGTGTCGCTGATGCGCAGCGGGCTCAACGTCAGCGCCGCCGGGGTGATGAGCGCGGCGCTGGAGGCCAAGGAGTTCACCGCGAACCTGCCGCGCCGCGGCAACCGCATCCTGGAGGCGCTGTCCGAGGGCGAGCTGAGCATCCGGGTGCACGCGGTCGACGAGGAGCGGCTGCACACCGTGCTGCACCGGGTCGCCAACCGGCTCACGTTCGGGATCGTGATCGCCGCGACCGTGCTGGGGGCCGCGATGATGATGCGGGTGCCCTCGGAGCACCGGGTGCTCGGCTACCCCGCGGTCGCGATGGCGTTCTTCGTGTTCGCGGTGCTGAGCGGCGGCGGCCTGATCGCCTGGGTGCTGCTCACCGATCGTCGGGTCGCTCGCGAGCGTCGTCAGGACCCGGGCGGCTGACCGGCCGGGTCCTCGGACTCGAGCCAGCCGCGGAACGCCTCCAGGTTGTGGGTCGGCTCGCCGCGCAGCGTGCGCCACTCCCACTCCTTGCGGATCGAGGAGGCGAAGCCGAGCTCGAGGATCGTGTTGAACGACTCGTCGGCGTAGGTCAGCAGGGACCCGAGCAGCCGGTCGAGCTCCTCGGGGGTGACCGAGCTCAGCGGTAGCCGGCCGTCGAGGTAGATGTCCCCGAGCCGGTCGATCGCGAAGGCGACGCCGTACATCCGCAGGTTGCGCTGCAGCAGCCAGCGGTAGACGCCCTCGTGGTTCTCGTCGGGGTTGCGGCACACGAACGCGTGCACGCCGAGTGCGTGGGTGCCGACGTCGAGGCGGACCGCGGTCTGCAGCTTGCGCTCACCGGGCAGCGAGAACGAGAAGACCCCGTCGGACACCTCCTCGACCTCGAGGTCGTTGGCGGCCAGGTAGTCGCGGACGACCTGCTGGGGATCGGTCGTCACGCGGTCTCCCGGAGCTGGGTGCGGGCGCGCCCGTAGACCTCGAGCACCTGCTCGGCGGTGTGCTCCCACGAGAACGTCCGGGCCTGCTCGAGGGCTCCGGCGGCGAGGCGGCCCCGCAGCGCGTCGTCCTCGACGACCCGCCCCAGCGCGTCGGCCCAGGCCCGGGGGTCGTGGCCGTCGACCAGGAGGCCGCTGCGCCCGTCGCGGACGACCGTCGTGAGCCCGCCGACGGCGGCGGCGACGACCGGGGTGCCGGTGGCCTGGGCCTCGGCGGCCACCAGACCGAAGGACTCGTTGTACGACGGCACCGCGACCAGCGTCGCCGCGGCGCACCAGCGCGCCAGCTCCTGCTGGGAGACCGGCGGCACGAACCGGACCACGCCGTCGGGCCCGTCGAGGCCGAGCTCGCCGGCCAGCTGCGCCAGGGACTCGGGGTGCTCGAGACCGGTGCCGGAGGGGCCGCCGACGATCGGGACCACCAGCCGGGAGCGCAGCCCGGGGGTCCGGGCGAGCAGCTCGGCGACCGCGCGGAGCAGCACGTCGGGGGCCTTGAGGGGCTGGATCCGCCCGGCGAACAGCAGCACCGCCGCGTCGGACGGCAGGTCGAGGGCGGCCCGGGCGGCCGCCTTGTCCTGCGGGCGGAACAGCTCGAGGTCGACGCCGGGGTGCACCACCTCGACCCGGCCGGGGTCCGCGTCGTACAGGTTGATCAGCTGCTTGGCCTCGAGGTCGGTGTTGGCCACGAGCATGTCGGCGGCCTCGACGACCTGCTCCTCGCCGATGATCCGCGCGGCCGGCTCGGGGGTGTCTCCGGTGGCGAGCGCGTCGTTCTTGACCTTGGCCATCGTGTGCATCGAGTGCACCAGCGGCACCCCCCAGCGGTCGCGGGCGAGCGCGCCGACCTGGCCCGAGAGCCAGTAGTGGGAGTGCACGACGTCGTAGTGCCCGACGGGCTGGACGGCCTCGGCGCGCAGCACCTCGCGGGCGAACACGCACAGCTGCCCGGGCAGCTCGCCCTTGGTGAGGCCCTCGAACGGCCCGGCGTGGATGTGCCGCACGGTCACCCCGTCGCCGACCGGTACGGCGGGCGCCAGGCTCGAGCGGGTGGCGCGGGTGAAGATGTCCACGGCGATGCCCTGCGCGGCCAGCCGCTTGGACAGCTCGATGACGTAGACGTTCATGCCGCCGGCGTCGCCCGTGCCGGGCTGGTCGAGGGGTGAGGTGTGCAGGCTGATCATCGCCACGCGCCGGATCGGTTCCACAGCCACCTCGGGGTCGTTTGCTCGTCGGGTCCAACCGGGGTGAACACGCCCGAGCCTGTGTTGATTCCCCTGGGCCGGCCTTGCTACCTGTGCCCGGGCCGGTCAGCGGGCATGCGAGCCGCGGCTGCGACGCGACGGCGGCGGGGTCGCGACCGCCTCGGCGGGCCGGTCCCGGCCGCCCCGGCTGAGCGCCACGACCGACACGACGAGGGCGCCGGCCCCGAACACGGCGTCCACGATCAGCGGGTCGCCGCCGTCACGCACCACGGCGAGCAGCGAGCCGACCAGCGCCGCGAAGCACACCGCCACGATGAAGCGCAGCCACGTGGCGCCCTTGCTGACCAGGCTGGCCCCGGCCGCGAGCACCGCGATCGTCAGCAGCGCCACGCCCGCCCAGGTGATCCCGTCGACGAGCCCGCCACCGAGGTCGGCCCGGTCGGCGACGTACGCCGCCAGCCAGCACAGACCGCCGAGAGACCCGGCCACCGCAGCAGGCACCCGCATGCACAAACCCCTTCCGACGACAGGTCAGTGTGCCACCGCTGGCCGACCGTCCACCACAATGTCCTGGTGAGCAGTCTCCGCACCGCCGTCGTCACCGGGGCCAGCAGCGGGATCGGCGCCGCCACCGCGCGCCGTCTGGCCCACGAGGGGTTCCACGTCTTCTGCGCCGCACGGCGCCGCGACCGGATCGAGCCGCTCGCCGCCGAGATCGGCGGTACGCCGGTCGCGTGCGACGTGACGTCCGTGGACTCGGTCGCGGGGCTCGCGGCCGCGGTCGGCGACCGGCTCGACGTACTCGTCAACAACGCCGGCGGCGCCTTCGGCTCGGCGCCGGTCGCGGCCGCGGACAGCGACGACTGGCGACGGATGTACGAGGTGAACGTCCTCGGGCTGATGCAGGTGACCCGGGCGCTGCTGCCGGCCCTGCTCGCCAGCGGCGCGGGCGCGATCCTCAACGTCGGCTCGACCGCCGGCCGGATCGCCTACGAGGGCGGGGCGGGCTACACGGCGGCGAAGCACGGCACCAAGGTCGTCACCGAGACGCTGCGCCTGGAGCTGTGGGACCAGCCGGTGCGGGTGATGGAGATCGCGCCCGGCATGGTGAAGACCGACGAGTTCGCCCTGGTGCGCTTCGAGGGCGACCGTGAGAAGGCCGACGCGGTGTACGCCGGGGTCGCCGAGCCGCTCACCGCCGAGGACGTCGCCGACGCGATCGGCTGGATGGTCACCCGGCCGCCGCACGTGAACATCGACGAGCTGGTGATCAAGCCCCGCGCCCAGGCCGCCCAGCACAAGATCCACCGCCAGGGCTGAGCGGCGCAGCCGCGAAGCCCTGAGCGGCGCAGCCGCGAAGCCCTGAGCGGCGCAGCCGCGAAGCCCTGACGCGGTGAAGGTCGAGCGAGCCCTGCGACCGACGAAGGAGGTCGCGAGGGGCGGATCGAGACCCAGTCGGCTCAGCGGGAGATCTGCTTCGGCCTGCGGGTCACTCGTGGTCACGGTCGATGGCAGCAAGGACGGGTACGGCGCGCGTCGGGTCGCCGCCGCTGCCCGGCTCTCCGGCCGCCACCTCATAGCGCGGTGTCTGGGTTGAACGTGGCTCATCCCAGCCACCGCACTGATCCGCTCAGCCACCGACCAGCACCGGCCGCGCGGTCACCACCTCCAACGACTCCGCCTCCCCCGGGATCGTCACCGTCCCACCCACGGGCCGCCACCCACCAGCACCCACCCGGAAGTCCGCCGCATACGTCGTGTCCACGCTCACCCCCACCCGGCCCTTCGACAGGTACCGGTGGGTGATCTCCAGGTCCGGGTACGCCGACCCCGCCGACCGCGTCTGCTCACTCGACCCGTCCCCGTAGTGCCACGTGAACGACTCCGGCCAGATCCGCAGCTCCACCCGCCGCCCCAACAGCCGCACCACCCGCGTGAACTCCCCCTGCTCGGTATAGAAGTTCGTCTCGAAGTTCACCAACGTCCGCCCACCCGGCGGCTGCACCACCAACTCCGACGCCGGCAACGGAATCCGCCGGAACGCGGTCAACACCCGGCCCGGCGTCACCTGAGGCGGGGCGACTGGGGTCACGTCTTCCGGGCAGTTGTCGCCCTGGAAGATGCCGACATCGTCCGTGGTGACGAAGTACGTGAAGGTCATGACCGTTCCGTCCGAGCAGTAGGCGGGCTCGCCACAGGTGCGAGCACCAGCCATCCCAAGAGCGCAGGCATTGAGTGTCTCCCAGTGACCGGCCGCTGGCTCCACGGCGACGTTCTCGGCCTCAGGCGCGCCATGATCTGGACTCGACGAGCCGCTCGCAGCCGTCCAGAAGTAGCCCGGTCCTGATCCGGTATCCGTGGCCCAACCTGTGGCGGGGAAGAGCAGGAGCACGGTCGCGACGGCCGCCAGAAGTCGCGCCATTGCTATCGCTTTGATGGGTCCTCACCCCAATACTCGAGCGCCCATCGACCCTCGTCCTTGCGAAGGAGGCTCATCGCGTCCACCTGTTTCGCCGGATAGGTCGAGGGTTTGCCGCTCGGATAGCTGATCACTTGCCGTGAAGAAGCGAGCTTGTAACGGACCGTGATCCGCCCGCCATTGTCGAAGAACGCGCTCGAGATGTCCGACACGTCGTACTCACCACCGTGGACGTCGGCCTTTCGCTCCACTAGGCGCTCCAACCCGCGTATGCCAGATACACACGGCTTGCACTCGGGCCCAGCAAGGCCGCGTAGACCGTCGAGATCCCCGGTCGCCTGGGCGTAGTTGACCATCTCCCAGTAGAACCTCACGAACGCCTCGGCAGCGGCGGCGTCCGTCCCCTTCGCCTCAGCAGGCATCGTCGGCTCCACCGGACCCGATACCGCGGTGGTCGACGGCGACGAGGGCAACGACCTGGACGGCGAGGGCTCGGCGAACTTGGGCTCGGGGTCATCCCCCGAGCAGGCGCCGAGCGCGAGCACCGAGACCAGCGAGAGTGCGGTGAGGGCCGTCCGAGACCGGTTCACGAGCCCGATCATTCCCCGAGATCGCCCGATGTGAAACCGCCGTATCGCCGCCTGTGGAGAGTCTGACAGGATCAGGACCATGCAGACGATCGGACTCGTCGGCGGGATGAGCTGGGAGAGCAGCGCCGCCTACTACGAGGCACTCAACCAGGGCGTCGAGGAGCGGGTCGGCGGGCTGTCCTCGGCCAAGACCGTGATGGCGTCCGTGGACTTCGCCGAGGTCACCGCGCTGCAGGAGCAGGAGCGCTGGGACGACGTCGCGGAGATCCTGGCCGGCGCCGCCCGCGGGGTCGAGGCCGCCGGGGCCGACTTCCTGCTGCTGTGCACCACGACGTTCCACCGGGTGGCCGACCAGGTCGCCGACGCGGTCGACATCCCGCTGCTGCACCTCGCCGACGTGGTCGCCGAGGCCTGCAAGGCCGAGCGGCTGGAGTCGGTCGGGTTCCTCGGCACGACGTTCGCGATGTCGCGCTCGTTCTTCACCAGCCGGATCGCCGACCACGGCCTGACCGTGCACGTGCCGGACGCCCGCCACCACGAGACCCTCAACCGGGTGATCTACGACGAGCTCGTGCACGGCAAGGTGCTCGACGCCTCGCGGCGCAGTGTCGTCGAGATGATCGACGAGCTCTGGGATGCCGGGGCGGGCGGCGTGATCCTCGGCTGCACCGAGCTCGAGCTGCTCGTCCACCAGGCCGACGCCGACATCCCGGTCTTCCCCTGCACCACGCTCCACGTGGCCGCCGCGCTCGACCGCGCCCTGGCCTGACGATTTCGGGTAGTCCCTGACGAACGGGCCCCGTGGGATCGCTCCCAAGGGCCCGTTCGTCAGGGACTACCGTCCAGGACCAGCTCGACCAGCCGCACCAGCTCGGGGGTGAGGTGCTGCTCGGGGACGGTCGCGCAGTCGCCGCAGAGGTCGAACGAGTAGACGTAGCGGTCCGGTTGCGGCTGGCCGGAGGCGACCGAGGCGAGATCCACCCGGTCGAGGAGGGCCGCGACCTCGGGGGCGCGCGGGTCGTCCCCGTCGAGGTCCAGCTCGCCGGCGGCGCGCAGCCCGGCGAAGCCGCCGGTACGCCGCACGCTCACCTTCCGGGACGGTCCGCCGCCCGCGCCCGAGCCGGACGACGGCGCCGCCCCGGACACGCCCACCTGCTCCCACGCCGACCGCACCGCCTCGGCGTGCGCCCCCGCGGCCGCGACCGTCGCCGCGGCGAAGCCCGCGAAGTCGGTGCCCGGCCCGACCGCCCCGCCCGTGAGCGCGGCGTACCAGACCCGACCGGCGCCGTCCCACGACGTGCCGCCGATCGCGGTCGCCGCGAGCTGGAAGGCCCGGTTGGGGATGCCGGAGTTGAGGTGCACGCCACCGTTGTCGTCGGTGGTCTCGACGTAGTCGCGGAAGTGACCGACCTGCGGGTCGCGCCCGAGCGCCGGGTCGTCGTACGCCGTGCCGGGCGCGGCCATGTCGCGCAGCGCCCGCGCCCGCACGCCGGGCAGGAAGATCCCGGCCCCGATCAGCCAGTCGGCGTCGGCCGCGGTCTGGCCGAGCAGCCGCTGCTTGAGGCAGGCGGCGAACACGTCGGAGACCGACTCGTTCAGCGCGCCCGACTGGCCCTCGTAGCGCAGCCCCGCGGTGTGCTCGGTGACCGCGTGGGTGAGCTCGTGGCCGAGCACGTCCACGGGCCGGGTGAAGCGGCCGAAGACCTTCCCGTCGCCGTCGCCGAACACCAGCTGGGTGCCGTCCCAGAACGCGTTGTCGTAGTCGCGGCCGTAGTGGACGGTCAGGCTCACCGGCGCGCCGTGGCCGTCGTACGACGAGCGGCCGTAGACCTCCGCGAACAGCGCGAGCGCCCCGGCGACACCGGCGCCCGCCTCGTCGACGGCCGGGTCACCTGCCTCGGGCTCACCGGCCGACCGGACCACCCGGCCCGGCAGCGTGGTGCCGTGGTCGGCGGTGTGCACGGTCCACGCCGGCCCGTCGGCGGGCAGGACCGTCCGTCGCTGGGTGGCGGGCACCGTCCGGCCCGCCCGCAGCCGCTCGTCGACGAGCAGGCTCTCGGGCGCCACGAGGCGCAGCAGGTACGGCGGCACGAAGCGGCACGTCATGCCGCCAGGGTGTCACCCGCCGGTGCGGTCCACCAGGATGCTGTAGCCGAACACCATCGGGCTGGCGCCGAACCGCACGAACACCGACGACATCGTCGAGGCTCCCGGCGTGGACCGCAGCGTCCAGGCATAGGTGCACGACGGCGTCACCGGCATCGTCACCGGGGTGGCGAAGTCGAGGTCGTCGGAGACCGTCACCGAGGTGACTCCGCTCGGGGCCACGATGCCGAGGAGCACGTCGGGACTGGTCACCCGGGTCGCGCCGCCGTTGACGCTCACCCCGATCTGCCCGAGGCACGAGCTCGACCCGCCCCCGCCGGCGACCGCCACCCCGGGCGAGGCCAGCGCCGCCTTGCCGTAGCCGTTGGCCACGACCACCACGCAGCGCAGGCTCGCACCCGCGTCGCCGGCGCCCACGGCGTACGTCGCGGCCGTGGCGCCGGACACGTCCGCGCCGTTGCGCTGCCACGTGTAGGTCTGGACGAGCTCGGGGGTCCCGGCCCAGGTGCCCGGGTCGCAGGTGACGGTCTGCCCGGCAGCAGCGGTGCCGGTCACGGCCGGCGAGGTGAGGTTGCTCGGTGCATGGCCCGACGGCCCGGAGATCACGACGCCGGCGGAGGTCGCGGTCGCACTGCCCTGGCCGTTGGTGGCGGTCACCGCGCAGGTCAGCGTGGTGCCGACGTCCGGGGAGAGCACGGTGTACGCCGACCAGGTGGCCTGCGCGATCGCGGTGCCGTCGCGCCTCCAGATGTAGGCGAAGCCCAGGCCGGTGCCGCTCCAGCCGCCGGGCAGGCACGTGAGCACCTCCCCGACTCCGGCGGACCCGGAGACGATCGGTGGCACCGTGTTGGCGGGTCCGGTCGCGGTGACCGTCACGGGCCTCGAGGTCTGCTGAGCGCTGCCGCCCGTGCCGTTGGTCGCGGTCACCACGCAGGTCAGGGCCCGGCCGCTGTCGGCGGCCACGACGGCGTACGTCGCGGTGGTCGCGCCGCCGATGAGCGTGCCGTCCCGGCGCCAGGCGAAGGCGTAGCCGGTCGCGCCCGACCAGCTGCCGGGGCCGCAGGTCAGGGTCTGCCCGACCGCCGGGGTCCCGGTGATCACCGGCGGCGACTGGTTCACCGGGCCGGCCCCGGTGACGGTCACCGGCGCCGACGCCTGCTGGGTGCTGCCGGAGCCGTTGGTGGCGGTCACGACGCAGGTGAGCACGGCGCCGCTGTCGGCGGCGACCACGGTGTACGACGCGGCCGTGGCGCCGCCGATCGCGCCGCCGTCGCGGCGCCACTGGTAGGCGTAGGTGTTGACGGCGCCGCCACCGAACGGCCCGCTGCCGCCGCCAGACCAGGTGCCGGTGCTGCAGGTGAGCGAATGGCCGACCGCGGGCGTGCCGGAGACCGCCGGCGGGGAGAGGTTGGCCGGGCCCGCCCCGCTGCCCGACCCGGAGACCGTGACCGGGTCGCTGTAGGCCCACGCACTGGTGCCCGCGTCGTTGCCGGCCCGCACCCGGCAGCCGATCTCGGCACCGGCGTCGGCGGCGGTGAGCTGGTACGTCGAGCCCGTGGCGCCGCCGATGACGCCGCCGTCGCGCAGCCAGGCGTGCTCGACGAAGGACGCGCCGGACCAGGAGCCGCTCGAGCAGCTGAGCGTGGAACCCACCTGAGGCGTGCCGGTGACCGCCGGCGGGACGGTGTTGCTCGGCGGGCTGTCGCTGTCCTCACCGTCGCCGTCCTCACCGTCGCCGCCGCCACCGCCCGCACCGGAGCCGGGCCGGACGTTCGTGGCCCAGTAGGTGTAGCCGCTGGTGTTCCAGCGCTGCGCCCGGCCGTTGCCGGTGTCGGCGATGAACAGGTCACCGGACAGCGACCCGCCGTCCTGGTCGTGCTGGGCGATCGCGGTGGGGTTGCTGAGCCGTCCGGCCGCGCGGCCGGCCCGGGGCGGGTGCCCGAGGGTGCGGTAGAGCGAGAAGTCGTGGTTGGTGTCGACCAGGTAGACCGCGTTGTTGGCCATGTCGGTGACGACCAGCTGGCCCCACTTGTCGACCGCGATGCCCCCGGGAGCCGGGCGGTGGCCGCCACCCGGCCGACGCAGCGTGAACGTCTGGGACGGCTTCGACGAGTCGCGCAGCGACGCGGCCTTGTAGGCGAGCACCTGGCCACGGTCGGGCACCGCGACGTACAGCATCGCCGGCCGGCCGGCCTGCGGGCCGCCGTACGTGATGCCGCGCGGGTGGTCCGTGCCGGGCAGGTCGACGGTCGCCTGGAGGTCGCCGTTGCGGGCGTAGACCGAGACGCTGTCGTCGCAGCGGTTGGCCACGTAGATGCGGTTGCCGTGGGCGGTGATGCCGCCGTAGCGGTGCGGCGACGCGCTCGGGTCGCAGTCGCGCACGGGGCTGTGGTCGAAGTGGGCGATCACCCGGCCGCCGGGGGCCAGCAAGGACATCCCGGTCTCGTAGTCGACCCAGATGTCGTCCCCCGGGGTCACGAAGAGGCCGTCGACGGCCTCGTCCTGATCGAGCGGCACCGAGGGCTTGCGCTTGCCGTCGACCGAGATCCGCTGCAGCACGCCGCCGTTCGCGAACCCGACGTACGACGTCCCCCCGGAGCTGACGGCGATCGCCGTGGGGCTGTCCGCGGTCGCCGCGACCGCGTGCTCGGCGGTCGCCAAGGTCGCGGTCCCGAGCCCCGCGACGATCATGGCCAGGCCGACGATGCGGCCCAGGGGGGCGTAGCCGCGCACGTTCGTGAGCCTAGGCGGGACCGGGCCGGACGCGGCGTCTCGCCGCGACCTGACTGGACCGGTGGGGCGGCCTCGTCAGCCGGCGGGCGTCAGCCGGCGGGGGCGCGGTCGGGCGGGAAGCCGCCGGTGGCGACCGGCCCCCAGGAGTCGACGCGGATCCGGATCAGCGACTTGCCCTGACGGCGCATCGCGGTGCGGTACTCATCCCAGTCGGGGTGCTCGCCGGCGATGCAGCGGTAGTACTCGACCAGCCCGTCCTCGGCCTCGGGCGACGGCATGTCGAGCACCTCGGCGGTGCCGTCGACCTGGACCCAGGCGTCGTCCCACTCGTCGGAGAGCACCAGCACGCTGGCGGCCGGGTTGCGGCGCAGGTTCACGGCCTTCGCGCGGTCGGGGTACGTCGAGATCACGACGTACCCGTCCGCGTCCACGCCCCCGGACACCGGCGAGAGCTGCGGGCGGCCGTCCGCCCGGGTGGTCACGAGCACGAGGTGGTGGCGGGTGCGGACGAAGTCGAGCAGCTGGTCGTGGTCGACGCGGTCCTTCGTGGCGATCCGGGGCATGCGGCCACGGTAGTCGGGGGGCCCGATCTCCCCGGTGCACCGCCGGCCGCGCGGGTGGGACCAGGTCCGCCGATGTGGGCGGGTACGCCGCCCGCCACTAGACTCGACGAGGCCCTTTCCGGGCCCGCCAGTCTCGCGCGGCCGCCGCGCACCCCCATCGAACGGACGCCGTACCTCCATGTCTGCCCCCACTGATTCGCCCCGGACCGCTCGCACCGACCTCCGCAACGTGGCGATCGTCGCCCACGTCGACCACGGCAAGACCACGCTCGTCGACGCGATGCTGCGCCAGGGCGGCGCGTTCACCGAGCACCAGGCCGAGGGTGTCGCCGAGCGGGTCATGGACTCCGGTGACCTCGAGCGCGAGAAGGGCATCACGATCCTCGCGAAGAACACCGCGATCCACTACGCGGGTCCCGCGGGCGGCGGCAAGCCGATGACGATCAACATCATCGACACCCCCGGCCACGCCGACTTCGGCGGCGAGGTCGAGCGCGGCCTGTCGATGGTCGACGGCATCGTGCTGCTGGTCGATGCGTCCGAGGGCCCGCTGCCGCAGACCCGGTTCGTGCTGCGCAAGGCGCTCAACGCCGACATGCCGGTCGTGCTCGTGGTCAACAAGGTCGACCGCGGCGACGCCCGGATCGCCGAGGTCGTCGACGAGACCTACGAGCTGTTCATGGACCTGCTCGACGAGAGCCACAGCCAGGACGCGCTGGACTTCCCGGTCGTGTACGCCTCGGCCAAGGCCGGTCGCGCGTCGCTGGAGATGCCCGAGAACGGCGGCCTGCCGGACTCCCCCGACCTCGAGCCGCTGTTCAAGACGATCCTCGAGACGATCCCCGCGCCGCTGTACACCGAGGGCGCGCCGCTCCAGGCCCACGTCACCAACCTCGACGCCTCGCCGTTCCTCGGCCGGCTCGCGCTCGTGCGGGTCCACGAGGGCACGCTGCGCAAGGGCCAGCAGGTCGCGTGGATGAAGCGCGACGGCACCACCAAGAACGTCAAGATCACCGAGCTGCTCGTCACCGAGGGCCTCGAGCGCAAGTCCGGCGAGTCCGCCGGCCCGGGCGACATCGTGGCGGTCTCCGGCATCCCCGAGATCACGATCGGCGAGACCCTCGCCGACCCCGAGAACCCGGTGGCGCTGCCGCTGATCCACGTCGACGAGCCGGCGATCTCCATGACGATCGGCACCAACACCTCGCCGCTGGTCGGCAAGGGCGGCAAGGGCCACAAGGTCACCGCCCGCCTGGTCAAGGACCGGCTCGACGCCGAGCTGGTCGGCAACGTGTCGCTCAAGGTCCTCCCCACCGAGCGCCCCGACGCGTGGGAGGTCCAGGGCCGCGGCGAGCTGGCGCTGGCGATCCTGGTCGAGCAGATGCGCCGTGAGGGCTTCGAGCTGACCGTCGGCAAGCCGCAGGTGGTCACCCGGGAGATCAACGGCAAGATCCACGAGCCCGTGGAGCGGCTGACGATCGACGCGCCCGAGGAGTACCTCGGCACGATCACCGAGCTGCTCGCCTCCCGCAAGGGCCGCATGGAGCAGATGACCAACCACGGCACCGGCTGGGTGCGCATGGAGTTCCTGGTCCCGGCCCGCGGCCTGATCGGCTTCCGCACCGAGTTCCTCACCGACACCCGCGGCACCGGCATCGCCCACCACATCTCCGAGGGCTACGAGCCCTGGGCCGGCGAGATCAAGTCGCGCCAGAACGGCTCGCTGGTCGCGGACCGGTCCGGCGCGGCCACGGCGTACGCGATGACGAACCTGCAGGAGCGCGGCGTGATGTTCGTCGACCCCACCACGGAGGTCTACGAGGGCATGATCGTCGGCGAGAACTCCCGCGCCGACGACATGGACGTCAACATCACCAAGGAGAAGCAGCAGACCAACATCCGGTCCGCGACCTCCGACAACTTCGAGAAGCTCGTGCCGCCGCGCAAGCTCTCGCTCGAGCAGTGCCTGGAGTTCTGCCGCGAGGACGAGTGCGTGGAGGTCACCCCCGAGACCGTGCGCATCCGCAAGCTCGTCCTCGACCAGAACGAGCGGGCGAAGACCGCGAGCCGAGCGCGTAAGGCGAGCAAGTAGGGCCCGGAGCGAGGAACGAGCGGAGGGTTCTGCTTGCTCGGCGAGCTGTCGCGCGACGAAGGAGCGCCGACCGCGAGCCGAGCGCGTAAAGCGAGCAAGTAGCGCCAGCGCCTGACGGGTCGGGTGCCTGAGAGCGCGCCATGGCGCGTGCTCGGGCATCCGACCCGATGACCGGACGCGGGCCGACCGGGCAGTAGCATCGCCCCGCGTGAGCACCCAGCCTTCCGCCGAGCGCGTCCCCCACCCGTCGTACGAGCAGCTCGCCGGCCTGCCGGCGTACGCCGAGCAGCCGGTGCCGGTGGCGTTCGAGGACGTCAACGGCCACCTGAACGTGCGCCACTACACCGGCATCGCGAGCGAGGGCCTCGACGAGTCGCTGGTCCCGCTCGGGATCCCGCAGAACTGGCCGGCGCTGGGGCACGCCTGCTTCTCCGCCGAGCACCACCTCAACTACCTGTCCGAGCTGCGCACCGGTGACCGGATGTCCTCCCGGGTGCGGCTGCTGGGGCGCTCCGAGCGCGCCGCGCACGCGCTGGTGTACCTGCTGGACGACACCCACCAGCGGGTGAGCTACGTGATGGAGGAGATCTTCCTGCACATCTCGATGGCCACCCGGCGCACCGAGCCGTGGCCCGACGACGTGGCGGCCAACCTCGACCGCCGGATCGCCGAGGACGCGCAGCTGCCGTGGGCGCC
This sequence comes from Nocardioides sp. T2.26MG-1, assembly GCF_950101795.1. Taxonomy (GTDB): domain Bacteria; phylum Actinomycetota; class Actinomycetes; order Propionibacteriales; family Nocardioidaceae; genus Nocardioides. The sequence goes on along the minus strand of NZ_CATNLZ010000002.1, from coordinate 71,059 downwards.
GTCCGTCTCGGGGTGCCTGGCGCTGCGCTGACTCCCATCCCAGCACGCCGGGTCGCACCCAGGCCGCACCAGGGCCTCAGGCGGTCGCCTCGACCAGCAGCCGTTCCCGCTGAGCGGTCAGCTCCGCAACCCGGGTGTCGAGGTCGCGCTGCCGACCCGCCAGGCGGGTGCGGATCTCGTGCACGACCCCGGCGGCCTCGGCGGTACGCCGGGCCGCCTCGGTGATCCGGGACTTCACCGACCAGTCGGTGAAGATGTTGTCGAACCACACGTCGAACGCCTGGGTCAGCCCGTCGACCGACAGCCCGTGCACGACCTCGGTCATGCCGACGTCGGCGAGCTCGGCCGAGAGCCGCCGCAGCGCCTGGTCGGCGCCGTGCAGGAGGCGCTGGGCCTCGTCCATCCGGTCGTACTTGACCATGTCGGTGATCAGACCGCCGCCGAAGAAGGTGTCGTAGGTGGCCCAGCTTCCGGCCGACCCGAGCACCTCGCTCGCCCGCGCCAGCGCCGCGGCCGCCTGCTCGCCGGCGGCGAGCGCCTCCCGCACCTCCTTCGCCGCAGCACTCGACGACGCCAGCTCGTCGGCGATCCGGCCGAGCTCCTCCCCCGTGGGTCCTCCGGCCTCGGCCACCCACTGCTCCTTGGCCGCGGTCGCGCGCTCCCGCCTCCCGTGCACGTCCCCGAGCGCCGCGAGCTCGGCCTCGGCCCGGCGTACCTCGTCGTGGGTGCTGACCAGCCAGGCCTCGGCCCGGGCGGCGGCGTACTCGGCCGCCTGCCGCTCGGCCTCCTCGCGGTCGAGGTCGGTGTCGCGGCTGCCCCGGAGCGTCGCCCAGATGCGGGTGGGGCTGAACGACTCCAGGGCCCGGACGTCCCGGGTCTCGGCCGCGGCCTGCGCCCGAGCCTGCACCGCCGCACCCCGCGCGGACTCCTCCGACTGCCGCGCGCGCTGCAGCCTCGCGGTTACCCGCGCGTGCTCGGCGACCCCCTCGAGCGCCGCCTCCAGCTCCGTGTGCACTTGCCTGGCCCGATCCTCAGCGGTCACGGGCCCACCCTAGGCGTGCCGCCGTCACCAGTCGCACGACCTCTCCGGCGGTCGCGGCCAGCTCGTCGGCAGTGACGGCGGGGTCCATCGCCTCCGACAGCGGCCGTGGCCGGGAGTGGATCGGCAGGACCGCGTCGAAGAGGCCGCCGGCCGTCGGGCGCTCGACCCGCCCGCCCAGCGCCACGACGACCGCGCCGGCCGCGCGCGCGAGCCGCGCGACCCCGGCCGGCGTCTTGCCCCACGCGGTCTGCGCATCCAGCGACCCCTCGCCGGTGACCACGAGGTCGGCACCCACGAGCGCGCCCGCCAGGTCCGTCTCGGCCGCGACCCGGGCGAAGCCGGGCTCGAGCCGCGCGCCCAGCGCGAGCAGGGCCGCGGCCAGGCCGCCGGCGGCGCCAGCGCCGGGGACGGTGGCGATCGGTCCGGGTGCGGCGTCCCCGAGCGACCTGGCCCAGGCGGTCATCCGCCCTTCGAGGAGGCGCACCTGCTCCGGTGTCGCGCCCTTCTGCGGACCGAACACGGTGGCCGCGCCATCCACGCCGGCCAGCGGGTTGCGCACGTCGGTCAGCACGCACAGCTCGGCGTCGGTCGCGGGCAGCGACCCCGGCCCCAGCAGCGCGCCGTGCCACAGCGGGTTGCCGTCGGCGGGGTCGAGGCGGCGGCCCGTGGCGTCGACCAGCTCGGCGCCGAGCGCCGCGAGCATGCCGGCGCCCCCGTCGGTGGAGGCGGTCCCGCCGAGCGCGACCAGCACCCGGTCGACACCCAGCTCGAGCGCGGCCCGCACCTGGAGGCCGACGCCGTACGACGAGGCGCGCGGCGGCAGGGCGGAGTCGACGACACCGACGCCGGCCAGGCCGATGGTGCGGGCCGCCTCGACCACCGCGGTCCGGCGGCCGTCGTGATCCAGCAGCCCGATCGCGGCGGTGACTGGCCGGCCTATCGCGTCCACGGTGTCGACCGGCACCTCACGACCGCCGCCCCCGAGCAGGGCGGCGAGCGTGCCCTCGCCGCCGTCGGCGACGGCGTGGACGACCACCGCTGCCGTGGGATCGGCCGCCAGGACACCGTCGCGGACCGCCCACCCCGCGGCAGCGCTGTCGAGCGACCCCTTGAACGAGTCGAGCGCCGCGACCACCCTCACGCGCTCACCCGCGGCCGGGACGGATCCAGGCGTAGCCGTACGGTGGCAGCAGCAGCGGGTCGTGCCGGCGGCCGGTGAGGACGTCCGTGCCGGATACCGCGGGCAGCACCGCCGCCTCGCCACGGACGTTCGTCGCACACACGATCTCGTCGTCCGTGCCCACGGCGCGGCGGACCACGAACACCCCTGCGCCGTGGTCCTCGACCTGCTGCGCGCCGTACGGCGAGAACGCGGCGTGCTGCCGGCGGGCCGCCATGAGACCGGCGATGCCGGTGAACACCAGCGAGCGCCGCGGGTCCTCGTGCAGCTCGCGCTCGAGGGCGTCGGCGTCGAGCACGGCCCGGTTGATGCGACGGTTGATGCCGGAGATCCGCATACCCTCCCGGTCGGCCGAGGAACCGAACAGCGAGTGGTAGTAGATCGCGGGCACGCCGATGAACGACAGCAGGATGCTGTGCGCCGCCAGTGCGCGCGCGGCCACGGCCTCCGCGTCACGCACGTCCTCCGGCGTCACCAGCGCATCGAGGAAGCTGATGTTGAGCTCATAGACGCTCTGCCGCCCGTCGACCGAGGCCATCGACACCGCGCCGCCGTGGGCGAGCGTCCGCGCGACCAGCGCCTGCCGCTCCTCGTCGTCGAGGATGCCCTCTGTGGGGCGCAGCCCGATGCCGTCGTGGCTGGCGAGGAAGTTGAACCAGGTCGCGTTCTCACCGACCGGCCCCGTGATGTCCCTGGCCCAGGCCGTCAGCTTCTCCGTGCTGCCACTGACGAACGAGTGCAGCACCAGCGGCGGAAGCGCGAACTGGTAGACCAGGTGCGCCTCGTCGGTGCCGTCGCCGAAGTAGGCGACGTTCTCAGCGTGCGGCACGTTGGTCTCCGTCAGCAGCTGGGTGCCGGGGGCGACGTGGTCGACGACCGCCCGCCACAGCTTGACCACCGCATGGGTCTGCGGCAGGTGGAGGCAGGTGGTGCCGGACTCCTTCCAGAGGAACCCGATCGCGTCCAGGCGCACCGCGGACGCGCCGCGCTCGACGTAGCCGACGAGCACGTCGGTGAGCTCCAGGAGCGCCTCGACGGTGCCGACGTTGACGTCGACCTGGTCCGCGCCGAAGGTCGTCCACGCCTCCACGGTGCGGCCGTCGCCGCGCTCGAACGGATGGAACAGCGGGGAGACCCGGGGTCGCACCACCCGGCTGGCGTCGAAGGCCGGGTCGCGGGCGATGAAGAACCCGTCGTACGCCGGGTCGCCGGCGAGCCAGCCGCGGAACCACTGGCTCGACGCGGAGACGTGGTTGGCGACGAAGTCGAACATCAGCCCGTGGTGCTTCTCCAGCTCGGCGAGGTCGTCCCAGGTGCCGAGCGCCGGATTGACCTCGCGGTGGTCGACGACCGCGAACCCGTCGTCGCTGGTCCACGGGAACATCGGCAGCAGGTGGACGTCGCTGACGATGTCGCCGACGTGGTCGCGCAGCACCTCGGCCAGCGTGTGCAGCGGGGTCTCGCCGGGCCGGCGCACGGCGTCTCCGTAGGTGATGAGGTACGACGTGCCCTCGTCGGGGCGCGCACGACCTGGTCCGCTGCGGCCGTCGACGAGTGCGAGCAGCCGGTCGGCGACCTCCTGGCCGCGGCCGGGGTAGAGCTGCTCGGCGAGCGGGAGCACCCGGTTCCGGAGGCGGCTCACACGGGTTCCTCGCTCGCCGGGTCGAGCGACCGCTCGACGACCGCGGCGGCGAAGGGGCCGGGCGCCGGCGCGTCGCTCATCAGCCGGCGGGTGGTGTCCAGACCCCACGGGTCGAGCTCGGCGACCCGGTCGGAGAAGGACCGCAGGCCGCCGTACATCGCGATGGTCTCGGCCCAGCGCTCCCGCTGCGAGTAGGTGGGGCGAGCGACCAGGCTGTCGGGGTCGTTGACCCAGAACCGCCCCTGCTGCCAGGCCCGCGCGACCAGCGACATCCGGCCGCGCAGCCCGGTGGACCCGTCCTCGCCGCCCTCGTGGAAGGTGTCGGGCGAGACCCGCATCGCGTCCAGGAGGCCGACGCTGGGCAGGATCGGCGCCCCGCAGCCGAGCAGGTAGGCGCCCGGGCCGGCAGCCTCGCGCAGCAGCTGCAGCCCGGAGCGGTACGCCGCCACCGGGGACACGTCCTCGCGACGTCGGCCTGGCAGGGCCCCGGCGTAGAGGAAGTCGAGCTTGAGGTAGTCGACGCCGAGGTCGACGAGGTCGCGGACGACGGTCGCGAGGTGCTCGCGGACCCCGGGGTGGGTGAGGTCCAGGCCGCGCAGCTCCTGGCCCCAGTTCCGCCCGGCGTCGCCGACGAGCCAGTCGGGGTGCTCGTGGGCGAGCGCAGTGTCCGCACCGACGAGGAACGGCGCAAGCCAGATGCCGGCGCGCCGGCCCGTGGACCGGATGCGGTCGACCAGGCCCGGCAGGTCGGAGAAGCCGGCTGCCGGTCGCAGGTGCTCGCCGAGCCCGGCGCTCCACCCGTCGTCGATCTGCACCACCTCGACGACCAGCCCGGCGTCCTCGAAGGCCGAGAGGTTCTCGACGACGTCGCGGGCGGTGACCTCCTCGAAGTACCGGTACCAACTGCACCACACCCGTGGTGCCGGTCGCGGCGCTCCGGCGCCGGCGGCGGTGGCGAAGGCGTCGCCGAAGGACGTCAGCGCGGCGACGGGGCCATCGTGCTCGGAGACGTCGACCGCCCCGTCGCTGCTCACCCGCACCCGGTCGCCGTCGAGGGAGGCCCGGAGGGTGGGGACCTTCTCGGTCGCCTCCGCCACTGCGCAACGGACCGCCGGTGCGCCGGTGCCGGGGTCGACGACGAGCAGGCCCTCGCCCTGGATCGTGTCGTCCTCGGGGAGCGGGGTGCCCGGCCGGAAGCGCATCGTGTGCTGCCAGGGCTCGGCCGGCCGCTGCGGGCTCCCCCACGCTGCCCAGGTGGTCGGGCTCCAGCTCTGCCAGCCCTCGGCGTAGAACCGGGCCCGCGCGGGGTCGACGACCACCTCGGTGAGGGTCCCGCTCATGGGAGGTCGCCCCGGGTGCCGATCACGGCACCGCCCCGGTCCGCGGAGTCGCGGGCGGCGAGCATGATCCGCACGGACCCGGCCGCGTGGGCGGCGGAGTTCTCCGGCTCGCGGTCCTCGGCGACCGCGCACAGGAGCTCACCCATGGTGCCGGCGAACCCGTCGACGAACCACTGGCCCCGCAGCGGCAGCTCGCGGACCTCGCCGTCGCGGTCGAGCACGAGCCGGTCCGAGCCGACCAGCACGCTGCCGCGCAGCGTGCCCTCGGTGCCGTGGATCCAGAACGGGCAGGAGGGGTGGGTGGCCCGGGCGTTGCCGACGATCCGCAGCGTGGCGGTGGCGCCGGTGTCGCAGCCGAGCCCGATGGTGGCCGACCAGGGGTTCCGCGACTCGGCCGGCTGTCCGGGCACCCGGCTGTCGGTGGCGTGGACGGATACGACGGCGGCGGGGTCGAGCCAGGTGCGGGTGATGTCGATCCAGTGCATGAGGTAGTCGGTCACCAGCATGTGGTCGAGGTCGTCGAACGGCGTGCCGACCAGCGGCGGCAGCGGCTTGTCGTGGAGGTGGGTGACCCCGACGACGTCGCCGATCGCGCCCTGGCGCAGCAGGAGCGTGGCGAGCCGCCAGGCCGGGGCCCACCGGCCGTTCTGGTTGACCGCGACGCGGACGCCGCGCTCCCGGGCGCGGTCGAGGAGGCCCGGGAGCGCGGCGAGATCGGCGGGGTCGGTCGTCAGGGGCTTCTGGGCGAGCACGTGCTTGCCGGCATCGACGGCCCGCTCGATCCAGGCCATCCGGCCGGCCGTCGGCGTCGCGATGTCCACGACGCGCACCTCGGGGTCCGCGAGCAGGTCCTCGGCACTCGGGTAGACGCGCCCCACGGACGGGAACCGCTCGAGGGTGTCGCTCGTGGTCTCGGGGGCCTGGCTCCACACCCCGGTGACCCCGATGCCGTGCCGCTCGTAGGCCGGCAGGTGTGCCGTGTGGGCGATGGTGCCGGCGCCGAGGATCGCGACGCCTCCGCGCAGCGCCGGGTCGTCGGGCAGCCGGGGCCGCTCGTCGGGGAGGGGGTCGAGGTCCATCGCGCTGTCCACGGGGATCACGCGATCGGGGCGGCGTCGAAGCGGAGCAGGACCTGGAGGGTCCCCGGGTCGCCGGCGTCGAGCCTCTCGAACGCCCTGGCCACGTCGGCGGCGTCGACGACGTCGGTGACCAGCCGGGCGACGTCGACCCGGCCGGCGGCGACCTGGTCCATGAAGACCCGGACCAGCCGGGGCTGGTGCCACCGGGGTCCCAGTGCGAGCGGGGTGCCGGAGATCTGGCTCGCGACGATCCGGACCCGGTTGTGGTGGAACTCCTCGCCGAGCCGCAGGTGGGTGGCGCCGCCCTGGTAGAAGCCCGAGGCCACCACCGTCCCGTCCACGACGACGCAGCGGGTGGCCTCGTGCAGGGCACGGTCGCTGCCGCTGAGCTCGATGGCCGCGTCCATGCCGGCACCCCCGGTCAGGTCGCGCACCGCGGCCCCGGCTCCGTCGGGGTGGTCGGCGCGCACCACGTGCGCTGCCCCGAGCTCCCGGGCGACCGCGAGTCGCTCGTTGTAGGCGTCGACCGCGGTCACCTCGGCGCCGGCGAGCGTGAGCAGGCGGGTGGCGAGCAGACCGATCACGCCCTGCCCGAAGACCGCGACCCGGTCGCCCAGCCGGGCGTCCGAGGCGAGCACGGCGTTCAGGGCGATCGCGCCGACCCGGGCGAAGGTGCCGGTGCGCGGGTCGGCGGCGCGGGACAGCGTCCGGTCGGCGACGGCGGCGGCCGGGATGACGGCCTCGCTGCGGTGTCCCCAGATCCCGTGGACCAGGTCGCCGGGCGACACGGACGTGACGTCGGTGCCGACCTCGACGACCTCGCCCATCTCGGAGTACCCCCAGCCGGCCACGGGGTAGGCGAAGGTCGGGCTGCCGGCCCGGAACAGCCGCGCCTCGGCGTCCCAGGTGCCGTTGAGGTAGGGGTTCGTCCCGCGGTACGCCGTCAGCTCGGTGCCGGCGGAGATGCCGGAGTACCACGTGCGGACCCGCACACCGTCGCGGGTGAGCGGAGCGACGTCGCACTCGACGAGGGAGACGTCGCGGGGGGCGTTGAACGAGACGACCTGGGGCACGGGAGTCCTTCTGTGGGTGGGCGGGGGGAGCGGGTGGAGCGGTCAGCCCTTCTCGGCGCCGGCGGTGAGGCCGCCGGTCAGCCAGCGTTCGCTGAGGAAGAAGAGCACGATGATCGGCAGCGTGAGGATCACGGAGCCCGCCATCAGCGTGGTGGTCGGCACCTCGATGCTTCCCGAGAGCTGCGAGAGGCCGAGCGAGACCGTCCAGCGGTCTCGGTTCTCCACGAGGAAGAGCAGCGCGAAGAGGAACTCGTTCCACGCGATCATGAAGATGAACAGCGCGTTGGAGATGATCGCGGGCATCGCCAGGGGCAGGCTGATGTGGCGCATGACCTGCAGCCGGGAGGCGCCGTCGATCGCGGCCGCCTCCTCGAGCGACTCGGGGATGGTCTCGAAGTAGTTGCGCAGCATGTAGATCGAGACTGCGGCCACCTGGGCGACGTACACGATCACCAGGCCGATCAGCGACCCGCGCATCCCGATCCGCGTGTAGAACACGAACAGCGGGACGGCGAGCAGGATCGCGGGGAAGAAGTACACGGCCAGGAACAGCCCCGAGATGTAGCGGCGGCCGAAGAACTGGAGGCGGCTCACGGCGTAGGCGCCCGGCACCGAGACCAGGAGCGTGACGATCACGGTCGCCACCGCCACCAGCAGGCTGTTGCGGATGAAGACCAGGAAGCCCTGACCGCCGTCGTCGACGGACTTCAGCACGTCGCCGTAGGTGCCGAGGTGCACCTCCGAGGGCGAGATCCACAGCGATCCCGGGTGCTGCAGCAGCTCGTCGAGCGGCCGGAACGAGAGCAGCACCATGTAGTAGAACGGGAAGACCGCGGCGAACAGCAGCGCGGCGATCACGAGCGGACGCAGGACGGCGAGGCTGCGCTCCTCCACGGTGTTGCGCAACGACCGGCGCGCGGGGCTCGAGGCGCTCGTGCGGGTGGCGCTCATGCCTGCTCCTCCCGTCGGCCGAAGAACTTCAGGTACGTCGTCACGAGGACGGCGAGGATCAGCGCGAGCACGAGCGCCTGCGCGGCCGCGGCCCCGATGTCGCCGCGGGCGGTCAGGTAGTCGAACACCCGCACGCTCACGACCTGGGTACCGGAGCCACCGCCGGTGAGCAGGTAGATGTCGTCGAAGTTGTTGAAGGTCCAGATGAACCGCAGCACCGACAGCACCGCGATCGTCGGCGCCACCTCCGGCCAGACGATGTAGCGGAACCGCTGCGTCGGCGTCGCCCCGTCGAGGCGCGCCGCCTCGTCGAGGGTGTCGGGGATCGCCTGCATGCGTGCGGTCAGGAACAGGAACGCGAAGGGGAACGACCGCCAGGCCTCGAACCCGATCACGGTGAGCAGGCTCGTCGACAGCGGCAGCGTGACGCCGAGGACCGAGGGCTCATCACGCGAGCTGAGGAAGGCGATCGGCTCCTTCCAGCCGAGCAGGCCGGTGCCCCAGTCGTTGACCAGGCCGAACTGCGGGTTGAGCAGCGTCGACCAGACGAAGGTGGCGGCGACCACCGGGGCGACGTACGGCAGCAGGAGCGCGGCGCGCACCAGGCCGCGGCCGCGGAACGGCGCGCGCAGCGCGAGCGCCGCGACCAGGCCGACGCTGATCGCTCCGGCGGTGCCGAGCACGGAGTACTCGAGCGTCGTGACGAGCGCGCTCACGAACCCGTCCGAGGTCAGCACCGCCCGGAAGTTCTCGATGCTGTAGTCGCCGAGGATCCCGGTGGTCCGCAGGTTCAGCAGGCGCACCTGCTGGAAGGCCAGCGACACGGTCCACAGGATCGGCAGCACGACCATCACCAGCACGATGGCGAAGGTCGGCGAGATCAGCGCCAGACCGGTGCGTGCGTCCTGTCGGGCGCGGGAGGACGCGGGGCGCTGCCGCCGTCGCGGGGCCTGTTCCCGAGTGGGCTCCGGGACGGTGGCCGTCCCGCGTCCTCCTTCCGTCACGGCAGGGTGCCCTGGATGTCGGTGATCTGGTCCGCGAGCTTGGACGCGACGTCGGCAGGGTCGCTGCCGCTGGTCACGTCGTTGACCGCGGTGGCCACGGGCTGCTCGCCCTGGAGCGCACCCACCAGGTCGCCCTGTCCCTGCGAGATGCCCCAGCGGGCCAGCTCGCTCGGGCCGGCGGCGAGGGCGTCGAGCACGTCCTGGGAGTAGAAGTCCGACAACGGCGCCTTGGTGTCAACGCCGACCGGCATCGCGGCCCACGCGTCGCTGAACGCGGACGGGTCGTCGGGCGTCCCGGTGCGCACCGGCACCTTGCCCTCAGGCGCGATCGCGACCCACGGCTCGTACCCGTCGCCGAGCATGTACTCGACGAACTTCTTCGCGGGGTCGGTGGCCGAGTCCGCGGTGATCGTCCAGGAGGTGACCTCGCCGAAGACCGCCGGCTGGTCGCTGTCCGGGCCCTGGATGGTGGTCACGACGCCGGTGTTCTTGGCGAGGAACGCCGGGTCCTTCTTGCACTCCGCGCAGGTGGGCATCGCGTCGTTGCGCAGTCCCGCCATCTCGTCGAGCACGAACGTCGACCAGATGAACATCGCGGCCTGGCCGGCGAAGTACGACGCACGCGTGGTGTCGACGTCCTGCGCGCCCGGCACCGAGTAGTCGTTGACCAGCTGGCCGTAGAACGACAGCGCGTCCACGCACGCCGGGTCGCCGATGGTGACACTGCCGTCGTCGTCGACGAGCTCGCAGCCGTTGCCGAGCGCGACGTGCTCGAACGTCTGCTCCGTGAACGCGTCGCCCGGGGCGGTCGCGCCGACGAAACCGGCGACATCGCCGCTGTCGAGGGTCTGGGCGGCGTTGAGGATGTCGTCGTACGTCGACGGCGCCGACAGCCCGGCCTGGTCGAAGAGGTCCTTGCGGTAGAAGAGCAGCTGCGCCCACGACTCGCTGGGCACGGCCAGGGTGGTGCCGTCGTCCTGGACGAGCTCGAGGGCCCGCTCGGAGAACGTCGACGCGTCGAGCTCGTCCAGGACCTCGGCCACGGCGTCGGTGTCGACGAGGTCGTTGGAGCCCATGGTCTGGATCTGGCCGAGCGGGATGCCGCCCATGACGTCCGGCAGGTCGCCGGCGGCGGCCGAGGACGTCAGGAGCTGGTTGAACTGGTCCTCGGCGACGGCCACGAGCTTGACCTTCACGCCGGTGGCCTTGGTGAAGTCGTCGACGATGTCCTGGGTCGCCTGCACCCGGTCGGGGAGGTCCTCCTCGATCCAGACCGTGATGGACTCCGAGGAGTCGCCCGAGCCGCCGCCGTCGCTGTCGCTGTCACCGCAGGCCGCCAGGGTGCCGGCGGCGAACAGCAGGGTCGCGGCCGCGGCTACCGCACGCCGCCCACGGGCGCCCCTCATCGCATGCCGTCCGAAGCGCGGGAGCTGAGTGTGGTCATGGTTCCTCCGGGTGACGGTGGTCATCTGATTTGTCCACAGGCTAGACATAAGTTGTCTACTCGTCAAGCATCCTGTGTGCATCGACTAGACTAGGGTCACTCTCGGCCCACATCCCCGAAGGAGCCACCGTGCCCACCGGTCCTGGCGACGTCCTCCAGCTCATCCGCCGCGGTGAGGCCACGACGCGCGGCGAGGTCCTCGACGCGACCGGGCTCTCGCGGATGACCGTCGCGCAGCGGATCGACGCGCTGCTCGCCTGCGGCCTCGTCACGGAGGGCCCCGTGGGCGAGGCGACCGGCGGCCGGCGGCCGCGGAGCCTCCGGTTCAACGCCGAGCACGCCGTGAGCCTCGTGGCCACGATGGACACCACCCACGCCCGCGTGGCGATCACCGACCTCAGCGGCCGGATCCTCGACCACGACGAGGTCGAGGTCAGCGTCGAGGCCGGTCCGGACCAGACGCTCGACACGATCGTGTCCGGCATCCAGGGCCTGCTCGCCCGCGCGGAGGTGCCGCTCGCGCGCGTGTGCGGGACCGGCATCAGCGTGCCCGGCCCGATCGACCCCGGGACCGGACGCCCGAGCCAGCCGCCGATCATGCCCGGCTGGGACGCCTACCCGATCACCGACCACCTGCAGGGCGCGCTGCCGGGCGTGCCGGTCCTCGTCGCCAACGACGCTGACGCGGCCGCGTTCGGCGAGTACACCGACGGTTTCCCGACCTCGCGGGCGCTCTGCCTGGTCAAGGTGTCGACCGGCATCGGCACCGGCATCGTCATCGACGGCACCGCCTACCGCGGGACCGACGGCGGCGCGGGCGACATCGGCCACGTCCGGCTGCGTGAGGAGTCCGACGCCATGTGCCAGTGCGGCGCCCGCGGCTGTCTCGCGGCCGTCGCCAGCGGCCGGGCGGTCGCGGCACGGCTCACCGAACTGGGCCACCCCGCCCGCTCGGGCCGCGACGTGGGAGCACTCCTCGCGCAGGGCAACCCCGAGGCCGCCCGGCTCACCCAGGAGGCCGGCCGACTCATCGGCGAGGTGATGGCCACCGTGGTGTGCGTCCTCAACCCCGAGGTCGTGGTCGTGGGCGGCGCGCTCGCCTCGGCTCCGCTCCTGGCGGGGATGCGCGAGACGCTCTACCGGCTCTCGCTCCCCCGCGCCACCCGCCACCTGAGCCTCCAGCTCGGACGGCTCGGCGAGGACGCACCCGTGGTCGGCCTCACCCGGATGGTCGTCGACCAGGAGTTCTCCGCCGAGGCCGTCAACGCCCGGCTCTCGCGCTGAGCGGGCACCGCTGCGAGGATCCCCCGCATGCTCCTCGACGTGCAGCTCGACGCCCGCCCCGACCTGGCCGCCGACCGCGCCCGCGAGCTGGCCGACACCGGGGTGGCGGGGCTGTTCACGTTCGAGGGACCGCACGACGTGTTCCTGCCGCTGGCGGTGGCCGCCGGGGCGGTCGAGACCGACCTGATGACCAACGTCGCGATCGCGATCCCGCGCAGCCCGATGCACCTCGCGCACACGGCGTACGACCTGCAGCTGCTGTCGCGGGGCCGGTTCCGGCTCGGGCTGGGCTCCCAGATCCGCCCGCACATCGAGCGCCGCTACGGCGCGACGTGGAGCCGCCCGGCGGCGCGGATGCGCGAGACGGTGCTGGCGGTCAAGGCAATCCTGCGGTCCTGGCAGGACGGGACGCCGCTGGACTTCCGCGGCGAGTTCACCCAGCACACGCTGATGCCCCCGACGTTCGTGCCCGGCCCGAACCCGTACGGCGTCCCGCCGGTGCTGCTCGGCGCCCTCGGACCGGTGATGACGCGCACCGCCGCCGAGGTCGCGGACGGCCTGCTGGTGATGCCGTTCCACAGCCACCGGCACTTCCGTGAGCGGACCCTGCCCGCGGTCGACGAGGGCCTCGGCCGGGCGGGCCGCACCCGCGCGGACCTCACGATCCTGCCGCAGGCGATCGTCGCGATGGGCCGCACCGACGAGGAGCTGGCCGCCGCGACCGCGGGCGTGCGCGGACTGCTGGCGTTCTACGGCTCGACCCCGGCGTACCTCCCGGTGCTCGAGGTCGAGGGCTGGGCCGAGGCCCAGCCCGAGCTCAACCGGCTGTCCAAGCAGGGCGACTGGGCAGCGATGACCGGGCTGGTCACCGACGAGATGCTCGAGACCCTCGCGGTCCGCGGCACTCCCGAGGAGTGCGCGGCCGAGATCGAGCGTCGCTTCGGCGACGTCGCGGAGCGGGTGTGCTGCTACTTCCCGGGGTACGACGCGCCGCTCGACCAGGTCGCCGACCTGGCCGCCGCGCTGGCGGTCAGTGCCTGATCATCCGGACGATCCGGAGGTTGAAGGCCACGAAGCGGACCAGCTGGGCGGGGAGCGACCGCCGGCGGCGCAGGGTGCGCGCCGTCGGCAGCGGTGCCCGGCTCAGGTCGGCCACGGGCTGCGGCTCGTCCGCGGAGTGGGCGTCGGGGGTGCGCTCGGTCATGTCGGTCACTCCGGGATCAGCTGCCAGCCCGGGCGGGCCTTGGCCTTGTAGAGGAACAGGTGGTGGAGCATCAGCTTGACCCAGTGCCCGCTGAGGCCGAGCTCGCCGCGGGTGTCCGACAGGCTGCGGCCGGTCGGGTAGCGGGTGTAGTCGGGGACGACCGGCATCATCGTCATCGACGCGGCCGACCCGGTGCGCAGCCCGGCTCCGGCGGACGCCACGCACGCGGCGCCCATGTCGGCCATCGAGGCCTCGTGGGCCTTGGCCTGGGGGCCGTGCTTGATCCGGTCCGCGATCGTGAGCGCCGCGGTCTTGCCCATCACCCCGGACGGCATGCCGGTGCGCGGCGGCGACGGCGCGATCAGCGTGCCGTTCGCGCTCTTGCGCGGCTGCGAGATCGGGTGCGGGGGCGCGAACGCGATGCCGACCGCGAACAGGTTGTCGTAGCCCGGCGCGAGATAGGTGGTCGGCCAGTCCGCGGCCCGCCACTCGTCGTACGGCTTGGGCGTGTAGTCGGCGTCGACCTTCATGAAGCCGCTCGGTGCGAACAGCTCGCTGGTGATGTCGGCGCCGGTGCGGTCGAACGCCTGGAGCGGCACGCCGCCGAACGGGGGGAGCAGCATCGCGAAGTCGAAGCCGAGGCTGTGGTGCAGGCCGTCGAGGGTCTCGTAGTGGACGACTCCCTCCTCGACGCGCTCCACGTGCGCGCCCAGGATCGCCTCGACGCCGCGCTCACGGAACAGCGACGCGGTCCACAGCTCGCTGGTGGTCTGGAACCCCTGCTCCTCGAAGACCATCCCGTCGACGCCGAAGTCGCCGAGGTGGGCCTCGTTGGACAGGTAGATCAGCCGGGCCAGGTCGCGGACGCCCGCCTCGCGGAGCTGGTGGTCGACGTTGAAGACGTACTCGAACGCCGCGCCCTCGCAGGTGCAGGTGCCGTGGCCCATCCCGACCACGAGGGTCTGCGGCACCCCGTCACGCAGCCGCGCGACGACCGCGGACAGCCGCTCCGCGGCCTCAATCGCATGGTCGGCCGTGCAGACCGACACCGTGTGGTGCTCGGGGCCGAGCCCCTCGGTGGCCTCGAACCGCAGCCGCGGGCCGGTCGCGTTGATCAGGTAGTCGTAGCGGATCCGGTCCGTCTCACCGGCACTGCCCGGCGCGGTCGAGACGACGTCGACGGCACCGCGCGGGTCCAGCTCGTCGCCCTGCGGTCGGATGGCGACCGCCTTGGCCTGCCGGAACGTGATGCCCCGGCGGCGGTAGACCGGCGCCAGCGGGAACACGACGTCCGCCTTGGCCATCTTGCCGACGCCGACCCAGATGTTGGAGGGGATCCAGTTCCAGTTGGAGTTCGGCGAGACCACCGTGACGGTGTGCTCCTTGCCGAGATTGCGTTTGCCCAGCAGCCGGGAGAGGTGCAGTGCTGCGGTGTGACCGGAGATTCCGGCCCCCAGGATGACGACGTCCGCCATGGAGTTCCTGCCTTTCGGGCGCTCCGTGCGCCGCGGCAGAACATACCCCGGGGGGTATGCTCTGCCAAGCAAGGACAGCCTTGCCGAAGTGTGGTGGGTCCTAGCCGAGTCGGCGCCGGTGCTCCGGCGTCGTCGTCTGGACGGCGATGCCGGCGAACCCTGCCACGAGCAGCAGGATCGTCGCCTTCGTGAGGATCTCCGGCAGCACCCCGGAGATCGTGAACGACAGCGCATGCAGGATCAGTGCGGCCGGGATCCAGCGGGGCGTCGTACCGGCCCGCAGCAGCGCGATGCCGAGCAGCAGCTCGCCGAGGTAGAGCCCGGCGATCCAGGTGTAGAGGAAGACCGCGAGGCCCGCCTCGTGGGCGATGTCGTCGATGTTGCGGTCCCGGATCGCATCGGTGATCACCAGCGAGCGGAAGAACACCATCAGCATCGCGAACCCGGCCGTGCCGATGAACCCGACCTCGAGCACGATCCCGCTGATCATCCCCAGCGTCCAGCCGCGGTGCTCGAACATCGTGAGGACGGCCGGCAGCCCCAGGGTCAGGCACACCGAGGCGATGAAGAGGATCACCGCGACGGTCAGCCACTGGCCGCTCTGCTCCTCCACGATCCGCAGCGAGTCGGACCCGTTGTCGGAGGACGGCAGCAGGAACCCGCCCAGGCACAGGGCCAGGGCCCCGGTCAGCAGCAGCGCTGCCGACACCGGCACCCAATCCATCCTCACGAGCCCACCGTAGGTCTTGGGCGCGGGCACCACAGACGAACGGCGTGGTGGCTCACCCGATCAGGGGATGACCTCGGCGATCCGCTCGATCTGCGCCGGGTCGGAGCCGGTCGGGATCAGCTGCACCTCGTCCGCACCGAGGTCGGCGACGCGCCGGAGGGTCGCGCGCAGCTGGTCCGGCGTACCGGCGAACCCTGCGGTGGCCGCGAGGCCGTCGACCAGCTCGGCCGGGATCCAGTTCATGTAGTGGCGCAGGTGGCGGTGCACCTGGGCGCGCGCCGACCCGTCGCCGTCGTCGAGCGCGAACCAGAACGACGTCGTCACCCGCGGCTCGGGTCGGCCCGCCTCGCGCCAGGCGTCGCGGGTCAGCGTGAAGACCCGCTCCATCTCCGCGAGGTCGAGGTCCAGCGACATCCCGGCCAGGCCGTCGGCCCAGTGGGCGGCGCTGCGGATCGTGCGCGGGCCGACCGTCCCGACCAGCAGTTCGGGGCCCCCGGGCTGCACCGGCGGCGGCCCGACCGGGCGTACGGCGGCCGTGACCCGCTCGCCGGCCCAGACCCGGCGCAGGGTCGCGACCCGGTCGGCCATCGCGGCCATCGTGTGGGTCGACCAGTCGGCGCCGGCTGCGCGGTAGTCCTCCTCGCGCCCGCCCACCCCGAGCCCCACGGACAGCCGGCCGCCGGCGAGCCGGTCACCGGTGGCCAGTGCCTTCGCGAGCGGGACCGGGGCGTGCAGCTGCGGGACCACCACGGTCGTCACCACGCGCACCCGCGACGTCCACGCCGCGACCGCCCCGAGCAGGGTCAGCGCGTCCGGGTTGTCGAACGTCATCCGCTCCCCGAAGCACACCGAGGAGTACGGTCCCGCGTCGACCGCCCGCGCCCAGGTCTCGAGCGTCTCCGGCCCGGGCCCGCTCGCCCACAGGTCGGGCTCCATCACCGGCAGGGTCATCCCGACGTCCATCGGCGCGCTCCGTCCTCTCGTGGGCGGTACTCCCTGACGAACGGGCCCCGGGATCGCCCCGGGAGGGGCCCGATCGTCAGGGACTATCCCAGACGGAGCGTTACCGGATCCGGAAGGAGTGGTCGCTGATGTCGAAGAAGTAGTTGCCGACCGCCTCGATCTTGAGCCAGGCGCGGCCGGTGCTCACCTTCGGGAACCGCACGCGGGCCCACCCGTCGTTGCGGGTGACGCCCAGCACCCGGCTGAACGTCCGGCCGTTGTCGGTCGAGAGCACGAACCGGACCCGAGGGGCCATCCAGCGGGTGCCGTTGACCTGCCAGGTGACGACCTGCTTCGAGCCGCCCTTGACCAGGCCGCCGTCGCGGAACGAGGAGACCAGGAACGGCCCGGCGTTGCGGGCGACCTTGATCGTGACCTCGTCGTACCCGACGCCCCCGCCGCCCGGACGCTGGTCGCGCGCGGTCAGGCGGAAGTGCATCGCCGAGCGGTAGTCGGAGGTGGGCAGGAACTCCGAGTAGCAGTTGCGCGGCTGCCGCTTGACCGGGACGTAGTTGTCGAGGTTGTCGGGCAGCGCCGGGACGCGCCCGCACTTGCCGGTGCGGGCGTTGGTGGCGCCCTGCAGGATCTGGGCAAGGTCCGGGAAGGTCCGCGTGGTGCTGGCGGTGGCGAGGTTCTCCCCCGGCGAGCCGTACTGGAGGGTGCCGGCGTCGGTGACCTTCGCCCAGGTGCCGAACACCCGGAACAGCGGACCCCACCGCTTGCGGTTGCTGACCAGCGCCGTGCCCGGGTGGCCGCCGGCGTCGTCGTTCTGCTCCCACAGGTAGACCAGGCTGTCGCCGTCGGGGTCCGTGCCGGACCCGGTGAGCGTGAACGGCGTGCGGGTCGGGATGGTCCGGGTCGGCGGCGCCGTGACCACGGGGTCGTGGTTGTCGGTCGGGTTGATCGCGAAGCCGTGGTTGCCCGGCTCGCCGCCCTGGGCGGTCTCGCCCACGAACGCGCCGACCCCGGCCGAGGTGCTGCTGACCTGGAGGGCGTCCACGTCGGTCCGGTCGCTGTGCTCGGTGTACGGGTCGGCGTCGCCGGCGAAGATCACCTGGAAGCCGGTGTCGTCGGGCGCGGTCAGCGGCGCGGGGTAGGTCTCCGGGTCCGCGTAGGGGTCGTAGCCCCAGCCGGTGATCGTCACGTCCGTGCCGGTGAGCGCCTCGACGGCGGTCTCGATGGCGGCGGCGTTGTACGTCGAGCCGCGGGTCAGCGTGACCGGGGCGCCGCCGCCGGGGTAGGCGATGCGGATCGAGTCGCCGTCGGTGTCGAAGCCGGTGAGCGAGACGTGCTGCACCTCGACCGGGGAGAGCGCGGTGCCGCTGGTGTAGGCCCCGACCTCGTCGAGCGTGCGCTGGGAGAAGTAGGGGTCGGTGTGTGGCTGCAGGTCGTCCTGCAGGCAGATGCCGGCGTACGCCATCACCGAGGAGCCGGAGCCCGGCTCGACCGAGGTGCCGCCGTTGCGGTTGCCGCCCGAGCAGGCGTTCTGGACGCCGTTGAAGGTGTGGTTGCCGCCGAACTGGTGGCCCATCTCGTGGGCGACGTAGTCGATCGCCATGAAGTCGCCGGTCGGGTCGGGCAGGCCGGTGCAGCCCAGGCCCTTCTCGATGCTGCCGACGACGCCGAGGCCGGCGATGCCGCCGCCGTTGACGCCGAGCATCAGGTGGCCGATGTCGTAGTTGGAGGCGCCGATGATCTGGCCGAGCACGACCTGGTTGCGCACCAGCCCGGGCACGTCGCAGTAGTCGAGCTGGCCCGGCACGTAGTCGTCCGAGTCGGGGTCGCCGACGGCCGGGTCGAAGCACGGGTGGGCGCCGCACGGGCCGTTGGGCCCGGACGCCTTGGCGACGGTGTCGAGGTTGAGGTCGTCGGTGCCGTCGACGAGGACCATGTTGATCGCGAGGTCGTCGTTGTAGATCTGGTTGACCCGGTTCATCAGCGTGACCTTCTCGGCGGTCACGTTGGCGCTGCCGAAGTAGGCGGCGTACGACGGGTCCGTCACCAGCGCCAGCCGGTAGACGCGCTGCTCCACCGCACCGCCGCCGTCCTGGCTGCGCGCGCCGGCCCGCTGGGCGACCGCCCGGCGGACCTCGGGCAGCTCACGCTCGGCGACCCGCTCCGTCTGGCGCGCGAGGCTGCCGCCGTAGTAGCTGAGGTGCACCGCGGTGCCGCGCCGGTTGTAGGCGGGGTCGACGTACCACGCCGCCTGGCCGCCCGTGCGGACGGACGCGTGGAAGCCCATCGGGGTGACGTCGAGGGCGATGGTGCTGCCGGGGTGGTCGAGGGAGGTGCCGGCCCAGGTGGAGATCTCGGGGTGCGCGGCGGCGAGGCCGGCCTGCATCAGCTGGGTGCGCTGCACCGCGAAGCGCTCGGTGCCACCGGAGGGGGTCGGGACCGAGAAGACCGTCGCGCCGGCGGCGCCCGCCCGCGGAGCGCCACGGAGCGCGGCGCGCACCTGGGCGGTGTCGACGCGGACGGCGGAGTAATGATCGGGGCGCACGCGGACCTGCGGACCGGTCGGCTTGAAGCCGGCGGCGGGACGGTAGATCACCGGGTCGGTCACCGACTGGGGCGCGGCGTCGGCCGACGTCCAGGCCAGCGGCAGCATGGCGGCGGCCAGGGCCAGGGCGAAGAGCACGGCGACGAACCGGAACGGTCGCAGCATGGGGTCTCCCTCTCGAACCCGCGTCCTCGGTCAGGCGCGGTAACGGCAGCCTAGGGGGCGGCTGCGACGGTGCCTACTGCCCGGTCGGGCTATCGGTCAGCCATCGTCCGAGCAGGGTGCCCTCGGACTCCAGCAGCAGGTGCAGCCGCAGTGGTACGTCGACCGGCGGGCCCTGGGTGATCCGCGGATGCTCGCCGGCCACCAGCCGCGGGACCACGGTGGTGCAGAGCTCGTCGGCGGCGCCCGAGGCGAGCAGGTCGCGCAGCAGGTGCGGGCCGCCCTCGGACAGGACGTGCCCCCAACCGCGGTCGGCGAGCACCTGCTTGAGCAGCGGCAGGTCGACTCGGTGCGACCCGAGCACCAGGACCTGCTCGGCCCCGAGCAGGTCGCGCGCGGCGCCGAGGCCCTCGGCGGTGCCGCAGGTCGCGAGCAGCACCGAGCCGCGGGGCGCGTCGCGCAGCGAGTCGGGCACCTGCCCGCGGCGGCTGACGACCACGAGCGGCTTGCCGGCCGGGCCGTAGCGCTCGGCCCGGACCGTCCCGGCGCCGACGACGATCACGTCGGCCATCGCCCGCAGCTGGTCGAAGACCTGCTTGTCGGCGGCGTTGTTGATCGACCCGCTGGTGCCGGTCTCGCCGGTGGCGGCGCCGTCCACGGTGCTGACCATGTTGACCCGCAGCCAGGGGGTGCGGGGTACGGCGTACAGCTCGGCCAGGTCGGTGCTCTCGGGTCCCACGAGGACTCTCATCGCTCCCACTCCCATCGCATCACCCAGTACTGCACGCCGAACGGGTCGTCGTCGTAGTCCACGGTCGCCTCGCCGAGCCCGGCCGGCCCGCCGAGGTCGGCCATCCGCACGATGCCGGCCACGCTCGCCCACAGCTCCGCGGCCAGCGCGGCGTCGACCTCGGGCCGCCCGGCCCGCAGCGCGGCGCCGAGCGCGTCGTCGAAGGGGTGCGACCGCTCGTCGAGGTGCCCGGGGGCCCTCTCGCTGCGCTTCGCGCTGCCGTTCCCGACGACGAGCACCGGTGGTTGAGGAGGTTGGGCGGCAACCGTCTCGAAGCCACCCGCAGCGTCCAGCAGCGCCCGCGCCACCCGCTCCCCCTGCGGGTCGGCCAGGACCACCGGGTCGGCCCCCAGCCACCGCACCGCGGCCAGGCACGCGGCCCGCAGCTCGGCGACCGGGTCGTCGAGGCCGGCGTACTCCGGCAGCAGCGCGAGGACGCCCGGGACGAGGACGACCTTCATTGCAGCCCCCGGATCGCGCGCTTCGGCGGGCGGCGCCCCGCGATGGAGGAGACCATGTCGACGGTCTGGCGGGTCTCGACGACCTCGTGCACGCGGTAGATCCGGGCGCCGGCGAGCGCGCAGACCGCGGTGGCGGCGAGGGTGCCGGTGAGGCGTTGGCCGACGGGTACGTCGAGGGTCTCGCCGACGAAGTCCTTGTTGGACAGCGACACCAGCACCGGGTAGCCGGTGGCGACCATCTCGCCGAGGCGGCGGGTGACCTCGAGGGAGTGGAAGGTGTTCTTGCCGAAGTCGTGGGCGGGGTCGATCACCACCGAGGCCGGGTCGACGCCGGCGGCGATCGCCCGCTCGGCGTAGGCGACGGTGTCGGAGATCGCGGCGGCCACCACGTCGTCGTACTCGAGGCGGTAGGGCCGGGTCCGCGGGGTGACCCCGCCGGTGTGGGTGCAGACGATCGCGGCGCCGGCCTCGGCGGCCGCGTCGACGAGCTCGGGGTCGGCGCCGCCCCAGGCGTCGTTCAGTACGTCGGCGCCCGCCGCGCAGGCGGCGCGGCCGACCTCGGCGCGCCAGGTGTCGACCGAGATCACCAGCTCGGGGAACGACTCGCGCACCCGGGCGACGAAGTCGACGACGCGGGCCTTCTCCTCGGCCGCGCCGATCTCGACCCCGGGCGCGGCCTTGATGCCGCCGATGTCCACGATCTCGGCGCCCTGGGCGGCGACCAGCGCGACCCGCTCGAAGGCCTTGTCCTCGGCCCAGGTGGCGCCCTTGTCGTAGAAGGAGTCGGGGGTGCGGTTGACGATCGCCATCATCAGCGTCGCCTCGTCGGGGAACGTGTGCCGGCCCAGCCGGAGGGTCATCGGAGGCTCACCGCCGGCGGCCGCTCGTCGGTGCCGGAGCCGGTGCCGACGCGGGCCAGCGCGGCGGCGAGGATCTGCGCCGACATGCCGCTGAGGTCGCGCAGCGACTGGTGGCGGTGGGCGCGGGTGCCGAGGTCGACCTGGGCGAGCGCCTCGAGGCCGCGGGCGCGCACGGTGTCGACGAGCGCGGCCAGCTCGACGGCGTAGCCGGTCGGCACGCTGAGCTGCTCGAACAGCTCCCGGCGTACGGCCCACTCCCCCGCCAGCGGCTGGTGCAGCCCCGCGAGCTCGGGGAACAGCAGCCGGATCAGCGGCCGGGCGACCAGCTCGGTGACCCGGCCGCCCTCGAACGGCACCGCGGCCTCGCCGGAGCCCATCGGCCGCTCGTAGAAGCCCTTGACCAGCGCGACCTCCGGGCGGGTGAGCAGCGGCCCGAGCAGCCCGGGCACGAAGTGGGTGTCCCAGTCGAGCAGGTCGGCGTCCATGAACACGATCACGTCGCCGCCGGTGACGAACAGCGACTTCCACATCGCCTCGCCCTTGCCGGGCACGCTGCCGAGGTCGGGGCGGATCTCGGCGGAGCGGTGGACGACCGCGCCGGCGTCGGTGGCGACGTCGTAGGTGTCGTCGGTCGAGTCGGAGTCGATGACCACGATCTCGTCGAGCAGCGCGACGGTGTCGACCAGCGCCGCGCGCACCCGGGTGACCACGTCGCCCACCGTCGCGGCCTCGTTGCGCGCGGGGACGACGAGGCTCACGGTGTGGCCGCCCTTGGCCGCGACGAGATCGCCGAGGGTCCAGTCGTCCCAGTGGTGGGTGTTGCTCTCGCCCCAGGCCGACACGTCGACGAGCGTAGCGAGCGGCCGCGAACGTCGGCGATCCGTCTCTCTTTGCGCAGATTGTGATGTTCAATCAATCATGTCCACCTCACAGGGGGCCCCGGGATCATCGCCGCCACGGCGCACGCGCGGCCGACCGCGCACGCCCGGGGCTGAGCAACGCATCATCGATGCCGCTCTCGAGGAGTACGGCGAGCACGGCTGGTCGGGGTTCACGATGGACGGCGTGGCCCGCCGCGCCGGCGTCGGGAAGTCGACGGTCTATCTGCGCTGGCAGGACAAGGACTCGCTGCTCACCGACGCCGTCAGCACCCACAGCGGCGACCTCGGCGACGTCGACACCGGCTCGCTGCGCGGCGACCTGCACGCGCTGGCGGTCAACCTGTTCCGCCACTACCGCGACCCCGCCGGCTGGGCCGTGCTCCGGGTGATCGTCGACACCGCCGGTGCGCCGCAGCGCCTGGGCGGGTTCGCGGAGGCGGTGACCGACGTCCAGGCCGGCTTCCTGGAGCAGATCGTGGCCCGCGCCGTCCAGCGGGGCGAGCTGTCCGCCCCCGACCGGGCCCCGGTGATCGGTCAGTGCGTCTACGGGTCCGTGCTCGCCCAGAACCTCACGCTGCGCCTGGACGGGCGGTCGCTCGACGACGCTGAGATCGACGAGCGGGCCTCGGCCCTGGTGACGCTGGTGCTGGAGGGCGCGGGTGCTTGATCGGGGCAGTCGACGGTGTGGCTCACCAGCGTCTGCGCACGCCTCACCGGGTTGGTGAGGATGACCTGACCCTTGCCCTGGCTCGCACCCGCACCGGCGGCGGGTCGCCGGCCGGGTCGTCCTCACGGGCGGACCAGGTCGCGCAGCACCTCCGCGACGTACGCCGGGTCGAACATCACGTCCTCCCAGGTGAACCTCACCACGCGGTAGCCGAGACGAACGAAGGCCGTGTAGCGGTGCACGTCGCGCCGCAGGCTGGCCCTGTCGGAGTGGAACTCGAACGAGTCGGCCTCGATGACGATCCGCCGACCGTGGTCGACGAGGTCGGCCCGGCCGATCGCTCCGACCCACTGTTGGGGCTCGACGTCCAGCCCGGCCTCCACGGCGATCGCTCGGAGCACCGACTCGAAGGGATTGGCCGCGCGATCGTCGGCGGCCTCCGCCACGCGCAGGGCCTTGCGTCTGCCGGTCCGCGGCGACTCGAGGGCCACCGCGACGAGGTCCTCGCGGGCGATACCGTCCCGCGCCGCGGAGTCGGCCACGCTGAGCGCCACGTCGAACGGATAGGCCCGGGCACAGTCGATCACCGTCTGCAACGGGTCGGTGACACCGAGCGTCACGGCCGAGATCGGCAGATCCGCCCAGTGCAGCTCGACGTCGTCGGCGTCGAGCCGGGAGCTGCGGCGAGGCACGGTGACGCACGGCTTCTGGGGCGGCATCTTGACCTTCCACCCCCAGAGCTGCGCAGCGCTGAGGTGGGAGACGACACCGCCCAGCCGGGCCGCGGCGGCGCGCGCCTCGTCGAGCCCCTCGAGCTGATAACGACCGCGCCCGACACGGACGATCGCCCCGGTCCGCAGCGCCGTGCGCAGCCTGCGACGGCTGGTGCAGCGCAGGAGCTCCTCGCTGGTGGCGACGCCACCCAGCATGGCCAACGCCTCGATCGGGTCCATCCCCCAGCCCTACCCCGGGCTCGACCCGGGGGCCGGCGTTGTCCACAGGGCCCGGGGCGGGGCAGTTCGGGCATGACCGATGCCGCGCCCGGCGTACGGCCACCGGTGCGCGGCGAACTGCCCCGCCCCACGGCCTCCGCGCAGCTCGGCTCAGCCGAGGAAGCGGCGTACGGCGGCGGCGAGTGCCCGGGCGTAGGTCGCGCGGCCGGCGGGGCTGGTCATCCGGTGGGCGTCGCGGGGGTTGCGCATGTTGCCGAGCTCGACCATCACGGTCGGCACGTCGGAGAGGTTGAGCGTGCCGAGGTCGGCGCGGAAGTCGAGGCCGTCACCGCCGGCGATGTAGTTGGCGACCGGCAGGCCGCGGGCGCGCAGCTCGGCGCGGGTGTCCAGCGCGAGCCGCCGGGACGGCCGGTAGATGTCGTGGGTCCACGGGCGCCGGTCGGTCGGCGCGATCACGTGGAAGCCGCGGGCGCCGGCGGCGTACGAGCCGTCGCCGTGCACGCTGACCTTGAGGTCCGCGGCGGCGGCGTTGCCGGCCCGGCCGCGCTCGTCGATGCAGGGGCCCCAGCGGTCCTGCCGGTTGGAGCTGCGGGTCAGCTCGACCCGCGCCCCGAGCCGCTCGAGCCGGGCCTGGACCAGCTTGGTCACCCGCCAGGCGAACGTCGCCTCCGGGTAGCCGCCGTTGGTGGCGGTGCCGGTCGTGTTGCACGCCTTGCGGAACCCGCCCGCGGGCACGAGCCGGTTGATCCGGCGCGGGTAGTTGTGGTTGCCGAGCTGGTGTCCGGGGTCGAGCACGACGACCCGGCCCTCCAGCGGCGCCGCCGCACGGGACGGCGTGGCCGGCTCGGCGCGTTCGGCGTACGCCGGCGAGGCGAGCCCCCCGAGCAGGAGGACCGCCGTCAGCAGACCGGCCAGGCGCATCACTCGTAGCCCAGGATCTCCTGGCGCTTCGCGCCCCACGCCAGCGCGGAGGCGATCGCGTCCTCCAGCGACAGCTCGGTGCGCCAGTCGAGGAGCGCGCGGGAGCGGTCGACGTTGGCGAACGCGCCGACGGCGTCGCCGGGCCGTGGCGGTGCCTCGGTGACGGGTACCTCGGAGCCGAAGACGTTCTCGAACGCCGCGACCAGCTCGCGCACGGTCACCCCGGAGCCGGTGCCGACGTTGATGACCACGCTCGGCGCGGCGGCCGCCTCGATGACCTGATCGAACCGTTCGACGGCGCGCACGTGCGCGCGGGCGAGGTCCCAGACGTGGATGTAGTCGCGGATGCCCGTGCCGTCGCGGGTGGGGTGCTCGGTGCCGGTGATCGTGAAGGAGTCCTTCTGCCCGCGCGCCGCCATCACGAGCTGGCCGAGGACGTGCGAGGGCTCCTTGGCGTAGATGCCGGACTCGAGGTCAGGGTCGGAGCCGATCGGGTTGAAGTAGCGCAGGATGATCGCGCGCAGGTCGGTGGCGGCCGCCATGTCCTGGAGGATCTCCTCCATCATCCGCTTGGTGCGGGCGTACGGCGAGCCCGGCTCGAGCCGATCGCCCTCGGAGACCTCGAACTCGTCCTTCAGCGCGTAGATCGAGGCCGAGGAGGAGAACAGCACCCGGCCCTTGCCGAGGCTGTTCAGCTCGTCGAACAGCTCGAGGGACTTGGAGACGTTGTCGCGGTAGTACTCGTAGGGCTTCTCGACCGACTCGGGCACCACGATGCGCGCGGCCATGTGGATGGTGGCGTCGATGTCGGGGTGCTCCTCGAAGACCCGGCGCACCAGCGCCCGGTCGGCGATGTCGCCCTCGTAGAAGATCCGGTCGCGCACGAACGCCAGCGGTCCGGTGAGCAGCGAGTCCAGGATCACCGGCGTGTGGCCGGCCTGCTCGAGGGCCTTGGCGGTGGTCGAGCCGATGTAGCCGGCGCCGCCGGTCACGAGAACCTTCATGGCTCTCACCCTAGCGAGCCCTCCCGGTCTGGACCGGGGCGCCGGAGGCTCAAGTCGACCGGCCCAGGACCGATGAACGTCATATGACCAGGCCCATGCCGGAGTCGTGGCGGCGCACCGACCACGCCGTACCGGATCCCCTGACCGCGACCGCGTCGTGGTCCGCGGTCATCGAGCTGCGTCCCGACGGCTGGCGCGCCCGAGCCTTCCCGGCGGCCTGGCCGCCGGAGGACCCGGTCGCCTAGCGTCAGGCCGGCGGCCGCCAGGCCGGGTCGCGGCCGATGAAGCCGACCAGCCGGGTCTGTACGTCGGCGTCGGGCGGTACGTCGACCCGCGGGCCGTAGTGGCCACTGCTCCGGAGCACGTCCTCCATCTGCTCCATGCCGGCCAGCATGGCCGCACACCGGTCGGGGTCGAGGTGCTCGTCCTGGCCGGTGGCGCGGGCCAGGTCCCAGGTGTGCAGGAAGACGTCGCCGACGTAGATCATCGCGAGCAGGTCGCCGAGCGGACGGGTGCCCATGTGGGCGTGCTCGACCACCTCCGCTCCCTCCGGGCTCTCCAGCAGCGCCTGCACACCTTCGGCGTGGCCGAGCCAGGCCCCGACGGGGTCGTCGTCGGCCGACGGCACCTCCGGCAGCGCCACCCCGAGGCCGGCGAGGAACGCGCGCGACCAGGTGACCAGGTGGTCCACGACGTCGCGGGCGGTCCAGCCGGCGACGGGCGCCGGCACCTCCCAGTCGGCGGCGCCGAGCACGCGGGCCGTGAAGCCCGCGGCGATCTCGCGGTGCTCGTCGGCCGCGCTCACGGCGTACCGTCGAGGCCCGCCGCGAGCAGCGCGTCGAGCTTGGCGTAGCCCTCGTTGACACCGACGTCCATGCCGCTGGAGAGGATCTGGTCGCGGATCTCGATCGACTCGACCACCGAGGTGGCGACGATCCGGCAGCGGCCGCCGTCGAGCGCCTCGAACGTCATCGTCTCGAGGCTGACGCCGTCCGGGGCGCCCTCCCAGGTGAAGGTCTGCACGAGCCGCTCGGGCGGCCGGACCTCGTGGAAGGAGCCGTAGAAGCCGGTCTCGAAGTCGCCGTCGCCGCTCGCGGCGCGGTAGGCGTAGGCCCCGCCGGTGCGGGCGTCCCAGGCGGTGACCGTGGTCTCGAGCCCGCGGGGGCCGATCCACTGCACGAACAGGTCGCGGTCGACGTGGGCGCGGAACACCCGCTCCGGCGGTGCGTCGAACTCGCGGGTGATCGTGATGACCGGCAGGTCCGGCACCGCCTCGATCGTGGTCTCGTTGCCGGTGGCGTTGCTGGTGGTGGCGCTCATGATGCGGCTCCTTGCTCCCGCGGACGGGACTCGTCGTCGAGGGAGGCGAGGACCTCGTCGAGCCGGCGGTAGCGCTCCTCGGCCTGCCGGCGGTAGCGCTCGATCCACTTCGTCATCAGGTCGAGCACCTCCGCCTCCAGGTGGACGGGGCGCCGCTGGGCGTCCCGGCGCCGGCTGACCAGCCCGGCGTCCTCGAGCACCTTGAGGTGCTTGGAGACCGCCTGCACGCTCACGTCGTACGGCGCAGCCAGGTCGCCGACCGTCGCGTCGCCGTCCGCCGCGAGCCGGGCCACGATGTCGCGCCGGGTCGGGTCCGCCAGCGCCTGGAACACCCGCGACAGCTCGTCCGCCACCACGCCTCCTCAACCGATTGGTTGTCAACGACCGTAGGCCGGCCCACACGCGTTGTCAACCATGGAGTTGAGAACGGTAGTCCCTGACGTTCGGGCCCCATGGGAGCGATCCCACAGGGCCCGAACGTCAGGGACTACCGCAGACGGCTCAGCACCCCAGGTCGCGGGCGACCCGCCGGTGGGCCTCCCAGATCTCCTCGGGCAGGCCGTCGAACTGCTGGAGGTGCTCCTCGCGGAAGCCCATCTCCTGGCGCCACCGGTCCACGTCGATCGACAGGATCCGCTCGATGTCCTCGGGCGGCACGGAGACGCCGGAGAGGTGCAGCTCCTCCTCGGTGGGCAGGATGCCGACCGGCGTCTGCACGCCGGTGACCGAGCCCTCCTTGAGGTGCATCAGCCACAGCAGCGCGCGGAGGTTCTCGCGGTAGCCGGGCCACAGGAAGTGGCCGTCCTCGGCGTCGCGCTGGAACCAGTTCACGTGCGCGAAGATCGGCTGCTCGCTTGCCCGGCTGATCACGTCGAGCCAGTGCGCGGCGTACCGCGCCTCGGGGTAGGACATGAACGGCCGCATCGACATCGGGTCGTAGCGCAGCTGCCCGTCGACGCCGTCGGCGGCGAACGTCGCCTCCGCGCCGAGCGTGAGCCCGTCGTAGACGCCCTCGGCGAGGTCGGTGATCGCCCGGATCAGCGGCTCCCGGTCGCGGGTGCGGCCGCCGAAGATGATCGCGTCGATCTTCACGCCCCGCGGCTCCTCGAAGTCGGAGGCGACGTTGGGCACGTTGGCGAGCGTGGTGGTGAAGCGGCTGTTGGGGTGCGACCACGGCTCGCCCGCCCGCTCCGGGCCGCGCGCGGCGATCGGCTCGCCCTTCCAGTCCAGCCAGCCCTCGAGATCGGACGGCGGCGAGGGCGTGCGGCCCTCCCACCAGACCTCGTGGGTGAGCTCGTTGTAGGCGACGTTGGTGAAGATCGCGCCGGTGCCGGGCCGCACCGACTCCAGCGCCGTGGGGTTGGTCGTCTCGTTGGTGTCCTTGGCGACGCCGAAGACGCCGTTCTCCGGGTTCATGCCGTACACCCGGCCGCTCTCCGGGTCGATCCACAGCCAGGTGATGTCGTCGCCGTAGAACTCCACGCGATAGCGGTCGCCGAGCCCCTCGGGCGCCAGCGTCATCGCGAGGTTGGTCTTGCCCGACGCGCTCGGGAAGCCGCCGGCGACGTGGTAGCGCTGGCCGGTCTCGTTGTCGACGATCCCGAGCAGCATGAACTGCTCGGCGAGGAACTCCCCGGACGCCCAGCCGTCGTACGCCGCCTGGCGCAGGCCGTGGGCGATCTTGCCGAGCAGCGCGTTGCCGCCGTACGACGAGCCGAAGTGCAGGATGGTCCGCTCGTCGGCCACGGTCACGAAGTAGCGCTGGTCGTCGGGGGTGCCCTGGCCGAGGTTCTCCAGGTCGCCGGTGACGTGCACGGCCCGCACGAAGCTGTCCGGGTCGTGGAGGTCGTTGATGTGGTGTACGCCGACCCGCGCCATCCGGATCATGTGCAGCGCGACCAGGCGGCTGTCGGTGAGCTCCACGCCGGCGGCGAACCGCTCCATCGGCGAGCCCGGAGGCGCCATCAGGTAGGGCACGACGTACATGGTCTTGCCGGCCGAGGCACCGCGCATCAGGCCCTCGAGCAGGGGCTTCATCTCCGACGACGGCCGCCAGTTGTTGTAGGTGCCCTTGTCCTCGGGGTTGCTGGTGGCGACGATCGTGCGCTCCTCGGAGCGCGCGGTGTCCTTGTAGTAGCTGCGCGAGTAGTAGCAGCCCTCCCCGACCGGCAGCAGCTCGCCGGCCTCGAGCGCCTCGGAGACCAGCCGCTCGTCGTCCGCGGCGTCGACCACCTCGACCCGCGAGGCGCCCGTGAGCGCCGCCCAGTGGCGCACGTACTCGCGCACAGCTGCGTTCTTCAACCCCGCCTCGTCCAGCACGCTCTCCAGCTCGACGGCCACGTCTACCACCCGGTCCTTACGTTGTCCTCGACGAATTGCCATGCTCTCGCATCCCCGTTGTCACCGGAAGGTACACGAGTTGAAGAAGTTTGCAAGTTGTGTAACTCTCAAGTGAGACGACTCCGGGAGGGAGACGACACCCATGGGGGTACCGCTGTATCAGGCCAAGGCCGAGCTCTTCAAGACATTGGGGCATCCGGCCCGGATCCGCATCCTCGAGCTGCTGTCCGAGCGCGACCACGCCGTGCACGAGCTGCTCGAGCAGATCGAGATCGAGCCGAGCAACCTCTCCCAGCAGCTCGCGGTGCTGCGGCGTACGTCGATGGTCTCCTCGCACCGCGTCGGCAGTGAGGTCGTCTACTCGGTGAGCATCCCCGAGGTCCGCGACCTGCTGCTGGCCGCCCGCACCATCCTCTCCGGCCTGATCGCGGTCCAGGGCGAGCTCGGCACCGAGCTCGCCAGCACGCCCTCGTGAGCACCACCACGCCAGCCACCGGCCGCATCCGAGAGCTCCTCCCCCACGCCTCCGACTGGCGCCCGCTGCGGCTGGGCGCCGACCTCACCGCCGGCCTGATGGTCGGCCTGGTCGCGCTGCCGCTCGCGCTCGGCTTCGGCGCGAGCTCGGGCCTGGGCGCCGGGGCCGGCCTGGTCACCGCGATCGTCGCCGGCGCCGTGGCGGCCGTGTTCGGCGGCAGCCGGGTGCAGGTCAGCGGCCCGACCGGCGCGATGACCGTCGTACTCGTGCCGATCGTCGCGACCCACGGCGCCGACGGCGTGCTCGTGGTGGGTCTGATGGCGGGCGTCGTGCTGCTGGTGCTGGGGTACGTCGGCGCCGGGCGGTTCATCCGCTACGTGCCGGTGCCGGTGGTCGAGGGCTTCACGCTCGGCATCGCCGCGATCATCGCGCTCCAGCAGCTGCCCTCCGCGCTCGGCGTGCGCCCCGAGGGCGAGGAGGTGCTCGCCCAGGCCTTCCACGCGGTCACCGCGTGGGCCGACCACCCGGCGTGGGCGCCGCTCGGCATCGCGGCGGCCGTCACCGCGGGCGTGCTGCTGATGGCCCGGGTGCGGCCCGGGCTGCCCTGGTCGCTGATCGCGGTGGTCGCGGCGACCGTGGTCAACTCCACCGCCGGCCTGGGTGCCGCCCCGATCGGCGACATCCCCTCCGGCCTGCCGCTGCCGCACCTGCCGACCGTCCCGATCGGCGACCTCGGCGGGCTGGTGCTGCCCGCGGTCGCGGTCGCCGCGCTCGCCGCGCTCGAGAGCCTGCTGTCGGCCACGGTCGCCGACGGCATGAGCGTCGGGCGCCGGCACCACCCCGACCGCGAGCTGGTCGGCCAGGGCATGGCCAACCTCGCGGCTCCACTGTTCGGCGGCATCCCCGCGACTGCGGCGATCGCGCGTACGGCGGTCAACGTCCGCTCCGGCGCGACCTCGCGGATGGCCGCGCTCAGCCACGCCGCCGTACTCCTCGTGGTCGTGCTGGCCGCGTCCCGCTGGGTCGGCGAGATCCCGCTGGCCGCGCTGGCCGGCGTGCTGACCGCGACCGCGGTGCAGATGGTCCGGGTCTCCAGCGTCGGCGCGCTGCTGCGCGCCACCCGCGGCGACGCCGCCGTCCTCGTGGTGACCGCGGTCGCCACGGTCGCGGTCGACCTGGTCACCGCGGTGATCGTCGGCCTGGTGGTCGCGGGCTTCTTCGCGCTGCGCCAGACCGCGCTCGCCGCGCGGATGGACGAGGTGCCGCTCGAGGACGGGACCGACGACACCACGCACGCCGACGAGGAGCGCGGCCTGCTCGACCAGCACATCGTGGCCTATCGGATGGAGGGGCCGCTGTTCTTCGCGGCCGCCCACGACTTCCTGCTCGAGCTGTCCCAGGTCAGCGACGTGCGGGTGGTGGTGCTGCGGATGTCGCGGGTCTCGACGATCGACGCCACCGGCGCCTCGGTGCTCGCCGACACGATCGCCCGGCTCGAGGGCCGCGGCATCAGCGTGCTGCTCTCGGGCCTGCAGCCCCGCCACGAGCGGGTGCTGCGCGAGCTCGGCGTCCACGACCGGCTCGCCCACGACGAGCACGCGTTCGCGACCACTCCCGAGGCCATCGCGCACGCCCGCAAGCACGTCGCCCGGGCGCAGCACGAGCATGCCGCTCACCCCTCGTGAGGCTGGCGGTGTGCGGTAGTCCCTGACGATCGGGCCCCTTGGGAGCGTACCAACGGGGCCCGATCGTCAGGGACTACCCGAAATCACCACGCATGAGCAACCCACTGCTGGTCGTCGAGCTCGCCGGCGGCGCGCCCGAAGGCCCGCAGCGCCGCGAGGGCCCCGGCGGTCTCCTCGGGTGACATCCGGGCCAGGACGCGGCGTACGTCGGCACGACGCTGCCGGGTGACCTCGTCGACCAGCCGCAGGCCGTCGTCGGTCAGCCGCACCCGCACCACCCGGCCGTCCGAGCGTGACCGGCGCCGCGCCAGCAGCCCGAGCCGCTCGAGGCGGTCGCAGTGCCGGCTGGCGTTGGACTGGTTGACGCCCAGCTGCTCGGCGATGTCGCCGACGGTCCGCTCCCCCGCGCCCGCCACGAGCACCAGCAGCCGGAACTGCGCCACGGTGACCTCCGTCGGCGCCGCGCCGACCGAGTGCACGGCCAGCCCCACCAGCGCCCGGCTCGCGGTCACGAACGCCTCGGCCAGCTCATCACCCGGTTCCATCCGAGAAACATATATGCGCTAGCGCATGAATCCCGGATCTGCGGACACCGGGCAGTCGTGACCACTCCGACCCACGACAGCACGCACGACTCCCACGACACCCACGACACCGACCGCACCCGCGACGTCTGGGGCGAGCGCACACCCCACGGCCGCGGCACCCCCTGGCCGACCCGCGTCGACCTCCATCTCGAGGACGGCGTCAGCGAGGACCAGGTCGACCGCTGGGTGTCCTCGGCGTGCCTGCTGTGCAGCAACGGCTGCGGCTGCGACATCGCGGTCAAGGACGGCCGGATGGTCGGCGTCCGCGGCCGGGCGACCGACCGGGTCAACCACGGCCGGCTCGGCCCCAAGGGCCTCTACGGCAGTACGCCGTGGTCGCACTCGCCCGACCGGCTGACCCGGCCGCTGGTGCGCGAGGGCGGCGATCTGGTCGAGACCGACTGGGACACCGCGATGGGCCGGATCGTGGCCCGATCGAAGCAGCTGCTCGAGGAGCAGGGCCCGCTCAGCCACGGCTTCTACACCAGCGGCCAGCTGTTCCTGGAGGAGTACTACACGCAGGCGGTGATCGGGAAGGCCGGCCTCGGCACCCCGCACATGGACGGCAACACCCGGCTCTGCACGGCCACCGCCGCGGCCGCGCTCAAGGAGTCGTTCGGCGCCGACGGCCAGCCCGGGTCCTACGACGACATCGAGCACTGCGACGCGCTGTTCCTCTACGGCCACAACATGGCCGAGACCCAGACCGTGCTCTGGTCGCGGATCCTGGACCGCACCCGCGGCGACGACCCGCCACGCGTGGTGTGCGTCGACCCCCGGCGCACCGCGGTCGCCGCGGAGGCCGAGCGCACCGGCGGGGTGCACCTGGCCCCGCGCGTGGGCACCAACCTCGCGCTGATGAACGCGCTGACCCGCGAGCTGCTCGAGCACGACGCCTGGGTCGACCACGCCTGGGTCGAGGCGCACACCCTCGGGCTGGACGACCTGCGCGCCGTGGTGGCGCCGTACACCCCCAAGGAGGCGGCGCGGATCTGCGGCGTCGAGGCCGAGGACGTACGCCGGGCGGCGCGGATCTTCGGGGAGTCCGAGGCGGTGCTCTCGACGGTGCTGCAGGGCTTCTACCAGTCCCACCAGGCCACCGCCGCCTCCGTCGCGGTCAACAACCTGCACCTGCTGCGCGGCATGCTCGGCCGCCCCGGCTGCGGCCTCCTGCAGATGAACGGCCAGCCGACCGCGCAGAACAACCGCGAGACCGGCGCCGACGGCGACCTGACCGGGTTCCGCAACTGGGACAACCCCGCGCACGTCCAGGAGCTCGCCGACCTGTGGCACGTCGACCCGATGACGATCCCGCACTGGGCGCCGCCCACCCACGCGATGCAGATCTTCTCCTACGCCGAGGCCGGCACGATCGGGCTGCTGTGGATCTCCGCGACCAACCCGGCGGTCTCGCTGCCGGAGAGCGAGCGGGTCAAGCGGATCCTGGCCGGCGACCAGTGCTTCGTGGTGGTCCAGGACCTGTTCCTCACCGAGACCGCGCGGCTCGCCGACGTGGTGCTGCCCGCGGCCGGCTGGGGCGAGAAGACCGGCACGTTCACCAACGTCGACCGCACGGTCCATCTGTCGGAGAAGGCCGTGGACCCCCCGGGCGAGGCGCGCAGCGACCTCGAGATCTTCCTGACGTACGCCGACGCCATGGGCTTCACCGACCTCGACGGCGGCCCGCTCGTCACCTGGCGCACGCCGGAGGAGGCGTTCGAGGCGTGGACCGAGGCGAGCCGCGGCCGGCCCTGCGACTACACCGGCATCACCTACGACCTGCTCCGCGGCCCGACCGGGGTGCAGTGGCCGCTCGGCGTCGAGCGGCTGTACGGCGACGGGGTGTTCCCCACCGACACCGACCGGTGCGAGACCTACGGCCACGACCTGGTCACCGGCGGGACCGTCAGCGAGCAGGAGCACCGCGCCCAGGCGCCGGCCGGGCGGGCGTTCCTCAAGGGCACGGCGTACTCCCCACCGCACGAGGAGCCCAGCGAGGACTACCCGTTCCGGCTCACCACCGGGCGCACCGTCTATCACTTCCACACCCGCACCAAGACCAAGCGGTCCCGCCCGCTCGAGGAGTCCGCGCCGCACGCGTGGGTGGAGCTCGCGGCCGCCGACGCCGACCGGCTGGGCGTCGCCGACGGCGCGACCGTCCGCCTGGAGTCGCCGCGCGGCGCGATCGAGGTGCCGGTGCGGGTCGGGGAGGTCACCGAGGGTGCGGTGTTCGTGCCGTTCCACTACGGCGACCACCCGGCCAACGAGCTGACGATGACCGTGTGGGACCCGGTGTCCAAGCAGCCGACGTTCAAGACGGCCGCCTGCAGAGTGACCCGGGTCCACGACGGGGAGGGGAGCTGAGATGCCGCACCTGGCGACGTACGTCGGGCTCGCGGACCACAGCGAGCAGACCCTGGCCGACTCGTTCCGCGCGGTGGCCGAGGGCCACGCCCAGGTGGCGGACGTGTTCCACCTGTGCCACACGCTGGCCGGCTGGAGCGACGCCCACCGCGAGGCGCTGGCGCCGGTGGTCGAGCGCTACGGCGAGCAGACCGATGTCGACGAGCCCGAGCGGCTGCACGCGGCCGGTCTCGCGCAGGCCCGCGACGGCGAGATCGGGCTGCTGCGCGACCTGCAGGACCTGCACGTGCTCGCGAGCCTGGTGCAGACGACCTGGATGGTGATCGCCCAGGGCGCGCAGGGGCTGCGCGACCGGGAGCTGCTCGACCTCGCTCACGCCTGCAGCGCGGAGACCGCGCGGCAGATCACCTGGCTGGACACCCGGCTCAAGGTCGCCGCCCCGCAGGCCCTGATCGTGGCCCCGTGAGCAGCGCCGTGAGCGGCCGCATGCGCGCGCTCACCGTCCAGCCCCACAAGCGCGGCTCGCTCGCCGTCGAGGCCGTCCCGGAGCCCGAGGCGGGCGCGGACGAGCTGCTCGTCGAGGGCGTCGCGATCGGGGTCTGCGGCACCGACAAGGAGATCGTGCGCGGCGACTACGGCTGGGCGCCGCCCGGCCGCGACCGGCTGATCCTCGGCCACGAGTCGCTGGGCCGGGTGCTGGAGGCGCCGGCCCGCAGCGACCTCGCCGAGGGCGACCTCGTCGCGGGCGTGGTGCGGCGGCCCGACCCGGTGCCGTGCGGGGCGTGCGCCCACGACGAGTGGGACATGTGCCGCAACGGCCGCTACACCGAGCGCGGCATCAAGGAGCTCGACGGCTACGGCAGCGAGCGGTGGACGGTGCCGGAGCGGTACGCCGTGCGGGTCGCCGCCCACCTGGGCCTGACCGGGGTGCTGATCGAGCCGACCAGCGTGGTCGCCAAGGCCTGGGAGCAGGTGCAGCGGGTCGGCGAGCGGGCCTGGTTCGAGCCGCGGCGGGTGCTGGTCACCGGCGCCGGGCCGATCGGGCTCCTCGCGGCGATGATCGGGGTGCAGCGCGGGCTGGACGTGCACGTGCTGGACCGGGTGACCGACGGGCCCAAGCCGGGGCTGGTCCGCGACCTGGGGGCGACGTACCACCACGGCAGCGTGGCGGAGGTCACCGAGCACGCGCGGCCCGACGTGGTGCTGGAGGCCACCGGGGTCGGGTCGCTGGTGTTCGACGCGATGGAGGCGACCCGGCCCTACGGCATCGTCTGCCTGACCGGCGTCTCGTCGACCGGCCGCACGATCTCGCTGGACGCCGGCGGCCTCAACCGCGAGCTGGTGCTGGAGAACGACGCCGTGATCGGCTCGGTCAACGCCAACCTGCGTCACTACCGCGCGGCCGCCGACGCGCTGGCCGCGGCCGACCCGGGCTGGCTCGGCCGGCTGCTCACCCGCCAGGTGCCGCTGGAGCGGGCCGCGAGTGCGTTCGGGGCGGCGGAGCAGGACGTGAAGGTCGTCATCACGCTCGGGTGAGGTCCCCTGAGGTCTGGACATCTGCCGTCGACAGCGTAGCGTCCGATACGTGAACATTCTCGGGGGAGAGACGTCATGCGACCGCCCACCCGTCCACCGGGGCCGGCGGTGCGCCCTTGCTCCTCGCACCGTGACGCCTCCAGCCGGTGACGAGAGCACCTGGACACCTGCGCGTAACACCCGTGTTTTAGAGTGGTTTCCTCGATCGACTGCGACGCCACGCAGCCTGACCGAGATCGACACTGCTTGGGGGGCAGGTCGGCCGCGGGGCCGAACGGATGGTTCAGGGAGACTAGGCCGCGCATGACTCTGCTCTCAGCAACACGCACACTCGTCGCCGGGCCGCCGAGCCGGGCGCTGCGCTACCTGCCGGCCTCGGCACTCGTCCTCGACCTCTCCATCGTCACCCTGTCGGCTCTCTTCGCCGCGTGGGGACGCCGGCGCTTCGACTTCTACAAGACCCCCGCCGACGACGCCTCGGCGCTGGCCGCGGTCGGGTTCGTGGTGGGCATCGCCTGGCTGGCGTTGATCGCACTTCGCGGCGGCTACCGTGACGACCTCTTCGGCGCTGGCACCGAGGAGTACAAGCGGGTCGTGAACGCCAGCCTGCTGACGGCCGGCCTGTTGGGCGTCGGGTGCTACCTGGCGAAGTACCCGCTCTCGCGCGGCTACTACCAACTGCTCTTCGCGGTCGGCATCCCGGCCCTCGTCGTCGGACGGTTTGCGCTGCGCCGCGCGATCCAGCATGCGCGCAAGCAGGGCAAGCTCCAGTTCCGCGTCGTCATCTCCGGCCTCCCCTCGCACGTCGACGAGGTCGCCACCGCCCTGGCCCGGGAGTCCTGGCTGGGCTACAACGTCGTCGGAGCCCTGACGCCACGGGACGACCACCGGGTACACACCGACCTGGGCATTCCGGTGATCGGCGAGTGCGAGGAGGTCACGTCGGTGGTCAAGGACCACAGCGTCGACGTGATCTTCTTCGCCAGCGGGGCCTTGACCTCGTCCACCGAGCTGCGTCGCATCGCGTGGGATCTCGAGCAGCACGACGTCCAGGTCGTCGTCGCCCCGCGGGTGACCGACGTGTCCGGAGAGCGCGTCCGCATCCGCCCCGTCGGTGGTCTCCCGCTGATGCACATCGATGCTCCCCGCTCCATCGACGCGATCCGCTGGGGCAAGCGGCTCTTCGACGTGACCGGCGCCCTGATCCTGCTCGTCCTCTTCAGCCCGCTCTTCCTGCTGACAGCGCTGCAGATCAAGCTCGCCGACGGCGGACCCGTCTTCTTCCGCCAGACCCGCACCGGGCGCGACGGCGCGGAGTTCGCCTGCCTGAAGTTCCGCTCGATGGTTCCCGACGCCGAGGACCGGCTTCACGAGCTGCGAGCCGCCCTCGGCCACCAGCGCATGCTGTTCAAGATGAAGGACGACCCGCGCGTGACCCGGCCCGGCAGGTGGTTGCGGCGCTACTCGCTCGACGAGCTGCCGCAGCTGATCAACGTGCTGCGGGGCGAGATGAGCCTCGTCGGCCCTCGCCCTCCGCTCCCGAGCGAGGTCGCACAGTACGCCTCCGACGTGCACCGGCGACTCCGGGTGCGACCTGGCATGACCGGGCTGTGGCAGGTGTCCGGGCGGTCCGACCTGTCGTGGCAGGAGGCCGTCCGCCTGGACCTGTACTACGTGGACAACTGGTCGATCCTGCAGGACCTCAACATCCTCGCCAAGACCGTCGGCGCCGTCCTCCGGTCGCGCGGCGCGTACTAGCTCGTCGGAGCCGATTCGGGGGCCGCGACCTCCTTTGGGAGGATGGCCCTCATGTCGCACGCGGTGGACCAGGACCAGCCCAGGAATCGCCTGCGACGGGCCGTCGCCGCGAGGCGTACGGCGTTCCGCGCCGCGTCACCCCGACGCCGCCTGCTCACGCTGGTGACGCTGGGACTGACCGCCGCGGTGGCGATCCTCGTGCTGCTCGTCCTGCCCCTCGCGGTCACGTACTTCGAGGCCGGCGCCGCGAAGGACGACCTGAGCGAGGCCAAGGACGCGCTGACCGACGGGCAGCTGCCCGAGGCCCGCGACCTGGTCGCGAGCGCGAGAGGCCATGTCGACAGGGGCCAGCTCGAGGCGAACTGGTTCGGCTCGGACGTCTGGGCCGCCCTCCCGCTCGTGGGAACCGCCGTGGACGACGCGCGCCACCTGGTCCAGGCGCTCGACGACACGACCTCCGTGGCCGAGATCGGCGTCGACCTCTACCCGGCGGCGGCCGGGCCCGATGCGACGCTGTTCCGCGACGAGCGGGTCGACGAGGCGACGCTGCAGC
Source organism: Nocardioides sp. T2.26MG-1 (assembly GCF_950101795.1). Classification (GTDB taxonomy): domain Bacteria; phylum Actinomycetota; class Actinomycetes; order Propionibacteriales; family Nocardioidaceae; genus Nocardioides. The sequence goes on along the minus strand of NZ_CATNLZ010000002.1, from coordinate 32,792 downwards.
GCGTGGTCGAGGGGACCCTGCGCGCGACGGAGCACCTCACGTCTGCGGACACAGCGCTCGACGACGTCCAGGGTTCGACGCCCTTGATCGGTGGGTTCCTGTCGGAGCGCCGCGACGAGGCTGCCGCAGAGGTGGACCCGATGGCCGAGACCGTCGCCGACCTCACGCCGATGCTCGAGCGGCTGCCCGACGTGTTGGGCTTCGAGGGCAAGCGGCGCTACCTCATCACGATCCTCAACCCCGCCGAGCTCCGCTACTCGGGCGGGGCGACGCTGAAGTTCGCTCCCCTCTCCTTCGACCACGGCAAGGTCGAGCTCGGCAAGTCCGTCCAGCCGGACGGCAACCCCCGGATGGTCACGCCGATCTCCTGGCGTCCGGTGTCTCGCAACCCGTTCCACTATCCCGGCCGTCACCTCCTGACCAGCGCCACCTTCGCGCCGTCCTGGTCGGTCTCGGGCCTGGAGCTCCTCCGGGCGTGGGACAAGAACCAGCACCAGCACCTGGACGGGGTCATCGCCATCGACGTGGTCGCCCTCGCGCAGCTGCTGGACGTCACCGGACCCATCGAGGTCGAGGGCTACGGCGAGCTCACCTCGGACAACCTCGTCAGCACCCTGGTGGGGAGCTATGAGAAGTACTACCCCGACCCGACGGCACAGGACCAGCTGAACGACGAGCTCATCCCCGCCTTCAAGAGCAAGTTCCTGGGCGACGGCGACTTCCAGGCGAAGGCACAGGCACTCGCGACCGCCGCCGACGAGCGCCACTTCGCCATGTTCTTCCGCGATCGGGTCGTCCAGAAGGGTTTCGCCGCGCTCGGCCTCGACGGCGACCTCGCCGATCCGCAGGGGGACTACATCGGTGCGTTCACGCAGAACACCAACGGCTCGAAGGTCGACTTCTACCAGCGGCGCGACATCGACCTCCGGGTCAGGCTTGAGCCCGACGGCTCGGCGCAGGACCAGGTGAGCGTGGTGCTGGGCAACGACACGCCGCCGTACTCCGTGCCGGGTCGCGACCCGCGGAGCTGGTACTTCACCCGGTGGGCCGGGCTGGCCCTCAGCGTGTTCGTCCCCCGGGGCATCGACGTGCAGAAGGCCTCGTTCCTCGGCGACCCGATCGAGCCGTCGGTCCGCAGGTTCTACCACCACGGCTTCGTCGCGACCAAGGCTCTCCTCCCGCCGGCGAGCGAGGCGCGGTTCGAGATGCACTATCGCGTCGACGACGCCGCCACGGTCGACGAGTCGGGCGAGCTGACCTACCACCTGGCCTTCGACCCGCAGGGCACGGTCTGGGGCCAGTCGGTCCGGGTGGAGGTCCAGCTGCCGGACGGCTACACCGTGACGGACCTCCCCGACGGATGGACCGCGGACGGCAGCACGGTCAGCCTCCCAAACCAGGCGCTGAGCACCAGTCAGGAGTGGGAGATCGTGGCCGCGCCCGCCGACTAGCGAGGCTAGGCTCCACGCGTACCACTCGTGCTGCCCGCTGACGCCCCGCCAAGGAGAGCCTGACGTGAACCCCGCCGCCCGGAGGCCGCCGGCATCGCTCGTCAGCTCCTGGCGCTCGAGGTCGACCGAGCTCGCCCGGCAGGCCGCCGTACGCCACGTGAAGCCGCTCGTGAGCGTCGAGGTCTGGGACCGGCTGCGCGGGCACAGCGACCCGCCGCGGCCCAGCCTCACCGACATCGCGAAGAGCACCGGCACCGACAAGTGGGGCGTGCACTTCTACACGCCCCACTACGAGCGGCACCTCGAACATCTCCGGGACGAGGAGTTCGTCCTGCTCGAGATCGGGGTCGGCGGCTACAAGCGCTCCCGCCAAGGTGGCGCGTCCTTGCGAATGTGGCGTCGCTACTTCCCTGGGGCACAGATCGTCGGCCTCGACATCGAGGACAAGTCGTTCGTGGACAGGCCTCGCATCACCACCGTGATCGGCGACCAGACCGACGAGAAGGTGCTGAGGTCGGTCCTCGATCGGTTCGGGACACCGCTCGTGGTCATCGACGACGGCAGCCACCGCCCCAGCGACATCAGGGCGACCTTCGAGCTGCTGTTCCCGATGCTGCCCGACGGCGCGGTGTACGCCATCGAGGACACGCAGACCTCCTACTGGCCCGAGTTCGGCGGCAGCGAGGACCGTCAGTCCCGCGACACCACGATGGCGTTCGTGAAGGACCTGGTCGACGGCCTCAACCACGAGGAGTTCCTCGACGCCGACTACGAGCCGAGCTACTCCGACACCCATGTCCGGGGCGTGCACTGCTATCACAACCTCGTGATCATCGAGAAGGGCGACAACCTCGAGGGCACCAACAAGCACCGGGTGCTGCGCAAGCGCTTCGGCTTCCGCCGGGAGGCGAAGGACTGAGTCAGCCGCCCGACACCTCGGCGAGGAGGGTGCGGGCCCGGTCGCGGAAGGAGAGCGGCGGCCGCGGCACGTCCTGCGCCCGGGCGGTGCGCCGGAACTCTGAGACCACGCGCCGCAGGTCGTCGGCGTCGTGCACCACCGCCACGTCGCGCGGATCGAACACGTCGTGGATCCCCGCGACGTCGTCACAGACGACGCGGGCACCGGACGCGACGGCGTCGAAGACGCGGTTGGCGATGAAGCCGGTCCGGGCCATGTCGGGCCAGTGGTCGGCGAGGACGATCCCGTGTCGCCGGTAGAGATCGGGCAAGCGGGCGTTGTCGACGTACGCGCCACGCCAGGCGCCCTCGGGCAGGTCCTCCCAGCCGGTGCCGTAGACCACGAGCGGCACCCCGGCCTCGACGGCCAGGTGGACCAGCGGCCGGCTGCGGCCTCCCCCGGCGTTGCCCACGAACACCACGCCGGCGTCGCCGGATCCCTGCGCCCCGAGGGAGTCGCCACCCGGAGGCTCGAACTCCGAGGCCTGGAGGAGTGGATGGACCGTGCGGCCCGTGCTGGCCGACAGTGCGGCACTCCACGGAACAGAGGCGGCGAACACATGGTCGTAGCCGTCGAGCTCAGCCGGATCGACGTCGTCGGGGTGACTGATCACCCACAAGACGTTCAGGTGGCCGGGCACCGGCGGCACGGGATGCAGCCCCCGCAGGGCGAGCGACACGTCGTCCAGCCAGATCGGCCCGCTCTCGTGAGCACCGCGGCGATAGGTCACCACGTCCTGGCCGAGGTCGCGCAGCGCGTCGGCCAACGCCTCCGCGAAGTGGGTGTCGCCCCACCGGTCACCCGCCGGGCCCGGCGAGGACGGCAGCTTGATCGACCACCGCTGCACGGGGGTGTCGGCCGGGCGGCGTACGACGACCGGGTCGCGGACTCTGCCTGCCGGGTGGGTCGGGGACGTCGGAGCGCTCACCCGGCCGGTCACCGTCGCGCGCGCCGTGGGTGCGAGTCGGAGCCCACCCGGCCGCCCGGCTCCGAGCCGGTTCGCGAGGTCGAGAACGGCATCGGACCGAGCCAGGTCCTCGCGCAATCCCCCAACCCCCGCCGCGTCCCGCACCCTCAGCGCCACGGCGTCCGCCGCGATCGCGGCGAGCGGGTGGCCCTCCAGACGCCGGGCGTCGTCCGGAGGATGGCCGACCAGGACGGGCTCAGGCTCTCCGTCGTCGGCGGTCACCAGCCCGGCGGAGAGGATCCTGTCGTCCGCACCGAGCAGCAGGGGTTGCACGCAGGCGACGACCGGGTCCTCGAGCACGGCGAGCATGGACCCGATCGCCCCGCGGCGCAGCACGACGTGCGCATCGAGCAAGACCACCACCTCACCGACGGACCGTGAGATCCCGACGTTCGCCCCCGTCGAGGCCTCGACTCCGGCCGGCAGTCGGACCAGGTCCACCTCCGCGCGGTCCTGCAGCGCCGCGTAGGCACCGAGCGTCTCGTGCACCGGCGCGCCGCAGTCGACGATCAGCACCTGCAGGTCGCGGCCGTCGGCGGCGTCGAGCACGCCGCGCACCGACCGGATCGTGTCGCGCATGTCGTCGGCCACCACGACGACGGACGTGAGGTCGGGCCGACGAGCGCGTCCGGCCACGGCGGTCCAGTCGACCACCGGAACGTCACTCGGCCCTGCTTCGCCCTCGCGCCCGAGCCGGTGCGCCACGTCCAGGAACCGGTCGCGGGCCGACGGGACGCCGGGCGCGGGATCCAGTCGCCCCGCAGCGACCTCCGCCCCCAGGTCGGCCAGCACGCGGCCGACCCTGCCGCGTCGCCACGCCCCGCGCGTCGGCGGTGGCCGATCCACGACGTGCAGCCGAGGATGCGGGCTGAGCAGCAGCTGCATGCCGTGCTCCACGAAGTCCTCGGCGGCTTCGACGTCGTCGCCGAACCGGCGCCCCCTCAGCGCCGCGTAGAACTCGCGGTCGAACCATCCCGACGCGAGCCAGTCCAGGGCCCGGGAGCGTGGAGAGCGGGCCACCACCTCACCACTCCCGGAGGACCTGGCGGCTCAGGGCTCGTGGACGAGAGCCCACGTCCTGGGGCAGGTCGACCTGGCGGGTGCGGGACACCCGTCCAATCTACGACGTCTGCGCGCGGATGCGAGCCACGGAGCCGCGATCCAGGACGGCCCCGGGATCTCGGGCAGAATGCCAGCATGCCGAGCGCACTGATCACCGGGATCACCGGCCAGGACGGCCTCTACCTGGCCGAGTTCCTGCTGGCGAAGGGGTACGACGTCCACGGTCTGATCCGGGGGCAGAACAACCCCAAGCGCGACCTGGTCGAGCGCCTGCTCCCCGGCGTCCGGCTCCACAACGGTGATCTCACGGACATGTCGAGTCTGATCCGGGCACTGCGCGACTCCGCCCCCGACGAGGTCTACAACCTCGGTGCGGTGTCGTTCGTCGCCTACTCCTGGGAGAACGCGCAGCTCACGACCGACGTGACGGCCAAGGGCGTGCTCAACATCCTCGAGGCGGTCCGGCTCCACACGGGCGACCATCCGGAGGAGATCCGGTTCTATCAAGCGTCGAGCTCGGAGATGTTCGGCAAGGTGCAGGAGGTGCCCCAGCACGAGCGCACACTGCTGTGGCCCCGCTCGCCGTACGGCGTGAGCAAGGTGTTCGGACACCACATGACGATCAACTATCGCGAGTCCTACGGCATGCACGCCTCCAGCGGCATCCTGTTCAACCACGAGTCGCCGCGCCGCGGACCGGAGTTCGTGACCCGCAAGATCAGCGAGGCGGTCGCCCGGATCACGCTGGGCCTGCAGGACGAGCTGGTGCTCGGCAACCTCGACGCCGAGCGCGACTGGGGCTTCGCCGGCGACTACGTCGAGGCGATGTGGCTGATGCTGCAGCAGCCGGTGGCCGACGACTACGTCATCGCCACCGGCGAGGCGCACTCGATCCGCGACTTCCTGGACGCTGCCTTCGGCCACGTGGGCATCGACGACTGGACGCCGTACGTCCGCCAGGACGCGCGATTCATGCGCCCGGCCGAGGTGGATCACCTGATCGGCGACGCCAGCAAGGCGCGCGACGTGCTCGGTTGGAAGCCCAAGGTGTCGTTCCCGGAGCTGGTCGCACTCATGGTCGACGCCGACCTGGCCGCGACCCGGCAGGGCTGGTGAGATGACCCGGGCGTTCGTCACCGGTGTCAACGGCCAGGATGGCAGCTACCTCGTCGACCGTCTGCTCGCGGACGGTGTCGAGGTGCATGCGCTCGCCCACGACCTCGAGCCCCTGCCGGACCTCCCGGAGGTGCACCTGCACGTCGGCGACGTGACCGTGTCCGACGACGTGCGCCGCCTGCTCCTCGAGGTGGCTCCCGACGAGGTCTACAACCTCGCGGCGGTGAGCTCGGTCGCGCGGTCCTGGACCGAACCGGAGCTGACCGGCCGGGTGAACGGGCTGGCCGCTGCCGCGCTGCTCGACGCGGCGCTCGCGGCACAGGACGAGCACGGCAGAGCGGTGCGGGTCGTCCAGGCGTCCAGCGCGGAGATCTTCGGGCAGCCCGAGCACAGCCCGCAGGACGAGTCGACGCCCGTCCGCCCCGTGAACCCGTACGGCGCGGCCAAGGCGTACGCCCACCTCATGGTCGACGTCTACCGTCGTCGCGGCCTGCACGCGGTCAGCCTGATCCTCTACAACCACGAGTCGCCGCGCCGGCCGGCCCACTTCGTCACGCGCAAGATCACCTCGACGGTGGCCGCGATCGCCCAGGGCCGGGCCACCCGCCTGGCTCTCGGCAACCTCGATGCCCGCCGCGACTGGGGCTGGGCACCCGACTACGTCGACGCGATGGTGCGCGCAGCGCGCGCCGAGTCACCCGACGACTACGTGATCGCCACCGGCACCGCCCACTCGGTGCGGGACTTCGTCGCCGCCGCCTTCGACCAGGTGGGCATCACCGACTGGGAGTCGTGGGTGGTCGCCGACCCCGACCTCGTCCGCCCCGCGGACGCGTCCGAGCTGGTCGGCGACTCCTCCCGCGCGCGGGAGAGGCTGGGGTGGGTGCCGACCCGGGAGTTCGCCGACGTCGTCGCCGAGATGGTCAGGTGCGATCTCGCCGACTCCCCCTGAGTCACTCGTCGAGGAGCTCCAGCAGGTAGCGGCCGTAGCCGCTCTTGACCAGCGGCTCCGCCAGCGCGGCCAGCTCCTCGTCGCCGATGAAGCCCATCCGCCAGGCGGCCTCTTCCGGTGCGCCGATCTTGGTGCCCTGCCGGCGCTCGATCGCCCGGACGAAGTTGCTGGCCTCGTTCAGCTCGTCGAACGTGCCGGTGTCGAGCCAGGCCGAGCCGCGGGGCAGCACCTCGACGTGCAGCTCCCCCGCCTCGAGGTAGATCCGGTTCAGGTCGGTGATCTCGAGCTCGCCCCGCGCCGACGGCTTCAGGGAGGCCGCGCGCTCCACGACGGTCTCGTCGTAGAAGTAGAGGCCGGGAACGGCATAGCTGCTCCGGGGCTTCTCGGGCTTCTCCTCCAGGGACAGCGCACGACCGTCGCTGTCGAACTCGACGACGCCGTACGCCGCCGGGTCCGCGACCCGGTAGCCGAACACGGCTGCACCGGTCAGCGAGTGGAACCGGTGCAGCTGGCTGCCCAGACCGGCGCCGTAGAAGAGGTTGTCCCCGAGCACCAGGGCGGACGGTTCGCCGGCGACGTGGTCGGCACCGATCAAGAAGGCCTGCGCGAGGCCGTCCGGGCTGGCCTGCACCGCCCACGAGATCTCGATGCCGAACTGGCTGCCGTCGCCGAGCAGACGACGGAACTGATCGGCCTCGTGCGGCGTGGTGATGACCAGCACCTCGCGGATGCCGGCCAGCATCAGCGTCGAGAGCGGGTAGTAGATCATCGGCTTGTCGTACACCGGCATCAGCTGCTTGCTCACCGCGTGGGTGATCGGGTGGAGCCGCGAGCCGGTGCCGCCCGCGAGGATGATTCCGCGCATGGCGTCATCGTACGGACCGCGTTCGCCCAGCCGAGCAGTGCACGCCGTTGGCGAACGACGGAGCCGCCACGCCTAGGATGAGGCGACGCTGTCCGCTGCACGCGGAAAGGAAGCATGCACCCACATCGACCAGACACCCCCATCGTCGCCGTCATCGGGACGCGCGGCTACCCGAGCTTCTACGGCGGGTTCGAGACCGCCGTACGCCGGATCGCGCCCGCACTGGCGGACCGTGGCTGGCGGGTGCGGGTCTACGGACGCCGGGGCTGGGTCGCAGCGACGAGCACGACGGACCCGCGCGTGGACCGCGTCCTCACCCCAGGTCTCGACACGACCGCGTTCAGCACGCTCTCCTACGGGCTCACGGCGGTCCTCCACGCCCTCGTCAGGAAGCCTGACGTCGCGCTGGTGATGAACGTCGCGAACGGGTTCTGGCTCCCGTTGCTCAGGCTGCGGGGGATCCCCACCGTCGTGAACGTCGACGGCATCGAGTGGGAGCGCGACAAGTGGAACTCGCTGGGCAAGACGGTGTTCCGGTGGGGGGCCCGGCTCACGGCCCGCTTCGCCGACGAGCTGATCTTCGACGCCGAGGCGATCGGTGACTACTGGCGTCGCGAGCTCGGCCGCGACGGGACGTTCGTACCGTACGGCGGCGACCCGGGACCGGCGCTACCGCTGGACGAGGATCTCGAGGCGGGCCGGTACGTGCTGCTGGTGGCGCGCTTCGTGCAGGAGAACACCGTCGCCGAGTTCCTCGCGGCCGCGCCCGCGATCGTGGAGAAGGCGGACGTCGACGTGGTGGTCGTCGGATCCGCCACCCCGGATGACCCGATCCAGCGAGCGGCGGACGCCCTGGCGGTCGCCCACCCGCGCATCAAGGTCCTCGGCCACCTCAGCGACGACCAGCGGCTTCACTCGCTGTGGCAGCATGCCGGCGTCTACTTCCACGGCCACACGGTCGGCGGGACCAATCCGTCCCTGGTGCAGGCGATGGCCCTGGGCGCTCGGGTCGTCGCGCGCGACACCGCCTTCAACCGTGAGGTGCTCGCCGACACCGGCGTGTACTGCGACGGTGACGAGGAGTCGATCGTCCAGGCGGTCGTCGCCGCGCTCAACGACGATCGGCCACTCGGCGAGCTGGCCGCGGACCGGGCTGCCCGGCACTTCCTGTGGGAGCCGGTGGCCGACGCGTACGCCCGGATCATCGACGCCACCCGACGCTCTTGACGACCCACAACCGACTGAGGGGACCGGACATGGATCGCATCCTCGTAACGGGCGGGGCCGGCTTCATCGGCTCCAACTTCGTCCACCACCTGATCGGCGCGACCGAGGCCGAGGTGACCGTGCTCGACAAGCTCACCTACGCGGCGAGCCGCGAGTCGCTCGCCGGCCTGCCGGAGAGCCGGGTGCGGCTCGTCGTGGGGGACGTCGCCGACGCGGCCGTGGTCGACCCGCTGGTCGCCGAGCACGACGCCGTCGTCCACTTCGCGGCGGAGTCGCACAACGACAACTCGCTGCGCGACCCGTCGCCGTTCGTGCAGACCAACCTCGTCGGCACCTTCACCCTGCTCGAGGCGGTGCGCAAGGCGGGCGTCCGCCTGCACCATGTCTCGACGGACGAGGTGTACGGCGACCTCGAGCTCGACGACCCGCAGCGGTTCACCGAGGCGACGCCGTACGACCCCTCCAGCCCCTACTCCTCCACCAAAGCGGGCTCGGACATGTTGGTCCGCGCGTGGGTCCGCAGCTTCGGGGTGCAGGCGACGATCTCCAACTGCTCCAACAACTACGGTCCGTGGCAGCACGTCGAGAAGTTCATCCCCCGCCAGATCACCAACGTCATCACCGGCGGCCGGCCCAAGCTCTACGGCGCCGGCTTGAACGTGCGCGACTGGATCCACACCGAGGACCACTCCTCGGCGGTGCTCACCATCCTGCAGAACGGGAAGATCGGCGAGACCTACCTGATCGGCGCCGACGGCGAGCGCAACAACCTCGAGGTGGTCCAGATGATCCTGCGCCACTTCGGCCGGCCCGCGGACGACTTCGACCACGTCACCGACCGGGCCGGGCACGACCTGCGCTACGCGATCGACGCGACGAAGCTGCGCACCGAGCTGGGCTGGGAGCCGGCGTACCGCGACTTCGAGAGCGGGCTCGCGGCGACCATCGAGTGGTACGTCGCGCACGAGGACTGGTGGCGGCCGCACAAGGAGGCCGTCGAGGCCGGCTACGCGGCGAAGGGGCAGTGATGGAGCCGGTGACGCAGCTCGGCATCGAGACCACGCCGATCCCGGGCCTGCTGGTCCTGCGGCTGCCGGTGCACCAGGACGAGCGGGGCTGGTTCAAGGAGAACTGGCAACGGGACAAGATGGTCGCCCTCGGGCTGCCCGACTTCGGGCCGGTCCAGAACAACGTCTCCTACAACGCCCGCCGCGGCGCGACGCGGGGCATCCACGCGGAGCCGTGGGACAAGCTCGTCTCGGTGACCACCGGGCGCGTCTTCGCGGCGTGGGTCGACCTGCGCCGTGGCGACTCGTTCGGGACGACCTTCCACATCGAGGTGGACCCGTCCGTCACGGTGTTCGTGCCCCGGGGGGTCGGCAACTCCTACCAGGCGCTCGAGGACGGCACCAGCTACAGCTACCTGGTCAACGACCACTGGCGGGCGGGCATCTCCTACCCCGCGGTCCACCTCGGGGACCCCGAGGTCGCCGTGCCGTGGCCGATCGCTCTCGACGAGGCCGACATCTCGGACAAGGACCAGCGCAATCCGATGCTGGCCGACGTGGTCCCGATGGAGCCGCGTCGCACCCTGATCATCGGCTCGAACGGTCAGCTCGGCCGGGCGCTCGCGGCCGACTTCCCGCAGGCCGACCAGGTCGATCTGGTCGGCACCGATCCGGTCCTCGACCTCACCGACCCGACCGCGGTCGGAGCCTGGCCGTGGCAGGACTACGACCTCGTGCTCAACGCCGCGGCCTACACCGCCGTCGACGACGCCGAGACCCCCGAGGGCCGTCCCGCGTGCTGGGCCGCCAACGCCCAGGCACCGGCCGTGCTCGCCCGGCTGGCTCAGGAGCACCGCTTCACCCTGGTGCACTACTCCACCGACTACGTGTTCGACGCGGCCGCCGACACCCATGACGAGGACGAGCCGTTCTCGCCGCTCGGGGTCTACGGCCAGTCGAAGGCAGCGGGCGACCTCGCCGTCGGGACCGCGCCGCGGCACTACCTGCTCCGGACGTCCTGGGTCATCGGCGAGGGGCGCAACTTCGTCCGCACGATGCAGTCGCTCGCGGAGCGCGGCATCTCACCGTCGGTCGTGGACGACCAGGTGGGTCGGCTGACGTTCACCGGCGAGCTGGCGCGCGCCACACGGCACCTGGTGGAGAGCGGCGCGGCGTACGGCACCTACAACGTCACCAACGAGGGTCCGGCGACGTCGTGGGCGGACCTGGCCCGCGAGGTCTTCCGGTTGGCGGGCCGCGATCCCGGGGACGTGACGCCGGTCAGCACCGAGGAGTACGCCGCCGGCAAGTCTCTGGCCCCGCGACCGGCTCGCAGCGTCCTGAGCCTGGACAAGCTGGCGCGCACCGGATTCGTCCCCGAGGACGCTCTCACCGCGCTGGTCCGCTACTGCCAGCACGAGCCGGCCTCCTGAGGGGGCATCACGCCGGGCGCACGACCATCACCGGCGTCACCCCGACCGGGACCCGGCACGACCCGCGGCAGCGGTTGACCGCACCGTCCGCGTCGCTCCACGACGTCGCGTCCGGAGCGGCCACGCGCACGGCGGGGCCCCGCGGCTTCCACCAGAACGTCCTGACCTGACCCGCACCGCGCGCCACGCACTCCCAGACCCCGGGCTCCCCGTCTCCGAGGGTGCAGCCCTCGACCCGGGTGCCGTCGAGCCAGTCGCGGAGGACGTCGAAGGACCTCCCGGCGAGGGTCTCGGTGGTGAGGTCCTCCTCGGTCAGGTAGGTGTTGGCGATCCGACCGATGTTCCAGCTGTACCAATAGACCCGCGACAGACCGAGGCCGGCGTCGAGCAGGTAGGTGCGCATCACGAAGGCTCGCTGGAGCTCGGCGGAGATCGGCGGTGGCTCGGGCCCGCCCAGGAGCCCGAAGTTGATCTCGGTGTTCCACACCGGGAGGTCGATCCCGTTCTCGGCCAGCACCTGCCGGACGGTGTCGAGCAGTGTCGCCTGGTCCTCCGGGAGCCCGTCCGCGGGCGGATAGAGCTGCACCGACACAGCGTCGACCGCGCCGGCCAGGTCGACGCGGGTCGACTGCAGCGACCAGAAGTCCGCGAAGTAGTCCTGCTGGCTCTCGAGCCGCACCGGGAACGCCGGCGCCACGATCGTCGCCTTCGGGACGACCTCGCGGATCGCCTCCGAGGCGGTCAGCGTCAGCCGGGCCATCTGCCGCGGCGTGCCGGTCCAGTACTGGACGACGTTCGCCTCGTTCCAGATCTGGTAGTCGATCCGGTTGCCGTAGCGCTCTGCGACCGCGGTGACATAGCGGCGCCAGGCACCGAGATCGGGCATCGAGGCCGCACCAGGGCCGTACGGCGCCTCCTCGCGCGGCTTCGAGGCGTGGAAGGCGGGGGTCTGGCCGAGCACCAGGAGCGGCCTGGCCTTCATCCGCTCCGCGGTGTCGACGGCGGTGTCGAGCGTCGTCCAGGTGAAGACGCCCGGGCTCTTCTCCAGGTCCCGCCAGCTCGTCCCGGAGTCCCAGAGGCGCAGCGCGCCGATGGGCGCGTCCGGCGCGATGCCCTGGCTCACGAGTCCGTCGTGCATGCCGAAGAAGGCCCCCTGGATCCGCTGTCCCGAAGGGACCGCCGCCTCGGACGGCCCCGGCGACTCCGCGGAGCTAGGTGTGGGCGACGTCGTCAGCGCGGAGGGGGTCGACTCAGGACCCTCGGCCTCGCGTGAGGGACTGCTCGTGCTGCAGCCGAGGCCGAGCATGGCCACGCAGGTGCAGGCGATCGCGAACAGGGTGCGGCGGGATCTGACCAACATCGTTCTCCAACGGCTCGGGAAGCAGTGCGAGTGTCTTGGAGCGTCGGGCTCAGCGGCGAGAGCTCACCATGACCGGCGCCTGGCCGACCCGGAGTGCGAAGCGTCCTGAGCGTTCGGTGGTGGCGCCGGAGAGGGTCGACCAGGAGTGGGTTGTGCGGGGCGTCGCGATGTCGACCGCACTGCCGCGGGGCTTCCAGTAGACGCGGCGCACCTCGTCCCCCTCGTGGAACGCGCAGGTGTAGACGCCCTGCAGGCGTCCTCGCGACTTCTGAGTGCAGCCCTGAGCGTCGACGCCGCTGAGCCAGGTGGCGGTGACGCCCCAGGCCCGTCCGGCCCGGGTCAGCTTGGTGCCGTCCGGCGTGACGAGATGGGTGTTCGCGATGGCGCCGAGGCCCCAGGCGTACCAGTAGACCCGGCGAACCGGGCTCGCGGCGTTCAGGACCAGGGTGCGCGCGACGTACGCCGCCTGCTTCCGGGTCGAGATCTGCTTCGCGGGGGGGCCTCCCCGCAGCCCGTAGTTGATCTCGGTGTTCCACAACGGCTTGCGGCGGGCAGCCTCCGGGACGGCTCGCCGGGCGAAGGAGGCCAGCTTCATCGAGGCTTCCGGGGCCTGGTGCTCCAGGGGATAGAGATTGGCCGAGACCACGTCGACGAATCGGGCGACACCGCGACCGCCGACGGTGGCGTGCCAGAACGCGCGGTACCACGCCTGCTGTGAGGTGAGTCGCAGCGGGAAGGAAGGCGCCACCACGACGGCCTTCCGACCGGCGATCCTCTCGATGGTGGTCCCAGCGGTGGCTGTGAGCAGCGCCATCTGCGAGACCGACCCGGTCCAGTAGTTGACGACGTTCGGCTCGTTCCAGATCTGGTAGTCCACCGTGGTCCCGAAGGTCTGCGCCAGCTTCGCGACGTAGCGCTTCCACGGACCCAGGCGCGGCATGCTGGTCGCACCACGCCCGTAGGCGCCGGGCGCGTTCGGCTTCGTCGCGTGGAACCGTGGCGTCTGGCCCAGCACGACCATGGGGCGCACGCCGGCCTCTCTCGCCGTGCGGACGGCCGTGCGCAGCGTGCCCAGGTTGAAGCGACCCTTGCGCTTCTCGATGTCTCGCCAGGCGGTCCCGGTATCCCACAGCCGCACGGATCCGATGGGCAGCGTCGTCACAGTCCCGCCACTGATCCGGGTGTCATGCATTCCGAAGAAGGCCGGATCGACCCGCTTCGCCTCGGCGGGGGCCGCGAACGTGAGGAGCGACAGGAAGAGACCCGCCGCCAGAAGCGGGACCAGCAGCATACGAGCGGACGAGCGGACATTGGTAGCGGTCATACGGATCTCCCCCCGATGGGCGATGAGGTGGGGCCGAGCTTGCTCGGCCCCGCCTGTCAGGTCAGCGACGAGACCATGACCGGCGCGCCGCCGACCGTGAGGGTGGTCGGGCCGACGTGGGTCGTGGTGGTGCCGCCGAGGTCGGTCCAGGAGGTCGTCGTCGCCGATGTCGTGACCTGAACAGCGCTGCCGGTGGGCTTCCAGTAGATCCGCCGGACCTCGTCCGCGCCGACGCGCACGGTGCAGGTGTAGAGGCCCTTGAGCTGCCCCGTCCCGGTGACCGCGCACGACGTCAGGTCGGCGTCGACGATCCAGCTCCGGGCCACCTCCCAGGCGCGACCCCCTGGGGTGAGCGTGGTGCCGTCGTTCTCGACGAGGTGCGTGTTGGCGATGCCGTTGATGCGCCAGCTGTACCAGTACACCCGCTTGACCGAGGCTCCGGCGTTGAGCAGCAGGGTGCGAGCGACGTACGCCGCCTGCCTGGCGTCGGGGATCTGCTTGGCGGTGGCACCGCCCCGGAGGCCGTAGTTGATCTCGGTGTTCCACATCGGCTTGCGACGCGCCTGCTGGGGCAGGGCCCGCTTGGCGAGCGACAGCAGCGTGACCGAGGCCTCGGGCGCCTGATTGGCCAGCGGGTAGGGGTTCACCGACACGACGTCGACCATCGCGGCGATGCCCTTGCCGCCGACCTTCGACGCCCAGTACTTCTTGAACCACGCCCGCTGGCTCGCCAGCCGCAGCGGGAAGGACGGTGCGACGATGGTCGCCGTGCGCCCGACGGCCTTGTTGATGGCGGCGCTGCCGACTGCCGTGAGCTGCGCCATCTGGCTCACGCTGCCGCTCCAGAAGCCGACGACGTTCGGCTCGTTCCAGATCTGGTAGTCGACCGACGTCTTGTAGCGCTTGGCCACCTTGGTGACGTAGCTCTTCCAGGCCGAGATCTTCGTCGGCATGCTGGAGGCACCCTTTCCGTACCATCCCGCGGCCTTCGGCTTCGAGGCGTGGAACCTCGGCGTCTGACCCAGGACGATCATCGGACGGAGGCCGGCGTCGCGAGCCGTGTTGACCGCCTTGTCGAGCGCCCTGAAGTCGAAGCGTCCCGGCCTCTTCTCGATCTGGCGCCACGAGGTCCCGGTGTCCCAGAGCCGGACAGAGCCGACCGTGACGCCGGGGACCGAGCCACCGGCGATGTTGGCGTCGTGCATCCCGAAGAAGTCGGGAGAGACCCGCTGGGCCTGCGCGGGCGCCGACACGAGCGACGCGCCGACCATCAGCAGCGGGATCAGGCCGAGGAGCACGGCCCGCAAGCCGGATCGGTGAGCTGGCAATGACATTGTCGGTCCTCCGAGGCAGACAGCAAGGAATCGGGCGGCTTCCCCCACAGGAACGCCCGCAGCCTCCGACCCTACGTCAGGCGAGCGACATGTGGCGAAGGTTTGCGGGAGGAGGTCGGACCCGTCCACGAGATGGTCAGTCAGCGCGATCGGGTCTGCGGGCGCGGGTGCCGGTGACCTGACGCACGGTCTCCAGGTTGCCCCGACCGAAGCGGGCGTCCGGCTCGAGGCAGGCACCCTCGGCCCACTCGTTCCACGCGTTGACGAAGACGAGCGGCTCACCGCCGGCGGCCGTGGCCGCATCGACGGCCCGGGAGAGCCAGCGGCGGAACGACACCGGGTTGCCGCGGTGGAACGCGTACGCCGCCGAGCCTCGTCGAGCCGTGTTGTCCCAGCCCGGCATCACGCCCGGATGGACGCGCAGGCCGTGCGGACCGGTGGTGCGCAGGTCGGCACCGTCGACCGCGGCGTCGTAGGAGTAGATGTCCCCCGAGTGGCCGGGGTCGAGGTCGGGAACGAGTCCGCGCAACGACTGCAGCCCGATCCCCGAGCCGGGCGGGAAGTGGACCAGCCCGTCGACCGCGGCGGCTGCCGAGGCCGACATGCCCTCGAAGTCGCGCGAGGGGATCACCGCGAGGACGTGGAGCCCCCCGAGGCCGTCGTCGTCGGCGCGCTTGCGCCACCGCGCGATCGTCGCTGCGGCGTCGGGCAGCTGACCGATGCGGTAGACCACCAGCAGGGGCAAGCCGCCGACCCGGAGGTAGCGGTGGTCGCGCAGCGCCGGCAGCAGGTCGTCGTAGAACGCGTCCTCCCAGCCCGGCGGGTAGGTCTGGGCGATCAGGACGTCCTTGTCGAGTCCGTCCCACCGCCGCGTCCAGGACTCGTTGGCCCAGCAGAGCGCGAACGGGAACTCGACGGACGGATCGGCGAGCAGGTTGCGCAGGGGCGTGTCGAGCAGCGGGCGTCCGTCGAACCAGTAGTGGTACATCACGAACCCGTCGACACCGTGGTCGGCGGCCAGCTCCGCCTGCTGCCGCATCACCTTGACGTCGGAGAGGTCGTAGCGCCCCAGCTCGCCGGGCTCGACGGGCTGCGCGTGCCCGCGGTAGAGCGGCCGGGCGCGGTCGACGTTGACCCAGTCGGTGAACCCCTCCCCCCACCACTCGTCGTTCTCGGGGATCCGGTGGTACTGCGGGAGATAGAAGGCCAGCACCCGGGGCGCGGTGGTGTCCGACGCGGCTCGGCGCGCCTGGTGGAGGCGCGAGGGCACCTCTCCGGTCTCCACCTGGTCCAGGCCGGCCGCGGTGGCCATCACCCCGACGAACCTCTCGATGGCGTGTGCCGTCGATCCGTCGAGATGCCCCGCTTCGGACTCGAAGTGCTCCTGCCCGAGCTCGAGGTCGGCGAGCCGCTGGAGCAGCCACGGCTGTGCCCAGTACATCGAGCCCGCGGGATAGCGCAGGGCGTCGGGATCGAAGGCGAACGGCAACCGGGCGGCGAGAGCCTCGACGAGCTCCTGGTTGGACCCCCAGGTCTCCGGCCCCTTGAGGTGCCCGGAGGGGACGACGACGCCGACGTTCCGGTCGCGACGCACCAGGTCGACGATCCGCCGGATGCCCTCGGGCGAGGGCAGCAGCCCGTCCAGCAGGTCGAGGCGCCAGGCGTCCCCGTCGATGCGGTGCACCGATCGCTTGGTGTGCACCTTGAGCACGGCGTCGTAGCCCTCGAAGGCGCCGAGCCGGGCGAGCTCGACGAACGGCCAGCTGTCGCGGCCGATGTTCTCGACGTGCTGGATCCGGGCGCGCGGGAAGAGGCCGCTGATGCGTCCTTCGATGCTCTCCGCGGGGCCCTTCACCAGCGTGACGATGAGGTCGAAGGCCTCCGGCATCCGCGAGAGCCGGTCCTCGATGTCCGGCCACACCTCGGGATAGAAGACGTGAGCGACGACGAGGATCCGGGCCTGATCCAGGTTCGGCAGAGGATCGAGCGCCAGCCGCGACGACCGGACCCCATGCAGGAGGGGACGGTTGAGCAATGGGGAGAAGTGGGGAGTGCCGGACGCGCCCTTGCGGGCGACCGGAGCGAACAGACCCGCGGTTGGTGTCGTGACAGGCTGGCTGTCGCGCCCGACGAGTCGTTTGGCGAGCGACCGAGCCCGGGACCTGACGAGACGGACTTTCCCGGCGGATCCGCGCAACGGCGCCGACCACCGCCACGACGCGGAGGTCAGCACGGCGGTCATCTGCCGCCGGTACTCCTCGGCGGTGGCCTCGAGCACGGAGATCCGCATCCGCAGCTCGTCGTTCTCGGCGCGGAGCGCCTCCAAGAGGTCTTCCGGGTCGTGCGGGTCCACTCCGAGGGTCCCCCTGACTGATCGTGGCCGCCTCATCCTACGGGCGCGCCGCCGATCGGGCCTCCCTCGGCACGGGCCGGTAGCATGCCGGACCGTGACCTCTGGGGGAATCGTGGACGTAATGCAGGACCGGGGCCCTGCCCCGTTGACGATCGAGGAGGCAGCGACCTTCCAGGCCACGGCGCAGCGGATCGCCGGGGCCGTCAACGGCTTCATGCAGGGCAAGGCCGAGGTCGTGCACCTGGCACTGACCTGCCTGCTCGCCGAGGGTCACCTGCTGCTCGAGGACGTCCCCGGAGTCGGCAAGACCTCGCTGGCGCGCAGCTTCGCCGCGGCGCTCGGGGCGCCCTGGCAGCGGATCCAGTTCACCCCCGACCTCCTGCCGGGCGACGTGACCGGCGTGTCGGTGTTCCACCAGGACACCAGCAGCTTCAACTTCCACCCCGGCCCGATCTTCTCCAACATCGTGCTGGCCGACGAGATCAACCGTGCGGCGCCGCGGACCCAGTCGGCCCTCCTCGAGGTCATGGAGGAGCGGCAGGTGACGGTCGACGGGCGCCCCTATCCGGTGCCGCGGCCGTTCCTGGTGATGGCGACGCAGAACCCCGTCGAGATGGACGGCACCTATCCGCTGCCGGAGGCCCAGCTCGACCGCTTCCTGGTCAAGACCACGGTCGGCTATCCCGACCACGCCGCCGAGGTCCGCGTGCTGCAGGCCGAGCACGCCGGCACCGGCGTGGGCCACGTCCCCCAGGTGAGCTCGCCCGGCGAGATCGCCTCCCTGGTCGCGGCGGCACGCATGGTGCACGTCGCGCCCGCCGTGTTCGACTACGTCGCCTCGCTGGTCGGCCACACCCGCACGATGCCGCAGCTGCGGCTCGGCTCCTCGCCCCGTGGCGCGATCGGACTGCTCCGCACCGCCCGGGTGCGGGCCGCGCTCGACGGCCGGCACTTCGTCGTGCCGAGCGACGTGCAGGCCCTGGCGCAGCCCGTGCTCGCCCACCGGATGCTGGTGAGCCCGTCGTTCGAGGCGTCCGGCGGCTCCGCCGCCGATGCCGCCGCCGAGGCGGTCGAGGCCGTGCAACCGCCGCCGGGGGACGGCCAGCGATGACCGTGCGCGGCGCCGGGCTGGTGCTGGCCGCCGCAGGTCTCTCAATCTGGGGGTGGCGGGCGAACTGGCCGGAGCTCGTGGCGCTCGGTGCCGGCGCCGGCGCCCTCGTGGTGCTCGCACTCCTCGCCACGCTGCGCACTCCGCGCGGGACCGTCCGCCCGGACCAGGCGTCGGTGCAGGTCGTCCGCGGCCAGCCGGCAGAGGTCGGACTCAGCCTCGAGGTCCGAGGCCCACGCCGCTGGCTGCGCGTCGTCGACGGCCCGGTGCGCGCACCGTTGCGATCGGTGCGGCTTCCTCGCTCGGCTCGCACCGGCGCCGCCTCGCTACGGATGCCGGTCGACACCAGCGAGCGCGGTCAGCGTCCGCTCGGGCCGTACTCGCTCGTGCACGGCGACCCCTGGGGCATCGTCCGCCGGGTCGTCGCGTCGGCCGACGGCGGCGTGCTGACGGTGCGGCCGAGGTCACTGCGGGTCCGTCGATCCTTGACGACGGCCTTCCGCGAGGGCGAGTCCGACTCCGCGAGCCGACGATCCGGGGACCAGCACTTCCACGCGCTGCGCGACTACGTGCTCGGCGACGAGCCCCGTTCTGTGCACTGGCGTTCGTCCGCGCGGGCGGGGAAGCTCGTCGTGCGCCAGCAGGTCTCCGAGGCCTCGACCGGCACCACCATCGTGCTCGACGTCGACGGCTCGGCCTACGCGACGAGCGGCCGGTTCAGCACCAGCTGGGACACCGAGCGTTTCGAGTCTGCGGTCGAGGTGGCCGCGTCGCTCGCCACCAGCCAGCTGGGGAGGGCCGAGCAGGTGCACCTCGTCACCACCGCCCGAGGAGCACGCGTGACGAGTGCGTCCGCGGGCGCTGCCGGCAGCCTCCTCGACGCCCTCGCCACCGTCCAACTGCTGCCGCCGGTCGACACGGCGGCGGACGAGCTGCCCGTCGTCGTCGCGCGCACCCGGGCCGCCCACACGATCGTGATCACCTCGGTCCCGGACCCACGCACGGCCGGCTCGCTGCGTCGGCTGGCCACCATCGCCCCGCTCACGGTCGTCCGCGTCGGCGCCGACGCGGCGGGCGGGAGCCTTCCCGGGGTGCGCGTGGTGGACGTGCCGGACGCCGCGGGCTTGGGGGACCTGTGAGCGCGGCACCGGGAGGGGGCATACGGACCGCTGCCGCGGGCGCGTGCTGTGCGGTGGCATCGCTGGCCTACTCCGGGGCGGTATCCCTCTTCGCGTTGCTCGCCTTCGTCATCCCCGCCGTCGTCGTCGTGATCGTGCTGACGGCCGCGGCCGCTCGGCTCTCAGTCCAGCTTGCGGCGGCCTCCGGCCTCGCCGCGGCGCTGGCGGTCGCCGAGGTCGTGAACCTCGTGTCGGGGACGGGGCACGGCCCCGCAGCGCGATCCACCTTCGCGGCGGCCACCTTCACCGCTCTCGCTGTGGCGGCCGTGCGCGGCCCCGCGCCGGCGCTGTTCACAGCCGGGGTGGTGGGCGTCGTCGGCGGCGCACTCGGCCTCGGCGCGGGCGCCGAGGTCGCTCCGGTCGCCGTCGCCACCGCCGTGGTCACGACCATCGCGCTGGCTGTCGTCGAGGGCCAGAGCCGGCGGTGGACCGGCCGCGCACCCCATCTGATCGCGGTTGTCACCTTCGCAGTGCTCATCGGCGGCCTGTCGGCGGCGATCGCCCTGCAGGCCGACCGCCGACTCGAGGGCGAACCTGCCGTCCTGGCGCCCGGGGCGGTGGACCAGTCGATCCAGCCGCCCTCGGTGCTCGGTGATCCCGACCCTCGCCCGACGCCGTCCCGCGCACCCGCCGACTCGACGGCCGAAGTCGACACGCCGCCGACCGACTCCGGTGCACCCCTGCGCGCGATCTGGCTGACCGTGCTGGCAGCCCTGCTCTCGGCGCTCGTGGCTGCGACGCTTCGCGTCGCCTGGGTCGCCCTGGCCTGGCGGCGCCTCCGGCGCCGCCTTCGGCGCGGCACGGAGACGGAGCAGATTGCCGGAGCGTGGATCTGGTCCACGCGTCGACTGCGCGCCGCCGGCTTCGCCCTCCCCCGCTCCCTGCCGGTCGACGCCGCGGCTTCTGGCCAGAGGATCGCCGCGTTGCCGCGGACCCTCCGGCAACCGCTGCGACAGATCGCGTCCTCGACGGTCAGCGCGGTCTACGCGCCGACGGGTGTTCAACCCCGGGACGTGCCGACGACGTGGTCAGCAGCCGACGACGTCGCCCGCAGTGCCGTCAAGGGGCTCCCTGCTGGCCGACGACTCGCCTTTGCCGTCCGTTCTATAGACTCGACGCCGTCCCATCCCGCCGCACCAGTCACCGAGGAGAGCAGCTCGTGAGTCCTCGGCATCCGCGCGCTGGCGCCCGAAGGGCCGAGGACCCGGCCAGCCTCCCCTGGCAGGGATACGCACCGCTCGATGCGTCGCTGGGGTACCGATTCAGCGCAGCAGCAGGAGACGTCGCCGAGGGGGTCCGGCGGTGGAAGTCGTGGACGTACCTCGCGGTCGAACAGGTGAAGAACCAGTACCGGCGGACGGTCATCGGACCCTGGTGGCTCACACTGCAGACGGCCGCCTACGTCTTCGGACTGGCGGTCTTGTTCGGCTCGATCTTCCACCAGCCCCTCGACGAGTTCGTGCCGTACGTCGGCGGCGGCTTCATAGGATTCACGCTACTGGCTGGCCTCACACGGCAGGCGGCGGACGTGTTCGTCGACAATGCCTCGGCGATCGCGAGCACACGACAGCCGTTGTCCTTCCTGGTGTTCCGGGCGGCCACGGTCGAGCTTCTCCAGTTCGGCCACAACCTCGTCATCATCGTTGCCTTCGTCGTCGCAGGCCTCGTGCCGCTCAGCTCCCAACTACTTCTGATCGTGCCGGCCGTGATGATCATCGTGCTGAACGGCGTGACACTCGGACTCTGGCTCGGGCCGACTGTCGCGCGATTCCGCGACGTCGGGCCGTTCGTCGCCTCCATCCTCCAGGTCATGATGTTCTTCACCCCGGTCTTCTGGCGAGTCGACGAGCTCCATCCTGACAGCAGGAGCGCTCTGATCGGTTGGAACCCGTTTGCCCACCTGCTCGCACTGTTTCGAGACCCCTTGTTGGGTGACTACCCGTCGGCATTGACTTGGACGGGGGTGGCCGCGGTGAGTGCAGGGAATGTCATCCTGGCCATCTGGGTGTTTGCCCGCAGCCGATCGCACTTGCCATACTGGGTCGCCTGATGCCTTCAGTCTCGCTGCGCGGCGTTCGCGTCGAACACCAGTTGCTCTCGGTGCGCGACTACAACCTGAAGAATCGAGTCGTCCAGACAGCGCGACGCCGATTCCAGGAACCGATCGTCATCGCGGCGCTGAAAGCGATCGACCTCGACATCAGGGAGGGCACACGGCTCGGGCTGGTCGGACCGAACGGCGCCGGAAAGTCCACGTTGCTCTCGGTGATGGCTGGGCTACTGCCGCCGACGCACGGTTCCGTCCAGGTGGACGGTCGCGTCCTGGCCCTCCTCGGCAGCGCAGCGGCGGGACTGGACCAGGAAGCAACTGGGCGCGACAATATCGTCAGCATGGGCGTGCAACTGGGCGAGTCTCCTCGCGCCATGCGCAGCCGGATAGACGACATCGCCGACTTCAGTGGCCTCGGTGAGCGGATCCTACATCCGGCTTACTCCTACTCCACCGGCATGCAGACACGGCTCCGGTTCTCGATTCTCACGTCGCTGCGTCCTGACATCCTTCTCCTCGACGAGGGGTTGGGCACGGCCGACGCTGAGTTCACCGCGCGGGCCAGTCGCCGGCTCAACGAGTTTCTGTCGTCGGCCGGGATCCTCGTCCTCGCCAGTCACGGCGATGCGTTGCTGAGAGAGCAATGCACGGATGCAGTGTGGCTCGACTCAGGGGCGGTTGCTTCCAGAGGCCCCATCGATGCCGTACTGACTGACTATCACGCCAGTTACGTGACCGCTGCGGGACTGTGACGGCGCGATGAGCGATTCCCGGGGCGACACCCGCCAGACGTCGACAGGCCGGGCGGCCGGTTCAACGACCGTCTCGGACACCACGTCCGGCGGGCCCGTCGTGGTGCTCGGCATGCACCGTTCCGGGACGAGCCTGACAGCGCACATCCTCGGTGACCTCGGCTGGTACCTCGGCCGACCGGAGGAGTTGCTCGGGCCCCGCGAGGACAACCCGGACGGGTTCTTCGAGCGCGCCGACGTCCAAGTGCTGAACGACCGGATCCTGTCCCAGGTCGGCGCCTCGTGGGACGGACCCCCTGGGCCCGACGAACTGCTCGGGCTCGGCGACGAGGTCGACGAGCACGTCGCAGCCCTGATCGCGTCCATGGGGAAGGACGCGGGCGCATCACCGTTCGCCCTGAAGGATCCCCGGCTCTGCGTCCTCTGGCCACTCTGGGAGCGGCAGCTGCCACCGTCAGCCAGGTTGGTCTTGACCTTCCGTCACCCAGCCGAGGTCGCTGCCTCCCTGCAGAGGCGCGACGGCATGCCCCTGGTCACGGGGCTGGCCCTCTGGGAGGAGTACGTGCGCCGGGCACTCGCTGCCGCGGAGGACCGGGGTGCCGTCGTGGTCCGCTACGGGGACCTCCTCGAACACCCAGACGAGGTCATCGAGAGCTTGGCCGAGGCACTCGGCACGACCGTCCCCCCCGACCGGCCGAAAGCCGTCCGCCCCGAGCTCTATCGCAACAGAAGCACCGTCGAAGTCGTGCCGCTGACGGCGAGCCAGCGCGAGCTCTGGT
This sequence comes from Nocardioides sp. T2.26MG-1, assembly GCF_950101795.1. GTDB lineage: Bacteria > Actinomycetota > Actinomycetes > Propionibacteriales > Nocardioidaceae > Nocardioides. Next base: position 9,516 of record NZ_CATNLZ010000002.1, on the reverse strand, counting down.
CCTGGATCGAGCAGGTGCCCAGATCGGTCGACCGAATCGATCCAGGCGACGTCCCCGGCAATCAGAGCGAGTCGTCGACCGAGCTGGTCAGAGGTCGTCGCCACGCGGCAACACTCCAGGCAGAGGTCGGGCTACTCCGGCGCTCGCTGGCGGAGTCGGAGTCCGAGCTGAAGCGGCATGCGGAGCAGAACTCGGCGTTGGACAAGGCGCTTCACCAGTCCCGTCAGGCAACCGCGGAGGCACTCCGACTGGAGCAAACGCTTCGAGGGTCACGCGACGCGAACGCTGAGGCGCTACGAGCGGCGACGATCGAGCTCGCCGTACTCCGAGATCGCGTGCGGCACCACGAGGCGGTGCGCACTCGGCAGGAGGCAGAGATCGAGCGCGACTCGGCCAGGCTGATCGCTCTGGTCGAGGAGCGCAAGCCGCTGGACGAGCACGTCGAGGCCCTCCGAGTGCGACGCCTCGAGCAGACACGGCGCATCGAGGCTCTCGAGTCGGAGACGCAGGAGGCGCAAGCCCACCTCGAGCGGTCCCGAAGCGAGCTCGCGGCTGCTCTGGCAGACAACGACTCGCTCGCGCAGGTGTCGCGCGCGAGGGAACGGGTGCTCCGCTTCGAGCGCGAGCAACTCCTCCGCGCGGTGAGTGTGCTCGAGGCGCAGCGCCGGGCCGAGGAAGCCGCGGGCCGCGCCATGCGAGCGTCCAGGACGTGGCGGTGGGGGCGCAAGCTCGCCAGGCCGCTGGGACGGGACTCGACGCGGGACGAGGAAACGTGATGCGGTCAGAGCCAGCAGCCATCTGGGAGCCCGCAGTCGCGCCCGAGGAGCTTGCGGAGGTCGCAGCCAGCGGTGCGGTCGACGAGGAGTGGTACCGCGTGCACTACCTCGATGTGGCCGAGGCCGGCGCCCCTCCCCTGATCCACTACCTGACCCAAGGGTGGCTCGAGGGACGCGACCCCGGACCAGGCTTCTCGACGCAGTACTACCTCGACTCCAATCCAGACGTTGCGGAGAGCGGGATGAACCCGCTGGTGCACTACGCCCTGTACGGGTGGCGTGAGGGTCGCCTGCCTCGGGCCGACTTCGAGTCGCTCGATGCCCCGGGTCTGGACGACTTCTCCCCGCTCACGGTCGAGCTCGCAGGCGCGACGGCCATCGCGGCCCCGAGCGAACCCGAGCCCCAGCCCATCCCGGCGCCCGACGCCAGGCCGGTCCTGCCGTCGCTCGCTGAGCGGTCTGAATCGCCCGCGGCCTCACCTCCCGGCGCGACTGCGTTGCGGACGGTCGCGTTCTACCTGCCGCAGTTCCATCCGATCCCGGAGAACGATGAATGGTGGGGCGAGGGTTTCACCGAGTGGACCAATGTCGTGCGCGGGACGCCGTCCTTCGACGGGCACCGGCAGCCGAACGTCCCGGGAGAGCTGGGCTACTACGACCTACGGGATCCTGCGATCATGCGCCGGCAGGTCGAGCTGGCCGTCCTCCACGGGATCTCCGCGTTCTGCTTCTACGCCTACTGGTTTGCCGGGAAGAGACTCCTGGACCGTCCGCTCGAGGCATTCCTCGCCGACGACTCGTTGGACCTCGAATTCCTGGTGTGCTGGGCGAACGAGAACTGGACCCGCACCTGGGACGGCAGAGCCGGGGACGTGCTCATCGGACAGAGTCACTCTCCGGAGGACGATCTCGCCTTCATCGCGGAGATGGCCCACTATCTCCGCGATCGCCGATATGTCCGGGTCGACGGCAAGCCCGTGCTGCTGGTGTATCGACCCTCACTCCTTCCCGACCCGGCCGCGACAGCCGCCCGGTGGCGGGCCTGGTGTCGTGACAACGGCATCGGCGAGATCCTGCTGGCCTACGTCCAGTCCTTCGACAAGGCAGACCCAGCCGACTTCGGCTTCGACGTCGCGGTCGAGTTCCCGCCCAACAACACCGGCCCACATCGCGTGTCGGAACTCGAGGCGACGCCGGGTTTCGAGGGACAGGTCTACGACTGGGTGGAACTGGCCAGCCGGAGCAACAGCTACGCCGAACCGTCCTACCCGGTGTGGCGCGGGGCATGTCCCTCGTGGGACAACACCGCCCGACGCGGGAAGTCAGCGGCCATCTTGTGGGGCGCCAACCCGGAAGGCTTCCGACAATGGCTCCTCAACGCCGGCGCGGAGACCATCGCCCGCTGCGAGCCTTCCTCGCGGTTGGTCTTCATCAACGCGTGGAACGAGTGGGCCGAGGGCGCCTATCTCGAGCCGGACGAGGCCCAGGGCTACCAATGGCTCCACGCCGTCCGTGACGCGCAGACCACGTTGGCCGACGGTCCGGTGGGCACCCATGGCACGGGAGTCATCGTCGTCACGCACGACATGCACCCGCACGGTGCGCAACTGCTGGCGCTCGCGATGACCCGCACCCTGGGCCGCTTCGGGCTCCACGTGGAGGTGGTGGCGCTCGGCGAGGGCGAGCTCGCATCCGAGTTCGCCAGGACCGCGCCGCTACACGTTCTGGCGCGCGACGACGACGCCACCGCCGAGATGCTTGCTGATCGACTGGTCCAACGCGGATTCACCACCGCCATCTGCAACACGTCCGTGTCCGGTGGCTTCGCTTCACGACTGCGTCAAGCCGGGGCCGACGTCACCGGTCTTGTGCACGAACTGCCAAGCGTGCTCTCCGACCCAGCGGTAAGCCAGCGCGCGGAGTCCTTGACCAACGGCGCACATCGGATCGTGTTCCCCGCCGACAAGGTTGCGCGCGACTACCCCTACGCACTGCCGCGGGACACCGACGAGATCATCCGCCCTCAAGGGATCTATAAGCCGATCGCCGGAGAACGATCCGCGGCTCATCGCCAAGCGCTGCGCGAGCGGTTGGGATTGCCTTTCGACGCGACAGTGGCCCTCGGAGTGGGGTACGGCGATCATCGCAAGGGCCTGGATCTCTTCGCCGAGATGGCCGCCACCCGGCCCACCGCCGCGGACGGCAGCGCCGTCCACTTCGTGTGGGTGGGCCGTCACGACACCTACGACAGGCGCATCGTCGACGCAATCGCAGCGGCCGGCTCGGACAGGCTGCACCTCGTCGGTTACGTCTCGGACACAGAGGTCTACTATCAAGCCGCCGACGTGCTGGTCCTCAGTTCGCGAGAGGACCCTTTCCCCAGCGTGGTGCTCGAAGCACTCATGTGCGGGCTCCCGGTCGTGGCAGGACGCGACCGCACAGGACAGGATGACCTGATCCTCCGATCTGGTGGACGGTTGGTCGAGACCTTGACAGGCGAGTGTCTCGTCGACGGGGTCATCGATGCTGTCAGCTCGGACTCGCCCGCCGACGCGCACACCCGCCGGCAACTTGTGATCGGCGAGTTCAACTTCCAGCGCTACATGCTCGACCTGCTCGCTGCAACGCCCGCCGCGCTTCCTCGCGTAAGCGTCGTCGTGCCCAACTACAACTACGAGCGGTTCATCGGCGACCGGCTTCGACAGGTGCTCGACCAGACGTTCCCGATCTACGAGCTCATCGTGCTCGACGACGCGTCCACCGACGACAGCGTGACAGCCATCCGCGAGGCGATCGCGGACGCGATACCACACGTGCGTGTCGTCGTGAACGAGGAGAACAGCGGATCGGTGTTCGCCCAGTGGCGGTTGGGGTCGCAGCTCGCCACCGGCGATCTGGTGTGGATCGCCGAAGCCGACGACGTCGCAGACCCCATGTTCCTCGCGTCGCTTGTACCAGAGTTCTGGTCATCAGGAACCGCCATGGCCTACAGCGAATCGAGACAGCTCGACGCCGACGGAACCGTCCTCGCCCACCACTACCGTGAGTATGTTGCAGACATCCACGCGCGTGACTGGACCCGGCGCTACCGCACCTCGGGCCGTGACGAGATCACGGAGTGCCTCGCCATTCGCAACACGATTCCCAACGTGAGTGCCGTGCTGTTCGACGCCACCACCCTTCGCCTGGCGATGGAGCGGGTGGACCTGAGCGAACTGCCGACCGCTGGAGACTGGCGGGTCTACCTCGAGGTGCTGCAGCACGGCGACCTCGTGTTCGTGCCCCGCGCGCTGAATGGACATCGCCGCCACCAGCACAGCGTCGTTGCGAGCGGCCTCGGGCGGCGACACCTGATGGAGATCATGACCATGCAGGCCGACATCGCCGATGCGTTCCCCGTGTCCGCGCCTGTGCGGCGCCTGGCGGTCGCCTATGCCGAGCGCCTCTACGAGCAGTTCAACCTCGGACCCTCCACTGCGCTCCATCACGATGAGCAGTTCGCATCCTTGGCAGCGAAGATCACTTCCAGCAACAGGACTCGAGACGGCGATCGACACGATGCGGCCGGGCTCGACAAGGGCGCGAGCGGGCATGGAACGGCCTAGCGCCGGCGCGCTCAGCGGCGATGCGACCGGCGCCTTTCTCGACGACGTCTCGTGGACCCAACTGACGCCGTGGCGCGACGAAGTCGTCCGTCTGGACAGAGAGCTCCGCCCAGACTTAGGCAACCTGGCCGACCTCCTGCGGCGGATTCCAGTCGCGATCTGGGGCCAGTTGCTCGATGCGCCCGAAAGGCACTTCGGCCGAGCCGACCTACTCCTCCCTCGGATGCCGGACGCCTCACTTCAAAAGGAGTGGACGGGTCTGTCGGGTGGTCAGCTCCTACGACAATCGGTTGCCCACATCGACCAGGTCGTTCTTGCCTGCGCCGAAGCAGGAGTGAGACCGACCGATGCCAAGGTGCTCGACTTCGGTGTGGGCTGGGGGCGCCTGGCGATGCTGTGGTTGAAGTACTCGAAGCCCGAGAACCTTACGGGCTGCGATGCGTGGGAGTCCAGTTTGGAGGAAGCTCGGCAGTTGCGGGTCCCCATCGAGCTCATCTTGAGCGACCCTCTCCTCGAGACCTTGCCCCTAGCCGAGAACAGCCTGGACGTTGTCTACGCATTTTCTGTCTTCACGAGCCTCGGGCCCCAGGCATTTCCATCGTGCCTGGCCGGGCTGGGACGGATGGTCAGACCGGGAGGCGTCGCCGTCTTCACGGTGCGACCACCTGAATACTGGTCCCTCCGCTCCGACTGGGAGGGCGCACTGCGGGATGCGGAGCATCGGGAGTTCTACTTCCACCCCTACCCGGGCCAACACGATTACGGCGACACCTCCGTGTCCCTGAGCTACCTTGATCGAGCCTGTCTCGCGAGCGGGTTCGAGCCCCCGCTGCTCGAGTGGGTTCCCGCTGACCCTCACCAGGTTGTGGTACGAGCCCGTCGAGCACCCGCCTGAAGGTTTCTCCACGGCAGAGCCCGTGACCATCCGACCCCGCACTCTAGAAGGAGCTTCGCGCGATATGCGAGTTGCGTATCTCGCCGGCCAACGTGCCATGACGCACTACGCCGGCACCGACACCAAAGCCCTGTACGCACGCGTCGGGCGGAACACTGGGAACATGGCATTCACGACTGCGATTGCCGACCAGTTGGACGCCGAAATCTCATTCCGGGGGTGGTCGACGTCACCGGAGTTGTTGGCTGAAGCCGATCTTGTCGTGATGCCCTGCGCCAACCAATTCGGCTCGCACACCGACCTGGGACAGTTGGGCGACCTCCTGCTCGAAGCCGACGTACCCGTGCTAGCTATCGGTCTTGGCGCTCAGTCGTCGGCCGCCACCGACGACGCCGAACCGACTCCGGGCACGCTTCATTGGGCGAGGGCCGTCGCGCGGCTGCGCTACTCGGACACGCCCAACATCCTTGTCCGAGGCGAGTACACGAGGTCGCAGCTGGCCAAGCACGGGATCACTTCGACGGAGGTGATCGGCTGCCCGTCCCACTTCCTGTCCGGGCGCCGAAACCTCGGTGAGTCGATCGAGAGTCGTGTCACGGGCACGGAGCCGGAGCGGATCGCGACACTGGCAGCCCGATCCACGGCGAGCAACCTCAAGGTCGTGGATCAGATCATGGTGAGTCTGGCAGCCGGTTCCACGCAAGGACTCCCATGGGTACTTCAGGAGGAGCTCGAGCTCATCGATCTCGCCCGTGGAAAGGACGTGGATCCTGCTGATCTGGCCCGGCTCACCAGGCATTTTGCCCCGGGGCTAGACCCCGAGCTCTTCGAGCAGTGGGCGAGATCGAATGCGGTCGTGTTCTTCGAGATCGAGGCATGGATCGAGCACATGCAGCGCTTCGAGGTGTGTGTCGGGCCCCGCTTCCACGGCGCGATGATGGCCATGCAGGCGGGCACGCCCGCTGTCGTGGTCACACACGACAGCCGCACCAAGGAGCTGTGCGACACGACAGGGCTTCCGAGCGTGCCTGCCCAGGACCTTGAAGACCAAGGGCCGCGTGCGATGTGGGCGACGCTGCGCTCATTCGATGGTCGTGCATTCGACGCCAATCGAGCCCAACTCGCGAAGACCTACGTGACGCTCTTGAAGGGCCATGGTCTGGCGGCCCGCGGAACGCTCGCCGCACTAGCTCGATAGTGCTGATCGACGAGGCCTGCCGATCGAACCCATCCGCCGCCCGCCAGCTCGGGCCCAGGCTATGAGTGCCAGGAGCCCTTGTGCAAGATGTACACCTCAGTCATCGGGCCCATGATTGCCAAGCGGCGGGATTGCCAACGACGTACCTCGACATCGAACTCGGTCTCTCGACTGATGAGCAATGGCAGGTCGTAGCCGTAACGCCAGGTGACGAGAGCTCCTTGGTCCGGATGCTGCGGGTTGCCGTGGTACTCGGGCTCCCCCACAACGCGAACTCCGTCGCTCTCACGAAAGGCGACCTGTTCACTCCGCAGACGGCCTGCGTAGGTCGGGGCCGTGAAGATGCAGTATCCGCCGGGTCTCAGCGTACGCCAGACCTCACGTAGCGCGTCGAACGGCCGGTAGATGTGCTCCATGACGTCGAGGTGCAGCACGAGGTCGAAAACACCCGACGCAAATGTCTGCGACTCAATATCCTCGTTTCGCAGGGTTCCGACCATCCTGCCGAACGGGACGTCTGGGAAGTAGCCAGATCCGACGTAACCCCGCACCTCCTGGCGAAGCCAGAGTGTAAAGCCGCGGCCCGTGGGCGCGACCTCGTGAATGTCCATCCTCCGCAGACCGTCGCGGCCGAACAAGTCATGGGCGACAGCGCTGACAGCTCGCTCACGTGGCACGCATGCACCAAGAGGACAATCACCGGACTTGAGGGACGAACGGCACGAGTAATAGTCATCCGGCGCCTCGAAAGATCGCTCACTGTCACAAGCTCGACAGGCAGCCGTGAAACAGACGGACGCGTCTGGAGCAGACTCGTCCCGATGCGAGTTCATCACAAGCTCCCCTTGCCCGGAGCAGCCATGAGGCACCTCCGCACTCATGCGACGCCGCAAAGTCGCACCACATTCCCTTGCAACCCACTCGGCGCCACGTCCTTGGCTGTCTCAGCCTGATAGGTCGTCCCGCGTAAGTGTAGGCGGATCGCCGGGCGATCGACCCCACATCCGTCGACTGAAGCCACCGCCCCATCCAGAAAGCCCGACGGTGAGCACACCGCCCGCTCCGCCGCGGTTCTCGAATACCGAGAATGCGCGATGTTCATGCCGCTGGGTGTCCGATTCCTTGCTCGATCACGACGATGGCGCGCCCATATGGGCGATGCTTACTGCTACCCGCGAGGCCGCCCCGCCGAGCCGGCGAGCCGCCGAGCCGGCGAGAGGGCACAGATGAACGTCAACGAAGCCCGCCGCAAGAGTCGACGCCGTGTACTCGAACCTTTCGGGCAGGCACCGTGATTTCCGCCCCTCAGGAGCTCTCCCGCCTCCAGCCCACACCGTCGCGCGGAACGGGCGGCGGCTTTCGTTGCGCCCTCGACTCTGCGGAACCCGTTGAGATACAGTCTGGCCCGCGGCATGCGGTGGCCGATGACTGCGCCAAAGTCGGGCGATGGCGAGGCTCTCCGTCTCCCGCCTCGGATCAGACGACGCAGGGTCCCGCCGATAGACTAGATACAACTCTTCGAAGGCCAAGGGGGACCGCGTGTCCGACTACACCACGCTTCTCAACTCTCTTCTTCCGAACTTCTTCTGGTTCCGTGATGGGCACTTCCAATCGGGCGACGGATTTCGAGTGCGTGGGACGGTAGTTCTGGGACCCAAGCTTTCGCCCGGAGAGATCGAAGCTTTCGTCAATGGAGAACGCGTGCCGTGGCGTCAACTCGAGAGCGCCTACGCGGAAGATAAGTTCTGGTTCGTACCCGAGAGTCGGCGATTCGGGGTTGAGTTGACCGTTCCCGCGAGGCCCGACCTATTCAACGTGACGATCTGCCCCACCGGTACGCCCGAGGCCGAGCGGGATCGTTTCACGTTCGCTCAGTACGCCTCGTGGGACTCCATCGACCCGACGCCGCCAGTTGCCAATATCGAGCGCGTATCCGGCAAAGGCGCGACTGCGTACAACTACCACAATAACGGGCGCTCGGATTATCTACGTTTCGTCAGTATTGCGGCGCAATATTCCGCGGTTGGTAGCGAACACAAGAGGATTCTTGACTGGGGATGCGGCTGCGGGAGGCTCAGTCGGCACTATCAGGAGTCCGGCGCCGATATCACGGGCATTGACATCGACCCGTACAACGTGGCGTGGTGTTCGGAGAACCTCCACCCAGGAAGGTTCGAGACGGTGGACCTTATGCCCCCCACCAGTCTGCCCGAAGACACATTCGACGTCGTCTTTGCGAACTCTGTGCTATCCCATCTCACGGCCGAAGCCATGGATGCCTGGCTGCACGAAATATCACGAATTCTTCGCCCCGGTGGCCTCGCGCTACTCTCATACCACGGGGACTTTAGCCTTCTTGGTTTCGCCTCAAGGACCGAGAGCTTCGTGAGACAGGTATTGCACGATGGATTCAATTCCCAACTCAAGGCCAACGAGGTGAACGACGTCATCTCCGACCCGGAGTACTACCGCCACACGTTCATGACTGACGAGCACGCGATGAGCCTCTTCAGGTCACACTTCGCAGTCAGAGAACAGATCACTGGGGTGGTATCTCGCTTCCAGAACCTGGCAGTGTTGTCGCGAGAGACGTGAGGCGCGCCATCTCACTTCTTCGGGTCGTCGGACACCCTCTGTCGACCCCAGCAACACCACGCCGCGGCGCCAAGCCTCGGCAGCCAGTACGACCTTCCGGGCGAGGTCCGACTCGTCACCAGCGCTGAGCCACTACGAGCAGGTTCGGCGATCCTCTGCCGACGACCCGCGACGACTATAGGAGCGTCGGGTGCACCGTCGCGCATACACTCCCTCTACATGAGCACCCTGCCTATTGTGTACGAGGCTTCGGGCCATTGTCCGATCCTGACTCGTGCCACTTGACCGTGGATCGGTGACCGTTGTGGCGTCTTCGCAGGTGAGCGCGTTGCGGCGTCGCTGATTGACACACCCCGGGGCTCGGTAGGGTCCGGCCGGTGGTGTTCGTGCGGAGGTCCCCGGGTCGATCGGGTAGCACGAAGGTGCAGATCGCTGAGCGCCGTGATG
>NZ_CATNLZ010000001.1:69677-1001293 GCF_950101795.1 Nocardioides sp. T2.26MG-1 | reverse complement strand
CCACCTCGACCCCACCTGGGCCACCGGCGGCAACACCAACACCAAACACGGCCGACTGCTCTGCCCAAAGCACCACGCCAGAGCCCACGACCCCCACTACACGACCACCCACCTCCCCAACGGCAAGGTCGCCTTCACCCGGCGCACATAGACCGAACCAATCCTCGGCCCTCACCACCACGGACGACCCCCACCCACCCGCAGCCCAACCAACGGCCGCAACCACCGCCCACCGCAACCACACTCCCTCGAGAACCAGGAGGCGGGACCACACACCTGCCCCCACGCCTGCCCGCAAGCCGCCCGGCCTCCGCCACCCCGCGCAGGCCGTCAGGCGCCCGAGCTCAGGGGGCGTCGATCCCCCAACCGCCCATGATCCACACACCGATACCCGCTGCGGAGGCGCGCGCTAGGAGATCGACCACCTGAGCCCCCGTCACGCCGTCCTCGTCCATGCGGGCCAGCCTCCACGGCGCAGGGGGCGCTCGCCACCCGATTCACGGCCCGGGGCCGCGGCCTTCTGATCTCGATCCGACGGTCGGCCAGCACGTCGGCGGGTGCGAGGGACCAGACGGTATGGCGTGACTGGCCCGGCAGTCACGCCATCCTGTCTAGGGCCGCACGAGCTTCCAGGTCCCTTCAGAGATGACCTCCACGACGCCGTCGACGACCGTGATCGCCGACTGGTCGTCGAGGACGTAGGCCGGGCCGCCGATGGCGCCGGCCCAGCGCTCGGCGTCGGCCATGGTGTTCTCGGGGAACACGTCCAGGTGCGGGAAGATCGAGAAGTCGACGACACCCAGCGTGAGGTCATCCGGCGCGGTCGGCCACTCGACGAACTCGGTGCCGATCCGGGGTGTCATCACCATGCTCCCGGCGCTCACGCCCACCCAGACGGTGTCGGCCAACAAGGGGAGGCGGTCGGCGAGTCCGGACTCGCGCATCCAGTGGCACAGGTACGTCGCCTCGCCACCGTCGACGAGGAGCACGTCGGCCTCCTCGACCCAGGGCACCCAGCGGTCGGGGCCGATCGTCGGCAGCGCCGTGAGCTCGAGGAGCCCCAGCGACCTCCACGGCAGCGAGGTCATGCCGCCGCTCGGCTGGGCGCCGCTGACGAACCGGCGCGCGGACGCCGGGCCGCACATCGGGTGGCCCCACTGCGCCGTGGGGATGCAGAGCGCGGTGGCCTCCTCGACCGGCTCGCCGAGCAGGTCGAGGAGCGCGCGGTGGATGCTGGCGTTGGTGATACCGCCGGACGTGAGCAGCAGCTTCACGGTTCCTCCTGGATCGAGTGGGCTTCATGCCCGCAACGAACGGGCCGGTCCCGGATCGACACACCGCCCGCCGGAGCCGTCTACTCCTGCGAGCGACGTCGGTAGGCGCTCGGCGGGCAGCCCACGAGGGCGGCGAAGTCGCGACCGAAGTGGGCCTGGTCGAACCAGCCGAACGTGGCGGCGAGGTCGGCGAGCGGGCCGGCGTAGCCCTCGTCGAGGGCGGTCACGACGTCGTGCATCCGGTAGCGCGCGAGCACCCACTTGGGCCCCACGCCGACGTAGCGGGCAAAGAGCCGTTCGAGCGACCGGCGACCGATGCCGTGGCGCTCGGCGACCTCGGCGACCCGCAGCAGCGACCGGTCGGCCAGCATGTCGGCGATCACACGCAGGAGAGCGTCGTAGGACGGGTCGGGCTCGGCGGGCAGGAGCGACTCGAGCGCCGCGCAGGCCGTGGCGGTCGCCACCGCCGACGGGGTGTCCGGCGCCAGCTCGCGCAGCCCCGCGCCGACGGCGGGCGGCAGCACCTCGCGGACCGGGACCGTGCGGTCGACCAGCGCCTTCGCGTCGTGACCGGTCAGGGCGGTCACCGCACCGGGGCGCAGCTTGACCCCGTGCACCCACCCGCGGCCGTGCACCTCGACGTCGAAGCGGTGGGTGACGACCCCGGTGACGACCACGGCCTCACCGGCGGTCTCGGGTCGTCGCGCCGTGCCGTGCTCGACGCTCACGGTGCTCGACGGGTGGGGCACGATCGCACTGGTGAACGCGACGTCGGGCGGCAGGTCCCACCGCAACGTCCAGTGGTACTCCACCCACGGCGCCAACGCCGGGGAGGTGTCGGTGCGCTCGAGCGTGACGTGCCGGGAGAACATCTCGGGCCGGAGGATCCCGGCACGCGTCGTCGTCGCATTCGTCCTAGTCGGCACGCGTCCAGACTAGGGACGATCGGGGACATGACCGATGCCACGACGACCACGCCCGTCGCCACCTTGAAGATGACCACCCTCGACGCCGGGGACGTCGCCGCCGAGGCGACGTTCTGGGCCGGTCTGCTCGGCTGGGAGGTGGCGCACCAGCAGGCGGAGTACGCGATGCTGACCGGCCCGTCCGGCGCTCCCGCGCTCGGGATCGGGCTGGTCGCCGACCATCAGCCGCCGTCCTGGCCGGACGAGGGCGGGCGCAAGCAGTTCCACTTCGACCTCGCCTGCGCCGACATCGCCGCGACCGAGGCGCACGCCCTCGGCCTCGGCGCGAAGCTCGCCGACCCGCAGCCCGGCGAGACCTGGCGCGTGCTGATCTCGCCCTCGGGTCACCCGTTCTGCCTCACCGACGCCGCGAACTAGTAGCCGGTGGGCTCGGGCTCAGCCGCGCAGGGCGGCGTACTCCTGCGCGATCGCGGCGCCGAGCCGGGCGTTGTGACGCACCAACGCGATGTTCGCGGTCAGCGAGGCGCCGCCGGTGATCTCGACGATCCGGCCGAGGAGGTACGGCGTCGCGTCCTTGCCGTGGATGCCGAGCGCGTCCATGTCGCCGAGTGCCTGCTCGATGATCGCGCCGATCTCGTCGGCGGGGATCTCGTCCTCGACGGGGATGGGGTTGGCGATGACGACCCCGCCGGCGATGCCGAGGTCCCACTTCGCGGCCATGGTCGCGGCGATCTCGGCTGGAGTGTCGGCACGCATCGGCGCGGCGTGCCCGCTGGAGCGGGAGAAGAAGGAGGGGAACTCGTCGGCGCCGTAGGCGAGCACCGGCACGCCCAGCGTCTCCAGGCGCTCGAGGGTGAGGCCGATGTCGAGGATGCTCTTCACACCGGCCGAGACCACGGCGACGTCCGTCGTCCCGAGCTCGGTGAGGTCGGCGGACTCGTCGAAACTCTGCTGCGCGCCGCGGTGGACGCCGCCGAGGCCGCCGGTGACGAAGGTGCGGATCCCGGCGAGGGCGGCCAGGCGCATGGTCGCGGCGACCGTGGTGGCGCCATGGGCGCCGCGGGCGATGACGAAGGGCAGGTCGCGCACGCTGACCTTCGCCACGTCCTCGTGGCTGGCGAGCAGCTCGAGGTCGTCGGTGCCGAGCCCGATCCGGGGGCGGCCGTGGAGCACCGCGATCGTCGCCGGCACCGCGCCGGCGTCACGGATGATGTCCTCGACCTCGGTCGCCATCTCGACGTTCTGCGGGTAGGGCATGCCGTGGCTGATGATCGTGCTCTCCAGCGCGACCACCGGGGCGCCGTCGCGCAGGGCCTGCGCGACCTCGTCGGTGAGCGTGAGCATCGGGTGTGGGCCCAGGTGAGGCGTGGTCATGACAGCAGGCTCCTGACGAGTCGGTCGGTGAGGTCGGGTCGGACGGTGTGGGGACTGGCGATGGTGAGTGCCGCGGCGGCGTGGCCGTACGCCGCGGCCTCGGCCGGCTCTGCTCCGGCGAGCAGGTCGTGGCAGAACGCGCCGGTCATCGAGTCGCCCGCGCCGGTCACGTCGATCACGTCCCCGGCCACGTCGGGCGAGACGGACTCCAGGGCGATGACGCCGTCGGCCGAGCTGAGCAGCGACCCGGCCGGCCCGAGCCGGATCCAGACGAGCTCGACGCCGCGGTCGTGCAGCGACCGCGCGGCGGCCTCCTGCTGGCGCCGGGTCCGGGTCGGCAGGTCGGTGAGCGCGGCGAGCTCGTCGCGGTTGGGCGTCATCGCGAAGACCGGGCGCTCGCGGGTGACCAGCGGCGCGAGGGCGGCCGCCTTCGGCACGCTGACCGGGTCGAGCAGCACCCGGGTGCCGGCGTCAGCGGCCAGGTCGAGGGCGTAGCCGAGGGTCGCGGTGGCGAGGTTGCCGTCCAGGACCATCAGCGACGCCGTGGCCACGAGGTCGCGGGCGGCGCCGACCTGGTCGGGTGAGAGCTCGTCGGTGGCGGCCATGTCGGCGACCGCGACGACGAGCTCGCCGTCGGCGTCGAGCACCGCGGTGTAGGTGCCGGTCGACCGGGCGCTGCGGCGCACGTGCTCGACCAGGACGCCGGCGTTCGACGTGGCCGAGAGGACCTGGTCGCCCAGCCCGTCGCTGCCGATCGCGGCGACCAGGTGGGTGCGGGTACCGAGCCGGGCGAGGTTCTCCGCGATGTTGCGGCCGACGCCGCCGGCGGCCATGGAGGCGGCCCCGGGGTTGCTCGACGCCGTCACCGCCGTCCGGGTGCTCCGGGCCTTGATGTCCATGTTGGCGCCGCCGACGACCACCACCGACGGGCCCTCGCTGAGCACGTAGCCCCGGCCGAGCAGCACGCCCTTGCGGGTCAGGTTGGACAGGTGCACGTTGACCGCCGCCCGGGTGGTGCCGAGCGCCTCGGCGATCGCGGCGGAGCCGGCGAGGGGGTCGCGGCGGAGCAGCGCGACGATCGCGCGCTCACGCTCCGTCAGGTTCACACTTACTACAATAAGCCCTCTTTATCCGAATAAGCAAGAGGCCCGGGGATCACGAGCGCCGCGATCGCGGTCGTGAGCGGCACGGCCAGCACCAGGCCGATGCTGCTGGCCAGCGTGCGCACCACCTCCTGGGTGATGTCCTCGGTGGCGAGCAGGTCGTCGAAGGGCAGGCCGTAGAGCTGGAGGATCAGCAGCACGGCGAGCGCCGTACCGGCGTAGGCGAACACGATCGTGTAGATCGTGGAGGCGATGTGGTCGCGGCCGATGCGCATCCCGCTGGCGAACACCTGCGCCCGGGTCATCGTCGGTGCGGCACCGCGGATCTCCCACACCGCGGACGACTGCGTGATGGTGACGTCGTTGAGCACGCCGAGCCCCGCCACCACCGTGGCGCACGCGAACAGGCCGTGGAAGCTCAGGTCGCCGACCAGGCTGGACAGGACGCCCGCCGACTCGTCGGGGATCCCGGTGAGGTGGGTGGCATTGGTGGCCAGCACGCCGAGCCCGGCGGTCACGAGGACGCCGGCGAGCGTGCCGGCGAGCGCGGTGCTGGTGCGCAGCGAGAACCCGTGGGTCGTGTAGAGCACCACGAACATGATCGCGGCCGCGGTGGTCAGCCCGACCAGGAGCCCGGACTCCCCGGTGAGCAGCGCCGGCAGCGCGAACTCCCACAGCACGACGCCGCTGAACCCGAGACCGACCAGCGCGAAGAGCCCGCGCCACCGCGCGACCAGCAGCACCAGGAACACGAAGACGCCGAGCAGGACCAGCAGCGGTGTGGTCCGGTCGGTGCCGAAGTAGGCGTACGACGCGTCCGCGCCGTCCGCGCCCGGGGTGCGCTGCACCTTCACTCGGTCGCCGGGCGCCAGCCCCGACTTCGAGACCTGCGGCGCGACCTGGACCGAGGCGTGATCGCCCTTCCCCGCACCCTCGGCCACCGTGACCTCGAGCAGGCCGCAGTCCCCGGCGCGTTGGGCGGGCCCGGCACAGGGCGGGCGCACGGCGTCCACCTCGGCCGTCGGGAACGTGACGCCGGGCAGCGCGAACGGCACGCTCTCGGTGATCCGGTCGACCTCCGACCCGCTCGGCCACAGCAGGACGAGGCCCGCGACGGCGGCGACCGCGGCCAGGGCGAGCGCGGAGAGCAGCGCCGCGCGCGGACCCCGGGCGACCTCGACCTCGGCGCCCGGGTCGCCGTGCCCATGACCGTGACCGCCGGCGTGCCGGTGCCCACGGGGAGCGCGGTGCGCGTGACCACCGGCCATGAGCACCCTCCTCGTCCCGAGCGTGGCGGTCGCCCCCGCTTCCGGGGACAGTCTGCCGTCCGGGCCGATGGGCGCGGAACCGGCCCGGTGCCCCAGAATGGGTTCGTGCCGACGACCAGCCAGTGGATCGCCTTCGTGGCGGCCAGCGTGCTGTTCATCCAGGTCCCCGGCCCGAGCCTGCTGTTCACGATCGGCCGGGCGCTGACCGTCGGCCGCCGCGACGCGCTGCTGTCGGTGGTCGGCAACTCCTGGGGCATCGTCACCCAGGTCTTCGCGATCGCGGTCGGCCTCGGCGCGGTCGTCGCGGCGAGCGCCGAGGCCTACCTGGTCGTGAAGGTCGTGGGGGCGGCGTACGTCGTGTGGCTCGGCGTGCAGGCGATCCGGCACCGCTCCGACGCCCGGCTCGCGCTCGAGGCGGTCGGCCGGGGCCCGCGGCCTTCGGCGCCGGCCCTGACGTCGCTGCGGGTCGGCTTCACCGTCGGGGTGACGAACCCGAAGACGCTGGTGTTCTTCGTGGCGTTCCTGCCGCAGTTCGTCAACGACTCCGCGGGCCACGAGGGCCTCCAGGTGGCCGCCCTCGGTGTGGTGTTCGGGACGCTCGGGGTGACCTCCGACAGCATCTGGGCACTGGCGGCGGGCAAGGCCCGCG
This sequence comes from Nocardioides sp. T2.26MG-1, assembly GCF_950101795.1. Taxonomy (GTDB): domain Bacteria; phylum Actinomycetota; class Actinomycetes; order Propionibacteriales; family Nocardioidaceae; genus Nocardioides. The sequence goes on along the minus strand of NZ_CATNLZ010000001.1, from coordinate 994,699 downwards.
ACTGGTTCGCCCGGCGACCGCACCGTCTCGACCGGCTCGGTGTCGCCGGGGGCGTGATGATGATCGGTCTCGGCGCCACCCTCGCGGCGTCCAAGTAGCCGGAGCCGCTCAGCCGGCGCGGCGCTGGTCGTGGGCGAGCAGCGCGACCCCGAGCGACAGCCGCGACGTCGGGTCGTCGAGCGGGTGCCCGACCAGGTCCTCGAGCCGGCGCAGCGCGGGGTAGAGCGAGGTCCGGTTGCGATGGGCCACCCGCGCCAGCTCGGTCTTGTTGCCGCCGACGGCGAGGAACTGGCGCAGCAGCGCGACCAGCCCGCCGCCGTGCCGGGCCTCGTACTCGAGCAGCGCGCCGAGCTCGGCCTCGGTGAACTCCTGCAGCCGGGCGTCGTCGCGCAACGACATCAGCAGCCCGGGAAGCCGGATGTCGGCCTGGCGCACGCAGCCGCCGATCCGTGGCATCGTGACGGCCACGTCGGCCACGGCGCGGGCCGAGCGCAGCGAGGTCGCCGCGAGGAGGACGCCGGGGACCGAGTGTCCCGAGGCCAGCACCGCGTCCGGCTCGACGTCCGCCAGGGCGCGCGCGAGGGCGTCGAGATCCGTGTCGGCCGGCACGAGCAGCCCGACGTGCACCGCGTCGAGCACGCCGACCAGCCCCGCGACGTCACCGACCACGGACACCAGCCGGTCCACCGGCGCCTCGGACCGCAGTCGGGCCACGGCTCCGACGTACGACGCCGCCGGCGGGACCCCGAGCGCGCGCAGTCGGGCGGCGGCCACGGGCTCGGCCCCGAGCCGGCCGTCGAGCAGATCGAGGAGGAACCCACCGTGCACGCGCAGCTGGACGGAGGTCTCGTCGCGCTCGATCATCCGGCCGAGCTCGAGGGCCTGCGCGGCCCGCTCCGCCACCAGCCGCGCCCTCTCGTCGTCGCGCGGCGCGGTCACGACCAGCCGGCCCCAGGCGCCGCCTTGGATGCCGACCGGCGTGGTGAGCCAGCCCTCCGGACCGCCTCGCCCGCTCGTGCGGAGGAACGGCGTGAGCCGCGACCGGCGCTCCCAGTCGGTGAGCAGCCGCTCGACCGGCTCGTCGCGTGCGGCCGGGACGAGCACGCGGCGACCCAGGTCCTCCAGCACCACGGACCCTGCGGCGAGGTCGGCCGCGGCCTCGACCAGCCGGCTCATGGAGGCCCGCGCCAGGCTCAGCTCGGTGAAGGTCTCGTGCACCCGCCCGGCGAAGGCGACCTCGTCGAAGTGCTCCGCGACGATCGTCCGGTGCACCGCCTCGGTCACCTCGACGAACCGCACCGGGCGGTTCAGCGCGACGAGCGGGAACCCGGCGGCGCGCGCCCGGCGCAGGGCCGGCTCCGGCACCGAGGGGTACGCCGCGCTCAGCTCGATCACCAACCCGGCCGCCCCCACCTCGACGAGCTGGCGCACGAAGTCGTCGGCGGCGTCCGTCGACGCGGCCATCCCCAGGCCGGTGGTCAGCACCAGCTCGTCCCCGGACAGCAGCGTGCCGATGTCGCGCACCTCCGAGACGTGGACCCACCGCAGCGGCCGCTCCAGGGCGGCCTCGCCGCTGAGGACCACCGGGTCCCCCGCAGCCAGGGCGGGCAGCGACAACGCTTCGCGGATGGTGACCGGCACGCGACACAGTGTCGCACCCGGAGCGAGAAGTGGGACAGGTCGTCCCTCGCTCGAGCGGGCGGACGCCGCGAGGATGGCCGGCATGATGCTCTCCACGCCCCCCGACGTCCCGGCGACCATCCCGCACTGGATCGACGGCCGCGCCCATCCGGGCGCCGCGGCCCGGACGGGCGACGTGACCAACCCCGCCACCGGTCGGGTCACCGGCCAGGTCGTGTTCGCCGACGCCGACGACATCGCGGCCGCGGTGGCGTCCGCGAAGGCGGCGTCGGAAACCTGGGCGGCGACCTCGGTGAGCGCGCGCACCCAGGTCGTGTTCCGGTTCCGCGAGCTGCTCAACGAGCGCAAGGAGGAGCTGGCCGCGATCATCACCGCCGAGCACGGCAAGGTGCACTCCGACGCCGTGGGCGAAGTGTCCCGGGGACAGGAGGTCGTGGAGTTCGCCTGCGGCATCCCCCACCTGCTCAAGGGGTCGAACAGCCCGCAGGTCTCCACCGGGGTCGACGTGCACAGCATCCGCCAGCCGCTCGGCGTCGTGGGCGTGATCAGCCCGTTCAACTTCCCGGCGATGGTCCCGATGTGGTTCTTCCCGATCGCGATCGCCGCCGGCAACGCGGTGGTCCTCAAGCCCAGCGAGAAGGACCCGTCCGCGTCGATCTGGATGGCCCGGCTGTGGCAGGAGGCCGGCCTGCCCGACGGCGTCTTCACCGTGCTGCAGGGCGACAAGGTCGCCGTCGACGGTCTGCTCGACCACCCGGACGTCGCCTCGATCAGCTTCGTCGGCTCGACCCCGATCGCCGAGTACGTCTACGAGCGGGCCAGCCGGGCCGGCAAGCGGGTCCAGGCCCTCGGCGGCGCCAAGAACCACATGGTGGTGCTCCCCGACGCGGACCTCGACCTGGCCGCCGACGCGGCGGTCAGCGCCGGCTACGGCTCGGCGGGCGAGCGCTGCATGGCGATCAGCGTGGTCGTCGCCGTCGGCGGCGTCGGCGACGCGCTGGTCGAGAGGATCGCCGAGCGCACCGCGACGCTGCGGATCGGCGACGGGACCCGGGGGACGGACATGGGTCCGCTGGTCACCTCCGCGCACCGCGACAAGGTGGCGTCGTACGTCGACGCCGGCGAGGCTGCGGGCGCCACGGTCGTCGTGGACGGGCGCAAGGTCGACGCCGACGGCGAGCAGGACGGCTTCTGGCTCGGCCCGACGCTGTTCGACCACGTCGAGCCCTCGATGAGCGTCTACACCGACGAGATCTTCGGGCCGGTGCTCTGCGTGGTGCGCGCCGAGACCTACGCCGAGGCGCTCGACCTTGTCAACGCCAACCGCTACGGCAACGGCACCGCGATCTTCACCAGCAACGGCGGCGCCGCCCGCGCCTTCGAGCAGGACGTGCAGGTCGGCATGATCGGCGTGAACGTCCCGATCCCGGTGCCGATGGCCTACTACTCCTTCGGCGGCTGGAAGTCCTCGCTGTTCGGCGACACCCACGCCCACGGCGTCGAGGGCGTGCACTTCTTCACCCGCGGCAAGGTCGTCACGACCCGCTGGCCCGACCCGGGCACCGTCGGCGGGCTCGAGCTGGCCTTCCCCAAGAACCACTGACCGGCTCGCGAGTTTCGTCGGTCGGCCGACGAAGCTCGCGCCTGGACGACGAAGCTTCGTCGTCCAGGGTCGGACTCCGTCGGCCGACCGACGAAACTGGACGCTCCACCGAGAGGACCCCGCGCGATGAGCACGACGTACGACCTGGACCGCAAGCACGTCTTCCACTCCTGGTCCGCCCAGGCCGAGATCACCCCGATGGTGATCGGCGCCGCCCGCGGCTCCTACGTGTGGGACGACGAGGACCGTCGCTACCTGGACTTCTCCTCCCAGCTGGTGTTCACCAACATCGGCCACCAGCACCCCCGGGTGGTCGCCGCGATCAAGGAGCAGGCCGACCGGCTGTGCACGATCGCGCCGCAGCACGCCAACGCGCAGCGCTCGCAGGCCGCAGCGCTGATCGCCGGCATCGCGCCGGACGGGTTCGAGAAGGTGTTCTTCACCAACGGCGGCGCGGACGCCAACGAGCACGCCGTCCGGATGGCCCGGCTGCACACGGGACGGTTCAAGGTGCTCTCGGCGTACCGCTCCTACCATGGCGGCACCCAGACCGCGATCAACCTGACCGGCGACCCGCGGCGCTGGCCCAACGACACCGCGACCGCCGGGACCGTGCACTTCTTCGGCCCGTTCCTCTACCGCTCGGAGTTCCACGCGACCACGCAGGAGGAGGAGCGCGAGCGGGCGCTGCAGCACCTCTCGCGCACGATCGAGGCGGAGGGCCCGCAGACGATCGCGGCGATCCTGCTCGAGACGATCCCCGGCACCGCCGGCATCTTCGAGCCGCCGCCGGGCTACCTCGCCGGGGTCCGCGAGCTGTGCGACCGGCACGGCATCATGCTGATCCTCGATGAGGTGATGGCCGGGTTCGGGCGCGCGGGCACCTGGCTGGCGCTGGACCGGTACGACGTCACCCCGGACCTGATCACCTTCGCCAAGGGCGTGAACTCCGGCTACGTCCCGCTCGGCGGGGTGATCATCAGCGAGCCGGTCGCCGACACGTTCGCCCACCGGCCCTACCCCGGCGGGCTGACCTACTCCGGCCACCCGCTGGCGACCGCCGCGGCCGTGGCGACGATCCACACCATGCGCGACGAGCGCATCGTCGAGAACGCCGACCGGCTCGGCCGCGAGGTCCTCGGCCCCGGCCTGGCCGAGATCGCCGGGCGGCACCCGTGCGTCGGGGAGGTCCGCGGCGTCGGCGCGTTCTGGGCGGTCGACCTCGTCACCGACCGGGACACCCGTGAGCTGCTGCCGCCGGCCGCCCTCGGCGAGGTGGTCGCGGCCTGCAAGACGGCCGGGATGCTGCCGTTCGCCAACACCAACCGGATCCACCTGGTGCCGCCGTGCACGATGAGCGACGAGGAGGCGCGCGAGGGCCTCGCGATCCTCGACGACGCGCTCAAGGCCGGCGACGTCCATGCGCGGGCCTAGCCGGCACGACACCGTCTTCGAGCGGCTCGCTCCCCCGGCCGCGGCCGTCGACGCCGCGCTCGCGCCGACGCGGCACGCGGTGTTCTGGCTCGAGGACGCGGGCGCCGCGCCGGCGTACCCGACGCTGACGGGATCGGCGTCCGCCGACCTCGCCGTGGTCGGCGGCGGCTACTGCGGGCTGTGGACCGCGGTGCTCGCCAAGCGCCGCGACCCCGGCGCGCGGGTCGTGCTGCTCGAGGCGGAGACGGTGGGCTGGGCCGCGTCCGGCCGCAACGGCGGCTTCTGCGAGGCAAGCCTCACCCACGGCGAGGAGAACGGCCGATCCCGCTGGCCCGAGGAGTATGCCGTGCTCGAGCGGCTCGGCCGCGAGAACCTCGACGCGTTCGAGGCCGACGTACGCGGCCTCGGGCTGGACTGCCAGTTCGAGCGGACCGGCGTGCTGAGCGTGGCGGTCGAGCCCCACCAGGTCGAGTGGCTGCAGGAGTCCGCTCGAGCTCCGGACCACGGCTTCCTGGACGCCGCCGCTGTACGCCGCGAGATCGACAGCCCGGTGTTCCTCGCCGGCGACTGGAGCCGCGACGACTGCGCGCTGGTGCACCCCGCGCGGCTCGCCCGCGAGCTGGCCCGCGTCGCCGCCGAGCTCGGCGTCGAGATCCACGAGCACACACGCGTGACCGGCATCGACACCGCCGCGAGCGGCCGCGTGTCCGTGCACACCGGCGCCGGCTCGGTGACCAGCGACCGGGTCGCGCTGGCGACCAACGTGTTCCCGTCACTGCTGCGGCGGGCCCGGCTGCTGACCGTGCCCGTGTACGACTACGTGCTGATGACCGAGCCGCTCAGCGACGCGCAGCTCGCCTCGGTCGGCTGGGCGCACCGGCAGGGACTCGGCGACCTGGCCAACCAGTTCCACTACTCCCGGCTCACCGCCGACCACCGGATCCTCTGGGGCGGGTACGACGCGATCTACCGCCGCCGGGTCGGAGCCGCGCACGAGGAGCGGCCGGAGACCTTCCGCCGGCTGGCGTCGCACTTCCTCACGGTGTTCCCCCAGCTCGAGGGCGTCTCGTTCACCCACCGCTGGGCCGGTGCGATCGACACCTCCACGCGGTTCGCGGCGTTTCACGGCTTGGCCGCGCGCGGCCGGGTGGCGTACGCCGCCGGCTTCACCGGGCTCGGCGTCGGGGCCACCCGGTTCGCCGCCGAGGTGATGCTCGACCGGCTGGCCGGGCTGACCACCGAGCGCACCGCGCTCGAGATGGTGCGGCGGCTGCCGCTGCCGTTCCCGCCCGAGCCGCTCGCCAGCGCCGGCATCAACCTCACCCGCTGGTCGCTCGACCGCGCCGACCGCCGTCAGGGCCGGCGCAACCTGTTCCTGCGGACCCTCGACCGGGTCGGGCTGGGGTTCGACTCGTGACCGCACCCACGTCTCGCCGCCTGCTGTCCCCCGGGGTCCTCGCCGCCGACCTCGGACCCGACCGCACGCTCCCCCTCGACACCCTCGGCGACGCCGAGGTCGGGATCTGGTCGATGGACCCGGGCACCGAGCGGGACACCGAGGTGGACGAGGTCTTCGTCGTGCTCGCCGGCCGTGGCACGGTGGCCTTCGAGGACGGCGAGGTCGTCGAGCTCGGTCCCGGCGTGGCGGTGCGGCTGCACGCCGGCGAGCGCACGACCTGGACCGTCGGCGAGGCGCTCCGCAAGGTGTACGTCGCGCTGTCGTGCGGGTACGGCCACCCCATGGCCCGTTACGACCGAGACCTCCAGGCCGCCGTCGACGCGACCTCGGTCGCCAAGGACGCGCACACCACCACCGACCTCCTGGCGTACCTGCGCGAGCAGCTCGCGTCGCGCGAGATCAACACCAGCGACGAGGACTGGCTGCGGCGGACGGTCGCGGCCATCGAGGCCGACCCCAATTACATGGTCGCGGACGAGCCGTCCGACTTCGACCCCGAGCGCCGGCCGGCGTAGGCCAGCTCCTCGATCCGCCGGCGCGCCGCCGCCACTCCGGCGTGGGGAAGTCGTCCCACCCCGGTGCGAGCACCTCGTCGGCCAGGTCGAGGACCGCGGGTCCGGCCTCCTCGAGCGACCCGGAACACGTCCTCGACCCGGGCGAAGTCGTGGTCGGACCCGGCATCGGTCCTGCTGCGGTCCGCGGTCGACCCGAACGCGACCAGCCCGACGACGTCCTCGCTCTCGCGCGCGGTGGCGGCGAGCGCGTCGAGGACCTCGTCGAAGGACGTCACCCGGCGAACACCTCCTCGAGCGCCGGCCAGTCCTCGGCGCGCACGAACACCGGCACCACGTCGATCGGCACGTCGGTGGTCACGACCGCACCGCCGTCGTACGGCGTGCCCGTCCACGCGTCGACCCACGCGCCGGCCGGGAGGTACGTCGGCCACGCGGCCGCGCCGGGCTCGGTCACCGGGCTGACCAGCAGGCTGTCGCCGAGCTGCCACTGCTGCGGGTGCGCCCACACCTGCGGGTCGGCCGGGTGGTCGAAGAACAGCGGGCGCATCAGCGGCCGGTCGGTCGTGACCGCCACCCGCGCCTGCTCCGCCAGGTAGGGCACGAGCCGCTCGCGCAGCTGCGCCAGCCGCCGGAAGACCGGCACCACCCGCTCGTCGCCGCTCGCCTCCTGCACGTTCCACGGCGTCCGGTCGCGCAGCGGCGGCCGGTGGTGGTTGAACTCGGAGTGGTACTGCATCACCGGCATGAACACCGAGGCGGCCGCGGCCCGCAGGTAGAGCTCGGCGTCCGGCACCGGACCGGAGAAGCCGGCCAGGTCCCAGCCCCAGTAGACGATCCCGCACGCCGCGGCGGTCAGCCCGGCGGTCACCGAGCTGCGGAAGGCCTCCCACGTCGAGTCCTCGTCACCGGCCCAGAACACCCCGTGCGCCTGCGACCCGGTGAACCCGGCCCGCGAGAACGTCACCGGCGCCTTGCCCTCCGAGCGCAGCAGGTCGCCGAAGGTGCGGGCGTAGTGCACCGGGAACAGGTTGTTGCCCTCGTCGCCGCGGCGCCCGTCGGCGTACCGCAGGTCGTGGCCCCACGCGTGCTCGCCGCCGTCGGTCTTGAAGCCGTCGACGTCGAGGTCGGAGAGCAGGTAGCGCCGCTTCTCGGTCCACCAGTCCCGGGTGCGCTGCACCGACAGGTCGGGCATCAGAGCCTGGGGGAACCACCAGCCGCGGTTGTGGTACGCCGAGCCGTCGGCCTCGAGCACCGCGTGGCCCTCGCGCACCATGGCCGCGGCGTCCATCCGCACCTGGCCGGTGAGCTCGGGGTCGGTCTTCTGCAGCGGGATCTGCCAGAGGATCACCTTGACCCCGCGGGCGTGCAGCTCGTCGACCATCCCGCGCGGGTCCGGCCAGGCGCCGTCGGCCGGATAGGTGAAGTCGGCCGCCTCGTGCGCACGGCCGTCGGGGTGCGGCTCGTAGCGAGCGTCGCGGAAGATCGTGATGCCCTCCTCGTCGCTCCACGCCTCGATCACCACGACGCCCACGGGGATGTCGAGGTCGCGGTGGGTGTCCATCCGGTCCATCACCAGCTGCTGGGTGTTCCACTCGTTGCCCGACGCCCACAGCCGCAGCACCCACTCGGGGAGCTCCTCGGCCCGGCCGACCTCGTCGAGGAACTCGCGCAGCACCTCGGTCGGGGTGCCGTCGTGGACGGCGATGTCGACGCCCTCGCCGCCGATCCCCAGGTCGACCTCGACGACGAGCGCGTCGGGGGTGCTCGCGCCGACGTCGTACCAGGTGCGCCGCGAGGTGCGGACGTGGAAGCCCCAGGCACTGCCGTCGGCGCCGACCACGTGGGCGAACGGCATCGGCAGGTAGGTGCGGCCGTGCCGGCCCTGGGACTTGTACTGCTCGAACACCACCGCGTCGAGGCGGTGCCCGAGCTGGTCGAGCCGGTCGAACCGCTCGCCGAAGCCGACGACGTGGTCGCCCGGACCGAGCGCCAACGCGAACCGGGCCCGGTGCGCGCCGTCGGGCCCGACGAGCCAGGAGACGCTGTCCGGCACGAGCCGCTCGCCGGCCCCGGTCACCGCGCCGGTGTGGGTGCTGGTCCAGGTCGCCGGCGCGACGTCGTACGACGTCGTGGTGACCGTGTCGCCGGAGGAGGTCTCGGCCAGGAACCGGTAGGAGTAGCGGCGGCCCTCCTCCAGGACCGGCGTCTCGACGGTCCAGGAGCCGTCCGCGGCGAGCATGCCGGCCTGGGCCTCGGCGAGGTGGCCCTCGCCTCCGGCCAGGGCGGCGGCGTCGGCGGCGTCGGCACTCGCCGGCAGCATCGGGAGCACCTGTCCGTCCCACTCGCAGCGCACGGCGACCACGGACGGGTCGGCGACCACGCCGAGCCGGCAGGTGGTGCCGGCGAGCGGCAGCACCGGCACCCGCTGGTCCGCGGAGTGCGCGTAGGGGTGCTCGATGCCGTGCGGCCGGTGGGTGATCGCGGCGTTCATCGGGCGTCCTCCTCGGGGAGCAGGCCGAGCTCGTCGGCGAGCACGAGGTACATCCCGTGCGACCACAGCAGCGGGGTCGCGACCGGACCCCACCGGTCCAGCCACTCCTGCCGGTGCTCGGGGTGGAGGAGGTGGCCGGGCACCTGCTCGGGCAGCTCACCGGCCTCCGTGGCCTGGTCCGCGATCCAGCGCAGGTGGCCCAGCGCCGCCCCGGTCTCGCCGCGCACCGCGAGGTTCCAGCCGAGCAGCGCCGAGAGCAGCAGCCACTGGCCGCCGCCGTAGAAGACGTCGTCGCGGAACCGGTGCACCCCACCTCCGGTGTCGAGCTGGTCGGCCACCGCCCGGAGGGTGCCCGCGGCCACCGGATCGTGCTCGGAGACCAGCCCGAACGGCACGACCGCCGAGGCCAGCGAGGCGTCGACGGCGGTGCTGCCCAGCCACTTGGTGAGGTGGCCGCCGGCGACCCCCTGGGCGTGCACGAGGGACCGGATCTCGGCGAGCACCGAGGCGGCCGCGTCGGCGCGGACGGGGTCGAGTCCGTCCGCGCCGAGCACGGCCCGCAGCCCGCCGTGGATGGCGGCGAGCGTGGAGACGTGGCGGTGCTCGGCGTGCTCCTCCCACCAGTCGTAGCAGGGCGCGGACCAGAACGCCGTCAGGTAGTCCACGGCGACCTCGATGCCGCCGCGCCAGCGGTCCAGGCCCTGTCCGTGCCGGCGCGCGAACGTCACCACGGCCCACAGCCAGGTGCCGTAGCCGTCGGTCTGGAAGTCCCACCACTCGTCGGTGCCGTCCTCGCCGGCGAACGTGAACCGGGTCGGCAGCATGTCGGAGCGCGCCGGGGTGCCACCCTCCCGGGCGACGGCGAGCAGGCCGTCGACCTGGCCGCGCCGGCGGGCCAGTGTCCGCGCGGCCCAGTCGTGGAACCGGCCGGCCGAGCCCGCGTCGCCGTACCGCGACACGCCCTCGGCGGTGAAGGCGCCGTCGCGCAGCCAGGAGTAGCCGGCGTACGCCGAGAAGTCCGGGCTGGCGGGGTAGGCGCCGCCGGGGTCCTGGTGGCGGGTGATGACCCGGTGGCTGGTGACCGCCAGGTCGGCGAACCGGGCGCGGTCGTCGGCACTCAGGTCGAGGGCGGTGACGGGGTGCGGGGAGGACATGCCAGAGGCTCTCTTCGTCGGGGACGACAGGTGGGCCGCCGAGACGGCCCACCTGTCCGGGGGTGGGATCGGCTCAGCCGAGCAGGGCGTCGACGGCCTTCTTCGCGTCGGCGAGCGCGTCCTCGACGCTCTTGCGGCCCGCGGCCGCCTCGCCGAGCTCCTTGGTGATCGCGTCCTGCATCTCGGCCTGGCGGGCGATGACCGGCGGCAGCGCCACGGACTCCAGCGACTCCATGACCGCGGCGCGGTTGGCGGGCTTGTCCTGCTCGAGGTACGGCGCGAGCAGCGACTCGTCCGCGACCGGCGGCAGCTCCCACGACGTGGTCAGGCGCGTGTCCGCCATGGCCTTGGACGAGGTCAGGTAGGACAGCCACTCCTCGGCGGCGTCCTTGTTGTCGCTCGCCGCGTTGACCGCCACGCCGTTGGCGAACATCGCCGACGCCTTCTGGGTGTTGCCGGGCTCGACGGCGATGTCCCAGTCGAACGGCGCGTCCGCCAGCCCCGCGAACATCCAGATGCCGCTGTGCCACATCGCGAGCTTTCCGTCCTTGAACAGGTTGGTGTCGAAGTCCGGGGTGCCGGCGCCGTCGGCCTCGGTCGGCATGGTCTTCCCGGGCTTGCCGACCAGCCACTGCGCCGCCTCGACGCCCTCCGGTGAGTCGAACGTCGCCTCGGTCTGGTCCTCGTTGAAGAACGACCCGCCCGACTGGGCCAGCGCCTTGTAGAACTCGAAGAACTGCACCGGCTGGTAGTCGCCCCAGACGCCCGCGCCCTTGTCGGTCAGCTTCTTCGCGGCCGCGGCCTCCTCGTCCCAGGTCCAGTCGGACGTGGGGGTCTCCACGCCGGCCTTGTCGAAGAGCTCCTTGTTGTAGAACAGCACGACGTCGGAGAACGACTCCGGCAGCGCGTACTGCGAGCCGTCCCGCGCGAACGCGTCCAGCAGCGACGGCTTGTACGCCGCCTCGTCGAAGGACCCGAGCTCGGCGAGCGAGCCGTTCTCGGCGTACGTCACGAAGTTCTCGTAGTTGAGCTCGAACGTGTCGCCGGCGGTGCCGCCCGCGAGCGCGGTCTGGAGCTTGGTGAAGTAGGAGTCGTACGGCGTGGTCTCGACCTTCACCTTGACGTCCGGGTGGTCGGCCTCGAACGCGTCCACGATCGCGGCCAGGTCCTGTTCGTGACCGCCGTTGGAGGAGAACTCCATGTAGGTGATCGTGGTCTGGCCGTCGGAGCTGTCGTCGTCCTTCGACGTCGCCGAGCCCTGGGAGCAGGCGCCCAGGGCGAGGGAGGCGATGCCGGCGACGGCGACGGCCGTCAGACGCCTGCGGTTGTTCTTCATCGGTGTTCCTTTCGTCGTCCGCGGTCGTCGGCGACCGGGGAAGTCGGGGGTGTTCTGGAGGGCGGGTGGGTCACTTGATGCCGGTGTGCGCGATGCCGGCGACGACGTGGCGCTGCGCGAGGAGGTAGACGAGGGCGATCGGGACGATCGAGACCACCGAGCCGGCCATCACCACGTCCCAGCGGGTGGTGAACTGGCCCTGGAGCGTCGACAGGCCGAGGGGGAGGGTCATCAGCTCGGGTGAGCGGATCACCACCAGCGGCCACAGGAAGCTGTTCCACGAGGCCATGAACGCGAACACCGCGACCGTGGCGAGCGCGGGCCGGATCAGCGGGAGCACGATCGTGCCGAAGATGCGCAGGTGCCCGGCGCCGTCGATGGTGGCGGCCTCGTCGAGCTCGAGCGGCACGGTCTCGACCGCCTGCTTGAGCAGGAAGACGCCGAACGCCGACGCGAACGACGGGGCGAGCAGGCCGAGGTAGGTGTCCTGCAGGTTGAGGGTCTTCATCTCGATGAACAGCGGCACGACGAGGACCTGCAGCGGCACCATCATCGTCGCCAGGTAGAGCGCGAAGACCACGTTGCGGCCCGGGAACCGCAGCCGCGCGAAGCCGTAGGCCGCCATCGAGCCGGTGACCAGCTGCAGCAGGGTCGAGACGATCGCGATCGCGAACGAGTTGACCAGGATCCGCCAGATCGGCACGGCATCGACCAGCGCCCGGTAGGCCGCGAGCGTCGGGTCGTCCACGAACAGCGTGGGGCCGTCGGCCAGGTTGCCGTCGGGGGTGATCGAGGTGATCACCGTCCACAGGAACGGGAACAGCATGACGACCGCGCCGAGGACGACCAGCGCGAAGATCCCGGCCGAGCGGACCCGGGCAGCGGTGGGGGTGCGGGCGGCCTCAGGCATGGTGCACCCACCGCTTCTGGCCGCGGATCTGCACAGCGGTGATCGCCAGGATCACCGCGAAGAGCAGCCACGACAGGGCCGAGGCCTCGCCGGCCCGGCCGTAGCGGAACGTCAGGTCGTAGATCCGGCCGACCACGACCTGGCTGGAGCCCGCGGGCCCGCCGCCGGTCATCACGAAGACCTGGTCGAAGACCTGGAAGCCGTTGATCAGCGAGATCACGACCACGAAGAACGTCGAGGGCGACAGCAGCGGCAGCGTGACGTGCCAGAAGCGCCGCCAGCCGCCGGCGCCGTCCACGTCGGCCGCCTCGAGCACGTCCCCGGGGATCGACTGCAGCCCGGCGAGCAGGATCACCATCACGAATCCGAGGTCCTTCCAGGCCGACGCGAGGATCACCGACGGCAGCGCCCAGGTCGGATCGGTCCACCAGCCGGGCTGGCCGAGACCGACCGCGCCGAGGAGGTGGTTGACCAGGCCGTCGCTGGGGTTGAGCAGCCATTGCCACACGAGCGCGACCACGACCCAGCTGGTGACGACCGGCAGGAAGTAGGCGGCCCGGAAGAACGCGTTGGCGGGCATCCGGCGGTTGAGCGCGACCGCGAGCCCCAGCCCGCCGACGTACACCAGCGGCAGGTAGCCCGCGACGAAGAGCAGGGTGTGCCAGAAGACCTCGCGGGTCGCGGGGTCGGTCAGCAGGCTGCGGTAGTTGTCCAGACCCACCCACCGCATGTCGGAGATGAGGTTCCACTCGTGGAGGCTCACCCACGCCGAGGAGACCATCGGCACCGCGGTGAACAGCACCAGCGGCACCGCGCTGGGGCCGAGGAAGACGAGCGCCCAGCCGAGCGTGCGCCAGCGGCTGCGCTGCATCACGCGCCGCCCTCGGGGTCCTGCAGCCGGGCGCGCACCAGGCGGCCCTGCTCGCCCGCGGTGTCGGTGGAGTCGAAGGGCGCGGCGAGCACGAGGCTGGCCGCCCCGAGCGTCCACTGCTGCTCGGACCAGGCGTGCACCTGGTAGCGCAGCGAGCGGCGGCTCGGCATCAGGTGGCGGCGGAACGACGTCTCGAACGGCGACTGCCAGTGCCGCCACGCGGTCACGCCCTCGCCCTGGATCACCACGACGCCGGGGTCGATCGTGTGGACCACCCCCGCCAGGGCCCGGCCGAGCAGCCGCCCCGCGGTCGCGAAGATCTCGAGCGCGCCCGCGACGCCGTCGTCGGCGGTGCCGGCCAGCTCGGCGATGCCCTGGGCGGGCCCGATCAGGCCCTCCTCCCGGGCCCGGCGCACCAGCGCGTCCTCGCCGATCAGGGCCTCCAGACAGCCGGTGCCGCCGCAGGCGCAGTCCGGGCCGTCGGCGACCGGGATGTGCCCGATCTCGCCGGCGCCGCCGCGGGCGCCGCGGTAGATCGAGCCGTCGACGACGACGCCGCAGCCGATGCCGCGGCCGATGGTGACCACGACGTACGACGCCGCGTCCTGGCCCACGCCGTAGAGCCGCTCGGCGGCGGCGAGCGTGTTGACGTCATTGTCGAGCAGCACGGGGACGCCGAGCTCGGCCCGGAGGTGGGCGCCGACCGGCAGCTCGGCCCAGCCCAGCGTCGGGGCGGTCACGACGCCGGACGCCTGCGAGTCCACGGAGCCGGGCACGCCGACACCGACACCGAGGAGGGTGCCCTCGTGGGCGGCGACGGCCTCGGCGAGCAGCCGGCCGAGCCGGTCCAGCGCGTCGGGGGCCGAGGGGTCGAAGGCGCGGGTGCTGTAGGCCTCGACCAGGCCGTCCAGGGTGACCCGCACGGTCGCGACGTGGTCCGCGGTGACCTTGACGCCGATGGCGCTGGCCGCCTCGCTGACCAGGCCGAGCAGGCGCGCGGGCCGGCCGCCTCGCGACGGCTCGGCCTCGAGCTCGGCCACCAGTCCCCGCGCGATGAGGCTCTTGGTCGCCTGGGTGACCGCCGCCGGGCTCACCCGCAGCAGCCGGGCGATGTCCGCTCGCGACGACGAGCCGCGGCTGCCCAGCAGGCCGAGGATCGCTGCCGGCAGCAGGTCGCCGCCGCGGGTCGTGGACGGAGCGGGCATCGGCATCCTCAGGTCGGCGGACTTACTTCAGGACTTTGTTTAGTCCAAAATTAAGTGCGTGTCAACAGTCACAGGCTCCGGATCGCGGATCCGATCGGAGCGGCACCGCACCGCTCAGCGGCGCGCCTCGACCTCGAGGTACGGCGCACGCAGGTGGGCGGTGCCGAGCCGGCCGCCGTGCTCGGCGAGTCGGTCGAGCAGGCCGATGCGGGTACGCTCGGCCAGCGCCGGGTCGGCGTCGTGGGCGTAGGGCCGGCCGGGCTCGATCACCTGGAGCTCGTGCAGGAACACGTCGCCGGCGAGCACCACGAGATCGTCGTCCGCCGCGATCACCAGGCTCTGGTGCCCCGGGGTGTGGCCGGGCGTCGGGACCAGGCGGGCGGAGACGCCGCCGGCCGAGGCCAGCTCGACCTCGCCGGCGCAGCCGCGCAGCTGGCCGGCGCCGAGGAGCGGCTCGACGAGACCGGTCCGCAGCAGCGTGCCGGGGCCGAGCGCGGCGAGGTCGGCGTCCTGCACCAGGTACGTCGCGTTCGGGAATGCCGGCGCGCCGGACCCGTCCACACTGCCCGCGGCATGGTCGGCGTGCAGGTGGGTCAGCACGACGTCGGTGACGTCCGCGGCCAGGACCCCGGCCTGGTCGGCGATCCGGCGCACCAGGTGGGTGTCGGGTCCGGGCGCCCACGACGGCCGGAGGGCGGTGTCGCTGGCCGCGCCCGTGTCGACCAGCACCACCCGGTCACCGACCTCGACGACGTACGCACGGAACGCGAGCCACCACTCGCCGTCGGGCGCTGACGGCCCTGGGTCGAGCCGCTCGGCGGCCTCGCGCAGCTCCGGCGTGGCGCCGGGGAACGCGTCGGCCAGGGGCGTGAAGAACGGCCCCGTCGCGTCGAGCACGGCGGTCACCCGCACGGGTCCGACCGTCACGATCGGGCGAGTCGTGCTCCGGGCCACCCGAAAACCACCTCCCCGAGGACCACCGGCCAGGCCAGGATGATCGCATGCCTCAGGACCTCAGCGCCCTCTCCTGGCCGGCCTCCACGGACCGGCTCACGATCCGCCCGGCCACGGCCGGAGACCTCGACGCGACGTGGGCGTTCCGCCGCCTGCCCGAGGTCGGCGAGTGGGTCACCTGGGCCACCCCCGACCGGGACGCGTACGCCGAGCACTTCCTCGCCCCGGACCGGCTCGCGAGCACGCTCGTGGTCGAGCGCGACGGCTCGGTGGTCGGCGACCTCATGGTGCGCATCGAGGACGCCTGGTCCCAGGGCGAGGTGGCCGACCGGGCGAAGGGGGTGCAGGCCGAGCTGGGCTGGACGGTCGACCCCGCGCACGGCGGCCGCGGCTATGCCACCGAGGCGGTCGCCGAGCTGCTCCGGATCTGCTTCGAGGACCTGGGACTGCGTCGGGTCACCGCGCTGTGCTTCGCCGACAACACGGCGTCCTGGCGGCTCATGGAGCGGGTCGGCCTGCGCCGCGAGGCGCACAACGTCCGCGACTCGCTGCACCGGTCGGGCCGGTGGTTGGACGGGTACGCCTACGCGCTGCTCGCCGACGAGTGGCGGGCCGGTCGGCGCACGTAGGGCGCCGGCTCGGCGCTACTTCTCGGACACGATCTGGATGAGGTTGCCGCAGGTGTCGTCGAACACGGCGACCCAGAAGTCCCCGATGTCGGTCGGCTTCTGGGTGAACGCCACCCCCAGCTCGGTGAGGCGACCGTGCTCCGCCTGTACGTCGTCGACCATGAACTGGGCGAGCGGGATGCCGTCCGAGACCAACGCGTCCCGGTAGGGAGCCACCGCCGGATGGCCGGCGGGCTCCAACAGGAGCTCGGCGCCCATCGGCTCCTCGGGCGACACCACCGTGATCCAGGAGGCCCCGCCCCCGAGCGGGATGTCGCGCTTCTTGGTGAAGCCCAGGACCTCGGTGTAGAAGGCGAGCGCCTCCCTCAGGTCGTCGACGAAGACGGTGGCGAGCCTGACTCTCATGGGTGGGTGTCCTCTCGGTCGATCGGCCAGCGCCGGGTGATCGCGGCCAGGGGCGTTGGGTCGAAGTAGTGCACCTTGGTGCGGCCCCGACGCTCCGTCGTCACGAGGCCGGCATCCTCGAGCACCGCGAGGTGCTGCGAGATCGCCTGACGCGTCGAGGCCACGCCGTGGCGCATCGTGAGCAGCGTGCAGATGTCGAACAGCGTCCGGCCGTCCTCGATCGCGAGCTCGTCCAGGATGAGTCGCCGGGTCTCGTCGTCGAGAGCGCGGAACACATCGGCCACGTCCCGCACGATAGGCAAGCGCTCACTTGCATGTCAAGGGTCGGTCAGCCCCGGACCTCGGCGAGCTCCGCCAGTCCGGGCCCCTCGAGGCGCATCACGTGGATCTCCTCGACCTCGCGGGCTCCGAGGCGGCGATAGAACGCGATCGCCGGGTCGTTGGTGCGCAGCACCCACCACTCGAACCGGGCACACGCGTGCTGCTGGGCGGTCCGGGCGAGCTCACCGAGCAGGATCCGCCCCGCGCCCCGGCTGCGGTGCTCGGGGACGACGTACAGGTCCTCGAGGTGCAGTGTGCGCCGGCCCATGATCGTGCTGTAGGCGAAGTAGTAGAGCGCGAACCCGGCCGGCTCGCCGTCCACCTCGGCGACCAGGGCGCTGGCCACCGGGTCCGCGCCGAACAGCGCGCTCGCGAGGTCCTCGGGTCGGGCGTGCACCTTGCCGGGGAACTCCTCGGCCTCGGCGAGCTCCACCACGAACCGGTGCAGGACGCCGGTGTCGTCCTCCGTCGCCGGCCTGATCGTCACGGTCACCGCCTGCCTCCTTCGGTCCCGGTCTCGCGCCCGTCCCGAGCGTAGGGGCTGGGACCCGGCGGCTCGACCGGCCTGCTCCGACTGTCACATCTGCCCGCCGGCGTTCGTCGTGGAGGTGAGAACGCCGCAGACCCAGAGGAGCAGACGATGACCCTGCACGACACCACCGAGCTCGCGGTCGAGACGCTGCGACCCGGCGACGACGGCTACGACGACGCCGCTCGGGTGTTCGCCGGCGCCGGCGCGCCCGCGCTGATCGCTCGGCCGCGCACACCCGACGAGGTCGCGGCCGCGCTCGGCCACGCCGTACGCCGCGGCCTGGCCGTGTCGGTGCGGTCCGGGGGGCACGGCCCGCTCGGGCACGCGACGAACACCGGGGGGCTGGTCCTCGACCTCCGGCACCTCGACGGCGTCGAGGTCCTCGATGCCGACCGGCGCCTGGTGCGCGTCGGCGGGGGCGCCACCTGGGGGCGCGTCGCCGCCCGCCTCGATCCCCTCGGCTGGGGCATCACCTCCGGGGACACCTCCGAGGTGGGCGTCGGCGGGCTCACGCTGGGTGGCGGCATGGGCTGGATGGTGCGCCGGCACGGGCTGACCGTCGACAACCTGGTCGGCGCGCGGGTCGTGACGGCGGACGGCCGGCTGCTGAGCGCGTCCGAGCACGAGCATCCCGAGCTGTTCTGGGCGCTTCGGGGCGGCGGCGGCAACTTCGGCGTGGTGGTCGACTTCGACCTCGTCGCCCAGGAGGTCGCCACCGTCCACCACGGGACCGTCACCTACCAGGTCGCCGACGACACCGAGACCACCGACCTGCTGCGCCGCTGGCGCGACGCGATGCGGTCCGCGCCCGACGAGCTCTCGAGCACGATCGCGCTCCCGCCGCGGATGCCCGGGGCACCGCCGGCCATCGTGCTGCTCTGCTACGCCGGGCAGCCGGGCGCGCCCGTGGAGGCCGCCGACGCCGCCATCGAGCCGCTGCTCGAGCTGGGTGCGGTGGCGGAGGCGGCGATCCGCGAGGTCCGGTACGCCGAGGTCCTCGAGCCTGCCCAGCAGCCGCCGGGCCTGCGGCTGTCCGCCCGCAACGCGCTCGTGCCCGAGCTCGGCGACGAGGTGCTCGCCGAGATCGTGCGCGCCCACGCCGCGCCGACCCCCAACGCGGTCGCGATCCGCAGCCTGGGCGGCGCGTTCGGCCGGGTGCCGGCCGACGCCACGGCGTTCGCGCACCGGGACGCCGAGGCGATGGTCGTCGGGATGGTGATGCTCCCGGGGACGGCCTCCGACGCCGACGTCGAGGAGGCCCACACGCCCTGGCGTGCCGTCGCGGCGCACGGCACCGGCACGTACATCAACTTCCAGGGCTCGGCGGCCGCCGCGGACCTGGCGTCGGCGTACCCGCCGGCGACGTACGCCCGGCTCGCCGAGGTCAAGCGTCGCTACGACCCCGACAACGTGTTCGCGCTGAACCACAACGTGCCGCCCGCCCCGGCCCGGTGACGCTCACGCGTCGGCGCGGTCGATCCGCTCCATCTTGACCAGCCCGCTCCAGCCGCGCTCGGCCATCAGCTGGAGGATCCGGTCGCGGATCCGCACCATCCGCGGCCCCGCGGAGAGCGCCACGGTCTCGAGGAGCTCGGCGAAGGAGCTGTCGGGCAGGGCCTCGTCCTGCTGGTCGAGCGCGCCGTTGACGGCGGCCGCCTCGGCCATCTCGACCAGCACGTCGGCGACCTGCGCCAGCTGGTCCTCCCTCGGCTCCTCCGCGGCGGCGATCTCGCCGATGAGGCGCAGGAACTGCCGCATCAGCGGGTCGTCGAGCTGGCTCTCCTTGTCGGCCATGAACTCGTCGATCCGCTCGGGCATCTGCGCGGCGATCAGGATCCAGGCGTCCCGCTCGAGGTCCACCATGACCTCCGGCGTGCCGAGCGCCCGCATCCGGTCGAGGTAGGCGGTCGCCGACGGCGGGAGCGCGAGGCTGTCGCCGGCAGCCAGCTTGGCGATCCGCCGGCGGTGCTCCTGCAGCTCCTTGATCTCCTCGCGCAGCCGGCGGTCGATCTCGGCGACCGCTGCGGCGAAGGCGTCGTCGTCGGCGGCCAGCAGCTCCTGCACGCGGGCGAGCGGGACGCCGGCCTCGGCGAGCGTGCGGATCCGGATCAGTCGGACGACGTCGGGCCCGGCGTAGCTGCGGTAGCCGGAGACGTCGCGCTCGGGCTCGGGCAGCAGCCCGATGTGGTGGTAGTGCCGCACCGCGCGGGTCGTCACCCCGGCGTACGCCGCGAGCTGGCCGATCGTCAGCATGCGACCAGTCTCGCGGGTCGGCTGCCCGTCGTCGTGCGGGTCACGCGAACTTGCGGTGGTAGGCGCGCATCGCGAGGACGTAGGCGACGACCAGGAGCCCCACGCACCACGCGAGGGCGGTCCAGATGTCGTTGCCGACCGGCTGCTCGGCGTACAGGTGGCGCAGCGTGTCGACGATCGAGGTGACCGGCTGGTGCTCGGCGAACCAGCGGACCGGGCCGGGCATGCTGTCGGTGGGCACGAACGCCGAGCTGATGAACGGCAGGAAGATCAGCGGATAGGAGAACCCGCCCACGCTGTCGGCGGACTTCGCGGTGAGGCCCGGGATGACCGCGAGCCAGGTCAGGGTCAGCGTGAACAGCAGCAGGATGCCGGTCACGGCGAGCCAGGCCAGCACCCCGGCGCCGGTCCGGAAGCCCATCGCCACCGCGACCAGCACGACGAGCGCGAGCGCGATCATGTTCGCGACCAGCGAGGTCAGGACGTGGCCCCACAGCACCGCGGAGCGGGAGATCGGCATCGACTGGAACCGCTCGAAGATCCCGCCGGAGACGTCGGTGAAGAGCCGGTAGGCCGTGTAGGCGATGCCCGAGGCGATCGTGATCAGCAGGATGCCCGGCAGCAGGTAGTCCACGTACTTCTCGCCGCCGGTCTCGATCGCGCCGCCGAAGACGTAGACGAACAGCAGCAGCATGGCGATCGGGGTGATCGCGGTGGTGATGATGGTGTCGGGGCTGCGCAGGATGTGGCGCAGGGACCGTCCCGTGAGGGTGGCGGTCTCGTCGACGAAGTGATGGCGCGTTGTCGTGGGCATGGTCGTTCCTCAGCTGTTCGTGGCGGTCGGGGCGGGGCCGGTCGTGGCAGCGGTCTCGTCGCCGACGACCGCGAGGAAGATCTCCTCGAGCGTCGGCTGCTTCTCGACGTACTCGACCGTGGCGGGTGGGAGCAGCGCCTTGAGCTCGGCGAGGGTGCCGTTCACGACGATCCGGCCGTCGTGGAGGATCGCGATCCGGTCGGCGAGGTGCTCGGCCTCGTCCAGGTGCTGGGTGGTGAGCAGCACCGTCGTGCCGGCGGCGGCCAGCTCCTTCACCGCGCGCCACACCTCGAGACGGGCCTGCGGGTCCAGCCCGGTGGTCGGCTCGTCGAGGAAGATGACCGACGGGTCGCCGATCAGGCTCATCGCGATGTCGAGGCGTCGGCGCATCCCGCCGGAGTACGTCGCCACCCGCCGGTCGCCGGCGTCCGTCAGGCTGAAGCGCGCGAGCAGGTCGGTCGCGATCCCGCGGGGGTCGGCCTGGTGGCGCAGCTGGGCGACGAGCACGAGGTTCTCGCGGCCGGTCAGGATCTCGTCGACCGCCGCGAACTGGCCGGTGAGGCTGATCGACTCCCGAACGCGGGACGCCTCGGCGCCGACGTCGGCGCCGTCGACGAGGGCCGTGCCGCCGTCCGCCGGGAGCAGGGTGGCGAGGATGCGGACGGCCGTGGTCTTGCCGGCCCCGTTGGAGCCGAGCAGGGCGAAGATGCTGCCGCGCGCCACGTCGAAGTCGACGCCGCGGAGCACCTCGTGGTCGCCGTACGCCTTGGTGAGCCCGGCGACCTGGATGGCTGGTGTCGTGGTCATGCGAACAGCCTGCGGGGTTGACGTTGCGTCAAGGTCAAGCCCGACCTCGACGCAACTCGGCTGCCGGTTCCTGCAGCGCTCTCGACCGAGGTGCCGACTCTCTGGGAGAGTCTCTCGCGGATCGGGGCCGCCGGTCCCGGGACGGAAGGATCGCGGATGCCCGACAAGCAGCAGACCTTGATCGCCAGCAACGAGGACCTGCGGAAGATGCTCGCGCTGCTCCACTCGACGTTCGCCTACGGCTCGAGCGTCGTCGCCGCGACGCTCGCCCTCGGCTGGGCCTACGCGGCCATCAAGGACGACGTGAGCGTCCCGACGCTGCTGCCGATCCTCACGATCGCCTCCGTGCTGTTCACGGTGGTTGCCTGGGTCACCCAGGAGGAGATCCGGCAGATCGGGTTGCCCTACCGGACCAAGGTCGAGTAGCCGCGCCGACGCAGGGGGTTTGACCGTGCGCCGTGGCTCAGGTCGGCGGTGGTGCGGTCGATAGGGCATTGACTGGCGGCCCACGGACGGGCCGCTCGAGCTGTCGTGGGAGTCATGGATGACCAAACACTCGATGTCCTCGCGCCGGCGTGCCCCGCGGCAGAGCGCAGCCCTCGTGCTCAGCGTGCTCCTCGCGGCCGGCGGCGTCACCGCGACGGCGCTCTCCGCAGTCGACGCCCACACGCGCGCCGGGTCGTTGGCCCAGATCACCTCCGCCGACTGCGGCGCCGAGCTGGTCATCCCCGCGGCGAACCCCGGAGACCCCGTGTCGTGTGCCCACGCGGACCAGGCTCCTCCGGGTGTCGACGTCGACAAGCACGTCCCGACGGCGGTCCTCGAGGCCCGCACCGGTGCGGCGGCCGCCGCGGTCGAGGCGGCCCAGGACGAGGGCGTCCCGGTCGCGGCCCAGGTCGCCGCCGTCAGCGACCGGGTGCCCTGCGACGGGGACGGCACGTCCGGCTACCGGGTGCAGGCGATCTACGTCGTCACCTCCGACCGGACGAACCGGTTCGCCGCCGTCGGCGACCAGATCAAGCAGTGGGCGTCGGGGGTCAGCACGGTCTTCAACCTGTCCGCCGCCAAGACCGGCGGGGTCCGCGACGTCCGGTTCGTGACCGTCGCCAACGGCGACGGGACCTGCTCGCCGTCCGTGCTCAACGTGACCCTTCCTCCGGGGTCGTTCACCAGCTTCGGCAGCACGATCACCGCGATGCGCAACGCCGGGTACACCGCGCCCAACCGCAAGTACCTGATGTGGGTCGACGGCACGGGTCAGTGCGGGATCGCCCAGACCTACCTGAGCAGCGGGGCCGGCCAGGACAACCCGAACAACGGCTCCTACGCCCAGTTCGCCCGCATCGACACCGCCTGCTGGGGCGGGTCCCAGTCGGTCGAGGCCCACGAGCTGTCGCACACGATGGGGTCGGTGCAGGGCGACGCCCCGCACGCGACCGCCGCGGGCCACTGCTACGACGAGTCCGACCGCATGTGCTACGCCGACGGCGGCGGGAAGGCGATGCAGCAGATCTGCTCACCCGACCAGGAGACGCTCTTCGACTGCAACGGCGACGACTACTACTCGACGTATCCCCCCGCCGGGTCGTACCTGGCGAACCACTGGAACACCGCCAACTCCCGGTTCCTGATCGGTGGGGGCGACGGGGTCGGCGGCGGCTCCCTGGGGACCCCCACCGTGCTCGGCGGGATCGTGTCGGTGAACAACCCGGCGGTGCCCGGCCTGCCCACGCAGGTCTCGGCCACGCTGGAGATCCCGTCCGGACGCACCGCGTCGATCACCTGGTCGACCTCGCGCGGCGACTGCGCGTTCACCGACAGGACCGCCCTCCAGACCGAGGTCGTGTGCGGCGCCCGGTCGACCACGGCCGGGACCGTCACGGCGACGGTGGTCGACAACACCGGCGCCAAGCTGGTGCGCACGAGCGCGCTCACGTTCTCGTCGACGCCGCGGACGGCGACCACGTCGGTGACGGTCGACGGGTCGGCCGCGGCGTACGTCGCCTGCCCGACCGGCAAGGCCGCGCTCACCGCGCAGGTCGTCGACCAGGCCAGCGGCAAGCCCGTCAAGGGTCTCGCGGTCGCGTGGTTCCGTCAGGTCGGCACCGGCACGCCGGCGCAGGTCGCGACGGGCACGACGGGTCAGACCGGCGTCGCCACCGCGCTGGTGACCGCGTCGGCGGGCGCCTACAGCGTGAGGACGGCGGCCGCTCCCACCTTCCCGGCCACGACCTCCACCGCGGTCGCCGTCAGCGTCGCCTCGGGGCCGTGCACCACGCAGGTGAGCTCGGTGGTCGACCGCACGTCGGTCCAGGCCGGCGCGCCCGTCGTGGTCAGCGGGGTCCTGTCCCGCACGCTGCCCGACGGCTCGACCAAGGGTCCGGCTGCGGGCGAGAGGGTGTCGATCTACGGTCGGGCCGGCACGGCCACGACCTGGTCCGTGGTCGGCTCGGCCACGACCGGCGTCGACGGGTCCTACTCGGTCGTCGTCAAGCCGTTGACGTCGACCGTGCTCCAGGCGCGGTTCGTCGGTCGGGTCGGGATGGGGTCATCGACGGCGGCGAACGCACCGATCACCGTCAGCCCGTGGACGACCTCGGTCACCGTCAGCCCGTCGGCGACGGACCTGATGGCCGGGGCTGCTGTCACCGTGACCGGCATGCTCAGGCAGTCCGACGGCACCACCGCGACGGCCATGGCCTCCACGCCGGTGACCATCACCTACCCCCTCGCCGGCGGCCGCACGGCCACCGCGTCGGCGGCGACCAACGCCTCCGGCGCGTACTCGGTGATCCTCCGCCCGACCGGATCCGGCGACGTGGTCGTCCGCTACGCCGGCAGGCTCGGCTGGACCGCGTCGTCCGCGACGGTCGCGCTGGTCGTGCACCCGTGGACCACGTCCGTCGCGGTCGGCACCTCGGCCACGGACCTGATGGCGTCGTCGCCGATCACGGTCACCGGCTCGGTCAGGCAGTCCGACGGCACGACCGCGACGGCCATGGCCTCCACGCCGGTGACCATCACCTACCCCCTCGCCGGCGGCCGCACGGCCACCGCGTCGGCGGCGACCAACGCCTCCGGCGCGTACTCGGTGATCCTCCGCCCGACCGGATCCGGCGACGTGGTCGTCCGCTACGCCGGCAAGCCCGGTTGGGCGGCCGCGTCCGCGACGCAGGCGATCGTCGTGCACCCGTGGAGCACGGCGCTGACGCTGTCCGCCGTACGCGATCCGGCGACCGGATACGTGACGGCGACCGGCACGCTCACGCAGATCAGCTCGACCGGCGTCGCCTCGCCCCGGGCAGGCGCCGTCGTGACGATCACCTACCCGTCCTCGGCGACCTACGTCGCCTCGACCAGGGCGACGACGTCGGTGTCCGGCACGTTCGTCGCGCGGTTCAGGCCTGGCGTGACCGGCGCCGTCGGGGCCAGGTACGCCGGGGTGCCCGGCTGGGCGGAGGCGACCGCGACCCCGGTCACGGTGACGGTTCCCTGAGCTCGGCGCCGATCAGGAGTCCAGGCGCACGGTGACGGTCCCCCCGCGGGCGTCGATGCGGTCGAGGAGGTCCGACGGCACGCGGAACACCCGACCCGGCGCGGCCGGCCACAGCACGCGTCTGCGGGCGACGACCCGGCCGCCCTGCTCGAGGACGACACGCGGGGCCCGGACGTACTCGTCGGTCCACAGCAGCAGCCGACGCCGCGGGGGCGCCGGGTCGCCCGGCCGCACGATCCCCGGAGCGACCCACCGCAGGGGCGCCTCGACCTCGAGACGCACACCGTCCCGGGTCGGTCGCGCGCCGTCGAGGTAGCTGCGGACGTGCCGCGCCACGGCGGCGCCGTCGAGCGCGGCGATGTCGGCGGTGTCGACCGGGTGCAGCACGTTGCCGGCGGCGAAGATCCCCGGCAGGTCGGTGCGCAGCGCCGTGTCCACCAGCGGGCCGAGAGTGCGGGGGTCGAGCGTGACGCCCGCGGCTCGGGCCAGCTCGTTGTCGGGGATCCAGTCACCGGTGAGGATCACCGTGTCGCACTCGACCGTCCGCCGGTCTCCGGTGTCGAGGTCCTCGATCTCGACGGCCTGCACCCGGGGGCGGCCGATGATGCGCGTGACGCGGGTCCGCGTCGCGACGGGGGTCTTGAACGCGAGCCGGCCGGGGCGCTGGAAGAGCCAGTACGACTCCGCCTGCGAGTGGGTCGTGGTCATCAGCACCGTCCGGCAGCCGGCGTGGCGCAGCGTCAGCACCGCCGACCAGCTGACCAGCTCGGCGCCGACGACGACGGCCCGCTTGCCGACGGTGCCGTTCTTGAGGTGCACGACGTTCTGCAGCGTGCCGGTGGTGAGGACGCCGTGGGCGCGGTCACCGGGGATCTGCCGGGCCGCGCGTGGGCGCTCGCGAGCGCCGGAGGCCAGCACCACCGCGCGCGCGGCGACCCGCAGCCGGCCCTCGGGGGACGTCACCATCAGTTCGCCGGGCCCGGCCCAGTCCGTGGCCATCGCCTCGGTGAGGATGGTGGCCCCCGCGTCGGTGGCCTTGTCGCGCAGCATCCGGGCGTAGGTCGGACCGGTCACGAACCTGCCGAGGTCGCGGATGCCGTAGCCCAGGTGGTCGCTGTGTCGCGGGATGCCGCCCGCCTCGCGCTCGCGCTCGAGGACCAGCACCTCCCCGGACAGGGTCCGGGCCAGC
Source organism: Nocardioides sp. T2.26MG-1 (assembly GCF_950101795.1). GTDB lineage: Bacteria > Actinomycetota > Actinomycetes > Propionibacteriales > Nocardioidaceae > Nocardioides. The sequence continues at coordinate 968,680 of NZ_CATNLZ010000001.1, read as the reverse complement.
TCGGTGGCGGCCCGGAGGCCCGCCGGCCCGGCGCCGACGACGACGACGTCCGGGGTGAGGTCGCGCGTTGCCTCGGCAGCGTCGGCGTCGGCAGCGTTGGTGTCGGTGCTCATCGGTGCGCCTGCCCTTCTGCGGTGACGGCTGCGGCTCGGGTCTCGAACAGCTCGGCGACCTCGGCGCCGCAGTAGAACCCCTGGCACCGGCCGTTCTGGGCACGGGTGCGGCGGCGGAGTCCCTCGAGCGTGGTGGGTGGGATCGTGCCCGCGAAGGTGTCGCGGATCTCGCCCGCGGTGACCCGCTCGCAGAAGCACACGATCCGGCCGTACGCCGGGTCGTCGGCGATCCGGGCGGCGTCTTGGTACGGGCGCAGCGACGCCTCGCCGATGTTCGGCATCCGCGGCGGGTCGGGCAGGTCGTCGCGGGGGGTGAGCTCGAGGGCGCCGGTCTCGGCGAGCAGACCGCGGACGTGCTCGGCGAGCGCCATCCCCGAGCTGAGGCCGGTCGAGCGGATGCCGCCGGCGAGCAGGTAGCGCTGCTCGGCGTCCACCTCGACCACGTAGTCGGAGAACTCCGTGGCCGCCCGGAGGCCGGCGTACGTCGCGGTGACCTCCTCCTGGAGCAGCTGCGGCATCAGCCGCCTGCCCTTCTCGAGCAGGAACTCCAGTCCGGCCTCGGAGGTGCCGGTGTCGGTGCGGTCGGTGAGGTCCTCGGCCGTGGGGCCGAGCATGACGTTGCCGTAGACGGTGGGGCTGATCAGGACGCCCTTGCCGACGGCGCTGGGCACCGGCAGCACGATCTTTTCGACCAGGGGCCGCGCCTGCTTGTCGAAGACCATCAGCTCGCCGCGGCGGGGTGTGACGTGGAACCGGTCGAAGCCGAAGTGCTGGTCGATCACGTCGGAGCCGAGACCGGCGGCGTTGACCACCCAGCGCGTCCGCACGTCGCCCGCCGAGGTGTGGAGCACCGTGGCCTCCTCCGCCACGGTGACCCCCGTGCACCTCCTGCCCAGCAGCAGCGCAGCGCCGCGGCGTACGGCGTCGGTGGCCAGGGCGAAGTTCGTCGTCCAGGTGCAGATGATCGACTCACCGGGCACCGTCAGGCCGCCGAGGGCTCCGGGACCGATGTGCGGCAGCTGCCGGTAGACCTCGCGGGCGCCGATGATCTCGGTGTGCGGGTAGCCGTTGGCGACCGCCTTCTCCTGCAGGCCCGGCAGGTTGCCGACCTGCTCGGTGTCCCAGGCGACCAGGATCGCGCCCACCCGCTCGACGGGGATCCCGGTCGCGGCCGCGTAGTCGCCCAGCAGGTGGTAGCCCTCGTGCACCAGTCGAGACTCGAGGCTGCCCGGCTTGGCGTCGAAGCCGGTGTGGAGGATCGCGGTGTTCGCCTTGCTGGTGCCCTCGCCGACGTCGTCGCGCGCGTCGAGCAGGGCGACGGAGAGCCGGTAGCCCGCGAGCGTGCGAGCGATCGCCGACCCGACGATGCCGGCCCCGATCACCACCACGTCGTAGGTGGGGGCGCCGGGCCCGGTTGGTGCGCTGGTCATGGTGTTTCCTCGATCTCCGAGAGCAGTGGTCAGGCGTTGGCGGCGGCGGCGTTCCACCGGTCGCGGAAGTCCGCGGCGCGGTCGGCCGACCAGCGGGGGGAGTAGACGAGACTCGGCTCCCAGGGCACGACCGCGTCGACGAGGGCCAGGCCCGGCTCATGGGCGACCCTGGCCAGGGCGGCAGCGCCGAGCGGGGTGGCGTGCGGGGACGGGTAGAGCTCGATGTCGATCTGCATCAGGTCGGCCACCGCCTGCATCAGCGTCCGGCACTGGGTGAGCCCGCCGTCGACCCGGAGCCGGGTGAGGGGCCGCCCGAGATCGCGTTCGACCGCGGCCCCGAGCTCGGCGACCTGGGCCGCGATGCCCTGCAGGATGGCGGTGACGAGGTGGCCCACCGTGGTCGAGAGGGTCATCCCGCTGACGCTCGCCTTGGCGTCGGGTCGCCACCACGGCGCGCCGAGACCGGCCAGGGCCGGCACCGCGAGGACGCCCTCGGCGTCGGCGGCAGCGACCGCGTCCATGTCGGCTGCGGTGCGGATGTAGCCGAGCTGCTCCATCCAGCGGACCGCAGACGCGGCGGTGTAGACCTGCCCGTCGATGCAGTACGTCGTCTCCCCACCGACCTGCCAGGCGACACAGGCCGCGAGGCCGGCGCTGGACCTGGCCGCCGTCGTACCGGTGTTGGCGAGCAGGAACGCGCCGGTCCCGAACGTGCACTTGGCCTCGCCCGGCTCCAGGCAGCCCTCGGCGACCAGGGCGGCCTGCTGGTCGACGACCAGCCCGCCCACCGGGACGGTGCCTCCGAACGCCGTGGTCGTGCCGACCTCGACGTCGCAGGGCACGATCGTGGGCAGGCGCTCCTCCCCCAACCCGAAGAGGCCGAGCAGCTCCGGGTCCCAGTCGGCCGTGTCGAGGCTCGTCACCAGCGACCTGCTGGCAGTCGAGGCGTCGGTGACGAACTCGCCCGTGAGCTGGTGCACCAGCCAGGTGTCCGACGTCGTCGCGACGCCTTCGCGGGTGACGTTGCGGCGCAGCCACGCGAGCTTGGGCGCGGAGAAGTACGGGTCGAGCACCAGGCCGGTGCGGTCGGCGAACGTCTGCTCGTGCTCCGAGAGCTCGCGGCACAGCCCCTCGGCGCGCCGGTCCTGCCAGACGACCAGGTCCGAGAGCGGACGGCCGGTGTCGGGGTCCCAGGCCAGCACGGTCTCGCCCTGGTTGGAGAGCGTGACCACGTCGACCGGCACCCCGGCCGTGGCGACCGCCTCCCGGCCGGCCTCGAGGACCGAGTCGAGGAGCGCCTGCGGGTCCTGCTCCACCCCGCCGCCGGGGAGGTAGCGGGGACGGACGGTCTTCTCCGACAGTCCCAGGACCCGGCCGTCAGCGTCGACGACGAGGGCCTTGGTGCCCGAGGTGCCCTGGTCGATCGTGAGGACCGTCGTCACTGCAGGTCCTCGGCGATCTCGGGGATCTCGACGATCTCGGCGACGTCGGAGTCGAGGATCTTGTCGACGTCGACGAGGTCGGGCATGGTCAGGCCGGCGCGGCCGTGGCGGATCAGGAGATAGGTCAGGTAGACGGCACCGATCGCGAACATCACCAGCGCGTAGCGGATCGGCTCGGCGAACGACTCGTCGCGGAAGATCGCGAGCTCGTAGAGCAGCCATACCGATGCGAGCACGATGATCGGGGTCTCCCACCTGCCGAGCTTGAAGCCCTGGCTGGGCGGCAGCGAGCGCCGCTTGAGGACGTACATGAGCACGGTGCCGGCGTAGATCAGCGCGGGCAGCAGGGTCCCTGCCGAGAACAGCGAGAAGAGCGCATCCTCCGACATCGAGAAGATCGCCAGGATCGCCTGCGCCACGACGAGCATGAACAGCGAGGCGCCGAGCGGGGTGCCGCGGCTGTGGCTGATCTTGTGCAGGCTCTGCCAGCCGGGGAACCGTTCGTCGCGCGACATCGCCCAGACCAGGCGGGTGCCGCTGAGGGTGATCACCAGGCCGCAGGAGAAGATCGAGATCACGACCAGCACCAGCAGGAAGTTGCCGACCACGGAGCCGAGCACGTCGGTGATGACGGTGGCGATCGGGGTGGCCGACGTGGCCAGCTCGGCCGTGTCGCCGGCCAGCGCGGTGACGGCGATGAGGAACAGCATGCCGAGGACGCCCAGCGAAATGACCGCCTGGGCCATGGCCTTGGGGATCACCCGCTCAGGGTTCTTGGTCTCCTCGGCGAGGTTGGCGGCCGACTCGAAGCCGACGATCGTGAACGCGCCGAGCAGGAACGCCAGCGGGAACGGGCCGGCGTGGTTGAGGTCGCCGAAGTCCCAGTAGCCCTCGCTGGTGACCGGCTTGGACTCGAAGAGCGTGCCGAAGTCGAGGGCCCCGGTGACCGCGCCGACGACGAACAGCAGCACGGTCAGGCTGATCATCCCGATGATCTGGATGGTCACCGCGACCTGGTTGACCTTGTTGGTCATCCGGGTCGACCAGGCGACGAGGACCGCCTGCACCAGGACGACGACGGCGGTGATGGCCCAGGCGTTCTGCAGGGTGTAGGTGTAGCCGAAGAGCTCCGGGAGGATCGTGGCGGCGATGGTGTAGTCGACCGCGATCACGACCACGCCGAGGAACGTGAACGAGACCCAGCCCATCACCCACCCGGCGATCGGGTTCGCGATCCGGGACACCCACTGGTAGGCGTAGCCGCTGATCGGGATCCGGGCGGCGAGCGCGCCGAAGATGAGCGCGACGGCCAGCTGGCCGACGACCGCGATCGGCCACGCCCAGATGCCCCGGGGCCCGGAGCTGTTCAGGACCGCGCCGTACGTGGTGAAGATGCCGGTCGCGATCGAGACGAACCCGAAGGCCACGGCGAACGAGGCGTACCAGCCGAGTTCGCGGGCCATCTTGTCGTGCCGGTAGTTCTCGGTGAGCTCAGCGGTCACGCCTGCCTGCCGCTGGCCCTCGTGGCCCGAGGATCGATCACTGTGCGGAGCGGTCACGGCTCCTCCGTTCGTCGGTCATGGTAGTCCGCACGGTATGGTCTATACCGTATGGTCCGTACCAAGATCGACCCGTCGGCGCCGTTTGTCAATGACTTGCCCACAACTCGTGCCAAGGTCGCGGGCTCCGCCGGTGGTTTGGTATAGACCAAGCGGGCTGTGCGCGTATCGTGAGGGCCGTGGTCACCACCCAGCGAGAGGGCTCCCGCTCCCCCCGGTACGTCGCCATCGCCGCCGAGCTGCGCGAGCGGATCCTCGACGAGCACCTGGCGCCGCACACGCTGGTGCCCTCCGAGCGCGAGCTCAGCGAGCAGTTCGGGGTGAGCCGGATGACCGCGCGCCAGGCGCTGATGCTGTTGGAGAGCGAGGGTCACGTCTACCGGCGCCCGCCGCGCGGCACGTTCGTGGCCGAGCCGCGCGTGCGGTTCCAGATCGGGAGCTTCTCCCGAGAGGCCGACCGCCTCGGCCGGAACGCCTCGGCGCAGCTGCTGTGGACCAAGGCCCTCACCGGCGTCGGCAACGGCGCCACCCGGGCCCGCACCGCACTGGGCCTGGCCGACGACGACACCGTGCACGCCTTCCGGCGGCTGCGGCTGATGGAGGGCGAGCCGCTGGCGATCGAGACGACGTACTTCCCTGCATCGCTCACGCCCGGGATCCTCGACATCGAGGTGGCGGGGTCGCTGTGGCAGCTGCTGCGCGAGCAGTACGGCGTGCGGATGACGCGCTCGACAGCCGTGATCGAGTCGATCGTGCTCGACGAGGAGTCCTGCGATCGCCTCGCGGTGCGAGCCGCATCCAGCGGGATCCTGCTGACGCGGCGGACGTTCGACCAGGACGACCGCTGCGTGGAGTTCGCCCGAGACGTCTACCGCGCCGACCGAGCGGCGTTCGAGGTCAGCGCCTCGGTCGCCGGGTGAGCGGCCGCGCCACCGTCGTCTTCGACCTCGACGGCGTGATCACGACCCGGGACACGTTCGCGACGCTGGTGAGCCGCCGCCTGGTGCGCGCCCCGTGGCGGCTGGTGCTGGCGCTGCCCGCGCTGCCCCTGATGGCCGCCACCGGCCCGTGGCCGCAGTGGCGGGCACCGGTCTCGCGCTACCTCGTCCGGCTCGCCCTGCTGGGGCGGGACGTCGACCGGGCCAGGGAGGGGACGCGCCGGCTGGCGCTGGAGTTCGCGCGCACCCCGGCCTGGCTGCGCCCCGCGGGTCTCGACGCCGCACGACGACACCTCGCCGCAGGCGACCGCGTCGTCGTCCTCACCGCCACCGAGCAGACCCTGGCGCGCACGTTGCTCGACGAGGTCGGCCTCCGGGACGCCGAGCTGATCGCCTCCGAGCTGGCGCCCGCTCCCGGCGGCGTCCGGATGCGCCCGCACAACTACGGTGCCCGCAAGCTCGCGGCCCTCCAGGCCGCCGACGTACCTCGACCCTGGACCGTGATGTACACCGACTCCTGGGCCGACAGCCCGGCGCTCGCGGCGGTGGAGCAGGTGGTGCTGGTCGGCCCGTCGCCGCGGCTGCTCGAGCGCGCCCGCCGGACCTGGCCGGGCAAGGTCACCGCCGTCGGCTGAGCCGCCGCCGGCCTACCGGGCGTCACCGAGCGTCGTCCAGGTCGAGGCCGATCGGGGTCCGGGCCGGGATCTCACCGGTGGCCACGACCGCGGCGGTGATCGGTCGAAGGTCCGCCACCAGCTGGTCGATCTCGTGCTCGTCGAGGCCGGCGTACGCCGTCGCCGCCGCCCGGTCGGTCTGGTCCTCCACCGACTGCTTGAGCTCCCGGCCGGCGGGGGTGAGCGATCCGTCGGGGTCGATGAGGCCCCGCCCCTCGAGCCCGGCGCGGAGCCGGTCCCACTCACCCGGTCCGAGCCTGCGGGCCATCGCGTAGACCTCGGCGGGGGTCCCCGTCGCGAGCGCGTGGAGGACGTGCGACTCCCGCCCCCCCGATCCCGGCGGTGACCAGGGCCGCGACGTGCCCGTCGCCGCGGTGCTCGCGCAGCAGGGTGGCGGCCTGCCACAGCCGGGCGAGCGGCTCGTCGGGCTGGGCCAGGGCGCGGTTGGCCGCGAACAGCGGGCGCCCCTCGAGCGGCGCGGCCCCGGCGGCGCGCTCGGCGAGCTCCGCGGCCCGGCCGACCGCGGCGTCCGGCGTACCTCCCCCGAGGTGGCGGCCCCCGAGGTGTCGATTCAGGGCGGCGACCGACCCTTCCAGCCGGGCGGCGAGGGCTGCCTCGGGGGCGGCGTACCCCCAGGCGTCCGGGAGCGCCCGCGCCACGTGCTCGAACGCGAAGTTGTAGAAGACCGCGTGGGTGAGCTCGGCCGACGCCGGGCCCAGCGGCGCGGCGCGCCCGGCGAAGTAGCCCATCCAGAACCCGCGGTAGCCCGCGGCCCGCAGCGCGGCCAGCGGCTCGGGCGAGAAGTAGGTGACGGCGTGGATCGGCTCGAGCAGCTGCCAGAGCCGTCGGGCCGTCTGGGGTCCGTGGTTGGTCATGCCCGCAGTCCTACACCGCCCGGCGTCGGTCGTCGTCCCGCGGGCGCTCGACCGGCGTGTATGGTGCGGGTCGTTGTGTGCGGGTGCTCGGAGGAACCGGGCTGAGATTGCGGCTGGATGTGCCGCTGACCGCTTGAACCTGACCGGGTAATGCCGGCGTAGGGAGCGCGCATGGACACGTCTGTCGAGCCTCGTCCCAGCGGGACACCGGACGCACCGCTGACGCTGGCGGAGCCTCCACCGCGGTCGCTGGGACTCGTCGCGAGCACCGCGTTCTGGTGGAACCTGGGCATCAGTCTCCTGCTGCCGGTGGCCGCCGTGTACGTCGTGCTGCCGGGCCGCCCCCTCTGGACGAGCCTGCTCGCGATCGTGGTCGGCGCGGTCATCGGCGGAGCGCTCCTGGGGCTGGCGGCCGCGCCGGGGGCCCGCGAGGGCGTCCCCGCGATGGTGCTGCTGCGGGGCCTGCTCGGCGGCCGGGCGTCGTACGTGCCCACGGTGGCGAACCTGGCCCAGTGCGTGGGGTGGGCGACGTTCGAGATCGTGGTGATCGCCGAGTCGGCCTCGCGCATCGTCGGCGGGCCGCAGTGGCCGTACGTCGTCCTCGCCGGGCTGGCGGCGACCGTGATGGCCCTGCGCCCACTGGGGGTCGTGCGGCTGCTGGCGCGGTACGCGGTCTGGGTCGCCCTCGCGGCGGTGGTGTACCTGTTCGTCCAGGTGCTCCGCCAGCCCCTGCCCGCCCGGGCTGAGGTGGGGAGCGCGACCTCGTTCTGGTCCGCGGTCGACGTGGTGATCGCGCTGCCCGTCTCGTGGGCTCCGCTGGCCGCCGACTACACCCGGCACGTGCGCAGCACCCGGTCGGCGGGGGTGGGCGCGGCCGTTGGCTACGGCGCGGCGACCGTCGTCTTCTTCACCCTGGGCATGCTCGCGCTGGCGGCGTACGGCGCCGGCGGGCTGGACGTCGTCGACGCGCTCCTGGCGGCGCCGCTCGGCGGGCTCGCGCTCCTGGTCCTGGTGGTCGTGGAGCTGGACGAGGCCTTCGCCAACATCTACTCGACCGCCGTGTCGAGCCAGAACATCGTGGCCCGGTGGGACCGCCGGGTCCTCGCGGTGGGCGTGGGGTCGGCGGCGACGCTGCTGGCGCTGGGCTTCGACATCGTGGCCTACGAGCCGTTCCTGTTCCTGATCGGCTCGGTCTTCGTCCCGCTGGTCGGCGTGCTCGTCGTGGTCTACTACCTGGTGCCTCGCGGGGCGTGGGACGTCTCGGAGACGGCGCCGGCGCGGCCGCTGCTGGCGGTGCCGTGGGTCGCCGGCTTCGTCGCCTACCAGCTCACGCTGCCGACCTTCTTCGCCGGTCCGGGGGCGGGGTGGACCACGTGGTGGTCGGCCCGTCAGGGCGACCTCGGCATCGACCCCGCCAACGGGATGTCGGCGTCGCTGGTCAGCCTCGGGCTCGCGATGGTCCTCACCGCGCTGCTCACGCTGCCGGCCGCGGTGCGCGCCCGGAGCCTGCGATGAGCCCCGGGGTGGGCCGCCTGCACGTGGTCACCGATGCGCGCACCGGTCGGGACGCGCTCGGGGTGATCGCCCGCGCCGTCGCCGCGGGCGCGCCCGTGGTGCAGGTCCGCGCCAAGGACGGCACCGACCGCGCGCTCTACGAGCTGGCGCGTCGTGCGGTGGAGATCTGCACCCCCGCGGGGACGACCTGCATCGTCGACGACCGCGTCGACGTGGCGCTCGCCGCCGGTGCCGCGGGGACGCACGTGGGTCTCGAGGACCTGCCGGTCGCGGCGGTACGCCGGATCGCGGGGCCCGGCCACCTGGTCGGGGCCACGGTCCGGGATCCCGAGCGGGCCGCCGCCCTGGTCGCGGAGGGGGCCGACTACCTGGGCGTGGGGCCGGCGTACGCCACGGAGACGAAGGCCGGACTGCCGGCGCCGCTCGGTCCGGCTGCCGTCGGCGCGGTCGCCCGGGCGGTGGGTGTCCCGGTCGTCGCGATCGGCGGTGTCACGGCCCGGCAGGTCCCCGAGCTGCTGGCCGCCGGCGCGCACGGGGTGGCGGTGGTGAGCGCGATCTCGGAGGCGGCCGACCCGGCCGAGGCGACGCGCGAGCTCCTGCGCTCGTTGGCGGGAGCACGATGAGCCGCGACGTGGCCGTCGACCGGGTGGACGTCGCCGTCGCCGGCGGCGGGCTGATCGGCCTCGGGATCGCCTGGCGCTGCGCCCAGCGTGGCCTGTCGGTGACGGTCGTCGACGTGGCCCCGGGGTCCGGCGCCTCGTACGCCGCGGCCGGGATGCTGGCGCCGGTCGCCGAGGCCGGCTACGGGGAGGAGCGGCTCCTCGAGCTGTGCCGGGCGTCGTTGGCGTCCTTTCCGGCATTCGTGGCCGAGCTGGAGCGCGAGACCGGGCTCGAGGTCGGCCTGCGCACGGCCGGCACATGCGTGGTCGGGTTCGACGCCGACGACATGGCGGCCCTCGACCTGCTGCACGCGTTCCAGCGCGAGCTCGGGCTGAGCTCCGAGCGGATCACCGCCCGCGAGGTGCGACGCCGGGAGCCGGCCCTCACCCCGCGCCTGCGCGGCGCGTTGCACGTCGGGGGCGACCACTCGGTGGATGCCCGGGCGCTGCACGCCGCGCTGCTGGCGGCGGCGATGTCGGCCGGGGTCCGGGTGGTGCGGGCGGAGGCGACTGCCCTGGAGGTCCGGGACGGGCGCGCGGCCGGTCTCGAGCTCGCCGGGGGCGACGTCGTCACGGCGGGCACGGTGGTGCTGGCCCTCGGCGCACGCAGCGCGGGCCTGCCGGGAGTGCCACCGCTGCCGGTCCGACCGGTCAAGGGGCAGGTCCTGCGACTCCGGGACGCCTCGGGACTCCTCGAGGGGACGGTGCGGGCCCTGGTCCGGGGTCGCCACGTCTACCTGGTTCCGTGCGCCGGCGACCGGCTGATCGTGGGCGCCACGGTCGAGGAGCAGGGGTTCGGCGACACGGTCACCGCCGGCGGGGTGCACGACCTGCTGCGCGACGCGATCGAGGTCGTGCCCGGGGTGGCCGAGCTGGAGCTGGTCGAGGCGCTCGCGCGCCCGAGACCCGGGACGCCCGACAACGCCCCGATCCTCGGCACGTCGCCGCTGCCCGGTCTGGTGCTCGCGTGCGGCCACCACCGCAACGGCGTCCTGCTCACCCCGGTGACCGCCGACGCGATCACCGAGCTGGTGGTGACCGGTGCGCTGCCCGAGGTCGCGAGGCCCTTCACGCTCGACCGACTCGAAAGGTGAACGAGAGTGCAGATCACCATCAACGGCAGCGCCACCGACGTCCCCGATCGCATCACGGTGGCCGCCCTGGTCCGCAACCGGGTCGACGGGGACCGGCGGGTCGCGGTCGCCGTCAACGCCTGCGTGGTGCCGCGCAGCCAGTGGGACACGACCCGGCTCGGCCCCGGCGACCGGATCGAGCTGCTCGCGGCGACGGCAGGAGGGTGACGCGATGACCGACGACCCGTTCCTGCTCGCGGGGACGACGTACACCTCCCGGCTGCTGCTCGGGACGGGCGGCGTACCGAGCCTGGAGGTGCTCGAGCGCGCGGTCCTGGCCTCGGGGACGCAGCTGGTCACGCTCGCCCTGCGCCGGGTCGACGCGTCCACCGGCACCGGCCTGCTGGAGGTCCTCGACCGCTGCGGGGTGCAGCTGCTGCCCAACACCGCCGGGTGCATGACGGCACGGGAGGCGGTGCGGACCGCGCACCTCGCCCGCGAGGTCTTCGGCACCGCGTGGGTCAAGCTCGAGGTCATCGCCGACGAGCAGACCCTGCTGCCCGAGCCGATCGAGCTGCTCGACGCCGCCGAGCAGCTGGTCGCCGACGGGTTCACCGTGCTGCCCTACACCAGCGACGACCCGATCCTGGCCCGCCGGCTCGCCGACGCCGGATGCGCGGCGGTGATGCCGCTGGGGTCGCCGATCGGCAGCGGGCTCGGGATCCGCAACCCGCACAACATCGCGCTGATCCGGGAGCTGGTGTCGGTGCCGGTGATCCTCGACGCCGGCATCGGCACCGCCTCGGACGCCGCGGCGGCGATGGAGCTCGGGTGCGACGCGGTGCTGCTCGCCTCGGCCGTGACCCGTGCCCGGGACCCGGAACGCATGGCGCTGGCGATGCGGCACGGCGTCGAGGCAGGGCGGCTGGCGGCCCGCGCCGGCCGGATCCCGCGCCGCTGGCACGCCCTCGCGTCCACCGCGATGGAGGGGCGGCCCGACCTGTGAGCTTGCCGTCGTTGCTGGTCCTCACCGACCGCACCCAGTGCTCCGGATCGCTGGTCGAGGTCGTCGCGGCGGCGGTCGACGCCGGCGCCCGGGCCGTCGTGCTCCGGGAGAAGGACCTGGCCAAGACCCCCCGAGCGGAGCTGGCCGAGCAGCTCCGCCTCGTCCTGGCGCCCGCCGGAGGGCTGTTGATCCTCGCCGGCGCCTGCGGTGACGCCGTCCACCTCGCCGCGTGCGATGCGTTCCCGTCGCCGCGGCCGGCGCTGGTCGGCCGCTCCTGCCACGACGCGGCCGAGCTGGCGGCCGCCGGCGCGGAGGGCAGCGACTACGTGACGCTGTCGCCGGTGTTCGCGACGGCGTCGAAGCCCGGCTACGGGCCCGTGCTCGGCGTCGAGGGGCTCGCCGCGCTCACCCCGGTCGCCACGACACCGGTGTATGCGCTGGGCGGCGTCCAGCCGCCGGACGTCGCGGACTGCCTCGCGGCGGGGGCCTCCGGGGTCGCGGTGATGGGGCCGGTCATGCGGACCCCCCAGCTCGTGGCCACCTACCTCGCCGCGCTCTCGCGGGCGGCCGCATGACGCCGGCCGTCGCACTGACGATCGCCGGCTCCGACTCGGGTGGGGGCGCGGGCCTCCAGGCCGACCTGAAGACGTTCGCGGCGCTCGGCGTCTACGGCACCTGTGCGGTGACCGCCCTGACCGCCCAGAACACCCGCGGCGTCGCCGGCATCCACCCGGTGCCGGCGGAGTTCGTCGTCGCGCAGGTCGAGGCGGTCCTCGACGACTTCGCCGTCGCCGCGGTGAAGACCGGCATGCTCGGCACCCCCCTCATCGTCTCCGCGGTCGCCGAGCTCGCCGCGGCGGGCCGACTGCCGCACCTGGTCGTCGACCCCGTGATGGTCGCCTCCAGCGGCGACCACCTGCTCGATCCCGCGGCCGAGTCGCGCTACGTCGAGGAGCTGCTGCCGCACGCGGCCCTGGTGACGCCCAACCTGCGCGAGGCGGAGGTGCTGCTCGGCGTACCGATCCGTTGTCTCGCCGAGCAGCGCGAGGCGGCTCGGGCCCTGGGAGCTCTCGGCCCGGCCGCCGTCGTCGTCAAGGGCGGCCACCCCGTCGCCGACAGCACGGACCAGGCCGTCGACGTCGTCTGGGACGGTACGTCGGTCTACGACCTCTCGGCGCCTCGCGTGCCGACGGCCAACAACCACGGCACCGGCTGCACCTTCGCGGCGGCGGTGGCCGCGATGCTCGCCGCAGGAGCGACGCCGGCCGAGGCGCTCCGGACGGCCAAGGACTACGTCTTCCGGGCGCTCAGCAGCGGAGCGTCCTGGCAGCTCGGTCACGGCCACGGCCCCCTGGACCACTTCGCCGACAGTCACCGCTGAGACGTCAGCGCGATCGATGTCGCCCGGTCACTTCCGCCAGAAGAGGTGGTGGACGACACCGCTGTCGCTGGGCACGACGTCGCGGTGGTAGCGGTCGAGGAGCTCCTCGGGAGAGCTCCACAGCCGGGATCCGGCGCCGAGCTCCACCGGGGCGACGGCCACGTGCAACGTGTCGACGAGATCGGCGTCGAGGAACTGCCGGATGGTGTCCGCGCCACCCCCGAGGCGGACGTCCTTGCCGTCGGCGGCTGCCAGCGCGAGCTCCAGCACATCCTGGGCGTCGCCGTTGACGAAGTGGAACGTGGTGTCGGAGAGCGTGAACGACGGACGCTCGTGGTGGGTCATGACGAAGACCGGGGTGTGGAACGGCGGCTCGTCACCCCACCAGCCCTGCCAGTCGAGGTCGCGCCACGGACCACGGTGCGGGTCGAACTTGTTGCGGCCCATGATCTCTGCGCCGATGTTGCGGTGGAAGTCGCGCACCAGGTAGTCGTCGAGGCCGCGGGTGCCGCCGGGGTCCGTGCGCGTCGGCCAGCTCGCCGTCGCGCCGGTCCACGAGAACAGCGCGGCGGGGTCGGCATGGCCGAACGGGCGCTCCAGGCTCTGACCCTCCCCGGCGGCGTACCCGTCGCTCGACACGTTGAAGTTGTGGACCCTCACCATCTGGGGCACTGCTGTTCCTTCCGACGCATTCGTGTGGTGACTGGACCTCCTGAGACGACGGAACTCATCGCCGCAACGCCACGGGCCCGTCCTTCATGAGGTGGCCACCGCCGTCGTGGTCAGAGGTCGGCGCCGAACACCAGTGCGGGTCCGCCGTTCTTGTGCACCTCGCGTTCGAGCCGGAGGCCGATCTTCGCGGCGACTCCCTGAGAGGCGATGTTGTGGGGCCGGATGATCGCGATCAGGTGCGAGATCCCGGACTCGGCGGCTGCGTCACGGACGGCTGCTGCGGACTCCGAGGCGTACCCCATCCGGCGCGCATCCGGCCGGACGTGCCACCCGGCCTCGACGAGCCAGTCGCCGTCGACCTCCTGCATCGTCAGTCCGCAGTCGCCGATGAAGTCGCCGTCGTGGGTCTCGACCACCCAGAGCCCGAAGCCGTGCTCGGCGTAGTTGCCCAGGTTCCACTCGATCCAGTCCGCCGGGCCACGGGATCCGCCGGTGTCCAGCCTGGCGATGTCGGCCTGGTCGGCCCGGGTCATCTCACGGAAGCGGAGTCGGCGGGTGGGCGCTGGCAGCACCTCGACAACCTAACCCGCGACCGCGGTGCTGCCCTCGCCTCTCGGCGGCTGAGCCGGTGTCTCTCGTCGGCTCAGGCGAACTCCGCGGCGTGCGCGCGTGCCCACTGCTCGAACGTGCGCGGCCGCCGGCCGGTCACCTCCTCAACCGTGGGCAGCACCTCGGACTCGTCGAGCGTCCCGTCGACGTAGAAGCTGAAGAACGCCTCGACGTACTCGCGCGGCATCGATGCCTCCATCTCCACCCGAGCCGCTCCGTTGCTGAGCCCCACGCACCGCAGGTCTCTGCCCAGCACCTGGCCGAGCACGGCCACCTGAGCCTCGGGCAGCATCGACTCCGGCCCAGAGACCCGGTAGACGGCTCCTGCATGCCCATCACCCAGAAGTGCCTCCGTGACGACGGCGGCGACGTCGAAGGGATCGATGACCGCTGCGGGCACCGTGGGGAACGAGACCCGCACCTCGTCGCCGGCCGCCAGCTGTGGACGCCATCGCAGCGCGTTCGACATGAACGCCCCGGAGCGGACGAATGTCCAGCGGAGTCCCGACTCCTCGACCGCACGCTCGGACTCGATCATGTAGCGGGCCACGGCATTGGTCGTGTCCCCGCTCGCCGCCGATCCTCCCGACAGCAGCACGACGCGTTCGACCCCGGCCTCCCCGGCGAGCCGGAGGGTCCGCGGGAGGCCGGCGAACCCTGGCAGGAGGAACACGGCGCGGACGCCGGCCAGCGCCTCGGACATCGAGTCCGGATCGGCGAGGTCGCCGACGACCACCTGGGCGCCAGGGATCCCTCCCGGCCGGCGCACCAGGCCGCGCACGGGCTCACCTGCGGCTGCGAGCGCCTTGACCACCTCTGATCCGACGTTCCCGGTGGCACCGGTCACCAAGTACATCTCCTGAGTCCTCTCTCGTGGTTCCTCCCTGGCGCGACCCCGTCGGTCGCTATGCGGTCAGCAGCCCGACACCGGTCGTCAGCAGGCCGACGGCGAGCACGACACCGCCGACGGGCAGCAGCACGACGAAGCCATTGGGTCGCGTGCGACCCGCCCCGGCGGCGGCGAGGAAGAATCCCGCGGGCATCAGGAGGGCGGCGCTCGGGATCCCGGCGCGCGCAAGCCAGACCCAAGGACCGCCCAGATCGATCAGCTCGACGTAGAGGAGGTTGACCAGGCTGAGGATCAGCAACACGCCGGCGTGGGCGTGCCCGGCGCGCGCGAACCGCTCCTGGAACGGCGTTGCCGGCACCCTCCTGCTGAGGATCGAGAACACGTAGAGCCCGCCGAGCTCGACGGTGACCAGGGACAGCAGCAAGACTCCGGCGAGCACGCGCGAGTGGTCCGACATCGGGGCCTCCGTCCTGGGCAGCGGGCATCGGTGGTCGAGGCTCGCGCTGCAGAAGACGCTGCAACCGTCCCGTTTGTGACATCTCGGCGGGCTCGGCCGGCCTTCGGGCGGCCACACCCGGCTGCGACGACCCGTCCAGGGATGTCACAAACTCGCGGAATCGGTCGTCTCGTGTGTGGCGGGAAGTTCTCACGCGAGGAGTCACACATGCCATCGGCGGCAGATGCCACAGCCCGGGTCGCCTCGACCAATGGGACCGAACCTGCCACGCCAAGCGCCCACAGCCGCGCCGGGACCGTCGGCACCTGGGCCGACGAGCGCCTCGGGCTGGCCAAGTTCAACCGGCGCATCTTCTCGTTGCGGAAGGTCTTTCCCGACCACTGGTCGTTCCTCTTCGGCGAGCTCGCGCTGTGGAGCTTCACGGTCCTGCTGGTCACCGGCATCTTCCTGACGTTCTGGTTCGACCCGAGCATGGCCGAGACCCGCTACCAAGGCTCCTACGAGCCGTTGCGTGGGATCGAGATGTCACGTGCGTTCGCCTCGACGCTGGAGATCTCCTTCGACGTCCGGGGTGGGCTGCTGATCCGGCAGATCCACCACTGGTCCGCGCACATCTTCATCGCGGCGATGCTGATCCACCTGGTGCGCCACGCCCTGACCGGCAGCTTCCGCAAGCCGCGCGAGGTCAACTGGGTGGTCGGGTGCACGATGTTGCTCCTCGGCACGCTCGAGGGATTCTTCGGCTACTCGCTGCCCGACGACCTGCTCTCGGGCACGGGGCTGCGCGCGCTCGACGGGTTCCTGAAGGCGACCCCGGTCGTCGGCACGTACCTGTCGTTCCTCACCTTCGGCGGCGAGTTCCCAGGTGACGCGATCATCTCCCGGCTCTACATCTTCCACGTGCTGCTGATCCCGGGGCTGTTGCTCGCGCTCGTGGCGGTTCACCTCATCCTGGTCGTCTACCACAAGCACACGCAGTGGCCAGGTCCCGGCAGGACGAACGGCAATGTGGTCGGCTACCCGTTCTTCCCGGTCTACATGGCCAAGGCCGGCGGCTTCTTCCTCATCGTGTTCGGCGTCCTCACCGTTCTCGGTGCCCTCGTCTCCATCAACCCGGTGTGGAAGTACGGGCCGTACGACCCCAGCAAGATCACCGCAGGCGTCCAGCCCGACTGGTACATGGGGTGGCCGGACGGCCTGCTGCGGATCATGCCCGGACTCGAGACGCACCTGTTCGGCGAGTACACGATCTCGTGGAACATCCTGCTCCCGATCCTCGTCGCGCCTCCCGCCCTGCTTCTGGTGGTGACGATGCTGCCGTTCGTCGAGGCGTGGGTCACGGGCGACAAGCAGGAGCACCACCTGTTGCAGAGGCCTCGGGACGCCGCCACGAGGACGGCGTTCGTGGTGTCACTGATGACCTTCTACGGGATCGCCTGGGCCGCCGGCGGCAACGACATCATCGCGATCAAGCTGCACCTGTCGATCAACGAGATCACCTACGCCCTCCGGGTCCTGATCGTCGTAGGGCCGCCCATCGCCTTCGCCATCACCAAACGCTGGTGCATCGCGCTGCAGCGTGCCGACCGGGACCGCCTCGTCCACGGCGTCGAGACCGGCGTCATCGTCCGCTCACCGAGCGGTGGCTACAGCGAGGCGCATCGCCCCTTGCCGAGGGACCGGGCCTACATCCTCACTGCACATGGGCGGCCGAAGCCGATCGACCCGCCGCCGAAGACGGACCTGCACGGCATTCCCCGACGCGGCCACCCGACGGATCGGCTGCGACACAGGCTGTCCGAGCTGATGTTCGCCGACAACGTCGACGAGCCCGCCGCCGAGGAGGTCCTGGCCGCTCGGCGCCACCCGGAGGGCGACGACCGGGAACCCGCCGAGCACACCGTCGGGTCCCGGGAGGCCGGCGAGCGGCACGCGCACCCGCATCTGGAGGACGAGTGCTGACCCGGCGGGGGCGCGGCGCCGGCGCGTTGCGCGTGCCCAGGGGTACGACCGGTGCGCCGCCGCTCACCCTGGTCGACGGCAGGCGGCCGCGAGTCGCGCACAGCGAGGAGATCACCGCCCACCAGCTCGGCTACCTGACGCGTGGGCGGGGGGCGCGGAGACGGCGGGGACCCGCCAGGGTCCCGCTCCTTCGGATGGTCGTCGAGCCCGGCCGATCGATCGACTTCGCCCACCCGGAGCTGGGGTTCCCCGGCCATCACCACCTGCCGCCGGCCGAGCGCGTCCTCAGGTTGTGGCGCGACGACCTGGTGACCGTGGAGCACGCCGACCACTGGAGGTTCGTCGTCCGCTCCCCCGTCCCGTTCGACCGGCGATGGATCTCCCTGCTCGAGCGGAGCCTGCGAGACCGCCGCCGCCCCGCGCTGGCGGCCGTCTTCGCTTCCTTCGCGGGCCAGGCCCCGCCGGGGCCCTTCCACCTCGCCGAGGTCGACGCCACCACGTACACGACGTTGGTCCGCGTCGAGGATCGCCGCGCGCCATCGTGACGGTTCGCGGCCGTCGGCCGCGCCTGGCATGCGCCAGGGTCAGTGGCTCAACCCCAGGTCCGCGAGTCCGGCCACCACGATGTCGGAGACCAGGTGGGCGAGGTGGCCGCTCGGATCCAGGTCCGGGTCGAAGATGCAGACAGACGCGCCGACGGCGTCCCGGGCGAGCGCAGCCAGCAGCTCGGTGAGCGCGCCGGCATCGAGGCCGCCCGGGTCAGGGCTGTCGACAGCCGGCATCAGCTTCGGATCCAGCACGTCCAGGTCGATGTGCAGCCAGTAGCCCGCCGAACTCTGCGCGAAGTGAGCGGCGATCCGGTCACCGACGGTGGCGGCTCCCTCCGCGACGACCGTCCGGCTGGAGATGACGTGGGCAAGCAGGTCCCGGAGCTGCTCCGCGTGCTCGTCGTCGTCGCGATGACCGACGTGGACGGTGCGCCGAACGTCGAAGTAGGGGCCGCGCTCCTCGATGTTCGAGAGCTCGTCGAGGTGGCGGCCGGTGACCACGGCCAGGTCTTCGCCGGCGACGGCTCCGTAGGCGTCGCTGTTGTGCGGGCCGCGGAAGTCGGTGTGTCCGTCGATGTGCACGAGCCCGTACTCGCCCGCACCCGCGCGAGCGAGGGCGAGCCCGACGCCCAGCAGGACGCTGCAGTCGCCGCCGAGCACGAGGCACGGCACGCCTTCCCGGAGCGCCGCGCCGACACGGTCAGCGGTGCGCTTGGTGTGATCGACGATCGCCTCCTGGTTGCGGACTCGTCCCGGCGGCACGGCCGCGTCGACGTACCGACCCGGGAGGACCACCCCCTTGTCGACGGCGCCCAGCGAGGAGAGGCGGGTGTACAAGCCCGCTTCTCGGAGCGCCTCGGGCGCCTTCGCCGTGCCGGGCACTGCCCCGGGCTCGGGAGGCCGCAGGCCGAGGTTGGTCGGTGCCGATATCAGGTGCATTGGTCCTCCCGGCCCGCTCCGGTCGACCGTTCGGCCGAGCGGCTCGTGCTCACTGGCACCCGTCGCCTGCGGCGCGGGTCAGCGACTGACGACGGTCTCCCGCTCGACGCGCGAGAGCTTCTCGGGATTGCGCACGATGTAGATGCCGCCGATCATCCCGTCGTCGATCCTGATGGAGAGCACGTGGTCGATCCGTCCGTCGAGCCGGATGATCAGTGCCGGCCCACCGTTGATCTGGGCGGGCTGCGCAGCCAGCTCGCCGCCGACCCTGGGCAGGCCGACCTCGAGCATGCGAGCGACTCGGTCAGCACCCACCATGGGTCGCAGCGCCGCCTTGGCGAGTCCACCACCATCGCCCAGGGCGACGACGTCCGGGGCGAGGATGTTCATCAGTCCTTGCAGGTCGCCGGTCTCGATCGCCAGCTGGAACGCCTCGAGCGCTCGTCGGATCTCTGCCGGAGACGCGTCCCCGCGCGGTCGCCTCGCCGCGACATGCGCTCGTGCCCGGTGCGCGGTCTGGCGGACTGCGGCGGCGTTCTTGCCGACGGCCGCCGCGATGTCGTCGTAGTTCAGGTCGAACACCTCGCGGAGCACGAACACCGCCCGCTCGGTCGGCGTGAGGGTCTCCAGCACCATCAGCATCGCCATCGAGACGCTGTCGGCGAGTTCGACGTCGTGCGCCACGTCGGGGGCCGTCAGCAGGGGCTCCGGCAGCCAGGGGCCGACGTACGACTCCTTGCGTCGGCGGAGGGTGCGCAGACGGGTCAAGGCCTCGCGGGTGGTGATCCGGATCAGGTAGGCGCGCTGGTCACGCACGGCGTCGAGATCGACGCGTACCCATCGCAACCAGGTCTCCTGCAGCACGTCCTCGGCGTCGGCGGCCGAGCCGAGCATCTCGTAGGCGACGGTGAACAGCAGGTTGCGGTGGGTCACGAAGGCCTGCGTGGCTGAGCCGATCCGGGCCTCCGGGCGGCGGTCCTCGCCGTCCATGGCTCGCCCACCGGGCTCGAGCGGCTCGTTCACGGGACCTCCTGGTTGCTCATGGTCGACCGTTCCAGGCATATGACGTCGACCACGGCCGCCGTGTGACATCGGCGCGCCGTCGTGATGCCCACAGCGGCCGACTGTCACACCGGATGGCTCATCGGCTTCTTCTGTCCGTCGTCTGCCACTGCATTCGACTCCACGAGCAACTGAGAGGAAGCCATGAGTACCGACCGTGCACAGGTGGCGCCGACGGATGGAGCCGTCGAGGACGCACCGGATGCCCGCCGATTGCGCTGGATCCTGATCACCGTCTCGATGGCGTTGATGGCCGTCATCGCCTCCGTCTCAGGCTTGAACGTCGCCCAGACCGAGATCGCCGTCGACCTGGAGACCTCCCAGTCCACGGTGCTGTGGATCATCAACATCTACACGCTCTCGCTGTCGGCCCTGTTGCTGCCGCTCGGCGCGATCGGTGACCGATTGGGACGCAGGCCGATGCTGATCGCGGGGCTGGGCATCTTCGGCGCCGCCAGCGTCGTGGCGAGCCTGGCCCCGAGCGCCGAGGTGATGCTGACCGCGCGCGTGGCCGGCGGTGTCGGCGCTGCCATCATCATGCCCGTCACCCTGGCCGTGATCACGTCGACCTTCCCGGAGGATCAGCGGGGGAAGGCCATCGGGGTCTGGACCGGCGTCGCTGGTGGCGGAGGAATCCTCGGGATGTTCCTGGCCGCCCTGCTCGTCGACATCGCCGATTGGCGCTGGCTGTTCACGCTGCCCATCGTCCTGGTCGTCGTGGCCCTGGCCATGACCATGGTGACGGTACCGAACTCCCGCGAGCGGCCCGCCCACACCTTCGACTCCGTCGGAGCGCTGGTGTCCGTCGTCGCCGTGAGCGGCCTGGTCTTCGTCCTGCAGGAGGGGCCCGAGCGCGGCTGGACCGAGCCGGAGACGCTGGCCGTCCTCGCGGTCGGGCTGATCGCAACGGCCGGCTTCGTCCTGTGGGAGCTGCGTCGCCGCGACGCCTCCCTGCTGGACATCCGACTGTTCCGCGAGCGCGGCCTGTCCGGCGGCTCGATCACGCTGCTCGTCGTCTTCGGTGTCCAGTCGGGGACGTTCGTGGTCCTGTTCCCGTTCTTCCAGGCGGTGCTCGACTGGTCGGCGCTCCTGTCGGCGGCGGCGCTGATGCCGATGGCTGCCGCGATGATGGCGGCGTCCGGCCTGGCGCCTCGCCTCACCTCCCGGATCACCCCAGGCCGGACGATGACCGCCGGAATCGCCCTGACCGGCGCCGGGCTCGCCCTCATGGCGACGACCGTCTCGGTCGAGCACGGCTACCTGTCGATCCTGCCCGGCATCGTCGTCATGGGCGTCGGAATGGGCCTGGCCATGGTGCCCTCCACCGAAGCCATCACCCGCTCCCTTCCGCGAGAGAAGCAAGGCGTCGCCTCGGCCCTCAACGACGTGACCCGAGAGTTCGGCACCGCGCTCGGCATCGCCATGCTGGGCGCCATCCTCACGGCGGGCTACCGCCAGGCCATCGACGAGAGGTTCACGGGCGTCCCCGACGAGACGGCCGACACGGCCCGGGAGGGCATCGCCACCGCGGTGCAGGCCTCGGGCGGTGCCGGCCCCCAGGCTCAGTATCTTCTCGACGCGGCGAGGGAGTCCTACATCGAGGGTTGGCAGCAATCCATGTGGGTCGGCGTCGCCGTCATGGGCGTGCTCGCCGTCTACACAGCACTGCGCGGGCCGAGGCACACCGCCCCGCGGGCGGACGGCCACGATGTGGACGGTCGCAAGTGACGTACCCGACGCCACCAGATCGTCGGCACGTCGTGACCCACGATGGTCAGATCACGATCTCCGGCCCCGCGGTATCGGCACGCAGTCGTTCGCCGAGCAGCGCGGCCGCCGCGACCAGGCGCTGGTAGCGCACCATCGGAGTCCAGACGAGGTCGGCGGGCCCGGGTCTGCGCGGGTCGGGTCCGGTGATGAACAGCACGCCGGCGACCTCCTCGGTCGACGCGTCCGCCAGGGCGTCGGCGACGGCCGGGAGCAGGTCGCCGGCCCAGTCGCGGCGAAGCCAGAGGTGGTCGACGACGCCCGACTCGGGGAGCTCCGGCGCGACCCCTGGCGGAAGGACGCCACCGCGCGGCAGCAGCCCCACCCACGCGGGCGCACCGGTGGCGGCCACCGTCCGCAGGTCGTTCAGGAGGTCGGCCTGGTCGACGACGCCCTCCGGCGGTCGGACGACGACCGGCGACAGCGTGCCGTACTCCTGCTCGGCGTCGGCCTCGTGGTCGGGCAGCTCGGCGGCGACAGCGGCGGCCAGCCGGGTCGGATCGTCGTCGGTCCAGCACCAGAGCACGGGGGGTTCACGTCGTCGACGTCGCCCGCTGGCGGCTCGAGGTCGGCGGCTTCACCGGTCCAGGCCTCGTAGGTCGCTGCGGCGAGCCCGAGGGGTGCCACGTCGAGCAGGTCGACGCCCAACGGCACCCCCGGCGGCGAGCGCGCTCGGAGTCGAGGAAGTCCTGCAGCAGGGCGTCGATGTCCGAGTCGGTGACGGACAGGGGGGCCCTCGGCGGTCGTGGTCGCGGCGCCGCGGATCGCCGGCTCCGCCGTCTCGACGAGCGCCGACCAGCGGCCCCACCAGAAGGCATACGCGCGGTGGACGTCAGCGTCAGGGGCGAAGGTCCCCAGCGGGAGCGCCGCCTTGTCCGTCAGCGCGTCGATGTCGTCGACCAGCCGGTTCGCCGTGCCCGCAAGCTCCTGTGCGGCGTCACGCATCGACGTGACGTCGACGTCGATGTAGGGCGTGTTGTAGCCGCCGTTGTCCAGACCCATGCTCGCGTTTCTTCGCCTCGTGCACGAAGCGAGACGTCATTCGTCGAGGCAGCGACATAGACCTTCGGTTCGTCGCCGTGCGCAATGTCTACAGCACCGGTGGCTCTCGGCCGTGACAGCGGGTCGTCACTGTGTGCGGCATCGAGGTCTGCGCAGCAGGCTGCGGCGCGGCTCAGGGCAATCGATCACGATGCAGGTACGAGACGGTCCCCCCGCCACCCGCTCTCGGGCCAGTGCCGCGACGGATGCGCGCATGCCGGGAGCACACAGGGCCCCACAGGAGCTGTCGCCGGCGGTGAACACCACACGGCGTAGTACGGCCCTCATCGACGTCGTCAGCTCGACTACCTATGGCCGGTTGACCTCGCCAGCCATGTCGAGCTTGCCGTCGAAAGGTCGACGTTCGCCGCACCTGCCGCGGCGAACCTTGTCGAAACGCCCCTGACCTCGTCAACGTGCGGGGCTCGCCTCGATCAGCCCTCGCGCCCGGCTCGGAGCCAGTCGATCTCCCCTCGGCGTGCGGCGCTCAGCCGCTGGTTCGTCTCCGAGAACGGCCGACTGTCCATGAAGCCGAGCCCCACGGAGAGCGGCGACGGATGCGAGGACGTGATCACTGCGTGTCGGCTCGTGTCGATCAGGTGCTGCTTCTTCTTGGCGTCATTGCCCCACAGGATGAAGACGACGTGATCGGACTTGTCGTTGATGGCCCGGATGACCGCGTCGGTGAACGTCGTCCACCCCTGTTTCTCCCACCGCCACCGGCGGTGAGTCTCGCGATCCTCCTTGGTGCCGGCACGCACCGTCAGCGCGCTGTTCAGGAGGAGGACCCCCTGTTCGGCCCACGCCTCCAGGCTTCCGTGGTCGGGCGCGGTCACCGTCCTGCCGAAGGTCTCGGAGAGGTCTGACTCCAGGACCTTGTGGATGTTCTTCAGCGACGCCGGCTTCTGCTCGACTTCGGCGGGCACCGAGAAGGCGAGCCCGTGGGCTTCACCCTCGTTGGGGTACGGATCCTGTCCGAGGATCACGACTCTGACGTCGTCGTACGACGTCAGTTCGAACGCCCGGAAGGTCTGCGATGGTGGCGGGTAGACCGGGTGCTCGTTTCGCTCGCCAGCTACGAACTCGAGCAGCTTGCGCCAGTACGGCTTCACCAGCTCTGTGCGGAGGACCTTGTCCCAGCTGCCGCCGAGGAGGTCCTCTCCTCGGTCGTAGCGTGCGAGTTCGGGCTCCTCAGGCGCGCTCCCACTGTTCGGTGAGGCGCCCTTGAGTAGGTACTCGTCGATGACGTGGGATCCGACGTCCTCCCCTTCGGGGGGCAGGAGGCCTCGGTTACGCAGGTCGGCGTACGCAGCGCGGTTGTCCTCGAAGAACCTCCGCTCGAGCTCGGCGTCTTCGGCGGGGTCCGGCGACACTCGGCGCATCGATGCGGGGGTTGGGATCGGTTCCGTACTGCCGTCGGTGAAGTAGCGCTCGGCGTGCATGCCGGGGTGCCGGTGCTCCGAGAGGAAGTCGAGGTAGGGCCGGCGACGCTCGTCCTCGCCCCATGCCCAGCCGATGTGCATGCCGTTGTGGAAGCTGTGGCCGTGCTCCTGACCGGCGACTGCGGCTGCATCGACCGTCCGGTAGTCCTCGGGCACCTGCCGAAGAGCCGCCTCGGCGCAGCGCAGTCGTTCCTCGCTCATGGCGAGAGGCTACGCGGGCAGCCGACCGACCGCATGGGCTAGGAGCGTCCCGTGGAGTGATGGGGTTTGAGGTCCAAGGCGGGCGTCTGTAGGTCGCTGGAGCCGGAAATGCGGTGGCCGGCGTGGTACCGGCGCTCTACGGTGGACGCGATGGGAACTCTGTTGAGCGCGAACGGGACGCTGCGCGCCCCTCGCCACCGCTGACGCCGCCACTTTGACGGCACCGGTCGGCGTACGCCGCTGCGGGTCCTGAGCGCGCCCGCCCTCTCCGGGTCGGCGCGAGCGACCACGTTCGCCCTCATCGTTCGGCCGCGTGCGCGGCCGGGATCGGAGATTCCGATGACCCCTGCCTCTTCACCGACCCAGATCACGCTCGCCGGCGCCTCCGTGCGCTACGCCGAGCGCCTCGTGCTCGACCGCATCGACCTCACCATCCGCCCCGGCGAACGGATCGGGGTGGTGGGCGACAACGGATCCGGGAAGTCGACGCTCCTCGCCGTCCTCGCCGGACAGCTCACGCCCACCGCCGGCCAGCGGTCGGGCACCGTGCCCGGCGGTCTGGTTCACGTGGGTCAGACCCTGGACCTCCCACCCGACTCGACCGTCCAGGAGGCTGTCGACCACCTGCTCGCCGACCTGCGGTCGCTCGAAGCGAGTCTGCGCGCCACCGAAGCGGATCTCGGCGGTGCGTCCGAGGCCGATCTCGCGGCACTTCTGTGCCGGTACGCCGCGCTGACGGAGGCCTACGAGGCGCGCGACGGGCACACGACCGACGTGCGGATCGAGGCCGGCCTCACCGTGCTCGGGCTCGGCGGGCTCGACCGGGGTCGCCCGATCGGCACCCTGTCCGGCGGCCAGCAGGCACGGCTCGGCCTCGCCGTCGCCCTCGCGTCACCTGCCGAGTTGCTCCTGCTCGACGAGCCGACCAATGACCTCGACACGAGCGCCTCGGCGTGGCTGCAGGACCGGGTCGCCCGCCACCGCGGCACCGTCGTGGTTGCCACCCACGACCGGTCCTTCCTGGACCGGTTCAGCTCGACGGTGATCGAGGTCGATCGTGGGCGGGTGCGGCGGTACGGCGTGGGCTACCGCGGCTACCTCGCCGCCAAGACTGTGGAGCGCGAGCGCTGGCGGCTCGAGCACGAGCGCTGGCAGAGCGACCTCGAGCGTCACCGAGCACTCGTGGTGACCAGCGCCGCCCGGGTGGAGGCGATCCCGCGCAAGCACGAGCTCGACGGGTTCGGACACGGCGCGTTCCGGGCCCGGAGCCGTGATCACGGGTCGATGCGACGGATCCGCCGCTCCAAGGAGCAGATCCGTCGACTGCTCGCCAATCCCGTCCCGGCAACGCCGGAGCCACTCTCTCTCAGTGCCGGGTTCGCCGCCCTCCCCGATGCCCCGCCCCAGGACGTGGCGGTGATCGTGGAGGGCCTTGTCGTCGACGGCCGCCTCGCGCTCTCCGGCCTGACCCTGCGCCGTGGCGAGAGGGTGCTGGTCAGTGGGCCGAACGGCGCGGGCAAGAGCACCCTGCTCCAGGTGCTGGCCGGCCACCTGGCGCCGACGGCCGGGACGGTGCGGACCCCCGGACAGGTCGGCTACCTGGCCCAGGAGCTGACACGTTGGCCCGCGGGGACCACCGTGCTCGCGGCGTACGCCCACGGGCGGGGGTGCACCCGGAGGATCTCGCCGAGGAGCTCATCGCCAGCGGGTTGCTCCACGCCGACGAGCTCCGCCGCCCGGTGAGCAGCCTCTCGGTCGGACAGCGCCGCCGGGTCGATCTGGCCCGCCTCGTGGCCCGTCCCTGCGACCTCCTGCTTCTCGATGAGCCCACCAACCACCTCTCACCCGTGCTGGTCGAAGAGCTCGAGAAGGCCCTCGACGACTACCCCGGCACGCTCGTCGTGGTGACCCACGACCCGTGCCTCCACGAGCGCCTGCGTCCACGCGAGCTGCGACTCCCGGAGGCCGGGTAGCTGGCACGGAGTCGCCGAGCACGCCGGGCCACCGTCCCCGATCACCGGCCGCGCCCGGTGATCGGGTGAGGGTGCGTCGATCTCATCCGCGTCTCGCCAACACACCCATAACCTGCGTGTTCGTCCATCGTCGAGGCCACCGCGGCCAGTCCGGCGAGCCCGGGACCTATGCCTGCGCTTGTGCCATCCTCATCTGCCGCGACCCGAGCGCCCGCTCACGCCGACCGTCACTCACGTCCGTCCTCGCGGATTGACATCACCAGACAAGTTGACCTTGCCCGTCGGAGAAGTCGATGTTCGCTGCATCTCGACACTGCAGGCGTCAATGCGCCATGTCGACGAAGCGGGAGTAGTGGCCCTGGAAGGCGACGGTGATGTCGCGGGTGGGGCCGTTGCGGTGCTTGGCGACGATCAGGTCGGCCTCGCCGGGGCGGGTCGACTCCTTCTCGTAGACGTCGTCGCGGTGCAGGAGGATCACCATGTCGGCGTCCTGTTCGAGGCTGCCAGACTCGCGTAAGTCACTCATCATAGGTCTCTTATCGCCGCGCTGCTCGGGGCCACGGTTGAGCTGGGAGAGCGCGATGATCGGGACGCTGAGCTCCTTGGCGAGCAGCTTGATCTGGCGGGAGAACTCCGAGACCTCCAGCTGGCGGGACTCGACCTTCTTGCCCGAGGTCATCAGCTGCATGTAGTCGATGACGATCAGGCGCAGGTCGTGGCGCTGCTTGAGCCGGCGGGCCTTGGCCCGGATCTCCATCATCGTCATGTTCGGCGAGTCGTCGATGAACATCGGCGCCGAGGAGACCTCGCCCATCTTGCGGGCGAGCTTGGCCCAGTCGTCGTCGTTCATGTTGCCGTTGCGGATGTGGTTGAGCGGCACCTTCGCCTCGGCCGAGAGCAGGCGCATGGTGATCTCGGAGCGCGTCATCTCCAGGCTGAAGAACACGCTGGTGAGGTTGTTGTGGATCGAGGCCGCACGGCACAGGTCGAGCGCCAGGGTCGAGTTGTGCGTTGGGATCATCGACTTGCCGGCGAGATAGAGGTGCTCGGCGTTGTCGACCTGGACGCAGCGAACGGGGACGCTCTCGATCCGGCGAACGTCCGTTACGTAACGCCGTCCGATCCTCGCCGTGGTCGCCGGTCGCTCCAGCTTGTGCAGCAGGTGCTTACGCTCGAGTCGGAAGACATCGTCGACGGTGGAGAAGTTGAGGATGTAGCAGGTCGAGGTCTCCGGTGTCCGCCCTTGAACCTGCCGCGTCGTGCGCCCGCACTTGTAGCCGAGACTCACGACCAGCTCGTGCACGTCGTCGGCCAAGCGCTTGCTGGTGACGGCGAACTGGCATGATCCGACGCCCTTGACGACCGTGCCGTCGGTGTCCATCAGGCCAGCGAGCAGGTCGCGACGCTGCGATTCTGATGCGCGCAGGTACTCGACCGGGATGTGCTTGTTGTTCAGGACTCCCATCGTGCGGAGCACGGCCTGGAGGCTCCCACGTGCGTCGCCGTCGGGCAGCTTGAGGCTGTAGAGCATCGCGCCGTGGTGATCGACACGCAGGCCCGACCCCTCGAGATACATCGGGATCTCTGGGGTCTCGCACGTGATCCGAGCCGACGCACTGTGCCCGTCGCCCAGCCAGGCACCCAGGGCGTACGGCGGAACCGGCAGGTCCGCGTCATCCCCCACCAGCGCGGCTGCCGTCAGCACGGCGTGGTTGGCACGCTGGTCTGCTCCGACCCGGAGTGTCTCCGCGATCTGCTCCGTGGTTACCACCGCGGCGAAGACGTGTTGGTTGCAGGCCCGGTTGTAGTTGCGGTCAGCGGCCCACTTCGACTTGCGCGCCGCCCGCGTCTCGGTGAGCCACTGGTGCTCCCCATCGGCGACGATGCGGGAGCCGTCGGAGAACATCACCTCGTAGCAGGGTCGCCCGTCCATGACGTCGGTCACGGCGACCACCGTGGTCGGCCGACCCCGGGCGTCGTACAGCTGATCGCCGACCTGGACCTCGCCCATCGTGGTCCACCCGGCGGGTGTCGGGAGCGGAGTGTCGAGAGCAAGCGCCTTCCCCATGGCGGGACGCGCCGCGACGATGATCATCTGGCCGGAGTGCAGACCATTGGTGAGGTCGTCGAGGTCGGCGAAGCCGGTGGGCACGCCGTACAGACCCGCCTCGCGGTTGCCGATCGCCTCGATCTCGTCGAGGACGCCGTCCATGATGTCGCTCAGCGGGGCGTAGTCCTCCGCCGAGCGGCGGTCGGTGATCTTGTAGACCTCCGCCTGAGCGGTGTCGACGATGTCGTCGACCTGGCCCTCGCCGGCGTAGCCGATCTGGACGATCTTGGTGCCGGCGTCGACGAGGCGGCGCAGGATCGCCTTCTCCCGCACGATCTCGGCGTAGTAGCCGGCGTTGGCGGCGATCGGCACGTTGGCCGAGAGCGTGTGGAGGTACGGCGCGCCCCCGATGCGCTGGAGCTCGCCGCGGCGCTGGAGCTCGGCCGCGACCGTCACCATGTCGACGGGCTCGCCCCGGCCGTAGAGGTCGATGATCGCGTCGTGGATCGTCTCGTGGGAGGGCCGGTAGAAGTCGACGCCGCGCAGCGTCTCGGTGACGTCGGCGATCGCGTCCTTGGAGATCAGCATCGCGCCCAGGACGGACTGCTCGGCCGCCATGTCCTGCGGCGGCGTGCGGTCGCCCGGCGACGTGGGCCGCTCGCCCGGGGCGTACGCCGCGGGGCCGTCGCCCCAGTCGTCGATCGGCAGCTCCGGCAGCCCTCGCGGGCCCTGCTCGGTGACGCTCAACGTGTCCCTCC
Source organism: Nocardioides sp. T2.26MG-1 (assembly GCF_950101795.1). Classification (GTDB taxonomy): domain Bacteria; phylum Actinomycetota; class Actinomycetes; order Propionibacteriales; family Nocardioidaceae; genus Nocardioides. The sequence continues at coordinate 939,684 of NZ_CATNLZ010000001.1, read as the reverse complement.
TGATCGCACCCGATCGACCCCTACTGACGACCCTGATGTCGACACTGACGCTACGAGCGACCACCGACATCGGCGCGGCGGCCGGCCTCCGAAGCCCGCTGGTGGGCGGTGTGGTCCCCCGATGACCCTCGGGACCGTACGCGCCCGGGGCCCCTCCGCGACAGTGGCCTATCCACACCCCCCGGGCCGCCCTGGGGATAACCTGGGGCCGGCCCGTGGACGACACGCGGTGAGGTGTGCACAGCTTGGGGAGCGGCCTGTGGACAGCACCCGGCCGAAACCGCCTCACACGCCGCTGACCTGCGCAAACAGTTACCCACAGGTGTGCATGGGAAAATACTTCGACGCGAATGTCGTTCACGGGATGGTCACCCGCCGGCCACCCGAGCGCTTTGTCGACATAGCGCTGGAGGCAGGTTTTCCAGAGGTCATCCACAGGTGTTGATAACTAGTCCGGTTGGGAGTCAACGCGCCGAATGGTCCTTACAGTGACTAGGCCGCCAGGATCGTCGTGGTGACCGACGCCCGGGACCGCGAGATCCTCCGGCTCGCCGTCCCCGCCTTCCTCGCCCTGGTCGCCGAGCCGCTGTTCCTGCTCGCGGACGCCGCGATCGTCGGCCACCTCGGCACCGCCCCGCTGGCCGGTCTGGGGATCGCGGCGGTGGTGCTCCAGACGGTGGTCGGGCTGTGCATCTTCCTCGCCTACGGCACCACCGCGGGGGTCGCCCGGCACCTCGGCGCCGGCGACCTGCGGGGGGCGCTCACCCAGGGGGTCGACGGCCTGTGGCTCGCCGTCGGCATCGGCCTGGTCGTCACCGTGCTCGGGGTGCTGCTCACCGGCCCGCTCGTCCATGTCTTCGGCGCCTCGGCGGAGGTCACCGACCCGGCGGCGACGTACCTGCGGATCGCGTTCCTCGGCACCACGCCGCTGCTGCTCATGCTCGCCGCCACGGGCGTGCTCCGCGGCCTCCAGGACACCCGCTCCCCGCTGGTCGTCGCCGTCGGCGGCAACGCGCTCAACGTGGCGCTCAACCTGCTGCTCGTCTACCCCGCCGGCCTCGGCCTCGCGGGCTCCGCCCTCGGCTCGGTGCTCGCCCAGGTCGCGAGCGCCGCCGCGCTCCTCGTCGTGGTCGCGCGGGCGGCCCGGGCGCAGGGCGCCTCGCTGCGACCCGACCTGCCCGGCATCCGGTCCGCGGGCCGCGCCGGCGTGCCGCTGGTGATCCGCACGCTCACCCTGCGGGCCGGGTTCCTGCTCACGACGTACGCCGTGACCCTGGGCGCGACCGGGCCGCGCGAGCAGGAGGTCGACCTGGCGACCCACCAGCTCGCGCTGACCCTGTGGGGGTTCCTGGCCTTCGCCCTCGACGCGATCGCGATCGCCGCGCAGGCGCTCACCGGCCGGGCGCTCGGCGCCGGCGACGTCGTCGCGGTCCGCGAGACCACGACCCGGATGATCCGCTGGGGCGCCCTCAGCGGGGTGGTCACCGGGCTCCTGCTCGCGGCCGGCAGCCCGTTCCTCGGCGCGCTGTTCACCGGCGACCGCGACGTCCGCGACCTGCTGGTGCCGGTGCTGCTGATCGCCGCCGTGGGGCAGCCCGTCGCGGGCGTGGTCTTCGTGCTCGACGGCGTGCTCATCGGGGCCGGCGACGGCCGCTACCTCGCTCGGGCCGGACTGGTCACCCTGCTCGCGTACGCGCCCGTCGCCCTGCTGTGCGCGGTCGTGTCGGCCGGGCTGGCCGTCCTCTGGGTCGCCTTCACGGCCGTGTTCATGGGCGCGCGGCTGGTCGTGCTCCTGCACCGCGCGCGGGGCGACACGTGGCTGGTCACCGGGCTGGTGACCGGCCGTAGGGTGGCGCCGTGAAGCCGCTCCAGTCGATCGCGATGGGGCTGCTGATCATCGCGGCCCTCGCCAGGGTGGGCCAGTACGACGTCCTCGCCGACCCGGTCGGGTGGGTCCTGGTGCTCCACGGCCTCGGCGGGCTGCCAGCGGCGCTCGAGCGCCGGTCGGCGCTGCGCACCCTCGGGGTCGTCGCCCTCGTCATGAGCGTCGCGCTGTGGTTCCCCGAGGTCCGCGACGCGCTGGAGGACACCGACGAGTCGCTGCTCTGGGCGGCCAACCTCCCGCAGCTCGCGTTCGTCGGCCTCCTCTGCCTCGCGCTCTCCCGGGCCGCGGCCGCCGAGCCGCCCCGCGCCCGCTGGCTGCACACGGCGGCGGTGCTCACCGGCGTGGCCGCCGTACTGCCCCCGGTGGTGCTGGGCGCCGGGGCCGACTCGCTGCTCGTGGTGATGGTCGTCGGCGCCTCTCTTGTGCTGCTGCTGGTGATCGTGCTGTTCTTCCGCTACTCCTCGCGCCCCTGGGCCCAGCCGGAGGTGGACCAGACCGCTGCGACGTGACCGGGGTCTCCTCGTAGCCCCGGGGCACGGTGGACGTTGGGGGGCTGGGAGCACGAGCACCGGACCGGAGGGAACCATGCGCCACATCTCGACCCGACGCGCCGTCGTCGCGTTGGCCGCCGTCCTCACGACGGCGGGCCTGCCGCTGGTCGTCGGAGCGGCACCGGCGGTCGCCGCCGACCCCTGCACGAGCGAGGTGCAGCCAACCCTGCCCGGCCTGCCGATCCCCATCGTCACCGGGGCCGCCTGCGACGACACCGTCCCGCCGGTCACCACGCTCGGCGCGGCGACCCCCGCCGTGACGAACGGGTGGGTCCGAGCGACCTCGGTCGCAATCGCGTTCACCGGCAAGCACACCGACGCCGACACCGACCCGATCTCCTTCGAGTGCCAGCTGTTCACCACCGCGACCGCTCCGGACCGCTGGCAGAGCTGCACGTCGCCGGTGACGTACGACAAGCTCGACCAGGGCACGCCGTACACGTTCCAGGTCCGTGCGGTCGACACCCCGGACGCGGCCCACGACATCACGGCCGACCCGTTCTTCGCCGCGCCCACCGACCTGCCCGACGTGGACCAGACCCCGGCCGAGCTCGCCTTCCGCGCCGACGTGGAACCGCCGGACACCTACGGCTTCGTGCGCACGAACTACTACGACGAGGACCGGCAGGACGCCCCGATGGTCACCTCGACGAGCGTGCAGATCCGCCTGCAGGGTGCGGACGCCGTACGCGGCGGCACCCCCACCTACCGCTGCCGGCTCAACGACCAGCCGGTGGCCTGCACCGACGGCATCACCACCCTGCGCCCCGCCACCGCCGGGCTGCAGCACTTCACCGCGGCCGCGGTCGACCCCGCCGGCAACGTCGACCCCACGCCGTTCGTCCAGGACTTCTTCATGCCCCGCAACCTCACCGTCGCCGACGCCACCCGTGCCTCGCGCGGCGACTGGCGCCGGGTGCGCAGCGCCGGGACGTTCGCGAGCGACTACCTCGAGGCCCGGGCGTACGGCGCCACCGTGAGCTTCCCGGTCCGCAACATCAAGGCGATCCGCCTGCTCGCGCCGGCCGGACCCGGACTCGGGAAGGTGCAGGTGCGGGTCGGCCGCGGCGCCTGGCAGACGGTGCGCCTCGCCGCGAAGGAGGCGCAGCGGATGAAGATCTACCAGGTCCGCGAGGAGCTCTCCAGCCTGGTGGCCGGACCGCTGCAGATCCGGGTCGCGTCGAAGAACAAGCCGGTCCGGATCGACGCCGTGATGGCGCGCTGACCGCGCCTCGACGCCGCGCCTGCCCGGACACGACAGGGCCCGCACCCCCGGGGGAGGTGCGGGCCCTGTCGGTATGACATTGCCGCTGCGCTGTGACCAGCGCTGTTGAGTCGGTCCGTGAGGACCGGTCAGGCCGGGATGACGTTGAGGGCCACCACGGCGGACACCTCGTCGTGCAGCTTGACCGACACCTCGTGGGAGCCGAGCGACTTGATCGGGTTGGTGACCACGATCGTGCGCTTGTCGACCTGCTCGCCCGAGGCGTCGGCGAGGGCGCCGGCGATCTCGGAGACCGTGACGGCGCCGAACAGGCGACCGCCCGCACCGGAGCGCACCTTGACGGCGACCGGCTGGGCCTCGAGCTTGGTCTTGATCTGCTCCGCGTGGTCGTGGTCGCGCACCGCGCGCGAGGCGCGGGCGGACTTGATCGAGTCGACGGTCTTCTCCGCGCCGCGGCTCCACCGCATGGCGAGGCCACGCGGGACGAGGTAGTTGCGGCCGTAGCCGTCCTTCACCTCGACGATGTCGCCGGGGGCACCGAGACCGGTGACTTCCTGGGTCAGGATGAGCTTCATGTCCTCGGCTCCTCTCAGCGACCGGTGGAGGTGTAGGGCAGCAGGGCGACCTCGCGGGCGTTCTTGACCGCGATCGCCACGTCCCGCTGGTGCTGGACGCAGTTGCCGGTCACCCGACGCGCGCGGATCTTGCCACGGTCGGAGATGAACTTGCGGAGCAGCGCGGTGTCCTTGTAGTCGACACCGGTCGCCTTCTCCTTGCAGAACTGGCAAACCTTCTTCTTGGGCTTGCGAATCACTGCCTTGGCCATTGTGGTGCTTCCTTTCTAGAAGCCCGGCCCCATGACTGGGTTGAGTGCCGGAATGGTTGAGGGTGTTCGGATGGTGATGTTGCTTCAGAACCTGCTGGGTCGTGGTCCCATCGCTTCGCGATGAGCCCACGGGCGCTCAGAACGGCGGCTCGTCGGAGCCGACGCCCGGGGCACCCCAGGGGTCGTTGCCGGCCGGTGCGGACTGGCCGCCGCCGGCCGGAGCGCCGCCACCCTGCGGAGCAGGGGTGGCCCACGGGTCGTTGCCGCCACCCGACTGCGGACGGGACTGCCCGCCGCCGCCGGAGTAGCCGCCACCGCCCCCACCGCCGGAGCGGGAGGCGCGGGTGACCTTGGCGGTCGCGAAGGCGAGCGCGGGGCCGACCTCGTCGACCTCGAGCTCCACGACCGTGCGCTTCTCGCCCTCGCGGGTCTCGTACGAGCGCTGCTTGAGGCGGCCCTGCACGATCACGCGCATGCCGCGCTGCAGGGACTCGGCGACGTTCTCCGCGGCCTGTCGCCACACCGAGCAGGACAGGAACAGCGCGTCGCCGTCCTTCCACTCGTTGGTCTGGCGGTCGAAGGTGCGCGGCGTCGACGCGATCCGGAAGTTGGCCACGGCCGCCCCCGAGGGGGTGAAGCGCAGCTCCGGGTCGTCGACGAGGTTGCCGACCACCGTGATGACGGTCTCGCCTGCCATGCGGGTCTCCCTATGCGTTGGAACTGAAAAGTGTCAGTCCGGGGTCGTCCGACCACGTGAGCCCATCGTCGCGGCTGGCGCCGACAGGCGGAAGTGGCCGTCCACAGGACCGGTCGGTGGACCGGTCCGTGCCCAGGTCAGTGAGCGTCGGGACGCATGACCTTCGTGCGGAGGACGGACTCGTTGAGGGTGAGCTGGCGGTCGAACTCCTTGACCGTGGCCGGCTCGGCGTTGAGCGAGATGACGGCGTAGATGCCCTCGGCGTTCTTCTTGACCTCGTAGGCCAGGCGACGCCGGCCCCACACGTCGACGGACTCGACGGTGCCGCCATCCTTGCGAATGACGTTGAGGTACTTGTCGAGCGACGGCTCGACGGTTCGCTCTTCGAGGCTGGGGTCGAGGATGACCATTACTTCGTAGGCACGCACAGCGGTCTCCACCTCCTCTGGACTAGGCGGCCACGGACTCTCCGTGGCAGGAGGGCTTGCGTTGGTACTGCATCGTCCCGGCGCCCGGTCCCGTCGGTGGGCGTGCGCAGAGAACGCCCCAGGCTAGCAGCGGGGCCCGCCACCGCCCCAAATGGCGGTGGTCGTCCTCTCGCCGGCCAGGGACTGGTCGGGTGGTTCTTCCGCTTCTCGGCCGTTGCAACCCCCGACAAGCGGGAGTTTCCCCGGTACACCGGGGATCCTCCGCGGAGCCCGGCTGGGGACGACGGGGTCTGAGAACCGGCGGCCGCGGGTAGAAGGCGGACGATGCCACGTACGACGCCACCTCGTCCCGATCGCCCCGACGGCCCGCTCGCCGGCCGCTACGTCCTGCTCGACCAGGTCGGCGCCGGCGCCATGGGCTCGGTGTGGCGGGCCCGCGACCTGCGCACCGGGCAGGTGGTGGCGGCCAAGGTGCTGCGCGCGCACGACAGCACCACGCTGCTGCGGTTCGTGCGGGAGCAGTCGGTGCGGATCGCCCACCCGCACGTGGTCGCGCCGACCGGGTGGGCCGCCGAGGACCACCGGGTGGTGTTCGCGATGGACCTGGTGCGCGGCGGGTCCGTGGAGCGGCTGCTGGCCGAGCACGGCCCGCTGCCCACGGCGTACGTCGCGCTCCTGCTCGACCAGACGCTCCAGGCGCTGGCGGCGGTGCACGCGGCCGGGGTGGTGCACCGCGACGTGAAGCCCGCGAACCTGCTGCTCGAGCCGAGCGGGTCGGGCCGGCCGTTCCTGCGGCTCGGGGACTTCGGGGTCGCGGTGCCGGTGGAGGACGTGCGGCTCACCCGGGTACCGGGCGGCGTCGGCACCGACGGCTACATGGCGCCCGAGCAGGCCGCGGGCGCCGCGCCGGACCCGCGCCAGGACGTGTACGCCGCCGGGATGGTCGCCACCGAGCTGCTCACCGGCCGGCTGGGCGCGCCGCCGCCCGACGGCCCGCTCGGCCCGCTGCTGGCGGCGATGACCAGCGCCGACCCGGACCTGCGGCCGCCGTCGGCCGCGGCCGCGCTGGAGCGGCTGCGCCTGCTCGACCTGCCGCACGGCGGACCCGGGGAGAGGCCCTGGCCGTTCGTGCCCGACCGGCTGCCCGACCTGCCGGCCACCCGCCCGAGCCGGTGGGTGGACCTGGCCATCGCGTGCTTCCTCGGCGCGATCGTCCTCTGCGCGGTGGCGGTCTACCTGTTGCTGTCCTGACGGGCCCGCCACAGCGAGATCAGGCCGACGGCGAGCAGCACCGCGGAGATCGCGAGCAGCACCAGCGGGGCCGTGGTCACGACGCCACCCGTACGTCGACGCCGGCGGCCCGCAGCTCGGCGACGCCGCGCTCCGGGGCCGCCGCGTCGGTGAGCACCGCGGTGACCGCCGCGAGAGGCACCACCTCGAACGCCGAGGCCGCGCCGATCTTCTCCCCGCTGCCCAGCACGTAGGTCTCGGCGGACCGCTCGGTCCAGGCGCGCTTGATCGCGGCCTCCTCGGCGTCGCCGGTGGTGAGGCCCGCGACCGGGTGGATGCCGGTCACGCCCAGGAAGAACAGGTCCGCGCTGACCCGGCCGATCGCCTCGTGCGCGATCGCGCCGTACGCGACCACCGAGTGCTTGAAGAGCCGGCCGCCGACGATGATCACCTCGACGCTCGGGTGGGTCGCGAGCTCGATCGCGACGGTCGGGCTGTGGGTGACGACGGTCGCGCGCAGGTCGGCGGGCAGGCGGCGGGCGAGCTCGCGGGCCGTCGTACCGCCGTCGATCGCCACGGTCTGGCCGGGCCGCACCAGCGCGGCCGCGGCGCCGGCGACCTCGGCCTTGGCGCCGGTGCCGATCCTGCTGCGGGCGGTGAAGTCGGCGACCGCGGGCGAGGCGGGCAGCGCGCCCCCGTGCACGCGGTGCAGCAGTCCGTCGGCGGCGAGCTCGCGCAGGTCGCGGCGGATCGTGTCCTCGGACAGCTCGAGCTCGGCCGCGAGGTCCTTGGCGACCACGCGGCCCTCGGAGCGGAGGGTCGCGAGGATCAGGTCCTTGCGTTGGGCGGCGAGCACGCGCACACCCTAGCGCCGTGCACGAACTATCTTGCTTCTGCATGTTTCTGCACGTTATTGTCGGGCCATGACCCAGCCCCTGATGATCCTGATCGCCGGCCCCTACCGCTCCGGCACCGGCGACGACCCCGACCGGATGGCCGCCAACCTCGCCGCGCTCGAGACCGCCGCCTGGCCGCTCTTCCGGGCCGGCCACGTCCCGATGATCGGGGAGTGGGTGGCGCTGCCGGTGCTGAGCAGCGCCGGCGCGAGCGGTCCGCTCGACCCGCTGGCCGAGCAGGTGATGTACCCGACCGCCGAGCGGCTGCTGCAGCACTGCGACGGCGTGCTGCGGCTGCCGGGCGCGTCCACCGGCGCCGACCAGGACGTGGCGATCGCTCGGGAGCGCGGGATCCCCGTTTGGCACCGGGTCGAGGACGTGCCCGGGTACGTCGAGAGCGTCGGAGCCGCGTCCTAGGATCCCGCGGACCGATCCCGCGTCGTCACGTCGCGGGTGAGCTGACGGGCGCGGCACACCCGACCGTCGTCGGCCAGCTCGCCGAGCACGTGGATCTCGGTGGAGATCACTCCGCCCTTCCGCATCGTCGCCTCGAGCGTGTACCGCGCGGCGAACCGGTCGCCCGCGCAGATCACGTCGTGCACCTCGACCCGCGCGTCCGACGCGCGACGCCGGGCCGGGGTGACGTGAGCGAGGAGCCGCTCGCGATCCAAGGTGATGCCGTCGGTGATCACGGCGTAGTCGGGCGTGTGGTAGCGATCCAGGACCTCCTCGGGGTGGTCGGCGGCGATGACCTCTCGTGGGTAGTTCTGCAGGTAGGCGGTGATCCGGGCAGCCGCCTCCGCTTCGCTTAACTTTGACATGCCAGTCAGAGTAAGCACGCTGAGCTAGATTTGACAACCATGTCAGAGGAGAAGCGGCCACAGCGGCGCGCGGACGCCGTACGCAGCCGGACGGCGATCCTCGATGCGTGCCTGCTGCTGCTCGACCGTGGCGAGGATCCCTCCCTCGGGCGGATCGCCGACACCGCCGGCGTCACCCGACAGACCGTCTACGCCCACTTCGACTCGCGGGATGACCTGCTCCGCACCGCGGTGCGTGTGCTCACCCAGGAGGTCGCCGAGGGACTCGCGACCACCGATCCCGGCCGCGGACCGCTCCCGGAGGCGGTCGACCGCTGGTGCACGGCCGTGTGGGGGATGCTCGACCGGCGACCTGCGCTCTTGAACCCGGCGCTCATGGCGGTGACCGGCCAGGACGACGACCCGCTCGACACCCACGAGCTGATCGTCGGTGAGCTGCGCAGACTGGTGCGCCGGTCCCGTCGGGAGCACGCGCTGCCGCGGGAGCTGACGACCGACTGGCTGGTCCGGGCCGTGCTCGCCCAGGGGCACGCGGTCGGCGGGGAGGTGGCTGCCGGCCGCATGACGCCCCGGGCCGCCGGCATCGCGTTCCGGCACGGGGTGCGCGGCCTGCTGCTCGGGCCACCCTGACGCGCCGCCTCCACGCCACCCCTGACGGCTGTCGCCGCCGCGTCCTAGGCTCGCTGACATGAGCCCCACGAGCCCCCAGCTCCCTGCCATCGGTGCCCACGTCGACCAGGCCGACCCCATCGCGGAGGCCCAGGCCCGGGAGATGCCGCACGTGCAGTTCTTCCTGGGCGATCCGCAGGGTTACAAAGGCCCCGAGTTCCGCTACGCCGGCGGGGCCGAGGCGCTCAAGGCCGACGCCGAGGCCGCGGGCGTCGGGCTCTACGTGCACGCGCCGTACATCGTCAACGTCGCCACGACCAACAACCGCATCCGCATCCCCAGCCGCAAGCTGCTCCAGCAGCACGTCGACGCGGCGGCGGCGATCGGCGCGCGCGGGCTGATCGTGCACGGCGGGCACGTCAACAAGGACGACGATCCGGCGAAGGGCTTCGACAACTGGCGCAAGGCGGTCGAGGCAGTCGACCTCAAGCTGCCGCTGCTCATCGAGAACACCGCCGGCGGCGACAACGCGATGACCCGCTACCTCGAGCGCATCGAGCGCGTGTGGGACGCGATCGCCTCGACCGAGCAGGCCGACCTGGTCGGGTTCTGCCTCGACACCTGCCACGCCCACGCGGGCGGCAACTCGCTCGAGACGATCGTCGACGACGTACGCCGCATCACCGGCCGCATCGACCTCGTGCACTGCAACGACTCCCGCGACGAGTTCGACTCGGGTGCCGATCGGCACGCCAGCCTCGGCGCCGGCAAGGTCGACCCCGACCTGCTGGCGGCCGTCGTCCGCGACGCCGGCGCCCCGGTGATCCTGGAGACCCCCGGCGGTGCCGCCGAGCACCGCGCCGACGCCGCCTGGCTCACGGAGCGGATCGGATGACCTCGCGGATCACCGAGATCAGCGTCGACTGCGCCGACCCGGCCGCGCTCGCCCGGTTCTGGGCCGCCGCGCTCGACTACGTCGTGCTCGACGAGGAGCCCGACCTCGTGGAGATCGGCCCGGCCGGGCGGTCCGACGAACGGCTGCTCGCCGACGTCCGCTCCGGTCCGGTCGCCCCCACGGTCTTCTTCGCGCGGGTCCCGGAGGACAAGGCGGTCAAGAACCGCCTCCACCTCGACCTCTCCCCGATCGACACCGACCGCGACAGCGAGATCGCGCGGCTCGAGGCGCTCGGCGCCCGGCGCACCGACCTGGCGCCACCGGACGCGACCTGGGTGGTGATGCTCGACCCCGAGGGCAACGAGTTCTGCGTGCTGCGCAGCCTCGCGCCCGGGGAGTTCTCGCTGGGGTGACCGCGAGGAGCTAGGAGCGGCTCTGGGCGCTCACCCCGAGCGGGCTCCGCGCGAGTTTCGTCGGCCGGCCGACGAANAAACTGGACCCTGGACGATGAAGTTGCGTCGTCCAGGCGCGAGATCTGTCGGCCGGCCGACGAAACTGGCCGCCCCCTCACAGACGACGCACAGACGACCCACACCGTCCCGCCAAGCCGGCGACGGACGTTGGGTCCATGAGCACCGCGACCCTCGACGACCCGACGACGACCTCCCCCGGCCCAGAGCCGCCGCCGCGCGAGCCGGAGCGGTGGTACCGACCGGCGCTGGCCGGGCTGCTGCTGGCCACCGGGGTGCTGTACCTCTGGGGTCTGGGCGAGTCGGGGTGGGCCAACAGCTTCTACTCCGCGGCCGCGCAGGCCGGGTCGGAGTCGTGGAAGGCGTTCTTCTTCGGCTCCTCCGACGCCGCGAGCTCGATCACCGTCGACAAGACCCCGCTGGCGCTGTGGCCGATGGGGCTGGCCGTGCGGGTGTTCGGGCTGTCGTCCTGGTCGATCCTGGTGCCGCAGGCGATCGAGGGCGTGCTCGCCGTGTGGCTGCTGGTCGCCACCGTCCGGCGTACGACATGCTCGGCCGCGGCCGGCCTGCTCGCCGGGGCCGTGCTCGCGCTGACGCCGGTCGCGGTGCTGATGTTCCGCTTCAACAACCCCGACGCGATGCTGGTGCTGCTGCTGGTCGCCTCGGCGTACGCGACGCTGCGCGCGCTCGAGTCCGGCGTGCGCCACCCGGTGCGCTGGCTGGCGCTGGCCGGAGCCCTGGTGGGGTTGGCGTTCCTGGCCAAGATGCTGCAGGCGTTCCTGGTGCTCCCGCCGCTGGCGCTGGTCTACCTGCTCACGGCGAACACCGGCGTGCTCAAGCGGCTCGGCCACCTGCTCGTGGCGTTCGGCTCGATGATCGCGGCCGCGGGCTGGTGGGTCGCGATCGTCTCGCTCTGGCCGGCGTCGAGCCGCCCCTACATCGGCGGCTCGCAGGACGACTCGATCCTCGAGCTGACCCTGGGCTACAACGGCTTCGGCCGCCTCACCGGCGACGAGACCGGCTCGGTCGGTGGCGGGACGGGCGGTGGCGGCGGCTCCATGTGGGGCCAGACCGGGATCACCCGGCTCTTCGACGGTGAGGTCGGCGGCCAGATCGCCTGGCTGCTGCCGAGCGCGCTGCTGCTGCTCGTCGCCGGTCTGTGGCTGACCCGGCGCCGGCCGCGCACCGACCTCACCCGCGCCGCGCTCGTGCTGTGGGGCGGCTGGCTGCTGGTCACCGGCCTCACGTTCAGCTTCATGGCGGGCATCTTCCACTCCTACTACACCGTCGCCCTGGCCCCCGCGATCGCGGCGCTGGTCGGCATCGGCGCGGCCCTCGTCTGGCAGCACCGCCGCTCGCCGCTCGCCTGCGGCTTCGGCGCCGCCGCGACGGCGCTCGCAGCCGGCACCGCCTTCGTGCTGCTCGGCCGCAGCGCCGACTTCGTGCCGTGGCTACGGGTCCCGCTGCTGGTGGGCGGCCTCTTCGCGGCCGTCGTGATGCTCGGCCTGCACCGGCTCCCGCGGCGGGTGGCGCTCGGCGCCGCCGCGCTCGCGGTCGTCGCCTCGCTGGCCGGCCCGGCGTCGTACGCCGTGCAGACCGCGTCGACCGCGCACACCGGCTCGATCCCCACGGCCGGCCCGACGGTCACCAGCGGCTCCGGCGGCGGGCCCGGCGGTCGCGGCGGGTTCGGCGGGCCTCCCGGGATGACGCAGGGTCAGACGCCCCCCGGGATGGCGCAGGGTCAACGCCCGACCGGTGGGCCCACCGGCGGCGGCGCCGGCGGGCTGCTCCAGGGAAGCGACCCGAGCGACGAGCTCACCGCGCAGCTGCTCGAGGACGCCGACTCCTACACCTGGGTCGCGGCCGCGGTCGGCTCCAACTCGGCCTCGGGCTACCAGCTGGCCACCGAGGAGCCGGTGATGGCGATCGGCGGCTTCAACGGCTCCGACCCGAGCCCGACGCTGGCGGAGTTCCAGGAGTACGTCGCGAACGGCGAGATCCACTGGTTCATCGACGGCTCCGGGCTCGGCCAGTCGATGGGCGGCAGCAACGCCAGCTCCGAGATCGCCACCTGGGTGGAGGAGAGCTTCACCGCCACCACGGTCGACGGCGTCACGCTCTACGACCTGTCCGGTGCCGACGCGGGGGCGACGTCGTGACCGCGGCCCAGCCCTGGGAGGGCCCGCGGGCGGAGGTCGGCACCGAGGTCACGATGCTGGAGGTGGTGATCCCGGTCTACAACGAGGAGCGCGACCTGGAGGCCTCGGTCGAGCGGGTGCTCGACCACCTGGGGCGGATGCCGTGGAGCTCCCGGGTGACGATCGCGGACAACGCCAGCACCGACGGCACGGCGGTGGTGGCGAGACGGCTGGCGCACACGTACGCCGACGTACGCGTCGTCCACCTTGCCGAGAAGGGCCGGGGCCGGGCGCTGAAGAAGGCCTGGCTCGGGTCGGACGCCGCGGTGCTGGTCTACATGGACGTGGACCTGTCCACCGACCTCAACGCGCTGCTGCCGCTGGTGGCCCCGCTGATCAGCGGGCACTCCGACCTGGCGATCGGCAGCCGGCTCGGGCACGGGTCGCGGGTGGACCGCGGGCCCAAGCGCGAGCTGATCTCGCGGTGCTACAACCTGCTGCTCCGCGGCGCCCTCCGCGCGCGATTCTCCGACGCCCAGTGCGGGTTCAAGGCGATCCGCGCCGACGTGGCCCGCGAGGTGCTGCCCCTGGTCGAGGACGACGCGTGGTTCTTCGACACCGAGCTGCTGGTGCTCGCCGAGCGCGCGGGCCTGCGCATCCACGAGGTGCCGGTCGACTGGGTCGACGACCCGGACAGCACCGTCGACATCGTCCGCACCGCCGTCGACGACCTGCGCGGCATCGCCCGCCTGGGTCGCGGCCTGGTGTCGGGCCGCCTGCCCGTCGCCGACGTCGCCGAGCGCCTGGGGCGGGCGTCGGCCGATGCCGGCGGCGGGCGGCTCGGGCTGCAGCTGGCGATGTTCGCCCTGGTCGGGGTCGCCTCGACGGTGGCGTACGCCGTCCTCTACCTGCTGCTCCGCGGACCGTTCTCGGCGTTCACCGCGAACCTGCTCGCGCTGGTCGTCACCACGCTCGCGAACACCGCGGCCAACCGGCGGCTGACGTTCGGGGTGCGGGGGCGGCGGCACGCCGTGCGCCACCAGGTCCGTGGCCTCGTGGTGTTCGGCATCGGGCTGGGGGTGACCAGCGGCGCGCTGTGGCTGCTGCACGCAGGAGGTCACACCCACCACGGCGCCGAGGTCGTCGTGTTGACCGTCGCCAATCTGGTGGTCACCGTGATGCGCTTCGTCGCGATGCGCGCCTGGGTCTTTCACCGGGACCGCTGATAGGCCCCGAACGTCCGGGTCGCCACCGCGGCCATGACCACGGCCAGCACCGTCAGCGCGCCGAGGCGTGGCCAGACCGCGTCCCAGTCGGGTGACCCGAGCAGCGGCTCCCGCGCGACCACGACGGCCCAGTCGAGCGGGTTGAACCGCGCCGTGGCCCGGATCCACCCCGGCGCGAGCTGGGGATCCATCACCGCCGAGGAGAGGAACGTCAGCGGCAGGGCGGTGAACTGGCTGATCCCGATCAGCGCCTCCTGCTGGCGGACCAGCAGGGCGACGGCGTTCGAGAGCGCGGCGAACACGACGGTCAGCAGCACGGCGGCCAGGATCGTGAACGGGACGCCCACCCATGCGAACCGGGCGCCGATCAGCCAGGCCACGCCCAGCACGATCAGGGTCTGGATCACCGAGGTCACCGACTGGTAGGCCAGCGTGCCGTTCATCATCGCGCCGCGCGAGACCGGCGCCGCGAGCAGCCGGTCCATCACGCCGCGGTCCATGTCCTCGATGTAGACGGTCCCGGCCCACGCGGCTGAGAACAGCGCGGTCATCGCGACCACGCCCGGGGTCAGGAACTCCAGGTAGCTGCTCCCGGACTCGAAGCCGGGGATGTCGGTCACCGACTCGAAGAGCCGGCCGAACAGGATCAGCCAGACCATCGGCTGGATCAGCGTGACCACCAGGAAGATCGGCTGGCGCGCGAAGCCCCGCAGCGACCGCTGGGTCAGCAGCACGGAGTGGGTGACGAGCGTGGACATCAGGCGACCTCCTCGTCCCGCTCGGTCGATCGGTGGGCGCGGCCGACGTGCTGGAGGTAGACGTCGTCCAGCGAGGGGCGGGACACCGACGCGCTGACCGGCGAGAGCCCGGCGGCGTCGAGCCCGGCCATCAGCGCCGGGATCGATCGGGCGCCGGACTCGGCGCGGGCCCGTACGACGGCGCCGTCGGCGACCGGACCGGTCACGCCGGCGACCCCGGCCAGGACCGCGCACGCCCGCGCGGCCTGGTCGCTGTCGGGCAGCTCGACCTGGAGGGTGTCGCCGCGCAGCTCGCTCTTGAGCTCCTCGGGCGAGCCCTCGACCCGGACCCGGCCGCGGTCGACGATCGCCAGCCGCGACGCGAGCCGGTCGGCCTCGTCGAGGTAGTGGGTGGTCAGCAGCACGGTCATCTCGTCGTCGACGGACAGCCGGGCGATCTCGGCCCACATGTCCGCGCGGGCCTCCGGGTCGAGCCCCGTGGTCGGCTCGTCGAGGAACAGCACGTCGGGCCGGTGCACGAGCCCGATCGCGACGTCGAGCTTGCGGCTCATCCCGCCCGACCAGGTGCGGACCAGCCGGTCCGCGGCGTCGGTGAGGCGGAACCGGTCGAGCAGCCGGGCCGCACGGGCGGTGGCGTCGGTGCGGGTCAGGCCCTGCAGCCGGCCCGCGAGCACGAGGTTCTCGCGGCCGGTGGCCATGGGGTCGCTCGACGGGCGCTGCGAGACCAGCCCGATGCGCCGTCGTACGGCGGCGGGGTCGACGGCCACGTCGAGCCCGGCGACCCGGGCGACCCCGGAGTCGGCCCGCGAGAGCGTGGTGAGGATGCGGACGGTGGTGGACTTGCCGGCGCCGTTGGGGCCGAGCAGGCCGTAGACGGTGCCGCGCTCGACGGCGAAGCCGAGGCCGGCCAGGGCGGGCACAGGGTCGTGGCCACGGCCGCCGGGGTAGGTCTTGTGCAGGTCGTGGACCTGCACGGCGAGGTCGGGTGTGGGCATGGAGGACTCCTTCGGTGGAGGAGCCGGCCGTAGACTCGCGGGTGCGCTGTGAGCGGTCCATCGGGCGGCTTGCGGTGACCCCGGCCGGTGTTGCCGCACCGGTCGGGGTTTCTTGCTCTGTCGGGTTCCTGTCGCGTCAGGCGTCGGGGTCGGCGAGGGCCGCCAGGGCCTCCCCCTCCTTCCCGAGGTGGGCGACCGGGTCGGCGAAGACCTCCTCCAGGCTGATGCCACGGTCCTGGGCCTCGTAGATCTTGTGCCACATCTCGACGCCACCGAGGCGGCGCTCGCGGATGCGGGCGGCCAGGTCGACCACGTGGTCGTGCTCGGCGCGGAGCATCGTCAGCCGGAACTCGCCCTCGATGAGCAGCAGCTCGGGCAGGCCCATCTCGCGCCCGGCCTTGAGCATCTCCTCGGCGGCGCCGATCTCGCCGCGCAGGTGCACGGCCCGCTCGACCAGCAGCCGGGCGACGTCGTCGGGGCGGAGCCCGGCGGCCAGGGAGAGCCCGGCCTCGAGGGAGTGGTACTCGCGCAGCGGGCGGCCGATCAGCTCGCTGAGCCACTCGTCGTGCTCCTCGACGCCGCGCTCGGTGATCGCGTAGATCGTCCGCTCGGGACGGCGGCCCTGCCGCACGGTCTCGCGGGCCTCGATCAGACCGGCCTTGGCGAGCGACTCGACCACGGCGTACAGCGCGCCGTAGTTGAGCTTGATGCTCTGGTCCTTGCCGCGCTCGCGGAGGGTCTGGGAGATCTCGTAGGGGTGCATCGGGCGCTCGGAGAGACACGACAGCACGGCGAGCGCCAGCAGGTTGCTGAACCGCCTCCGGGCCACGGGTGTCCCTCCATCACGAATACTCTGATCGGAGTATTCGCCTCGGAGCGGGTGGCGTCAAGCGGTGGTGCTCGGTCAGTTCGTGACCAGGACCGTCACGTCCCGCACCTCGCCGGGCCCGCTCCGGTCCGCCCGCAGCCGGACCAGCCGGAGCGGCCTCGCCGACTCGTCCGGCGTACCGAAGACCAGGAACTCGAAGCCGTGGTCGCCCTCCTCGAGCGTGACCAGGTGCCCGGGCCGGTCCTCGACCCGCCAGCTGCTCAGTGATCGGCGGAACCGCACGTGCAGCCGCGACCCGGCCGGCACCCGGAGCACATCCCCGGGGCGGGGGTCCTCGACGACCCTGCGGTCGATGCCTTGATCGACGCTGCGAGCGGTGCGGTGCGCCATGGTGGTCTCCTCGTCGGGCTGGTGACGATGAGGAGCGGCCCGCGGGACGCCTGATACGCGCAGATGACGGTGGTTGAGGAGGTTGCGCAGCAACCGTCTCGAAACCACCTCGGACAGCGGTCAGCCGAAGCGGACCAGCGGCACCGGGGCGGTGACGGCGGTGACGGCCGGCACCGCCGCGGCCAGGGCGGCGGCGGGCTCGACCCCGGCGGCGAGTTGCTGGTGGACGGCGACGAGGACGTCGTACGCCGCCCGGTCGTTGACCGCGGCCGCCGACGCGACCACGCACCGGGCGCCGGCGTGCAGCCAGGCGGTCGCCATGCCGATCAGCTCGTCGCCCCAGCGCACCGTCGAGCGGCCGACCTCGCACGCGGAGAGCACCACGACGTCGGGCACCTGCCGGAGCTGGTCGATGTCGTAGCCGAACCACGGCCCGTCGGCGAGCTGGAGGCCGGAGAACATGGCGTTCTCGGCGGCGTGTCGGCCGTGGGCCGCGACGTGCAGCACGTCCACGCTCGCGGCGAGCTCGGAGACCGCGGCGGCGTTGGCGCGGTCGCCGACGAGCACGGTCGCGTCCGGCCACTCCTTCGCGGCGGCGACGACCTCGTCCTCGGCTCGGGCCACGCGCGGACCGGCCACGAACCCGGCCGAGCCCAGCCGCAGCGGCGTCGTGCGCCGGGCCAGCCAGGACGTCGCCGACTGCGCGACCGTGACCGGACGCCCGACGAACCCGGGCAGCAGCGTCCACGGCACACCGGCGAGCACGCCGGACGGCGTCAGCACGACCGACCGCTCGCCCACGGCCTTGAGCAC
The DNA here is from genome assembly GCF_950101795.1 of Nocardioides sp. T2.26MG-1. Lineage (GTDB taxonomy): Bacteria > Actinomycetota > Actinomycetes > Propionibacteriales > Nocardioidaceae > Nocardioides. The sequence goes on along the minus strand of NZ_CATNLZ010000001.1, from coordinate 922,002 downwards.
CGGCTCGACGAGGGCCTCCGCGAGAGACGCGAGCCGGCTCGCCAGCTCGGTGCGGACGAACCCCGCCATCGCGCCCGGCAGCTCGGCCGCGGCCACGTCGAGGTCCGGCAGCAGCCCGCCGAGCAGCCCATCGATCTGCGTGCGCTCACCGAGGTCGACCCAGGTCGCGGCGTCGGTGGTGACCACGAGGGCCACCACCTGATCGCCCGCGACGACGTACGCCACCAGCGCGGTGGCTGCGTCCAACGCGGCCTGCAGCTCGGGGAGCGTGACCGGATCGGCCACCGCGCCGGAACCACGGTGCTGCCAGGCCCGCTCGCGGATCCGCTGGCGCAGCTCCACCTCGCGCTCGGGATCGCGGCGGCCACCCTCGGCGGCCATCTCGCGCAGCTCGGTCAGGTCCGCGACGATCTGCTCGTCCTCGGGCGCGCGCACCGGCTGCACCCGGCTGGCCAGCATCCGCGCCCGCTCCGACCACTCGAACAGCACCGCGGGCTTGCGGGACTCGACCGCCAGCGCGAGGCCTCGGGTGCCGAGCCGGACCCCATGGCCCGCAACCCCGGTCTGGAGGTCGAGCGAGCCGAAGGAGCTCTGCCACGTGTGCAGGTCGGCGAGGCCCGCGCGCAGGTGATGGAGCGCATGCGCACGGCGCCCCTCGACGGCCGCCAGCTCGGCGCGCACGTCGCGGTCGAGCAGCCGCAGCGCGAGGGGCGCCCGAGCGGCCACCGGTTGTTGCAGCCGGGCCCGGGCCAGCTCGGGCCCGCCGCTGCGCAGCTCGGCCCTAGCCAGCTCCCGTCGCAGCCCGGCAGCGCGCCAGCGCAGACCCTGCGCCTCGAGCTCGGACGCCAGCTCCTCGCCGCGGGCGAGGAGCGCGCCACGCCGCCGACCGCGCTCGATCTCGGCAGATATCCACGCCGCCTCTGCACGCACGCTCCAAGCCTCGGCCCCGGCCTTCCCGAAGCACCGCATAGCCCGGCGTGCGGCTGCTCCGGACTCCGTAGTGTCGGTCTCCAGCACGGTGAGGGCGAGCGCGAGCTCGGCCTCGCCCTGTCGCTGGTGCATGCGCCGGGACCCATACGCCGCCGCGGCGGCGCGCAAGGCCGCCATTCCCTCCTCGACCTGTCCGGTCGCCATCAAGACCTCGGCGCGATCCTGGTTGACGGTTGCGGCCATGACGGGGGAGGAGGCCTCAAGCACGGGGCCGCTCTCCCGCATGTGGTGCAGGGCGCCGACGAGGTCGCCGAGCAGGAAGCAGGCGTACCCAAGGTTGTGCGTGGCGATCGCGACGTCGTGGGTGCGACCGAGCCGGTGCCAGTGGTCGCGAGCCGAGCGGAAGTCGTGGCACGCGCGGTCGGGTTGACCCTGGGCGAGGTACACGCCGCCCCGGTTCACGTGGGCGATCCCGAGCTCCTGGTGGTCCGCGAGGCTCCCGATCGCCTCGTCGAACGCGGTGAGAGCCCGCGCCGCCTGTCCCTGCCGCAGCAGGAGCAGGGCCCGCTGGCACTGGACGACCCCCCGCGTGTCGGCAGTGATGAGCTCGCTCGCCAGCGCCCGCTCACACCGCTCGATCCCGACTGCGGGGTTACCGGTCTCGTACTCGAGGAACGCCAGGCTTGCCTCGATCCGGGCGAGGAGGTCGAAGTCAGAAGTCGCCCGGCTGGCTCGGGCGAGTAGCCGACCCGCGACCCCGAACTGCCGAGCGTTCAGCGCCTCGACGGCACGTCGGTGCAGCTCGGGCGCGGTGGGCACCAGCCCATCATCGCCTGATCGGCGTCAGTTCCTCCACGACCTTCCACGCGCGGTTGACGACGGTGGCGACCGGCTGGGGCTCGGCGGCCTTCTTCGGCAGCCGGGGCGCGAGCGCGGCGGCGAGTCGACCGGCCAGGAGCGGCGCGGCGAAGGAGGTCCCGCTCCACACGGCGAAGCCGCCCCGGAAGTCGTCGGGATCGATGCACTCGCGCACCCGGCCCTCGTCGTCCGTCGTCCTGGCCAGCGGCAGGAGCCCGCCCTCGAACGGCGGCACGGTGCTGACCAGCGCGGCGCCGGGGGCCCAGGCCCGCACCCACTGGCCCGCGTTGCTAAAGAGCGCGTCGGTCCGCAGGTTCGGGTTCTGGGCGCCCACCGAAACCACGGGCACGACGTCGCGGGGCGGGATCGTGCCCTCCCACGGCGCGAAGGCCGCCGGGAACGAGGGTCGGCTCGTGGCGTCGTTGCCCGCCGAACAGACGACGATCGTGCCGAGCCGGCCCAGCTCGGTGAGGATGTTCTGGAGTTCGGGATCGAACAGGTGGTCGTCGGGTGTCTCGTGGTAGTAGCCCATCGACAGGCTCAGGACGTCGATCCTCCGCCCGCCGGGCTCGCCGGCGGTGAAGCGCCGGACGAGCTCCAGCACCTGGGCGATCGCGACGATCCAGTCCGACTCGACCAGCGGCCCCTCGGACGGCACGACCCGCCAGGAGAGGATGTCGGCGTCGGGGCAGGCCTGGTGGATCAGGCCGGCGATGAAGGTCCCGTGCCCCGAGGTCGGGTCGATCGACCCGTCCATCGGTCCGTTCTGGTCCGGGTGCAGCTCCGGGTTGGTGGCGTCGTCGACGTAGCCGATCGGCGTGCCCGCGAGCCGGACGTCGGTCCGCACCACCCCGTCGAGCCACGGGTGCTCGCCGCACCCGGTGTCGAGGACGGCGACCACGGGCCGCCGCCGCCCGTTGAGCTCCTTCGGCGCGCACCGCCGGGGCCGGGCGCCGATGAACGCCACCGGCTGCCGCCCCCCGCGACCCGGCAGCCCGTACGTCGCCGCCGGGTGCGACATCTCGATCGGGTGCGACATCTCGATCGGGTGGGACATTTCGATCGGGTGCGACATCTCGATGGGGTTCGCCACCACGGTCGTGCTCGCCAGCACGTGCTCGAGACCGACCCCGCGCACCGCCTCGACGCCGAACTGCGCCCGCGTCTGCTGCAGCAGCGTCCAGCCGTCGGGGGCGATCGTGGCCCGGTTGGAGCCGATGTCGATCCGCACCGGGCGCACGCCGAACTTCAGGTTCGCAGTCCGCGGGTCCTCCCGCTCGGGGACGACCACCCAGCCGAGCGGCTCGGCGACCGCGCGGAGCACCGCGAGCGCACCCTCGAAGTCGACGGACTTCGAGACCACCAGCCGCGGGCCGACGTACACCGTGGGCCGCGGGCGGACGCCCTTGACGCTGATCGCCGTCGCGGGGTCCAGGACCCGGCCCTCGACCGTCGCGATCGACGACGGCCGCGGTGGTGCCGGGTCGCGGTCCAGGGGCTTGCGGGTCGGGCGCTTCTCCTCGGGCTGCTGCTCCATGGTTCTTCTGTCTCCGTCAGATCTCGAAGGTGGGGGTGGCGAACGCGGGGCGGGTGGCGTCGTGGGGCTCGAGCCGCAGGCGCAGCAGCCCGAGCGGCAGGCCGGTCAGCTCGAAGCGACCGGACTCGGTGACGACGGCGGCGTGCGACGCCGGCACCTCACCGGGCAGCGCGCGGATGGTCATCGGCTCCGGCGGCACCACCCAGCCGTCGACGCGGGAGCGGTCGCCGTCGACCGCGATCCGCAGCAGCAGGTCGGTGTCGCCGTGCACGAAGCGCAGCGTGTACGCGCCGGCGCCGCGGGCGCCGACCAACTCGGTGGACCGCTCGACGAGCTCCATCAGCTCGGCGTCCAGGTCGCTGGCGGCGATCGCCGCCGCCGCCTGCATCGAGGCCACGAGGTGCTCAGGCACCGGGTCGTGGCGCTCCCACACGTCGCGGACCACGCCCAGCAGATCCTCGCGGCTCAGCTCACTCATCGGTACTCCCCCGTCTGCATCAGCGCGACGCGCAACTTCGCCAGGCACCGGCCCCGGGTCGGGCCGATGCTCCCCACCGGCATGTCCAGGTCGGCCGCCAGCTCGCGGTAGTCAGGCCGGTTCTCGAACGCGACGATCCGCAGCAGGCGGCGGCACCGCTCGGGCAGCCCGTCGACCGCGGCCCAGAGCCGGTCACCCTCGTCCTGCTGGACGACGGCGTCCTCGGCAGACCGCTGCCGCGGCAGCATCGGCGCCAGCTCCTCCTCGTCGGCCGGCGTCGCCGCAGCGGTCGCGTTCGCGACCCGCCAGGCCTCCCGGCGCGCGGTCGTGGTCAGCCAGCCGCCGATGGCGGTCGCGTCCAGGATCGCCGAGCGCCGGCGTACCAGCGCCAGCCAGGTCGTCTGCACGACGTCCTCGGCGGCGGACTCCGAGAGCCGGTAGGACCGGACCACGTGCCACAGCACCGGCGTCATCACCGCGACGAGGTCGTCGAGACCGCTGGACTCCCCTGCGACCCAGCGATTGAACCCGTCCGTCGCGCGCTGCCACACCTCATTCGCCGGTCCGGCCGGCCGGACCGCCCCGATGCCGGTCATCGATCGCGTCGCTCCCTTGTGTCGCTCGGCTAGTCGCTCGATCAGGATCACGTCTCCCAGGAGTCGAGGAGCCGCGCGCAGATACCTGGTTTGTACCTGTTGCGCACATCGTGGCGCTTGCGGGGCCGCGGCGCCATGGCCCGGACGGGTACGTCGCGGACGGCCGATCGGCGCCGGGTAGCGTGGCCCGGGTGCTGAGCGTCCGTGAGATCTCCGAGAACGACCATCTGGAGCTCCTGCGCAGCCAACGCTCCGCGAGCTTCCTCCAGACCCCGGCCTGGGGCCGGGTCAAGTCCGAGTGGCGGCGCGAGTCCATCGGCTGGTTTCGCGGAGACGAGCTGGTGGGTGCCGCCCTGGTGCTCTACCGCCAGCTGCCGAAGGTCAAGCGGTTCCTCGCCTATCTCCCCGAGGGGCCGGTGATCGACTGGGAGGCCGACGACCTGGGCGCCTGGCTCTCGCCGATGGCCGCACACCTGTCGGGACGCGGCGCCTTCGGCGTGCGGATGGGCCCGCCGGTCGTGACCCGGCGCTGGGACGCCGCGACGATCAAGGCCGGCATCGCCGACGACGCCGTACGCCGGCTCGGCGACCTGCCGCCCACCGAACGCACCCACTCCGGGGCACGGGTCACCTCCCAGCTGCTCGACCTCGGCTGGCGCGCGCAGACCGTCGAGGGCGGCTTCGCCGCGGGCCAGCCGCAGTACGTGTTCCAGATCCCGCTGGCCGGCCGCACCGAGGAGGACGTGCTCGCCGGCATGAACCAGCTCTGGCGGCGCAACATCAAGAAGGCCGCCAAGGAGGGCGTCGAGGTGGTCTCGACCGCGTCCGGGGACGAGGAGCTGAAGGCCTTCCACGAGCTCTACATGCACACCGCCGAGCGCGACCACTTCACGCCCCGGCCGCTGGCGTACTTCCGCACGATGGTCGAGGCGCTCGGCGCCGAGGACCCCGACCGGATCCGCCTCTACACCGCCCGCCACGAGGGCACGCTCGTCGCCGCCACGATCGGCATCCGCGTCGGCGCCCACGCGTGGTACTCCTACGGCGCCTCCTCCACCGAGAAGCGCGAGGTGCGCGGCTCCAACGCGATCCAGTGGCAGATGATCCGCGACGCGATCGCCGCCGGCGCCGACGTCTACGACCTGCGCGGCATCACCGACACGCTCGACGAGGACGACCCGCACCAGGGTCTGATCCAGTTCAAGGTCGGCACCGGCGGCGAGGCCGTCGAGTACGTCGGCGAGTGGGATCTCCCGCTCAACCGCGCGCTGTACGCCGCCTTCGCCATGTACATGAAGAGGCGGGCATGAGCCTCAACCTGACCGTCGACGGCGAGCGCTGGCGGTCCCACCTGCGGAGCCTCACCGAGGCGACCCCCGGCCTGGTCCCGGTGGCCAAGGGCAACGGCTACGGCTTCACGCTCGGCCGGCTGGCCCGCAAGGCGCAGTGGCTGGCCGACCAGGGTCTCGGGGTCGACACCCTCGCCGTCGGGACGTACGACGAGCTGCCCGAGGTCGCGAGCCGGTACGCCGGCGACCTCCTCGTGCTCACCCCCTGGCGGCCGTTCGGCGCGGCGATCGAACTGGACCCCCGGCTCGCCGACCGGGTCGTCCACACGGTGAGCCGGCCCGAGGACCTCGGCGACCTGCTCGGCCGCCAGCCCGACGCCCGGGTGGTGCTGGAGCGCACCACCAGCATGCTGCGCCACGGGATGACCGCCCGCGAGCTGTGGAGCACGCCGCGGATCCTGGCCGACCACCCGAAGGCCCGGGTGCGCGGCGTGGCCCTGCACCTGCCGCTCGCCCACGGCGCCCACCTCTCCGAGGTGCAGCGCCTGATGAACGACGTGGTCGCGACCGAGCTGCCGCTGGACACCGTGTGGGTCAGCCACCTGGCCGCCGACGAGCTCGCCGTGCTGCGCGCGGCGTACCCCGACTTCACGTTCCGGCCGCGGGTCGGCACCGACCTGTGGCTCGGCGACCGTGGGGCCCTCCGGGTGACCGCGACCGTGCTCGACGTGCACGCGGTCGAGCGCGGCGACGCGTTCGGCTACCGGCACCGCACCGCCCCCAAGGCCGGCCACATCCTCGTGGTCAGCGGTGGCACCGCCCACGGCATCGGGCTCGAGGCCCCCACCGGCGACGCGAGCCTGCGCTCCCGCGCGGCCACGCTGGCCCGCGGCGGCCTCGACGCGGCGGGGTTCGTGCGCTCGCCGTTCTCGATCGATGGCAAGCAGCGGCTGTTCGCCGAGCCGCCGCACATGCAGGCGTCGATGCTCTTCCTGCCCCACGGCGCCCGCGTGCCGGCCATCGGCGACGAGGTGGACGTGCGGGTGCGCTACACCGCCACGGCCTTCGACCGCGTCGTCGTGAGCTGACCGACCACATCGGCGCTGCGCACCGGGTCGTGCCGGGGCACCCAGATGTCGCGGACGACGACGGCCACCAGGTAGAGCTCGGCGGCCAGGCGCACCAGGATCGCGGCCCAGTAGAAGCCCGCGTCGCCGCCGGCGGCCGGGGCCAGGAAGCCGCCGAGGTACCACCACACGGCGGCGAAGTAGAGGACCTCGCCGGCCTGCCAGATGATCAGGTCGCGCCACCGCGGCCGCGCGAGCACGGCGAGCGGCAGCAGCCAGAGCACGTACTGCGGCGAGTAGACCTTGTTGACCAGCAGGAACCCGGCGACCACCAGGAAGCCGAGCTGGGCGAGGCGCGGCGTCGCGGGCGAGGCGAGCCCGAGCAGCAGCACGCCCACGCACCACAGCCCGAAGAACAGCCAGGACCCGACGTTGATCGTGTGCGGGTCGAACGCGGACGGGTCGGCGGTCCGGTCGAGCGCCTGCTGGACGACCAGCCAGATCGAGCCGAGGTCGGCACCCCGCTCGGAGTTGAACGTCCAGAACACCTTCCACTCGTCGGGCCCGGACAGGTACGCCGGCAGGTTGGCCAGCACCCACGCTGACGCGGCGGCCAGGCTGGTGACCGCGAGCGTCCGCAGCTGCCGCCGGCGCAGGCAGATCACCAGGATCCCGCCGAGCAGGAAGAGCGGGAACAGCTTGACCGCCGTCCCCAGGCCGATCAGGACCCCGGTCAGCACGGGGCGCTCCCGGGCCCAGGCCCACAGCGCCCCGGCGACCAGGACCACGGCGAGCAGGTCCCAGTTGACCAGGCCGGTGAGCAACAGCGCCGGCGAGAGGGCGAAGGCCGCGGCGTCCCACGGCCGGCGCGGGGAGACGCCGGCCAGCAGCCAGGCCGCGAGCAGCGTCAGCACCGCGAACCCGAGCGCGTTGACGATCACGAAGATCCGCATCTCCCGGTGCACCTCAGGCTCGGCCGACATGTCACCGACCGACTTCCCGTAGCGGGGGGTCAGGTCGGGGGAGCCGTTGAGCCAGTGCGTGACGTGCGCCGCGCCCCACGCCCAGTAGGAGATGCCGACCGGGTACTCCATGACCTCGGGGTAGCGGGCGCGCACCTGGGCGTCGTCGCTGTAGGGCCAGTTGAGCTCGGCGAAGCCGCGCCCGGTGTAGAGGTAGGGCAGGTCGGAGTAGCACATGTGGGTGTAGCGGGCCTGCCCGTCCTGCCAGGTGTCCTGGTAGCAGTTGTTCTTCTGCACCATCCCGAGGGCGAGCACGATCGCGGTCAGCGCGAGCACCACCCGCACCGGGGTCCACCACGAGTGCCGGCCGGCTCGCGGGCCGACGGGCCCGCCGATCCGGTCACTGAGCGCGGCGACGACCGGGTCGTCGGTCGTGGGGTCGACCCAGTCCCCCTGGACCCCGCGCCGGCTCGGCGGCATCAGCCGAGCCGCACCCGGCGACCCCGGCTCCGGCGGTGGTGGCCCCGGCCGCTCTGGGACGCGCCGCCGCCGGGCGGCGTACTCGGGCTCCCCGACGGGGTCGGCGACTCGGAGGGCGGGCAGCCGAGCACGCCGCAGCTGTTGCTCGGCGACTCGGTCGGGGTGGGCGTCTCCGACGGCGTCGCCGTCTCGCTCGGGGTGGGTGTCTCCGAGGGCGTCTTGGTCGGCTTCGGCGTCTTGGTCGGCTTCGGCGGGGGCGTGTAGGGGTCGTGGCCCTCGGCCGGCGCCTCGCCGTCGACGTTGGCCGGCTCGGGGAAGTCCTCGACGTCGGTGCCCTCGAGGGCCCGGCTCATCACCGCGGCCCAGGTGCGCGTCGGGTACTCCGCGCCGAAGTACGACGGCAGCCACCCGTCCAGGGCGTTGTCGCCGTCGCCGCGGACGTACATCACCGCGGTGGCGAGCTGGGGGGTGTAGCCGACGAACCAGGACGAGGAGACGTTGTCGTTGTCGTTGGTGGCCGTGCCGGTCTTGCCCGCGGCCGGCCGGCCGATCGCCTGGGCGTTCTTGCCGGTGCCGTTGAGGACCACCTGCTGCAGGGCGTAGGAGGTGTCGGCGGCGATGTCCTCGCCGGTCGCCTTCTCCCCCGCCGCGGTGGTGACGTCGACCCCGTCGGCGAAGTCGTCGAACGCCTGGGACGTGTGCTGCTTGAACTGGTAGAGCACCTTGCCCTTCTTGCTGACGATCTTGTCGATCACGTGCACGTCGGCGCGCTCACCGCCGTTGGCGATCGTCGCGTAGGCGTTGGCCATGTTGATCGGGCTGATCCGGGCCTTGCCGAGCGTGATGAGCGCGTCGGCCTCGAGGTCGATGCTCTTGTCGGGAATGCCCGGGTACTTCTGGGTGGGCTTGGCGGGCGGGATGCCGACCTTGTTCGCGGTCTCGAGGATCTTCTCCGGGCCGTCGGGGATGGAGTTCGACATGTCGACGAACGCCGTGTTGATCGACTGCTCGGTGGCGTAGACGAGGTTCACCTTGTCGCCGTAGTCGGTGCCGCCGTACGGCCCCTCGTTCACGACGTCGAGGCCGTCGGGGAACACGTACGGCGAGTTGCCCTCGAACGTGTCCTTCAGCGAGAAGCCGTTCTCCAGGGCGGTCGCGACGGTCAGGGGCTTGAGCGTCGAGCCGACCATGCCGCCGGTGGCGGCCCAGTTGATCTGCGAGTCGAGGAAGTCCTGACCGCCGTAGAACCCGCGGAGCGCACCGGTGCCGGGCTCGACGCTGGCCACCCCGATGTGCAGCTCCTTGTCCTTGAAGCCCTCCGGCCGCTGCTCGAGCACCCCGGCCTCCGCGGCGTCCATGGCCTTCTTGGTGAACGTCGTGGTGATCCGGTAGCCCTGGCTGTCGATCTGGTCGTCGGTGTAGCCGAGCTCGTGCATCTCGTCGCGGACCAGCTTGAGCATGTGACCGCGCTGGCCGCCGTTCTTGCTCTGGGCCTTGATCTCCGGGAACTTCGGCAGCGACTTCTCGGCCTTCGCGGCCTCGTCGGCGGTGATGTTGCCCGCGGCGGCCATCCCTTCGAGCACGTAGACGTAGCGCTCCTTGAGCGCCCGCTTGTTCTCCTTGCCGTTGGCCGGGTCGAAGTGCGTGGGGTTGTTCAGCACGCTGGCGAGGACGGCCGACTCCCTCAGCGTCAGGTCCTTGGCGTCCTTGGCGAAGAACGCGCGCGCAGCCGCCTGGACGCCGTACGCGCCGCGTCCGAAGTAGATCGTGTTGAGGTAGCCCTCGAGGATCTCGGTCTTGCTCTGGGTGCGCTGCACCTTGAGCGAGAGGATCGCCTCCTTCGCCTTGCGGGTGTAGGAGCGCTCCTGGTTGAGGTAGAGGATCTTCACGTACTGCTGGGTGATCGTCGAGGCACCCTGGGTGGCGTTGCCCTTGGCGTTGCTGAAGGCCGCCCGGATGATGCCTCGGGGGTCGATGCCCTTGTCGGTCCAGAACGAGCGGTTCTCGGCGGCGACCACCGCGTCCTGGAGCGTCTGCGGCATCTGCTTGATCGAGATCGACTCGCGGTTCTGGGTCGCGAAGTTGCCGACCTCGCCCTTGCCGTCGGAGTAGTAGACGAACGACGTCTCGGCCTCGAAGTCCTTGTTCGGGTCGGGGATGTCGATGGCCCGGTACAGGACCACGAACGCCCCGACCATCAGCAGCAGGCACACCAGGCCGACGATCGAGAGCCACTTCCCGACCCGCAGCACCTTCTGCTTGCGCGTGCGGGGTGGCTTGGGCTTCTGGCCGGGCTTCGCGCTCGTCGTGCTGGCGGGCGAGCCCGCGGCCTTGCGCTTACCACTCACAGTCGTTGGCTCCGCGGGTCGGGGTCGAGATCGGTGCAGATGATCCCGGTCAGCGTACGGGTGGCGCCCGCGCCGCCCAAGATGCCACGGGGAAGGGCGTGAGCGAGGTCTCATGCGCACGTCGTACCGATAGCGGATTCGCAACGCGTGGATATATCGCTACGATAGGTCGCATGGCACGTCGTGCGGAGACCATCGAGCTCGCAGTCCTCGGACTGCTGCACGAGGGACCCATGCACGGCTACGAGCTCCGCAAGAGGCTGAACCTCATGCTCGGATGGGGTCGGGTTCTCTCCTACGGGTCGCTCTACCCCACCTTGAAGAAGATGCTTCGCGGCGCCCTCATCGAGGAGGCCACCACCACGCTGACGCCGGTGACCCGGCGCCCGCGGATCGTCTACCAGCTCACGGAGTCCGGGCAGCGTGAGTTCGAGCGCCTGATGACCGAGGTCGGTCCCACCGCGTGGGAGGACGACAACTTCGACATCCGGTTCGCGTTCTTCAGCCGCACCGACATGGAGATCCGGCTGCGCGTCCTCGAGGGACGTCGTACCCGCCTCCAGGAGCGGCTCGAGCGCGTGCAGAGCCAGCTGTCGATGACCCAGAAGGAGGTCGACCGGTACGCCGTCGAGCTCCAGCGTCACGGCGTCGAGTCGGTCGAGCGTGAGGTCCGGTGGCTCTCGGACCTGATCAATGCCGAGCGCAGCGGCGACCCCGGCAGCACCAGAGCCAGCAACACCAGCACCTCCAGCGGCGGCTCCGTCGAGCCCGCCACCACCGCCGCGGCCGAACCAGCCGCGGTGCAGCCCCCCGAGGTCAGCGGCCAGAAGTAGCGCCTCGCCTCAGACGAGCAGTCCGACCACCGTGGCGGACGACGGAAAGGAACAGCCCGATGGGTTCGGTTCGTGTAGCAATCGTGGGAGTGGGCAACTGCGCCTCCTCCCTGGTCCAGGGTGTGCACTACTACCGGGACGCCGACCCGACGGGAACGGTGCCCGGCCTGATGCACGTGATGTTCGGCGACTACCACGTGCGCGACGTGGAGTTCGTCGCGGCGTTCGACGTCGACGACAAGAAGGTCGGCAAGGACCTCTCCGAGGCCATCAACGCCTCCGAGAACAACACCATCAAGATCGCCGAGGTCCCCACGCTCGGGATCGACGTCCAGCGCGGTCACACCCTCGACGGCCTCGGCAAGTACTACCGCCAGACCATCGAGGAGTCGGGCGCCGAGCCGGTCGACATCGTCCAGGTCCTCAAGGACACCCAGGCCGACGTGCTCGTCTCCTACCTGCCGGTGGGATCCGAGGAGGCCGACAAGTTCTACGCCCAGTGCTGCATCGACGCCGGTGTGGCGTTCGTCAACGCACTGCCCGTGTTCATCGCCTCCGACCCGGAGTGGGCCAAGAAGTTCGAGGACGCCGGCATCCCGATCGTCGGTGACGACATCAAGTCCCAGATCGGCGCGACGATCACCCACCGCGTGATCGCGAAGCTCTTCGAAGACCGCGGCGTGGCGCTGGACCGCACCTACCAGCTCAACGTCGGCGGCAACATGGACTTCAAGAACATGCTCGAGCGCGAGCGCCTGGAGTCCAAGAAGGTCTCCAAGACCCAGTCGGTCACCTCCAACCTCAAGGGCGAGCTGGCCAACAAGGTCTCCGACCGCAACGTGCACATCGGCCCCTCGGACTACGTCCAGTGGCTCGACGACCGCAAGTGGGCCTACGTCCGCCTCGAGGGTCGCGCGTTCGGCGACGTCCCGCTGAACATGGAGTACAAGCTCGAGGTCTGGGACTCCCCCAACTCGGCCGGCATCATCATCGACGCGATCCGCGCCGCGAAGATCGCCAAGGACCGCGGCCTCGGTGGCCCGATCATCTCGGCGTCGTCGTACCTGATGAAGTCCCCGCCGGTGCAGCTCCCCGACGACGAGGGTCGCCGCCGCGTCGAGGCCTTCATCAAGGGCGAGGAGTGACTCTCTCCGCAGCTTGATGCGGTCCTCCGCTGACGCGGAGACCGTCGAGACACCCAGAATGGCTGTCAGGACCCCGGTCCCGGCAGCCATTTCTGGTGTCTCGACACTCGTCCACAGCCAGCCCCGGCCGGTGGTTCCTCCACAGGTACGGCGGGCAGGCCATCCGGCATGCATCGCTGGGACCCGATCGCGCCGCCGGTCAGCGGCCTCGTCGTGCCGGTCCGCATCGACCCGACCGGACGAGCCGGCCCGACCCGTGGCCAGGCGCGCGGTCCCCACTGGCGGATCACCTCGCCCGGGCTCGTCGTACCGGCCACCGTCGGCGACGACCTGGTCGAGCAGCGCATCCTCGAGGCCGCGGCCAGGGGCGGCGAGCACGCCGTGGTGACCGGCTGGGCGGCGCTGCGGCTGCACGGCGCGGCGTTCTTCGACGGGCTCGCGCGCGACGGTTGCACCCGGCTCCCGGTCCCGATCGCCGGCAACGGCGGCCGGCTCCGCAGCCGGGACGGGATCCAGGTGGTCGAGGACCGGATCCCACCGGACGAGGTCGTCGTGGTCCACGGCATCCGCTGCGCGACCGTGGAGCGCGCGTTGTTCGACGAGATGCGCCGGATCGGGGAGGTCCGCGAGATGGCGGTCGCGGTGGGCTCGGCCTGCGCAGCCCGGCTCACGTCGGTGAAGCGGATGCGGCTGTACGCCGCGACCAGGCGCTGGTACCGCGACGTCCGGATGGTCCGCGAGGCGGTCGAGCTTGCCGTCGAGGGCTGCCGGTCACCGCAGGAGGACCGGTTCCGGCTCATCTGGGAGCGCGACGCCGGATGGGGCCGGCCGCTCTGCAACCGGCCTGTGTTCGACCTGGACGGCCGGCCGGTCGCCGTGCCCGACCTGCTCGACCCGGCGCGTGGCGTCGTCGGCGAGTACGCCGGCGCCGACCACCGGGACATCGACCGCCACGAGAGCGACATCGCGCGCGAGGCGGACCTGCGCGACGTCGGCCTGGAGTACGTCGAGGTCGTCGGCCGCGACCTGCGCGAGCCGCATCGGGTCGTCCGGCGCATGCAGCAGGCCGCGGAGCGGGCTCGGCTGCTGACCCGTCGGTGGGTCGTCGGTGCGCCCACCTCCCCGTCGCTGGACGAGATCCTGGACCGCCGGGACGCGGCCCGGGCCCGTCGAAACACCTGAGATGGCTGCGGGCCCAGCCCGGTCACAGCCATTCCTGGTGTCTCGACGGCGAACCGGACGTGGGGCACGGCTCGTAACCACTGCGGCCGGGCCGTCGTTGGGGTGGCACCGCGTCGCCAACCCGCGACCCCTCCCGAGATTGCGTCCACCCATGACACACCTGCGAACCTGGCGCACCGCGGCGATCACCGCCGCACTCGCCGTCACCGTCACCACCGGACTCTCCGCGGCGCTCCTCCCGAGCGCGGCCTCGGCCGCACCGGCCGCTCGCGCCGCGGCCGCCCCGCCCGCCGCCCCGGCCGTCAGCACCGTGACGGTCGGCGGCCTCGAGGTCGAGAACAGCTTCGTCTCCTCCGTCGGCTGGGTGAAGCCCGGCGACACCTACCCCTCCCGGATCATCGTCACCAACACGAGCGCCGCGCCGGTGTCCGGCGCCACCGTGACCGTCACGGCACCCGAGGGCTCGACGATCACGGACGCCGGCTCCGGTGCGGCGATCGCCTCCGACGGGACGAGCGTGATCTGGGCCGTCCCGCCGGTGCTCGCCGGCCAGACCAAGACCCTGGTCCTCGAGAGCGTGGCCGACACCACCGCCCAGAACCCCGAGATCGTCTGGCGCGACATCTCCACGACCGCGCTCGTGAGCGTCGGCACCACCTCGAAGAGCGCGACCAGCCACGGGCCGAAGGTGATCCCGCCGTCGGACGTCTACGACACCGCGCGGTACGGCGACCGCCCCTTCCCCGTCGTCCCGGTGCAGTACACCGACCGCAGCTACCAGGCCGGCCACACCGGAGACTCCCTCGAGTCCGTGATCAACGACCCGGCCAACGCGGGGTCGACGTTCAACCTCTACCAGGAGATGTCGCTCGGTCAGCTGTTCCCCGAGGGCACGGTGCCCTCGGCCGGGATCGACCACAAGGACTTCGCCTACGACGGCGGCTTCGACTTCACCAAGCTCCAGGCCGGGCAGACCTGCCACGGACTGACCTTCGCCGACTCGCCGATCCCGGCCCAGGGCACGCCCGTCTACCCGGAGCGGATCACCGACGGCATCTACAACCTGCCAGGCAGCACCGACTACTACGGCGACGACGCCAACGGCTCCGCACTCATCGGCGCGCTCGCCGGCGTCGGAGCCCTGCAGAGCATCGACTCCGGCTGCGGTCCCGCCGGCAAGCTCGTGTACGACGCCGCCGCGATCGCCGACCCGGAGATCGACTACTCCGACTACGACACCGACAAGGACGGCGTGGTCGACTTCTTCATGGCGGTCTTCGCCGGCTGCGGCGGCAACGGCTCCTCCCAGCTCTCCGTCGCCGGCTGCGACTACACCGACCTGCCCTACGACAACGTCTGGCCGCACTCGTCCTCGCTGGAGTACTACTACACCGACCCGGACACCGGCCTCCCCGGCTACACCACCGACGACCAGCTCAAGGACCTCGAGGGTCGGCCGCTCTGGTACACCGACGCCGGCCGCAAGACCATGACCACCGCCGACAAGGGTGACGCCCTCAAGGTCTTCGTCCGGGTGGGTCCCTACAACGTCAACCCGGAGACCGCGATCGACAAGGCCTCGGTCATCTCCCACGAGTACGGCCACTCCCTCGGCCTGCCCGACTTCTACTCCACCGGCAGCCGGGAGACCTACGGCGACTGGAACCTGATGGCCACCGACAAGTCGCAGAACATGGACGCCTACTCCCGTCAGGAGCTCGGCTGGGTGGTCCCCGAGGTGCTCGCACCCGGGACGACGCGCACCGTGCCCGAGATGACCGACTCCAAGCAGGACACCGGCACGATCCACTGGCGCCGGCCTGACGGCACGCCGTACACGCTGACCAACGGCGTCGACGGCACCGTGCACAACTCCCAGATGTTCGTCGCCAAGCTCCCCGGACGGCAGCTGCTCGACCCGGCCGCGTTCGACAGCGGGGAGAAGGCCACCAAGACCCACGCCTGGTGGTCCGGCTCGGGCAACGACTTCGGATGCGCGCCCGACGGCGGCCACAACCTGGACCTGTCCATCCCGGCGCTCGCGACGCTCCCGGCGGGCAGCAAGGTCACGCTCTCGTTCAAGTCCAGCTGGGACATCGAGTGGGACTACGACTACGGCTTCGTCCTGACGACCACCGACGGCGGCAAGACCTACGCCTCGCACCCCTCGGACAAGGGCTTCACGACGTCCAACACCGACCCGCTGGCCGGCAACCCCAACCAGAACAACTGCCAGGCCAAGTACGACAACGGCCTGACCGGGACCAGCGGCTCGTACGCCGCCGGCAGCGAGGTCACCGACCGCAAGCTCGGCGAGACCCCCGACGCGGTGTTCGTCTCGGACAGCTACGACATCAGCGACCTCGCCGGCAAGCCGAACGGCGCGCTGCGGTTCAGCTATGCGACCGACCCGGGCCTGGCCCGGCCGGGCTGGTTCATCGACGACCTCAAGGTCACCGCCACGACGCCGTCGGGCGAGCAGGTCCTGCTCCAGACCGACCTCGAGAAGGACGGCGGACCTGACGACGCACGGTTCTTCAACGGCGGCTGCCGCGAGGACCTGACGACCGCGCAGCAGTGCACCCAAGGGTGGAAGTACCTCCAGGCGGGCGCCGAGTCCGTGCAGGACCACGCCTACTACCTCGAGATGCGCGACCGCTCCGGCTTCGACCTCGACGGCCACGGCCAGATCGACCGCGACCCGATCGGGTGGGAGCCGGGCCTCTACCTCTCCTACACCGACGAGGCGCACGGCTACGGCAACGCCGGCACCGACGACCCGCCGGCCCAGTCGCCGCTGGACTCGACCCCCGAGCCCGGCAGCTCCACGCCCGACCTGAACGACGCGGCGTTCACGGCCGCGCCGGCCAGGGCGTCGTACTCCGACGCGGCGGCGAAGCCGCACGTCGACAACTACGAGGACCCCTCGAGCACGTCCGGGAACTGGGAGTTCGGCTACGGCTGCCTCGGCTTCCACGTCGACTCGATGTCCGGCACGGACCTCGGTCCGGCCGCCTCGGACGGCAACCTGACCGGCGCGGTGACGTTCACCATGGGCTCGGGCTGCGGCGTCTTCAACTACGGGTACGTTCCCGAGCCGGCCCCGCCGGCGAACACCGCGCCCACAGCGAAGGCCCGCGCCTCGAGGACCGCGGCGAGCACCGGGGACCGGATCGTGTTCTCCGGTTCGGGCAGCACCGACGTCGAGACCCCCGGCGACCTGCAGTACACGTGGGACTTCGGTGACGGCGGGTCGCGCAAGGACGCGGTCGGCATGACCGTGCGGCACGCCTTCGACAAGCCGGGCACCTACGACGTCACCCTCCTGGTGACCGACCCCGAGGGCGCGACCGACGCCGACACCGTGACGGTCCGGGTCACCGGCGACCCGACCGGACCCGGCCAGGGCCCCGGCGCTCGGACCACGGTCGGCTGCGGCTCGGCCAAGGTCGCCCGGCACGGCAGCTGGCGCGTCGTACGGTCCGACCGCTGGGGGCGCTACTGCGACAACGCCGGACGCGGTCCCGGCCGCGACACGATGGCGCTGACGGTGACCGGCCCGCGCGCCGACGTGTTCTTCGGCCGCTCGGTCCACGGCGGCAAGGCCAAGCTCATCGTCGACGGCCGCCGGGTCGGCACGATCAGCTTCCACAACCTGAACCGGACACCGGCGCTCGCCTTCCACAAGACCCTGCGCGGACTGGGCGCGGGCAAGCACCGGCTCCGGCTCGTGGTGCTCGAGGGCCGCGCGTACGTCGACCGGTTCCGGTTCTAGGACCCTAGCGCGGACGCTCGAGGCCGGACGCCGGCCCGCTGGAGCCCAGCGGGCCGGTCTCCGGCCGGTTCCCGACGAGACCGCACCGGTAGGCCAGGACCACAAGCTGGGCCCGGTCCCGTACGCCGAGCTTCGTCATCGCTCGGTTGACGTGGGTCTTCACGGTCGCCGGGCTCAGCACCAGCCGGCGGGCGATCTCGTCGTTGGTGAGCCCGTCGGCGACGTGACCCACGATCTCCCGCTCGCGGGGCGTCAGCGGCGACAGGAGCTCCGGGTCGCCGACGGGGCCGGGCTCGGGCAGCCGGAGGAAGCGGGCGACCACGCTCGTCGTGGCCGCCGGGGAGAGCAGCGCCTCGCCGCGGTGCACCACCCGGATCCCGGCCAGCAGCTCCCCGGGCTCCACCGTCTTGCCCAGGAACCCGCTCGCCCCGCTGCGCAGCGCCTCGAAGACGTGCTCCTCGACCTCGAACGTCGTCAGCACCAGCACCCGGGTGTCCACCAGGTCCGGGTCCGCG
The DNA here is from genome assembly GCF_950101795.1 of Nocardioides sp. T2.26MG-1. Taxonomy (GTDB): domain Bacteria; phylum Actinomycetota; class Actinomycetes; order Propionibacteriales; family Nocardioidaceae; genus Nocardioides. The sequence continues at coordinate 904,007 of NZ_CATNLZ010000001.1, read as the reverse complement.
ACGATCCGGCGAGTCGCCTCGATGCCGTCGACGCCCGGCATCCGGATGTCCATCAGCACGACGTCGGGGCGGGTTGCCCGGGCGAGCTCGACGACCTCACACCCGTCACCGGCCTCGCCGACGACCTCGAGGTCGGGCTCGGAGTCGATCAGCACCCGCAGCCCGTTGCGGATCAGCGGTTGGTCGTCGGCGAGCAGGACCCGGATCATCAGGCGACGCTCCGGACGTCCAGCGGCAGCCGGGCCGCCACCCGGAACGCCCCGCGCCGGTCCGGACCCGCCTCGAGGCTGCCGCCGAGGGCGGCGACCCGCTCGCGCATGCCGACGATCCCGTGGCCGGCGGTGCTCGGCGCCTGGGCCCCCGCCTCGACGGGGTTCTCCACCAGCAGCTCGATGGCGTCGGTGCCGTAGTCGAGGCGCAGCACGACGTGCGTCCCGCAGCCGTGGCGGCTCGCGTTGGTGAGCGCCTCCTGGATGACGCGGTACGCCGTGAGGTCGACGGCCGGGGGAAGGGCCCGCTGCCGGCCGGTGCGGTGCTCCTCGATCTGCAGGCCCGACCGGGCGAACCCCGAGACCAGGTCGGCGAGCCCGTCGAGCCCCACCGAGGGCGCGGGTGGTCGCGACCCGTCCTCGGCGCGCAGCAGGCCCACGGTGGCCCGGAGCTCCGTCAGGGCGTCGCGGCACGCGGTGCGGACGTGGGCGAGTGCATCGCGCGCCGCGCCGGGCTGCGTCTCGAGCACGTGGTCGGCCACCCCGGCCTGCACCGCGGCCAGGGCCAGCTGGTGTCCCACCGCGTCGTGCAGCTCGCGGGCGAGGCGCAGGCGCTCCTCGGTGACCCGGGTCCGGGCCTCCAGCTCCCGGTCCCGCTCGGCGCGCGCCGCCCGCTCCTCCACCTCGGCGAGGTACGCGCGCCGGTGCCGGGACGCGTCGCCCGAGGCGACGGCCAGGGCGCCGAGCGCCGCCAGCGCGATGTTCTCCGACCCGATCCACGACTCCGGCTTGATCAGCACGTGCACGCCGCCGAGCACCAGCACCACGAGTCCGCCCACGACGAGGGTGGGCCGTCGCCCGGTCCTCTCGGCGAGCGTGTAGAGCGCGATGAGCGGCGCCGCCAGGACGAGGTCGCCCCCGTCACCGTGCAGCAGCGCCAGGTAGGTCTCCGCGGCCACGGTCGCGATGCCGAGCACGAGCAGCGGGTGCCGGCGCCGCAGGACCAGCGACCCGCACGCGAGCGCGGCGACCACGAGCTCCGCGACGCCGAGGGCGGGACCGCGCGCCGCGTCGGTGGCGGTCGTGACGAGCACCACCACGAGCAGCAGGGCGGCCACCGCGATGTCGGCGTGCCGGCCGCGGTGTCGCTGCACGTGCCCCCAGGCAGACCGCAGCACTCGGGTCATGCCCCCACGGTAGGGCCCGGGAGCCCCGGTGTACGTCCGTCGGCGGTGGTAGGTGCGGCGTACCGCGTCCGCGGCAGTCCGGGTTGCCGCGCCGGGTGGACGCGCTCGCGGCCGGCCGGCGGGAGGCTCGAGACGCGTCCGACCGACGGACGCGACAGCCGAGGGAGACCCCCATGACCGAGGTGGCGCTACGCGCGCTCAGCAAGAGTTTCGGACCGACCCGGGCCGTCGACGACCTGACCGCGGACTTCGTCCCGGGCGTCACCGGCTTCCTGGGTCCCAACGGTGCCGGCAAGTCCACGACCCTGCGGGTCGCGCTCGGCCTGGTCCGGCCGACGGGCGGCCAGGCCCTGGTCGACGGCCGGCCGTACGTCGAGCTGGCGAGGCCGCTGCGCACCGTCGGGGCGGTGCTCGAGTCCGGCGCATGCCATCCAGGGCGGCGCGGCCGGGACCACCTCCGGCTCGCGGCCCGGCTCGGCGACATCCCCGAACGACGGGTCGACGAGGTCCTCGACCAGGTGGGGCTCACCGACGCCGCCGGCCGCCGGGTGGGTGGCTACTCCCTCGGCATGCGGCAGCGGCTCAGCCTGGCGACCGCGCTCCTCGGTGACCCCGAGGTGCTGGTGCTGGACGAGCCCGCGAACGGGCTGGATCCGGCCGGCATGGCGTGGCTGCGTGGTCTGTTGCGCTCCCTCGCGGCCGAGGGTCGCACGGTGGTGGTGTCCAGCCACGTGCTGGCCGAGCTGGCGCAGAGCGTCGACCGGGTGGTGATCCTCGGCGCGGGCCGGCTCCGGTTCGACGGGACGATGGCCGAGCTCACGGCGTACGGCGAGACCCTCGAGGCGGCGTTCCTGCGGCTGACGGCACCGGCGGCGGAGGTGGGCGCATGACCAGGCTGCTGCGCGCCGAGCTGCTGGCGCTCCGGACGGTCCGCGCACCCTGGTGGATCCTGCTCGCGGCGCAGGCCGCGCTGGTCCTCGGGGTCGTCGGCCTGATCATGAACTCCGACACCAGCGAGCCGGGCCTGGCGGCGAAGGCGGTCGCCCACGTCGGCCTGGTCTCGCTCTTCCCGCTGGTCCTCGGTATCACGGCGGTCGCCAGCGAGTACCGGCACCGCACGATCACCGTCGCACTGCTCGCCACGCCCCGGCGCCGCCCGGTCCTCCTCGCCAAGGTGGTCGTCTACACGCTGCTCGGGCTGGCCTGCGGGCTGGTGGCGGCGAGCGTGGCGTACGCCGCGACCGCGGTGGCGCTGTCCGCCGACGGCGTCAGCGTGCCCTGGGGTGACGGCGACGTCTGGCGGACGCTGGCCGGCGGCGTCCTCTGGAACGTCGCGTTCGCGGCCATCGGAGTCGGCATCGGTGCCCTGGTGCGCAACCCCGCCACCGCGGTGGGCGCGGCCCTCGCCTGGATGGCCCTGGTCGAGGGGCTGGTGGCCCAGCTGTCCGACGAGGTCGGCCAGTGGCTGCCGTTCGCGGCCGGCCGGGCGCTCGGCCGGATCCCGGGCACGGACGGCCTCGCGCCGGTGACGGCCGGCGTGGTGCTCGCCTGCTGGGCGGTCGCGTTCGGGGTCGCCGGGGCATACGCGCTCCAGCGCAGCGACGTGACCTGACGAGTCGCCGCGGTCAGCGCCGCCCGGTCTTGAACACCCCGCGCGCGATCTCGCGGGCCGCGGTGCGCATGAAGTCCTTGAACGCCGCCGACTTCACGACCTGCTCGACCATGCTGTCGTCCTTCGGCGCCTGCTTGGAGCCACCCCTCGGCGGCTTCGGCACCGGGATGTGCCGGCCCGCGTCGGGAGCTGGAGGCGGCGCGGCCTCCTGCTCCTGCTTGGCCGCACCCTGCTCGAGCCGGTCGGCGAGGATCTCGCGGGCGGACTCGCGGTCGATGCTCGCCTGGTACTTCGCGGCGCGCGGGCTCGCCGCCACCGTCGCGGTGACCACGTCCGCATCGCACGGGTCCATCCGCGCCTCGGGGGCACGCAGCCGGGTCCACGCCACCGGAGTCGGCGCGCCCCGCTCGTTCATCACGGTCACCACGGCCTCGCCGATCCCGAGGCTCGTGATGACCTGGCCGAGGTCGGCGTACCCGCTCGTGGGGTACGTCGCCACGGTGGCCTTGAGCGCCTTCGCGTCGTTCGGGGTGTGGGCGCGCAGCTGGTGCTGGACCCGGGAGCCAAGCTGGGCGAGCACCGGGTCGGGCACGTCGGTGGGGCTCTGGGTCACGAAGAACACCCCGACGCCCTTGGACCGGATCAGCCGCACGGTCTGGGCGACCTGGTCGAGGAACGCCTTCGACGCGTCGGCGAACAGCAGGTGCGCCTCGTCGAAGAAGAACACGAGCTTGGGCTTGTCGATGTCGCCGACCTCCGGCAGGTCGTGGAACAGGTCGGCGAGCAGCCACATCAGGAACGTCGAGAAGATCGCCGGCCGGTCCTGCAGCTGCGGCAGCTCGACCAGCGAGACCAGGCCGCGGCCGTCGGCGGCGAGCTGGAGCAGGTCGGCGGACTCGAACTCCGGCTCCCCGAAGAACACGTCGCCGCCCTGGTCCTCGAGGCCGATGAGCTCGCGCAGGATGACGCCGGCGGTCGCCGAGGAGAGGCCGCCGAGCGCCTTGAGCTCGGCCTTGCCCTCGTCGCTGAGCAGGTGGGTGAGCACCGCGCGCAGGTCGGCGAGGTCGAGCAGCGGCAGGCCCGCCTGGTCGGCGTAGTGGAAGACCAGGCCGAGGCTGGACTCCTGGGTGTCATTGAGGCCGAGCACCTTGCTGAGCAGCGTCGGGCCGAACGCGCTCATCGTCACCCGCAGCGGCAGCCCGGACCCGACCCCGCCGATCGCGTAGAACTCCACCGGGAAGCCGGTCGCGGTCCACTGCTGCCCGAGGCTCGCAGCGCGAGCAGCGAGCTTGTCGCTCGCCTCGCCCGGCTGCGCCAGGCCGGACAGGTCGCCCTTGATGTCCGCTGCGAAGACCGGCACCCCCTGGGCGCTGAGCTGCTCGACCAGCAGCTGGAGCGTCCGGGTCTTGCCGGTGCCCGTCGCGCCGGCGACCAGGCCGTGCCGGTTGAGCATGGCGAGCGGGATCCGGACCGGGACGTCGACCAGCTGGTCGGCGTCGAGCATCAGCCCGCCGAGCTCGAGAGCCGGGCCCTCGAACCGGTACCCCGCGGCCACGTCCCCGGTGATCTGCTCAGCGATCGGTGACTCCGTCATGACCGCACCCTACGGCGGCTGCTCCTGCTCGGCGGCCCAGGCCAGCAGCGCGGCCCGGGCCTCGTCCTCGCTCATCGGGCCGCGGTCCATGCGCAACTCGAGGAGGTGCTTGTAGGCGGCGCCCACCTGGCGACCGGGTCCGACCCCGAGGATCTCCATGATCTGGTTGCCGTCCAGGTCGGGGCGCAGCGAGTCGAGCTCCTCCTGCTCCCGCAGCCGGGCGATCCGGGCCTCGAGGTCGTCGTACGTGCGCCGCAGCCGGTCCGCCTTGCGCTGGTTGCGCGTCGTGCAGTCCGCCCGGGTCACCACGTGCAGCCGCTCCAGCTGGTCGCCGGCGTCGCGGACGTAGCGGCGTACGGCGGAGTCGGTCCACTCACCGGTCCCGTAGCCGTGGAAGCGCAGGTGCAGCTCGACGAGCTTGCTGACCGCCTCGATCTCGTCGTTGGAGAAGCGCAGCGCCTTCATCCGCTTGCGGGTCATCTTGGCGCCGACGACGTCGTGGTGGTGGAAGGTCACGGTGCCGTCGTCGACGAACCGCCTGGTGCGCGGCTTGCCGACGTCGTGCATGAGCGCGGCGAAGCGGGCGACGAAGTCGGGCCCGCCACCGGGCAGCCGCGGCTCGAGGTCGATGGCCTGCTCCAGCACCGTGAGCGTGTGCTCGTAGACGTCCTTGTGCCGGTGGTGCTCGTCGCGCTCCAGCGCCAGCGCGGGCAGCTCGGGCAGCACCAGCGCGGCCAGGCCCGTGTCGACGAGCAGCCGCAACCCGAGGCGTGGGTACGGCGCGCACACGAGCTTGACCAGCTCGTCGCGGACCCGCTCGGCGGAGATGATCTCGATCCGCGACGCCATCGCGGTCATCGCCTCGACGACCGCGGGGTCGACGCCGAAGCCGAGCTGCGCGGCGAACCGCGCCGCCCGCATCATCCGCAGCGGGTCGTCGGAGAAGGAGTCCTCGGGCCGACCGGGGGTGCGCAGCACCCGGTGCGCCAGGTCGACGACCCCGCCGTACGGGTCCTCGACGACGCGTCCCGGCACCAGCACGGCCATCGCGTTGACGGTGAAGTCGCGGCGCCCGAGGTCGCCGGCCAGGGTGTCGCCGAAGTCGACGGCGGGCTTGCGCGAGCTCGGGTCGTAGGCCTCGGAGCGGTACGTCGTGATCTCGACCTGCCAGTCGTCCTTGCGGCAGCCGATGGTGCCGAACGCACGGCCCATGTCCCAGATCGCGTCGGCCCACCCCTTGAGCAGCGCCTCGGTCTGCTCGGGCCGCGCGGACGTCGCGAAGTCGAGGTCGTTGTGCTGGCGGCCGAGCATCGCGTCGCGCACCGGCCCGCCGACGAGCGCCAGCTCGTGACCCGCCGCGGCGAACCGCTCGCCGAGCGCGTCGATCACGGGCGCGATCCGGTCCAGCTCCTCGGTGACCGCCCGCTGGGCGTCGACCATGGAGAGGGACGGAGGCGGGGCTTCGGGCACGGGAGTCGAGTCTAGAGGCTGTGGCGCCCGTCCCCGGCCCGGCCGCCCGGAGACGCACAGGTCGGACCACTACAGTCGTGGCGTGCTTCGCCCGCTGTCGCTGCTGCCTGCCCTCGCGGCGGTGGCCTCGGTCGCGGCGTTCGTCCTGTCGCCCACCGCGGCCCACGCCGAGGCGCCACGGGCCCGGCGGGCGCCCGCGACCCCGCTGGCGGTGACGATCGACACACTCTCCCCGTCGACGATCCCGAAGAACGGCCCGATCCGGGTCACCGGCACCGTCACGAACCGTGACGTGGAGACCTGGACCGACATCGGGATCTATGCGTTCGTCTCCGAGGAGCCGATGACCACGTCCGCCGAGCTCGCCGAGGCGGCCGAGACGGACCAGGACGCGTTCCTGGGCGGCCGCATCCTCACCGAGGGGACCTACAACAAGGTCGACGAGCTCGCGCCGGGTGCGTCGGCGACGTACTCGCTGCTGATCCCGCGCGCGGAGCTCCAGGTCGACGCGGAGGGCGTGTACTGGTTCGGCGTGCACGCCCTCGGGACGACCGACGCCGGCACCGACGACTTCGCCGACGGCCGGGCCCGCACGTTCCTCCCTCTCGTGGAGCCGCCCCGGAAGAACCAGGCCCAGAAGACCGTCCAGACGGCCCTGGTCGTGCCGATCCGCCACCAGGTCACGCACGCACCCGACGGCAGCATCGGCGACGTGGGCGGCTGGGCCTACACCCTCGGCTCCGGCGGTCCGCTGCGCTCGCTGGTCGACCTCGGCCTGGCGGCCGGCTCCACGCCGATCACGTGGCTGGTCGACCCCGCCGTGCCCGACGCGGTCCGCCGGCTGGTCGCCGGCAACCCGCCGCGCTCCCTCGGCCCGACGACCGGCGACGAGGGCGACGGTCAGGGCGACCCCGGCGAGAGCGGGTCCGCCTCACCGGGCGCGAGCGCCTCGCCGTCCGAGGACGCCGGCGACAGCGGCGACGGAGAGACGGAGCTGAGCCCGGAGCTCCAGGAGGCGGCGACCGCCGGCTCCGACTGGCTGGAGGCGCTGCACGACGGGCTCGAGGGACACGAGATCCTCTCGCTCCCGTACGGCGACGTGGACGTCGCCGCCGCGGCGAAGTACGACCCGGCGGCCTACCGGACGGCCCGCAAGCGCGCCGGCGACCGGCTCGAGCCGTGGGGGCTGCCGACCTCGCCCGTCGTCTCGTCCCCGAGCGGGTTCATCGACGCCGGCGGCATCCGGCTGGCCGAGCCCGGCAGCACCGTGCTGGTGACGGACCGGCTGATCGGGGCGAAGGCGCCGTCGGTGGCCCGGACCGAGGGCCGCACCCTCGTGGTGTCGTCGTCGGGCGCGGCCTCCGGCGGCCCCGGGCCCACCGGGCGGATGACCCCGCTCGCGGTTCGGCAGCGGATCCTGAGCGAGGCCGCGGTCCGGCTGCTCACCCCCGGACGCAAGCCCCTGGTGGTGACCCTGCCCACCACGTGGTCCTCCCAGTCGACCAGCGGGTTCTTCGCCGGCCTCGACGTCGACTGGCTCGACCTCACCAGCGTGGACGCGATCTCCCGCCGGCCCGGCCTCGACGTACCGGCCGACCGGCTCCACTACCCCGACGGCCAGCGCCGGCTCGAGCTCGACGCCGACGCGTTCACCGCCGCGGGCGACCTGGTCCAGGCCGGCGAGACCCTGCAGAACCTGCTGACCCGCAACGACCAGGTCGCCGACGAGGTCCGCGACGAGGCCCTCTCCGACACCTCCTACTCCAGCCGGCGCCGGCCCCAGAGCACGCAGGCCTCGGCCAACCAGTCGCGGGCGTGGATCGAGACCCGGCTGCGCGGGGTCCGCATCGACGCCCCGAAGGCGGTGATCCTCTCCAGCGGCAGCGGCCGCTTCGCCGCGACGGTGAGCAACTCCCTCGACCAGGCGGTCAGCGTGAAGGTCCGCGCGGTCGCCGACCCGCCCCTGAAGGTGGTCGCGCCGACCGAGACGATCGAGATCGCCGCCGACAGCCGGACGACCGTGCTGCTCAACGCCTCCTCGTCGGGCGTCGGCATCCGCAACGTGACCCTGCAGCTCACCGACGTCGACGACGTGCCGCTCGGCTCCTCCGACGACCTCCCGATCCGTGCCAACCGGGTGAGCAACGTGATCTGGCTGATCATGGGCACCGGGGTGGCGCTGCTGTTCGGCGCGATCCTGATGCGGCTCGTCCGCCGGATCCGGACGGCGGCCCGCTCATGAGCGACGCCCAGGGCGCGGAGCGGGCGTCCGAGCAGGACCGCGTCCTCGCCAACAGTGCCGTGATGGCCGCCGGCACCGTGGTGTCGCGGATGAGTGGCTTCGTCCGCTCGACGCTCCTGGCCGCGGCGCTCGGCGCCCAGCTGCACGCCGACGTGTTCAACATCGCGAACACGATCCCGAACATGCTCTACATCCTGCTGGCCGGCGGGATCTTCAACGCGGTCCTCGTGCCGCAGCTGGTCCGCGCGATGCGCAACGATCCCGACGGTGGCGAGGCCTACACCAACCGGGTGATCACGCTCGCCGCCCTCTTCCTGGGCACGGTGACCGTGCTCCTCGTGGTCGCGGCGCCGTGGCTGATGCGGCTGTTCCTCGACTCCGACTTCAACGAGCCCGCGCTGGCGGCGCAGCGGGACTCGGTGGTGGACTTCGCGCGCTACTGCCTGCCGCAGGTGTTCTTCTACGGCATGTTCGTGCTGGTCGGCCAGGTGCTCAACGCCCGCGGACGGTTCGGCCCGATGATGTGGGCACCGATCGCCAACAACGTCATCTCCGTGGGCGTGCTCGCCGTCTACCTCCTGGTCTTCGGGCCCGCGGAGGACGTGCTCGGCGCGTTCAGCTCCGACCAGGAGCTCGTCCTGGGCCTCGGCTCGACCCTCGGCATCGCCGCGCAGTTCGTGATCCTGGTGCCCTACCTGCGCAAGGCCGGCTTCACCTATCGGCCCCGGTTCGACTTCCGTGGCACCGGTCTCGGGCACACCCTGCGGCTGGGGGTCTGGACGGTGCTGTTCGTCATCGTCAACCAGGTCGCCTACACCGTGGTGGTCCGGCTCGCCTCGAGCGGTACGGCGAGCTCGGCGGACGGCACCGGCTACTCGATCTACTCCTCGACGTTCCTGATCATGATGGTCCCGCACTCCGTGGTGACCGTGTCGCTGGCGACCGCGATCCTGCCGCGGCTCTCCGCTCGCGCGGCCGAGAACGACCTGCGCGGACTGGCGGGCTCGCTCACCGACACGCTGCGCAGCGCGCTCGCCGTCGTGCTGCCGTTCGCGCTCCTGCTCCCGGTCATCGCGACCGACCTGTCCAACGTCGTGTGGGGCCACGGGGCCGCGGCCGCAAGCTACGAGCTGTACGCGCCGTCCCTCGGCCTCTTCGGTGCCGGCCTGGCCTTCTTCACCGTCCACTACCTGATGCTGCGCGGCTTCTACGCCCTGGAGCGGACCCGCACGGTGTTCTGGATCCAGTGCGCGGTCGGGGCCACCAATATCGCGGCCGCCCTGCTGCTGGTCCGCACGACCGACGCCGAGCACACCTCGCCGGCCCTGGTCCTCGCCTACACGGCGTCGTACCTGGTCGGCGCCGCGATCTCGTACGCCGTCCTCCACCGGCTGGTCGGCGGCCTGCGCACCGACCGGCTGGTCCGGTTCCTGGTCCGCACCGCGATCGCCGCCGGGCTCTCGACGGCCGCGGCGGCCGGCACGGCGTACCTCCTGCACCTGGTCGCCGACGACCCGCACTGGGCGATCGCCGCGGTGTGGGCGTTCTGCGTGACGGCGGTCGACGTGGTCGTGTTCGTCGCGCTCGCCCGAGTGCTCCATCTGCGCGAGGTCACCACGGTCGTCGACACGATCCTGGGCCGGGTGCGCCGCAGCCGCGTCCCCAGCTGAGGTTCGATCCGCCCTACGATGGCCCTCGGGGCCACCGGCCGTGGAAGCCGAACGCGACGAGGGGAGCGCAGTGCCGAGCTCGATCCGGCCCGGCGACGTGCTCGCCGACCGTTACCGTCTGGTCGACCTGCTCGCCGAGAGCGGGGGCGGCCGGTTCTGGCGTGCCCACGACCGGGTCCTCGAGCGCCACGTCGCGCTGCACGTGATCGCCGAGGACGACGAGCGCGCCGCCCCGCTGCTCGAGGCCGCCCGACGCTCGGCGATGGTGCACGACCGCCGGCTCCTGCGGGTGCTCGACGCGGACAAGGCCGACGGGCTCTGCTACGTCGTCAACGAGTGGGGCTCGGGCGACTCCCTCGACATCATGCTCGCCAACGAGGGCCCGCTCGGCGCCCGGCGCGCCGCCTGGCTGGTCTCCGAGGTGGCCGGCTCGATCGCCGAGGGCCACGCCGCCGGCGTCGCCCACGGTCGCCTGGTCCCCGAGAACGTCCTGGTCGACCACGGCGGCGCCGTCCGCCTGATCGGGTTCGCCGTCGACGCCGCCATGCACGGCCTGCCCCCGGGTCGCGTGTCCACCGACGTCACCGACCTCGGCGGGCTGCTCTACAGCGCGCTGACCGGCAAGTGGCCCGGGGTCTCCCCCTCCGACGTGCCGCGCGCCCCGGTCGAGCAGGGCCGGGTGCTCCGGCCCCGCCAGCTGCGCGCCGGCATCCCGCGCCCGCTCGACGCCCTGTGCGACGAGGTGGTCAACCCGTACGCCGGCGGCTGGGGCGCCCGCCTGCGGGAGACCCACGACCTCGCGACCGCCCGCGGCATCGGGGAGTACCTCGCCGAGTTCGTCGGCGACCCCACCGGCCTGGCCGAGGCCGAGGCCGCGGCCGGGCACCGCGACACCGAGACCATCTCACTGCCCGCGATCACCGACCCGCCGGTCCGCGAGCGCGTCCGGGTGCCCGAACCGGAGCCCGATCTCGACCCGGAGCCCGAGCCGGAGCCCGACCGCGGTCCCGACCCGCCGCTCTCCACCGAGCTGCCGACCGAGGCCGGGCTGCCGATCTTCGACGACCTCACCGACGACGTGTCCTGGATCGCCGCCCGCGCCGAGCCGGCCCCGCCGCCGCCACCGTTCGAGGAGCCCCCGGAGCGACCGCTGTTCGCCCCCGAGCCCGCCGACGGACCGGCGCGGCGACCGCGGAACGCCTCGGGGCCGGGCCACCACCACACCGGCACGGGTTCCCGAGGGTCGTTCTGGCCGTGGGACGACGGCCCGTCGACCGGCACCGGGGCGGTCGTCGCGCAGCCCGACGAGCCCGACGAGACCATGCCGGGACGCAACTGGCTGCGGCTCGCCGCGGTGATCGCGAGCTGCCTGGTGCTGCTGGTCGCGATCGTCGTGGCCTTCAACCTGGGCCGCGGCCGCACACCGCTCGGCGCCGTACCCGACGACAGCAACGACTCCCGCCCCACGGCTCCGGCCACCAGCAGCGCCCCGGTGCCCCTCACCGGCATCACCGCCACCGACCTGGACCCGCAGGGCAACCCGCCCGAGGAGAACCCGCAGCTGGCCGGGCTGGCCGTCGACGGCGATCCGGCAACGTCCTGGCGGACCATGACCTACCTGCAGAACTTCGGCCCCGGCGGCCTGAAGGACGGCGTCGGCCTGGTCCTCGACCTCGGCGCGGACCACTCGGTCGCCTCGGTCGACCTGACGTTCGTCGGTGCCCCCACCCGCTACTCCCTCTACCTCACCGACCAGGCGCCCGAGGCCGTCGCCGACCTGACGCCGGTCGCGACCGGCACCGCCGACGCCGCTCGCAGCCGGCAGACGATCGACGGCAGCCCGTCGGGGCGCTACCTCACCGTCTGGCTCACCTCCCTCCCCGTCATCCCCGGCGGCTACCGGGGCGCGGTCGCCGAGGTGACGGTCCGCGGATGAGCGAGCACCACGACGAGCCCAGCGACCGCGAGCTGCTCGCGGCCCACGTCGGCGGCGACCCCGACGCGTTCGGGGTGCTGTTCACGCGCCACCGCGACCGGCTGTGGGCGGTCGCGGTGCGCACGATGGGCAACCGGGAGGACGCCGCGGACGGACTCCAGGACGGGCTGATCGCGGCGTACCGCCGGGCCGGGACGTTCCGCGGGGACGCCGCAGTGACCACCTGGCTGCACCGGGTCGTGGTCAACGCCTGCCTCGACCGGATCCGCGCGGCGAAGGTGCGCCGCACCGAGGTGCTGCCCGACGACCTCGAGGAGTACCGCGACCGCGGGTCGGCGGCCTCCGCCACACCCGCGACCGAGGACCCGGCCGACCTCACGGTCCGCAGCGAGCGGCGCCGGCTGGTCATCGAGGCGCTCACCGCCCTCCCGCCCGAGCAGCGCGCGGCCCTGGTGCTCGTCGACATGGAGGGCTACTCGGTGGCCGAGGCCGCCCAGGTGCTCGACTGCGCGGTCGGCACCGTGAAGTCCCGCTGCTCGCGGGGCCGGGTCCGCCTAGCCGAGCTCCTCGGTCCGCTGCTCGCCGACCCGCCCGGTGACCCGGGACACCCCGCGCCCGGGAACCCGCGGCTGCTGCGGACCGTCGAATCCACGGACGCACCTCGGGGGCCACCGGTCGACAGCTGACCGGCGTCACGCGCCGCCCGGCCCCCCGCCCGCCACCAGCACGCACCCGAGGAGGTGACAGCAGTGCCCCACGACCCCGACCTGGCGCCCGGCCTGACCCCCGCCGAGGAGCAGGTCCGCCGGCTGCTCGCCGACGCCCGGCACACCGAGCCGATGCCCGACGACGTCGCCGCCCGGCTCGACGGCGTGCTCGCCGACCTTGCGTCCGAGGACGGGGCCGGCCCCCGCCGTGCCTCCGACCACTCGGTCGTCCGGGCCGCCGACCTCGCCGCGGCCCGACGCCGGCGCACCGTGCGCCACCTCCTGGTCGCGGCGGCCGCGGTCGTGGCGGTCGGCGTGGGCATCGACCAGGCGGACCTCACCGTCACCGGCGACGGCGCCGACTCGAGCTCCGCGGACGGTGCCGGCGCCGCGCCCGAGCCGGCGGCCGGTTCCGAGAGCCAGCGGGACGACGCGGGCACCGCCGACCGGGATCAGGCCGAGTCGGCCGAGAAGCCGGGCAAGACGGAGCTCGGCTCCGGCGTCGCGGGGTACCAGTCCCGCGTGGTGCGGCTCGCCGCGGACCGGTTCGGCGCCCAGGTGCGGCGCCTCCAGGTGGACGCCAAGAACATGACCATGGCCGACCAGAGCGCCTCGGCGAGCCAGGACTTCGACGGTTCGCTGCTCAGCTTCGGCCGCGTCCTGTCGCCCAGCTGCTCCACGCGCGGCTGGGGAGCCGGCCTGCTCGTGCCGGTGCGCTACGACGGCGACCTCGGCGGGCTGGTCTTCCGGGAGGCCCGCGGCGAGACCCAGGTGGTCGACCTGTTCCTGTGCGGCCGCGACGAGCCGACCCGCTCGATCACCCTGCCCGACCGCTAGCGAGCTAGGCGCCGGCCGGCCCCGGCCCGGGAAGAATCCTCCCCTACGCTCGGTTCTACGAGCGCAGGTCCACTGCGCCCCATCCATCTCCGAGGGAGAGTCGTCCTCCATGTCCGACGTCCGCAACGTGATCGTCATCGGCTCCGGCCCGTCCGGCTACACCGCCGCGCTCTACACCGCCCGGGCCAACCTGGCGCCGCTGGTCTTCGAGGGGTCGGTCACCGCTGGGGGCGCGCTGATGAACACCACCGAGGTGGAGAACTTCCCCGGGTTCCGCGACGGCATCATGGGACCGGCCCTGATGGACGAGATGCGGGCGCAGGCCGAGCGGTTCGGCGCCGAGCTGGTCGCCGACGACGTCGTCGAGGTCGACCTCACCGGTGACGTCAAGGTCGTCAAGACCTCCACCGACACCTACCGGGCCCGTGCGGTGATCCTGGCGATGGGCTCGGGCTACCGCAAGCTCGGCCTCCCCCGCGAGGACGAGCTCTCCGGGCGCGGTGTCTCCTGGTGCGCGACCTGCGACGGGTTCTTCTTCCGCGACCAGCACATCGCGGTCGTCGGCGGCGGCGACTCCGCGATCGAGGAGGCGACGTTCCTCACCCGGTTCGGCTCGAAGGTGTCGCTGATCGTGCGCCGCGACGAGCTGCGCGCCTCCAAGATCATGCAGGAGCGGGCCTTCGCCGACCCCAAGCTCGAGATCGAGTGGAACTCCGTGGTCGAGGAGATCAACGGCGACGACCGGCTCGAGTCCGTGACGCTGCGCGACACCGTGACCGGCGAGACCCGCAACCTCCCGGCGACCGGCCTGTTCATCGCGATCGGCCACGACCCGCGCTCCGAGCTGCTGCACGGCCAGGTCGACCTCGACGAGAACGGCTACGTCGTCGCCAGCCACCCCTCGACCGGCACCAACCTGCCGGGCGTGTTCGCGGCCGGCGACCTGGTGGACCACCACTACCGGCAGGCGATCACCGCCGCCGGCACCGGCTGCGCCGCGGCGCTGGACGCCGAGCGCTACCTCGCCGAGCTCGACCACGCGGCCGCGAGCCCGGCCGACGCCCAGGCGCGCGCCGACGCGGAGATGGCCGGCGCCTGACCCTCGGCACCCGGTGCGCCGGGGAACATCCGTCCCCGGCGTGGTGTTCGATATCTGTAGACCTCAGCGTTCAACGAAAGGGAATCCCCGTGGGCAACATCGCCGCCGTCACCGATGCCGAGTTCGAGGCTCAGGTGCTCAAGTCCGACAAGCCGGTCCTGGTGGACTTCTGGGCCGAGTGGTGCGGCCCGTGCCGCCAGGTCTCGCCGATCCTCGACGAGATCGCCGCGACCCACGGTGACAAGATCACCTTCCTCAAGATGAACGTCGACGAGAACCCCGTCACCCCATCGTCCTACCGGGTCACCGGCATCCCGACGATCAACCTCTACCAGGGTGGCGAGGTCGTGAAGAGCATCGTCGGCGCCCGCCCCAAGGCCGCGATCCTCAACGAGCTGGCCGACTTCATCGCCTGACCCACCAGCCTCCACGTTGACCCGCCCGAAAGTTTCGGGCGGGTCGATGTGATTTCAGCCGCGGGTCGCCTTCGGCGCCGGCGCGGTGGGTTTGGGCTTCGGCGCCGGGCGCAGCACCCCGACGAGGCGCTCGAGGGCGGCCTCGACCTCGTCCTTCCAGCTCAGGGCCATCCGCAGGTCCATCCGCATCCGTGGCGTGGTGACGTGGGCCCGGTGGGTCTTGAACCCGACGCTGCCGAGGAAGTCCACCGGCAGCAGGTGTCGGCCGCTGCGGCCCGCGGTGTCCCCGAAGGCCTCCACCGCCGCGACCCCGCCGCGCTGCACGAGGTCACGGGCCATGCCCTGCACGAGCATCCGGCCCAGCCCGCCGCCGCGCAGCGCGGGGTCGACGTACGCCATCGTGAGCAGCACCGCGTCGGGCGAGACCGGCGCGGTCGGGAAGCCGGCGGCCCCGGGCAGGTACGCCTCGGGCGCGTAGATGAGGTAGCCGACCGGGACGTCGTCGACCAGCGCGACCCGCCCGCACGACCCCCACTCGCGCAGCACCTCCGAGACCCAGGCGTCCTTGGCGGCGCAGGCGGCCTCGCCCTCGACCCGGTCCCGTCGCACCGGGTCGAGCTCCCAGAACAGGCATGAGCGGCAGGGCGTGGCGAACGTGTCGAGGTGGTCCAGGGTGAGCCGGACGATCTTGCGAGACACCGAAAACCTCCCACTCCGCGGTCCCGGTGCTGCGAGCCGCCGCGGCATCCTTCATGCTAGACGGGTCATGGAGAGCCAGCCCGTCCGCGCCAGCACCCGTCTCGACTCCTACGTCGACAGGTACGCCGCGCGCACCGCGGGCATGACCGCCTCCGAGATCCGGGCCCTGTTCGCGGTCGCCTCCCGTCCCGAGGTCGTCTCGCTCGCCGGCGGGATGCCCAACATCTCGGGGCTGCCGCTCGACGTCGTCGGCGGGGTGATCTCCGAGCTGGTCGCCACCCAGGGACCGGTCGCGATGCAGTACGGCTCCGGCCAGGGCGTGCCCGAGCTGCGCGAGCAGATCTGCGAGGTGATGCGCCTCGAGGGCATCGAGGCCCATCCCGACGACGTGGTCGTCACCGTGGGCTCCCAGCAGGCGGTCGACCTGGTGACCCGGATCTTCTGCGACCCCGGGGACGTGGTCATCTGCGAGGCGCCGTCGTACGTCGGTGCGCTCGGGGTGTTCAAGGCCTACCAGTGCGGCGTGGTGCACGCCGAGATGGACGCCGACGGTCTGGTGCCCGAGGCGCTGCAGCAGGCGATCACGGCGACCAAGGCCGCCGGCAAGACGATCAAGTTCCTCTACACGATCCCGAACTTCCATAACCCCGCCGGCGTGACGCTCTCCGCCGCGCGGAGGCACGAGGTCCTCGAGATCTGCCGCCGCGAGGACATCCTGGTGCTGGAGGACAACCCGTACGGCCTCCTGGGCTTCAGCCACGAGCCGATGCGGGCGCTGCGCGCCGACGAGGCCGAGGGCGTGATCTATCTCGGCTCGTTCTCCAAGACCTTCGCCCCCGGATTCCGGGTCGGCTGGGCGCTGGCCCCGCACGCGGTGCGCGAGAAGCTCGTGCTGGCCCAGGAGTCCGCGACCCTCTGCCCGCCGCAGTTCTCTCAGATGGCGGTCTCGGCGTACCTCTCCGGTCACGACTGGCAGGGCCAGATCAAGCAGTTCCGGGAGATGTACCGCGAGCGCCGCGACGCGATGGTCGAGGCGCTCGACGACCTGATGCCGGCCAGCTGCCGGTGGAACGTCCCCGACGGCGGCTTCTACGTGTGGCTGACCCTCCCGCCGGGCATCGACGCCAAGGCGATGCTTCCCCGCGCCGTCACCGCCCGGGTCGCCTACGTGCCCGGCACGGCATTCTTCGCCGACGGCTTCGGCTCGAGCTCGATGCGGCTGTCGTTCTGCTACCCCACCCCCGAGCGCATCCGCGAGGGCGTACGCCGGCTCGCCGGTGTCCTGGAGGCGGAGATGGAGCTGCGCGCGACCTTCGGGGCGGGCGCCCCCGCATCCGGCCTCGAGGCCCGCAGCGGCTACGACGCCCCCAGCTCCGACCTGACCTGAACCCCCCTCGTGAGTGGAGAAGAAGTGCCCCCGACAACGCCGCCGACCTCGCAGTCTCACGCCCAGGTGCTCGTCCTGGCCGGCGGCCTGTCCCACGAGCGGGACGTGTCGCTCCGCTCGGGCCGCCGGGTCGCCGAAGCGCTGCGCAGCACCGGGCTCGAGGTCGCCGAGCGCGACGTCGACGCGGCGCTGCTCGCCACCCTGCGAGACGACCGCCCCGACTGCGTGGTCCCGATGCTGCACGGCGAGACCGGCGAGGACGGTGCGATCCGCGAGGTCCTCGAGCTGCTGGAGGTGCCCTACGTGGGCGCCCCGCCGGCCGCCTGCCGGGTCGCGTTCGACAAGCCGGTCGCCAAGGCCGTCGTCGCCCGAGCCGGGCTGCTGACGCCCGAGTCGGTGTGCCTGCCGCACGAGACGTTCCGCGAGCTCGGCGCCGCGGCCGTGATGGCCGCCCTGATCGAGCGCCTCGGGCTCCCGCTGATGGTCAAGCCCACCAAGAGCGGCTCCGCGCTGGGCTGCACGGTCGTCCACACCGCCGAGCAGCTGCCCGCCGCGATGGTCAACGCCTTCGCGTACGGCGACGTCGCACTGCTCGAGCGGTTCGTGGTCGGCCTGGAGGTCGCCGTACCGGTCGTCGACGACGGCTCCGGTCCCCGGGCGCTGCCCGCGGTGGCGATCCAGCCCGACGGCGGCGTCTACGACTACACCGCCCGCTACACCGCCGGCGCCACGGAGTTCGTGACGCCCGCGCCGCTGACCGACGAGCTGGCCCAGGAGGTCGCCCGCGTCGCGCTCCTGGCCCACGAGGTGCTCGGGCTGCGCGACGTGTCCCGCTCCGACCTCATCGTCGACGACGACGGCCGCGTGTGGTTCCTCGAGGTGAACGTCGCCCCGGGGTTCACCGAGACCTCCACGGTGCCGCTGGCCATCCAGGCCGCAGGCCTCGACCTCGGCAAGGTCTGCGCCTCGATGGTCCAGGCGGCCGTGGCCCGGGGCGGTCGGTCCTGACATGCGCGACCTGACCTACCCCTCGGTGATCCTGGCCGCCAAGACCGGCTTCCGGCTGCTCGGCCAGCGCTTCGTGATGACCGGCACCGAGCACGTGCCCCGCTCGGGTGGCGTGCTGCTCGCGTGCAACCACATCGGCTACGTCGACTTCGTGTACGGCGGGCTCGCGGCCAACCCCTCGGGCCGGCTGGTGCGGTTCATGGCCAAGCGGGAGATCTTCGACCACCCGGTGGGCGGCGCGGTGATGCGCTCGATGCACCACATCGAGGTCGACCGCGGCGAGGGGCTGGCGTCCTTCCACACCGCGGTGGACTACCTGCGCGCCGGGGAGGCGGTCGGGATCTTCCCCGAGGCCACGATCTCCCGGGCGATGGTCCTCAAGGAGTTCAAGACCGGTGCCGTCCGGATCGCGGCCGCGGCCGGCGTACCGGTGCTGCCGGTGATCCTGTGGGGCACCCAGCGGATGCTCACCAAGGACCACCCGCGCGACCTGTCGCGCGGCAAGACCATCGCGATCCGGGTCGGCGAGCCGCTGCACCCCACCGGCGCGGACCCGGTCGCCGAGACCGCCGAGCTCAAGTCCGTGATGGCGGGCCTGCTCGACGAGACGATCCGGTCCTACCCGGCCGCCGAGCAGCCCCCGGGCTCCTGGTGGCTGCCCGCGTCGTACGGCGGAGGCGCGCCCACGCTCGAGGAGGCGGCGCGGCTCGACTCCGAGGAGAGGCGGCGCCGGGCCGAACGCAAGGCGCAGAAGCAGCCGGGCCGCTAGGTCTCTTTGTCGACAAAGCGACTTATCGCTAGGTCGACGTATCTCTAGATCGGGCGGTCGGTGCGGTTGCGCGGGTCCATGATGTCCACGATCCGGCGCAGGTCGTCCAGGGATGCGAACTCGACGGTGATCTTGCCCTTGGCCCGGCCCAGGTCCACCTTGACCCGGGTCTCGAACCGGTCGGAGAGCCGCTCCGCGAGGTCGGCGAGACCGGGGGCGACGGGCTTGGCCCGCGCCGTGCGGGCGGCCGGCCGGTTCACATCGCGCAGGGCGACGATCTCCTCGAGGCCTCGGACGCTGATGCCCTCGGCGACCACCCGCTGCGCCAGGCGGTCCTGGAGGTCGGCGTCGTCGATCGCGAGCAACGACCGGGCGTGACCGGCCGACAGCACCCCGGCGGCGACCCGGCGCTGCACGGCGGGGCTGAGCTTGAGCAGCCGGATCGTGTTGCTGATCTGCGGGCGGGAGCGGCCGATCCGGCCGGCCAGCTCCTCGTGGGTGCAACCGAAGTCGTCGAGCATCTGGGCGTACGCCGCGGCCTCCTCCAGCGGATTCAGCTGGGAGCGGTGCAGGTTCTCCAGGAGGGCGTCGCGCAGCATCGCGTCGTCGTCGGTGTCCCGGACGATCGCGGGCACGGTCTCCAGGCCGGCGAGCTGGGTGGCGCGCCAGCGCCGCTCACCCATGACCAGCTCGTAGTCCTCGGGACCGTGGCGGCGGACCACGATCGGCTGGAGGACCCCGATCTCCTTGATCGAGTGGACCAGCTCGGCCATCGCCTCCTCGTCGAAGACCTGGCGCGGCTGGACCCGGTTGGGCCGGATCTGGCCCACCGGGACCTCGGCGAAGTGCGCTCCGGTCACGGGCGCGAGCTCGAGGTCCGAGCCCGGGGCGAGTTGGCCGGGCGCGTCGTCCGCTCCGGCCGCCCCGTCCGGACCCTGCTCGTGCTGCGGGGACGTGGGGATCAGGGACCCCAGACCCCGGCCCAGTCCCCGGCGCTGCGGGGGACGGTGGGTGCTCATGACGCGGCTCCCTTGATCGCGATCTCGCGCGCAGCCTCGAGGTAGGACAGCGCCCCCGGGGACCCGGGGTCGTAGGTCATCACGGTCTGGCCGTACGACGGTGCCTCCGAGACCCGCACCGACCGCGGGATCGTGGTCTTGAGGACCTGGTCGCCGAAGTGGTCGCGGACCTCCTCGGCGACGCCCGCGGCGAGGCGGGTCCGCGCGTCGTACATCGTCACCAGGATCGTCGACACGTCGAGCGTCGGGTTCAGGTGCGCCTTGACCATCTCGACGGTCTCGAGGAGCTGCCCCAGCCCCTCGAGCGCGTAGTACTCGGCCTGGATCGGGATCATCATCTCGTTGCCGGCGACCAGGGCGTTCAGGGTGAGCAGTCCCAGCGACGGCGGGCAGTCGATGAGCACGTAGTCCAGTCGCTCGTCGCCGAGCTCGGCAGCGGTCCCCACCTCCGGGTGTCCCAGGATCGCCCGGCGCAGCCGGCTCTCGCGGGCGACCACGGAGACGAGCTCGATCTCGGCGCCGGCGAGGTCGATGGTGGCCGGCACCACGGTGAGACCGTCGACCTCGGGGCTGACCGTCGCCACGTCGGCGAGCGCGACGCCGTCGACGAGGGCGTCGTACGTCGAGGGGACGCCCCGGTGGTGCTCGACGCCGAGCGCCGTGGAGGCGTTGCCCTGGGGGTCGAGGTCGATGACCAGCACCCGCTGCCCGAGCTGGGCGAGCGCGGCCGCGACGTTCACGGTGGACGTGGTCTTGCCGACGCCGCCCTTCTGGTTGGCGACCACCAGGATCCGGGTCGCCGCCGGACGTCCCATCGCCGGTCGGAGCCGGGCCCCGTGGCGGGCCAGCACCACGTGCTCGGCGGCGCGGGCCAGGGGCGTCGCGTGGTCGTGCTCGAAGTCCGGCGCCGCCACGGCGATGTCGGCCGCGGTGCGCACCGGGTAGCCGGCGATCAGGGGACCCGGCGGATCGGTTTCACGTGAAACATCGGGCTTCGGGTCGATCGGCCGGGAGTCGTCTGCCTGTGGATAGCTTGGCTCCTCCTGTGGAGAACCACGCTCAGCCGACGACTCAGCACCGGTGGAAAACTCGGTCACGCCCCACGCCTCCGGTTCGATGTGCCGCGCTTGCGTCCCGCGCGTTGCTGGGGACCGCCGCCCGCGGGCGGTGTCGCAACTGGCCAAGATACCCGTCCCGGATCTGCCCAGGCCACCCGGACCACCTGGGTGGTGGACGACCCGGCGTCCTCGCCGAGCACCCGGACCTCCGGCTCCGCACAGCCCAGCCGCTCCAGCACGTCGTGAGCAGCCGCGATCTCCTCGATCACCGAGGACCCCTTCATGGCCAGCAGCGCACCGGTCGGCTCCACCAACGGCATCGACCAGCCCAGCAGGCGGTCGAGGGGGGCCAGCGCGCGCGAGGTCACCACCGCGAAGCGTCGTGCACCGTGGAGGGCCTCGGCACGCCCGCGGACCACCTCCACCGACGAGCCGAGGCCGAGGTCCGCCACCACCTCCTCCAGGAACGTGGTCCGGCGCAGCAGCGGCTCGACCAGCGTCACCCGCAGATCGGGCCGGGCGATCGCGAGCACCAGGCCAGGGAGCCCCGCCCCGGATCCGAGGTCGGCGACAGTGGCGGCCTGCGGGACCTGGTCGGCGAGCAGCGCGCAGTTCACGAGATGCCGCTCCCAGAGCCGGGGCGCCTCGCGGGGACCGATCAGCCCGCGAAGGACACCGTCGGTCGCGAGGAGCTCGGCGTACCGCTCGGCCAGCGGCAGGCGCTCGAACGCAAACACCCTCCGGGCCACGTCGGGCGCGGAGGGCGTTTCACGTGAAACATGGTCGGGGGACATCAGCCCGGGAGCACCACCACGCGACGTCGCGGCTCGACGCCCTCGGACTCCGAGGACAAGCCGGCGGCCGCCACGGCGTCGTGCACGACCTTGCGCTCGAACGGCGACATCGGGTCGAGTCGCACGCTCTCGCCCGACTCACGGACGCGCGCCACCGTCTCCTCCGCGAGCTTCACGAGCTCCTCACGCTTCTGGGCGCGGTAGCCGGAGATGTCGAGCATCAGCCGGGAGCGCTCGCCGGTCTCGCGGTAGACCGCGAGCCGGGTGAGCTCCTGCAGCGCGTCGAGCACCTCGCCGCGGGCGCCCACCAGCTGGGAGAGGTCCGCACCGACGATCGACACCGCGGCGCGATCGCCCTCGACGTCCATGTCCAGGTCGCCGTCGAGGTCGGCGATGTCGAGGAACTCCTCGAGGTAGTCGGCGGCGATGTCGCCCTCCTGCTCGAGCTGCTCGACCCGCGACGCGCGCGAGGCGGGCGCGGCAGCCTCCTCGGACTCCTCGGCCTCGTCGCGGTCGTCCGTGTCGGCCAGCTCGTCGAGCACCTCGTCGGTGGTCTCGTCCGCCGCGCCGTCGGCCGCCTGCTCGGCGGTCTCGGGCGTCTCGTCGCTCATCACGTCGTCACTCACTGCTGCTCCCCCTCGGGATCGGGCTTGGTCTTCGGCTTCGCCTTCGGCTTGGCCGGCGGGGTGGTCGCCTGCTTCTTGGGCTTGGTGTTGGGCTGGCCCTTCGGCTTCGTCGGCGCCTGGGCCTTGGGCTTCGCGCCCGCCACCGGTCGCGGGGGCGCAGCCTTCTTCCGCTGCTCCCGGGACTGCTTCTTCGGCTGCTGGCGACCCTGGGTGCGCGGAGCCTCGACCTCGGCCACCTCGGTCGCGACCCCCTCGGCCACGGCACCGTGGCCGTGGCGCAGCGCCTTCGCGCGGTCGCGGTCGGCCTTCGCCTTCGCTGCCGCGGTCCCCGGGGCGGGGTTGTTGCGGATCACGTAGAACTGCTGGCCCATCGTCCACAGGTTGGAGGTCGTCCAGTAGAAGAGCACGCCGATCGGGAACGCGATACCGCCGACCGCGAACACCACGGGGAGCACGTAGAGCAGCAGCTTCTGCTGCTGGGCGTACGGGCCGCTGAGCGCGTCCGGCGGCATGTTCTTGCTCATCAGCTGGCGCTGCGTGGTGAAGGTCGTGGCGGTCATCGCCACCACCAGGAGGGCAGCGACGATCTGGACCGCCGTGGAGCCCTCCGGCTTGAGGAACGTCGCCTTCAGCGGGATCGCGCCGAACAGCTCGGACTTGCCGAAGCTCGAGGCGAGCTTCTCGCTGAGAAAGGCGATGCCCGACCCGTTGGCCGCGTGGTGGTCGAGGAGCCGGAAGAGCGCCAGGAAGATCGGCATCTGGATGATGATCGGCAGGCAGGAGGCGAACGGGTTGGTCCCGGTCTCCTTGTAGAGCTTCATCGTCTCCTGGGCGAGACGCTCCCGGTCGTGGCCGTACTTCTTCTGCAGCTCCTTGACCTTGGGCTGGATGAGCTGCATGTTGCGGCTGGACTTGATCTGCTTGACGAACAGCGGGATCAGCAGCGCGCGCACGGTCAGGGTGAGCCCGATGATGGACAGCACCCAGGTGCCGCCCCCGTCGGGGTCCATCCGGAGGACCTCGCTGAACAGCCAGTGCCAGCCGACCAGGACGGCGGAGATGCCGTAGTACAGCGGCGTCATGATGAAGTGGCCGATTGCGCCGAGGGCTCCCACGGATCAGGCTCCTTGCTGGGGTGAGGAAGAGGACCGCGCAGTGACGCGGGACGTGCGAGTCGGGACCGGGTCGTAGCCGCCGGCGGCCCAGGGGTGGCACCGCACCAGGCGGCGCACGGACAGCCAGACACCGACGAGGCTGCCGCGCTTCTCGACCGCCTCCAGGGCGTACGCCGAGCAGGAGGGGTGATAGCGGCAGACCTGGCCGTACAGCGGGCTGATCAGCAGCCGGTAGGCCCGCAGCAGGCCGATGAGCAGGTAGCGGACCGGGTCGTACCTCACCTGGTCACCTCCGCGCGGGTCCGTTGGAGGCAACGCTCGAGGTCGGCGCCGAGTTCCGCCCAGCCGGCCGTGGCCGCGGGCGGGAGTGCCCGGACCACGAGCACAGCAGAGCCCGGGAGCGTCGAGACATGCTCCCGGGCGAGGTGTCGAAGGCGTCGCTTCACCTGGTTGCGGACGACGGCGTTGCCCACCGCCTTGCTCACCACGAACCCGACGCGGGCCGGTCGAACGCCGGCATCGCTGCTGGCATCGCCGACCCACAGGTGGACGACCAGCGTGCGGCATCCGGCGCGCCGACCCGAACGGATCGCCTCGCGGAACGTGGCGCCGTCAGTGAGGCGGTGCGCCGCGGGCAGCACGAGGCCGACGCGGAGAGCGGGCGGAGAGCCGGCCGTCAGACGGCGAGGCTCTTGCGACCCTTGCGGCGGCGCGAGGACAGGATCGCGCGGCCGGCACGGGTACGCATGCGCAGGCGGAAGCCGTGCACCTTGTGGCGACGGCGGTTGTTCGGCTGGTACGTACGCTTGCTCACGGGGTTCTCTCCATCGTGGGTCAGGGCAGTCACGCCGGGCCGGAGCGGCAGTGCGGTGCCCCGGGAGGAGCACCTGAGGCGCCTTTCGGCTGGCACCGCCCACCCACGACGCGGCCCCTTGGGGGGACTGCTCTTTCGTGGACATGCGGCACCGGTCGACACCGGGTGACCGAGCAACGGTACGCGCTGGCGATCCACAGGGTCAAACCAGCGTCGGCCCCGCCCGGGCCACCCGGTCGCTCGGGCTGCACCGGCCTGTGGATGACGGCTTGCCGCGGGCGTGCACGCCTTGTTACGTTCAGTGGGACCGAGGTTCCCCGTCATCCTCGTCGCCCCCCGGACCACCAGGTCGTGTGACGCCCGCCACATCGGCGAGATACCGCCCCTGACCTGCACAGATGTCGATCCGAGACGGCCGCGGGATGGTCTCGGACCGACTCTCTCCACAAGGAGGGGATCGGGTTCACAACCTGTGGACAAAGTTGTGGACGCACGGCGGTGCCTCCGGGTCGCCGGTTCTCCTGCGGGGACCGGTGAGCGTCCCCGACGATGGGGTCCCGGCCCACGTGCAAGACGACCGGGAGACGACTCAGAAAGCGGGAGCGGTGGACCAGAGCACCTCGGATCTCAGCGTCGCCTGGCGCGGCGTGGTGGACGACCTGCAGCCCAACCAGCGGGCCTGGCTGCGCGCCAGCGAGCCGGTGACGCTGCACGAGAGCACCGCGATCGTGGCGGTGCCCAACGACTTCACGCGCAACCAGCTCGAGGGGCGCCTGCGCGCCCAGCTGGAGGACGCCCTCACCGTGCGGTTCGGGCGCGAGATCCGGATCGCCGTCACGGTCAACCCCCAGCTGGAGGAGTCCGCGGAGCCGATCCCCGAGAGTGTCGAGAGGTCGATAAGTCAAGAAAGTGACTTGTCGACAAACCTGCGGATCGAGCAGCCGCCGGTGGCCCCGGTCGTCGCCGCACCGCCGCCCGAGCCCACCGACCTCGGCAGCCGGCCCACCTCCCTCGAGACCCGGCTCAACCCCAAGTACACGTTCGAGACGTTCGTGATCGGGTCCTCCAACCGGTTCCCCCATGCCGCCGCGGTCGCGGTGGCCGAGGCGCCGGGCAAGGCCTACAACCCGCTGCTCGTGTACGGCGACTCCGGCCTCGGCAAGACCCACCTGCTGCACGCGATCGGCCACTACGTCCGCTCGCTCTACACCGGCGCCAAGGTGCGTTACGTGTCGAGCGAGGAGTTCACCAACGAGTTCATCAACGCGATCCGTGACGACCGCCAGGACCGCTTCAAGCGCCGCTACCGCGACGTGGACGTGCTGCTCATCGACGACATCCAGTTCCTGGAGGGCAAGACCCAGACCCAGGAGGAGTTCTTCCACACGTTCAATACCCTCCACAACGCCAACAAGCAGATCGTGCTGACCTCGGACCGGGCCCCCAAGCGGCTCGAGGCGCTCGAGGACCGGCTGCGCAACCGCTTCGAGTGGGGCCTGATCACCGACGTCCAGCCCCCCGACCTCGAGACCCGGATCGCGATCCTGCGCAAGAAGGCCGCGATGGACAGGCTCACCGCCCCGCCGGACGTACTGGAGTTCATCGCGTCCAAGATCCAGACCAACATCCGCGAGCTCGAGGGCGCGCTGATCCGGGTCACGGCGTTCGCCAACCTCAACCGCCAGGAGGTCGACATGACCCTGGCCGAGATCGTCCTCAAGGACCTGATCCCCGAGGGTGGCGAGCCCGAGATCACCGCCGCCCTGATCATCGCCCAGACCGCGGCCTACTTCGGGCTCTCCATCGAGGAGCTGACCGGACCTAGCCGCGGCCGGCACCTCGTGATGGCCCGCCAGATCGCGATGTACCTCTGCCGCGAGCTGACCGATCTCTCCCTGCCCAAGATCGGCGCCCAGTTCGGCAACCGCGACCACACCACGGTCATGTACGCCGACCGCAAGATCAACCAGCTGCTCGCCGAGCGCCGCGCGGTCTTCAACCAGGTCAGCGAGCTCACCAACCGGGTCAAGCTCCAGGCGCGCCAGGGCTGAGCCCGGGGCGGCTCGCCTCCAGGTTGTCCAGCAGCCGGTGCAGCCGCTGCCGTCGCCACCGGGGGCGGCCGCAACGGTCACGTCCAGTCCTCCGACGCGATCCTCGAACTCGACGTCCGCATGCCGCCCGAGATGGGCGGTCCGGCCGGGGCCACCAACCCCGAGCAGCTCTTCGCCGCCGGGTACGCCGCGTGCTTCCACTCCGCACTGCGCCTGGTCGCGGGACGGGCGGGCGTCGACGTCTCCGGCACCGAGGTCGTCGCCCGCGACCCCGCGGCGCGGGCCCACCAGATCTGCCCCTACTCGAACGCGACCAGGGGCAACATCGAGGTGACGCTCGCGGTCGCGTAGCCGACGCTCCGACGCGCCCCCGAACTACACCGCTGTCAGATGTGCACGCAGCGGTGCGCAGAGGCCGATCACCACGGGAGAGCCTGTGGAGGACCGGCCTCTCGTGCGTCCCGGTCGGGACCGGTTCCACACGGACCACCAGCCGTCCCCGTCTGGTTCCACAACCCCTGTGCACGACGAATCGCCGCGCTGACCTGCGCGGACGGGAGTTGTCCACAGATTCCACCGACGCTATGACTACTCCGTACCTCCAGACAGATCGATCCCCCGAGAAAGTCCATCCGGGACCCATCCTGGGGACAACTCCCACGCGTCGGCCCCGCATGGCAGGATCGGCATCCCAGCAAGCCACCGGAGTCCCCCTGCTCCTAGACTTCGACCCCCCGCTCCACCGAGCCGACCAGAAGGAACCATCGTGAAGTTCCGCGTCGAGCGCGACGTGCTCGCCGATGCCGTCGCCTGGGCTGCTCGCAGCCTCCCCGTTCGACCCAGCGTCCCCGTGCTCGCCGGGTTGCTCATCGAGGCGAGCGACGACGGCCTGGTGCTCTCCACCTTCGACTACGAGACCTCCGCCCGCGCGACCCTTGCCGCCGACGTCAGCGACGAGGGCAAGGCCCTGGTCAGCGGCCGGCTGCTGGCCGACATCTGCCGCAGCCTGCCGGCCAAGCCCGTCGAGATGGTCCTCGACGGCGCCCGGGTCTCGCTGACCTGTGGTTCGGCCAGGTTCAGCCTGCAGACCATGCCGGTCGACGACTACCCGTCGCTGCCCGACATGCCGGCCGCCACGGGCACGGTGCAGAGCGAGGCCTTCGCCCACGCTGTCGCCCAGGCCGTCACGGCCGCGGGCCGCGACGACATGCTCCCGGTGCTGACGGGCGTGCGGATCGAGATCGACGGCTCGACGATCTCGCTGCTGGCCACCGACCGGTTCCGGCTCTCGCTGCGCGAGCTCGAGTGGAGCCCGCGCACCCCCGACGAGTCGGCCGCTGCGCTGGTCCCGGCCCGCGTGCTCGGCGACACCGCCAAGTCGCTGACCGGGGGCGGCGAGGTCACGATCGCGCTCGCGACCACCGGCTCCGGTGAGGGGATCATCGGCTTCGAGGGCCACGGACCCGGCGGGCTGCGCCGTACGACCACCCGACTCCTCGACGGGGAGTTCCCCAAGGTCCGCAGCCTGTTCCCCGGCGAGCACCAGACCACCGCCCTCGTCGACAAGGCCGCGCTGGTCGAGTCGGTCAAGCGCGTCGCGCTCGTCGCCGAGCGCAACACCGCCGTCCAGCTGGCGTTCAGCGACGGCGTCCTGACACTCGACGCCGGATCCGGCGACGAGGCCCAGGCCTCGGAGTCGATCGAGGCGACGATCTCCGGTGAGGACATCACCACCGGCTTCAACCCCCAGTTCCTGCTCGACGGCCTCACCGCCATCGACCAGCCGGTGGTCGAGCTCGCCTTCACCCAGGCGTCCAAGCCCGTGGTGATCAGCGGCTCCGTCGACGACGGCGACCGCGACTCGTCGTTCCGCTACCTGCTGATGCCGCGTCGTCTGCTGAGCTGAGCCTTCGGGTACGGGTCCTAGGCTGGGGCCGACCGCGCCTCGGCAGATTGGAACAGCGATGGACATCGGACTCGTCGGCCTCGGCAAGATGGGTGGCAACATGCGCACCCGGCTCCGCGACGCGGGGCACACGGTGGTCGGCTTCGACCGCAACCCCGACCTGGCCGACGCCGACAGCCTCGAGGCGATGGTCGAGCGGCTCCCCTCCCCCAAGGTCGTCTGGTTGATGGTGCCGTCGGGCGACCCGACCCGGGACACGATCCGCCAGCTGGCCGGCCTGCTCGGCGAGGGCGACCTCGTGGTCGACGGCGGCAACAGCAAGTGGACCGACGACCAGGTCAACGCCGACCTGCTCGCCGACCGCGGCATCGGCTTCGTGGACTGCGGCGTCTCGGGAGGCGTGTGGGGACTCAAGAACGGCTACGCCCTGATGTGCGGCGGATCCGACGAGGACCTCGCCAAGGTGCAGCCGGCTCTCGACGCGCTCAAGCCGGACGAGGGCGGCTTCGTCCACGCGGGCAAGAAGCCCGGCGCCGGGCACTTCGCGAAGATGGTCCACAACGGCATCGAGTACGCCATGATGCAGAGCTATGCCGAGGGCTGGGAGCTGCTCGAGAAGGTCGACCTGGTCGACAACGTCACCGAGGTCTTCGACTCCTGGCGGTCCGGCACCGTCATCCGCTCCTGGCTGCTCGACCTCCTGGTCTCCGCGCTCGAGGAGGACGGCCACCTCGACAAGATCGCGGGCTACGCCGAGGACTCCGGCGAGGGCCGGTGGACCGTCGAGGCCGCGATCGACAACGCCGTGCCGATGCACGTCATCGCCGCGTCGCTGTTCGCCCGCTTCACCTCTCGCCAGGACGACAGCCCGGCGATGAAGGCGGTCGCCGCGATGCGCAACCAGTTCGGCGGCCACGCCGTGCACACCGAGCCGCCTGTCGGCGGCGACGCCAACCCCGGCTGATCCGCACGGCCGTGTACGTCGCGCACCTCTCGCTCCACGACTTCCGGTCCTACGCCACGGCCGAGGTCGAGCTGTCCCCCGGTGCCACCGCGTTCATCGGCCGCAACGGTCAGGGCAAGACCAACCTGGTCGAGGCCATCGACTACCTCTCGCGGCTGAGCTCCCACCGGGTGGCGAGCGACGCGCCGCTGGTGCGGGCCGGCGCGGACCAGGCTGTGGTGCGCGCGGCGGTCGTGCGTGACGGGCGCACCGCCGTACTCGAGATCGAGGTCAACCCGGGGCGGTCCAACCGGGCCCGCGTCAACCGGTCGCCGCTCCCCCGGGCCCGCGACCTCGTCGGGCTGGTGCGCACGGTCGTGTTCTCGCCCGAGGACCTCACGCTGGTCAAGGGCGACCCGTCCGACCGGCGCCGGTTCCTCGACGACCTGCTCGTGCTGCGCGCACCCCGCCTGGCGGGCGTCCGCGCGGACTACGAGCGGATCCTGCGCCAGCGCAACTCCCTGCTCAAGACCGCACGGCAGGCCGGCCGCCGGTCGGCGCCGCCCGAGACCCTCGCGGTCTGGGACGAGCACCTCGCCCGGGTCGGCGCGGAGCTGCTCGCAGAGCGCCTGGACCTCGTCGAGGCGCTGCGGCCCTACGTCGGCAAGGCCTACGAGACCGTGGCCCGCGGCGCGACCCGGGACGACGCCGACATCGACTACAAGCCGTCGTTCGACGTCGAGGGCCGGACCGGCCGCGGCGACCTGGCCGACGCGATGCTCGCCGAGGTCGAGCGCCGCCGGAGCGACGAGCTGGATCGCGGGGTCTCCCTGGTCGGGCCGCACCGCGACGAGCTGCTGCTGAGCCTGGGGCACGGGCCGGGCGAGGGGCGGCTGCCGGTGAAGGGCTACGCCTCGCACGGGGAGTCGTGGTCCTTCGCGCTGGCGCTGCGCCTCGCGTCGTACGACCTGCTGCGCGCCGACGGCGACGACCCGATCCTGATCCTCGACGACGTGTTCGCCGAGCTGGACACCGAGCGCCGGGCCCAGCTCGCCGACCTGGTTGCCGGCGCGGAGCAGGTGCTGGTCACCGCCGCGGTCGCCGCCGACGTGCCCGCCGCGCTGGCGGGGACGCGCTTCACCGTCGGCAACGGCGAGGTGGTCCGGGTCGATGGCGACTGACGACGAGACGACCGGCGGCGGGCTGCCTCCCCCGGAGCCGGAGGAGGTGCAGGTCCACCACGACGACGGCCTGGACCTGGCGAAGGCGCTGACCCGGGCGACCGCGAAGTCGACCCCGGCCGCGCGCCGCAGGATGCGCAAGAAGGACGCGCCCGGCCGCGGCCGGGTCACCGGGGCGCACCCCGACGACCGCGACCCCCAGCTGCTCGACACGACGCTGTCGCGGCTGGTCGACGACCACGGCTGGGCGCTCGAGCTCCGGGTCCACGGCGTGATCGGCCGCTGGGCCGAGCTGGTCGGCGCCGAGATCGCGCTGCACTGCACCCCGGAGTCGTTCGCCGACGGCCGGCTCGTCGTGCGCACCGACTCGACCGCCTGGGCGACCCAGCTGCGGCTGCTCGCGCCCACCGTCGTACGCCGGCTCAACCAGGAGCTCGGCCACGGCACGGTGACGCTCATCGAGGTGCTCGGACCGCACGGTCCGAGCTGGAAGAAGGGCCCCCGGTCGGTGCGCGACGGGCGCGGTCCCCGCGACACCTACGGCTGATCCGGGAGCGGGCCGCCGGAGCGCCGGTGTGCCGATCTGCGGGGCGCTCGGAGGTATGGGGACCCACCACCACCCCTGCTCGGCGCTCCCGGAGGCCCTCACGAGCCGCTCAGGGCCCTCTTTTCGTCGCCGTTGTCCCCAGGGTCGGGGGTATGGACGTGGGATACGGCCCTCAGAGCGCTATCATGGCCGTTGGGTCGTCAGCCTGTCGTGCGGCGGCCCTGTGCATGTCACCGAGACGTGCATGTCACAGGTACGTGCGTGTGTGTCACCGCCCCGGCCCCGAGCCGGCGGCCCGTCGCGAAGAGGTGTGTGTGTCGGACGAGACCCCGATCGAGAAGCCGGCAGAGACGCCGATCGAGACCCCCGCCGACGAGGCCGCACCGGAGACCGCCGACCGCCGACCCAACGGAGTCGAGTACGACGCCTCCGCGATCCAGGTCCTCGAGGGGCTCGAGGCGGTCCGCAAGCGGCCGGGCATGTACATCGGCTCGACCGGTGAGCGCGGCCTCCACCACCTGATCTGGGAGATCGTCGACAACGCGGTCGACGAGGCGCTCGCCGGCTACTGCGACCGCATCGTGGTCACGTTGATGGCCGACGGCGCGGTCCGCGTCGAGGACAACGGCCGCGGCATCCCCACCGACACCGCGCCCGGCCAGGAGCTGCCCGCGCTGACGCTGGCACTGACCGTGCTGCACGCCGGCGGCAAGTTCGGCGGCGGCGGCTACAAGGTCTCCGGTGGTCTGCACGGCGTCGGCGTCTCCGTCGTCAACGCGCTGTCCTCGCGCGTGGTCGCCGAGGTGCGCAACCGCGGCCACCTGTGGCGCCAGAGCTTCGCGATCGGCGTGCCCGAGGGCCCCCTCGAGGAGGTCCGTGCGATGGAGCCGGGCGAGCGCACCGGCACCACGATCACCTACTGGGCCTCGCCCGACATCTTCGAGACCACGACGTACTCCCTCGAGACCATCACCGCTCGGATCCGCGAGTACGCCTTCCTCAACAAGGGCCTCGAGATCGTCGTGCGCGACGAGCGGCCCGCGGCCGCCGAGATCCTCGACGCGGTCGAGGACGAGACGGTCGACAACGAGATCGACGACGCCGGCCACGACGCGATCAAGCGCGGCGACGCCGGCGCGCTCGAGCAGGTCTTCAAGTACGAGCGCGGCCTGGTCGACTACGTCGAGCACCTCAACCGGCGCAAGCAGGCCGCCAACCCGACGGTCATCGCGTTCGAGGCGCACACCCCCGAGACGGTGGAGAACCACATGAGCCTCGAGGTGGCGATGCAGTGGAACACCTCGTTCTCGGAGTCGGTCCACACGTTCGCCAACACCATCAACACCCACGAGGGCGGCACCCACGAGGAGGGCTTCCGCTCGGCGCTCACCTCGCTGGTCAACAACTGGGGCTTCGAGTGGGGCCTGATGAAGAAGCCCGAGGACCGGGTCTCGGGTGACGACATCCGCGAGGGCCTGACCGCGATCATCTCCATCAAGATGGGCGAGCCGCAGTTCGAGGGCCAGACCAAGACCAAGCTCGGCAACACCGAGGCCAAGGGCTTCGTGCAGCGCGTCGTCAACGACCAGCTCGGCGCCTGGTTGGAGCAGAACCCGGCCGAGGGCCGCGACATCATCCGCAAGGCCCAGGCCGCGGCGTCGGCCAGGATCGCGGCCCGCAAGGCGCGCGACCTGGCCCGCTCCCGCAAGGGCCTG
Source organism: Nocardioides sp. T2.26MG-1 (assembly GCF_950101795.1). Classification (GTDB taxonomy): domain Bacteria; phylum Actinomycetota; class Actinomycetes; order Propionibacteriales; family Nocardioidaceae; genus Nocardioides. Next base: position 871,396 of record NZ_CATNLZ010000001.1, on the reverse strand, counting down.
CTCGGCGGCGGCGGCCTGCCCGGCAAGCTGTCGGACTGCCAGTCGACCAACCCCGCCGAGTGCGAGGTCTTCATCGTCGAGGGCGACTCCGCGGGCGGCTCCGCCCGCCAGGGCCGCGACCCGCGGGTCCAGGCGATCCTGCCGATCCGCGGCAAGATCCTCAACGTCGAGAAGGCCCGCATCGACAAGGTCCTGGGCAACCAGGAGGTCCAGTCGATCATCTCCGCCCTGGGCACCGGCATCCAGGAAGAGTTCGACATCGACAAGCTGCGCTACCACAAGGTGGTGCTGATGGCCGACGCCGACGTCGACGGCCACCACATCAACACGCTGCTGCTCACGCTGCTGTTCCGCTTCATGAAGCCCCTGATCGAGGGCGGCTACGTCTACATGGCCCAGCCGCCGCTGTACCGGCTGCGGTGGAACAAGCCGCACGAGCACGAGTTCGTCTACTCCGACTCCGAGCGCGACGCGCTGCTGAGGGCCGGGCAGGAGGCGGGCAAGAAGCTCCCCAAGGAGAACCCGGTTCAGCGCTACAAGGGTCTGGGCGAGATGAACGCCAAGGAGCTGTGGGAGACCACGATGGACCCGGAGCAGCGCCTCATGCTCCAGGTCACGCTCGACGACGCCGCGCACGCCGACGAGATCTTCTCGATCCTGATGGGCGAGGACGTCGAGCAGCGCCGCTCGTTCATCCAGCGCAACGCCAAGGACGTCCGATTCCTGGATATCTAGCCGTCTAGAAGATGCGCTAGATACCGGTAGAAGCGACCAGAAAGAACCATCGTGACCGAGACTCCCACCGACGGCGGCAGCACTCCCCCCGAGGGCCCCGGCCCCGGCGGCCGCATCGAGCCCGTCGAGCTGCAGACCTCGATGCAGCGCGCCTACATCGACTACGCGATGGCCGTCATCGTCGGCCGAGCGCTCCCCGACGTACGCGACGGGCTCAAGCCCGTGCACCGCCGCGTGCTCTACGCGATGTACGACGGCGGCTACCGCCCCGACCGCGGGTTCTCCAAGTGCTCGCGCGTGGTCGGCGACGTCATGGGTCAGTACCACCCCCACGGCGACTCCGCGATCTACGACACCCTGGTCCGCCTCGCGCAGCCCTGGGTGATGCGGGCCCCGCTGGTGCAGGGCCAGGGCAACTTCGGCTCGCCCGGCAACGACTCCGCCGCGGCGATGCGGTACACCGAGTGCCGGATGGCGCCGCTGGCCATGGAGATGGTCCGCGACATCAACGAGGACACCGTCGACTTCCAGCCCAACTACGACGGGCGCTCCGAGGAGCCGGTGGTCCTGCCGGCGCGGTTCCCCAACCTGCTGGTCAACGGCTCGGCCGGCATCGCGGTCGGTATGGCGACCAACATCCCGCCGCACAACCTGCGGGAGGTCGCCGAGGGCGCGCGGTGGGCGCTCGAGCACCCCGACGCGAGCCGCGAGGAGCTGCAGGACGCGCTGATCGAGCGGATCAAGGGCCCCGACTTCCCCAACGGCGCGCTGATCGTCGGCCGCCAGGGCATCGAGCAGGCCTACCGCACCGGGCGCGGGTCGGTCACCCAGCGCGCGGTGATCGAGGTCGACGAGGACGCCAAGGGCCGCACCTGCCTGGTGATCACCGAGCTGCCCTACATGGTCAACCCCGACAACCTCGCGCTGAAGATCGCCGAGCTCGCCGACTCCGGCAAGGTGCAGGGCATCTCCGACGTCCGCGACGACACCTCCGACCGCACCGGCCAGCGGCTGGTGGTCGTGCTCAAGCGCGACGCGGTCGCCCGGGTCGTGCTCAACAACCTGCTCAAGCACACCGAGCTGCAGACCAACTTCAGCGCGAACATGCTCGCGCTGGTCGACGGCGTGCCGCGCACGCTGACCATCGACCAGTTCATCAGCAACTGGGTGATCCACCAGATCGACGTCATCCGGCGCCGGACCGAGTACCGCCTCGCCGAGGCCGAGAAGCGCGCCCACGTGCTGCGTGGCCTGGTCAAGGCCCTCGACATGCTCGACGAGGTGATCGCGCTGATCCGCCGGTCCCCCGAGGTCGACGACGCCCGCCAGGGCCTGATCGAGCTGCTCGAGATCGACGAGGTCCAGGCCAACGCGATCCTCGACATGCAGCTGCGCCGCCTGGCGGCGCTGGAGCGCCAGAAGATCATCGACGAGCTGGCCGAGATCGAGCGCACGATCGCGGACCTGCAGGACATCCTCGCGAACGTCTCCCGGCAGCGGCAGATCGTCGCCGACGAGCTGGCCGAGATCGTGGAGCGGTACGGCGAGGAGCGGCGTACCCAGATCATCGCGGCCGACGGCGACCTGTCGATGGAGGACCTGATCCCCGACGAGGACCTCGTCGTCTCCATCACCCGCGGCGGCTACGCCAAGCGGACCCGTGCCGACCAGTACCGCACCCAGAAGCGGGGCGGCAAGGGCGTGCGGGGCGCGAGCTTGCGCGGCGACGACGTCGTCGAGCACTTCATCGCGACCACCAACCACCACTGGCTGCTGTTCTTCACGACCGCCGGCCGGGTCTACCGCACCAAGGCCTACAACCTCCCGGAGGCGTCGCGCGACGCCAAGGGCGGCCACGTCGCGGGGCTGCTGAGCTTCCAGCCCGACGAGAACATCGCGCAGGTGCTGGCGATCCGCGACTACGAGCAGGCGCCGTACCTCGTGCTCGCGACCCGCAACGGCCTGGTGAAGAAGACCCGCCTCGGCGACTACAACAGCCCGCGTCAGGCCGGGGTGATCGCGATCAACTTCCGCGAGGACGACGACGAGCTGATCGGCGCCGAGCTGGTCAACGCCGACGACCACATCCTGCTGGTCTCCCGCAAGGGCCAGGCGATCCGCTTCCCGGCCGACGACAGCCAGCTGCGCCCGATGGGCCGGGCCACCTCCGGTGTCGCGGGCATGAAGTTCCGCTCCGGCGACTCCCTGCTCTCGATGTCCGTGATCCGTGCCGAGCAGGTCGCGGCCGAGGAGGCCGCGGAGGCGAAGGCCTCGGCGGCGGGCGAGTCCACGGCGGCGGGCGACCTGCCCGACGTCAAGGAGCAGTACGTCTTCACGATCACCGACGGCGGCTTCGCGAAGCGCTCGCGGATCTCGGAGTACCGCCTGCAGTCGCGTGGCGGCCTCGGCATCAAGGCGATGTCGCTGCAGAACGAGGACCGCGGCCAGCTGGTCGGTGCGTTCATCGTCGTCGAGGGCGACGAGATCCTCTCGATCACCCAGAACGGCCAGGTCGTGCGCAGCCCGATCAACGCCGACTTCCGGCCCACCGGCCGCTCGACGATGGGCGTGAAGTTCGTGACGCCCAAGTCGGGTGACGCGGTCGCCGTGGTGGCCCGATCGGTCGAGGCACGCGAGGAGGAGCTCGAGGACGACCAGGTCGCCTCGGACGAGGACGGCGACGGCGTCGAGGTTGACGAGTCGTCCGATCGGGGTACGGATGCAACAATCGAGGCGTCTGGCGCGTCAGAGGTGACGGGTGAGACTGCCAGCGAGGGTGACACCGGACCGGACACCGACGGGGAGAGTGACGGCTGATGACCGACCGCCAGGACACGGCCGTACGCGCGCCCCTCAGTGAACGGATCTCGGCCAAGCTGAGCAACGCCGCCGACGAGCACCGCGCCAACGCGCGACCCGAGTCCGGCAAGGCCGCCACGAAGGCGGCCGCCGGCAAGCGGCCGCCTCGCCGGGCACGGCTCCGGCTGACCCGGGTCGACCCGTGGTCGGTGATGAAGACGTCGTTCCTGCTGGCGGTCGCGTTCGCGGTCGTCACCGTGGTCTCGGTGTTCATCATCTGGTCGGTGCTGTCCGCCGCCGGGGTCTGGGACTCGATCAACGACACGGTGCGTGACGTGGTCGGCGGCGACGACGCCGCCAACTGGGACGTGGAGAAGTACGTCGGGATGTCCCGCGTCATGGGATTCACGATCCTGGTCGCGGTCGTCGACGTCGTGCTGATCACCGCGATCGCCACGCTCGGGGCGTTCCTCTACAACATGTCGGCGGCCCTGGTCGGCGGCGTCGAGCTCACGCTCGCCGAGGACGACCGCTGACCCGTTGCGGGGTTCGGCTGCTGACAGCCGAAACCCTCACGACACGCCGGGACGCAGCGGCGTGTCGCGCGGGGATGGGCCGCCAGGTACCTCGTTTTGTCGGAGTCCTCGGGCGTCCGGTAGTGTCTCCCCTCGGTCCCGGGCCTATAGCTCAGACGGTTAGAGCGCTTCCCTGATAAGGAAGAGGTCACAGGTTCAAGTCCTGTTAGGCCCACGCATAATGGGGGCTCCGCCCCCCTTTGGAACCCCCCCGACCCGGCCGGGGCGGTTCACCCCCCGACCTCAGGGAGTGCAGATGAAGAAGATCCTCCTCGTCCTGCTGGCGGTCGGCGGCGCCGTCTTCGCCAAGCGCAAGATGGACGAGAGCAAGCAGGAGCAGGCACTCTGGGCCGAGGCGACCGACCCGGTCGACCGCGCCTGACGCTGACCCCGGCGGCCCCCTGCGGGCCTCCCTGTGCTGCGAGCAGCACACCCGGCGGTCGAGCACCACACCCGATGGTCGAGCTTGTCGAGACCACCACGGGGCCTTGGCGCAATTGGTAGCGCACCTGCTTTGCAAGCAGGGGGTTAGGGGTTCGAGTCCCCTAGGCTCCACCAGGGAAGCCGCGGGACACCCCGTGCGGTTTCCTTCGTCCTGTCCCTGTATCTCCCGCCGCCACTGCTGCGCGCGATGAGCGATCGGTGAAGGCGCGTAGACGCGCAACTAGCTTCTCCGACGCCGAGCTGCGAAGCTGCGCCGGGTGGACGGCTACGCGCGACATGTGAAGGCGAACCTATCGCCTGAGCAGGCCGTGGAGATGCAGGCCGTTGACCGCCTGGCTGAGAAACTGTCAGCGCACATCGTCGCCACGACGGCCGAGATCGCGACCCTGCACGTCCATGGCGCAAAGAGCAAGGCGATCCAGGACCACTTCGCCATCCTGCTGCGTGAACAGCTCGGCTTCGGAGAAGAGGTCGTCTTGACCCCGCAGAGCGGTCTCGTCACCCATGCCAGACCCGACTTCTTCTTCGAACTGTCGGATGGACGGGGGATCATCGCCGAGGTCGAGCGCGGCGGGACGATCACCAACAACCACGACCTCAAGGACTTATGGAAGGCGCATGTCGCGACCGACGCCCACCACCTGTTCCTGATCGTCCCCCACAACAACTGGAAGGGCGACGGCTCGCCCCGCGAACGCCCCTTCCAGACTGTCGCTCGCCGCCTGGGAGCCTTCTTCGGCGATCCCCGGCGGGAGATCGACGTGCTAAGCGTCCACGTATTCGCCTACTGACGCCGGACCCTCAAGTGCTCGAGGAACCTCCCGTAGCGGCCTGCTTCGCGGCCCGGGTGCTTCTCAGCCAGAGGCCTCCGTCTGGTCATCATCGGCGCCCGCGGACACCATCATCGACGCCAGTGCGGTGCGCTGGTAGAGCACCCGGCGCCCGCTGCGCCATGACGTCACGAGTCCGCTGCGTCGCAGGATGGACAGGTGGGCGCTCACGGTGGGGGCGGTGAGTCCGACCTCGTAGGCGAGATCGGTCGTGGAGCGCGGCAGCCGAAGGCCCATCAGGATCTCCGCCCGGCTCCGGCCGAGCAACTCCCCGAGCGCGTCCTCGCGATCGGGCTCGGCGGGTCGCTCGGCCCAGAGGGTGCCGATGCCGCGCGCGCCGTACGTCAGACTCGGCTCCCCGAGCAGACCGAGCTCGACCCACAGCCGCGGCCAGACGAACACGCACGGCACGAGCGTGAGGCCGTCCCCGTCGATGTCGCTGTCGGTGACGCTCCTGATGTGCAGGGCTTCGTCGGTGACCTGCAGCGACGGGTGCAGGTCGGAGAGCAGTGCGCCGATGCCGCCGCGAGCCAACCGATCCAGCCGGTAGGCGACATCGGCGTCGAGCAGGGCGCGGAACCGGGGCCAGTACGGCGCGAGCACCCGTTGCCAGTAGCGCTCGAGCTCCTCGGCGACGCGCTGGGGCGCGTCCGGATCCTCGAGCTGCCGGCGGGCGGCCGGCGTCACGCCGACCCCCCGCCAGGCCTGCTCGAGCTCGGACAGGAAGTGCGCGTGCGGCCAGGTCGCGACCAGGTGGAGCTGGTCCTCGATGGTGGTCTCGATGCTGGTGGCGCCGACGAAGAGGAACTCGGCCACGTGACCGCCGGGAGGCACGACCGCCCGGAGCAGGTCGCTGTCGGTTCGCCGCAGGTCACCGCGCACCCGGTCGTACCAGCCGCGATGGAGCGGATGGATGGTGCCCGAGTGCACGACGTAGAGGCTCTTCGCCGCCTCGGCCAGCGGCGAGTACGCGAACCTCGTCCGTGCCAGTACGGCGGCGCTGAGCCGCAGCTGGATCATCAGTCGAGAGTCTGGCACACGTCCTCGAGGGTGCCGTCGACCTCGGTGAACGCCCGCTGTCCATCGGCGCGCCGGACGTAGTCGGCGTTCCCGGACACGACGTACACGCCCGGCTGATAGATCGTGTTCGTCGACCGGATCACCGCCAGGCCGTTGCCCTGGAAGTGGAAGTCGATGCTCCCGTCCTCGTGGATCGTGGCGTGCAGGGTGCCGGAGGTGTCGCGGCGGATGGACTCACCCGTGTCGAGGTTGGTGAAGCGGAAGCCCAGCGACCCCTGGGTGTCCACCACCCGGGGAGAGCCGTCGGGGTACCGCTCCGCGACGCGGGTCATCTCCTGGTTGTAGAGGACGTCGGCCTGCAGCTCGAACGAGCAGCTCTCGCCCGCCGCCAAGTGGAACGGTGGCGTCGAGCTCGGCTCCCAGCCCGACTCGCCACCGGCGCTCGCGCTCGCGGCGGGCACGGGTGCGACGGCAGCGGTCAGTGCCGCTCCGAACAGGACCAGTCTCCGCAGGGTGGTACGCATCATTGCTTCTCCTCAGGACGGGTTTCGGACCGGCCCATCGTCGGGAGCCTGCTGCGCGGCGGCGACGATTAGGCCGTGGCCGAAGCCTGAGGAAGTGGCCGCTTCGGACAACCTCGAGATGTCCTTGTCGCGCTGCGGATGCGGCCGAGCGCGGACTCAAGGGTGATTGACTGACCGTCGTGGCCGAAGCGACCGACGTCCAGCGCCTGCTACGGCAGCTGATGCCCAGTGCCAGCCTCGAGGAGACCCAGGCGCTCCTCGAGGCGCTGAGGAGCGGCCAGGTGTCCAGCATCTTCGAGAAGCTCGAGCGTGACGAGGCGCCGACGGTGCTCCCGGTACCGGCGGACGTCCGCGGCTTCCGGGTGCGCCTCGACCTGCACGGCGCGACGCCGCCGGTGTGGCGCCGGCTCGAGCTGCCCGGCGACCTCGGCCTGCCGCGGGTGCATGACGTCATCCAGGCCGCGATGGGCTGGACGAACAGCCACCTGCACCGGTTCCGGACCGGCGGAGATCACCGCTCGCCGTACTTCCTCACCCAGTTCGATCTCGACGAGGGTGACGAGGGGATGCTCGAGGACGACGTGCGACTCGACCAGCTCGTCGCCGGGGTGGGCGACGAGCTCTGGTACGAGTACGACTTCGGCGACGGCTGGGACCACCGGCTGGTGGTCGAGGCAGTCCTCGAGGGGCCGCCGCCCGTGGCGCGGTGCACCGGCGGGAGGATGGCCTGCCCACCCGAGGACTGCGGCGGCCTCGGCGGCCACGACGAGCTGGCCACGTGGGTCCGCAGTGGGTACGACGACGCGATGCTCCCCGTGGTCTTCGACAGCGCCGCGCACGCCCACGACTGGCTGCCGATCGACTGGCACCCGGACCGGTTCGAGGTCGACGAAGTCAACGCCGCCCTGGCAGCCGCGGTCGCCGAGCCGGTCGAGGTCACCGGGGAGCTGGCCGATCTGGCCGAGCAGCTCGAACACCGTGGCATCCGCCTGCTGAGGGAGGTGCTCGCTCGTCCGCTCTCGCACGGGCCAGTCGAGGTCACCGACGCCGAGGCGAGCCGACTGACCGAGACCTATCGGACCTTCCTCGACCTCGTCGGCGACGGCGTCGCGCTGACCGCCGCGGGCTACCTCCCGCCAGCGATCGTCGCCCAGTTCGCCGAGCGCAGCGGCATCGCCGCATGGTGGATCGGCAAGGCCAACCGCGAGGACCACACGCCGCCCGTTGCCGTCGTACGCGACACCGCCCGCGCCCTCGGCTTGGTCAGTGTCCGCAAGGGCCGACTGAGCCCGACCGCCGTCGCCGTTCGGTGTGGCCATGACCCGCAGGCACTGTGGCGGCACATCGTCGGCCGACTCCCCCTGGGCACCAAGGACGCCGAGCGGCAGGCGGGCTGGATGGCGCTGGCCGTGGTCGGCAGCGGCGCGCCGGGGCAGGAGTGGCACGCCGAGATCGGCGAGCTCCTGTTCGCCCTCGGGTGGCGCAGCGGGTACGACCGGACCTCGGTGCCGCCGGCGCGCAGCGCGACCCTCGACGTACTCCACCAGCTGGCCGGTGCCACACGCGCGCGGTGGGGCGGGGTCGAAGGAGTCGACCTCGCCGTCGCGGCGACCGCGCGGGCCGTGATCCGGAGAGGGTGATGCAGCGACCCAGACGTCAGCCGACCCAGCGCCCGCGAGACAGCACCCGGCGCACGCTGAGATCCCCCTCCAGCACCACCGCGTCCGCCCGGTAGCCGGGCAGCAGCGCCCCGACGTCCGGCAGCGACAGCATCGCGGCCGGCGACGCGGTGGCCGCGCGGACGGCGTCCTGGATCGTCAGCCCGACCTCGCGCACCGCGTACCGCACGGCCGCCGCCATGGTCAGCGTCGAGCCGGCGATCGTGTCGCCGCCGGCCAGCCGGGCCACTCCGTCACGGACCCGCACCTCGAGGCGACCGAGCCGATAGTCGCCGTCCGCCGCCGCGGCGGCCGCCATCGCGTCGGTCACCAGCACCGTGCGGTGCGGCTTGGCGCGCGCGGCGAGCCGGAGTGCTGCGGGGTGGACGTGCACGCCGTCGGCGACGAGCTCGACGTACGCGTCGGGGTGCTCCAGCAGCGCGGCCACCGGCCCCGGGGCGCGGTGGTGCAGGCCGGGCATCGCGTTGAACAGGTGGGTGCCGACGCCTGCGCCGGCGTCCAGGGCCGCGCACGTCTGGTCGTACGTCGCCTCGGTGTGCCCGATCGCGCCGACGACCCCGGCCGCGGTGAGGCGCCGGATCGTCTCGAGCCCACCCGGCCGCTCCGGTGCCAGCGTGACCATCCGGAGGTGTCCCCGGCCGGCCTGGATCAGCGCGTCGACCTCGGCGGGGGCGGGGTCCCTCAGGACGCTGGGGTCGTGGGCACCGGCCCGGCGGGCGCTGAGCCAAGGCCCCTCCAGGTGGATGCCGGCCAGCAGCCCGTCCTCGGCGAGATCGGCGAGGCGCCGTACCGAGTGGAGCAGGGTGGCCTGGTCGGCGCTCACCAGGCTCGCGATCATCGAGGTGGCGCCGTGGCTCAGGTGAGTGCGTACGGCGGTCGCCACGGCGTCCGCGTCACCACCGTCGAACGACGCCCCGCCGCCGCCGTGTGCGTGCACGTCGATGAAGCCCGGCACGACGGTGGCACCCGTGAGTGCGACGTCGGGCGGCCCGGGTGGATCGCCCGATCCCACGGCCGCGATCCGCTCGCCGTCGATGAGCAGCCACCCCGGCGCGAGCACGCGCGCCGGGGTGACGACCCGGTCGGCACCGATGAGCACTAGGCGCTCGTATCCGCCATCACCAACGACTCCTCACCCTCCTCCTCGCGGCCCGGGGTCCGCAGGTTCCACTTGCGGATCACGAACCGGAAGCTGAAGTAGTAGATGACGGCGTACCCCAGCCCGATCGGGACCAACCACAGCGGGTCGGTCGCGATGTTGAAGTTCAGCGCATAGTCGAACAGACCGGCCGAGAACCCGAAGCCGTCCTTGATGTCCAGGGCGTTCACCAGGGCGAGGGAGCTGCCGGTGAGGACCGCGTGCATGAGGTAGAGCGGCCAGGCGACGAACATGAACGCGAACTCGAGCGGCTCCGTGACGCCGGTCAGGAACGACGTCAGCGCGCCGGAGAGCATGATGCCGCCGACGACCTTCTTCTGCTCCGGACGGGCCTCGTGCCAGATCGCCAACGCGGCGGCGGGGAGGGCGAACATCATGATCGGGAAGAAGCCGGTCATGAACGCACCCGCGGTCGGGTCGCCGTTGAGGAAGCGGGCGATGTCCCCGTGGTAGACCTCGCCCCCGGTCTCGTAGCTGCCGAAGACGAACCACGGCGGGTTGTTGAGGATGTGGTGCAGCCCGAGCGGGATCAGCAGCCGGTTGAGGGTGCCGTAGACGAAGCCGCCGATGACGTCGTTCTCGGTGACCCACTCGCCCAGGTTGGTGATGCCCGCGTCGAACCACTGATAGACCAGGCTCATCAGCACCGAGACGACGATCGCCACGAACGCCGTGATGATCGGGACGAACCGCCGGCCGCCGAAGAACGCCAGGTAGGGCGGCAGGCTGATCCGGTGGTAGCGCTGCCAGAGGTACGCCGAGAGCAGGCCCATCACGATGCCGCCGAGGACGCCGTAGTTGATCAGCGGCTGGGTCCCGTCGTCCGCCAGGTCCAGGATGTACGGCGACATCGCGTCGCCGACGGCCTTGAAGACCAGGTAGCCCACGACCGCGGCCAGCGCCGTCGAGCCGTCCGCCTTCTTGGCCATGCCGATGGCGACGCCGACCGCGAACAGCAGCGGGAGGTTGGCGAACAGGGCGTTGCCCGCCGCCCCGATCACGGCCGCCACCTTGACCCATTCGAGGCCATCCTTGCCGAGCAGGTCGTCCTGGCCGAGCCGCAGAAGCAGGGCCGCAGCCGGCAGGGCGGCGATCGGCAGCATCAGGCTGCGGCCGAACTTCTGCAACGGGGCGAGGTTGAATCTGGGGCGTCGGGGCTCAGTGCCCGAGACCGCATCTGCTGTGCTCACTGCTGCTTCCCTTCGGTGGTGGAGCCCGGGTCGCTGTCACGACCGAGCGACATGTGGACCTCGTACCGGTCGCCGCGGTAGCGGGACACGACGTACTCGACCGGGCGCGGCCCGGCCTTCGAGACACGGCGGAAGACCAGGAGGGGGGTGTGCGCGGGGGCGTCGAGGCGGGCGGCCACGACCTCGCTCGCGGACTCGCCCCACAGCGTCTGCTCAGCGGAGTCGATGACCAGGCCGTACTCGTGAGCCAGCAGCTCGTAGAGCGAGCCGCCCAGGTCGTGCCGGTCCAGTCCGGGGAGCAGGGACGCCGGGTGCCAGCCGTTCTCGAGGGCGATCGGTTCGTCGTCGGCGAGCCGCACGCGATCCACCTTCCAGGCCATCGCGGTCCGGTCGAGCCCGAGGGCCTTGGCCACCTCCGCGGGCGGCTGTGCGAGCTCGATCGCGAGGAGTCGCGTGGATGGGGTGAACCCGCGGCGGCGCATGTCCTGGCTGAACGACGCGAGGTGCAGCTGGGTCTCCAGCCGGGGCCGGGCGACGAACGTGCCGCGGCCGTGGACCTTGACGAGGAGCCCGTCGCCCACGAGCGCGTTGATCGCCTTGCGCACCGTGTCGCGGGAGACGGCGTACGTCGCCATCAGCTCGCGCTCGGACGGGATCGCCGCATCCGGACCGAGCTCGGTGGTGGCCAGTTCGGCGAGCGCGTCGCGCACCTGGGCGTGTTTGGGGCGCGGGCCCACCGTGACCACCCGTGTGGCCTGGCTCCCCTGACTCGCCTGCCTCGTCGCCACGGAGCTCCCCTCGACGCGCTGTCGGATCGTTGGTACGTTCTGGTACGTACCAGTGAGGATGGTCACACCCGGCATCCTTGTCAAGGAGTGGCCGGGCGGCCACGGACCCGAGGAGCACGAGATGAGCAGCAAGGCGGAGCAGATCCTCGCCGGACTCGGCGGGGCCGAGAACATCGTCGAGATCGAGGCGTGCATCACCCGGTTGCGCACCGAGGTCCACGACGGCTCCAAGGTCGACGAGAAGGCCCTCCGGGCCGCCGGCGCGCACGGCGTCATGGCCAGCGGCAACGCCGTACAGGTGGTGGTCGGCCCCGAGGCCGACAACCTCGCCGAGGACATCGAGGACCTGATGTGACGGTCTCGGTGTTCGCGCCGTGCCCGGGCCGGGTGCTCCCCTTGTCGGAGACGCCGGACCCGGTCTTCGCCACCGAGATGATGGGGCCGGGGGTCACCATCGATCCCGACCCCGACTCCGGCGAGGTCACGGTGGTCTCTCCGATCGCCGGGAAGGTGATGGTGGTGCACCCGCACGCGTTCGTCGTGATGGGCGCCGGCGGGGTCGCCGTGCTGGTCCACCTCGGGATCGACACCGTGCGACTCAAGGGGGCGGGCTTCGAGCTGCTCACTGAGAAGGGCGCCACGGTCTCGGCCGGCGACCCGATGGTCCGCTGGGACCCCGCGGCGATCGCCGAGCAGGGGATGTCGACGATGGTCCCCGTCGTCGCCATGGAACGTCAGAAGGGCTCGGTCCCGCGGCCGGCCGCCGGTGCCGTCGCCGTCGTGGGCGAGGTCCTGTTCACCGTCACCCCATGACCCACCGGGGGACGCCGGCCGCGCTGCTGCTCGACCTCGACGGGACCCTCGTCGACACCGAGCCGGTGCACCGCGCGGCCTACCGGAGGTTCTTCGAGGGGCGCGGCTGGTCGGTCCCGGACCTCTCGCTGTTCACCGGCCGCCGGGCCGAGGACGTGTTCGCGGCCGAGCCCGGGCCGTGGGCGGGGGAGGACGGCCACGCCCTCGCTCGCGAGGTGATGGCCCTCATCGACGCCGCCGCGATGCCCGACCCGGTGCCCGGCGCCACCGAGCTCCTCGCCGCGGCGGCTCGCCGCCGGGTGCCGGTGGCGATCGTGACGTCCGCCGGACCGGCGTGGGTACGTCGCCTGGCGGGCGGCACGCTCGCGGCCCTGGCCGACGTGCAGGTCGTCGTCACGGCCGAGGACGTCACCGACGGCAAGCCCGATCCCGCGGGCTACGACCTGGCCTGCCGGCGGCTGGGGGTTGCGCCCGCCGACGCGCTGGCGGTCGAGGACTCTCCCGCGGGCGTGCGAGCCGCGGTCGCCGCCGGCGTCGGCGAGGTCGTCGGCGTCACCACCACGCACGCCGCGGCGCCGCTCACGGCCGCGGGGGCGAGCCGGGTGCTGGCCGACCTGAGCAGCCTGGCGGACCGCCTGGGCTGAGGGCGGTGGTCAGCGGCCCTCGCGGGAGTGCAGGGCGCGCACGGTCGGCGAGGTCTCGACGGTGGCCGGGTCGGGGTAGGTGCCGAACAGCCGGTCCGCCGTACCGGCGCTGGTGACCGTGAACCAGTAGTGCTCGCTCTTGTAGTGGTGGAGCCGATGGTTGCGCCACACCGCGCGGTACCACCGCGAGCGGGGCCGGTAGTCGCTGTGCAGCAGGTAGTGGGTCCACTCGTAGAACGACATGATCGCGAAGACCGCGACCAGCAGCGTGAAGGTGCTCGCGGTGGTCGGCATCACCCGCCACGCGACGACGGCGTACGCCGGGAACAGCCAGAGCTCGACCTGCCACGGCACGAACACCAGCGGGATTGCCCGCGGGTCGGCGTGGTGCGCGCGGTGCTTGCGGGCCAGGAGCGGGTCGACCGTGACCGGGCCGAGGTGCCGCGGCCGCCAGTGCAGGATCCCGACGTGCACCACCCACTCGACCACGGGGAGCACCGCGACCAGGCCGACAGGGACGACCAGCTCCCACCAGGCGCCGCCGCCGACGACCACCCGGCCCACGAGCGCGGCCAGCAGGCAGCTGCCGAGCATCCAGGGGGACGGGTGCCGCCAGAACGAGCTCCAGGCCTGGCCGAGCGAGATGTTGGTGCGGCGCGGACCGGTGATCCGCTGCTCGTCGGCGGCCAGCCGCTGGGCGGCCAGCTCCTCGATCTCGGGCGTCGACTTGGTCATGACTCCTCCTGGCCCTAGGGCCGGTCCTGGTCCGCGTCCAGCGCGGCGAGTGCGGTGAGCAGGCTGGTGGTGGCCGGGCGCAGCACCCGGTCGGCGGCCGCGCGGGCGGTCTCGGGGTCGCCGGCGCCGATGGCCGCGGTGAGCAGCCGGTAGGCACCGACCTGGCCGACCTCCTCCGCCATCAGCGGGGCGAGCGCGACGAGCGCCGGCTCGTAGGCGGCGCGCAGGCTGTTGAACATCAGCCGGAAGACCATCGAGTCCGCGGCGTCGACGACGTGGTCCCAGAACGTCAGGGCGTGCAGCTGGCGCTCCACCCCGTCGTCGGTGCCACCGAGCGCGTCCACGGTCTCGCCGAGCAGCACCTCCAACGCGGGTCCGCCGCGCTCCGCGGCGAGCGCGGCCACACCGGGCCCGACGACCAGCCTGGCCTCGAGGATGCTGCGGGCGACGGCCGGGTCGAGCTCCCCGCGGCGCACCAGCAGCCGCGGGAGCAGGTCGAGGCCGCCGTACCGGCGGAAGTCGCGCACGGTGGTGGCCCCGCCGTGGCGTACGTCGAGCAGCCGGGTCTGCGCCATCCGCTGCAGCGCCTCGCGGACGGCCGGGCGGGAGACGCCGAGCACCTCCGCGAGGCGGCGCTCGCTGGGCAGCGCCTCGCCGGCGCCGATGCCACCGTCGACGACCTCGGAGAGCACCTGATCGAAGACCTCGTCGGGGACGGAGCGGCGGTTCACGGGCTGCAGCGGCATGGGAGGACGCTAGGCAGAGACCTGACCGGTGGTCAAGTGGTCTGACCACACCGGTGGGAACTTCCCCGCCACTTCCTCCGCTTCTCGGCCGTTGCAACCCCCGAGAAGCGGAAGCTTCCCCGGTGCACCGGGGATTCCGCCGCTGCGTACGCTGGCAGCGTGCCCCGATCGCTCGCTCCGCGGTACTGGGGAGCGCACCTGCTCGCCGTGGTGCTCGTCGCGGCCGCCGTGGGCCTGGGGTTCTGGCAGCTCGGTGCCTGGCAGGAGCACCGCCGCGCGCAGGCCGCGGACCTGACCCACGCCGCGCCGCTGCCGCTCGCCGACGTGATGGGCCCCGACGACCCCTTCCCCGGGAACCGGGTCGGGCAGCCGGTGGCCGTCACCGGCACCTGGGTGCCCGACGGGACCGTCTACGTCTCGGGCCGTGAGCACGAGGGGCACGACGGCTACTGGGTGGTGACCCCGCTCGCCGTGGGCAGCGCGGGCGACAGCGACGCCGCGGCGCTCCCGGTGGTCCGCGGCTGGGTGGCCGACCCCGCGGACGCCCCCGATCCCCCCACCGGGACCGCGGATCTCGAGGCCTGGCTGCAGCCGCCCCAGGGCACCGGGCAGGTCGACGACGACCCGGGTGACGATGTCCTGCCCCAGCTGCGCATCGCCGACGTCATCCAGCATGTCGACCAGGACCTCTACGGCGCGTACGGCGTCGCGGAGACGCCCGGGGCCGGGCTCGAGCCTGCCACGCTCGACCAGCTGCCGCCCGTCGCCGCCCTCACGGGCCTGCGCAACCTGCTCTACGCGATCGAGTGGTGGTTCTTCGGTGGGTTCGCGGTGTTCATCTGGTGGCGCTGGGTGCGCGACCTGGAGGGCGAGGAGACCGCCGCCGGGGACTCGCCCGAGCCCGCGGAGCCGACGTCCGTAGGCTGAGCCCGTGAAGCTCTTCCAGTCCTACCGGGTGCTCGCCTTCGTCGTGGGCGTGCTGCTCGCCGTCTGCGCGCTCGTGGCCGCGCCGCTGAAGTACCTCCTCACCGAGGGCGGCACCCTGCAGCAGTTCGGAGAGGACCTCAGCATCCTGTGGCTCTTCCACGGCTGGATCTTCATGATCTACGTCGTGGTCGCCTTCCTCCTCGCCCGCCGGGCGCGCTGGTCGATCTCGTTCACCCTGCTGATGCTCATCGCCGGCCTGGTCCCGCTGCTGATCTTCTGGGTCGAGCACCGGGTCGTCCAGAAGATCCGCGCCGAGACCCCCGAGCTCGTGGGACCGTCTACCGCGTGACCACGGCGTTCGTGCTCGGGGGCGGCGGCGTGCTCGGCGCCGTCGAGGTCGGCATGCTGCGCGCGCTCCTCGAGCGCGGCATCCGGCCCGACCTGGTCCTCGGCACCAGCGTCGGGGCGCTCAACGGCGCCATGGTCGCCCGCGACCCGAGCCCCGCCGTGATCGGCAAGCTCACCGAGCTCTGGCAGAGCACGTCCCAGCCCCAGAGCCAGCAGGTGTACGGCGACAGCCCGCTGCGCACGGTCCGGCGGGCCGTGTCGACGGGCACCCACCTGTGGTCGGCCAAGCCGCTCAAGCAGGCGCTGCAGGACGAGTTCGGCGACCTGAGGTTCGAGGACCTGCCGGTCCGGTTCCAGGTGTGCGCGGCCAGCATCGAGCGGGCCGCCGAGCACTGGTTCGACTCCGGCCCGCTCGTGGACGCGGTCGTGGCCAGCGCCGCCGTACCCGGCCTCCTGCCGCCGGCCAGGGTCGGGGACGAGCACTTCCTCGACGGCGGCATCGTGAACTCCATCCCGCTCGGCCGCGCGGTGCGCCTCGGCGCCGCCCGGGTCTTCGTGCTGCAGGTCGGCCGGATCGACCGCCCGCTGACCGTCCCCCGGCGGCCGTGGGAGGTGGCCCGGGTGTCGTTCGAGATCGCCCGCCGGCACCGCTTCATCCGCGAGCTGGAGGAGCTGCCCGAGGACGTCGAGGCCTACGTGCTCCCGGCGCGCGGTACGTCGGGCCGCGACGACTCGCTGCTCGGCAGCCGAGACTTCACCGGTGTGCAGGCCCGCATCGACGAGACGTACGAGGCATCGGTGGCCTACCTCGACGATCACCTCGGGCCGGCGTCGGCGGACGACGCGTGATCCGGGTGCTGCGGCGGCTGGTGATCGCCCCCGCCGTGGTGCTGCTGACCGGGTTCTTGTGGGTGACCCTGCCCCTGTGGGTGTTCGGGGCCGCCGCGCTGTCGCCGGTGCTGCCCGGCCGGCTCCGGCCGCTGCGCATCATGTGGGTCGCGATCGTGTACCTCACCTGCGAGGCGCTGCTGCTCGTGGTGATGCTCGGCCTGTGGCTCGCCTCGGGCTTCGGGTGGCGGCTGCGCACGCCGTACTACGAGGGCATCCACTACGACCTCGTGCAGGGCACCATGTGGGTCTTCTTCCGCGAGGCCCGGCGGGTGCTGCGGCTGCGGATCGAGACCGAGGGCCCGGCGCCCGACGCGCACCCGGGCCGGCCGATCCTCGTCTGCTGCCGGCACGCGGGGCCGGGCGACTCGTTCGTGCTCATCCACACGCTGATGGCGTGGTACTCCCGCGAGCCGCGCGTGGTGCTCAAGGACACCCTGGCGTGGGACCCCGCGATCGACGTGCTCCTCAACCGGATCCCGGCGCGGTTCATCACGCCCAACCCCGGGGACGGGGACCGGCTCGAGGACCAGATCGCGGCTCTGGCCACCGGGCTGGACGAGAACGACGCGTTCGTGATCTTCCCCGAGGGCGGCAACTTCACCCCGCAGCGCCGGCAGCGGGCCATCGACCGGCTGCGCCGGATCGGGATGGAGCGGATGGCCGCCCGGGCCGAGCGGATGGTCCACGTGCTGGCGCCCCGGCCGGGCGGGTTCCTCGCGGCGCTCGACGCGGCCCCGGATGCCGACGTCGTGCTGGTCGCCCACACCGGGCTCGACCATCTGCTCACGGTCGGGGACGTCTGGCGCGAGCTGCCGATGGACAAGCGGATCGTGATGCGCTGGTGGCAGGTGCCCCGCGCGGAGATCCCGGCCGGGCGGGAGGAGCGGATCGACTGGCTGTTCGCGTGGTGGGAGCAGATCGACGCGTGGATACAGCAGAACCGGCCCGAGGACCTGTCCCCGGGCCGGCGCTGACCTGCTGCTGAGCAGCTGTGCTGTGTGGCGGGCTACTTCTGCTCGTCCACGTCGACGACCGTGGCCGGCTCGTCGGGCGTGGTGACCGAGTGCGGCGTCTCCGCCTGGTCGGCGATCGCCTCGTCGGGGCTCGCCCCACCCTCGTCGTCGGGGGTGTCGGTCGGTGCCGGCCCGCCCGAGGGGCTTGCCGGAGCCGGGCTGGGTGCCGGGGTCGGCGTGTAGGAGGACTGCCAGTTGTCGCTCTGGCCGCCGCCCTGCAGCTTCTTGGCCACGAACGCCGCGACCGCCGCGAGACCGCTGAGCAGCAGCAGCTTGCGCGCCTTGCCGCCCCTCTTCTTCTTCGGCGAGGTGACCTCGGAGACCTTGTCGGCCGCGGTCTCCGCAGCCTCGGCGGCCTTCTCGGCGGCGAGACTCGCGCCCGCGGCGACCTTCTCCGCCGCTAGGGCGGCCCCGGAGGCGATCGCGGGCGCGGCCTTGGCCCGGGCGTCGGCGATGACCGGCGCCGCCTTCGCACGGGCGTCGGCGATGACGGGGGCGGCCTTGGTGCGCGCGTCGGCGATGACCGGCCCGGCCTTCTCTCGGGCCGAGGCCATCGCGGACTCGATCTGGGGCTTCACCTGGTCGACGTACTGGTTGACGGTGTCGCTGGCCTGGTCGATCAGGGACTTCTTCTTGCGCAGACCCATCTCTGGCACTTCCTCTCGTCGTGTCCTGCCTCATTCGATCATGTCACCCGGGGGCGAACCAGAGGCTGAACAGTGGGATGGCTGCCGGGCGGGCTGCTTGCGGGCCGTGCGAGGATCGGACGGCACGACTACACCTGTGCGGTGTACCCACCCGACGCGAGAGGCACTCATGGCTGACCAACAGGTCGTTCTCAAGACCAACCGGGGCGACATCACGCTCAACCTGCTGCCCGACCACGCTCCCGAGACGGTCGCCAACTTCACCGGCCTCGCCGAGGGCACCAAGGCGTACGACGCCGGCAACGGCCGGACCGGGCCCTTCTACGACGGTCTCGGCTTCCACCGGGTCATCGAGGGGTTCATGATCCAGGGCGGCTGCCCGCTCGGCACCGGCACCGGCGGTCCCGGCTACACCTTCAAGGACGAGCCGCACCCCGAGCTGACCTTCGACAAGCCCTACCTGCTCGCGATGGCCAACGCCGGCCCGGGCACCAACGGCTCGCAGTTCTTCATCACCCTGGGCGCGACCACGTGGCTGAACTTCAAGCACACGATCTTCGGCGAGGTCGCCGACCAGGCCTCCCGCGACGTCGTCGACGCCATCGGCAGCACGGCCACCGGTCCCGGTGACCGCCCCGTCGAGCCGGTCGTGATCGAGACCGTCGAGATCATCCGCGGCTGAGCTCCGCACCGAGCCGGCACCGATCCGAGGACGACCCAGCGTGACCGACCCGTCGACGCCTCCGGCCGGGGTGCCCACCTGCTACCGGCACCCCGGCCGCGAGACGCACATCCGCTGCCAGCGCTGCGACCGGCCGATCTGCCCGGACTGCATGCGCGACGCCGCCGTGGGATTCCAGTGCCCCGACTGCGTCGCCGAGGGCCGCAAGACCACCCGCGCCGGGCGTACGGCGTTCGGTGGGCTGCGGCCGACGAACGCGTCGGCGACCTCCGCGGTCCTGATCGCGCTCAACGCCGCGGTCTGGTTCGCGATCACGGTCACCGGCGGGGCGGGCAGCCGCCTGGGCGACCTGCTCGGCCTGCGCCCCAACGGCGCGTGTGACCTCCAGAACGGGTTCCTCAACATCCAGGTCGGCGACGCGGCCTGCACCGGTGGCGGCGGCACCTGGCTGCCCGGCTTCGTGGACGGCGCCTACTGGCAGATCCTGACCTCGGGCTTCACCCACATCACGATCTTCCACATCGGCTTCAACATGCTCGCGCTGTGGGTGATCGGCCCGCAGCTGGAGATGGTCTTCGGCCGGGTCCGGTTCCTGGCGCTCTACCTGCTCTCGCTGCTCGCCGGGTCCGCGGTGGTGCTGTGGGCGGCCCCGGAGTACCAGCTGACGCTCGGCGCCTCGGGCGCGATCTACGGCCTGTTCGCCGCGCTGCTCGTGGTGGCGCGCAAGGTCGGCGCCGACATGCGCCAGCTGTGGGTGCTGATCGGCATCAACGTGTTCATCACGTTCGCGGTCCCCAACATCTCCTGGCAGGGCCACCTCGGCGGCTTCGTCGGCGGCGGTGTCGTCGCCGTCGTCCTCGCCTACGCCCCGCGCGGGCGCCGGCGGCCGCTGTTCCAGGCCGGCGGCCTGCTGGTCGTCGCGGCCCTCACGGCGCTCGCGATCATCCTCCGCGCCTCCGCCCTCGCCTGACCGGCCTCACCTGACCGCCCTCGCCTGACCGGCCTCACCGGCTCGTCCGCCTCTCGCACCTCGATGAGCGAGCGTGAGGCGGACGAGCCGCGGGCGCGTCCATGCACAGGTGTGGAAACCGCTGTGGAGAACTACAACGGTGTAGTTCTCCACAGGTTGTCCCCAGGTGTGGAAACAGCACCGCCGGCCCCCGTCAGGGGACCGGCGGTGTGCAGCTGCGCCGGCACTCGGCGCCGAGGTGTCACTCCCAGCGGGTGGCGAACGTGAAGCCGACGGCCATGAACGCGATGCCGACGAAGAGGTTCTTCTGGCCCAGGTCGTTGAACACCCAGATGTCGGACATGTCGTTGCTGAAGACGTAGTACGTGCAGATCCAGAGCAGCCCGATGAGGAAGCAGCCGAGCATGCCGACGACCACGCCGCGGCCGCGGCCCAGGGGCGTGGTCGGGTGCGCGGAGATCACCAGGCCGAGCATGAGCAGCCCGAAGCCGATCACGTAGTTCCACCCGTTCAGGTCACCCATGAAGCCCGGCGACCCGGAGTCCTTGGGCGGGAACGCCGCCGGGTCGAACACCACGTAGTAGTAGGCGATCCAGGCGATGCCCAGGACCATCAGCGCGAGCGCGACCACGAAGCGGACGGAGAACAGCGGTCCCCGGACGGGGGCGAGGGGGTCGAGCTTGGCCTTGGCCACGGGTGCTCCTGGTCGATCGTGGTGCGGGATGGTCGGCGTCCGCGGGTCTCCACGGGCTGCGGGTTACCTTAGTCGGCGTGACCCCTCGAACACATGCGCGGCCCCCCGAGCCGTCGCGGGCCGCGCGGCTGCGCGACCGTCTGGTCCGGCGCACGCCCGGCCGGAGGCGCGACGCGTGGCGGATCGCCACACCGGTGGCGGGACTGCTGTGCGGGGGGCTGTTCGTCGTGAGCGCCGCCAACAGCGAGGGCACCGACCTGCGGCCGGGCCGCTACACCGACCTGGCGTCGCTGGTGAAGGACGAGGCCGACCAGTACGCCGAGCTCGAGGCTGAGCGTGGGCGGCTGGACGCCCAGGTGAAGGCGCTCGCCGCCGCGACGAGGGACCGCCAGGTCGCTCGCTACCACCATCGGGTCGAGAAGCTCGAGGACCCGGCCGGGCTGGTGCCGCGCTCCGGACCGGGCCTGTCCATCACGCTCTCCGACGCACCCGAGGACCTCATCAACTCCACCACCGGCGACGTCAACAAGCTCCTGGTGCACCAGCAGGACATCCAGGCCGTGGTCAACGCACTGTGGAAGGGCGGTGCGACCGCGGTCACGATCGCCGGGCAGCGCATCGTCTCGACGACCGGCATCAAGTGCGAGGGCAACGCCGTCCAGCTGCAGGGTGTGCCGTACCCACAGCCCTACGTCATCGAGGCGGTGGGCGAGCCGGGCGCGCTGCTCACCGCGATCGAGGAGGACCCGTACGTCGCGGGCTACCGCGAGGACGCCGCCAACCCCGACATCTCCGTGGGGTGGGACCTCGAGCTCGAGACCGACGTCACCGCGCCGGCCTACGAGGGTCTGCTCGACCTCAGCTACGCCGTCCCGCTCGTCCCGGCGTCCGGGAGCTGAGTGACGCCGGGGGCGCCGCACGGTCGCGCAGCAGCGGGGACGGGCTCTCGGTCGGCTGGTCGGTCGGGGACGTCGTCGGCGACTCGGTGGGCTCCGTGGGCGCGTACGTCGAGACCACGATCGTGACCGTCGCGCCCTGGTCGGCGGGGGTGCCGCCCTGGGGCGACTGGCTGATGACCGTGCCCGCGGGCTCGGTGCTGTTGGGATTCTCGATCACCTCGGGCTCGAAGCCCGCGGCGCGGATCTTGGTCTTCGCAGCACCCTGCAGGAGGCCCACGACCCCGGGCACCTCCTCGGGGCCGTCGGAGTAGAACAGCGTGACCTCGCTGCCGGGGTCGAGCTGGGTGTTGGCCTCGGGCTCCTGCCGGATCACCTGTCCGGCGGGCTCGTCGGAGTCGTCCTCCCGGAGCTTGACCACGAAGCGGTACGGGTCGCCGGCGAGCTCGGCGCGGGCGGCGTCCTTGTCGCTGCCGATCACCGACGGCATCGCCACCTGGGCCTCCCCGAGGGAGACCACGAAGGCGACCGCGGTGTCCGGGTCGACGAAGTCGTCCGCCTCGGGGCTCTGCCGGATGATCTGGCCGGCCTTGACCGTGTCGCTGTTCTCCTGGTCGATGCTGCCGACGGTGAGCCCCGCGTCACCGATCAGCCGCCGCGCCTGGGGCTCGGTCTTGCCGACGAGGTCCGGCACGGGGACCTGCTCGGGTGCCGAGGGGAAGAGCTTCGGCCACACGAAGAAGGCACCGGCCAGGAGCAGCGCGACGAGCAGCACACCGATGAGCACCAGCAGGCCGGTGCGGCTGCGCGGCAGCTCGTCGTCGCCCGGCGGCACCGCACCGACGACCGCCGTCGGCGCGGTGGCGTACGACGGCGTCGCCGGCACCGCCACCGGCGCGGGGATCGGCGCCTGGACCGGGCGGCCGGCCAGGTAGCGCTCGATGTCGCTGCGCATCGCCGCAGCCGACTGGTAGCGGTCCTCGACCCGCTTCGCCAGCGCCTTCATCACGATCGCGTCGATCTCGGGCGGCAGCTCGGTGTCGTGGTCCGACGGGGGTACGGCGGGCTCGCGGACGTGCTGGTAGGCGACCGCGACGGGGCTGTCGCCGACGAACGGCGGACGGCCGGTGAGGAGCTCGTAGAGCAGGCAGCCTGCGGAGTAGACGTCGGACCGCGAGTCGACGGTCTCGCCGCGGGCCTGCTCGGGGGAGAGGTACTGCGCGGTCCCGACGACCGCGGCGGTCTGGGTCATCGTCGAGGACGCGTCGCTGATCGCCCGGGCGATGCCGAAGTCCATCACCTTGACGTCGCCGCTCGGGGTGAGCATCACGTTGCCGGGCTTGATGTCGCGGTGGATGATCCCGGCGCGGTGGCTGTAGTCGAGCGCGGCCAGCACGCCGCTGGTGATCTCCAGCGCCCGCTCGGGCAGGATCTTGCGGCCCTCACGCAGGATGTCGCGCAGCGTGCGGCCGGCGACGAACTCCATGACGATGTAGGGCTGGGAGATGCCGGAGCCGTCGGCGGCCGGCTCCTCGCCGGTGTCGTACACGGCGGCGATCGCGGGGTGGTTGAGGGAGGCCGCCGACTGGGCCTCGCGGCGGAAGCGAGCCTGGAACGTCGCGTCGCTGGCCAGGTCGGTGCGCAGCCGCTTGACCGCGACGACGCGGCCGAGCCGCGCGTCGGTGCCCTTGCGGACCTCGGCCATGCCCCCGCGGCCGAGCAGCTCACCGAGCTCGTAGCGGCCCCCGACGACTGTGGGCTGGTGGTTGCTCATCGACGGTCGACCTCGCCTTGCCTGCTGAGTGTGCTGCTGGGTGTGTCGCTGGGGGAGCTGCTGGCGCCGGGCTTGCCGGGGGACGCGCTCCCGGAGGGCGCCGGCTGCGACGCGCCGGCCGTGGGACTGCCGGTCGCCGGCGCGCTCGACGACGGCGGCGCCGAGGTGGGCGGCTCGGAGGTGGGCTCCGTGGACGGCGGCTCCGACGTGGGCTCGGAGGACGGCGGCTGCGAGGTCGGCTCGGAGGACGGCGGCTCCGAGGTCGGCTCGGAGGACGGCGGCTGCGAGGTCGGCTCCGAGCTCCGGGTGCGGTGGGGGGAGCGGGTCGGCTCCTCCTGCGGGTCGTCGGACCCGAGGCCCTGGGCGATGAGCACGAACGCCAGCACCGCCACGACGACGAGGGCGAGCACCGCGAGCACCGGCCAGAGCGCGTTGCGCCGGGCCACCCGGGGCGGGTCGGGCAGGTGGCCGGCGACCGGCCCGGGCACCGGTGCCGCGGCGGGCGGCACCACCCCGGTCAGCACCTGGGTCGCGTCGTGGGCGACCGGCGGCGGGGCCTGGGCCGCGGCCGCCGCGGGGTTGCGCAGCGCGGCGGCGAACGCCGCGCCGTCGGCGAACCGGTCCTGGGGCAGCTTCGCCAGCGCGCGCCGTACGACGGCGGCCAGGTCGGCCGGGACGGAGCCGGGCAGGTCCGGGACCGCCTCCCGCAGGTGCGCGAGCGCGGTGGCGACCGCGGTGTCGGCGACGAACGGCCGGCGGCCGGCGAGGCACTCGAACGCCACGACGCCGAGCGAGTACACGTCGGAGGCGGGCGTCGCGGTCTCGCCCCGGGCCTGCTCGGGCGAGAGGTACTGCGGGGTGCCCATCACCTCGCCGGTCTGGGTCATCCCGACGCCCTCGGCCGCCCGGGCGATGCCGAAGTCGGTGACCTTGATCCGCCGGTCCGGGGTCACGAGCAGGTTCGCCGGCTTGACGTCGCGGTGCACGATCCCGCCGGCGTGGGCGGCGGCCAGGCCGTCGGCGGCCTGGGCGAGCAGCCCCCGGACGGCCGTGGGATCCATGGGCTCACCGGGGCGCAGCAGCGCCGAGAGCGGCTGCCCGTCGACGAGCTCCATGACGAGGTAGGGCCGCTGGACGTCGGACCCGTCGGCGGTCGGGGACTCACCGAAGTCGTAGACGGCGGCGATGTTCGCGTGGTGCAGCGAGGCGGCGTGCTGCGCCTCGGTCTCGAAGCGGGCCCGGAACGACGGGTCGTCGGCGTACTCGTTCTTGAGCAGCTTGATCGCGACCTCGCGACCCAGGGTGGTGTCGGTGCCACGCCACACCTCGCCCATGCCGCCGGTGGCGATGCGGGAGTCGAGGCGGTAGCGGCGCTCGGCGTCGGCGAAGCCGAAGCCCTGCTCGTTGCTCGGGCTCACCTGATCACCGCCTCCATGACGGCCTTGGCGATCGGGCCGCCGTAGGTGCCGCCGGCGATCTCTCCCCGCGGGATGTCGGCGGCCTGGATCATCACCGCGACCGCGACGCGCGGGTTCTCGGCGGGCGCGAACGACACGAACCAGGCGTACGGCGGCTTGTCGGGCTGGCCGCTCTGCGCGGTGCCGGTCTTGCCGGCCACCTGGATGCCGTCCATCGCGGCCGGGCTCGCGGTGCCGTCGTTGACGGTCGCGACCATCAGCTTGGTGACCTCACTGGCGGTCGAGGACGACACGGCCTGCGAGAGCTCCTGCGGGTCGGTCTTCTGGATCACGTCGAGGTCCGCGGACTGCTCCTCGTCGACCAGGTAGGGCCGCATCACCGAGCCGCCGTTGGCGATGCCCGCGGTGACCATCGCCATCTGCAGCGGCGTCGCCGCGACCTCGTACTGACCGATGCCCGACTGTCCGATCTGCGGCTCGTTGGCGTCGGTGGGGAACACCGACTCGGCCTGCGGCGTGAGGTCGTCGAAGTAGTGGCTGTTGAAGCCGAAGCCCTCGGCGGTCTTGGTCATGTCCTCGGCGCCGACCTCGATCGCCAGCTGCGCGAAGGTGGTGTTGCAGGACTGGGCGAGCGCCTGCGTGAACGGGATCCGGCTGCCGTTCGCGCCGCACGAGCGGCCCTCGTTGTCGATCTCGCCGGTCACGCCACTGGTCTGCGGCAGCTGGAACGTCGCGCCACCCGGGACCGGGTCGTCGGCCTTGTAGAGGCCCTTGTCGATCGCGGCGGCCGCGGTGAGGATCTTGAACGTCGAGCCGGGGGGCAGCCGGGTCTGGATCGCGCGGTTGAGCAGCGGCTGCGCGGGGTCGTCGTTGAGCCGGTCGAAGGTGTCCTGCACCGACCCGAGATCGTGGGAGGCGAGCTTGTTGGGGTCGTAGGTCGGCAGCGAGACCATCGCGAGGATCTTGCCGGTGCTGGGCTCGAGGGCCACGACCGAGCCCTGGACGTTCGGCCCCAGTGCCTTGAGCCCGTCGTACGCCGCGTCCTGCGCCGCCGGGTCGATCGTCAGCCGGACGTTGCCGCCCTTGGTCGGGTCGTTGCTCAGCAGGTCGACCAGCTTGGTGACGAAGAGCCGGGAGTCGTCGCCGGAGAGGATGTCGTTGCGGGTCTGCTCGATGCCGGTCGCGCTGTAGTAGCTGAACCAGCCGGTGATCGGGGCGTACTCCAGCGGCTTGGGATAGGTGCGCTGGAACTTGTACTGGTCGTCGGACTCGACGCTCTCGGCGATGGCCTTGCTGCCGACCTGGATCGCCCCGCGCTCGCGGGAGTACGACGCGACCAGCACGCGGCGGTTCTGCGGGTTGTCGTTGAGCTCGTCGGCCTTCCAGTACTGCAGGTAGGTGGCGTTGATCATCAGCGCCAGGAACAGCATCAGGCAGAACGTCGCGATGGTGCGGATCGGCTTGTTCACCCGAGCTTCACCACCTGGGTGGCGTCGTCGCCGATGGCGGCGGTGTCGTCGGAGAGCTGTGGCGCGGGGCGGCGGGCCTGGTCGGAGATCCGCAGCAGGATCGCCACGATCACCCAGTTGGCGATCAACGAGGAGCCGCCGTACGACAGGAACGGCGTGGTGAGACCGGTCAGCGGGATCAGGCTGGTGACGCCGCCGACGACCACGAAGACCTGCAGCGCGAAGATGCTGCCCAGACCGGTGGCCATCAGCTTGCCGAACCCGTCGCGGCAGATCAGCGCGATGCGCAGCGCCCGCTCGACGATCAGGCCGTACAGCAGGATCACCGCGATCACCGCCGTGAGCCCCAGCTCCTCGCCGATCGCGGCGACGATGAAGTCGGACTCCGCGAACGGCACCCGGTTGGGGTCGCCGTCGCCGAAGCCGCGGCCGATCAGCCCACCCCAGCCCATGCCGAACTGCGCCTCGACCGGCTGGAAGGCCTGGTCGCCGTTCTTGTTGTAGTAGTCGAACGGGTGCAGCCAGATGTCGAAGCGGACCTGGACGTGACTGAACAGGTAGTAGGCCAGCGTCGCGCCGGCGGCGAAGAGCAGGCCACCGACGACGAGCCATCCGGGTCGCTCGGTGGCGACGTACAGCATCACCAGGAACAGGCCGAAGAACAGCAGGCTCGAGCCGAGGTCCTGCTGGCGCACCAGGATGCCGAGGCTGACGACCCACATCACGAGGATCGGGCCGAGGTCGCGGCCGCGGGGCAGGTCGACGAACAGGAACCGGCGGCCGGCGAGCGCGAGCGCGTCACGGTGCAGGACGAGGTAGCCGGAGAACGTCACGACCAGCAGCACCTTGGCGACCTCGCCGGGCTGGAAGCTGAACGGTCCGACGTGGATCCAGATCCGGGCGCCGTTGATGGTGCGGCCGATCCCGGGGAGCATCGGCAGCAGCAGCAGCACGATCGCGGCGAGCCCGCTCGTGTAGGTGAAGCGCTGCAGCACGCGGTGGTCGCGCAGCGCGAGCAGCGTGACGACGAACAGCACGACGCCGAGCGTCATCCAGGTCAGCTGCTGCTGGGCGAACGCGTGCGGCTTGTCGGCGGCCTCCTTGGCCAGGTCGAGCCGATGGATCACGGCCAGCCCGAGGCCGTTGAGCGCGGCGACCACCGGCAGCAGCACGGGGTCGGCGTACGGCGCGACGAAGCGGATCACCACGTGGGCGACGATGACCAGGGCGGCGAGCCAGCCGCCGTACCCCAGCAGGTCGGCCGGCACCTTCTCCTGCACGCCGATGCCGACCGCGGCGTAGGCGCCGATGCCGACGGCGAGGGCGAGCACGAGCAGGAACAGCTCGGCGCCACGGCGGCGCCGGTGCACGAACCCCATCAGGCTGGAGGAGCCGGGAGTGGCTGCGGTCTGGGACATCAGCCCGCGCTCCCGCTGTCACCCGTCGCGGGCGCCTGCCGGGCGGCGAGGTCCTGGACCTTCTGCTCGGCGTCCGCGAGGTTGTCGTACGCGATGCCCTCGCGGACCCGGTCGGCCTCGATCTCGCCGAGCCGGTCGAGTTCGACGTCGGTGCGCTCGTAGGGCTCGGACAGCGAGAAGCCGCCGAGCTCGGTGTTGACCCCGCGGAAGATGACGACCGTGCCGTCCTCCTCGCCGACGTAGTACTGGTCCTGCGTCCACGACCAGGCGGCCGCGAGGCCGACCCAGGCGAGGCCGACCACGACCACCGTCGCGAGCAGCCGCTTGAGCCACACGAAGCGGCGCGGCGGCCGGGGTGCGTAGCGCGCCTCCTCGGGGTCGATCGGATCGGCGGTGATCGCGAACGGCAGGTCGTCCGGGATGTCCGCCTGCACCGGCTCGAGCTCGCCGGTGTCGCCGGAGCGGTGGCCGCGGAACAGCCCGCCCATGCCGCCGCCGCGCTGCCGCGGCAGCCGGCGCTCGGCGGCCGCGCCGACGAGCAGCGGCTGGCCGGCCTCACCGGGCGAGGGTGGCGCCGCGGCGTCGACGGCGTCGGCGACCAGGCAGGTGACGTTGTCGGAGCTGCCGGCCTCGAGGCTGGCCCGCACCAGCTCCACGGACGCGAACTCGGGGCTGCCGGTGGCCAGGATGTCGGCCAGCCGGTGGTCGTCGAGCACGCCGCTGGCGCCGTCGCTGCACAGCAGCAGCCGGTCGCCGGGGGTCAGCTCGATCACGAAGAGGTCGGGCTCGACGTCGCCGGGACCACCGAGCGCGTTGAGGATGAGGTTGCGGTGCGGGTGGACCCGCGCCTCCTCCTCGGTGATCCGGCCCTCGTCGATGAGGGTCTGCACGAACGTGTGGTCGGACGTCAGCCGGGTGATCTCCCGGTCGCGGAACAGATAGGCGCGGCTGTCGCCGACGTGGCCGATGCCGATCCGGGCGCCGTCGAAGAGCGCGACCGTGGCGGTGGTGCTGGTGCCGTCGAGGGCCGGATCCTCGTCGGCGAGCTCGTTGATGCGGTCGTGGGCCCGGTGCAGGGCTCCGGCGACCTTGGTGAGCAGGTCGTCGGGGGAGTCGCCGTCAGGGGGTACGTCGAGGCGCCGCAGCTGGGCGATCGCGGTGCTCGAGGCGATGTCGCCCCGGGCCGCTCCGCCGACGCCGTCGCAGACCGCGACGAGCCACGGGCCGACGTACCCGGAGTCCTGATTGTCCTTGCGGACCCGGCCGACGTCGGAGATCGCGGCGAACCGCAGGCGCAGGCTCGTCGGGGGCGCCGCTGCTGGCGTGTCGGTCATCCCGGCTACTTCCTGAGCTCCAGGATCGTCTTGCCGATGCGGACCTGGGTGCCGAGCGTGATCGTGGTGGGCTGGGTGATGCGGACCGTCCCGACGTACGTGCCGTTGGTCGAGCCGAGGTCCTCGACGAACCACGTCTCACCGGACGCCGCGATGCGGGCGTGCCGGGTGGACACGTAGTCGTCGTCGAGCCGGATCGCCGCGTCCGCGCCGCGGCCGATGAGGATCGGGGCGTTCGCGAGGTCGACGCGCTCGCCGGCGTTGGAGCCCTCGGTCACCAGCAGGTGGGTGGGGGTGCCCCGGCGCCTGCTCGGCGGCTTCGCGGGCTTGGGGGTCCGGCCGGCGGCGCGGCCGCCGCCGCGGGCGGCCTCCGGCACCCGGGCCCCGAACATGTCCGAGCGGATCACCGAGATCGCCGAGAGCACGAAGATCCAGAGGATCGCCAGGTAGGAGATCCGGATGAGGAACAGCGTGAGCTCGGACATCCTCAGCCTTCCTCGAGGACCCGGACGGTCATCGTGGTGTTGCCGATCTTGACCTGCGAGCCGTCGCGCAGCGGGGTGTGGGTGATGCGGTGGCCGTCGACCAGCATGCCGTTGGTGGAGCCGAGGTCGTTGACCTCGATCGCGAGGCCCCCGCCGGCCGACCCGACCACGGTGAACTCGGCGTGCCGGCGGCTCACGCCCGGGTCGTTGATGCGGACGTCCGCCTCGGTGCCGCGGCCGACCACGAGGCCGGGCGGCTGCAGCGGGTGGCGGGTGCCGTTGACCTCGAGCACCGCGCGGGCGCGGCCGACCTGGGTGTTCGTGGCGCCGCTGGTGACCTTGGCCTGGGCCTGGCTGCGGATCCGGAACCGCCCGGTGGTGAGGTCCTCGGCCGGCTCGAACCCGATCGACACCGGCCCGGGGAACACGTAGCCCTGGTGGTCGGCGTGGTCGCGCAGCTGGGTGGCGAGGTCGGCGGCGAGCGCGGTGTTGTACGGCGAGAGCCGGTCGAGGTCGGTCTGGGAGAGCTCGACGTGGAAGTCGTTGGGGACCAGCCGGCGGTCCCGGGAGAGGATCTGGGCGTTGTTGTCGCACTCGCGCTGGAGGGCCGCGGCGATCTCGACCGGCTGGACGGCGGAACGGAACGCCCGGGCGAACGCGCCCGAGATCATCTGCTCGAGCCGGTGCTCCAGCCTCTGGAGTCCGCCCACGTCGCCTCCTTCCGTCCACGTCCCGGTGGTCGTGCCCGTCCGCCTGCTCGCCTAACCCCGTGGCCCACGCCTCGGGCCGGGCACACGCCGGGCACCCCGACCGGTGGCCGGGTTCCGACCGATCGTAACGGGGTGCCCGAGGGAAGTGCGGGTCGTGTGCCTCACGCCGCGCCCCGGCGCGTTCTGGGGCACCCGACCCACCGGTGACCCGCCCGGTGCCCGCCTCCGGTGCCGGTTTGGGGCAAACCTCCGGCCTGGGATAGCCTTGGCCCGCTTCACGCGCGAGTGGCGGAATAGGCAGACGCGCACGGTTCAGGTCCGTGTGCCCGAAAGGGCGTGGGGGTTCAACTCCCCCCTCGCGCACGTGAGCGACTGGCCCCGGGTCCTCGGATCCGGGGCCAGTGGCCCATTCCTGGCCACCTTTATGCGGTGAACTGAGTGGGGTCGACGCCTTCCTGGAACGAGATGAGGACCACCAGGTGGTGCGCGCCGGGCCAGGTGGTGGGTCCAGAAGCCGCGTATGTCGACGCCGAACCGGGCCATGCTGGCGACATGCCGCGGCCAGTGCACGGTGGCCTACTGCTGGAGCGCCTCTGCCGTGCGCAGTGTGTAAGTCCTGAGCTGGTACATCATCGAGTCCGTTCCGGCAGTTGGTGGGCTGGAATGCTCGGACCCCCTTCCCTGCAAGGTCGTCGACCGGCGGCCGCAGCTACCCCCCGGCAGCGGCATTGGCGGCCTTGATCGCCGAGCTGTAATCCGGCTCGGCTCCGAGCTGAGCAAGCCACACATTCGCGGCGTTGTAGCAGTTGAAGGTCTCGATCTTCCCGTCACGCAGGTACCAGAGATCGGCCGTCGGTACGTCGATACGGCGCCCGGTCGGAGGGACCTCGCCGATCGGAGTCGGGAACGCGCCGAGATGTGTTCCCTGGATCCTCAGCTCGACGGCGACGACGTCGCCGACCGCATGCACGACGAGGAGCTCGCGGGGAATGTCGGGAAAAGCGCTGGCGAGGCCGGTCAACGCCTGCGGGATCTGTTCCCCGCGGAAGGTCAGTGAGTTCGGCACGTCGTTGAACGTTCCGCCCTCTGCGAACAGGGCTCGGAAGCCGGCTCCGTCGAGGACATCGCCTTCCGCCAGTCGGTAGGCCTCGCGGACGACCTCTTCATTGCTGACCATGTCTGCTCCTTCGTGCCGGATGTCGCGCAGGGACGATGCGATCCGTTCTGGACCATTTCGCCCATAACGCTACCGAGTTATGGACCGATCCGTCAACAACGGGTAGGCTCGCGGCATGGCGCGACCGCGGACGTTCGACGAGGGGGCGGTCCTGGACGCCGCGCGGGAGCGGTTCTGGACATCGGGGTACGCCGGGACGAGCATGGACGCCGTCGCGGCGGCGACCGGCTTGGGGAAGGGCAGCCTGTACGGCGCCTTCGGCGGCAAGCACGAGCTGTTCCTGCGGATCTTCGACGCCTACTGCACAGATGTCGCCGACCGCGTCATTGACGCCCTGACCGGCCCGGACGACGGCGCGTACGACCGGCTGTGTGTGCACATCCGGGCGGCGGCGGCCGGCATCGCCGCCGACCGAAGCCACCGCGGCTGCCTGCTGGCGAAGAGCGCGGCCGAGCTCTCCGAGCACGACCCTGACGTCACCCTCCGTGCCCGGCAGACCCTCGAGCGCATCACTTCCGCGCTGGCCGATGACATACGTGCCGCCCAGCGTCACGGGGATCTCGACAGCTCGGCCGACGCCGAGCAGCTCGCCCTCCTCGTCCTGGCCGTCCTGCGAGGCACCGAGGCGCTCGGAAAGGCCGGCATGGACGACGATCAGTTGGCGAGCGTCGCCGAGACCGCGATCGCTCTCCTGCCCCGGACCGAGTGAGGACGCATCCGCTGTTGCGGCGCCCTGACTCGAGATCAGGAGGAGAAGGTGACGCGCATCAGCCGGCTGTCGGCCCAGTCTTCGAGCCGGGTCGGCCGGATGGTGCCGGGGTCGTGGGGTTGGTTGAGATCCCTGACGATCTCCCCCAGCACCGCCTCCCGCTCGGCTGGGTCGGTGACCGGCGTGGCCCGTGCCGGCAGATCGGCACGGATCCCGTTCTTGAGGTGGAAGGTGAAGTCCGGATTGGCGAGCAGGTTCGCATGCCAGTCGGTCGCGGCACCGCCGGCGCCGCTGCACAGGTAGGTGTTGCCGAGGGCCCGGTAGAAGAAGATCTCGATGCGGCGGGGCCGGCCGGTACGGCGCCCCAGCGTCGTGATGTCGATGATCCGCTCGCGGGTGCCCGCGGTGGAGGTGATCTCGATGGCCCTTCGGATGTCGTCTGACAGGTGGGACACACCCGCATCCCGGGCCGAGCCGCTCGCCCCCGCCATTTCTGAAGTGCTCATGCAGTCTCGGCTTGAAGTGCGGGGCCGAGGAGGAGTCCACCATCGATGACGTACTCCGACCCCGTGATGAACGACGCGTCTGACGACGCGAGGAACAGGAGTAGCCGGGTGACGTCGGTGGGCTCTCCGAGCCGGGGAATGGCGAACGGCTCTGGGGAGTAGAAGTCGGCGATCGCGGAGGTGGCGCCGGCAGCTGGTTCGTGGATGAAGGGCGTCGCGATCACGCCGGGGTGGATGGCGTTCACCCGGATGCGGTCGCGGCCGAGCTCGAGTGCTGCCGTGCGGGTGAGGCCTCGCACGGCCCACTTGCTGGCGACGTACGGCGCGTAGTGGGCCGTGCCGCCCAGGCCCATCGTCGAGGCGATGTTGACGATCGCTCCCCCTGCTGCGCGCCGCAGGGCGGGGGCGGCGACCTTGATGCCGAGGAACGTCCCGGTGAGGTTGATGTCGAGGATCCGCGACCACGTGGCCTGCTCCGTGTCCTCGATCATGGCGGGCGGGTTCTGCACGCCGGCGTTGTTGACGAGCACGTTCAGGGCACCGAAGGCGCTCTCGGCGGCGAGCACAGCGGCGGACCACGAGCTCTCGTCGGCGACGTCGAGGCGGGCGAACCGAGCGCGCGTCCCGAGCTCGTCGGCGAGAGCGGCGCCGCGCTCGGTGTCGATGTCGGCGATCACGACGTTCGCTCCCTCCGCGTGAAAGGCGCGTACGTGGCTCGATCCCTGACCACCGGTCCCACCGGTCACGAGCACGGTCTGGTTGTCGAAGCGGTTCATCAGGGGCTCCTTCGGTGCGCGGATGACGGATCGAGGTCGCCGGTGATCGACACCGGGAGTGGTGAGCCAAGTGACTCACCACTGACTCGACGGTAGGTCGCCGAAGGTGGTGAGTCAAGCCACTCACCTCGTATGCTCTGCCCATGAGCAGGGCCGTGCCGACGTACCACCAGCGCGTCGCCCTGGAGAAGCGAGCGCTGATCGTCACGGCCGCAACCGCACTGTTCCTCGAATTGGGCTACGACCGGACGTCCCTGGCGCGCGTCGCGGAGCGCTCGGGTGTCTCGCGGGCCACCTTGTTCAAGCAGTTCCCGAGTAAGGCTGCCCTTTTCGACGCCATCGTGACCGAGTCCTGGTCAACCGCTGACGAGGAGGATCCTCCGCCAGCCGGCAACGTCGTCGACGGGCTCAGAGCCATCGGTCGCCGTTACGCCGAACTGCTGAGCCGCCCCCAGATGACCGACCTCTTCCGCATCGTCATCGCCGAGCTGCCGCGGTTCCCTGAGCTCGCCAACGCGCAGTTCTCGCACGGCAAGATGCCCTACTTCGAGTCCGTACGCAGCTACCTGCTGGCCGAGCACGAGGCCGGAACGGTGCGCATCGACGACGTGGACCTCGCGGCCACCCAGTTCCTGGGCATGATCTCCAACTACATCTTCTGGCCCACACTCCTGGTGCCGGGCTGGCAGGTGAGCGCCCAACGCGCCGCGCAAGTTGTCGACGAGGCGGTCCGCACCATCGCCGCCCGGTACGCCGCGACTGACCCCGGGCCGTCGACCAACGACTGAGTCCCCCGACCGCTACTGGGTGTACTCGACGCCGCACGCGGCGCACTCATGTCAGGACAGACCCGAGAACTGCGCCAGGGCGTCATCGATCAGGTCATCAAGCTGCCCAGGCGGTACGACGCCACAGTGGACGAGGCCTGCGATGCCCTGGAGCGTTGCGAGAAAGACCAGACCGGTCCGCTCGGGATCCCGGTTCGAGAGCGCGCCCTCTGCCTGCCCGCGACGGAACATCTGCAGCAGCGGCGCGAACGCGGCGGCGGCACCCTCCCCTACGGCGTCACCGTCCGCACCGTGCTTGGTGGCGAACATCAGCTCGGTCAGGTTCGCCTCGGAGATCATGAAGTCGAGATAGGCCGTTGCGACTGCGCGCACCTGTTCCCGGTATCCGGACGACGTGTCGAGGGCGTCCTGCAACCGGGCCCCGAGACGCGAAAAGCCCTCCACGGCCAGGGCGTCGAGCAGGTCCTGTCGACCGGGGAAGTATCGACGTGGAGCCGCGTGGGTGACGCCGATGGTCGTGGCCACCTCGCGCAGCGACAGTTCGGCCGCTCCTCTTTCCCGCACCACCGCTGTGGCTTCGTTCAACACCGCCTGGCGCAGATTGCCGTGGTGATAGGGACGGGCGACCTTCATGGTGCCAGCCTACTGCGATGTATCCATTGGAAAAATTGTATCCACTGGATACATTGGCCGCATGCAGACACTCACTTCGCCTTCGCAGATGCCGGACCAGACCGGCCGCACGATCGTCATCACCGGCGCCAACAGTGGGATCGGCCGAGCCGCGGCGGCCGCCTTCGCCGCCAAGGGAGCTCTGGTCCTCCTCGCGGTCCGGGACCAGGACAAGGGTCGTGCCGCAGCGGCCACGATGGGCAGCAAGGTCGAGGTCCGTTCGCTGGACCTCGCCTCGCTGGCCTCGATCCGTGACTTCGCGTCCAGCATCGACAGGACCGTCGACGTGCTCGTCAACAACGCCGGAACCATGACCGACACACTGCAGCACACGGCTGACGGTTTCGAGCTCCAGCTCGGGGTCAACCATCTGGGACACTTCGCACTGACGAACCTGCTGATGGACCGAATCGCGAGCCGGGTCGTCACCGTCTCCTCGACCGCGTATCGCTCGGCACGGATCGACTTCGACGATCTGCAATGGGAGAGGAAGACATACCAGCCGT
The DNA here is from genome assembly GCF_950101795.1 of Nocardioides sp. T2.26MG-1. Classification (GTDB taxonomy): domain Bacteria; phylum Actinomycetota; class Actinomycetes; order Propionibacteriales; family Nocardioidaceae; genus Nocardioides. Next base: position 835,905 of record NZ_CATNLZ010000001.1, on the reverse strand, counting down.
TCGGCGCCTACGGGCAGTCCAAACTGGCGAACCTGCTCTTCACCGCCGAACTCCAACACCGCCTGACGGCCATCGACTCGCCGGTGATCGCAACCTCCGCCCATCCCGGCTGGGCATCAACCAACTTTCGGATCACCAGCGGCAACAGGCTGCTGGACGCCATTGCCGCACTCAGCACCCCCCTGTTCGCCCACGGGCCCGAAAGAGGCTCGCTCCCGACGCTGCTGGCCGCCGTCGGCGACGTTCCGCCCGGCAGCTTCGTCGGGCCGAGCCGCTTCGGAGGAGTCCGTGGACCCGCCGCCGTCACCAAACTGTCAGATGGAGCGACAGACCCCGCGACCGCTAGACGGCTCTGGGAGGTCTCCGAGAGACTCACCGGGACGAGCCTGCCTGACAACCCGGCGCATCACCTCGGATGAGGCACCGGCCGGGAGTTCGATGGGCTCGAACCAGGAGTCGAACTGCGCCAGTTCGCCGGCCTCATAGGTCGTGCGCGACGCCGGATGGCTGAGGCACGGACCCGTCAGCCCCTGCGCCCGCCCCCGGTGTCCGGGCTGTCGGGGCGCGGGTACCGGGCGCCGTTGAAGGTGACCCGGAGGGCATAGACCGAGCACCCGGCCGTGATGAACAGGACGTTGCGCTTGAGACCGCCGAAGCACAGGTTCGAGACCGACTCCGGCAGCAGCAGCTTGCCGATGAGATCGCCGTCCTGGGCGAAGCAGTGCACGCCGTCCCAGGCCGCCGCCCAGATGCGGCCCTCGCTGTCGAGCCGGAAGCCGTCGAACTTGCCGTTGTCGCACGTGGCATGGATCTTGCCGCCGGTCAGGGTGCCGTCGTCGCGCACGTCGAAGACGCGGATGTGGCTGGGATCCTGCCTGGTGTCGGCGATGTAGAGCTGCTTCTCGTCGGGCGAGAACGCCAGACCGTTGGGCCGGACGAAGTCGTCCGCCACGACCGACAGGTGGCCGGTCGCCGGGTCGAGCCGGAAGACGTACTGCCCGTCCAGCTCCTGCTCGGCGAGGTTCCCCTCGTAGTCCGTGGCGATCCCGTAGGGCGGGTCGGTGAACCAGATCGTGCCGTCGGTCCGGACGACGACGTCGTTCGGGCTGTTGAGCCGCCGACCGCGGAACGAGTCGGCCAGGATCGTGATCCGGCCGTCGATCTCGGTGCGCGTCACCCGCCGGTTGCCCTGCTCGCAGGTGACGAGCCGCCCTTCGCGGTCGACGGTGTTGCCGTTCGCGTAGCCGGAGTCGTCGCGGAACACCCCCACGGCGCCCGACGTCTCGTCCCATCGCATCAGGCGCGAGTTCGGGATGTCGCTCCAGATCAAGTAGCGGCCTGCAGGGAAGTACGCCGGGCCCTCGCTCTTGCGCGCGCCGGTGTGGATCCGCTCGACGACGAAGTCGCCGTCGAGACCCTGGAAGCGGTCGTCGAAAGAGATGAACTGTGTCTCGATGGCATGCACAGGATCGGTCCTCCTCGCGGGTGGCCAGGGAGGACGTCCGAGGCGTACCCGCGTGCTTGGGATGGAAGCGCCGACCGGGCTTGGCCGGCGTCGCCTCACTTTCCCCACCCATCGGGTGTTGCTTCGGCAGGGCTCAGCCTATCGCGCGTCGGGCTGGCTTCGCCCGTCCGAGCGGGTCGGCCAGACTCTGCACCGCCGCGTGACCGAGTCGTCCCGGGGCGTCGTGAACCCACCCCAGCACGCGCTCTGGTGCACGTGCGACTCCACCGGGTCGAGTTGCACCGGGGCGCCGGTTGCCAGCCGTTGGGCGGCGCGCATCACGTCGAGAGCCGCCCGGTCGCGGGGCTTGGGAAGCCGGTGTGCCGCGGCGCGTGCGAACGCTCCGAGAGCTCCCAGGTCGCCGCACTGTGCCACGAGGCGCTGGCGGTGCTGCGGGCAGAAGTGCTTCGAATGTGAATATCGACGTTAGGGTGCGGAGGTGACGTTCGCGGAGCCCTACTCCGAGCTCGACCTCGATGACGCCCAGCTGCGCGCGTACTTCGCACTGATGGACGTGGCGGCCCTGCTGCGCCACCGCGTGGAGCAGCAGCTCCGCGAGGCCAGCGACCTCACCTACGTGCAGTTCAAGGTGCTGGCTCGCCTGGGCCTGGACTCGCCGACCGGCAGCCTGCGGATGACCGAGCTCGCGGACGAGGTGGTCTACAGCCGCAGCGGCCTGACCTACCAGGCGGGGCAGATGGAGAAGGCGGGCCTGGTCGAGCGGAGCCCGTCGCCCGACGACGACCGCGGCGTCATCGTGACGATCACCGAGGCCGGGCGCGCCCGGCTGGCCAAGGCGGTGCCCGGACACATCGAGGTCGTCCGCGAGCTCCTCTTCACCACCCTGACCGGCGCCGACGTGGGCGCCCTCGGTGCGCTGCTGGAGCCGGTGCTCGACCACATGCGCGCCAGCCCGCCGCGCTCGGCCACGCCTCGCCGCAAGTCCTCCGCACCGCAGGCCTGAGCGCGGCGCTCGCCGACGGCGCCGGGTCCACCGGGCCTCTCACCACCGCGTCGTCGCGCGGTGGAGATCCTGCTGCGCCGTACGCCCGCTGACGCCTGCGCCGCCGGACTGCGGACTGCCACCTCTGAACCCTTGCTTCGAATTCGAAGCATTGCTACCGTCGTCGTATCGCTTCGAATTCGAAGCACTATCGATGTGAGGACGGGTGAGTCAGATGAAGGCAGTGCGATTCCACGCGTACGGCGGTCCCGAGGTGCTGGTCCACGAGGACGTCGAGACGCCCGAGCCCGGGCCGGGCCAGGTGCGCGTCCGGGTGGCGGGAACCACCTTCAACGGTGTGGACGGCAACATCCGGGCCGGCTTCATGCAGGGCCCGATGCCGCTCGAGCTGCCACACATCCCGGGCCTGGACGTCGCGGGGACGGTCGATGCGCTCGGCGAGGACGTCCAGGGCCTGAGCGTGGGTGACCGGGTGCTCGGGTTCCTGCCGTTCGTCGCCGACGGCGCGTCCGCGGAGTACGTCCTGGCCTCCGCGGACAGCCTGGCGCCGGCGCCGAGGAGCATCGCGCTGGCCGACGCGGCCGCCCTGCCCGTGGTCGGGCTGACGGCCTGGCAGGCCCTTCACGAGCACGCGGGGCTCCAGGCGGGCCAGCGCATCCTCATCAACGGGGCCGACGGCGCGGTCGGTGGCTACGCCACCCAGCTCGCGAAGGCCGTCGGGGCGCAGGTGATCGCCACGGCCAGTGCCCGGAGCAGTGCCCAGGTCGCGGCGGCGGGGGCCGACCAGGTGATCGACCACACCGCTGCGTCGGTGGTCGATGAGGTGGCCGAGCCCGTCGACGTCCTGCTCAACCTCGCCCCGATCGAGCCGGAGGAGTTCGCGGCGCTGGCTGCCCTGGTGCGGGACGGAGGGGTCGTGGTCAACACCACCGTCTGGATGCCGGCGCCGGCCGACGAGGACCGGGGCGTGCGCGGGATCGACCTCTACGTCCGGAGCGACGCCGCCCAGCTCGCCGGTCTGGCCGAGCTCGTCGACCGGGGGCAGCTGAAGGTCCAGGTGGCCCAGCGCGCCCCGCTCGAGGACCTGGCGAGCATCCATGCACAGGCCGCGGCGGGGACGCTCCACGGCAAGGTCGTGATCACCCCGCATAAGCGCTGACCGGCTCCTCCGGCGTCAGCCCGAGCGGTCGACGGGGAAGACGAGGTGCGTCACCCGGTCACCCTGGACGCAGACGGTCGGGTTGCCGAGTAGGACGTCCTCGGAGGAGAGCCGGCCGAAGAACGGTCGGTTGCCCTCACCCATCACGACCGGAACGAGGTCGACGGCGACCTCGTCGAGCAGCCCGAGGTCCAGGCACTGCCGGGCGATGTCGCCACCGGTGACCGTCACGTCGCGATCGCCGGCCAGCGCCCGCGCCTGCGACACCGCAGCCGCCACTCCGTCGGTCACGAACGTGAACGGCGCCTCTGGGTGTGCTTCGACCCAGTCGGTCGGGACCCGATGGGTCACGACGACGACGGGGACGTCGAGAGTGTGGCGCCCATGCCACCCGTCGGTCACGTCGAAGAGGGTCCGGCCGCAGACCAGTGCACCGAGCGACGACACCCACCGCCGCCAGTGCTCAGCGCTCTGCGGAGTGAGGTGCACGGTCATGTCGCCGGCGGGCGTGGGGAGCTCGACCTCGCCGTTCTGCAGCCAGTCGAACAACCGGCCGATGCTGTTGTCCTGCTTGGCGACGTACCCGTCGAGGGACGTGATCGCCTGTGCCACTACTTTGCCCATGCAGCGAGGATGCGCTGCCGCCGGAGCACCGGGGCGAGCGTCCCGCAAGATCGTGTCCGAGAACGTGGGAATCCTGTCGGGCAGACGGGGCCGCGATCGGAGGACCGATCTTCTGGCTGAGCGGTGACCGGAGTGGTACCTGAGGCGGAGGTGCGGCGCGCGCCCGGTTCCTAGCGTCGTCGGCATGAGCACACCTCGTCCCCGCCGGCACGCCGGCGCACCAGCGCTCCTCGCCGTGCTCCTGCTCGGGATCGTCCTGACCGCGTGCGGGAACCACGCCGCCGAGGAGCCCACCGGCACGCCCCACGGGCGACCGGGCACCGGCCTCGCCAAGCCCGTCGACCGGCTGGCCCTCCCTCGGCAGGGCACCCTGGACACCTCGCGCGTCGACATCGCCCGTCTCGACCCCGACCTGCGCTCCGCCCTCGAGGAGGCGGTGCGGGCGGCGAGGGCGGACGGCGTCGACATCGAGGTGACCAGCGGGTGGCGCAGCCGCGAGCACCAGCAGCGGCTGCTCGACGAGGCGGTGGCGACGTACGGCAGCCTGGAGGAGGCGCTCAAGTTCGTCTCGACCCCCGACGAGTCCGAGCACGTGAAGGGCGAGGCCGTCGACATCGGCCCCACGGAGGCCGACGAGTGGCTCGGACGGTACGGGTCGGCGTACGGGCTGTGCCAGGTCTTCGCCAACGAGATCTGGCACTTCGAGCTCGCGACGACGCCCGGCGGCGAGTGCCCGCCGATGTACGCCGACTCGAGTCAGCGGTAGCGCGGTCGGCCCGGGGGCGGGCGGTGTGCACGCCCCTGGTAGGAACGAGTCATGAGGATTCGCAGCATCGGCAACGACACCGTCGGCCGCACCGAGGTCGGCGCCATCGGGCTCGGCCTGATGACCTTCGACCAGACCGGCACCCAGCCCCGCGAGCAGCTGCTCGCGACCGTGCGGGCCGCGCTCGACGCGGGGGTGACGCTCTTCGACACCGCCGACGCCTACGGGCCCGGTGACGAGAAGGGTGCGGGCGCCCAGGGTGAGAACGAGCTGCTGATCGCCTCGCTGCTCGACGAGCTAGGGGTGCGCGACCGGGTGCTGCTCGCGACCAAGGGCGGCCACGTCCGCACCGAGGGCGGCGGCTGGGGCACCGACAGCTCCGCGGCCCACCTCAAGCAGGCCGTCGACGACAGCCTGCGGCGGCTCGGCGTCGAGCAGATCGCGCTCTGGCAGCACCACCGGCCGAGCAGCAAGACGCCGTACGACGAGGTCCTCGCCACGATGCAGGAGGTCGCCGCGTCCGGGAAGGTGCGGATGCTCGGCATCTCCAACGCCAACCCCGAGCAGATCCGGGCCGCGCACGCGGCGCTCGGCGACCACCTGGTGAGCGTGCAGAACCAGTTCTCCCCGGCGTTCCGCAGCAGCCGTCCCGAGATCGACGTCTGCGAGGAGCTGGGCTTGGCGTTCCTGCCGTGGAGCCCGCTCGGCGGTCTCGGCGACGCCAAGGAGCTGGCCGAGAAGCACCCGGCGTTCGCCCGGGTCGCGCAGGCCCGCGGGGTCAGCGCCCAGCAGGTCGCGCTCGCGTGGGAGCTCGCCCAGTCCCCGGTGGTGATCCCGATCCCCGGCGCCAAGCGTCCCCAGTCGATCCAGGACTCCGCAGCCGCGGCCGAGCTGGACCTCACCGACGACGAGCTCACGGAGCTCGACGCCGACTGAGCACCGTCGAGTCGGGACTTTCGTCGTTCGAGTCGGGGGTTCTGGACGCGCTGCGCGCCGAAAGTCCCGACTCGACCGTCACAACTCCCGACTCAACGGTCAGAAGTCCCGACTCAACGCGGGAGGGTGATGACGGTCTTGTCGCCGGTGCGGGCGACGGCGTGGGCGAAGGCCTGCGGTGCCTCGGCGAGCGGGAAGCGGTGGCTCACCAGCGGGTCGAGGTCGAGGCCGGTGGTGGCGAGCTCGATCGCCCGCGGATAGGTCTCGTGCATCCGGCGCACCATCGCGAACGTCAGACCCTTGCGCCGTGCGACCGCCGCGGGGAACGCCGAGAGCGGCACCGACGGGATGCCGCCGAGCGCGATCCGCGCGCCCGGACGAACGGCCGCGACGGCGGTGCCGATCGCGTCATCCACGCCGGCCATCTCGATCGCCACGTCGACCCCACGACCGTCGGTCAGTGACTCCACGGCCGCGGCCGCCTCCTCCGGGGCCCAGGCGTCGTCGGCACCGAAGCGCCGGGCGGTCTCGCGGCGGTGGGCGAGCGGCTCGCTGACGAAGATCCGTCGCGCGCCGGTACGGCGGGCGACCGCCGCCGCGAGCACCCCGATCGGGCCGCCGCCGGCGACGAGGACGTCGTCGCCCGGGCGCACATGCGCGACGCCGACCGCGTGGATCGCGACGCCGAGCGGCTCGAGCAGCGCGCCCGCGTCGTCGCTGAGCGAGTCGGGCAGTGGGAACAGCAGGTGGTCCGGCCAGACCAGGGACTCCTGGAGCCCACCGTCGAGGCCGGCGTGCCCGGCGAACCGCACGTCGGGGCACAGGTTCCCGTGCCCGGCGCGGCACTGCTCGCAGGTCCCGCAGGGGATCGCGGGGTCGACCGCGACCCGGCGCCCGGCGTACTGACCGTCGACCGCGACGCCAGCGAACTCGTGCCCGGGGACCACCGACCGGTCGAGGGTGACCTCGCCGGTGCCGCCATCGGTGTACCAGTGCAGGTCGCTGCCGCAGAGGCCGACCGAGGTCACGTCGATCGTGGACCAGCCCGGCGTGGGGGGAGGCGGTGCGTCGATCTGCTCGACGCGGAGGTCACCGATGCCGTGGAGGCGGGCCGCTGCTGGCACGTCGCCAACCTACCGCCGACCCTCTTCCCGCCCGGACCCGCCAGACTGGTGGCCGTGTCCCGATCGAGGCTCCGCCGGCTGTTCCCGCGTCGGGTCGCGATCGTCTGCGCGGTCCTGCTGGTCGCGGAGGGTGTGGGGCTGGCGATGCTGGTCCGTGACGTCCGGGAGCCGCGCCCCCACGGCGCACCGGGCGCCGTCGTCGCGCCGGCCATCGTGGCGCAGGCGCTGGCCGCGCAGGTCAACGCGCTCCCGGGACATCCGCTCGAGGCCATCGCGAGCGACGACCGGGCCGCTGCCATCGACGACGTACGTCACGGCGTCACCGTCGGCGCCACCCTCGTCGACCTGACGACCACCCAGGACCAGCTGGTGCTCAACAGTTCCACCGACGATCGCCTCGCCCGAGCCGTCCGCGACCAGGTCGAGGCGATCGAGCGCTCGCACGGGCGCACGCTCTCGGTCCGCTACGTGTCCGTGTCGCCCGTGGACGACCACGTGGTCCGGCGGCTGGCGGTCGGCTTCGGGGCCCTGGGGTTCCTGCTGGCGGTGCTGCTCTCGCTGCGGTTCGGGCCGGTCGCGCGGACCCTGCGGTTGGGCACCCGGCGGATCCTGGTGGTCAGCGCGGTCTCGCTGGCCGCTGGGTACGTCGCCGCGATCGTGCTGCCCGGGGTGAGCGGGCTCGACACCGCCACTCAGCTGCGACTGGCCGGCGTGCTCGGGCTGACGGCCGTCGTCGCCGGCGTGCTGACGCTCGCGCTGGAGGGTGTCGCGGGCTTCGGGGGACTGGGCCTGAGCGCCGCGTTCTACCTGGTCGTGGCGACCCCGCAGCTGCTCGGCACCGACCCGCGGCTGCTGCCCGAGCCCTGGCCGATCCTGGCCGTCTGGACCGCGCCCGGCGCGAGCGTCGAGGCGCTCAGCGCCATCGCGATGTACGGCGGCACCGGCGTCCGGCTGCCCCTGCTGGTGCTCGCCGTGTGGCTGCTGGCCGCGATCCTCGGGCTGGTCGTGTCGCGGCGCGAGCGGGCCCGCGAGCGGGTCGCCCCGGATGCGGGGCTCGACGAGCCGCTGCTGCTGCATCCGCCGCTGACGCCCGCGGTCCGCCACGGCCGGCTGGTGCGCTGGCGGTGGCGGGTCGCGGTCGTGGTGCTCCCGGCCGCGGTCGCGGCGTTCGCACTCGTGTCGTTCGTCCCCCGGGACGCCGTCGCCGACGCGGCCGCCGTCGCCAGCCAGGCCAGCGAGTCCCAGTGCGTGTCGACCGGGCAGGTCCGCAGCGTGGCCGACCTCAACCGGATCGCCCGGACCGTCCGTGGCGGCCCGGAGTTCGAGGGCGGTGACGTGGGCGCCGACACCGAGCTGCAGGACGGGCGCCGGATCATGGTGTTCGGCGACACGCTGCGCAGCCCGTCGTTCAGCGGCCAGCGCTTCGTGCGCAACTCGATGCTGGTCTTCGACGAGCAGTGCATCCAGGCGATCGTCCCGGAGGACCACGGGGCGCTGATCCCGGACCGCCCCAGCGCGCTGTCGACCGGGCGGGTCGGCTACTGGCCGATGTCCGCGGTGACCGTGACCCATCCCGGCTACGACCTGGTGGTGGTGACCTGCCAGCGGGTGCGCAGCACCGGGGAGGACGACGGGCTCGGGTTCGAGAACCTCGGGCCCGCGGTCGCCGTCTTCGTGGTCCCGCGTGGCGAGACCCCGCAGCTGGTCGGGATGCGGGACGTCGGACCGGACTCGGCGGACATCACGAGACCGGCATGGGGCGCGGCCGCCGTCATCGACGACGGCTGGCTCTACCTCTACGGCACCGCGAACCCCGACCAGGACTACGTCTTCGGCTTCTCCCTGCGGGTGGCGCGGGTGCGCCCAGACGACGTGCTGCGGCCCTCGGCCTGGGAGTACTGGTCCGGCTCCGACTGGGTCGGCGATCCGGACCAGAGCCAGGAGCTGATCCCCGCCGACGGTGGCACCTCGCAGACCCTGTCGGTCTTCAGCGACGGCGAGCACTGGCACGCGCTGAGCAAGCGCAACGAGTTCCTCGGCAGCGACGTGGTGGTCTGGAGCGCACCCGACCCGTGGGGTCCCTTCGACGGGGGTCGCACGGTCGCCGCATTGCCATCCGACGCGGCCGAGGGGCGGCTGCGGTACATGCCGCTCGCGCACCCGGACCTGCTCCCCGAGCCCGGCACGGTGGTCGTCTCGTACAGCCAGAACCGTACCGACATCGGCGAGGTCGTCGAGGACCCGACCCGCTACCGGCCGCGGTTCCTGCGGGTCGACCTGCCGTAGCTGGTCCGACGCCCGGGATACTGGCCGGCATGGCGGAGGCGAGGCGCAGGGGTCGGGGTCGCACGGCGTTCGTGCTCCTGCTGCTGGCGGTGGTGGTCAACCTGCCGCTCGTGCACAGCACCTGGACCGACGCCCGGGTCGAGAGCGCCGGGGTCGAGGTGACCGCGACGGTGGTCGAGCACGACGACGGCTCCCGCCGTCTCGCGTTCCGGTTCCCCACCGACATCGACGCCGACCAGCGCACCTGGTCGGCCGAGGTCGACGACACGACGTACGACGACGCCGTCGAGTCCGGCGCGATCGAGGTGCGGGTGCTCGAGGACGACCCGTCGGCGTACCGCGTCTCGGGAGCCGTTGAGAGCCGGGTGCCGCTGGTGGTGACCATCGTCGCCGACGTCGTGCTGCTGATCCTCATCATGCTGATGTGGCGCTTTGGCGGCCGGATGCGCGCCCGGCTGCGCGCGGTGGCGCTCGGGGACGTCGAGCGCTGTGCCCCCGAGATCCTGCTCGAGCGGCTGCACGCCGAGGACTACCTCGTGCGCGGCGAGGTTCTCGAGGTCGGGCCGGACCGGGTGGTGCTCGACCTCGGCAACCGGACCATCGAGGTGCTGCTCGACGGCCACCTCAACCCGGTGGGCCACCAGCAGGCGGCCCAGGTGCGGGCCCGGATGATCGGCTGAACGTCAGCCGGCGAGGACGCGGTCCGCGGTCGCGGGCGCAGTCGCCGGCTCGCGCTCGACGAGCACCGGCCGTCGCGAGAGACCGGACACGAGCACGGCCACCATCAGCGTGGGCACGAGGAGCACGAAGGTCAGCAGGCCGGCCATCAGCAGTGCGGTGATCGTCATCGGTTCCTCCGGGGGTGCGGTCTGCCTCCCTCGTTCCCAGTCGGACCCCGCGGTGAAACCCGGGGCGGGGTGTGATCTGGGCCGCTCGCACACATCTCGTCCGGTCGCGGTGGGTAGTGGCAGCCCATGACCACGTTCTCCGCCGACACCCGCGCCGAGGCGGTCGTGGACGCGCCGCGCCACCGCATCTGGGCCGCGCTCACCGACCCGGACCTGGTCGCCGAGCTCACGCCGTTCGTCCGCACGATCCGCGAGGACGGCGAGCACTGGCGCTGGGAGATGAGCGGGCTCAAGGTGCTCGGCGTCGGCGTGGCCCCGTCGTTCACCGAGAGGATGACGTACGACGAGCCCGAGCGCATCGAGTTCCGGCACGACCCGCCGGCCGGCGCGACCGAGCGGTCCTCGGTCGAGGGGTGGTACTCCCTCGACGAGCACCGGGCCGGCACCCGGCTGGTGACCTCGCTCGAGATCAGCCTCGACCTGCCGCTGCCCCGGGCGTCCGGGCGCGCCGTCCGGGCCACGATGAACCGGGTGATCGACCAGATGGGCGACCGGTTCTCCAGGAACCTGCTCGCCCATCTGGGGGCTCGGGAGGTCGCCTGAGCCGGCGGCCCGTCCGGGCCCACCGCGGGACTGGTCGGCCGGTCCTTCCGCTTCTCGGGGGTTGCAACGGCCGGGAAGCGGAAGAATCCCCGGTGAACCGGGGATCCTCCGCCACGCCCTACGACCGCGAGGTCTCCTCCAGGTCGTCGAACGCGTCGTCGAAGTTGGCGTCGCGCAGGTAGGGGCGCTCGAGCTTCTCGCCCTCGACGTCGACATCGGGCAGCAGCCGGTCGAGCCACTTCGGGAGCCACCAGGCGCGGTCGCCGAGCAGGTAGAGCACCGCCGGGATCAGCGCCATCCGCACCACGAACGCGTCGAACACGACCGCGATCGCGAGCGCGAAGCCCATCGACTTGATGATCGGCTCGTCCTGCAGCATGAACGCCGCGAACACCGCGGTCATGATCGCGGCGGCCGCGGTGACGACCCGGGCGCTGTTGCGGAAGCCGTCCACGATGGCCTCCCGCATCGGGTAGCCGTGCACGTGCGCCTCACGGATCCGGGTCACCAGGAACACCTGGTAGTCCATCGCGAGCCCGAAGACCACGCCGATCAGGAAGATCGGCATGAAGCTCACGATCGGCTGGCCCTCCATGATCCCGAAGGCGCCCTGCTGGAAGACCGCGACGGTCGCCCCGAGGGTGGCGAGCACGGAGAGCAGGAACCCGAGGGTCGCGGTGAGCGGCACCAGGATCGAGCGGAACACGATCATCAGCAGCAGGAACGCGAGCCCGATGACCACGGTGAGGTAGATCGGCAGCGCGTCGCTGAGCCGCTCCGACACGTCGGTGGTGATCGCGGTCAGGCCGGTCACGCCGGTCTCGGTGCCGGTCTGCTGCTCGATCGAGTCCTGGCCCTCGCGCAGCGCGGTGAGCAGGCTCTCGGTCGCGGTGTCGTCGGGGCCGGAGGTCGGCGTGATCATGATCTGGGCGCCGGTCCCCTCCTGGTTCATCGCCACGACCTGGGCGTTCTCGACGTCGTCGAGCCCGGCGGCCCACGAGGTCACCTCGCCGATCGCGGCGCCGCGGTCGGCCTCGGCGACGTCGGTGGCGTCGACGACGACCAGCAGCGGACCCTCGCGGCCGGGGCCGAACGCCTCGGACATCAGGTCCGACGCCTTGCGCTGGGTGGTGTCGGAGGACGCGGTGCTGTCGGTCGGGAACGCCAGGTGCAGGTCCTTGAGGGGTACGGCGAGCGCGCCGAGCGCGACGACCACGAGCAGCGCGACGGCCACGGGCCGGCGCCCGACCAGGCGGGCCCAGCGGACGCCGTTGTTCAGCACGTGCCCGTCGGGCTCGCGGTGCGGCGCGTAGCGGCGCACCCGGCCGCCGAAGGCCTTGGACTTCAGCAGGCCGAGGATGGCCGGCAGCAGGGTGAGGGCGACCAGCACCGCGATCAGCACGGTGCCGGCGGCCGCGAGGCCCATCGCCGTCAGGAACGGGATCCGCACCACGGCGAGCGCGGTGAGCGCGATGAACACGGTGAGGCCGGCGAACACGACGGCCGAGCCGGCCGTGCCGACGGCGATGCCGATGGCCTCCTCGCGGTCCTCGGTGTGGTGCAGCTCGGTGCGGTAGCGGGCCAGGATGAACAGCGTGTAGTCGATGCCGACCGCCAGGCCGATCATCGTGGCCAGCATCGGCGTGCTCGAGCCGATGTCCATGAACGCGGTCATGCCGGTGATGCCGGTGATGCCCAGCCCGACGCCGAACAGCGCGGTGACGATCGGGAGCCCGGCCGCGATCAGCGAGCCGAAGGTGAGCACGAGCACGAGCAGGGCGACCGCGACACCGATCAGCTCCGAGGAGCCGCCCGGCTCGGTCATCGCGCTGGTGCCGGCCCCGTTGGCCTCGACGGTGAGGCCGCTGTCGCGGGCGTCGTCCATGACCTCGAGCAGCGCGTCCTGGGTCGCGGGCTCGACGTCGGCGACGGTGTCGACGTCGTACTCGAACGTGATGGTGCCGACCCGGGAGTCCGCGGAGAGCGGGCTGAGCGCCTCGGCGTTGGCCGCGGCCTCGTCGGTGGGGGTGCCGTTCTCCTCGGCGGCGTCCAGCAGCTGCTGGCGCTGGGAGTCGGCCGCCTCGACCGGGTTGGCGATCGGGGCGTCCTTGGCGACCTGCGGCAGAGAGCGCAGCTCGGCGACCAGGTCGTCGACAGAGCCGGCGTACGGCGCCTCCTCCAGCGTGTGGCCCTCGGGGGCGGCGACGACGACGTTCACCGTCGCCTGGTCGAGGGCGTCGACCGAGCTGGGGAACAGCTCGGACTGCATGTCGGCGGCCTTCTCCGAGGGGATGCCCGGGATCGAGAACGCGTCGGTCATCGGCTTGGACATCGTGGCGGCGAACGTGCCGATGGCGAGCATCGCGACGATCCAGCCGGCGATGAAGATCGGCCACCGCCGGTAGGCGGTCTTGCCGAGTCGGTGCAACAGGGTGGCCATGGGTGGCGGGTCTCCTGGGGAAGGGTGGGCGGTGGCGTCAGGCGAGCAGGTCGCGGGCCAGACGGACGTTCTCGTCGAAGACCTCGGCGACCGGTCGGCCCCCTGGGTCGTCGTTCAGCTGGTTGATCGCGACGTCGAAGACGGCGACGAGCAGGCGCACCAGCAGGCGGGCCCGGCCCTCGCCGAAGTCCTCGCCCTCGCGGCGCAGGATGTGGTCGACGAGCTCGCTCGTGACCAGTTCGAAGCGCTCGTGGGCGATGACGATCAGCCGCGGTGTCCGGTGCAGGATGCGGTGGCCGAGCGCCATGACCTCGGGGTCGAAGCCCTTCTCGCTGAGGATCGCCTCCGCGAGCGCGGACAGATCGTCGACCAGCCGGCCGGTGGGGCCGCCGCGGTGGAACGCCTCGAGGGCGTCGGCCGGGAGCTCCGGCGTGCTGCCGAGGACGGCGTCCACCTTGCCGGGGAAGTAGTTGAACAGGGTGCGCCGGGACACGTCGGCGGCGGCGGCCAGGTCGTCCATGGTCCAGCCGTCGAGGCCGTGCTCGTCGGTCAGTCGGAGTGCGCAGTGGTGGATCCGCAGCTCGGTCTCCCGCTTCTGCGTGGCGCGGCGCCCGCACGATGTTGCACTCAACTTCACAAAGTGCAGTTTTGCACGATCCGTCCGAGAGTGCAAAACTGTGGCGGTCGTCACACGAGCGGAGGAACGGGGTCCTCGACTTGCTCGCGACCGGCCCGCGGAGGAAGGGTGCGGTCCATGGCCGCCACCGCGTCGTCGTACTCGATCACCATGCGTCTGCACACCGCGCCCGACAACGGCGTCGTGGGCGCCGTCGCCACCGCGATCTCCCAGGCGGGCGGCGTGGTGACCGCGATCGACGTGGCGGAGTCGAACTCCGAGCGGCTCATCGTCGACGTGACCTGCTCGGCCAGCGACGCCGACCACGCCGAGGAGCTCGAGGCCGCGGCCGCCGCGGTCGAGGGCGTCGCGGTCTACCGGGTCAGCGACCGGACGTTCCTGCTGCACATCGGCGGCAAGATCGAGGTGACCTCCAAGGTCCCGCTGCGCAACCGCGACGACCTGTCGATGGCCTACACCCCCGGTGTCGGGCGGGTCAGCCTGGCGCTCGCAGAGAACCCCGGTGACGTGCCGCGGCTGACGATCAAGGGCAACTCCGTCGCGGTCGTCACCGACGGCTCGGCGGTCCTCGGGCTGGGCAACATCGGACCGGGTGCGGCGCTGCCGGTGATGGAGGGCAAGGCCGCACTGTTCAAGCGGTTCGCCGACATCGACGCCTGGCCGATCTGCCTCGCCTCCCAGGACACCGACGAGATCGTGCGCGCGGTGGAGATGATCGCGCCCGGCTTCGGCGGCATCAACCTGGAGGACATCGCGGCACCGCGCTGCTTCGAGATCGAGCGACGGCTGCGCGAGAGCCTCGACATCCCGGTCTTCCACGACGACCAGCACGGCACGGCGATCGTGGTGCTGGCTGCGCTCACCAACGCGCTGCGCGTGGTGAAGAAGGAGATCCACGAGGTGCGCATCGCCGTCTCCGGTGGCGGGGCGGCCGGCACGGCCATCGTCACGCTGCTGATCGCGGCCGGGGCGCCCGACATCGTCGTGTGGGACCGCGAGGGCTGCCTCTCCCGCGAGGACGACACCCTCCCGCCGGCGAAGCGCGAACTGGCCGCGATGACGAACCCGCGGCAGGTGCGCGGCGACCTGCGCGCCGCCCTCGACGGCGCGGACGTCTTCATCGGCGTCAGCGGCCCGGGCCTGCTGCGGCCCGAGTGGATCCAGGACATGGCGCCCGACCCGGTGGTGTTCGCCCTGGCCAACCCCGACCCCGAGGTCGACCCCGCGGAGGCCGCGAAGTACGCCGCGGTCGTGGCCAGCGGCCGGTCCGACTACCCCAACCAGATCAACAACGTGCTGGCGTTCCCCGGGGTGTTCCGCGGCCTGCTCGACGCGCGCGCCAGCGAGATCACCATCGACATGCTGCTGCGGGCCGCCGAGGCGATCGCGATGGTGGTCAAGGACGAGGAGCTCAACCCGGCGTTCATCATCCCGACGGTGTTCCACCCCGACGTCCAGCGCAAGGTCGCCGCCGCCGTCCGCGGCAGCTGAGGCGCAACGGTGGTCGAGGTGCGAGCGAAACGAGCCTCGAAACCACCCCGCAGGCGACGATCACCCGACCCGGCGCGGCCACCAGAACCGGTCGCCGAGCAGCAGCGCGAGCGCCGGCACGAGCAGGGTGCGCACCAGCAGCGTGTCGAGCAGCACGCCGAGGCAGATGATCGTGCCCAGCTGGGCGAGCACGACCAGGGGCAGCACGCCGAGGACCGCGAACACCGCCGCGAGCAGGATCCCCGCGCTGGTGATCACGCCGCCGGTCGCCGACAGGGCGCGCAGCATGCCCTCACGCGACCCGTGCCCGGCGGCCTCCTCGCGGGCCCGGGTGACCAGGAAGATGTTGTAGTCGACGCCGAGCGCGACCAGGAACAGGAACGCGAACAGCGGCACCCCGGAGTCCATGGCGCCGAACCCGAGCGGTCCGGTGAACAGCCACCAGGACGCGCCCATGGCGGCGGCGTACGTCGCGACGACCGTCAGCACCAGCAGCACCGGCGCGACCGCGGAGCGCAGCAGCAGCACCAGCCCGCCGAGCACGAGCACGAGGATCAGCGGCACGATCAGCCGCAGGTCGCGGTCCGAGCCGTCCCGCTCGTCGAGCGCCTCGGCCTCGGAGCCCGTCACGTGGGCGTCGTACGGCGCGACCGCGTCGCGCAGCGCCTCCACGACGTCGGTGTTCTCCCCGGACCGCCCGGCGAGCACGGCGTCGACGGCGCTGACCCCGCCGCCGGTCTCGGACACGCGCGCGGAGGTCACGCCCTCGACCGACCGCACCGCCTCGAGCAGCGGCTCGGCCGAGCCGGTGGTCACGACCCGGGTCGGGTCGGCGGTGCCGGCGGGGAACGACTCGGCCAGACGGCCGGCCGCGCTGATCGCCTCGGGCTCGTCGAGGAACTGCTCGGCCTGGTCCAGGCCCAGGTCGATCCGGAACAGCCCGACCGCCATCACCGCGAGCAGCACCAGCGACCCGCCGACCACGGCCGCGGGCCGGCGCGCGACCCGGGCGCCGATCCGGTGCCACACGGTGCCGGACTCGACGGTGACGGTCTCGCCGACGTGCGGGACCCGGGGCCAGAACACCCAGCGGCCGAACAGCACCAGCACCGCCGGCAGCACCACGAGGGCGAACGCCGCCGCGACGACGATGCCCACGGCGCACGCCAGGCCCAGGCCGCGGGTGGTGGGGGTGAGCGAGAGCAGCAGCGTGAGCAGGCCGAGCACGACCGTGGTGGCGCTGGCGAGCACCGCCTCGGCCGTGCGTCGCAGCGCGTGGGCCATCGCCCGGTGCCGCGACGGCTCGGTGCGCAGCTCGTCGCGGTAGCGCGAGATCAGCAGCAGCGCGTAGTCGGTGCCGGCGCCGAAGACCAGCACCGACAGGATCCCGACGGTGGACTCGTCCCAGGCCACGTCGACCGCGGCCATCAGCTGGGTCGCGAGCACGGCCGCGAGCCGGTCGGCGACGCCGACGACGGTCAGCGGGACCAGCCACAGCACCGGACTGCGGTAGGTGATGACCAGGAGCACCGCGACCACCAGCGCGGTGACGAGCAGCAGCCGGGTGTTGGCGCCGTCGAACACCGCGGCGAGGTCGGCCTGCACGGCGGCCGGCCCGGTGACCTGCGCCCGCACCCCGTCCGGCGCAGCCTCGTCGGCCGCGGTCCGCAGCTCGGTCACCCGGTCGGCGACCTCGCTCGCCGAGACCGACGGCACCGGTACGGCGAGCAGCGCCGCGGTGCCGTCCTCGGCGGGCACGAGCGGGCTGGCTCCCGCGCTGGAGCCCGCGTCGGAACCGGTGCCGGCGAGGTCACCGGCCGCGTCGCGCAGCGCGGTGAGCTGGTCGCGGGTGAGCTCGCCCCGGTCGGCGGTGAAGAGCACGACCGCGGCCGTCGCGGCGTCCTCGGGGAGCCGGTCCAGGAGCGCGGTGCCCTCGGTGCTGTCGAGTCCCGCGGGCAGCGAGTCGGTGGTGCTCGAGGCGCGGTCGCCCTCACCGACCGCGCCGATCAGGGCGAGGGCCAGCAAGAATGGCACCAGCGCCACGATCCAGGCGGTGCGCCGGCCGGTGATCAGCGAGGTCATCGAGTCTCCGAGTACGGTGGGGACAGGTCGCTAACTAGATTAGACATCAAGTAGGTGAAATAAAAATGGCGGGAGCCGAGCCGGCGGGTCCGGCCACCGAGTTCGCCGACAGGTGGCGCCAGACCGGGAGCCTGGTGGCGCTGCGCGAGGCGATCGAGGCGGGTGCCCGGGTGCGGCACGTCGTAGCCCGCCGGGCCGGGCTCAGCGACTCCGAGCTGGTCGCGCTGCAGCACCTGGTCCGCTCACCGCTCGGCCCGGCCGAGCTCGCCCGGATCCTCGACGTCAGCACCGCCGCGTCGACCGGCATCGTCGACCGCCTGGTCGACCGGGGCCACGCCGAGCGCTTCCCGCACGCCGCCGACCGGCGCCGCACCGAGGTGCGAGTGACCGCCTCGGGGCGCGAGGAGGTGCTCGCCCACCTGCTGCCGATGTTCAGCGCCCTCGACGCGTGGGACCGGTCCTTCACCGACGAGGAGCGCGCCGTGGTCGAGCGCTACCTGCGCGGTGCGCAGGCCGCCTTCGAGCAGGTGTCGGGCCCGTCCCGCGCCGCTCAGCCGCCGCCCTCGGAGGCGTAGAGCGCCGCGCCGACGACGCCGGCCTTGTTGAGCAGGGCCGCGGGGATGATCTCGGTGTCGAGGTCGAGCAGGGGGAGGAACTCATCCGAGTTCTTGCTGACCCCGCCGCCGACCACGAACAGCTCGGGGGAGAACAGCCTCTCCAGCGTCCGGTAGTACGTCGTGAGCCGCTTGGCCCAGCGCTCCCACGAGAGGTCCTCGCGCTCCCGGGCGCTGTTGGCGGCCCGGGTCTCGGCGTCGTGGCCGTCGATCTCGAGGTGGCCGAGCTCGGAGTTCGGCACGAGCACGCCGTCGTGGACCATCGCCGAGCCGATCCCCGTGCCGAGCGTCGTCACGATCACCAGGCCGGACCGGCCCTTGGCCGCGCCGTACCTCACCTCGGCGAAGCCCGCGGCGTCCGCGTCGTTGACGACGTGCACCTCACGGCCGGTCGCCTCGGTGAAGAGCCGGTCGGCGTCGGTACCGAGCCAGGACTTGTGGATGTTGGCGGCGGAGCGGACCACGCCGTGCCGCACGACGCCGGGGACCGTGACGCCCACCGCGCCGGTGCAGTCGGGGAACTGGGCGAGCAGGTCGACGAACACCTCGGCCACCCGCTCGGGCGTCGAGGGGTCCGGGGTCTTGATCCGCACCCGCTCGGCGGCGAAGGCACCGGCGTCCAGGTCGACCGGGGCACCCTTGATGCCGGTGCCGCCGAAGTCGATGCCGAAGGGCTGCGGTGCGGTCTGGGCCATCTGGCAACCCTAAACTGCACCGCATGTCGGCGCACGAGACCCGGATGCTCATCCTGGGTGCCGTCGCGCTCTTCGAGCCGGTCAACGGCTACCAGATCCGCCGCGAGCTGCTGTCGTGGCAGGTGGACCGGTGGGCGAATACCAATCCGGGCTCGATCTACCACGGGCTGACCGCGCTGACGAACCTCGGCCACCTGGTGCGCCACGACCTGGTCGACGGGGGCCGCGAGGTCGCGGTCTACGAGCTCACCGACACCGGGCGCGCGGAGCTGGACCGGATGCTGGTCGAGTCGCTCGAGACCGTCGACGTGTTCACGCGCACCGGTTTCCACGTCGCGTTCTCGATGCTGCCGCTGATGGACCGGGCCCAGGTGCTGCGCTCGCTGACCAAGCGCCGGGTCGGGCTCGAGGAGACCGTCAAGGAGCTCGCCGACCACCAGCCGGGCGTCGCGCCGCCGCACGCCACCCGGAGCATGCTGCTGTGGCTCGACATCGCGGTCGCCGAGCTCGCCTGGCTCCGCGAGACGATCGAGGAGGTGCGCAGCGGCACCCTGGCGTTCGAGATGGGCGAGGAGTGGGGCTGGGTGCCGCCGCCGGACGACCCCGGCTGGCAGATGAACGCCGAGCGGGAGAAGTACCGCGCGCTACTGGGCCGTTGAGCGCTTCCTCGTCCGGGTCGTCAGGGTCGTCTTGGCCGGCGCGCTCTCCGGGGCAGCGGGCGGGGTGGCCGGGGCGGCCGCCGGAGCGGGCTTCTCGGCGGGCTCCGGGGCGGGCTTCTGGGCCGCCTTCTGAGCGGTCTTCTTGGTCGCCTTCTTGGCGGGCGCGCGCTTGCGCGCCGGCCGCTGGGAGCGCAGCCTGACCCGCGGCTGGCCGCCCTCGGGGTGGTCGAGGTCGAGGTAGTCCTGGGCGCCCGCGAGCGCGCTGAGCCGCGGGAAGCCGTAGTGCCGCGGGTCGAAGGCAGCGTGGGTCTTGCCCAGGTAGGTGCCGACCGAGCCGAGAGCCGACCACCCGTCGTCCTGGGCGGTGCTGCGCACGGCGGCCTCCAGGATCGTGCGCAGGTCGGGCAGCGAGTCGGCCTCGGACTCCGCGTCCGTCTCGCCCGAGGTGTCCCGGTGGCCCGCCTGGTCGTCGGCCTCGTCGCGGAGCACCTCGAGGAAGATGAACTTGTCGCACGCCGCCTGCAGCGACGCCGGCGTACGGCGGCGGCCGAGGCCGTAGACGGTCTTGCCGGACTCGCGCAGCCGGGTCGCGAGCCGGGTGAAGTCGCTGTCGCTCGACACGATCGCGAACGCGTCGAGGTTGCCCGAGTAGAGCAGGTCCATCGCGTCGATGATCAGTGCCGAGTCCGTGGAGTTCTTGCCCACGGTGTTCGCGAACTGCTGGATCGGCTGGATCGCGTGCCGGGCCAGCTCGGACTTCCAGCCGGTCAGCTGCTGGGTGGTCCAGTCGCCGTACGCCCGCTTGACGGTCGGGACGCCGTAGCGCGCGAGCTCGGCGAGGAGAGCCGCCGAGTGGGAGGCGGAGACGTTGTCGGCGTCGATGAGGACGGCGAGGCGCACGTCGGCGGGTTCGGTCACCACCCCGTCCTACCACGGCGTAAACGAGGTGCCGCGCGCCGCGCCAACTGTCACGCTCAGGAGGTGCCCACCCAGCTCACGCTGGCCCGCCACCTCGACGGGCTCCGCGCCGCGATGGTCGCCTTCGTCCGGTACGCCGACCGCGCCGGCCTGGCGGCCCCGGTGCCGACCTGTCCCGACTGGACCGTGCGCGACCTGGTCGCCCACCAGGGCATGGTGCACCGCTGGGCCGCCGCGATCGTGCGCGGCGAGCGGGACGTCGACCCGGATGCGTTCGAGGCGGCCGGTCGCGCCGAGCCCGACCCGCTGGAGTGGCTGCGGGACGGCGCGGTCGCGCTCGCGGAGGCGCTGACCCGTGCGCCCGCCGACCTGGACGCCCTGGTCTTCCTCCACGACGCCCCGGCACCGCGGGAGTTCTGGGCCCGGCGGCAGTGCCACGAGACGACCGTCCACGCCGTCGACGCCCTCGCGGCCGCGCTCGGTCGCCCCCCGGACGCGGCGGAGACCTGGATCGAGACCGACCTCGCCGCCGACGGCATCGACGAGCTGCTCGGCGGCTTCCTCACCCGGCCACGGTCGCGGCTGCGCTGCGAGGAGGACGCCGTGCTCGTGGTCGCACCCGACGACGTCGCCGACTGGTGGGAGGTCGAGCTCGGGCCCCGGCCCGCGGTGACGACCCGGCACCGTGGCGACGCGGAGGAGGGCGACTGGGAGCTGGACGGGACCGCGGTGCACCTCTACCTCGCACTCTGGAACCGGACCCCGCGGCCCGGGCTCGAGGCGGACTGGCGCGAGCGTGCGGCCGTGACCTGGAGCTGAGCCGAGCCCGACCGACCGATGAGTCGCGGCGCGTCCGGAGGTCTGTCCCCCGGGCGCGACTTGACGATGACTCTTCAACGTTGAACACTGATGTTCAAACTTGAACACGAGGGAGATCCCCATGATCCAGGCACGAGGACTCGTGCAGACGTTCCACACGGGGCGCGGCAAGAACACCAAGGAGGTCCGGGCCGTCGACGGCGTCGACCTGGACGTCCACGAGGGCGAGGTGGTCGGCTTCCTCGGCCCCAACGGCGCGGGCAAGACCACCACGCTCCGGATGCTCACCACCCTGCTCAGGCCGACCGCCGGCACCGCCACCGTGGCCGGGCACGACGTGGTCACCGAGTCGGTCCAGGTGCGCCGCAGCATCGGCTACGTCTCGCAGGTGGGGGCGACGTTCTCCGGCGCCTACGCCGGGGACGAGGTCGTCGACCACGGCATGCTCTACGGGATGTCGCGCGCCGACGCCGTACGCCGCGGCCAGGAGCTGTTCGCCCAGCTGCAGCTCGACGGGCTCTGGAAGCGGATGCCCAAGAACATGTCCGGCGGGCAGAAGCGCCGCCTCGACGTGGTGATGGGGCTGATCCACGACCCCCGGCTGGTCTTCCTCGACGAGCCGACCACCGGCCTGGACCCGCAGGCGCGGGCCAACCTGTGGGAGCACATCCAGGGCCTGCGCACCCGGCTCGGGGCGACGGTGTTCCTCACCACCCACTACCTCGACGAGGCCGACGTGCTCGCCGACCGGATCGTGATCATCGACCAGGGCCGGATCGTCGCCTCCGACACCTCCGACAACCTCAAGGCCCAGGTCGCTGGCGACCTGGTCGACCTCGAGGTCGCCGCGGACGACCAGGTCGCGGTCGCCGCGGCGCGCCTCGGCGCCCTCGTGCACGGCGCGGGCGGGGTCGACGGGGTGGAGACCGACGGCCACCACGTCCGGGCCCGGGTCCAGCGGGCCGGCCGCGTCGTACCCGGTCTGCTGCGCGACCTCGACAACGCCGGGGTCGAGCTCGACTCCATCGAGGTGATCCGCCCGACCCTCGACGACGTCTTCCTCTCCCTCACGGGCCGGTCGCTGCGCGATGCCGACTCGGCCGACGCCCCCAACCAGCCCGAGGAGGTCCTGGCATGAACGCCGGCACCAGCTTCGTCCGCGAGAGCTCGATCGTCTTCCGCCGCCAGATCCGGATGAACCTGCGCAACCCCGCCTGGGTGCTGATCGGGATCATGCAGCCGGTGCTCTACCTGTTGCTGTTCGGGCCGCTGCTCAAGCCCCTGGTCGCCTCGTTCGACACCGGCACCGACAACGCCTACACCTTCCTGGTGCCCGGCCTGCTCGTGCAGCTGGGCATGTTCGGGGCGTTCTTCGCGGGCTTCGGGCTGATCGGGGAGTGGCGTGAGGGCGTGATCGAGGCCGAGCGGGTCACCCCCGCCAACCGGTCGGCACTGCTCGTCGGCCGGCTCGCGCGCGACGTGATCCAGCTGTTCGTGCAGGCGGTGATCCTGGTCGTGCTCGGCCTGGCCATGGGGATGCGCGGCTCGTTCGCCGGCATCGTGCTCGGCGTGCTGCTGACGCTGGTCATCGGCGGGGCCTGTGCGGCGGCGTCCAACGCGCTCGCGCTCACGACGAAGAGCGAGGACGTGATGGCGCCGGTCATCAACATCGTGATGATGCCGGTGCTGCTGCTCAGCGGGATCCTGCTGCCGATGACCCTCGGGCCCGGCTGGCTCAGGAACATCAGCGACTTCATGCCGTTCCGCTACATCGTCGACGCGGTGCGTGACGGGTTCGCCGGCGACCTGGCGACCTCGTCCGTCCTGTGGGGCTCGGTATGGGCGGTCGTGCTCGCCGCCCTCGGCGCCTGGTGGGGCACCGCGACCTTCCGTCGCGAGAACGCCTAGCTTTCGCCGCCCGAGGGGTCAGACAGGCGGAGGGTCGGGGATGGTCACAGACGGCAGCTGGGAGCGCTTCCATGTTGTCGTTGGGGACCAAACGACAACGCTCCTGCGCCACCGGGAGGCTGCCGACCCTCCAGATCACCCACGCCTGCAGCAACCGAGGCGAACCTTCGCGCGGGCATCGAAATCCAGTGAACATTCGTGCACCCTCTTGTCTAGACGGTTGACATTTCGTAGAGTTCTGTAAACCCACGGACGTGACCGCCGTCACCGCAGGAGGCCAAGCCCATGACCGCCATCCCCCACAGCACCGTCCCGGACGGGTCCACGGACGCCTGGAAGGACAAGAAGCGCTACCTCTGGCTGATCGGGCTGGTGGTGCCGTCGCTGGCCTTCATCGGCTTCGGGCTCTGGGCCGCCACCGGCTGGGGGGTGTGGTTCTGGATCGGGCCGTTCGTGATCCTGGTCGTGGTCCCGGCCATCGACCTGATCGCCGGCCTCGACCGCTCCAACCCGCCCGACGACGTGATCGAGGCGCTGGAGAACGACCGCTACTACCGCTGGATCACCTACCTGTTCCTGCCGATCCAGTACGCCGGGTTCGTCGGCGCGATGTGGCTGATCGGCGGCGGCGCCGACCTGGCGACGATCGACAAGGTGGGCCTGGCCGTCTCGATCGGCTGCATCGGCGGCATCGGCATCAACACCGCCCACGAGCTGGGGCACAAGCGGGAGGCCAACGAGCGCTGGCTCTCCAAGATCGCGCTCGCGCAGAGCTTCTACGGGCACTTCTACATCGAGCACAACCGCGGCCACCACGTGCGGGTCGCGACGCCGGAGGACCCGGCCTCCTCCCGGGTGGGCGAGAACTTCTACCAGTTCTGGCCGCGCACGGTCTGGGGCTCCCTCAAGTCGGCCTGGCGGATCGAGAAGCGCCGCTACGCCCGCAAGAGCCAGCACCCGTTCCGGATCGGCAACGACGTGCTCAACGCCTGGCTGATGTCGGCGATGCTCTGGGGCGGGCTGGTCGCCTGGCTGGGCATCGGGCTGCTGCCCTACCTGGTGATCCAGGCGGTCGTCGGCTTCTCGCTGCTCGAGGTCGTCAACTACATGGAGCACTACGGCATGCTCCGCCAGAAGGTCGGGGTCGGCGAGCGGCAGCGCTACGAGCGGGTCGACCCGACGCACTCGTGGAACTCCAACAACATCGCCACCAACGTGCTGCTCTACCACCTGCAGCGGCACAGCGACCACCACGCGAACCCGACCCGGCGCTACCAGGCGCTGCGGGACTTCGAGGAGTCGCCGGTGCTGCCGACGGGGTACGCCGGCATGATCGTGCTCGCGATCGTCCCTGCGATCTGGCGGCGGGTGATGGACCCGCGGGTGCTGGCCCACTTCCACGGCGACCTGTCCCGGGCCAACCTCAGCCCGCGCAAGCGCGACAAGATCCTCGCGAAGTACCCGTCCCCGGCGGTCGACGTCGCCGCCGGCCCGACCACCGGTGCGGACGGCCAGCCGGTTGTCGTCGACGAGGTGCTCGCCGCCCGGTGCCCGGGCTGTGGCTACACCTACGAGGTTGCGGCCGGCGACGAGCACGAGGGGTTTGCGGCCGGCACCGCCTGGGCCGACATCCCCGACAGCTGGTGCTGCCCGGACTGCGGCGTCCGCGAGAAGGTCGACTTCGTGCCGCTCAGCGAGGCGAACGCCTGACGCGGGACGAGCGTCACCCTGGGCCAGGCTTTACCTGAGGTGCCCTCAGGTCGAGGTGTGCGCAGCCGTTGGGAAGCCTATGAACCTTCGCGCACGCTCCTGGCAGCTGCGCCACCGCCTCATTGCTCTCGGGACGGGCAGCGTGGTGCTGACGGCCGCGGTCCTCGTCGGTGTCGGGGCCTGGCAGACCACCCGGTTCACCGGGGATGCCGACCGCCGCATCGACGAGCTCACGGCCTCCGACCTCACCCACGTGACCGCCGGCATCGGCACCCTGGTGGCCGCGGTCGGCGAGTCGGTGCAGGAGGCCCAGGACCGCGGGATGACCGTCGCGACCTCGGTCGTACGCCGCGACGGCGGTCTGCGGCTCGACGCGGGACGCGCCGTCACGTGGGACGCCGTCGACCAGGTCAGCGGCGAGGCCACGAAGGTGCGCCTGCCCGCCGCGACCGTCGGCGGCACCTGGCTGGGGCAGAACAAGGACCTCGACATCGCGACGCCGGTCGTGGACGACATCACCAAGGTCGTGGGCGGCGCCGTGACCGTCTTCCAGCGGATGAACGAGCGCGGCGACCTGCTGCGGGTCGCGACCACGGTCGAGACCGCGGACGGCATGCGGGCGATCGGCACCTACATCCCGGCCGCCGACGAAGCCGGCAACCCGAACCCCGTCGCGGCCGCGATCCGCTCCGGCAAGCCCTACCGCGGCATCGCCAAGGTCGTCGACACCTGGAACGTCACGGCCTACGACCCGATCCGCGACGCGAACGGGCGGGTGGTCGGCGCGCTGTTCGTCGGCGTCCCCCAGGCCCAGGCGATCGCGGCGCTCAGCGGCGCGCTCGCCGAGACCAGGATCGGGGAGCACGGCACGGTCTCGATCGTCAGCACCGCGGCCGCGGACCGCGGCCGCGTGGTCGCGTCCAGCGACCCGGACTCCGTCGGCTCCACGCTCGAGGGCGAGGACGCCGACGGCAAGCCCTGGGTGGAGGAGACCCTGACCCGGGCCGCCGAGCTCGAGGCCGGCCGGCTGGCGGCCGCCGGCTACCGCCTGCCCGGCACCGGCGGCGCACCCGCGGCGGACAGCACCGTGTACGTCGGGTCGTACGCGGCGTACGGCTGGGCGATCGTCGTCACGGCCTACGGCCCGGACTTCGCCGCCGCCAGCCAGGCGCTGGCCGACGGACGGTCCACGATGCTGAGGGTCTTCGTGATCGTCGCGGTCGTGCTCGCGATCGTCGGCGCCCTGGCGGCGTGGGCGGTCGCGACCCGGATGTCGCGGCGGATGGGCCGCCTCACCGCAGCGATGAGCGGGCTCGCCGAGCGTGACCTGACCGTGTCGGTGCCCGAGGACGGCGGCGACGAGATCGGCACGATGAGCCGCGCGCTCAACCTCGCCGTACGCCGGCTCCACGACCTGCTCGAGGAGATCAGCACCGAGGCCGGCCGCGTCGACGACGCCAGCCACCGGCTCAGCGGCGTGCGCCAGGACCTGATCGTGAGCGCCGACGCCGCCACCCGGCTGTCGGTCGCAGCGGCCGCGTCCGCCGGTGAGGTCACCGAGCACGTGCAGACCCTGTCCGTGGGCTCGGAGGAGATGTCGGCCTCGATCCGGGAGATCTCCGGCAGCGCACAGGAGGCAGCGGTCGTGGCCCGCGAGAGCGTCGGCCTCGCCGGCGACGTCGAGGGCGTGATGCGCACGCTGAGCGAGTCCTCGGCGCGGATCGCCGAGGTGGTCGACGTGATCGCCACGATCGCCGGCCAGACCAACCTGCTCGCGCTCAACGCGACCATCGAGGCGGCCCGCGCGGGCGAGGCGGGGCGCGGCTTCGCGGTCGTCGCCGGCGAGGTCAAGGAGCTCGCGAGCCAGACCGCCCGCGCGACCGAGGAGGTCGCGTCGCGGGTCGCCGCCATCAAGGGCGACACCGACAGCGCGGTGCAGGCGATCAACGCGATCACCGAGACCATCGGCCGGGTCGACGGGTTCCAGACCGCCATCGCGGCGGCCGTCGAGGAGCAGACCGCGACCACGAACGAGATGTCGCACAACGTCGCGTCCGCGGCCGCGGGCAGCGGGCAGATCTTCGACAGCCTGGGGGAGGTCGAGGCCACGATGGAGCAGACCCGGGTCGCCGTCGACGAGTCGTCGCGTGCCACCGACGACCTCGGGCAGACCGTGTCGCGGCTCGCGGAGCTGGTGAGCGCCTTCAAGGTCTGAGCCGGGCGTTGCCTACACTCCGGGGGTGCCCCCGACCACGCGCTCGCGGATCATCGACGCCGCGGTCGCGATGACCGTGGACACCGGCTGGTCCTCGGTCACGATGGCCGGGCTCGCCGAGCGGGTCGGGGTCAGTCGGCAGACGGTCTACAACGAGGTCGGCACCAAGCCCGGGCTCGCCGAGGCGATGATCGCCCACGAGCTCGAGCGCTTCCTCGGCGTGGTCGCCGACGCCTTCGACCGGCACCCGGCCGACCTGGTCGGCGCGATCCGGGCCGCCTCGGCCGCGGTGCTGGAGCTCGCCCAGGACAACCTGCTGCTGCACGCCGTGGTGTCCGCGACGCACGGCGCCGACACCGAGCTGCTGCCGCTGCTGACCACCCACGCCGAGTCGCTGCTCGCCGCGGCCAAGCTGGTCGTGGCCGAGCGGCTGGCGCCGTACA
Organism: Nocardioides sp. T2.26MG-1; assembly: GCF_950101795.1. Lineage (GTDB taxonomy): Bacteria > Actinomycetota > Actinomycetes > Propionibacteriales > Nocardioidaceae > Nocardioides. The sequence continues at coordinate 808,460 of NZ_CATNLZ010000001.1, read as the reverse complement.
CCCTCGACCTCGAGGGCCGGCGCCTGGAGGCGGCGATCGACGTGGTCGTGCGGGTGGTGCTCAGCCACGTCATGCAGCCCTCGGGCAGCCCGGCCGAGACCGCCGACGACATCGCCTGGATCGCGGCCCGGGTGCTCCAGGACCCGCGAGCGTCCCGCACGTCCTGACGCAGGCTCACCCCGCCGGGTGGGAGAAGCCGAGCACCAGCGCCGACACGGTCTCCAGGCCGATCCCGTCGGGGCCGAGCACCGAGGAGCCGACCAGGCGCTGGCCGAGGGCGTGCAGGTGGAGCGCGGCCACCATCTCGGCCAGCTCCTCGGTGGGCCGGTCGGCCGTGCGCCCGAGGCGACGCAGCACGTCCTCGATCACCGCGACCAGGCGGACCCGGAACCTGCCGGAGAACTCCGCCAGCACCTCGCGAGCCTGCTCGTCGCGCAGCGCCAGCAGCGTGAACTCCGCATGCAGGATGTACCACTCGCGGCCCTGCGCCCGCACGGCGTCGAGGACCGAGCCGATCGACTCGATCGTGAAGTCCTCCTCGGGCACCGCGTCGACGGCTGCGGACGCGGCGGCCAGCATCCCCTCGCCCCGGTCGCGGAAGACCTCGAAGAAGAGCTCCTCGATGCTGGAGAAGTTCGAGTAGAACGCCCCGCGGGTGTAGCCGGCGGCCCCGACGAGGTCGTCGACGGTGACCCGCTTGAGGCCCTGGTCGACGAAGACGCCGAAGCTCGACTCGACCAGCCGGGCTCGGGTGTTCTCCCGGCGCCGCGGAGCGGGGCTCTGCGGGGATGTGGTGGTCGTCATGGGCACCCCTCGATTCATTCGTGTATTCAATACGCTACCGTATTGAACGTGTCCTCGTTCCTCTACCGGCTCGGCCGGTTCGCTGTCGGGTCCGCGCGCTGGGTCATGGCGGGTTGGCTCGCCCTGCTCATCCTCGCCGGAGCATCGGCCGGCCTGCTCGGCGGCCATCTCCAACAAGACCTGTCGATCCCCGGCACCGAGTCCCAGCGCGGCCTCGACACCCTCGACCACCGGTTCCCGCTGCTGGCCGGCACCAGCGCCCAGGTCCTGTTCGTCGCGCCCGAGGGCGAGCAGGTCGCCGACCACCGCGCGGAGGTACGCCGGGTCCTGGACCGGGTCGAGGGGGTCGAGCACGTCGCCCGCGTGGTCGACCCGTTCGCTCCGGGCTCGGAGTACCTCCTCTCCGAGGACGGCCACCAGGCGTTCGCCCAGGTGCTGCTCGACGAGGGTCTCGACGAGCTCGACGGCGGCACGCTCGGCGACCTCGAGGAGGCCGTGGAGGTGTCCTCCTCGAGCCCGCTGGCGGTGCACCTCGGAGGGCAGGTGTACACCCCGACCAAGGTCACCCTCAGCGCGACCGAGGGCCTGGGCGTCGTGATCGCGATGGTGGTGCTCGCCATGACCTTCGCCTCCGTGCTGGCCGCCGGGCTGCCCATCCTCACCGCCCTGGTGGGGGTCGGCACCACGATGCTGGGCCTGCTGGCCGTGGCGGCGTTCACGACCGTCAACAGCACGACGCCGACGCTCGCCTTGATGATCGGGCTGGCGGTCGGCATCGACTACGCGCTGTTCATCGTCTTCCGCCACCGCACCCAACTCGCGACCGGCATGGCGGTGGACGAGTCGATCGCCCGGTCGGTGGCCACCGCCGGCAGCGCCGTCATCTTCGCCGGCACGACCGTGATCATCGCGCTCTGCGGTCTCGTCGTCGTGGGCATCCCGGGCATCACCGTCATGGGTTTCGCTGCGGCGGCCGGTGTCGCCGTCGCCGTCGCCGTCGCGCTCACCCTCGTGCCCGCGATCCTCGCGGTCGCAGGCGAGCGGCTCCGTCCGCGACCTGGCTCCCGGGCTGCGCGGCACGGTGCCGTCGCCGGCTCCGGCGTGGCGACCGGCCACAGCATGGGCGCTCGGTGGGTGCGCGCGGTGACCCGCCTGCCGGTGATCACCGTCGTGCTCACCACGGCCGTGCTGCTGGTCTTGGCCCTGCCGGCACGAGACCTCGACCTCGGGCTTCCCGACCGCGGCTCCGACGCGCCGGGCAGCACCTCGCGCGTGACCTACGACCTCATCAGCGACGCCTACGGCCCGGGCTGGAACAGCCCGCTGCTCGTCACCGTCGACATCATCCAGACCACCGACCCGGTCGGCGTGGTCGAGGACCTGGCGGCCGACCTGGCTCGCCTCGACGGCGTCGCCGCCGTCCCGCTGGCCACGCCCAACCCCCAGGGCGACCTCGGGGTGATCCAGGTGGTGCCGGAGACCGGCCAGACCGACGCGGCGACCGCGGACCTCGTGCGCGAGATCCGCGACCGCAGCACGTCCCTGGAGGAGAGGTACGGCGTCACCGACCTCGAGGTGACCGGCCAGACCGCGGTCACGATCGACGTGTCCGAGCGGTTGTCGGGCGCGTTGCTGCCCTTCGGTCTCGTGGTGGTCGGCCTCTCCCTGCTGCTGCTGATGATCGTGTTCCGCTCGATCGCCGTTCCGGTCAAGGCGACCCTGGGCTACGTGCTCTCAGTGGCCGCGTCGTTCGGCGCCGTCGCCGCCGTCTTCGAGTGGGGCTGGTTCTCCGACGCCCTGGGCGTGTCGAAGGTCGGACCGGTGATCTCGTTCCTGCCGATCATCCTGATGGGCGTCTTGTTCGGGCTGGCCATGGACTACGAGGTCTTCCTGGTCTCGCGGATGCACGAGGACTTCGTGCACAGCAGCGGGCACGGCGGCGACGCCCGCGGCGCGGTCGTCAGCGGCTTCACCGCGAGCGCCCGGGTGGTCGCGGCCGCCGCGATCATCATGTTCGGCGTCTTCGCCGCCTTTCGTCCCGCACGGTGACGCCATCGTCAAGCCGATCGCCCTCGGCCTCGCGGTCGGAGTGTTCGTCGACGCCTTCCTGGTCCGGATGACCCTCGTGCCGGCCGTGCTCGCCCTGCTCGGCCGGCGCGCCTGGTGGCTGCCCCGGTGGCTCGAGGCGCGCGTGCCGCAGCTCGATGTCGAGGGGGCAGGACTCCACGCCCACCTCGAGCACGAGGCGTGGGTGCGCGACCACGGACAGGTCGCGGTGCGGGCCGACGGCGCCGAGGTGGTCGACCGTCACGGGCGGACCGTCCTGCCGCCGGCCACGCTCGTCGTCCCGACGGGCGACCTGAGCGTGGTAGCCCTCGAGGACACGCGGACCCGTGCCGCGCTGCTCGCGGCGCTCGCCGGCCGGCTCCCCGTCACCGACGGTGTCCTGGTCGTGCAGGACCGGATCCTGCCGACCGAGGCCGTCGCCGTGCGTGCCCGCGTCTGGCACCTGCCGCGGTTCCCCGACGCCGCACTGCTGGAGCGCCTCGCGAGCCGGGCCCGCGCCGGGGCGGACCTGCTCCTCGTGGTCGACGGTGTCGACGAGGCCTCCGTGGCCGTCCAGCTCGAGCGGTGGCACCGCCTCGTGGGCCTGGCCGAGCTCGGCGTGACGGTCGTGGCCGGCGCGAGCACCACCCCCGACGTACCCCATCACCCGCTGCGGCCGTTCGCGGCTGCCGAGAAGGAGACCGTGTCGTGATCGCCCACCGCCGCACCCTCCGGGCGCTGATCGCGCTCATCCTGCTCCCGGCGCTCCTGGCGGCGATGGCGCTGTGGTCGCTGGGCGACCGCGGGGCCGACACCGACCGCATCGCCGCCGCCGTCGTCAACCTCGACGAGCCGGTGACCACCGGGACCGGGGACCAGCAGCAGACCATCGCCGCCGGACGGCTCCTCGCCGCGGGCCTGACCTCGCCGAGCAAGGACGCCGACACCGGGGGGATGCGCCTCGACTGGCAGCTCACGGACGCCGCCGACGCGCGCTCCGGTCTCGACGACGGGACGTACGACGCGGTCGTGACGATCCCCGAGGACTTCTCGCAGACGGTGGCCGGGCTCACCCGCAACGAGGCGCAGCAGGCCAGCTTCTCCGTCCGCAGCGCGGAGGGCTCGGGGGCTCTCCTCGGGCGGCTGAGCGACGACGTCAGCCGGATCGCCGGCGCCGAGCTCGGCCACCGCATCACCGGCACCTACCTCGAGGGCCTGTACGGGCAGACCGCACAGCTCGGCGTCCGTCTCGGCCGGGCCGCCGACGCGGCCGGCCGGATCGGGGACGGGGCCAGCACCCTGACCACCGGAGCCGACACGCTGGCGCAGGGTGCCGATGACCTCGGGACGGGCGTCGATGCGCTCGCCTCGGGCGCGGACGACCTGCGCCAGGGCTCCGAGCAGGCGAGCGCCGGGGCGGGCGAGCTCACCACCGGCCTCGAACGGCTCTCGGGCGGCGCCCAGGAGCTCGCCTCGGCCGCCGGCCGGCTCGCCCGCGGCGCCACCGCCCTCGACGCCGGGGCAGGCCGCCTCGGCGAGGGGGCGGACACGCTCGCCTCCGGCACGTCCGATCTCGGCACCGGGCTGGCCACGTTGGACCACGCCGTGGCGCCGCTGCCCACGCGGGCCGGCCGGCTCGCCGACGGCGCGGGCGTGGTGAGCCAGGGTGTCGCGGGCTGGGCCCGCGTGCTGCGCGGGTGGCAGCAGGCGTGCGCCGCCGATCCCACGATGACGAGGTACGCCGCGCTGTGTGCCGGGACCACGCAGGCAGTCGGCGCCGACGGCGCCACCGCAGACCAGCTCACGGGCGGGGCGGCCGCGGTCGCCTCGGGCGCGCGGCAGCTGGCCGACGCGGCACCCGCGCTCGTCCAGGGCGTGAGCGATGCCGCCGACGGCGCCGCACGACTGCACGCCGGTGCCGCGCGCCTGGCGGCCGGCGCCGACCGGCTGGCGACGGGAGCCGGCCGGGTCGCCGATGGAGCCGGGCAGATCGGTGCGGGCGCGGGCCGGCTCGCCGACGGGGCCGGGTCGGCCTCGACGGGGGCCGCGCGCCTCGCCACCGGCACCGGCGAGCTCGCCGGCGGCGCCGGACGGCTGGCGGCGGGTGCCACCCGCGCTGCCGACGGAGCGGGGAGCCTCGCCTCCGGCGCGGACCGTCTGTCCAGTGGCGCCGACCGGTTGGGCTCGGGCTCCGGCGACCTGGCGGAGGGACTGCGCAGCGGCGTCGAGGCGCTGCCGTCGATGACCTCCGCCGAGCAGCAGCGCCTCGCCGGCGCCGTGGCGGAGCCGGTCGCGGTGCGGACTGACGTGACGGAGGCCGGCGACGCGACCCGGGTCGGCATCGCCCCCGCCGTCCTCGCGCTCGTGCTCTGGCTGGGGGCCGCCCTGGTCTACCTGCTCCGTCCGGCGCTCCCGCCGGCGCGGCTCGAGGCGCCCGGACTGCCCTGGCGGGTCGCACTGGCCGGCTGGCGACCGGGCCTGCTGGCCGGGGTCGTGCAGGCGGTGCTGCTCGTGCCGGTGCTCGTGCTGTTCGACGTCACGCTGGCCCACGTCGGGCTCCTCGTCCCGGTCCTCGTGCTCGCGGGGGCGGTGTTCGCGGCGCTCGTCCAAGGGATCGTCGGGCTGCTCGGCGCGGCCCGCGGGCGGGCGACGGTCCTCGTGCTGCTCGCGCTGCAGGCACTGCTGCTCGACGGGCTGCTGCCGATCGACGCGGCCCCGGCCGCGGTGCGGATGCTGCACGGCCTGCTGCCGGTGCCGGTCGCGGCGGACCTCGTGCGGACGGCGCTTACCGGTCGGGGCGCGGCCGTCGCGGGGCTCCTGCTGCTGACGGCGTGGGGCGTGGTGGGCCTGGTGCTGGCGACGCGTGCCGCCCGCCGGGCCGCGACCGTCACCCCGGACGACCTGGGGGCGCACGCGGAGCAGGGCTCCGAGCCGCGGGTCGATGCGCTGTCCGGATGCTAGGCCGCCCGTCGTACCGCTGCGAGCTCGGCCGCCTCGCGGAACGCACGCACGACGTACGGCGGGACGGCCAGCCCGCGCCGGTGGGCCCACAGCAGCTCGCTCTCGACCCGGGAGACCTGGGCCGCGAAGTCGTCGACGTCCCGGTCGATGCCGAGGGCCCGCATCACATCACCGAAGTCGGCGGACTGGGCGGCGTCGTTGGCGCCGACCGGGGCGAAGGAGAGCCGGCGCATCCGGCGGACGAGCCAGCGCTGCCAGGCCGCCAGCTCGGCCCACAGGGCGCGCGCGGAGAGCTGGTAGAACGCGAAGTGGCCCGGCTCCTGCCGGCGGATCGGTGCGATCAGCGTGTCCGCGACCGCGTGCTCGCCGAGCTCGCGGACGCCGGCGTGGAGGAGGTTGTAGGCCAGGACGGCGGACCGCTCGGTGGCCATGCCGGTGAGGTAGTAGAGCATCCGGCACACGTCCTGGAACGCATCCAGGTGCGCGAGCGCCCCGAGGACCCTCAGCTTGACGCCGACCGACGTACGGTCCGGCTGCGCCGGGGCGCGCCCCAGCTCCACCTGCAGCCGGTCGAGGATCAACCCGTGCTGGATCTCCTGCGGCTGCCAGACCTCGGCGTAGAAGCGCCGGTCGATCTCGGGCGGGTCGGGCAGCAGCGTGGTCAGCTCGAGGACGTTGCGGTCGACCTCGAGCTCGACGCGGGCCATGTAGTCGAGCACGTGGCCGAAGCGGGCGGCTAGCTCGCGGGGACGGCGGACCGTGAAGTCCACGGAGTCCAGGTCGATCGGCGGGTGCTCCAGCCCGAGCCGGTCGACGTGGTCGGCGAGCCTCGCCTCGGAGGTTGACGCGCGCGGCATTGCGGAATGCTAGGTGGGTTCGGGTGCTCGGCACATCCGGGTTTCCCCTGAGGTCCCCGCACTCGTCGACACTAGGGTGTCCCGATGGGCGACCACGCCGCACCGGCAGACGGCGTCCGGCTCGGCACGCCGGCCGGCCGGGCCGTCGTCGCGGCCGCGGTGCTCGGCTCGGGGATGACGATGCTCGACGGCACCGTCGTCAACGTCGCCCTGCACACGATCGGCGAGGACCTCGACGCGTCGCTGGCCGAGCTGCAGTGGATCACCAACGGCTACCTGCTGTCCCTGGCCAGCCTGATCCTGCTGGGCGGCTCGCTCGGCGACCGGTTCGGCCGGCGACGTGTGTTCGTGGTCGGGACGGTGTGGTTCGCGGCGGCGTCGCTGGCCTGCGGTCTCGCGCCGACGCCGCTGGTCCTGATCGCCGCGCGGGTCCTCCAAGGGGTCGGCGCCGCACTGCTCACCCCCGGCAGCCTGGCGATGATCCAGGGTGCGTTCGCCCACGACGACCGAGCCCGCGCGATCGGCTCCTGGTCGGGCCTGACCAGCGTCGCCGCCGCGATCGGCCCGCTGGTCGGTGGCGGGCTCGTGCAGTACGCCAGCTGGCGCTGGATCTTCCTGATCAACCTCCCCGTGGCGGCCCTCACCGTGCTGATCGCCCAGCGCACCGTCCCCGAGACCCGGGACCCGCACGCACCCCGCCGATTCGACGCGCTCGGTGCTCTCCTGGCGGCGCTCGCCCTCGGCGCCCTCACCTACGCGCTGACGGAGTGGGGCGGCCCGCTCGCGCCCTGGGCCGGGGCCGTCGCCGTCGTCGCGGCTGCGGCGTACGTCATCGACGAGCGGCGCAGCGACCACCCGATGCTGCCGCTCGGCATCTTCGCGAACCGCACCTTCACCGCGGCCAACGTGATGACGCTCGTGGTGTACGCCGCGCTCGGCGCGGTGCTGTTCTTCCTGGTGCTGCAGCTGCAGACCGTGAGCGGGTACGGCGCGCTGCGTGCCGGCCTGGCCACGCTGCCGATCACGCTCTGCATGCTGCTGCTCGCCTCGCGCGGCGGTGCCCTCGCAGCCCGGATCGGGCCGCGGCTGCCGATGACCGTCGGCCCGCTGGTGCTGGCGGGCGGCACGCTGCTGCTCCTGCGGGTGGGGCCCGACGCCGACTACTGGACCGACGTGCTGCCGGGGCTGGTGGTGTTCGGGCTCGGGCTCGCGCTGATGGTGGCGCCGCTGACCGCGACGGTCCTGGCGGCGGCGTCCGACGAGCACGCGGGCATCGCCAGCGGCATCAACAACGCGGTCGCCCGCGCCGGGTCGCTGCTCGCGGTGGCCGCGCTGCCCGCGGCGGTGGGGCTCGGCGGGGAGGAGTACGCCGACCCGGCGGCGTTCGACGCGGCGTACGGCTCGGCGACGATCGCGTGCGCGGTGCTGCTGGCGGTCGGCGGCGTGGTGTCCTGGCTGACGATCCGCGACCCCGGCCTCTGACTCCGCGGGTCTAGCCGGCCACGAAGATGCAGAACGGGTGTCCGGCCGGGTCGGCGAAGACGTAGAGCGGCTCGTCCTCGTCGTCACTGCGGTCGTAGAGCTCGGTGCCGCCGAGCGCGAGGACCCGGGCGCGCTGGGCCTCGAGGCTCGCGACGTCGGGCACCGTCAGGTCGAGGTGCAGCATCATCTGCTGGTCGCCGGGCCGATCGGGGCCGGGGGTCCACACGGGTGCGGCGTACGCGGCGTTGGCCTGGAAGGCCAGGCCGCGGCCGGCGGCCGGGGCGTCGCGCTCTGGGCGGATCACCAGCCAGTCCTCGCCCCGGGGGTCCGGCTCGCCGGCCGGCGGCGTCTCGTCGCCGGGGCGGTAGGCGTAGCCGAGCAGCTCGCGGTAGAACTCCGCGAGCACCCGGGGTCGGGGGCAGTCGAGGACGGTCTGGGCGACGACGGGGTGGCTCGCGCTCACCTCCCCTACGGTACGGGCGGATCGCCGGCCCGCAAGCCTCATGACCGGTCGAGTGCCGCCGATGTGAAGGGGTATGGAGCCCCGTGGGGGACTCGCACCCGGAGGGGGAGACATGACCACGTCATTCGCGGTACCGCAGCGCCACACCACCCGACGGGCGCCGGCCGCCGCGACCCGCAAGGCGCGAGTCGCCGTACGACCCCAGGACCTCGTCGACCTGCTGGCCCGCCGGCCCGACCTGGTCGGCGTCTACAAGCCCGCCGACGTCGCCGTCGAGGCGATCCGCTGGTCCGTCTGAGCCCACTCTCGGCGGGCCCGGGAGGCGTCCGGCGACGGGTTGGCTAGACTTAGGCCTTCGACAAGCCGAACGAGGGAGGACGCGGACCGATGGTCACGACGACCCGCCCCCCCCGCGCCACACCAGCACCGACGTCCGTCGTGAAGGAGGCTCGCGCGGCCGCCCGGGCCCGCGATCTGGTCGAGCTGATGGAGCGCCGGCCCGAGCTGGCCGGGGTCTACCCGCCCGCCGACCTGGCCGTCGAGGCCATCCGCTGGTCCGCCTGACCCGCGAGTCGGCGCATCCGCACGTGCGCGGAGCGCCGAGTCAGCGGAAGACGACGGTGCGGTGGCCGTTGAGCAGCACCCGCGACTCGGCGTGCCAGCGGACCGCGCGGGACAGCACCTGCGACTCGACGTCGCGGCCGGCGGAGACCAGCTGCGCCTGGCTGTAGCCGTGGTCGACGCGCATCACGTCCTGCTCGATGATCGGCCCCTCGTCGAGGTCGCCGGTGACGTAGTGGGCGGTGGCGCCCACGAGCTTGACGCCGCGGTCGAACGCCTGGTGGTAGGGCCGGGCGCCCTTGAAGCTCGGCAGGAACGAGTGGTGGATGTTGATCGCCCGGCCGTCGAGCGCCCGGCAGAGCTCGTCGGAGAGGATCTGCATGTAGCGCGCGAGCACCACCAGGTGCACGTCGAGCTCGGCGACGAGCTCGAGCAGCCGCGCCTCCGCCTGTGCCTTGGTGCCCGGGGTGACCGGGACGTGGTGGAAGGGCACGCCGTACGACGCGGCCATCGGCGCGGCGTCCGGGTGGTTGGACACGACGGCCGCGACCTCGATGCCGAGGGCGCCGGTGCTCGCGCGGAACAGCAGGTCGTTGAGGCAGTGCAGGTCCTTGGACACCATGATCACGGTCCGGTACGGCGCGGCCGCGTCGCGGACCTCGAAGCGCATCTCGAACGTCTCCGCCACCGGCGCGAACTCCGCGCGCAGCGTCGCCTCGTCGACCGTGCCGGGGACGTCGACCGCGATCCGCATGAAGAACCGGCCGCTGAGGGGGTCGCCGAACTGCTGGCTCTCGGTGATGTTCGCCCCGCGCTCGACCAGGAAGCCGGTGACGGCGTGCACGATGCCGGGGCGGTCGGGGCAGGAGAGGATCAGCACGAACTCGGACACGGCACCAGTCTCCCATCGGCCACGCGCGGAACCCGCGGGCGGGCGCCGACGTCCGATCGGGCATGAGGCGACTGCTCTGTCTGCTGGCCGTGGTGCCGGTCCTCGCGGCCGGGTGCGGCGACGGATCGGAGCCAGCCGCACGGGCGGGTGGGACGCAGCGGGCCGAGCTGCCGGCGGCGTACTCCTTCGACCTCACCTCCAGCTGCGGCGAGCGGAGCCTGATCGGGTCCTTCCGGGTGTGGGTCGAGGACGGTGAGGTGGCGAAGGTCGAGCCGGTCGGGCGCACCCCGAGGCCACGGCTCCAGGACGTGCCGACGATCGCCGACCTCGAGCAGCTGATCGAGCGGGCCGGGCCGGACGCCGTCGTCGAGGTCGAGCGGGACGACGACGGGGCGCTCCGGTCGGTCAGCATCGACCCCCGTCAGGACACGATCGACGACGAGCAGTGCTACGAGGTCTCCGGTCTGCGCGACCGGACCGGCAGCGCGGACTGACGTCGTACCCTGGCTCCCGGGGAGGGATGTCATGGCACTCGGGCGCGCGCGGGGTACGGCGGTGCTGGGTCTCGTGCTGTCCCTCGGCGCGCTGACCACGGCGTGCAACGGCTCCTCGGACGCCGGCGCCCCCCAGCCGAGCGGTTCCTCGAGCGCGACGGCCGCGGCCGGCGGCCAGACGGCCGAGCCGGCGCTCGACCCCGCTCATGCGGTCGAGAGGCCGGGGCGGCGGACCGGCCTCATCTCGCCACCCGACATCGTCGCCAACGGGTCGAAGACGATCGCCCCCGCGCGGGTCCGGGCGATCGAGCGGCTGCCCGGCGTCGTCGATGTCGAGCAGATCTCGCTGGTCCAGGTGCTGATCGAGAACCAGTCCCTCAGCGTCGCCGCGGTCGACCCGGCGACGTACCGCAACTACGTCACCAACAGCGACAGCGCCAAGACCGACGACGTGTGGGACCGGGTCTCCGGCGGCGAGCTCGCGCTCCGCCCGGCGCTGGAGAAGCGGGCCCCGATCGACGACGACGGGTTCCTGCGCCTCGGCAGCGCCCAGGACGCGCCGCGGGTGCACGTGGGCGCCTACGCCCAGCAGTCGTGGCTCGTCGACGCGGTGGTCAACGAGACCTGGGTCCCCGACCTCGACATGACCGAGGGCAACGCGCTGCTGATCCGCACCGGCACCACCGCGCCGATCACACTGCGCAAGCCGATCGAGCGGATTCTGCGCGGCAGCGACGCCTCGGTGCAGATGACCGACGCCGTGGCCCGCAACGGCCTCGACACGGACGTGCGGCAGACCGCGATCGTGGCCGGCACCATCGCCGACGCGGTCGGCATCTTCCGCTACACCGTGCTCAGTGGCGGCCACATCGCCCCCGACCCCGGCTGGGTCGCGGCGCACATCGCCACCGAGGCGGTGCCGATCCTGGGGAACGTCACCTGCAACCGGCTGATGTACCCGCAGCTGAAGGCCGCGCTCGCGCAGGTCCAACGCGAGGGTCTGGCCGACAGGATCCACCCCGGCGAGTACGCCGGCTGCTACTACCCGCGCTTCATCGCGGGCTCGACGAAGCTCTCCAACCACGCGTTCGGGCTCGCGCTCGACCTGAACGTGCCGGGCAACCAGCGCGGCACCGCCGGCGAGATCGACCGCCGCGTCGTGGAGATCTTCAAGTACTGGGGCTTCACCTGGGGCGGCGACTGGGCCTACACCGACCCGATGCACTTCGAGATGAACCGCCTGGTCCGTCCGGGCTGAGTCGCGGCCCGCTACGGTCGGCGCATGCGAGCCGCCCGAGTGCTGGAGACCACCGGACCCGCCGACGTCGCCGTGCGCGACGTACCCGAGCCGACCCCCGGCCCCGACGACGTGCTGGTCGAGGTGCACGCGGTCGGGATCTCCTTCCCCGACCTGCTGCTGAGCAAGGGGGAGTACCAGCTCAAGCCCGAGGTGCCGTTCACGCTCGGCGTCGACTTCGCCGGCACGGTGGTCAGCGGCGGTCCGTTCGAGCCCGGCCAGCGGGTGGCGGGCGTGAACGGGTACGGCGGCGCCGCCGAGCTGGTCGCCAACCCGGCGATGTTCACGTTCGCGCTGCCCGACCACGTGTCCTTCGAGGAGGGCGCGGCGCTGCCGATGAACTACCTCACCGCGCAGTTCGCGCTCGCCGAGCGCGGGGGCCTGAAGGCCGGGGAGACCGTGCTCGTCCACGGCGCCGCCGGCGGCGTCGGCACGGCGTCGATCCAGGTCGCCAAGGGGTACGGCGCGCGCACCATCGCCGTGGTCAGCACCGAGGAGAAGGCCGCGGTGGCCCGAGCCGCCGGGGCCGACGAGGCGGTGCTTCTCGAGGGGTTCAAGGACGCGGTGATGGGCCTCACCGGCGGCCAGGGCGTCGACGTGGTCGTCGACGTCGTGGGCGGCTCGGCGTTCACCGACTCGCTGCGCTGCCTGGCCGCTCAGGGCCGGCTGCTGGTGGTCGGCTTCGCCGCGGGCCAGGGCATCCCGGAGGTGAAGGTGAACCGGTTGCTGCTCAACAACGTCGACGTCCGCGGCGTCGGCTGGGGCGCCTACGCGATGATGCGTCCGGGCTACATGCAGCAGCAGTGGGCCGCGCTGCTGCCGATGCTGGAGTCCGGCGTGGTCAAGCCGCCGATCGGTGCGACGTACGACCTCGACGACGTCGCCCGGGCGCTCGTCGACATGGACGAGCGCCGCACGCTCGGCAAGTCGGTGCTGCGGGTGCGCTAGCCGCCGGCCGTCTCCCGTCGAGGCACCAGAAGTGGTTGTGGCCCGGGCCCCGGGGCAGCCATTCCTGGTGTCTCGACGACCCCCGGGCCGCCCGGGACCGTTCCGCCCGGACCGTTCGCCCTGCGCGAAGTGGTGACGTGCCGGTCGGCTTCCCCGGCTACTGTCGTCGCCGTGAGCATCCTCGACGACGCCCGCGCGGGCATGAACCCCGAGATCCGGCCCCAGGACGACCTCTTCGGTCACGTCAACGGGCGCTGGCTCGACGAGACCGAGATCCCCGCCGACCGGTCGAGCTGGGGGCCGTTCGTGCAACTCGCCGACGTCGCGGAGGAGCAGGTCCACGCGATCATCGAGGACCTCGCCCGCAAGGTCGAGGCCGGCGAGGACGTGGACGAGGACGCCCACAAGATCGGGGACCTGTTCGCGTCGTTCATGGACACCGCCACGATCGAGCGGCACGGCCTGGAGCCGGTGCGGCCGCTGATCGCCGCCGTCGGCGCGCTGCGCGACATCCGCGACCTGGCGGCGTTCCTCGGCGAGTTCGAGCGGATCGGCGGGCACGGGCTGTTCGGGTCCTACGTCGACACCGACAGCAAGGACTCCGACCGCTACCTGTTCAACCTGGTGCAGGGCGGCCTCGGGCTGCCCGACGAGTCCTACTACCGCGACGACAAGTTCGCCGAGATCCGCGACAAGTACGTCGCCTACCTCACCACCCTGCTCGGCCTGGGCGAGCACCCCGACCCCGCGGCGGCGGCCGCGACCGTGCTGGCGATCGACACCCGTCTGGCGGCCGGCCACTGGGAGCGCGCGGAGACCCGCGACGTCCAGAAGACCTACAACCTGATGACCAAGGCCGACCTGGTCGAGCTCTGTCCGGCGTTCGACTGGGACGCCTACATCACCAACCTCGGCGGCAGCGACGCGACGCTCGCCGAGGTGTGCGTGCGGCAGCCGTCGTACTTCGCCCACCTCTCGACGGTGCTCGAGGAGGTGCCCCTCGACGACTGGCGCGAGTGGCTGCTCTCGCACGTGCTGCGCTCCGTCGCCGCCTACCTCACCGACGACTTCGTCGAGACCAACTTCGACTTCTACGGCCGCACGCTCAACGGCACCCCCGAGCTGCGAGCTCGCTGGAAGCGCGGGGTGGCCCTGGTCGAGGGCGCGATCGGCGAGGCGGTCGGCAAGCAGTACGTCGAGCGCCACTTCCCGCCCCGCGCGAAGGCGATGATGGACGACCTGGTCGCCAACCTGCTCGCGGCGTACCGCGTCTCCATCGAGAAGCTCGACTGGATGACCGAAGAGACCAAGCAGCGGGCCTACGACAAGCTCGACACGTTCCGGCCCAAGATCGGCTACCCCGAGAAGTTCCGCGACTACTCGGCGCTGCGGGTCACCCGCGACGACCTGCTCGGCAACGTCGCCGCCGCGTCGGCGTTCGAGACCGACCGCCAGCTCGCCAAGATCGGCTCACCGGTCGACCGCGACGAGTGGTTCATGCTGCCGCAGACCGTCAACGCCTACTACAACCCCGGCACCAACGAGATCTGCTTCCCCGCCGGGATCCTGCAGAAGCCGTTCTTCTCCCCCGACGCCGAGGAGGCCGAGAACTACGGCGGCATCGGCGCGGTCATCGGCCACGAGATCGGCCACGGCTTCGACGACCAGGGCGCGCAGTACGACGGCGCCGGCAACCTCAACGACTGGTGGACGCCGGACGACAAGGCCGCGTTCGAGGTGAAGTCCAAGGCGCTCATCGAGCAGTACGACGCGTTCGAGCCCCGCACCCTGCCGGGCGAGCACGTCAACGGCGCGCTCACCGTCGGCGAGAACATCGGCGATCTCGGCGGCCTCACGATCGGCCACACCGCGTTCCTCATCGCCCGCGGCGGCTCGGCCTCCGCCGAGGAGCGGCAGCGACTGTTCATGAACTGGGCGTACTGCTGGCGCACCAAGCGGCGCAAGGAGCAGGAGCAGCAGTACCTCACGATCGACCCGCACAGCCCGCCGGAGTTCCGCGCGAACATCGTGCGCAACCTCGACGAGTTCCACGAGGTGTTCGGCACCTCGCCCGGGGACGGGCTGTGGCTCGACCGGGCGGACCGGGTCCGCATCTGGTAGCCGCGGGATCGCTCTGGGCTTGGCCATCCGACGGGGTGGTTGCGGTCGGCGCTTGGGTGCGGGCCGTGTGGCCGGGTGCGGTCGCTGGGATGACGCAGGCTCAACCCAGAGACCGCACTGCAGGTAGCGACCGCGAAGCCGGGAGGCGGCCGCGACCAGACGCCCGCCGTACCCGCCTTGCTGCCGGCCACCGCAACCACACGGCGGCCCGCAAGCCGAAGCACACGGCGCGGGCCGGGCGCCGAGCGGTTAGGTTCCCTCCCATGCAGCACATCGGGGCCCACTCGCAGTCGGCGTACCGGGTCCGGATGGAGTGGGGGGCGACCGGAGCAGCGGCGATGGCCGAGGGCGCCGACGTCGCCGTGGTCGTCGATGTGCTGTCGTTCACCACGACGTTGAGTGTCGCGGTCGAGCGGGGGATGACGGTCTACCCGTTCCGGTGGAAGGACGAGCGGGCCGCGGCGTACGCCGCCGAACGGGACGCGGTGCTGGCGACCGGACGCTCCGCGCGGGGCGGGGTCAGCCTGTCGCCGGTCTCGGTCCGGGCAGCGGCCGGGGTCGAGCGGCTCGTGCTGCCGTCGCCGAACGGGTCGTCGATCGCGTTCGGGCTCGCCGAGGCAGGGGTGCGGGTCGTGGGTGCCTCGCTGCGCAACGCGTCCGCGGTCGCGCGGTGGCTGCCCGACGGGGCGACCGTGGCGGTGGTGGCCGCGGGCGAGCGCTGGCCGGACGGCACGCTGCGCCCGGCGGTCGAGGACCTCTGGGGAGCCGGGGCGGTCATCGCTGCGCTGGCCGGCCTGGGCGCGAGCGGGCTCAGCCCGGAGGCCCGCGTGGCCGAACAGGCGTTCCGGGCGGTCGAGCCACGGCTCGCTGAGGAGCTCCCGGACTGCGCGAGCGGTCGCGAGCTGGTCGAGATGGGGTTCGCCGGCGACGTCGAGGTGGCGGCCGGGCTCGACGCGAGCGACGTCGTACCTCTCCTGGTGGGCGAGGCGTTCGTCGCGGCTGGCTGCCGACCCCGGCCGGCCTGAGGTCGGCACAGCCGGGTTTGGAGAGCGCCACCGTGCGGAAGGTTCGTGACCATGAGTTCGGGGCTCGCCAGGTCGTGGCGATCGGGTGCATGCCCGTGATCGGCGTCAGCGGGGCGATGGGGATCGAGGGACCACCAGCCGGGGCGCCCGGGGTCAGCGGGCCGCTGCGGACCGCCGATGGTGGCTACCAGGCCGGCTCGCGCCGGATGATCCTGCTGCTGGACTCCTCGGGCTCGATGTCCGAGCCGGCCGGTGGCGGGCAGACCACTCGCCCAACATCGGCTCGCCGGACCTCTCGCTGGCCGGCGACTACTACCTGATGATCAGCTCCAAGCAGAGCGGCGAGACCGTCGAGCTGCCGTTCACCCTGGGCATCGCCGTCGACGGCGACGCCACGACGGGACCGACGTACGCCGACGGGGCGACCTGGGCATCGCCGCCGACGTGGCCGGAGACGAGGAGACGCCGGGCTACCTGAGCCTGGGGAGGATCACTCGAAGCGCTCGACGGTCATCGTCCAGTCGTCGATCCAGCCGGAGTCGGTGGTGGCGTCGCCCGTGGTGCTCGCCTGGAGTGCCAGCGTGTGGACGCCGCGGCGGATCTTGGTGCAGAACTGCGCGGAGTCGCCGTGGTAGCTCGACTCGGAGGTGAACGCGAACGGGCTGCCGTTGTCGGCGTACGGCGCGACCGGCACGCCGTCCTTGTGCAGCTCGAGGCTCAGCCAGCCGCCCCCGGTGTAGTAGCTCTCGGCGGTGAACGTCACCAGGATCGTGTCGGTGCCGCGCCTCGGGCCGGACAGGGACACCTGGGCGCCGGGCACGGCGACGTCGGCGCCGGCGGTGCCGGCGAAGGAGAACGGGTCGGCGGAGAGCCGGCTGGTCATCGACTTCAGCGGGCCACCCGAGCAGGTGACCGGGGCGGCCGCCCGCGCGGCGACGCGCTGACCGGCGTGGGGGGCGGATCGGTCGGACGAGCCGGTGGCCGTGCTGGGGGTGGTGGCGGCGCCGACCAGCGCGAGCGTGGCGATCCCGGCGACGGCGGCGAAGCTGAGGGTGCGGTGCGTGGTGCTCATGTCGTGCTCCTGGGGGAGGGGTGGCCCGCCGGTACGAGCCGCGTCGGCGGTGAGGAGTGAGCCGGGTCACGCCAGATACGTCCACGGGCACGAGCGGCGGTACGGAGCGGTCGGGGGCCGCTGGTAGACAGGGCGCCATGACCACGCCCACCACGACCGACGTCCGCCAGCGCGCGGAGGCGCACCTGCGCGCCCTCGTCGGGCCCCGGGATGGACGGGGTGACGCGGTGCTCCGCGAGGACCAGTGGTCGGCGATCGAGGCGCTCGCCGTCGAGCGGCGCCGGGCCCTGGTGGTGCAGCGCACCGGCTGGGGCAAGTCCGCGGTCTACTTCGTCGCGACCCTGCTGCTGCGCGAGCAGGGCGCCGGGCCCACGGTGATCGTGTCCCCGCTGCTGGCGCTGATGCGCAACCAGATCGCGGCCGCCGAGCGCGCCGGCATCCGCGCGGTGACGATCAACTCCACCAACATCGAGGACTGGGAGCCGATCCACGCCGCGATCGCCGCCGGCGAGGTCGACGTGCTGCTGGTGAGCCCCGAGCGGCTCAACAACCCCGGCTTCCGCGACGAGGTGCTGCCCCGGCTGGCCGCGACCTGCGGGCTGCTGGTCGTCGACGAGGCCCACTGCATCTCCGACTGGGGCCACGACTTCCGCCCCGACTACCGCCGCATCCGCACCCTCCTGGACGACCTTCCCGAGGGCATCCCGGTGCTCGCCACCACGGCCACCGCCAACGCCCGGGTGACCGCCGACGTCGCCGAGCAGCTCGGCAGCAGCCACGGCTCGATGGGCGACGTGCTCGTGCTGCGCGGCTCGCTGGACCGGGAGTCGCTGCGGCTCGGCGTGGTCCGGCTGCGCACGGCCGAGCAGCGGCTGGCGTGGCTCGCCGACCACCTCGCCGAGCAGCCCGGCTCCGGCATCGTCTACTGCCTGACGGTGGCGGCCACCCAGGAGATCGCCGACTACCTGCGCTCCCGCGGGCACGCGGTCGCGGCGTACTCCGGCCAGACCGACCCGACCGAGCGGCACGCCCTCGAGCAGGACCTCGTCGACGGCCGGGTCAAGGCGCTGGTCGCGACCAGCGCCCTGGGCATGGGCTTCGACGCGACCCTCGGGTTCGTGGTCAACATGGGGGCGCCGCCGTCCCCGGTCGCCTACTACCAGCAGGTCGGCCGCGCGGGCCGCGGCACGGACGAGGCCACCGTGGTGCTGCTGCCCGCGACCGAGGACCGCGACATCTGGGCCTACTTCGCCTCGCTGGCGTTCCCGCGCGAGGAGCAGGTGCGCAGCACGCTCGAGGTGCTCGCGTCCGAGGGCCGCACGCTCAGCACGGCCGCCCTCGAGACGTACGTCGACCTCAACCGCACCCGGCTGGAGACCATGCTCAAGGTGCTCGACGTCGACGGCGCCGTACGCCGGGTCCGCGGCGGCTGGGAGTCCACCGGACAGCCGTGGGCCTACGACGAGGAGCGCTACCGGCGGGTCACCGAGGCCCGCCAGCGCGAGCAGCAGGCGATGCTCGACTACATCGCCACCGACGCGTGCCGGATGCGGTTCCTGCGCGAGCAGCTCGACGACCCCGAGGCCGAGGACTGCGGGCGCTGCGACAACTGTGGCGGGCTCGCCCTGTCCGCCGACGTCTCGGCGGCGGCGCTCGAGGAGGCCGGCGCGCGGCTGGCCCGGCCCGGCGTGGTCGTCGAGCCGCGCAAGATGTGGCCGACGGCGCTGGCCAACCTCGGCATCGACCTCAAGGGCAAGATCGCCGAGGGCGCCGAGGAGGGGCGAGCGGTCGCCCGGCTCACCGACCTCGGCCACGGCCAGGCACTGCGCGAGCTGTTCGCCCCCGCGACCCCGGACGGCCCGGTGCCGGTGCCGCTGGTGCGGGCGGTCGTCGAGGTGCTCGGCGACTGGCGTCCTCCGGTCGACGGCATCGTGGTCGTGGAGTCCGAGACCCACCCGACGCTGACCGCCGACCTCGCCGACGGGCTCTCGCGCTACCTGCGGGTGCCGGTGCTCGGCCGGTGGGCGATCGTCAACCCCGACGTGGCCCCCGGCCAGGGCGCGGCCAACTCCGCCCAGCGGGTCGCGGCGGTCGGCCGGCGGTTCGCGCTCCAGGCCGACCAGCCGCTCGAGGGCCAGCGGGTGCTGCTCGTCGACGACCGCACCGACACCGGCTGGACGCTGACGCTCGCCGCCCGCGCCGTACGCCGTGCCGGCGCGGCCGAGGTGCGGCCGCTGGTGCTCGCCGCCACCACCTAGCCGCCAGGAGTGGGCGCAGCGGGTCGTGGCGTTCCTCGACGCCGCCCTGCCCGGCGACCGGTGAGCGGGCCCCGCCGCCCGTGCGGCAGGCTGGTCCCATGACCGCGTACGACGCCCACCCCGACGACCCGAGCGACGAGTCGGCGCGCGCAGCCGACCTGGGCGAACGGCTCGCCGCCTGGCTCGACGAGCTGGGGCTCGGTCCGCAGCTGGAGGCCGCCGGGCTGCCGACGTACGAGCGCGACGACCACGGGCGGGTGCGGTGGACCGATCCCCACACCGGCCTGCCGATGGCGAGCGTGCAGCTGGAGGACCTCGAGCGGCTGCTGCGCAGCGAGGGCACCGACCCGCAGCACGCGGTGCCGGTGCAGCTGGTGCAGCTCGCGCGGCAGGCGCGGCTGCGCGAGGAGCTGCTGGCCAGCCCGTGGTTCACCTACGAGACGCTGGCCGAGCTGCGCGAGACCTCGGTCGACGCGACCCGCTTCGCGGTGCACAAGGCCGGCGGTGAGCACCGCCTGCTGGTGGTCGCCGCCGACGAGCGGACCCTGGTGCCCGGCTTCCAGCTGACCGGCCGCGGCGAGCTGCGGCCCGAGCTCGGGCCGGTCATCGAGCCGCTGCTCGCTGCCCGGATGGACCCGTGGAAGGCCTGGGCCTGGCTGACCCAGCCGGCCGGGCTGCTCGGCGGCCTGGTCCCCGAGCAGGCCGCCGCGGACCCCGAGACCGCCGACCTCGTGCACCACGCGGCCGTGCGGCTGGCCGAGCGGGTCAGTCCGGGGCGGTGACCCCGCGCGGCTCGCCGCGCCGCCTCCGGGCGATGGACGGTTGATAGAACACGTTCTAGTCTGCGCCCATGCCTCCCGCACCACAACCGCTCCGGGTCATCCAGTGGACGACCGGCAACATCGGGCGACGGTCGCTGCACGCGATCCTCGCCCGACCCGACCTCGAGCTGGTGGGTGTCTACGCCCACGGCGCGGAGAAGGTCGGCACCGACGCGGCCGACCTCTGCGGCTGGCCCGAGCCGACCGGCGTGCTCGCGACCGACGACGTCGACGCGCTGCTGGCCCTCGGCGCGGACGCGTGCTGCTACAACCCGCTGTGGCCGAGCATCGACGAGCTGTGCGCCCTGCTCGGCGCCGGCGTCAACGTGTGCACGAGCGCCGCCTGGATCACCGGCGGCAAGCAGACCCCCGACGACCGGGCCCGAGTCCTGGAGGCGTGCGAGCGCGGCGGCGCGACGATCTTCGGCAGCGGCGCGCACCCGGGGATGACCAACCTGGTCGGCATGGTGCTCAGCGGGTCGTGCGAGCGCGTCGACGAGATCCGGATCACCGAGTCGGTGGACTGCTCGACGTACGAGAGCGCGGAGACCCAGCGGGCGATGGGCTTCGCGCAGGCGCCCGACACCCCAGGGCTCGCCGAGTCGGTGCGCCGCGAGTCGGAGGTCTTCGCCGAGTCGGCCGCGATGATGGCCGACGCGCTCGGGGTGACGCTCGACCGGATGACCTTCGACGTCACGTTCACGCCGGCGACCGGTGACTCGGACCTGGGCAACATGTCGATCCCGGCCGGCACCGTCGGCGGGGTGATGGGCTACCACCGTGGCTGGGTCGGCGAGCGCAACGTGGTCAGTGTCGGGTTCAACTGGACGATGGGCTCGCACGTCGTACCGCCCAAGCCCCTCGCCCACGGGCACGTGGTCCAGGTGTTCGGGCTGCCCAACATGCGCACGGTCATCCACTGCCTGCCGCCCGACGGCTGGGACGAGCCGGGGTTCATGGGCCTCGGGATGATCTACACCGCGATGCCGGTGACCAACGCCGTGCCGTCCGTCGTCGCCGCCCCGCCCGGCATCGTCACGCTCGCGGATCTGCCGCCGGTGACGGGGCGGGTTGCGGGGTTCGGCTGCTGACAGCCGAAACCCGCACGACACGCCGAGAGGCGTCGGCGTGTCGTGCGGCTTTGGGCTGCCAGGTCCATGCGGCTAGTGCCCGACGACCAGCGAGGGGTCGAGCGGGGCGACCTTGCGGCGGGGCAGGAACGCGGCGGGGATGATCACGCAGGCCACGAGGATGGTCGCGACGACGAACACGGTGGCGAACGCGTCGGCGAGGCCGGGGACGTACGACGCCGGGTCGGTCGGGTCGAGGTCGATGGTGCCGTTGGTGAGCAGCACCGAGAACAGCGCGGTGCCCATCGAGGCCGCGACCTGCTGGACGATGTTCATCAGCGTCGAGCCCCGGGCGATCGTGTGCGTCTGCAGCGTTGCCAGCGCCGCGGACATGATCGGCATCATCGTGCCGCCCATGCCCAGGCCCATCACGAACAGCGCCGAGCACAGGTAGAGGTACGACGTGTCCGCCTCGATCTGGGTGAACATCGCCATGCCGACGGTGATCACCGAGATGCCGGTCAGCACGATCTTGCCGGGGCCGATGCGGTCGGCCAGCACGCCCGCCAGCGGCATCGTCAGCATCGCGCCGACGCCCTGCGGTGCGAGCAGCAGCCCGGCGTGCAGGGCGTCCTCGCCGCGGACCGACTGGAAGTAGAGCGGGAACAGCAGGCTGGCGCCGAAGAACGCGATCGCGAACAGCGACATCGCGAGCACCGCCACCGTCATCGTGCGGTGGCCGAACAGGCGCAGGTCGACGAGCGGGTGGAGGTTGTTGCGGTGGAGCGCCCACGGCACGAACGCCGCGATCAGCAGGAGGCCCGCGACTGCGGGGCCGACGACCTGCGCGGTCCACACGGTGCCGTCCTCCTGGCGGGCCTCGGGGATCGAGGAGACGCCGTACAGGAACGCCGCGAGGCCGGGGGAGAGCAGCGCCATGCCGACCCAGTCGAAGGTCTCGGACGGCTCCACGTGGTCGGGGGGCAGCACGACCGCGGCGTAGGCGAGCGCCATGATGCCGATCGGCAGGTTGATGAGGAAGATCCAGTGCCAGCTCGCGGAGTCGATCAGCGCACCGCCGAGGATGGGGCCGAAGATCGGGCCCAGCAGCATCGGGATGCCGAGCACCGCCATCACCCGGCCGACCCGCTCGGGGCCGGCGGCGCGGGTCAGGATCGTCATGCCGAGCGGCATCAGCATGCCGCCGCCGAGGCCCTGCAGCACCCGGAACGACACCAGCATCTCCAGCGACGTGGCCGCGGCGCAGAGCACCGAGCCGGCCGTGAAGAGGAGGACGGCGAGCAGGTAGAGCCGCTTGGTGCCGAACCGGTCGGCGGCCCACCCGGTCAACGGGATCACGCTCGCCAGCGCGAGGGTGTAGCCGGTCATCGTCCAGGCGACCTGCGCGGAGGTGGCGTCGAACTCGCGCTGGAAGGTCTGCAGCGCCACTGAGACCACGGTGATGTCGAGGATCGACATGATCGCGCCGAGCACGACGACGCCGGCGACCAGCAGCACGCGCGCGTCGAGCCCCTCAGGAGGGGCGTCGGGAGCTGTGGCGGGGGCCTGGGCGGCGGTGTTCTCGTCCTGGGTCTCGGTCACCGGACGAGGTTAGGTGGACCTACCTTCGCCAGGCACCCTACTTTCGGCTCGACGGCCTGTGGGTTGGGTCACCAGGTGAGTGCAAGATTCAGGCGAGCTGGGACTCCACGGCCGCCACGAGCGCCGGGTCGCCCGGCTCGACGCCGGGGCTGAAGCGAGCGACGACGGCACCCGACCCGTCGACGAGGAACTTCTCGAAGTTCCAGGTGACGTCGCCGGCCTCGCCCTTCTCGTTCGGGGTGTCGACGAGGCCGCGGTAGATCTCGTGTCGGTCGTCGCCGTTGACGTCGATCTTCTCGGTCATCGGGAAGGTGACGCCGTACGTCGCGGAGCAGAACTCGGCGATCTCCGCAGGAGTGCCCGGCTCCTGGCCGAGGAACTGGTTGCAGGGCAGGCCGACCACGGTGAAGCCGCGCTCGGCGTGCTGCTCGTGGAGCTCCTCGAGCCCGGCGTACTGCGGGGTGAGCCCGCACTTGCTCGCGACGTTGACCAGCAGGGCGGGCCGGCCGCCGGTGATCTCGCCGAGCGTGGTGGGGGTGCCGTCCAGGCGCGCGACGGGGGCGTCGAGGATGCTCATGCCTTCAGGCTACGGGCGCCCGGAAGGCCGACCTGTCGGCGTCTCCGACTACGGTCACGTAGGTGAGCTTCGTCCCGGTCACCGGCCCGGCGACGTTCCGTGCCGCCGAGCCGCCGCGCGAGGGCGTGGTGGAGTTCACCGACGACCGGCGGACCGTGAGCCTGCCGATCCGCGCGGCCCTGCCGGTGCTCACCAAGGCGCGGTCGCGCGACGACCTGCACCCGAGCGTCGGCGTGCTCTCGGGGGCGGCGCTGCTCGCGCTGCGGCTGGTCGCGGCCGGCAAGTTCGCCCCGGCGGGGAGCCCGCCGAGCTGGCGGGTCGCCGGCCTGGACGCCGACGACGAGCAGCGGATCGCGATGCTCGCGAGCAGCGGAGCCGAGCAGGAGCAGGTGGTCCGCGACCTGCTCGACGCGGTCGCCGACGCGATGCCGCGCTCGCAGCCCAGCCGCGCCGCGGTCGCCGTCGCGCCGCGGGAGCGGCGGCCGACCTTCGAGGAGCGGCTGCAGGCGCGGCTGGCCCGCCACCAGCGCGTCGACGCGCGCGACCTGCCGCAGCTGGTCACGATCTCGCTGCGCGTCGAGGCCGACGAGGAGGAGCTCGTCGCCGGCGCCGTACGTCTCGTGCCGCAGGCCCACGACGAGCAGAACCCGCTGCACCTCTGCGACCTGGCGCTGCTGTGGACCGGGACGCCCGAGGAGCACGGCTTCGGTGAGCGGGCCCGCACCCACGCGACCATCGCGCTGCGGGCCGCCGCCGACGCCTGGCCGGTGCTCGACCGGCTGCTCGAGCTGCGGGTGCCCGACCAGCTCGTGCTCGACACCGACGAGCTGGTGAGCCTGCTGGACGAGGGCGTCGGCGCGCTCCGCGACCGCGGGGTCGACGTGCTGTGGCCACGCAGCCTGGGCCGCGACCTCACCGCGACCACGGTGCTCGATCGCGCGCCGGCCGGCCCGCGCGAGGAGCCGCTCAACGAGCCGGTGCTCGGCCGCGAGGCGCTGTTCTCGTTCAACTGGCAGATCGCCGTGCACGGCGACCCGCTGACCCCCGAGGAGATGGACCGGCTGGCGGGCTCGGCCACGCCGCTGCTGCGGCTGCGCGGTGCCTGGACGGTGGTCGACCCCGCGATCGCGCGCAAGGCGCGCAAGCGGCTGATCCGCACCGTCAAGCCGGCCGAGGCGGTCGCCGCGGCGCTGACCGGCACCGTCCAGGTCGCCGACACCGACCAGCAGGTCGTGGTCGGGGCGAGCCTGTTGAAGGTCCGCGAGCGGCTGCTCGGCGCGGCCACCCAGGAGCCGGTCGAGCCGCCCGGCGGGCTGCGGGCCACGCTGCGCGACTACCAGCGGCACGGGCTGACCTGGCTCGCCGAGATGACCTCGCTCGGCCTGGGCGCCTGCCTGGCCGACGACATGGGCCTGGGCAAGACGGTCACGTTGATCGCCCTCCACCTGCACCGCCACGAGCGGGGGGCCACGGGCCCCACGCTCGTGGTGTGTCCGGCCAGCCTGCTCGGCAACTGGGAGGACGAGATCCACCGGTTCGCGCCGGGCGTGCCGGCGGTGCGGTTCCACGGCAGCGCGCGTGATGTCTCGGCGGCCGGGGACGGGTTCGTGCTCACGACGTACGGCACCATGAGGCGCGACGCTGAGGCCCTCGGCACGGTCGCGTGGGACCTCGTGGTCGCCGACGAGGCGCAGCACGTGAAGAACCCGCGTACGTCGTCCGCGCGGGCGCTCCGCTCCATCGAGAGCGCCGCGCGGGTCGCGCTCACCGGCACGCCGGTCGAGAACAACCTCACCGAGCTGTGGGCGATCCTCGACTGGACGACGCCCGGGCTGCTCGGCAGCCGCAACGCGTTCCGCAAGGTCTGGGCCGCGCCGATCGAGTCCGGCCTCGAGCCGACCAAGGCGCGGCAGTTCGCCGACCTGATCGGGCCGTTCCTGCTGCGCCGCCGCAAGTCCGACCCGGGCATCGCGCCCGAGCTGCCGGCCAAGACCGAGACCGACCACCGGTTGAGCCTGACCCGCGAGCAGGTGGTGCTCTACGAGTCGTTCGTCCGCGACACGATGGCGCGCATCGAGCGTGCCGACGAGGATGCGCGGCGCGGGCTGGTGCTGATGCTGCTGACCGGGCTCAAGCAGATCTGCAACCACCCGGCGCACTTCCTCAAGCAGTCCGCGGTCCGGCTGTCGGGGCGCTCGGAGAAGGTCGACCTGCTCGACGAGCTGGTCGGCACGGTCCTCGCCGAGGACGGCGCGGTGCTGGTGTTCACGCAGTACGTCGCGATGGCGCGGCTGCTCGAGAGCCACCTCGCGCGGGCCGGCGTACCCCACCAGCTGCTGCACGGCGGCACCCCCGTGCGGGAGCGCGAGGCGATGGTGCGCCGTTTCCAGGCGGGCGAGGTGCCGGTGTTCCTGCTCTCGCTGAAGGCCGGCGGCACCGGCCTCAACCTCACCCGCGCCGACCACGTCGTGCACGTCGACCGGTGGTGGAACCCCGCCGTCGAGGACCAGGCGACCGACCGGGCCTACCGGATCGGGCAGACCAAGCCGGTCCAGGTGCACCGGATGATCGCCCGCGGCACGGTCGAGGAGAAGATCGCCGAGCTGCTGACCCGCAAGCGGGCGCTCGCCGACGCGGTGCTCGCGCGCGGCGAGGCGGCGCTCACCGAGCTGAGCAACGACGAGCTGCGCGACTTCGTGGCCCTGCGGCCCGACCGCGACCCCGAGCCGGACGACTGATGGCCCGACCCGTGCTGCATCCCCGGCTCGCGGCCCGGCGCTCGATGGTCCGTGCCACCACGTGGTGGGGCAAGGCCTGGGTGCGCGCGGTCGAGGAGGCGGCGTACGCCGAGTCCGAGCTGGTCGCGGCGCGGGTGCTGGCCCGCAACGGGCACGTCGGCCAGATCGCCACCGAGCCGGGCCGGTTCGTGGCCTCGGTCGAGGACCGGCGTGGATTGTGGACCGTCGAGGGTGCCGTGCCCGTGCTCGACCCGGCCGACCTCGGCGTGCTCGTGGAGGCGGTCGCGGCCGAGTCCGGGCGGATCGCGGCGCTGCTGGCCGGCGACCTGCCGTTCGGGCTCGTCGAGCACGCGGACGAGGCGGGCGTCGAGCTGCTGCCGTACGGCGGCGAGCTCGGCTCGTCGTGCACCTGCGACCACTGGGCCGACCCGTGCGTGCACGCGCTCGCGGTGCTCCAGCAGCTGACGTGGCTGGTGGAGGCCGACCCGTTCGTGCTGCTCCAGCTGCGCGGTCTGTCCCGCGACGACCTGCTCGGGCGGCTGCACGAGCGCACGGTGGAGCCGACCGCCTCGGATGTTCCCACGGACGACGAGCCCGACCTGGAGGCCGCCGTCGAGGCCGCGCTGTATGCCGCGCGGCTGCTCCAGGAGGCGGTGCCGGAGTCAGCTGACGCCGAGTGAGCCCAGCGCCATCCGGCTCAGCAGGCCACGCATGCGGGTGTCGGGCAGCAGGCCGCTGTGCGGGGTGGAGTTGATCAGCCCGAACGCCGCGTGCGCCATCGACCGCGCGGTGGGCTGGTCGAGCGTCGGGTCGGCCAGGCGCAGTTGAGTGGCCCACAGGTCGACGTACTCCCGCTGCAGCGCGCGCACCCGGTCGCGGGCCTCGACCGGGAGCGCCTCCCAGTCGCGGTCCTGCACGACGATCAGGGCGCGGTGGCGCAGCGCGAAGTCGACGTGCCAGTCGACGAGAGCCGCGAGCGCGGCGCGCGCGTCGTCGGCGGCCGCGGCCCGCTCGGTGCCGACCCGCAGCAGCTCCTCGCTGATCGCGACCAGCATCTCGGCGAGCACCGCCTGCTTGGACGGGAAGTGCTTGTAGAGCGCTGGCCCGGAGATCCCGCACGCCGAGCCGAGGTCGGCCACGGACACGCCGTGGAACCCATGGGTCGCGAACAGCTCCGCCGCCGTGGCGAGGATCTGGTCGCGCCTGCTCATGGGCTCAGGTTAGTGCTTGTTAACCCGTGGGCCATCGACCGATCCACGTTGACCCGTCGTGAAGTTTCGGGCGGGTCAACGTGTCAGGCCAGGGACAGGAACAGCTTCTCCATCTTCTTCGCGTCGAGGCCGTCGAGCCCCTCGCCGTTGGCCAGGCACTGCTGGAGCCCGGTGGCGACGATCGCGAAGCCGGCGCGGTCCAGGGCCCGCGAGACCGCGGCGAGCTGGGTCACGACGTCCTCGCACTCCCGGCCGTCCTCCAGCATCCGCAGCACCCCGGCCAGCTGGCCCTGGGCGCGCTTGATCCGGTTGATGACCGGCGTCATGTCCTTCGGGTCCAGCTCCATGTCAGTTCTCCTCGGTCAGGGCGGCGAGTGCCGCGGTCAGGCGCTGCCGTGCCTCGGCGGCGACCTCGGCGAGGCCGTCGCCCGCGAGCGCCATCATGGCGTCCGGGTCGAACGCCTCGACGATCGTGGTGTGCTCACCGGTCGACCGGACGACCACGTTGCAGGGCAGGACGGCGGCGACGGACGGGTCGACCTGGAGCGCCTGGTGGGCGAGCTGGGGACGGCAGGCCCCGAGGATCACCTGCGGGGGTACGTCGACGCCGAGCTTGGCCGCCAGGGTCGCGCGCAGGTCGATCTCGGTGAGCACGCCGAAGCCCTGGTCGGCCAGCGCCTCGCGCACGGCGGCCACCGTGTCGTCGTACGAGCGCTCGACGGTGGTGCTCAGCGTGAAGCTCACTGGTCGCTCCCCTCGCTCTGGCCCTGCTGCTGGGCGGCCAGCTGGGCGCGCACGTCGTCCATGTCGAGCTCGCGGACGGCGGTGATCACCTGCTCCAGGGAGGCCGGGGGCAGGGCGCCGGGCTGCGCGAAGACGAGCACGCCCTCGCGGAACGCCATCAGCGTCGGGATCGAGGTGATCTGGGCGGCTGCGGCGAGCTCGCGCTCGGCCTCCGTGTCGACCTTGCCGAACACCACATCGGGGTGATTCTCCGAGGCAGCCTCATAGACCGGGGCGAACTGGCGGCAGGGTCCGCACCAGGAGGCCCAGAAGTCGACCAGGACGATGTCGTTCCCGGTCACGGTCTCCTCGAACTCGGCAGATGTCAGGGTGGTGGTGGTCATGTCTCTCCTCTGGTCGTCCCGGGAATACGATACCCCCCGGGGTGTTATGGTTCCGAACGACGGATACCCCCAGGGGTATTCCACCAGGTACCGAAACCGAGAGTGAGAGTCCCTTTCCCCATGTCGACCATCACGACGCCCCCTGACGTCGATCCCGAGATCGGCTACCGCCCCGGCCCGCTGGGCCGGCTTGGTGTGTGGGTCAGCCACCACACTCGCATGACCGCCATCGTCTGGCTGCTGGTGATCGTCGGCCTCGGCGCCTTCGCGCCGAAGGTCGAGGCCGAGCTGTCCGGCGCCGGCTGGCAGGCCGACGGCTCGGAGTCCGTGGCCGTCCGAGAGTTCGCCCAGGAGCACTTCGGCGGCAACGCCAGCTCCGCGATCCAGGTCGTCGTGCACAGCAACGACGGCCCCGTGACGAGCGGCGCCGGCAAGGACATCCTGGCCGAGGCGACCGCGATCCTCAACGAGGACTCCCGCATCGCCGAGGTCGTCCAGCCCCAGCCGGGCGCCACGCTGAGCCAGGACGGCAAGACCGCCGTGCTGCTCGCCGGTGCCGGCGCCGACCCCAACGACATGGTGCGCGCCGC
Source organism: Nocardioides sp. T2.26MG-1 (assembly GCF_950101795.1). Classification (GTDB taxonomy): domain Bacteria; phylum Actinomycetota; class Actinomycetes; order Propionibacteriales; family Nocardioidaceae; genus Nocardioides. The sequence continues at coordinate 779,443 of NZ_CATNLZ010000001.1, read as the reverse complement.
GGACGACCTCAAGGGTCCGCTGCAGGACCTGTCGACGGACGGCGTGCAGGTGAACCCGACCGGTGCCTCGCTGCTGTGGTCGGACTTCAACGAGGCCAACCTCAACGCGATGATGAAGTCGGAGATGTTCTCCTGGCCGGTCACCCTCGCGATCCTCGTGCTCGCGTTCGGCGCGCTCGTCGCCGCCGGACTGCCGCTGATCCTCACCCTGGCGGGGCTGGTCGCCTCCGCCGGCTCCCTGGTGCTGATCAACCAGGTGGTGCCGGTCTCGATCTGGGCGATGAACTTCGCGATGATGTTCGCGCTCGCCCTCGGCATCGACTACGCGCTGTTCATCGTGGTCCGCTTCCGTGCCGCCCGCATGGGCCACCACGAGAGCCCACGCCAGGCGATCGCCGAGACCATGGACACCGCCGGCAAGGCCGTGCTGCTCTCCGGCGCCACCGTCCTGATCTCGCTGTCCGCGGTGATGCTGGTGCCCTCGCCGTCGTTCCGCTCGATGGCCGGCGGGATCATGCTCTCCGTGGTCTTCGTGCTGGCCGCGACCCTGACCCTGCTGCCACTGGTGCTGCACAAGCTCGACCAGCGGATCAACAAGCTGGCCCTGCCGTGGGTCCACACCGGTGAGCACCGCTCGCCGAAGTTCGAGGCCTGGGGCGAGCGGCTGTGGAAGCGTCCGATCGCGTTCGGCCTGGCGGCGCTGGTGATCCTGCTCGCGCTGGCCGCGCCGATCATGGGCCTGAAGACCGCGATGCCGTCGATCAAGGTCCTCCCCGAGGACGCCAGCGCCCGGGTCGGCTACGACCTGGTGCAGCAGAGCTTCGGCGAGGGTGCCCCCGGTGCCCTCCAGGTCGTGGCCGACTCGGCCGACGCCCAGTCGACGTACGACGCCCTGGTCGCCGACCCGGGCATCGCCGCGGCGATGCCGGCCATGCCGGCCCCGGACGGCACGGACAGCGTGCTGATCCAGGCCGTGCCGACGGTCGACCCGTCCGACCCCGAGCTCGGCCAGACCGTCGACCGGCTGCGGGGCGACCTGCCCGAGTCCGCGATCGTCGGCGGCGCCGCGGTCGAGAACCTCGACCTCAAGTCGCAGCTCGACGACTCCACGCCACTGGTGATCGGGGTGATCCTCGCGCTCGGCTTCCTGCTGCTGCTGGTCGCGCTGAGGGCGCCACTGATCGCACTGCTCGGCACGCTCGCGAGCCTGCTGTCGACGGCCGCGGCCTTCGGCGTGGCCCGGCTGGTGTTCCAGGACGGCTACGGCTCCGACCTGCTCGGGTTCGAGCACCAGGGCTTCCTCGACGCGTGGGCGCCGGTGTTCTTCTTCGCGATGATCTTCGCGATCGCGATGGACTACACGGTGTTCCTGCTGGCCTCGGCCAAGGAGCACTACGAGCACTCGGGCGACCCGAAGGACGCGATGGTCGGATCGATCGCCCACTCCGGCCGGGTGATCTTCGCCGCCGGTGCGGTGATGGTCGCGGTGTTCTTCACGTTCGCGCTGTCGGGCCCGCTCCCGCCGAAGGAGATGGGCGTGGTGCTCGGCGTCGCCGTGCTGCTCGACGCGTTCCTGGTCCGGCTCGTGCTGCTGCCGGTGATGCTGCGGCTCACCGGCCGGGCGGCCTGGTGGGTGCCCACCTGGCTCACCAAGGTCCTGCCGGACATCCGCTTCTCCCACAGCTGACCCTGACCCAACTGACCCCCTGAGGAAGGACGAAACACCACTATGTGTCGACGTATCACCTGCCGCCGGTGCGGCAAGGCCGGCTGGTCCGGCTGCGGCGCCCATGTCTCGCAGGTCATGGCCGGCGTGCCGAAGTCGGAGCGCTGCCAGGGCCATGAGGGCGAGCCGCGCCCGGGCCTGTTCGACCGGTTCCGCCGGCAGAGCTGAGGTCACTCCCGGGTCACCCCCACCGCAGGCCAGTGCCTGCGTAACCCCCCTCACGGGGGGCGGGGGGTGGCCCGGGAGAGCCATGTCCGGGGCCGGAGTGCGTCCTTAGCGTCGATGAGCACGGCACAAGCCGTCGACACTCGGAGGACATCATGCGCACCACTTCTCGGGCGGTACCGCGCCGGCTGCTGCCGGTCGCCGGCGCCGCCGCCCTCAGCATCGCCACGACAGCCGCGGCACTCGCCAGCCCCGGCGTCACCCCCGCCCACTACACCGACAGCCTCGATCCGGGCGCCTCGGTGACGATCACCAAGACGGTCGAGACACCGCCCATCCCGCCCCGGCCCGACATCGTCCTGATGGCCGACACGACCGGGAGCATGGGCGGCAGCATCGCCAACGTCCGCACGAACGCCAGCGCTATCCTCAGCCAGATCCAGAGCGCCCAGCCGACGGCGCAGTTCGCCGTGGCGGAGTACAAGGACGAGAGCGACGGGGCCGCGGTCTACCAGGTGGACCAGCAGCTGACCGGCAACGCCGCCGACGTGGTGACCGGCATCAACGCGTGGTCCGCCTCCGGAGGCGGGGACACCCCGGAGGCCTGGATCGGCGCGCTCGGCCGGGTGCCGTCGACGATCAGCTTCCGGCCCGACGGCACGCGCGTGCTCGTCATGTTCGGTGACGCACCGAGCCACGACCCGTCGCTCGGCTTCACCCTCGGCTCCGCCACCAGCGGGCTCCAGGCCGCCGGCATCCGGGTGATCGCCATCGACGTCGGCGACCTCGATCACGACGGCCAGGCCACGCACGTCACCAGCCAGACCGGCGGGACGCTGGCCGCGGCCGACCCGAGCGAGGTCGCGAGCACGATCCTCAGCGAGCTGCAGAACCTGCCCGCGGTCGTCACCCACGACACCACCTGCGACCCGGGGGCGAGCCTCTCGTTCGACCAGGCCAGCCGGACGGTCGTCTCCGGAGACAGCACGACGTTCCAGGAGACGGTCACCCTCGCCGGGGACGCACCCCAGGGCGGCACGGTCACCTGCACGACGCGGTTCCTGGTCAACGGCGAGCTGCCCGGCCCGGAGTTCGTCCAGACCGTGGAGATCGCGGTCAATGACGTCACCCCGCCGGTGGTCACCGTCGAGAGCAAGACCGTCGAGGCCACCGGGCCGGACGGCGCGACCACGACGTACGACGCCTCCGCCGTCGACAACGTCGACGGCCCGCTCACCCCGGACTGCACGCCGCCCTCGGGCAGCCTGTTCGCGCTCGGCTCGACCACGGTCACCTGCGCGGCGACCGACGCCGCCGGCAACACCGGCACCGGGACGGGGACCATCACCGTGGTCGACACCACCGCGCCGACCGCCGCGTGCCCGGAGGGCCCCAACCCCGGCGGCCACGTGCCCGGCTCCCACAACCCGGACGGCTTCTTCGAGCTCACGTCCTCGGACGCGGTCGACGCCGACCCGCAGGTCTATGTCCGTGACACCGGCAGCGGCACGGTGTTCGGGCCGTACGCCGACGGTCAGCGGATCAAGTACACCGAGAACGGCGCCACGCCCTCGGTGAAGCCGATGCCGGGCGGCATCCTCCACATCACCGGCACCGGCGACGCGGAGGTCTACGCCACGGACTTCAGCGGCAACCAGTCGGCGCCCACGCCCTGCCTGGTCCCGGCCCCGCCGAAGTGACGCCCGATCGTTGAGTCGGGACTTCTGACGGCTCAATCGGGACTTCTGACGGTCGAGTCCGGAGATATCTCCGGACTCGACCGTCGGTTGTCCCGACTCGACGTGCGGAAGTCCCGACTCAACGTGGGCTGAGGAAGGCGCGGACCCGGTCGTGGTAGCCGGGAGGCTCGAGCAGGAACGAGTCGTGGCCGTACGGCGAGGCCAGCTCGGCGAAGTCAACCGGGAGCCCGAGGCGCTCCAGCTCGGCGACCAGGCGCAGCGACTGCGCGGTGGAGAACCGCCAGTCGCTGTCGAAGGAGGTGACCTGGAACCGGGTGACCGCCCGGCGCAGGGCGTCGTCGGTGCCGGGGTCCGCGAACGGGTCGAAGTAGTCCAGCAGCCGGGTGAGGTAGAGGTAGGACAGTGCGTCGAAGCGGTCCAGGAAGGTGAGCCCCTGGTGCTGCAGGTAGTGCTCGACCTCGAAGTCGGCGTCCAACGTCCAGGCGTCGCCGGTCGACGCGCGGGTTCGGCCGAACCTGTCCTCGAGCGACCGGCCCGAGACGTACGTGATGTGGGCCATCATCCGGGCTACCTTCTGGCCCCGCCACGGGAACACCCCGTGCTCGGCGTAGCGGCCGCCCACGAAGTCGGGGTCGTTCATGATCACCTCGCGGGCGACCGCGGAGAAGGCGATGTTCTCAGCGGTCAGCCGGGAGGACGCGGCCACGAGCACCGCCCGCTCGACCGCGACGGGGTCGTCGATCGCCCACTGCAGCACCTGCATCCCGCCGAGCGACCCGCCGACACCGGCGTACAGCCGGTCCACGCCCAGGTGGCGCAGCAGCCGCCGGTGCACCGAGACCAGGTCGGTCATGTGCAGCAGCGGGAAGTCCGGGCCGTAGGTCCGGCCGGTCGCCGGGTCCGTGGACAGCGGACCGGTGGTCCCCGAGCAGCCGCCGAGGATGTTCGGCGAGATCACGAAGAACCGGTCGGTGTCGACGGGCTTGCCCGGCCCGATCATGTTGTCCCACCAGCCGCGCTTCTTCGCGCCCAGGTGCAGCCCGGCCGCGTTCGCCGTGCCGGTCAGCGCATGGCAGACGAACACCGCGTTGTCGCGGGCCGGGCTCAGCTCGCCGTACGTCTCGTAGGCGACCTCGACGTGGTCGAGGCGCCCGCCGCCACGGGTCAGCAGCGGGTCGTCCTCGTCCGCGAGGACGACCCGCTGCGTCTCGACGTAGCCGAGCGGGCCGGTCACGTGGCTCTGCTCATTTGCTGGAGGCCAGCGCCTGCTCCAGGTCGGCGATGATGTCGGCGACGTTCTCGATGCCGACCGAGAGGCGCACCATGTCCTCCGGTACGCCGGCGGCGTCGAGCTCCTCGGGCGTGAGCTGGCTGTGGGTGGTGGTGGCGTTGTGGATCGCGAGCGACTTGGCGTCGCCGATGTTCGCGAGGTGGCTGAACAGCCCCAGGGCCTCGATGAACCGCTTGCCCCCGTCGCGCCCGGACTTCAGCCCGAAGCTGACCAGGCCGCCGTACCCCTTGCCGGTGAAGGTGCGGTCGGCGACCTCCTTGTAGGGGCTGCTCGCCAGGCCGGGGTAGCTCACCCAGGAGACCCCGTCGTGCGACTCGAGGAACTCGGCGACCGCGAGCGCGTTCTCGCTGTGCCGCTCCATCCGCAGGTGCAGCGTCTCCAGGCCCTGGAGGAACAGGAAGGAGTTGAGCGGTGCGATGGCCGCGCCGGTGTTGCGCAGCAGCACGGTCCTCGCGCGGATGATGTAGGCGGCGGGTCCGGCGGCCTCGGTCCACACGGCGCCGTGGTACGCCGGGTCGGGCTTGGTCAGGCCCGGGAACCGCTCGGAGTGCGCGGCCCAGTCGAACCTGCCCGAGTCGACGATCACGCCGCCGATCGACGTGCCGTGGCCGCCGATGTACTTGGTCGCGGCGTGCACGACGACGTCGGCACCCTGGTCGAAGGCACGCACGAGGTACGGCGTGGGCGCGGTGTTGTCGATGATCAGCGGCAGGCCCTGGGCGTGCGCGGCCTCGGCCCAGGCGGGGATGTCGACCACGTTGATCTTCGGGTTGCCGACCGTCTCGCCGAAGACCAGCCTGGTCTTCTCGTCCACGTGCTGCGCGAGCTCCTCGGGCTTCTCGGGGTCGACGAAGCGGACCTCGATGCCGAACTGCGGCAGCGTGTGGGCGAACAGCGCGTAGGTGCCGCCGTACAGCGTGGCGAGCGCGACGATGTTGTCGCCGGCGTAGGTCAGGTTGAGCACGGCGTACGTCGTCGCCGCCGAGCCGCTGGCCGTGGCGAGCGCGCCGACGCCGCCCTCGAGCTGGGTGATCCGGTCCTCGAAGACCGACTGCGTCGGGTTCATGATCCGCGTGTAGATGTTGCCGGGCTCGGCGAGCGCGAACAGGTTCGCGGCGTGCTCGGTGTCGTTGAAGACGTACGACGTGGTCTGGTAGATCGGCACCGCGCGGGCGTTGGTCGCGGGGTCGGCCTCCTCCTGCCCGGCGTGCACGGCCAGGGTCTCGGGGCGGTAGGTCATGGTCTCTCCTCGGGTCGGTGCTCGCAGCCTAAAGTGCAGTAGGCCTGTCGAGAATGGCCGTCCAAGGGGCGAGAGCCTTCCGCAGGGTGACGGTGGACCGGTTGGTTAATGATCGCTAACCTTCTCCGGGTGAGCCACATGAAGGAGCTGGTCGACGAGCTGCGCGAGCGGCTCGCGACGGCGCGCCTCGGCGGCAGCGAGTCGGCGCGCCGCAAGCACACCGACCGGGGCAAGCTGCTGGTCCGCGACCGGGTCGACCGGCTGCTCGACCCGGGCAGCCCGTTCCTCGAGCTCAGCCCGCTCGCGGCGTACGAGATGTACGGCGAGCCCGGGACCAGCCCGGTCCCGGCGGCGGGCGTGGTGACGGGCATCGGGCGGGTGAGCGGCCGCGAGGTCGTCGTGGTCGCCAACGACGCCACCGTCAAGGGCGGCACCTACTACCCGCTGACCGTCAAGAAGCACCTGCGCGCGCAGACCGTCGCGGCCGACAACCGGCTGCCCTGCGTCTACCTCGTCGACTCCGGCGGGGCGTTCCTGCCGATGCAGGACGAGGTCTTCCCCGACCGCGAGCACTTCGGCCGGATCTTCTTCAACCAGGCCAACCTGTCCGCGCGCGGCATCCCGCAGATCGCCTCGGTGATGGGCTCCTGCACCGCCGGCGGCGCCTACGTCCCCGCGATGTCGGACGAGACGGTGATCGTGCGCAACCAGGGCACGATCTTCCTCGGCGGCCCGCCACTGGTGAAGGCCGCGACCGGCGAGGTCGTCACCGCCGAGGAGCTCGGCGGCGGCGACGTGCACGCCCGCACCTCCGGCGTCGTGGACCACCTGGCCGAGGACGACGCCCACGCGCTCGCGATCGTCCGCTCGATCGTCGACACCCTGCCGCGGCACGGTGGTTTCGAGGCTCGCCTCGCTCGCACCTCAACCACCGTGGCCGGGTGGGAGGTGCGTCCGGTCGAGGAGCCCCACGAGGACCCGGCCACGCTCTACGACGTGGTCCCCGCGGACACGCGCACGCCGTACGACGTCCGCGAGGTGATCCGCCGGGTGGTCGACGGCAGCCGGTTCCACGAGTTCAAGAAGCTCTACGGCGAGACGCTGGTGACCGGCTTCGCGCACATCTGGGGCCACCCGGTCGGCATCGTCGCCAACAACGGCATCCTGTTCAGCGAGTCGGCGCTCAAGGGCGCGCACTTCATCGAGCTGTGCAACCAGCGCGGCATCCCGCTGGTGTTCCTGCAGAACATCTCCGGCTTCATGGTCGGTCGGGAGTACGAGAACGGCGGGATCGCCAAGGACGGCGCCAAGCTGGTGACGGCGGTCGCGTGCTCGGTGGTCCCGAAGTTCACGGTCGTGATCGGGGGGTCCTTCGGGGCCGGCAACTACGGCATGTGCGGGCGGGCCTACGACCCGCGGTTCCTGTGGATGTGGCCCAACGCCCGGATCTCCGTGATGGGCGGCGAGCAGGCGGCGTCGGTGCTGGCCACGGTCGCCGGACGTCCGGAGGACGAGGAGTTCAAGGCGCCGATCCGCGACCAGTACGAGACCCAGGGCTCGCCGTACTACTCGACCGCCCGGCTGTGGGACGACGGGATCATCGACCCCGCCGACACCCGCCGCGTGCTCGGCATGGGGCTCGCGGCCGCGGCCAACGCACCGATCGAGGCGCCGTCGTACGGCGTCTTCAGGATGTGAGGCTCGCAGTGGAGCGCGAGGAACGAGCGCGGCACGTGGGCGAGACCAGGCAGAGCTTGCCCTGCGGCCGAGGGACGAGGCCGCAGCGGGCGCGTCGAGACCCAGTAGCCAGGCAGACCGAGGACCACGCATGAACACACTGCTCATCGCCAACCGCGGCGAGATCGCCCTGCGCGTGATGCGCACGGCGGCCCGGATGGGCATCCGCACCGTCGCGATCTACACCGACCTCGACCGGACCGCGCCCCACGTGCGCGCCGCCCTGTCCAACGGGGGAGAGGCCCACCGGGTGGCGAGCTACCTCGACGTCGAGGAGGTCGTCGCGGTCGCGCAGCGGGCCGGCGCGGACGCGGTCCACCCGGGCTACGGCTTCCTCTCCGAGCGCGCGGCGTTCGCCCGCGCCGTCGAGGCCGCCGGCATCACGCTGGTCGGCCCCACCGCGGACGTCATGGACGCGATGGGCCGCAAGGACGCCGCTCGCGAGATCGCGGTCGCGGCCGGGGTCCCCGTCGTACCCCGCGGCGAGGACGCCGCCAAGAACTGGCAGGGCCCCGTGCTCGTGAAGGCCGCGGCCGGCGGCGGCGGCAAGGGCATGCGGATCGTGCGCGAGGAGTCCGAGCTCGCCGAGGCGCGGGCCGCGGCGGCACGCGAGGCGCTGAGCGCGTTCGGCGACGACACCCTCCTGGTCGAGAAGTACGTCGAGCACGGCCGGCACATCGAGGTCCAGGTGCTGGCCGACGCGCACGGCAACGTCGTGCACCTCTTCGAGCGCGACTGCTCGACCCAGCGCCGCCACCAGAAGGTGCTCGAGGAGGCACCCGCGCCCACGATCACGCCCGAGGTGCGTGAGCTCGTGACCTCCAGCGCCGTCGCGCTCGCGAGGCACGTGGGCTACCGCAACGCGGGCACCGTGGAGTTCCTGCTCGACCCTGAGGCGAACGGGGGGACGGGCGAGGCCTACTTCCTGGAGATGAACACCCGGCTCCAGGTGGAGCACCCCGTCACCGAGGCCATCACCGGGGTGGACCTCGTCGAGCTCCAGCTCCGCGTCGCCGCCGGTGAGCCGCTGCCGGTCACCCAGGACGACGTGACGGTCACCGGTCACGCGATCGAGGCGCGGGTGTACGCCGAGGACTCGTTCGGCGGCTTCCTGCCCCAGGCCGGCCGGACGTCGATCGTGCGGTGGCCGACGGGCGTGCGCGTGGACCATGCGCTGGAGCCGGAGCAGGTCGTCAGCACGTCGTACGACCCGATGCTCGGCAAGGTCATCGTGCACGGTCCCGATCGCGAGTCGGCCCGTCGGGCGCTGGTCGCGGCGCTCGACGAGACCGCGATCCTCGGCCTCACCACCAACGTCGGGTTCCTGCGGGCGCTCGCCGCGAGCGACGAGTTCCGCGACGCCGCGATCGACACCGCCTGGCTCGACCGGCACACCGTCCCGGCCCCCGACGACGCGCTGCCCCGGGTCTTCGTGGCCTGGGTGAGCGCGATGCTCACCGCCGGCACCGACTCCGGGCAGCCGTTCCGGTCCGACGGCTGGCGCTCGGGTGCCGACCCGGCGCCGACGCTCGTCGAGCTGGACCGGGTGGTGGCCGTCGACCGGCACGCCGGTCTGGTCGACGACCTCCCCGTCCGCCAGGTCTCCGCCGCCGACCACGTGCTCACCCTCGAGGTCGACGGCGAGCTGGTCTCGGCGGTCGTCAACGTGCAGCCGCACACGGCCGAGGTGGCCTACGAGGGCCAGCGGTTCGTCTTCGACCGACCCGACGTCTTCGGCGACCATGCCGTCGACGTGGGCGACGGCGCGATCGCCGCGCCGATGCCGGGCACCGTGCTCGACGTCCGGGTCGAGCCCGGTGCTCAGGTGTCTGCGGGCGACGTGCTCGGCGTGCTGGAGGCGATGAAGATGGAGCTGAGCCTCAAGGCGCCGTTCGACGGGATCGTCCGGCAGGTCCACACGACGACCGGGGATCAGGTGGCGCTCGGCGACCGCTTGTTCCTGGTGGAGGCTCCGGCGGAGATGGAGGACTGATGCGCACTCCCACGGTGATCCCGGCCCCGGGGCTGCCGGACCGGGTCACGATCTACGAGGTCGGCCCGCGCGACGGCCTCCAGAACGAGAAGGCGCTGGTCCCCACCGAGGTCAAGGCGGAGTTCGTACGCCGGCTCCTCGCGGCCGGTCTGCCGATCGTCGAGGCGACCAGCTTCGTGCACCCCCGGTGGGTGCCCCAGCTCGCGGACGCCGCGGAGCTGATGGGCCTGCTCGGCCCGGCCGGTCGGGACTGCCCGGTGCTGGTGCCCAACGAGCGCGGCCTCGACCGGGCCCTCGAGCTCGGCGCTCGGCACGTCGCGATCTTCGGGTCGGCCACCGAGACCTTCGCGCAGAAGAACCTCAACCGCAGCCTCGACGAGCAGTTCGCGATGTTCGAGCCGACCGTGCGCCGGGCCCGCGACGCCGGCCTCGACGTACGGGCCTACGTCAGCATGTGCTTCGGCGACCCGTGGGAGGGCTCGGTGCCGCTGGAGCAGGTGGTCGGCGTTGGCAAGCGGCTCTTCGACCTCGGCGCCAGCCAGCTCAGCATCGGCGACACCATCGGCGTCGGCACCGCCGGTCACGTGACCGCGCTGGTGCGCGCCTTCGACGAGGTCGGCCTCGGCGCCGACCGGCTCGCCCTGCACTTCCACGACACCTACGGGCAGGCGCTCGCCAACACCTACGCCGCGCTGCAGGCCGGCATCACGACGTACGACGCGAGCGCCGGCGGGCTGGGCGGCTGCCCGTACGCCAAGAGCGCCACCGGCAACCTCGCCACCGAGGACCTCGTGTGGATGCTGCACGGGCTCGGCATCGCGACCGGGGTCGACCTCGAGGAGGTGGCCGCCACCAGCGTGTGGATGGCCGCGCACCTCGGCCGCCCCAGTCCCTCGGCCGTGGTCCGCGCGCTGGCGCCGTCCGCGTCGTAGCCCGCCCCCGCTTGTAACGCTCCTCTATTGCCAGCGCCCCACGCGTGAGCGAGCCCCGGCGAGGGGCAATAAACCCGCGTTACAAGCGGGCGCGGCCACTACGGCACAATCACGGCATGAGCCGGAGGGTCTACCTGCACATCGGTGCGCCGAAGACGGGGACGACCTATCTGCAGGACCGGCTGTCGGTGAACGCGAAGTCCCTGGCCGACCACGGGGTGCACTTCCCGAGTGGGTCGCCGCTGGTCAGCCCCGGGCTGTTCCAGTTCCGGGCCGCGCTCGACCTGCTCGACCAGGACTGGGGCGGGCCGCCGGGCCACGCGGACGGCAGCTGGGGCGCGCTGGTGCGCAAGGCCAAGCGCCGGTCGGGGACGGTCGTGATCAGCCACGAGATCCTCGCGCCGGCCGCTCCCGGCCAGGTGGCGCGAGCGATGCGCGACCTCGCCGGCAGCGACATCCACGTCGTCTACACGGCGCGCGACCTCGCCCGCCAGCTCCCCGCCGCGTGGCAGGAGAGCATCAAGCAGGGCCGCCGGTGGAGCTACCGGCGGTTCCTGGACCGGTTCGAGAAGGGTCGCACCTGGTACCACTCCGCCTTCGACGTCCCGCGGGTGCTGGGCACCTGGGGCTCGGGCCTGCCGCCCGAGAACATCCACGTCGTGACCGTCCCGCAGGCCCGGGTGCAGGCCCAGCACGGCGACCGGCTGTGGCTGCGGATGTGCGAGGTGCTCGGCATCGACCCGGCCTGGGCGCCGCTCGACAGCGACCGCTCCAACCGCTCGCTCGGCATCGCCGAGACCCAGGTGATCCGCCAGCTCAACCGCCGGATGGACCGGGCGGCGCGCCGCGAGTCGACGTACGACGCCCTGATCCGCGACATGCTCGCCCAGGGGGAGCTGGTCAAGCGCGAGTCGGCCGCCGTGCGGCTGCCGCCCGAGCGCTACGCGTGGGCCGAGGAGCGCGCCGAGCGCTGGATCGAGTGGATCGAGGGCAGCGGGGTCCACGTGGTCGGCGACGTCGACGAGCTGCGCCCGGTGCGTCCCGCCGAGGACGAGCCCTGGCGCGACCCCGACCTGGTCGGGGCCAAGCGGCAGCTCACCACCGCCCTCGACGCGCTGGCGGCGATGACCCGCGAGGCCGCGCGCCGGCCCGACCCGGAGCGCCAGCTGGCCTCCCGGGTCCGTCACCAGGCGCAGCGGCTGCGCGACCACTGAGCCTGGATCGGTGGATCCAGGCTGAGCGGACATCGGGGGCTACGGGCGGGCGCGGGGGCGCAGCTCGCGGTCGGCGTAGCGGCCGATCCGCCAGGTCGCGAGTCCGTCGGCGCCCATCCCGAACGCGCCGCCGACCACGGGCGTGCGCCGGGCGACGGTGATCGCCAGCCGCTTGCCGGCCACCCGGGTGATCAGACCGGAGGTGACCTCCGCGGAGAGCACCCGGTCGAGCTGCGGGTCGTGGACCGGGGCGGTCGCGATCGCCATCGGCGGGGCGGGCAGCTTGCGCTCCTTGACGAGCTTGTCGACGGCGTCGCCGCCGAGCATGCAGGCCAGTACGGCGTTGCGGACCCGGGCGTCGGCGAGGTCGTAGCCGCGCAGGTGGGCGATGCCGGCGATCATCCGGGCCTGGATGAGCGCCAGGCCGGTGAGGTTCGCGGGGATCGCGAACGCGGCCGTGACCACGCCGCCGACGCCGGTGAGGAGCCCCTGGGCGCCGGCGTACCGGACGTGGTTCTCGATCACCTCGCGGACCGCCCGCTTGACGTCGCCGTGCTGCTCGCGCAGCTGCTTGTCGGCGGCGTCGGCCGCGGCCGGGAGCGGACCCACCCCGTGGATCGCCCGGTCCAGCGCCTCGCGGACGAAGGAGGCCGTCAGGTCGGGCGCCAGGTGCGGCACGCGCGGCGCCAGGTGCTGCTCGACCAGACGGCCGCCGATCCCCTTGCTGCTCATGGAGCGATCGTACGGACCGGGTGACTGGCGGGCGGGTGCCCGGCGGCCAGCCGGCGGCTAGGTTCGGTCCCGTGCCCGAGGAACCCCCGCCGACGCGCTGGGCGTTCGCCGACCCGGCGACGTACGCCGACGCTGATGCGGCCGACGCCGACGACGACGCCGAGGACGACGCCGAGGACGACGCCGAGGACGACATGGTGGCGATCGGCGCCGACCTGGAGCCGGGGACGCTGCTCGCGGCCTACCGGCGCGGCCTGTTCCCGATGCCGTCGGGTCGGCGGGGGGACCCGATGGCGTGGTTCTGCCCGGTCCGCCGGGGGATCGTGCCCCTCGACGGGCTGCGGGTGTCGCGGTCGCTGAGGCGGGCGTGCCGGGAGTTCGAGATCCGGGTCGACACGGCGTTCGAGGAGGTCGTCGAGGCGTGCGCCGACCGGCACCGGCCCGGCGGGTGGATCGACGACGAGATCCGGCAGGCGTACGTCCGGCTGCACCGGCTCGGGTGGGCCCACTCGGTCGAGGCGTGGCGGGACGGCCGGCTCGCCGGAGGGCTGTACGGCGTGGCCGTCGGCGGGCTGTTCGCGGGCGAGTCGATGTTCCACCGCGAGCGCGACGCGTCGAAGGTCGCCCTGGTGGGGCTGGTCGAGATACTCCGGGACGGGGTCCCCGGCCGGCTGCTCGACGTGCAGTGGCTGACCCCGCACCTCGCGTCCCTCGGCGCGGTCGAGGTCCCGCGAGCAGCGTACCTCCGCGCGCTGGCCCGGGCGCTGCCGTTGCCGATCCCACAGGCCTTCACCCTGTCCGAACCACCCGGCGGGGGTGGAGCATGAGAGGGCCGCCGGTGGGAAGGGTGACGCCGACGGACCGACGAGACGGGAGACGGACCCCATGAGAGCAGCACTCAACGTCCTGGCCGGCCTGGCGCTGGCCACCTCGCTGACGGCGTGCGGAGGCAGCGACGGAGGCTCCGGGGCCTCGGCGCCCGACGACGCCTCCACCAGCGACTTCTGCGACGGGTTCAACGGGCTCTTCGAGAAGGTGCTCGCCCAGGCGGCCTCGGGCGACTCGTCCGCGATGATCACCGCGCTCAAGGACTGGGCGGGCGACATGGAGGACATCGGCACCCCCAGCGACATGCCCGACGACGCCCGGCGCGGCTTCGAGCTGTTCATCGACCAGGCGAAGGACCTCGACGAGGACGCGACCCTCGACGACCTGCAGAACCTCGGCGACGACCTCAGCGACGACGACCAGGCCGACGGCGACGCGTTCAGCACCTGGACGACGGACAACTGCGCGCTCGACATCCCGGGCGTGGACGCCTCCGACCTGCCGAGCATCGACCCGTCGGACCTGGCCAGCGACCTGGAGAACATCGACCCCGAGGACATGGAGTCGATGATGTCGGAGCTCGAGGAGCAGATGGGCTCGCTGACCGAGAGCCCCTGACCGAGCGGACGCGGCTCAGACGACCTGGGGCGGCCGGCCGGTATCGCAGACCATCGGCCGGCCCGCCGCCTCCCAGTCGAGCATCCCGCCGGCCAGGTTGACCGCGTCGTGGCCCTGCTGCTGCAGCCAGGCGACCGCCTGGGCTGACCGGCCGCCGACCTTGCAGACGACGAGCGTCTGGGCGGTGGGCAGCTCGGCGTACCGCAGCGGCAGCAGCGACAGCGGGATGTGCACGGCGCCCTCGATGTGGCCGTGCTCCCACTCCGTGGGCTCGCGGACGTCGAGCACGACCAGCCCGTCGGGCAGGGGGTGCGGGACACCTTCGATCGGGACGGTGGGGACCTGCGTCATGTGCTGCGGTGCCTTCCAGCTGGGCTGCGGACGAACCCGCCCAGTCTGACGCGGACCTGGTGAGGCCCGAGGTCCGGCGCCCTCAGCCGCGGCGGATGGTCACCCACGACTCCCAGGTCGTGTGGAGGATGAGGCCGGTGATGAGGAGCCCGATGATCGGGTCCGCGATCGGCAGGCCGATCGCGATGGACGCGGTGGACACCACGATCCCCGCGCTGACGTAGCCGTCCGCGCGGGCGTGGTTGCCGTCGGCGATCAGGGCGGGAGAGTCCAGGCGGCGACCGGCCCGCCAGCGGATCACCGCCGCGATCTCGTTGCCGACCCACGCCGACGACGCCCGCCAGCAGGAGCGCCCAGAGATGGGTCGGGGTCTGCGGGTGCAGGAACCGGTCGACCACCTCCACCAGGGCGACCAGGGCGCTGGCGAGGATGACCGCGACCACGGCGTAGCCGGCCCACCGCTCGGCGCGGTGGCTGCGCAGCAGGAACGCGATCCCGAGCGGGATCGCGGTCAGGGCGTCGCCCCCGTTGTGGATGACGTCCGTGAGCAGCGCGACGCTGCCGCTGAGGAGGAACACCACGAGCTGGACGAGCGCGGAGGCCAGGAGGACGGCCAGGCTGAGGCTGACCGCCCGGACCCCGGCCCGCGACCGGAGGATCGAGGGGTCGACCAGGCCGTGGGAGTGGTCATGGTCGTGTGCGTGGTCGTGGTGCTCGGACGTCATCCGAGGACCCGCACGCCGTCGGCGATGAGGAGCAGGCCGAACAGCGCGAACAGCGCCGTCGCGCCCCACCGGATGACGTGGTCAGGGAGCTTCTTGCCCAGCACGGCGCCGACGCCGATGGCGAGGGCGTCGGCGACGACCATGCCCAGCGTGCTGCCGAGCCAGGTCCCGAACCAGCCTTCCTGGGTGGCGAGGGTGATCGTGGCGAGCATCGTCTTGTCCCCGAGCTCGGCGAGGAAGAACGCGACGCCGACGGCGAGGATCGCCATGCCCTGGCTGGACCGGGCCTTGGCCGCCTCCTCCTCGGTGAGCTCGTCGCCGCGCAGTGTCCAGGCGGCGAAGCCGAGGAACGCCACGCCGGCGGCGATCGAGATCCAGTGCTGCTGGTCGGCGAACGCATCGCCGATGGTGTAGCCGATGCCGACCGAGGCGAGGTGGACGATGGCGGTGGCGACGGTGATGCCGATGAGCACGTCGCGGACCCGGTAGCGGGCCGCGAAGGTCATCGCCATCAGCTGGCTCTTGTCGCCGAGCTCGGCCACGAAGATCACGGCGGTGCTCAGCAGGAATGCGTACATCGGGTTCTGGTCCTCTCCGGGCCAGGCCGGAGGGTGTTCGCCAGCGTGGACGACCCTTCGACCAGGCCGGTCCTGTCGAAGGTCGGCACATCGGTCGAAAGTCTCGTCCGCCACCGAGGTGGCCCGCCGCGCCGGGCCCGAGGGCCAGCATGTCGACACGGCTGTTGGGGACTACTCCCTTTCGCGGCCCACCCTACCGGCACCCGCACGACGGGTCGGCCACGGGGCCGTCCGCGGCTACTTGAGGAGCTTGCTGAGCCGCCGGTCGGCGAGCGGCTTGCCGCCGGTCTGGCAGGTCGGGCAGTACTGCAGGCTGGAGTCGGCGAACGACACCTCGCGCACGGTGTCGCCGCACACCGGGCAGGGCTGGCCGGTGCGGCCGTGCACCGCGAGGTGGGACTTCTTCTCGCCCTTGAGCTCGCTCGCGGCGAGCCCCCGGGACCGGTCGACGGCGTCGGCGAGGGTGCCGCGCAGGGCGTCGTACAGGATCTGCAGCTCGTCGTCGGTGAGCGTGCCGGCCGGCTTGAACGGCGACATCCTCGCCGCGTGCAGGATCTCGTCGGAGTAGGCGTTGCCGATGCCGGCGATCGTGCCCTGGTGACGCAGCACGCCCTTGAGCTGCTTGCGTCCCTCGCGCTCGAGGATCTCGCGGAGACGCTCGATTGTGAACTCGTCGGTCAGCGGGTCGGGCCCGAGGCTGGCGATGCCGGGCACGTCCCGCGGGTCGCGCACGACGTACATCGCCAAGCTCTTGCGCGTGCCGGCCTCGGTGATGTCGAGCCCGGACTGGTCGTCGAGGACGACCCGCACCGCGAGCGTGGACTTGGTGCTCGGCTTGGGTGGGACCGCGGGCACCTCGTCGCGCCAGCGCACCCACCCGGCGCGCGCCAGGTGCAGCACGAGGTGCAGGCCGGAGGCCTCGACGTCGAGGAACTTGCCGTGCCGGGTGACGTCGTCGACCAGCGTGCCCTCGAGCGCGGACAGCGGCGGGTCGAAGGTCTTGAGAGCGCTGAACTGCGCCACGTGGATCTTCGCGATGGCGTGGCCGTCCAGCCGGCCCCGGAGGTCGAGGGCCAGGGCTTCCACCTCGGGCAGCTCGGGCACGGCGCCAGTCTAGGAGGTCTCCCGGACGGCCGGCCGGGTCGCGAATCGGTGACAAGCGGTGCCTGCCGGGAGCATCATGGGCAGATGGTGGCCGTCCGCCCGTTCCCGGAGACGGGGTCGATCTTCCTCGACGCCCGCGGGGGCGACCGCGCGCTGCGCGTCTCCTGGCACGAGGAGTCCGGTCTCGTGGTGCTCTCGCTGTGGCGCGAGAACGTCTGCTCCGGCTCGTTCCGGCTGGACATCGACGAGGTGCCCGGGCTGATCGAGATGCTCCGCGCCGGCCTGGTCAGCTCCTACGAGCACGCCCGCGACCGGCTCGGCGCGGTCGAGTCCGCCTGACCTCGGGCTCCTGCCGCTTGTCACGCTCCTCTATTGCCCCTGGGGACCCTGTCTCAGGCGTAGGCCGGGGACCATAAAGGAGCGCTACCTGCGCCGGCGCGTTGTCTACGGAATCCGCTAGACAGGCAGATACGGTCCTGGCATGGACCCGATCCGCAACCCGTACGCGCCCGGCGCGGGGCAGCGGCCGCCGGAGCTGGCCGGCCGCGACCGCGAGCTCGAGCAGTTCGAGGTCACCCTCGAGCGGGTGGCGGCGGGCCGGCCCGAGCGCAGCATGGTGCTCTCCGGGCTGCGCGGGGTCGGCAAGACCGTGCTGCTCAACGCGCTGCGCGGCCAGGCCGTACGCCGGGCCTGGGGCACCGGCAAGATCGAGGCCCGACCCGACCAGAGCATCCGGATCCCGGTCGCCCAGGCCGTGCACGCCGCCGTACGCGAGGTCGCCCACCGGCACCGTGACCCCGACCGGGTCGACGCGGTCGCCGGGGTGCTGAAGAGCTTCGCGCTGCGGACCGCGGCGGAGGACCGCCGGGCCGCCGCGAAGGCCGGCACCCGGTGGACGCCGCCGGTCGACGTGCCCGCCACCCGCGGCCGCGCCGACTCCGGCGACCTCGAGCTCGACCTGGTCGAGCTGTTCGGCGACGTCGCGACGCTGGCCGGCGACCTCGGCGTCGGGGTCGCGCTGTTCGTCGACGAGATGCAGGACATCGCGCTGCCCGAGCTGGCCGCGCTCTGCGGCGCCTGCCACGAGATCAGCCAGCAGAGCGCGCCGCTGATCGTCGTCGGCGCCGGGCTGCCGCACCTGCCCGTGGCGCTCGCCGCCTCGAAGTCGTACGCCGAGCGACTGTTCCGCTACGCCTCGGTCGACCGGCTGCCGCGGCCGATGGCCGACCGCGCCTGGCGGGTGCCCGCGGGCGGCGAGGGGGTGACGTTCGAGGACGACGCCCTCGACGAGCTCTACCGGCTCACCGACGGCTACCCCTACTTCGTGCAGGCCTACGGCAAGGTCACCTGGGACGCTGCGGTCGACTCGCCGATCCGGGTCGCCGACGTGCACGCGGCTGCGCCCGAGGCGGAGGCCGAGCTCGCGGTCGGGTTCTTCGGGGCGCGCTACGACCGGGCCACTCCGGCCGAGCGCGACTACATGACCGCGATGGCCGACCTCGGCGCCGAGCACGGCGACCTGGCCGTGGCCACCGCCGACATCGCCCGCCACCTGGCGCGCAAGCCGCAGTCGCTCTCACCCGCTCGCGACGGGCTGATCAAGAAGGGGCTCGTCTTCTCCGCCGAGCGGGGGAGCGTGGCGTTCACCGTGCCGCACTTCGGCAAGTTCCTGCGGTCTCGCTGAGCGACCGTCGAAACACCAGAACTGGCTGGTGGAATCGTTTCCATCACAGCCACTTCGGGTGTCTCGACGGTCAGCGACCAGCCACCCTGAGACGATCGGGGGGTGGACCTCGTCCAGATCGCGCAACGCGCCGACGACCTCGAGCGGGCGACCGCGTTCTACACCCTGCTGCTCGGCAGTCCACCGGTCGCGACGTACGACCCGCCCGGGCTGGTGTTCTTCGACCTCGGCGGGGTGCGGTTGCTGGTCGAGCGTGGTGCCCCGAGCGCCACGATCTACCTGCGCGTCGACGACGTCGACGCCACCGTCGGCCGGCTGCGCGAGGCCGGCGCCACCGTCGAGTCCGAGCCGCACGTGATCTTCACCCACGAGGACGACACCCTCGGCCCCCGCGGCACCGACGAATGGCACGCCTTCGTCCGCGACTCCGAGGGCAACCTCGTGGGCCTGGTCGAGCGCCGGCCCCGGTGAGGACCAGGTGAGGCCCCAGGTCGTCGCGCACCGCGGCGCGAGCTACGAGAACGCCGAGCACACCCTCGGCGCGTACGTCGCCGCCCTGGACGCCGGCGCCGACGCGGTCGAGTGCGACGTGCGGCTGACCGCCGACGGCCACCTGGTCTGCGTGCACGACCGGGACCTGAGGCGTACGGCGCGCACGCGCGGGCTGATCTCCACCATGGAGCTCGCCGAGCTCGACCAGCTCGACTTCGCCTCCTGGAAGAACCCCTGGGCCGACCTCGACGACGAGGCCCCGCCCCGCGACGAGCGGCTCGACCGGGTGCTGACGCTCCGCACGCTGCTGGAGACCGTCGCCGACTACGAGCGCCCGGTCGAGGTCGCGATCGAGACCAAGCACCCCACCCGGTACGGCGGCCTCGTCGAGCGCCGGCTGGTCGAGGAGCTGCGCCGGTTCGGCTGGGACCGGCCGGGCTCGCCGGTGCGCGTGATGAGCTTCTCGTGGACCGCGCTGCAGCGCCTGGAGCGGCTCGCCCCCGGCATCCGGCTCGTGCTGCTGGTCGAGCACGCCCACCACTGGCCGTTCGTGAGCCGGCTGATCGGCGACGACTGGCTGGTCGGCCCGGGCATCGACGAGCTGATGGAGCACCCCAGGCTGGGCCGCAGGATCACCCGCAGCGGGCACGACATGCACGTGTGGACCGTGAACACGCCGGCCGAGCTGGAGCGCTGCCTCGAGCTCGGCGTGAAGGCCGTGATCACCGACCGGCCGGCGTACGTGCACGATCTGCTCGACAAGCGCGACGCCGCGTCCGGGTAGGCCGTGCCATAGGGTCACCGGCATGGCGAAGAAGTCCCGCACCAAGGCCCGAGACCAGCAGCCGAGCCCCGGGGAGGTCGGCCCGCGACAGCCCTGCCCGTGCGGGTCGGGCCGGCGCTACAAGGCCTGCCACGGCTCGGCCGACGGGGCGCCCGCGCCGTACGTCGGCCGACCGTTCGAGGGGCTGCCGTCGGAGTGCGACGTCGTCGCGATGCGCGAGCTGGTGCCGGCCGCGACCGCGCCGCTCACGCTGAGCGACGACCCCGACCGGGTGGTGCAGCTGTGCACGCTGCTGCCGATGGCGGCGCCCGCGATGGTGCGCGACAGCGGCGAGATCTGGCTCGGGCTGCAGGTCCAGCACAACTTCGGCGACCCCGCGCGCGACCTCGGCGCGGTGCTCAGCAAGGCGCTGACCGCCGACGCCGGGATCGTCGGGCTGACCGACCCGCCCGGCGAGGGGCCGCGGCTGCAGGACCTGGTCACGGGCGATCGGCTGGCCGTCACCGTCCACGACGGGTTCGACTTCTGGATCGGCGACGTCGAGGAGAGCGAGCGCGCCTCGATGGCCGCCGCCCTCGAGCAGGCGAACTCCTCGGCGATGCCGACCGCGCGGCTGACGACCGTCGAGGCGGCGTACTGGACCGACGTCGGCACCAAGGAGCACCTGCGCTGGGTGATGCCGGAGCCGGAGGACCAGCTGCTCGACGCGCTCGCGCGGCTGCACGCGCAGGGCAAGGACGTGCTCGTCGAGGGCTCGCGGTTCGTCGGCATGTTCCGTGCCCACGGCCTGCTGACGCCGGTGTGGGACCTCCCGCTCGGCACCGGCCGCGAGCCGCTCGAGGAGCCCGCCGAGCGGTTCGCCGCCGACCTCGCCGCCGCCCTTGCCGAGACCGCCGACCTCACGACCGAGGAGCGGGCCGCCCGCTCGGGCCTGGCCAACCGCCAGGTCACGATCCGGTAGGTCGTCGTGGGTAAAACCTCGGCGCTCCGGACGTCGATGTGACGGATCGGCGTGTGGGAGTTGTGTGACCCTCCCGTCGCCACGTAGATTCGCGGATGCCCGGTCGTTGTCGTGTCCCCCGTCGACAACGGCCGGGCCTTTCGCTGTCCGGGCCGCCCCGGATCAGGCGAGTACGTGCGCCGCGAACGCCTCCGCGTTCTCCGGCACCAGGTCGAGGTAGAGGCCCGGCTCGATCAGCTCGAGCTCGCTGACCACGAGCCGGCCGTCCCAGCGCAGCAGGTCGACGCGGGCGTACGCCGGGCGCTGCCCGAGCCGATCCGTCGCGACAGCCACGGCGCGCTCGGCGAGCGCCGCCGCGTCCTCGTCGAGCGGCACCGCCGCCGTCGCGCCGCCGTGCTCCTCCTGCACCCGGATGTCGGCCGGGGGCGCCGTCTTCCGCAGCTGGGAGACGGCCCGGCCGCCGAACACGTAGACCGAGAGCTCGCCCTCGGTGCGGATCGACTCGACGAGGGGCTGCACGACCCACGGACCGGTGGTCAGGCCCGCGAGCCGCAGGTCGTCGGTGGCCTCCGCGACCACGACGCCGACGCCGGACGCGCCGACGCGGGGCTTGACGACGATCGTCCCGTGCTCGGCGAGGCCGTCGCGGAGGCCGGGCACGAGCTCGTCGGCCCCGACCGAGCGCGTGGGCACGATCGGGAGGTCGGCGGCGAGGTCGAGCAGGTAGCGCTTGTCGGCGTTCCACCGCAGCGTCGCCGCATCGTTGACCAGCCGGGTCGCGGCCGACACCCGCTCGATCCACCGCAGGAACGCCGGCAGCCGCCGCTGGTAGTCCCAGGTCGAGCGCACCACGACCGTGTCCGCCGCGGCCCAGTCGACGGCGGGGTCGGTCCACACCGCCCAGGACGCCTGGACGCCGCGGCGCGCGAACGCCTCGACGAGCAGGTCGCCCCCGGCCTCGCCGTCGGGGACGAGTTCGAACGTGGCCAGCAGCAGGGTGGGCATGGCCCCATCCTCGGACCTCAGCGATCGGCGCGGCGCAGCACCCAGGGCTGCAGCTTCGAGTAGCCCTTCACCGACACCCGCCGGGTGCGCCGCAGGGAGTACGCCGCCCCTGCGTCCCCTGTGCCCCCTGTGTCCCCTGTGTCCCCCGGGTCGTCCGGGGCGTCGTCCGCGGTCCGGCCGGACAGCTCCTCGAAGCAGCCCTGGTCGACGAGCACCGCGCCGGGCCGGGCCACGGAGGTGAGCCGGGCCGCCACGTTGACCGTGGGGCCGAACACGTCGCCGAGCCGGCTCACCACCTCGCCGTACGCGATGCCGGCGCGTACGGCGGGGAAGGGGTCGCCGTCGTCCGCGCCGCGGGCCGTCAGCTCGAGTGCGGCCTCGGCGGCGTCCTCGGCCCGGTCGGTGACGAACAGCACCTCGTCGCCGATGGTCTTGATGATCCGGCCGCCGCGGTCGACCACGAGCCCGGTCGCGGCGTCCTCGAAGTGCTCCAGCCAGGCGACCAGCTCGGCCTCGTCGAGGCTCTTGCTCCGCGAGGTGTAGCCCACGATGTCGACGAAGCAGACCGCCATCGTGCTCACCGGCGTGGTCGCGGACTCGACGGCCAGGGCCCGGCTCGTGGCGCTGGCCAGGTGGCGGCGCCAGACGTAGCTCTGCAGCGACTCGACCCGCGGGAGCACGTCCTGCGCCAGCTGGGTCAGCCGGTGGGCCGGGTCGGCGTCCTCGACCGCGATGTCGGCGAGCAGCGACGTCTGCCACTCCGCGAGCCGGGCATAGCTGCGGCCCCAGGTGCGCACCAGCGCGGCCTGCGAGTCGGGGCCGATGACACCGAGCTCCATCAGCTCTCGGGTCAGCCGCAGCGCGTCGACATCGGCCTCGGTGAACGCGAGGTCGTCGGCCTCGGTGCGGGCGAAGCCGAGCAGCCGCCACAGCTGCTCGGCCACCTCGATCGGCACGCCCGCCCGCTCGGCCACCTCGCCGCGGGTCAGATGCGGCAGCGACCCGAGGAGCAGCGCCTCGACGGTCTCCTGGGCGCCCGCGAGGTCGTTCTGGCTGGGAGGGGGGTGCGCGATCAGCGCGGACCGAACCGTTCCAGCGCCACGGCCTCGAGCGCCGCCTTGAACGACGGCATCTCGTCGCAGAGCCGGCGCACCGCGTCGTCGGTGAAGTGGATCAGCTCCAGCGGCGTGAGTGCGACGATCGACGCCGTCCGCAGGGAGTGGTTGACGATCGCGGCCTCGCCGACGATGTCGCCGGCGCCGAGCTGGGCGATCTCCTGGCCGTGGTGACGCACCGAGACGGTGCCGTCGAGGATGAGGTACGCCTTGTCCGCCGGGGTGTGCTCCCAGATCGGGGACCAGCCCTGGGGCAGGTGGACGCGGGTGCCTGCGGCAGCGATGCGCGCGATCTCGTCGGGCGCGAACGCGTCGTAGAACGACTGAGCCATGTGTCGCCTCTCGCGGTTGGTCCTCCCCAGGACGGATCCTTCCGGAGCCTGGGTCTGCTGTAAACGTTCTGCCGGGTGGGGGTTTGTCACCTCGCGGTCGGAGATCCCGCGGTTGGTGACCAAACGACAGACATCCGCGCTCTCATCTACCGAACGCACCGCCGAATGGTCACCGGCTGCACGCGACCGGCGGGGCGGCCGCAGGCGATGCCGGTGTGGGTTCCTGGACCGATCCAGTGGTCACAGACGGCAGCCGCGTGACCGGAAATGCTGTGGTTGGTGACCAAACGACAAGTGTTCCGACCGACCGCGGGCGGGGGGCGCAGGGGTCAGCCGACGGTGAGCGGCTCGCGGGCGACCGGGCAGGACATGCACCGCGGGCCGCCGCGACCGGAGCCGAGCTCGGAGCCGGCGATCCGAACCACCTCGATGCCGGCGTCCTCCAGGCGGGCGTTGGTCTCGTCGTTGCGCTCGTAGGCGACGGCCACCCGGGGGGCGAGCGCGAGGGTGTTGTTGCCGTCGTCCCACTGCTCCCGCTCGGCGGTGACCGGGTCGAGGCCGGTGTCGATCTGGTGCAGGGTGTCGATGCCCATGGCCTTCGCCGCCGCGACCAGGAACGGCTCGGCGCCGGCGACGTGCAGCACCAGGTCGCGGTCGTCGTCGGTGCGGTCGGTGAGGGTGACGGCGTACGCCTGCAGCGAGTCGGCGACGTTCGGGTACATCACGATCTTGTCGACGTCGACCATCGTGCACACCGTGTCGAGGTGCATGGTGGCGCGCTCCTGCGTGATCGGTACGGCGAGCACCGTGTGCGCGAGGTCCGCGTGGAAGACCTGGCGGGCGAACCGTTCCACGCCGGCCGGTGTGGTCCGCTCGCCGACGCCCACCGCGATCACGCCGGGGGCGAGCAGCAGCACGTCGCCGCCCTCCACGTGCTCGTGGTGCCAGCCGTGGATCTTGCGGGTGCCCCGGAAGCGCGGGTGCTCGGTGTAGATCAGCTCGGTGAGCTGGGTCTCGCGGGCCCGGGCCGGCATCGCGAGCGACGTCACGGCCACCCGGTCGCGCACCCACACCGAGGAGTCGCGGGTGAACAGCAGGTTGGGCAGCGGGTCGATGAGGAAGTCGTCGCTGGCCAGCAGCGAGGTGACCAGCCCGAAGCCGCCGCGCACCTCGTCGTTGCGGATCCCGGCGGTGAGGTAGCCGGTGAGCTCCGCGGGCGAGGCGTCGTGCAGGAACCGGGCCAGGTAGCCGCGCATCGTGTCGCCCAGGTGCAGTCCGGCGAGCGCGGTGGTGATCGCGTGGTTGCGCGCGATCTCGCTGGCGAGGGTCTCGGTGAGCAGGTCGGTGAGGTAGAGCACCTCGACGTCCCGCGAGCGCAGCGCGGCGGCGAACGCGTCGTGCTCCTCCTGCGCCCGGCTGACCCACGGGATGCCGTCGAACAGCAGCCGGTCGTTGTTGCGCGGGGTGAGCCTCTTGAGCTCGTTGCCGGGCCGGTGGAGCAGGACGGTCTGCAGCCGGCCGACCTCGCTGTCGGCGCCGTGGGGAGAAGCCATGCGGAGACTCTAGGCGGTGCCCCGCGAGCCGGCCTCAGCTCACGAGCTCGTACGCCGTGAAGCCTGCCAGCGCCAGGCACACCGCCGCGCCGATGTAGTGCAGCACGTGCAGCTTGACGAACCGCTGCAGCTGCCGGCCGGCCAGCACCGCCAGGCCGCTGACCACCAGCAGCGCGCCCAGCGCGCCGGCGAACACCGAGAACGGCTGCTCGTACTTGGCGACCATCGAGATCGTCAGCAGTTGCGAGAGGTCGCCCCACTCGGCGGCGAACAGCACCAGGAAGCTCGCGACCACCGCCCGCAGGCCGTGCACGTCGCGGGTCACGAGCGCCTCGTCCTGCGCCGCCTGCTGGTGACCCCGGCCCTCACGGATCAGGATCACCGCGCCGGCGAGGAACATCAGCCCGGCGGCCGCCCGCACCACGTCGTGCGGCAGGAACGACGCCGCGTGGCCCAGCAGCACGGCCACCGTCGTCTGGACGGCGAACGCGGAGCCGACGCCGATCCACACCAGGATCGGCCGGTAGCGGGTGGCCAGCACCAGCGTCGCGAGGAACGTCTTGTCCGGCAGCTCGACCACGAAGATCGCGAGGAACGTCAGTCCGACGATAGCCGGATCCACTACCGGAACCGCCTCGCGAGCGCGGTGGCCTCGGCCAGCACGTCGGCCACCGGGCGGCCCAGCTCGGCGGCGGCGCGGGCCACGTCGTCGTACTCCGGCTGCGCGTTGACCACGACGCCGTCGTGCCGGGCGACCTTGACGGCCACCTGCCGGCCCCCGACCTCGACCGCGACGAACTCCCGGTCGAGCGCGTGCTTGGTCACCGGCTGCTCCCGCAGCCCGATCGTCGAGGTCTGCCGGAAGATCGCGGCACGTACGGCGGTCGCGCGCTCGGTGTCGACGAGCGCGCTGAGCGTGTGCGCGGGCCGGCCCTTCTTCATCAGGATCGGGGTCAGCCACGCGTCCGCGGCGCCGGCCTCGAGCAGCGCCGCGATCACCGCCGGCCACACCCGGGGGTCGAGGTCGTCGACGTTGCACTCCAAGAGGACCGGCCCACCGGTGGCGGTCGCGGGCTCGCCGACGAACAGCCGCAGCACGTTGGCGTGGCCCTCGGGGTCGCGGCCGCCGGCGCCGACCCCGATGGTGTCCACGGTCATCGCGGGCTGCGGTCCGTACGCCGTCGCGAGCGTGGTCAGCAGCGCGGCTCCGGTCGGCGTGCACAGCTCCATCGGCACCGCGCCGGCGTACGTCGGGACCCCGCGCAGCAGCTCGGCCACGGCCGGGGGTGGCACCGGCAGGGTGCCGTGCGCGGTCTGCACGGTGCCGGAGCCGACGGCGACCGGCGACACGGTCACCGAGGTGGCGCCGAGGTGCGCGAAGCCGGCGCAGGCGCCGACCACGTCGGCGATCGCGTCCAGCGCGCCGACCTCGTGGAAGTGCACGTCGTCGGCGGGCACCCCGTGGACCGTGCCCTCCGCGACCGCGAGCCGCTCGAAGACGCGCCGCGCGAGCGGCTGGGCGTCGAGCAGCTCCCGCACGTCGCGCCAGGTGCGGTGGTGGTGGGACTCGGCCATCTCGACGTGCACCCGGGTGGCGGCCAGCCCGCCCCGGCGCACCTCCTCGACCCGCAGCGTCACCGGCTCGGGAGCGACGGAGTCCACGGCCGACTGCAGCGCCTCGAGCGGGACGCCCGCGCCCACCAGCGCCCCCAGCAGCATGTCGCCGCTCGCACCGGCGGAGGCGTCGACCCAGATCTGGCGGGGGCCGCCGGTCATCGGGGCACCGACTGCCGGGCCACGCGGGCGGCGTGCACGCCCGCGCCGTACCCGTTGTCGATGTTGACGACCGTGACACCCGGGGCGCAGGAGTTGAGCATCGCGAGCAGCGCCGCGACCCCGCCGAGGGAGGCGCCGTACCCGACGCTGGTCGGGACGGCCACGATCGGTACGCCGGTGAGCCCGCCGACCACGGAGGGCAGCGCGCCCTCCATGCCGGCCACGACCACGAGGCAGTCGGCGGCGGCCAGGCGGTCGCGCACGCCGAGGAGCCGGTGCAGCCCGGCCACCCCGACGTCGGCGATCCGGTCGACCTCGGCGCCGTGCACCCGCACGGTCAGCGCGGCCTCGGCGGCGACCGGTGCGTCGGAGGTGCCGGCGCTGACGATCGCGACGGTGCCGCGCGCCTGCGGCAGCGGGCCGAGCGTCACCGCCCGGGCGACGTGGTCCACGGTGGCGGCGGGCAGCGTCTCGGACACGGCCGCGAGGGCGTCGGGGGCGACCCGGGTCGCGAGCACCGCCCGCTCGGGGTGCTTCTCGTGCAGGGTGCGCAGGATCGCCACGACCTCGTCGGGCGTCTTGCCCGCCCCGTAGACGACCTCGGGGTCGCCGGTGCGCGCGGCGCGGTCGAGGTCCACGCGCGCGAAGCCGAGGTCGGCGGTGCGGGGGTCGGGCTGGTCCACGGGGCGAACCTACTCGTTCACCCGCAGGGCATCGCCCGGGCGTTGTCAGGTGTCGGCGGCCGGGTGTTGTCTGTCGGGTGGGGTCGATCCACCGCACAAGGGAGCGAGACATGACCAAGATCGAGTCCTACCTCCAGGGCACACCCAGCT
Source organism: Nocardioides sp. T2.26MG-1 (assembly GCF_950101795.1). GTDB lineage: Bacteria > Actinomycetota > Actinomycetes > Propionibacteriales > Nocardioidaceae > Nocardioides. The sequence continues at coordinate 751,974 of NZ_CATNLZ010000001.1, read as the reverse complement.
ACGTCGAGCTGACCACGACCGACCAGGCCGCCGCCAAGGAGTTCTACGGCGCGCTGTTCGGCTGGGATCTCGAGGACGTCCCGATGGGGGACGCGGGCTACTACGTCACGGCAGCGGTGAGCGGGGACGCCGTCGCCGGCATCTCCGGCCCGATGCCGGGCACGGAGGACCACGGCGCCCACTGGGGCGTCTACCTCGCCGTCGACGACGTCGACGCCGTGACCGCCAAGGTCGCCGGGGCGGGCGGCACCGTCGAGGCCGAGCCGTTCGACGTGATGGGCCTCGGCCGGATGTCGGTCGTGAAGGACCCGACCGGAGCCGTCGTCAGCCTCTGGCAGGCCGGCACGAGCATCGGCACCGAGCGCGCCAACGAGCCCGGCACCCCGATCTGGAACGAGGTCGTCACCCCCGACGTGGCGGCCGCGACCCGGTTCTACAGCGACGTGCTCGGCGTCGGGTGGGAGGACCAGCCGATGGGCGACGGGCCCGCCTACACCTGCCTCGTCGTCGACGGGCGCCAGGTCGGGGGCGCGATGCTGCCGCCGATGGACGGTGTCCCGGCGCACTGGAACGTCTACTTCAACGTCGACTCGGTCGACGACACGATCGCGCGGGCCACCGAGCTCGGCGGCTCGGTCGTCGCGCCCGCGTTCGACGTGCCGGGCGTGGGCCGGATGGCGGTGCTCGCCGACCCGCAGGGCGCCATGTTCAACCTGATGGCGAGCTGACCGCGGCGCGGAAGGGGTCGGCGGGGTAGACGCCGAGGATCTTCACGTCGGTGGTGAAGAACGCGAGCTCCTCGAGCGCGCGCTTCAGCCCGATGTCGTCCGGGTGCCCGTCGACCTCGGCGAGGAACTGGGTCGCGGTGAACTCCCCGCCGACCATGTAGCTCTCGAGCTTGGTCATGTTGACGCCGTTGGTCGCGAACCCACCCAGCGCCTTGTAGAGGGCGGCGGGGAGGTTGCGGACGTTGAAGATGAAGCTGGTCACCACCGGGCCGTTGCCCGGGGGCGCCTGCACCAGGTCGCGGGAGAGCACCACGAAGCGGGTGGTGTTGTGGTCCTCGTCCTCGACGTCCTCGGCGAGCACGTCGAGGCCGTAGATCTCCGCGGCCAGCGGCGGGGAGATCGCGGCCTGGGTCGGGTCGCCGAGCTCGGCGACCTCCCGCGCGGCACCGGCCGTGTCGCCGGAGATCACCGGCTTGAGGCCGTGCTCGCGGATCACCTTGCGGCACTGCCCGAGGGCGTGCACGTGGCTGTGCACGGTGGTGATCGTGTCCAGCGAGGAGCCCGGGACGCCCAGCAGGTGGAAGCGGATCCGCAGGAAGTGCTCGCCGATGATGTGCAGCCCCGAGCCGGGGAGGAAGTGGTGGATGTCCGAGACCCGCCCGGCGATCGAGTTGTCGATCGGGATCATCGCCAGCTCGGCGCTCGGCTCGACCCCGGGGCCTGCCTCGACGGCGGCGAACACGTCCTCGAACGACGCGCACGGCACGGTCTCCCAGTCGGGGTAGTGCTGCTTGCACACCTGGTGGGAGTTGGCGCCGGGTTCCCCCTGGTAGGCGATGCGTCGGGTCACGGCGATCATCGTCCCACGGGCGCACCGGCGATCCGGCCGGGTGTCCGCGCCACGTCGACCTAGGCTCGGCGCGTGGAGATCCTCGCGGTGCTCGCCCTGGTCGTCGCGGTCGCGGCCCTGCTCGTCGCCCTGCTCGCCGGACGCCGGGCCGGCGGCCCGCGCTCCGGGGCGGGGATCGACTCGGTGCCCGAGGACGTGCACGGCCTGCGCCAGGAGGTCGCCGCCCTGCGGGCCGAGGCGGGCGACGCGCTGCGGCACCTCGCGGTGGTGCGGTACGACGCGTTCGGCGACATGGGCGGCCACCTGTCCTGGACGCTCGCGCTGCTCGACGACGGCGGCGACGGGGTCGTGCTCACCTCGATCCACGGGCGCAGCGAGGCGCGCACCTACGCCAAGAGCGTCCACGAGTGGCGCTCGGACCAGCAGCTCTCGCCCGAGGAGCTCGAGGCGATCGAGCACGCCCGTCCCCGCGGCTGACCACGACGGGCGCCCGGGGCCCGTTCAGGGCTCGAGCGTGTAGCCCAGGCCGGGGGAGGTGACGAGGTGCCGCGGCCGGGCCGGGTCGTGCTCGAGCTTGCGGCGCAGCTGGGCGGCGTACACCCGCAGGTAGTGCGACTCGTGCTCGTACGCCGGCCCCCACACCTCCCGGAGGATCTGGGCGCGGGGCACGAGCCTGCCGACGTTGCGGGCGAGCAGCTCGAGGAACGCCCACTCGGTGGGGGTCAGCCGGACGTCGGTCCCGCCGCGGGACACGCGCTTCCGCGCCAGGTCGATCACCAGGTCGCCGACCTCGACGGCGGACGGCGCGGGCGAGGCGTCCTGGCTGCGGCGTACCGCCGCGCGCAGCCGCGCCATCAGCTCGTTCATCGCGAACGGCTTGGTGACGTAGTCGTCCGCGCCCAGGTCGAGCGCCTCGACCTTGTCCTCGCCGTGCTGCCGCGCGGAGAGGACGACGATCGGCACGCTGGTCCAGCCGCGCAGCCCGGCGATCACCTCGGTGCCGTCCATGTCCGGCAGGCCGAGGTCGAGCACGACGACGTCGGGGTGCTCGGTCGCGGCGGCGTCCAGGGCGGAGCGACCGTCGGCAGCGGTGACCACCTCCCACCCGTGGGCACGGAGGTTGATCGCGAGCGCGCGGGCCAGGGCGGGCTCGTCGTCGACCACGAGGACCTTCGCCGGGGCGGGGCTCATGGCCGGTCCTCCCCGGGAGCCCGGGGGATCGAGACGACCATGGTCAGTCCGCCGCCCGGCGTGTCCTCGGCGCTCAGCTCGCCGCCCAGGGCCTCGGTGAGACCGCGGGCCACGGCGAGGCCGAGGCCCAGGCCGCCCGGGCTGGTGTCGTCGAGCCGCTGGAACGGGTCGAACATCCGCTCCCGCAGCGCCGGTGGCACGCCGGGGCCGCGGTCGACCACGAGGATCTCGACCGATGCGGGCAGCACGTGGGCGAGCACGCGGACCGGGATCCCGGCCGAGGCGCGGACCGCGTTGGTGACCAGGTTGGCGACCACCCGCTCCAGCAGCCCGGCGTCGGTGAGCACGAGGGGTGCCGACTCGTCGACCTCGAGGGAGACCGCCCCGCCGGGCTGGCCGGCGACGGCCAGCGGCAGCACCTCCTCGAGGCTCCGCTCCACGAGCACCGGGTGCAGCAGGCCGGACCGGATCCGCGACAGGTCGAGCAGGTTGTCGATGAGCCGCTCGAGCTGGTCCGTGGAGGAGTCGACGGCGGCGACGAGCTCGGTCCGGTCGGCGGAGTCCAGCGACCCCGACACCAGGCCGTCGACCGCGGTGCGCATGGTGGCGAGCGGCGTGCGCAGGTCGTGCGAGACCGCGCGCAGGATCGCGGTGCTCGTCGACTCGGCCCGCTCGAGCGCGGCGGCCCGCTCCTCGCGCTCCCGGAGCCGGCGGTACTCCAGGACCAGGCCCGTCTGCACCGCGAAGCCCTCGAGGACGCGCTGGTCGGAGGCGCGCAGCGGCGCCCCGCACAGCACGATCACGTGGTCGTCGTCGACCTGGACCCGGGTGTCGCCCTCGTCGGGTGCGCAGGCGGGCGAGGTGCCGCTGGAGGCGAGGACCGACCAGCCGGCCGGAGTGCGGACCAGCAGGGAGGCCGAGCTCTGGCCGAAGGTCTCCCGCAGCCGGGCGACGATCGCGTCGGCGGTGTCCTGGCCGGTCAGCACCGACCGCGACAGGGAGCTCATCGTGGCCGCCTCGGCCCGGGCGAGTACGGCGTCGGCCGCCCGGCGCGACGCCCGGTCGACGACCGTGGCGACACCCACCGCCACGGCGACGAACACGAGCAGCGCCACCAGGTCGGTCAGCTCGGAGATCGTGAGCCGGTGGAACGGCGGGGTGAAGAACCAGTTCATCAGCACGAAGCCCTCGAGCGCGGCGATCAGGGCCGGCAGCAGGCCGCCGACGAGAGCCACCAGCACGGTGAGCGCGAGGAAGAGCAGGACGTCCAGCGGCAGCTGGTTGGGGTCGTTGAACGTGTGCAGCGCGACCGTCAGCAGCAGCGGCAGCGACACCGAGGACAGCACGCCGGCGATCTGCCGCTCGCGGCTCAGGGGCGAGCGGTGGGGGCGCCGCCGCGAGACATGCGCGACCTCGCCGTGGGTGACCAGGTGGACGTCGATGGCGCCGGCCAGGGACGCGATCCGGTCGCCGGTGGTGCCGCTGAACAGCCGGCGCACGCGGCCGTGCCGGGACACCCCGACGATGATCATCGTGGCGTTGGCCCCGCTCGCGAACTCGACGACCGCCGCAGGGACGTCCTCACCGACCACGGAGTGGAACGTGCCGCCGAGCGAGGCGACCAGCCGTTGGGCGTGGGCGATGCGGTTCTCGTCCGGGTTCGCGAGCCCGTCGCTGGCGATCACGTGCACGGCCAGGAGGTCCGAGCCCGCCGCGCGCTGGGCGAGCCGGGCCCCGCGCCGCAGCAGCGTCTCGGTCTCGGGGCCGCCCGTGACCGCCACGACGATCCTCTCCTTGGCGGGCCACGGGGCCTCGATCCGGTGGGCGCGCCGGTAGTCGTCGAGCGCGTCGTCGACCCGGTCGGCGAGCCAGAGCAGCGCCAGCTCGCGGAGCGCGGTCAGGTTGCCGACCCGGAAGTACGACGTGAGCGAGGCGTCGATCTGCTCGGCTCGGTAGATGTTGCCGTGCGCCATCCGGCGGCGCAGCGCGTCGGGCGACATGTCGACGAGCTGGATCTGGTCGGCGGTGCGGACCACGTCGTCCGGCACGGTCTCGCGCTGGCGCACCCCGGTGATCCCGGCGACCGCGTCGTTGAGCGACTCCAGGTGCTGGATGTTGACCGTGGTGATGACGTCGATGCCGGCCGCCCGGATCTGCTCGACGTCCTCGGCGCGCTTCTCGTGCCGGCTGCCGGGGACGTTGGTGTGGGCGAGCTCGTCGATGCAGACCACCGCGGGCCGGCGGGCGATCACCGCCTCGGTGTCCATCTCGGTGAACGTCGTGCCGCGGTAGGGGATCTCCCGGCGTGGGACGACCTCGAGCCCCTCGACCATCGCTGCGGTGTGGGAGCGGCCGTGGGTCTCGACGTAGCCGACCACGACGTCCGTGCCGCGCTCGAAGCGCCGCCGGGCCTCGCTGAGCATGGCGTAGGTCTTGCCGACGCCGGGGGCGGCGCCGAGGTAGACCGTGAGCCGCCCTCGGCGAGCCTCGTCCATGCTCACGATCCTGCCAGCACCGCGAGGTTCAGCTCGAGGACGTCGACCCGCGGCTCGCCGAGGACGCCCCAGGTCCGGTCCGAGGTGTGCTCGGCGACCAGCCGGCGCACCTGCTCCTCGGCCAGCCCGGTGGCGCGGGCGACCCGTGGGACCTGGAGCTCGGCGTACGCCGGTGAGATGTCCGGGTCGAGACCCGAGGCGGACGCGGTGACGGCGTCCGGCGGCACCTGGGCGGGCTCGACCCCCTCGCGCGCGGCGACCTCGGCCCGGCGCTGCCGGATCGCGGCGACCAGCTCGGGGCTCTCGGGTCCGAGGTTCGAGCCGGACGTGCTCAGCGGGTCGTAGCCGTCGCCGGCGGCGGAGGGTCGCGGCCGGAACAGGTCGCCGGCCAGGTCGCCCTCGACGAGCTGCCCGAGGACGACCGACCCGACGGCCTCGGAGGCGTCGGTGGTGTGCGCGCCGGTGGCGGTGACCAACGACCCGTGGGCCTGCCACGGCGCCGCCACCGCGGCCACGCCGTACACAGCGAGCGGGTAGGCGACCCCGACGAGCAGCGTGGCCGCGACGAGCACCCGCAGCCCCGCGAGGCTGTGGCGGAACAGGGCGTAGATGTCGGACATGTCAGACCCCCGGGATCAGCGAGACGACGAGGTCGAGCAGCTTGATCCCCAGGAAGGGTGCGATCAGGCCGCCGACGCCGTACAGGAGCAGGTTGCGGCGCAGCAGGTCGGCCGCGGAGGACGGCGTGTAGCGCACGCCGCGCAGCGAGAGCGGGATCAGCGCGACGATGACCAGCGCGTTGAACACCACCGCCGACAGGATCGCGGACTCCGGTGACGAGAGCCGCATCACGTTGAGGACGTCGAGGTCCGGGAAGGCGACGACGAACATCGCGGGCAGGATCGCGAAGTACTTCGCGACGTCGTTGGCGACCGAGAACGTCGTGAGCGCGCCCCGGGTGATCAGCAGCTGCTTGCCGATCTGCACGACCTCGATGAGCTTGGTCGGGTCGGAGTCGAGGTCGACCATGTTGCCGGCCTCCTTGGCCGCGGTCGTGCCCGTGTTCATCGCGACGCCGACGTCGGCCTGGGCGAGCGCGGGTGCGTCGTTGGTGCCGTCCCCGCACATCGCGACCATCCGGCCGCCCTCCTGCTCCTTGCGGATCAGGGCCATCTTGTCCTCGGGCGTGGCCTCGGCGAGGAAGTCGTCGACCCCGGCCTCCTCGGCGATGGCGCGGGCGGTGATCGCGTTGTCGCCGGTGATCATCACCGTGCGGATGCCCATCGCACGCAGCTCGTCGAAGCGTTCCCGCATGCCCTCCTTGACGACGTCCTTGAGGTGGACGACGCCGAGGATGCGGGCCGGCCGCCCGCCGTCCTGCTCGGCGACCACGAGCGGGGTGCCGCCCGAGGCGCTGACGCCGTCGACGAGGACGGTGAGCTCGCCCCCCGACGTCGCGCTCGCCGGGACACCGGTGCTGTGCGCCCAGTGCGCGACCGCGGACGCGGCGCCCTTCCGGACGATCCGGCCCGGCAGGTCGACGCCGCTCATCCGGGTGCTCGCCGAGAAGGCCACGAGCACCGCCCCGTCCGGTACGGCGCGCCGCTCGCCCACCAGCGTGACGATGCTGCGGCCCTCCGGCGTCTCGTCGGCGAGCGAGGACAGCAGCGCCGCCTCCGCGAGCTCGTCGTGGGAGACCCCCTCCAGCGGGAGCAGCTCGGTCGCCTGCCGGTTGCCGTAGGTGATCGTGCCGGTCTTGTCGAGCAGCAGGACGTCGACGTCGCCGGCGGCCTCGACCGCCCGTCCGGACATCGCCAGCACGTTGCGGCGCACCAGGCGGTCCATGCCCGCGATGCCGATGGCGGAGAGCAGGGCACCGATCGTGGTCGGGATCAGGCAGACCAGCAGGGCGGTGAGCACGATCGCGGACTGGTGGGCGCCGCTGTGGTCGGCGACGAAGTGGAGCGACGCCACCACGACCACGAAGATCGCGGTGAGCGAGGTGAGCAGCACGTTGAGCGCGATCTCGTTCGGGGTGCGCCGCCGCTCCGAGCCCTCGACCAGGGCGATCATCCGGTCGACGAAGGACTGTCCCGGGTCGGAGGTGATCCGGACGACGATCCGGTCCGAGAGCACCACGGTGCCGCCGGTGACCGCGGACCGGTCGCCGCCGGACTCGCGGATCACGGGTGCGGACTCCCCGGTGACGGCCGACTCGTCGACGGAGGCGACCCCCTCGATCACGTCGCCGTCGCCGGGGATCCGCTCACCGGCCTCGACGACCACGACGTCGCCGGTCCGCAGCGAGGTGCTCGGCACCCGGTCGGTCGGCAGCTCGGTCAGGTTGCCGGTGTACCCGAGCTGGTCGGCCGAGCCGCGGACCCGCCGCGCCGTGGTCTCCTGCTGGAGTGCGCGCAGGCTGGCGGCCTGGGCCTTGCCGCGACCCTCGGCCACGGCCTCGGCGAGGGTCCCGAACAGCACCGTGAGCCAGAGCCAGACGGTGACGCCCACGGACATCGTGCTCGGGTCGAGCACGGACATCACGGTCGTGGCGACGGCGCCGATCTCGACCACGAGCATCACCGGCGAGGCGAGCAGCTCGCGCGGGTCGAGCTTGCGCAGGGCGACCGGCAGGCTCTCGCGCAGCTGCGCGCCGAGGGGACGCCGTACCGGCGCGGGTTGGTGGGTGTTCACGACAGCGACTCCGCGATGGGACCGAGAACGAGCACCGGCACGTAGGTCAGGCCGACCACCACCACGGCGACGCCGGTGAGGAGGACCACGAACAGGGGCCGGTGCGTGGGCAGGGTGCCGGCGCCGGGCGGCAGCTGGCGCTGCGCCGCGAAGCGGCCGGCGAGGGCGAGCACGAGCACGATCGGCACGAACCGGCCGATCAGCATGAGCAGCCCGAGCAGGGTGTTCCAGAACGGCGTCCCCGAGCTGAGGCCGGCGAACGCGCTGCCGTTGTTGTTGGCGGCCGAGGTCACGGCGTACAACGCCTCCGAGAGGCCGTGCGGACCGGACTCCTGGAGGCCGGCCAGGCCGGCGTGCGCGGTGACCGCGACGGCGACGCCGGTCAGGACGAGCACGGGGGTCGCGAGCACGTAGAGCGCGACCAGGACGATCTCGTGCTGACCGATCTTCTTGCCGAGGTACTCCGGCGTGCGGCCGACCATCAGCCCGGCGAGGAAGACGGTGAGGACGGCGAGCATCAGCATGCCGTAGAGACCCGAGCCCACCCCGCCGGGCGCGACCTCGCCGAGCATCATGTTGAACATCGCCACCCCGCCGCCGGGCGCGGTGAGCGAGTCGTGCATGGAGTTGACCGCACCGGTCGAGGTGCCGGTGGTCGAGGACGCGAACAGCGCCGACGCCGCCTCCCCGAAGCGGACCTCCTTGCCCTCCATCGCGCCACCGGCCAACCCGGGCGCCGTGCCAGGCCCGGCCATCTCGGCCCAGGTGAGCAGGGCGACGGAGCCGCCCCACAGCACTCCCATCACGGAGAGCACCGCGCCGCCCTGGCGACGGTCGCCGACGATCAGCCCGAAGGCCCACGCCATCGCGAACGGGATGAGGAGCAGCAGGAAGATCTCGAGGAGGTTCGTGAACGGGGTCGGGTTCTCGAACGGGTGCGCGGAGTTGACGTTGTAGAAGCCGCCGCCGTTCGTGCCGAGCTCCTTGATCGCCTCCTGGCTCGCGACCGGGCCGCCGGTGATCTGCTGCACCCCGCCGGTCAGCGTGTGCACGGTCATCGGCTCGAGGAGGTTCTGGACCGCGCCGGAGAGCACCAGCACGACGGCCGCGACCAGCGAGATCGGCAGCAGCACGCGCACGACCGTGCGCACCAGGTCGGCCCAGAAGTTGCCGACCCGCCCGTCCCGGTGGCTGCGCGCCAGCCCGCGGGCGAACGCCGCGGCGACCGCCATCCCGACCCCGGCGGAGACGAAGTTCTGGACGGTCAGGCCGGACATCTGGAAGAGGTGACCCACGGTCGCCTCGCCGGCGTACCACTGCCAGTTCGTGTTGGTCACGAAGGACACCGCGGTGTTCCAGGCGCCGTCGGCCGGGAGCCCGGCGAACCCGAGCGAGAGCGGCAGGTGCGCCTGGAGCCGGCCGAACCCGTAGAGCGCGAGGACGCCGGCGAGCGAGAAGCCGAGCACCGACATCGCGTAGGCCCGCCAGTGCTGGTCGGCGTCGGGGTCGACCCGCAGGAGCCGGTACGACGCGCGCTCGACGGCGAGGTGCCGGGGGGAGGTGTAGACGTGCGCGAGGTGGCGACCCAGGAGCGGGACCGCCGCGGCCAGGGCGAGCGCCAGCAGCAGCACCTGGGCGAGCGCGGGGCCGACGGCGCTCACTCGCTGCCCCGGCCGCTACCGAGGTGACGGTCGATGGCGCCGGCCAGGATCGCGAGGGCACCGAAGGCGACCAGGGTCAGGAGGAGGTAGACGAAGTCGAGCACGCCTCATTCGTAGGCCCGCCCGGGCCTCGGGTGGCCCACTCTTGACGGTTCCCTGATGCTCGCCGGCCCCGGCTTGACCCAACCCTGACGCAGAGAGGTCAGCGGGGGACGCGGACCAGCAGCCGGCCGTGGATGCAGGTCATCCGCAGCTCACGGCCGGGGCCGATCGAGTCGCCGTCGAGCTGGCGCGGGGTGTCGGTCGCGGCCCGGACGACGACCGAGTGGCCGGTCATCCGGTTGACCAGGTCGTCGGTGCGCGACCGCTTGGCGAGGATCCGGTAGGCGAGGGGCACCCAGGAGAGGAAGCGCCGCGGGTGCAGCATCACCAGGTCGAGGAGCCCGTCGTCGATCGCGGCGTCGGGGAGCAGCGGCATGCCGGCCTGGAGGAAGCCGACGTTCCCGACCACGACCGTGCGGGCGCGGTGCTTGGTGAACTCCCCGCCGTCGACCGAGATCTCGACCCGGATCGCGGGGAACATCAGCGACTTGAGCGCGGACAGCACGTACGCCAGCCAGCCGACCCGCTTCTTGATGTCCTCGTTGACGCCCTCCATGATCGCGGCGTCGAACCCCATCCCGGCCATCACCATGAAGTGGGTGTCCTCGAAGCCGTCGCCGGAGACCTCGACCAGGTCGATGGCCCGGTCCTGGCCGTTGAGCGCGACGTCGATCGCGGAGCGGATGTAGAGCGGGATGTCGAGGTTGCGGGCCAGCAGGTTGCCGGTGCCGGCGGGGATGATCCCCACGGGGATGCCGGTGCCGGCGAGCTCGGCGCAGACCTCGCGCACCGTGCCGTCGCCGCCGCAGACCAGCACCAGGTCGGTGCCGGCGACCGAGGCGGCCGCGGCCATCCCGGTGCCGGGGTCCTCGACGGTCGTGTAGTACCAGCTCGGCCGCGACCAGCCCGCCTCGGCGGCCATCGCGTCGACCAGCGCCTCGAACTGGCCTCGGTCCTCGACCTTGATCGGGTTGAGGATCACCGCCAGCCGGCGCTGGGAGCCGAACACCTCCGGCAGCGGTTCGACGCTGGCCGCGTGGCTGCGGGGGAGCGGGTTGTAGACGACCACGCCGAGCACGACCACCACCGCCCCCAGCAGGGCGCCGCCGACCACGTCACTGGGGTAGTGCCTGCCGAGCAGCACCCGGTCGAGCCCCACGACGACCGCGAGCAGCGTGAGCATCGCGTACGCCGCGTGCCGGGCGTTGCGCCGCCGGACCAGCATCAGGACCAGGACGGCGGCGACGCCGACGAGGGCGACGATCGATGAGGAGTGCCCGCTGGGGTAGGCGCCGTTGTGCACCAGGTGCTCGGGGTTCTGCCAGTCCGGGCGGTGCCGGCCGAAGACGTCCTTGAGCACGGTGGTGGCGGTCTTGGTCACCGCCATCACGCCGACGGCGTACACCGCTGCCCGTCGGTGGTGGCGGGTGAACAGGAACGCGGCGAGCACCAGCACGATCACCCAGGTGCCGATCGCCCCGAAGGCGAGCTCGATCCAGCGCAGCGGCTGGCGGAGCCACGGCTCGTCGACCGCCCACTGCTGGACGCCGCGACCGCGGTCGTCGATCGAGGTGACCGGGCCCCAGCCGGTCTGCACGGCGACCGTGACGATCACGAACAGGACGAGGAGGGCCGCCGTCCAGGTCAGGAGGATGGAGCGGGGGCGGTCGAGCACGGGCCCGAGTTTTCCATGCCCGCCCACGACGGAGGAATCGGTGCGCCCGGTCGCGCCTGGCCCGGATAGCCTGAGCCCATGATCGACCCACGGATCCTCCGAGACGACCCCGACCGCGTGCGCGCCGCCCAGGCCAAGCGCGGTCTGTCCGACGAGGTCGTGGACCGGGCGCTCTCCGCCGACACCGAGCGCCGCCGGGCGATCGCGGACTTCGAGGCCAAGCGCGCCGAGCAGAAGCAGCTCGGCAAGCTGATCCCCCAGGCCCAGGGCGAGGAGAAGCAGGCCCTGCTCGCGCAGACCAAGACCCTGGCGGCGCAGGTCAAGGAGGCGGAGGCCGCCCAGGCCGCCGCCGAGGAGACCTGGCAGTCGGCGCTGATGAGCATCCCCAACCTTGCGGCCGAGGAGGCCCCGGCCGGCGGCGAGGACGACTACGTCGTGCTCGAGGAGGTCGGCACCCCCCGCGACTTCGCCGCCGACGGATTCGAGCCGCGCGATCACATCGAGCTCGGCCGGATGCTCGGGGCGATCGACCTCGACCGGGGCGCCAAGGTGTCCGGGTCGCGCTTCTACTTCCTCACCGGCGCCGGGGCCGAGCTCGAGCTCGCCCTGGTCAACCTCGCCATGCAGCAGGCCCGCGAGTCCGGCTTCACCCCCGTGATCGCGCCCTCGATGGTCAAGCCGCGGGCGATGGACGGCACCGGCTTCCTCGGCCAGGCGGCCGACGACGTCTACCGGATCGAGGGCCAGGACATGTACCTCGTCGGGACCTCCGAGGTCCCGATGGCGGCGTACCACTCCGACGAGATCCTCGACGGCGCCGCGCTGCCGCTGCGCTACGCCGCGTTCAGCCCCTGCTTCCGCAAGGAGGCCGGCTCGCACGGCAAGGACACCAAGGGCATCATCCGGGTGCACTGGTTCGACAAGGTCGAGATGTTCGTCTACACCACGACCGAGGACTCGTACGCCGAGCACCAGCGGCTGCTCGCGTGGGAGAAGGAGTTCCTCGAGAAGCTCGAGCTCGCCTACCGCGTGATCGACGTGGCCGCGGGCGACCTCGGGCTCTCCGCCCAGCGCAAGTTCGACTGCGAGGCGTGGATCCCCACGCAGGGCCGCTACCGCGAGCTCACCTCGACCTCGAACTGCACGGAGTTCCAGACCAGGCGGCTCGACACCCGCGGTCGCTTCGGGGCGGACATCAAGCCGGTCTCCACCCTCAACGGCACGCTGTGCGCGATCACCCGCACGATCGTCGCCGTGCTCGAGACCCACCAGCAGGCCGACGGGTCGGTGCGCGTCCCGAAGGCGCTCCAGCCGTGGCTGGGCCGCGACGTCCTGGAGCCGGTCGCCCCGTGAGCGTTCCTGACGGTTGGCGGCCCAGGCTGGTCGCCCTCGACATCGACGGCACGATCCTCAAGTGGGTGGAGGGCTCCGGCACCACCCGCGAGGAGATCTCGCCGGCGGTCAAGGAGGCGGTGCACCGGGTGCTGGACGCCGGCGCGCACGTGGTGCTCGCCAGCGGGCGCTCCCCGCACGGCATGACGAACGTCGCCGACCTGCTCGAGCTGCACTCTCCAGATCGCGACGGGGCCGACCGCGACCGGCTGTGGGTGGTTGCCTCCAACGGGGCCGTGGTGTTCCGCTACCCGCCGCTCGAGGTCGTGCACGAGGAGACGTTCGACGCGCGCCCCGCCGTCGAGGCGATCCTCGACCGACACCCGACGGCGCTCGTCGCGGTCGAGGAGCGCGGCGTCGGCTACCGGGTCAACTCGCACTTCCCCGACGGGGAGCTGTCCGGCGACATGATCGTCACCGAGATCGACGAGCTGCTCGCCGCCGAGGTCAGCCGTGTGATCATCCGCGACCCCGAGTCCACCGCCGACGAGTTCGTGGCGCTCGCCGCGGGGCTCGGCCTGCAGGGCACCAACTACGTGGTGGGCTGGACCGCGTGGCTCGACCTGGCGCCGGTCGGCGTGTCCAAGGCCTCCGGCCTCGAGTACGTCGCGAAGGAGCTCGGCGTCGCCTCAGACGAGACGCTCGCGATCGGCGACGGTCGCAACGACCTCGAGATGTTCGAGTGGGCCCACCGCGGGGTGGCCATGGGCCAGGCGATCGAGGACGTCCTGGCCGCCGCCGACGACGTCACCGGGACGGTCTACGAGGACGGCGTCGCCACCGAGCTCGCTCGATGGTTTCGAGACGGGCGCAGCACGCCCTCCTCAACCCAAGGGTTCTCCTGATGCTCCCTGACGTGATCACCACGGAGCGGCTCCGGCTGCCGCTGTGGACCCCCGACGAGGCTGACGACATCCTGGCCGGCCGGCGCCGCGAGGGCTGGCACCCCGACTACCCGCGCGAGGACGACCGGGACGCGGCCACGATGTACCACCCCGGCGATCCCTGGGCGTGCCGGCACGTGGTGCGCGGCGTCACCGTGCTCGGCTCGCTCGGGTTCTACGGGCCGCCCGAGCCGGCGGCCGACGGCGTCCCGGAGGTCGAGGTCGGCTACGGCCTGGTCGAGCAGGCCCGCGGGTGGGGGTTCGCGACCGAGGCGCTGCGGGCCGTGCTCGTCGAGACCGACCGCGCCGGCGTCCGGGTCCGGGCGAGCGTCGAGCCCGCCAACACCGCCAGCATCCGGGTGCTCGCGAAGTGCGGCTTCACCGAGCTGCGGGGCAGCAACGAGGACGGCAACCTCGTCATGGCTCGGCCGCTGCCCGCCGTACCCGTGCCCGAGCGGGCCACCGGCCCCTCGACCTGACCGTCAGGGCACCCGCACGGCGTCGAGGATCGCCGCCACGCCGGCCGGCTGGGCTCGGCGGAAGGAGGTCTTGTCGACCTCGCGGAGGCCCTCGAACGTCGCGGTGATCGCGGCCCGGGTGGCCGGATCCACCTGGCGCGGCTCGTACCTGCGCTCCTCGAGATCGACGTGTTCGAGGAGACCCAGTCGCTTGAGCTCGCGCGCGCGGTCCTCGGTCGTCTCCCGGTACAGGCGCCGGGCGTAGCGCCGCTTGGTCGACATCGAGAGGTCCAGGCGGCCCAGCGCGGCGATGGCCGCGGCCGTGCTCGCGCGCTTCTGACGCAGCTTGGGTGCGGGGCCCGAGGTCAGCAGGTTCTCCCACCGACGGCTGAACGCGGCGAGGTTCGGGCAGTGCAGATGCAGCACCCGCAGCCAACTCGCCTCGTGGCCCTCGACCGGCTGGTGGTCGAGGTCGATGACGTTGTGGATCCCGAAGTTGAGGTCGAGGGTGGGGCGCATCCCCGGCTTCCCGGCCAGGTGGCCGCGGAAGTAGGCACTGTTGGCGGGTCGGTCGATGATGCCGAGGGTGTGGAGCAGTTGGAGCATGTCGTCCTCGAGCGGACGCTTGAACTCGCTCGGTGCACCCCGCTGTCGGCGCCGACTGATCGCCTCCAGAGGGTGGAGCGAGACCACACCCACGTCCGAGGGGATCGTCGCCAACTGCTCGCGGTCGATGTCGAGCACCTCGTCGGAGTCGACGTGGAAGAGCCAGCTGAACTGCGGGAAGCGGGTGAGGACCCCCTTCGTCATGTTCGCGTTGATCCCTTGACGGACATTCAGATGCTCGGGGCGCGTGGCGCCCCACCACGACCGGTCGCACTCGATGCAGGTGACACCGGGATGGCGCGACAGCGCCTCTCGGGCTGCGGCGTCGGCCTCGTCGAGGAACACGAACATGTGGTCGGCGCCGCGCTGGAGATTGCGGTGGACGAACGCGGTCAGGTCCTCGGGCGTGTCCTTCGCGGTAGTGACCGTGGCGACCAGACCCGTCCCCGGCCGGTGGGCGGCGGCGGTGGACGGCAGCATGTCAGCCACGCCGCACCCCTGGCCGGCGCGCCGACGTCGGATGGAGACGCATGCGAGGGCGGGCAGGGCGCGACGACATGGCTCCAGCCTGGCACAGCGAGCACACGCGCAACGGCCCGAGGCCCCCGGGACACTAGGCTGCGAGGGGTGAACCCTCGCTGCTGTGGCACCGGCCGTGTCGACCCGGCCGGACCGCGGGTCGGCTGATGCGTCCGCGGCTGGTCGCCACCGACCTCGACGGCACCCTGGTCCGCTCCGACGGCACGGTGTCGGCGTACACCGCCCAGGTCCTCGCCGCGATCGAGACCGCCGGCGCCGCGGTCGTGTTCGTGACCGGGCGGCCGCTGCGCTGGGCGGAGGAGGTGTTCGAGCACGTCGGCGAGCACGGCCTGGCCGTGGTGGCCAACGGCGCCCTCGTCTGGGACGTCGGCCGCCACGACGTGCACCTGCTGCGCCCGATCGACCCGGCCGCGGGGATCGAGGCGTGCGAGCTGCTGCGGGCGGCGCTGCCCGGCACGGCCTTCGCCGTCGAGACCCTGGATGGGATCGTGCTCGAGGAGACCTTCCACGACCGGCACCGGGTGCCGGCGGGCGCCCGGCGGGCTGCGGTGGCCGACCTGTTCGACGAGCCCGTCGTGAAGCTGCTCGCCCGGCACGAGGAGCTCGAGCCGCAGGAGTTCTGGGACCTGGCGGAGGAGGCTCTCGGCGGCCGGTTGGTGATCACCTGGTCCTCGTCGTCAGCGCTGCTGGAGATGAGCGCACCGGGGGTGACCAAGGCGTCCACGCTGGCGCTGCTGTGCGCCGACCTGGGCGTCGAGGCGGACGAGGTGATCGCGTTCGGCGACATGCCCAACGACCTGCCGATGCTCGCGTGGGCCGGGACGTCGTACGCGATGGCCGACGCCCACCCGACCGTGACCGCTGCCGCCGACCACGTCGCCCCCGGGCACGACGAGGACGGCGTCGCGCGTGTGCTGGCTGGTGTCTTCGACCTGTGATCTGTTGAGATGGTCGGCGTGTCCGTGACCCGAGTGCTCCTCCCCGCCCTGCTGCTCGCCGGCAGCGGGGTCGTGGCCGTCGGCGCCACCGCCGGCCCCGCGTTCGCGTGCCCGGAGGGGCACCCGAGCCTCAGCCGGCAGTCGATGCGCGCCGACGACGTGTTCTCCGGCACGGTGGCGGAGCGGACCGAGCAGAGCCGCACGGTCGTCTACACCGTCACCGTGGACCGGGTCTACAAGGGCGACCTCGACACCGTCGACGCCACGGTGCGGACGCAGGCCGCAGCGCGCGCCTGCGGCCTGCCGGACCTGCGACCCGGCGACGACTACGTGTTCTTCACCACCGGCGCCGACCTCGAGACCACCAGCACCTCCGGCACCGCGCCCGCGACCGACTCCCGGGTCGCCCGGGTCGAGCGGCTGCTGGGCGCCGGTCGGAGCGTCGCACCTGTCGAGCCCGCGAAGGCGACGTTCACCCGCGTCGCCGGGGCGCGCACCAGTTTCGAACGGGTGGCCGCCCCCGGAGCCGCGCTGGTGATCGTCGGGCTGCTCGGGCTGCTGCTGGTCGCCGGGCTGGGACGCCGCCGGGCCTAGCTGCCCGGCGCTTGCGGGATTCGGCTGTCAGCAGCCGAACCCCGCACGACACGCCGCGGCCACCCGGCGTGTCGTGCGGGGTCTGGCCGCCAGGTGCGGCTCGGGGGTTCAGATGGTGGACAGGCTGCTAGAGGTACATCCCGCCCGAGTCACCCGGGCGCGGTGTCTGGCCCTCGGCCGGCTGCTGGCCGGGTGCGGGGGCCATCCCCTGCGGGAGCGCCCGGCGGATCTGCTCGAACTGGGCGCGCGCGGCCATCTGCTGCGCGTAGATCGCGGTCTGGATGCCGTGGAACAGGCCCTCCAGCCAGCCGACCAGCTGGGCCTGCGCGATGCGCAGCTCGCCGTCGGAGGGGACCGTGTCGTCGGTGAACGGCAGGGTCAGCCGGTCGAGCTCCTCGACCAGCTCGGGGGCCAGGCCGGCCTCGAGCTCCTTGATCGAGGCCTGGTGGATCTCCTTGAGCCGGTTGCGGCTGGCCTCGTCGAGCGGCGCGGCCTTCACCTCCTCGAGCAGCTGGCGGATCATGCTCCCGATCCGCATCACCTTCGCGGGCTGCTCGACGAGGTCGGTGATCGCGCGCTCGTCCTCGCCGTCGGCGTCGGCGTCGCCGTCGCCGGAGCCGGAGTCGCCACCCTGCAGTGCCGAGGCCGGCACCGATCCGATCGGCTGCCCGTCGGGCCCGATGATCACGACCTGCTGCTCCTGCTCGTCCTGTCCGGCCTGCTCGCTCATGCCTCCACCGTATCCGGCGGTACGGCGCGGCCTCAGAGGGTCAGCAGGATCTTGCCGCTGTGCTCCCCGGAGGCCATCAGCTCGTGCGCGGCGACCACCTCGCACAGCGGCATGGTGCCGTGGACCACCGGCCGCACCTCGCCGGCGGCGACCAGCGGCCACACGTGCTCGACCACGGAGGCGCAGATCGCGGACTTCTCCTCGGTGGGGCGGGCGCGCAGCGTGGTGGCGATGATCGCCCCGCGCTTGCGCAGCAGCTTGTTGATGTCGAGCTCGGCCTTGGTGCCGCCTTGCATGCCGATGATCACGAGGCGCCCCTCGGTGGCGAGGGCGTCGAGGTTGCGGTCGAGGTACTTCGCGCCCATGTTGTCGAGGATCACGTCGGCCCCGCGACCGCCGGTGGCGGCGCGCACCTCCTCGACGAAGTCCTGCTCGCGGTAGTCGATGGCCACGTCCGCGCCGAGGGCCTCGCACGCGGCACGCTTCTCGGCCGTGCCGGCGGTGGTGAGCACCCGGGCGCCGAGCCGGTGCGCGAGCTGGATCGCGAACGTCCCGATGCCACCGGCGCCGCCGTGCACGAGGAACGCCTCGTCCGGCTTCAGCCCGGCGACCATGAACACGTTCGACCACACCGTGCACGCCACCTCCGGCAGCGCCGCTGAGGTGACCAGGTCCACGCCCTCCGGGATCGGCATCAGCTGTCCGGCCGGTACGGCGACCCGCTCGGCGTACCCGCCCCCGGCGAGCAGCGCGCACGCCTGGTCGCCGACGGCCCAGCCGGTCACGCCCTCGCCGACCGCGGCGACCGTGCCGCTGCACTCCATCCCGATGACGTCGGACGCCCCGGGCGGCGGCGGGTAGAAGCCCTGCCGCTGCAGCAGGTCCGCGCGGTTGAGCCCGGCCGCCGCGACGGCGAGCACCACCTCGCCGGGCCCGGCCTCGGGGTCGGGCAGCTCGCCCACGGACAGGACCTCGGGTCCACCGAACCCGTCGGTGATCACGGCACGCATGGCCCCACCCTAGGGACCGGCGTCAGGCCCGGCTCCGGTCAGGCCTCGTCGTCGTCCTCGGCCTCGGCGCTGTCCTCGAAGGCGTCTCCGGTGTGGTCGACGGTGCTGTCGTCGGGGACCGGGTCGTTGATGTCGTCGGGGTCGGGGGCGTTCGCGGGGCGGTCCCAGCCGTCGGCGAGGGCCTGCGCCCGGGCCGCCAGTGCCTCCACCGCCTCCGGGTCGGCGCCCTGCGACCCGGCGGCGAAGCCGAGCAGGAAGGTCGTGATCGGTGCGGCGGGCCGGGCGACGTTGTGCGCCGCGGCGCGGGCCAGGTCCAGCACCAGCGCCTCGTCCAGCTCGGTGTCCACATCGAGCACGTCGCTCAGCTCGTCGATCCAGTCGTGGAGGTTCACGTGGGACAGATTTGCCGTAACCCGCGCGGCCCGCAACCCCTCGTCATCAGCGTCACAGGTCGCGCAGGTCCTCCCAGGTGTCCACGTCGCGTCCCTCGCCGCCCTCCGGTGGGACGTGGACGAGGTCCAGGTCCGCGAGCAGCCGGCGCAGGGCCATGCCGTGCTGGGCCTCGTGGTCGGGTCGGATCGCGTCCAGCGTGGCGGCGTCCAGGACGCCCGCCAGCTGGCGGTGCCCGTCGCGGTCGGTGAGGAACGCGCCGTCGTGGCCGACCGCGGCCTCGTGGAGCCGGCGGAAGGTCCACGGCGTCACCAGTGGCATGTCCACCGCGAGGATGCCGAGCGTGCGCGGCACGCGCACCAGCGCGTCCCGCCCGGTGAGCAGGGCCGCGACCGGACCGCCGTACCGCGGGCTCTCACGGGTGAAGGTCACCGGCCGGGTCGTCGGCACGGGGTCGCCGACGACCACGACCTCCGAGGCGTCCATCAGCGCCTCGATCGCGTGCTCGAGCAGCGTGCGGCCGTGGTACTCGACCGAGGCCTTGTCGGCGCCGTCCAGCCGGGCGGCGCGGCCGCCGGCGAGGAGCACCGCGCAGAACCCCGTGGTGCCAGGGGGGAGGTCCATGGGCGCCAGTGTCCCATCGGTGGCACCCTGGGGTCCGTGCCCCCCGTCACCGCCGGTCCCGAGCTGCGGGTCGCTCTCGTCCAGCATGCCTCCGGGCTCGACCCGGAGGAGAACCGCCGGCTGCTTGCCGGGCTCACCCCCGACGGCGCCGACCTCGTGGTGTTCCCCGAGGCGTTCGCCCGCGACTTCGGTGAGGCGGGCTCCGACGTGGGCGCGTACGCCGAGAGCCTGGACGGGCCGTTCGCGACCGAGGTGGGCCGGGTGGCGGCCGAGCGCGGGACCACCATGGTCGCCGGCATGTTCGAGGCCGGCGAAGACCCGGGCCGGCCGTTCAACACCCTGGTGCTCCGCGGTGCCGCGGAGGCGTCGTACCGCAAGGTGCACCTGTATGACTCCTTCGGCTACCGCGAGTCCGACCGGCTCGCACCCGGGCCGACCGGGCCGGCGGTCGTCGTCGAGGTCGGGGGATTCCGGGTCGGGTTGATGACCTGCTACGACCTGCGCTTCCCCGAGATGGCCCGCGCGCTGGTCGACGGCGGCGCCGAGCTCCTGGTCGTGCCGTCGGCATGGGTGGCGGGCCCGCGGAAGGTCGACCACTGGCGCACGCTGGTGCGCGCCCGGGCCATCGAGAACACCGTCTTCGTCGCGGCCGCGGGCCAGCCGGGGCCGCGCTACACCGGGCACTCGATGATCGTCGACCCGCTCGGCGACGTGCTCGTGGAGGCCGGTGAGGGGCCCTCGGTGGTGACCGCGACGCTGCGCCTCGCCGACCTCGCGGCGGCCCGGAAGACCAACCCGTCACTGGCGAACCGGCGTCTGTAACCTGACCTGTCGTGTCCAGGTCCACCCCGCGCCGCCGTGCCGAGCGGCCGCCCTCGCGTCGGGAGCGGGCCGCCACCGGACTCAGCACCCGCGTCGAACGGGTGGCGAGCTCGCGGGTGCCGCTGGTGGCGTGGGCGGTGATCACGCTCGCCGGCCTCGGCGCGCTGGTGGCCTGCCTGGCCGAGCGGGGTCCGGCCTGGCTCTGCGGGGCCGGGTCGATCGCCGTGGTCACGGCGTACTCCTGGGCCCTGGCCGCGCGCACCGGCGGCAGGCCGGTCATCGTCGGGGCCCTGGCGCTCGTGCTCGGTGTCGTGGTGGTGCTGAGCGACGACGACTCGCTGCGCACCGGCGCCGCGGTGCTGACCTGCGTGGTGTCTGCCGTGCTGGCGGTGATGGTGACGGTGCCGGCCGTGCGCTTCGTGCACGTGGTGCGGGAGGTGGTCCTCGCGGTCGCGGTGGCGGCGGTGGGGGCGCTGGCGACGGTGGGCTTCGAGCCCGTCGTCACCGTCGTGCGGTTCGAGTACGCCACGCTGGGCCTCTCGTTCCTCGGCGCGCTGGTGCTGGTCTACCGGCTCGGGGCGGGGCTGCACGGGCTCGGCCGGCGCGGCGTCGTGACGGTGCTCATCGGCAGCCTGGTGCTCGCGCTCACGCTCGCCTATGCCGAGCTGCTGCGCCGCTACGGCACCCCCGCCCTGGTCGACTCGTTGTTCGACGTGGTCGACTGGAGCCGGGACCACCTGGGCGCGTTCCCGCGCCCGCTCGAGGCGCTGCTCGGCGTCCCCGCCCTCGCGTGGGGCACCCACATGCGGGCCCGACGCCGCCAGGGCTGGTGGGTGTGCGCGTTCGGCGTGGCCGCGACCATCCCGGTCGCCGTGGCGCTCGTCAACCCGTCGATCACGCTGGTCGAGGGCGGACTCTCGGTCGTGTACGGCGTGGCCGTCGGCCTGACGCTCGGCTTCGTGGTGATCCGCCTCGACCTCGCGCTGACGGCTCCGCGGGGCCGGCGCGGACGCCGCGGACGCCTCGACGAGGAGGCGGGCGCGCTGCGGCCCGAGCCCAGCCGCACCCGGCCGCTGCTGTGATGCGCCGGGCCGGTTGCCGGATACGCACCGGTAACGGCTAGCGTCGCAGCATGGCGCGCGAACAGGTCACCGAGATCGTGGCGGAGATGGTGGCCAACGTGTTGAGCGTGACGGTCGCCCCGGGTGACGTCGTCGAGGCGGGCGACACCGTGGTGCTGCTCGAGTCGATGAAGATGGAGATCCCCGTCCTCCTCGAGCATCCCGGCACCGTGCGCGCGGTCAAGGTCGCGCCGGGCGACGTCGTCCAGGAGGGCGACGTGCTGGTGGAGATCACGCGGGGCTGACTGTCTCCGCTTCACGACTGGGCCTCGATACGGCGGTCGCGAGCTCCTTCGTCGCTCGCGCGCCTACTCGACCTCGCTGCAGTATCCCGGACTTCGCAGGCTCAGTCCGGGGCAGCAGAGCAGAGGGGGCGGGATTCGAACCCGCGGTAGGTCTCCCTACGACCGCTTTCAAGGCGGTTCCGATCGGCCACTCCGGCACCCCTCCTGGCCAGGCCGCGAGCGCAGCTCGAGCCTGGTCTGGCGAGACAGGCTATCCGGCGGGGCGGCCGCCGCCCGAACTCCGGGGACTACTCCGAGCCGCCGAGCTCCAGCTCGACCTCGTCGTAGGCCAGGTCGTGGAGGCGTTGGGCGTGCCGGCCGAGGTCGACGACCAGCCGGTCCAGCTCGCGGTGGACGGCGTCGACATCGGGGCTCTCGAGCACCGTCGGTCCGAGTGCGCTCAGCCGAGCGAGCAGTGAGGTGCGCTCCCGCAGGAGGCTGCCGGTGCGGGCGACCAGCCAGCCCTCGTCGGCGTACTCGGCCTCCGCGACGAGCGTGTCCCGGACGCCCGCCATCTGCTGGCGCACCGACCACCGCCAGCTGCCCAGGGACACCCCGGGCTCATGCCGGGAGTCGAGGGCCTGGCGCAGGCCCTGCAACGCGACGGACATCCCGGTCGTGGTGACGGTCATCGGAACCTCCCGGTGGCCCGGAGCGATGGGGGACTTCGAGTGTCACCCCGGTCGCGCCCGATCACAACCCGCTGCGGCACCACAATCCGGTGTCTTGTTCAATCAACCCATGGCCAGTGCCCTCCCCGAACCCCCGACGTCCGACTATCGGTTGGCCCCGGCGTTCGCCGCCCGATTCGTGGGCGTGCTGCTGGTCGGGCTCGCGGTGGTCCTGGTGCTGGCGACCGTCCTCGTCGCCGCCCTGAGCCTGCCGGCGATCACCCTGCTGGTCGTGGTGGTCGTGGGCGTCGTCGGGGTGATCGCCGCCGCGGTCCTGGTCTCGCAGCGGGTTGCGGTGGTCCACCTCGGCGCGGACGGCTATCGGGTGCGCCTGGTGCGCGGCGCGGGGGTGAACGCCGCCGACTGGCGCGAGGTGGAGGAGGCAGTGACCGCGGCGCCGGGTGGGGTGCCGGTCATCGTGCTCCGCCTGCGCGACGGCCGCAGCACCACGATCCCGGTCCAGGCGCTGGCCGCCGACCGCGAGGAGTTCGCCCGCGACCTCCGAGAGCACCTCCAGCGCGGGCAGCGGCTGCGCCCCCTCGGCGGGCCGGACGCTCCGTGACGTACGGCGGGCCCAGATTGGTCGTCGGCGCCGGGGCCTTGTAGCCTGTGCGGGCTGTCGGGGAGGCGTCGCCTAGCCCGGTTTATGGCGCCCGCCTGCTAAGCGGGTTGAGGGTAATCCCCTCTCGCGGGTTCAAATCCCGCCGCCTCCGCCAGCGGAACCGCCCCGGTCGCCCGCGCGGCCGGGGCGGTTCGCGTCTTCGGCCCCCGGTGGGCGACGCTCTCGCTATCCTGAGAGGCGGTATCAGTCCGGGGGTTGGTAGGTCGATGGTGGACGAGATCGGGTCAGCTAGCAGACCCCGCTCGCGCATCACTGCGGAGAGCCGCCAGACCGTCCTCGACGCTGCCGCGGTTCTCCAGATGCGACGCAGCGAGCTCGCGGGCAGGCTGGCGTGCGGCGAGGCACGCGGAGCGCGGGTGGTCGCCCGTGACGTCGCGGGCACCCAGCAGTGGGTCCGACACGAGGTCCCTCATTGGCGCGAGGTACTCACCGTGCGCCCGTCGTGCTCCGTCGCCTATTTGCGCAAAACCCTCCCCGACAACCGCGAACTGGTGACCAAGGGGCTGCGGATGGTGAGCCTCTGGCACCTGGACAGCCTGAAACCCGAGGCTCGCCGACTGTTGGCGGGCGAACGCGTCGGACGGTACCTGTTCGGCGTGGGCCCGGTGCAGATGAACCTCGTCGACCGTCGCTTCGTCCTGCTCCATGGCCCCTTCTTCGAGGGGATCCCGAGCCTCATGGAGGTGACCGCGCCCGAGTGCCTCGACGCCGCGTGGCGCTACTGGCACGCGGCAGTGGCCTCGTCGTACCCCGCTAACGAGGACGAGGCCGAGGAGCTCGATAGCCTCACGCCCCGGCAGCGGCAGGTCGCCGCACTGCTGGGCGTGGACACCCGAGACGAGTCGATCGCGGAGACCCTGGGTGTGAGTGTGCGCACGGTCCGCTCGGACATCGCGCAGCTCATGGAGGTGCTGGGCGTGCGCTCCCGGTTCGCCGCCGGTGTCCGGTTCCGCGAGATGGTGGACGACCGATGACCCGGGCGCCTCGGGGCACGGTGGCCACCGAGGATGCTGTTGCCGCGCCGACAGCTGGAAGTTGCTGGTGGACGACATCGGGGGACTCACGTCCCGCTCCCGCGTCACCGCGGAGCGCCGCCAGGCCGTGCTCGATGCCGCTGCCGTGCTCCGGGTACGGCGCGGCGAGATCTCGACCTTGCTCGCTCGCGGCGAACCCTGCGACCCGCGGGCACCCTCGCGCACCTGCGAGCGGCCCTTGGGTACAACCGTGAGCTGATCGGCGACGGTCTCCAGCTGGTCAGCCTCTGGGACTGGGACGGGCTCAACCCCGACGCCCGCTGATCACCGTGACCGCACCGGAGTGCCCGGCCGCGGCCTGGCGCTACTGGCACGCCACGGTGGCCTCGTCGTACCGGGCGAACGAGGGGGAGGCGGGCGAGCTCGAGATGCTGACGCCGCGGCCGCCCAGGTCGCCGCCCTGCTCGCCGATGACACTCAGGACCGCTCGCGGTTCGCCGCGCGCGCTCGCTTCGGCGGGTCCGTGGACTCCGGGCGACGCGCCGCACCACCTGTCGGCGAGGACCGGCCTCCTACCGATGCGTGCGAGCATCCACCCCCGCCGGACGAGCCCCGTCGTTAACCTGGGAGGCAGGAGATCACAATCGGGGGTTCGGGTCCATGTCGGACGAGGTCAGGGTTGGGTTCCACGCCGCCCGCGCGATCTCGGCGGAGAGCCGCGAGGTCGTGCGCGACGCCGCGGCCGTCCTCCAGCTCCGGCGCAGCGAGGTCGCGGCGGCCCTCGCACGGGGGGCGCCCTGTGACGCCGAGATCGTCGCCCGCGGCAGCCTGGTCGAGATCAACGAGTGGATGCGCGAGGACGTCAAGCGGTGGCGACACATGTTGTCCGTCCGGCCGGTGGCGTCCCTGCGGGAGCTGCGGACCACGGTGCCTCACAACCGCTGGTTGGTCGCGCGCGGCCTGCACATGGAGAGCCTGTTCGAATACAACGGCATCGAGCCGGCTGCGCGCCAACTGATCGCGGGGGAGCAGCTAGGGCGCTACCTCCTCGGTGCCGGTCCCGTGCAGATGAAGATCGTCGATCGCAGCTACGTGCTCCTGCAGGGCCCCTTCCTCGACGGTGACTCGACCGTGATGGCGGTGACCGCTCCGGAGTGCCTGACTGCCGCGTGGCGCTACTGGCATGTAGCAGTCGCGTCGTCCTACCCCGCGAAGAGGGAGCTCGCCGGGGTGCCCGGCGGGCTCACGGCCCGACAGCGCCAGGTCGCCGCGCTCCTAGCCGTCGACACCCGGGACGAGGCGATCGCCGACGCACTGGGTGTGAGCGTCCGCACGGTCCGCTCGGACGTCGCACAGCTGATGGAGGTGCTCGGGGTGCGTTCGCGGTTCGCCGCCGGCGCGCGGTTCCGAGAGGCTGTGGGCCAGGGCGAAGGTTAGGTCGGACGCGCATCGCGCCACCCGCGTGTCAGAGACCGTTGTCCGGCCGCGGGTGCGACCACGACCCACGGACCGTGCCGCCCGTGACCCCGACCCTGCCGTCGGGTTTCGTCCCTCACTCGGGATGCGGGAACGAGTGTCGGAAGTCAGGTCGATTGCAGGTTGTTGCAACGGACGCGACGCGCGGGTGGGTGCGTCTCTACGCTATCGACGGCCCGCTGGTGCCTCGGCGGCTGGGCCGGGCTGTGCGGGGGACATTCCGGCCTCGGGCGGCTCCCGCGCCTCCAGGGCGCGGGAGCCGAGCCGCCGATGAGGCCAACGACAGCTTCATGCGCGGACGTGGCTGCAGAAACATGCAATGCACGTATTTGAGGCACCCGTTTCTCCGCATGAACCTCTCGTGCGCGCCCAGACTGTGTCCACCGGGACTTCCGTGGGCCCCGCGTAGAAGGTGGAGAGGGAACATGAACATTGCACGCAAGGTCGCCATCGCGCTCGTCACCGCGACGATGAGCATCGGCCTCCTGGGGATCTCGGCCCCGGCACATGCCGACAGCAGCTGGAGCACCCGCATCGGACCTGGCGGGCGCTGATCGGCTGATCCAAGCTCGGTCGAGCCGGGGACCCAACTCACCCCCCACTTGTTCGGTCCCAGTGCCACCCCCCGGCCCGGCTCGGCCACCAACGACGAAGGGCAGCGACCTCGGTTGCTGCCCTTCGTCGCGTCTACGCCGCGTCAGTGTTCGGGGTCGTCCTCGTCGTCGCGGCCGGTGATCCCGAGCCGGCCGATCGTGTAGCCGAGCTGGAACCGGGTCTCGGCCTCGAACTCATCCTTGAGGTCCGCGATGTAGCCGGCGTAGGTCCGCGGGCTGACGCCCAGGCGCTTGGCGGAGACCGGGTCGGAGTGGCCCTCGATCAGCATCCGGAGCGTCATCGAGCGCTGTTCGGAGGCGATGTCGCGCATCACCGATGCCTCGCGGCTGGTGAAGGGACGTCCCCGCTCCCAGGAGCGCTCGAACACATCGACCAGGTACGCCACGACCGAGGGCTCTCTCACCGCCAGGGCGACCCGGTGAGTCTCCTTGCTCGGGATGATGGCCACACGGCGATCGACCACGATCATCCGGTTGAAGAACTCGTCGAGCGTGCGCACCTCGCTGCCTCGCTCGGTGACCTGGGCTACGTACTCTCGCGTGACATTGTTGCGCCGCGCGCTGTGTTGATACAGGGTGCGGATCCGAGCCCCGCGCTCGAGCAGGGCGGTGTCGCGCAGCACCGCGTTGGGCATGTCCCTCATGTTGCGGATCGCCTGTGGCTGTGCCGTGAGCATCTCCTCCTCGCACTCGGCGACCATGCCAGCGATGTAGGGGTCGATCGCGTCGACCGGCAGGTAGGTGAACGGTCCGCCGGAAATCTCGTGTGGGGCTTTGCGCCAGGCATGCGTCAGGGCGCCGAACGCCGTGGCCCACTGGGAGGACTCGCTCAGCAGCCTGGCGCCCTCCTGGCCCAGCGGGGACACCACGCGGGACTGTGCTACCGCCGGATCCTGCGCTTCCCAGCGCGCGCCGTCTGCCGTCAGCCGAGCCAGGCTCATGGACTTCAACAGGTCGAGAGCGTCGTGGAGCGCTCCGCCCGGGACCAGTCGACGGTCCTCGGCAGGCAGTCCCCCGGCGGTGATCAACTCCTCGAAGAGAGTCGCACCGGCACCTTCGAGCAGTGCACGCTCGTCCGGACCCAAGGACTCCACCGGCTCGCCTCCCCTTTCGACCGTCGCCCCCATGCGTGCCGAACCTGTGAGCCGATGATCCCATAGGACCCAGCACGAAGGGCCCCGTCCGATGCGGACGGGGCCCTTCGGGTGATCTTGGTGACGTCGGGTCAGTCGCCCAACCGGGCCCGCAGGCCGTCGAGCTCGGTCCAGAGCACGGCCGGCAGGTCCTCGCCGAACTTCTCGAACCACTCCTGGATCTGCGGGACCTCCGCCCGCCACTCGTCGACGTCGACGGCGAGCGTCGCCTCGAGGTCCTCGCGGGACAGGTCGAGGCCCTCGGTGTCGAGCGCGTCGGGGGTGGGGACGTAGCCGATCGGGGTCTCGACGGCGTCGGCCTGGCCGTCGATGCGCTCGACGACCCACTTCAGCACCCGGCTGTTCTCGCCGAAGCCCGGCCACAGGAAGCCGCCGTCGGCGTCACGCCGGAACCAGTTCACGTAGAAGATCCGCGGCAGCTTGGCGGCGTCGTTGTCCTTGCCGACGGTGATCCAGTGGTTGAAGTAGTCGCCGGCGTTGTAGCCGATGAACGGCAGCATCGCCATCGGGTCGCGGCGCACCACGCCGACCTGGCCGACCGCGGCGGCGGTGGTCTCGGAGGAGAGCGTGGCACCGAGGAACGTGCCGTGCGTCCAGTCCCGGGCCTCGAAGACCAGCGGGACCGTCGTCTTGCGGCGGCCACCGAACAGGATCGCGTCGATCGGTACGCCGCGCGGGTCGTCGTACTCGGGCGCGAGGATGTCGCACTGCTTGATCGGGGTGCAGTAGCGGCTGTTGGGGTGGCTGGAGAGGAAGTCGCTCTCCGGCGTCCAGGCCTCGCCCTTCCAGGAGGTGGCCTTGGCGGGCGTGTTCTCCAGGCCCTCCCACCAGATGTCGCCGTCCTCGGTGAGGGCGACGTTGGTGAACACCGAGTTGCCCTTGTTGATCGTGCTCATCGCGTTGGGGTTGGTGTGCTCGTTGGTGCCCGGCGCGACGCCGAAGAAGCCGTACTCGGGGTTGACCGCCCACAGGCGGCCATCCTCGCCCACCCGCATCCAGGCGATGTCGTCGCCGAGGGTCTCGACCTTCCAGCCCGGGATCGTCGGCTGGAGCATCGCGAGGTTGGTCTTGCCGCAGGCGCTCGGGAACGCGGCCGCGACGTACTTCACCGTGCCCTCGGGCGAGGTGAGCTTGAGGATCAGCATGTGCTCGGCCAGCCAGCCCTCGTCGCGCGCCATCACGCTCGCGATGCGCAGGGCGTAGCACTTCTTGCCGAGCAGCGCGTTGCCGCCGTAGCCGGAGCCGTAGGACCAGATCGCGCGCTCCTCGGGGAACTGCACGATGTACTTCGTGTCGTTGCACGGCCAGGACACGTCGGCCTGACCGGGCTCGAGCGGGTGGCCCACCGAGTGCAGGGCGGGGACGAACTCGGCGTCCAGCTCCTCCATCCGGGCCAGCACGTTGCTG
The DNA here is from genome assembly GCF_950101795.1 of Nocardioides sp. T2.26MG-1. Lineage (GTDB taxonomy): Bacteria > Actinomycetota > Actinomycetes > Propionibacteriales > Nocardioidaceae > Nocardioides. The sequence goes on along the minus strand of NZ_CATNLZ010000001.1, from coordinate 723,267 downwards.
CCCATGCGAGCCATCACCCGCATCGAGGCGGTGACGTAGGCGGAGTCGGTGATCTCCACGCCGAACATCGGGCTCTCGGCCTCGAGGTGACCCATCACGAACGGGATGACGTACATGGTCCGGCCGCGCATGCACCCCTGGTAGAGGTCCCGCATCAGGGACTTCATCTCGTTCGGGGCCATCCAGTTGTTGGTGGGCCCCGCGTCGCGCTCGTCGACCGAGCAGATGAAGGTGCGGTCCTCGACACGGGCCACGTCGGTCGGGTCGGAGGCCGCGTGGAAGGAGTTGGGCTTGATCGCCGGGTTGAGCCGGGTGAACGTGCCGGTCGACACCAGGGCGTCGGTGAGCTCGGTCCACTCCTCGTCGGAGCCCGTGCACCAGTGGATGCGGTCCGGCTGCGTCATCGCGGCGACCTCGTTGACGAAGTCGAGGATGCCCTGGTGGGTCGTGGGCGGACGGTCGCTCGTCGCCTCGGTGGTCGGTGCCTGCGTCTCGGCGGTCATTGCCTGGTTCCCTCTCGCGGATTCGCGGTGGCCACCCGAGTGTCGGGGCCTCCGGCCGTCGACGCGTCGACGGTGTGTCGTGGAGTCGGTCTGGATCGGCCGGCGTCGTTGGCGGCGACTCGTGGGGCCCGGAGGCGGCCGGCGAACCGGCGGCGGACCCCTGGGGTGGGGCGACAGTACCCCTGCATTTCTGTCGCGACACATTGGATCGTTCAACGGCCCGTGTGCCTCGTCACACTCGGAGAATCCCTGTCTAAACAAGGCTTTCTTCAGCATTTCAATGACCAAAGATCGGCGCGGGTACGGCGGTCGCGACCGCCGTACCCGGCCGGCAAGGGGGTGCCGATTTCAGCCGCGCGGAGACGGTCGGCTATCCTCGTCGGGTCGCTCACCTGGTGTGCGGCATGCGCCCGTAGCTCAACGGATAGAGCATCTGACTACGGATCAGAAGGTTTGGGGTTCGAATCCCTACGGGCGCGCAGAGCCTGCGACGTCGAGAGCCCCGTGACCTGCCGAACGGCAGGGATCGGGGTGCTCCTGTCTCCGGGCCGTTCGAGTGTGGCGCGGTCCGGTCGCTGTCCGCGGGCCTTGTCATGGTGACGCGACACGCGAGCGCTGTTCCCGCAGGCCGGTGACGGTGCCGGCAGCGAGCCGGAGGCGACGTTGTCCACCACGGTGGTTTTGGTCAGGCCGCGGACCTCCACCGCGGCATCACCCCCGAGGTTGCTCACGAGCCGCCTCGATCGTGCGGGCGCGTCGGGCCAGCGCGTTGACGGTCCGGCGGATCTCGCCCGCGTCCTCGCCGTCGCGCAGGCGTTGCGCCAGGTGCTCGACCTCGGCCGGCGAGGTGAGCCCGACCCGCACCGCCTCGGCGAGCCGGTCGACGACGTGCTGCGAGCGGACGTCGGCGATCTGTTCCTCAGTGAGCCCGGTGGCTCGACAGTTCTGTGTCATGCCAGCGAGGCTAGCGATACAGTCTGTCTTGATCAAGACATACTGTCTCGACATGGACGGGATGTACGATTCTCCGGTGCCGAAACTGTGGGCCAACACGATCGAGAGTCATCGCCAGGAGGTCCGAGCCGCCGTCGTGCGCGCGACCGCGAAGCTGCTCGCGCAGCACGGGCTGAAGGGCGTCAGCATGTCGGCGATCGCGCTGGACGCTGGCATCGGCCGCGCCACCTTGTACAAGTACTTCACCGACCTCGACGAGATCCTCGCCGCCTGGCACGAGGACCAGGTGGCCGAGCACGTCGACGAGCTCCGCGCCGTCGCGGACCAGCCGGGCAGTGCCCAAGAGCGGTTGGCGCGCGTGCTCTCGACGTATGCCGACATCAGACGCCACGCAGGTGGTCACGGCGGTCGGGCCGACCTCGTCGCGTCCCTGCACGAGAGCCCGGGGGTGCATCGGCAGATCGCCCGCCTCCGGCAGATCGTCGAAGACCTCATCAAGCAGGCCGTCGAGGCGGGCGATCTCCGTCGCGACGTCCCGGCTCGTGAGCTCGCCGCGTTCGCGCTCGCCGCGGTGGGCAGTGTGGCCACGGCTGCGAGCCGAGCGGCCGCTCAGCGGCTCGTCGGCGTCACCCTCGACGCCCTGTCACCTCGGGCCGACTAGCGGCGGGGCAGGTCGGGTCGTCCGGCGTCTTCCTGCGCCACTCCAGCCCGGTGACACGATCAGGGTCACCTCACCCGCGTCGGGTGTCGACGACGAAGGTGAGCCCCATGAGGGGTCATGTCGACAGTCGTGGTGGAGGAAGTAGCCGCCGCGTGACCCGGTGGCCTGCACTCCAGGCGGTGGGTGGTGCGGGTTGGACGATGGTCACTGGCGGCTCTGCATGACCGGCGGCAAGGTCGACACGACACTGAGGCAGGAGGTCCCGGTCATGGACGCGCGCAACCACGCCGACGGATCGGGTGCTGGCCGTCGAGCTGGGAAGGGGTGAGGCCCTGCTGCGCGCGGTGCGCCGGGCGAACGACGCGGCGGCTGTCAGCACCACGGTGACGGGAGCACAGGTACCGCCGGGGCTGTTCGCCGGAGGTCCATGCAGTGCTCGGGACTCCTTCGAGCCATGGCGGACTGACGGAGCTGCTCGGTGGGCCGGTGATGGGCCTCGAGCTCCGCTGGCGCCACTACCGTGACGGCGGCGCGCCATCCTTGACCAAACCCTCTCTCAGGTCCGGGCGCTGCCGGCCGATCTGGCCGCCGTGGACTCGGAGGCACCGACGATGGTCTGAGTGACAAGGGGAGAGCGCGATGGACGGGAACGCCACGTTCCAGCGCGCTCTACGAGTGCTCCTGTGGATCGACGGCGAGCCGGACCCGCGGGTGCTGCAGGCCGGTTTCACCGCTCTTGTCGTGCTCGACCGCCTGCTGCGTCGCGCCGGCGGCGTGCCCCTCGGGCCGGGGAACTGGCCCCTCCGGGGCGGCGCTGTCGCGATCCTGCTGCTCCTGGTCGTCGTCTCCGTCCCTCGTGCCTGGCGCACCAGGAGCGCGATCTCGGTGCTCGCCGTCGCCGACATCGCCGTCGTCGGAGTGAGCTCCCTGAGCCCGGAGGACGGCGGCGCCGGGTTGCTCGTGGTGCTGCCCGCGCTCTGGCTCGGCAGCCAGTACGGCGTCCGCGGGGTGTTCGTCGGCATGGGGACGACGTTCTCGCTCGTCACCGTCCCAGCCCTGGCCACCCACGGCTTCGAGGGCGAGGCGCTGTCGCGGCTGATCCCGCTCCCCCTGGTCGCGGGCGTCGGGGCGTTGGCGATCTCGGCGAGCCTGGACGCGGCCCGCGCGGCGCTGGCGCGGGCGGAGGACAGCGAGCGGCGGCTGAGCGGGACGCTTGCGCTGCTCGAGGCCGAACGGCAGACCTCGCACGACGTCTTCGACGCCGTCGATGTCGGGTTGATGCTGCTCGACCGGGACGGTGCTCTGGTCGGCATGAACCGCCAGTACGAGGTGTTCACGAGGCTCGCCTTCCCCGACGAGGCCACCCCTTGGCCGGGTGACTGCTACGCCGCCGACGGGCGCACCCCGCTTCGCGGTGAGGAGATGCCCAGCGCTCGTGCCGCTCGGGGCGAGGAGTTCGACGACTACCGCATCTGGGTCGGCTCGGACCCGTGGACCCGCCGTGCCCTGTCGGTCTCCGCACGGCGTGCCCTGGACGAGTCCGGCGAGCTCGTCGGCGCCGCGCTGGCCAGTGCCGACATCACCGACCTGATGCAGGCTCTCGACGTCAAGGACGCGTTCGTCGCCACGGTCTCGCACGAGCTGCGCACGCCGCTCACCTCGATCGCCGGGTACGTCAGCATCCTGCTCGAGGAGGAGGATGACCTGCCGGAGTGGGTCGAGAGCAAGCTGCGCGTCGTCGACCGCAACACCAAGCGGCTGACGGCCCTGGTCGAGGCCCTCCTGCAGGAGGCGCACCACGTCGATGGTCTGCTGCCGCTGTCCCCGCGAGAGACCGATGTCGCGCAGATCGTCGAGACCGTCGTCCGGGCCGCCGGGCCGGTGGCGAGCGCCTGCGGGGTCGGCCTGGAGTTCGACGGCCCGTCCGCAGCACTCGTGGTGGCGGACCCCCGGCGGATCGGCCAGCTCGTCGACAACCTGGTCTCGAACGCCATCAAGTTCACCCCGAGCGGCGGCCTGGTGCGCGCGATCGTGGGCTTCCGGGACGGTGGGGTCGAGCTCCGGGTCGCCGACACCGGCATCGGGATCGCGCCGCCGGACATCGAGCGGCTGTTCACCCGCTTCTATCGCACCCGGGCCGCGACCGAGGCCGCGATCCAGGGGGTCGGACTCGGCCTGAGCCTGACCAAGGCCATCGTCGACAGCCACGGTGGCCGGATCGAGGTCGACAGCACCGTCGGCCGGGGCAGTGAGTTCCGGGTGTGGCTGCCGGCGGGGTCGCACGCCGCCTGATGGAGGGCCCCGTCAGCCTCGGCGGGTGCGGCGTACCCGCCGCCGGAGCTGGAAGATGCGCAGGCTGCCGGCGATCCCGGTCAGCACGATCCCGGAGACCGCGGCGACCAGCAGGGTGACCGCGAGTGGAGCCTGGCCGTCCCAGCCCAGGAAGGACACGTGCACGTCCTGCGTGTTCTGGGCGATGAACACGACGAGGAGGACCAGGACGACGGCCAGCGCGATCACCGCCAACCACACGCCGCTGGTGCGCGAGCCGCGCAGCGGGTCCGGGTCGGAGCCCGGTGGTGGGGCGTCGGGCCGCGGCTCGGGCGGCGGGTCGGGGTGCCGGTCGGTCATGACACGGCGGTACCCCTCAGGGACGACGGGTAACTACGCTGGGCGGATGAAGACCCGGCTGACCTGTCCGTGCGGCACCGTGATCACGGGCGCCGACGAGGACGAGCTCGTCGAGCTCACCCAGCAGCACCTCGCCGCGGAGCACCCCGGCATGGAGTACGGACGCGACGAGATCCTGTTCATCGCGACCTAGGGCTAGCCCGCGGGTGGCGCGGTGCTGTCGCGGATGACCAGCGAGGTCGGCAGCAGCACCCGCTCGGGCTCGGTGTCGGCGAGGCCACGCATCCTGCCCAGCAGTGTGCGGACCGCCTCGTGGCCCTTGCTGGAGACCTCCTGGTGCACCGTGGTCAGCTGCGGGCGGACCGCGGTCGCCAGGGGTGAGTCGTCGTACCCGACGACCGAGAGGTCCTCCGGCACCCGCAGCCCGAGTGACTCCGCCACCCGCATGGTCGCGACCGCGAAGGCATCGGAGAAGCACAGCACCGCGGTCGGCCGGTCGGGCCGGTCGAGCAGCTCACGCGCGATGTCCTCGACCGCGAGGTGGGGGCGGAACTTCGCCGCGCGCACGAGGGGCTCGACGCCGACCGGGTCCAGCGCCTCGCGCCAGCCGAGGAGACGCTCGCGAGCGGGCCGGTTCGCGGTCGGTTGGCCCTCGACGTCGAAGCTGCTCTCGAGCGTGATGATGCCGACCGAGCGGTGGCCGAGGTCGACCACGTGCTGCGCCGCTGCCCGCGCCCCGTCGCGGTCGGCGACGTTGATGCTGGGCGCGGACGGCGAGGGGTCGCGGTCGACCGAGACCAGCGGGAGCCCGCGGCGCTCGAGCCAGTCGATGTCAGGCGAGGCGGGGTCGCAGATGTAGACGATCGCACCGTCCATGGCGACGTCGCGCGCCGGGACGTACGGGCCGTCGGGGCTCCCCGAGGTGAGCAGCGTGACCGCGAGCCCCTCCTTGTTGAGCGCCTCGGCGACCGAGGTGAGGAACTCCGTGGCGACGGCGTCCTGGAACGCCTCGCTCAGCTCGTCGGTCAGCAGCAGGCCGACCGACCCGGTCCGGCCTCGGGCCAGCGCCCGGGCCGCCGGGTCGGGCCCGACGTACCCGAGCTCGTCGGCGGCGGCGAGGATCCGCTCGCGCAGCTCGGCGGAGAGCTGGTCGGGTCGGGAGAACGCGTTGGAGACCGTCATCCGGCTCACGCCGACCCGGTCGGCGATCGATTGGAGGGTCACTTTGGCCATGGCAGACCCAGTATCGCGGGTCCGCCCAGCCGCGAGGCTCGACACCTCGAGATCAGCTCGGCTGGCAGGCCTTGGGGTGCCGCGGCTCGACCCACCGGGCGACGGTCCGCAGCTCGGTTGCGAGCGCCGCCCGCAGGGTCGCGGTCCGGGCCGGCCGAGGCGCGGCCTCGGGCACGACGGGGGCGTCCGGGCGGGCGCTGAGCACGTGCGCAGTGGTGAGCCGGGTGGCCAGGTCGGCGGACATGAAGTCGTTCATGGCTCTCTTCCTCGGATTTCTGTACCGGTCAAGGTCTGTACCGATACAGTAGCGCTCTGCGCTTTACCGGTCAAGAGGAACTTGAGGGGTAGTCCCTGACGATCGGGCCCCGAATCCGGCTCCGGAGGGGCCCGATCGTCAGGGACTACCGGAGACGCTCAGCCCGCCGGCGCGACCGAGGGCACGTGGGTGACCTGGTCCCAGGTGAAGACGTACGTGCCGCCGCCGGTGGGGACGCTGAGGGCGAGGTTGCCGCCGCCCGCCGCGCCGCCGGCGCCGTAGTTGACGTCCCAGGAGTCGTCGATGGCGACCTTCCACTCGTAGTCGCCGCCCGGCAGCGTGAACGTGCCGTGCCAGCGGCCGTCGGACGGGTCGAAGGCGAGGTGCGTGGCCGCGCAGTCCGGCTGCCAGTCGCCCGGACAGCCGAGCTCGGACTGGAGGCTGCCCGCGACGGTCACCGACCTCACCGCAGGCTTCGGCTCGGCGGTCGTCACCGTGACCGGCGCGCTGGTGCGCTGCGCGACGCCGTGCTCGCTCAACGTGGCCCGGTAGCGCACCTGGGTGCCCAGCGGCAGGTCCGAGACGTCGTCGGTGATCGTGTACGCCGGAGCGGAGCTGTCCGTGCCGAGGCTGGTCCATGGGCCGGTGCCGACGCTGCGCTCGAACTCCACCGACTGCAGCGGGCGCTCCGGGTCGGCGGTCGCGGTGACCGTGACCGGGCCGATGCTGCTCACCGTGCCACCGCCGGCGGGCGCGACGACCTCGATGGCCGTGCGCGGCACGGTCGCCGTGCGTGCGCGGCTGCCGCGCGTGTGTCCGGCGAGGTCCATGACGGCGGCCCGGTAGCTGACCTTGGTGCCGGCGGCGAGGACCGAGACGTCGGGGAAGACCTGGTAGGGCGCGTTGTCGTCGACGCCGACCGTCCGCCACGGGCCGTGCCCGACCCGCTGCTGGAAGGTGACCTCGTTGAACGAGGAGCCGGTGACCTTCGCCGCGACGTGCATCCGCCCGTTCGCGACCCGCGCGGCCGCCGGCGCGGCCAGCGTGATCCCGGGCGCGGCCGACGGGCGCGGAATCCGGTCCGTGGACCGGTACACCGACGTCGACAGTGCGGGGACGGTCAGGTCGAGCCGACGGTGGGCGTCGCTGGTCAGCTGGGCCGGCCCGTCGCCGTACACCTTCTGGAAGCTGCCGTGCCGCAGGTACGTCGGGACCGCCGCGGTCTGCTGCTGCTCGCCGTTGTTGAGCGCCACGACGTACTCGGTGCGGCGCTGTCGGTCGATCCGCGAGAACGCGAAGATCCCGGGTCCGGACGTGGAGTAGCGCACCTGCTCGGCGCCGTCGCGCAGCGCGGGATGACGGTCGGTGATGGTCGCCAGCCGGTGGATGGCCTGGTAGATCGGCGAGTCGGTGACGAAGTTGTCGTCAGCGCCGGTGCGGTCAGTGCCGATCTGGTCGTCGGCCCGGTACTCGGGGACCTGGCTCGCGAACATCGACTGCCGCGCCAGCTGGTCCCCGCCGGCGCCGGTGAAGCCCTGCTCGTCGCCGTAGTAGACGACCGGGTTGCCGCGCGAGAAGTACATGAGCTCGTGGGCCAGCAGGTCGCGGGAGAGCAGCTCCGCGTCGTCCGCCTCGGGGTTGTCGGCCTTCAGGAAGTGGCCGATCCGCCCCATGTCGTGGTTGCCGAGGAACGTGGGCAGCTCGTAGGCGTTGGAATCGCGGTCGGTGTACCAGTCGTCGTTGCGGAAGAACGTCGCCAGCCGGTCGGTGCCCAGGCCCTTGGAGGCGAAGCCGCGGGCGGCGTCCTGGAACGGGAAGTCCAGGACGGCCTGCATCCGGTCGTGGGTGGTGTAGTGCGATGTGAAGGCCTTGGTGCCGGCGTCGCTGCCGTCGAGCGCGACCTCGCCGAACATGAAGAAGCCCGGGTTGCCGTCGGCCGCGGCGATCCGCTGCATCGTGGGCCCGAACTTCTGCCAGAACTCGTCGTTGACGTGCTTCATCGTGTCGATGCGGAAGCCGTCGATGTCGAAGTCCTCGACCCAGGTGCGGTAGATGTCGATCATTCCGTTCACGACGGCGGGCTTCTCGGTGAAGAGGTCGTCGAGGCCGAAGAAGTCGCCGTACTGGCTGTCCTCGCCGGTGAACGTCGTGTTGCCGCGGTTGTGGTAGTTGGTCATGTCGTTGAGCCAGGCCGGGACCTTGAGGTCCTCCTCGCCGGGAGCGAGCTTCGGCGTGTAGGGGAACGACGTCGCCGGGTCGAGTGCCGGGAACTGCGAGGTGCCGGCGAAGTCACGGTCGTCGAACGGGTCCCCCGCCGCGTCGCGGTAGGGCACGGCGTCCTTGGAGACGTACGCCGTGCGGTCGCCCTCGTCGTAGCCGATCACGTCGGCGGTGTGGTTGGTGATGATGTCGAAATAGACCTTCATGCCGCGATCGTGCGCGGCTGCCACGAGCGCGGCGAGGTCGTCGTTGGTGCCCAGGTGCGGGTCGACGGTGGTGAAGTCGGTGATCCAGTAGCCGTGATAGCCCGCCGACGGACCGTCCTCGAGCTGCACGGGCTTGTTCTTGAAGATCGGGGTCAGCCAGATCGCATCCGTGCCGAGCCCCTGGATGTAGTCGAGGCGCGAGCGCAGGCCGTCGAGGTCGCCGCCGTTGTAGAACCCCTTGGCGGTGGGGTCGAAGCCCGTCACGTCGCGGTCGCCGGTCATGCCGCCCTGGTCGTTGGTGGTGTCGCCGTTGTCGAACCGGTCGCCCATCACGAAGTAGAAGTCCTCGTCGGTCACCCCCGGCCGCGGTGCGTGCTTGGCGTACGCCGAGGGCTGGCCGGCCCGGCCGGCGCCTCGATCCGGTGCGGCCGCACCCGCCGGTGGCGCGGCGAGCGCGACGGCGAGGACGGCGGCCAGGGGTGCGGCGTGGAGCAGGCGCATGGGTCCCTCCCGAGGACGTGATCTGAGTCACAGGCTGGCTGCAACCTAGATCCGCGCGCCTCGTCGAGGCAACCCGGCCGCCATGGCGGGCTACGTGCGCAGGACGGCGTACCGCACGTGCGTGGCGTACGGCGAGCTCCAGGTGCCGAGCACCTCGAGGTCGAGGTCGTCCTCGAAGCCCTCGAAGAGCCGCTTGCCGCCGCCGAGGACCACCGGCGCGGTGGAGATCGCGAGCTCGTCGACCACGCCCGCGGCGAGGCCCTGGCGGATCAGGTCGGCGCCGCCGCCGAGCGACACGGTCGCGCCGGCGGCCAGCTCCCGGGCCCGGGCCAGTGCGGCGTCGAAGCCGTCGACGAACACGAAGCCGGCGCTGGGGTCGGGCTGGTCCTCGGTGCGGTGGGTGAGCACGACGAGCGGGCCGGGGAACGGGTTGGTGCCGCCCCACGCGCCGGCCGCGTCGTACATGTTCCGGCCCACGATGCCGCAGCCGAGGCCGGCGGTGAGGGCGTCGAAGAACTCCCGGTCGGAGCCCTGCATGCCGTCGGTGTCGTGGCCGCCCTCGTAGCTCCAGGGGCCGCCCATCACCCAGTAGTGCAGCCGCTCGCCCCCGATGCCGAGGCCCTGCCGCGGACCGTCGTCCGGTCCGGTGACGTAGCCGTCGACGGAGGTGGTGATGGCGGCGACGACCTTGCCGGTGCTGGTGTCCATGGCGTCCTCCTCGTGTCGGTCGGTCAGAGGGACAGACCGACGCGCGGCGCCGGACTCATCGGCCCGGGTCGACTCGGAGCACGCCCGCACCGCCGCGGTCCAGCGACCGCGAGATCACCATCCGCTGGATCTGGTTGGTGCCCTCGAAGATCTGCATGACCTTGGCCTCGCGCATGTAGCGCTCGACGGGGAAGTCGCGGGTGTAGCCGTAGCCGCCGAGCACCTGGACCGCATCGGTGGTCACCCTCATCGCGTTGTCGGTCGCGACCAGCTTGGCGATCGAGGCCTCGCGGCCGTAGGGCAGGCCGGCGTCCTTGAGGCGCGCGGCGTGCAGCATCGTGGCGCGGGCGGACTGTACGGCGGCCTCCATGTCGGCCAGCACGAAGGCCAGGCCCTGGTGGTCGATGATCCGCTGCCCGAACGTCTCGCGCTCCTGGGCGTAGGCCACCGCCCGGTCCAGGGCGCCCTGGGCCAGGCCGGTCGCGACCGCGGCGATGCCGAGACGGCCGGCGTCCAGGCCGGCGAGCGCGATCTTGAGGCCGTCGCCCTCGGCGCCCAGGCGGCGCTCGACCGGCACCCGCACGTCGTCGAAGCGCATGGTCGCGGTCGCGGAGCCGGTCAGGCCCATCTTGTGCTCCGGCGGGTCGGCCGACAGGCCCGGGGTGTCGGCCGGCACCAGGAAGCAGGTGATGTCGCCGCGGCCGTCGCCGGTGCGGGCCATCACCTTGTAGAAGTCGGCGTGCCCGCCATGGGTGGTCCACGCCTTGGCGCCGTTGAGGACGTAGTCGTCGCCGTCGCGGCGGGCGCGGGTGCGCATCGCGGCGGGGTCGGACCCGGCGTGCGGCTCCGAGAGGCAGTAGGCCCCGAGCTGCTCGCCGCCCAGCAGGTCCGGCAGCCACCGGGCCCGCTGCTCGTCCGTGCCCGCCGTCGCGAGGCCGAAGCAGCTGAGCGCGTGCACCGAGATGCCGACGCCGATGCTGGCCCAGACCGCGCCGACCTCCTCGAGCACCTGGAGGTAGACCTCGTAGGGCTGGCCGCCGCCGCCGTACTCCTCGGGGTAGGGCAGACCGAGCAGGCCGGTGCGGCCGAGCAGCCGGAACACCTCGCGCGGGAAGGTCTCGGTCGCCTCGGCCTCGGCCGAGCGGGGGGCGAGCTCGTCGGCGGCGATCTGGCGGACCAGGGCGATCAGGTCGACGGCCTCGTCGGTGGGCAGCAGGCGGGAGGCGGGCATGAGTACCAGAGTACGTCGTCTGGTACTGATAGCGTCACGGTCGTGCCCCCACCGCGACACCAGCTCCTCGACGAGCTGATCGAGCTGTTCCTCGCGGAGGGCTTCCTCGAGTTCGGGATCGGCGACCTCGCGTCCCGGCTGCGCTGCTCACGCACGACGATCTACCGGGTCGCGGAGACCAAGGAGGAGGTCGTCCTCGCCGCCGTGCGTGGGTTCTTCCGGCGTGCCGCCGAGCGGATCGAGGCCCAGGTCGCGGCGGAGCCGGACCCGGGCGCGCGGCTCGCGGTGTACCTGACCGCCGTCGCCGAGGAGCTGGCGCCGGCGTCGGAGCGGTTCTACGCCGACCTCCAGGCCTACGCGCCCGCCTCGGAGATCTACGAGGCCAACACCCGGCTCGCCGCCGAGCGGGTGCAGGACCTCGTGAGCGCCGGCGTCGCCGCGGGCTCGCTGCGTCCGGTCGACGCCGGGTTCGTCGGCACCGCCGTCGCCCAGGTGATGACGGCGATCCAGGGTGGCCGGATCGGGGCCGGCTCGGGTCTGGCCGACGCGGCGGCGTACCGCGCGCTCGCCGACCTGGTCGTGCACGGTGTGGGCGGTTCCACTCCCTGAGCACCTCCCAGCGCGGGACGCCGTCCTGAGAGAGTGCACGCCATGAGCAACCTCCCCGAGTCCCTCGCTGACAAGACCGTCGCCGTGCTCGGCGGCACCGGCCCGCAGGGCCGCGGCCTGGCCCGGCGGTTCGCTGCGGCCGGCCTGCCGGTCGTCATCGGCAGCCGCAGCGCCGACCGCGCCGCCGCCGCCGCGGCCGAGCTCGCGGCCGCCACCGGCGGCGACGTCACCGGCGCCGACAACGCGGGCGCGGCGACGGCGGGTGACCTCGTCGTGGTCGCCGTACCGTGGGAGGGCCACGGCGACCTGGTCGCGAGCCTGGTCGCCGAGCTCGAGGGCAAGGTCGTCGTCGACTGCGTGAACCCGCTCGGCTTCGACAAACAGGGCGCCTTCGCGCTGGTGGTCGAGGAGGGCTCGGCCGCCCAGCAGGCGCAGGCGCTGCTGCCCGGCAGCACCGTGGTGGGCGCCTTCCACAACGTCAGCGCGGTCAAGCTCGAGGACCCCGAGGTCGCCTCCGTGGACACCGACGTGCTCGTGCTCGGCGACGTGCGGGAGGCGACCGACCTGGTGCAGGACCTGTGCGACACGATCCCGGGTGTCCGAGGCGTCTTCGGCGGCCGGCTGCGCAACGCCCACCAGGTCGAGGCGCTCACCGCGAACCTGATCAGCGTCAACCGGCGCTACAAGGCGCACGCGGGCATCCGGGTCACCGACATCTGACCCCACACCCGGGTCTTCGGTCCCGGGTGTGCCAAAGATCACCCGGTCGGAAGCGTCCAGGGCCGCAATATTGTCCGTAGTGCCATTGTTGAACCGGTAATCTTTCTGTCGCACCACCCACAGATCCACCTCACGACGCGACCGCCGCACCCCTGGTGCCCGCGGTCGCGTCGTACGTTCGCGCGCCAGCGCTGGAAGCTACGGACAGCAGTGACCCTCTCCCTCGCCACCCTCGTCGGCCTGGCCGGCACCCTCCTCGCGGCCGGCTACACCGTCCCGCAGTTCCGCAAGCTCCGCCGGATGAGCACCGCCACCGGCGTGAGCATCGCCGCGCTCGCGAACTCGACGATCAGCGGCGTCGCCTGGACGGTCTTCGGGGTGCTCGAGCACGAGGTGTGGGTCGCGCTGCCCGCCGCGGTCGCGGTCCCGGCCACCGCCGGCGCCGTCGTGCTGGCCTGGCTGCGCGGCGGGTCGCGCGACCGGCTCTGGCTGCCGGCGGTGTGGGCGGTCACGGTGAGCCTGGCCGGGCTCTCGACGCTCTGGGTGGGCCCGGCGCCGATCACCGTCGTGCTCGGCTGCTCCGTGGCGCTGCTCGTGACGCCCGCGGCCCTGACGGCGTGGCGCAGCCACGACGTGTCCGCGATCGCCGCGTCCGCGTGGGCGCTGATGATCCTCGACGCGCTGCTCGCCGGCGCCTACGGGCTGCTGGCCGACATCGACGCCAACCTGATCTACGCCGCGGTCGCCACGATCGGCTCCCTGGCCATCCTGCTGCGGATCACGATCCCGCCCCACGTGCACGCCCGGCTCGTGCCGCTCCCCGCGGGACTCGAGGTCGAGGTCGCCGACGAGGTCGACCGGGACGGGCTCCGCCTGGTCGCCTGACCGCCTGCTGCGGTACTCCCTGACGAACGGGCCCTCGGGAACGCTCCCACGGGGCCCGTTCGTCAGGGACTACCGTCCCTCAGCCCGACCCGAAAAGACCCTCGAGGACGGGACGGACGCCGCCGCGGGAGTCGACCCAGCCGACGTCGGGCTCGAGCCGGCGTACGACGCGGGCCGGGTTGCCGGCGACCACCGCGAAGTCCTCGACCTCACCGCGGACGATCGACCCCGCGGCGACCACGACGTTCTGCCCGATCCGGGTGCCGGGCAGGATCACCGCGCCGTGGCCGATCCACGACCCGGACCCGATCGAGACGGGCTGGTGCTCCCCGAACTGCTGGCCGATCGGGCGCGTGGGGTCCTGGTAGCCGTGGCTGGCGTCGGTGACGAACACGCTCTGCCCGAAGAACACCGCCTCGCCGATCGTGATCGAGGAGTGCGCGGTGATGCTGACCCGGGCGCCGAGGATCGAGCGGTCGCCGACCACCAGGGCCCGGTCGGGCAGGTGCGGGTCGTCGGCGCCGTACCCGACCGACAGCGTGGCCTGGCGCCCGACCAGCACGCCGGACCCGATGTGGATCGAGCGGCGGTTGAGCAGGGTCGCCGGTGGGAAGTCGATGCAGCTGCCCGTGCCGAACGAGCCGAACTCGGCGGCGGCGCGGGTGCCGGGGACGATCTCGCCCGCCCGGTCGAGCCAGCGCCAGGCGGCGTGGACGCCACGGTTGACGGCGCGGTCCAGGGCGCGGGTGAGGGGCTTCACGGGCGTGACGGTAGCGGCTCGAGCGCGCATTGGGCCCGTCTGTCAGAGTTCTCGGCATGAAGGCGGTCGTGCGCCGGGTCGCGCTGGAGGTCCTCGGCTGGGTCCTGGTGGTGGCCGGGATCGCGGCCCTGGTGCTCCCCGGGCCGGGCCTGTTGATGATCTTCGCGGGGCTCGTGATCCTGTCGCAGGAGTACGAGTGGGCCGAACGGCGCCTCGAGCCGGTCAAGGTCCGCGCGCTGCGCGGCGCGGCGGAGAGCGTGGAGAACTGGAAGCGGATCGCGTTCTCGAGCCTGGTCGCCGTGGGGCTGATCGCCTGCGGCGTGCTCTGGATCTGGAGCCCGGAGTCTCCGGGCTGGTGGCCGCTGTCGGACCGCCTGTGGCTGCCCGGGGGTCCCGCGACCGGCGTCACCCAGGTCGCGTCGGGCCTGATCGCGATCGGCCTGATCGTCTACAGCTACCGCAGGTTCGAGATCCGCGGCGAGCCGGTGCCGGAGCTCCCGAGCGACGACCGCTCCTGACCTGTCGCTGCGAGCACGGGGGCGAGCGTGCGCCCGAGCGCCCGCAGGGCGTCGGTGCGCAGATCCACGAGGTCCTCGCTGTCGAGCTCGAGCTCCGCAGCGAGTAGGTGCATCGGGCGCTCGTGCAGGAAGTAGCCCTCGATCACGGCGCGCCGGTCACCCGGCAGCGCCGCGACCGCCGCTTGGACCGCGTGGACGCGATCAGGTGACGCGGGGACGCGCGACCTGCTCCCGCGAGCGGTCCAGTCGATCAGGTGGAGAGTCCGCACCAGCGCGGCCTGCATGCGGGGCCGCGCGAAGCCCGCAAACTCGCCGTGGCTCTCGGGCTCATAGAGCCGGGCGGCCTCGCCGAGAGCCGTGAGCGCCGACGAGGTCAGCTCCTCGGTCGTCACCGACGGCGGCACCCGTCGCATGGCATCGGCGACAAGGTGGTGCGCCAACGGTTCGTACTGCTCGACCAGGTCAGCGGTGCTCCCGGACGAGGATCCCCCCACGGTCTCCATCATGGAATCTATTTGAATGTAGAACGACTCGGAGTTCAGGGCTTCCCCTGAAGAAGGCCGGAAGCGGAAGCACGGACCCGTGAGAATGCACGAGAACGACGGTGCCCGGGCAGGACGACGATCGGATCGGTGTACGGGGGGGTCACGCGACCGGGGATGCGCCGAGCGTGATCGTCGCGCGGTGGCTCGTCCCGGCCGTATCGGTCCACCGCAGCACGACCCGATCACCGGGCTCGAAGGTCGCCAGCGCGGCGCGCAGCGCGTCGAGCGAGCCGACCGGGTGGCCCCCGAGGGCCACGATGCGGTCGCCGGCCTCGACGCCCGCCCCGGCGGCGGCCGTGCCGGCCTCGACCTGGCCGACCTGCACGCCGGCTCCGGTGTCGACGACCCCGATGCCGAGGTACGCCGCCGGGCCGACCTGCACGTCGGCGGACTCGTCGCCGGCCTCGATCTGCTCGGCCACGTCGAGCGCGTCCTCGATCGGCACCGCGTAGCTCTCGGACCGGCCGGCCTGGGACGCGGCCGTGGTGATCCCGACGACCTCGCCCTCCTCGTCGAGCAGGGCGCCGCCGGAGTAGCCGCCCACGACGTAGGCGTCGGTCTGGATCAGCCCGGTGAGGTCCTCGCCCTCGGACATCGTGGTGGCCGCGGTCGTGATCGACTGCTCGAGGGCGACCACGGTGCCCGTGGACGCCGAGAGCGAGCCTTGGCCCTCGGCGTTGCCGACCGCGGTCACGGTGTCGGAGACGGCGGGATCGCCGTCGTCGTCGAGGTCCACCACGTCGAGGCCGGAGGCGCCGTCGAGCTGCAGGAGGGCCACGTCGGCGGTCTCGTCGAACCCGACAACGGTCGCGTCGTACGCCGTGCCGTCGGTCGCGAGCGTCACGGTCACCGAGGTCGATCCCTCGACGACGTGGTAGTTGGTGAGCACCAGGCCGGTCGCGTCGATCACCAGGCCGGTGCCGGCGGCCGCGCCGTCGGTGAGAGTGGTCTCGATGAGCACGACACCCCGGGACTGGTCGGCGGTGGCGTCGGTCGAGGTCGCGGCGTCGGTGTCCGTCCCGGTCCCCAGGTCGCCGGCGCCCGGGGCCAGCTGGTCCCACGACGGCGGCTGGGGGAGCTGGGTGCTGCCCTCGGTGAGGTCGTCGGTGAGGTCGTCGCCGGTGGCGCTGGTGGTCGTCTGGGCGACGGCGTCCCGGGAGTCGTCGCGGAGCGTGGCCCAGGTGACCGGGACCGCGACCGAGGCGGCGAGGACGCCGCCGGCGACGGCGCCGGCCAGCGTGCTGCGCCAGGTCCAGCGGTGGGCCGGCGGGAGGGGTGTCGCGGAGTCGGCGACGGGTGCGGTGTCGGGGGTCTCGATGTCCATGACCACAGTGGACGCCCACCACCTGCGGGACCGGTCGGAGCAGGCTGTGCGGCTCCTGTGAGGCCTCGTCAGTCCGTGGGTGCGGCCGGGAGGGTCACGGTGAACGTCGTCCCCGCGCCCAGCCGGGACCGCACCCGTACCTCGCCGCGGTGGCGTTCCGCGATGGTCGCGACGATCGCCAGGCCCAGACCGGTGCCGGGCTCGCGCAGCGCGTCGGGGTTGGTGGTGCGGAAGAACGGTCGGAACAGGCCGACCTGGTCCTCCTCCGAGATGCCGAGCCCGTCGTCGGCGACGCTGAGCACGACGGAGCCGCCGCGACGCTCGGCGGAGATCGTGACCGAGCCACCGACCGGGGTGTACTTGACGGCGTTGCTGACCAGGTTGCTCAGCAGCCGGTCGAGCTCGGCGGCGTCGCCCGCCACCACGAGCCCGGAGGCGTCCAGCCGTCGGTCGATGGTGAGCCCCTTGGCCCGGGCGGTCGACCCGACCAGGCCGACGACCGCGGTGACGACCGTGCGCAGGTCGACCGGCACCTGCGCCAGGGGATGCTGGGGGTCGCTGACCCGCGCGAGCAGCAGCAGGTCGTCGACCACCTTCTGCATCCGGACGGTGCCCCGGGTCATCGCCGCCTGGTAGGGCTGGGCGGCGGGGCCGAGGTCGAGGTCGCTCAGCAGCTCGAGGTTGCCGGAGATCACGGTGAGCGGCGTGCGCAGCTCGTGGGAGAGGGTGGCGATCAGCTGGCTGCGGTAGTCGTCGAGCTGCTGGAGCTCGTGCACCAGGCGCCGCTCGCGCTCCAGCGCCCGCACGGTCATCAGCGCGGCGCCGAGGTCGTAGCCGATCTGGAGGGCGGAACCGGTCTCGACGGCCGACCAGGCGGGGTCCTGGGCGCGTCGGGAGAGCACGAGGAAACCGAGGCACTCCGTGCCGGCCCCGAGCGGTACGGCGAGGGCGGAGGTCAGCCCGAGCTCGTCGAGCTGGCGGACCGCCTCCTCGATCAGCGGTCCGGCGTCCGCCGTCGCCGGGAGCGTCGGCTCGACCCCCTCCGCGATCACCAGCACCTGCTGGGCCTCCCACAGCCGCGGAGCCAGCCGGTGGGCCAGGTCGACCATCCGGTCGGACAGCACCACGGCCTCGCCCTCCCGGGTGCGGGCGTAGCCGAGGCCACCGTCCCCACCGCCGTCCAAGCCTTCGGGGTCGAGCACCTGGATCCACGAGCCGCTGGCGCCGAACCCCTCCACCAGTGGCTGGTGGGTGTGGTCGAGGACGGCCTCCACCGAGGCCTGGTCGGGCATCGAGGCGGACCGGATCAGCCGACGCGCCGCCTCGGCGTGCGCGACCTGCTGCACCAGCTCCTCCCGTTCGAACGCCGTGACCACGGCCCGCTCGGCCTGCGCGGCGTACCGCTCCAGGAGTCGTCGCTGCGCGGCGTCCGGGCGGCGGCCGGACACCGGGCGGTCGACCGACATCGCGCCGATCAGGTGGCCGTCGTCGTCGGTCAGCAGCCCGACCAGCACGTCCATCGGGTCCCAGGCGTCGGGGACGTCGGGCTGCTCCTCGGCGACCACCATCCAGTGACCCTCGAGCTCGGAGGCGTCGTAGTCCTCGGCGGCGAGGAACCGGAACCGGCCCCACGTCTCCGCCTGGGCGAGCACCGGGTCGAGCACCGACACGGGGTCGGTGGAGCTGAGGTACTCGGCGAACTCCTCGGGCCCGGTGTAGGCCATCGTGACCAGGTCGCCGTCCAGCACCACCGAGAGCGTCGCGACCTCGAAGCCGATCATCTCGGCCACCGACTCGACCATCAGCTGCAGCACCGCCCGGGCGGCCGAGTCGGACCAGCCGGTGCGCGCGTCGGCGTGCCGCGTCGCGTCGTGCTCGGTCACCTGGCCGCCCTCCTGTCGGGCCCTCTCCCGACTCTGCCCGAGTATGGCGGGTCCGGTCAGGAGACCGGCGGCTCGCCACCCCGGTCGGCCGGCACGTCACCGGGTGCGCCGCCGGGTCCGCCGCCGATCCCGCCGCCCATCCCTCCGGTGGCCTCGCCGGCGGTCACGCTGGCGACCTCGTCGCCGTCGACCGTGACCGTGTAGGTCTCACCGGACGTGAGGCCGGGCACCGACACGACCACGTTGGCGCTGTCCTTGGCCAGGGTGTACGACGCGAGCTCGTCGCCCGAGTCGTCGAGGACGGCCACCACGGAGCCGGCGGCAGCGCCGGTGCCGAGGGCCGCCTGGACCCAGCCCTGCTCGGAGTCGGTCGACGGCGCCATCGCCATGCCGGCGCTGCCGGCCGCGACGAGCGTCCCGCCGGACACCAGGAAGCTGCCGTCGACGTCGAGCGCGGCGTTGCCGTCGGAGGCGGGCCCGGCCACGGTCGTCTCGCCGCCGGTGATCGTCAGCGAGCCGTTGACGTCGATGCCGTCGCCCTCGGAGTCGACGGCGATCGTGCCGCCCGAGATCGTCACCTCCGGCGTGCCGTCGCCGGACCCGTTGATGCCGTCGTCGCTGGCGGTGACCGAGACGCGTCGACGCCGTCGCCGTCCGCGGTGACCGTGACGTCGCCGCCGGTGACCGCGACGTATCCCATCGTCTCGTCGGTGTCGTTGTCGGACTTCAACCCGTCGCCGCCGGCCGTCACGTCGACGGCGCCGCCGGCGACCAGGAGGTAGTCCTTGCCGCGGATGCCGTCGTCGGTGGCGTCGACGGTGAGGTCGCCGGCGAGCACGACGAGGCCGTCCTTGCTGGTGATCGCGTCACCCGAGACGCCGGTGACCGACAGTGACCCGGTGCCGGCGATCGTGAGGTCGTCCTGGGAGAACACCGTGGCGTTGGGTGCGTCCTCCTCGTCGTCGTCGGCGCCCGAGTCGGTGCCGTCGCTGAGCGTGTTGTCCGAGCCGTCCGCGAGGACCAGCACGGTCTCGTCGGCCTGGGTCACCACGACCGGGGACGTGCTCGAGGACGTGAGCGACACCCCGTCGAGCACCAGGACCACCTGGCCGTCGGCGTCGCTGTCGACGACGACCTGCCCGTCGGTGAGCATGCCGGAGAGCACGTAGGTGCCAGGGGCGGTGATCGTGACGACGTCGCCGTCGACGGAGACCGCCGAGTCGTCCGACACCGTCGTGGCGCCGTCGACGAGCTGCACGGTGGTCGCGTCGGTCAGGTCGAGATCGTCGTACGACGTCTCGCCGTCGGTGTGCGGGTCCGCGTTGTCGGCGAGCGCCTCGGCGCCGGTGAGGCCGGCGGCGACGGTGGTCGCGGCAGCGATCGAGACCGAGGCGTCGGTGGAGGCCTGGCCGCAGCCGACCAGCACCACGGTGGTGGCGCCGGCGGCGACGAGGGCGGTCAGGCGGCTAGTGAGGGGACGATGCTTCACGGGGTCACTCCTGGGTGAGGGCGGCTGAGGGTCGACGGCGTGGGTCGCGCGACGGCGAGGTCTCGCCGCAGCGTGCGGTGCCACTTGAGGTCGGGGAGGGTGGGGACGAGCGCGGCCATGCCCACGCCGAACTTCGACGTGCAGACCGGCCGGTGGCCGTGCCGCCACAGCACGTGGTCGAGTGCGGAGGGGGTGGACCCGGTCTTGGTCTCGACGATCGCGAGGCCGGGGCGCTCGAGGTCGCGGCCGCCGAGCACGGCGGGGGTGGTCCACCCGAGGTCGACGTCGATGGTCGCCCGGCTGGCGGACTCCGGCAGGTACAGCGTGGTGCGGTCGTACGACGTGGTCAGCACCGGCGCGAGCACCGCGGCGCGGGCGTGTCGGATCCGGCCGGCGGCCAGCTCGGCGTCCACGAACGTGAGCCCGGCGGGGGTGAGCCCGGCGTCCTCGGTGACCTCGGGGTGCGCGATCCGGGTCTTGACGGTGACGTCGCGCCCCGAACGGGTCTTGACCTCCAGCCACGACGTGCCGCTGTCGAGGTAGCGCCGGGTGCGCACCTTGAAGCGCCGGCGGCGGCGCCGGCCGGCGTCGAAGTACGACCGCAGCCCGGGGGTGTCGAGGTAGGTCGACCGGTAGCCGAAGGCGCGCCGGCCGTCGATGTCCAGCACCCGCGAGCCGCCCGGCACGGCACCCAGGACGAGCGGGAGGTCGGCGACGGCGACGACGTACTTGCGGTCGACCCGGGTGAGGAGCGAGGCCGCGGCCACCAGCTCCTCCAGCCCGATCGGCGCCAGCGGAGCGACCAACGTGTCCAGCACGTCCACCGGCAGCTCCGGCGCCAGCCGCGCGGAGCTCATGCCGCACGACCCGGGGTCAGCCGGCGCACCGCGCCCGCCGCGGTGCCGGCCCGGGCCGGCTCGTAGCGCACCTCGACGAGCGTGGTGTCGTTGACGACGTCGGTCCGCAGCACCGAGAAGCCGGCGACCCGGGCGCCGAGCACGGTCTCGAGGTGCTCGGCGAGCACCGTCTCGTCGGTGATCGCCCGGTCGAGCAGCAGCTGCTGGCGGCGCAGCGAGCGCGCGAGCCGGGGGTGGTCGCCGATCCAGATCGCGGCCAGCAGCGCGACCATCGTGACGGCGTAGAACGGCGTGACCGAGGTGACCATCCCGCTGAGCAGCCCGAGCGCCAGCGCGACGAAGTAGTAGGCGACCTCGTGCTGCTCGAGCTCCTGGGAGCGCAGCCGGATGATCGAGAGGACGCCGAAGATGCCGAGGCCGAGCCCGGCGCCGACGCTGCTGTCGGCCAGCACGCTGGCGATCGCCATCACCCCGATGTTCACGGTGAGGAAGGCGACGACCAGCTCGCGGCGGTCGTGGCGGGACAGGAAGAGACCGAAGACCAGTGCGACGATCGCACCGAGGTCGACGGCCATGACGAGGTTCTGCGACATTGACGGGCTCCTAACCTGAGGAGTCCAGTAGGCGTCGCCGAGATGGGCCGACCCGGTGCGGTGCCTGTGCGTCGTCTGTGAGCGCCGGGGCTCCGCTACGGGCGGACGCCGTGCTGCCGGAGGGCGACCTCCGGGTCGACCGGGCCGTCGCCACCGGGGCGGACCTCGAAGTGCAGGTGCGGACCGGTGACGTTGCCGGTCGCACCGACGGCGCCGATCACGGCGCCGGTGCCGACCTGGGACCCGACCCGGACGTCGGTGCGGGAGAGGTGGGCGTACCAGGTCTCCGAGCCGTCGGGGTGGGTGATCTCGATCTTGTTGCCGTAGGCCCCGGCCCAGCCGACGAACGTGACCGTGCCGGCGGTCGCGGCGCGCACCGGCGTACCCGTCGGTGCGGCGAAGTCGAGGCCGGTGTGGGACGAGGCCCAGAGGCTGCTGGTCTCACCGAAGCGGGCGGTGAGGTGGTACGCCGCGACGGGGGTGGTCCAGCCGGCGCCGCCGAACCACAGCGAGGTCACCGGCGTCTCGCGCAGCATCGCCGCGAGCTGGCGGTCCGCCCAGAGCGCGTGCTTGAGCGCCGCCTCCTGCCTCCGCGCCTGCTGCCGGGTGGACTCGGCCACCGGCTTCGCCGCGGAACGGGCCGGGCGGGGGGAGACGGTCGGGCGGGTGCGGGTGGGCCGGGGACGGTGCGTGGGACGGGCGGACGGCTCGGTCGCCGCGGTCTCGTCGGCGTGCGGTGACGGCATCGCCGCGTCCGCGGCCACCGCCGGGTACGGCGAGGCCGGGTGGGAGGTCGAGGGAGCGTCCGACGCCGGGGGAGCGGCGGGCGACGCCGGCAGGGGCGGCGCCGCGACCGCGGCCACGGCCGGGTCGTCCGCGGTCGCCACCGAGACGACCTGGACGACGGTGAAGCCGACGTACCCGGCGCAGCCGACGGCGGCGGACGCCAGGATCGCGCCCATCGCGTCCCAGGACAGCAGACCCTTCGTCACGGTCGGCGCCCGGACAGGGGTCGACGGGGGACGTGCACGGACAACCTCGAGACGGTCGGGGGCATGGCTCGAGAGGTCCATCGGCCCCGACCGGCCGATCCTGAAGGTTCAGTCCGGGATCGCTGCCGGCTCCCCGGTGCGCAGCAGGGTGGCGATGTAGATCACGATCGGCGTGGTGCCGGCGTTGCGGGCGTGGTGCACCTCGTCCTGTTGCTCGACCAGCCACCGGCCGGGGCGCACCTTCACGGTCTCGCCGGGGTCGATCGTGCGGACCAGCGTCGGGTCGTCGCCGGAGCCCTTCATCAGCTTCGCCTGGCCCGACTCGACGGTGTAGGTCAGCGTGCCCTCCGCGACGTACCCGAGCTGGGCGCCGGGGTGGTGGTGGGAGGCGAGCTTGGCGCCCGGCATCACCACGACCTTGCTGAGTCCGAGGGTGCGGTGCGGTGCTCCGGGCGGCGCGGCGACCTCCGCGAGGGCCTGCCGGGTGACGACGACCGGAGCGGGTTCGTCGGCGGCCGTGGCGGAGACGGCGATGCCGGCACCGAAGCCGGAGCACACGAGCGCGAGCCCGCCGACAGGGAGGAGGAGACGGTTCATGCCGGGAGCGTAGGGACGCCGCGTCGTACGCCGCAGCCGATCCGGGGAACCGGGGTCACCCCGGGGTCGGGCCCAGGGTCGACACCGGGGTCGGGTCCGGGGTGCTCCCCGATGTGGGACGGGGCCTCGTGGCCGGAGGCTTGGCCCCATGATCCGTGCCCACGCACTCACCAAGCGCTTCGCCACCGAGAAGGGGCAGAGCAGGGTCGCCGTCGACGGCGTCGACTTCGTCGTCGAGCCCGGCCGGGTGACCGGCTTCCTCGGCCCCAACGGCGCGGGCAAGTCCACGACCATGCGGATGATCCTCGGCCTCGACGCGCCGACGTCCGGCACGGTCAGCGTCAACGGCCACCGGTACGCCGCTGCCCCGGCGCCGCTCCGCGAGATCGGCGCCCTCCTCGACGCGCACGCCATCCACCCCGGGAGGTCGGCACGCGACCACCTGAGGTGGATGGCGGCGTCCAACGGCATCCCCACCACCCGGGTGGGCGAGGTGCTCGAGCTGGTCGGCCTGGAGTCGGTGGCCGGCCAGCGGGCCGGGCGCTACTCCCTCGGCATGGGCCAGCGGCTCGGGATCGCCGCGGCCATGCTCGGGGACCCACCGGTGGTCGTGCTCGACGAGCCGGTCAACGGCCTGGACCCCGAGGGCATCCGCTGGGTCCGCACGTTCGCCCGGCAGCTGGCCGACGAGGGCCGCACGGTGTTCATCTCCAGCCACCTGATGTCCGAGATGGCGCTGATGGCCGACCACCTGCTGGTGATCGGCCGCGGCTCGATCCTCGCCGACTGCTCGATGAGCGACTTCATGGCCGACCATGCCGCGTCGTACGTGCGGGTGAAGGCGCCGGCACTGGTCGATGTCGCCCACCTGCTCTCCGGGCGCGGCCTCGACGTGACCCGGGTCGACGACGAGCTGCGGGTCTCCGGGCTGGACGCGCCGGCGGTCGGCGAGCTCGCCTTCCGGCACGGGCTGATGCTGCACGAGCTGACGCTGGTGCGCTCCTCGCTCGAGGACGCGTTCATGGCGCTGACCGCCGACAGCGTGGAGTACCACGCCGCCACCGAAGGGGCACTGCGATGACCGCGACGATGACCGAGGGCGGCACCCTCGTCGTGAGCCCGGCCGCAACGACGGCCGGCTTCGGCGCGGTGCTGCGTGCGGAGTGGCTCAAGCTCCGGACCGTCCGCTCGACCTGGTGGACGGTGCTGGCGACGTTCGTCCTCGGCGCCGGGCTGACGGTCCTGATGTGCTGGGGCAACGCCGACTGGCTGGCCTCGCCGGAGGCCGACGAGTCGCCGGGCTCGTTCATCACCTGGGGGATGATGATCGCCCAGATCACCGCCGTGGTCCTGGGCGCGCTGGTGGTCACCACGGAGTACGCCACCGGGATGATCCGCTCGTCCTTCGCCGCCGTACCGGCGCGCGGTCGGGTGCTGGCCGCGAAGTCGCTCGTGCTCGTCACGGTGCTGTTCGTGGTGGGCACGGTGACCGCGCTGGTCGGCTATCTCGGCGGCAACTACTTCCTCGACCAAGAGGGCATCGGCATGGCACTCGAGGGCGACGTGCTGCGGTCGATGTACGGCTCGGGCCTCTACCTCGCCGGCATCGGGCTGTTCACCGTCGCCGTCGGGTTCCTGCTGCGGCACACCGCCGGCACGATCTCCGTCGTCCTGGCGCTGATGCTGATCCTCGGCAACATGGTCAACCTGGTGCCCGGCACGTTCGGCGAATGGTTGACCAAGCTGATGCCCGGAAACGCGGGCTCGGTGGTCTCCACTCCCGTCTCGTTCAACCCCGACCTCCTCGACGCCTGGACCGGCTTCGCGGTCTTCGGCGCCGAGACGGCCGTGCTGCTGGCCGCGGCGTACGTCGTGCTGCGTCGGCGGGACGCATAGGCGGGCGTCCTCGGCAGCGCCCGGTGCCTCCCCCGGTTGTCCGCGCGGCCGAATAGGGTCGCTGCGTGACGTTGCAGATCCACCGAGCCCCGCGCACCGACGTGCTCGCGGACGCGCTCGGCGACCTGCTCGGCACCCCGTTGGACGACCCGTTCGCCGAGGAGGTCGTGGTCGTCCCGGCCAAGGGCGTGGAGCGCTGGCTGACCCAGCGGCTCAGCCATCGCCTCGGCACCGGCCCACGCGGCGGCGACGGGGTCTGCGCAGGGGTCCGGTTCCTCAACCCGCGCTCGCTGGTCAGCCTGCTGCTCGGCCGCGAGCGCGACGACCCGTGGGACCCCGAGCGGCTGGTCTGGCCGCTGCTCGCGACGATCGACGACAGCCTCGACGAGCCGCAGTTCGCGACCCTGGCCCGGCACCTCGGCCACGACCGCGACGGCGCCGACGGCGAGCTGCGGCGCAACCGCCGCTACTCGGTCGCGCTCCGGCTCGCCCACCTGTTCGCGTCGTACGCCGTGCAGCGACCCGCGCTCGTCGCTGCCTGGCGCCACGGCGACGACGGCGACCTCCCCGAGGACCTGCGCTGGCAGCCCGAGCTGTGGCGCCGGACGATCGCGCAGGTCGACGCGCCGCCGCCCGACGTCCGCCACGAGGAGACCTGCCAGGCCCTGCAGGCGGGCGGCACGGACCTGCCGCTGCCCGGCCGGCTCTCGCTGTTCGGGCACACCCGCATCCCGGTCACCGAGGTGGCCCTGCTGCGCGCGCTCGGCGAGCACCGCGACGTCCACCTGTTCCTGCCCCAGCCGTCGCCGGCGCTGTGGGACGAGCTGGCCGGCCTCGGTGGCGTGGTCGCGCGCGAGGACGACCGCTCCACCGAGCGGGTGGGCCACCCGCTGCTCGCCTCGCTCGGCCGCGACGCCCGCGAGCTGCGCCGGGTGCTCGACGGCATCCCCGCCGAGGAGGTCCCGGCCCCGGAGGTCGCTCCCGGCACGCTGCTCGGCTGGCTCCAGCACGACCTGCGCGCCAACCACGCCCCGACGTACGCCGAGCGGGCCGGCCGCCACCACGCCGACGACGACCGCAGCCTCCAGGTGCACGCCTGCCACGGCCCGGCGCGGCAGGTCGACGTGCTGCGCGAGGTGCTGGTCGGGCTGCTCGAGGACGACCCGACCCTCGAGCCGCGCGACGTCCTCGTGATGTGCCCCGACATCGAGACCTACGCGCCGTTGATCTCGGCGGGGTTCGGGCTCGCGACCACCGACGGGCACCCCGCCCACCGGCTGCGGGTGCGGCTCGCCGACCGGGCGCTCACCAGCACCAACCCGCTGCTCGCGGTCGCCGGGTCGCTGCTCGACCTGGCCGGCGGCCGGGTCACCGCCTCCGACGTGCTCGACCTGGCGGCGACGGCTCCCGTACGCCGCCGGTTCGGGTTCACCGACGACGAGCTCGACCGCGTGTCCAGGTGGGTGGGGCGGGCCGGCGTGCGGTGGGGCCTCGACGACCGGTCGCGCGCGGCGTTCCGGATGGGGCAGTTCCCCCACAACACCTGGCGCACCGGCCTCGACCGCATCCTGCTCGGTGTCGCGATGGGCGGCGACGACCACCGTCACCTCGGCCGCGGGCTGCCGCTCGACGACGTGGGCAGCGGCGAGATCGACCTCGCCGGCCGGCTGGCCGAGCTCGTCGGACGGCTCGAGCGCACCCTCCGCACGCTCACCGCCGCGACCACCGTCGCGGACTGGACGACCGGGCTCCGTGACGGGGTCCGGTCGCTCACCGACGTCGCCGGCGACGACGCCTGGCAGCTGCCGCAGTTCGAGCGCGAGCTCGCCCGCGCCGCGGCGTCGTCCCACGAGGGCGGGCTCGAGATGCGGCTGTCCGACGTGCGGGCGATGCTCCAGTCGCGCCTGGCCGGCCGTCCCACCCGCGCCAACTTCCGCACCGGCAGCCTGACCGTCGCGACCCTGGTCCCGATGCGCTCGGTACCGCACCGGGTCGTCTGCCTGGTCGGCCTCGACGACGGCGTGTTCCCGCGGGCGGGGGCGGTCGACGGCGACGACGTGCTCGGCCGGCACCCGCTCACCGGTGAGCGCGACGCGCGCAGCGAGGACCGCCAGCTGCTCCTCGACGCGGTGCTCGCCGCGACCGAGCACCTCGTCATCACCTACACCGGCGCCAACGAGCAGTCGGGCGCGAGCCGCCCGCCCGCCGTACCCCTCGGCGAGATCCTCGACGCCGCCGACCGCACAGCCGCTGAGCCGGTCCGCGACCGGGTGCTCACCCACCACCCGCTCCAGCCGTACGACGCCCGCAACTTCGCCAGCGCGCGACCGTTCAGCTTCGACACCGCGGCGCTCGCCGGCGCTCGCTCGGCGTGGGGCGTGCGGCACGAGCCGCCGCCGCTGCTGGTTGGGGCGCTTCCCCCGCGGCCGCGCGAGGACGTCTCGCTCCAGGAGCTGCGCGACTTCCTGGGCCACCCGGTGCGGGCGTTCCTGCGCGGCCGGCTCGACGTGGCGACGCCGTTCGAGCCCGACGACCTCGCCGACGCGATCCCGGTGACGCTCGACAACCTCGAGAAGTGGCAGATCGGCGACCGGCTGCTGCGCGAGCTGCTCGCCGGGCACGACCCGGTCGCGGTGATGACCGCCGAGCAGCTCAGCGGGACGCTGCCGCCCGGCGGGCTCGGCACGGCCGCCCTCAACGAGGTCGTCGAGGAGTGCCAGCGGCTGTGGTCGCGCACCGCCGACCTGCGCGAGGGGGAGCGGCGCTCGGTCGACGTCGACGTCGACCTCGGGGACGGCCGCCGGCTCACGGGCACCGTGCCGGGGGTCTACGGCCACCGCGTCGTCAGCCTCGGCTACTCCCGGCTCAACGCGCGGCAGCGGCTGCACGCCTGGGTCGACCTGCTTGCGCTGGCGGCGACCTACCCCGACCAGCACTGGACCGCCCACGCCATCGGTCGCGAGCGCGCCGGACCCAAGCGGGCGCTGTGCGGCCCGGTCGACCACCGCGCCGCCGGCTGGCTGCGCGACCTGGTCGAGGTCCGCGACCGCGGGCTGTGCGCGCCGCTGCCGGTGCCGGTCAAGACCGGCGCCGCCTGGGCCGACGCCCACGCCCGCGAGCTGATGGGCCAGGACACGCCGCCCCTCGACGCCGCCAGGCGGGAGTGGGAGACCGACCCGCACAGCCAGTTCGGCATCACCGGCGAGGACGCCGACCCCTACCACCAGCGGGTCTACGGGCCGAACGCCCCGGTCGAGGCCCTGCTCGCCGCCGGCCTGGCCGAGCACGCCTGGGCGATCTGGGAGCCGCTGCTCGCCGGCGCCGAGAGAGTAGGCCCGCTATGAACACGGGCCCCGAGATGACGCCGTTCTCGATCACCGACCCGCTGCCCACCGGCACGCTCCTGCTCGAGGCGAGCGCCGGCACCGGCAAGACCTGGACCATCGGCGCGCTCGTCACGAGGTACGTCGCCGAGGGGGTCGCCCGGCTCGAGCAGCTGCTCGTCGTGACGTTCGGCCGCGCCGCCAGCCAGGAGCTTCGCGAGCGGGTGCGCGCCCAGCTGGTCGAGGCCGAGCGGGTGCTGAGCGACGACCCGGCGGCGACCGGGGTCGGCGACTCCGACCTGGTCGCGCTGCTCCGGTCGTGGGACCCCGAGCAGCGGCGGCTCGGGCACCGCCGGGTCACCGAGGCGCTGGCCGGGTTCGACGCCGCGACGATCGCGACCACCCACCAGTTCTGCTCGATGGTGCTCGACTCGCTGGGCGTCGCCGGCGACACCGACTCCCGCGCCCGGCTCGTCGAGGACCTCGACGACCTCGTGAAGGAGACCGTCGACGACCTCTACCTGCGGGCGTTCGCGTTCGGCTCCGAGCCGCCGGTGTTCACCCACGCCGAGGCGCTCGCGATCGCCCGGGCCGCGGTCGGCGACCCCCAGGCCACGCTCGAGCCCGCCGACGCGGACCGCGACACGGCGTTCGGCCGCCGGGTCAGCTTCGCCCGCGCCGTGCGTGAGGAGCTCGACCGGCGCAAGCGCCGGCTCGGCATCCTGTCCTACGACGACCTGCTCTCCCAGCTCGCCGACGCGCTCGCCCAGCCGGAGAGCGCCGCGGCCCAGCGGATGCGCGCGCGGTGGCGGATCGTGCTCGTCGACGAGTTCCAGGACACCGACCCGGTCCAGTGGGAGGTGCTCGACCGCGCGTTCACCGGCCACGCGACGATGGTGCTGATCGGCGACCCCAAGCAGGCGATCTACGCGTTCCGCGGCGGCGACGTCACGACCTACCTCAAGGCCGCCGACACCGCGACCACCCAGCAGACGCTCGCGGTCAACCGGCGCAGCGACGCCCCCCTGCTCGACTCCTTCCAGACGCTGCTCGCTGGCGCCGAGCTCGGCGACGAGCGGATCGTGGTGCGCGACGTCCGCGCCCACCACCCGGAGTCGCGGCTGTCGGGCGCTCCCGCGTCCAGCCCGTTCCGGGTGCGGGTGGTGCGCCGCGAGACGTTCGGCCGCAGCGGCGGCAGCACGCTCACGGTCGCCCAGGTGCGACCGCACGTCGCGCGCGACCTGGCGCTCGACGTACGCCGCCTGCTCGCCAGCGGTGCGACCTGGTGCGGAGAGCCGATCCGGCCGCGCGACGTCGCGGTGATCAGCTATCGCCACGCCGACCTCGCCGCGGTGCGCGAGGCGCTCCTCGAGGTGGGGGTGCCGGCGGTGATCGCCGGCGGCGGCAGCGTGTTCGCGACCCCGGCCGCCGTCGAGTGGCTGACGCTGCTCGAGGCACTCGAGCAGCCGCACCGCAGCACCCGCGTGCGGTCCGCGGCGCTCACCTGCTTCTTCGGGCACACCGCCGCCGACCTCGATGCCCGCGGCGACGACCTCACCGACGAGGTGGCCGACACGCTGCGCGCCTGGGTCGAGCTGTTCACCAGCCGGGGTCTCGCGGCCGTGCTGGAGGCCGCGAGCGTCGCCGGGCTGCCCGCCCGGGTGCTCGCCGAGGTCGGCGGCGACCGCCGGCTCACCGACCTGCGCCACATCGGCGAGGCGCTGCACGAGATCACCCTCACCGAGCGGCCCGGCCTGCCGTCGCTGCTCACCTGGCTGCGGGAGCAGGTCGTCGAGGGCCGCGCCGGGCGCGGGGTCGAGCGCACCCGCCGGCTCGACTCCGACGCCGCCGCCGTGCAGCTCGTGACGATCCACGCGAGCAAGGGCCTGGAGTACCCCGTCGTCTACCTCCCCGCCATCGCCGACCGGTTCGTCCCCAAGCCCACGCGGCCGCTGTTCCACGACGACGCCGGGGTCCGCTGCCTCGACGTCGGCGGCGGCGGCCCCCACTGGGCCGACCACTGCCGGCGCTGGGCCGACGAGGAGGCCGGCGAGTGGCTGCGGCTGCTGTACGTCGCCGTCACCCGCGCCAAGTCGCAGGTGGTCGCGTGGTGGGCGCCGACCAAGAACGCCGTCGCCTCGCCGCTGCACCGGATGCTGATGCGCGACCCTGACGGCCCCGACTCCTCCGGCGTGCCCGGCGCGCCGCCGATCCCCGACGACGACGCCGTGGTCGGGCTGTTCGCGCAGTGGCGCGACCGGGGCGGGCCGGCGCCCGAGCCCGCCGTCCACGCCGACCCCGGCGCCGACCCGCCGCGGCCGGACCCGCCCGCGCTCGCCGCGCGGACGTTCACCCGCGAGATCGACACCCAGTGGCGGCGTGCGTCGTACTCCTCCCTCAGCAAGGTCGAGGTCGCGCCGGCCGGCACGGTCGCCAGCGAGCCCGAGGTCACCGCCAAGGACGACGAGGAGCTGCCGGACGGGACCGTCCCGGTCCCCGCGCCGGTCGCGGGCGACGTGCCGTCACCGATGGCCGGGCTGCCGGTGGGCGCGACGTTCGGCTCGCTCGTGCACGCGGTGCTCGAGCACGCCGATCCCGCGGCGCCCGACCTGCGCGAGGAGCTGCTCGGCCACATCGACGACCAGCTCGGCTGGTGGCCCGTCGCCCTTCGAGACGGCCGCTCCGCGGCCTCCTCAGGGACCGAGTTCAAGGAAGAGCTCGCCGACGCACTGGTCGCGGTGTGCGACTCACCCCTCGGCCCGCTGGCCGACGGGGCGACGCTGCGGCAGGTCGGGGTCGCCGACCGGCTGCGCGAGATGGACTTCGAGCTCCCGCTCGGCGGCCGGCCGCTCCGCGACCTCGGCCCGCTGCTCGAGCGGCACCTGCCGCCCGGCGACCCGGTCCGCTCCTACGCCGCCCAGCTCGAGGGACCGCTCGGCATGCAGACCCTCAGCGGCTACCTCACCGGCTCGGTCGACGTGGTGCTGCGGCTGCCCGGGGCGCGCTACCTGGTCGTCGACTACAAGACCAACTGGCTCGGCCCGGCCGACCAGCCGCTCACCGCGCACAGCTATGCGCCGGTGGCGCTCGACGAGGCGATGGGGCACTCCGACTACCCCCTGCAGGCGCTGCTGTACGCCGCGGTGCTGCACCGGTTCCTGCGCTGGCGCCAGCCCGGCTACGACCCCGCGCGGCACCTCGGCGGCGTGCTCTACCTCTACCTGCGCGGGATGTGCGGCCCGGACACCCCGCTGGTCGACGGCGCGCCGTGCGGCGTGTTCGCCTGGCGGCCGCCGGTCGCGCTGGTCGAGGAGCTCTCCGACCTGCTCGACGGGGGTGTGCGACATGACTGAGCTGTTCGAGCCGACCGACGAGCACGACTGGCGGATCACCGCCGGCGCGACCGGGCTGCTCGCCGAGTTCAACGCGGCCGGGGTGCTCACCTCCTCCGACGTGCACGTCGCGACCCGGCTCGGCGCGCTCGGCGGCGAGAGCGACGAGCGCATGCTGCTCGCGGTCGCGCTCGTCGTGCGGGCGGTCCGCCGCGGCTCGGTGTGCCTCGACCTCGCGTCCGTGGCCGCGATCGCTCCCGAGCTGCCCTGGCCCGAGGAGTGGCCGATCGAGGAGTCGCCGCTCGTCCACGCCGGAGTGGTGCGGTGGGAGCACGGACTGCTCTACCTCGACCGCTACCACCGGCTGGAGTCCCAGGTCCATGACGACCTCGCCGCACGGATGGCGCTCCCGCCCCTGCCGGTCGACGAGGCGCGGCTGGAGACCGCGCTGGCGAAGGCCGGCGGCGGGCACTTCAGCGACGAGCAGCGAGACGCCGTGGTCGCGGCCGTGCACCGGCGTACCTCGATCCTCACCGGCGGCCCCGGCACCGGCAAGACCACCACGGTCGCGCGGCTGCTGGCGCTGCTCGCCGACCAGGCCGCCGGACGGGCCACTGGACAGGGCAGTCGGCTGGCGATCGCGCTGGCCGCGCCGACCGGCAAGGCCGCGACCCGGCTGCAGGAGGCGGTCGCCACCGAGCTCGCCGAGATGGCCGCGACCTGGCCCGAGGCGCCCGGGCTGGTCGGCCGGCTCGACGGGCTGACGCTCCACCGGCTGCTGGGCTGGCGGCACGACAACGCGACCCGGTTCCGCCATGACCGCTCCAACCGGCTCAAGTACGACGTGGTCGTCGTCGACGAGTCCTCGATGGTCGAGCTCACGATGATGGGCCGCCTGCTCGAGGCCCTGCGCCCCGACTGCCGGCTGGTGCTGGTCGGCGACCCGCAGCAGCTCACCTCGGTCGGGGCGGGTGCCGTGCTCAGCGACCTGGTCGCCGGCTACGACGGCCGTCCGGACTCGCCGGTGTCGGAGCTGAGCACCAACTTCCGCTCCGAGCAGGACATCAAGTCCCTCGCCGAGGCGCTGCGCGGCGGCGATGCCGACGAGGTGGTCCGGGTGCTCCGCACCCCCTCGACGCAGGTCTCGTGGGTCGAGACCTCCGAGCAGCACGAGATCGAGGCGGCGCTGCGGCCCGACTCGGCCGCGGCGGCCCGCGCGATCTGGGCTGCCGCGAGCCGCGAGGACGCGGTGGGGGCGCTGGCGGAGCTCGACCGCTACCGGCTGCTGTGCGCCCACCGCGAGGGGCCCTTCGGCGTCCGCCGCTGGAACCACCTCGTCGAGCGTTGGCTCGCCGAGGACCCCGAGGTCGGGAGCCAGGAGGTCCTCTACAGCGGCGAGTGGTACGTCGGGCGTCCGCTGCTGGTGACCAACAACGACTACGCGCTCGACGTCTACAACGGCGAGACCGGCGTCGTCGTCCGTCAGGACCGGCGGCGGCGGGTGTTCGTGGGCGGTGCGGAGCGGCTCAAGGAGTTCGCGCCCGGCCGGCTCGACGCGGTCGAGACGATGCACGCGATGACCATCCACAAGAGCCAGGGCAGCCAGGCCGACCGCGTGACGGTCCTGCTCCCGGACGAGGCGTCGCGGCTGCTGACCCGCGAGCTGTTCTACACCGCCGTGACCCGGGCCCGGCGGCACGTGCGCGTGGTCGGCTCGGAGGCCGCCGTACGCGCCGCGGTCGGCACCCTGGCACAGCGCGCGACCGGCCTGCGCCTGCGTCTCGCGGGTGGTTGAGGAAACCCTCCCGCAACGTCGAGAGGCTAGGGTCGATCGCGGATTGGAGTTGTGATGCCCTACCTGCTGCGCGTGGAACTGCCCGACGTCCCGGGGTCGCTGGGGCGGCTCGCCAGTGCGATCGGTGAGGCCGGTGGTGACATCCAGGCGATCGAGATCGTCGAGAAGCACCACGGCGGCACCGCCGTCGACGACGTGTTCCTCGAGACGGCCCCGGGCTCGATGCCCGACTCCATCGTCTCGACGGTCAACGCCCTGGAGGGCGTCCGCGTGCTGTGGATCGGCCGCTACGCCGCGGGCGGCAACCTGTTCCTCGACCTCGAGGCCGTCGAGGAGCTGACCGAGGACCCCGAGGGCGCGCTCGACCGGCTGGTCGACCGGCTGCCGGTGGTGTTCCGCGCCGACTGGGGCGCCCGGGTCAGCAAGATCGACGGGGTCGTCCACGCGACCGGAGCGGCGCCCGACAACCTCACCTGGCAGCCGATCGAGCGGGCCGAGGTGATCGAGGCCGCGGACGAGAACAACATCCACTGCGGCGCGCGCCTCAACAAGTCCGAGATCATCGTGATCGGGCGCCGGGGCGGTCCGGCGTTCCTCGAGTCCGAGATCGCCCGCCTCGGGCACCTCGTCGGTCTGGCGATGTCGATCGCCAAGGCGGCCCGCGTCGCCCGCTGAGCCGCGCCGATGTCCCCTGATTCGAGGCTTCCGTCCCGCCCGGGCCGGGCGTAGCGTGCCGGTGAGCCCGGGGGTGGGCGGCCACTGAACCCTGGCTGGCCGCGGCTCGTCCCACGGCACCGGACCCGGTGCCGTGACCGTCTCGCCTCGGGAGTGTCATGGTCACCATCGCTCGTCACACCCGCCTCCGCCGACACCGGGCCCTCGTGGCCCTCGTGTCCGCGGCGGTGCTGCCCCTCGCGGCTCTCTCGGCCGCCAACGCGGTCGCCAGCCCCGACCGCGCCGTCTCGGTCGACAGCGCCTACGTCAAGGCCAACGGGCGCACACCCTCGGCCGATGACGCGATCCGCGCCTGCGGCACCAACCGGCGCCAGCAGAACGAGCCGACCGCGGCGGTCGACCCGGCCCTGCCCAGCGTCATCACCTCAGGCTCCAACGACTACTGCACGGTGGAGCTGGCCGGCGGCACCTGGGCCGGCTTCTACCGTTCCACGGACGGCGGTCTGACCTGGACCGACTCGCTCCTGCCGGGGTACCCGACCGACGACTCCCCCGAAGGGCTCGCGAGCCCGCTCCAGCAGCGCGGCATCACCAACGCGGGCGACCCGGTCCAGGCGTGGGACCGCCAGCACCGGCTGTTCTACATGGGCAACGCCTTCAACCGGTCGGCACCCCAGAACGGCAGCGTCTGGGTCGCGACGTACGACCAGGACGCCGCCCACTACGTCCGCACGGTGATCGTCGGCCGCGGCGGCCCGGCGCTCAACAGCCGCTTCAACGACAAGACCTCGATCGAGGTCGACCGGGGTCTCTCCAGCCCCTACGCCGGCAACGTGTACGTCGCCTGGAGCGTCTTCCAGGGCGGCGCCGGCAACAACGAGATCCTGTTCGCCCGCTCCACCGACCACGGCCGGACCTTCAGCCGGCCGACCAAGATCTCCGAGGGTTCGCTCGGCAACCAGTTCGCCGACCTCGCGGTCACCCGCAACGGCACCCTCTACGTGGCGTGGAACGGGACCGTGGGGAGCCGGGCCACCGGCCATGACGCCATGCTCTGGGTACGGTCGAGCGACGGTGGTCGCTCGTTCACCAAGCCCGCCGTGGCCGCGGACTTCGACGGGTTCGACGCTGCGGACTCCGCCGGCGACCCGGAGGCGGCCGCGGAGGCGCACGAGGACGCCTTCGCGCACGCCGACGGTCCGGAGTCCGACGCGGAGCCGGACTCCGCGGGCGACTCCCGCGACTGCGGGTCGGGTCCGTTCGCCTGTCGGAGCGGGTTCGTGTTCTTCCGGCACGACAGCCAGCCACGGATCACGGCCGACCCTTCCGACCCGACGAACACCGTCTACATGGCCTACGACGCCACGGTCACCTCGACCGAGGTGCCGTCCACGTCGACGTACAACACCGCACCGGTGCGGGCGGACGGGACGCTGATGGTCGGACAGGGTGCGGTCTACCTGACGTCGAAGACCGGCAACGGCGCGTGGACCACCCCGCGGCGCCTGGCTCCGACGGCGACCGGCCACCAGTTCTTCCCGGACATCAATGCCGACGGCGGCCATCTCTTCGCGCTCTGGCACGACAGCCGCAACGACCCGGAGTACGACGTGCAGAACCCGCCGGGAAACGCCACGGCGACCGACGCCGCCGGCTTCCACCTGCCGACTGTCGGGCTGGACACCTACGGTGCCTCGTCGACCGACGGTGGCGCGACCTGGACGATCGTCCGGCTGTCGTCGGGGTCACAGATGCCGAACTACGAGATGTTCGGTGACCGTCGGGTGCCCTTCCACGGCGACTACAACTACGTGTCGAGCGTCGGCGACTTCGCCTTCGGGGTCTGGACGGACACGCGTCAGGTCGTCGGCGGCGACGACCCGCGGTACGCCGGCGGCGAGGGCTTCGACGTCCTGCAGTGCCGCACGGCGAACCCCGACGGCAGCTTCGGCGCCGACACCTGCCCGAACGCCGGTGGTCTCGACCAGGACATCTACGGCACCTCGTTCACGCACTGACAGCTGACCGCGTCGACCCGCCCGATGTCCCGGGCGGGTCGACGTCGGTCACGGCACGGACCGGATCCGGTTGACGAACACCGAGCCGAGGATCGCGACCAGGAAGGCGACGGCGTACAGCACGCAGTAGCCGACCGAGAACCGCTCCCCGTTCGTCTCGGTCACCCCGCCCGCGGCCTCGACCACGAGCAGGATCAGCGCGGCGATGAACGGCGCGAACACCTGCGGCAGCGCGTTGGCGATGTTGATGACGCCCAGGTCCTTGGCGCGGTCCTCCGCACCGGGCAGCACCTGGGTGATCAGCGCGAAGTCGACCGAGGTGTAGATCCCGTAGCCGACCCCCATCAGCACCGCGGCGGCCACCGCGGCCGGCCAGCTCTGGCCGACGGCCAGCAGCAGCGACGCGAGCGCGCCGACCACCCCCGACCAGGTGACGAACACCTTGCGCCTGCCGGTGCGGTCGCTCCAGATGCCGAAGACCACGGTGGTCGCCATGATCACCGCCGCGTAGATCGCGGTCAGCAGGAACACCCGGTCGTCGGCCTCGTCCTTGTCGACCCCGATCACGTCCTGCAGGTAGTAGAGGAGGTAGAGCAGGCCCAGCGCGTTGCCGAGGTTCACCAGGAACCGGGTGAGCCACGCCCAGGCGAAGTCGGGGTGCTGGCGCGGCGAGATCCAGAACCCCCGCACGAACCCACCCCAGTCGAACGCCGGCGGCCGCTCCGCGGGGGCGAGTGCGATGTCGCGCGGGTCGAAGCAGTACGGCAGCGCCAGCAGGACGAGCACGCCCGCGGTGACGACGTACCCCGCCGCGATGCTGCCGGTGGCCGAGGCGATGCCGGTGCCGGCCACCACACCCACGGTCTGCGCGACCGCGAGGATCCCGCCCACCCGGCCGCGCTCGCCGACCGGCACCTGGTCGGGCACGGTCGCGGTCACCGCGGCGAGCATCGCGTTGAGC
This sequence comes from Nocardioides sp. T2.26MG-1, assembly GCF_950101795.1. Taxonomy (GTDB): domain Bacteria; phylum Actinomycetota; class Actinomycetes; order Propionibacteriales; family Nocardioidaceae; genus Nocardioides. The sequence goes on along the minus strand of NZ_CATNLZ010000001.1, from coordinate 686,391 downwards.
GTGGCCTGGACCCCGCACCAGCCGATCGCCATCACCACGACGTTGTCGGCGACCGAGAGCAGCAGCAGCGAGAGCGCCCCACCCGCCGCGCCACCGGCCACCCAGGGCAGTCGGCGGCCCATCCGCAGGCTGGTGCGGTCGGAGAACGCGCCGAAGACCGGGTTGCACACCACCGAGACGAAGGCGCCCAGGCCGAGCACGACCGAGAGCACGACCTTCTTGTCGTCGCCGGCGATCTCCTCGGCCTGCTGCGCGAGCAGCACCTGGATCGGCCCGAAGAACCCCGCCCACAGCCCGATGCTGGCCAGGGTGATGGCCGCGACCCACCGGCCGGGCGGGCTGGTGGTCGGCTCGGCCAGCGCCGAGCGCGGGGCCGGAGTGGTCGCGGTCACCCGCGCATCGTGGCGCACCTCGCGCGTCGAGGCACCAGGAATGGCGGGGATCCGGGCCCCGGGAGAGCCGTTTCAGGTGTCTCGACGCGTCAGGGGCAGCCGACCCCGGAGACGTCCCCGTCGGAGACCACGCCGTCGGGGATGTGCAGGGCGTACGCCGAGCAGTAGTAGAAGCTCAGCAGGTCGTCGCGGTGCAGCCGCACCGGCGCCCATGCGCCGTCGCCGGCCGGCTCGAGGTAGCGGAACGAGTCCCCGAGCAGTGCGCCGGTGTTGCGCCGGTGCTTGAGGTAGCGGTCCAGCCAGCGCTGCACGTAGACGCTGGTGAGGTCCTGGCCGTAGCGGCTGGCCGGCAGCACCAGCGGGATGTCGGTGTAGTCCAGGTGCGTGGAGGCGCGGGGTACGACGAGCATCGCGTCCACACCGGCCGCGCGCCACGCGTCGTACCCGCTCGCGCGCTCGCGCATCGGGTCGGGCCCGTCCGGGGACGGCGACGGGTTCAGCGAGCTGCCGCCGCTGAGGAACCACGGCGAGACGGTGAAGCCGTACTCCGACTGCACGGCCAGCGCCGGCACCACCGGGCGGTTGCCGGTGCCGTCGAGCGGGCCGGAGGAGCTCGGGCCGGCGAGCTTGTCGAGCGCGACGACCGTCGCGACCCGGCGGTCGGTGCCCTGCACCTTCGACACCGCGGCGGCACCCATCGAGTGGCCGATGATCGCGATGCGGGTGGTCCGGCCGGGCGTCGCCGGGTGCGGGTCGGGGGAGAGGTCGAGGCTGCGGCGGAACGGGTTGGCGGTCGAGGTGAAGAAGTCGAGCGCGTCCTCGGTGCCGACCACGAAGTTCGACAGCTGCTGCGACGGGACCCCCGGGCAGCCGAGCATCTCGCCGTCCTCGGGCGCCGCGAACGGGTTGCAGAACGGCAGCGTGTTCTCGTCGGCCGGCGACGGCTGGTGCGGCAGGGTCTCGCTGGCTCCCTGGCCCTGCACGTCGTAGGTGAGCACCACGTAGCCGCGCTCGGCGAGGTCCTGCGCCAGCCACTCGTACATGCCCTCCGAGCCCTGCACGGACCCCTCGGTGACGACCACGCCGGGGAACGGCCCGCGAAGCGGTCGGCCGGTGTACGGGTCGCTCGCCCCGGGGAGCGGCTTGTAGACGTGGCCGCGCAGCTGCGCGCCGTACCGGTTGGTGAACGTCACCGCCCGCGAGACCCCGCGGGTGCCGTTCCAGCCGGCACGCAGCGGGTTGCCGACGTTCCAGCCCGGCACGACGTTGCCGGGCGTCAGGGCCGGATGGGTCGGTGACGCGACCTGGGTCAGCAGCTGGTCGACGGTGCGCTGGGTCGAGGCCGCGACCAGCGCCGGGAGGTACGTCGGGTTCTGCAGCTGGCCGCCCGGACCGGTGATCCGGCCGTAGGCGTCGGCGATGTTCTGCAGGTCGCGCCGGGTGTACGCCGGGTCGGTGGGCGCCGGGTCCGCCCCCGCGGGAGCGGCGAGCACCGCCAGGGCGATGGCGGTCAGGACAGCGGGGACGAGGCGTCGCATGGCCGGTCCAACGACCGACCGGCCCTGGGGGTGACGTCGGGCGTGCCCCCGGTGAGGTCAGTCCTTGCGCTCGAGCAGGAACACCGGGATCTCGCGGTCGGTCTTCTGCTGGTACTCGGCGTACGGCGCGTACTGGGCGACCGCGCGCTCCCACCACTCCGCGCGCTCCGCGCCCTCGGCGACGCGCACCGAGTAGGTGTGCTTCTCGGCCCCGTCCTGGAGGTCGACCTCGGGGTGGGCGACGAAGTTGTAGTACCAGGTCGGGTGCTCCGGGGCGCCGCCCTTGGACGCGACCGCGGCGTACACGCCGTCGTTCTCCACACGCATGACCGGGTTCTTGCGGAGCTTGCCGGACTTCGCGCCCTTGGACGTGATGACCACGACCGGCCATTCGGGCTTGCCCATCAGCAGGTTGCCGCGCTGGCCCCCGGAGGACTCGAACTCCTCCACCTGGTCGCGGACCCACTGCTCGGGACTGGGCTCGTACTCGCCTTCGAGAGTCATGTCCCCAGAAGACCACGCGAACCCGCGGTATTCCAGGTCCCGGCCTGGCTAGGATGAGCCGCATGCTGCACCTCCGTGACTGACGGTCGACCGCCCTCCACCGGTCCCGTCCACCTCTCCTGACCTCACGGAGTCCTCCATGTCCGGCACGCCTCGTGCCGGGGGCCGCCTGCTCGCCCGTCCCGCCGTCCTGCGCACGTTCGCGCTGGGACTGGTCGGCCGGCTGGGGTACGGCGTGCTCCCGCTCTCCTTCCTGTTCACCGTCCGCCAGGCGACCGGGTCGTTCCCGGCCGCGAGCGGCGCGGTCGCCGTGCTCGGCCTCGGCACGCTCGCGATGCCGCTGCAGGCGCGCGCCCTCGACCGGTGGGGCCAGCGGCGGGTGCTGCCGCTGCTCACCGGCTCGTGGGTGCTGGCGCTGCTCGCCGCGGTGGCGCTCTCGCTGGCGGCCGTCGCCGCGCCCGCTGCCTGGCTCGTCGCCGCCGTGCCGCTCGGCCTGCTCGCGCCCGCGCTGGGACCCTCGATGCGCGCGCAGTGGCGGTGGTTCACCGAGGGCACCGACCTGCGCGCTCGCGTCTACTCCCTCGACACGGTCGCCGAGGAGGTGCTCTACCTCGTGGGACCGGTGCTCGCCGCGGGACTGCTCGCCGTCGGCCCGGCTCGCTGGGGGCTCGTGCTCGTCGCCGGCCTGGCCACCGCCGGTACGGCGGCGCTGGCGGTGTCGCCCGCCGCCGTGGCCCGGGCCGAGACGGGAGCCTCCCGGGGCAGCCTCGCCGGACCGGTACGACGGCCCGGCATGCCCCGCCTGCTCGCGACCATGGCGTGCTTCGGCGCCGGCTCCGCGCTCACGCTGACCGGCGTCGCCGCGGCCGCCGACGGCGCCGGCCACCCGAGCTGGGCCGGCGCGGTCGAGGCGGGGATCGCGACCGGCTCGGTCGTCGGTGGGCTGCTCTGGGCGTCCGGTCGGCGGGTGCTGCCCGCGGTCCGGGTGCTGCTCCTCGGCTGCGCCACGCTGCTGGCGGTCGCGGCGGCCGCGCCGTTCTGGGTGGCCGCCGCGCTCCTCGCGGTCGGCGGGCTCGCCTGGGCGCCGACGTTCATCGAGGCGTTCCAGGCCGCGGACCGGCTGGCTCCCGAGGAGCAGCGGACCGAGGCGTCCACGCTGGTGAACACCGCGACCAACCTGGCGTCCGCGCTCGGGACGGCGCTCACCGGTGCGGTCGTCGCGGCCGGGGCGTCGCCGTACCTCCCGGCGGCCGTGGTGGTCGCCGGCGCCGCCCTGCTGGCCGGGTGGCGGGCGCGGGGCCGTTAGCCTCACCCGCATGAGCGCGATCGACGGGGTGTCGGAGATCTTCGACGCCGACGCCTGGGACACCGTTCCCGGCTTCGAGGACCTGACCGACCTCACCTACCACCGGGCCAAGGCCCATGGCACCGTGCGGGTGGCCTTCGACCGGCCCGACATCCTCAACGCGTTCCGCCCGCACACCGTCGACGAGCTGCTGCGGGTGCTGGAGCACGCGCGCACGTCCAGCGACGTGGGCTGCGTGCTGCTGACCGGCAACGGCCCGAGCGCCAAGAACGGCAAGTGGGCGTTCTGCACCGGCGGCGACCAGCGGATCCGCGGCCGCGCCGGCTATATGTATCAAGATGAGCACCGCGCCGAGGGCGAGACCGCGGAGACGATTGTCGACAAGGCCAAGCTGGGCCGGCTGCACATCCTCGAGGTGCAGCGGCTGATCCGGTTCATGCCCAAGATCGTGATCTGCGTGGTGCCCGGCTGGACGGCCGGCGGCGGGCACAGCCTGCACGTGGTCTGCGACCTGACGCTCGCGAGCGCCGAGGAGGCGCGGTTCAAGCAGACCGACGCCGACGTCGGCTCGTTCGACGGCGGGTTCGGGTCGGCGTACCTCGCCCGCCAGGTCGGGCAGAAGTTCGCCCGCGAGATCTTCTTCCTCGGCCAGGAGTACTCCGCCGAGGACGGCGTCCGGATGGGCACGGTCAACCGCGCGGTCCCGCACGCCGAGCTCGAGGCGGTCGCCCTGGAGTGGGGCCGGATCATCAACGGCAAGTCCCCGACCGCGCAGCGGATGCTGAAGTACTCCTTCAACGCGATCGACGACGGGCTGGTCGGCCAGCAGCTCTTCGCCGGAGAGACCACCCGGTTGGCCTACATGACCGACGAGGCCCAGGAGGGTCGCGACCAGTTCCTCGAGAAGCGCGAGCCCGACTGGTCGCCGTTCCCCTGGTACTACTGACCCACGACGGCTACGGCGCGGGCTCCAGGAGTACGGCGCGCTCGCGCCGGCCGTCGCGGCCGCGGTCGTCGGCCCCCCGGAGGCCGATGGCCAGGCCCCCGGCGATGACCGCGAGGCCGACCCACACGAGCAGGCCGGGCCAGTGCCCCGTGGTCGCGATGCCGACGGTTGCGGCCGCCACGGGCGCGATGCCGCACAGCAACGCCGCCCGGCCGGCGCCCAGGTGCGCGACGGCCGAGTACCACAGCGCGAAGGCGGCGGTCGTGACGACGACCGCGAGATAGCCGACCGCGAGCACGTCGTCGCGCTCGAGGCGGGACACCGCGTCGTGGCCCTCCGTCGCCAGACTGAGGGCCGCCAGCAGGACGGTCGCGATCCAGACCGTGTGCACCGAGACCCCCCACGCTCCGTGGCGGACGAGGACGGGGAGCGCCAAGAGCGTGAAGCCGGCCTCGCAGGCCAGCGCCACCGCGGCCCACCCGACCCCGGCCGCGTCGGTGGCGCCGGTCCCCTCGACCAGCACGCTCCCGGCGGTCACGACACCTGCGGCGACCAGGAGCTGGGCGCGCGGCGCCCGTCCCTCCAGCAGCGGCCCGAGGAGGCCGATCGCCACCGGCGCTCCGGCCACCGCGACCGCGATGACCGCAGGCTCGGCGTGCTCGACGCCGCGCACGACGGCCACGTTGAACAGGACGAGGCCGCTCGCCGCGACACCGACGAGCCACAGCCACTCGACGCCGGCCGGAGCCAGCACCCTGACGCCGACCATGCGGGCGACCACCAGCAGCAGGAGCGCCGCGGCGGCGTACCGCAGCCCCTGGGCCGCGAACAGCGGCGCGTCGACGAGCGCGTCCGAGACGCCGACGCTGCTGCCGACGAAGGACATCGCGAGGGCGCCGCGCACGAGCGAGGAGCGGGTTGCCATGGTCGCAGCCTGGCAACACCATGGACTGGTGAACAGGTCCACAACGCAGGCATCTGACCGGTCCACAACCGGCATCGACTTCCTGCGTCTCGACCTTGCGGACGCGCCGCGGGGCGGACTCTCCGCCTGGCTCGCGGCGCGGATCCGGGAGGCGATCGCGCAGGGTGCCCTCCAGGCCGGGACCCGACTGCCCGCGAGCAGGGACCTGGCCGCCGACCTCGGCGTCTCGCGGGGCGTGGTGACCGAGGGCTACCGACGCCTTGCCGAGGGCGGGTACGTCGTCGCCCGGGGCCGGGCGGGCACGGTCGTCGCCCCCCGTCCCTCGGCCGTCCACCCGCGCGGGGCGCGGGTCGGCGCGACACCGTCGGTGCGGTTCGAGGCACCCGACCTCGGCGTCTTCGATGCGCTCCGGTCGTCGAAGGCCCGGATCGACCTGACGCCGGGCGTCCCCGACCTCGCGTCCTTCCCGAGGTCGGCGTGGCTGCGGTCCGAACGCGCGGTGCTCGACGACCTCCCGTCCGGCGGGCTCGGCTACGCCGAGCCGGCCGGCGTCCCGGTGTTCCGGGCGGCGGTGGCGTCGTGGCTGGCCCGCTACCGAGGCATCGGCGCCCGCGCCGACGAGGTCGTGGTCGTGGCGGGGGTGGCCCAGGCGCTCGCCATCCTCGCCCGGGTGCTGCCCGACCACGGGATCGACCGGATCGCCGTCGAGGACCCCGGGTCGTTCGGCGCGCGTCGGCACCTCGAGGCCTGGGGGATGAGCACGACACCGGTGGTCGTCGACGAGCACGGGCTCGACGTCGCCGCACTGGTCGCGGACGGGGCGCCGGCCGCGCTGGTCACGCCCGCGCACCAGTTCCCCACCGGTGTCGTGCTGGGAGGTGCCCGCCGCCGCGAGCTCTTGGAGTGGGCGGCCGCCGGCGGGATGGTCATCGAGGACGACTACGACGCCGAGCACCGCTACGACCGGGCGCCCGTGACGGCGCTGCGGGCCGCGACCGGTGAGCAGATCTGCTACACGGGGAGCCTGTCGAAGACCCTCGCGCCCTCGCTCCGGGTCGGCTGGCTGCTCGTCCCCGACCACCTGCGGGCGAGGGTGGTCACCGCCAAGCGCGACCTCGACCTCGGGAACGCGACGCTCCCGCAGCTCACGCTCGCACGCCTCATGGACAGCGGCGACCTCGAGCGGCACCTGCGATCGATCCGGACCCGTCACCGCCGGCGCCGGGATGCGATGGTCGCCGCCATCAGGACCCACAGTCCGGGTTGGCAGGTCCACGGGTCCGCGGCCGGTCTCCACCTGACCGTCACCTACGACGGGCCTCCCGGCAGCGATGTCGAGGTCGCGCGTGCCGCGCTCGACCTCGGGGTGAAGGTTCACCCGCTCAGCTGGCACCGCTCGGCGGGCGGACCACCGGGGCTCGTCCTCGGCTACGCGGCGAGCACGCCCGCCCAGATCGAGGCGGGCATCGCTCTGCTCAGCACGACGACGCTCCGCTGATCGCCACCGACGCCGGTCAGAGCCAGCCGTGGTGGCGGGCGAGCAGTGCGGCCTCGGTCTTGTTGCGCGTGCTGGTCTTGCCGATCGCGTCGCTGAGGTAGTTGCGCACGGTGCTGGCCGACAGGTGCAGTCGCGCGGCGATGTCCGCGATCGAGGCGCCGGTCTCCGCCTCCGCCAGCACGTCGCGCTCCCGTGCGGTGAGCGGGTTGACGGCGGTGCGGAGCGCCAGCCCGGCGAGCTCGGGGTCGATGACGGTCTCGCCGGCGGCGACCCGGCGGATCGCGTCGGCGAGGCCCTCGACTGGGCCGTCCTTGACGAGGAAGCCGGCGGCGCCGGCGGCCATGGCCCGTTGGAGGTACGCCGGGCGGGCGAACGTCGTCACGATCACGACCCGGCAGCCCGGCAGCTCCTCGGCCAGATGGGCGGCGGCGTCGAGCCCGGAGAGCTCGGGCAGCTCGATGTCGAGCAGGGCGATGTCGGGTCGGTGCTCGCGGGCCGCCGGGAGGATCTCGGACCCCGTCGAGACCTGGGCGACGACCTCGAGGTCCCGCTCCAGGCCGAGCAGCAGCGCGAGCGCACCTCGCATCATCGCCTGGTCCTCGGCGAGCAGCAGCCGGATCACTCGGTGCCGCCCGGGACGCTCGCGACCAGACGGAAGCCCGCGGCGGGCTGGTCGACGACGAGGTCGCCGCCGGCGGACGCCAGCCGGTCGCGGAGACCGGCGAGCCCCCCGAGCCGGACCGTGGGGGGCGTGGGTGCGCCGATCCCATCGTCGGCGATGGAGAGCCGGAGCCGGCCGTCGTGCTCGGTCAGCTCGATGGCGCAAGAGCTCGCTCCCGAGTGCCGCAGCACGTTGGTGGCGCCCTCGCGCAGCACCCACGCCAGCGTCTCGTCCGCCTTGCCAGGCGGCGGCGGCGCGGTCCACTCGACGGTGGTGGCGATGCCCGCGGCCGCCAGTGCCCGGCGGACCCCGTCGAGCTCGTCGGCCAGCGTCGGCGCCCGCATCGCGTCGACGGCCTGGCGCACGTCGACCAGGGTCCGGCGGCCGATCTGCTCGATGTCGGCGGCCTGTGCCGCCGCCTCGTCGGGGTCGGTCGCGGCGAGGCGGCGTACCGCCTGCGCCTTGACCACCATGACCGAGAGCGTGTGCCCCAGCAGGTCGTGCAGGTCGCGCGAGAAGCGCTCCCGCTCCTCGCTGACCGCCTGCCGGGCCAGCTCCTGCCGGGTCCGCCGCAGCTCCGCGACGGTGTCGAGCAGAGCGGTGAACGCCGTGTTGGCGGCACCCGCCAGCAGCACGACGAAGCCCTGGGTCCACATCCTGGCTGCGTCGTGGGGCTCGACGGTCCAGGCCGCCCACATCGAGACGCCCGCCACCAGCGGCACGGCGACGACCGCTGACCGCCACCGCAGCACGGCCGGCACCGCGTTCGCGAGCACCAGCCAGGTGGTCAGCCACTGCTCGCCGTGGTGGGTCGCGCCCGCGAACGTCGCGGCGGCCAGCGTGGAGAGCGCCACGTAGCCACTCGGGCCGCGGGCCGACCGCGCCCCCGCGACGGCCGCAACCAGTGCGGCCACCGCGATGACCACGATCAGCGTCACCCGGAAGACCCGGGCTCCGACGGTGCCGTGGAGGTCCAGGATCGGCCCGAGCAGGAGCAGCGGCGTCCAGAGCAGGACGGAGGCGTTCCGGTGCCACGCGCACCTGAGGTCGTCTCGCACGGCGATCACGCTACGCGGCTGCGCCGGAGCCCACCCAGGACCACGGCGCCGACGAGGAGGTGCAGGACCGCCAGCACGACGGCGGCGGAGAGGGTCGTCGCCGACAGCGGACCGGCGAACGACAGCACCCAGACCGCGGCCGCCACCACCGTCCAGCGCCGCACCCCGTGCGCCGTACGGCGTTCCAGGAGGCGCAGCAGCGCGACGCCGGCCGCCGCCACCACCAGCGCCGTGAGCAGCACCGAGAGCGGGCCGACCTCCCGCGAGTCCGACCCCGACCGGACGGCGAGGTCGATGCCGGCCGCGCGGGCCGTGAGCCACACCAGCATGGCGACGGTGCCGGCCGCCACCACGACCACCGCCTCACGGCGGATGGCCGGCGCCGGCGCGGGCACGTCCGTCGGTCGGGTGCCCGTCAGGTTGTCCATGTCGATCCTCCGATCCCGTCCGGCGGTCCCGGGCGTGGCCACGACGCTAGGAGCGGCGGGCGGGTGCCGGGCAGGGGAGGATGTGGACGGTCGGCGGTGACAAATGTCGGATCAGCGATGGGGCGCGGCGTCGACGACGTGCGGACCGTGGCCCCGGCGTTCGATCTCGGCGCGGGCGCGGTCGATGCCGCCGTGCTCGAGGGCGGCGACGTGGGACTCGCCCTCCCACACCAGCCGCCCGAGCCGCCAGACCCGGACCCGCATGGTCGCGCCGAGGTGCTCGATGGCGCCCGGGACGTTGCGGCGCTCAGCCGGCAGCGGCACCGGCAGGACGTGGGCGTGGTCGAGCGACCCCGTCCCCTCGACCTCGACCCGCCACCGGGCGCTGCGGCCGCGCAGCAGCCAGCGCTCGTCGGTGACCTCGGCGCGCACCGGCGAGACGACCGGGTCGCCCAGGCGCAGGAGCCGCCCGCCGGGCAGCAGCACCACGAGCGCGGTCACGGTGGTGCGCAGCGGCCCGGCGGTGACGTCGCCGCCGGCGAACGCGACGCACACCGACGGGTCGGCGAACCCCTGAGCCTGCCCCCACCACCACGACTCGGGGAAGCCGCCCTTGCCCCAGTTCTTCTCCGCGTAGACCGCCCATCCGTCGAGGTCCCAGGTCTGGTCGCCGACCACGGCCCGTCCGTGCGCGGCGCCGCCGAGCAGCCACGGGTGCCAGTACTGGTTCAGCCCGGGCACCGCCTGGAACACGCTCGACCCGCCCACGGCCCGTCGCGGCCACGGCGTCGGGTGCGTGACGGTGACGTCCAACCGGGCGTCGGTGCCGAGGTCGACGCGCAGGCCCTCGGACATCCCGTGGAAGGAGTCGCCCGCGAAGGCCCCCAGCCCGGTGCTCGACGCATGGCCGTTCGGGTGGACGACCGTCCGGAGGAAGCCGTGCGGGTGGGCCGCGAGGCCGAGCGTGGCCCAGTGCCCGTCGGCGGCCCGGTTGACGCCGTTGAGGGCGATCACGACGCGCCCGGTGCCCGGGTCGGTGAACCGCCAGAAGTAGCCCTCCATGGCGACGTCGTGCGCGGGGAGCGGGTCACCCCAGGGCCGGTCGGCGCCGCTGGCGCGGTACGCGTGCCGCGCCCGCCGTACCGCGCTCACCGCCGAGGACCCCATCGGAGCATCATGTCAGCGCCACGACGACGCGACCTGGCAGCGTGAGGGCGGAGTGACGAGGGACCGTTGGACCCTTCTGAGCGGGACCTCCGCCGGGGTAGCGTGCGTCGCGCTCGGCGCGTCCATGCTGTGGGACGCATGAGCCAGACGTGACTACGGTCACTGACAGGTTTGAGTCCGGCTGGTGAGGTGTCACCGGCCGTCAGCGTCCCCCAGGAGGTCCTGTGCGTATCGGTGTTCCGCGCGAGTCGCGAGCGGGTGAGACCCTCGTCGCCGCGACCGCTTCGACGGCGTCGCGCCTGGTCAAGCTCGGCTACGACGTCGTCGTCGAGTCCGGCGCCGGTGGTGCGGCCAGCCAGCCCGACGAGGCGTACGCCGACGCCGGCGTCACGGTCGGCAGCGCCGAGGACGTGTGGTCCAGCGACATCGTCGTGAAGATCAACGCCCCCACCGACGACGAGGTCACCCGCGTGCGCCGCGGCGCCACCGTGGTGTCGCTGATGGCGCCGGCGCGCTCGCCCGAGCTCGTCGAGCGGCTCGCCGCCGCCGGCGTGACCGCGCTGGCGATGGACGCGGTGCCGCGGATCTCGCGGGCGCAGTCGATGGACGTGCTCTCGTCGATGGCCAACGTGGCCGGCTACCGGGCCGTCGTCGAGGCGGCGCACGCCTTCGGCCGCCAGTTCACCGGTCAGGTCACCGCCGCCGGCAAGATCCCGCCGGCGCGAGTGTTCGTCGTCGGCGCCGGCGTCGCCGGGCTTGCGGCGATCGGCGCGGCCGGGTCGATGGGCGCGATCGTCCGCGCCTTCGACGTACGTCCCGAGGTCGCCGAGCAGGTCGAGTCGATGGGCGCGGAGTTCGTCACCGTCGACATGCAGTCCGAGGTCAGCGCCGACGGCTACGCCAAGGAGATGACCGAGGAGCAGGAGAAGGCGACGGCCGTGATGTACGACGAGGAGGCCCGCGCGGCCGACATCGTCATCACCACCGCCCTCATCCCAGGTCGCCCGGCACCGCGGCTGATCAGCGAGGAGACCGTGGCCGCCATGCGCCCCGGCAGCGTGATCGTCGACATGGCCGCGGCCAACGGCGGCAACGTCGCCCTGACGGTGGCCGACCAGGAGGTCGTCACCGCCAACGGGGTGCGGATCCTCGGCTACACCGACCTCGCGGGCCGCCTGGCGGCGCAGACCTCCCAGCTCTTCGGCACCAACGTCGTCAACCTGCTGACGCTGATGACGCCCGAGAAGGACGGTGCCCTCACCCTCGACCTCGACGACCCGGTCCAGCGCGGGCTGACCGTCGTGCACGAGGGCGAGGTCCTCTGGCCGCCGCCCCAGGTGCAGGTGTCCGCCGCGCCCAAGGCCCCGGCGCCGCCCGCGCCGGCCGAGCCGCCGCCGCCGAAGAAGAAGCGGCCGATGTGGATGGTGTTCGCCGCGGTGTCCGTGCTGCTGTTCCTCGTGGCCACGACGGCCCCGGCCCCGCTGCCGGAGCACTTCTTCGTGCTCACGCTCGCGATCGTCATCGGCTACTACGTGATCGGCAACGTCCACCACGCGCTGCACACACCCTTGATGAGCGTCACGAACGCGATCTCCGGCATCATCGTCGTCGGCGCCATGCTCCAGCTCGGGGTCGACGACGCCGCCGTACGCACCCTGTCCTTCGTCGCAGTGCTCCTCGCCAGCATCAACGTGTTCGGCGGCTTCGCCGTGACGCGCCGGATGCTCGGCATGTTCCGGAAGGCGGACCAGTGATGAGTGCCGTGAGCATCGCCGTCGGCGCCTACCTGGTCGCCTCGCTCCTCTTCATCCTCAGCCTCGCGGGCCTCTCGCGCCACGAGAGCGCCCGCAACGGCGTCAGCTACGGCATCGCCGGGATGGCGCTGGCGCTGGCCGCCACCGTGGGCCTGCTCGTCCACGACACCGACGAGACGCTCCCGCTGGTCCTCCTCGTCGTGGCCGTGTCGGTGGGGGCCGCCATCGGCCTGTGGCGGGCCCGGGTGGTCGCGATGACCGGCATGCCCGAGCTGATCGCGCTGCTGCACTCCTTCGTCGGTCTGGCCGCGGTCCTCGTGGGCTGGAACGGCTACCTGTACGACGAGGGGCTCACCGGCTCGCTGTACCGGATCCACAGCGCCGAGGTGGGCGTGGGTGTCTTCATCGGCGCCGTGACGTTCACCGGCTCGATCGTCGCCAACCTCAAGCTCTCGGCCCGCATCAAGTCGGCGCCGCTGGTGCTGCCCGGCAAGAACATGATCAACCTCGGCGCCCTGGCGGTCTTCGCGGTGCTGACCGTGTGGTTCGTCGTCTCGCCGAACCTGGGCGTGCTGATCGCCGTGACCGCTGTGGCGCTCGCCCTGGGGTGGCACCTGGTCGCCTCCATCGGCGGGGGCGACATGCCGGTCGTGGTGTCGATGCTGAACAGCTACTCCGGCTGGGCCGCGGCCGCGTCCGGGTTCCTGCTCGACAACAACCTGCTCATCGTGACCGGGGCGCTCGTCGGGTCCTCGGGTGCCTACCTGTCCTACATCATGTGCGAGGCGATGAACCGCTCGTTCATCTCGGTGATCGCCGGCGGCTTCGGGATCGAGGTCGCCTCGTCGGGGGACACCGACTACGGCGAGCACCACGAGATCTCGGCCGAGGAGGTCGCCGAGCTCCTGGCCGACGCGTCCGGCGTGATCATCACCCCCGGCTACGGCATGGCGGTCGCGCAGGCGCAGTACCCGGTCGCCGAGCTCACCAGCAAGCTGCGGGCCCGCGGCGTCGACGTCCGCTTCGGCATCCACCCCGTCGCCGGCCGGCTGCCCGGTCACATGAACGTGCTGCTCGCCGAGGCGAAGGTGCCCTACGACATCGTCCTGGAGATGGACGAGATCAACGACGACTTCCCGCGCACCGACGTCGTCTTGGTCATCGGCGCGAACGACACCGTCAACCCCGCCGCCCTGGACGAGCCCGGCAGCCCGATCGCCGGCATGCCGGTGCTCCATGTGTGGGAGGCCAAGGACGTGATCGTCTTCAAGCGCTCCATGGCCGTGGGCTACGCGGGCGTGCAGAACCCGCTGTTCTTCCGCGACAACACCCACATGCTGTTCGGGGACGCCAAGGACCGGGTCGAGGACATCGTGCGGCAGCTCTCCGACATCCCCCAGCAGGCCTCTCGCTGACGACGTCGGTAGTTCGGCACCACAGCTCGGGCGGCCCGGCAGGACTCGGGGTGAGCGCATCGACCTCGAACTCGGGGAGGGCGACGTCTCGTCTGCCGAGCACATGATCGAGTGGTTCGCCGCCAAGGACCCTGCTCAACAAGACGGGCGAACGCGAGCGGCGATCGGTGCGTGCGGTGGCAGGCGGCCGAGGGAAGGTGTGGCGGGTCACCTCGACCGAGGCGAACGCCGCCCGTCGCGCGAGCCCGGAACCGTCTTCTCCATGCTCCGACTATTCCCGCGCCTACCTCGGCACAGGCGCGGCCGCGGCCGCGACCGGAGCGATCTCGACCCCTACGAGCAGGACCTGGAACTCGGCGTCGGCTCGTGGTGTCCGACGAGGGTCGGGATCCTGCCGCAGGCACCCCGGCCCGACCCAGCTGCGATCTCGGTGTCGCTAGGGTGCTTGGCGTGTTGAGTCGTGCGATGGGCCCGGCGCGTCCCTTCGAGGTGCGCCTTCGTCACCACGTGCCAGGAACACCGATGGACGACGACCTGAGGTACCGGTGGGTGGGATCGGCGACCGATGAGGCCGACGCCGTCCTGCTGGCGAAGGCCCAGGCGCGCGCAGATGGGTGGGACCCCGTCGGACCTGTTGCCTATCGGGTTGTCGAGCAGACGGGGTTCCTGCCCGTTGCCCACGAATGGGTCGAGTCCGCGTAGCTGCCATCGACCGGCGCAGGTGGGTTGTCACGCGATCGTGCAGCAGTCCGGCGTCGTGCCAGGGCTTCCCGCCTCAGGAGGAGCCGTGGCCGAGCTCGGCGGAGAGCGCTCGTGCACAGTGCGCGACGTACCGGCCCAGCTCGTCCATGCGGTCACCGAGGCGGGACCGGGGTGCGCTGATGTTCAAGGCGGCGACGATCACTCCGGACGCGTCGCGGACCGGGGCCGAGGCGGCCACCACGCCGTCCTCGAGCTCGGCGTCGGAGGTGGCGTACCCCCGCTGGCGGATGCGGGTCAGCTCGGCGTGGAGGGTCTCGAGGTCGCTGACCACGAGGCGGCCCGGCTCGGGGTCGGTGAGCAGCGAGAAGGCGCCGGGTGCGGGGGACTGGAGCGGGTTGACCAGGGCAGCGTCGTGGCCGTGCGTGGTGTACCACGACGCCACGGATGCCTGGTCCCAGTCGCTGACCAGCACGCGTCCCGACGGCGTTCGCCATGCCGCCGTGGTCGTGCCTGCCCAGCTGGTGGTGCCGACCACCTGGGAGCTCAGCTCGCTGAGCAGCGTGAGGACGTTGCCGCCACGCAGCACGCACAGGTGGGTCGTCTCACGGGTGGAGGTGGCCATCTGGCGCAGGATGGGACGAGCCCGCCGTACCAGCGCCGCCTCCTGGGTCTGGGCAGCCAGCGCGAACAGCTTCGGGCCCAGGTCATAGGTCAGCCGCTCGGGGTCCCGGCGCAGCAGTCCGGCGTCGGCGAGGGTCGCCAGAGCGCGGGACACGGTCGCCTTGTCCCGGCTGAGCAGTTGGGCGATCTGCAGCACCCGCAGGCCGCCCTCGCGCTGGGCGTCCGGCCCCGCGAGCAGCTCGAGCAGCTCGACGTCCCGCGCTAGACCGCTGGAGTTGCGGCGCCCGGGGACGTTCGACGCGGAGGCACGGGACATCCGGCGAGCGTACGAAGTTGTTGACATATACGCAACATCCGTTGTGCAAACTCAATCGGCACTGCGATCGTCCTACACCAAACGTGACGGCCGTCACTCGCAGGAGATGAGCGCCGGCACTCAGACTCTCGGAGGAGGTGACATGGACGCGCTGGCACTCGCGGGACGACACGGTCTGGTGGCCGACTCGTCGGTCCGCGCCGACGGCAACCAGGGCCTCGGCGGCCTCCAGACGTTCCTCGATCGCCGTTCCGACGACCTGACTCAGATGATGGTCGACCACATCGAGGTGGTCGCCCTCTCGGTCGGGATCGCGACCGTGCTCAGCATCGCCATCGCGCTGCTGGTTTGGGACAGCCCCATCGGCCGGAACCTCGCCGTCACGTCGACCGCGATCATCCTCACGGTCCCGTCGCTGGCGCTGCTCGCGATCCTCAGCCCGCTGTTCGGGCTGGGCTGGGGGCCGACCGTGACCGCGCTGGTCCTCTACTCGATGCTCCCCATCGTCCGCAACGCGGTCACCGGCCTGCGCGAGGTCCCCGCCCACGTCCTGGAGTCAGCGCGCGGCATGGGGATGAGCCCGACCCACGTGCTGCTGCGGGTGCAGCTGCCGATGGCGTGGCCGATCATTCTCACCGGCATCCGGGTCGCGACCCAGCTGGCCATCGGGATCGCCGCGATCGGTGCCTACGTCGCCGGACCGGGTCTGGGGCAGTACATCTTCAAGGGCCTCTCCTCCCTCGGATCCGTCAACGCTCTCAACTACGCGCTCAGCGGGACCGTCGGCGTGGTGCTGCTCGCCCTCGTCGCCGACGCCCTCTTCGTCCTGATCGCCCGGTTCACCACTCCCAGGGGTCTCCGTGTCTGACACCAGCAGGATCTTCCCGTCCTCCACGAACACGTCCGGGGGCGTCAGCATCGAGCTCGACGGGGTCACCAAGGTCTATCCCGGGCAGAGCGTCAGCGCCGTCCAGGACTTCTCGATGCGCATCCAGCCGGGCGAGCTGATCATGCTGGTCGGCCCCAGCGGATGCGGCAAGACGACCACGATGAAGATGGTGAACCGGATCATCGAGCCGTCGTCGGGATCCATCCGGATCGACGGCCAGGACGTCCTCGGTCTCTCGCCCGACCAGCTGCGACGCCACATCGGCTACGTCATCCAGCAGATCGGCCTCTTCCCGCACATGACGATCGCGGACAACATCGCGACCGTCCCACGGCTGCTGAAGTGGCCCAAGAAGCGCATCAACGCACGGGTCGAGGAGCTGCTCGAGACCGTCCAGCTCGACCCCAGCGTCTTCGCCAAGCGGTTCCCGCGCCAGCTCTCCGGCGGTCAGCAGCAGCGCGCCGGCGTCGCGCGCGCTCTGGCCGCCGACCCGCCGGTGATGCTCATGGACGAGCCGTTCGGCGCGACCGATCCGATCACCCGCGAGAAGCTCCAGGCCGAGTTCCTCCGGCTCCAGGCCGACATCGGCAAGACGATCATCTTCGTCACCCACGACTTCGACGAGGCGGTCCGCCTCGGAGACCGGATCGCCGTGCTGAGCGACAACAGCCGCATCGAGCAGTTCGACACCCCCGACGCGATCCTCGCCGCGCCCGCCAACGAGTACGTCGCCTCCTTCATCGGCTCCGGCGCAGCGCTGAAACGTCTCGCCCTGCTGACGGTCACCGCCGCGGCCCTGGCGCCAGCCGCCGGGCCGGCCACCGGGCCGACCGTGGCCGCGACCGCCACCCTGCGGGACGCCCTCGACCAGCTGGTCGTGACCGGTGCCGACGCGCTGACCGTGCTCGACGAGGACGGCCGGGTGCTCGGCCGGCTCCGACACGCCGACATCTCCGCGGCCCTCACCCGAGCGCCCCGAACCCAGCCGGTGACGCTGTGAGCGTCGACGTCGTGACCCCCGCTGGCAGCACGCCTGCCGTCGGCGACCGGACCACGCTCCTCGGCACGCCGGGAACCGGTCTGTCCCCCCTGCGCGTCCTGGCCGCGCCCGTCCTCATCGCTGCCGGGCTCGTCGTCCTCCTGATCTGGGTCAAGAGCCAGGACCTGGACTCGATCGAGCAGCGGACCCTGAACTCCGACTACCTCGTCGCCCGGGTCCGCGAGCACCTCGAGCTCTCGTTCGCCGCCGCAGCGCTGGTCGCGGTGATCGCCATCCCGGTGGGGATCCTCATCCACCTCACCCGGTCGAGGCTCCTCCGGTCGCTGGTGCTCGCGCTCGCCAACATCGGCCAGGCCACACCTGCAGTCGGAGTCGTCATCCTCCTGGCGATCGTGTGGAAGACGGGGTTCACCACCGCCCTCGTCGCCCTGGTCGCCTACTCGTTCCTCCCGGTGCTGCGCAACACGCTCACCGGACTTGCCGAGGTGGACGCACCCACGCGGGAGTCGGCACGCGGCATGGGCATGACCCGGTGGCAGGTGCTGCGCCGGATCGAGCTTCCCCTCGCCTCCCCAGTGATCCTGGCCGGCCTGCGCACCTCACTGGTCTTCGCCGTCGGAGTCGCGACCATCGCGACGTTCATCAACGCCGGCGGTCTCGGGGACATGATCGTGAACGGCCTGAAGCTCCAGCGCTACCCGGTGCTCATCGTCGGGTCCAGCCTGGTGGCCGCCATCGCGATCCTCATCGACTGGCTCGCCGGTCTCGTAGAGGAGCTCGTGCGCCCGCGCGGACTCTGACGATCCCCGGCTCCGGCCGATGCCCTCCTCCGTGACCGGCACCGACCGCTGACCGGATCTGCCCTCTGACCCCTCACCATGCGAAGGAACACGATGAAGAAGAAGCTCGCTCCTGCCCTGATCGGCCTCAGCGTCCTCGCCCTCACCGCGGCGGGCTGCGGTGGCGACGGCAACTCCGACTCCGGGAGCGCCGGCCAGGAGCTGGACGGACTGACCGGCACCATCGGCTCCAAGGACTTCTCGGAGCAGTACATCCTCGCCTACATCACCGGCGACCTGCTCAACGCGCACGGCGCCGACGTCGACGTGAACACGCAGCTGGTCGGCTCGGCCAACACCCGTCAGGCCCTGGAGAACGGCGACTTCATCGGCTACTGGGAGTACACCGGCACGGCGTGGATCACCTACCTGAAGAACACCAAGCCGATCACCGACCCCCAGCAGCAGTTCGACGCCGTGAAGGAGGCCGACGCCAAGAACGGCATCGCGTGGATCGACCCGGCGCCGTTCAACAACACCTACGCCTTCGCGATCCGCTCCGACAAGGCCGCCGAGCTCGCCGTGAAGACCCTCAGCGACGTCGCCGCGCTGCCGGACTCGGAGCAGACCTTCTGCATCGAGAGCGAGTTCAGCACCCGAGACGACGGCTGGCCGGGCGTCTCGGCGGCCTACGGCATCGACGTCCCGGACGGCAACGTCACGCTCCTCGACACCGGCGTCATCTACACCGCGACCCAGAAGGGCGACGACTGCAACTTCGGCGAGGTGTTCTCCACCGACGGGCGCATCAAGGCGCTGGACCTCACCGTGATGGAGGACGACCAGCACTTCTTCCCCGTCTATCAAGGCGCGTTGACCATGGACGCCGATGCGGTGAAGAAGTACCCCGAGATCGCCGACATCATCGGCGAGGTCGCGCCCCTGCTGACCACCGAGAAGATGCAGGAGCTCAATGCGAAGGCCGACGTCGACGGCGAGGATCCCGAGGACATCGCCGCCGAGTTCCTCGACGACGCGGGCCTGCTGAAGTGAGCGACCCGATCTATCAGGTCGGCGAGTCCTTCGTCGGCTCGGGCGCCAACGCCGCGCACATCAACACCGTCCTCGGCAGTCGCTCGGGGCCGGTCGGGACGGCCTGGGCCACCGCCCTCGCCACTCCGAGTGCGGGGCACGTGCCGTTCATGGCGGTGGTGAGGCCCGGCATCCCGGTCAAGCCGCCGACCCTCTTCGTCACCAAGGCCGCCCCGGAGGGCGACGAGCACGGGCTGATGATCTGGGGTCCGGCGCAGGCCGGGGTCGCCGCCGGCGTCGGCGACGAGCTGGACGGCGGCGGGGCGCTCGGCGCACTGGACCTCGACCAGCTGGTGCTGATCTGCGCCGTGTGGGTGAACCCGGCAGCGAACGACGCGGACGAGGTCTTCCGCAACAACCGAGAGGCCACCGCGACGGCCCTGCGCAGCGGCGCGCTGGGGCTCCCGGCCACCGTCGACGTCCTCGCCGCCCGCGGCGACGTCCACAACCCGTTCTACACACCTGCCACACCGAGCATGTGAGGACTGACCACACCATGCAGCAACGCACGCCGACCCGGATCGGCTTCGTCGGACTCGGGAGCATGGGGTCGGGCATGACCCGCAACCTGCTGAAGGCCGGGTTCGAGCTGGTCGTCCACGACGCCCGCCGCGAGCTCCTCGACGAGTACGCCGCCCTGGGTGCAGAGGTGGCCGACTCCGCGGCCGCGGCCGCCGCAAGCGCCGGCACCGTGATCACGATGCTGCCGACGCCGGCGATCGTCAACGAGGTCGTCAACGGGCCGGACGGCATCCTCGCCGGCCTGCCGGACGAAGGCACCTGGATCGACATGTCCACCTCGGTACCGGCGGTCGCCGACGACGTACGCCGGCGCACCCCCGACCGGGGCATCGTGGTCCTCGACGCCCCGGTGAGCGGGATGGCGGTGGGTGCCGCGGCCGGCCGGCTGCAGATCTTCATCGGCGGCGACGCCGAGCAGGTCGAGCGGCTCCGACCGGTGTTCGAGGCGATGGGCGACCCGGAGCGGATCCTGCACGTGGGGCCGCACGGGGCCGGGTATGCCGTCAAGCTGATGATCAACCAGCTGTGGTTCTCCCACCTGGTGGCGACCGCCGAGGTGCTCGCCGTGGGCGTCAAGGCCGGCGTCGACCTCGGGGTGTTGCGCGACGCGCTGGTCGCCAGCCCGGCCAACAGCAACTTCCTCGAGCACGACGTGGTCTCGATCCTCCAGCACGGCGACTACGACGAGGGGTTCGCCATCGCCCTGGCCTGCAAGGACCTCGGCCTGTCGACCGACCTCGCCGCCACGGTGGGCGTGCCGGTAGAGGTCTCGGCCGTCGTCGAGCAGGTCTACCGCCGGGCTCGGGCGACCTACGGCGACCGCGCCGGCGAGATGACGCCGTTCCAGCTCTACGAGGACCTCCTCGGACGCCCGATGCGGCTCGGAGGCGACGCGGAGGCCCGTCGGGCGGTGACGGCATGAGTGCCGATGTGGGCGACGTCATCGCCGGGATCCCCACCGACCTCTACATCGACGGCGCGTGGGTTGAGGCCGAGGGCGGGCGTCGCTTCGGCGTGACCGATCCGGCGACCGGCGCGGTCATCGCGTCGGTGGCCGACGGGTCCGCTGCCGACGGACTCCGAGCCCTGGATGCGGCCGCCCGGGTCCAGGAGTCCTGGGGCCGGACCCCGGCCCGGATGCGCGCGGAGATCCTGCGGCGCGGATTCGAACTGGTCACCGCGCGAGCCGAGGAGTTCGCCCGCCTGATCACCCTCGAGATGGGCAAGCCGCTCACCGAGAGCCTGGCCGAGGTCGCGTACGGCGCCGAGTTCCTTCGCTGGTTCAGCGAGGAGGCGCCACGGGTGTCGGGGAGCTACGCCACCGCGCCCGACGGGGCCAACCGGCTGCTGGTGCGCAAGCGCCCGGTCGGTCCGTGCCTGCTCATCACGCCGTGGAACTTCCCGATCGCGATGGCGACCCGCAAGGTCGCACCGGCGATCGCAGCCGGCTGCACGATGGTGCTCAAGCCCGCCGATCTCACACCCCTCACCTCGCTTCTCTTCACCTCGGTCATGGCGGAGGCGGGTCTGCCGGCCGGCGTACTCAACGTCGTGACCACCACGGACCCGGGGGCGGTCAGCGGGCCGCTGCTCGATGACCACCGGCTGCGCAAGCTGTCGTTCACCGGCTCCACGCCGGTCGGGCGCCGGCTGATGGCCGCGGCGTCGGAGCGGGTGCTCAAGGTGTCGATGGAGCTCGGCGGCAACGCACCACTGATCGTGTGCGCGGACGCCGACGTCGACGAGGCCGTCGAGGGCGCCCTGGTGGCGAAGATGCGCAACGGCGGTGAGGCGTGCGTGGCGGCCAATCGGATCCTCGTGCACTCCTCGGTCGCCGAGGAGTTCACCGAGAAGCTGACCGCCCGGATGCAGGCCTTCGTCGTGGGACCCGGCTCTGAGGCCTCGACCACGCTGGGCCCGCTCATCGACGAACGGTTCCGGGCCAAGGTCGCTGCGCTCGTCGACGGCGCGGTCGCCGCCGGTGCCCGGGTGCTGACGGGAGGTGCTCCTGCCGAGGGGCCGGGCTACTTCTATCCGCCGACGGTCCTCGCCGGTGTCCGCGCCGACATGGCGATCGTGCGCGAGGAGATCTTCGGCCCGGTCGCTCCGGTCATCGTCTTCGACGACGACGCGGAGGCGGTGTCCTCGGCGAACAGCACGGAGTACGGGCTGGTCGCCTTCGTCTTCACCCGCGACCTCGACCGGGCGCTGCGGCTGTCGGAGCAGTTGGAGTCCGGGATGGTCGGCATCAACACGGGTGTGGTCTCCAATCCCGCCGCCCCGTTCGGCGGCGTCAAGGCCTCGGGGCTCGGGCGCGAGGGCGGTGCGGAGGGGATCGAGGAGTACCTCGAGACCGTGTACGTCGGGATCCGCGACCCCTTCGCGACCGCGGAGCGTTCCGCGTGAGCGGCCCGTCCGTCGACGCCTTCGGGCTCGACCACTTCTCCCTCGCCGGCAAGCGCGCCATCGTGACCGGCGGAAACACCGGCCTCGGGCACGCGTTCTCGGTCGCGCTGGCCGCGGCCGGAGCCGATGTGTTCGTCCCGAGCATCACGCCGGACGAGGGGAGCACCGCGGCGTTGGTGGCCGGACGACACGGCCGTCGCTACGCCAGCATGCAGGCCGACCTGACCCAGGCCGGCGTGCCGGCAGCCGCGGTGCGGCGGTGCGTCGAGGAGCTGGGCGGGGTCGACATCCTGGTGAACTCCGCGGGGATCTGCCTCCTCGCCGACGTCGCCGACTTCGGCCGGGTGCAGTGGGACCCGATGATCGCGGTGAACATGACCGCCGCCTTCGAGATCGCCCACGCAGCCAGCGCCGAGATGGTGCGCCAGGGCAGTGGCAAGATCGTCAACATCGCCTCGTTGTTCTCGTTCCTCGGCGGACGGCAGTCACCGGCGTACGCCGCCACCAAGGCAGGCATCGTCGGCTTCACCAAGGCCTACTGCGACGAGCTGGGTGCCCACAACGTCCAGGTCAACGCGATCGCGCCGGGCTACTTCGCGACCGCGATCACCACCGCCACCCGCGGCGACGACGACGCCAACCGGCGGATCGTCGAGCACATCCCGGCGGGCCGGTGGGGCGACCCGGCCGACCTGATGGGCGCACTCGTGTTCCTCGCGTCACGGGCGTCGGACTACGTCAACGGCCATGTGCTCGTGGTCGACGGCGGCTACCTCGTCCGCTGACCCGATCCCACCTCCGACCCCCGAAGGACCCCGCATGGTCGCCTCCCGCTCCACCCTCAGCCGCGACGAGGTCGTCGCGGCCGTCACGAGCATCCTCGGTGTCGCGCAGGTGGACACCGACGAGTCGCACCTGCGCGCCAGCAGCGTGGACCGGTTCCGCAAGTACACCGCCGTGCACGGGATCTTCGACGGGCCGATCCCCGCGATCATCGCCTACCCGACCTCGACCGACCAGGTCGCCGCACTGCTCGAGCTGGCCGACCGCGAGCGGATCGCGGTCGTCCCGCGGACCGGCGGCACGAGCACCGAGGGAGGCCTGGAGACGGTCGTCGAGGACGCCATCGTCCTCGACGGGTCCCGCATGGACCGCGTCATCGCCGTGAACGCCGAGGACATGATGGTGACCGCGCAGTGCGGCGTACCGCTCCAGCGCCTCGAGGACCAGCTCCGTGAGCAGGGCCTGACCACCGGGCACTCTCCGCAGTCCAAGCCGATCGCCCAGCTGGGCGGCCTGGTCGCGACGCGGTCCATCGGGCAGTTCTCCACGCTGTACGGCGCGATCGAGGACATGGTGGTCGGGCTCGAGGCGGTCCTGCCCGGTGGGCGGATCGTGCGGATCAAGAACGTGCCGCGCCGGGCCGCCGGTCCGGACATCCGGCACGTCGTGATCGGCAACGAGGGCGCGCTCGCCTTCATCACGGAGGTCACCGTCAAGGTGTTCCGCTGGTACCCGGACACCGCGCGGTACCACGGGTTCATGGTCCGGGACTTCGGCGCCGGCGTGGGGCTGCTGAGGGACGTGCTGACCGCGGGCTACCGCCCCGCGGTCGCGCGGCTCTACTCTCCCGAGGACGCGCGCCAGCACTTCCCTGACCATCCGATGAACCAGAACCTGGTCGTGCTCTCGTCCGAGGGTCCGGCGCGGTTGGTGGCCGCGACGTCGGCCGCCGTCGAGGAGATGGCCGCCGCGGTCGAGCATCTCCCGGTGGCCGAGGAGCGGATCCGCAGCTGGTTCGAGCACCTCAACTGGGGTCCGGACCGGATCGAGGCCGAGAAGCAGGACATGCTGCGCACCTCGCACCTCGGCTACACGACCGAGGTCTCGGTCGACTGGTCGCGCACCGCGGAGCTGTACCACGCCGTGATGACGCGGATCCGGACGACCTTTCCGCGGGCCGGCGACCTCACCCTGCTGGGTGCGCACTCGTCACACTCCTACCAGACCGGCACGAACCTCTACTTCGTCTACGACTACCGGATCGCCTGTGAGCCGCGTCGGGAGATCGAGGAGTATCACGTCCCGCTCAACGCGATCATCGTCGAGGAGGCGCTGCGGGTCGGCGGGTCGATGGTGCACCACCACGGCGTCGGGAAGTACCGGACGCCGTGGGTGCGGGAGGAGCACGGCAGCGCCTACTACCTGCTGTCCGGGTTGAAGCGGACCTTCGATCCGCACCATGTCATGAATCCCGGCTCGCTCTTCCCGATCGACGAGGCGGGCCTTCCGGTCCTCGCGGAGGACGGCAGGCAGTGACCGACCTGTTCCTCGCGATCGACGGGGGCTCGCAGAGCACCAAGGTGTCGGTCATCGACCAGCTGGGCGTGGTGCACGCGTCGGCGTCCGTGCCGCTGCGACCCTACGAGCTCGGGCCGAACGGCCGTGCCGTCCACCCCGACGACGACCTCTGGGACACCCTCGTCGGCGCCGCGCGTGCGGCGTTGGCGTCGTTCGCCGCCGCGGGTGGCGAGACGTCGGGAATCGTCGCGGTCGGGCTCTGTGGCATTCGGTTCTGCCGCGCACTCGTCGGCTCCGACGGGAGACTGGTCGAGCCGGTGCTGAGCTGGATGGACGCGCGAGTGTCACGGCCGCTGTCGCCGGTGCCTGCGGAGGTGACGCTGGTCGCGAGCGCGGGGGGCTATCTGGCCGCGCGGCTGACGGGTGTACGGCGAGACAGCGCCGCGAGCTATCAAGGAATGTGGCCGATCGATCCCGCCACCCGACAGTGGTCGACGGCGCCGACTGAGCTCGACCGGACCGGCATGCCGCTCGAGCTGCTGCCTTCACTCGTGGATCCCGGCGAGCTCCTGGGCGAGGTGCTGCCGGCAGTGTCGTCGGAGACCGGCATCCCGGCGGGCCTGCCGGTGTACGCGACCGGCAACGACAAGGCGGTCGAGGCGCTCGGGTCCGGTCTGGTCCGGGGCGGGTCGGTGCTGCTGTCGCTCGGCACCTACATCGCCGCGATGACGGTCGGCCGGGAGCTCGTCGAGGGTGACGACCGGTTCTGGGTCAACGCCGCGGCGGTACCGGGGCGCTACCTCTACGAGAGCGCCGGGATCCGCCGCGGCATGTGGACGGTGAGCTGGCTGCGGCAGCTGGTCTCCGCCGCACTGCCCGACACGACCGACCCGGCGGCGATCCAGTCGTGGCTGGAGGTCGGCGCCGCCGCCGTCCCCCCCGGCTGCGGCGGGCTCTTCACCGTGCCCGACTGGCTCGCGCCCGGACACGCGCCGTACCGACGAGGTGCGATCCTCGGGCTGGATGGGTCGCACCAGGCGGCGCACCTGTATCGATCGCTGCTCGAGGGCATCCTCATGACGATGCATGGTCACACCCAGGCCCTGGAGGCCGCGCTCGGCCTGTCGCCCGGTCGGCTGGTGCTGTCAGGTGGTGGGTCGCGCTCGGCGTTGATGAGCCAGATCGCCGCCGACCTCTTCAACCGGCCCGTGGAGCGATCGGCCGTCTCCGATGCGGCCGGCCTCGGTGCCGCCATCTGCGCCGCCGTGGGACACGGCAGCTACCCGGACTTCGAGTCAGCCGTCGCGGCGATGGTGCGTTCCGGGACTGACGTGCTGCCCGACCCGGGGAGTGCGGAACGGTACGCCGACATCGTGCCGGTGTATGCGGAGATCACCGGCTTCACCGACCCGCTGTTCCAGCGGCTCAACGGCTTCGGTGCCGAGTCGGCCGAGCGAGGTGGATGAGGCCCGAAGCAAGCGTTGTCGACACCCGCGCCTCGGGGACCGGACCCTCGCAACCGAGCCGGGGCTGGGGCCCCACGGTTGACGGCGTCTCACCGCCTCGAGGTCAGAGCCAGCCGTGGTGGCGGGCGAGCAGTGCGGCCTCGGTCTTGTTGCGCGTGCTGGTCTTGCCGATCGCGTCGCTGAGGTAGTTGCGCACGGTGCTGGCCGACAGGTGCAGTCGCGCGGCGATGTCCGCGATCGAGGCGCCGGTCTCCGCCTCCGCCAGCACGTCGCGCTCCCGTGCGGTGAGCGGGTTGACGGCGGTGCGGAGCGCCAGCCCGGCGAGCTCGGGGTCGATGACGGTCTCGCCGGCGGCGACCCGGCGGATCGCGTCGGCGAGGCCCTCGACTGGGCCGTCCTTGACGAGGAAGCCGGCGGCGCCGGCGGCCATGGCCCGTTGGAGGTACGCCGGGCGGGCGAACGTCGTCACGATCACGACCCGGCAGCCCGGCAGCTCCTCGGCCAGATGGGCGGCGGCGTCGAGCCCGGAGAGCTCGGGCAGCTCGATGTCGAGCAGGGCGATGTCGGGTCGGTGCTCGCGGGCCGCCGGGAGGATCTCGGATCCCGTCGAGACCTGGGCGACGACCTCGAGGTCCTGCCGGCAGCCGCAATCTTCGTCGATGACACGCCCGCGCACGTCGAAGTCGCGACCAGATCCGGGCTGCGCGACCTGTTCCGCTCGGGAACCCAGGTGCGTCGGAACCGATCGTCGCCGCCGATCGTCGGACCCTTGTGCGCCGGGCAACCACCGCGTCGGCCCTGCTGGCCGGCGCCCTATCGCTGGGACCGCTGAGTGCCTGTGGTGACGAGGAGGCGAGCCTCGGGAGGCCTGCTGCGTCCGAGTACGACGGGCCCCTCCACCTGCCCGAGGGCGAGGGCAGGCACCCGCGGGCCGGTGCCGCCGGCGACGTCGTCGACTGCGACAGTTGGGGCTCCGGGGGTGCGTTCGGCGGAGACGAGTACTCCGAGGGGCCACGGCCGACGATCCGCGAGCAGCTGTCCGCACGGCGTACAGCGAAGGGCTGTTCCTGACCCTGCCACCGGACCTTCGCGTCGCTGCGCAGACCGAGGATCGGGTGCTCTACGTCGCGGAGGTCGACGGTCGGCCCAAGGCCGCGGTGATCGTTCACGACGGACCGGGGAGCGAGGGTGCCGGCGGCGACGGCTGGCACGTGGAGTCCTGGGCTGTCTGCGACCCGGTCGAGCTGCCGAGCGGCTTCGTCGAGGAGCTCGGCTACGAGGTGTGGACGGACGCCGAGGGACGCACCGTGCCGACCAGCGAGCTCACCGTGATCCGTGGCCCCGAGCACTGCGACTGGCAGGACATGACCTTCCTGACCCTGACCCGGCAGGGCGAGGATCCGACGTTCGTCCGTGACCCCGACCCGGAGCTCCGTGAGTACTTCGCGGAGCCCTACGAGCCACACACGAGGCTGCCCGGCGACGCGGTCGACTCGGGCTTCCGCCGCGACGGTGACCGACTCTGGCTCGCTCCGGACGAGTCTCGCGCGTACGTCGGAGCGACGGTCGACGACGTCGAGCTGTGGCCGCGCACCGTGCGACCGCTGGGCTGCGACTGACTGGTCGTCGAGACCGTCGGGGTGGAAGCGCAACCCCAGGGCGTGGTGGCATGGCGGCATGGACGACGTCGTGCTGCTGTCCGATCCACGCATCGCCGCGATCGCCGAGCCCGACGCTCCACAGCCGGGGCTGGTCGACCTGGCCGGTGCTGCGGACCTGGTGATCGACCACCGCAAGGAGGATCCGGAGGGGCACTGGCGCCGGCTCCGGGCGCCGGTCGCCGACCTGCTGGGCACGGCCGCTGTGCTGGCCGCCGACGAAGGCGTGGCGTTGCGGCTGGTCGAGGGTTTCCGGCCGGCCGCTCTCCAGGGTCGCTACTTCCACGAGTACGTCGCGACGCTGCGCGGCCTGCACCCGCAGGCCGACGACGCCACCTTGCGGACCCTGGCCGCCCGCCACGTGAGCCCGCCCGAGGTGGCGCCGCACACGGCAGGCGCGGCGGTCGACGTGACCCTCGAGGCCGGCGGCGTCGAGCTCGACCTCGGCAGCGCGGTCAACGCGACCCCGGAGGCCAGCGGCGGACGCTGCTACACCGGCGCGCCCGACGTCGCCGGTCCGGCTGCCGAGCACCGGCGCCTGCTGATCGCGATCATGGACCGGGCGGGCTTCGTGAACTACCCGACCGAGTGGTGGCACTGGTCGTACGGCGACCGGTACTGGGCCTGGTCGACCGGGTCTCGGCGGGCGTTGTTCGGGCCGGCCTGAGCCGGAGGGGACGGACGGTTGCGCCTCCTGGGATCCTGGACCCGTGGCAACCCCCGCTGATGACTGGTTCGGCCAGGCCTTCTCGAAGGCCTGGCGGGACAAGGCCGAGGAGATCGGGCGGTTCAACCTGGCGATCTTCGGCAAGACCGGGGTCGGCAAGAGCACGCTGGTCAACGCGATCTTCGGCCACGAGATCGCGGCCACCGGCATCGGTGAGCCGGTCACCCGCGCCGAGCACCTCTACCTCCACCAGAGCGGCACGCTCGGCGTGCTCGACACCCGCGGGCTGGAGGTCGGCCGCGACAACGACGTGCTGATCGCCGAGCTCAAGGACTACCTCCACGGGATGCGCCGCAAGCCGCTCGCCGAGCAGCTGCACGTCGCCTGGTACTGCGTCCGGGCCGGTGACCGGCGCTTCGAGGCGACCGAGGCGGAGTTCGTCCGCGCGCTGCACGAGCTCGGGCTGCCGGTGATCCTGGTGCTCACCCAGGTGCCGAGGTCGGGCGCTCGAGTGCACCCGGACGCCGAGGCGCTGGCGGCCAGCATCGCCGAGCTGCGCCTGCCCATCGTGGACGGGCTCGTCCACTACACGATGGCCCTCGAGGACGACTTCACCGGCCAGTCGGCGTACGGCCTGCAGGAGCTCCTCGATGCCACCTTTCGCGGCGCGCCTGAGGGCGTCGCCCACGCCATCACCGCCGCCCAGCGGATCGACTTCGCCCGCAAGCGCGAGCGCGCCGAGCGGGCGATCAAGACGGCGACGGGAGCCGCCACCACCGCCGGAGCCTCCCCGATCCCCTTCTCCGACGCGGCCATCCTGGTTCCGCTCCAGATCGGGATGATGGCCTCGATCGCGGTGACGTACGGCGTGCCGCTCGAGCGCTCGACGGCCGCGTCGCTGGCCGCGACCGCGGCCGCCACCACCGCGGGCCGGTCGCTGGTCACGAACATGATCAAGTTCGTCCCCGGCGCCGGCACGATGGTGGCCGCGCCGATCAGCGCGACCGTGGCCGGCACGTTCACCTACGCGATGGGGCACGCCTGGCTGCGGGTCTGCGAGCGACTGGCCCGAGGCGAGCTCGGTGCGGTCGGCGGAGCCCTGGACGGGGAGTCGGTGCGCAAGGTGTTCCTCGAGGAGTTCAAGACCCAGGCCGCCCGCAGGCGGTTGACGCGCTGAGTCCGGCGCCCGGGTGTGTGGAACGTGCGGATGCCGGGCATACCCCCGCCATGCGGATCACACGGGGGTGGGCCGCGGTCGTCCTGATCGCGGCGTTGACAGCGGGCGGATGCTCCGACGGCGGGGGCGCGACGACGGCCGACCCGGGCCGGAGCACGGTCGAGGGCGACGGCTCGGCCGCGGCCGGGACGCCGAGTCAGGACCCGACGCCGACGCGGTACACCGACCGGCAGCTGGGCGCTGCGCTGCCCCGGGGACGTCAGCAGCTGCACGGGGTCACCGAGGTGGCCACCGAGTGCCGCGACCTCACCAAGCCCTGCAGCGGCATCCGCGGCTGGGGGCTGGTGGACGCCAACGCCGACCCGGCGTCGATCCGGCTGCTGGTCTCGGTGCTCCGGACCCACGACCCCTCCACCCAGGCCGAGCAGCGGCGCCAATGCCCCGACGGCCACTTCGACCAACCGCTGAAGTGGAACCGGGCCCACACGTCGTACACCATCGGCGAGCGCGGCCAGGGGCGGTCCTGGCCATTCAGCATCGGCGAGTGGCACGGGTTCGTGTGCCAGAAGACCGGGGTCCAGCTGTACACGAACGGCCCCTCGAAGCGTCACACGTGGCAGATGGCACTGCTGACCAACGGCGTGCACGACCTGACGACCTCGGCGCTGACGCTGGGCGAGACCAAGGCGCTCGCCCGGGAGTACCTCGCCCGGCTGACCGTCGGCGCCGGCCTGACCGGTGGCGGCTGAGAGCCTCACACGGGGAGTCGACCCGACCGTAGTGTGGGGGTGTGAGGGTCGTGGTGCTGACCGGTGCCGGGATCTCCGCCGAGAGCGGCGTCCCGACGTTCCGCGACGCCGAGGGCCTGTGGCACGGCCACCGGGTCGAGGAGGTCGCGACGCCCGAGGCGTACGCGCGGCAGCCCGCGCTGGTGCACCGCTTCTACGACCAGCGCCGCGCGGCCCTGGCGTCCGTCGAGCCGAACGACGCCCACCGGGCGCTCGCCCGCCTCGAGGGTGAGCTCGGCGGCGACCTGCTCCTGATCACCCAGAACATCGACGACCTCCACGAGCGCGGCGGGTCGCAGCGCGTGCTGCACATGCACGGCCGGCTCCGCTCCGCGCTCTGTGGGGGCTGCGCGCGCCGGTTCGACTGGACCGGCGCCCTGGGCGACCGGCCGCCGTGCCCGCACTGCGGGCGCCGCGAGCTGCGCCCTGACGTGGTGTGGTTCGGCGAGCTGCCCTACGACATGGACCGCATCCACGGGGCCCTCGGCACGGCCGACCTGTTCGTGTCGATCGGGACGTCCGGGGCGGTGCACCCGGCCGCCGGCTTCGTGCTGTACGCCGCCGCGCAGGGGGCGCGGACCGTCGAGCTCAACCTGGAGCCCAGCGTGGGCAGCCGCCTGTTCGACGAGACCCGGCACGGCCCGGCCACCCACCTCGTGCCCGCCTGGGTGGACGAGCTGCTGCGCTAGTCCCTGACGTTCGCGGGTCCCGGCGGCGGCACGACCCCGCAGACGACAAGGACTATCGGCCAAGCCGACCCCCGTAGCCCGTCTGGGGGATGGACCGATGCCGCGTTGTGGCTGTTGTCTGGCACGGTTGCCCCACCAACAACAGGAGGAATCGCGTGGCGCGTATCGCAATGGCAGTGACCGGGCTCGGGGCAGCGGTGCTGATGACCGCCTGCGGCGGCGGGGACGGGTTCGCCGACAAGCCGGCGGACGAGATCGTGAAGGCCTCGAAGGCGGACATGGGTGACCTGAAGGCCGTGAAGGTCTCCGGGTCGGTGACCAGCGACGGTCAGCAGATCGACATCGACCTGCAGGCGAGCTCGGGCGGCGACTGCACCGGCACGATCGGGATCGCCGGCGGCTCGACGGAGCTGCTCGGGGTCGACGGATCGACGTGGATGAAGCCCGACGAGGCCTTCTGGCGCGCGACGGCGGGCGAGACCGCCGACCAGGTGATCGCGACCGTGGGTGACAAGTGGGTGGTGATCCCGGCAGAGGACGACTCGTTCAACTCCTTCTGCGACGTGGACGAGCTGCTCGACCAGATGCTCAAGGACGACAAGACCGACGGCTCGAAGTACACGGTCAAGGGCACCGAGGACGTCGACGGCGACGAGACCGTCGCGGTCGACAACGAGGACCCCGAGGACGGGACCTCGACCGGCTACGTGCTCGTCGACGACCCGCATTACCTGGTCAAGATCGAGAAGACCGACGGCAAGGACACCGGCAGCGTGACGTTCTCGGAGTTCGACGAGGAGTTCGAGGTCGAGGCACCCGGCGACGACGAGGTCATCGACTTCGCCCAGCTGGGCGCCTGACCCCAGGTCAGGGACCGACCAGCGCCCCGGCGTGCGGGGGCAGGGCCAGCCGGCCCTGCTCGAGCGTGACGCCGGCGCCGGTCTCGAACAGCAGCGTCGCGGCGGCGGTCTCGACCGTCGCCGCGACGTCGCCGAAGTTCACCACGACCGTCAGCTCGTCGCGGCGCATCGTGAAGACCC
This sequence comes from Nocardioides sp. T2.26MG-1, assembly GCF_950101795.1. Lineage (GTDB taxonomy): Bacteria > Actinomycetota > Actinomycetes > Propionibacteriales > Nocardioidaceae > Nocardioides. The sequence goes on along the minus strand of NZ_CATNLZ010000001.1, from coordinate 654,686 downwards.
GGCTCTCCTCGTCGGCGGTGCACGCCACTGACGCGAACGACGGGTCGGTGAGCGACTCGTGCTCGCGCCGCAGCGCCGCGAGCCGGCGGTAGACCTCCAGCATCCGGGCGTGCCGGCCGCCGGTGGCCTCCGACCAGTCCAGCTTGGAGCGCCGGAACGTCTCCGGGTCCTGCGGGTCCGGTACGACGGCCGGGTCCCAGCCCATCCGCTCGAACTCCGCGATCCGGCCCTCGGCGGTCGCCGCGCCCAGCTCGGGCTCCGGGTGCGAGGTGAAGAACTGGAACGGCGTGGACGCCGCCCACTCCTCGCCCATGAAGAGCATCGGCGTGAACGGCCCGCACAGGGTCAGCAGCGCCGCACAGGCCAGCTGGTCGTCGTCGAGCACCTCGGTGATCCGGTCGCCGCGGGCGCGGTTGCCGATCTGGTCGTGGTTCTGGGTGCACACCACCAGCCGCCAGGCGGGCGTCGTGCGCAGGTCGACCGGGAAGCCGTGGTTGCGGCCCCGGAACGACGACCAGGTGCCGTCGTGGAAGAACCCGCGCTCGCACACCTTCGCCAGCGCCGACAGCGGCGCGAAGTCGGCGTAGTAGCCCTCGGTCTCGCCGGTGAGCGCGACGTGGACGGCGTGGTGGAAGTCGTCGCTCCACTGCGCCGCGAGCCCGTAGCCGCCGGCCTCGCGCGGACGCACCAGCCGGGTGTCGTTGAGGTCGGACTCCGCGATCAGCGTCAGCGGCCGGCGCTGGTGTGCGGAGAGCGCGTCGACCATCACCGCCATCTCCTCGAGGAGGTGCTGGTGGCCGGCGTCGTTGAGCGCGTGCACGGCGTCGAGCCGCAGCCCGTCGACGTGGTAGTCGGAGAGCCACATCCGCACGTTGTCGAGGATGTAGCCGCGCACCTCGTCGGACCCGGGGCCGTCGAGGTTGAGGAAGTCGCCCCACGTGTTGGCGCCCGACTTGAGGTACGGCGCGAACATCGGCAGGTAGTTGCCCGACGGGCCGAGGTGGTTGTAGACGACGTCCTGGATGACGCCGAGCCCGGCCGCGTGGCAGCCGTCGACGAAGCGCTGGTAGCCCTCGGGGCCGCCGTACCCCTCGTGGACGGCGAACCAGCCCACGCCGTCGTAGCCCCAGTTGTGGGTGCCGTTGAACGCGTTGACCGGCATCAGCTCGACCAGGTCGACCCCGATCTCACGCAGGTGGCCGAGCTTCCCGAGGGCGGCGTCGAATGTGCCCTCGGGGGTGAACGTGCCGATGTGGAGCTCGTAGATCACCGACCCCGCGAGCTGGCGGCCGGTCCAGGTGTGGTCGTTCCAGACGTGCGCCGTGGGGTCGAAGGTCCGCGAGGGCTCGTGCACCCCGCCGGGCTGCCGGCGCGAGCGCGGGTCGGGCCGGGGGGTGTCGACGTCGCCGACCAGGTAGCCGTAGTCGACGTCCGTGACGGCCGGGGTCGGCCCCGCGGGTGTCCACCACCCGTCGTCGCCCCGGGTCATCTCGACGGTCTCGCCGGCGACCGAGAGCCGCAGCCGCTCGGGCAGCGGCGCCCAGACGTCGAAAGGTCCGCGGGTCATCGGATCAGTCCTCCCTCACGAGCAGGGCCACGGGCAGCGTGCCGAGCAGCTCGGACAGCCGGGGGTATCGAGACGGTTGCAGCGCTTCCTCCTCAACCACCGTGCGGCGGCCCGTGAGCACGTCGTGCCACCGGCCGGGCGGCAGGTCGAGCTCCGTGTCCCCCCAGCCGCCGCGAGCATGCAGCCCCACGGGCAGTCGGGTGGCGACCGTGATCGCCCCACCCCGGTCGAAGGCCAGCACGTGCTCGGCCGCGGACCCGGTGGCGCCGATCCCGGCGTACGTCGTGAACAGCTCGGGCCGGTCGCGCCGCAGGGTCAGCGCGGTGCAGGTGACGTGCAGCTTGTCGACCGCGTCGTCGCTGTCGGTGCCCGCCAACACGGCCGCGCGGTGGTCGAAGTCGACCGGTCGCCGGTTGTCGGGGTCGACCAGGCTGGTCTCCCACAGCTCGCTGCCCTGGTAGACGTCGGGCACGCCCGGCATCGTGATCGCGACGAGCTTGGCGGCCAGGGCGTTGGTGCGGCCGGGCTCGTCGATGCGAGCGGCGAGGTCGCCGAGGACCCGCTGCACGTCGGACGATTCGAAGACCGCGTCGACGGCGCGGTGCACGACCGCCTCGTAGGCCTCGTCGGGCGCGGTCCACGTGGTGCGGTCGCCGGCCTCGCGCATCGCCTTCTCGGCGTACCCGTGCAGCCGCATTCGCAGGTCGGGCAGGTGATCGGGCGTCCAGGCGCCGAGGATCGCCTGCCACAGCAGGGATCCGAAGCCCGGGTCGGGCAGCGGCACCAGCTCGAGCAGCTCGTCCAGGCCGGCGGCCCAGACGCCGGGCATCTCGGCGAGCACGGTGATCCGGGCCCGCACGTCCTCGCCGCGCTTGGTGTCGTGGGTCGAGAGCGTGGTCATCGCGTGCGGCCAGTCGCGCTGCCGGACGACCATCGCCTCGTGGAAGGCATCGGGGCCGATCGCGAACACCGACGGGTCGCCGCCGACCTCGTTGAGCGAGGTGAGTCGCGAGAAGCGGTAGAACGCGCAGTCCTCGACGCCCTTGGCCATCACCATGCCGCTGGTCTGCTGGAAGCGCAGCGCGGGCGGGCTGGCGGGGTCGGACAGCACCGGCTCGAGCGCGTCGTACGTCGCCGCCAGGTCGGGCCGGGTGCGCCGCGCGTCGGCGAACGCCTCGTCGAGGTGCTCGCGACCCAGCGGCAGGTAGGAGCGGTAGACCGGGAAGCAGGCCAGCAGCTCGGCGACGGCGTCGCGGAGGCTCGTGACGTCCACGGGGGTTTCGAGGCTCGTCACTTCGAGGCTCGCTTCGCTTCGCACCTCAGCACGAGCGCGCGCTCCTCGCACCTCAACCACCGAGGTCACCTCGCGGACGATGCGGCGGACCTCGGACTGGAGGATGCCGTCGGCCACCGCGCGCTTGGTGCCGCGGATCATCTCGGCCCAGTCGACGGGACCGCCGCGCAGCCGCGTCTCGAGCTCGTCGAGCGGCTGCTGCCCGGCGGGGTCGGTGAGCACCCGGTCGACGAACGCGAGCGCGTCGTAGCCGGTGGTGCCCTGCGTGGCCCAGGACGACGGCAGCGTCTCGCCGGGCTCGAGGATCTTCTCCACGAGCACGTAGGCGCCGCCGGTGAGCCTCGCGAGGTCGTCGAGGTAGCCCTGCGGGTCGCGCAGCCCGTCGGGGTGGTCGACGCGCAGCCCGTCGACGAGGCCCTCGTCGAACCACCGCCTGATCTCGGCGTGCGACTGCGCGAACACCTCGGGGTCCTCGACGCGCACGCCGGCCAGCGTGTTGACCGCGAAGAAGCGCCGGTAGTTGAGCGAGGCGTCGGCCTCGCGCCAGTTGACGAGCCGGTAGTGCTGCTCCTCGTGGGTCGAGGTGCCGGGCGCCAGCGGGAACCGCATCTCGTGGTAGCGCAGCTCGCCACCCTCGGGGCCGGCCTCGACCGCGATCGAGCCCTCGTCGCCGTCGCCGACCACCGGGATCAGGACCTTGCCGTCGCCGGCGTCCCAGTCGACGTCGAACGCGTCGGCGTACGCCGAGTCGCGGCCGTGCTGCAGCAGGTCCCACCACCAGGCGTTCTCGGCAGGCGTCGCGACCCCGACGTGGTTGGGCACGATGTCGACGAGCACGCCCAGGCCGAGCCGGCGGGCCTCGGCCGACATCGCGGCGAGTCCCTCGGCGCCACCCCGGGCCGGGTCGATCCGGTCGAACGCCACCACGTCGTAGCCGTGGTCGCTGCCAGGCTCGGCGGCGAGCAGCGGCGACAGGTAGACCCAGTCGACGCCGAGCGCGTGCAGGTAGGGCAGCCGCCGCGCCGCCTCGAACAGGTCGAAGTCGGACGTGATCTGCAGCCGGTAGGTGCTGACCGGGGTCCTCCGCTGGCCGGACACTGGCTCAGCTCCGGCGAGCTTGGGCGACCGACGCGGCGACCGAGTGGTCGGGATCCGCCTCGGGCTCCTGGTGCTCGCGGAGGACGAGCACGCTGCGCGAGGTCATCGAGTACGTCGAGCCCGCGGCGTACGCCGGCTGCTCGTCGGCCGAGCCGCCGGTGTCGACCACGACGTCCCAGGCCTCGGCGTACTCGTCGGGAGGCAGGGTCACCTCGGCCGGGCCGTCGGCGTTGAAGTACAGCAGGAAGTGGTCGTCAATGATCGGTCCGCCGCGCTCGTCCTTGCCGTCGATGCCGTGGCCGTTGAGGTACATGCCGATGGCCTGGGCGCCACTGGTCCAGTCACCGTCGACCATCGGGTGTCCGTCGAGGTGCAGCCAGACGATGTCGTTGAGCCGGTCGCCGCCCTCCCCGTCGTCCAGGGTGCCGTCGGGCACCCGCACGGTGCTCCCGGTGAAGAAGCGCTTGCGGTGGAACGTCGGGTGCTCGCGCCGCAGCCGGGTCAGTGCCGCGGTGAACTCGATCAGCGGGCGGTCGGCGTCCTCCCAGTGCACCCAGCTGATCTCGGAGTCCTGGGCGTAGGTGTTGTTGTTGCCGTGCTGGGTGCGGCCCATCTCGTCGCCGTGCAGCAGCATCGGGACGCCCTGGCTGAGCAGCAGCGTCGCGATGAAGTTGCGCTGCTCGCGGGCGCGGAACGCCAGGATCTCGGGGTCGTCGGTGGGCCCCTCGACGCCGTGGTTCCACGAGCGGTTGTGGCTCTCGCCGTCCTTGTTGTCCTCGCCGTTGGCCTCGTTGTGCTTGTCGTTGTAGGAGACCAGGTCGTTGAGCGTGAAGCCGTCGTGGGCGGTGACGAAGTTGATGCTCGCCACCGGGCGGCGGCCCGAGTGCTCGTAGAGGTCGGCCGAGCCGGCGAGGCGCGAGGCGAACTCGCCCAGCGACGGCTCGCCGCGCCAGAAGTCGCGGACAGTGTCGCGATACTTGCCGTTCCACTCGGTCCACTGCGGGGGGAAGCCGCCGACCTGGTAGCCGCCGGGGCCGATGTCCCACGGCTCGGCGATCAGCTTCACCTGGCTGACGACCGGGTCCTGCTGCACGAGCTCGAAGAACGTCGAGAGCCGGTCGACGTCGTAGAACTCACGGGCCAGGGTCGAGGCGAGGTCGAAGCGGAACCCGTCGACGTGCATCTCGGTGACCCAGTAGCGCAGCGAGTCCATGATCAGCTGGAGCGAGTGCGGGTGGCGGACGTTGAGGCTGTTGCCGGTGCCCGTGTAGTCCATGTAGTAGCGCTGGTCGTCCTCGACCACCCGGTAGTACGCCGCGTTGTCGATGCCCTTGAAGCTCAGCGTCGGGCCGAGGTGGTTGCCCTCCGCGGTGTGGTTGTAGACCACGTCGAGGATGACCTCGATGCCCTCGGCGTGCATCGCCTTGACCATGGTCTTGAACTCCTGCACCTGCTGGCCGGGCAGCCCGGTGGCGGCGTAGTCGGCGTGCGGCGCGAAGAAGCCGAGGGTGTTGTAGCCCCAGTAGTTGCGCAGGCCCTTCTCGAGCAGCGTGCTGTCCTGGATGAACTGGTGCACGGGCATCAGCTCGATGGCGGTGACGCCGAGCTTGGTGAGGTGCTCGGTGACCGCCGGGTGCGCGAGGGCGGCGTACGTGCCGCGCAGGTCCTCAGGGATGTCCGGGTGCAGCTGGGTCAGGCCCTTGACGTGCGCCTCGTAGATGATCGACTCGTTGTAGGGGTAGTCGAGCCGGCGGTCGCCCTCCCAGTCGAAGAACGGGTTGATCACGACGCCGTGGGTCATGTGCGACGCCGAGTCGTCGTCGTTGCGGGAGTCCGGGTCGCCGAAGTTGTAGGAGAACAGGCTCTGGTCCCAGTCGATCTCGCCCGCGGTGGCCTTGGCGTAGGGGTCGAGCAGGAGCTTGTTGGGATTGCAGCGCTGGCCGTTCTCGGGGTCCCAGGGGCCGTGCACGCGGTAGCCGTAGCGCTGGCCGGGCTGGACGGCGGGCAGGTAGGCGTGCCAGACGTAGGCGTCGACCTCGGTGAGCTCGACGCGGGTCTCGGTGCCCTCGGCGTCGAACAGGCACAGCTCGACCTTCTCGGCGACCTCACTGAACAGCGCGAAGTTGGTGCCGCTCCCGTCGAACGTCGCACCCAGCGGGTAGGCGCGTCCCGGCCAGACCTCCATGACACCCTCTCCCTGAGCGCCCGGCCGCTCGTCCACCTGCTCCACCCCGTCGGCGGTTGGAACGATCAAAGCACACCCCTCGGTCTGGTCGGTCAATCCCGATCCACGTCGTACCCCGTCTCCGTGGCGACCAACCCGCCACGCAGTGTCGGGAATGCCTCACCCGCGGCGCCGGTTGCGGCCGGACGTGGCCCAGTCCGACATCTCCCGCGCGAGCGTGGGCCTGCGCTCCGAGCGCGGGCCGGTGCTGCTGGCGGTGATGCTGAGCATCGGCCTGGTCGCGATCGACTCGACGATCCTCGCCACGGCGGTGCCGTCGGTGGTCGAGGACCTCGGCGGGTTCACCCAATTCCCGTGGCTGTTCTCGGTCTACCTCCTGGCACAGGCGGTCTCGGTGCCCGTCTACGCCAAGCTCGCGGACCAGTACGGCCGCAAGCCCGTGATGCTGGTGGGTGTGGGCCTGTTCCTGGTCGGCTCGCTGCTGTGCGGGCTCGCGTGGGGGATGGGCGCGCTGATCGCGTTCCGCGCCGTGCAGGGTCTGGGCGCCGGCGCGGTGCAGCCGGTCGGCATGACGATCGTCGGCGACATCTACTCCGTCGCGGAGCGGGCCAAGGTCCAGGGCTACCTCGCCAGCGTCTGGGCGATCTCCGCCGTCGTCGGTCCCACGCTGGGCGGCGTCTTCGCCGACTACCTCTCCTGGCGGTGGATCTTCTTCGTGAACCTGCCGCTCGGGGTCGCCGCCGGCTGGATGCTGTGGCGGCACTTCGCCGAGGACGTGGCCCGGGAGCGGCACCGGATCGACTACGCCGGCTCACTGCTCCTGGCCGGCGGCGGCGTACTGCTCCTGCTCGCGCTGCTCGAGGGTGGCATCCGCTGGACGTGGTCGTCGGGCACGAGCATCACGCTGTTCGCGGTCGCCGGCGCGCTGCTCGTGGCGTTCGGCCTCGTCGAGCGGCGTGCGGTGGAGCCGGTGCTGCCGCTGTGGGTGTTCCGCCACCGGGTGCTGGTCTCCGCGATGCTCGCGTCGCTCGTGGTCGGGGTGCTGATCATGGGGCTCTCGACCTACGTCCCGCTCTACGCCCAGACCGTGCTCGGCCACGGCGCGGTGGTGGCGGGGTTCGCCCTCGCCGCGATGACGCTCGGCTGGCCGATCGCGGCCTCCAACGCGGGCCGGCTCTACCTCACGATCGGCTTCCGCCGGACGATGCTGATCGGCGGCGCCGTCGGTCTCGCCGGCGCGGCCCTGCTGGTGACCATCGACCCGGGCAGCTCGATCCTGCACCTGGCCGCGCCGTGCTTCGTCATGGGCCTCGGCTTCGGCCTGGTCGCGAGCCCGTCCGTGATCGCCGCCCAGTCCTCGGTGACCTGGCAGCACCGCGGGGTCGCGACCGGTACGACGATGTTCGCCCGCTCGGTCGGCAGCGCGGTGGGGGTCGCGGTCTTCGGCGCGATCGCGAACGGCGTGGTCGCCTCGCGGCTCGGGCGCGGCGTACCCGACCTCGAGCACCTGACTCCGGGCGTCCTGCACCCGGCGGTGCACGCGGTGTTCGTCGCCTCCGCGGTCGCGGCGGTGTCCCTGCTCGCGGTCGCGGCGGTGATGACCACCCGGGTCGTGGAGCCGGTTACCGACCAGTAGCGCACGACGTAGGATGCCCGCCATGAAGCGGAGCATCTACGACGAGGACCACGAGGCGTTCCGCGCCTCCGTGCGCGAGTTCCTCGAGCGGTCGGTCATCCCCCACGTCGAGCAGCACGCCGCGGACAAGGCGATCCCGCGGGAGTTCTGGCTCGAGGCGGGCAGGCAGGGCTTCCTCGGCCTGGAGATCCCCGAGGAGCACGGTGGCGCCGAGGCGGGCGACTATCGGTTCAACGCGGTGCTCCTCGAGGAGTTGAACAAGGTCAACGCCGCGCTCGGCTCCTGCGTCGGCATCCACGCGGACATCACCGCGCCGTACCTCGTCGAGCTCGGCACCGAGGAGCAGAAGAAGCGCTGGCTGCCCGGCGTCGCCGCCGGCGAGATCCTGCTCGCGATCGGCATGACCGAGCCCTCCGGCGGCTCCGACCTCGCGGCGCTCAAGACCACGGCCGTCAAGGACGGCGACGGCTGGGTGCTCAACGGGTCCAAGACGTTCATCACCAACGGCTACTCGGCCGACCTCGTGATCATCGCGGCGCGCACGTCGCCGGAGAAGAAGGCCCGCGGCATCACGCTGTTCGCGGTCGACGCCACCGCGCCGGGCTTCAGCCGCGGCCGCAAGCTCGACAAGGTCGGCCAGGACGAGTCCGACACCGCCGAGCTCAACCTCTCGAACGTCCGCGTCACCGACGCCGAGATCGTCGGGGAGCTCGACGGCGGCTTCATCCACATGATGCAGAAGCTGCCGCAGGAGCGACTCGGCTGTGCGATCTCCAACGTCGCACACGCCAAGCAGATCCTGATCGAGACGCTGCAGTACACCAAGGACCGCAAGGCGTTCGGCCAGGGCATCGGGTCGTTCCAGCACAACAAGTTCCTGCTCGCCGAGCTGTTCACGCAGATCGAGGTGACCGAGGCGTTCATCGACCAGTGCGTGGTCGCCCACGCCGCGCGCGAGCTGACCCCCATCGACGCGGCCAAGGCCAAGTGGTGGAGCTCGCAGGTGCAGAACGAGGTGCTCGACCACTGCGTCCAGCTGCACGGCGGCTACGGCTACATGAACGAGTACCGCGTCGCCCGGGCCTGGCGGGACGCCCGCGTCTCCAAGATCTGGGCGGGTTCCAATGAGATCATGAAGGAGCTGATCGGTCGCGACCTCGGCCTCTGAGAGGGGGGCGGAATCCCCGTGAGCACAGGCAATCCTTGGTTGCAGGGCCCCTCCGGGCGGCGTTGGATTCGTCCCATGGCGGTGAGTGAGATCCAGTCCGTGCCGATCGGGCCACATCCCGACGAGCCGCATCCCCGCGGCTTCAACAACCGGCTCAACTGGCTGCGCGCCGCCGTGCTCGGCGCCAACGACGGCATCGTGTCGACGGCCGGCATCGTCATCGGTGCCGTCGGCGCGACCGGCGACCGCAACGCGATCATGATCGCCGGTGTCGCCGGGCTGGCGGCCGGTGCGATGAGCATGGGCGCCGGTGAGTACGTCTCGGTCAGCACCCAGCGCGACTCCGAGCTGGCCCTGCTCGCCAAGGAGCGCCGCGAGCTGCGCGACGAGCCCGAGGCGGAGCTCGCCGAGCTCGCCGGGCTCTACGCCGCCAAGGGCCTCTCGGACGAGCTCGCCCTCGAGGTGGCGACGGCGCTGACCGAGCAGGACGCGCTCGCCGCGCACGCCGAGGTCGAGCTCGGCATCGACCCCGACGACATCTCCAGCCCGGTGCACGCCGCCTGGGCGTCGATGCTGTCCTTCACCATCGGCGCGCTGCTGCCGCTGTCGACGATCATCCTCGGCTCGGAGGCGCTGCGGGTCTGGCTCACGGTCGGAGTCGTCGTCGTCGCGCTCGCGCTCACCGGCTGGGTCAGCGCCCGTCTGGGCTACAGCAGCCCCGGCCGCGCGCTCGCCCGCAACGTCGCGGGCGGCCTGTTCGCGATGGCCGTCACCTATGGCATCGGTGCCGCGCTCGGCACCCAGATCGGCTGACCACGTTGACCCGCCCGAAACTTTCGGGCGGGTCAACGTGCCTTGTCGACAAATCGCGTTGACCCGTCGTGAAGTTTCGGGCGGGTCAACCCGGGGCGGCCGACGTAGGTTGGTCGGGTGCGGATGTTCGCGGCCCTGGTCCCGCCCGAGGAGGCGATCGAGCACCTCGACGCGTTCCTCGAGCCGCGCCGGCCGGCCGGGGAGTTCCGGTGGGCGGGCGTCGAGCAGCTGCACGTGACGCTGGCGTTCCTGGCCGACGTGGAGGAGCGCCGGCTCGACGACCTGCTCGAACGGCTCACCCGCGCCGCGACCCGGCGTACCCCGTTCGACGTCGCGATCGCCGGCGGCGGCGCCTTCCCCAGCCCCGCACGCGCGCGGGTGCTCTGGGCGGGGCTCGGCCTCGACGACGCCGGCCGCACCGAGCTCGAGCGGCTCGCGACCGGCTGCCGGGCGGCGGCCAACCGGGCGGGCATCGCGGTCGACGGGCAGCGGTTCCGCCCGCACGTCACCCTCGCCCGGATCGGGCACCCGGCCGAGGTGACGAGCTGGGTGCGGCTGCTCGAGGGGTACGCCGGGCCCGCGTGGCGGGCCGACCGGGTCGAGCTGGTGGCGTCGTACCTCGGCGAGGGGCCCCGCGGCCGGCCGCGCTACGAGACCGTCGCCGAGCTGCCGCTCGGCCGGCAGTAGAGCTAGCGCCCCTCCGGCGCGGCCCCGAGCCGGCGCAGCGCGTCGACGAGCGCGGCGTCGGGACCGTCGCCGCCGGTCCGGAGCTCCTCCACCAGGGCCGTCGGCAGGGCGTCGAGGCCGCGGACCTCCTCGTGGAGGCGTTCCATCGTCGCGTCCAGGGCGTACGCCGTCTCCGCGGCCTCGTGCAGCCCGTCGAGCAGCTCGACGGGCACGTCGCGCCGGTACTTGTAGTAGATCTTGTGCTCGAGGCTGGCCCAGAAGTCCATCGCGATCGTCCGGAACTGCACCTCGACGAGCACCGGCACCGGCCCGCCGGAGAGGAACACCGGGACCTCGACCAGTGCGTGCAGGCTGCGGTAGCCGTTGGGCTTCGGGCGGGCGATGTAGTCGCGGACCTCGACGGTGGAGATGTCCTGCTGCTCGACGAGCATGTCGAAGACCCGGTAGACGTCGGAGACGAAGCTGCAGACGACCCGGACGCCGGCGATGTCGGTGATCGTGGACCGGATCTCGTCGAACGACGGGCGGTCCTCGAGCTCGAGCCCCTTGCGCTGGAGCTTCTCCACGAGGCTCTCGGGCGACTTCAGCCGCGAGGACACCGACTCGATCGGGTTGTAGTCGTGCAGGTGGGTGAACTCGTCGCGCAGGATGTTGAGCTTGGTGACGATCTCGTCCATCCCGAACCGGTGCTCGAGCATGAACCGGCGGAAGTCCTCGCCGCCCTGGCTCATCGCAGCCTCGGTCACCCGTCCAGCGTACGGACGCGAGTCTGCCCACGACCGCGGACCCTGGTCCGCGGAGCGTCCGCAGTCACACGGGACGTCGGGCGCGCTGCGTCGTTGGACGGGCATGAGCAACGACGACGAGCGCTTCGGCCTGCCCGACGGGCACCGGTACGACGCCCCCGAGTCCGACGAGACCCGGGCCGGCAAGGAGTGGGCCTACGCCATCCTGGGCGTCCTCGTGCTCGTCCTGCTGGTGCTGATCGCGACCGGCACGGTGCAGATCTTCCCGGGCTGAGGGCCGCTGGCAGTTTCCCCGGTGTACCGGGGATCTTGGCGCTTCTCGGGGGTTGCAAAGGCCGAGAAGCGGGAACTTCCCCGGTGCACCGGGGATTCCGCGGGCGGCCGTGAGCGGGCCCGAGCTCAGCCCACCACGCCGTAGAGCCGGTCGCCGGCGTCGCCGAGGCCGGGGACGATGTAGCCCTTGTCGTTGAGCCGCTCGTCCATCGCGGCGGTCACGATCGTCACCGGCACGTCGAGACCGTCGAGCTCGCGCTCGAGGCGGGCGCAGCCCTCAGGGGCGGCCAGCAGGCAGATCGCGGTGATGTGGTCGGCGCCACGGTCGGTGAGGAACTTGATCGCGGCCGCGAGCGTGCCGCCGGTGGCGAGCATCGGGTCGAGGACGTAGCACTGGCGCCCGCGGAGGTCCTCCGGGAGGCGCTCGGCGTACGTCGAGGCCTCCAGCGTGTCCTCGTTGCGGATCATCCCGAGGAAGCCCACCTCGGCGGTCGGCAGCAGCCGCATCATCCCGTCGAGCATCCCCAGCCCGGCGCGCAGGATCGGCACCACGAGCGGGCGCGGCCGGGCGAGCCGAACGCCGGTGGTCGGCGCCACCGGGGTCACGATCTCCATCGGCTCGACGCGCACGTCGCGGGTGGCCTCGTAGGCCAGCAGCGTGACCAGCTCGTCGGCCAGCCGGCGGAACGTCGGCGAGTCCGTCTCCGCGTCGCGCAGGTGGGTGAGCTTGTGGGCGACGAGCGGGTGGTCGACGACATGCGTGCGCATGCCCCGAACCCTAGTGGAGGTGGGACGAAAGGGGGTTGGCCGCGTCCCCCCGGTCTGACACTCTGGAGGGCGACCGCGTGGACGCACCGGTGCGACCCGGACGGAGGTGGGGCATGGCCGACCAGATCGACGGCGTGGACTTCGCCCTCGCCGCCTACCGCGAGGACGGCGTGTGGACCGTCCAGGAGCTCGCCCACGACGTGATCGAGGAGATCGACACGCTCGCCGCCGCGCTGCGCCGCTTCCCCGGCGACGGGGGTGCGGTCGGCCTCGTCGGCGTCGACGAGGACTTCTTCGTGATCGTGCGGGTCGCCGGCCCGACCACCCGGGTGCTGCTCTCTGACATCACCGCCGCCGACGAGTGGGAGCTCGCCAGCTCCGCGGTCGAGTTCCTCGGCCTGCCGATGCCGGAGGACGAGGACGACCAGGTGCCCGCCGGCGACCTCGACCTGCTCGGCGACCTCGGCATGCACGCGATGGACATGGGCGTGCTGCTCGACGACTTCGACCTCTACCCCGACGAGATGCTCTCCGACGTCGCGCGCCGCCTCGGCTTCGGCAAGCTCTTCGACGACGCGGTCGGCCTCACCTCCGCGTGACCACCGGCCGGTGGGACGGCCCGATGCGGGCCGCCCTCGACGAGGCTCGCGCGGCGCTCGCGACCGGTGACGTGCCGATCGGCGCGGTCGTGCTCGACCCGGACGGTACGCCGGTTGCGCGCGGCCGCAACGTCCGCGAGGCGGAGCACGACCCGACCGGCCACGCCGAGGTGGTCGCGCTGCGGGCCGCGGCCCGGGCACGGGGCGAGTGGCGTCTCGACGGCCACACGCTCGTCGTCACGCTCGAGCCGTGCACGATGTGCGCCGGCGCGGCCGTGCTGAGCCGCGTCGAGCGGGTCGTGTTCGGGGCGTTCGACCCCAAGGCCGGGGCGGTCGGCAGCCTCTGGGACGTGGTGCGCGACCGGCGGCTCAACCACCGGCCCGAGGTCGTCAGCGGGGTGCTGGCCGAGGAGTCGGCGGGGCTGCTGACGGAGTTCTTCGCGGGCCAGCGCTGATCCACGGCGCTGATCCCGGCGCTGATACCTGGCGTCCGTCCTGGTGATTGGCCGCCGTCCGGCCCTCCCGTGAGGGTGGTCACATGCGCATCCGAGTGGAGCACCTCGACCCCTCCGCCCCGGCGGTCGGCATCGGCACCCGCACCCCCCGGCTGTCGTGGCAGCTGCCGCCCGGCACGCGCGAGCAGGACACCTACGAGCTCGAGGTCGACGGCGCGGCGTACGGCGTGGTCTCGTCCGCCGAGACCGTCCTCGTGCCGTGGCCCGCGCCACCGCTGGCGAGCCGGCAACGCAGCACCGTGCGCGTGCGTGTGGAGGCGGACGGCCGCGACCTGGGGTGGTCGGAGGCGACGGACGTCGAGGCGGGGCTGCTGGACCCGGCGGACTGGTCGGCGGCCTGGGTCGCTCCCGATGAGCGCGAGGTCCCTCTGCCCGGCCGCCGGCCGGCGTACCGCCTCCGCGGCGAGATCGTGGTCGACGCGCCCGTCGTCCGGGCCCGGCTGCACGTCACCGCGCACGGGCTGCAGGAGACCAGCATCGACGGGGTCCGGGTGGGCGACGACGAGCTCGCGCCGGGCTACACCGAGTACGCCGTGCACACCGACGTGCGCACCCACGACGTCACCGCGCTGGTCACCCCGGGTCGGCACGTCGTGGAGGCGCTGCTGGCCGACGGCTGGTTCCGCGGCAAGGTCGGCGCTCCGCGGGCCAGCGACCAGTGGGGCGAGCGCACGGCGTACCTCGCGCAGCTCGTGCTCGACCACGAGGACGGCAGCATCACGGTGCACGGCACCGGTCCGGACTGGCGCTGGTCGACCTCGCACGTGCTCGCCGCCGACCTCGTCGACGGCCAGCGTGAGGACCGCCGCCTGGTCGCCGCCGCGGACGACCGGGCCGACTGGGCCCCGGTCGCGCTGCCGGACATCGGGCACGACCTGCTGACCGTCTCGCCGGCGCCGCCGGTACGGGCCGTGCAGGAGCTGCGCCCGGTCGCGGTCACCCAGGTCCGGCCCGGTGTGCAGGTCGTCGACCTCGGCCAGAACATCAACGGGCACGTGCGGCTCTCCGCCCTCGGACCCGCGGGCTGCGAGGTCACGCTGACCCACGGGGAGGCGCTCGGCCCGGACGGCGACGTCACCATGGACCACCTCGTCCCGGCGCTGCCGTTCCTGCCCGAGCTCACCGCGGGCCAGGTCGACCACGTGGTCTCGGCGGGCGCCGACGGGGACGTGTTCGAGCCGCGGTTCACCACGCACGGGTTCCGCTACGTGCGGCTCGAGGGGGACCTGCCCGCCGTCACCGCCGACGACGTGACCGGGGTGGTCGTGCACACCGACCTCGAGCAGCGGGGCGGCTTCGACTGCTCCGACGAGCGGCTGCGGCGCCTCCACGACGCCGCGGTCTGGAGCTTCCGCGGCAACGCCTGCGACATCCCGACCGACTGTCCCACCCGCGAGCGGGCCGGCTGGACCGGCGACTGGCAGCTGTACGTGCCGACCGCGTCGTACCTCTACGACGTCGCGGGCTTCTCCGCGAAGTGGCTGCGCGACCTCGTGGTCACGCAGTGGGAGGACGGCACGCTCAACAACATGGCGCCGATGCCGGTCGCCGAGCGCACGGGCTTCCTCGAGGCGGTCAACGGCTCCGCGGGCTGGGGCGACGCGGTCGTGCTGGTGCCGTGGGAGATCCACCAGGAGTACGGCGACACCGCGGTGCTGGCCGAGACCTGGCCGGCGGTGGTGCGCTGGCTGGACCGGGCCGAGCGGATGGCCGCGACCGGCCGGCACCCCGACCGCGTGGCCCGGCACCCCGAGCCGCGGCCGCACGACCGGTACCTCTGGGACACCGGCTTCCACTGGGGCGAGTGGCTCGAGCCCGGCGGCCACCCGGGCGACGACTTCCCGGGCTTCATCGCGGCCGACAAGGCCGAGGTGGCCACGGCGTTCTTCGCCTGGTCGACCCGCCACGCCGCCGCGATCGCCCGGCTGCTGGGCGACGACGAGGCCGCAGACCGCTACGCCGACCTGAGCCGGAGGGTTACCGAGGCCTGGCGGGCCGAGTTCGTCGAGCCGGGCGGCCGGGTCGTGCCGCACACCCAGGCCAACCTCGTGCGCGCGCTGCGGTTCGGGCTGGTGCCCGACGACCAGCGGCAGCGGGTCGCCGACGACCTCGCCGGGCTCGTGCGCGCGGCCGGCGTCCACGTCGGCACCGGCTTCCTCGCGACGCCCGACCTGCTGCCGGTGCTCGCCGACCACGGCCACCTCGACCTCGCCTACGAGCTGCTCCTCCAGGAAACCTCGCCGTCGTGGCTCGCGATGGTCGACCGCGGCGCCACCACGGTGTGGGAGCTGTGGGACGGCATCGACGCCGACGGCGTCCCGCACGAGTCGCTCAACCACTACTCCAAGGGCGCGGTGATCTCGTTCCTGCACCGGTACGCCGCCGGCCTGCAGCGGACGTCACCGACCTGGCGCACGTTCCGCGTCGAGCCCCGCGTCGGCGGCGGCCTGACCTGGGTGCGCACCCACCACGACTCACCGCACGGCCGCATCGAGGTCGCCTGGCGGCTGGACGGAGATGCGCTCTCGCTCGACGTCACCGTCCCGCCGGGATGCTCGGCCGAGGTGGTGCTGCCGTCCGGGGAGACGGGGCCCGCCGGCCCGGGCCGGCACTCCTTCTAGCCGGGCCGGTCAGTCCCGCGGGCCGCCGTGCATCAGCCCGTCGAGCCCGCCCGGCAGCGTCTCGACCAGCGCCGGGTCGAGCTCGCCGTCGACGAGCACGAACACCACCCGGGCGGGCTCGGTGCCGCGGTTGGCCCACGCGTGGTCGGTGCCGCGCTGCACGACGACGTCCCCGGCCCGCAGGGTCACCTCGGAGTCGTCGAGCACCAGCGTGATCTCGCCCGACAGCACGATGCCGTAGTCGACCGTCGCGGTCCGGTGCACCGGCGACTGCAGCCCGCGCTCGTCGAGGTGGCCGGGGAGGAACTCGTTGACCCGGATCTTCGTGCCCAGCGGCGGCGGCGGTACGGCGAGGGTGCGCTGGGTCGGCTCGTCCGGCTCGACGGCGGTGACCCGGGCCGGGGCGCCCTCGGTGCTCCAGACCTCGTGGAAGAACACCCCGTCCTCGGGCAGCTCGCGGCTGACCGGGACCGGGCCGTCGGACAGCACCACCGAGACCCCGGCCGGCGTGTGGCCGGTGACCACCCGGCGGGGGACGGTGCCGCTCATGCGTGCGTCTCGATCGGCCGGCCGCCGTTGAGGGCAACCATCTCGGGCCACAGGCTCGGGATGTTCAGCGGACCGGTCGGCACGTGGTCGGTGAGCTCGGCGTACGCCCGGTGCAGGTTGCACACGACCCGCTCGCTCTCGGGGAGGTCGCGGTAGGGGCTGTCGGACAGCGCCTTCTGGGCCGCCTCGAGCGGCGAGAGGCCCGCGTCGTACGACGACGTGGCGACTCCCGAGATCCACTCGACGTAGGCCTCGAGCTCGTCGAGGACCCGGGCGACGTCGTCGCCGCGGCACACGGGGCCGTGTCCCGGCAGCAGCACCTCGGGGGCCAGGTCGCGCAGCCGGCGGGTGGCGGCCCGGAACCCGAGCATGGATCCCTCCATGAAGATCGGGTGGCCGCCGGAGAACGCGAGGTCGCCGGCGAACATCACCCGCTGCTCGGGCAGCCACACGCCGACGTCGTTGGTCGAGTGCGCCGGACCCATGACCTTCAGCTCCACGGGAAAGTCCGCGAGGTGCAGTGTCAGGTCGCTGTCGATCGTCACGTCGGGCGGGCGCACCACGAGGTCGCCGTAGTCGGCGGGCAGCTCGTGGGTGGCGGCCAGCCCGGCGCGGAGGACGCCCGCCCGGCACAGGTGGTGGCCGATGATCGTGGTCGCCGGCGGCAGGAACCCGTTGCCGTAGGTGTGGTCGGGGTGGGCGTGGGTGTTGACCGCGATCCGGGGGTCACGGGCCGACACCCCCGCGACCTCGGCCAGGAACGCGCGGTTGCGGCGCTCGGTCGACGTCGTGTCCACGACGACCGCGTCGCCGGCCGCGTCCGTGATCACCCCGCAGTTGTTCACCATCCAGCCGCCGTCCGGCTGGACGTAGGCGAACACCCCCGGAGCCATCTCCTCGAGGTACGCCGTGCCGTCGTCCCAGGTCATGGGGTCCAGTCAGCACGACGGCGCACCGCCGCAACAAGGGAGACGGCCATCACAACCGCCGATCACTGGCATCCGTGATCAGCGCGTTCCGGTGCACGCCGGCGCGTTGCGAGACTCCAGCGGTGTCGACCGTCCGCTGGCCCGTCCTCATGGCGCTGGCCTCGCTCGCGGCCGTGGCGCCGGTCGCGACCGACCTCTACCTGCCCGGCTTCCCCGAGCTCGCGACCGACCTCGGCGTGAGCGCCAGCGCCGTCCAGCTCACGCTGGCGGCCTTCCTCGTCGGCCTGGCCTCGGGTCAGCTGGTGATGGGTCCGCTGTCGGACCGCTACGGCAGACGTCGGCCGCTGCTCGCCAGCGCCGCCGTGTGCGTCGCGGCGGGCGTGGTGTGCGCCCTCGCCCCGAGCCTGGGGGTGCTCGTGGCGGCCCGGTTCGTCCAGGGGTTCGCGGGTGCGGGCGGCGTGGTGATCGGCCGCGCGGTGATCTCGGACCTGGTCACCGGACGCGCCGCGGCCCGGGCGTTCACGCTGATGCTGACCGTCGGCGGCGTCGCGCCGGTGCTCGCCCCGCTGGTCGGCGGGCTGCTCGCCGGCCCGGTCGGCTGGCGCGGCATGCTCTGGACGGTCGTCGGCCTGTGCACCGCGATGCTCGCCGGGGTGGTGCTGGTGCTGCGCGAGACCCGCCCTTCCGAGGCGCGCACCGCGAGCGGCACGACGTACGCCGGAGCCCTGCGCACCGTGGTGCGGACGCGCGGCTACTGGCCGCCGGTCGCCGTCCTGGCGCTGTCGTTCGCGATGATGATGGCCTACATCTCGGCCTCGCCGTTCGTCTACCAGCACGTGGTGGGCCTGTCGACCGTCGGGTACGGCGCGGCGTTCGGCGTCAACGCTGCGGGCCTGATCGCCGCCGGGTGGACGGCGAGCCGGCTGCGCGCCGAGCCGCTCCGCGTGGTCCGCGTCTGCATGAGCGTCCAGCTCACGGCGACGCTGACGTTCGTGGTGCTGGCCGCGGCGGGCGCGCCGTCCTGGCTGCTGCCGGTCCCGGTCTTCGTGGCCGTCTCCAGCAACGGCGGGGTGATGGGCAACTCCGCGGCGCACGCGATGTCGCAGGTGCGGGAGGTGGCCGGCACGGGCAGTGCCGTGCTCGGGTGCACGCAGTTCAGCCTCGGGGCGCTCGTCTCGCCACTGGTCGGCCTCGGTGGTGACGACTCCGCGCTGGTGCCCGCGACCGTGATGGCGACCGCCTCGCTGCTGGGGTGGACCGTCAGCCGAGCTCGTCCTCGAGCTCGACGGCCACGTCGTGGAGCAGGTGCCGCAGCCACACCACCGCCGGGTCCTTCTCACGACGTGGGTGCCAGTGCGCCGCCTCGGTGATCCGCACCGTGTCGATCGGGGTCTCGGCGACCACCAGGTCGAGCACGTCGAGGCAGCGGTGCGCCAGGCGCGACGGGACGAACGCACACATGTCCGTGCCGGCCACCGCGAACGGCAGCGTCAGCAGGCTGGTGACCCGCACGAGCACGTTGCGGCCACCCATCCCCTTCTGCTCGACCTCCACCTCGAGCGGGCGGCGGCGGTCGCCGGCGGCGGCGAACTCGGCCACCGCGTGCGGCATCTCGATGAGGTCGTCGCGGGAGAGCCCGCCGTCGCGCAGGCGGGGGTGCCCGCGGGCGACCACGCAGACCAGCTCGTCGGTGAAGACCGGCTGGGTGCGACCGGGGAACTCGAAGCCCAGCGGGGCGACCACGAGGTCGCGGCGCATCAGCTGGGTCTCGACCTGGTCGCGGCGTACGTCGAGGGGGTCGAGGTCGATCGTGCAGCCGGGCGCGTGCGCGGTGAACGCACGGGTCAGCGGCTCCGCCAGCACGGTCATGGCGTACTCCGACATGCTGACCGCGAACCGCCGCGTGCTGGTGTCGGCGTCGAAGTCGCGCTCGTTGCCCAGCAGCGCCTCGGCCGCCTCGACCGCGTCGGCGACGACCGGCCGGAGCTGCTCGGCGAGCGGGGTGAGCTCGAACCCCCGGCCCGACCGGACCAGGAGCTCGTCGTCGAACAGCTTGCGCAGCCGGGCCAGCGCGCCGCTCATCGCGGGCTGGCTCATCGTCATCCGCTCGCCCGCATGGGTCAGGTTCCGCTCCTCGAGGAGCGCGTGGAGGGCGAGCAGCAGGTTGGCGTCGACGCCCCGGAGCCGTTCCCGCACGCGCACCTCCCGTTCCGCTGTGATGGCCATCACGGTCTCCGTGGAACTCTAGTGGCGCACCCCTGCGACGAGAGGAGGAGACGATGGCGCTCGGTGGCACCGACCTCAACCTGCTGCTCCCGCTGAAGGTCCTGCTCGAGGAGGGCAACGTGACCCGGGCGGGGCAGCGGCTCGAGCTGAGCCAGCCGGCGATGAGCGCGGCCCTCGCCCGGCTCCGGCGGCGCTTCGACGACGAGCTGCTGGTGCGGGCGGGCCGCGACTACGAGCTCACGCCGTTCGCCCGCGACCTCCTGCCGGAGGTGCAGCACGCGGTGCGCCTCATGGAGAGCGCGCTCCAGCTCGAGGACGAGTTCGACCCGGCGACCAGCCAGCGCACGTTCCGGCTCACGATGAGCGACTACGCGATCGCGGTCGTCCACGAGCCGCTGGTGCGGCTGGTCGAGGCCGAGGCGCCCGGCGTCCGGCTGACGATCGGCCACCTCGGCCCGGAGTCGCGCTCCTCGGACCGGGTGATGCTCGACAACGACGCCCTGATCGCGCCGCTCGGCTTCGGCTTCCCGGGCCTCTCCCGGCCGCTCTGGCGCGACCGGATGGTGGTGATCGCCGACCGCGGCAACCCGAGGCTGGTCGACGGAGCCCTGACGATGCAGGACCTCGCGGAGCTCCCGCACGCGGTCGGCTCCTTCGGGCCCGGTGTGCTCACGCCCGTCGACCGGGTCTTCGGCGACCACGGCATCGAGCGACGGGTCGCCCTCCAGGTCTTCGGCTTCCTGCCGCTGCCGTTCGTCATCGAGGGCACCGACATGGTCGCGGTCGTGCCCGAGCTGCTGGCCCGGATGCACCTGCGCGCCGGCGGGGCGATCGTGCAGGTCGACCCGCCGTTCGGCGAGGTGGTGCTGCCGGAGGGCTACTGGTTCGCCCCCGACCGGCTGTCGGACCCCGCGCACCGCTGGCTGTTCTCGCGGCTCGACGCCGTGCGCGACGAGCTCGCCGCGCCTCACGCCAGGTAGCCGACGAAGAGGCGGTCCGGGTCGCGGTCGGCGTACACCTGCTGCAGCCGTCCCCAGGCCTCCTCGGAGAGGAACCGGTGCGGCCGGCGGCGCAGGTCGCTGTCGCCGAGGTACTGCCCGACGGTGACCGGCGCGAGGTCGGCCATCGCGCCGGCCAGCCAGGTGAGGTGCCGCTCGTCCTCGGCGGCGTCCTCCCAGGGCACGTACGCCGCCAGGTAGACCTCCGACTGGACCGAGAACGCCATGTCGGGCAGCTCGCGCAGCGGCGCCATGCTGAACCAGATCGTGAACGCCTTCTCGTTCGGGAGCGTCGTGTAGGCGCGGCGCATCGCCGGCACCACCTCCGACGCGGGCCCCGACAGCCAGGCGTTGTCGACCGCCCACCGGTGGCCCTCCGGGTTGTCCTCGAGCTGCCGGGCGCGCTCGGCCTCCGGCGTGGTCGGCTCGTTGTCGAGCACGAGGATCGCGCGGTCGAGGGCGGGGTTCTTGCGGAACGGCGCGAGCGCCTGGTCGGCCTCTTGCTCGTCGTCGACCATCGTGAGCGCGGTGACCAGCAGCACCGGGCCCGGGGCGAGCCGCGGGTCGGTCTTGGTCAGCGCGACGATCTCCACGGTGTCGGCGACGGTGTGGTGCGTGTCGTGCAGCCAGGTCATCACCTCGTCGAAGTCGGCGAGGTCGAAGGCCTGCACGGTGTGTGCGAAGTGCCGCGGCAGCGGCCGGGTGCGCAGGTGGAAGCGGGTGACCACGCCGGGGAAGCCGGGACCGGCGCCGCGGGCGGCCCAGAAGAGGTCGGCGTGCTGGGTCGCGTCCGCGCGGACCAATTCGCCGGCCGCGGTCACGACGTCCACGGCCACCACGTGCTCGACCGCCCAGCCCCACCCGCGGGCGTTCCAGCCCTGGCCGCCCTGGAGCAGGAAGCCGCCGATGCCGACGGTGGGGCAGTGGCCCCCGACGAACATCCGGCCGCGCTCGGCGAGGTACGGCGCCAGCTCGGCGCCACCCGGGGTGGACGGCGAGGCCCGCACGATGCCCGTCTCCTGGTCGTACTCCAGCTCGTGCAGGCCACCGAGGTCGATGACGAGGGCATCGTCGCGGACCGACCACTGCGCCCAGCTGTGCCCGCCGGAGCGCACCGCGACCTGCCAGCCCCGCTCGCGGGCGAGCCGGACGGCGGCGACCACCTCGGCCTCGGTCTCGGGCCGCACCACGGCCGCCGGCTGCCGCCCGGGCAGCCGGCGGTTGAAGATCCGGTCGACCCGGGCCTCCTCGAAGCCCGGGTCGTCCCGGGTGACGAGCACGAGGCCATCGGGGTCCCCGCGGAGTTGTTCGGGGGAGCGAAGCGGAGGAGAAGAACTCCGTGGGGTGTTCATGCCGGCTCCACCAGGGCGTGCAGGGTCTGGCCCATGATCCGGCCCGGGTCGGCGCCGGGGGTGTCCGGGTGGATCTCCCAGTCGGCCAGGGTCAGGCTGTTGTCGAGCACCATCTTGACCCGGGGGAAGCGGCGCGCCATGAACGCCGGCAGCACCTCCTCGACGCTCGCGTGCTCGCCGCTGGTGAGCATCTCCGCCAGGACGACGGCATCCTCCGCGCACATCGCCGCGCCCTGGGCGATCAGGGGCGGGCAGGCGTGGGCGGCGTCGCCGATGATGATCGACCGGCCCCGGTGCCACGGGGAGTCGACGCAGATCGACTCGATCCACTGGTAGTTCACGACCGCGTCCTCGGCCAGGCTGTCCCGGACGTCGCCCCAGGTGCCGCCGTACCCCTGGCCGCGCTCCTTGAGCACCGCGCCGTTGGGGCCCTCGCCGACGAACGAGCGGTCGAGGTTCTCCTCGAGCAGGAACGCGTAGCAGAGGTCCTCGGAGATCGGGGTGTAGCCGGCCTTGTACTTCGGGCCGCCGTAGTAGAGCTCGGAGCAGTCCATCTCGGGCGGCCTCTTCGCGACCGTGCGCCAGATGCCCATGCCGACCGGGCGCGGCTCGGCGTCGATGCCGATCATGCCGCGCACCTTGGAGCGGATCCCGTCGGCGCCGACGAGCAGGTCGACGGTCTCGGTGGTGCCGTCGGAGAGCGTGACGACGACCGAGCCGCCCCGGTCGTCGATCGCGGTGAGCGTGGTGCCGAGCCGTACGTCGACCCCGGCGGCCACGACCTCCTCGGCGAGGATGTCGGCGATGTCGCCCCGGACCGCACCCATCGTGCCGGGCAGGTCGGGGCCACCCATCGGTGGCGTCGGGATCTCGGCGATCACGTGGCCGTCGGCCGTCCGCAGCCGGAGATGGCTGAACGGGTAGCCGCGTTCGGCGAGCCGGTCGTAGATGCCGACGGAGCGGAACGCCTTGAGTGCGTTGCCCTGCAGCGTGATGCCGTGCCCGACGCCGCCGAGGCTCGCGCGCAGGTCGACGAGCACGACCTCGACGCCCCGCTGGGCCAGGGCGAGCGAGAGCACGCCGCCGGTGATGCCGCCGCCGACGACGAGGACGCGGTCGACGACGGGGGCCGGGGACTCGGACATGGGGAACTCCTAGGACGCGGGGACGAGGGCCGGCGCCGCGACGACGTCGGCGATGAGCTGGAAGGCCGTGCCGACGGGCTCGACGTCGGCCGGCAGGTTGAGGAAGCCGTGCATGACGCCGGGCACGACGTGCCGCCGCAGCGGGACGTCGGCCTCGGTGAGCTGCCGGGCGAACGGATCCTCGGAGCCGCGGAGGTCGTCGCCCTCGGCGTCGACCATGAGCACCGGGCACAGGTGGGTGAGGTCGGCCAGCGCCGGCATCGCGTAGCCGTCGGCGGTCTCGGGCGGGCCGCCGAGGTAGTTGGCGGTGATGCCGGCGGTGCCCTCGGCGGTGAACCGCAGCATGGCCGGCACCTGCGTGAGCAGCGCATCGACCTCGGGCGGCACCGACGGCAGCACGGGGTGGAAGACGCCGTACGCCGCCACGAGCACGGCCGGCAGCCAGCCGTCCTCGTCGCGGGCCCGGAGCACGGCACCGGTGGCGAGGTTGGCGCCGGCGCTGGCCCCGCCGACCGCGATGCGCTGCGGGTCGACGCCGAGCCCGGCGGCCCGGTCGCGGACCGACCGGACCACGGCGACGACGTCGTCGAGCGGCACGGGGTAGTGGACGCCCCCGACCGCGAGCCGGTAGTCGACGCTCACCACGACCGCACCCGCGCGGGCGCAGACCTCGCGCGCGGTCCGGTCGGCCTCCGGCATGTCGAGGTCGCCGCCGACGAAGGCGCCGCCGTGCATCCACACCAGGCACGGCCGTCCGTCCTGCTCGCCGTCCGCGGGCGAGTAGACGCGCACCGGCACGGGACCGTGCGGCCCGTCGACCGCGTCGTCGCGTGCCGGCACGTCGGGCGGCGGCGTCGCGTCGCGCCACTGCATGAACGCGTGGAACCGCTCCTCGAGCGCCGGGTCGCCCATCAGCTGCTCGAAGGAGTCGATGCCCTCGAGCAGCGGGAACCGCTCGACGTACGACGGGTGGAGGGTCACGAGGCCGCCTCGGCGAACATCGACGCGCGCGAGCCGGTGATCCAGCCGACGACGTGGTCGCGGTCGGCGCCGGCGGTCGGCAGGTCGGCGACCTTGCGGCCGCGGTTGAGGATGACCAGGCGGTCGGTGACCTCGTAGCAGAGCGGGAGGTCGTGGGTGACGACGACGATCGCGATGCCCTGGTCCGCCATCCGGCGGATCAGCGCCTCGACCTGGCGGGTCTGCTCGTAGCCCAGGGCGGCGGTCGGCTCGTCGAGCAGCAGGATGCCCCGCGACTCCCCGCTGACCCGGATCGCGCTGCGGGCGAGCGCGACGACCTGGCGCTGGCCGCCGGAGAGCATCTCGACCGGCCGGGTCATCGGCGCGGTGCG
This sequence comes from Nocardioides sp. T2.26MG-1, assembly GCF_950101795.1. GTDB lineage: Bacteria > Actinomycetota > Actinomycetes > Propionibacteriales > Nocardioidaceae > Nocardioides. The sequence continues at coordinate 630,165 of NZ_CATNLZ010000001.1, read as the reverse complement.
GACACCCAGCCGGTCGAGCTCCAGCTCCGAGCTGCGCCGCATCGCCTTGCGGTCGATGAAGCCCAGCCACCCAAGCGGCCCCTTGCGGAGGGTCTCCTGCCCGAGGTTGAGGTTGATCGCGATGTCCTGCGGCTCGACCAGGGACAGGTCCTGGTACACCATCTGGACGCCCGCGTCCGCGGCGTCGCTGGGCGCGTGGAACGCGTGCTCCCGGCCGTGGACCCGGATCGTGCCGTGCGAGGGCCGGTGCGCGCCGGACATCACCTTGAGGAGCGTCGACTTGCCGGCGCCGTTGTCGCCGAGCAGCCCGACGACCTCGCCCGGCATCACGTGGAAGTCGATGTCGTCGAGCGCGCGCACGAAGCCGTAGTGCATCTCGATGCCCGACAGCTCCAGCGCGGGGGTGGCGGTGGTGCTCATGTCCTCAGACCTTCCTCTGGTGGACGGAGAGGTTGGCGGCCATCAGCCGCTCCGACACGCTCGCCTGGATGACCCGCTCGATGAGCAGCGAGGCGAGCAGCAGTGCACCCGTGCAGACGGTGGCCCAGTAGGGCTGCACGCCGCGGATCGTCAGGCCGTTGCTGATCGTGGCCAGGATCAGCGCGCCGACCAGGACGCGCGGCAGGCTGCCGCGTCCTCCGGTCAGCGCGACCCCGGCGAGGGCGACCGCGGTGAGCGCGCTGAAGATGATCTGCGGGCTCGCGTTCGGGTTCGCCTCGGTCACCACCGCGGTGCTCACCAGGCCGCCGAGCGCGGCCAGCACGCCGGAGATCACGAAGCCGAGCACGGTGTAGCGGTCGGCGTGGATGCCCGCGCGGCGTACCGCCTCGGCGTTGCCGCCCACGGCCATCAGCCGGATGCCCTCGCGGGTGCGGGTCAGGAAGACCGTGCCCACGACGAACACCCCGGCCACGATGAACACCGGCGCGGGGATGCCGGAGAACGAGTCGCCCGCGCGCAGGTACCGGTGGGTGCCCATGAACTCGAGCTGGGTGAGCCCGGGGAACGTGTAGCCGCCGGCGATGACCGCGGCCAGGCCGGAGAGCACCGAGAGGGTGCCGATCGTGACGATGATCGGGTTGAACCCGCGGATCGTGATCAGGCCGTTCACCACCCCGACCGCGACGCCCGTGCCGAGGCCGGCGGCCAGCCCGAGCCAGGTCGGGTGGCCGTGGGTGAGCACCCAGCCGCACACGCAGCTCGCGACCGCGGCGGTGCCCGGGAGGGAGAGGTCGAGGACGCCGGTCATGATGCCGATGCCGACCCCGGCCGCGAAGAGCGCGGTGAGCGCGGCGGCGTTGGCGATGAGCAGGGCGTTGTCGACCTTGAAGAAGTACGGCGAGCACCAGAACGCGAAGGCCACGATGAGCAGCCCCCAGAGCACGAAGATGCCGCGGTCGCGCAGGAACACCAGCACGGAGACCGCGCGGGGCATGTCCTGGTCGGCAGGGGTCGGCGCGGGGGGCGGCCCGGCGGGGGTGGTCCCGCCGGGTCCGGCCACGGTCGCCTCGGAGTTGGTGGTCACCGTGCTCAACTTCCGGCCTTGACGACCTTCTGCGGGGTGGTCAGCTGCTGGCCCTCGGCCGTCGGGTCCTCGAGCATCTGGGTGAGGGTCGCGACGTTCTGGGCCATGTCGTCGGCGAACTGGAGGGCGACGACCGCGTAGATGTCACCGCTCTCGACGGCGGCGAGGGCCTCGTCGTTGCCGCCGGTCTCGGTGATGCACGGCAGGTCCTTGCCGGCGGCCTTGAAGGCGCCGATGGTGCCGAGCGCGCCCTCGTCGTTCTGGGCGAAGACCGCGGTGATGTCGGGGTTGCCCTGCAGGGCGTTGCCCACGTCGGTCTGCGCGGCCTGGCGGTCGCTGACGGTGATGGTGGAGACGATCTCGGCGCCAGGAGCGGTCTCGGAGAGGTACTTCTTGACCGCGCTCTCGTACTCCTCCTTGCCGGCCGTGCCCGGTGCGGCCTCGGCGAAGAGGACCTTGGCCTTGCCGTCGTGCTGCTCGTTGATGCAGTTGCCGAGCTCGGTGCCGGCGGCCTCGCCCTCGGCCGCGTAGTCGATCGACGAGAACGAGATGCCGGCCTGCAGGCCGTCGAGGCCGTAGGCCTCGGGCGTCCCGTTGACGACCATCGGGACGCCCTTCTCCTGGGCCACCGGGATCAGCGAGGCGGCCGCCTCGGGAGCGACCATGATCGCCCAGACGGCGTCCGCCTTGCCGGACTCGATCGCGGTCCGCAGGTCGGTGACCTGCTTCTGCGGGTCGAGGTTGGGGTCCTGGATGACGACGTCGTAGCCCTGCTCCCCGGCGAAGGCCTTGATGCCGTCGGAGAGCTGCTGCATCGCGGGGATCTTCAGCGCGAGCGGCGAGAACACGAGCGTCTTGGAGTCCGATCCCGAGTCGGAGCTGGAGCTGCTGTCGGCACCGGCGGCCGGCGTCGTGTCGCTGCCGCAGCCGGCGAGCAACCCGAGGCTGCTGATGGCCAGGACGGCGAGCACGGCGGTGCCCCTCGCGGTGGCCGACGAGTTGGATCTGGACGTCATGGAGATCTCCTGGTCCTCGGCGCGGCCCGGTCCGGCCGCTGTGTGGTCGGTCACAGGAAAGCCCCGGGTCCGGGCGACCCGGAACCCCGATCGGCGTGATGCCAGCCATAGCCGCCAGTGCTTTCTCTGGTGCTCCGCGACCGACCTAGCGTGAGATCGCCGTCACGCGAACCGCGGTCGGCTCTCGCACCTGTGAACCCTCTGAGGAGCCCCCATGGCCTACGTCGTCAGCGCCGTCTGGACCGCCCAGCCCGGTCAGGAGGGCGTGGTGCTCGACGCCATCGCGAAGCTCACGCCGCCGTCTCGGGAGGAGCCCGGCAACCGCTTCTACCAGGCCTACCAGGACCCAGCGGAGCCGCTGGTCTTCCGGCTCTTCGAGATCTACGACGACGAGGACGCCTACGCCGCCCACGGGGCGTCGCCGCACTTCCAGGAGTTCGCCCTGGAGCAGGCGATCCCGGTGCTGGCGAACCGCGAGCGCGCCTTCTTCCAGACGATCGGCTGACGAACGTGCGCGTGGCCGCCTTCCGGCTCGCCGACGACCCCGACGGCTCCCGCCGCGTCGGGCTGGTCCTCGGCGACGGCTCCGCCGACGCCGGAGGATGGTGGATCCACCCGTTCGACGAGGGCACCGACCTGGTCGAGCTGCTCGCGGCGGACGGGGCCGTGCGGGAGGCCGCCGCCGACGCGGCCGCGCAGGTCGACGGGCTGCGGCCCGACGAGGTGGTGCTACTGCCGCCGGTCTACCCGGTCGCGATGCGCGACTTCCTCACGTTCGAGGCCCACGTCGACGGCATGGAGCGCGGGCACGGCAACCCGGGCCCGCCCGAGGAGTGGTACGACGCGCCGGTCTTCCTGTTCATGGCGCCGCACGCCGTGACCGGGGCCCACGACCCGGTCCCGATGCCCCCCGACACCGAGCGGCTCGACTTCGAGCTCGAGGTCGCCGCGATCGTGTGCCGCGACGTGCGCAACGTGACCCCGGAGGAGGCCCGGTCCGCCATCGGTGGCTACTGCGTGATGAACGACTGGTCGGCGCGCGACGTGCAGGGCAAGGAGATGCGGCTCAAGCTCGGCCCGTCGAAGGGCAAGGACTTCGCGACCACCATCGGGCCCTGGGTGGTGACCGCCGACGAGCTCGACGACCGCCGCGACGCCGACGGGTTCCTCGACCTGGAGATGATCGTCAAGGTCAACGACGAGCCGGTCGGTGCGGACCGCTCCGGCCACATGGGCTGGTCGTTCGAGCAGCTGGTCTCGCACGCGTCGCGGGCGTCGTGGGTCAAGGCCGGCGAGGTGCTCGCCTCGGGCACCTGCTCGACCGGCTCGCTCGCCGAGTCCTGGGGCCGCAACGGCGCGCTGGTGCCGCCGCCGCTCCAGGTGGGCGACGTCGTCGAGATGACCGTCGAGCGGCTCGGCACGATCCGCAACGAGGTCGCGCCCGCGGAGGAGTCGGTCGATCCGGTCGCGCCGGCCCGGCGGCGTACGCGCCTGGAGGCCTCGGCGTGAGCGCGCCCACCGTCACCACGCGCAGCCCCGCGACCGGCGAGATGCTCGCGACGTACCTCGCCCACGACGAGGCCGCCGTCGAGGCCGCACTGGCGGCGACGTACGCCGCCTCCGAGCTGTGGCGCGGCACCCCGCTCGAGGATCGGCTCGCCCTGCTGCGTGGCGCCGGCAAGCTGCTGACCGAGCGTCGCGAGGAGTACGCGGCGCTGATCACCGCCGAGATGGGCAAGCCGCTCGTCGAGGCGCTCGGCGAGGTCGACAAGTGCGCCTGGAACTGCGAGGTCGTCGCCGACCTCGCCCCCGGGTGGCTCGCCGACCACCCCGTCGCGTCCGGCGCCTCCCGGTCCTGGCTGGCCTACGAGCCGCTCGGCGTGGTGTTCGCGGTGATGCCGTGGAACTTCCCGTTCTGGCAGGTGCTCCGCTTCGCCTGCGCCGCTCTCGCGGCCGGCAACGCCGCACTGCTCAAGCACAGCCCCGACGTGACCGGGTGCGCGCTCGCCGTCGAGAGCCTCTTCGCCGACGCCGGCGCGCCCGCCGGGCTGTTCCGCTCGCTAGTGGTTGCCGCCGAGGACGTCCCGGAGGTGAGCCGGCGGGTCGTCGAGGACCCCCGGGTCGCCGCTGTGACGCTCACCGGCAGCGAGCGCGCGGGCGCCTCGATCGCCGCCGTCGCCGGCGCGGCCGTCAAGAAGACCGTGCTCGAGCTCGGCGGCTCCGACCCGTTCGTGGTGCTCGCCGACGCCGACGTCGCCGCGGCGGCCGCCACCGCGGTGCGCTCCCGGTTCGCCAACACCGGCCAGAGCTGCGTGTGCGCCAAGCGGTTCATCGTGCACGACGCCGTCGCCGAGGAGTTCCTGGAGCGCTTCGTCGACCAGCTCGCCCTCCTCGAGATCGCACCCCTGGCGCGCGAGGACCTGCGGGACGCCGTCCTGCGGCAGATCGAGGAGACCGTCGCTCAGGGCGCCCGGCTCGTCACCGGCGGGAGCGCCATCGACGGCCCGGGCTGGTACCTCGAGCCGACCGTGCTCGCCGACGTCGAGCCCGGCATGACGGCGTTCGACGAGGAGACGTTCGGCCCGGTCGCCACCATCACCCGGGCCCGCGACGACGACCACGCGGTCGAGCTCGCCAACGCCACGACGTTCGGACTGGGGGCCTCGGTGTGGGGCGAGGCCCCCCACGCACTCGACGTCGGGCGGCGGATCCGCTCCGGTGCGCTGTTCGTCAACGCGATGGTTGCCTCCGACCCCCGGCTGCCCTTCGGCGGCACCGGCCGCAGCGGCTACGGCCGGGAGCTGTCCGCCGAGGGCGTCCGCGAGTTCACCAACGTCCGCACGGTGTACGTCGCATGAACCACCCCACGAGGTCGCGCGCCTCCTCCGCTTCGCTCCCCCAGCGCACGACTCCGCGGGGACCCCGGATGAGGCTCGACCACGTGGGCCTCAACGTCGCGGACCTCGACGCGATGACGGACTGGTACCGCTCGGCGCTCGACCTGGCGGTGGAGTTCGAGTTCGCGCTCGACCACGTCGACCTCCGCGGCGCGATGCTGCGCTCCGCCGACGGCTGGCGGCTCGAGCTGCTCACCCGCGCGGGCAACCTGGCCGGCCTCCAGGCCGACAGCCCCGTCGAGGCCGCCCTCACCCGCGGCTTCGGGCACCTGGCCCTCGACGTCCCCGACGTGGACGCGGCGTACGACGCGCTCGTCGCCGCGGGCGCCACCGACCGGATGTCGCCGCGGCCCTCGCCCGAGCCCGGGGTCCGGATGGCCTACGTCGCCGACCCCGAGGGCAACCTCGTCGAGCTGCTCGACCGCACCGGTGGACTCGGTGGTTGAGGTGCGAGCGGAGCGAGCCTCGGAACCCGGGCTGCTGGCGGGCAAGATCGCGCTGATCACCGGCGTCGGAGGCGGCATTGGCGTCACCGCGGCGCGCCGGTTCGCCGCCGAGGGCGCCCGGGTCGTGGGCTGCGACCTCGACGAGGACGGCGCGGCCTCGACCGAGGAGCTGGTGCGCGCCGAGGGCGGCGAGATCACCGTGTTCGGTGGGGTCGACCTCGGGGACGCCGACGCGGCGTGCGCGTGGGTCGACGCCGCGGTCGCGACGTACGGCGGCATCGACGTGCTCTACAACAACGCCTCGACCCAGCGCTTCGCGCCGATCGAGGAGCTGTCGGTGGAGGACTGGGACTTCACGATGCGCAACGAGCTCGACCTCGTCTTCTACACGGTCAAGGCCGCGTGGCCGCACTTCAAGGCACATGGCGGCGGGTCGATCGTCAACGTCGGCTCGATCGCGGCGCTGCGGGGTGTGGAGTTCATGGCGCAGAACGCGCACAGCACGGCCAAGGGCGGCGTGATCGCGCTGACCCTTCAGCTGGTCGTCGAGGGCGGACCGCACGGCATCCGCGCCAACGTGATCAGCCCGGGCATGACCGAGACCCCCAACACCGCATCGCTGCTGGCCGACCCGCCCGAGCGGATGAGGCGGGTCGTGCTGGACCGGATCCCGCTCGGCCGGCCCGGCCGGCCGGAGGACGTCGTCAACGCCGCGGTCTTCCTCGCCTCCGACGAGTCGGCGTGGATCAGCGGCACCAACATCGTGGTCGACGGCGGCGCGTCCGTCCTCGGCTGAGAACTAGGGAGAGAACATGAGCCACCTCAACGAGCACGGCATCACCCACCTGCGCCACGTCGACCTCGCGGTCACCGACTACGAGACCCAGCGCTCGTTCTACAAGGACACCTGGGGCCTCACCGAGACCGGCACCGACGGCAAGCTGTCCTACCTGGCGGCCGAGGGCTCGCCCGAGCAGTATGTGATCCGGCTCCGCCAGGCCGACGACAAGCGGCTCGACCTGATCTCGTTCGGCTCCGAGAGCGTCGAGACCGTCGACGCGCTCGCCGCCCGGCTCGGCACCCAGGGTGTGCAGCTCGTCAGCGAGCCCGACCGGCTGCAGACCGCCGGCGGCGGCTACGGGTTCCGGTTCTTCGACATCGACGGCCGCACCATCGAGATCAGCACCGACGTCGAGACCCGGCAGCACCGGGCGATCGAGGAGGGCGAGGCGATCCCGGTGCGCATCTCACACGCGGTGATGAACAGCAACGACATCAACCGCACCCGCGACTTCTACGCCGACGTGCTCGGCTTCAAGCTCTCCGACTCGCTCTGGGGCGCGCACATGGGCGAGATGATGCACTTCATGCGGTGCAACGACTGGCACCACAGCCTGGCGATCGCGAAGGGCCCGCACACCTCGGTGCACCACGTGTCGTTCGAGATGCGCGGGCTCGACGAGTACATGCGCGGCACCGGCCGGGTGATGCGCGCCGGGATCAAGAAGATCTGGGGTCCCGGCCGGCACAACGCCGGCAACAACACGTTCTCCTACTTCCTCGACCCCTCCGGCAACACCATGGAGTACACGACCGAGCTCGAGAAGATCGAGACCGACCCGTGGCACCCGTCGGTCTACGACATCGCCGACCCGATGACCCAGGACGTGTGGGGCACCGCCGACCCGATGTCGGAGATCATCGCCCGCGACTCCTTCAACGACCCCGACAAGGGCGTCTTCGTTGCCCCGCCGGTCTGAGCCGACCCGCTGGTTGAGGTGCGAGGGCCGCCAGGCCTGAGCCGACCCGCTGGTTGAGGTGCGAGGGCCGCCAGGCCTGAGCCTCGAAACCACCCGACATCGAGCAGGAGCAGATGGATCTCACCGACAAGGTCGTCGTCGTCACCGGCGCCGCGCGCGGCCAGGGCGCCGCGGAGGTGGAGGCGCTGGCAGCGGCCGGCGCCACCGTGGTCGCGACCGACGTCCTGCCCTTCGCCGGGCGCCACCTGGACGTGACGTCCGCGGCGGACTGGGCCACGCTGGCGGCCGACCTGGACGCCGAGTACGGCCGCGTCGACGCCCTGGTCAACAACGCCGGTGTCGCCGCCCGCGAGCGGCTGCCGGACGTCACCCTGGAGACCTGGCAGCGCACATTCGACATCAACGTCACGGGGCCGTTGCTCGGCATCCAGGCCCTCGCGCCGTTGATGCCGCCGGGCTCCTCGATCGTCAACATCTGCTCGGTCGCCGCGATGTCCGGCCACGCGGCCGCGGCGTACACCGCCTCGAAGTGGGCGCTGCGCGGGCTCACCCGCTCGGCTTCGCTCGAGCTCGGGTCGCGGGGCATCCGGGTCAACGCGGTGATGCCCGGGCTGATCGACACCCCCCTGATGGCGTCGGCGTCGCCGGCGTTCACCGTGGCGGCGCTGGCCGAGATCCCGCTCGGGCGGGTGGGGACGCCGGCGGACATCGCGCCGACGATCGTGTTCCTCGTCTCCGACGACGCGGCGTACTACAACGGCGCCGAGATCGTCGTCGACGGCGGGCTCACCGCCCACGTGTCGCACAAGCGGATCGCGGACGCGACCCGGTGAGGCTCGCGACGCTGCCGCAGGGCGCGGTCGTGCTGTCCGGCGACGGCGCCCACCTGCTGCCGATGCCGCTGGGCGAGCTGGTCGGCCTCGGCCTCGAGCGCGCCCTCGAGGTCGGTGCGGCGGCGCTGCGCACCGCCCCGGTGCCGTACGCCGAGTCCGACCTGCTGCTGCCCTACCGGCCGACCTCGGTGCGCGACTTCGTGACGTTCGAGAGCCACGTCGAGGGCGTGCGGCGCAGCGTCGACCACGCGACCGGCGTCCCGGAGGCGTGGTACGACGCGCCCACGTTCTACTTCACCAACCCGCACGCGCTCTACGGCCCCGGCGCCGCGATCCCGCGTCCGGCGTCGTGCCGCGCGCTGGACTTCGAGCTCGAGGTCGGGGTCGTGCTGGGGGCGGGTGGCTCGTCGCTGTCGGTGGCCGAGGCCGAGGCCGCGGCGTTCGGCTACACGATCGTCAACGACTGGTCGGCCCGCGACCTGCAGGCCCGGGAGATGCAGGTCGGGCTCGGCCCGGCCAAGGGCAAGGACTTCGCGACGTCCATCGGGCCCTGGATCGTCACCGCGGACGAGCTGCCCTCGCTCGACCTCGACTGCCGGGTCGCGGTCAACGACGTCCAGGTCGGCCAGGACCGGCTCTCCCACATGCACTGGTCGTTCGCCGAGATGATCGCCTACGCCTCGCGCGACTCCGTGGTCGTCCCCGGCGACCTGCTTGCCTCCGGCACCACCGGCGGGGGTGGCTGCCTCGCCGAGCTTTGGGGCCGCCGCGGCGTCCAGGACCCGCCGCCGCTCGAGCCCGGTGACGTGGTCACGATCGAGGTCGAGGGGATCGGCGTGCTGGTCGGGTCGGTCGCCTGACCGGAGCGCCGGTCAGCCGGGCAGTGGGACCTCGCCGCGGATGTCACCCAGGCCGCGGGCGGGGCCACGAGGAGGCGGCCCTGCGCTCGAGGCTGGGTCGCGCCAGGCGCTCGTCGAGGGTCGTCCCGTCCCCGCCGCCCACCCTCCCACCCGGGCCTGGCCGAGACCGGGCACTCGTCGTCGATAGAGGTCAGGACCTGACCTGATCAGCACCTAGCGTCGCGGCATGGACTACAGGATCGAGCTCATCCCCCTGGCCGTCGCCGACGTCGACCGGGCCCGGGACTTCTACGGCACGGCGCTCGGCTGGAGCGTCGACCACGACCGCACCGTGTCGCCGGAGCTGCGGTTCGTGCAGGTGACCCCTCCCGGCTCCGCCTGCTCGATCTGCTTCGGCACCGGGCTCGAGATGATGCCCACCGGCTCGTCGCAGTTCATCCAGGTCGTGGTGGCCGACGCCGACGCCGCCCTCGCCGAGCTGCGCCAGCGCGGCGTTGCGTGCGAGGGCGTCGACGAGCAGCCCTGGGGCCGGTTCGTGTACTTCCAGGACCCCGACGGCAACCGGTGGGCGCTGCAGGAGATCGTCAGGCCGGCGTGAACCGCTTCACCAGGTCGGCGTAGACGCCGGCGCTCGGCTTGGGTGTGCGCGCGAACGTCTCCCGGTCGACCTCGTGCAGGCCGAGCCGGTGGGCGTAGCCGAAGACCCACTCGAAGTTGTCGAGCAGCGTCCAGTGGAGGTAGCCGAGCACCGGCACGCCGTCGTCCATCACGGCGCGCAGGCCCGTGAGCGACGGCTCGAGGAACGCCGCACGCTGCGTGTCGTCATCGGTCGACATGCCGTGCTCCGTGACGAGCACCGGCACCCCCGCGACCGCGTGCGCGTAGCGGACCGCGCCCGCCAGGGACAGCGGCTCGATCGCCGAGCCCATCTGGTTGACCGGTGCGCCCGGCGGTGGCGGCACCGGGCCGGCGCCGTCGTATGCCACGCGCTCGTAGTTCTGCACACCGAGGAAGTCGTCCTCGCGTGCCAGCTCGAGCCAGCGCTGGTAGCACTCCGCGCGCTTGCGGTCCCGCACCGACGGGTCGTCGCCGTCGACCACGTCGTCCACGATCGCGAGGCTGAAGCCGACCGGCAGATCGGGCCGACGGGCTTTGATCACGGCCCGTGCGGCGAGGTGCCCCGCGGTCAGCCCGTCCTCCATCGCGTCGAGCTCCTCGGGCAGCACCACGTTCGCGAGGCGGTACGCCGCCACGCCGGCCTGCTCGCTCGCGGCGTCGAGCGTGGCGCGCTCGACCTGCCGGACGAAGTCGGGCAGGTCCAGCCAGGTCAGCACGTGCGGGAGGTTCGGCTCGTTGAGGGTGACGGCGTACGCGATCCGGTCGCCGAACCGCTCCATCAGCTGGTCGCAGTAGCGCGCGAACGCCTCCGGTGCCCCGGCATCGAGCCAGCTGCCGCGCTGCGCGAACCAGTGCGGTGCCGCGAAGTGGTTGAACGTGACGACCGGGGCGATGCCGCGTGCGACGCACTCGTCGACGAGGGCCTCGTAGTGGTCGAGCGCGTCCTCCGACCAGGTCCCCTCGGTCGGCTCGACGCGCGCCCACTCCACGGAGAAGCGGTACGCCGTGAGCCCCAGGCCGACCACCAGGTCGAGGTCGTCGCGCCAGCGGTTCCAGCTGTCGCACGCCTTGCCGGACGGCTCGCTGAAGACGCTGGGGGAGACGTGCTCGGCGAACCACGTGTCGCTGTCGACGTTGTCGCCCTCGATCTGGTGGCCGGCGCCGGCGGCGCCCCACAGGAAGTCGGCCGGGAACGTGAGGTCGGACATGCCCTCAAGGGAACCCGCGAGCGGCCGGTCGGGGAACGAGCGGTCTGCCGATACCTCCCATCACGAGGTGGCGGGTTCCGCGACCCTGTGACGCCCGGCACAGTGACCGGCATGTTCGAGTACTTCACGGGTCCCAAGTACGTCTGGAACCTCGGCGTGTGCGCGACGCTCAACAACGGCGGCGCCATCGACGAGGTGGACCGGGCCTGCCGCCCGGCCCGCGAGGCGGCGGACGTCAACTCGGGCAGCCGGATCTTCATGCAGTCGTGGAAGGCGGTCGCCGACCAGCTCGCCGACCAGGCCCGGGCCTCCGAGGCCGCCGGGCACCTGCGCACCGCCGGGCAGCAGTGGTACCGATCGGGGCTCTACGTCTGCCAGGCCGAGCGGATGCTGAGCAACACCGACCCGGGGCGCCGGGCGTTCTACCAGCAGGCGCTCGACGCGTTCGCGAAGGTCTTCGAGATCGCCGACCCGGCCACCACCCGGGTCGAGGTGCCGTTCGAGGGCACCACGCTGCCGGCGTACTTCTCCGACGCGAGCCGGGACGGCGAGCCCGTGCCGTGCGTGATCATGTGGAACGGCCTGGACTCCACCAAGGAGCACATGTACACGTCCGGGTGGCCGCAGGAGATGCGCGCCCGGGGGATCTCGGTGCTCATGGTCGACTGTCCCGGGTCGGGTGAGGCGCTGCGCGTGCAGGACCTCAAGGCCCGCATCGAGACCGAGGGCTGGGCGACCGCCTGCGTGGACTACCTCGAGACCCGCTCCGACGTCGACGCCGATCGGATCGGTCTCGCCGCCTGGTCGCTTGGGGGCTACTACGCGCCGCGCGCGGCGGCGTTCGAGAAGCGGATCAAGCTGGTCGCGGTCTGGGGCGCCAACCACAACTGGGGCGAGGTGCAGAAGCGCCGGCTCCAGCGCGAGGGCGAGAACCCGGTGCCGCACTACTGGGAGCACGTGCTGTGGGTGTGGGGGTTCGACGACGTCGAGAAGTTCATCGAGTACGCCGAGGGCATCCACCTCGACGGCGTCGTCGACCAGATCACCTGCCCGTTCCTCATCGCCCACGGCGAGAACGACCGGCAGATCCCGGTGGCGTACGCCCACCGCTCCTACGACCAGGCGGTCCACAGCCCGAAGCGCGAGCTGCGGGTCTTCACCGTCGAGGAGGGTGCGGCCGAGCACGTGGGGCTCGACCACATGCCGCACATCAACGCGTTCGTCGCGGACTGGGTCGACGACACGTTCGCGGAGCTGCTCGGGGGGTCGTAGCGGTCAGACGTCGACCGACCCCGGTCCCGCCTCCGCCGGTGTGCTCGGCGCGTCGCCGGTGAATCGAGGCTGAGGCCATCCGAAGGGTCCCCGGGTCAGGTCCCGGCCACGTGCCACGGGTCCGTGCACCCGCAGCGCATGGCCGTGGCTGGGGCGCCGTGCGACGGCGGTGCTGGGCATTGCGGGCGCAGGCCCCACAGGCGATCGATCCAGGACAGCCTGGCGACCTTCGCCGAGTGTCCGCACCGGGAACACGTGTCCATCTGCTCACGGTAGACCCTGGGGCTCGCCCGCGCCGGTCGGACCTACGTCGACTCGGTGCCGCCCCTTCCGGCGTGCTCGGTGCCCTGCTCGCCCTCCTCGGCGGTCTCCGGCGGGCCCTCGGTGCGAGTCTCCTCCTCTTCGGTCACCTCCATGATCGCCGTGATCTGCAGCTGGTCCACGGCCGAGGGGAACCCCCACCCAGGCTCGTAGCCGTAGACCTCGTCCAGCAGCGCGCCGCTGCTGAGGTTGTCGATGATCTCGACGTCGTGCGGCCCGATCAGCCCGGGGTGCTCGACCCCGCAGGTCTCGGCGACCTTCAGCAGGTCGCGGCGCAGGGTCCTGACGTAGTTCGCCACGCGGTCGGCCTTCTCCAGCGGGTCGAGCCCGTGGGCGAGCCAGGGGTGCTGGGTCGCGACGCCCGTCGGGCACTCGCCGGTGTGGCACTTCTGCGCCTGCACGCAGCCGACGGCCAGCATCGCCTCGCGGCCCACGTTGACCATGTCCACGCCGAGGGCGAAGGCCACGACGGCGTTGTCGGGCAGGCCGAGCTTGCCGGAGCCGATGAACACCACGTCCTCGTGGAGGCCGCGGCGGGCGAACTCGGCGTACACGCGCGAGAAGCCGAGCCGGAACGGCAGCGAGACCGCGTCGGTGAAGATCAGCGGCGAGGCGCCGGTGCCGCCCTCGCCGCCGTCGATCGTCACGAAGTCGACGCCGCGGTCACCCGACGCCATCGCCTCGGTGAGGTCGGACCAGAACGCCAGGTCGCCGACGGCGGACTTGATGCCGACCGGCAGCCCGGTCTCGTCGGCGAGCAGCTCCACGAAGTCGAGCAGCGAGTCGACGTCGTCGAACTCCGCGTGCCGCGACGGGCTGAGGCAGTCGACCCCGGCCTGCACGCCGCGGGTCTCGGCGATCTCCTCCGACACCTTCGGACCGGGCAGCACGCCGCCGAGTCCGGGCTTGGCGCCCTGGCTGAGCTTGATCTCCAACGCCCGGATCGGCGCCTGCTGGACCAGCGCCTTGAGCTTGGGCAGACTGAACCGCCCGTCGTCGTCGCGGCAGCCGAAGTACGCCGTACCGATCTGGAAGATCAGGTCGGCCCCGTGGTGGTGGTACTTCGAGACCGCGCCCTCGCCGGTGTTGTGCAGGCAGCCGGTCTCGGCGGCACCGCGGTTGATCGCCTCGACGGCGTTGCCCGACAGCGAGCCGAAGCTCATGCCGGAGATGTTCACGACCGACTCGGGGCGGAAGGCGTGCCGTCGCCCGCGGGCCCCGCCGAGCACCTTGGCCGCCGGCAGGCGGGCCTCCTGGCCGACCGAGCCGTGGGTGGGGTAGGAGCGGCCGAACGTGCGGTGGTGGACGATCACGTTGCCAGAGCTGTGCTCGAGGTCGTTGTCGGTCCCGAAGCCGAAGTAGTTGTTCTGCAGCTTCGCCGAGGCGTAGACCCAGCGCCGCTGGTCGCGGCTGAACGGACGCTCCTCGTCGTTGCTCGCCACGATGTACTGCCGCAGCTCGGGCCCGATCGACTCGAGCCAGTAGCGCGCGTGCCCGATCACCGGGAAGTTGCGCAGGATCGCGTGCCGCTTCTGCAGCAGGTCGTGGGCCGCGACCGCGCCGAGCGCGGCGGCGGGGAGCGCGGCGAGCGTGGCTTTCCTCATGGGTGGGCGGTACCCACCTGGGCTCTGGGGACTCGGGACGGAGGTCCCGGCAGGTCGGGCGGTTGGCACCGGTCCGGCGCCGGCCCGCGCCGATAGGCTGTGAAACGATTCATTCGACGAACGGACGGAGTAGGACATGACCGACCCGAGCGCACGCCCGGACCTCGACGAGTTGCTCGGCGCGATGGGCGCCGCCGGCGCCCGGATCAGCGAGATCGACGCGAGCGAGGCTGGGGCGGGCAACATCTCGGTGCTGATGGGCTGGGAGGTCGACCTCGGCGAGCTGTTCCCGGAGACCGAGCCGCTGACCCTGCCGGTCGCCGCGCCCGCGCTCGCCGGGCACACCCTGCTGGTCACCGGCTCGGGGCGGCGGCTGCGACAGATCGCCGCGGACCCGCTCGCCAACGTGGGTGCGGTCACCGTCGGGGACGACGGCCACTCGGCGACGCTCCACCACCACCCGCGGCGGCTCTTCGAGCGGCTCACCAGCGAGTTCAACTCCCACCTTGGCGTCCACGACGACCAGGTCGCGCGGCGCGGCATCGACTTCCAGGCGGTGGTCCACGCTCAGCCGCCGCACCTGACCTACCTCAGCCACCTGGCCGGCTACCGCGACACCCGCATGTTCAACCGCCGGATCCTGCGGTGGGAGCCGGAGACCGTCGTCAGCCTGGCCGCGGGTGTCGGTGTGCTGCCGTTCCTGGTGCCCGGGTCGGCCGAGATGATGGCCGCCAACGTCGCCGGGCTGCGCGACCACGAGATCGTGCTGTGGTCCAAGCACGGCGTGATGTCCCGCTCCGACATCTCGGTCACCCGTGCGGTCGACCGCGTCGAGTACGCCGAGACCGGCGCGCGCTACGAGTACATGGACCTGGTCGCCGGCGGGCGCGGCGAGGGCCTCTCCGACGAGGAGCTGCGCCGGGTCGCGGACGAGTTCGGCGTGGAGACGACCTGGATCTGACCGGTCACCCCAAGGTCGACGCCCGCGCGACGAGCTCGGGCTGGAACACCACCTGCTGGTGCTCGTGCTCGGGGTTGCCGGACTCGTCGAGCACGAGCTCGGCCGCCATCCGGCCGAGCTCGTGCCGGGGCTGGCGAACGGACGTCAGCGGCACGGCCGCGGCCTCGGCGAAGTCGATGTCGTCGTAGCCGACGATCGCCAGGTCGTCGGGGATCCGCCACCCACTCCTGATCGCCTGCTGGAGCAGGCCCAGGGCGACCAGGTCGTTGGCGCAGAACGCCGCGGTCGGGCGGCGCCGGGCAGTGAGTCCGGCGATCCGCGCTCCGGCGGAGCGACCCTCGGCCACGGTCAGCGCCGAGGAGGACACCACGAGCAGGTCCTTCCCGGGAAGGCCGGCCTCGGCCCACGCCTTGCGGGCGCCGTCGAGGCGGTCGCGGACCTGGCCGATGGTGGGCGGGCCGCCCACGAAGGCGACGCGCCGGTGTCCGCGATCGATCAGGTGCTCGACCGCCAGCCGACCGCCGAGGACGTCGTCGACGGCGACCGAGCACAGCGCCTGCTCGCGGCGGACCCGGTCGACGACGACCACGGGCGTGCCACGCTGCGCGAGAGCCACCAGGGATGCGGCGTCGGGATCGACCGGGGTCACCAGGATGCCCTGGACCCGCTGCTGCTCCAGGTGCGTGAGGTAGGACGCCTCCCGCTCGATCCGGCTGTCGCTGTTGCAGAGGAACAGCGCGAGCCCGGCGGCCTCGGCCGCCAGCTCGATGCCCGCAGCGACGTCGGTGAAGAACGGGTTGCCGGCGTCGAGCATCACGTAGGCGAGCGTGTGGCTGCGCCCGGCGCGCAGCTGGCGCGCCGACTCGTTGCGCACGAAGCCCAGCTCGGCCATCGCCTGCTCGACGCGCCGGCGCGTGGCGTCGCTGACGCGGTCGGGACGGTTGAGCACGTTCGAGACGGTGCCGAGCGAGACGCCCGCCGCGGCGGCCACGTCCTTCACCGAGGCGCTACGAGGCGTTCCGGGGCCGACCGTCACGGGTGTCCTCCTCGCCGCGGTTGTCCGCAGTCTGTCTGAAACGTTCAAGGCCTCCTGATGGGTGCCCGCCACGCGCATCCGAGGCTCGTGTCCCAGATGTTACCGGTGAATTTCGGGGAGGGTATTGACGTCTGTGACGGCAGCCACATAGGTTGTCGCGCATTGAGTTGAAACCTTTCAATCCGACCTGGAAGGGGCGCTGATGCCCGGTCCCACGAAGCGGCCCCCGGTGCTGGTGCTGCGTGACGTGGCCAAGTCGTTCGGGCCCGTGGTCGCACTCCGTTCCGGCAGTCTGTCGGTCGACGCGGGGTCGATCCATGGCCTGGTCGGCGAGAACGGTGCCGGCAAGTCGACGCTGGTCAAGATCGTCGCCGGCGTGCATCGCCGCGACAGCGGCACCTTCGAGCTGGACGGTGCCGCCGTCGACTTCGGATCGACCGCCGACTCCAAGGCCGCCGGCGTCGCCGTGATCTACCAGGAGCCGACGCTCTTCCCGGACCTGTCGGTCACAGAGAACATCTTCATGGGCCGCCAGCCGCTGGGCCGCGGCCGGCGCATCGACCGGGCCGCGATGCGCACCGAGGCAGAGAGCCTGTTCCGTCGCCTCGGTGTGATGATCGATCCACGCCGGCCGGCGCGAGGACTGTCGATCGCCGATCAGCAGATCATCGAGATCGCCAAGGCCATCTCGCTCGACGCAAGAGTCCTGGTGATGGACGAGCCGACGGCCGCGCTCAGCGGGGTCGAGGTCGACCGGCTCTTCGCGGTTGCTCGCAGCCTGCGGGACGAGGGTCGCGCGCTGGTCTTCATCTCCCACCGGTTCGACGAGGTGTTCGACCTGTGCGACACGGTCACCGTGATGCGCGACGGCGACTACGTCTCCACTGACGCAACTGCCGACACCTCGGTCGAGCAGATCGTGGCGCGCATGGTCGGCCGCGAGGTGTCCGACCTGTTCCCGAAGGTCGACGCGACCGTGGGCGACGTGGTCCTCGAGGTCGAGGGCCTGACGTCGGTCGGCACGTTCCACGACGTCACCTTCTCCGTCCGAGCCGGAGAGATCGTCGGTCTTGCCGGCCTCGTCGGTGCCGGGCGCAGCGAGATCGCCCGCGCCGTGTTCGGCGTCGATCGGTACGACGCGGGCCACGTCCGGATCGCCGGCCGCGACCTTCGCGCGCACAACCCGCGCGCCGCGATCCGGGCTGGGATCGGGTTCGTCCCCGAGGACCGCCGCAAGCAGGGCCTGGTCGTCGACAGCTCGGTCGCGCGCAACGTCGCCGGCGCCATCCGCGGAGGCCTCGCCCGGGCGGGCGTCCTCACCTCCAGAGCCGAGACCCGCGCCGCGGGTCCGTGGGCTGCCCGGTTGGAGGTCAAGACCAACGCGCTCGACATGACCGCCGCGACGATGTCGGGAGGGAACCAGCAGAAGGTCGTCCTGGCCAAGTGGCTCGCGACCAACCCTCGGCTGCTCATCGTCGATGAGCCCACACGCGGCATCGACGTCGGGACCAAGGCCGAGGTCCACCGCCTCCTCTCCGACCTGGCCGGCCAGGGCATGGCGATCCTGATGATCTCCTCCGAGCTCCCCGAGGTCCTGGGCATGGCCGACCGCGTCCTGGTCGTCCGCGAGGGGCGCATCACCGCGGAGCTCGACCGTGACTCCGCCACTCCCGAAGCCGTCATGCACGCCGCCACCGTCACCACGGTCCCGGCCGCGGGCGCCGACACCCGAACGGAGGTGACGGCATGAGCGACACCCTCCTGCTCGAGCCCAGCAGGGCCTCGACCATCCAGCGGGTCGTCGGCGGCGCCCTGCGCTCCCGCGAGATCGCGGTCGCCGCGGTGCTCGTGGCGGTCGTCGCGATCACCACGGCCAAGAGCCACGGCTTCCTGTTCGCCGGAGACAACTGGCGCGACCTCCTCGTCACGCCGTCCATCCTGATCCTGCTGGCCGTCGGCCAGACGGTCGTCATCGTCACCCGGAGCGTCGACCTGTCCGTCGGCTCGACCCTCGGGCTCACCGCGTACCTGACCGGCCGGCTCTTCCTCGACCACCCGGGCATCCCGATCGTCGCTGTGTTCCTCGCCGGCCTCGCGTTCGGCGCCGTGCTCGGCCTGGTCAACGGCGTGCTCGTCGCGTTCGGCAGGGTCCCGGCGCTCGTGATCACACTCGGCACGCTCTACATCTACCGGGGCATCTTCCTCACCTGGGCCGGCAGCGACCGGATCAACGCCTCCGACATGCCGCGCGGGTTCCTGAAGCTCGGCACCCAGTCGCTGCTCGGGATCCCGATCCTCACGATCATCGCGCTCGCCGTCCTCGGAGTCGTCGGCTACTACCTCTACACCGCACGCGGCGGTCGCGAGCTGTACGCCATCGGGTCCGACCCGGACGCCGCGAAGCTCTACGGCCTCAAGGTCACCCGGCGCGTCCTCTCGGCGTTCGTGCTCTCCGGGGCGCTCGCCGGTCTGGCCGGCGTCCTCTACACGGCGCGGTACGGCACGGTCAGCTCCGGCGCCGGCTACGGCATCGAGCTGCAGGCGGTCGGCGCCGCCGTCATCGGCGGGGTCGCGATCTTCGGCGGCAGCGGCACGGTCTGGGGCGCGGCGATCGGCGCGTTCCTGCTCATCACCATCAACCGGGCGCTCCCGGTCGTCGGCATCCAGGACTTCTGGCAGCGCGCCGTCGTCGGCGGGCTCATCATCGGCGCGGTCGTCCTCGACCGCCTCCTGACCGCACGGCAAGAACGCAAGCTCGTGGAAGCGAGGGACAAGCAGTGAGCGCCCCGACCGTGTCCCGACCGGACGCCGGACTCGCCCGCGTCTACCCCGCCCACGCGCGACCGCTGTGGCGCCGGGTGCTGCTGACCCGCGAGGTCGCGATGATCGCCCTGCTGGTCGTCGTCTACGAGTACTCGATGAACAACGTCGGGAACTTCGACGGACCGCTCACCCTCTACTACCTGTTCCTCGACACCGCGCCGATCCTGCTGATCGCCCTGCCGATGACGCTCGTGATCATCACCGGCGAGATCGACCTGTCGGTCGCCAGCGTGGTGGGGCTCAGCAGCGTGCTGGTCGGGGTCCTGCACCAGGATGCCGGCCTGTCGATCCCGGTCGCCGGTGCGATCGCGATCCTGGTCGGCGCCGTGTGCGGCGCCTTCAACGGCTTCCTCGTCGCGTACGTCGGACTCCCATCCCTCGCGGTCACCATCGGCACGCTGGCGCTCTATCGAGGCATCGCCGTCGGCATCCTCGGGACCACCGCCAAGACCGACTTCCCCGAGAAGTGGACGGACCTGGCGAAGAAGCGGATCTGGGAGGACCACCCCTACCCGACGATCCTCATCCCGTTCCTCGTGCTGCTGGTCGCGTTCGCGCTGCTGCTCCACTTCTCGCCGTTCGGGCGTGGGGTGTTCGAGATCGGGCTGAACGACGAGGCCGCGCACTTCACCGGCGTCAACGTCGAGCTCACCAAGCTGTGGCTGTTCGTCCTGGCGGGCGCGGTGTCCGCCTTCGCCGGCATCTACTACACACTCCGCTTCGGCAGCGCCCGTGGCGACAACGCCACCGGCCTGGAGCTCCAGGTCATCGCGGCCGTCCTGCTGGGCGGAGTCTCGATCTTCGGCGGGCGCGGCGCGCTGCACGGCGTCATCGCCGGCGTCCTCCTGATCGGGGTCCTCGCGAGCGCGATGCGCCTGGAGAACCAGACGGTCAACCTCATCAACATCGTCATCGGAGTGCTGCTCGTGCTCTCGGTGATCTCCACCAGCTTCCTCTCGTGGGCCTCGGGCCTGGCCACGAGAGGACGGGGCCTCGGTCCCCTGAGGCGCCGCAGTTCGGCCGCCGACCACAAGTGACACCCCGGGTAGCACCAGAGAGAGGCAATTCCATGAAGTTCAACCGACGACTCTCCGCCTTCGCGGCGGTGACCCTGGTCGCCAGTCTGGGCCTGACCGCCTGTGGCAGCGACAGTGACGGCGGCGGCTCCGACGCGGGCGGCGACACCGGCGGCTCAGGTGGCGGCGACATCTCGGTCACCTTCCTGCCCAAGAACCTCGGCAACCCCTACTTCGACACCAGCGACGCCGGCGGCAAGAAGGCGGTCGAGGAGTTCGGCGGCACCTTCGAGGAGGTCGGTCCCGACACGGCCACGCCGGACGCCCAGGTCCCGTTCATCAACACCGCCGCGCAGCAGGGCGTGAGCGCTCTGGTCGTCTCGGCGAACGACCCCGAGGCGATCTGCGACGCGCTCGACGAGGCGCGGTCCGCCGGCACCAAGATCGTCACCTTCGACTCGGACACCAACCCCGAGTGCCGCGACCTCTACATCAACCAGGCCACCGCGGACGGCATCGCCAAGGCGCAGATCGACCTGATCGCCGACCAGATCGGCGACGCCGGCGAGATCGCGATCCTGTCGGCCTCGGCCAACGCGACCAACCAGAACGCGTGGATCGACCTGATGGAGAAGGAGCTCTCGGCGAACCACCCCGACATCCAGCTCGTCGACACCGTCTACGGCGACGACGACGACCAGACGTCGTTCGACAAGACCGCGGCGCTCCTGCAGGCCCACCCGAACCTCAAGGGCATCATCTCGCCGACCACCGTCGGCATCGCGGCCGCCGCTCGCTACCTCTCGGCCTCGAAGTACAAGGGCAAGGTCGCGCTGACCGGGCTCGGCACCCCGAACCAGATGCGCGAGTACGTCAAGGACGGCACCGTCACCGCGTTCGCCCTGTGGAACCCGGGCGACCTGGGGTACCTGGCGGCGTACGCCGCCAAGGCACTCGCCGACGGCGACATCACCGGCGCGGAGGGTGACTCCTTCGAGGCCGGCGACCTCGGCACCTTCGAGGTCGACGCGGACGCGACCGTGCTCCTCGGCGACCCGTTCGTGTTCGACAAGTCCAACATCGACGACTTCGACTTCTGAGCGCCCGTCTCCCGGAGCTCGCTCCGGGAGACGGCCAAGCGCAAGGTCGAAGCCCTCCCGCGCTGCCGTCCGGCACCACTCCGTCCAGCCTCATGGGGCCGGACGGCAGCGCACCCCCCGCCAGCTGCCCGAGAGAGGAGCGGACCGATGCCCCGTGCGTGTTTCCAGCTCCAGGTCCGACCCGACCGGGTCGCCGAGTACAAGACGCGCCACGCCGCGGTGTGGCCGGACATGCTCCGTGCGCTCCACCGGACCGGCTGGCACAACTACTCGCTCTTCCTCCGCGAGGACGGACTGCTGATCGGCTACGTCGAGACGACCGGGTCGATCGCGGAGGCACAGGCCGCGATGGCCCGCACCGAGGTGAACGCCCGGTGGCAGGCCGAGATGGCGGAGTTCTTCATCGGCATCGACGGCCGCGCACCCGACGAGGGCTTCCTGCTCCTCGAGGAGGTCTTCCACCTGGAGGACCAGCTCGACGCACTGCCGGACGACCGGCCCCCCGATCCCGCTGCGGACCCCGCAGCAGCACCCGCAGCAGACGACGCAGAGAAGTGATGTGAGATGAAGACGTTCAGCGAGATCGCTCCTCTGCTCGAGGCGCAGGCGATCGAGGTCCCATCGTGGGCCTACGGCAACTCCGGGACCCGGTTCAAGGTGTTCGGCACACCCGGGACGCCCCGCACCGTCGAGGAGAAGGTCGCGGACGCCGCGACCGTGCACCGGTTCACGGGGCTCGCGCCCTCGGTCGCCCTGCACATTCCGTGGGACCTGGTGGACGACTTCGGCGCGCTTCGCCGTTACGCCGAGGACCTCGGCATCCGGCTCGGCACGATCAACTCCAACACGTTCCAGGACGACGACTACAAGCTCGGGGCGCTCACGCACACCGACAAGCGGATCCGGCAGAAGGCGATCGACCACCACCTCGCCTGCATCGACGTCATGCACGCCACGGGCTCGAGGGACCTGAAGATCTGGCTCGCCGAGGGCTCCAACTACCCGGGCCAGGCCGACATCCGCGGGCGCCAGGACCGCCTGGCGGAGAGCCTGCGCACGATCTACGACCGGCTCTCCGACGACCAGCGGCTGGTGCTGGAGTACAAGTTCTTCGAGCCGGCGTTCTATCACACCGACGTCCCGGACTGGGGCACGTCGTACGTCCACGTGGCCGCGCTCGGCGAGCGTGCGATGGTCTGCCTCGACACCGGGCACCACGCCCCGGGCACCAACATCGAGTTCATCGTCGCCCAGTTGATCCGGCTGGGGAAGCTCGGGTCCTTCGACTTCAACAGCCGCTTCTACGCCGACGACGACCTGATCGTCGGGGCGGCCGACCCGTTCCAGCTGTTCCGGATCCTCTTCGAATGCATCCGTGGAGGCGCGTTCGGCCCGGACAGCGAGGTGGCCTACATGCTCGACCAGTGCCACAACATCGAGAAGAAGATCCCGGGCCAGATCCGCTCGGTGCTCAACGTCCAGGAGATGACCGCGCGAGCGCTGCTCGTCGACACCGACGCGCTGACCACGGCGCAGGAGGAGGGCGACGTCCTGCTGGCCAACGAGATCCTCATGGACGCCTTCTACACCGACGTACGCGCCGACCTCGCCGTCTGGCGCGAGGATCGGGGGCTGCCCGCCAACCCGATGCGGGCCTACCTCGAGAGCGGCCACCAGGAGCAGATCGAGGCGGACCGCATCGGCGGCACGCAGGCAGGATGGAGCTGACCCATGAGTGACACGACCACCACCGCGAGCGAGCTGATCGCCCGGTCCAACCGGCTCGGCGCCGACCCGAAGAACACCAACTACGCCGGCGGCAACACCTCCGCCAAGGGCACCGAGACCGACCCGGTCACCGGCGAGCCGGTCGAGCTGCTCTGGGTCAAGGGCTCCGGCGGCGACCTCGGCACGCTGAAGGAGTCCGGCCTCGCCGTGCTCCGGCTCGACCGGATGCGTGCGCTGGTCGAGGTCTACCCGGGTGTCGCCCGCGAGGACGAGATGGTCGCGGCGTTCGACTACTGCCTGCATGGCAAGGGCGGCGCGGCTCCCTCGATCGACACCGCGATGCACGGTCTCGTGGACGCCGCACACGTCGACCACCTGCACCCCGACTCCGGCATCGCGATCGCGACCGCTGCCGACGGCGAGACGCTGACCAAGGAGATCTTCGGCGACAAGGTCGTGTGGGTGCCCTGGCGCCGCCCGGGCTTCCAGCTCGGCCTCGACATCGCCGCCATCAAGGAGCAGCACCCCCAGGCGATCGGCTGCATCCTCGGCGGCCACGGCATCACCGCCTGGGGCGAGACATCCGAGAGGTGCGAGAAGAACTCGCTGTGGATGATCCGCACGGCCGAGAGGTACATCAAGGCGAACTCGAAGAAGCAGCCGTTCGGTGCCCGCGTGAAGAGATGGGAGCCGCTGAGCCCCGCCAAGCGTCGTGCCCGCGCCGCCGAGATCGCCCCGCTGCTGCGCGGCGTCGCGTCCCGGGACCGGCCGATGGTCGGCCACTTCACCGACGACAAGGTCGTGCTCGACTTCCTCGCCGGCCGCCACCACCCGCGCCTGGCCGAGCTCGGCACCTCCTGCCCCGACCACTTCCTGCGCACCAAGGTGAAGCCGATGGTCCTGGACCTCCCGGCCGACGCGCCGCTGGACAAGGTCAAGGCCCGCGTCGCCGAGATCCACGAGGCCTACCGCGCCGACTACGCCGGCTACTACGAGCGCAACAAGGTCAAGGGATCGCCCGCGATGCGCGGTGCCGACCCGCTGGTCATCCTGGTGCCCGGAGTCGGCATGTTCTCCTACGGCGCGAACAAGCAGACCGCCCGCGTGGCCGGCGAGTTCTACATCAACGCGATCAACGTGATGCGCGGGGCGGAGGGGCTCTCGACGTACGCCCCGATCGACGAGTCGGAGAAGTTCCGCATCGAGTACTGGGCGCTGGAGGAGGCCAAGCTCCAGCGGATGCCGAAGCCGAAGCCGCTGGCCACCCGCGTCGCGCTGGTCACCGGCGCTGCGTCGGGCATCGGTCGGGCGACCGCCGAGAAGCTCGCCGCCGAGGGCGCCTGTGTCGTGATCGCCGACCTGTCGTTGGAGAAGGCGCAGGAGGCTGCGGCGTCGATCGGCTCGGCCGACGTCGCTGTGGGGGTGCAGGTCGACGTCTCCGACGCCGCAGCGGTACGGGCCATGGTCGATGCAGCCGTGCTGGCGTTCGGCGGGGTCGACCTCGTGGTCAACAACGCCGGGCTCTCGTTGTCGCGCTCTCTGCTCGAGACCACCGAGCGAGACTGGGACCTCCAGCACGACGTGATGGCCAAGGGCTCGTTCCTGGTCTCCCAGGCGGCCGCGAAGGTGATGATCGAGCAGAGGATGGGCGGCGACATCGTCTACATCTCCTCGAAGAACGCCGTCTTCGCCGGCCCCAACAACGTGGCGTACGGGGCGGCCAAGGCCGACCAGGCACACCAGGTGCGGCTGCTGGCCGCCGAGCTCGGCGAGCACGGCATCAAGGTCAACGGCGTCAACCCGGACGGCGTCGTCCAGGGCTCCGGCATCTTCGCCAGCGGCTGGGGCGCCAACCGGGCCGCGGTCTACGGCGTGAAGGAGAAGGACCTCGGCAAGTTCTACGCCCAGCGCACGATCCTCAAGCGCGAGGTGCTCCCCGAGAACATCGCCAACGCGGTCTTCGTGCTCTGCTCCGCAGAGCTCAGCCACACCACCGGTCTGCACGTCCCGGTCGACGCGGGCGTCGCGGCGGCGTTCCTGCGATGACCGGTCTCGAGGCGGAGCCCGTCCGCGTCGCCGCGGTCGACCTCGGCGCGACCAGCGGTCGCGTCATGGCCTGCCGTGTCGGTGCCGACCGGCTCGACCTCGAGGAGCTGCACCGGTTCCCCAACGCGGCGGTTCCGGTTCGCGGCGCGCTGTTCTGGGACGTGCTCGGCATCCACCGCGAGGTGCTCGCCGGCGTCCGTCGGGTCAGCGGCACCGGGCGCCTGAACGGCATCGGCATCGACTCCTGGGCCGTCGACTACGGCCTGCTGGACCGCGACGGGCACCTGCTCGCGAACCCGCGCAGCCATCGGGACCGTCGTACCGAGGGCGTGCCGGCCAGAGTGCGTGAGCAGGTGCCCGACGCCGAGCTGTACGACGTGACCGGACTCCAGCAGCTGCCGTTCAACACCATCTACCAACTGGCGTCCGAGCTGGGCACGCCCGTGCTGGAGTCGGCCGAGACGCTCCTGCTGCTCCCTGACCTGCTGGCGTACTGGCTCACCGGTGAGGTGGGGGCCGAGCGGACGAACGCGTCCACCACGGGCCTGTACGACGTCAGGACCCGAGCATGGTCGCTGGAGCTGGCCAAGCGGATCGGCCTGCCCTGGTCGGTGCTGCCGCCGTTGCGGGAGCCGGGCGAGCGTATCGGCCCGGTGTCGGAGGACGTGGGCCGGCAGCTCGGGGCGCCGGGGGTGCCGGTCATCGCCGTGGGATCGCACGACACCGCATCGGCGGTGGTGGCGGTCCCAGCGGAGGCCGAGTCGTTCGCCTACATCTCGTCGGGCACCTGGTCCCTGGTCGGCCTCGAGCTCGAGGAGCCCGTGCTGACCGAGGACGCCCGGACCGCGAACTTCACCAACGAGACCGGGATCGACGGGACCATCCGGTTCCTCAAGAACGTGATGGGCCTCTGGGTCCTCTCCGAGTCGCTGCGGACCTGGGCCGATCTGCGACTGCGTGACCTCACGCTGCCGTCACTGCTCGCCGGCGCCGCCGAGTCGCCCGGACTCCGGACGGTCGTCGACATCAACGATCCGAACTTCCTCACACCGGGTGACCTACCGGCGCGGATCCAGCAGCTCGCCGACCGGACGGGCGAGGTCGTGCCGCAGGACCCGGTGTCGATCACCCGGACGATCCTCGACAGTCTTGCCCTCGCCTACCGCCGCAACATCCGGCTCGCGGCCTCCCTCGCCGGGCGCCCGGTGGACGTCGTGCACGTCGTGGGCGGCGGCTCGCAGAACGAGCTGCTGTGCCAGCTGACCGCCGATGCGCTCGGACTCCCCGTGCTGGCCGGGCCCGCGGAGGCTGCCGCCCTGGGCAACGGACTCGTCCAGGCCCGCGCCCTGGGCGTGGACCTCCCCGACCTGGCCGCGATGCGATCGCTGGTCCGACGTACCCACGCCATCCGGCGCTACGAGCCCCGATCCGGCCTCGACTGGGACGCGGCTGAGCGCCGCCTCGCGACTCGCCCGGAGGCATGATGAGCGGCATGCGGGTCGCGCTGATGGTCACGTGCATCAACGACGCGATCTATCCCGACACGGGGAGGGCAGTCGTGACGCTGCTGCGCCGCCTCGGTGTCGAGGTCGACTTTCCTCCTGCGCAGACCTGCTGCGCGCAGCCGATGGTCAACACCGGGTATCTCGACGAGGCGGTGCCGGTGGTGCGGACCTTCGTCGACGCCTTCGCCGGGTACGACGCCGTGGTGACCCCGTCCGGATCCTGCGCCGGCTCCGCGCGGCACCAGCACTCGATCGTCGCGCGCCGGTCCGGCGACGCCGGACTCGTCACCGCGGTGAGCGAGCTCGCGCCCCGGGTCCACGAGCTCTCGGAGTTCCTCGTCGACGTCCTCGGCGTCACCGACGTCGGCGCCTACTACCCGCACACGGTGACCTACCACCCCACCTGCCACTCGCTGCGGATGCTCGGCGTGGGCGACCGCCCCCGGCAGCTCCTCGACCATGTCCGCGGCCTCACGCTGGTCGAGCTGCCGAAGGCCGAGGAGTGCTGCGGCTTCGGGGGCACCTTCGCGGTCAAGAACGCCGACACCTCGATCGCGATGGGCACCGACAAGGCGCGGCACGTACGTGAGACCGGCGCCGAGGTCGTGGTCGCCGGTGACAACTCCTGCCTGACGCACATCGGCGGCGTGCTGTCGCGCCAGCGCGCCGGCGTACGCACCGTGCACCTCGCCGAGATCCTGGCGGCCACAGAATGAGCGGCACCTTCGTCGGGATGCCGAAGTTCCCGGTCGCGGCGCGCGCCGCACTCGGGGACGCGCAGCTGCGGCACAACCTCGCGCACGCCACGGCCACGATCCGCGCGAAGCGGCAGCGCCTGGTCGACGAGGTCAACGCCAACTGCGACTGGGAGGCGCTGCGGCTCGCCGGCGCGGGCGTCAAGGAGTCCGCGCTGCGCTCGCTCGACGAGCACCTGGTCCGGCTCGAGGAGACGCTGACCGCGAACGGCGCGACCGTGCACTGGGCCCGCGACGCGGCCGAGGCCAACGCGATCGTCGCGACGGTCGCGCGGCGGCACGGCGTCGACGAGGTCGTCAAGGTCAAGTCGATGGTCACCCAGGAGATCGGCCTGAACGAGGCGCTCGCCGCCGAGGGCATCGCGGCCTGGGAGACCGACCTCGCCGAGCTGATCGTGCAGCTCGGCGACGACCTGCCCTCGCACATCCTGGTGCCGGCGATCCACCGCAACCGCGCCGAGATCCGCGAGATCTTCCTCGCCGAGATGGGCCGGGCCGGGCGGCCGGCTCCCGCCGGGCTCACTGACGAGCCGCGGGTGCTCGCTGCGGCGGCACGTGCCCACCTACGGGAGAAGTTCCTGCGGGCCAAGGTCGCGGTGTCCGGCGCCAACTTCGCGGTCGCCGA
Source organism: Nocardioides sp. T2.26MG-1 (assembly GCF_950101795.1). Classification (GTDB taxonomy): domain Bacteria; phylum Actinomycetota; class Actinomycetes; order Propionibacteriales; family Nocardioidaceae; genus Nocardioides. The sequence goes on along the minus strand of NZ_CATNLZ010000001.1, from coordinate 602,210 downwards.
GACCGGCACCTTGGTGGTCGTCGAGTCCGAGGGCAACGGCCGGATGTGCCTGACCCTGCCCGAGGTGCTGGTCTCGGTGGTCGGCATCGAGAAGGTCGTCTCGACCTGGGACCAGCTCGACCCGATGCTGCGTCTGCTGCCGCGATCGTCGACCGGTGAGCGGATGAACCCCTACACCTCGACCTGGTCGGGGGTGACCCCCGGCGACGGCCCGCAGGAGGTGCACGTCGTGCTCCTCGACAACGGCCGCACCAACGCGCTCGCCGACGAGGTCGGCCGCCAGGCGCTGCGCTGCATCCGCTGCTCGGCCTGCCTCAACGTGTGCCCGGTCTACGAGCGGGTCGGCGGCCACGCCTATGGGTCGGTCTACCCCGGTCCGATCGGGGCGATCCTCAACCCGCTGCTCAAGGGCGTCGGCCAGGACAAGCAGACCGACTCGCTGCCCTACGCCTCGTCGCTGTGCGGCGCGTGCTTCGAGGTGTGCCCGGTGCGCATCGACATCCCCTCGGTCCTCGTCGACCTGCGCGCGCAGGTCGTCGACGCCCACCGGGGCGGGGTTCCCTCGGCCGAGGCGCTCGCGTTCAAGGGCGCCGCTGTGGCGCTGTCGGACGCGCGCAAGCTCGGCCTCGGCGAGCGCCTCGCCGGCCCAGGCCTGCGGCTCGCGCGCCGGGCCGGCGTAATCCCCGGGCTGAGCCGTTGGGCCTCCGCCCGCGACCTGCCACCCGGCCCGCGCGAGTCGTTCCGGGCCTGGTGGAAGCGCACCGACGGAGGTCGCGATGAGTGAGCGGACGACTGCCCGAGACGAGATCCTCGGCCGGATCCGCGCGGCGCTGGACGGCGTTGAGGCGGGGTACGACGTCCCGCCGGCGCCGCGGATCGCGCCGCTCGCCGACGTGGTCGCGCACTTCGCCGAGCGGGTCGCCGACTACCGCGCCGTGGTGGAGCGCTGCTCGGCGGCCGACCTGGCCGACCGGGTCGCGGCCGCTCTGCCGGGTGGTGCGCGTGTCGTCGTACCGCCCGGGCTGGGCGTCGAGGTGCCCGGCGCGACGGTCGACGACGGGCTGTCCGCGGCCGAGCTCGACGGCTACGACGCCGTGGTGACCGAGGCGCGGGTCGGCATCGCCGAGACCGGCACCATCGTGCTGGACCACGGCCCCGGCCAGGGCCGGCGGGCGATCACGTTGGTGCCCGACCTGCACGTCTGCGTCGTGCGGGCTGACCAGGTGGTCGCCGACGTGCCAGACGCGCTGCCGCTGCTCGACCCGGGCCGGCCGCACACCTGGATCAGCGGCCCGTCGGCGACCAGCGACATCGAGCTCGACCGGGTCGAGGGCGTTCACGGCCCCCGGACCCTTGTCGTGCTGCTCGTGCAGTGACGCACGTCACGCGGGGGTGACCGGCGGCCGGAGGAGTCGTTGGACCCGGCATGACCCGGATCCGCAGGCTCAGCTGCCGTCTCGCCGCCGTCCTCGTCGCCGGGGCCCTGGTGGGTCCGGCGCCCGCGATCTCGTCCATGATGCCGCGCGCGCACGGCGCGCCGGCAATCTCGGCTGAGCGGGGTGTGTGGACTCCGCGGCCCGAGATCTACCCCTCGACGGTGACCCGCACGGACCTCGCGATCCCGATGTCCGACGGCACCGTGCTGCGCGGCGACCTGGTGCTCCCGGCGCGCGCCGACGGCACGCCGGTGCGCCGGCGGCTGCCGGTGATCGTGACGATCACGGCGTACAACAAGGCGTCCGGCGCCGTCAGCGGCGGTCTGACCGGTGGCAGCCCGAACTACCTCGTGCAGCGGGGCTACGCGCAGCTCACCGTCGACGCCCGCGGCACCGGCAGCTCCGAGGGGCAGTGGGCGGCGTTCAGCCGCCGAGAGGACAAGGACGCCGGCGAGATCGTCGAGTGGGCGCACTCACGCATGCGGCCGTGGAGCGACGGCCGGGTGGGCATGAGCGGCCCGTCGTACCTCGGCATGAGCCAGATCTTCGCCGCCGGCGCCCGCCCGAAGGGGCTCAAGGCGATCTTCCCGCAAGTCCCGGCCGCAGACGTCTACCGCGACGTCGTCGCCTCGGGCGGCCAGATCGACGTGGGCTTCATCCCGCTGTGGCTGGGCCTGGTGACCGGCACCGGCGTGCTCCCGCCGGCGGTCACCGCGACCGACCCGCAGTCGGGGTTCGGCGCGTTCGTGGACCACCTGACCGCAGCCGCGACGTTCACCATCCCGCTGATGCTGAAGGCGCTCACCGGGGGCGAGGAGGCGTACGACGGGAGGTTCTACCGCGACCGCTCGCCGGACCGGGTGATCGGCCGGGTGCAGGTGCCGACGTTCCTGGTCGGCGGGGAGTTCGACATCTTCCAGCGCGGCACCCCGCTGCTCTTCGAGAACCTCGAGCGGCGGGGCGTGCCGGTGAAGATGATCATCGGCCCGTGGAACCACCTCGAGGGCTCCTCGGCCGCCGACATCGACCAGGCCGGCTACGGCTCGCTCAGCGAGCTGCAGCTGCGGTGGTTCGACCGGTACGTGCGCGGCGTCCCCGACCGGGCGCTCGACTCCGACATCCCGCCGATCACCTACTACGAGCAGGGCAGCGGCCGCTGGACGCGCGCGCGGCAGTGGATGGGCGACCAGCACGCCGAGACCTTCCGGCTCTCGGGCTCCGCGACCGCGGGTGGCGGCATCGGCGTCCTGACGCAGGGCGCGGCCGTCGACGGCCGTGCGATCGTGCCGCCGGTGCCGGTCTCCGGGCTGTGCACCCGCTCGACCGCGCAGTGGATGGCCGGGCTGCCCTCGACCGTGCTCGACGGGCTGCCCTGCTGGGAGGACAACGCGCCCAACGACAACACCGGGGTCGTCTTCCAGACCGAGCCGCTCACCGCGCCGCTGCGCCTGCGCGGCCCGATCAACGCCCGGCTCTACACCTCCACCCCGTCCGGCGACGGCATGCTCTCGGTGTCGGTCTCCGATGTCGCACCCGACGGCAGGGTCACCCGGCTGACCGGCGGCTGGCAGGTCATCTCGCACCGAGCGCTCGACCGGGACCGCACTCGCTACCTCGACGGTTCGGTGATCCAGCCGTTCCACCTGTTCACGCGCGCGGCGAAGAAGTCGCTCCCACCCGGGGAGGTCGCGCCCGTCGATGTCGAGGTGTTCCCGACGGCCGCGCGGCTCGCCCCGGGGCACCGGCTGCGGATCGCGATCCAGGCCTTCGATGTGCCGCACCTGCTGCCCACGGTGCCGGACCTGCCGGCCACGCTGACGCCGCTCACCGTGCGCACCGGGCCGCTGTGGCCGTCGGTGCTGACGGTCCCCGCTCTCTGAGCGATGAGTACGCCGTGCGGCGCCGGTCGGTCCTGGCATGGACACCATCGACTTCCGACCGGCGACCGCGGCGGTGGCCGCGCTCGTGCGCGGGGTGCGGGACGACCAGCTGGCTGACCCGACCCCCTGCCCGGCGTACACGGTCGCCGACCTCCTCGACCACCTCAACGGCCTCTCGCTCGCCTTCACGCTGTCGGCTCGCAAGGAGCCGCTGCCCGGCGACGGGGCGCCGGACGTCGACGGCTCGCGGCTGGCCGAGGGCTGGCGTGAGGAGCTGAGCGGGCGGCTGCACGCGCTTGCCGAGGCGTGGCGCGACCCCGCGGCGTACGACGGCACCACCCAGGCCGGCCCGTTCGAGATGCCCGCCGGCATCGCGGCGCTGGTCGCGCTCGACGAGGTCGTCGTGCACGGCTGGGACCTCGCCCGCGCGACCGGCCAGCCCTACGCGCCCGGGGTGGAGGCCGTGCTCGCCAGCCTCGCCTTCGCCGAGGGCTTCGAGGCGCCGGCCGGGGCCGCCGGCGGCGGGCCGTTCGGGCCGCCGGTGCCGGTCCCACCCGGTGCTCCCGCTCTGGACCGGCTCGCCGGAGCGACCGGCCGCGACCCGGCCTGGACCCCCTGACGGATTTCGTCGCCACCGGGCCGCTCCGGTACTCTCTCCGGCGGTGGCGTGTCCGAGCGGCCTAAGGAGAACGCCTCGAAAGCGTTTGTGGGTGCAAGCCCACCGAGGGTTCAAATCCCTCCGCCACCGCCATGGGAACGGCCCCCGATCCGCACTGCGGATCGGGGGCCGTTCTCGTCCGCGGTGCGTGTCATCAGGTGAACCGCCCTGACGTCCCCCCGCGCTCGTGACCTTGGCCTCTGGTGGACCGGACCGTCCCGGTGCCTCGCTGGGAGGAGACGACGACACCGAGGAGGGACCATGCACACCACGACCTGGTCGGTGGAGATCTTCATCGGGGAGCACGACGGCAAGACGCGCGCCGAGGCGCGCCTCTCGACCGAGCTCTCCGCGGTCACGCTCACCGGATGGGGCATCGCCCGGCTGAACCCGGCCGACCCGGAGGTGCCCGAGATCGGCAGCGAGCTGGCGGCCGCGCGAGCGCTGGCCGACCTCGCGCACCAGCTGCTCGAGACCGCCGCCGTCGACATCGGCGCGGTCACCCGCAAGCCGGTGCACCTGACCCACTGACGTCCGACCGGGCGCGGCCCGCCCGGTCGGATACGCCGTCCCGTCCGCTCACGCAGCGGCCGGGACGGCGCCCAGTTCGGCCTCGATTCAGTCCGTGTCCTCGTGCCCCAGGTGCTGGACCTCGGCATCGGGTCCGGGGTAGGTGAGGGACTCGTGGCCGCTGTCGGCCCAGCGGACGACGTACGGCGGTGCGCCGTCGGGACCGCGCACGTCGACGATCTCTCCGTCGCGGAGCGGCTCACCGACGTGGTTGCCGTGGATGACGAGACGGTCGCCCTTGGTCGCGTGCATGGTGGCTCCTTCCCAGACCGGTAATGGTCTGACGGTAGAAGGTCGCCGGCAGCACCGGAAGAGGCCTGTGACCTCCGGGAGGTGAGACCTTCGCCCCGGCCGGTCGCACTCGGCCGCGGTGGCTGCCAGGTCAGTCCATGCTGGGGGCGTGCACGAAGTGCTGGATCCAGGTCTCCGGACCCGGGTAGGTCAGCGACACGTGGCCGTCGTCGGTCCAGCGGACGAGGTACGGCGGCGCCCCGTCGTCACCGCGGACGGCGATGATCTCGCCGTCGCGCAACGGCTCGCCGGCGCGGTTGCCCTGGACGAGCAACCGGTCGCCCTTGATCGCGTACATGCTCACGTCCCTCTCGTGGTCAGTCCTTTGTCGACGTTAGGAGGCGCGGTCGGTGGCCGGGAGGGCCGGGGGCCCCCGAGATAGGAGACCTTCGCCCCTGCACCACAGGGCCTCCGGCGAGGTGTGATGGGACCACGGCGAGAGGAGCCGACACAGGAATCGGACCGCGGGAACCAGGCGCAAGCCCGGGCACCGGTCCCGACCATGGCCGTGTCATACGGCGGGGCTCCTCTCGCCGTTACTCGTGCCCGTTCCCTTCCCGCCGCGGGCGACGGATGATCGAACCGTGCGCACGCAGCAGGAGCGGGACGAGCAGACGCTCGACATCGTCGCGGCGGTGTTCGGCGCGGCCCTGCTCTGGGGCCTGCCGGTGCTGGTGCTCGCGGTGCTCGTGGCCGCCACGAACGTGGACGTCGACGTGCCGGCCGCGGCCGAGAGCATCTTCGCCGTCCTGATCGGAGCCCTCTATGCGGCGACCGTCGTGGTGGTGCTGCGCCGGCGGACGCGCTGAACCGTGTGGAATGGGCCCCATGGTCTCCTTCGAGTTCGAGGGCAAGCGCCCGACCGTCCACCCCGAGGCGTTCGTCGCCCCGACCGCCACGCTGATCGGCGACGTGACCGTCGAGCGCGGTGCCAGCGTCTGGTACGGCGCGGTGCTGCGCGCCGACATCTGCACGATCGTGGTCCGCGAGGGGGCGAACGTGCAGGACAACTCCGTGCTCCACGCTGCGCCCGGCGAGACCCTGGTGATCGGCCGCGACGCCACCATCGGCCACGGGTGCGTCGTGCACTGCCGCGAGGTCGGCGAGCAGGCGCTCGTCGGCAACGGCTCGACACTCCTCGACCGGGCGGTCGTCGGGCCGCGGACGCTGGTCGCCGCGGGCTCCGTGGTGACGCCGGGCACCGAGCTGCCCGGAGGCATGGTGGCCGCCGGCGTACCCGCCCGGCCCACGAAGCCCATCGAGGGCACGTCGTCGGAGTTCTGGGTCGAGCAGAACCCGCCGTACTACCGCGAGCTCGCGCAGCGGCACGCGGCAGGCATCGTCGAGGTCTCCGGGACGGTCGAGTCGTGAGCGTCCGGGTGGAGGTCGACGGTGCGGTGACCACCGTGGTGCTGGACCGTCCCGAGGCCCGCAACGCCGTCGACGGCCCGACCGCCGCGGCGCTGGCCTCGGCGTTCCGGGCGTTCGACGCGGACGACACGCAGAGCGTCGCGGTGCTGTACGGCGACGGCGGCACGTTCTGCGCGGGCGCCGACCTCAAGGCGATCGGCACCGAGCGCGGCAACCAGGTCGCCGAGCCCATCGAGGGAGCCGACGGCCCGATGGGGCCGACCCGGATGCGCCTCTCCAAGCCCGTCATCGCCGCGATCGAGGGGTACGCCGTCGCCGGCGGCCTCGAGCTGGCGCTGTGGTGCGACCTGCGGGTGGCGGCGGGCGACGCGGTGCTGGGCGTGTTCTGCCGGCGCTGGGGCGTGCCGCTGATCGACGGGGGCACGGTGCGGCTGCCGCGGCTGATCGGCACGAGCCGTGCGATGGACCTGGTCCTCACCGGCCGGCCCGTGGACGCGTGGGAGGCCGAGCGGATGGGCCTGGTCAACCGGGTGGTGCCGGTCGGGCAGGCCCGGGTCGAGGCCGAGGCGCTGGCCCGCTCGCTGGCGGCGCTGCCCCAGGAGTGCCTGCGCCAGGACCGGCTCTCGCTGCTCGAGCAGGACGGCCTCAGCGAGGAGGACGCGATGGCCGGTGAGCTGCGGCACGGCCTGGTGTCGCTGGCGGCCGGGGCGCTCGACGGCGCGGCGCGGTTCGCCGGCGGCGAGGGCCGGCACGGGTCGGCCCCGTCGTAGCGCCCGCTGAGGCGCCGCCTCAACGGCACCACCGGTCACACCTGGCAGCCGGAACCCGCACGACACGCCGATGGGCCCCGGCGTGTCGTGCGGGGATCGGCTGCCAGCAGCCGAACCCCGCAAGCGCCTACCGCACCGGCGGGTCGTCGAGGCAGACCGCCACCAGCGTGGCCGCGCCGTGGCGGGTGTAGACCCGCCAGCCGGTGTCGAAGTCCACGAACCGGAGCGCGCCGCGGGCGGAGCGGACCACGGCCGAGACCGGCTGCCGGCCGTCGTCGAAGCCGGTGGGCGAGCAGTGGTGCCGCGCGAGCTTGCGCGCCACGGGGCCGGGCTGGGCGGCGAGCTGCTGGTCGACGTCCACGGGAGCCGAGCTCCGCTGCCCCACGGCCGCGCCGGGGCCGCTGCCGAGGGCCAGCACGGCCAGCACGGCGACGACCGCGAGCTTGACCGCACCGCACGCAAGGCGCACGCGACCAGGGAGTCGGTGGGGCATGGGTCTCGCTCCTCCTGTGCCGTTCCTCCGCGCCTGTCCCCCCAGGACCCGCGCGTCCCTCTCCCAGATCGACAACGAGGAGGACCGGTCGAGGTGACGCGACCGCGGGCCCAGGTCGCCTGGGTCACACCCCACCGGCGGGGAGCGTCGTTGTGCGCGAGGATGTCGCGCATGCCGCAGCCGAACTCGTGGTTCGCCACGCCTGCCGACGCCGCTGCCCGCCTCGCCGCGTCCGGCTACCTCGCCGACGAGGCGACCGCCACGACGGCGTACCTCGCGGGGGCGCTGGAGAAGCCGCTGCTGGTGGAGGGTCCGGCGGGCGTCGGCAAGACCGAGCTGGCCAAGGCCGTGGCGCGGGTGACCGGAGCCGACCTCGTGCGGCTGCAGTGCTACGAGGGCCTCGACGAGGCGCGGGCGCTCTACGAGTGGAACTACAAGAAGCAGCTGCTGCGGATCCAGTCGAGCCAGGGCACCGACCAGGCGTGGTCGGAGACCCACGACGACATCTTCACCGACGAGTTCCTGCTGACCCGGCCGCTGCTGACCGCGATCCGGCGGGAGGAGCCGACGGTGCTGCTCATCGACGAGGTCGACAAAACCGACGTCGAGGTGGAGGGGCTGCTGCTCGAGGTGCTCTCCGACTTCCAGGTCACGATCCCCGAGCTGGGCACGGTCAGCGCCGTACGCCGCCCGTTCGTCGTGCTCACCTCCAACGCCACCCGCGAGCTGTCGGAGGCCGTCAAGCGGCGCTGCCTGTACCTGCACCTCGACTACCCCGACGCCGAGCGGGAGCGCGAGATCGTGTCCTCGCAGGTCCCCGACCTCGAGGAGCGGGTCGCGGCCCAGCTGGTCGCAACGATCACCCGGCTGCGCGACCTCGACCTCAAGAAGGCGCCGTCGATCGCGGAGTCCGTCGACTGGGCGCGCACGCTGGTGGCGCTCGAGATCGGCGACCTCGACGACCGGGCGATCGCCGACACCCTGGGCGTCGTCCTCAAGCACGCGTCCGACCAGGCGCGCGCCGTCAAGGAGCTACGGCTCCGGGCATGAGCGTGCCGTCATGAGTCTCGTCGACCGCCACATCCAGTTCCTGGAGGCCCTGCGGGGCGCCGGGCTGTCGGTGTCGCTCGCCGAGGACCTCGACGCGATCCGGGCGCTGCGGGCCCTGGAGTGGGACGACCGCGCGACGGTACGGGCGGGGTACGCCGCCACGCTGGTCAAGAAGCAGTCGCAGCGGCCCACGTTCGACGCCCTGTTCGACCTCTACTTCCCGCGGATGGTGGGCGACGGGGCGGCCGCGGCGACCCGGGAGCAGGACCCCGAGGGCGGCGTCCGCGACAACGCCGAGGCGCTGTCCGGCTTCCGCGACCAGGTCGTCGACGCCCTGGCCGAGGGCGACCGGCAGGCGATGGTCGAGCTGGCGGCGGACATGGTCGCGCGCTTCGGCGCGATGCCGGGCCGCGGTCCGGGCCTGTCGTCGTGGTCGGCGTACACCGCCCTGCAGCGGGTCGCGCCCGCCGAGCTGACCGACCGGATCGTCGCGGCTCTGCTCGCCGCGGGCCGGCCCGAGGACGACGGGCGCCGCGAGGCCGCGCGCCGGATCGGCTCGTTCACCACGCTGGTCGAGGCCGACGCACGGCGCCGGATCGCCGAGGAGAAGGGGCCCGACCACGTCGCCGGCGTCGCGGTCCGCCCCACCATCGACCGGCTCGACTTCACCGCCGCGCGCAAGGCGGATCTCGAGGAGATGCGGCGCGAGATCTACCCGCTGGCCCGACGCCTGGCCACCCGCCTCACCCAGGAGCACCACGCCCGCCGACGGGGACCGCTCGACTTCCGGCGCACCGTCCGCGCGTCGATGTCGACCGGCGGTGTCCCGATGATCACCCACCACAAGCCCAAGCGGCCGCACCGCACGGAGCTCGTGGTGCTCTGCGACGTGAGCGGTTCGGTCGCGAACTTCGCGCAGTTCACGCTGCTGCTCGTCTACGCCCTGCGCGACCAGTTCGAGAAGGTACGGGCGTTCACGTTCATCGACCACGTCCACGAGGTCACGCCGTACTTCACTCCCGGCGCCGACCCCGCCGACGTGATGGCCGACCTCGCCGCGAGCACCGCGCACGCGGCGCTGTGGGGCCGCACCAACTACGGCCGCGCGCTGGCGAAGTTCGAGGTGAACCACGCCGACGCGCTCGGCCCGAAGTCGTCGCTGCTGATCCTCGGGGACGCCCGCTCCAACTACAGCGACCTCAACCTCGACGTGCTGAAGCGGCTCGCGGGCTCGGCCCGGCACGCCTGGTGGCTCAACCCGGAGCACCGCCGGCACTGGGACACCGGCGACTCCGCCGCGACGAGGTACGGCGACATCGTGCCGATGGTGGAGTGTCGCAACCTCACCCAGCTCGGCGAGCTGGTGCACGACATCTTGTAGCTACCCGAGGAAGCCCAGCTCTCGGATCCGGTCGATCTCGGCCTGCAGCTCGGGGTGTGGCGCGGCGTCGGCCGCGCGGCCACCGACGAGGTAGCCGGCGGAGCCGGTGGCGCCCTCGCCGTCGAAGACGACGGTGAGCCGGTTGTCGGCGTCGGCGTTGACCAGCGAGCCCAGCAGCGCCACCGGGTCGGAGCGGTCCTCCAGCGAGAGCACGCGGGTCGGGCCCGGGACCCGCGGCACCAGCGCCGACGGCGCCCCGGCGGTGACGACCTGGTCGACGACGAAGCCGGCCGGCACGATGCCGGCCGCGATGTCCACCGCCGTCACGCCCCCTTGGGCGCAGCCGACCAGCATCACGTGCGCCGGCTCGTCGGCCCGCGGCAGCGCCGCCTCGATGGCCTGGATCGCGCGCTCGGCGTACGTCAGGTGGTCGCCGCCGGCCAGGAGCAGCCGTCCCCCGGCACCGACGTGCGGCCCGGGGAGGAACGCGACGTAGCGCGCGGGCGCGACCTCGTGCACGCAGACCGAGTCGGGCGCCGAGGTCAGCGCCGTCATCAGGTCCTCGAGACCGGCCAGTCGGCGTCCGTGATCGGTGTCGATCGATGCCGCGTGCGGCGGCCCCGCGGGAGCGGTGACCAGGCCGCCCGCGACGTCACGGAGCGCCGAGCCGAGGTCCGTGGCGAACGGCTCGGCGCCCGCGGCCCGCAGTCCGCCGCGAGCGGCAGCGGGGCCGGAGTCGCCTGCGAGGAAGCTCGCCGTCAGCAGCGAGCGCATCTGCAGGCCGTCGAGGAGACCACCGCCGCCGGCGACGTGGTCCAAGAGCTCGGGGTTGTGCCGGGCGAGCTCGTCGAGGTACGCCGCGACCTCGTCGCGGTCGAGCGCGTCGGTCTCGATCAGCCCCGCGGAGACGATCGCGCCACCGAGGGCGACCTCGGGTGCGAGGTAGCCGACGGCACGGCCCGCGATCGAGCCGAGCGTGCGGTAGGCGGCGTCCTGGAGCTCGTCGATCCAGCGGTAGGTGAGGACGGTGGCGCGCACGACCAGCGCGTCGGCGTCCAGCTCGACCGACCGCCCGAGCAGGCCGCGCTGTCCGGTGGTCGCCGCCCGCACGTGCTCGTCGACCCGTCCGAACGTGGTCGGCGACAGTGGCGCCGACTCCGCGACCCCGGGGTCGCGGAGGACCTGTTCGCCGAGCGCGGCGCGGCTGCGCATCTCGGCGCCGGCGCCGTCGAACAGGTCGGCGAGCCGCAGCAGCGAGTCGTAGCGGTCGGTCCGCTCGGGCGTCATCGCTGCACCCCCGCGACCTCGGCGAGCACCGGCGCGAGCTCGCGCGCGAGGTCTCCGGGCGCGACCCGTTCGACCACGACCCGGTCGACGCCGTCGGCCCGGCGAGGCCGCAGCACCCGCCAGCCGTCGGCGACCAGGACCCACGAGACGACCCCGACCACGGTCGTCACGTCGCCGGAGACGTCGGCGACCAGCGCGCGGAGCCGGCCGCACGACTCGTCGGCCAGGGCGCCGAGCAGCGTGACGACCTCGAGGTCGGGGACCGCGCGCCCCGCACCGTCGCGGGCCCGGCCGGTGTGCTCGGCGGCCAGCACCGAGAGCAGGTCGGAGCGGTGCCCGCGGACCGCCTCACCGGCGGCGTCGAGCAGTGCGTAGGGGAGGTCGACGTGGCCGGGCACCCCGGACTCCCGGGTCCCGTGGTCCTCGGGGAGTACGGCGACCCGGGACAGCTCGTCGACCCACCGGTGCACCGGGAACCACGCCAGCTCGAACACGAGGCCGTCCACGCTCGCCAGGCTGGCGACCGCGCCGGCTCGCTGCCGGTGCCAGGCGCGTGCCCGGGCGCCGCCCGCAGCCACCTCGACGTCGACCGCGACCGCCGGCTTCGCGAGCAGCCCGACGGCACCGAGCAGCCCCTCGTCGACGACCGTGTCGACCAGCAGGCCCCGGCGGGCCAGCGAGGCGCGCGGCTCGTGCAGCGCGGCCAGCGCGGCGGCGTACGCCTCGGCCTCGGTGCCGGTCGCGGGGTCGCCGCCGAGCCGGCCGGCGAGCGTCGGGTCGGCGCCGGCCGGGACCGTCTCGAACGGCAGCGGGGCGCCCCCCGCCTGCTCGGCGACGTAGCGCAGCTCGGGGAGGGTGAGGGTGAGCCGCCGCGGCATCTCGTCGAGCGCTCCGGCGGCCGGTGGGGGCGGGGTGCTGAGGTCGATGGTCGCCATGTCAGGGTCCGGGCAGCTCGGCGCCGGGCAGCTCGGCGCCGGGCAGCTCGGCGCGGGGGAGCTCGACCGTGAGCCAGTCGTGGTGGCCCGGGGGCGGCGCCGTGAACCCGCCCGGCACCCGGCCCTCGGCGAGGAGGTGGTCCGCGTGCCGCTCCGCGCCCGCGATCGCGTCCTTGAGCTGGTCGACCTCGAGCAGGTGCGACTCCAGCGAGTCGGCCGCGTCGTCGTGGTGGGACGCCAGCTCGCGCAGGAGGGCCGCCCGGTCGCGGATCCGCTCAGCGAGCGCGTCGGCGGCGCGGCCGGTCCATCCGGCCGCCTCGGTCTGGGCGACCAGCCGGTCGGCCATCGCGCGCAGGTCGACGCCCTGGTCGCGCAGCTGTGCCGCTCGTCTGCGCATCACGTCGGTGTCGCCGTACACGAGCCACCTTCCCTGGAGTCGTCGCCGGGTGGTCCTCGCCCGCCTTCCCCGAATGCCGGGGTGCGAAACGCGGGAGGAGGTCACGGCTGCCGGACGATCTGGAAGACCTGCGCCTCGGTGGTCGCGCCACCGGCGCCCAGGAAGCCGTGGGCGTGCAGGCTGGCGAGCTGCTCCCGCACGGACGGGTCCGCCGACGCGTCGGCCGCCGCCGCTCCGGCGACGTAGTGGTGGTAGTCGTGGGCGTCGAGGATGCCGGTGGGCTCGTCGTCGAAGGTGACCGTGGCCTGCTCGACAGAGTCGGGGTTGTCCGCGCCGTCGAGCAGCGGTACGACGTCGCCGTGGTGCTCGAGGGAGAGCAGGTGGCTGCCGGCCGGGAACCCGTCGACCTGCGCGGTGGGCGACCCGGCGGTGACGACGTTGGTGACGTTGAACCCGTCGCCGCCCCGGCCGAGGATCGCGGCCGCCTCCATGCCGCCGAGGGAGTGGCCGACCAGCAGCACCGGGTCGTGCGGCCCGATGCCGGCCTGCACCATCGCCTGGAGGATGCCCTGCTGGTAGACCGTCTGGTGGCCCGCCGCCGATGCCAGGTCGCTGGCCGAGTCCCGGGTGTCGTCGTCCTGGGTCCACGGCAGGGTGGCGATGTCGTCGGTGCCGGGCAGGTAGACGATGTGCCGGACGTGGTCGGTGCCGGCGTCGAGGGTCTGGATCTCGATGGTGCCGTTGAGCGGCGAGTCGGGGTCGGGCGAGAGGTCGGCGACGTCGTGGAGGTGCGAGATCAGCCCCGCCAGGTCGCCGGGCTGGGCGTCGGGGCCGCCGCGGACGCCGGGCAGCCCGGTCACCGCGGCGTGGCCGGCGGGGCCGTAGAGCAGCGCGAGCAGGCCCGCCCCGGCAGCGGCGTCGGGGACGACCAGCGGCAGGCCCACGGGGCCGCCCGGGGCCAGCGGGGTGGTGCCGTCCCAGAGACCCTCGAGCACCCCGCCGCCGCCGTTCGCGGCGTGCTGGACGACGCCGGGGTGGGCGACGACCCAGTCCTCGAGCGCGTGCCAGACGCCGGGCGGGACCAGCGGCAGCGTCGTGGCGAGCAGCGGCACCAGGCCGGGCGCGGTCGCGCCGAGCGTGAAGCCGACCGACCGGCCGACCGCGTGGTCCACCTGGTCGACCGCCGCCCGGACGAGCGCGTCGGCGGTCTCGAGCGCCGCCACCGCGGCGCGCACGGCGACCGCGTCGACCTCCCAGCCGCACGACTCCACCAGCACCCCGTCGGGCCCGGTGGTCGCGGCCAGCACCGCGGCCTCGGCCTCCGCGAAGGTCAGCGGCGCGAGGATCGCGGACTCCGCCAGGTCGGGGTCGGTCATCGTCTCGGCACCGAGCGCGGCCCAGCCGCGCAGCCGGCTGCCGGCCGCGTCGTAGGTGTCGGCAAGCTCCCGGACGGCGGCGTACGTCGCGGCCAGCCCGGCGGACCCGCCGGTGACGGAGACGATGTCGGCGCTCATGACCGGCCCAGCCCCGGGAGGTCGACGCTCAGCCACGCACGGCTGCCGGGCGGGGGCGGGACGAAGCCGGCCGGTCCGCCGGGGACCAGGTCCCGCAGGCCGTGGACCGCTCCGTGGATCGCCCCGCCGACCAGGCCGCCGACCCCGTCGGCGGCCTCGGCGAGCAGGTGGTGCACCTTCCTCTCGATGGCCGCGATCAGGTCCTTGAGCCGGTCCACCTCCCGGGCGTGCCGGTCGAGGGCGTCGGCGGCGTCGTCGTGGAGCGCGGCGGTGCGCCGCAGTGCCGCGGCGCGGACCCGGGCCTGCTCGCGCATCGCGTCGGCGGCGAGGCCCTGCCACGGGACCTGCTCGGCCCGGGTCGCGAGCATGGTCGCCTCGCCGCGGATCTCGTCGCCGCGCTCGCGCAGCCGGGCCGCGAGCGCTCGGATCGTCGTGGTGTCGCCGTACATCTGGTGCCCCCTTCCTGCTGGCCCCGGGTGGGGTCACAGGGAGGGTCGCCGGGCGGCGGCTGTGGAGAAACCTCAGCGGTCGAGCACTGTGGACAGCCGCTCGAGGGCCTGCTCGATCTCGGCTCCCGGGCCGGCGAAGCTGAGCCGGATGTAGCGCGGCCCGTCGACGGTGTCGAAGTCGACGCCGGGGGCGACCGCGACGCCGGTGCGGGCGAGCAGCTCGTGCGCGAACCGCATCGTGTCGTCGGTGAGGTGGCCGACGTCGGCGTACACGTAGAACGCGCCGTCCGCGGGCGCGAGGTCGGTGATCCCCAGCTTCGGCAGGCCGTCGAGGAGGATCCGGCGGTTGTCGCCGTAGCGTGCGACGTGGCCGTCGAGCTCGGCGTACGACGCGTCGTCGAACGCCGCGAGGCACGCGCGCTGCGCGATCACCGGCGGGCAGATCGTGAAGTTGCCGGTGAGCACGTCGACTGCCCGGCGCAGTCGGTCGGGGGCGAGCATCCAGCCGATCCGCCAGCCGGTCATCGAGAAGTACTTGGAGAAGCTCGAGAACACGACTGCCTCGCGGCTGGTCTCCCAGGCGCTGCGGGCCATGCGGTCGCCGCCGGTGAGCGGGGCGTACTCGATGCCGTGGTAGATCTCGTCGCTGATCAGCTGGATCTGCCGGTCCTCGCAGTACGCCGCCAGCGCGGCCAGCTCGCTCGGCAGCAGCATCGTGCCCGTGGGGTTGGCGGGACTGGCGACGACGAGGCCCTTGATGTCGTCGAGCTCGGACAGCTGGTCGACCGTGGGCTGGAAGCGGGTCTCGGGGCCGGTCGGGATCTCCACGACCTCGCAGCCCAGCGCAGTCAGCACGTTGCGGTAGCAGGGGTAGCCCGGACGCGCCATCGCGACCCGGTCGCCGACCCCGAAGGCCGCGAGGAACGCCAGCAGGAACCCGCCGCTGCTGCCGGTCGTCACCACCACCTGCTCGGGGTCGACGTCGATGCCGTGCATCCGCCGGTGGTGGCCGGCGATCGCCTGGCGCAGCTCGAGGATCCCGGCCGACGGCGTGTAGCCCAGCGGGTCACCGGAGTCGAGCAGCCGCTTGGCCTCCTCGCGCACCGGCACCGGCGCGCCGGTCATCGGCTGCCCGGCCAGCAGGTTCAGCATGTCGCCGTGCGTGCGCTGCCGCGCCGCTGCCGCCGCCAGCAGGTCCATCACGTGGAACGGCGGCACGTTGGCCCTCGAAGCGACTGCGAACCTGCTCACGGGCCCGACCTTACGGCCCGGTCCAGTTTCATCGGCCGGCCGACGAAACTCGCGCAGCGTGCCGACCAGCCCGCCGGCCGAAGAACGACCCCTCACCGAGCTGGGTGCCGGAGCAGTAGCCCTTGCCGTCCTGGGCGAGGTTGGAGGCGCAGGCGCCGGCGGCGTAGAGGCCGGGGACGACCGAGCCGTCGGGGCGCTGGGCCTCACCGTCGACCGTGACCCGGATGCCGCCGAGCGTGAAGCCGGCGTACATCGCCTTGCCGAGCCGCAGGTCGAACACCGCCCACGGCCCGATGCGCTGGGGTGCGAGCCACTCAGGTGCCTTGTGGAAGTCGACGTCCTCGCCGGCGTCGGCGAGCTCGTTGTAGCGCTCGAGCGTCTTGACCACCGAGCCGGCCGGGAGGCCGAGCGCGTCCTCGAGCTCGGTGATCGTCTCGAAGCCGTCGATGAGCGGCACGAGCGGGAACTTCGGGTACTCCACGTGCTCGCTGTCGACAATGAGGTACGCCGCGGAGTCCGGCTGCTCCATCACGAACTGCGAGGTGCGCGAGTGGTAGCCGTCCTCGTTGCAGAACCGCTCCCCGTGCTGGTTGACCACGAAGCCCGTGATCAGTGCCGCCGGCGGGTAGAACGGCGCGGTGATGAACGGCTCGTCCATGTGCTTGAGCTCGGCGCCGACCGAGGCGCCGAGCCGGATGCCGAGGCCGTCGTCGTACGTCGACCCCAGCGTGAACGGCTTCTCGGCGAGCCGGGGGGTGTAGGCCGCGACCATGTCGGGGTTCATCACGAAGCCGCCGGCCGCGATCACGACCGCCCCGGCGGCGACGTACCCGGTCTCGTCGAACGACTTCCAGGCCAGCCCGACGACCGCGCCCTCCCCGGACACCACGAGGTTGGTGGCGCCGGTCTCGTAGCGCACCTCGACCCCGGCCTCCTCGACCCGGGCCCGCAGCAGGTCCATCACCATCTTGGTGCCCTCGGTGTCGCCGGGCACCGGCACCTTGTGGCCGCGCGGCGCCGGCCGCGCCTGGTCCTGGTAGGGCCACACCTTCTCGTTGCCGGTGTACATCAGGCCCTCGGTGCCGGGCTGGATCACGGCCTTCTCGGGGTAGTAGGAGCGCTCGAACTCGAAGCCCAGCGCCTCCAGCCACCCGAAGTGCTCGACCGACCCCTCGCAGTAGGCCCGGATCTTGTCGTGCTCGGGCTCCTTGGAGACCGCGACGAGGTACTTGTACATCTCCTCGGGCGAGTCCTCGTGCCCGGTGGCCTGCTGCACCGCGGTGCCGCCGCCGAGGTAGAAGTGCCCGCCGGACATGCTCGACGTGCCGCCGTGCACGGCGGCCCTCTCCAGCAGCAGCACCCGCGCGCCGGCCCGGGCCGCCTCGAGCGCGGCGCAGCCGCCGGCGATCCCGAAGCCGACGACGACGACGTCGTACGCCGACGCGCCGGCCAGGACGTCGGCGGTCAGGACGTCGGCGGTCAGGACGTCGGGGATCTCGGTGCCTCTGCTCATGGCGCCAAATCTAGAACAAGTTCCACTTCCGTGCGATCCTGTCCGTCGTGGCGACCCTCATCGACGTCGACGGTACCGAGCGCGAGGTCGCCGCGGAGCTCACCGACGAGGCGCTCGCGGGCGTGCTCGGGTGGACGCTCAAGCCGGAGGGCCTGTGCCGCGACGACACCTGCGTCCCCCTGCTCGGCCGCTCGGTGCCCGAGGCGTTGGGCCTCCTCGTGGCCCGCGACGGCGACGTCGTGGCGCTCGCCCCGTCGGCCGAGGCGCACCGCACCGAGCTCGCAGGCGGCCGGGCGCCGTCGCTGACCCTCAACGACGTCGACGGCCACCCGGTCTCCTTCGACCAGCACTCGGGGCACAAGCGGGTGCTGGTGACCTGGGCCTCCTGGTGCGGCTGCCGGCACGAGCTCGGCGGCTGGCAGCGGCTCCAGGAGGAGCTGGCGGACGCCGGGCTGCGGCTGTTCTCGGTGGCGCTCGACGCCGACCCGGAGGATGCCCGGCCCTGGATCGAGCAGGCCGCCCCCACGTACCCCGTCGCCGTCGACACCGCCCACGTGACCGCGGAGCGGTACGGCATCACCAACGTCCCGTCGGTCGTGTGGGTCGACGAGCACGACCGGATCGTGAAGCCGCCGACGATCGCCCCCGGGGACGACCAGTTCGTGGAGTTCACGCAGATCGAGAGCGCCCGCCACCACGACCTGCTGCGGGCCTGGGTGCGGGACGGCACCCTCCCCGAGGTGCCCGACAGAGCGGCTGCCGAGCGCACCGACGACGAGCAGCTCGCGCTCGCCCACCGCCGGATCGCGGCGCACCACCAGCGCGCCGGGCGCACCGACGCCGCCAAGACCCAGCTCGCGCTCGCGCAGGACCTGGCGCCCTGGGACTGGACCGTGCGGCGCGGCGGCATCGCGATGACCGGCGGGGACCCGTTCCTGGGGGAGGAGTTCACCTCGTTCTGGGAGGAGTGGGACGCCTCGGGCCGGCCGGGCTACACCCCCACCGGCTGACCCTTCCTCCGGCCGGAGTCGGACCGGGCGCACCGATAGACTGCGCACCCGCGCCCCGACGATCGCCGAGGTGACCTGTGTCGTTCGACGTCCACGATCTCGACGCGTTCATCCTCGTCGGGTCCGTGGTCACGTTCCTCGCGATCCTCGCGGTCCGGATGTCCACTCGCGCCGGCCTCCCCAGCCTGTTGGTCTACCTGCTCATGGGCGTCGCGCTGGGCGAGTCCGGCGCCGGCATCCAGTTCGAGAACTACGAGGTCGCGCACGCGGTCGGGTTCGGCGCCCTCGCGGTGATCCTGGCCGAGGGTGGTCTCACCACCAGCTGGCGCGAGATGCGGCCCTCGATCCGGCTCGGGGTCTCGCTCGCGACCCTGGGGGTCGCGGTCTCGGTGACGGTCGTGGCCCTGGCGGGGCACTACCTGCTGGGCATGCCGTGGGAGCTCGCCGTGCTGCTCGGCGCGGTGACGTCCCCGACCGACGCGGCCGCGGTGTTCTCGGTGCTGCGCGTGGTGCCGCTGCCCAAGCGCCTCACCGGCTCCCTCGAGGCGGAGTCCGGCCTCAACGACGCCCCGACGGTCGTGCTCGTCACGCTGATCTCGACCGGGGCCGCCGCCGAGCACGGCGTACCGGCGATGGTCGGCATCATCGCCTACGAGCTCGCGATCGGTGTCGCGCTGGGGTTCGCCGCCGGCTTCGGCGGCGCCTGGGTGATGCGCCGCGCCGCGCTGCCGTCGTCCGGCCTCTACCCGCTCGCCGTGATGACGCTGGCGTTCCTCGCGTACGGCGGCGCCACGTTCGTGCACGGGTCCGGGTTCGCCGCGGTGTACGTCGGCGCCCTGGTGCTCGGCAACTCCGAGCTGCCGCACCGGGCCGCCACCCGGTCCTTCGCCGAGGGCCTCGCCTGGCTGGCCCAGATCGGCCTGTTCGTCACGCTCGGCCTGCTGCTCTCGCCGGGCCGGATCACGCTGTCCACAGTCGGGCTGGCCGTGGTCGCCGGGCTGGTGCTCACCTTCGTCGCCCGGCCGCTGTCGGTGCTCGCCAGCTCGGTCGCGCAGCCGATGCCGTGGCGCGAGCTGTCGTTCGTCTCGTGGGCGGGACTGCGCGGCGCGGTCCCGATCGTGCTCACGACGATCCCGCTGGCCGAGGGCGTCACCGACGCCACCCGGCTCTTCGACCTGGTGTTCGTGATGGTGGTGATCTACACCCTGCTCACCGGGCCGACGCTGCCGGCGGTGGCCCGGCTGCTCAAGGTGGCGCGCCGCTCGGAGCCCCGGGGCCTGGAGGTCGAGGCCGCGCCGCTGGAGCGGATCGCCGCGGACCTGCTCCAGGTCTTCATCGCGCCGACCTCGCGGATGCACGGCGTCGAGGTCGGCGAGCTGCGGCTGCCGCGCGGCGCGTCGGTGTCGATGGTGATCCGGGACGGGCAGACGCTGGTGCCGGAGCGGCGTACGGTCCTGCGGCACGGCGACGACCTGCTGGTGGTCACCCCGCGCAAGCTGCGGTGGCAGACCGAGGAGCGGCTGCGCCAGGTCAGCGAGCGCGGCCGGCTCGCCCAGTGGCTGGTCGAGAAGCCGCCCCGCCGCCCGCCGTCCTGAGCGGTCTCACCCCACCGGCGGGCTGCAGATCGTGGCGTCGGAGTCGGCCGCCGTCGAGCGCCGGCCCTCGACGAGGTCGCGGAACCCGTCGCCCACGACGACCGCCACGCCGACCCCGGGTGGGTCGCGGCGCTCGATCTCGACGCCGGGACCGAGCCGGCTGGCCACCAGCCGGACGGCGGGGTTGTCCGGCTCGAGGGTCCAGATCTGGACCACCCCGACGCGTGCGCTGACGTTGCCCATCGTGCCCTCCGCGAAGCCGTCGTCGGTGAGCAGCTGCATGGTGCGGCCGGCCAAGCCCTCCCGCGTGCCGGCGTTGAAGACGCTGACGGTGACGTCCTGCGGGAAGACCTTCGTCCCGGCCGCGACGCCGTGGTCGACGCAGATCGGGGTGTCGACCTTGGCCGGGAGCGGCTTGGTCGCAGCCGACCACCCCCAGGCGGCGGCGAGCGCCAGGAGCAGGCCGAGTGCGGAGATCGTGATCGCCGACCGGGCCCCCTCGACCATCAGTCCTCCAGCGTGTGGACCCGCGCGTGCAGCACGTTGCGCTGCTGGAGGGCCGCGCGCAGGGCGCGGTGCAGCCCGTCCTCGAGGTAGAGCTCGCCACGCCACTCGACCACGTGGGCGAACAGGTCGCCGTAGAACGTCGAGTCCTCGTCGAGCAGGGCCGCGAGCTGGAGGGTGTCCTTGGTGGTGACGAGCTGGTCGAGGCGCACCTGTCGGGGCGGGACCGCCGCCCATGCGCGGGACGAGAGCCCGTGGTCGGGGTAGGGCCTCCCGTCGCCGACGCGTTTGAAGATCACGTCGCGACTATAACGAGGCCCCTCCCGACCTCAGTCACCTCCGGTGCCGGTCAGGCGGACCAGCGCACCGCGTCGTCGAAGTAGTCGGCGAGGGCGTGGACGCCGCGCAGGTCGGCGCGCTCCTCCATGAGGCTGGTCAACCGCTGGGCGTGGCGCAGCCGCAGCTCGACGCGCTGCTCGCGGAGCCGGTCGAGGTCGCGGTCCGGCGTGGTGGTGGGGTGGTCCATCTCGGCCTCCATCGGTCGGTCGGGTCGCCCGGAGGGAGCGACTTCGGCTCCTAGAGTGCCAAAGCATTGTCGCCGGGAGGTTGAATGTGTGTTACGAGCAGGTCAACCGCTGCCCTCCGGCGCGTGGCTGGGCTCGGCCCGCGTGGTGCCGGGAGGTCCCTTACGAACAGCGCGAAACTGGAATACGTTCTCGTTTCGTGGACGACATCGACCAGATCTGCCGGCTCAAGTACCGCTACCTGCGCACCCTCGACACGAAGCGCTGGGACGAGTTCGCGGAGTGCTTCCTGCCGGACGCGACCGGCGACTACAACGGACTGGTCTTCGCCGACCGGGCGGCGCTGGTCGCCTACATGCGGGAGAACCTCGGCGAGGGGCGGCTCACCCTGCACCAGGCGCACCACCCCGAGATCGACGTCGACGGCGACGCGGCGACCGGCCGCTGGTACCTGCAGGACAAGGTGATCGTCCCGGAGTTCAGCTTCATGCTCGAGGGCGCGGCGTTCTACGAGGACCGCTACACCCGGACCCCGGACGGTTGGCGGGTCGCCCACACTGGCTACCGGCGTACGTTCGAGATGACCTACAACCTCGCCGACCTGCCCGGGGCGAGGGTCAAGGGCCCCGGCGAGCACACACACGTGTGACGGTCACTGGCGCTGCTCGCACCAGGCCAGCTGCACCACCTCGACCCCCCGGTCGCGCGTGACGAGCCGGCCACGGCCGGGCGGTGCGGGTTGCGGCTTCTGCCCGCTGAGCAGGGGTCCCTCGTCGGGGCTGCCGGAGAGCAGCAGCCCGGGCGTGGCCAGGTCGCGCAGCGACTGGACCACCGGCTCGTAGAGCGCTCGCGACGCGCCACCGGAGCGGCGTGCCACCACCAGGTGCAGGCCGACGTCGCGGGCCTGCGCCAGCAGCGGCTGGAGCACCTGCACCGGCGAGCCCTGCTGGGTGGCCACGAGGTCGTAGTCGTCGACGAGCACGAACACCTCGGCGCCGGACCACCAGGAGCGGTGGCGCAGCTGCTCGGCGGTGACACCGGGGCCGGGCAGCCGGGACTGCAGGTACGCCGCGAGGTCGCGGAGCGCGGGCTGGGCCTGCGTGGCGGAGGTGAGGTAGTCGACGAGGTAGTCCTCGGGGACCTCCCCGAGCAGCGAACGCCGGTAGTCCACGACGACCAGCTGCGCCTCCTGGGCGTTGCGGGTGCGCATCACCTCCCGGGCGTAGGCGCGCAGGGCTGCGCTCTTGCCCGACCTCCCGTCGCCGAACAGCAGCAGGTGCGGCTCGGCGTCCACGTCCAGACCGACCGGGGCCAGGTCGCCCTCGCCGAGGCCGAGCAGCAGCCGCCGACCGTCGGCGGCCGGGCCGGAGACCTCGCGCACCTCCTCGAGGGTGACCAGGTCGGGCAGCAGCCGCAGCCGCGGCGCGGCCGGGCCGGTCCAGGCCGCCGCGACGCGGTCCACCAGGTCCGTCACGCCGTCGCCGAGCCCGTCGACGTCCGCGGACCCGTCGATGCGGGGCAGGGCGGCGATGAAGTGGTGCCGGCTCGGCAGCAGCCCGCGCCCCGGCCTCCCGGCCGGCACCCGCGCCGCGGTCGAGCGGTCGACCTCGGAGTCGAGGGGGTCGCCCAGGCGCAGCTCGAGACGGGTGCCGAGCAGGTCGCGGGTCGCCGCGCGGAAATCCGCCCAGCGGGTGGCGCCGACCAGCAGGTGCAGGCCGAACGTGAGGCCCCGGCCGGCCAGCTGCTGCAGCTCGATCTCGAGGTCGTCGAAGTCCGCACGCAGGGTGCTCCACCCGTCGACCACGACGAACACGTCGCCGTACCCGTCGTCGGCGCGGCCGGCCGCCCGCAGCGAGCGGTAGGTCTCGATCGAGTCGATCCCGCGGGCGCGGAAGTACTCCTCGCGCCGGTCCACGACGCCGCGGACCTCGGCGACGATGCGCCGGACCACGTCCGGCTCCGACCGGCTGCCGATGCCGGCCACGTGGGGGAGGCGGGCGAACGGCGCGAACGTGCCGCCGCCGAAGTCGAGCACGAAGAACTGCGACTCGAGCGGCGTGGTGGTCAGGGACAGGCTCGCGACCATCGTGCGCAGCAGGGTGCTCTTGCCGCTGCGTGGTCCGCCGACGACGGCCGCGTGGCCGCCGCTGCCGCCGAGGTCGACGGTCAGGGTGTCGCGCCGCTGCTCGCGCGGCCGGTCGACGGCACCGAGGGGGACGACCAGCCCGCCGCGGCCGCGCCAGTGCGGCGAGACGAGTCCGAGCGCCGGGTCGGCGACGAGGTCGGTCATCAGGCCGTCGAGCGGGTCGGGCACGTCCAGCGGCGGCAGCCAGACCTGGTGGGCGGCCGGGCCCCGGTTGGCCATCCGGCGTACGGCGACGTCGAGCAGCGACTCCTGGTCGCCGGGCGGCTCCGCCGAGCGGCGTACGACGGCGGCCGGGGCCGACGCGTCGAGGGCCGAGACCTCGGTGATCGTGAACGGGAGGATGCCCGGGACGGGTCCGTCGTCCTCGGGCGGGATCCGCGCGGTGCGCCGCGGCGGACCCGAGACGTAGGCCGCCTGGAAGCGCTGCAGCGTGGCCGGGTCGGGCCTGAGGAGGCCGAGCCCGGGCTCGGCGGGCAGCTCGTAGGCGTCGGGAGCCCCGAGCACGGTGCGGGACTCGGCGGCGCTGAACGTGCGCAGCCCGATCCGGTAGGACAGGTGCGACTCCAGGCCCCGCAGCCGGCCGTCGTCGAGACGCTGTGAGGCGAGCAGCAGGTGCAGGCCGAGCGAGCGCCCGAGGCGGCCGATCGCGACGAACAGGTCGATGAACTCCGGCTTCGCCGCGAGCAGCTCCGAGAACTCGTCGACCACGACGAGCAGCGACGGCATCGGGGCGAGGTTCGCACCGGCGGCCCGCGCGCCCTCGTAGTCGCGGATCGACGCGAAGTTGCCCGCCGCCCGGAGCAGCTCCTGGCGGCGGACCAGCTCGCCGGACAGCGCGTCCTGCATCCGGTCCACGAGCGTGAGCTCCTGGGCGAGGTTGGTGATGATCGCGGACACGTGCGGCAGCGGCGCCATGCCGGCGAACGTGGCGCCGCCCTTGAAGTCGACGAGCACCAGGTTGAGCTGCTCAGGCGAGTGGGTGAGGGCGAGGCCGAGCACCAGGGTGCGCAGGAGCTCGGACTTGCCGGACCCGGTCGCGCCGACCACCAGCCCGTGCGGTCCCATGCCGTGCTGGGCGGACTCCTTCAGGTCCAGGTGGACGACCGACCCGTCGTCGCCCACCCCGATCGGGACCCGCAGCCGGTCGCGCGCGGGCCGGCCCCGCCAGGCCGACTCGGGGTCGTAGGTGTGCACGCGGTCGAGCCCCAGCAGCTCGAGCGGCCCGGCGGTCCGGGTGGGTCCGCCGGCCGGCCGGCCGGCGCCGCCGGGCGAGACCGGGCGCAGCGGCGCCAACCGACGGGCCAGCGCCTCCGCGGTCGCGAGGCTGCACTGGTCGGCGCGTGCCCGCACCGGCTCCTCCCGGTGTCGCCGCAGGACCGCCGGCCGGGGTGTGTCGCCGGCGCCTCCCCCGGTGGGCTCGTCGGCGAGCCGGATGCGGAGCCCGGTCGCGTCGTCGAGGTCGCCCCACCGGGTCGGCAGGTCCAGCACCGTCACGCCGGCGCGTTCGTCGAGGGGTACGTCGGGGTCGCCCGACGGCGGCTCCGCCCCGTCGACGACCATCAGCAGGTGCGGCGCCGCCGCGAGGTCGCGCGGCAGCAGGCCGGCGAGGTCCGGGAGCGAGGTGGCGACCATCCGGGCCGGTCCGGCGGCGTCGGAGCGCCGGTCGCTGCGGGCGTGCGGCAGCCACTTGACCCAGTCCCAGTGGGCGAGGTGCTGCTCGGAGGTCAGCACCGCGATCGCGAGGTGGTCGGGGGAGTGGGACGTGGTCGCCGAGCAGATCAGGGCGCGGGCCAGGGCGCGCGCGGGCTCGGCGGGCCCGCACACCTCGACCCGGTCGACGGACCGCAGGTCGAGCCAGGCCGGCAGCTCGGGCTGGAGCCGGTGCACGCCCAGTAGGCGGTGCAGGGCCGAGACGGCGACCGGGTCGGCCTCGTCGGTCGTGGTGTGCTCCGGCGGGACGAGGTCGAGGGCGAGCGGCTGGTCGCAGCGGCCGTAGCGGACGTGCAGGAACCGCGGGTCGGCGAGGTCGCGCGCCCACACCCGGGACGCCTGGTCGGCGAGGGCGGGCAGCGCCGTGGGGTCCGGGTGGTGCCAGGTGAGCGCCCGCCGCTGCGCGTCGGCGGCGACCCGGGCCGCCCGGCGCACGCCCGCAAGGTAGCGCAGGTAGCCGGTGCGCGGGCCGGCGACCTGGTGGGTGCGCTGCCGGCGCTGCCGGTCGATCTGGACCAGGACGAAGCCGAGGGTCGAGAAGAGGAACAGCCCGCCGGCGATCAGGGCGCGGCCGCCGCCCGCACGGCCCATGGTCGCGACCAGGGCGACGGAGCCGAGGCTGCCGAGCATCGGGATCGCGTTCACGAGCACGCCTCCGGCGCCCTCGTGGGGCTGGAGCCGTGGCGGTGGTTCGAGCACGATCCGGCCCGTCGGCAGCTCCGGCTCGTCGGGACGCGCACCGCGCAGCATCGTGGTCACGCCGGGCACCTACCCGGGCGCCGGACGCGTGACGCCTCGGCCGGCCCGGCCTGTGGACAACCCGCCTGCCGGCTTTCCACAGGCCGGCCGGGTGCCGGTTTCGGGCCCCGTGCCGCGCGGGCAATCGACCCGTGTCCGGCTCGGGCGACCGACCGGACCGCCACACAGGACACCAGTGATTCTCGGGCGGCGAGCGCCGCCTCGGGGGAAGGAGATGGCGACATGTCGTACGCACCCGAGATGGGACAGGGCCAGGGCACGCTCAGCCGGGCCGCGGCCCTCGTGGCCGACGCCAAGGCGGACTTCGACGTCCTCAGCAAGGGGCTCGAGCAGCAGATCCTGGCCCAGCAGGGCGCCTGGGTCGGGGCGGGGGGATCGGCGTTCTTCACGCTGCACCGGGCCTGGACCGACAAGCAGCGCGTGATCACCGGCGCCCTGCACGAGTTCGAGGCGTCGCTGAGCTCGACCGAGCGGGACAACATGCGCACCGACGAGACCCAGTCGTCGGGCTACCACCGCGTCGCCGGCCGGCTCGGCTGACCGCAAACCCCACACCACCACCACATGCGCACAACCTGAGGAGTGAATGAGATGACCCTCGACGGACTTCGCGTCAACCACGCCGGCCTCGACACCGTCGCCGACGACCTCGGCCAGGCGGTCACCCGGATCGACGAGCGGCTCAACCGCCTCGAGTCCGAGCTCGCGCCGCTGCGCAGCGACTGGACCGGCAGTGCCCAGCAGGCCTACACCGCGGCCAAGACCACGTGGGACCGCGCCATGCAGGAGATGAAGGGCCTCCTGCACGAGACCAGTGCCGCCGTGGTCCAGTCGAACGCCGAGTACCGCGCCGCCGACCAGCGCGGCGCGGCGTCGTTCGGGGCCTGAGGGCCACGCCGTGGATCGGGGCCGAGCATGAGCTCCGCACCGGCGGCCGGGCCGGCTCTGGTGCGGGTGACGGTCGCCTCGGGGACCCGTCGGGTCGACCTCGTGTTGCCGGGCGCGGTGCCGGTCGCCGAGCTCGTCCCCGAGCTCGCCCGCAGTGTCGGGCTCCTCGACCCGGCCGTGGTGCACGCCGGCTACCGGGTGGTGACCTCGCGGGGGCGAGAGCTCGCGCCCGACCGGGGCCTGGCCGCCCAGGGCGTCGGGGACGGCGGGCTGCTGGCCGTCGCCGCCCGGATCGAGGAGGGCCCGGCCCGCACCTACGACGACGTGGTCGAGGCGATGGTCGACGTGGTCGAGCACGACCTCGCGCCCTGGGATCCGGCCTCGGGCCGGCGCGCCGTGCTGGGTGCGGTCACCCTGGCGCTGTGCGTCGGGGCCGCGGCGGTGCTGCTCCAGCGCGGGTCGCCCGTCGCGGGTGCGGCCGCGGGCGTGGTCGCGGCGGTCCTCGCCGCCGGCGCGGTCGTGCTGTCCCGGGT
Source organism: Nocardioides sp. T2.26MG-1 (assembly GCF_950101795.1). GTDB lineage: Bacteria > Actinomycetota > Actinomycetes > Propionibacteriales > Nocardioidaceae > Nocardioides. The sequence continues at coordinate 575,295 of NZ_CATNLZ010000001.1, read as the reverse complement.
GCGGCACCAGGCCGGGCCCGCGGTCGCGGTCGCCTGGCTGGCCACGGCGTACGCCGCGGTCGCCGGGCTGGTGCCGACGGCCGGCGACGATCCGTTGGGGGGCCTGCCGGTCGCGGGCGGGGCCATGGTGCTCACCGGGCTCGGGTGCCTGGTCGGGGTCCGCCACGGTCGGGCGCTGCTGATGCCGCCGGCGGTCCTCGGCGCCATCCTCGTCGCGACCGGCCCGCTGCTGCGGGCCACCGGCCTCGACCCGGCCGCGGTGGCGGCCGGCGTGATCGTCGTGGCCGTGCTGGCCGGCGGCGGGTTCCCGCGGCTGGCGCTCGGCCTGACCGGCGTCTCGGCCGACCTGCCCGTCGGGGACGACGACGCCGAGGCGGCTCCTCGGCCGGTCGACCGGGACCGGGTCGCCGCGGACGCCCGCCTCGCCCACGAGATCCTGGTGGGGCTGTCCGCCACCGTCGGCCTGCTGCTCGTGCTGGCGGCGCCGCTGGCCGCCGCTCGCGGGGTGGCGGGCACGCTCCTGGCGGTGTCGTGCTGCCTGGTCGTCCTGCTGCGGACCCGTCGGCACCGCTCGCGCTCCGAGGTCCTCGTGGGCCTGGCGTCGGGCACCGCCGGGCTGGCCGCGGTCGCGGTCGCGGTGCTGTGGCTGCACCCCGGGTGGCGGCCGACGGTGGCGGCGGCGTCGGTCGGGGTCGGCCTGCTGCTGATCGTGGTGACCGTGCTCGCGCCGGTTGCGTCGGTGCGCCGTCGGGGGCTGGGCGACCGCGCCGAGAGCATCGCGGTGCTCGCCCTGCTGCCGGCGCTCGTGGTCGCCTCGGGCCTGTTCTCCGTGATCCGGTCGTGAGGGACTCGCCGTGCCCACCTCCTCCGATCTCGCCCAGGCCGCGTCCTTCTGCCGGCGGCGGCTGACCGGCGCGTTCGTGGCCGGTGCCCCCGGTGGGCGAGAGGTCGATCCGGGACACCCCGGCCGCGCGGTCGTCGGGGGGCTCGCGCTCGCCGTACTGCTAGGCGCGGGTGCCGCGATCGCACATGTGCTCGCGCCGCGGCCGCCGGACGACTGGGCGAGCCACGGCCTCGTCGTCTCGAAGGAGACCGGGCAGGCCTACGTGGTCCTCCCGGACGAGGACGACCCACGCCCTGCGGACGACGGGCACGTCGAGCTCCACCCGGTCGTCAACCTCGCCTCGGCGAGGCTGATCCTGGGCCACGACGTGGACCCGATCCTGCTCCCGCAGGACGTGATCGACGAGCAGGTGGTCGCCCACGACGTCGGCATCCTCGGCGCCCCGGGGAGCCTGCCGGCGTCCGACCGGCTGGTCGAGTCGGGCTGGACGGCGTGCACGGCCGACCGCCGAGGGGTCCGGGTCCGGGTCGCCGCGGAGCCCGACGTCCGACCCGCGCCCGACACCGGGCTGGTGGTCGCCGTCGGCCACGACTTCTACCTGGTCGCCTCTGTGCAGGTCGGCGACGAGCCGCCGTCGGCGTACGCACTCCCGCTGCCCGGAGGGGACGCCGTCGACAACATGCTCGGGGCGCTCGGGCTGCCGGCCCGGGCCCTGGCGCCGCGGGTGCCGCGTGCCTGGCTCGACCTGTTCCCCACGGGCGCGCCGCTCGGCTGGGCGAGCTTCGGGCTCACGCACGCCGGTGAGCGGCCCGGGCGGTGGGACCTCGCGGGAGTGCCCCGCGGCGCCCGGGTCGGCGACGTCCTCCAGGACGCCGCGGGGGACGCCGTCGTGATGACGACCGACGGGCCGGCCGACCTCGACCCGTTCGCGTTCGCGGTCTACGCGTGGACGACCGTCGCCGGGCGGGAGGCGCCGCGCGTGTTCTCGGTGGACCGCCCGCCCGACCTCACTCGCACCCGGCTCCCGATGGCAGCCGCCCACTGGCCGGCCGCGCCCCCGCAGCCGATGGCGACCGACCCGTGCGCGGTGCTGGTCACCGCGCCCGACGGGCCGGCGACCGTCCGACTCGCGCAGGGCCCCGGGGCCGGGTTCGCCGCGGAGCAGGTACGCGCTCGCCGCGCCGACGTCGCCGTCGATCCCGGCCGGGGGGCGCTGGGGCGCGCCGTCCGTGCCGGCGGCGGCGACCCGAGCCCGGTCCTGATCGACTCGATCGGGCGGGCCAACCCGCTCGACGGCGACGCCGCCGCCCGGCTGGGGTACGCCGACGCCTCGGCGCCGGTGGTGCCGGCCGCGTGGATGGGCCTGTTCGGCGAGGGGGTGCGCCTGTCGCGGGAGCTCGCCTTGTGTGCGCCGGTGGGGGTGACGGACGGGTCGTGCGACTCCGCAGCGAGCGAGGGGTGAGTCCTCTCGTGTGCTGCCCGACCCGGCTGCCGTCTCTTCGTCACCCAAAGCTCGGGGCGCTGACTTCTCCGCACGGGTGCTGGGTCTCGACTCGCCGGTCGCGGCTTCGTCCCTCGGCCGCGCGGCGGCTCGACCTGGCTGCTGTTTCTTCGCCACCCGAGCTTCGCTCGGGGCGCTGACCTCTCCGCATGGGTGCTGGGTCTCGACTCGCCGGTCGCGGCTTCGTCCCTCGGCCGCGCGGCGGCTCGACCTGGCTGCTGTTTCTTCGCCACCCGAGCTTCGCTCGGGTGGCGAAGGCAGCTCAGATCCGGGCGTCCATGTCCTGGTAGCCGGAGTCCTCGCGGGTGCCGCCCATGCCGTCGCCGACCTCGCGGTAGTCGCGGATCCACGACACCGAGCGGACCCACTTGACCATCTTGTAGCCGTGCATCGACTCGGTGCGCAGCCGCAGCGGGGCGCCGTACATGTCCGGGAGCGGCTCGCCGTTCATGCCCCAGGCCAGGATGGTCTCGTCCTCCATCGCCATTGCCTTGGTGAGCACGGTGTAGTAGGGCTCGACCGGCCGGCCGTCGTGCATGTGCTGGGCCGTCCCGAACGACTCGACCATCACGTAGTTGGCGTCGTCGAGCGGCTCGACCTGGGCGAGCACCTCCCGCAGCGGCACGCCGGACCACTTGGCGATGCCGGTCCAGCCCTGCATGCAGGTGTGCATGGTGATCTGGTCCTGCGCGGCGATCGCGCGCAGCTCGTCGAGGGAGAACGACCGCGGCTCGCGGACCAGCCCGCCGACCTCGAGCCGGAAGTCGCGGAAGCCGTCGTCGTGCAGCGCGACCCACTCCGGCGACTGGCTGAGGTCCGGCGGCCGGGTGTTGACCCAGTGGAACGGCGAGATGTCGGCCTCGGTGAACACCTGCCGGGCGCGCTGCCGCGAGGTCATCGGGTTGAGCACGAACCGCTTGATCGGTGCCTGCAGCCCGTAGAGCACCCGCTGGCTCTTGCGGACGTCGATGAGGGAGACGTACGACGCCGCGATCCACAGCGCCACCACCACGACCACCCCGATGATCACGCGGGTGACGGCCTGGCCGACCAGCGCCTCGTCGTACTCCTTGCCCATCATCATGTGCACGAGGTTGTGCTCGGGGTGCACCGCGAGCACCAGCGCCACGTGCATGACCGCGAACACCACGAAGATCGCCATGCCGATGAAGTGGAGCGACCGGGCCGCCTGGCGGCCACCGAAGAGCTTGGGGTACCACGGATAGCGCCCGACCACGGCCGGCGACATCACCGGCCCGGTGACGATCATCAGCGGCGCGAGCACGAAGACCACGAAGGTGTACATCAGCTGCTGCAGGGCGTCGTACGGCGTGAAGTGCTCGATCGACGGCACCCCGAAGCCGGCGTAGATCTTCAGCGAGTCCCACGCGTCGCCGAACACGCTCCACGAGGTGGGGATCAGGCGGCGCCACTGGCCGGTGCCGAAGAGCAGCACGACGTAGATCAGGCCGTTGAGCACCCACAGCGTGGTGACCAGACCGTGCCAGGCGCGGCCGATGCCGATCTTCGCCCGGCCCGGCAGGCTGATCAGCGGGTGGAGGTCGCGCTGGTCGTCACGGGCGGTGAACGCGCCGATCTCCTCGGGGACCCGGTCCTTGGTGAACTTCAGCCAGTGCGTGTCCGGGCCGCAGTCGTTGCGCCAGTACAGCCGCGGGTGCGAGGCCAGGATCTCCCAGCCGGACCTGACCAGCAGCCCGAGGAAGAGGAAGTTCACCAGGTGCGTGACCTGGAGCCACCAGGGGAAGCCCAGGTCGGTCGAGGACGTGGTGGCTTGCAGCAGGGGGTGAACCATCGTGTGCTCCGTTCTGCGGTGCGGCCCGAGTGCCGCCGGTGCAAGAGGCACGTCGACCCTGTCACATACGGACGGAGGTGTCTGGGTCCAGGCCGGGAATGTCGAACGGCGCCGCACCAGAGGGGCGACGCCGTTCGAGTGGCGGAGGATAGGGGATTCGAACCCCTGAGGGCTGTTAACCCAACCCGCTTTCCAAGCGAGCGCCATAGGCCACTAGGCGAATCCTCCGCCGAGGAGAGTACCGGTCCGGCGCTGCGCGGACGAATCCGCCCGCGTGGGTGGCGGGGCGGGGGCGGGGTCGTCTTGGTCCCGTCCGCCGCCCTCACCTAGACTCGGGGCAACCCCCCGTGTGGCGGCACCTCACCCAATCCCCCAGGGCCGGAAGGCAGCAAGGGCAAGTGAGCTCTGCCGGGTGCGCGGGGGGCCTCTTCACGTCCCCACGCCTGAGCTTGCGAAGGCGTGGACCAGGACGGGAGGTTGAGGAGGGCTCGGCGCCGGACCGAGCGGAGCGAGGTCGGGCGCGACCCGTCTCGAAGCCCAGTCGCTCATCGGACCGACTGCCCCGACCCACACCGCTACCGGCTGTCGGGGGCGGTGGTTAGGGTTCATGCGTGGAGTCACCCCTGGCGCTGTACCGCCGCTACCGGCCCGAGACCTTCGCGGAGGTCATCGGGCAGGCCCACGTGACGGAGCCGCTCCGGGTCGCGCTGGCCAACAACCGGGTCAACCACGCCTATCTGTTCTCCGGGCCGCGCGGCTGTGGCAAGACCACATCGGCGCGGATCCTGGCCCGGGCGCTCAACTGCGTGCAGGCTCCGGTGGCCGACCCGTGCGGCGAGTGCGACAGCTGCCGGGACCTGGCCCGGGGCGGCCCGGGCTCGATCGACGTGATCGAGATCGACGCGGCCTCCCACGGTGGCGTCGACGACGCCCGTGACCTGCGCGAGAAGGCGTTCTTCGCGCCGGTGCGGAGCAAGTACAAGGTCTACATCATCGACGAGGCCCACATGGTGACGACGCAGGGCTTCAACGCCCTGCTCAAGCTGGTGGAGGAGCCTCCGCCGCACCTGCGGTTCATCTTCGCGACCACCGAGCCCGACAAGGTGCTGCCGACGATCCGGTCGCGCACCCACCACTACCCGTTCAGGCTGATCCCGCCGCGGCTGCTCTCGTCGTACCTCTCGGAGCTGTGCGACAAGGAGGGCGTCACCATCGACCCGGCGGCGCTGCCGCTGGTCGTGCGCGCCGGCGGTGGCTCGGCCCGCGACACGCTCTCGGTGCTCGACCAGCTGCTGGGCGGGGCCGGACCCGCCGGGGTCACCCACGAGCTCGCGGCCGGGCTGCTCGGCTACACCCCGGACACGCTGCTCGACGAGGTCGTCGACGCGTTCGCCGCCGGCGACGGCGCGTCGGTCTTCGCAGTGGTCGACAAGGTCGTCGAGACCGGCCAGGACCCGCGCCGCTTCACCGAGGACCTGCTGCGCCGGCTGCGCGACCTCGTGATCGTCGCGGCCGTGCCCGACGCACCCGCCACCGGGCTGATCGACGTGTCGGAGGACCAGGGCGAGCGGCTGGTCGCCCAGGCAGCGCGCTTCGGCGCGGCCGAGCTCAGCCGGGCCGCCGACATCGCAGCCACCGGGCTCACCGAGATGCGCGGCGCCACCGCGCCGCGCCTGCTGCTCGAGCTGCTGTGCGCCCGCATCCTGCTGCCCGGCGCCGACCATGCGACCGACGGCGTGATGGCTCGGCTCGACCGCCTCGAGAAGCGCCTCACGATCACCGGCACCCCGACGCCGACCGCGGCCGCACCGGCCGCACCACCGGCCCAGGACCGCCCCGCACCGCCGCCGGCCCGCCCGACCCCGCCCGACCCCGCCGCCCAGCGCCCGGAGCCCGCTCCCGTCGATCGCGAGCCGGAGCCGGCCGCACCCGCGCCACCGGTGGCCGAGCCCGTACCGGTGGCGGAGGCCGCGCCCATGGCGGAGACCCCGCCCGTGGCCGAGCCCGCGCCCGCGGCGCGCGCCGCCGCCCCCGAGTCCCCGGCTACCGCCCCGGCCGGTGGGCTCACGCTCGTCGACGTACGCCGCCTCTGGCCCGACATCGTCGACGCGACCAAGCTGCGTCGCCGAGTGGCCTGGATGCATCTGACCCAGAACTGCCAGGTGGTGGCGGTCGACGGCCAGACGCTGACGCTCGGCTTCACCAACGCCGGGGCCCGCGACTCGTTCGTCAACGGCGGGTGCGACGACGTGCTGCGGCAGGCGGCGATCGACGTCGTCGGCGCCGACTGGCGGATCGAGACGATCATCGACCCGGGTGCGCGGGCCGACGCGCCGGTCGTGACCACCCCGGCGACCCACGCCCCCGACCCCGCGCCGGAGGCGGCCCCGGAGACGCGGCGCGCCAGTGACCCGGAGTCCATCGCGGCCGCCCGCGGGGCGATCCAGCAGACCCGCTCCGGCGACGAGCCCCGAGCCGACGGCCCCGACTGGGCCGCGGCCGACGCCGACGCCCACCCGGACGACGTCGACGCCGACCAGCAGGGCATGACCACCGCCGAGCTGCTCCAACGCGAGCTCGGTGCCCAGATGATCGAGGAGATCCGCCACCAGTGACCACCCACCGACGACCAGAGGTGACCCCATGAGCCAGAACCCCTTCGAGTCGCTCGGCGGCGGCGGGTTCGACATGAACGCGCTGCTCCAGCAGGCGCAGCAGATGCAGGAGCAGCTGCAGAGCGCCCAGGAGCGGCTCACCGAGACCGTCGTCGACGGCACCGTGGCCGGCGGGGCGGTGACCGTGAAGGTCAACGGCGTCGGCGAGCTCGTCGGCGTCGAGATCAAGGCCGGCGGCTTCGACGGCAGCGACCCCGACGACCTGTCCGACCTCGGCGACATGATCGTCGCCGCCTACCGCGACGCCAAGGCCCAGGCCGACGCGCTCGCGGGCGAGGCCCTCGGCCCGCTCGCGGGTGGCGCCGAGGGGCTGCCGGGCCTGCCCGGGCAGCTGGGGTTCTAGTGACCCCCTTCGATCGAGGTGAGCGCTAGTTGTACGAGGGCGTCGTACAGGACCTGATCGACGAGCTGGGCCGGCTGCCCGGCGTCGGTCCCAAGGGCGCGCAGCGGATCGCGTTCCACCTGCTGCAGGCCGACCCCGCCGACGTACGCCGGCTCGCCGACGTGCTCATCGAGGTCAAGGCCAAGGTGAAGTTCTGCAGCGTCTGCTTCAACGTCTCGCAGGACGAGCAGTGCCGGATCTGCCGCGACCCGCGGCGCGACCCGTCGGTGCTGTGCGTCGTGGAGGAGTACAAGGACGTGGTCGCGATCGAGCGGACCCGCGAGTTCCGGGGCCGCTACCACGTGCTGGGCGGGGCGATCTCGCCCATCGACGGCATCGGGCCCGAGCAGCTGCGCATCCGCGAGCTCATGATCCGGCTGGCCGACGGCACCATCACCGAGGTGATCCTGGCGACCGACCCCAACCTTGAGGGCGAGGCCACCGCGACGTACCTCACCCGGATGCTCAAGCCCATGGAGTTGCGCGTGACGCGCTTGGCGAGTGGACTGCCCGTAGGCGGTGACTTGGAGTACGCCGACGAGGTGACCCTGGGCCGCGCATTCGCAGGAAGGCGATCAGCAGATGACTGAGACCGATACCGAAGAGTTCGCCCAGCAGATCGCCGACCAGGTCGAGAGCTTCCTGATCGCCCTGCAGGCCATCGCCCGCGAGGCCGACGGCGGCCGGGCGATCTCGCTGCTGCTGCTGGAGATCAGCCAGGTGCTGCTCGCCGGCGCCCGGCTGGGGGCGCAGCGCGACTTCAACCCCGAGGGCGAGTTCCAGCCCGACGTGGGCCCCGAGCCCGACCTCGACGAGATGCGGCTGCGGCTCGCCTCGATGCTCGACAGCGTCGACACCTACAGCTTCGTCTTCGACCCCTACGTCCCCGACGTGGTCGAGAGCCAGCTCTCCGACGACCTGACCAGCATCGCCACCGACCTCGAGAACGGCCTGCGCCACTACCGCCTCGGCAACGTCGGGGAGGCGCTGTGGTGGTGGCAGTACTCCTACGTCGCCTCGTGGGGCAACCTCGCGGGCGCCGCCCTCAACGCGCTGCTCTCGATCGTCGCCCACGACCGGCTGGACGCGGAGTTCGTGGTCGAGGAGGAGCAGATCGCACTCGCCGATGAGATGCTCGAGAGTGAGGAGCCCGCTCCTCGGTAGACTCGACGGCTGGCAGCACAGTCGAGCAGAGGGACAACCGTGGGCATTGTCGTCCAGAAGTACGGCGGATCGTCGGTCGCGGACGCCGCCGGCATCAAGCGGGTGGCCCAGCGGATCGTCAACACGCGCAAGGCCGGCCACGACGTGGTCGTGGTGGTCTCCGCGATGGGCGACGACACCGACAAGCTGCGTGACCTCGCCGAGGAGGTGACGCCGCTGCCGCCGCCGCGCGAGCTCGACATGCTGCTGACCGCCGGTGAGCGGATCTCGATGGCGCTGGTCGCCATGGCGATCGCCGCGCTCGGCCACAAGGCGCAGTCGTTCACCGGCTCGCAGGCCGGTGTGATCACCGACTCGGTGCACGGCAAGGCCAAGATCATCGACATCACCCCCGGTCGCATCGAGAACGCCATCAAGAACGGCGCGATCGCGATCGTCGCGGGCTTCCAGGGCGTCTCGCAGGACACCAAGGACGTCACCACCCTCGGCCGCGGCGCCTCCGACACCACCGCGGTCGCCCTCGCAGCGGCGCTGGGCGCCGAGGTCTGCGAGATCTACAGCGACGTCGACGGGGTCTTCACCGCCGACCCCCGGATCGTGCCCGCGGCCCGCAAGCTCGCCCGCGTCTCCACCGAGGAGATGCTGGAGATGGCGGCGTCGGGCGCCAAGATCCTGCACCTGCGGTGCGTCGAGTACGCCCGCCGCTACGACATGCCGATCCACGTGCGCTCCTCCTTCAGCCAGAAGGAAGGCACCTGGGTCATCCCGGACAGCAAGGCAGGAGAGGAACAGATGGAGCAGGCGATCATCGCCGGCGTCGCCCACGACCGGAGCGAGGCCAAGATCACCGTGGTCGGGGTGCCCGACAAGGTGGGCGAGGCCGCCCGCATCTTCGAGGCGCTCGCCGCGACCGAGGTCAACATCGACATGGTCGTGCAGAACGTCTCGGCCGCCGCCACCGGCCTCACCGACATCTCGTTCACGCTGCCCCGTGCCGACGGGCAGGTGGCGATGAGCGCGTTGGCCCGGATCCAGGATGAGGTCGGCTACGACCAGCTCCTCTACAACGACCAGATCGGCAAGGTCTCGCTGATCGGTGCCGGCATGCGCTCCCACCCGGGCATCACCGCGCGGTTCTTCGCCGCGCTCGCCTCCGCCGGGGTGAACATCCAGATGATCTCCACCTCCGAGATCCGGATCTCGGTGATCGTCGACGAGACCCAGGTCGACGAGGCCGTTCGCGCCACGCACACGGCGTTCGACCTGGACGCCGAAGAGGTCGAGGCGGTCGTGTACGGCGGGACCGGCCGATGAGCCGCCCGCTGCGCCTCGGCGTCGTCGGTGCGACCGGACAGCACACCCCACGGAGTTCTTCGCTCCTCCGCTTCGCTCCCCCGCGAACAACTCCGCGGGGACCCCATGCCCTCGAGGAGTCGTCATGGTGAACATCGGCATTGTCGGGGCCACTGGGCAGGTCGGCGTCGCCGTACGCCAGATCCTCGAGGAGCGCGCCTTCCCGATCGCGGAGATCCGGTTCTTCGCCTCCGCCCGCTCGGCCGGCACGGTGCTGCCGTTCGCCGGGCGCGAGATCCTCGTCGAGGACGCCTCGACCGCCGACCCGGCCGGGCTCGACGTGGCGATCTTCTCCGCCGGCGCCTCGACCTCGCGTGCGCTGGCGCCGAAGTTCGCGGCCGCCGGCGTGACCGTGATCGACAACTCCTCGGCGTTCCGGATGGATCCCGACGTGCCGCTCGTCGTCGCGGAGGTCAACCCCGGCGCGCTCGACGAGGCCCGCTTGGGCATCATCGCCAACCCCAACTGCACCACGATGGCCGCGATGCCGGTGCTCAAGCCGCTGCACGACGAGGCCGGGCTGGTGCGGCTGATCGCGTCGACCTACCAGGCGGTCTCCGGCTCCGGCGTGGCCGGCGTCGACGAGCTGGCGACCCAGGTCGCGGCCGCCGGTGACAAGGCGCGCGAGCTCGCCTACGACGGGGAGGCGGTGGCGTTCCCCGACCCGGTGAAGTACGCCCGCACCATCGCCTACAACGTGCTGCCGATGGCCGGCTCGATCGTGGACGACGGGCTGAACGAGACCGACGAGGAGCAGAAGCTGCGCAACGAGTCGCGCAAGATCCTCGGCATCCCCGACCTGCCGGTGTCCGGGATCTGCGTGCGGGTGCCGGTCTTCACCGGCCACTCGCTGGCGATCAACGCGGAGTTCGAGCGCCCGATGACGCCGCAGCGCGCCGCCGAGCTGCTGGCCGACGCACCCGGTGTGGAGCTGTCGGACATCCCGAACCCGCTCCAGGCCGCCGGCAAGGACCCGTCGTACGTCGGCCGGCTCCGCACCGACCCGGGCGTCGACGGCGACCGCGGCCTGGCACTGTTCATCTCGAACGACAACCTGCGCAAGGGCGCCGCGCTCAACACCGTGCAGATCGCCGAGCTGCTCGCCGCTCGCTGAGTCGAGGTTGACCCGCCCGAAACTTCACGACGGGTCAACGTCGAATGTCGACAAACCACGTTGACCCGCCCGAAAGTTTCGGGCGGGTCAACGTTGGTCGGGGCTCGCGAAGGTGCGGGTGACCCAGTGGGCGAGGGCGAAGGTGCCCGCCGAGATCAGCGGGATGACCACCACCATGGGCCGGTCCATGAGTGAGTCCACGAGGAACACCAGGGCGAGCACCGCGGTCAGCCCGACGGCGAGGAAGCTCGTGCTCCCCGGCTCGGGCACCCGGGTCAGCCGCAGCAGCAGCGAGCCGACGATGATCATCACCGCGAGGATCCCGATCAGCAGGACGTAGCCGGTGTCGCCGCACGACGACGTGCCCTGGACGGTCTCGCACAGGCGCAGCGACGCCCAGGTGAGCCCGACGATACCGAGCCCGACCACCAGGCCGGTCAGCACGACCACCGCCATCCCGCCGGGCCCGCGCACCGGGCGCACCCGCGGCCCCGGCTCGGCCTCGACGACGGGCTCGGCCTCCGCGACCGGCTCGGGCGACGCGACGGGCTCGGGCGACGCGACGGGCTCGGGCGACGCGACGGGCTCGGGCTGCGCGGGGAGCGGCGCGGTCGGCGCCTCGGCCGGCTCGGCCACCTCGATCGGCTCAGGGGCGACCGGGTCGGCAGGGGTACGCCGCCGCTTGCGGCGCCACCCCAGGGAGGGCAGCTCCAGCGAGGGCTCGTCCCTGCCGGCGTCCTTCCCGGGCTCCCCGTCGGTCTTCTCCGGCATGACCGGCAGTGTGCCACGGCGAGCCCGTCCGGATGATGCAGCAGGCCCGGATCCGCACTGCGGATCCGGGCCTGCACATGGTCGGGCTGACAGGATTTGAACCTGCGGCCTCCTCGTCCCGAACGAGGCGCGCTACCAAGCTGCGCCACAGCCCGATCGCTGGATCCGGACACCGTCCGGCCCCCAAGCAGGGGCAACCATACCCGAGCCGCGCGGGGCGCTCGAAATCGGCCTCGCCCCGTGGACCAGAGCTCTCGCTCAGGAGCGGGCGACGAGCGTGAGCAGCGTCGCCTCGGGGCGGCAGGCGACCCGGATCCTGGCGTACGGGCTGGTGCCCAGCCCGGCCGAGACGTGCAGCCACGCGGACCCCGGGTCGCCCGGTGCCGACGCGGCCGGGTGACGGTGCAGGCCGCGCGCCCGGTCGGGCTCCAGGTCGCAGTTGGTGGTCAGCGCGCCCACCCCCGGGAGGCAGACCTGCCCCCCGTGGGTGTGCCCGGCGAGGATCGCGTCGTACCCGTCGGCGGTGAAGCGGTCCAGCACCCGCAGGTACGGCGCGTGCGCGACGCCCAGGCGCAGGTCGGCGTCCTGGTCCGCGGGCCCGGCGACGTCCTGAAGGCGGTCGTAGCCCAGGTGCGGGTCGTCGACCCCCGCGAACGCGATCCGCAGCCCGCGCACCTCGAGCGTCGCACGGCTGTTGGTCAGGTCGACCCACCCGCGGGAGGTGAGCTCCCGCTGGAGGTCGCGCCACGGCAGCTGGGCGCTGTCGGTGTGGCGGGTGCCGTCGTCGGGCAGCAGGTAGCGCATCGGGTTGCGCAGCGTCGGCGAGAAGTAGTCGTTGGAGCCGAACACGAACACGCCCGGCGCGTCCAGCAACGGCCCGAGGGCGTCGAGCACGACGGGGACCGCCGCGTGGTGGGCGATGTTGTCGCCGGTGTCGACGACGAGGTCGGGAGCGAGCCCCGCGAGGCGGCGCAGCCACTCCTGCTTGCGGGTCTGCCCCGGGGTCAGGTGGATGTCACTGAGGTGCAGCACCCGCAGGTCCGGGCTGCCAGGTGGCAGCACCGGCACGGTGACCCGCCGCAGCGTGTAGGCCCGCGCCTCGGCCAGGGCGTACGCCGTGAGCGCGGCGCCTCCGACGGCCCCGGTGGCGACCGCTCGCAGGGCCAGGCGGCGGGCGGGGGACAGGGAGGTCACGGCGCAAGGCTGCCACAATGGCGAACATGAGTGCGCTCAAGGACCGTCTCCGTGCCGACCTCACCGCATCGATGAAGGCCCGTGACGAGGTCCGGTCCTCCACGCTCCGGATGGTGCTCACCGCGATCACCAACGCGGAGGTGGCCGGCAAGGAGCACCGCGAGCTCACCGACGACGACATCATCGGGGTGCTCTCCACCGAGGCGAAGAAGCGGCGCGAGGCCGCGGCCGCCTTCGGTGACGGCGGCCGCGCGGAGATGGCGGCCAAGGAGACCGCGGAGGCCGCGGTGATCGCCGACTACCTGCCCGCCCAGCTGACCGAGCAGGAGATCGCCGACCTGGTGACCTCGGCCATCGCCCAGGCCGGCGTCGCCGGCGAGGGCATGAAGGCGATGGGCAAGGTCATGGGCATGATCCAGCCCCAGGTGAAGGGTCGTGCCGACGGCGGCGCCGTCGCCGCGGAGGTACGCCGGCAGCTCGGCTGAGCCCGGGCGGGGTCAGCGACCGCGGCCGCCGCCGTGCCCGTTGCCGTTGCCGTGGCCGTGGCCGTTACCGCCACCGCCGCCACCGCCGCCGCCGTGGCGCGGTGGCGGTGCGGGGGGGACGCCGTTCGAGACGTAGATCGTGATCGAGGACCCGCTGGTCGTCGTCGAGCCTCCGGCGGGGCTGGTGTAGGCGACCGTGCCGGCGGGTGCGTTGGAGTTCACCTGGCCGCCGTCGGCCGGGAAGAACCCGGCGTCCTCGAGAATGCTGCGTGCCTGGTCGGGAGACATGCCGGCCGTGTCCGGCACCGACACCATCACGCCGTTGACGATCTCGGAGTCCGGGGCGACGAAGTCCTCGTCGGGCAGCCAGGCCGCGATCGGCTTCATGGCGTCGCCCCACATCGGGCCCGCGGTGGTCGAGCCGTGCGCACTCGGGACGTACCGGTTGGCCAGCATCTGGCCGTTCAAGGTGATCCAGTGACCCTTGCGGTTCGCGCCGGCGATCATCGATGCGGTGGCGAGGTTGGGGGTGTAGCCGCAGAACCACACCGCCATGTTCTCGTTGATGGTGCCGGTCTTGCCTGCCGACGGCTGAGGGAGTCCGATGCCCGCTTGAGCGCCGAAGCCGGTCTCCTGAACGCCGCGAAGGATGTCGTTGACGGCGTCGGCCGTCGTCTGCGGCATGACCTGCTCGCAGGTCGAGGAGTAGTCACGGATCTGCGCTCCGGTGGCGTCGTCGATGGCGGTCACCGGCCGCGAGTCGCAGTGCAGCCCACGCGCCGCCACCGTCGCGTACGCCTCGGCCATCTCGAGCGGGCTCACGCTCGGCACACCGAGGGTGAACGACGGCACCCGCTCGTCGACGGGGTCGGTCAGCTCGATGCCCATGCTCTTGGCGAGCTTGTAGGGCTGGCACAACCCGGTGCGCTGCTCGAGCTGGGCGAAGAACGTGTTCACCGACAGCTGAGTGCCAGTGTAGAGGTTGAAGGTGCCGAACCCGGTCGAGTTGTGCACCGGCCAGGTCTCGCTGCTCGCGTAGGGCTGGTCGCCGCAGTCCTGGTAGCTGTTCATCGGGATCTGTAGCTCGTTGGGCGAGTTGATGGTCGTGTTGAGCGACGTGCCGTCGTTGATGGCCGAGGCCAGCACGAACAGCTTGAACGTCGAGCCGGCCTGGAAGCCGTTGGAGTCGCCGTACTTCTGGGGTACGACGTAGTTCAGGAAGGTCTCGCCCTTCTTCTCCTTGCGGCCCATCGGTCGCGACTGGGAGAGCGCCTTCACCGCGCCCGTGCCCGGTTCGACCATCGCGAGCGCACCGATGGCCTGGTCCGTGGGGTGGACGTGGCTCGCGACGGAGGCGTCGGCCGCCTGCTGGTAGCGCAGGTCGATCGTCGTGTGGACGGTCAAACCGCCCGTCTTCAGCAGATCCTTGCGCTCGGCGACGGTCTCACCGAGCTGGGGGTCCTGGAGCAGCCAGTTGATCGCGTAGTCGCAGAAGAACGGCGCCCGTGAGTACAGGCAGCCGTTCTTGGCCGGGACCACCCGGAGGCCCAGCTTCTGCTCCTTGGTCTTCGCGGCCTTCTCGCGGCTGATCACGTTGAGCTCGGCCATCCGGTCGAGGACCACGTTGCGGCGCTCGAGAGCGCGGTCGGGGGAGTTCGTGGGGTCGTAGCCGGTGGGGTTCTTCACCAGGCCGGCGAGCATCGCGGACTGGCGCAGGTCGAGGTTCTTGGCGTTGACGTTGAAGTAGTGCCGGGCCGCGGACTGGATGCCGTAGGTGCCGTCACCGAAGTACGCGATGTTCAGGTAGCGCTCGAGGATCCAGTCCTTGGAGTACTTCTGCTCGAACGCGATCGCGTAGCGCAGCTCGCGCAGCTTGCGGGCGTAGGTGTCGTCGGTGGCCTCGCGCCGCTCCTCCTTGGTCTTGGCCTGGGTGAGCAGGGTCATCTTGACCATCTGCTGGGTGATCGAGGACCCGCCCTGCACCACGCCGTTGCTGGCCTGGTTGGTGATCAGCGCCCGCAGCGTGCCCTTGAGGTCGAGCGCGCCGTGCTCGTAGAACCGGTAGTCCTCGATCGCGACGATCGCCTTGACCATCGTGCGGGAGATCTGGTCGAGCGAGACGTTGACGCGGTTCTCGTCGTACAGGGTCGCGATCACGTTGCCCTTGGAGTCGACCAGCTTGGTCTTCTGCGGCAGCGGGTCGGTCTGCAGCTCCGCGGGCAGGTTGTCCATCGCCTGGGACATGTTGCGCGCACCGATGCCGAGGACGCCCGCGAACGGGATGGCGAGCCCGGCGACGACGACCCCCATCACGGCGGCGACGGCGAGCATCACGGCCAGGTGGGAGGCGACGCGGGAGGCAGGCAGGCGTTCGTCGCGCGGCACGGACATGGGCCCAGGGTACGTGAGTCGCTGAACCCGAACCCAGTCGTAGTCCGATATGACTAGTTAGTTTGGACTACGCGGATTGGGTCGGATGTGTCTGCCCCTTATCTGATTTCTTCCTTAACTTCTTTACCGAGGGGAGAACATCCCGGGTAGACGTCATGGGGACGCCGCCTATCTCGGACTGATGTGGGGACATCATCATGTGGGTTGAGGATTGGGCGCCGGCGGCTGCGTGTCGCGAAGCGCAACCGGACCAGCTGTTCGTGCGAGGCGCGGAGCAGAACAAGGCCAAGCAGCTGTGCGCGGGTTGCCCCGTGCGCACCGAGTGCCTTGCTGAGGCGCTCGACAACCAGATCGAGTGGGGGGTCTGGGGCGGGATGACCGAGCGCGAGCGCCGTGCGTTGCTGCGCCGTCGCCCGAACGCCTCGTGGCGGACGGTGCTCGAGACCGCCCGCGAGCAGGGTGCTCCGTCGCCGGTCGCCAAGCCGGTCGCCGTCTGACCTGACCTGACCGGCCTGCCCTGACCGGGGACGCTAGTCCGTCCCCGCCATCAGCTCTCCGACCCGACGCAGTCCGTCGAGGTCGTGGACGTCGCCCGCGAGCGCCGGGACGACCACGGTCGGCACCTGCGGGTGCGCGGCCGCGAACCGGTCGCGCAGCAGCGCCTCGCGCTCGACGATGCGGGTCTGGTCGGCGTGCAGTCGCAGCAGGCCCGCGGTCAGCGACGACGGGTCCTCCTTGCGCAACCGCTCGGACGCCGCCATCGCCTCGTCCGCCGACACGGTGCCGACGGGTGCGGGGCTGGCCCGGTTGACGATCAGGCCGGCCAGCGGCATGTCGTCCTCCTCCAGCCGCTCGACGAAGTACGCCGCCTCGCGCAGCGCGTCCGGCTCCGGGGCCGCCACGACGAGGAACGCCGTACCGTCCGCCTGGAGCAGCTGGAACGTCTTCTGAGCGCGCGCGCGGAAGCCGCCGAAGAGCGTGTCGAACGCCGCGACGAAGGTCTGCATGTCCCGCAGCACCTGCGTGCCCAGGATCCGGTTCAGCGCGCTGGTGATCAGCCCGAGCCCGGCGGTCATCATCCGAGCCGGACCGCGGGCGGGGGTGAGCAGGAGCCGGATGAACCGGCCGTCGAGGAAGCTCGAGAGCCGCTCGGGGGCGTCGAGGAAGTCCAGCGCCGAGCGGGACGGCGGGGTGTCGACGACGATCAGGTCGTAGGTGCCGTCGCGCTTGGCGTCCGCGTGGATCTGCCCGAGCTTCTCCATCGCCATGTACTCCTGGGTGCCGGCGAACGAGCTCGAGAGCGCGATGTAGAAGGGGTTCTCCAGGATCTGGCGCGCCTTCTCGGCGTTGGCCTGGCTCTCGACCACCTCGTCGAAGGTGCGCTTCATGTCGAGCATCATCGCGTCCAGCAGGGGCGCTCCCTTCGACCTCCCGTTGCCCCCGGGGAGCTTGAGGCCCTTGACCGGGCGCGGGGTGTTGTCAAGCGCCTCGATGCCCATCGACTGGGCCAGCCGGCGGGCCGGGTCGATGGTGAGGACGACGACGCGGCGGCCGCGCTCGGCGGCCCGGAGCGCCAGCGCCGCCGACGCCGTGGTCTTGCCGACGCCGCCCGAGCCGCAGCACACGATGATGCCGGTGGACCGGTCGTCGAGCAGTGCGTCGACGTCCAGCGGAGGGGCCGGCTCCGGGTTGGTCGCGAGCGGACCGACACGGGTGCGGGTGCGTGCCTTGGTCATGCGGGGCCCCCGCAGTTGCGTGGGGTGCTCATGCCATCCCCTGCGCCTTGAGGTCGGCGGCCAGCTCGTAGAGCCCGCCCAGGTCGACGCCGCTCGCGAGCCGGGGGAGCTCGACGGTCGGCAGCGCGAGCTCGTCGACCACCTCCCGCTGGGCGTCCTCCAGGGCTCGTCGCTCCGCGTGGTCGCGCGCCTCGGCGGCCAGCCCGGTCGCGAGCGCCCGGCCGCCGCCGACGCCGGCGGCCTCGAGGTCGGCCGCGATCCGGTCCGTGTCCAGGCGGCCGGCGAGCGCCGCGTCGAGGTCCTCGCGCCCGAGGTCGCGGGGCCGCACCTGGTTGACGATCACCGCGCCGACCGGCAGCCGGGCCGCCCGCAGCTCCGCGATCCCGTCGGCCGTCTCCTGCACGGGCATCTCCTCGAGCACGGTGACCAGGTGGACCAGCGTGCGCGGCGACCGGAACAGCGTCATGACGGTGTCGGCCTGGCCCTTGATCGGCCCGACCTTCGCCAGGCCGGCGAGCTCCTCGTTGACGTTGAGGAACTGGGTGATCCGGCCGGTCGGGGGAGCGTCGAGCACGACCGCGTCGTACCGGACCGCGTGGCGGTTGCGGCTGTTGCGCTGGACCGCCTCGAAGACCTTGCCGGTGAGCAGCACGTCACGGACGCCGGGCGCGATCGTGGTGGCGAACTCGATCACCCCGAAGCGGTCCAGCGCCCGGCCGGCGCGGCCGAGCTTGTAGTACATGGCGAGGTACTCCAGCAGCGCCGACTCGGGGTCGATGTGCAGCGCATGCACCACCCCCGGCGCCCGGCCGTCGTGGTGGAGGCCGGTGGCGATCCGGCGCTCCTCGTAGGGCAGTGGGTCGACGTCGAACATCCGGGCGATGCCCTGGCGTCCCTCGACCTCGCAGAGCAGCACCTGCCGCCCCTGGGAGGCCAGCCCGAGCGCGAGGGCCGCCGCGACCGTGGACTTGCCCGTGCCGCCCTTGCCGGTCACGACGTGCAGGCGCACACGGGACCAGTCCGGGGCGTCCTTCGACGAGACCATGGGGCGAGCGTAGATGACGGCCCGGCGACACTAGGATCGACGAGAGCCGGGTCACAGCGTCGTGGCCGGCGAGGAGGAGATGGCGTGGACAAGGTGGTGGGCACGGCCGCGGAGGCCGTCGCGGACATCGCGAGCGGGTCGACCCTGGCCGTCGGCGGGTTCGGGTTGTGCGGGATCCCGTCGGTGCTGATCCAGGCGGTGCTGGACGCCGGCACCGACGATCTCGAGGTCGTGTCGAACAACGCCGGCGTGGACGGCTGGGGGCTCGGGCTGCTGCTCGGTGCCGGCCGGCTCCGGCGGGTGGTGGCGTCGTACGTGGGGGAGAACAAGGAGTTCGCGCGGCAGTACCTGTCGGGTGAGCTGGAGGTGGAGCTGACCCCGCAGGGCACGCTCGCGGAGCGGATGCGGGCGGGCGGCTCCGGCATCCCGGCGTTCTTCACCGCGACCGGCGTCGGCACGCAGGTCGCCGAGGGCGGGCTGCCCTGGCGGTACGACGCCGAGGGCAACGTCGTGAAGTCCTCCCCGCCCAAGCAGACCCAGGTCTTCGAGACCGCCGAGGGCCCGAAGGAGTTCGTGCTCGAGCACGCGGTCGTCGCGGACTTCGGGCTGGTCCGCGCCTGGAAGGGCGACCGCCACGGCAACCTGGTGTTCCGCGACTCCGCGCGCAACTTCAACCCGCTGGCCGCGATGTGCGGCCGGCTCACGATCGCGGAGGTCGAGCACCTGGTCGAGCCGGGTGAGATCGACCCCAACCACGTGCACACCCCGGGCGTGTTCGTGCAGCGCGTCGTGGAGCTGACCCCGGAACAGGCCGCAGACAAGCGGATCGAGCGCAAGACCGTGAGGACCCGAGCATGAGCTGGAGCCGTGAGGAGATGGCGGCCCGGGCCGCCTCGGAGCTGACGGACGGCTCCTACGTCAACCTCGGGATCGGGCTGCCGACCCTGGTGCCCAACTACGTCGGCGACGACGTCGAGCTGGTGCTGCAGTCGGAGAACGGCATCCTCGGTGTGGGTGCCTACCCGTTCGACGGCGAGGAGGACCCCGACCTGATCAACGCGGGCAAGGAGACGGTGACGCTGCGCCGCGGCGCGTCGTTCTTCGACTCCGCCACCTCGTTCGGGATGATCCGCGGCGGCAAGGTCGACGCCGCGATCCTCGGGGCCATGCAGGTGTCCCGGGCCGGTGACATCGCGAACTGGATGATCCCCGGCAAGATGGTCAAGGGCATGGGCGGCGCGATGGACCTGGTCCACGGTGCCAAGCGGGTGATCGTGCTGATGGAGCACGTCGCCAAGGACGGCAGCTACAAGATCGTCGAGGAGTGCTCGTTGCCCTACACCGGCCGCGGTGTCGTGCAGCGGATCATCACGGACCTGGCGGTCATCGACGTCACCCCGGAGGGACTGCGCCTGGTCGAGCTCGCGCCGGGCGTCACCGAGGACGAGGTGCGTCAGCAGACCGAGCCGGTGCTGATCTGACCGGCCTGACCTGCTTGGCCTGACCTGCTGTGGCCTGATCGGTCCTGGCCGGTCCGGGCGGCGGCGAGCGCCGCCAGCACCCCGAGCGCGACGGCCAGCACGAAGACCGACAGGAACGGGTCGGCGCCCGCCCGCTCGGAGGCGGCGAAGGCGATCCCCGACGCCGAGAGCGCGAGCGCGCCGCCGAGCGAGTCTGCGACCGACAGTGCCGAGGAGTTGAATCCTCGGTCGCGTTCGGTGGACGCGGCCAGCATCGCCACGCTCGTGCGGGGGTAGCCCAGGCCCATCCCGGCGCCGGCGACGACGTACGCCGCCACCGCGAGGGCAGGGTGCGCAGCGGCTCCGACGACGACGACCAGCCCGACCGTGCCACCGGCCAGCAGCCCGGTTCCCGCGCTCATCGCGGCGACGTGCGAGAGCCGCTCGCCCAGACGCGACTGCACCTGGCTGGCAGCGGCCCAGACCACGCCGACCCCGGTCAGGGCCAGGCCGGCGCGGCCCGCGGAGAGGCCCCAGTGGTCCTGGAGCACGAACACGATGTAGGCCTCCGCACAGAAGAACGAGGCGCTCATCAGCCCACGGGTGGCGATCACGGCGGGCAGCCCGCGCCGGGCGACGAGGGCGCCCGGCGGCAGCAGCCGCCGCAGTGCGGCCAGCACGGCACCGAGGGCCACGACGGCGACCAGGGCGACCGCGCCCCGAGCGGACCCGACGAGCTCGACGACCAGCACTGCGACACCGCCGACCGCGGCCCACGCCAGCCGGGAGCGCGCCGGGGTCACCTCCCCGGGCGCCGGTGCCGCGAGCCCGCGCAGCGAGGGCGCGACCAGGCTCGCTGCCGCGGCCGCCAGGGCGGTGGCGCCGAGGAACACCCAGCGCCAGCCGACCGCGTGAGCCACGGCGGCGGCCAACGCGGGACCGAACAGCGACGGCAGCACCCACGCGGCCGCGAAGCTCGCGAACACCGCGGGCTGCAGCTGGGCGGGGAAGATCGCCCCGACCAGGACGTAGAGGCCGACGGTCAGCGCACCGCCGCCGAGCCCTTGGACGACCCTGCCGGCGACCAGGATCTCCATCGTCGGGGCCGTGCCGCAGACCACCAACCCGAGCGTGAACAGGGTGAGCGAGGCCAGCAACGGCACTGCCGGGCCACGCCGGTCGCTCCAGGCGCCGGCGGCGACCATGCCGACCACACCACTGGCCAGCGGTGCGCCGAAGGACAGGGCGTAGAGCGAGACGCCGTCCAGCTCGCGCGCGACGGACGGCATCACGGTCGTCACCGCGAGCGCCTCGAAGGCCACCAGCGCGCACAGCGCGAACATGCCGATCGTGGTGGCGGCGTACGCCGGAGACAGCAGCCGATCGCGAGTCCTGGTCGGTGGTGCGGTCACGAGCCGACGTTACTGGGCCCGCGGCCCGGTCCCGATCCCGCCCAGGGTGCCGCCATGATGTCCTGGTGAGCGAACGCCCCGCGTCCTTCAAGGACCTCTGCATCGACGCCGTCGACCCGGTCCGACTGGGACACTTCTGGGCCGCGGCCCTCGACCTCGAGCTCCAGCAGCGCGACGACGGGATGGTGCTGCTGACCGGGCCGACCGAGCGGGACACGGTGTGGCTCAACCGGGTGCCCGAGCCGGTGACGGTCAAGCAGCGGGTGCACCTCGACGTGCACGCGGCGGCGGTCGAGGACGTGCTCGACCTCGGGGCGACCCCGGTGGACCTGGAGAGCTTCCGCTGGAAGGTGCTGCGCGACCCCGAGGGCGGCGAGCTGTGCGTCTTCGAGCGCGAGCAGGTGCCCGCGCGCCGGCTCTACGAGGTGGTCGTCGATGCCGCCGACCCGGCGCGGCTCGCGCAGTGGTGGGCCGAGCTGGTCGGCGGACGGTGGTCCGCCGACGAGGAGCACGGCTGGGCGGGGGTCGAGGAGATCCCGGGGGCGCCGTTCGACTACCTGGTCTTCGTGCCGGTCCCCGAGCCCAAGACCGTCAAGAACCGCATCCACTGGGACGTCGACGCGGTGGACGTGGAGCTGCTCGTCGATCGCGGAGCACGGGTGCTGCGCGCGCCGGACGACGAGATCTCGTGGACGGTGCTGGCCGACCCCGAGGGCAACGAGTTCTGCGCCTTCTAGGCGGTCGAGCTGAGGCTCTCGCGAGCGCGCGGGTTCGCGAGGGTACGTCGGGCCGCGTAGCTGGCGGCGACGGCGCTGGTGTAGGCCAGGCGCCGGCGGGCGGCGACACCGTCGGGGTTGGGGTGCGGCTGCGCCAGGTGCGGGTCGAAGGCCTCGGCGAGCGCGTCGCGCAGCAGCACCAGCGCCTCGGCGCGGAGCTGGGAGATCCGGGACTCGGTGACGCCGAGCTCCGCGGCGAGCTCGGCCATCGGCCGCTCCTCGAGGAAGTAGCCGCGGACCACGTGCTGGAGACGCTCGGGCAGGGCCTCGACCGCGGCGGCGAGGTACTGCGTGCGCTCCTCGCGCAGGACGGCGTCCTCGGGACCGATCCCACGACCGGCGAGCTGCTCGATGAAGCCGGCGTTGGGTCCGGCGTCCAGCGGGACGACGACCGCCCGGGCGACCTCGGAGTCGGCGCGGCAGACGTCCTCGGGGCGCAGCCCGAGGGCCTCGGCGACCGCGGCGTCGTCGGGGAACGCGCCGAGGGCGGCGGCCAGCCTGGTTCGCGCCGCCTCGATCTCGCGAGCGCGCCGGCGCACCGACCGTGATGCCCAGTCGACCGATCGCAGCTCGTCGACCAGGGCGCCCCGGATGCGAGTGCTCGCGTAGCCCGCGAACGGCACGCCTCGGTCGGGGTCGAAGGCGCGAGCGGCCTGCACGAGTGCCAGCAGACCGGCGGAGTGGAGGTCGTTGCGGTCCATGTAGGACGGCACCCGCGCCATCGTCTCGCGGACCAGGTGCGCCACGAGGGGCACGTGCTGGACCGCGAGCTGGTCGCGTTCGGAGATCGACAACGAGGTCGTCGTGCTGGCATTCACGGGAGTAGTGACTCACGACCGGACGGATTGTGACGACAAATCGACAGGATTTGACCCCTCCGGGTGGCAGGCGGGTCGATAACGTTTTCCAACTGGCTAGAGAGGCCAACCCGTTCGTGCCAGCAAGGCAATGGTCCCCCTGGCCCGAACGGACTAGGCGGTCCTAGTCCGTACGAGGAGCCCGCAGACTTTTACCTTCGAAAACGGGCATTTCTCCCCTGTCTTTTTGTGGGAAACGGCCCGTTTATGCATCACTTGGGGAGTGACGATCGACACCCCGAGCTCCTGGTCGGCCGCCGAGCGAGACCGGCTGGCGGTCCAGCACGTCCCCCTGGTGGCGCACCTCGTGCGCGAGACGATGGCGCGGGTGCCGTCGTCTGCGGATCGCAACGACCTGCTGGCCGCCGGCCTGGTCGCGCTCCTCGCCGCGGCGCGCGACGCCGGCCCGGCGGGGTCGGCTCGGTTCGCGGAGCACGCCTCGGTCCGGGTACGCGGCGCCCTGGTCGACGAGCTGCGGTCGGTGGACTGGGCGGTCCGGGCCGCGTGCCCGCGGGACGCGTCCGCCGCCCGGCTCCGCCTCGACACCGTGCTCGCCCTCTTCCCCGACGCCGTGGACCTGGCCGCCGCCCTGGGACTCTCGGTCGGCGACGGTGCAGCCGCCGGGCGACACGCGGATCGCGTGGTCGAGGTCGACCGCCGCGGACGTCACGAGCGCGTGCAGTGCCTCGTCGTCGCCGTCGAGGAGCTCCCGGAGCGGCTGCGGCACGTGGCGCGCGGCTACTTCCTCGAGCAGCGCCCGATGGCGGAGCTGGCCGCGGAGGTCGGCGCCAGCGAGGCCTGCGCGGAGCAGTTGCGCACCGAGGCCCTGGTCCTCCTGCGCGATGCGCTGGCCACGGCGATGAGCGCCGCGCCCGTCGGGCCCGCCGACACCGGGGAGGGCGGCGACCACGAGCGCCCCCATGCCCGGCGGCGGACGGCGTACACGCGGCTGGTCGCCCAGCAGTACGCCGCCCGTCGGGCGCGCACCGCCGCGTCGCGCGAGCGGCTCGAACGGTCCGCCTGACCCTGCAGGCGCGGGCATGATGGCCGGCATGCCCAGGTCTGCACCGAAGCCCGAGCTCGACGAGCTGCTCGTGCCGGACGCCGCCGCGTGGCGCGCGTGGCTGCGGGAGCACCACGACCGATCCCCGGGTGTCTGGCTGGTGCTGACCAAGAAGGGCCGCGCGGTCACGGCTCTCACCTATGAGGAGGCCGTCGAGGAGTCGCTGTGCTTCGGGTGGATCGACAGCCAGGCGCGCCGCCGGGACGAGCAGACCCGCTGCCTGAGGATGACGCCCCGGGGCGCGCGGAGCCCGTGGTCGTCCTCGAACGTGGAACGGGTGGCCCGTCTCAAGGCCGCGGGCCGGATGGAGCCCGCCGGGCGGGCCGCCGTCGCGGCGGCTCAGACCGACGGCCGCTGGCCGGCGTGACCCCAGGCGTGATCTCGGCCTGACGCAGTCCGGCTGCGCAGGTGGTCGGTGCGTGACCGGCACAACAGGTCTAGCCGACCTCAAGACGCGCGTGCTGCTCGCCGAATGGGGAGGTGACAACAGCGCCGCGACTCCCGCAGGCCAGGTGGAACCACGGGACCCAGGCACGACGCACATCTCTCGAGGAGACAGCGCCCCATGACCGACCCCGAGGTCTACGAGCCCCGCACGTTCGCCGAGCCGGCTGAGGACTCCCTGCGGCCGGGGCCGTTCCCCGATGCGGACCGTCTCGCCGTCGAGAACCTCCCCCTCGTCGCGCACCTGGTGCGCGAGACGATGGCGCGGGTGCCGGCCCACGTGGACCGCAACGACCTGCGCTCCGCCGGCCTGGTCGCCCTGGTGACCGCGGCCCGCTCCTACGACCCGGCACGGGGCGTGCCGTTCGTGCGGTACGCCATGCCCCGGATCCGCGGTGCGATGGTCGACGAGCTCCGCGCGGTCGACTGGGCGTCGCGCTCGGTGCGCCGCCGGAGCCGTGAGATCGAGGAGGCCCGCGCCCGGTTGGCGGCGACGATGGGGGAGTTCCCCGACGACGGCGCGGTGGCCGCGGCGCTCGGGCTGAGCCACGACGAGGTGACGAGGGCCGACTCCGAGGTCTCCCGGGCGATGGTGCTCCCCCTGGACGCCGGAGCCCAGCAGGGCCTGGCCGACCTGCTCCCGGGTCGCGACGCGGGTCCGGCCGAGCACGCCGAGCACCTCGAGCGGGTCCGCTACCTCGCCGACGCGGTCGACGAGCTGCCGTCGCGCATGCAGCGCGTGGTCCGCGGCTACTTCCTCGAGGAGCTGCCGATGGCCGAGCTCGCCGCGGAGCTCGGCGTCACCGAGTCCCGGATCTCCCAGCTCCGCGCCGAGGCGCTGGTGCTGCTGCGCGACGCGCTCGCCGAGAGCTTCGACCCGCACCTGGCGCAGCCGCACCCGAACCCGACCGGTGTCGCCGCCCGCCGGCGCCTGGCCTACACCAGCGCCGTCGCGGCGCGGTACGCCGCCCGGCGCTCGCTCCCGAAGCGCGTCCGTCGCGACCTCGAGTCCACGGCCTGAGACCACTCAGTCCAGACTGAGGCCCGCAGCCGGGGTCGTCCGGGCGGCCCGGCGCGCGGGCACCAGTGAGGACGCCAGCCCCGCAGCCGCGGCGACCAGCACCACGACCGTCAGCTGACCCCACGGCAGCACCATGGGCGCTTCGTCGACGGCGGCCTTCACCAGCGCCTGCAGGCTCACCCAGGCGAACGTCGCCCCGATGGCGATGCCGAGGACGGTCGCGACCACCGACAGCAGCAGGGCCTCGGTCGCGAGCGTGGCCCGCAGCTGGCGCCGGGTCAGGCCGAGCGCGCGCAGCAGCGCGTTCTCACGGCCCCGTTCGAGCACCGAGAGGCCGAGCGTGTTGCCGATGCCGATCAACGCGATGACCACCGCGATGCCGAGCAGGGCGACGACGGTGCCGGTGAGGATGTCGAGCTGCAGGTTCACCCAGGACCGGGTGGCCAGGTTGTCCGCCAGGTCGGCATCCGCCGGCTGGGCGAGGGCGTCCAGGTCGCCGGCGAGGTCCTCCGCGTCGGCGCCCGGCTCGGCGCGGACCCACACTGCGCGAGTCGTGGCGTCCGAGGTCAGCCGGCTCAGGGTCGCGGTGGCCACGATCGCGCCGTCGCCCCAGCCGGAGCCGGTCCGCACCCGCAGCGTGACCTCTCCGCCGGTGCCGGCGAGCGTCACACGGCCGCCCTCGTCGAGTCCCTCGCCCTGGGGCAACCAGATCTGACCGGGACGCACCCCGGCCACGCCCGCCGAGCCGTGGACGACCTCGCCTGCATCGACCGCCGCGACCACCGGCAGCGTGCCCGCACCGGGGACGTGCAGCGGCGCGCCCTCGAGCCCCACCGCTGCGGCGACCCCGGTCACCCCGCGGACCTTGTCGAGGAGGTCGGCGGGCAGCGGCTCGTCGGTCGCGGTCAGGGCCAGGTCGATCGGGTAGTCGCGGTCCAGGTCCTTGTCGACGGCGCTGCGTGAGCTGGCCAGCCCGGTGAGCACGGCGGTCGTCAACGTGACGCCGACCAGGAGCGCCGACGTGGTGGCCGCCGTCCGGCGCGGGTTGCGTACGGCGTTCTCCGCGGCGAGCCGCGCGGGCGCGCCGGCGAGCCGTCCGGCGGCCCCGCCCAGCACCCGGATCAGCGCGGGCACCAGCACCGGTCCCAGCAGGAGCACGCCGCTGAAGGACGTGATCCCACCGAGCACCATGGCGAGCACGCTGTTGCCGGAGATCGACTGGGCGAGCAGGGCGGCGCCCAGCACGACCGCGGCCAGCCCGCCGGCGATCCGGATCCGGCCGGAGCGGGTGCGGACGCTGGTCGCGTCGTCGGGCCGCAGCGCCGCCAAGGGGTTGAGCGAGGTCACCCGGCGGGTCGGCAGCCACGCGGCGACGACCGTGACGAGCACCCCGGTGACGAACGCGGCGACGTACCAGCGCAGCGAGGGCGTCGGCAGGCCCATCGACCCGCTGGGCAGCAGCGCCCGGGCGGCCGCCACCAGTGCGTAGCCGACTGCGGTGCCGGCGACCAGCCCGACGAGCGCGGAGGCGACGCCGATCGCCAGCGCCTCGATGCGCACCGAGCGCAGCACCTGCCGGCGGGTCGCGCCGACGCAGCGCAGCAGGGCGAAGTCGCGGGCCCGCTGGGCGAACAGGATCGAGAACGTGTTGGCGACCACCAGCACGGAGACGAACAGGGCGATCGCGGCGAAGACCAGCAGCAGGATCGCGAGCACGTTGACCTGGTTGGTGAGGTCGGCCTGGCGGTCCTCGACGAACGCGTCACGGGACTGGACGGTCGCGTCCTCGGGCAGCCGGTCGGCCAGCGACGACGAGCCGCTGCCGGCGTACGCGACCGAGTCGACCCACAGGTCGCCGGCGAACCGCTGCAGGTCGGACCAGGTGAGATAGAGGTCGGCGCCGACGCTCGCCGACGGGGTGTCGACCAGCCCCACCAGCGTGGCCTCGACGGCGTGGTTGCCGGTGCCGATCCGGACCGCATCGCCCACGGCGACACCGTCGCCCTTGACCGCGTTGGCGTCCGCGACCACCTCGCCCGGGCGCTCGGGGAAGCGGCCGGCGCGCAGCTCCTGCCAGCGCAGGTCCGGGCCGTCGGCGACTGCCCCGACGTCGACGGCCTCGCCGAGGAGCCGGTCGCCGACCCGTACGTGCTGCACGGTCCACCCCAGGAACGAGGCATGGTCGCCCCGGTCCGCGGCCTGCTGGAGGATCCCGGCCGCCTGGTCGCCGTCGATGCCCGTCACGACGACATCGGCGTCGCGGTAGGGCACCTCCACCCCGGCCACGAGCCCGTTGCGGGCGGCCGAGGACAGCAGGCTCGTCACCACGATGAACGCCACGCCGATCACGACGGCGACCGAGGCCGCGACGTACCGCCGGGTGTGGACCCGCAGGGACGCGGCCAGCACCGTCCTCATCGGGTCGGCTCCGCGCGCAGCACCGCGACCAGCTGGTCGGTGGACGGGTCGACCAGGTGGGCGCGGATCCGGCCGTCGGCGATCACGAGGACGTCGTCGGCGTACGCGGCCGCGTCGAGCTCGTGGGTCACCATCACGACGGTCTGGCCGAGCTCGCGCACCGAGCGGCGCAGGAACCCGAGGACCTCGGCCGAGGCCTCGCTGTCGAGGTTGCCGGTCGGCTCGTCGGCGAACACGATGTCGGGCTGGGCGACCAGGGCGCGTGCGATCGCGACCCGCTGCTGCTGGCCGCCGGAGAGCTCCGCGGGGCGGTGGCCCAGGCGGTCGCCGAGGCCGAGCACCTCCACGACCAGGGCGTACCGCTCGCGGGCGGCGGCGTCGACCCGGCGGCCGGCGAGCTCGAGAGGGAGCAGGATGTTCTGCCCCGCGGTCAGCATCGGCAGCAGGTTGAAGGACTGGAACACGAAGCCGACGTGGTCGCGGCGGAAGATCGTCAGCGCGGTGTCGTCCATGCTCTCGAGCGCGCGGCCGGCGACCGACACCGTCCCGGAGGTGGGGACGTCGAGGCCGGCGAGGCAGTGCATGAGCGTGGACTTGCCCGAGCCCGACGGGCCCATGATCGCGGTGAACCGGCCGCTCGGCAGGTCGAGGTCGACGCCGCGCAGGGCGTGGACGGCGGCGTCGCTGCGACCGTAGACGCGGGTGAGGCCGCGGGCGCTCGCCGCGAGGCCGGTGGTGATGGGGCTGGGCTCGGTGATCGTCATGTCTCGACGATCCCGTCGAGGGGGGTGCAGGGTCGTCAGCCCGGGGAACCGACCCGACGTACGACTCAGGGACTACGGACCAGGCCGGTCTCGTACGCCAGGACCACCAGCTGGACCCGGTCGCGGGACCCGGTCTTGGCGAGCAGCCGGCTCACGTGGGTCTTGACCGTCGCCTCGGCGACCACCAGGTCGGCGGCAATCTCGGAGTTGGAGCGGCCGCGGCCGACCTCGACGAGCACCTCGCGCTCCCGGTCGGTGAGCGCCGTCAGGCGGTCGTCGGCCGACGGCCCCGCGTCCGGGTCGGGCAGCGTGGCGGCGAAGTGGTCGAGCAGGCGGCGGGTGGTGCTGGGGGCGACGACCGAGTCGCCGGCGTGCACGGTGCGGATCGCCGACAGCAGGTCCTCGGGCGGGGCGTCCTTGAGGAGGAACGCCGCGGCGCCGGCCCTGATCGCGGCGAAGGCGTACTCGTCGAGGTCGAACGTCGTCAGCACGATCACCCGCGGCACCTCGCCGCGGCCGGTGATCGCCCGGGTCGCCTCGACGCCGTCGAGCCGCGGCATCCGCACGTCCATCAGCACCACGTCGGCACGGGTGACCGCCAGCCGCTGCACCGCCTCGGCGCCGTCGCCGGCCTCCCCGACCACCGTGAGGTCGGGCTGGCTCTCCACGAGCATCCGGAACCCGCCGCGCACCATCTGCTGGTCGTCGACGAGGAAGACCCGGATCGGCCCGGGGCTGGGCCCGTGGCTGGGCTCGTGGCTGGGCTCGGGGCTCACAGGGGCAGCCTCGCAGCCACCCGGAAGCCGCCTCCCGGGCGGGGGGCGGCCTCGACTGTGCCGCCGTGCACGGTGACCCGCTCGCGCATGCCGGCCAGGCCGAGTCCCCGACCGTCGGAGGGTGCGGCCGCGCCGCGCCCGTCGTCCTCGACGAGCACCTCGATCCCGGTGCCGTCGGCGACCCGGACCTCCACGCGGACGGCCACCTCGGGACCGGCGTGCTTGCGGACGTTGGTGAGCGCCTCCTGGACGACGCGGTACGTCGTGAGCGCGACGCCGTCGGGCACGCCGCTGACGTCCGCCGGGAAGGTCGCGTCGACGTGTGCCCCGGCGGCGCCGGCCTCCGCGACGAGCGCGTCGAGGTCGGCCAGCCCCGGCTGGGGACGCAGGGCCGTCCCGTTCGCGTCGGGGTCGGAGCGCAGCAGTCCCAGCATCCGGCGCATCTCGGTGAGCGACGCGCGGCCGGTCGCCGAGATCGCCTCGAGGGCCGCGGCGGCCGCGGCGGGGTCCCGCCCGGCGGCGTACCGCGCCCCGTCGGCCTGGACCACGATCACCGACAGCCCGTGGGCGACCACGTCGTGCATCTCGCGGGCGATGCGGGCACGCTCGTCGGAGGCGGCGAGCGCGACCTGCTGGGCCGCCTCGCGCTCGATCCGCCGGCCGCGCTCGACCACGGCGTCGACGTACGCCCGCCGGACCCGGCCCAGGGTGCCGAGCGCCCACGCGGCGACCACGATCATCGCGACCGTGAGGAAGTAGGAGCCGACGGTGCCGACGGTCAGCTCCGCCTTCAGCCCGCGCAGCCAGTCGACGGCCGCGACGGCCGCCCCGCAGAGGCCCGCGGCGAGCGCGAGGAGGCCCCGGACCGCCGGGGCGTAGCGGGCGACGGAGTACGTCGCGACCGCGAACGCGACCTGGCTCCACAGGGGGTTGTCGATGACCAGCGCCTGCGCCGCGCTCGCCACCGCGACCGCCGCGAACACCAGCTGCGGGTGGCGCCGGCGCCAGAACAGCGGCAGCAGCTGGGCCACCGCGAGGACGGTGGACACCCAGCCGAGGCCGAGCACGGGGAACGCCGCCACCGGGGCCAGCAGGGCGACGCCGAGCGCGACGTCGAACCACACCTGGCCGCGCGGGCCGAGTCGCCACGGCTGGCGCTCCGCGGCGGGCTCGGGGGACACGGTGGTCACGAGTGCGACCCTAGTGCGGCGCTCGGCCGCCGGCGTCCGTCCACGGGTGGATCCGTCGTGCGTCCCGAGTAGGGTGCCCGGCATGACCAAGTGGGAGTACCTGACCGCCCCGATCCTCACGCACGCGGCCAAGCAGATCCTGGACAACTTCGGCGCCGACGGGTGGGAGCTGGTGCAGATCGCGCCCGGCATGAACCCCGAGAACCTCGTCGGCTACTTCAAGCGGCCGCTGGCATGACGAGCCCCGAGGAGCGGCTCGCCGAGCTCGGGCTCGCGGTGCCCGAGGTGGCCAAGCCGGTGGCGGCGTACGTCCCGGCCGTCGCGTCCGGCGACCTCGTCTTCACCTCCGGCCAGCTGCCGATGCGCGGCGGCGAGCTGATGGTGACCGGCAAGGTCGGTGGCGAGGTGAGCGCCGAGGAGGCGACGCTGTGCGCGCAGCAGTGCGCGCTCAACGCGATCGCCGCGGTGAAGTCCGTGGTCGGCGACCTGTCGCGGGTCGCGCAGGTCGTCAAGGTCGTCGCGTTCATCGCCTCCACGCCGGACTTCACCGGGCAGCCGCAGGTCGCCAACGGCGCCTCCGAGCTGCTCGGCACGGTCTTCGGCGACGCGGGCGTGCACGCCCGGTCGGCCGTCGGCGTGCCGGTGCTGCCGCTGGACTCCCCGGTCGAGGTGGAGATCGTGGTGCGGGTGACGGGGTGATCGGGTGAGGATCCCGATCCCGCCGATCCCGCTGCCGGACCAGGTCGTCGAGCTCGCCCGCGAGTACGCCGACGGCCGCCGCGACCCCGCCGAGCCGCGGGACGCGGCGACGGTGATCCTGCTGCGGTCGTCCGCGCACGGGCCGGAGGTCTACTACCTGCGCCGGCACACCACGATGGAGTTCGCCGGCGGGATGTGCGTCTACCCCGGCGGCGGCGTGGACCCGCGCGACTTCGACGCGACCGTCGCCTGGGCCGGACCGCAGCCGGCCGAGTGGGCCGAGCGGCTCGGCTGCGACGAGCACCTGGCGCGGGCGCTGGTGTGCGCGGCGGTCCGGGAGACCTTCGAGGAGTCCGGCGTGCTGCTGGCGGGTGCCTCGGCCGACGAGGTCGTCGCCGACACCACGAGCGACGACTGGGAGGCCGACCGGCACGCGCTGGAGTCGCGCGAGCTCGCGATGACGTCGTTCCTCGCCGCCCGCGGGCTGGTGCTGCGCACCGACCTGCTCGGCGTCTGGGGCGGCTGGCTCACCCCGGTGTTCGAGCCGAAGCGCTACCGCACCTGGTTCTTCGTGGCGCTGCTGCCCGAGGGTCAGCGCACCCGCGACGTGTCGACCGAGTCGTCCTCGGTGACCTGGCTGCCGGCCGCCGACGCCGTCGCCCAGGCCGAGCGCGGCGACATGCTGATGATGCCGCCGACGTACCTCACGTCACTGGAGGTGGCGCAGTTCGGCTCACCGCGGGAGGTCGTCGAGGCCGCGCACGGGCGCGTGGTCGAGATGCACACCCCCGGCATCGAGGCGATGGACGACGGGTGGACGCTGTCGATCCCCGAGCACCAGCGGCCGATCCTGGCCGCGCACCGGGGCGCCTGACGTGGGCTGGTCCGGATGAGCTGGGCGGGCGGGACCTTCGGGTCGCGGGCGCAGTGCGTGCTCGCGCCCAACGCCGACGTCATGACGCTCGACGGCACCAACACCTGGGTGCTGCGCGAACCGGGCGCGCGCCGGTCGGTCGTGGTCGACCCGGGGCCGTCGATCCCGGCCCACCTGGACGCGGTGGCCGCGGTGGCCGGTGAGGTCGGCGTCGTGCTGCTGACCCACCACCACGCGGACCATGCCGAGGCGGCCCGCGAGTTCGCCGAGCGGATGGGGTGCGGTGTCCGGGCCCTGGATCCGGCGTACCGCCTGGGCTCGGAGGGCCTCGGCGACGGGGACGTGGTCTCCGTCGACGGGTTGGAGGTCCGGGTGGTCGCGACGCCCGGGCACACGGCCGACTCGCTGTCGTTCCTGCTGCCGGCGGAGGGCGCGGTGCTCACCGGCGACACCGTGCTCGGCCGCGGCACCACCGTGGTCGCCCACCCCGACGGGCAGCTCGGCGCCTACCTCGACTCGCTCGACCGGCTGCACGCGCTGGCGTCGGCGCACGAGGTCTCGTCGATCTGGCCCGGCCACGGGCCGGTGATCGCCGACGCGCTCGGCGCCCTCGACTTCTACATCGCCCACCGGCGCGAGCGACTCGAGCAGGTCGCCTCCGCTCTGTCGTCCTTGCAGTCCGCGCCCCACCCCGAGGGCATCGCGGTCGACGAGCTGCCCCGCCGGGTCGTCGAGATCGTCTACCAGGACGTCGACCCGGTCCTCTGGGGCGCCGCCGAGCTGTCGGTGCGAGCTCAGCTGGCCTACCTGGCCGAGCGACGCTGACGACGGCGACGTATCGCCGACCAACTTCCAACAGCACCAGCAGGAGGATGCCGCCCCAGAGCACGAGGTCCTTGCGCTGTTGCGACCACGGCCAGTCGGGCGAGGGGCGATCGGCGCTGGGATGCGCCGGTCGAGCAGCTCGACGGCGATGCTGAGGGAGTGCATGGTGCTGTCCTCGACCACCGCGACACCGTGCTGGGCCAGTCGCTCGCCGCCGAGCTCGATCGACCGCAAGCTGTCGTCGCCGGCCGGGTCCGGCGCGAGGACCCGGCGACGGCCACCGGGGAGGGTGGCGAGGTCGCGCGGTTGGTCGGGACCGGTGACCCGGTGGGCGCGCAGCGTGCCGTCGGCTGCGACGACGCTCAGAGTGCTCCGACGCCAGCTGGCCGCGCGCGTGGCGAGGTCCCCCCTGGGCCGAACTTCTCGGCCACCTCTTGCGCTTCTCGGCCGTTGCAACCGCCGACAAGCGCAAGGTTCCCCGGTGTACCGGGGATCCTCCGGACCGGACCGGCCCGGCTACCGGGCGCGGCGGCCCAGACGCTCGACGTCCATGATCACGACCGAGCGGGGCTCGAGGCGCAGCCAGCCGCGGGAGGCGAAGTCGGCGAGCGCCTTGTTGACGGTCTCGCGGGAGGCGCCGACCAGCTGGGCCAGCTCCTCCTGGGTGAGGTCGTGGTGCACGTGGACGCCGTCGTCGGCGGTGCGGCCGAAGCGGTCGGCGAGGTCGAGCAGTGCCTTGGCGACTCGGCCGGGGACGTCGGAGAACACCAGGTCGGCGACCACGTCGTTGGCCTTGCGCAGCCGGCCGGCGAGCTGGGTGAGCAGCCCGCGGGCGACCACGGGACGACCCTCGAGCCAGCGCAGCAGGTCCTCGTGGGAGAGCGACGCGAACGTCACGTCGGTGACCGCGGTCACCGTCGCCGAGCGCGGGCCCGGGTCGAAGAGCGACAGCTCGCCGAACATCTGGCCGGGGCCCAGGATCGCGAGGAGGTTCTCGCGGCCGTCGGAGGAGGTGCGGCCGAGCTTCACCTTGCCGTCGAGCACGATGTAGAGCTTGTCGCCGGAGTCACCCTCGTGGAACAGCACGTCGCCTCGGCGCAGCTTGCTCTCCGTCATCGAGGCGCGCAACGCCGTCGCGGCCTCGTCGTCGAGCGCGCTGAACAGCGGAGCCTGACGGAGCACGTCGTTGTCCACGGGTTCCTCCTCATGAGATGGCCCCGCAGCACACGGGTACCACGCTGATCCTATCCAGTGGGGAAGGTCACAGGAACAACCGCCCGCCGTATGTCGACTCCGGGACCGGCCGGGCACGCGGGACTCCGTACCCGTCGGCGGGCCACCGTACCCTTGGGCCGTGCCCGCAGCCCCCGAGTCCCGGACCAATCTGGTACGGCGCGCCCGCAAGATCGACCGGGCGCTCGCCGCAACCTACCCCGACGCCCGGTGCGAGCTCGACTTCGACAATCCCTTCGAGCTGCTGGTGGTCACCGTGCTCTCGGCCCAGACCACCGACAAGCGGGTCAACGCGGTGCGGCCGACGCTGTTCGCCGCCTATCCCGACGCCAAGGCGATGGCCGCGGCCGACCGGGCCACCCTCGAGGGCATCGTCGGGCCGCTGGGGTTCTTCCGGGCCAAGACCGAGTCGCTCCTCAAGCTCAGCGCCGCGCTGGTCGAGCGCCACGGCGGCGACGTCCCGCCCCGGCTCGAGGACCTGGTCGCGCTCCCCGGCGTCGGCCGCAAGACCGCGAACGTCGTGCTCGGCAACGCCTTCGGCATCCCCGGCATCACCGTCGACACCCACTTCGGCCGGCTCGCCCGCCGCTTCGCCTGGACCGACGAGACCGATCCCGTCAAGGTCGAGCACGCCGTCGGCGCGCTGTTCGACAAGCGCGACTGGACGATGCTCAGCCACCACCTCATCTGGCACGGCCGCCGCGTCTGCCACTCGCGCAACCCCGCGTGCGGTGCCTGCCCGGTGGCGCAGTGGTGCCCGGCGTACGGCGAAGGCCCGACCGACCCGGTCGCGGCGGCGAAGCTGGTGAAGACCGAGGGCAGAGCATGAGGCGACTCCTCCCGGCCGCGCTCGTCGCGGCCGTGCTCGTCCTCGGCGCCTGCGACTCCGGCGACCTCCCGAAGCCCCCCGGCGAGGCGAAGGTCGACGTGGACACCCCAGCGCTCCGGGCCATCCGGCAGGACGCCGGCATCGAGCCGTGCCGGTCGACCACCGACGCCGCCGTCGACGACGGCATGCCCGAGGTGACCCTGCCCTGCCTCGGTGGAGGCGACGCCGTCGACGTCGGCGGGCTCCGCGGCCCGATGGTCGTCAACCTCTGGGCGTCCTGGTGCGGTCCGTGCCGCAACGAGCTGCCCGTCTACCAGAAGTTCTACGAGCGCTACGGCGACCGGGTGCCGGTCCTCGGCGTGGACTACAACGACGTGCAGCCGCAGGCCGCTCTCGAGCTCGCACGCGACACCGGTGTCACCTACCCGCTCCTCGCCGACCCGGGCTCGAGCATCGAGGGCTCCGACGCGTTCCCGACGATCCCGGGCCTCCCCTGGGTGGTGCTGATCGACGCGGACGGAGCGGTCGTCCACCGGCAGCCGGTCGAGATCAAGAGCGTGGACCAGCTCGTCGACCTGGTCAACGAGCACCTCGGGACCGACCTGTGATCCCCGAGTGGCTGGTGCCGGTGCGCGACGGCGCCGCCCGGATCTCCGCCGACGAGCTCACGAAGTTCACCCCGCCGCCGGGTGGCAACGCCCGGCTCGGCGCCGTGCTGATGCTGTTCGGCGAGGGCGCCCAGGGCGGTGAGCTGTTGCTCACCGAGCGCGCCCACGACATGCGGTCCCACCCCGGTCAGGTCTCCTTCCCGGGCGGCTCCCTCGACCCGGGCGAGACCCCGGTGCAGGCGGCGCTCCGTGAGGCCCAGGAGGAGGTGGGCGTCGACCCGTCGTCGGTCGAGGTCTTCGGCCAGCTGCCCGAGCTGTGGCTGCCGCCGAGCAACTTCGCGGTCACCCCGATCCTCGGCTGGTGGCGCGAGCCCGGCGCGGTGAGCGTGGTGAGCCGGGCCGAGGTGCACGCGATCCACCACGTCCCGATCGACGAGCTGCTCGACCCCGAGCACCGCATCACCGTGCGCCACCCCCGGGGCGGCTACCAGAGCCCCGGCTTCCTCATCGGGCCCGACCACGACGTGATCCTGTGGGGCTTCACCGGCGGCATCATCGCCCGGCTGTTCGACTTCCTGGGCTGGACCCGCCCGTGGGACGAGTCGCGCCTGCGCGACCTCCCGGCGTACATGCTGCAGGATCGCCCTCGACGGGCGCCGACCGACGACGACCTGCTGGACATCGAGGAGGGTCGCCGGTGAACCTCCTCGACTGGCTGCTCGTGGTGCTGGTGCTCGCCTACGCGCTCTCGGGCTACTGGCAGGGGTTCATCACCGGGGCCTTCGCCACCGGCGGCCTGCTGCTCGGCGGCCTGTTCGGGGTCTGGCTGGCGCCGATCGCGCTGGGCGACGCCAACCCCTCGCTGATGGTCTCCCTGGGCGCGCTGTTCATCGTGATCCTCTCCGCCTCGCTCGGCCAGGCCGTGCTGCAGTTCGCCGGTGCCCGGATCCGCGCGCGGATCACCTGGCAGCCCGCACGCGCGCTCGACGCGGTCGGGGGCGCGCTGCTGAGCGCGTTCGCGGTGCTGCTGGTCTCGTGGGCCCTCGGCGTCGCGATCTCCGGCTCGCGGATCGGCGGCATCACGCCGCTCGTGCGCGAGTCGACGGTGCTCGCGCACGTCGACGAGGTGATGCCTGCGACGGCCGACGGCGCCCTCCAGGCGTTCAACGACGTGGTCGGCACCAGCTTCTTCCCGCGCTACCTCGAGCCGTTCGCGCCCGAGCGCATCATCGAGGTCGGCCCCGGGCCCAAGCGCCTGCTCGAGGACCCCGACGTGCAGCGGGCCGAGGCGAGCGTGCTGAAGATCCGTGGCACCAACGAGTGCGGCCGCGGCGTCGAGGGCTCCGGCTTCCTGTACGCCGCCAACCGGCTGATGACCAACGCGCACGTCGTGGCGGGCATCGACGACCCCGAGGTCGTCGTCGACGACGAGACCGTGTCGGCCGAGGTCGTCTACTACAACCCCGACATCGACGTCGCCGTGCTCTCCTTCGACAGCGACGACCTGCCGGCTCTGCGGTTCGACCGCACCGCAGAGGCCCAGGACGGCGTCGCGATCCTGGGTTACCCCCAGGATGGG
This sequence comes from Nocardioides sp. T2.26MG-1, assembly GCF_950101795.1. Classification (GTDB taxonomy): domain Bacteria; phylum Actinomycetota; class Actinomycetes; order Propionibacteriales; family Nocardioidaceae; genus Nocardioides. Next base: position 537,999 of record NZ_CATNLZ010000001.1, on the reverse strand, counting down.
CCGTTCCACGTGGAGCCCGCCCGGATCCGCTCCGAGCAGCGGCTGCGCTCGCCGAACATCTACGGAGACGGCGCGGTGATCCGCGAGGTGTACTCGCTGCGCGGCCGGATCCTCCCGGGCAACTCCGGCGGCCCGATCCTGTCCTCGGCCGGCGACGTCGTCGGCGTGGTGTTCGCGGCCTCGGTCACCGACCACGACACCGGCTACGCGCTCACGGCCGGGCAGGTGTCGGCGGCCGCAGCCGCCGGGCTGACCGGCTCCAGCCAGGTCTCGACGGGTGGGTGTGCGGGCTGACGGTGACCCGTCAGCTCTGGCCCTTGAGTGCCTTGGGGATCTCGCGACCCTGGCCGATGGCCCGCTCGGGCGCGCGCACCTGCTTGACCTTGCGGATGCCGACGAACACCATCAGGCCGGCGAGCAGCAGGTAGAAGCCGAACACGATCAGGAATGCCCAGTGCAGTGCGAGGCCGTCGCCGTTCCAGTTGATGAAGTAGGCGATCGCGACCGACAGCATGATCACGGCCAGCACGGCCACGAAGCCGGCCGCCGCGAACAGGCCGATGCCGATGCCGCCGGCCTGGACGCTCACCTTCAGCTCGGACTTGGCGAGCTGGATCTCCTTCTGGATCAGCGTCGAGATGTCCCGGCTGGCGTCGTGAACCAGCCGGCCGATGGTCGGGTCCTGGTCGTTCACCTGCTGGGTCATGTGCATCCCCTGGTCGATTCGGTCAGTGCTGGGTCCGACCTTACCGACCGCGTCACCCGCCGGCAGCCCCGGCGTGGATCCCGGCTCAGAGGTAGCGCAGCCACAGGTAGGGCACGCACAGCGCGATGGTCACGACGGTCACGACCAGGCCGTACTTGGTGAACTCCCAGAACCCGATCGGGTGCCCCTCCCGCGCGGCGATGCCGAGGGCCACGACGTTGGCCGACGCGCCGATCGCGGTCGCGTTGCCGCCGAGGTCCGCGCCGAGTGCGAGCGCCCACCACAGGACGTGCCCGCCCGATCCCTGGGCGGCGACCAGGTCGGACACGACGGGGCTCATCGTCGCGACGTACGGGATGTTGTCGACGATCGCCGACAGGACCGCCGAGCCGCCGAGCAGCACCATGGTGGCGAGGCCCAGCCGTCCGTCGGTCGCATCCGCCGTGGCCTGCGAGACGTCGGCGATCACGCCGGTCTCCACGAGGCCGCCGACCATGATGAAGAGCCCCGCGAAGAAGGCCAGGGTGGGCCACTCGACCTCGCCCATCGCGTCGACCGGATCGACGTCGGTGATCAGCAGCAGCAGCCCGGCCCCGAGCAGCGCCACCACCGACGGCTCGTAGTGGAGGACAGGGTGGAGGACGAACGCGATCATCACCAGACCGAGCACGCCGAGGCCCTTGATGAGCATGCCCCGGTCGGTGATCGCCTCGCGCTCGTTGAGCCGCATCACCGACGCGGCCCGCTCGGCGTCGTAGACGAAGTCGCGCCGGAACAGCCACCGGCACAGGAGGCAGAACGCCACCATCAGCACCACCACGATCGGCGCGAGGTGGACCAGGAAGTCGTTGAACGTGAGGCCACCACGGGCGGCGATGATGATGTTGGGCGGGTCACCGACGAGCGTCGCGGTGCCGCCGATGTTCGAGGCGAAGACCTCGGCCATCAGGAACGGCACCGGGCGCAGCCCGAGGCGTTGGCAGACCAGGAACGTCACCGGCGCGATCAGCAGGACCGTGGTGACGTTGTCGAGCAGCGCGGAGGCGACCGCGGTGAGCACGCACAGCATCACCATGAGGGCGTACGGCCGCCCGCGGGTGCGCTTGGCGGCCCAGATCGCGACGTACTCGAAGACGCCGGTACGGCGCAGCACGGCGACGATCACCATCATGCCGAGCAGCAGGAAGACGACGTTCCACTCGATGCCGGTGTGGTCGGAGAAGAACGCGTGGTCGGCGTCGGTGATGCGCAGCAGCAGCATCAGGGCGGCGCCACCGAGGGCGACCTTCGTGCGGTGCACCTTCTCGGACGCCAGGAGAGCGTAGGCGCAGAGGAAGATGACGACGGCGACGATGGCCACACAGGCTCCTGAGGGGTTGGCGGAACGACGCCGACCAGGCTTCCCGGCACACCTGGCTCGACCCTATCGTCGTCCGCGCTCGCCGACGAGGGGCACGTGGGATAGCGTCGCCAGGGTGTTGGCCAGTGAGCTCGCAGAACCGTACCCGACCGTCGGTCTCGGCAGCAGCGCCGTCGAGGCGGCCCGGCTGCTCACCGAGCACCACCGGCCGGCGCTGGTCGTCGTCGACGAGCACGACCACCCGGTGGCGATCCTGCCCGGGTCGCAGGTCCTCCGCCTGGTGATCCCGGGCTACCTCCAGGACGACGTGAAGCTCGCCTCCGTCGTCGATGACTCGTTCGTCGACCAGATGTGCGACGCCCTGGTCGGCAAGACCGTCGCCGAGCTGCTGCCCCGCGACCACGACGACCTGCCGGTGGTCCGGCCCGACGACACGGTGCTGGAGGTCGCGGTGCTGATGGTCGTCGAGCGCAGCCCCCTGGTGGCCGTCGTGGACGGTCCGGGCAAGACCGCGCCGATGATCGGCGCGATCACACTCACCACCGTGCTCCGCGAGATCCTGCCGGAGCGGCTGGGCGAGCGCGGAGCGACCGAGCCGCGTTAGCAGGTCCTAGCGCTCCTCGAACACGTCGGGCACGCCGTCGCGGTCGGCGTCCGCCTCCTCGACCTCGCACAGGTGCCGGTAGACCCGGTTGCGCAGCCGCAGCACCACGGCGGCCAGGACGGCGGCGAGCAGTGAGCCCACGAGCACCGCGACCTTGACGTGGTCGTGCTCGCTCCCCGAGCCGAAGGCGAGCTCGCCGATCAGCAGCGACACCGTGAACCCGATGCCGGCGAGCATCGACATCCCGATGACGTCGATCCAGCTCAGCTCGTCGTCGAGGTCGGCCTTGGTGAACGTGTGCAGCAGCCAGGTCGACCCGGCGATCCCGACGGTCTTGCCGACCACGAGACCGGTGACGATGCCGAGCGCGACGGGATCGGTCAGCGCACCGCGCAGCCCGTCGAGGCCGCCGATCGTGACGCCGGCGGCGAAGAACGCGAAGACGGGTACGGCGATGCCCGCCGAGACCGGACGGACCAGGTGCTCGAGGTGCTCGGCCAGGCCGGGGCCGGTGTTGCCGTCGGACCGCACGACCGGGACGGTGAACGCGAGCAGGACGCCCGCGACCGTGGCGTGCACCCCGGACTCGTGGACGAGCACCCACGCGACGAGCGCGAGCGGGACGAGCATCCAGCCGCGGTGCACGCGTCGCTGGACCAGGAACCCGAACATCGCGATCGGCACCAGCGCCGCGGCGAGGTAGGCCAGGCGGAGGTCGCTGGTGTAGAACGCCGCGATGATCGTGATCGCCAACAGGTCGTCGACGACCGCCAACGTCAGCAGGAACGTGCGCAGGCCCGAGGGTAGGTGGGTGCTGATCACCGCGAGCACAGCGACCGCGAACGCGATGTCGGTCGCCGTCGGGATGGCCCAGCCCTCGAGGGCGCCGTCGGCACCGAGGTTCCACAGCGCGTAGGCCAGGGCGGGCACCACCATCCCGCCGACCGCCGCGGCCACCGGCAGGGCGGCCCGCCGCGGGTCGCGCAGGTCGCCGGCCACGAACTCCCGCTTGAGCTCCAGGCCGGCCACGAAGAAGAAGATCGCCAGCAGGCCGTCGCCCGCCCAGGAGCCGAGCGTCAGGTCGAGGTGCCACGCCTCCGGGCCGACCCGCAGGTCGCGCAGGTCGGCGTACGCCTCGGACCACGGCGTGTTGGCCCAGGTCATCGCGATCGCGGCGGCGGTGATGAGCAGCAGCCCGCCGGTGGTCTCCGCGCGCAGGATGTGCGCGGTGCGGGACGTCTCGAGGAACGAGCCGCGGGCGAACAGGCGGGGGCGGCCGGTCCCGGGTGGGCCGGCGGGGTGGGCGTCAGGCATGGGGCTCCTCAGGGTCGTCTGTCACCGTGCCGACCAGACTTCCCGGCTCACCGCCGTCCACCCTACCGACCGTCCCGTGACGCGACGCATCGTCGGCTCGGCGGCGGTCAGTCCTCCTTGCCGGAGTCCTGCCTGGCGGAGATCAGGTCCATGACCGAGGAGTCCGCCAGCGTGGTGACGTCGCCGACCTCGCGGTGCTCGGCCACGTCGCGAAGGAGGCGGCGCATGATCTTGCCGGAGCGGGTCTTGGGCAGCTCGGGGACGATCATGATCTGCCGCGGGGTGGCGATCGGGCCGATCTCCTTGCGCACGTGCTGGCGCAGCTCCTGCACGATGTCCTCGCCGCCGTCGCCCGCCTCCTCGCGGAGGATCACGAACGCGCAGACCGCCTGGCCGGTGTCCTCGTCCTTCGCACCCACCACCGCGGCCTCGGCGACCTTGGGGTGGGAGACGAGCGCGGACTCGATCTCGGTGGTGGAGAGCCGGTGGCCGGAGACGTTCATGACGTCGTCGACCCGGCCGAGCACCCAGATGTCGCCGTCCTCGTCCTTCTTCGCGCCGTCGCCGGCGAAGTAGTAGCCCTGGCGAGCGAAGCGGGACCAGTAGGTGTCCTTGTAGCGCTGGTCGTCGCCCCAGATCGTACGCAGCATCGCGGGCCACGGCTGGGTGAGCACGAGGTAGCCGCCGGATCCGTTGGGCACCGGGTCGCCGTCGTCGTTGACCACCTCGGCGGCGATGCCCGGGATGGCCGTCATCGCCGAGCCGGGCTTGCCGGCGGTGACGCCCGGGAGCGGGCTGATCATGATCATCCCGGTCTCGGTCTGCCACCAGGTGTCCACGACCGGGGTGCGGTCGCCGCCGATGACGTGGCGGTACCAGACGTACGCCTCGGGGTTGATCGGCTCGCCGACCGACCCGAGGATGCGCAGGCTCGTCATGTCGTACTTGTCGGGGATCTCCCGGCCCTGCTTCATGAAGGACCGGATCGCCGTGGGGGCGGTGTAGAAGATCGTGACCTTGTAGTCCTGGATGATCTGCCACCAGCGGCCGCGCTCGGGGCTGTCCGGGACGCCCTCGTACATCACCTGCGTCGCGCCGTTCGCGAGCGGTCCGTAGACCATGTAGGAGTGCCCGGTGACCCAGCCGATGTCGGCCGAGCACCAGTAGACGTCCGTCTCGGGCTTGAGGTCGAACACCGCCCAGTGGGTGTACGACGTCCCCACGAGGTAGCCGCCGGTCGTGTGCAGGATGCCCTTCGGCTTGCCGGTGGTGCCCGACGTGTACATGACGTACAGCGGGTGCTCGGAGTCGAAGAACTCGCACGCGTGCTCGCTCGAGGCGGACCCGACCGCGTCGTGCCACCAGACGTCGACGGCGTCGTCCCACGCGACGTCCTGGCCGGTGCGCCGGACGACGAGGACCTTCTCCACGACGCTGGTCTTGGTGCGCGCCTCGTCGACCGCGGGCTTGAGCGCGGAGGCGGACCCACGGCGGTAGCCGCCGTCGGAGGTGATCACGACCTTGGCCTCGCAGTCGTCGAGGCGGGAGGCCAGCGCGTCCGCGGAGAAGCCGCCGAAGACGACGGTGTGCGGGGCGCCGATGCGGGCGCAGGCGAGCATCGCGACCACGGCCTCCGGGATCATCGGCAGGTAGATCGCGACCCGGTCGCCGGTGCGGACCCCGAGGTCGGTCAGCGCGTTGGCGGCCCGGCACACCTCGTCCTGGAGCTCGGCGTAGGTGATGTCGCGGGTGTCGTCCAGGGGCTCGCCCACCCAGTGCAGCGCGACCTTGTCGCCGCGCCCGGCGGCCACGTGGCGGTCGACGCAGTTGTAGGCTGCGTTGATCCGCCCGCCCACGAACCACTTGGCGAACGGGGCATCGTCCCAGTCCAGCACGCGGTCCCAGCGCTGGTCCCAGTCGAGTCGCTCGGCCTGTTCGGCCCAGAACGCCTCGCGGTCGGACGCCGCGCGTTCGTAGGCCTCGGCCTTCAGGTTGGCGTCCGCGGCGATCCCCGCCGGGGGCTCGAAGCGGCGGTCTTCCTTGAGCAGGTTGGACAGGGTCTCGTCGGTCACTTCTCGCTCCTGTGCGTCAGCGGATCATCAAGGCCGTGTGGTACGGGCCACATTAGTGCGGGTGGGAACGCGGCCGGGTGCCCGGCGACGGTGGTCGCCGGGCACCCTCCCCCGTGGGCCGCTGCGGTGCGTCAGTGCTGGATCGCCTTCTCCGATCCGGCCCCACTGAGGGCCCGGACCTCGAGCTCGGTGAACCGGTCCTCGGCGGTCGGCTCCTTCGAGGTGACGGTGCCGAGCCAGCCGAGGAAGAAGCCCAGCGGGATCGAGACGATGCCGGGGTTCTCCAGCGGGAACCACGAGATGTCGATGCTGGTCGGCAGCAGCGACAGGTTCTTGCCGGTGGCGTCCACGCCCTTGCCGGAGGTGACCGGCGAGAAGAACACCAGGCCCACGGCGGAGATGAGACCGCCGTAGATGCTCCACACGGCGCCGCGGGTGTTGAAGCGCCGCCAGAACATGTTGTAGACGATCGCGGGCAGGTTGGCGGACGCCGCGATCGCGAAGGCCAGCGCCACCAGGAACGCGATGTTGAGGTTCTGCGCCGGGATCGCCAGCAGGATCGCCACCACGCCGATGGCGCCGGCGGCGAGTCGCGCCACTCGGAGCTCGTCGCGCTCGGTCGCCTTGCCCTTCTTCACGACGTTGTTGTAGATGTCGTGCGCCACCGAGGCCGACGACGTGAGCACCAGCCCCGCGACCACGGCCAGGATCGTCGCGAACGCGACGGCCGCGATCAGGGCCAGCAGCACCGCGCCACCGGTCGATCCGGCCCCACCGCCGACCTCCTCTGCCAGCCTCGGCGAGGCGAGGTTGCCGCTGGCGTCGAGGGTGCCGGTGTCCAGCAGCGCCGCGGCACCGAAGCCGAGCACCAGCGTGAACAGGTAGAAGACGCCGATCAGGCCGATCGCCCACAGCACCGACTTGCGGGCGTCCCGCGACGTCGGGACCGTGTAGAAGCGGATCAGGATGTGCGGCAAGCCGGCCGTGCCGAGCACCAGCGCGATGCCGAGCGACAGGAAGTCGAGCTTGCTGGTCGTGGTCGCGCCGTACTTCAGCCCGGGCTCCAGGAACGCCTGGCCGGCGCCCGAGTTGTCCGCGGCCGCGCCGAGCAGCTCGGAGATGTTGAAGTCGAACTTCGCGAGCACCAGGACCACGATGAGCGCGGAGCCGGCCATCAGCAGCACGGCCTTCACGATCTGCACCCACGTGGTGCCCTTCATGCCGCCGACGGTCACGTAGAAGACCATCAGCGCGCCGACGGCGGCGATCGTCAGGTTCTTAGCGGCCTGGCTGTCGAGCCCGAGCAGCAGCGACACCAGGGCGCCGGCGCCGACCATCTGGGCGAGCAGGTAGAAGATCGAGACGACCACGGTCGAGGACGCAGCCGCCATCCGCACCGGGCGCTGACGCATCCGGAACGCGAGCTGGTCGGCCATCGTGTAGCGGCCGGAGTTGCGCAGCATCTCCGCGACCAGCAGCAGGGCCACCAGCCAGGCGACGAGGAAGCCGATCGAGTACAGGAAGCCGTCGTACCCGAAGAGCGCGATCGCGCCGGAGATGCCCAGGAACGACGCCGCCGACATGTAGTCGCCACCGATGGCGAGGCCGTTCTGGAACCCGGAGAAGCCGCGGCCGCCGGCGTAGAAGTCGGCGGTGCCGCTGGTCTGCCGGCTCGCCCAGAACGTGATGGCGACCGTCAGAGCGACGACGGCCAGGAACAGGATCGAGGTGAGGGTCTGGTTGTCGTCCACGTCAGGGCCTCCGTCCCAGCTCGGCGATGTAGTCCTCGTCGAGCGTGCGTGCCAGCGGGTCGAGACGGGTGGTCGAGAACCAGCTGTAGAACCACGCGAGGGCGAACGTCGTGGCGAACTGGAGGAGCCCGAAGACGAGCGCCACGTTGATGTTGCCGACGACCTGGGTGTCCATGAACCCGGTCGCCCAGTTGCTCATCACCACGTAGAGCAGGTACCAGGTCAGGAACGCGACGGTCGCGGGGAACACGAAGCCGCGGTAGAGCTTGCGGAGCTGGACGAACTCGGGCTCTTGGACCAGACGGTCGTAGATCGGGTCGTGCCGGGCGGCCGGGTCATGCGGCAGTCCCGGGGGCTGTTGCTGGAGGTCGGACACGGGGCACCCCTTCCGGTGTGTGATCGGCGTCACCGTAGGTCCACCTCGCGGGCTCCGTTGAGAGGTGGGTCACGAGCACGCGACGAGCGGGCGCCGATGATCGGTGAGCGGTCGCCTGCGCGCGACGAGCGGTCGCCGCGGACGGAGCGCGTCCGGTGTGTGGTGGTTTCGAGGCTCGGGCCTGGCGGCCCTCGCACCTCAACCACCGTGAGGGTCGGCGCGACGGGGGAGTGGTGGTTTCGAGGCTCGGGCCTGGCGGCCCTCGCACCTCAGCCACCGTGCGGGCCGGTGGTTGAGGTGCGAGCGAAGGGAGCCTCGAAACCACGGGGTGCTGCGGTGAGGTCGTGAGCCCCGTGAGGCCGTGAGCGGAAGTTGACGTTTCCGGTACGGCGGGCTGAGGCGGGCGTTACCTGCGCTACCGAAGGTGGGACCACCCGAACCCCTCAGGAGCACCCATGACCCTCACTCACACTGGGGCGAGCAACCCGCCCGCGACGGCGCCGTCAACCGGGGCGGCCCCCAATGCGCCGGTCCACCGGACCGGAGGCTGGATCGACGACTGGCGACCCGAGGAGCCGGAGTTCTGGGAGAGCGGCGGCCGGCAGGTCGCCCGCCGCAACCTGGTGTGGTCGATCTTCGCCGAGCACCTCGGGTTCTCGGTGTGGCTGATCTGGAGCGTCAGCTCGGCGTTCCTGGTCTCGATGGGCTTCGGCTACACCCCCCAGCAGCTGTTCCTCCTGGTCGCGCTGCCGAACCTCGTCGGCTCGCTGCTGCGGCTGCCCTACACGTTCGCGGTGCCGAAGTTCGGCGGCCGCAACTGGACGATGGTCAGCGCGGGGCTGCTGCTGGTGCCGACGCTCGGCTTCGCGTACGCCGTGCAGCACCCGGGCACGCCGTACTGGGCGTTCTGCCTGATCGCCGCCACCGCCGGCCTCGGCGGCGGCAACTTCGCCAGCTCGATGGCGAACATCAACTTCTTCTACCCCGCTGCCAAGAAGGGCGCCGCCCTCGGCCTCAACGCCGCCGGCGGCAACCTCGGCGTCTCGCTGATCCAGCTGTTCCTCCCGGTGATCGTCGGCGGCGCCGGCATCTTCGGCCTGGTCAAGGCCGCCGACAGCGGCATCAGCCTGCAGCGCGCGGCCTACGTGTACGCCGGGCTCGCGGTCGTGGCGACGCTCGCGGCGTACTTCTTCATGGACAACCTCTCCTCGGCCAAGTCCAAGCCCCGCGAGCAGCTCCAGGTGGTCAAGGAGCGGCAGACCTGGGTGATGGCGTTCCTCTACATCGGCACCTTCGGCTCGTTCATCGGCTACTCGGCCGCGATGCCGCTGCTGATCAAGCTGAACTTCTGGGTCGCCGACCCGGCGCCGCTCGGCACCGGCATCTACTTCGCCTACTACGCCTTCCTCGGCGCGCTGGTCGGCTCGGCCACCCGCCCGCTCGGCGGCTGGCTCGCCGACCGGTTCGGCGGTGCGCGGGTGACGCTGGCCGCGTTCGCCGCGATGATCGTGTTCACGCTCGCGGTGCTGTGGACGCTCACCCAGCTCACGCCCAACCCCGACCAGAGCGCGGGCATCGCCGAGGACAACCGGTCCTGGTTCCCCTGGTTCCTGGCGTTCTTCCTCTGTGTCTTCGCCGCCACCGGCATCGGCAACGGCTCGACGTACAAGATGATCCCGGCGATCTTCCGCACCCAGGCCGAGCGGGCGACACCGGCGGGCAGCGCCGAGCGGGCGGCCGCTCTGCACGCGGGCACCAAGAAGGCCTCGGCCGCGATCGGCGTCATCGGTGCCGTCGGCGCGATCGGCGGCTTCCTGATCCCGATCGCGTTCAGCTCGCCCTGGGTCGACCAGCCGATGGAGGCGACCAAGGGCGCGTTCGTGGTGTTCACCGGGTTCTACGTCGTGTGCGCCGCCGTGACCTGGGCGGTCTTCGTCCGCCGCCCGCACGAGGCGAAGGCGCACGTGAGCCTGGCCAACGCGGGCATCTGATGACCCGGACCCACTGTCCCTACTGCTCGCTCCAGTGCGGCATGGTCCTGGAGCGGACCGGCCGTGCCCTCGAGGTGCAGCCCTGGCCGGAGTTCCCGGTCAACGAGGGCGCGCTGTGCCGCAAGGGCTGGACGGCGGCCGCGCTGCGCGGTCACCGGGAGCGGCTGACGACACCCCTGGTGCGCGACCGGGTGAGCGGCGAGCTCCGCGCGGCCGGCTGGGACGAGGCGCTCGACCTCGTCGCCGGCCGGCTGCGCGAGCTGCGCGCCGAGCACGGCCCGGACGCGGTCGCGGTGTTCGGGGGCGGCGGGCTCACCAACGAGAAGGCCTACCAGCTCGGCAAGCTCGCCCGGGTCGCGCTGGGCACCAGCCAGATCGACTACAACGGCCGCTGGTGCATGTCGTCGGCCGCGTCCGCCGGCAACCGGGCCTTCGGGATCGACCGCGGGCTGCCGTTCCCGCTGGCCGACGTCGAGCACACCGACGTGCTCGTGCTCGTCGGCTCCAACCTCGCCGAGACCATGCCGCCGGCCGCACGGCACCTCGACCGGCTCCGCGAGAACGGCGGCCGCGTGGTCGTCGTCGACCCCCGGCGTACCGCCACCGCCGAGCGGGCCGACCTGTTCCTCCAGCCGGTGCCGGGCACCGACCTGCCGCTGGCGCTCGGGCTGCTGCACCTGCTCGACGCGGCCGGCGCCGTCGACGAGGAGTACGTCGCCGCGCGGACGACCGGGTGGGAGGACGTCCGCCGCTCGATCGCCGCGTGGTGGCCCGAGCGCGTGGAGCGGGTCACCGGCGTCGAGACCGCGCAGGTGCGCCAGTGCGCGCGGCTGCTGGCCGAGGCCGGGAAGGTCACCGTTCTCACCGCCCGCGGCGCGGAGCAGCACGCGCAGGGCACCGACACCGTGCTCGCCTGGATCGACCTGGCGCTCGCGCTCGGCATGCCCGGCAAGCCGCACGCCGGCTACGGCTGCCTCACCGGCCAGGGCAATGGGCAGGGCGGCCGCGAGCACGGCCAGAAGGCCGACCAGCTGCCCGGCTACCGGATGATCGACGACCCCGCCGCGCGCGACCACGTCGCCGGCGTGTGGGGCGTGCCGGCGGCGTCGCTGCCCGGCCCGGGGCGCTCGGCGTACGAGCTGCTCGGCGCGCTCGGCACCGACGGCGGACCGCAGGCGCTGCTGGTGTTCGGCAGCAACATCGTGGTGTCCGCCCCCAACGCCACCCACGTCGCCTCGCGGCTGGACTCGCTCGACCTGCTGGTCGTGGCCGACATCGTGATGAGCGAGACCGCGGCGCTCGCGGATGTCGTCCTGCCGGTCACGCAGTGGGCCGAGGAGACCGGCACGATGACGAACCTCGAGGGCCGGGTGATCCTCCGCGAGCGGGCCGTCGCCCCGCCCGAGGGGGTGCGCACCGACCTCGAGGTGATCGCGGGGCTGGCCGAGCGGCTCGGCTCGCCGGTCGTGTTCTCGACCGACGCCGAGGAGGTCTTCGCCGAGCTCGGCCGGGCCTCGAGCGGCGGTCGCGCCGACTACGCCGGCATCAGCTACGACCGGATCCGCGAGGAGCACGGGGTGTTCTGGCCGTGCCCCACGCCTGACCACCCGGGCACGCCGCGGCTGTTCGGCTCGTCGTTCGCGACGCCCGACGGCCGGGCCCGGTTCGTCGCGGTCGAGCACCGCGGACCGGCCGAGCCGACGGACGCGGCGTACCCCCTCCACCTGACCACCGGCCGGGTGCTCGCGCAGTACCAGTCCGGTGCCCAGACCCGCCGCGTCGCCGGCCTGCCGGATGGCGGGCCGTTCGTGGAGATGCACCCGATGCTCGCGATGCGGATCGGCGCGTACGACGGCGAGCCGGTCGTCGTCACCACCCGGCGCGGCGAGCTCAAGGCGCCGGCGCGGGTCGTCTCCACGATCCGCCCGGACACGGTGTTCGTGCCGTTCCACTGGGTCGGCGCCAACCGGCTCACCAACGACGCGCTCGACCCGGCGAGCCGGATGCCGGAGTTCAAGGTCTGCGCCGCGGCGGTCAGCGCATGAGCACGCGCGAGCGGATCGTCGTCGTCGGTGCCGGGATGGCGGCGGTGCGGCTGGTCGAGGGCCTGGCCGGCGCCCACCCCGCCTCCCACCAGGTCACGCTGCTCGGTGACGAGCCGCACCCGCCGTACAACCGGATCCTGCTGTCCGCGGTGCTCGAGGGCACCCACGACCCGGCCGGCATCACGATGTCGCTGCCCGACGAGGTCGACCTGCGGCTCGGCGCGCGCGCCGTCGAGATCCACCGCGACGAGCGCGAGGTCGAGCTCGCCGACCGGACCCGGGTCGCCTACGACCGCCTGGTGCTGGCCACCGGAAGCATCCCGACGCTGCCGCCGATCCGCGGGCTGGTGCGGGTCGACGGCCGGCTCGACACCCGGGTGCACGCCTTCCGCAGCCTCGACGACTGCCGCCGGCTCGACGCCGCCGTTCCGGCCGCACGCAACGCGATCGTCGTCGGCGGCGGGCTGCTCGGCCTCCAGGTCGCCCGCGCGCTGGGCGTCCGCGGCCTCGCCACCGAGGTCGTCGAGGGCGGCGACCACCTGCTGCGCAGCCAGGTCGACGCCAAGGCCGGGGCGATCCTGGCCCGCGACCTCGGCAAGCTCGGCACCCGCGTCTACACCGGGGCCCGGGCGGTGCGGCTCACCGACGAGGGGCTCGTGCTCGACAACGGCTACGTCCTCGAGGCGGACCTCGTGGTGCTCACCGCCGGCGGCCGGCCGTCGACGGCGCTGGCCCGCCGCGCGGATCTCGACGTACGCCGCGGCGTCGTCGTCGACGAGCAGCTGCGCACCAGCGACGAGCGCATCCACGCGATCGGCGACTGCGCCCAGCACGGCATGCAGGTCACCGGGTTCGTGCCGCCGGCCTGGGAGCAGGCCGCCCTGCTGGCCCGCCACCTCGGTGGCGAGCAGGTCGCCTACACCGGCAGCCGCAACGTCGCCCGCCTCCGCGCGACCGGCCTCGACGTCGCGGTGCTCGGCGACCCCGAGCGTGCCGAGGGCCAGGTCGTCGAGGTCTCCAACCCGGTCACCGGCACCCACCGCAAGCTCGTCGTCCGCGACGGCGTCGTGGTCGCCGCCACCCTGGTCGGCGACCTGTCCCGGATCGGCCTGATCACCCAGCACTACGACCGCGGCACGGTCCTCGGCCCCAGCGAGCCGGGCGACCTGCTGATGGGCGAGCGCCCGGCCGGCCCGGTCGTGCTCCCCGACGACGCCGAGGTCTGCGCGTGCGCAGGCGTCAGCGCCGGCGCGATCCGCGCCTGCGCCTCCCTCGCGGACGCCCGCGACACCACCCGCGCCACCACCGGCTGCGGGGGCTGCGCCCCCGCGGTCCGTCAGCTCCTGGCACAGCGTCAATCCCCGGGCCCAGCCCTGGGCACCACCCTGGAAGGAACCCCCCGATGAGCCCCAAGCACCGCAAGACGCTCGTGGTCGCCGGCCACGGCATGGTCGGCCACCGGTTCGTGCAGGCCGCGATCGAGCGCGGCCTCACCGAGACCCACGACATCGTCGTGGTCGGGGAGGAGAGCCGCCCGGCGTACGACCGGGTCGCGCTCACCTCGTTCTTCGAGGTCGGCGCGGACGAGCTGTCCTTCCTGCCGAGCGGCGAGTACGACGACCCGCGGGTGCGGCTGGTGCTCGGCGCCACCGTCGACGGATTCGACCCCGAGACCCGCACGGTGCTGCTCTCCGACGCCCAGGGTCAGGAGAGCGTGCTGACGTACGACGAGCTCGTGCTGGCCACCGGCGCGGCGCCGTTCGTGCCGCCGGTGCCGGGCCACGACCTCGACGGCTGCTTCGTCTACCGCACCATCGACGACCTCGAGGCGATCCGCGACGCGGCCGCCGGCGCCACGGTCGGCGCGGTCATCGGCGGCGGGCTGCTCGGCCTCGAGGCCGCGAACGCGCTGGCCCAGCTGGGGCTCGAGACCCACGTGGTCGAGATGGCGCCCCGGCTGATGGCCGTGCAGGTCGACGACGCGGGTGGAGCGACGCTGGTGCGCCACATCGAGAAGCTCGGGCTCCACGTCCACACCGGTGCGCGCACCGAGCAGGTGCTGGGCGCGGAGCGGGTGGAAGGTCTGGCGCTCGCCGACGAGGAGCCGATCCCGGCCGAGGTCGTCGTGTTCTCCGCCGGCATCCGCCCGCGCGACCAGCTGGCGCGGACCGCCGGCCTCGACGTCGCCGAGCGCGGCGGCGTGCTGGTCGACGAGCGCTGCCGCACCTCCGACGAGCACGTCTGGGCGATCGGCGAGTGCGCCGCCCCCGGCGGGCGGATGTATGGCCTCGTGGCGCCCGGCTACGCGATGGCCGAGGTGGTCGTCGACGCCCTGCTCGGTGGCCCGGGCTCCTTCACCGGCGCGGACATGTCCACCAAGCTCAAGCTGCTCGGCGTCGACGTGGCGTCCTTCGGTGACGCGTTCGCCGCGACCGACGGTGCGCTCGAGCTCGTGTACGCCGACGCCGTCACCGGCGTCTACAAGAAGCTGGTGCTCTCCGCGGACGGCCGCCAGCTGCTCGGCGGGATCCTGGTCGGCGACGCGTCGGCGTACGGCGTGCTCCGCCCGATGGTCTCCTCGGGCATCGCGCTGCCCGACAACCCCGAGGAGCTGATCCTCCCGGTCGGCCGCGGCGGCGTGGAGCTGGGACTTCCCGACGAGGCGCAGGTCTGCTCGTGCAACGACGTGACGAAGGCGCAGATCCTCGAGGCCGTCGGCGAGGGCGGCACCTGCGACAGCGCCTCGTGCGTCACCAGGTGCACCAAGGCCGGCAGCACCTGCGGGTCCTGCAAGCCGGTGGTGAAGAAGGTCGTCGAGGAGTTCTTCGCGGCGCAGGGCAGGGTCGTCGACAAGAGCCTGTGCGAGCACTTCCCGCTGACCCGGCAGGAGCTGTTCGACGTCGTGGCGGTGCACGGCTACACGCGGTTCGACGACATCGTCGAGGCGCACGGCCGCGGTCGCGGCTGCGACGTCTGCAAGCCGACGGTCGCCTCGATCCTCGCCTCGCAGCTGAACGGCCACGTGCTCGAGGGCCCGACCCGCACCCTGCAGGACACCAACGACGCCTACCTCGCCAACATCCAGCGCAACGGCACCTACTCGGTCGTCCCGCGGATCCCCGGCGGCGAGATCACTCCCGAGAAGCTGATCGTGATCGGCCAGGTGGCGCAGGACTTCGGGCTCTACACCAAGATCACCGGTGGGCAGCGCATCGACCTGTTCGGCGCCCGCATGGAGCAGCTGCCGGAGATCTGGCGACGGCTCGTCGACGCCGGGTTCGAGTCCGGGCACGCCTACGGCAAGTCGCTGCGCACCGTGAAGTCCTGCGTCGGCTCGACGTGGTGCCGGTACGGCGTGCAGGACTCCGTCCAGCTCGCGATCGACCTCGAGCTGCGCTACCGGGGCCTGCGGTCGCCGCACAAGCTCAAGGGCGGCGTCAGCGGCTGCGCCCGCGAGTGCGCCGAGGCGCGCGGCAAGGACTTCGGCGTGATCGCCACCGAGAAGGGCTGGAACCTGTACGTCGGCGGCAACGGCGGCGCCACCCCGGCCCACGCCCGGCTGCTCGCCGGCGACCTCGACCGGGACACGCTGATCCGCTACCTCGACAGGTTCCTCATGTACTACATCCGCACCGCCGACCGGCTCCAGCGGACCGCGCCGTGGATCGACTCGCTCGACGGCGGGCTCGACCGGGTGCGCGAGATCGTCGTCGACGACGCGCTCGGCCTCGGCTCGGAGCTCGAGGCGGCGATGGCGTGGCACGTCGACGGCTACTTCGACGAGTGGAGGGAGACCCTCGACGACCCCGACAAGCTGGCCCGCTTCGTCTCCTTCGTGAACGCCCCGGACACCCCGGACCCCAACATCACGTTCCGCGCCGAGCGGGAGCAGGCGGTGCCCGGCGAATCGTCGGGACCGGTGGCCCTCGGCACGACGATCCCGGTGGGAGCGCCCCGATGAGCACCTCGACCGACCCCGCTGTGCTGACGGCGTACACCGTCGTGTGCCGCCTCGACCAGATCGAGGTCGAGGGGGGCGTCGCGGCCCTCGTCGGCGGCGTCGCGGTCGCAATCTTCCGGACACACGACGGAAACGTCTATGCGATGTCCAACTACGACCCTTGTTCACGTGCGTCGGTGTTGGCGCGCGGGATCGTCGGCACCCGTGGCGAGATCCCGTACGTCGCGTCGCCGATGCACAAGCAGGCCTTCGACCTGCGCACCGGACAGTGCCTCGACGACGCGGCGATCCGGGTCCCGACGTACGACGTCCGGGTCGCCGACGGCATGGTGCTGGTCGGTGGCCCCCGCCAGGAGACCTAGGACATCAGGGTGACCGACAGCCTTCCCCTCGCCGGCTTCCGGATCGGCGTGACCGCCGCCCGGAAGGTCGACGAGCAGGTCGGCCTGCTCGAGCGACGCGGCGCCACCGTGGAGTGGGCGCCCGCGCTGTCGCTGGACCCCAACCACGTCGACGACGACCTGCTGCGCGCGGCCACCGAGGAGGTGCTCGCGGCGCCGGTTGACATGTTCCTGGCCACCACCGGCATCGGGATGCGGACCTGGTTCGACGCCGCCGAGCGGTGGGGGATCCTGCCGCGGCTGCTGTCGGCGCTCGAGTCGGCGGAGATCCTGGCCCGCGGGCCCAAGAGCGTCGGAGCGCTGCGTCGCCGCGGGCTGCGCGAGCTGTGGGCGCCGGAGTCGGAGTGCTTCGAGGACGTGCTGGAGCACCTGCGCGGCCGGTCGCTCGCCGGGCTGCGGATCGTCGTGCAGGAGCACGGCCAGTCGCTGTCGATGGTCGCGCACGCCCTGCGCCGCCAGGGTGCCGACGTCACGACGGTCACGGTCTACCGCGTCGCGTCCGCCGACGACCCGGAGCCGATGTTCAAGATGATCGACCTGATCGCCGACCGTTCCCTCGACGCGGTCACGTTCACCTCCGCCCCCGCGGTCGCGGCCCTCATGGAGGCCGCCGGCTCCACCGGCCGGCGCGACGAGCTGGTCTCGGCGTTCCAGGCAGACGTGGTCGCCGCGTGCGTCGGCCCGGTGACCGCCGCGGCGTTCGAGATGTGGGGGGTGCCGACGATCTGGCCCGACCGCTCCCGGCTCGGGGCGATGGTCAAGCAGCTCGAGACCGAGCTGCCCTCGCGGCGCTCCGGGCTGTCGATCGAGCTGGTCGGCGGCCGCCAGCTGCTGCTGCACGGCGAGGACGTGCTGCTCGACGGCGCCGAGGTGAAGCTCTCCCCGGCGCCGGCAGCTGTACTCAACGCCCTCGTGGCGAACCCCGGCAACGTCGTCTCCCGTCCCGCGCTGCTCGCCATGCTGCCGTCGGGGACGGCCGGGTCCGAGCACGCCGTCGAGATGGCGGTCGCCCGGCTGCGGGCCGCGCTCGGGACGCGTGCCGTGCAGACGGTCGTCAAGCGCGGCTACCGGCTGGCGGTGGCTCCGTGAGGTTGGTGACGGTCGCCCACGGCACGCGGCACGAGCCGGGCAACGACGTGGCGCGCGAGCTCACCGCCGCGGCTGCCCTGCGGCTCGGGATGCCGGGCGTCGCCGCATTCGTCGAGCTGGCCTCGCCGCTGCTGTCCTCCGTCCTGGACTCGGACGAGCCGTCGGTGGTGGTGCCGCTGCTGCTCTCGACCGGCTACCACGTGCGCGAGGACCTCGTCGTCGTCGCGGGCCGGGCGCTCGGGCCCGACCCGCTGCTCGCCGCCGCCCAGGTGGCGCGGCTCGTCTCCGCGGATGCGCGCCCGAGTGCGCCCCTGGTCATGGTCGCGGCCGGGTCCCGCGACCCGGCGGCCGCCCGCGACCTGATGCTCGCGACCGCCCTGCTCTCGGATGCCTGGGGCGGACCGGTGCGGCTCGCCACGCTGGGCGGGCTCGGCCGCCGTCCCTCCGAGGTGGTCCGGCCCGGCGACGCGGTGACGCCGTACCTGCTGGCGGCGGGGTTCTTCGCGACCCGCACTCGCGAGGAGTCGCTGGCGGCCGGCGCCGAGCTGGTCGCCGACGTGATCGGCCCCCACGACAGGGTCGTCGACCTCGTCGTCGCCCGCGCGGTCGAGCTGCTGGCTGCTCGGCGGTCGGCGTAGGCCGCTGCGTCGCTTGTAACGCGCCTTTATGGCCTGCGGCCTGAGCGTGGACGGCTCGCCGCCAGGGGCGATAAAGGAGCGTTACAAGGGTGAGTAGGTCGTCGGCTGTGAGGCCGTGAGGAAGAGTTGACGGCGGTTGTACGGCGACGGGCGAGCAGCCGAAACGGCCCGCGCTGAGCCTGGGGGCATGGACAAGGAATTGCTCACCGAGAGCCTGGTGCTCGCCGACGGCGACGACCGGCTGACCCCGCGCTTCTACGAGATCCTGTTCGCGCGCTACCCCGGCGTGCGACCGATGTTCTCCGCCGACGTCCGCTCGCAGGCCGCGATGCTGCGGACCGCGGTCGTCGCCGTCCTCGACCACCTCGACGACCCCGCCTGGCTCACGACCACGCTGGGCGACCTCGGCGCCAAGCACGCGGCGTACGGCGCGACCGCTCCGATGTACGACGCGGTCGCGGAGTGCATGGTCGCCGCGATGGAGGAGCTCGGCGGCGAGGCCTGGACCCCCGAGATGACCGCCGCCTGGTCCGAGGCGCTCGGGGCCGTGGCCGGGTTGATGCTGGCGGGCTACCCCGAGGAGCTCTCGGCCTGACCCGCCGCCGTCCCTTGTAACGCTCCATGATGGTCCGCCCGCTGAGCGTGGAAGCACTGTCCCGGTGGGGCAATATCGGAGCGTTACAAGCGGGAGGGGGCCGGCTCACCCGCGGTCGAGGTCGAGCACCTCAGGCGTGTGCAGCCGCACGAGGAACCGGCCGGTGTGGGCGGGGATCCGCGGGGCGGTGAGCAGCGAGACCACGACCATCGTGGCGAGTGCGAGAGGGAACGACCACGCGGCCGGCTGGCCCATGAGCGTGTCCGTCCACCCGGACGGTCGCGACACCACCAGCGTCCACACGATCGCGACGCCGCAGCCGACCCCGCCCGCCAGTAGCCCGGCGATCGCGCCCGCGGGGGTGAGCCGGCGCCACCAGATGCCGAGCAGCAGCAGCGGGCAGAACGTCGAGGCCGCCATCGCGAACGCCAGGCCCACCGCCCGGGCCACCCCCAGGTTGGGCACCGCCAGTGCGACCACGCACGGGACGGTCACCGCGACCACGGCTCCCAGCCGGAACGCCGCCACGCCGCCGAGGCGCCGCCCGGCCCACAGCCGGCCGGTGACGTCCTGGCTGAGCACGCCGGCGACCGCGATCGACAGGCCGGAGGAGGTCGAGAGGAACGCCGCGAACGCGCCGGCGGTGACCAGGCCGGTGAGCAGCTCGCCGGCCGGGCCGTCGAGCATGATCCGCGGCAGCTCGAGCACCAGCGCGTCCGCCCGGTCGGTGCCGGCCAGCGTCGGCGCGTAGACCCGCCCGAGCGCGCCGTACAACGGGGGCAGCAGGTAGAACACACCGAGCAGGCCGAGCACGACGAGCGTCGTACGCCGGGCCGCCCGGCCGTCGGGGTTGGTGTAGAAGCGGACCACGACGTGCGGGAGCCCCATGGTGCCGAGGAACGTCGCCACGATCAGGGAGTACGTGACGTACAGCCCCTCACCCCCGCCGGAGGCCAGCGGCACCGACCAGCCGTCGGAGCCGGAGGCGTACGGCGTCGCGTCGTCGGCCCACACGGCCAGCAGCACCGCGGCCGGGACGAGCAGCGCGGTCAGCTTCAGCCAGTACTGGAACGCCTGGACGAACGTGATGCTCCGCATCCCACCCGAGGTGACGTTGGCCAGGACGATGATCCCGACGATCGCCGGCCCGACCCAGGTCGGCGCGCCGATCGTGGAGCGCAGCGTGATCCCCGCGCCCTGGAACTGCGGCAGCAGGTACAGCCAGCCCACGGCGACCACGAGCAGCGAGCACACCGAGCGCACCGCGCGGGACCCCAGCCGCGCCTCGGCGAAGTCCGGCAGCGTGTAGGCGCCCGAGCGGCGCAGCGGCGCGGCCACCAGCACCAGCAGCACGAGGTAGCCGGCGGTCCAGCCGACCGGGTACCACAGCATGTCGGCGCCGAACGTGAGCACCAGCCCGGCGACGCCGAGGAACGACGCGGCCGAGAGGTACTCCCCGCCGATCGCGCTGGCGTTGAGCCGGGGCCGCACCGACCGCGAGGCCACGAAGAAGTCGCTGGTCGTCCGCGAGAACCGCAGCCCCCAGGTCCCGATCACCAGCGTCGCGATCGTCACCGCGGTCACCGCGACGATGCCGGGGGCGGCGTCGAGGTTCACGGGGTGATCACCGGTTGACCTCCGTCACGAGCTCGGCGAAGTCGCGCTCGTTGCGCTCGGCCCGGCGCACGTAGATCCAGCCGAGCGCCAGCAGCCACGGATAGACCAGCGCCCCGAGCAGCAGCCAGGCGAGCGGCACGCCCAGCACCTCGAATCGCGACAGCGCCGGGACCAGGTGGAAGACCAGCGGCAGCAGCCCGACGGTGAGGCCGAGCACGGTGAGGACGCCCAGCGCCAGCCGCAGCTGCTCGCGCAGCAGCGAGCCCATGTACATGCCGCCGAGCCGGGTCTCGTCGTCGATGTCCGCCGTGCGCGCCGTGGGCGTACGGCGGCGCGGCGGGCCGGTCACCCGGACCCGGTCCGGCGAGGGTCCGGGCTCGCTCACGGGCGGCGGGTCCGGCTCTGGAGCAGCAGCTCGCGCAGCTCGCGGGTGTGCCGTCGGCTGACCCCGAGCTCGACGGGCGGGTCGCCGACGACCACCGTGCAGCGACCGGCGTCCATCCGCACCTCGCGCACGTGGGCGAGCGAGACCAGCAGCGACCGGTGGATGCGCACGAAGCCGGCGCCGGCCCACTCCTCCTCGAGCGTGGTCAGTGGGGTGCGCACCAGGTGCGACCCCTCGGCCGTGTGCAGCCGCGCGTAGTCGCCGTGCGCCTCGACGTGGGTGATGTCGGAGCGGCTGAGGAAGCGGGTGACACCGCCGCGCTCCACCGCGACCTGGGGGTCGTCGCCGGCCGGCGCCCGGTCGGACCCGGCCACCACCCGGCGTACCGCCTCGGCCAGCCGGTCGGCCCGCACCGGCTTGAGGACGTAGTCGACCGCGTGCACGTCGAAGGCCGCGACGGCGTGGCCCTCGTGGGCGGTGACGAACACGATGCGCGGCGGGTTGCGGAACCGGCCGAGCACCTGGGCGAGCTCGAGGCCGGTGAGGCCGGGCATCTGGATGTCGAGGAACGCCACGTCGACGTCGCCCTCGCGCAGGATCCGCAGGCTCTCGGTCGCGGAGTCCGTGGTGAGCACCTCGCGGATCCGGTCGTCGCGCTCGAGCAGGTAGCGCAGCTCGTCGAGGGCCGGCCGCTCGTCGTCGACGACCAGGGCGCGCAGTCGGTGGCTCATGACGGGTCCCCGCGGAATCGTGGGCGGAGCGAGCGCAGCGAGTGGAGCCTGCGATTGCGTGGGGTGTTCATGCGTGGACTCCTGGGGCGAACTTGGGCACCCGGACGGTCACCTTGGTGCCGGCTCCGGGTGCGGTCTCGACGACCAGGCCGTAGTCGTCGCCGAACGCGTTGCGCAGCCGGCCGTCGACGTTCCCCAGGCCCGTCGAGTCGAGTGAGGCGTCACCGGCGAGGGCTCGCCGTACGACGTCGGGGTCCTCGCCCGCACCGTCGTCCTCCACCTCGATCACGCACTCCTGACCCTGGTCGCGGGCGACGATCCGGATGTGGCCGCCGCCCTCCGCCGACTCGAGGCCGTGCCGGACGGCGTTCTCGACGAGCGGCTGGATGCAGAGGAAGGGTACGGCGACGGGGAGCACCTCGGGGGCGATCCGCAGCGTGACCCGGAGCCGGTCGCCGAACCGGGCCTGCTCGAGCAGCAGGTAGCGCTCGATCGAGCGGAGCTCCTCCGCGAGCGTCGTGTACTCGCCGTGCCGGCGGAAGGAGTAGCGGGTGAAGTCGGCGAACTCCAGCAGCAGCTCGCGGGCGCGGTCGGGGTCGGTGCGGACGAAGCTGGCGATCGCGCCGAGGGAGTTGTAGATGAAGTGCGGGCTGATCTGGGCCCGCAGCGCCCGGACCTCGGCCTCCATCAGCCGGGTCCGCGAGGCGTCGAGCTCGGCGAGCTCGAGCTGCGCGCTCACCCACTGCGCGACCTCGTCGGCGGCCCGGGCCAGGCCGGCGGTCGGGTACGCCGCGAAGACCTGCAGCGTGCCGACCACGCGCTCCTCGACGACCAGCGGGCTGACGATCGCGGTCCGCACCTCGCAGCCGGGCACGTCGCAGGGCAGGTCGCCGCGGTCGAACATCCGGGTGCTGCCGCGCTCGATCGTGGCCGCCGCCAGGGCCGGGGACTGCTCCTGGTGGTGCTGCCCGCTGCCGTGCCAGGCCAGCGTCGTCGCGGTGTCGGTCAGCGCCAGCGCGGGTGTTCCGAGCAGGTCGTGCAGGTGCCGGATGCTGCGCTCCGCGCTGGCGGGGGTCAGGCCCTCCCGCAGCGCGGGCGACGCGAGGGAGGCGCTGTGCAGGGTCCGGAACGTGGCCCGGTCGGCCTCGGTCCCGAGATGCCGGCGGCGCCACGGACGGGCCATGGTCAGCGGAAGTCGATGAGCAGCATGTCGGTGTCGGAGCCGTCGGTGACCGGTGCGGCGCCCTCGTCGGTCTCGGCGGCAGGGGTGGCCCGCTCGGCGACGGTGCTGCGGAAGCAGCAGGCGACGTAGGGCAGCTGCATGCCGTCCATGCCGCGCCCGAAGTCGTCGTAGAACGCCACGACCTCGGCGAGCTTCGCGGCCCGCGCCTCCGCGTCGAGCGTGGCGATGGCGGAGCGCGAGAGGGCGAGGTCCGCGATCGACTCGCGGTCCACGACCTGCCAGTGGCGGAGCGTGTCCTCCTCGACCGGGCCGAACAGCTCGCTGGACTCCACCTGCTCCATCGAGCGCAGCTGCTCCGGGCTGCCGATCAGCGCACCCAGCCGGCGCACCCACGGGATCCGCTCGTCGCGGGCGTTCCACACGACCGCCAGCCGGCCCCCGGGCTTGAGCACCCGGGCGATCTCGGGCAGCGCCCGCTCGTGGTCGAACCAGTGGAACGCCTGGGCGACCACCACGACGTCGTACGACGCGTCCGCGGCGGGCAGGTCCTCGGCGCCCGCGACCGAGGTGGGCACGTCGGGGAGCCGCTCGCGAAGGACGGCCAGCATCTGCTCGTCGGGGTCGGTCGCGTGCACGTCGTGGCCGAGGGCGACGAGGACGGAGGTGAGCTTGCCGGTGCCGGCGCCGAGCTCGAGGACCGTCGCGGGCTGCTCGCCGGCGAGCCAGGCGACGGCCTCGCGGGGGTAGGAGGGGCGGGCGCGGTCGTAGGCGGCCGCGACGTCACCGAACGACAGCGCGGGCGAGGGGGAGGGCTGGTCGCTCATCGAGGCAACCGTACTCGCAGATACTGTGGGATCCCGTGAGCCAAGACCCCCTGTCGCGCCTGGCGTCCCTCGAAGGCGTGCCGTCGGCGTACGCCGCTGCGCGGGACGGCATCGACGCGATGCTGCGCGACCGCGGGCTGCGGCGCACCTCGCCCGAGACGACCGCCGAGAGCCTGCTGCGCGGCGCCCACGCGAGCGCGGTGCTGGAGGGGTCGACCGCGTCGCTGGCCGACGTGCGCGAGGGGCGGGGCGACGAGGTGGCCGCCGACTCGGTGCGGGTGTCCGCCGAGCTGCTCTCGCTCGTCCCGGCGCTGTCCCGTACGCCGCTGCAGGCGCTGGCGCGCATCCACGCGCTGGCCTCCGCGAGCCAGCCCGCCGACTCCCGGGGGCGCCCCCGCGACGAGGCCGCGGCCGCCCGGCTGCGCGGTGTCGGCGACCTGCTGGTGGCGAGCGCCACCGCGCCGGCGCTGCTGGTCGCCGCGGTCGTGCACGCCGAGCTCGCGACCGCTGCGCCGTTCGCGTCGCACAACGGCATCGTGGCCCGCGCCGCCGAGCGGCTGGTGCTCGTCGCGCGGGGCGTCGACGAGAAGTCGCTCGTCGTCCCCGAGGCCGGTCACCTCGCGCTGCGGGCGGCGTACGAGTCGAACCTGCGGGGGTACGCCGGGGGCGGCCCGGCCGGCGTGCACGCGTGGCTGCTGTACGCGGCCGAGGCGTACGCCGCCGGCGCCGAGGCGAGCCCGCTGCGGACGCCCCACGGTGGTTGAGGTGCCAGCGGACGTCGCACGGTGGTTGAGGTGCGAGCGGACGTCGCACGGTGGTTGAGGTGCGAGCGGACGTCGCACGGTGGTTGAGGTGCGAGCGGACGTCGCACGGTGGTTGAGGTGCGAGCGGAGCGAGCCTCGAAACCGCCCGGCCGGTCACGGTGGTTGAGGTGCGAGCGAAGCGAGCCTCGAAACCACCGGACCGCTGCCTGGGGCTGATGCGACCTGACCTCTGGCTGGGTTTCGAGACGCGCCGTCACGGCTTCGCGGGCTCAGCCGTGGGCGCCCTCAACCTCCTCGGGCGACGCGGACCGCTCCTTCGTCGCGGTCCACTGCCCTCGGACATGCGAACGGCACCCGACGGTTGTGTGTGATTGGTCCGGGTGCCGTCGCTGACACGTGAATCCGATGGTTACCAGGCGTGCAACATCTAACTGCTGCCGCGGGAAGGTCCCGGCCGGCTCGCGCCCTGTAGGAAGGGTAGATCGCCGCGTGGGTACCCGGATCACGTGCTGCCCTGTTGAGTTCTGAGTCCGTGTCTACGCCTGATTCGTCGCACGTTCAAGGACCTTCGAGTATTGACTTCCGCGCGTCGACGGGGGCGGCAGGTCGCGGGCCGTCGGCCGCCCCGGGGCGGTCCCGGACGGGTTGCCCCGCCAGCCTCGACCGCGCTGCACCCGCTCAGCTGCAGGTCGATGGGACGCTCGGTCGCACGCCGAGCTCCGAGGGATGGAACGTCCCGGTCGCCCGGCGGAGCGACCTCAGGCGCCGGGCCGCCGCTTGCGCGCGTTGGCCCACATCACGCCGCCGACCGCGACGACGCCGCCGACGGCCAGCGCGGCGAGGGTGGGCTTGGCGGGCGGCAGCGGCACCCGGGAGCGCAGCGTGACCGGCTTGGTGAACACCAGGACCGGCCAGCCCCGCTCGGCGGCGACCTTGCGCAGCTCCTTGTCGGGGTTGACCGCATGGGCGTGGCCGACGGCCTCGAGCATCGGGACGTCGGTGACCGAGTCGCTGTAGCCATAGCTGTTGGCGAGGTCGTAGCCCTCCGCGGCGGCCAGCTCCTCGATCGCGCGGGCCTTCTCCTCGGCGTAGGCGTAGTACTCGATGCCGCCGGTGTAGCGGCCGTCCTCGATCTCCATGCGGGTCGCGATCACCCGGTCGGCGCCGAGCATCTCGGCGATCGGCCCGACGACCTCGGCCCCGGACGCGGAGACCACCACGACGTCGCGGCCCGCGAGCCGGTGCTCCTCGATCAGGCTGACGGCCTCGTCGTACACGAGCGGGTCGACGATGTTGTGCAGGGTGTCGGCGACGATCTCGCGGACGGTGGCGACGTCCCAGCCGGCGCACAGCTGCGACATGAACTGTCGCATCTTCTCCATCTGGTCGTGGTCCGCGCCGCCGACCAGGTAGACGAACTGGGCGTACGCCGAGCGCAGCACCGCGCGCCGTGAGATCAGCCCGCCCGCCTGGAAGGGCTTGCTGAACGCCAGCGTGCTCGACTTGGCGATGATCGTCTTGTCGAGGTCGAAGAAGGCCGCGGTGGACCGGGTCGCCATGGCGCAATCGTAGGCGGGTGCTGCCCACCTGCCGTCCACAGCACCCGTGTCGAACGGCCTTGTCCACAGGGCCGGTACGACGGCGGGACCCGGTCGGCCGGCGCGGGAACCATCGCTGCATGACCGCACCGCTGCTCATCACCCGTGACCAGTCCCTCCTCGACGAGCTGCTCCGCCTGGCTGCCGCCGCCGGCGTCACGCCGGACGTCGCCGCGGACGGCGGGGCCGCCCTGCGCGGCTGGGCACGCGCCCCGGTGGTGCTGCTCGGCGCCGACATGGCCGAGGAGCTGGCCCGGATCTCGCCGCCGCGGCGGGCTCGGGTCTACGTGCTCTCCTGGGGCGTGGTGCCCGATGAGATGTTCCGGGTCGCGGTCGCGGTCGGCGCCGAGAACGTGACCCAGGTCGGCCGCTCCGAAGGATGGCTGACCGAGCTGCTCACCGACCTCGGCGACACCGGCGCCACCGGGCCCGCGGAGGGCCTGGTGGTCGGGGTGGTCGGCGGCAGCGGGGGAGCCGGCGCCACGACGTTCGCCTGTGCCCTCGGGCAGGTCGGGGCGCGGCGCGGGCGCGCGCTCGTCGTGGACGCCGACCCGCTGGGCCCCGGCGTCGACCGGGTTCTCGGCCTCGAGGACCGGCACGGCGTCCGGTGGGACGGTCTCTGCCAGACCACCGGGCGGCTCAGCGCCCGAGCGCTGCGCGAGGCGCTGCCGCGGCGTGAGGACCTCGGCGCGCTGACCTGGCACGCCGGCGAGCCGGCCAGCCTCCAGGCGTTCGCGGTCCGCGAGGTCCTGTCCGCCGCGCGCCGCGGTCACGACCTGGTCGTCGTCGACCTGCCGCGCGCCGCCGATGCGCTGGTCGACGAGGTCGCCGCCCGCTGCGACCGGCTGCTCGTGGTCGTCGTGCCCACGGTCGCGGGCGTCGCGTCGGCGGTGCGCACCTGCGCCCGCCACCCCGACCGCACCGGCGTCCGGCTCGTGCTGCGGGGTTCGGGTGTCGACCCGCGGGCGGTCACCCGGGCGACCGGCATCCCCGTGCTGGCCACGATGCCCGACCAGCGCGGCCTCGGCGAGGCCATCGACCTGGGCCTGGGGCCGGTGCGGTCGCGCCGGGGTGCGCTCGGTCGGGCCGCCGGCGAGGTCCTCGACCAGCTGATGCTGCTGAGGGCGGCGGCGTGAGCGCCGTCCCGGTCGACGACCTCGAGGCGGTCCGCGACCGGCTGGCCCGCAGCCCCGGGGATCTGACGCCCCACCGCGTGGCGCAGGCGCTGCGCGAGAGCGGCCGTCCGGTCGGTGACGCCGCCGTGCTCGCGACCTACGAGGCGCTCCGCCGCGACGTGGTCGGCGCCGGGCCGCTCGAGCCGCTGCTGCGCACGCCCCACGTGACCGACGTGCTCGTCAACGGTCACGACCGTGTCTACCTCGACCGCGGGTCCGGCCTGGAGCTGACCGACGTCCGCTTCCCCGACGAGGAGGCGGTGCGCCGCCTGGCCCAGCGTCTCGCCGCGCTCGGGGGGCGCCGGCTCGACGACGCGACGCCGTACGTCGACCTCCGGCTGCCCGACGGCACTCGCCTGCACGCCGTGCTCGCGCCCCTGGCCCGGCCCGGCACGCTCGTCTCGCTCCGGGTGCCGAGGCCGCGCACGTTCACCCTCGACGAGCTGGTCGGCCTCGGCACGCTGACGCCGAGCACAGCGCGGGTGTTGCAGGCGATCGTGGAGGCCCGGCTGGCGTTCCTGGTCAGCGGCGGCACGGGCTCGGGCAAGACGGCGCTGCTCGCCGCGCTGCTGTCCCGGGTCGACCCCGAGGAGCGGCTGGTGCTGGTCGAGGACGCGAGCGAGCTGCGTCCCGACCATCCGCACGTCGTGGCACTGGAGGGCCGGCCCGCCAACCTCGAGGGCGCCGGCGCCGTCGAGGTCCGCACCCTCGTCCGTCAGGCCCTGCGGATGCGCCCCGACCGGCTGGTGGTGGGCGAGGTGCGAGGCGGCGAGGTCGTCGACCTGCTCGCCGCCCTCAACACCGGGCACGACGGGGGCTGCGGCACCCTCCACGCCAACTCCGCCGTCGACGTCCCGGCCCGGATCGAGGCCCTGGCGCTGGCCGCGGGCCTGGGCCGCGAGGCCGCGCACAGCCAGCTCGCCTCGGCCGTCCACGCGGTGCTCCACCTCGCCCGCGGGTCCGACGGCGTGCGGCGGCTGCGCCAGGTGGCGGTCCCCGAGCGCGGAGCCGACGGCCTGGTGACGATGGTGCCTGCGCTCGAGGTCGACGACGACGGCACGGTCCGCCCCGGCCCCGGAGCCGGTGCCCTCGCTGCCCGGATCGACCCGTGACCGGCGTGGCGGTCGGCGCCGCGGTGCTGGCCGCGCTCCTCGTGGTCCGCCCGCACGCCCGGCTGCCGGGGTCGCTCGGCCGCGCGACGAGCGGCCGGTGGCTGCCGGCCGCCCTGGTGCTCGCGGCGGCGGTGGTCGCCCTCGCGACTCCCCAGCTCGCCGGCCTCGCGGCCGTGCTCGGCGGTGCCGCCGCGGGAGCCGCGGGACTGTGGCGCCGGCGCCGACTCCGACGAGACGCCGAGCGGGTGGCCGGGCAGGTGCTCGAGACCTGCGAGCTGCTGGCCGGCGAGCTCGCGGCCGGCCGGCCGCCGGGGGAGGCCCTGTCCCGGGCGGCGTCCGCGTGGCCGCCGCTGGGCCCGGTCGCCGAGGCCTTCCGCGTCGGCGCCGACGTGCCGACGGCGCTGCGCGAGCTGGCGGAGCAGCGGGCCGGTGCCGGCGACCTGCGGGTGGTGGCCGCCGCGTGGCAGGTGGCGCACCGCACCGGTCAGGGCCTCGCCTCCGCCGTCGACCGGGTCGCGGAGTCGCTGCGTGCCGGTGCGGCGACCCGTCGCCTGGTCACCGCCGAGCTCGGCTCGGCGCGCGCGACCGCCCGGCTGGTCGCCGGCCTTCCGGTGCTCGCCCTCGCGATGGGCTCGGGCGCCGGCGGTGACCCGTGGGGGTTCCTGCTCGGCCACCCCGCCGGGCTGGCCTGCCTCGCTGGCGGGCTGGCGTTCGGGATCGCCGGGCTCTGGTGGATCGAGGCGATCGCCGCGGCGGCCGAGGAGTCGCTGTGACCTGGCTGCCGGTCCTGGCGGCGGCCGGCGCCGCGGCCCTCCTGCTGCCGGGTCGTCCGGGCCTGCCGGTGCCGCGCCCGGAGACCACCGGGGAGCCGTCCGAGGGCTGGCTCCGACGCCACCGGCTCGTCTGGTGCGCCCTCGCGGGCGTCGGGGCGCTGGTGTTCGTCGGCGGCCGGGGCGCGGTGCCCGCCGCGATCGTCGCCGCGACCGTGACCTGGGTCGTGATCGGTCGCGCCGAGCTCCCCGACGTACGCCGGCGTCGCGAGGCCGTGCGTCGCGACCTGCCGCACGTCGTCGAGCTGTTCGCCGCCACGCTCCGGGCGGGCGCCGCGCCCGGCGACGGGATCGGCCTGGTGTGCGCCGCACTCCCGGGACCGGCCGCCGACCGAATCGCCGGTGTGGCCGCCCGTCTCGCGCTGGGGCTCGACCCCGTCCAGGTGTGGTCGACCCTGGCCGACGACCCACACCTCGGGCGCCTGGGCCGCACCCTGGCCCGCGCCCACTCCTCGGGAGCCCCCGTGGTCGCGGCGGTCGAGCGGCTGGCCGACGACCTCGCCCGCTCCGCCCGCGCGGACACCGAGGAGCGGGCCCGCGCGGTGGGCGTCAAGGCCGCGCTGCCGCTGGGCCTCTGCCTGCTCCCGGCCTTCGTGCTGATCGGGATCGTCCCGCTCGTCGTCGCCCTGCTGGCCACGCTGGACATCTGAGGCCGTCGGAGGCCGCCCCCGCAGCAGCCCGAGCGGCCCGTTCACCGTCCACCGGGCCGCTCCGCGCGAGCGGTTCCACAGCTCCGGTCCGAGGCCGTGCCGGATGACCGTGACGTCGCGCAGGGTCGGTCCCGACGGCCGCATCGGGCGGCCGGGAACGGAGATCCTCATGTCCCTGCAGCGCCTCTCTCGCCGCCGCAACCAGCGCGGCATCACCACCGCCGAGTACGCCGTCGGCACCGCCGCTGGCGCGGGCCTGGCCGGCCTGCTCTTCAAGCTGCTCACCGGCGGGTTCGGTGACAAGCTCCTCAAGACGCTCTTCGACCACGTGCTCGGGCTCCTGGGCATCGGATGACCCGCCGCCGGCGTTGGCACGGGCGCGAGCGCGGCGCCGCCACCGCGGAGCTCGCGATGGTGCTCCCGTTGCTGGTGGCGGTCACGATCGGCCTGGTCTGGCTGCTCGCCGTGGGTGCCGCGCAGGTGCGGGCGGTCGACGCCGCCCGCGAGACCGCCCGCGCGGTGGCCCGTGGCGACAGCGTCGCGGAGGCCGTGTCCAGGGGATCGCGGGTCGCGCCCGCCGGCGCCCGGATCAGCGTCCACGACGACGGCGGCGAGGTGACCGCCGTCGTCGTGGGCCGGGTCGACGGCCCGGGCGGCCTGTTCGCCCGGCTCCCGGGCGTCACCGTCAGCGCGGAGGCGGTCGCGGCGGGTGAGGAGTCGGTCGATGCGCCGTGACCGCGACGCGCGGGGGTCCGCGAGCCTGTTCGTCGTCTCGTGCCTGGCGGTGCTGCTGCTGGTGGGCGCTGCGCTGGGGGTCGTCGCCGCGATGGTCCGCGCGCACCGGTCGGCGCAGTCGGCCGCCGACCTGGCGGCGCTCGCGGCCGCCACGGCGCTCGCCCAGGGCCGAGACCCCTGCGCGGCCGGCGCCGGCACGGCCGCGGCCAACGGTGCCCGGCTGACATGGTGCGAGGTCGCCGGTCTCGAGGCGACGGTCCGGGTCGAGGTCTCCGGGCCGCACTGGCTCGGGCAGGCCGCCGACCTGGCGGCCGAGGCCCGGGCCGGACCGGCCTGACCGTCAGCCGGGGCTCAGACCGACCTGCCGTCGCCGTCCTCGCGCTCGTCGTCGCGGCGCTCCGCCTCGCGCTCCTCGAGCTTCTCCGACAGCTCGCTGAGCTTCTTGCTCTCGCGGCGCTGCCGGATGGTGCGTTTGGTGCCCCACTTGGTGAGGCCGAAGCCCCACAGGATCGCGACGCCCGCACCGAGGCCGATGAAGAACAGCGCGACGGCGCCGACGTCGGTGCCGAGCAGCTCGACGCCGGAGCCCTCCGCGGTGCCGATCGCCGCGACGATCGCGACCGCGCCGAGCGCGATGAGCAGCAGCCCCAGGATCACCATGACCGGACCCTAGACGCTGCCCAGCAGCACGTCGAGGAGCGCCACGGCGCCGGCCTTGTCGAGCGGGTTGTTCTGGTTGCCGCACTTGGGCGACTGGATGCAGGACGGGCAGCCCTCCTCGCAGGTGCACGACTCGATGGTGTCGCGGGTCGCGGTCAGCCACTCGCGCGCCGCCCGGAACCCGCGCTCGGCGAAGCCGGCCCCGCCGGGGTGGCCGTCGTAGACGAAGACGGTGAGCCGGCCGGTGTCGGGGTGGACCGCGGTCGAGACCCCGCCGATGTCCCAGCGGTCGCAGGTCGCGAAGAGCGGGAGCAGACCGATGGAGCAGTGCTCCGCGGCGTGGGCGGCCCCGGGCAGGTCGCGGCCGGCCAGTCCGGCCTCGGCGAGGGCGTGGTCGGGGACCGTCCACCACACGGCGGCGGTGCGCAGTGAGCGCTCGGGGAGGTCGAGCGGCTCCTCCCCGAGGACGTCGCCACCGGGCTGGCGGCGCTTGAGGAACGAGACGACCTGGTGGGTGACGTCCACCTCACCGAAGGACAGCCGGCAGTCGCCCCACGCGGTGTGCTCGCGCTCGCGCGCGATCGTGATCTCGGTGGTCTCCCGGGCGGTGGTCGAGTAGTCGGGCTCGGCCCGCTGGATCACGGCCACGTGGTCGTCGAGGTCGAGCGAGTGCACCAGCCAGGTCTCGCCCCGGTGCACGTAGACGGCGCCGGGGTGGGCGGTGGCGTGCGCGCTCGACGCGTCGACGGAGCCGATGACCCGGCCGGTCTCCGACTCGACCAGCTGGACGGCGGTGCCGCCGGTCGAGCGGATGTCGGCGAGGTCGCTGGCCCGGCGCCGGTCGGTCCAGAACCAGCCGCGCGGACGGCGCCGCAGCAGCCCGCCCTCCGTGAGGGCGTCGACGACCTCGCGCGCGGTCGGTCCGAACAGCGGCAGGTCCGCCTCGGTCAGCGGCGCCTCGTGGGCGGCGGCGCACAGGTGGGGACCGAGCACGTAGGGGTTGCCCGGGTCGAACACCGTCGCCTCGACGGGCCGGCCCAGGAGCGCCTCGGGGTGGGTGACGAGGTAGGTGTCCAGCGGGTCGTCCCGGGCGACCAGGATGCCGAGCGCGTCCTGGGCGCCCCGCCCGGCCCGGCCGATCTGCTGCCACAGGGCCGCCCGGGTGCCCGGAAAACCGGCCATCACCACGGCGTCGAGCCCGCTGATGTCGATGCCGAGCTCGAGGGCGTTGGTCGCCGCCAGGCCGGTGAGCTCGCCACTGCGCAGCGAATCCTCGATGGCGCGCCGCTCCTCGGGCAGGTAGCCGCCGCGGTACGACGCCACCCGGGACGGCAGCGCCGGGTCGACGTCGGCGAGCAGCTCCGCAGCCGCCATCGCGACCTGCTCGGCGCCGCGCCGGGACCGGATGAACGCGAGCGTGCGGACGTCCTCGGCGACCAGGTCCGCGAGGAGGTCGGCGGTCTCCGACGACGCCGCCCGTCGCACCGGGGCGCCGTTCTCGCCGGCGTAGGAGGTGAACGGAGGCTCCCAGAGCAGCAGGGAGACCTCGCCCCGCGGCGAGGCGTCTCCGGTGACGGCCAGCACGTCGAGGCCGGTGAGCCGCGCGGCCGCGGCCTCGGGCTCGGCCACGGTCGCCGAGGCCAGCACGAAGGTCGGGTCGGCGCCGTAGATCGCGCAGATCCGGCGCAGCCGGCGCAGCACGTGGGCGACGTGGGCGCCGAAGACCCCGCGGTAGTGGTGGCACTCGTCGACCACGACGTATCGGAGGGAGCCGAGGAACGCAGCCCACCGGGCGTGCCCGGGGAGCAGGGAGCGGTGCAGCATGTCGGGGTTGGTCAGGACGTACTCCGCGTGGTCGCGCGCCCAGTCGCGCTGCTCGCGGGCGCTGTCGCCGTCGTGGGTGGTGACCCGCAGGTCGAGCCCCAGGCCCGACAGCCCGGCCAGCTGGTCCTGGGCCAGCGCCTTGGTGGGCGCCAGGTAGAGGACCGTCGCCCCGCGCTGGCCGCGGGGCCCGCGGGAGCGGCGTACGGCGGAGAGGGCCGGGAGCTGGTAGGCCAGGCTCTTGCCGGAGGCGGTGCCGGTGGCCAGCACGACGTGCTGGCCGTGGTGGGCGGCGTCCGCGGCGACGGCCTGGTGCTCCCACGGCTGGGTGACGCCGCGGGCCCGGAAGGCGTCGACGACGTCGGGCGCCGCCCAGACGGGCCAGTCGGCGTGCCGTGCCTGCCGGGCGGGCAGCACCTCGAGGTGTCGCACCCGGTCCTCGCGGCCGGGCACGGACGCGAGCCGGGAGACGATGTCGCCCATCCTGCGGGCGTGGAGTCCAGGCGCCGCTCTCACTCCGTCATCCTCCCCGACGGCGCCGACATCCGCCCGTGGGCCACCGGGGGCGGCGCTCCGGCGTACCCTGTCCTGGCCGTGCTCCCGGGGCGAACTGTGGCCAGTTTGTGCGCGGGGAGGCGCGGGCGTGGTTTCATTGTGCAGGCCGGATGTCGGGTTCCTAGCCGCGACTCCTCCGGCAACCGAACAACCGCACCGGGGAGAACTAGGTGGACCTGACTCTGACGACGCGCGACGCCGGTGGGAAGACCATCGTTGCCGTCGGGGGCGAGATCGACGTCTACACCGCCCCCAAGCTCCGCGACAAGATCACCGAGCTGGTGGCTGCGGGCGTCTACGACATCGTGATCGACATGGAAGAGGTCGAGTTCCTGGACTCGACCGGCCTCGGTGTCCTCGTCGGCGGCCTGAAGAAGGTGCGTGCCCACGACGGCTCCCTCCAGCTGGTGTGCAACCAGGACCGCCTCCTCAAGATCTTCCGCATCACCGGCCTCGCCAAGGTCTTCGTCATCCACGAGACCGCCGACGCCGCCCTCGCGAGCAGCTGAGCCCGGCCCCTGAGGCGTCCTCGACGTCCCGACCGTTTCAGGTCCTTTGACCCGTCGACCCCCCGGGACGGCGGGTCTAGCGTCAGCGCCGAACCCATCCCGTACGGCGTGCAACCGCGCCCTCGCTGTGTGTCCCGGGTCACATCCCGGCGTCCCCCGGCAGCCCGTGCGTAGACTCCGCGTCGTCCGTGAGACCTGAATCACTCTCCCAGGAGGAAACACATGACGGGGATCGCTCCCGCTGTCGTGGAAGTCTCCGGAGGCAACCTCGTCCTGGTCATCGTCGTCGCATTGATCGCGCTTGGCGCGCTCGCGATGGCGGCGATGTTCCGCCAGGAGGTACTTGCCGCCGGTGAGGGCACCGACAACATGAAGAACATCGCCCAGGCGGTGCAGGAAGGCGCGAACGCGTATCTGCAGCGGCAGTTCCGCACGCTGGCGATCTTCGCCGCGGTCGCGTTCTTCGCCCTGATGGCCCTGCCCGCGGACGACATGACGGTCCGGATCTTCCGGTCCGTGTTCTTCCTGGTCGGGGCGGGCTTCTCGGCCAGCGTCGGCTACCTCGGCATGGGCCTGGCGGTGAAGGCGAACCTCCGGGTCGCCGCCGCGGCCCAGAACGAGGGCCGTGACCCGGCGATGAACATCGGGTTCCGCACCGGCGCCATGGTCGGCATGCTGACCGTCGGCCTGGGCCTGCTGGGCGCCAGCATCGTGGTGATCCTGTTCCAGGAGGACGCCCCGCACGTGCTCGAGGGCTTCGGCTTCGGTGCCGCGCTGCTCGCGATGTTCATGCGAGTCGGTGGCGGCATCTTCACCAAGGCCGCCGACGTCGGCGCCGACCTGGTCGGCAAGGTCGAGAACAACATCCCCGAGGACGACCCGCGCAACGCCGCGACGATCGCGGACAACGTCGGCGACAACGTCGGCGACTGCGCGGGCATGGCGGCCGACCTCTTCGAGTCGTACGCCGTGACGCTGGTCGCGGCCCTGATCCTCGGCTCCCAGGCGTTCGGCGACAAGGGCCTCGTGTTCCCGCTGCTGATCCCCGCGATCGGTGCGCTCACCGCAGTGCTCGGCGTCTACCTGTGCAAGCCCCGTCCGGGCGAGAACGGCCTCAAGACGATCAACCGGGCGTTCTACATCTCTGCCGCCATCGGTGGGCTCGCGAGCGTCGTGCTCGCGATGGTCTACCTGCCCGGCGACTTCGCCGACCTGACGAACTCGACGGTCGACGCCGACGCCAGCCCGCGCATCGTCGCCGCCGGCGCCGTGCTGATCGGCGTCGTGCTCGCCGCGGCCATCCTGGGTCTCACCGGCTACTTCACCGGCACCGACCACCGGCCGGTCAAGGACGTCGGCAAGACCTCGCTCACCGGCGCGGCCACCGTGATCCTGTCCGGCCTCTCGGTCGGCTTCGAGTCCGCGGTCTACACGACGCTGGTGATCGGCGCCGCGGTGTTCGGCGCGTTCCTCCTCGGCTCCGGTTCGATCGACGTCGCGCTGTTCGCGGTCTCCCTGGCCGGCTGCGGTCTGCTGACGACGGTCGGCGTGATCGTCGCGATGGACACCTTCGGCCCGGTCTCCGACAACGCCCAGGGCATCGCGGAGATGTCCGGGGACGTCGACGAGCGCGGCGCCCAGATCCTCACCGAGCTCGACGCGGTGGGCAACACCACCAAGGCGATCACCAAGGGCATCGCGATCGCGACCGCCGTGCTCGCCGCGAGCGCGCTGTTCGGCTCGTACACCAACGCGATGCACACCGCGATCGACGAGGTGAAGCTGACCGAGCAGCCCGGCGAACTGACCAGGCTGGCGTTCTCCTTCGACGCGTCCTACCCGAACATCCTGGTCGGGATGCTGCTCGGAGCGGCCGTGGTCTTCCTGTTCGCCGGCCTGGCGATCAACGCGGTCGGCCGTGCGGCCGGCGCGGTGGTCTACGAGGTGCGCCGCCAGTTCCGGGAGATCCCCGGGATCATGGAGGGCACCGGTCGTCCGGAGTACGGCAAGGTCGTCGACATCGTCACCAAGGACTCGCTCCGCGAGCTCGCGACGCCCGGTCTGCTGGCCATCCTGGCCCCGATCGCGGTCGGGTTCGGCCTCGGTGTCGGCCCGCTCGCGGGCTTCCTCGCCGGCGCCATCGCGACCGGCACCCTGATGGCGGTGTTCCTGGCCAACTCCGGTGGTGCCTGGGACAACGCCAAGAAGCTGGTGGAGGACGGCAGCCACGGTGGCAAGGGATCCGACGCCCACGCCGCGACCGTCATCGGCGACACCGTCGGCGACCCGTTCAAGGACACCGCCGGCCCGGCGATCAACCCGCTGCTCAAGGTCATGAACCTGGTGTCGCTGCTGATCGTGGCCGCGATCGTCAAGCTCTCGATCGGCGAGGACGCCAACACCCCGCTGCGCATGGTGATCGCGTTCGCGGCGTTCGCCGGGATCGTGGCCGCGGTGTACATCTCGAAGCGGCGCCCGGTCCACATCGAGAGTGGCGACGACACCGGTACGCCGGCCCCGCCGCCCCCGCCCCCGCCGATCCAGGCGGCCCCGCCGTCGGAGCCCGCTCCGACCCAGCAGTTCGAGGCGCCCGGCCACCACTAGGCACCGCAGGGCACCACATGGCGTGGCCCCCCCCCCAAACCTGGCGTCGACCCGCCCGAACCCTGCGGGCGGGTCGACGTCGTTCTCGGGCCGGCTACCTCTTCTTGACCGTGAGCCTCACGACCTTGGAGGTAGCGCCCAGCACGGTGGCCGAGCCGGCGTACACCGCCTTGAGCCTGTGCACTCCCGGCTTGAGCTTCGTCAGCCGGACGGTGGCCTTGCCGGCCGTCAACGAGAGCCGCTTGACGACCTTGGTGCCGTCGAGCACCTTCACCCGGCCGGACGGTGCGGAGACCCCGACCGCGGTGACGACCAGCCGCAGCGTCGCCGGGCGCCCCAGCCTCACGGTCTTCTTCGACAGCGTGGCCGTGAGCACCGAGCGTGCCTTGGCGGCCGGGACCGTCTCGCCGGCGGTGCGGAAGGTCCCGGGGCGGTAGCCGGCCCGAGTCGCGGTGACCACGACGGTCAGGGTGTGGCCGACGTCGGCCGCCGACACGACGTGGGTCCGGCCGGTCTCGCCGTCGACGTCCTTGGTGTCCCGTTGCCACTGGTAGGTGAACACCGGGAGCTCCCCGGTGCCCCACGTGCCGGGGTCGACGGTCAGCGTCCGGCCGACCGCGGGGGTGCCGGTGATGACCGGCTGACGAGTCGCCTTGGGAGCGTCGCCCAGCTGGCCCGTGAGTGCGTTGCTCGTGACGACACCGTCCGAGAGGCCGTCCTTCTTGCCGGTGGCGCGGGCCGAGATCGACTGGTCCACGTCGTCCTTCGTCAGGAGGTACGACGTGCCCTCCTTGCCGGTGATCGGCTGCCCGTTGCGGAGCCACTGGTACGTCGTGGCCACGCCGTCCTGCTGCCACGACGGCGCGACGCTCACGGAGAGGGTCGTCCCGGTCGTGGGCGTCCCCTTGTCCGCCTTGATGGTGGGTGCACCGTCGGACGTCACCGCGGTCTCACCCAGGCCGGGGACCTGCAGGGCGTCGGTGACCATCGTCAGCGGGAGGAAGCCGAGCGCCGTGGTGACCACCTGCGCGGTGATCAGGCATCCCGCCTGCGCCTCCGTGGGCACATAGGTCCATACCCCCTGGGCGCCCGGGATCGGGGAGCCGTCGCACAGCCAGGTGATGTCGGTGCTGAGCACGCCGGGAAGGATGTTCCAGACCGGCTGGGTGACCGTCAGGAGCTCGCCGACCGCGGGGACCCCCCGTGAGCTGGGGGAGCTGGTCGGGCAGCGGCAGCGGGAGGTCGAGCAGCCCGCGATCCGCTGGTGATGCCACCGGTGCGGCCGGCTCGGTGGCCGTCGCGGGCGTGGCCCCGAGGGTGACACCGGCGGCGACGAGTGCGGTGACG
This sequence comes from Nocardioides sp. T2.26MG-1, assembly GCF_950101795.1. Taxonomy (GTDB): domain Bacteria; phylum Actinomycetota; class Actinomycetes; order Propionibacteriales; family Nocardioidaceae; genus Nocardioides. The sequence continues at coordinate 499,996 of NZ_CATNLZ010000001.1, read as the reverse complement.
ACGAGTGCTCCGAGGCCGCGGACGAATCTCTGCATGGCTGACTTCCTCCCCTGTGGCCCTCCCCTCCCGGAGGGTCCCCGTGGTCGGAATGTAAAGGGACCAAGGTCCCGAAGACCATGGAACTTGGTCGATGCTGGCCGATCGGCGGTGCTGTCTAGGCCATCCGGGCTACCCCCGCCTGGGGTCGCGGTGCCGCCGGACGGCATAGTCTCGGGTCGTGAACGCTCCCTCGATCTCGGAGCTCCCCCAGCGGCTGCGGGCCGCGCTCGTGATGGCCGGCTTCACCTACGACGCCGTGGCCGAGGTGCTCGGGCCGGAGGCGCACGCGGCCCTCGCGCGCAACGAGACCACCCCCGCCCTGCGGCGCACCTCCGGTGGCTGGCCGCTCGAGACGTTGATCCGGCTGTTCCTGCTGCAGGCGCCGGTCGAGCTGGCGTCGGCGCAGCGGGCGCTCCCGGGGCTGGTCGACCGGCTGGCGGCGGAGGGCTTCGTGGAGCAGACGGTCGGCGAGGTGGCGGCGCGACTGGACGTGCGGCCCTACGCGACCGACGACGAGCACCTGTGGGTGGTCAGCGACCTCACCCCCGGACTGGACGGCGGCAGCGCCCGGATCGGACCCCAGCACGTGCTGGGCATCAGCTCCGCGTCGACCTCGCTCGCCCAGCTCACGCTGCGCGAGCCGGTCGGCCGCGCGCTCGACCTCGGCACCGGCTGCGGGGTCCAGGCGATCCATCTGGCCCGGCACAGCGACGAGGTCGTCGCGACCGACGTGAACCAGCGGGCACTGCGGCTCGCGCGCTTCAACCTCGGCCTCAACGCCGTGAGCACCCCCGTCGACGTCCGCGCCGGCTCGTTCTTCGAGCCGGTGGCCGGTGAGGCGTTCGACCTGATCGTCACCAACCCGCCCTTCGTGATCTCGCCGGCCACCGGCGAGCAGCTGGTCTACCGCGACTCCGGGCTGCCCGGGGACCGGGTGGTCGAGCACATCGTGCGGAACGCCCCGGACCACCTCGCCGACGGCGGCTGGTGCCAGGTGCTGGCGAACTGGGTGATCCCCAGCGGCGGCGCCTGGGAGGAGCGGCTCGCGGGCTGGGTGCCCGAGGGCTGCGACGCCTTCGTCGTGCAGCGCGAGCTGGTCGACCCGGCGGCGTACGTCGAGCTGTGGCTCAAGGACGCCGGCCTGCACGGCTCGGCCGACTACCTGGTGCGCTACGACACCTGGCTGTCGTGGTTCGAGGACCAGGGCATCGAAGCGGTCGGCTTCGGGTGGATCAACCTGCGCCGCAGCGGCGGCGACGCGCGCGAGCTGCTCACCTGGCCGTACGACGTCGAGCAGCCGATCGCGTCCGCCATCCGCGACTGGGCCGTGGCCCGGGACACGGTCGTGGAGCTCGACTCGCACCTCGTGATCCGCGCCGACGTCGTGCAGGAGACGTCGGGCCGGCCCGGTGAGAGCGACCCCGAGACCGTGGTGCTGCGCCAGCAGCGCGGCCTGCGGCGGGCCCGGCAGGTGGACACCGTCGAGGCGGCGCTCGCCGGCGCCTGCGACGGTGACCTGAGCGTCGGGCAGATCCTCGAGGCGGTCGCCCAGCTGCTCGAGCTCGACCCGGCGCAGACCCGCGAGGACTACCTGCCGGCGGCCCGCTCGCTCGCGCGCGAGGGCTTCCTCGAGGGCTGACCGCCCCGGTCACGCGGCCTCCGCCGCCGCCCGGGCCCGGTCCCGGATCCGCAGCAGCCGGGCGCGGGTGACGCCCAGGAGCAGGTCGGACCGACCGAGCGCGAGGAGGTCGGGGACCCCGCCCGGACGGCCCCATCCGTCGATCGGCTGACCGCGGAAGCCCCTCAGCCCAGCGCGGACCGTGCCGCCGTAGCTCGAGATCGGCGACCGCAGCGCGAGGTCCTGCTGGACGACACCGACGCGCAGCGGGCCCGCCGGGTGGAAGAGGCCGTTGGCCTTGCCGACCGCCCAGACGATGCCGCCGGCGAGGTGCGCGGCCGTGGCGGCTCGGGTGACCGTCTCGGGGTCCTCGGCCCACAGCGCGAGCAGCGCGTGCCGGAACGCGTGGGACGACTCGGTGTCGAACGATCGCGCCGCGATGGCGTCGAGCAGCTCGGCGGTCGCCACCATCCGGTCGCCGGCGGCGCGCTCGGCGTACTCGGTCGGCAGGTCGGTCGCGTCGTCGCCGAGCGGCTCGGCTGTCAGGGCGTCGACCGCGGCCCGGCTGCCGCAGACGTCGACCAGCCACTCCATGACCCGCTCGTGCTGCGCCTTCGGCGGCGGCGCAGGCGGTCGGGCCTCTCGGTCGTGACGCAGCGCGACCGCCTCCCACTGGGTGCCGGTGGCGGGCTCGCGCCAGGTGTCGACCAGGCGGCCGTCGACGAAGACCAGGTGGGTGACCCGGTCGAGCGTGGGCTCGTCGAACCGGTAGCCGTCGTAGCCGTCGTAGCGGTCGAAGGGGTGGTCGTAGGGGTGCATCGGACCTCCGATCGGGTTGGGGGCGTCCACGCTGGCACGTCCCACCCCCGATCCGAGGGCGTCATCCACAGCCCAGGCCGGCCCGTCAGTCGAGGGCGCCCGCCAGGTCGAGGGACTGCTTGTTCTCCTCGCTGCCCAGGGTCGCGTCCACCTCGAGCCGCAGGACGGGGACGGGGTCGCAGGCCGCCTCGAGGACCCGCACGGTGCCGGAGCCGCCGGCGCTGCTCGCCACCTCGTTGCCGTCCGGGGCGCCCTCGGTGTCGGCCATGAAGAGGGTGATCGGGTAGCGCGACGAGTCGCCCGGCCAGTCCACCGGCAGCTCGAAGGTGCGGTCCTTCTGCAGCTTGGCGACAATGCCCTCGAAGTAGACGAACGGCTCACGCACCTGGGCGTCGTCGCCTGCCTCGGACCCCGTGATGTGCATCGGGCTGTACATCCAGATCCGGCCAGTCGTGCCGATCGGGTCCCCGCCGGCGGTCTCCGGCGGCTCGCAGCTCACCGTCACGTCCGGGAAGGCGTACGTCGAGCCGTCGGGCCGGGTCATCACGAGTGTGCTCACCGGGCCCTCGGGCCGGTCGACGGCCATCGTGTCGCCGGGCCCGTCGTCACCCGAGGTCGCGGCGACCACGCCGCCGCCGACGGCGACCACGGCCACCAGGGTCCCCGTGACGACCCCGGCTCGCCGGCGCCGCCGGCGTACCGTCATCCGCCGCTCCACGCGCTCGGCGACGTCGAGCGGGGGCGCGAGCGTCCCTTCGAGGCGTGCGTACCCGTCCCTGATCTGCTGCTCGGTCATCAGCTCCCCGTTCATCGGTCAGTCCTCTCGTGCCGTGGTGGCGCGCAGCGGGCCGTGCTCGCGCGCGTGCTCCCGGAGCCGCTCGGTCCCGCGGGACAGCTGGCTCTTGACGGTTCCTTCCGAGCAGCCCATCCGCTCGGCGATGCCACGCACGTCGAGGTCCTCGACGTACCGCAGCGCCAGCGCGGTGCGCTGCCGTGGTGAGAGGGTGGTCAGCGCCTCGACCAGCCAGCCGCCGGCCTCGCCGACGACCTCGACCGGGGAGTCCTCGACCGGTCCGGCCAGCAGCGGCAGCTCGCGCCGCAGCCGGCGGAGCCGGTCGATGTTGAGCCGCACCATGACCGTGCGGGCGTACGCCGCGGGCTCGTCGAACCGCGACCGGCCCCATCGCTCGCCCATCCGGGCCAGGGTCTCCTGCGTCAGGTCCCACGCGTCGTGCGGGTTCGCCGTCAGCGCATGCGCGAACCCCAGCAGCGGCTTGGTCTGGACGGCCGCGAACTCCGCGAAGTCCTGGTCCTGGTCGTCGGTCACGCGCGCCTCCGAGTCGGGTCGACCTACCTCTCACGTACTGTCCCTTGACGGAGCGGACCGCCGAAACGTTGAGGGAGCGCTCGGTGTCGTGGCGAGACGCTCGGCGCGGCCGCCGACGGAGCACGCGCTACCGTGTTCGGCCGTGAGCCCTCTCCATCGGGCGCACCTCGTCCGCAGGAAGCAGGAGAACACACCTCGTGGCACACAAGTTGGTGATCGTCGAGTCCCCGGCGAAGGCCCGCACGATCGGCGGGTACCTCGGTGAGGGGTACGTCGTCGAGTCCTCCATCGGCCACATCCGCGACCTTCCCCAGAGCGCCGCCGACACCCCCGCGAAGATCAAGGACAAGTGGTGGGGCCGGTTCGGTGTCGACATCGACAACGGCTTCGAGCCCTACTACGTGGTGCCGCGCGACAAGAAGGCGCACATCTCCAAGCTCAAGACGCTGCTCAAGGACGCCGACGAGCTCTACCTCGCCACCGACGAGGACCGCGAGGGCGAGGCGATCGCCTGGCACCTGCTCGACGAGCTCAAGCCCAAGAAGGACATCCCGGTCAAGCGGATGGTCTTCCACGAGATCACCAAGCAGGCCATCCTCGACGCGGCCGAGCACCCCCGCGAGCTCGACATGGACCTGGTCGAGGCCCAGGAGGCGCGCCGCATCCTCGACCGCCTCTACGGCTACGAGGTCAGCCCGGTGCTCTGGAAGAAGGTCATGTCCGGCCTGTCCGCGGGCCGGGTGCAGTCGGTCGCGACCCGGCTGGTCGTCGACCGCGAGCGCGAGCGGATGGCGTTCCACGTCGCGTCCTACTGGGACCTCGAGGGCACCTTCGACGCCGGGGCGAGCAAGGAGCCCAGGATGTTCCCGGCCAAGCTCCACTCGATCGACGGCGGCCGGGTGGCCGGCGGCTCGGACTTCGGGCCCGACGGCCTGCTCAAGAGCAAGAAGGGCGAGCGGGTCCACCTGGACCGCGCCGCCGCCGAGGGCCTGGTCGCGGCGCTCGCCGACACGTCGTTCGACGTCCGCTCGGTCGAGGCCAAGCCCTACCGGCGCTCGCCGTACGCACCGTTCCGCACCACCACGCTGCAGCAGGAGGCGAGCCGCAAGCTCGGCATGAGCGCGTCGGTGACGATGTCGGTCGCCCAGCGTCTGTACGAGAACGGCTTCATCACCTACATGCGTACCGACTCCACGACGCTCTCGGGCGGCGCGGTCGAGGCGGCGCGCGCCCAGGTCCGTGAGCTGTACGGCGCGGAGTACCTCCCCGACACGCCGCGCGTCTACGCGAGCAAGGTCAAGAACGCCCAGGAGGCGCACGAGGCGATCCGGCCGGCGGGAGACTCGTTCCGCACGCCGGCCCAGACCGGGCTCACCGGGGAGCAGTTCCGGCTCTACGAGCTGATCTGGATGCGCACGGTCGCCTCCCAGATGAAGGACGCCGTCGGGCAGTCGGTGTCGGTCCGCATCGGCGGCGCGGCCGCCGACGGCCGCGACGTGGTGTTCTCGGCCTCCGGCCGCGTGATCACGTTCCACGGGTTCCTCAAGGCGTACGTCGAGGGCACCGAGGGCGGCAAGCGCAGCGACGACGACCAGGTCCCGCTGCCCGACCTCCACGAGGGCGACGGGGTCGCCGCGGCGTCGCTGGCCGCCAACGGCCACGAGACCAAGCCGCCGGCCCGCTACACCGAGGCCACGCTGATCAAGGAGCTCGAGGACCGCGAGATCGGCCGGCCCTCGACGTACGCCTCGATCATCGGGACCATCCTCAACCGCGGCTACGTCTACAAGAAGGGCACCGCGCTGGTGCCGGCGTGGCTGGCGTTCTCGGTGACCCGGCTGCTGGAGGAGCACTTCCCGCGGCAGGTCTCCTACGAGTTCACCGCGGGCATGGAGGACGTGCTCGACGAGATCGCCGGCGGGCGCAAGGACCTCCAGACCGAGCTCGGCGAGTTCTACTTCGGCTCCGACAGCGTCGTGGGCCTCAAGCCCCTCGTGGACGGCCTCGGCGACATCGACGCGCGCGAGCTCGCGACGTTCCCGGTCGGCGGGCCCGACTCGGGGATCAACCTCCGGGTCGGCCGGTACGGCCCCTACCTGGAGGGGCCCGACGAGGACGGGACGCCACTCGCCCGTCGCGCGAACGTGCCCGACGACCTGCCCCCCGACGAGCTCACGCTCGAGAAGGCCCAGGAGCTGCTGGCCAACCCTGCGGGCGAGGAGATCCTGCTGGGCGTGCACCCCGAGTCCGGGCTCGAGGTGGTGGCCAAGAACGGCCGCTTCGGCCCGTACGTCACCGAGGTGCTGCCCGAGGACGCCCCGAAGTCCGCGAAGGCCCGCACCGGCTCGCTGTTCAAGTCGATGTCGCTCGACACGGTCACCCTCGACGACGCGGTCAAGCTGCTCTCGCTGCCGCGGGTGGTCGGCGTGGCCGAGGACGGCGAGGAGATCACCGCCCAGAACGGCCGCTACGGTCCCTACCTCAAGAAGGGCACCGACTCCCGGTCGCTGACCTCGGAGGACCAGCTGCTCACGATCACCCTCGACGAGGCGCTGCGGATCTACGCCCAGCCCAAGCAGCGCGGCCGGGCCGCGGCCGCGGCGCCGCTCAAGGAGCTCGGCAACGACCCGGTCTCGGGCCAGCCGGTGGTGGTGAAGGCCGGCCGGTTCGGCGAGTACGTCACCGACGGCGAGTACAACGCCACCCTCCGCAAGGAGGACTCGGTGGAGTCGATCACGATCGAGCGCGCCGCCGAGCTGCTCGCCGAGCGCCGGGCCAAGGGTCCGGCCAAGAAGGCGGCCAAGAAGGGCGCGAAGAAGGCGCCGGCCAAGAAGGCGACCGCGAAGAAGTCCACGGCCAAGACGGCGACGAAGAAGGCCGCGGCCAAGCGATCCTGACCCGTACGCCGCGCGGCTGCCAGTAGCCTTCGACCATGCCCGCACGGAGCAGGAAGCGCCATCCGACGATGGCGGACGTGGCGGCGCAGGCTGGTGTCTCCCACCAGACGGTCTCCCGGGTCATCAACAACTCGCCCAGCGTGCGCCCCGACACCGCCTCGCGCGTGCGCGCCGCGATCGTCGACCTCGGCTACCGGCCCAACCGCTCGGCGCGGATGCTGGCCTCCAAGCACTCGCGTCTGATCGGGGTCGCCACCTGGGGGACGAGCCACCACGGCCCGCAGCAGGTGCTGCTGGCGCTCGACGCCGCGGCCCGGCGGACGGAGTACCGCATCACGGTGAGCACGCTCCATGCCCTGACCGCCGAGGACACCCGCGAGGCGGTCGAGGAGCTGCTCCAGCTCGGTGTCGAGGCGGTGGTGCTGATCATCCCGCACGACTCGATGCTGCGGTTCGCCCGCGAGGCGGACCTCGGGCTGCCCACGGTCGTCGTCGAGGGCGACCTCTCCCGTACGCCGCTGACCGTCGGCATCGACAACGTGCAGGGTGGCCAGCTGGCCACGCGGCACCTGCTCGAGCTCGGCCACCGCACGGTGGTCCACGTCGCCGGACCGCCCGGATGGGCGGAGGCGTCGGCGCGCGTCGAGGGGTGGCGGCTCGAGCTGGAGGCCTGGGGCCGCGAGGTCCCGCCACTGCGCTGGGGTGGCGACTGGAGCGCCCAGAGCGGCTACGAGGCCGGGGTGTCCCTCGCCCGCGACCCGGGGGTGACCGCGATCTTCGCGGCCAACGACCAGATGGCGCTCGGCGTCATCGCGGCGCTGCGCGAGGCCGGCCGACGGGTGCCGGACGACGTCTCCGTGGTCGGCTTCGACGACCTGCCGGAGTCGGCCTTCATCGACCCCCCGCTCACCTCGGTGCGGCAGGACTTCGGCGAGCTCGGCCGCCGCACGATGGCGCTGCTCGAGCGGGTGCTGGGCGGGGAGAAGGACCCGACCGCCGAGCTGGTCCCGACCTCGTTGGTGGTCCGCTCCTCGACCGCGGCGCCGCGGGTCCTCGCGACCTGACCGGGCCGATCGGCCGGCGGACCTCGGGAGCGCTCCCATCTTCTCCAGGGCTTGAACCGGGCCGTTCCAGGCGCACGCGGCGCGGTATCAGGGAGGCTCGGGGAGCCGCCGTGACCTGGGCGTGATCTGACCTACGTCCCGTGCTGGAGAACTTTCGTCCCCATCTTCCGCACGCCTCTTGACGACCCCCGTGTGAACGCTCACACTCGTGTGAACGCTCACTTATGACCGTCGTCACAGGAGGTGCACCGTGGTGTCTCAGAGCTCCGGCTCCCACTTCGTGGTCGGTGTCGACTACGGCACGCTCTCGGGTCGCGCGGTCGTCGTGCGCGTCGAGGACGGGGCCGAGCTCGGCTCCGCCACGCACGAGTACTCCCACGGAGTCCTGGACCGCGAGCTGCCCGACGGGACGCCGCTCGGCCCGGACTGGGCTTTGCAGGTGCCCGCGGACTACGTCGACGTGCTGCGCATCGCGGTGCCGGCCGCGCTCGAGATGGCCGGGGTCGATCCGGCCCGGGTGATCGGCATCGGCACCGACTTCACGGCGTGCACGATGGTGCCGACCACCGCCGACGGCACGCCGCTCAACGAGGTGGACGGCTTCGCCTCCGAGCCGCACGCCTACGTCAAGCTCTGGAAGCACCACGCCGCGCAGCCGCAGGCCGACCGGATCAACGCGCTCGCGAGCAAGCGGGGCGAGGCCTGGCTGCCCCGCTACGGCGGCCTGATCTCCTCGGAGTGGGAGTTCGCCAAGGGGCTCCAGCTGCTCGAGGAGAGCCCGGAGACCTACCGGGCCACCGAGCACTGGGTCGAGGCGGCCGACTGGATCGTGTGGCAGCTGTGCGGCCGCTACGTCCGCAACGCCTGCACGGCCGGCTACAAGGGCATCTTCCAGGACGGCACCTACCCGACCCGCGACTTCCTCGCCGAGCTGCACCCCGACTTCGCCGGGTTCGTCGACGACCTGCTCCAGCCCGTCTCCGGCCACCTCGGCGAGGCCGCCGGCCGGCTCACCGACGAGGCCGCCGCGTGGACCGGGCTGCCGGCCGGGATCGTGGTCGCGGTCGGCAACGTCGACGCCCACGTCACCGCCCCCGCCGCCCAGTCGACCGAGTCCGGCCGGATGCTCGCGATCATGGGCACCTCGACGTGCCACATCATGAACGGCGAGGTGCTGCGCGAGGTCCCCGGCATGTGCGGCGTCGTCGACGGCGGCATCACGGCGGGGCTCTGGGGCTACGAGGCCGGGCAGTCGGGTGTGGGCGACATCTTCAACTGGTTCGTGACCAACGCGGTGCCCGCGGCGTACGTCGACGAGGCCGCCGCCCGCGGCCTCAACGTCCACGAGCTGCTCACCGAGAAGGCCGCGTCGCAGGCGGTGGGCGAGCACGGCCTGGTGGCCCTCGATTGGCACAGCGGCAACCGCTCGGTCCTCGTCGACCACGAGCTCAGCGGCGTGGTCCTCGGCCTGACGCTCACCACCCGGCCCGAGGACATCTACCGCGCCCTGATCGAGGCGACCGCGTTCGGCACCCGCACGATCGTCGAGACGTTCAACGCCTCCGGCGTCCCGGTGCGCGAGTTCGTCGCCGCCGGCGGGCTGTTGAAGAACGAGCTGCTCATGCAGATCTACGCCGACGTGCTGAACATGCCGATCTCGGTGATCACCTCGGACCAGGGGCCGGCCCTCGGGTCGGCGATCCACGCCGCCGTGGCCGCGGGCGCCTACCCCGACATCCACGCCGCCTCCGCAGCCATGGGCGGCGTGCAGCGCGACGCGCACCGGCCCGACCCGGCGCGGGCCGCGGCCTACGACGCGGTGTACGCCGAGTACCGCACCCTCCACGACTACTTCGGTCGGGGCACCAACGAGGTCATGCGCCGGCTCCGGGCGATCCGGCGCGAGGCGCACGCGGGCGGTGCCGCATGAGCGCCCCGTCGACTCCCACGTCGAGCCAGGTACCGGCCGAGCACCGCGCCGCCGTGCAGCGGCTGCGCGAGGAGGTCGCGGCGCTGCACGCCGAGCTGACCCGCTACCAGCTGGTCGTCTGGACCGCCGGCAACGTGTCGGGCCGGGTGCCCGGTGCCGACCTGTTCGTGATCAAGCCGTCCGGCGTCGCCTATGACGAGCTGGACGCGGCCGCGATGGTGGTCTGCGACCTCGACGGCAACCTCGTCGAGGGCACCCGCCAGCCCAGCTCCGACACCGCCGCGCACGCCTACGTGTACCGGCACCTGCCGCAGGTCGGCGGGGTCGTGCACACCCACTCCACCTACGCGACCGCGTGGGCCGCGCGTGGCGAGCCGGTCCCCTGCGTGCTCACCATGGCCGCCGACGAGTTCGGGGGCGAGATCCCCATCGGGCCGTTCGCGCTGATCGGCGACGACTCGATCGGCCGCGGCATCGTCGAGACGCTGCGCGAGAGCCGCTCGCCCGCCGTCCTCATGCAGAACCACGGCCCGTTCACCGTCGGCCGCGACGCCCGTGCGGCGGTCAAGGCCGCGGTGATGGTCGAGGACGTCGCCCGGACCGTGCACATCACCCGCCAGCTCGGGGAGCCGCTGCCGATCGCCCAGGCGGACGTCGACTCGCTCTTCGACCGCTACCAGAACGTCTATGGCCAGGTTCAGCAAGAGACCGGAGGAGTCGCGTGACGCAGCAGCCGCAGGACCTCGAGATCTGGTTCCTCACCGGGAGCCAGCACCTGTACGGCCCGGAGGTCATCGACCAGGTCGCCGACCACGCGGCGCAGATCGCCGCCGCGCTCGACGCCTCGCCGCACCTGCCGTTGCGGGTCGTGACCAAGCCGGTCCTCACCGAGTCCGACTCGATCCGCCGCGCCCTCCTCGACGCCACCGCGACCGACTCCTGCGTCGGGGTCATCGCGTGGATGCACACGTTCAGCCCCGCGAAGATGTGGATCACCGGGCTCGACGCCCTGCGCAAGCCGCTGCTCCACCTGCACACGCAGGCGAACCAGGCGCTGCCGTGGGCCGAGATCGACATGGACTTCATGAACCTCAACCAGGCCGCCCACGGCGACCGGGAGTTCGCGTCCGTGCAGACCCGCATGGGCGTGAGCCGCAAGACCGTCACCGGCCACGTCGAGGACCCCGAGGTCGCCCGCCGGGTCGGCGTCTGGGCGCGCGCGGCGCTCGGCCGCCACGCGCTGGCCGGCATGAGGCTGGCCCGCTTCGGCGACAACATGCGCAACGTCGCGGTCACCGACGGTGACAAGGTCGAGGCCGAGCGGCGCTTCGGCGTCTCGGTCAACACCTGGGGCGTCAACGACCTGGTCGCGGTCGTCGACGAGGTCGCCGACATCGACATCGACAAGCTCTGCCAGGAGTACGCCGACAGCTACGACGTCGCCGCCGAGCTGCTGCCCGGGGGCGAGCGGCACGAGTCCCTGCGCTACGGCGCCCGCATCGAGCTGGGCCTGCGCGCGTTCCTCACCGACGGCGGCTTCACCGCCTTCACGAGCAACTTCGAGGACCTCGGCGGTCTCCGCCAGCTCCCGGGCCTGGCCGTGCAGCGGCTGATGGCCGACGGCTACGGGTTCGGCGGCGAGGGCGACTGGAAGACCTCCACGATGCTGCGCACCCTCAAGGTCGTCGCCGACGGCCTGCCCGGCGGCACGTCCTTCATGGAGGACTACACCTACCACCTGGTGCCCGGCGAGGAGCTGATCCTCGGCGCGCACATGCTCGAGGTCTGCCCGAGCATCGCGGTGGCGCGGCCCTCGCTCGAGATCCACCCCCTCGGCATCGGCGACCGCGAGGACCCGGTCCGGCTCGTCTTCGACGCGGCCCCCGGACCCGGCGTCGTGCTCGGCACCGCCGACCTCGGCGAGAGGTTCCGCTTCGTCGCCAACGAGATCGAGGTCGTGGCTCCCGTCGAGCCGCTGCCCAACCTCCCGGTCGCTCGCGCGGTGTGGCGACCGGCCCCCGACCTCCGCACGTCCACCGAGGCCTGGCTGGTCGCCGGCGGACCGCACCACACGGTGCTGTCCACCGCGCTGACCTCCGAGCACCTCGACGACCTCGCGGAGATGCTCAGCACGGAGCTCGTGCTGATCGACGCCGACACCACCGTCCGCGGGCTCACCAAGGAGCTCCGGTGGAACGCGGCGTACCACCGACTGGCGCAGGGCCTGTGATGGCACCGGCGACCGGAGCAGGGTGTGGGACCGACCTGCGCCCGCAAGTAGTGATATGGAGAAGGTGCATGCGCAAGCTACTCACCACGATCGTCGCAGGCGGCCTTGCGCTGTCACTCGCCGCGTGCGGCGGGGACGACGACTCGAAGGCGGAAGACGGCTCCGGCGGCGGTGGCGGCACCATCGGTGTCGCGATGCCCACCAAGTCCTCGGAGCGTTGGATCGCTGACGGCAACAACATCAAGAAGCAGCTGGAGGACGCCGGCTACTCGGTCGACCTGCAGTACGCCGAGGACGACATCCCGACCCAGGTCTCCCAGGTGGAGAACATGGTCACCAAGGGCGTCGACATGCTCGTCGTCGCGGCCATCGACGGCACCGCGCTCGGCGAGGTGCTCGACACCGCTGCCAGCCAGGACATCGAGATCATCTCGTACGACCGGCTCATCCGGGACACGGACGCGGTCAGCTACTACACGACCTTCGACAACTTCCAGGTCGGCGTGATCCAGGCGCAGTCGCTGGTCGACGGACTCAAGGCCAAGGGTGACGGCCCCTACAACGTCGAGCTGTTCGCGGGCTCGCCCGACGACAACAACGCGACGTTCTTCTGGGACGGGGCCATGTCGATCCTGCAGCCGATGATCGACTCCGGCGACATCGTGGTGCCCTCGGGTCAGACCGACTTCGACCAGGCCGCGATCCTGCGTTGGGACCCCGCCACTGCGCAGAAGCGCATGGAGGACATCCTCACCGGCACCTACGCCTCCAAGACGGTCGACGGCGTGCTCTCGCCGTACGACGGCCTCTCGCTGGGCATCATCGCCGCGCTCCAGGGCAACGGCTACGGCGGCGGCGGCAAGGACCTGCCGGTCGTCACCGGTCAGGACGCCGAGGTGCAGTCGGTCAAGTCGATCCTCGCCGGCGAGCAGTACTCCACGGTGTTCAAGGACACCCGCGACCTCGCCGAGGTCACGGTCAACATGATCAAGGCCATCAGTGCGGGTGACGAGCCCGAGGTCAACGACACCGAGACGTACGACAACGGCGTCAAGGTGGTCCCGTCGTACCTGCTCGACCCGATGCTCGTGACCAAGGAGAACGTCCAGACGGCGCTTGTCGACTCGGGCTACTACACCGAGGACGAGCTGAAGTGATCCCCCCGCGGGCGGGCTCGGACAACCCGGGCCCGCCCGCGGGCTACCAACACCGATCCAACGAGGAGGTGGCCCATGGCCCAGCCGATCCTGGAGATGCGCTCCATCACCAAGCGCTTCCCCGGCGTGCTGGCACTGTCTGACGTCAACCTCGCCGTCGAGCGTGGCGAGATCCACGCCATCTGCGGTGAGAACGGCGCAGGCAAGTCGACGCTGATGAAGGTGCTGAGCGGCGTCCACCCGCACGGAACCTATGACGGCGAGATCGTCTACGAAGGCCAGCCGGTCGCCTTCTCCAACATCCGGCAGAGCGAGTCTGCGGGCATCGTCATCATCCATCAGGAGCTGGCGCTGATCCCGGACCTCTCAATCGCCGAGAACATCTTCCTCGGCAACGAGACCGCGACCCGCGGCGTCATCAACTGGGACGCCGCCAACAGCCGGGCCATCGAGCTGATGGCGCGAGTGGGACTGCGGGAGAACCCGCTCACCCCGGTCAAGAACCTGGGCATCGGCAAGCAGCAGCTGGTCGAGATCGCCAAGGCGCTGAGCAAGGAGGTCAGGCTCCTCATCCTCGACGAGCCGACCGCCGCGCTCAACGACGACGACTCCAACCACCTGCTCGACCTGCTCAAGGGGCTGAAGGGCAAGGGCATCACCTCGATCATGATCAGCCACAAGCTGAACGAGATCGCCCGGATCTCCGACTCCATCACGATCCTGCGCGACGGTCGCACCATCGAGACGCTCGACGTGACCGCCGGCGGGGTCGACGAGGACCGGATCATCCGCGGGATGGTCGGCCGGAGCCTCGAGCACCGATTCCCCGACCACACCCCCCAGATCGGTGAGGTGCTCCTCGAGGTCGACGACTGGACGGTCATGCACCCCGATGACCACCACCGGGTGGTCATCGACAACGCGAGCCTCACCGTCCGCCGCGGCGAGATCGTCGGCATCGCCGGCCTGATGGGCGCGGGCCGCACCGAGCTGGCCCGCAGCATCTTCGGGCGCTCGTACGGCAGCCGGCACTCGGGCGAGCTGCGGCTGGCCGGCCGTGACCTGAAGCTCAAGACGGTGCACGAGGCGATCCGCGCCGGCATCGCCTACGTCAGCGAGGACCGCAAGGGCCTGGGCCTGAACCTCCTCGACGACGTGAAGACCTCGATCACCTCCGCCGGCCTGGACCGGCTGCGCAAGGGCCTGACGGTCGACGAGCGCGAGGAGGTGGTGGTCGCCGAGCGCTATCGCCGCAGCTTCGGCATCAAGGCGACCAGCGTCGCCGACGGGGTCCGCAAGCTCTCGGGCGGCAACCAGCAGAAGGTCGTGCTGAGCAAGTGGCTCTACACCGAGCCGCAGCTGCTCATCCTCGACGAGCCCACGCGCGGCATCGACGTGGGCGCCAAGTTCGAGATCTACGGCATCGTCCAGTCCCTCGCCCGCGAGGGGAAGGGGGTCCTGGTGATCTCCTCCGAGCTGCCTGAGCTGCTCGGCCTGTGCGACCGGATCTACACGCTCGCGGAGGGCGTGATCACCCACGAGTTCGCGAAGAGTGACGCCACCCAGGAGTCGCTCATGCGGTACATGACAGCGGAGCGAGACAACTGATGAGCAACGTGGCCTCCATCCTGCGCGGGAACATCCGCCAGTACGGGATGATCATCGCCCTGGCGGCGATCGTCATCCTCTTCCAGATCACGACCAACGGCGTGCTGCTGAAGCCGATCAACGTGTCGAACCTGGTCGTGCAGAACGCCCAGATCCTGATCCTGGCCATCGGCATGGTGATCGTGATCGTGGCCCGCCACATCGACCTGTCGGTCGGATCCGTGGCGGCCTTCGTCGGCGCGGTCGGCGCGATCCTGATGACCAAGCACGACGTGCCGTGGTTCCTGGCCGTGGTCCTCTGCCTGGCCCTCGGCGCCCTGATCGGCGCCTGGCACGGGTTCTGGGTCGCCTACGTCGGCATCCCGGCGTTCATCGTCACGCTCTCGAGCATGCTGCTCTTCCGCGGGCTCACGCTCGTGGTCCTCGAGGGTGCGACCGTCGGCGGCCTGCCGGACGGCTTCAAGAAGATCGGCAACGGCTTCCTCCCGGAGGTCGGCCCGGACACCGACCTGCACAACCTGACGCTGATCCTCGGCGTCGCGGTCGTCGCCCTGCTGATCTTCTTCGACTTCCGCAAGCGGCAGGCGTCCAAGCGCTACAACTTCGAGGTCCTGCCCTTCCCGATGTTCGCGCTCAAGCAGATCGTGCTCGGCATCGTGATCATGGAGTTCTCCTACCTCCTCGCCGACGCGCGCGGCCTGCCGATCGTCGGCCTGATCCTGTTCGCCCTGATCGGGATGTACACGTTCATCATGTCCCGCACGGTCTTCGGCCGGCACGTCTACGCCATCGGCGGCAACGTCGACGCCGCGACGATGTCCGGTGTGAACACGCGCCGGGTCGACTTCCTGGTGATGACGAACATGGGCTTCCTGGCCGGCCTCGCCGGCCTCGTCACGACCGCCCGCCTCACCGCGGCCAACCCGAAGGCAGGCGTCAACTTCGAGCTCGACGCCATCGCGGCCTCGTTCATCGGTGGCGCGGCCGTCACCGGCGGTGTCGGCACCGTGATCGGAGCCATCATCGGTGGTCTCGTCATGGGTGTCCTCAACAACGGCATGTCGCTGAACAGCATCGGCATCGACTGGCAGCAGGCCATCAAGGGCCTCGTGCTGCTGCTTGCGGTCGCCTTCGACGTCTGGAACAAGAAGCGCACCGCCGGCACCGGTGGTGCCGGAGCCGAGGCGGAGCCCACGCCGCCGCCGCCCGACGAGCTCGTCGAGGAGATCGCGCACCTCGAAGCCGAGCCACCCGGCGTCCGCTGAACCGCATCGCCCGGCGCGCGAGTGGGTACCAGCCGATCATGGCCGTCCCGTCCCCACTCGCCGCCGGGCCCTCGTGCAGGTGGTCCTCGGCGTCGCCTCCGCCGTGCTGCTCGCGTCCCTGGTGATCGGTCTGCCGTCGGATGACGACTCCGACCACGACGATCCCCAGGGGCGCGAGATCCTCACACCCGCACGGCGCTGAGGCGCGAGGCCACCGAGTCCGAGCCCCGAGACCCCCACCCTGACCAGGGGATCTCGGGGCTCGGCGTATGTCGTTGTGGACCCGCGGTGGAAAGCGTCGGCGCCGCCCCGTAGGTTCCTCGCGTGAGCACTCGACCGGTGATGGCGCCCGTCGGCGTCTACGCCGGCACCGGTGTGTTCGTCTGCTTCGAGGGCGGCGACGGGTCGGGCAAGTCCACCCAGTCCGGCCTGCTCGGGGACTGGCTCGAGGAGCAGGGCTACGCCGTGCTGTGCACCTTCGAGCCGGGCGCCACCGAGGTGGGCCGCAAGCTGCGCACGATCGTGCTCAGCCCCGAGACCGGCGAGATCTCCGACCGCACGGAGGCGCTTCTCTACGCCGCCGACAAGGCCGAGCACGTCGACACCGTCGTCCAGCCGGCGCTCGACCGGGGCGAGGTGGTGATCACCGACCGCTACGTCGACTCCATGCTCGCCTACCAGGGCGCGGGTCGGGCCCTCGACGTCGCCGAGGTCGAACAGGTGGCGCGCTGGGCGACCCACGACCTGCGCCCCCACCTGACTGTGGTCCTCGACCTGGAGCCCGAGCACGGCCTGGGCCGCTTCGAGGAGCGCGACCGGATCGAGGGGGAGTCGATGGCGTTCCACCTGCGGGCCCGCGAGGGCTTCCTCCGGCTGGCCGCGGCCGACCCCGACCACTACCTCGTGATCGACGCCCGCGCCGACCGCGGCGAGATCGCCGGCCGGGTCCGCGAGCGCCTGGTCCCGCTGCTCCGGCAGGCGGTGCGGCGATGACCGCCGGCACCGTCTGGGACGACCTCGTCGGCCAGCGCCGTGCGATCGAGGCGCTGCGCGCGGCCGCCGACGGCCAGGGCATGAGCCACGCCTACCTCTTCACCGGCCCTCCCGGCTCGGGCCGGTCCAACGCTGCGGTGGCCTTCGCCGCCGCGCTGCAGTGCGAGCGCACCGGCGCCGAGCGTGGGTGCGGCTCCTGTCACGAGTGCCACACCGTGCTCGCCGGCAGCCACGCCGACGTCGCGGTGATCCGCACCGAGAAGCTCTCGATCGGCGTCGACGAGATGCGCGACCTCGTGCGGCGCTCGGCGCTCGCCCCGGTCGGGCGGCGCTGGCAGATCATGATCATCGAGGACGCCGACCGGCTCACCGAGCGCGCGTGGAACGCGCTGCTCAAGGCGATCGAGGAGCCGGCCTCCCGGACGGTCTGGATGCTGTGCGCCCCCACGGTCGAGGACGTGCTGACGACGATCCGGTCGCGGTGCCGCCTGGTCACCCTCACCACCCCGACCGTCGCCGACGTCGCCGCGTTCCTGTCCCGCGCGGACGGGGCCGACGCCGCGGTGGCGTCGTACGCCGCCCGCGCCAGCCAGGGCCACATCGGCCGGGCCCGTGCGCTGGCCCGCGACGAGGCGACCCGTGACCGGCGCCGCGAGATCGTCGCGCTGCCGGCGCGGTTGGTCTCCCTGCGCGCGTGCATGGAGGCCGCCACCAGCCTCAGCGAGGTCGCCAAGCAGGAGGCCGAGCTGATGACCGCTGATCTGGACGCGCGCGAGAAGGCCGACCTGGACAGCGCGTACGGCGTCGTCGAGCGCGGTCGCCGCCCGCGCGAGTACGCCCCCGCCCTCCGCGACCTGGAGAAGGACCAGAAGACTCGCGCCAAGCGCCGCCACCTCGACGTCATCGACCGGGGGCTGATGGACCTGGTCTCGGTCTACCGTGACGCGATCTCGGTCGCCCTCGGGGTCCCCGGGCTGCTGGTCAACGAGGAGATCCGCGGTGACGTCGAGCGGCTGGCGCGCACGTCGACCCCCGAGGCCAACCTGCGTCGCATCGCCGCGATCTTCGAGGCTCGCGAGCAGATGCTGGAGTTCAACGTGCAGCCGATGCTCGCCCTGGAGTCGATGATGGTGGGCCTCGTCGCGCCGGAGGCGCGGGCCGGGTGAAGCGCGCGCTGGTCCTCCTGGTCGTCCTCGCCCTGCTGCTCGGTGTCGGCGGTATCGCCGTGCTGGCCGCCCTCGACCCCGGCGGCGACCAGCCCGGGCCGGCGCCCCGCACGGATGCACCGACGACGCGGCCCGACCCGGGCGCGACCGAGCCGCCGAGCCCCGCGCTGGCCGAGTTCTACTCCCAGACCCTGGCGTGGTCGGTCTGCCCCGACGACGAGGCGCTGTGCACGACGCTCACCGTCCCGCTCGACTACCGCCACCCGGACGGCGAGACCATCGACCTGGCTGTGCTGAAGGTCCCGGCGAGTGACCCTGACCGGCGGATCGGGTCGATGGTCGTCAACCCGGGCGGGCCCGGAGCGCCCGGCACCGACTACGCCGCGAGCGCGGCGACGGTGTTCCGCGACCCACTGCTCGAGGTCTACGACGTGGTCGGCTTCGATCCCCGTGGCACCGGCGACAGCGACCCCGTCGACTGCCTCACCGACGAACAGCTCGACGACTACATCGCGACCGACCCCGACCCGGACACCCCCGAGGAGGCTGCCGCCTACGAGGGCTGGGTGGACGAGCTGGGCAAGGGCTGTGCCGAGCGCTCGGGCGCGCTCGCCGCGCACGTCACCACGGTCGAGGCGGCCCGCGACATGGATGTCCTGCGCGCGGCGCTCGGCGAGTCGACGATGACCTACTTCGGGGCGTCCTACGGCACCAAGCTCGGTGCGACGTACGCCGACCTGTTCCCTGACAAGGTCGGCCGGCTGGTACTCGACGGCGCCGTCGACCTCTCGATCAGCTCTCGCGAGCTCAGCCTGGAGCAGGCACAGGGGTTCGAGACCGCGCTGCGCGCCTACGTCTCCAACTGCGTCGACTCGACCGACTGCTTCCTGGGCGACTCCGTCGACGCCGGGCTGGACCGGATCCGGCGGTTCATCGACGACGTCGACGCCCATCCGCTCCCCGGCGGAGGGGATCGCGAGCTCGACGTCGGCAACGCGTTCTACGGCATCGTGCTCCCGCTCTACAGCCGCGACTACTGGGTCATCCTCAGCCAGGCGCTCAGGGCCGGCTTCTCCGGCGACGGGTCGGTGCTGCTGCAGCTCTCCGACCTCTACACCTCACGTGCCCCCGGCGGCGGCTACAAGGACAACAGCTCCGAGGCGATCTACGCGATCAGCTGTCTCGACGACCCCTACGCGATCAGCCCGGACGAGGTGGCGGACAACCTGGCGGACTTCGAGGCCGCGTCGCCGACCTTCGGCAGCGTGTTCGCGTGGGGGCTCACCAACTGCGGGGGGATCCGGGTCCGCTCCACCGAGCGCGACCGCGACGTTCGCGGGGCCGGCGCGGCGCCGATCGTCGTGATCGGCACGACCCGCGACCCGGCCACGCCGTACGACTGGGCGGTGCACCTCGCCGACCAGCTGGAGTCGGGCGTGCTGGTCAGCCGCGACGGCGACGGCCACACCGGCTACAACTCCGACAACGAGTGCGTCGACGAGGCGGTGGAGTCCTACCTCGTCGACGGCACCGTGCCGGAGGACGGGCTGTCCTGCTAGGCGGCTGGGCGCGAGTGGGCTGGGCGCGAGTTTCGTCGGCCGGCCGACGAAACTGGGCGGGCCTCGATCAGCCGCCCAGGAGAGCCGCCACCTCCCCGGCGGTGGCCTCACCGGAGCGCACGGCGCCCTCCATGTAGCCGTTCCAGACCGGCGAGCACTCGGCGCCGGCCCAGTGCAGGCGGCCGACCGGCTCCCGCAGCGCGTGCCCGAAGCCGGTCCACACGCCGGGCGCGAAGTGCGCGCCGTAGCAGCCGCGGGTGAACTCCTCGGCCATCCAGTCACGCTCGAGGTACTCCAGCGGCTCCGCCGCTCGCGGGCCGAAGTAGCGCACGAAGCAGTCGACGACCGCGGCCCGGCGCTCCGCAGCCTCGCGGCGCGCCCACTCCCGGCCGTCGGCGGCCTCGATGAAGCCCATCAGGATGCCGCGGTCGTAGCCGGGCGGGGTGTTGTCGAAGGTGACCTTGACCGGACCGACGTCCGAGCCGGCCTGGCCGCTGAGCCCGTCGTCGCGCCAGAACGGCGCGGGGTACACGGCGTAGACCTTGAACACGCTGCCGGCCGGGACCTTCTGGGTCAGCTGGTCGCGCCAGCTGGGCAGCGGTGGGTCGTACTCCAGACGGCCGGCCAGGGCGGGCGGGACCGTGATGATCGCGCGCTTCGCGTCGTACGCCGTGCCGTCGCGGGTCGTCACGCGCACACCGGCGCCGTCGTGGTGGACCGACCGCACGGGCTGCCCGAGGCGGACGTCGAGGCCCGTGGCGAGGCGCTCGGTGATCCGCCAGGAGCCGCCGAGGATCCGGTCCTGCTGGGCACCCCGGTCGACGGCCATCAGCGTGTCCATGTCGGTGCCGGAGCGCGTGTAGAAGAGCGCATGCAGCAGCGAGAGGTCGGAGAGGTCCGCGGAGAACACCGCCTCGCAGTAGAGCTCGAAGTACGCCCGACCCTGCGGCGTGCGCAGGTTGCGCTGCACCCAGGTCCGGAACGTCTGGCCGTCCAGCGCGGCGGCGCGGTCGGTGGTCCACGGCCGGTCGAGGTCGACCTGGCGCGCCAGGCGGGCGAAGCGCAGGGTGCCCTGCGCGAGGTCGGCGATCGCGAACGGGTTGAGCCGCGGGATCGCGCCCTTCTTGCCGGCCAGTCTGCCTGTGCGGCCGCACAGCGAGAACACGATGTCGCCGTCGTTGTACGTCGGGATCGTCTCGAGGCCGAGCTCGGCGATGAGCTCGTACATCCGGTCCTGGGTCGGTCCGACCCACTGACCGCCGAGCTCGATCCACTGACCGTCGCTCAGGGCGCCCGCCTCGGTGCGCCCGCCGACGCGGTCCCGCGCCTCCAGCACCACCACGGACCGCCCGGCCGCCCGCAGGCGGGTGGCTGCCGCGAGTCCGGAGAGCCCCGCTCCCACCACGATGACGTCGCTCATGACCTGGCTCATGCGCCCACCGCCTTCCGCTCGAATCCGGTCCAGCGCCGGCGCACCCACGCCGGCCTGGTGTCACCCGTGGTCGCGGCGGCGACCGCGGCCCAGCGCTCGCGCAGCGCGTCGGCCTCCGCGAGCGCGGTGGCCGCCGGCACCGGGTGGGACACCCACCGGCGCTGGGCCTCATCGCGCTCCGGGGCGATCCGCGCCTCGACGCCGTCCCAGTCGCGCAGCGCGTCGCGGTGCAGCCGCTCGTGCCGCCACCACAGCGACCGGTCGTCGCGCCGGTTGCTGACGCCGTCGGTGGGGTACGCCGCCTCCGCGAGCGGCTCGTCGACGCGCAGCGGGACGAACAGCGAGAGCGCCGGGTCGGCGGTGCCGGTCGCCCAGTGGGTGCCGGACCCCAGGTCGCTGACCCACGACGCGACGGTCTGGCTGGAGGCGAGCAGGCCGCCCGCGTGCATGTTCGGCCCGGCCATCGAGCCGTTGACCAGAGACCACCGGGGACCACTGCCGGTGCCGTTGTCGCGCAGGATCGAGATCGCGTCCAGGACGCCGTCCGCCCCTCCGGCGCGGTGCTGGGTCAGCGTCTGCCGGGGGCCGCACCGGGCGACCCGGCCGCGCAGCCGGTCGGCGTACCGCTCGGCGAAGCCGGGGATCGTGAGCCCGTTGCTGATGCTGCGTGCCGGTCCGGTCACCTCCTCGGTCGCCCAGTGCCGCCCGGCGGTCTCGAGCACGATCGCGCTGTCGCGGTCGGCGACGAGGAAGCTGTTGTGGTAGGTGAAGCGGCGGTGCTCGACGCTGCACGATCCGCTCTGCCCGTGCTCCTCGAGCAGCGCCACGACGACCTCCACGGCCTCGCGCGCCGAGGCTGCGCGCTCGAGCGCGAGCCGCAGGAGGTCCATGCCGAGCAGGCCGGGCTCGAGGCTCGTGGGCTCCTTGGTGAACACCGCCTCGTTGCCGATGGCGACGCCGTGCTCGTTGGTGCCCATCTCGGCACCCCACATCCACCAGGGCCGGGAGACCACCGTCGCGTGGGTCCGGGCGACCTGCGGGAGGTCGGCGTACGTCGTCCGTGTGCGTGCGCCGGCGGTGTGATCGGCGGCCGGCGTCCACTCCCACAGCTGCGCCTCGTTGGGGTCGCGGTCGGAGTTCTTCGCGAGCACCATCCCGGGCTCGGTGCGGAAGACGACGGTGTCGCACACGAGTCGCAGCGTAGGGCCGCCGCGGCGGGCGTGCGAGGCTATCGCGCGGTCAGCACCCGGCCGAGGCCGGCGACGCCGGACCCGAGCAGCTCGAGCCAGCTGAACGCGTCGTCCCAGACGGTGATCCGGTCGTCGTGCACGAGGAAGGTGCCGCGCACCCGGAACGACGTCTCCCAGCCGGAGTACTTGATGACGTCCGTGCGGTCGGTCAGGACCGTCTCGCCGTCGGCCGCGACGTGCCGCCAGCGGACCTCGAAGCCGACGCCGCGCTTCTCCATGTCACGGATCATCTGGTGGACCCGGTCGCCGCGGAACGCCGGCATCCCGGTGTTGCGCCACTCGACGTCGGGAGCGAGCAGGGCGAGCGCCTCCTCGGTCTCGGCGGCGGCGAGGTGCTCGAGGAAGTCGCGGACGGTCTGCTCGGCGGTCATGGTCCGACGGTAGCCCGCGGCCGGCCGGGCGTCACCGGCTCGGCGATCGCCTGCATCCGCGCGGTGGCCAGCTCGATCATCAGCCGGGCGGCGGGGGACAGGATCGCGCCCGTGCGGTGCACGACCGCGAAGGTGTCGTACTGCCGCGGCCGCAGCGAGACCCACCCGGCGCTCGGCGCCAGCCGCGGCAGCAGCTGCCGGGCGGCGCCCTTGGGGATCACGGAGTCGGCGTACCCCATGCCGACGAGCTCGACCGCCGTCTCGACGTCCTCGACCTCGATCCGCGTCGTCGGGTTGCGGCCGGTCTCGTGGAGCATCTGCCGCAGCGTCGCGCGGGTGGAGTCGACGGCGCGGTACGTCGTCTCCGACATCACCAGCGACGCCTGGGCGAGCCGGTGGGCGGTGACCGGGCTGGCCAGGCGGGTGTGGTCGTTGCTGATGTAGACGAGCTCCTCCCGCGCGATCGGGGTCACCGTCAGCCCCTCGCTGTCGACCCGGGGCACCGCGAGCATCGCGGCCTCCAGCCGGCCGCGGCGGAGATCCTCGGCGACCTCGGTGGAGTTCTGGCCGACCAGCTCGACCCGGAGCCCGGGGTGGCGGGTGAGCACGTCGGCGATCAGCCCGGCGCCCGCGTACAGATGGGCGATGCCGAACATCCCGAACCGGATGGTGCCGGTCTCGAAGGACTTCACGCTCTGCACCGCCTGGCGCGCCTCGTCGACGGACGCGAGCACCCGCTCGGCGTGCGGGCGCAGGGTGTCGGCGACCGTGGTGGGCACGACGCCGCGCCCGACGCGGCGGAAGAGCTGGACGCCCAGGGACTTCTCCAGGCTGCGGACCTGTTCGGAGACCGAGGGCTGCGCGTAGCCGAGCTCCTCCGCGGCGGCCGTCAGCGAACCGTGCTCGTAGGTCGCGAGGAAGCAGGTCAGCTGGTGCAGAGACAACATAGGGAGATCCTTGAGGCTGTGAAGGAAACCAAGGCTACCCCTAGGGCCGCCGTACGCCGAGGATGGAGGTGCATCCCCGCTGCCGACCTCGAGGAGGGTCCGTCGATGTTCGACCACCACTGCACCGTCTGCGACCGGCGCGAGCTGATCTACCCGACCCAGATCACCGGGCTCACCAACACCGACCACGGCATCGTCGTGACCTTCACCTGCTGGTGCGGCGCCGAGCAGACCATGGTGACCGGCCGTCACGCCGAGTCCGCGGCAGCCGTCACGCTCGCCGCCTGACGCACCCCGCTCCCTGGCCTCGTCCCGACCGTCCGGACGCCGCCCGGCGCCGTTTTCGCGCACCGGACCGGCGTCCGTATACTTCTCCGGGTTGCCCGGACGCTGGACCCCCAGAAGCCGGGCGGCGCGCCGCCTTAGCTCAGTCGGTAGAGCGTCTCACTCGTAATGAGAAGGTCGTCGGTTCGATTCCGACAGGCGGCTCCACAGCAGTGCACGAGCCCGAGTCCTCCTTGACGGTGTGGCTCGGGTTCGTGCCTTTCACGGTTCGGTTGCTGCTTGACGGTGGCTCCGGGCCCTCCTTGACACTCTCCACCTCCCTAGCGGCGCATCCTCACCGTCGTCGCCAGGGAGAAGCAGCGGGCCTCGCCTGGCATACGCCACGACAGCGGCCAGCTCGAGCGGCCCCCACAAGACGGTCGGGGCGTAGCAGAGCACCATCACGACGAGGGCCCAGCCATGCACCAGGCCCTGGTCGGGCCTGTGGCCCTGGGCCAGCCCGACCACCGAGGACACGGTGAACAGGAAAGTGACAGCGACGCCACCGAGCGCACCCAGTCCGATCGGAAGCCACCGCGGCACCTCGACTCCACGCACCCGATCGCCCCACGGACGAACCAGGCCGACAGCGAGGAAGCCCGTGGCGAGCTGGACAACGGTCAGCGCCCAGACGTAGCCGTGGTCGGCAGCATGCGCCGAACGCAGGTCAGCCGTACCCGGCATCAAGCCCTCGATCATCAACACCCGCCAGACCGCAGACGGCACCGTGCACGCGAAGGCGCCCCAGGCAGCGATCCGGGCCCACCGAGTGGGAGGCCGCCGGAGACGCACCGCCCGCGGTCGTTGTAGAATCTGCGTACTAGAACCCATGCACAAAAACTAGCGGTAGGGTGCGAACGTGGCAAGACCCGCCAAGTTCACCGCCGACGACATCCTCGACGGCGCCGCCAGGGCGATCGCCGAGCACGGGCCCGGCGCCACCATCGCCCAGGTCTCGGCAGAGATCGGGGCCCCGGTCGGATCGATCTACCACCGCTTCCCCTCGCGCGAGCATCTGCTGGCCAGCCTCTGGATCCGCGCCATCGGCCGGTTCCAAGCTGGCCTGCTCGCTACGCGGGTGATCGAGGACCCTCGTGACGCGCTACTCGCCCAGGCCGTGCACCAGCCCCGCTTCTGCCGCTCCCATCCCGACGACGCCCTCGCCATGAGCCTCTACAGCCAACGAGAGTTGGTGGCCTCGGGACCCGAAAGCCTCCGCCCGGCGGCCGCCCGGATCAACGACGACATCTGGGCGCTCGGCCGCGAGCAGACCCTGGCGCTCTACGGCACGACCGGCGGACGCACGGCCGACGTCGTAGCGCTCGCAGTACGGCAGACGCCTTACGGCATGATCCGCCCCTACGTGCGAACCCGGGACAAGATCCCGCGCTGGATCGATGAGGCGGTACTGGCTGCTGCCGCCGCGATCCTGGACCTTCCAGGACGTGCGTCCGGGAAAGCCCTGGGCGAGTGGGTGCGATCGCATGAGTAGTTCGAGCACGTGCCGTCATCCGACGAGGCAGGTGATCTCCTCGCGATCCTGAACGCCGTGGGTGAGAGTCTCGACGATTGCGGTGCGGTGTCGGTGGCCGACGACGACGGCGTCACCATGAAGGCCGAGGTCACCCTCGACGAGGAGGAGTCCGCCACCGAGGGCAGTTCTGGATGCGGCCGCCCACCGGCTGTTCTGGTGTGGCTCACTCTGGGTCTGCGGCTCGCCGGTCGCGTGATGAGGCGTGGCTCAAGGTCGACGTTCGTGTCAGGCGCTGCGGGTGTCGGTTGTGTGAGCGCCTGCGGATACTCCTGCCGGTGATGCCGCGCCGGCGACTTGGTCCCAGGCTGCCAGCGCACAGTCGATGACTGCTTCTAGCTCGTCGCGGGTCGCGCCGTCGCGGGCCTGGATCGAGAGTCCTTGCACCACGGTGGCGTAGTAGCGAGCGAGTGCATCGACGGTGTCCAGTGGCATGCTGAGGTCGCCGTCGGCGACTCCTCGGTCGAGTCGTTCCTTGATTGCGGCGTACTGCGAGCGGCGGATGTCTGCCAGGAACTCTCTGACGGCATGGTTCTCGACCGTGCCGGTGGGTGCGGCGAGGATGAGCATGCAGTAGTGCGGTGCATCGGCGCGGGTGATCTGGTCTGCCGTTGCGCGCAGCATGGCCTGGACCGCCTCGCGGGTGGTCGCGTGCTCGGTCAGGGCTCGCTTGGGTGGGCTGCCGTAGGTCGTGCCGTAGCGCTCCATGACCTGGCGAAACAGGTCCGCCTTGCTGCCGAAGGCATGGTAGATGCTGGCCGACGCGATGCCCATCGCCGTTGCAAGGTCGCTCAGCGAGGTGCCCTCGTAGCCCCGTTCCCAGAACAGCTGCGTCGCCTGCTGCAGCGCAGTCTCGGGGTCGAACGTGCGCGGCCGTCCTCGAGTAGCCATCTGGCGTGCCTCCGTCGTTTGTTTGTCGTGCGACCAAGTTTACGTTGACCCGCGGGGCACGGCCGTGGCAAGGTTTGTTTGGCAATCACTAAACAAACATGGACGGACGGTCATGAGCACTCCCTCGACGATGTGTGCCCTGCAACAGACCACTCTGAATGGACCGAAGGATCTTCGTCTGCTGACCGATGCGCCGGTGCCAAGCCCTGGTCAGGGCGAGGTTCTTATCCGGGTCACTGCTGCCGGTGTCAACTTCCTCGACATCTCGCAGTCCCGGGGTGCCTCGGCCGGTGGCCCGCAGCCGCCGTACCTGGCGGGGATCGAAGGGGCCGGCGAAGTCGTCGCCGTCGGTGACGGGGTTTCCGGCGTGGAGCCCGGTGCACACGTGATTGGCGTCGGCATCGCCGGTGGGGCGTTCGCCGAATACATGGTGTTGCCGGCGATGGGCGCGCTCCCCGTGCCGGACGGTTGGTCTGACGAGCAGGCCCTTGGCATGGTGGTGTCCTGGCCCACGGCCGTGGCCGCCCTCAAGCCCCTCGGGAAGGTCGAACCGGGGCAGTCGGTGCTGATCCACGCCGCGGCCGGCGGGACCGGCCAGGCGGCGGTGAATGGTGGCGAAGCCGCTCGGCCCAGGCCAACCCACTGTTCATGCGCTCGCTGATGGGCCGAAGGCGCTTGCGGAGCTCGAGGCGCGCGCAACCGTCGGCAAGCTCGCGCTCGTCCCCTGACTCGAACCTCACCCGCGAAGGAGCGGCAAGTGACTCAGAGCATCGCGATGGCAGACAAGACCGTGTTGGTGACGGGCGCGAACCGCGGCATCGGCAAAGCGCTCGCCGACGAGGCGCTCGCCAGGGGGGCCGCACGGGTCTATGCGGGCACCCGTCAGCCCCTGACGGATCCCGATCCGCGGCTGACGCCGCTGATCGTCGATGTCACCGACCCTGTCCAGGTCGAGGCAGCCGCGCGCGAGGTTGAGGCGCTGGACATCCTGATCAACAACGCCGGCGTCATGCTGCCCGACAACCCGTTCGAGCCCGCCGTGTTTGAGCGGCACCTGGCCGTGAACCTGTACGGGGCCAACGCGATGACCCAGGCCCTCCTGCCGGCGCTGATCGGCTCGCGAGGGGCGGTCGTGAACCTACTTTCGTGTGTCGCGCTCGCCCCGCTGCCGATGTTCACCTCGTACTCGGCCTCCAAGGCCGCGGCGTTCTCGCTGACCAAGACGCTGCGTGCGGCTCAGGCGGCCCATGGCGTCAAGTTCCACGCCGTGCTCGCCGGCCCCATCGACACCGACATGACCCGCGAGCTCGACATTCCGAAGACCTCCCCCGAGGACGCCGCGCGGGCGATCCTCGACGCGGTCGAGCAGGGTGTCGAGGACATATTCCCCGATCCCGCGACCGCGTTCCTGACCGACGCCTGGGCCGCTGGCCCCGACAAGATCCTCGAGAACCAGTTCGCACAGCTCGTACCAACATCGGCCGCCACGAGGTAGGCAGGGCCCAGCGTGAGGCAGTCGCGTGTCGAGCTGTACGCCGCGATCCGGCGGGGTGCCCGCTCGGGGATGTCGAGCCGTGCGCTGCAACGCGAGCATGGCGTCGGCCTGGCCGTAGGAGCGGAAGCCACCCCCGAAGCGGAGCTCTCGGCTGGACCCGTAGCGAGAAGTGATCGACGACTGGCTGCGGTCGGACCCGGACGCGCCCAGCAAGCAGCGGCACACCTCGAAAACGAGTCTTCGACCGGCTCCTGGACGAGCACCACCCCACGGCCTTGTCGTACTGGATGGTGCGCGAGCACGTCGCCACCCGCCGCCACGAGATCCGAATCGAGGCCGGCCGGGAACCCGCAGCCACGTTCATTTCACAGGCGCACCTACCCGGCCGGCAAGCCGAGGTGAGCGTCGGCGATGTCGCCGTCAGGCTGCGCGGTGAGCTTGTCACCAGCGCGGCCCCTGATCTGCAGCGATGCGGTCGGGGGCTTGTTGCTCGTCGGCGGGTCGACGCGGCGGGCCGATGCCGCCACCTCTGACAATCGAGCCGCTACGCGCGTAGTGTGATCTGCGTCTCCTGGCCAACGGGCTGCCGCAGGGTCTAGTACGGTTCGGGCTGGTCGAATCCGCTCGACCCCCCGGGCGGGTCGTGCCTGGATGTCGTGTCGTCGAGGAGTCGCCATGCGCAAGGTGCTGCCTGTTCTGCTCGTCACCGTGGGTTCGTTCCTGGTGGTAGTGGCCATCGTCGCCCTGACCTGGGTGCCCGGCCAGGTCGAGCGCACGCCCCTCGACACCGACAACACGACCCATCTGTCCGGCACCGCAGGCGTGTTCTCCGGCGGGGACACCCTCGACGAGGGCCCGGTGCTGGCCTGGAGCGGCAACGCGGTCGACTCCAAGGCGTCCGACGACGACAACGTCGTGTTCAACACCTCCCTGTGCCTGGTGCACGACGAGGGCGGGATCGACAGCTGCGTCGACGACACCGACCCCGAGGGGCGGCTGATCAGCGCCGAGACCTCGCAGTTCGTCGCGGACCGGCACACCGCGATGACGGTCGACAACGGCGACTACCTGCCGGCGGACGCCCCGCAGCTCGAGGGCCTGCAGAACAAGTGGCCGTTCAACGCCGAGAAGAAGACCTACCCCGTCTGGGACGACATCGTCGGCGCGGCCGTCGACGCCGACTACCTGGGCGAGGAGAAGATCGACGGCCTGAAGGTCTACAAGTACGAGTACAACACCACCGCCGACGGGGTCCTCCTGGTCGGCGACATCACCGGCACCTACACCGCGACCTACACGTTCTACATCGAGCCGCGGACCGGATCGATCATCAACCAGGTCGTCCACCAGGAGCGGGTCGCCGACAACGACACCCCCCTCCTCGACCTCGACCTCGCCTTCACCGACGACCAGGTGAAGAAGAACGTCGACGACGCCAACGAGGCCCTCTCCACGCTCCGGCTGCTCGAGGACATCGTCCCCGTCGTCGGCCTCGCCGTCGGCATCCCGCTGATCCTGATCGGCCTGGCGCTGCTGTTCATCGCACGCCGCAACCGCACCGGCACCCGTGCGGCCGCGCCGAGGGAGTCGGTCGGCGCCTGACCCGCCGAGGAGACGGAGCCCGGGGATCAGCCCAGCGCGCTGCCGGCTGCCTGCTCTCGCCAGTCGCGGCGCACCCGGACCTCGTGCTCGATGAGCTCGACCACAGCCGACGCATCGGCGGTGTCCCCCCGGAAGACCTTCACGGCGTAGGGATCGTCGCGGTGCTTCTCGACGACCGCGGCGTCGGCGACCAGGACGCGGACGATCGCGCGGCCCTTGCGGGAGGTCTGCAGCACCGCGCCGGTGACGTCGTCCCAGCCGATCTCAGAGGTGCGGTCGACGTGCCGACGCGCTGCGTCCGAGGCCGTACGAGTGATCCGGACACCGTCGATCGATACGTCGAGCCGGGCGTGACGTCCCGACACGTGAGTGGCTGACACCCGAAAATTGGACCACACGAAGGTGAACGGAGATCCACAGAACCGGGGGGTGGTCGTCCCGGGACCCAGGTCCCAGGTCGGAGGACCCTTGTCCGGCGGACGCCGCCCGTGTGGGCTGGCGTCATGAGGACAGCAGACGGACCGACGGCCGAGGCGCGGGCCCTCGAGCAGGTCTCCGAGCGCCTGCGCTCCGACTTCGGGCTCACCGCGGACGAGGTCGACGCCGCGATCGCCGAGGCCCTGGCTGCGTACGCCGGTCGACCGGTGCGAGACTTCGTCCCCATCCTGGTCGAACGCCAGGTCCGCGAGCGCCTGGGCCGGCGACAGACGTCGCCGGCCGGGCGACACCAGTCCTCCTGAGAGGGAGCGACCGGCACCGAGAGCGAGGTCGCCGATGCCGGCACAGCAGCCGACGGAGCCGACGTACGAGATCGAGGACAAGTACGACGTGGCGCCCGAGTGCGGCGAGGTGCCCGACCTGTCCGTGCTGCCGGGGGTGGCCCGGGTGGCACCGGCCGAGGAGCTCGACCAGACCGCGACCTACGTGGACACCGAGGACCTGGCGCTGCTCACCGCGCGCGTGACGCTGCGCCGCCGGGTCGGTGGCGTGGACGACGGCTGGCACCTCAAGCTGCCCGCCGGGACCGGCCGGCGCGAGGAGGTGCACGCGCCGATCGTCGACCCGTCCGCCACCGACGAGCCCGTGCCGGATGAGCTGGTGCGCCGGGTGCGGGCGATCGTCCGCGACCGCCCGCTGGTGCCGGTGGCGGTGGTGCGCACCCGGCGGCAGGTGCACCGACTCCTCGACGGCGACGAGCAGGTGCTCGCCGAGCTGTGCGACGACCGGGTGGAGGCGGGCACGGCGGGCGGCGCGGCGACGGCCGAGCAGTGGCGCGAGTGGGAGCTCGAGCTCGTCGGCGGCCCGGCCGAGCTGCTCGGTGCGGCCGAGCCGGTGCTGCTCGGTGCCGGTGCCGAGCGGTCGGCCGGCTCCTCCAAGCTCGCGCGGGTCCTCGCCGAGTCCCTGCCGCCGGGGCCGTCGTGGCGGTCGGCAGAGCCCGTCGGCAGGAAGTCGTCGACCGGCGAGGTGCTCGTCGCCTACCTCGCCGAGCAGTTCGAGCGCCTGCAGGCCGAGGACCGGCGACTGCGCGCCGGCGACCAGGAGGGCGTGCACCAGCTGCGGATCGCGGCCCGCCGGCTGCGCTCCGCGCTCGCGTCGTACGACGACGTGCTGGACGCGGCGGTGACGCGAGGGGTCCGCGACGAGCTCCGGTGGCTGGGCGAGGTGCTCGCGCCGGCGCGCGACGCCCAGGTGGTCCGGGAGCGGCTGCTCGAGCTGGTCGCCGGCCAGCCGGCCTTCCTGGTGCTCGGACCGGTGGCGCGGCGGGTCGACGACGAGCTGCGGGCCGCGTTCCGGTCCGCCCGGTCCGCCGCCGACGCGGAGCTCGATGGTGA
The DNA here is from genome assembly GCF_950101795.1 of Nocardioides sp. T2.26MG-1. Lineage (GTDB taxonomy): Bacteria > Actinomycetota > Actinomycetes > Propionibacteriales > Nocardioidaceae > Nocardioides. The sequence continues at coordinate 468,649 of NZ_CATNLZ010000001.1, read as the reverse complement.
TCGGTACTTCCGGCTCCTCGACCGGGTGGAGGGTCTCCTCGACCAGCCGCCGCTCCTCGACGACGCGGCCCAGCCGGCGCGCCGGCTGCTGCCGGCGCTGCTGCGCGCCGACCTACGGCGGGTGCGCCGACGGCACCGCGCCTACCTCGCCACGGGCGATCCGGAGCCGGCCGGGCGGGCGCTGCACGAGGTGCGCAAGGCCGCCAAGCGGCTGCGCTACTCGGCCGAGACCGCCGTACCCGTGTTCGGTGAGCGCGCCGCCATGCTCTCGACGCGGGCCAAGGCGGTGCAGCAGGTGCTCGGCGAGCACCAGGACACCGTCGTCGCCCGGCAGGTGCTGCGCGAGCTCGGCGCCCGCACGCACCTCGGTGACGAGAACGGCTTCACCTTCGGCCGCCTGCACGCGCTGGAGGAGGAGCGCGCCCGGGCGCTGGCCGAGCAGTACCTCGCCGCGTACGCCGACCTGCCCGCCCCGTCGGACCTGCGGGCCTGGCTGCGGCGATGACCTCGACGCCGGCAGCGGGGCCGAGCGTCCGGGTCGTCTGGGCGCTCGGCGGCGACCGGACGCTCGCGGACCGGCTGCTCGCCGACGTGCTGGCCGGCCTGCCGGGGTCCGGCGCGGTCGACGGTCACGAGGTGCGGCGGCTGTGCCCGTGGTGCGGCGCCGCCGACCACGGGCGTCCCGTGCTCGCGGGCCGCTCGGAGCCGCACCTGAGCATCAGCCGGGCCGGCCCGCTGACGGTGGTGGCGGTCTGCGACACCGCGCCGGTCGGCGTCGACGTCGAGCGGGCCGACGCCGCCGGCGCGGAGTCGACGGTGACCTGGGTGCGCACCGAGGCGCTGCTCAAGGCCACGGGACACGGGCTGCGGGTGGACCCCGCCACGGTGCGGCTCAGCCGGCCGGACCAGGAGCCGGAGCTGCTCGCGTGGCCCGAGCCGGCCGTGCCGGCCGTGCGGCTGTACGACGTCGAGACGGCGCCCGGCTTCGTGACCGCGGCCGCGGTGCTGGCCACCGACCCGGCGGAGCTCGTGGTCAGCCCGGCAGGTCCGGGAGCGGCTCGCGCCACAGCCACGCCGTGAACAGCTCGGCGAGCGCCGGACCGGCCGTCTCGCCGGCGATCTCGGCAGCGAGCTCGGTGAACTGCGCCGTGGTCACCGAGCCGTGCCGGTGCCGGCGTACCCACTCCTGGAGCAGCGTGAAGAACGTCTCGTCGCCGACCTGCGCGCGCAGCGCGTGCAGGGTGAGCGCGCCGCGCTTGTAGACCCGGTCGTCGAACATGTCGGTCGCGCCCGGGTCGCCGAGCAGGAGGTCCTGGGGCAGCCTGCTCAGTCGCTGCCAGTGCTCCTCGGCGCGCTCCTGGGCACTCAGGCCGCCCGACTCCTCCGACCAGAGCCACTCGGCGTAGCAGGCGAAGCCCTCGTGCAGCCAGATGTCGCGCCAGGACGAGGCGGTCACGGCGTTGCCGAACCACTGGTGGGCGAGCTCGTGAGCGACCAGCCGCACCGAGTCCCAGTCGTCGGTGAGGAAGTTGGACCCGAAGATCGAGAGGGTCTGCGCCTCAAGCGGGATCTCCAACGGGTCGTCGGTGATCACCACGGTGTAGCCGGCGAACGGGTAGGGCCCGAAGCGGCGGACGAAGAACTCCATCATCTCGACCTGCCGGCCGAACCCAGCGTCGTACTCGTGCAGCCGGCCGGCCGGGAGCACCGCGGTCATCGGGACCACGGCCCCGGGGAGCTGGCGGGCGACGTAGTGGCCGATCTGGACGGTCGCGAGGTACGTCGCCATCGGCTCGGGCTGCTCGTAGACCCAGGTGGTCGCGCCGGCGCCCTGGTGCCGCTGGGTCAGGGAGCCGTTGGCGACCACGTGGTAGGCCGAGGCGGTCGTCACCTCGATGCGGTACGACGCCTTGTCGTCGGGGCGGTCGTTGCACGGGAACCAGGTCGGTGCGCCGTTGGTCTGCCCGGCGACGAGGACGCCGTCGGTCAGCTCCTCCCAGCCCATCCCGTCGTCGCCGTCGGCGATCGGGCGCGGGCGGCCCTCGTAGCGCACGGCGACCCGGAAGGCCGTGCCGGCCGCGATCGTACGGCGGAGCCGGACCACCAGGCGCCCCTGCTTGTGGGTGTAGCGGGCGACCGCCGCGACGTCGACGCGCACCTTGGCCACGTCGAGGCCGTGCAGGTCGAGGGCGAGCTCGTCGAGGTCGACCAGGGCCACGGCCTCGAGCTCGGCGTGCCCGTCGAGCCGGTTGCCGTCGACCCGGTAGTCCAGCCGCAGGTCGTAGTGCCGCACCGAGTAGCGCGGGTCGCCGGAGCCCGGGAAGTAGTCGTCCGACGCGGGGACGGACACCTTCACGAAGCGGACTCCGGGACCGGTTGCTCGTCGGCCCAGGGGCCGATCGGGTTGCCGATCCAGCGGGTCTTCGCCGGCACCGACTCGCCCCTCATCACCAACGACACAGGGCCGACCGTAGCGTGCGACCCCAGGACGGCCGCCGGGAGGATCACGCTGTGCGGGCCGAGCGTTGCACCCGCACGCAGGGTCACGGTGTCCATGCTGAGCACGCGGTCGTGGAACAGGTGGGTCTGCACGACGCAGCCCTCGTTGACGGTGGCGCCGTCGTCGAGCCGGATCAGGTCGGCCTCGGGCAGCCAGTAGGTCTCGCACCAGACCCCGCGGCCAACGCGGCACCCGAGCGAGCGCAGCCACAGGTTCAGCACCGGAGTGCCGGTGGCCGCCCGCGCGAACCACGGCGCCGCGACGTACTCCACGAACGTGTCGGCCAGCTCGTTGCGCCAGACGAACGAGCTCCACAGCGGGTGGTCGCCGGGCCGCAGCCGTCCGACCGCGATCCACTTCGCCGCCGTCGTCACCCCCGCCGCCACCGCACCACCGGTCATCAGCACGAGCCCCGAGAGCACCGCGGCGATCCACCAGCCCGCCTCGTCCGCGAGGAGGAGCAGCAACGCGACGGCCCCGACCACGATCGTGAAGTGGACGAGCACCGGGACCACCCGGAGCAGCTCGACCGCCGCGCGCGCCACCCGGAGCCGGGTGGCGGGCCGGTAGGTGCGGCTCTGGTCGGACTCGGCGGCGTCCCGGCGCAGCCGGGTCGGGGGGCTGCCCAGCCAGGCGGTGCCCGCCTTCGCCTTGGTACGACGGGGCGCGGCCGACAGCACCGCCACGAGGCCCAGCTTGGGCACCTTGCGCCCGGGCGCGGTCATGCCGGAGTTGCCGACGAACGCGTGCTTGCCGACCTTCACCCGCCCGATGCGCAGCCAGCCACCGCCGAGCTCGTAGCCGCCGAGCAGGGTGTCGTCGGCGAGGAAGGCGCCGTCGCCGACCGAGGTCAGCTTGGGGATCAGCAGGACCGTGGAGGCCTCGGTGTCCTTGCCGACGCGGGCGCCGAGGGCTCGAAGCCAGGTGGGGGTGAGGCAGCTGGAGTAGAGCGGGAACAGCCAGGTGCGCGACTCGTCCAGCACCCGCAGGATCGACCATGCCTGCCAGGCGCGCAGCCCGTGCACGGGGTAGTGCCCCTCGTCGAGGCCGAGGGACAGCAGGCGCACCAGCGCCCAGACCGAGACCAGCAGGCAGGCCGCGGCCAGCAGCACCAGCAGGGGCAGTCGCACGAGCGCCGCCCCCGCCGCGTCGCCCAGCGAGGTGGTGTCGCGCAGCCCGGGGGGGGTGGCCGCGGTGCCGACGAGGAGCGCCAGGAGCGGCAGGACCGAGATCAGCCCGGCGATCGCGGCGTACCCCAGGATCCAGACGGGGCGGTTGGGCGGGGCGTCCTCCCACGGGCCACGAGCGGGACCGGCGTACGTCGCGGGCGCACCCGACCACGCCTCGGCGTCCGGCACCGCGCCGAAGACGGCCGACCCCGGGGCCACCTCGGCGCGCTCCCCGACCCGGGCGCCGGGCGCGAGCATGCTGCGGGCCCCGATCCGGGCGCCGGCACCCACCTCGATCGCGCCGAGGTGCAGCACATCGCCGTCGAGCCAGTGGCCGCGCAGGTCGACCTCCGGCTCGATCGAGGAGGCGGTGCCGAGCCGGAGCATCCCGGTGACGGGCGGGATGGAGTGGAGGTCGACGTGCTGGCCGACGCTGGCGCCGAGTGCCCGGGCGTAGGTGCGCAGCCACGCCGCGCCGGCCAGGTTGGCCGCGCCCATCTCGTCGGCGAGCCGTTCGGCGAGCCACAGCCGGAGGTGCACCCGGCCGCCGCGGGGGTACTCGCCGGGCGCGATGCCGCGCAGCAGCAGGCGGGCGCCGAGGACCGTCAGCGCCATCCGCCCGGGTGGGGTCACCAGCAGCAGCCAGCCGAGCACGACCCACCACCACGAGGTCGTGGGCAGCCACGCGAGGTCGAGGCCGCGCGACGCCACGTTGGTGCCGGCGGCCGTCCACGTCAGCCACCGCAGCCCGGTCACCGTGCGCAGCGCGACGTTCGCCAGCACCTGCCCGGCCTGGGTCTTGCCCGGCACCGGCCGGACCGGGCGGTTCGCGGTCGATGTCGGCGCCGTCGACATCGCGTCGAGGGCGGCGGCGAGGCCGTCGAGGGTGGGGTGCTCGTAGACGTCGGCCACGGTCGTGTCGGGGAACCGGCTGCGCAGCCGGCCGACGAGCTGGGCCGCGGTGAGGCTGCCGCCGCCGAGGTCGAAGAAGTCGTCGGTGCTGCGGCCGGCCTCGGCGCCGAGGATCTCGCCCCACAGCTCCTGCAGCCAGGCGGCGGTGCCCTCGAGCACCCGCCCCGCCGGGGCCGCGGCCTCTCTGCCGGGCACGGGCCACGGCAGCGCGTCGCGGTCGATCTTCCCCGAGGTCTTCGTCGGCAGGTCGTCGACCCGCGCGAGCCGGGGGACCAGCGCCGCCGGCATCGTGCGGCGCAGCTGCTCCATCGCCCGCACGGGGTCGAAGGCCTCGGTGACGGCCACGTAGCCGACCAGCAGCCGGTTGCCGGCGCTCGTCGTACGTACGGCGGTCGCCGCACCGGTCACGCCCGGCAGGGCGAGGAGCGTGTTGTCGATCTCGCCGAGCTCGATGCGCCGGCCACCGATCTTGACCTGGTCGTCGGCCCGGCCCACGAAGACCAGGCCCTCGTCCTCGTGCCGCACGAGGTCGCCGCTGCGGTAGGCGCGCTCCCAGTCGAGGCTCGGCATCGGCGCGAACTTCTCGGCGTCCTTCTCGGGGTCCAGGTAGCGGGCCAGCCCGATGCCGCCGATGATCAGCTCGCCCGTCCCACCCGGCGCGACGGGTGCGCCGTGCTGGTCGACGACGGCGAGGTCCCAGCCGTCCAGCGGCAGGCCGATCCGCACCGGCGACCCGCCGGTGAGCCGGGCACCGCACGAGACCACCGTCGCCTCGGTGGGTCCGTAGGTGTTCCAGACCTCCCGCTCGGGCGTCGCGAACCGGGTGCCGATCTCCGGCGGGCAGGCCTCACCGCCCAGGATGAGCAGCCGGACCTCGGTGAGCGCCTCGACCGGCCAGAGCAGCACGAGGGTCGGCACCGTGGACACCACCGTGATGTCGTTGGCGACCAGCCAGGGCCCGAGGTCCATGCCGGACCGCACCAGCGACCGCGGTGCCGGCACCAGGCACGCCCCGTGCCGCCAGGCCAGCCAGATCTCCTCGCAGGAGGCGTCGAACGCCACCGACAGCCCGGCCATCACCCGGTCGCCGGGTCCGATCGGGCGCTCCTGCAGGAACAGCCGGGCCTCGGCGTCGACGAGGGCGGCCGCGGAGCGGTGGGTCGCCGCGACGCCCTTGGGGGTCCCGGTCGACCCGGAGGTGAAGATCACCCAGGCGTCGTCGTCCGGCGTGGGGCCGTCGTGCTCGATCGGGGGTCTCGGGGCCCCGTGGGTGGCGATCGTGACCGCCTCCCCGATGACGGCTGCGACGCCGGCCTCGCCGAACACCGTGCGCGCCCGCTCGTCGGGGTCGTCGGCGTCGACCGGCACGTACGCCGCGCCCGCGACCAGGATGCCGAGGATCGCGACGTACAGCTCGACGGTGCCCGAGCTGAGGCGTACCCCGACCCGGTCGTCGGGGCCGATCCCCAGCTGGTGCAGGGCGGCGGCCACGGCCTCGGCCGCGTCGCCGAGCTCGGTGTAGGTGAGGACCTCGGCGCCGTTGTCGAGGGCCGGCGCGTCGGGGTGCGCCTCCTGGGTGTCGCGGAACACGTCGACCAGGGTGCGCGGTGGCGTCGCGCGGTCGGATCGGAGCAGCGTCACCGGCAGGTGACCCGTCGGGGGGTCGGTGCTCGATTCGGTCCGGTGGTCACAACCCGCGAGTCTCGCGGGTCAAGGTGAACGGGCGGTGACCCGTCCATACCTGCGTCGCGGGGATCCCGGTGGGCGACGCTCAGGAGACGTCGGCCGGCACCCGGGCGAAGAACTCCAGCAGCGCCGCGGCGAGCGCCTCGGGGGCCTCGAGCGCCACGTAGTGCCCGACCCCGGCGAGCTGCACCGACCTGACCGGGCGGCTGCTGACCTGGGAGAGCGTCTCGGCGGTGAAGGGACCGCCGCCCCCACCGACGGCGAGGACCGGCATCGCCAGCGGTCTGGTGGCGGCCAGCGACCGAAGCGCCGCCCCCTCGGTCAGCATCGACCGGTAGAGGCCGCCGGCGCCGAGCCAGCCACCAGGACGCGCGTAGGTGCGGGAGAGCTCGTCGATGTCCCGCGGGCCGACGGCGGTCGTGTCGGCCGTCATCGACGGGAACGCCCAGTCGCCGAGCAGCTCGCGCTCGCGGCCCGGCAGCAGGATCGCCGCGGCGGTCGGGTCGGCGAGCACGCCGATGTGCCACGACCCGCCGTGGGTGACGTCGGCGAAGGCCTCGAGCCCGAACCCGGCCAGGCCCATCTCGATCGCGGTGAGGCTGCGGACCAGCTCGGGGTGCGCGGCGGCCAGCCGGAGGACGGCCCCGCCGCTGATGTCCTGGCCGGTCAGGTGGACGGGGCCGACGCCGAGGTGGTCGATCAGCTCACGGAGGTCGTCGGCGGCGGTGGCGCTGTCGAACGACTCGTCGGCGACGGCCGAGTCCCCGAACCCGCGCAGGTCGACGGCGAAGACCCGGTGATGGGCTGCGAGCAGCGGGATCAACCGGTGGAAGGCCCACCAGCTCTCGGGGAAGCCGTGCACCAGCAGGACCGGGCTGCCGGTGGTGCCGGCCGAGACGTAGTGCAGCTCGGTGCCCTCGGTCGCGAACCGGTGGTGCTCGACCTCGGGGATGGTGGCGGGAACGGGCATGCGAGCCTCCGGATATCGACAACGTGGTTGTCCAACCCTAGACAACTAGGTTGTCGATTCGCAAGCCGGTACCGTGCCCTCCATGTCCCGGTCCGGCGCCGACCTCGCCCTGCTGCTGCTCGGGGGCTACCGCAAGCTCGTCGAGGCGGTCGTCGCCGAGCTCGAGGTGCGCGGTTACCCCGACGCCCGGCCGGTCCTCGAGTTCGCGATGCGCGCGATCGACGCCGGCGCCGACAGTGCCTCCGAGCTGGGACGGCGCCTGTCGGTGTCCAAGCAGGCGGCGGCGAAGACCATCGCCACCCTGGTCGAGCGCGGGTACGTCGACACCGAGGTCGACCCGAGCGACCGGCGCCGCAAGCGGGTGCGGGTCACCGATCGGGGCCACGCCCTGATGCGCGAGGGTGAGGCCATCTTCGACGAGCTGCGCGATGAGTGGGCGCGCACGCTCGGCGCCGACGGCCTGGCCCGGCTGGAGCGCGACCTCGCGGCGGTCGTCGGCGACTCCCCGCTCCGGGTCGAGGCGGCGGGGTGGGCGGCCCAGGAGTCCTGAGGCTCCCAGCCCTCAGCGGGCGGTCCAGCCCCCGTCCACGGCCAGCAGCGCTCCTGTGACGAAGGACGAAGCCGGAGCGGCCAGGAACGCGATCGCCTCGGCGACCTCCTCGGGACGGCCGATCCGACCGATGGGGTGCGCGGGGCCGAAGCTCGCGAGCATCTCCCGGCCGTTCTCGACGACGCCGTCCATGATGTCGGTGTCGATCACCCCGGGCAGCACCGCGTTGCTGCGGATGCCGTGCGGGCCGCCCTCCATCGCGAGCACCCTGGTCATCTGAGCGAGGGCGCCCTTGGAGGCGGCGTACGCCGTCTGGGTCTCGAACGCCACGACCGACGACACCGACGCGACCGAGACGATCGACCCGCCCCCACGGGCCTGCATCACCCGGAAGGCCTCGCGGGCGTGCAGGAAGCTCCCGCGCGCGTTGGTGGCGAGGATGTCGTCGAACTCCTCGACGCTCGTCTCGGTGACGAGCTTGTTGAGGGTGCGGCCCGCGTTGTTGACCAGGATGTCGAGGCCGCCGAACCGCTCGACCGCGAGCTCGATGGTGGCGGTGGCGGTGGACTCGTCCGCGGCGTCGCCGACGATCGCCGCGACGTCGCCGGCGCCGCCCGCCAGGTCGCGGACCGACTCGGACAGGTCACTGACGACGACCCGCGCCCCGCGCTCCCGCAGCAGGGACGCGGTGGCGAGGCCGATGCCGCGCGCGGCGCCGGTCACGACGGCGGTCTTGCCGGTCAGGTCGTAGGCGTGGGGAGTGAGGGTCGGCATCGTGGTGCTCCTTCCAGGACGCGGCGCACGCTCGCGTCGCTGTGGTGGGGTCGTGGTGGCCGGGTCAGCCGGGTGGGGGCAGCCGCAGCACGCTGGCGAACCTCCCGGCGTCGCCGCGGTGGTGCGCCCAGAGATCCGCCGCCACGTCGTCGGGGTGGTGGGCGTCGTCCCGGTCGCGGTCGATCGGGCCCACGATCACCGTGTGCCCGACCCGCACCCCGGTGCCGTCCAGGGCCTGGCGCAGCAGGGCGACGTACGTCGTCGCGGCGGTCGTGGTGACAGCGCTGGCCGCGCGGGCGGGATCGGGGGTGAGCGCAGCGCTGCCGGTGGTGAAGAGCAGCGACCCGTGGCCGGCCGCGAGCATGGCGGGGAGCGCGCTCTCGACCGCAGCCGCGGCACCGGCGACGTTGAGCCGGAGCGACGCGATCAGCTCCTCGGCGCGGGTCTCGAGGACCGGCTTGATCAGCCCGACGTCGGGGATCGGGCTGAAGCACAGCACCGAGGGCGGTCCCAGCTCGGCGGCGACCGAGTCCACCGCGCGGCGGACCTGGTCGGGGTCCGTGGCGTCGGCCGTGGAGGTCGCCGTGCGGGCTCCGGTGCGCGTGGCCAGGTCGTCCGCCGCCCGGCCGAGCCGGGCCTCGTCGCGGGCGACCAGGCCCACGGCGTACCCCTCCCGTGCGAACCGGTCGGCGACCGAGGCGCCGACACCGGGACCGGCGCCGATCACCAGCGCCACCTGCATGGACGTGCCTGTCGTGGACATGGCACCAGCCTGACCGGCTCGGCCCGGGCGCTGAAGGGTGCGCCGTCCCTGGGAGTGCCACACCCTCCCTCGACCCCGGTGCCGCTCCTAGACTCGAACGCATGCCGACCGGTCCCCTGGGTGAGTACCTGCGGGCCCGCCGCGCGCAGGTCAGCCCCGAGTCCGCGGGTGTCCCGACGTACGGCGTCCGCCGGGTCCCCGGCCTGCGCCGTGAGGAGGTCGCGACGCTGGCCGGGATGAGCGTCGACTACTACGTCCGTCTCGAGCAGGGACGCGAGCGGAACCCGTCGGCCCAGGTCCTGGCGGCCCTGAGCCAGGTGCTGCGGCTCGACGACGACGCCCGGCAGCACCTGTACGCGCTGGCCGGCCAGGCGCCGGGCCCGGCGAGGCCGGCGGCTCCCGAGCGGGTCGACCCCGAGCTGCTCCGGCTGATGGGTCTGTGGCCCGACACCCCGGCGATCGTGCTGGGACGGGCCTACGACGTGCTCGCCGGCAACCCGTTGGCCTACGCCCTGTTCGAGGGCTTCGAGCAGGGCCCCAACCTGCTGCTGAAGATCTTCCTCGACCCGGGCGCGCGGACGTTCTACCCCGACTGGGAGCAGGTCGCCAGGTACACCGTCGCCGGCCTGCGGCTGCTCGAGGGCCGCACGCCGGACGACCTCAGGATCCGCGAGGTCGTCGCCCAGCTGAGCAGCCGCAGCCCGGCGTTCGTCGAGATGTGGGGCCGGCACGAGGCGCGGGGGCAGCGGCTGGCCAGCAAGCGGTTCCACCACCCGGAGGTGGGCGACCTGACGCTGCGGATCAGCGCGTTCGACGTACGGTCGGCGCCCGGCCAGGAGCTGATCGTCTACCACGCCGAGCCGGGGTCGCGCAGCGCCGAGGCGCTCGCGCTCCTCGGGACGCTGTCGGCGACGAGCGCCCGGGAGGCCGCCGAGGAGCGGCCCGGACGGTAGCCGTCAGGCGAGCCAGCGCGCGGCTGCGTCGAAGGTGTCCGCCGGGGTGGAGTTGAACGCGATCGCAGCGTCGGGGGCGTGCCGACGCACGAGGTTGACCACCTGCTCGAACAATGCGAGGTCGCCACGCACCCCGCCGCCGACGACCACGCACTCCCACAGCCGCGAGGACAGGGCCGCGGTGACGACGGCCGGGACGTCGTCGCTGCCGTCGAGGCCGACCAGGCAGAACTCGGCACCCACGCCGTGCTCGGCGAACCGCGCCCGGCCCTCCTCGATCCCCGCGGCGACCGGCGCCGGGTCCCACGGCCCCGGCACCCGGTAGGGGTCCAGGCCGATCACGAGCACGCGCGGTGCGAGGGGCGGTGTCTCCACACCGTCACACGCTAGCGTCGCGGGCCCGCGTCATCGGCGTGGCGAAGGTGTCGGTCGAGCCGTCGGCCCAGACCACGACCCCCGCCCGGCCCGGCCGCGACCGCAGCCAGGTGAGCGCGTCGCGACCCATCGCGAACGCCGACGTCGCGTCGATGTCGGCCCAGGTGAGGTTGCTCGCGACCACGGTCACCGAGGCCACGCCGCGAGGCGGTGCGCCCGTGCGCGCGTCGACGATGTGCTGGCCGCGGTGCGCCGTGCCCGACGTCGCGACCGCGCCGTTGCCCAGCGGCAGCACGGCCAGCACGCGCTGGGGGTGGCGCGGGTCCTCGATCCCGATCCGCCAGGGCTCGCCGTCCGGGTCGGCGACCCGGCAGACCAGGTCGCCGCCGCCGGAGAGGCAGAGGTCGGTGTCCGGGAGGTCGTCGAAGGCCTGTGCGGCGCGCTCGATGGCCCAGCCCTTCACCACGCCGTCGGTGTCGAGCACCGGCGTGCCGTCGGCGGCGGTACGTCGTACGTCGAAAGCCCCACCGCTCGCGAGGCGTGCGGCGTCGGCCAGGGCCAGGACCTCGGCGACCTCCGGCGGGCCGTCGCCGACGCCGACCTCGCCACGCCCGAGCCGGGAGACGTAGGAGTCGTCGCGGTAGGTGCTGAACACCCGGTCGACGCCCCGGAGGAACATCACCGCGGACGCCCAGGCGTCGTCGGCCCGTCGGCCGCCCGCGTGCCGGCCGCGGAGCGCCAGGCTGATCGGCAGGCCCATCACCTGCTCGACCCGGCGGTAGGTCACAGCCCGGCCTGGTCGAGCGCGCTCTGCAGCGACTGGAGGTAGCCGACGCTGGTCACGGTCGCGCCGCTGACCATGTCGATGTCGGCGCTCTGCTCGTCGAGGGTCTCCTGCACGAGGGCGGGGATCGCGTAGGAGTTGATCTCCAGGTCCTCGTGGTTGGACTGGGGGTACTGGACGACGTCGACCGCGGTGATCACGCCGTCCGCGACGGTGAGCTGCACCTGGACCGGACCCCACCGGGTGTCGACGGCGTCGCCGGTGACCGTGGTGGTGCTCGCGTCACTGGAGTCGTCGGAGCCGCCGGTGGTCGTGGTGGCATCGGAGCCGGTGCTGCCCGTGCCCGTCGTACCGGAGCCGTCGTCGTCGGACACGATCGACGTCGGAGCGCTGGTGGCCAGGGTGCTCTCGGTCGAGGTGTGGTAGCCGAACAGCAGCACCAGCACCGAGACGGTGCTGAGCAGCCAGAGGGCGATGCGCTTCATGTCATCTCACCAGCTGAAGGTCTCGAGGTGGAGCCGGTCGTCGGGGAGTCCCGCGCCGGCGAGGTCGCGGCGGACCAGGTCGGTCCAGCCGTCGGGGCCGCAGACGTAGACGTCGCACTCGGCGATGTCCGGGATCCACGACCGCAGGGCGTCCAGGTCCGCGACGGGCTCGGAGCCACTGCCCGGGCCGCTGCCCGGGCCACTGCCCAGGTCGCTGCCGAGCCAGGAGTCGGCGGAGCGCCGGCGGCCGGAGAGCCGGAGCACCCGCAGCCCGCGCTCGCGGGCCAGGGTGTCGATCTCCCGGACGAAGAGCGGCGCGTCGGTGTAGCGCTCGACGTACACCGCCTCGCCGGGTGCGTAGGTGAGCCCCTCGGCCAGCGCCCGCAGCGGCGCGGTGCCGACGCCGGCGCCGATCAGGACCACGCGCCGCCGGGTGCGGGCCCGGGCGGAGAGCCGGCCGTACGGGCCCTCGACCAGCACCCGGGTGCCGGGCCGGAGCGAGGTGACCGCGGCGCTGCCGTCGCCGACGACCTGCACGGTGATCCGCAGGCTGCGGCCGTCGGGGGCGGCGGACAGGGAGTAGGGGTGCGACCGGGTCCAGCCGGGGCCGGAGAGGAAGCGCCAGTTGCAGAACTGGCCGGCCTCGAGCGGCAGCCGGTCCAGGCGCCGTCCGGAGAGGTAGACCGAGACGACGCCGGGTGCCTCGGGCACCACGGAGGTGACCCGGAGGGCGTGCCGCGTGCTGCGCCAGACCGGCAGTGCGACCCGCCAGGTCAGCACCGCGGCCGCGGTCACGGCCCACGCGGTCCACCAGAACACCGTGCGTCCGGTCGAGGACAGGAGCTCCTGGCCGGTCCAGAGCTGGTGGGGGAGTGCCAGGCCGACGCCGAGGTAGGCGTAGAGGTGCAGGAGGTGCCAGGACTCGTAGCGGACCCGGCGGCGTGCGGCGCGGATGCTCGTCGCCACGACGAGGCACAGGCACAGGGTGCCGGCGACCGCGAGCAGCATGCCGGGGTAGTCGACGGTCAGGTCCCACAGCGTCCCGGGCGTGCGGGTGAGCTCCCCGGCGGCGTACCCCCAGGTGATCAGCACGATGTGGGTGAGCATGAGGTTGAACGACGTGAAGCCGACCAGCCGGTGGGTGCGGGCGAGCCGGTCCTGCCCGAACGCCGCCTCGAGCGGGGGCACCCGGGCCATCAGCACGACCTGCGCGAGCAGCAGCACCGACGCCACCAGGCCGGTGACCCGGCCGAGCGAGGTCAGCCCGCTCTCCCAGCCGCCGAGGTCCTGGAGCCCGCCCCCGGCCACCCACCAGTAGGTGACCAGGAGCAGGGCCAGCCAGAGGACGGCGGTGGCGCCGACGCGCACCGCCTCGTCGAGGCGGGGCCGGTGGTCGGTCGCGTCCGCCGGGTGGGCGGTGCTCTCCGGGCGCGCGATCGTGGCGGTCACGACTCGGTGCCGGGGGCGAGGCCCGGACCGTCCCCGTCGTCCCCGTCAGGGTCGTCGAAGGGACGACCCGGCAGCTCGCCCTGCTGGGGAGGGCCCTGGCGCCACTGCTGACCGACCTCGCTCGGGGCCGGGTCGTCGACCGAGGCCCGGCCGAGGAGGAAGCCGCCGAGCCCGACGAACACGACGAGTGCCGAGAGCCCGGACGCGAGCCAGGCTGCGGGCCCGGGACGGCGCAGCAGGGTCCGCCACCGGTCCCGACGCTCCGGGTCGGCGGGAGCCGGTGGCGGAGTCTCGGCGGTGGGCGGCTCCACCGGGTCCGGGGCGGCGGGGGAGACAGGCGGGACCGGCTGGTCCTGCGGGTCGGTGGGCTCCCAGCGGTTGCCGCTCGGCGTCTGCTCGGTCATGGGTCCTCCTCGTTCAGTGGACCCATCGTGGAGCGGCGGCGTGAGCGGCCGGTGTGTGCTTGCTGTGCCCCGGCTGTGCATGTCGGCGAGGGCGTTCGCGGCCGCGACGGCGACGGAGGTGGCACCATCACGCCATGCGCACCCCGAGGAGATTCGCGGCCGCGGCCGTCGTCCTGATCGCCACCCTGGCGGGACTCCAGGTCGGCACGTCCGGGGCCGGGGCCGCGGACCCCGGAGGCTTCACGCTCCGTCCGAGCGTCAACCAGCTCTACGTGCTCGCGGCCACGCCGGGTGAGCGGCTCGAGCTCCTTGACTCCGGCGGCGCGGTCGTGGCGACCGGCACGGTCGATGCTGCGGGCAGCCTCGCGTGGCGCGAGCTCGCCTCCGGCACCTACGCCGTACGCCCCGCGGCCGATCCGGCCGGCCAGTCCGGCCCGGTCAGCGTGACCGACTTCGCGGACCCGGCGCCCGCGCAGTCCTTCTACGACGGCCAGACGCTGAAGGCCGGGTTCGGCTACATCGCCACCCGCGACGGCACCACCCTGTCGGCGAACGTCGCGCTGCCCTCGGGGTCCGGCCCGTTCCCGACGGTGGTGGAGTACTCCGGCTACGACCCGAGCAACCCCGCGAACAAGACGATGGCGACGCTCTACAACACGCTCGGCTTCGCCTACGTGGGCGTGAACATCCGCGGCACCGGCTGCTCGGGCGGCTCGTTCTCCAACTTCGAGCCGATCCAGAGCCTCGACGGGTACGACGTGATCGAGACCGTCGCGGCGCAGTCCTGGGCGGCGTTACACGAGGCCGGGATGGTCGGCATCTCCTACCCCGGCATCACCCAGCTGTACGTCGCCCGCACCCGGCCGCCGCACCTCTCGGCGATCTCTCCGCTGTCGGTCATCGACGACACCTACCGCGCCACGCTCTACCCGGGCGGCATCCTCAACACCGGCTTCGCGGTCCCGTGGGCGACCGAGCGGGCGACCCAGGCGGCGCCGTACGGGCAGGGCTGGGAGCGGCCGCGCGTCGACGCGGGCGACACGGTGTGCGAGGCCAACCAGGCACTGCGCCGGCAGAACCCGGACCCGCTGCAGATGATCCGGGACAACCCCTTCTACACCGCGGCCGTGGGCGACCCGCTCTCCCCGAGCCTGTTCGCCGGCGACATCGACGTGCCGGTCTTCCTCGCCGGCGCCTGGCAGGACGAGCAGACCGGCGGCCACTTCCCGGCGCTGCTCGACGACTTCAGCTCCGCGCCGCACCTGTTCGCGTCGCTGACCAACGGGTCGCACACCGAGTCGCTGAGCCTCGGCGTGTTCGGCCGCTACGCCGACTTCCTCGACCTGTACGTCGGGCACCGGGTGCCCGGCCAGGCGAAGGGCTTCGTCGCGCCGATCCTCGCGCAGTCGATCACCGGCGTCGCAGGCCTGAAGCTGCCGCCCGGGCCCGACTACGCGGGCCTGACCTACGAGCAGGCCAAGGCCCAGTACGAGTCGGCCGACCCGATCAGGGTGCTGTTCGAGGAGGGCGCGGCCGCCGGCCAGCCCTCCGGCGCGCCGCTGCCGCGCTTCGTGCGGACCTTCCCCTCCTGGCCGATCCCCTCGGTCCGGCCGACCTCGTGGTACCTCACCGACGACGGCCGGCTGCGCCGGAAGCCCTCGGCCGACCGGCCCGGCCCCGCTCGCGAGCGCAGCTACCGCGCGGACCCGACCGCGCTGCCGGAGACGACGTACACCGGCTCGAGCTCGGGCATCTGGGCCGCGCACCCCGACTACCACTGGCGGCAGATCCCGGCCGGCACCGGACTCGGCTGGACGACCCCGCCGCTGCGCAGGAACGTCGTCGCGATCGGCACCGGCTCGGTCGACCTGTGGGTGCGCACCGCCGCGCTCGACACCGACCTCGAGGTCACGTTGAGCGAGGTCCGGCCCAACGGCACCGAGGTCTACGTGCAGTCCGGGTGGCTGCGCGCGAGCCACCGCGCCCTCGACGCCGCCCGGTCGACGGTCGTCTCGCCGGTGCACACCGACCTCGAGCAGGATGCCCGCCCACTGCGGGCAGAGCGGTACACGAAGGTGCGGGTCGAGCTGTTCCCGTTCGCCCAGGCGTTCCGCGCGGGCTCGCGCCTGCGGCTCACCGTCGACGCGCCGGGCGGCGCCCGGCCGCTGTGGGCCTTCGACACGATCGCGCACGGGGAGCGGGTGTTCGTCGCCGCCGACGCCGTACGCCGCTCCCGCGTGGTGCTGTCGGTCGTTCCCGGGGTCAAGGTGCCGCGGAAGGCACCGGCCTGCGCGTCGCTGCGCAGCCAGCCCTGCCGCACCTACCGAGGCTGAGCCCTCACAGGGTGGCCGGACCGGGCGCCGGCCGGCGCTGGCCGGCGTCGTGGCCCGGTGGCCGCCCGAACTCGCGGCGGTACTCGCGGCTGAACTGCGAGGGGCTCTGGTAGCCCACCTCGTGCGCGATCCGGGTCACGTCGTCCTGGGCGGCGGCGAGCAGCAGCCGGGCCTGCTGGAGCCGGATCTTCTTCTGGTACTGCACCGGGCTCAGCGCGGTGGCCCCACGGAAGTGCCGGTGGAAGCTGGTGACGCTCATCGCGGCACGGTCGGCGAGGTCCTCGACGCGGAACGGCTCGGCGTAGTGGTCCCGGATCCAGCGCACCGCCTGGCCGACCCGGGTCAGGGTGCCGTCGCCGAGCCCGACCTGGCGGACCAGGTCGCCGTGCGGGCCGCGCAGCAGTCGCCAGAGGATCTCGCGCTCGACGAGCGGGCCGAGGACCGCCGCGTCGTCGGGGTGGTCGACCAGCCGGACCAGGCGGACGACGGCGTCCAGCAGCTCACTGCTCGCGGGGTGCACGCCGATCGCCGGCCCACCCGGCGCGCGCGGAGCGGGCAACGCCGGTGCGTCGAGGAGCAGCGCGGCGATCGTCGCCGGGTCGAGCCGCACCGCCGCCCCGAGGAACGGCTCGTCCCGGGAGGCCCGCGTGTAGTAGCCCGACACCGGCAGGTCGACGGAGACCACGAGGTAGTCGCCGGCGCCGTAGTCGTAGACGCCGTCGCCGACCAGGAGCCGCTTCTCGCCCTGGGCCACGACGACCAGCACGGGGTCGGCGACCGACGAGCTCGGCTCGGTGAGCGCGTCGACGCGGCCGAGCGCGAGGCCGGCGACGGGGAGGTCGAGACGGACCCCGGCCGCCGGCAGGTGGCGTTCGAGCAGCGTCTGCAGCTCGTCCAGTGCCCCGTGCCCGTCCACGCCCCCACTCACCTCCTGCGTCCCACGGTCTCACGGGTCACCAGCGCCGCGAGGACAGCGGCGAGCGTCGCCAGCGACCACAGGGCCGGCAGGTGCGCGCCCGCCACCCACGCCGCGGCCACGCCGGCCGCCGCGATCAGTCGGGCCGGTACGACGTCGCGGGCGATCCGCCACCGGAACGCCGCGTGGCCGAGCAGGAACAGCAGCACACCGCCGTGCAGGGCCGCGAGGGCGACCCCGGGCAGGGGCTCGTCGACCTCCTGCAGCACGGTCTTGAGACCCAGCGCGGTCAGGACCACGCCGACCAGCAGCGGCAGGTGCAGCAGCGAGAACGCGTCGCGGGCCAGCCGGGTGCGCGTGTCGGCGGGCTCGGTGTGGAGCGCCTGCTCACCGTCGGAGCCGTCCCCGCCGAAGTAGACCCACCACAGGCACGTGGTGACGACCAGTCCGAGGAGCGAGCCGAGCAGGACCTGGCCCGTGAGCGGGTGGTGCCGGACCGCCAAGCCGATCGCGACGATCGACTCGCCCAGCGCGACGATCACGATCAGCCCGTGCCGCTCGGCGAAGTGACCGGGCGAGCGCAGCTGCCAGCCCTCGGCCCCGCCGACCAGCGTGCCGACGTAGTCGGTGCCCAGGGCGACCAGCCACAGCAGCGTCTGGAGGCGGCCGTCGGTCGCGGCCGCCACGATCAGGAGCGCGGTGCCGGCCAGGACGAACGGCGCGTAGGCCAGCAGCTGACGCCGCTCCGCGGGGTCGTCGCGGGAGGCGAGCGCGTACATCGCGAGGTGGACCACGCGGAACACCAGGTAGCAGACCGCCACCAGCAGCGGGCCGTGCAGGCCGCCCGGCCGGTCGTCGAACGCCTCGGGGATCGCGAGCGCCAGCCCGAGCATCGCCGCCATCGAGGTGAGCAGCACCGTGCGGACGCCGTCGGCGCTCACCACGTTGCACAGCCACGCGTACCCGGCCCAGCTCGCCCACAGCATCCCGAGCACGAGCACACCGCGGAGCACGGACTCCGCCCCGAGGTCGTCGGCCATCAGCACGGTGACCTGCGTCAGCGCGAAGACGAACACCAGGTCGAAGAAGAGCTCGAGCGGCGAGACCCGGGTGTCCGCGGCGTTGAGGACCGGAGCGTTCACAGCCCCTGCCCCCCGGAGACCTCGACGACCTGGCCGGTGACCCAGGCGCTGGCGTCGCCGACGAGGAACGCGATCACCCGGCCCACGTCCTCCGGCTCGCCGATCCGCCCGAACGCCGCCTGCTCGCCCCACTGCGCGACGAGCTCGGGCATCCGCTCGAACACGTCGTCGCCGATGCGGGTGCGCGTGGTGCCGGGGGCGACCGCGTTGACCCGGATCCGGCGGGGCGCGAGCTCCTTGGCCCAGACCCGGGTGAGCACGTGCACCGCGGCCTTCTGGGCGGCGTACGCCGAGTAGCCGGCCTCGATGCCGGTGTCGAGCGCCGAGGTGCTGCCGGTGTTGACGATCGTGCCGCCGTCCTCGAGGAGCGGGAGCAGCCGTTGGGTGAGGAAGTACGGCCCCCTGAACAGCGTCCGGTGGAGGTCGTCGAACAGCTCTTCGCTCACCTCGCCGAAGGGTGCACCGCCCCCGACGCCGGCGTTGTTGACCAGGTGGCGGAGGCGGTCGACGCCGAACCCGTCCCGCAGCGTCTTGGCGACCCGCTCGGCGAAGCCATCGAACGAGGCGAGGTCCCCGATGTCGAGCGGGAGGGCGGCGGCGGTGCCGCCGGCCGCCTCGATCTCGGCGACGGTCGCCATGGCCTCCGCGGCGTGGCGGCGGTAGGTGAGGACGACCCCCACGCCACTCCGGGCGATCTCGAGGGCCGCGGCCCGGCCGATCCCGGCACTGCCTCCGGTGATGAGCGCAACCTGCATGATCCGACTCCGATCTCACAACTGATGTCTGGTGGACACCAGTGAAGACCGCCTGACCTGCAGGAAGACAGACAAATCAGACCAGGCTCTTGCACGATCCTGCCAGAGGGCTGCGCGGCTGCTGGCGGTACGGCGCGAGCACCTGGGCGCGGACGCGTGCGCCGCTACCGGGGCGGGTCGGGGCTGACCACTGCTGCGCCCTCCGGTGCAGCCCTCTGCCGAAGCCGCTCGGCGTTCCCGCTGGCGGGCGGGGGGCGAGCGGCACACCTGATCGAGCCAGGGCTCCGACGGAAGCGGACGAGACTTGGCCAAACGACCCTCCCGCGGCCGCGAAGTGGCGCATGCTGGAGCCACATCTCGGAGGAGTCCCACGGTGAGACACATCGTCGCCTTCTTGCTCGGACCGTTGGCGAGCACGACTCTCGTGCGGACGCCCGTGGCCACGACGGCGCGTGCTGCCGGCGACGTCCCGGAGACGGTCGGTCCGACGACGGTCACGGCGCACGTCCCGGTCGCTCTCCAGCGGCTGACGAGTGCGAGCGCGCGTTCCCTGGTGCGTCTCCACGTCGACCCGCGCGAGACGGATCGAGCGGCCGCTCGCGGTCGCCGCAGTGGCTGAGTCGGCCGGAAGGGGTCGTCATGTATGGCATCGAAGCCGAGGGTGGGACCGAGCGATACCGGCTGAGCCGGAGGGACCTCGAGCGCCAGGGCCGGCGTCGGTCGTTCTGGCGCACGTCGTTCGTGGCCGCGTGCCTGCTGCTCGTGCAACTGCCGTTCCTGGCGGTGGCGACCGGCCGATGGGACCCGGCGAACGACTCTCCTGCGCTCGGAGGCGAGGTGCCGGTCCGGCTCGCGCTGTTGCTGGACGTCGGCCTGGTCGTGGCGTACGTCGTCCTGGCCCATCGCGCGCTGGAGATGATCCGCTCGGTGCGTCCTCGCGCCACCGGTGCCCGCAGGGTCGGGGCGTGGGCCTTCTGGGTGGTGGTGGCCGGCGCGTCGCTGGACGTCGTCGAGAACCTGGTCGTCTGGGACCGGGCAGGCACGTGGGACGACCACTCGACACTGAGTGTCGGTGGGCTGACGGCTGCCAAGCTCGGTCTGTTGCTTCTCGGCCTGGTGCTCTTCCTCGTCGCAGGCGCCAAGGCGCGGTTGCACCCCGAGGCCGAGGATGCGGCGCCGACACCGGGGGCGCGGGCCGAGGGTGCTCCTCCTGAGCTGGTGATCTGCTGCTCCGGCGGAGGCATCCGAGCGGCGTCGTTCAGCCTGGGCGGGCTCCAGGTGCTCGCCGAGAAGGAGGTGTACCAACGCGCTGACGCGGTGGTCGGCGTGAGCGGCGGCGGCTATGTCGCGGCCGCCTACCACGTGCTCAGGTGGCGGTCGGAGCCGAAGGCGGGATCGGTCTCGGCGGCGGAGACCTGGCCCGGCGATCTCGATCCGCTCCCGTACGCGCCGGAGAGTCCGGAGCACGCACGACTCCGCCAGAACACCCGCTATCTGTTCGACTCCGCGCCGGTCGCGCTGCACGCCACCTTGTCACTGTTGTTCGGCATCGCGGTCAACGTCATCCTCCTGGCCGCCATCCTGGGTGCCACGGCCTGGTTGCTCGCGTGGTTCCTGCTTGCCTCCGGCGGTCTGACCGGATGGGGGACCGCCGACGCGGATGGTGCCGCCTATCGGGAGAACGACGCCTGGGCGGCCGTGCCGTGGGTCGCGTTCGCACCCCTCGCGCTGGGCGCCCTCCTCTTCCTCTACGAGAAGGTCGTCGACAGGTTCCGGACGATCGGGAAGTCGACGCGCTCGGTCCTGCGGGAGGTCTCGGTTCGTTGCTTCGGCGCCGGGGCCGCGCTCGTGGTGCTCGTGCTGGTCGTGCCCGTGGCGCTTGCCTGGCTCAACGACTACGCGGCGTCCAGCCAGTCCTCGCTCGCCCACCTCATCCACTCGGTGGGCCTCGGGCCGGCCGCCGACTGCGGGGACGCCCGCGCGGCCTGTGCCAGCACGAGCAAGTCCGCGGGCTCGGCGCGCGCGGTGACGACCGGCTCGGCAGCTGCGATCCTGGCGGCCCTGCTGGCCGTTGCGCGCGACGTACGGTCGCAGCTCTTCGGAGACACGAGCTCCAAGACCGGCGCCTCCTCCCTGGTCAAGCGACTCGGGGGGCGGGTCAAGAAGGTCGTCCTTCCCTGGGTGGCCGCCGCGGTCGTGGTGCTCGTGCTCGTCCTCCTGCTGCTGCGCTGGGTCGCCGCCATGGCCTACGACCCCGAGCTCCTCGCGTCGTGGCACCTCGCCTACTGGTACGGCGGCCTGCTGGTCGCCGTGGTGCTGCTCACCGATGCGAACAGGACCTCGTTGCATCACTTCTACCGGGAGCGGCTCTCCTTCGCCTACCTGGTCCGGCGGTCGAAGGACGGCGCCCCGGAGCCCGTCGACTACTCGCTGCCCCTGCGCTTCTCCACGTCGGGGCCGCGTACGACGGCGGACGGCCCGGGGCTCGTTGCCGGCGCCGTGGCCAACGTGACGGACCCGTTCCTGGTCCCGACGGACCGGGAGTGCACGCCCTTCGTCTTCGGCCATCGACGCATCGGGCTCACCGACCGGAGTCTGCCGGAGGGCGCCATGTCGCCGAGCGCCCTGTACGAGCGCGCGGCCGACGACCGCTGCCGAGACGCGACCATCCCCGGGGCGATGGCGATGAGCGGCGCAGCCTTCTCGCCACTGGCCGGCCGGGAGAACCGTCGCGTGGGCCCCTATCGCCTGGTGCTCGCGCTCGCCAACGCCCGGCTGGGCGTGTGGTTGCCGAACCCGCTGTGGATCGACGAGGCCGATGTCGTCCAGCGTCTGGTCCGGATGCGGGAGCCGGACGCGGCCTCCGTGTGGGCGAGCCTGGAGGAGAGCGACCGGGCGTTCGTGTGCGACCGCCTCTCCGACGACGACAAGACGTGGCTGGATGAGGCACTCGAGTCGGGCGAGGCTCTTCCTCGGGACTCCGCCCATCCCGAGGAGACGGAGGGCGGCACGGCGTGGAGCGTTCGCCGGCGCGCGGCTCGGCGGTCCTGGTACCGCGTGCGTGCGCGGCTGGTGTCGGTGCTCACCAAGCCCGGAGCCTTCCTCGTGCTCCGCGAGGCGTTCGGACGGACGTCCGTCCTCGACCGGAGCCTCTACGTGACCGACGGCGGCCACTACGACAACCTCGGCCTGGTCGAGGCGCTGCGTCGACGCCCCCAGAACGTCATCGTCCTGGACGCCAGCAACGACCAGGAGGACGAGTTCAACACGCTCGGCAGGGCGATCGCCACCGCTCGGATCGACCTCGGATGCGAGATCGACTTCGACCCCCGCGGCATGCGGCGGCTGGACGCGAAGCGGGCCACCGCGGCCTGGGGCCGGGGCGTCGTCCACTACCCGCCAGGGGCCGGCCGGACCCGTACCTCCGCCAACCTGTGGGTGGCGAAGGTGATCATGCTCGACGACCTGCCGTGGGACGTCGAGACCTATGCCGCGGGCAACCCGCAGTTCCCCAGGACGTCGACCGGCGACCAGCTCTACGGCGAGTTCGACCTCGAGGCCTATCGGATCCTCGGGCGTGAGATCACCGAGCGGATGCTCGCGCAGTACCCGGTGCCTCCGGCGACGGCCGTGCCCCAGGTGCCGGACCCGGCCGGGGCCGGGTCGCCGGATCCTCAGCCACCGAACGCGGACATCCAGGCGTCGGCCTCGGGATAGGTGCGGCCGTGCTGCTGGGCGACGCGGTACCACCGCTTGGTCGCGCGCAGGAACGTCGCGGGGTTGTAGACGTCCTCCTCGCGCGACCACAGGCCGTCACCGGCGTAGGTGAGGATCGTGATGTTGCTGGCGCCGTGCCGCTCGCCGTCACCCGGGTCGGGCAGGTCGTTCCACACCTCGCACACCACGCGGCCGCGCTCCTCGTCGAGCACGTGCCAGTCGATCGGGAAGTGCGGCATCGCGCTGCCGGGGAACGTCGTCATCGTCGACACGATCCACTCCCGGATCGCCTCGCGGCCGCTGAAGTCGCCGTACGCGTGCTCGCGGTACGTCGCGTCCTCGGTGAACAGGTCCGCGAAGCTCGCCCAGTCGCCGGAGCCGGCGATCCGATCGACCTCGTCCTGGTAGTGGCGGAAGGCGGTCTCGAGCTCGGCGCGTGGCCAGATGGTCATGGCGAGACGATAGGGCCGGGACTGGAACGTGTTCCAGTCCCGGCCCTCGCCACGTCAGGACGGTGAGCCGTTGTGGAACAGGTCCACCAGCTCGTCCGGCGTCCAGGTGGGCGACGCGATCGCGAACAGGTCGCCGCCGTTGCGCGTCGGCGCCTCGACGAAGAGAGCGTTGTCCCCGGTCGCGGCGTACGTCCCCACCCACGCGTGGACGCCCTCGGGAGCCTCGATCGGCCGGGCGTCCTCGGGCACCGCGCCTGGGTGCATGACGCCGTAGAGGTCGTCGACCCGCGCGTCGCCCGCGACGTGGCGGTAGCTGAACGTGAACCCCGCGACCTCGACGCGGTCGGTGACGACGCGCGTGCTCGGTGAGGTGCTCGGGCTGGTGACGGCCGCCGGGGGGTGCGGGGTGTCGTGGGGCGTGCCGGCGCCGGCGACCACCAGGGCGGCCGCGGTGGCCACGGTCGCGGCCGCCGGCAGCGCCAGCACGTACGCCGGGCGCCGCGGCGTGGGCACCCGGCCGGCGTACTCGAGGTCGTCGGTGGCCCCGCGGAACGCGGCGCCCAGCTGTCGGGTCAGGTCATCGTCGGTCAGCATCGGCGTTCTCCATCTCGGGTGTGAGTGCGGCCCGGAGTCGGCTCAGGGCGCGCGCGGTCTGTGACTTCACCGAGCCGGTCGTGCACCCCAGCGCCCGCGCGGTCTCCTCGACCGACAGGTCGTCGAAGTACCGCAGCACCAGCACCGCTCGCTGACCCTCGGGCAGCCCGCGGGCGGCCCGGAGCAGCTGGTCGCGGTCCGCGACGCCGTCGGCGACGGCGATCGGGACCTCCGTCCCCTCCATGGCCGTCTCGCGCGGCCTGCGGGCCAGGTCGCGCCAGCGGTCCTTGGCGAGGTTGACGACGACCCGGCGGGCGTAGGCCTCGGGTTGGTGCCGCGCGCGGCCCCAACGGCGCGCGGTGCGCAGCAGCGCGGTCTGCACGAGGTCCTCGGCGTGGCCACGGTCGCCGCACAGCAGGTACGCCGTGCGCACCAGGCGGTCCGAGGACGCCGAGACGAACTCGTCGAACGCGCGCCGGTCGCCTGCGGGGATCACGATCTGCTCCGTTCGGTCACACCGGGAAGAACTCCGGGGTCGTCGTCGAGGTTGTCAGGGCGCCCGGATCGGGTGCACCCCTTGCGCTGAAAGGGGAACACGTTCTAGTTTGGACAGGTGTCCAGTCCGACCGCCGAGCGGCTCCTCGAGGCCGGCCGCGAGGAGCTTCGCGCGGTGGGTGCCCAGACCCTGACGATCCGCACGGTCGCCCAGCGGGCCGGGCTCTCGCCGGCGACGGCGTACACCTACCTGGCGTCGAAGAACCGCCTCTACGCCGAGCTGTTCTGGCGGTTCCTGCTCGAGGACGCCGACGCCGAGCCGGCCGACGCGGACGCCGTGTCGCGGGTGCAGTCGGTGACCCGGCGGCTGGGCGAACGCCTCGCCGGGGCGCCCGAGCTGGCCGCCGCGGTCACGCCGGCGCTGCTCGGCGCCGACCCCGAGGTCGACGAGCTGCGGCTGCGGATCGGCGCCGAGCTGCTCCGCCGGTTCCGGGTCGCGCTCGGCGACGACGCCGAGCCCGACGTGCTCGAGACCCTGGCGCTCGCGTTCTCGGGCGCGCTGCTGCAGGCCGGCATGGGCCTGATGACCTACGCCGAGATGGCGGACCGGCTCGATGCCGTCGTGGCCGTCGTGATGAGGGGAGCCGCTGCATGAGCGACGCCATCGTGTTCGACCCCTACGACTACGCGTTCCAGGAGGACCCCTACCCGACGTACCGACGCTGCCGCGACGAGGACCCCCTGCACCACAACGAGGACCTCGACCTGTGGGTGCTGACGCGGCACGCCGACGTGCAGCACGCGATCCGCACCGAGGGCGTGTTCTCGAACGCGATGGGCGTCTCGATCGACAAGAGCGCCTGGGGTCCCGACGCCCACAAGGTGATGTCGTTCCTGGGCATGGACCCGCCGCGCCAGCAGCGGCTGCGCTCGCTGGTGTCCAAGGGCTTCACCCCGCGGCGGGTGACCTCGCTGGCGCCGCAGATCGAGCGGCTCACCGACCACTACCTCACCCAGTGCCTGGAGGAGGGGAGCGTCGACTGGATCAGTGACTTCGCCGGCAAGCTCCCGATGGACGTGATCTCCGAGATGATGGGCGTCCCCGAGGCCGACCGCGCCGAGGTGCGCCGGCTCGCCGACCTCGTCGTGCACCGCGAGCCGGGCGTGCGCGACGTCCCGCGGGAGGGCATGGAGGCCTCGCTGACGCTGGTCGGCTACTACGCGGAGATGATCGAGCAGCGCAAGCGGCAGCCCACCGAGGACCTCACCAGCGCGCTGCTCGCGGCGGAGCTGGACGGGGACAAGCTCACCGACGAGGAGATCATCGCGTTCCTGTTCCTCATGGTGGTCGCGGGCAACGAGACCACCACCAAGCTGCTCGGGCACGCGCTGTTCCACCTGACCCACCACCCCGAGCAGTGCGAGTTGGTGTTCGCCGACCCCGCGGTCGCCGACGACCTCGTGGTGCCGTGGGTCGAGGAGACGCTGCGCTACGACACCTCCAGCCAGATGGTCGCCCGGCACCTGCTCCAGGACGTCGAGCTGCACGGCAAGGTCGCGCCCGCCGGGTCCAAGGCCGTGCTGGTGCTCGGCTCGGCCAACCGCGACGACCGGGTCTTCAGCGACCCCGACCGCTACGACGTCTTCCGGGACAAGGACGAGGTCGCCCAGCTGCTCAGCTTCGGCGGCGGCCGGCACTTCTGCCTCGGTGCCAACCTGGCCCGGCTCGAGGCCCGGATCGCGCTTCGCGAGCTCGTGCGCCGGGTCCGCCACGTCGAGGTCGACCACGACGCGTGCGTGCGGGTGCACTCGGTCAACGTCCGCGGCTTCGCGTCCGTCCCGGTGCGGATGGAGGGACGAACTCACCCCACGAAGTTCGTCTCCTCCGCTGCGCTCCCCCGAACAACTCCGCGGGGACCCCGATGAGCAAGTACGCGCAGCCGTCGCGACGCCCGGCTGTGGTGACCGGCGCCTCGTCGGGCATCGGCGCGGCCACCGCGCTCGCCCTGGCCGCGGCCGGGTTCCCGGTCGCGCTCGGCGCCCGGCGTACCGACAGGTGCGAGGAGGTCGCCGCCCAGGTCCGCGAGGGCGGCGGCGAGGCCGTCGTGCACCCGCTCGACCTCACCGACGACGACTCGGTCGCGGCGTTCGCCGGCAAGGTCACCGCCGAGCTCGGCGACGTCGAGGTCGTGGTCTCCAACGCCGGCGCGGTCGCGCCCGGCACCATCCACGAGGTCGACACCGACCGGTTCGGCCAGGAGCTCGACCTCAACATCGTCGGCGCCCACCGGCTGGTGCGGGCCTTCGTGCCGGGCATGGTCGAGCGCCGGCGCGGCGACGTCGTGTTCGTCTCCTCCGACGTGGCGGTGCGGGCCCGGCCGTTCATGTCGTCGTACGCCGCCGGCAAGTGGGGGCTGGAGGGCATGGCGCACGCGCTGCAGATGGAGCTGGAGGGCACCGGCGTGCGCGCCTCGATCGTGCGGCCCGGCCCGACCTGGAGCGAGATGGGCACCGACTGGGACGCCGATGAGGCGGCCTTCGTGCTCAACCAGTGGGTGCGGTTCGGGCAGGCCCGGCACCCGCACTTCCTCAAGCCGTCGGCGATCGCCGACGCGATCACCACCGTCGTCAGCGCGCCGCGTGGCGTCCACCTCAGCCTCATCGAGGTCAACCCCGAGGCGCCTGTGGAGGACCGATGAGCAACGTCAGCAGCGGTGGTTTCGAGGCTCGCTCCGCTCGCACCTCAACCACCGACACGGTGGTTGAGGTGCGAGGAGCGCCAGCGACGAGCCTCGAAACCAGCGTGCCGGAGGTCTCGTACGCAGTCCCCGACGACGGCTACGGCCACCTCGCCGAGATGCGGGTCGACCCGATCGGCCTGTTCGAGAGGGTGCGCGCCGAGTGCGGCGACATCGGCCGGTTCCGGCTCGCCGACAAGGACGTCGTGCTGGTGTTCGGCGCCGAGGCGCAGGAGCAGTTCTTCCGCGCCCCGGACTCCACCCTCGACCAGGCAGCGGCGTACCCCTTCATGACGCCGATCTTCGGCAAGGGCGTGGTCTTCGACGCCTCGCCTGAGGAGCGCCAGCAGATGCTGAAGAACCAGGCGCTGCGCGGCGACATGATGCGCGGCCACGCCGCGACCATCGAGGCCGAGATCAACCGGATGGTCGCCGAGTGGGGCGACGAGGGCGAGATCGACCTGCTCGACTGGTTCGCCGAGCTGACGATCTACACGACGTCGGCGTGCCTGATCGGCAAGCCGTTCCGCGAGGAGCTCGACGCGCGGTTCGCCCACGAGTACCACGAGCTCGAGCGCGGCACCGACGCGCTCGCGTACGTCGACCCCTACATGGACATCGAGTCGTTCCGGCGTCGCGACGCCGCGCGCGAGCGGCTCGTCGAGCTGGTGCAGGGGATCATCGACCGCCGCGTCGCCCGGGGGACCGTGCCCAAGGAGGAGCGCGACCTGCTCGACGTACTGATCTCGATCGAGATGAGCGCCGACTACATCACCGGCATCTTCATCTCGATGATGTTCGCGGGCCACCACACCTCCTCCGGCACGGCGTCGTGGGCGCTGATCGAGCTGATGCGGCACCCGGAGCAGATGAAGGACGTGGTCGCCGAGCTCGACGACCTGTACGCCGACGGGGCGGACGTGTCCTTCCAGGCGCTGCGGTCGATCCCGCGCCTGGAGGCCGCGCTCAAGGAGACGCTGCGACTGCATCCGCCGCTGATCATCCTGATGCGCGTCGTGCAGGAGCAGATCGAGCTCGCCGGGCACGCGATCCCGCCGGGCACCGTGGTCGCCGCGTCGCCGCGGGTCTCCAACCGCATCGCGTCGGACTTCCCGGACCCGGACTCCTTCGACCCGGGGCGGTACGTCGACCCGCGGCAGGAGGACCTCCAGAACCGCTGGACCTGGATCCCCTTCGGCGCCGGTAAGCACCGCTGCGTCGGCAACGCGTTCGCGATGATGCAGATGAAGGCGATCTTCTCGGTGATCCTGCGCGACTACGAGTTCGAGATGGCGCAGCCGTCCGAGACCTACCGAGACGACGTCTCCAAGATGGTCATCCAGCTCCAGCAGCCCTGTCGGGTGCGCTACCGCCGGCGGCAGAAGTGATCGCACAGGGCGGTGGTCTTGAGACAGGCGCTAGCGCGCCTTCCTCAACCACCGGAGCACGGTGGTTGAGGAGGTTGCGCAGCAACCGTCTCGAAACCACCCCCACGGGAGCAGCGCGATGAGCTGGCGCGTGGTGGCCGACACCGACCTGTGCCAGGGGCACCAGATGTGCCAGGGCGAGGCGCCCGACGTGTTCGGGTTCGACGAGGACGCCGACCAGGTCACGGTGCTCGCCGAGCACCCCGACGATTCCCTGCGGCCCCAGGTGGAGGCCGCGGTCCGGTACTGCCCAGCGATGGCGCTCGCCATCGAGTCGGGCCCAGTCGAGGAGGAACAGTGAGTCTCACCCGCGCGGAGATCGAGGAGTTCTGGGACTCCTGGCTCGAGGTCAACCGGGAGGCCGAGCGCATCGGCGACTGGAGGATCATGGCCGACTGGTACGCCGAGGACGCGACGTACGGCTGGATGTACACCCCCGACGAGCACTTCATGGCGGTCGGGCGGGAGGAGATCCGCGAGCTCGCGATCGGGCAGGAGATGGCCGGCCTCGACGGGTGGCACTACGACTACCAGGCGACGCTGATCGACGAGAAGAACCAGATGGTGGTGGGGTTCTGGAAGCAGAAGTCCGGCATCACGGACGACGCGACCGGTGAGGAGTACGAGATCCTCGGCATCGGCGGCTCCTGGTTCGGTGTCGAGCGCCAGGCTGGTGGCGAGCTCAAGTTCGCGTGGCAGCGCGACTGGTTCGACCTCGGGTCGACCGCGCACACGTTCCTGGCCATCGCCGCGTCCGGCAAGGCGCCGCAGGGGCTGCTCGACCGGATGTCGGTCGACGGCAAGACCCAGCCCGGCCACTACACGCTGCAGGACCTGCCCTCGCCGGTGTGGCCGCCGCCCGTCGAGCGCGGCGACTACGTCACCCAGGAGTCCCTCTCGTGACGCTGATGCCCCCACCGGCCCAGGCGCTGGTCGACGGCAAGCTCGTCGGGGCGAGTGACGGGTCGACGTACCCGATCCTCAACCCCGCCACGGGCGCCGAGATCGGGCACGCCCCCGACTCGACGGCGGCCGACCTCGACGCCGCGATCGCCGCCGCCCGCCGCGCCTTCGACGACACCGGGTGGTCGACGGACGTCGGGCTGCGGGTGCGCTGCCTGCGCCAGCTGCACGCCGCCCTGCTCGCGGACGCCGAGCCGTTCACGGCGCTCACCACGGCCGAGGTCGGGATGCCCGGGTTCATGATGGGTGCCGCCGGGTTCGACGTCCCCGTCGAGGGGCTGAGGTGGGTCACCGACCTGCTCGAGTCCTACGAGTTCGAGACCGACCTCGGAGTGGCCTCGCCGATGGGCATCCCGTCGCGGCGGACGGTCCGCCGCGAGCCGGTCGGCGTGGTCGCGGCGATCTCGCCGTGGAACGTGCCGACCCAGATCAACCTCGCGAAGGTCGGGCCGGCGCTCGCCGCCGGCTGCACGGTGGTGCTCAAGCCGGCGCCGGACACCCCCTGGGTGGCGTGCGAGCTGGGCCGCCTGGTCGCCGAGCACACCGACATCCCGCCGGGGGTGTTCAACGTGGTGACGCCGTCGTCCAACGAGGTCGCCGCGATGCTGACCACCGACCCGCGGGTCGACATGGTGTCGTTCACTGGGTCGACCGCGACCGGGCGGGCGATCATGGCGGCGGCCGCGCCGACGCTGAAGAAGGTCTTCCTCGAGCTCGGCGGCAAGTCCGCCGCGATCGTGCTCGACGACGCCGACGTCGCCGCCGCGGCCGGTGCTACGGCGTTCACCGCCTGCATCCACGCCGGGCAGGGCTGCGCGATCACCACCCGGCTCGTCGTGCCGCGCGAGCGGTACGACGAGGCCGTGCAGGTCGCGGCCGCGACGATGGAGTCGATCGGGGCCAAGGACCCCGCGGACCCCGGCGCGATCTGCGGCCCGGTGATCTCCCGGGCCCAGCGCGACCGGGTCGAGTCCTACCTGCGGCTCGCGGTCGAGGAGGGCGGCACGTTCGCCACCGGTGGCCACGTGATCGACCAGCCGGGCTACTGGGTCGAGCCGACGGTGGTCGCAGGCCTGGACAACGCCAGCCGCCTGGCGCAGGAGGAGATCTTCGGGCCGGTGCTCGTGGTGATCCCGCACGACGGGGACGACGACGCGGTGCGGATCGCCAACGACTCGGCGTACGGCCTCTCGGGCTCGGTGGAGTCCGGCTCGCTCGAGCGGGCCAAGGCGGTCGCGGCGCGGATCCGCACCGGCACGATCGCCGTCAACGGTGGGGTGTGGTTCAGCCCCGACGCGCCGTTCGGCGGCTACAAGCAGTCCGGCATCGGCCGGGAGATGGGCGTCGCCGGCTTCGAGGAGTACCTCGAGACCAAGGTCGTCGCGGAGCCCGCCGTCAGCGGTAGTCCCTGACGATCGGGCCCCATGGGAACGTTCCCATGGGGCCCGATCGTCAGGGACTACCCCAAACTCTCCACAGGGAGCCGAGATGAGATTCCAGGACAAGGTCGTCGTCGTCACGGGCGCGGCGCAGGGCATCGGCGAGGCGTATGCGCGGGCGCTCGCGGCCGAGGGGGCATCGGTCGTCGTGGCCGACCTCAACGCCGACGCGGGCGAGAAGGTCGCCGCCGACATCGGCGGGCTGTTCGTGCGCACGGACGTGTCGTCGCACGAGTCCGCGGCGGCGCTGGTCGAGGCGACGGTCGCGGCGTACGGCGGCATCGACGGTCTGGTCAACAACGCCGCGATCTACGGCGACATGCAGTTCGACCTGCTGATCAGCGTCGACTGGGACTACTACCGCAAGTTCATGTCGGTGAACATGGACGGCGCGCTGGTGATGACCCGCGCGGTCTACCGCGAGATGCAGAAGCGGGGCGGCGGCTCGATCGTCAACCAGTCGAGCACCGCGGCGTACCTCTACTCCGGGTTCTACGGCCTGGCCAAGGTCGGCGTGAACGGCCTGACCCAGCAGCTGGCGCACGAGCTCGGCGGGATGGGCATCCGGGTCAACGCGATCGCGCCCGGTCCGACCGACACCGCCGCGACCCGCACCCAGGCCGGCGACGCCGCACAGGACCTCGTCAAGGGCCTCGCGCTCAAGCGGATGGGCCAGCCCGAGGACATGGTGGGTGCCTGCCTGTTCCTGCTCTCGGGCGAGTCCGCCTGGGTGACCGGGCAGATCATCGCGGTCGACGGCGGGCAGACGTTCCGTGCCTAGCCTGGACGGGGGCCTGCGGGTCGGCTTCGTCGGCCTCGGCAACATCGGCAAGCCGATGGCGCTGCGGCTCGCTGCGGCCGACGGCATCGAGCTCACGGTGTACGACGTCGTGCCCGGCCCGGTCGCCGAGCTGGTCGAGGCCGGGGCCCGGGCCGCGGACAACGTCGCCGCGATCGAGGCGGACGTGGTGTGCGTGATGGTGCGTGACGACGACCAGGTGCGGGCCGTGGCGGCCGACGTCGGGCCCGGCCCCGTGCTCGTCGTCCACTCCACCGTCGCGCCGGGCACCCCGGGTGAGCTGGCCGCGCAGGGGCTGACGGTGCTCGACGCGCCGGTGTCGGGCGGCCCGATGGGCGCGGCCGACGGCTCGCTCGCGATCATGGTCGGCGGCTGCGGCGACGCGTTCGACGTGGCGCGGCCGGCGCTGCGGGCGATGGGCTCGAAGGTCGTGCACGCGGGCCCGCTGGGCGCGGGCACCCGGATGAAGCTCGCCCGCAACCTGATCCACTTCGTCGCGTTCACCGCCGTCACCGAGGCGCAGCGCCTCGCCGA
The DNA here is from genome assembly GCF_950101795.1 of Nocardioides sp. T2.26MG-1. Lineage (GTDB taxonomy): Bacteria > Actinomycetota > Actinomycetes > Propionibacteriales > Nocardioidaceae > Nocardioides. The sequence goes on along the minus strand of NZ_CATNLZ010000001.1, from coordinate 436,571 downwards.
GGCCTCGGGCCTCGACCTCGTGCAGCTCGGCGAGGTGGTGCGGCACACGGACGCGATCACCGGCGGTCCGGGGGCGATCATGTACCGCGACACCACCGCGCCGATCGCGCCCGACGACTTCTGGCACGGCGTCTTCGGCCACGTCGCGGCGCTGGGGGAGAAGGACCTGGCGTTCGCGATCGCGCTCGCCGACGAGCAGCACGTCGAGGTACCGCTCGCACGGCTGTCGCTGGACCGACTGAGAGAGGGGCTCGGCCTTGGGTGACTTCGAGGGACTCCCGGAGACGCGGCGACGCGGCCTGGAGAAGATGGAGCAGGTCTACGGCTTCGACATGACCGACGGCGCCGGCGACTTCTTCCGCTACACCGCCGACCACCTGTTCGCCGACATCTGGAACAGGCCCGGGCTCTCCGACCGCGACCGGCGGCTGATCCTGATCGGCATGCTCGCCGGCCAGGGCGCCGCCGACGTGCTCGGCATCCAGGTGCCCGCGGCGTACGCGAACGGCGAGCTGGACGACGCCGCGCTGCGCGAGATCGTGATCTTCGTGTGCCACTACGCCGGCTGGCCCAACGGCGCGCGCCTCAACTCGATCGTCGAGGAGACGATCGCCAAGGCCGCGCGGCAGGGCTGACCCGGGCGGGTGCCGGCTCGGCGTGTCGTGCGGGTTTCGGCTGCCAGCAGCCGAACCCCGCAAGCCCCCCAAGTCGGCCCCGAGTCGGGTCCCAGTGGCCCCCAAGAGGTGCGCGGGACGGTGAGGTCACCGAGGCAGACCGCCTCGGGACACCGATCACCAGGAGCACCGCCATGTACGACTTCACCGCCGCGTTCATCGCCTTCTTCGCCCTCGCCGGCGTCGCCTCCGCGTCCGCGGTCGCCGCGCTGGTCCGGGTCGCCGCCGAGCATCGCGCCGCCTGCGCTCCGGTCACCCCCGTCGACGGAGGCCGGCAGGCGTCCTACCGCCGCGCCGCCTGACTGCCCTGCGGAGCGGACGTCAGCCGGACGGGTGGCGGGCGTCGCGCCGGTCGGAGTGGGTCGTGGTCATCACGTAGTCCTTCTCCGGCCCTGTCGCCCGCCACTCCACGGTCCAGCCCTCCGGCCCGCCCTCGATCAGCCCCGTGTAGTGGTCCCGCCCGCACGGGTGCTCGACCCGCGTGCCGACCGACCACGGGTGGAAGTCCCGCCCGTCGGAGAACCGCACCCACCAGTCCTCGCCGACCCGGTCGACGTACAGCGTCCGGCTCACCGGGGCCGACCGGCCCGCCCAGGTCATCGTCCCCGCCTCGCTCCACCGCACCCGGTCGGGCGACTCCAGCTCGAGCGTCGCGGTGCCGACCACGTCGCGCCGCTCCCCGGCGAGCCGGTCGTCGACGACCCGGCTCAGCGACCAGGTGCCCAACAGATCGGTGGGGAGCAGGTCGGGGCCCATGTCCGATGACGGTAGCCAACCGGCGCTGTGCGAGGGTGCTCCGGTGCCGCCCCGCCAGAAGACCAAGCGCCCGCCCCGCCCGCCGATGCCCGTCCCCGTGGGCGCCCGCGAGGTCTTCACCGACGGCGCCTGCTCCGGCAACCCCGGCCCCGGCGGCTGGGCCTGGGCCCTCGACACCTCGGTGTACTCCTCCGGCCACGAGGCCCCCTCGACCAACCAGCGGATGGAGATCCGGGCGGCCCTCGAGGCGGTCCGCGCGCTCGACGGGCCGCTGCTGGTGGTGAGCGACTCGACGTACGTCGTGCACTGCTTCCGCGACACCTGGTGGCGCGGCTGGCTCGACCGCGGCTGGGTCAGCTCGGCGCGTACGCCGGTCGCCAACCGGGACCTGTGGGAGCCGCTGGTCGACCTCGTGCAGACCCGCGGCGACGTGGCGTTCGCCTGGGTCAAGGGTCACTCCGGCCACCCGATGAACGACCTGGTCGACCGGCTCGCCGTGGCCGCGAGCCGGAGCGGCGGCTGAATCCGCCGACGACACGGCCGGGACCTCCGGGACCCATGGGGCTCGCGGGACTAGCGTGAACAGCCAGTCATCGACCCACGGAGGGGAAGCCGCGTGGTCCGACGGATTCGGCTCGCTCGCCCGGGCGCTCCTCGGCGCGCCCGCAGGTGGGCCGGTCCACCCCCGCTCCTGCTGCTGGTGACCCTGGCCGGCTTCGTCGTCGCGCCGATGGTCGACGAGCCGGCCGCGCCCGCACCGACGGCCGCCACCGTCGCGCACACCAGCCCCACCGCGACACCCTCCCCGGCCTCGACCCCGGCGTCCACCCCGGCGTCCACCCCGACACCCACCCGGACGCCGAACCCGACCCGCTCACCGGTGCAGGACCGGCCGACGGCGGCGACCGGTCCGGTCCGCGTCGGTCTCGCGAGCCTCAACCTGGACCGCAGCCTGACCCCCGCCCAGGCGGCCGAGGACGCCCGGGCGCTCACCCGGCGCGCGGCCGTCGACATCGTCGGCTGGCAGGAGGCGGACCGGTTCGGCCCCGAGCTGGAGGCCCTGCCGGGCTGGGAGACCCGCACCTTCCCCTTCGGCCGGCGCAGCTCCCAGCTGGCGGTGTCGTGGCGCCGGGCGGAGTTCGACCTGGTCGCCGCGCGCCACCGGCAGGTGCCGCTCGACGAGGCCTGGCGTGACGGCCGCTACCCCTACGGCAACCGGCTGGTCGCCGTCGTCACCCTGCGCCACCGCGACACCGGGCGGGTGCTCACCGTGGTCGACGCTCACGTGCCCCAGCCGATCGGCGACCTCGCCCGCCCCGACCGCTGGGTCGCCGGCACCGCCGACTACGACCTCGCCGCGCGCGCGGACGGGCCGCGGCGTGTGCCGGCCGGCGCCGCGGCGTCGGCGTACCAGGTGCTCGGCAGCGCCGCGATGCCGACGTTCCGGTCCCACGGGCGACGGGTCGACGTCGTGTACGTCGACCGCACGGACTACCGGGCCGGGCGGGTGCGCTTCGCGGGCCGGTGGGTCGTGGACGGGCTCACCGGCGACCACGACGCGCTGGTCACCCGCCTTGTGCTGAGCTGAGCCCAGCCCCGTCCTGGACGTGACGCTGGGCCCAGTGCACGAGCGGGGCCAGCAGCCCGGTGGCCACGCGCCCGTGGGCGGTGAGGGAGTACTCCACGTGCGGCGGCACCACCGGGAGCGCCTCGCGCCGGACCAGGCCGTCGGCCTCGAGGGTCTGCAGGGTCTGGATCAGCATCTTCTCGCTCACGCCCGCGATCTCGCGTTTGAGCTCGCTCCAGCGCAGGGTGCGGTCGTCGAGGGTGAGCAGCACCAGCACCCCCCACTTGCTGGTGACGTGCTCGACGAGCAGCCGGGTGTCGGGGCAGACGGTATCGAGCTGGAGCTCGCGGACGGTGACCACACCAGAACCTTACCCGCAGGTGGGTACCCCACTTCAAAGTCGGTACTCCCCATCGGGAAGGTACCCCGCCCCCGGGTGGTTCTGCCGTCGTCACCAGTCCGCACCACAGTGGAGGAAGCATCACCATGTCGATCGTCATCACCGGAGCCACCGGCCACCTCGGCCGCCTCGTCGTCGAGTCCCTGCTGGAGCGAGGGGTGACCGACGTCGTCGCCACCGGTCGGGCGGTCGAGCGGCTGGCCGACCTCGCCGAGCGCGGCGTCCGGGTCGAGCGTCTCGACTTCGACGACGTCCCGGAGTCCGTGGGCTGGCTCGGCGCCGGCGACGTGCTGCTGCTGGTCTCGGGCAGTGAGCCCGGCATCCGCGTGCCCCAGCACCAGGCGGTCATCGACCTGGCCGTGCGCTCCGGCGTACGCCGCATCGCCTACACGAGCGCCCCGGCCGCGGACGACACCGACCTGGTGCTGGCGCCCGAGCACGCCGCGACCGAGCGGCTGATCCGCGACAGCGGGCTGCCGTTCACGTTCCTGCGCAACGGCTGGTACACCGAGAACTACCTGCCCACGTTCGAGCAGGCGCGCGAGAGCGGCGTGGTCGCCGCCAGTGTCGGTGACGGCCGGGTGGCGAGCGCACCCCGCTCGGACTTCGCCGAGGCGGCTGCGATCGTGCTGTCCGCGGACGGCCACGAGGGCGCGGTCTACGAGCTCTCCGGCGACACCGCGTGGGACTTCGACGAGCTGGCCCGCACGTTCGGCGAGGTCCTCGGGCGCGAGGTGACCTACCAGCGACTGACCCCCGAGGCGCACCGCGAGCTCCTGCTCTCGCTCGGTCTCGACGAGGGGACGGCCGGGTTCGTGGTCGCCCTCGACCAGAACATCGGCGCCGGACTGGTCGGCGCCACGACCGGCGACCTGGCGAAGCTGCTCGGCCGTCCGACGGTGCCGCTCGCCGACACGGTCCGCACCTGGCTGTGACCCCGGGCCAGGTCAGCGCGACCCGACCACGGCGGTGCCGTCGACGTCGTCGTCGGTGACCACCTCGACCCGCAGGCCGGCGGCCGCCATCAGCTCCACGGTCGCCGGCGCCTGACGGCGGCTGGTCTCGATGAGCAGGCGGCCGCCCGGCGCCAGCCAGCCCGGTGCGCCGGCGACCACGCCGCGCTGCACGTCGAGCCCGTCGGCGCCGCCGTCGAGCGCCACCCGGTGCTCGTGGTCGCGGGCCTCGGGCGGCATCGTGGCGATGGCGTCGGTCGGGACGTACGGCGCGTTCACGACCAGCGCCGCGATGCGACCGCGCAGGTCGTCGGGCAGCGCGTCGTAGAGGTCGCCCTCGAAGACGCGGTCCGCCGGCAGGTTGCGGCGCGCGCACGCGACCGCGCCCGGGTCGAGGTCGGCGGCGTACACCTCCAGGCCGGGGACGGCCGCCCGCAGGGCAGCGCCCAGGGCCCCGGTGCCGCAGCACAGGTCGACGACGACGTCGCCGTGCCGCAGCCCCGTGGCGGCCGCCCGCACCAGCACCGTGGAGCGCAGCCGCGGCACGAAGACCCCGGGCGCGACCGCCAGTCGCAGTCCGTCGAACTCGGCGAACCCGACCACCTGCTCCAGCGGCCGGCCACCGACCCGGTCGGCGACCATCTGGGCCAGCTCGGCCTCGTCGGTCGCCGCCTCGAGCAGCAGCCGCGCCTCGTCCTCGGCGTACACGCACCCGGCCGCGCGCAGGGTGGCGACCAGCGCCTCAGGTGACATGGTCGATGATGCTGCCATGCCGAGCGTCAGCACCCAGATCACCTGGATCGTGGTCGGGTACGCCGCCCTGGTGGCCGTGCTCGCGATCGTGGTCGCCGCCCGCGGCCTCGAGCGCCCGAGCTGGCTGGACCAGATGGCGTGGATGCTCCAGCTGCTGCTGGTCGTCCGCGCGCTGGCGGGCCTGGGTCCGCTGCTCGGCGACGACCACCCCGACTCAACCTCGACCTACGTCGGCTACCTGTTCGCCGCGGTGTGCGTGCTGCCGATCGCGATCAGGTCCGTGGACGGCGACCGGGCGACCTGGTCCTCGGCCGTCCTCGCCGTGGCCGCGGTCGCGGTCGGTGTGATCGCCGTACGCCTGGAGATGACCGCGTGAGCCCGGTCGCGACGGAGCGCCGCAGCGGCCCCCACCAGGTGCTGCTGGCGTTCTACGCGCTGTTCACGCTGGCCGCCGGCGCTCGCGCCATCGTGCAGCTGACCACGCAGTACGACGACGCGCCGGTCGCCTACTGGCTGTCCCTCGCGGCGGCGGTGACGTACGCGCTCGGGTGGTACGCGATCCGCTCGGCCGCGGCCGGCGACACCCGATTCGCGAGCGTGATGCTCTGGGTCGAGCTCGCCGGCGTGGTCACGGTCGGGACGCTGAGCCTCGTGGTGCGCGACTGGTTCCCGGACGCCTCGGTGTGGTCGGACTACGGCATCGGCTACGGGTTCGTGCCCGCCGTGCTGCCGATCGCGGGATTGCTCTGGCTGCGCCGCCAGAAGAGCACGCACCTCGCCAGGAACTGAAACCTGTTCTAGATTGCCCTGCATGACCGCCGACGTCTTCGCCCCGACCACGCTCGGCCCCGTGCGGCTCCGGAACCGGACGGTGAAGGCCGCCACGTTCGAGGGTCGCGCACCGCACGGGCAGGTCACCGACGAGCTGATCGACTACCACCTCGCGGTGACCCGTGGCGGGGTCGGCCTCACCACCGTCGCCTACCTCGCGGTCGCGCCCGAGGGGCGCACCCACCGCGAGCAGATCGTGGTGGGCGAGCGGACGGTGTCCGGCCTGACCCGTCTCACGGAGGCGGTCCACGAGACCGGCGCGGCGATCGCCGGCCAGGTCGGGCACGCCGGACCGGTCGCCAACGGCCGCTCCAACGGGGTCAAGGCGCTCAGTGCCAGCCGGATGCCCAGCCCGCTGTCGATGCAGATGATCAAGGCGGCCACCGAGGCCGACCTGACCCGGATCACCCGCGACTACGTCTCGGCGGCGCGGACGCTGGTGCGGGCGGGCTTCGACGTACTCGAGCTGCACATGGCGCACAGCTACCTGATCTCCTCGTTCCTCGCGCCCGGGCTCAACCGCCGCAAGGACGGCTGGGGTGGGTCGCTGGAGAACCGCGCACGGCTCGGCCGGCAGGTCGCCCGGGCGGTGCGCGACGAGGTCGGCTCGGACGCCGCGATCACCGCCAAGGTCAGCGTCGGCGACGGGTTCCGCGGCGGGGTGACGACCGACGAGGGGGTCGAGTACGCGCAGTTGCTCGAGGCCGACGGCACCCTCGACGCGCTGCAGCTCAGCGGCGGCTCGTCGCTGATGAACCCCATGTACCTGTTCCGCGGCGAGGCGCCGGTCGAGGAGTTCGCGGCCACGATGCCCCTCGTCGTACGCCTCGGCATGAAGACGCCCATGGGACGCGGCTTCCTCAAGGCCTACCCGTTCGAGGAGGCGTACTTCCGCGACAAGGCGCTGCGCTTCCGCTCGGCGGTCTCGATGCCGCTGATGCTGCTCGGCGGCATTAACCAGCTCGCCACGATGGAGCAGGCGATGGCCGACGGCTTCGACTTCGTCGCGATGGGCCGCGCGCTTCTCCGCGAGCCCGACCTCGTCGACCGCCTCCAGTCCGGCCGCGCCGCCGCCGGTGTGTGCATCCACTGCAACCGCTGCATGCCCACCATTTATTCGGGCACTCGGTGTCCGATTGTTTCGCCGGCGCGGGTCTGAGGCTTGCGGGGTTCGGCTGCTGGCAGCCCATCCCCGCACGACACGCCGTAGCCCGTCGGCGTGTCGTGCGGGTTTCGGCTGCCAGCAGCCGAAACCTCGGACTTCCCACCAACTAGAACATGTTCTAGATTGCCGGGCATGGCAGAACCTCTGAAGGTCGTCGTCTGGTCCACGGGGACCATCGGGCGGCACGCGATCAAGGGCATCGACGCCCACCCCGACCTCGAGCTGGTCGGCGTGTGGGTGTCCAACCCCGACAAGGACGGCAAGGACGCCGGCGAGCTGGCCGGGGTGGGCCGCGAGCTCGGTGTCCGGGCGACCGCGGACAAGCAGGCGCTGCTGGCGCTGCAGCCGGACGCGATCGTGCACACGGCGATGACCGACGACCGGGTCTTCGAGGCGATCGAGGACCTCGTCGACTTCCTCGAGGCCGGCATCAACGTGACCTCCAGCGGCCCGGTGCTGCTGCAGTGGCCCGAGCACATCCTGCCCCCGGAGACCATGGAGCGGATCACCAAGGCCGGCGAGCGCACCGGTGCCAGCCTGCACGTCAACGGCATCGACCCCGGCTTCGCCAACGACGTGCTGCCGCTGGTGCTGACCAGCCTCAGCCAGCGCATCGACGAGGTGCGGGTGATGGAGATCTGCGACTACTCCACCTACTACCAGCCGGTCGTGATGAACGACCTCTTCGGCTTCGGCAAGCCGATGGACGAGAGGGGCTTCCTCTGGGAGCCCGGCATCCTGTCCATGGCGTGGGGCAGCGTGGTCCGCCAGATCGCCGCCGGCCTCGGGATCGTCCTCGACGAGCCGCTCACCGAGGACGTCGACCGCCGGCCCGCCGAGGTCGACACGCCCAGCGTCTCCGGCGACGTCGCTGCCGGGACGATGGGCGCGGTCCGCTTCCAGGTGATCGGCAAGGTCGACGGCGTCCCGCGTGTGGTCCTCGACCACGTCACCCGTACGGCGCCGGACCAGGTGCCCGAGTGGCCGACCCCGTCGCAGGGCGACGGCTGCTACCGCGTCGTCATCACCGGCGAGCCGTTCATGCAGCTCGACTTCGTCCACCACGGCGAGCACGGCGACCACAACGTCTCGGGGATGATCGTCACCGCCCAGCGGATCGTGAACGCCGTCCCCGCGGTCGTGGCCGCGCCCGGCGGCCTCGTCACCGCCCTCGACCTCCCGCTCGTCACGGGCAAGGGCCTGGTGAGCACGTCATGAGCATCCTCGACCGCTTCTCCGTCGCCGGCCAGGTCGCGATCGTCACCGGCGCCGGCCGGGGGCTCGGGGCCGCCACCGCCGTCGCACTCGCGGAGGCCGGCGCCGACGTCCTGATCTCGGCGCGCACCGAGGCCCAGCTGGCCAAGGTCGCCGAGCAGATCCGGGCCACCGGCCGCCGTGCGGTCGTCGTGGCCGCCGACCTCAGCGACCTCGACGCGGTCGCCGGCCTCGCGCAGGCGGCGTACGACGAGCTCGGCCGGCTCGACACCGTCGTCAACAACGTCGGCGGCACCTTCCCGACCGAGTTCCTCAAGACCAGCAACGAGTTCCTCAACGAGGCCTTCAGCTTCAACGTCACCACCGCCCACGCGCTCACCCGCGCCGCGGTGCCGTTGATGCTCAAGGACCCCGACAAGCAGAAGAGCGTCGTCACGATCAGCTCGATGATGGGCCGCACCGCCGACCGCGGGTTCATCGCCTACGGCACCGCCAAGGCCGCGCTCGCGCACTGGACCAAGATGGCGGCCCAGGACCTCGCCCCGCGGATCCGCGTCAACGGCATCTACGTCGGCTCGATCATGACCAGCGCCCTGGAGTACGTCGCAGGCCAGCCGGACCTGATGAGCCAGCTCGAGACCAAGACCCCGCTCGGCCGGGTCGGCGAGCCCGAGGACATCGCGGCCGGCGTCGTCTACCTCGCCTCGAAGGCCGGGCAGTACGTCACCGGCAAGCTGCTCGAGATCGACGGCGGCATCCAGCAGCCCACCCTCGACCTCGGGTTCCCCGACGTGGCCCCGTAAGGTCCGCGACGTGACCACCTCCACCCCCACGGCGTACGCCGTCTCGCCCGACTCCGGCGAGCACTGGAGCAAGGAGGGGGCCTGGCGGGTCGCCGAGGGCATCCACCGGATCCCGCTGCCGCTGCCGATGGACGGGCTCAAGGCGATCAACGTCTACGTGATCGAGACCGCCGACGGGCTCACCCTGGTCGACGGCGGCTGGGCGATCGAGGTCGCCCGCGACCTGCTCGAGCGGTGCCTGCGCCAGGTGGGCTACGGGTTCGGGGACATCCGCCGGTTCCTGGTCACCCACGTGCACCGCGACCACTTCACGATGGCGACCGTCCTGGGGCACGAGTACGGCGCGGACGTGGCGCTCGGCCTCGGCGAGAAGCCGGCCCTCGAGCTGCTGAACGACCCGACGCTCGACGAGAGCCCGTTCCTCGACGTACTGCGGACCGCCGGCGCGCACGAGATCGCGGAGCTCTGGGCCGCCGGCGGCGGCGAGCGCCCGGACATGTCGATGTGGATCCTCCCGGACACCTGGCTCGACGGCGACCACGAGATCCCGGTCGGCACCCGGGTGCTCGACGCCGTGCACACCCCGGGCCACACGCCCGGCCACTACGTCTTCGCCGAGAAGCAGGCTGGGCTGCTGTTCGCCGGCGACCACGTGCTGCCGACGATCACGCCCTCGATCGGCTTCACCGTGCCGCCGACGCCCGACCCGCTCGGCGACTTCATGGGCTCGCTGACCAAGGTGCGCGCGCTGCCCGACCTGCAGGTGCTCCCGGCCCACGGCCCGGTCGCGCCGTCGTCGCACGCCCGGGTCGACGAGCTGCTCGCGTTCCACGACCGCCGGCTCGAGCTGAGCCTCGCCGCGATCGCCGACGCGCCGGGGACCGGGTTCGACGTCGCCCACCAGCTCGCGTGGACGCGGCACGAGAAGGCGTACGACGAGCTCGACCTGTTCAGCCAGGGCCTGGCCGCGATGGAGACCAAGGCGCACCTCGAGCTGCTGGTCGCGCGGGGTCAGGCGACCCGCCAGGAGACCGAGGCGGGCGTGCTGTTCCAGGCTGCGCCGACTAGCGCGTGAGCCGCATCGGGGTGTGCGGGATCCCGTCCTCGAGGAACTCCGGCCCCGACACCGCGAACCCGAACGTCGCGTACCACGGAGCCAGCGGCGACTGGGCGTCGAGCACCACGTCGCGGCCCTTCGAGACCGAGAGCGCCGTATGCATGATGACGTCGGCCAGGCCACGACCGCGGGCCTCCGGTGCCAGCAGCACCCGTCCGATCCGCCAGCAGTCGCCGTCGTCGAGCACCCGGGCATAGCCGAACAGCGCGTCGTCGTCCATCAGCAGCACGTGCCTCGTCTCGGGCTCGACGTCACGACCGTCCAGGTCCGGGTAGGGGCAGGTCTGCTCGACGACGAACACGTCCTGGCGTGCCTTGCAGATGCCGTAGACGGCGAACGGGTCGAGCTGGTCGAACGGGACGGCGATGCACTTCACGAGAGGAACTCCAGGGTGCGGCGGTGGGCGGCCCGCGCCTCCGGGATGAGGGGGAGCAGCGGGTAGACGTGGATGAGGTCGTGCGCCTCGACGTAGGTGAGGTCCCAGTCGGTCTCGGCGGCCCGGCGCGCGAGCAGCCGGCACCCCGGGGCGAGGGTGTCGCGGGTGCCGCAGAACATCAGCGCCGGCGGCAGCCCGCCGAGGTCGGCCAGCGCCGGGCTCACCTCGGGACGACCCAGGTCCTCGGGCGACCCGGCCCACCACTCGGCGTACGCCTGCAGCTTGCCGAGGAACAGCCACGGGTCGCGGACCGTGAACCGCTCGGTCTCGGGGGTGCCCGCGGTGAGGTCGACCCACGGCGAGTGCAGCAGCAGCCGGGACGCCTGCGGGCCGCCCCGGTCGCGCAGCGTCAGCGCGATCGCGAGCGCGTAGCCGCCGCCGGCCGAGTCGCCGGCGAGCACCAGCTCCCCTGCGCCGCCGGCGTCCCCGGCCCACCGGGCCGCGAGCGCCGCGATCGCGTCGTGCGAGTCGCGCCAGGTGTGCTCCGGCGCGAGCGGGTAGTCGGGCAGCACGATCCGTGCGCCGAGGTCGGTGGCGAGGCGGCACACGTAGCGGACGTGGAACGGGTCGATCGGCGCGACGTACCCGCCGCCGTGGAGGTAGAGCACGGTGCGGTGCGGGTCGGTGCCGCGCGGCGTGACGACGTACGACGCGAACTCGCCGGCCGGCCCGGTCAGCACCTCGGTGACCACCGAGAACCGCTGCGCGAAACGCGGCACCAGCAGGGTCGGCAGCCGGCGCCCCAGGGTCGCGTGCCACTGCCCGATCCGCGCCCGCTCGGCCTCCGGGCTGTCCAGCTCACGCGAGCGCCGGAGCCGGGGGACCGCCCACGCGAGGGCCTCGTGGCGGCGGCTCGGGCTCATGCTCCGAGCCTCCCACAGGAGAGCTGTCACAGATCCGGCGCGGCCGGTGTCTGGTGGGCGACACCTCGAGACGACGAACCGAAGGAGAAGACGATGCCGAGCACGTTCCGCATCCCGAAGGCCCAGGTCACCGGTCTGTACGGGAAGGTGATGTCCGCCTACGCCCGCCGCACCTACGGCCAGATCCCCGACAACGCCTACGTCCTCTGGCACCACCGCGACGTCCTGAAGGCGGTCTTGAGGCTCGAGCAACGGGTAGCGAAGTGGCGCGCCCTCGACCCGACGCTGAAGTCCTACGCACAGCTGGCGAGCGCCGGTGTCATCGGCTGCAGCTGGTGCCTCGACTTCGGCTACTTCCTCGCCCACAACGAGGGGCTGGACCTCGCCAAGGTCAGGGAGGTGCCGCGCTGGCGCGAGTCCGACGTGTTCTCACCGCTGGAGCGCGAGGTCCTGGAGTACGCCGAGGCGATGAGCACCACGCCGCTGACCGTGACCGACGAGATGGTCGCGCGGCTGATCGACCAGCTCGGCACCGAGGCGGTCGTCGAGCTCACCCAGATGGTCGCGCTGGAGAACATGCGCTCGCGGTTCAACTCCGCCGCCGGGCTGCAGAGCCAGGGATATTCGGATGTGTGCGAGCTGCCGCTCGCCGTACCGTCTGCTGACGTGATGGGGTCATGAGCGCGCCCGACTCGACGGACGTCTTCCTCGCCCACCGCAACCTGCTCTTCACGGTCGCCTACGAGATGCTCGGCTCGGCCGCCGACGCCGAGGACGTCCTGCAGGAGACCTGGCTGCGGTGGGTCGACGTGGATCGGGCCGAGGTCCGCGACGACCGGGCCTATCTCGTGCGCATCACCACCCGGCTGGCGCTCAACCGGATGCGCGCCAACGCGCGGCGGCGGGAGGCGTACGTCGGGCCGTGGCTGCCCGAGCCGCTGCTCACCACCCCCGACGTGGCCGAGGACGTCGAGCTCGCCGACAGCGTCTCGCTCGCGATGCTCACCCTGCTGGAGACCCTGGGCCCCACCGAGCGCGCGGTCTTCGTGCTGCGCGAGGTCTTCGACTTCGGCTACGACGAGATCGCCGCCGCCGTCGACAAGACCCCGGCGGCCGTGCGCCAGATCGCGCACCGGGCCCGCAGTCACGTCGCCGAGCGCCAGCCCCGGGTGGCCGCGACGCCCTCGGAGCGCGAGCGGGTGATGCAGATGTTCCTGGCCGCGGCCGCGACCGGCGACGTGCAGAGCCTGATGGACGTGCTCGCCCCCGACGTCGTGCTGGTGACCGACGGCGGCGGCTTCAAGAAGGCCGCGCTCCGGCCGATCCTGGGCCGCGACAAGGTGCTGCGCTTCCTCGTGGCGGTGTCCGAGGGCGTCGACGCCGTCGCCGACGTGGTCGTCGTCAACGGCGCGCCGGCGCTGCGCCTGGTGGTCGACGGCGAGCTCGACACGGTCGCCTCGATGGTCGTCGAGGACGGCCTGGTCACCGGCCTCTACCTCGTGCGCAACCCGGCCAAGCTGGCCCGTCTCGACGCGGTGGTGACCCTCACCCGCTGACCGTGGTCGAGCCGTGGGGTGGTTTCGAGGCTCGCTGCGCTCGCACCTCAACCACCGGCGACCGCGCTCGCACCTCAACCACCGGTGGGTCTCCGAGCCCGGGGGTGGTTTCGAGGCTCGCTCCGCTCGCACCTCAACCACCGGCGACCGCGCTCGCACCTCAACCACCGACGACCGCGCCCGCACCTCAACCACCGGTGGGTCTCCGAGCGCGGGGGTGGTTTCGAGGCTCGCTGCGCTCGCACCTCAACCACCGACGACCGCGCTCGCACCTCAACCACCGACGACGGTGGTTGAGGTGCGAAGGCCGCTAGGCCTGAGCCTCGAAACCACCATCCGGGCAGCAGCGGTACTGTTCGACCACAACGCAGGGGAGCACGCCAACGACGTGCTGAGAGTGCGGATCCGCCGCAGACCCTATGAACCTGATCCGGTTAGCACCGGCGAAGGGAGTCGGAGTTGAGAATGTCCCGTGCCCTGGCACCAGTCATCGCAGCATCGGTCGTGGCCCTGGCGGTCAGCGGCTGCTCGACCATCGGCAGCGGCTCGGACGGAGACGCCACCGACGGCGCATCCGGGGCCGACAAGCCGAGCCGGGTCGTGCTGGTCACCCACGACTCGTTCGTGCTGCCCAAGCCGTTGATCAAGCAGTTCGAGCAGGAGTCGGGCTACGACCTCGTGGTCCGTGCCACCGGCGACGCCGGGATCCTCACCAACAAGCTGGTGCTGACCAAGGACGACCCGCTCGGCGACGTGGCGTTCGGGGTCGACAACACGTTCGCCTCGCGGGCGCTCGACGAGGGCGTGTTCGCGGCGTACGACGCGCCCCTGCCCGCCGGCGCCGAGGACTACCGGCTCCCCGGCGACGACGACCACGCCCTGACGCCGGTCGACAACGGCAACGTGTGCGTCAACGTCGACGACACCTGGTTCGCCGACCACGACCTGGCCGAGCCGGAGACGCTCGACGACCTCGCCGACCCGGCGTACAAGAACCTCTTCGTGCTGCCCGGCGCGGCGACCAGCTCGCCGGGCATGGCGTTCCTGCTGACGACGATCGCGGCGTACGGCGAGGACGGGTGGCAGGACTACTGGACGAAGCTGATGGACAACGGTGCCAAGCTCACGGCCGGGTGGTCGGACGCCTACGAGGTCGACTTCACCCAGGGCGGCGGCAAGGGCGACCGCCCGATCGTGCTGTCCTACGACTCCTCGCCGGCCTTCACGGTGTCCGGCGGCCGGAGCACGACCAGCGCGCTGCTGGACACCTGCTTCCGCCAGGTGGAGTACGCCGGCGTGCTGGCCGGCGCCGCGAACCCCGACGGCGCCGAGCAGCTGGTCGACTTCCTGCTGAGCCCCGACGTGCAGGCCGCGCTCCCGGAGAGCATGTACGTGTTCCCGGTGGACCCGTCGGTGGAGCTGCCGCAGGAGTGGGCGAAGTTCGCGGAGCAGCCGACCGATCCCTACGCGGTCGACCCGGCCGAGGTCAGCGCGAACCGCGACGACTGGCTGCGGGAGTGGAGCGACATCACCTCCCGATGACCCACCCATGACCACGCCGATGACCACGCCGATGAGTCGGGCGCTCACGCTGGCCGGCCTGGCCGCCGTACCCCTGGCGGTGCTGGGCGTGTTCTTCGTGCTCCCGGTCAGCGGCATGGTGTCGGAGGGCTTCGTCGTCGACGGGCGCTTCGACCCCGGCGGCGTGCTCGAGGTCCTCGGCCGCCCGCGCGTGCACCGGGTGCTGTGGTTCACCGTGTGGTCCTCGACGGTCGCGACCCTGGTCGCCGTCCTGCTCGGGCTGCCGGCCGCGCACCTGTTGCACCGCCGGCGGTTCCCCGGGCAGCGGGTGCTGCGGTCGCTGCTGCTGGTGCCGTTCGTGCTGCCCACGGTGGTGGTCGGCGTCGCGTTCCGGGAGCTGATCGGCGAGGCGGGGCCGCTGGGCTTCCTGGGCCTGGACGGGTCGGCGGCCGCGATCGTGGCCGGCCTGGTGTTCTTCAACGTGGCCGTGGTGATCCGCGCCGTCGGCGCGGCGTGGGAGTCGCTGGACCCGCGCCCGGCGGAGGCCGCGGCGGCGCTCGGTGCGAGCCCGGTCCAGGTGCTGCGCACGGTGACGCTCCCGGCGCTGCGGCCGGCGATCGTCAGCGCCGCGAGCGTGGTGTTCCTGTTCTGCGCCACGGCGTTCGGGGTGGTGCTGACGCTGGGGGGCCTGCGCTACTCGTCGGTCGAGACCGAGATCTACCTGCTCACCACCAACCTGCTCGACCTGCAGGCCGCCGCGGCCCTCTCGATCCTCCAGCTGCTGGCGATCACCGGCCTCCTGGTCGTGACCGGCCGGCTGCGCGCCGTACCCGATCCGGCGCTGAGCCGGTCGACCGCCCGACCGCCGCGGCCGTCGCCCGGCGACTGGCCGGGCGTGGTCACGACCGCGCTGGTGCTGCTCCTGGTCGGGACACCGCTGGCGGCCCTCGTGACCGGGTCGCTGCGGGTCGGCGACACGTGGAGCCTCGCCAACTACCGGGCGCTGGGCGGTGAGGGCGACCAGCAGGCGTTGCTGGTGCCGGTCGGCGACGCGTTGGTCACCTCGCTGCGCACGGCGGTCGACGCCACCTGGATGTCGCTGTCGCTGGGCGTCCTGGTCGCGGTCGTGGTCACCCGCCGGTCGCGCTCACGCACCGAGCGGCGGGTGCGCGGCCTGCTCGACGGGCTGTTCATGCTCCCGCTCGGGGTCTCGGCGGTCACGCTCGGCTTCGGCTTCCTGATCACCCTGGACCGGCCGCCGCTGGACCTGCGCGACTCCCTGCTCCTGGTGCCGATCGCCCAGGCGCTGGTGGCGCTGCCGCTCGTCGTACGCACGCTGGTGCCCGTGCTCGGCGGCATCGACGACCGCCAGCGTCAGGCCGCGGCCTCGCTGGGTGCGGGCCCGCTGCGCACGTTCGCGACCGTCGACCTGCCGGCCATGTGGCGGCCGCTCACCGCGGCGGCCGGGTTCGCGTTCGCGGTGTCGCTCGGGGAGTTCGGCGCCACCTCGTTCCTGGCCCGCGAGGACCACCCCACGCTGCCGATCGTGATCTTCCGCCTCATCGGGCACCCCGGTGCGATGAACTACGGCATGGCCCTCGCCGCATCCGTCGTCCTCGCCGCTACGACCGCCGCCGTGATGCTGGCCGTCGACCGGCTCCGGGTGTCCTCGGTGGGGGCGTTCTGATGCTGACCCTCGACCGTCTCACCGTGGCGTACGACGGCACCCCGGCCGTCGTCGACGCCTCCCTGGAGCTCGAGGACGGGCACGTGCTCGCGGTCCTCGGGCCGAGCGGGTCGGGCAAGTCGACGCTGCTGCGGGCGGTCGCGGGTCTCGAGCCGCCGGTGTCCGGCCGGATCTGCTGGGACGACGAGGACCTGGCCGGCGTGCCGACGCACAAGCGCGGCTTCGCGCTGATGTTCCAGGACGGGCAGCTGTTCGCCCACCTCACCGTCGCCCGCAACGTCGGCTACGCGTTGCGGCTGCGGCGTACGCCCCGGGCCGCGGAGCGCGTCGAGGAGCTGCTCGCGCTGGTCGGGCTGGAGGGGTACGCCGAACGCCTCCCCGCCACGCTCTCCGGGGGCGAGCGGCAGCGGGTGGCGCTGGCCCGCTCGCTCGCGGTCTCACCGCGGCTGCTGCTGCTCGACGAACCCCTGTCGGCGCTGGACGCCGGGCTGCGCGAGCGGCTCGCGACCGACCTGCGCGAGATCCTCCAGTCGGCCGGCACCACCGCGCTGATGGTCACCCACGACCAGGACGAGGCCTACGCGGTGGCCGACCGGCTCGCGGTGATGCGCGGCGGCCGGATCGTCCAGCAGGGCGAGATCGGCGCGGTGTGGCGGGCCCCGGCCGACCCCGAGACCGCGCTGTTCCTCGGCTACGCCCGGGTGCTCGAGGGTGCCGCGGCGGCGACCCTGCTCCGGGCGGCCGGGCTGCCCGTGGCGCCGGCGGTCGCCGTACGCCGCTCGGCGCTCGTCGTCGACGCCGACGGGCCGTTGCGGGGGCGCGTCGTGTCCGGGCGGGCGACCCCCGAGCTGATCCGCCTGGTGGTCGACGTCGAGGGCATCGGCGAGCTCGACGCGGTCGCGCGGCTGGGCTCGCACCCGGCCCCGGGCGACGGTGTGCGGCTCGGTGTGGACCCCGGCCGGCTGGCGGAGACACCTGCCGGGCACTGACCCCGCCAGGTCTCTACACTGACGTCCGTGTATCGCCGTGCCTACGCCCTGCTGGTGGGCAACGCCGTCGTCATGGGCGTGGTGGCGATCGTGGTCGCGATCATCTACGACAAGCGGCTGATCGACCCCGAGGGCAGCTTCCTCGGGCCCTCGTGGCTGCGGCTGCCGCTGCTGCTGCTCGGCGCGCTGGCGCTCGACATGGTGCCGCGGACGCTGTGGTTCTCGAAGATGAACCCGACGCTGATGCCCGCGATCGTGCGCGAGCGCTGGCGCACCCACTGGAACCGCGAGCGGCTCACGCTGGTCGCCCTCGGCGTCATCTGCTTCTACGTCGTCTACGTGAGCTACCGCAACCTGAAGTCCTTCCTGCCGTTCGTGCGCGACAGCATGTACGACCGGGAGCTCCACTACCTCGACCGCGCACTGCTGTTCGGCCACGACCCGGCGCACGTCCTGCACGGGCTGCTCGGCGAGGGGTTCATGGCCTGGCCGCTGTCCTACGTCTACCTGTGGTTCCTGCCGCTGGTGCCGCTGGCGGTCACGGCGTGGCTGGTGTGGTCGCGCAACCTCTCCTACGGCTACTGGTTCGTGACCTCGCAGTGCGTCGCGTGGTCGCTGGGCACCGCGTCGTACTACGCGCTGCCGACCCTTGGACCGGGCCTCGAGTACACCTGGCTGTACGACAGCCTGCCGAACACGCCGACCAGCCAGCTGATGGAGTCCCTGGCCTACGGCCGCAACAAGGTCTACTGGGGCGTGGTCCAGGACGCGGTGCAGTCCGTGGCCGGCTTCGCGAGCCTGCACGTGGCGATCACCCTGCTGGTGGCGCTGATGATCCAGTACACCGTCCGCTCCCAGGCGCTGCGATGGGTCTTCTGGATCAACTTCGGGGTCACCGTCGTCGCCACCCTCTACTTCGGCTGGCACTACATCGCCGACGACGTGGCCGGCGTGATGATCGCGCTCGTCTCGTTCTATGTCGGCGGCATCGCCAGCGGCCAGAAGTTCGACAAGCACGGCCTCGCCTCGCACCCCACGACCACCACCTCGGCGGTCCCGGTCGACCGCTGATGGGGGTAGTCCCTGACGATCGGGCCCCTTGGGAACGTTCCCACGGGGCTCTTCCGTCAGGGACTACCGCTCAGGCCAGCCGGAAGGTGAGCACCGGCAGGTCGTCGGTGGGCAGCACCTCGGCGACCACGGGGAGCGGCAGCCGCGGGTAGAGCTCGGCGATCGCCTCGGGCGTCCCGTCGACGCCCTGCAGCATGCCCTGCACGGTCACGCCCTCCTCGAGGATCACGTGCGCGTAGGCGTACGGCGCGTACGGCACGAACCGTGGGTGGCAGGCGGCCAGGTTGTGCGAGGCGAACAGCAGCGTGCCCCGCCCGGACAGCTCCAGGTCGGTCGCGGCGTACGACCCGCACGACTGGCAGCACGTCGTCGCCGGGAACGTGATCGCCCGGCAGTCGTTGCAGCGGTGGGCCACCAGGCGACCCTCGGCGAGCGCCTCGTAGTAGTCCCGCACCAGCGATGTGGTCATGGCGTTCAGCTCCCCTGGAAGATCAGTACGTTGGAGACGATCGCGTAGCCCTGCACCATCAGGGCGGCGGTCTCGGGTGGCTTCGGGACCTGGCGGGACCCGGCGAGACCGCGCATCTGCGTGACGATCTCGTGGATGTCCGAGCCGGACGACGCGGCCCACGCGTGCCCGAACGCGTGCCGGCCGCCGTGGGTGGCCATCGGGCGGTCGCCGTCGAAGCGGGTGCGTCCCTCGTACGCCGCCTTCAGCCCCTCGCCGTGCGCCAGGTAGCCGATCTCCTCGGCCATCACCAGCGACATGATGTGCGAGCAGTCGTGGGTGTGCAGCTATTCGAGGTCGTGCGGCCCGACGCCCGACATCTCGAACGCCTTCTTGATCGCGGCCCGGTCCACGGCCCAGTCGGTGGGGTCCTCGTGGTACCACGGCAGGTCGGACACGGCCTGGCCGAAGCCCTTGAGCTCGACCGGCTGGGACGGCAGGCCTTTCGCGAGGTCGGCGCGCATCAGCACCACCGCGGCGGCGCCGTCGGCGGCCTTGACGAGGCTGCGCAGCCGGGCCGGCCAGGACAGGAACGGGTTGGCCTCGGAGGTCCACATGCTCCAGGCGTCGGCGTACCCGAGCCGGGCCGCCTCGTCCTCGAGCGTCTCGCGGATCATCGCCCGGTCGGTCAGCGCCGCGTGCATCCGGCGGGTGCGCGACAGCTCGAACATCGCGCGGTCGTACTCCTCGAAGGAGACGCCGTACTTGCGCATGTAGCCCTGCGCGATGATGCCGTTGTACGTCGAGAAGATCTCGTAGCCCTGCGGCTCGCCGTACGCCTGGTTGACGCAGTAGTCGGTCCAGAGCCACATGGTCTCGTTGTCGATGTCCTCGCGCTCGTAGGGGCTGGTGCCCTGCGGGCGGTTGCCGGTGGCCTCGACGCCGACGACGAGGGCGGTGTCGATCGCGCCGGACGCGATGGCCTGGGCGGCCAGGCAGAGGCCGGTGGCGGTGGTCGCGCAGGCGGCGTCGATGTGGACGCCCATCGCGAGCTGGGTGCCCATCCACTTCGACAGCTGGCTGTAGGTGGCCGGCAGCTGGGAGGAGTGGGTCATCACGTTGCCGACGTAGACCGCGTCCACGTCGGGTCCGCGGATCCCGGAGTCCTCGAGTGCCTCGCGGGCGGCGCGGGCGGCGAGCTCCTGGAGCGTGAGTCCGGCGATCTCCGGTCGGGTGCGGAGGTTGCCGAACGGTGTGCAGCCGACTCCCGTCACGACGACGGGGGCGGTGAGGCGTGTGGTCATGGGAGCGCCTCCTTCCTCTGCCTCCGACGCTAGGAAGGTGAGCGGGGGTCGCCCATGGCTGTGGCCGCAGGCCTCTGGCCGCTCCCTGCACACCACCCCGACGTTCAGCCGGACGGAACGGGGGGCGAGGCGGCCTGGCTGGGCGGGTAGCCGTAGTGGGCGCGGAAGGCGCGGCTGAAGTGCGCGGGATCGGTGAAGCCCCAGCGGCGGGCGACCTGGTGGATCGCGAGGTCGCGGCCGGGACGCGTGAGGTCGGCGTGCGCGCGGGCGAGCCGGCGTCGGCGCACGTAGGCCTGGACGGTGTCGCCCTCCTCCTCGAACAGCGCGTAGAGCAGGCGCTCGGAGACCGCGTGGTGGCGCGCGATGGCGCGCGGCGAGAGCGTCGGGTCGCCGAGTCGGGCCTCGATGTAGCCCTTCACCCGCTGCCGCAGCTCGTGGCGACGGGCGGTGCCGCTGGCCGGGGTGCTCAGCGTCGAGAGCGCGGCGCCGAGCAGCTCGAGCGCGGCGTTGCCGGCGCCGGCCGCGGCCTCGGGCGTGAGCTCCAGCGTCGTGACGAAGCTGAGGTAGGACGTCAGCAGCAGTCGCGCCGAGTTGGGGCGCAGCAGCCGGGCCGTGGTGAGCTCGGGGCTGGGCACCACGTCGCGGAACCGCGCCACCGGCACCAGCAGCGTCTGCTTGCGCAGCGGCTCGAGCACGTCGAAGCGGATCGGCCGAGCGGAGTGCCAGGCGACCACGTCGCCGGCGCCGACCGCGATCTGGTCGTCGTCCTGCGTCAGCACCTCCCGGCCGTCGCGGACCACCAGCACCCCGACGTACTCGCCCTCGGTGCGGCGCAGGTCCGAGCGCAGCCGCTGCCCACCGCACAGGCCACACCAGGTGTCGAGCAGCTGGATGTCGCCGAGCCGGCGGCGCAGGATCCGGCCGTCGGTGGGCGGCCCGCTCTCGCGGACCCGGTCGAGCGTCCAGGGCAGGTGGGTGCCGGACACGATCGAGCGCCAGGCCTCGTCGCGGTCGCGGGCGCCGACCTGCGCCACGTCCCAGCGCTCGGCCCCGGCGACCTCCTCCGGCAGCAGGTCGGTGTCCACGACCCACCTCCTCTCCCGTGCCGCTCTCCACGCTAGGAGCGGTCGCGGGCCGTCGCCACGGTCCTTCGGCCCGACCTGCCGACCGGCGATCCGAGAATGACATTCATGTAATTCGTCAAGCCGACACGCCGACGAGTCTGAGAAAAGTGGGACAAAATGTTCCTTTTGGGACGAAAGTTGTCTAGCGTGCTCCAAGTGCCGCGAGGGGCCGGCACTCCGATCCACGACCTGGGAGACAGCACCGTGCGAGCTCGCAGCCTGATGGCGGCACTCGTCGCGACCCTCCTCGCCGGTGGCGTGCTCACCGGCGTGGCGGTCGCCGACGACAACACGCCCTCACGCCAGGACGTGCGCGCGGCTCGGGCCGCCGTACGGGACGGTGCCGACGACGTCGCCTCGGTGCGGGCCCGGCTCGCGGTCGCCAACCAGCGCCTCCAGGAGGCCGGGGTGCGGGCCGCCCAGGCGGCCGAGGCCTACAACGGCGCCCGGTGGCGGGCCACCCAGGCGCGCCACGAGGCGGCTGCGGCCCGGCAGCGCGCGCAGGTCGCCGCCGCCGACGTCGAGCGCCAGCGCCAGGCGTACGGCGACGCGCTGGTGTCGTCGTACGAGATGTCCCCCGGGCTGACGGCGCTCTCCGCGATCGCCGGGTCCGACGGGATCGGCGAGGTCGTCGACCAGACCACGACCCTGCAGAACGCCGAGAGCGCGCTGGACGCCAACTACGACGGGTTCCGCGCCGCCGCCACGCTGGCCGAGGTCTCGGTCCGCCAGGCCCAGGACGCCGAGGACGCGGCCGCCCGTGCGGTCGCCGACGCGCGGACGGCGAAGGATGCCGCGCGGGTCGCTGCCGACGGCGCGGCCGCCCAGGCGCAGGCGATCGCCGCGGAGAAGACCGCGCTGATCGCCCGGCTGGCCCAGCTCCAGCACGTCAGCGTGCAGGTCGCCCAGCGCCGCCAGTCCGCGCTCGAGGAGCAGGCCGCAGCCGCCGCGGCCGCCGCCGCCCAGGCCGCGGCCGAGGAGCAGCAGCCGACGCCCGCGCCCGCGGCGGACCCCGAGCCGACGCCGGACCCCGAGCCGACGCCGGACCCCGAGCCGACGCCCGACCCAAACCCGACGCCGGACCCCACGCCCCAGCCGACCCCGCAGCCCACGCAGCCCACGCAGCCCACGCCGCCGGCGCCCGCCTCGGGAGCGTCGGCCGCGATCGCCTTCGCCCGCGCCCAGATCGGCGAGCCCTACCGGTGGGGTGCCGCCGGTCCCAACGCGTGGGACTGCTCCGGCCTGACCATGGGGGCCTGGGCGGCCGGCGGCAGGTCGCTCCCGCACTACTCGGTCGCGCAGTACGAGCAGTCCACCCCGATCTCGCCCGGCCAGCTCCGACCAGGCGACCTGGTGTTCTGGGGGTCCTCCAGCGACCCGGGCTCGATCTACCACGTGGCGCTCTACGTCGGCGGCGGCACGATCCTGCACGCGCCGCGCACGGGCAGGCCCGTCACCCAGGAGTCGATGTACTACTGGATCCCGCCGAACTTCTACGCGCGGCCCTGATCCCCCGGATCGACGGGGGCAGAGGTCCAGATCACCGCTTGAGCCCGGTGCCGCCTGGGTAGCGTCCGTCCATGGCCACCGACACCGCCGTGCCCGCCTCGAGCGGCTACGTGCAGCCCGAGATCGACGTACCCGCCCTCACCGCCCTCCTCGACGGCACGTACGCCGAGGTCCGCGACCTGGTGCGCACCAACCTCGCCGAGTACGCCTCGATCCTCACCGACGCCGAGGAGATGTCGGTCGACGACTTCCGGGAGCGGGTCAAGGACGTCGTGGTCGAGATGGCCGCGACCGGGCAGACCGGGATGGGCTTCCCCGAGGAGTACGGCGGGGGCGGCGACATCGGCGCCTCGATCGCGGCGTTCGAGACCCTCGCGTACGGCGACCTCTCGGTGCTGGTCAAGGTCGGCGTGCAGTTCGGCCTCTTCGGGGGCGCGATCCTCCAGCTCGGCACCGAGGCCCACCACGACGCCTACCTGGCGGACCTGATCACGGGCAGGCTGATGGGCTGCTTCGCGATGACCGAGACCGGCCACGGCTCCAACGTGCAGGCGCTGGGCACGGTCGCGACGTACGACCCGGACGCCCAGGAGTTCGTGATCACCACGACCTCCGAGGACGCCCGCAAGGACTACATCGGCAACGCCGCCAAGCACGCCGACGTCGCGGTGGTGTTCGCCCAGCTCGAGGTCGGCGGCGCCTCCCAGGGTGTGCACGCGTTCGTGGTGCCGATCCGGGTCGACGGCGCACCGGCGCCCGGCGTGCGGATCGAGGACGACGGCCGCAAGATGGGGCTCAACGGCGTCGACAACGGGCGCCTCTGGTTCGACCACGTGCGGGTCCCGCGCACCGCCTTGCTCAACCGGTTCGCCGACGTGACGCCCGAGGGCGTCTACGAGAGCCCGATCGACAACCCCAACCGGCGCTTCTTCACGATGCTCGGCACGCTCGTCCAGGGCCGGGTGTGCGTCGGCGGCGGGGGCATCAACGCCGCCAAGGTGGCGCTGGCGATCGCGACCAAGTACGCCGTACGCCGCCGCCAGTTCGAGGCGACCTCGGACGAGCAGGAGGAGCTGCTGCTCGACTACGGGATGCACCAGCGCCGGCTGCTGCCGCTGATCGCGCGGACCTACGCGCTGCACTTCGCGCAGGAGGTCGTGGCGTCGCAGCTGCACGACGTCTTCTCGGGGGTGACCGACGACGAGCACGCCCGCCGCGAGCTCGAGTCGCGGGCCGCCGGCACCAAGGCGCTCGGCACCTGGCACGCGACCCGCACCATCCAGGAGTGCCGCGAGGCGTGCGGCGGCGCCGGCTACCTCTCGGTCAACCGGTTCGCCGCGCTCAAGGCCGACAGCGACATCTTCACGACGTTCGAGGGCGACAACCACGTGCTGCTGCAGCTGGTCGCCAAGGGGCTGCTCACCGACTACGCCAGCGAGTTCGAGGACCTCGACCAGCTCGGGATGGTCCGCTTCGTCACCGGCCTGGCCGTGGAGACCGTGATCGAGAAGACCTCGGTGCACAAGCTGCTCGAGCGGGTGCGCGACCTGCTGCCCGGCGGGGACCAGTGGGACCAGGAGGCGGGGCTGCTCGACCCGGACTACCAGCTCGCGATGCTGCGGTTCCGCGAGGAGCACATGCTCGCCGGGGTGGCCCGCCGGCTCAAGCGCGGCATGGACAATGGGATGAACCCGGGCGAGGTGTTCTCCCGTGTGCAGGACCACGTGATCGCGGCCGCGAACGCCCACGTGGAGCGGCTGGTGCTCGAGGCGTTCGTGGACAAGATCCGCAGCCAGCCCGACGGCGACCTCAAGGTCGCGCTCAACCTGCTGTGCGACCTGTTCGCGCTCACGACCATCGAGGCCGACCGGGCGTGGTTCATGGAGCACGGCCGGCTCACCGTCCCGCGGTCCAAGGCGATCAGTCGCGAGATCGGCAGCCTGTGCCGCAAGGTCCGCCCGCTCGCCGTCGACCTCGTCGACGCCTGGGCGATCCCGCCCGAGATGCTGCGCTCACCCGACCTGGTCGGCTAGCGCCGAGTTTCGTCGGTCGGCCGACAGATCTCGACCCTGGACGACAAAGCTTCGTCGTCCAGGCACGAGTTTCGTCGGCCGGCCGACGAAACTCGCGCGCCGCCCGGCCTCAGTGCCCGCCGGACTCCTTGAGCCGCGCGAACGACGCGTGCACCTCGGCCTCGGCCTCGGTGCGGCCGACCCACTCGGCGCCCTCGACGGACTTGCCGGGCTCGAGGTCCTTGTAGACCTCGAAGAAGTGCTGGATCTCGAGGCGGTCGAACTTCGAGACGTGGCTGATGTCGCGCAGGTGCTCGAGGCGCGGGTCGGTCGCGGGGACGCAGAGGACCTTGTCGTCGCCGCCGGCCTCGTCGGTCATCCGGAACATGCCGATCGCCCGGCAGCGGATCAGGCAGCCTGGGAATGTCGGCTCCTGGAGGATCACCATCGCGTCGAGCGGGTCGCCGTCGAGGCCGAGGGTGTTCTCGATGTAGCCGTAGTCGGCGGGGTACTGCGTCGAGGTGAACAGGGTCCGGTCGAGACGGATCCGTCCGGACTCGTGGTCGACCTCGTACTTGTTTCGCTGCCCCTTGGGGATCTCCACCAGCACGTCGAACTCGAGCACGTCTTCCTCCGCCATCGTCAGGGTTCATCGTCAGATCAGGGGCCCGCACGGCGGGCCGGGGGCCAGTCTCGCGCACAATGGCTCCACTTGGGCAGCCGGGAGAAGGTGGATCGTGGGCGGACGTGATCGATCCCACCCTGCGCGCGCCTCCCGCCTGGCCACCTGGCTGCCGGTCGCGCTCGTGCTCGCGGTGCTCGCCGCGGGCGTCGTCGCGTGGCGCCTCGACCCCGCCGGCCCCGACCCGGTCGAGCCGCCGGCGGCGATCCCGCCGCCTCCCGGGCTGGCCCTGGAGGCCCCCCCGACGCCCGAGCCGGTGGCCGCGGCGGCCACCGGAGTACCCGACGCCGCGAAGGTACGCCGGGCCCTCGCGCCGGCCCTCCGCGACGCCGACCTGGGTCCGCACGTGCTCGCCACGGTGGCCGGCCTCGACGGCACCCTGCTGTTCTCCAGCGGCACCGGCGAGGCGGTCCCCGCCTCGACGCTCAAGCTGCTGACCGCCACCGCGGCGCTCGAGACGCTCGGCCCCGACCACACGTTCCCGACCTCGGTCGTCGCCGCCGGGCCGCGGCGCGTGGTCCTGGTCGGCGGCGGCGACCCGCTGCTGTCGGCCGCGGACGTCAGGGCGCTCGCCCGCACCACCTCCGCCGGCCTCCAGGGCGCGGTGCGGGTCGGCTACGACGACCACCTCTTCTCCGGCCCGGCCGTCAGCGGCCACTGGGAGCCGGGCTACGTGCCCGAGGAGGTCTCGCCGATCTCCGCGCTCTGGGTGGACGAGGGCACGGAGGCGGACGGCGCCGACCCGGCCGCCGCGGCGGCCGCGGTGCTCGCCCGCGCGCTCGACGCCGCGGGCGTCCGGGTCGTGGGCGAGCCCGCGCCGGTGCGCGCCCCCGCGGACGGCACCGAGCTCGCGACCCTGGACAGCGAGCCGCTCGCCGGCATCGTCGAGCACACCCTCCAGACCAGCGACAACAACGCGGCCGAGGTGCTCGCCCGCCAGGTCGACCTCGCGACCGGCGGCACCGGGACGTTCGCCGGGGGTGCGCGCGCCGTCCTACGGGTGCTCGACGGGCTCGGCGTGCCGACCCAGGGCGCCACGACGTACGACGGCAGCGGGCTCTCGCGGGCGGACCGGCTCGACCCGGACACGCTCACGGCGGTCCTCGAGGTCGCCGCCTCGCCGGACCGTCCCGAGCTGCGCGCGGTGCTCACGGGCCTCCCGGTGGCCGGGTTCTCGGGCTCGCTCGTCGAGCGGTTCGCGGAGGGCGACGCGGGCCGCGGTCTGGTCCGGGCCAAGACCGGCACCCTCTCCGGGGTCAGCAGCCTGGCCGGCATCGCGACCGACCGGGAGGGACGGCCGATGGTCTTCGCGCTGCTGGCCGACGACATCGACCTGGTCGACACCCTCGACGCCCGCGCCGCCCTCGACGCCGCCACCAGCGCCCTCGCCGGCTGCCGGTGCGGCTGAGCGTGTGGTCGGCGCGGGTACCGTCGCGGCATGAGCGCGCACGATGGCGGGGCACCCCGCGGGATGGTCGACTGGGACCTGGCCGTCTCCCTCGGGTCCCGGATCGCCGGCGACGGCCCGACCGTCGACCGTGACACCGCGGCCGCGGTGGTCGCCGAGCTGCGCGCGGACGCCGACCGCTCCACCGGGCTGGTCCGCGACTACACCGGGATGGTCGCCGCCGAGCGCACCGCGCCGGTCCTGGTCGTGGAACGTGCGGGCTGGGTGGCCGCCAACGCCGACGGGTTCGCCACCGTGCTCGCCCCGGTCGTCGACAAGCTCTCCTCCCGCAAGGGCACGCCGACGGGCCTGACGCTGGCGATCGGGTCGCGCGTCACCGGCGCCGAGGTCGGTGCGCTGCTCGGCTTCCTCGCCGGCAAGGTGCTCGGCCAGTTCGACCCGTTCCACGCGCCCACCGGCCGGCTCCTGCTGGTGGCGCCCAACATCGTGCACGTCGAGCGCGAGCTCGGCGTCGACCCCCACGACTTCCGGCTCTGGGTGTGCCTGCACGAGGAGACCCACCGGGTGCAGTTCACGGCCACCCCGTGGCTGGCGGACCACCTCCTCGGCGAGATGCACTCGCTCGCCGAGAGCCTCGAGCCGAGCGGCCTGCTCGACGAGGGCCTGAGCCGCATCACCGGGGCGATCAAGAGCGCCCGCGACGGCGGCGGCAGCCTGATCGACATGATCAGCACCCCGGAGCAGAAGGAGATCGTCGACCGGGTCACGGGCGTGATGTCGCTGCTCGAGGGCCACGCCGACGTCGTGATGGACGGTGTCGGGCCCGGCGTGATCCCGTCGGTCGCCCACATCCGCAAGAAGTTCAACCGGCGCCGCCAGGGCGTCGGCGTGCTCGACCGCGTGCTGCGCCGGGTGCTCGGCCTCGACGCCAAGATGGCGCAGTACCGCGACGGCGCGAAGTTCGTCCGTGCGGTGGTCGACAAGGCCGGCATGACCGACTTCAACGCCGTCTGGGAGCGCCCGGACAACCTCCCGTCCAAGGCCGAGATCGCCGACCCGCAGGCCTGGATCACCCGCGTCCTGTGAGCCCCGGATGACCCTGCACCCCGCGGTCGCGGCAGTCCGGGTCGCCGTACGCCGCGCGCTCGCCGACGTCGACCCGGGCCGCACCGTGGTCGTCGCGTGCTCCGGCGGCGCCGACTCGCTCGCGCTGCTCGCCGCCACGGTCTTCGAGGCCCGGCGCGCCGGGTGGCGGGTGGTGGGTGCGACCGTCGACCACGGGCTGCAGCCCGGCTCCGCGGACCACGCCGCCCGCGTCGTCGAGCAGATGGCCGCTCTCGGCGCCGACGAGACGCTCGCCGCGACCGTGCACGTCGAGGCCGCCGGCCTGGGCCCGGAGGCCGCTGCCCGCCGGGCCCGCTACGCCGTGCTCGGCGAGATCGCCGGCCGCGTCGGGGCCGCCGCGGTGCTGCTCGGCCACACCCGCGACGACCAGGCCGAGACCGTGCTCCTCGGCCTGGCCCGCGGCTCCGGGGGCCGCTCCCTGGCCGGGATGCGGCGCGCGTTCGACCGGTTCGTGCGACCACTGCTCGACGTCTCCCGCGCCGACACCGTGACCGCCTGCCAGGTCGAGGGCATCGCGTTCTGGGACGACCCCCACAACGACGACCCCGGCTACACCCGGGTGCGCGTACGCCGGACCGTGCTTCCCGTCCTCGAGGAGCAGCTCGGCCCCGGGGTCGCGGCGACGCTCGCCCGCACCGCCGACCAGCTCCGCGACGACATGGATCTGCTCGACGACGTCGCGGAGACGGCGTACGCCGGGCTGCGCGACCTCCCGGTCGACGGACTGCTCGCCCAGCCGACCCCGCTGCGGCGCCGCGTGCTCCGGCTGGCCGCGCTCGCCGCCGGCGCCCCGGGCGCCGCGCTGTTCCACGAGCACGTGCTCGCCATGGACGCGTTGCTCACCGACTGGCACGGACAGAAGTGGGTGGACCTCCCCGGCCACCTGCGCTGCCGGCGCGTCGACGGCCGGCTCCGACTCGACCGGGACGGTTGAGAATCCTCAGGTTCCGGCCCCGGCAGACGATTTTCCGTCCACACTCACGGTGACCAGCCGTCTGGTCGTGTGCCCGCCGAGCTCGAGGTAACCCCATGTCACTCTCCCGTCGTACCGTCGCCGCCGTCGCCGCGGGGATCGCCGCCCTGCTGGTGGCGCCCCAGGCGCTCCCCGCGTCCGCCGCCTCGCACGCCGGTCCCGCCGCCACGGCTCGCGCGGGCCAGGCCCTCATCCAGGGCGTGGTCGTCGACCAGTTCGGCACGCCGGTCGACGACGTCGAGGTCAAGGCCACGAAGGCCGACGGCACGGCCGCCGCGTCGGCGCTGACCTACGCCAGCGATCGCAAGAACGGACCGCAGCACGGCTACTTCTACCTCGAGGTCGGCCGCGGCACCTACACCGTCACGTTCACGCGGCGCGGCTACAAGCCGCTCGTGCTCGGCGACCTCACGATCGCGAAGGCCCGGCACAAGCTCAGCCTCGGTGAGACCGAGATGGAGAGGAAGCTGGTCGAGTCGAGGACGACCGCCACCCTGGCGCAGAAGAAGCTCACCACCAAGCAGAACGGCGTCGTCAAGGTCACCGTGAGCCCGAAGGACGCGAAGCCGACCGGCAGTGTCGAGATCCGCGAGGGCCGCGCGGTCGTGGGCGGGGGCCGGCTCAAGGCCAGTCACAAGGGCGAGATCACCATCGGCCTCCACCGCCTCGCGAAGGGCACGCACCACCTCAAGGCCGTCTACCTCGGCTCAACGGCCGTGACGGGCTCGTCGTCCGCGACCATCACCCTGACGGTCACCAAGCCGCGTCGCTGACTTAGAGTCTCCGCCATGGACGCTTCCCACGTGGAGAACGACCTCGTCAACGTCCTCTTCACCGAGGAGCAGATCCAGAACCGGCTCTACGAGCTGGCCCAGGAGATCGAGGCCGACTATGCCGGCAAGGACATCCTCATCGTCGGCGTCCTGCGCGGCGCGGTGATGGTGATGGCCGACCTGGCCCGCAGCTTCACCCGGCACCTCGAGATGGACTGGATGGCGGTGTCGTCGTACGGCTCCGGCACCAAGTCCAGCGGCGTCGTGCGCATCCTCAAGGACCTGGACACCGACATCTCCGGACGCCACGTGATCGTGGTCGACGAGATCATCGACACCGGTCTGACGCTGTCGTGGCTGACGTCCAACCTCTCCTCGCGCAGCCCTGCGAGCGTCGAGATCTGCACGCTGCTGCGCAAGCCCGAGGCCCTGACGATGCCGGTCGAGGTGAAGTACGTCGGCTGGGACATCCCCAACGAGTTCGTGGTCGGCTACGGCCTGGACTACAAGGAGCGCTACCGCAACCTGCGCGACATCGGCACGCTCGCCCCCCACGTCTACTCCTGACGTTGATTCGGGACTTCTGACGGTCGGGTCGGGAGTTTCGACGCTTGAGTCGGGGGTTCCGGCGACCATGCCGCGCACAAGTCCCGACTCAACTGGCAGAAGTCACGACTCGACGTGCACAAGTCCCGACGCGACGGGAGGCCCCGGCCGTGGACGCCGACTGCGCCACAGCCGCGAGTTCCTGAGAGAATGGCGATTGCCGGTGGCCTGTACCGTCGGCAGTTCAGATGAGCGTCTCCCCGGCAAGCCGTCCGGGGGACGGCAATGCCGTGTCGAGAGAAGCCTGTGAAGCGCATATTCAAGGGTCCCTGGCTGTGGATCGTGCTCGCCGTGGTGGGCGTGCTGCTCGCCCTGCAGTACCTCGCGCCCAACCGCGGGGGCGACGAGGTCGACGCCTCCAAGATGCAGGAGTACATCACCTCCGGCCAGGTGAAGGAGATCACCTTCGTCGACGGCGGCGAGCAGCAGATCAAGGCCACGCTCGACGACAACAACAAGGTCACGGCCTTCTGGCTCGACGGCACCCAGGCCGATATCGAGGCCGAGGTGAAGACCCAGGTCGACGCGGGCAAGATCGACACGTTCAACGTCGACGTGCCCAAGCCCAGCCTGCTCGGCTCGATCCTCGCCACGCTGCTGCCGTTCGCGCTGATCATCCTGCTGTTCCTGTTCCTGATGAACCAGGTCCAGGGCGGCGGTGGCCGCGGCGTGATGCAGTTCGCCAAGTCCAAGGCCAAGCTGATCTCCAAGGACATGCCGAAGACCACGTTCTCCGACGTGGCCGGCTGCGAGGAGGCCATCGAGGAGCTCGGCGAGATCAAGGAGTTCCTCCAGGAGCCGGCGAAGTTCCAGGCCGTCGGCGCCAAGATCCCCAAGGGCGTGCTGCTCTACGGGCCTCCCGGCACCGGCAAGACCCTGCTGGCCCGCGCCGTCGCCGGCGAGGCCGGCGTCCCGTTCTACTCGATCTCCGGCTCCGACTTCGTCGAGATGTTCGTCGGTGTCGGCGCCTCCCGCGTGCGCGACCTGTTCGAGCAGGCCAAGGAGAACGCCCCCGCGATCGTGTTCATCGACGAGATCGACGCCGTCGGACGGCACCGCGGCGCCGGCATGGGCGGCGGCCACGACGAGCGCGAGCAGACCCTCAACCAGCTGCTGGTCGAGATGGACGGCTTCGACGTCCGCGGCGGCGTGATCCTGATCGCGGCCACCAACCGGCCCGACGTGCTCGACCCGGCGCTGCTTCGCCCGGGACGCTTCGACCGCCAGATCGCCGTCGACGCGCCCGACCTCAACGGCCGGCACATGATCCTCAAGGTCCACTCCCGCGGCAAGCCGATGGCCCAGGACATCGACCTGCTGTCCGTGGCTCGTCGTACGCCGGGCTTCACCGGCGCCGACCTCGCCAACGTGCTCAACGAGGCGGCGCTGCTGACCGCCCGCGGCAACGAGAAGCTGATCACCAACGCGAGCCTCGACGAGGCCATCGACCGGGTGATCGCCGGCCCGCAGCGGCGCACCCGCCTGATGAGCGAGAAGGAGAAGCTGATCACGGCCTACCACGAGGGCGGACACGCCCTGGTGGCCGCGGCGCTCCCCGGCACCGACCCGGTGCACAAGATCACGATCCTGCCGCGCGGCCGGGCGCTCGGCTACACGATGGTGCTGCCCGACGAGGACAAGTACTCCCAGACGCGCTCGCAGATGCTCGACTCCCTCGCCTACATGCTCGGCGGGCGGGCGGCCGAGGAGATGGTGTTCCACGACCCGACCACCGGCGCCGGCAACGACATCGAGAAGGCCACCAACCTGGCCCGCGCGATGGTCACGCAATACGGCATGACCGAGCGCCTGGGCGCGATCAAGCTGGGCGAGTCCAACTCCGAGCCGTTCCTGGGCCGCGACTTCGGCCACGCGCGCAACTACTCCGAGGAGATCGCGGCGATCGTCGACGAGGAGACCAAGAAGCTCCTCGCGACCGCCCACCAGGAGGCCTTCGAGATCCTCGAGGAGAACCGCGACGTCCTCGACGCGCTGGTGCTCGAGCTGTTCGACAAGGAGACCCTCGACAAGGAGCAGGTCGCCCGCGTCTTCGAGCCGCTGCGCCGCCGTCCCGAGCGGCCGGCGTGGACCGGCTCCGACCAGCGCAACCCGTCGACGCTGCCGCCGGTGGAGATCCCGCAGTGGATCCGCGACCGCACCGCCGCCAACGGCCAGGCCAAGGAGGACGAGAGCAGCGCCGGGCCGGTGCTGACCCCGCCCGGCTCCGGCGGCGACGTGCACGGCGACCCCGGGGTCGAGGGCACCCCGGGCTCGAGCCCGGGCCTGCCGCCGCGATGAGCGCGGCGCGTCCGGTCATCTAGGGTCGACGGCATGACCGACTCGATCCGACCGGACGCTCGCGCCGCGAAGGACGTGCCGTCGTTCGACCTGGCGCGTGCCGAGGCCGCCGTCCGTGAGCTCCTCATCGCCATCGGCGAGGACCCCGAGCGTGAGGGCCTGCACGAGACCCCGGCGCGGGTGGCGCGGGCGTACGCCGAGCTCACCGCCGGGCTGCGGATGGAGCCCGAGGACGTCCTCACCACCACCTTCGACATCGGCCACGACGAGATGGTGCTGGTGCGCGACATCGAGCTGTGGTCGATGTGCGAGCACCACCTGGTGCCGTTCACCGGGGTCGCCCACGTCGGCTACATCCCGGCCGAGAGCGGCAAGATCACCGGGCTGTCCAAGCTCGCCCGGCTCGTCGACGTCTACGCCAAGCGGCCCCAGGTCCAAGAGCGGCTCACGACCCAGGTGGCCGACGCGCTGATGCGGCTGCTCGAGGCGCGGGGTGTGATCGTCGTGATCGAGGCCGAGCACCTCTGCATGACGATGCGCGGGGTCAAGAAGGCCGGAGCCCGGACCATCACCTCGGCGGTGCGCGGTGTCATGCGCTCCAACCCGACCACCCGGGCCGAGGCCATGGCCCTGATCCACCGGCGGTGAGCCATGGACGACCCGACGGTGACCAGCGCATGACCGCCGACCTGTTCGCCCCCCGGTCCCGGCCGCGGCTGATGGGCGTCGTCAACGTCACCCCCGACTCCTTCTCGGACGGCGGGCGCTGGCTGGAGCCCCGGGACGCCATCGCCCACGGGCGCGAGCTGCTCGCCGACGGCGCCGACATCCTCGACATCGGCGGCGAGTCCACGCGGCCCGGCGCCACCCGGCCCCTGGTCGAGGAGGAGCTGGGCCGGGTGCTCCCCGTGATCACCGCGCTGGCCGCCGACGGTGCGGTGGTGTCGGTCGACACCATGCGCGCCGAGGTCGCGGAGGCGGCGCTGGCCGCCGGAGCCACCGTGGTCAACGACGTGTCGGGCGGCCTGGCCGACCCGCGGATCCTCGAGGTGGTGGCCGCGGCCGGGGCGCCGTACGTCGCCATGCACTGGCGTGCGCACGCCGACCACATGCGCGACTTCGCGGTCTACGACGGCCCGGGCGGTGTCGTGGCCGCGGTGTGCGAGGAGCTGTCCGCCCGGGTCCGGGTGGCGCGGGCGGCCGGGATCGCGCGCGAGCAGATCATCCTCGACCCCGGCCTCGGCTTCGCCAAGCGGCCCGAGCACAACTGGGAGCTGCTGCGACACCTCGACGAGCTGGCCGCGCTCGGCTACCCGCTGCTGGTGGGCGCGAGCCGCAAGACGTTCCTCGGCCGGCTCCTGGCCGACCGGGGCGGCACCCCGCGCCCGGTCGGGATGCGCGAGCACGCCAACACCGCGATCACCCTCCACCTGGCGCAGGCCGGGGTGTGGGGCGTGCGGGTGCACGACGTACGAGCCGCGTCGGACGCCCTGCGGGTCGCCGCACGGCTGGGCGGGGAGGACCAGGAGTGACCGACGAGCTGGCCGTCACCGGCATCGAGTGCTTCGCCCACCACGGCGTCTTCGAGTTCGAGAGGCGCGAGGGCCAGACCTTCGTGATCGACCTCGTCCTCGGGGTCGACACCGCCCCCGCGGCGGCATCCGACGACTTGCGTGACACCGTCGACTACGGGAGTCTCGTGGCCTCGGTGTTAGCCGCCGTGGAGAAGGATCCGGTCGACCTGATCGAGGCTCTAGCCCAGCGGATCGCGGACGTCTGCCTCTTGGACGGCCGTGTTGAATGGGCGAGGGTGACGGTCCACAAGCCAGATGCACCCATCGACGCGACGTTCTCGGACGTCACGCTGACGATCACCCGGAAACGTGAGGGCCCCCGTGACTGAGACCCCCAACCCCAACATCATCGACGCCGACACGCTGACCGGGGAGATGCGCCCGATCCGTCGCGCCGTGCTCGCCCTGGGGTCCAACCTCGGGGAGCGGTTCACGAGCCTCCAGGGCGCGATCAACGCGCTCGCGGACACCCCGGACGTGTGGATCACGGCGGTGTCGCCGGTCTACGAGACCGACCCGGTGGACAGCCCGCCCGAGGCCAAGACCTACCTCAACGCCGTCGTGCTGATCGACACCACCCTCGCGGCGACGCGGCTGATGGACCGGGCGCTCGCGATCGAGGACGCGTTCGACCGCGAGCGCGGCGAGCAGCGCAACGCGCCGCGGACCCTCGACGTCGACCTGATCGTGGTGGGCGACCGGCGCAGCGACGACGAGTCGCTGCGGCTGCCCCACCCGCGCGCCGCCGACCGGGCGTTCGTGCTGCGGCCCTGGCTCGACGTCGACCCGACCGCCGAGCTCCCCGAGCGCGGCCCGGTCGCCGAGCTGCTCGAGCAGACCGACCAGAGCGGCCTCAAGCTGCGCGACGACCTCGTGCTCGAGATCCAGTGACCGCTCGGTGAGCGCCAGGCCCCCGGGTGACGAGCCCGGCGAGGAGCCGCAGCCGACCGGACACCTCCGGCCGACGTCCGGCGCTGCGCTCACCATCTGGGCCGTCGTGGGCCTCATCGGGGGCTGGCTGCTGCACCCGGCCGCCGAGCGGTTCCGCGACACCGCCCCGATCGTGACCTGGGCCCAGCCACTCGCGCTGCTGCTGGTCGCCGCGATCCTGGGCGCCACGGCGTACCTCACCTGGCGCACCGTGCAGGTCCACCAGCAGCGCCTCGAGCCGCACCGGGCGGTCAACCGCCTCGTGCTCGCCCGGTCGTGCGCGCTCGTCGGCGCGCTGGTGGCCGGCGGCTACCTGGGGTACGCCGTCAGTTGGCTCGGCGTCGACACCGAGCTCGCCAACCAGCGGGCGTGGCGCTCGGCCGTCGCGGCCGCCGGCGGCGTCGGGATCGTGGTCACCTCGCTCCTGCTCGAGCGCGCGTGTCGCGTCCGTTCCGACGACGATGATGTCTAACCTGCTTGCATGGCCTCTTCCCCAGCTCCGGCCTCCCGCCGCCGCCAGCGCAGCACCCGCCTGACCGTCGCCGTCGTCCTCCTCGTCCTCGCCGCCCTCGTCGTCGCGGCTGCCGCCGCCACCGACTCGGCCGTCCTGGTCACGCTCGCCGCCGTCGTCGCCGTGGTGCTGGGCGCGGCCGCCACCCGCATCACCCACTCCGAGCTCGTCGCCACCCGCCGTGAGGCGGCTCGTGACCGGGCGGAGCAGGCGCAGGCCTACCGCGCCCTCACCGAGGCCCGCACCGCCGAGAACGCCGCGTTCGCCGAGACCATGCGCGCCCGCGTCGCGGGCCAGGAGCAGGCGATCCACGAGCTCGAGGACGCCCTGACCGCGGCCCAGGGCCGCGCCGCCGACGCCACCCGCAAGCTCAACACCGAGGCCCGGCGCGCCGACGCCGCCGAGCGCACCGGCCGGCAGGTCGAGGAGAGCCTGGCAGCCGCCGAGCAGCGCGCCGCCGAGGCGATCGTCCGGGTCGCCGAGCTGGAGCAGGAGCTCGACGTGGTCCGCGCCGAGCTCGACGTCGTCACCCAGGCTTGGCACGCGGCCGAGGCGGGTCAGCGCAGGCACGCGTGAGATTCACCGCCCAGGCGGTGGATCTCGCTCCTGTGTCGTGACGCTTCACACCACAGGAGCGAGTTCCCTCGCGTCTGTGGGGCTGGTGAGGATCCCGATGAGTCCTTGCCCACGTTTCCCTGTGCCCGGCGTGCGGCAGACTGCTTGGTCGTGATCCCCCATGAGAACCGGTTCGAGAGCGACCCCGACGCGCTGCTGGGCGACCTGCCCGGGCTGCCGCACGGCTGGACGGTCGGCACCCCCGACCCGGCCGACCGCTTCGAGGTCGCCCGGCTGACCCACCTGCTGCGCGCCCACGAGCGGCACGGCCGCGGCTGGGCGGGCTCCGGGGTGGACGACGTGCTCGTGGAGGTCTCCGAGCACGGGCTGCGGATGCGGGAGAACGTCGTGGTCCGCGACGCCGACGGCGACATCCAGGCCTGGGGCAGCGTGCACGACCGCTCGGTCGGCCGGATGCTGTTCGTGCACATCGTCGAGCGCGACCTGCCCGACGACATCGCCGACTGCTGCTCCGACCTGCTCGTGGAGTGGGCCGAGGCCCAGGCCCACTCGGTCGGGCGGGCCCGCGGGCTGTCGGTCCAGCAGATCGACACCGGCTCCTTCGCGGGCGACGAGCGCCAGGCCAGGTGGCTGGGCGCCAACGGGTTCGAGAAGGTCCGCACGTGGTGGCAGATGACCCGGCCGGTCGCTCCCGACGAGGAGGGGCTGGTCGCCACCCCGGACCACTGGGAGGACGGCGGAGTGGTGTTCCGGCTGGTGCGCCGTACCGGCGCGGGGATGCCCGACGAGGGCGACCTCCGCGAGGTGCACGAGGTCCTCGAGGGCGCGTTCGTGGACCACTTCAACTCGAGCGAGGAGACGTTCGAGGAGTTCCTGCACCGGCTGCGTGAGGACCCCGGGCACCGCTGGGACCACTGGTGGCTCGCGGAGCTGATCGACGACGACGGCACCCCGCGGCCGGTCGGCGCCCTGATCGGCACGGTCTCGGAGAGTGCCACCGGGCCCGACGGCTCGTACGTGTCCTACCTGGGCGTGCTCGAGGCCGCGCGCGGCCGCGGCGTGGCCAAGGGCCTGCTGCGCACGATCATCGCCGACGCCGCCGCCCGCGGGCGGGACCGGGTCGGCCTCGAGGTCGACGCCGACTCGCCCACCGGTGCGGCCGGGCTCTACACGTCGATGGGCTGGAAGACGAAGTACGTCACCGAGTCCTGGCACCGCGACGTGCCGGTCGATTAGAGGTCCTCAGGCGGACGCCTCGGTCATCTCGGCCAGCGCTGCCCGCAGCGCCCGGTGGATGCCGTTGGGGGTGAGCACGCCGACGAACTGCGCGCCGTCGCGTACGCCGACCATGCCGGCGTCGTCGCGCAGCAGCACGGCCATCGCGTGGCCGAGCGTGCTGTCGACGTCGATCGCCGCCCCGATGTCGCCGGTGCGGACGCCGTCGAGCGGCTCGAGGTGGGCCGGGTCGAGCGGGGTCACGTCGAGGCGTCGCAGCCCCGACGTCGACCCGACGAACTCCGCGACGAAGTCGTCGGCCGGCCGGCCGAGCAGCCGCGCCGGGGTGTCGTACTGCGCGAGCCGGCCACCGGTGGCGAACACCGCCACCCGGTCGCCGAGCCGCACCGCCTCGTCGATGTCGTGGGTCACGAACACCACGGTCACCCCGAGCTCGCGCTGCAGCCGCAGGAACTCGTCCTGCAGCCGCAGCCGGACCAGGGGGTCGACCGCGCCGAACGGCTCGTCCATCAGCAGCACCGGCGGCTTGGCCGCCAGCGCCCGGGCGACGCCCACGCGCTGCTGCTGCCCGCCGGAGAGCTGGCTGGGGTAGCGGTCGGCGTACGTCGCCGGGTCGAGCCCCACCAGCTCGAGCAGCTCCCGGGCGCGCGCACGGGCGGTGGTCCGTGACTCGCCGTACAGGAGTGGCACCGTCATCACGTTGGCGATGATCTTCTGGTGGGGGAACAGCCCCACCTGCTGGATGACGTAGCCGATCCCGCGGCGCAGCTGCACCGGGTCCTGGCGGGTGACGTCCTGGCCGTCGATCTCGATGGTCCCGGTCGTCGGCTCGATCAGCCGGTTGATCATCTTCAAGGTCGTCGACTTGCCGCACCCGGAGGGGCCCACGAGGCAGACCAGCTCGCCTCGCTGGACCTCGAGATCCAGCTCGTGGACCGCGACGGTGCCGTCGTCGTACGTCTTGCCGACTCCCGAGAGTCGGATCATCACCTCGGCGCTCATAGTCGGCCTCAGAGGATGCCCTTGTCCTCGAGGAACTGCGCCGCGACGTCGGCCGGCTTCTTGCGCTCGAGGTCGACCTGGACGTTCATCGCTGCGAGGTCATCGGTGGTCAGGGCCTCGGACAGCTTGTTGAAGGTGTCCTCGAGATCGGGGTTGTCGGCCAGGAAGTCGGAGTTGACCGCGGGCGTGAGGTTCTGGGCAGGCTGGATGCCCTTGTCGTCCTCGAGCAGCACCAGCCCGAGGTCCTCGAGCGTGCCGTCCGTGGTGCCCGTCTCGCCGAGCTGCACCTCGCCGTTCTTGACGGCGTCCTTGACCTGGGCGCTCGCAAAGTCGAGCGGGACGATCTCGGAGATGTCCAGGCCGTAGACCTTGGTCAGACCACCCTCGCAGTCGGACCGGCCCTCGCAGTCCGGGGGAGCGCCCAGCTTGACCGGCTCGCCGAGCGCGGCCAGGTCGGAAAGCGTGCTCAGATCGTTCTGCTCGGCGAAGTCCTGGCTGACGAAGAAGGCGTTCTGGTCGGTGGCGTCCGACGGCGGCAGGATCGAGATGCCCTGCTCCTCGGCGAGAGGCTCCAGCGCGGCCAGCGTGGCGGCGGGGTCGTTGCTGGAGACCGCCTCGGCGTCGGGACCGTTCTTCTGTGTGTTGAGGAAGTCCGTCAGCCCGGCGAGGTAGTCGGGGACGATGTCGACATTGCCCTTGCTCAGCTCGGGCAGGTAGACATCCCGCGTGGTGACCAGCTTGGTCTGCACCTGGTAGCCGGCGTCCTCGAGCAGCGACTGGTAGATCGCGGCCAGGATCTGGCTCTCCGTGAAGTCCTGACCGCCGACGACGACCGTCCCCTTGTCGCCGGCGGCGCCGCTCGAGGCGGGGTCGCTCGCGTCGTCCTCGAGGTCGCTGCCGCCGCAGGCGGCCGTGGTGAGCAGGACGGCACCTGCGGCGGCGAGTGCGAATGCGCGACTGATCTGCATGGGTACAACCACCTTCTGTGTCCCGCGAGACATTCCCCGCGCGTGTCCGATGGGCACCCGACGGTACCCGCGTCGCCACAGTAGCCCGGCCCACCGACAAGGGCCGATGGCGTTTTCGTGACGTCGTGCCGCCCGCAGGGGTCAGGCTGACGCGCGGGCGATCTCGCGGCGGGCCCGCCGCATCGGGTCGGCGTACCGCTCGACGAGCATCGCGACGCCTTCCAGCAGGAGCGCACCGACCGCGACGATCATCGCTCCGGCGACGACCTCGTAGGTGCGGTGGTTGGCGAAACCCCTCGTGATCACCCGCCCGAGGCCCGGTCCGGCCACCAGGGCGGCGATGGTGGCGGTCGCCCAGACCTGCACCAGCGCGAGCCGGACACCGGTCAGCACCACCCGCATCGCCAGCGGCAGCTCGACCGAGCTGAAGACCTTTGCCTCACCCATCCCCATCCCTCGGGCGGCCTCGACGACACCGCGGTCGACCTCGACGACGGCGACGTAGGCGTTGGTGATGATCGGCGGGAGCGCGAACAGCACCAGCGCGACGAGGGTGGCGAGGCCGGCCCGGCCGAAGGGGCCGAACTTCTCCGAGCCGATCGGTCCGAGCGCGAGCACCAGCAGGACGGCGAACACCGGGACGGCGCGACCGACGTTGGACACGTTCACGGCGAGGAAGCCGCCCCACCTTCGGTGCCCGAGGTAGAGCGCGGGTGGGAGGCCGACGACGACCGCGATGACCAGCGAGGTCACGGTCAGCAGCAGCTGCTGGATCGCGAAGGCCGCGATGCCCGTGGAGCCGGACCAGTTCGACCCGTCCGTCAGGTAGGAGAAGACGTCACCGAGCATGGCGTGTCCAGGGGGTGACCAGCCGCTGCACGAGGAGCAGGCCGAGGTCGAGGATGCCGGCGAGGGCGACGCACAGCACACTGGCCGCGAAGATCTGGGCCTTGAACTGGTTGCCGACCGCGAGCAGCAGCAGGTTGCCGAGGCCGCCGTACGACACGATCGAGCCGACGGTCGCCAGCGCGACGGTCGACACGGTGGCCACCCGGAGTCCGGCGACGATGACGGGGACGGCGAGCGGCAGCTCGACCTTGAGCAACATCCGGGTGTCGGAGTAGCCGACCCCGCGGGCCGCCTCACGGATCTCCTCCGGCACTCCCTGCAGCCCCGCGAGCACGTTGCGCACCAGGATCGTCAGCGAGTAGAGGGCCAAGCCGATGATCACCGTGGTGGGGGAGAGGCCGGTGAACGGCAGGAGCAGCGAGAAGAGTGCGAGCGACGGGATCGTGTAGATGATCGTCGTGGCTCCGACGACGACGGACTCGACGGCGGCGTTGCGACGCGCGACCAGCGCCAGAGGTACGGCGACGACGAGCCCAGCGAGCACCGAGATGACGGTGATCCACAGGTGCTCGACGGAGGCGTCGACCAGCTCAGGACGGTAGTCGGTCCAGTACCGCGTACAGATCCAGTCGTTGTCGACGTAGCACTGGGGCACGCCGTCCACGAGAGCCATCACGCCGGTGACGCTACCCCGAGCGACCCCCACCCGGCGGCTGGCTAACCGCGCAGCTCGTGGTCGCGCAGCGCGAGGGCCGCGGGGTCGACGGAGCTCGGGTCGAGACCCGGCACGTCGATCCGCGGCCCCTGCGGGGACGGCACCCGCGGGACCGGGCCGCCGTGCTCGGCGACGTACCGCATCACGAGCTCGGCGTCCGCACGCCGGTCCTGCCCGACCAGCCACCCGGTGAGCCGCTGCACCGGCGGCAGGCCCGAGCCGGCGAGCGTGCGCTCGCCCCAGAACTCGCGGACGCCCGCGACGAGCAGGCCCCACCACTCGTCGGAGCAGCCGGGGATCTCGGTGAAGTAGCGCGGCAGGTCGCCGGCGAGCACCTTGTCGACGAACACCCGCGTGACCTTGTCCGACCCGAAGTCGCGCACGGTCGCCAGCGACATCCGCTTCGTCTGCCACCGGTCGCGTAGGTCCGCGAGCGACGAGCGCTGCTGGGTGATCGACGTGCCGTCGTGGCGGATGCGCCAGTGGTAGACGACGTCGGGAACGACCCCGAAGCGCCGCGAGGCGATGTACGCGCGGGTCGTGGTCGGCTGGTCCTCGTAACGGATCCCCTCCGGCCAGGCCAATCCGGCGTCGTCCCAGAAGGAGCGCCGGAACAGCTTGTTCCACGCGAACACGTCGCCGAGGATCTCGGGGTGCTGCTCGATGAAGTACGCCGCGCGCGGCCGGTGCAGCCGGCGCATCCACGGCGGCTCCACCAGCTGCCCGCCCTCCCACCGGGCCACGGACCCGGTGACGAAGTCGCCGCCGGTGCGACGCAGCTGGTGCAGCAGCACCCGGTAGGAGTCCGGCGGCACCACGTCGTCGGAGTCGGCGAAGGTCAGCAGCGCACCGGTCGCGTGCCGGATCCCCTCGTTGCGCGCGGCGCCCAGCCCGTGGTTGTCGGTGTGCACGACGCGCACCCGCGGGTCGCGGGCGGCGTACGCGTCGGCGATCCGGCCCGAGTCGTCGGTCGACCCGTCGTCGACGACCACGACCTCGAGCTCGCGGTGGGTCTGCGCCAGCACGCTGTCGAGGGCCTCGGGCAGGTAGGCCTCGACGTCGTAGACGGGGACGACGACGCTGATCAGTGGTGCGCGCCGCCCGAACTTCATGGCCTCACGGTACTGACCGTTAGGCTCGTCCCTCGTGAGTGACCGTCCCGCCGACCCCAGCGACATCGATCCTGCCGACTACCCCCGCAAGGTGCTCTTCGTGGCCGGCGCCGGCCGCAGCGGCACCAGCACCATGGCCGGGCTGATGCAGATCATGGGCCTGCACGTCCCGCAGCCCGAGGTCGTGGCCGACGAGACCAACCCCAAGGGCTTCGGGGAGCCGGCCTGGGTCGTCGCGCACCACGACCGCCTGCTCAAGGAGGCCGGCGTCCAGGTGAGCGACGCGCGGCCCGACGCGTGGTTCGAGACCGGCCGCATCTCCACCCGTGAGCACGAGCGGATCGCCACCGCGGCCTGGCTCGAGGAGCACTTCGCGGTGAGCACCGAGCTGGTCGTCAAGGACCCGCGGCTGAGCTGGTTCCTCGCGCTGTGGCGGGTCGCGGCCGTCCGCACCGGCGCCACCCCGGTCTTCGCGACCATGCTCCGTCCGCCCGCCGAGGTGGTCGGCAGCAAGCAGACCTACTACAACAACCGCGCGGGCTCGGCGCACCTCGCGGCGTCCTGGCTGAACATGCTGCTGCACACCGAGCGCGCCACCCGTGAGTCCGTCGCCGACGGCGGGCGCATCTTCGTCCGGTACGCCGACCTCCTCGACGACTGGACCCGGATCGTGATGCGGGCCGGGGAGCAGCTCGGCCTCCAGCACGTGATGCACGCGAAGAGCGAGCAGATCCGCGACGGGCACCGCTTCGTCGACCCGAGCCTGCGCCGGGTGACCCAGACCCTCGAGGACCTCGCGCTCCCGCCGCGGCTGCACGAGCTGACCGCGGAGACGTGGACCGAGCTGAACAAGCTGGCCGACCCCGGCGGCGACACCGCCGAGGTGCACCAGGCCCTCGACCAGCTGCGCGAGGCCTACGTCGAGCTGTACGAGGCGTCCGAGGGGATCTCCCGGTCCTCGGTGATCGCGGCCGAGCAGCGCGTCCGCAAGCAGGTCAAGGGTGGCGGCGGTGCCGGCAAGCAGGCGGCCCCGGCCGACCCTGCGCACAAGGTCCCGCACCGCGTGCGCGCCGCGATCCCGGCCCCGGTGCGGCGCGGTCTGCGCAAGGCGTGGGGCCGCACCCGGTGACGCTCCACCGGGGCTCCACGGGCCTGTCCAACCTCGAGGGCCACACGGAGTTCGACATCACCTGGCCGTGGCTGCGGCCGGGGGGCCTCCGCCCCGGCTCGACCGCGGTGCTCCGGGTCAAGAACGAGGCGTCCTCGCTGCCGTTCGTGCTGCCGCCGCTGCTGCGGGCCTGCGACCACGTGCTGCTGGTCGACAACGGCTCGGACGACGGCACCCCGGAGGTCGCGCGCGAGGCCGCCGCCCGCGCCGGCCGGTCCGACCGGCTGACGGTGACGTCGTACCCCTTCTCGGTGGCCCGCGCGGGCGCCGAGCACCTGGCCCAGCACGAGCTGTCCGTGCACTCCCTGTCCTACTTCTACAACTGGTGCTTCGCGCAGGTCACCACGCGCTACTCGTGGAAGTGGGACGGCGACATGGTGCTGACCACCGAGGGCGAGGTGTCGATCGCGGACCTCGGGTGGCAGGTCGGCAACGTGCAGTCGATCGTCCGGGTGCCGCGACACGGCCTGTACGTCGAGAGCGAGTCGAAGGGCTACCTCGACCTCGGCTTCCGCAACGCCGAGGAGTGGGGCTTCCCGATCGGGCCGGACTTCGTCTACACCAAGGCCTTCGAGTGGGAGATCCGCACCACCCCGGTCGGCGTGCGCTCGATCGCCCTGCCGCAGGGCCTCTGCGTGGAGCTGAAGTACCTCGACGGCGAGGAGTTCGCGCACTGGACCGACCCCGCGTCGTTCGCCACCAGCTTCCGCAACCGGCGCAAGCGCCGCGAGTGGGAGGTCTTCCACGCGCTCAAGGAGGGCCGGGTGCCCGCGGGCGTCCACGAGATCACCGCCCCCGCCGGCGTTCACATCGTCGACCACGTCACCCACGACTGGCTGCCGCACGCCGCCCGGCCCCTCGACGTCGGGTGATCCTGCCCGGACCAATGGCCCGGGCGCTGGACCTTTGGCTCTGCCGCTGCCGGCTCCCTCCGCCCTAGGTTCGGGTTGGGTGGGAGAGGAGGCCGGATGCCACGGACCAGGAGCTTCCTCCAGCGCTTCCGTGGGGCCGGCGCCCCGGGCGCCGCGTCGGCCGTCGGCGTGCCCGCGGACCGGGTCGCCGAGACCGCCGCCGAGCTCGAGCCGGTGTTCGACCGGCTGGCGCCGGTCCAGGCCGAGTGCGAGGCCATCCGGGCCCGGGCGCGCCAGGACGCGGAGCTCACCCGCCGGCGCGCCGACGAGCGGGCTGCGGCCGTCCTCGCCGCCGCCCGCGCCAACGCCGAGGCCGAGCGGGTCGCCGCGTCCCTCGCGGCCGGCCGACGGGTCGACGACGAGCGGGAGCAGGCCCTCACGGCCGCCGACGAGCAGGCCGAGCGGGTACGCCGGCACGCCGCCGAGGCGATGCCGCGGTACGTCGACCGGGTCGTGGAGCAGGCGCGGCTCCTGCTCGACGGCCACGACCAACCGGGGGCGCCCGTGCCATGAGCGCCTCGTGGGTCGCAGGGACGGTACGCGCCCGGGCCTTGGCCCGCCGCCGGCTGGGGGCGGGAGGGGCGCGTGCGCTCGCGGCCCGGCCGACCCTCACCGACGCGGTCGTGGCGCTCGCGGACACGCCGTACGGCCACGACGTCCGGCCCGGCCAGGACCTCGCCGAGGCCGAGCACGCCGTCGGTGCGGCCCTGCTGTGGAACCTGCGGGTGCTCGCCGGCTGGCTGCCCCGGGAGGGGTCGGCGGTGCTGCGTGTGCTGGCCGGCTGGTTC
The DNA here is from genome assembly GCF_950101795.1 of Nocardioides sp. T2.26MG-1. Classification (GTDB taxonomy): domain Bacteria; phylum Actinomycetota; class Actinomycetes; order Propionibacteriales; family Nocardioidaceae; genus Nocardioides. Next base: position 391,612 of record NZ_CATNLZ010000001.1, on the reverse strand, counting down.
GAGCTGGCGAACGTCGACGACCGGCTGGCCGAGCTCGAGGGTGACGACCCCGCGGAGCCGGCGTACGTCCTCGGGGCACTGGCGACCGCCGCCACCCGGATCGCGTCCGCGGGCTCCCCGGCGGCGGTGACGGACGTGCTGGCGCGGCCGCCGTGGCGGGTGCGGGAGGCCGGCACCCGGAGCGACCTGCGGGTGGGCGCCCGGCTCGGCTGGGCGGACGCCACGCTCGCCGCGGTCCCCGAGGCCGGCGCCTGGGCGCGTGGCGGTGCGGCCCTGCTGCTCCTCGCGGAGCTGGTCGCGGCCGGACGACCGCCGGCCCCGACGAGCGCCGCCCGGGTCGCGCGTCTCCTCGGCCCGCACTTCCTGGCCGCGGTGCCGCCCGGGACCACCGACCTCGACCGGGCGCGGGCGGCGCTGCCGCGGGAGGCCGGGTGGGTCCTCGACGGCATCGACACCCCGGCGGGGCTGTGGCGCGGTGAGCAGCTGTGGTGGCGGCGGGTCGAGCGCGACGGCTTCGGTCTGCTGGGCGGCACCGGGTTCGGCCGGCCGCCGGTGGTGGGCGCCGTCGCGGTCCTGGCCGCGGACGCGCGGCGGGTCCGGGCGGCGCTCGAGGCCGCTGCCCAGGGCGGGCCGGCGGCACGGGAGGTCTTCGATGCGGTCTCCTCGTGAGAGCAGATGGCGCGAGCTCGCGGAGCCGGTGCGGATGCAGCGAGTGGCGCTGGTCGCGCCGTCGGACTCGCTGCGCGAGGTGCTCGGCCTCGTCGCCGAGGCGGGCGTGCTCGAGCTCGACGCCCCGACCCAGCCGGGCACGACCGAGGACACGAGCCTCGACGCGGTCGCCGGACGCACCGTGGTGCGCGGCGAGGTCGCCGCGCTGACCGGGTGGGTCCCGGTCGCCGAGCTGGCGCCGCTCGCGCAGCGGCTGCGGGACTCGGGCGGGGCCGCGGTCCCCCTCGCGGCGCCGCGGGGGACCGACCCGCCGACCCTGCTGCGCGAGGGCGGCGGCCTGCGCCGGGCGTTCACCCCGCTCGTGCAGACCTACGGCACCGTCCCCTACGAGGACGTCGACCCGAGCGTCGCGGCCGGGCTCGCGTACATCGTGATGTTCGGGATGATGTTCGGCGACGTCGGCCACGGCGCGCTGCTCGCGGCCCTCGGGCTGCTGGTGCGCTCGGAGCGGGTGCCCCGGCTCGCCCCGATCCGCCGGCTGTGGCCGTTCGTCACGGGCGCGGGCCTGGCGGCCATGGCGTTCGGGCTGCTGTACGGCGAGTGCTTCGGGCCGACCGGCCTGGTGCCCGTGCTGTGGCTGGCGCCGCTGGACCACCCGGTGACGCTGCTCGTCGCGGGGGTGGCCGTCGGTGGGGTGCTGCTCGCCGCCGCCCAGGCACTGGCCACGGTCAACCGCTGGCGGGAGGGCGGCTGGCCCCGCGCGGTGAGCGCGCCGTCCGGGGTGGCCGGGGCGGCCCTGCTGGCCGGGACCGGCCTGGTCGCCGGTGGCGTGTGGCGCGACCTGCCCTGGCTGACCGTCCTCGGCGGCGGCGTCGCCGTGGCGGGCGTCGTCCTCGCGTTCGCCGGGTTCCTCGCCACCTCCGGCGGCGGTGGCTCCGGGGTCACCCAGGCCGTGGTCGAGGTCTTCGACGCCGTCCTGCGGGTCGGCACCAACCTCATCTCGTTCGCGCGGCTCGCGGCCTTCGGGCTCACCCACGCCGCGCTCGGCCTGGTCGTGTGGGACGGGACCTCGGCGCTCGCCGGGTCGGGTCCCGTGCTGGTCGCCGCAGCCGTCGTCCTGTTCGTGCTCGGCAACGTGCTGACGTTCGGCCTCGAGGCGCTGGTCGCCGGGATCCAGGCCCTCCGGCTGGAGTACTACGAGCTCTTCTCACGACTCTTCGAGGGCGAGGGCAGGCCGTTCCGGCCGTGGTGCCTGCCCGCGCCCACACCGTCCGACCAACCGTCCGTCCAAGGGAGAGGACCATGATCATCTGGCTGCTCGGCCTACCTGTGCTGGTGGCGGTGTCCGCCGGCCTCGCGACGCTGCTGCGACGCCGGCGCGAGCTCGTGCTCAAGGCGGTGGTCGGCCTCAACGCCGCCGTCCTCGCCGTCGCGACCGTCGTGATCATCGCGGCGGCCTCGTCCGGGGGCGAGCCGGCGGCCGACGCCACGCTCGTCGCGGCCCAGACCGACTCGGGCTCGTCGAGCTGGGCCGCCCTGCTGGGCGCCGCGATCGCCGTGGCCGGCTCGTCGATCGGGGCGGCCATCGCCGTCGCCTACACCGGTGCGGCCGCCCTGGCGGCGATGAGCGAGCGTCCCGAGCTGTTCGGCCGCGCCATGGTGATCGTCGGGCTCGCCGAGGGGATCGCGATCTACGGCCTGATCATCGCGGTGATCCTCATCGGGCGGGCCTGATGGCCCACGTCGCCGTGCTCGGCGAGCGTGGCCGGGTCGCCGGCTACGCGCTCGCCGGCGCGCTCGTGGTCGTCGCCGACGACGAGCCCGCGGTCCGCGCCGCGTGGGCCGACCTCGTCGGCGACCGGACCCCGGACGTCGACGTCGTCGTGCTCACCCGCCGAGCAGCCGACGCGCTCCCGGCCGGGCTCGCCGACCGCGACCGCCCGCTCACGGTGGTGATGGACCCGTGAGCGGCACCGCGCCCGGCCGGAGGGCCCGTCCGCGCGGCCGCGGCGGCCCCGGCGGCCCCGACGACCTGCTCGTCGTCCGCGACGCCCTCCTCGCGCGTGCTCGCCGTGAGGCCGAGGCCGAGGCCGCCGACGCCGAGGAGCGGGCCCGGGCGACCCTGGACGCGGCGCAGGCACAGGCCGACGAGCTGGTGGCCGCCGCTCGCACGCAGGGAGCCGCCGACGCGGCCGGCGCCCTGAGCGGTGAGCGGGCACGGACCCTGCGCGAGGCCCGCACCCGGGTGCTCCAGGCCCAGCGGGACGCCTACGACGAGCTGCGCAGGCGGAGCGTGGCGGACGTGACCGCGCTGCTGGACGGGCTGGGACCGCAGGTGGGCTCGCAGCTGGAGCGCGAGGCCGCCGAGCGCCTCGGTGTCGGCGCAGCCGTGCACGCCGGGGCGCACGGTCCGGTGGCGCTCGCGGGGCAGCGGCGGCTGAGCCTCGAGCCCGAGCACCTCGTCGACCGCGCGCTCGAGGACCTCGGGACCGAGCTGACCGGGCTGTGGTCGCCGTGACGGCCGGAACGGCCATCGAGGGCCGGGTCGTGAAGGTCTCCGGCTCTCTCGTGGAGGTCGAGGGGCTCCCCGGCGCCGTGATCTCCGAGGTCGTCGCGCTCGGCCGCGTCGGGCTGCTCGGCGAGATCGTCGCCGTCGCCGACGGGGTGTTCACCGTCCAGGCGTACGAGGACACCGGCGGCCTCGCCCCCGGAGCGACCGTCGCGGCCCTCGGCCGGCCCCTGTCGGCGGCCCTCGGCCCGCACCTGCTCGGCGGGGTGTTCGACGGGCTGCTCCGGCCGCTCTCCGAGGCCGGTGAGTGGTTGGAGCCCGGGGCCGGAGCGGGCCCTGGCGACACGCTCCGCTGGCGCTTCACGCCCACCGCGGCGCCCGGCGCCGACCTCGCGGCGGGGGAGGCGGTCGGCACCCTCGACGGCGACGGACCGTTCGCGCTCCTCGTGACCGTCCCGCCGGACCTGCCGCCCGGCGTACCCCTGGCCGTCGAGAGCGTTGTGCCCGCCGGTGAGTACGCCGCCGACGAGACCCTCGCGGTGATCGGCGGCCGGCCCGTCACGATGGCGACCTCCTGGCCGGTGCGCCGCCCGCGGCCCTTCCGGGCCCGGGTCGACGAGGTCGCCGCGCTGCACACCGGGCAGCGGGTCCTCGACCTGGTCCAGCCGATCGCGCGCGGCAGCACCGCGTCGGTCCCGGGCGGCTTCGGGACCGGGAAGACCATGCTGCTGCAGCAGATCGCCAAATGGTGCGACGCCGACGTCATCGTCTACGTCGGCTGCGGCGAGCGCGGCAACGAGATGGCCGACATCGTCGAGGAGCTCCAGTCGCTCGTCGACCCGCGGAGCGGACGGCCCCTGCGGCTGCGGACGGTCGTCATCGCCAACACGTCGAACATGCCGATGATGGCGCGCGAGGCGAGCATCTACACGGGCGTGACCGTCGCCGAGTACTTCCGGGACATGGGGCTGCACGCGGTCGTCATCGCCGACTCCACGTCACGCTGGGCCGAGGCCCTGCGCGAGTTCGCGTCCCGTCGCGGTGCCCTGCCCGCCGAGGAGGGCTACCCGGCCGGCCTGGCGTCCGCGCTCGCGGCGTTCTACGAACGAGCCGGCGACGTCCGCACCCTCGGCGGCGGGCGCGGCTCGGTGACGATCATCGGCGCGGTCTCGCCGCCCGGTGGGGACATGACCGAGCCGGTGACCGCGCACACCCAGCGCTTCGTCCGCGCGACCTGGATGCTCGACCGCGACCTGGCCTACGCACGCCACTACCCCGCGGTCGCGTGGGAGGGGTCGTTCTCCCGCGACGCCGGCGCGCTGGCCGGGTGGTACGCCCGCAACGGCGACCCCACGTGGGGGCGGCGGCGGGCGCGGATGGGCAGCCTGCTGGCCGAGTCCGACCGGCTCGCGTCCCTCGCCGAGCTGGTCGGGGAGGGCGCGATGCCCGGCTCCGAGCGCGTCGTGCTGCTGGCCGGCCGGCTGCTGCGCGACTGCGTGCTGCGCCAGAGCGCGCTGAGCCCGAACGACGGGTTCTGCTCCGCGGCCAAGGGGGCGGCGCTCGTGGACGCGGTGCTCGCCGTCGTCGACCGCTGCCAGAGCCTGATCGAGGCCGGCGTCCCCGCGACCCGCATCGAGGAGGCCGACCTGGGGGCGCTGGTGCGGGCCGCCGAGGCGACCGGCCCCGCCGACGCCGAGGGCGTGGCCGCCCGCCGCGACACCGTCCTGGCCGAGCTGGAGACGCTGTCATGACGCGCTGGATCGGCACCGTCGAGCACCTCGGGATCACCCGGCTGCGGGGCCCGCTGCTCGTGGTGCGTGACGTCCACGGGGTCGGCTGGGACGAGTCGGCGACCGTCCGCACCCCCGACGGTCGGGTCCGCAACGGGCTGGTGCTGAGCGTGGACCGGGACCTGGCGGTGGTGCAGGTGTTCGAGGGCACCGACGGCGTCGGCGTCGAGGGCACCTCGGTCGTGTTCGCCGGCGAGTCGACGCACGTCCCGGTGGGGGAGGGCTGGCTCGGCCGCGTCTGCAACGGCCGCGGGGCGCCCATCGACGGCGGTCCGCCGGTCGCCGGCGTACGCCGCGCACCCGTCTCCGGCCGCCCGCTCAACCCGACCCGTCGCGAGCCGCCCTCCGAGCCCGTCCTGACCGGTGTCTCGGCGATCGACGCGCTGACGACCCTGGTGCGCGGCCAGAAGCTGCCGGTGTTCTCGGTCGCCGGGCTGCCCCACCTCGAGCTCGCCACGCAGATCGCCGCCCAGTCGACGGTGCGCGACGCGCCGTTCGCCGTCGTGTTCGCCGGGATGGGCCTCACCCACCCCGACGTGGCCGCGGTCCGCGACGCCCTGGCGGAGCGGTCGGCGCGCGGCGAGCTGGTGATGCTCCTCAACACCGCCGACGACCCCGTCGTCGAGCGCATCCTGACCCCGCGGATCGCGCTGACCGTCGCCGAGCACCTGGCCTTCGAGTGCGGCCGGCACGTGCTGGTCGTGATGGCGGACATGACGTCGTACGCCGAGGCCGTCCGCGAGGTGTCCGCCGACCGCGAGGAGATCCCGGGGCGGCGCGCCTACCCCGGCTACCTCTACAGCGACCTCGCCTCGCTGTACGAGCGCTGCGGCCGGATCCGGGGCGTGGCCGGCTCGGTCACCCTGGTCCCGGTGCTCACGATGCCCGGCGGCGACATCACCCACCCGGTCCCGGACCTCACCGGCTACATCACCGAGGGCCAGGTCGTGCTGTCGACGGCCGCGCACGGCAGCGGGATCTACCCGCCGGTGGATCCGCTCGGCTCTCTCTCGCGCCTGATGCGCAAGGGGGCCGGGTCGGGGCGGACCCGCGAGGACCACCTCGACGTGGCCGCCCAGGTGATGTCCTGCCTGTCCCGGGCCCGGCACGTCCGGGAGCTCGCCGACCTGATCGGCGAGGAGGCCCTGAGCGGCACGGACCGCGCCTACCTCGCGTTCGCCGAGGACGTCGAGCGTCGGGTGCTGAGCCAGCGGCCCGACGAGACCCGCCAGATCGACGAGACCCTCGACCTGTGCTGGCGGGCGCTCTCGCTGCTGCCCCGCCGGGAGCTGACGATGCTGGCCGAGGACGCCCTCGCCCGCCGGTACGTCGCTCGGACCGGGGGGTGAGCGGTGCCGCGCAGGCTCCACGTCCCGCCCGGTCGCGCCGGCCAGCTGTGGCTCGTGCACCGGCAGGAGGTCGCGCTCCGCGCCGTGGACCTCCTGGACCAGAAGCTGCGGATCCTGCGGAGCGAGCGGCTGCGGCGCGCGCTCGTCGAGGAGCGCACCCGCGCCGCGTGGGAGGCCGCCGTCCGCGACGCGGACATCTGGCAGCTCCGGCTCGGCCAGCTCGGCGGGCAGCGGGCGCTGCGGCTGGGCCGGCGCGACCCGGTCGACGTCGAGGTGCGGTGGGAGCAGGTGGTCGGCGTGCGCTACCCGGCCTTCGCCGTGGTCCGCGGGGCGGCCTCCGAGTCGTCGGGGGGCGACGAGCCGGGTGGCAGCGCCGTACTCCTCGAGACGCGGCGGCGGATGGAGGTGGCGCTGGCCGCGGCGGCCCAGCAGGCCGCTGCCCTGGCGGCCCTGCGGACGCTGGAGGCCCAGGAGGCCGCGACGCGTCGGCGGCTGCGCTCGATCCGGACCCGCTACCTCCCCCTGCTCCAGGCGACGCGGCGTGACGTCGAGGTGTCGCTCGAGGAGGACGAGCGGTCGGACCTCCTCCGGCTGCGCTGGGCGGCGGGGCGAGGAGCCGCGCCGAGTGGGAACGACCGGAGGAGGGTGGACGGATGAACGCGGATCTGGGACGGCTGCTGGTGGCGGTCGACGACTCGGCGGCCGCGCTGCGGGCGGTCGACATCGCGCTCCGGCTGGCCACGGCGAACGACGCCGACGTGCGGTTCGTGCACGTCACCGTCGACGGCACGCTCCGGCGGGCGCTGGCGCCGGGCGGCGGCCAGGGCGAGCTGCAGGACCGGGTCGGCCGCGGCGTGGGCGCGCTCCTCGACCATGTCGCCGCCCGGGCGCGCCGGGCCGGCGTCCGGTACACCGTCGAGTCGCTGCTCGGCGAGCCCGAGGTCGAGGTGATGGCGGAGGCGCGGTCCTGGGCCGCGGACGTGGTGGTGATCGGCCGAGCGCAGTCCGGCGCGGTCGGGCGGCCCTACGTCGGGCACGTGACGCGGCACATCCTGGAGTTCAGCGACGTCCCCGTGCTCGTCGTACCGCGACCCTGAGCGGGTCCTCCTGGACGCGGGCCGCGTGCGGACGGTGTCAGGTAGGTCACGTGTCGGCGCGGTTTCACGCCCGTGACGCGAGGCGTAGATTCGTCGCGTCCGGGGAACACCTCTCCTGACAGGTTCCATCCAGACGAGCACACCGTCCGGTACCCACACCGGCCCGTCACGCCGCCGATCGCGGCAGACGGGTGGTCGGAGGGACTGGAACGAAAGGTTCGACTCATGACCCACCCTCCCCGGGACCCTGCCGTGCGCGCCGATCAGCGCGGCCCACTGCCCGCCGGCCCGCCCACCGGGCTCCGGGTCGGCGTCGTCGGCGCCGGACGGGTCGGCGCGGTCCTGGGTGCCGCCCTCGAGGCCGCCGGCCACCACGTCGTGGCCGCCGCGGGCGAGTCGGACGCCTCGCGGACCCGCATCGCCGACCTGCTGCCCGGCACCCGCACCGCCAAGCCGACCGACGTGGCGCGCTCCTGCGACCTGCTGCTGCTGACGGTCCCCGACGACATGCTCGCGAACGTCGTCACGGTGCTCAGCGACAGCGGCGCGATCCGCCCGGGTCAGTACGTCGTGCACACGTCGGGCCGGCACGGCCTGGCCGTCCTCGAGCCCGCCGCGCGGGTCGGGGCCCGGGTGGTCGCCCTGCACCCGGCGATGACGTTCACCGGCACCGCGCTCGACCTCGACCGCCTGCCAGGCTGCGTGTACGGCCTGACGGCCGCGCCGTCGGAGCGCGGGTTCGTCGAGGGTCTGGTCGCGGACCTCCGCGGCCGCCCGACGTGGGTGCCCGAGGAGATGCGCACCCTCTACCACTCGGGTCTCGCCCACGGCGCCAACCACCTGGTCACCCTGGTCAGCCAGGCGATGGAGCTGCTCGCCGCGGCCGGTTCGGCCGACCCGGCCGGCACCCTGCGCCCGCTGCTGACCGCCGCCCTCGACAACGCGCTCGAGCAGGGGGACTCCGCGCTGACCGGCCCGATCGTGCGCGGCGACGTCAACACCGTCCGCGCCCACCTGGCCGACATCGAGGCGAACGCGCCCCACACGCTGCCGTCGTACGTCGCGCTCGCACGCGACACCCTCGACCGGGTGGTGACCGACGGCCGGGTGCTGCCGATCCGCGCGGCCGCGATCCAGCGCGTGCTCGACCAGGCCGTGCAGTCCGTGCGGACCGCCCCCGGGACCTCCGCTCGCCGCCGATGAGCGCCACGCCCGTCCTCGCGCACACGCGCGAGGAGCTCGCCACCCTGCTCGCGCCCGCCCGCGCCGCGGGCCGCCCGGTCGGCTTCGTGCCGACCATGGGTGCCTTGCACGAGGGCCACGCGAGCCTGGTGCGCACGGCCCGGGAGCGGGTCGGCGACGACGGCCCGGTGGTGGTCTCGATCTTCGTCAACCCTCTGCAGTTCGGGCCGAACGAGGACCTCGACCGCTACCCGCGCACCCTCGAGGCGGACCTCGAGGTCTGCGCCCGCGAGGGGGTCGACATCGTGTTCGCCCCGAGCGTCGAGGACGTCTACCCCGGCGGGCCGCCGCAGGTCACCGTCCGTCCAGGACCGCTCGGCAAGGTCCTCGAGGGCAAGACCCGCCCCGGCCACTTCCGTGGGGTGCTGACGGTCGTCGCCAAGCTCTTCGGCCTGGTCCGGCCCGACGTCGCGGTCTTCGGCGAGAAGGACTACCAGCAGCTCACGCTGATCCGCAGGATGGTCCTCGACCTCAACCTCGGGGTCGAGGTCGTCGGCGCCGAGACCGTCCGCGAGCCCGACGGCCTGGCCCTGTCCAGCCGCAACCGGTATCTCGACGCCGAGCAGCGCCACGACGCGGTGGCGCTGAGCCACGCGCTGCGCGCCGCGCAGGCCAACGCCGGGTACGGCGCCCGGGTCGCCCTCACCGAGGCGCGCGCCGAGCTGCGGGCGGCGCCGGGGGTCGACCTCGACTACCTCGTGATCACCGATCCCGACCTGGGCGAGCTGCCCGACGACGTACCGCCGCGCACCGCGGCGCGGATGCTGGTCGCCGCCCGTGTCGGCGGCACCCGTCTGATCGACAACATGCCGCTGACCCTCGGCGTCCCGATACCCGCTGGCGAAGCCAGCCCGTCAAGCCGCGAGCGAAGCGAGCCTGGCTTGACGGAACAGAAGGACAGTCCCGCGACGCGGGACGACGCCGTTCCCTACGAGCGAAGCGAGTAGCAAGTGCTGCGCACGATGATGAAGAGCAAGATCCACCGGGCCACGGTGACGCAGGCCGACCTGCACTACGTCGGGTCGGTCACCGTCGACGAGGACCTCCTCGACGCGGCCGACCTGCTGCCGGGCGAGCTCGTGCACATCGTGGACATCACCAACGGCGCCCGGCTGGAGACGTACACGATCGCCGGCGAGCGTGGCTCGGGGGTGATCGGCATCAACGGCGCCGCCGCCCGGCTGGTGCACCCCGGTGACCTGGTCATTCTCATCGCCTACGGGCAGATGGAGGACGTCGAGGCCAAGGGCTTCGAGCCGCACGTGGTGTTCGTCGACGCGGGCAACAAGGTGGTGACCACCGGCAGCGACCCGGCCGAGGCGCCCGCCGGATCCGGGCTGCTGCGCGGCGACCGACCGGCAGAGCGCTAGCCTGCCCACGTGCCCGACGAGCCAGTCCCCGACGTGCCCGCCCGCGGGATCGATGCTCCCGTACGCCGGGTCCCCGGACGCCTGGTCGCGCCCGACCCCGGCTGGACGACCACGGCCGACGTGGTCGTCATCGGCTCGGGCATCGCCGGGCTGACCGCCGCCCTGCGCCTGCGCGAGCAGGTCGGCAAGGTCCTCGTCGTGACCAAGGACGTGCTCGCCGCCGGCTCCACCCAGTGGGCCCAGGGCGGCATCGCCGCGGCGCTCGGCCCGGGCGACACCCCGGCGGAGCACGAGCTCGACACGCTGGTGGCGGGCGCCGGCGCCTGCGACCGCGCGGCCGTGCACGCCCTGGTCACCGAGGGCCCCGAGGCCGTGCGTGAGCTGATCGCGTTGGGCGCGAACTTCGACCACGACCCCGACGGCGAACTCTCGCTCGGCCGCGAGGGCGGGCACCACCGCGACCGCATCGCCCACGCGGGCGGCGACGCGACCGGCGCCGAGATCCAGCGCGCCCTGATCGCGGCGGTCGAGCAGGCACCCGATATCGAGGTCATCCAGCACGCGCTCGCGGTCGACCTGCTGCTCGCCGAGGACGGCGGCGTCGCCGGGGTCACGCTGCACGTGATGGGGGAGGGGCAGCGCGACGGTGTCGGTGCGGTCCACTGCCGCGCGGTGGTACTGGCCAGCGGCGGGCTCGGCCAGGTGTTCTCCCAGACCACCAACCCGGCGGTGTCCACCGGCGACGGGATGGCCGTCGCCCTGCGTGCCGGGGCGGTGCTGCGCGACCTCGAGTTCGTGCAGTTCCACCCCACGGTGATGTACCTCGGGCCCGACTCGCTGGGCCAGCAGCCTTTGATCTCCGAGGCGGTCCGCGGCGAGGGCGCCTTCCTGGTCGACTTCGAGGGCAACCGGTTCATGCAGGGCGTCCACGAGCTCGCCGACCTCGCCCCGCGCGACGTCGTCGCCAAGGCGATCACCCGCCGGATGAACGAGACCGGCCGGCCGCACATGTGGCTCGACGCCCGCCACCTCGGCGCCGACGAGTGGGAGCGGCGGTTCCCGACGATCCTGGCCACCACCCGCAGCCACGGCGTCGACCCGGTCACCGAGCTCATCCCGGTCGCGCCCGCCTGCCACTACGCCTCCGGCGGCGTCCGCACCGACCTCTGGGGCCGCTCGACCGTCCCGGGGCTCTACGCGACCGGCGAGGCCGCCTGCTCCGGCGTCCACGGCGCCAACCGGCTGGCCTCCAACTCGCTGCTCGAGGGGCTGGTCTTCTCACGCCGGATCGCGCAGGTGCTGCCCGGCGAGCTCCGTCCCTTGCAGCCGCCGGTGACCGACACCCGCACCGCGGGTCTCGTGCCGGGCAGCGTGCGTCGTGAGCTCCAGGATGTGATGACCAGCCGGGTCGGCGTGCTGCGCACCGCCGACGGCCTCGCCGACGCCGCCGGCCTGCTCGACAAGCTCGCCGGCGAGACCGCGGACGCGATCGACCAGGAGTCGTGGGAGACCACCAACCTGCTGACGATCGCGGTGGCGCTCGCCGACGCCGCGGCGCTACGCGAGGAGACCCGCGGCTCCCACTGGCGCGAGGACTTCCCCGAGCGCGACGACGCGGACTTCGCGGGCCACTTCGACGTGCTGATGTCCGACGGCGCGAGCACGCTCGAGTTCGTGCCCGCGCCCCCGACCGACCGGGGCGCGGCGTGAGCACGCCGTACGACGGCGAGCTGCGCGCCGCCGGGCTCGACCCGGACGCGGTGCGGGCCCAGATCGCCGAGGCGCTCGCGGAGGACCTCCCCGCCGGGGACGTCACCTCGATCGCGACGATCGCCCCCGACGCGCTGGGCACCGGGGTCTTCGCCGCCCGCGAGGCCGGCGTCGTCGCCGGACTCGGCGTCGCCGCCCTGGTGTTCCACGAGGTCATGGGCGACACGGTCGCGGTCACCGACCGGGTCCCCGACGGCACGCGCGTCGCCCCCGGGGACGTCGTGATGCGGGTGTCCGGGCCCACGCGCGGGCTCCTGACCGCCGAGCGCATCGCCCTCAACTACGCCAGCCACCTCTCCGGGGTCGCCACCGCCACCGCTCACTGGGTCGACGCCCTGGCCGGCACCCGCGCCCGGGTGCTCGACACCCGCAAGACGCTGCCGACCTTCCGGGCCCTGCAGAAGTACGCCGTGCGCTGCGGTGGCGGCGTCAACCACCGCTTCAGCCTCAGCGACCGGGCCATGGTCAAGGACAACCACGTGGTCGCCGCCGGCGGCGTGGTGCCGGCGTACGACGCCGTCCGCGCGGCCTACCCCGACCTGCGGGTGGAGGTGGAGGTCACCGACCTCGACCAGCTGCGCGACCTGCTCGCGGCCGGGTGCACCGAGATCCTGCTCGACAACATGGACACCGCGACGATGGCCGAGGCGGTCCGGATCACCGAGGGGCGTGCCACGCTCGAGGCGTCCGGCGGGCTGACCCTCGAACGGGCGCGCGAGGTGGCCGAGACCGGGGTCGACTTCATCTCGGTCGGGGCGCTCACCCACTCGGTCAAGGTGTTCGACCTCGGACTCGATCTCCTACCCCGACACGGCGCTCGCTCCGCTCCCGTCGCGCCGGGGACCCCGGGAACCGAGGGCTGAGCCGTGCCGCTGCTCTGTGCCGACATCGGCAACAGCCACACGGTCCTCGGTCTGGTCGCCGACGGCACGGTGCTCGCCGACTGGCGGGTGGCCACCGACGAGCGCAACACCGCCGACGAGTGGGCGGTGCTGCTGCGTGGCCTGCTCGGGGCCGCGCTCGACGAGGTCGACGGGATCGCCGTCTGCGCGACCGTCCCGGCCGTCCTGCACGAGTGGCGCGAGATGCTCACCCGTCACTTCGCCGACGTGGCCCGGGTGGTCGTCGAGCCCGGGGTGCGCACCGGCGTCCCGGTGCTGATGGACAACCCGCGCGAGGTCGGCACCGACCGGATCATCAACGCGCTCGCCGCGGTCCACGAGTACGGCGGACCCGCGATCGTCGTCGACTTCGGCGGCACGGCGACGACCTTCGACGTGGTCAGCGCCCAGGGCCAGTACGTCGGGGGCGCGATCTCGCCCGGGATCGAGCTCTCCCTCGAGGCGCTCGGGCGCCGTGGTGCGCAGCTGCGGAAAGTCGAATTGCTGCGCCCGCGTTCGGTGATTGCGAAGAACACCGTCGAGGCTCTGCAGTCGGGAATGGTTTTCGGTGTGGCCGCCCAGGTCGAGGGAATTGTCGAGCGGATGATCGCCGAGCTCGGCGCCGAATCCGCGGACGTGCACGTGATTGCGACCGGTTATCTCGCGCCGGTCGTGCTCGATGAATGCCACTGCTTCACCCAGCACGCGCCGTGGTTGACACTGCGCGGGCTAGAGCTGGTCTTCCAGCGCAACTCGTGATACCCCCGATTAGGGGTTAGCGGAATTCAATTCGGGCGTGGCATGATGAACAATGCTGTATTCACCCCCGAATTAAAGCGAGTGAGGTCGACAAATGGCCCAGAAGGTCAACATCGTTCTCGTAGACGATCTGGACGGCAGTGAGGCGACCCAGACGGTCTCCTTCGGCCTGGACGGGACGACCTACGAGATCGACCTGAACGACACGAATGCCGCGGCGCTGCGCGACGCGCTGGCCGGCTACATCGGGCACGGCCGCAAGGTCGGCGCCGCCCCGCGCCGCGGACGCCGCTCCGCCGCCGCGGCCACCGGTGGTGCCAGCGCCAAGGAGATCCGCGACTGGGCCCGGGCCAACGGCCACGACGTCCCCGACCGCGGCCGGGTGTCCGCCGAGGTCCGCGAGGCGTACGAGAAGGCCCACTGACGTCGGGGTTCGTTGGTCGAGCTTGTCGAGACCACCGTTCGCTGGTCGAGCTTGTCGAGACCCCGTAGGTAGCAGCAGGGCGGTGACCTTCGTGGTCACCGCCCTGTTCGTCTCACCGGATCTCGACGCGCCCGTCGCGGCTTCGTTCCTCAGCCGCGGGGCTTGTTCGATCTGGTGACGCCCACGCGCCGCGTTCGTGCCTCACGCGTCGCTGCGAGGGAGTTGTTCGCTCTCAGCGGACTGGCTAGGGCCTGAGGTGGGAACGCGTAGGCTGTCAGCGGGGTTAGTTGTCTCGTACCTCCCCTCCACGACGACGGGGGGAGGGCCCCACAAGCTTGTAGGAGCGATGCGCATGTTCGAGCGGTTCACTGACCGAGCCCGCCGGGTGGTCGTGCTGGCCCAGGAAGAGGCCCGCATGCTCTCCCACAACTACATCGGCACGGAGCACATCCTGCTCGGCCTCATCCACGAGGGCGAGGGCGTGGCCGCCAAGGCGCTGGAGAGCCTCGACATCTCGCTCGAGGCGGTGCGTGCCCAGGTCGAGGAGATCATCGGCCAGGGCCAGCAGGCCCCGAGCGGCCACATCCCCTTCACCCCGCGCGCCAAGAAGGTGCTCGAGCTGTCCCTGCGCGAGGCGTTGCAGCTCGGCCACTCCTACATCGGCACCGAGCACATCCTGCTCGGCCTGATCCGCGAGGGCGAGGGCGTCGCCGCCCAGGTGCTGCAGAAGCTCGGCGCCGACCTCAACCGGGTGCGCCAGCAGGTCATCCAGCTGCTCTCGGGCTTCCAGGGCAAGGAGTCGGCCGGCTCGGCCGCGGCCACCGGCGCCTCCGGCGGGGACGCGCCGTCCTCGTCGCTGGTGCTCGACCAGTTCGGCCGCAACCTCACCCAGGACGCCCGCGAGGGCAAGCTCGACCCGGTCATCGGCCGGGAGCAGGAGATCGAGCGGGTCATGCAGATCCTGTCCCGCCGTACGAAGAACAACCCGGTGCTCATCGGAGAGCCCGGCGTCGGCAAGACCACCATCGTCGAGGGTCTCGCCCAGGACATCGTCAAGGGCAACGTGCCCGAGACGCTCAAGGACAAGCAGATCTACACGCTCGACCTCGGGGCCCTGGTCGCCGGGTCGCGCTACCGCGGTGACTTCGAGGAGCGCCTGAAGAAGGTGCTCAAGGAGATCCGCACCCGCGGCGACATCGTGCTGTTCATCGACGAGATCCACACGCTCGTCGGCGCCGGCGCGGCCGAGGGCGCGATCGACGCCGCCAGCATCCTCAAGCCGATGCTGGCCCGCGGCGAGCTGCAGACGATCGGCGCCACCACCCTCGACGAGTACCGCAAGTACCTCGAGAAGGACGCCGCGCTGGAGCGCCGCTTCCAGCCGATCCAGGTCGCGGAGCCCTCGATCGCGCACACGATCGAGATGCTCAAGGGCCTGCGCGACCGCTACGAGGCCCACCACCGGGTGACGATCACCGACGAGGCGCTGGTCTCGGCGGCGACGCTGGCCGACCGCTACATCTCCGACCGGTTCCTGCCCGACAAGGCCATCGACCTGATCGACGAGGCGGGCTCGCGGCTGCGGATCCGTCGGATGACGGCGCCCGCCGACCTGCGCGAGTACGACGACAAGATCGGCGAGGTCCGGCAGCGCAAGGAGGCCGCGATCGACGGCCAGGACTTCGAGGCCGCCGCGCGCCTGCGCGACGAGGAGAAGCAGCTGATCCTCAAGAAGTCCGAGCGCGAGAAGCAGTGGCGCGCGGGCGACATGGACGAGGTGGCCGAGGTCGACGAGGAGCTGATCGCCGAGGTGCTCGCCGTGGCGACCGGCATCCCGATCGTCAAGCTCTCCGAGGAGGAGTCGACCCGGCTGCTCAAGATGGAGGACGAGCTGCACAAGCGCGTCATCGGCCAGGAGGAGGCCGTCAAGGCGCTCAGCCGGGCGATCCGGCGTACCCGTGCCGGCCTCAAGGACCCCAAGCGTCCCGGCGGGTCGTTCATCTTCGCCGGTCCCTCCGGCGTCGGCAAGACGTGGCTGTCCAAGACGCTCGCGGAGTTCCTCTTCGGCGACGAGGACGCGCTGATCCAGCTCGACATGTCGGAGTTCGGCGAGAAGCACACGGTCTCGCGGCTGTTCGGCTCGCCTCCGGGCTACGTCGGCTACGAGGAGGGCGGCCAGCTCACCGAGAAGGTGCGGCGCAAGCCGTTCTCGGTGGTGCTGTTCGACGAGGTCGAGAAGGCCCACCCGGACATCTTCAACAGCCTGCTGCAGATCCTCGAGGAGGGTCGCCTGACCGACTCGCAGGGCCGGGTGGTCGACTTCAAGAACACCGTGATCATCATGACCACCAACCTCGGCACCCGCGACATCGCCAAGGGCATCAACCTCGGCTTCCAGCAGTCCGGCGACGCGGCCGGCTCGTACGACCGGATGAAGGCGAAGGTGTCGGAGGAGCTCAAGCAGCACTTCCGTCCCGAGTTCCTCAACCGTGTCGACGAGATCATCGTGTTCCCGCCGCTGTCGCAGGAGCAGATCGTGGCGATGGTGGACAACATGATCGCCTCGGTCGAGCTGCGGATGCGCGACCGCGACATGCGCATCGAGCTGACCCAGCCCGCCAAGCAGCTGCTCGCCGAGCGCGGCTTCGACCCGGTGCTCGGCGCCCGGCCGCTGCGCCGCACGGTGCAGCGCGAGATCGAGGACGTGCTCGCCGAGAAGATGCTGTACGGCGAGGTCGGCCCGGGCCAGATCGTGCTCGTGGACGTCGAGGGGGAGGGCCCGACGGCCACCTTCACGTTCTCCGGGCAGAAGGTCGGCGAGCTGCCCGACCTGCCGCCGTTCGAGACCGCCGAGGTCGCGACCGGCGAGGCCGTGACCGACGGTCCGGACGACTCCGACAGCGGCGCGGACGTCCCGAAGTCCACCGACTGACCGCCTGAGACGTTGACCCGCCCGAAACTTTCGGGCGGGTCAACGTCATTTCAGGGCAGGGCGTAGGTGTCCGGGCCGGCGTGGACGACCAGCCCGTCCTCGACCAGCGAGGCCAGGCAGCGGACCCGCTGGGCCTCCTCGGTCCAGGTCGCGTCGAGCCGGCTGCGGTGCACGGGGGCGTCGCTGTCGCGGAGCACCGAGAGCAGCCGGCCCCGGCACTGCCGGTCGGTGCCGGCCCAGGTCTGCGCCTTGCGCGGGGGCCCGTCGTACGCCGGATGGCCCGCCGCCCGCCACGCGCAGAGGTCGGCGACCGGGCAGCCGCCGCAGCGCGGGTTGGCGGCCGTGCAGACCAGTGCGCCGAGCTCCATGACCGCGACCGACCAGGTCGACGCCGTCGGCTCGTCGTCCGGCAGCACCTCGAGGGCCACCTCGCGCTCGGCCCGGGTCACCGACGTGCCCGGCAGCTCGACGCCCTGGAGGATCCGCGCGAACACCCGCCGAACGTTGGTGTCGAGCACGACGTGGCGCCGACCGTAGGCGAAGGTCGCGATCGCGGCCGCGGTGTAGTCGCCGATGCCGGGCAGCGCGACCAGGTCGTCGTACGACGCGGGCACGGTGCCGCCGTGCCGCTCGACGATGGCGGTGGCCGCCGCGTGCAGGCGCAGCGCCCGGCGCGGGTAGCCCAGGCGGCCCCAGGCCCGGACCGCCTCGCCGCTGGGCTCGGCCGCGAGGTCGGCAGGCGCCGGCCACCGGGCCAGCCACTGCTCGTGGACCGGCAGCACCCGCGCGACGGGGGTCTGCTGGAGCATGAACTCCGACACCATGACCGACCACGCACCCGCCTCGGGACGCCGCCACGGCAGGTCGCGGGCGTGCTCGTCGTACCACCGCAGCAGGGGTTCGTGGAGATTGCTCATGTCGACGCCATTGTGGCCGGTGTGGCACCGCGATCAGGGGCTCGCCCCTGACTAGCGTGACGTCATGCCCGCCTTGACCCGTGGCCCGTTGCCGGCGCGCGTCTACTGGGTGCGTCGGACGCTGGTGCTGGGGACCGCCGTCCTGCTCGTCGTCGCGATCGCCCGCCTGCTCGGCGGCGGCAGTGACGCCAGCTCGGACCCCGACCGCGCCGCCCCGGTCGCCGCGGGGGCCTCGCCGTCGGAGTCGACCACGGTCGGCGACCTGCCCACCGCGGCCGAGAGCAGCCGCAAGCCGGGCAAGAAGGCGAGCCGGAGCCAGGAGCCCGTGCTCGCCGAGCCCGACGGGCCGTGCGCCAACGAGGACATCGCGGTCACGCCGCTGGTCGAGGACGCCGTCGCCGGCAACGACGTCAAGATCGTGCTGCAGCTGCGCACGGTCACCTCGGACGCCTGCACCTGGCGGGTGTCCACCGACTCCCTCACGGTCAACATCACGTCCGGCAAGGACCGGATCTGGACCAGCCGCGACTGCCCTCGCGCGATCCTGAGCCGCGACGTCATCGTCCGCAGCGCGGAGACCACCGACGTCGACCTGGTCTGGACGCAGGCGAAGCGGTCCGACAGCGACGGCTGCACCAAGCTCACCGGATGGGCCGACCCCGGCTGGTACCACGTCACCGCCGCCGCCCTCGGCGGCGAGCCCTCGGACGTCCAGTTCGAGCTGACCACACCCGTGGCCGGCACGATCACCAAGACCGTGACGCCGAAGAACTCCCCGTCCAGCTCGCCCTCCGGACGCCCGGTCACGCCGAGCCACTCGGCCAGCAAGTCGCCGTCCGGAGCCGTCGAGCCCGACTGAGGCGGCTGTTCACCGTCGAGACACCAGAAGTGGCTGGGTCCCGAGGCGGATCGCAGCCATTTCGGGTGCCTCGACGGCGGACGGTGGGCTAGACGTACCGCTCGAGGATCGTCGACTCGGCGAGGCGGGACAGGCCCTCGCGGACGCTGCGGGCGCGCAGCTCGCCGACACCCTCGACCGCCTGGAGGTCGTCGACCCCGGCGGACAGCAGCTTCTGCAGAGTGCCGAAGTGGTCGACGAGCCGGTCGACGACGGTCGTGGGCAGCCTCGGCACCTTGGCCAGCAGCCGGTAGCCGCGGGGCGCGACCGCGCCGTCGAGGTGCTCGCCGTTGCCGAGGCCGAGCGCCCGGGCGGCGGCCGCGGGGTCGACCAGCTCGGTGGACGAGAGCGACTCGAGCCGGTTGAGGAGCGCCTCGGGGCTCTTGGTGCGCCTGCCGGCCGGGAGGTAGTCGCGGATCACGAGCTCGCGCTCGGTGTCGACGCCGGTGATCAGCTCCTCGAGCTGCAGGGAGAGCAGCCGGCCGTCGGTGCCGAGCTCGAGCACGTAGTCCTCGATCTCGCTGGCGATCCGGGTCACCATCTCCAGCCGCTGGGCGACCACAGCGACGTCGCGGACCGTCACGAGGTCCTCGATCTCCAGCGCCGAGAGCGTGCTCGACACCTCGTCGAGGCGCAGTTTGTAGCGCTCGAGCGTGGCGAGCGCCTGGTTGGCGCGGGACAGGATCTGGCCGGAGTCCTCGAGCACGTGGCGGGTCTCGCCGACGTACGCCGCGATGATCTGCATCGACTGGGACACCGAGATGACCGGGAAGCCGGTCTGGCGGGCCACCCGGTCGGCGGTCCGGTGCCGGGTGCCGGTCTCCTCGGACGGGATCGTGTGGTCGGGCATCAGGTGCACGGCCGCGCGGAGGATCCGGGTGACGTCCTTGTCGACGATGATCGCGCCGTCCATCTTGGCCAGCTCGCGCAACCCGGTGGCGGTGAACGGGACGTCGAGCGTGAAGCCGCCGGTCGCGATCGACTCGACGACCTTGTCGTGGCCCATGACGATCAGTGCGCCGGTGCGGCCGCGGAGGATCCGCTCCAGGCCGTCGCGCAGCGGCGTGCCGGGCGCGATGGTCGCGAGCGTCGCGCGCAGCCGCAGCGTCTCGTCCGAGCGATCCGTGGCCACCTCGGTGGTCCTCCCTGTGTGGGCGGCCCAGTCCGGCCGCTGCGCTGAGTCTAGGGGAGCGTCTCAGAGTCCCTCGACCGAACGCGGCCTGCTGGTCTCGGAGCCGACCAGCTGGAGCAGGCGCAGCGCGCCGTGGACGTCGGACACGTCGAGCACGCGCATGCCGTCGACCGTCCACGACTCCGGCGACCGGGCGGGCGGCCGGCCGGGCTCGGTGGGCACCACCGCGAGCTGGAACCCGAGGCGGGCGGCCTCGGCCAGCCGCAGCGGCAGGTCGCGGACCCGGCGCAGCTCACCCGACAGGCCGATCTCGCCCATCGCGACCACGCCCCGCGGCGCCGCCAGTCCGCGGCTGGCCGAGGTCAGCGCCACCGCGACCGCGAGGTCGCTGGCCGGCTCGACGATCCGGGCGCCACCGACCGTCGAGGCGAACACGTCGCGGGTGTGCAGGTGGACACCGCAGTGCTGCTGCAGCACCGCCATCACCATCGCGACCCGGCTGGAGTCGAGACCCGACGTCGTACGCCGCGGGCGCTCCGCAGAGCTGTGCGTCACAAGCGCCTGCACCTCGGCGAGCAGCGGCCGCCGGCCCTCCATCGACACGGCGACGCAGGTGCCCGGGACCGGGGCGTGGTGGCTCTCGACGAAGAGACCGGTCGGGTCGGTGACCGCGGTGATGCCGTCGGCGCCGAGGTCGAAGCAGCCGACCTCGTCGATCGGGCCGAAGCGGTTCTTCATCGCCCGGACCATCCGGAACCGGGACTCCCGGTCGCCCTCGAAGTGCAGCACGACGTCGACGACGTGCTCGAGCACCCGTGGTCCGGCGATCGTCCCGTCCTTGGTCACGTGGCCGACGATCACCGTGGTGATGTTGCGGGTCTTGGCGACCCGGATCAGCGCCGCGGCGACCTCCTTGACCTGGGTGACGCCCCCGGGGACCCCGTCGACCCCGGACGCCCCGATGGTCTGGATCGAGTCGACGACAAGCAGCGTGGGCCGGACCTGCTCGATGTGGGTGAGGACGGCGCCCAGGTCGGTCTCGGCGGCGAGGTAGAGCTCGTCGTGGACGCCGCCGGTGCGGTCGGCGCGCAGCCGCACCTGGGAGGCGGACTCCTCGCCGGTGACGTAGAGGGTGCGGCGCTGGTAGCGGGCGGTCTGGGCGGCGACCTCGAGCAGGAGCGTGCTCTTGCCGACCCCCGGCTCGCCGGCGAGCAGGATCGCGGCGCCCGGCACCAGGCCGCCGCCCAGCACCCGGTCGAGCTCGGGGACGCCGCTGCTGCGGAACCGGGAGTCCTCCACCGAGACCTGGCCGATCGGCACGGCCGGGCGGGTCACCGGGCTCGCCGTCGTGCGGCCCGCCGGAGCGGTGGCCGCCTCGGCGACCGACCCCCAGGCCTGGCACTCGCCGCACCGGCCGACCCACTTGGCGGTCTCCCAGCCGCACTCGGAGCAACGGAACGCGGGGTGGGAGGACTTCGCCATGGGGATGAACCTAGGCGGCCGCGCCGACACCCCGTCGTACGGCGCGCAGCAGCGGTCCGGCACGGATCGCGGCGTCCGGTCGGTTCGGACGCCGGACGTCGTTATGCTGACCTTGGAACGATCAAGGCGATCCCCGTCAGTCGAGGAGGTGGGATTGTCCAGGACACCGGCCGGAACGGGGCGTGCGGCCCGGGTCCCGACGACCCCGCCGACCCTCGCCGACGTCGCCGAGCGTGCCGGCGTCTCGCGGCAGACGGTCTCCAACGCGGTCAACAACCCCGACCTCCTGCGCGCGGACACCCTCGCCCGGGTGCTCCAGGCGATCGACGACCTGGGGTACTCCCCCAACCGCGCCGCCCGCAACCTGCGCACCCGGTCCTCGCACCTGATCGGGATGCGGATCGGCCCGGCCCAGGAGGGCACCGCCAACGCGACCATGGACCGGTTCGTGCACTCCCTCGTCGAGACCTCCCGCGACGCCGGCTACCACGTGCTGCTGTTCGCCGGTGACCCCGAGGACCCGGTGACCGGGTACGACGACCTGCTCCGCTCGACCGCGGTCGACGCGTTCGTGGTCACCGACACCTACCTCGGCAACCCCCAGGCCGCCTGGCTCGAGGAGCGCCGCGCACCGTTCGTGGCGTTCGGGCGCCCGTGGGACAACCCGGCCGCCGAGCACCCCTGGGTCGACGTCGACGGGGCGTCCGGGACCGACCTGGCGACGTCGTACCTCCTCGACAAGGGGCACCAGCGGATCGCCTGGATCGGGTGGCGCAAGGACTCCTTCATCGGCGAGGACCGTCGCTCCGGCTGGAGCCGCGCCCTGCACGCGCGCGGCCTGCCGACCACCGGCCTGGCCTCGCGGGTCGAGGACACGGTGGGCAGTGGCAGCGAGGCCAGCGCGGTGCTGCTCGACGAGGCCCGCCCGACCGCGTTCGTCTGCGCCTCCGACACCCTCGCCATGGGGGTGCTGCGCACCCTCGCCGACCGCGGCCTGGTCCCCGGCCATGACGTCGCGGTGATCGGCTTCGACGACTCCCAGGTCGCCCAGGTGGTCTCACCGGGGCTGACGTCGGTCCGCCAGCCGCTCGAGGACGCGGCCGTCGAGATCGTCAAGGCGCTCGAGGGTCTGCTCGCCCACCCGCCCACGGTCGGGCCGGGCGTGATGCTGACCCCCACGCTCGCCCTGCGTGGGACGAGCTAGGCGGGCGGACGGGCTGCCGGCAGTCTCCCTGGACCCGCCCGGCGAAAGCGTCCCGGCCGCCTAGAACCGCCGCCACCACAGGTTGACCGCGTAGTCGACCTCGGTGCCGGCGTGCTCGGCCAGCACCTCGTCGGCGACGGCGGGGGTGAACTCGATGCCGACGACGGCCTCCAGGTCGGCGCGGGAGGAGAACGACCAGCGCAGGTCGACCGGCACCCGGGTCCAGCCGCGCGTGGACCAGAACCGCTCGACCGCGGCCGGGTCGACCTCGGGGTAGCCCCGCCGGAACCACGCCCCGAACGTCGACCGGGTCGGGTCGTTGTCGATCACGTACGCCGTACCGCCACGGCGCACGACCCGGTCGAGCTCGGCGAGCCCGGGCTCGCAGCCGGGGCCGAAGAAGTACGCCCACCGGGCGTGGACGACGTCGACCGAGACGTCCGGCAGCGGCAGCGACTGGGCCGCGCCCTGGTGCACGGTCACGTTCGGCAGCCGGCGGGCGCGACGGCGGGCCAGGGCGACCAGGTCGGCGTGCGGCTCGACGCCGACCACCGAGGCGGCGGTCTCCGCGAACCACGGCAGGTGGAAGCCGGTGCCGCAGCCGACGTCGAGCACGGTGCGTCCGGCCCAGTCGTCGACGGCGAGCATCGCCGCGCCCAGCGCGCCGTCGGGGTCGACTGCCCGGTTCTCGATCTCGTACGTCGCCGGGTGGTGCCAGATGTTGGGGCTCGGCCGAGCCCCGGGCGTGACGTCCGCGGCCACCGTCAGAGTCTGACGAGCCCGCTCGGGGTCTGGAACTGGGCGGCGACGATGCCGGGCGTCCCGTTGGGCGCGGCCCAGTCGACCTTGACGTCCTCGAGCGGTGCCTCGACGGTCTCGCCCAGCCACTCGCTAACCCGGTGCGGGTCGCCGGCGATCTCCAGACAGGCCAGGGAGAACGACGGGTCGGCTTCGGCGCTCGGGTGCAGCTCGGCCGGGGTGTCCCACTGGATGAAGAACGGCAGCTGCGGGTCGGCGATCAGGCCGTGGACGCCGATCTGCTTCCAGCGCAGCTCGGTGCCGTCGGGCCGGTGCCGGCTGCCGATCACGGCCTCGCGGCCGAGCCGCTGCTCGACGACGGTGATGTCGTCGACCGCGACGACCCAGCCGAGCCAGCCGCCGCCGAGCGCGGAGCGGGCGCGGACGGCCTGGCCGAACGGGGCCTTGTCGGAGGCGGGGTGGTCGAGGACCTCGACGATCTCGAGGTAGGTGTTGCCGGCGAGCGGCAGGATCATGTTGCGGGTCCCGAAACGGGGGTGCACACCACCGTCGACGAAGTCCTTGCCGAGCAGACCCCCGATGCGCTGGGCAGTGCTGGCGAGGCCATCAGGTCCGGCTGCGAAAGAGAGATGGTCCAGGCGCATACAGAGATTCTCGGCGTCCTCTCAGGAACCTCGCACGCCGGGGTCGGAGTCTCTTGACGTCGAGATGTCTAGCGCAGTGGTCAGTGCGGTGGTCAGCGCAGTGGTCAGTGCGGGTCGGCCGGGTGCAGCGCGAGCGCGGAGCGGGAGCGCACGTGCGCCTCGCAGTGGCGGACCAGCTCGTCGTATGCCGGCTTGCCCATCAGTGCGGTCAGCTCGGCCTCGTTCGAGACGTAGACGGGGTCGACGGCGACGTGCGCCTCGGTGTTGCCCGAGCAGTACCAGTCGAGGTCGTGGCCGCCCGCACCCCAGCCCCGGCGGTCGTACTCGCCGATCGAGACCTCCGTGTAGGTGGAGCCGTCCTGGCGCGTGACCTCGCGGAACGTACGGCGGATCGGCAGCTGCCAGCACACGTCGGGCTTGGTCTCGAGCGGGTTCTTGCCGAGCACGAACGCCAGGGCGTGCAGGGCGCAGCCGGCGCCGTTCTTGAAGTCCGGGCGGTTGTGGAACACGCACGCCTGCTGGCCGTCGACGGTGATCGTGCGGGTCTTGCGCTCGCCGTCGTCGTCGAGCTCGATCCAGTCCTGCTTGCGCACCTTGCCCTTGTTGCCGCCCGGCTTGTGCTGCCACAGCTCCTCGTCGAGCATCTCGACGTACGCCGCAACCCGCTTCTCGTCGTCCTTGTCCGCGAAGTGCGCGCCGAGCGTGCAGCAGCCGACGTCGGGGGCGTCGGCGTAGATGCCCGGGCAGCCCTGGCCGAAGATGCAGGTGTAGCTCGAGGTCAGCCAGGTGAGGTCGCAGCGCATCACCTCGGTCTGGTCGGCCGGGTTGACGAACTCCACGAACGCACGGGGGAAGACCAGGTCGACTTCGGGCACCCGTCAACCCTACGTGGCCGATGTGTCGGCCCTAGTACGTTGGACCCATGCGCTTGGGCGTCCTCGACATCGGGTCCAACACCGGGCACCTGCTCGTGGTCGACGCCCACGGCGGCGCGGCGCCGCTCCCGGCGTTCTCCTATAAGGAGCCGCTGCGGCTCGCCGAGCACCTCGATGCGGACGGTGCCGTCGCGCAGCAGGGCATCGACGCGCTCACCGCCTTCACCGCCCAGGCGCTCGTCGTCGCGGAGGACAAAGGCTGCGAGGACATGCTCGCGTTCGCCACCTCCGCCGTGCGCGACGCCGTCAACTCCGACGCGGTGCTCGACCACGTGCACGCGGCCACCGGCCTGCGGATCGCGGTCCTGTCGGGGGAGGACGAGGCGCGGCTGACGTTCCTCGCCGTACGCCGCTGGTTCGGCTGGTCGGCCGGGCGGCTCGCGGTCTTCGACATCGGCGGCGGGTCGCTGGAGATCGCCGGCGGCGCCGACGAGGCACCCGACGTCGCGTGGTCGCTCCCGCTCGGAGCCGGGCGCCTGGCCCGACAGTTCTTCGGCGGCGGGGCCCCCGACGACGAGGCGATCCGCCTGCTGCGCAAGCAGATCCGCGCCGAGATCGCACGCAACGCCGGCCAGCTGCTGCGCGCCGGCACCCCCGACCACGCCGCGGCGACCTCCAAGACCTTCCGGTCGCTGGCCCGGATCTGCGGCGCCGCGCCGTCCGCCGACGGGCCGCTCGTGCCGCGCGCCCTCGGCCGCGACGCGCTGCGCCAGTGGATCCCCAAGCTCGTCGCGATGAGCTCCGACGACCTGGCCCACCTGCCCGGCGTCTCGCCGAGCCGCACCCACCAGATCGTGCCGGGCGCGCTGGTCGCGGAGGCGGCGATGGACATCTTCGGGCTCGAGGAGCTGGAGATCTGCCCGTGGGCACTGCGCGAGGGCGTGATCCTCGAGCGGCTCGACCAGATCAGCGTGCTGGGGTAGCCATGGCTCCGCGCATCGGACTCTCCACGGTCTCGGTCTACCCCGAGTCCTCGGCGCACGCCTTCGCGTACGCCGCGTCGCTGGGCTACGACACCGTCGAGGTGATGGTCGGCATCGACGCCCTCAGCCAGCAGTCCTCCGCGATCCAGCAGCTCTCCCGTCACCACGGCGTCCCGGTGTCCGCGGTGCACGCGCCCTGCCTGCTGTTCACCCAACGGGTGTGGGGCACCGAGCCCTGGGGCAAGCTCGAGCGCTCCGCGGAGATGGCTGCGGCCCTGGGCGCCGAGGTGGTCGTGGTGCACCCGCCGTTCCGCTGGCAGAAGACCTACGCCCGCGACTTCGTCGACGGCATCGCCGCGCTCGAGGAGTCCAGCGGCATCGCGTTCGCGGTGGAGAACATGTACCCCTGGCGGGCCTCGTCGAGCCGCGGCATGGAGATGTACCTGCCCGGCTGGGACCCCTCGGACGAGCCGTACGCCAACACGACCATCGACCTCTCCCACGCCGCGATCGCGCGCTCGGACCCGGTCGCGATGGCCGAGCGCCTGGGCGACCGGCTGCGGCACATCCACCTCACCGACGGCACCGGGTCGGCCAAGGACGAGCACCTCGTGCCCGGTCGCGGGTCGATCGGCGCCGAGGAGTTCCTCCGGCACCTGGCCCGGGTCGGGTTCGCCGGCGAGATCGTCGTGGAGATCAACACCCGCAAGTGCCGCGACACCGCCGAGCGCGAGACCGACCTGCGCGAGTCGCTGGAGTTCGCGCGCGAGCACTCGGCGGTGGGCGCGCCGTGACCGAGACGGCTCCGCGCCGGGGCCGGCGTCCCGGGGCCCCGGACACCCGTGCGGCGATCCTCGCCGCCGCCCGTGGGCTGTTCGCCGCGCAGGGGTACGCCGGCACATCGGTGCGCTCGGTCGCCGCCGCGGCCGGGGTGGATGCCTCGCTCGTGCACCACTACTTCGGCACCAAGGACGAGCTGTTCATCGCCGCCCTCGAGCTGCCGGTGGACCCGCGGTCACGGCTGGCGGGCGTCATCGCGCAGGGCCCCGACGGCGCGGGCGAGCGGATGCTGCGGGTGTTCCTCTCGGTGTGGGACGACCCCGAGCTCAAGCTCCCGCTGCTCGGCCTGGCCCGCAACATGCTCGACCCCTCCGGCCAGCGGCTGCTGAGCGACGGCTTCCTCCCGGCGATCCTGCAGCCGATCGGGGTGGCGTTGGGCGTGGACCGGCCGGAGACGCGGATGCCGCTGGTCGCCAGCCAGATCATCGGGCTGATCATGCTGCGCTACCTGCTCGAGGTCGAGCCGCTCGCGTCGATGCCCGCCGACGACGTCGTGACGATCTACGCCCCCACCGTCCAGCGGTACCTGACCGTCCCGC
The DNA here is from genome assembly GCF_950101795.1 of Nocardioides sp. T2.26MG-1. Taxonomy (GTDB): domain Bacteria; phylum Actinomycetota; class Actinomycetes; order Propionibacteriales; family Nocardioidaceae; genus Nocardioides. The sequence goes on along the minus strand of NZ_CATNLZ010000001.1, from coordinate 364,547 downwards.
TGCCCTGACCGCTGGCGCGTCCGGCCGGAGGATCCCCGGTTCACCGGGGATCCTCCCGCTTGTCGGCGGTTGCAACGGCCGAGAAGCGGGAGAAGTCCCTGACAAGCAGGGCCCTTGTGCCTTGCCGACACGAGCCCGTGTGAGCATAATTCAACGCATGGTGAATAACGCGGTGGAGGTGCGCGACCTCCACGTCGTCCGTGGCCGGCACACGGTCCTGGAGCACCTCGACCTGACCATCGGCGGCGGGGTGACCGGCCTGCTCGGGCCCTCGGGCTGCGGCAAGTCGACGCTGATGCGGTGCCTGGTGGGGGTCCAGCAGGTCGCCGGCGGGACCGTGACGGTGTTCGGCGAGCCGGCCGGCAGCCCGGCGCTGCGCGCAAGGGTCGGCTACGTGACCCAGGCCGTCAGCGTCTACAACGACCTGACCGTCGCGGAGAACCTGCGGTTCTTCGCCCGCGTCCTGGCCGCCGACCACGAGGCGGTGGACCGCGCGGTCGAGTCAGTCGACCTGCGGGCCTACCGCGACGACGTCGTCGGCCGGCTCAGCGGCGGCCAGCAGTCCCGCGCGAGCCTCGCGGTCGCGCTGCTCGGCCAGCCGGACCTGCTCGTGCTCGACGAGCCGACCGTCGGGCTCGACCCGGTGCTCCGCGAGGACCTGTGGCAGCTCTTCCACCGCCTCGCCGACACCGGGGTGGCGGTGTTCGTCTCCAGCCACGTCATGGACGAGGCCGAGCGCTGCGACCGGCTGCTGCTGATGCGCGAGGGCCGGATCCTCGCGGACGGCAGCCCGGCCGAGATCAAGCAGGGAGCCGGTGTCGGGGACGTCGAGGAGGCGTTCCTCGCGATCGTCAGGAAGGACGCCCGATGAACCCCAGGACGACGCTCGCCGTGGCGCACCGCGTGCTGATCCAGCTGCGGCGGGACCGGCGCACGCTCGCGATGCTGCTGGTCCTGCCGTGCATCCTGATCACGCTCATGTGGTGGATGTACGACGACGCCAACCCGCTGCTGTTCGACCGGATCGGCCCGGCCCTGCTCGCGATCTTCCCGGTGATCGTGATGTTCCTCGTGACCAGCGTGACGACCCTGCGCGAACGCTCCAGCGGCACCCTCGAGCGGCTGCTCGCGATGCCGATGGGCAAGCTCGACTTCCTCGTCGGCTACGCGATCGCCTTCGGGCTGGTCGCGGCGGTCCAGTCGGTGCTCGCGGTCGCGGTCAGCGTCGGCCTGCTCGGCCTCGACCTGGCCGGGCCGCTCTGGCTGCTGACGGTCGTGGCCGTGGTCGACGCGGTCCTCGGCAGCGCCCTCGGGCTGTTCGTGTCGGCGTTCGCCCAGACGGAGTTCCAGGCGGTGCAGTTCATGCCCGCGCTGGTGATCCCGCAGCTGCTGCTCTGCGGGCTGCTGGTGCCGCGGCCGCTGCTGCCGGACGTGCTCGGGGCGATCAGCGACGTGCTGCCGCTGTCGTACGCCGTGGACGCGATGCAGCACCTGACCACGAGCTCCGCGACCGGGCAGGTCTGGCGGGACATCGCGGTGGTCGCGGTGTTCGCGGCCGCCGGCCTCGCGCTCGGGGCGGCCACCCTGCGCCGCCGGACCCCGTGACGCCGGGTGGTGCCGCCGTGACGCCGGGGTGACGCGAGGCGGAGTCCGGATGCCGGACGCCGGGTCGTAGCCTGGTGGGCATGTCGCTCCTCCGCCAACCGCTCCTCCTCCTCTCCCGCAGCGCGCTGGTGAAGAGGGCGGTCAGTGGGATGCCGGTGTCGGCCGGCATCGTGCGCAGCTATGTCCCCGGCGAGACCACGGAGTCCGCGGTCGGCGCGACCGCAGCACTCAGCGAGGACGGTCTGCGGGTGACGCTGGACTTCCTCGGGGAGGACACCACCGACGCGGAGCAGGCCGACGCGACGGTCGCGGCGTACCTCGACCTCCTCCAGCAGCTCGCGGCGCGCGGCCTGACCCGCCACGCCGAGGTGTCGGTCAAGCTCAGCGCGATCGGCCAGTCCCTCCCCGACGTCGGGCACAAGGTCGCCCTCGAGAACGCCCGCACGGTCTGCCGCGCCGCACGCAACGCGGGCACGACGGTCACGCTCGACATGGAGGACCACACCACCACCGACTCGACGCTGATGATCCTGCGCGAGCTGCGCAAGGACTTCCCCGAGACCGGGGCGGTCCTGCAGGCCGCGCTGCACCGCACGGAGTCCGACTGCCGGGCGCTGGCGTACGAGGGCTCGCGGGTGCGGCTGTGCAAGGGTGCCTACCTCGAGCCCGAGTCGGTGGCGTTCCAGGACAAGCTCGACATCGACAAGTCCTACGTGCGCTGCCTCAAGGTGCTGCTCGCCGGCGACGGCTACCCGATGATCGCCACCCACGACCCGCGGATGGTCGAGATCGCGTCCTCGCTCGCCAGCCGCTTCGGCCGGACGCCCGGCAGTTACGAGTTCCAGATGCTCTACGGCATCCGCCCCGAGGAGCAGCGCCGGCTGGTCGCGAACGGTGAGCACGTGCGGGTCTACGTCCCCTACGGCACCGAGTGGTACGGCTACCTGATGAGAAGGCTCGCGGAGCGCCCGCAGAACCTGACATTCTTCCTGCGGTCCCTGATCTCCAAGAACTGATCCCCGAGAGCTAGGTCGTCCCATGTCCCAGACAGCCATCCTCGGCGCCGGCGTGATGGGCGAGACCCTGCTCTCCGGACTGGTCCGCGCCGGCCGCCGCGTCGACAACCTGCTCGTGGGCGAGAAGCGGCCCGAGCGCGCGCACGAGCTCGAGGAGCGGTACGGCGTGGCCGTGGTCGGCAACGTCGAGGCGGCCCGCAAGGCCGACACGCTGGCGCTGGTCGTCAAGCCCCAGGACATGGGCGACCTGCTCGACGAGATCGCGGGCGTGCTGCGCCCCGGCCAGCTGGTGGTCTCGCTGGCCGCCGGCATCACCACCGCGTTCATCGAGGCCCGGGTGCCGGACGGCGTCGCCGTCGTACGCGTCATGCCCAACACCCCCGCGCTGGTCGACGAGGGCATGGCCGCGATCTCGCCGGGCTCGCACTGCAGTGAGGAGCACCTTGCGGAGGCCGAGGCGCTGATGGCGTCGGTCGGCAAGGTGCTGCGGATCCCCGAGCGCCAGCAGGACGCGGTGACCGCGATCTCCGGGTCCGGGCCGGCCTACATCTTCTTCGTGGTCGAGTCGATGATCGAGGCCGGCGTGCACCTCGGCCTGCCGCGCGCCACGGCCACCGACCTGGTGATCCAGACCCTCGTCGGGTCGGCCAAGATGCTTCGCGAGACCGGCACTCACCCGGCGGTGCTGCGCGAGCAGGTGACCTCGCCGGCCGGCACCACCGCCGCCGCCCTGCGCGAGCTGGAGATCCACAAGGTCCGCGCGGCGTTCCTGGCCGCCATGGAGGCCGCCCGCGACCGGTCGCGGGCGCTCGCCGAGGGATCGTGACCGGGCTTCCCACCGTCTGGGGCGCCACCGGCGCCGAGGTCGCGCGCGCCTACCCCGCCGACGCGGCCGTGGGGCCCGGCCCGCTGCTGCTCACCCGCGCGGTCGACGTGGCCGCGCCGGTCGAGCTCGTCTGGCGCTGGCTGTGCCAGGTCGCGGTCGCGCCGTACTCCTACGACTGGATCGACAACCGGGGCCGCCGCAGCCCCCGCGAGCTGACCCCCGGCGCCGACCGCCTCGAGCTCGGCCAGACGATGGCGATGGTGTTCCGGCTGGTGTCCTTCGAGGTGCCGCACCACTGGACCGCGGTCACCACACCCCGCGGCGAGCGGCTGTTCGGGCCGGTCGCGATGACGTACGCCGCGGAGCCCGGACGGATCGTCTGCCGGATCGCCGTCGCCCGGCGGGGTCGGCTCGACCGGGTGCGCGGCCACTTGCTCGCCTGGGGCGACCTGGTGATGATGCGCAAGCAGCTGCACACCCTCCGGGCGCTGGCCGAGCGCGACGCGGCGGCGCCCTGACGGCACGCACCTGACGTTCCGGTCGCGGATCGGCGGGTCTCGCGACAGCTGCGGCAGGTGCCAGAGTCGACGGCGTCGCCGAGGCGGTGCCGTCACAGCCCCATCGCGGCCTGCGCTGCGGCGAGCACGGGCGCGGCCACCTCCCGGCACCGCTCGGCGCCCGCCTCGTAGACCCCGGTGACGTACGTCGGGTCGGCCGAGAGGTCGGCGTACCGCTTCTGCAGCGGCTCCAGCTCGGCGACCACCGCGTCGGTCACCGCCTTCTTCAGGGCGCCGTACGTCGTGATCGCGTCGGCGGACCCACCGCAGGCCGCGAGGATGTCCAGCAGGTTGGTGACACCCGGCTTGGCCGGGTCGCGCCGCACCGCGTCGGGACCCGTGTCGGAGTCGGTGACCGCGCGGGCGACCTTGCGGCGTACGACGTCGGGCGGGTCGAGCAGCCGGACGACGCCCGGCCCGTCGCCCGACTTCCCCATCTTGCGGGTGGGCTCGTCGAGCCGCATGACCCGGGCGCCGGCCGCCGGCACCGTGATCTCGGGGACCGTGAACACCGGCCCGTAGGTGCTGTTGAACCGGATCGCGAGGTCGCGGGCCAGCTCGACGTGCTGGCGCTGGTCGGCGCCCACCGGCACCTGCCGCGGGCGGTAGAGCAGGATGTCCGCGGCCATCAGCGCCGGATAGGTGTAGAGGGAGACCCGCGTCGAGGGTCGCTCCCTGCCCTTCTCCTTGAACTGGATCATCCGGGCCAGCTCGCCGGTGGAGGCGGTGCACTCGAGCAGGTAGGCCAGCTGGGCGTGCGCGGCGACCCGGCTCTGCACGAACAGCGTGGCGTGGTCGAGCCCGGCGGCGAGCATCAGGGTCGCGGTCTCGAGCGAGAGCGAGCGCAGCCGGGCGGGGTCGTGCGGCGTGGTCATCGCGTGCAGGTCGGCGACGCCGTAGAAGCAGTCTGCCGAATTCTGGGCATCCTGCCGGCCGGCGGCCATCGGGCGCAGTGCGCCGAGCAGGTTGCCGAGGGTGAGGTGGCCACTGGGGGTGATCAGGGAGAGCCTGCGGTCCATGGGTGCTCCTGGTGAGGTGAGCCCACGGGTCGGACCTGGTCCGGCAGGGCCGGACATGACGACGGCCGCCCGCGGGCGGCCGATGGGTGAAGTGGGTGTGCTTCGGGTGCGGTCCGCCGTCAGGCGGGCCACCACTGTGTGGAACGGAACGTCAGCACCGGACCAGACTACCGGTAGCGTCCGTCACATGCAGGCGTGTGAGGGACCGGCGACCGTCGTCTTCGACCCCAGCCTCACCGACTACGACTTCGGCCCGACGCACCCCATGTCGCCGCTGCGCGTCGACCTCACGATGCGGCTGGCCGAGGAGCTCGGTGTCCTCGCCCCGCTGCGCCGGGTCGACGCCCCCGTGGCCACCGACGACGTGATCGCGACCGTCCACCGCCGCTCGCTGATCGCCGCGGTGGAGCGCGCCGGCACCACGCCGGGCACGCTCGACGAGGCACACGGACTGGGCACCGACGACAACCCGACGTTCCCGGGCATGCACCACGCGGCGGCGCACATCGTGGGCGCCACCGTCGAGGCGTGCCGCCAGGTGTGGACGGGGGAGTCCCTGCACGCGGTGAACATCAGCGGCGGGCTGCACCACGCGATGCCCGACCGGGCCAGCGGCTTCTGCATCTACAACGACGTGGCCGTCGGGATCCAGCACCTGCTCGACAACGGCGTGCAGCGGGTGGCCTACGTCGACGTCGACGTCCACCACGGCGACGGCGTGGAGAAGATCTTCTGGAACGACCCGCGGGTGCTGACGATCTCGCTGCACGAGACCGGGCAGATGCTGTTCCCGGGCACCGGCTTCCCGACCGACCTGGGCGGACCCGACGCGCGCGGCTCGGCCGTCAACGTCGCGCTTCCCCCGGGCACGGGTGACGGCGGCTGGCTGCGCGCCTACCACGCCGTCGTCCCGCCGCTGGTCCGGGAGTTCGCCCCCGACGTCCTGGTCACCCAGCACGGCTGCGACTCGCACATCGAGGACCCGCTCGCGCACATGATGCTCTCGGTCGACGGCCAGCGTGCGGCGTACCTCGCCCTGCACGAGCTCGCCCACGAGGTCGCCGGCGGCCGCTGGGTCGCGACCGGTGGCGGCGGGTACGCCGTCGTGGAGGTGGTGCCCCGGGCGTGGACCCACCTGCTGGCGATCGTCGGGGGTACGCCGCTCGACCCGGCCACGCCCACCCCGCCGGGCTGGCGCCAGCACGTGCAGACCCTCCTCGACCAGGTGGCGCCGCACCGGATGACCGACGGGCGCACCCCGGCGTACCGGGACTGGATCGACGGCTACGACCCCGAGACCTGGCTGGACCGGTCGATCCACTCGACCCGCATGGAGGTCTTCCCGCTGCACGGCCTCGACCCGTTTCCCTGAGCGTGGCCAGGGCCGCGGGCGCACGCCTGACGAGGGGCGGTGCAAGCCGACACGCCGATGCCTCGTGAGCTACTTTGGTGAACCCCTTCCCCACGAGTCACATCAGGCCCTATTCTCACCGTGCGCGACGCGTGCACTCACCGGCGGGGAAGCCGGTGGCGCGTCAGACAGAAAGATCGGTGCACGATGGCTACCAACCCCGGGGACACGTCCTCCTCGAAGTTCCTGACCGTCGCCGAGGTCGCGGCGATGATGCGCGTCTCGAAGATGACCGTCTACCGCCTCGTCCACAACGGCGAGCTCCCTGCCGTCCGGGTCGGCCGTTCCTTCCGCGTCCTGGAGACGGACGTCGACGAGTACCTCCGCAAGAGCTTCTACAGCGCCGGCTGATCGCCTCGACCGGGCCGGGCCCGCCGACTGCAACCGACCTCACGCCTACGGCCCCCGCGGACCGATTCTGCCCGCAGGGGCACGGCGGCTAGGCTAGCCCGGTCCTCCGGGCAGATCCCGGTGGACGGTACGGCTGTTGAAAGGTATCCCGTGGGTTCTGTCATCAAGAAGCGGCGCAAGCGCATGGCCAAGAAGAAGCACCGCAAGCTGCTGAAGAAGACGCGCGTCCAGCGTCGCAAGCTCGGCAAGTAAGCGCCGGGCGCGATCACAGCACGCCGCATGGGCAGCGCCGGCAGGGTCGTCCTGGTCACCGGGGTCTCACGCGACCTCGGCCGCCGGTTCGCGCGCGCCATCGCGGCTGACCCGTCGGTCGACCGCGTCGTCGGCGTGGACGCGGTCCCGCCCCGCGGCGACATCGGCGACGTCTCGTTCGTCCGGGCCGACATCCGCAACCCGGTGATCGCGAAGGTCATCGTCAAGGAGGACGTCGACACCGTCGTCCACATGAGCGTCATCTCCACTCCCGGCAGCGCCGGCGGGCGGAACACGATGAAGGAGCTCAACGTCATCGGGACGATGCAGCTGCTCGCCGCCTGCCAGAAGGCGCCCGGGCTGCGGGCGCTGGTCGTGAAGTCGTCGACCACGGTCTACGGCGCGAGCCACCGCGACCCGGCGATGTTCACCGAGGACATGGAGCCGCGCCGGACGCCGCGCGCCGGCTACGCCAAGGACGTCATCGAGGTCGAGGGCTACGTCCGCGGGTTCGCGCGCCGTCGCCCCGACGTCCGAGTGACCACGATCCGCGCGGCCAACGTCGTGGGGCCCGAGGTCACCAGCCCGCTCACCTCCTATTTCCGGCTGCCGGTGGTCCCCACGGTCCTCGGCTACGACCCGCGCCTGCAGCTCCTCCACGAGCGGGACCTCCTCGACGTCCTGCGCCACGCGATCACCGCCGAGGTCGCCGGCACCTTCAACGTCGCGGGCGACGGCATGCTGATGCTCTCCCAGGCCGTGCGCCGCCTGCAGCGACCCACGGTCCCGCTGCCGTCCTTCGCGCTCGGCCGGGTCCGCTCGACGCTGCGCTCGGCCCGGATCGCGGACATCTCGCCCGAGCTCCTCGCACTGCTGACCTACGGCCGCGGCGTCGACACGTCGCGGATGCGCACCGAGCTCGGCTTCGAGCCGGCCTTCACGACCGCCGAGGCGTTCGCCGACTTCGCGGCACCCCTGCCGCCGACGGGCGGGTACGCCGACCGGCTGCTCGGCCGGATGGCGCAGAGCCTGCCCGAGCCCGCCGCTCCGGCCGCCGTCACGCTCGAGCGACCGGAGCCGTCGTACGCCCGAGGAGTCGACCGTGGGTGACGCCGAGATCATCCCGATCGGCACCCGCGGCCGGCCCGGCCGCGGCACCGGCAAGCAGCCGTCCTCCGCGGCGCGCGGCCTGGCCAACGGCGGCCGGCTGGCGCCCGCCGCCAAGGCCCCGACGAAGCCGGCCCGCGCCGCCGCCGGCCCCACGCCCGAGCCGGAGCCGGAGACCGCGGCCGTGGCCCCCGCGCCCCGTCCCGCCGCCACCACCCGCGACCGCGGCCCGATGAGCGGCATCCCGGCCAGCGACTGGCTCGCGGCGATCCAGCACGGCGCCCGCGAGGTGTTCGGTGAGCAGTGGGAGCCCCAGCTGGCGCGGTTCCTGGCGTTCCTGCGGCGGCGCGTCACCGGCGACTACGTCGTCGACGAGTACGGCTTCGACCAGGAGATCACCGAGCGGTTCCTGATGGCGACCCTGCGCCCGATCGCGGAGAAGTGGTTCCGCATCGAGGTGCGGGGGGCTGAGAACATCCCCGCCGAGGGCGGCGCGCTGGTCGTCTCCAACCACTCCGGCACGATCCCGGTCGACGGGCTGATGACGCTGGTGTCCATCCACGACCACACCGGCCGGTTCCTGCGGCCCCTCGGCGCCGACCTGGTGTTCCGGCTGCCGTTCGTGAGCTCGCTGGCCCGCAAGAGCGGTGCCACGCTCGCCTGCAGCGAGGACGCCGAGCGGATGCTCAATGCCGGCGAGCTCGTCGGGGTGTGGCCCGAGGGCTTCAAGGGGATCGGCAAGCCGTACGGCGAGCGCTACAAGCTCCAGCGGTTCGGCCGGGGCGGGTTCGTGGCCGCCGCGCTGCGCACCGGCGTCCCGATCATCCCGCTCTCGGTGGTGGGTGCCGAGGAGATCTACCCGCTGGTCGGCAACGTCCCGGCGCTGGCCCGCCTGCTCGGCCTGCCGTACCTCCCCATCACGCCGTTCTTCCCCGCGCTCGGCCCGCTCGGGCTGGTGCCGCTGCCCTCGAAGTGGCTCCTGGAGTTCGGCGAGCCGATCCGCACCGACGAGCTCGACGAGGGCGCCGCCGACGACCCGATGCTGGTGTTCAACGTCACCGACCAGGTCCGCGAGACCATCCAGCAGACGCTCTACACGCTGCTGATGCAGCGCCAGTCGGTCTTCAAGTAGGGCTGATCTGCGGTAGTCCCTGACGATCGGGCCCTTGGGAGCGCTCCCACGGGGCCCGATCGTCAGGGACTACCCCAGCGAGACGGAGAGGTGCGAGGTCAGGGGGCCTTGGGCAGCTGCTGACCGGTGACGCCCTCGACGACGCCCTCGAGGATGCCGGTCACGCCGTTGACGACGTCGCTGACCACGGGGATCGACGGGGTGCCCGAGGGGCCTCCGCCGGTCAGGCCGTTGGCGAGGTCCTGCAGCGGGTTGGAGCCATCGCTGGAGGAGGTGCCGGGCTGGAGGCCGCCGTCGGGGTCCAGGACGCTGCCGGGGCCCACGTCCTCGGGGTCGACGTCGGGGAGCTTGGTGCCGTGCCCGTGCTTGCCGCCGTGCTTGCCGCCGCGGTCGGTCGGCTCGGCCTGGGGGGTGCTGGCCGGCTGCCGGGGGACGAAGATCGGCTCGCCCGCCGTCAGCACGGCCGGCAGCGAGTCGATCCCGGCCCCACCGCAGTCGGGGCAGCGCAGCGCGGCCTCGGCGTCGATCGTGGTGAGCACGCCGGCCGCGCGGATCAGCTCGTCGCGGGCGTCGGCGGGCACCAGCGGTTCGAGGCTCGCGAGCTGGTCGAGGCTGGTCGCGGCGAAGTCGCGCAGGCGGGCGATCGACGACTGCTTGCCGGTGTGGGCGTAGTCGGCCAGCAGCAGGTCGGACGCCTCGGTCGCCTGGTCGGTGAACGTGTTGAGGGTGCCGGCGATGCGGGCCCGGTCGCCGAGACCGTCCTGGCGGGTGAGGGCGTCGACCTCGTCGAGCCGGCCGGACGCGCTGGCGAGGATCGTCGCTCCCTTGCTGCCCTCGCCGACGCTGAGGCCGGTGTGGGCCTGCTCGATGGCGCGCTTGATCGGGTAGAGCGAGTCGCCGGGCAGGGCGGACTGGGAGGCGACCGCCAGCGACGTGGTCGCGCCGACGATCGCGAGGCTGCCGACGGCGGCGGCGAGCCGGCGCTCGCGGACGGGGCGGCGCGGCGGCAGCGTCAGCCGGGAGACGTCGTCGGGGACGAGCGCGGTGGCGGCCTCGGCCATCAGCCGCTCCCGCAGGGCGGCGACGAACTCCGGTCGGGCGGAGACCTCGGGAGTGGCGCGGAGGGCACCCACGAGCTCGAGCATCTCGGCGGTGCGCGCATCCGAGGGGTCGTACGACGAGGTCCCCTCGACCCACGAGTCGAACTGCTCGGCGCGGCGCTGCGCCGCGAACCCCCACGTCATGTCCTCTGCCCCATCCAGCCGTGCGGTCGATCCCCGGCCGGGGACGTCGACACTGAGCCCAACGAGGCGCGGGCGGGCGAGGTTACGCCGCCAAAGCGGCTTGCGTAAACGATTTCCACGGGGTGCGCCATCAGTCCCGGATCCCCTCCGGCATCAGCTTGGCGAGGTTGCGCACCCCGCGCAGCTGGAGCTGCTTCACCGCGCCGTCGCTGCGGCCCAGGACGGCCGCGGTCTCCGCGATGCTCATGCCCTGGAGGAAGCGCATCACCAGGCAGTCGCGCTGCTCCGGCGGCAGCTCGGTCAGGGCCCGCAGCAGGATCTCGTTGGTGAGGCCGGCCAGCACCGTCGACTCCGGACCCTCGGTCGCGTCGTCGTGCAGGCCCATGTCCTCGGTGGTGAGCTCGAGGCGCGTGCGGCCGGCCTTGAAGTGGTCGGTGGCGAGGTTGCGGGCGATCGTCATCAGCCAGGCGCCGAAGTCCTTGCCCTGCCAGCGGAAGTTGTTCATGCTGCGCAGCGCCCGGAAGAACGTCTCCGAGGTCAGGTCCTCGGCCAGCGTCCCGGACCGGGTGCGGTAGAAGAGGAAGCGGTAGACCGACGGCTGGTAGTGGTCGTAGAGCAGGCCGAACGCGTCGGAGTCGCCCTTGCGGGCCAGCTCGACGAGCGCGATCAGGCGGGTCCGCTCGGCCTCGTCCTCCTCGGAGGAGGTCGCGAGCTCGGCGTCGTCGTACCCGTCCTGGTCTCCCGTGCCGGTGTCCGTCTCGGGTGCCGGGTCGCCCGCGGGCCCGGCCTGGGTGCGACCGCTGGTGGCCGCCTCCGTCGCGAGCATCCCCGGGCCGCCCGCGAGCAGGGGGGCGTCGGCGAGCAGCGTGTGGACCACGAGACGTCGGAGCGCGTCGAGACCGCGCGCGACGTCGTTGTCCTCCCACGACATGAGATCGATCCTCCCGGAAGCTTCCCCCGAAGCCTGGCGGCCATCGTAAACGCGAGTTACGCCCCTGGGAACCGTTGTCCGGGTAAAGGACACCATTGACCAGAATTCGGGCGCCCCGTCCGACTGGTCGGCCTCTTCCTCCGCTTCTCGGCCGTTGCAACAGCCGACAAGCGGAGGTTTCCCCGGTGAACCGGGGATCCTCCGCCGGCGGCGGTCAGCGGCGCCGGCCGCGCAGCGCGAGCCCGGCGGCCACGGTGCCGCTCGCGGCGCCGGCGAGCCCGCCGGCCACCAGCCCGGCACGCAGCGCCTTGCGGCCGGTGCGGTAGTCGCGGATGCGCCACCCCTGCTCCCGGGCGTAGGCGCGCAGCCGGGCGTCGGGGTTGATCGCGCACGGGTCGCCGACCATGGTCAGCATGGGCAGGTCGTTGTAGGAGTCGGAGTACGCCGAGCAGCGGTGCAGGTCGAGCCCCTCGCGAGCGGCGAGCGCCCGGACGGCCTCGCCCTTGGCGGGCCCGTGCAGAAGGTCGCCGACCAGCCGGCCGGTGTAGACACCGTCGACGTGCTCGGCCACCGTGCCGAGCGCCCCGGTGAGGCCGAGCCGGCGCGCGATGATCTGGGCGATCTCGATCGGGGCGGCGGTGACCAGCCAGACCCGCTGCCCCTCGTCGAGGTGCAGCTGCGCGAGCGCCCGGGTGCCGGGCCAGATCCGGTCCGCCATCGCCTCCTCGAAGATCTCCTCGCCGAGCTCCTGCAGCTCGGTGACGGTGTGCCCGGCGATGAACCCCAGCGCCGAGGCGCGCGCGTCGGCGACGTGGGCGGGGTCCTCGACGCCGACCATCCGGAAGTAGGCCTGCTTCCAGGCGGCGCCGAGGATCTCCCGGGTGGTGAAGAACTTGCGGCGGTGCAGGCCGCGGGCGAAGTGGAAGATGCTCGCGCCCTGCATGACCGTGTTGTCGACGTCGAAGAAGGCGGCTGCCGACTGGTCCTGCGGCGGCGTCAGCGCGGACTCCACCTCGGCCGCGGCGGCCGCCGCCTCGCCGGCGAGCACGGACCGCACCTGGAGGTTCCGCGGGCGGGCTCTCTTGTCGGGCGGCGGGGTCACCCGGGCAGCGTAGACCGGGCGCGGGGCGGGCATCACCGCTCGACGCGGTGTGGAAGTATCCCCCCATGTCTGGCATCCGCGACATCGCTGAGCTGGTGAGCGTCGCCGCCGCCGAGCAACCCGATCGCCTCGCGGTCGTCGAGGCAGGCGGCCGCAGCCTCACCTGGGGGCGTCTCGAGGACGAGGTGGGCCGGATCGCCACCGGCCTGGGTGCCGTCGGCATCGTCGGTGGCCACCGGGTGCTGCTCGCGGTGGGCAACCGCATCGAGTTCGTGACGACCTACCTCGGTGTGCTGCGCGCCCAGGCGGTCGCCGTACCGGTCAACCCGCGCTCGACGCCCGGTGAGCTGGCGCGGATGCTGGCCGACTCGGGCGCCCGGATGGCCGTCGCCGACGCCGACACCGCCGCCGCCGTCCGCGAGGCCGCCGCGACCCTGGACGCCCCGCCCCTCCTGGTGGTCATCGGGACGCAACCACTGCCGGGCGAGCGCGGCCACGACCAGCTCCGCGAGCCCCCGGCCCGGCCGGTGCCGCCCCTGCAGGACCCCGAGAAGCTCGCGGTGCTGCTCTACACCAGCGGTACGTCGGGGCTGCCCCGCGCGGCGATGCTGACCCACCGGGCGCTGCTGGCCAACCTCGACCAGGTCGCCCGGGTCGAGCCGCCGATGATCCACGGCGACGACGTCGTGCTCGGGGTGCTGCCGCTGTTCCACGTGTACGGCCTCAACGCGGTGCTGGGCGGGGTGCTGCGCCACCGCGCCAAGCTGGTGCTGGTGGAGCGCTTCGACCCGCACGAGACGCTGACGCTGATCGACGACGAGGCGTGCAGCGTGGTGCCGGTCGCGCCGCCGGTCTTCGCCTACTGGCAGGACGAGGAGCACCTCGCCGAGCACCTCGGCCCGGTCCGGCTCGTGCTCTCCGGCTCGGCGCCGCTGGCCCCCGAGCTCGTCGAGCGGTTCACCGAGCGCACCGGGATCCCGGTCCACCAGGGCTACGGCCTGACCGAGGCGTCGCCGGTGGTGACCAGCACCCTGTGCAGCGTCGCCCCCCAACCGGGCTCGGTCGGCGCCGCGCTGCCCGGGGTGGAGGTGCGGCTGGTGGACGACGCGGGCCGGCCCCCCGAGGGCGACGACCCCGGCGAGATCCAGGTCCGGGGTGCCAACCTGTTCAGCGGCTACTGGCCCGACGGCTCCGGCGGTCCCGACGCCGACGGCTGGTGGTCGACCGGCGACGTCGGCTTCCTCGACCCCGCGGGCGACCTGTTCCTCGTCGACCGGATCAAGGACCTGGTCATCGTCTCCGGCTTCAACGTCTACCCGGTCGAGGTCGAGGAGGTGCTGACCGAGGTCCCGGGCGTCGCCGAGGCCGCGGTGATCGGGGTCGACGACCCGGTCACCGGCGAGGCCGTGGTCGCCTACGTCCGCGCGCCCGGCGCCGACCCGGCCGAGATCGAGGCGGCCGTGCGCGCCCACTGCGACGAGCGGCTCGCCCGGTTCAAGCGGCCCTCGCGGGTCGAGGTCGTCGACACGCTGCCCAAGACCGGCACCGGCAAGGTGCAGAAGGGGCGGCTCCGGGTCATCGAGCGCCGCCGGACGCTGGGGCTGCTCGAGTGACCGGCCCGCGGGTCACGCTCTACTCGCGCCCCGGCTGTCACCTGTGCGACGTCGCCCGCGAGGTGATCGAGCGGGTGTGCGCCGACCTGGGGGAGCGGTACGACGAGGTCGACATCGACGCCGACCCGCAGCTTCGCGAGCGGTTCACCGACGAGGTGCCGGTGACGTTCGTCGACGGCCGCCAGCACGACTTCTGGCGGGTCGACGAGACCCGGCTGCGGGCCGCGCTCACCTCGAGCTGACGCCGGGGACGGGGGCCCCGGCTCGGACGTGGCCGATGTCACAAGGCGGCCGCGCCGCCGGTGGGACGGACGTCCTCCGGTTTGTTCTCGCGTTCACAAACTCCTACAGTGAACGAGCCGCCGGGTGCGTGGACGGGGTCGTCCAGCAGTGCCCGACGACGGCCCTGCCCCATGGCGTTGGAGACGAGAGCAGTGACCGCACGGACCTCCCCCGAGAGTGCCCGGGACATCCCCGAGGCGACCGTCGCGCGACTCCCCGTCTACCTCCGGGCCCTGGTGACGCTGTCCGAGCAGGGCACCGGCACCTGCTCGAGCGAGGAGCTCGCGGTCGCCGCCGGCGTCAACAGCGCCAAGCTGCGCAAGGACCTCTCCTACCTCGGCAGCTACGGCACCCGCGGGGTCGGCTACGACGTCGACTACCTGCGCTACCAGATCGCCCGCGAGATCGGCGTCACCCAGGACTGGCCGGTCGTGATCGTCGGCATCGGCAACCTCGGCCAGGCCCTCGCCAACTACTCCGGGTTCCGCAGCCGGGGGTTCCGGGTGGTCGCGCTGCTGGACGCCGACCCGGCCCGCCACGAGGCCGTGGTCGCCGGCATCGACGTACGCCCCTTCGACGAGCTCGAGCGGATCGCGCACGACCACTCGGTCGCCATCGGCGTGATCGCGACCCCGGCGGTCGCCGCCCAGGACGTCGCCGACCGGATGGTCGCCTGCGGCATCACCAGCATCCTCAACTTCGCCCCGACCGTGCTCAACGTCCCCGCCGAGGTCGACGTGCGCAAGGTCGACCTCTCCATCGAGCTGCAGATCCTCGCCTACCACGAGCAGCGCAAGACCCAGGGGGCGGCGACAGCGTGAGCGTCCTCGTCGTGGGGATCTCCCACAAGTCCGCGCCCGTCGCGTTGCTCGAGCAGCTCGCCCTCGACGGCACCGAGCTGCACAAGCTGATCGACGCCGTCACCGCCATCGAGCACGTCACCGAGGCGACGGTCATCGCGACCTGCAACCGGCTGGAGATCTACGCCGAGGTCGACCGCTTCCACGGCAGCGTCGAGGAGGTCTCGCGGCTGGTCATCGACCGGGCCGGCGAGAGCACCGAGGCGATGCTGCGCCACCTGTACGTGCACTACGACGACGGCGCGGTCTCCCACCTCTTCCAGGTCGTCGCGGGCCTGGACTCGATGGCCATCGGCGAGGGCCAGATCCTCGGCCAGACCCGGGCCGCGCTCAGCACCGGGCAGGAGATCGGCACCGTCGGCCCCTCGCTCAACCTGCTCTTCCAGCAGGCCCTGCGGGTCGGCAAGCGGGCCCGGGCCGAGACCGGCATCGACCGCGCCGCCCCGTCGCTGGTCACGGCCGCTCTCGACCGCAGCCACGCCGCGGTCGGCGACCTGTCGGGCAAGCGGGTGCTCGTCGTCGGAGCCGGCTCGATGGCCGGGCTCGCGACCGCGACCGTGGCCGGCCGCGGCGCCGCCGGGGTCACGGTCGTCAACCGCACCGCCGCCAGCGCCGACCGCCTCGCCCAGGAGTACGGTGCGCGGGCCGCGGCGCTCGCCGACCTGACCGCCGAGCTATCGGTGGCCGACGTCGTCGTGTCCTGCACCGGAGCCGCCGGCATCCTCATCACCCGCGACATGGTCACCGCGGCGACCGCCGACGGGCGCGAGCTCGCGATCCTCGACCTGGCGCTGCCGCACGACGTCGACCCCGACGTCGCCGGGCTGCCGGGCGTGACCCTGGTCAACCTCTCCGAGCTCGCCGAGGAGCTGCGCGACTCCGAGGCCGGCCAGGAGGTCGAGGCGGTCCGCCAGATCGTCACCCAGGAGGTCGCGGCGTTCCTCTCCGCGCGTCGCCAGGCCGGGGTCACCCCCACCGTGGTCGCGCTGCGCTCGATGGCGACCTCGGTGGTCGAGGCCGAGATGGAGCGCCTGATGGGCCGCCTGCCCGACCTCGACGACGCCGCCCGCGCCGAGGTCCTGCACACCGTCCGCCGGGTCGCCGACAAGCTGCTGCACCAGCCGACCGTCCGGGTGCGTGAGCTGGCCAACGAGACCGGTGCGGTGTCCTACGCCGCCGCTCTGGCCGAGCTCTTCGCCCTCGACGCCGACCACGTCGAAGCGGTCACCCGGCCCGAGGGGCTCGCATGAGCACCCCGCCGGTGACCCGAGTGCTGCGCGTCGGCACGCGCGCGTCCGTGCTCGCCACCACCCAGTCCCGCCTGGTCGCCGACAAGCTCCGCGAGGCCCTGGGCCTCGAGGTCGAGCTCGTCGAGGTCTCCACCGAGGGCGACCGCAGCCAGGCCGCCGGCACCCCCCTGCAGGGCTCGGCCAGCACCGGGGTCTTCGTGGCCGCGGTGCGCGAGGCCCTGCTGCGCGGCGAGGTCGACGTGGCCGTGCACTCCCTCAAGGACCTGCCCACCTATCCGGCCGACGGCATCACGCTGGCCGCCGTACCCACCCGCGAGGACCCCCGCGACGCCGTGGTGGCCCGCGACGGCCTCACGCTGGGCGAGCTGCCGGTCGGCAGCCGGGTCGGCACCGGCTCCCCGCGCCGCGCCGCGCAGCTGCACGCACTCGGCCTCGGTTTGGACGTGGTCGGCATCCGTGGGAACGTCGACACCCGGATCGGGAAGGTCCGCACCGGGGAGTACGACGCCGTGATCCTCGCGCGGGCCGGCCTGGCCCGCATCGGACGTCTCGACGAGGCGACCGAGGTGCTCGACCCGCTCCAGATGCTCCCCGCCCCCGGGCAGGGAGCCCTGGCGGTGGAGTGCCGTGCGGGTGACGACCTCGTCGCCGACGTAGCGGCCGTCCTGGACGACCCGCGGTCCCGGGCCGCGGTGTCGGCCGAGCGGGCGGTGCTCGCGACGCTCGAGGGTGGGTGCTCCGCGCCGATCGGGGCGCTCGCGGAGATCGTGGAGGGTGAGGACGAGGAAGAGATCTGGGTGAGATCAGTGGCGCTCTCACCCGACGGGGCGCTCGCGGTGCGGAAGTCCGCGGCGGGAGACCCCACCGATGCCGTCGGCGTCGGGACCCGGCTGGCCGAGGAGATGCTCGCCGACGGGGCCGCACGACTGGCGGATCCAGACATGAACACAGCAGACAAGGTGCAGAACGCATGACGCGAGGCAAGACCACCACCGCCACCGGCTCGGGAACCACCCGAGGCTGGGTGTCGTTCGTCGGCAGCGGCCCGGGCGACCCGGGCCTGCTGACCGTGCGCGCTGTGGACCTGCTCCAGCAGGCCGACGTCGTGATCACCGAGGTGCCCGACCACGCTGCCCTGGTGCGCACGGTGCTCGGGCTCCCGCCCGTGGGCGCCGAGACCGAGGGCGTCGAGACGACCGGTCCCGAGCTGGTCGACGGCGGCTTCGGCGAGGACGGCCAGCCGCTGACCCACGCGGCCCGCGCCAAGGTCGTGGTGCGCTACGCCAAGCGCGGCCTGCGGGTGGTGCGGCTGATGGCCGGCGACCCGTTCCTGTACGCCTCCGGCCCCGAGGAGGCGCAGGCCTGCGTCAAGGCCGGTCTGGGCTTCGAGATCGTTCCCGGGGTCTCCTCGGTCAGCGCGGTCCCGGCGTACGCCGGCATCCCGCTCACCACCAAGGACAGCCGCGAGGTCGCGGTCGTCACCTGCGGTGAGCGCGTCGACTGGAGCCAGTACGCCGACACCCGCACGCTCGTCCTGCTCTCGGCCGTCGGCCAGATCGGCGACATCGCCAAGGCGCTGGTCGCCGCCGGCCGCCCGGCCACCACCCCGGTCGCGATGACGCGGGTCGGCACCACCACCGAGCAGTCGACCGTCACCTCGACGCTCGAGCGGATCGGCGCCGACGCGCGCGCCGCCCGGATGACCCCGCCGGCGATCACCGTGGTCGGCAACGTCGTCGATCTGCGCGAGACGCTGTCGTGGTTCGAGACCAAGCCGCTGTTCGGCTGGCGGGTCCTGGTGCCCCGCACCAAGGACCAGGCCGGCTCGCTGTCCTCGCGGCTGCGCGGCTACGGCGCCGTGCCCGACGAGGTGCCGACGATCTCCGTGGAGCCGCCCCGCAACCCCCTGCAGATGGACAAGGCCGTGCGCGGCCTCGTCGAGGGCCGCTACGAGTGGATCGCCTTCACCTCGGTCAACGCGGTGCGCGCCGTGCGCGAGAAGTTCGAGGAGTACGGCCTCGACGCCCGAGCGTTCTCGGGCCTCAAGATCGCCGCGGTCGGCGACAAGACCGCCCAGGCGATCGCGGCCTGGGGCCTGCGGGCCGACCTCGTCCCGTCCGGTGAGCAGTCCGCCGCGGGCCTGCTGGCCGACTGGCCGGAGTACGACGAGCTCCTCGACCCGATCAACCGGGTGTTCCTGCCCCGCGCCGACATCGCCACCGAGAACCTCGTCGCCGGGCTCGTCGACCTGGGCTGGGAGTGCGACGACGTGACCGCGTACCGCACCGTCCGCGCGGCCCCGCCGCCGGCGCCCACCCGCGACGCCATCAAGACCGGCAAGTTCGACGCGGTGGTCTTCACCTCCTCGTCCACGGTGCGCAACCTGGTCGGCATCGCCGGCAAGCCGCACCCGTCGACGATCATCGCCGTGATCGGGCCCGCGACCGCCAAGACCGCCGAGGAGCACGGCCTCCGGGTCGACGTGCTGGCCGCCAAGCCCGACGTCGACGCGCTGGTCGACGCGCTCGCGGACTTCGGCGCCTCGCGCCGGATCGCGATGGTGGAGGCCGGCCAGCCGGTCACCAAGCCGTCCGACCGCAAGCCCTCGGGCCGGCGGAAGACCACGTCTGCTCGATGACGGGGCGACGATGAGCCAGTCTCCGGTGCCGCCCGTCGTGGGTCCGACCGTCCGGCCCCGCCGGCTGCGGACCACTGCCGCACTGCGCCGGATGGTCTCGGAGACCTCCCTCGAGGCGCGCCAGCTGGTGCTGCCGGTGTTCGTCCGGGAGGGCATCGACGAGCCGCGCCCGATCTCCTCGATGCCGGGCGTCGTCCAGCACTCGCGCTCGTCGCTGCTCGCGGCCGTCAGCGAGGCGGCGGAGCTCGGGCTGGGCGGCGTGATGCTCTTCGGCGTGCCGGCCACCAAGGACGCGACCGGCTCGGGGGCGCTGGACCCGGCCGGCATCCTCAACCTCGCGATCACCGACGTGGTCGCCGAGGTCGGCGACGCGCTGAGCGTGATGAGCGACCTGTGCCTCGACGAGTTCACCGACCACGGTCACTGCGGGGTGCTGACCCCCGACGGCCGGGTCGACAACGACCGGACGCTGCGGCTGTACGCCGAGATGGCGCTCGCCCAGGCCCACGCCGGCGTCGACATGGTCGGACCCAGCGGCATGATGGACGGCCAGGTCGCGGTCATCCGCCGGGCGCTGGACACCGCCGGGCACACCGACGTCTCGATCCTGGCCTACTCCGCCAAGTACGCCTCCGCGTTCTTCGGCCCGTTCCGCGAGGCCGTGGACTCCTCGCTGCAGGGCGACCGGCGGACCTACCAGCAGGACCCCGGCAACGCCCGTGAGGGCGTGCGCGAGGCGCTGCTCGACGTCGAGCAGGGCGCCGACCTGGTGATGGTCAAGCCCGCGCTGCCCTACCTCGACGTGCTCCGCCAGGTCCGGGACGCGGTCGACGTGCCGGTCGCGGCGTACAACGTCTCCGGCGAGTACGCCATGGTCGAGGCGGCCGCCGCCAACGGCTGGATCGACCGCGAGGCCGCGATCCTCGAGACCCTCACCTCGATCCGCCGGGCCGGCGCCGACGTGGTGCTGACCTACTGGGCGGCCGAGGCCGCGCGGCTGCTGGCGCGCTGAGCCGGTTCGCCAGTTTCGTCGGTCGGCCGACGAAACTCGTGCCTGGACGATGAAGCTTGGTCGTCCAGGGTCTAGTTCTATCGGTTGACCGACGAAACTCGCGCGGGTCGGCCGTGCGATCCAGGCCGGCTTTCGTCTCACCGGATCGCTCTTGGGTTGGTCGCCAGACGGTGTGGCTGCGGTCGGCGCGTTGGCTGCGGGTCGCAGACTTCGGCCGGATCCTCCGAGCGATCAGAACGACCTCAGTGCGTGTAGTCGTACACGCACTGGTCGAACGGGTCGTCGTCCTTGAGGATGTTGTCGACATAGCCGTCGAGCGTGCACTGGACGATCGCCTCCGCGTGGGACAGCAGCGCGTCGACGGGCGGGATCGAGGTGGACGGGAGCGGGGGCAGGCTCGGGGTCGGCAGGTGGACACCGCCGCCGCCGCCACCACCTCCTCCACCGCCACCGGGAAGAGCCGGCTCGGTCGGCTGCGCGGTGGGCTGCTCGGTGGGCTGCTCCGCGGGCTGCTCGGGGCTGCTGTTCTGACCCGAGTGCTGCGGCTGGTGGTGCTTCTTGCCGCCCTTGCCCTTGGCGGGCTGGGCCGGGGCCGGGGCCGGCACGAGGTAGCCGGCCGACGTGGTGCCGTTGGGCACCGAGGTGAACTCGCCGTCGAGGTAGGCCGCGGCGATCGAGAGCACCAGGTCGACGTACGACGCGTTGTGGTTGTAGCGGTAGACGGCGCTGCGCTGCCCGGCGGTGGTGGAGAGGTCGTCGTCGCCGGAGCACAGGTAGACCGCGGTCGCGAGCGCCGCGTCGTCGATGTCCTGCGGGTTGCGCTCGCCGTCGCCGTCGGCGTCCACGCCGACGACCGACCAGGTCGAGGGGATGAACTGCATCGGGCCGATGGCCCGGTCGAAGCGGGCGTCGGAGTCGTACTGGCCCGCGTCGGTGTCGGTGATCCGGCTGGTGCCGTCGCTGCCGTCGAGGGCGACGCCGTAGATGCCGGGCCGGGCGACGCCCTTGCTGTCCAGCGTGTTGCCGTTCGTGCGGCCGTGGTCGGACTCGACCCGGCCGATCGCGGCGATCAGCTGCCAGGACAGGTGGCAGCTCTTGTCGGCGGCGTTGATCACGGTCTCGGCGCGCTGGTAGGCGGCGAGCGCGGCCGACGGGATGCCGGAGGTGGAGGCCGTGGAGACGATCTGGGCGCCGTCGCCGCGCACCCCGGGGGCCACGCCGCCGGCGGTCGAGACGCTGGCGGGGGCCTCGATGACCTGGGTGGGGAGGGTCGAGCCGTCGGGCAGGGTGGCGTCCGGCTGGATCTCGGCGCTCGCGGTCGCGGTGCTCGCGCCGACGCCGGCGATGCTCGCCGTCCAGGCGGCCGAGAGCAGCGCCAGCGGCACCAGGGCCATGGCCTTCTGGCCGCGGCCGAAGCGTGCTGTTGACCTGGCAGTCGACCTGTCAGTCGGCATCGTGGCTCTCCCTGTCTCCCTCGCCCGGGTGCTCCCTCAAGCTCCCGCGGTGACCGATCCAACGAGTGGCGTCACACACAGTTACGGTACGTCGTCCCCCCGGATCGGCGCTCGTCCTCGTCGAAACGGTCATTCCCGCAGGTCATGACGCTGAAACACGTTCCCGCCCCGATTCCGTGACGTCGGTCACACGCTGCCGCTCCGGGAGGCGGACCGCGGCGCCCCGCGGTTGGCGGCCTCGGGGACAATGACCCGGTGACCGTTCCCGAGCCGCGCCCCACCGCCGCGTCGAGTGCCCTGTTCGAGCGCGCCCGGGCGGTGACGCCGGGCGGGGTCAACTCCCCGGTGCGGGCGTTCAACGCGGTCGGCGGCACGCCCCGGTTCATCCGCTCGGCGCGCGGAGCGTGGCTGACCGACGCGGACGGCAACGAGTACGTCGACCTGATCTGCTCGTGGGGCCCGATGCTGCTCGGCCACGCCCACCCCGAGGTGCAGGCCGCGGTCGCGGCCGCGGTCGCCCGCGGCACGTCGTACGGCGCCCCCACGGAGCCGGAGGTCGAGCTGGCGGAGGAGATCGTCGCGCGCACCCCGGTCGACCGGGTGCGGTTCGTCTCCTCGGGCACCGAGGCCACGATGTCGGCGATCCGGCTCGCCCGCGGGTTCACCGGCCGCGACGTCGTGGTGAAGTTCGCCGGCTGCTACCACGGCCACGTCGACTCCCTGCTCGCCTCGGCGGGCTCCGGCCTGGCCACCTTCGCCGTGCCGGGCACCCCGGGCGTTCCCGAGTCCTCGACGGCCCTCACGCTCGTGCTGCCCTACAACGACCGCGCCGCGGTCGACAAGGCCTTCGCCGAGCACGGCGACCGGATCGCCTGCCTGATCACCGAGGCCGCGCCCGGCAACATGGGCGTCGTCCCGCCCGAGCCGGGGTTCAACGCCTTCCTCGCCGAGACCTGCACCCGGCACGGCGCGCTGTTCGTCAGCGACGAGGTGATGACCGGGTTCCGCGCGTCCGCGCAGGGGCACTGGGGCCTCGACGGCGCCGTCGAGGGCTGGCGCCCCGACCTGATGACGTTCGGCAAGGTGATGGGCGGCGGCTTCCCGGCCGCAGCGTTCGGCGGTCGCGCCGACGTGATGAGCCGGCTCGCGCCGGAGGGCCCCGTCTACCAGGCCGGGACGCTCTCGGGCAACCCGATCGCCACCACCGCGGGCCTGGCCACGCTGCGGCTGGCCACCGACGACGTCTACGCCCACATCGGCGCCGCCGCCGACACGATCAAGACCGCGGCCTCCGACGCCTTGAGCAGGGCCGGCGTCGAGCACGTCGTCCAGGCCGCGGGCACGATGTTCTCGGTGTTCCTCGCCGGCGGGCCGGTCCGCGACTTCGACGACGCCTCCCGCACCGACGGCACGGCGTACGCCGCCTTCTTCCACGCGATGCTCGACCAGGGGGTCTACCTCCCGCCGTCGGCGTACGAGGCGTGGTTCCTCTCCTCCGCCCATGACGACCGCGCGGTCCAGACCGTGCTCGACGCGCTGCCCGCCGCCGCCCGTGCGGCCGCGGCCGCGCAGCAGTAGGAGCCTCAGGTGAGCCCAGCGAGCCCAGCGACCCAGACCCCCGACACGATCGTCCACCTGCTGCGCCACGGCGAGGTCCACAACCCCGAGGGCGTCCTCTACGGTCGCCGCGACGGGTTCCACCTCTCCGACCTCGGCGTCCAGATGGCCGAGAAGGTCGCCGCCACGATCCAGGACCGCGACATCGTGCACCTGCGGTCCTCGCCGCTGGAGCGCGCACAGGAGACCGCCGGGCCGCTCGCGACCGCGCGCGGGCTCGATGTGCTGATCGACGAGCGGGTCATCGAGTCGACCAACAAGTTCGAGGGCAGGCGGTTCGCCGGCGGCGAGAACGCGCTGCGCGACCCGCGCACCTGGGCGCTGCTGTGGAACCCGCTCCGCCCGTCCTGGGGCGAGCCCTACAAGCAGGTCGTCGCCCGGATGATGGCGGCGGTCCACGACGCCCGCGACGCGGCCCGCGGCCACGAGGCCGTGGTGGTCTCCCACCAGCTGCCGATCTGGATCACCCGGCTGGCCGCCGAGAAGCGCTCGTTCCTCCACGACCCGCGCAAGCGCCAGTGCACGCTGTGCTCGCTCACGTCGTTCCACTTCGTCGGCGACCGCCTCGCGCAGGTGAGCTACTCCGAGCCCGCGGGCGACCTGATCCCCGTGAAGGACAAGAAGGCGCCGTTCTCGGCCGGCGGAGCACCCGAGCAGCGCAGGCCCTGATGTCCCTGTTGCGCCGCGGATCGGTGGGCGTCGCCGTCTGCCTCCTCGCCCTGACCGGATGCACGTCCCTCGGTGGCACCGGGGACAAGCAGTTCATCGACGGCGGGGGCTCGGTCCGGATCATCGAGCCCGCCGACCGGGGCGACCCGATCGACTTCGAGGGGCGCACCCTCACCGGCGACGAGGTCTCCGCCGACGACTACCGCGGCAAGGTGCTCGTGGTGAACAAGTGGTGGTCGGGCTGCGGCCCGTGCCGCTCCGAGATGCCGCTGCTGGCCGAGGCCGCGGACGAGCTGTCGTCGGAGGCGGCGTTCCTGGGCATCAACATCCGTGACGCCAGCGCCGACCAGGGCCTCGCGTTCATGCGCGGCGCGGGCGCGGACTATCCCTCGCTCTGGGACGTCAAGGGCACCGCGATCCTCGCGTTCTCGCAGGAGGTGCCGATGGTCGCGATCCCCGCCACGGTCGTGCTCGACGCGGAAGGCCGCGCGGCCGCCGTGATCTCGGGTGAGATCCCCTCGAAGCAGACGCTCGTCGACGTGGTCGACGAGGTCGCGGGGGAGACCGCCGATGGGTGACTGGTTCCAGGAGACCGCGTTCTCCGGCTCTCTGGTGCTCGCCGTCCCCGTGGCCCTGCTCGCGGGACTGGTGTCGTTCTTCTCCCCGTGCGTGATCCCGCTGCTGCCCGGCTACCTCTCCTACGCCACCGGCCTGTCCGGCGCCGACCTCGCGAGCGGTGAGGCCGGGACCCGGCGGGGCCGGATGCTGCTGGGCTCGGTGCTGTTCGTGCTCGGCTTCTCCACCGTGTTCGTCATCCTCGGCACGCTGTCCGGGGCGCTCGGCTCGTGGCTGGTGACGTGGCGCGACCAGATGACGTTCGTGCTGGGGCTGCTGACGATCGTGCTGGGCCTGGCGTTCGCCGGCTGGCTGCCGTTCTTCCAGCGCGACTGGCGGGTGCACTCGGTGCCGGCGGTCGGGCTGGCCGCGGCGCCGCTGCTGGGGTTCCTGTTCGGCCTCGGCTGGACCCCCTGCATCGGCCCCACGCTGAGCGCGATCACCACGCTGTCGTTCAGCGAGTCCACGGCCGGCCGCGGCGCCCTGCTCTCGGCGGTCTACGCCCTCGGCCTCGGGCTGCCGTTCATCCTGGCCGGGCTGGCCTACGAGCGGGCCCTCTCGGCCGTCGGCTGGGTACGCCGCCACCAGGCGTGGGTGATGCGGGCCGGCGGGCTGATGCTGGTCGCGGTCGGGGTCATGCTCGTCACCGGCTGGTGGGACCAGGCCGTCACCTGGCTGCAGCTGCACCTCGTCAGCTCCTCGGAGACCGCGATATGAGCACCCCGACCCCGACCCGGACCTCGCTGAGCACCCGCCCGGCCGACGACGACCGGCGCCCCGGCGAGCTGACGTTCCGCGAGCTGCTGCGCTGGATCTGGCGCCAGCTCACCTCGATGCGCACCGCGCTGATCCTGCTGCTGCTCCTGGCGCTGGCCGCGGTGCCCGGCTCGATCATCCCGCAGGAGGGCGTCGACTCCCTCAAGACCTCCAACTGGCAGGCCGACCACCCGAAGCTCACCCCGGTCTACGACCGGCTCGGGCTGTTCTCGGTCTACGACTCGCCGTGGTTCTCGGCGATCTACCTGCTGCTGATGGTCTCGCTGGTCGGCTGCATCCTCCCGCGCACGTGGCACTACTGGCGTGGGATGTGGGCCAAGCCCCCGGCGGCCCCGCGCAACCTCACCCGGCTGCCCGACCACGCGTCGTACGTCGCGGCCGGGGAGCCGGACGCGGTCCTCGAACGAGCCCAGGCGGCCCTGCGCAAGCGCCGCTACCGGCTCTCGGTGGACGGCGACGCGGTCTCCGCCGAGCGCGGCTACCTCCGCGAGGCCGGCAACCTCGTCTTCCACCTCGCGGTCGTCGTGGTGCTGGTCGGCTTCGCGATGGGCGGGCTGCTGGGCTACAAGGGCGGCGTGATCCTGCTGGTCGGCGACCAGTACGGCTTCTCCAACACCCCCGACCAGTACGACGACTTCGACCCCGGCAGCCTGTTCGACGCCGACCGGATGGAGCCGTTCACGTTCTCCATCGACGACTTCTCCTGGGACGTCTACCCCACCGGGCCCCGCGCCGGGATGTCCCGCGGGTTCGAGTCGCGGCTGCGCTACCAGGAGTCGATCGGCGGCGAGGAGAAGAGCTACGAGCTCAAGGTCAACCACCCGCTGAGCATCGGGAGCACCGAGGTGTTCCTCATCGGCCACGGGTTCGCACCGGTGATCACGATCCGCGACGGCAAGGGCGAGGTCGTCTACAGCGGCCCGACGATCTTCCTGCCCACCGACCAGACCATGCAGTCGATCGGCGTGGTCAAGGCCCCGGACGCGAAGCCGACCCAGATCGGGCTCGAGGGCGAGTTCTACCCGACGGTGGCGTTCTCGAAGCAGACCGGCAGCTACTTCTCGGTGCTGAGCAAGCCCGCGGACCCGCTGGTCTCGATGCTCGTCTACACCGGCGACCTCGGCATGGACGACGGCGCGCCCCAGTCCGTCTACGCCCTGGACAAGACCAAGACGACGATGCTGACCAAGAAGAACGGGGCGCCGTACCGCATCGACCTGCGCCCCGGCGAGAAGGTCGCCCTGCCCGGCGGCATCGGGACGGTCAGCTTCGACCGGCTCGAGGAGTGGAACAAGATCCAGATCAGCCAGACGCCCGGCAAGTTCCTCGCCCTCGGGGGCGTGGTGCTCGCCCTGATCGGCCTGCTGGGCTCGCTGTTCATCCGGCCACGACGCGTCTGGGTTCGCGCCCGTCGCGAGGGTGACGGCACACTGGTCGAGGTCGCCGCGCTCGACCGGTCCGGCGGCGGTGACGTCGCGGTCGTCGTGGACGAGCTCGTGAAGGCCCTGCAGCAGCAACCGGAGGAGAAGAAGCAGTGACCGACGTTCAGTGGGAGAGCCTGAGCAACTGGGCGGTCGCCGCCTGCGGCATCGTCTACTTCCTCGCACTGCTGGTGCACCTCGCCGAGTGGGCGTCGCTGCGCAAGGTCCCGGTCGCCGCCGGCGCCGCCTCCGTGGCGTCGGTCGACATCCCGGGCGGCGTGGCCGTCGCCACCGGCCCCGGGGGCGAGGACGACGGGCAGGTCCGCCGTACCGAGTTCCTCGGGCGGCTGGGCTACCTGCTCACGGGGCTGGCCGTCGGCATCCACCTGGTCGGGCTCGTCGGGCGCGGCATGGCCGCGGACCCCGACCGGGTGCCGTGGGGCAACATGTACGAGTTCACGCTGACCGGCACGTTCGTGGTCGCGGCGCTGTACGTCGGGCTCTACCACCGGCTGCGGCTGGCCTGGATGGCGCCCATCGTGGTCGCGTTCGTGCTCAGCGTGCTGATGGTGGCCGTGATCTGGCTCTACTCCCCGGTCGCCCCGCTGACCGAGGCGCTCTCGTCGTACTGGCTGGTGATCCACGTGGTCTCCGCGATCATCGCCACCGGAGCGTTCACGCTCGGCGGGATCACGTCCGCGCTCTACCTCGTCAAGGAGCGGGCCCCCGCACGGGAGTCCGGCTACGTCGCCCGGCTGCCGAAGCTCGAGGTGCTCGACCGGGTGTCCTACCGGCTGCACGCGTTCGGCTTCCCGGTGTGGACGTTCGCGGTGCTGATCACCGGCCCGATCTGGGCGCACCAGGCCTGGTCGTCGTACTGGAACTGGGACCCCAAGGAGGTGTGGGCGTTCATCACCTGGGTCGTCTACGCGGCGTACCTCCACGCGCGCACCACCGCCGGCTGGAAGGGCCGCAACGCGGCGATCCTCGCCCTGGTCGGGGTCGCCACCCTGTGGTTCAACTTCATCGGCATCAACTACTTCTCGACCACCAGCCAGCACTCGTATGCCGGCGCTCCTGCCTTCGAGACCCCCGACGTTGATTCGGGAGTTCTGACGGTCGAGTAGGGACTTCTGCTCGTCGAGTCGGGAGTTCTGCGAGTCGAATCGGGACTTCGGTACGCCGAGCGGCGCCGCCGTGTACGGGTTCTCACGACTCAACCGTCAGAACTCACGACTCAACGTGAGGCGCTACAGGTCCTCCGGGTCCTCCGGGTGCTTGCGACGCCGGTCGAGGTCGCGCAGGAAGTCCGGGTCGTCGTCGGGGCCCAGCACCCGCGGCGGCTGCTGCTGGCGGCGGGGACGCGGGGCGGGTGCGATGCCGCGGCTCTGGATCACCCGCACGGTGTAGTACACGGCGATCGCGATCAGGATCACCACCAGCAGGAGCTTCACCCCACCAGGGTAGGCGGTCGCTGGTGACGCCTAGTCTGGGATGCGTGAAGGAGTTCTGGATCTACACCGGCCTGCGGTTCCTGCTGTTCGTCGGCTCGCTCGCCCTGATCATCGGCGTGTGGTTCCTGCTCGACGACTCGGTGCCGATCCTCTGGGCGATCGTGCTCGCGTTCGTCCTCAGCGGGGTCGGCTCCTACTTCCTGCTCAACGGACCGCGCGACGCGTTCGCCCGCCGGGTCGAGACGCGGGCGGAGCGGATGTCGGCGAAGATCGAGGAGCTGCGCGCCAAGGAGGACGCGGACGACGCCTGAGAGCCGCCGTCAGTCCTTGCGGCGCTCGAGCCGGCGCTCGATGCGACTCTGGGGCTGGCCGAGGATCTTGGCGAGCAGCGGCACCCGGTAGCGGTAGGCCACGACGGCCACCACCACGAGCAGCAGGATGATCCAGATCATGCCTTGAGCGTACGCCGGGCCCGGTCGGGTCAGCCCGCGACGACGAGCGCGGCCGCGACCAGCGCCGCCCAGGCCAGCTCGGCCAGCCCGGTGCGCTGCAGCACCGGGATCAGCCCCGGCCCGGTGGCACCACCGAGGACCGTGCGGGTCGCGGGGACACC
This sequence comes from Nocardioides sp. T2.26MG-1, assembly GCF_950101795.1. Lineage (GTDB taxonomy): Bacteria > Actinomycetota > Actinomycetes > Propionibacteriales > Nocardioidaceae > Nocardioides. Next base: position 335,719 of record NZ_CATNLZ010000001.1, on the reverse strand, counting down.
GAGCGCCAGGAAGCCCAGGCCGACCAGCACCCACCACGACGTGACGGCGGCGACCGCGACCACCGCGGCGGCCGCCAGGACGACCAGCAGCAGGTAGAGCAGCCGGGTGCGCCGGTCGCCCAGCACCACGGCCAGCGTGCGCTTGCCGGCGACCGTGTCGGTGGGGATGTCGCGCAGGTTGTTGGCCACCAGGATCGCGCAGGCGAGTGCGCCGACGCCGACGGCCGCGTCCAGCGCCGCCCACTCCCACGTCTCGGTCTGCACGTACGTCGTCCCCACCACCGCGACCAGCCCGAAGAACACGAACACCATCACCTCGCCGAGGCCGAGGTAGCCGTACGGCTTCGACCCGCCGGTGTAGAACCACGCGGCGAGCACCGAGACCAGCCCGACGGCCACCAGCCACCAGGCGGTCGTCGCCGCGAGCACCAGCCCCGCGACCGCGGCGACCCCGAAGGCCAGGAACGCCGCCCGCTTCACCGCGGCAGCGGCAGCCGCCCCCGACCCGACCAGCCGCATCGGGCCGACCCGGTCGGCGTCGGTGCCGCGGATGCCGTCGGAGTAGTCGTTGGCGTAGTTGACCGCGACCTGCAGCGCGAGGGCGACCACGAGGGCGAGCAGCGCCTTCCACCACACGAAGCCGTCGGCGTACGCCGCGACGCCGGTCCCCGCGAGGACAGGGGAGACGGCCGCGGGCAGGGTGCGGGGCCGTGCCCCGGCGAGCCACTGATCGGGAGTTGCCACGACCGGAGATTCAAGCATCAACCGGACCGTCTACCCTCAGCCAGGTGGACGAAGCGGCCGGTGGGCTCGCCGGGTGGCTGGCGGCGGACGACCCGGCGCCGTGGGTCGTGGAGACCTCGGGCTCGACCGGGGCGCCCAAGCGGGTGCTGCTCTCCCGGGCCGCCGTGCTCGCCTCGGTGCGCGCCTCCGCCCGCCGCCTGGGCGCCACCGGCCAGTGGCTGCTCGCGCTGCCCGCGGCGTACGTCGCCGGCCTGCAGGTGGTGTGCCGCTCGCTGGTCGCCGGGCACGAGCCGGTGCTGCTCGACGACCACGTGTCGTTCGCGGCGGCCACCGCGGCCATGGCCGACGGCGACCGCTTCGTGTCGCTGGTCCCCACCCAGCTGCACCGGTTGCTCGACACCGACGCGCCGAGCCTGCGCACCTTCCACACCGTGCTGCTGGGCGGCGGCCCGATCGACCCCGCCCTGCGCCGCCGGGCCGCGGACGCGGGCGTCCACGTAGTCGCGACGTACGGCTCCGCGGAGACCGCCGGCGGCTGCGTCTACGACGGCTACGCGCTGGACGGCGTCGCGATCGCGATCGACGCCGACGGGCGGATCCGCATCGCGGGCCCCACGCTGTTCGAGGGGTACGACGGCGACCCGGGCCTGACCGCGGAGGTGCTGGTCGACGGGTGGTTCCGCACCGCCGACGCCGGGCGGCTCGATGACGACGGCCGGCTCCAGGTGCTGGGGCGGCTCGACGACGTGGTGGTGAGCGGCGGCGTCAACGTCCCGGCCCCCGCGGTCGCCACCCGTCTCCGCGCGCACCCGGACGTCGCCGAGGTCGAGGTGCTCGGCGTGCCCGACGAGGAGTGGGGCCACCGGCTGGTGGCGTTCGTCGTCGGTCCGCTCTCGCTCGACGCGGCGCGGGCCTGGGTCGCGGAGGTCCACCCACGCTCGTGGGCGCCGCGGCAGCTCGTCACACTCGATGCGATCCCGCTGCTGGCCAACGGCAAGCCCGACCGGCTCGCGCTCCGGGACGCTGCCGCCGAGGAGAGGCCATGAGGGTGTGGTCGGTGCCGATGCGCACCCGCTTCCGCGGCATCACCGCCCGCGAGGGCGTGCTGGTGCGCGGCGAGTCCGGGTGGGGTGAGTGGAGCCCGTTCCTGGAGTACGACGCCGCCGTCGCCGAGCCCTGGTTGCGCTGCGCCGAGGAGGCCGCGGCCGGCGACTGGCCGGCGCCGCTGCGTGACCGGGTGCCGGTCAACGTCACGGTCCCGGCGGTCGGGCCCGAGCAGGCCCACGCGATCGTGCGCGCGGGCGGCTGCCGCACCGCGAAGGTCAAGGTCGCCGAGCCGGGGCAGACCCAGGCCGACGACCAGGCCCGGCTCGAGGCGGTGCGCGACGCCCTCGGGCCGGACGGCCGGGTGCGGATCGACGTCAACGGCCTGTGGGACCTCGACACCGCGGTCGCCTCGATCCCGGTGCTCGACCGGGCGGCCGGCGGCCTCGAGTACGTCGAGCAGCCCTGCGCGAGCGTCGAGGACCTGGCCGCCGTACGCCGCCGCGTCGGCGTGCCGATCGCGGCCGACGAGTCGATCCGGCGGGCGGCCGACCCCTACCGGGTCCGCGACCTCGAGGCCGCCGACGTCGCCGTGCTCAAGGTGCAGCCCCTCGGCGGCGTGCGGGCCTGCCTGAGGATCGCCGAGGACATCGGTCTGCCGGTCGTGGTCTCCTCGGCGCTCGAGACCAGCGTCGGCATCGCGGCCGGGGTCGCGCTGGCCGCGGCGCTCCCCGAGCTGCCCTACGCGTGCGGCCTCGCGACCGTCCAGCTGCTGGGCGCTGACGTCGTGACCGAGCCGCTGCTGCCGGTCGACGGCGAGCTGCCGGTGCGCGTCCCGCGGGTCGACGAGACGCTGCTGCACGCCGGCCCCGACCGGGTCGCCCACTGGGAGGCTCGGCTGGCCGAGGTGCGCGCGCTGCGAGAGGATCGTCGGTCGTGACCGCCACCGAACCCGCCGGCTCCGCCACGGACACCGCCCGCCGGGTCCTCACCGCACTGGTCGAGGCCGGGGTCACCGAGGTCGTGGTCGCCCCGGGGTCGCGCAACGCCCCGCTCTCGTTCGCGGCCTACGACGCCGCCACCGCCGGACTGGTCCGCCTCCACACCCGCATCGACGAGCGCACCGCCGGCTTCCTCGCCCTCGGCCTCACCAAGTGCCACCGCCGCGCGGCGGTGATCTGCACGTCCGGCACGGCGGTCGCCAACCTGCACCCGGCCGTGCTCGAGGCCGCCCACGCCGGGCTCGACCTGGTGGTGGTGACCGCCGACCGGCCGGCCCGCCTGCGCGGCACCGGCGCCAACCAGACCACCGACCAGGTCGGCATCTTCGGCGCGCTGGTCGCGACCCAGGACGCCACCGCGCCGGTCGACCTCCTGGTCGCCGGGCCGGTGCACCTCAACGTGCCGCTCGAGGAGCCGCTGGTCCCCGCGGAGCGGTGGCACCCCGACGCCGTGCCCGGCGAGCCGGTGCACCGGGCGGTCACCGCCTCGCTCACCGTGCTGCCGCAGGGTCCCCGCACGGTCGTGGTCGCCGGCGACGACGCCGGGCCTCGGGTCCGGGTGCTCGCCGAGCAGGCCGGCTGGCCGCTGCTGGCGGAGCCGTCCAGCGGCTCGCGCACCGGCGACAACGCGATCCGCACCTACCGGCTGCTGCTCGACGGCGAGCTCGGCGGCCGGGTGCAGCGGGTCGTGGTCGGCGGCCACCCGACGCTGTCCCGCCCGGTGACCCGGCTGCTGTCCCGCGACGACGTCGAGGTCGTCGACCTCGGAGCCTGGGGGGTCTGGAGCGAGCGACCGTTCCCGGTCGCCTCGCGGGTCTCCGGCGGGGTCGGGGTGGACGCCGCCGACGACCCCGCCTGGCTGGAGGAGTGGCGTGCCGCCGACGCCTCCGTGGGAGCCCGGCTCGACGCGCTGCTGGCGGCCGAGCCCGAGCTCACCCCCCACGAGGTCGCCGGGGCGGTCGCCCGGGCCGTGCCCGCCGAGGGGCTGCTGGTCGTCGGGGCCTCGAGCCCGATCCGCGACCTCGACCTGATGGTGCCGCGCTACGACGTCGGAGCCCGCCGCAAGGTGGTCGCCAACCGCGGCCTCTCCGGCATCGACGGCACGATCTCGACGGCGATCGGTGCCGCGCTCGGCCGGCCGCGCAGCTCCCGGGCGCTGGCGCTGATGGGCGACGTGACGTTCCTCCACGACTCCGGCGGCCTCGTGCTCGGTCCGGGCGAGGCCGTCCCCGACCTGACGATCGTGGTCGTCAACGACGACGGGGGCTCGATCTTCGCCATGCTCGAGCAGGGCGCGGAGGAGTACGCCGACCAGTACGACCGGCTCTTCGGCACGCCCCACCACGTCGACCTCGCCAGCCTCTGCGCCGCCACCCGCACCCCTCACTGGCGGGTCGACTCGCTGCCCGAGCTCGAGCACGCCCTCGCCTCGCCCGCTGGCGGCATCGAGGTCGTCGAGGCCGTCGTACGCCGCGACAACCGCCGCGACCTCGACGCCCGGATCCGCGCCCTGCGTCCCTGACCGCGTCTGGCGTGTCGGCTCCGCCGCCCCGCCGGCCACGGTGGTCGCTCTGGGGGTCGGTGTTCCGACGTGGTGGTCGCGGTGGGCGCGGAGGCAGCCGAACGGGATGCCACGACCGAACGGCGCGCAAGCCGGATCAAGCGCCTCGCCCGGCGGACCGGACATGATCGGGACATGGCCGCAGCCGACACCTTCGCGGGCTTCGTCGACCAGCTCGCCGAGGCGCTCGACGACCACGAGCTGACCGCCGACGAGCGGGCCGCCCGGCTGCACTTCTCGCGCTACCACCTCGACCGGATGATCCGGTCGGTGGCGGGCGAGCCGCCCCAGGCGCTGCGGCGGCGGGTGCTGCTCGAGCGGGCGGCCTACCGGATGGTCACGACCACCGCGCCGCTGATCGACATCGCCGTCGAGGCCGGCTACGGCTCGCACGAGGCGTTCACCCGGGCGTTCGCGCGGGCGTACGGCGTCCCGCCGGCGACCTGGCGCCGCCGGCCCGGTCAGATCCGGATCGCCGCGCCCAGCGGTGTTCACTTCCACCCACCCGGCAGCCTCCGGCTGCCCGCACGAGAGACGGTGACCTCGATGGACCTGCTGACGAAGATGGTCGAGCACCACGTGTGGCTGACCGGCGAGATGATCCGCGTCGCCGGCCGCCTGACCGACGAGCAGCTCGACCAGGTGATCGAGCTCGACGTCGACGACGACCGGCAGACGATCCGGTCGCTGCTCTCCCGGCTGGTCGGCCAGCTGGGGATGTGGAACGCCGCGCTCGCCACCCGCGACTACGACTGGTCGGTCGAGGAGCACGAGCCGCTCGCCTCCATGAGGGAGCGGCTCGCCGTCGAGGCCCCGACGTACCTCGCCCACGTCCGTGAGGTGGTCGAGGCCGGCCGCCTCGACGACACCTTCGTCGACGCGCTCTGCGAGCCCGCGGAGGTCTTCACGTACGGCGGGATGATCGCCCACGTGCTGACGTTCGCCGCGCACCGCCGCACGCTCGTGGCGCTCGCGCTCGGCCGGCACGGCGTGACCGAGCTGGGCTGGGGCGACCCCATGCTCTGGGTGGCGCAACCCGCCTGACACACCGGTCCGGGACAATGTCCGCGTGGACATCGCCCTCTTCCTGGTCGCCCTGGCCGTCGGTGTGCTCGCCGGCGTCGTCGTCGCCGGCCGGATGGGCATCCCGGCCCCGCTGCTGCTGGTGGTCGCCGGCGTCGCCGCGTCGTTCCTCCCGTTCGTGCCGCAGGTGCACCTCGAGCCGGACGTGGTGCTGTTCGGGCTGCTGCCACCGCTGCTCTACTCGACCGCGATCACCTCGTCGCTGGTGGACTTCAACGCCAACCGGCGCGCGATCCTGCTCCTGTCGGTCGGCCTGGTGGTCTTCACGACGCTCGGGGTGGGGTGGCTGGTCCACGCGCTGGTGCCGGGGCTGTCCTGGCCGATTGCGTTCGCCCTCGGCGCGGTGGTCGCGCCGCCGGACGCCGTCGCCGCCACCTCGATAGGCCGGCACATCGGCCTCCCGCGGAGAGTCGTCACGATCCTCGAGGGCGAGTCGCTCTTCAACGACGCGACCGCCCTCGTCTCCCTGCAGACAGCCCTCGCCGCCACCGGCGTGGGCGTCGAGATGTGGCGCGTGGGCTACGACTTCGTGGTCGCGGCCGGGGGCGGGATCCTGCTCGGCCTGCTCGCCTACCTGATCGTCGCGGCGCTTCGCAGGCGCACCACCGACCCCGTCCTCGACGTCGGCATGTCGTTCGTGATCCCGTTCGCGGCGTTCCTGGCCGCCGAGGAGATCCACGCGTCCGGGGTGGTCGCGGTCGTGACCGCGGGCCTGCTGCTCGGGCACAAGGCGCCGATCCTGCAGACCGCCCAGTCGCGGATCGCGGAGCGGATCAACTGGCGCACGATCGCGTTCCTCCTCGAGAACACCGTGTTCGCGCTGATCGGCCTGCAGGCCCAGTGGCTGTTCCAGGACCTCGGCGACAGCTCGCTCTCGGTGGCGCGCATCGCCAGCGTCTCGGTGGCCACCCTCGTCGCGGTCATCGTGCTCCGGGTCGTCTGGGTCTTCGTCGCCCGCTACGTGCTGGTCCGGCCGCGCGCCGACCCGGTCACCGGGCAGGTGCCGCCCTGGTCGTTCACGCTGCTGCTGGGCTGGGCCGGGATGCGCGGCGTGGTGACGCTCGCGGCCGCGTTCCTCATCCCGGGCACGACCGAGCATCGCGAGGTGCTGCTCGTCATCGCGTTCACGGTGGTGGCCGGCACCCTGCTCATCCAGGGGCTCACCCTGCCGTGGATGACCCGCCGGCTGCGGGTCCCCGCCCCCGACCCGCTGGACGACGCCCTGGCCCGGGCGACCCTGCTCCAGCAGGCTTCGAAGGCCGCGGTCGAGGAGCTCGAGCGGATCGAGTACGACGACCAGACGGGCGTCTGCGACCTGATCCGGCAGCGGCTGGACCAGCGCAACTTCGCCGCCTGGGAGCGCCTGGGCACGACCGCCGACGAGGAGTCGCCGGCCGCGCTCTACTACCGGGTGCGGATGGCGATGATCGACGCCGAGCGCCGGCGGATCCTCGAGATCCGCCGCTCGGGGACGATCGCGTCGGAGGTGATCGCCGAGGTGCTCGCGATGCTCGACGTCGAGGAGTCGATGCTCGACAGGGCCGAGCAGGACCGCGACGAGGCCCAGCACTACGCGCGCCGGCGGTGGACGACCGGCGACACGTGTGACGACCTCGCCCGCTTCCCGGTCGTCGACGCCGAGCCGGCGACCTCCTGCCAGGCGTGCCTCGACGAGGGCACGCGCTGGGTGGCGCTGCGCCGCTGCCTGGAGTGCGGCAACGTCGCCTGCTGCGACTCCTCGCCGCGCCAGCACGCCACCCGCCACTTCCACGACTCGCAGCACCCAGTGATGCAGTCCGCCGAGCCCGGCGAGGACTGGCGCTGGTGCTACGTGCACCACCTCACCGCCTGAGCCTCGTGGCGCGGACGGTCAAAGCTCAGCTCAGGCCGCCTCGACGCGGTCCTCGCCGCGGATGAACGCCGTGACCCTCGCGACCACGTCCGGGTCGCGCAGGATGCGGCGGTGACCGAGCCCCTCGGTGGTCACGAGCCGGGCGTCGGGCAGGCTCTCGGCCAGCCCACGGGCGTCGGCGTACGGCGTCTGCCGGTCGCCCACGTCGTGCACGACCAGGGTCGGCAGCGGGCCGGCGTACGTCGCCTGCACGCGGGCGTCGAAGTCCGCCACCGGCACCCCGACGAGCTCGTCGACCGCGCGGTCGAAGGCGCGCCGGGTGCGATCGCCGAAGCCGAGCGCGGCCTGGAACCCGTCGAACAGGCTGGCCGCCTCCACCATCGGCGCGAGCAGGACCAGGCGTCGGGTGCCGAGCCAGCCGAAGCGCAGCGCCAGGTAGGTCGCGATGGTGCCCAGCGAATGGGCGACCACGGCCTCGGCCGGGCCGAAGCGCGCCGCGACCGCGTCCAGAGCCTTGCCGAGCTCGACGCCGTGGGTCCGGCGGGCGCCGGCCGGACCGGGGTCGGAGTCGCCGTGCGCGGGACCGTCGAACAGCACCACGCGGTGCCCGGTCGCCACGAGCGGCTCGACGAAACCGGCGAGCTGGCTGCCGCGCCCGCCCCAGCCGTGCACGAGGTAGACCACGGGCCCCGAGCCCCACACGTGGCCGCGGACGGCGGCACCCTGGGCGGTCACGGTGAAGGGCTCGCCCCCGAGCGGCAGCGGGGTGGCCGCCATCGTGGCCGGCACCGTGAACCACAGGTCGCAGGCCCGCCGTCCGGTGAACCCCGGCGCGACCAGGTCGCCGAGCCGGAAGCCGGTGCGAAAGGCGCCATTCTTAAGACGAACGATCGTGCTTTTCTGAGGGGATAGAGATGCCATGGGTCTGCCTTTCGGGGGAGGGGTCAGTGCGCGCGGGCGCGCTCGAGGATCGCCTCGAACGCCGCCCGGACGTGGTCGACGGCGTGCTCGTCGCCGAGCAGGCGGGCGACGTGGTGGAAGCCGAGCGTGAGGGCCTGGAGCTCGAAGGCGACCTGGCGCGGGTCGACCCCGTCGTGGAAGTCGCCCTCGGACACGGCCGCCTCGACGACGGTCGCGATCGTGTCCAGCCAGTCCCGCTGGTCGGCGACCAGGGCGTCGTGCATCGGCCCGGGCTGGTCGTCGAACTCGATGGACCCGGTGACGAAGATGCAGCCGCCCGGCAGCTCGGCCTCCCAGACGAGCCAGCGCTCGAAGAGCTCGCGGACCCGCTCCTCGCCGCGCGGGACGATCAGGGCCGGCCGCACCGTGGTGTCGATGAACCGGCGCTTGGCGTGGTCGAGCGTCTGGAGCTGGAGCTGCTCCTTGGACTGGAAGTGGGCGAACAGCCCGCTCTTGCTCATGCCGGTCCGCTCGGCCAGGTGGCCGATGGACAGGCCCGTGAAGCCGACCTGGGACGCGACCGCGAGCGCCTCGTCGAGGATCGCGGTCTTGGTCTCCTGGCCCTTGCTCACGGGACCACGATAGAACGATCGTGCTTTTCTGGGAAGCCCTCTCGGCGGACCATCCGGATCTCCCAGGCGCCCAGGTCCGTGTAGAGCTCGCGGGTGCCGTCGGCGACGAAGCCCTGGCGCGCGTAGAACGACTGCGCCCGGGCGTTGGCCTCCAGCACCCACAGCGAGCACGGCTCGTCCGGACGCACCGACTCCCAGAGCCGCTGGGCGAGACCGGTGCCCCACCACGCCGCGCGCACGTAGATCGCGTACAGCTCCGACGGTGTGACCGGCTCCTCGTCGCGGCTCGGTCCGGCCACCGCGAACCCGACCAGCTCGCCGTCGGCCTCGGCCAGCACGCGCGGCGGGCCCGCGACGAGCTGCCGTGCCCACGCGTCCGACCAGCGCCGCACGTCGGCCAGCCGCTCCGCCAGCCGCGTGGGGTCTGCGTACGGGCCGTAGGCCTCGCGCCAGCACTCCCGGTGCATGGCGGCACCGGCCTCGGCGTCGGCGGCCACCGCCGTCCGGAGCAGGGGAGTCACCCGAGCATCGTATGGAGGGCGAGGCCGGCGACGACCACGGCCGAGACCAGGCCGGTGACCAGGTGGGCGCGGTGCCCGGTCGCGATGCGGCCGAGCGCGGCCCCGCCGCCGGCGAGCACCAGCTGCCAGGACGCGCTGGCGGCGAACGCCGCGGTCACGAACACCGCACCCTGGGCGGCTCCCGACGTCAGGTGCTGGTTGCCGAGCACCACGGCCGCGAAGTAGACCACGGTCGTCGGGTTCACCGCCGTGATGCCGAGGAACAGTGCGTACGCCGCCGCCGGCCGCATCGTCGACGCCTGCCGGACGCGACCGGTCCTGGCGACCGCGTGCGCCGCGGTGAGGACCGCGATCACGAGCAGGACGAGGCCCGACGCCACCTGCAGTCCCTCGGCCACGGGCTCGAGCGCGTCCGCGACCGCGGCGCCGGCGACCACGGCCAGCAGCGCGTAGCCGCCGTCGACGGTGGCGACGCCCAGCGCCCCGGCGGCGCCGACCGCGAACGACGTACGCGCCGAGAGCGTGACGAGGAACGCCCCGACCGCGCCGATCGGGATCGCGATCGCCCAGCCGGTGACGAGACCGGACAGGACCACCTCGAACACGCGGCCGATCGTCCCAGCGGGCTACCGTGCAGCGCATGCGGATTACCAAGTTCGGACACGCCTGCGTCCGGGTGGAGCACGACGGTACGGCGGTCGTCCTCGACCCGGGCGTCTTCACGGACGTCGCGGCGCTCGACGGCGCCGATGCGGTGCTGATCACCCACGAGCACCCCGACCACTACCTGCCCGACCACCTGCTGGCGACCGAGGCTCCGGTGTTCACCATCGAGGCCGTCGCGGCGTTGATCCGCGCGGACGCCCCGGCTGTCGCCGAGCGGCTGACCGTCGTGGCGCCGGGGGATCGCTTCGACGTGGGCCTGCCCGTGCGCGCGGTCGGGGAGCTGCACGCCGTGATCCACCCGGAGTACCCGCGGATCACCAACAGCGGCTATGTCCTCACGCTGGGGGGACAGAAGGTCTACCACCCCGGCGACGCGCTCACCGAGCCCGGCGAGGACGTCGACGTGCTGCTCGTGCCGGTGTCGGCGCCGTGGATGCGCGCGTCCGAGGCCATCGAGTTCGCCCGGGCCGTGAAGGCGCCGCGCAACCTGGCGATCCACGACCGGGTCTACAGCGACGCCGGCCTGGGGATCGTCGACACGCACATGAACGCGTTCCTGCCGAAGGACGGCCTCGAGTACGTCCGCCGGGCTGACGGCGAGGACCTCTGACCCCGGAGCGGTGCGGGACCCGTCGCCCGCCGGGAGCGGTCACGTGGGCAAGCGCCGGGGAGCTTCTCGGGGGAAGTTTCGGCCGGGGAAGCCACGACTTCCCCGGTGAACCGGGGAAGTCATCACCCGGCTCAGTCGGCAGTGAGCGCGTCCCGGACTGGGACGAACTTGGCCTGTGCCTCGGCGAGCTCCGCCTCGGGGTCGGAGTCGGCGACGATGCCGCAGCCGGCGAAGAGCCGCACGGTGTTGCCCTCGACGCGGGCCGAGCGCAGCGCGATGCCCCACTCGCCGTCGCCGGAGGAGTCCATCCAGCCCACCGGGCCGGCGTAGCGGTCGCGGTCCATGCCCTCGATCTCGGCGATCAGCGCGGTCGCGACCGTCGTGGGCGTCCCGCCGACCGCGGCCGAGGGGTGCAGCGCCTCCGCGAGCTGGAGCGAGGAGACCGTGGCGGCGTCGTGGACGACACCCGCGACGTCGGTGGCCAGGTGCATGACGTTGGGCAGGTGCAGCACGAACGGCGCCTCGGGGACGTTCATCGACGAGCAGTGCGGCTCGAGGGCGTCGGCGACCGAGCGCACGGCGTACTCGTGCTCCTCGAGGTCCTTCGACGAGCGGGCCAGCGTCGCGGCGAGCGCGAGGTCGCGGTCGTCGTCGCCGGTCCGCCGGATGGTGCCGGCCAGCACCCGGGAGGTGACCAGGCCGCGCTCGCGGCGCACGAGCATCTCGGGGGTGGCGCCGAACATGCCGTCGACGTGGAACGTCCAGCACATCGGGTAGGTCTCGGCGAGCCGGCCCAGCGGGGCGCGCACGTCGATCGGCTCGGTCGCGGTGGCGACCAGGTCGCGTGCGAGCACGACCTTCTCCAGGTCGCCGGCGCTGATCCGGGCGACGGCGTCGGCGACGACCGACATCCACTGCTCGCCGTTCAGGGCGCCGTCGGCGAAGCTGACCTCCTCCGGGGCGGAGGCGGGCGGGGCCGCGACGAGCAGTCGGGCCGGGTCGGCGACCTCGCCGACGGTCGTCAGCCACGCCACGTCACCGCGCCGGCCCACGACCACCCGGGGGACGACCAGGATCGAGTCGCCCGGCTCGTCGGCGAAGGCGAACGTGCCGAAGGAGACCAGGCCGGTGCCGGGCTCGCCGACCTCGTCCACGACGGAGGCGCGTGCGATGGTCTCGCTCCACCACTTCCCGGCATCGGCGAACCGGGTCGCGCCGCGGGTGCGGACCTCGGCCGCCGCGCCCCAGCCCACGAGGCCGTCGCCGCGGCGCAGCCAGGTGACCGGGCGGTCGGCGGGCACCAGTGCCAGCAGGCTCGCGGCCCGGTCGAGGTCGAGGGCGACGGTGCGGACGACGAGCGCGTCCGCCGGGGCCGGCGACGCCTGGTCGGGCGTGGGGCCGGGCGTGGGGCTGCTCGTCACCCTGCGAGGGTACTCACGGACCCCGCGACCGCCCGCACCCACGGCCCGGGTAGCGTCGCCGGACGTGAGCAGCCGCACGTCCTCCGACCGGACCCCGACCTGGGTGGGCCTCGCGCTCGGCGCCCTCCTCCTCGGCGTCGTCGCCGCCTTCGCCATCGGCCTGCCCGAGGCCGTGGGCGATGGCGACGAGCAGCCGGCGGAGCTGTCGCTGCCGGACACCCTGCCGGGCGGGTACGCCGCGGCCGACGACCCGGGCTCGTTCGCGGACGGCGACTACGCCGACCAGGCCGACTCGATCGCCGAGCAGGAGCGGTCCAACACCGACTACGGCAACCGCGTGCTGCCCGACGTGCTCGGCCACGCCGCGGCCACGCGCACCTACGTGCTCGACGGCACGAAGGCCGTGTTCGTCCAGGCCTTCGCCGCCGAGGGCGGCGCGTTCGCACCCAACAGCGTGCCCGACCCCAAGGCCTCCGGCGGCGCGCCCCCGACCGAGATCACCGGCGTGGGCGACGGGGTCTGCATCCTCAGCTACGGCCAGGGCTCCACCGGCGACGAGCCGGCGGAGCCGGTGTTCAGCCAGTGCCAGGTGACCCGCGAGGGCCTCACCGTCCAGATCGGCGCGTCCGAGGTGGACGCGCAGGACCTGGTCGACACGGCCGACGGCCTGCTCGACGACCTCGCCGCCTGACCCGCCTGACCCGCCGGGCCCGGACCGTGCCTCAGGACCGGTACACGACGACCGCGTCGCCCTCGCGCACCTGCGCGAACAGGTGGGCCAGCCCGTCGTAGTCGCGGACGTTGACGCAGCCGTGGGACGCCCCGGCGTACCCGACCGTCGCGAAGTCCGAGGAGTAGTGCACGGCCTGGCCTCCGGAGAAGAACATCGAGTATGGCATCGAGCTGCCGTAGAGGCGGGACACGTGGTCGGCGTCCTTGAGGTAGACGTGGAACAGCCCCTCGCGCGTCGGGGTGCTCGACGCCCCGAACCGCACGTCGAGCGTCTGCTGCACGGCGCCGTCGACCACCCACCGCAGCGTCGAGCTGGTCTTGTCGATGCAGAGCACGCGTCCGGTGCGGCAGCGCGGGTCGAGAGCGCCGGGGCCGTTGTGGGGCAGAGTGCCGCGGTTGTGCAGCTCCGCGTCCGTCGGGGTGGCGGTCATCGAGTACAGGCGGTCCAGCGTGCGCCGGTCGACCTCGCCGGTCACCGGGATCTCGCGCTTGGCCTGGAACCCGCGGACCGCCGTGGTGGTGATGTCGCCGTAGACGCCGGTGACATCGGCGTTGAACCAGTAGATCTGCTTGAGCCGTGCCTGGAGGTCACGCACCTCGTCGCCCTGGTCGCCGGGGCCGAGCAGGCGCGGGCCGGGCTCGAGGGTCGGCTCAGGCTCGGGCTTCGGCGTCCGCGTCGGCGTCGGCGCGGACGTCGGGGTCGGGGCGTCCGTGGTCGGGGTCGCGGTCGGGGTCCCCGTGGGGGTCGCCGTCGGGGACGCCGTGGGAGTCGGAGTCGGGTCGGTCGTGGCCACCGTCCCGGTGCCGGACGCGGAGGGCCGGGCGGAGGGCTGGTCGTCGAGGGCGTAGCCGGCCACGAAGGCGGCTGCGCACAGCAGTGCCGCGACCGCGACCACGAGGAACAGACGACGCGCGAGAAGCATGGAGCTCTCCTGGGGAAGTAGAACGAGTCCGACATGAGGGTGACTCCCGGCGGGGCCGTTCGGTTGCACCCGAACGGCGAGTTCCGGCGGACGTGACCAACCTGTGACCCGCGGCGCGGCCGGCCGGGCGCCGGGCGGGCGTCGCCGCGGGGGCCGTAGTCTCTGCGCGTGGTCCGCGCAGAGCTAGACAAGCAGCCGTCAGACGTCCGCCGCATGTTCGACGCGGTCGCCCGGCGCTACGACGTCACCAACGACGTCCTGTCGCTCGGCCAGGACCGGCGGTGGCGCAAGGAGGTCATCGCGGCGGTCGACCCACAGCCCGGGGAGCGGGTCCTCGACCTCGCGGCCGGGACCGGTACGTCGAGCCAGCCGTTCGCCGACCGCGGCGCGACCGTGGTCCCCTGCGACTTCTCCCTCGGCATGCTCCGCGTCGGCAAGCAGGCGCTGCCGCACCTGCCGTTCACGGCCGGGGACGGGACCAGGCTGCCGTTCGCCGACGGCACGTTCGACGCCGCCACGATCTCATTCGGGCTGCGCAACATCGTCGACCCCGTCGCGGGGCTGCGCGAGCTGCGGCGGGTCACCCGGCCGGGCGGGCGGCTCGTCGTGTGCGAGTTCAGCCACCCGACGTTCGGGCCGTTCCGCACCGTCTACCTCGAGTATCTGATGCGGGCGCTGCCACCGATCGCGCGGGCCGTCTCCTCGGCGCCGGACGCCTACGTCTACCTCGCCGAGTCGATCCGGGCCTGGCCCGACCAGGAGGGCCTCGCGGCGATGATCGGCGACGCCGGCTGGCGGGCTCCGCAGTGGCGCAACCTGTCCGGCGGGATCGTCGCCCTGCACCGCGCGACCCGGTAGTCGCCGGTCCTGGCCGAGCCCCTCGGTGGGTGCCGCCGAGGGGTACCGGCGGGTAGCATTTTCGGCCATTGTCGAGGCAATTAGCGCACGTGCGCGTTGGCAAAATGACCAGGTCAGCGGCCATATCGGAGACCGCCTCCTGCTTTGCCGACCCTCGCGTGCGGTCCGTCGAACGGGATGGTTAACTGTGTGGCGCGCCTCCTCGTGATCGCATTCACAAAGTCACAAACCGGCCCGCCGATGAGGGCCGAACCGGCGCAGCGGCACAGCTCTAGAAAGGCGCGGCATGGATCTCTACACGCCTGTGGTCGTCCTGGTCGTCCTCGCGACGCTCTTCGGGCTCGGCGGGGCGGCGATGGCGTTCGTGGTCGGTCCGTCCCGGTACAACCGGGTCAAGCTCGACTCCTACGAGTGCGGCATCGAGCCGACGCCGCAGCCGGTGGGCGGCGGGCGGTTCCCGGTGAAGTACTACATCACCGCGATGCTCTTCATCGTGTTCGACATCGAGATCGTCTTCCTTTACCCGTGGGCCGTGCAGTTCGACGAGCTGAAGTTCTTCGGGCTGGTCGAGATGGTCCTGTTCATCGCCACCGTCTTCGTCGCCTACGCCTACGTTTGGCGCCGCGGCGGCCTGGACTGGGACTGAGGCTCGCGATGTCCGCACCCTGCCTGCTCCTGCCGAGGTCGGTGGCCGCGCAGCGCCGCTCCGCACCCAGGCCGCCTTCCCTCGTCCGCCTTGGCATGGCACGAACCTCACGACCCTCAGCTGGAGGAGTTGTCCATGGGAATTGAAGAAAAGCTCCCGGCGGGAGTGCTGCTCTCGACCGTCGAGGGCCTCGCCGGCTACATGCGCAAGGCGTCGTTCTGGCCGGCCTCGTTCGGCCTCGCCTGCTGCGCGATCGAGATGATGACCAGCGGTGGCCCCAAGCACGACCTCGGCCGCTTCGGCATGGAGGTCTTCCGCGCCAGCCCGCGCCAGGCCGACGTGATGATCGTCGCCGGCCGGGTGAGCCAGAAGATGGCCCCCGTGGTCCGCCAGATCTACGACCAGATGCCCGAGCCCAAGTGGGTGCTCGCCATGGGTGTGTGCGCCAGCAGCGGCGGAATGTTCAACAACTACGCGATCGTGCAGGGCGTCGACCACATCGTCCCCGTCGACATGTACCTCCCCGGCTGTCCGCCGCGGCCGCAGATGCTCATCGACGCGATCCTCAAGCTCCACGACAAGGTCCAGCACACCAAGCTCGGTGCCCACCGCGTCGCCGAGATCGAGGAGCTCGAGACCGCGGCGCTGCGGGCGCTCCCGACCTCCGAGATGAAGGGCCAGCTGCGGTGAGCGAGGACTCCAGCGACGTCAAGCCGGAGCCGAAGGGCCCCGAGCAGCCGGCGACCGAGCAGTCGCCCGAGAACGTCCCCGCCCCGGCGGGCGAGGTGCACCAGGTCGGTGAGCGGCACGGCATGTTCGGCGTGCGCGGCACCGGCGACACCAGCGGGTACGGCGGCCTCCAGCAGGCCATCGTGCTCCCCGGCGACGCACAGCGCCCCTACGGCGGTTGGTTCGACGAGGTCGCGGACGGGTTGGCGGCGGCGACCCGCGACGCCGGACTCGAGATCGCGGCCCCGCGGGTGGTGATCCACCGCGGTGAGATCACCTTCCACCTGCGCCGCGAGGACCTGCTCCCCGTGGCGCAGGTGCTGCGTGACGACGAGCGGCTGCGCTTCGAGCTGCTCGTGGGCGTCAGCGGCGTCAACTACCCCGACGACGCCGGGCGCGAGCTGCACGCGGTCTACCACCTGCTCTCGATGACCCACAACCGCCGGATCCGGCTCGAGGTCACCGCCCCCGACGGCGACCCGCACGTCCCGTCGGTCGTCGCGGTCTACCCCACGGCCGACTGGCACGAGCGGGAGACGTTCGACATGTTCGGCATCGTCTTCGACGGCCACCCGGCCCTCACCCGCATCCTGATGCCCGACGACTGGCCGGGCCACCCCCAGCGCAAGGACTACCCGTTGGGCGGCATCCCCGTGGAGTACAAGGGCGGCACCATCCCGCCGCCCGACCAGCGCAGGAGCTACAACTGATGACTGATCAGGACCTCTACTCCGGCTCCAGCGACACCAGCGAGGGCCGGGTCTTCACGGTCACCGGGCAGGACTGGGACCAGATCGCCGACGGCCTCGCCGAGGAGGAGGGCCAGGAGCGCATCGTCGTCAACATGGGCCCCCAGCACCCCTCGACCCACGGCGTGCTGCGGCTGATCCTCGAGCTCGACGGCGAGACGGTCACCGAGGCCCGCGCGGGCATCGGCTACCTGCACACCGGCATCGAGAAGAACATGGAGTACCGCACCTGGACGCAGGGCGTCACGTTCTGCACCCGGATGGACTACCTCAGCCCCTTCTTCAACGAGGCGACGTACGTGCTCGGCGTCGAGCGGCTCCTCGACATCGAGGACCGCATCCCCGAGAAGGCCTCGGTGATGCGGGTCCTGCTCATGGAGATCAACCGGATCTCCTCCCACCTGGTGGCCATCGCGACCGGCGGCATGGAGCTCGGCGCCCTGACCGTGATGACGATCGGGTTCCGCGAGCGCGAGCTCTGCCTGGACCTGTTCGAGCTGATCACCGGCCTGCGGATGAACCACGCGTTCTTCCGGCCCGGCGGCGTCGCCCAGGACCTGCCCCCGGGCGCCCTGGACGAGATCCGCGGCTTCGTGGCCCTGATGAAGAAGCGGCTGCCGGAGTACGCCGCGTTCTGCAACGCCAACCCGATCTTCAAGGGCCGCCTGGAGGGCATCGGCCACCTCGACCTCGAGGGCTGCCTGGCGCTCGGCATCACCGGCCCGGTGCTGCGCAGCACCGGCTACCCGTGGGACCTGCGCAAGACCCAGCCGTACTGCGGATACGAGACCTACGACTTCGACGTCCAGACCTGGGACACCTCCGACTCCTACGGCAGGTTCCGGGTCCGCCTCAACGAGATGTGGGAGTCGCTGCGCATCATCGAGCAGGCGGCCGACCGGCTGGCCGACCTCGACGGCGCACCGGTGATGATCGACGACAAGAAGATCGGCTGGCCCAGCCAGCTCGCGATCGGCAGCGACGGCATGGGCAACAGCCTCGACCACATCCGCCACATCATGGGCGAGTCGATGGAGGCGCTGATCCACCACTTCAAGCTGGTGACGGAGGGCTTCCGGGTCCCGGCCGGCCAGGCCTACGTGCCGGTGGAGTCCCCGCGTGGCGAGCTCGGCGCGCACGTGGTGTCCGACGGCGGCACCCGCCCGTTCCGGGCGCACTTCCGCGACCCGTCGTTCACCAACCTGCAGGCGACCAGCGTGATGGCGGAGGGCGGCATGGTCGCCGACGTCATCGTCGCGATCGCGTCCATCGACCCTGTGATGGGAGGCGTCGACAGATGACGCTGTCCACCGAGACGTACGGCGAGCTCCAGGAGATCGCCGCGCGCTACCCGGAGCCGCGCAGCGGGCTGCTGCCGATGCTCCACCTCGTGCAGTCGGTCGAGGGCCGGATCACGCCCGAGGGCATCGAGGCCTGCGCCGAGCTGCTCGGCATCACCGCGGCCGAGGTCAGCGGGGTCGCGACGTTCTACACGATGTACAAGCGCCGCCCGGTCGGCGACTACCACGTCGGCGTCTGCACCAACACGCTGTGCGCGGTCATGGGCGGCGACGCGATCTTCGAGCGGCT
The DNA here is from genome assembly GCF_950101795.1 of Nocardioides sp. T2.26MG-1. Taxonomy (GTDB): domain Bacteria; phylum Actinomycetota; class Actinomycetes; order Propionibacteriales; family Nocardioidaceae; genus Nocardioides. The sequence continues at coordinate 317,457 of NZ_CATNLZ010000001.1, read as the reverse complement.
CAAGGACCACCTCGGCGTCGGCAACGACGAGACCACCGAGGACGGCAAGATCACCCTCGAGCACGTCGAGTGCAACGCGGCCTGCGACTACGCGCCGGTGATGATGGTCAACTGGGAGTTCATGGACAACATGACCCCTGAGACCGCCATGCAGATCATCGACGACCTCCGCACCGGCAAGGAGGTCCGCTCCACGCGCGGCCCGCGGGTCGTGACCTGGCGCGAGGCCGAGCGGGTGCTGGCCGGCTTCCCCGACGACCTCGCCGACGAGGGCCCGAGCGCCGGCCCGGCGTCGCTCGTCGGCCTCGGCATCGCCCGCGAACGCGGCTGGACGGCGCCCGCGTCGGAGCAGTCGGGTGGCAGTGGCCGCACGGCGGACACCAAGGAGGAGGCCGTCGAGCAGGCGGACACCTCGCGCGCGGAGAGCGAGACCAAGCAAGTGGACGACGGAACCGGGAGCGACAAGTGACCGACGTACTGACGCCCGTCCTCACCGACAACTGGGACGCCGAGCGCAGCTGGACGCTGGCCTCCTACGAGTCCCGCGGCGGCTACGCCGCCCTCGACAAGGCGTTCGGCATGGCGCCCGACGCGATCATCGACGCGGTCAAGGAGTCCGGCCTTCGCGGCCGTGGCGGTGCGGGCTTCCCGACGGGCATGAAGTGGGGCTTCATCCCGCAGGACAACCCCAAGCCGAAGTACCTCGTGGTCAACGCGGACGAGTCCGAGCCGGGCACCTGCAAGGACATCCCGCTGATGATGGCCAGCCCGCACACCCTCGTCGAGGGCGTGATCATCAGCTCCTACGCCATCCGCGCGACCAAGGCGTTCATCTACATCCGCGGTGAGGTCCTCCACGTGATCCGGCGCGTGCAGCGCGCGGTCCAGGAGGCCTACCTTGCCGGCCACCTCGGCACGAACATCCACGGCTCCGGCTACGACCTCGACATCGTGGTGCACGCCGGTGCCGGCGCCTACATCTGCGGCGAGGAGACCGCGCTGCTCGAGGGCCTCGAGGGCCGTCGCGGCCAGCCGCGGCTGCGCCCGCCGTTCCCCGCGGTCGCCGGCCTCTACGCCAGCCCGACGGTCATCAACAACGTCGAGTCGATCGCGTCCGTGCCGAGCATCATCGCCAACGGGCACTCCTGGTTCGCCTCCATGGGCACCGAGAAGTCCAAGGGCGTCGGCATCTTCTCGCTCTCCGGGCACGTCAAGCGGCCCGGCCAGTACGAAGCCCCCCTCGGCATCACGCTGCGCACGCTCATCGACCTTGCGGGCGGCATCCGCGAGGGCCACGAGCTGAAGTTCTGGACCCCCGGCGGTTCCAGCACGCCGCTGCTGACCGCCGAGCACCTCGACGTACCCCTCGACTTCGAGGGCGTCGGCGCGGCCGGCTCCATGCTCGGCACCCGCGCGCTGCAGATCTTCGACGACACCACGTGCGTGGTGCGGGCGACGCTGCGGTGGACGGAGTTCTACAAGCACGAGTCCTGCGGCAAGTGCACGCCGTGCCGCGAGGGCACGTGGTGGCTGGTCCAGGTGCTCGCCGCGCTCGAGAAGGGCCAGGGCACCGAGGCCGACCTCGACCTGCTTCTCGACCAGTGCGACAACATCCTCGGCCGGTCGTTCTGCGCCCTGGCCGACGGCGCCGTCAGCCCGGTCGCGAGCTCGATCCAGTTCTTCCGCGACGAGTACGTCGCCCACCTCACCCATGGCGGCTGTCCGTTCGACCCGGCGGCGGCCACCGTCTTCGCACCTGCCGGAGCCACAGCATGAACACCCCACGAAGTTCTTCGATTCCCCCGCTCCGCTCCTCCATCGAACAACTTCGCGAGGACCCCGCATGAGCACCACACCCGAGAAGACCGACGACCTGGTCACCGTCACCATCGACGGCATCCAGACCAGCGTCCCCAAGGGGATGCTGGTGATCCGGGCCGCCGAGCAGGTCGGGGTCCAGATCCCGCGCTTCTGCGACCACCCGCTGCTCGCCCCGGTCGGCGCCTGCCGCCAATGCCTGGTCGACATCCCCGACGCCGGCAACGGCCGCGGCTTCCCCAAGCCCCAGGCCTCCTGCACGCTGCCGGTCGCCGAGGGCATGGTCGTCAACACCCAGGCCACCAGCCCGGTCGCGGACAAGGCCCAGCAGGGGATCATGGAGTTCCTGCTGATCAACCACCCGCTGGACTGCCCGGTGTGCGACAAGGGCGGCGAGTGCCCCCTGCAGAACCAGGCGATGTCCAACGGCCGCGGCGAGTCGCGGTTCACCGGCTACAAGCGCACCTACCCCAAGCCGATCAACATCTCGGCGCAGGTGCTGCTCGACCGCGAGCGGTGCATCCTCTGCGCGCGGTGCACCCGCTTCTCCGAGCAGATCGCCGGCGACCCGTTCATCGCGCTGATCGAGCGCGGCGCCCTCCAGCAGGTCGGCATCTACGAGCGCGAGCCCTTCGAGTCGTACTTCTCGGGCAACACCATCCAGATCTGCCCGGTCGGCGCGCTCACCAGCGCCGACTACCGGTTCCGCTCGCGCCCCTTCGACCTCGTGTCGACGCCGAGCGTGGCCGAGCACGATGCGTGCGGCTCGGCGATCCGCGTCGACCACAGGCGCGGCAAGGTCATGCGCCGCCTCGCCGGCAACGACCCCGAGGTCAACGAGGAGTGGATCACCGACAAGGACCGCTTCGGGTTCCACTACGCCACCGAGCCGGACCGGCTGACCTACCCCCAGGTCCGCGATGAGGACGGCTCGCTCCGCCCCGCCTCGTGGACCGAGGCCTTCGCGGTCGCGGCCCGCGGCCTGCGCGCCGCAGGCAGCAGCGCGGTGCTCACCGGCGGCCGGGTGACGGCCGAGGACGCGTTCGCCTACAGCAAGTTCGCCCGGGTCGCGCTCGGCACCAACGACGTCGACTTCCGGTCCCGTCCGCTCTCCGCGGAGGAGACGTCGTTCCTCGCCTCCGAGGTCGTGCTCCGCAGCACCGTGACGTACGCCGACCTCGAGGCCGCCAAGACCGTGGTGCTCGCGGGCCTCGAGCCCGAGGACGAGGCCGGCATGATCTTCCTGCGCCTGCGCAAGGCGTCCACGAAGGGCACGCGGGTCGTCTCGATCGCGCCGTACGCCTCGCGCGGGCTCACCAAGATGAGCGGCCAGCTGGTGCGCACCGCCCCCGGCGCCGAGGCCGCGGCCCTCGAGGGCCTGACCTCGCACGCCGCCCTTCGAGACGGCTCGTCCCTCGCCTCCTCAGGAACCGTCGAGATCGATGCCACCGCGGTGATCCTGGTCGGCGAGCGCCTCGCCACGTCGCCGGGCGCCCTGAGCGCCGCGGCCGCCCTCGCCGCCCGCACCGGCGCCCGGCTCGCCTGGGTGCCGCGCCGAGCCGGCGACCGGGGCGCGGTCGAGACCGGCTGCCTGCCCAACCTGCTGCCCGGTGGCCGCCCGGTCGCCGACCCGGCCGCCCGCGTCGACGCCGCTGCCACCTGGGGCGTCGAGGGGCTGCCCGAGGCACCCGGCCGCGACGCCGACGCGATCGTCGCCGCGCTGCGCTCCGGTGAGCTCGGCGGCCTGGTCGTCGGCGGCGTCGACCCCGACGACACGGCCGACCCGGCCGCGACCCGCGCCGCCCTCGAGGCCGCATCGTTCGTGGTCGCACTCGAGCTGCGCGAGACCGAGGTGACCCGGCTCGCGGACGTCGTGTTCCCGGTGGCGCCGGCCTCCGACAAGGCCGGCACGTTCGTCACCTGGGAGGGTCGCCCGCGGCCGTTCCCGGCGGTGTTCGCCAAGCCGACCTCGCTGCCCGACCTGCGGATCCTCTCCGGGATCGCCGAGGAGATGGGCAGCCCGCTCGGGTTCCGCACCGTCGAGGAGGCCCGCTCCCAGATGGAGGAGATGGGGCCCTGGGACGGCGAGCGCGCCGCGCTCGACGCGGTCGCTGCCCCGGCTGCCGGCTCGACCGAGGGGCTCGCGCTGGCGACCTGGAAGCTGCTGGTCGACAACGGCTCGATGCAGGACGGCGACAAGGCCTACCGCGCCACCGGCCGAGCGCCCGTCGCGCGGCTGAGCCGAGCGACGTACGACGCCGTGGGCCCGACCGTCACGCTGACCGGCGACCGCGGCTCGGTGACGCTGCCGGCCGAGCCGGCCGACCTCGACGACGGCGTGGTCTGGGTGCCGGCCAACTCCTTCGGCAACGGCGTGCTGGCCGACCTGGCCTCACCCGGCAGCCGTGTGACCGTCGCGAAGGGATCTGACTCGTGAACCCCTTGACCGTCCTCCCGATGGAGGCCGACGACCTCTCGATGTTCGGCCACGACGCCTGGTGGGTGATCGGGCTCAAGGCCGTGACGATCCTGGTGCTCCTCCTGCTGCTGACGCTGTTCAACATCTGGTTCGAGCGCCGGGTGGTCGGACGCATGCAGCACCGCCCCGGCCCCAACGTCAACGGCCCCTTCGGCCTGCTCCAGTCGCTGGCCGATGCCCTCAAGCTGATCTTCAAGGAGGGCATCATCCCCAAGGCGGCCGACAAGGTCGTCTACCTGGTGGCGCCGGTGATCGCGGTGATCCCGTCGTTCGTGACGTTCTCGGTGATCCCCTTCGGGCCCGAGGTCAAGATCCCGTTCACCGACACCCGCACCCCGCTGCAGCTCACGGACATGCCGGTCGCGGTGCTGTTCATCATGGCGATCGCCTCGATCGGCATCTACGGCATCGTGCTCGGCGGTTGGTCGAGCGGCTCGACGTACTCCCTGCTCGGCGGTCTCCGCTCAAGCGCCCAGATGATCTCCTACGAGGTCGCGATGGGCCTCGCGCTGGTCGCGGTGTTCCTGTACGCCGGCTCGATGTCGACCTCGGAGATCGTGGCTGCCCAGGACAACCTGTGGTTCGGCCTGGTCCTGATGCCGTCGTTCGTGATCTACATGATCTCGATGGTCGGTGAGACCAACCGCGCGCCGTTCGACCTTCCCGAGGCCGAGGGCGAGCTGGTCGGCGGCTTCCACACCGAGTACTCCTCGATGACGTTCGCCCTGTTCTTCCTCGCCGAGTACATCAACATGGCCACGGTCTCCGCGGTTGCCACCACGCTCTTCCTCGGTGGTTGGCACGCGCCGTTCTGGCTCGACCACGCGTGGGCCGGCGCCAACGAGGGCTACTGGCCGGTGCTGTGGTTCCTCGGCAAGGTCCTGTTCTTCGTCTTCATCTTCATCTGGCTGCGCGGCACCCTGCCCCGCCTGCGCTACGACCAGTTCATGGCATTCGGCTGGAAGCGGTTGATCCCCATCTCCCTGGTGTGGATCGTCGCGGTCGCCACGATCCGCGCGATCTCGCTCGACGGCGGCATCGACCGGCAGTACCTCCTGATCGGCATCGGCGTCCTCGCCGCTCTCTTCCTGGTCCTGTTCTTCGTCGGCGGGACCGAGGAGGAGGAGACTCCGGCCCCGGTGGCCGCTCCGGCGGGCGGCTACCCGGTGCCGCCGATGCCGACCGGCGGCCCGGTCCGCGGCGCGGCCCAGCCCCTGACGTTCGACCGTCGCTCACCCGTCACCGCGTCGGCGTCACCTTCAGCGTCCACGTCACAGCCCAGCGCTGCCACCAGCGGCGCGGGGGAGGAGATCTGATGGCCGGCCCATCCGAGTCCAAGAGCATGCGAGAGCAGTTCTGGGACCCCATCGCGGGGTTCGGGGTGACGTTCCGGACGATGTTCAAGAAGGTCGTCACCGAGCAGTACCCCTTCGAGAAGGTCCCGACCGCGCCGCGCTTCCACGGTCGTCACCAGCTCAACCGCTGGCCCGACGGTCTCGAGAAGTGCGTCGGCTGCGAGCTGTGCGCGTGGGCCTGCCCGGCCGACGCGATCTACGTCGAGGGTGCGTCCAACAGCGACGACCCCGACGGCGAGGGCCGCTTCAGTCCCGGTGAGCGCTACGGCCGCGTCTACCAGATCAACTACCTGCGCTGCATCCTGTGCGGCCTGTGCATCGAGGCCTGCCCGACGCGCGCGCTGACGATGACCAACGAGTACGAGCTGGCCGACGACAACCGCGCCGACCTGATCTACGAGAAGTCCGACCTGCTGGCCCCGCTGCTGCCCGGCATGGAGCAGCCGCCGCACCCGATGCGCCTGGGATCGGATGAGGGCGCCTACTACCGCGGCGAGTTCGCGGCGCCGGCGCCGTCCAGCACACCGGCCGGCACCTCGGGCTCCACCCAGAGCAGCACGGAGGCGGGAGCATGATCGCGTTCTGGATCCTGGCCCCGGTCATGGTGATCGCAGCCCTCGGCATCCTGTTCGTCCGCAAGGCCGTCCACGCCGCCATGCTCCTGGCGATCGTGATGATGTCGCTCGCGGTGCTCTACGCCGCCCTCGAGGCGCCGTTCCTGTTCGCCGTGCAGATCATCGTCTACACCGGCGCGATCCTGATGCTGTTCTTGTTCGTCGTCATGCTCGTCGGCGTCGACGCCTCCGACTCGGTCGTGGAGACGATCCGCGGGCAGCGCGTGCTCGCGGTGGTCGCGGGCCTGGCGCTCGGCCTGGTGATGGTGCTCGGTCTCAGCCAGATCTCGCTCGGCACGGCCGTGGGCCTCGACGGCGCCAACAAGGGCGGCAACATCGAGGCGCTCGCGAACATCCTGTTCTCCCGCTACGTGTTCGCCTTCGAGACCACCAGCGCGCTGCTGATCACGGCCGCCGTCGGTGCGATGGTGCTCGCCCACCGCGAGCGCCTCACCCCGAGGTCGACGCAGGCCACGCTCACCGCCCAGCGGATGAAGGACTACGCCGAGCACGGCACCCACCTCGGGCCGCTGCCGCCACCGGGCGTCTACGCGCGGCACAACGCCGTCGACACCCCGGCGCTGCTGCCGGACGGGACCGCGGCCGAGTCCTCGGTCTCCCGGGTGCTCGCCGCTCGCGGCACCGTGCGCTCCGCGCCCGCCCGCGCCGAGGACATCGAGCCGATCCAGGGCCAGATCGGTGGCGCACCGCACGCCGGGCGCGACGCCGTCGCGCCGGCCACCACCACCGAGGTGGCCCCCGCCACCGGTGAGGAGGACCCCAAGTGAACTACACCCCACCGAACGGCTCACTCCGGTCGCTCCGCTCCCTCCGATCGCCCTTCGTCGGGGGCCCCAAGTGAACGTGACCGCCTACGTGGTCCTCTCGGGGATCCTGTTCACGATCGGGTGCGTCGGCGTGCTGACCCGACGCAACGCGATCGTGGTGTTCATGTGCGTCGAGCTGATGCTCAACGCATCGAACCTCGCCCTGGTCGCCTTCGCCCGCCAGCACGGCAACCTCGACGGCCAGATCGCCGCGTTCTTCGTGATGGTCGTCGCGGCCGCCGAGGTGGTCGTCGGCCTGGCGATCATCATGACCATCTTCCGGACCCGTCGCTCGGCCTCGGTCGACGACGCCAGCCTGCTGAAGTACTGAGGTGACTGGGTCTATGTACGCATTCAACGAGGGAGCCATCCCGGTCGTCGACCCGACGAGCGCGGACGGGATCTACTCGCTGCTGTGGCTGATCATCGCGCTGCCGCTCGCCGGCGCCGCGATCCTGCTGGTGGGCGGGAGGTTCACCGACAAGTGGGGCCACCTGCTCGGCACGCTGCTGCCGATCGGGTCCTTCGGGCTCTCGCTGGCCCTGTTCCTGGACCTGGTCGGGCGTGACGAGGCCGACCGGCAGGTCAGCCAGCATCTCTACACCTGGATCCAGGTCGGCGGCCTCGACGTCGGCGCGGACCTGCTCTACGACCCGCTGTCGGCGCTGTTCCTGCTGCTGATCACGGGCGTCGGGTCGCTGATCCACGTCTACTCGATCGGCTACATGGCTCACGACCCCCGGCGCCGCCGGTTCTTCGGCTACCTCAACCTGTTCGTGGCCGCGATGCTCACGCTGGTGCTGGCCGAGAACTACCTCGGGCTGTTCCTCGGCTGGGAGGGCGTCGGCCTGGCGTCGTACCTGCTCATCGGCTTCTGGCAGCACAAGCCCTCGGCCGCGGCCGCCGCGAAGAAGGCATTCGTGATCAACCGCGTCGGCGACATGGGCATGTCGACCGCGATCATGATGCTCTTCGTGACCTTCGGGTCCACGAGCTTCACCGTGATCAGCGAGAAGGCCGGCGACGCCTCCGACACCCAGCTCACGATCCTCGGACTGCTGCTCCTGCTCGGCGCCTGCGCGAAGTCCGCCCAGTTCCCCCTGCAGGCCTGGCTGCTGGACGCGATGGAGGGCCCGACCCCGGTGTCGGCGCTCATCCACGCCGCGACCATGGTGACCGCGGGCGTCTACCTGATCGTCCGCTCCAACTTCATCTTCGAGCTCGCGCCCCACGCGCAGACCGCGGTCGTGGTCGTCGCACTGATCTCGATCTTCTGGGGTGCCGCGATCGGTTGCGCGAAGGACGACATCAAGAAGGGCCTGGCCGGCTCCACGATGAGCCAGATCGGCTACATGATGCTCGGGGCCGGGCTCGGTGCGGCCGGCTACGCGTTCGCGATCTTCCACCTGATGACGCACGGCTTCTTCAAGGCGAACATGTTCCTCGGCGCCGGCTCGGTCATGCACGGCATGGACGACGACGTCGACATGCGCCACTACGGCGCGCTGCGCAAGATGATGCCGGTGACGTTCCTGACGTTCGCGATGGGCTACCTCGCGATCATCGGGTTCCCGGGCTTCTCGGGCTTCTGGTCTAAGGACAAGATCATCGAGACCGCGCTGGCCGACAGCTGGCTGGTCGGCATCTGTGCGCTGCTCGGCGCGGGCGTGACCGGCTTCTACATGACCCGGATGATGCTGATGACCTTCTTCGGCGAGAAGCGCTGGGAGAAGGACGTGCACCCGCACGAGTCGCCGTCGGTGATGACCGGACCGCTGGTCGCGCTCGCGGCGCTGTCCGTGCTCGGCGGCATCATGCTCGCCGGCGACTGGATCCAGGACTTCCTGGCACCGGTGGTCGGCAGCGAGGCGCACGACGACCCGCCGCTGCCCGCCCTCGCAGTCACCACGATCGCCGTCCTCGTGGTCGCCGCCGGCGTCGCGCTCGCCTGGATGCTCTTCGGCAGGCAAGCCGTCCCGCGCACCGCGCCCCAGGACGTGTCGTTCGCGACCCGGGCCGCCCGCGCCGAGCTCTACGGCAACCAGATCAACGACGGTCTCGTGGTGACCCCGACCCGGCACCTGGTCGGTGGCCTCCTGGTGCTCGACAAGCGTGGTGTCGACGGCACCCTGACCGGAGGCGCGACCGGAGTCGGTGCGCTCGGTGGGCTCGCCCGCCGCGCGCAGAACGGCTTCGTCCGCACCTACGCCCTCTCCCTCCTCGGCGGCGCGCTCCTCGTCGTCCTCGCACTCCTGGCGGTGAATCTCGCATGAGCGACCTCCCCTGGCTGACCCTCCTCTGGGCGGTGCCACTGGTCGGCGCCCTGGTCACGGCGTTCGTGCCCAAGGCCCCGGGCTCGGCCCTGCCCAAGCAGGTGGGTCTGGTCTTCTCGCTGCTGACGCTCGCCGTCGGCATCGCGATCGCCGCCCAGTACGACACCGGCGACGGGATGCAGCTCACCGAGACGCACACCTGGATCGAGGCGTTCGGCGTCCACTACGCGCTCGGCGTCGACGGGCTCGGGCTGCTGCTCATCTTGATGACCGCCGCGCTCGTGCCGATCGTGCTGGTCGCGTCCTGGCACGAGGCCGACGACCGGTCCCCGGCCGCGTTCTTCGCCTGGGCGCTCGCGCTCGAGTCGTTCGCGCTGGTGGTGTTCGCCGCGACCGACGTGTTCCTGTTCTACGTCGTGTTCGAGGCCACGCTGATCCCGGCGTACTTCCTCATCGGCCGCTTCGGCCGCGCGGGTCGCGGCTCCGCCGCGCTGAAGTTCCTCATGTACCAGCTCGGTGGCGGGCTGATCCTGCTCGCCGCCGTGATCGGGCTCTACGTCGTCTCGGCCGACGCCGGGACCCCGTCGTACCTCCTCGGCGACCTCGCGAAGCTCGACATCGGCACCAACACCGAGCGGTGGCTGTTCGTCGGCTTCATGATCGCGTTCGCGATCAAGGCGCCGCTGTTCCCGCTGCACACCTGGCTGGCCGACACCACCGAGAAGGCCACGCCGGGCACGAGCGTGCTGCTGGTCTGCATCCTCGACAAGATCGGCACGTTCGGGATGCTCCGGTTCTGCCTCGGTCTGTTCCCGGAGGCCTCGCAGTGGGCCACCCCGGTCGTCGTCGCGATCGCGCTCGTCTCCATCGTGTACGGCGCGCTGGTCGCGATCGGCCAGGACGACATCCTGCGGCTGATCGGTCTCACCTCGCTGAGCCACTTCGGGTTCATCACCCTGGGCATCTTCGCCTTCAGCAGCCAGGGCGGGTCGGGCTCGATCCTCTACATGGTCAACCACGGGGTCGGCACCGCCGCCCTGTTCCTCATCGCCGGGTACCTGATCAAGCGCAAGGGCACCTCGCTGATCAGCCAGATCACCGGCGTCGAGGCCAAGGCCCCGGTGCTCGCCGGGCTGTTCCTGGTGGCCGGACTGGCCACGCTCGGCCTGCCGGGCCTGAGCCAGTTCGTCTCGGAGATCCTGGTGCTGATCTCGGCGTTCGACTACCACTGGTGGGTGGGTGCCATCGCAGTGACGGGCATCGTGCTCGCCGCGGTCTACGTGCTCTGGCTCTACCAGCGCACGATGACCGGCCCCTCGGCGCCCGGCGACGAGGCCCTGGTCGACCTGAACCGGCGTGAGCTGGTCGCGGTCGTCCCCCTGATGCTCGCGCTGGTGCTGTTCGGCTTCTACCCGACGCCGCTGCTCGACGTCAGCAACCCCACGGTCGACTCCCTGCTGCAGCACGTCGGTGTGTCCGACGAGGCTCCGACGGTCGCCGACCACGCCGAGGAAGGTGCTCACTGATGGACTTCACCAAGCCCACGATCGAGTACGCCGACCTGTGGCCGCTCCTCGTGGTCTTCGGCGTGGCCTGCGCCGGCGTCGTCGTCGAGGCGTTCGTGCCGCGGGCCCTGCGCTTCATCATCCAGACCGCGCTCGCGGTCGCCGGCATCCTGGTCGCCCTGGCCGGCACCGTGATCGTCGCGCGTGACCTCGACGTGCTGGGAGACGGCGTCGCCCGCGGCGCCATCGACGCCGAGGGCACGATCGCGGTCGACGGCCCCGCGTTGTTCTTCTGGGGGATCCTGCTCGTCTTCGCCCTCGGCGGTGCGCTGCTGTTCGCGGAGCGCCGGCTCGAGGGCGGCGTCTCGGCGTTCGCCGGCCAGGCCGCCGCGCTCCCGGGCACCGAGGCCGAGCGTCAGGCGTCGACCCGGGGCCTCGAGCACACCGAGGTCTACCCGCTGATGATGTTCGCGCTGGGCGGCATGATGCTGTTCTCGGCCGCCAACGACCTCCTGACGCTGTTCGTCGCGCTCGAGGTGCTGTCGCTGCCGCTCTACCTGCTCTGCGGGCTCGCGCGTCGCCGCCGGCTGCTGAGCCAGGAGGCGGCGCTGAAGTACTTCCTCCTCGGCGCGTTCTCCTCGGCGTTCTTCCTCTACGGCGTCGCGCTCGTCTACGGCTTCTCCGGCGCGATGGGCTTCGCCGAGATCAACGAGGCGGTCCGCAACGACATCGGCAACCAGACCCTGCTGCTCATGGGCATCGGCATGATCTCCGTCGGGCTGCTGTTCAAGGTCGGCGCCGCGCCGTTCCACTCCTGGACGCCCGACGTCTACCAGGGCGCTCCGACCCCGGTCACCGCGTTCATGGCGGCCGGCACCAAGATCGCGGCGTTCGGCGCGATGCTGCGCATCTTCTACGTGGCCTTCGGCTCGGACCGATGGACCTGGCAGCCGATGCTCTGGATCATCGCGATCCTCACCATGCTCGTCGGCGCGGTCCTCGCGATCGTGCAGACCGACATGAAGCGGATGCTCGCCTACTCCTCGGTGGCGCACACCGGCTTCCTGCTCACCGGCGTCCTCGGGGTCCAGGCGGCGTCCGAGCTCGCCGACGGCGAGGTCACCTCGCTGCAGGCGGTGCTGTTCTACCTGACGACGTACGGCTTCTCGATCATCGGCGCGTTCGCGATCGTCACGCTGGTGCGCGACGCCGGTGGCGAGGCCACCCAGTTCCGGAGCTGGCGAGGACTGGGACGACGGTCCCCGCTGGTCGCGGGCCTGTTCGCCTTCTTCCTGCTCTCGATGGCCGGCATCCCGCTGACCGCCGGGTTCGTGGGCAAGTGGGCGGTCTTCACGGTCGCGCTGGCCGCGGGGGCCTGGCCGGTGGTGATCGCGGCGGTCCTCTGCAGCATCATCGCCGTGTTCTTCTACGTCCGCGTGATCCTGCTGATGTTCTTCGATGACGACGACGTGACCGCTCCGGGGGAGGTCGCCAGCGTCACGAAGCCGTCGGTGCTGACCTCGGCGACGATCCTCGTCGGCGTGGCCGCGACGCTCGTGCTGGGCGTCGTACCCGGGCCGGTGCTCGATCTCGCGGCCAATGCGGGACAATTCGTCAGGTGACCCCCGCTCCCTCCGGCCTGGCGCTCCCCGTCACCGACGAGGCCCTCGCCTCCCGGCTCCGCGACCGCATGGCCGCGGTCGAGGTCGCCCTGGCCGGCCACGTGGTCAGCAGGGCCGGCTTCGTCAGCGAGACCGCCAGCCACCTGATGTCCGCGGGCGGCAAGCGGTTCCGGCCGCTGCTGGTGCTGTTGGCCGCCGAGACGGGTGACCGTCCCGAGTCCGACGAGGTCATCACCGCGGCCTGCGTCGTGGAGCTGACCCACCTGGCCTCGCTCTACCACGACGACGTCATGGACGAGGCCGAGCTGCGCCGCGGCGCGGTCTCCGCGAACGCCCGCTGGGACAACCACGTCGCGATCCTCACCGGCGACTTCCTGTTCTCGAAGTCCTCCGAGCTGACCGCCGACCTCGGCCCCGACGCCGTGCGGATCCAGGCGCAGACCTTCACCCGGCTGGTCGAGGGACAGATCCTCGAGACCGTGCAGCCGGGCCCGGGCGAGGACCCGCTGGCCCACTACCTCGACGTGGTCGCCGGCAAGACCGGCTCGCTGATCGCGACCTCCGCGCGCTACGGCGCGCGCTTCGGAGGTGCCCCGGCCGAGGTCGAGGAGGCGCTCACGGCGTACGGCGAGATCGTCGGCTCGGCGTTCCAGCTATCCGACGACATCCTCGACATCGCGTCCGACTCGGGCGAGTCCGGCAAGATCCCCGGCACCGACCTGCGCGAGGGCGTGCCCACGCTACCGGTGCTGATGGCGCTCGCATCCGGCGACGCCTCCGACGCGCGCCTGCACGAGCTGCTCGCCGGCGACCTGACCGACGACGACCGGCACGCGGAGGCGCTCCGGCTGCTGCGCGCACACCCCGCCCTGGGCGAGGCCCGCGACTACGTGGTCGCCCGGGCGCACGAGGCCAAGGCCCACCTGGCCGTCGTACCTCCCGGGCCGGTCCGCGACGCTCTCGAGGCGTTCGCCGACCTGGTGGCTGTTCGATCCTCTTAGCTACTGGGTCTCGACCCGCCGGTCGCGGCTTCGTTCCTCAGCCGCGCGGCTTGCTCGACCTTCGCCAGCCCACGTGCCGCCCTCGTCCCTCGGGCGTCGCTGCTAGCTCGCCGTGGTGGCCTCGACGGTGAGGCGGAGCTGGCGCCGGCGGTGGTTCACGGCCTCGGCGGTGAACACCGCGAGCGCGATCCAGACGAGCACGAAGCCGACCCAGCGGCCGGCGGGCATGTCCTCGTGGAACCACAGGACGCCGAGGGCGAACTGGAGGATCGGGGCGAGGTACTGCAGCAGGCCCAGGCTCACCATCGAGACCCGGGTAGCGGCCGCGCCGAAGCAGATCAGCGGCACCGCGGTGACCACACCCGTGGTCGTGAAGAGCAGCGCGTGCCCGACTCCATGGCTGGCGAAGTTGGACCCGCCGGTGAGCCCGAGCCAGACCAGGTAGCCGGCGGCGAACGGCGTGATCACGGCGGTCTCGAAGGCGAGGCTCTCGGTGGCGCCGACGTTGGCGGTCTTCTTGCACAGGCCGTAGCTGCCGAACGAGAACGCCAGGATCAGGGCCACCCACGGCGCGTGGCCGTAGTCGACGGCGAGCACCACGACCGCACCGCACGCCAGCCCGAGCGCCAGCCACTGCAGCGGGCGCAGCCGCTCCCCGAGGACGACCACGCCCATCAGCACCGTTACGAGCGGGTTGATGAAGTAGCCGAGCGAGGTCTCGACCACCCGGTCGTTGGTGACGCCCCAGATGTAGGTCACCCAGTTGACGCTGATCACCGCGGCCGCGACCGTCAGCAGCAGCCGCACCCTGCGGTCGCGGGCGACGGCCCGCAGCTGCGTCGTCCGCCGCAGCAGCACCATGAGCAACCCCATGGTGATGCTCGACCAGAGCACCCGGTGCGCCAGGATCTCGGTCGCCCCGGCGGGCTCGAGCAAGGGCCAGTAGAGCGGGAACGCACCCCACATGCCGTAGGCCGCGAACCCGAACAACAGGCCACGTCGTGGTTCCGGCACGCGCTCAGCATAGGAGGGCGTACGCCGAGGCGCGGTCGCGAGAGCGGTCTCTCAGATGATCGTCCAGGTGTCGCCGCCGCCGATGAGCGCGGCGAGCCGCTCGGAGCGGTCGCCCGGAGCCGCCTCGCGGGCCTCGGCGACCTGGCCGCGGGCCTGGTCGTCGTACGTCGGCCGGTCGACCTGCCGGAAGATCCCGATCGGCGACTGGTTGAGGTAGCCGGAGTCGGTCAGCCGGGAGATCGCGAACGCGGTGCTGGGGTCGGGGTTGCGGGCGTCGTGCACGAGCAGCGCGTCCTCGGCCACCTGGCCCGGTCCGGTGCCGACCTCGACGATCTTGACCCCGCCACCCTCGGTGTCGCGGACCAGGCCCTTGGCGCCCTCGACACCGAACCGGATCGGCTCGCCCTGGACCAGCGGGATGATCGCGTCGGCCTTGGTGTCGTTGTTCTTGATCGCGTCGAACGCGCCGTCGTTGAAGATCGGGCAGTTCTGGTAGATCTCGACGAACGACGTGCCGCGGTGCGCGGCGGCCGCGGAGAGCACCGAGGTGAGGTGCTTGCGGTCGGAGTCGATCGTGCGGGCCACGAAGGACCCCTCGGCACCGAGCGCGAGCGAGACCGGGTTGAACGGGTGGTCGAGTGAGCCCATCGGCGTCGACTTGGTGATCTTGCCGGTCTCGGACGTGGGGGAGTACTGCCCCTTGGTGAGGCCGTAGATGCGGTTGTTGAACAGCAGGATCGTCATGTTGACGTTGCGGCGCAGCGCGTGGATCAGGTGGTTGCCCCCGATCGAGAGCGCGTCGCCGTCGCCGGTGACGACCCACACCGACAGGTCCTCACGCGCCGTGGCGATGCCGGTCGCGATCGACGGCGCGCGGCCGTGGATCGAGTGCATGCCGTAGGTGTCGAGGTAGTAGGGGAAGCGCGACGAGCAGCCGATGCCGGAGACGAACACGATGTTCTCGCGGCGCAGGCCGAGGTCGGGAAGGAACCCCTGCACGGCCTTGAGCACGGCGTAGTCGCCGCAGCCGGGGCACCAGCGGACCTCCTGGTCGGACGTGAAGTCCTTGCCGGTCTGCGGCTGGTCGGTGGCCGGCACGAGCTCCACGCCGGAGCGCAGGCCGGGGAAGTTGAGGTCGGTGGTCATCAGAGTGCCTTCTCCGTGCTCGGGGTGCTCTCGGTGCTCAGGTCGACCTGGATGCCCTCGGCCTGGGAGACGAGCTCGCCGATCGCCTCGGCGACCTCGACGGCCTTGAGGGGCAGGCCGCGCACCTGGTTGTAGCCGATCGCGTCGACGAGGTACCTCGCTCGCAGCAGCATCGACAGCTGGCCGAGGTTCATCTCGGGCACCAGCACCTTGTCGTAGCGGGCCAGGATGTCGCCGAGGTCCTTCGGGAACGGGTTGAGGTGGCGCAGGTGGACCTGGGCCACGTGGTAGCCGGCCTTGCGGACCCGGCGTACGCCGGCGCCGATCGGGCCGTACGTCGAACCCCAGCCGATCACGAGCACCCGGGCCTCGCCCGAGGGGTCGTCGACCACCAGCGGCGGGAGCGACTCGGCGATCCGGTCCACCTTCGCCTGGCGGGTGCGGACCATCAGGTCGTGGTTGGCCGGGTCATAGGAGATGTTGCCGTGGCCGTCGGCCTTCTCGAGCCCGCCGATGCGGTGCTCGAGCCCGGGGGTGCCGGGGACCGCCCACGGCCGGGCCAGCGTCTCCTCGTCGCGGAGGTAGGGCCAGAACTCGGCGTCGTCACCGCTGTCCCCAGTTTCGGGGCGATGGTTGAGCTCGGTCGCGAACGCCGGGTCGATCGTCGGCAGGTCGGCGAGCTCGGGGATCCGCCACGGCTCGGAGCCGTTGGCGAGGTAGCCGTCCGAGAGCAGCATGACCGGGGTCCGGTACGTGACCGCGATCCGGGCCGCCTCGAGCGCCGCGTCGAAGCAGTCACCGGGGGACTGCGGCGCCACGATCGGCACGGGCGCCTCGCCGTTGCGGCCGAACATCGCCTGGAGCAGGTCCGCCTGCTCGGTCTTGGTCGGCAGCCCGGTCGACGGGCCGCCGCGCTGCACGTCGACGACCAACAGCGGCAGCTCGGTCATCACGGCCAGGCCGATCGCCTCGGACTTCAGGGCGATGCCGGGCCCGGAGGTGGTGGTGACGCCCAGGGCGCCGGCGAACGAGGCGCCGATCGCGGCGCCGACGCCGGCGATCTCGTCCTCGGCCTGGAACGTCGTCACGCCGAACGACTTGTGCTTCGAGAGTTCGTGGAGGATGTCGGAGGCGGGGGTGATCGGGTAGGAGCCCAGGAACACCGGGAGCCCCGACTGCACCCCGCCCGCGATCAGGCCGTAGGCCAGCGCCAGGTTGCCGGTGATGTTGCGGTAGGTGCCCGGCGCCATCGGCGCGGGCTTCACCTCGTACTGGACCGCGAAGGTCTCGGTCGTCTCGCCGAAGTTCCAGCCGGCCTTGAAGGCGGCGATGTTGGCGTCGCGGATGTCGGCGACCTTCGCGAACCGCTTCTCGAGGAACGCGATCGTCGACTCGGTCGGCCGGCCGTAGAGCCAGGAGAGGAGCCCGAGCGCGAACATGTTCTTGGCACGGGCGGCGTCCTTGCGGGAGAGGCCGAACTCCTTGACCGCCTCGACGGTCATGCCGGTCAGGTCGACCGGGTGCACCGCGAACTCGGAGAGGCCGCCGGGAGCGCCGGGGGCGGCGTCGCCGAGGGCGTCGAGCGGGTTGGCGTCGTAGCCGGCCTTGGCCAGGTTGCGGGCCGTGAAGTCGTGGGTGTCCACGATGATCGTGGCGCCCTTGGGCAGGTCGCCGAGGTTGGCTCGCAGCGCCGCGGGGTTCATCGCGACCAGGACGTCGGGTGCATCACCCGCGGTGAGGATGTCGTGGTCGGCGAAGTGGACCTGGAACGACGAGACCCCGGGCAGCGTGCCCTGGGGAGCGCGGATCTCGGCGGGGAAGTTCGGCAGCGTCACGAGGTCGTTGCCGAAGACCGCGGACTCCTGCGTGAACCGGTCGCCGGTGAGCTGCATGCCGTCGCCGGAGTCCCCTGCGAACCGGATGATCACCCGGTCGAGCTGCTTGACCTGCTTGCCCTGCTGCATAGACACGGCTTGCGCCCACTTCCCGTCGTTGCGTCACGCCTGCGTGCCCGAGAGCCGGCTCTCTCCGGCACCTGCCGATCCTACTCGCGACACGCCTAGAACTGGAACACGTTCCAGTTTTGCGGATCGACCTGCCGGCACGGCTTCCCACGATAGTCCGGCGCCGCGCGGGGCCCGACTCGTCTCTGCCGATGGACGTCGGGTCGGTCTGTGAGTCGTGGCACAGCCGGCGTTATGGACCACCTTGTACATCAGATCGCCTAAGTCGAGTAGGCTGATGGTTAATACAGAGAAACGCCTCGTTCCGGGGGCGGGAAAGAGACGAGATGAAGACTTCGATCAAGGCTGCGGCGTCGCTGGTCGCCGGGGTGCTTGCCTTGACCGCCTGCTCCAGCTCCGCGGGCGGTGACGACGGCGAGACCCTCAACATCAACGCGTTCTCGGTCATGGAGGCGGCCAACGAGCCCGTCTTCGCGGACTTCCAGGAGACCGACGCCGGCAAGGGCGTCCAGTTCGAGACGTCGTACGGCGCCTCCGGCGACCAGAGCCGGGCCGTCGTGGCCGGCGCCGCGGCGGACGTCGTGCACTTCTCCCTCGAGACCGACGTGACCCGCCTGGTCGACGAGGGCCTGGTCGCAGACGACTGGAAGGACAACCCCACCAAGGGCATCGCCACCTCGTCGGTCGTGGTCTTCGTCGTCCGCAAGGGCAACCCGGAGAACATCCAGACCTGGGACGACCTGGTCAAGCCGGGCGTGGAGATCGTCACGCCCAACCCGGGCTCCTCGGGAGGGGCGCGGTGGAACATCCTGGCCGCCTGGGCGCACATCACCGGCAACGGCGGCAGCGGGGCCGAGGCCAAGACGTTCCTCACCGAGCTGCTGGGCAACACGATCGCGCTGCCCGGGTCGGCGCGGGAGGCGACCACCGCGTTCACCGACGGGTCCGGCGACGTGCTGCTGTCCTACGAGAACGAGGCGATCCTCGCCAAGCAGAGTGGTGCGGACATCGACTACGTCCTCCCGCCCGACACCCTGCTCATCGAGAACCCGGCCGCGGTGACGGTCGACGCCGACAAGACCGCCCAGGCGTTCCTGGACTTCATGACGTCCCCGGATGCCCAGGCCGACTACGCGCAGTCGGGCTTCCGTCCGGTCGTCGACGGCGTCGACGTCGGCGAGGTCGAGGGCGCCAACGACCCGGCCGACCCGTTCCCGGCGCCCGACAAGCTGTTCACCGTCGACGGCGACTTCGGCGGGTGGGGCGAGGCCGCCGGCAAGTACTTCGGCGACGGCGAGGAGGGCAACCCCCTCGGCATCATCACCGGGCTGCAGCAGCAGACCGGCAAGGTGGGCGAGGAGTCATGACCGCTGCCCTCCTCGTAGGGTCGAGCGACACCGCCGAGCCGGCGTCCCCGGAGGGACGCCGGCGTCGGCGCGCACGTCGCTCGACCCCGCGCAACACCCTGACGCCCGGCGCCGGCCTCGGCCTCGGCATCTCCATGATCTGGTTCAGCCTGCTGGTCCTGATCCCCCTCTCCGCGGTGGTCGCCGCGGCGTCCTCCGGCGGCTGGGACGGCTACCTCCGCGTCCTGCAGAACGACCAGACCTGGGCCGCGATCCGCCTGACCGTGACCCAGTCGCTGGTCGTCACGGCGATCAACATCGTGATGGGCACGGTGATCGCCTGGGTGCTGGTCCGCGACCGGTTCTGGGGCAAGTCGGTGCTCAATGTCATCATCGACGTCCCGTTCGCCATGCCGACCGTCGTGGCCGGCCTGCTGCTGCTCTCGCTGTACGGGCCGAGCAGCCCGATCGGTCTGCACTGGGCCAACACCGAGCGGGCGGTGACGCTGGCGCTCGCGTTCGTCACGCTGCCGTTCATCGTGCGGACCGTGCAGCCGGTGCTCGAGGAGTTGGACGCGGACGTCGAGGAGGCCGCGGCCTCCCTCGGTGCCACCCGGGCCACGATCATCCGGCGGATCATCCTGCCCAGCCTGGCGCCCGCGATCGCGGCCGGCGCGGCCCTGTCGTTCGCGCGCGCCATCTCGGAGTACGGCTCCCTGGTGCTGCTCAGCGGCAACCGTCCGTTCCAGACCGAGGTCGTGTCGGTCCGGGTGCTCACGTTCATCGAGAACGGCAGCAACACCTCGGCGGCCGCGGTCGCCTCGGTGATGCTGGCCGTTGCGTTGGTCGTGATCGTGGCCCTCGACCTCGTCCAGCGGAGGGTGTCACGCCGTGGTTGACGTCTCCGTGCCCACGCGCTGGGCCTTCCGCCTGCTGGCCGTCGGCTACGTGTTCTTCCTCGTGGCCTGGCCGGTCGGCCTGCTGGTCCGTCGTACCTTCGACGGGGGTCTGACGAACCTGAGCGACACGCTCGCCGACGACCGTGCGGTGGCGGCCCTCCAGCTGACCGCGGTGGTGGCGCTGTGGGCGGTCGTGATCAACCTGGTCTTCGGGGTGACGATCTCGATCCTGCTGGTCCGCTACCAGTTCCCGGGCAAGCGCCTGCTCTCGGCGCTGATCGACCTGCCGCTGTCGGTCTCCCCGGTGGTCGTCGGCCTCGCGCTGGTGCTGGTCTACAACGGCCGGGACGGCTGGTTCGGACCCACTCTGGAGGACAACGGGCTCCAGGTGATCTTCAACAGCCCCGGCATGATCATGGCGACCTGCTTCGTCGCGCTGCCGCTGGTGATCCGCGAGGTGGTCCCCGTGCTGACCGAGATCGGCGACGACCAGGAGCAGGCGGCGCGCAGCCTCGGTGCCAGCGGTCGCCAGACGTTCCTGCGGATCACCCTGCCGAGCATCAAGTGGGCCGTCGTGTACGGCGTCGTCCTCGCGCTGGCCCGGTCGATCGGCGAGTTCGGCGCCGTGAAGATCGTGTCCGGCAACATCACCGGCCGCACCCAGACCGCGACGCTCGCCGTCGAGGCGAAGTACCAGAACTTCCAGCAGCCGGAGGCCTACTCCATCGCGTTCCTGCTGGCCCTGGTCTGCATCGCCTGCCTGGTCGTGGTGGCCGTTCTGCGCCCCGAGCGCGACCACTGACCCCTTGCCCTGAAGGAGAACAGCAACCCATGAGCATCGAAGTCTCAGGAGTCACCAAGCGGTTCGGTGACTTCGTCGCGCTCGACGACGTCAACGTCTCGCTGCCCACCGGGCAGCTGACCGCACTGCTCGGCCCATCCGGCGGCGGCAAGTCCACGCTGCTGCGGATCATCGCGGGACTCGACTCCGCCGACGCCGGCACGGTCAGCATCGAGGGGGTGGACGCCACCAGGCTGCCCCCGCAGAAGCGCAACGTCGGCTTCGTCTTCCAGCACTACGCCGTCTTCAAGCACATGACGGTCGCCAAGAACGTCGCGTTCGGCCTCGAGATCCGGCACCGCCCCAAGGAGGAGATCGCCGCCAAGGTCGACGAGCTGCTCCGTCTGGTGCACCTCTCGCAGTTCGCGCACCGGCTGCCGTCCCAGCTCTCGGGAGGCCAGCGGCAGCGGATGGCGCTGGCACGGGCGCTGGCGGTGGAGCCGTCCGTGCTGCTCCTCGACGAGCCGTTCGGCGCGCTCGACGCCAAGGTCCGCAAGGAGCTGCGCGAGTGGCTGCGCCGGCTGCACGACGAGGTGCACGTGACGACGGTCTTCGTCACCCACGACCAGGAGGAGGCCATGGAGGTCGCCGACGAGATCGTGGTGATCAACGAGGGCCGCGTCGAGCAGGTCGGCACCCCCGACCAGCTTTACGACGAGCCCGCCAACGACTTCGTGATGGGCTTCCTCGGCGACATCACCAAGCTCAACGGCGTGATGCTGCGCCCGCACGACGTCCACATCTCGCTCACCCCGCAGCTCTCCGGCGCGGCCGAGGGCTCGGTGTCGCGGCTGCTGCGGGTCGGGTTCGAGGTGCGGGCCACGGTGCTGACCGACGACGGCGACGAGGTCACGGTCGTGCTGACCCGCACCCATGCGCGCCAGCTGGGCCTGGAGTCCGGCGCCCGGGTCTGGGTCACGCCGGCCTCCGGTGCCACGGTGATCCCGTCGATGGCCGCGGTCCGGACCGCCTGACCTCGCCGTGCGAGGTCAGTGCACCGAGCGGAAGAACGCCGCCGCGACCTTCCGCTCGGTGCGCCACTGCCGTGGCGTCGCCGACCACGTGACCCGCACCCCGCCGGCGTCGAGCGCGACCGAGCGCCAGGTGCCGGCGGGCTGGTAGTCCTGCGTGGGGTGCCGCCGGGTCACCGTCCAGGCGAGCCGGTCGGCGACGTGCCCGACCAAGGTGGCCGCACCGGGCTGGAGCCGCACCGAGGTCACGCCGGCGCGGTCGCGCAGCCGTGCGGCGAGCTCGGGCAGCGTCGCTCGGGACCGTACGGCGATCTCGGCGTAGCGCAGCAGCGAGGCGCGCCCGGGTCGCAGGTAGAGGTGGCAGACGCCGCCGCCGAAGTCGATCGACTCGGTCTGCGGCAGCGGGGGCCGGAACGCCAGCGTCCGGCCGTGCGAGGTGCAGGTGCTGGTGCGGCTGCGGACCAGCGCCGTGCTCGCGGTGACCGCACGGTACGCCGTCTCGTGCCGGCTGCGGTCGTGCGGCGTGGTCCAGCTCAGGCGAACCCCGCGCGCCTGCACGATCCGCAGGTCGAGGTCCTGGCCGTCGCAGAAGCAGTAGTACTCCAGCAGCTCGCCGTGGTGCGCGCCGAACACCGGGACGTCGGCGGCGTACCGGACGTCGCTCACCGAGTCGTCGCCCCCGGTGTCCACGAACGGGTCGACGTCGCGCTCCTTCTCGCGCAGCAGCGTCCCGCGCACTCCGAACGACACGGAGAACTCGCGCCCGAAGCCCGCGGCGAAGCCGCAGCTGGTGTCGTCGCGGCTCACGGCCTGGTAGTCGGGCGGCACCGCCAGGCCGACCGCCAGCCCGCTGTTGCCCCGGCCGCGCAGGTCTGAGCAGCGAGCTCCGGTGTAGCCGGACGGCGCGGTCTGCGCCGCCGCCGCGAACGGCCGCGGCGCGCCGGCGTGGTCCGGACCGTCTGGGGCGTCCGACGGCGGGGCGGCTGCCGAGGGTGCGGCTCCGGCGCTGGAGGACGACGGCGGTGCGACCGGCTCCGATGACCCGTCGTCAGAGCACCCCGCCGCGACGACCGCCAGCAGGGCGAGGACGGCGGCGAGGGGGGAGGCGGTCCGCGGCACCCGTCGAGGATGACAGGTCGCGGGTCTTGCGCGTTCGCGCGTCGAAGAT
Source organism: Nocardioides sp. T2.26MG-1 (assembly GCF_950101795.1). Classification (GTDB taxonomy): domain Bacteria; phylum Actinomycetota; class Actinomycetes; order Propionibacteriales; family Nocardioidaceae; genus Nocardioides. The sequence goes on along the minus strand of NZ_CATNLZ010000001.1, from coordinate 294,614 downwards.
GAGCGATCGTGATTGACGTGCGCACAAGGTGGTGGCAGGCTCCGGAGCATGGCTGGCTGGTCGGGTGCGGCTCGGACGCTGATCGTGGCGGCGGCGTCGATCGCGGCGACCTGCCTGGCGACGGGCCCGCCGGCGCAGGCGAGTACGCCCGGCGCCGACGCCGCGGCTCCCCACCGGGTGTTCGTCAGCCCGGCCGGACACGCGGGCGCGGCCGGCACCCGCGAGGATCCCCTGGCCTCCGTGGACCAGGCCGTCGCGAGCCTTGCCGGCCCCGGCACCGTGCTGCTGCGCGGCGGCACCTACGCCCAGCGCGTCACGCTCCGTGACGTGCACGGCGTCACCGTGCGGCCGTTCCGCGACGAGCGCGTGGTCTTGGACGGCCGCCCGCTCACGCCGTCTCCAGGCCGGTCGGCGATGGTCACGGTCGTCGACAGCTCACGGGTCGCGGTGCGTGGGCTGGACATCCGCGGCTATCGCACGACCTCGACGCGAGCGATGCCGATCGGCATCTACGTCCATGGCGCGTCCGCGCACGTGTCGCTCGCCGGCAACCGGGTCCACCACCTCGGCAACGACAACGACACCCTCGGCAGCTTCGACATCAACGCCCACGGCATCGCCGTGTACGGCGACCGGGCCCGGCACCCGATCCGGGACGTCACGATCAGCGGCAACCGGGTCGACCACCTGGTGCTGGGAGCGAGCGAGTCGGTGGTCGTCAACGGCAACGTGGACCACTGGCGGATCGTGCGCAACCGGATCCACGACAACAACAACATCGGGATCGACGCGATCGGCTTCGAGCCGACGCTGAGCGGACCGGCCAGGTACACCCGGGCCAACCGGGCGCGCAACGGCCTCATCGCCGACAACGTCGTCCGGGACATCGTCTCGCGGGGCAACCCGGCCTACTACGAGGACGGCGCCTGGTGCGACTGCGCCGACGGCATCTACATCGACGGCGGCACCGGCATCCGGGTCCTGCGCAACCGCGTCGTCGGCAACGACATCGGGGTCGAGGTGGCCGCCGAGAACGGCCGGGGCAGCGCCGACCACGTGGTGGTCGCCGACAACGTCGTCAGCCGCAGCGGGTACGTCGGGATCGCGACCGGGGGCTACTGCGACGGCGGCGCGGACTGCGGCGGTGTGCGGACCGGCCGGGCGTTCGCCAACCGGTTCCTGCACAACACGCTCTTCGCGAACAACCGGTTCGCGGACGGCTCCCCGGAGATCCTGGTGCAGTACCGCACCACGCGCACGATCTTCCAGGGCAACGTCGTACGTGCGACCGGGCACGCGCTGGTCGGGACCGTTCCGCGGGCCCGGCGCGACGGCGAGAGCACGGCACCGACCCTCGACGGCAACCTCTACTTCGCGCCCGGCGGGTCGGACCGGGCGTCGTTCGGGGTCCTCGGCGTCACCTACACAGGCTGGCGCGCCTACCGCACCGGAACCGGCCAGGACGAGCACAGCCGGTTCACCGAACCCAGGCTGCGTCGCCCGGCTCGAGGCGACCTCCACCTGCGCGCCGGCTCGCCCGCGATCGACGCCGGGCTCGCGGTGCGTCCCCGGTGGGTCGGGCGCCTCGACGTCGACGGGCAGCGCCGGATGCAGGGCGTCCGCATCGACATCGGTGCCGACGAGCGCCCGGGTCCGCGGTAGGTCAGCGGTAGTTGGTGAACTGCACCGCGAAGTCGTAGTCCTGCTGCTTGACCAGGGCCTGCACCGCCTGGAGGTCGTCGCGCTTCTTCGAGGACACGCGCAGCTCGTCGCCCTGGATCTGCGCCTTGACCCCCTTGGGGCCCTCGTCGCGGATCAGCTTGGAGATCTTCTTGGCGTCCTCGGAGGTGATGCCCTCCTTGAGCGTGATGGAGATCTTGGACTGCTGGCCCGATGCGCGGGGCTCGGAGGCGTCGAGGATCTTCAGGCTCTGCTGGCGCTTGATGAGCTTGTCCTTGAACACGTCGAGGACGGCGTTGGCGCGGTCGTCGGCGGACGCGGAGATCTCGATGGCGTGCTCGCCCTGCCACTCGATGGTGGCACCCGTGCCCTTGAAGTCGAACCGGGTGGCGATCTCGCGGGCCGTCTGGCCGAGCGCGTTGTCGACCTCCTGGCGGTCGATCTTGCTGACGATGTCGAACGACGAGTCGGCCATCTTCACTCCTCCGTCTGCGGCACCCAGGGGACGGGTGCGGGGGTTTTCGTCTGCCTCGAGGGCTGCGCTATTGTTTCGCCTTGTTGCCGCCGGACCAAACGGCGCGGCGCAGCACCCCGGCAGGTTGCCCGAGCGGCCAATGGGAGCGGACTGTAAATCCGTCGGCTTTGCCTTCGAAGGTTCGAATCCTTCACCTGCCACACCGGCGCCTCGATCCTCGCGATCGGGGCGCCTCGTGCTTGTCAGGCCCTTCTCGTGCGCAAGGGCGTGGCCGCGCTCTCCAGGGCGTCGGCGAGGTTCTCGAGGCCGAGCTCGTCCCGGCGGGTCAGGAGGTAGATCCCGCGGGTGGCGGGCTCGGTGAGGCGGAGGACGGCCACGTCGGCGCGGAGTGCGGGGACCAGCAGGCCGGGGACCAGGGCGACCCCGAGGCCCGCAGCGACGAGTCCCGTCTTGGCCGACAGGTCGTCGGCGAGGTGCTGGAGGCGGGGCTCGAACCCGGCTCTGGTGGCGAGTCGGCGCAGGACGGCCGCCGACGAGGCGTTGTCCTCGACCCACAGCTCCTCGGACAGGCGCTCGATCGCGATCGTCGAGTCCTGGGCGACCGCGTGGTCGGCGGGGACGATGACGACCATCTCGTCGTCGGCCAGGTGGGCCGCGCGCAGGTCGGGGTCGTCCGGGAGTCCGGCCGGCACATCGGTGACGACGGCGGCGCGCAGGTCGCGCGCCTGCACCATCCCGGTCAGTCGCGGGGTCAGGGCGGTGACCACGGTGCACTCGAGGCCGGCGGAGCGGCGCAGGCGGGCAAGCGCGTGGGGGACGAGCGCGGCGGTGGCGGAGGGGACGGAGCCGATGAGCAGTGGCGCGCGCTCGCCCTCGGCGGCGCGCGCCGCCTCCTGCCCCCGGGCGGCCTCGTGGATCAGCAGCCGCGCGTGCGGCAGGAGGGCGGCGCCGGCCTCGGTCGGGGCGACGCCCCGGGCCTGACGGTGGAGGAGCGGGACGCCCACCGACCTCTCCAAGGCGGCGATCTGGCGGGACAGGGCGGGCTGGCTGAACCCCGTCGCCGCCCCGGCCGCACGGAGCGACCCGAGGTCGCACGCGGCGACGAAGGCGCGGTACTGCGTCAGGGACACGAACGCCAGGGTATGCAGAAGCGGCATGTGGTGCATACGGATCTTGCGCTGGCGGTATGGGTGTCGGGCGGGGATGCTCGTCTCCATGAACACGCACACCGACGTCGCCATCCTCGGTCTCGGTCGGATCGGCAGCGCGATGGCCGAGCGGCTTTCCCAGACCCACTCGGTGCGCACCTGGAGCAGGTCGCAGGCGCAGGGCCCTACGGCGGCGCAGGTGGTCGCCGGAGCGGACGTGGTGCTGCTCTGCCTGTACGACGCGGCAGCGTGTCGGGAGGTGCTGGAGGCGTGCCGACCGGAGCTCGGACCCGGGACCACGGTCGTCAACACCGCGACCGTCGGTCCCGAGGAGGCGGCGGAGCTGTCGGCGCTGGTGTCGGGTCTCGGCGCCGACTACGTCCACGCGCCCGTCGTGGGCTCCGTGCCCGCGGCCCTGGCCGGGGAGCTCACGGTCCTGACCGGCCCCGACGCCGGCCCGACGGCCGCCGAGGTCCTGGACCGGCTGGGTCGCCGGGTCTCCTTGGCTGGAGCCCGCGAGGCTGCGGCCGCCAAGCTCCTGGCCAACGGTGTGCTCGCGGACACCCTGCTGACCCTGCGTCGGTCGCTCCGGCTGGCCGACAGCCTGGACCTCTCGCGCCCGACCGCGCTCGACGTGCTGGCCTCCACTGCGTTGGGTCCCGTCGTACGGGTCAAGCGGCCCCTGCTCGAGCAGCCCGGCCACGTCGCAGCAGGGGCCCAGTTCACGGCCGGCGCCCTGATGAAGGACCTGGCGCTGTTGAGCCGGGCCACGGGGTCGACGCCTTGGGCGGTCCGGGACCTCGACGTGCTCCTGGCCACGGGCGCGGTCGGTGCCGACGACGACGTCGCGGCCGTCGCGACGGCCGACCTCGAGGTCGCCGGGGTCGACATCGCGGCGGACGTGGTCGCGGCTCCGGAGGTCCTGCGGCCCCTGCTGGCCTACGCGCGCGGGCACGCGACCGGCGACCCGGCGCACTTCCGCGACGCGTTCCTGCCGACGGCCCACGTCGAGGGCCACCGCGACGGGGTCTTCACGTCCTGGGGCCTCGACGAGTACGTCGCGCTCTTCGCCGGGCAGCCGGCCGACGACGAGCCGGTGCGTCGGCGGCAGCTCGAGAGCGTGGACGTCCACGGTCGGGTCGGCACGGCCCGGATGACCTTGTGGCACGGTGCCGACACGTTCACGGACGCGTTCGTGCTGGTGCGCACCCCGGAGGGCGAGTGGCGGATCGCCAACAAGGTGTACGAGCGCCGGGACGCTCAGGCCGTGCCCGGCACGTCGACCTCGCCCGTGTAGAGCGGGGAGTCCTTGCGGGACAGCAGGTCGCGGCGCTGCTCGGGCGTGAGCGCCTCGACCTGGGCGCGCACCTCGGCCGGGAAGCCGCTCACCTCCGGCGCCGGGGCGAGAGGGACGATCGTGTGCACGACGCGGTCGGCGTACACGTGCACCATCGTGACCGCCTGGTGGCCGTCGACTCCCGAGACGAAGCGGTCCACGGGCGCGGGGTCGGAGGTGTAGCAGGTCGCCGAGGCGACCGAGACCGGAATGCCGGCGAACGTGGAGTACGTCGAGTAGTGCAGGTGCCCGCCCAGGATGCCGCGCACGTCGGTGCCGGCGAGCACCTCGGCCAGCCGGTGCTGGCCGAGCAGCTCGATGACGTCGGCGGCCGGCATCATCGGGATCGGGATCGGCGGGTGGTGCAGCGCGAGCAGGGTGCCGTGTGGGGCCGGGGTGGCGAGCACGTCGGCAAGCCAGCCGAGCTGGTCGTCGGTGAGGTCGCCGTGGTGGTAGCCGGGGACGCTGGTGTCGAGCGACACGATCCGCAGCCCGGCGACGTCGTGGACCCGGTCCTGGGGCGTGTCGTCGTCGAGGTCGAACAGCCCGCGGGCGTACGCCGCCCGCTCGTCGTGGTTGCCCATCACCCAGACGACCTCGGCGCCGATCGCGGCGGCGGCCGGCTCGACGATCTCGCGCAGCCGGGCATACGCCGCGGGCTCCGCCTTGTCGGCGAGATCGCCGGTGAACACCAGCGCCTGCGGCGGGAAGTCGAGCCGCGAGAGCCGGGTCAGCGCGAGCCGCAGGCCCGCCTCGGTGTCGATGACGCCGTACTGCAGCACGCCCTGGGCCAGCAGGTGCGGGTCGCTGAGGTGCGCCACGACGTGGCCGGGCGCGGGATACTGGCCGAGCTGCACGGCGGCCATCTACGCGGACGCCCGGCGGGTGAGCAGGAAGACCGGGATCACCCGGTCGGTGCGCTGCTCGTACGTCGCGAAGTTCGGCCAGGTCTGCAGCATCACCTGCCACAACCGGGCGCGCTCGTCGCCCTCGACCTCGCGGGCCGTCACCGGGACGCGCTCGCGCTGCCAGGTGATCTCGGCCTCGCCGGCCCCCCGGAGGTTGTAGACCCAGAGCGGCATCTCGGGGCCGCCGAAGTAGGAGCCGGCGATCAGCCACCCGTCGTCGTGCGGGACGCACAGCAGCGGCGTGCTGCGCGGGATCCCGCTCTTGCGGCCCACGACCGTGAGCGTGATGTTGGGCAGGCCGGCCAGGTCGAGGATGCTGACCCGGCCGCCCGTGGCGCGTTGCAGGCGCCGGTCGGTCCACACGATCTGCGGCAGCAGCCTCGGCATCCACGGGATCGCGCCGATCCGGATCGCCAGCGGGGTGAGCAGGCCCATGGCGCGAGGGTAGCCCGGAGTACGCCGGGGTGTTCGGAGCCGTTCAACCGCCTGTCGGACGCCCGTCGAGCCCGCTCCGTACGGTGCGATCGTGCTGACTCGGGGGTTCGTGGGCAGTGTCCTGGTCCTGCTGGGCGGCTTGGTCGTGTCCACGCTGCCGTCGTCGACCTGGCTGATGAGCCATGACACCCTGATCGATCTGCGGGGCGCGGAGGTCGGCCGGATGGTCGGCCTGGCCGTCGTGCTGCTCGGCCTCGGCATCCTCGCTGCCGAGTGGCTCTCGCTGTGCCGGCACGTCGCGGTCGCCGAGGGCGAGGAGCGTGCGGACGCCCTGGGCCTGGTGCGGCACGCGGCGGTCGTGTGGAGCGCGCCGCTGGTGCTGGCGCCCCCGCTGTTCTCCCGCGACGGCTGGTCGTACGCCGCGCAGGGGATGCTCGCCCACGTAGGGCTCTCGCCCTACGACTACGGGCCGGGCGTCCTCTCCGGGCTGCCGGCGGCCGAGGCCGTCGACCCGCGCTGGATGAGCACGGTGACGCCGTACGGGCCGGTGCCGCTGGCGATCGGCGAGGTCGGGGCCGGCATCACCGGCAACCCGTGGGTGCTGGTGATCGGGCACCGCGTGGTCGCGCTCGTGGGACTGGCGCTGCTGGCCTGGGCGGTGCCGCGGCTCGCGGAGTGGAGCGGGGTCAACCCCGCCCTCGCCTCTGCGGTCGTGCTGGTGTCGCCGCTGATGCTCGCGAACGGCGTCGGCGGCCTGCACAACGACCTGCTGATGGTCGGACTGATGGCCGCCGCCCTCGTTGCCGCCGTCGAGCGCGGCTGGGCGGCCGGGGCGATGCTGGGAGGGCTGGCTGCGGCCGTGAAGCTGCCGGGCGGACTGGTGTGTGTGGGCGTGGTCCTGGTGAGCCTGCCGCTCGCCGCGCCGCTGGGGGCGCGCGTGCGCCGCCTCGGTTCCGTCGGGACGGTCTCGGTGGGGGTGCTGCTCGGGCTGGGCGTCGTCACCGGGCTGGGCAGCGGCTGGGTGCACGCCCTCGGCGTGCCCGCCACCGTCAACACCCCGCTGTCGGCGACGACCCTGCTCGGCGGTCTGCTCGACTGGCTGGCGTCGCTGCTGGGCCTCGGGCTGGCACCGGCGACGTTCCTCGGGATCGTCCGCCAGGTCGGCACGGTCGCGACGGTCGGCGTGGTCGTCGCGGTCGCGCTGCGCTGGCGCACCGGCGACCGGGCCCGTGCGCTCCAGGCGGTGACGGCGGTGGTGGGCGTGACCGTGCTGCTCGGACCTGTGGTGCACCTGTGGTACCTGCTCTGGGTGGTGCCGTTCCTCGCGACGATCCGGCTGTCGCGGGTCGCGGCGGCGGGGCTGCTCGCGGTGTCGACGGTCTTCGGGCTGGTCGCGCCGATGGACTCCTCGTTGCACGACGCCTACTACGCGATCGTGCTCGGCAGCATGCTCCTGGCGATGCTGGTGCCGCTGCTGCTGCTCACCCGGCGAGCGCGGACACGCATCGAGCGGATCGTCGGCGCGGAGTGGATCCCCGTGCAGCCCGACCCGCCGGTGCTGATCGAGCCGGAGAGCGTGGTTCAGGCGCGCGCGGGTGCGATGGTGCCGGCGACCTCGCCGAGCGTGATCCGGCCACCGAGCGTGCCGGGTGCGTTGTAGCGGAGCACGACCTCGTCCCCGTCGTCGAGGAACGCGTCCTCGGCGCCCCAGCCGAGCTCGAGCAGCGAGCCGCGCTGGTCGGGCTCGGCGCCGCTGATCGTGCCGGAGGCGAACAGGTCGCCGGTGCGCAGGCTCGCGCCGTTCACCGTGAGGTGGGCGAGCATCTGCGCGGGCGACCAGTACATCGTGCGGTACGGCGGCCGGCTGACGACCTCGCCGTTGACGACGACCTCGACGTCGATGTCGAGCCCCTGCGTGGCTCCCGGCCCCAGGTAGGGCAGTGGCTCGGGGTGCTGGCCGGGCAGGTCGACCCAGGCCGCGTCGAGTGCCGGCATCGGCGTGACCCAGTGGGAGATCGACGTGGCGAACGACTTGCCGAGGAACGGGCCGAGCGGCACGTACTCCCACGCCTGGATGTCGCGCGCCGACCAGTCGTTGAGACCGACCACGCCGAACACGTGCTCGGCGAACGCGTCGTACGGCACCCGCGAGCCGAGCTCGGAGCCCACGCCGACCACGAACCCCAGTTCGGCCTCGATGTCGAGGCGCGTCGAGGGCCCGAACACCGGCGCCTCGGGGCCGCGCCGCTGGCCGGTGGGCCGGACCACCGGAGTGCCGGACTCGACCACGGTGCCGGCGCGGCCGTGGTAGCCGACCGGCAGGTGCTTCCAGTTCGGCAGCAGCGCCTCGCCGTCGGGCCGGAAGATCCGGCCGACGTTGGTGGCGTGGTGCTCGCTGGCGTAGAAGTCCACGTAGTCGGCGACCTCGACCGGCAGGTGCAGCGTCGCGTCCGCGAGGGGTACGGCGTGCCGCAGCGACCCGGCCAGCTCGGCCGCCAGCTGCCGGGTCTCGCGCCAGGCCTCGGGCCCGAGCGCCATGAACGCGTTCAGCGAGGGCCGCTCGAGCTCCGGTCGGCCGGTGGCCGCGAACAGGTCGAGGACCCAGGAGTCGGCGCCGTCGTCCACGCGCACACCGACCCGCCGGGGCCCGCCGGCGACCGAGAACACGCCGTACGGCAGGTGGTCGGGACCGAAGCCGTCCATCAGACCAGCCCCAGCCGCACCAGGTCGTCGAGCGGCTCGTCGACCGAGCAGGAGCCGAACGAGGTGAACCAGCGGCGGGCACCGCCCAGGTCGAGGTCGCGGGCCTCGGCGGCGAGCGCGTCGCCGTCGCGGCGCTCGAGGACCCCCGCCACGTCGTCGGGGGTGGCGCCGTCGAACGCCAGGCGGGTCGCGACCAGCAGGTTGAGGAACCCGTGGTGCTCGAAGCCGTCGTCGGCGCCCGTGTGACGTACGGCCCGGTGCAGTCCGGCGGTGCACTTGAACGGTGTCTCCCGGTCGAGGGAGGCGTCGATGCATCCGGCGAGAGCTGCCGCGGAGGGGAAGGCGGCCGCCTCGAGTCCGCCGGTGCGGAACTTGAGGCGGAACTCGCGGGCCGCGACCTCGTCGGCCGCAGCGAGCCAGGCGCCCGGGGCGCAGTCGACCGGGATCTCGACGTACACCGGGACGTGGTCGTCGAGCTGTCCCTCGGCGCGGGCGGCGTCGACGGCCGCACCGACACGGCGGGCCGCGCCGACCGGGTCGCCGGGGTCGCGCAGCGCGATCTCGACGCCCTCGACGGCGATGTGCAGCCTGCGCGCCAGCGAGGCGAGGCCCGCGATGCCGCCCGCGCCGCCGGTCACCACGACCGAGAGGGCCAGCGGCGTGGCCTTGAGGGCCGGCAGGTCGGTGTCCTTGGCGACGAACGTGCCGACCAGGTCGCCGTACGGCTGGGAGCGGCGGGCGACGTGCGCCTCGGCCGCCTTCGCGAGCGGGGCGTCGCCGGGCGGGAAGATCGCGGCGTCGTCGACGAGGCCGCGCCAGGCGAGCGGCAGGGCCGAGGAGGGGGCAGGCGTTGACACGCTGGCTACTCTAGCCAGCAGGCGCATAGCGGACGAATGCGTTCGATTATCGGATAGACGGAGGGCGTGATGGCGCACTACCGACGGCTCGGCGAGGTGCCGCCGAAGCGACACACCCAGCACCGCGACCCCGAGGGCCGGCTCTACTACGAGGAGCTGATGGGCGAGGAAGGCTTCTCGTCCGACTCCTCGCTGCTCTACCACCGCGGCGTGCCGTCGGCGATCGTCGCCTCGGAGGTCTGGGAGCTGCCCGACCAGACCCGCACCCCCAACCACCCGCTCAAGCCGCGGCACCTGAAGCTCCACTCCTTGTTCCCGCCGGGTGAGGAAGGCGAGCAGCGCCTGTCTCGAAACCAGGATGCCGTCACCGACCGGCGGCTGGTGCTCGGCAACAGCGACGTCCGGATCTCGTACGTCGTGGCCGGCGCCGACCCGTCGCCGTACTACCGCAACGCGATCGGCGACGAGTGCGTGTACGTCGAGTCCGGTGCAGGCGTGGTCGAGACCGTGTTCGGTGTCGTGCCCTACCGCACCGGTGACTACGTGCTGATCCCCCGGGCGACCACGCACCGCTGGGTGCCGGCCCAGGAGTCGACACAGCCGAGCCGGCTCTATGCCGTCGAGGCCAACAGCCACGTGGCGCCGCCGAGGCGCTACCTCTCCCGCTACGGCCAGCTGCTGGAGCACGCGCCGTACTGCGAGCGCGACCTGCATGGCCCGGACGAGCCGTTCCTCGTCGACGGTGAGGACGTCGAGGTGCTGGTCAAGCACCGCACCAGCGCGGGGATCGTCGGCACCCGGATGACCTACGCGACCCACCCGTTCGACGTGGTGGGCTGGGACGGCTGCCTGTACCCCTACACGTTCAACATCGAGGACTTCATGCCGATCACCGGCAAGGTGCACCAGCCGCCGCCGGTGCACCAGGTCTTCGAGGGCCACAACTTCGTGATCTGCAACTTCCTGCCGCGCAAGGTCGACTACCACCCGCTGGCGATCCCGGTGCCCTACTACCACTCCAACGTCGACAGCGACGAGGTCATGTTCTACGTCGGCGGCGACTACGAGGCCCGCAAGGGCTCCGGCATCGGCATCGGCTCGATCTCGCTGCACCCCGGCGGCTACGCCCACGGGCCGCAGCCCTCGGCCATCGAGGCGTCGCTGGGCGTGGAGTACTTCGAGGAGTCGGCGGTCATGGTCGACACGTTCGCGCCGCTCGAGCTCGGCGAGGCCGGCCTCGCGGCCGAGGACCCGGCGTATGCGTGGTCTTGGGCGGGTCGTGGACCCGACGACGGAAACCCGGCGGTGTTCTCCAACTCCTGAGGTGCATAGTGGGTCTGTGGAGAAGCGCAGGCTCGGCAGACTCGAACACCAGAGCTCGGTCCTGATCTACGGCGGCGCCGCCCTGAGCGACGTGACGCAGGACGTGGCGGACCGCTCGATCCAGCAGGCCCTCGACGGTGGCATCAACCACCTCGACGTGGCCGCGGACTACGGCGACGCCGAGCTGCGGCTCGGTCCGTGGATGCCGCGGATCCGCGACCAGGTCTTCCTGGCGACCAAGACCGGGCGGCGCGACCGCGAGTCCGCCTGGCGCGAGATCAACGCGTCCCTGGAGCGGCTGCAGACCGACCACCTCGACCTGCTCCAGCTGCACGCCGTCGGCGACCTGGCGGACCTCGACCGGGCCACCGGGGCCGGCGGCGCCCTCGAGGCCGCGCTGCAGGCACAGGAGCAGGGCCTGGTCGGGGCCGTCGGCATCACCGGCCACGGCGACCAGGCGCCCGCGACCCACCTCGAGGCGCTGCGCCGGCACCCGTTCGCGACCGTGCTGACCCCGCTCAACCCGGTGCTCTGGCGCGACCCGTCGTACCGCGCCGACTACCAGGCCCTGGTCGCGGAGGTACGCCGCCAGGACGCCGGCCTGATGACGATCAAGACCGTGTCCCGCCGCAACTGGCCCGAGGCCGCAGACCACCGCTACACGACCTGGTACGAGCCGTACGACGACCAGGCCCGCATCACCGCCGCGGTCTCGTGGGTGCTCGCGCACGACGAGGTCACCGGCATCCCGACCGCCGGCGACGTCGGCCTGCTCGGCATGCTGCTCGAGGCCGAGCGCCACCGGGTGTCGCCGGACGAGGCCGAGGCGCTGATGGCGCGCGACGAGGAGTACTCCTCGCCGTTCGTCTCGATGCCCTGGTGACGGCTGCGTCGTCCGGGCGCCCTACTGGCGCGTGACGAAGCCGCTCATCCCGGGGACGGTGAACGCCAGGACGCCGCGCTCCGGTGCGTAGACCAGGCCCTTCTTGATGAGTTCGTTGCGGGCAACAGAGAGGTCCGAGACTCTGCGCTTGCCCGTGGCAACCACCAGATCCGACATTGCGACGGCCGCCTCGCCACCGGTGGTGGCGAGAGCTCGGAGCACGTCGCGCTGGGCAGGAGTCGCGCGTTCCCACCGGGATCGGTACAGGCCCTCGTCAACCTCGCGGCGAGCGGACTCGCCGCCGACGGAGACGTCGTCGGCGGTGATCGGGTCGGTGACCGCGGCGTCCCACACGTGCTTGCCCACGGCTTGGATGAAGTAGGGGTAGCCCCCGGCAATCGCCAAGGCCTGATCGAGTGCGTCGGGTTCCCATCCCACCCCGCGTTCGGCGCTCGGCCCGAGCAGCGCAGTCCGCGCTGCGTCGGCCGACAGGAGCCCGATGGGGCGGTAGTCGTAGAGGCGCTCGGCGTAGCTCGTCGCATCGGCGAGCTGTGCTGGGAGCGACGGCAGGCCCGCTCCGACGAACATGACGGGGAGCGGCGTCGCCCCCTGCCCGATCTGGTGGACTGCCGTGTTGACCGCAGTCAGGTCGCTCGGCGCGGCTTCCTGGAGCTCGTCGACGAGGATCAACGTCCCGATCCCGAGGTCGACTGCCGTCTCCCCGAGCACCTCGAACAGGGCGGCCAGGTCGTCTGCGAAGCGTCCGGTGTCCGCGATGCCCTTGACCAGGTCGACGTCCGCGCCGAGTGAGACCGTCTGTGTGGCGGTGTTGAGCTTGAGGTAGAACGCCTCGAAGACACCCAGCAGGCGACGCAGTCTCGGCACCGGGTGCTGGCCGGTCGCCGTGCGCATGGCGCGGACCAGTGCCTGGCTCAGGGACAACGAGAGCGGAGTCGAGGACGTCGCTTCTACCTTGGCGGTGATCCAGCCCCTCTGTGTCACCTGACCGAGCAGCTCGTTGAGAAGCACCGTCTTGCCGACGCCGCGGAGCCCGTTGAGGACCCAACTCCGATCGCCCTCGCCGAGCTCCTCTGCTCTGCGGCGGACAGTCGAGAAGGCATCCAGGATGGGCTCTCGTCCAGCGAGCACCGGCGGGCGTCGGCCCGCCCCGGGTCGGTAGGGGTTGGTGGCCGGATCCACGTGTAAGAGACTATCAAGGTCTATATCGAATTTCGTTATACGCGGTCATGGTTGCTGATATGGCCGTCCACCCTCACCCAGCCGTCACGATCGCGCCGGCCCGCAGATCGAGGTCGGCGTCGGCCAGGGCGACGATCTCGCGGTCGTGCGTGGCCAGCACCAGCGTGGGTGCCTGCTCGCGGGGCGCGAGCACGTTGTCGCGGACGGTGAGCGCCGCCAGCAGGTGGAGGCGCTGGAGCACGACCCCGATCGTCACCCGGCCGGCATCCGCCCCCGTTCCCTCGTGTGCCGACGACAGCAGCGAACCACCAGCCTTTGACGCTTCTCTGGGTTGAGAACCCAGAGAAGCGTCTCAGGCGGGCACCAGTAGCCCGTCGGTGACGGCGGCGTGCACGTCGAGCATCCGGTCCACGGTCGTCTGCCACGGGAAGCGCTCCGCTCGCAGCCGCGCCGCCCGGCGTCGTACGGCGGCGGGCCGGGCGACCACGTCGAGGACCGCGTCGGCGAGCGCGGCCGGATCGGGCGCTGCCCAGGCACCGGAGCGCTCGTCGACCAGCTCCCGGGCGCCACCCCGGTCGGCGGTGACGACCGGCGTCCCGCTGGCCAGCGCCTCGAGCACGGCGAGGCCGAACGTCTCGCCCGGGCAGACCGACAGTGCGACGTCCGCGGCGGCGATCCGGCGGCACAGGTCCGCACGCCCGTCGACGAACCCGTGGAACGTCACCGGGGCGTCGCCCGCAAGCTCGACCAGCTCGTCGCGGTGCGGCCCGTCGCCGTACACGTCCAGGCGCAACGGCACGCCGCGACCGTGCAGCTCGACCGCCGTCGCCACGGCCAGGTGCGGCGACTTCTCGCGCGACAGCCGGCCCACGTGGGCCAGGCGCAACACGTCCGACCCCGGCGCCGGGTGTGGCCGGAACGTCTCCAGGTCGACCCCGAGCGGGACCCGCACCATCGGGCAGCCGACGGCGTCCGCGAGCTGCTGGAACTCCCGCTGGGCGTACTGCGAGGTCACCACGACCGTGTCGAAGCTGCGCACCAGCACCCGGTTGAGCAGCCCGATCGAGACCTTCGAGGTGGTCTCCAGCCCGCTGCGCATCGCGAACATGTCGTCGAGCCGCTCGTGGGAGAACAGCACGGACCCGACGCCGCGGCGTCGAGCCCAGCGGGTCACCGGCAGCAGCGTGAGCTTGTCACTGAGCTCCACCGAGGTCGGCCCGAACCGCTCGAGCACGTCGGTGACCCGCCACGGCTCGACGATCAGCCGGTAGCCGCCGCCGATCCGCGGTGCCCGCACCTGGACCACGTCGCCGTGCTCGGTGGCGGTCACCGCGTCGACCGGGCCGGGTACGACGAGCAGCCGCTCGGCCCCGGCGGCGACGTACCCCGCCCCCAGCGCGGCGACGGCGGTCTTCATGCCCCCGGACGCGGGTCCGATGAAGTTGGCCAGCTGGGCGATGCGCACGTCCACGACCGTCCCGTGCCCGCGTGAACGCCCGGCGAGACCCGGGTGGATGTCGGGTGTCGGTGCCGTGGTGGACGATGGCCCGGTGGACGACGGCGGGGCCGGGTGGGCGTGCGAGTTCGAGGCCGAGCTCTGGGAGTGGTCGTCGGCTCCCGAGGGCACGTCGTGGGTCTTCGTCACGGTGCCGGAGGACGAGACCGACGAGATCCGGATGCGCTCCGGCCCGCCGCGCCGAGTCCCTCGAGGTCGGGGACCCGGCACGGCTGCGGCTCGAGCTGATCTGAACTTACGGGGCGACGGGCTCGCGGTTGAGCGTCTTGTACGTGTAGGCGGTGCCGATGAGCACGACCGGCACGCTCACGAGCGCGCCGACGACGCACACGAGGAAGCCGGCCGCCGCGACCAGGCCGCCGACGATGTACCAGACGATGGTGTTCGCGAGGTTGTCCTTCACGAACATCACGCTGGCCTTGATCGCGTCGACCGGCGCCATGTCCTTGTCGACGATGAAGTACAGCGTGTACGACGTCGCGAACCCGACCACCAGCCCGGGCAGGTAGCACAGCAGGGTGCCGACGAACGTCGCGGCCGCGATGATCACGCTGGCCACCACGACCGGGCCGAGCTTGTCGGTCCTGATCACGTCGGAGAATAGGAACGGCCGGCCCTCGGTGACATTCAGCGACGCCCGCACCAGGCCGGCGCCGATGATCCACGCGACCACGAGCAGCACCGCGGACAGCAGCGCCTGCAGGATCAGCCGGCCGAAGAACCCGGTGCCGCTGTCGCAGGTGAAACGGCCGTTCTCGGTCGAGCACGACGCGTCGGTGGTCAGCGCGTTCATCACGATCGTCCCGAGGACCGCGACCACGCCGAGCGCCACCACGAGCACGACCGCGGACAGGATGATCTGGCTCGTGTTGGCCTGGAACTTCGCCCACCCGTAGGACAGGGCGTTGCCGATGCTGTAGCCGCTGCTGTCACCGCCGCCGTACGACGGTGCGGGCGGTGGCGGGGGAGGAGGGGTCTCGCCGTACCCGCCGGGGGGCGGGGGCGGCGGCGCCTGGCCGTACCCACCGGTGGGCGGAGGAGGCGGGACCTGGTCGGGAGGGGGTTCGTGCGTCGACATCCGGTGCTCCTGGATCGGTGCGGTGGGAAGACAGTCGCAACGTAGCGCTCACGGAACCCGTCAGGACAGGCTCACTCGGGCTATTGGCAGGAGGGTTCGCGGGGTACTCCCTTCCTGGGGTGTGGTGCGCGAGACAGGATGAGGGACATGGGCCGGAGACCTCCGCAGCGAGACATCGACGAGCGCGAGCTCGACGTCGACCCCCCGAAGCACAGCGCGGCGGGGGTGCCCGCGGTCGCTGTCGCGATGAAGCGCGCGGTCGAGCAGATGGGCGTGCGGCGTACGGCGCAGACGCTGCTGCGGCTCAACCAGGTCGGCGGCTTCGACTGCCAGGGCTGCGCGTGGCCCGACCCCGACCCGAGCCGCCGGGCGCATGCGGAGTTCTGTGAGAACGGCGCGAAGGCGGTCACCGAGGAGGCCACGAGGCGCCACCTCGACCGGGCGTTCTTCGCGGCCCACCCGCTCTCCGAGCTGCACGACAAGTCGGACTACTGGCTGGGCCAGCAGGGGCGCATCACCGAGCCGATGGCCGTCCGCCCCGGCGGCACCCACTACGAGCCGATCTCGTGGGACGAGGCGTTCGCGACGATCGCCCGCCACCTGAACGGCCTCGACTCGCCGGACCAGGCGGTGTTCTACACCTCCGGCAAGACCTCCAACGAGGCGGCGTTCGCCTACCAGCTCTTCGTCCGCGCCTTCGGCACCAACAACCTCCCGGACTGCTCGAACATGTGCCACGAGTCCACCTCGGTCGCGCTCGCCGAGGTGATCGGCATCGGCAAGGCGTCGGTGACGATCCGCGACGTGCTCGAGGCCGACCTGATCGTGATCGCCGGCCAGAACCCGGGCACCAACCACCCGCGGATGCTCACGGCCTTGGAGGGCGCGAAGCGCAACGGCGCCCGGATCATCGCGATCAACCCGCTCCAGGAGGCGGGGCTGGTCCGCTTCAAGAACCCCCAGAAGCCCCGCGGCGTCATCGGCCACGGCACCGAGCTCGCCGACCTGCACCTGCCGATCCGGATCAACGGCGACCTCGCGCTGTTCCAGGCGATCGGCGCGCTGCTGCTGGAGTGGGGCTGCGTCGACCACGAGTTCGTCGACCGCCACACCTGGGGCTTCGAGGCCTGGGCCGAGCACCTGCGGACGCTCGACTGGGAGGTCGTCCTCCGCTCCACCGGCCTGACCCGCGAGCAGATCGAGGCGGCCGCGCGGATGTTCCGCGACTCCTCGGCCACCGTGATCTGCTGGGCGATGGGGATCACCCAGCACCGCAACGCGGTCGCGACCGTCAAGGAGTTCGCCAACCTGGCGTTCCTGCAGGGCAACATCGGCAAGCCGGGCGCGGGCCTGTTCCCGGTGCGCGGCCACTCCAACGTGCAGGGCGACCGCACGATGGGCATCTGGGAGCGGCCGCCGAGCCACTTCCTCGACAGCCTGCGCGACGAATTCGGGTTCGAGCCGCCCCGCGAGCACGGTCTCGACACCGTGGCCGCGATCAAGGCCCTGCGCGACGGGGACGCCCGGGTCTTCTTCGGGCTCGGCGGCAACTTCGTCTCGGCCGCCCCGGACACCGAGGTCACCGAGGAGGCGTTCCGCCGGGCGGCGCTGACCGTGCACGTCTCCACCAAGCTCAACCGGTCCCACGTCGTCCACGGACAGGAGGCGCTGATCCTCCCCGCGCTCGGCCGCAGCGAGAAGGACCTGACCGGTGGCCGGGTGCAACGGGTCACCGTCGAGGACAGCACGTGCTCGGTGCACGCCTCGCAGGGACCGCTCGAGCCGGCCTCGCCGCACCTGCGCTCGGAGGTCGACATCGTCTGCTCGATGGCGCAGGCGGTGCTCGGCGACCGGCACGGCCTGCCCTGGCAGGAGTTCCGCTCGGACTACACCGAGATCCGCCGACGCATCTCGCGGGTGGTGCCCGGCTGTGCGGCGTACGACGAGAAGGTCGACCGGCCGGGCGGCTTCGTGCTCCCGCACCCGCCGCGGGACAGCCGGACGTTTCCGACCGAGAAGGACAGGGCGATCTTCACGGTCAGCCCGACCACCGTGCTGCACGTGCCGGAGGGGCGGCTGCTGCTGCAGACGCTGCGGTCCCACGACCAGTTCAACACCACGATCTACGGGCTCGACGACCGCTACCGCGGCATCTCCGGTGGCCGTCGGGTCGTGTTCGTGCACCCCGACGACATCGCCGCGCTCGGGCTCGAGGACGGCCAGCTTGTCGACCTGGTCAGCGAGTGGGAGGACGGCTCGAAGCGCCAGGCGCCGGCGTTCCGCGTGGTCTCCTACGAGACCCCGCGCGGGTGCGCGGCGGCGTACTACCCGGAGACGAACCCGCTCGTGCCGCTGGACTCGACCGCCGAGGGCAGCAACTGCCCGACCTCCAAGTCCGTGGTCGTCCGATTGGAGCCCGCCGACGGCGGCCCCGAGGGCGTGGTCGCCCGCAGCGACGCCGGTTCGATCACCCCGCCCGGACGTGGCGACGAGGGCAAGCGGCACGTCGAGCCCGAGCACCTGAGCTGACGCACAATTGCCGGGTGAGCAACCTCGAGGACCGGCCCGACGAGGTGAGCGCATCCTGCGCGGTCACCCCGGGTGTGGAGATCATGACCCCGCGCGACGTGCCGCTCGGCGGGCCCCGGGCGATGCGGGTGCGCCGTACGCTCCCGCAGCGGGAGCGCTCGCTGATCGGCGCCTGGTGCTTCGTCGACCACTACGGACCCGACCGGGTCGCCGACACCGGCGGCATGGTCGTGCCGCCACACCCGCACACCGGCCTGCAGACCGTGAGCTGGTTGTTCACCGGCGAGGTCGAGCACCGCGACAGCGCAGGCAACCACGCGATGGTCCGTCCCGGTGAGGTGAACCTGATGACCGCCGGCCGCGGCATCAGCCACTCCGAGGTCTCACCGCCGTCCACCACGACGCTGCACGGCGCGCAGCTGTGGGTGGCGCTCCCCGACTCCGACCGGTTCACCGACCCCGGCTTCGCCCACCACGCGCCGGCGCCCGTGACCGGCGAGGGGTACGCCGCCCGGGTGTTCCTCGGGTCGCTGCTGGGCGAGACCTCGCCGGTCCCGACGTACACACCCCTGCTGGGCGCGGAGCTGCTCCTCGAGCCTGGCGCGGAGGTCATCCTCGACGTGGACGCGACCTTCGAGCACGGGGTGCTGGTCGACACCGGGGTGCTGTCGGTCGCCGGCGTCGAGACCAAGCAGCACGACCTCGCCTACGTCCCGCCCGGGAGCGCGACCCTCAAGCTGGCGGCGTACGACGAGCCGGTCCGGCTGCTGCTCCTCGGCGGTCCGCCGTTCGGCGAGAGCATCGTGATGTGGTGGAACATCGTGGCTCGCACGCACGAGGAGGTCGTCGCCTGGCGGGCCGACTGGCAGGCGCAGATCACCGACGACGGCCTCGTCGACGGGCGCTTCGGCGTCCCGGTCGATGACCGGCGCCCGCCGATCCCGGCCCCGCCGCTGCCCAACGTGCGGCTGAGGGAGCGTCGCTGACGCGGTGGGTCAGCGCCGCAGCCTGCCCTGGATCGCGCCGGCCGGGTACGTCGCGTTGTGGACGTTGAAGTAGAAGCGCCCCGGGTGCCGCAGGATCCGGGCGATCGTCCGCTCCGGCACGCCGGTCGCGCAGTGCGCGCCACCGGTCACCGCACCGCTCAGGTCGATCACGATGCCGCCGTCGGAGGCGCGGTGGATGTGGGCGGAGTCGGGGTCGGCGATGTGCTGCCAGGTCACGGTGGCGCACACCCTCCCGCGCGTCTTGTTCAGCCTGAAGTGGCCCTCGCCCGACCCGTCCGGGTCGCCGCTCGGTCGGAGGGTGGCCTCCAGCCGCTGGGCCGCCGCCCGCGGGGCGGGCGCGGCCTGGCTGGGCAGGCTGCTCATGGTCCCGGCGGCCGCGAGGGCAAGGGCGCCGAGGGTCACGATGGTCCGAGGAGTCTGGAACGACATGGTGCCTCCCGTGGTTGGTCCTGCCGGGGACACGGGCCACCGAGGGCGACGGTTCAACGGGTGTCGGAGCGATCCGCCAGGATGACGCCATGGGACCTGTGATCGGTGAGGACGGCATCCCTCGCTGCCCCTGGGCCGGTGGCCCGGGCGTCATGCGCGACTACCACGACACCGAGTGGGGCCACCGGGTGCACGGGGAGTCGGCGTACCTCGAGCGGCTGACGCTCGAGGCCTTCCAGTCCGGCCTGTCCTGGTCGACGATCCTCAACAAGCGCCCGGCCTTCCGCGAGGTCTTCCACGGCTTCGACGCCGCGGCGATCGCGGCGTTCGACGAGGGTGACGTCGAGCGGCTCATGCAGGAGCCGCGCATCGTGCGCAACCGGCTCAAGATCGAGGCGACGCTCACCAACGCCCGCGCGACCGTCGCGCTCCGTGACGCCGAGGGCCTGGAGGAGTTCGTGCTCTCCTTCGCCCCCGACGAGCCCACCGACTGGCACGACACCTCCGAGACGGTCTCGACCTCCCCGGAGTCCGTCGCCTTGTCCAAGGCCCTGAAGAAGCGCGGCTTCGCCTTCGTCGGCCCGACCACCATGTACGCCCTGATGCAGGCGCTCGGTGTCTTCGACCCGCACCTGGTCGGCTGCTTCCGGCACGGGGACCTCTGACCTGAGCACGGTGGTTGAGGTGCGAGCGAAGCGAGCCTCGAAACCACCGGCCGACGTACGTCGGCTTGCGGGCCGTGGGCGGTTGCGGGCGATGGCAGCAAGGCGGGTCGGCGGGCTCGGGTCGAGGTCGCTTCCCGGCACACGGTGGTTGAGGTGCGAGGAGCGCTAGCGACGAGCCTCGAAACCACCGTCATCATCGGTGGGTGAGGGTGTCGAGACCACGGCCTGGTGGCCGTCGGCCTGCGGGCCACTCATGGTTGCGGTGGACGGCAGCGACGCGGGTAGGGCGCGCTCGGGTCGTCGCCGCCGCCCGGGTCTCGGGCCGCGACGTCACAGTGCGGTGCCTCGGGTCAGCCTGCTTCATCCCGGCCACCGCATAAGCCGCTGAGGGGCCACCGCCCGGACGACGACCGCGAGTGTGTTTCCGCCGGGTCAGAGACGACGGGCGACGGCGTAACCCTGCGGCTGCACCTCGTCGGGGTCCGCCGGACGTCCGGCCCAGAACACGACCTCGAAGCCCGCCTCCGCGAACCGCCGCTCGACCTCGGCCGGCGAGAGCCAGTAGATGTCGAAGCCGATTCCCAGTCCGAGGGACTCACCGCCACGGCGCCGGGTGTCGTCGCCGGCCTTGAAGGCGGTCGCGACGTGACCGCCCGGCTTGATCACCCGGGCGAGCTCCCCGAAGGCGAGCGCGCGGTCGTCCGGGGTGAGGTACATCAGCGAGTACCAGGCGATGGCGCCGTCGAGCGACGCATCGGCGAACGGCAGCGACCGGAGGTCGGCCACGGCGAAGTCGTGGCCGGGCTGGTCCCGCCGGGCGACCCGCACCATCTCTGGGGAGAGATCGACACCGTGGGGGGTGAAGCCCTGGTCGGCGAGGTACGGCGCCATCCGGCCGGTCCCGCAGCCGATGTCCCCGATCTCGGTGCCGGTGCCGGCTGCGAGCACGAGCTCGGCGAACAGGCCCAGCACCGCGCGCTCGACCGGCATCCGGTCCAAGGCACCCACCAGCCGCTCGGCGTAGACCTCCGCGAGGATGTCGTGGGCTGCCCGCAGCTCCTCGGTCCGTGCGTCCACGGGCCGACCGTAGCGGGCGTCTGCGACACCGTGATCAACGCAGCGCCGCGGCCTCCGCAGCGAGCGCGGTGACCCGCGCCCAGTCGCCGGCGGCGAGCGCGGCGGCGGGGGTGATCCAGGAGCCGCCGACGCACCCGACGTTCGGCAGCGCGAGGTACGCCGGCGCCGAGGCGGCGGTGATCCCGCCGGTGGGGCAGAAGCGGGCCGCCGGGACCGGCGAGGCGACGGACTGGAGGAACGCCGCCCCGCCGGAGGCCTCCGCGGGGAAGAACTTCAGCTCGGTGCAGCCGGCCTCGAGCGCGGCGAGCACCTCCGAGGCGGTGGCGGTGCCGGGGAGGAACGGCAGGCCGGTGTCCCGCATGGCGGCCAGCAGCGCGGGCGTGGCACCGGGGGAGACCAGGAACGATGCGCCCGCGTCGGCCGCCTGTCGGGCCTGGGCGGGCGTCACGATCGTGCCGGCGCCGACCAGGATCTCCGGGACCTCGGTGGCGATCGCCTTGATCGCGTCGAGGGCGACCGGCGTGCGCAGCGTCAGCTCGATCGCGGGCAGCCCGCCGGCGACCAGCGCCCGGGCCACCGGTACGGCGTGCTCGAGGGAGTCGATGACCACGACCGGCAGCACCGGGACGAGGTCGAGGACGGAGTCGAGCAGGGGCTCAGACGGGCTGGACAACGGGCACCTCCTGGGTACGCGGCTGCGGCGGGGCGGTGATGCCCGGGAACACGCTGGCGCCGGTGTCGGCCGAGCCGACGGTGGAGCGGAAGGCCGCGAACAGCTCGCGGCCGGTGCCGGCCCAGTCGGCGCCCTGCGGGGCGCCGCCGGTGACCGGGCGGGCAGCGAGCTCCTCGCGGTCGACGTGCAGGTCGAGCACGCCGGCGTCCGGGTCGACGGTGATCAGGTCGCCGTCGCGGACCCGGGCGAGCGGGCCGCCGAGCGCGGCCTCCGGGGTGACGTGGATGGCGGCGGTCACCTTGCCCGAGGCGCCGGACATCCGGCCGTCGGTGACGATCGCGACCCGCTGCCCTCGGTCCTGGAGGACACCGAGGGCAGGGGTCAGCTTGTGGAGCTCCGGCATGCCGTTGGCGGCCGGACCCTGGTAGCGGATCACCGCGACGAAGTCGCGTCCGTCGAGCTCGCCGGCTCCGAACGCCTCGAGCAGCTCGAACTGGTCGTCGAACACCACCGCGGGCGCGGTCACCAGTCGCTGCTCGGGCTTGACCGCGGACGTCTTCACCACGGCCCGGCCGAGCGGGCCGGTGAGCACGCGCAGGCCGCCGTCGGGGGCGAACGGGTCGTCGGCGGGGCGCAGCACCGAGAGGTCGAGCGACGCCTTGGGCCCCTCCTCCCAGGTCAGGTCGCCGCCGCGCAGCACGGGCTCGCGGGTGTAGAGCGAGAGCCCGTGGCCGGCGATCGTCCGGACGTCCTCGTGCAGGAGTCCGGCGCGCAGCAGCGTGTGCACCAGGAACCCGATGCCACCGGCGGCGTGGAAGTGGTTCACGTCCGCGGTGCCGTTCGGGTAGATCCGGCACAGCGACGGTACGACGGCGGACAGGTCGGACAGGTCGTCCCACGTCAGCGTGATGCCGGCGGCCCGGGCGATCGCCACCAGGTGGATCGTGTGGTTGGTCGAGCCGCCGCTGGCCAGCAGCGCCACGCAGGCGTTGACGATCGCCCGTTCGTCGACGATCTCGCCGATCGGGGTCGGCTCCCCGCCCTGTCGCGTCAGCTCGGTCGCCCGCCGGCCGGCGGCGCGGGTCAGCGCCTCACGCATCTGCGTGCCGGGGTTCACGAACGACGAGCCCGGCAGGTGCAGGCCGAGCACCTCCATCAGCAGCTGGTTGGAGTTGGCGGTGCCGTAGAACGTGCAGGTGCCGGCCGAGTGGTACGACGCCGCCTCGGCCTCGAGCAGCTCGGCGCGGCCGACCTTGCCCTCGGCGTACAGCTGCCGGACCTTCGCCTTCTCTCCGTTCGGCAGCCCGGAGGCCATCGGGCCCGCGGGCACGAACACCGTCGGCAGGTGGCCGAACGACAGCGCCCCGATGAGCAGGCCGGGCACGATCTTGTCGCACACGCCGAGCATCAGCGCGCCGTCGAACATGTCGTGGGAGAGCGCGATCGCGGTGGACATCGCGATCACGTCGCGGCTGTACAGCGAGAGCTGCATGCCGTCGCGGCCCTGGGTGATGCCGTCGCACATGGCCGGCACCCCGCCGGCGAACTGCGCGATGCCGCCGGCCCGGATCACGGCCTTCTTCAGCTGCTCGGGGTAGTCGCGGAACGGCTGGTGCGCCGAGAGCATGTCGTTGTACGCCGACACGATCGCCAGGTTGGGCTTCACGTGCCCGCGCAGGGCCTGCTTGGCGTCCGGGTCCGCGGCCGCGAAGCCGTGGGCGACGTTGGCGCAGGCGAGCCGGCCGCGGGCCGGCCCGGTGTCGGCGGCCGCCCGGATCCGGCGTAGGTACTCGGCGCGGCTCTCGGCACTGCGCGCGACGATCCGGTCGGTGACGGCCTGGACCGTCGCGTTCATCTGAGTGGTCACTGGTCGAGCTCCTGCCAGGTTCGGCCGTCCCGCTCGAGGAGCATCGCGGCGGCGGTCGGTCCGGGAGTGCCGGCGGGGTAGCGCTTCGGCCGCTCGGCGGCGGCCGCCCAGCGGTTGAGGATCGGCTCGGTCCAGGTCCACGCGGCCTCGACCTCGTCGCGGCGCATGAACAGGGTGGGGTTGCCCTTCATCACGTCCATCAGCAGCCGCTCGTAGGCGTCGGGCAGCCGCACCTGGAACGCGGTGGCGTAGCTGAGGTCCAGCGAGACCGGCCGCAGCCGGTAGCCGCCCGGGCCGGGCTCCTTGGCGGTCAGGTGCAGCTTCATGCCCTCGTCGGGCTGGACCTGGATGTGGAGCCGGTTGGGCGTGGTGATGCCCTCCGCCCCCGGGAACATCGAGTGCGGCGGCTCCTTGAACACCACGACGATCTCGGAGATCCGCCGGTCCATCCGCTTGCCGGTGCGCAGGTAGAACGGCACCCCGGCCCAGCGCCAGTTCTGCACCTCGGTCTTGAGCGCCACGAACGTCTCGGTCAGCGAGCCGCCCTGGCCGCCGGTGGCCTTGAGGTCGTCGGAGTACGACGGCACCGCGGCGCCGTCGACCAGCCCGGCGACGTACCGCCCGCGCACGGTGTCGCGGTCGACGTCCTCCTCCCGCATCGGCTTGAGCGCCTGCAGGACCTTGAGCTTCTCGTCGCGCACGGTCTCGCGTCCGACGTACGTCGGGGGCTCCATCGCGACCAGGCAGAGCAGCTGCAGCAGGTGGTTCTGCACCATGTCGCGCAGCGCGCCGGCGTTGTCGTAGTAGGCGCCGCGCCCGCCGACCCCCACGGTCTCGGAGACGGTGATCTGCACGTGGTCGACCCACCGGGAGTTCCACAGCGGCTCGAGGAAGGTGTTGGCGAAGCGTGTCACCAGGAGGTTCTGGACGCTCTCCTTGCCCAGGTAGTGGTCGATGCGGAAGATCTGCGACTCCGCGAAGACCCGGCCGACGGACTCGTTGACCTCGCGGGCCGAGGCCAGGTCGTGCCCGATCGGCTTCTCCAGCACCACCCGGGCGCGGTCGTCGACCACGCCGATCTCGTCGAGGCGTTGGCAGATCGAGCCGAACAGTCGTGGCGCGACCGCGAGGTAGAACACGCGGACGGCGTCCTCGGCGCGGGGCCGGTCCTTGAGCAGGGCATGCAGCCGGTGCCAGTCGTCGGGGTCCTGGGCGTCCAGCGGTAGGTGGCGGAGCCGGGCCGTGAAGCGCGCGACGACCTCCTCGTGCAGGTCCCCGCGCGGCACGTGCGTCGTCAGCGCCGAGCGGACCGCGTCCCGCCAACCGTCGTCGTCGAGCGGTGACACCGAGACGCCGAGGATCCGGGTGTCGGCGGGCAGCTGGCCCTCGAGGTCGCGGTGGTAGAGCGAGGGCAGCAGCTTGCGGAGGGCGAGGTCTCCGGTCCCGCCGAAGACGGTGAAGTCGCACACCTCGGGGAGCGCGTGCGGTGCCGGAGTCGGGTCCATGGCACCACGGTAGGGAGAAGTTTGGATCGATACAACCCTATCTAAGGTCTTTTCCGGTTCTAAGTAGAGCGGTTTATGCTCATCCCCGTGACACAGCTGGTCGAGAACCGTGAGACCGCCGCCCCGGCCACGGCCGGTGAGCTGCTCGAGCTCGTCCGCACCGGACGGGCCAGCACCCGCTCCCAGCTGCGCGCCCTGACCGGGCTGTCGCGGACCGCGGTCACCGCGCGGGTGAGCTCGCTGACCTCCGCCGGGCTGCTGCTGCTCGGGGAGGAGCTCGCCTCCACCGGCGGCCGCCCGCCGGGGGCACTGGTGTTCAACAAGGACGCCGGCGTGGTCCTCGCCGTCGCGATCGGCCGCTCCCGCACCCAGCTCGCGGTGCTCGACCTGGACGGCCAGGAGCTCGCCGCCGACTCGCGCGACCACGAGGTCGGCGTCGGACCCGACGAGCTGATGGCCGAGATCGTCGGCCGCTTCCGGGTCCTGCTGGACGGGGTCGAGCCCCCCGTGCTCGGCATCGGGCTGAGCCTGCCCGGCACGCTCGACCCGGCCCTGGGTCTCAGCATCGGCTCGCCGGTGATGTCCGGGTGGGACGGCGTCCCGCTCGCGCCGTACTTCGCCGACCTCGCGCCCGCGCCCCTGTTCGTCGGCAACGACGCCGACGTGCTCGCCCGGTCCGAGCTGCTCGGTGGCGCCGGCGAGCTCGACGACGTGCTGGTGGTCAAGGCCTCCACCGGGCTGGGGCTGGGCATCATCGCCGGCGGGCGGGTGCTCAGCGGCCACCTCGGCGCCGCGGGGGAGATCGGCCACACCGTGGTCGACGCGGCCGGCGACCTGCCCTGCCGCTGCGGCGCCGTCGGCTGTCTCGAGACGATCGCTGGCGGCTGGGCGCTGGTCGCGCGGATGGCCGAGGCGGGGCACCCGGTCGGCCACGTGCGGGAGCTCGTCGCGCTCGCCCTGCAGGGCGACTCGGCGGCGCGCGGGCTGCTGCGCGACAGCGGCCGCGAGCTCGGCCAGGTGCTGGCGGTGGCGATCAACCTGTTCAACCCCGCCGCCGTCGTCATCGGCGGCGACATGGGCGCGGCGTTCGACTTCTACGTCGCGGGCGTGCGCGAGAGCGTCTACCGCCGGGCCGCGCCGCTCGCGACCCGCGACCTGAAGTTCCTGCCCGCGACCCACGGCGCCCGCGCCGGCGTCGTCGGCTGCGCCGCGCTCGCCCTCGACCACGTGCTCAGCCCGGTCGCGGTCGACAGCCGGTTGGCCGCCCAGGGCTGACCTGCTGGGCACTAGCGTGTGCCCGTGACCCGAGTACACGCCTTCGGCGACGACGCCCTCGGCTCCCTCGACGCGGTCGGGCTCGTCGAGGCGATCCAGCACGGCACGGTCGCGATCACCGAGGTGGTCGATGCCGCCATCGCTCGCACCGAGCGGCTGCAGCCGGAGCTCGGGGCGCTCGCCTACGTGGCCTTCGACCGCGCCCGCGCGGAGGCCCGCGACCCCCGTGGCGGCTACTTCGCCGGCGTGCCGACGTTCCTCAAGGACAACGTGGACGTCGCCCGGATGCCCACCCAGCAGGGCTGCGACGCGTTTCGCGGCCGGCCGGTCGCCCGCGACGGCGACCTCGCCCGGATGTTCCTCGCCACCGGCCTGGTGCCGCTCGGCAAGACCCAGCTCTCGGAGTTCGGGTTCAGCCCCGCCGCGGAGCACCCGCGCCTCGGGCCGGTCCGGTCACCCTGGGACACCGCGCGCACCGCCGGCGCCTCCTCGGCCGGTACGGCGGCGCTGGTGGCCGCCGGCGCCGTACCGATCGCCCACGGCAACGACGGCGGCGGCTCGATCCGCATCCCCGCGTCGGTCAACGGCCTGGTCGGGCTCAAGCCCACCCGCGACCGGCTCGCCCAGGACCGGCTCACCCGGCAGATGCCGGTGCGCATCGTCTCCGACGGCGTGCTCACCCGCTCGGTGCGCGACACCGCGGCTTTCCTGAGGGAGGCAGAGTCGGTCTACCGGGCGCTGTCCCTGCCGCCGATCGGCGACATCACCCGTCCCGGTCGGGCCCGCCTGCGGATCGCCGTGCACACCGGCGGCATCGGCCGGTCGGCGGCGCCCGAGGTCGTCGAGCTCACCCTCAAGACCGCGCGGCTCCTCGAGGAGCTCGGCCACCAGGTCGAGCAGGTCGAGCACCCCGCGCCGGCGACCGTGCCGGAGGACTTCCTGCTGTACTGGTCGATGCTCGCGATGACGATCGTGCGTACCGGTCGCCGGGTCGCCGGGCCGTCGTGGGACCGCGGCCGCCTCGACAACCTGACCCTCGGGCTCGACCGGCACTGCCGTCGCCGCATCCACCGCCTCCCCGGCGCGATCGCCCGGCTCCGCCGGCTCTCGCGGGTGTCCGCGCAGTTCCACCAGCGCTACGACGTCGTGCTGACGCCCACGCTCGCGCATGAGACGCCGCTGGTCGGCCACCTCGACCCGACCAACGACTACGACACCGTCATGGACCGGATCCTGGAGTGGGTGGCGTTCACGCCGTGGCAGAACGCGACCGGCGACCCGGCCGTGTCGCTGCCGCTCGCGACCACCACCACCGGCATGCCGCTGGGCATGATGTTCTCGGCCGGGGCGGGCCGCGAGGCCACCCTCCTGGAGCTCGCCTACGAGCTCGAGGAGGCCGCTCCCTGGCGCCGCATCACGGACTGACGGGCGCCGCCTGCCGCGGTACGACGAGCAGCGCCTGCGCCGACCGGGCGACCAGCCCGCGCGCGTCGTACACCGCTGACGTCGCGACGCCCACCGAGCCGTCGCCGACCGTGGTCTCCGCGTCCAGGCAGACCCACTCCCCGACCGGCTCGCGCAGCACGTGCACGGTCAGCTCGGTGTTGAGGAAGCCCCACGAGCGGACGTCGAGCGCCGCGCTCGCGCCGGACGCCGAGTCGACGCACGCCAGCAGCCGCTGGACCGGGCTGACCGGCTCGCCCTCGACGAGCGCCGGGGGGCGCATCCAGACCACGCCCGAGCCGGGCATCTCGAGACCGCCGCTGATCCACCGCCACTCGATGGCGTCGAGGTAGCCGCCGTGCCAGGCCGGCGGGCGCGGCCGGTCGGCGCCGTCGGCGGGCCCGTGCGGCAGCGGGCCGGGGGCGCCTCCGGGTCCGGGCGTCCGCGGGAACAGCCAGGCCCGGGCCGTCGCCGCGACCCGGTCGCGTGCCACGTCGTACAGGTCGGCGGTCGCCAGCTGCACCGACCGCCCCGCGCGCACGATGCTCGCGGCGACCGCCACCGGGCCGACCGGGACCGGCCCGAGCAGCTCCATCGTGAACCGGCCGATCCTCCCGTCCGCGGACGCCGGGAGCCGCTCGACCGCCCGCGCGAGCAGGGCCGCCGGAGGGCCTCCGTGCTGGGCGTCGGGGGACCACGGACCGGCCGTCGAGGGCAGCGAGTCGAAGGTCTCGCGGGTGCTGTGCGCCGGGTCCGGAGGGGTGCTGCTGAGGCGGTAGAAGCCGGTCGGTCGAGCCGATTTTTCGATCACCCATACCCCTGTGTAGAGTTCTCCGTCGTTGCCCCTTTAGCTCAGTCGGCAGAGCGTCTCCATGGTAAGGAGAAGGTCTACGGTTCGATTCCGTAAAGGGGCTCTGGGCAAGATCTTGCGTGCTGCGGTTAGTCTGGAGCACGCAGCCGTGCCCTCGTGGCGGGGTAGCTCAGGTGGTTAGAGCACACGGCTCATAATCGTGGTGTCGCGGGTTCGAGTCCCGCCCCCGCTACTGCGACAGACTCGACCAGATCGCGTTCGACCAGATCCACACAGCGACACCCAGCATCGACCTCGAAGGACTTCCCGTGGCCAGCAAGAGCTCCGACGTTCGCCCCAAGATCACGCTCGCGTGCGTGGACTGCAAGGAGCGCAACTACATCACCAAGAAGAACCGCCGCAACGACCCCGACCGGCTCGAGCTCGCGAAGTTCTGCCCGCGCTGCCGCAAGCACACCGCGCACCGCGAGACCCGCTGATCGCAGTCCCAGCGACGCCCCGTCAGAGTTCCTCTGGCGGGGTTGTTGCCATTTCGGGGCACGGCGCCGGTCGGACTAGGTTGGGCGTCATGCCGATCGACCAGTCGCTCGTCGGGCGGGTCTTCCCGCCGACCCCGCCTCGTGCCGTCACCGAGGAGGACGTGCGGGACTTCGTGACCGCCACGGGCGGCGAGTACGCCGGCGGGCCGGCGCCCGCGACGTACCCGATCGTGCTCGCGTTCGGCGCGATGAACGCGTTCTTGGAGGCGGAGGAGATCGAGCTGCACCGGATCGTCCACGGTGAGCAGCGGTTCGCCTACGAGCGGCCCGTCGTCCCCGGGGACGTCCTGACGGCGACGCTGACCGTGAGCACCCTGAGGCAGATCGCTGGCAACGACATCATCGGCACCACGAGCGAGATCACCGACGAGTCCGGGGCGCTGGTCTGCTCGACCGCCGCGACGCTCGTGCACCGAGGGGGCGAGGCATGAGCCTGCCGACCCGCACGTTCACGATCACCCGCGCCGACCTGGTCCGCTACGCCGAGGCGAGCGGCGACCCCAACCCGATCCACCAGGACGACGAGGTGGCCCGGTCGGTCGGGCTTCCCGGCGTCATCGCCCACGGGATGTACACCATGGCGCTGGCCGCCCGGGCGGTCTCGGAGTGGTTCCCGGGCGCCGAGGTGGTCAGCCTGGGGTGCAAGTTCACCAACCCGGTCGTCGTGCCGGCCGAGGGCGGCGTCGACATCGAGGTCGCGGGCGAGGCGAAGCAGGCCGAGGACGGGCTGACGGCCGTGGCGCTCACGGTCACCTGCGGCGGCCAGAAGGTGCTCGGCATGCCGCGTGCCGTCGTCCGCGAGGCGGCCGCGCGTGCCTGAGCCGCTCTCCGAGCACACCACGCTCCGGCTCGGCGGCCCCGCCGCGCGCTGGGTGCGCGCGACGACCGAGGCCGAGCTCGTCGACGCCATCAGTGCCGCGGACGCCGCCGGTGAGCCGGTGCTCGTGCTCGGCGGCGGCAGCAACCTCGTGGTCGCCGACGCGGGCTTCCCCGGCACGGTGGTGGAGGTCGCGACCCGCGGCGTCGAGACCGACGACACCGGTGACGCGTCCTGCGGCGGGGCGATGGTCACCGTCGCGGCCGGCGAGACCTGGGACGACCTGGTCGAGCTCGCCGTCGCCCGGGACTGGTCCGGCATCGAGGCGCTCTCCGGCATCCCCGGCTCCGTCGGCGCGACGCCGATCCAGAACGTCGGGGCCTACGGCCAGGAGGTCGCCCAGACCATCGCCTCGGTCCGGGTGTGGGACCGCAGGCTCCGCGGCGTGCGCACGTTCGCCAACGCGGACTGCGGGTTCGCCTACCGGACCTCCCGGTTCAAGGCCGATCCCAGCCGGCACGTCGTGCTCACGGTGACGTTCCAGCTGCGTCAGGGCAGCCTCGGCCAGCCGGTGGCGTACGCCGAGCTCGCCCGCACCCTGGGCGTCGAGGTCGGTGGGCGGGCGCCGCTGGCCGACGTGCGCGCGGCGGTGCTGGAGCTGCGGCGCGGCAAGGGCATGGTGCTCGACGCCGCCGACCACGACACCTGGAGCGCGGGCTCGTTCTTCACCAACCCGGTGGTCCCCGCGTCCGCCGTACCCGACGGCGCGCCGACGTGGCCCCAACCCGACGGGACGGTGAAGACCAGCGCCGCCTGGCTGATCGAGCACGCCGGGTACGGCAAGGGGTACGCCGCCGGGCCGACGGCCCTCTCCGGCAAGCACACCCTGGCCCTGACCAACCGGGGGGGCGCCACCACGGAGGACCTGCTCGCGCTGGCTCGCGAGGTGCGCGACGGCGTCGAGGCGAAGTTCGGGATCCGGCTGGTCAACGAGCCGGTGCTGGTCGGCTGCGAGCTGTAGGGCTACGGGGTCGTCGTCGCGACGCCCAGGATGAGCACGAGGATCGCGAGCGCGACCACGAGGCCCAGGGCCAGCAGGCCGGTGCCGACGATCCCCATGACCCGGCCTGCGGAGGCCATCTCCCGGCCGCTGTACGCCGCCGGGTTCGCGTCGATCTCCCGCAGGGCCCGCCCGCCGATCACCCACGCGAACGGCGAGATCACGAGCGTGAGCCCGCCGCACACGAGGATGCCGACCAGCCCGATCAGGCCGAGCACCATCGCCGTCGTCGCCGAGGGGTGCTCCGGCGGCTTGGGCGCCCAGTTGTAGGACGGCTGGGCCGGCCCGGGTTGCGGGTAGGGCTGCTGGTACGGGGTCTGGTACGGCTGCTGCGGCTGGCCGTACGGCGGCTGGGCCCCGTACGGCGGCGGTGCCTGCGGGTCTTGGCCGGGATCGGAGCCGCTCATGGGCTCATCCTGGCACGGGGCGGGCTCCGTGGCCGGGACGCACGGGAACGAGCGCGAGCAGCAGGCCGGCCGCCACCCAGGTGCCGAGGACGAGCAGCGGGCCAGTGACGCCGGCCCCGTCGAAGAAGGCCGTGCCCCTCAGTGCTGTCCCGAACGCCCCGGGCGGCAGCAGTTGGCCCCAGGACCCGAGCGGGATCAGCTCGGGAGCCGAGGAGACCCCGGAGAGCGGGTTGCCGACGAGCAGCATGAGCAGCGCCCCGACCGCGATCCCCGGGCGCCCCAGCACGTGCCGCAGTCCCACGATCGTCAGGGCGACCGCGCCGATCCCGAGTGCGACGACCGCACCGTTGGCGAGGTAGCTGCCGCGGATGGCGCCGAGCCAGCCCTGGACGACCGCGCAGAGCGCCAGCCCGCCGACGACGGCGACCAGCACTGCGCCCGCGACCCGGTCACGGGTGCGCGTGAGGACGACCGAGGTGAGCACGCCGGTCACGATCCCGCCGAGCACCAGCGGCAGCGCGGCAGCCGTAAAGACCGCACCCCGCGGGTCGTCGTCCGGGGTGGGCACGACGTCGGTCACGGTCGTGGCCGGCTCGCGCGCCTGGGCGAGCTGAGTGAGCAGCTGCGCGACGGTCGGCCCGGCCGCCGAGGCGACGAGGAGCTCGCCCTCGGCGGGCAGGAACGCGCCGTACGCGTCGCGATCCTCGATCGCCGCCACGGCCTCCGCCCGCCCCGCGACCGCCCGGACGTCGAACGCATCGTCCCCGGCCGCGCCCGCCAGACCTGCGACGGCCTCAGCCGCGACCGCCTGGTCTCCGACCACGACGACCGGCAGCGAGCGGGGCTCGAGCTCGCTGGGCGGCCAGGTGAACGCGGAGACGAGGAGCGTCAGGAGCACGACCAGGCCGCCGGCGACGGCGAGGACGGTGCGGAAGGCGGGAGCGTCGGGGGAGGGCGAGGACATGAGTGTTCCCATCAAAAAACGAGCGTCCATTCTGTTTGGGCGAGCATGCCCGGTCCCGGCATTGCAGGTCAAGCCGAACGGACGCTCGTTTTGATATAAACAACGCATGCCCAAGGTCTCCGACGAACACCGCGCCGCGCAGATCCTCGACGCGGCGATGCGCCTCGCCGCCACCGAGGGCTTCCACCGGATGACGATGGCCGAGGTGGTCGCCGTCTCGGGCCTCTCGGCCGGCGCCGTCTACGGCTACTTCCGCAGCAAGCAGGAGCTCGTCCGCGCCATAGCCCAGCGGGCGGTCGGGCGGATCGCCACGACGATCGACGCTCTCGCGGACGCGGAGCCTCCGGTCCCGCCCGCCGAGGGACTCGAGGCGGTCCTCGACCGGCTGCTCGGGCTCTCCGACGAGCTCGGGTACGACGTCCCGGCGCTGGCGATCCAGGGCTGGAGCGAGGCCACGCGCGACCCGGAGGTGCGCGAGATCCTCGGGACCGAGCTGCTCCGGGTGCGCCGGGCCTGGCGGGACTTTGCCGAGAGGGTGCGCGACCGGGGTCTGCTGTCGCCCGAGGCGGACGTCGACGCCGTCGGGAACGCCCTGATGGCGATGCTGCCCGGGTTCATCGTCTTCCGGACCGTCTTCGGCGACGTCACCCCCCGCAGCCACGCTTCGGGAGTCGCGGAGCTGATGCGCCAGCCGCCATCGCGCTGAGGTCCGTCAGGCCGCCGGTGGAGGGGCCGCGAGCCACTCGTCGATGTCGGTGAGGATCCGGCGCCGGACGTCGTCGGGAGCCCGCGAGGCGCGCACCGACATCCGGGCCAGCTCGGCGAGCTGCGCGTCATCGAGGTCGTGGGCGGCGCGCATCGTGGCGTACTGGCCGGCCAGGCGTGACCCGAACAGCAGCGGGTCGTCCGCGCCGAGTGCCACCGTCGCGCCGGCGGCGAGCAGGGTGGGCAGTGGCACCGAGGTCAGGTCGGAGTAGACCCCGAGCGCGACGTTCGAGACCGGGCAGACCTCGAGTGCGACCCCCGCCTCGACGATCCGGTCCAGGAGGGCCGGGTCCTCGGCGGACCGGATCCCGTGGCCGAGGCGCTGGGCGTGCAGCGCGTCCAGGCACAGCCGCACGTGCTCGGGCCCGCGGAGCTCGCCGCCGTGCGGGGCCAGCAGGAGCCCGGCGTGCTCGGCGATCTTGAAGGCGGGGGCGAAGTCGGCGGTGCTGCCGCGGCGCTCGTCGTTCGAGAGCCCGAACCCGACCACGCCGCGGCCGGCGTACTGCCCGGCGAGGCGGGCCAGGGTGCGGGCGTCCAGCGGGTGGCGGGTGCGGTTGGCGGCGATCACGACCGCGATGCCCAGCCCCGTCGAGCGCTCGGCGTCGCGGACCGCGTCGAGGACCAGGTCCGTGAACGCGGTGATCCCGCCGAAGCGGGCGGCGTAGCCGCTGGGGTCGACCTGGATTTCCAGCCACCGGCCGCCGTCGCGGATGTCGTCCTCGGCCGCCTCACGCACCAGCCGGCGTACGTCGCCCTCGGTGCGCAGCACCGACCGGGCCACGTCGTAGAGCCGCTGGAAGCGGAACCAGCCCTTCTCATCGGCGGCCGACAGGGTCGGCGGCCAGTCCTCCACGAGCTGGTCGGGCAGCACGATCCCGTCCCGCTCGGCCAGCTCGAGCAGCGTCGCGTGCCGCATCGACCCGGTGAAGTGCAGGTGCAGGTGCGCCTTGGGCAGATCGTGGATGTCCCGGGGGGCGAGCGAAGCGAGCTCCTTCATCGGTGGTTGAGGAGGTTGCGCTGCAACCGTCTCGAAACCCGCACTCAGCCGAAGAGCTTCTGCAGCCGGGTGATCCCCTCGGCGAGGTCGTCGTCCCCGAGCGCGTAGGACAGCCGCAGGTAGCCCGGCGAGCCGAACGCCTCGCCCGGCACCACCGCCACCTCGGCCTGGTCGAGGATGTACTCGGCCAGGTCCGCGGAGGTGGAGATCACGCGCCCGCCGTACTCCTTGCCGAGCAGGCCCTTGACGGACGGGTAGGCGTAGAACGCGCCGCCCGGCATCGGGCAGACCACGCCGTCGATCTCGTTGAGCATCGACACGATCGTGCGGCGGCGGCGGTCGAAGGCCTGCTTCATCTCCGCGACGGCCGCGAGGTCGCCGGTGAGGGCGGCGATCGCCGCGCGTTGGGAGACGTTCGCGACGTTGGAGGTGGCGTGGGACTGGAGGTTGGTGGCCGCCTTGACCAGGTCGGGGGGACCGATCATCCAGCCGACCCGCCAGCCGGTCATCGCGTAGGTCTTGGCGACGCCGTTCACCACGACCGTGTTGTCGGCGGTCTCGGGGCACAGCACCGGCAGCGAGCCGGTCTCGCAGCGCTGACCATCTGGCAGGTCGTAGACCAGGTGCTCGTAGATCTCGTCGGTCAGCACCCAGAGCCCGCGCTCCTCGACCCAGGCGCCGATCGCGCGGATCTCGTCGGCCGTGTAGACCGCTCCGGTCGGGTTGGAGGGCGACACGAACAGCAGCACCTTGGTGCGCTCGGTGACGGCGGCGTCGAGCTGCTCGATCGTCACCTTGTAGTCCTGGGTCTCGTCGGCGAGCACCTCGACCGGTACGCCGCCGGCGAGCCGGATCGCCTCGGGGTAGGTCGTCCAGTACGGCGCGGGGACGATCACCTCGTCGCCGGCGTCGAGCATCGCGGCGAACGCGGCGTAGATCGCCTGCTTGCCGCCGTTGGTGACCAGCACCTGGCTCGCGGTGATCTCGAGACCGCTGTCACGGCGGGTCTTGTCGACGATCGCCTGCTTGAGCTCGGGGAGCCCGCCGGCGGGGGTGTAACGGTGGTTGCGCGGGTCGCGGCAGGCCTCGACGGCGGCCTCGACGATGTAGCCCGGGGTCGGGAAGTCGGGCTCGCCGGCACCGAAGCCGATGACCGGACGGCCCTCCGCCTTGAGCGCCTTGGCCTTCGCGTCGACCTTCAGCGTCGCGGACTCCGCGATGGCGCCGATGCGTTGGGACACACGGCGGGAGCGGGGTGACGGCGGGCCGGCGGGGGCAGCGGAGGTCATGCGTCCCATCGTAGGGTGGGCGGCGCGACGGGCCGCCAGTCGGTTTCGCCCTCCGGTCAGGCCGGTTTGGACGGCGCCTCGGTCCACCCCGTAGACTCCACTTTTGGTGGATTCCCACACGCTCAGTCCTGCCCTCGTGGCGGTGCCGGCGCGGGGGATCCCAGTCGCAGAAGTCTGCGAAGGGCACTAGCTCAACTGGCAGAGCATCGGTCTCCAAAACCGAAGGTTGGGGGTTCAAGTCCCTCGTGCCCTGCAAGGGACGTACAGGTCGATCGGACGAGGAGAGGTGGAGGACGTGCCGGACAGCAAGGCAGTCCGCGGTTCACGTGGAGGGGGCGGCACGCACCAGCGCCCGAGCCTTCCCACGTTCTACCGCCAGGTGATCGCCGAGCTGCGCAAGGTCGTCTACCCGACCCAGGAGCAGCTCATCACCTACTTCATCGTGGTGATGGTGTTCGTGCTCTTCATGATGGCGCTGGTCTCGGCCCTCGACCTGGGCTTCGGCAAGCTCGTCTTCGCGATCTTCGGCGGCAATTCCGACACCTGACTCCGGCCCCCGCCGGACGACCAGAGCAGTACCCGAACCTGATGGAGCAGTACGTGTCTGAGCAGGAGAACGACTCGGTGGAGACCGAGGAGACGACCCAGGAGACGGCCCAGGAGACTGGTGAGCCGACCGGCGAGCTCGACCCGACGCTCGAGGACCAGTACGGCGAGCCGAACGACGGTCCCGTGATCGAGGAGAACCCGCGCCTGGACGTGGAGGTCACCGACGAGGACACCGACGCCGACCTGGGCCTCGACGACACCGAGGCCGACGGCGCGACCAGCCTCGAGCTGTCCGAGGCCGAGGGCGACGAGGGTCCCGACGAGGCGGACGTCGACCCCGACGACCCGCTCGAGGCGTTCCGCCGTGAGCTGTGGGCCAAGCCGGGTGACTGGTTCGTGGTCCACACCTACTCCGGCATGGAGAACCGGGTGAAGTCCAACCTGGAGAACCGGATCATCTCCCTCAACATGGAGGACTACATCCACGAGATCGTGGTCCCCACCGAAGAGGTGGCCGAGATCAAGAACGGCCAGCGCAAGATGGTGCGCCGCACCGTCCTCCCGGGCTACGTCCTGGTGCGCATGGACCTCACCGACGAGTCCTGGGCCGCGGTGCGGCACACCCCGTCGGTCACCGGGTTCGTCGGCCACAGCCACCAGCCGGTGCCGCTGTCGATGTCCGAGGTCGAGAACATGCTCGCCCCGGCCGTCGTCGCCCGCGCCGAGGCCGAGGCGGTCGCCTCCGGCACCCAGACCGCGGCCAGTGGTGGCGCTGCCAAGAAGCCGGTCGAGGTCGCGGACTTCGACGTCTCCGACTCCGTCATGGTCGTCGACGGCCCGTTCGCCACGCTGCACGCCACGATCACCGAGATCAACGCCGAGTCGCAGCGGGTCAAGGCGCTGGTCGAGATCTTCGGCCGCGAGACGCCCGTCGAACTGAGCTTCTCCCAGATCCAGAGGGTCTGAGCCCGTGCCCGGAGCTTGCTCCGGGCAGGACAGGCGAAGAGGTTGACGAGCGACGCGTCTCGAAACCCAGTAGAACTGCGGATCGGCCAGCCCGGATTCGCATAACCCCGGATCCCGCAGCACAATAGTCAGGTTGCCCTCGGGCGACAGCAGGTGGCAGAGGCGTACGACGTACCCCTCGTCATGACCACGAGAGAGAAAGAGAAGCAATGCCTCCGAAGAAGAAGATCGCCGCACTGGTCAAGGTGCAGCTGCAGGCCGGTGCCGCGACTCCCGCTCCGCCCGTCGGTACCGCCCTCGGTCCGCACGGCGTGAACATCATGGAGTTCTGCAAGGCCTACAACGCGCAGACGGAGTCGATGCGCGGGAACGTCATCCCGGTCGAGATCACGATCTACGAGGACCGGTCCTTCACGTTCATCACCAAGACCCCGCCCGCCGCGGAGCTGATCAAGAAGGCTGCCGGCCTGAGCAAGGGCTCGGGTGTCCCGCACAAGGAGAAGGTCGGCAAGCTGACCAAGGACCAGGTGCGCGAGATCGCCCAGACCAAGCTGCCCGACCTCAACGCCAACGACATCGACGCGGCGATGAAGATCGTCGAGGGCACCGCCCGCTCCATGGGCGTCACCACCGACTGAGAGCCCCTGGCCTGAGCGTGCGAAGGCCAGGACGAGGCTCGAAGGTTGAGGAGCGTCGGCGCAGGCCCGAGCGGAGCGAGGGGCTACCCGATGCGTCTCGAAACCCAGTAGGTATCCGGCAACACCTGTGGCAGAGCCGCGCTGGCTCGCTGACCACACCTTTCGAAGAGAGAAGAGAAAGCTCATGCAGCGCAGCAAGACCTACCGCGCAGCGGCGGACACGTTCGACAAGGACGAGATCTTCGCCCCGCTCGCCGCGATCAAGATCGCGAAGACCACCAGCAAGAAGAAGTTCGACGAGACCGTCGACGTCGTGATGCGCCTCGGTGTCGACCCCCGCAAGGCCGACCAGATGGTCCGCGGCACCGTCAACCTCCCGCACGGCACCGGCAAGACCGCCCGCGTCCTCGTGTTCGCGACCGGTGACAAGGCCGAGGCCGCCCGTGAGGCCGGCGCCGACGTCGTCGGCGGCGACGAGCTGATCGACAAGGTCGCCGGCGGCTGGCTCGACTTCGACGCCGTGGTCGCCACCCCGGACCTGATGGGCAAGGTCGGCCGCCTCGGCCGCGTGCTCGGCCCCCGTGGCCTGATGCCGAACCCCAAGACCGGCACCGTGACCCCGGACGTGGCCAAGGCCGTGACCGACATCAAGGGCGGCAAGATCGAGTTCCGCGTCGACCGGCACGCCAACCTCCACTTCATCATCGGCAAGGCGTCGTTCGACGAGGCCCAGCTGGCCGAGAACTACGCCGCGGCGCTCGAGGAGGTGCTCCGGCTCAAGCCGGCCAGCTCCAAGGGCCGCTACATCCGGAAGATCACCGTCTCCACGACGATGGGCCCCGGCATCCAGGTCGACCCGAACCGGACGCGCAACGTCGCACTCGAGGACGAGAACGCGCAGGCCTGATCGCACCCGTACGTCGACCCGCCCGGTGATCGGGGGGGGTCGACGTCATTTGTGAGGCTGTCCGGTCGGGGTCGGTGTCCTCCCGGGGGCGCCATTGTCCGTCCTCACCAGTCGGGTCAAGGGTTCCCTGCGGCGGCCAGGACGGACAATCCAGCACCGGGAGGCCGTCGATCATCGGTCCCGCGGTGTGGGCCGACGACGATTTGGCTCACCCCCCGAACCGTCGTACTGTTCTCCACGAAACCAAAGACCGCCGGTTGTCTCGCCACGCACGTGGAGTGACCGAAGGTTCCGCGGAAACGCGGACGGCCTGCGCAGGTGAAAGAGCAGCTCCTCCTCGCGGGGGTCCACGCCCTGAGCCTGTGCTCGGGGCGTTCGTCATTTCCGGGGGCTCCCTTCAGGTGGTCGACCATCGGAAGGAGACCCATGGCGCGGGCAGACAAGCAGGCAGCCGTCGCGGAGATCGTTGAGTCCTTCAACGAGTCCGCCGGTGCCGTGCTGACCGAGTACCGCGGTCTCACCGTGAAGCAGCTGCAGGACTTGCGGCGCTCCCTCGGCGAGAACGCCAACTACGCCGTGGTCAAGAACACGCTGGCCAAGATCGCCGCCAATGAGGCGGGCATCTCCGGCTTCGACGACCTGTTGACCGGCCCGACCGCCATCGCCTTCATCAACGGCGACGTGGTCGAGGCGGCCAAGGGTCTGCGTGACTTTGCCAAGGCCAACCCCACCCTTGTCATCAAGGGCGGCGTCCTGGACGGCAAGCCCCTCGACGCGAGCGAGATCGCCAAGCTGGCCGATCTCGAGTCCCGCGAGGTGCTCCTGGGCAAGCTGGCTGGCGCGATGCTCGCGTCGCTCAGCCAGGCCGTCTACCTGCTCAACGCGCCTCTCGCCCAGGCCGCCCGCCTCGCGGGTGCGCTCCAGGCGAAGGCCGAGCAGGACCCCTCGATCCTCGCAGGTGGTGCCGGCACTGCGCCGGTCGCCGCCGAGGAGGCCCCGGCCGAGCCCGCTGCCGAGGCAGCGGACGAGACCGAGGCCCCCGCTGACGAGGCGCCGGCCGCAGAGGAGGCTCCCGCCGAGGAGACCGCCGCTGAGACCACCGCCTCCGACGAGGGCGACACCACCGAGGCCTGACCGGCAACCCGGTCCGACCTGGTAACCACCACCTGAAACCCGGCCTCGGCGCGACACCGCCCGCGGCCACCGAATGGAAGGAAACGCCACCATGGCGAAGCTCAGCACTGACGAGCTCCTCGACGCGTTCAAGGAGATGACGCTGATCGAGCTCAGCGAGTTCGTGAAGCAGTTCGAGGAGACCTTCGGCGTCACCGCCGCTGCTCCGGTTGCCGTTGCCGCCGCTCCCGCTGCGGGCGGCGCTGCCGGCGGCGGCGAGGCCGCTGCCGAGCAGGACGAGTTCGACGTCATCCTCGAGTCGGCCGGCGAGAAGAAGATCAACGTGATCAAGGAGGTCCGCGCGCTGACCTCCCTCGGTCTCAAGGAGGCCAAGGAGCTCGTCGAGGCGGCTCCGAAGCCGATCCTCGAGAAGGTCGCCAAGGACGCGGCCGAGAAGGCCAAGGACGCCCTCGAGGGCGCCGGCGCCACCGTCACCCTCAAGTGACGCCCGGGCCGCATGCGGCCCAGCACGACCCTCACGAGGGGCGGTCCACCCACGCGGTGGACCGCCCCTCGTGGCATTTCGGGTCCGGCCTGCGGTCCAGACGTGGACCGGTTCCAGCCGTGTCCAAGGTGTAAGTCGGGGGGTGCGGGGAAGGAAACCGACGCGTAACCTCGCCGCTACTTCGGCGTTGTTACCGGTCAGTGGGAGGCGGGGGAGTGTCAGGCGTGCCCGGCCCGGGATCCGGAGCGCGCGCAGCGATGGAGGGACGAGGGCGGTCATGGGCGTTGAGATCCAGGTCGAGCACCTGAGCAAGTCGTTCGGCAAACAGCTGATCTGGGGTGACGTCTCCCTGACGGTCCCCGCGGGCGAGATCTGCGTGATGCTCGGCCCGTCCGGCACCGGCAAGTCGGTCTTCCTCAAGACCCTCATCGGCCTGCTCAAGCCCGACCAGGGCTCGATCGTCATCGAGGGCACCGACATCGCCACCTGCTCCGAGAAGGACCTCTACGAGATCCGCAAGCTGTTCGGGGTGCTGTTCCAGGACGGCGCGATGTTCGGCTCGATGAACCTCTACGACAACGTCGCGTTCCCGCTGCGCGAGCACACCAAGAAGTCCGAGTCCCAGATCC
The DNA here is from genome assembly GCF_950101795.1 of Nocardioides sp. T2.26MG-1. Classification (GTDB taxonomy): domain Bacteria; phylum Actinomycetota; class Actinomycetes; order Propionibacteriales; family Nocardioidaceae; genus Nocardioides. The sequence goes on along the minus strand of NZ_CATNLZ010000001.1, from coordinate 253,646 downwards.
GTGACATCGTCATGGAGAAGATGGACCTGGTCGGCCTGGTCGGCGCCGAGGACAAGCTCCCGGGCGAGATCTCCGGCGGCATGCGCAAGCGCGCCGGGCTGGCCCGCGCGCTGGTGCTCGACCCCGAGATCGTCCTCTTCGACGAGCCCGACTCCGGTCTCGACCCGGTCCGGACGGCGTTCCTCAACCAGCTCATCGTCGACCTCAACGCCCAGATCGACGCGACGTTCCTGATCGTCACCCACGACATCAACACCGCCCGGACCGTGCCCGACAACATCGGGCTCCTCTACCACCGTCACCTCGCGATGTTCGGCCCCCGCGAGATGCTCCTGTCCTCCGAGGAGCCGGTCGTGCGCCAGTTCCTCAACGCCCAGAAGGTCGGCCCGATCGGCATGTCCGAGGAGAAGGACGCCGACGAGCTCGAGGCGGAGAAGGACCAGGAGCTCCCGCCGCTGCCGCCGATCCCGCTGCAGCTGGAGCCGTCCAACGGCATCCCGCGCCGCAGCCAACGCCCGCCGGGCGACTGGTGCCGGGCCAACGGCGTGACCCCGCCGCCGGGCTCGTTCGACGAGAACATGTCGATGGCGACGGGCGGCTGAGCGGTCCATGTCGTCGTTGACCGCGAGCCGCGTGCTCGCGCCCGTGGGGACCGCAGGCAAGTTCTTCGCCTTCGGTCTCGACGTCATGCGGGCGCTGTTCAAGCGGCCGTTCCAGATGCGGGAGTTCATTCAGCAGGCGTGGTTCATCGCCTCGGTGACGATCGTCCCGACCGCCCTGGTGGCGATCCCCTTCGGTGCGGTGATCGCACTGCAGGTCGGCGGGCTGATCAAGCAGTTCGGCGCCCAGTCGTTCACCGGGTCCGCGTCGGTGCTCGCCGTCGTCCAGCAGGCGGCGCCGATCGGCACCGCCCTCCTGATCGCCGGCGCCGGCGGCTCCGCGATCGCGGCCGATCTGGGTGCGCGCAAGATCCGCGAAGAGCTCGACGCGATGATGGTGCTCGGCATCGACCCGATCCAGCGCCTGGTGGTGCCCCGCGTGCTGGCGGCCATGCTGGTCGCGGTCTTCCTCAACGGCATGGTCAGCGTCGTCGGCGTCGCCGGTGGCTACTTCTTCAACGTGGTCCTCCAGGACGGAACGCCCGGCGCCTACCTGGCGAGCTTCACCGCCCTCTCGCAGCTGCCCGACCTGTGGCAGGGCATGGCGAAGGCCCTCGTGTTCGGCCTGATCGCCGCGGTCGTGGCCTGCTACAAGGGCATGAACGCCGCCGGCGGACCGAAGGGCGTCGGCGACGCGGTCAACGAGTCGGTCGTCGTCACCTTCATCCTCCTGTTCATCGTCAACTTCGTGATGAGCGCGATCTACATCCAGCTCGTCCCACCGAAGACGGGCTAGGGCGAGCCATGGCGAACATCCGAGCGGTCTACGACCGCCCCATGAAGACGCTGGACAGCCTCGGCGCGGAGCTGGCGTTCTTCATCAAGGCGCTCGCGTGGACCCCGCGTGCGATCCACCGCTACAAGAAGGAGATCCTCCGCATCCTGGCGGAGGTGACCCTCGGCAGCGGCGCGCTGGCCGTCATCGGCGGCACGGTCGGCGTCATCATGGCGATGACGTTCTTCACCGGCGCGCAGGTGGGCCTGTCCGGCTACGCCGCCCTCGACCAGCTCGGCACCGCGGCCTTCGCCGGCTTCGTGTCGGCCTACTTCAACACCCGCGAGATCGCGCCCCTGGTCTCGGGCATCGCGCTCGCGGCCACCGTCGGCTGCGGGTTCACCGCACAGCTCGGCTCGATGCGGATCTCCGAGGAGGTCGACGCCCTCGAGGTGATGGCGATCCCCTCGCTCCCGTTCCTGGTCACGACCCGCATCGTGGGCGGGCTGATCGCGATCGTCCCGCTGTACGTCGTCGGCCTGCTCTCCTCCTACTTCGCCACCCGGCTGACCGTCACGCAGTTCTTCGGCCAGTCGGCGGGGACCTACGACCACTACTTCAACTCGTTCCTGCCACCCGGTGACGTGTTGTGGTCCTTCGGCAAGGTGCTCGTCTTCGCCGTCACGGTGATCCTCATCCACTGCTACCACGGCTACACCGCCTCCGGCGGGCCCGCCGGGGTGGGCGTCGCGGTGGGCCGCGCCGTGCGCACGAGCATCGTCGCGATCAACGTGATCGACCTGTTCCTGTCGATGGCGATCTGGGGCGCGTCGACGACGGTCAGGCTGGCGGGGTGATCGTGTGCGCGTGATCGCAGGACACAAGGTGCTGGGCGTGATCTTCCTCTGCCTGCTGCTGGCCGGCGTCTACCTCACCTACGCGGTCTTCACCAAGAAGTTCGCGGACTACGACAGGGTCACGCTGCAGGCCTCCAAGATCGGCATGCAGCTGCCCAACCGCGCCGACGTGAAGATCCGCGGCGTCATCGTCGGCGAGGTGCTCGACTACGAGCCCGACCCGGAGGGAGCGAAGGTCACCCTCGGGATCTACCCGAACCAGATCGACACGATCCCCGAGAACGTCAGCGGCTCGATCGTCCCCAAGACCCTGTTCGGCGAGAAGTACGTCGCGCTCGACATCCCCGCCGACCCCTCACCGCACCACATCGAGGCCGGCGACACCATCAAGCGCACCGAGGTCTCGATCGAGGTCGAGAAGGTGCTGTCCGACCTCTACCCGCTGCTGCGCACGGTCCAGCCGGCCGACATCAACCTCACGCTCAACGCCCTCTCCACCGCGCTCGAGGGCCGCGGCGACCAGATCGGCGACAACCTCGAGACCGTCGACAGCTACCTCAAGCGGATCAACCCGCAGATCCCGCAGCTGATCGAGGACCTCCGCCTGACCTCGCAGGTGTCCGACACCTACGCCGAGGTGATGCCGCAGATCGCGGACATCCTCGACGACACCGTCAAGACCACCGGCACGCTCGAGGACCGCGAGGTCCGGCTGCAGGCGCTCTTCGACGACGTGACCTCCTTCTCCGACACGGCGCGCGGCTTCCTCGAGGACAACGGCGACAACCTGATCCGCTTCAGCGAGATCAGCCAGCAGCAGCTGCGCGTGTTCGCGAAGTACGCCCCCGAGTACAACTGCCTGACCCGCGGCATCGTCAACGCCGGCAAGCTCCAGGCCGAGGCGTTCCGGGGCTTCATGCTGCACATCGTGCTGGAGACGCTGCCGCACCAGCCGCGGCCCTACAACGCCAACGACAAGCCGCGCTTCGGGGAGGACCGGGGACCGGCGTGCCTCCACCTGCCCAACCCGCCCTGGTCGCAGAAGAACCCCGTGCGGCACCAGCCCGACTTCAACGACGGCGTCGACGAGCCGACCGGCAAGGGCACCTCCCGGGTGGCGCCCAACCAGTACTACCGCACGATGGTCGGCACCGCCGCCGAGAGCGACATGCTGCGATCCCTGCTCGGCCCGGCGCTCGGCGTGCCGGCCGAGGACGTTCCCGACCTGGGCCTGCTGCTCGTCGGACCGATGGCCCGCGGAGCGGAGGTGTCGCTGCGATGAAGCTCCTCGACAAGCGCACCACCGGAGACCTGGTCAAGCTGCTGATCTTCATCGTGGTGACCTCGCTGGCCACCTCGGTGCTGGTCGCGACCATCGGCAACCTGACGTTCGCCGGCCACCACGACTTCAAGGCCGAGTTCGTCGACGCGACCGGGGTCGTGAAGGGCGACGACGTCCGCATCGCCGGCGTCAAGGTCGGCACCGTGGACAAGGTCGAGGTGGTCGACCGCACCCGCGCGCTGGTCTCCTTCACCGTCGAGGACTCCACGACGATCAGCCAGGCGACGCACGCCGCTATCCGCTACCGCAACCTCGTCGGCCAGCGCTACATCGCGCTGACCGACGAGATCGGCAACGGCGACCCGTTGCCCGATGGCGGCACCATCCCCGTCGGCCAGACGTCGCCGGCGCTCGACCTCACGGTGCTCTTCAACGGGTTCAAGCCCCTGTTCCAGGCGCTCTCGCCGGCCGACATCAACAAGCTCTCCTACGAGATCGTGCAGGTCTTCCAGGGCGAGGGCGGCACGCTCGAGGGCCTGCTCGCCCACACCGCGTCGGTCACCTCGACCCTCGCCGGCCGCGACCAGCTGATCGGCGACCTGATCGACAACCTCAACGAGGTGCTCGACCACGTCGGAGACCGCGACGTCCAGCTCAGCCGCCTGATCACCACGTTCCGCACGTTCGTGGGCGGGCTCAAGGACGACCGCAACGCGATCCTCGGCTCGCTCGACCAGATCTCGGCGCTCTCCGTCCAGACCGCCGACCTGGTCGACGGCATCCGAGAGCCGTTCGTCAGCGACATCAAGCAGCTGCGCGTGGTCGCCCGCAACCTCGACAACGGCAAGGCCGAGCTCGACCGGGCCCTGCAGGTGCTGCCGATCAAGCTCAACAAGATCGGCCGCACCGCGACGTACGGCTCGTGGTTCAACTTCTACCTGTGCCACTTCCAGGGCCGCATCCGGCTCCCCGGTGGACAGTCCGTGCCCGTCGACTACCCGGTGGGTGGCATGAAGGTCGCAGACAGGTGTGATCTCGGATGAACCACCCCACGAAGTTCTTCTCCCCCGCTCCGCTCCTCCGAACAACTTCGAGGGGACCCCGATGAGCGTCCCGTTCCGCGAGCGCAACCCCGTGATCGTCGGGGCCGTCAGCATCGTCGTCCTGGCGATCGTGATGCTGGCCGCCTTCCGCGCCCAGGACCTGCCGCTGATCGGCGGCGGCGACACCTACTACGCCGCGTTCACCGAGTCCGGTGGGCTCGAGCCGAACGACGAGGTCCGCATCGCCGGCGTGCGCGTCGGCAAGGTCGAGGACGTCGCGCTCGAGGGCGACCACGTGAAGGTGACGTTCCGCGTCGACACCTCCTCGGAGTTCGGCGACGAGACCCACGCCGCCATCAAGGTGAAGACCCTGCTCGGCGCCATGTACCTCTCCCTCGAGCCGGCCGGGTCGGGCCAGCTCGACGAGGGCGCGGAGATCCCGGTCGAGCGCACCAGCTCGCCGTACGACGTCGTCGACGCGTTCTCGGGCCTCGCCGAGACCTCCGAGCGGATCGACACCGACCGGCTGGCCGAGTCGCTGACCACCCTCGCGGACCTGACCCGCAACACGCCCGAGGAGTTCCGGCAGGCGCTCGACGGGGTCTCGCGGCTCTCGTCCAACATCGCCGCGCGTGACGACCAGATCAACAGCCTGCTGAAGAACCTCAAGCGGGTCTCGAGTGTCCTCGACGAGCGCGACGCGGACATCGTCGGGCTGATGAAGGACTCCGACGTCCTCTTCCGGGCGCTGGTCGCCCGCCGCGACGCCGTGCACAACCTCCTGACCTCCACCACCCGGCTGTCGAAGGAGCTGACCGCGCTGATCGAGCAGAGCCGCGCCGACCTCAAGCCGGCGCTGGACCACCTCGACCACGTCCTCGAGGTGCTCAACAAGAACGAGGACAACCTCGACAACAGCCTGCGGCTGATGGAGCCGTTCTACCGCGTGTTCGCGAGCACCCTCGGCAACGGCCCGTGGTTCGACACCTACATCCAGAACATGCCGCCGGTCCCGCAGGTGGGTGGCTGACATGGCGAACACCGTCCTCCTCCTCAAGCGGGCCGTCGTCCCCGTCGTCCTGGTGCTCCTGCTCGTCGCCGCGGCGTTCACGATGTTCCGCGGCGACGACACCAAGACGCTGACCGCGCACTTCCCGCGCACGATCTCCATCTACGAGGGCAGCGACGTGCGGGTCCTCGGCGTGCCGGTGGGCAAGGTCGACTCGGTGACGCCCGCCGGCACCGACGTCGCCGTCACGATGTCCTACGACGCCGACGTCGACGTCCCCGCCGACGCGAAGGCCGTGATCGTCGCCCCGTCGATCGTCGGCGACCGGTTCGTGCAGCTCACTCCGGTCTTCACCGGAGGCGAGAAGCTCGCCGACGGCGCGGTGCTCGACGTGGACCGTACGGCGGTCCCGCTCGAGCTCGACCAGATCTACAGCAGCCTCGACGACCTGACGGTCGCCCTCGGCCCGACCGGCGCCAACCGCAACGGCGCGTTCTCCGACCTGCTCGAGACGACGGCGAAGAACTTCGGCGGTCAGGGCGCCACCTTCCACCAGACGATCAAGGACTTCGGCAAGCTCAGCCAGACGCTCGACGACAACAAGGACGAGCTGTTCGGGTCCGCCCGGGAGCTGGAGGGCTTCATCGGGACCCTGGCGAAGAACGACACGACGGTCCGCAAGTTCAACCAGTCGCTCTCCGAGGTGTCTTCGATGCTGTCGGGCGAGCGGCAGGAGCTCTCGGCGTCACTGAGCAACCTCGCGACCGCCCTGGGTCAGGTCTCGACGTTCGTGAAGGAGAACCGTGAGGTCCTCGGCCGCAACATCTCCGGGCTCAACCGGGTCTCGAAGGTCCTGGTGAAGCGGCGCTCCGAGCTCGACCACATCCTCGACTCGGCGCCGCTGGCGCTGAACAACCTCGCGCTGACCTACAACCCCGAGGCCGGCACCCTCGACACCAACGCGAACATGGGCGAGGTCATCAACCAGATCGAGTCCGACCCCTCGACGTTCCTGTGCGGGTTCCTGAGCCAGGCCGACACCTCCGGCGCCCTGTGCGACCTCGTGCAGCAGGCGCTGCCGCGCCCCGGGACCGGTGCCAAGGGCACCCCCCGCTCGTCGGTCGACCTGTTCGACCGCAGCCTCGCCGGCCTCGTGGAGGTGACCCGATGAGGACCACCAGGAGGCGCGGGATGGCCAAGGCGGTGGTCGCCGCCGTCGCCGGCGCGCTGCTGCTGACCGGCTGCGACTTCGACGTCTACAGCCTGCCGCTGCCGGGCGGCACCGACGTCGGGAACGACCCCATCACGGTCACCGCCGAGTTCCGCGACGTGCTCGACCTGGTCCCGATGTCCACGGTCAAGGTCAACGACATCAGCGTCGGCCAGGTGACCGACGTCGACCTCGTCGACGGCCACGCGGAGCTCACCCTGGCGCTGCGCAACGACGTCGAGCTGCCCGCCAACACCGTGGCCGAGATCCGGCAGACGAGCCTGCTCGGTGAGAAGTTCGTGTCGCTCGGTCCGCCCACCGACGAGCCGGCGACCGGCGAGCTCGCCGACGGTGCCACGATCGGCCTCGACGACACCGGCCGCAACCCCGAGGTCGAGGAGGTTCTCGGCGCGCTCAGCCTGCTGCTCAACGGTGGTGGGGTCGCGCAGCTGAAGACGATCGCGGTCGAGCTCAACAAGGCCCTCGACGGACGCGAGGGCGCCGCCCGGTCGGTGCTCACCCAGATCAGCGACTTCATGGGCCAGCTCGACGAGAACAAGCAGGACATCGTCGACGCGATCGACTCGCTCAACAACCTGGCGATCTCGGTGCGCCGTCAGCAGGGCTCCATCGACGCCGCGCTCGACGAGCTGCCGAACGCGCTCACGTCGCTGGACAAGCAGCGCGACGACCTGGTCAAGATGCTCGGCGCCCTCAACCGGCTCGGCGGGGTGGGGGTCGAGGTCATCAACGCGTCCAAGGACGCGACGATCGAGTCCCTGCGCCAGCTCAACCCCGTGCTGACCGAGCTCGCCAACTCCGGCGACGCCTTCGTGAAGTCGTTCAACGTGTTCCTGACCTATCCGTTCGTCGACGAGGTCGTCGGCCGTGACCCGCAGGTGGCGCGCAACCTGCACATGGGCGACTACACCAACCTGTCGGTCGAGCTGGACGTCGATCTCTCCGGTGGCATCAGCGGGGTCCCGACCGGGCTGCCGACGCTGCTACCGAGCGACCTGGACCCGACCGTGCTCCTGGACCGGGTAACCCGCTGCATCCGCAGCGGCGACATCACCAGCAAGCCCTGCCAGAAGCTGCTGAGCAGCGTCCAGGGTCTGGCCAAGCTGCGCGACGCCTGCCTGAAGAAGAAGAACGAGGACACCGTCGTCTGCCGGATCGTCAACCAGATCCCCGGACTGCCCGACGCCGGGCTGCCGACCGCGCTGCCGACCAGCCTGCCGAGCCTGCCCGACCTGACCGGACTGCTGGGCCTGGGCCGCGCCGGGGCCGGGCCGTCGGCCTCGCCGCGGGGTCCGACGATGGGCCAGCTCAGCCAGCTCTTCGACCCCGCCCTGGTCCGCCTGCTCGTCCCGGGGATGGTGACCCGATGATCACGCGCCGTACTCGCACGCAGCTGCTCGTGTTCGTGGCGATCACGCTGCTCGGCGTCAGCTACGTCGGTGCCCGCTACGCCCGACTCGACCGGGTCTTCTTCGACGACCACTACACCGTGGTCGCCCACTTCCAGGACTCCGGCGGGATCTTCGCCGGCGGCGAGGTGTCCTACCGCGGCGTGCAGGTCGGCGAGGTGGGCAAGCTGAAGCTCACCGACGACGGCGTCGACGTCTACCTCGACATCGACAACTCCTGGGACGACATCCCCTCCGACTCGCTCGCGGTGGTCGGCAACCGCTCGGCCGTCGGCGAGCAGTACGTCGAGCTCCAGCCGCAGGTCGACTCCGGTCCCTATCTCGACGACGACTCCCAGATCGCGGTCGCCGACACCCGCACCCCGATCGCGACGCAGAAGCTGCTCACCGACATCTCCGACACCGTGGAGTCGGTCGACAAGCAGGCGCTCAGCACCACGGTCACCGAGCTCGGCGAGGCCTTCGCCGGCACGGGCGCCGACCTGCAGCGGATCATCGACACCGGCAACGCCTTCATCCAGGAGGCCAACGACAACTTCGACGTGACGACGGCCCTGATCCGCGACAGCAACACCGTCCTCAACGGCCAGGTCGACAAGGCGAGCGCGATCCAGAACTTCGCCCGCCAGCTCAGCCTCTTCAGCGGCTCGCTCGCGGGCTCCGACGCCGACCTGCGCACGGTCATCGACGACGGCTCCGAGGCGGCGACCCAGCTGCGCACGTTCCTCCAGGACAACGAGGTCGACCTCGCCGAGCTGTTCAACAACCTGACGATCACCGGCGAGGTCATCGTCAAGCACCTGCCCGGCGTCGAGCAGATCCTGGTGATCTACCCCTACGTCGTCGAGGGCGGCTTCACCGTGGTCTCCAAGTCCCCGGACACCGGCCTGTACGACGCGCACTTCGGGCTGATCATCACCGACAACCCGGTGTGCCACCACGGCTACGAGGGCACCGACACGCGGCCGCCGCAGGACGGCAGCAACCGGCCGATGAACACCATGGCCGGGTGCACCGAGCCTGCGACGATGAGCAACGCGCGGGGGCCGCAGAACCTCCCGCGTGCGGGCGCCGCCTACCGCGCACCGGTCGCGTCGTACGACCCCGACACCGGCAAGCTCCACTGGGGGCCCAAGATCGACCCCGTCCTGGCGCCGACCGGTACGTTGGCCCCCCAAGCCTTCGGAGAGGAGTCGTGGAAGTGGCTGTTCCTCCAGCCCCTGGTGCCGTGACGACCAGGACTGATGAGACGCCGCGTTCCGCCACCTTCCGCCTCGTCCTCCTGGTCGTGCTCGTCGTCCTGCTGCTCGCCTCCGCGGGTGTCCTGGTCTGGCTGCTGACCGATCGCCGAGGCGAGGCCGACGACGCGCAGGCGGAGCGGGACGCGGTGATGGCGCAGACCCGTCAGTTCGTGCTCCGGCTCAACACCTATGGCCCCGACCAGCTCGACGACAAGGGCCACCTCCCGGCGTACCGCGACCAGGTCCTCGAGGTGATCACCCCGAAGTTCGCGACCGACTTCGAGAAGTCCGGCCTCCCGATCGCCGAGCAGACCGTCGCGCAGGCGGGCTACGGCCGGTCCGCGAAGGTCTTCGGCGTCGGCGTTGAGTCGATGGACGCCGACTCGGCCACCGCGATCGTCGCCGCGGGCCTCACCGGGTCCTACCCCGCCCCCAAGCACCCCGACGACGACGCCAAGCGCGTCGACGCCGACCAGGACGTGCTGCGGTGGGAGGTCGACCTCGTGAAGTCCGACGGCACGTGGCTGGTCGACGACTACGCGCCGGTGACGGGGGAGGGCTCCGAATGAGCACCCCACCGATGAGCACACCCGCTCCGAGCTGGTACGACCTGCTGGGCGTCGCACCCGACGCCCCGGCCGAGGAGGTCCGCACCGCCTGGCGTGCGCAGATCGCCGACCTCGACCCCACCGACCGCCGCTTCGCGGTGCTCAACCAGGCGGCCGAGGTGCTCCTCGACCCCAGGCGGCGAGCGGCGTACGACGCCGAGCTCGCCGCCGCGGCACCCGAGGTCGAGCCGGCCGAACCGGTCGAGCCCGTCGACCCGAGTGCGCCCGTCGAGCCGGCCGCACCCGCCGGCAGCGAGGCCGCGGCGCCCGCCGGGCGCGTCGCCGCCGTGCCCGGCTGGCTCCTCGCGGTGGCCGGGGCACTCACGCTCGCCCTGGTGATCACGGTCGTGGTGCTCTGGGGGCGCGAGCCGTCGGCGGGCGACGTCGAGGGCGACGCCCGTGCCGCACGGGCGGCGGCCGAGCGTGCGGTCGTGCCGATCCTGTCCTACGACGCCGCCCACCTGGACGAGTCCAAGGCCGCGGCCCAGCAGTACCTCACCGGCAAGCTGCGCACCGACTACGACCGCATCTTCGCCGGGCTGATCGAGAAGAACGCCCCCTCCACCCAGACGGTCGTCACGGCGACGCTCGTGCGCTCGAGCATCGTGCGGGCCGACGAGGGCCACGCGCAGGTCTTCCTGCTGGTCAACCAGACCCGGACCAACAAGAAGTACACCGAGCCCGAGGTCTACAAGAACTGGGTGACGCTGACCATGGACCAGGTCGACGGGGCCTGGCTGGTCTCCGACATGGCGACCTGACCCCACCGATCTCCGGCCGACCCCCCGCCAGTCCCCGGCCTGACGCGCCGGGCACCTGCTTGACCTGAGCGGCGCGGGCGTTCATGATCGACCGCAGCGATTGCCGCGGTGTTTGTCGCGCGCCCGCACGTGCGCTAGGGTGAGAACTTGCGTCTGCCCTCAAATGCGTTTCAGCCTGCCCGGTGGCTGATCTGTGGTGGGCTGGATGCAGATCGAAGAGCGAATCGTCGAAGGACACCTCTTGGCCGCGCGCACCACCTCCGGTAACTCCCGCCGCATCTCTTTCGCAAAGATCACCGAACCCCTCGAAGTCCCTCAGCTCCTCTCTCTCCAGACCGACAGCTTCGACTGGCTGGTCGGCAACGCCAAGTGGGACGCCGCCGTCGAGCGTCGCCGCGCGGAGGGCGAGGACGTCTCCAGCAAGTCCGGTCTCCAGGAGATCTTCGAGGAGATCTCCCCGATCGAGGACTTCTCCGAGACGATGTCGCTGTCGTTCGAGAACCCGGTCTTCTACGACCCGAAGTACACCGTCGACGAGTGCAAGGAGAAGGACTTCACCTACTCCGCTCCGCTGTACGTCTCGGCGGAGTTCACCAACAACGACACCGGTGAGATCAAGGGCCAGACGGTCTTCATGGGCGACTTCCCGCTCATGACCGACAAGGGCACCTTCATCATCAACGGCACCGAGCGTGTCGTCGTCTCGCAGCTCGTCCGCTCGCCGGGCGTCTACTTCGAGCGCACCGCCGACAAGACGTCCGACAAGGACATCTACACCGCCAAGCTCATCCCCTCCCGCGGTGCCTGGCTCGAGTTCGAGATCGACAAGCGCGACATGGTCGGCGTCCGCCTCGACCGCAAGCGCAAGCAGAACGTCACCGTGCTGCTCAAGGCCCTCGGCTGGACCAACGAGCAGATCCGCGAGGAGTTCGGCGAGTACGAGTCGATGATGCTGACCCTGGAGAAGGACCACACCCAGGGCCAGGACGACGCGCTGCTCGACATCTACCGCAAGCTGCGCCCGGGCGAGCCGCCGACGCGGGAGGCCGCGCAGACGCTGCTGAACAACTACTACTTCAACCCCAAGCGCTACGACCTCGCCAAGGTCGGCCGCTACAAGATCAACAAGAAGCTCGGTCTCGTCGAGGCGTTCGACCAGCAGACGCTGACGATCGACGACGTCGTCGCCGCGATCCGCTACATCGTGGCGCTGCACGACGGCCGCGAGCAGCTCGAGTCGCCCCAGGGCGCGCTCGACATCTCGGCCGACGACATCGACCACTTCGGCAACCGGCGCATGCGCACGGTGGGCGAGCTGATCCAGAACCAGCTCCGCACCGGCCTGGCCCGCATGGAGCGGGTGGTCCGCGAGCGGATGACGACCCAGGACGTCGAGGCCATCACCCCTCAGTCCCTGATCAACATCCGTCCCGTGGTGGCGGCGCTGAAGGAGTTCTTCGGCACCTCCCAGCTCTCGCAGTTCATGGACCAGACCAACCCGATCGCCGGCCTGACGCACAAGCGTCGCCTCTCGGCGCTCGGTCCCGGTGGTCTGTCCCGCGACCGCGCCGGCATGGAGGTCCGCGACGTCCACCCGTCGCACTACGGCCGCATGTGCCCGATCGAGACCCCGGAAGGCCCGAACATCGGTCTGATCGGGTCGCTGGCCTCCTACGGCCGGATCAACCCGTTCGGGTTCGTCGAGACGCCCTACCGCAAGGTCGAGAAGGGCAAGGTCACCGACCAGATCGACTACCTGACCGCCGACGACGAGGATCGCTACGTCATCGCGCAGGCCAACGCCGCGCTCGACGACAAGGGCCGCTTCTCCGAGGAGCGCGTGCTGGTCCGCCAGCGCGACGGCGAGGTCTCCGAGATCCTGGCCGACGAGGTGGACTACATGGACGTCTCGCCGCGCCAGATGGTGTCGGTGGCGACCGCGCTGATCCCGTTCCTCGAGCACGACGACGCCAACCGTGCGCTCATGGGCGCCAACATGCAGCGTCAGGCCGTCCCGCTGATCCGCAGCGACTCGCCGATCGTCGGCACCGGCATCGAGTACCGCGCGGCGGTCGACGCCGGTGACGTGGTCGTCGCGACCGCCGCCGGTGTGGTCAAGGACGTGTCCGCCGACCTCATCGAGACGATGAACGACGACGGCACGTACTCGACGTACAAGCTGGCCAAGTTCAAGCGCTCCAACCAGGGCACCTGCATCAACCAGCGCCCGCTGGTCAGTGAGGGTGACCGGCTCGAGGTCGGCACGCCCATCGCCGACGGTCCGTGCACCGACCAGGCGGAGATGGCGCTCGGCACCAACCTCCTCGTGGCGTTCATGCCGTGGCAGGGCCACAACTACGAGGACGCCATCATCCTGAGCCAGCGCCTGGTGCAGGAGGACGTCCTCACCTCGATCCACATCGAGGAGCACGAGGTCGACGCCCGCGACACCAAGCTCGGCCCCGAGGAGATCACCCGGGACATCCCGAACGTCTCCGAGGAGATGCTGGCCGACCTCGACGAGCGCGGCATCATCCGCATCGGCGCCGAGGTCACGACCGGCGACGTGCTGGTCGGCAAGGTCACGCCCAAGGGCGAGACCGAGCTCACCCCCGAGGAGCGGCTGCTCCGCGCGATCTTCGGTGAGAAGGCGCGCGAGGTGCGCGACACCTCGATGAAGGTGCCGCACGGCGAGTCCGGCACGGTGATCGGCGTCCGCGTGTTCGACCGCGAGGACGGCGACGAGCTGCCCCCGGGCGTCAACCAGCTGGTGCGGGTCTACGTCGCCCAGAAGCGCAAGATCTCCGTCGGCGACAAGCTCGCCGGACGCCACGGCAACAAGGGCGTCATCGCGAAGATCCTGCCGGTCGAGGACATGCCGTTCATGGAGGACGGCACGCCGGTCGACGTCGTGCTCAACCCGCTGGGTGTGCCGCGACGGATGAACATCGGTCAGATCCTCGAGCTGCACCTCGGCTGGCTGGGCAAGCAGGGCTGGGACCTCAACCTGTCCGGCGACCCCGACAGCTCGGCGTGGAAGAAGCGGCTGATCAAGATCGGCGCCGACAAGGCCGAGCCGAACACCAAGCTGGCGACGCCGGTCTTCGACGGCGCCCGCGAGGACGAGATCATCGGCCTGCTCGGCGCGACGATCCCCAACCGCGACGGCCAGCGGGTGATCGACGAGACCGGCAAGGCGAGCCTGTTCGACGGTCGCTCCGGCGAGCCGTTCCCCGAGCCCGTCTCGGTCGGCTACATGTACATCCTCAAGCTGCACCACCTCGTGGACGACAAGATCCACGCGCGCAGCACCGGCCCCTACTCGATGATCACGCAGCAGCCGCTGGGCGGTAAGGCCCAGTTCGGTGGCCAGCGGTTCGGCGAGATGGAGGTCTGGGCGATGGAGGCGTACGGCGCCGCCTACGCCCTCCAGGAGCTGCTCACGATCAAGTCCGACGACGTGCCCGGTCGCGTCAAGGTCTACGAGGCGATCGTCAAGGGCGAGAACATCCCCGACTCCGGCATCCCCGAGTCGTTCAAGGTGCTCGTCAAGGAGATGCAGTCGCTCTGCCTCAACGTGGAGGTGCTGTCCCAGGACGGCACGGCCATCGAGATGCGCGACGCGGAGGAGGACGTCTTCCGCGCCGCCGAGGAGCTCGGCATCGACCTGTCCCGCCGCGAGCCCAGCAGCGTCGAAGAAGTCTGAACCACCCCACGAAGTTCTCGTCGCTTCGCTCGAGAACTTCGCGGGGACCCCGGTCCTGTGGTTGCGGTCGCAGGGCCGGGGGTTCAGTCCACAGATTTGATTCAGAACTAACGAAGGACAGCAGCCATCGTGCTCGACGTGAACTTCTTCGACCAGCTTCAGATCGGCCTGGCCACTGCGGACGACATCCGCACCTGGAGCCACGGCGAGGTCAAGAAGCCGGAGACCATCAACTACCGCACGCTCAAGCCCGAGCGTGACGGCCTCTTCTGCGAGAAGATCTTCGGTCCCACCCGGGACTGGGAGTGCTACTGCGGCAAGTACAAGCGGGTCCGCTTCAAGGGCATCATCTGCGAGCGCTGCGGCGTCGAGGTGACCCGGTCCAAGGTGCGCCGCGAGCGCATGGGCCACATCGAGCTGGCCGCGCCGGTCACCCACATCTGGTACTTCAAGGGTGTCCCGAGTCGCCTCGGCTACCTGCTCGACCTCGCCCCGAAGGACCTCGAGAAGGTCATCTACTTCGCGGCCTACATGATCACCGCCGTCGACGAGGACGCCCGCCACCGCGACCTGTCCTCGCTCGAGGGCAAGGTCGGCCTCGAGCGTGAGCGTCTCGAGAAGCGCCGCGACCAGTCCATCGACGACCGCGCCAAGAAGCTCGAGGAGGACCTCGCGGCCCTCGAGGCCGAGGGCGCCAAGGCCGACCAGCGTCGCAAGGTCAAGGACGGCGCCGAGCGGGAGATGAAGCAGCTGCGCGACCGCGCCCAGCGCGAGATCGACCGCCTCGACGAGGTGTGGAACACCTTCAAGTCCCTCAAGGTCCAGGACCTGATGGGCGACGAGATGCTCTACCGCGAGATGAAGAACTGGTTCGGCAAGTACTTCGAGGGCCACATGGGCGCCACGGCGATCCAGAAGCGCCTCGAGAGCTTCGACATCGAGGCCGAGGTGGAGTCGCTGCGCGACACCATCGCCAACGGCAAGGGCCAGCGCAAGGTCCGTGCCCTCAAGCGCCTCAAGGTCGTCGACGCGTTCCGCAAGACCGGCAACAAGCCCCAGGGCATGGTGCTGGACGCCGTCCCGGTGATCCCGCCGGACCTGCGCCCGATGGTGCAGCTCGACGGTGGCCGGTTCGCGACCTCCGACCTCAACGACCTCTACCGCCGCGTGATCAACCGCAACAACCGGCTCAAGAGGCTCCTCGACCTCGGCGCGCCCGAGATCATCGTCAACAACGAGAAGCGGATGCTCCAGGAGGCCGTCGACTCGCTGTTCGACAACGGCCGCCGCGGCCGCCCCGTCACCGGCCCGGGCAACCGGCCGCTGAAGTCGCTGTCCGACATGCTCAAGGGCAAGCAGGGTCGCTTCCGTCAGAACCTGCTCGGCAAGCGCGTCGACTACTCGGGTCGTTCGGTCATCGTCTCCGGCCCGCAGCTGAAGCTGCACCAGTGCGGTCTGCCCAAGCAGATGGCGCTCGAGCTCTTCAAGCCGTTCGTGATGAAGCGTCTGGTCGACCTCTCGCACGCGCAGAACATCAAGTCCGCGAAGCGGATGGTGGAGCGCGCGCGCCCGGTCGTGTGGGACGTCCTCGAGGAGGTCATCACCGAGCACCCGGTGCTGCTCAACCGTGCACCCACGCTGCACCGCCTCGGCATCCAGGCCTTCGAGCCGCAGCTGATCGAGGGCAAGGCCATCCAGATCCACCCACTGGTCTGCTCGGCGTTCAACGCCGACTTCGACGGTGACCAGATGGCCGTGCACCTGCCGCTGTCCGCCGAGGCCCAGGCCGAGGCCCGGATCCTGATGCTGTCGACCAACAACATCCTCAAGCCCTCGGACGGCCGTCCGGTGACCATGCCGACCCAGGACATGATCATCGGCCTGTTCTTCCTCACCACCGACCGTGACGGTCAGCCGGGTGAGGGCCGGGCGTTCGCGTCGCCGGCCGAGGCGATCATGGCGTTCGACCGGGGCGAGATCTCGCTGCAGAGCCGGGTCAAGATCCGGTTCACCGACATCGTCCCGCCGCTCGAGCTCGGCGCCGACTGGGAGGCGGGTCAGGCACTCACGCTCGACACCACCCTCGGCCGGGCCCTGTTCAACGAGACCCTCCCGCCCGACTACCCGTACGTGAACTACGAGGTCGGCAAGAAGGCTCTCGGCGCGATCGTCAACGACCTGGCCGAGCGCTACACCAAGGTCGAGGTCGCGGCGTCGCTGGACGCACTCAAGGACACCGGCTTCCGGTGGGCCACGTTCTCCGGTGTCACGGTCTCCATCGACGACGTCACGACGCCGGCGTCGAAGGCGACCATCCTCCAGGGCTACGAGAAGCAGGCCGCGAAGGTGCAGACCCAGTTCGAGCGCGGTCTGGTCACCGACGAGGAGCGCCGACAGGAGCTCATCGAGATCTGGACCCAGGCGGCGAACGAGGTCGGGAAGGCCATGGAGGCCAACTTCGACCGCTCCAACCCGATCTACATGATGGTCGACTCGGGTGCCTCCGGAAACATGAACCAGATCCGGCAGGTCGCGGCCATGCGTGGTCTCGTGGCGAACCCGAAGGGCGAGATCATCCCGCGCCCGATCAAGTCCAACTTCCGCGAGGGCCTGACCGTCCTCGAGTACTTCATCGCGACCCACGGTGCCCGCAAGGGCCTGGCCGACACCGCGCTGCGGACGGCCGACTCGGGCTACCTGACCCGTCGTCTGGTGGACGTCTCGCAGGACGTGATCATCCGCGAGGACGACTGCGGCACCGAGCGTGGTCTGCCCAAGCGGATCGGCGACCGTCGTGACGACGGCGTCGTGGTCAAGGCCGAGAACGCCGAGACCGCGGCGTACGCCCGCACCTCCGCCGTCGACGTGGCCCACCCGGAGACGGGTGAGGTGCTCGTCGCCGCCGGTGAGGACCTGGGTGACGTCAAGATCGGTGAGCTCATCGCTGCTGGTGTCGAGGAGGTCAAGGTCCGCTCCGTGCTGACCTGTGACGCCAAGACCGGCACCTGCGCGAAGTGCTACGGCCGGTCGCTGGCGACCGGCAAGCTCGTCGACATCGGCGAGGCCGTCGGCATCATCGCGGCCCAGTCGATCGGTGAGCCCGGCACGCAGCTGACCATGCGTACCTTCCACACCGGTGGTGTGGCCTCGGCCGACGACATCACGCAGGGTCTGCCCCGTGTGGTCGAGCTCTTCGAGGCCCGCTCGCCCAAGGGTCGCTCGCCGATCTCCGAGGCCGCCGGCCGCGTCACGATCGAGGAGAGCGACAAGGCCCGCAAGGTCCTGATCACTCCCGACGACGGCTCCGAGGTCCAGGAGTACCCCGTCTCGAAGCGGTCCCGCCTGCTCGTCGCGGACGGCGACCACATCGAGGTCGGCCAGATGATCACGGTCGGCACGCCCGACCCGCAGGACGTCCTGCGGATCCTGGGTGTGCGCCGGGCGCAGGAGCACCTGGTGGACGAGGTCCAAGCCGTGTACCGCTCGCAGGGTGTGTCGATCCACGACAAGCACATCGAGATCATCGTGCGGCAGATGCTGCGCCGGATCACGGTGATCGAGTCCGGTGACACCAACCTGCTCCCGTCCGACCTCGTCGACCGGGTGCGGTTCGAGGAGGAGAACCGGCGCGTGGTCTCCGAGGGTGGCAAGCCGGCCTCGGGTCGTCCGGTGCTCATGGGCATCACCAAGGCCTCGCTGGCGACCGAGTCGTGGCTCTCGGCGGCCTCCTTCCAGGAGACCACCCGGGTGCTCACCGACGCGGCGATCCACGGGCGCAGCGACTCGCTGCGCGGCCTGAAGGAGAACGTGATCATCGGCAAGCTGATCCCGGCCGGTACCGGCCTCGAGCGGTACCGCAACATCCGGGTGGAGCCCACCGAGGAGGCCCGGGCCGCGGCGTACTCCGTCACCGGCTACGACTCCTACGACTACGAGTTCGGCAACGGCACCGGCCAGGCCGTCGCCCTGGACGACTTCGACTTCGGGTCCTATCAGAACTGAGCGCGCAAGCGCGCAGTCCTGATAACCAGGAGCCAGATCGAGCAAGCCAACGCCCGCCCACGCTTGCGTGGGCGGGCGTTGGTGCGTCGAGATCCATTGCGCTGGTGGGTGATCGACCACTCAGCCAGCGCCGACTCCGGGTCCCGGGTCGTGCAGACGCGCTGGGGAGTCGGCGCACGTGCTGTTTGTGTGGGGGCAGGCGGGTCGGCGCCCGCCGGGTCTGGCGCGCAGGACGTCATACGATCTGGGGGTCCTAGGCCACGAAACGTATGACCTCCCGCGGCGACCACAGGTCGGGGAGGACACCCGCCCCACCCAGCCTTCAGCAGGAGAGCCCGGCTCGGCGTCAGACAGGGGCGGCCAGCCGGCCGTCGTGGAGGTCGATCACCCGGTCGGCGTACACCGCCATCCGCGGGTCGTGGGTGGAGACCACGGCAGCCACGCCGCGCTGGTGCACGAGGGCGGCGATGAGCGACATCATCGCCTCGGCATTGACGCTGTCGAGCTGTCCTGTCGGCTCGTCGGCGATGAGCAGGCTCGGGTCGTTGGCGAGCGCCCGGGCGATGCCGAGCCGCTGCTGCTGGCCGCCGGAGAGCTCGGCGGGGCGCTGGTTGGCATGGGCCGACAGCCCGACCACCTCCAAGAGCTCCGCGACGCGGGCGTCGCGCTCGGCGACGGACGCACCCCGGATGCGCAGCGGGAGCTCGACGTTCTCGGCTGCGGAGAGCACCGGGAGCAGTGCGAAGGACTGGAAGACGTATCCGATGTGGTCGCGGCGCAGCTCGGTCAGCTCGGCCTCGGACGCCGACGTCACCTCGCGCTCGCCCAGCCACGCCCGTCCCGAGGTGGGGCGGTCGAGGCCGCCGAGAAGGTTGAGCAGCGTGGTCTTGCCCGAGCCCGACGGCCCGCGCAGCACCAGGAGCTCGCCGGCCGGCACCGCGAGCGAGACCTGCCGCAGGGCGTGGACGGCGGTGTCGCCCGACCCGTAGGTGCGGGTGAGCTCCTCGCAGCGCAGCGCGGTCGACTGGCTCACGACGGGGCCTCCTCGCCGGTCGTGGGGTGGACCTTGACGTGGTCGGTGTCCAGCTCCAGCCGGACCAGGTCCTTGAGCGACAGCGACGTGAGGTACTCCTGGGGGAGCTGGAGCCGGCCGACCCGGTCGAGCACGGCGTACTCCTCGGCGTGGTGCTGCTCGACCCCGTGCTCGTCGAGCCGGGTGCTGCGCAGCACCTCGGTCGAGAGCCGGCCGTCGCGGATCTGCACGGTCCGGCGGACCTGCTGGGAGACCCGCTGGTCGTGGGTGACGATCAGCACGGTCACCCCGAGCCGCTCGTTGACGTCGCGCAGCGCGTCGAACACGCCCTGGGAGCTGACCTCGTCGAGCTCGCCGGTCGGCTCGTCGGCGAACAGCACCTCAGGCTCGTTGGCCAGGGCGACGGCGATCGCCACCCGCTGCTGCTGGCCGCCCGACATCTGCGCGGGCGGCCGGTCGCGGACGGACGCGACCCCGAGGAGCTCGAGGAGCTCGTCGACGCGACCTGCCCGCTGTCGCCGGGGCGAGCGCGCGACGGCGAGCGCCATCGCGACGTTCTCCGCCCCGGTCAGGTAGGGGAGCAGGTTGCGCGAGGTCTGCTGCCACACGAACCCGACGGTGTGGCGTCGGTACGCCGTGCGCTCGCGGGTGCCCATGGCGAGCAGGTCGTGGCCCGCGACCCGCGCGGACCCGGCGCTGGGGACGTCGAGGCCCGACAGGATCGTGAGCAGGGTCGACTTTCCCGACCCGGAGGCGCCGACGATGGCGGTGAGCTCGCCCCGCTCGACGCGCAGGGTGAGACCCTGCAGCGCCTGCACCTCGACGCCCTCGGCGGAGAAGATCCGCACCAGGTCGGTGCACTCGATCTGTGCTGGCTGTGCCGGCTGTGTGCTCAACGTTCCCCCATCTTGACGGTGACGGCGGGCGCCACTCGGCGCCCGACCGCGACGGCGAGGAGACCGGCGACCACCACGACGACGACGAACGCGCCCACCCCGGCGAGCACGAGCGCGGGCTCGACCACCGGTGTGGGCGACGTCCGGCCGCCGACGAACGGACGCAGGTCGAGTGCTCGCGTGACCACGCGGGGCAGCGCCAGCCCGACGGCGGTCCCGACCGCGACCGCGACCACGGCGATCGGCCCGAGCTCCCACGCGGTCACGCCACGCAGCTGGCGCGGGGACATCCCCAGGATGCGCAGGACACCGAGCAGCTGCTGTCGCGCGCGGGCCGCGGCCAGTGAGGCCAGCACGACCGTGACCAACGTGAGCAGGAGGGCTGCCAGTGCCGCGACGAGGAGCGCCGGCTGCAGGCCACCCACGAGGGGGGAGGACTCGGCAGCCGCGCGCTCGCCCTCGACATCGACCACCTCGACGTCGACGCCAGATCGCCCCGCGACGCCCGCGGCCCGGTCTGCGACGTCGGCCGCGTCGGCGCCCGGTGCCACCCGGATGAGCACCTCCTGGCGCCGGCTGTCTCCCCGCGCTGCGCCCGGTGGCAGGGCGGACTCGTCGACGAGCACCCAGCGGTGGTCCAGCCCCGGGAGCAGCTCGCGGGCAACGACGTCCACCAGGTGGGCCGGCCGGGACTCGAAGAGGACGCTGTCTGCTCTCTCCTCTCGGTCGGTGCCGAGGAGGATCGGGGTCGGGTACTCGCCCGTCAGCGCGGGCAGGTCCGGCCGGACCGTGTGCAGCGCGGCGGTGTCGGTGACGACCACGTCGACGTGAGCGGTGCGGCCGAGATCGAGCTCGACCCCGGAGCGGACCGACAGCCGGACGGCCTCGTCGACACCGGCGAGCCGGCGTACGGCGTCGAGGTCCCCCTCGTCGAAGGCCGAGGCCGAGAGCCGGACGTCGGCCCCGACCGCCTCCCGCGCCGCGTGCTCGAGCCCGGACCGGATCGTCGAGGCCATCACGGCCGAGAACGTGACCACGGCGAGACCGACCACGAGGGCCAGGGCCGCGGCGAACCCGAGGGCCGGCTGACGCACTGCCCGGGCTGCCCCGAGGACGGCGACCGGGCCGCGGCGGGACCGCAGCGAGCGCTGCAGCACCGCGAGCGGCCAGGGATACACGCGCAGCGCGGCGGCGCACACCGCCGTCACCAGCAGGATCGGGGCGGCCACGACGAGCGGGTCGATGCCCACGGCGCGGCTCGACTCGACCACGCCGCGCCGATCGAGCGCGAGCAGGGAGAGGACGGCGAGGCCGGCCACGCCGACCTCGAGCACCCAGCGGACCCGGCTGCGGGTGCGCACCTGCAGGTCCTGGCGCGGCTCGCGCAGCGCCCGCGTGGTGGTCAGCACCCCGAAGAGGACGGGCACCAGCGCCGCGACCGCCCAGGGCAGCAGACGGCCGACCGGGCCGACGGCCGCAGGCACGAGGGAGGTGACGGCGCGGATCGCGACCGCCGACACGGGGAGCGTGATCAGCAGGCCTTCGAGCACCATCACGCCGCGGACCTGCACCTCGCCGGCACCGCGGGCCGAGGCCAGTGCGAGTGCAGGCCGCCGCCGGGCGACGACCGTCTGCACCCCGAGCGCGAAGACGGCGCCGAGCACGCCCGCAAGGCCCGAGAACGCGAGCGCGAACAGTGCGTACGTCGACTCAATCCGGTCACTGGTCTGCTCGACGATGTCGGCGAGCCCGGTGCGCAAGGCCAACCGCCCGCCCTCGGGGAGCTCGACCGGGTTGCTCGCCAGCCTCCGGGCCTCCGGCACGAGCGCGTCGGCCTCGGTGTACGAGACCCGCGACCCGTCGACCGGGAGCCATCCCGTGAGCGTGCCGCTGGCCAGGAGCGGCTCCAGCGCTCGCGCCGAGTCGGGTGCGACGAGGACCGTCCCGGTGACGGTGGAGGGGAAGCCAGGCGACACCGTGACCGTGGGCCTCACCAGGTCGCCGGTGTGGGCGGCATAGCCGCCGTCGGGGTCGACGACGTCGACGATCGCGGTCACCCGGAGCTTTCCGGGGTCGCTCGGGAGCCGGTCGCCGACGCGGAGGTCGGCGCGCTCGGCCAGCGCCCGCGGCACGGCGATGCCGATCGGCCCGCGCCCGTCGTACGTGTCGGGCAGCTCGCCCTGCACTGGACGGACCAGGTCCTTCCAGGAGAGGTCGATGCCGAGCCGGACGTGGAGGTTGAGGTCCTGGCCGCGGGTCACGGTCACGGACTGGGCCGGCGTCCGCACCAGCCAGTGCGGGTCGCCCACCAGGGACTGCAGCGGCTGCGGGAGCGCCTGGCGGATGTTGCCGATCACCAGCGCGGCGTGGGCGTAGGGCCCCTCGAGGCCCTGGGCGTAGGCCTTGGCCCCAGGCTGGCCGACGCCGGCCAGGTCGAGCTGGGTCGCCGATGTCTTCTCCAGTGCGTGGCGCAGCTCCCGGTCCCCGAGCCGGGCGAGGGCGCGCGGCGCGAGGGCGACGCCCACGACCGTGGCGCCTACGAGGAGGGCCACCAGGAGTGAGGCACGCGTCCCCGTGGAGAGGTGGTGACGGAGCAGCCCCGCGACACCGATGTGCGAGCGACGCGTCATCGTTCGGCCCCCGGACCGCCGGCGCGGCGGGCCTCGACGCCGACGCGCCAGGCGTACGCCGCGACGCCGAGCGCCAGGCCGCCCACCAGGAGCGCCGCCCCGCCGAGCAGGCCGCGCACGTCCACGCCGAGGCTGGTGGCGATCGTCGGATAGGGCTCGGGTACGGCGGCGCGGGCGAGCTGCGGCACGGTCAGCAGAGACACCGCGACGCCGGCGACCAGGCCGGCGACCAGACCGAAGGAGACGGTCCACGCCAGCTCGCGGCCGCGGAGCCGCTGCTGGCTGCGCACCGAGAGGCCCAGCGCCCGGAGCACCGCGACGTCGCCGCGGCGCGAGCGCAGCTGCCCTCGTGCGACGGTGTCGAGCGCGAGGAGCGCCAGCAGGCTGCAGCCGGCCGCTCCCCACCACCACATGACCGCGCCGGTCGCCAGCACCGAGCGCCCCGCGGCGTCGGTGCCGGTGTCGATGCGGCTGTTCGCTGGCAGCAGGCGGCGCAGCTCGGCGGTCACGCCCTCGGGATCGCCGGTTTTGACCCAGAGGTCGGTGGGCGGTGCCACGACCTCCTGGTCGTGGAGCCGAGCCTGGTTCACCGCGCGCAGGTCGACGAGCGCCGCGGACTCCTCCGGGGCTCCGGGCACGGCCGGCACGACCGCGGCGACCGTGGTCTGGAGCTGCTCGTAGGTGCCGTCGATCGACAGCTCGACGGGGTCGCCGACCCCCAGGTCGAGCCGGTCCGCGGCTGTCTGTGAGAGGACGACGGGCACCCGTGCCCCGTCGGGCGTCCCGGGCGCGAACGACGGGCTGAGCCGGATCCTGCGGTTGGAGGGGTCCACGAGCGCGTCCCCGGAGGGGGCGTCCTCCCCGGGCGCCAGGGCGAGCTCCTCGCCGCCGGGGAGCTGAGCCGTCCAGGTCTCGTCCTCGAGCGGTTGGTCCGCACTGGTACCGGTCGCCGTGATGGCGACCAGTCCGAGGCGGGCCGGGTCGTCGACGGCGCGAGCTCCGGGCTCGATGTCGAGGTCGAGGGCGGCGATCGTCCGCGGGCCGTCGAGGCCCGAGCGGTCGGCCGGCAGCGGCGCCGAGTAGGAGAGCGTGCCGGAGCCGGCGTCCGCCTCGGTGCCCACCGTCACGGCTCGCAGCGCACCGGCGGGATCGGCCACCCAGAGCGTCACCTGCGGCGGTGCGGCCAGGCCGTCGGCCTCCAGCACGACGCGGACGCCGGTGGCCTCGGGGGGCAGCTCGGGTGCCGACGTACGGCTGGTGAGGGCCTTGGCGACCCGGCCCCTCTCGGGGTCGTCGGAGAACCCTCGGCCGAGCATGTCCAGTGCGGCCGGGCTGACCTCCACCAGGGAGCCGAAGTCGCCGCCGAGCTGCACACCGACGGGCGCCACCGCCCGGACGCCCGGCAGGTCGGCGATCGCGTCGAGCGTCGCGCCGGAGGTGCCGGTGTCGCCGGTCGACACCCGTACGTCGGCGCCGGCACGCAGCTGTCGCGTCGTGTCGAACTCGTCGGCCCAGGTGCGGCCGTACGATGCGGCGCTCACCAGGGCCGCGGTGGCGATGGCCACGACGAGGACCGGTGCGGTGACCGGGACCAGCCGGCGGGCGAGCGAGCGAGCCGCCAGCAGCCGGGTGACGTCGGTGTCCGCGCCGCGGGCGCGGTGCTCGGCGAGCCCGGCGGCGACGGGGAAGAGCATCAGGGCGAGCAGCACGACGGCGACGAGGAGTGCCGGGGGCGCGGCCACGGCGACCGGGTCGACCGCAGGGACGCCGTCGGAGGCCACGGTGACCGGGGAGCCGTAGGACCGGAGCTGCCAGACCGCGAGCGCGGCTCCGGCGACGACCAGGGCGACCAGGCCCGGTCCGATCAACCGGCCCGCGCGCCCGGTCGGTCCCCGCCACGCGTGCGACTCGGCGCTTTGGCGGACCTGGACGCCGGTGAGCACGGCCACCGCTCCGGCCACCGCCGCGACGGCGAGCCCGGCCGCGGCGATCGTCGTGGCCGGTCGCGACGTCTGCGAGCCGAGCGCGGACGCGCCGACGAGTGCGAGTGTCGCGCCCACGCACCCGCCGACCGCTGCGGCGGCTGCGGCCTCGGTCGCCGCCGACCGGGCCAGCGAGACCGACGAGGCTCCCCGTGCCCAGAGCAGCGAGAGCTCCTGGGCGTGCGTGGCGGCGAACAGCCGGGCCAACGCGGCGAGCGTGACGAGGCCGACGACGGCGAGCAGCAGCAGGACCACCGGCTCCGCGGAGCGCAGGCCGTCGGTCCGGAGTGCCACCTCGCGGGCGACGGCCGGCAGCCCGCCGTCCACCTGCAGGCTCTCGGCGTCGTCCACGCGTCCGGTCCAGTCCAGGGCGAGGCGGTCGCGGGCCGTGGCGACGGCGTCGAGGTCCGCCGCGGTCACGTCCCGGAGGTCGGGGACGACGACCCAGCGCGCCCGGGGCTCGGCGGCCACGTCCGCCCATCGGGTCTCGGCCACCACCACCGGGCCGAACTGGCCGTCGTCGCTGCCCACCGCCACCTGCGGGTCGCCCATCCAGCGCGGGTCGAGGTGGTCGCGCGCCCGCCAGGTGCCGGCGACGTGCAGCCGCACGCCGCCGAGGACCACGTCCTTCCCGGGGCGCACCCCCAGCTCGTCCGCGGCGTCGGCCTGGACCATCACGTCGTCGTCACCCTCGGCCCAGGACCCGGCCACCAGGTCGGCTCGAGCCGGTAGGTCGGGGACGCTCATCGCGGTGACGGCCCGCTCCTCGCCCCCTCCGCCGGGGTGCGGCACGAGCATGGCCTCCCCGGCGACGGTGCGGTCCGTGGCGAGTGGCGTGGCGGCCGCCGCCAGGGAGCGGGTGAGCGCGGCCCGGACCTGCTGGTCCTGGCGCTCGGCGTCCGCGGCCAGGTTGAGCGACGCGCGCAGCGCGAGATCCGCGCCAGCGTGCCGGGACGCGACCGCCCGGGCACCGTCGTCGACGGCGGCGTCGACCCGGCCGACGATCGCGACCGCCACGCCGCACAGGAGCATCGCGGTGCCGACGAACGCAGCGAGGAGCGGCCCGTGGACCCGGGCCCGCCGGATGACGAGCAAGCGTTCCCTCGCGATCTCTCGCCGCTGTGACAGCCCCGAGACTAGAACGGATCGCCGGCCATGGGAACGCTCACATTCGCCCGGCGGTCAATTGCCGGTGACTCGCAACTCCCGGCGGGCCGAGAGCGTCCCAGCGACATGAGAATCCACCACATCGCTGCCGTCCTGGGCGTCCTCGCCGCAGGGCTGACCGTCCCGGCGAGCGCGGCCACGGCCGCGGCCGTCGCTCCGTGCACCAATGCCGAGCTGCGCGCGTCGTACCACGCGACCGACGCCGGCATGAGCCACCAGTTCGGGAGGATCGTGCTGCGCAACGTCTCGGACCACGCGTGCCGCACCGGAGGGTACGGCGGGCTGTCGTACGTCGGCGGAGGCGACGGCACCCAGATCGGGGCGGCCGCGGACCGGGTGCCGGGGAGGGTGCGCTCGATCGTCGTCCACCCGGGGGAGAAGGTCGTCAGCGCGGTGTCGGAGACCGACGCGACCGTCTACCCGCGCCGTGAGTGCCGGCGGGCCCACGTGGACGGGTTCCGGGTGTACCTGCCGAACGAGACGGCGTCCCAGTTCGTCGCCCACCCCACCACCGGCTGCCGGAACGAGAGGGTTCACCTGCTGAGCCACAAGGCTTACCGTCGAGCATGAGCGAAACACCGGACGAGTCGTCGGACGTCGACCTGGACGAGGTGGAGGCCGAGCGCCGCGAGCGGCTCGACCCGGAGAACCGCCCCGACCGGGCCGAGGTGGACAACACCGATCGTGACTTCGACGCGGAGCGCGGCATGTTCACCGACTCCGAGGGCTACGACGAGGCCGAGCCGCGGTTCCCGCCGGAGGGCGAGCAGGGCGCGTGAGCGGCCCTGGGGTGCCCGCCTTCAGCCTCTCGCCCGGCCGATGTCGCCGAGCACCGGGTGACGGCCGAGCCACTCGGGGAATCGGCGGCTGAGCACCGGGGGTCCGATCACCTCGATGGAGCCGTCCGCGCGGGCCTCGCTCATGGTGCGGTCGCCCATCCAGACCTCGGTGAGCGCGCGCAGGTCGGCGTTGACCCGGAGATCGACCTGCTGGCCCGGGTCCACGAGGCAGAGGTCGATGTCCTGGTCGACCACCAGCCAGTACGTGGTGCGGCGTGGGGGCGCGTCGCGGATCCAGAACTCGATCACGGTCCTCGTGTCTGCCAACCCGCCCGCTCGGAGCATCCGACGCATGTCCCACATCAAGAAGGTGGGGTCGAGCTCGTCGGGAGCGTAGTCGCTGCGGACCCAGCGCTGACCCCAGACGCCCATGGCCTCGATCAGGGGGTAGAGCTCCCAGCCGGCGGCGGTGAGCCGATAGCCGCCGCCCTCCGCGCGCTCCGCTACTCCCGCGGAGACGAGTTGGCGCAGCCGCTTGGCGAGCAGGGTCGGCGAGATCAGGGGGACCCCGCGCTGGATGTCGGAGAACCGGCTGCTGCCGCACATCAGCTCCCGCAGGACGAGCGGCATCCAGCGCTCGCACAGCAACTCCGCGGTCTTCGCGACCGGGCAGAACTGTCCGTAGGTGGCCACCGGACCACGCTAGGCGACGGCGCACCGGTGCGCACTACAGAACCTGGAGTGCACCCGTCGCCCTCGCCGGGTTCCATGGACGCCTCATCACCACACGGGAGGGCACCATGGGCAAAGCGGTCATCTCACTCACCACCGGGCTGGAGGACGCGGAGCGGGTCACCGTCGCGTTCCTGGTCGCAGTCGGCGCCGCCGAGAGCGGCCGGCCGACGCTGATGTTCCTCACCAAGGAGGCGGTACGGCTGGCGGTCGAGGGCGTGGCGACCGCCACCGCGTGCCAGGGGTGCCCGACGCTCGAGAGCCTCATGGAGCGGTATGCCCGAGCCGGCGGCACCTATCTCGTCTGCCCGATCTGCATCGATGCCAAGGGGCTTGCCGAGCAGCCACTCGTCCCCGGTGCGACCAGCGGAGGGACCGTGCCGATGTGGGAGTGGATCGGCGACGAGGGCGCGACGACCTTCAGCTACTGAGGTCGTCCGCCGCGGCAGTGGGCCGCCGCTTGGGAGGATCGGGACCCGGCCTGAGACAATGGGAGCGTGAGCACACCCGCGCAGACCGACGTCCTCGTCGTGGGCGCCGGCCCCGCAGGGTCGGCGGCGGCCGCGTGGGCGGCGCGAGCCGGACTCGACGTCGTGCTCGCCGACGCGGCGGTCTTCCCTCGTGACAAGACCTGCGGCGACGGACTCACGCCGCGCGCGATCGGTGAGCTGCAGCGGCTCGGCCTCGAGGACTGGCTCCGCGCCCACACGGTCAACCAGGGGCTCCGCGCCCACGGCTTCGGCCAGACCCTGCACCTGCCGTGGCCCGGAGGGACGCTGCCCGACTGGGGCTCCGCCGTGGCCCGCACCGAGCTCGACGACCACCTGCGCACGACGGCGATCAAGGCGGGAGCGGTCGCGGTCGACGGGGCGCGCGCCGTCGACGTACGGATGTCGGCAGGACGGGTCGTCGGCGTCGTCTTCCGCACCGCGTCGGGTGAGGTGGAGATCGGCTGCCGCCGGCTCGTCGTCGCCGACGGCGTCCGGAGCCCGCTGGGCAAGGTCCTCGGCCGCGAGTGGCACCGCGAGACCGTCTACGGCGTCGCCGGCCGCTCCTACATCACCTCCGAGCGGTCCGACGATCCCTGGATCAGCTCCCACCTCGAGCTGCGCGGCCAGGACGGCAAGGTCCTCTCCGGCTACGGCTGGATCTTCCCGCTCGGCACCGGTGAGGTGAACGTCGGCGTCGGCACCCTGGCGACCGCAAAGCGGCCCGCGGACATCGCGATCAAGCCGCTCATGGCCCACTACGCCGACGAGCGTCGTGAGGAGTTCCAGCTCTCCGGGGAGCTGCGGATGCCCACCTCGGCGCTGTTGCCCATGGGCGGCGCGGTGTCCCACGTCGCCGGGCCCAACTGGGCGCTGATCGGCGACGCCGCCGCGTGCGTGAACCCGCTCAACGGCGAGGGCATCGACTACGGCCTCGAGACGGGTCGTCTGGTCGCGGAGCTGCTGGCCGACCGGCCCGCGGACGCGCCGGGCCTCGAGACTGTCTGGCCGGCGCTGCTGCGTGAGCACTACGGCGAGTCGTTCTCGATCGCCCGCCGGCTGGCCGGCCTGGTGACCGTCCCGCGCCTGCTGCCCACGCTGGGTCCGGCGGGGATGCGCTCGGACTGGCTGATGACGCTGGCGCTGCGGTGGATGGGCAACCTCGTGACCGACGAGGACCGCGACCGGGCCGCGCGGGTGTGGCGCTGGGCCGGGCGCCGCTCGATCGCCCTGGACCACCGCCCGCCGTTCGGCTGAGGGGGAGGAGTGGTCGGACTCCCCAAGCGGCAGCGGGTGGCGGCGTACGCGGTGATCATCCGCGAAGGCCGGATCCTGCTGAGCCGGCTCTCCCGGAGCATCACCTCCGAGGAGCTGTGGACGCTGCCCGGCGGCGGCCTCGACCACGGTGAGGACCCGCGCGACGCGGTGATCCGGGAGATCTACGAGGAGACCGGGCTGCACGCGGTCGTCGGGGAGACGGCGCGCGTCTACTCCGCCCACCTGCCGGGGGTCTGGCGCGAGGGGCGCCGGGTCGATGCCCACGCGCTGCGGATCGTCTACGACGGGTGGGTGCCGATCGACGCTCCCGAGCCCCGGGTGATCGAGGTGGGTGGCTCCACGGCCGAGGCCGCCTGGAAGCCGACCGAGGACGTCCTGGACGGGACCGTGCCGGTGGCGCCGATGGTGCTCGAGGCGGTCGCCGACCACCGCCCGTTCCGCCATCAGCGCCTCGGTGCCTACGCGCTGATCCTGCGCGACGACGCCGTGCTGCTCGTGCGGATCTCCGACCGCGGCTTCCACACGGGCTCCTGGACCCTGCCGGGAGGTGGCGTCGACCACGGCGAGGCGCCCCGGACCGCCGTGGTCCGCGAGGTCCGCGAGGAGGCCGGCGTCGAGTGCCAGGTCGGGGAGCTCGTCGCGGTCCACGACGACCACTTCAGCGGCACCGCGCCGTCGGGGCGCTACGAGGACTTCCACTCCGTGGCGCTCGTCTTCGCCGCCGACGTCGCGGCCGACGCCGATCCTCGCCTGGCCGAGCAGGGTGGGACCTCGGCGGAGGTCGCGTGGGTGTCCCGCGACCGGATCCTGAGCGGCGAGGTGCCGGTGCTCGAGCTGGTCCGCGAGGCGCTCCGGGAGCGCTGACCGGAGCGTCGGTCGGGCCCTCGATCAGGGCAGTGGCGTGGCCGCGACCTCGCACACGTTGAGCTCGGGCTTCGAGGTGTTGTTGGTGACGAGATAGGAGGAGAGGACCCAGGCCTGCTTCACCCCACCGACCGACCACCAGATGCGCATCATGCCGTTGCGTGGCAGGTCGACCGGCCCCAGGAGACCGGTGGTGGGGTCGAGGTCGAGGTCGTCGTAGTGGGTGATGTGGGAGGGATCGTCGGTCCGCCCCTCGCCCTGGATGTACTCGTAGTCCATGAAGGCGTCGGGGTCGTCGGGGCGCAGCGCCACACTCTGCTCACCTCCCCGGCCGGTCTCGCACACGAGCTCGGCCTGCCCGAACCCCGGGATCGTCGCGGTGCTGGTCCGGTGCGCGGCTGCGTCGGCGTCACCGTGCCAGCTGAGCCCGAACTGTTGCTCGGTGTCGGTCCTGAGGGCGAGCGTCATCCTGCAGTACTGGCTGCCGGGGTAGGCGAACCGCTCCCACCACCAGGTCAGCTTGAACGAGGTCACCGGCAGCGCGAGCGTCCCGCCCCCGGACCGGTTGCGGCCGGGACGCTGGCTGATCACGCCGTACGCCGAGCCCTTCGCGAAGTCCTCGATGCCGTGCGCACCCTGGTTGAGGCCTTCGTGCGCCTGGTAGCCGGTCCCGCCGGTCCCGTCGTCCGCAGCCGTCGAGTAGCGGTAGATGCGAACGTTCTTCACCGCGACCCGGTCGGTGCCGTCCTTGGTCTCGAACTTGGCCAGCCACATCTGTGTCTCGGCGTTGCGCTCGTTGGCCCGGATCCGGAGCATCGTGGCCTTGGGCCGGCAGACCAGCTCGACCTGGCCGATCCCGGGCACGTTGGTCGCCTTCTGGTAGACCGGTCGCTTCTGGTCCCCGTGCCACCTGACCACGATCCGCTTGGTCTGCTGCACCTGCCGAGCGCTCGTGGCGGACGCGCCGGCGTACGTCGGCGCGACGGCGAGCGCGGGGATCAGGAGCAGCAGGGGCGATGCGAACGCGACCAGCCGGGTGGCCAAAGTGGTCATCTCGCCGGCTTCTCGCTCGGCACCGGCTGGGAGGGCGAGGTCGCGTTGTCGTCCGGGACGTAGAGCAGCGGGGCCTGGTCGCCGTTCAGCCACGCCTGCTGGATCCGGACCGTCTCGTTGGGCAGTGCCACGAGGCGGGCCGTGTCGGCGTCGTTCTGGGCGTTGTCGATGTAGTGACCGAGGAAGTCGCGCACCTCGTTGCGGACCAGCGACCGGGTGGTCGTCGTGATCAGCAGCTGCCGGGCCAACGGGTACTCGCCGCTGGTGATCGTGCGCTGGCTCGGGAAGATGCAGTTGCGCTGCCCGTCGGGCATCGTGATCTCGAAGGGCCGCAGCTGGTCCTCGAACAGCTCGTAGTAGCTGTACCGGAAGTACGCGACGTGGCCGCGGTAGGACTCGTACAGGCGGCGGGCGTGGTCGGTGCTCTGGTAGAGCGTGTTGACCTCGCGGTAGCGCAGCTCGGCGGCGTTGAGCCGCACCCGGGCGGCCGAGCGGCGCGTGTACGCCGCATCCACGCGACGCTGGTCCTTCCGCTTGTCGGCCAGGGGCCGCTCGTCACGGATCCCCTTGGCGCGCTCGGCCAGCGCGATCGAGAGCTCGGTGCGGGCGGCCGCCATCTCCATGCGGGCGTCCTGGAGGGCCTGGTTGACCTGGGCGCGCCGGCGGCTGACGTCGTCGAAGCGGGCTGCCCGCAGCCCGAGGTTGCGCTGGCCGACGACGAACTGGCGAGCCTGCTCGTCGTTCTCGGCGAGGTAGTAGTCGGAGCGGAGGTCGACCTGGGAGGGCTCGGGTGCGCCGAGCACGTAACGCCCGAAGAACCCGAAGCCGTTGTTGTCGGGGTTGGGCCCGCCGACCTTGAGCGGCACGTCGTCGAGGCCGAGCGGCTCCTGGCTCCAGTTCGTCAGCGGCGAGCCGGCGCGGTAGAGGTCGCGCACCTGGTCGACCGTGAGGCAGTCGGCCCCGACGTCGGTCTCGGACTTGATCGCGACCACGATCGCCTCGGCGGCGACCTGGAACTGCACCACGTCCAGCCCGACGGCCTGGCACGCCTCCCACTCCGCGCGGCTCATCGGACGCGCCGAGTCGACGAGGTCGATCCGCCCCGCGCACAGCTCCTGGAAGGCCTGGTCCTCGCCGTTGTCGGCGACGTTGATCTGCGCGGCGTCGGTCGTGGTCTCGTAGCGGCCGATCTCGGTCGGGGTCATCGACCCGCTGGTCGAGCCGTCGACGTCGACGACGCCCGTGGGGCGCGTCGGGAGTGCGGCGTACGCCTTGGCGATGTCCTGCTCGCGCAGCTTGTTCTCGCGGAACGCGTCGGCCTGGTCCTGGCTGACCGTGTCGGTCGCCTCCTGGGACGGGTCCGAGCAGGCGGTGAGCAGGCCGAGCGAGACCGCGGCGACGGCCAGCGAGGCCGCCAGCGGCCGGGCCAGCAGCGAGCGGGTGCGGGTCACTGGACGGCGCCCCCTTCGGTCGGTGAGCTCGTCGGCGAGGCGCTCGGGTCGGCACTCGGGTCGACGACGGTCCCGTCGTCCTCCTCCGGCGGGTAGCGGTAGAGCTGGCCCAACGGCAGCACCTCGAAGTCGTCGAGGGTGAGTCCCTGGAGCTCGTTGCCGCGGATCAGCCCGTCCGTCACGTCGCGCTGCGCGTAGAGGGTCGGGACGGCCGCGCGGTCGACCACGATGGCGCCGTACGTGCGCAGGCAGGCCACGATCGCGTCGGCCAGGCGCTGCTGCTGCTTGCTGAGCTTGATCGGCTTGCCGGTCCGCGGGTCGACCGGCGGCGGGAGCACGACGTCGCGCTTCAGCCTGATCCGGGCACCTTCGGGCAGCGACCGCGGTCGGCCGTTGCCGTCGGTCGACGACGCCGGCTGGACGAACACGCCCGCGGCGGGGCCGGGCACGCTGATCGCGAGCGCGTGCTGGATCTCGCCGGACTCCAGCTCGCCGGCCCGGATCAGCCCGGCGAACAGCGGCAGACCGGAGCCACGGGCACCCTCGGTCTGGGGCTCGCTGTAGCCGGGGCCGTTGAGGTCCCACTTGCGCATGTAGTTGTAGGAGATGGTGTCGTCGGCCTCGCGGCGGGCCCGCCACAGGTCGTAGGCGACCGACGCCGAGGTGTCGAAGACGGTGTACCACCCGTCGTAGCGGGGATCGGGGTCGACGTCGTCGGGGATGTTGAGGACGGTGGTGTTCTCGCCGTCGCCGCAGACCAGCTGGCGGCAGACCAGCGAGGTCGGCCGACCCCCGGCGACGACCGGGACCGTCCAGCGCAGGGTGTTGATGTACAGGCCCGCGTCGACCATGTCCCGGGTCTGGACCTGGGTGGAGCCCGGACCCTCGATCACGCCCAGGCGCTCGTGGGCGTACTGGATCATCCGGTCGGAGTCGGGGTCGACGCGGGCGGTGTCGATGCGCCGGTTCCAGGGTGAGGTGTCGTTGAAGAACCGGTGTTCGGGCACGACCACACCGGGTGACTGGGTCGGGTCCACGGTCACGACCACGTCCTCCGACGCGTCCTTGCCGGAGTCCCCGCCCGCGCAGCCGGCGAGCAGGACCGCGGCGGCCGCGACGACGGCGACGCCGCATTGGGTGCGGTGCTGACGTCGTGTGGTCATCGGGAGGGCCCGGTCTCTCTGGTCCGCGGTCGCGTGAGCGAGGACTCGGTGGTGTCGGCGACCCTGGAGATCGCATCGCTGAGGACCGCCAGCCGGTGGCCGTGGTCGCCGGGGTCGTCGTCGAGGTCGTCGAGCTCCCCGGCGCGCATCCGAGCGGCGGTGATGATCGCGTGTGCCTCGCGGCGCGACTGGAGACGGATCAGCTCGGCGTCCAGCTCGGCCTGGGCGGTGACGAGCTCGTAGCGGCGGGTCGCCTCGAGGTCCATGGCCTCCAGATGCCGCAGCGTGGCCTGCTCGGCCGCGTGCATGCGGCTGATCACGCCCTGCGCGATCTCCTCGACGGTGCGGGCGAGGTCCACCGGCGGGACCACGGGCTCACGCCCGGCCACGGGCTCGGCCTCGGCGACCGGGTCCGGCTCCGGCCAGGACTCAGCCTCGGCCTCGGCCTCGGCCTCGGGCTCGCCCTCGGTCGCCGGCTCTGGCTCGGGTTCTGGGGCGAGCTCCTCGACCACGGTCAGGGGCTTGCGCGCGCTGCGCGGCCGCCGGGCCCTGGTCGTCGGCGCGGTCGCGGGCGCGGTCGCGGGCTGGGGCTCGGGCTCGGGCGCAGGTCCTGGTGCGGGCTCGGGCGCGGTCTCGGCGACCGGCTCCGGCTCTGGCCGGGACACGGGTGCGGTCACGGGCTCGGTCACGGGCTCGACCGGTGTCGCGGTCGCATCGGGCTCGAGGATCGGTGCCGGCGTCGGCTCGGGCACCCGGCGCAGTGCGGTCCGGAGGTCGCCCGGGCCGGCGGTCTTGCCGGTCAGGCGGGTGGCCCGGGTCTCGACGGGCTCGGTCGCCAGCGCGGCGGTGAAGTCGACCTGACCGATGCGGGACTGGTCCGTCAGGGCGGAGAGCACGTCGTCGACCGACGGGGGCGGCGCGATGCGCGGCTTGTCGTCGACCATCATGACTCCCCGAACTGGCCCGTGGTCACCCCACCGGGCTGGTAGCCGGCGGGCACGCTGACCAGGACGTAGCGCGGCGTGCGGAAGACGACCTGCAGCATGGGGTCGGAGCCGATGGCGGCGTCCGGGTACAGCGCGGTGAGCAGGTCGCCGTTGTCGGCGGCCGACATCAGCAGGTAGTCGACGTCGTACGCCGCGGGGTTGCGTGCGGCGAGCTTCCACGGGCCGTCGCTCTGGTCGATCCGGTCGAAGAAGTACTCGGGGTGGCCGGTCAGCATCATGACCGCGTAGGTCTGGGCGTTGTCGGTGAGGATGGAGTTGTCCCGTGAGACGTTGTTGGAGATGTACTCGGCCATCGCCTGCTCGGAGAAGATGCCGACCTTCTCGCGGCTGAGGGTCTCGGCCCCCTCCTGGGACTCGCCGGTGGTGATCGCGGCCGCGAACGGTGCCTCGAGGTTCTGGTAGCGGTAGGTCTTCATCGCCTGGATCGTCCAGGGGATGCTGATCACCAGTGCCACGACGATCAACGCGGCGACCAGGGTGCTGCCCTCGTCGGCGGAGCGGGCCAGCCAGATCGCCCCGATCATGCTGATCATCAGGATCGGCACCGCGTTGCGCATCAGCATCGGTGAGTCCGTGAGCCGCAGCACGACCGCCGCCGACGGCAGCATGATCGCGACGCCGAGCATCACGCCGAGCCACAACGCGAACGGGTTGCCGCGGGCGACGCCGGCGAAGACGAGCGCGGGGAGCACGACGATCGCGATCGGCGCGCCGTACAGCACCAGCTCGCCGGTGGCGCGGAGCAGCTCGACCGCCGAGAACGTCTCGAGCCCGCCCGACGCGGCGGCGTCGCTCGATCGGGTGATCCAGGCGAACGGCCGGAGCAGCAGGATGAAGTTGAAGACCGTCCAGAGGGCGACGACGTACACGGTCGGCGAGGCGAAGCCGACCACGGTGCCCTCGACCTCGGTCCCGTCGGCGCCGAGCCGGGCCAGGATGGCGCCGATCATGATCGCGCTGAGCACGAAGAACGTGAGGCTGGTGTAGCCCGCGAGGGCGGCGATCGAGAACGAGATGCCCGCGAGCATCACGAACCGGACGTCGGCGGTGATGTACCAGGCGAACAGGGCGCCCAGTGCGGTGACGACCAGCGCGATCCAGACGAAGTGGCGGGTGCCGGTGGTGGCGTACAGCAGCACCATCGGGTTGGCACCGAGTGCGAGAAGGACCGCGTAGCGCAGGGGGCCGGCGATCAGCGCCCGGCGCATCATCGTGTTGAACGCGACCATGGTGAACGCGGCGAAGATCGCCGAGGCCAGCGGCACGACCGCGAGCGAGGTCACCAGGCCGCGGAGCACCGCGAGCGGTGCGATGAGCAGGGTCGCGAGCGGCGGGTAGTCGAAGCCGATCGCGGACAGCTTGGCCGGGTCGTTGTGCCACACCATCAGGGCACGGTTCAGGCGGTCGAGGGTCTCGAAGCCGACCACGTGCAGGTCGACCACGACCCAGTAGCCGAACCAGGTGTAGGCGACCGTGAAGAACGCGAACACCAGGGCGCTCTCCCACCACCGGCGCTCGACGTCGTTGGGCCGGCGACCGACGAGCTGGACGACGCCGCTGCGGCGGTCCTTGGTGTGGACGTTGGAGACCGTGCTCACCGGGGCGCTCATCAGGAGTGTCCCTCGTCCAGGCCGTGCTCGGTCTTCTCCCAGTAGAACGGGTTGGTGAAGAGCTGGATGAAGCCCTTCCAGGCCGCCCAGCTCATCAGGCCCCAGTAGAAGGGCGAGAGCAGCGCGGTGCGGGTGAGGCCGAACTCGCCGCGGTGCAGGCTGCCGGCCACGTTGAGGTAGACGAACACGAAGTTGCCGACGAACAGCAGCGCGCTGGCGGCGTAGAAGATGATGCCCGGGAACAGCTGCTCGATGAACCCGGCCTGGGTGAAGACGTACAACGTGGTCAGCGCCCAGAAGATCGGGTTGAGCAGCAGCACGAACGCGCTGCCCATCGTGAGGTTGAAGCTGAGGAAGCCGCTCAGGCCGGTCTGGGAGAGGAGCCGGAGCGGGTTGCGCATGTGGACCAGCCAGGTCTGGATGTAGCCCTTGTTCCAGCGGCTGCGCTGCCGGATCCAGTTGGGGACCTGGGAGTTCGCCTCCTCGAGCGTGGTCGAGTCGATCATCGCCGTCCGGTAGCCCTCGCGGTGCAGCCGGATGCCGAGGTCGGCGTCCTCGGTCACGTTGAACGGGTCCCAGGCGCCGAGCTCGCGCAGCTTGGAGGTCACGAAGTGGTTGGAGGTGCCGCCCAGCGGGATCGGCGACTCGGCCGCGCCCATGGCAGGGAGCACGAGCTCGAAGTGCATGGAGTACTCGTTGGCGAACCAGGCCGTGAGCATGTTCTGGTCCTGGTTGAAGTGGTTGAGCTTGGCCTGGACGCACACCACGTTGCTCGCGACGCGGCTGAACGCGATCACGGCCTTCTTCAGCTGGTCGGGGTCCGGGCGGTCCTCGGCGTCGAAGATCACGCAGTAGGAGCCGAACGCGAGCTGCAGCCCGTAGTTGCAGGCCTTGGGCTTGGTCTTCGGCTTGCTGTCGGGGACGACCACCAGGTGGAAGTGCGGCGGCAGCTGCATCTCGCGGATCTTCTGGACCGTCTCCTCGTCGTCCTCCTCGCACAGCAGCTTCACGTCGAGCCGGGTGCGCGGGTAGTCGAGGGCGTTGATGTCGCGGACCAGGCGCGGGACGATGCCCGCCTCCTTGTAGAG
This sequence comes from Nocardioides sp. T2.26MG-1, assembly GCF_950101795.1. Taxonomy (GTDB): domain Bacteria; phylum Actinomycetota; class Actinomycetes; order Propionibacteriales; family Nocardioidaceae; genus Nocardioides. The sequence continues at coordinate 215,902 of NZ_CATNLZ010000001.1, read as the reverse complement.
CGGGACCAGGATCGTGTACATCGGCAGGCGCCGCTCGTCGATCGCCGCGATCTCCTCGTCGGTGACGTCGGTCTCGAGGTGGGTGCCCAGTGCCCGCAGGGTGAGCCGGAACTTGTAGAAGGACACCACCAGGTAGAGCAGGCTGCAGGCTGCGACCAGGGCGATCGCGGTGTTCATGGGCCAGATCACGGCGCAGAAGACGATGACGACGGCGGACAGCACCAGGCCGGCCTTCTGTCCGCCCGAGATGACCACGTGGGCCGACTCCTCGGGCCGGGTCTCCATGAGCAGCCGGGTCGAGACCTCGGCGTAGTGGCGGGCGTGCACCCGCTGGATCAGCTGGTCGAGCTCGGTCCGGTTGGCCAGCAGCTGGCGGAACGGCGCGCCGAGTGCCTCCTCGACCTCGGCCGACTGCTCGGCGTCGAGTGGGCGGGCGACGGCGAGCAGCACCAGGTCGTCGGTCGCGGCGACCGGGATCGCCTGGAACGCGTGGGCGAGCGGCTCCGGGAGCCGGCGGGCGACCTCGAGGTCGGGGGTGAAGTCCGTCAGCCCGACCCGCTGCATCTGGTACATCTCCGAGAGGGCCGCCACGAGCACGTCCTCGGTGATCGCCTCGTGGGAGACGAGGATGTCGCCCAGGGGGTCGCCGGTGCGGGAGTACTCGAGCATCGCCCGCTGCAGCTGCTCGTCGGTGATCAGCCCGCTGCGGGTGAGCATCTGCGCCATCTGCATCCGCGCCCGGCGTGCGTCCGGCGACTCGACCTCGGTCTCCTGAGGCGGGTACACGGAGTCGATCGCGGCCACGATCTCGTTGACGGTGTGACGCACCAGCTGCACGGGTCGGTCGATCCGCTCGGCGACGACCTGCGCGGTGATCGCGTCGTCGGCGTCGGCCGCCGCCACGAGGACGGCGCCCCCGACCGAGGCGTACGGCATCACCCGGAAGGTGCGGCAGATGCCCTCCGGGATCAGGTGGCGCAGGTCCTGGGCGACCCCGTCGGTCAGCCTGGGGAGGCGGCGGGTCTCGAGGCCGGCCTGGCCGGACTGGGTCGTGGTCACGCTGAGGTCCCCGATCCGAAGCCGGCGGTGCCATGGGAGGCCCGTCCGGGCGACTCGGCGTGTGCGACGGCGCCCGGTTGCGCAGTCTGGTCCGGCTGGGGCCGCCGGTTGCTGCGCGGCCGCATGACGGCGTACGCCAGGTAGGCGACGCCGAGCGCCACGAGCGGCGCGATCAGGAAGGACAGCAGGGCGACGACGAGGATGGCCAGGGTCAGGAGCAGCCCCACGACCGCGGCGCCCACCGACTTCGTTGCCGGACGCGACGGACCCGTCTGCAACGACATGATGCTTCCCCCCTGCTCAGGTGCCCCACCACCGGTCCCGAGCCCTTGCGGGACTCATGGTGGCACGCCCCCTCGCGTACCGTTCACCGATTGGTGGACTCCTCGGATGCCCACGCTAGTTGGCGATCACGCCCGCTGGTGACGGTCTGGACCAGCGTTGACGGACTGTGGACGGATCGTTGACCGGACGTGGACCGCCTGTGTACATCCCCGCCGGGAGGGTGGGCTGGATCACCTCGGCAGGTGGTCGGTCAGCCAGCTGCGCGCCTGGCGTCCGTACGGCGTGGGGCGGCCGCTCTCGTCGGACACCAGTGCCATCGGGTCGGCCGGGTGGTCGGCCCAGACCCAGAACAGTGCGCCGACGCCGTGCTCGTCGGCCCAGTCGAGGTAGCGGCCGACGTACCCGTCCTCCGGGTGCCGGGCGCCGAGCTCGGAGGTGAGCAGGGGCACCGTCTCGGCGATCGGGCCGAGCACGTCGTCCCAGCAGTCGGGGTCGCCGCACGCCTTGAAGTCGTAGGAGTGGAAGGCCGCGACCAGCTGGTCGTCGTCGGGCGCGAACTCCAGCCAGTGGCTGAGGTCGTTGGCGTAGTCGAGCCCGCCGAGCAGGATCGGCTGCGCGGCGCCGGTGTCGCGGATCGTGCTGACCACGGCAGCGAAGCCCTGCACCGGGTAGGTGACCTGGCCGAGGGTCGCGCTCTGGTCGTCCTCGACGGGCGCCTGGCAACCGCCGTCGCGCCAGCACTGCCAGGTGAGGTCGAACAGGAACCGGTCCCCGCCGGCGCTGTAGCGGGAGTAGGGCTCGTTGAACGCATCGAACATCACCGACGGGTTGTCGCGGTACGCCGTGGCCACCGAGGTCCAGAACGCGATCGACTCCGAGTCCGGCATCGCGAGGTTGCCGAACTCGGGCTGCCCGATCCGCTTGCGGCTGTGCAGGTCGAGCACCACGACCAGGCCGGCGCGGTTGAGCGCGGTGACGAACCGGTGCACGTCCGCGCGGTAGCCCTCGACGGTCCGCTCCTCGTACTGGTCGCTGACCGGGGCGCCGCGGGTGCCGAGCCAGCAGTCCTGGTTGAGCGGGAGGCGCACGGTGTTCGCCCCCCATGCCCGGATCGCGTCGGCCTCGGCCGTCGCCGGGCTGCCCGCCACGACGTTGTCGAGAGCGGACATGCCCCAGCCCTGGGCACAGGCGTACTCGAAGCTGCTCCAGTTGACGCCGCGGGGCACGAAGTCGCGGCCGCTGCGGGCGTCGACGATCCGGTTGCCCTCGACCACGGCGTGGGCGGCGCCGGTGTCGGCGAGAACGCCGGAGGCCGTGGGCGTGCGGAGCTGGAGGTAGAGGCCGGTGCCGGCGAGGAGCGCCACGACGGCCGCCAGCGCGATCCAGCGTGCCTGACGTCGTGCGTGCAGCAGCATGGAAGCCCCCCTCTCCGCCGGTCAATCGTAGGGGCCGGTCCGGCCGTTATGTTGGGCGAATGAGTGAGACCGTCTTCACCTACGCCGCGCCCGCCCTCAAGTTCGGCCCCGGGGCGTCCGGCGAGGTCGGGCACGACCTGGCGTCGTACGGCGCGCGCCGGGTGCTGCTGGTCACCGACCCCGGCGTCGCGGCCACCGGGCACCCGGGCCGCATCGCGGAGCAGGTGGCCGCCCGGGGCATCGAGGTCACGACGTACGACCGTGTCCACGTCGAGCCGACCGACGCCTCGATGGCCGACGCGATCGCGTTCGCCCGCGACGCCGGGCCGTTCGACGCGATCGTGGCGGTCGGCGGAGGATCGTCGATCGACACCGCGAAGGCGGTCAACCTGCTCACCACCAACCCCGGTGAGCTCATGGACTACGTCAACGCGCCCGTCGGCAAGGCGCTGGCGCCGTCCCAGCCGCTGCTCCCGCTGGTCGCGATCCCCACGACGACCGGCACCGGCGCGGAGAGCACCACGATCTGCGTGCTCGACGTGCTCGCGCTCAAGGTCAAGACGGGGATCAGCCACCCACGGCTGCGACCGACGCTGGCGGTCGTCGACCCGGACCTGACGCTCAGCCAGCCGGCGACCGTCACGGCCGCGGCCGGCATGGACATCGTGTGCCACGCGCTCGAGAGCTACACCGCCCGGTGGTACGCCGACTTCGACGCCAAGCGCCCCGAGCAGCGGGTGCCCTACTGCGGGGCCAACCCGATCGCCGACCTCTGGTCGGAGAAGGCACTGTCCCTGCTGGCCGGCGCGTTCCGCACCGCCGTGCGCGACGGGTCGGACCGGGCCGCCCGCGAGCAGATGGCGATGGCGGCGACCTTCGCGGGGCTCGGCTTCGGCAACGCCGGGGTGCACATCCCGCACGCCAACGCCTATCCGATCGCCGGCCGGGTCCGCGACTACCGGCCCGAGGGCTACCCCGACGCGGCGATCGTCCCGCACGGCATGGCGGTCTCGCTGACGGCGCCGGCGGCGTTCCGGTTCACGTTCGAGGCCGCGCCCGACCGGCACCTCCGCGCCGCGCGGCTGCTGGACCCGCGGGTGCCCGAGGGGCCCGACGCGCTGCCGACGGTGCTGACCGCGCTGATGCGCGACATCGGCATCCCCAACGGCCTGGCGGCCGTGGGGTACGGCGAGGCCGACGTCGACGACCTCGTCGGCGGCGCGCTCCAACAGCAGCGACTGCTCGCGACGGCGCCGAAGAGTCCCACGCCGGAGGACCTGGCCGCGGTGTTCCGCGGCTCGATGGAACACTGGTGACGTGTCCCAGACGTCCCCACCGGCCCCGCCGATCCCGTCGGACCCGGCCGTGCCGGACCTCGTGGGCGAGCTGCGCCGCCGTGGTGTCTCGGACGTCGACGACTCGACGCTGACCCGGGCGCTGTACTCCTCGGACGCCTCGCTGTACCGCGTGGTCCCGCAGGTCGTGGTCCGGCCCCGGCACCGCGACGAGCTGCTGGCGGTCATCGACGCCGCGCACGCCACCGGCGCGCCGGTGACCATGCGCGGTGCGGGCACGTCGATCGCCGGCAACGCCGTCGGCACCGGGATCGTGGTGGACACGCTGCGGCACCTCAACCGGGTGCTCTCGATCGACGCGGACGCGCGCACGGCGGTCGTGCAGCCCGGCGTCGTGCACGCCGACCTCCAGCGCGCGGCCGCGCCGTACGGACTGCGCTTCGGGCCCGACCCGTCCACCCACACCCGCTGCACGATCGGCGGGATGATCGGCAACAACGCCTGCGGCTCCCGGGCCCTCGGCTACGGCCGCACGGTCGACAACGTGGTCGCGATGGACGTCGCCCACGGGCCCGGCGCGACCGACGTCGAGACCCGCCTCGCGGCGCTCGTCGACCAGCACCTCGGCCACGTGCGGACCGCGTTCGGACGCTTCTCCCGGCAGGTCAGCGGCTACTCCCTCGAGCACCTGCTGCCCGAGAACGGCCGCAGCCTGGACCGCTTCCTGGTCGGCTCGGAGGGCACGCTCGCCGTGGTCCAGGAGGCCACCGTGCGGCTCGTCGAGGACGAGGCCGAGCGCTGGCTGGTGCTGCTCGGCTACCCGACGATGGTCGACGCCGCCGACGCGGTGCCGGCGCTGGTCGCTGCCTGCGAGGGCCGGATGATCGCGTGCGAGGGGCTCGACGCCCGGATCGTCGACCTGGTGCGGGCCCGCGGCAACGCGGTCCCCGAGCTGCCGCGGGGGGCCGGCTGGCTGTTCGTCGAGCTGACGGGCGCCGAGGCCGAGTCGCTCGCGGCCCGGGTGGTCGCCGAGTCCGGGGCCCTCGGGCACCGCGTCGTGCTCGACCCGGCCGAGGCCGCAGCGCTCTGGCGGATCCGTGAGGACGGGGCCGGGCTCGCGGCGCGCAGCCTGTCCCGCCCCGCCTACTCCGGCTGGGAGGACGCCGCCGTACCACCCGAGCGGCTGGGTGCCTGGCTGCGCGACTTCGACGAGCTGCTGCGCGAGCACGACCTCGACGGGGTGCCCTACGGCCACTTCGGCGACGGCTGCGTGCACGTGCGCATCGACTTCCCGTTCCAGGCCGGCGAGGGCGACGGCCGCCGGCAGTTCCGCGACTTCCTCACCGCGAGTGCGCTCAAGCTGCGCGACCACGGCGGCTCGCTCTCGGGTGAGCACGGCGACGGCCGGGCCCGCTCCGAGCTGCTGCCGCTGATGTACGACGCGGAGTCGCTGCGGCTGTTCGCGGCCGTCAAAAAGATCTGCGACCCGGGCAACCTGCTCAACCCCGGCAACATCGTCGACCCCGCCCCGCTCGACGCGGACCTGCGCCCGGCCCGCCCCCGTCCGGCGATCCCGCTCGCCGGGTCCGTGCACCGCTGCACCGGCGTCGGCAAGTGCGTGGCGCCGACCACCAACGGCGTGATGTGCCCGTCCTACCTCGCGACGCGGGAGGAGAAGGACTCCACCCGCGGCCGCTCGCGGGTGCTGCAGGAGGCGCTCGACGGAGAGCTCGTGCACGGCCTCGCGGACCCCGCGGTGCACGAGGCGCTCGACCTCTGCCTGGCCTGCAAGGGCTGTGCGTCCGACTGCCCGACCGGCGTCGACATGGCCACCTACAAGGCCGAGGCTCTGCACGCGACGTACGACGGGCCCGGCTCGAAGCGCCGCCCGCGCAGCCACTATCTCCTCGGCCGGCTGCCGAAGTGGGCCCGGCTGGCCGCGCCGGTCGCGCCGCTGGCCAACCGGATGATGCGGCTCGGCCCGGTCGCCCGGCTGGCCAAGGCCACCGCGGGCATCGACCAGCGGCGCTCGATCCCGGCGTTCGCGCCGCGGACGCTGCGGCGCGGTCTCGACAAGCCCGAGCAGGGCACCCCGGACGTGTGGATCTGGGCCGACTCGTTCACCGACCACTTCTTCCCGGACAACGGGCACGCGGCGATCCGCTTCCTGGAGTCGGTCGGCGTGACCGCGCGGGTGATCCGCGAGGACGCGTGCTGCGGGCTGACCTGGGTGACGACCGGGCAGCTCGACGAGGCCCGGTCGATCATGACCAAGACCGTGCGGACGCTGAGGCCGTACGTCGCGTCCGGCGTGCCGGTCGTCGGGCTGGAGCCGTCGTGCCTCGCGACGCTGCGCAGCGACCTGCCGGAGATGATCGGCGAGCACCTCGACGTGCTGACCTTCGCCGAGCTGCTCGAGCGGCTCGACGTGCCGCTGCCCTCGCTGGCCGGGGTCGAGGTCGTGGCGCAGCCGCACTGCCACCACGCCTCCGTGCTCGGCTGGGCCGCCGACAAGCGACTGCTGGAGAAGGCCGGCGCCACCGTCACCCAGGTCGCCGGCTGCTGCGGGCTGGCCGGCAACTTCGGCATGGAGAAAGGCCACTACGAGGTGTCCGTCGCGGTCGCCGAGACCCACCTGATGCCGGCCGTGCGTGCCCACCCCGATGCGGTGGTGCTCGCCGACGGCATGTCGTGCCGGGTCCAGCTCGACGACCTCGCGGACGTCCCCACGATGCACCTCGCCGAGCTGCTCGCTTCTAAGGTGGAGGCGTGAACCCCCGCCATCGCCGACTCGTCATCCCCGTGGCGCTGGCGGCCCTGCTGCTGGTGGTCGTGGTCGCGGCGGTGCTGAAGTGAGCCCGGCATGAGCGAGCCGCTGCTGCGCGCGCTCAACCGGCTGCGCGACCACATCCTCGATCCCGACGTGCTGGTCAAGGCCGTGGCCTCCGGGCGCCAGAAGGGCACCCAGCCGACCTGGCGGCGCGCCGAGCTGCGCTACGTGGACCTCAAGGCCGGCCGGCACCTGCAGATCACGACGTACGACGAGACCCAGGCGCACACCGCCAACCACGCCGTCGGCGACGCAGCACGGGACGCGGTGGACGCGCTGCTCGACGAGCCGTTCGGCAACTGGCACGTCGACACCACCACCGAGAGCCATCAGCTGCGGGTCACGAAGAAGCTCGAGGCCGTCGTGCACACCACCGACAGGGTCGAGCCGGTCGAGATCGAGCGCGGCCACGACCGGGAGAAGTCGCGGCTGCTGCCGGAGGACGACCCCGTGTTCGTCGCGCTCGGGATCTCTGACGAGTCCGGGCGGCTCAAGCCCAGCCGGCAGGCGAAGTACCGCCAGGTCGAGGAGTTCCTGCGGCTCCTGGATGCCTCGATCACCGACGCCCTGGACAAGGGCCACCTGCGCCGCCCGACCGCCGAGGACCCGCTGCGGATCGTCGACCTCGGCTGCGGCAACGCCTACCTGACGTTCGCGGCCGAGCGCTACCTCAGCGGGGTCCGCGGGCTGCCGGTCCGGCTCACCGGTGTGGACGTCAAGGAGCAGTCGCGCGAGCACAACGCCGCGGTCGCCGCCGGGCTCGGCGTGTCCGCTGACTTCGTGGTCGGCACCATCGGCGGTGTCGAGCTCGACCCGGCTCCCGAGGTGGTGCTCGCGCTGCACGCGTGTGACACCGCCACCGACGAGGCGCTGGCCCAGTCGGTCGCCTGGGGCGCCCAGCTGGTGCTGGCCGCGCCGTGCTGCCACCACGACATCGCCGCCCAGCTGCGCCGGTCGCCGACGCCCGCGCCGTACGCGATGATCACCCGCCACGGGATCCTGCGCGAGCGGCTGGCCGACACGCTCACCGACGCGCTGCGCGCCTCGCTCATGCGCCAGCAGGGCTACCGCGTCGACGTCGTGCAGTTCGTGGAGAGCCAGCACACCCCGCGCAACACCATGCTGCGCGCGGTCCGCGCCGGCTCGCCGGTCAAGGGCGGCTCGGTGCGCAAGGAGTACGACGACCTCGTCGACACCTGGAACATCAGCCCCGCGCTGGCCCGGCTGCTCGACGCACGCTGATGCTCGACCGGGTCCTCGGTCTCGCGTCAGCCGTCTCGTTCGCGATCGGCTCGCTCGCCGGCCCGGCGGACCCCCACGCGACCGTCGACCTGACGTTCGACGACCCGGCGATCGTCGAGTCGAGCGGCCTGGTCGTGGGCGACGGGCTGTTCGTCACCGTCAACGACTCCGGGGACAGCGGCCGCGTGTTCGTGGTCGACCGTTCGGGCGCCACGGTGGGGACCACGTCGTGGGCCGACGACCCCGAGGACGTCGAGGCGCTCGCGCCGGCCGGCCGCGGCACGGTGTGGGTGGGCGACATCGGGGACAACCGCGAGGCGCGGGACTCGATCGAGGTGCTCCGGGTGCCGTACGGCCGCGGCGACCGGACGGTCGACCCGGCGGCGTACACCCTGGTCTACCCCGACGGCGCCCACGACGCCGAGACCCTGATGGCGCAGCCGCGCACCGGCCAGCTGTTCGTGGTGAGCAAGGACCTCTTCGGCGGCACGGTGTACGCCGCACCCCGGCGGCTGTCGGCGTCGGAGCCCAACCGGCTGCGCGCGGTCGCCGACTCGCTGTCGTTCGCCACCGACGGCGCGTTCTTCCCCGACGGGCGGCACTACGTGCTGCGCGACTACGGCGCCGCGGCGGTCTACACGTTCCCCGGGCACGAGAAGGTGGCGTCGTTCGGGCTCCCCTCGCAGCAGCAGGGCGAGGGCATCGCGGTCGCCCCCGACGGCTCCGTGCACGTGTGCACCGAGGGACAGTTCACCGACGTGCTGGACGTGGAGCTGCCGGCGCGGGTGGTCGCCGCGCTGCGGCCAGCCCCGGAGCCGTCCGGCTCCCCGGCTCCGCAGGCGGAGCCGAGCGAGCAGGACGGGGACGGCGAGCAGGACGGCTCCGGCTCGCCGGTCTGGCCCTGGATGCTCGGCGGCGTCGTCGCGGTCGGGTTTGTGGCCGGTGCGGTACGGCTACTGACGCGCCATGGTGCGGCTTCGTAGCACGTCGCCCGACCAGCCGGGCTGGACCCGGCGCCGGGCCGGGAAGGGGTTCGTCTACCTCGACGAGCACGGCGACCGGCTGCCCGAGGAGGACGCGCGGCGAGTGCGCGACCTCGTGATCCCGCCGGCGTGGACCGACGTGTGGGTCACGCCGTACGACAACGGCCACCTTCAGGCCGTCGGCACCGACGACGCGGGACGCCGGCAGTACCTCTACCACCCCGACTGGCGGGCCCGGCGGGACGCGGAGAAGTTCGACCGGATGCTGGAGTTCGGCAAGGCCCTGGCCAAGGCACGTGAGCTCGTGCTGCGCGACCTGGGCCTGGAGGGGATGCCGCTGGAGCGGGCCTGCGCGGCGGCCGTGCGGCTGCTGGATCTCGGCTACTTCCGGATCGGCAACGACGTCTACGCCGACGCCCACGGCTCCTTCGGGCTGACCACGCTCGAGCGCCGGCACGTGCGCCGTCGCCAGGACCGGCTGGTGTTCACGTTCGTCGGCAAGTCGGGCGTCGAGCACCGCATCGAGATCGACGACGCGGTCGTGGTCGAGGCCATCGAGGTCATGCGCCGGAGACGCGGGCAGGACCTGCGGCTGCTGGCCTACAAGAACGGCCGCGGCTGGCGGTCGATGCTGCCCGAGCTCGTCAACGAGTACGTCCGTGCCTCGACCGGGATCGAGGCCACGGCCAAGGACTTCCGCACCTGGCACGCGACCGTGCTGGCTGCGGCCGCGCTCGCCGAGACCCCCGAGCCCGGGCACTCCGGCGCGTCCCGGAAGCGAGCCGTCACGGGGGCGATGAAGGAGGTCGCGTCGTTCCTCGGGAACACCCCGACGCTGGCGCGCTCGTCGTACGTCGACCCGCGCGTGATCGACGCCTACGAGGAGGGGCGCACGATCTCGCGGGCCACCGGGCGCAGCTACGACACGCCCGACGAGCGGCAGGCGGCGCTCGAGCGTGCGACGCTGAGGCTGCTGAAGGAGGCCTGATGCGGATCACGGCGGTGCAGGGTGACATCACCCGCCAGGAGGTCGACGCGGTCGTCAACGCCGCCAACAACGGCATGCGCGGGGGCGGCGGCGTCGACGGTGCGATCCACCGCGCCGGTGGGCCGGCCGTGCTCGAGGACTGCATCGCCCGGTTCCCGCACGGGCTGCCGACCGGCGAGGCCGGCTGGACCACCGCCGGCGACCTGCCCGCGCGGTGGGTGATCCATGTGGTCGGCCCGAACTACCACGCCGGTCAGCGCGACCGGGCGCTGCTGCTGTCCTGCTACTCCCGTGCCCTGGAGGTCGCCGACGAGCTGGGCGCCGCCACGGTCGCGTTCCCGCTGGTCTCCGCCGGGGTCTACGGCTGGCCGAAGGACGACGCGATCGCCTGCGCCCTCGAGGCGTTCTGCTCGGCCGACACCGCGGTCACCGAGGCCCGGCTGGTCGCGTTCGACGCGGCGACGTACGAGCAGATCAGGACCGCCCTCGACGTTGAGTCGTGAGTTCTGACGCTTGAGTCGTGGTTTCTGGTGGGCGCACCGTCGGGCGCGCTGTCACAGCTCCCGACTCGACCGTCACAACTCCCGATTCAACGGTCGGAAGTCCCGACTCAACGGGGTGGCGGGGCTGAAGGCGAGGGCGGCGAAACGACGGCCGATCAGCTGGTGGGTGGCGGCGTCGGGATGCAGTTGGTCGGGGAGGGGCAGCTCGGCGTGGTCGGCCTCGCCGTACAGCTCACGGCCGTCGAGGTAGTGCAGGTGCGGGTCGTCGGCGGCCCGCTGCGCGACGATGCGGGCGAGTTCGTCGCGGACCGTCGTGAGCGTCAGCCGGCCGGCGGCGACCCCGGCCGGGTCGCCGGCCGCGGTGAACGAGAGTCGCCCCTCCGCGAGCGCGGCCAGGTCGGGCGCGCTGGGACCGGGCGTCGTCTCGTGGATCGGGCACAGGATCGGGGAGACCACGAGCAGCGGCGCGTCCGGGTGGCCGTCGCGCACCAGGTCGAGGAAGCCGTGGACGGCGGGGCCGAAGGCGCGCATCCGCATGACGTCGGTGTTGACCAGGTTGATCCCGATCTTGACGCTCAGCAGGTCGGCCGGCGTGTCCCGCATGGTCCGGGCGGTGAACGGGTCGAGCAGCGCGCCGCCGCCGAAGCCGAGGTTGACCAGGTCGACGCCCCCGGCGGCGGCCGCCAGCGCCGGCCAGGTCGTCGAGGGGCTCGCGGCGTTGGAGCCGTGGCTGATGGAGCTGCCGTGGTGGAGCCACACCGGGCGACCGGTGTCCGCGACCGGCTCGACGGGGGCGTCGGTGCGCAGCGCGACGAGCTCGGTGGTCTCGTCGTGGGGGAGCCAGACCGCGATGTCCTTGGCGGCGTCGTCGAGGCCGGTGACCCGGAGCGTGCCCGGCCGCCCGGGCGTGAGCTCGGACCGCCCGCTCATCATGTCGATGGTCAGCGTGTGGCCGCCCGGCACGGTCCCTTGGTGGGCGAGCCGGCCGTCGACGAGCACGTCGTAGACGCCGTCCGGGCGCGGCGGCGCCCCGGCGTACACGCGCTTGGTCGGCACCGTGTCGAGCTCGACCATGGTGGCGCGGGTGCGGAAGACCAGGCGTACGCCGGCGGGCTGGCTCTCCGAGAGCGCGATCTGGGGGTCCGCGCTCTGGGCGCGCGCCCACGCCGGCAGCCGGTGCGGCAGCAGGCCGTGCGCGGTGCGCTCGAGCTCGAGCGCACCGCGGACGAGCGCGGGGGTGATCTCGGTGCTGATCACCGCGGGGTCCAGGTGGAGGGCGTCAGAGGTTCTCGACCACCCAGTCGATGCAGTGGGTGAGCGCCTCGACGTCGGCGGGGTCGACGGCGGGGTACATCGCGATCCGCAGCTGGTTTCGGCCCAGCTTGCGGTAGGGCTCGGTGTCGACGACGCCGTTGGCGCGCAGCACCGCGGCGATCCGCGCCGCGTCGACCGAGTCGTCGAAGTCGATGGTGCCGATGACCAGCGACCGGTGGGCGGGGTCAGGCACGTAGGGGAAGGCGTACGGCGACTTCTCGGCCCACGTGTAGAGCAGGTCGGACGACTCCGTCGTCCGCGCCACCATGCCGTCGAGCCCGCCGGAGGCGTTCATCCAGTCGAGCTGCTCGGCCATCAGGAACAGCGTGGCGACCGCGGGCGTGTTGTAGGTCTGGTTCTTCGCGGAGTTGTCGATCGCGGTCGGCAGGTCGAAGAACGCCGGGATGTGCCGACCCGACGCGGCGACCGACGCCGCCCGGTCGAGCGCGGCAGGGGAGAACAGCGCGAGCCAGAGGCCGCCGTCGGAGGCGAAGCACTTCTGGGGCGCGAAGTAGTAGACGTCCGACTCGGTCACGTCGAGCGGGAGCCCGCCGGCGCCGGAGGTCGCGTCGACGAGCACGAGTGCGTCGTCCGACGAGGTGCCGGCCGGGCGGACGACGGGTGCCATCACCGCGGTGGAGGTCTCGTTGTGGGCCCAGGCGTACACGTCGACGCCGTCCTCGGCGACCGCGGTCGGGCGCGAGCCGGGCTCGGACGCGATCACCGACGGCTCGGCCAGCCAGGGAGCGGCGGCCGCGGCCTTGGCGAACTTCGAGGAGAACTCCCCGAACGTCAGGTGCTGGCTCTTCTCACGGATCAGCCCGTACGTCGCGATGTCCCAGAACGCCGTGGCACCGCCGTTGCCGAGCACGACCTCGTAGCCGTCGGGCAGCGAGAACAGGTCCGCCAGCCCCGATCGGACCCGGCCGACGAGCTCGCGCACCGGAGTCTGCCGGTGCGACGTTCCCATCAGCGCGGAGCCGGTCGCGGCGAGGGAGTCGAGGTGGGAGGTCTGGATCTTCGACGGGCCGGCGCCGAACCGGCCGTCGGCGGGGAGGAGGTCGCGGGGGATCTGCAGGGCGTCGGACATGAAAACCTTCCAGAGTGGGTAGGTGGGGCTCCCTGACCGCGCTGTCAGCACTGCCTATTGTGTCATTGCTGCCGCCCACGCTCTCTCGAGGAGTCCAGATGGCCACCGCCGCACCCGGGTTCGCCCGCCAGGGCCAGTACCGCACGACGTTCCGCGTCCTCGGCGCCCTGCTCGTCGTCGCGGGCATCGTCATGGGCATCTACGGGTTCAGTGCGGTCTTCGGCAGCGACGAGGTGCCGGGCGCGCTCGCGTTGCTGTGCTTCGTCGGCAGCGTGCTGGTCTTCGGGGTCGGCCTGATGTTCCTGCAGTGGGGCTTCCTGGGCGCTGCCGCGCGGTACGGGGCCGGCGAGACGATGCCGGTCGTCAAGGACTCGGCCGAGTACCTTTCGAACGGTGAGGGACTGCTCGGGGTCGGCCGGAGCGCCGGTCCGTTCTGCTCGAAGTGCGGAGTCCGCAATGACGGTGACGCCAAGTTCTGCGACTCCTGCGGCTCCGCGCTCGCCTGAGATCCGGCGGGTGGGTTACGGCCACCCCGACGCGCTGCGGCTGATCGGCGAGGTCCAGGCCGAGTACGTCGAGCGCTACGGCGGGCCCGACGAGACCCCGCTCGACCCGTTGATGTTCGAGCCGCCCGGCGGCAGCTTCTACGTCGGCTATCTCGCCGGCACCGCGGTCGCCACCGGCGCCTGGCGCCGCTCCGGGGTCGAGGCGTTCGGCACCACCGCCACCGTCGAGGTGAAGCGCATGTACGTGACGCCCGCCGCCCGCGGCCGGGGCATCGCCCGACGGATGCTCGCCCACCTCGAGCAGAGCGCCCACGAGCATGGTGCCCGGGCCGTCGTGCTCGAGACCGGTCTGCGCCAGCCCGAGGCGATCGCGCTCTACGAGTCGAGCGGCTACACCCCGGTCGCGTCCTTCGGCTACTACCGCGACGCCCCGCTCTCGCGCTGCTACGGCCGGCGGCTCTAGCGACCCGTCCTCACACCACGTCGCGGCGCCGGGTCAGCGCCAGGGAGAGCAGGGGGAGGACGACGACGTACGCCAGCACGGTCCACGCCGCCTGGGTGCCCGAGATCGAGTCGACGACCCCGGGTGTCGTGTCGCCACCGTCGGTGCCGACGCCGACCAGGGCTCCGACGAGCGATCCGGCGGCCGTCCCGGGCAGCACGTGCGTGATCGCCTCGACGGGGCCGAGCAGGCTGCCGACTCCCCGCAGCAGGTTCTCGACCACCAGCGCCCACACCAGACCGAGCCCGACCGAGAGCGCCGGACCGCGCGACACCGTCCCGAGCGCGAACCCGGCGAGCGCCCACATCTCCAGCACCAGCAGGCCCGCGAGCACGGACTGCAGCACCGAGCCGGCCGACGGCCAGACGAGGTCCTGGGACTCGCTGATCGCGATCGCGACGGACACGCCGGTGTAGACGGTGAGGGTGAGGAGAACGGTGCCGAGCACGACGATCGTGATCGCGGCGAGCGAGCCGAGCAGGGACGCCGTCCGGCTCGGACCCTGGGTGAACACGGTCTTCCAGGTGCCCCAGCCGTAGCCGCTGCCGGCGACCAGCGCGCCGAGCACCATCATCAGGGCGCCACCGAACATCGGCATCCCGCGCAGCAGCACGTCCGGGATCGCCACCGGCATCAGGTCGTGGAGGATCGAGGCCATGGTCTGGCCCTCGTTGGAGAAGCTGGTGTCCCCAGTCTTGTAGGAGAGGTAGCCGAACACGTAGCCGAACATCAGCGCCAGCGCCGTCCAGGCACCGAGCGTCGCCCAGACCGCCGGCCACCGGCGCAGGCGCAGCAGCTCGGCGCGGGTGCTCCTCATCACGGCGTTCATCGGTCCGTCCTCTCCAGGTCGTGCGGGTCGGTGCTGGTCATCTCGAAGAAGACCTCCTCGAGGGTGCGCTCGGCGGCGCCGACCTCGTGGACGTCGACGCCCGCCGTCACGAGCTCGCGCACGAGCCCGGGCGCCGCGGACGCCGGCAGGTCGAGCATGATCCGGTCGTCGAGGAGGTGCACGGCGTCGTCGCCGGCGACGCGCATCGCGATGGCGACGGCTCGGTCGGCTGGGGTCGCGCGCAGCCGGAGCTGAGCAGCGCCGCGCAGGTCGGCGACCGTGGACTCGCGCACCAGCCGACCCTGGTTGATCACGCCGATCCGGTCGCAGATCTCCTGCACCTCGGCGAGCAGGTGGCTCGAGAGCAGCACGGTCTGACCGCCCCGGGCGAGCCTCACGACCAGGGCGCGCATGTCGGCCATCCCGGCGGGATCGAGGCCGTTGGTGGGCTCGTCGAGCACGATCAGCTCGGGGTCGCCCATCAGGGCCGACGCGACGCCGAGGCGCTGCTTCATGCCCAGCGAGTAGCTCCGGAACCGGTCGTCACCGCGGTCGGCCAGGCTCACCCGGTCCAGCGCCGCCTCGACCTCGCGCTCGGGAAGCCCGCGGTAGTGCGCCATCACCCGGAGGTTGTCGCGGCCGCTCAGGAACGGGTAGAAGCCCGGCCCCTCGACCAGCGAGCCGACCCGGGCGGTGACCTCCGGCCGGCCCGCGGGCCGGCCCAGGACCGTCGCGCGGCCGGCCGTCGGCCGGACCAGCCCGAGCATCATCCGCAGCGTGGTGGTCTTGCCCGCGCCGTTCGGGCCCAGGAAGCCGTACACCTCACCACGCCGCACCGTCATGCTGACCCCGTCCACGGCGAGCCGGGTGCGGTCGCCGCTGCCGTAGCGCTTGGTCAGTCCTTCCGTCTGCACCATGAGTTCCGTCATGCCCCCACCGTCGCTGCGTCCACCTCCGCGCGCGTCCGCCGGTCGGCGGCTCCGCCGTACGCAGATCCGCGTACGTCGAAGCCGCGGGAGGTCGTACGCGCTGGGGCCGCGCGCGGCCTAGCCTCGGTACGTGGTCCGTTCCCGACTCCTCTGGCTGGTGCCCGCCGGGCTCGTCGTGATGGGGTCGCTGGGCGTCAACCACGGAGTCACGGAGGCCCGGTCGGCGGCGGCGGGGGTCCTCGCCGCGCTCGCCGGTGGGGCCATGCTGCTCGCCTGGTTCCGCGGCCGGACCGCGCTGGTGCTGGGTGGGGCGGCGGTCGGCGGCTACTTCGCGCTGGGCCTGGCGAACGGACCGATCTTCCTGGCTCTGCCGCTCGGCGTGCTCGTCGCCGCTCAGCGGCAGCGACCGCGGCTGCTGGCGCCGGCGGCGGTCGCGGCCGTCGGGTTCACGGCCGCCGGACTCGTCGCGCGGGCCGTCGCGCACGGGCGCCCGTGGCCGGAGACCGTGTGGGAGTGCATCACCACCAGCGCGCTGTGCGCGGGCGCCGCGGTCGGTGGCTGGTGGCTCGCGGACCGGCGCGGGATGAGGGTCGAGCGGGCGGAGCGCGCCGTGAGCGAGGAGCAGCTGCGGATGGCCCAGGACCTGCACGACGGCGTCGGTCACGGGCTGGCGGTGATCGCGATGCAGGCAGGCGTGGCGCTGCACGTGCTGGAGCGCGACCCGGCGGCCGCCAGGGCCGCGCTGGAGGCGATCCGCGACAGCAGCCGGGAGTCGCTCGACGCGCTGCGCGCCGAGCTGTCCCGGCTCTCGGGCGGCCCCGCCCCGCGGCGCGCGGCGCCCGGGCTGGTCGACCTGGACGCGTTGCTCGACCGGGTGCGCGCGGGGGGACTGGTGGTGGAGCGTCGCGGCGACGCGGATGGCACGACCGACCTCGGTGAGCGAGCCGGACAGGCGGCGTACGCCGTCGTGCAGGAGGCGCTGACCAACGTGCTGCGGCATGCCCGGGCGACGCGGGCGACCGTCACCCTCGAGCGGTCGGGGGAGCGGCTCCTGGTCACGGTCGCCGACGACGGCGCCGGTGCGGTGCACGCGCCGCCGCGGAGCTCGGGGCGCCAGGGGGGCGGGATGGGCCTCGCGGGCATGCACAGCCGGGTCGAGGCTCTCGGCGGGTCGCTGGTCGCCGGCCCCGACCCGAGGGGGCCCGGCTTCCGGGTCCGGGCGAGCATCCCGGTGGAGCCGTGACCGCGCCCGTGCGGGTCGTGCTCGTCGACGACCAGCCGCTGGTCCTGATGGGCCTGGCCACCCTGGTCCGCTCGGAGCCCGGGCTCGAGCTCGTCGGCGAGGCTCCGGACGGCCGCGCCGGTCTCGCCCTGCTGCGCCGCGCCCACCCGGACGTGGTGCTCTGCGACATCAGGATGCCGGTGCTCGACGGGCTCGGCCTGCTGGCCGAGGTCGCGGCGGATCCGGGTCTGGCGGGCGTGAAGGTGATCATGCTGACGACCTTCGAGCTCGACGAGTACGTCTTCGAGGCGCTGCGCCACGGCGCGAGCGGGTTCCTGCTCAAGGACACCGACCCGGAGCGGCTGCTCGAGGCGATCCGGGTCGTCGCCGACGGCGGCTCACTGCTCGCGCCCTCGGTGACGCGGCGGGTGATCGAGCAGTTCGGCCGGGTGGGGCCGCGAGGCCGCCCGCACCCGAGGCTGGGGGACCTGACGGAGCGCGAGCGCGAGATCGTCGCCTGGGTCGCGACCGGCCGGTCGAACGCCGAGATCGCCGAGCGGCTCGTGGTCAGCCCGGACACCGTGCGCACCCACGTCAGTCGCGCGATGGTGAAGCTCCAGGCCCGCGACCGCGCCCAGCTGGTCGTGTTCGCGATCGAGTCCGGGCTCGGGCCTCCGGACCAGCCGCTCTCCTAGGGGCGCCGACCGAGCACCACATAGCGTTCGTCGTCGATGGTCCGGCCCCAGTACGCCGGGTCGGGCAGCGAGCGGTGCTCCGGCTCGAGCCCGGCGCCCTCAACGAGCGCGACGGTCTCGGCACCGGTCAGCCCGGCGCCCGTGGACCAGCTGCCCTCCACCAGGACCACCCTGCCGTCGGGCCTGAGCATGCGGACCCATTGGGCCAGGGCGTCCGCTGGCGCCGGCAGCGCCCAGAGGACGTGGCGGCACAGCACGACGTCGTACGCCGCGTCCGCCAGAGGCGGGTCGGCGGCGTCGCCGACCGTGAAGCTCGTGCGCGGAAACGTCCCGGCCTTGGCCTGCGCGCGCCGGACCATCTCGGGGGAGAGGTCGACGCCGTCGACCGTGTGACCGTCCTCGACGAGCAGCAGCGAGAGCGTGCCCGTGCCACAGCCCAGGTCGGCGACCCGGGAGGGCACCGGCGGCAGCACCGCGCGCAGCAGCGTGCGCCAGGCGTCACGGACGACCGGGTCACGGAGCCCGTGGTCGGGCTCGTCGTCGAAGGTCGCTGCCTGGTCGTCCCACAGCTCGCGGTCCCGAGAGGTCACCTCCTGACTCTATGTTGGTCCCGTGCTGCTGCCTCCCAAGGTCGCCGACGGTGTCGCCGACGGCTCGGTGACGCTGGCGTTCCGGCGCTGGCGAGCGCAGGACGTCAGGCCGGGCGCGACCTTCCGCACGGTCGCCGGCGTGGTCCGGGTCGACGACGTGACCGTCGTCGACCCGGCGGCGATCAGCGACACCGACGCCCAGGCCGCCGGCTGGGCCGACGCCGCCCGCCTCCGTCGGCAGCTCGACAAGGTCGAGGGCGACCTCGCGACGTACCGCATCACGCTGTCGTGGGCCGGCCCCGACCCGCGGGTGGCGCTGCGCGAGCAGGCCGACCTCACCGACGCCGAGGTGGCCGAGATCGATGCCCGGCTCGAACGGCTCGACCGGGCGAGCAGCCACGGACCCTGGACGATGACCACGCTCGACGTGATCCGGCGCCGTCCACGCACCCGAGCGCCCGACCTGGCGGCCGAGCTCGGCCGCGAGCGCGACCCGTTCAAGATCGACGTCCGCAAGCTGAAGAACCTCGGGCTGACCCGCAGCTTCGAGGTCGGCTACGAGATCTCTCCACGAGGCAGGAGTTATCTCGAACGCACCACGCGCACGGTGGTCTAGACCTACGCTTGTCGATCGTGCGTCTCGGAATCTCGCTGCTCCTCGCCCTCCTGCTCGGCATCGCCGGCGCCGCCCCCGCGGTCGCCGACATCGACGACTACGCGTCGTACGAGGCCCCGCGCAGCTGCCACCCGCAGCCGCGGGCCGGGACCGTGGTCCTCGGCCGCTGGGTCGCCCGCAACTACGGCAGTGGGTACGTCGGGTACGCCCGGAGGTGCTCGAAGAAGGACGGCCCGACCTCGGAGCACCAGACCGGCCAGGCGTTCGACTGGAGCCTCGACGCGGCGAGCCGCCGCGGCCAGCGGATGGCCGCCCGGCTGATGGAGCGGCTGTTCGCGGCCGACGGGCGCGGCAACGAGGACGCGCTCGCGCGCCGGATGGGCGTGATGTACCTGATCTGGGACGACCGGATGTACCCGGCCTGGACCGGGTTCGAGCCCGAGCCGTACCTCTCGTCGGGCTGCAAGACCCGGCGCAGGTGCTCGGCCACGCTGCGGCACCGAGACCACGTGCACGTCTCGCTGAGCCGGCGCGGGGCACGCGGACTGACCAGCTGGTACGACGGTCGGCTCTAGCGCCAGGTCTAACGCCGGCCGCCCCGCTCCCAGCGGTGGACCTCGACGGCGCCGAACCCGGTGAGGCAGTCCCGCGCGGCCGGCTCCGTGGCGGCCAGCACCGCAGCGCCGAGCAGCGTGGCGCCGTCGTCGGACAGGAGCGCGCCGAAGCCGATCAGGTCGCGCTGCGGCGCCGGCAGCGCGTCGTACGGCTCCGGGTCGACGAACCCGAGCCCGAGGAACCCTGCGGTCGCCGTGCTGCCCGGACCTTGCCAGCGGGTGCGCCGGACGAGCACGTCGCGGTAGGCGCCGGACTGGCAGCAGGGCTCGTCGAATGCGAACGCGCGGGCGGCGGCGGGGTCGGGCAGCTCGATCACGTGCACGCTGCCGGTGAGGGTCTCGTCGTCGGCGAACGTCGGGCCGCGGGCGATCAGCGACTCGCCGAACCGGTCCATGTAGGCCCAGTGCTCCTCGACCATCCGGCTCCGCAGGGGTGTCGATCCCGGCCGGTCGCGGTGGTAGCAGAAGAACTGCATGGCGGCCTACCGCGGCGCGAGCGCGCGCTGCTCCTGCAGGCGGCGCTGCTTGGCGACGAACCGGATCGAGGCGCGCTGGACGAGGCCCGGGAAGAACCGCCCGAGCCGCCACTGGATCCGGGCGGTGCGCGGGGTGACCAGCATCGCGCGGTTCTCCGCGACGGCCGCCAGCACCTGGTCGGCGAAGGTCACGGGGTCCAGCGGGCGGCGCACACCCTGGCCCTTGAGGTAGAAGTCGCGGCCGTGGAACCTCCCGACGTAGCCCTTGTCGAGGATCGGGGTGTCGACCGCCGACGGGCAGACCACGGTCACGCCGACGCCCTTGGCTGCGGCCTCCGACCGCAGCGCCAGCGACAGGCCGACCACGGCGTGCTTGGTCATGACGTACGACGTGATCAGCCCGGCCGCCATCAGGCCGCCCATCGAGGCGGTGTTGACGATCTGGCCTCCCGAGAGTCCAGTGCCGCCGCGCCGCACCATGAGCGGGTACGCCGCCGCGACGCCGTGCACGACGCCGCGGATGTTGACGTCGATGATCGCGTCCCATTGCCCCAGGCTCAGGTCCTCGGTCTCGCCCCCGAACGTGATGCCCGCGTTGTTGAACAGCAGGTCGGGCTCGACCTCGGTCACCAGCGCCTGGACGGCGTCGGCGTCGGTGACGTCGAGCGCCACCGCGCGGGCACCGATCGGCCCGGCCACGGCGGCGGCCGCGACCGGGTCGAGGTCAGCGCAGACGACGTCCGCGCCAGCGGCCGCCAGCGCCCGGGACAGGCAGGCACCGATCCCGGAGCCGGCCCCGGTGATGATCGCCGATCTGCCGCGGTAGTGCCCGGCGTACGTGCTCGCCGGCGTCAGCCGTGACGCCACGCGGGGTCCCAGCCCGGGACGTCGGTCGCCGGCCGCGACGGCGGACCGACGTAGACGGCGGACGGGCGGATCAGCCGACCGGTGCGCTTCTGCTCGAGGATGTGCGCCGACCACCCGCCGGTGCGGGCGCAGGTGAACATCGAGGTGAACATGTGGGCCGGCACCTCGGCGAAGTCGAGGACGATCGCGGCCCAGAACTCCACGTTGGTCTCCAGGACGCGGTCGGGCCGGCGCTCGCGGAGCTCGGCGAGCGCGGCCTGCTCCAGCGCCTCGGCGACCTCGTAGCGCGGGGCGTCGAGCTCCTTCGCCGTACGCCGCAGCACCCGCGCGCGGGGGTCCTCGGCGCGGTAGACCCGGTGGCCGAAGCCCATCAGCCGCTCGCCGTCGTCGAGGAGCTCCTTGACGTACGTGCGGGCGTCGCCGCGCCTCTCGACCTCCTCGATCATGCCGAGCACCCGCGACGGCGCGCCACCGTGCAGGGGGCCGCTCATCGCGCCGATCGCGCCCGAGAACGCCGCCGCGACATCGGCACCCGTGGAGGTGATCACCCGCGCGGTGAACGTCGAGGCGTTCATGCCGTGCTCGGCGGCGGAGGACCAGTAGGCGTCGATGGCGTGCGCCTGCTTGGGGTCCGCCTCGCCCTTCCAGCGGATCAGGAACTTCTCGGCCAGCGTGCCGCCCTTGTCGACCTCCGCCTGCGGCACGACGGGCTGGTGCAGCCCGCGCGCGGACTGCGCGGCGTACGACAGGACCATGACCGCGACCCGGGACAGGTCGGCGCGGGCCTGCTCCTCGGTGATGTCGTAGCTCGCGCGGAAGCCGAACGCCGGTGCGAGCATCGCGATCGCCGCCTGCACGTCGACGCGGACGTCGCCGGTGTGGACCGGGATGTTGTAGGCCTCGGCGGGCGGCAGGCCGGGGTCGTAGGAGCCGTCGATCAGCAGGCCCCAGACGTTCTCGAACGGCACGCGCCCCACGAGGTCCTCGATGTCCACGCCGCGGTACCGCAGCGCCGAGCCCTCCTTGTCCGGCTCCGCGATCTCGGTCTCGAAGGCGACGACGCCCTCCAGCCCGTGCTGCACCTCGGTCATGGGACTCCTTCGCTGGTTCGGCGGCGGCGTACGGCGCCGGACGCATTGTGCCCCGGGCCGCGACTAGGGTCGAGTCATGTCACACCTCGATCTCGCCGCGCTGCGTGAGGAGTATGCCCGGGCGGGCCTCGACGAATCCGACCTGGCCCCCGACCCGATCACGATGTTCGACCGCTGGATGGGGGAGGCGCACGACGCCATCCGCCACGACGCGAACGCGATGGTGCTCAGCACCGTCGGCCCGGACCTGGCCCCCGCGTCCCGGACGGTGCTGCTCAAGGGCGTGTCCGAGGCGGGCTTCGTGTTCTTCACCAACACCGCGTCGCAGAAGGGTCGCGAGCTCGCCGCCGACCCTCGCTGCACGCTGCTGTTCCCCTGGCACCCGCTCGAGCGGCAGGTGCGCATCGACGGCGTCGCCTCTCCCTTGCCCCGCGCGGAGGTCGAGGCGTACTTCTCGTCCCGCCCGCGCGCCTCGCAGCTGGGTGCCTGGGCGTCCCACCAGTCCGCGGTCGTCTCCGGCCGGGCCGAGCTCGAGGCGGCGTTCGCGGACGCCGAGGCGCGCTTCCCCGAGGGCGTGCCGGTCCCGGTGCCCGACGAGTGGGGCGGGTACGCCGTACGCCCCGAGTCCGTGGAGTTCTGGCAGGGCCGGCCGGGCCGGATGCACGACCGCCTGCGCTACCGGCGTACAACCGACGGCTGGGCTGTGGAGCGGCTCGCGCCCTAGGTCCGTGGGCGGTAGTCCCTGACGTTCGGGCCCCGGATCCGCGCGAGGAGGGGCCCATTCGTCAGGGACTACCGCAAAACCATTTGTGAGTGAGTGCTCACTCATTTACCCTCGACCCTCGTGGACACCAAGAGGGAGCGGGCGCGGCCGTTGTCGCCGGAGGAGCGGCGGGCCGAGATCATCGCCGCGACCCGGCCGCTGCTCTACGAGCACGGCCGGGCGACCACGACCCGGCTGATCGCCGACGCGGCCGGCATCGCCGAGGGCACGATCTTCCGGGCGTTCGCGTCCAAGGAGGAGCTGTTCGACGCGGTGCTCGAGGCGGAGTTCGACCCGTCGTCGTTCCTCGAGGAGGTGCTGCGGATCGACCCCGACCTCGAGCTGCGCGAGCGCATGGTCGCCTATACGACGCTGCTCCAGCGCCGCTTCGTCGGCATCTTCGGGCTGATGTCCGCGATGGGGATGCGCAAGCCCCCCGACAAGCTCCGCGATCCCGAGGTCCGCCAACGCCTCGCCGAGGGCGGGCTGGCCATGCTGCTGACGCCCGACGCCCACCGGTTCACGCTCCCCGTCGAGCGCGTCGTCGACCTGATCCGGCTGCTGACGTTCTCCGGGAGCCACCCCCACATCTCCGACCAGCGACCGCTCTCCCCCGAGGAGATCGTCGACGTGGTCCTCCACGGCGTGCTGAAAGGCAGTGACCCCCGATGATGCTCCGACTCCTGCGCGAGCGGCTCGCGCCGTACCGCACCTGGCTGACGCTGGTGGTTGTCTTCCAGTTCATCGGCGTCGTGGCGATGCTCTACCTGCCCAGCCTCAACGCCGACATCATCGACGAGGGCGTCACCAAGGGCGACACGGGCTACATCGTGCGCGTCGGCGCGCTCATGCTCGGCGTCTCCCTCGTGCAGATCGTCTGCTCGGTGAGCGCGGTGTGGTTCGGGGCGCGTACGGCGATGGGCTTCGGGCGCGACGTCCGCGCCGCGCTGTTCCACCGCGTGGGGACGTTCTCCGCCCGCGAGGTCCAGCACTTCGGGGCGCCGTCGTTGATCACCCGCAGCACCAACGACGTCCAGCAGGTGCAGATGCTGGTGCTGATGGCCTGCACGATCGCGGTGTCCTCGCCGATCATGATGGTCGGCGGCGTGATCATGGCGCTGCGCGAGGACCTGGGCCTCGGCTGGGTGCTGGCGGTCGTGGTGCCCGCGCTGTTCCTGAGCGTGGGCTTCGTGGTCAGCAAGATGGTGCCGAACTTCCGGGCGATGCAGGCCCGCATCGACGAGGTCAACCGGGTGCTGCGCGAGCAGATCACCGGCATCCGGGTCGTCCGGGCGTTCGTCCGCGAGCCCCACGAGGCGCAGCGCTTCGGCACCGCCAACGACGAGCTCACCGACGTCGCCGTGCGTGCCGGGCGCTGGATGGCCACGATGTTCCCGCTGGTGATGTTGGTCGTGAACGCCTCGAGCGTCGCGGTCATCTGGTTCGGCGGCCACCGGGTCGACAACGGGCAGATGCAGGTGGGGGCGTTGACGGCGTTCCTCACCTACCTCATGCAGATCCTGATGTCGGTGATGATGGCGACGTTCATGCTGATGATGATCCCGCGGGCCTCGGTCTGCGGCGACCGCATCGTCGAGGTCCTCGACACCCACACCTCGGTGCCGCTGCCGTCCGAACCGGTTCCCCCGGATCCGGAGCTGCGCGGCCACCTCGACCTCGAGCACGTGACGTTCGCCTACCCGGGCGCGGAGTCGCCCGTGCTCAGCGACGTCTCCCTCAGCGCCCGGCCCGGACAGACGATCGCGGTCATCGGCTCGACCGGCGCGGGGAAGTCGACGCTGGTCAACCTGGTCCCGCGGCTCTTCGACGCGACCGCGGGCGAGGTCCGCGTCGGCGGCACCGACGTACGTCGCATCGATCTCGACCTGCTCTGGCAGCAGATCGGCCTGGTGCCGCAGCGGGCCTACCTGTTCACCGGGACCGTCCGCAGCAACCTGCTGCATGGCAAGCCCGACGCGACCGACGAGGAGATCTGGGCGGCGCTCGAGATCGCCCAGGGACGCGAGTTCGTCGAGGCGATGCCCGAGGGCCTGGACGCTCCCGTCGCGCAGGGCGGGACGAACTTCTCGGGCGGCCAGCGGCAGCGGATCGCTATCGCGCGTGCGCTGATCCGACGGCCCGGGATCTACCTGTTCGACGACGCGTTCTCCGCGCTCGACCTGGCCACCGATGCCCGCCTCAGGGCCGCGCTGAAGCCGGTCACCACCGACGCGACGGTGCTGATCGTCGCGCAGCGGGTCTCCACGATCGTCGACGCCGACCTGATCCTCGTGCTCGAGGACGGCCGGGTCGTCGGGCGCGGCACCCACCACGAGCTGCTCGCCGGCAACGAGACCTACCAGGAGATCGTCACCTCCCAGCTGACCCCCGAGGAGGCGGCGTGAGCGACAAGGCCAAGAAGACGCAGGGCTTCCAGGCGACCGAGCGGATCGAGGCGCCCCAGGGCGGCCCCGGTCGCGGCCCGATGGCGGGTGGCATGGTGGGCCAGAAGGCGATGACCTTCGGGCCGTCGGCGCGGCGCCTGGTCGGGCGGATGCGGCCCGACCGCGCCAAGGCCGTGGTCGTGGTGCTGCTCGGCGTCGTCAGCGTGGCGCTGATGTCGACCGGCCCGCGGATCCTCGGGCACGCCACCGACCTGGTGTTCGACGGCTTCATCGGGCGCCAGTTCCCGCCCGGCACCCCGGACTCCGCCCTCCCCGACGCGGTGCAGGGCCGTGACGTCGTGGCCGGACAGGGGGTCGACTTCACGGCCGTCGGCCACGTGCTGCTCGTGGTGCTCGCGATCTACGCCGGAGCCTCGCTGCTCGGCTGGCTCCAGGGCTTCATCCTCAACACCGTCGTGCAGAACACCGTGCGCCGGATGCGCCAGGACGTCGAGGACAAGATCAACCGGCTGCCGCTGGGCTACTTCGACCGGTCCCCCCGCGGCGAGCTCCTCAGCAGGGTCACCAACGACATCGACAACGTCAGCCAGACCCTCCAGCAGACGATGAGCCAGCTGCTCACCTCGCTGATGACCGTGCTCGCCGTGCTCGGCATGATGTTCTGGATCTCCCCGCTGCTGGCGCTCATCGCGCTGGTGTCGGTGCCGATCTCGTTGGTCGTCACGTCCCAGATCATGAAGCGCTCGCAGGGCCAGTTCGTGGCCCAGTGGCGGCGTACCGGCCGGTTGAACGCCCAGATCGAGGAGGCCTACTCCGGCCACGCGCTGGTCAAGGTCTTCGGCCGCCGCGCGGAGATCGAGGAGACCTTCGCCGAGGAGAACGACGAGCTCTACAAGGTCAGCTTCGGTGCGCAGTTCGTGAGCGGGCTGATCATGCCGTCGATGATGTTCGTCGGGAACCTCAACTACGTCGCGATCGCGGTCATCGGGGGACTCCGGGTCGCCAACGGTTCGCTGTCGCTCGGCGACGTGCAGGCGTTCATCCAGTACACCCGCCAGTTCACGCAGCCCCTGACCACGGTGGCGTCGATGGCCAACCTGCTGCAGTCGGGGGTGGCGTCCGCCGAGCGGGTCTTCGAGCTGCTCGATGCGGACGAGGAGCCGGCCGACCCGGCCGAGCGCCGTACGCCGGCCCTGCGCCGCGGCGAGGTCGCCTTCGAGCACGTGTCGTTCCGCTACGACGAGGACCGCCCGCTGATCGCCGACCTGTCGCTGGTCGCACGTCCGGGGCAGACGGTCGCGATCGTCGGGCCGACCGGGGCGGGCAAGACCACCCTGGTCAACCTCGTGATGCGGTTCTACGACCTCGACGGCGGGCGGATCACCCTCGATGGTGTCGACATCGCCGCGATGCCCCGCGCCGAGCTGCGTGGACAGGTCGGCATGGTGCTGCAGGACACCTGGCTCTTCGAGGGCACGATTCGCGACAACATCGCCTACGGGCGTCCCGATGCCACCGAGGAGCAGGTGCTCGAGGCCGCACGGGCGACCTTCGTGGACCGCTTCGTGCACTCGCTGCCGGACGGCTACGACACGGTCATCGACGAGGAAGGCTCCAACCTGTCGGCCGGAGAGCGGCAGCTCGTCACGATCGCGCGGGCCTTCCTCACCGACCCGGCGCTGCTGATCCTCGACGAGGCGACGTCCTCGGTGGACACCCGCACGGAGCTACTCGTCCAGCACGCCATGGCCGCGCTGCGCATCGACCGCACCTCGTTCGTCATCGCCCACCGGCTCAGCACCATCCGGGACGCCGACCTGATCCTGGTGATGGAGGACGGTGCGATCGTCGAGCAGGGCACCCATGTCGACCTGCTGGCCGCGGACGGTGCCTACGCGCGGCTCTACAACGCGCAGTTCCAGGCCGCCGAGGTCGCCTAGCGGCGGGGCCGTTGACCGGTCGGCTGGCGGGGTCGGCGGTGTGGAGCAGGGGCCCGGTTAATCCCTTGAACGCGTCCGGCCGGCAACCTACGGTGATCGGACACGGGAAAGGAGGTGGTCCGGAGAATGAGTTCTTCTTGGATGCGTGAGGTGGCTGCCCGCTAGCAGCCCCAGCTACATCGGGGGTGGAAGTGCCCCCGAAGGCTGCTGGTGAATCCCAAGCAGTCACCCGACCCGCAGGCGATCCGGTCATCACATCCACCGGAGCGGTCTCCATGGAGACCAGCGCCTGCGGGTCGCTCCGTTTCTGGACCGATCAGCCGGCGGACTCGTCGGCGGCGGCCTCGGCGGCCGCCCGCTCCTGCGCGGCCTTCTCCTTGGCCGCCACCTCGCGGGCCGCCTCCAGCTCGGCCGCGCGCTGCTGGGCCTGGTTGGCCTCGACGGCCTGAGTGGAGAGCGAGGAGAACATCGAGCAGACCGCCCACACGCCCACCGCACAGATCAGCAGCCGCACCATGGCAGCGTCCGCGGAGAGGGTGCCGGCCACCTGGGCCGCGTAGATCGCCGGAGACCCGACGAGCAGGGTGCCGGTCACGACCGGCCAGGAGATGGGGCTCATGCTGTCACCGCCAGCGGCACGTCGGCGCCGACGATGCCCTCGGAGCGGATCTGCTCGGCGCCGAGCAGCTCCTGGTAGGAGAGGACGGCGAGACGCGGCACGATCGGGTGCACCAGGCGGTGCACGGCCGCGCGCAGCGGGGGTGCGCACACGAGCACCGGCCGCAGGTTGCGGTTCTCGACCGTCGCGACCAGCTGCGCGAGGTTGGTGAGCAGCGCCTGGCTGGACTCGGGGTCGAGCGCGATCGAGTGCCCGTGCTCGGAGGGCCGCAGCGACTCCAGGATCCGCTGCTCGAGCTGCGGCTCGAACGTGATCACGTGGAGTGCCTTGTCGACGATGTACGGCGCCGCGATCGCGGGGCCGAGGGCCCGGCGGGCCGCCTCGACCAGCGGGTCGAGGTCCTTGGTGCGGGTGGCCTGCAGCGAGAGCGCCTCGTAGATCCGGACCAGGTCGCGGATCGACACGCCCTCGTCGAGCAGCTGCTGGAGCACCCGCTGGATCTCGCCGAGGCTGAGCACCGTCGGGGTGAGCTCCTCGACCACCACGGGGTGGGAGCGCTTGACGACGTCGGTGAGCATCCGGACGTCCTCGCGGCCCAGCAGCTGGGCGGCGTTCTGGGTGATGACCTCGGCGAGGTGGGTGGTGATCACCGACGCGCGGTCGACGACCGTGGCTCCGGAGAGCTCGGCCTGGCTGCGCAGGGCGGCCGGGATCCAGCGGGCCTCCAGGCCGAAGACCGGCTCCCGGGTCGCCTCGCCGGGGAGCGAGCCGAGGAACTCGCCGATGGCGAGCACGGTGCCCGGCGGCGCCTCGCCCCGCGCGACCTCGATGCCGAAGAGCATGATCGCGTAGGTCCGGGAGGGCAGCTGCGGGTTGTCGCGGGTGCGCACCGGCGGCGCGACGATGCCCAGGTCGGTCGCGATCTTGCGGCGCAGCGACTTGACCCGCTCGAGGAGGTCGCCCCCGGTCGAGGGGTCGACGAGGTCGATGAGGTCGGCCGACAGCTCCAGGCCGAGTGGGTCCACCTGCATCTCGGCCGCCAGCAGCTCGGGCGTGTCCGCGGTCGCGAAGGTGGTCGTCGCCGCCGGAGCGTCGGCGTCGACGTCGGGCTCGTCCTTGATCCGTGAGGAGGCGACGAGCATCAGGCCTCCGGCGAGCATGAACGGGATCTTCGGGAGGCCCGGGATCAGGCACAGCGTCAGCGCGGCGAAGCCGGCGATCCGGAGCGGGGTCCGGCTCCGGGTCATCTGGCGCATGATGTCGCTGCCCATGTCGCTCTCGCCGGTGGCCCGGGTGACGATCAGGCCGGTCGCGACGGAGAGCAGCAGGGCGGGGATCTGGGAGACCAGGCCGTCGCCGATGGACAACAGGCTGTACGTCGTGACCGCCTCGCCGAACGGCATCCCGAGCTGGCCGACGCCGATCGCGAATCCGCCGATCAGGTTGACGAGCGTGATGATGATCGCGGCGATCGCGTCGCCCTTCACGAACTTCGAGGCGCCGTCCATCGCGCCGTAGAAGTCGGCCTCGGCGTGCACCTCGGCCCGGCGGCGCCGCGCCTCGTCCTCGTCGATGAGCCCCGAGTTCAGGTCGGCGTCGATCGCCATCTGCTTGCCGGGCATCGCGTCGAGGGTGAACCGGGCGCCCACCTCGGCCACGCGGCCGGCGCCGTTGGTGATCACGACGAACTGGATGACCAGCAGGATCGAGAACACGATCAGTCCGACGATCAGCGAGCCGCCGACGACGAAGTGGCCGAACGTGTCGATGACCTTGCCGGCGAAGCCGTCGAGGAGCACCAGGCGGGTCGCGCTGACGTTCAGCGCAAGACGGAACAGCGTCATCACCAGGATCACGGCCGGGAACGCCGCGAAGTCGAGGGGGCCGCGCACGAACATCGCGGTCATCAGGACCAGGAGCGCCACCGTGATGTTGAGCGCGATGAGCAGATCGAGCAGCATCGCGGGCAGCGGCACCACGAGCATCACGACGATCATCACGATGCCGATCGGCACCGCGAGCTGGCTCAGCCGCTTCAGTGGTGACACGCGGTCCTCCAGGGGAGACGGGGGTTGACGAGGTGGGCGCCGTCCGTGGCACCACAAGCCGACTCCGTCCTGGGGTCGGGTTCCTCATCGGCCGTTCGGCGCCGAGCCTGAGGAGTTCCGCCGCCGGCGACCGGCGGCGAGCACGTCGGGGAGGTCCGCGACCGTCCGTGGGGTGCGGTGCTCCCCGCCGTGCTGGCCGCGGGTCCGGCGGCTGATCACGAACGCCAGCACCTGGGCGACGGCCGCGAACAGCTCCGTCGGGATCTCCTGGCCGACGGTGGTCGACGTGTAGAGCGCCCGGGCCAGAGGGACGTCGCGCACCAGCGGCACCCGCGCCTCGGTGGCGCGCTCACGGATAGCGGCGGCGATCACACCCGCCCCACGGGCGACCACCCGCGGCGCGCCCCTCTCGGGGTCGTAGCGCAGCGCCACGGCCACGTGGGTCGGGTTGACCAGCACGACATCGGCGGTCGGTACGTCGGCCATCATCCGGTTGCGCGAGGCCGCGAGCTGGCGCGAGCGGATGGCGCCCTTGAGCAGCGGGTCGCCCTCGGACTGCTTGTGCTCCTGCTTGACCTCGTCCTTCGACATCCGGGTCTTCTTGCCGGTCTGGTGGCGTTTGACCAAGTAGTCGGCGCCCGCGAGCAGCACGCCCGCGACGGCGATGTTGCGGATCATCCCGACCGCGTGGCTGCCGAACTGGTCGAGGACCACGGGGATGGGAACGAGACCGCCGATCAGCGGCAGCATGGACTTGACCGTGCCCCACACGAGGAGCGCGACGACGGTGCTGCGCATCAGCATCTTCGCGCCCTCCCACAGCGCCTGGGGCCCGAACATCCGCTTGAAGCCGGGGAGCGGGTTGATCTTCGACAGCTTCGGCTTGATCGACTTGGTGGCCAGGAAGAAGCCGCCCTGACCGAGCGCACCCGAGACGCTGATGACCGCGATGCCGGCGCCGAGCAGCACGAGGGTGAGCAGGACGTGGCGCAGGCCCTGGCCCAGCAGGTGCAGGGCCAGGTCGGGGTTCGCGTCCGACGTCGACGAGAAGGCGACCGTGGTCAGCTTCCGCAGGCTGTCGATCTCGCGCCCGACCAGACCCGGCAGGAACATCGCGATCAGCAGGAGCGCAGCCCAGGCGCCCAGCTCGGGCGTCCGTGGGACCTGCCCCTCCTTGCGGTTCTCCTTGCGACGCTTGGTGGTCGGCTTCTCGGACTTCTCCCCGGTCATCGGATGCTCACTTCCCGCGTCATCCGGCACCCGAGAGGGTCGACATCGCCTGCGTGCTCAGGTCCACGAGCCGGTCCACGGCGTCGGGGAGGACCGGGAACGAGAGGCCGACGAGCAGCAGGGTCATGCCGACCTTGACCGGGAACATCACGTTGAAGGCGTTCAGCTGGGGGGCGACCTTGGTCAGTAGGGCGAGTCCCAGGTCGGCCATGAACAGCACCGCGATCATCGGGAGCGCGATCTGGACCGCGGTCGTGAAGAACAGACCGAACGCGGTCAGCAGCACGTCCGGAGCCGCCTCCCAGTCGGGCGTGGTCCCGAGCGGCAGGAAGTGGAAGGTCCGCAGCAGGCCGCCGATCACGATCAGGTGGCCCCCGCTCACGAACAGCAGGATCATCGCCAGCATCTGGTGGAACTTGCCGAACACCGTGTTGGTGTTCATCGCGAGCGGGTCGAAGCCCTGGGCGAGCGAGAACCCGCCGAACACGTCGATCAGACTGCCGGCCGTGGCGATCGCGCCGAGCAGCAGCTGGGTCACGAACCCCATCGCGACGCCGATCAGCACCTGGGTGCCGGCATTGAGGAGCAGGGCCACCGTCGAGAGCGGGATCGCACTGCCGTCCGGGACGGCGGCGAAGGCGAGGCCGAGGCCGAGCACCACCTTCGCCATCGTCGGGATGCCGCGCCCGGAGAACGGAGGGACGACCGCGAGCCAGGCGAGGATGCGCACCGAGGCCAGCAGGTACGCGACCAGCGGCTCACCCGAGACGGTCAGCGTCATGGGTCCGGCTCAGCCGAGCAGCGCGGGGATCCCCGCGAACAGGTCGTTGGTGAAGGACACCAGCGTGTGCATCATCCAGTTGCCGCACAGCAGCAGCGCGATCCCGACGCCGATGAGCTTCGGCACGAACGCGAGCGTCGCCTCCTGGATCTGGGTCAGCGACTGGAACAAGGAGATGGCGAACCCGATGACCAGGGAGGTGACCAGGATCGGGGCGGAGAGCTTGAGCGCCACGACCATGGTGTGCAAGGCGATCTCGATGATGGCGGTGTCGGACATCGGCTCGCTCCTAGTTCGCGTAGCTCGCGACGAGCGACTTGATGACCAAGGCCCATCCGTCGACGAGGACGAACAGCAGCAGCTTGAACGGCAGCGACACCATCACCGGCGGCATCATCATCATGCCGAGGGCCATCAGCGCCCCGCTCACGACCAGGTCGATGACCAGGAACGGGATGAAGATGATGAACCCGATGATGAAGGCCTGCTTGAGCTCGGTCAGCACGAACGCCGGGATCAGCGTCGCCGTCGACACGTCGGCGCGGTCCTCGGGCAGATCGCGGTCGGCGACGTTGGTGAGCAGCATCAGCTCGTCGTCGTCGGTGTTGTCGAGCATGAAGTCACGCAGCGGCTCGATGCCGTCCTGGATGGCGACAGACGTGGTCTTGTCGCCGTCGAGGTAGGGCTGCAGGCCGACCTCGTTGATGTCGGAGAGGACCGGGCCCATCACGAACAGGCTCAGGAACAGGGCAAGACCGGCCAGCACCTGGTTGGGCGGCGTCTGCTGGAGGCCGAGTGCGTTCCGGGTCAGGCCCAGCACCACGAAGATCTTGGTGAAGGCCGTGCAGCTCAGGAGGATCGCCGGCAGCAGCGAGATCAGCGTGAGGCCGATGATCACCGTGACGGATGTGCTCGGGCTGTCGGTGAGGCCGCCGAGGTCGATGGTGACGCCGTCGCCGCCGCTCGGTCCGGACGGGCCGTTGGGTCCGTTCGGGGCGGCGTACGCCGCCGCCGGTGCTCCCACTACGGCGCCCACCCCGGCGCCGAGTGTCAGGATCGCCAGCAGCAGTCTGCGCCGCACGCGGCCGATCATGACGTCCGCCGCGTCGCCGCGGCCAGAGCCTGTTTCCAGGTCGCGGCGCTGAGCACCGACCCGGCGAGTGGACCGTCGGTCCGGGCCACCGTCGTGGCCGTCGCCTGCGCCGGCACGGCGTCGGCGTCGGCGGGCCGGGTGACCGATGCGTCGGTGAGCGTCAGCACGTCGGCGTCGGTCTCGGCGAGGTCCTCGGGGTCGAGCTCGGTCAGCACACGCACCTGGTGCTCGGTGGCACCCAGGACGAGGAGCCGGCTGCCGACCGCGACGACGGAGATCGTGGAGCCGCGCGACAGGTGGTGGCGGTGCAGGACCCGCACCATGGAGTCGCGGTTGCCGCGGAACCGGCGACCGCCGTACCGCGCGAGCAGCAGGAGGAGGCCCAGGACCAGCGACAGGGAGACCAGCAGCCGGACGGTCAGCTCGAGCATGTCAGCCCACCGTGGCGTCGGTGACGATCTCGGTGATCCGGAGACCGAAGTCCTCGTCGATCACCACGACCTCACCGCGGGCGATCAGGCGCCCGTTGACGAGCAGGTCCGCGGGGCTGCCCGCGGCGCGGTCCAGCTCGAGGACGGCGCCCGGGGCCAGGTCGAGCAGCTCGCGCACCGTCATCCGGGCCCGGCCGATCTCGACCGTGACCTCCATGTCGACGCCGTGCAGCATCTCGATCCCCCGCCGCTCGCCGGTGGCCGGGCCGACCGGGCCCGACGTGGGCGCGGTGGTGGCGTCGTGCTGGCCGCCCGCGAGGTAGGCCTCCGGGACCAGCAGGGCCGCCACCGGTGCGACGCCGTCGAGCGGGATCACGACGAACGGTGCGCCGATCTCGGCGCCGACGGTCGCGGCCTCGGTCTGGCGGGCGGCGCCGGCGCGCGCGCCGATCGCCTGGGCGACGGCGTCGAGACTGGGCTGGAGCGCCGCGGCGAGGTCGAGCCCACCGAGCGGGCTGGACGCCAGGGCGGCCACCAGCTCGGCGCCCACCAGGACCGCCAGCGGCGCGGAGCCCGGGCCGTCCAGGTCGGCGACGACGGCGCCGGCGAAGCCTGCCAGCGCGGGGTCGGCGGGATCGCCGGAGCGCGGTGCCCCGACGGAGACCGGCTCGGAGGCGGGCAGCACCGCGATGGCGGCGCTCGCGGCCAGCACGGCCCGCTCGAGGTCCACGGTGGTCTGAACGGTGGTCATGCGTTCTCCTTCGGGGTGCCCACGATCAGGGCGGCGAGCCGGAACCCGCTGGTCCCGGGTGTGGCGTGCGCGAAACAGGTGCCGTCGACGACGACCTCGAGAGGCGCGGCGGCGGGGTGGTGGAGGCGGATGGCGTCACCGGGACGGAGCGCCGTGAGCTCGTCGGGGCTGAGCTTCGTCGGGCGCAGGCTGACCGCGACCTCGAGGGGGACCCGCTCGAACTGGTCGGCCAGCTCGGCGGCGGCGCGGGCGCGCTGGGCGCGCTCGCGCTCGGACACCGGCAGCGGCGCGGCGGCCCGCAGGAGGTGGGGCAGCAGGCTGGAGAACGGCATGCACATGGTCATCCGGAAGCTGCGCTCGTTGATCCGCAGCTCCAGGCTGGCGGCGACCATCACGTCCGAGGCTCCGGCGACCTGGATGAACTGCGGGCTGTACTCCACGCCCCGCACCACCGGCTCGAAGGCGACGATCGAGGCCATGGAGTAGCGCATCTCACCGAGCAGGCGGGTGATCATGCCGCTCGCGACGCCGGCCTCGATCTCCGTGAGGGGGCGCTCGGGCTGCTCCTCGCGGCCGGGGCCGCCGAGCATGTGGTCCACGCACGTCATCACCGCGACCAGCGGGATCTCGAGCACACCGCGGTCGAAGAGCGGGTCGGCCGAGAACGCGGTCAGGTACGTCGAGCTGTCGAGGGAGTCGATGTACTCGGCGTACGTGCGCTGCTCGATCGAGGACAGGCTGACCGAGCACACGGTGCGCAGCGACGACGTGAAGACCGTCGTCGCCTGACGGCAGAAGTCGTCGAACGCCAGTTGCAGCATCCTCGAGTGCTCGCGGGAGAGCTGGATGGGTCGCCGGAAGTCGTAGAGCTGCGGGGTCGCGTTGGCGCGCCGGGTCCGCCGGTCGGCCGCAGGCGCGGTGCCGGACTGGGTGACAGGAGCGTCAGAGGAGGCCACGATGACTTCCATCGGCCTCTCGGCGGGGTTCCTGAGAGAAGTCGGCAGCGGATGTGACGCGCGCCTCGCTCCTCGGTATTCGGTTGTCGGGTCAGGTCCTCAGCTCACTGCGTGACGAACTCCGTGAAGTACACCCCCATGACCTCCTCGTCGTAGTACTTCTCCAGCGTGGACTCGAGCTCCTCCTTCAGTGCCCGGCGGTCGCGGGCGGTGGCGACCTCCTCGATCGTGAGCCCGCTGAACAGGTCGATGGTGGCGTCCAGCGCCTTGCTGCCGTCGACCTCCTCCGGCGCACCCTCCACGAGCTGGAGCGCGATGCCGATCTTGAGGTAGTGGCCGGACGCCAGGTTGATCTGGGTGGAGTCCAGCGGCAGGATGTGGCCGGGCTTCGGCGCCTCGTCCGCGGGGGCGCTCGGCTTCAGCACGAACCAGTACGCCGCTCCCGCGACGGCCAGCACGGCCGCGAGGATCATGACCAGCTTCTTCCTGTCGACCTTCGCGCCCTTCTTGCCCTTGCCCTTGGCCTTGGCCTCGGAGCTGTCCTCGGCCTCGGCGTTCTTGGCGGCCTTGGCGGCCTTGATGGTGGTCACGCTCATCCCTCTTCCCCCTGTCCGCCCGGCCGGGCGCTCAGCACCTCGTCGATCAGCTGGGTGGCCTCGACGCTGGTTTGCGGGAGCACGACGATGTCGACCCGCTTGTTGATCTCCTGTGAGCCCGGGGTGTCCGGGTCGATCAGCGGCCGCTCGTGGCCGAAGGCCGAGAGCGACAGGCGCCGCTTCGGTATGTCGTCCCGCTCGTTGAGCCTGCGCAGGACGGTCACGGCCCGGGCCGCGGACAGGTCCCAGTCGGTGGCGAAGAGCCGGGGCTTGACCGGCTCCTGGTTCGTGTGGCCGTCGATGCGGAGGTCGTTGGGCACGTCGAGGAGCACCGGCGCGAGAGCGTCGACCACGCGCTGGCCGCGTGGGCTGAGCTGCGCGATATCTGGCTGAAACACCACGTGCCGCGAGACCAGGCTGACGACCAGGCCGCGGTCATCGATCGTGGTCCGCACATCCTTCTCCAGGCCGGCCCTGCGCAGGGCGGCCATCAGCTGGTCGCGGACCGCCTCGAGCCGCTTGGCCTCGGCCTCCGCCTCGGCGTAGGTCGCCTGGATGCGTCGTTTCTCCTCCGAGTCGAGCGCGCTCAGGACCATCTTCTGCTGGTCGGCGGGCATCCCGCGGAAGGCGGCGCTGGAGACCAGCTCGGTGCCGTACTCGCTGAGGTCGTCCTCGAGCACCGAGCTGGCGCCGTTCAGGACCGACTGCTGGCCTCCGAACCCGACGGCCAGGCCGGACTTGAGGGCCTCGTACTTGTCCTCACTGACCTGGCTCATCGCGAACATGATGATGAACAGCACCATCAGCAGCGTGAGCATGTCGGCGTAGGTGACGAGCCAACGCTCGTGGTTGACGTGCTCCTCGGGCTCCTCCGGCCTCTTGCGGCGGCGTGACGGGGCGCTCATCAGGCGGCCTCCTCCTCGCGCTGGCCCATCGG
Source organism: Nocardioides sp. T2.26MG-1 (assembly GCF_950101795.1). Classification (GTDB taxonomy): domain Bacteria; phylum Actinomycetota; class Actinomycetes; order Propionibacteriales; family Nocardioidaceae; genus Nocardioides. Next base: position 179,411 of record NZ_CATNLZ010000001.1, on the reverse strand, counting down.
GAGCAGCGACCGCAGCCGCTGGGCGACGATGCGGGGGTTGGAGCCGGCCTGGACGGCGGCGACACCCTCGATGACGAGCTCCATCTGGGCGGCCTCGAGCTCGCCGAGCCGGATCAGGCGGGCACCGAGGGGCAGGAAGATGATGTTGGCCGACGCGACACCCCACAGGGTGGCGACGAACGCGCCGGCGATGAGGGGGCCGAGCTTCTCGGGCTCGGCGAGCTGCTCGAGGACGTGCACGAGGCCCATCACGGTGCCGACGATGCCGATGGTCGGCGCGTAGCCGCCGCAGGCGTTGAAGTAGCGGGCGGCCTGCCTGGACTCGGCCTTCGTCGCGTGGACCTCGGCCTCGAGGATGTCCCGGAGCTCCTCGGGGTCGGTGCCGTCGATGGCCATGGTCAGGGCCTTGGCGAGGAACGGGTCGTCGAGCTCGGCCACGGTGTCCTCGAGGGCCAGGAGGCCCTCGCGGCGGGCCTTGTCGGCGGCCGCGACGAGGTGCGGCACCAGCAGGGCGCCGTTGGGTGCCTTGCCGGTGAACGCGCGGACCAGTCCTCGGGCCGCGAGCTTGGCGTCGCCGGTCGTGCCGCCGGCCAGCGAGATCAGCAGCGTGGTCCCGAAGACCAGCAGCATGGGTGGGAGCAGGAGGAGGGCCATCGGGTTGCCGCCCTCGAGCATGTTCGCCACGATGACGACGAGGAACCCGCCGAGGACCCCGATCAGGGTTGCCGGGTCCATCAGGCGTCAGCTCGGTCGATCCGGCTCAGGTGCGCAGCCGGGTGCTCGGTGACGGTGCCCAGGCGCTGGTGCTCGTGCGGCCGGGTGTCGACGTCGATGAAGGTGCTGAGGGCGAGGACCTCGCCGCGGTACCAGCGCACCGCAGCGACCACTTCCTCGAGGGTGTCGGTGACGACGTACTTCTTGCCGTCCACCAGCGTGACCACGGTGTCGGGAGTGGAGTCGACTCGCTCGATCAGATCGGAGTTGAGTGCGAACACCGTTCCCGAGAGTCGCCTGAGTGTGATCATGTGCACCGTCCTTGGGCCGTTCTGAGCGACCGTCCGTGGCGCTCGCAATGTTGATCGGCGTCGGTGGTCCGGACCTGAGTGGTCCGGTCCACCGACGCCGTCGGATCGACGCTTGGTCCTGTCGCCTATCGCTTGATGTTGACGAGGTCCTCGAGCACCTGGTCCGAGGTCGTGATCACCCGGGAGCTGGCCTGGAAGCCGCGCTGGGCGAGGATGAGGTTGGTGAACTCGGCGGCCAGGTCGACGTTGGACATCTCGACCGCGCCGGTGCTGAGCGACCCGAGGCTGCCCTCGCCCGCGACGCCGATCTCGGCATCGCCCGAGTTGGCCGTGGTGGTGAAGCTGGTCTCGCCGACCTTGGCCAGGCCCATCGGGTTGTTGAAGTCGGCGATGGCGACCTGGAAGAGCGTCGCCTTCGTGCCGTCCTCGTAGGTGACGCTGAGCTTGCCGTCCTTGCCGATCTCGTACGACGAGAGCTCGTTGGGGTCGGCCGGCACCGGGGTCGTCCCGTCGTCCTCGGGCAGCACGATGTCGACGAGGGTGCGGGGGGTCACCGGGGCACCGGCCGCGTCGAGCTTGAAGCCCTGGACCCGGCCGCCGCCGGGAGAGACCAGCGTGCCGTTCCGGTCCCAGGTGAACGCGCCTGCCCGGGTGTAGGTCGCCTCGTTGCCCCGCATGACGACGAACATGCCGTCGCCGTTGATCATCAGGTCCGTGGGCCGGCCCGTGGTCTGGTTGGAGCCCTGGTTGAAGTTCGTGTTGGTCGCCGCGACCTGGACACCGAGTCCGACCTGGATCGGGTTGGTGCCGCCGAGGCCGGTGCCGGTGGTCCCGCTGGGTGCGGAGCTGGCGGTGAGCATCTGGGAGAGCGTGTCCTGGAAGACCGTCGAGCTCGACTTGAAGCCGACCGTGTTCGCGTTGGCGATGTTGTTGCCCGTGACGTCGAGCATGGTCTGGTTGACCCGCAGGCCGCTGATGCCGGCGAAGAGGGAGCGAAGCATGGGTGTCTCCTGGTGGGTGGGTGGAGCGGATGGTCAGGCGTTGGTGGTGGGTGCGTCGGAGGGGGTGGTGCCGGATCCGGCGGTGTTGTCGGGGTTGCCGGCAGGGGCGTCGGCAGTGACCGACTGGACCTGGCCGAGGCTGACCGACTCGCCGTCGACGACGAGCATCGGACCGGCGGCGTCGTAGGTCACCGACCCCACGTGACCGGCCGTCGACGTCCCGTCGGCGTTCAGGTACGTGACGTACCGGCCGACGAGCCCGCTGGCACCGAAGGAGATCTGGGCAGCGAGCAGCGCCGCCGTCTGGTCGGCGACGTCCTGCATCTTCTCCAGGGCCGTGAACTGGGCGTTCTGGGCGAGGAACTCGCCCGAGTCGGCCGGGTTCATCGGGTCCTGGTAGCGCAGCTGGGCGACCATCAGGTTCAGGAACATCTCCTTGTCGTCGGCGGACGCGCTAGCGACCGTCGGCTGGTACATCCCGGTCGGGGTGACGGCTTCGGTTGCCGATACGGACACGGGTCCCTCCTCACATCGTCACGTCGAGGCCCGGTCGGGCCCCCGTGACCGTCTCGGTGGTCCGCGACCTGTTCGTCGCGCTGGCGATGGCGTCCGTGATGGTGCTGCCTCCAGGCGCGTGACGCCGGTCCTGGTCGGGTGCGGTATCGGCTCCGTTGCGTCCGGCTCCGGTCTGGGCGCCGCCCGCGAGGTCGCCGGACCAGGTCGTGCCCGGGCCGGTCTGGCCGGACGACGAGTTGGTGGCAGAGCCCGGCGCGGGCGCCGTGACCGGGAGCCCGGTCGCGTCGCGCACGACGATGCGGGAGTCGCCGCGGCCGACCGCGTCGAGCAGTCGCTGCAGCTCGGGCGTGCCCTCCAGCAGCGCACGCCTGGCGTCGCTGCCCGCGCTCAGGCTGACCTCGAGGGTGCCGCGACGCTCCGTGAGCACCACGCGGACCTCGCCGAGCGCCTCGGGGTTGAGTCGGATGGTCACCCGCTGCGGCCCGTCGGTGCTCGTGGTGAGCTTGACGACCTCGGGGAAGACCTGGTGGGCGACCGGTGCGACCGGCGTGGTGGGGGCCGTCCCCACGGCGGCGGGCGCGGTGGGCGCGGCGACGCCGGCGAGCGTCGGTGCCGGGGTGGGCGCCGAGGCCGCGGTCGGTGCTGTGGCGCTCGGCGGCGCGGCCGGCGTGGTGGCCGGCTGGTCGGTGGTGGCGGGCCGGTCGGTGGCGGTCGCGTCGGTGGCGGTCGCGTCGGTGGCGGTCGCGTCGGTGGCGGCCGGGCGGGTGTCCGTGGCACCCAGGTCGGGCCGGGCGGGCTCCGGGCGCGGACCCGGCACCGCTGCCGCCGAAGCGGTCTGGGCGCCCGAGACCTCGGCGCTCGGCCCGGCGAGGGCGGTCAGCCCGTCGTCGGGTGCGGCGTCACCGGCCCCGACCAGGTCGGCGGTGACGCTCGGGTCACCGGCGCGCGGAGCGGACGGAGGCGTCACGAGCCCGGGCACGAGAGCAGCCGCGAGGCCGGTCATCAGCGGGGAGGTGAGGGAGCCGGCCAGCGCGGCCGCCGACGCCGGGTCGGGGAGACCCGCATCGGCGGACTGCTCCTCGGCCTCTCCGGGCACGACCTCCCCGAGCGCGGCCTCGGTGGCCTCCTGGGACCCGGGCTGCGCCAGCGGCGGCAGCACGGGCTGGGCGTCAAGGAGCCCCTGGACCAGGGCGAGGAACACGTCTCCGCCGCCGGTGTTGCCGGGCGACCCGGGTGCGCCCTGGTCGATCGCCGGGACCGTGGCCCCGATCGGGATGGTGGTCATGCGGCGGCTCCCAGCATCGACATCACGGAACGGACGTAGTTGGTGGTCTCGGGGTACGGCGGGATGCCGTCGTAGCGGAGCACGGCGCCGGGTCCGGCGTTGTAGGCGGCGAGCGCGAGCGGCGTGGAGCCGAACCGGTCGAGCAGGCTGCTCAGCAGCCGCGCGGCCCCGTCGACGGCCTGAGCCGGGTCGTAGGCGTTCTTCACGCCGAGCCCGGCGGCGGTGCCTGGCATCAGCTGCATCAGGCCCTGGGCGCCGGCTGGGCTGGTGGCCCGCGGGTTGTAGCCCGACTCCTGGCGGGCCACGGCCGAGAGCAGCTCGGCGCTGACGCCGTAGCGCTGCCCAGCAGCCTCGAAGAGCGAGGCGTACGGCGTGCTCGCCGCCACCCGGCCGGCCACGTTGGCGGCGAGCGGCGCGGGCGAGCCGGTGCCGCCCACGGTGCTGACCGGACTCACCGAGCCGGCGTCCGGCACGATCCGCCGGATCGCGGTCGGCGTCTCGTATACGGGCCCGATCCGCACGTCCAGGCCGGGGCGCGGCGCCTCGATCATCCGGTTGTCGCCGATGTAGATGCCCACGTGGTGGACCGGCGACCCGAAGGCGAGGATGTCGCCGGGCTGGGCGTTGGCCAGACCGCCGCTCACCGCGCGGCCGGCCTCGGCCTGCTGGTAGGACACGCGTGGCAGCTCGTAGCCGAGGTCCTCGTAGACCTGCTGCACGAGGCCGGAGCAGTCCAGGCCCTTGTTCGGGTCGGTGCCGCCCCAGACGTAGGGAACGCCGAGGTACTTCTTCGCCGCAGCCACGACCGCGTCGCCCGACTCCGTCGTGCCGGTCGTGCCGAGCGTGCCGGGGGTGACCGCCGTGGCGGCGGTGCGCAGCGACGTCGCGAACGCGGCGGAGGAGGAGCTGGTCGTGGCGACCGGGGGTGCGAGCAGCGCGAGCTGGGACTGGATCTGGCTGATCCGGGCGGTGGCGTCGGTGAGGCTCATGGTCAGGACACCTCCGCGGCGCTCTGGGCGCGGCGCCACAGGTCTTCGCCGATCGCGTCCATCTCGCGGTTCTCGCGGCGCAGGCGCTCCACGCGGACGGCGGCCGCGCGCCGGGCGATGAGCGACTCGACCGCGGCGAGGCGGGTGCGGTCCTCCATCCACCTGCTCCTGGCCGCGAGGGCGAGCTGGTGGGCGGAGGCATGGGCGGCGCGTGCGTCCGAGAGCGCCATGACCAGGGCCTCGAGCCGGTGGTGCCGGGCCCGGAAGGCCTCGAGGTCGCTGACGTCGCGCTCGGGGGCGTCGGTCATCTGGTCCTCGATCGCCCGGACCCGGGCGGCCGCGGCGTTCTCCTCGATGAGCGCGGTCGCGAGGCCGAGCCGGCTGTCGCGCTCGCGGAGGTTGCGCAGCCGGACCAGGCCGCGCAGGCTGGACTCGCCTCGGTTCGTCATGGGTTCACCAGCTCGTGCAGGGCGGACCAGGTGTCCGCGGTGTCGGTCACGTCGGACATGTCCTGACGCAGGAAGTCGTTGATGCGCGGCATCAGCGCGAGCGCGTCGTCCGCGTCGGCGTCGGTGCCGCTGACGTAGGCGCCGATCTCGACCAGCTCGCGCACGGAGCGGTACGCCGCGAGCAGGCGGCGCAGCCGGGTGGCGTCCTGGCGGCCCTCGGGCCCGATGACGGCGGTCGCGACACGGGAGATCGACTCGAGGACGTCGATGCTCGGGAAGTGGCCCGAGGTGGCGAGGTCGCGCGACAGCACCACGTGGCCGTCGAGGATCGAGCGGGCCGAGTCGCCGATCGGGTCCTGCATGTCGTCGCCCTCGACCAGCACCGTGTAGAGGCCGGTGATGCTGCCCTCCGGGGAGGTGCCGGCTCGTTCCAGCAGGCGGGGGAGCAGCGCGAACACGCTGGGCGGGAACCCGCGGGTCGCCGGCGGCTCGCCCGCGGAGAGGCCGATCTCGCGCTGGGCGAGGGCGACCCGGGTGAGGCTGTCCATCATCAGCACGACGTGGCGGCCGGAGTCGCGGAACCACTCGGCGATCCGGGTGGCGACGAAGGCGGCGCGCAGCCGGACCACCGGTGGCTCGTCGGAGGTGGCCACGATGACGATCGAGCGCTTCAGGCCCTCGGGGCCCAGGTCGTTCTCGAGGAACTCCCGGACCTCGCGGCCGCGCTCGCCGATCAGCGCGATCACGGAGATCTCCGCGTCGGTGCCGCGGGCGACCATCGACAGCAGGCTCGACTTGCCGACGCCCGAGCCGGCCATGATGCCGAGACGCTGGCCGCGGCCGCAGGAGATGAGCCCGTCGAGGGCGCGTACGCCGAGGCCGAGCTGCTGGTCGATCCGGGGGCGGCTGAGGGCGGCGGGCGGCAGGTGGTCGACGGTGACGACCGGCAGGTGCCCGAGGTCGGGGCCGCCGTCCATCGGCCGGCCGAGGCCGTCGAGGACCCGGCCGCGCAGCGCCTCGCCGACGGGGATCCGCAGGCCCTCGCCGCTGTTGATCACGTGGTCGCCGGCGCGCAGGCCGGTGGTGTCGCCGAGAGGAAGGCAGGTGAGCAGCCCGTCGCCGCTGGCCACGACCTCGACCGGGACCGGGCCACCCAGACCGCGGACCTCGAGCAGGTCGCCGAGCGCCGCGGAGACCCCGGAGACCGTCACCCGCAGGCCGAGCAGCCCGACGACCCGGCCGAGGTGGACCGGCCGGACCGCGAGCTGGGCCTCGCGACGGTGGCTCTCGAGCAGGGCGCTCATGACAGCACCTCGCGGAGCCGGGCGAGCGCGGACGTGACGCAGAGGTCGATCGCCGTGGTGTCGGTCTCGACCACGGCGTCGCCGGGCCCGAGGTCCGGGTCCACGACGAGGCGGACGCCGTGCTCCTGCAGCAGGACGGCCGCGTGGGAGCCGGCGGCGGTGGAGCCGACCCGCACCACGGTGGACGGGTCGTCGGGGAGCGCTGCGAGCACCCGGGCGATCACGGCCGCCCCGGGCTCGGCGGCGGTGGCCAGCTCGTGGCCGACCAGGGTCTGGGTGAGCTCGAACGCGAGGTCGGTCGCCTGGCCGGCGATCCGGGTGGTCGCGTCCTGGGTCGCGCGGCGCAGTGCGTCGGCCGCGTCGGCGAGCGCGGCGATCGCGGCGCGGTGCTCGTGCTCGCGCCGGTCCTCCTCGTCGCGGTGCCGCTGCTCGGCGGCCGCCTCGGCGGCCGACATGCGGACCATCGCCTCCTGGCGTCCCTCGGCCCACCCCACGGCGTACCCCTGGGAGCGCGCGGCGCTGTGGGTGCGCTCGGCGAGGCCGTCGAGCGCGGCCTCGGTGACGGTGTCGCCGAGGACCGCGGAGTCGCCGAGGCGGGTCCACACCCCGGTGCGCAGGTCCGGCCGGTCGGCAGGGCGGTACATCGTCTGCCGGCCGTCAGGAGACGAGCTCATCGTCGCTCCCGCGGTTGATGATGATCTGGCCCTGCTCCTCGAGCTGGCGGATGCGCCGGATCACGGACTGCTGGGCCTCCTCGACCTGGGCGAGGCGGACCGGGCCGAGCAGGTCGACCTCCTCGAGCAGGGTCTCGGCGGCACGGCTGGAGAGGTTGGAGGTGATCTTGGTGCGCACGGCGTCGCTGACGCCCTTGAGCGCCATGGCCAGCTCGGCCTGGTCGACCTGGCGCACGACGAGCTGGACCGAGCGGTCCTCGAGCTTGACGATGTCCTCGAACATGAACATCCGGCTGCGGACCTCCTCGGCCAGCTCGGCGTCCAGGGCCTCGAGTCCCTCGACGATCTGGCGCTCGGTGACCCGGTCGGAGCGGTTGATGATGCTCACCAGTGGGTCCACGCCGCCGACGCGCGACATCTCGGCCGGCTGGAGCACCGAGGAGAGCTTGCGCTCCAGGCTCTGCTCGACCGCGTGGATGATCTCGGGGGAGGTCCGGTCCATGACCGCGATCCGGTGCGCGACCTCCGCCTGGAGGGTCGACGGCAGCCCGGAGAGGACCAGCGAGGCCTTCTCGGCGGTCATGTGGGCGAGCACGAGCGCGATCACCTGGGGGTGCTCGTCGGCGATGAACGTGCGCAGCTGGGAGGGGTCGGCGCGGTGCACGAACTGGAACGGCATCTGGACGGCCGCGGCCTGCAGGCGCTCCATGATCTCGCCGGCCCGGTCGGCCCCGAGCGACTGCTCGAGCATGGTGCGGGCGAAGGCCAGGCCGCCGCGGGCGATGTTCGCCTTGGCGTTGGCCATGTCGCGGAACTCGGTGAGCGCGGCCATGCTCTCGTTGGCGTCGACGTACTCGAGCCGGGCGATCTCGGCGGAGATCGCCTCGACCTCGGCGTCGGAGAGGTGGCCGAGCACCGCTGCGGCACTGTCCCGCCCGAGCTGGATCAGCACGACCGCTGCCTTGCGCACACCGGCGGCGGTGAGGTTCATCGTGGTCATCAGGGACGCTCCACCAGCCAGCCACGCAGCAGCGCGGCAACGTCCTCAGGCTGGTCCTCGGCCAGGTCGGCGAGCTCGCGGCGCAGCTCCGAGGAGGCGTTGTCGGCGCTCTCCAGGGCCGCCAGGGCCGGGCTTGCCTCCATGACGGCCGCGGTCGCGGCGGCCCGGTCGGCGGCGTCGCTGCGCAGCTGCTCCACCAGGTAAGTGGTGTTCTGGTCGCGACGCTTCGCCTTGCGGCGGCCCCGCAGCCAGGCGATGAGCAGCATGGCGAGGACGGCGAGCGCGATCCCGCCGTTGCGGACCATGTCCCACATCCGGGCGGTCTTCGCGGCCTTCGCCGCGGCGGCCAGCTCGGCTGCGGCGGCCTTGTCGGCGGTGCGATCGAACGGCATCGTCGTCACCTGGACGGTGTCGCCCCGGTTGGGGTTGATGCCGACAGCGGCGGTGATCAGGTCCTGCACGTCGGTGGCGTTGAGGCCCTGGGCGGCGACGGTGTCGAGCACGACGCCGACGTGGAGCGAGTTGACGCTGCCCGGTGCGGTCTCGCGGTGCTCGACGGTCGTCTCCACGGCGTTGTCGGAGGTCTGCGACTCCTTCACGTAGGACGACTTGCCGTTCGCGGTGGTGCCGAAGCTGTCCATCTGCCCGTCCGGGCCGACGACGCCGGTGCTGCTCGAGCCGCCGGCCGGGCCGTCGTACTTCTCGGTGCTCGAGCTCGAGGACAGCGGGGCCTTGGCGTTCTTGCCGTAGGTCGTCGACTCCGAGACCGACTTGTCGAAGTCGAGGTCGGCGGTCACCTGGACCGTCGAGTTGCCGGGGCCGAGGACCCGGTCGAGCATGGCCTGGATGCGCTGGCTGGTCTGCTGCTGGAACGTGGTGACCTGCTGGTCGCGGGTGCTGGCGCCCAGGGCTCCGGCGTCGCTGGAGGAGAGGACCTTGCCGGAGGAGTCTGCGACCGTGACGTTGTCGGGGTCGAGGCCGTCGATGCTCGAGGCGACCAGGTGCACGATCGCCTGGACCTGCTGCGGCTCGAAGGTCGCGCCGGCGGCGGTGTCGATGAGCACCGAGGCGGTCGGCGGGTCCTGCTCGTCGGCGAAGACCTTCGCCGGCGGGAGCGCGAGGTGGACCACGGCGGTGCTGACGCCGTCGACCGCCTCGATCGTCGAGGCCAGCTCACCCTCCATGGCGCGCTTGAAGTCGGTCTGCTCCTGGAACTCCGACGTCGAGATGTCCTGGTTGTCCAGCAGCGAGTAGCCGTCACCGCCTCCGGCGCTGCCCTGCTCGGGGAGGCCCTGGCCGCTCAGCGAGATCCGGGTCGAGTAGACCGAGTCGCGGGGCACCATGATCGTGGAGCCGCCGTTCGCGAGCTTGTACGGCGTGCCTTGCGAGTCGAGCTCGTCGACGATCGCGGAGGCGTCGGACGCCGCGAGGTTGCTGTAGAGCGGCGCGTAGTCGGGGGTGGACACCCACCGGAAGACCATGAACGCCGCGAGCAGGATGGCCATGGTGCCGACCACGGCCACGACCTGCTGGCCGAGGGTGAACGACGTGAACGTGGTCCGCAGGTTGCCGAGGCTGCGGTTGAGTCTCTGCTTCATCCGATCGGCATCCGCATGATCTCGTTGAACGCCTCGAGGGCCCGGTTGCGCACCGCGACGGTGAGCTGCGTGGTGACCGCGGCCTCGGTGGAGGCGATCGTGTAGTCGTGGATGTCGTCGAGGTCACCGGTGGCGGCCTTGACGGCGAGCTGGTCGGAGCGATCCTGCACGGCCTCGAGCCGGTCGAGGCCGTCGATGACCAGGTCGCCGAACGACGAGTCGACCTTCGAGCTGCCGTGGATCGTCTGGGCGCCGGTGAGCTGGGGCGCGACGGTCGGGGTGAAGCCGCCGATGGCCTCGATGGCGTTGATGCTCATCAGGCACGACCGATCTGCAACGCGGCGGTGTAGGTCTCCTGGGCTTGCTTGGTGACCTGGACGGACGCCTGGAAGCCGCGCTGGGCCATCACCAGCTGGGTCATCTGCGAGGACATGTCCATGTCGGGGGCGCGGACGTAGCCGTCGGCGTCGGCCATCGGGTTGCCCGGATCGGACACGAGGCGGCCCGCGGGGTCGCTCTCGGCGAGGCCGGCGACCTCGACGCCGCCGCCGGGGGCGGAGCGCACGATCAGCATCTGCGCCTGGAAGGCGCTCTGGCTGGTGGGGGTGACCGTGTTGACGTTGGCGATGTTCGAGGCCAGCACGTCGAGCCAGGTCTGGTGCACGCCCATCGACGAGCCGGCGATGGCGAGGGTGTCGAACGCGCCCATCAGGCCACGCCCGCTGCGGTCTTGATCAGCGTGAACCGGTCGGTGGTCGCCCGGGTCAGGATCTGGTACTGGAACTGCGACTGGACGGCCGAGAGCGTCTCCTTGCGCAGGTCGACGTTGTTGTCGTTGGCGCCGACCGGCGTGCTGGTGGCGAGCGTCGTGGCGGGCGCGGCGCCGGCCGGGTCTCCGGCGGCGATCGCGGCGCGCAGGCTGGACTCGAAGTCGACGCTGCTGGCGCGGTACCCGGGGGTGTCGACGTTCGCGATGTTGTCCGCAGTCACGCGCTGACGCAGGGCGACCCCGTCGAGCGCGGCGTTGAGAACGGCGCCGACAGGATCAGAGATTGCGAACGGCATTGCCAAGCCTCCGAAAGAAGAGGGGTGGTCGTTGCCGGTCCATCGGCGGGGGGTGAGCGATCCGTGCTCGCCTGGACCTTCGGCGCTCGGTGCGGGGACCTGAGCGAAACCGACGAGGTCGATCCGATTCGGTCCGGTGAGTCTCGCGGACGGTCTAGACGGGCGTGATCGGGAGGATGCCCGCCGGGTCGTGGACGGTCTCGCAATGGGCCGATCGCGCCGACCGGGCCACGTGCGTGGCCGAACGACGCGATCGATGACGGGGTGGGCTGGCTCAGGCCTCGAGGTCGACGTACACGGCACGCCCGGGGCCGCGTCCGGTGGCGCGGTCGACCCGGTCGGCGAAGCGGTGCTGGCGACGGGCCGAGCCCACGGCCTGCACGAGCTCGGCCTCGACGCGGAGCTGCCGCTCGCGGATGGCGAGGGCCCGCTCCACCAGGTCGGCTGGGATCGGCCCGGCGAGCATCGGCTCGTCCCAGGGATCGTCCAGGTGCCCGGCCCGGCTCGGGTCGGCGAGCGTGCGCTCGGCGAGCATCACGTCCAGCTCGAGCCGGTCGAGGGCGGTCTCCCAGTGGAGGTGCTCGTCGGTCCCCGGAGAGGTGCGAGCGACGGCCTCGGTGCTCATGCCGACTCGGCGATCATGCCCATGGCGGCGTCGCGCCAGGTGTCGCGCAGCGTCGAGACGATGTTGAGGCAGAAGTCGGTGATGCGGAGGTTCTTGCCGATGTTGGCCTTCACCAGCTCGCTGTGGAGGTAGTCGTAGAGCGAGGCCAGCCCGCTCGCGCCGTCCCAGGCCTTCAGGTCCAGGCTCGCGTTGAGCTCGAGCACGATCTCCTGCGCGTGCAGCAGCGGCTCGTGGGCCTTGCTCGGCTCGCCGTTGCGGAGTGCCTCCGAGGCCCGCTGCAGGTCGAGCGTGAGGCGCTCGTAGAGCATCACCAGCAGCTGCTGCGGGCTCGCGGTCGAGACCGAGGCAGCGAGGTAGGTCTCGCGCGGGTTGAGGTAGGCGGTCATCGGTGTTCCTTCCGTGGTCACGATGAGTAGGACGGCAGCGACGAGATCTGGCCAGCCAGCCAGTTCCCCTGTCCCTGCAGGTTCGACAGCGCGGTCTCGAGTGCGGTGTAGGTGCGCTCCAGGGAGGCTCGCCGCAGCTCGAGGCGGTCGTCCCAGGCGGCGATGCTCTTGGAGAGCCGGCCGAGGGCGGTGTTGCGTCCCTCGATGGCCGCGGCGATCGTGCCCGACGAGCCCGTCGCGCTCTTGGTCACGGCGACGACCCGGGCCGCCCAGCCGTCGGTCGCGGTGGTGGCGCCGGTCGTGAACCTGGCCGCCACGCCTGCTGGGTCCGCGGCGTACGCCTTGTCGAACTTGTCGCCGTCGAAGACCAGCTTGCCGTAGCGGTCGGTCTGGATGCCGAGGGTGGCCATCGAGCTCGTCGAGTCGCCGAAGACGGTGTTGAGCAGGTTGTTGCGCAATGTCCGCGCCATGGTGTCACCGGCGAGCGCGCCGGCCGCGTCGGTCTCGGACTTGGTCGCAGTCTGCTTGTCGATCAGCGACAGCAGCGAGTTGACCTGGTCGACGAGCCCGCTCACCGACGAGCGGATCGTCGAGGAGTCCTGGGCGACGGTCACGGTCGCGGTGCTGCCGACCGTGGTGGTCGCGCCGAGCGTGACGGTGACGCCCGGGGTGATGTCGGTGAACGTGTTCGTGGCCGAGGTCGCCGTGATGCCGAGACCCAGGTCGATCTGGGCGTCGGTGCCGGCCCGGACCGCGGCGCCGCCGAGGAGTGCGGACCCGTCGGCGTCGGTCAGCGTGAACGAGGAGGCCGCACCTGTCGTGGTCGACTCGGCGAGCAGCCGGTAGGAGCCGTCGGCGACCTTGACCGCGGTCGCCTTGACCCCGGTGGTCGCACTGGCGCCGTTGATGGCGGACACGAGCTCGCTGAGCGTGCCGCCGCCGGTCGCGACGTCGTGCACCACGCCGTCGACGCCGGTGATCTTCACCGACGTGCCGGACACGACTCGCGCGTCCAGGGCCGCACCGGTCGCGAACCCGAGCTGGTGGGTCGCAGCCAACGAGCCGACGGTGAACGAGAGGCTGGTCGCGGCGGCGGTGGCGCCGGCGGTCGCGGACACACCGGTGCCGGTCACCGTGGCCTTGAGGGTCTGCCAGGTGGCGGGCTTCGCGAGGGCAGCGGCCTTGCTCGCGAGCAGCAGGGTGTCGGTGTTGAGGGCGCGCAGCGCGGTGAGGACCGACTTCTCGGTGATCTGCTGTGCCTTGAGACGGTTCTGCGGCACCGCTTCCAGCTGCATCAGCTGGTCGATCAGGCTGGCGGTGTCGAGACCGCTCGCCAGGCCGCTGACGCTGCTGGTGACCACCGGGTCCTCCTGATCGGGTTGGGGACGGGGACCGTGAGATCCCCGGTTGCCCCCCGGGAGAGCGGGGTGGCGCTCTCCCGGGGGCCGGGTGCTGCGATGGCGGATCGGCTCGTGGCCGACCTACCGGTCAGGTCAGCGCAGGAGCGACAGCACGCCCTGCGGGGCCTGGTTCGCCTGGGCCAGCATCGCGGTGCCGGCCTGGGACAGGATCTGCGAGCGGGTGAAGTTCACCATCTCGGCAGCCATGTCCGTGTCGCGGATCCGGCTCTCGGAGGCCGACAGGTTCTCGACGGCCACGTTGAGGTTGTTGATCTTGTGCTCGAGCCGGTTCTGCGTGGCACCGAGGGTCGCGCGGGAGGTCGAGACCGTCTTGATGGCGCCGTCGACGTTGGTCAGCGCGGTCTGGGCGGCGGTGACGCCGTCCGCGACGGTGGCACCGGTGAGGGTGTCGCCGTTGACGCCGAGGTCGGTCGAGTCGAAGCCCGCCAGCGCGGTGCCGTTGTTGATCACGACGGCCAGCTGGTCACCGGTGTTGGCGCCGATCTGGAAGTTGGCGTCGTAGGAGCCGTCAAGCAGCTTGGTGCCACCGAACTGGGTCTTGTTCGCGATGTCGTCGAGCTCCTTGGCGAGCTCCTTGAACTCCGTGTCGGCCGCGGCCTGGGAGTCGACGTCGTTCGCGCCACCGTTGGAGGCCTGGACGGCCAGGTCGCGCATGCGCTGCAGGATGGAGTGGGTCTCCGTCAGCGCACCTTCAGCGGTCTGCACGACCGAGATGCCGTCCTGGGCGTTGCGGACCGCGACCTTGAGGCCGCCGACCTGCGCACGCAGGCCCTCGGAGATCGCCAGACCGGCAGCGTCGTCGGCCGCACGGTTGATCCGGTAGCCGCTGGACAGCTTCTCCAGCGACTTGCTCATCTGGCCCTGGGTGACCGACAGGTTGCGGTAGGAGTTGAGGGCGTCGATGTTCTGGTTGATGCGGAGACTCATGATGATTTCCTTCCTGGAATGTGAGTCGGAGGGGAACCCTTCCGTGGGTTCCTTCACGACCACCTTCGGCAGATCCAGGAACGGCCTGAGGCGGTCGGCCCAGAAATCTTGAGGATTTTTCCGGACCGGCCGCCTCAGGGGGAGCTCGGATGCTGCTGGCGCTATGCGATGGCGCTCACCGGCGCGCCGACCGGCTCGTTCGCGGGCTCGGCCGCGGAGCGGCGCAGGCCGGCGCTGTGCCGGCTCGCGACGGCGGCGAAGTAGGCCTCGCGCCGCTTGGCTGCGCAGCCGTCGGGACGGGTGTGCGGCGCGAGCAGATCGGGGTCCAGCTCGTGGTTGAGCGCGTCGCGCAGCAGCACCAGCGCCTCGGCCCGCAGCTGGGAGATCCGAGACTCGGTGACGCCGAGGGTCTGCGCGATCTCGGCCATCGGCCGCTCGTTGAGGAAGTACTGCTCCACGACCAGCCGCAGCCGCTCGGGCAGCTCCGCGACGGCCTCGGTGAGATAGGTGAGCTGCTCCCGGTGCTCCAGTGCCCGCTGCGGGTCGGGGGCGTCGCCGACCAGCGTCTCGCCGATGCCGTCGTCCTCCGAGGCGTGCAGTGAGAGCACCTGGGCCCGGGCGATGTCGTCGTCGTTGCCGACGACCTCCCCGACGCTGAGGCCGGCCGCGTCGGCGACCTCGGTCTGGGTCGCCGGCCGGCCGAGCATCGTCGCCAGCCGGGACCGGGTGGCGTCGAGCTCACGGGAGCGGCGTCGTACCGAGCGGGAGGCCCAGTCGACGCGGCGCAGCTCGTCGACGATCGCGCCCCGGATCCGGGTGGCGGCGTAGCGGTTGAAGGGCACCCCGCGGCCGGCGTCGAAGGCCTGGGCGGCCTGGACGAGCGCCAGCAGCCCGGCCGACGTCAGGTCGTCGCGATCGACGTGCGAGGGGACCCGCGACATCGTCTCGCGGACGATGTGTCCGACCAGTGCGGTGTGGGAGAGGATCAGCGCCTCGACCTCAGGCGTCTCGTTGTGCGCGTTCACACGACCGAGTGTGGACGCAGCGACAGGTAGTTGACCGGTGACCTAAGTCCCGGCGTTACACGGCATAGGTCCACGAGCGTTACACCGACACCCGAGACGTGGGTCACATCTCGTCCCGCGGTTTCTGCTCCCGTCGAGCTCGCCCACGTCGTGCGCGAGCTCGGGCAGAACTCCTCAGCAACGACCCCGCGCACCCGATGGGTTCTTTTGCACGGACAACCGATCGGTAAGGGAGCGGCATCGTGGAGAAGCTGACGTGGGTCCTCTGGCGGGAGCGCGAGCTCCTGGAGGGTCTGCTGTACCGGCTCGAGACGGAGGCGCTGGTGATGTCCAGCGGGCGGACCCGGTGGCTACCGGCCGCGGCTCGCGACGTCGAGGACGCGGCACGGCAGGTACGCGAGATCGAGCTGCTGCGTGCGGTCGCTGCCGACGAGGCCGCCGCCGGGGTGGGGCTGGGCCCCAACCCGAGCCTGCGCGCGCTGGTCGCGGTCGCGGACGAGCCCTGGGCCTCGATCCTGGCCGAGCACCGCGAGGCGTTCGCCACCCTGAGCGACGACATCGTCCGTGCGGCCGACGTCAGCCGGAGCCTGATCTCGGCCGGCCTGCGGGCAGCTCACGAGTCCCTGCTCGGCCTCGGCAACGACGCTCCGACCTACACCGCGGCCGGTGCCGTGGCCGCGGGGGTCGGCGCGCCGGCGTACGTGGATCGGAGCCTCTGACATGGCAGGGTCCTTCGCCTCGATCAACACCGCGCTGACCGCGATGCGCTACCAGCAGGTGGCGCTGGACATCGCGAGCACCAACGTCGCGAACGTAGGCACCGACGGCTACGTCCGCCGTCGCGTCGTCGGTGAGACCCTCGGTGCCGCGAGTGCGCCCGCCCGGTGGTCTCGCTCCACCGAGACCGGCAGCGGGGTGCAGGCGTCCCGGGTCGACCGGATGACCGACACGCTGCTCGACAGCCGCATGCGTCGCGAGCACGGCCGGCAGACCTACCTCGACAGCATCGCCGACGCATTCAGCCGGATCGAGACCGGCCTCGCCGAGCCGGGACCGTCCGGGGTCTCGGCCGCCCTCGCCGACTTCCGGGCCACGCTCGCCGACCTCGGCAACTCTCCGGGCAGCGATGCGGCCCGCAGCCAGGCACTCGGCGCCGCCGCGACGGTGGTGGACGCGATCAAGCTCCAGGCCGCCCACCTCAGCGACGAGGGAGCCGATCAGCGCTCCCACCTGCTGGCCTCGGTGAAGGAGGTGAACTCGGTCGCGAGCGAGCTCGCGGCGACCAACCGCACCATCGCGGCCGCCCTCGGCGGTGGGTCGGACACCACGACGCTGATGGACGAGCGCGACGCCCTCGCCCTCCGGCTCTCCGAGCTGACCGGCGCGAAGGCGACCGTGCAGGACGACGGCACCATGCTGGTCGAGCTCAACGGGGAGCCCCTGGTCAAGGGCATCACGGCGGCCCAGCTGGTCGTCACCGGCGGGGTCGCTCCCGACGGCACCGCCTCCGGCGGGCCCGTGACGTTCGCGCTCAGTCCGGACACCTCTGGCGGCACGACCGCCGTCGTCGGAAGCCTCGGCGGCGACGTCGGGGCCACCGTCCAGGTGCTCGACGATGCGCTGCCGTCCTACGTGGCCGGCCTCGCGGCCGTGGCGAAGGGTCTGGCGGACGACGTCAACGCCGCGCACATGGCGGGCTACGACTCGAGCGGGGTCGCGGGCGGGAAGCTCTTCGACTACAACGCCGCCGACATCCTCGGCACGATCGACGTCGTCATCACCGACGTGAGCAAGCTGGCCGTCTCGAAGGTGGCGGGGCCCAGCAACGACGGCAACAACGCCGCCGCGCTCGCCCAGGCGGTCAAGGTCGACGACCAGTACCAGCGACTGGTGAACGGCTTCGGCAGCAAGGTCGCCTCCGCACAGCAGCTGGCCAAGAACCAGCAGGCGCTGACCGACCAGGTCGACTCGACCCGGGAGCAGATGGCCGGTGTCAGCCTCGACGAGGAGACGGTGAACATGATCTCGGCCCAACGCGCCTATGAGGCAGCCGCCCGGGTGATGACCACGATGGACTCGGTGCTCGACACACTGATCAACCGGACCGGGCTGGTGCGCTGATGAGCACCGTGCGGATGACCCAGGGCATGATGAACCGGCAGGCCCAGACCGGTCTGCAGGCGGGCCTGAACCGGCTCGCGAAGGTGCAGGAGCAGCTCGCGACCGGGCGAGTGCTCAACCGCCCGTCCGACGACCCGACCGCCGCGACGTCCGCAATGCGGATCCGCGCCTCGGTCGCCGACCAGCGGCAGTTCGTCCGCAACGCCAACGACGGTCTCGGCTGGCTCAACCAGGCCGACTCGACGCTCTCCAGCGTGACCGACCAGGTGCGCCGTGCCTACGAGATCGCGCTCCAGGGTGCGAACACCGGCAGCATGGGCGCCGAGGCGCGCGAGGCGCTCGCCACTGAGGTCGACCAGATCCGCCAGGGCCTGGTGTCCACGTCGAACGCGGCGTACCTCAACCGCCCGGTCTTCGGTGGCGTCACCGCGGGCACCGTGGCGTACGCCGCTGACCCGATCACCGGTGTCGTGACGTACCAGCCGACCGCGGTCACCACCGACGGCGTCGTGCGGGCCGTCTCCGACGGCGCCACCGTGCGAGTCGACGTCGAGGGTCCCGACGTCTTCGGCGCCGACGGCAACTCGATCTTCGACCATCTCGCGGACCTCTCGTCCGCCCTGCGGTCCGGGAGCAGCGCCGGCATCAGCGGCTCCGTCGGTGTCCTCGGAGCCGACCGCGAGCGCGTCACCAACGTCCAGGCCGACATCGGCGCCCGCACCAAACGGGTCGAGCAGGCGCGCGACGCCGCGAGCGACGCCGAGCTCCGGCTCACCTCCTCGCTCTCCGAGGTCGAGAACACCGACCTGGTCAAGGCGAGCGTCGACCTGAAGCTGCAGGAGGTCGCCTACCAGGCCGCCCTGTCCGCCACCGCGCGGGTGATGCAGCCCAGCCTGTTGGACTTCCTGCGATGACCGCCGGTGCCATGATGGCCACGATGCCTCCCCACGAGACCGACCTGCCTGTCATCGAGCTGGAACGACCGATGCTCGGGTTCGACGGCCTGCGCCGCTTCGCTCTCGTGCGTCTCGACGAGGCCGGCGACCTGTGCCGCCTCACCTCGGTCGACCGGCCCGACCTCAGCTTCCTGGTGGTGCCGCCGGGGCGGTTCTTCCCCGACTATGCCCCGGCCGTCGGCGACGACGTGCTGACGGACCTCGAGATCCGCTCCGCGGACGACGTGCTGCTCCTGGTCGTGCTGAACGCCGGCGAGTCGCTCGCCTCGACCACGGCGAACCTGGCCGCGCCGGTGCTGGTGAACACCACCAGCCTCCGCGGCGGGCAGATCGTGCTGGACGACGCGGACCTGCCGCTCGCGGCGCCGCTGGTCTCGTGACCTGCGAGCCGGGCCCCACCGCCCGGCTCCGCCAGGTAGCGTGACCATATGCTGGTTCTCAGTCGTCGCGCCGGAGAGAGCGTCGTGCTCGGCGACGACATCGTGGTGACGATCCTCGAGGTGCGAGGAGACGTCGTACGCGTCGGCATCGAGGCTCCGCGCTCGGTCAAGGTCCACCGCGCCGAGCTCCTCGCCCAGCTCGAGGAGACCAACCGCCAGGCCGCGTCCCCCAGCGAGGACGTCGTCGCCAACCTCGCGCGGGCGCTCGACCACCCCGCCCAGGACGACTGACCCCGGTACTCCCTGACGAACGGGCCCCATTCCGGCCGGATCCGGTGCCCGTTCGTCAGGGAGTACCGGTCCCGGGAATATAGTTGCCCACGACAACCTTCTACTCGTCGTGAAGCGAGCTCCCGTGTCCCAGGTCCCCCCCGCACCCGTGTCCGTGTCCGCCGGCGCAGCCGGCTCGACCGGTCCCACCGGGGAGCCCGCGCAGATGACGCACCGCGAGATCCTCGAGGCCCTCAGCGGCCTGCTGCTCGCGATGTTCGTCGCGATGCTGTCGAGCACCGTCGTCACCAACGCGCTGCCCCGCATCGTCAGCGACCTGCACGGCACCCAGACCGGCTACACCTGGGTCGTGGTCTCGACGATGCTCGCGATGACCGTGACCACCCCGATCTGGGGCAAGCTCTCCGACCTGTTCAGCAAGAAGCTCCTCGTGCAGCTCGCGCTGGTCATCTACATCGTCGGGTCGCTGATCGCCGCCTTCGCGCCCAGCATGGAGGTGCTCATCGGCGCCCGGGTGGTGCAGGGCCTCGGGGTCGGCGGCCTGACCGCGCTGGTGCAGGTTGTGATCGCGACGATGATCTCCCCGCGCGAGCGCGGCCGCTACTCCGGATACCTCGGCGCGGTGTTCGCGCTCGCGACCGTGAGCGGGCCGCTGATCGGCGGCGTGATCGTGGACTCCGCGCTCGGGTGGCGCGGCTGCTTCTTCGTCGGCCTGCCGTTCGCGGTCGCTGCGTTCTTCCTGCTCCAGAAGACCCTGCACCTGCCGGTCGTGAAGCGCCCGGTGCACATCGACTACCTCGGCGCCACGCTGATCGTCGCGGGCGTCTCGATCCTCCTGGTCTGGGTGAGCCTCGCCGGCAACCAGTTCGCGTGGGCGTCCACCACGACGGCGGTCCTCGTGGCCGTCGGAGTCGTCGTGCTCGTGCTGGCGGTGTACGTCGAGGCGCGGGTCGCGGTCGAGCCGGTGATCCCGCTGCGCCTGTTCCGGGATCGGACCATCGCGCTGGCGACGGTCGCCTCGGTGATGATCGGCGTGGCGATGTTCGGCTCCACCGTCTACCTCAGCCAGTACTTCCAGACCGCCCGGGGGATGACGCCCACCGAGGCCGGCCTCATGTCGATCGCGATGGTCGGCGGGCTGTTCGTCTCCAGCATCGTCAGCGGCCGGATCATCAGCGACACGGGCCGGTGGAAGCACTGGCTGGTCGGTGGCATGGTGCTGGTCGTGATCGGACTCGGCCTGCTCGGCACCATCGACGAGACCACGAGCCTGGTCGTGATCGGCGCCTTCATGGCGATCCTCGGCGTCGGCCTGGGCGCCACGATGCAGAACCTGGTGCTCTCGGTGCAGAACAACGTCAGCCTCGCCGACATGGGCTCGGCCAGCTCGGTCGTGGCGTTCTTCCGCTCGATGGGCGGCTCGATCGGCGTCTCGGTCCTCGGCGCCCTGCTCAGCACGCAGGTCGCCAACCGCATCTCCGACGCCACCGGCACGCCGGTGGATCACGAGAGCCACGACGTGCCCGACATGAGCACGCTCTCCGGCCCGGCGCGCCTGGTCGTCGAGCACGCGTTCGGCGCGTCGTTCGGCGAGATCTTCCTGGTGGCCACGCCGTTCGCCCTCGTCGCGCTGGTCTGCGTCCTGTTCATCCGCGAGGTGCCGCTGCGCACCTCCAACCTCGACGCGGAGGCGCAGGCCTCGCCCGAGGTCGCCGCCGAGCTGCACACCGCGATCGCGATCAAGCCGTGAGCGACCCGAGCGCCGGGACCGGCTCCCGCACTGACCTGCCCCGGACCGACCTGCCCCGGACCGACCTGCTCCGGGGGCTCGAGCAGCAGGTGGGCGTGATGATCCGCCGGATCCGGCGGGTGCTCCGCGAGCGGGCGCACGCGGTGCACCCCGAGCTGCCGACGTCGTCGTACCTGATGCTGTCCTGGCTGCTCCAGCACGGCCCGCAGCGCGCCTCGGCGATGGCCGACGCGTTCGGCATCGACAAGGGAGCGATCAGCCGGCAGGTCCAGCACCTGGTCGACCTCGGCCTGGTCGACCGCACACCCGACCCCGACGACGGCCGGGCGACCCTGGTCTCCGCCGGCGCGACCGCGGTGGGCCGGATGACCGCGGTCACCGCGGAGCGCCGCCGGTGGCTCGACGAGCGGCTCGGCGACTGGTCCGAGGAGGACCTCACCACGCTCGTCGAGCTGCTGCGCCGCTACAACCTGGCGCTGGAGGAGCACCCGCCCGAGCGGGAGACCTCCTGATCCGGGCCGGTGTGCTCAGCCGATCCACACAGCGGTGTCCGGGGGCAGCGCGCCCTCGACCGGGCCGCTCGCCATTAGGACGTCGCCGTCGGGCAGCGGCACGGGCTCGGTGCCGCAGTTGACCAGCACGGTGACCGGACCGCGCCGGAAGGACAGCACCTGCTCGCCGGCGTCGACCAGCTCGATCTCCTCCCCGGCCGTCTCGGAGAACTCCCGGCGGGCGGCGAGCGCCGCGCGGTAGAACGCGAGGGTCGACCCCGGGTCGGCCGCCTGGGCCTCGACGGTGAGCTCCGCCCACTCCGCGGGCTGGGGGATCCAGGGCTGGCCCTGGCCGGGACCGAAGCCGAACGGCGGCGTGGCGCCGCTCCACGGGAGCGGCACGCGGCAGCCGTCCCGGCCGGGCTTGCCGGTGCGGAACCACGACGGGTCCTGCCGGAACTCCGGCTCGACCTCGACCTGCTCCAGGCCCAGCTCCTCGCCCTGGTAGACGTACGCCGAGCCCGGCAGCGCGAGCATCGTCAGCGTGGCGGCCTTCGCACGAGCCAGGCCGACCGCGCCCCCGCCGTAGCGGCTCGGGTGCCGGTCGACGTCGTGGTTGGACAGCACCCACGTCGGCGATCCACCAACGTGGCCGACGGCCTCGAAGGTGCCGGTGATGACCTTCGCGAACGCCTCGGCCGACCACGGGGCCAGCAGCCACGCGAAGTTGAACGCCTGGCTGAACTCGTCGGGCCGGATGTAGCGCGCCATCGACTCCGCGCTCTGGGTCCAGGCCTCGGCGACCATCATCCGGTCGCCGTCGTACTTGGCCAGCACCTCGTGCCAGCGGCGGTAGACGTCGTGGACCTCGGGCTGGTCCCACATCGGCTCGTCGACCGCGGTCCGCTCGACCATGGACTCGCCCGCCGAGGCGCCGCTGACCGGCTCCTCGCTCGTCGCGAAGACCTGGTCGCGCAGGCTCTCCTCCTTGAACAGACCGTGCGCGACGTCGACGCGGAACCCGTCGACGCCGCGGTCCAGCCAGAAGCGCAGCACGTCCACGAACATCTCGCCGACCTCGGGGTTGCGCCAGTTGAGGTCGGGCTGGGTGGAGTCGAAGAGGTGGAGGTACCACTGACCGTCGGACACCTGGGTCCACGCGGGGCCGCCGAAGACGGACTTCCAGTTGTTGGGCGGTCCGTCGGTGCTGTCGCGGAAGACGTAGCGGTCGCGCTCCGGGCTGCCGGGGCCGGCGGCGAGCGCGGCCCGGAACCACTCGTGCTCGTTCGAGGTGTGGTTGGGCACCAGGTCGACGATCACCTTGAGGCCGAGGTCGTGCGCGCGCTCGACCATCGCGTCGGCGTCGGCGAGCGTGCCGAAGAGCGGGTCGATGTCGCAGTAGTCGGCGACGTCGTAGCCGTGGTCGTGCTGCGGGGAGGTGTAGAAGGGGTTGAGCCAGATCGCGTCCACCCCGAGGTCGCGCACGTGCTCGAGGCGCGAGGTGATCCCACGCAGGTCGCCGATGCCGTCGCCGTCCGCGTCGGCGAAGCTGCGGACGTAGATCTGGTAGGTGACCGCGTGTCGCCACCATTCGCTGCCCGAGCCCTGCATTTGATCGTTCAAATTCATGCCGACCATCGTAGAGGACAGCTCACCGGAAGTCCGCCGGGTCGACCGCGACCCACACGTGCTCGGCGCGGGCGACGACCCGGCCGTCGGCGTCGTAGAGCGTCGCCGAGGTGTGCGTACGCCGGCCCTCGCTGCGGCCGGCGAGCCCGACGACGACGTGCTCCTCGCCCATGCGCGGGAGCGCGTCGAGGCGGGCGGTGATCCGGGCGAGGACCATCAGCCGCTCCTCGAGGTCGCCGGCCCAGCCGCCCGCGCAGTCGAGTGCCGCCCAGGTCGTCGGCACGGTCGCGACCCCGTCCTCGCAGACGCTGGGGTGGGGGGTCCAGGTGGCCGCGACCCGGGCGGCGCCCTCCTGGTCGGCGACCCGCCCCGGGAAGATCCGCAGCCCGTCGCCCTCCGCGCGGTCGACCCCGCAGGAGAAGCACGTCGGGAACGGGTGGAAGGTGAGCCCGGCGTACGACGCCTCCGCGGCGCGGGCCTCCTCGGGCGACACCGGGTCGGCCAGCGGTGGCTCGGCCTCGGTCGGCTCGGCCCGGGCGACCACGTCGTCCTCGGGTGCGCCACCCAGCGAGGCGATCGTCACCCCGCCCGCGGCCGTCACCGGCATCGGGGTGTCGAGCGGGGGCGGCCGCCGGAGCGAGACCGTGATCCCGGCGCCCGGGCCGGCGTCGACGAGGGCGGCCAGCGCGCCGGCCGACCAGCCGCCGTTGCCCGATGACGGTGGGCCGCAGAAGCGGCGGGGGACGAGCAGCTCAGCCATCGAGGACCTTCCACGCGGGGTCGTGAGATGCGGGGAGCCTCACGCTGGCACGACGGCGCGCCCAGGTCCAGCCCGGCCGGCCCGCCGAGAGGCGGCCGCGCACAGCAGGACCACCAGCGTCAGCAGCGCGACGTTGTGGCCGTACTTCTCCGCGTCGCTGACGTCACCGATCGGCGTGGTGAGGAAAGCGAAGGCGCCGGCGGCCACGAGTGCACCCGACGCGAGGGCGAGCTCGTGGCGTCGGCCCCAGTCGCCTCGGCGCGAGAGCGCCTGCACGGTCCCGATCGCGCCGAGGGCGAGCAGCACCACGGCCGCGGTCCCCAGCCGGGTGGGAGGGATCGCCACCCAGCCGAGCATCGCGAGGCCGGCCGCGCCCGCCACGAGCGCGGGACGCGGCACGGGCCCCGGCACGATCAAGCCCGGTCGGCGGCCGAGCGTCACCGCTGCCACGACCAGCCCGGCGGCGACCGCACTCGAGCCCGCCAGCTGCCCCCAGGTGGCGGTCGCCTCCCCGGTGTCGTAGGCGTCCTTGGCCACCAGCCCGCACGCCGCGGCGTACAGGAGGGCGACCACGACCAGCGCCACCGGGCCCAGCCACGGGAGGTGCCGGCGCCGCCCGGTCAGCGTCTCCACGAGCACCACCGGGGAGCCGATGCTGAGGATCACGTGGCCACCCACGAACGAGACCGCCAGATAGACGCTGAGCCCGATCGGGGCCAGGTACGTCGGCGCCGCCATGTCGGTCCAGTACGGGATGTCGCGGTAGTCGGTGCTCCACATCGACTGGTCCACGACGCCCGCCTCGACCACTCCGAACGCGGCGGCCAGCAGCAGCAGGCCGGGCCAGCCGAGGCCGAGGCGACGGGCGGCCTCGCGGATCAGCAGCGCGGGCGCGCCGTACAGAGGCGAGAACACGATGAGGTTGCCGAGCAGCGTGGCCGGGTGGCCGGTGCTGTCGTCATAGCCCCAGAGGTACTCCGCGCACACCGGAGCCACGAGGAAGAGGCCCAGGGCGGGCAGCCGGGCGGTGCGCACGCTCCGACGCTAGGTCGGTACGGCGGGGAGCGGATCGGCCGCGGGTAGCCCACCGACCCCGACCTAAGTCAGCGGATCTCCTCCCACCGGTCGAGCGCCTCCCGGCGCTCCGCCGCGTGGTCGACGAGCGGCTCGGGGTAGCCCACGGTCGCCCGCTCCTCCGGGCCCGGGTCGTGCGGGTCGGGCACCGCCTCCGGGTCGGCCAGCTCGGGCACCCAGCGGCGCACGTAGTCGCCCCGGGGGTCGAACCTGCGGCCCTGCGCGGTCGGGTTGAAGACCCGGAAGTACGGCGCCGCGTCGGTGCCGCACCCCGCGGTCCACTGCCACCCGTGCTGGTTGGAGGCGAGGTCGCCGTCGACCAGCCAGCGCATGAAGTGCCGGGCGCCGTGATGCCACTCCAGGTGCAGGTCCTTGACCAGGAAGCTCGCCGCGATCATCCGCACCCGGTTGTGCATCCAGCCGGTCGCCCGCAGCTGGCGCAGCCCGGCGTCGACCACCGGGAACCCGGTGCGACCCTCGCGCCAGGCCTCGAGGCGGGCGCCCGGCTCGTCGTACCGCATCCGCGCGAACTCCGGCCGCAGGTAGTCGCGGGCGGTCTCCGGCCGGGCGTGCAGGACGTCGGCGTAGAACTCCCGCCAGGCCAGCTCCTTGCGGTACGTCGCCGCGCCGTCGCTGCGCAGCCGCGCCAGGTCGGCCAGCAGCGTGCGGGGGTGGATCTCGCCCCACTTCAGGTGCACCGACATCCGCGAGGTGCCGTCCACGCCGGGGCGGTCCCGGTCCTCGGCATAGGCGTCCACTCGGTCGAGGAAGTCCGCCCAGCGACGGAGTGCCGCGTCCTCGCCCGCCTCGGGGAGGGTGAGGCCGGCCGGCGGATCCGCGTCGGGGATCTCGCCGGACTCGTCGAGCGCCAGCCAGTCGCCCGGTCTCGGGGCGTCGACGGGCGCCCGCCAGCCGTGCTCGGCCCAGGCCCGGTGGAACGGCGTGAAGACCCTGTAGGGCTCGCCCGCACCGGTGGTCACCCGTCCCGGGGCCACGGCGTACGGCGAGCCCGTGCGGACCAGCTCGACCTCGGCGCCGGCGAGGGCGTGCTCGACCGCGCCGTCCCGCTGCCGCCCGTAGGGGCCGTAGTCGCCCGCGGCGTGGACCCGCCGCGCACCGACCGCGCCGGCGGCGAGCGGCACCTGGTGCGCCGGGTCGCCGTGCAGCACGGAGAGCCGGGTGCCGTGCTCGCGCAACGACGCGTCCAGGGCCCGCAGCGAGGCGGTCAGGTAAGCCCGGCGGCTCGGGCCGGCGGGTCCCCACAGCCGGGGGTCGAGGACGAACAGGGGGAGCACCGGACCGTCGGTCGCTGCCTCGAGGAGGGCGGGGTTGTCACGCAGCCGGAGGTCGCGTCGGAACCACATGATCGCGGGGGTCGGCCCGGGTGGGGGAGTCGGCATCGGGCTCCACGATGCCAGCGGGTTGGTGAATAGGAGAGGATGGGCTGGTGAGTGACCTGATCGACACCACCGAGATGTACCTCCGGACCATCTACGAGCTGGTCGAGGAGGGCATCGTCCCCCTGCGTGCCCGGATCGCCGAGCGGCTGCACCAGAGCGGCCCGACGGTCTCGCAGACCGTGGCCCGCATGGAGCGCGACGGCCTGCTGACGGTCGAGGGCGACCGCCACCTCCAGCTGACCGAGGAGGGCATGCGGCTCGCGACCCGGGTGATGCGCAAGCACCGGCTCGCCGAGCGGCTGCTCACCGACGTCATCGGTCTCGACTGGGAGCTCGTCCACGAGGAGGCGTGCCGCTGGGAGCACGTGATGTCCGAGACCGTGGAGCGCCGGCTGATCGAGCTGCTCGACCACCCCACGGAGTCGCCGTACGGCAACCCGATCCCGGGCCTGGACGAGCTCGGCGACCACGGCGCCGGCGAGCACTTCATGGAGGGCGTCGAGCCGCTCTCGCAGGCAGCCGGACCGGCCGAGGGCCGGGTGCTGGTGCGCCGCATCTCCGAGGAGATGCAGAAGGACGAGGTGCTGATGAGCGCGATGCGACGGGTCGGTGCGTTGCCCGACAAGACCGTCACCGTGGTCGCCACCGAGGAGGGCGTGCTGGTCGGGTCCGGCGGCGAGACCGCCGAGATCGTGCCCGAGGCCGCCGACCACATCTTCGTTCGCAAGTTGTGAACGGGCCCGAAAGTTTTACCGAGGCGCGGGTGCGTGTCATGGGATCGTGTTGACAAGTATTTGACACTCTGTTCACCGCACGTGGAAATCCTCGGGATAGATTTCCGACAGCGTTGGTCCGTCTTGGGTCAGCGATGTCGTCGGTCGGGGGTGGGCGACGTGGGGGAAGTCAATGGAGTTCATCGAGCTGAACAGCCCTGCCCGCGTGTCGGGCGAGCACGTGCTCGTCATTTCCCATTCCTCGACCGCGCTCACCCGCGGTCTGGACCACGGTGAGGCTGTCGTCCTCCGCACCGACAAGGGCGAGCTCTACGCCGCCGAGGTGATCGACATCGGGTTCTGGCCCGAGGACACCGTCTACACGCTCGCGCTCGGCGCCCGGCTGCCCGAGAACCTGGCCCGGGAGCGGATCGAGGGCCTCGACCCCACGAAGCACGACCTCGCGCTGCACGAGATCGTCGACCTGCTCGGCGAGCTGGCCCGCCCGCGCGGCGACGACCGGCGCGAGTCGACCTAGCCGTCAGCGCTGCCGTCGTGCGGCCAGCTCGGTGAGGAACTCGCTGCAGCCGGCGTCGACCGTGCACGCCGCGTGCTGGTCGCCGCGGGTCGCGCCCCGGTTGACGATCACCACGGGGGTGCCGGTCGCCGCGGCCCGGCGGACGAAGCGGAACCCCGACATCACCGCGAGGCTCGACCCCGCGACCAGCAGCGCCCCGCCGGCGTCCGCGAGCGCGTCGACCGCGGCGTAGCAGCGCTCCACCCGCGGGGCGGGGACGTTCTCGCCGAAGAACACGACGTCGGGCTTGAGGATCCCGCCGCAGTGCTCGCAGGCGGGCACCACGAAGTCCTCGATGTCCTCCAGCTCTGCCTCGACCTCCGCGTCTCCGTCGGGGCGTACGGCGGCCGTCGCATGCCGCTCCGCGAAGTCGGGGTTGAGCCGGGT
This sequence comes from Nocardioides sp. T2.26MG-1, assembly GCF_950101795.1. Classification (GTDB taxonomy): domain Bacteria; phylum Actinomycetota; class Actinomycetes; order Propionibacteriales; family Nocardioidaceae; genus Nocardioides. Next base: position 151,592 of record NZ_CATNLZ010000001.1, on the reverse strand, counting down.
CAGCCGCCCGTGGAGCGTCGACCGGGTCGAGGTGGTGCGGCAGCCGAGGCACACGACGTCCGCGATCCGGCCGTGGAGGGCGACCAGCCGCGGGGTGCCGGCCCGCTCGTGCAGGCCGTCGACGTTCTGGGTGATGAGCAGGTCGGGGGCGATCCGGGCCAGCGCGTGGTGGCCGGCGTTGGGCTCGGCGTGCCGCATCCGCCCCCAGCCGAGGTGGCTGCGCGCCCAGTACCGCCGGCGCGCGGCGGGCCCGGACACGAACTCCTGGTAGGTCATCGGGGTGCGGTCGGGTGCACCGGGACCGCGGTAGTCGGGGATGCCGGAGTCGGTCGAGAGACCGGCACCGGTGAGGACCACGAGCGGCCGGTCGGCGAGCAGGTCCAGGGCCGTGACCGGCCCGGCGGCCAGGGTCAACGCGCGTACCTCATCTGGGCCCGCGCGCGGGCCTTCGCTGCCTCGACCTCCCGGTCCTTCGGGGGCGCGGTGGTGACCAGCGAGTCGAGCAGGTGCTCGGTGATGTGGGCGATCTCGTGGACCGCGCGGTCGAACGCGGCCTGGTTGGCCTGGGACGGCTTCGTCGTACCGCTGACCTTGCGCACGTACTGCAGCGCGGCGGCGGTGACCTCGTCGCGGGTGGCCGGCGGCTCGAAGTTGTTGAGCGGACGGATGTTGCGGCACATGCCACCGAGGGTACGACGGCGGACGGCCGCGACCGAGCCGGCCGAGACCTGGCAGGGTGGGCCCATGGCTGACGCACGCGAGCTCGACCCGGACTACGACATCGTCCTGTTCGGCGCCACCGGCTTCACCGGCCGGCTCACCGCCGAGTACCTCGTCCGCCACGCTCCCGCCGGGCTGCGGTGGGCGCTGGCCGGGCGCAACCCGGAGAAGCTGGAGGCCGTACGCCGGCACCTGGCGACGATCGATCCCGCGGCGGGCGACCTGCCCCTGCTCCACGCCGACGTCACCGACCCCGCCTCGCTCGCGGACGTGGCCGCCCGCACCCGCGTCGTGATCACGACCGTCGGGCCCTACCTCGCGCACGGCGAGCCGCTGGTCGCCGCGTGCGCCGAGGCGGGCACCGACTACGTCGATCTCACCGGCGAGCCGGAGTTCGTCGACCGGATGTACCTCGCCCATCACGCCACGGCCGAGCGGACCGGGGCCCGCATCGTGCACGCCTGCGGCTTCGACTCGGTCCCGCACGACCTCGGGGTGCTCTACACCGTGCAGCAGCTCGCCGCCACCGGACCGGTGCGCGTGCGCGGCGTCGTCCGGTCGAGCGGCACGTTCTCCGGCGGCACCTTCCACTCGGCCCTCGGCCAGTTCTCGCGCGCCCGGCAGATGCGGGCGACCATGCAGGAGCGCCGCCGCGTCGAGCCCCGGCCCGAAGGCCGCCGATCGCGCACGTCCGGCGGCAAGCCGCACCGCGACCCGGTCCTGGGCTACTGGCTGCTCCCGCTCCCGACGATCGACCCGATCATCGTGGCCCGCAGCGGCGCCGCGCTGCCGTCGTACGGCCCGGACTTCACCTACTCCCACTACGCCGGCACCAAGACGCTGCGCTACGCCGCCGGCGGCGCCGCGGCGGTCACCGCGATGTTCACGAGCGCGCAGGTGCCGCCGCTGCGCAGGCTGCTGCTCGGCCGGATCAAGCAGGGCGACGGTCCTGACGAGCGGCGCCGGTCGAAGTCGTGGTTCACCGTCGACTTCGTCGGCGAGGGCGACGGGCGGACGATCCACACCCGGGTGTCCGGAGGTGACCCCGGCTACGACGAGACCGCGAAGATGCTCGCCGAGTCGGCCCTCTGTCTGGCGCTCGACGACAACCCGCCGACCGCCGGGCAGGTCACCACCGCCCAGGCGATGGGCGACAACCTGCTCGCGCGCCTCCAGGCCGCGGGCATGCGCTTCGAGACGCTGGACTGATCCGGCGCGACCGTCAGCGTCTGGGGGTACGGCGCGGAGCCGGGCGACGCGGCAGGGACATCGTGGCCCGGAGCCCGCGGGGCTGGTGGTCGCCGAGCTCGATGCGGCCGCCGTGCGCGGAGGCGACGGTCGCGGCGAGCGCCAGGCCGAGGCCTCGGCCGTAGACGCCGCCGCCGACACCGGACCCGACCTCGAACGGCGCGAGCAGCCGCTCCCGGTCGGTCACGGGGATGCCCGGGCCGTGGTCCTCGACGATGATCTGCAGCGTGTCCTCGTCGCGCGCGTGCCGGACCGTGACGCTCGAGCCGGCCGGGGCGTGGGTGATGGCGTTCTCGACCAGCGCGCCGACCGCGCGGGCGACCAGGCTGCGGTCGACCAGCGCGGTGAGGCGCGGCGGCAGGTCGACGGTCACGTCGACGTCCCGGTCGCGCGCCCCCCGCTGCTGCGCCTCGAGCACGGGCCGCAGCACGTGCATCAGGTCGGCGTCGGTGTAGGTGGCGTGCGTGGCCGCCTCGAGGTCGACGAGCTCGGACACCTCCCGGGTCAGCTCGGCCAGCCTGCGGCTGGCCGCGAGCACCCGGGCCAGGCTCGTGGTGGCGGCAGGCGGCAGGTCGACCTCCATGTCCTCGAGCAGCTCGATGTTGCCGAGGATCGACGACAACGGGGTGCGGAACTGATGGTTGATCACGTCGATCAGGCGGTGGCGGAGGTCCGCCTCACGCAGGGCGAGCACGTGCTCATCGGTGACGTCGCGCACCAGGATGACCGCGCCCCGGATCCGGCCACTCCCGTCGTCCTCGACGTCGGGCGCTGCACTCACCCGTTGGTAGCGCACCGAGCCGTCCGGCGCCCGGACGCACACCAGCATGTCCTCGACGACCTCGCCGGCGAGTGCTCGGCTGCCGGCCAGCTCGTCGAGGGTCAGGGGCGTGACGCCGTCCTCGGCGTAGAGCGTGCGCTGCCGTAGCAGGTCGGCCTGGTCGACCGGCTCGTCCTCGAGGGCGAGCTGGTCCAGCGAGGCGCGGGTGAAGACCTCGAAGCGGCCGTGGTCGTCGATGACGGTGACCGTGGTGCCCTTCAACGACCGGAGCAGGGCGAACGCCGTTCTCTCCACGCCGCTCACCTCGATCGATCGGCCGGCGCCTGGTCGCACGACTCGGACCCCAAGATCGCACGAACGGCGCGCCGGCGCAGGTCCACGCGGTGAATCGGGGCCGAGTGGTGCGGGTCAGCCGTGGGAGACGCGGTCCCGGCCGTCACCGGGGAAGATGCGGTCGTGGCCGGGCCCCCCGCGCAGCCAGTCGCGGCCCTTGCCGCCCCAGATCCGGTCGTCGCCCTTGGCGCCGTTGACGAAGTCGGCACCGTCGCCGCCGTAGACCACGTCGCGACCGGCGTCCGCGAGCACCCACAGACGGAAGCGGCTCGGCAGGGTGCGGCCGTCGACGTAGTCGTTGCCGAGCCGCGGCCAGACCTGCACGAACACCTTCTTGCCGTCGAGGCGCTTGGGGGTCTTGCAGACCGCGGAGATCCCGGTCTTCACCTGCTCGCGCACGCACCCGTGCTCGGGCAGGCGGAGTCGTGCGGTGCGGGTGTCGCGGTAGCGCAGCGCGTCGCGGTCCTCGAGGTAGGTGACCCGCAGGTGGCTGTCGTGCTTGCCCGAGATGTAGACGTAGCCGAACTTCGACTTCCGGATGATCGCCTCGTGCCCGATGCCGGAGACGTGGGCGTCCCCGGGGCCGAGCATCAGCGGCGGGCGGTCGGCCGCGGCCGGGCCGCCGATGGCCGTGAGGCCGGCGAGTGCGATGAGCAGGGTGCTGGCGATGCCGAAGAGGCGCATCAGGGTCGATCCCTCCAGGTGACGATGATCGGCTGTCGACACTAGGTGGAGGCGCCGGGATACGCCAATCCTGGGCGGGCCTACGGTCGGTCACCCGGCACAGCGTCGAGGCTCGGGTGCCCCAGGCCAGAGTCGAACTGGCGACCTTTCGCTTAGGAGGCGGCTGCTCTATCCACTGAGCTACTGGGGCCGCGCCCGACCGAGGTCGGGCGTCGGCGGACAGTGTTCCACGAGCCGCCCGCGCGGCGCCCGTCGACCGGCTGGCGGGGCTGCCGGAGCGGCCTCATTTTGTCCGAACCCGCTGCTCACAGGGACACTTAAGGTTCGCGACCTACCCTCGCCGTGCCCCCGAACCCCGATCCCAGAGGTTGTCGATGTCCGACGCTGTGCCCGAGAGCGCCCAGCCGGACTCCAGCGTCCCCAAGCGCCGGGGCAAGGCTCGTAAGCGGCACACCGTCGGCAAGATCCTGCTCGCGACCGCGCTGACGCTGGCGATGGCGACCGGTCTCGGCACGGTGTGGCTCTACCGCCACCTCAACGGCAACCTCAACGTGCTCGACCCGACCGCCCAGCTGTCCAATCGGCCGGACAAGGTCGTGGTCGAGGGCCCGAAGGAGCCGCTCAACGTCCTGGTGATGGGCTCGGACAGCCGGGACTGCGAGGGCTGCAACATCGACAACCTCACCGGCGGCGGGCAGCGTTCCGACACCACGATCCTCTTCCACCTCTCGGCGGACCGGGAGCGGGCGTACGGCATCAGCATCCCGCGCGACTCGATGGTCGACCGGCCCGACTGCGAGACCGAGGACGGCGACACCATCCCAGGCGCCGACAACGTGATGTGGAACGAGGCGTTCGCGCTCGGCGGGCCCGCCTGCACGATCCAGCAGTTCGAGCAGCTCACGGGGGTGCGCCTCGACCACTTCGTGGTCGTCGACTTCGAGGGCTTCCAGGGCATGGTCGACGCGATCGGCGGGGTCGAGGTCTGCATCCCCGAGCCGATCGTCGACCCGGCGCACGGCATCAACATCGAGGCCGGCACCCGCAAGATCAAGGGCAAGGAAGCGCTCAACTACGTCCGTGAGCGGTACGTCGTCGGCAACGGCTCCGACATCGGCCGGATGAAGCGGCAGCAGGCGTTCATCGGGTCGATGGCCCACCAGGTCGTCACCGCCGGCACGCTCGCCCGCCCCGACCATCTGGTCGGCTTCCTGAACTCGGCGACCAAGTCGCTGACCGTCGACCCCGGCCTGAAGAACGTGTGGAAGATCGCCAAGCTCGGCGTGGAGTTCAAGGGCATCGGCCTGGACAACGTCCAGTTCCTCACGATTCCGAACATCCCCGACCCCGCCGACCCCAACCGGCTGGTCTGGCAGGAGCCCGAGGCCAAGCAGGTCTGGCGGAAGGTCGCCACCGACGAGCCGCTGACCAAGAAGCTGAGCAGCGACGTCATCTCTGCCGGCAACCTGCCGGGCTCGGGATCCAGCTCCGGGTCGGGCTCGGGCTCGGGCTCGGCGGGTGCCAGGAGCGAGGCCGACAAGCAGGCGCTCGAGGACGCGGGTCTGTGCACGTGACCGGCCCGGACGGCGCTCCGAGCTCGGGGGCGGAGTCGGACTGGGAGCGGCGCAAGCGGCTCGCCGAGGTCTTCGGCGACACGCTGCCCGAGACCACCAGCGACGAGCGCGACGACGCCTCGCCCGAGAGGCAGACCGGTGCCCAGCCGGGGGCCGAGTCGTCGACCGACCGGTGGTTGCGGGAGCAGGTGCCCCCCCACCACGGGTCGTGAGCCGGCGGTCTGCCGTCGAGGCACCCGAAATGGCTGTCGGCGGGGCTCCGGGGCAGCCAGTTCAGGTGTCTCGACGGCGAAACGGTCGCCGCGGACGGGGTCGTGGTCAGGCTGTCGGCGGCCGGCCCTGCTGGGCGGCGAGCAGGTCGCGGATCTCCTGGAGCAGCGCAACGTCGGCCGGGGTGCCGGTCGCCTCGGCCGGGAAGAACTTCTCCTTGGCCTGCGTGTACGGCAGCACGATCAGGTAGTAGACGACGGCCGCCATGATCACGAACGAGATCACCGCGGTCAGCCAGAGGCCGATCGAGATGCCGTGCCACACGTAGCTGGAGAAGTTGGGTGTGCCGCCGACCTTGCCGATCAGGTCCATGATGACGTCGACGGTGGCGGTCACGACGGCTGCGAACGCGCCGGCCATGATGAAGGCGACGGCGAGCTCGACGAGGTTGCCGCGGAGGATGAAGTTCCTGAATCCGGTCATCCCGGCACGCTAGTCGGGAAAGGCCACCGTCAGGAAGGTCCGCGCCGAGGCGTCTGCGATGCGGGGCACGTCGGCGGGGTGCGCACCCACCACCACGAGCCGGCCCGGCAGGCCCGAGGCGCCCACCTCGGGGGCGTCGGCGGGCACCGCGAGCACCGGTACGCCGGAGGCGACCACGCTCGCGCCGCCGCCCTGCGGGTCGGCCGAGACGAGGTCGACCACGTCGCCGACCCGCAGCAGGTCGGCCATGCCGGCGTCGGGGAGCCGGACCGGCACGCCGGTGAGCCCGGGGTAGCCGTCGGTCAGCGCGGGCCCGACGACCCGCACGTCGGTCACCGGCTCCCCGGCCCGCACCGGCGCGGCGAGGGTGCGGCCGGTGGCGTCGTCGGCCGCACCCACGGGCACCGAACCCGGGGCGAACCCGACGACGCGCAGGTCGTCGGGCCCGAGCACCGTGCCGGACGGGAGATCACGGGCGGCCACGACGACGTCGACGGTGGCGGGCGGCGGGGCCGCGGCGGCATGGATGCCGGTCGCGACCGCCACCGCGGTCAGCAGCGCGGCGAGCAGTCGGCGCCGGGCGAGCACGGCACGGCGTACCGCGCGGACGGAGGCGATCAGACGGTCACGGCGCATGCCGCGACGCTAGGCGGATCCCGGCGCCGGTGTGCCGGCTCTCCACAGGGGTCGGATCGGGTCAGTCGGAGGAGGACGTGGAGCTTGCCGCCACGGCCGGCTTCGAGTCGCTCTTGGACTCGCTCTTGGTCTCGGCCTTCGGCGCCGCGGTGTCGCTGGCCGAGCTGCTCGGCCGGCTGTCGGTGCGGTAGAAGCCGGAGCCCTTGAAGACCACTCCGACGGCGTTGAAGAGCTTGCGCAGACGGCCCTCGCACGAGGGGCACTCGGTGAGCGCGTCGTCGTGGAAGCTCTGGAACTCCTCGAAGGCGTGGCCGCACTCGGTGCAGGCGTACTGGTAGGTCGGCACGGTTCTCCTCCGGACGATGATCGTTGCTGGGGCCGCTGTCCTCGTCGACTTGGCACTCGACCCTGGCGAGTGCCAATGATACGACACGGCACAATGTCCGGACCATGCCTGCGACGACCACGGACGACGCGCCCGGCGGGTGGTGGCGCCGCTTCCGGGCCTGGCCGCGCCTCGCCCGGGTCGCGACGTACGTCGTCCTCGCGCTCGTGCTGGTGCTGCTCGCCGGCCTGGTGACCGTCGTCCAGCTGGTGCGCACGCCGTTCCCGCAGACCACGGGCGCGGCCGACCTGCCAGGGCTCGAGGGCCCGGTCGAGGTGATCCGTGACGACCACGGCATCCCCCAGCTCTACGGCGACTCCGTCGAGGACCTGATGCGCGCCCAGGGCTACGTGCAGGCCCAGGAGCGCTTCTTCGAGATGGACGTGCGTCGGCACCAGACAGCCGGCCGGCTCGCGGAGCTGTTCGGGGCCTCGGCGGTCGACAGCGACGCGTACGCCCGGACGCTCGGCTGGCGCCGGGTCGCCGAGCAGGAGCTCGCGCTCGTGCGGCCCGAGACCCGCGCCGCCCTCGAGGCGTACGCCGACGGCGTCAACGCCTACCTCGACACCCACGCGCCGCGCCAGGTCGCGGTCGAGTACACCGTGCTCAACGCGCACGGCCTCCACTACCGGCCGGAGGAGTGGACCCCGGCCGACTCGCTGGCCTGGCTCAAGGCGATGGCCTGGGACCTGCGCGGCAACATGACCGACGAGATCGACCGGGCCCTCGCACTGGCCGGGCACACCCGGGCCGAGGTGGCCGACCTCTACCCGGCGTACCCCACCGGCCAGCACCCGCCGATCGTCGACCAGGGCGCGGTCGTCGACGGCGTGTTCGAGCAGGACGCCACGATGCCCGCGACCCGCAACCCGCGCCGCCCGGCGTACCTCCAGCGCGCGGGCGGCGGCGCCCCGGCGACGCTGACCCGGCTGCGCGCCGCGCTCGACCGGATGCCGGTGCTCCTCGGTCGTGGCGACGGTCTCGGCAGCAACGGCTGGGTGGTCTCGGGCGACCACACCACGACCGGCGGCCCGGTGCTGGCCGACGATCCGCACCTCGGCACGTCCCTGCCCGGCGTCTGGATGCAGATGGGCCTGCACTGCCGCACGGTGACCCCGGACTGCCCCCTCGACGTGGCCGGCTTCACCCTCCCCGGAGTCCCCGGCGTCGTCATCGGGCACAACGCCGACATCGCGTGGGGCTTCGCCAACCTCGGCGCGGACACCAGCGACCTCTACCTCGAGCGCGTCGAGGGCGACCAGTGGCGCTATGACCGGCGCTGGCGGCCGCTGGGCACCCGCACCGAGACCATCCGCGTGCACGGCGGAGACGACGTCACGATCACCGTGCGCGCCACCGCGCACGGGCCGCTGCTCTCCGACGTCGACGAGGAGCTCGCCGGCCTCGGCCACGACCCGCACGGCGTGCGCGACGGCGACTACGCGGTCGCGGTCGAGTCGACCGCGCTGCACCCCACGACGACCGCGGACGCGATCCTCGCGCTCGACACCGCGACCGACTGGACGTCGGTGCGGTCGGCGGCGGCGTCCCTCGAGGCGCCCGCGCAGAGCCTCCTGTACGCCGACCGCGCCGGCCACATCGGCTACCAGGCGACCGGCCGGATCCCGATCCGGCGGTCCGGCAACGACGGCCTCGTGCCCGCCGCCGGCTGGCGGCCCGAGAACGACTGGACCGGGCAGGACGTGCCCTTCGACGGGCTGCCCCGGCTGCTCGACCCCGACAGCGGGGTCATCGTCGCGGCCAACCAGCAGGTGGTCGGCGAGGATTACACCTACCCCCTCGGCGTGGACTGGGACCTCGGCTACCGCGCGCAGCGGATCCGAGACCTGCTGCAGCCGCAGGTCGACGCCGGCTCGGTGTCGGTGGACACGACCACGCAGCTGCAGCTCGACGACCTCAACCCGCTCGGGCCGGTCCTGACGCCGTACCTCCTCGACGTCGACCTGCCGCGCGGCTACTACTCGGCCGGGCAGCGGCTGCTGCGGAGCTGGGACTTCCGCCAGCAGGCCGACAGCGGCGCGGCGGCGTACTTCGACGTGGTGTGGCGCGAGCTCCTCGCCGACCTGTTCCACGACGACCTGCCCGAGGCGGCCTGGCCCGACGGCGGCGACCGGTGGGTCGCGGTCGTCACCGACCTGCTCGACCGGCCGAGCGACCCGTGGTGGGACGACAAGCGCACCGAGGGCGTCGAGGAGACCCGCGACGACATCCTGGCGCGTGCGCTGCGGGATGCCCGGGCCGAGTTGACCCGCCGGCAGGCCCTCGACCCCGCGGACTGGACGTGGGGCCACCTTCACCGGCTCGCGCTGCACGGCCCGGCCCGGACCGGCCCCTGGCCGCTGCGGTCCCTGGCCGACCGCGGCGGGTGGGACGTCGGCGGCGGGTCGGCGGCCGTCGACGCGACCGCCTGGGACGCGGCGAAGGGGTACGCCGTGACCAGCGCCCCGTCGATGCGGATGGTGGTGTCGTTGGCCGACCTCGACGAGTCGCGCTGGATCAGCCTCACCGGCGTCTCCGGCCACCCGTTCAACGCGCACTACACCGACCAGACCGACCTCTGGGCGGACGGCAAGACGCTGCCGTGGGTGTTCAGCCGCGCCGCCGTCGACGACGCCGGCGAGGACGTGCTCACGCTGCAGCCGCCCCAGGCCGACTGATCACGCCCTCGACTCACCCGAGCCGGACGACCCCGGACGGCGTGGCGGCGAACCCGACCGGGCGGTCGTGGGGCTCGACCGGGACCTCGACGCCGACCTCGTCGTCGTAGAGCAGCACGCAGGTGAACGTGCCGACCGGGACCCGCCCGAGGGCCCGGTCGTAGCAGCCACCGCCGCGGCCCAGTCGCATCCCGCCGCGCGACACCGCCAGTCCGGGCACCAGCACCACGTCCGCCGTCGCGATCGCGTCGGGGCCGAGCCGAGGCCCAGCCGGCTCGAGCAACCCCCGGCGGGCGGGCACCAGCTCGCCCTCGTGCACCGCCCAGTCGAGGTCGAGGTCGGGCAGCACCACGGGGAGGAGCACCCGCTTGCCGGCCCCGCCCAGCGCGTCGAGCAGCGGGCCGGTGCCGGGCTCCCCGCCGACCGAGACGTACGCCGCCACGGTCGCCGCCCGGCGTACCTCCGGGCGGGCCATGAGGTGCTCGGCCAGCGCGCGCGCCGCCTCGCCCAGCTCCGCCAACGCTCGCCGGTGACGGGTGGTCAGCAGCCGGTCCCGGACCGCCGTCTTCGCGGGCGATCCGGTGGGTGATTGACCGGGTGATTGACCGGGTGATTGGGTGCCCGTCATGGGGGAAGCCTACGATCGTGAGCATGGGAAGCCCTGGCTTGAAACGGGCACGCGACAAGATGGTCGCGGCCGGTGTGGACGAGGTCGCGATCGAGACGTTCGCCCACTACTTCCGACTGCTCGAGCACGGCGAGACCGGCATGATCCCGGAGTCGTCGATCGAGCCGGTCGACATGGAGTCGCTCGCGTCGGTGGAGGTCTCCGACGAGACCGCGTCCGCGGCGATCCGCACGACGGCGGTGATCAAGCTCAACGGCGGCCTCGGCACGTCGATGGGCATGGACCGCGCCAAGTCGCTGCTCTGCGTGCGCCGCGGGCTGTCGTTCCTCGACATCATCGCGCGCCAGGTGATGCACCTGCGCAAGGAGTACGACGCGACGCTGCCGCTGATCTTCATGAACAGCTTCCGCACCTCCGCCGACACGATGGCGGCGCTGGCGCGCTACACCGACCTGCCCGTCGAGGGGCTGCCGCTGGAGTTCCTGCAGAACAAGGAGCCCAAGCTGCTGGCCAAGGACCTCTCGCCGGCGAGCTGGCCCAAGGACCCCGACCTCGAGTGGTGCCCGCCCGGCCACGGTGACCTCTACACGGCGTTGCGCGGCACCGGCCTGCTCGAGCGGCTGATCGAGCACGGCTACGAGCGCGTCTTCGTCTCCAACTCCGACAACCTCGGCGCCGTCCCCGACGCCCGGGTCGCCGGGTGGTTCGCCGCCTCCGGGGCGCCGTTCGCGATCGAGGCCGTGCGCCGCACCCCGTCCGACCGCAAGGGCGGCCACTTCGCCCGCCGCAAGATCGACGGCCGGATCGTGCTGCGCGAGACCGCGCAGACCCCCGACCAGGACAAGGACGCCCTCGCGGACCTCGAGCGCCACAGGTTCTGCTCGACCAACAACCTGTGGTTCGACCTCGCCGCGATGAAGCAGGCCCTCGACGTGCGGCAGGGCATCCTCGGACTGCCGCTGATCCGCAACGTCAAGACGCTCGACCCGGCCGACAAGTCCACCCCCGAGGTGATCCAGATCGAGACCGCGATGGGCGCGGCGATCGAGATCTTCGAGGGGTCGCGGCTGATCGAGGTGGGCCGCGAGCGGTTCGTCCCCGTCAAGACGACCAACGACCTGCTGGTGCTGCGCTCGGACGTCTACGACCTCGGCACCGACTACGTCCTCGACCAGGCCGCGGCCGAGCTGCCCTACATCGACCTCGACACCGACTACTACCAGCTGGTCGGCGAGTTCGACAAGCGGTTCCCCGAGGGGGCGCCGTCGATGAAGAAGGCCAGCTCGCTGCGGGTCGAGGGTGACTGGACCTTCGCCCACGGGGTCGAGGTCGTCGGCGACGTGTCCCTCGAGGCGACCTCCGCGCAGCGCATCGACGCCGGCACCGTCCTCACCGATGGCTGACGCCCTGATCTCGGTCGACGACCACCTGGCCCGGATCCTCGGATCCGTCGAGCCGCTGCCGGACTTCCCGCAGCCGCTGATGGACGCGCTCGGCCTGGCCGCGGCCGAGGATGTCGTCGCGCCGATCGGGCTGCCGTCCTTCGACAACTCCGCGATGGACGGCTACGCCGTACGCCACGAGGACGTCGCCGGCGCCGGCGAGCAGAGCCCCGTCCAGCTGCCGGTGGTGGGCGAGATCGGCGCCGGCCAGGCCCAGCTGCTGGCGATGTCGCCGGGCACGGCCGTCAAGATCATGACCGGTGCGCCGATGCCCGCCGGCGCGGACAGCGTGGTGCCCTACGAGTGGACCGACCGCGGCGTGGCCCAGGTCCGCATCGAGCGCGCCCCCTCGCCCGGCCAGCACGTCCGGTCCGCCGGCGAGGACGTGTCCGCGGGTGACGTCGTCGTGTCCTACGGCACCGTGCTCGGGCCGCGGCACCTGGGCCTGCTGGCCTCGGTCGGCCGCGCCTCGGTCCGGTCCCGGCCGCGGCCGCGGGTCGTGGTGATCTCGACCGGCTCCGAGCTGCGCGAGCCCGGCACCGAGCTCGGCCACGACTCGATCTACGACGGCAACTCGTTCCTGCTCGCCGCGGCCGCCCGGGCGGCCGGCGCGATCGCCTACCGGGTCGGCATCGTGCCCGACGAGCCGCGGGCGTTCCTCGACGCGCTGCACGACCAGCTCGTGCGCGCCGATCTCGTGGTCACCAGCGGCGGTGTCTCCCAGGGCGACTACGACGTGGTCAAGGAGGCGCTCAGCCCCCTCGGCACCGTGTGGTTCGGCGGCGTGGCGATGCAGCCGGGCAAGCCCCAGGGCTTCGGCCATGTCGGGGAGGACCGCACCCCGGTCTTCACCCTGCCGGGCAACCCGGTGTCGTCGTACATCTCCTTCCAGCAGTTCGTGCTGCCCGCCATCCGCAAGCTCATGGGCCGCACGCCGTACACCCGGCCGACGACCCAGGCCCGGCTCACCCACGCGATCAGCTCGCCGGTCGGCAAGCGGCAGTTCGTCCGAGCGGAGTACGCCGTGGATCCGGCGGGCCGGGGTGGCGCGTCGGTGACCCCGGTCGGTGGCCACGGTTCCCACCTGATCGGCGATCTGGCATCGTCCGACGCACTGGTCGTGGTGCCGGAGGAGGTCGTCTCCCTCCAGGCGGGCGAGCAGGTCCAGGTCCTGAGGCTCGACGAGGAGTTCTAGCGATGTCACCGTCCGACCGCCTCACCCACGTCGACGAGTCCGGGGCGGCCCGGATGGTCGACGTCTCCGGCAAGGACGTGACGGCGCGGACCGCGACCGCGTCCGGCCGGGTGCTGGTGTCACCCGCGGTGGTCGCGCTGCTGCGCGGCGAGGGCGTGCCCAAGGGCGACGCGCTCGCCGTCGCCCGGATCGCCGGGATCATGGCCGCCAAGCGCACGCCCGACCTCGTCCCGCTGTGCCACCCGCTGGCGATCTCGGGGGTGGCCGTCGACCTCGCGGTGACAGACGATGCGGTCGAGATCCACGCGACCGTGCGGACGACCGACCGCACCGGCGTCGAGATGGAGGCGCTGACCGCCGTGACGGTCGCGGCGCTCACCGTCGTCGACATGGTCAAGGCGGTCGACAAGGGCGCGGTGATCACCGACGTCCGGGTCGAGACCAAGACCGGGGGCAAGTCCGGGGACTGGAGCCGGGCATGAGCCTGCGGGCCGAGGTCGTGGTGGCCTCCAACCGGGCCGCGGCCGGCGTCTACGAGGACACCACCGGCCCGCTGATCGTCGACTTCCTCCGCGAGCTGGGCTTCGCGGCCGGCGACCCGGTCGTCGTCCCCGACGGTGAGCCGGTCGCTGCGGCGATCTCGGCGGCCGCCGAGGGTGGTGCGCGGGTCGTGCTCACCACGGGTGGCACCGGGCTCACGCCGACCGACCGGACCCCCGAGGTCACCCGACCCCTGCTCGACCGGGAGGTCCCCGGCATCGCCGAGGCGATCCGGGCGTACGGCGTCGCCCAGGGTGTGCCGACCGCCGTGCTGTCCCGGGGTCTCGCGGGGATCGTCGGCAGCTGCCTGGTGGTCAACCTGCCCGGCTCGCGCGGGGGAGTGAAGGACGGGCTGGCGGTGCTGCGGCCGGTCCTGGTGCATGCGGTGGAGCAGGTCGTGGGGAGCGACCATTGAGCCGGAGCATGGGGAGCGACCGTTGACCGGCTGGCCGGCGCGGCTGAGCTCCGACGAGGTCACGGTCCGACCGCTCGCGGCCTCGGACGCGCGCGCCTGGCGTGACGCCCGGCGCCGCAACGTCGCCTGGCTGCGGCCGTGGGACGCCACGGTGCCACCGGGGGCCGACGCCCGGCCCTCGACGTTCGGCCAGCTGGTCCGGCGGCTGCACCGGCAGGCCCGGGCCGGCACCACCTACCCGTTCGCGATCGACGTCGACGGCCGCTTCGCCGGGCAGGTGACCGTCAACAACATCGTCCGCGGGTCGGCGCAGTTCGCCTCGGTCGGCTACTGGCTCGATCGCGAGTACGCCGGCCGCGGGGTGATGCCCCGTGCGGTCGCGCTCGTCATCGACCACTGCTTCACGACCGCGGGCCTGCACCGCATCGAGATCGCGATCCGTCCGGAGAACTCCAACTCGCTGCGGGTGGTGGAGAAGCTCGGCCTGCGCGAGGTCGGCTACGCCCCGAAGTTCCTGCACATCGACGGCGCGTGGCGCGACCATCGGCTCTACGCGGTCACCGTCGAGGAGTGTCCCGACGGCATGGTGGCCCGGGTCCGATCACATCAGTCACACGAGTGAATTTGCGACACACCTGTGGACATCCGCGGTCAGCTGCGCTAACGCTCCTAACCTCTGACCTGTGGACCTGAGCGCTTTGATCTTCGTCGCCCTCGCCGTGGCGTGGGCCGTCTATCTCGTCCCGAAGGCGCTCCGTCACCACGACGACGTGGCGCGCAGCCGTTCGGTGGACCGGTTCTCCCACACCATGCGCGTGCTGGCGCGCCGCGAGCCGGTGGACAGGCGCAGCGCCCGGCTCGTGACGCCCGGCCGTCCGGCCGCCGAGGCGGTCCCGGTCCAGGCCCCGGTGCGGCAGCCGGTCCCGGCGCCCGTCGAGCTCACGCCCGCCCAGCTGCGGGCCCGGCGCGCGGCCGCCAAGCGCGCGACCAGGCGGCGCCGCAACGTGCTCGCTCTGATCCTCCTCGCCAACCTCGCGGTGGCCGGCGTCGCGGCCTTCGGTGTCATCGCCTGGTGGTACGTCGCGATCCCGGTGGGCGTGCTGGCCGCCTGGCTCGTCACCTGCCGGATCATGGTCAAGGGCGAGCGGCGCGCGCTGGCTCCGGCGGCCCGGATGCCGATCGAGCAGCCGGCCGAGGACGAGCCGGTCGAGGTGCCGGCCGACCGGACCCTCGCCGACGACCCGGACGCCACGGGCGGGATCGACCCGCTGGCCGACACGTCCGCCGGCATGGCCGCGATCGTCGACCCGGCGCTGTGGGACCCGGTGCCGGTCACGCTCCCGACGTACGTCGGCAAGCCGGCCGCCGCCCGCCGCACGGTCCGGACGATCGCCCTCGACGACAGCGGTGTCTGGACCTCGGGCCGCACCGACGCCGACGCCCAGATCGCCCGCGAGGCCGACGAGGCCGACCGGGCCGCCCGCACGGCGCGCAAGGACGGCGACGAGCACCGCGCCGTCGGCTCCTGACAGCTCCTACGCTGGGGGCATGGCCCTCTCGCTCGAGCACGCCCGCACGTTCCCCGTCGCCGTCGACCGTGCCTTCGACGTGGTGCTGCCGACGCCGCTGCCCGAGCTGTTCTCTCGCCGGTACGCCGCGATCCCGCCGATCCGCGAGGTCCGCGACCAGCAGGGCCCGTGGGAGACCGTCGGGCAGACCCGCACCATCCGGCTCGCCGACGGCGGGACGCTGCGCGAGACGCTGACCTCGCTGGACCGGCCGCGGTCGTTCGGGTACCGGCTCGCCGACATCACCGGGCCGATGAAGCCGCTGGTGACCGAGGTCGAGGGAGAGTGGCGCTTCGTCCCCGCGGGCACCGGCGTCCGGATCACCTGGGCCTGGATCGTGCACCCTCGCGGCGGCCTCGGCCGGGCCGCGATGCCGGTGTTCGCGCGGATGTGGCAGGGCTACGCCCGTCAGGGGATGGAGCAGATCGAGCGGCTCCTGGTGCCGCGGCCGTAACCCCCGGATCCGATTCGGCGGAGGCCTGGGGCTGGTGCTAACGTTTCCCACCGCGCCGTCCTGCGGCGCATCCGGGGCTGTGGCGCAGTTGGTAGCGCGTCTCGTTCGCAATGAGAAGGTCAGGGGTTCGAATCCCCTCAGCTCCACCAGACAGAGACCGCCCCTCATCAGCCACGAGCTGAGGAGGGGCGGTCCGCGTTCGCGGAGCGGTCAGCGCGAGCGCAGGACCTGGAACTCTTCGGGGCGGGCGGGGTCGCGCTGGGTGACCTGGGTGGGAGCCCAGCGCCACTGCCACAGGTCGAGCCCCGGCTCGCGGGAGAACGCGATCGTCCCGCGGGTGCCCTCGGTGGCCACCTCGCCCCACGAGCCGGCGATCGCGGCCCGTCCGGCACCGTTCGCGGCCATGAGGTGGGCGAGGACCAGAATCGCGTCGTAGCCCTCGAGGGCCACGAACGACGGCGCGACACCGAGGCGGCGCAGCAGGGCACGCTCGACGCGCTCGCCGGAGGCGTCCAGGCGCCGCGGCAGGTAGCGCAGGAACGGGATCGCGCCGGAGCCGGCGCCCGACAGAGCCATCCGGTCGGCGAGCTCGGGTTGGCCTGCTGGTGCCCCGATCATCAGGCCGTGCAGCCGCGGGTCGAGGCGCACGGCGTTCACGAGGGGTACGGCGGGGCCGGGGTAGCCGGTGAGGAGCAGGAGGGCGCTGGCGCCGCTGTCGGCGAGCCGGGTGCAGGCTGCCTCGACGGTGAGGTCGTCCATGTCGAGCTCGACGACGCCGCCGTGGTGGCGGGCAAGGTGGGTCCGCAGGATGGCTGCGCCGGACGCCCAGTAGATGCTGCGTTGGGTCGCGAGGGCGACCTGGGTATGGCCGGTCTCCACCAGGAAGTCGGCGTACAGCCCCCACCCGTGAGACTGGGCAGGGGCGAGGCGCGCGACCCAGTCCGTCGGCTCGTCGACCAGCTGGTCCAGGACGGCGGAGGAGCACAGGAACGGCACCTGGCGGGCGTGGGCCCGCGCTGCAGCGCCGCGTGCGACGACGCTGTGGTACTCCCCGGCCAGGGCGACCACGCCCAGATCGGCCAGCTCGTCGACCGCGGCCGCCGCCCGTCCCGGATCGGCGGCGGTGTCACGCACCACCAGCTTCAGCGGCCGGCCGGCGATCCCGCCCGCCTCGTTCACCTCGGTCGCGGCGAGCTCGAGGCCCGCGACCAGGTGCTGGCCGGCCGCGACCCAGCCGGGCGGGCTCAGCGGGGCGAGCGCCCCCACCCGCACCGGCTCGCCGGCGCCGGCCTGCTGCTGAGCGAGACGTGCGGTCGGGTCGGCGGCGTCCACGGGGTGAGTCTAGGAAGGAGGGCACCTCGCCCATCGTCGGTGCGGCGTCGCGCCCATGGCTCACGGTCGGGGCACTCCCGGTGCGTGCGTTGCTCCCGGGGCGTGCGCGAGTCCGGGCGCTCGCGTGATGCCGGGCGCTCGCGTGATGCCGGGCGCCGCGGGGAGGCCTGGCGGCGCGGAGGTGCGGACCGACCCGGGCGGACGGGGAGCAGTGCCGCCGCTCACGCTCGCCTCGGCACTGGGGCCGAGGCTGGTCGGGGCCGGGGCCGGGGCCGGGGTCTCGCTCGGCGTCCCCGAGCGTGTGGTCGGCGGCGGCGCGGGGGATCCCGTCGAGGGTGAGCCGGTCGGCCGCGCCGTGGGCCCGGTAGGGGATCCGGTGGGCGAGCCCGGGGGCGAGGACACGGGGCGCGGCGGTGACGTGCTGTTCGTGGGAGCGGTGGGCGTCGGGTCGGGCGAGGAGGGCGACCAGGGCGCCCACGAGACGCCGGCGGCTGATGCCACGCCGAGCGTCGCGAGCAGCAGGGCGAGGGTGGCGGCGACCGCCACGGCGGCCGATCGTGCACGCGATCGTCGGACCCCGGTCGGGGTCGAGGCTGCCGCCTCCGCGGCGAGGTGTGCGGTGAGTCCGGGGTCGCGTCGTCGTCGGGACGTGTCCGCGCGGAGGGCACGGCGCAACTCCCGGCGCGACGGGGGACGGGTCATGCCTGAACAGTGCCACCCAGGACGTCCTCGAAAACCGGAGGTGACTGAAGTGCCCCGAACGGGCACGGTCCCGTCGGGAGTCGTTGCGGAAGGTGGTCACGTGCGGGAGGGAGCCGAGGTCGTCGCGCGCGCCAGAACCGGCGACGAGTCGGCGTGGGCGGAGCTGTACGCCGACCACGCCGAACGGCTGGTCGTGTGGCTGCAGCACCTGCACCAGCTCGATGCGGCCGTGGACGCCGAGGACATCGCAGCCGAGGCCTGGCTGACGGCGGCCCGCCGGATCGCGGACTTCTCCGGCGACGGCAACGACTTCGCGGGTTGGCTCTTCGGCATCGCCCGGAACATCTCGCGCAACCGCTATCGGACCACGCGCAGCCGGGGCACCGCACCGCTCGGGCCGCGCGGCATCGAGGACCTCGGCGGCTGCATCGACGACCACGCGGGGACCGTGGTCGGGGACGACCTCGCTCGCCGCCTCGTCGGGGTGCTCCCGGAGCGGGAGGGCCAGGTGATCGCCTGCATCGACGTGGTCGGTCTGGACGTCGCCGCCACGTCCCGCGCGCTGGGCCTCAGCCCCGGCACTGTCCGCGTCGCCCATCACCGCGGCCTGCGCCGGCTGCGCCGGCTGTTGGGTCGGCGGAGTCGGTCCGGGTCGAGGCCCGATCCGGTCGCCGATGTAACGCTCCGGGTCACTCGCGAGATGTGAGGGCTACCACTCAACTTCGGGAGGGAACCCCATGAAGAAGATCCTCGCGTCACCCGTCGGTCGCCTGATGGTGCTCGCCGTCGTCCTGTCGCTGTGCCTGCTGGGGAGCCAGGCCGCCACCGCCACGAGCGCACCCAGTGCCGGTACGTCCGACCGCCCGGTCGCGGTGACGCCCGCAGGCGAGCTGACGTCCCGCGTCGTGGGCGCCACCGGCAACGGGCGTCAGGTCTCCGGCGCGTTCGTGCCGTTGCGCTTCGTCAAGCGCAACGGCAAGCTCTTCGTCCGCGGTCTCGTCGAGGGGGTCGTCCACGAGCGCGACGGCAGCCGCACCACGTTCGCCCAGCTGAGGACCATGCGGGTCAAGTCCGTGAACGGCACCCGGCCGGTCGCGAGCCGGGCCGCTGCCGAGGGCCGGGCCTGCGACATCCTGCACCTGGTGCTCGCTCCGCTCGACCTCGACCTGCTCGGTCTCAAGGTGCACCTGGACCGCGTGGTGCTCGACATCGTGGCCGCCACCGGCGGCGGCCGGCTCCTGGGCAACCTGCTGTGCGCGGTCACCGGTCTCCTCGACGGTGGGCTGCAGGGGCTGCTCGGCCGGTTGACCGACCTGCTCAACCAGATCCTGGGCCGGCTGCGCCTCGGCTGAGGCGCGCGCCGCCCGGTCCTGCCGCGGTGCCCGCCGTCCCTGGTGAGGGAGTCGGGGACGTGGGTGCCGCGGCAGGTCTCCCTCGGGCGCGGCCGCGGGCCGCGCCGCAACGTTGGACCGACTCGGCGACGCCGCGCGGGCAACGGCATGGGAGGGTGCTCTCGAGCCTGAGGACACGAGAGCACGAGGAGACATCGATGAGTGACCACGAGGTGCGCCAGATCGTCCTGTCCACCGAGGACCTCGACGAGTCGATCAGGTTCTACACCGAGACCCTCGGCTTCGCGCTGAAGTTCCGGGACGGCACCCACTACGCCGCCCTCGACGGCGGCTCGATCACGATCGCGCTCGCGACCGCCCTGGACCACCCGCTCCCCGGGAAGACCGTCGTCGCCCTGCGGACCGAGGACGTCGACGCACTCGCCAGGTCGATCGAGGAGAGCGGCGGGGCGATCGTGACCTCGCCGTACGACGACGCTCACGAGCGTCGCGCGGTCGTGTACGACAGCCAGGGCAACGGGCTGGTGCTCTACAAGTCCCGGTGAGCCGCTCTCACCGGCGCGGGTGACCCGGCTCGCACAGGCTGGAGTGATGGGCGAGATCGGGCATGTCGTGGCTTGGCGCGCCGAGCGCGGACACGTCGGCGTGTGCTGGGGAAGGCATGCGGGGTTCGGCTGCTGGCAGCCCAAACCCGCACGACACGCCGAGAGCCACCGGCGTGTCGTGCGGGGATCGGCTGCCAGCATCCGAAACCCTCCGCCTCCCCCGTGCGAAAGCTAGTTGAGGTCGGGGTCGAAGGGCCGCGTGGAGTTCCAGGCCATCTCCCCGGGCTGGCGCCGCAGCACGTCGCGNGAGCCACGGGCGTGTCGTGCGGGGATCGGCTGCCAGCAGCCGAAACCCCCGGGAACTTCACCCACCGTTTCTTGACTCATTCAAGAAAACGGAGCAGGATGCGGGTCGTGCACCCGACCCCGGACTACCCCCAGCTGCTGCGCGGGGCGGACCTGCGGGTGACCCGTCCTCGGGTCGCCGTGCTGGGTGCCGTGCACGCCCACCCGCACGCCGACACCGAGTCGATCATCGGGGCCGTGCGTGCCGATCTGCCCGAGGTGTCGCACCAGGCCGTCTACGACTCCCTGCGCACGCTCGCCGCGGCCGGGCTCGTACGCCGCATCCAGCCGGCGGGCTCGGTCGCGCGCTACGAGGCTCGGATCGGCGACAACCACCACCACCTCGTGTGCCGCTCGTGCGGCACCGTCGTCGACGTCGACTGTGCCGTCGGTGAGGCGCCCTGCCTGACCGCCTCCGACGACCACGGCTTCACCATCGACGAGGCCGAGGTCGTCTTCTGGGGCCTGTGCCCCGCCTGCTCACCCACCCGTTCGTGACCTCACACCACCGCCCGGAAGGAAGATCATGACCGACAGCCAGGACAACGTCACCGCCCCCACCGAGGGAGCCAGCCCGCAGGGGGTGGACCGCAAGGCCGAGGGTGGGTGCCCCGTCGCCCACGACGGCGTGACCGGCCAGGGCAGCGAGAGCGAGAACCCGGCCATCGACTCCCCGACGCCGAAGAACGGCGGCCGGCCACACACCAACAAGGACTGGTGGCCCAACCAGATCGACCTGTCGGTGCTGCGCACCCAGTCGTCGAAGACCAACCCGCTCGGCCCGGACTTCGACTATTCCGAGGAGTTCAAGAAGCTCGACCTCGCCGCGCTCCGGCGCGACATCGTCGAGGTCCTCAACACCTCGCAGGACTGGTGGCCCGCCGACTTCGGCCACTACGGCGGCCTGATGATCCGGATGAGCTGGCACGCCGCCGGCACCTACCGCATCTACGACGGCCGCGGCGGCGCCGGTGACGGCAGCCAGCGGTTCGCGCCGCTGAACAGCTGGCCCGACAACGCCAACCTGGACAAGGCGCGCCGGCTCCTGTGGCCGGTCAAGCAGAAGCACGGCCGCAAGATCTCCTGGGCAGACCTGCTGGTGTACGCCGGCACCGTCGCGCTGGAGGACATGGGCTTCCAGACGTTCGGGTTCGGCTTCGGTCGTGAGGACATCTGGGAGCCCGAGGAGGTCGTCTGGGGCCCCGAGGACACCTGGCTCGGCGACGAGCGGTACGCCGAGGAGCGCACGCTCGACGAGATGCTCGGCGCGGTCCAGATGGGCCTGATCTACGTCAACCCCGAAGGCCCCAACGGCAACCCCGACCCGGTCGCGTCGGCCAAGGACATCCGCGACACGTTCGCGCGGATGGCCATGAACGACGAGGAGACCGTCGCGCTGATCGCCGGTGGCCACACGTTCGGCAAGACCCACGGCGCCGGTGACGCCGACCTCGTCGGCCCCGAGCCGGAGGCGGCGCCGCTGGAGGACCAGGGTCTGGGCTGGAAGAGCTCGTACGGCTCCGGCAAGGGCGCCGACACGATCACCTCGGGTCTCGAGGTCACCTGGACCACGACGCCGACCCGCTGGAGCAACGACTACTTCAAGATCCTGTTCGGCTACGAGTGGGAGCTCACCCAGAGCCCGGCCGGCGCCCACCAGTGGGTCGCCAAGGACGCCGAGGACATCATCCCCGGCCCGACGCCGGACTCGCCCAAGCGCAAGCCGACCATGCTCACCAGCGATCTCGCGCTGCGCTTCGACCCGGCGTACGAGAAGATCTCGCGGCGCTTCCTGGAGAACCCGAACGAGTTCGCGCTCGCCTTCGCCAAGGCCTGGTACAAGCTGCTGCACCGGGACATGGGCCCGGTCTCCCGCTACCTGGGTCCCTGGGTCGCCGAGCCGCAGCTGTGGCAGGACCCCGTCCCGGCGCACGAGGGCGCGCTCGTCGGCGACGCCGACGTCGCGACGCTGAAGGCGAAGGTGCTCGAGTCGGGCCTCTCGGTCTCCGAGCTCGTCACGACCGCCTGGGCGTCCGCCTCGACGTTCCGCACCACCGACAAGCGCGGTGGCGCGAACGGCGCCCGGATCCGCCTGGAGCCGCAGCGCGGCTGGGCGGTCAACCAGCCCGAGCAGCTGGCCGCCGTCCTCGAGAGGCTGGAGTCCGTCCGGAGCGAGTTCAACGCGGCCGGAGGCGCCCAGGTCTCCCTGGCCGACCTGATCGTGCTCGCCGGCAACGCTGCGGTCGAGAAGGCCGCCGCCGACGCGGGCGTCGAGGTCACGGTCCCGTTCCGCGCCGGTCGCACCGACGCGACCCAGGAGCAGACCGACGTCGACTCCTTCCGCGTGCTCGAGCCGCGCGCCGACGGGTTCCGCAACTACCTGCGGTCCGGCGACAAGCTGCAGCCGGAGAAGCAGCTCGTGGAGCGGGCGTACCTGCTGGACCTCACGCCCCCGCAGATGACCGCGTTGGTCGGCGGCATGCGCGCGCTCGGCACGAACGTCGGCGGCGTCGCCCACGGCGTGCTCACCGACCGCGTGGGCGTGCTCTCCAACGACTTCTTCGTCAACCTGCTCTCGCCGGGCACGGTGTGGAAGGCCTCGGAGTCGCAGGAGAACGTCTACGAGATCCGCGACGCGGGCAGCGGCGACGTGAAGTGGACCGCCACGGCGGTCGACCTGGTCTTCGGCTCGAACTCCGAGCTGCGGGCCCTGGCCGAGGTCTACGCGAGCGAGGACGCGCGCGAGAAGTTCGTGCACGACTTCGTCGCCGCCTGGGTCAAGGTCATGGAGCTCGACCGCTTCGACCTCTCCTGATCGAACGCACGTCTCGTCCCGGTCGGCCCCTCGGGTCGGCCGGGACGCGTGCGTTGCGTCAGGAGGCGGCCCGCATCGCGGCCGCGACCGCGAGCACGACGAGCACCAGGAAGACGACGTTCCAGCTCATGGGGAGCCAATCGGGTCAGGCCCGAGACCGGGCATGGATGTGGGCGGCCGCCCCCCGGTGCCACCTGGCCGCAGGCTAGACCTCCCCGCGAGCCCACGCGCGGTCCCGCGCCGACCGGTCCAGATGCCCCCGGTGCCGCCCGGCGCCCCGGAGTGCCATCGTGGCTGCAGCGACCGCACCAGCAGCCGCA
Source organism: Nocardioides sp. T2.26MG-1 (assembly GCF_950101795.1). Classification (GTDB taxonomy): domain Bacteria; phylum Actinomycetota; class Actinomycetes; order Propionibacteriales; family Nocardioidaceae; genus Nocardioides. The sequence goes on along the minus strand of NZ_CATNLZ010000001.1, from coordinate 128,207 downwards.
GACGACGGAAGGGGCGACGGTGGAGGAGCAGCGCAACGGGGTGCACCTGCTGACCTACGCGGACCGGTTCGGGGGTGACCTGGCCGGACTCCGCCGGCTGCTCACCGAGGGTCCGTTCGCGGTGTTCTCCGGTGTGCACATCCTGCCGTTCTTCACGCCGTACGACGGCGACGACGCCGGGTTCGACCCCGTCGACCACACGACCGTGGACCCGCGCCTGGGCGACTGGTCCGACGTGGTCGCCCTGAGCGACGCCGGCATCGACGTGACCGCGGACGTGATCGTCAACCACGTCTCGGCCGACTCCGCGGAGTTCCGCGACTGGCTCGCGCGCGGCGCGGACTCGCCGTACGCCGGCATGTTCCTGACCTTCGACACCGTCTTCCCCGAGGGCGGCACCGAGGCCGGGATCACCGCGATCTACCGGCCGCGCGCCGGGCTGCCGTTCACGCCGTACGAGATGGCCGACGGCACCCGTCGCCTGGTCTGGACGACGTTCATGCCCTCGCAGGTCGACCTCGACGTCGCCCACCCGGTCGCCCGCGACTACCTGAGCCGGGTGATGCGCACGTTCGCCGAGGCGGGAGTGCGCACGGCGCGCCTCGACGCGGTGGGGTACGCCGTGAAGACGGCCGGCACGGACAGCTTCATGACCGACGACACGCTCGCGTTCGTCGCCGAGGTCACCGAGCTCGCGCACGCCGAGGGGCTCGAGGTGCTCGTGGAGGTGCACGCCCACCACAGCCAGCAGCGGGCGGTCGCCGCCGTGACCGACCTGGTCTACGACTTCGCGCTGCCGCCCTTGCTGCTGCACGCGCTCGAGACCGGGCAGACCGACCGGCTGGCGGAGTGGCTCGAGGTGCGTCCGGCGAACGCGATCACGGTCCTCGACACCCATGACGGGATCGGCGTGATCGACGCCGGTCCGGCTCGCGAGTGGCCGGGCCTGATGGACCACGACGAGATGGCTGCGGTGTTCGAGGCTGCGGCCCGCCGTACCGACGGCGAGTCGGCGCGGGCCTCGACCCCGGTCGCGTGGGCGGAGCTGCCGCACCAGGTCAACTCCACGTTCTACAGCGTGCTCGGCGAGGACGACGACGCCTACCTGCTGGCCCGCGCGTTCCAGCTGTTCACCCCGGGCCGCCCGCAGGTCTACTACGTCGGGCTGCTCGCCGGCTCCAACGACGTCGCGCTCTCCGAGGAGACCGGGGTGGGGCGCGAGATCAACCGGCACCGGTTCACGGACGCCGAGATCGACGCGGCCCTGGAGCGACCGGTCGTCCGCGACCAGCTCGAGCTGATCCGGCTGCGCGGCAGCCATCCGGCGTTCGACGGCGAGTTCTCCTGCGCGCGGGCGGGCGAGGGCGTCCTGGTGCTCACGTGGAGCCACGGAGAGCACCGGGCCGAGCTGCGGGCGGACCTCGCCCGGCGCACCCACACGGTGACCGCCACCGAACGACCGGGAGCCTGAGGGGCGGCAACGGGTGTCACCTCCGCGCACCGGCCTCCGCGTCGCCGGCATCGACGTCGGCACGTCGTACCTCAAGGCCGTCTGCGTCGACCTCGACCCGGCATCGGAGCGCCCGGCGGCGCTCGTCGCCCTGCGCCGGGAGCCGACCCCGTCGGGCGCGGAGGACCTGGTGGCCGCCGCGGTGGGCCTGCTCCGCGAGGTCACCGAGGAGGCCGGGCCGGTGGCGGCGGTCGGAGTCGCGTCGATGGCCGAGACCGGCGTGCCGCTCGACGAGCACGGACGGCCGTTGACGCCGCTGCTGACCTGGGACGCCCGCCGCCTCCCGAGCGCCGCCCTCGGCGACCTGGACCCCCAGACGCTGTTCGCCCGGACCGGGGTCCGGCTCTCCCCGAAGGTGCCGCTGGCCACCTGGGCCTGGCTGGCCGACTCCCGCCCGGACGTGCGCACCCGGATGCGGCACTGGGCGGGCGCGGCCGACCTCGTCGCGCTTGCGCTCACGGGCCGGATCGTCACCGACCACACGCTCGCCGGCCGGACCGGGGTCTACCTCCTCGATCGGGACGGGTGGGCCGAGGACCTCCTCGGGCTGGTCGGGGTGAGCCCCGCCGTGCTGCCCGAGGTGGTCGGGCCCGACGAGGTCGCCGGCCGGGCGGGCGGCGTCCCCGTGGTGGTCGCGGGCCACGACCACCAGGTCGGTGCCCACGCCTGCGGCGTCCGCAGCCCCGGCGACACCGCCGACTCCCTCGGCACCACCGAGGTGCTGCTGCGTGTGCTCGACGGCGAGCCCGACCGCGAGGGCGTGCGTCGCGCGGGGATGAGCCTGGTCCGCACCGTCGGCGGCCGCGAGCTCGCCCTGGTCGCGGGCAACAGCGCCGCGGGATCGGCGTACGCCGCCTGGGTCGCGGACCATCCCGAGAGCGACGACCTCCCCGCGGGCCCCACCGGCCTCCTCGTGCTGCCCTATCTGCGTGGGCGCCAGTGCCCCGACCCGGATCCGGGGGCGACGATGCGCGTGGTCGGGGACGTCGGGCCCGCCGGTCCCGGGGCGCTCACCAAGGCGGTCCTCGAGGGGCTGTGCCTCCAGGCTCGCTGGATGTACGACGAGCAGCGCCGGCTCGACCCCGGTGCCGCCGACGGCCCGGTCGTGCTCCTCGGGGGACCCGGGGCGCGCAATGCCGCCTGGACGCGGGTGAAGTCCGAGGTGCTGCCCCGTCCGCTGCGCGTCGTCGCCCAGGAGGAGCCGGTGGCCGTGGGCGCCGCCGTCGTGGCGGCCGAGCGCGCAGGTCTGGTGCCGCCCGGCTCCGTGGTGCTGTCTGCGGCTCCGGTGACCCGGCCCCCGCGCGACCCTTTCGCGCAGATCTACAGGGAGTTCGTGCGCGCCGCGCGAGAACGACACGGCTGAGGGTGGTCCAGGCCTCGGCCGGAGGTGGATCGGTCAGGAGGTCATACGGACAGAGCAACCGTTCGCTCCAGCTGTATGACGTCCCGGTGGGTGGCGGTGGGTCACACGTTGCCGAGGAAGCGGTCCACCTCGATGCGGACCGCGACCCGGGCGGGGTTGACCCGCGGCTGGCGGTATCGGGTCGCGTAGCGCTCGACCGCCCGGCGTACCGACTCGTCGTCCTCGCGCACCTCGCCGCGTCCCTCGATCGTCGACCAGCGTCGCCCGTCGACCTGGCAGGCGGCGAGCGTCGGGCTGCCCTGGACGTGCCGCACCTTGGCCGAGGTGCGCGAGGTGATCACCCAGGCGCAGCGCTGCTCGACGTCGACCGTGACCCCTACGGGGACCACGTGCGGGCTGCCGTCGGCGCGCAGGGTCGTCAGCGTGCACAGGTGCCGCTCGGTCCAGAAGTCCAGCAGGTCCTGGGGGAACGCGTCCCAGTCCGGTCGCCACGAGGTCACCCGGCGATCCTGCCATGTCAACCAGGGTTGACAGATCGGATCCGTCAACCTATGTTGACAGGCATGACCGAGACGAGCGACGCGGCCGCCACCGCGACCGCGGCCACCGACGCGGATCCCCGGGTGGGGCTGCGGGCGGTGCGTGCGCTGCGGCGCCTGGTCGAGCACCTCGAGGCGACCCAGGTCCGGCGGGCCCGGGCCGCCGGGTGGTCGTGGCAGGAGATCGCCGAGGTGCTCGGCGTCAGCAGGCAGGCCGTGCACAAGAAGCACGGCCGCAGCTGACCTGGACCTGACCGAGAGCTGAGGGAGCGAGAGATGTTCGAGCGATTCACCCGAGCCGCGCGGCGCGTGGTCGAGCAGGCGGTCGAGAGTGCGCGTGAGCAGGGTGCGGCCGAGGTGCGGCCCGAGCACGTGCTGGCCGGGCTGCTGGCCGACGACACCTCGACCGCGGTCCGCGTGCTCGTGGGGATGGGGGCGCCCGTCGAGGAGGTCTGGGGGGTGGTCGCCGGACTGCGCAGCCCGTACGCCGAGGGGCTGGACGCCGACGACGCCGAGGCGCTCAAGGTGCTGGGCATCGACCTCGACGAGGTCGTGCGCCGCATCGGCAGCGACCTCGGGGGCGACGCCGGTGGTGCGGCGTCGCGCCGCGGGCACCTCCGGTTCACCCGCTCCTCGAAGAAGGCGCTCGAGCTGGCGCTCCGCGAGGCGATCCACCTCGGGGACGGGTTCATCGGCACCGAGCACCTGCTGCTGGGTCTCGCGCGCACCGACGACCGCGTCGTCCTCGGGACGCTGGCGGCCTTCGAGATCACGCTGGGAGACCTGCGGAGCGCGGTCGCGGACCTGGACCGCCGTACCGGCTGAGCGCCGCCTGCGGCCGGTGGCAGGATCGGGGCATGACCTACGTCGCCGCCCCTGACCGCTACGACACCGACGCCACCGGGATGCGCTACCGCTTCACCGGTCGCAGCGGGCTGCAGCTGCCGGTGATCTCGCTGGGGCTCTGGCAGAACTTCGGTGACGACCGTCCCGAGGAGACCCAGCGCGCGATCCTGCGCCGCGCCTTCGACCGGGGCGTGACCCACTTCGACCTCGCGAACAACTACGGCCCGCCGTACGGCCGGGCGGAGGAGAACTTCGGGCGCTACCTGCGCGAGGACTTCGCGTCCTACCGCGACGAGCTGGTCATCTCCACGAAGGCCGGCTACGACATGTGGCCCGGGCCGTACGGCCAGGGCGGCGGCTCGCGCAAGTACGTGCTCGCCTCGCTCGACCAGTCGCTGGGCCGCATGGGGCTCGACTACGTCGACATCTTCTACAGCCACCGCTTCGACCCCGAGACGCCGCTCGAGGAGACGATGATGGCGCTCGACCACGCGGTGCGGCAGGGCAAGGCGCTGTACGCCGGCATCTCGTCGTACTCCGCCGCGAAGACCAACGAGGCGGCCGCGATCGCCCGCGACCTCGGCACGCCGCTGCTGATCCACCAGCCGTCGTACTCCATGCTCAACCGCTGGATCGAGGAGGACCTCCTCGACGAGCTCGAGCAGCAGGGCATGGGCTGCATCGTGTTCTCTCCGCTGGCCCAGGGACTGCTGACCGACCGCTACCTCGACGGCGTGCCGGCCGACTCGCGCGCCGCCCGCCAGGGATCCTCGCTGCCCGGCGACCACCTCGACGAGGCCACGCTCACCCACGTCCGCCGGCTCAACGACCTGGCGCAGTCGCGCGGGCAGAGGCTCGCCCAGCTCGCGCTGCAGTGGGCGGTGCGCGACCCGCGGGTGACGTCGGCGGTGATCGGCGCGAGCTCGGTCGAGCAGCTCGACGCCAACCTCGACGCGCTGAGCTTCCCGGACCTCACGGACGAGGAGCTCACGGCCATCGACGGCCATGCCGTCGAGGCGGGGATCAACCTCTGGGCGCGGTCGACCGCGGAGTGACGGCCCGGTCCGGGCCGTCCTCCCAGCGCTGGCAGCCGACGAGGACGACGGCGGCCAGCAGCGCGCCCGCGACGATGTCGATGACGTAGTGCTCGGCGGTGTAGACCAGTGCGGTCGACATCGCAAGCGGGTAGCTCGAGCCGCCACCGCGTCATGAGCCGATTCTGGGAGCCGTGCGCTGTCGTCTCTGGGCCGGTGGTCGTCGTCTCGTTCAACTGGACGCCACCTAAACCGGGTGCCGGTCACCGCCGCATGCCGGACAATGCTCCGACGTGGGACACGTGGACGTGGCCGGGGTGCGGTACGAGCTCCCCGACGGGAGAGTGCTGCTGGACGACGTGTCGTTCCGGGTCGGCGAGGGCGCCAAGGTCGCGCTGGTCGGCGCGAACGGTGCCGGCAAGACCACGTTGCTGCGGATCATCACCGGTGACCTGGTCCCCCACGCGGGCGTCGTGACCCGGTCGGGCGGACTGGGGGTGATGCGGCAGATGGTGGGGGCCGGGCTCGGCGAGGCGCCCACCGTCGCCGACCTGCTGCTCAGCGTGGCGCCGGCCCGGGTCCGCGCCGCGGCGTACGACGTCGACGCCTGCGAGCGGGCGCTGATGGACACCGACGACGAGAGGTCGCAGATGGCCTACGCCCACGCGCTCTCGGAGTACGCCGACGCCGGTGGCTACGACCTCGAGGTCACGTGGGACGTGTGCGCCACCGCCGCCCTCGGGATGCCGTTCGACCGCGTGAAGTACCGCGAGCTCGGCACGCTGTCGGGCGGAGAGCAGAAGCGGCTGGTGCTGGAGTACCTGCTGCGAGGGCCTGACGAGGTGCTGCTGCTCGACGAGCCCGACAACTTCCTCGACGTGCCCGGCAAGATCTGGCTCGAGGAGCGGATCCGCGAGTCCGCCAAGACCGTGCTGATGATCAGCCACGACCGTGAGCTGCTCAACAACACCGCCACCCGCGTGGTCACCGTCGAGCTCGGCGCGGCGGGGAACACCGTGTGGACCCACCCGGGCGGCTTCGGCTCCTACCACCAGGCGCGCGCCGACCGGTTCGCGCGCTTCGAGGAGCTGCGCCGGCGCTGGGACGAGGAGCACGCGAACCTCAAGCAGCTGGTGCTGCACTACAAGATCAAGTCCGAGTACAACGACGGCATGGCCTCGCAGTACCGCGCGGCCCAGACCCGGCTGCGCAAGTTCGAGGAGGCCGGCCCACCGACCGAGCAGCCACGCGAGCAGCAGGTCACGATGCGGCTCAAGGGCGGCCGCACCGGCAAGCGCGCCGTGGTGTGCGAGCAGCTCGAGCTCACCGGGCTGATGAAGCCCTTCGACCTCGAGGTCTGGTACGGCGAGCGCGTGGCCGTGCTCGGCTCGAACGGGTCGGGCAAGTCCCACTTCCTCCGGCTCCTGGCCGCGGGCGGCACCCGTCCGGACAAGGAGCACGAGCCGGTCGGCGACGCTCTCTCCCAGGGAGTGATCAAGCCGGTCCAGCACCGGGGCCTGGCCAAGCTCGGGGCGCGGGTGCGTCCCGGATGGTTCGTCCAGACCCACGAGCACCCCGAGCTGGTCGGCCGCACGCTGCTGGAGATCCTGCACCGCGGCGACGAGCGCCGCGACGGCATGGGCCGCGAGCAGGCCAGCCGGGTGCTCGACCGCTACGAGCTCGCGCACGCCGGGGAGCAGCGGTTCGAGTCGCTGAGCGGCGGCCAGCAGGCCCGGTTCCAGATCCTCCTGCTGGAGCTGTCCGGAGCGTCCCTGCTGCTGCTCGACGAGCCGACCGACAACCTCGACGTGCAGTCGGCCGAGGCGCTCGAGGAGGGGCTCGAGGCGTTCGAGGGAACGGTGCTGGCGGTCACCCACGACCGCTGGTTCGCCCGCGGCTTCGACCGGTTCCTGGTGTACGGCTCGGACGGCGAGGTCTACGAGTCCGACGGCCCGGTGTGGGACGAGGGCCGGGTGCAGCGGGCCCGATGAGCGACCCGGTGGAGCACACGATCGTCGAGGTCGACCCGTTCGACCGCGAGCTGTTCGACGCGTGGCACCAGGCCTACCTCGACGCGGAGCTGGCCGCTCCCGAAGGCGTCACGTCGCCGTGGCAGGTCGAGGAGGTGCGGGCGATGATGCAGGACCAGGGCACCCGGCACCGGCTGCTCGGCTACGCCGGCCTGGTCGGCGACCGCGTGGTCGGCTCCGGATTCGTACGGCTGCCGCTGCTCGACAACACCGACACCGCCGAGATCATGGTCCACGTCGTGCCGGGCGCGCGGCGCCGCGGCCACGGGTCCGCGATGCTCGCCCACCTCGAGAGGGTGGCCCGCGAGCACGGCCGCACGGTGCTGCAGGCCGAGTCGTTCTGGCCGTACGACGCCGGGCCGGACGGCACCGGTGAGCCGGGCCCGTCGTTCGCTGCTGCCCGGGGGTTCACGCTGGCGCTCGGCGACGTGAAGCGGGTGCTCCGGCTGCCGGTGGCCGCCGGCCTGCTCGACGAGCTCGCGGCCGAGACGGCGCTGCACCACGACGGCTACGTCCTGCGCTCGTGGGCCGGCCCGGTGCCCGACGAGCTGGCCGAGGGCTGGGTGCGCCTGACCGCGACCCTCGGGACCGAGGCGCCCGCGGGAGAGATGCACCGTGAGGAGGAGACGGCCGACGTGGCCGTGCTGCGCGAGGCGGAGGCCAACCAGGCCCGGCAGGGCCGAACGAAGTACAACACCGTGGCCCTCGACCCGTTGGGCGAGGTGGTCGCCTACACCGACGTCGCGACGACGATCCACGAGCCCGGGAGGGCCTACCAGTGGGGGACGCTGGTGCGACCCGACGCCCGCGGGCACCGGCTGGGCCTGGCGGTGAAGGTCGCCAACCTCCGGCTGCTGCAGGCCGAGCGGCCCGACATCGAGCTGCTCACGACGTACAACGCCGAGGTCAACGCGCACATGGTCGCGGTCAACGACCGGCTTGGCTTCACGCCGATCGGACGGCTGGGGGAGTTCCAGCACCGGCTGATGCCGAACGCAGACGAGGGCCCCACCGGCTGACGGGAGACGGACCTGCTGGCCGGTGGGGCCTCCGATCCCATCTCGGAGGCGAGAGGGGTCTGTGGCGGAGCTGGATCAGGGGCGGGATCAGGAGTTGGAGGCGTTCGCGTCCGAGTCCAGCTCGAGGGTGACGGTCTTGGTGTCCCCGTCGTGCTCGTAGGTGACGGTGACCTTGTCGCCGGGCCGGTAGGACCGGATCGTGGCCACCAGTGAGTCGGCGTCGGTGATCAGGTGGTCGTCGACCTTGGTGATGACGTCGCCCTTGGCCAGGCCGGCGTTGTCGGCGGTCGAGCCGTTGGTGACCTCCTGGATCTCCGCGCCCTGGCTGACCACGGCGCCGGGCTGCGCGGCGACCGGGGAGACCGAGATGCCGAGCCGGGCGTGGGTCGGGGTCTCGCCGTTGCGCATCTGCTCGACGATCGGCATGACCTCGTCCATGGGGATCGCGAACCCGAGGCCGATCGAGCCGGCCTCCCCCTGCGAGTTGCTGGCGGTGCGGATCGAGGAGTTGATGCCGACGACGTTGCCGTCGAGGTCGGCGAGGGCGCCGCCGCTGTTGCCGGGGTTGATCGCCGCGTCGGTCTGGATGGCCGGGTACGTCGTGCTGTTGCCCTGGCCGTCGGAGCCGACGTCCACGGGCCGGTCCAGGGCGCTGACGATGCCGCTGGTCACGGTCGAGTCGAGGCCGAACGGCGAGCCGATCGCGACCACGCTCTCGCCGACCTTGAGGTCGCCGGACTTGCCGATGGTCGCCGGCGTCAGCCCGGACACGTCCTGGGCCTTGATCACGGCGGTGTCGGTCAGCGGATCGGTGCCGAGGACCTCGGCCTTCGCCGTCGAGCCGTCGTTGAACGAGACACTGATCGAGCCGCCGTTGCCGGCGACCTCGACCACGTGGTTGTTCGTGAGGATCTCCCCGTCGGAGCTGAGGATGATGCCCGAGCCGGAGCCGGCGCCCTGGGCGCCGGAGACGTCGATCTTGACCACCGAGGGGAGCACCTTGGCCGCGACCTGCTCGACCGAGCCGGCCGGCGCCTCGGAGTCGGGGGTGTCCACGACCTGCGACGTCGTGCGGGTGCCGGGGCTGCCCGCGCTCGAGGATCCCTCGTCATCGAGCGCGCTCCAGGCGGCTGCGCCGCCGACACCCGCAGCGCCACCCGCCACCAGCGCGGTCGCGACGACCGCGGCGGCGAAGCCGGTCCGGCGTGGCCGACGCTGGACCGGCGGCTGAGCCGGCTGCGCCATCGCCGCGGCCGGCGGTCCCCCCGGAGGCGGTCCCTGCGGGGGCTGGCCCTCCGGAGACGGGGAGGAGAAGTACGGGTTCTGCGGCCCCGGTGGCGGACTGGTGGGCTGGTCGTTCATGCCTCAACCATGCGAGGGCAGCCTGTGACGTTGCTGAGACGCCGCTGGGGTGGTCCGAAGAAACGTGGGGCGCGCTCAGTCGTCCTCGGCCTCGACGGTGAGGGTCATCTTCTTCAGCAGCCCGGCGAGGGTCGCCCGCTCGGCAGACGTCAGTGCGTGGACGACGTCGTGTTCCGCGCGGCCGCGCAGGTCCATCGCCTGTCGCCAGATCCGCGCGCCGCTGCGGGTGACCTCGATCTCGACGCGCCGGCGATCGTCGGCGTGGGCGCGGCGCTGGATCCAGCCGGCCTTCTCCAGTGCGTCCAGGCGGCCGGTCATGCCGGCCCCGCTGATGCCGAGATCGGCGGCGAGCGCCGACGGGCTCGCGTGCCCGGGCGTGTCCCGGATCATCAGGTGGTGCAGGGTCTTGTACTCGAAGTCCTGGAGCCCGACCTCCGCCAGCGCCTTCTGGGTGGCGCCGCGGAAGTGCTGGACCAGCCGGCTGATCCGCACCACGATCGCCTCGACGTCGTCCTCGAAGTCGACGTCGATCCAGTGGTCGCGCCAGCGTGCCACGTGCCGGTCCGCCCAGTCCTCCCGCTCGTCGGCGCTCTCCATGAGCCCATCCTAGGGAAAACTTCGTTGACGAATAGTTCGCTGGCGAATTAAATGTGGGAGTGACCTCGCTCGACGACGAGACGGCCCGCGCGGAGCGGCCGCGCCCGCTTCGGCACCGCAACTTCCGCCTGCTGGTGACGGGCAGCGCGACCAGCTCGCTCGGCAACGCGATCGCCCCGGTCGCCCTTGCCTTCGCGGTGCTCGACCTGGGGGGCTCGGCCTCGGACCTTGGGCTGGTGGTCGCGGCGTACGCCCTCGCCGACGTGGTGACCGTCCTGTTCGGCGGCGTGCTCGGCGACCGGGTCGCCCGCCAGGTCCTGATGGAGGGCTCCAACGCCGTCTGCGCACTGAGCCAGGCCGCGGTGGCCGTGCTGATCATCGGGGGATGGGCGACGGTGCCGCTCCTGGCGCTGCTCGGCGTGGTCAACGGTTGCCTCGGCGCGCTGAGCGGGCCCTCGTCCTCGGCGATGACCCGGATGACCGTGCCGCCCGACCTGCTCGGCTCCGCGGTCGCGCTGCGCGGCCTGCTGCAGACGAGCGCGGCCGTGGTCGGGTACGCCGTCGGTGGCGTGCTGGTCGCCGGCGTGGGGCCCGGCTGGGCGATCGGCGTGGATGCTGCGACGTTCGCGGTCGCCGCCTTCTGCTTCGGACGCCTCGACGTCCCGCACACCCGTCCCGAGGGCGCCAGGGCCTCGATGTTCGGCGACATGGCCGAAGGCCTGAGGGAGGTGCTCCGGCACACCTGGCTGTGGCTGCTGATCGGGCAGGCCCTGCTCTACCACCTGTTCTACGGCGGCGCGCAGTCCGTCGTCGGGCCGATCGTGATGGGCGACGAGTTCGGGCGGTCGAGCTGGGGTCTCGCCCTCGGGGTGCTGATGGCCGGCTTCGTCGTCGGCGGGCTCATCTGCCTGCGGTGGAAGCCCCGGCGCGCGCTGTTCATCGGCACGGTCCTGCTCTCGCTCACCGGGACGTTCCCGCTCGCGATGGCGCTGTCCGACCACCTCTGGCCGATCCTCGTCGGCGCCTTCCTCCACGGGGTCGGGCTGCAGATCTTCGACGTGTTCTGGCAGGTGTCGATCCAGGAGAACATCGCCGAGGACAAGCTCGCCCGCGTCTACTCCTTCGACCTCGTGGGCTCGTTCATCGCCCGCCCCATCGGGCTGGCGGCCACCGGCCCCATCGCCGAGGCCGTGGGGTTCGACCACTGGCTCGTCGTCGTCGGGTGCGTGATGAGCGGGTCGGCGCTGATCTCGCTCTCGTCCGGAGACGTGCGGCGGCTGCAGCGGCAGAGCTGAGCCCGGCCGCCCGGTCCAGTCCGCCCCGGCGAGGTTCGCCGCATTCGGCCGCGGGCGGGCTCCGTCTCTGGCACCGTCGAGGCTGCATGCCTACTGGGGGGTTGGTTTCATGAGCACGTCTGTGTCCTCGCGCGCCCGTCGCGCCGTCCATCTGCCGCTCGTCGCGGCCGTCGCCGCCGGAGCGCTCACCTTCGCCGGGCTGCAGACGCTCACGGTGGAGCGTGCCGACGCCACCACGCCGGCGACCTGCACACCGGTGTCCAACGCGTTCGGCCCGGCGACCGGCTGGACCGAGTTCGTCGAGGGCAACGGCAGCCGCGGCGCCGAGTCCGAGGGGGCCATCGCCTACGGCGGCAACCACAGCGCTGGTGGCATGACCGTCAACAAGGACGCCGTCGGGTTCCCGACCGGGGCGGCCGCGCTCGTCGTGGCCGGCAGCCACGGCACGTACAACCTCCAGTACGGCAGCGCCTACCTCAGCCCGCAGACCGGCGTGAACTTCAACGGCGGCGGCCACTACCTGGCCACCAACCCCGTCGACTTCGGCGCCGCGTTCACCCAGCTGCGCGCCCTCTCCGACCAGTGGGGCGCCGCTGCCGCGACGGGCACCGTCACCGCCGGCGTCACCGGCGGCAACGCCGCGCTGGTCCTCGCCGGCACCAGCCCCACGCTCAACGTCTTCAACCTGACCGGTGCCCAGGCCGCCGACCTGGCGGCCGGCAAGCACGTCGGGTACGACGTACCGAGCAGCGCGACCACGATCGTCAACGTCCCCGGGTCGACCGTGGCGATCGCCGGCCAGGCGTGGATCCGCAGCGGTGCGAGCTGGAACCAGGTCAACGACGGCAACGTCAAGGGTGTCTCCAACGGCATCGTGTGGAACTTCCCGGATGCGACCTCGCTGACGCTGGACTACGGCTCGGCCTGGGTCGGTCACCTCTTCGCCCCTCGCGCCGCCGTGAGTGTGACCTCCGCCGGCCACACGATCGGCCAGGTGATCGCGAAGAGCTTCTCCTCGGGGTTCGAGACGCACCTCAACCTGTTCCCCAGCCAGGCGTGCGTCCCGACGCCTCCGAGCACCCCGGGGACGTCCGACGTGACCATCGCCAAGTCGGCGTCGACGGCGACGCCCCACGGCGGCAGCACGTTCAGCTACACGCTGACCGCGACGAACGTCGGCGACGCGACCGCGACCGGCGTCGAGATCCGGGACGCTCTCCCGGGCGGAGTCACCTTCGTGTCCGCCACCTCGCCGTGCACGCAGTCGGCCGGCGTCGTGACCTGCGCCGTCGGCAGCCTCGCCCCGGGCGCGTCCGCCACGGTGACGGTCACGGTGACCGCGAACCCGATCGCCGGCGCCGGCCCGGTCGTCCACCCCGGCGGCGACCACTGGATGACGCCGTACCACCCCGAGATGCAGGTGGACCTGGAGCCGGGGCAGCAGCGGAGCGTCTCGCTGAGCTGCGACCCCGGCGACATCCTCAGTGACGGCAGCTTCCGGGTCGACCACGTCGACCAGGGCACCGGTGTCTTCTCCGACGTGAAGGTCCTCAGCTCGCGGAGCACAGCGACCGACACCTGGAAGGGCGTCATCCGCAACGACGCGACCGGCCGGGTGCAGGCGAAGGCGTTCATCGTCTGCCTGCCCGGCGACACCGAGGGTGGGGACGACGGGCACCGTCACCACCTGTCGGTCGACGCCGCGCCTGTCGCGCTGACCCAGCCCCTGGCCGTCGGCCGCACCGAGGTGACCCTGACCTGCCGTCCCGGCTCGGTGCCGATCGCCCCGGGCTACGACCTCTCGTCGGCGGGTGCCCGCGTGGTCGGCTCGGAGACGAGCTACGCCGCGCGGACCTGGACCTTGACGTTCGAGACGCCGTCGCTGGCCACTGTCACTGCGAGCGCGCTGTGCTTGTCGACGACCACCAGTGCGGTGGGGGGCCACACCCATCAGCTGCGGTTCACGCACGTGGCGAGGACCGTCAGCGTGCCGGGCGTGACGGAAGCCCAAGGCACCGAGTTCAAGGTGACCTGCCCCGACGACGCCAAGGGAGTCGTGGCGACCTTCGACCTGCCGCCGGGCGTCACCACCTGGGGCAACGACCCCCGGCTCAAGGAGCGCGCCTTCCGGTTGTTCAACCAGTCGGGCGCTGCGAAGGACGCGACCCTCGACCTGGTCTGCCTCCACGACCGCGTGGGCACCGACATGGGCACCGACGAGCCGGTGTCCGTGGTCAACACCGCGACCGTCTCGTCCGTCTCGACCGACGCCAACGCGGCCAACAACGCAGCGAGCGCCACCGTGACCGTCGTGCCCGGGTCCTCGACCGCCGGCTTCGCCGGTCGGGCCGTGGTCGGAAGATCGACGGTCAGCCTGCGGGTGCTGTCGTCGATGCCCGGCAAGGGGGCCCTCGCGGTGCGCTCGAAGGGCGCGCTGCTGGCCCGTGGCTCCGTCGGCCTGCGCGCCGGCGGCGCGGTCACGGCCACGCTGCGGCTCACCGACGCCGGGCGCCGGCAGCTGGCCGGGCTCGACCGGGTGGCGGTCAGCGTCGACCCGACGCGCGGCAGGACGGTGCGCCAGAGCGTGGCGGTCCAGCGGTAGGACCCAGGCGGATCAGACCGGCAGGCCGTGGCTGCGCAGCTCGGTGCGCAGCGCGGCCGCGTCGGTGAACAGGATCGCCTGCATGCCGAGCGCCGCGGCGGCGTCGACGTTCGCCTGCTTGTCGTCGACGAAGAGCAGCCGGTCCAGCGGCAGCCCGCTGCGCTCGGCCACGATCCGGAACACCCGGGGGTCGGGCTTCGCGATCTTCTCGGTACCGGACACCACCACGTCGTCGAAGAGCGCCAGCACGTCGAAGTTCTCCGGGGCGTGCGGGTAGAGCTCGTGCGACCAGTTGGTCAGCGCGAACAGCCGCACCTCCGCGGCGTGCAGGTCGCGCACCACGTCCGCGGTCCCGGGCACCTCGCCGACCAGCGACTCCAGGAAGTGCGTGCGGTACGCCAGCGCGTGCTCGAGCCAGTGCGGGTGGCTGCGGCGTACGGCGTCCTCCGCGTCCGCCCACGTGTCCCCGGAGTCGGGGCCGAGGTTCCACGCCCAGAAGTCGAAGTCCTCGGCCTCGAGGAACCGGCGCGCCTCGTCGGGCCCCACCCCCGCCGCGATCGCGGGGAACGGGTCCCAGTCGATCAACACGTTCCCCAGGTCGAACACGACGGCCTCGGGAGTGGCGAACCTGAGACGCTCTCCGGTCACGCCCAGCGCTCGGCGGCCGGGACGAATTCCAATCCCCGCTGGCCGGTGTAGATCTGCTTGGGGCGCGCGATCTTCTGCTCCTTGTCCTGCACCAGCTCGAGCCACTGGGCCAGCCAGCCCGGGGTCCGGCCGATCGCGAACAGCACCGTGAACATCTCCGGCGGGAACTGGAAGGCCTCGTAGATCAGGCCGGAGTAGAAGTCCACGTTGGGGTAGAGCTTGCGCTTGACGAAGTACTCGTCCTCGAGCGCGATCTTCTCCAGCTCCAACGCGATCTCGAGCAGCGGGTTGACGCCGGTGACCTCGAAGACGTCGTCGGCGGCCTTCTTGATGATCTTCGCCCGCGGGTCGTAGTTCTTGTAGACCCGGTGGCCGAAGCCCATCAGCCGCTCGTTGCCGTCCTTCACGCCCTGGATGAAGGACGGGATGTTCGACTTGGTGCCGATCCGGCGCAGCATCCGCAGCACCGCCTCGTTCGCGCCGCCGTGCAGCGGGCCGTAGAGCGCGCCCACGCCGGCCGCGACCGAGGAGTACGGGTCGACCTGGGTCGACCCGACGGAGCGGACGGCGTTGGTCGAGGCGTTCTGCTCGTGGTCGGCGTGCAGGATGAACAGCACGTCGAGGGCCTTGACCAGCCGCTCGTCCGCCTCGAAGCGGTGCTCGCTCATCTTGAACAGCATCGAGAGGAAGTTGGCGGTGTAGCCGAGCTCGTTGTCGGGGTAGACGAACGGCTTGCCCTGCGCGTGCCGGAAGGACCAGGCGCCGAGGGTCGGCATCTTCGCGATCATCCGCACGATCTGCATGTGCCGGTTGTCGGCGTCGCTGATGTTGCGGGCGTCGGGGTAGAACGTCGACAGGGCCCCGACCGACGCCATCAGCATCCCCATGGGGTGCGCGTCGTAGCGGAAGCCCTGCATGAACTCCTTGACGTTCTCGTGCACGAACGTGTGGTAGGTGATCTCGTGCACCCACGCCTCGTACTCGGCCTTGGTCGGCAGGCTGCCGTGGATCAGGAGGTAGGCCACCTCGAGGAAGCTGGAGCTCTCCGCCAGCTGCTCGATGGGGTAGCCGCGGTACTCGAGGATGCCCTTGTCGCCGTCGATGAAGGTGACAGAGCTGCGGCACGAGGCGGTGTTGACGAAGCCCGGGTCGTAGACCGCCAGACCCGGCGACTCCTCCTCGGCCTTGATCTTGCCCAGATCAGCGGCCTTGATGGTGCCGTCGGTGATCGGGACCTCGTACTCCTGTCCGGTGCGGTTGTCGCGGACGGTGAGGGAATCAGTCACGCCCTCAAACTTAGTCTGCGGCGTGGCGGCATGTGAAACCCGGTGTCCGTGGGTGGACAATGGGCGGTTGTCCGGGCAGCGGTCCGCACGCCCGTCGCTTTGACCTGTACGTCGGGCGCCCCGTAGTCTTGTCAGTCGCGCCTCCTGCCGCGCCCGCTCCGATCTTGGTCTCGTGCCACGGGGAGCGGGTGCAGATCCGGACCCCACTGTGTGGGGAGCCGGGCCGTGTTCGTCAGAAGGCGTGGCTCCACCCGCCCGGGAGCAGCAGCTCTCCGGGGCCCGACGAACGAAGAAGGAACCTCCGTGCGCACGTACAGTCCCAAGCCCGGCGACATCCAGCGCGAGTGGCTCGTCATCGACGCCACCGACGTCGTCCTCGGCCGTCTCGCGGTCCAGGCCGCCAACCTGATCCGGGGCAAGCACAAGGCGATGTTCGCCCCCCACGTCGACACCGGTGACTTCGTCATCATCGTCAACGCGGAGAAGGTGGCCCTGTCCGGCGACAAGTCGACCACCAAGATGGCGTACCGGCACTCCGGCTACCCGGGCGGTCTGTCTGCCACGCCGATCGGCGAGATCCTGGAGAAGGACGCCCGCAAGGCCATCGAGAAGGCCGTGTGGGGCATGCTCCCGAAGAACAAGCTCGGCCGTCAGATGCTGAAGAAGCTGAAGGTCTACTCCGGGCCCAACCACCCGCACCAGGCCCAGAAGGCCACGCCGTTCGAGATCAAGCAGATCTCCCAGTAATCCGTCTGTACGAGCACCGAGAAAGCCTGAGGAACATGAGCGACACCACCAGCGAGGTCGAGGAGACCTACGAGGCCGACGAGCAGGGCATCGCCTACAGCTCGGAGAGCTCGCCGTCCGCCGACGCCCCGCAGCGTCCCGCCACGATCGCCCCCGCGAACGCCACCGGCCGCCGCAAGGAGGCGGTCGCCCGCGTGCGGATCGTCCCCGGCACCGGTCAGTGGACGGTCAACGGCCGCACCCTCGACTCCTACTTCCCCAACAAGCTGCACCAGCAGGTCGTGAACGAGCCGTTCGCGAACCTCCAGCTGGAGGGCCGCTTCGACGTCATCGCCCGCATCCACGGCGGCGGCATCACCGGTCAGGCCGGCGCGCTGCGCCTCGGCGTGGCCCGCTGCCTGAACGCGATCGACGTCGAGGCCAACCGCCCCTCGCTCAAGAAGGCCGGGCTGCTCACGCGTGACGCCCGCGTCATCGAGCGCAAGAAGGCCGGTCTCAAGAAGGCCCGCAAGGCGCCCCAGTTCTCCAAGCGCTAATCGCGCGGATGCCGCGCATCTTCGGCACGGACGGCGTCCGGGGCCTGGCCAACGGTCACCTGACCGCGGAGCTGGCCCTGGACCTGTCCGTCGCCGCAGCCCGGGTCCTGGCCGACCGTGGCGAGTTCGAGGGGCATCGCCCCCTCGCCGTCGTCGGCCGGGACACGCGCATCTCCGGCCAGTTCCTCGAGCACGCCGTGGTCGCGGGTCTGGCCTCGGCCGGCGTCGACGTGCTGCGCCTGCGGGTGCTGCCCACCCCGGCGGTCGCCTACATGACCGAGGCCCTCGGCGCCGACCTCGGCGTCGTGATCAGCGCCTCGCACAACCCCATGCCCGACAACGGCATCAAGTTCCTCGCCCGCGGCGGCCACAAGCTCGACGACGCCGTCGAGAAGGTCATCGAGCAGCACCTCGCCGAGGAGTGGGACCGCCCGGTGGGCGGCGACGTCGGGCGGGTCACGCCGTACGCCACCCCCGTCGAGGAGTACGTCGGGCACCTGGTCGGCACGATCAGCCGGCCCCTGGACGGCCTGAAGGTCGTGCTCGACTGCGCCCACGGCGCGGCGTACGAGGCGGGTCCGCGCGCGCTGCGCGCCGCCGGCGCCGAGGTGATCGCGATCGGGGTCGAGCCCGACGGCCTGAACATCAACGACGGCTGCGGCTCCACCCACCTGGGCCCCCTGCAGGCCGCGGTCGTCGAGCACGGCGCCGACGCCGGCTTCGCCCTCGACGGCGACGCCGACCGGTGCCTGGCCGTCGACCACGAGGGCAACACCGTGGACGGCGACCAGATCCTCGCGATCCTCGCCCTCGGCATGGCCGAGACCGGGCACCTCGCCAAGAACACCGTCGTCGCCACCGTGATGAGCAACCTCGGCTTCGTCCAGGCCATGCGCGCCGCGGGCGTCGGCGTGCGCCAGACCAAGGTCGGCGACCGCTACGTGCTCGAGGCGATGCGGGTCTCCGGCTACTCCCTGGGCGGCGAGCAGTCGGGCCACGTGATCATGAGCGAGCACGCCACCACCGGCGACGGCATCCTCACCGCCCTGCACGTGCTGGAGCGGATGGCCGCGACCGGCCAGAGCCTGCAGTCGCTCGCGTCCGTCGTCACCCGTCTCCCGCAGGTGCTGGTCAACGTCCCCGACGTCGACAAGAGCCGCGCGGACGACGACCCGGTGCTCGCCGCCGCGATCGCCGAGGAGGAGGCCGCGCTCGGCGACAGCGGCCGCGTGCTGCTGCGCCCCTCGGGCACCGAGCAGCTCGTGCGCGTGATGGTCGAGGCCGCCACGCAGTCGGAGGCGGTCTCGGTGGCCGGCAGGCTGGCCGACGTCGTGAAGCGGCAGCTCAGCCTCTAGCGGCCGCCTCCCGGCGAACCTCCGTCGCTGAGCACTAGTCTCCCCTTGTGGGGATACCGGGGACGGCCGGCCCACCGCTGGCCGTGGAGGGTCTGGGCAAGACGTTCGGAGCGATCCGCGCCGTCGACGACCTGAGCTTCAGCGTCCGGCCGGGCGCGGTGACCGGGTTCCTGGGGCCCAACGGTGCCGGCAAGACGACCACGCTGCGGATGCTGCTCGGCCTGACCCGGCCCAGCGCCGGCCGCGCACTGGTCGGCGACCGGCCGTACGCCGAGCACGCCACCCCGGCGCGCGTGGTCGGGGCGGCGATCGAGTCCTCGGGCTTCCACCCCGGTCGCACCGGCCTCGGCCACCTCGAGGCCTACGCGCCGCAGGCCGGGGTGGCTCGTGCGCGCTGCCGTGAGCTCATCGAGTTCGTCGGCCTGGCCGCGGCTGCCGACCGGCGGGTCGGCGGCTACTCGATGGGGATGCGCCAGCGGCTCGCTCTCGCCACCGCGCTGCTCGGCGACCCGCCGGCGATCGTGCTCGACGAGCCGGCCAACGGCTTGGACCCCGAGGGCATCGTCTGGCTGCGCCAGCTGCTGCGGACCTTCGCCGGCCAGGGCCGCACCGTGCTGGTCTCCAGCCACGTCCTCGCCGAGGTGCAGCACACCGTCGACGACGTGGTGATCATCGCCCGCGGCCGGCTCGTGCACGCCTCCTCGCTCGCCGAGCTCGCGGGCCTCGCCGCGCCGGAGACCTACGTCGAGTCGCCAGCCGCCCAGGCACTGGCCGACCTGAGTCGCGAGCGCGGGTGGGCGGCTCGCCCCGACGGGGCCGGCCTGGTGCTCACCGGCGTGCCTGCGGCCGAGGCCGGCGCGGCGGCGTACGCGGCCGGGATCGAGCTGCACCAGCTCGCCAGCCGGGGCACCGGCCTCGAGGACGTCTTCCTGCGCCTCACGGCGGATCCACGATGAGGGCCGCCCTGGTCGCGGAGTACCGCAAGCTGATGAGCACCCGGATGTGGTGGCTGCTGCTGCTGGTGCTCGCCGGCTACCTGGTCTTCATCGGCATCGTGATGGCCGCGTCCTTCGTGTTCGCGCCCGAGGACCCCGACAGCGGGGAGGTCGCCCTGCACGGGATCGACGCCGCGAAGGCGATCTACGGCCTGACCAACGCGGTCGGCTACGTCTTCCCCCTGGTGATCGGCAGCCTCGCGATCACCACGGAGTTTCGGCACCAGACGATCACCCAGACGCTGCTCGTCGAGCCGCGCCGCGGCGTGATGCTCGGGGCGAAGCTGCTCGCGACCGTCCCCGTCGGCCTGCTCTACGGAGTCGTCGGCACGGTCGCGGTGGTCGGTGCCAGCGCGCCGTTGCTGGCCGGCTGGGGCGACGGGGCGTACCTCACCGACGGCTCGGTGCTGCAGGTGCTCGCGCTCGGGATCGTCGTCACCGCCCTATGGGCGATGATCGGCGCGGCGTTCGGCAGCGTCGTCCCCAACCAGGTCGCCGCGATCGTGGTGATCCTCGCGTTCACCCAGTTCGTGGAGCCGATCGCCCGGCTCGCGCTCGGCGCGTTCGACGCCACCGACGCGATCGCCAAGTTCCTGCCCGGCGCCGCCGCCGACGGGCTGATCGGCTCGAGCCTGTTCGCCGAGATCGGCGGCGGGGCCGAGCTGCTGTCGCGGCCGGTCGCGCTGGCCGTCCTCCTCGCGTACGCCGGTGCGCTCGCACTCGCGGGCCGCTTCACCACCCTGCGCCGCGACGTGGCCTGAGCCCTCGGCGTGCACAGGCGCCGACGCGGCGGTGTCGGGGCTGAGCACCTGGGGTAGACCCCTGCCATGACCAGGCTCCGGGTGGCGCAGGTGTTGGCCGTGGTGGCCACCCTGGCCGTGCTCGGCACGGCTGCGGTGACGGCGACCCGCCCCCGCGAGGGCGACGGTCGTTCCCGGTCGAGCCGTCCGGAGCCGGCCGCCGTGTCGCTGGCGGTGCGCGACCCCACGAGCGGCGCGTCGTTCGAGGTGCCGGGCGACGACTGGCAGGTCGAGGACCGGCGGATTCGTCTCTACTACGCCGACGCGGCCGGCGATCCGGTGGCCGTCGTACGCGGTCCGGCCGTCTTCAGATCCGGCTACTGCGCCGCGCGACCGAAAGGCTCCAACCACGCCTTCGCCGGGTTCACCGAGCAGGAGTTCGGTGCCTGGGTCGAAGCCCTCGGGCGCGCGGCCTCCGAGACGGCCAGCAGCGTGAGGCTCGCGGACGGCACCGCGGCCCAGCTGAGGCGGGCACACGTCGACCTGGTGGGGTCGGGCCCGTGCGCCGCGCCGGCCGCCGACGTCGCGATGGTCCGCGTCGGCGACGTCCGAGTGGTGCTCGTCGCCGACGCCGGAGTGCCGGGAGCGCTGCAGGAGGAACAGGTCGCGCAGATCCTCACCAGCCTCCGGCTGCCGTGACCGGCCCGGCCCCCGTCGCCGGGCCGGTCACGGGTACCGGAGCCGCAGGCCCGGCTCGGCGCTGCGGGTGGACATCACCGACGGCGTGGCGAAGGAGTCGCCGGAGTTGGTGAAGAACAGCGTGTGCCGGGTGTCCCGGGTGCGGCCGAATGCGACGCTGGCGGTGTAGTCGAGCCCGTCGGCGTCCTCGGCGACGAGGACGACGCGCCCACGCGGGGTCACGCGCAGCAGCCGGTCACTGCCGTACGACGCCGCGACCCAGACGTTGCCGGCTACGTCCAGGGCAAGGCCGTCGGCGGAGGCCAGCCGGGGATCGGTCGCCACGATCCGCGGCCGTCCCACCGGATCGCCGTGCCGGTCGACGCGGATCCTCCCCACGGCACCACCGTCGGTGTTGGTGAACCAGACGTCTCCCTCTCGGTCGACGGCCAGGCCGTTGACGCCGGCGTCGTTCGTCGCGCCCTCGAGTGCCGGGTGGTGCAGCCACTGCGTGACATGGCCCGCCTCGTCCACGGCCCAGATGGTGCCCAGGGTCATGTCGCTGACGAGCAAGGTGCCGTCGGCCTCGAAGGCCAGCCCGTTGGGGAACCCGCCGGGATCGGTGGCGGCGAACAGCGACCAGGCCTCGGTGGTCGCGTCGTACCTCCACACGCCGCTCGGCTGGCCGTCGAACCGGACGACGGCGCCGTACACCCGATCCTCGCCGTCGAGGGCGAGGCCGAGCAGGTACCCCGCCTCCGCCGGGAACGCGGGCGCGCCGAGCGCGGTGACCGTCCCGTCCAGCCCGATCCGGGCCAGCTGGCCGGTCGGCGCCATGCCGACGTACAGCGAGCCGTCGCGGGCAACGGCGAGACCTTCGGGGTGCTGGCCGGCGGCGTCGTCGAGCGCCGCGACCGTGGAGACGGGCGCGTGCGGGCTGGCGCCGGCGGGGACTGCGCTCGCCGTGGCGGGGGCGAGGAGCGCGAGGCTGGCGACGGCGGTCAGGACGGCATGGCGGGCACGGTGCGGCACCCGCGGGTCGGTGGTGGTCTCCATGCGCGGCACCGTAGGGTCGGCTGCGCGCGTGGGTGGATGTGATTCGAGGATGTGGGAATCGGATGGCTGCGATCGTGACGGTCGGCCCGGACGTGGACCGCCGGGTCCGGGTCTGCTGCGCGCCGCTGGTCGAGACCGTGCTGGCGCTGCACACGCTGGCCGAGCCCGCCCACCACCCGCTCCAGCACCCGTTCGTACGCCGGATGCGGGCGCTGCCGCCGGGCTTCCGGGCCGAGCTGGACCGGCTGCGTGAGACCTTCGAGCACCCGCCCGAGCGGCTCATCAACCCGCACCCCGACCCGGCCGCCGAGATCGGCGACCTCCTCGAGGCGCTCCACGGCGTGGACCTGCCGCCGGGCACCGCCGCGCTCGTCTCCGACTTCTGGAGCCTCGCGTTCGCGGCGGAGTGGGAGCGGAGCCGTCCGCGCCTGGTGTCAGCCGCGGACGCGATGCGCGCCGCGATCGACGCCGACGGCCTGCTCGCCCTGCTCGACTCGGTGGCTCCCTGGATCGCGGTCCTGCCGGCCCGTCACGAGGTGCGGTTCGCATGCACGGCCGAGGAGGACGCCGACCCGCCGGACGACTCGATCACCTTCGAGGCGCGCCACCTGCCGGTCACCGTCGTGCCCAGCCTGTTCGCCGCCCCGCACGTGTACGTCGACGCCGAGACGCCGGCCGCTCTCCAGTTCGCCGTACCGGTGCAGGCGCTGGTGCGCGAGGACGGTCCGCCCGCCGGGCTGGTCGGCTCGCTGCTCGCGGCCGGCAGCGACGCGCGGCTGCGACTCCTGCACGTCCTGGCCGAGCAGCCGCGGACGGTCCAGGAGCTCGCCCCGATGCTGGCGATGGCCCCGTCGACGGTCTCGCGGCACCTCAAGCTCCTGGCCGAGCAAGGCCTGGTCGGCAGCGAACGGGACGGGTGGTACGTGCTCTACCACCTGCGCCGGACCCGGGTCCGCGAGGTGCTCCACGACCTGGGGCGCTACCTGGACGCAGGGGAGCCTCAGAGCTTGCGCAGCCGCACGTAGCGCACCGAGTGGTCGCGGTCCTTGCGCAGCACCAGCGTGGCGCGGGACCGCGTGGGCAGCACGTTCTGGGTCAGGTTGGGGCCGTTGATCGTGTCCCAGATCCGCTCGGCCTCCGCGACCGCCTCCTCGGTGGAGAGCGTGGCGTACTTGGCGAAGTAGGACCCGGTGTCCTGGAACGCGGTCTCGCGCAGCCGCAGGAAGCGCGACACGTACCACTCGCGGATCGTGGCGGTCGCGGCGTCGACGTACACGCTGAAGTCGAAGAAGTCGCTCAGCGTCAGGCCGGTGCGGCCGTCGTCGCGGGCGCGCGCGGGCTGCAGCACGTTGAGGCCCTCGACGATGACGATGTCGGGCCGCCGGATCACGACCTTCTCCTCGGGCACGACGTCGTAGACCAGGTGGGAGTACGTCGGCGCCAGCACCTCGTCCTTGCCGGACTTGATGTCGACCACGAAGCGCAGCAGGGCGCGGCGGTCGTAGGACTCCGGGAACCCCTTGCGCTCCAGCAGCCCCCGGCGCTCCAGCTCGGCGTTGGGGTAGAGGAAGCCGTCGGTGGTGACCAGCGCGACGTTGGGGTGCTGCGGCCAGTGGGCCAGCATCTGCTGCAGCACGCGCGCGGTGGTGGACTTGCCGACCGCGACCGACCCCGCCAGGCCGATCACGAACGGCGTGCGCGGCGGCTGGTCCTGGTGGAGGAACTCCTCCTGCCGGCGGTAGAGCCGGCTCGCGGACTCGACGTACAGGCTCAGCAAGCGTGAGACCGGCAGGTAGATCTGCCGGACCTCGTCGAGGTCGAGCTGGTCGCCGAGACCGCGCAGCCGCTGGATCTCCTCGGCGCTGAGCGGGTTCTCGACCTCGCTGGCGAGCGCGGCCCAGGCGGATCGGTCGAGCTCGATGTAGGGGGAGGACTCGCGTCCGGCTTCGGCGGGCGTGACCTCGCCGTGGGAAGGCATGGTGGCGATTGTTGCAAAGCCCCGCCGTTACAGTGACACCCGTGTGCGGGATCGTCGGTTACGTGGGCCACCAGGCAGCGCAGGACGTCGTGGTCGAGGGGCTCCGGAGGCTGGAGTACCGCGGCTACGACTCGGCCGGGATCGCGCTGGTCGCGGACGGTGCGCTGGCGGCGGACAAGCGGGCCGGCAAGCTCGCGAACCTCGAGAAGGCGATCGTCGACACCCCGCTGCCCGCGTCGGCCACCGGCATCGGGCACACCCGCTGGGCCACCCACGGGGCGCCCAACGACGTCAACGCCCACCCGCACCTCGGTCCCGCCGGGCGCGTGGGGCTCGTGCACAACGGCATCATCGAGAACTTCGCCGAGCTGCGTGACGAGCTCGAGTCCGCCGGGGGCGGGCTGGTCTCGGAGACCGACACCGAGGTCGCGGCGTACCTCCTCGAGGCGGAGGTGGCCGCGGGCGCGGACCTGACCGAGGCGATGCAGCGCGTCGTCCGCCGCCTCGAGGGCGCGTTCACCCTGGTCGCCGTCGACGCCCAGGACCCCGACCGGGTGGTCGCCGCCCGGCGGAACTCGCCGCTGGTCGTGGGCATCGGGGAGGGCGAGAACTTCCTCGGCTCCGACGTGGCGGCGTTCATCGAGCACACCCGCGAGGCGCTGGAGCTCGGGCAGGACCAGGTCGTGACGATCACCCGCGAGGGCGTGTCGGTGACCGGGTTCGACGGCACCCCGGCCGAGGGGCGGCGCTACCACGTGGACTGGGACCTCTCGGCCGCCGAGAAGGACGGCCACGACTGGTTCATGCGCAAGGAGATCTTCGAGCAGCCGCACGCGGTCGCGGACTCGCTGCTGGGACGCCGTACGCCCGAGGGGCACCTGCACCTGGACGAGATGCGGCTCTCCGACCAGGAGTTGCGCGACGTCGACAAGATCATCATCATCGCGGCCGGCACGTCGTTCTACGCCGGCATGGTGGCGAAGTACGCGATCGAGCACTGGTGCCGGATCCCGGTCGAGGTCGAGCTGTCCTCGGAGTTCCGCTACCGCGACCCGATCCTCGACTACTCGACGCTGGTCGTGGCGATCAGCCAGTCGGGCGAGACCGCCGACACCCTCCAGGCCATCCGACACGCCCGGACCCAGCGGTCCAAGGTGCTCGCGATCTGCAACACCAACGGCTCGACGATCCCGCGCGAGTCCGACGCGGTGATCTACACCCACGCCGGCCCGGAGATCGGGGTCGCCTCGACCAAGGGGTTCCTCACCCAGCTGGTCGCGTGCTACCTGCTCGCGCTCTACCTCGCCCAGGTCAAGGGCACCCGGTACGGCGACGAGATCGACGAGGTGATGAGCCAGCTCGAGGAGATGCCCGCGCACGTCCAGCGGGTGCTGGAAGGCGCCGAGGCCGTCTACGAGCTGGCCCGCCAGCACGTCGGGTCCCGGTCGGTGCTGTTCCTCGGCCGCCACGCGGGCTACCCGGTCGCGCTCGAGGGGGCGCTCAAGCTCAAGGAGCTGGCCTACCTGCACGCGGAGGGGTTCGCCGCCGGCGAGCTCAAGCACGGGCCGATCGCGCTGGTCGAGGACGGGCTGCCGGTGTTCTGCGTGGTGCCGCCGGCCGGCCGGGACCAGCTGCGGGACAAGATGGTCAGCGGGATCCAGGAGGTCCGGGCGCGGGGCGCGCGGACGATCTGCCTCGTCGAGGACGGTGACGACGCGATCGCGCCGTACGCCGACGCGATCATCCGGCTGCCGCGGGTGCCGGTGCTGCTGCAGCCGCTGGTGGCGGTGGTGCCGCTGCAGCTGTTCGCGTGCGAGCTGGCGACCGTGATGGGCCACGACGTCGACCAGCCCCGCAACCTCGCCAAGTCCGTCACGGTCGAATGATCACCCCACGCGAACGCGCGTCGCTTGCCTTCGCGCGGGGACCCCGAATGAGCACCGCGCGATGATCGTCGGGGTCGGCATCGACGTGGTCGACGTCGAACGGTTCCGGGTCTCCCTGGAGCGCTCGCCGGGTCTCGTCGACCGCCTCTTCACGCCCCGGGAGGCGGTCCGTCCGCTGGCGTCGCTGGCGGCGCGGTTCGCGGCCAAGGAGGCGCTGGCCAAGGCGCTCGGCGCCCCGGTGGGCATGCACTGGCACGACGCCGAGATCGTCTCCGAGGAGTCCGGCCGGCCGCTGCTCGAGATCCGCGGCTCGGTGCTGGCCCAGGCCACCGACCTGGGCGTCGCCTCCGTGCACGTCTCGCTGTCCCACGACGCCGGCATCGCGTCCGCCGTGGTGGTGCTCGAGTCCTGAGGTCCGGGACGGGTACTCCCTGACGATCGGGCCCCTTGGGATCGTTCCCACGGGGCCCGATCGTCAGGGAGTACCGCCCACGGCTCCCCGAGGGACACCGCTAGCGTGGAGGCATGAGGAGCGCGCACACGGTCGACCAGGTGCGAGCGGCGGAGTCCGAGCTGATGGCGCGGCTGCCGGACGGGGCACTCATGCAGCGGGCCGCGGCCGGGCTGGCGTACGCGGTGCTCGACCTGCTCGGCTCGGCGTACGGTCGGCGGGTGCTGTTGCTGGTCGGGTCGGGCGACAACGGCGGGGACGCGCTGTACGCCGGGGCGCTGCTCGCCCGGCGCGGCGTCCAGGTCGAGGCGTGGCTGCTCTCCGAGCGGGCGCACCCGGGCGGGGTCGCGGCGCTGCGCGCGGCCGGCGGGCGCACGATCGCCGGCGACCCGCGACGGCCCGACCTCGTGGTCGACGGGATCGTCGGCATCGGCGGCCAGGGCGGGCTGCGCGACGACGCGGTCGCCGCCCTCGCCACGGTCGAGGGCGTCCCGGTGGTCGCGGTCGACACGCCCTCGGGCGTGGGCGTCGACACCGGCGAGCTCGACGGACCGCACGTGACCGCGGCCCTCACGGTCACGTTCGGCACCCACAAGGTCGCGCACCTGGTGGACCCGGCGGCCGCGGCCAGCGGCGTGGTGCACCTGGTGGACATCGGCCTCGAGCTGCCGCCCGCCCCGGTCGAGTCCCTCCAGCCCGAGGACGTGGCCGCGCTGCTGCCGCGGCCGCACGGCGAGGTGCAGAAGTACCAGCGCGGCGTGGTCGGGGTGCGCGCCGGCTCCGCCCGCTACCCGGGTGCCGCGCTGTTGAGCGTGGCCGGTGCGTCCAGCGGCCTGTGCGGGATGGTGCGGTACGTCGGCGACGAGTCGGTCGCGGACCGGGTGCGCCAGGCCCACCCCGAGGTGGTCGGCGCCGGGCAGGTCCAGGCGTGGGTGGTCGGATCCGGCGGCGGGGACCACGCCGGCGAGGAGCTGCACGCGGCGCTCGCGGACGGGGTGCCCGTGGTGGTCGACGCCGACGCCCTCGCGCACGTCGACGGTTCGCTGCCGGTGCCCGCGGTGCTGACCCCGCACGCCGGCGAGCTGGCCCGGATGCTCGGGGTCGAGCGGGCCGCGATCGAGGCCCGGCCGCTCGAGCACGCCCGCCACGCGGCGGCGACGTACCGCTGCGTGGTGCTGCTCAAGGGCCGGCACACGCTCGTGGTGACCCCCGAGGGCCTGGTCCGGGTGACCACGACCGGCACCCCGTGGCTGGCGACGGCCGGCGCCGGCGACGTGCTCGGCGGCCTGGTCGGCGCCCTGCTCGCGGGCGGCCTCACACCGTACGACGCGGCCTCGGTCGGCTCGTGGCTGCACGGCGCGGCCGCGACCCTGGCCTCGGACGGCGGCCCGCTCGTGGCGGGCGACGTGGCCCGGTCCATCCCGGCGGCCGTCCGCAGCCTGCCCCGGGCGTGATGGGACAATCGACTGCATGAGCTTCACCCCACGGAATCGCACGGTCCCCCCGCTGCGCTCCTCCACCGCCCGATTCCGCGGGGACCCCGAATGAACCCCCACCCGGCCGCGCGCGCCGAGATCGTCGTCGATCTCGACGCCGTCCGGCACAACGTCCGCCGGCTCCGCGAGGTCGCCGGCGTGCCGACGATGACCGTGGTCAAGGCCGACGGCTACGGCCACGGGATGGTCGAGGTCGCCCGGGCCGCCCGCGAGGCGGGCGCCGAGTGGCTGGGCGTCGCCACCCTCGACGAGGCGGTCGCGCTGCGCGCCGCCGGCGACCGCGGCCGGCTGCTGTGCTGGCTGGCCGTGCCCGGCGAGGACTTCGCGGCGGCGATCGCCGCCGACGTGGACGTCACCGCCTCCTCGGTCGCCCAGCTCGAGGAGATCGCGGCCACCGGCGCCGCGGCCCGCGTCCAGCTGAAGGTCGACACCGGCCTGTCCCGCAACGGGGCGCCCCTCGACACCTGGCCCGAGGTCGTTGCCGCGGCCCGCGCCGGTGAGGAGGTCGGCCGCTGGCGGGTCACCGGCATCTGGTCCCACTTCGCGTGCAGCGACGAGCCCGACCACCCCGCCAACGACGCCCAGGAGGCGGCCTTCCGGCACGCGCTCGACGTCGCCGACCGCGCCGGCCTGCGCCCCGAGGTGCGGCACCTGTCCAACTCCGCCGGCGCGCTCCTGCGCCCGAGCAGCCGCTTCGACCTGGTCCGGTTCGGGCTCGCGTCGTACGGCCTCGACCCGGCGCCCGGGCACACGCCCGACCTCGACCTGATCCCCGCCATGACCGTCCGCGCCAGCCTCGCGATGGTCAAGTCGATCCCGGCCGGCGCCGGCGTGTCCTACGGCCACACCTGGGTCGCCGACACCGCGACCACCCTCGGCCTGGTGCCCGCCGGGTACGGCGACGGCATCCCGCGCCACGCCAGCAACACCGCCCACGTGCTGGTCGGGGGCAAGCGACGCGCGCTGCGGGGCCGGGTGTGCATGGACCAGTTCGTGGTCGACCTCGACGGCGACCTGCCCGAGCGGGGCGAGGACGTCGTGCTGTTCGGGCCCGGCACCCGCGGCGAGCCGACCGCCCAGGACTGGGCCGAGGCGGCGGACACGATCTCCTACGAGATCGTCACCAGGATCGGCGGCCGGATGGCCAGGAGGTACGTCGGCAGATGAGGCTCCGCACCCACCTGATCGGCGCCGCGGCGACCGCCGGGCTCGCCGCCGCC
Organism: Nocardioides sp. T2.26MG-1; assembly: GCF_950101795.1. Classification (GTDB taxonomy): domain Bacteria; phylum Actinomycetota; class Actinomycetes; order Propionibacteriales; family Nocardioidaceae; genus Nocardioides. The sequence continues at coordinate 98,938 of NZ_CATNLZ010000001.1, read as the reverse complement.
GGCGCCCGCGTCGGGGTCGCGCGCCAGCGCCGGGCCATCAACCGGCGCCCGGCGGATCGCCACCCGGCCTTCGGCTCGCTGCGCTCGGAGCCGGTGACCGTGGTCGCCGACGACGGCACCCCGCTGCACGTCGAGGTCGACGAGTGCGCGGGATCGCCGGTGACCCTGGTGTTCTGCCACGGCTACGCTCTCAGCCTCGACTGCTGGCACTTGCAGCGCGAGCACTACCGCGGCCGGGTGCGCGCCGTCTACTACGACCAGCGCTCGCACGGCCGGTCCGGCCGGTCGCCGATCGGCAACGCCACCATCGACCAGCTGGGCCGCGACCTGCTCACCGTCCTCGACGCCGTCGCGCCCGACGGGCCGGTCGTGCTGGTCGGCCACTCGATGGGCGGCATGACGATCGTGGCGCTCGCCGAGGAGCACCCCGAGCTGTTCGGCGACCGGGTCGTCGGCACCGCCCTGCTCTCCACGACGGCCGGCGGCTTGGACCCCAGCCGCGTGCTGCTCCCGATCGCGCCGCCGTGGGCGGGCGTCGGCGTCCACCGCGGCGTCGCCGCGCTGGCCCGGGGACACCGGGCCGTGGACGTCGTGCGCCGCCTCGGCCGCGACATCGCCCTGGTCGCGACCGACCAGCTCGCGTTCGGGGATCCGGTCCCCGCCAGCTACGTCGAGTTCGTCGACAAGATGCTCTCCGACACCCCGTTCGAGGTCGTCGCGGAGTTCTTCCCCGGCTTCGGCAGCCTCGACAAGTTCCACGCGGTCGGGGTGCTGGCGAAGGTGCCCACGGCGATCGTGTGCGGGACCGAGGACCGGCTCACCTCGGTCGGGCACAGCCGCAAGCTGCACTCGCTGATCCCGGGCTCGACGCTGCTGGAGTGCCTCGGTGCGGGGCACATGGTGATCCTGGAGCGGTCCGACGAGGTCAACGGCGAGCTCGACGGGGTGCTCGACGCCACCGGCACGGTGGAGCCGCGGTGACCCGCCACGAGAGCGCGCTGCAGATCACTCGCGTCGGCCCCGAGTCTGCGGCAGCGGTGCTGGCCGTCGTGCGGGCGGCCTTCGAGGTCCGCCCCACGCTCGACCCGCCGGCCGCGGCGCTGAGCGAGACCGAGGAGAGCATCGCCGGGCTGCTCGCCGCCCGCGGCGGACTGCTCGCCCGCCTCGACGGCGAGCCGGCGGGGGCACTGGTGCTCGACCCGGTCGGGAGCACGACGTACCTGCGCCGGTTCGGGGTGGTGCCGGCCGCTCAGGGGCACGGCGTCGCCGCGGCCCTGATCGAGGCGGCGGTCGAGGCCGCGGACGGGTCCGACGACCTGACCGTGGTCGCCCGCGAGGAGCTGCCCGCCACGATCCGGTTCTGGCAGCGGCAGGGGTTCCGCGAGATCCGGCGCGACTCGCCCAACGTGGAGCTGCGCCGGCCGTTGCGCACCCACGTCTGGCAGGCGCCCGACGCGGACGCGATGCGCGGGCTGGGGCGCTCGCTGGCCGGGCAGCTCGCGGCCGGCGACCTGATCGTGCTGACCGGCGCGCTGGGCGCGGGCAAGACGACGTTCACCCAGGGCCTGGGGGCGGGCCTGGGCGTGCGCGGCGACATCACCTCCCCGACGTTCGTGATCGCCCGGGTGCACCCGTCCCTGGTCGGTGGCCCCGACCTGGTCCACGTCGACGCCTACCGGCTCGGCGGTCTCGAGGAGCTCGACGACCTCGACCTCGACACCTCCGTCGACGACGCCGTCACCGTGGTCGAGTGGGGCGAAGGCCTCGCCGAAGGCCTCGCGGAGTCGCGTCTCGAGGTGGTGATCTCGCGCGGCGGAGGCCAGGATCCGGACGGAGCCGAAGATGGCCCGGACCCGCGCCGTGTCGAGGTCACCCCGATCGGACCCCGCTGGCACCGCCTGTCCTTCCCACGGCTCGGCTGAGCCGTCGCGATAGCCTCCCGGGGTGCCCACCAACGTCAAGCTCGTGATCGTGACCGGCTCCGGACGGAGCGGCACGAGCAGCGTCGCCGGCACGCTCAAGCGGCTGGGCCTGCACGTGCCCCAGCCCGAGGTCGGCGCAGACGAGTCCAACCCGCGCGGCTACTACGAGCCGCTCTGGGTCACGGAGTTCCACAAGGAGCTGCTCAACCCGATCCCGGTCCGCACGATCGACTCGCGCCCGACCGCCGCCGAGCAGGCGTCCGCGGCGGTGACGCCCGAGGTCGAGCAACGCCTCCACGACTGGCTCGCCGGCCAACTCGACCACCCGCAGGTCCTCATCAAGGACCCGCGTGAGTTCTGGGTGCACGACCTGTGGCTGAGGGTCGCCGGTGCCCTGGGCGCCGAGGTCGCCACGCTCACGATGCTGCGCCACCCGACCGAGGTGGTCCGCAGCCGCGACACGGCGTACCTCACCGAGCAGTCGCCCGCGTTCCGCCGCCAGCGCGAGACCACCAATGTCGCGGCGTGGGTCAACGCGGCGTTCGAGACCGAGCGGGTCACGCGCAGCCACCGGCGGGCGTTCGTGCCGTACGCCGACCTCGTCTCCGACTGGCGTCGTGCGATGACCCGGGCCGGTGACCAGCTCGCGGTCACCTACGACGGCGACCTGACCGCGCCGCACCCGGTCGACGACTTCGTCGACCAGCGGCTCAACCGCTCGCAGGTGACGTGGGACGACCTCGAGGTCGCCCCGCAGCTGCGTGACCTCGCCGAGCGCACCTGGGCGGCGGTGAACACGCTCGTCGACCAGCCGCACGACGCGGGCGCGCAGGGCGTGCTCGAGCAGCTCCACGGGGAGTACGTCGAGATGTACGAGTTCGCGGCCGCCATCGCGCTCGACGAGACCACGGCGCAGGTCGGCCGGGTGCGGCGCAACCTCAACCGCAAGCTGGCCAATCGCGACCGGCGCATCGCCCGCCTCGAGGAGCAGCTCAGCGCTCCCAGGGCGCCTTGACGGGGAAGTAGGTCGAGAAGAACGCCGACAGCTCCTCGTCGAGGCGCGCGGCGGGCACCGCGTAGTCGTGGTGGTCGCCCAGGCAGAAGAAGTCCTGGTCGCGCCGCAGCAACTGGTTGAGCTGGCGCACGAGGTCGCTGTTGCTGAGGTTCACGAACTCGAACGTCGCCTCACCTTCGTAGGCTGTGCCCGTCAGCAGGCCGTAGTGCTGCGCCAGCGAGCTGAGCATCGACACGTCGCTGTCGGAGCGGAACGGCGCCGCCGCGGTCGCGCCGACGGCCTCCGGGAACCGGCGTTCGATCTCGTCGAGCACCGACCGACGGTGCGGGTGCGGCGTGTGGGCGAGGTTGTTGGTGGTGACGGCACCGAAGGTGTCCTGCAGCAGCCGGCGGTTGTTCCAGGCGGCCCTGAGGAACGGTGCGGCCCCCGCCGCGTCCTCGAGGCCGACCTGGGTGGGCGACATGAAGGCCGCGAACAGGCCCGCCGGGCTGAAGAAGACCTCGGGCCGCACGGGCCGCCCGAGGAACACGTCGTCGTTGACGTAGACGAAGTGCTCGGTCAGGTCGGGGACGTGGTGCAGCGAGGTCTCGATCGCGTGCGAGTTGAACGTGGGCAGTGCCTCGGGCGGGAGGATGTCGGCGTGGTCGACGACCCGGACCGCCGGGTGGGAGGTGTCGAGCCAGTCGGGCACCTGCCCGGCGGTGACGAGGTGGATCCGTCGCACCCACGGCGCGAAGAGGTGCAGGCTGCGCATGGAGTAGCGCAGCTCGTCGCGCGAGATGTAGCGCGCCCGCCCGCTCGACTCGCGGGTCAGGGCGGTGCCGCTCAGCCCGGCCAGCCGTCGCTGGCGTGCGGCGTTCCAATCGGGGTCGTTGCCGTCGACCCAGGTGTAGACGACGTCGATGGGGAAGCCGCACTCGTTGACCGTGCGCTCCGTCATGAGCGGCAGGGTGCGCACGGCGACGCCGTCGACCTCGGCCTCGATGGTGGCGATGCCGCGCGGGATACGGCGCGCGTAGCGGTTGGGCCGAGTCGAGACCAGCTCGTCGTCGATGCTGGTCTCCCAGAACTCCAGCGCCACCCCGCACCCGTGCCCGAGCAGGCTGGCCCGCTCACCGTCGTCGGGCCAGGGCTCGAGGACGACCGCTCCGGTGCGGCCGCGGCGCAGCTCGGTGGCGAGCGTGGCGACCGGGCCGCGACGCTCGGGCCAGCCCTGCGCGCCGGGGTCGCGCAGCGACAGGTACGCCGGCAGATCGGCCTCGGCGAGCGCGGCGAGCAACCCGTCGCGGGCGGTCATCGGGACCACGACCGCGGGAGTGGACGACTCGTGCTCGGGGATCACGAACCACTCCTCGGTGACCGAGCGGGCGGCGGCAACTGCAGCCGCGAGCGCGACGTGACGCGCCTGCGCCGGGGTGACGCCGCTGATCTCGGCAGGAGCCTCGGGCGCCGCCGTGACCCGGCGGGGCGGTGCCTGGACCCGGGCGGCGACCCGTCCGAGCGAGCCACGGCGGGCGCGGGCGTCGGCGAAGATCCCGATCCACTGCTCGGCCAGCACGCGAGCGTCCCACTGCCGCGAGGAGTGGAGCGCGCCGGCGCCGAGCCGGACGCGCAGGTCGTCGTCGGTCGCGAGACGCAGGAGCGCCGCCGCCATGCCGGCCACCGAGTCGGGAGCGACGAGCAGGCCGTTGACCTCGTGCTCCACGATCTCGCGCGGGCCGGAGGGGCAGTCGAAGCTCGCGACCGGCACCCCGGCGGCCATCGCCTCCTGCAGCACGAGGGGGAATCCCTCCGCTCGCGAGGTGAGTGCCGCGATGCTGGCCTTGGCCCACTCGCCAGCCATGTCCGTTGTGCTGCCGGGCATCTCGAGCCGGTCGTACAGGCCGAACTTGCGGGCCTGGCGGCGCAGTTCGTGGCGCTGGAAGCCGTCGCCGAGGATGCGCAGCCGCCAGCCCGGCAACTGGTCGGACACCTCGCCGAAGGCCTGGACGAGCTTGTGGAACTGCTTCTCGAGCGCGAAGCGGCCCGCCGACATGATCAACCGGCCGTCGAGCTTGGAGCGCGGGGCGAAGCCGAGCGGGAGGGGGTTGGGCATCACGACGATCTCGGGCGTGAGGTCACCCAACTCCTCGCGCAGCCAGTCGGCGTTGGTCGGCGTGAGCATCGCCACCACGTCGGCGCGAGGAGCGAAGGCGAGCAGCGGCTCGAGCCCCGAGGTGCGGTCGGAGGAGGAGCGGTGCTCCTGGTGGACGAGCACCGCGCGGTCCGGCACGAGCTGGGCGACCGCCGCCAACAGGGCAGGGGTCACGGTCACGACCACGTCGACGTCGAGCGCCGGCAGCGCCTGGGTCATCGCGAGGTCGGTGAGGGCGGAGTACTGCGCGTCCCAGCGTCGCGGGACCAGCACCGACTCGCGCTCGCTGAGAGTCTGGGCCTGGGGGTCGGTCAGGGCCTCCTCGCGCAGGTCGGTGAGGTAGTCGACGGCGACCCGGGGGGCGATGCCGTAGTGGGGGCGGTCGGCGCTGCGGGTGATGCTCACCAGCCGTACGTCGTGGTCATCCGCCAGGGCGTTGGCCTGGGTGATCGCCGAGCGGGACGTGCCTCCCATCCCGTCGAGGTTGAACACGACGTAGGCGATCTTCACGCGTCCTCGCCTTCCTCGGCGACGCCGACGACCCGGGCCGCCAGCGCGCCGTCGGGTCCGTACCTGAGCCGCAGCCGGTCCTCGGAGTCGGGGCCCGGGAGCACCGGCAGCAGGACGGCCGCGTTGGGGTTGACGAGGTCGTTGGCCCGGCGGCGGGTCAGCACCCACGCCTCGGGGGAGCCGAGCGCCCAGCGGACCACTTGGTCGCGGCCCTCGGGCAGACCGTCGCAGGTGATGACCGCGACGAGCGTGTCGTCGTGGCGCTCGACGCGATAGCGGGCCACCACCTCGCCGCCGTCCAGCGCGAGCAGCAGGGGCTCGCCCCGGCCGAGCTGCGGGGGCTGGGCGAGCACGACGCGGATGCCGTCGTCGGTGAGGCCGACCTCGAGCACGTCGGCGCGGGGCTCGGGGCGGGAGCGCCGCACCCGGAGCATGCCCTCCTCGGTCCGCACCAGAGCGAACTGCCAATCCCCACCGGGAGCGGGCGGGACGCGCATCGGTGTGCGCTCGAACGGCGCGGTCCACACGGTGCGCGGCGTGCGCCCGCGGGCAGGCACCACGACGACGTCGTAGCCGCCCTCGTCGGCGCCTGGCAGGTCGAGGAGGTCGCTGCGCACCGAGCGGTACGCCGGGTCGTGCTCGGGTAGGTCGCTGTCGAGCACGTGCACCCCGCCCGCGTCGTCGCGCAGCGCGAGCGTGCCGGGCACCGCGTCGACCGCCAGCCACAGGGTGTGCCCGTCGAGGACGCCGGCGTAGGCGGCGACCGGGCTGCCGCGCGGTGGCGCCGGCGGCGGCGGTGGCGGCGGGTCGTCGGAGGCGGGCAGGTCGGCCTGAGCGGTCGAACGCCCCAGCCGGGGGGAGAGCTTCACGCCGCGATCAGAGCCCCGTGACGCCCTCGTCGCCGTAACCCTCGGCCTGCTCGTCGAAGGTCTCGTGCTCGAGCAGATGGAGGATCGGGACCCCGATCCGGCGTCGGGCCTTGGAGGTCCAGTCGAGGTGGAAGAACTCCGCCACCACGTGCGGCCTGGTCAGGATGATCGCCTCGCGGCCGTCCACAGCGGCCACCTTGGCGGCCAGCGCGTCGATGGGCGGGTCGGTGACGATCTCGCCGATCGCGGTGGCGCCGCTCGCGCGCAGCGCTTCGATCGTGGTCGCGAGCTCGGCGCTCGAGCGCTCCTCGCAGTCCTTGCGCACCGCGTCGAGGTCGACCTCCCCCATCGGCATCGTCGGGGTGGCGAGCATGTCGCCGGCGGTCAGCGAGCCCATCGCGGACTCGATACGGGCTGCGGCGTCCTCGAGTGGGAGCAGCACGTGATAGGTCACCGGCTCTTCGAGAGCCTCGTGCAACGAGTGCACCTGGGCGGCGTCATGGGCGGTGAGCGCCTGCTCGACGAGAAGCACGACGGCGTAACCCTGGCCGGGGCCTCCGGACGAGTTGTCGGATGAGTTGTCGGACATGGAGCGCTGCCTCTCTGTCGGCCGTTCGTCGAATCAGTCGACGCTCAGGATCCTAGCCAGGTCGTAGTTGACCGGCTCCTCGAGCTGGTCGTAGCCGCACGACTCGGGATCGCGGTCGGGGCGCCACCGCCGGAACTGGGCGGTGTGCCGGAACCGCCGGCCCTCCATGTGGTCGTAGGCGACCTCGAGCACCCGCTCGGGCCGCAGGGGGGTGAACGAGAGGTCCTTGCCCTGGCTCCACCGGCTCTGGGTGCCCGGCGCCCGGTCCGGGTTGGCGGTCAGGAACTCGTTCCAACGTCCCCACGGGTGATCGGCGATGTCCACGACGAGCGGCTGAAGCTCCTCGATCAGCTCGGCCCGGCGAGCCGCGGTGAAGCTCGCGCTCACCCCGACGTGCTGGAGCTCCCCATCGGCGTACAGCCCGAGCAGCAGGCTGCCGAGCAGCGGCTTCTCGGGCGTGCTGGTCTTGTGCTCGCGGTAGCCGGCGACCACGACGTCGGCGGTGCGCTCGTGCTTGATCTTGAGCATGCTGCGAGCGTTCTGCTGGTACGCCGACCCCAGCGGCTTGGCGACCACGCCGTCCAGCCCGGCCCCCTCGAACTGGTGGAACCACTCCTCGGCCAGCCCCGGGTCGGTGGTCGTACGGGTGAGGTAGCAGGGGCCGGTCAGCCCCGCGAGCGCCTGCTCCAGCGCGGCCCGCCGCTCCGCGAACGGCCGCTCGGCGTACGACTCGTCGCCGAGCGCCAGCAGGTCGAACGCGACGAACGAGGCCGGGGTCTTCTCGCTGAGCATGTCGATGCGCGACGCGGCCGGGTGGATCCGCTCCTGGAGCACCTCGAACTCCAGCCGCTGGTGCCCCTGGTCGTTGCGCAGCGCGACGAAGACCTCGCCGTCCAGCACGCAGCGGTCGGGGAGCCGCTCGCGGGCGGCCGCCACGACCTCGGGGAAGTAGCGGGTCAGCGGCTTGGTGTTGCGGCTGGCCAGCTCGACCTCGTCGCCGTCCTTGAACAGGATGCAGCGGAAGCCGTCCCACTTGGGCTCGAAGCTCAGGCCGCCGTGCTTGGCCGGGTCGGGGATCCCCGACACGGACTTCGCGAGCATCGGCTGGACGGGCGGCATCACGGGCAGGTCCACGGGGTCGAGGCTAGCCTCAGCCTCGATCCGGCCGCCGCTCGTCAGCCTCCGCAGGAGGCCGTGCGCGTCGACTTGGTGAGCGAGGGGCCCTTGAGCACTCCCGGCGAGCGGTTGAGCGGGAAGCCGCGCTGCCAGTCCGAGAGCAGCGTGGTGTTGGCCATCTCGACGCCACCGTCGACGCCGACCAGGCTCAGCCGCAGCGTCATCGGCACCCCGCCGGTGATCCTGCGGGCCTTGAGCACGCCGACGGGCTGGTTGTCCGCGAACCAGGTGACGTGGTCGTCCATCAGCTCGACGGCGACGGAGGGCGCCTTGCCCTCGATGCCCCCGAGGTTGATCGTGCGCGTCCAGCGGGTCGTGCCCTTCGCGGCGCCGATCAGGGCGGTCGCCTGGCCCTGCTGAACCTCGGCGATCGTGATGTTGTGGGCGCCGCAGTCGTAGTCCCGGGCCCGCTCGGGCACCAGCTCGGCGCGGACCAGGTAGCGAGCGCCGCCGGTCAGCGTGACGGTCCTGAGCTTGACCTCCCACCGGCCGTAGCTCTGCGCGTTGCCGTGCAGCGTGGTGGCGGTCGTCCCCCGGTTGCCGCTGCCGTAGCGGTCGGTGCGTCCACTCGACAGCCCGAGCTGGCCGCTGCGCTTGGCGACCCGCCCGGTGCCGCCGAGGTACTCCGTCCACACGCCCCGGGGCCGCGAGCCCCGCCAGGGCTTGGAGGTCAGCGACTCACCGGAGGTCCAGTCGAAGTCGAAGATCGGGTAGCCCCAGTTCCACCGCAGGGCGGCGGTCTGGGACGTCCGCCTCAGGCTGGGGCGGGGGGCGGCGGCGTACGTCGTCCGGTCGGGCCGCTCCGGCGTCCGGGTGGCGACGGCGGGCCGGTCGGTCGACGCCACGACGTCGAAGTAGGTCGGGAACGACGGGTACCAGCCGATCCGGTTCCCATCGCTGGTCACGTCGGCCTCGACCACCCGGTAGACGGGGGTCCCGATGCCCTGGGTGAGGTCCAGGAAGCGGCCCTCGCCCGTGGGCCCCACGACCGTGACGCCGACGGGCAGCCACGCGGTCGCACCGACCCGGCGCTGCAGGGTCAGCACCCGGCCGGGGAACACCGGCATGCCCGCCTTGGGCGCGGTGTCGGCGACGATCACGAACGGCAGCCCAGCCGTGACGGTGGTGGTGGCCGTCGCCCGCCCCGATCCGGGCACGAGCTGCTCGGCCCACAGCACGACGTCCTGCTGGTCCGGGAAGAGGTCGAGCTTCTCGGTGACCAGCGCCCCGGACTTCACGCGGAACCCGATGTCGATCATGTCCGGGGCCGGGTAGCGGAACGAGAACGACCCGTCCGCCCGGGTCCTGGCCGAGAACCCGTCGACGTCGAGCCAGCTGTCGCCGGGGCGGTTCAGGAAGCGCTGCATGGTGATGGTGCGCACGCCCGGCCGCGGGAGCCGGCCGGTCCAAGTGAGCGACTGTCCGCCGACGAACCGGGCGGGGGAGACGGCGAGCGTCCCCGTGCCGGCCGCCTGCTTGACGGTGGCCGTCGGAGCCGACCCGGCCGCCGGTGCACCGGGCGCCGCAAGGACGCCGGCCAGGGCCATCGCGGCGATGGCGGTCAGCGCGACCAGAGACGTCGATCTGCGCGTTCTCACGGTGTTCCCTCCACATCCGAGTTTGCGGCAGGTGGCCCGCTCTCCGCTGGAAATCGGTCGGGCCCCGTGGTGTGCATCGGCGGGAAGGTCCGGTACCTGAGGGCTGGGCGGCCGGCGCAACCTGTGGGCTGACAATCCCCGGTTGGTCTGCCGGGCCGAGGTGCTGCCCCGCCGGGCGGGCCCTGGGCTTTCTCACCTATCCCCGGTTGGTCTGCCGGGCCGAGGTGCTGCCCCGCCGGGCGGGCCCTGGGCTTTCTCACCTATCCCCGGTTGGTCTGCCGGGCCGAGGTGCTGCCCCGCCGGGCGGGCCCTGGGCTTTCTCACCTATCCCCGGTTGGTCTGCCGGGCCGAGGTGCTGCCCCGCCAGGCGGGCCCTAGGCTTTCTCACCTATCCCCGGTTGGTCTGCCGGGCCGAGGTGCTGCCCCGCCAGGCGGGCCCTAGGCTTTCTCACCTATCCCCGGTTGGTCTGCCGGCAGGGCCCGCCTGACTTTGAATCAGGACTAGCGACGTAGGTTCGACTCCTACCCGGGGAGCTCCAGCTCCGCAGCGGCGACCCGCACGGCGGCGTCGACGCGGGCGCGGTCGCCGGTGGCGAGCAGGTCGAGCAGGCCGCCGCGGAGCACCGCGAGGGCGAGCGTCCGCCGGTTCCGGCCGCGGGCCGTACGGCGCTCGGACGCGGGCTGGGCCCGCGCCAGCAGGCCGATCCAGTCCTCGACGGTCGTGCGGGCGAAGTCGCCCCAGGGCCCGGTCGGGTCGACCAGGGAGCGGGCGTAGGCCTCGACCCAGATGCGCAGCAGTGCGTCGTGGGCCGGGTCGGCGAGCCAGGCCCAGGTCTCGACGAGCGTGCCGGCCAGCCCGCGGGTGGCGGGCTCGTGCGATCGCAGCCACGCGAGCTCGTCCTCGCGGGCCCGCGCGAGGAGTCGGCGTACCAGCTCCTCCTTGCTGCCGAACAGGAACAGCAGCACTCGCGGGCTCGACCCGATCGCCGCGGCCAGCGGGCGCAGTGACAGGTCGCTCAGTCCGTGTTCGAGCGTCCATTCATAGGCCAGCTCGAGCAGCTCGGTCTCGCGGGCCGAGGGGCTTGTCGAGGGAGGTGGCACCCGCCTAGTGTGACACCACTGAAACAGTCGTGTCAGTAGCGGGAGGCGAGATGGACATGGTGATCCGCGAGCTGGGGCGGCCCGGCGACCTGGGCTGGGTGGTGATGGCCCACGGTGAGCTGTACGCGCGGGAGTACGGCTGGGACGCGACCTTCGAGGAGCTGGTCGCCGGGATCGTCGCGGAGTACGCCACGGCGAGGCACCCGGACCGGGAGCGCGCCTGGGTGGCCGAGGTCGACGGCGAGCGGGCCGGCTGCGTGTTCTGCATGCGCAGCGACGAGGAGGACACCGCCCGGCTGCGGATCCTCCTGGTCCACCCGGTGCACCGCGGCCTCGGCCTGGGGACGCAGCTCGTGGCCCGGTGCGTGGAGTTCGCCCGGGACGCGGGCTACGCGCGGGTGACGCTGTGGACCAACAGCGTCCTCACCTCGGCCCGCCGGATCTACCAGGCGGCCGGGTTCGAGCTGGTCGGCGAGCAGCCTCACCACAGCTTCGGGCACGAACTGGTCGGCCAGACCTGGGAGCTGGACCTGCACGCAATAGAGTGATGCTTCCGACCACTCGGAGGGGGATCTGCGTGAGCGCAGGACAGTCGACCGGACTGACCGTCATCGTGCTGGCCGCCGGCGGCGGCACGCGCATGAAGTCCAAGACCATGAAGGTGCTGCACCCGATCGCGGGGCGCACCATGATCGGCCATGTCCTGACGGCGGCCCGGGCCATGCAGCCCGACCGGATCGTCGCGGTCGTGGGCCACCAGCGCGAGCAGGTCTCCGAGCACATCCGCGAGCTCGGGCCGGACGTGGTGCTCGCGGTGCAGGAGGAGCAGCTCGGCACCGGGCACGCCGTCCGGGTCGCGATGGAGGCGGTCGGTGACACGTCCGGCACCGTGGTGGTGGCGTACGGCGACACCCCGCTGCTGGAGGGCGAGTCGCTGCGGGTCTTCGCCGCGGAGCACGAGGCCGCGGAGCGCGCGGTGAGCGTGCTCAGCGGGATCGTCGACAACCCGTTCGGCTACGGCCGGGTGCTGCGCAACCACGAGGGCGACGTCGAGGCGATCGTCGAGGAGAAGGACGCGACGCCGGAGCAGCGCGAGGTGTGCGAGATCAACTCCGGCATCCTCGCCTTCGACGCGGAGTTCCTGCGCAGCGCGCTGCCGCGCATCGGCAACGACAACTCCAAGGGCGAGTACTACCTGACCGACACGATCGCGATCGCCCGCGAGGACGGCCTCACCGTCGGGGCGCACACGATCGAGGACGTCATGCAGACCGAGGGCGTCAACGACCGCGCCCAGCTCGCGCGGCTCGGCGCCGAGCTCAACCGGCGCATCGTCACCCGGTGGATGCACGACGGCGTCACTGTGATGGATCCCGCCACGACCTGGATCGACGCCGACGTGGAGCTCTCGCCGGACGTCACGATCCTGCCCGGCACCCAGCTCCTCGGCACCACGGTCGTCGCCGAGGACGCGGTGATCGGCCCCGACACCACGCTCAAGGACTGCGAGATCGGGGCAGGTGCCCGGGTCGTGCGCTCGCACGCCGAGCTGGCCGTGATCGGCGGCGAGGCGACTGTCGGCCCGTTCTCCTACCTGCGCCCGGGCACCAACCTCGGCGCCGGCGGCAAGATCGGCGCGTTCGTCGAGACCAAGAACGCGACGATCGGCGACGGGGCCAAGGTGCCGCACCTCTCGTACGTCGGCGACGCCGACATCGGGGAGGGCGCCAACATCGGCGCGGGCACGATCTTCGCCAACTTCGACGGGGTCGACAAGCACCGCACGAAGGTCGGTCGGCACGCGAAGACCGCCTCCAACAGCACCTTCGTCGCGCCGGTCGAGATCGGCGACGGGGCCGGCACCGGTGCTGGGACCGTCGTACGCCGCGACGTGCCGCCGGGCGCCCTGGCCGTGTCGAGCGGACCCCAGCGCAACATCGAGCGCTGGGCGCTGACCAAGCGGGCCGGCACCGCCCAGTCGCGTGCCGCCGAGGAGGCGCTCGCCGCCGAGGACGGACCGGTCGTCGGTCCGGACGGTGAACGGGACGTGGCAGAATCCTGACCATCCCACTCCGGCGACCGAGGAGCAACGCACCGTGACCGGAATGAAGAAGACCACCGAGAAGAACCTGATGGTCTTCAGTGGCCGGGCCCACCCCGTGCTCGCCGAGGAGGTCGCCACCCTGCTGGGCACCCCGCTGACTCCGCAGTCGGCCTACGAGTTCGCCAACTCCGAGATCTACGTGCGCTACGAGGAGTCGGTGCGCGGCTGCGACGCGTTCGTGATCCAGAGCCACACGGCTCCGATCAACGAGTGGATCATGGAGCACCTGATCATGGTGGACGCGCTCAAACGAGCCTCCGCCAAGCGGATCACTGTGGTGATGCCGTTCTACGGCTACGCCCGCCAGGACAAGAAGCACAAGGGACGCGAGCCGATCTCGGCGCGGCTGATGGCCGACCTGTTCAAGACGGCCGGCGCCAACCGGCTGATCACCGTCGACCTGCACGCCGACCAGATCCAGGGCTTCTTCGACGGTCCCGTCGACCACCTGATGGCGCTGCCGATCCTCGCCGACTACGTCCGCGACAAGTACGGCCACCAGCCGCTCGCGGTGGTGTCGCCGGACGCGGGCCGGATCAAGGTCGCCGAGCGCTGGTCGGCCCGCCTCGGTGGCGCGCCGCTGGCGTTCATCCACAAGACCCGCCGCACCGACCGGCCCAACGAGACCGTCGCCAATCGGGTCGTCGGCGACGTGCACGGCCGGATGTGCGTGCTGGTCGACGACATGATCGACACCGGTGGCACGATCGTGAAGGCCGCCGAGGCGCTGATGAACGACGGCGCCGCGGGCGTGATCATCGCCGCGACCCACGCCATCCTCTCCGACCCGGCCGTCGACCGGCTCAAGAACTCCCCGGCCGCCGAGGTCGTGGTCACCAACACGCTGCCACTGCCCCCGGAGCGGGAGTTCGACAAGCTCACCAGCCTCTCGATCGCGCCGCTCGTCTCTCGGGCGATCCGTGAGGTGTTCGAGGACGGCTCGGTGACCTCGATGTTCGACGGGCACGCCTAGTCACCGACCTCAGCTCAGATCGTCCCGCCAGTCCTCCCACTGCCGGCGCAGCACGGTCGGCAGGTCGCCCTTGAGCGCCTGCTCGAGCGCCGCGACCTGCGCCGCGTCGAGCGCCAGCGCCGGCCGGGCCCGGCCGACGACCTGGGCGAAGGCCTGCCCGCGGCCGGCCCAGCCCGGCGCCTCGCGCAGGTAGCGGTCGACGTACGGCGCCAGCAGCCCGGCCTGCTCGGCCGACCAGAGCCCGCTGACGAGCGCGCCGAAGCGACGATTGTCGACGTCCGGGTCGGCCGCCGCGGCCCACGCCTCCGCCTTGGCCTGCTCGGTCGGCCGGGCGGCGAGCGCGGCAGCCGCGCCGAGCTCGGCCTCCACGCCGGGCTCGCGGAGCCGCTGCTCCTCGACGAACGCGGCGTCCGCCGCGCCCGTCTCCGCCAGCCGCCGCACCGCACGCCAGCGCAGCGCGGGGGAGAGCGGGAGCTCGCCGACCCGGCCGGACTCGAGCCAGCCGGTGAGCGTCGCGGCCTCGCGCGAGGTCGCAGCGAAGCCGGACGCGAACGCCAGCGCGAGTTCGGGGGTGCAGGCGTGCATGAGCCCGGTCTCGCACGCCGACGCGATCCCGTCGAGGGTGGTCGCCGCGGCCCCGGCGGGCACCCGCAGCGGCAGTACCCGGTCGAGCGTCCGCGACAGCACCGCCGACACCAGCGACGCGCTCCGCTCCCCGGCCAGGTGCCGCTCGACGACGTCGACGAAGGCCAATGGGTCGAGCGCCCGGGTCTGCGTCTCGTCGAAGAGCATCGTCCAGAGCACCGCCCGGGTCAGGTCGTCGTCGACCCGGCAGAGTCCGCTCCCGACCGCCGCCCGCGATGCGGGGTCGAGCACGACCCGGGCGAACGTCTCGCCGTGGCTGTTCGCCACGACGACTCGTCCGGCGAACGCGGGCAGGGGCACCGGCTCGTCGCCCAGGTCGACGAGCTCGCTGCCGACCTCCGCCCAGGAGTCGTCGTACGCCGTCACCCGCAGCCGGTGCGGCCGGACGCCGTCGCGGTGCAGCACCGGCACGGTGCCGTCCGGGCCGCCGCGCTGCACGCGGACGGTGTCGAAGCCGGTGGTCCGCAGCCACAGCCGCACCCACTCCCGTACGTCCCGGTCGGAGGCCTCGTCGAGGGCGGCGACGAAGTCCTCGAGCGTGGCGTTCGCGAAGCGGTGCCGGGTCAGGTACGTGTTCACCCCGCGCAGGAACGTCTCGTCACCGAGCCAGGTCACCAGCTGCCGCAGCACGGAGTTGCCCTTGGCGTAGGAGATCGAGTCGAAGATCGTCGCGGCCGAGTCGACGTCGGGCACGTCCTCGGCGTCCGGGGCCACGGGGTGCGTGGACCGGCGCTCGTCGGCGTCGTACGCACCGGGCTTGCGCAGGGCCTCGTGCCCGAGCAGCGCGCCGGGGAACCCGGCGCCGTCGGCGGCGACCCGGTAGCCCATGTAGTCGGCGAACGACTCCTGGAGCCAGGTGTCCTCCCACCAGGTCATCGTCACCAGGTCGCCGAACCACATGTGGGACATCTCGTGGGCGATGACCGCGGCGCGGAACATCCGCAGGTCCTCGGGGACGGCGCCGCGGGGGAGGTACTCGTCGCGGTAGGTGACGCAGCCCGGCATCTCCTGGGCGCCCCAGTTGAGGCCCGGGACGAAGACCTGGTCGAAGGAGTCGAACGGGTAGGGCTCGGTGAAGATGCGGGCGTAGTGGTCGAAGCAGCCCTCGGTGATCGCCCGCAGCTCCTCGGCGTCGCGGTCCAGCTCGGCGGCGAGCGAGGCGCGGGCGTGCCAGCCGAACGGCAGCCCGGCGTGCTCCCAGCGCCGCGAGACCCAGGGCCCGGCGGCGACCACGAACAGCGCCGGGGGGATCGGCGGCGTCGGCGCGAACGACCACTCGCCGGCCTCCGACTCCGACGGCGAGGACAGCGTCCGGCCGTTGGCCAGCACGGTCGAGCCCGGGTCGGCCCGGACCGTCAGCGCGATCGGCGCCTTGACGTCGTTCTGGTCGAAGCAGCAGAACACCTTCTGGGCGATGTCCATGCCGAGGTAGGCGCCGACGTACGTCGCCCCGTCGGCCGGGTCGGTCATCCGGTGCATGCCGTCGCCGTCGGTGACGTAGGGCAGCCGGGCCGCCACCACGAGCTCGTGCGCGCCCGCCAGCCCGGACAGCCGCAGTCGCCGGCCGTCGTACGCCGGCGGCACGACGCGGCCGTCGAGTGTGACGGACAGGTCGGTCGCCGCGGTCAGCTCCAGGAAGGTCTCCGGCGCGCTCGTCGTGAAACGCACCCTGGTGCGGCACCCGAAGGTCCCGGCGGCGGGCGAGGTCAGGTCGAGGTCGACGGCGTACGAGACCTCCGAGATGGCGGCGGCGCGGGCGCGTGCCTCCGCGAGGGTGAGGGACCTGCTGAACGACATGGTCCGACCCTACGGATTGGCTCCCAGCGCCGTGACCCCGCTAGACTCTCGAGGTTGCCTCGGCGAGGGAGCACCCCAGTGGGCTCCGTGATCGACAGGGCTGGCTGATCCGTCCGGATGTGCCCCCGCGATCTGCACCGCGCGCCGCGGCCCGAGACCTGAAACAGCCAGCACCACCGAGGAGAAGAGCCACCATGTCCGAGAAGATCAAGGCCGAGACCCGCACCGAGTTCGGCAAGGGCGCCGCCCGCCGGATCCGCCGCGAGAACAAGGTCCCGGCCGTCGTGTACGGCCACGGCAACGACCCGATCCACGTCACGCTGCCCGGCCACGAGACGATGATGGCGCTCAAGCACGGCGGCGCGAACGCCCTGCTCGAGCTGGACATCGAGGGCAAGACCCAGCTCGCGCTGACCAAGCAGGTCCAGATCGACCCGATCAAGCGGCTCCTCGAGCATGTCGACTTCGTCGCCGTCATCAAGGGTGAGAAGGTCACCGTCGACGTGCCCGTGCAGCTGGTCGGCGAGGCCGCCCGCGAGACCCTGGTCGTGACCGAGAACGCCACGATCCAGCTCGAGGCCGAGGCCACGCACATCCCCGAGTACATCGAGGTCGACATCGAGGGCGCCGAGGCCGGCACCCAGATCCACGCCTCGGACCTCAAGCTGCCCTCCGGCAGCACCCTGCTCCTCGACCCCGAGGCGCTGGTCGTCAACGTGACCGCGCAGCAGTCCGCCGAGGCCCTCGAGGCCGAGCTGGAGGAGGCCGAGGCCGAGGCCGGCATCGAGCGCGAGGAGTCCGACAAGGACGTCGACGAGGTTGGCGCCGAGTCCTCCGAGGGGTCCTCGTCCGAGGAGTGACCCTGCTCCACCTGTTTCGTAGAAAGGGCCGGGATCCCGTGGCCGACTCCAGCGCGCCCGTGTGGCTGGTCGTCGGGCTGGGCAATCCCGGCCCTTCCTATGCCGGCCACCGGCACAACGTGGGCTACCTCGTCACCGACGAGCTCGCCACCCGGATGGGCGCGTCGTTCCGTGCCCACAAGTCCGGGCGTGCCGAGGTGGTCGAGGGCCGGCTGGGGATGCCCGGCCAGCCGGGCCCGCGCGTCGTGCTGATGCGGGCGCGCGGCTACATGAACGAGTCCGGCGGCCCGGTCAAGCAGCTCGCCGGCTTCTACAAGGTGCCGCCGGAGCGGATCGTGGCGATCCACGACGAGCTCGACATCCCGTTCGACACGATGCGGGTCAAGCTTGGCGGCGGCGACAACGGGCACAACGGCCTGCGCTCGATGCGCTCCTCGCTCGGCACCGGTGACTTCTACCGGGTCCGGGTGGGGATCGGCCGTCCGCCGGGGCGACAGGACGTCGCGGACTTCGTGCTGTCGAACTACTCCAGCGCCGAGCGCAAGATCCTGCCGTTCCAGGTGGATCGCGCCGCCGACGCCGTGGAGACGCTGATCACCGAGGGGCTCGAGACCACGCAGCAGCGCTTCAACTCCTGATCGACGTCGACCCGCCCGAAACTTTCGGGCGGGTCAACGCAGGATCCGGTGCTCGATAGGGTTCCGCACATGAGCTTCGACCCCGGCACCCCGCCCGCCGCCGCCGCGACCGACGACCACGTGCTCGCCGCCTGGCTGGCCACCGTCGCCGGCGAGCGCCTCCTCGAGGTGCGCACGGAGGGCCTGGAGGGCCGCGAGCTCAAGGACGCCGGCGACCGCGCCGCCCACGAGCTGCTGATGGGCCTGCTCGCCGAGCACCGTCCGGGGGACGCCGTCCTGTCCGAGGAGGGCAAGGACGACAAGGCGCGGCTCGCGAGCAGCCGGGTCTGGATCGTCGACCCGCTCGACGGCACCCGGGAGTTCTCCGAGGTGCCGCGCGACGACTGGGCCGTGCACGTCGCCCTGTGGGCGGACGGTGACCTGGTCGCCGGCGCGGTCGCCCAGCCGGCGCTCGGCGAGACCTTCCACACCGGCGCGCCCCCCGTCGTACCCCCGAGCACCGCGCCGCGGCCGCGCATCGCCGTCTCGCGCAGCCGCCCGCCCGCGTTCGTGAACGCGCTCGCCGAGGAGCTCGGCGCCGACCTGGTCGCGATGGGCTCGGCCGGGGTCAAGGTCATCTCGGTCGCTCGCGACCTCACCGACGCCTACGTCCACGCGGGCGGGCAGTACGAGTGGGACTCGGCCGCGCCGGTGGCGGTCGCCCGGGCGGCCGGCCTGTTCACCTCGCGCATCGACGGCACGCCGCTGCTCTACAACCAGGAGGACGTCTACCTCCCGGACCTCATCGTGTGCCGTCCCGAGCTGGCCGAGCGGATCGTCGCGTTCATCAAGGAGCACGGCCTCGAATGACGATCCGGCATGTGCTCCTCGACGCCGACGGTGTCCTGCAGAGCGTGCCTGGTGGCTGGCTCGCGGCCGTCGAGCAGTTCGTCGGTGACGGTGCGATCGAGTTCCTGGAGCAGACGTGGGCCGAGGAGCTGCCCGCGCTGCGTGGGGAGGGCGACTTCCTCGCCGAGTTCACCCGCGCCGTGGAGCGCCGCGGCCTCGACGTGGACGCCGCGGAGTTCTACCGCGCCGTCTGGAACGCCATCGAGGTGGCGCCGGAGTCGGTGGACCTCGTGCACCAGCTGCGCGCGGGTGGGTACGGCGTGCACCTGGGGACCAACCAGGAGCGGCACCGCGCGGCGTACATGCGCACGGTCCTCGGCTACGACGACCTGTTCGACGTCAGCTGCTACAGCTGCGATCTCGGGGCGGTGAAGCCGGAGCGCGCCTACTTCGAGCGGGCCCTGGACCAGATCGGCGTCCCGGCGGCGCAGGTCCTGTTCATCGATGACAACGTCGCCAACGTCGAGGGGGCGCGGGCGGCCGGCCTCGCCGCCGAGCACTGGGAGCTCACCCGGGGTCTGCCCGAGCTGTGGTCGTTGCTCGCCGGCCACGGCGTCGAACCGGGGCGCTAGTCCGTTGCCAGAGGCGGCCGCAAGCGCGAGGGTCGTCCCATGACGGCCTTTGTCGCACACACGACCATCGACTGCCGCAACGCCTACGAGCTCTCGGAGTGGTGGAAGCGCGTGCTCGGGTACGTCGACCTCGACGGCGACCCGAACCTGCCCGGGCACGAGGAGTGCATGATCCGCGATCCCGAGACCGGACACCGGCTGCTGTTCATCGAGGTGCCCGAGGAGAAGGTCGGCAAGAACCGGCTCCACCTCGACCTCCGACCGCGCAGCGGCACCCGGGACGCGGAGGTCGAGCGGCTGCTCGCCCACGGTGCGGTGCAGGTGGCCGACCTGCGGGGGCTCCACGGGCCCGGCACGGGCTGGGTGGTGCTCGCCGACCCCGAGGGCAACGAGTTCTGCATCCTGCGCTCGGAGGGTGAGCTCGCGGGGTAGCCGCCGCAGCACGGAGAACGACAGGTGAACGAGCCCGGGGAAGGCACCCCTGGCCCGTTCGGACTACGGATCGACGGGCGAGTATGACCCGATCCGACCAGGTGAAACGTCGAGGGTCGGTGAGTTCGTCAAAGGAGCCGGCGCTGTTCGCGCGGCGTTCATCGGCGACGGTCCCGTCGTTCTGGTGACGTCTCGACACTTCAGGCGATCCAGCACCCCGCTCCACCGAGCGCATCGTCAGAAGGCACCGCGTGACCACCCTTCCTGTGCCGGGCACGTCCACAGACGTCCGTCCCCGCAAGATCTCCCGCAAGTCCACGGGAGCCGATGCGGTATTCATCCACACCATCCGGACCGTCGGGACCGTCGTCCTCGTGATCACCGGCGGGGTCGGGCTGTTCCTCGGCTGGCAGGCCTACCCGACGGCCCAGAACTACGGCCTCGGCTTCTTCACCGAGTCGAGGTGGCTGCCGGAGGCCGACGTCGTCGGCATCGCGTCGGTGCTGACCGGCACCTTCTGCGTGGCGACGGTGGCGATGGTCATCGCCTTCCCGCTCGCGCTGCTGACCGCCCTCTACATCAGCGAGTACGCACCCGCGTTCCTCAAGAACACGCTGGTCTCCCTGGTCGACCTGATGGCCGCGGTGCCCTCGATCATCTGGGGCCTCTGGGGCTTCTTCCTGATCATGCCCCACGCCGCGGAGCTCGCGATGTGGCTGGACCGCAACCTGGGCTGGCTGCCGTTCTTCGACGTCCACGACGCCGATCCCAACGCCGCGGTCGTCGACACCGTGATCTCCCAGTACAGCTTCAGCATGTTCTGCGCCGGCATCGCGGTGGCGATGATGGTGCTGCCGATGTCCTGCGCCGTCATGCGTCAGGTGTTCTCCCAGACCCCGGAGGGTGAGAAGGAGGCGGCGCTCGCCCTCGGCGCGACGAAGTGGGGGATGGTCCGCACGGTCGTGCTCCCCTTCGGGCGCGGCGGGATCATCGGCGGCACCATGCTCGGCCTGGGTCGAGCGCTCGGTGAGACGATCGCCGTGCTGCTGATCCTCTCGCCGTCGTTCGAGGTCAAGGGCCGCATCCTCGAGATCGGCGGCAACACGGTCTCCGCCCTGATCGCCGGCCGCTTCGGGGATGCCGACGACACCCAGCTCTCGGCGCTCCTGGCCGCAGGGTTCGTGCTGTTCCTCGTCACCCTCGCGGTGAACACGCTCGCCGCCGTGATCGTCAACCGCAGCCGCTCGGGCGCCGGGACGGACGCCTGAGATGACGCTCGCACCCGAGACCGGCGTCGCGGCCGCCGGCACCACGCACCTGCCCGGGTACGACGACGACGCCCCGCCCGCGATCCCGCGACCCGCCCTCGGCAAGCCCACGGCCGACGAGCGCTTCGTCCGCTACGGCACCGTCGCGGCCGGCTTCGCTCTCGCCTGGTTGATCACCCAGCGACTGCTGCCCCTGGCCGGCCTCCCCTGGCTGCTGGTGGTGTGGTTCGTCTGCGTGCTGGCCGTCACCGGTGTGACCGCGGGTCTGTCGGGCGGACCGGTCGACATCCGCGACCGGATCGCGGCGACCACGATCACCGCCGGCGCCGCCGTCGTCGGTGCCGGGCTGGTCAGCGCGATCGTGTTCGTGGCGCTGCGCGGCTGGCGGCCGATGACCCACCTCAACTTCTTCACCGACGACATGGCGGGCGTCGGGCCCAAGGATGCATTCACCCAGGGCGGTGTCCTGCACGGCGTGGTCGGCTCGCTGATCGAGGTCGGCATCGCGGTCGCGGTCACGCTGCCGCTCGGCATCGGGACCGCGGTCTTCATGAGCGAGGTCGGCGGCCGCTACGCCCGGGTGGTGCGGACCGTGGTGGAGGCCATGACGGCGCTGCCCTCCATCGTGGCCGGCCTCTTCATCTACACCGTGCTCATCGTCGCCCTCGGCTATCCCCGGTCGGGCCTGGCGGCCGGGCTCGCCATCGGCGTGATGATGCTGCCGATCATCGCCCGCGCCTCGGACGTGGTGCTGCGCGTCGTCCCGAGCGGCCTTCGAGAGGCCAGCCTCGCCCTCGGGGCGAGCCGCTGGAAGACCGTGTGGCACGTCGTGCTGCCGACGGCTCGTCCGGGTCTCGCGACGGCCTGCATCCTCGGTGTCGCGCGCGGGGTGGGTGAGACGAGCCCGGTGCTGCTGACCTCGGGCAACGCCCAGTTCCTCGTCACGAACCCGACCGACGGCGTGATGAACTCGCTCCCGCTGTTCATCTACTCGCTCGTGCGCTCCGGTGAGCCCACCGCGATCGCCCGGGCGTTCGCGGCCGCCACCGTCCTGCTGGCCATCGTCCTCGTCCTGTTCGTGCTCGCACGCCTGCTGGCCCGGCCCAAGCGGACCAAGCGGACCAAGGTCAGCCGGCGGCTCACCGGCGGGACGAACCGGCGAGGTCTCAACCTGCGCCGGGGCGATCCGCTCGCCGCGATGGGCCCGGTCAACCCCGCCGACGAGCTCGCGCAGCGCTACCCACCCGCTCCGACCGAGGAGATCCCGTGACCCGCCTGATCCGCACGATCGTGGCCTTCGCCCTGACCCTGGCCTGCATCGCGGCCCTGCCGGGTACGGCGAGCGCGACCGTCTACGCGCAGATCGAGGGCACCGGCTCGACCTGGTCGGAGCTGATCGTCCAGCAGTGGATCGCGGACGTCGACGCCAACGGCATGAAGGTCGTCTACACCGGGGGCGGCTCCACCAAGGGCCGCAAGGACTTCTCCCAGGACAGCACCGACTTCGCGATCTCCGAGATCCCCTACCAGGGCACCGACGAGCAGGGTCAGGCCGACACGAGCAACGGCCGCGAGTTCGCCTACCTGCCGATCGTGGCCGGCGGTACGGCGTTCACCTACCAGCTCAAGGTCGGCAACGACCTGGTCCGCAACCTCCGGCTCTCGGGCGAGACGCTCGCGAAGATCTTCACCAACCAGATCACCAACTGGAACGACCCGGCGATCACCGAGGACAACAACGGTCGCAAGTTCCCGTCGATGCCGATCAAGCCTGTCGTCCGTTCGGACGGATCCGGCACCACCGCGCAGTTCACGACGTGGATGGACCACGAGTACCCGAGCATCTGGCGTCCCTACTTCGGGCAGTCCGGGCTGACGTCGTACTACCCCAAGCACGGCGGGCAGATGATCAGCCAGGCCGGCTCCGACCAGGTGATGAACACGATCAAGGGCTTCGCCGGCAACGGGACCATCGGGTACGTCGAGTACTCCTACCCGCTCAACGCCGACTTCCCGGTCGTGAAGGTGCTGAACAAGGCGGGCTACTTCGTGGAGCCCACGCAGTACAACACCGCCGTCGCGCTGACCAGGGCGAAGATCAACCAGGACAAGAACAGCCAGCTCTACCTGACCCAGATCCTCGACGACGTCTACACCAACCCGGACCCGCGGGCGTACCCGATCTCGTCGTACTCCTACATGATCATCCCGACGGGCAAGGACGACCCGAGGATGACGACCGCGAAGCGGCAGACGCTGGCGGACTTCACCTACTACTCGCTGTGCGCCGGTCAGACGAAGGCCGGCCCCTACGGTTACTCCCCACTGCCGCTCAACCTGGTCCAGGCGGGGTTCTCCCAGATCGCGAAGCTGAAGACGGCGGACCCGGACGTCGACCTCACCGACCGGGACGTCACCAGCTGCAACAACCCGACGTTCGACGGCAAGAACCTCAGCCACAACGTGCTGGCGGAGAAGGCTCCGCAGCCCGCCTCCTGCGACAAGGTCGGCGCAGGCCCGTGCGGAACCGCCACCGGCACCAACCAGCCCAGCACCGACGACCCCAACGCGTCGGGCGGTGACGGCACCGGCGGTGGCGATGGCGGCGGGAACGCGGGCGCCGGGTCGGGCGCCGGCGGGCCGGGTGACGCGCCGGCCGCCATCGATCCGGAGACCGGCCTGGCCGTCGGCGACACGGGCACGGCGACCTCCGGGGACGCGGTGTTCGCCAACCCGACCGAGCTCGCCGCCAACCGGGCCGTCGACCAGCGGACCTTTGGCTGGCTGGCGGTGCTCGAGCTGCTGGCGCTCGTGCTGCTGCCGGGGTTCTACGTCGCAGCGCTGCGCCGCCGGGTGAACGGTGGCCGGTCGTGAGGCGCGCGCTGGCACTGGCGCTGCTGGTGATCGGGCTCGCTGTGCCCGCGGCAGCTGGTGCGCGGCCTGTTGTCGGCGGCGGGTTTGAGGGGTCTCGAGGCTCAGGCGCTAGCGCGCCTTCGCACCTCGACCGGCGGACGGCTCGCGCTGGCGCGCCTTCGCACCTCGACCGGCGCACGGCCAAGAGCGGGTGGAGCGAGACCAAGACGCTGTCCCGGAAGTTCGTCCAGGCGGACGGCTCGACGTACTCCTTCCCGAGCCACACGGTCACCGTGACCGCGGACGAGACCACGAACCTGCGCGGCCGCCAGCGGATCCTCATCCGCTGGAAGGGCGCGCAGCCCAGCGGTGGCCGGGCCAGCAACCCGTACGGCGAGAACGGGCTCAACCAGGAGTACCCGGTGGTCGTCATGCAGTGCCGGGGCGTCGACGACCTCTCACTGCCGGCGAAGAAGCAGCTGCGGCCCGAGACCTGCTGGACCGCCTCGGTCGTGCAGCGCTCGCAGATCACCCGCTCCGAGGGCGAGGCGTCCTGGACCCACGACCTGGCGGCGGCGCCCGAGGACAAGGGCCGGATCACCGGGCTCGACCCGTTCCCCACGGCCGAGGAGTGCCCGGCGGCGGACATCTCGCCGTACTTCACGAAGCTGACCCCGTTCGCCACCGCGAAGGGTGAGACGTTCGTGGCCTGCGACGCCGACCACATGCCGCCGGAGGCGGCCGTGGACGCGGCCTTCCCGCCCGCCGAGATCGCCGCCTTCACCGACACCGACGGCACCGGGTCGGTGCAGTTCGAGGTGCGCACCGACGTCGAGAACGAGTCGCTGGGCTGCAGCGACAAGGTGGCCTGCTCGATCGTGGTGATCCCGATCGTCGGCCTGAGCTGTGACCAGCCGTCGACGCCGATGACGATCTCCGACCAGGCCTGCCGCAAGGGCGGCAGGTTCCCCGCGGGTTCCAGCAACTTCGCCAACGAGGGCGTCGACCAGGCGGCCTCGCCCGCGCTGTGGTGGGCGCCGTCGAACTGGCAGAACCGCTTCTCGATCCCGATCACGTTTGGTCTGCCGCCGGACACCTGCGACCTGCTCGACCCGCGGCCGCCGACCGGCTTCTACGGCTCCGAGCTGCTCGCCCAGGCCGCGCTGCAGTGGGCGCCGGCGTACTGCCTGAACAAGCAGCGCTTCAAGTTCCAGCTCAACCAGATGCCGGACATCGCGGGCTGGAACCTGATGGAGAACGGCGGCGGCGTGGCGGCGGAGGTGTCCTCCGAGCACCCGCGCAGCGGCACCGACCCGATCGGCTACGCCCCGACCGCCGTGACCGGCTTCGCGATCGGCTACCAGATCGACAAGCCGGACAACGCCGGCGAGTACACCGACCTCAGGCTCAACGGGCGGCTGCTCGCCAAGCTGCTGACCCAGTCCTACCTGGGCTCCGACCTCGGGCGAGCCCACCCAGGCATCGGCGACAACCCGCTGGCGATCATGAGCGACCCGGAGTTCATCAAGCTGAACCCGGGGCTCAGCCCGAACGCCCAAGAGGCCGGCGCGACCGTCCTGTCGCTCTCGAACTCCTCGGACGTCATCGAGCAGCTGACGGACTACATCGCCCACGACCAGGCCGCGATGGCGTTCATCCACGGGAAGAAGGACCCGTGGGGGATGGTCGTCAACCCGAAGTACAAGAACATCGACGTGCCGCGGGCCGACTGGCCGATGCTCGACACCTACGTCCCCGAGACGCAGAACACGTGCCGCCAGGACAACCCGGCGGTGTACTTCAGCCAGCTGGCCGCCCCGGTGAGCACGATGCGGGACATCGCGGACGCCCTGCTCGACTCCTGGCCCAACGTCCAGACGCGGTGCGAGAAGGACTTGGGGACGGGCCTCTACAAGCTCGGCCGGATCGACCGGCAGTCCTACGGCTCCCGGTTCATGCTCGGCATCGTCAGCCTGGGTGACGCCGATCGCTACGGACTGCGCGCGGCCGCGCTCGAGGCCAAGCCGGGCACGTACGTCGAACCCGACTCCCGGTCGTTGGCCGCCGCTGTGCAGCTGGCCGACCAGCGCAAGAAGTACCACCCGTTCGCACTCGACCAGGGGGACGTGCGTCGATCCGGCGCCGCCTACCCGGGGACCATGGTCGTCTACACCGCGGCCCGGCTGCAGAACCTGGCGAAGGACGACGCAGCCAAGGTCGCCCAGTTCATCCGGATCTCCACGACCGAGGGCCAGAAGACCGGTAGTGGGAACGGAGAGCTGCCCGGCGGCTTCCTGCCGATCACCCGGACCGGGCCGACCGCGAAGCTCTTCGACGCCGCCCAGGAGACGGCCGACGCGATCGAGGCGCAGCACACCACAGGACCGGCACCGACCGACGGTCCGGATGCTGGCGGCTCGGACGGTGGCTCGGTCGCCCCCCCGCCGGGTGTGCCCGACGAGGAGGAGCCGTCGACCGAGCCGGTCCCGTCCGCTGCCCCGTCGGCGCCTCCGACCGCCGTCTCGATGCCGGCCACCGAGCCGGTGGGTTCGGAACTCGCCGGAGGCCTGCTGCCCCTGCTCATCCTGCTCGGCGCCGTCGGCTGCGTCGCGGCGACGGCGCTGCGGGTGGCGGCGCCCGTGGTCCGGAGGCGGGGATGACGGTGACGCTCGAGAAGCCGGCGGGCCGGCCGCGGTCTCTGCGGAGGCCCCAGCTGCCCGGCGCGCGACCGGGTCGGCGGCAGGCGGACCGTCGACCGCGCCCGGCGCCGCGACCCGCGGGGCCACCGTCGAGCACGGACACCGCGGCCTCCGTGCTGTCCACGTCGTTCACGATGATCGCGATCGTCTGCCTCTGGATGGCCGCCCAACTGCTGTTCCTCGGCTCGATCTCCCAGCAGCGTGCGCAGGACCTGCTCTACGGCGAGCTGCGCACCGACCTGGCCGGGGCCACGGCGCCGGTCGGCCCGGTCGTCCCGGTCGGCGACCCCATCGCGCTGCTGACGATCCCCTCTCTGGGCATCGAGCAGGTGGTCGTCGAGGGCACCGCCTCCGGCGACCTCCTGGCCGGTCCCGGCCACCGCCGCGACACCGTGCTCCCGGGTCAGGTCGGCACCTCGGTCGTCTACGGCCGGGCGGCGTCGTACGGCGCGCCCTTCGCCGACCTGCCAGACCTGCACGCGGGCGACGAGATCGAGGTGACCGGCGCCCAGGGCGTCGCCACCTACACCGTCCTCGGGGTGCGCCGCGCGGGCGACCCGCTGCCGCAGCCCGTGGTGGAGGGCGGCGGCCGCCTGACGCTCGTCACCGCGGAGGGCGCCGGTCGCCTCGGCGCGATCGCGCCGGAGTCCGTCGTCTACGTGGACGCGGACACGACCAAGGCGTACCCCGCGCCTCCCGGCCGCCCCTCGGTGGTCCCCGATTCGGAGAAGGCGATGGCCGCGGACGCCGGAGCGTTGCCGCTCCTCGCCCTGTGCCTGGCCCTTCTCCTGGCGCTGACCCTCGGGGTCGTCGCCGCCCGTCAGCGATGGTCGACGGCGCTCGTGTGGGTGGTCGCCAGCCCCCTCGCGATCGCGTTGTCCTGGGCCTCCACGGATGTGGTGATGCGACTGCTGCCCAACCTGATCTGACCGTCCGTGCCGTCTCGGGGCGGCGTCTTCACGACAGCCAATGCACATCATCACAGGAAGCGAACGACACATGTTGGTACGCAAGTCCCTCGCAGCCGTCATCACGGCCGCCCTCGCCGGCTCGGCCGTCGTCTTGTCGGCCGGAACGGCCTCGGCCGCCGAAGCAGACGACCCCACGTTCACCCCCGTCGCCGGTGACCTCATCGGCGTCGGGTCCGACACCATCCAGACCACCCTCCACCTGCTCGCCGAGCGGGGCTGGAACGCGCAGACCCCCGCGCCCGCGTACAGGATCGCGAGCTTCGCGGCCCTGGGCGGCGGCAACATCACCCTGCCGAGCGGCACGATCCCCCGGCCCAACGGCTCGGGTGCCGGCAAGGCGCTGCTGTACGGCGCCGGCAACAACGTCGACATCGACTTCGCCCGCTCGTCCTCGGGGCCCAGCACGAAGGAGGTCCAGGCCGGTCTGCAGAGCATCCCGTTCGCTCTGGACACCTTGGTGATGGCCGTGTCCCACAGCACGCCCACCCACGCGCCTGACACGCTCACGCCGGCGCAGATCGTCTCGATCTACAAGGGTGAGGTCACCAACTGGTCGCAGCTCGGCGGCCAGGCCGGTGTGATCGCGCCCAAGATCCCGCAGCCGGGCTCCGGCACCCGGGGCTTCTTCACCGACCAGCTCAAGGCGATGAACGGCGGCGTGGCGGTCGACTTCGGCGCGAGCGTGGCCGAGGTCCAGGAGCACGACGACGCGCCGATCAAGAACGACCCGAACGCGATCGCCCCGTTCTCCAAGGGCCGCGCGGGGCTTCTCGGCACCACGCTGCAGCTCGAGAAGGGCTGGAGCGCCGACCGCGCCCTGTACACCGTCGTCCGCGGCGCCGACCTCGCCCGCGCCGACATCCAGTCGGTCTTCGGTGAGGACGGCTTCGTGTGCTCGACCGACGCTCGCGCACTGATCGAGGAGTCCGGGTTCCAGCAGCTGGCCACCGCGGCACACGGCGGCGTGTGCGGCTCGCCGACCCAGACCGCGACCACGAACTTCACGATCAACCAGCAGGTCACCACCACCACCTCGCTGCGGGCCAGCAGCGCCAAGGCGAAGACGGCCACCCTGGTCGCCACCGTGAGCGGCTCGACCCCGCCGTCGGGCTCGGTCGACTTCTTCGAGGGCGACACCCAGGTCGCCAACGACGTGCCGATGGTCTCGGGTGCCGCTAGCACCACGCTCACCGGCGTGGCCGCCGGATCGCACACCTACCGGGCGGTGTTCCAGCCCGCGGAGGGCTCGATCTTCGAGGCGTCCGAGGGCACCGCCACCGTGCGGGTGAAGACCTCCGCCACCATCTCCGAGACCTTCCCGGCCTCGGTCGCGGCGGGCGCGAAGGCCAAGGGCACCGTCAAGGTCGTCGCCGACGGCGCGACCGCCACCGGCACCGTGAAGATCAAGCTCGGCAACAAGACGCTCAAGAGCGCCACGCTCAAGGGCGGCAAGGCGACGTTCACGCTCAAGCTCGCGAAGGGCAAGAACAAGCTGAAGGCGGTCTACGGCGGCAACGCCAACGTCGCCGGCGCGACGAAGGTCTTCACGATCAAGCAGAAGTGACACCCGCACCACCAGTGGCTCCCGTTTCACCGTGACACCGGCCGTGCCGGTCCGCCCCCGCCCCGGGCCTGTCGCTTATACAC
>NZ_CATNLZ010000001.1:65003-69653 GCF_950101795.1 Nocardioides sp. T2.26MG-1 | reverse complement strand
CCCGGCCGGGCGGGCCCGCCCCCCGCGGGGGGGGCCGGCCCGGCCACCACTCTTCGAAGGAACGCACCATGACGACTGCAGCCGACGAGACCACCGTCCTCCCGTCGGTCCCACCGACCGGGGGACCTGCCCACGGATCGGCACCGGGGCTGGCCCAGATCGAGGCGCGGGACATCACCGCCTGGTTCGGCGACCGCAAGGTCCTCGACCGGGTCTCGCTGACGATGCCGGCGGGCGGCATCACCGCGCTCATCGGCCCCTCCGGCTGTGGCAAGTCGACGTTCCTGCGCATCCTCAACCGGATGCACGAGCTGGTGCCGTCGGCGCAGCTCGCCGGCGAGGTGCTGCTCGACGGTGAGGACATCTACGACCCGGCCAAGCGGCTGATCGACGCCCGCCGCGCGATCGGCATGGTGTTCCAGAAGCCGAACCCGTTCCCGGCGATGTCGATCCGCGAGAACGTGCTCGCCGGCCTCAAGCTCACCGGCACCAAGGCGTCGCGGTCGACCCGGGAGCACCTCGTCGAGTCCTGCCTGGGCAAGGCCGGGCTCTGGGCGGAGGTCAAGGACCGCCTGGACGCCCCCGGCGGCGGCCTCTCCGGCGGCCAGCAGCAACGTCTCTGCATCGCCCGCTCGCTGGCGATCAAGCCGCGGGTGCTGCTCATGGACGAGCCCTGCTCCGCGCTCGACCCCACCTCGACCCGGGTGATCGAGGAGACCATGAAGGAGCTGGCCCACGAGGTGACGATCGTGATCGTCACCCACAACATGCAGCAGGCCGCCCGGGTCTCCGACACCTGCGCGTTCTTCCTCGCCTCCCAGGGCACCCCCGGCGTCATCGTCGAGCACGGGGATACTGGTGCGATGTTCCAGAGCCCGCAGGACCCGCGCACGAGCGACTACGTGCACGGCCGGTTCGGATGACCGGCTGCGCATGAGTCCTGCCCGTCTTATCGCCTCCTTCGCGTTGGCCCTGCTCCTGGTCACCGGGCTGGGGTACGCCGCATCTCAGACGATCCTCGCGCGCCCCGAGCTGCCCCTCACCCGCTCGTCGGCGTACGTCGACGCCCCGCGTCCTGAGACCAAGATGGCCCGGCAGCAGGGCGCCGCGTCGGCCCCGACGCGGGTCGACCCGCAGTGGGTCGCGGACACCGCCGCGAAGGCCGGCATTCCGGCACCGGCGGTCCGGGCCTACGCGACCGCGCAGCTCTCGGAGCCCGACGGGTGCGACGTCGGCTGGACGACCCTCGCCGGGATCGGCTGGGTGGAGTCCCAGCACGGCACCATCGGCGGGCGCACGCTCGGCGACGACGGGCACGCATCCAGCCCGATCCTCGGCCCGGCGCTGAACGGCCGCGGGCAGGTCGCTGCGATCCCGGCGACTCCCGAGACCAGCGCCTGGCACGGCGACCCGGCGTGGGACCACGCCGTCGGTCCGCTGCAGTTCATCCCCTCCACCTGGGAGACCTGGGGCTCCGACGGCGACGGTGACGGCACCGCCGACCCCAACGACATCGACGACGCTGCTTTCGCCGCCGCCCGCTACCTCTGCGCCGACGGGCACGACCTCGAGACCGGTCAGGGCTGGGCGGACGCGGTGTTCTCCTACAACCATGCCCAGTCCTACGTCGACGCCGTCTACGCGGCCGCCCAGGTCTACGCCGACCGCGCCCGATAGCCGGTGGGTGGCCGGCCTCAGTAGGCGCCGCGGTGGCTCAGCACCGCGCCGAACGTGCGGAGGACGATCGCGAGGTCGAGGCCGAGCGACCAGTTGTCGACGTAGTGCAGGTCGAGCCGCACCGTCTCCTCCCACGACAGGTCGGATCGTCCCGACACCTGCCACAGGCCCGTGATGCCGGGCTTGACGGCCAGCCGGTGGCGGGGGTCGACGTCGTACCGCTCGATCTCACTGGGTAGCGCCGGACGTGGGCCCACCAACGACATCTCGCCCCGCACGACGTTGAGCAGCTGGGGGAGCTCGTCGAGGGAGTAACGGCGCAACCGCTCGCCCACCCTGGTGATCCGCGGATCGCGCTGCATCTTGAACAGCACCCCGTCGCATTCGTTGCGGTCGACGAGCTCGTGACGGAGCTGCTCGGCGTCACTGACCATGGTCCGGAACTTGAACATCGTGAAAGTACGACCGCCGCGGCCGACCCTGGTCTGGCGGAACAGAGCCGGGCCGGGCGAGTCGAGCCGCACGGCCAGGGCCACGGCCGCGAGGACGGGGAGGGTGACGACGAGCGCGGCCACCGCGACCAGGCGTTCGGTGAGCTCCTTGAGCATCCGGAGCTCGACGTGGCGATCGCCGGGTTGTACGTGGAGGATCCCCAGCGTGCCGGCGTTCACCACTCTGGCGCGGGCAGGGACGACGTCCAGGAGACCGGTCGCGACGTAGGCGTCCAGCCCCTCGTTCCGAGCCTGCCAGCAGAGGCGGCGGATCGACACGGGGTCCAGGTCCGGTCCGGGGACGAGCAGCACCGCAGAGGCGCCGGTCGCCAGCGCCGCCTCGACGACCCGCTCGGGTCCGAGCCAGAACGGCGGCGCGTCGGCCTCGGCGAAGCCCGTGCCGGCCGGGTCGATGGACCAGCAGGCCGCGGTCACGGCCCACCGTGGCCCGGTGGCGCGGTCCAGCTCCGCCAGCAGCCGGTGTCCGTCGTCGGCGCCGCCTGCGACCGCGATCCGCAGCGGCACCGCCCTGCGCCGCCGCAGCACGAGCGATGCCCGCGGGAGGAGGCTCGCGAACGTCAGCGTCGCGGTCACCGCGAGCAGCTGGCGCGAGGAGAGGGGGAGGTCGATGAGCGCCCCACCAGCCCAGCAGGCCAGACCGAGGGTCGCGCCGGCCCGCGCCACCGGCCGCACGGTCGGGACGTGACCGCCCACCGACCAGGCCCTGTTGCCCCCGAGGCAGGCCAGCCAGCCGCCGATCAGCGCGGCGGCGGACCAGGGGGCGATGTGCCCGTCCGCCGCCACCCAGGAGACCACCGCGACCGTCGTCAGCGCGACCAGGACATCCACCGGAACCAGGAGCGACCTCACGCCCAGGCCACGGTGCTGCCGAGAGGCCTCGCGACGCGTGCGGGGCGCCGACGCCCCGACCTTGAGGAGGTGATCGACCAGGCCGGCCGCGCCGTCGCTCCGGGTCTCGGGGAGCGCAGGGGTGGCTTCGGGCGCCAGTGTGGTCCACGTTGCCACGGCTCGACTCCTCGTTCGGTGATGGTGCTAGCTCGGTGATCGCTGTGCGGAAACCCTAGGAAGGGTGGGGACCTGCGGCATGCCGCAAATGGGGCAAGAAGAGCGGCGGGATCGGCTCGATCACGCAGGGCTGGCCCGGGGGCACACCTGAGGGCTCATCTGGGTGCTCACCTGGGCGCGGGTCGCCGTCGGCAGCGCCAGCAGCGCAGTGCTGGCGACCCGTATCCGGCCCTCGCGCCCGGGTCCGGGAGCTCTTGGGTCGCGCAGCATCTGACTCCCCCTGTCGGCGACGACATCGGACCCCCGTCGCACCCGTCCGTCGACCGATCGCGGGTCGAGTGCCGGGCCCCGAGGTCACCGCCGGCTCACACCTGCGAACGTTCCTCCAGCGTGTTCGGCTCCCAATATCCGCAGCCGAGGGGCGGGTGAGGGGCCGGCGAGGCACCTATCCCCGAATTTGGGGAGCAGCCGCTCGCCGACCTGGGACCTGACGAAAAGGGTCCCCACGGTGAGCGCTGGGCGAGGGTGATTCATCCCGAAAGTAGGGGAGATCGCCTGCCGGATCCCGCACCCATGCGGGCGGTGATCGATCGTGATGGACATCATGACCGACAAGCACACCGGAGCGCAGGTCGGCGTCCGGGTGCCAGACCCGCGCCGCGAGACGGATGTGTCTGTCCTGCGCATGATGCTGGTGTCGGACCAGGCGCTGGTCGGCGAGGCGGTGGGGGCAGCGCTCGCGAGCAGACGGCTCGTCGTGGGTCAGGCGACATGGGCCCCCGCCGACGGTGGGAGCCAGGCTGTGGAGCACAAGCTCGCAGAGCTCCAACCCGGGGTGGCCCTCCTCATCTGCGAGATCGGTGACTCGGTCCGGCTGGCCGAGGTGGCGGCTCTGGTGCGAGGCTGGGCCGGCCCGTGGGTCGTCCTGACCGGATCCGACCTCGCATCCGACCACGGCGCCCTGCTCGAGGCGGGGGCCTGCCTCGTGTGCCCCAATGCCACGGGTCTGGAGGAGGTGGAGATGCTGCTCGAGCGGGTAGCCCGCGGCGAGCAGGTGCTTCCGGCGGAAGAGCGGTTCGGGCTGATTCGGCAATGGCAGTCGTTCAAGGACGACGAGGCTGGGCTGCCGACCCGGCTGGAACAGCTCTCCGCACGGCAGCGGGAGGTCCTCGGACTGATGCGACGCGGTCGGTCGGCACGGACCATGGCCCACCACCTGGGCGTGTCTGAGTCCACGGTGCGCTCGCACGTACGAGCGGTGCTGTGGAAGCTCGACCTGCGTTCCCAGCTCGCTGCGGTGGCGGCGGTGCAGGCGCTCGACGACCTCCGCGCGGCCGGTCCACGTCGCGAGAGCTAGCCTCGGGACTTCATCGCGCCGTACTCAAGCCCGGCGAGAGGAGATCCCGAGGCGAGAGCGTGTCCCCGTGTCGGTGTCCGGCCCCACCTGCGGCCGGGG
>NZ_CATNLZ010000001.1:0-64993 GCF_950101795.1 Nocardioides sp. T2.26MG-1 | reverse complement strand
CCCCCCCGACTCGGGAGGCAGACCCTAGGCGAGTCTCACCCGGACAAAGCTAGGCGGTCCCGAGAAGACGGGTCTGCGGGGCACGCCAGCCCGCCTGGTTGGCGAGGCCCACGGCCGCGAGCTGGGAGGACACGCCGAGCTTGGCCAGGATCGCCTTGACCTGTGTGCGCACGGTGGCCTCGGAGACGACGCTCTCCCGGGCGATGTCGCTGACGGTCTTGCCGAACATCAGCTCACCGAGGACCACGGCCTCGCGGTGCGTGAGCAGGTTCAGTCGCTCGTGCTGGGCTGCATGCTCGGCGCGGGCCTCCCTCCAGAGGTCGATCATGGCCTCGCGCTCCGCAACGGGGAGCACGGGGAAACCGTTGGTGATCCGCCGCACCGTCGAGAGGATGCCGCTCAACGGCCCCCCCTTGCTCAGCACGGTCCGGGCGCCGAGGTACAGACACTCACCCCACTGGGCGCGGTTCGTCGACGCGGTGACGACCACTACATGAGCCCCCGCCGCGGCGAGCGGTCGGATCAGGGCCGTCGAGTCCCCGAACCCACCGAGTGAGAGATCGAGCAGCACGATGCTTGCTCGCGCCCGCAGTGCCTTCGAGACGAGCGCCTGGGCCGGCACTCGCTGAGGTGGGACCGCCATGCGTTCCACGGCGTAGCCCTCGAGTTGTAGGACGAGCTCGAGGGACTCCGCGAAGAGCGTGTGGTCCTCGATGACGAGCACCCGAACCGGGGCGCGCCGGGAGACCGGCCCTGTCCCCGTCGGGTGACTCCTGGATCGGATGTCGAGCGCTGGTGAGATGTCCGGCACGATAATTCCCCCAATTTGATGTGTCGGTGACTTTGACGACTATGGGGGACAATCGGCGTGGCGTGCCGAATACTCGGTATCCGTACCCTAAATTGGGTTGTTTTTCCTCGGTAAGTCGTCGAACGGCCACTTCTGGGCTGGTGAGGGATCGTCCGTGCTGGGGTGCGGCTCGAGCCGCTCGCCCCGCTGGAGGTAGGTCCGGCCGGTCACCGGGCAGCGGTAGGTGTCCCGCCCGACCGGCTCGAGCGGGGTGCCCGCCTCGCCGACCCAGCCCAGCAGGCGGGCCGGGACGCCTGCGACGAGCGCGAAGTCGGGAACGTCCCGGGTGACGACCGCGCCGGCGGCGACCATCGCCCACCGCCCGATGGTGACGGGTGCGACGCAGACGGCACGGGCGCCGATCGATGCGCCCTCGCGGATGTGGACCCCGACCGGCTGCCAGTCCTCGGCGGTCTTCAGCTCCCCGGCGGGCGTCACCGCGCGTGGGAGGTGGTCGTTGGTGAGGACGACCGCGGGTCCGATGAAGGCTCCGCTCTCCACCACGGCCGGCTCGTAGACGAGGGCGTGGTTCTGCACCTTGCACCGGTCGCCCATCACGACCCCGGGTCCGATGTAGGTGCCACGGCCGATGATGCACCCCTCGCCGATCGTGGCGTTCTCCCGGACCTGGGCGAGGTGCCAGACCGACGTGCCTGCTCCGATGGCCGCCCGCGGATCGACATCGGCCGACTCCTCGATCCGTGCTGGGGCAGTGATGGTCATGCCGTCCATCTGACACCTCCCTACGTTCCGCGACGCGTTGCGCGCGGGGCG
This sequence comes from Nocardioides sp. T2.26MG-1, assembly GCF_950101795.1. Lineage (GTDB taxonomy): Bacteria > Actinomycetota > Actinomycetes > Propionibacteriales > Nocardioidaceae > Nocardioides. The sequence continues at coordinate 63,369 of NZ_CATNLZ010000001.1, read as the reverse complement.
GCTACCCAATTGTCGGGACGGTCAGGACACGACGGTCGGCGTGAGCCGATCGGGGTGACGAGCCGCCCAGTCCGCGACCTCGTCGGCGATCACGGCACCCCAGAGCCCGCGCGAGGCTCGGTTGTCGGCGTACACGACGCTCTTGCCCCCTTCGTCGCCGAACCCTCGGGTCGGCATCGTGAGGTAGGCCAGGTCGACGGTGCGGAAGCTCCGCATCGAGAGCGCGAGGTCGAGCATCTCCCTCGTCGACCAGCCGCTGTCGACCGATAGGTGGCGCGTGACGGTGTCGAGGAAGCCCAGAAGCATGCGGGGGTCCTTGCGCATCTCCTGGTGGAGGGCATCCTGCATCAGCGTGCGCAACACGACCTGCTGCCTCCGCACCCTGTCGAGGTCGCCGTTGGGCAGTCCGTAGCGCTGACCGACGTACGCGAGCGCCCCGGACCCGTCGAGATGGTGTTCGCCTGCGGCCCACGTGACGTCGTGGGCCGAGTCCCGCACCGGATCAGGCACGTTGACGTCGATGCCGCCGACCTGGTCGATGAGCGCCTCGAAGCCCGACCAGTCGACCACGGCGAGATGCTCGATCCGCACGCCGGTCAGGCTCTCGACCGTCTCCACGGCCAGCGACGGACCCCCGTAGGAGAAGGCGGCGTTGATCTTGTCCATGCCGTGGCCGGGGATGGCGACCCACGTGTCGCGGGGGATCGAGATGACCGAACCCGTCCGACGGTCGGCTCCGATGTGCAGGACCATGAGCGCATCGCTGCGCTGGGCTCCGGGGATCCACTCGGCGGCCCGGGCGTCGCTTCCCGTGGTGGCCACGTCGGAGCGACGGTCGGTGCCCACCACCAGGATGTCGACCGCATTCCCGGCCGGCCCCGAAGGCTCGCTGGGCCGGTGCTCGAGCCCCTCGAACACCCCGGGAATCCGGTGGATGTTCCCCGAGAGCCGGTGCTCGACGTACACCAGCAGGCCGAACGCGCCGGTGATCAGCACCATCAGACAGACGAGCAGCCCCACCAGCGCCTTTCGCAGCGGCCCCCATCGGCGCCGGCGTGGCCGGCGAGACGGCCGCCCACGTGATGGGGAGAGCGGGGGTTCCGGCGCGAGGCCCAGCAGGCTCATGGCCGTATTGGGGCCCCGGTCCGGCCCTGCCATCGGCGGCGTGCGGGACAGATACCCAATAGACGGGAACATCCCTTCCTCCCGCCCGACCCGCCCGTCCGGGCCGCGATGCTCGGCGTTCACGGCCTCGCAGAGGGCCCACGGTCCTGCGACATCAGGGGGACGAGGTGTCGAACAACCCGACGAACGGCGCATCACGCACCGGCGAGCCCCCGGTCGCGAGCGTCGTCATTCCCGCCCACGACGAAGCCGAGGTGATCGCTTCGAACCTGAGCGCACTGGTCGACGGAGTCGAGCCGGGGTCGCTCGAGGTCATCGTCGTCTGCAACGGCTGCACCGACGACACCGCCGCCGTCGCGCGTTCGGTGCCGGGGGTCCACGTCGTGGAGATCCCGGAGCCGTCGAAGGCGCGGGCCGTCGAGGTCGGGAACCGGGCGACGAAGGTGTTCCCGCGTGTCCACCTCGACGCCGATGTACGCATCTCCGGCGCCGACGTGTTGCGCCTGGTCGCCCCTCTCATCGAGCGCCGGGTGCTCGCGACCGCGCCCGCCCGACAGGTCCCCCTCGACGGCTGCTCCTGGATCGTCCGGGCCTACCTCGAGGTCTGGGACCACCTGCCACAGGTCCGCAGCGGGCTGTTCGGCCGGGGAGTGGTGGCCCTGTCGGAGGAGGGCCAGGCGCGGGTGGACGCTGTCTCCGGAGTCATGAACGACGACCTAGCCGTCTCGGACGCGTTCGTCGACAGCGAGCGGCTGGTCGTTGCCGAGGCCACGGTGCTGGTCTGGCCGCCCCGCACCGTGGAGAGTCTGCTGAACCGGCGGGTCCGTGTGGCCACGGGCAACGTGCAGGCGGATCGGGCCGGCGTGCGTCGCCGGTCCTCGGCCACGCGGCCGGCGACGCTGCTCCGGCTCTCCCTACGACACCCACGGGTCGCCATCCGGCTTCCCGTCTTCCTCGGCGTCTCCGCCCTCGCCCGCCGCCGTGCCGAGCGAGCGGTCCGCGCCGGGGACTTCAGCACCTGGCTGCGGGACGAGAGCTCGCGCGTCGGAATGCACCCCACTCAGAGAGACCTCGACCGTGCCGCACACTAGACCCACCGTTCTGGGGTGGCTCCGCCACCGCGTCTCGCGCGACGCAGCGCTGCTGCTCGCGCTCTCATTGACCGTCGCGATGCTGACGTTGGTGGTGTCGATGCCCAAGGCGTCGGCGCTCACGGACCCCTGCGGGCCCACAGGCAACAAGATCTCCTGTGAGAACAGCCTGCCCGGGACCGATCCGAGCGTCTGGGAGATCGACGGCGCGGGCTCGCCGTCCATCCAGGGCTTCGCGACGTCGATGAGTGTGAACGTCGGTGAGCGGGTCGACTTCAAGATCGACACCGATGCGTCGGCTTACACGATCCAGATCTTCCGCAGCGGGTACTACGGCGGTCTCGGGGCACGCAGGATCACGGCCGTCACCCCCTCGGCGAGGCTGCCCCAGCAGCAGCCGAACTGCATCACCGACGTCGAGACCGATCTCTACGACTGCGGGAACTGGGGTGTCTCGGCGTCGTGGGACGTCCCGACGACTGCGGTCTCGGGCGTCTACTTCGCGTTGCTGCACGTCGTCGCGACCGGCGCCGAGAGCCACATCATGTTCGTGGTCCGCGACGACTCCAGCACCTCCGACGTCGTCCTGCAGACGTCGGACACGACCTGGCAGGCCTACAACAACTACGGCGGTGCCAGCTTCTACGTCGGTGGCGCCCGAGGCAGGGCTCTCAAGCTGAGCTACAACCGGCCGTTCGCGACGCGAGGGTGGGAGCACGGCCGGGACTTCTACTTCTCGGCCGAGTACCCGCTGGTCCGCTTCCTGGAGCGCAACGGGTACGACGTCAGCTACCTCTCCGGTCTCGACACCCAGCGCTCGCCGAACCTGCTGCTGGGTCACCAGACGTTCATCTCCGCCGGGCACGACGAGTACTGGACCGGGAGACAGCGGGCCAACGTCGAGCAGGCCCGCGACGCCGGCGTCAACCTGATGTTCCTCAGTGGGAACGAGATGTACTGGCGCTCACGGTGGGAGCCGTCCACGGACGGATCGAGCACGCCGGACCGGACCCTGGTGACCTACAAGGAGACGTGGGACAACGCGAAGAGCGACCCCGCCCAGGCGGAGTGGACCGGTACGTGGCGTGACCCCCGGTTCGCTCCGACGAGCACCGGCGCCGGCCGTCCTGAGAACGAGGTCACCGGCACGATGTACATGTCGAACTTCAGCGATCTCGCGATGCAGGTGACGGCCTCGGAGGGCAAGACCCGGCTGTGGCGCAACACCCCGTTGGCCTCGCTCGCTCCCGGCTCCACGGGCACGCTGGCCCCGCACACGGTGGGCTATGAGTCCAATGAGGATGTCGACAACGGCCATCGGCCGCCGGGCCTGATCCGGCTCTCGACCACCACCGGCGCCGTCCCCGACTACCTGCAGGACTTCGGCAACGTGACCGCGCCGGGCACCACGACGCACCACATGACGATGTACCGGGCCGGCAGCGGCGCGCTCGTGTTCTCGGCCGGCACGGTCCAGTGGACCTGGGGACTGGACTCGGTGCACGACTCCACCTACGCCGCGGTCGACGCCGATCCACGGATACAGCAGGCGCAGGTGAACCTGCTCGCGGACATGCGTGCTCAGCCGACCACCCTCCAGAGTGGACTCGTCGCTGCCACCAGGTCGGCGGACACGACGGCTCCGGCGGTGGCTGTCTCCGCACCCGCCGCGGGCGCCTCCGTGGCCAACGGCTCCTCGGTGACGATCAGCGGGACGGCGTCGGACGACGGAGGGGTCGTCGCCGGCGTCGAGGTCTCGGTCGACGGTGGCAGCACCTGGCATGCCGCGACAGGCACCACGTCCTGGAGCTACAGCTTCGTGCAGACCGGCTTCGCGACCACCACGATCAAGGCCCGGGCCATCGACGACAGCGGCAACATCGGTGCCGCGGTCAGCCGCTCGGTCACCGTCGCCTGTCCGTGCAGCGTGTTCGGCGCGACGACGCCACCAGTGGCGGCGGCCGACGACAGCTCGGGCGTCGAGCTCGGCCTGCGGTTCTCGCCGACCAACGACGGCTTCGTGACCGGCGTCCGGTTCTACAAGGGCGCCGGCAACACCGGCGGCCACGTCGGTTCGCTCTGGTCCGCGGCGGGGGAGAAGCTGGCCTCGGTCAGCTTCGGCACGGAGTCGGCGACCGGCTGGCAGAGCGCCACGTTCTCGAGCCCCGTCCCGGTGGCCGCCGGTTCGACCTACGTGGTCTCCTACACCGCACCCAACGGGCACTACGCAGTCAAGCCCTACGCGTTCTCCGCCCAGGGTGTCGATGCGACTCCGCTGTCCGTGGAGGGCGGCTTCGGCGCAGCTCCGGCCGGCGTGTACGCCGCTCCGGGGAGGTTCCCGAACAGTAGCTATCAGGGCACCAACTACTACGTCGACGTGCTGTTCACGACGACCGATAGCTCCCCGCTCACCGCAGTCAGCCAGTGGCCTCTGCCGGGATCGTCGTCGGTGCCTGCGACGACCACCGTCAGTGCGAGGTTCTCCAAGCCGGTCGCCGAGGCCAGCGTCGGGCTCACCCTCACCGACGCGAACGGCGTGACGGTCGGCGGCACGACCGCCTACGACACGGCCACCCGCACCGTCACCTTCACGCCGACCGGTCCCTTGAACGGGTTCGTGCGGTACACCGCGAACGTGACCGGCGTCGACTCCTCGGGCAACCCCGTCACCAGCGGCAAGACCTGGACGTTCACCACGGCCCGGCCACCCGCCGCGCCCGGCGTGTGCCCCTGCTCGCTGTTCGACGACACGACGGTGCCGACGCTGCTGGATGCCCAGGAGGCGACGCAGCTCACGCTCGGCGTCCGGTTCACGCCGACCGCCTCCGGCACGGTCACCGGAGTCGCGTTCTACAAGGGCGCCGCCAACACCGGCACCCACACCGGGACGCTGTGGAGCAGCACCGGCGTCAAGCTGGCGGAAGGCACCTTCAGCGGCGAGTCGACCGCCGGCTGGCAGACCCTGACGTTCTCCACGCCGGTTGCGGTCACCAAGAACACGGCGTACGTCGTGTCCTACCGCACCGAGGTCGGTCACTACTCGGCGACCCCGAACGCGTTCGCGGCGGCCGATCTGTCGAAGGGGCCGCTCACGGTGACGTCCACCGCCGGCGCGTATCTCTACGGCGCCGGGTTCCCCGCCAACGCCTCGTCGACCAGCTACCTGGTCGACGTGCTCTTCGAGAAGGTCGCACCCGCGATCACCGTCACGTCGCAGGACCCCGCCCCAGGTGCGCTCGACGTTCCCCGGCAGACGTCGGTGCGGGTGAGCCTCTCGGCGGCCGTCGATCCGACGTACACCTTCACGGTGGCGGCCGGTGCAACGGCGATCAGCGGGAGCACCACGCAGTCCGCCGACGGGAAGACGCTGGTCTTCAGCCCGTCCTCGGCCCTCCCCGCCGACTCCGACATCACGGTGAGACTGGCGGGCGTCACGTCCACCGAAGGTGCGTCCCTGCCGGCCCAGTCCTGGACGTTCCACACCCGCGCGGCGGAGTCCACGACCCACGAGACCCTCTTCGGAGACCTCACTCCCGTGGTGAGCGCCGAGGCGAGCGATGCCTCGGCGGTGGAGCTCGGCACCGCCTTCACTCCCAGCCGGAACGGGACTGTCAGCGCGATCCGGTTCTTCAAGGGCGCCGGCAACCTCGGAGTGCACGTCGGATCCCTGTGGACCGCCGGGGGCACCAAGCTCGCCAGCGTCACGTTCACCGGTGAAACCGCCACCGGCTGGCAGCAGGCCGACCTGTCGACACCGGTCCAGGTCGACGCCGGTTCGACGTACGTCGTGTCCTACCTCGCCCCCCAGGGCCACTACGCCCACACGACGTCGTTCTTCAACTCGCCCTACACCTCAGGCGACCTGACCGCGCCGAGCTCGAACAACGGGCGGTATCTCTACGGCGCGGCCGGTGGTTTCCCGACGTACTCCTTCGACGCGACGAACTACTTCGTCGACGTGGTGTTCGCACGCACACCGGCGTCGATCACCGTCGCCGACCGGAACCCGGCTCCCGGCGCGACGTCCGTGCCGACCACGATCGCCCCCTCGATCACCTTCTCCACACCGGTCCAGTCCGGCTACGCGATGTCAGTCGCGCAAGGTGACCAGGACGTCCCGGGGACGGTGTCGATCTCCAGCGATCGGACGCTGTTGACGTTCAAGCCCGCAGGCGCACTTCCGGGGCAGTCGGACATCACCGTGACCGTCACCGATATCACCTCGGCGGAGGGCGCGACGCTGCCGACCCAGTCGTGGACGTTCCGGACCGATACGGCCGCCACGGGCGCGGTGTCGCTGTTCACCGGTCTCACTCCGAGCAGCGCCGCGGTCAACGACGCGGACCCGGTGGAGCTCGGGACGGCGTTCACCCCGACGGCGGACGGCAAGGTCACCAAGATCCTGTTCTACAAGGGGTCGGGCAACACCGGCACCCACACCGGGTCGGTCTGGTCGTCGACGGGGACCAGGCTCGGCACGGTCACGTTCCCCGCGGAGACGGCCACGGGATGGCAGACCGCGACCCTGCCCACCCCGGTGCCTGTCAGTGCCGGTGAGACCTACGTCGTGTCCTACTACGCCCCTGCCGGGCACTACGCGGTGACCCCGGGGTTCTTCGCCGCCCCCTGGGTCGCCGGCGCGATCACGGCGCCGGCCGCGAACAACGGCCGGTACTGGTACGGGGCGGGCGGCGGGTTCCCGTCGTTCACGTTCAACGCTACGAACTACTTCGTGGACCTGGTCTTCGAGCCGAACTGACCCGGTCGCGACCATCCCCAAACTTCGGTAAGGGCTCCGCGAATCTGCGCCGGGCCACCGGCTGCGCCGGTCGAATGGCACCCAGAGCAACCCAGGGACGATCGACAGAGGGTGACACGGGTGACGGGGAACGGTGTGCTGGGAGTGGCGGTCGTCGGGGCGGGCTATTGGGGTCCGAACCTGATCCGGAACTTCCTGGCGAGCGCGGAGTGGAACCTGGTGGCGGTCTGCGACCTCGACACCGAACGGGCAGCCCAGGTGGTCGGCGGACGGGCGGATGTGACGGTGACCGCGGTGTTGGACGAGGTCCTGGCACGCGATGACGTGCAGGCGGTCGCGATCGCGACGCCCGCTCGGACGCACCGGCACATCGCGGTCGCGGCGCTCCGTGCTGGGAAGCACGTGCTCGTCGAGAAGCCGCTCGCGGACAGCGTGGCCGCGGGGCGCGAGCTCGTGGAGCTCGCCGAGACCGAGGGTCTGGTGCTCATGACCGACCACACCTACTGCTACACCCCGGTCGTCCAGCGGATCGCGGAGCTCGTGCGGGACGGGTCGCTCGGCGACATCTTCTTCGTCGACTCGGTGCGGATCAACCTCGGCCTTGTGCAGCCCGACATCGACGTGTTCTGGGACCTCGCCCCCCACGACCTCTCGGTACTGGACTACATCCTCCCTGGTGGGCTCCGCCCCGAGGGGGTCGCCGCGCAAGGCGCCGACCCGATCGGTGCCGGCCGGTCCTGCGTCGGCTACCTCACGTTGCCGTTGACGAGCGGGGCGATGGCACACGTGCACGTGAACTGGCTCAGCCCCACGAAGATCCGGCAGATGGTCATCGGCGGCAGCACGCGGACCTTGGTTTGGGACGACCTCAACCCGCAGCAGCGGCTGAGCGTCTATGACAGGGGTGTGGACCTGGTCCAGCAGTCGGTCGACAGGATCGACCGACGGACCGCGTCGATCTCCTACCGGCTCGGCGACACCTGGGCGCCCGCCCTCACCGAGGTCGAGCCGCTCGGACTCATGGTCGCCGAGCTTGCGAGCGCGATCCGGGAGGGGCGGCCACCACGGACCGACGGGGCGGCTGGACTGCGCGTCCTCTCCGTCCTCGAGGCTGCGGCCACCAGTCTCCGGGCCCGGGGGGCCCTGGTCGACGTGGTGCCGACCGACCGTCCCGAGCTGGAGCTCGTCCGATGACGGCGGTGGCCGGTGCCACGATCCTCGTCACCGGGGGCGCGGGCACCATTGGCTCCGCCCTCGTGGACCAGCTCCTGGAGCGGGGCGCGGCCACGGTCGACGTGGTCGACAACCTGGTCCGGGGACGCGTCGCCAACCTCGACGACGCGCTCGCCACCGGTCGCGCCCGGCTGGTCGAGGGCGACATCCGTGACCGGGACCTGATCCGCGACCTGACGGTCGGCAAGGACTTCGTCTTCCACCAGGCGGCGATCCGGATCACGCAGTGCGCGGAGGAGCCCCGGCTCGCACTCGAGGTCCTCGTCGACGGCACCTTCAACGTGCTGGAGGCGGCCGCCGCGGCAGGCGTGGACAAGGTGGTGGCCGCGTCGTCGGCGTCGGTCTACGGGCTTGCGGAGGAGTTCCCGACGACCGAGCGCCACCACCACCACAACAACGACACGTTCTACGGCGCCGCGAAGTCCTTCAACGAGGGCATGCTGCGCAGCTTCCGGGCGATGCGTGGGTTGGACTACGTGGCGCTTCGCTACTTCAACGTCTATGGACCCCGCATGGACGTCCACGGCCTGTACACCGAGGTCCTGGTGCGGTGGATGGAGCGCATCGCCGACGGCCGCCCGCCGCTGATCTACGGGGACGGGCTCCAGACCATGGACTTCGTGTTCACCCGTGACATCGCCCGGGCGAACGTGCTGGCCGCGCTGAGCCCGGTACGGGAGGGTGTCTACAACGTGGCGAGCGGCACGGAGACCAGCCTCCTCGAGCTGGCGCGCACCCTGCTGCGGGTCATGGGGTCCGACCTCGAGGTCGAGCATGGGCCCGAGCGCGCCGTGAACAACGTCTCCCGCCGGCTGGCGGACGTGACCGCCGCACGCGAGGACCTCGGGTTCGAGGCACGTGTGGGGCTCCAAGAGGGGCTGCGCGAGCTGGTGAGCTGGTGGGCGCCGTTGCGCGAGGAGATCGCGGCCGGCCGCGGGCTGGCAGGTGTGTCGTGACCCGCATCAACGTCATGCAGCCGTGGTTGGGCGAGGAGGAGGTCGCCGCCGTCACGGAGGTGCTCCGCTCGGGCTGGGTCGCCCAGGGCCCGCGGGTCGCGGAGTTCGAGCGCCGCTTCGCCGAGCACCAGCAGGTCCAGCACGCCGTCGCGACCTCCAGCTGTACGACGGCGCTGCACCTGGCTCTGGTCGTGGCCGGCATCACGGCGGACGACGAGGTCGTGGTGCCGTCGTTCTCGTTCATCGCCACCGCCAACGCTCCGACGTACGTCGGAGCACGTCCGGTGTTCGCGGACGTCGACCCCGTCACCGGCAACCTCACCGCGGAGACGGTGGCGGCCGCGATCGGCCCCCGGACCCGCGCCGTCATCGCCGTCGACCAAGGCGGGGTGCCGGTCGACCTCCAGGCCATCCGCGCCGTGTGCGACCCGCGGGGACTGGTGGTGGTCGAGGACGCTGCCTGCGGGGCCGGCTCGACCTATCGCGGTCGACCCGTCGGTGCCGGGGCGGACATCACCGCCTGGTCGTTCCACCCACGGAAGGTCCTCACCACCGGCGAAGGTGGCATGCTCAGCACCAACCACGCCGACTGGGCCGCGCGGGCGAGGACGTTGCGCGAGCACGCCATGAGCGCCTCTGCCGCGGAGCGGCACGCGAGCGTCCTGGCGCCGCCGGAGGTCTACACCGAGGTCGGCTTCAACTACCGGATGACCGACCTCCAAGCGGCGGTCGGACTGGTGCAGCTCGAACGACTCACCCAGGTCGTGCGACGCCGACGTGAGCTGGCGGACGTGTACGGCAAGGCCATCGCCGACGTCGATGGCCTGCGTGCCGTCGCGGACCCGCCCTGGGGATCGTCGAACTTCCAGTCCTACTGGGTCGAGGTGCTGCCGGAGTACCCGCTCGACCGCGACGGCCTGATGGCTCGTCTGGCAGCGGCGGACGTCTCGGCACGACGCGGGATCATGGCGGCGCACCGGCAGCCGCCGTACGTCCACCAGACCAGCGCGCTACCTGTCACCGAGCGACTCACCGACACGACCCTCATCCTTCCGCTGTTCCACCAGATGTCGGAGTCAGAGCAGGCGCGCGTGGTCGAGGTGTTGCGCGAGCCGGAGAGGTCGGCGTGAACGACCTGCTGATCCTGGGCGCCGGAGGACTGGCCCGCGAGGTGTTGGCGTTCGCGGCGTCGTCCTTCGAGCGGGTGCGCGTGCTCGACGACGACGAGAGCAGGTGGGGGACCACCCTGGCCGGACACTCCGTCATCGGTGGCCTCGACCTGGCCGTCGAGCGGCGCGGCGACGCCCTCGTGGTGTGCCTGGGGCGTGGGTCCGCCCGGCGGTCCGTCGTCGAGCGGCTGCTGGCGCAGGGAGTCGACCCCGAACGGTTCGTGACGCTGCTGCACCCCTCGGTCACGGTCCCGGCGAGCTGCACCGTCGGTGCCGGCAGCGTCGTGCTCGCGGGGTGCGTGCTGACCGCCGACGTTCGCGTCGCGCGGCACGTCGTGGTCATGCCGAACGTCACGTTGACCCACGACGACCGGCTCGACGACTACGTCACGGTCTGCGCCGGCGTCAGTCTCGGCGGCGATGTCCACATCGGACGCGCGGCGTACCTGGGAATGAACGCCTCGGTCCGACCGGACCGGACGGTCGGGGCCGGCGCGGTGCTCGGGATGGGCGCCGTCCTGATCGACCACCTTCCACCAGGCGAGACCTGGGTCGGCGTTCCGGCCCGACCCGCCGCTCGACCAGTGAGGCATGCATCATGAGGATTCCGTTGGTGGACCTGGCGTCCCAGCACGCCGAGATCGCCGATGACGTCCGCTCCGGCATGGAGCGCGTCTTCAAGGAGGCCGCGTTCGTCGGCGGCCCGGAGGTGGCAGCGTTCGAGGCCGAGTACGCCGAGTACATCGGCGTCGAGCACTGTGTCGGCGTCGCGAACGGCACCGATGCCCTCGAGCTCGCCATGCGCGTGGCCGGGGTCGGGCCCGGAGACGAGGTGATCCTGCCGGCCAACACGTTCATCGCGACCGCCGAGGCCGTGTCGCGCATCGGCGCGGTGCCGGTCCTGGTCGACGTCGACGAGGAGCACCTGCTGATCGACCCGGCGGCGGTCGAGCGTGCGGTCACGCCACGCACCCGCGCGGTGGCACCGGTGCACCTGTTCGGCCAGACGGCCTTCGTCGAGCAGCTGGTCGATCTCGCGTCGACCTACCGGCTCGCGGTCATCGAGGACGCGGCGCAGTCCCAGGGGGCGCGACGCCACGGTCGCCCGGCCGGCTCGTGGGGGACGGTGGCGGCGACCAGCTTCTACCCCGGCAAGAACCTCGGCGCCGCCGGGGACGCCGGCGCGGTCCTCACCGACGATCCCGAGGCCGCTGCGGCCGTCCGGATCCTTGGATCACACGGCTCTCCGGCGAAGTACGTCCACGACGTGGTCGGCATGAACTCACGCCTCGACGCGGTACAGGCCGTCTACCTGCGCGCGAAGCTCGCCCGCCTCAACAGGTGGAACGACCTTCGGCGTCGGGCCGCGCGGAAGTACGCCGAGCTGCTGGCCGACGTCGGCGGCGTGCGGCTCCCCGAGGTAGCGCTTGGCAACGAGGACGTCTGGCACCTCTACGTCGTGCGGGTCGACGAGCGCGACCGGGTTCTCGCGGAGCTCGGTGCGGCCGGTATCGGTGCCGGGATCCACTACCCGACCCCGATCCACCTCACCGGTGCCTACGCCTCCCTCGGCCTCGGGCCGGGGTCCTTCCCCGTCGCCGAGCGCGCGGCCAGGCAGATCCTCTCGCTGCCGATGTACCCGCACCTGCGCCAGTCCGACCTCGAGGCCGTCGCCGAGGCGCTGCGAGCTGCGGTCGGGCCGGCCGGCGCGGGCTCGAAGCCATGACGGCGCCGGCAGGCCCCCGGGTCGCCATCGGCCTGGAGAGCATGGCTCTCGGCGGGTGCCCCATCAACGCGCTCGACCTAGCAAGCCTGCTTCGTGGCCGCGGTCACCAGGTCTCCCTCTTCGCTGTCGACAGTGACGCCCCGACCTCGATCGCACCCTTGATCGCACAGCGCGGGTTCGACCTGACCGTCCTCCCGGCGCGGGCCGGCATCGGGGAGCGTGCGCGCCAGATCCGCGCCGTCGCCCGCGACCACGACGTCGACGTCGTGCATGTCTTCGCTCCCTGGCTGGCGCCGCCCCTCGCGCTGGCGCTACGGAGCTCGCCGGCCCGGGTTGGTGTCGTCACGAACTGGACGATGGAGGCTGAGCGCTACGTGCCGACCTGGCTGCCGCAGGTGGTCGGCACGCAGGCGCTGCGCCGGGAGGTGATGACGTGGCACCGTGCGCCGGTACGGCTGATGGAGCCGCCGGTCGACGTGGGCGCCGACCGTCCGGACGCGGTCCGCGGCGCGCGGTTCCGCTCGGAGCTGGGCATCGCCGCGGACGAGCTCGTGGTCGGTGTGGTGAGTCGGCTGGACCGGATCATGAAGGCCGAGGGCATCCTCGCCGCGATCCGCGCCACGACGGCCCTGCCGGACCTCCCGATCCGGCTGGTGGTCGTCGGGGACGGTGACGCGCGGGGGAGCATCGAGGCGGCCGCCGCGGCAGCGAACCAGCGACTGGGTCGCCCGGCGACGATCCTCACCGGAGCCTCGATGGATCCGCGCGGGGCGTACGACGGAGCCGACGTGGTGCTCGGGATGGGTGGGTCAGCACTCCGGGCACTCGCGCACGCGCGGCCGCTCGTCGTGCTCGGCGAACAGGGCTTCTGCAGGTTGTTCGAGCCCGGATCCGCGGCGTACTTCTACGAGCACGGGTTCTACGGTCGCGGGCATGCCGAGGACGTCGTGCCGGTGCTCGCCCGGATCCTCCGCGGGCTCGTCGACCCCGACCGCCGCGAGCAGCTGGGCTCGTTCGGGCGCACCGAGGTGGATGCCCGGTTCTCACTGGCGGCCGCGACCGACGCGCTCGAGGGGCTCTACGAGGACGCGCTGGCGCGACCCACGGGCCTCACCGTGCGCTGGGTGGACACCGCGACACGTCAGCTCCGCACCGCGGCGCGTGGCCTGCGTACCCACGATCGGGGATATCTGGCACGAGGCGTGCTCGGCCGGCGCGCGGTGACGCATCCTGGTCCACGCGGGAGTCGGTCGGACCGGGGGGTCGGTCACCGGTTCCCGCCACAAAGCCATCAGTCGATCGAGGGCGTCCGATGACGGCCTCCGCGCATCGGCTCAGAGGCGCGCTCGTCGACTCACCCACCTCGCTGGGGGCGGCCCGGCGGGCGCGACGCTGGGAGCTGTTCGCCGAGTGCTTTCCACACCTGGAGACCATGGACATCATCGACCTCGGAGGCACTGTCGAGGCCTGGCGGCGGGCACCCGTGCGGCCGGCCAGCGTCACGGTGGTGAACCTCTTCGAGCCCGGTGATGCCGGCTCCGACTCGTGGATCACGCCGGTCGCGGGAGACGCCTGCGACGCGCGTGCGGTGCTCCGCGACGTCGGGGTGACCGACCAGTTCGACCTGGTCTTCTCGAACTCGCTCCTCGAGCACGTCGGAGGACACGCGAAGCGGGCCGCTCTGGCCGAGGAGGTCGCCCGGCTCGCTCCCCGGCACTGGGTGCAGACTCCCTACCGGTACTTCCCGATCGAGCCGCACTGGTTGTTCCCGTTCCTGCAGTTCCTCCCGCTGGGTCCACGGGCCCGGGTCGCGGCGGCCTGGCCGTTGGCGCACTCGCGGCCGGACTCACCGGCCCAGGCGATGTCCGAGGTCCAGTGGACGGAGCTGGTCGGGGTGGCCGAGATGCGGGCCTACTTTCCCGGCTCCCGGATCATCCACGAGCGGGTGCTGGGTCTGACGAAGTCGATCGTCGCGGTCGCCGACGGACACTAGGCGCACGGTGTCAGCCCGAATGCACCACGCCGCCGCCGTCCCAGCGGTTGCCCTGCCACGTGTTGCCGGTGCCTCTCGGGTGGAACGACGTGACCGGACCCCAGACGCCGCACTTGCGGTTGGCCCCGCGCTGGAAGACGTTGTCCTTCACCACGATGCCGGTCGGGTCCTCCCCGTAGGGCTTGTTCGGGTCGTAGCCGCCGTACAGGCAGTAGGAGATGCCGGTCGGGTTCGCCACGAAGAGATTGTTCGTGATGGTGACGTTGCGGATGGGGTCGAAGTCCCCGAACAACGACAGGTCGGCCGTGCATCCGCCATTGGTCTCGTTGACCTGTGCCGTGCAGGCGAGACGGTTGTGGTGGATGCGCATTCGGCTGCCGCCGTTCGAGATGAACGCGTTGTTGTGGTAGCTCTGGCCGTCCGGGTTGTACTGCGCGTGCAGCCACGAGTTCACGAGGGTGCACCCGCCGGCGCAGTGGAAGCTGTGCTGTCCGCCGGTGACGTTGACGCGGCGGGCGACGATGTTGTACCCCCAGATCGCGCCGTCGCTCCAGTCGCCGCCGCGGACCGTGGACCTGCGCACGGTCACCGAGTTCGAGCCGTCCTCGGTCGCGTCGATACGGGGCACCAGTGAGTTGCTGATGACCACGTTGGCCGCGCGGACCAGGATCGCGTCGCACCGACCGGTGGCGTCCACGCCGTCGATGGTCTGCGTCCGGGTGATCGTGCACGGCCCGGTGTACGGGCGTAGCCGGGTGCCGGCTGGGACCCCGGTCGACTTGGCTCCGGGCCACGGGCGCGCACGGTTCACGGTCTGCCGGTCCACAGTCGATCGGGCGGCCGTGGCGACCGTGGCGCTCACCCCGGGCTGGTCGGCCCAGGATTCGGCCGAGGCCGGTGAGAGCGCCAGGAAGGGAAGGAGCATCAGCACGCCCAGGGCGACTGTGGCCGTGGCCGAACCGGGTCGCGGGCGGGACGTGAGCAGGACAAGACGGCGGGGGGCCGGTCGGTGCATGGGGACTCGTTCGATTGGGGGGTCGGACACCGTCAGTATCGACCACGACGGAGCGCCCCTGAGCCCGAGATGGTCACCAAATTTGGGTAACCGCCCCGGGTGCGCACCGCAGCGACGGCGACCTCTGCACATCCTCGACACTCACAGGCGGCGACACGCTTCGATTCGGGGGTCATTCGTGCACGAGGTCGACGGTCGACGGACCGGCATGCCGTCCTTCACGCATGTGGAGGCCGAGCCATGGCCGCGCTGACCGGTGCGTCCGACTCCCTAGTGCGGCGCGCCGGGGCGGGAGCGCTGTGGGCGGCGGCCGGCAACATCGCCGTACGCCTCGCCGGCATCGCCGTCACCGCGGTGATCGCGCGCATCCTCTCTCCCGCGGACTTCGGGGTCTTCGCGGTCGCCCTGGCCGTGCACGTCGTGGTCGGAAGTCTCGCCGAGCTCGGCATGGGCTCCGCTGTGGCGCGCTCGGCCCTGGAGCCGGAGGACATCGCCCCCACCGTCACCAGCCTCTCCGTCGGGGTCAGCCTGCTGCTCGGCGTCGTCATGGTGGCGTCGGCGGGGGTGGTGGCCGCGCTGCTGGGCGTGCCGGCCGCGGCTGAGCCGATCCGTGTGCTGTCGATCTGTCTGATGCTCACGGGAGTGTTCGCCGTGCCCGGGGCCCAGCTGACCCGGGAGTTCCGGCAGGATCGCATCTTCCTTGCCACTGCGGCCGGCTTCGTGCCGGCCAACGCGCTGCTCGTGGTCCTCGCGCTCGACGGCGGCGGCGCCACCTCCTTCGCGTGGTCCCGAGTGCTCGGACAGATCGTCACGGGAGCGGTGATGGTCGCTTCCCTACACCGTCGCTACCGGCCGGGATGGCGGCCGGCGGCCGCGGTTCCCCTGCTCCTGTTCGGGCTGCCGTTGGCGCTGGCGAACCTCGTCAACTGGTCGTTGCTCAACGCCGACTTCGTGATCATCGGGCGGCTGCTCACCGAGACCGAGGTCGGCGTCTACATGGTCGCCTTCACCGTGGCGAGCTGGTCCACGACCGTCCTCAGCTCGGTCCTCAACGGCGTCGTCGTGCCGACCTTCGGTCGGGTGCTCGAGGACCGCGAGCGACTCAGCGCGGCGCTCTGCTCCGCGCTCCGACTGGTCGCACTGGTGGCGGCGCCGGTGTGTGTCGTCACCGCCGTGCTCGCCGGGCCCTTGGTCGAGACCGTGTTCGGCACCACCTGGCGCGGTGCTGCGCCGGTGCTGGCCGTGCTCGCGGTGTACGGCGCGCTGTTCTCCGTCTCGCTGCTCTTCGCGAACGTGCTGGTCGCAGCAGGCGCCACCAGCCGGCTGCTCGGCATCCAGCTGGTGTGGGTGGCGGTGCTGGTGCCGGGGATCGTGGTCGGGGTCCACGTCGATGGACTGGTCGGCGTCGCCTGGGCTCACGTGGCCTCGATCGCCCTCGTCGCGGTCCCGCTGTACGTGATGGCCGTCCGCCGCGTCACCGGCGTTCGGATGCACGGCCTCCTCGCCGCCGCAGGCCGACCGTTGGTCGCCGCCGTCCTCGCGGGCGCGCTCGCCTTCGCCGTCACGCGGCTGGAGGATGTGGCGTGGGTGTCGCTGCTCCTGGGTGGCGGGCTCGCCGTCGGCGGCTACCTGGCGCTCACCGGGTCGATGCTGCGCTCGTACGTCGTCGCGTTCCGGCATCCGCCGGCGCAGCCGGAGCCGGCGGGCTCTCTGGTGTCGGCGGCTCTGCCGTGAAGCGCGGCAGCGTGTCCCCCATGAGGGTGCTCGTGGTGACCCACGAGGCCTCGCGCAGCGGCGCTCCCCGCGTCGCCCAGATGGTGGTGCAGGGGCTGCTGCGCGAGGGTCACGCCGTCGCGGTGATCTCCCGCCGGCCGGGTCCGCTGCTCTCCGAGTACGCCGATCTCGCGCCGACCCGCGTGGAACCGTGGCACCGGCTGCGACGCCGGGCGGTCCAGACCCGCTGGGCGCCTACACGGCGCCTCGGCCGGCTCCTCGATGCCGGGTGCGCGTGGGTGGACCTGCTCCGCAGCCGGGCCGACCTCGTGTACGTGAACTCCGGAGGCGCGTCGGTCTACGTCCGCGCGGCACGCTGGTGGCCGTGCCGCCGCACGATCCTGCACGTCCACGAGTCGGGGGCCGTGCTGACCGAGCTGCTGGCCGCCGCGGGCGTCCGGCGAGTGCCGGACGGCGTCGAGCTGGTCGCGTGCTCGCCGAGCGTCCGTGCAGACCTGGCCCGTCTGGCCCGGCGTACCGAGCACGACGTGCAGCTTCTGCTGTCCGTGCCGGACGAGGAGCGCGTGCTCGCCCTTGCGGGGGGCGACCGGGCCGCCCCCCGCCCAGGCTGCGTGGTCGTGGGCTGCTGCGGCAGCATCGAGCACCGCAAGGGCGTGGACCTGTGGCTCCAGGCAGCCCACGAGGTGCTCGACTCCCGGTCGCCCGCGTCCTCGACCGACATCCGCTTCGTCTGGGTGGGTGACGGGCCCCGGCCCGTTGATCCGGACCCCCGCATCGAGTTCGTCGGCGCTGCTGACAATCCCTACCCCGTGATGGCCGGGTTCGACGTCTTCACCCTTCCCTCCCGTGACGACCCGTTCCCCCTGGTGGTGCTCGAGGCGATGCTCCTCGAGGTTCCCGTGGTCGCGTTCGGTGTCGGTGGTGTGCCCGACCAGGTCGGCGACACCGGTCGCGTCGTGCCGCCGGGTGACGTGACGGCACTGGCGCATGCCGTGACCGGCCTGGTGCTGGACGAGGGGGAGCGGCTCGACCTCGGCGCCCGGGCGCGGCGACGCGTGCGTGAGGACTTCTCCAGCGCCGAGTTCGAGCGAGCCCTCCAGAAGGTGGTGGCCCGGTGAGCGTGTCTCTCGTGTGCGTCTTCAACGATCCAGCGGTCCGGGCACAGTGTCTGGACCGCTCGCTGGCCGGCATCGACCCCGACAGGATCGAGCTGATCGCCGTCGACAACGTCGACCACCGCTTCACGACCGCTGGCGCCGCGCTGAACCACGGTGTCCGTGTGGCTCGCCACGACGTCGTGGGCTTCGTCCACCAGGACGTCTTCGTGCACTCCGCCGCACGTCTGCTCCAGGTCGCCGAGCTGCTGCGGCAGGACTCGCCCGGCTCGTGGGGGATGGTCGGCGCGGCGGGGGTCAGCGCGACCGGCGAGGTCCTCGGCAGGCTGCGGGACCGGGTCGAGCTCGTCGGGACATCCGCTCCGTCCCCCGTCGACGTCGACAGCCTCGACGAGGTGCTCTTCCTCGCCCCCCGCGCGCTCCTCCTGCAGCATCCCCTGAGCGAGGACCGGGACCTCGCCTGGCATGCCTACGCCGTCGAGTACGGCGTCCGCCTGCGGGGGCTCGGCCGGCGGGTGGGTGCCGTGGATCTCGCCATCACGCACAACAGCCTGACGATCAACCTCGCGCGGCTGGCCGAAGCCCATCGCCGGGTCGCGGAGCTCCACCCGGCGGCGACGCCGGTGCGCACGACGTGCGGCGTCGTAGGAGCCGCCTCGCGCGGGTGGCGCAACACGGCGCCTGTGCGTCGCCACGGGTGGCGCCGGCGGGCCCTGCTCGGGTCGTTCACGGCCCGCCGCGCCCGGTTGCAGACCGGCGCCGGTCGCACCGTCCTCGCCGACATCCGGCTGGACGTCGACGACGTCCTGCTCGGCCCCGGCGAGCGGTTCCGCGTGGTCAACCTCGACCGAGGTGGTTCGTTCACGGCGTTCGCCGGTGAGCCGATCGAGCTGACCCGACGTGGCGCTCCCTTCGAGCTGTCCTGCGTCTCCGAGCCCGCGGGGCTCGTGCCCCACTTCGCCTCCGGCGCTCGCGGACCGTTGCTGTGCACCAATCTCACCGTCGACGACCTCTCGGAGCTCGCCGCGGCCGGGGTGATCGGCGACGAGACGGTCGTCGGCATCCACGACTCCGACGTGTGGCTGCTCGACGGGGTGGACGTCGAGCGGCTGCCCGCCTCCTGGCTCACGGGACGGGCGGTCCCGTTCAACGCACTCCGCCCCCGCATGCCTGCCCCACCCCCCTACGCCTCCGGCGCCGCGACCGCGGCATCCGGCCTGAGGCAGACAGGAGAAGACGGTGTACTTCGCTGAGGCCCTGGCGGTCCTCGCCCGTCGCTGGTACGTCGTCGTGGTCTGTGCGATCGCGATCGTGGCCGGCCTCGTCGTCGCGGTCAAGGAGGTGCCGACCCAGTACCAGGCGAGCGGACAGGTGCTCCTCCTGCTCCCGCCGACGGCGACCGGAAAGGGCACCCCGAGCAACCCGTACCTCAACCTTCAGCCGGGTCTGACGACGATGGCCACCATCACGGCCGCCCAGCTCAACTCCAAGCCCGAGCAGCGGTCGTTCGTCGAGGCGGGATTCACGTCCGACTACGCGATCGGTGTGAGCCCGGACACCGGACCGTTGCTGCTGATCACGGTCAAAGACATCGATCCGGTGGAGGCGGCGGCGACACGTGACGAGGTGATCGCGCGGGTGACACGCGAGCTCTTCGTGCTCCAGGAGGGACTCGACGTCCCGGACACGCAGCGCGTCTATCCCCGCACGACCAGCGCACCCCCGGCAGAGGTGGTGCCGGGCGCCAAGATCCGCGCGATGGCGGTGATCGGCGGTGGTGGTCTCGTCGCGACGATCATCCTCGCGTTCCTGCTGGACCGGCTGCTCCGCCGTCGCCCTGGGGGCGACGACGAGGAGGAGCAGCAGGGGCCGGACCAGTCGGACCCTGACGAGGGCCGGCAGCTGAAGCTGGCCACGCCGGTCGCACCGAAGGAGGAGGGCGAGGGCACACCAGGCCGGACGAAGAGGACGCGCAATGCAGCGCGTTAGCCGGTGGTGGCACGGGCGCCGGGAGATCCCGGCGCTGTGGTTCCTGCGCGGGTACGTCGTGCTGCTGCTCGCCGTGCCCGCCCAGCTGATCCTGCGGCCGCTCGGCGCCCCCGGCACGCTCGCGAACATGGTGGGCCTGGGCGGCCTGCTCTGGTGGTGCGGGGCACGCATCGCCGGCCTGACACCGCGCAGCCCCTCTCCGGTGCGGCTGCTCCTCGGTGTCGCGTTCGCCGCCGTCCTCGTGTCCTACGCCGCCGGCTCACTGGCCGGCTGGTACGCGCCGTCGAACATGCGCCAGGGGACGGACGACGTCTGGACGCTGGTGTTCCCGACGGTCGATCAGGTCCACGGCGCCATGGTGGCGGCCGCGGACCGCGGGCTCCTCAGCTTCGCGGCCTGGCTGGGGATCGCGCTGCTGACGCTGGACGGGCTGCGCAGCTGGCGCGATCTCGACCTCCTCGTCCGGTGGCTGTGCTGGGTCAGCGCGGCGTACGCACTCACCGGGATCTACCAGTTCTACACCGGCACCAACCTCGCGTCGTACGTGCGGGTGCCCGGCCTCAGTGCGAATGCGGCGGTCGGTGCCTCGCTCACCAGATCCGTCCTCGAACGGGTGTCCAGCACCGCCACCCACCCGATCGAGTTCGCGGTCTTCCTGGCGTGCGTGCTGCCGTTCGCGCTGCACCTGGCCATCTATCGGACCCGGCGCCGTGACGTCGTCCCGGTCATCATGATCGGCTTCGCGATGCCGCTCGCCGTGTCGCGATCAGGGATCCTCGCCGCAGGTGTCGCCTTGCTGATCATGTTCTGCTACTGGCCCTCGGCCCGCCGTCGCCGTGCGCTGATGCTGGCACCGGCGGTCGTCGTCCTCCTGCGCCTCGCCGTCCCGGGCCTCGTCGGGACGATCTACTCGCTCTTCGCGAGCCTCGCCACCGACCCGAGCGTCACCGGTCGCACCGAGGACTACGGCGTCGTGCTGGCGCTCTACCGCGACCAGCCGTGGTTCGGGCGCGGCCTGTTCACCTTCGTCCCCGGCTACTACCGGATCCTGGACAACCAGATCCTGATGCTGCTCCTCGAGCTCGGCATGGTGGGCCTCCTCGTGGTCCTCCTGCTCTACGTCGGTGCGAGCGGCAGCGCCCTGGGTGCCCGGCGTCGAGCGGTCGCTGCACGCGACTCCCACGTCTCCCTCGCCATCGCCGCCGGGATCGTCGGGATGCTCGTGGCGTCCGTGACGTTCGACGCGTGGGGCTTCGCCCAGGCGGGCGGGCTCACCTTCCTGCTCTTCGGCATGGCGGGTGCCGCGTCCCGGCTCTCCTACGAGGACCGCGCGGCGGCCCGTGTCGAGGCCCGCGCGGAGGCGCGGCCACTGGAGACGGCCGGGGTGCGCCATGGCTGACCGGGTGGCCGTCGTCGTCGTCACGTTCAACAGCGCTGCCGTGCTCCCGGGTCTGCTCGCCTCCCTGCCGGGAGGGCTCGGCGGGCTGGACTGGACGCTCGTGGTGGCGGACAACGCCTCGACCGACGACACGGTGCCGCTGCTGCGCGAGCTGACGCCCGAGGCCGTCGTGGTCGAGATGGGGCGCAATGCCGGCTATGCCGCAGGCATCAACGCGGCGGCCGCGGTGGCCGGCGATTTCGAGGCCGTCTTGGTGCTCAACCCGGACGTGCGGCTGACGCCGGGCTGTGTCCGCGAGCTCATGCGCGCCCTCGGCGAGCCGGGTGTCGGGATCTGCGTGCCGCGCCTGGTGGACGGCGACGGCGACCTCATCTACTCCCTGCGGCGCGAGCCGACGCTGGCCCGCGCCTACGCCGACGCCCTCCTCGGAGCCACGCGTGCCGGACGGGTGCGAGTGCTCGGCGAGGTCGTGTCCGACCCGGCCCGATACGAGACCGCCGCGCGTACCGACTGGGCGGAGGGCTCGACACAGCTCATCAGTGCCGAGTGCTGGCGGGCCTGTGGCGCGTGGGACGAGTCGTACTTCCTCTACTCCGAGGAGACCGACTACCACCTCCGGGCTCGCGACCGGGGGCTGCGCGTGCAGTATGTTCCGACCGCCCAGGCGGTCCACCTCGAGGGCGCGTCCGGGACCTCACCGCGCCTGTGGTCGCTGCTCGTGGCCAACCGGCTGCGGCTGTTCCGGCGCCGACACTCGCAGGTCGGCGCCGCCTTCTTCTGGATCGCCGCCCTCCTCCGCGAGGGCTCCCGCTCGCTGCTCGGGCAGCCGATCGCGCGCAGCGCGCTGTCCGTCCTGCTGCGCCCGTCCATGCTGGTCGCTCCGCGCGGGCCCGAGTGGCTGGAGCAGGTGTGACCAGGTCAGCGCAGCCGTTTGGCGAACATCACCGCCGAGCGCCCGATCCGGCGCCGGACCGGCTGCGGCCCGAGGACGTCGGCCCGCAGGCGCGACACCGTGTCCGTCCCGACAACGCTGAACCGCGGTTGGAGCCAGGCACCGGGCCGGGCGTGGGCTCGGTCGCTGGTGTGGACGTGGGCGTAGCCGAGCCCGCGCAGCTGCCCGAGCAGGCGCCGGTCGTACCGGCCGAGCGGCAGGGCCGCCTCGTCGACGCGTCGACCGACCACCGTGGAGATCCGGTCGCGTGCGGCGACGAGCTCCCGGTCACGGACCGCGTCGTCCAGGCCGCGCCACGGGACGTGGTCCATCCCGTGGGTCCCGATGACCATGCCCTGCGCGTCGAGCTCCCGGATGTCGTCCTCGCCGAGGCTACCGCGAGCCCCGAGTCGGCCGGCCAGGACGAAGAAGGTCGCCTGCAGGCCGCGGTCGAGCAGCGCCGGGAGCCCGATCTCGACGTCCGAGGCGTTGCCGTCGTCGAAGCTGATCCGGACCCCGCCGTGACCGGCGACCTCATCGAGGACCGCGTGGAAGAGACTGGGCGAGATCCAGTACGGCGCCTCGCCGGGCTCGAGGGTCCGGTCGGGAACGCCGACCCCGTGGAAGCAGATGTTCATCGTGTGGTCGCTCACGAGCCCTCCGAGCCGGTCCTGGTCGAGCCCATTGCGGCGGGCGACCTCGACCTCGTGGGCAGATTCTTGCACGACCACCTGGACGCCCGTCTGTCGTCGCAGGACTGGACTAAGGCCATCACGCCACCGTGGGCCGCCGTCGGCAACGATCACGGGTTCCTGCTGAGGCAGGGGACCGCGGTCGTCGGCGTCTACCTCGCGTTCCACTCGGAGCGAGAGATCGGCGGGCGCCGCCGCTCGGTGTGCAACCTGGGCGCCTGGTGCGTGCTCGAGAGCCACCGGGCCCACGCGCCTCGGCTGCTCCGTGCCCAGCTGGCCCGCCGCGGTGTGGTTCTGACGGACCTCTCACCGAGCGGCAACGTGCTCGTCCTCAACCGGCGGTTGGGGTTCACCGACCTCGACACGACGACGGCGCTGGCGCCGTGCTTGCCGCTGCCGACGCCGGGGGTCCGTGTGGTGACTCGTCCCGACCGGGTCGAGCAGCTCCTGCCCGCACGCGATCTCGAGCTCTACCGCGACCATCGTACGGCGGCCGCGGTCCACCACGTCGTGCTCGTCGTCCGTGGTGAGCCCTGTTACGTGATGGTCCGCAAGGTACGACGCAGGGGGCTGCCGGTGTTCGCCGTGGTCCTCCACACCGGCGCGCCGGGGCTGTTGCGGCGGGGCTACCTCGCGCTCGAGCGGCACCTTCTGCTGCGGCACGGCGTGCTGGCTCTGCTCGTCGAGCTGCGCACGGTCGGGCACGCGCCACCACTCTCGGGTCGGCTGCGCACCCCCCGTCCCAAGATGTTCCGCGGTGAGGGTGTCGCGCCCGAGGACATCGACGACCTGTACAGCGAGCTCACCTGTGTGCCCTGGTGAGCGGATGACGACGAGAAGGAGTATCGGATGAGGGTCCACGTGCACGATCTGGTCGCTGAACAGGCGCGGCTTCGTGGTGCGTCTGCGGCCCTGAGCTATCAGGACGCGACCGTCGACTACGACCGGTTGTGGTCGGACGTGCAGGCGGTCGGCGCCGGTCTGCAGGACGTGGGGGTGGGTCGTGGCGACCGGGTCGCGATCTACCTCGAGAAACGGATCGAGACCGTCACGTCGATCTTCGCGACCTCGGTCGCCGGCGGCCTCTTCGTGCCCGTCAACCCGGTGCTCAAGCCGGAGCAGGCGTCCTTCGTGCTGCTGGACTGCGAGGTGCGTGTCCTGGTCACCAGCCCGCAGCGATGGGCGCTGCTCGCCGACCTCCTCGGTGACGCCCAGAGCCTCGTGGCGGTGGTCCTGGTCGGCGAGGCCGACGGGCGGGAGGTCGACGGCGTCCAGCTGGCTCGGTACGACGAGCTGGCCGGGTCGGCGCGGACACCGGTGCCTGTCGACGGCGTCGACCTCGACCCGGCCGCGATCCTCTACACCTCCGGCAGCACCGGCCGTCCGAAGGGGGTCGTGCTCAGCCACCGCAACCTCCTGGTCGGAGCCGAGAGCGTGAGCGGCTACCTGGGGAACGTCCCCGACGACGTCGTCCTCGCCGCGCTCCCCATCAGCTTCGACGCGGGCCTGAGCCAGCTCACGACCGCCTTCTGGGTGGGTGCGCACGTGGTGCTCATGAACTACCTGTTCCCCGCCGAGGTGCCGCGGCTCTGCGCGCTCCACGGAGTCACCGGGCTCACGTGTGTCCCGCCACTGTGGATCCAGGTCGCCGAGGCGGCGTGGCCGGAGCAGGCGCGGGAGCGTCTGCGGTACTTCGCCAACACCGGCGGCCGACTGCCCAAGGCGACGCTCGACCAGCTCCGCGAGCTGTTCCCGCAGGCGGCGCCGTACCTCATGTACGGCCTCACCGAGGCCTTCCGGTCGACCTACCTCGACCCTGCCGAGGTCGACCGCCGGCCGGACTCGATCGGCAGGGCCATCCCGAACGCCGAGGTGCTGGTCGTCCGACCCGACGGGTCCCGCTGCGGACCGGGCGAGGAGGGCGAGCTGGTGCATCGTGGACCTCTGGTCGCCCTCGGCTACTGGAACGACCCGGAGCAGACCGCTCTGCGCTTCCGCCCCGCTCCGGGGTCGCAGCCGACCTGGCGGCCGGCCGAGATCGCGGTCTGGTCGGGCGACACGGTCCGGACCGACGAGGAGGGCTTCTTGTACTTCGTCGGACGGCAGGACGACATGATCAAGACGTCCGGCTACCGGGTCAGCCCCACCGAGGTCGAGGAGGTGGCCTACGAGTCCGGCCTGGTCCGGGACGCGGTCGCGGTCGGTGTCGCCGACGACCGCCTCGGGCAGAGGATCGTGGTGGTGGTGACGCCCGCGCAGCCGGACGCGTTCGACGCGGTCGACCTGCTCTCGGCCTATCGGCGGGCACTCCCGTCGTTCATGGTCCCGTCGGCCGTCGAGATCCGCCCCAAGCTGCCGCAGTCGCCGAACGGGAAGTTCGACCGCGGTGCGGTCCGAGAGGAGTTGGCCGGATGACTCCCGACCGCCACGTCGAGGCCTTCGACGTCAAGGACGGACAGCTCGTGGTCGGCGGCATGCCGCTGGAGCGGCTGGCTGCCGGCGTCGGCTCGACACCGTTCTTCGCCTACGACCGCAGGCTGCTGACCTCGCGCGTCGAGTCGCTGCGTGCGGCCCTTCCCGGCGACCTGCACCTCGGGTACGCCGTGAAGGCCAATCCCATGCCCGCCGTGGTCCAGCACCTCGCCGGGTTGGTCGACGTCCTCGACGTCGCATCGGCACGGGAGATGCGGACCGCCCTCGACACCGGGATCGACCCGGGCGACGTCAGCTTCGCCGGTCCCGGCAAGACGGAGGCGGAGCTGCGTCAGGCCGCCGCCACCGGCGTCGTGGTGGAGGTCGAGTCCCGGGGCGAGGTCGACCGGCTCCTGGCCGCCGGCGAGGC
Source organism: Nocardioides sp. T2.26MG-1 (assembly GCF_950101795.1). Classification (GTDB taxonomy): domain Bacteria; phylum Actinomycetota; class Actinomycetes; order Propionibacteriales; family Nocardioidaceae; genus Nocardioides. Next base: position 37,600 of record NZ_CATNLZ010000001.1, on the reverse strand, counting down.
GGTCGGTGTCCGACCGGTCGCCGCCATCCGGGTCAACCCGGACTTCGCCGTTCAGGGATCGGGCATGCGCATGGGTGGCGGGCCGCAGCAGTTCGGCGTCGACGCCGAGCAGGTGCCCGAGCTCCTGGGTCTCGTGGCCGACCGCGACCTCGACATGGTCGGCTTCCACGTCTTCGCGGGTTCGCAGAACCTCGACGCGGACATCCTCGCGGCGGCTCAGGAGCGCACCGTCGACCTGGTCCTCCGGTTGGCCGACCACGCAGCTGCCGCGGTGCGCTACGTCAACCTCGGCGGCGGCTTCGGGATCCCCTACTTCGAGAAGGACCAGCCGCTCGACCTGGCCAGGCTCGGTGAGAACCTCCACCGGTTGCTCGAGACACGGCTGCGTCCCGCCCTGCCCGAGGCGCGAGCGGTGGTGGAGCTGGGCCGGTACATCGTCGGCGAGGCTGGGGTCTACGTCACCCGCGTCGTCGACACGAAGGTCTCGCGCGGTCAGCGCTTCGCCGTCGTCGACGGCGGCATGCACCACCAGCTCGCCGCCTCGGGGAACCTCGGCCAGGTCATCCGGCGCAACTACCCGCTCGTGGTCGGAACCCGGCTCGGACCGTCCGACGAGGATGCGCCCGAGCCGGTGACCGTCGTCGGGTGCCTGTGCACACCCTTGGACCTGCTCGGCTCCAAGGTGTCGCTGCCCACCGTCGAGGTCGGTGACCTCGTCGTCGTCTTCCAGGCGGGCGCCTACGGCCTCACCGCGAGCCCCACCGCCTTCCTCGGACACGACCAACCGGTCGAGGTCCTCGTCTGAATGACTCAACAGGAGATTCCATGGACACCACGCAGAGCCCCGACCACACCGACACCACGTTCGTCGAGGTTGTCGACGCCGTCGTCACGGTCCTCGGTATCGAGGAGCGGCGTGACTCGCTGACCACGTCGACCGGGCTGCTCGGCGGCATCCCGGAGCTCGACTCGCTCTCGCTCGTGGAGCTGGTCGTCGTGCTCGAGGAGCGCTTCGGCATCGCCATCGACGACAGTGAGTTCACGGGCGAGGTCTTCGACACGCTGGGGACGCTGGCGGCGTTCGTCACCGGCAAGCAACAGCTGGTGGCCTGATCGGGCCTGCCGGTGAAGGTGCCGTGACGTTGCCGGTCAGGGTCGCAGCGCCGTCCCGTCGTCCCAGACGTTTCCCGACCACACGTTGCCCGTGCCGTCCTCGAGGAAGGACGTGACCGCTCCCCACACGCCGCACCTGCCGTTGTTGCCGCGCTGGAAGACGTTGTCGACGACCTGGACGCCGCGTGGGTCCGTTCCATACGGCTTCCCCGGGTTGTGGCCCGCGTGGAGGCAGTAGCTGATCCCCGTCGGGTTGGCCACGAACAGGTTGCGCTCGATGCGCACGTCGCGGATCGGTTCGAAGTCACCGAAGAGCGACAGGTCGGCCGTGCAACCGCCGTCGGAGCTGTTGACCTGAGGTGTGCACGCCAAGGTGTTGTGCCGCACGACCATCGTGTTGCCGCCGTTGGAGATGAAGGCGTTGTTGTGGAAGCTGCGTCCGGCAGGGTTGTACTGCTCATGCAGCCATGAGTCGGTGACCGTGCACTGGTCCCCGCAGTGGACGCTGTGCTGGCCGCCGGTGACCTCGACCCGTGTGAGGGTGATGTTGGAGCCCCAGACCGCCCCGTCCACCCAGTCGCCGCCACGCACCGTCGAGTCGGTCACCGTGACGCTGTCGTCGCGCCCGTCGGTCACATCCACCCGAGGGAGGAGGGAGTCGGAGATCACGACCCCTGCCGACCTCACCAGGATCGCGTCGCACGACGTGGCGTCGACGGCGGTGAGGCGCGTCGGACGGGTGATGGTGCACGGCCCCGAGTACGCCGTGAGCGCGGTGCCACTGGGCATCCCGGTGTTGTCGGGGCCGGGCCAGTCCCCGGTGGGAGGCGTCGGGTTCGTCGGGGAGCCGCTCGGGTCGGTAGGGGGCGGGCTCGTGGGAGTGCTGTCGGTGGGAGTGCTGTCGGTGGGGGTGCTGTCGGTGGGGGTGCTGTCGGTGGGGGTGCTGTCGGTGGGGGTGCTGTCGGTGGGGGTGCTGTCGGTGGGATCGGCCCCGGTGGGCGAGTTGTCGGAAGTGCCGGCGCCGCCCGAGGGGGGAGCGGGTGGGGCCTGGGTCTCCCCGGACGACGACGGCGTGCCGTCCGGCCCGGTGCTCGACGTCGGGTTGCTGGTCGGTGTCCCGGCGGCGTCGACGGCGACGAACGCGACGTCCACCCAGTAGTTGGACGAGTGGTAGGTCTGGAACGGGAACTGCGAGGACGTGCCGTAGCGGTAGACGCCGTTGCGGGATCCCGGGGCCACGAGCTGAGAGGTCTCGATCCTGTGGTCGAAGTACCTCTCAGTCACGGCGTAGCGCCCGTGCGGGACGTGGACGGAGACCGTGTACGTCTCTCCCGGCCGCAGGTCGACCGGCTCGTCGAAGTCGACGGCCAGCCAACCGGTCGTGGGTGTCGTCTCGAATGTCGTCGTCGCGAGGCGCCGACCGCGGGAGTCCCACACGGTGCCGGAGTCGGGTGTGGCGTGGGGGCTCGCCGAGATCTTGAAGACCCGCACCCCGGTGGCCTGACCGGCGACCTTGGGGATGAACCGCATGCCCAGCTCCACGGCAACGACGTCGGAGTCCTGCGTGGCCTCGACCGTGCCGTCCGCCGGGAACAGGCCGCCGGCCTGTGCGACGGACGCCGGCGCGACCAGGGCCATGAACGTGACCGTCGGGAGGGTGAGCCCGATCGAGAGGAGAACCGCGGTGAGCGCGGCCCGGGGTCGGCCGCCGTGGTCGCGTCGGCGTCGATGGGCGTGGGTGGTCATCGGGCACCTCGAGGTCGGCGGCGTGGTTCGCGCCCAGGCCTGCAGCGATGAACCGGTCGCCCTCACTCTGCCAGCGCTGCCGCGACACGGATGTCCCCCCATTTGGGGAATTTGGCGCTGATCCCATCGTGGTCGGGCCGTTTCCCTCCGAGTGTGGCGACATGGCGGAACGACCTCATGTGCTGGTGATCGTGCAGAACCTCCCGGTCCCCCTGGACCGCCGCGTCTGGCTGGAGTGCCGCGCCCTGCGAGACGCGGGCTTCGAGGTCAGCGTGATCTGTCCGAAGGGGCCGGGGGACCCGTCGTACGCCGTCATCGACGACATCCACCTCTACAAGTACCGTCCTGCGCCGCAGGCGACGGGCCTGCTCGGCTACGCGGTGGAGTTCGGGTACTCGTGGCTGCGGACCGCGCACCTGAGCCGGCGGGTCTGGCGCCGGGCGCCGTTCCAGGCCCTGCAGGCCTGCAACCCGCCGGACACCTATTGGGCGCTCGCCAAGCTCTGGAAGCGCCGCAACGTGCGCTTCGTGTTCGACCAGCACGACCTCAACCCCGAGCTGTTCCTGTCGCGGTTCGGTGAGCCCCAGGGGTGGGGCGGTCGCGCGCAGCTGGCGGGTCTGCGCTGGCTCGAGCGGCGTACGTACGCGACGTCGGACCACGTGATCTCGACCAACGAGTCCTACCAGCAGATCGCCGTCGAGCGGGGCGGCCTGGCTCCTGAGGACGTGACCGTCGTGCGCAGCGGGCCGGACACGACGGTGATGCGCCCGATCCACCCGCCGGAGGGCTCATCTCGCCACTCGCTCGTGTACCTGGGCATCATGGGTCCCCAAGACGGCGTCGACACGGTGCTCGAGGTGATGGAGGAGCTGGTCCACCGCCGCGGACGCAGCGACGTGGAGGCGACGCTGCTCGGGTTCGGCGACTGCCTGGGGGACCTGCGACTCCAGTCTCGCCGGCTCGGGCTCGACGACTTCGTGACGTTCACCGGCCGGGCCGGGCCGGACATGATCGCCGAGCACCTGAGCGAGGCATCGGTCGGACTGTGCCCCGACCGCAAGACGCCGCTCGCCGACGTGTCGACCATGAACAAGACCATGGAGTACATGGCCTACGCGCTGCCCTCGGTGTGCTTCGACCTGAAGGAGACGCGGGTCTCGGGTGGGGACTCGTGCCTCTACGTCGACTCGGGCGACGTCGTCGCGTTCGCGGATGCGGTCGAGCGACTGCTCGACGATCCCGAGCTGCGATTGGAGATGTCGCGCCGCGCCCGGCGTCGGGTCTCCCTGGCGCTCGATTGGAAGCCCCAGTCCTCGGCGTATGTCTCTGTCTACGACCGGTTGCTGCGCACCGACGTTCAGCGGCTGGTGCCGGCCTCCACCGAGCCGCGGTACGTCGAGCTCGGCGACGAAGGCGAGTTCCGCCGCTTCGTGCTGTCGAAGGGTCCGCAGGCCGCCGACCACGCCGTGTCGGCCTGAGCAGGAGGAGCTGACATGCAGATCTCCGTGATCGGATGCGGCTACCTCGGCGCGGTGCACGCCGCCGGACTCGCCGCGATGGGCCACGACGTCATCGGCGTCGACCAGGACGTCCAGAAGATCGAGCTGCTCGCGCGCAGCATCCCGTCCTTCCACGAGCCGGGGCTCGCCGAGCTGCTCCGCGACGGGGTCCGGGGGAGCCTTCGCTTCACGACCGACATCGCGGCTGTCGCCGACTGCCGAGTGCACTTCGTGTGTGTCGGCACCCCTCAACGCGCGGGTGGCGAGTACGCCGCCGATCTCTCGTTCGTCGACGCGGCGCTCGAGGGCCTCCTGCCGTACCTGCTGCCGGACGCCGTGGTCGTGGGCAAGTCGACGGTCCCGGTCGGCACCGCCGAGCGGTTGGGACGGCGCCTCCACGAGGCGCGCCCGGGCCCGGTGATCGCCTGGAACCCGGAGTTCCTCCGGGAAGGGCATGCGGTCGACGACACGCTGCACCCCGACCGCATCGTGGTCGGCCTCCCCGAGGGTGACCGGGAGGAGGCCGTGGCGTGCCTGCGCGAGGTCTACGCGGCCCCACTCGCCGCCGGCGTACCGTTCCTCGTCACCGACCTCGCCACGGCGGAGCTCGTCAAGGTCGCGGCGAACTCCTTCCTGGCGACGAAGATCTCCTTCATCAACGCGATGGCGGAGCTGTGCGAGGTGACCGGTGCGGACGTGACCCAGCTAGCGGACGCGATCGGGTACGACGCCCGGATCGGTCGCCGCTTCCTCGACGCCGGTCTCGGCTTCGGCGGCGGCTGCCTCCCCAAGGACATCCGTGCGTTCATGGCGCGGGCCGGTGAGCTGGGGATCGACCAGGCGCTGACGTTCCTGCGCGAGGTCGACTCGATCAACAAGCGGCGCCGGGTGCGCATGGTCGACCTCGCACGTGCGGAGTGCGGCGGCTCGGTGGTCGGGCGGCGGATCGCGGTGCTGGGTGCCGCCTTCAAGCCCCACAGCGACGACGTCCGTGACTCACCGGCCCTCAACGTTGCGGCACAGCTGCAGCTGCAGGGCGCCGAGGTGGTCGTGACCGATCCGTGTGCCGTCGACAACGCGCGCGACCGGTGGCCGGACCTGAAGTACGCGCACAGCCCCGAGGAGGCCGTCGCCGACGCGGAGCTCGTGATGGTCCTGACGGAGTGGCCGGAGTACGTCGCGCTCGACCCGGTCGCCATGGGCGACCTGGTACGGCACCGTCGGATCCTCGACGGCCGCAACGCGCTCGACCCCGCCCGGTGGCGCGGAGCCGGCTGGACCTACCGGGCGCTGGGCCGGGCGCGCGCCTGAGCCGGTCGGGGCCTGGTCGTCAGCGCACCACGGCCGGCGACCAGGCCTGCTCGATGAGCAGCCGGGGCCGTGCATCCGACGACGTGTCGAGCTCCCAGACATCGCTGACTCCCGGCTCGTCCTCGCGACCCACGCCGTAGAGCACGGTGTCGCGGTCGAGCCACTCGATCTGGTCGTCGACGTCACGGGTCTCGCCGGACAGCACGGTCCGTCGGCCGTGCGCCAGGTCCAGCACCGCTGGTGTCCACCACGTGCGGCCGTCACGCCGGCTCGCCTGCTTGAACGCGATGCGCGTGCCGTCCGGGGAGAGCGAGGGGCACTCGACGTCGTCGGCGACCGACGTGAGGGTCCGCGCGCGCAGGTCGCCCCGGACCAGGTAGGTCTCACCGCCGGTGCCGACCGTGGCGTAGAAGGTGTTGTCGTCGGGGCCGAACGTGACTCCCCAGACGTTGCGGTCACGGGGCACCACGTGACGCCCCAGGAGCACGAGGTCGAACTTCTCCAGGTCGCCGTGGCTGTCGCCGTCGACGTCGCGGATCTCGGTCGCGGTCGAGAAGCCGACCTGCATGTACGAGTGCCCGCTGACGAACGTGGTCGTCGCCACGAGCGATCCGTCCGGAGACAGCCGGGTGCGACTGGGAATCCCGGGGACCGGCACCTGCTGGAGCTGGTGCCACCGGTCGTCGTACTCGGTCAGCGAGTACTCCGTGACGACACCGCGCTCGGTCCGCAAGCACGACTCGACCTCGGACGTCGCGTACACGCGGTCGCACGAGACCGGTGTGAACGCCCGGGCGCCGCCGGGGTCGACGAGGGAGACCACGGCGACCCGGCCGTAGCGCTCGTCGATCCCGGTGTGCCGGAAGAGGATGCGCGGTTCGCTCATCGCGTCCACGGCGGCGTCGTCGGTGACCGTGGCGACCGTCGGCGGGCGGTCGTGGGTCCGGTGGTAGCGGACCGCCGAGGCGACGGCGTAGGCCGTGACACCACAGAGGACCACGAGAGCGAGCGCCATGAAGGTGGCGACGCGGGCGCGCCGGCTCATGGCGCGGGGGTCGGCTCGCGGTCGAGGCTGCTGGCCGCGGTGAAGGCGATCGGCAGCACGAGCAGCAGGGCGGCTCCGACGGCCACCAGCGCGGCCTGGGGACCGAGGAGGAACCAGAGCACGCCGAACACCGCCGACGAGGCCATCCGGGCGACCGCGACGACGGTCTGCGCCGCGGCGATGCTGCTGGCACGGACGTGGTCGGCGGAGAGCCTGCTGGCCAGTGCGGCGATCACGCCGTCGCTGGCGGCGTAGAACATGCCCAGGAGCAGGAGCGCCAGGGCGGTCGCGAGCGTGACCCACCAGGCGAACGCCGCGGTGAGGTAGGAGCCCAGCAGTGCCACGTGGGCCGCGACAAGCACCTTGCCCTTGCCGACCCGGTCCGCGAGGCGACCGAACGGAACAGCCAGGGACAGGTACGCGAGGTTGGTGCCGACGTAGAGCAGGGGGAACCAGTGCGCGGCGAAGCCCCCACGGTCCAGCAGTGCCAGGTAGATGAAGCCGTCGCCGACGGTCAGCAGGCCGAGCACGCCGGCGAGCGTCAGGAGCTTGACGAGAGCGGGTCGGGCGACCTCTCGCCAGGTCGCCGGCCGGCGCGCGGGCCTGGGTGCGCTCGCGGATCGGTCGGGGACGAGCAGACCGAGCAGCGCGACACCGAGCAGCGCGAAGCCGAGCGAGATCACCATGACGGTCAGGTAGCCGTCGGGGATCCACCATAGGACGGCGAAGGCCATGAGCGGGCCGATGGCGGCGCCGGTGGTGTCCAGGGCGCGGTGGACACCGAAGGCCCGGCCGCGGTCTGCGTCGGCGGAGGCGTCGGCGATCATCGCGTCGCGGGGCGCGGTGCGCAGGCCCTTGCCGACCCGGTCGACCGCGACGACCGTCGCGATCGCGGACAGGCCGGTGCTGAACAGGAGGAAGACGCGCGCCACGGCTGATGTTCCGTAGCCCAGGAGCGCCACCCACTTGGGGTGCCCGCCACGGTCGGCCGCCCAGCCGCCACCGATCCGGACCAGCGCGCTGACCCCGTGGTAGAGCGCGTCGACGAACCCGTAGGAGATGGTGGACAGACCGAGCACCCCGGTCAGGTACAGCGGGAGGATGGCGGCGACAGACTCCGACGAGATGTCGGTGACCATGCTGACGAAACCCAGCGTGACGACGGCCGATGCCACCGGTCGCCGGCGTCCGGGATGGCGTTCCCCGGGGGCGGCCTCGGGACGGTCGCTCAGTGCGATGTACAACGGTGCTCAGCCCTGAGTGGCGTCGAGGACGGCGTAGACCGAGTAGGTGCGCCCCGGACCTCCCCCGACGGTGACGACCACGACGTCGTCGTCGCGGACGAAGGACGCCGACGAGGTGCCACCCACCGCCGGCGCGGCATCCTCGGTGAAGCCGGCCCGGACGAGCCGCTCGCGGTAGAAGCGAAGAACGAGGTCTGGGTGGGGCCCGCGGTCGGCGACGAGCGCGACCTGGACCCGGTCGGGGGAGGGCGCGACGCTGCTGGTCCGCACCGACGAGCGCGGGGCGGGCGGCAGCAGGTCCCGGGGATAGCCGGTGACGAGTCCACCTCGTGCTGACGCGGCTGCCTCGGGCAACGGGCTCCAGTCCGGCCCCGCCGTCGCCGACGACCCGGTCTCGATCCCGGGAAGGCTCGAGGGAGTCGTGCCGGGGATGTCGGGCTGCACCTCGACGCCGCCGGTGGACCCACCGCGGTGGATTCCGGCCTCGCGGCGGAGGGACTGGTGGGGGCTGGTCCCCGGTCGGCTCTCCGAGCTGCTGCCCGCAGAGCCGACCCGGGCGTTCGGGGTAGCGGCCGCTCCCGCGCCATCGGAGGGGGCGCGCGAGTCGGTGCCGAGGCCCAGCCCCAGCACGGTGCCCAGCGCGACGGCGGCCGCGCCGGCGAGGGCCGTCACGGCCCGCACACTGCGAGAACTTGCCATCGGTGCACTCCAGCCCCCGGGGTGACTCCGGGCGGTCCCCCACTGCTCCGAGGGTGCGCGATCGGCTGTGCGGTCCGGTGCTGGTCCCTGGGCAGATACCCAAGATGGGGGATGGGTCCAGCGTTCGGGCGCGCCGCCGGGCCCGGGCGTCCGGTCACGAGGCGCACGGTCACGAGGCGCACGGTCACGAGGCGGGCGGCCGCCAACCCGACCGGTGGGCGAGCCCGACGGCAGCCAGCTGCGAGGAGACCTCGAGCTTCGCCAGGATCGACTTCACCTGCGTCCGGACGGTTGCCTCTGATACGACGCTGGCCGCCGCGATCTCCCGTACCGTCCGACCCAGCATCAGCTGACCGAGGATCGTCTGCTCGCGGCTGGTGAGGTGCGTCAGACGCTCGCCGAGCTGCGCCTCCTCCCGGCGCTCGTGCGAGGCACGGAGCAGCTCCTCGCGCTCGCCGGGGTCCAGCACCGGCTGCCCTTGGTTGAGTCGCCGCACGGTGACCAGGATGTCGTTGAGCGGCCGGCTCTTCGACAGCACCTTGCGCGCCCCACTGCTGAGGCACTCGCCCCACCGGCCACGGTCGGTCGACGCCGTGACCACGACGACATGCGCCCCGGCGTGTGCCATCGGCGCGATCAGGCGTCGCCCGTCCCCGAAGGCGCCGAGGTCCAGGTCGAGGAGGCAGATGCGGGGATGGAGCCGCAACACGGTCGACAGGACGCCCTGCGTGGCCCCGCTGCTCTGCGGGACCGGCGCGCGGCGTACGTCGTAGCCCTCCATCGACAGGGCCAGCTCGAGCGACTCTGCGAAGAGCGCGTGGTCCTCGAGGATGAGGATGCGCGTCCTACTACGTGCCTGTGGATGCGATGGCGCTGTTGAGGTGCCCATCGGATGCCCTCCGAGCCGCTGAGATCCGGATCATGAACGTCGCGCCGCCTGCGGGGGTGTCCGCCAGCCGGAGCTCCCCGTGATGCCGGTTGACGAGTTGGGCGGCGTAGTAGAGACCGATGCCCTGCCCTGGTGACTGAGGTCCGCGGGCGCCCCAGTCGAAGAGCCGTGCGCGGACCTCCGGTGCCACGCCGGCACCGGAGTCGGACACCAGGATCTCGACCGTGGGATCGAGCGGAGAGCCCGCGCGGCGGCACTCCACGCGTACGGTGCTGCCTGGTGCGTGCCGGACCGCGTTCTCCAACAGCACGCTCAGCGCGTCACCGAGGTCGCCCGGCTCCGCCAATGCGACGATTCCGGTCGGGGACCAGGCGACGTCGACGCCGCGCAGCCGTTGGCGCTCGACGAGGGGCTCCAACACGGCGTCCACCGGCACCGGTCGCGGCGGACCCCCGCGGTCCTCCGCGAGCTGCCGGACCAGCCGGGCGCTCTCCGATCGCACCATCGCCTGGAGGACTCGGCGCCGCTGGGGCGGGAGGTGGGGCGCGTCGTGGAGCAGGTCCGCCGCCGAGGCGATCCCCGCCAGTGTGGCGTCGACCTCGTGCATCCGTGCCCGGTCCGCTCGGAAGCTGCCCTCGAGTTCGTGCACCCGGGTGCGGACGTCGACGAGGGCCTGCTCGGTCTCGCTCATGGCCCGCTGGAGCAGCACGCTGCAGCCGCTCCACAGACATGCCGCGCCGACCACCCCGCCGACGATGGTGACGGAGTCGGCGAGCAGGTGTCCGGAGCCGCCCTGGGCGGCCACCTGGCTGACGCCGAGGAGGGCAGCGGTCAGCCCGAGCTGGACTCGGAACCAGCCGGGGAGTGAGGAGAGATGGTAGAGCCGGATCGTCAGCGCGGCGTACGCCAGCGCGAGGGTGGCCGGAGCCAGCCATTCCAGTGTGGGGGGGAGTCTGGGTAGCAGGCCCGTGTCGAGCAGCGTCAGCGCCACCAGCGTCGAGGTGGTCCCGCCGAGCACGCCCAGACCCAGCGGGTGCCCGGCGTACCGGGGTCGTCCGGAGAGGGCCACGAGACCGAGCGCCACGACGATCAGCACGGCCTGGTAGATCGCCGGCCAGCCCTGTGGTGCGCCGCCGCCCGGGCGCTCCAGCGTGATCGAGGCCCCGCCGGCGAGCCCGAGCAGGAGCACGGCCGCGGCGAGCCAGGCGACCACCTCGTTGTCGGTCGTGCGCGCGTCGAAGTAGAGGAGACCCGACGAAGCCAACAGGGCGGCGGAGGTCAGCGCAGTGGCCTGGCTCGCCAGGTCGGCGATCGCGTGCTCGGAATGGTCGATCGTGAGATGGACCAGCTGGAGGGACGCCACCACCGCGATGATCGCGAGGGCGTCGCGCCACCCCCGCCGGTGCGTCCCCCAGGCGGTTCGCGGCCGGTCGGCGGCCCGCAGGGGCGCCTGGCGCCTCCCCTGGAACCGGTCCAGGGGAGGCAGATCACGCAGTCTCACGATGGCCCCCCGACTGATCGTATGTGTCCCCATGCACGGAGTATTCAGGCGGGCTACGGCACCGTCACGACGGAATCCGCATGCTTACCCCAATTTGGGGAGTCGATCGGTTGCCGGAGGCCCCCAAAAGCGGTCGGACCTTCCCCAATAATGGGGCACCTGGGGCCGGTGGGAGGCAGCACGGCGCTGAGCGGAGCACCATGGGGGTGTCCGAGTGTCCCAAGAGCAAGTGAGCGACCGGGGGGTGGGCCCATGGCAGCCGCACCTTCCCTCGGGAGCGGGGTGAGCCGGATCAGCGCATCCACTCCGTTGCGCGTCGCTGTCATGGCGGACCACCTCCTGGTCGCCCAGGCGGTCCGGGCGGCCCTGACCGCCGAGGGCTGGGCGGCAGACAGCCTGGACTGGCGCTCCCACGGCGCGGGGGACCGGATGGTCCGGCAGCTCTCCCGGATGCGTCCCGATGTCGGCCTCGTGGTCCTGGACGCGGTGTTGTCGCCGGTGCTGGCTCAGGTCCAGTGGCTACTCGACCAGCACCCCCTCCGGTGGGTCGCGGTGACGGGGACGGAGCCCGACGCCACCTGGGGCGCGTTGCTCGAGGCGGGCGCGCGGATGGTGCTGCCCGCCGGGGTCGGTCTCGAGGTCATCGGGGACACGCTGGTCAAGGTCGCCCTGGGGCGCGGGTCGATGCCAGCCTCCGATCGCGAACGGGCGCTGAACCGATGGCATCAGGTGAGCCCGCCGCGCCGGGCGCTGCTGGCGCGGATGCGGACGTTGACCCCGCGGGAGCACGCTGTGCTCGAGCTGCTCGTCGCCGGTCGGACGGTGCGCGCGATCGCGGGGGACTCCGCGGTCGCCGAGACGACGGTGCGCAGTCAGATCAAGGCCGTGCTGCGCAAGCTGGAGGTGTCCTCCCAGCTGCGCGCGGTCGCCGCCGTCCAGACCCTGCGCGACGGGGCCGCATAGGCCCGTGCCTGCCGGTCGCCGGCACTCACGGCGCGGCCAGCGGCGAGGCGAACATCTCGCGGTCGTCGATGATGGCGATGCGGGTCTGTGCGTCGAGGGTGGCCGCCGTGCCTCAGCGCGCCCTCGCCGCGCCGGTCATCGGTCACCCGAGATGATGACCGGTCCGGGAGGTCCGAGCACGACGTGTTCGAGTCGCTTCGGACCAAGAGGTGACGCTGCTCACACGGCTACCCCAAATTCGGGGGCGCTCTACCGCATTCCCTGCCAAGAGGGCCACGATCTTCAGGTGCGCAGCACCCATCAATCCCTGACATCCCCCATAGGTGGTGCTGGGATCCCCCCAGCGGCTGCCGCAGCATCCGGCGCGGGTTCCGGCATGCGCGTCCCACTTGAGGACGAGAGCACCCGGCCGGTGCGGGCGCAGTGCGACGGTGGCACTCGCGGCGAGGTCGACGTGACCGCGACGCGCGGGCCACGGCGGCCGCTGCGCATCGCCGTCGGATCCGACGAGCTGCTTCTCAGCCAGGCTGTCCGTGCGGCGCTGGCGGCTCGGGGGTTCGTGACCCACACCGTCCAGTGGCGCTCGGCGGTCCCCGACGACCGCCCGGCGCTCCAGCTGTCGCGGCTGCGTCCGGACGCCGGCCTCATGCTGTGCCGAGACGACCTGTCGCCGACGCTGGCCCAGGTCCTGTGGCTCTTCGTCCAGCACCCGGTCCGCTGGGTGGTCGTGACCAGCGACGGACCGGGGCCCGCGTGGGGTGCCCTCCTCGAGGCTGGGGCGGGAGCGGTCATGTCCTCGGAGAGGACCTTGGACGAGGTCGTCGAGGCGATCATCGTGGTCGCCCACGGCGACCGCCTCGTCGACAGCACGACCGAGGCCGGGGTCATCGCGCTCTGGCACGCCGTGGCTCGCGAGCGGCGCGAGGCGCTCGCCCGGCTGCGCACGCTCACGCCGCGCGAGCACGCGGTCCTCGAACTGCTGGTCGACGGCCAGTCCATCCGTGCTATCGCCGCGTCGTCGGATCTCGCCGAGGCAACTGTCCGCAGCCAGGTCAGGTCGGTGCTGCACAAGCTGGGCGTCGGCTCGCAGCTGCGAGCCGCGGCAGCCGTCCGCACGCTGTGCGGTCGCCTCCCCTAGCCTCGGGATCTTACGTGGCCGGCTCATCGACACCGGCTGGACCGCCGCCTGACGACACCACCCCGAGTCCGACGACGAGGCGGGAGAACCGGCGGCACAGCGCCGCGGACCAGGCGCGCCCGACCCGGCCGCCGGCCGGCATCCCCGGGCTCACGAACGAGCGAGGCGAGGAGGCTAGGGCTCGTCATGGGGTGCGCGCCACCCCACCTCGTGGGCCAGGCCCACGGCGGCGATCTGCGAGGACACGTCGAGCTTGGCCAGGATCGACTTCACCTGCGTCCGGACGGTCGCCTCCGAGACCACCCCGAGGCGAGCGATGTCCCTCACCGTCCGGCCTCGCACCAGGTGTCCCAACACCTGGCGTTCGCGCTCCGTCAGACGGTCGAATCGCTGGTGGTGCGCCCGCCCTGCCGCCCGGTGCCTGTTCCAGCGGCCGATCAGCTGTTCCCGCTCGCGCCAGTCGATCAGGGGTTGCCGTGCCGACGCCCGCTGGACGGCGGCCCGGATGTCCGCCAAGGAGCTCGACTTCGGGAGCACTGCGGCGGCTCCGGCGGCGATGCACCCGCCATGCCGGACGGGGTCCTCAGCGGCCGTGATCACGATGACCACGGCGTCGCCCTGGCTGAGAGGGCCGATCAGCTGGCCGGCATCGCCAGCGGCACCAAGGTCGAGGTCGAGCAGGACGATGCTCGGGTTCCAGCGTTTGGTGGCCGCGATCACCTGGGTAGGCGAGGGGTGGGCACCGAGGGGCAGCCGCTCGGCGTCGTACCCGTCGAGGGTCAGCGCGACAGCCAGGGACTGCGCGAACAGCTCGTGGTCGTCGATGATCGCGATGCGCGTCCTTCCGTGCGCCATCCTCAGGTCTCCCCCGACTCGGGTTGCACGCTGGGGAGACCGACGACGAACACCGCGCCCACCTCGCCCCGAGCGAGCCGCAGATAGCCGTTCGACGACTCTGCCAGACGTCGCGCCAGGTTGAGGCCGATGCCTGACCCCGGCGAGTGTTCGCCGCGGGTCCCCCAGTCGAAGATCTGCTCGCCCAGGTCGGTCGGCGGTCCGGGGCCGTCGTCGGCGACCGTGAGCTCCACCCAGCCGTCCCGCTCTGTCCCGCCGACCGACACCGTTGCTCCGGGCGCGTGCATGGCCGCGTTGTCGAGGAGGATCCGGACCAACTGGGTCACGTCGTCGCGCCGGGCGACGACCCACCGATCACCGCGCTCCCAGTCGATGATCTGACCGGCTGCCCGATGGGTCAGGATCACCGGCTCGATCGCCTCGTCCAGATCGAAGGGCTGGCGGGCGGCGACGCCTTCCGCCAGGAGGCGCTGCAGGCGGACGGTCTCCGGGTGGAGCATGTCGGCCAACCGTCGCCGCATCGCGTCGTCGAGCGCGCCGTCCTGGCCGAGCAGGACCGACGCCGAGAGGATGCCTGCGACGGTGGCCCGAGCCTCGTGCAGTTGCTCGCGGTGGATCCGGACCTGGGACCGCAGGGCCGTGAGCTCCTCGTCCACCCGGACAGCACGCTGTTGTGCGCGGACGACGTCCTCACGCAGCAGTTCCGCGAAGACCCCGCACGCCAACGCGGCCCCGAAGACCTCCGCCGACACCACGAAGAGGCTGACCGCGGGATTCTCTGCCGGGAGCGCGTCGGTGGCCAGACGCCCTGCGAGCAGGGCCACGACGCCTGCGGCGAGCGAGCCCGCGGCCTGGAGTGGCAGATCGGTCACGGTCACCAGCCGCACGGCCAAGACAATGCCCGCGACGGCAAGCAGGCAGAGCATGGTCCATCGCAGGGGGATCGAGAGGTCGGGTCCGGGTGTGCGGACGACGAGGTGAGCCGACGCCAGCGCGAAGCCGCCGGCCAGGCTGGCCATGCCGGGGTCGACCCGGAGCGGCACGGCCACCAGCCCGGCCAGGATCAGCAGCAGCACCGCCAGCAGCGCGTCGGCGAGCAACGGCCAGCCGGGGGGGCAGCAGGACGGTGCGTCCCAGGATTCGAGGGTCAGCAGGAGGCCCTGGGTGGCGATCAAGGCGACTCCGACCGCAAGCCACGGAGACACGCCGGTCCCGGACACACGTCCGTGGAGCTCGAGCATCAGGAAGGCTGCGAGGAGCGCGGGGTAGGCGATCAGGCCGGCCGACCGGGCCATCCCGACCGGGCTGAAGTCCGGGTCGGTGATCCCCGTGGTGACCAACCAGCAGCACACCAGCACCACAGCGACAAGCGCCGTGCTGCGCCATCGCCAGACAACGGCCATCTCGTTTTCGGACAAGCTGGATCCCCGAACTCCGAGCATCCCCGAGATGGATGCGCCCCGTGTGCACCGTCCGCCCCCTGCGGATCCAGTAGGAGAGTGAGGTCTCCTCGTGCGGCGTCGGTGCCCCGAGGGAATCTTCTGGCCGCACACTTCTCTTCGAACTAAACGTACGCCCGAGGTCCGGATATCGCAGCAGTTCGTCCACAACCGGGGCTCGCCAACCGCCGGCGCGGGCCACCCGGACACTCCTGGGGGATCCTGGGAGTGGGGACTGGGGCCGGTTCGGGGGTTCCGATCCCACCGGTCGGGTAGACCCTCGTTGCCGGACGGTTGACGAGCGTCCAGGTCCCCGAAGGGCTCCTTCCATCCTGGCCCGGATCCGGCTACCGGGCATCCCCAAAATCGGGGCGCCCGTCACGCCGTGCGGGTGCCACCGGCGTTGGTCCCAGACCCGCCGCACCGGCTCCTATCGTGAAGTGGCCCGGGTGCGTGGTGATGCGTCGCAGTCTGTGGTTCCTCGTGTTGTCGCCGTCGGAAGCCCCGACTCGACCATCAGAAGTCCCGACTCGACCGTCGGAAGTCCCGACTCGACGTGACCGTAGACTGGGCGGACCACCCCCTGTCCTGTGTTGACCGGGGGCTCTCGTGCTGTCCGCCCCTCTTCCTGGAGCCACCTGTGCACCTCTCCGGCTTGGCCGAAGCAGTCCTCGCCGACCCCACGCTCGCCGAGGCGATGGCCGACGCGCGCGGGGGCGCCGTGCGCGCCCTCGACCTGACCGGACCGGGGGCGCTGCGGCCGTTCGTGGTCGCGGGCCTGGTCCGCGAGGGACGCTCGGTGCTGGCGGTGACCGCGACCTCCCGCGAGGCGGAGGACCTGGTCGAGTCGCTCGGCGACCTCATCGACCCGGCGCTGGTGGCC
Organism: Nocardioides sp. T2.26MG-1; assembly: GCF_950101795.1. Classification (GTDB taxonomy): domain Bacteria; phylum Actinomycetota; class Actinomycetes; order Propionibacteriales; family Nocardioidaceae; genus Nocardioides. The sequence continues at coordinate 21,275 of NZ_CATNLZ010000001.1, read as the reverse complement.
TACTACCCGAGCTGGGAGACGCTGCCGCACGAGCGGCTCAGCCCGCGCAGCGACACCGTCGGGCGCCGGCTGGCGGTGCTGCGCCGGCTGAGCCACCCCGGCCACGACGCCAGCAACGGGCCGTTGAAGGTCGTGGTGGCACCGGTGCGCTCCGTGCTGCAGCCCCAGGTCAAGGGGCTCGGCGACCTGGAGCCGGTCGAGCTCGAGCCGGGGGACACCGCACCGCTCGACGACGTCGTACGCCGGCTCGCCGGGGCGGCGTACTCCCGCGTCGACCTGGTGGAGAAGCGCGGGGAGTTCGCGGTGCGCGGCGGCATCGTCGACGTGTTCCCGCCGACGGAGGAGCACCCGCTGCGCGTGGAGTTCTGGGGTGACGACGTCGAGGAGATCCGCTCGTTCTCCGTCGCCGACCAGCGCACGCTCGAGAAGGTCGAGCGCCTGTGGGCCCCGCCGTGCCGGGAGCTGCTGCTCACCGACGAGGTGCGGACCCGCGCCGCGGAGCTCGGCCGGCAGCACCCGCAGCTGCTCGAGCTGACCGACAAGATCGCCGCCGGCATCGCCGTCGAGGGGATGGAGTCGCTGGCGCCGGTGCTCGTCGACGAGATGGAGCTGCTCGTCGACCTGATGCCCGCGGACACCCACGTGGTCGTGCTCGACCCCGAGCGCGCCCGCAGCCGGGCCCACGACCTGGTGGCGACCAGCGAGGAGTTCCTGGGCGCCAGCTGGGCCGCGGCCGCCGGTGGCGGCACCGCGCCGATCGACCTGCTCATGACCGGCATGGGGGCGGCGTCGTTCCGCACGATCGCCGACGTGCGCGAGCACTGCCTGGACCGGCACCAGCCCTGGTGGACGGTCAGCCCCTTCGGCATCGACACCCCGGTGGTCGAGTCTGTCGAGACCACGGTCGACATCGACGTGGATGCCGTACCGAGCCGGACGATCCCGGCGACCGCGGTGGACGCCTACCGCGGCGAGATGGAGCGGGCCGTCGCCGACATCGAGGCGTGGCGCCGCGCGGGGCACCGTGTCGTCGTCCTGCACACCGGCCACGGCCCCGCGCAGCGCATGGTGGAGGTGCTCGGCGAGCACGACGTGCCCGCCCGGGTCGTCGACGACATCGACCGAGCCGCCGACCTGACCGACGGCGTCGTCACGGTCACCTGCGGCGCGATCGACCACGGCCTCGTCGACGAGGCCAACCGGCTGGTGATCCTCACCGGCGAGGACCTGTCCGGCCAGAAGGCGTCCACCCGCGACATGCGGAAGATGCCGGCCCGGCGCAAGCGCCAGATCGACCCGCTCGAGCTCGGCGCCGGCGACTACGTCGTGCACGAGCAGCACGGCGTCGGCCGCTTCGTGGAGATGAAGCAGCGCGAGGTCGGCGGGGCGGTGCGCGAGTACCTCGTGCTCGAGTACGGCGCGAGCAAGCGGGGCGGCCCACCCGACCGGCTGTACGTCCCGGCGGACGCCCTCGACCAGGTGACCCGCTACGTCGGCGGCGAGCAGCCCTCGCTCGACCGGCTCGGTGGCGGGGACTGGACCAAGCGCAAGAACCGCGCCCGCAAGGCGGTCCGCGAGATCGCGGCCGAGCTGATCAAGCTCTACGCCGCGCGCCAGGCCACCCAGGGCTACGCGTTCGGTCCCGACACGCCGTGGCAGCGCGAGCTCGAGGACGCGTTCCCGTTCCAGGAGACCCCCGACCAGCTGAGCACGGTCGACGAGGTCAAGGGCGACATGATGCGCACCGTCCCGATGGACCGGCTGGTCTGCGGCGACGTCGGCTACGGCAAGACCGAGATCGCGGTGCGGGCGGCGTTCAAGGCGGTCCAGGACGGCAAGCAGGTGGCAGTGCTGGTGCCGACCACGCTGCTGGTCACCCAGCACCTCAGCACGTTCACCGAGCGGATGAGCGGCTTCCCCGTGATCCTCAAGGCGCTCTCGCGGTTCCAGACCGACGCGGAGGCACGCGAGGTGATCGCGGCGATGGCCGACGGCTCGGTCGACATCGTGGTCGGCACCCACCGTCTGCTCAACCCCGACATCCGGTTCAAGGACCTGGGCCTGATCATCGTCGACGAGGAGCAGCGCTTCGGGGTCGAGCACAAGGAGCAGATGAAGCGGCTGCGCACCTCGGTCGACGTGCTCTCGATGTCGGCGACGCCGATCCCGCGCACGCTCGAGATGGCGATCACCGGCATCCGTGAGATGTCCACGATCACGACACCGCCGGAGGAGCGTCACCCGGTGCTCACCTACGTCGGCGCCTACGAGGACCGGCAGATCGTGGCCGCCGTACGCCGCGAGCTGCTCCGCGAGGGCCAGGTGTTCTACATCCACAACCGGGTCAGCTCGATCGAGAAGGCCGCGGCCCGGATCCGCGAGCTGGTGCCCGAGGCCCGGGTCGCGGTCGCGCACGGCCAGATGGGGGAGCACCAGCTCGAGCAGGTGATGCTGGAGTTCTGGGAGAAGCAGTTCGACGTGCTCGTCTGCACGACGATCGTCGAGTCCGGGCTCGACGTGTCCAACGCCAACACCATGGTGATCGAGCGCGCCGACACCCTCGGCCTCTCCCAGCTCCACCAGCTGCGGGGCCGGGTCGGCCGGTCGCGGGAGCGGGCCTACGCCTACTTCCTCTACCCGCCGGAGAAGCCGCTCACCGAGACCGCCCACGAGCGGCTCGCGACCCTCGCCCAGCACTCCGACCTCGGCGGCGGCATGGCGATCGCGATGAAGGACCTGGAGATCCGCGGCGCCGGCAACCTGCTGGGCGGTGAGCAGTCCGGCCACATCGCCGACGTCGGCTTCGACCTCTACGTCCGGCTGGTCGGCGAGGCCGTCCAGGAGTTCCGCGGCGACGCTGAACCCGAGCTCAACGAGGTGCGCATCGAGCTGCCCGTCGACGCCCACCTGCCGCACGACTACATCCCCAGCGAGCGGCTGCGCCTGGAGATGTACAAGCGGCTGGCCGAGGTCCGCTCCGACGAGGATGTGGACCAGATCAACGAGGAGCTCCTCGACCGGTACGGCGAGCCGCCGCAGGAGGTCGCCTCGCTGCTGATCGTCGCCCGCTTCCGGGCCCGGGCCCGCCGCGCGGGCGTCGGCGAGGTCACGATCGCGGGCCGGAACGTGCGGTTCGCGCCCGTCGACCTGCCCGAGTCGCGCGTCGTCCGGCTCAACCGGCTGTACCCCAAGTCGATCGTCAAGGCGCCCGTCAGCACGATCCTCGTCCCGCGCCCGCAGACCGCCGTGGTCGGGGGGCATCCGATCACCGGGATCGCCCTGCTTGAATGGGCTCGGCAAGTGATCGACGCTGTCATCGACCCCCAGGAGAGCACGTGACCCGCATCCGCCTGATCGGCCTGGCCTCGGCCTCGATCCTCCTGCTCACCGGCTGTGGCTCCGTCCCCGCGTTCAACCCCGGCGTCGCCGCGCGGGTCGGGGACGAGACGATCTCCGTCAACGAGGTCGACGACGTGTCGACGTCGTTCTGCACCTACGTCGAGGGGCAGCTCCAGCAGGGCCAGGTCCTCGCCGGGCACTACCTGCGGGGTCAGGTCGCCGGCGCGCTGGCGCTGCGCGCGGCGGTCGACCAGTTCGCCGACGAGCAGGGCGTGTCCGCGGCGGACGACTACGCCCAGGCCGTGGACCAGGCGAAGGGGCAGCTCGGGTCGCTGCCCGACGACCAGGTCCAGGCCGTGATCGACGTGCAGGGCGTGACGCTCTACCTCCAGGCCGTCGAGAGGTCGGTCGGCGAGGAGCAGGGCGCCAGCGGCGACGCCGCGACCAAGGCGGGCGAGCAGGAGTTCCTCGCCTGGCTCGCCGACCAGGATGTCGACATCGACCCGCGCTTCGGGGTGTCGATCGACAAGGGCGTCACCACGCCCGTCGACACCAGCCTCTCCTACGGCCTCGGGGATACGACGAAGAAGGCCGACGCCGACCAGCCGGACACGGCGTACGCCGCCCTGCTGCCCGAGACCCAGCGCTGCGGCTGAGAGGCCCGGTGGTTGAGGTGCGAGCGAAGCGAGCCTCGAAACCACCCGAGGGCACCGAGCCGCTCCTCGAGTTCCTCGAGGTGATGCGCCGGCTGCGCGCCGAGTGCGCATGGAAGCGCGGCCAGACCCACCGCTCGCTGTCGCGGTACCTGCTCGAGGAGACCTACGAGACCCTCGAGGCCATCGACACGGGCGACGCCACCGGCGACTGGGCGCACCTGCGCGAGGAGCTCGGCGACCTGCTGCTGCAGGTGTACTTCCACGCGGTGATCGCCGAGGAGTCCGGCGAGTTCACCCTCGACGACGTCGCCGCGGACATCGTCGCGAAGATGCGTCGCCGCAACCCGCACGTGTTCGCCCCCGACGCGGACTCCCCGGTCGAGCCTGCCGACATCAACGAGGTCTGGGAGTCGATCAAGGCGACCGAGAAGCAGCGCACCTCGGTCTCCGACGGCCTCCCGCCCGCCCTGCCCGCACTGCTGTACGCCGACAAGGTCCTCGACCGCCTCGCCCGGGCCGGGTCGTCGCCGGTGGTCGGGCCTGTCGGGGCCACACCCGTCCACGACCCCGCCAACGACCTCGGCGAACGCCTGCTCGCCCTGGTCGCCGAGGCGCGGGAGACCGGTGTCGACCCCGAGCAGGCGCTCCGCGACGCGGTGCGCCGGCGGCTCTGACCGCCCCCGTGGGGCGCACGGGGGACACACGACCCCAGTTGCCAGGGCCCTTCGTCCCGCAGGGGCCCAGGGCCCTGGGTGTGCCCCTGCGCACGGTCTAGGCTGAACGACGGTCCGCCGCGACCCGGCCCGGGCCCACCCCACAGACGACCCCCAGGAGCACTGACGTGGCATCCATCGAAGCTGTCGGCGCGCGCGAGATCCTCGACTCGCGCGGCAACCCCACTGTCGAGGTCGAGGTCCTCCTCGACGACCAGTCCTTCGCCCGGGCCGCCGTGCCCAGCGGCGCCTCCACCGGCGCGTTCGAGGCGGTCGAGCTGCGTGACGGTGGAGACCGTTACGTCGGCAAGGGCGTGACCAAGGCCGTCAACGCCGTCATCCAGACCATCGCCCCCGCCGTCGAGGGCCTCGCCGCCGACGACCAGCGCCTGGTCGACCAGACGATGCTCGAGCTCGACGGCACCCCCAACAAGGGCACGCTCGGTGCCAACGCGATCCTCGGCGTCTCGCTCGCGGTCGCCCGCGCGGCCGCGGACTCCGCCGGCCTGCCGCTGTACCGCTACGTCGGCGGCCCCAACGCGCACCTGCTGCCGGTCCCGATGATGAACATCCTCAACGGCGGCTCCCACGCGGACTCCAACGTCGACGTGCAGGAGTTCATGATCGCCCCGATCGGCGCGCCGACCTTCCGCGAGGCCATGCGGTACGGCGCCGAGGTCTACCACGCACTGAAGTCCGTGCTGAAGAAGAAGGGCCTGGCCACCGGCCTGGGCGACGAGGGCGGCTTCGCCCCCAACCTGGAGAGCAACCGGGCCGCGCTCGACCTGATCGCCGAGGCCGTCTCGGCCGCCGGCCTGACCCTCGGCAAGGACATCGCGCTCGCGATGGACGTCGCGGCCTCCGAGTTCTACAAGGACGGGTCCTACGCGTTCGAGGGCGGCACCAAGACCGCCGAGCAGATGACCGCCTACTACGCCGACCTGGTGTCGTCGTACCCGATCGTCTCGATCGAGGACCCGCTGGACGAGGACGACTGGGCGGGCTGGAAGGCGATGACCGACCAGCTCGGCGGCAAGATCCAGATCGTCGGCGACGACCTGTTCGTCACCAACGTCGAGCGCCTCCAGCGCGGCATCGACGGCGGCCAGGCCAACGCGCTGCTCGTCAAGGTCAACCAGATCGGCTCGCTCACCGAGACCCTCGACTCCGTCGACCTCGCGCACCGCAACGGCTACCGCTGCATGATGAGCCACCGCTCGGGCGAGACCGAGGACACCACGATCGCCGACCTCGCGGTCGCGACCAACTGCGGTCAGATCAAGACCGGCGCCCCGGCGCGGTCCGAGCGCGTCGCGAAGTACAACCAGCTGATGCGGATCGAGGAAGAGCTCGGAGATGCGGCGCGCTACTCCGGCGCGTCGGCGTTCCCTCGGTACGCCGGCTGAGCGAACCTAGGACGTATGCCGTCCGAGAGTCGCCGTACGCCGCCGCGCGCGCCGCGCCCGCGGGGGCGGTCGGGACCACGCAAGGTCCCGACCGCCGCCCGACCGGGCCGGCCCGTGCCGGCGGCGTCGGCGTCTCCGGGGCCCCCAGCGCCCGGGCGCACCGGGCGTCGCCGGCCCAAGCTGACCGGCCGAGCCGCGATCCTGGTGCTCGTGCTCGCGGTGCTGACCGTCTCCTACGCTTCCTCGCTGCGGGCCTACCTGCAGCAGCGCGAACAGATCGGCGACCTGAAGAGCCAGATCGCGCTGCGCCGGGCGAGCATCGACGACCTCGAGCGTGAGAAGCGGCGCTGGGAGGACCCGGCCTACGTCCGCCAGCAGGCGCGCGACCTCAACTTCGTGATGCCGGGCGAGACCGCCTACGTCGTCCTCGACGAGGACGGCGACCCCCTGGTGAGCGACACCTCCCTGACCGACCCGTCGACCGTGGCCCGCAAGCCCCCGAAGGCCTGGTGGTCGTCCGCGTGGGAGTCCGTCGAGCTGGCCGGCCACCCTCCGGCCCCTGAGCCCACCCCCACCGACAAGATCACCGGCAAGATCACCGGCAAGATCACCGGCACCGACTGACGGTCGCGTGCGGTGGTTTCGAGGCTCGTCGCTGGCGCTCCTCGCACCTCAACCACCGCTAGCACGGTGGTTGAGGTGAGAGCGAAGCGAGCCGGCACGGTGGTTGGGGTGAGAGCGAAGCGAGCCGGCACGGTGGTTGAGGTGCGAGCGAAGCGAGCCGGCACGGTGGTTGAGGTGCGAGCGAAGCGAGCCTCGAAACCACCTGCTGCAACAATCGCCGAGTGATCGACGCCCACGACATCGCCGCCGTCGAGGCCCAGCTGGGCCGGGAGCCCCGGGCCATCCACGAGGTCGGCCACCGCTGCCCGTGCGGCAACCCCGACGTCGTCACCACCGAGCCCCGGCTGCCCAACGGGACGCCGTTCCCGACCACGTTCTACCTGACCTGCCCGCGGGCGGCCTCACGGATCGGGACGCTCGAGGGCTCGGGACTGATGAAGGAGATGCAGGACCGCCTGGCCGACGATCCCGACCTGGCCGCGGCGTACCGCCGGGCCCACGAGCGCTACCTGGAGTTCCGGGCGGGGCTCGGGCAGGTGGAGGAGATCGAGGGGATCTCCGCGGGCGGCATGCCCGACCGGGTCAAGTGCCTGCACGTGCTCGCCGGGCAGGCGCTGGCCCAGGGGCCCGGCGTGAACCCGCTCGGGGACGAGGTGCTCGAGCTGCTCGGCCCGTGGTGGGAGTCCGGGCCCTGCGTATGAGCGGGCGGGTCGCGGCGATCGACTGCGGGACCAACACGATCAAGCTGCTGGTGGGCGACCTTCCCCGGGTCGACGTGCGCGAGATGCGGATCGTCCGCCTCGGCCAGGACCTCGACCGCACCGGGCGGATCGCCGACGAGGCGCTGGAGCGGGCCTTCGCCGCGATCGACGAGTACGCCGCGCTGATCCGCGACCACGGTGTCCCGCCGGCGCGGGTGCGGTTCGTCGCCACCTCCGCCACGCGCGACGCCGCCAATGCCCACGTGTTCGTGACCGGGGTCCGCGAGCGCCTCGGAGTCGAGCCCGAGGTGGTGACCGGTGCCGAGGAGGCGGCTCTGGCCTTCGGCGGCGCGGTGCGCAACCTCCGGGTCCCCGCCCCCGTGCCGGTGCTGGTCGTCGACATCGGCGGCGGCTCGACCGAGCTGATCCTCGGTAGGTCCGGACCGGAGCAGGCCCACTCGATGGACATCGGGTCGGTCCGCCTGCACGAGCGGCACGTCGCCGGCGACCCGCCCACCCCCGACCAGGTGGCGGCCTGTCTGGCCGACATCGACGCCCACCTCGACGCCTGCCCCGTCGACGTCGCCGCCGCCGCGACCGTCGTGGGCGTGGCCGGCACGATCACCACCGTGGCGGCCGCGGTGCTGGACCTCCCGGCGTACGACCGCGACGCCCTCGACCAGGCCGTCGTGGCGACCGCCGACGTGCACGCCGCGGTGGACCGGCTGGTCGCGATGAGCCACGACGAACGTCGGGCGCTGGGCTTCATGCACCCGGGCCGGGCAGACGTGATCGACGCGGGCGCCCTGATCCTCTCCGCGGTGCTGCGCCGCGCCCGGGTCGACCGACTCGTGGTCTCGGAGTCCGACATCCTCGACGGCATCGCCTGGTCCATCGGCTCGGTGGGGTAGTCCCTGACGATCGGGCCCCGTGGGAGCGCTCCCATAGGGCCCGATCGTCAGGGACTACCGTTTTCGGACCCTCCCGGGTGGGCACCGGGCCCTCATGAGCGACCCGCGTACGACGACCGACGAACCGCTCGGCGCCCTCGTGCACCGGCTGTCGGAGCAGATCCCCGAGCTGGTGCGCACCGAGCTGCGCCTGGCCCAGGCCGAGCTCGCGCAGAAGGGCAAGCGCGCCGGGCTCGGCATCGGCATGTTCAGCCTGGCCGGGCTGCTGGCGTTCTTCGCCGCGGCCACCCTGATCGCCACCTCCATCGTGGCCCTCGACCTGGTGCTGCCCCTGTGGGCGGCCTGCCTCATCGTGGCGGCGGTGCTGCTGCTCGCGGCGCTCGGCGCCGCCCTGGGCGGTCGCAACGAGATGCAGCAGGCGACGCCGGTCGCGCCCGAGGTCACGATCGCCAACGTCAAGGAGGACGTGTCCGCGCTGAAGGGAGAGCACCGATGACCAGCAACGGCACCTCGCCCGAGTCGCTCGAGGCCGACCTCGCCCGGCAGCGGGAGGAGCTCGCGGCCACCGTGACCGAGCTGCACGCCAAGCTCGACGTGAAGGCCCGCGCCCAGCACAAGGCGGGCGAGATCAAGGACCGCGCGACCACGGCGGACGGCAAGCCACGGCCCGACCTGACCGTCGCGGCCCTCGCCGCAGTCGCCCTCGTCGCCGGCCTGCTGGTCTGGCGACGCCGCCACTGACAGCCCTCGATGAAGGAGATCCCATGAAGAAGCTCACCCTGCTGGCCGGCGTCGCCGTCGGCTACGTCCTCGGCTCCCGCGCCGGCCACGAGCGCTACGAGCAGATCAAGGCCGGTGCCTCGAAGGTCGCTCACAACCCCAAGGTGCAGGCGGCGGCCGGCAAGGCTCAGGACACCGTCGCCCAGCAGGCGGCCACCGCCGCCGACGTCGCCAAGGAGAAGGTCTCCGACGCGGCCTCGACCGCGGCCGACAAGGTCCGCCGCGAGACCTCGGTGCAGCCGGCACCCTGACCCGGCCCCGACGCTGACCGGGTGCGGGAGGATGGCCCGGTGACCGACGTCCTCCCGCACCCGGCCACCGGGGAGCTGTTCGCCTCCCCGGTTCCCCCCGGCACCGGCTGGCCGGGTGACCCCGCCACCGACGAGACGCCGGTCGCCGCGACGGCCGCGCAGGTCCGCCGGCTGGCCGGTACGGCGGACCTGGCCGAGCTCGACGCCCGGGTGTCGGTCTGCCGGGCCTGCCCCCGGCTGGTCCGCTGGCGGGAGGACGTGGCACGGGACAAGCGCGCGTCGTTCGCCACCCAGCCCTACTGGGGCCGTCCGGTGCCCGGCTGGGGCGCGGTTCACCCGAGGGTCCTGGTGATCGGCCTGGCGCCGGCCGCCAACGGCGCGAACCGCACCGGGCGCATCTTCACCGGCGACCGCAGCGGTGACTGGCTGTTCGCGAGCCTGCACCGCGTCGGGCTGGCCACCCAGAGCACGAGCGTGCACGCCGCCGACGGGCTCGAGCTCATCGGCACCCGGATGGTCGCGACCGTGCGGTGCGCCCCGCCGCAGAACAAGCCCAGCGTCGTCGAGCGGGACACCTGTGCCCCGTGGATCTCCGCGGAGCTCGGCCTCGTGGTCGACACCGTCGAGGTCGTGGTCGCGCTCGGCTCCTTCGGCTGGGACGCGACCCTGCGCTCGTTCGCCGGCCTCGGCTGGGACGTGGCCCGGCCCAAGCCGCGCTTCGGCCACGGGGTCGAGGCGCAGCTGGTCGGCCCGGACCGCGAGATCACGCTGCTCGGCTGCTACCACCCCAGCCAGCAGAACACCTTCACCGGCCGGCTCACCGAGCCGATGCTGGACGACGTCCTGCGCCGCGCCGCCGTCCTTGGGAGGATCGTGGCCTGACCGGCCCCCGTATCCCAACCGGCAGAGGAAGCCGCCTTAAAAGCGGCGCAGTCTGGGTTCGAGTCCCAGCGGGGGCACCCCAGTGTGGAGGCCGGCCCCGTCCGTGAACTGGTCTGGTCCACTGACTCAGGTCCCGGGACGACGGGCCGAAGGACCCGTAACCGATCTGGACGGACCGCTGCCGAGCGGCCTCCGACGTCGTCACGCACCTTGGCCGAGCGCGCCCTGCTCGGTCTCTCGGGCCCACCAGTCGACTCCCGGACGGAGTCCCCCATGGAAGGACCCAGGATGCCCAACATCCGCTGGACCGTCGGACGCCGCATCGCCGTGATCACCGGCATCGGCCTGATCACGACCACCGTTGTCGCGCTCGTCGCGGCCGTCGCCGCCGGCGGCGTACGGCACGACGCCGACCGGGCACTGGCCCACCAGGACGCCCGGGCGATCTACCTGCAGCTCGACACCCGCTCCAGTGAGCTCAAGGTCGACGCCCTGAAGTCCCTCACCGCGGCCGACCCCGCGAGCCTCCAGGCCGACGTCGTCGACGACACGGCCAAGGTGGCTGCCTTCATCGCCGAACTCCGGAAGATCCCCCTCGACCAGGACGACCAGGCCGTGGTCGGCGAGGTCGAGGCGGCCTTCGGCGACTACACCGCCGCGATCTCGTCGTTCGTCGACGGTGCCGTCGCGGACCAGGATGGGCAGCGGCGTCGGTCCGACCAGGTCCAGGAGGCCAACGACGCGATGGACGTCGTCCTCAGCGGTGCCTCCGAGGCATTGAGCAAGGACGCCGCGGCCGCCTCCCGGGACACGGTGGACGTCGCGGGGTCGATGCGGCTGCGCGTGATCATCATCGGCGCGCTCGGGCTCCTGGTCGCGGGCGTCAGCGCGTGGGCGATCACCCGCAGCCTGGTGCGGCCGCTCAAGGCGAGCATCGCCGCCCTCGAGCGGTTCGCGGCCGGCGAGCTCGCGCACCGGCTGCCGGAGAGGTCCACGGGATGCGTCGGTGACCTGGAGAAGGCCTTCAACCAGTCGATCGAGTCGGTCAGCTCGATCGTCGGGACCGTGCGGTCCTCGGCGGATGCGGTGGCGGCTGCGTCGGAGGAGTTGTCGGCGTCGTCGCAGCAGATTGCGGCGGGTGCGGAGGAGACGTCGGTGCAGGCGGGTGTGGTGTCGGGTGCTGCTGAGGAGGTGTCGCGCAACGTGCAGACGGTGGCGGCGGGTTCGGAGCAGATGGGTGCCTCGATCCGGGAGATCGCGCATTCGGCGAACGAGGCGGCTCGGGTGGCTTCGCAGGCGGTGTCGATGGTGGAGTCGACGAACGAGACGGTGGGGAAGCTGGGGGCGTCGAGTCAGGAGATCGGGAATGTGGTGAAGGTGATCACCTCGATCGCGGAGCAGACGAACCTGTTGGCGTTGAACGCGACGATCGAGGCGGCTCGTGCTGGTGAGGCGGGCAAGGGGTTCGCGGTGGTGGCCAACGAGGTGAAGGAGCTGGCGCAGGAGACGGCGCGGGCGACGGAGGACATTGCGCGTCGGGTGGAGGCGATCCAGGCCGATACCGGTGGTGCGGTGGGGGCGATCGGTGAGATCTCCTCGATCATCGCCTCGATCAACGACTACCAGCTGACGATCGCCTCGGCGGTGGAGGAGCAGACCGCGACGACGAACGAGATGTCGCGCAACGTGGCGGAGGCCTCGACCGGGTCGGGTGAGATCGCGACCAACATCTCCGGGGTGGCTGCTGCGGCGGACACCACGACGCAGGCGGTCAACCAGACGCTCACCGCGATCCAGGAGCTCGCCCGGATGTCCACCGAACTGCGCGCCGAGGTGTCGCGGTTCACCCTGGTCTGAGCGGCAGTCCACGTGAGCCCTCGCGACGTTTGGCACGGCACCGCTCCGGGTAGACGTGGTCGCATGCTGCCACGCTCGCGGGGGACCACGAGCGGGGATCGGGCGGCGTGACTCGGCTCCCTGACGTCACCGAGCGGGAGCGTCGCCGGCGGCGGTCGGCGCGCATCGACCTGGCGCTGGTGGCGGTGGTCGTGGTCGGCGGGTTTGTGCTCGCGTCCGCGTTCGACCTGTTCGAGCTGTTCTCGGACTGGTCGCGGCACCACGAGCGGTACGACGCCGACGAGCTCGCCGTCGCCGCGGTGGCGGCGATCATCGGGCTCGCGGTCTACTCGCTGCGCCGCTACCGGGACGCGCACCGCGACGCGCGTGAGCTCGCGACGGCCGAGCGCGCCCTCGCCGAGACCGGCGAGCGCCACCGCTCGCTGTTCGAGTACAACCCCCAGGCGGTGTTCTCGCTCGGGACCGACGGGCGCTTCACCTCGGCGAACCGGGCGGCCCTGGTGCTGTCCGGCTACTCCGAGGAGGAGCTGCGGACGATGTCGTTCACCGACCTCCTGTGCCCCGAGGACCTCGAGGACGTGGGGGCGGCGTTCATCGAGATCCTCGAGCGGCGACCCCAGACGATCGACACGTCGGTGCGTCGCCGGGACGGGAGTCTCGTCGAGCTGATCGTGACCGGACTGCCGATCGTCGTCGGCGATGTCGTGGTCGGGGTCTTCGGCATCGCCGAGGACGTCACCGAGCGCAACCGGCTGCTCCAGCAGCTCGAGGACGCCCGTCGGGCAGCGGAGCACGCCAACCAGGCGAAGTCACTGTTCCTGGCGAACATGAGCCACGAGATCCGCACACCGCTGACCACGGTGCTCGCCGCTGCCGAGCTGCTCCGGGACACCGAGCTCGACGCCGGCCAGCAGCGGCTCACCGAGGCGATGGACCGCGCCGGATCACGGCTCCTGCGCCTGGTCGACGAGATCCTGGACTTCTCCCGTGTCGAGTCCGGGCGGGCGACCCTGGAACGCACGGACTTCGACCCGACGGTGCTGCTCGCAGACACGACGGCCGTGGCACGCGCGGCGGCGTCGGCGAAGGGCCTGCGCTTCGAGCTGGTCGTGGACGGGCCCCTGCCGGACTCGATCCACGGCGACCCGGTCCGGGTCGGGCAGGTGGTCTCCAACCTCCTCGACAACGCGGTGAAGTTCACCGAGACCGGGTTCGTCCGCCTGGAGGCGCGGGCCAGCCGGCTCGGCGACGGACGGCCCGAGCTCCAGGTGGTCGTCCAGGACTCCGGCATCGGCATGACACCGGAGCAGACCGAGCGGGTCTTCGAGTCCTTCCTCCAGGCGGACCCCTCGATCACGCGCCGGTACGGCGGCACCGGACTCGGGCTGGCGATCACGAAGCAGCTGGTCGAGCTGATGGGCGGCTCGATCTCGGTCACCAGCGGCCCCGGGGCGGGCACGGCGTTCTCGGTGCGGCTGCCGCTCAGCGCCGCGTAGGTGCCGGCCGCGGGAACCAAACGAGGCGGGCGAGCGTTCAACCCGGTGAGCCCGCCTAGACTGGGCTTGTCAGGTGACCCGTCAGAGCGACGACACCCACGGCCTCGAGGAGAGACCATGCAGAGCAACAACCCTGTGTTCCGCCGGTCGGAGGAGTTCAACGCCCCCGGCTCCAACGCCTACGGCAACCAGACGTACGCCGGCAACGGGTCGGCGCACCAGGGCTACGGCCAGACCGGCTACACCGACCCCGCGACCTGGGGCACCGGCACCCCGGGCCAACCCACCGGCACGACTCCGGCTGTCGACCACGGCCCGATGACGATCGACTCGGTCGTCCAGAAGACCGCGATCTCGCTCGGCCTCGTCATCGTGGCCGCCCTCGCCACCTGGGTGATGACCCCCGACATCGAGAACGGCGAGGTCGGCGGCAGCCTGATCGCCGCCGTCACCTTCGGGTCCCTCGGCGCCTTCGCGCTGTCGATGGTCAACTCGTTCAAGCGGGTGATCAGCCCGGCACTCGTCATGGCGTTCGCCGTGCTCGAGGGCATCGCGCTCGGTGGCCTGAGCAAGCTCTTCGACGTGCAGTTCGGTGACGGCGTCGTCTCCGGCGCGGTGATCGGCACGTTCGCGGCCTTCGCCGGCACGCTCGCGGCGTACAAGATCTTCGACATCAAGGTCGGCAACAAGTTCCGCATGTTCGTGATGGCCGCCGTGTTCGGCATGGTCGGCCTGAGCCTGATGGAGCTCGTGCTGAGCATGTTCAACGCCGACATCGGCCTCTTCGGCTTCGGCACGCTCGGCATGCTGACCGCCATCGCCGGCCTCGCGCTCGGCGTGTTCATGCTCGTGCTCGACTTCGACTTCGTCGAGCAGGGCATCGCCAACCGGATCCCGGAGCGGGAGTCGTGGCGCGCGGCCTTCGCGATGACCGTCAGCCTGGTCTGGATCTACACCAACCTGCTGCGCCTGCTCGCGATGTTCAGCGACAACTGAGCACATCACGTTGACCCGCCCGAAAGTTTCGGGCGGGTCAACGTGATTTCGGGCCGTCGAGCCAGGCGAGCACGGCCAGCACCCGGCGGTTGTCGTCGGGCGCCGGAGGGAGGTCGAGCTTGGTGAAGATCGCGTTGGTGTGCTTGCCGACCGCCTTCTCCGAGACGAACAGCCGGGCCGCGATCGCCGCGTTGGACCGGCCCTCGGCCATCAGCGTCAGCACCTCGCGCTCGCGAGGGGTGAGCCGCTCGAGCGGCTGGTCGCGGCCGGCGCCGCTGACCAGACCGGCGACCACCTCGGGGTCGAGCACCGTGCCCCCGCCGGCGACCTGGCGGACCGCGGCCACGAACCCGTCGACGTCCGCGACCCGGTCCTTGAGCAGGTAGCCCACCGCGCCCTCGCCGCTGGCCAGCAGCTCGCGGGCGTAGAGCGGCTCGACGTACTGGCTGAGCACCAGCACCGGGAACGCCGGGCGGGCGCGGCGCGCGGCGACCGCGGCGACCAGGCCTTCGGTGGCGTACGCCGGCGGCATCCGCACGTCGACGATCGCGACGTCGACGTCCGGCGAGGCGAGGGCCCGGGTCAGCGACGGCGCGTTGTCGACCGCCGCGACCACGCTGATGCCGCTCGCCTCGAGGATGCGCGTGAGGCCGACGCGCAGCAGTGCCTGGTCCTCGGCGACCACCGCTCTCAGCGGGTCCGGCACGGAACCTCCATGGTCACGATCGTCGGCCCGCCCGAGGGGCTCACGACCTCCATCGTGCCGTCGAACGCCGCCAGCCGCCGGGCGATCCCGGAGAGTCCGCCGCCCTGCGCGTCGACGTGGGCGTCCGCGCCGCCGCGGCCGTCGTCGCCGACCTCGAGGTGCAGCACGCCGTCGTTGTACGAGCCGACGACCCAGGAGCGCGTGGCGCCGGCGTGCTTGACGGTGTTGGCCAGGCACTCGGCGACCGCGAAGTAGGCGGCCGACTCGACCGGCTCGGGGATGCCCCGGGGCAGGTCGACGGCGACGGTGACCGGCAGCGGGATCGGCAGCGCAAGGGCCTCGATGCCGCCGGCCAGGCCGCGGTCGGCCAGGGCCGGCGGGTGGATGCCGCGGACGACCGACCGCAGGTCCTCCAGGGCCGAGACCGTGGTCTCGCGGGCCTCACGCAGCAGGTCCGCCGCGGCGGCCGGGTCGGTGGCCAGCAGCTTCTCGGCCAGGCCGACGTTCATGCCGACCGCGGCGATCCGGGCCTGGGCGCCGTCGTGCAGGTCGCGCTCGATGCGGCGCACCTCGGCCGCGGAGTGGTCGAGGGACTCCTCGCGGGACGCGGCGACCTCCTGGACCCGGCGCTCGAGCCGCTCCACCCGTGAGTGGCCCAGGATGTTGCGTTCGGCGACCGCCCGGCCGCGCACCAGCGCCGGTGTCACGCACCACCACACCACGATCAGCGGCCCGTCGAGCAGCACGAGCATCCACCACCAGAAGCCGCCGTCGAGCACCGCGCCACCGAGGTGGGTGATCGGCGCGGTCAGCAGCCCGACCGGCAGCACGGACATCACGAACCCGCCGGTGGCCGAGAACCACAAGAACCCGACGTCGCGCCAGCGCGCCTTGTCGGTGAGCCAGCGCACCGGCCGGGTGACCACGTTCGTGCCCGTGGTGTCGGCGTACGCCGTCGTGACCTGCTCGCCCAGCAGCGCACCGCTCACCCGCCGGTGGACGGCGGTCAGTGCGGCCGTGGCCGGGACGGCGGCGAAGGCGAGGGCGAACCCGGCGGTGACCAGCCCGAGCGGGATGCACAGGATCGTGAGGATGCCCAACGCCAGAGCCGGCGCCCCCAGCAGGGCGTAGCCGGCGGAGAGCAGGGTCAGCCGCAGCCGGTCGACGAGGGCGTCCCCGTCGACCGGCGTGGGCCGGAGCGACCCGATCCCGCGTAGCAGCATGGCGGACCAGTCTGTCACTGGAGCGCGCCGGCCGGCACGTGAGCGCGCCGGACCGCGGAGCGTGCCGACAGCAGGGTCAGCACGACCGCGCCGGCCATCACGAGGGGCGGGAGCCAGAGCTGCCCGTCGGGTACCACGCCCTCGTGGCGGGCGACGCCGAACGGCACGACCGCCGCCAGCGACGCGATCGCCCCGAGCACCACCCCGATGGCGGCGACGCCGCGGGCCTCGGCCAGCACCGACGCCTCGACCTGGCGCGGGGTCGCGCCGAGCAGCCACAGCTGGCGCAGCTCGGCCCGCCGGTGGGCGACGACCGCCGCGAACGTGTTGATGACGACGACGGCCGCGAACACCACCATCATCCCGACGACCACGTTGTTGAGCAGGTTGATCGTCCGGGCGTCGTCCTCGAAGCCGGCCGGCCGTGTCCGGTCGTCGGTGCCCACGATCATGAACACGCTGATCCCGGCGGCGGTCAGCACGATGACCGGGCCCAGGACGCCGCTCAGCAGGCGGGCCCGCCGCCGGGAGTTGTACGTCGCCAGGTACGCCGCCGGGCCGGTGCCCAGCAGCGGCCGGGCGGGCGCGGAGAGCACCCGCAGCAGCCACGGGGCCAGGCAGGCCAGGGCGAGCGCGACCAGGATGCCCAGCTGGCCGGAGGTCGCCATCGCGGAGTACGGGTCCTCGTCGTGCGCGGTCACGGTGATCGTGACGACGGCCATCGTGGCGCTGTAGCCGAGGAGCAGCACGGCGGCGGCGATCCGCCACCACTGCAGCCGGGCCGTTCCTGGCCGGCCCTCGCTCGGGGTGATGCTCGCCGACCCGCGGGTCGCGCGGCGGGACGCGAACCCGGCGCCGAGCAGGCTCACGAGCACCACCAGCGCCGCCGTCGCCACCGGGGCGAGGCCGGGCCGGTAGCGGGCCGACTCCTGGACGGTGTCGGTGTTGCGCAGGAGCGCGAGGAGGAACCCGCCGCCCAGCCAGGCCAGCACAGCCCCCAGGGCCGAGGCCAGCGTCGCGACGAGGAGCGTCTCGGCTCGGACCAGGCGGGAGGTCTGGCGCGGGGTCGCGCCGACCGTGCGCAGCAGCCCGATCTCCACCTCGCGCTGGGTGACCGTGATGCCGACGGTCGAGACGACGGCGGACAGCACGATGATCGCCCCCCAGGCGCCGACGACGGTGCCCATGGTCCGCAGCGTGTCCTGGTCGGCCGCCGAGACCGGCCCGGAGGCGCTCGCGGCCAGCGTGGCGAAGGAGCCCATGAGTGCCGTGCCGAGGAGCACGGCGACGAAGGTCGCCACCGAGGCGGTGGCGCGGTGGCGCAGCGAGCGCCAGGCGAGCTGCGTCATGACACACCTCCCGCGACCAGGTCCGACAGGTGCGTGAGCTGGCCGGCGACGGCGTCGGCGGTGGGCCGGTCCATCCGCCCGGCCACGCGGCCGTCGACCAGGAAGACCACGGTGTCGGCGTACGCCGCCGCCACGGGGTCGTGGGTGACCATGACGACGGTCTGCTGGAGCGCGTCGACGCTCTCGCGCAGCAGCGCGAGCACGCCGCGGGCGGTCGTGGAGTCGAGGGCGCCGGTCGGCTCGTCGGCGAGGATCACGGCCGGCTCCGTCACCAGCGCGCGGGCGATCGCCACCCGCTGCTGTTGGCCACCGGAGAGCGCGCCCGGCAGGTGCCGGGCGCGGTCGGCGAGGCCGACCCGCTCGAGGAGGGCCGCCACCCGGGCGCGGTCCGGACGGTGGCCGGCGAGGCGCAGCGGCAGCGCGACGTTCTGCTCGGCGGTGAGGTAGGGCATCAGGTGGAAGCCCTGGAACACGAAGCCGATCCGCTCGCGCCGCAGCCGGGTGCGGTCGTTCTCGGCCCAGTCGGTGATGTCGTGGCCGTCGACCAGCACCCGGCCCCCGGTGGGCCGCTCGAGGCCGGCGGCGCAACTGAGGAACGTGGACTTGCCGGAGCCCGAGGGGCCCATGACGGCGGTGAAGGTCCCGGGGACGAAGGCGAGGTCGACGCCGCCGAGCGCGGTGGCCGCGCCGGCACCCTCGCCGTACGTGCGGGTGAGGCCGTGGACCTCGAGGGCGGCTGAAGCCGTGGTGGGTGAGTTCATGCCATCGACGCTAGGAGCGCCGAGGCGCGGTCTCGATGGGCCTGGACCGCCGGTCGGGGTGGGGTTTCCCCTACCCCTCGCGGGCCTCCGGGAGCCCCTCGGCGGGATCGTCGTCGGCCGCGTCCTCGTCGCTGGCGTCGGGCGCCTCGCCCTCCGTGCCCGGGTGGCGGCGGCGGTGCCGCAGCTCGACCCACAGGCCGCGGACGCCGCGCCGGGAGCCGCCGACCTCGGTGCCGCCGAGCTCGGTGCCGGGCACGTTCACCGCCTGGATGGCGGCGGCGGTGATCGGCAGCACGCCCTCGCCGCGGTAGGCCTCCGGCTCGGCCTCGTCCTCGGGGATGAGCCCGAGCGCGGCCAGCGTCGACGGCAGCAGCACGGTGACCATCGAGCGATAGCCGTCCGCCGATGGGTGGAACTGGTCGGGGCCGAAGAGGATCGCGGGCGCGGCCGCGAACTCGGGGCCCAGGATCGAGCTGAGCGAGACCGTGCGGCCGCCCTCCTCGACGACCGTGATCGTCTGGGCCGCGGCCAGTCGGCGCGACCAGGCGCGCGCGACCTGCTTGAGCGGTGGGGCGATCGGCTTGATGGTGCCCAGGTCGGGGCAGGTCCCGACGAGGACCTCGACCCCGGCCTCGCGGAGGCGGCGTACACCCTCGGCGAGGTGCCGGACGGACGCCGAGGGCAGCACCGAGTGGGTGACGTCGTTGGCGCCGATGAGGATCACCGCGACGTCGGGCTCGATGGGCAGCGCGCCGTCGATCTGGCTCGACAGGTCCGAGGACATCGCGCCCACGACGGCGAAGTCGCGCAGGTAGACCCGACGGTCCGCCCGCTCCGCCAGGCCGCTGGCCAGCAGGGCTCCGGGGGTCTCCTCGACCCGCTCGACGCCGTACCCGGCCGCGCTGGAGTCGCCGAGCAGCACGACCTTGATCGCCGGTCCGGGGCGGCCGCGGCCGTACCAGCCGGTCGGGTCGGGCGGGTCGTCGTCGAGGCGGCCGATCCGGTTGCGCGCGACCGTCGCCTCGACGCGCAGCACGCCGTAGATCGCCCCGCCGAGCACCGAGAGGCCACCGCCGCCGTACGCCGCGGCGGAGGCCAGCTTCCGAGCAGCAGCCGCTTTCCCCACGGCGCCACTCTACGGACGCCTACCAGCCCGTGCCGCCGGGGTTTACGCGGAGGGCGGCGGCGCCTCTAGATTGGCGCGATGCAGTACGTGAACTCACTCCTCGACCTGATCGGCAACACCCCGCTGCTCAGGCTCTCGAAGTCCATGGGCTCCCTGGCCGGCGCGAAGGGACCGATCGTCCTCGCCAAGGTGGAGTACCTCAACCCCGGCGGCTCCGTGAAGGACCGCATCGCGACCCGGATGATCGAGGCCGCTGAGGCGTCCGGCGAGCTCCAGCCCGGGGGCACGATCGTGGAGCCGACGTCCGGCAACACGGGCGTCGGGCTGGCGATGGTCGCGCAGCAGAAGGGCTACAAGTGCGTCTTCGTCTGCCCCGACAAGGTCAGTGAGGACAAGCGCAACGTGCTCAAGGCGTACGGCGCGGAGGTCGTCGTGTGCCCGACCGCGGTCGAGCCCGAGCACCCCGACTCCTACTACAACGTCTCCGACCGGCTGGCCTCCCAGCCGGGCGCCTGGAAGCCGGACCAGTACTCCAACCCGCACAACCCGCGGTCGCACTACGAGACCACCGGCCCCGAGATCTGGGCGCAGACCGAGGGCAAGGTCACCCACTTCGTCGCCGGCGTCGGCACCGGCGGGACGATCACCGGGGTCGGCCGCTACCTCAAGGAGCAGAGCCCCGCCGTGCAGGTCGTGGGCGCGGACCCGGCCGGGTCGGTCTACTCCGGCGGCTCCGGGCGGCCCTACCTGGTCGAGGGCGTGGGCGAGGACTTCTGGCCCGAGGCCTACGACCGCGACATCGCGGACCGGATCATCGAGGTCTCCGACGCCGACTCGTTCGCGACCACCCGGCGGCTGGCCCGCGAGGAGGCGCTGCTGGTCGGCGGCTCCTCCGGCATGGCCGTGCACGCCGCGGTGCAGCTCGCCCACGAGCTCGCCGGCACGCCCGAGGGTGAGGATGCGGTGATCGTCGTACTGCTGCCCGACTCGGGCCGCGGCTACCTGACCAAGGTGTTCAACGACGACTGGCTGGCGCAGTACGGGTTCCCCGTCGAGGGTGCCGAGCGCTCCGTCCAGTCGGTCGGGGAGGTGCTGCGCGGCAAGAGCGGCCGGCTGCCCGACCTCGTGCACACGCACCCGAACGAGACGATCGCCGAGGCCGTCGCGATCCTGCAGGAGTACAACGTCTCCCAGATGCCGGTCGTGCGGGCCGAGCCGCCGGTCGTCGCCGCCGAGGTGGTCGGGTCGGTGTCGGAGCGGACCCTGCTCGACCTGCTCTACACGGGTACGGCGCGGCTGACCGACTCGGTCAGCCAGCACATGTCGCCCCCGCTGCCGACGATCGGCTCCACCGAGCCGGCCTCCGACGCCGTCACCGCCCTCGAGAGCGCCGACGCACTGCTGGTGCACGAGGACGGCAAGCCGGTCGGGGTCGTCACGCGGGACGACCTGCTGGCGTTTCTCGCTCGGGTTTCGCGACGTAGGGCGGGGGTGTCCG